>CBDDDZ010000001.1:0-33403 GCA_965226795.1 Candidatus Latescibacterota bacterium
GCAACGAGGCCAGTCGCGCGATTACGTTTCGCGTGTACGTTACATTACCACGGACGCGATGGATGCAGACGACCTCGTCGAAATGTGGAACGTTATCGCGCTTACTTCTGACGAAGAACTTGTGCTCACCGCGTTGGCGTGTATCGATCCCGGCATTGAACGAATTGTTGCGCTCGGTACTCCCTATAGACGTGATTGGAGTGGTAGCACTGGCCGGTCCGGATTCATAGTCAAACACAGTCGTTTTGAGAGTCCGATACCGATTGGAAGTATGGGTGACGGCATTTGGCGGCTGTTTTCCCTTGCAATCGCGATTACCCAATGTCGCGGCGGAGTACTGCTGGTCGATGAAATCGACACGGGCCTTCACTACTCGGCAATGTCGGACATGTGGAAACTAATAATCAAGACCGCACAAATATTCGAAGTTCAGGTATTCGCCACGACACATAATTACGATTGCCTTAGCAGTCTGGCTTCAAACGCTAACGTGTGTTCCGGCGATCTGATTCGTGAACCAACTGTGTCAGTACAACGCATAGAACGCGACAATAATCGTGCGGTTTCGTACACCGAGGAAGAAATCAAGAAAGCGATCCAGCACTTTGTGGAGATTCGCTGATGGGTGGAGGCAACCCTAAGCGACTCGTCGTCGAGGGTTATGATGACCTGTATTCTGTCCGTGAAATAATGCAAACTCAGATTGAATGGCCGGACACCAGCGAATCCGAGTATCCGATATACATCGACATAGGAAAGAGCGTAAATGAGATTCTGAAAAAGGAGTACATGGGTGTACTCTTGAAGTCGTCAACGATTAGGACTCTCGGAATAATGATTGATGCGGATCAGAACGGCGTCACGAGACGTTACCAGAGTCTGTATAATCTTTGCAGTGCTTCGTTCCCCGATATGCCGAATGCGCTGCCGATTGAAGGCCTGGTCGTAAACAACGCGTCGCAGAAGCGTCTTGGCATTTGGATCATGCCAGACAATCGGTCCGAAGGTGATCTGGAGACTTTTTTGCGGGATCTTGTACCAGATCAACCCCTGTGGAAGTACGCAGAAAGTTGCTCGGAATCGGCAAAGAAAGACTGGAACGCGCCTTATCGCAATGCCCATAGGAACAAGGCGAAACTGTATTCGTGGCTTAGTTGGCAAGACCCGCCCGTTCAGAACCCCGGTAGGGCGCTCAAGAGTGGGGCGTTAGATGCGACGCTACCCGTAACTCAGTCATTCATAGAATGGTTTCGTAAACTCTTCGATCTTTAGGTTCTGGTTCCGTGGCGTCACTGAAACAAGGGTATTGGAGTGATCATTGACGTCAACGCCTGGGTCGGGCACTGGCCGTTCCGGCAGTTGCGCCACAATACGGTGCAGGGTCTGCTGAGGCTGATGGACCGAAGCGGAATCGACCGGGCGGTGGTTGCGTCGGTCCACGGGGTGTTCTACAGGAACGCGCATTCGGCCAACGAGGAACTGGCCCTGCAGGTGCTGCCCCACCGGGACCGGTTGATTCCGTTCGCCACGCTGAACCCGACGTACGCGGGATGGGAGGAGGATCTTCGCCGGTGTGCCGAGGACCTGGAACTGTGCGGGATTCGCCTGTATCCGCAATATCACGGATACGATCCGGACAAGGACGCGGCGCTGGATTTACTGGATGCCGTTGCGGACCTGGGTTGGTCCGTACAGGTACCGATGCGAATGGTGGACCGGCGACAACGGCATCCCTGGGATATGGCCGATGACCTGAAGCCGGCAATGTTTCGCCGGCTCTTTAATTTGCGGCCGCATATCCACTGGATGATCCTGAACGGCGCCGGCTTCACCGGGCGTATATTGCCCCCGGACGTCCGGTTCCTGGTGGACATCTCCCGCCTGACCGCGGTATTGGAGCGCAGCATTCAGGGTCTGACGCAGGCTTGGGGCCCAGAGCGCCTGGCCTTCGGTACGGGCATGCCGTTCAACGCGCCCGCGCCCGCATTGCTGAAATTACAGATTCTGGACGCGCCCGAGCAGGTCAGAGAAGCAATCGCCTGGCGAAACGCCGACGCAATGCTGCGTTGCGGGCGCCATGCAGGAAAACACGATGCACAGGATAGACCCCCCGGAAACGTATAGTCCCTCCACCCCATCCATTTCCATCCCAATCCCCTCAATAACAGTCTCTCCATGCCTTTTAATCAGCTCTTAATCACACTAATCACGCGAATCACAGTCCAGCTTTTAATCATCCCAATCACGTGAATCACAGTCCGAATGACCTCGCGAAGATCACAAAGTCACCGAATCCGATGGTCCCGTCCCCGTCCAGGTCAAACCTCGCATCGAAGTCCTCATCGGTAGACGTTCTGCCGAACACTTCCGCCAACGCGACGAAATCCGCGAACCCGACCGTTCCATCAGAGTTGAAGTCGGGAGATGGCGGCCCCCCGATGGAAATCGGCTCGAATCTTCTGTGACCCCAGAAACGTTCGCCGCTTCTCCAAAGCCCCACGTCGAGCGTATAGTCATCTGACAGTTGCTGTCCGGGTGAAAAAGTGATGTCCGTACTGAATTGACCGTTCACTACGGGCGCGAAGAAACGGGTGTCTGCCGAGCCGGACCCCCCGGACGAATCCGGATCCCCCCTGAACGTGAAGAACCGGAATTCGATTTGGGATACCGAAGGATCGGAGAGGGCCCCGTCAACCCGCACCGGACGATCGATCCGGTAATCGACCGGCATGGGCGCGTCGAGTCTGATTTCTTCGAAAAAGTCCACGGGGATCAGGGCTGTTCCTTCCCCTTTCCTTACGACAAAAGGGCTGAATGCATCCTGCGGAAACGCATAATTCGTGTTTCCCCGTTGCCTGTTAATTGCAAATTGGTACACGCCCGTCTGTCCGTGAGTGAACAGAACCGTCTTGCTGAATTGACCGTTTATCACAGGTGATGCGAAGCGCACCGATCTGTCGATATCGTCGTGCCAGAAACCGAATGTGATTGCGGTGAGTGAGGGATCGGATACGGTGCCTGAAAGCCGGATCGCCTGTCCCGTACGCACTTCAACGGGAATCGGTGAGGAGAAGACGATATCGGTAAAGAAGCCGACGGGAATCGGGGAAGTCTCCGGACCCTCCTGTATGGTAAAGGAATTGAACGTACCGGCCCGAGCGTAGTCTTGCTGGTCTTCCCGTCTCGTTCCGACCTGGAGCCGGTAGTCACCCGCCTGTTCGTGCGAGAAGAAGAACGTATGGCTGAATTCCCCGTCTCGGACCGGGACGACGTACCGATTCTCGGTGCTGTAATCCTCGAGCAGGAGCACAAACTGGATTTCGGATACCAAAGGATCGGATACGGCGCCGGAGATGCGAATCGGTCTGTAGGACAGGAAGGGTCCGGCAATGGGTGCGTCGAGGGTTATGTTTGAGAAAAAATCGGTCGGAATCGAGATACGGGCAAGATCGCCAGGGGGAATCGGGATAAGGACCACCCGCAGAGAACCCTCGGCGTCGGTTTGAATCCATATGGTACTTTTCCTGTCGTACGACAGGCGCACAAAGGCTGCGGAGAGGGGTTGGACACTTCCGCTTACGTGAGAGGTGTCGGGCGAAAGGAAAAATTCCTCCGGACGGGGGAAGCGGCGCGCGCCGCTTGTGGTGTCTGCCAGAAAGGGAGTGGTGTAGTTGAGCGCGGTGTTGAGGCCCGACCCGCTCAGGAACAGCCGCGACAGATATCTTTCGTAAATGTCGGTGATGCGGTCGCCGGCGGCATCTTTAACATTGCGGAGTCCAACATTATTCGTCTGAACCAGGCGCTGGAGGATTCCCATGCCAAAGTCTTCAATGAGGCTCCGTACAAACAGATAGGCGGCGCCACGGACGCCCGGGTTCTCGACCGACCCGCGCAACGGCGTACGGTGCGGGTTGGCGAGAAAGCGTTCGATATTCTGTCGATTGTGCGTTTCGTGTCCGCCGACCAGGTCCTCACAGACGTGCGACAGTCCTTCGTTGAGCCAGCTTTCTTCCGGCCGGCCGTTGCGAATGAGCACGTGCTGGTAGAAGCTGAAGAGGTGTTGAAATTCATGGGCAAGCACGGCATCGGTGACGTCGGGATCGTTGAATGGATTGATAAAGAGCAGGTTGATCTGGTCGCCGTTGCCTCCCTGGTTCACAGGCAGGACCGACGCGGCGCTGAAGAATCCGCGTACCGTGGTGGTATCGTCACCGACTTCGTCAACCAGGTGGGTGTAGAGCAGGTAAACCCTCCCGATGTCCCCCTCACCCGGATCGCGTACGAGCGCGGACGTGACAACGGGATGGATCTTTGCGCTGAATAGGTCGACATCCGCCTGGATCCGCGTCCTGCTGACGCGGCCGGTGTCGGCCACGTCCACGTAGGCATTCGCCCGGTGGCCGCCCGCGAGGAGCACCGCCGTAACGGTCGTATCGGCCACGTTACCGAATGCCGGAAACACGAACCGGCGGGCGCCGACCAGATGCGGCGCGACCTTCGCCGCATGCGGGGCGATAGCCGCCGGTTTGTTGAACACGCCGGGCCAGGTCCTGCTCCCGTCTTCGAAGCTGGTCTTCCGGACCGCCGCCGGCAGGGGCTGCCAGGCTCGCGCGAGGATTCCGAACCGTCACGGAATTGGCGCCGGTGGAGTGTCGGAAAACGGAGAAGCTGTATTCTGGATTGTCCTTGAGATCCGGCGGTTCATCCGCATTCAGGGAATAGACGATCAGCATGTAGTCCCGGTCGGAAAACTCGAGGGTCAGCGGCGTCGATGTTCCGAGGAGGTTAACAGCGACGGGTTCTCCGATTCTCTGCGCGAAAACCGGCTGAAAGCATGTCAACAACAGGAGGAAGGAGTACGCAAGATATCTCATTCTGTACCGCCGGGCAGGCTATAGTCTCTCCAAGGGTTTTAATCAGCTCTTAATCACAGTAATCATAGTGTTATCACAGTCCGGTCTTGTCAAGCCTTTTTACCGAACTTCAACAGGGAATTGTCCGAATGGAGGTCGACGGGTGCAGAAGGCTGCTAAGGGAGCCCGATTGTGTCACTATACGGCTGGGCTTAATGCGGGATATGACACGCTGGCTTTATGGGGCACGTCTTGGCGAGGACGAAGATATGCCTGTCGAAGACCAGTCCATCCTATAGTCGCCTGAACTAAAGTCTATTCATGAGGTTTTATCACGGCAATCGCGCCAATCATACAATCACAGGCAAGATCCCCAGAGTCTATCGACGGGTTTCAATCAGGTTTTAATCACAGTCGGCCTCTTCTTTCGATCCATTTGATCGCAGTAATGACCGTCGGCCCGTGATTTGCTTGAATGTTGGACGTGATAAACAATGAACACAAACATTCAGCGCTTACGGGCAGGATCATCGGATGCGCGATGACGGTACATACCGCGCTGGGCAATGGCTTTCAGGAGTTCATCTATCAGAAAGCGATGCGGATAGAAATGGAGGACCAGGATATATCCTTCAGCGACGAGCACGAAATGCCGGTTTATTACAAGAGCCAACAAATCGGTTTGAGAAGAGTCGATTTCCTGGTAGAAGAGTGTGTTTGTGTTGAATTGAAGGCCGTTATCCTGTTGCAGGACGTCCATCTGGCGCAGGCCATCAACTACCTTGAGGCGTCTGATCTGGAGGTCGGTCTTCTCATCAACTTCGGCGCAAAAAGCCTCGAATTCAAACGAGTAACCAACACGAAGTTCAAACAGCGGTCCCAGGGCAACCCCGCCATCCCACCGTCCCGCCCATCCCACCAATCACGGTAGCCATAGTTCATCATGGTGTCAATCCACCCAAAGTCTTTCGCTGGGTTTTAATCAGCTCTTAATCACAGCAATCATTATAATCATAGTTAGTGGTTGACATTCCAAAATCACCGGGCTATACTGTAAGAAACGCATCGATCCTGGTTGGTAAATTCTCTTGATTGGAGGTGCGTCATACGGGCTGTCGCCGTTGGTCGAGGGTGGCGGCCTTTTCGATAACACCACACCGTAGCAATCATGGTTTTAATCACAGTCCGCTTTTGCCTTAATCACAGCCATCATTCTAATCATCGTTAATCACAGTCCGCTTTTGCCTTAATCACAGCCATCATTCTAATCATCGTTAATCACAGTCCGCTTTTGCCTTAATCACAGCCATCATTCTAATCATCGTTAATCATAGTCCGCTATTTGCCTTAATCACAGCCATCATTCTAATCATCGTTAATCATAGTCCGTATTTGCCTTAATCACAGTCAATCACAGTCGAGGGGAGCCATGGGCCGGTTTCGTTTTCTTTGCCTTTTTATTTCATTTGTCCTGTTCATTCCCGGGGGACCGGTGTATGGCGGGGAGAAGGTGGCGCTCAATTTCGTCTATAAAACGGGGCAGTCGAATCTCTATAAGAATGCCTGGACATTGGAATATTACAGCGGTCGCGCCGATCTGATCGACGAAGACAAGACGTCCGGCACGGTCGACGTGCGGATCTATGGAAAATGGAAAAGCAGGGAGGCGGTCAGCTCGATTGAAGAGGGGGCCGCAACCGTTACGGCGGCCGTTCAGAACGCCGAAAGTACGGTGATGGAAGACCGCGTACAGATAAGCGTGGAGAATTTCCCGTATCTGCTGGATATGTTCAACAATCGGTCGTTCTCGTGGAAAGTGACCTCGGCAGGCGATGTGACCCGATTCACGCCCGAATTCAAGACGTATGAAGTGCGCCGCGAAGCGGCGATCAGCGATTTGCACCAGCTCTGGGTGCCGGAAATTCATCCGGTCCTTCCCAACAGGGAGGTCGGCTCCGGCGATTCCTGGTCCGGGCTGCGCCGCCATGAGATCCCGATTCCGGCGCTGGAGGATAAAGGTCTGGTGGAGATCAACAGCGTTTACGTTATGAAGCGGCTGGCGAAGAAAAAAGGCCGGCGGGTCGCCCTGATCGACGAGACCCGTCAGATGCGGTACCGCGGCTGGATATTTTCCAATGCGGTGTCGATTATGGTCGAAGGCACGGCCGAGGGGAAGGGCAAGTGGACCATCGACGTGGGCCGGGGGCTTGTGATTGCGCATGAGGTCAAGTTGTCGTTCAAAGAGGTGGACGTGACCGTAATCAGGGGCAACGTCAAGGTGGAGAACGCGGCCGCCAGGATGAAGTTCTCCTTCAAACGCGAACTGGACGATTAGACGTTAACGCCGGTGAACAACAGCGGGTTGACCTTCAAATGAAGACCCTCCGCGGGGGCTTCGATCCTCCACGTGACCTTTCACTGCACGGCGTACGCGCGATCGCGTCCCGCCGGCATTCGGATTCCGGAGGTGAGCGCCATTAACCGCCAGAACGACGGAAATCGCCAGCGAAAGTCGCCGGATGACTTTCTGCAGGACTACGTGGATACGCAGCACACATTCCAGTCGCTGTCCATTATAGACCAGATTTTGATGTCCATGGACGAAAAGGACAAACGCCGGCCCATGCTCTACCATCTCCGTCGACAGCTTCAGGAAGACGAGATTACGTTCGAGGAGGCGAGGCGGACCATCGTGGAGATGGAGGCCGCGCTCGAGAAGGTGACGGCGCCGGCCAACCGCGTGGGCGCGCTTCTGGAGGCCCCCCGCGACGGTGTGGCCTATATCAGCGTGGGCGGCTCGGAATATTACGCAAACGTCGATTCCCGGCTGGACCTGAAGGCGTTGAAGGTAGGCACGAGGGTGCTGGTCAATGACGCGTTTGCCATCGTCGGCGACCTGGGATATTCGTCTTCCGGCCAGGTGGCGAAAATCTCCGACGTGCTCGAAGACGGCCGCCTTCGCGTCGGCCAGGAGCCGGGCGGGCAGGTCACCGTGCTTTCCCGTTCGAGCGACCTGGTGCCGGCGTCCCTGAAGGCGGGAGACGAGGTTCGCGTGGATCCGAATTTCCGCGTCGCGTTGGAACGGATGCCGAAAAAAGACGCGAAAGACTACTACCTCGAAGAGATTCCACATCTGCCCTGGGATAAAATTGGCGGCCAGGAGGAGGCCATCCAGGCCATTAAAGATACGATTGAGATGCCGGCGTTGCATCCGGATCTGTTTTCCAGGTTCCAGTACAGTGTTCCCAAGGGGTTCCTGTTGTACGGCCCGCCGGGTTGCGGCAAGACCCTGATCGGCAAGGCAACCGCCTACAACCTCGTCAAGCAGGCCCGGCAGGAGGCCGGTCTGAACCTGAAAGAATGTTTCATGAATATCAAAGGCCCGGAAATCCTGAATATGTGGCTGGGCGAGTCCGAACGCAAGGTTCGCGAGATTTTTTCCCGGGCGCGGGAGAAGCGGAAAGAGGGCTGCCTGCCGGTGGTATTCATCGACGAGGCGGAGTCGGTACTCGGCACGCGCCGGGCCATGCGGTCGCACAGCATTTCAAACACCGTGGTGCCAATGTTCTGTTCGGAGATGGACGGCATCGAGTCGCTGCAGGACGTGGTGATCATTCTCGCGTCCAACCGGCCCGACCTGATCGATCCCGCCGTTTTGCGGCCTGGAAGAATCGACCGGAAAATTAAGGTGAAGCGCCCGGGCCGGGAGGGCGCGCTCGACATCCTCAAGATCTATCTGACGCCCGATCTGCCGATCGAACGGAAGACGCTGGAACAACACGGCGGCGACGCCCCCGGGGCAGTGGAGTCGCTTGTCGCGCGCACGGCGGAAGAGATCTTTTCCCGGAAGGACCATACGCGATTTCTCGAAGTGACCCTGCGAAGCGGCCGGAAGGACGTTCTCCGCTGGGGGGACCTGGCCAGCGGGGCGATCATGGAATCGATTGTAGGACGGGCAAAAGAGATGGCCATCCGCCGCTCCATCGCGTCCGGAGTTGAAGAGGGCATTTCCCAGGACGATCTGCTACAGGCAGTCGAGACCGAGTATACGGAGAACGAGATTTTCCCGCCCACGGATAACACGGAAGACTGGTTGAAGTTGCTGGATTACGATCCGGAAAACGTCGTGCGGGTGTCCCCGATTCGCCCTGGGCGGGAGACGAACCGCCGGGGAAATCGAATCGTATAGTGTTCTGTCCAGGCGATATATTTCCGGGCCAGGACCACGACAGGGCACATGGGGTTTTTCCACGCCCTGTAGAGCGCCTCGCCTCTGACGCGTCCGGTCCGGGTAAAGGGGCTTTTCCGCGCTTATCCGTTTAGCATTACGAGTCGGTGAAACCTGCGATCCGCGTAGGCCACCTGACGTCGCTTTCACACTGAGGCGATTCTCGGAAAAGCAGCCCCGCGGCGTCTGAGCGGCCTGCCTGCGCCGAGACGTGCTCGGCAGGCAGGCGCCCTTCTTTTTCGCCCTTTTTCTTGGGCGAAGCAAGAAAAAGGGCAAGGGAATAGGGAAGTTAGAGGGTGGGGGAGATTCCATCTCACGGATCCCGAAACGCGCATTTCTTTCGCCGTGAGATCTGAGACTGAGCGGGGTTCATGAAACGACTTTTCGGTCTGGAAACGGAGTACGGAATCACGATTGACGGGATGGACAGCATCGACGTGGTGGAAGAGTCGATGCAGCTGATCCGGTGCTATCTCCAGGGTGAATTCACGCCCCTGTGGGACTATCAGTTGGAAAACCCCCGCAAGGATGTGCGGGGGTTTGAAGTGGATTCCCTGCTGAACGATACCGACGAGAAGGTGCACCTCCAGAAGGACCGCCAGCGAAAGGTGCCCCTGGAGGAATTGAAAAGCGACCTGATTATCCCCAACGGCGCCCGCTTTTACAACGACCACACCCATCCGGAATATTCCACGGGCGAGTGCCTGAGTCTCTTCGAACTGGTTGCGCAGGACCGGGCGGGCGAGCGGATCGTGGACATCTGCGCCCGAAGGCGAACCGGGATGCTGCCCGAGGGCGAGGTCCGGATCTACAAGAACAACACCGACTTCGAAGGCCATAGCTACGGGTGTCACGAGAACTACCTGATGGACCGCGGGACCCCGTTCGAGCGAATCGTGAAGGGCCTGCTGCCCTTTCTGGTTACGCGGCAGATATACGCGGGCGCGGGCAAGATGGGTGTGGAACGCGGCGACAGAGCGTCCATCTATCAACTTTCGCAGCGGTCCGAATTCTTCGAGGTGATCGCCAGCGTCGACACCATGCACAAACGGCCGCTCATCAATACCCGGGACGAACCCCACGCCGACGCGGCCCGCTACCGCAGGCTCCACGTGATTCTCGGCGACGCGAACATGTCGGAATACGTCACGGCGCTGAAAGTGGGCGCGATGGCCCTGGTGGTGGCGATGGTTGAACAGAATGATCTGCCCGACGTGGTCTTGAAGGATCCGATTGCAGCGTTGAAGAACGTGTCGCGCGACCAGAGTTATCAGTGGTTGGTGGAACTGGATCGCAAGACCAACCGGCTGGTACCGGCCGTAGACGTGCAGCGGATGTACCTGGCGCGGGCGCGAGAGCGGTTCGGAGGCCAGGACGTGGAGACGGACTGGGTCCTGAACGCCTGGGAGGAGATTCTGGCGGGCCTCGAACGGGATCCCATGGCGATGGTGGGCACCTGCGACTGGGTAAGCAAGAAGTGGTTGTTGGATTGTTTTCGCGAGGCGGAGGGGCTTTCGTGGGACAATCCGGACGATCTGGCCTGGCTTCAGAGCCAGGATCTGGAGTACCACAACGTGGATCGGGAGGCCGGTCTCTATTTTCTGCTGGAAGACCAGGGCAAAATGGTCCGGCTCCTGGACGACGAGCGAATCGTGGAAGCGATGTCCGTTCCACCCACGGACACGCGGGCGTATTTCCGCGGACGATGCCTGCAGAAATTCGGCCACGATGTCAAATCGGTCAACTGGGACCGGATCATATTTTCCTGGAACGGGGAACAGCGTTCGGTGGATATGAAGGATCTGGTTGATGGGGAGAAGGTCGCGTATTATAATAGGGCGTTGGATCGCTCGGATGAACTGGAGGAGTTCCTGAACGCGCTCGGGGCCTAGACTGTGGGTCGCGCCCGGTGGTGCGTGTAGCTTAACCGTTCGAGAGAACATGTCTGCGTTCTTGAACGGATTCACGGAGGACGTTACTATGAAGAAAGACCTGGCCAGTTTGGAACGGCGAACCCGACGGCCGGACCCGCCCGACGGGGGGCCGAACGAGGGGGACGACGGGCCGTCCCGACCGGACGTCGACCGACCCGATACCGGCGACCTGCTGCGCCGGATGCGCCGCGTGGACCCGAATCAGGCGCGACGCTACCGCCAGCGTACGGGCGAGTGAGCCTATGGGTGCGGGCGGAGACTTTCTGGATCTGCTGAGGGCCGAGGGATACCGTCTGCCTGGCGCCGAGCTGCGGGAAAGCGCGCCAGGCGGCGCGGCGTCCCTTCCGTTTCAGCCCACCGAGGGCACGACCATCCTGGCGCTTCGCTACCGGGACGGCGTCCTTATCGCGGGCGACCGCCGGGCCACGGCCGGCCATACCGTGCTTTACGACCGCGCCGACAAGGTCATCGATATCGACGGGCATTCGGTGATGGCCATTTCCGGATCGCCGGCGATGGCGTACGAAATCGCCCGCATTCTCGAACACACCTTTCAATATCACAGGCGCCGGCAGTTGCAGGAAATGAGCCTGGCGGCCAAGCTGAGGCGCCTCTCCCTTCTGATTCGCGACAATCTGCCGATGGCCATGCAGGGCATCGGCCCGGTGATCCCCATTTTTGTCACGTACGATCCACAGGACAGCCGCAGCAAGATCTTCTTTTACGACGTGCTGGGCGCACAGTTCGAGAGCGCCGATTTTTCCACCACGGGTTCGGGCGCAGCGGCTATCCGGGGCGCGATGTTCTACAACAACCAGTGGGGCGAGCGTCCCTTTGCCGAAATGGATGGGAGCGAGTGCCTTGGAATGGCGTTGCGCCTGCTGCATACGGCCGCGGAATACGACGCCGCCACCGGAAGGTACGAGCGCAATTCCGGGGTGTTGCCCACGGTGAAGACGATATCGGCAGACGGACTGCGTACCGTGCCCGAGGAGGATCTGCGGGCGTCCTACGAGCGGTATATTGCCAACGCCGACAGACCTGGAGACGCTGAAGGATGATGCTGGACGAACCCTATCGTTGGGCGGATGCGGTAGCCAACCGGCGGGAATATATCGAGGACCAGCTCCGGGGCGGCAGCCCGGTTGTGGGCCTGGCCTATCGGGACGGTGCGCTACTTTTAACGCTGAGTCAGGGACAGCGGAAAATCTTCGAGGTGTACGACAGCATCGGCATGGCCGCCCTCGGGCATCCCGCAGATATCGAGAAGCTGCGCCAGTCCGCCGTGGACCTGGCGTCCGTAATCGGGTTCAACTATTCGGCGCAGGACGTAAACCTGCAGCAAATCGTGCACTTCGGCATGGGCCCCGCAGTCAAGCAGGCTTTTGACGAGGTGTTCCGATCCCCGTATATCGTGCGGATCCTGATGCTGGAGCTGGATGTATCGGAGGACGCCGCCATCTTCTATACGGTGGACTACGACGGCGTGTTTCAGAAACACGAAGGCCGCGGCGTTGTGGGCGAGGTTCCTGAAGCGGACGGGTTGATGCGGAGCTATTTGCCGGAAACCGACCGCCTCAGCCTGCGAAACGCACTGAAGGCCGCGCTGGAGGCCTGGGCGGCCGGACGGTTTGCAGGAAACCTGGACGAGATCCCCCGGGAGAAGTCGGAGTTGGAACGGGCGGCCCACGAGGCGGATCTGCAGGCTATTTTAAAGTCCGAGTTGGAATCGTCCAAGGTTGAGGCCGTGGTTTTCGACCGGTCCGGGCCGGACAAACGCCGGTATCGCGTCGTTACAGATAAAGAGATAAAGCCCGTGATCAAGCCGTATCTCTGAGAGCCGGACCGCCACGCCCCGGGACGCCGGACAACGTGATTCCGGCCGGTTGTGTTGTGCAATCCTGGAGCGCCGCTACCCACGGGCGCGAACAGGGGGATGCGAATACTTCAAGAGATGGACATGTAAGGGCCCCCGATGGAACGACGGATTTTCGGTCTGGAAACCGAATATGGGTGCATGGCGCCGGAGCACGAGGGGTTCGTGAGCCCGGATGCCATTTCGGTGAAGGTGAAGGACCATATTTTCCACACCGAACGTCAGGGGATTGTCGATATCCATTATCGGGGCCGGGACGAACCGCCGGGTAACGGCGGTTTTTTGTTCAATTCCGGAAGGGTATATATCGATATGGGGCATATCGAATATGCCACGCCGGAATGCAAGAGCCTGTTCGACCTGGTGGCCTCCGACCGTGCGGGAGAACGGATTCTGCAGCGCGCGCTTCGGTCGCTTGGGCTGGCGAAAGAGGCCTCGTTCCTCAAGAACAATATCGACCACTATACAGGCGCCACCTTCGGCTGCCACGAGAACTACCTCATTCGGCGAAACGTGCCGTTTTCCATGGTCGTGATTCCCGCGCTGCTCCCTTTTCTGGTAACGCGGCAGATTTACAGCGGCGCCGGCCGGGTGGGCAGCTTCGACGACAGCTTTTACTACGATGGCCGGGACGACGTCGACGACGCCGGTCACGAAGATCCCGTCGCCTTTCAGATTTCGCAGCGCGCGGACCACATTGTCACGGAGATCTACCAGTGGATCCAGTTTTCCCGGGCAATCATCAATACCCGCGACGAACCACTGGCCGACTATAACAAGTACCGCCGGTTGCACCTGCTGATGGGCGATTCCAATATGTCGGAGTACGCCACCGCGTTGAAGGTGGGCGCCACCGCCATGGTATTGAATCTGCTCGAGCACAGGATTGTTCCGCAGAACGTGGGCCTGGGCGACCCGGTCTGGGCGTTGAAGGAGATTTCCAGGGATCCCACCCACAAATGGATACTTGAACGCAGGAACGGCCGGCCGGTTTCGGCAATCGATATTCAGCGGCGCTACCTGGATTTGGCGAAGCGCCATCTGCGGGGGATGGACGAGGAGTCGGACTGGGTGCTGGTCGAATGGGAACAGACGCTGGACGCCCTGGAGCGGGATCCGATGATCCTGAAGGACCGGCTGGACTGGGTGGCCAAGAAGTGGATGCTGGAGATGTTCGTGCAGTCGGAAGGCGTGGATTGGAACGATCCGTGGCTCCAGAGCCTGGATCTGGAGTATCACAATATCGACCCCAACCGGGGGTTTTACCTCGACCTCGAGCACAAGGGGATGACACGCCGCATATTAACGGAGGAGCAGATCGCCCGCGCGGGAGACGAACCGCCTGCCGATACGCGGGCCCGGGGCCGGTCCGACGTGATCAGGGCCCTGTCGGAGAACCGGATGAGGTATATCGTGGACTGGGACTCGGTGTATCTGGAGAACGAAAGCCACCTGAATCTCGAGGATCCGTTCGAGACCTACCGGGAAGCGGCGGCCAGGTTCATCCACGAGATCCGCTCCGCCTCACCCTCTCCACATCGCCCCATGCGGCGCCGGTTGAAGTGACAACCCGTAAATATTCATCGTAATCTCCCTGCCATAACAAAGTGGCGCACAAGGGATGCTCGAAGGAACCCACACCTTCGCGCATCCCGTTTTTGTGGTTCATGTCGACAACAAATGGTTTGGCGGCGCAACAACCGGATTTCAGACGCGGGACACGGAATGGCTCGTGCGCAACTGGGAAGAAGCTCGTTGGGAGGCCGAACGATTCGGACGTGGCTTCGTACTGGTGATAGACGAAATTCAGAAGATTCCGCAGTGGTCGGATACGGTGAAGGGGCTGTGGGACATGGACCGAGCCCGGAACTGCCCTCTGCACGTTATAATTCTTGGCTCGGGGGCGCCCCTGCTGATGCAATCCGGTTTGAGTGAGAGCCTCGCCGGCCGCTTCGAGCCCATCGGTGTCTCTCACTGGTCGTTTGCGGAAATGGCCGAGGCGTTCAATTTCGATTTGGCGAAATATCTATACTTCGGGGGCTATCCCGGCGCTGTACGATTCGTCCGAAACCCCGACCGTTGGCGCAACTATATCCTCCGCGCGCTCATCGAACCGAACGTCGAGCGGGATATCCTCGCTATGACCCGGGTTGACAAGCCGGCGCTGCTGAAACGGCTCTTCGAAATAGGAGCCGCCTATTCCGGGCAGATCCTCTCGTACACGAAGATGCTGGGCCAACTGCACGATGCCGGCAACACGACCACCCTGTCCCGTTACCTCGACCTGCTCTCGAGGGCCGGGCTGCTGGCGGGCTTGCCGAAGTATTCCAACCGGCTGTTTCGACGCAGGGCTTCGAGCCCAAAGCTCAACGTGCTCAACACTGCCCTGATGACGGCCGGTTCAGGGTACTCTTTTGATGAAGCGCACGCCGACCGTTCATTGTGGGGGCGCATTGTCGAGAGCGCGGTCGGTGCCCATCTGTTCAATACCTTGTCGCCAGACACCCGCCTCTACTACTGGCGGGATGGTTCGCACGAAGTCGACTTCGTCCTGCAACGCGGTCCTCGCATTATCGCCATCGAGGTCAAGAGCGGTACAAAAACGTTTCCTCTGCTGGGAATGGACGCGTTCAGGCAGAGCTTTCGTCCGTATCGGTCGCTTCTTGTCGGGGAAGGCGGTATTCGCCTCAGTGAATTTCTGACTGTACCGGCCAATCACTGGTTTGAGGAACCATGAACACTATTGTCGCACGCACGTGTACAGTGATTCCGCTGGGGGAAGAGAAACGGAATCAGGAAAGGGTCTCACGACCCTTGTCGGAATTTCGGGACACTACGGCCTATGTGTTGCTGGGTGACCCCGGCTCGGGTAAGACCACCGCGTTCGAGACCGAGTGCAAGGCGCTCGGGGAAGATGCCTGTCTGATCTCCGCCCGCGACTTTATTGCCCTGGACTTGGAAATGCACCCCGAGTGGCGCAACAAGACACTCTTTATCGACGGCCTTGACGAGGTCAGGGTAGGCGCTGCAGATGCGCACACACCCTTTGACAGAATTCGCAATCGTCTCGAAACACTGTGTCGCCCGCGTTTCCGTTTATCGTGCCGGGAGGCGGACTGGCTCGGAGAGAACGATTGGAAGCGCCTGAAAATCGTATCACAGGACAACGACGTCACGGTTCTACGCCTCGATCCCCTTACGGAATCGGACATTGTACGCATATTGAAAGAAAAGGGCGTTGAAGATACCGAGGCGTTCCTGGAAAGCGCCCGAGGTCGTCGGATCGACGGGCTCCTCACCAACCCGCAGTCCCTCGAGATGCTGGCCACCGTTGTAGCTGCTGGAGAGGAGTGGCCGGACAGCCGCCTGCAAACATTTGAGCAAGCCTGTTCGTACCTGGTCAGTGAGCACAATAAAGAACACAAAGTTGCCACCCGGCCGGCAAATACACCTCACTTATTGGACGCCGCCGGGCGTCTTTGCGCCGTTCAGTTGATTGCGGGTATCGAAGGGTACACGCAGGGTCAGGGTGATCCGGACACAGACTTTCCCTCCTTGGAGGAAATTCAATACGAAAACCCGGACTTCCTGTCCGGCGCGTCCTGTCTCTCATCACGGGAGAGGACGGAATCGTAGTGACCGGGCTGAGGGGGCTGTCAGCCTGGCTCGCGGCACATTGCAAGAGAGCGCGAAGCGAACTTATCGAAAGGGATCCCATCGGTGTCGGCCTCTACGGCGATATACGCGGGTTTTCGTTTGACGAGAAACGGGCGCTCCTAAACTCTCTGCACAGTGACGTGTCCAGGCTCGGTTCCATTCAAGCGGCGCCGGCTTTCGGTCCTCTCGCGACGCTGGATATGGAACCCGCAATCAGGGACTTCCTCAGTGACCCGAGCCGCGTTAAGGACCATCAGATGTTCGTACGGTTCGTATTGAGGCTTCTACACGAAGGGCCGCCGCTTCGGGGTCTGTCAGGTGTTCTGTTTGACATTGTGTACGATGATTCATGGTGTCCGGACGTCAATGAATTAGCCCTCAATGCATTTATCCACTGCGAGGACGACGAACCTCAAATCCCAAAACTCAAGACACTGCTGAAGGAAATTGACGACGGAGACGTATCCGACCCTGACAATGACCTCCTTGGGATCCTGCTTTGGCAACTCTTCCCCGAGGAACTGCCTACCTCAGAGATCTGGAACTACAAAGCTTCGGAAAATGACGAAGGATCATCCTTAGGCTATTACAGGACGTTTTGGGGAACTGGACTTACACAAAAGTCTTCTCCAGCGCAAATAGCCGAACTCCTCGACGCCCTATGTGGGCGGTGTTGCTTGCCGGGGTCGGATCGGCATAACGGCCTGCGTCTAGAACACTTCCCGCCGATGCTGCTGGCGAAGGGTTTGATATATCACGGAGATCAACTGGAGATCGAGCGGCTCTACGCCTGGCTGGATGCGTTTAGGTGGGTGCATCACTACGGAGACCAAGGCGTAGGTGAAATACGGTCCTGGTTGGAGCAACGCCCTGATATCCAAAAGAAGGTCATTTTCGAAGGATTGAAATGTCATCCCCAATCTGGCGATCTCAGGTATCGTGCGTTCGAAGTTCAAGGAGGGCTTTTCGACGCTTCCCCCCCAACCGACTTTGGTGTGTGGTGTCTAAAGCAAGCCCTTGCGATGGCAAGTCGTAAGCCGAGGGCTGCGGAACACCTGTTGGAACTTGCCTGGCTGTGCCATTCTCAACAGAACGGTAACGAGGGCCTGTCACTCGAACTTTTCGAGAAATATACAGGGAAAAGCGAGTTATTAAAATCGCGTCTCGCTGTGTTGCGCGCCCGCAACACCATCCCGAGAGGCGAACGTGTGGAAGACCGGGGCAGGTACGGAGAGCGGTACATCGATCAGAGGAGGCGTCAGAATGAGGAGTGGCTGGACCACCTTAGCGCTAACGAGGAAGCATTGCGCGAGAACAGGGCAGCACCCGCCCTGCTCCATAAAATCGCAGAGGTGTACTTCGGGAACTTCCTCAATTTCAACGTCGAAAGTGCAATTGGTTCAATTGAAAAACACCTCCGGGGCGAAAGTAGCTTGATCGAAGCCGCGCTACTCGGGCTTCGTCTGACAATCGAGAGGGGGGATATTCCGGGACTGAACGAGATTCTGGACCTGAGGGAGAATGGACGGAAGCATTATCTGGAGTGGCCTTTCCTGGCGGGCCTTGCGGAAGTGGAAAGAACGACGCCAGTAGACTCGCCTCTGTCAGATGAGGGTCGGATCCGTTCGGCAATCGCGTTCTACTATTGTACTCCCTACGGTGAATATCGGCCCGAATGGTATACACGGCTTCTCGAAAAGCGCCCCGATATCGTCGCCGACGTTCAGGTCCGATTCGCTCGATCGGAATTGCGCCGTGGTCGCCACCGTTTCAATAAGCTCTGGGATCTGGTTCAAGACCCTACTCACGCTCAGGTCGCGCGTCTGGCAAGCCTGCCGCTTCTACGTGCCTTTCCGACCCGGTGCAACGACGCACAGATTGAAACGCTGGACCGTCTCCTATGGGCCGCGATCCAACACACGGATAGAGCGTCCCTTCAGGAGTTGGTCGAAACAAAACTGTCCCGTTCGAGCATGAACGTCGCCCAGCGCGTGCACTGGGTGGCGGCTGCGGCCATTCTTTCACCAGGGACGTATCTGGACCATTTGATAGACTACGTGCAGGGTCAAGAAAAACGGATACGACATCTGGTGGGATTTCTCCCGTCGGTTTTTCCCGGCGGTGGCTTCTCACTCTCCGATATTGAGCTGGGAATTAGCGTATTGGAAGCCCTTGTTCGTCTTATTGGTGGCTACGTCGGGCCGCATCAGAGATGGAATGAGGATTCTGGTGATAAAGAGGGCGACTGGGTTGGACCTGAAATGCAAGCCGCATTGCTTGTCGATATTCTCATTCAGCGATTCGCGGGTATGCCTGGCGACTCGGCGAGCATCGCACTGGATAAACTCCTTCAAGATGGCGCGCTATCGGCATGGCACAACGTTCTCTCGCGGGCGCGAGATTCCCAGAGGGTCATTCGCAGAGACGCTGTCTATCGCCATCCCGATTTGCAACGCGTCTGCCGGACCCTGGACAACGGCAGCCCGGCCAACGCCGCCGACCTCGCCGCGCTTCTGGTGGACAGGTTGGACGAGATTGCCAGGCAGATCCAGGCCGGCAATACCAACGATTGGCGCCTGTACTGGAACGAGGACCCGCACGGACAACGGTGCAAAGCGAAACCCGAGAATTCCTGCCGAGATGCGCTGCTTTCGGATCTTCGCCAGCGCCTGCCAGGTGACGTCGACGCGCAACCGGAGGGACAGTACGCCAGGGGCAAGCGTGCCGACATACGCGTATCATCAGGCCAGGATTTTCAAGTGCCGATCGAAATAAAAAAGAACGACCATCCCGATCTGTGGACTGCGATAAAGACGCAGTTGATCGCTAAATACGGTCGAGATCCTGGTGCGGCCGGACACGGCGTCTACCTGGTGTTCTGGTTCGGCAAGGCGGGCACCCCTTTTCATTCATCGGGTAGGCGCCCGGAAACTCCCGGTGAGCTACAGGAACAGCTGAAGGCGACGCTTTCCGGGAGATGAAACTCACCGGATATCGGTGCGTGTAATTAACGTCAGCAGGGACGGTGCGGATTCACCATAGAAATGACAGGGAGATTGGCGCGTGTGGCGGGACTCGTAGGAACGCGTAGTTTATCGCCCTGGCGAACTTGATCCAGCGCTGCGGCTGCCTGTATCGATTGACCATAAGAATTCTTATGGTATCACAAGAAAATTTGTGATTGCGGGTTGCCGACATATTTGACACGGCAATCTATTTCAGGGACGGGACACTAGAGCTTTACCGGTGCATTTCACCTTGAGAGGCCGCGAGGATGCTGGAGGGCGCCGGGGCCGACGTGGTGGGCGCCAATTGCTGGCAGGATCCCACCTTTATGCTCCCCGCCATCGAACAGATGCGCGCTTCGGTAACGTGCCGCGTGGCCGCCCAGCCGGTCGCCTATCGATGCACGCCCGAAGTGCCCTTCTTCACGGGACAGCCCGGCTTTCCTGACCGGCTTGACCCCTCCAGGATTACCCGCTTTGAAATGGGCGAATTCGCCGGGAGCGCTCCGGATCTCGGCGTGAACTATATCGGCGGCTGCTGCGGGTGCGAAGGGTCGCACATCCGCCAGATGGCTTGCGCCATCGGCAAGGCGCCCGCCGAAGAGCGCGAATGGGACGCGGACGATCAGAAACCCCAGTCGGCGACGGAAGCGTACAGGGAAATCCGGGAGCAATCCGGCGCCGCTCCCGGAGCATGAACAGAACGCAATGGTACGTCGGGGCCCGGCCGGGCGGGTTCAACCAGCCCGCCGCTCCCAGCACGTCACCCGGTATCCCTTTCCCTTTAACGCCACGGCGCCAATAAGGCCGTACCCGGGCTCCAGCGCCTGCAAAAACCATTCTGACGGTGCCTCCGGATTGCCGTTGATACGCAGCAGCGCCGCGGGTGCGCCGGGCGCCAGTGAGACTTCGAATCCATCCAGCGGGCAGGCAAGCCCGGTCCCCAATGCCTTGATATACGCCTCTTTACGTGTCCAGCAGTTGAAAAACGCCTCGTATTGGACCTCCGAAGGGAGCGCCCGGATCGCGTCGACTTCCCCGGGTGCGAAATAACGTCCCGCCAGCCGCAGGTGCTCTTTCACGGCCCGGATGCGTTCCACGTCCACCCCGACTTCGCGCGCACGGACCACCGCCAGGAGGGCAAGTTCGCCGGTGTGGGAGAGGTTGAAGCGCACTGCGTCTCCATCCGAACCCGTCTTCAGGAACGGTTTTCCCCGTGGTCCATATCCGAATTCCAGCCGTTCCGGAGCCAGCCCCACGTACCGCCCCAGGATCCTCCTTAGAGACGCCCGTCCGGCAATGAAACGCGCCCGGTGTCGGTCAAAGACAAACCGGGCGGCGCGCGCGTTCTCGTCTTCGGAAAGCAGGTCCTGCATCTCTGGAATCTCTGAAGCCGACCGGTCCAGACTCATCCGCCAGACCTGAATCTCGCTATCCGATACGGCAGGACGTTCAGGCGGCGGGCGCCAGATTTCGGATGCGGTTCGGTTGAAGTGACTCACGGGGGTGTACCGCCGTTCAACCGTTTCACAATCGCATCCACGTCGTACACGCATCCCCCCCAGGTTCCGCCGCCCACGTTCTGAAGGGCCGCCCACAGCCGGGTATCCTCCGGCAGATCCGGGTCGGGCGCCAGATCGGAGCGCGGGGCGCGGTCGGCCAGAATGCGACGACCTTTGTCGGGTCCAAAACGGGTCTCGCCCACGCCGACAAAGTGGATGCTCCCCAAGAGGTCCTTCCGGTCGATCACGATTTCCACGACGTCTCCATCCTCCAACTTGCCGATCGGGCCGCCGGCCAGCGCCTCCGGGCCGATGTGGCCGATGCAGGCCCCGGTTGAAAACCCTGAAAAACGTGCGTCCGTCAGCACAGCCACGTGTTTCCCGAAGTCCAGGTACTTAAGCGCGGTCGTGATCTGAGCAATTTCCTCCATCCCCGCGCCCATCGGACCGCGCCCGATCAACACCATCACGTCGCCCGGTTTAACGCCCTTCGGGCCGGAATCCTTCAGCGCGGCGGCGGCGGCTCGTTCGGTGGTGAACACCTTGACCGGACCGGTCATCCGGTAGACGCCATCCGCGTCGACGACCGAAGGGTCGATCGCCGTGCTCTTTACCACGGACCCTTCCGGCGCGATATTTCCCGTGGGAAAACAGACCGTACTGGTCAACCCTCTTTCCCGCGCGCGGTCGACATCCATAATCACATGGTCCGGATCGATTCCGTCCTGATCACGCAACGCCTCCCGTAACCTGGATCGTCGTTCGGATCCCTCCCACCAGTCCAGATTTTCACCCAGCGTCCTTCCGGAAATCGTGAGGGCGCCATCTTCGAGCAACCCGAGCCTTCGCAGGTGCAGCATGACTTCCGGCACGCCGCCGGCCAGAAATGCCTGGATCGTCGGATGGAACTCAGGACCGTTTGGCAGTACGTCGACCAGGCGCGGGACCTGTCGGTTCACGTGGTTCCAGTCGGCCACGGTAGGGCGCGTGAGCCCGGCGGCATAGGCCACCGCCGGAATATGCAACAGCAGGTTGGTCGATCCGCCGAACGCGGCATGCGTTACCATCGCATTGTGAACCGCGGCATCCGTGATCACCTCGGCCGTCGTGAGTCCCGAGACCTGCATCGCGAAAACCGCGCGGGCGGACCTGAGCGCCATATCCAGCCAGACCGTCTGTCCGGACGGCGCCAGGGCTGAATGGGTCACCGCAAATCCGAGCGCTTCGGCAACAACCTGTGAAGTCGCCGCCGTGCCCAGAAACTGGCAGCCGCCCCCGGGCGAAGCGCACGCCCGGCAACCCAGGTCCTGCACGTCGGAAAGCGCCATCTCTCCGTGTGCCAGCCGGACGCCTACCGACTGGATCTTGCCGGCGTCTTCACCGTCTTCCGGCGGAAGCGTAACGCCTCCCGGAACGATCGCCGTGGGCAGCGAATGCATCGCCGCCAGGGCGATCATCATCGCGGGCAATCCCTTATCGCAGGTTGCAACGCCAATTACCCCTTTGCGGGTGGGAAGCGAGCGGATCAGGCGCCGGAACACCGTCGCCGCGTCGTTGCGATACGCGAGACTGTCCATCATGCCTGTTGTGCCCTGCGTACGTCCGTCGCAGGGGTCGGAGCAATACCCCGCAAAGGGAATTCCGCCCAGGCGATGAATCTCCAGGGCGGCCTCCCGCATCAGCAGCCCGACCTCCCAGTGCCCGGTATGATATCCCAGCGCGACGGGGCGGCCGTCCGGCTCGCGAATCCCCCCCATCGTACTCAGGATCAGGAACTCCGGCCGGCCCAGTTCCGCCGGATTCCACCCCATGCCCGCGTTCTGACTGTAGCCGAAGATATCCCCGCTGGGCGATTCGATCACGTGTTCTTCGGTCAGCGAAATCAGCCGGCCCTCGGGTCCCGGCGCACGCGTGCGAATCTCGTAAATGGATTCGTCGCCAGACTGCAGGATTGTGTGAAAGGATGGATTGCGAACCGCTTGCATGGGAACTCCTCATAACATTACGAACACCTGACCGGGGACACCCGTTCCGGCGGGCCTTCATTACCTTTGTGGATGCGATCCCCTTTTCCCGGTTCGCTAGGACCGGGTGACGCCCCTGCGCCGGTGGTCGTTCATTCCAACCCCATTTCCCGCAGGTTACGCAGACTGATGCCCAGGCTTTCGAACGGGTCCCGCTGGCACGTGTCCTGCTCCACGATGTACCATCGGGTGCCCGCGGCCTCGCTGGCATCCAGAATCGCCGGCCAGTTCAGGTTGCCCTCGCCCACCTCGGCGTAGAGCTGCTCCCGGCCGCGCATGGCCATATCTTTCACGTGAACCAGGTCTGCCCGGCCCGCGGCCTTGCGAATCCACGCGGCTGGATCTCCGCCTCCGTGCTGTATCCAGTAGGTGTCGATCTCGAGCTGGAAAACCTCCGGGTCGCTTTCTTCAAACAGGATCTGCAGACCCGTGCGATCGCCGAATCGCTCCAGTTCAAAACTGTGGTTGTGATACCCGAACGTGAGGCCGGCCGCCGCCAGCTTTCTCGCCACCTCGGATGCTTCGAGGGCGAACCGTCTGTAACCGTCTCCGCCATCTTCGCGATACCTCTGGGGAAGCCCCCCGATCGCCGGGTATCTGCATCCCCATAGCAAATGCTCGTCGATTACAGCCTGCGTTTCATCCCTCATGCTTTCGAAGCTGGTGTGGGTGGCGCAGATCTCAAGGCCCTCACCATCCGCCAGATTTTTGAGTTCCTGGGGGCTGATTTCCCCAAAAGCCGACACCTGCATGGCGTCGTATCCCAGCGCTTTCACCTTTTTCAGACTGACCGCGACGTCCGCGGGCGTTTTTGTGAATTCACGCACCGTATACATCTGCGCAGCCAATACCGTACCGGCCATTTTCCGCTCCTTTCCGCAATCGCCAATGCATCCTGTACACGCTCGATTTCAAGTACAAAATACCACTGGATCGCTGAACTTACAAGCCAAGTTTTTCCGCCGGAAGCAGGTAGCCGCTCGGCGATTGCCGGAACAATTTTTTGGTGGTTTTTTTACGAAACCACTGTATTTTAAGTTCGAAGTTTCCGCTCCCCGATCCCCCCCAGTATTGCGTGATCCCCTGTTTCAACCGAACCCGCCTCCCTCGCAGAGGAGCCCGTTTATGCCCGCATTGCAGCACGCGACAACGCAACAGGAGCACCGCAACCGGACGCTGCTGGACGGTTCGCGATATCTGTCCGACGCCGCCACGTCCGAAGTTCTGCCACTGCATATCGACATCCGGCATACCGATGCATTGACGGAAAGGCAAGTCAACACCTTTGCCGCGCTTCAGATCGAGGCTGCCCGCACCGCCGTTCGCTCCCTGGCGTCCCTGGCCGAAATCGGCGAAGCGGATCACCTGGGCGGCGGCATCGGCCTGATTCCCCCATTGCTGCTCACCCTCGCGGTTGTCGACTTTGAACGCATCGAGTATACCATCGAACACGCCCACACCAGCGTCGGATATTATGCAGCGCTTTCCGCCCTGGGTTTTGTCGACCCCGAACACGTGGTTTCCGACTTTCGCCGCGGCCTTGATCTTCCCGGCCACGTTTCATGGCTGCCGGGTGGCACGCAGATGAACGGCGGCCGCCTGGGCGTGATGATTCCCGTTGCGGTCGGCAACGCGCTGGGTAAACGCGGCGCTTTCGGCGACGGATGCTGGGTGGTTGCCCACTGCGGCGACGCCGGCTGGATCTCGGGCCAGGCGCTCAACGGCTTCAACGCCGCGCACGTTCACGGCGCGCCCATCACGTTTGTGATGGACCGGAACGGCATCCAGCTTTCAGGCAGCACAAAACGCATTCTGGATAAGGATCCCCGTTCCATCATTGGCGCCATGGGCGTCGAGATCCTGGAAATTCCCACGCTTCTCGATCCCGCCGGTCTGTACAGGGCGTACCGTGAAGCATACGCCCTGGCACAGGAATGCCGCCCCAGTATGATATATCCCCTCGGCTTCCGGTCCGGGAACGGCAAACGGATCGACCTGTTGCATTTCGGCGAATACCACGGCATTCTCGAAGACGTTGAAGCCTTCGCCGACCGGCACGACGTGCCTCTGGACCGTGAGATCTGGGTCCCCGGATCGCTGATGAGTTATAGAGACGTGGAACCCATGCTGGAATGCCTCTTCCTTGTGAACGATCTCCCCGGCGGCGCGGGCCACCACGACGGGGGCATGAAGGGCCGAAACGAAGCGGATGTGCTCGCCGGGCCCATGTTCCGGGCCACGCCCGGCCAGGAGGAAGCGCTCAAGAATCTGAAGTCGCAGCCACCCCACAGGGTCAGGACCCGCGCCCGCCCGGCCCCGGGAAGCCCGAACCTGGTTCTGCCTGACGGCGCGACGGAGAGCGTCTCTCTGCCCGGTCCGGGTGAGTTGAAGAGCGCCCGCGACGGTTCGGAAGCCGGTTACGCGCTGATGGCCGAGTCCTTTCCTGAACAGGTCTTTGTGGTCAGCTGCGACCTGGATGCTTCCACCAAACTGGCAAAGGCACGGAGCCGCCTGGCCGAAAACCATCAGTTCGAAATCAGCATCGAAGAACAGGCCGCCACTCTTATCGCCAACGGTCTGGCCACCAGTACGCGGAAACCGCAACTGAACGTGGTGTCCACCTTTGCGGCGTTCTTCGAAGGCATTGCCCGCGAAGGCTTCGATATGTGGCAGTACCAGCGCAACCTGACGGGCGTGAACGAAGGCCTTAACGTCACGTTTCACCTGTCCCACGTGGGCGCGTGTACGGGTCGTGACCACTTCTCCGGCTGGGGTCTGGACTGGATCAACGTGGGCCTTAACTACCTTCCGTACCTGCACCGGTTCTACGCCCCGTCCGACGCGCGGTCGGCCTTTCTCGCCGTGATCGACCTGGCCGCGAATTATGGCGGGCACATCATCGGTATTCCCCGCGACAACCTGCCCGTGCTCGAAAAACAGGACGGCTCCGGCCCTCTCTGGGAGCCCGATGAGGAATGGCGACCCGTCACAGCCTACCGTTCCTTTGCCGGCGCCAGGCGCGCGATCCTGGCATTCGGCGCGCCGGCCTTCCTGGCGGCGGAGGCCGCGGATAGGCTGAATCAACGGGACGTTGGCGTAGACGTATACATTGTCAACGGCCTGCCCGTGCCGAACGGACGCCTGGAAGCGTTGATTTCGCGATACACCCAGGGAGTCGTCACGATCGAAGACGGCAAGATCGGCACCCCCGAAACCGGACTCAGGGGGTTTGCCGGCCTGGTGGCGGCCGCGGCTTCGTCTGCAGGAGTTGCCCACGCGCATATCGGCCTGACCGATCCGAGAATCGCCCCGTCCGACGGGCATATGGAAACCTGGGCGCACTTCGGCATTACCACGGATGCGTTGGTCGATGCGATCGATAGTCTATAGTGGTTTTACCTGCGAGGGATTCGCAAAGGGTCGGGGAAGGGCAACAGGAGGAAGGCGACAACATACGGCGCCGGCCGGCGGGCGGACCCACAACATGCACCGGTGCGCGGAAAGATGCCTGATCGCGCGTGTGTCTTTGTGTGCGACAAAGAATCCGCTGCAAGCGTTGGAGTTCGGCTACGACTCTGTTTCCGCGATTCAACATTCCCGGCAACTAGAAAATCCTGTAACTCAGCCCCATGTTGAAGCTTTGCCTGGAATCTTTGTCTCTCGCTACGGCGAAAGACTCGGATAACGTCATGTTGAACTTGTTTTCAATGTAGAAGCTGAGCGCGAACGAAATATTCGTACGAACGTTGGCCTTATTTTTTGCTCGCTTCTCTACGCGCACTGTCTGTAATGTCGTAAACCGGACCCTGTTCGTCACCTCGTAGATAAAATCCGTTCTGAGACGCATGTTGTATCCCCTTCCAAAGTCCCCGGAAAAAGGCGTATTGTAACTGAGATCCGTGTTGATCTGCGTGCTCCAGCTGATCGGATGGGAGTATCGGAAATTGATCAACAGACCTGGCGTCCGCCGGTCCAGGTTCTCGTCGGGATTCAACACCTGAAATTGCAAACCGGTGGTTACGTCCCACCCGGAGAATCTTTTGCTGATCTGCTCCTGTGTCAACACTTCCTGTATCCGCACGAGACCGAATCCGATTTCTTCTCCCAGTACCTTGCGAGACTTCCTGATCTCGGCCAGCATGTCTTCGAACCAGTAGTTTTCGTACCGGTCGCCATACTGTTCTTTGTACTCTCTTTCCTTATCGATAATATGCGCCAATTCAATCATCGTTTCCTTTGAGAAATGATCGCCTATGATTCCCTCCTCCAGGAAGAAGTCCTCGATTCTCACGGCTTTTCGAAGCGCGGTCGCGTCAATAAACCGTCCATAGCCGAAGCCCAGAGTTATCTCGATGTTGGGTCGATCGTATCCGGTATCGAAGTCCGAGTCCGTGCCCCACGAATAGAAAAAGTTGTCATCATTCCGATGGTATTTCTTCAGATTCGTCTTCAATTGAGTCATGGCATATTGTTTGAGTTCGTCTGTGCCGCCAATCTTTCGGATCGCACCCTCGCCGGTTGCGTCTACGGAGTAGGCATACGGAAGCGACTCGTAGAACTTCCTGTACACAACGGTCACGTTTCCATTCTGGACAACGGTTTTGTCACCCTCCGTTGTCCAGTTGAAGCTGAGTGCGTCGACGCGGAGATTGTGCGCCCGGCTGACGGGCACCACGTAATCGGTGATCGATACGTTCTGCGCCGCTACCGTTGAAACCGTCAGTAAGCAGACCGCCGCCGGACGTACAGGCAACATCCTGAGAAGGAAATAGACGTATCCCACGGGAAAAAATATGGAAGAGCCCGGCATTGTCCTGCGATTCCGACACGGCGGTCTCGTACCGCACGCTCGAGCGAAACCCTCGCCTGAACCCGGCGCCCTGCCCACGATCACCTTCAGTATCTGCTCCCGCCTCGCTCCTGTGTATCCTGTCATTACTCGGTCCCCCTGTATTGATCCGGGGCGTTGGCCCCGGAATCCATATCCGGTGAATCCGGTCGCTCCATCAAGAATGAAATATCGTCGTAATCGGCCTTTACGTGCGCGTGTGTGTTATCCGAATCCGTTAACACGGCAACGGCGCCGACGAGTCGAGGGTCGCTGCCGAAAACACGTTTGTAGTCTTCATATGCGTTGACTTCCTCCCAGATCCATTTGCCCGTCTTTTCGGGGCCGGATTGCAGGACAATCACTTTCGTGTTTTTACTGTGCGGGCTCTCCGTCTGGGTACCTTTCGGAAGCGTTGCGCTCCACACGTACTTGAGTGTCTTGATCCGCAATTTGCCCCCGAATACCAGGCGCACCGCCGCCGCGCTGTCGTTTGTGTTCTTGTCAGTTTCATTGCCGTTTGCAGGAAGGCTGTGCACCCGCCATCGCCACCTGAGATTCTTGAAGACACGGAGGTTGATTTTTACGGGGCGGCCCGCATTTGTGGCCCTTCCGACGGTTTCGGCCCTCAAAAAATGATCGCCGTCCTCTGCCTGAATCGTGTAATAGAGATCCTCTTTCTTCTTTGCTTTCTTCTGGAACCAGCCCACCCTTCCTTCCCAGTTCCCGGGAAACCGCCCGAGTTGTTCGGGGTACTCGAATCGTTCCAGAATGAAGATGGAATCTCCCGAAGGCGTATAAAAGCCCGGGGGCGGGTCGCCCGCATATGCCGTGGATGCGATCAGGATCCCGACGGTGATTTTATAGAATCGTCTCATAGGAGGTTGGGTTAATTCTACTTCCCGGAACGCCGCGGAACGGGGAAATCCGTACGGAATTCACCGTCGATCCGGACCACTTCGATGTAACCCGCTGTGTATTCAGGAAATATAGGAAATAGACCCTTCATGGTGTACAAAAAAGCCCCGAACCAGGCCTTCGCCAGGATCCGTCCAGCCGACAAATACACATCGCCTGCGGGGGCCAGGTTCCCATCTCCCTGCGTTGCGTGCGTTGCCTGCGATCCTTGCGTTGAGCCTTTCGAAACGAGCTTGTTGAAATGCCCGCGTTGCGCGACCCTTCGACAGGCTCTGGGACCACCTTCGCCGACCCTTCGACAGGCTCAGGGACCGCAAGCTCAGGGAGCGGCTCAGGGTACAGGCATAAAGATACCGCCACAGAACCCGTTTCCGTGGCGGTGACAATACCCTTCCCTATCGTACGACAGTCGCACTACCAGTTGACTACCGGGAAGCGCCCGAAAACGTGGCAGGGCTCGCCTCCCGCGCAAAGGGCACCGATATCCCGCGCCGCCCGGCAGCACCCGAGGGTTGGAATGGATCGGTTCAGCACGGCCGGCGCCGACAATTACGCATTAATGTGCTAATGTTCTGTCCCGGAAATAGATTGCCTTAATTCGGCCGACGAGCGAAGGCAACGCAGTCAGCCGGGATGAACCGTCGGCCGAATGGTGAGATATTTCTGAGACGGGACACTAGGTGCCAAATTTCCGTGCGAAACGGACAAAATCGGGAAAGCCGACGCGGCCGTTTCCATCCAGGTCGAATCGACTCTCGTAATCCACGTCCCCCACTTCGGAACCGAAGGCCCTTGCGAAAATCAAAAAATCACTGAAATCCACCGTTCCGTTGCCGTCGAAATCAGCGGATCTGTCCATGACGCTGACGCTCACAACGGGCAGTATCCCTTCACCGTAGTTCCAGCCTGTCCCCCAGGACACCGTCTTCGTCTCCGGATTCACCGGACCGACGCGATACCACAGGTCGGAACTGTTGTGTCCCTGATGCACCTCCGTTGCGATCCCGTTATCGAGCGCCACGTTGGGCAACGTGCCCCGGTCGGATTCCTTCGCCTCACCCCACTCGACGATCCTGCCCTCCACATCCAGAGCGCCCACGTGATACCACAGACGCCCTCCGTTGATCGACTCATGTATCTCTATGACCACGCCATCGTCCATATCCACGGAGGGCGTCTGGCCGCGGTCGTATTCCCGCGAGTCTCCCCACGCGATCTCCATCGCGGCCGTATCCACCACGCCTACGTTATACCGTAGACGTTCACCCTCTTCGGATTGATGTGTTTCCACCACAATCCCGTTCGAAAGCGCCACCGACGGGAACCGCCCCTCGTCGTATTTCTGCGCGTCGCCCCAGACAATCGATTTCTCCTGCGTGTCCACAACGCCCACGTGGTACCACAGATTCGTGCCAAGGTGGGACTGATGCACCTCCACCACCACCCGGCCCTCCAGCGCGACCATGGGAAACCGGCCGCCGTCGAACTTCGTCCCCTCGCCCCACAGGATCGCCTTTGTCCTCGCGTCGACCTCGCCAACCTTATACCACAGATTCGTACCAAAATGGGACTGGTGTACCTCGACCACGAGGTCTCCGTCCACGGCGACCGAGGGGGCTTGCCCATCGTCGTGCGCCCCCACCTCACCCCAATCGACCGTTCGCGTTTCCGCGTCGATCACGCCGACGCGGTACCGCAATTCCGCCTCCTCTTCCTCCTGGTGCATCTCCACGACCAGGTCGGCCGCAGAAATTGAAAAACCCCACAGGCACGCGCCCAGGAAGATCGTGAATCGAACGAATCGCATAACGTCCCTCATTGTGAAACATGGAACCTGGTATTTGTCCGAAGCGCCGCGTCGGCGGGAATGCCGCGGTTGGACAGGATCCGCAGGCCTATTTGAGACAGTACCCCCCGTCCACTTTCAGAATCGTACCCGTAATGTAGTCTGCCGCGTCAGAACACAGAAACGTTGCCGCTTTTCCCAGGTCTTCAATGGTGGCCAGCCTGCCCCAGGGCAATCCTTTGGCCGCCTCCCTGATCTGCTCGTCCGTGGCGAATTGCCGTTCGCCGGGCGTGTCGGTGTATCCGGGTTCGATCACGTTCGCACGGATACGATGCGGCGCCAGTTCGGCCGCGATGGTCCGGCACATCTGGTTGATTCCGGCTTTCGCCGTATTGTACGGCATCGACGTCGGCACCGGGACCTCCGCGAGGACGGAACTGATGAACAGGATGCTGCCCCCGCCGCCCTGGTCCACCATCTGCCGGGCGCCGGCCTGGGCAGCGTGGAAGCTGCCCCACAGACAAACCTCCCACGTCCGCCGAACAGCCTGCACCGACAGTTCCAGAAAGGGCTCACGTTTGCTGTAATATGCATTGGCCACCACAATGTCCAGCCGGCCGAAACGGCTTACGGTTGCGTCAACCATCCGGTCTACGGCCGCCCGATCCGACACGTCGGCCTGAACGACCAGCGCTTCCCGACCCAGGTCGCGGACCTCGTTCGCGACGGTCTCCGCATCTTCCGGATGCGAATGGTAGTTCACCGCGACGTCCGCTCCGGCACGGGCCATCTCCACCGCGCATCCACGTCCGATGCCCCTGGAAGACCCGGTTACCAACGCCACCCTACCTGTCATATCAACCATAATGACCCTTCCTGTTCTTTTTCGTAGGAATCAAGGGATCCGGAAGATGGCCGGTTCTATTCCCTGCTCGAACGGCCGGATGCCCGTGCACGTGCGTGAACGGGTTCGTTGTGCGCCTTTCCCGTGGTCTGCTTTGCCCGCTGGTCCTGTGTCTTCTGCCGGCGGGCTACCCTATGTGTTTCCTGATAGCGATCCGGAATTACCAATTCGTCGCCGTGGTCGGGCGCATGGGGCGTAACCTTCCAGAATTTGGGCAGAAACCTGTCCCATCGGGTGATAATGGCGCTCGCCCGGCGGCTGTTGGTTTTTTCGAGGTGCCGTCCGATCATCTTTTTCAGCAGGCCGACGTCGTCCGGCTGATCGACGCGCTGTATGCCGACGAGTTGCGGGTTGTATCGATTCTCAAACGATCCCTCTTCATCCAGCACATACGCGGTTCCGCCCGTCATTCCGGCGCCGAAGTTCCGTCCGGTGCTACCCAGCACAACCACCACGCCGTAGGTCATGTACTCACATCCGTGGTCTCCCACACCCTCCACGACCGCGTGGCCGCCGCTGTTACGCACGCAGAATCTCTCGCCCGCACATCCCGCGGCGTAGAGCACGCCTCCGGTGGCGCCGTACATGACCGTATTGCCAACGATGGCATTCCTGTGGCTCGAAAATCCGGCGTTGCCCGGCGGTCGCACAATGAGTTCTCCACCGTGCATGCCCTTGCCGACGTAGTCGTTGGCCTCACCGGTAAGGACCAGTCGCAGCCCACGTATGCAGAAAGCTCCGAAGCTCTGTCCCGCACTGCCGCGGAATCGGCATTCGACCGTACTGTCGAGCCCCCGGTCTCCGTAGTGATACGCGATCTCGCCGGCCACCTTGGCGCCAACCGCGCGCTTCGTGTTCTGAATGTCGTAACTCAGCGTAATCGAGCTGTTCTCCTTGATCGCATCCATTGCGTCCTGAAGCAGCAAGTCGTCAATTGACGCATCGGGGCGGTCGTTACGCTCCCGGGTATGCAGCCTCGGCCTTGTGCCGGCCGGATCCGGATCGGCCAACAGATCGCTTAAGTCGATTCCCTTCCATCGGCGTTTCGTCGGGTCGACGCGGGCTTCCAGAATCTCTGTCCGGCCGATCAGTCTCTCCAGCGACCGATATCCCAGCCCCGCGACGACTTCCCGGACCTCACCGGCCAGGTTGGTAAAATAGCGGATCACATTTTCCGGCGAGCCTTTGAATTTTTCCCGCAATTCCGGCTTTTGCGTGGCCACGCCTACGGGACAGGTATTCAGGTGACACTGTCGAGCCATCACGCAGCCCATAGCCACCAGGGCAGCCGTACCGAATCCGTACTCCTCGGCACCCAGAGCCGCCGCGACCACCACGTCCCTGGCCGTCTTCAAGCCGCCGTCCACGCGGAGCACAACTCGCCCGCGCAGATCGTTCATCACCAGCGTCTGCTGGACCTCCGCCAAACCCAGTTCCCAGGGTCCGCCCGAATGCTTGATGGCGCCCAGGGGCGAGGCGCCGGTACCGCCGTCGCGCCCGCTGATGTGGACCACGTCCGCGTACCCTTTGACCACGCCTGCCGCGATCGTGCCGATGCCTGCCACCGAGACCAGTTTAACGCACACTTTTGCCCTGGGATTCACCCGCTTCAGATCGTAAATCAGTTGAGCGATGTCCTCGATACTGTAAATGTCGTGATGAGGGGGCGGCGAAATCAGCGTGACGCCGGGAACGGAATGCCGGATCAGCGCGATTTCCGCGGAAACCTTGTGCCCCGGCAGCTGCCCGCCCTCGCCCGGTTTGGATCCCTGCGCCATCTTGATTTCCAGTTCCTTGGCCGACGCCAGGTATTCGGGCGTGACGCCAAATCTGCCGGACGCCACCTGTTTGATGGCGCTGTTGGGCCAGTCTCCGTTGGGCAGCCGCC
>CBDDDZ010000002.1:0-685896 GCA_965226795.1 Candidatus Latescibacterota bacterium
TTCGAATGGGCCCTACCTACGTGCCTGCCCCCTCACCCCCAACCCCACCCTTCCACGTTCCACCCCCCTCCTTGAAGGTGAGTTTCGTATATAGTTCCACATGAAGTGTTGCCGATGGGTAAAGAAAAACCGCTCGTTGAGGACGGGCGGTAAACTTAGTATTATGTAATGGGTAGACTATACCTTCATCCATTCTTGTGGTCTTTCAATTGATTGTCCGGTCTTAGTATCAATTATTAATTCATCTAGCTGGCATCGTTCAAGGTGTGCTTCTGTGATCTTTGCCTTTGAAGACGCAGCATCTATTAGACTTTGAATGTGAACGGTTTTTGGTGGTAAAACAAGCTTAATTGGCTTTCTGCTATAACGTACAATTGCGTCAACAACTGTAGAAAAATCAGTATCTTGAGATATTAAAAAAGCCTCATCGTATCTATTTCTAAGTGCACCAGCCATTAAGGCCGCAGCAATATTTGCGTCAGTTCGTTTTTCTTCATGTCGTTTCCATGAGTATTTACATCTCTTACAAGACTCTTGCCTTTCTTTAAATTCTCCTAACGTAATCTGCACCTTTTTGGCTTCTAAGGCATTTATGTAAATTCGATGCCTTCTAGCCGAACTCCTTCGCCATTTAGCTATAGCAGAAAAATAATAAACGCTTGTTAATGTATGTGTTCTAGAAGGAACAAAACAAGCCGACAATTTCCATAAATCAACCCACTTAAGATAAGGTTTAGCTAAATCATCAATGGCATGGTATAGACTGTAACCGTCAATGTAAACTTCTATCTTTTTCTTACGACTCATAAAAATGTTCCAAAAAATCCCACGGGCCGAAACCCGTGGGGCCTGCAAAATGACATTTTGTCAATTCGCAAGAACTACCTAATCGTCTAGACGATTATAGTATAACAATAATAGGACAAAGATCACAAGAGCTTTCTCCAACAATAGCCCTCGATTCTCGCTCATTTGGTGGTTGGAATCTGCCGAAGCCGCATGAAACAATCGGCGAGAGCCGATCTTCTTTCATGGATTGGAGACCTTCACAAGGAAGGTTTGAGGTGCTCGTCTGCATTTCCCCCGTCTCCAATCAACCTCTCGCGCCGATAGAACATATGACGTTGAATTGACCGAACGAGCCATCACCACTATATTCCTATGTAAAGTCCTTCTTCATTTTTTTCACGCCAACTTGTATTGCCAATAGCCATGTACTGCAGTTGTAGGACCATAGCAAAAATTCAAGTCCGGCATTCACAGATGCAAAATCAAAGAAAGTGTAATGTTGCGCTACGGTCCGGTCAAGCAGTAAATCCCGTCGACTTATCCTTGGTTTTGGATTGAGATCCAACTTGATCCGTCGATTAGTTTAGTGCGCCAAGTCATCCGTGAAAAAGCAGGATATTTGGAACTTCTCAGTTGTATAATCTACCGACCAACCGGAGAGGCAATTTAACGAATTAGCAAAGGATGCAACGTCTCAAACGTCTCCGGTTACCCCTGATTCACGAGTCCCTCCTGTTTCGCGTCGCCGGACGGGGATCCCCAACGTATATCTGAAACTACCCCACTATGAAAATCCTCATCACAGGCGCTACGGGCGTCATCGGCAGCAGGCTGGTACCCGCGCTCGAGGGCGAACACGAACTGCGCCTCTTGAGCCGGCGTCATATTCCGGATGATTCCCGCTGGCATCAGGTGAACATTACGGATATCGACCAGGTCTGCGATGCCGCTGAAGGGATGGACATGGCCATCCACCTGGCCATCGCCACCGGAAGGGAAGGCGACTACGAAGACGACGCCTTCAACAGCCAGCGGATGGATATCAACGTTAAAGGCACCTACAACCTCTTTGAAGCCGCCCGGCGTCATCGGCTCAAGCGGGTGATCTACACCAGCAGCCTGACCGTCGTCTGGGGCTATCCCCCGCCGCAGTGGGTCGCGGGCGACGCGCCGGCCAGACCCGTAGGGAGCTACGCCCTCACGAAATACCTGGGCGAAAAAATCGCTGAATACTACGCCGAACTGCACGGTATCTCCGCACTCTGTCTGCGCATCCCCAAACCCTTCGATATTGACGACCCGGAATTCAGGAATGCACCCATCCTTCCCCAGTGGCTCGCCTTTCCAGACCTTATTCAGGCCTACAAACTCGCACTCGAGGCTCCCGACATCGGCTACGAAATAATCACCCTTGTCGGTGAAAGCACCCGGCGCCGCTGGGATCTCTCCCGGGCTGCGAAAATCCTCGGTTACCGTCCACGTTACCGGCTGGAAGACCTGGGTTACTCGCTCCGTGAAGAACCCGACACCTACAACCGCCCCCAATATTGTTACACCTTCCTGAACGCCTGAAGTCCTGTCCCTTGCCGCCGGCTCCGTTACAACTTGCCGTTCATATGTTTTTCTTCGTAATTTACGGGCCGCAGCCACCAGTTATTCGCGCCTGGCAGCCTTGTATTTTGTGCGTGAGATAATAACGCTTCGCCACTTCGACATCAGGGAGTAGACGATGGAATCCTTGACCCTGCTTTCCGGTCACACCATGCCGGTAGTGGGCCTCGGCACATATCCGCTGAAAGGCGAACCGTGTAAGCAGGTGATCAAACAGGCACTCGAGCTCGGCTACACCCACTTCGATACGGCCTGGATCTACGGGAATCAGCGGGAGATCGGCGAAGCGCTCCGGGAGGCCGGCGTCGATCGTTCAAGGCTGTTCGTAACGACCAAGGTCGGCAAGGACTACCTGCATTACGACGTCGCCATCAAACAGGCGGATGAGAATCTACAGTCTCTGCAGATGGACTACGTGGATCTGCTGCTGGTACACTGGCCGCCAGATTGCGTGCCCATGGAAGAACCAATTGGCGCCTTCAACGCGATCCTCGACGCCGGCAGGGCCAGAAGCATCGGCGTCAGCAACTTCTCCGTCGAACAGATGGAACACGCCCGATCCATCTCGAAGGCGCCCATCAGCGTCAACCAGATCAAGTACCATCCGGGCTATGAACAGCGCGACGTGCTGCAGTGGTGCCTGGAACACAAGGTGGCCGTAACGGCCTACTCGCCACTGGGCAAAAAGAATATCCTTCAGGATCCCGTACTGACGAACATCGCCCGCAGCCACGACAAGACGTCCGCGCACGTCGCGCTCAGGTGGCTGCTCCAGAAGGGCATGAACGTCATTCCGAAAGCCAGCACGGAACAGCATCTCCGCGCCAACCTGGATGTTTTCAATTGGACCCTGTCCGAAGACGAGATGGATTCCATCGACAGGATGGAAGTGTAAGGAAGCCGGCTGAATCCATCGTGTGTTGAATGCAGTAGTGACGCGGAGGCGCGGCTCCGGACCCGGTGTTTCGGGTTGTGGGCGGTCCTGGGCGCGGCCGGTCCACACGGCGGTGGGGGCCGGGTTCAACGGATCGAACACTCAGGTATGCAACCATGATTTCGGGACAGACCAGCATCAAACCCATCGCGGGCTCCCTTGGGGCTGAAGTCACGGGCGTCGATCTTTCACGGCCGCTTGACAACGATGTATTTGCGGGTATCCATGCGGCCTTCCTGGAACACCATGTGCTTTTCTTCCCGGATCAGCACCTCGGTCCGGAGGCGCTCATCGCCTTTGGCCGGAGATTCGGTGAACTGGACATCCATCCCTTTCTGCCGAACCTGGAAGACCATCCCGAAATCGTCCTTTACAAAAAAAGGAAACCGCGGACACCAACGTCGGTAATGGCTGGCATTCCGACATGTCGTTTCTGGAGACCCCGCCGGTGGGCTCCATTCTCTACGCCCTGACCGTTCCGCCGTACGGAGGCGACACCCTCTTTGCCAACATGTACCTTGTCTACGAATCCCTTTCCGGCGGTTTGAAACAGATGCTCGGCGGCCGGTTCGCCGTACACGACTATACACGGATCTTTCTGGAGGCGGCTCGGCTCGGAAGAACCAAAGCCAGCGCGGAAGACATCGAAGCCGCCAGCGAAAACATGCCACCCGTGGAGCACCCCATTTTCCGCACCCATCCCGAAACCGGCCGAAAATTGCTCTACGTCAACCCCTTTTTCACATCGCACTTCAAGGATATGACCCCGGCCGAAAGCCGTCCGCTCCTCGAATATCTTTACCGGCAGACCGCAAAGCCGGAATTCACCTGCCGTTACCGCTGGCGGGACAACACCGTTGCGCTCTGGGACAACCGCTGCACGCAGCACTACGCGGTCAACGATTATCACGGCCACCGGCGCACGATGCACCGGATCACCATCAGGGGCGACCGGCCGTTCTGAACGGCACCGGTGAATTTGCAGCCCCTCCGGGAACGGCGGCGGGAAACAGCCGCCCCGCTGTCTCGAGCGTTTCGGCCGGCACGTTTTCATCGGACGTTTCGTATGCGGGTTTTCAATAAACACAGGGTTCAAGATGAGCTATGACGCCATTGTCATCGGTGGGGGGATTGTGGGGATGTCCGCCGCCTACCATCTCGTCAGCGCAGGCGCACGAACCCTGCTTGTCGACCGTATGGACAAGGGTCGCGCTACGGATGCCGGCGCGGGTATTCTGTCTCCGGCCACCAATACACGGGATCCGGACCCATGGCAGCGCCTGGCCTCTCTTGCCGTTGAGTACTATCCCGGACTGATCGAGAATCTGACAGCCGAACAGGCGGGAGAAACCGGTTTCGCCGTATGCGGCATGATGATCGTTGCCGTGTCAGACGACGAACTGGAGCCCTTTGACATTGCGCGCCGCCGCATTTTCAACCGCCGGAGTCGCCGCGGGGAACCCTCCGCGGAGGATCTGTACGAAATATCGTCCGAAGAAGCCCGCAGCCGGTTTCCGGCCCTGGCCGACGTCCAGGGGGCCATCTACTACCGAGAGGCCGCCCGTGTCGACGGCCGCCTCCTGACGGGCGCCCTGCGCCGGGCCGCGGAGGCCCGTGGGCTGACCATCCAACAGGCGGGCGTTGAAGGCTTGCTCATGGACAACGACACGGTCACCGGTGTCGTCACGGATGCAGGGAGCATTTCGGCTGCCGGTGTGGTCATCGCGGGTGGCGCGTGGTCGCACGCGTTCGGCCTTCAACTGGGGGTCCGGATCCCGGTAGAACCCCAGCGTGGTCAGATCATCCACCTGGGTCTGCCTGCTGGCGCGGATACGTCGTCGTGGACAATCGTCAGCGCCGTTCGCGGCCACTATATGGTGCCCTGGCCGGACAACCGGGTGGTCGTAGGCGCCACGCGGGAAACCGGATCCGGTTTCGACGCCCGCGCCACGGCCGCCGGGGTGAGGGAAGTACTCGGCGAGGCGCTGCGGGTGGCCCCCGGCCTGGCTGCGGCGGAAATCCGTGAAATTCGAGTCGGCCTGCGTCCGTATACGCAGGATCTGTTGCCCGTACTCGGCCCCGTTCCCGGTAAGAGAAACGTCTATGTGGCAACCGGGCATGGGCCCACCGGCCTGCAGCTGGGTCCGTACAGCGGAAAACTCATTGCCGATCTCATCATGGGCAGGGGTCTTCCAATTGAACTTGACGCCTATCGGATCACACGATTCTTCTCCTGAACGACCGGGCGCGCCCCGGCGGCGCAACAGAAAGGAATCCGCTTCCGGCGTAGAAAGACACGGAAAGGGGTATGACCGACCGAAGCTTTAAATGCCTGGTCGTGAGCCAGGAGAACAACGACTATATCCGCAGGGTGGAGCGCCGGTGCATCGATGAACTGCCGGCAGGCGACGTCCTGATCCGGGTCCACTACTCCTCGCTGAACTACAAGGACGCGCTGTCAGCCACCGGCCATCGCGGCGTCACCAGGCGCTACCCGCATACGCCCGGCATCGACGCCGCGGGCGTTGTCGCGGAAAGCCCGGACGGACGCTTCCGACCGGGCGATGAAGTCATTGTCACAAGCTACGACCTGGGTGTAAACACACCCGGCGGATTCGGCCAGTACATCCGCGTACCCGCCGGGTGGATCGTCCCACTCCCAAACGGCCTCACCTTGCGAGAGGCCATGGTCTACGGTACCGCCGGATTCACCGCCGCCATGTCGGTGCAAAGACTGGAAGGCCATGGCGTTGTTCCCGGCTGCGGCGAGATTCTCGTCACCGGCGCCACGGGGGGCGTCGGCAGCCTCTCGGTCGCCATCCTTGCCCGGCTGGGGTACACGGTGGCCGCCGCCACGGTAAGACGCACGAGGCCCAATTCCTGTTCGACCTCGGCGCAACCGCGGTTGTGGATCGAAACGACGTCGACGATGCCGGCGGACGTCCGCTTCTGGCAGAACGCTGGGCGGGCGTCGTGGATACCGTGGGAGGCAACATTCTGGCAACCGCCCTCAAATCCACCCGCCGCCGGGGCATTGTCGCGTGCTGCGGTCTCGTTGCGTCCGCGGATCTGAGCACCAGCGTCTACCCTTTCATCCTGCGAGGCGTCGGCCTCCATGGCATCGACTCCGCCGAGTGTCCTATGCCGGAAAGAACAGATATCTGGAAAAAGATCGCGGGACCCTGGAAGATCGATGCGTCAGACGACCTCGTAATGGAATGTGGGCTGGAGACGCTCGAACCGGAAATTCAACGAATGCTGAAAGGCCAACAGAAGGGCAGGGTTGTTGTCAACCTGAACGCGACATGAACCGTACAAAAATCGGTGTCATCGGTCTGGGACGTTTCGGCGTCCAGCACGCCCGTGTCCTGGCCCAACTGCCGCATGTCGAACTCACGGCGGTCTGTTCCCGCTCGGCGGAACGCGCGGGTAGCGTCGCCTCGACATACAACGTACCCAGGCACTATACGGACTATAGAGACCTGATGCGCGATCCCGACGTGGACGGCGTCGACATCGTCACCGAGGTGGGCCGGCACACCGAAATCGCCCTCGCCGCGCTTCGACGGCGGAAACACGTCTTCAGCGAGATCCTGCTGACCGACAGTCTGGATGAAAACGACCGGCTCATCGACGAGGCGGAAAAGAGCGGCGTCGTTTTCATGGTCGGATTCCTCGAACGTTTCGACGTCCGGCGCGGGAACATTAAACAGAAAATCGACGCGGGCGACCTGGGAGAACTCGTCTCCATCTACGGTCGCCGGAACATCTGGCGCGGCATCCTGGACGCTCCGCGTTTCAAACCCTATCCCCTCGTCCTTCAGCCCGGGATTCACACCATCGACCAGTTGCTCTGGATGGCCGGCGAGGAAGTACGGGAAGTCTATACCAGAACGCGCAGCATGACGGAACCGGACCGTCCCGATACCTGGTGGGCCATGCTCACTTTTCAAAGCGGTCTCGTCGGCGTCATCGAACAGAGTTTTTTCATGCCCGACCGCCGGCTCTACTGGTCCGACGCAGGCCTCGAAGTGGTCGGCACGGACGGGACGGCTCACATCGTGGAACCCAACGACGCCTCATGGATATGGACCGGCGAAGCAACGTCCAGCCCGGATCTTTATCTTGCGCCTGAACTTCACGGGAGAATCGTCGGGGCAATGGAGCAGGAACTCACCCACTTCGCGGACTGCGTCATCGAACATCGAAATCCGGCGCACGGCACATTGCAGGATGCGCGCAATGCCCTTCGCGTGGGCCTGGCCATCGTAGAGTCCGCGCGGACAAAACAGGCGGTCCATCTGTAATCACGGAGCTTGTCGCATGACGATATCCAACGACACCTACCGGATCGGTGTGTGCGGCGATGACATCACGCCACCGGTCGGTATCCATATGGCCGGGTTCGCCGCCCGCACCGAACCCTCCACGGCCGTCTATCATCCTCTGAAGGCCAACGCCATTGCCATAGACGACGGCACAAGCCCATTGCTCATCGTCAGCGCAGAGATCCTGGGTTTCTACGAACACACGGACCAGGTTCGGTCCCGCATCTCGGCGGCGACGGGCCTAGCGCCGTCGAGCATCATTCTCAGCGGAACCCACACCCACTGCGGCCCCTGTATTCGTGAAATGGACCGGCAGCGCCACGGCGACCTGGACGAGAACTACATCGAACAACTATTCGAACGGGTCACCCGTAGCGCTAGAACGGCCTGGGAGTCCCGCCAGCCCGCCCGGCTTCGTTTCGGAACCGGGAATTGTGATATCGCCGTCTCCCGCCGAAAGCCCGACGGGAAGGGTGGCATCGAGTGGAACCCCGATGCTGAAGCGCCTCACGACCACGAAGTTCCCGTCCTGGTCGTCGAATCTCCGGACGGCGAACTGCGAAGTGTGATCTTCAGCTACGCGTGCCACCCCACGAGCCGGAGCGGCACCCTCATCGGCGGCGACTACGTCTGTTTCGCCTATGACCACGTGGAAGCAATGGTTCCGGGCGCCGCGGCATTTTTTCTCCAGGGCTGCGCCGGAGACCAGAAAACAAGACCCGTCGACCCCGCGAAGGATCGTTTCGTGCCGCGCACCGTCGATGAAATCCGAGACATCGGTGGCCGCCTGGGGGAATCCGTGGTCCATGTCCTCGCCTCGGGCGCCCTCGAGCCGGTCACTGGTCCGATTTCGGTGTGCCAGACCGTCCTCGGTCTGGAAACCGAACCCATCGACATGGACCTCGTGAGGGCCGGCCTGAAAGACAACCGGGCGTTTGTTCAGGCGTGGGCGCGACATCTGTTTGAATGCGTCGAAAAGAATGTTCCCGCACCCACGACCATCCCGTTTGAAGTTCAGACGGTACGTTTCGGAAATGCCCTGGCGGTGGTCACACTTGCAGGGGAAATGACTGTCGAGCATGGCTTGCGCCTGAAACGGGAACTGGGTCCGCATTTCGACAACGTCCTGGTTCTGGCATATACCAATGACATCATCGGCTACGTCCCCGTCACGCGCCAGATTCCCGAAGGCGGCTACGAAGTCTGGTTCAGCCAGCAATACTGGAAGCGAACGGGGCCCTACGTGGCCGCCACCGAGGATCGGATTCACGCCGCCGTGAGTCGGTCCCTCGGCATTTCGTAGGTAATGCGTTGGGTTGGGAAGGTCAAACCAAACCTTCATCTTTGGCTCGGCAGATATGACTGGCGTTGACGCGTTGCCCGAAATCGCTCTGGTCCAGATGGATGTGAAGGCGGCACGCCCGGATCTGAACGTGGATCGGATGCTGTATTACATCGACAAAGGGAGGGCAGAAGGCGCGGAACTGATCGTTTTTTCGGAACTCTGCATTTCCGGCTATATCCTGGGCGACCTGTGGGAGGTGGACGCGCTCGTTGAGGATTTCGCGGCATACAGCGAAACGATCCGGGAAGCGAGTCAGGACATTATCGTACTCTTCGGGAACGTGGCGGTGGATCGGGCGAACATTGGGGAGGACGGCCGGATACGAAAGTACAACGCCGTCCATGTCTGCGCCGACGGCCGCTATGTGACGCGCAACGAGGTCCCTTCCGGGTTGCCCGCCGGGGTGCATCCCAAGACGCTGCATCCGAACTACCGGTTCTTCGACGACGACCGCCACTTCTACTCGCTCCGGAAACTCGCCGATGCTTGCGGGAGATCGGTTTACGACTGGATCAGGCCCTTTGAGGTCCGCTTGAGGGACGGCCGGACGTTTCCGTTCGGCGTGCAACTCTGTGAAGATATATGGTGCCAGGACTACGGCTACGGAGAAGATACGCTGGATACGCTGCGCGTGTTCTACGACCGCGGGGCGCAGGCGCTGTTCAATCTGTCGTCTTCTCCCTGGACGTGGCAGAAGAATCTGAAGCGCAACCGGGTTGTCAGGGAGATTCTGCGCCGTTCTCCCATTCCTGTTTTTTACGTCAATCAGGTCGGGGCGCAGAACAACGGCAAGAATATCATCGTTTTCGACGGCGATTCGACGGTGTATTCCGCGTCGGGAGAGATTCTGAGGCGCGCGCAGCCATGGCGGCAGCAGATTATATCGAGCCAGGGCGGAGACCCGCCCGCTTCTTCTCAGGACGAGGTCGCCGCGATCTACGACGCCATACTGACCGGACTGCGGCACCTCGACGATATCCGGGAGAAAGAGAACCAATTCCTGGTGGGCGCCAGTGGAGGGATCGATTCGAGCGTGGTGACTTGCATGCTCGCCCAGGCCTTCGGACCCGAGCGCGTGTACGCGGTGAATATGCCAACCCGGTTCAACTCGTCCGTCACGCAGAAGAACGCGAGGCAGGTCTGCCGGATGCTCGAGGTGGACTACCTGAGTTGCCCGATCCAGGATCTGTACGAGAACCTGTCCGAGAAGATCAGGGGCGTAAGCTTCTCCAGGTCGCCGGGCGACTATACCCGTCTCGTCGACGAGAACCTCCAGGCGCGCATTCGTGGGGCGGATATTCTCGCCGCATTGGCCGCGAAGTTCGGGCTGGTCTTTACGAACAACGGCAACAAGACCGAGACGGCGCTGGGATACGCCACGCTTTATGGCGACGTGAACGGCGCCGTAGCCCCTATTGCAGACCTGTATAAGGTACAGGTCCTGCAACTGGCGCGGTTCCTGAACGCGCACGTGTTTGGAAGCGAGGTCATTCCGGAAAACCTGATTAGCGGGGAGACGGTGCCCAGTGCGGAATTGTCGGAAGCCCAGGACGTGACCCGGGGTCTGGGGGATCCGATCAAATACGGGTACCACGATGCCATACTTCGCCAGATCATCGAGTATCGGAAACACCCCGTCGATTTTCTGCAGTGGTTCCTGGATGGAATCCTGCTGGACGAGATCGGGTGGAATGACCGGGAGCAATTCCAGGCCTGGTTCCCGGACGTGAACAGCTGGATTGAAGACCTGGAGTGGATCGAGCAGCAGGTGCGGGTCAACTATTTCAAGCGTGTCCAGGCGCCGCCGATCATTGTACTCAGCAAACGCGCGTTCGGGTTTGACCTGCGCGAAAGCCAGTTGCCGGCGTATGAGACCCGTCGCTACGGCGCATTGAAGCAAAAAGTACTCTCAATGGCGATACCATAAACCGGGTAGACGCAAGACGGGAGAGGCGAGACGGAAGACGTTAGAAAGGGAAAAAAAGGCCGCGAGAGGTAAGACGGGAGACAAGGCAAAAACCGAAGCGCAAACCTTGGATAATTTGAAATGACATCTATCGAAACCGCCATCTCGAGGATCGAGGGGACCGTGGGTGTGTCGGCCAGACACCTGGAAACCGGCCGGCGCATTGAACACAATGCCGACCACGTGTTCTTCACGGCCAGCACGCTGAAAGTTCCCCTTTTGGTCGAACTTTATCGGCAGGTGGACCGGGGCGATATCGACCTGGACCAGCACATCGAGATCACCAGGGATCTTCGTGTTCCCGGCTCGGGTATTCTGAAGGAAATGGCAGAGGGTCTGAACCCCACCGTTCGCGATCTGGCCATGCTGATGATTATCATCAGCGACAACACCGCAACGGATTGCCTGTACAACCTTGTGGGAGGACACAATCTCAACCAAACGATTCAGCAACTCGGCCTGTCCAAAACCCGTATCCCGATGACCTGCAGGCAACTGCTCTTCGTCGTCGTCGGTCTTGATCCTAACAATCCCGACCATACCTATGACCTGTGCGCGAAACGGCTGTTCAACCAGGAATGCGTACCGGATGGCTCGGGGTACGACATCGCGCGTTCCGACGTTTCCTCCCCCGGCGATATGTGCAAATTGCTTGAAATGCTCTATTCCGGCAATATCCTTTCACCCGCATCCCGGGAAGACGCCCTGCACATTCTCGAACGGCAGCAACTCAGAACCGTTATTCCCCATGCGCTGCCTGTTGGAACGCGTGTGGCGCACAAGACGGGTTTTTATTTCGGTGTGCGTGCCGACGTGGGCATCGTCTATTCGCCGACCGGTCCATATACGGTTGCCATAATGGCCAGGGAGTTGAAATGCCCGGACCGAATGGTCGTCGACCTCAGCCTGGCCGCACTTGCAAGAGCGGTCTACGACACCCTTGCCGCATAGTTCGTGCCGGGAAGGAAAATAAGGAGAGCCGCGAATTGGGCCGAGCCGTTGAAACCAACCTGGACGCGCTCAGAGATTCCGTATATCCGGGACGCGGGATCATCATCGGCCAGACTCCGGATGCCGGACACCTCGTCCAGGTCTACTGGATCATGGGCAGAAGCCCTGGAAGCCGAAACCGGATGTTTGTCGCCGAAAACGATGTTGTCAGAACCCGGGCCTTCGACGAATCCGCGCTGGAGAATCCCGCTCTGGTTGTCTATTGTCCCATCAGAGTCGCCAACGCCTGTCACATCGTGTCCAACGGTGACCAGACGGATACCATCTACGGCGCGCTTCGCAGCGGCGGCACCTTCGAATCCGCCCTGAATACCCGATCCTTCGAACCCGATCCCCCCATCCTTACGCCACGTATCGCGGGCATTGTCAACCTGGAGGACCCGTGCGCCGCCTACAAGCTCGCGATTCTCAAAGCCCTGGACCGAGGCGGCGATATCGCTGCCAGACATTACTTCAGCTACGAGACGGCGATACCAGGAATCGGCCACTGCATTACCACGTACCGAGACGACGGAAATCCGCCGCCTGCGTTTTCCGGCGAACCGTATGCCGTCGAACTGCATGACAGGATTGAAATGACGTGCAACTTCTACTGGAACGTGCTTAACGAAGCAAACAGAGTCTCCCTGCTTGTCAAGTTCATCCACGCGGAGTCGGGAAAAACCGACCTCAGGATTGTAAACAGGTACCAGGAATAGAAATGCTGGCAGCCCTCAAACGTTTCTGGCCCGCGATCGTCTGCGCCATCGTCGCGCTGGCGTTCTGGGACACGCCCTTCATCAAACCCTTCAGGGTCTTCGTGGTCCTGGTACACGAAATGTGCCACGCGGGCGCCGCCCTCGCAACCGGGGGCGAAGTCCTTGAAATCCGTGTCAACTGGGACGAATCCGGCCACGCGCAGAGCCGGGGCGGCATTTTTCCGGTCATCGCCTCTGCCGGCTACGTCGGTTCCGCTTTCCTGGGCGCCTTTTTCATTTTCGTCAGTTCCTGGCCGCTGCTGCAGCGCATTCTACTTGCCGGGATCGGCGGCCTCGCTATCGGTATGACCGTACTCTACACACCCCTGGCCAGCATCGATTTCATGTTCGGTATCGCGAGCGGTCTCCTTCTTCTGATCCCGGCCGTCCTGCTGCCAGGCGTCGCGCGTTGGGTGGCCACGTGGCTCGGCGTGATGTTGTGCCTTTACAGCCTCTACGACTTCCGCACCGATCTCTGGATGTATACCGAACGCACCGATGCGGGCATCCTCGCCCGGCATTGGGACACGCCGCTTCTGGCTTATCCGATTGCTCTGGTCTGGGCCCTGATTTCCGTCTACGCGATGTATCGATCCATGAGGTCGGCGGTGCGGAGGGGTCATATCCGGGACGCACGTGACGTCCCTCAAAACGACGCTGTTTCCTCCGGCGAGACGAATTGAGGATTCCCGAATCCACGCCGCCCGTGGAAGACTCGCCCCAACGCAGTGCCGGTTTATCGCTGTTCGCGAGGTTACCCGATATGCATACCAGCAGAGTCCTTGCCGCACGGGATTTCGAATATTGGAAGTGTGGGGGGAACGGCCTTACGTCCGTCCCCTTCAAGGAATTCTGTCCCGATTACGTTGAGTCAGATCGTACGGGAATCGTCTCGCCCTGCCTCGAAGACGGCATCCTCCACGCCTCGTACGCGATTCTGGCGCTAACCACGGCCTTTTACGATGCCTGGCGGGCACGGGGGGATGACTTCTTCATTTATCCGCAGCACTTCGCCATTCTGGACATTTCGGAAAAAGGCGTCAATACCGGCAGCGGTCGCCTTACACTGGATAAGGAACGTCTGGGATGGCCGTGGGGCAACCTGGACGTCTGGCCCGACTCGAAGTGGGTTCCGGCTGACGGCAGCGTTTCAGGCGCGCTGAAGAAGGCGTTCGATCTCCAGATCAATCGACTCCTCTGGCCCGAGTCCTTCGTTCCCGGCGGGCGCGAGTCGCGTCTTCCGGATTACGCGTTCAAGATGATGCGGACGCACCTGAAGTCCGTGCATTACTACAGATCCGCGGAACCCGATGTCGAAATCCGCGCCAGATCGAACGTGAACGAGGTTGTACAGACAAGCCGTTACAGGCTGTCCCAACTTGAAGGGTTGTCAACGCGGCATTTCCCGACTAAGTACGAAGTTGAAAACCCCGGTAGCGTGCATGGTTGCGTGGAAAGGTATCGCAGGGTAGAGCCCGAACAGTTCCTGGAGGACATGGGCGCCTGCTTCGAAGACGGTCGTTAGTGGCATATCCGGTCTCGGATGAACCTGGAATTCGATCCGGGACCTGGTCCATTGTATTTCTCCGCGGCACCCAAGGCTTTTCGCATTTCAAGGTGCGGTATGCATAACGCTCGTAGCCCGCGAAAGAAATTGGCGCGCGCCGAACCCGGGAATCCCGTTCGGGTGGGTCTCATCGGCGCCGGAAAATTCGGCACGATGTTCCTGGCGCAAGCCCGCCGGATTCCGGACCTGCATGTCCTGGGTGTGGCCGATCTTTCCATTGACCGGGCGCGCGAAGCCCTCGGGCGCGCGGAGTGGCCGCCCAGCCAATTCGCCGCAACGGACTTCCACAATGCCCTTAAGACCGGGGCCACCCACCTTACCGACGACGGCGATGCCCTGGTTTGCGCGGATGGACTCGACGTGGTGGTCGAAGCCACCGGCAATCCACTCGCGGGCATCCACTACGCCCTTAAAGCCATCGACGAAGGCCGCCACCTGGTCATGGTCAACGTCGAAGCGGACGTCCTCGCCGGCCCCGTACTGGCGCAACGGGCGGAATCCGCCGGCCTCGTCTACTCGCTTGCCTATGGCGACCAGCCTGCTTTGATTTGTGAACTTGTCGAATGGGCGAGGACCAACGGATTCGACGTCGTCTGCGCCGGTAAAGGCACGAAACATCGGCCGGCCTACCATGCATCGACGCCCGATACCGTCTGGGACCACTACGGGATTGACGCGGAAACCGCGGCTCGCGGCGGGATGAACCCCAGGATGTTCAATTCCTTCCTGGACGGAACGAAATCGGCCATCGAAATGGCCGCTGTCTCAAATGCCACCGGGCTGGAACCGCAGCCGGAGGGTCTGAACTTCCCGCCATGCGAAATCGACCGCCTGCCGGAGGTCTGCCGGCCCCGGAGCGCGGGCGGTCGACTCTCGCACAAGGGAACGGTCGAGGTCGTCTCCTGCGTGCAACCGGACGGAACGCCGGTCGACCCGCACCTTCGCTGGGGCGTGTACGTCACCATCGAAGGGTCGGGCAACTATATCCGGCGCTGTTTCGCCGAATACGGCCTGCCGACGGATGCCTCCGGACGTTATACGGCCATCTACCGTCCCTACCATCTGGTCGGCATGGAACTTGCCACCAGCGTGATGCGCGCGGGGGTGCGCGGCGAAGCGACCGGCTGCCCCCGTGCGTTTGTCGGAGACGTCGTTGCCACCGCGAAACGCGATCTTGACGAGGGAGAAATCTTGGACGGCGAGGGCGGATATCGTGTTTACGGCAAACTCATGCCAGCGGCCGGCGCGGTGAAGGGCGATATTCTGCCCATTGGCCTGGCGCACACACTCAGGCTGAAACGTGGAATTACTGCGGGCCAGCCGATCCTTCGATCCGACGTGGAACTCGACGAAGACAGCGACGTTTTCCGCCTTCGCAAGGAGATGGAAGGACGACTTTCGGACGCGGGCTGAAGCCTCGCCTGCAGAGCAACTTTTTCAACGGACTGCTAAAGAGGAGATGCCGCCAATGCAAGTGTCACAGGATCTGGGCAACGGTTTCCGGCACCACGGCGTCGCGACTGACATCGGCAACAGCAGGGGGCTTGTCGCCACCGTGGACGGACAAGGCCGAAACGTGGTGCTGCTCTGGTTGTACGATCGTCGGGGCTGTTACGCCCTCCTGCTGATCGACGCGGAAACCGGCGCCAGCGAACAGTACCCCCTGCCTTTTCCTCCGGGCGATGACTTCAATGCGTGCCCCTTTTCGTCCCTTCTCTCCAGCGGCAACCTCTTCTGTACCCACTTTCACAGCCACTTCCTGGCCTTCGATCCCGGCGAGCGGGCGTTTACGTTCTGCCACGAAACCGTACCGCAGATGGCCATGGGTATGACGGAAGACGACAGCGGCCTAATCTGGGCGGCCACCCATCCGGATAGCGGCGTTCTGTCTTACGATCCCCGAACCCGCGCGTTCAGGGATTACGGTCACGTCTACAAACAGAACTGGCGGCAATACCCGCGTTCGGTTGCCGCCGACGAGGCCGGATGGATCTACTTCGGTATCGGAAGCACCGCCAGCCAGATCATCTGCCTGGAACCGGATTCCGGCACTGCGGAACCCATGCTATCCGAAAGCGAACGCGTCCAGGGTAGCGGCCACGTCTACCGCGACCTCAACGGGAAGGTATACGGACATGCCGGCGACAATTCCCATAACTGGCTTGAACTCTACAAGGGTACGCGTAAACCTGTCGGGTCGCTGGAAGCACAGAACGAAAAACCGATCGTCACGGGCAGCCAAGGCCTTTTCTACCGGGATTTCCCCGATGGCAAACGCGTCCTGACGTGCGACCTGGCCAACCGCACCCTGTCCGTAGAGAATCCCGTATCCGGAGAAATCCGGGAAGTTGACTTCGAATACACGACCGAAGGCGCCCACGTGATGGGCCTTGCCGCGGCTCCGGACAACACCATCTGCGGGGGCACCACCTTTCCCGCGCGCTTCTTCAGCTACGATCCTGAAGCCGACAGTTGGACGAATCGCCCGAACCATGGGCAGTGGAACACCGTTGCCCGGCAGTCGGACCGTTTTTTCGCCGGCGGATACACAGGCGGTTTTCTGCTGGAATGGGACCCCGCCGGACCGTGGGTCCCTACCGAAAAGGACAACCCCGATTCCAACCCACGTTTCCTGACCGAATGCAAACCCGCCATTAACCGCCCGCATACACTGCTCGCCCACCCGGACGGCAAGACCGTCATCCTGGCGGGCACACCGGATTACGGTCACACGGGCGGCGGGATGCTGTTCCGGGATCGGGAAACCGGCTCGCACGTACTGCTCGAGCACACCGATATTCTCCCCGATCACAGCACGATGAGCCTGATCGCCCTTCCGGACGGCAACCTCCTGGGCGGGTCCACCACCAATCCCGGCACGGGCGGCGAGCGGAAGGCGGAAGAAGCCGAACTCTTCGTGATGGATCCGGACACCCGACGGATCCTGTGGCGCGAAGTCGCATTCCCCGGTGTGCAATCGTACACGGATCTCTGTCCGGGTCCGGACGGCCTGGTCTACGGCGTTGCCGACGGGGAACGTTTTTTCGCCTTCGATCCCGATACCAGGGAAATCCTGCGCAGCGAAACTACCGTCCACCGTTTCGGGCTTACCGCGATGCAGCAGGGCCCGCGTGTCTTCGTCTCCGGCCCGGATGGCGATGTCTACATGCTGTTCGTCAAAGGGATCGTCCGCGTAAACCCGAATGACCACAGCCTCGCCATGCTGGCTGCGTCTCCCGTACCCATCGGTTTCGGCGGGGACTGGTTGAACGGACGCATCTACTTCGGGAGCGGATCCCACGTCTACAGCTACGGGGTATGCGAATAAGGAACGAGGGAGGGCGCCACGGTGACGGCGTCATGCGCCGGGATTGACAGGGTGGGAGCCGTGGCGTTGCTTCAGCGAACCTTCCGAGCCAGCACGTAGAAGTCGTGAGGCAGCTTCTCCGCGCACCGACCCAGTCCCTCTATCGGAAAACCGGCCTGGCTCAGATTGCATTCCACCATTTGCTCCAGGACGAAGCCGGTTTGCACGTCGGCATTCAAAATGTCCGCCAACGTGTGGGGAAACTCCACTTCGTCGGATTCCTTCGAGACGAAATCGTCAATTTGAAACGGTGAATATTCCGGCCTCCTGTCGCCGTAGCTCCGAACGACTCTCAGGCTGCCGTCGGTCTCATCCGCTTCCAGGCACCACAGCGTGAGTGGGTGGTTCTCATGCAGGAACAATCGGCCGTTTGCCCGTAGAACTCGATACCAGTTTCGGCATGCCGTGGGAAGGTCTTCGTAGTACCACAGGTTGCCATCTGCATGTACAAGGTCGAACGCACCGTCTCCTATCGTCGAGAGACGTTGAGCGTCGGCAAGGACGAACCGCACGGCCAGACCAACCCTGGCCGCGTTTTGTTTCGCCTCCTCGATGGCGACCGGGCTGAAATCACAGGCCGTTACGCTGGCGCCCAGGTTTGCGAAAGAAAACGCCTGACTCGCGTCGCCTCCGCAGCTTAGCTGCAACACATCCAGTCCGGAGACGTCACCCAGAAGCGCCAGCTCCGTTTCAGTGAATGTCGTGCCTCCGTCGCGGAATTCATGAACCCATTCGGGGTGCTCCCGCCTCCTGGCGGCCAGGTACCGGTGGCCCTCGTCCCAACCCGCCCGGTTCATTTTTAGATGCTACTGTTTGGAATGTCCTGCAGCCATAATCACCCTCTATCAGCCCTCTCCGCAGTCTAAATCCAAATCGGCCGATTCATCACGTTTCGCCACCTTTGAGGCGGAATCTCCTCCATCCCCTAACGTCCCCTATTCTCTTGCCCTTTTTCTTGCATCGCCCAAGAAAAAGGGCGAAAAAGAAGGGCGCCGCTCGGCGCGCGGCCGGTTTTTCCGCGAATCGCCTCAGGGGCAAGATTGCGATTGGGCGACCTACGAGCCCGTCAGATGTACCAGTACTGCTGTGCTGGATGGAAAAACGCGGAAAAACCCCCCACGCCACCACCGGCCGCCCGAGGGAAGATTTGCAGTGCTATGATGATGTTTGACGTTAAGGCGCGGAGAATCCGCCTCCGCCCGCGTAGCGGGCGACCCTTGTGGTCGCCCTGTTGTCGGGATACAGCCAAGGCCGTTCAACATCAACCTGACTCTTCACTGTCGAGGACAGGATCATGCCTCTCTTCCCGTTGCCGGGGAGGGGTCAGCAACCAGACGCTGGATATTTTCGTACGTTGCCTGTGTTGCTTGTGTTAAGCCTGTCGAAGCGCCCACGTTTCGCCACCCTTCCGACCCTTCGACAGGCTCAGGGTGCGGCACAGGATACATCCTCAATGGCAGTCTGAGCGCGGCACTGCCGATCGCTTACCACGTCTTGAACATGACCTGGCGATCCTGGACCCGAAATCCCAGGAGCGACGCGCGCCCCTGCGGGTCGACCTGGACGAGCGCCGCGAAATCCCCGGGATGCTTCCGGATGTCCTGGACGATCCGCTTTCGCAGATTTTCCGTGACATCGCAGTATCCGATTCCCAGGTCCACGTAGTCCTGCGGGACCGAAGCAGTCGCCACGGCCCGGTGTGATTCGACGTTTCCGAACGGCGTGTCCACCTGTCCGATTGCCACCGAATCCGCGAGCCAGGTACCGTCGCTCTTCTGCCGCAGGTTTACATGAATGGGTTCCCATCGTCGCGCCGTCTTGCCGCGGATCAGAATCGACGCCGGCGATACGTCCAACGGCCGATCTGCCCATGCCGTCTCGACCGACCACGTGGAATCCGCATGTCTCCGCAGCGTTGCATAGACTGTCTCCCCCCGCTTGCGGCGCGCTTCAAGCCGTTCGATGTCATAATTCAGGCGGATACCCGATCCTCGCATCACGTCCCTTAAATTTGCAACCTTTGCGGAAAGCCAGATCTTCTTTCCCGATTCATTCCGGCCCAGGGGCAGCGCAGCCAGGATCCCGATCTGCGCGAGCAGCGCGGCTCCGAACCAGATGGATCTCTTAGCCATTGTCCGTGCCCCCCTGTTTGAGATGCCGCTCAAACCGGATCCCTCCGAGAATCACCCCGATACCGCACAGGATGAAGACCAATGACTTGAGGAGCAGATGCGTTTCCCACTGTATAAAGTTGTGGAAGACAACCCACGCCAGAAGCAACAGACCCGTCCAGAAGGATGTCCTTCGATGGACCTTTACCGCCGTATAGAGCAGACTGACCCCGATTGCGGCGACGGCCAGATAAGCCCCCAGGGATATCACGACAGCATGCATGGTCAACATACCTGAGGCCAGGAGGACGCCGGCAACGAGTACCGCTATCGAGCGGTGTCTCAGGTCGGTCCTCTCCGGAGGCGTCCGGATCACGGAGACCCAAACGGCAATTGTCGCGATGCACACCAGCCCGAGCGGTACCGTCCACAACCATCCGGCGGACCGCCACGTGCGCGTTGAAAGTTCGCTTGCGACTTCCTGGAAGGATATGATGTACGCGAGCAGCAGAATCCCCGCCAACCCGACAATCCTCGCGATCATCCCCATCAGCCGCGCGGATTCGGTCCTATGCAGCCGAAGCCCCATGCCGAAGAGGAACGTGGCGGTTACGGCAACGGCGAGAACGGCCGGCCAGTACTCGCCGCTGTCGAACCCCGCGCACACGGCGGTTGCCGCCCCTGCCGCCAAAATCACGCCGGTAAAGGCCGCGGCACTGCGACGCATCAGAAACGGAAGCCCTGCGACCACGATTGTGAGTGGATACCAGCAGAATGCGTGCGGGTTCCCGGCCGTGTGGCCGCAGAACCAGGCGAAACTCGTCGCGCACGTCAGGAACATGCAGGGTCCGCTCATCGTCGCATAGGCAATAACCGCCGTTCCGAGCGCCCAGACTCCAAAGGCGCCGTAAGGTTCGCCGTGCAGATTGAACATCTGCGCGATCAGTACCACGTTCGCTCCAAAGACCAGCCCGCCCAGCACGATGAGGGCCTCCCCGAGTTTTCTGCGGGTTCCCGACACCTTCCACAGGTAGAACCCCGCGACTTCGCAGGCAAGCAGCGTACTCACAAGGAGCGCCATTCTCAAGGGCACGGGGATCTCTTCCCATCTTGACGCCACGAAGCTGATCGCGCCCCCTCCGATCAGGCAGGCTCCGATCAGATAGAGCGCCTGTACAAGCAGGCCGCCGGATTTCTCCGCGACCTCGCCCAGCCCGTAGCGTTTCGATATCGCGGCGGACTGATCGGAATCGACAACGCCTTCGTCCACCCAGGCGCCAAGCTCGCGTCGAAGGGTTGCCCGGAAAGTTGAGGACACCCTGCGGATGCCTGAATCGCTTTCGTTCATCGCAGCCTTTCTTTCGACCCAACAGAATCCGGGAAGTCACAATTCTGTCGCATTTTGACTTCGCTGATTTTGACCCAACAACACATTACGAAAAAACAAACCGGCAGTATTGAGTCAAAAGGCCGAGATGGGGATCCGCTTTCTCTCTTTCACAGGTTACAGAAAACCAAAACTTCCCATTCAGGCCGTAACCTTGCTTTTCTCATAACTATGCCAGATTATCCGTGTAACGAATTGCTTGCCGCTTGAACATTGATGAGTACACGCCTCTGATCGACATCAACTCCTCATGCGTGCCCTCCTCCACGACTCTACCATCTTCAAGAACAACGATCCTGTCAGAAATTCGAGCGAGGGAAAGCCGATGTGTAATAATCACGGAAGTTTTGTCCTTTGCAATGTCTGCTAGAAGGGAGTGTATTTCATACTCCGTTTTCGGATCCAGGGCCGCAGTAGGCTCGTCCAGGATTACCAAGCTGCATCCCGACAGCCTCATGAAGGCTCGAGCAAGTGCTACCCGCTGCCACTCCCCTCCAGATAGTTCAATACCGTCATCGAGTTCCCTTGTTAAGTGCTTGTCCATAAATCCTGGCCGCGTCTTAAGGACCTCACGAAGTCCGGCACCGGTGGCTGCGGCTTCAATAGCATCCCTATCACACAGGTTGTCAATTGACCCGATGCCAATGTTCTCTGCGCCCGAAAGCGGAAACCGCGCGAAGTCCTGCATCACCGTACCGATTCTTCGTCTTAGATCCGCTAAGCCAATTTCCCTGATATCCATACCATTCCAGGAAATTGATCCCTTCACAGGGTCGAAGAGCCGACATAGCAACTTTACAAGCGTGGTTTTTCCTGCTCCGTTCTCTCCAACAATTGCAACTGTCTCCCCGGCTCGCAGTCTCAGATTAATGTCTTTCAGTACAAGACGAGTTTCACCGGGATACGAGAAGGACAGTCCGTCAATGTCAATGGCTGTTTCATCTCGTTCAACGATTTCTCCGCCTTGATCCTTCAGTTCTGGTTCAAGATTGAGAATGCGAAAGATAGGCCCGATAGCTAACCCAACAGTCCGAAGCCTGGACGTATTGGCGACCAGGATGAAGATGCTGCGCTGTTCCTGGTACACAAGACCAACGTAGAGCGCTAAATCGCCGACCGAAAAACGCCCATCCAAGACTGCGAGAACAACGTACACGAACGGCGCACCTACTCCGACAACGCTGAGTAGCGACCAAAATAGAATCTGATAAGTTCCACGCCTCGTCACCTCGTAGCTTTCGCTGAAGGCAGACCAAAACTTATCCTTCCAACCCTGAGCCCACTCCGAAAAGTCGTGTTTACTTAACCAGGGAAAAGTACTAAATTCGAGGTGTCAACAGGTTGCAATGTTTCAGATTGATGTTTGATCACAAAGAAGCGAGGGACATATGTTTAGAAGGAGTGCCCTTTCAAGTCAGCCGGATCTGTTTAGCAGCTTCGAGTCGCATTTCAAAGGTCCGAAGCTGGATCGGCTAAATGATCCGGCCGCCTGGAATAATCTGTTCTACGAGCACATCACGTCAAAGGTCGATGAGGATATTTTTCGTGTGGTGTTTGACCCTGACATAGGCCGTCCCAATGCGCCGATCCGGCATCTGGTGTCGATGATGATCTTGAAGGAGGGCTTTGGGTGGAGCGATGCCCAACTTTTTGAGCAATGTCGGTTCAACATCCTGGTGATGGGGGCATTGGGGTTGGTGAATCTTACGGATGAAGTGCCTGTCGAGTCCACGTATTATCTGTTCAAGCAGGCTTTGTATGCGTATCAACTGAAGACCGGTCGCGATCTGGTAGGAGAGACCTTTTTCAGCTTAACAAAGACGCAGGCCAAGGCCTTTGGTGTATTGGGTCAACAAATCCGAATGGACAGTAAGTTGATCGGCGCCAACATTGCCTTGTGTTGTCGGTTGCAGTTGGTGGTTTGTTGCTTACAAGGGTTCTGGAGGTCATTGGACAAGGATGAGAAGGGACGATTATCGGCAACGGATCAGCAGGTTTTGGAGGATCTGATCCAAGGGAAGCCCCATCAGGTTGTCTACCGTCTCACCCCTACTGAAAAAGGCGAGAAGCTACAGGAATTGGGGCGGTTATTGAGCAGGCTACAAGAGACCTATACCGAGAAAGACAGCGATCGATATGGTCTGATCGTGCGTGTTTTTGAGGACCAATATACGGTTTTGTCTTCCCCCGAAGAGGTGCTACCCAAGCCGCCGAAAGCGATCTGTTCATCCTCGTTGCAGTCTGCCCATGATGACGATGCGGCCTTTCGCAGGAAAGGCGAGAATAAGGTGAAAGGGTATAATGTCAACCTCACCGAGACCTGCGATGAGGATGGCCTCAATTTGATCACGGATGTTGACGTCAAACCGGCGACGAGTCCCGACAACGCGTTTGTCCAACCTGCCATTGAGCAGACACAACGCGTGGTGGGTGACGTCTTGGAAGTGTCAATGGATGGGGCCTATAATGATCAATCCAACGCCGAGTACGCAAAAGAACAGGACAAGCAATTCTATTACAGTGGCCTGCAAGGAACCCCAGGGCGTTTCAGTTATGAACGCGCAGCAGACGGTGTCAAGGTCATTGATCAACAAACCGGAGAGGTTCAGCTTGCCCAAGAATACAAACCGGGAAAATACAAAATCATCATCGATGGCAAACCACGATACTTTAAAGAACAACACATCGACAGTTACCTCAATCGCAAACAGATCGAAGCACTCCCTGCCCATATTAGAAACAGACGCAACAATGTCGAGGCCAGCATCTTCCAGTTGAGCTATTACACCCAAAATGGCAAGACGCGCTATCGCGGACTGATGCCACACCAACGGTGGGCCTGGTGTCGTGGCCTATGGATCAATCTGGTTCGGATCAAGAACTACCTCGCTACACCCCTGATGATCCCCGCATAATCGGGGATTTCTTGTGCAAAACCCTGATTGACAACACCGAGACCAACCTGGTGGCCTCCCTCTACGTTGATGCGCCGCAGGTCGCTGTAAAATCCCGGCACCACGATACATCCCTATACGCATCGCTGTCCACCAACACGAATCCTTCGCGGCCCCCTTTTCGGAGGCGACTCAACGATCGAGGATCAACGACTGGATCCCGAACAACCGAAGCTCCTTTGCAAATTCCTTCGAAGTCAGGATCCTTTCGAAGATCCCGACCTGCCTTTGAAGACTTGCTTGTCGCGCCTCTACGTTCCACGCCTTTTCGTCGTAATAGAGCTGAACACAAACAGACGGCACCATTAGGCCGAAAATCACGATCGGAACCCACCACTCGATCGAAGCTGACAGAACCAATACAGGAATCACCATGAACGTTCCGATCAAAAGATTCCCAACTACGGCGGTAAGACTCCTTAGTCTACCAACTCCGCGAAGCGCAAGCTCGAGTTCGTTCAATAGCTCGGGTGTCTCAAAAAGTGCTATATCGTTAAACGTTGCGACCTTATGATATACCCTCTCCTTTATTCTGCCCTCAACAACCCGCCCAAAAATCGTCACTCGGAATCCCTGAAACGTCTCGATGGAGTCCATCAGAAGATTGCATGTAACAAAGGCAATCATCCCCACGATAAGAGCAACTGACAAAGATGCATCAACTGAATAGTCCTTGTGCTCCACGACTTCATCAATTACTATCTTCTGAATGTACAGGATCGCAGCTGGTCCTGACCCGAGGCCTAGCGTTAGGACAACCAGGCGCACTGTCTGACTTGGGGCAGTACGGACAACCATTGCCACGCTGGCACAAACGTTTCGAAACTCTTTTGTCATTTCTCTGATTAGGAATTTGATCCGATGATCCGTAACCTTTACAATATCATATAGAAATTCAGGCGCAAAACTTGCTTCATTTTCCCACGCAATCGTATGCAGGTCAGGGTGAATTCGGAATTTCTTAAATTCCTCTTCGTTCTTCAGCGGCAAAAAAACCGGACCCCTTAGTTCATCTTTCAAATCTATTTCTCCCTCCAGACCATCATCGAATCTGAGCCAGATCACATAGTCGTCTACATAGCGAGCTTCAATTACACGGGGTGTCATATTTTCACTCCAGGGGTGGAATCTTGTTCAATGGCAGACGCTAATATGCGCCGCCGAATCATCCGCGATATGCGTCCGTTGCACGTGCGCCCACACTTTGAGGAAGCCAACCCGCGTGGAACGGTGACGTCTGCCCTGGTTTAGTGATCCTTACCGGAGTAGATCCACATGGGCTCCGTCTTGCCGGCCCTGGTAAACCCGCACTTTCTGTAGAAGTCGATCGCCCGGCCATCCGCAATGAGCACGTGCTGGTGGAAGCCTTCGTATTTTGCCATCAGCCTTCTCATCAACTGAGATCCGATACCTTTCCGCTGAAATTCGGGATCCACCAGCAGGTGTGGATAATACACAACGAGATGACCGTCCGAGATGGCATTGCCCAGTCCGACAAGACGGCCTCCATCCCAGGCCGTTAGCAGAGAATGAGAGTTCAGCAACGCACCGCGAAGCTCGTTCGGTTTGCTCGCGGACGACCACTCATTGGCGGAATAGAGTCGCAATATGGCATCGAGTGGAATAACCCGGTTTTCGCAGTATTTGATCGAGGAGCCGCTCAAGACGATCTTCCCCTTCCTGGTTGACATATCATTCTCGTAGATTCCATCGCATCATGTTCTCGATCTGGTCGACGCGGTCCGTATCCCGTGTGATTGCATCCAGCCATTCCAGCTCCGACCGGATGGCGGCATGCTCCCTGTAACCGGGCCGGCTGACGCGCAAAAGGTATCTGGCGCCTCCGGCTCTGACCAGGAACGTGGCGTTTTCCAGATGTTGTAACGGCCGAAGCGTGAAATCCCCCAAATTGTAGGTCGCAAGCGCCACGTGCGCAAGGTGTCGAAGGCGGCGCAGCTGCCCTCTGTACGTCAGGTCATCAAATGGAATCAAGAATCCAGGCCCCCTCCTTTGCCGTCTCGCGGCATAGAAGCCTTTACAGGACTTCCGAAAAATAGGCCAAGCCGCTTCTTTTTGCAGGAAATCTCAAACGACCTCCCCGCCTCCCGGACACTCGTGATGACTGCTGCAGAAGCACGGCGCGACAGCACCGAAGCTCCAGCCTTGCAATTCCGCAAATCAGCCCGTTAAAGTCTCAGACAGGCATTCAACGCCATCCAGAAAAGCGCTTCTCTAACGGACGTCTCTTTTCCCATATTCCTGGGGTCCCATTCGACGCCGCTGACGTCGTCGGATCCGTAGAGCAGTTGTGCCAATTGCACACCGCGAAATTGGGCGACTGCAAAGAACGCTGCGGCTTCCATTTCAACCGTTACGCATCCTTCACCACGACGTCTGGCTATTTTTGCTCTGGTTTCCCGGTAGAACGCATCCGTAGTCCAGGTTTTTCCTATGACGTACCTGCAACCATGCGCCTTCAGGGTCTCAATGACCGCCTCCACCGCTTCGGGTGTCGGACTGACCTCTCGACTCGGTGGCAGGTAGTGATACGATGTGCCTTCATCCCGCAGGGCAGATGCCGGTACAACGATGTTTCCGCTTGCGATGGACCGGTCAAGAACCCCAGCACTTCCACAAACGATAAATTTTCGACCGCCGCGAGCTATGATCTCCTCGAGGCATCCCGCAGCAAGTGGGGCGCCGACTGCGCCCGGAAGAATCGCCACCCGCCGTCCATCATATGTGCCTGAATAGACAGGAATCTCACCCATTACACACTTGACAGGGCGCAATGGTCGAAACGTCAGTTGCCGCCTCACGTGTTCGATTGTCTGTCGAAAGTAGCAGATGACGCAATGCTCCGGGACATCGCGATGCCTGATGGCTTTCGACGGCTCGATAACGGCCTCTCGTTCCTCGTCAAATTCGAGAATCGGAAAGGAAGTCGCCATATCAGATACGGCCTCCTGAATTCGGCATTTTCAACTCCTCTGAGTGCATGAGGACGCCGGCGTCACACGCTCAGTCGCTCCAGAATTGCCCTGGCAACCTGAATTGCCAGAATCTCCGAACCCTCTTCAGTAAAGTGCACATTTCGGGGAAGCTGGAGTTCCTTCAGTCGCGGCAGGGCGAAAGCATGGAGATCGTTGACAGTAATGCCAGGCTCGTTCACAATCTCCGTCGCGGCCGCGTTATATTCGGCTGCGTCTCCCTTTCTTCGACCGTTGGCGCCCGCTGGTACGGGCGTCGTTGTCGCCCAGATCAGTTTTGCTCTCGTCGCCTTCAGCCTTCCAACCAGCTTCCCCAGTCTTTCCTTATACTGGTCGATGGACGTCAACGGTCCGCCTTCGTGCGGGTCGGTGAGTCTGCCCTCGGCATCGACATATTTCAGGTCGTGCAACCCCCAATTGAAGTGGATGACTTCCCACTTCCGATTGCCCAGCCATTCGTCCAACTGCGCCAGCCCGTGGCTCGTCGGTCCGCAATTGTCAGGTGGGCGGTGGACGTTCGCCCTGCCTTTGAGGCGTTCTCGAGTCGGAATCGTAAACCCCATCGAAATCGAGTCTCCGATCAGGAGCACTTCCGGCAGGTTTGGGTCGCCGGTTATCTCTACAAATGAAGCATGGCGTCGGGCGGCGTTGGTATCCGGCATAAAGAGCCCCTTAGCTTGAATCAGATTTGAGATTGCAAAATTGCGTTTTGCACGAAGGTCTTTTCCATTTTCCACGGATCACATCTGACGCCGCCGGCGCCATCGGAACCGTATCATATCTGTGCCAATTGCACACTACGAAATTGAGTGACCGCGAAGAATGCCGCCGCATTCCTCTCAACCGTGGGACATCCTTCCTTTCGGCGCCTTGCGATCCTTGCCCGGGTCTACCGATAAACTGCGTCGGTTGTCCACGAAGTTTCGACTCACATGTCCAGGTCCCAAGGTGTCAGTGATAATGCCGGATTTTCGGATCCCTGAATCGAGCAATCGCCCGGTGTCCCCAGGTGCCCAGTGCTACCGCTCCCCTGGGGTTTGTATTGAGCGTGACGCGGTTGACGAGCTTCCCGTTGACGTAGCTTGTTATCGAGTTGCCTCGAACCGCCAACACAAGGTCGTACTCCCGTTTCGGATGCAGGACGAAGTTGACGACGTCGAGTTTGGTGACCCCACGTTTGCCGCGCTCGTAGGTGCTGATCGCCATCGCCTTCCACCCACCGAGATAATCGATCATGTACTCCTGGGTATCCTCGGTTATGCCGAAGCGGATCTGAATATTCGCGCCGTGCACAAGCGTGACCTGGACCTTGAACTCATAGTGTGACCAGGTGCTGTCTCCCTGGACCAGCCGGCTCGATTTTACCAGGCCTCCTGCGTTCAGGATCACGGTGTCTCCCTCGCGAGACCATACCCTTTCGTCGCCAGACTTCCAGCCCTTCAATCCCTCACCGTGAAGCATAGATTCCCATTCTATCGCGCCTCGCATGCCACCTATCCGCGCGCGGCCGTAATCGTCCTCCGAGCCGGGCCGATCATCCGCGGCGGCAGGTGACATCACGGACAGGAGGACCAGAGTGAGAATCAGAACTGGGGACGCTGTCATCGATTTGCCTCCGGATTTAGACTGGCTCGATGCCGGCATGGGACACGTCCCGATGGCCCAACCGTAGGGGCAGGTTTCAAACCTGCCCCTGATTCCCTATGTCACCGGACGTCGTGAGATATGGGCCTGGTTGTGTTTCCTTTTTCAGAGGTCCTCCATCCATTCAAGGACGAACCGTTCATCGTTGAGATATTTCTTACAGGCACCTTCTATAAAACAGGAGAGTGTCAGGAAATCCGCTTTTGGATTCTCCGCGCGCCAGGATAGCAGGCGAATGCAGGATTCGATAAAGAAACATTCGATTATCTGCAGATGATTATCGGGTAACGTGTGCTGTTGCCTGTAACCGTCGAGAAAAGCCTGACAAAGCGCGGGATTCATGGGGTTCACGGCGAAGCACCATCCCACATCGGCCGGAAAATACCCGAAGCAACACCAGTCAAAATCAATGGGACGGACCTCGCCCCGATGTACGATGCAGTTGCCACACGAGAAATCCCCGTGAAGTAATCCCCAGTCTTGTGGAGATTTGTCCATTCCTGCGACATCGGCAATGATGTGGGAAGCAGCCTGTTCCATAACTGCGAAATCACCGGCGCCAACACGGCCTTCATCTGCGGCCAGACGTAAGCGGTTCAGGTTCCGCGGCATGTCTTCGGCTTCGCTCCCGGGACGAAAGAAGCCGTCGGGAAGGGTCCATCGACTGCTGTGCCGGTGGAGTTTGCCGAGGACCGTTCCGACATTATGTAGTATACCTGAAGGCAGGTCAACGAACACCTCGTCACTGTAGTTATCCCAGGCCACCTCGCCTTCGACCCAGCACAGAAGCGTGACGAGAAAGGACCATTCGCCATCGGACTGGAGTTCGGTGATGAAGTCGCCTGACCGGCTGCGGATGGGTTTCTGAATGACCAGATCGGTGTCGCGGCTCAAGGCTTCGAGCCAGTGAAGGTGGGAATGGACATCCGTTCGATAGCTATGGATATTCCGGTCTCCGTCGGCATAATATACGGTGACGAGGAAACTGCCAGATGACCCATCTGCACGGAACTTGACCATGTGGTAACCGGAAAAACCGATATGGCCCACTTCTTTGCTCTCATCGATGGCGACTTTCCCTACATCGTAGTTTTCCAGGGCCAGTCTGGCGGCGTGCAGAAAGTGGAGAAGATGTTCCTTCATAGGCTCTCAATCCTGGTTTCGACGAGTTGAATCTTGAAGTCGGATGGGTCGTTCTGGTGGCAGGTATGCTCCCGGAGTATTTTGTGCCGTGTCGAGCGAGTCTCAAATCGAGCCCCGACCCGATGTCCTATTTCTTGCGTGCTACCAGAAGCGTATTCGGCGCCTCCCGCCAGGCGCATTGAGCGTTGAATCCGGCTTCGCGCAGGGCGGCGAGCTCGTCGTCGAGCGGGAAATAGGTGTCTTCGGAGGCCCACTCTTCGAAGTGCTCATAGGCGCGCTGTTCGTCGATGCCGCAGGAAACCAGGTGGGCTGCCCAGATGCGGTAGCACCGCTCCCGTTCTACCGGATTTGCGCTTATGTTCACGTCGGCGTTCACAAACAGCCCGCCGGGACGGAGTGCCTGGAAAACGTGCTCGTACAGGGCACGCTTGCGTGCCATCGTGGAAATATGATGCAGGGCCAGGGAAGCGGCCACGGCGTCACACGCCGGGAGCGGAGCATCGAATGAACATTCGCGAAAACGCGCGCGGGATCCGAATCGCTTGAGCCGGGTGCGGGCACGGTCCAGCATCTCGGGATCGACGTCGATAGCTTCAACGGCGCCCACGCTTTCGTGTTCGAGCATCACTTCCGCCAGGGCGCCCGTTCCCGTGCCGAGGTCCAGCACCAGGGCGGGGCGGATTCCGGCGACCTCACGGGCGATCCTGTTCAATCCTTCGTCGTAGCCCGGGATGAACCGCCGGATGGTCTCGTCGTAGGCATCGATCTCAAGACGAAGATGGCTGCGGACGGAGTGATTCATTCGCTTTCCTTGCTCCGGGCTCGCCCGTGACAATAATGCGACCGGGTTTGCTGCTTATGTCTCTGTTTTCAATATAACATACTGTTGACAGCGTGGCTATTGTTGATCATATTTGCTTCAGTGTGTTGCAGGACGCCTCCCGTCCGCGGCAAGGGCTGAGCCCACCTGCGCCCGACCTGTCCTTCCCCGGGTAGCCTCTTTTCAGGCCCGATCATCAGCGGACATCGGGATACTTCAGAAAGGGCGCCGCCGTGAATGCAAAGGCTTGTGTAAACGTGCGCTCCGATTGGGGGCACGGTTACGTAGTACAGGGCGAGACACCCCTTCACATCGCAGCCAGGTGCGGTGGAAGAGAGATGATTGAACTCCTGCTAAATGCAGGCGCCGAAAAGACGATGAAAACGGCGCTTGAAGAGACGCCGTTGGACTTCGCGAAGAAGGAAAGGCGTTCCGGGGATATTCTTGAGCTATTGAAGTAATGGGTCAGGTGAATAATCAACAGGCGACCCCAATTTGGGAGTCGCCTTTTTTTTAAAACCGTGAGGATCTCGGCCTTTTAGCATCCCCGAATAAAGACAAGGACTGACGCGATAACCGATACGTTAATTTAAGCGGACGATTTTAAAATATGCAGAAGGTCAAGCCTCTCGCCGAAACCGGCGTAGCACAACACCCTGGTTGTTGGGCGCCGTGAAAAAATGCGATAGTGTACAGCACCGATCGCCAGATGAAATCAGGTCAGAACGATGCGGAGCTGCTTGCCCAGCGCCCGCGCAGCGCGGTCCATTGTCCGCAGCGTTACGGAGGGATTGGACGCGTCAAGCAATCGGTCCAGCGCTGAACGACTGGTTTGCATGCGCCTGGCCATCGCCGACTTGGACAGCTTGTTCTCGTCCATGAACTGACTCAACTGATACGCAATAACGCGTTTCGTTGCCGTAGCCTCCGCTTCACTGAGAAGGCCCTCTTCTGTTAGGAATTCGTCAAAGCTGCTGCCGGCATGTTTACTCATCTTGCCTCCCGTACCGTCATTAGCCTGGAGCGTGCCAAATGGAGATCTCTGGCGGAAGTCTTCTGACTCTTTTTGATGAAACCGTGCAACAGCAGAATTGTGCCACCGTAGACCGTAAAGAAGACTCGGGCTATTGAATCGGGCAGTGTGCTGCGGACCTCCCAAAGATCGTTGTCGAGCTTTCGGATCAGCGGCATTCCAAGAGGCCACCCGAATTGAACGGTCTTGATGTCTGCACCAATGATCCTCTTCGCCTCGCGATCCAGGCTGCGCAGCCACGATCTAACCGGTTCACGTCCTGTCGTCGTACGGAAGAAGCGAACGGTTATTGGCTTGTCTCTGTTCATCATTCCTACTGTACCAATTTTAGTACAGTTGTCAAGAAAAAAAATCTGAAGATCGAAAAAAAATCACGGATAGCGGCTTGCGCTTAGGGCCGATTTGCCCCGAACTGACGGCACGGTGTAAAGTAACGGTATGGCTCAGTGCTGAGCAGCTTTTTTAGTCGATTTCAAAACGCAGGTGTCGACGTACTCTACTTTTTCACGACAAAGTAAACATGGTTTGTTGAGTCTCTGAATTGAGGCAAATCGGACGTCTCCGCTGCGAATTCTACAATGTTTTCGTATGCCGCCGGTTCATCTTTCCTGAGCGACTCGAGGAGCGGCGCCATGCCTCCGACGAAGCCTTCTGCGCCGGCGTAGCTGACAATTCGCAGCCCTGCATCCTGGAGCTCTTTGCCGGCGATCTCGGGGTTGGACCAGTGACTTTCCGTGAAACCGGAACGTTCATGATCTTCAAAGGTCTTTTCGCCGAGCATGCTACGCAGAAAGGCGGGATTGCTGAAGCGCTTCGGGAAACCGACTATTCCGCTTCTGAGCAAGCCCCACGAATTGAGAAAGGCGACAATTGCCCTGTCGCCCGGTTTCAGAATGCGAATCATCTCACTCAAAGCCTGTGAACGATCATCCCTCTCGATCAGGTGATAAAGAGGACCGAGAAGCAGTGCGGCATCGAATGATTCGTCCTCAAAGACGCCCAGATCGCGTGCATCTCCCTGAAAAAACCGTTCTGCGCCGGTTCCTTCTGAGGCAAACGCCTGCTCTGCTCTTTCCAGTGAGCGAGAGAATAATGGTTTCATGACATACAACGACAACACGATGGAAGGACCGGTATTGTCCTAAAACACGATTGACACGGTCGCGCACACTGGACATCGGCTCCCAATCTCTCGTCTCAACTGGAGGCCACTCGCCTCCCAGCTTTTGCATTTCTGCCACGGTTTCGTCGACAAGCTCAATCGAATCGCGCCATCCGCAGATCCATTCGTGCAGATTAAACTCGACTCTAAGTGGAAGATCGAGTATCCGGCTGAGTATGGCAGCTGATTGGAGTGCCCGTGACATTGGTGACGAGATAATGAGTTCAGGATTTTCAGTTGACAGGGATTTTGAAGCATTCTCAATCTGGCTGATGCCATTCTCGGTCAACGGAACGATATGTGCTGCCCATCCCACCTGGGCGCCTTTGAGATTCTCTCCGGCAGCCAAATCCCAATTGGGTTCTCCATGCCGAATGAGATAGAAAGTTGTCAATTCTTGATCTCTGTCGAACTGCAATGGCGCGTAACGGTTCAGTGCCCCCGAACCGCGTGGTGAGCATTCGACTCCTGCCCGAAGTTAATTATCGAACAAGATGGCCCCGACAGCTTCGAGTCGATCTTGGCCGTCGTCATATGCGATGGTCATTAATGACGGATCGCCGATCCTGCGGTCTCTCTTGCCGTGGTGAATAAAGTGAATACGCATTTAGTCTGCCTGTCTTCCGGTATTTCACGTGCAGGATTCGACCGCGCCGGGTTGGGGGTGAACGCCGCGGTCACAGAGGTAACCGTGGTGTTAAGGGATGTGGGCCATCCATACGCAGGATGGCTGTGAATACCCTTCTGTCACGACTCGATAGGAGGAAGGTCAATCGGGGTCATTACCCCGAAAAAGCCATACTTGATTCCGGAAGGATCTCCCTTGCCAGGTGGAAAGTACTCCTCTATGAGGCTCAGAAGCCGACGGTTGAATTCGGCCGCCTGCCCTTCCGAGAGTCGAGCGCGGTTATGGTTGACAGAGCTCTGAAAATCCGGACCGAATATGCCGTCCGCACTTTCGCGAAACGCCTGGTTAAACTGGCAAACAACCTCCGAACCGACTGGCTCGGAGGTTCTGGCCGTCTCATCCACCGGGTCCGGGAGTCGAATCTTGCGCGCCGCCGGGAGGCAACGCCAGGCCCTCGGGTCACGACCGGTTTCTTGGAGATGTACGATATCCGATTCCGCGAGTCGCTTCAGGTGGCGGAGAACCCGGGTATCGGTAACACCCAACATCGACGATATCTCTGCCACGGATTTTCCCTCGCCAAGAGTTTCCAGGATGCGCCGCCGTAGAGGATCCGCGAGCAAAGTGACTCGTTCGTCATCGATAATAAGCACGGACCCCTTGCTGGTGTCACCCGGGAACGTCAATTCGAGCCAGTCAGCCATTCAGATCCTCCATCGGAATGTCATTGCCTTTGTCCGATTGGACGAGCAACGATTTTCAGGGCCGTGGACTCTGGATTCACGGGGAGAGATCAGCCTCGCCTACGGTAAGCCCCACTTGGGCCATTTCCCAGGAATACGCACGATTTTTCCGCCAATTCATACCGTATCGCTGCATTGGTGTCCGTTGCCTGCGCTGGGCCTGTCGCGGCGAGCCCGTTGAAACGGGCTTGTCGAAGCGCGTTCATTGAGCTTGTCGAAATGCCCGCGCTTCGCTACCTGTTGAACCCTTCGCCGCCCCTTCGACAAGCTCAGGGAGCGGCTCAGGGCAGGGCCAAAGGGCTACAGACCAGGGTCCAGGCGCAATGACTTTCAAAGCATACACTACGTTTGGTGTATGCTTTAAGCCTGTCGAAACGGGCTCGCCGACCTTCGAAAGGTCGCAGGCACATTGCGTTCAGGGCGACTCGTCGGCTGAATTTTGGCGATCTTTTTTCGGGAAGCCCCTACGCAACGTCCCCGCTGACGTCCCGCATTGCTCGTTTCTTCGCCATCCTGGCTATCAAAGCCGATCCGACGGCTGAGGCTGCACTCAGTAGAGCCACGGGACCGATTGTTACGACACCCCACAGCCACAGCGGGAAGGCAGTATTTACCGTCCCCGCAACAAAGGGAAACACGCCCACCAGCAGACCACTCACAGCACCCCAGGCGCCGACCCGAGAAAGCGACAACTCATCGAATCTGCGACGGCCCTCTGCAATCCCAACCACTGCGGAAAAGACCGCACCGCAAAGGAAGCCCGGGTACGCCCCGATCGCCACCCACATTTCATCCATGGAACCGCTCGGATCCACGATCATCCCTGTCAGCACGCCAACGGGCGCCCATACCACGGCCCAGGCCAGGGCCACCAAAACGACACCGCAGATACGTCTAAAGCATAAGTTTATTTGGAGTCTCCACATAAATTCGAACCTTATTCATGAATCCTGCGGATTGGGTCTAAGTTACAAGAATATTTCATACCGGCACGGCTTCTCGTCGATCCTGCAAGATGAGCGATATCGCATCCCGCAGACTAGCAAGGGCTTCATTCCTGGTCTTTCCCTGTCCATTGGAACCGGGGATCTCGGGGCAACAGGCAATGATCCGTTCGTCGTCCGTTCGATCACTGCGGTTAATTCGATATATTCGCCATGGACGCCGGGACGGAGATTTTCACGTCGTTATTCCGGATGTAGTTCGTCTGGATTAGCCTTCTACATAAGATTATATCCTCCGCCCGGTACAGTACATTAAACTTGGAGAGAAAATGTCTCACTGTATATTGGCATCTTAGGGGGAACCTGTTAACTTGCACGTGGGCGTGTTCACTTCTGTTTGATGAGATCTTCTCGTATCTGATGCGCCTCTTCTTTGAATCTTTGGATGCCGGCAACGAGTGAGGGTAGTCGCTCCTTCCAATGAGTCAGTTCGCGGCCCTCGTTTGACATTGTCTGGGCAACAATCTCTTTGGCTTGTTTGAGGGTAAGGGTACGGTCCTGCAGTTGAAAGGACTCCACGGCATGGTTGTATTTATCCTGGATATCGTATGTTCGTTGCTGTGCGTTTTGGAGACTCAAGAGATGATTCCCGCTTTTTCGGTAGTATTGAAGGATTCGGGTTCTCAATTCCGAATCGTCCAAGAGAACAATCGAGTCCCGATTGTTGACATAAACATGCCGAGAATCTGCGATCTCGGAAAACAGATTGAACCAGACAATGCGACTGCGCTCCCATCCTTCAGAGATCTGGTCGTATAGCTCCAGCGAGTTGGTCAAGTCATCGGTAATTCCGACGATCAGAAGGTTTTTAAGGCGGCTAATCTTCGATTTCTCCAAGCGTGACTGAACCAACCATCCTGTCCCAGCCGCAAGGAATCCTCCAACTATTGCAGAAACAATTGTCTCCATTTTCTTCAAGCCTCTATGAGATGGTGTCGTTTTTAGTTTTCGTGCGCAATTTATCGATATGTGTTCGTAGAGTATCTACAACGGCGCGATTGGCGTTTGACTGCGGAACTAGCGAACCCCTACGGTAATCCGCACCAGAACTGTCGATTCTCAGTCGTTCGGGAAGGTAAGTCACGGAGATATTTGCATTCCCAATATACTAAAAAATGCCCCCTAAGAGGGCATCGTCTCCAGTCAAAAGCAGTCTCCTGCCAATCCATCAATGCACCCGGTGGGCTCGGCATCATTGAATCATCCAGACACGGGACCCCGCAGCGGTACCGGGGGTGTTACAGGAAAGTGCCAAAGTCGACCCTGTATCTCAACCGCTGCTCTTGCCAGCGTCCGCCGGTCCTTTGTCCGCGTTCATAAATGACCGAAGCGCATCATTTACGGCTTCCTCGGTTGGAAATGCCTTCGCGACGTCAGGTTGTAGCAAAACCAGGTTGGTCCCTGATCGGAAAGATTCCAGATACTTTCCGCGGACGCCGGGAGCGAGATCTTCACGGCAATATTCAGGACGAAGCTCTTCCGGATTAGCCTTCTTCATAGATGCTCCGCACCGCCCAACACGATAAATAAGACTCTGATGGGAATTTGACTCACTCTATACTGGCACGTAGGGAATAACCCCTGTCAGTTAGTCTTTAATTTGGGTTTCTCCACGTTCTGATCTGTGATCGGATCCTTTCCAGGCCTGACTTCATACGTTCTAATTGGATATTATCAAGATGTACTTTAGGTCTCATCATGAGAAATTCAGTCGCATCATACGCTACCGTGAGAACTCGAGACAAACTTGCACGTTCGATTGACCAGAAGTCGATATTGCAATGCACAAAGTTGTTTCTAAGTTCGTCGTGTAGGTAGTAGAGGTCATCTTTGACCTGCTCGGAAAACACAGCAGATCCTTCGCATCCAAGTGTATGCTTCCGGACCCTCCTAAACAGTTCTTTAAAGTCAGCAAGACGTTCCTGCGTATTATATTCTGTGTTCGGATTCTGCAATGATTCCTTATGCCACTTCAGGAACTCCTTCTGCGACTTCTTATCGAGTGCGCCAATGTTTGCACTTCCGCTTAATGCGCACACCATAGCGCCTTGCAGCATGTCATGAGTCGCGATGATAAGCCATTTGACATACAGGTGCTGCTCCTCAATCCTCAGCGCCAACTCGGCACAGAGGTCGATCGCGCAGAGGACGTTTTCAGTCTTTTCAAACCGAAACCATTCGGGCAAACCCACCCCTTACTCCTTGGTCTATTTGACTTACGCGCACTTACACCAGGTACGGATCGCCAGTCTTTCATTACATTAAAGGCATCCGGACGACCGAGCCCCGAAGGGTAAACGGCAACTTCTGCAGTTTTCGCATCGATGTTTCTATTTATTCCGACTGGTGTTTTGACGATCCGCGATACAGGCCGTAATTCCACTAATGATCCCGTCCGCGTAGCCTTTTGAATAGTGCTCGTTGTCCCACTCGCCGGCTATCAGTGTGCCCCGGATTTCACAAGCAGTATTTTATCCAGCCGCATAACCGTCACTATACCCTGGATCGTACCGGGAGTCATCGTCGTGGGATAGTATCCTAATTAACGATCCGATCGCAATCAAGGCACAAACCACCGTCAACATCTTTGCCTAAATAGAAGAGATCTACCTTGTCTCCCGCATTAAGATTCTCCTCTGGAACTAGGCCAGAGCTGCTGGCAGTTTCTGTATTTCACAAAACCGGCGTATTACCAAACAGTGAGGACAATATGCAGTTGAATAGAGGGTCGATATTCGTTAGGCAATAACGCACTTTGGAAGGTGGTATTCCGAACAAATTTAAAAATGCCCCCTTAGGGGGCATCTTCTCTGATCAATACCTGTCTGCCTTTTATTCGTCAATTCATCCGGCGGGCTCCGATAGATTGAGTTATCCTGATCCGTGACGCTTTATTGGTATTATGCGGTTTCGTTGTTTATCCCTCGCAGACCAACCGGCAGTGGATCGCCATGTTCCCTGCAGGATTCGACCAGCTTTCTGGCCACATCTTGCGCGATTTCAACCGCTTCTGCCACAGTTCGCCCTTGCGCCACCAGTCCGGCGAAATCTTTCGACGTAGCCAGGTAATGGCCGTTTTCTACTCGCCTTATTTGAAGACGAAGCCGATATTCCTCTGGCATTTTCTGCTCCTATTTAAAGCGATGTACCCGGTGAGATACACTCTACGTAATCATTCCCCTTTCGGTTGCCGAATCTCAAGCACGGCCGGTGTGGGTGTAACCAGAACTTTTGCCCAGAGCCCGCGCCCTAGGTCTGCCGAATGGTGTCGAAGGGTTGCCGAAGTCGCGGGCGCCAATGGCCCCCCGCGGCGTAGTTCGGTTTGTTATCAGAAGGCGCAGGCCCGATGTGGTACAGACGCCTGGGATTGAAGGGTAGATTCTGGTTCTCTTAATGAAGAAAACGCTGCGCATCAAATTCCCTACGTGATAAGCGCGACGGCTTTTTCTTTCAGCGCCGGAAGCAACTCGTCCGCTGCTCGTTCGAGCGCGGCCAGTGCCTTATCCACGTCTTCAAGGTCCCCGTCCCGCGCCATGGTTTCCAGCCGCAATGCCGCCTCCATGGCCGGTTCCGCATGGAAGACAGCCGCCGAACCCTTCAGTGTATGGGCCGCGCGCCGCAGCAGGGTCCCATCGCCGTGTCTGATCGCCCGTTTCATTTCTTCAATGTGCTTCCCGTACTCCGTAACAAACAGGCCGGCCAGTTCACCCAGAAGCGCCTCGTTGCCGCCAACCTGGTCCAGTGCCCCCTGCCAATCCAGTGCGTCGCTACCGACACCGGGCTCCGCCCGCGATTCACCGTCCGATGAGCCGTTAGTCTCCACAACATCGTAGAGATGTCCCGCCCGGATCGGCTTGGGAAGGTAATCGTCCATCCCCTGTTCCAGACACCGCTCTCTGTCTCCCTGCATCACGTGGGCCGTCATTGCCGCAATTCGAATATGCTCCCCCGACGACCTTTCCCGTTCCCTGATAATCCGTGTTGCCTCCAACCCATCCATCTCCGGCATCTGTATATCCATCAGGATCAGATCGAATGTGTCGTTCTCCAGCGCCGTGAGTACTTCCTTGCCGTTGGTGACGGCGGTAACCTGGTGGCCGCGCGGCTCGAGCAGGTCCACGATCACTTTCCGGTTGACCATGCCGTCCTCTGCCAACAGGACGCGGCGCCTGTCGGCGGGCGGCAACGGTTCCGCAATCTTCGCAATATCTACGGGCTCGACAACGCTCACCTCCAGGGCCGCCAGCGTGGCATCGAGCAGGTCGGACTGCTTGACCGGCTTGGTCAGACATCGCGCAAGCCCCAACGCGTCACATCGCACCGCGTCGTTTGTTCTTCCCGCGGACGAAAGTATCAGAATCGGTACCTCTTTCACATCCGGATCCCGGCGGATACGCTCGGCCAGCGCGAACCCGTCCATATCGGGCATCATTGCGTCCAGAAAGAAAAGGTGGAACGGCGAATCCGCATCGCCAGCCTCCCGGAGTGTCTCGAGCGCGGCCGGCCCCGAATCCGCCACGTCAATTTTCATACCCCAGGTTCCCAGCATCTCCTCGAAGATAAACCGGTTTGTACGGTTGTTATCCACCACCAGCGCCCGGAGACCCACCAGGGTCTGGAGATCGGCCGCCGACCGCTTCGCCGGCTGGGGTTGGGCCTCGAAGAGCGCTGTGAAATAAAACGTGCTCCCTTTGTCAGGCGCGCTCTCCACCCACATGCGTCCACCCATCATCGTGGCCAGTTGGGATGAAATCGCCAGGCCCAGCCCCGTTCCTCCAAACCGCCGGGAAGTAGAAGAGTCTACCTGGCTGAAAGAGTCGAAAATGATCGGCCGATCTTCGGGCGCGATCCCGATGCCGGTATCCCGAACAAAGAACCTCAGACAGAGCTTCTCTTCCTCCCGTGCGTCCACCTTTACGTCAACCAGCACGTCGCCTTTCTCCGTGAACTTTATGGCGTTGTCCACCAGGTTAATCACGATCTGCCGCAAACGGCCCGGGTCCCCCACCAGCCTGTCCGGAACCTCCGGTGCAATATGGCACGCCAGCTCCAGCCGGTTCTGTGTGGCTTTGACCGCAAGGGTCTGAACGGTGTCCCCCAGCGTATCGCGGAGGTCGAAGCCGATCGCTTCCAGTTCCAGCCGGTCCACCTCGAGTTTGGAGAAATCGAGAATATCGTTCAGAAGTGCCAGTAAGGCCTCCGAAGACTGCCTGCTCAACTTGAGATACTCGCGTTGTTGAGGCGTCAACTCCGTGTTGCCCAGAAGCTCCGTCATGCCCATGATGCCATTCATCGGCGTACGGATCTCGTGGCTCATATTGGCCAGAAACTCGCTTTTTGCGCGATTCGCCTTTTCGGCGGCGTCTTTCGCTTTCTGCAACTCCGCCCCCGAACGCTCCAGTGCAACCGTACTCTTCTTCAGCGCTTCGTTCGCTTCACGCTCGGCAGCCGCGGTTTTCTCGAGTTGCCGGTTCTTTTCCTGCAGCTGTATCTCGGTGCGCTTGCGTAGCGTGATATCCCGCACCGTACCGATCATATGTACATACTGCTCCGCGCTGTCACCGAAAACGCGGCCTTTATTTCCCAGCCACCGAACCGTCCCTTCCGGCCATACAACCCGGTGCTCGACCTCGAAATCCACCCCTTCCCTGATCGTGCGCCGCACCGCACTGCGAACCATCGCCCGGTCTTCGGGGTGCACGAGTTCATAGAACGCCTCGCGCGTACCTTCGAACACTTCCGGTTTAAGGCCGAACAACGGCGCCACCAGATCCGACCAGACCAGTTCTCCGGTCAGCAGGTTGGAATCCCAACTCCCCATGTGGGCGGCTTCCATTGCCAGCTTGAGCCGGGCTTCGCTCTCACGTAATGCCTGTTCTGAGCGCTTCCGTTCGGAGTCCAGATACGCGAGCGACCGTGCGTACCACCAGATCAGAATGTTCAGCGCTACGATCACCCCCAGGGAGAACAGCGACATTCCGGATTCGAAACCCAAAATCACTTCGCCGTAAGGCCAGAGCCAGCCCAGCGCCAGTGGAATCAGGAAAGCCTGAGGCAGCAACCGGCGCGCCATCGAACCGCCAGCGGTCGAGCTGACGATGGTTGTCGTTGGTTCCAGGTCCGGACGGGATAAAAACAGGCCAACGCACAGCAGGCCGAATGTGAGCGTTGTGACGGCGCTCATCTGAATATCCCATGTCACTTCCCGGGGCGAGAGCGTCAGGTAAAAATGCCCAATTGCATAACCGATCGATACGATTGAGGCGACAGACAGACACGTCAGCGCCGGCCACGCGCTTCCTCTGATTTTAAATTGCCAGAGAAACAAGGCCAGGCCGATCAGCGCAAAATTACACGCCTCATCGCGCAACATATGCCCCGCGCCTGCCTCGAAACCGATAAATACGGGGCCCGCGCCAACCAGTTCCAGAAACGCGAAGACCACCACCACCGCGCTGATTGCCTTCCCCAGGAACTGCCGCCGCGCGGATGATATTCCGTTACGCAGCAGCCACAGCGCGACGCCGGCCAGTACGAACATCCCAGCCGTCAGCAGAGACATCCATTCAGCGACAGGGGCGTTGACCAGCCATCCGAACAGAACCAACAGGGATAACAGAACAACCGCCAGATTCGCCGTTTGCGCGGCTATCGCGGCCAGACGCACCAGACGAGGGTCGGCATAATCGTCCATTTCAGACCTTCCTACGGGAAGATACCCCTCAGGAGTTTCGCCTGAGTCACGCGGTGGATTCCTTCAATCAGCGCTGCAGTTCGTATATCCAGCCCATCGCGTTCGGACCGCTGCATCGTCCGTCGGAACGCGTGGAGCATTATCTGTCTGAGTCGTTCGTTGATCTCCTCGAGCGTCCACATATAATTCTGCGTATCCTGCACCCACTCGAAATAGGAAACCGTAACGCCCCCGGCGTTGCCGAGCACGTCCGGCAGAATGAACACGCCCTTTTCCATCAGGATCTCATCCGCTTCCAGAGACGTGGGCCCGTTGGCGCCCTCGGCCAGAATTCTGCACCGGATCCGTTCGGCATTGTCCGCGGTGATCTGATTCTGCATGGCTGCGGGGACAAGGACATCGCACGGTATCTCGAGCAGTTCCTGATTGCTCACGGCATCTCCGCCGGCGTAACCTTCCAGAAACCGGTTTTCTTCCACGTGTTGGAGCAGCGAATCCACCGACAGGCCGTCGGGATTGTAAATTCCGGTTGTGACATCGCTCACGCCAAGCAGCCTGACCCCACAGGCCTCCAGAAACCGTGCCGCATTGCTCCCGACGTTTCCAAAACCCTGTACCACAGCCGTCGCATGTCGCAAGTCCAACCGGATATGGTTGGCCGCCTCCTCCACCATGTATACAAGCCCTCGCCCCGTGGCCTCGCGACGACCCTCGGAGCCGCCCAGCACCACCGGCTTGCCGGTCACGACCGCCGGCACGGTATGTCCCATCTGGTGGCTGTACGTGTCCATCATCCAGGCCATCACATGCTCGTCAGTGCCCATGTCCGGTGCCGGGATATCCTTTTGCGGCCCGATAACGTCGATAATCTCCGACGTATACCTGCGAGTCAGGCGCTGCAGTTCGTGCCGCGAAAGTACGGTCGGGTCAATTCGCACGCCGCCTTTTGCGCCGCCGAACGGCAAATTCATCAATGCACACTTCCACGTCATCCACATTGCCAGGGCGGATACCTCGCCCAGATTCACATCCTGATGATAGCGCACGCCGCCCTTCGTGGGGCCCATCGTCAACACATGCTGAATCCGGTATCCGGCGACCGTCTCCACATATTCGTGTTCATCCCGCCGGAACGGAAAGGTCACCACATGGGTACGCTGTGGGAACAACAGCCGCTGGCGGATGTTGTCATCCAGTTCCATCAACTGCGCCGCCTTCAAAAACTGGCGCTGCGCCAGCCGGAACATCGGCGACTCCCATTCGGCGTGTAGTGCCCGGCTGCGTTCTACGGCGTATCGGATCGACCTCACCAGGAGAGGGCCGTTCAATTTGGATTTCACAAGATAATCCTGCGCCCCCGCCTCAACCGCCCGCGCCGCCAGTTTGATATCCTTCAGGCTGGACAGAATGACCACAGGCAAATCCGGATATGCCGCGCGTACACGGAAATACGTGTCCAGGTCCTCGCTGTCGGGCAGCACCAGGTCCAGCAGCAGCACTTCGTATCCGTCCGCAGCAAGCCGGTTCAGCCCTTCCGCGAGCGTATCCGCCGCATCCACCTCGAATACCGGGCCCGCGGATTCAGCGAGCAATTCTCGAATCAGCCGCGTGTGCAGCGGATTGTCTTCAATCAACAACGATTTCAGGTTTGTCGCTGGCATGGCTCCATGTTCCATTCAATTTGATGCGCGATTAAGGTTCGACCAGGGTACTATCGAATATTTAGCCCGATTGCCTATTTGTGTCAAGCCCAAAGCGCCCCATGAGACGTTTTTTTGCAATTCGGCCGGGTATTTCCTGGAGAATCGGGTCGGGATTCTCAGGGATCCCGCCCTCGTTTCGTCACGCAACCGATCCGGAGGATTTCCACGGTAGAGCCATCTCCTGTTGCGGGCTATCCGTCACCTGCGCTCGCGTCGCAGATCCAGCCAGTCCAGTTCCTCCGGCGAAAGCCGGATGTCCATGGCCTCCTGGTTCAGACGGCTTTCCTCGACCGACCTGCAGCCGGCCAGCGTGAAGGTGTTCAGCGGTTGATTGAAAAGGAACGCGAGCGCGATCTGCGCCACCGTCTTTCCGCGCTCGCTGGCGAGTTCGATCGCGCGGTCCAGCCGACTGAAGTTCTCCTCGTATCCGTAGACCTGCACGCAGCCCTCCGGCATCTCGTTCCCCATCTCTGAAATGTTTCCGCGTGTCAAGCGCCCGGAAAAAAAGCCCTGCGCCAGGCTGGACCATGTAAATACCGGCATCTGCGATTGCCGGTACCAGGCGCGCTCCTCGGCCCCCCGGGGTCCGGAGATACTCAGACAACCCTCCCAGATTTCCTCCTTACGCACGGCCAGGCTGAAATTCGGACTGCTGGCGACAAATGGCATCAGGCCGTGATTCCGTGCATACAAATTGGCTTCAAGGATGCGATTCACCGACCAGTTGGATCCGCCGAAGGCGCGGATGCGCCCTTCGGACGTGTGCTCGTTCAGCGCCTCCACGAGCGGCCCCACCGGCACCCCGGGATCGTCCCGATGAAGCAGGTAGAGGTCGATGTAATCGGTTTTGAGCCGCGCGAGGGAATCGAACAGGTCGGACGCGATGTCGAACACCGTCACCCGACGGCGGTCCGCATTGTGATGGCCGCCTTTGCTCAGTATGAATACGTCGCTACGATTACCCCGCAGATCCATCCAGGCGCCCAGCGTCCGTTCCGCCTCTCCGTTTCCATATATCTGCGCGGTATCGAAACTGTTGCATCCCAGCGCCCGGATCCCGTCAAGAAACTCGATGTTCGCCTCCAGGTCGTCCGTCGACAGCATCAACGTGCCCTGAACGAGCCGGGATACCGGTTTGTCAATCCCCTCGACACGTCCATACTTCATCGAATCCTCCATATTATATGTAGTATATCCATATTATAAAAGCTATGCATCGCGTCGTTTATCCTCTCCGCCGCCCGTCCGGATCACTGTGAGAGGCCATTCTACGGACATTCTATGGGGAATTTCAGCCCTATCCGATCACGAACCGTATCCATCGTACCCATAATCGCAACGGTCTCATCCAGCGTAATGACGTCGCTTTCCAGTTTCCCGTCACGCAAATAACGGCCCACCGCTTCCGCCTGGCAGTTGTAACCATTCCCGTCGTGCCCTCGTTCGACCACCGTCTCCGTGCCGTTTCTCACCAGCGACGCCGTCGTCCCCCGCCAGAACGGCGGATGAATGCGGATCATCCCTTTTCTGCCCATAATGAAAGCGCAGTGAGGCGTGCTGCATTGGATCGACGTATACAGCAGGGCCATCTCTCCGGTATCGTACCCGAGCATGATCCCGGCCTGTTCGTCCACCGCCATTTCGCCGATATGCGCCATGCTCAACACGTGCGACGGCTGTCGCTGGAACACCATGGACGCGAACGACAGCGTATAGATGCCCACGTCCATCAGCGCCCCGCCGCCCAGGGCCGGATCATAGAGGCGAGACTTTGTCGTGCCGGGACTGGATCCGAAACCGAAATCCGCCGAAACCATACGGACTTCGCCGATCGCGTCGTCGCGCAGCCACCGCCTTACCTGGTACATGATCGGCAGGAAGCGCGTCCACATGGCCTCCATCAGAAAAAGGCCTTCTTCTCGCGCAACCGCAACGACTTCCGCGGCCTCCGAACGACTTATCGCAAAGGGCTTCTCGCACAATACCGCTTTTCCCGCCCTTAGACACAGGATACTGTTCTCCTTGTGGAGTGAATGCGGGGTGGCAACGTAAATGACGTCCACGTCCGGATCGTCAGCCAGATCCGCGTAGCTCGGGTGTCGCCGCGGAATGCCGAATTCATCTCCGAACGCATCCGCCGCCCGCTGTGTCCGCGAACCCACGGCAACCGGTTCCGCGTCCGGAACCGCTTCGAGACCCTTAACGAACGACCTTGCAATGGACCCCGTGCTCAGTATGCCCCATCGAACGCTGTCACCCATCTCTTCTTCCTCACTGTAATTTCAAGGCACCACGACGGTTTGAACCCCAACGATCATCCCTCGTCGCCCGCGGGCAGTACGCGGGGCAACAGCATCTCCAGCTGCGCCAGCGGCTCCTCCATGCTGCGGATCGCCTGCACCCAGAAGTCCGGCTGTTCAAGGTTGCTGCCGATGCTTCGTTTCGCCACGTTTTCAGCTGTGTCGCTGCCCGTTAAACGCAGAAACCTCTCGTACCGGGGCAGGAAATCCGGACCTTCCTTCTTGAACGTCGCAAACAGACCCCGGCTCAACAGATAGCCGAATGTATAAGGGAAATTGTAAAACGTGACTCCCGTAATGTAGAAATGCAGCTTGGATGCCCAGAAATAGGGATCCTCGCCCCCCTCCTGAAGCACGTCGCCGAATACACCCCGCTGCTTTTCGGTCATCAGCGCTTTCAACTGAGATACGCTCAGTTCTCCGCTGCCGCGCTCTTCGTAAAGCGCCTTTTCAAATTCGAACCGCACCGGAATGTCCATGAGATAGGCGCCGGCGTGGCCCACCTCCGAATCCAGAACCACGGCCTTTTGTAGATCATCCACGTCCGGGTCCGAAAGCACCCCGTCAGCCAGAATCATCTCCGCGAACGTGGACGCCGACTCCGCCAACGTCATCGGGTACCCCCGCGCAAACGGGCGCAAATCGCGCATCACGTGGCTGTGAAACGCGTGCCCCGCTTCGTGAGCCAGCGTCAGCGTATCGCCCATGGTCCGGTTGTACGTCATAAAAATCCGCGACTCCGAAATCATCGCCGATCCGGTACAGAAACCGCCCGGGCGTTTTCCCGCGCGCGGTTCGTAGTCGATCCACCGCCTGTCGTACATGTCCTGCGTGAACTCCCCCAGGGCCGGATAGGCCCTGGCAAACGCACCCTGCACCAGGCATTTTCCTTCGTCCCAATCCATCGGCGAGACATCGGGAAAGGGCAGCGGCGCTCCGAGGTCGAACCAGGCCACCTTTTCCACGCCCATCGCCTTCGCCCTGAAACGCAGGATCCGGCGCCCGACCTCGATTTCCGAAAATATCGCTTCGAACATCGCATCCAGCGTCTTCCTCGTAATGGCGGACTGGAACAGGGCTACCTGCAGAAAATGCGGGACCTCCCGGTACTTGTTCAACGTGAGTCGCGTGCCGGATATCGCATTCAATGCGGCCGCCGTTACGTCTTCAACGCTTTCCCAGGCGGCGTTGCCCCCCTCGAATGCTGCCCGCCGGATCCGACGGTCCGGACTCTCCATCAACGACCGCCGCTGCGAAATCGGCATTTTTTCGGTGCGTTCATCCGGAAACCGCATTTCGAACTCCAGCTTTCCGGACAGCGTGTCATAAAGCCGTCCCCACGCGGAGATACCGTCCACCCGCAGGTCGGCCGCGAGCGCCTCGCGCTCCGAATCCATCGTATACCGCGCCTCCCGGCGCATCCGCCCAAGGAAATAACCGGCGTCCGAAAGCGCCTCCCGGCCGGCGAGCGCCTGGAAGCTGGCGTCGGGAGCCGTCTTCAAACCCCGCAATAGCTCGGTCTGCAGCTTGGAGCACTCGGCGTATTGCAGCGTCAGGGCGGCTTCCTCCTTCAAATACGCCTCGTTACGCGCATCTGCCGCCGTCAGACATCCCACGTACGATCCGAGGTGGCGCAGCCGCGTGAAGAGATTCTCGCTTCGGAGGAAGATGTCCTCCCACGTATCGACATTGTCATCGGCCAGCGGCGGCAGCGCCCTCGCCTGAGCCAACAGATCCTGCGTATCCCTCTCCAGGGTTTTCTTGAACTGCGCCATCTCCGGCCCGTTGAACGCCGGGAAATAGCTCGTCAGATCCCAGTTCATCTCCTGCTCGGCATCCGTCTTTACCATGCGCTTTCCTCATGTTTTCGAGTCGAGTCCCAGAATCCTCGCGGTGGTCCCGCCCATAATCATCCTCAGGTCTGCGTCGCTCAATGTCTCGCAATACTTCTCAATCCATCGCCTGGACTGCCGATACGTACAGAACCGATTCTGAAACGGCATATCCGTACCCCAGTTCAGGTGATCCGCGCCCACATTGGCAACCATTGCCTCCAGTAACGGCCACACCTCCCGGTACGGAAAGTCGAACCAGTCTCCGATTCGCACCGGAAAGCAGACCTCAAGATTGCAATTCGGGTTTTCGAACGGCAACCAGATCTCCGGCGGCATCGGCAGAAATTCACCGTCCGAAACAAACGCGCGCCAGGGGAATCCGTGCGTCAGATTCACAACCGTATCGGGATAGCGTTCCATCCAGCGGATCAACGTTTTTTGCTCGTCCAGATAGCCCTGGCGGGCGCCCTCCGGCGTCATTCGCCGGGTCACGTCCCCCGGCCCGGATCCCAGCGTGAAGAAAATCGGCACGCCAAACGACGTCGCCGCATCCCAGAACGGACGGCAGGATGCCGCATCCCACGGCTCGGTGGTGCCGAAATAGGCCGGTCGGGCGTTGAATTTGATCGCGTTGAGCCCAAGTTTCTGAATGGCTGTGTGGAGTTCCTGAATCACGGCATCCGTCTCTGTCCGGATGCGCCACTCGTCCACGGGCGCCATGGACCGGAGCCGGTCCGGGTACAGTCGCACGCAATCGGCCAGGAATTCACTGTTGCGGGTCAGCATCGGATTCGTGTGGATTAGCGCCACGTCGACGCACGCGTAATCCATCTCCGCGACCAGGCTGTGTGGCGTATACTCCAGGTTCCGCAAATTGGGCGGATAGAACTGCTTGGTATAATCCTCTCCGTCGATCGTCCAGACCACGCGCCCTTTCTGTCTGTCCGCGCGAAAGTCCACATCGGGTAGTTTCCACGGGAACTCGTAAACCTGCGGGATCAATCCGTCCGAAGTCGCCGGCGCCCGGTCCCTCACGCGCCATGCCGGCTGATGGTGCAGGCCCTGAGCCTCCTGGATCCAACCCATATGCGCATCGACGGTTTCGAAACCGGCCGGCGTATCCCCCGGCTCGAAACAATACGCGTGGGAATCGATTATCATATCTGCCTCCTGGCTACGCCGCGACCTGTTCGGGCATCAATGCGTCCTCTCCAAAGATCGTCGAGAATGAGGCCTTACGGCTTGACCGGGTTCGCGCGTCAATATAACATACGCTGAATGCCCGCCTGGCAATATCCATCCGGTTCACGCCGGACCGGTGCAGCAGCCAGTTGTGGAGAATCACGACCTCTCCGGGCTTCATCGTCAGGTCCACGATCCTGTCGTCGGGACACAATTCCCGTTCCTGTTCCCCCGTAATGGTATGTCCCTGCTCGCTCAGAATCCCCAACTGATGCGAACCCGGCACCACCTGCACGCATCCATTCTCCGGTTTGGCCGGATCCAGCGCCGTCCAGACGGTGACCAGCGGGTCCCGATCCAGATGCCACGAACCCCCGCCGTCCTGATGCCAGGGCAGGTCGGAACCCTGTTGCGCCGGTTTGTTCATGAACATCGCCCGGAAACAGGCGATGGACGCATGGGCTCCGTAGACATACGCGCAGATTTCCCTGAAAATCGGCTTCTCCAAATAAGCGAGAAATAATGCATCGTACTCCAGTCCCTGAATCTTCCGATAACCCAGACTCGCGCCCTGATGGCCGATTCCTCCTCCCTTCACATCTTCATAATGGTCCGTGTTCGGATCCAGTTGCATCGTCAACCGTCCATATTCCAGCGGCGCCTCCCCCAGCATAATCTCGTCGATTCGCCGCTGCAACCCGGCCAGTTCCCCGCTGCTGCACTGCCTGCCGATTTTCAAAAACCCGTCCCGGTGGTAATTGCTCCACTGGTCCTGCGAAATCATCCGCTGCATATGGTTATCCCCCGCTGTTGTATAAAAATAACGGGCGCCCATGCGGTTGGCCCTGTGCCACACGGTCGACGTCACGACGCGGATGCCAACCGGCCCCGTACAACCTGCTTCTGAATTTTACCGACCGACGTTCTCGGCAACGCATCCACAAACTCGATCCGGTCCGGCACCTTGAACGCCGCGAGCCGTTTCGCGCAATAGGACCGTATGGCTTCACCGCTCAGAACTGCTTCCGGTTTCGACACGACGGCCGCAACGACGCGTTCGTCCCGAATCTCGTCAGGCAGGCCCACAACGCAGACATCGGTGACACCTTCGCATTCCTGAATCACGCCCTCCACTTCGATGCTGGAGATATTTTCTCCGGCACGCCTGATCAGATCCTTTCCCCGATCCAGAAAATACAGAAACCCTTCTTCATCCGCACGAACCGTATCCCCTGAATACAGCCAGGTCCCGTCCGGATGGCTTCGCAGGGTTTCGGCCGTTGCCCGGGGGTTTTTCAGATAACCCAGCATGATCGTTCGTCCCGGAATCCCCTTCACAATCACTTCGCCGGGCGTGCCGGCACCCGCCTCCTCACCCGTTTCGTCCACCACCTTCACTTCATACCCGGGCACCGGCTTCCCCATTGCAGCGAGGTTGCGACCGCCCGTCAACGGACTCATCACGGGGAGGCCGCACGTTTCCGTCATCCCCCACAACTGCTGCAACGGCGACCTGAACCGTCGATGCCAGGACTCGTACTGCACCGGAGTCAGATTCTGGGCGAACGTGATGTTCCGCATCCCATGGGCCGCGTCGGTCTTCCGCTCCGGCTGGTTCAGCAGCATCCGCAACAATGCTCCGAACATGGCGGCCATGGTGCAGCCGTATTCGATGGCCTGTTCAAAAAACCGGCTCGCGCTGAACCGGGCCATCACCGCCACGCTCGCGCCGGTCACGAGGGACGGCCACAACGCGTGGCATTGCGCCCCCGCGTGAAAGAGCGGAAGCGCCACCAGGTGCCGGTCCTCCCGCCGCAAACCGGAACACGCAGCGAACACCTCGGCGCCGTAGACGAAGCAGGCGTTGGTCAGCATCACCCCTTTGGGCCGCGACGTGGTACCCGACGTATATAGGAGTTGCACGACACGCTCCGCCGCACCGGCCCCATCCGGCGGTTCGACGCTCTGTCCGGACAGTGCTTCTTCATAAACCGGGTATTCACCGGGTACACCTTCGCCCGTATTGCACACCACCGGAACGATATTTGAATCCGCCGCAACCCGGTTCGCCGCCTCCAGGCATCCTGCCTCCGTAAACATCAACTTGCTCTCGGAATGCCCTACCAGGTACGCCAGTTCATCCGCGGTAGAAGCCGGATTCGTGGGCATTGCCGTTGCGCCCAGGTACGATGCGGAAAGTATCAGCTGCGCGTAGGCGGGATGGTTGGACAGATGCAGATTGAAAACGTCTCCCTCACGGATTCCCATCTCACGCAGGAGATTGGCCGCCTGATGAACGCTCTGCAGGAACGCGGCGTACGTCCATCGGAAAACGCGCCCGTCTCCCCGTTCGTACACCATCCACTCCCGATCCGGCTGTTTCCCGGCGAAACCCGCGAAATCCAGGTACAGCGTTCGATCCGCCGCAACGTCGATCATCGGTTTTTCTTCCGTGCAATGAACGCGGCCACGTTCGCGCGGGCTTCGTCCGTACCGAAACAAAGCTCGAAGGCCTCTGACGCGGCGGTATCCCACCTTGCGTCGCGAGGCGAGGATATCCGGTTCAGCAGGGCCTTGGTCTCTCTCAGCGCCACCGGCGGAAACGACGCGAGACGCAGCGCAAATGCCCTGACCCGATCCCTCAACGCGTCGTCCGCAACGCAGTCGTGCACCAGGCCGAGACACTTTGCCTCGTCGCCGGTTACCGTCTCGCACCCCATCGCGATCCACCTTGCGGCCGCTCCGCCAACGACGTCGACCAGCCGTCCGATCCCCCACGGCGGCGTCCATCCCAGTTTCACTTCCGGCATCCCCAGCCTTGCCGATACAGCTGCGATCCGGAAGTCATGATACAGCGCCATTCCCACTCCGCCGCCGAGTACGTAACCGCGCAACATGGCGACGGTCGGTTGGGGTATCGCATCCAACAGGGCGAATGCATTCTCATGTTCCCGTTCCACGGCCGCGGCCTCCGCGGGAGGCAACTCCGCCAGGTCCGCCAGATCACTCCCCGCACAGAACGCCCGACCCGCGCCTTCGGTTACCACTACCCGGACGTCCTCCCGTTCGCGCATCCCTGCAAGGTGCGCGGCCAGCGCCCGCACACTTCCGAGATCCATCGCGTTCAACACCTCGGGCCGGTTCAGCGTCAGCCAGGCAATTCCGTTTTCAATCGTAAGGTCGATCATCGCAGTCTTATGTGTATTTCTTCGGATAATCGTACGATACCATCCGCCCGACACCGCCCGATACCTGCGCCCAGGAATCGACCTCCAGATCTACGCAACACACGGCGCAGGTTTGCATATAAACGGCCGAATCTGAAGCGAGATGACCGGCCAACTCCGAAAAGCCCGGATTGTGTCCTACCACGATCACTTCGCCACAAACATCCGGGAGCTCCCTCACCACGCCAATCAGATCGTGCAGGCTCGCATGGTAAATCGCCATCTCCTCAATGATTCTCCCCGTTGGGATTCCCAATGCCTTCGCAATCGCGCGGGCCGTTTTTACGGCACGTTTTGCAGGACTCGAGACGATAATATCGGGTTTCGCCCCGTCTTTTTTCAGACGCGTGCCCATTAACGGCGCGTCCTGCTTGCCGCGTTTGTTCAACGGGCGATCGAAATCACTCAGCCCCGGATCGCTCCAACTCGACTTCGCATGCCGGATCACATAAAGCCGTTTCATACAGTACCGCCCCCAACTCGTATCGATGATAGCTCTGTGCGGACTTGATGCGGTCGGTCTACGATGTTTCCGTCTTTTTCAAAGGATTGTCCGAGGAGATATCCCGGGCGCGCGCCGGGGATCGACGGACAGCGTCGTCCCGTGCCAGGTCTGGCAGCGGGTGTGGCATTTCCGGATCGGGCGCCGGTCTGTTGGAATCCCAGACCAGCCTGGGACCGCCTTCAAGCCCTCGAATATGTCCCGTCTCCCTCTCCCGCGGGTATCCCAGACAATGAGAAACATAAGTCACGCCGTCAATCTCGCGAAAACGGTTTCGATGCTGATGACCGTAAACGTGAATGGTGGACCCCAGTCGCCGAACCTGTGCATCCAGACGCCCGCACCCGGCCACCCGGCTGAAGTTGAACGCGGGATGGGGATCCGCCAACGATTTGCCGGACAGCCATTGTTCGGGTATGCCGGATATCAGTTCCCGTCTTGGCAGGAAGTGGCTGAACGAAATTACCGGCGCATCGTATTCCCCCAAGACGTAGCTCTCGTTCACGCGAAGGAAAAATTCCGCGGCCGGCCTCGCGGTCCCCGGCCATCTGACGAAGTGGTCATCGCTCCACATTGACAGTGTCATGTCTTCGCCAACCTTGAGTCCCCTCCGAAAACGGGGGTTATAAAAGCCCAGGGTTGGGTATTGTGATTTAGCGTGTGGCGACGATATAACGTGTAGGTGCGGCAAATCAACTCAGGGTCAACCGAAGTTGCTCAGGGCGTATGGTATGGAGGTTTTTCGCAAGAAAACCCCTCTTATGCGAGCGGGTGTTGTGAGGTGTTTTTGATCCGAACCAGGTTGACCCATAGGGCACGACAGTGCGCCCACAATTGGTGTGGCCTGTCGGATAGCGCGTCAGTTCCCGTCGACATTGTTGCTCGGCGGAAGTTTCGATGTGCTGTTCTTTAAAGTATGACCATGATGATTTTGTATTTTCCCGGTTTGTACTATGTGAACCTCTCCGGTTTGTTGATCAATGACGGTGACGCCGTCTTCTGTGCGTTCATAAATGAAACGTCCTGGGGTTCCTTGCAGGCCCGAATTGCTTGTCCTGTTCTTTTGCATACTCGGCGTTGGATTGACGCCCCATCCATTGACACTTCCAAGACGCCACCTGTTGCGTCCGCTCGATGGACAAACGCATTGTCCGTCGTCGCGGTTTGACGTCAACGTCCGTGATCAAATTGAGGCCGTCCTCACCACAGGTCTCGGTGAGGTTGGTATCCTTTGACCGTCCTTCCCTTTCCTGACAGATGCAAGGAGGATGAGGGATCATCGCTCCGATAAAACGATTGACAGTGTCCATCGCTTGTCTTCGCCAATTGTTCGGGTATGACCATATACAACCTGATCGGGTCACCTTGAGTTCCCGTCTTCCAACGACCCCCAGAACGCAGCAACTCACCACCAACTGCAACGACAACACAGGGCAATGTTCGATCCGATCGAACTTACTGTCCATTCGAGAGGGCGACCCAATACACCATACAGCGCCATCTGCCAATATTCCCGGCCCTGCCGTAGGTCTCGTTCACGCGAATCGATAGAATTCCGCGGCCGGCCTCGCGACGTCCCCGGCCATCTGACGAAGTGGTCTTGAAATCGCTCCACATCCGGTTGGCTGCATGACAGAGACCCGCGGGGTCGGCCAACCTTGGGTACATATAAACTGTCGGGTCCCTCCTCGGGTTTCATATACCACGAAAAGAGAGGGACGATCCACACGCCATTGCCATTTCCGGCCCTGCCGGGTCGCGTCCTGACATCGAGACTGTCGCAAAGGGCAAGCACCCGATCGAATTTTCCCAGAGACCCGCGGGGCGGCCCCGTTCCCCGGATCCACAACTCATGGTTTCCCGGGACGAAAAAAACGCTCGCGAACCTGGAGCGCAAACCGGCCAGTGCAGACGCCAACCGGTCCATGCGGTCGCTCACGTCTCCGGCCAGAATCAATACATCCCGCTGGAAATCGGACTCGGAGAGCGCCTGGATCCAGGTCAGATTCAGCCCCGAGTCCACGTGGACGTCCGACAGCGCGAAAACGCGCCCCCCGTCTTCGTTTTTCTCGCCCATGACCATCTCTCGTTCAGACCGGAGACAAGGAACCGCACACCGTCGGCCGGCGCCCCCGGGAATGCCCTCACGGCATTCCGACGAAATCACAAGAACCGAAGCGGACTTGCCTGCTTTATCCCGCCATCACCCGGCACACCGCCCGGGAACCGGCGTCGCAGTACCAGAACGCCCCGTCCCACATCGTCATCCCGTGCGGCTCAGGATAGTCTTCGGGAATCTTGATCTTTTCGCGGATCGCTCCATTCGCCGCGTTCAACCGGTAAATTGCACGGTGACCGGTTTCGACACACCAGAGGTCGCTGCCCTCCCACGCGATACCGTGCGGCCTTTCCCCGGGAGCGGGAATCGAGTGTACCACTTCGAAGCCGCGCTCCGGATCCACCTCATATATCGTCGCCGACGGCGGCACGGCCATCCACAGGCGTCCGTCGCGCATCTCCAGGCCGTGGGCCCCTGTCACATCCGCGCCAGGGGTATCGAAGTGTTGCAATGTTTCGCCGTTCTGCCGATCTATTCGAAGTATCTGCCGGTTATAGGTGGATGCCAGCCACAGCGCCGACTCCGACTCCGTAATCCCGCTCCCGCGATCCGACCCCGTATCCATTGTCTTTAATACTTCACCCGAGAAGGAAACCAGATCAACCTGGTTCGTTTTCTGATCCAGAATCCAGATTCCGTCCCGCGTTGCCTGCATGCCGTTCGGCTGCGGCCCGGGCGCGTCGAATTCGTGTGTAATTTCCACCATGTCAGCATTCCATGTCACTCGATTATTCCTTTCCGCGATTCGTCCTCGTCCAGTCTAATTCACCCCGGACGCGCTACGCCACCTTCGTTGACGCCATATTCATCAATCCGATAATGCTGTCGGGGTGCTCGTCGCGGGTACGGAATCCCGGGGTATCGCCGCGCCTTCTGTAGCGTGCGGTACGAACGTAAGGCGGATTCATTTCAGGGTATCGGAAAGCCGCCCGATTCGTCTTCAGCTTCTCGATCGCCTCATGGGCTCCATCGCGGATCAGCGCGCGGGACCTCGCCGGCGCAAGGTTGACAGCGCTCAGCTTCGCGCGGCCGTACGCTTCGGCATCCAGATCATCCAGACCGTCGGGAAGCAGACCGCGCTTGACGCCCACCGTTACCACGCCGGGCGTAAGCGCCTCCGCCTCCTTCGCAAATGCCTGTTCGCCCGCCGCGAAAATCGTGGGCACTCCCAGTTCCATCGCACACAACACGAGTTGCCCGTATTCACCAATCGAAATCCCGTTGATCGCATAGTCCACGCAGGCGAAACTTCCCGTATGGGTCAGGTGCGAATAGGGTGTACCCGCCTTCGCGTGCTGCCCCACGTATGCCAGGCCCTGGTAAGACCCATCCAGACTCCAGGGCCAGATCGGATCCGCGTGGCCCCGCATCACCTGAGCGCGCTCGTCCAGCAGCTCAGGATCCATCGCACCGTGCCCGTGTCCGTCGACTACCAGGATCTCTTCCGCGCCGCCTTCGCAAAACCCGTCCACCGCGGCGTTAACCTCCAGCGTCAGGAGTCTCTTCGCTTTATCGTAATACATCGCGCCCGGCGTGCACCAGTCCTCGAAATTGAGAATGCCCGCCACGCCCTCCAGATCCGTCATAAGCATCAGCTTCACCATCGATCTCCCGTTACTATGAATTTATCGCAATGCATGTTCACGCCTGGCGCCCGACCCAGAGGTCGTTAAAGCCCGTCACGGGCCCGTCGTTTTTCGGTCCGCTTGCCAGGTCCAGCCCGCCGAACAGATACACCGATTCATCCAGGGCCACCATGCCCGGCACCCGCCGTACGCCCGGATACGCCGCGGATTCCGAGTAGTCTTTCGATCCGTCGTGCGCCTGGAGGCAGGTCCAGTCCCCGGTATTCAGATTCACACACCAGAGATCGTTCAGTTGCGGTCCATTCACTTCTTCCGGCATGAAGGTACCCTGCGGTCCGAACCCGCCGAAAACGTACCATCGATCTCCTATCCGGGCCGAACCCTGGCCGTAACGGGCGGAAGGCCGGTTTGCCGCCTCGAAGTCATTTTTCGCGAGGCAGGTCCATACCCGGGTATCCGGATCGAACCGCCAGAGATCGTTATGGAATTGCGGATCCCGGTCCTGCGTATCCCGTCCTCCCCAAAGATATATACGACCCTGGCAGGCCGTCATCGACGCGACGTACCGTTTCGGCGGCCAGGCCGCGTCATCCGCTGTTTCGATCCGCTCCCACGTCCCCGTACCCGTATCGTAAGTCCAGAGTTGCCTGCTCAGCACCGCGGTCTCCACCGTCGGTGGAAGCGGCGCCCGGTGGCCCCATCCGCCGAACAGATAGATCTTCCTCCCGATAACGGCCGTTCCGAACCCACCCATGGTGGTCGGCCGACCCCGACCCGCGCAGTCAGGGTGCTCCATCAGGAGGCCGTCGTCGGGCTCGAGCAGCGTCCAGCGCGCTTCCGCAGGATCGTACATCCACAGGTCGTTCAACAGGGTGAACTTCCATCCCTCGCTCAGGATCGACAACCCGCCGAACAAATAGAACCGGTCGTCTATTTCAACCCATGCCGGCAACATGCGAGCGCACGGACGTTCTGCCGAGATGTCGAACCCGGCCGCACCGTCGTTCTCTTCCAGCCGGGTCCATTTCCCGACCGACGGATCGTACGCCCACAGGTCGTTCAGTGCGCCCAGCGTGGACTTGTTGCCCTGTCCGGACGACGCGCCGTATCTGAGCGTACCGCCACCAAACATGAAGATCCGTCCATGGTAGGCCAGCATGGCGCCAGGCGCCTCCCTGGCACAGGGCACGTCGACATCTGTCGACTCGACCTCCGGATGACAGAGGCGCCATTTGAATGTTGAACTCATCTGATTTTCGCGCCGCCTTTCCCGGTTTCCACGCGTATCCGCGTCGCTTGTCGCCGAATCAGTCCACAACCTTCAGGATCAAACGTGAGGCGTATTTCGCGGTGTGATGGACTTCCTGTGTCGCCGTCAACAGTTCGGTCTCAGCGAGGTCGTTCCCGCCGGTATTGTGATTCCGGTCGTGGTTCGGAAAATCGCTGCTGGTGATTTCCAGGCGGATCCGGTGCCCCGCGAGAAACCTGCAGGCCGTCGGCGTCATGCGGATGCGATACTCTGTTACCTCTCCCGGAGTGATGAAATTCTCCTCGTCCATCGACAGCCGGTGCCGTGCACGGACCAGCCCATACGCGACGTCCGTCGCCGGACCTTCCGGAACGTCGTCCACAAGCCGGGCGAAAAAATCGGTGTCCGCCGCCGCCGTCGCCGCGTACAGCACCACTTCGGGACACCCCACGGTTTCCACTTCAATCTCCAGGGGAGGGGTCCGAAAGATCAGGATGTCCTGGCGGTAATCAAGTATCCTCCTGTCCGAAGGCTCCGTAAACAACGCCCGCGACCAGAGGGTGGGTACCGGGTCGTTCGGATCGTACTCGTACCTATCGGGTTTCCGGCCAGCACCAGGTTCATCCTGCAGACGTCCGGACCCCGCGGCCAGGTGCGCGTCGCCGTCGCTGTCCAGATAGTAGTCCGCCCGAATCGTTCCCCCGGGGGGCCAGGTCGCCGCCGACTTCCATTTGCCCGAGCCCATCACGAAGTACCGCACCGGCGGTTCCCGGTCCACGCCGTTATCGGTATCCTTCAGCCAGCGGTCGAACCACCGGATCATCCGGTCCTGCATATCCATTTGGGCCTCAGGCCCGAAGTCGATCCCGCCCTGGCGCCGGTTTCCCAGTCCGCTGTGGTTCCACGGCCCGATAACAAGCCGCGTCTGCGTTTTTGCAATTTTGGTCCGGCCATGTTTCTGCATCAGCCCGAGGTGCGCCATCGTTCCTCCGCAATGGTCGTACCACCCGCTGAAATCCAGGTTAGGGACTTCCACCTCCCGGTGCACCTCGTCGAATTTCCAGCACCTGCGGTTCGGATGCCGCAACCAGTCCTCGGCGTACCCTGCCATTCCTTCGGGCAGATAACGTGGAAAGTCCAACCATGGCATAAAGTAGAGCCAGCGCATATGCTCGATGTTCTCCCAGATTTCCAGTGCCTCTTCCTTGCGATGGGGCCCGGGTGCGCCCTCCCGCCTGCGGAGGTCCGGCGCGATTGTGCCCATCCACCACTTGATCCGCCGCCCGGGGCGGAAAGATCCCCACCAGTCCACCTCGGTGTTTTCCAGCGGAATCGACCAGGCGCACATGGCGACCAGGTGCGGCGGCCGGAGCTTTGCAAGCATCCACTGCATCCAGGCGTTGTAAGACCCACCGAACGTGCCGACCCTTCCGTTACAGAACGGCTGACGCGCCAGCCACTCGACGCTCTCGTAGCCATCCTGCGCATCCGGGGTGCCGCCCTCAACCGTATAGGGAATATACGTCCCTTCCGACGCATAGCGGCCGCGGGAATCCTGGGTGACCACCGCATAACCGGACTGGACGAACCGCTCGAATCCGCCCTGAGCTTTTCCATACGGGGTTCGCATCAGGAGGCCGGGATACCGTCCCGGGGCATCCGGTCTGAACACGTTGGCACGCAGTACCACACCGTCCGACATTTCGACCGGGACGTTTTTCTCCACAACAATCTCCCGTACGTCGTCTTTCTCTGTCATATCTCTCCTTATGAATCCGAATTGGTCCGGGCATCCACAGGTCGCGCGGCGCCAGGGTTCAGGGCTGCCGGGAGGCAATCCGAACGTTAAATGCGTTCCAGAATCTCCCGAAAACCGTTCACCGCATTCCAGAATCCGGCGCGGCCGGACAACGGCCACAGGCAGACGGTCCCGTCGAAACTTCGACACCTGAGATTGGAGAGAATCTCGACCAGTTCCGCGTTTCCCCCGCCGGGAACTGCGGGTTCTCCGTTGGCGCGCACGACATCCCGGAAGTCGACGTGCCTTACGAACCTCCGCACCGGACCCTTGTACAATCCCGAATAGAACGGTCCCGCTCCGGAAAGTGCGACTGCCGCCGGATCGTATGCCATTCCGATCCGCCCGGATCCGACTTCCTTCAACTGTACGGCGATTTCCGCAGGGCCGATCGTGGCAGGGCTGCCCAGAAGCACTCTGACGCCATGTACATCGGCTGCCAGTGAGAGCCGCTGAAGCGAATCATTCAGGTCCGCCGGCTCGAGATCGTCCGGGAGCCGAAGATGCAGATAATCCGCACTAACGCAGGCAGTCATCTCACAATCCTCTGCCAGCGTCTCCGGCGACGCGAACGGCGCGCGCAATACAACCGCCCTCACGCCCCTTGCTTCGAGCCGTTCACAAAGATCTTTGGTACCACCCAGGTGTTTCGTATGCAGTTCTACGAGTGAAATTCCCGCCTCCGCGACCAGATCCAATGCTCGTTCGGTATCGACATCGACCGCCCACAGCGGCATACTCACCCTGAATTTTTCGTCTTCCAATATGGACGCCAGGGAGTCGGTACGTATCAGCCGATCCTCGCCCCCAACCGCCGGACGGCCGCCGGACTGTTTCCGGATCTTCTCTCTGAATCCCACGCAATCGGCGCAGTTCGGATTCTCATCCAGCGCAAACCCGGGATCGCGCGACATTTCGCGCCGCATGATGGCCGCGGCTCCTGGGGCGTCGATCAGGCGGCAGACAGCCGGTCCGACTGTACCCGTCACCATCGCGCCCTCGGCTGTGAACATCCGATCGAATTTCAACACGCCGCCGCGGTGACCGCCGGGACAACGGCGTATCGACAACGTACGGATCTCGCCGCCCGCATCGATATACTTCATTTCCAATTCACGCAGGTAGGGCAGGTCCAGCTCCGCCTCTACCGTATGCAGCAGCGTCATCGTGTCCAGGTCGCATCCCAGGTGCAACACCTTTCCGCCAAGAGGAATCAGGCGGCCATACGGCGTTTCCGGTCCATCGGGCGCTGCGCTCTTCTCATGATCGGACAGGATCTCCTCCGCCCTCGCTCCGTACCCCGCTACCGGGTGATAGGGATGCCGGCTTCGCAGCACGCCCGGCCGCAACCGAAACGTCTCGCTGATGACGCCCATGTCGGAAGGGATGGCGTCCGGATCGAACGCCAGTCCGTCCCGCGCCGGATGCGTGGGCATCAACAACGTTCCATGCTGCCCCAGTACCTCCACCAAAGCGTCGATCACCGCGTTCGCGCCGCCGGATACGGGTCCCAGGCTGCTCAGAGACGAATGCACCATCACAATCGTGCCCGGCTGCAACCCCAGGGACCTTGCGCCATCAGCTATATGCGTTTGGGATAGCATCGCGGCCATCTTTCCTCTTCGCTACAGCGGTCTGCGCTCAAACCGCCAAGGGACTTCAGCCGTATGTCACGCGCGACGGACGGCCCCGGCTGTACACCGGCAAGGAATCCCGCGAAATCCCGACTCTCGATCGTCCCCGCCGGTCTCCCGCTTACCGCCATTCGATCAACGCCTTCGCGTACGCGCGCCCCACCAGTCGATAGCCGTCCCGGAGATACGGCATATGATGTCCTGACAGAATACAATCCACGTGCCGTTCGGAAAGTCGCTTCAGGGTCCGTATGTACGTCGGTTTGTCGAATTCCTCTCCCCCCTGCCAGCCCAACTCCGGCTGATAGCTGGTATTTCCGCAGAACAGCACGTCGCCGGCCAGCCAGATCGTCTTTCCCACGTGTTGGAACTGAAAGATGACACATCCGTTCGTGTGGCCCGGCGCATGGATGACCTCGAACCGAAATCCGCAGGCCTCTATCGTGTCGCCGTCCTCAACCACCCGGTCCACCCTGCAGGCCGGCAACCGGAATCCCGCGGCGTACGGAATGGTGCGCGCGTCCGATCTCTCAATCCCCTCCGCGTCGCCCGGCCCGGCTATCACGAACGCGCCCCGCTCCCGAATTGCGGCCGCATTGCCGATGTGATCGTAATGGCTATGCGACAAGAACAGGAAATCGACTTTCTCCAGCGAGATCCCCCATACGCCCAACTGTGCTTCGGCTCGATCCAGGTCGGCGGGCACCGACCCGGCGTCGACCACGATCGTGCCCGCATCGCTATGCAACACATAGAAATTCGCGTGTTGCGCGTAAGCAAACCCGTCCGCGAGATAGATATCCGGCAGAATCTGCATCCCGGCCTCCGTCGGCTGTCATCCGGTTACACGTCCGAGGCGCCCCGGTATCCCGGGGGAATGAGCCCCCTCTGATGATCCCGGCACACCTCGAGGAAACTGCGGTCCTTCAGCAAGAAGCCGGGATCTTCCACGATACACCGGGTGCCCTCGTCAATCAGTTCCCTGGCGTTCATTATGGTCACTTTCGCATTGCCAATTTTCCCGTACTGAACAAGCTCCCGATTCTGCATTTCAGGTTCCATCAGAAAATAATCTCGCGGCACGTTCGGCGTATGCACCTTCTGGACGTGGAGATGGATCCGGCTCCGTTCGTCCGCCACCTCCAGGCGGGACGGCTCGTCCATCAAGGCGTAAGGCGCATGCCCGTATTCCTCGCAGGCGTGCATCATCGTGCAACTGTTCCATCCGGTACCCAGGAACATATAGTGCGCATCCAGTTCACCGAGCTTCCCCCAGGCCGTATCCCGTCCGCACGGCGTGAAGCAGCGAATCGCGCCTTCCGCCAGGTACTCCGCGTGGTTCCCGATCGCACACATCGGGTTGCTGGAGTCCAGGCATCTCACCGCTCCCGGATGCTGACGGAACACCTCCGTGATCCGCCCCATCCTGGACGGCGAGCGGCGCACGTCGAACGCCGGCTTCCTGCTGGTGCGGGCATACTCGCAGTGCCATCCGTTGAAATGACACGAATGCACCGCAACCGTACCCCGCGACCCTACCGCCTCGAGGAAGGCTTCGATCACGGTTTCAGCGCCGCCCTCCACGTATCCCATACTGCTCAGGGAATTGTGAAAAAACACGGTGTCGCCGAGCGCCACCCCCATCTTCCGCAGGCCTTCGATGATGTCAACCTTCCGAACGACCGTTTTCCCTTCCGGCGAATAGGGTTTACTGGCCATTGAGGGGTCTCCTTTAGAAAAGTGATTGCTATTCCAATATCAAGGTTGGGCAGCGACGAGCCCTCGCCCGGACGTATGTGAACACATCACGGCACTCAACCGGTCAGTCGCGGTACATGGCGAGAGACGGGTGGTCCAGGACAGACGCAATCCACGCCCAACCCCCGGCGCAGCGATCGCAGGTTTCGAATGGCACAAAACCGAAGTCCAGGTAGAGGTTGATCGCGCGGGCGCTGGTGGTCTGGGTGGTCAGGTAGGCGCGATCGTGGAAGTCCGCGATCCGGCGCAGGGAGGCCGCGAGAAGCGGCTTGGCCAGACCCCGGCCCTGATACTCGGGACGGATTGCGATCCAGTGGATGCGGCCGTAGTCCCTTCCGTTGAACGCGTCGTTGTACCAGGCCGTGCTCGTACCGACCGCGCGGCCGTTCGGGTCTTCCAGATACAGACACCTGGCCTCCATCCGGTTACGGCCCGGTCCGAACTCGCGCTCGAAGCAGGCCAGCGCACTGTCCATCGAATCGAACGACGCCACAGAGAGTTCGATGTCGGCCCAGAGGTGCTCTTCGCCGGCCCTGTAGTAGCGGAGGCGGTAGCCCAGCGGGAGCGGAAACGAGGGCAGGTCCGTCAGATCCTCCCTCACCATGACCACGGGGACGTGCTCCTGCTGCCGTTCCCAGACCCCGCTGATTCTCACAGCATCTACCTCCGTCCCGGATTCGATGCGGACCCGACGACGGCGCCCATAGTTTCTCTAAACACGAACCGTCCCGGCCTCCGTCAGTTCATATTCCCGGCCCTCGCCCAACACCGTACCCCAGCGTTCGCCATCCTGGTGCTCCAGGGCGAGTCTGATCCGGCCTCCGGACGGCCCTCCGAGCACAAATATCCTCTCCGGCCGATGCGGAAGCGCCGGTCCCCGAACAGGCGTCTCGCCGTCCTCCATTAAGGGCACCAGAACCAACTGTGGCGGACTATCGGGTATCATATACCAGAAAGCAATCATCGAACCATCGGCCCGCTGTCTGACAACGCAATCCCCGCCATGAGGAAGAATCGCCCACAGGACATCGAGCGACGTCTCGCCGGCCATCCCGAAACAGAAGCGAAGATCCGCCTGATCCATCGCTTCCAGATCTTCCGGTGGAATGTCGTAGCCGGACAGATACGCCTTCCAGTAGGGATCCACCGGCTGCGGGACCCGTTCGAATGTCGACGCCTGCGAACAGGCCTGATAGAGGCGGCATGTCTGTCCGGAAGGCGCCTGCAGCCGGATCGATCCATCCGTTCCGATCCGGGTTTCAACCTCTTGCCCCACGTGAAAATGGGCTTCCACGGGGCGGGGCTCACGGCCGGAGAACCGGACACGATCCAGGATGAACACGGCGTGGCGGTTCCTGACGTGCAGCACGGTGCGTTCGAAGGAGAACAGGTCCGGCACGTCGGGATACGCCGCCGCCGCCTCACACCGCACGGCCGAATAAACGTCGTTCTCACCGCAATAGACGCCCGTCACCTCGCCGCCGGTGTCGGGGTCGACCGACTGTCCCCGCCCGCCAAAGGTGAGCGTATTCTTGAACGCGGTGTCGAATCGAAAATATCCCGATGGTCTGAAAAAATAGTGTCCGTTGACAAAAAACGTAAAACTGGCGCGGTCCCGGTAGTGGGCGTGTTTATTGTGCGAAATGGTCTGTATCGGAAGCCACGAATCTCTCCGCGCCTGCGCCGGCGGGCCACCCGGAACCGTACACTCGAAGCTCAGCACCGAAGCGACCTCGTCAAACCCCGTGCGGGAAAAAAACTGACCCAATGACGGGAAAAAAGCCGCTGCAGGCAGGCCGTCCGGAGGTTCCGCCCGAACCCGCGGATCGTACCACAAAAAGCTCCAGCCGTAGTCGTGGTAATCCTTCAGAAACGTCCTGGACGCCTCCCGCTCCGCCTGCCACTGCGCCAGGCCGTCGTTGAACTCCGCCGCGAGCTTGTACAGCTGGAAAGCCACGACCCCGCCGGTCTCCCCGTGATACCGGCCGCTGGGCGTCGAATCGTCCAGAAATACGTGGCTTCCGTCCGGCAAAAGGTGGTACGCGCGCCAGCGCGCCAGCGCCTTCAGCCATGCAATATCAAACGCATTCTCCCCGAAGATCCGTTTCCGGCCCTCTCAGGTAGAACAACATCGGCCCCAGCGCGTAATTCAGCGGGGCAACGCCCTCGTTCCATGCTCCGTCCTCACCCTGGATGGAGACGATCCGTTCGACCTCTCTTTCAACCGTGGATAACCAGGCCCCGGCTTCGGGCGCGTACGGCATCAAGGCCAGGCAGCCGACGCCGGCGCCGAAAACCGGCACCCAGCAATCGTGGTAATGGTATCGCCGGCTCCAGCCGGCCTCGCCCGTATCCATATGCCGGACCATGCGCCCGGTCTCGACCCGCAACACCTCCACCGCCCGGCGCACGAGCGCATCCGGCAGAACCCTTCCGAACAGGTCCACGCCATAGGCCAGCGCCATGACGTGAAAGGCCACCAGATAGGTGGATTTGACCTTTTCGTCATCAGCGGCGTCGACCTCGACCCACCGAGTCAGCCAGCGTTCGGCCAGGCCGCTCCACCGCCTGTCGCCGGTGAGATGGTAGGCGATGCCGCAGTTCACCACCAGAGAGAAACAGATCTCAAGGATATCGCTGTACGCCGGCTCCTCCAGGTCCCAGAGCGTACCGGGCGGATCGTGGGCCAACCGGCCGTTCAGATCTCGGACCAGCGCCCGGTAGAACCGTGCGTGAGACGAGGAGCAGCGCCTGCGCAGTTCGTCCAGTTCATCGGCAGACAGAATCAGCCGCGGGGCCGCGGGATCCACCATCGGCGGCATCCTTTCAGGGACAGAACACGAGACCGCGCCACACCAATCCGGGTCGCCTGAGAACCGGCGCAATCCTTGTGAGCGCCGCCTATCGAATGTGCATCAACCCAAGTCTAAATCATCCCGGGAAGGATTGCAAGTCCCATCGACCGTGGAATGAAGGGCGGCGCTCTTTGGATCGGTCGGACCGGAGGATTGCGGCCCGTCCCGCGGCAGATCGAACACCCTCACCGCCGGGGTCCCCCTGGAGTATGGAAGCAAGGCACTCTACGGACTCCATGTCGACCCAATTTCATTTTAAAAAGGCCAGCGTGCGACCCGGACGCGCCCGAGTGAGGGCCAGCCGTCCTGAAATTCCGAAATCACCCCGTTTTTTTCCTTGACAAAATCTGTTTATAGGTGTTATCATTATTTCTATTAGCCTAATTTTTTCGCGTATCCGCCTCATTGGCGGGTATCGAAACGGCATCGCGAGGGCTTTCTCTGTGGGGAGGGGCACCATCTTGCCGTACCCGCAGTAAACGGCCCTGGTCCTGCGGGAATTATCGGCGGCGCTCGCGAGGCCCGATCCCATCACAAGGAGGGCAGTCTATGGGCACATGGAGGTATACGGCTGTTATCGGATGTCTGGTGTTGCTTCTCGCACCGGCTTCCGGCGCACGGGAGTATAACCGGATCGGCGGGCGGTTACTGCTGGGCTACAACCTGCCCGTAATGGGGCTGCGGACCAACTGGTATAACCAGGCCGTACGGTGGGGAGGCAGCGTGGTTTACAACCGGGATGTCAACACCGCTCTGGAGTTCGAATACCATCGGCTGCAATACAATGACGGCAAGATCGAGAATCAGACATTCACCTGGAACGAAGACGCGAGAGAATATTCGAGCCCCAACTCCGAAGCAAGTATGCGGATCAACAGCGTGCTGTGCAACGTGATTTTTCGACTCGGTGACAGATCAAACCTTTTCTCTAGCCAGACGACGTCCCCCTACGTCGTCGCCGGAGGAGGGTTTCACAGCTACAGCAATAGCGTGAGCGGCCTTATTTACCCGGGGCAGGACGGCATCGCGGTCGAAGATAGCGAGGACAATATACTTGACCCAACCCAGGTCCTCGCAACGGTGGTCGAAAGCCGATCGGCCCTCGGGGCACATTTCGGGTTCGGCGTCGAACGGTTTATGTCGAACAATTTTTCACTGGATTTCCGGGTTCAGCACAATTTCCTGGTCGGGACCCTCGGTCCCCGGGAGGCCTGGGGCATAAAAGGAGTTATGCCGCTGCTGCAGATGCTGGATCTGGAGGTCGCGGTCAAATTCTACGAAACAGGAAGGTAGCGAGCCACGCATGCCCGGGAAAGGAGGAGGCGTAATCCCTACGGGCGTGTACGGCCGCAGTTAAGACTGGGAGACCACAATTAAAACGGAGATTCGGCAATGAAGAAGTGTGTTTTGTTTTTCGGAGTTCTTTCCCTCTGCACGGCACTGGCTTTAAGCGGAAGCGCCTGGGCCGGCACGACCGGAAAGATTGTTGGAAAGGTTCTGGACCAACAGGGCGAAGCGCTGCCCGGCGCCAACGTGGTCATCGAGGGCCTGAACATCGGATCCACGGCCGATGCGGAGGGGTACTACGTTATTCTGCGCGCCGATCCGGGGCTCTATACGCTTAAGGCGTCCCTGGTCGGATATGAGGCGGAGTCGCAGACGGAAATGCGGGTGCAGGCCGACGTGACCACGGAGGTTGATTTTATGCTCCAGGAGGCGACGCTGGAGTTGGGGGAGATGGTTGTCAAGGCGGAACGCCCTCCCGTGGAGGTCGACAAGACCTTCAGCAAATACATCGTCGGCGCCGATGAGATCGAGCAACTTCCCATCGTGCGCACCACCAGCGAAATGATCACGCTGCAGCCGGGCGTTCACCTGGACGGTTCCGACCGCATGCGGGGAAGCAACCGCCCCGGAGAATGGCGAAGTCGCACGGGCGGAGACGTGGCCTATTACGTGGACGGCGTGAAAATCGTGAACAGCGACGGCGCCGGCTCCCACAACTGGAAGAGCATCAACCGGTCGACCGTCCAGGAGATTTCCGTGGTTACGGGCGGGATGAACGCCGAGTACGGCAACGCTCAGGCCGGGGTCGTCAGTATTATTACGAAAGACGGCGGCCAGAACTTCCACGGATGGGCGGAGTACCGCCGGACGCCGCCGGGCCAGAAGCACTGGGGCGCAAACGCCTACGAAAGCCCGATGCACCTCGACAAGATGAAATGGGGCGAGGGCGTCTGGGAGAACGAGCGTGATCCCGATACGGGCCGACTCACTCACCAGCGCTCGGACTACGACGAAATCACCGGGCACGACGTGGAGGGAACTATCTCGGGGCCGCTTTCCAAGAGCGCTTCGTTCATCGTTTCGGGCAAGACGGCCCGGCTGGCGCCCACGTATCCCGGCGGCACGGAGCGAGGCTACTACAACGACGTGGGCGGCTTCATTCCCTCGCTGTCCAACTACCAGGGATCATACAGCGTCACCGTACGCGCATCCGAAAACATAAAAATGAAGATCGGCGGGTTGCTCGAGTACAACAAGAAGTATATCGGAACCGACCGTAACGCCTACCGGAATGAACGGTCCGCGGGCACCGCGAGCGGAATCATTCGCGGCCTGCTCGACGGCGGGAAGAACATATTCCTGCCGGAGGGTTGGAGCGCGGCGGGAAAGATGAGCACGACCCACAATATGCAATACCTGGCCATTACCCATTCTCTCTCGCCCCGGACATTTTACGACCTCCGGATCTCGCGCTATTCAACGGTCGACGATACCAGTGATATCGCAGGCAGAACGACGGACGTGCGTACGGATGACGACGGCTGGTTCGCCGTGGACCGTGAGGTGCGCCAATACCAGGTTGCGGACCGGACGCGGTACCAGGTCAAGCTGGATCTGGCCAGCCAGATCACGAAGGGGCATTTCGTAAAGGCCGGTTTCGAATTCATCAAGTACAACATGTGGCTCACCCGCTACACGGGTGAGAGCGCGCAAGCCCGGCGGCTGGAGTACGCGGGTGCCCAAGGCGTGATCGGAGATCCTATCAAGCCACAGCATCTCGCCATTTACGCGCAGGACAAGATGGAGTTCGAGGGCATGGTCATCAATGCCGGTCTGCGCCTGGATCTGTTCGATCCGGTAACCAATTTCCCGGCTTCGGGCGCTTACGCGTTCTCGCCCATGTACAACTCGCCGCTACGTTTCCAGAATGCGCCCCACCGCGAGCCCGTCGTGTTCAAGAACCTGAGCCCACGGGTGGGGGTGTCGCATCCCATTACCTCGCGCTCGTCCATGCACTATTTCGCGGGGCTGTTCCTGGCCTACCCGGACATCTATTACCTGTTTAACGGGGATTGGCGGACCTCCGGGCCCGACCAGGACTGGAACGGGAACGGCGTTGTCGACGCTGGCGAGCGCTACAACGCGATGCGGCCTTCCTACCCGATTCGAAGCGGGCAGGGCACCACCGAAATCCGCCCCGAAAAGACGGTGTCGATGGAGGTGGGGGCCGACTGGAACTTCGTCCAGGACTATACCGGTGCGATCGCGCTCTTCTACAAGAGCGCAAAAGATCAGTACCACTATCATTCAGACGTCCGCTTCTACGCGCCGCATCTTCCTGGCTACGTACATCCCTACGCCCGGATCCTCCACAACAACGGGTTCGAAGAGCAGCGGGGTCTGGAACTTTCCGTGCGGAAGCCGCTCAGCCACAACTTCGCCATCAACGTGGCCTACAACATGACCTGGGCGCAGCAGGGCTGGGGCAACTTCGACGCCTGGTTCAACTTCCTCTTTCCCGACTCTCTCTATGTTGCCAGTGGGCGTTACTGGTACGAATACAGGGTGGACAACGGCGTTGAGGTGCCCGTGCCCCTCACGACTGAACAGATCCAGACGATCGGAAGCAACGCCAACAATGCGATCCGGAGCAACGACCGGCGGGACGGCAACCCGGGAGGCCGGGGTTACGAGCAGACCCGGATGACGGCCCGGGAATACGGGCTCATCGGTCTGGACGACTTCGAACTGGACCACATCCACGTGTGGGCCAGGGGTTACCAGACCGGCCTGAACGCCGACGGCGGCGACATCCGCAACCAGGGCAGCGTACAGTTTCTCTATCTCACGCCAGGGGACTACGGGCCCAATTTCAAGGTGTTCGGAAGCAAGTTCCTTGCCAACTGGCGGGTCAACCTGCTCTGGCGCATGCAGAATACCGGATCGTTCTGGTACACGCCCGCGAATGCCGGCCGGGAACGGCGCCTGAGGCCCATCCGTACCTGGACCGACCTGGCCGTGGAGAAGCGCTTTCCTTTCGGTCTGGGGCGCGGCGATATAAGCCTGTTCCTGGAGGTGCGAAATCTGTTTAACCAGCAGGACGACAGTTCCTTCAATACCACCGACTGGACCAACTGGGGCCTGCAAACGGCACGCCCGGACAACTCTCACTTCCTCCTGTACGGGGATACCGCCGATCGGAGTTTCTATAACCATCCCCGGCGCATGGAAATGGGTCTGAGAATGCAGTTCTGATCCGTTCCGGTAAACGTCACGAACGGCGGGAGCCCGGAGGGTTACGCGGGTTCCCGCTGCCATGCGATTATTTCCTGAAGAACTACACACGCTAAGGAGGATACGATGCGTTCGAACCGTTTGAACGCCGTCCTGAAAGGGTGCGGCGGATGGGCGTTCGCAGTAGTCTTGGCGATATCCTGGTCCGGACAGGTCTGGGGCCAGGCGAATCACCCGGGGTCCGCCGGCAGGGCCGCCCTGGAGCGCGGGATGCTCTATACGTCCGTGACGAATCTGGGCACGCAGGGCGGCTCCATTGGCGCCGCGCTCTCACGGTCTTCCAGCATGGTCTACCCGGCCACGGTGGGCGGAGACATCATTACCGGTGACGGCTGGGCGGGCCAGCTGCCTTTTTTCCGCGTCGACTGCAACAGCGAAGGGCGAATCGAGAGTACGTCGCACGGGGAGGGCATCGGTCTTGCGTTGCGGCTTCCGTCCAGCTTTGCGGGCACGAGAGCGTACGACTCCTTCTCCAAGAACGAGTTCTACGTGGTATTGACCGGCCCGCGGTCCGACATGCTCGACGAGATCGTGCCCATGGTGGCAGACCCCTCGATGGACGAGAACCTGGCGTATCTGGGCGGTGAGCCCAGGGTGCAGCCCTCCTCCGCCGAAGATCCGGGCATAGACTGGCGTAAAGGCAAACCGTGGTACTACGCCCCCACCTGGAGCGAGAACCTGGCGCAGATCCTGACCGAGGCGCCGCTGAACCGGGACCCCGTGAGGATCAGTAACTGGTCGTTCGGGGAATACCCGACCGCGGGGCCGCCGGCCGCGCCTTCGTCCCGTTCCGACGAATGGCCCGAAGAAATCATACTCACCAAGTGGACCACGCTGGCGGGGGTTACCTTTACGCGGAGGACGATGACCTGGAGCTATCCCGCGTGGGATGACTTCATCATTACGGAGATCGAATTCGAGAACACGGGCGACAGCGACGGAGACGGAGAGAGGGACCTGCCCGCGGAAACGCTGAGCGACGTCTTCATACCCATCATCAACGCCTGGATGCTCACGGATGCGGGGCTTTCCCACTACAACCGGTCGGATAGCTGGCACTGGTACAACGTGGGCGGTCTCGACGACTGGGTCGTTTATACGGAGAATGCCGGCTATTCGGGTCCGGCCAAGGGGCTGAAGATGATCGTGGACTGGGACGGCGACAGTCCGGAGTTCCCGTGGGACGATACGGGCGATCCCGTCAACCGGCTGATTATTTCGCCGTCGTGCGATACAGGCCGTAAGGACGGCGAGTTCACCTCCTATCAGTATATGGGCTTCGGGCCCCTGGCGTATCAGGACGGCGGCGAGTGGGGCTTCAACTCGCGGGACCAGGGCAAATATGCACAGCCTGAGGGTGATCAACCGCACGCAGTGCGCTTCTGGCGGATCGAAGGCACAACTGTGTCCGCGGACCCTCGGCCGGGCGCGCACGACCGGCAGACCATGTACAACATGATAACGGAACAGGGCCATCAGTCCAATCCCGGAGAGATCGGAGTGTTCTACAGCGCCGAGACCTTTGGCCCGTATTCATTGGCGCCGGGCGATAAGGCCAAACTGGTGGTGGCCTGGGTGGGTGGTTCCGGCGCGGGAGAGAGCGACCTCTACTCCTGGACGCGGTCCCATCTTTACGACTTCGACGGCCTGAAGAAGGGCGAAGGCTGGATGGTGGAGTTCTTCAAGCGGGCGAAGTGGGCCTATCAGAACGAGTACGACGTGCCGGATTCGCCGCCGGACGTGTACGTGGCGGTCTCAAACAGCCCGGACGCGCAGAACCTGCTCAAGTGGAACTCGGCCGACGGCGCAATGAATCCCGACTATATCGGCGCAGCGGCGCAGGACGTGGCGGGTTACCGGGTTTACCGGTCCGAATGGAACCCGGACGGGCCGTGGGACAGGATCGGCGAGGTTTCGGCGGGCACCCATACGTATACGGACGAGTTGTCGGTAGCCGGCTTCAACTACTGGTATTCGGTAAGGCCGTTTGCCAGCGGCCACGAAGACTGGGTGGGCCGAGTGGGCACGATGGCCACGCTGCCTGAACTGGTGCAGGCGCAGGTGAGGGCCGGCCTGGAGGGCGGCCAGTGGGCGCGGTCACAGCGCAAGCCGCCGTTTTACAGCCCGAAGCAACCCGCGGTGGGCGAAACCGAGCAGTTGGGCCGGGAGGTTTTCGTGGTACCCAATCCGTTCCGGGTTGGCGACGCCAATCTGCAATACCCGGGCAAACCGCAGATCCGGTTCGTGAACGTGCCTAGCAAGTGCTGGATCTACGTATTCAACAGCGCGGGCGACATGGTCGGAAAGATCCTCCACGACGACCGTACGGATGCGCCGAACGATTCCAGTCTATGGCTGGGCGAAGCGCAATGGGACCAGTTGGCGATGTCGCTGGGCACCGGGTCGATTTCTGCGGGCGTCTATTTCTTCGTCGTGGAATCTCTCGTTTCCGAAAGTATGGGGAAGAAGCGGATAGGGAAATTCATGGTCATCCGATAGCCGGCGCGCGGCAATTCCGGTAAGGAGCGATAAGCTTATGAAGCGGATACTTTGTATGACACTGATGACCGTTCTCGTGGCCGGCGCATACTGGGACCCGCCCGCGGAAGCGCGGGACGCACCCGAAATCCTGAAGTCCGAGGATTTCAGGAAATTGGGTCTGGCGTCGTTTCCGTGGATGAAAGTGACCCAGTCCCCCCGTGCTTCGGCTATGGGTGATGCATTTACAGCCGTGTCGAACGACATCAACGCGATCTTTTTCAATCCCGCGGGTCTGGTTCACCTGAAGCGTTTCGGCTACCAGCTTTCCCACACCAGGTGGCTGGTCGACACCGGATTCTACAGCGGTGCGTTGGCCTACAGGACGGGTTGGGGCGTGTTGGGCGTCAGCGTCGTGAATTACGACGTGGGCGATATGCCGGTGAGGACAATTTACAATCCCGAGGGCACGGGCGAGATGGTAAAAGGCGGCGGGACGGCCGCCGGCGTGGCCTATGCGTTTCAGGCAACCGACAAGCTGGGCCTGGGCATCCGGGCGGTGTATGTTTCGGAGACCCTGCACGTCGACAATATGTCCTCGCTCGTACTGGACGCCGGCACCCACTTCTATACGGGTTTTCGAAGCTCACGGATAGCTCTAGCCATGCGGAATTTCGGGCCGGACACGAAGGTGCTGGCCGAAGATCAGAAATTCCTGATGCCCATGAATTTCGATATCGGCGTGGCCATGGAGCTTTTCGGCCAGATGGGCGATCCGAATTACCTGACCGTTTCGGCCGAGAGTTCGTATCAGGTGGACTACGAACAACGCTGGCAGATGGGCGGGGAGTTGTGGCTGTCAAACGCCGTGGCACTGCGAGCAGGATACAAGTTCAACCACGACCTGGAAAGTTACAGTTTTGGCGCGGGATTCAAGGGCGCCTGGGGAGACCGAACGGTTCTGGTTGACGTCGCCTATACCAATGTCGGCGACTTACTCGACGCACCGATACGGTTCAGCATTGGCGGCGCGTTTTAACTTTAATTGCCGTCGCGGCCTTGCGCGGGGCCATTTGACGTGAACAGAGCTTACGGCGGCGCAATGTGTCTCCGGCCGGGTTGGCGGGATGGGGCATTGGCCGCCGTTTTGTTGTCGACGCAAGGATCGGTAAGGGGTAAGAAAAGGCCCGGGCAGAATGGGACCGGACGGTAGTCTTCCCATCGACCCGGCGCGAGGTGGTCATGCGTGCCATCGGATTGTTCTGTGTCTGTCTGATTTGGTGGGGCGTTGCGGGTTGCGGCGTTGCGGACGAGCCGCCCACCAGCGCCGTGGAGGAAGTCGACCCGAGCAAAGATCGGCCCCTTCCGGTAGGCCTGGCGCGGTTTTTCAGGGGCGTTGAGATGGTTCGGGTGCCCGCGGGCCACTTCACCATGGGCATGGAAAGAGGGCCGACGGATCAGCAGCCCGCCCGGCAGGTGTACCTGAATGCATTCTACATTGATCGTTTTGAAGTGACCAATGCCCAGTATATCAAATTCTGGGCGGCTCGCGACGGCGGCAACCGGGAACGGAATACGCCGGCCAGCCACGGGTCCCGGGACGGCATCGGAGACTGGCCTCAGCGGGCGGACACCAGGCCGGACTTTCCTGTCGTGGGGATCAACTGGTTCGACGCAGCCGCCTACTGCGCCTGGCGCGGGATCCGGTTGCCCACCGAGGCGGAATGGGAGAAGACCGCCCGCGGCGACGAGGCGAGGGAGCCGTATCCCTGGAACAAGGGTCTGAATGGTTCCCGGGCGAACTACAGGGATGGCGACGACGGCTATGACAATACCCTGGCCCCGGTGGGCAATTACCCCGAAGGCGTGAGTTTTTACGGCGCGATGGACCTGGTGGGAAACGTGTGGGAGTGGTGCGCGGACCACTACGATTCCGAATATTACAAGGTGGGCGCCACGATCGCCCCCACGGGACCGGAGCAGGGTCTGTTCCGGGTAATTAGGGGAGGGTCCTGGCGGACCGCCGCGGGCCAGGATCCGAACAAGCTCAGCATCACCTATCGCAGTTGGTCCGATCCAAAGGGTGCCACCGACGGATGGGGGGTTCGGTGCGCCCGGGACATCAATTGAGAATGCGCGGGTGGGGGCGGTTGCGGGCTGCCTGGTATGCCGTCCTGGTGTGCGCCGGATGCAGCGGCGGGTCCCTGCTGGACGACCTCCCGGAGGGGGTCTTCCTGGACCGGACGCCGGCCGGCACGGTGGATACGATGCTGGTCGTAACCGCGGGCGATTTCCTGATGGGCACGAATCGTGGATTCGACCCGGAAGGCCCCGCGCACGTCGTCCATCTGAATGCGTTTTATATTGACAAGTACGAGGTGACCAACGCGCAGTACAGTGCGTATGCACGTTCGACGAGAGTTTCATTGCCGCCGGAAACTCGGAATCCGTTGTTTTCCAAAGACCGGCAGCCGACTGTTGGGGTGATGTGGCCGGAGGCGGATGCCTACTGCAGGTGGCGGGGCGGAAGCCTGCCCACCGAGGCGCAGTGGGAAAAGGCGGCACGGGGGACGGACGGACGGACATACCCGTGGGGTGAAGAGGCGCCCGGAAGAGACTACGCGATCATGGATCTGGGCGGGACGTGCGGGCGTACCAACTGGGCGAATCCGTCTGGCGGTCCGGTGCCCGGGGAGTTCTGTCAAACCATGCCGGTGGGTTCCAGGCCCAGGGGCGCGAGCCCGTACGGGTTACTTGACATGGCGGGCAATGCCTGGGAGTGGTGCGACGACTGGTACGATGATACTTACTATAGACGAAGTCCCAAAGAAGATCCATCCGGCCCGGCGACCGGGACGTTCCGTGTGGTGAGAGGCAGTTCCTGGCACCACCTGCCGCATTATCTGAAAACGTCGGCCCGGTTCAGATTTTATCCCGACCAGAAGGGCAATTTCATCGGGTTTCGCTGTGTGCGGGACGTACATCAATAACCTGTGCGTCGGTGCGGTGGGCCGGGCGCTGTGGCGGGGTACGCTGGTGGTCTGCGTGATGTTTGCGCAACCTCTCCTCGAGAGCACGGAAAGGATCGCGCTTGAGGATAGCGTGGCCAGCCGGTTGACCGGGGCGATAGGCCTGACGCCGCCGCCGTCGGGATTGGGGGCGGGAGCGACACCCCGCGCCTATCCCGCATTTGCCGAAGCCGCCGGACTCGTTGCCAGGAGCCGGGGCGAGAGCGAGGCGGAATGGAATCTGACCCAGGCTGCGATCGGCGTCACGGTCGCGCGCCTGCGTGAGGCCCTGGTGGCCGCTCCGGATTTCGCCGCGTCTCACTACCTTCTTGGCCTGATGGATGCGCGACAGCGCAGGTACGGCGCCGCACTTGCAGCCTATCGGCGGGCCGCCAGCGCGGGGCCACCCTTTTCTGACGATCCGATGAAGGCGCTTTTCCTGCGGGCAGTCTCCCGTTGTCAGTCCGCCGCGCAGCAGGTTGCGACGGGCACCCAGTTCCTGGATCGGGGGAAAGTTGAGGAGGCGCGGGCGGCGTATCGGGAGGCCGTCGCGCTGATGCCGGACTACGCCGAGGCACACGCGAACCTGGGCCTTGTCCATATGCTCACGGGAGATCTTGAAGGGGCCGTTTCCCGGCAACTGGAAGCTATCCGCCTGAAGCCGGACCTGGCCGAGGCGCATTACAACCTGGGCAATGTATATTCCCGGCGGAGAAGGTATGCGGAGGCGGTGCTCTCGTACCGCGAGGCCATCGGGCTGAAACCGGAAAGCGCGCCGCCGGATTCGGTCGTGTCGGTTGTGGACGCACATCAGGGGGCGTATACCCGGTCGGTTGCCGGGTACCAGCATGCCATGCGCTACGCGGGCCTGGCCAACGCGTCCCTCAATCTCGGCGACCACGCGGCGGCGATTGAGGCGTACAAACGCGCGATCCACCTTGCGCCCGATTTTGCCGACGGGCACTACAATCTGGGCGTCATTCACGAGCGGGAGGGCAACGTGGGGAGCGCCATCGTCCACTGGCGGGCTTATCTGAAGCTGGCCAGGAGCGATCCGGCGCAGGGGGCGTGGGTTGCCGACGCCAGGGCAAGACTGAATCGGCTGGAAAAATCTCGAAAAAAGTGATACGCTTCTGTATTATATGGACCCTTTCTGTGTTCCTGACGGGCATGGCGGGTAACAGCCTCGCGCAGGGGGTGGTCTTCAAGGATGTGACCGAGGCCGCAGGGATCCGGTTCAGGCACGATAACGGCGGGTTCGGCAGGGAATATATGCCGGAATCGATGGGGTCGGGGTGCGCGTTCTGGGACTATGACGGCGATGGGGATGCGGATATTCTCCTGATCAACGGCACCCCGTTGCGGGAGCGCGAATCGGGGCCGCCATCGACGATGGCGCTCTACCGGAACGATGGAGACGGGAGCTTTTCGGATGTGACGGCGCAGGCGGGGCTCAGGCGGCCCCTGTACGGGATGGGCTGCGCGGCTGGTGACTATGACAACGACGGAGACAGCGACCTGTACGTGGCCTGCCTGGGCGCCAACCGGCTGTACCGGAATGACGGGGACGGGCGGTTCGAGGACGTCACGGCGCAGATGGGGGTGGGAGATTCGGCCTGGAGCGTGTGTGCGGTGTGGCTGGACTATGATCGGGATGGCGACCTGGACCTGTTCGCTGGAAACTACCTGCAATGGACCGCGGAGAGGGATGATTGGCTGTCGGAGCGTTCCAACGCGCGATCTTACGCGCCGCAGCTGTACGATCCCGAGTACTCACGGCTTTACCGCAACGACGGAGACCGCTTTGAGGACGTCACGGACGCATCCGGAATCGGCGGAAAACCGGGGAAGGGTATGTCGGCGGTCGCGTTGGATTACAATGGGGACGGATGGCCGGACATTCTGATCTCGAACGACACCATGCCGGACTATCTGTACCGCAACAACGGGGATGGCACGTTTACGGAAGATGGTCTTCTGGCGGGCGTGGCGTTCAGCGCCGCTGGAGATGCGAAGTCGGGCATGGGCGTGGACGCCGGAGACCTCCGCAATGCCGGCAGGGAGGACGTGGCCATCGGGAATTTCGCCTTTGAGATGATTTCGCTGTTCCAGAACCAGGACGGAGCGTATTTCACGGATTGGACTCTGCCCTCCGGCGTGGGACACCCGAGTGCGCCGTTTGTCACGTTTGGGGTATTCCTTTTCGACTACGATCTGGACGGCCACCTGGATCTTTTCGCTGCAAACGGGCACGTCGACAGGCGGATCCACGAGGTCAAATCCCACCTCAGCTACGCCCAGCGCCCTCTGCTGTACCGGAACATGGGGGACGGCAGCTTCGCGGAAGTGGGCGCGACATGCGGCGATCTGGCGGATCCCGTGGTGGGCCGCGGGGCTGCGTACGCTGACTATGACGGCGACGGCGACCTGGACGTGCTGGTTGCCACCAACAACGGCCGTCCCGCGCTTTATCGCAACGAAGGAGGCAACCGGAACCGTTGCCTGAAGGTGAAGCTGGTCGGAGGCGGTCCGCCCACGAGCGCCGGGCTTCAGAAGCCGGTCGGAGAGCCGTCCTGGTCCAACCGGGACGGAACTGGCGCGACCGTGCGCGTCCGGTCCGGGGACATGGTGCAGACACGCTCCGTCAAGGCCGGATCAAGCTATTGTTCGCAAAGTGAGCAGATATTGACATTTGGGCTGGCAGGAGCCCTGGCCGTCGAGTCAGTTGAGGTGGTCTGGCCCTCCGGCCGGATAGAACGGATCAACAACGTTGCAGCCGGGCAGACGGTGACCGTTCGGGAGGGACGGGGAATTGTTGCCACAACGCCGCTGAAGGCCATATCGGCGGCGGATTGAGGGATCTCAACAACTAGGGGGTGCCACATGGACACCGGACATCGATTCCAGCCTGTCCTTCTTCAGCAATTCTGTACCGCTGTTCTATTGCTTGGATTGAGCGTTTCGGCGACAGCGGGCTCGCTTTCGAGCAGGGATTCAATACTCGCCCTCGGGGAACGGCAGAATGATAGCCGCCAACTCGGCGAGGCCGTGGAGACCTTCTCCCGGCTCGCCGAAACCTTTCCCGGAGACGCTCATATACTCACGCGCCTGGGCTATGCGCAGCTCAAGATTCGGGACTTCGAGGCGGCAAAAGGGTCGTTTGAGGCAGCCCTGAAACTGGACGAAAAAAAAGCGGCGGCCCACGCAGGACTCGCGCTTTCCTACGCGGAGATGCCCGCGAAGGGGATCAGCGCCTTTCACAACTTCCGCCGGTCCGTCGGCGCGGCAAAAAAGGCCATTGAACTGGATCCCGAACAGGCGGGGGCCTACCGGGCGCTCGGAGAGGCGCACGAACGATTCAAGGAAAATTTTGAGAAGGCGCTTGAATATTTCGATACGTACCTGGAGATGGAGCCGGACGATCCGGACGGCCTGTATTATTTCGGATTGACATGCATCCAGGCCGAAGCCTACGACAAGATCGCTCGTCATTTAATTCCATATATGGAAGCGCACGCCGAGGAGACACGTCTGCTTCCCATCGCCGCGCAGGGCCATTTTTTCGAGGAGCAGTACGAGGAGGCGCTGGGTTATTTCGAACGGTATCTGGAGCGCGCCGACCCGTCGGAACGCGAACTTTACACCGATATCGCGAACGCGGCATCTGCGGAGGAACTCAGGGTATACACAGCGCTTTCGGATACAACGGCGCGCAGGAACTACCTGGAGCGGTTCTGGCTGCGGCGAGACCCCGATTTGATGACCCGGGTCAACGAGCGCATCGTCGAGCATTATCGCAGGGTATGGTACGCCCGCGCTTTTTTTGCGGAGAAGATCTCGCCCTGGGACAAGCGCGGGGAAGTCTACATCCGTTACGGCAAGCCGGACTACCGGTCGCGGTCCTACGATCGCGACCTGACCCTTACGCCCGCGGTAGAGGCGGTTCGCATGCGCATGGCAGCCAGTCTCTATGGGGCCGAGGCTTCGTTTATGACGTTCACCGGTCCGGTTTTTCCAATCCGGGCGTTCCGACATCCCATTACCCAGCGCACGCTGGACGACCTCCACGGTTTCGGTTCCGCCGATCAGCGCGACGCCAGTTTTCAGGAGGACGGCTTCACCTCCAATACCGATGCCGCGAATGAAGAGGAATTTCAGGAACGCGACCTGGAAGGAACCCCGCCGACCACCCCGCTCACCAGGAGCGACTATGATGACCAGGACGGGGCGCGGTTCGACGAGTTCGGAAATCAGATCGCCCGGATCAAGTTCGGCGATTACATCCCCGTAACGATCCACACCGACCTGGCCACGGTCCCATGGGAAACCTGGATCTACACGCAGATACAGGGTGGAATCGAAATTGTGTTTACGGATGAGAACAAGAGCGGACAATTCAATTTCGCCCCGATTCCCCCGGTTACCTCCCTGAACAGGCAGCTCGCCAACGTGACCCGCCTGGTCAGCTTCGCGCCCGAGATCATATACCAGAATGCCACCAACGAAACCCCCGACTACTACCGGCCCGGAATTCACGGCCCCGCGCTCAACTTCTATTACGATCTGGCCAATTTCCAGGGTTCCGGCGGGGGGACAGACGTTGAAGTCTACTACGGGATTCCACCGGAACAGGTCGAGATTGCCCAACAGGCCGATTCCGCGCAGGTACGGGTGCAGTGCGCCATGGCCCTGGCCGACGAGGCGCACACCACGATCTACCGGGATACCCGGGAATTTGTCTATCAGGGGCGGGCGGACTTCGCCACGGGAAAAGGCGCGTTTCTGCCCGAAATGCTCAAGATCCGGGTCCCGCCCGGGAAATACGAACTCCAGGTACAGATAAAGGACCTGGCTTCCGGACATACCGGGCTCTACAAACAGGCTCTCCAGGTTCCTGACTACAACGTCGAACAGCTTAAGATCAGCGATATCCTGCTGGCTTCGGAAATCGGCGACGTGGATTCATCCGGCAAGTTCAGCAGGGGCGATATCCGAGTCGTACCGATGCCCACGAGAAATTACAGGAAGGCGCAGAAGGTGTATGCATACTACGAGATTTATAACCTTCAGAAGAACCGTTTCGGGCAGACCGACTACGAGGTTAAATACCTCGTCCGCACGGCTGTCGGGCGGTCGGAAGGCGTGGCGGGCGCCGTTGCTTCGCTCTTCAAGCGCAGGAAAACGCAGGTATCCGTTTCGTACGAACATGCCGGAACGGCCTCCACCGAACGGCAATACTTTGAAATCGACCTCGATAGAGCAAAGCCGGGTGTTCAGGTCCTGGAGGTGAAAATCACGGACAGGGTCAGCGGAGACAGCGAGAACCGCGAGATTCAGTTTCGATACGGGATCTGATACCAGGGCGGGCGCGGTAGATCGAGCGCCGCCCCCAGGGGGAGGAATGCAAGTAGGGCGCAGCGTACTGCGCCCTACTTGCATCTGAATAGGCTCCCGACGAGAAGAAGAACCGTGTCGGATGAGGTAGAACGGATTGGTTGACCGGAGACGTGGCAACCCACGCAGGATTGTCATCAGGGAGGAGGCGGACAATGTCGGAACTCCGTGCGGGACTGATCGGATGCGGCGCGATCGGGAATGTACATTCCGAGGCGGTTGCAGGGCTGGACGGCATCCGCATGCTGGCGTTTTGCGACGTGGCTGAAGAGAAGGCACAAGCGTTGTGCGCTCGCTACGGGGGAACCTACGCGACCGTCGATGCGAACCGCATATTTTCCGACGCTTCGCTGGACGTCGTCTATATCTGCACGCACCATGACACCCATGCCGACTTTTGTATCCGCGCCGCGGAGGCGGGGAAACATATGCTGGTTGAAAAACCCCTGGCGCTGACGGTTGAAGACTGCCGGAGGATCGGGGACGCGGTGGAGCGGCATAGAGTCAAGCTGTTTACGGCCTTCAAGATGCGATACTACCCGATGGTACAGAAGGCCCGCGAGCTTGTTCCCGAACCGTTGATGGTGGTGATGCAGATGATGGATAACCGATGGGGGGATACCTGGGCAAACGATCCCATCCTGGGAGGAGGCAACGTATATAGCCAGGGATGCCATTCGTGCGATATCCTGCGATACGTGGCCGGGTCCGATCCGGTGGAGGTCTACGCGGCTGGCGGGAATTATTATCAGAAAAACGGGAGGTTGGACAATCTGACGGCCACGTTCCGGTTCGAAAACGGCGCTTCGGGATGCTGGATCCAGGGCGACGCAAACCAACCGGCCCTGACCGGCAAATTGTTCCTGGAGATGTTTTCCGAAAACCGGTCCGTTACCCTTACCGACCGGTTCTGTACGCTGACGTATACGGAGACGGGGAAGGAGCCGGAGGTATACCGCGGCGAAGAGGGTGGATTCGTCGAGGAGAACCGGCTGTTTGTTGAAGCGCTGCGAACCGGCGCACCCATGGCCGCGGACCATGTGGACGGGTTGATGGCCACGCTGATGATGATTCAGGCCGGACGGAGCATCGAAAACGGGCGGCCGGAGCACGTTGCGTCGCTCGCAAGGGTTTGAGGCGGCCACTGGGCGCCCCGGAGACAGGATATGAGATCGAGCCGCGGAAACGGGTATCTGGCCTACCTTGTTATCGCTGTCGTGATTGTGTCTGCTGGCGCGGATACGAAACGACCCGTCATCCATACGCAGGCAGTGGGCACGCGGGTCATGGCCGAGCGCCTGGAAACGATCGCCCGAAACGTCGACCCAGAACTGAATATCTATGCAAACGTGGAACGTGCGCGTCACCTCCGCCGCAGGTTGGCGCAGCCCTTCGAGCCAGGGGAACAGGTGATGGTCCGCGCGCTTCTTGCACAGGAGCTGCTGAATGCGGGGGAGACCGGGGAGGCGATCCGCCACTTCCGGGAAGTCGGGGCGGATGTGGCTCGGGATCCGACCATTTTTCCCCCGGGGTTTGAGGAAACGATTGCGGAACTGCTGGCCATCTCGCACATGCGGATCGGCGAGCAGGAGAACTGCGTCGCCCACGGGGGCATCGAGGCCTGTCTGCTGCCCATCGGAAGCACCGGCGTACATACCCGGCAACGCGGATCACGGGGCGCCATAGACGCCTATAGGGCGATCCTCAACCGGGATGCGGGCGACCTGACGGCACGGTGGCTGCTGAACGTGGCGTATATGACAGTTGGAGAGTACCCGAGCGGTGTGCCCGAAACGTGGATTATCCCCCCGGAAGCATTCGAGTCGGATTACGATATCGGGCGATTCAGAGACGTGGCGCCAGCGACCGGCCTCGACGTTATGGGTCTGGCAGGGGGCTGCGTAATGGAAGATTTCGACGGCGACGGATTTCTGGACCTGATGGTATCCTCCTGGGGGCTGCGAGACCAGATCAGATTCTTCCGGAACGATGGCGACGGCACGTTCTCGGACCGCACGGTGTTCGCGGGTTTGACGGGAATCGTCGGCGGGTTGAACCTGGTCCACGCCGATTACGATAACGACGGATATCCCGATGTACTCGTGTTGCGCGGGGCGTGGTTGAAACGAGCAGGAGCCCATCCGAATTCGCTGCTGCGAAACAATGGGGACGGTACGTTCGCCGATGTGACGGAGGAGGCGGGATTGCTCAGTTTTCATCCCACGCAGACCGCCGCCTGGGGTGATTACGACAACGACGGATGGGTGGACCTGTTTATCGGAAACGAAACGGCCGACGGTGACGTTCACCCATGCGAACTCTTTCGCAACAACGGAGACGGTACGTTCGCGGACGTGGCGCGTGAGGCGGGGGTCGCGATCCAGGGGTACGTGAAAGGGTGCGTCTGGGGAGACTTCGACAACGACGGGTTCCCGGATCTTTACGTTTCACGCCTGCTGGAGCCCAATCTGCTCTTCCGAAACGTCGGGGCGCATTCCGGTCGACGGCGTTTCTCGGATATGAGCGAAGCGGCCGGCGTTACGGAGCCGCTGAACAGCTTCCCGGCGTGGTTCTGGGACTACAATAATGACGGCTGGCTGGATCTGTTCGTATCCGGATACCGCGCCAACTCGGGCGACGTTGCGGCCGACTACCTTGGGATTGACACTGGCGCGGAACGCCCCAGGCTTTACCGCAACCGGGGGAACGGTACGTTCGCGGATGTGACAGGGGAATGCGGCCTGGATAAGGTACTGTATACCATGGGGTGCAATTTCGGCGACCTGGACAATGACGGTTTTCAGGATTTCTACGTCGGCACCGGCGACCCCGACTACCGGGAGATCATGCCGAACCGGATGTTCCGCAACGCGGAAGGCGGATTTTTCCAGGATGTGACGACCTCGGGTGGTTTTGGACACTTGCAGAAAGGGCACGGCGTGGCCTTTGGAGACATCGACAACGACGGCGACCAGGACATCTTCGCCGTGATGGGCGGGGCGTATTCGGGCGACGTATTTCAGAACGTGCTTTTCGAGAATCCGGGACACGACAACCGCTGGGTGGTGCTGAAGCTGGAGGGTTTGCGCTCCAACCGTGCGGCGATCGGTGCGCGGATTGTGGTACGCGTTGAACGGGGCGACGGGGTTTACGAAATCCACGCCAGCGTTACCGCTGGAGGAAGCTTCGGGTCCTCCGGATTGCAACAGGAGATCGGGCTCGGCCAGGCAACGGACATCCGGGAGGTACGGGTGACGTGGCCCGCCACAGGTGAGGTCCAGATCTTCAAAGACGTCGAAATGGACCGGGCATTCCGCGTAAGTGAGGGTGACCCCACGCTCGCGCCCATGCCACTCAAACGCCTGCGCATGTCTCCCATGACGGGACAGGAACGCGCTTCTCACCATCATAACTGATAGCATCGTGAGGTGACGCCATGAAAGAGCACAGACATCCGCACCCGCACAGAGATCCGCGCCAGCCCAGGGCAGACGGCAGGCCGGGGACCAATCCTCCCGTTTTTGCGTGGCTGCCCGTCAAGAACCCGTCCGGGTACCGCCTGCAGGTGGCGCGAGATTCGAGCTTTGAGAACATCTGCCTGGACAAGGGGGGTTTGCATGATCCCCTGTTCCTTCCTGAAACGGCATTTGAGCCCGGGAGGTATTTCTGGCGGTGGTCCGCGGCGCCCGCCGCAACGTCCGAGGTCTTCGCATTTGAAATCGGGCCCGAGGCCGCTGTGGTGGAGGTGCCGCCGGCAGGCGAGTGGCTGAAGCGATTCCCGGCGGACCACCCGCGCATCTACCTCCGCCCGGAGGAGGTGCCGGCGCTCCGGGCGGCAGCACACCGCGAACGGGCTTCCGCGTGGGAGGGCCTGCGGGGGCACGCCGAGGCCGTGTTGGCCGAACCGCATGAGATCGACGAGCCGCCCTTTCTCCCGGATCGAAGCGAGAACTATCAGAAATACTACGAGACCTGGGCGCCGGTGATGTGGAGTTCCAGGCGCTTCGTGAAAGGCGCCGAGACCCTGGCGCTGGCTTATCTGGTGGGCGGGGAGGACCGATATGCCCGTGCCGCCTGCCGGAGGATGGCGTCCATATCCCGCTGGGATCCGGAGGGGTCCAGCCACCTTGCCCACAATGACGAAGCCCACATGTCGGTGATCTGGAACGGTTCGAACGCATGCGACTGGGTATGGGACCGTTTTACTGACGAGGAACGCGAGGCCGTTGTGACGCAATTCCGGCAGCGTGGTCAGATTACGTTCGAGCATATGCACAACAGGGGATCCTACGGGGTGACGCGTTTCGACTCGCACGCCGGGCGTGAGATCGTGTTCCTGGCGCACATCGCGCTGGTGTTTCACGATTACATTCCCGAAGCGCAGTCGTGGCTGGAATGGTTGAGGCCGGTGCTGTGCGGCGTGTGGCCGATCTGGGCGGGTGACGACGGGGCATGGGCGGAAGGACCTTCATACGGATTGGCTTACGTGACGATCATGTCCATGTTCGCCACGACGCTGAAGCGGGGTGCGGGCGTGGACCTGTACCGGCGGCCCTTCTGGAGAAACCACGCCCGATGGCGTCAGTACTGTCTTCCCCCTTATGCGGAATGGATGGGATTCGGCGACCATACGGAGCGTTGGGCGGGCACCTGGAGGTCCAATGCGGATCTGGTGGATCTGATCGGCCGCGAGACGGAGACGGGTGAGTTCACGGGATACGTGAAGGCGTTCCGGGCGGAGGCGGAGCACATGCAGACGCCGGCGGAACGGCGAAGTTCGGGTGTTACGTCACAGCTCTTCCTGGCCGCGACTGAAAAAGAGTCCCCGCCGGCCGACGCAGTGGATTCAACGTTCCGCGTGTTCCCGGCCGCCGGGTGGGCAGCGGTACGAACCGATCTGAACGACCCGGCGCGCGATGTCGCGCTGATCTTCCGCTCTTCACCCCTCGGCGCCATCAGTCATTCTCACGCCAACAACAACGATTTCATTCTGCACGCGGGCGGCAGGGTGATGGCGATGCCGAGCGGCTATTACGCCGGGTACGGTTCGGACCACCATACGCACTGGGTGTGGCACACCCGTTCCCACAACTGCGTGACGCTTTCGGACGCCTCCCAGATCATGCGATCGCACAATTCGAGGGGCAAGATCGAGAACGCCTTCGAAGACGAGCGGCTCATTTACTTTGTGGGAAACGCGGATGCCAGCTACAGCGACCGCGCGGAACGGTGCCGGCGGCACGTATTCTTCCTGAGGGCGCAGAGCTGTTTTGTGATGATCGACGAGTTTGCCGCGGTTTCGGGCATCGATTCGGCGTTGCAGTGGAACATCCACTCGTGGAATCGTTTCGTGGTGGACGAGGAGGAAAGAACCTTCCTGCTGGAGCGTGATGGGAGTTCCCTGGAGGGGCATTTTATGTATCACAACAACGGGTTTTTCTCCCTGAGCGAGGGGTGGGACCCCCCGCCCATGCGTACGGGCAAGGACGAATCACAGTGGCACCAGCAATATCATCTGAGGTTTACGCCATCCGGCATCGTAAGCCGCCGGAACCTGGGCGTCGTGTTATGTCCAGGGCATGGGTTGCTCGGCCGTGCGGTGGTGCAGACCGAGCGTTCAGGTGAAACGGAAGTCGCGCGGATCGGGGACGACCTGGTGCTGGTGGGTGGTCGGGATGGCGTGGCGTACGGCGACCATCGCTCCGACGGGCTGGCGCTGGCAGTCGTGCAGGGCCGGCGGTATGAACTTCGAGATGAGGGCCTTGTTACGGGACGTAGTGAGATGCACTGACTTCAGGGTCGGTCGCCTGACGCTACCGATCACGGTGCATCTTCAGCTGGTTGTACGCCCCGTCTGGTTTGGCTGTGCAGAAGGTGGGAGCGTGTTTGTCGTTCGGACTGCTCGGTAGAGGTCTGAGGCCTCGTATTTTCAACGTATCCCGGAGTCGTGTTTAATCTGTATTGGCGGAACAACCGCTTGAGGCTGTTTTAACGAGGAGGCGGCCGTGAAGAATGGACCGATGGGCCTGAAGGTGGGTGTGTTGAAAGACATGTGTCTTGAGACGGCGCTTGTGGTCAACGGCGAGCCTCAGGCGAAGATCGTCATCGGCCACGATGCGGCGCACGAACGGCTGGCAACGAGAATCGTCGAGCGGGTCGAGGCGGCGACGGGCGGGCGGCTGGAGGTGGTCCGGGCGGGGGAGACGGCGGCGGGGATGCTGCTGGAGGGGCACGTCGTGGCGCTGGGAAATATGGCTGACAACGCCTTTATCCGGTGGCTGTATTACCAGTGGTGGGCGGTGGAAGACCGCTGTTATCCCGGCAGGGGCGGGTACGCGCTGCGGACCCTGCACAATCCTCTGGGGAACGGGAAGAACGTGGTTCTGGTCGGAGCCAGCGACGGTGCCGGGCTGGAGCGGGTTGTGTCGCGTTTTTTGGCGCTTGTACCCGGGGAAAGGACGCTCAGCGTGGGGCGGTTGATGGAGATCCGGCCGGGTTCCGAGTTCGACGCGTTCGGCTGTCCGCCGGAGGGCTGGTTGCAGGAGCGGCGGGATGACTTCATCGCGCGTGCCACCGCACCGCACGCTTCCGAATCAGGCGCGGGCTTTCAGCTGATATCGGAGGCGGGCGCGTACGGGTTGATGTATCACCGGACCGGGCACGACGCGTATGCCGCGGCCGTTCGGGAAATCGCGGACGCGCATCTGAGGATGGGCGAGCATGGGGTGATGGCGCACTTTCACGTCTGGTGGCTGGCGGTGATCTGGGACCTGATCGAGGAGAGCCCGGTGTTCTCGGACGAGGATCGGCTGAAGATCACGCAATATCTGCTGTGGATCATGGATTCCACGGAGGGGGCGTATACCCAATTCTTCCGTCAGGGTGTGGGACACCGGATGATCCGGCAGAACCACCAGACGCTCGTGGCGCTGGCGGCGTGGTTCGGGGGGCGGTATTTTTCGACGCACTACGGTTTTGAGGAAGCGAAGGAGTGGATGACCGCGTCGGCGGACGTGTTCAAGGGGCAGGCGGTGTCGTTCAAGCCGATTGAGGATGCCAACGCCTATCAGTGGATGACGCTGGACCACATGTTGACCTATTCGCTGGCAAGCGGGGATACCACGTATATCGACAACGGAAACTGCAAGCGGTCTCTGGACCAGGCGGTGTTTTACTGCAACAACCGGGGAGCGCTGCCCGCGTTTGGAGATACGGGCGCTCCGATGGAAGGATACCCGACGAATTTCCTGGTCAAGGCAGGTCATGTTCTGCAGGATGGACGAGCGGCGTTCCTGCTCGGCAAACGGTTCGACAGGCCGTCGGACTATTTTCGGCCGCAGCCGCCGGGAGAGCGCTACGAGAGCGTGAGCGATCCGTTGCTGGTGAGGAGTTTTGAGAAGTACTTCTGCGACGGACTGGCGCCCGAGGTTCCCGACGGTATGGCCGGCGTGCAGGTGCTGGAGGTCGCTGGCGGGTTCTACGATTTCGCGGAAGACCCGAAGGCGAAAGAGCGCGAAGTGAAGCCGATGAACCTGCAAAGGGAAGAGGCGTTCGATACGGTCTGTTTCCGGGAGGGGTTCGACCGGGAGGACCAGTATCTGATGCTGCACGGGATTTTTTACGGCAACCACAGCCACGAAGACGGGAATACCATACCGGAATTTTCGGCGAACGATCGGATATTTCTGGTGGATGCGTCGTATACGGAGGGTCCAACGCTTAAGCACCATAATGGCGTGACGGCGGTGCGGGATGGAGAGGCGTGGGACGTACCTGCACTGTGCCGGCTGGAGGGTGCGGCGGATCTGGGCCGTGTGGGCATGAGCCGGACGTCCGTGGCAGGGGACTGGGGCGCGTTGTGGGTTCGGAACGTGGTGTGGCGCCGGGGGCGTTGTTTTGTGGTGGTGGACGAGGTGGAAGCGACAAAGGGGGGCGCGTTCGCGCTCCAGTGTCACTGGCGCACATTGGGGTCACCCGCTTTGAAGGACGGGACGCTTGAGGTGGTGCAGAAAGACCCGGACAGCGGCCGGGAAGATCGGTTTGTTTTGCAGAGCGTGGGCGGAGGCCGGTTGTCGCTGGAGCGTGACTGGGAGAATTTCGGCCATTGGTGGGATACATATCCCTATGCGGATGATTATGTGAATATCCTGCACGAGTCGGCGAACCGGGAGATGGCGGTCGGAGACCGGCACAGGTTTATCAACCTGTTCTACGCGTCGAATGCGCAGAAGCCCGTGGACGACCGGATGCGTCGCGTGGGCGATTCGGCCGTGGTGGTCGAGGGGTCGGACGGCCGGATGGTGGTGGGCACCGGGGCTGGGGATGGGGCGTTTACGGTTGGGTCTCTTTCCGGCCGCGCCGGCATCTTCGCGGCCGGCGACGGGTGGTTTGCGCTGTGCAACGGGACGTTACTGTGTGCGCCAGGCGGGATCTTTGAAAGCGAGCTTCCTGTTTCGATCGAGTTCGACCTGGAGTCGGGTGAGGGCGTGGTGGTGGCGTCGGAACCTGCTGAGATCACACTGTGCGGAGAGCGGTTGCGCGTTACGGCGGGAAGGCAGGAGGTAAAAACGAAGGAGCCGGGGGTGGGTGTGTTGTCGCTGGGCGGGGTTGCAGACCTGCGGGGTTGGGAGGCGAGTCCTCCGGCACGTGCGCAGGCGGCGTCTGTTCCCGGGTTGCGCAGGGTTTGGACATACGATGCCGGTTCGGGTGTGCGCTGCGCCGCTGCCGGCGCGGACGGGGTGGTCCTGGGTACGGAGGATGGACGGGTGGCGGCTCTGGATGAAAACGGAAAGCCGGCCTGGTCCTTCCAGGCGGAGGGGAGCGTTCTTTCGGTGTGTGCGGTGGAACTTGACGGCCGGCGTTGTGTGATTGCGGGCGCGGACGACCGGCGCCTGTATCTGCTGGAGGAAGGCGGCGGCGTGCGGTGGTCACACGCCTTTGAGATCTACAGGGGGACGTGGGACCGTTACGCCCGGAATTCCGCAGTGGAGTTCGTGACGGCGGCGGACCTGCGTGGAGACGGGCGGATGGATATCCTGGCGGCGGTCTCGGACCGGAAGCTCCACTGTTTTGCCGAGGATGGAAACGAGCGATGGAGTTTTATGATTTACGGGATATTCGCGCCGCTTCGTGTGGCGGATATCAACGGGGACGGGAAGCAGGAGGTGATCGGCGGTCCGGGTAGGATCACTTGCGGGGGGACCTGCTATGTGCTGGACGCCGACGGCGGCCACTATGCGAGCAACGGGCTGGACGGGTGGGCGTCGATGATGCCTGCGTGCGACGTGTGGGAAAAGGAGGAGGATCACCTGATCGTGTGCGGGACGAATCGGTCGAACGTCTATGCATTGAAGCTGGAATCGCATCGATTGGAGACGCTCTGGAAGCAACGGGTTGGGGAGGAAATCAACGCGGTTTGCGCCGTGGACGTGGATGGAGACAGCAGACCGGAGGTTGTGGTCGGGTCCGACTGTTTTTATGTCTATTTGCTGGATGAGTACGGTACGGAGCGGTGGCGGCGTAACCTGGGGGCGCCCGTGCAACATTTGATGGTGAGCGACATGAACGGGGGTGCAAAGATCGTCGCGGGGTGTGAGGATGGTGCCGTGTGGGTCCTGGACGCGGAGGGCACGCCGATTGCCAGCCACCAGGCGGGTGGCGCGGTTCACGTCCTGGCTGCGGACGGCAGGGGCCACCTGGTCCTGGGCGGGTCGGACGGGACACTGTCGGTGATGGGCGTGTGAGGATTTGGGAGCGGCAGTCGGTCATATTCGCGAGAGGTGCAAGGATGGGCGGGCACAGGATTGGCAATGTGAAGCAGATGTCGCTGGAGATCCCGTTCGACGCGGGGTCGGTCGAGGTCGTGGTCGGCGGGGGAGCCGCCCAGCGGGCGGGGGCCCGACGCATCGCGGGGGCGCTGGAGCGTGTGTGCGGGTCCGAGGTGCCGGTGGTGGAGGACGCGGCCTACGCGGCCTGGGAAATCCGGCCTGCACGCCACGCGATTCTCGTGGGAAGCCTGGGGGACAACCGGGGGATCGAGTTCCTCTACTACCGGTGGTTGACGTTTGTGGACGGGAGCTACCCGGGAAGTGGAGGGTACGCGCTGACCACGCTGTGGGACCCGTGGGGCGCGGGCCGGAATGCGCTGGTGGTGGGGGCCGCGGACGAGGCGGGGCTGGATGCGGCTGTCGCGCGCCTCGAGTCAATTATCGACGCAGCGGCGGATGGCATCCCCGGGGTCTACGAAGTGGTGTACGGGTCGTCCCGGCCGAAGGAGGTGGCGGACGTGGCGGGCTGGTCGCGGGTGGGCCCTACGCCTGACGGGTGGGTGTACGACTTCACGGGATACGGGGGGCTGTCGCACGTTCCGTCGGCGGCGTGGGCATATGTGCGAAGCGGAGACACAAGAATCGCGGAGGGACTGAAGCAGGGGCTGATGGCATTGTTGGAAACACCCGTGCTGCATACGCCCGAAAGCCAGCTTCACCTGGGATTCTGGCCGGTGATGATGATGTGGCCGATCGTGGAGACGTGTCCGGTGTTTTCCGAGGAAGACCGGCTGAAAATCGTCAGGTTTTTCTACGATGTGCTGGTGTCGCCCGAAGGGGCCCGGAATGGCGGGTTGAACCACGCGGCCGCGTCGGAGCTGCCGCGTCAGAACCACCAGACGCTGTGCGCGCTGGGCGTGCTGTTCGGGTCGATTTATTTCGAGCGGCACTACGGTATTCCCGATGTCCGGGAATGGCGGGCACTCGTGGACAGGTTGTTCCGCACCGGGGCCTATTGTTCCAAGCAGATCTGCGACAACAACGCGCACGGTTGGAACCAGAGTATCGGCGATTTCGCGACCTATGCCCTGCTGACGGGCAATACGGCGTTTTTTGACAATGGGATGGCGCGCCTGGCGGCGGAACGCGCGGTGGGGAACTGTACGAGCAACGGGTTTGCCGCTACCATCGGAGACGGGGACGTCAGCGCGTATCCCAACTGGTTCCTGGCCCAGGTGTCTTTCTATCTTCGGGACGCCGGGCTTCGCTTCGTCCTGGACAACATGGCCCCGGAGATTGAACCCTCCGGAGGCCTGATGCCGTGGCGGCAGCCCTACAGCGCGGGCGTGGGCGTGAAACCGCCGGGCGATCAGGTCGGAACCCGTGTGTTTCCGCTGGACCGGCTGTATTACGATATTCCCCGGCATTCTCCCGGAGCGGTTGCGCTGAGACCCCCGGGCGTGGCGTTTGAGAAGACGTTCGATATTCTGACAATGCGGAGCGGGTGGGAAAAGACGGCACAGTATCTGATCCTGGACGGCACGGGCGGAGGGTCGCATTCCTACGAGGACGCCAACGCGATTCTCACACTCACGCAGGACGACCGGTTTCTGCTGCTGTCGGCGGACCAGCTTTATTTTACTGCGCCCAAGTATCACAATATGGTGACGGTGACGCGGAACGGGCTGGGGGAGGAACTTCCAAGCTACTGCCGGATGGACGGGAAGGCGGATCTGCGGACGTTCGGATTCTCCGCGACGACGCTACCGGACTATGTGGGTATGGACTGGACGCGGATGCTGCTCTGGAAGAAGGGAGATTTTTTCCTGGTAGTGGACCGCCTGGTCGCGCGGGACCGGGCAACCTACAGCGGTAGTTGCCGGTGGTTCAGCCTGGGACGGCCGGAAGTGTCGCACGAGACCTGTGTTTTTCGCCAGTGCGAGTGGGAGGGGAGCCGGACCGATTTTGTGGTTCAGAATCTGTCCGGACAGGCCTGCCGCACGCGGGAGGCGTTCTACGGCCCCACGAGGTCGTGGAAGTCGGGCTACGACCCGGCGCTGGGAAGGAAGTTGAGGACGGACCGGACGCTGCTGACGGAGCTGTATCAGAGCCGGAGCGACGTGTTGGGGGCGGGCGATGCAATGCGTTTTGTTAATCTGTTGTACGCACGGTCCGGGGATCGGGCTGGAGACCGGGTTGAGGCGCAGTGCAACGCGTCGGGATGGGTGCGGGTGAGGGCGCCGGAAGGAACATTTGCGATTTGCGCGGGCGAGGTGCGGGCCGATGGCCTGCGCGCGGTGTGTGACCTGCTGGCGGTCTGGCGGGAGGGGGTTTTTGCGGCGAACTGCACGGCGTTGAAAGTTGGCGGGCTATCGGTTCAGTTTTCCAGGCCGTGCGGTGTGGAGGTGGACGCGTCGGGCAGGCTTGCGGTGGACGCTGCAGAAGATCTGGCGGTTCTGTGGCGCGTTGAGGCCGGGGCGTCGGGGGAGCGCGAATTGAGCGGTAAGGCCGTTCACGAACTGAAGGTCGGGGCCGTTTCCATTCCCGATCCGGAGGATCTGTTCGACGTGGCCGGCGGAAGGGAGGCGGTTGCCCCGTCGCGATCGGATTCAAAGACCCCGTCGCCCGCGTGGACCGCCCGGGGAAAAGGGCGAATCAATGACCTGCATATTGCCGGCGGAGATGTTGTGCTGGCCGCGTGCGAGGAAGACGCGCTGGCGGCTTTCGGATTGGACGGGGCGCCTGCGTGGACCTACGGAACCGGAAGTCCGGTCAATACGGTTCACAGCGGGGTGCTGCGCGCGGGAGACCCTGCCCGGATCGTGCTGGGTTGCGAGGACACGTTCGTCCGTGCGCTGGATGGGTCCACGCGTGAGGAGATCTGGCGGTATCACCCCGAATACGGCAACCAGTACTGGGACTACTGGTCCTGGTACAAATCGAGTATCAAACGCGTGTGGGTGGAAGACCTGGACGGTGACGGGAGCGGTGAGGTGGTGGTGACGCCCGGAAATATGCGGCTGCACCTGGTCGACGCGGAGGGGAATGAGCGGTGGGAGTACCGCACGGACCATGGGACGTTCCTGACCTTTGAGACGTACGATCTGGACGGAGATGGTCAAAAGGAGATTGTGGGAGGGTGCGACATCCTGTCGTCGGGCAGTGTCTGCCGCGTGATCGGTGTGGACGGACTGCAGAAGCATTCTTTTTCCAATGCGGGATGGACCTCGCAGGTGAAAGATGTGCTGATCGCGGACCTGGACGGCGACGGCAAGGTGGAGGTGGCCTGCGCGGTCAACCGGCAGGAGAACCTGAGGGTGCATAGCTTTGCAGAGAAGGCGAGGCGGTGGGGCCATTGCCTGGGCGAGGTGCCGGCGGGGCTGGCGCTCCTGGGCGGTTCCGGAGAAAAGGTCTTATTTGCAGCTACGGAAGGGCCGACGGCAATCGGCTTTGGCCCGGGGGGTGCGCCGATGTGGACGGTGGACGTAGCCCCTGGCACGGCGCGGGTCGTCCGCATGGGGAGTACAGCCGCGGTGGTGTGCGTGGACGGCCGCGTTCTGCGGGTGAGTGGAGACGGGGAGACGGCGTTATTAGGAGTGCTGCCTGCGGGTGTGACCGCCTCGGCGTATGTGGAGGGATGGCTGGTGCTGGGGTGTGAGGACGGCTCAATTGTGGCGTTTTCCACGTTGTGATAGCGTTCGGTGGCAGGACGAAGGCGACGTGTCGGCTCTGGATTTTCGGGGAGTGATTGGGGAGCCGGATATATGCTGCGTTATTTCCTTTTGGTCCTTTTCTTTGCATTTTTGATGGAAAGCCCAGCGTTTGCCCTGCCGGACGATCCGTCGACGAGCGATCTGATCCAGGAAGACGTACTCTTTTCAGCTGAGGGTGAAGCGCTCAGACAGCTTGCTTCAGGGGGGTTCGACCTGGTCCGGCGGGACGTGGGATCGGTCGTTCGCACGCTCGGGGCGGATTTCGCGTTGACGCTCAACCCGGATCTGATGCCGGGGATCTACCGCCTGAGCGTTCTCTGCTCGGCCCCGACGACGTCAACCGATTCGTTCTGGCTGGAGGTGAACGGAGAGCGGCAGCCGCAGCCGATCGTGTTGCCCAAGGGCGCGTACGGGGAGGTGTACCGCGGGTTTCGGCTGGATGTGTCGGGAAAAACGAACATACGCCTTGTGCTGCGGGAACGGCCCGGTGTCAGCGTGGCTCGCCTGAAGCTGACGCATCTGAAGGCACAGGTCGATGCGGCGTCGGTTATCCGGCCCGACCTGGCGGAAGAGCGCCCGCGTCTGTTTCTGACCCGGTGGGACGCCGAGCGTTTGCGCAACGCACAACGCAGCGCGGCCGGACAGCGGCTCTACCGTCTCCAGGGGATGTTGCGAGGCACGCCGCCTCCCAACTCGGGTCCGCCAAAGCGCGCGGGGTGGGCGTGGCGAATCGAGAACCAGGCGATCCCGTGCCTGCTGGGAAATTCCCCTGATGCGACCGAGCGTTTCGAGGCAATCCGGCGACACGTTCTCACGATCTGTACATACGATAAATGGCTCCCGGACGGCTGGTCGCACAGCACGCCGGATCTGGACCTGGACGCGGCCTATATGATCCACGGGACCGCGGTCGCCTACGACTGGCTCTACCACTGGTTCACGGAGGAGGAGCGGCGGATCATCCGGGAGAAGCTGGCGTACCAGGCCCGACTCATGTTCGAGGCGTCCTTTATGGAGCGGATGTACTGGGCGCGCACGGTGCAGCAGAACCATTACTGGTTCGACAATTACGCCATCGGCGTGGCCGGCGCCGCACTTTACGGCGAGGTCCCCGAGGCAGAGATGTGGATGGCCTGGAGCTGGGACCGCCTGCAGGGGACGCTGAAGACCTTTGCGGAGGACGGGGGGTTCCACGAGGGACCTGCCTACTGGAACTTCTCCATGGGGTCGCTGTTGCGATGGATCGACCTGTATGAGCATACAACGGGGCAGACCATCGCCCATGCGGACGCGTGGCTGAGGAAGACAGGCTATTTTCCGATCCATTACGTCTATCCCGATCTGCATTCGGGCGCGGCGATTGAAGATACGTTCCGGCCCGGAGTTGTACCCTCGATGGAACGGCTGCACTGGCTGGCCGGGCGCAATGGCGACGCCCGGCTGTTTCGTATTGCGGAGTTGATTCACGCGGGCAGGCAGAGTACCCACTGGTGGACTTTGAAGGCACTGGCCGGGGACATGGGCACGGCGGTCGGAACGCTGGACGAGCTGATGCCGAAGCTGGCCTATTACCCGGACGTGGAGATGTACTTTGCACGGACCTCGTGGCGGCCGGAGGCCACAATGTTCGCGCTTGGAGCTCGGCCCCTGGGCGGGCACACACTGGCTCGTCTGATCGAGGCGTATCCCTGGATTGGCGGTGTGGGGCACAACCATCCCGCGCAGAACAGCTTTGTGCTTTACGGCAGCGGGAAGGAACTGGTGATTGACCCGGGCTATACGCTGAAGAAGGAAACGGCGAACCACAATACGGTTCTGGTGGACGGGCAGGGGCAGTACGGAGACGGAGAGCGGTGGCCGCGCTGGTATCCGGGATGGGCGCACATCGGGTACGCTTCCACGCAGTTTCCCTATGTGCGGGGGGAAGCGGCATCGGCGTACCCGCCCCAGTTGGGTCTGAAGCGCTTTACGCGCCAGATATTGATGGTGGACCGCCAGCGGGTCTTGATTGCCGATCACCTGGAGGCGGAACGACCGCGGCGGTTCACGTGGCTGCTGCATTTCGATGAGGACGCGGAGATAGTGTCCGCGGGCGAGGGGCGGTTTAAGGCTTCCTACGGCGGCGCCTCGCTGCTGATTAATCTACTGACGCCGGCTGGCATGGCCCCGCAGATCGACCGCTACGAGCCGACGTGGAACAATATCGCCCGGCCCGACTATCACCCCAGGGTCGGCCGGCTGCAGTTGACCACCGGGCTGGTGAGTGCCACTCCGATTGTGGCGGCGTTGGACCTGGGCCCCGCTGCGGCGCGTCCGGCGCTGGAGATCACGCCGCGCGTCCTGCTGGTGACGTTTGCGGACAGTACCCGCGTGGGCTTCAATCGAACGGGCGACGTGGTCACGGTGGATGGGCTCGAGACCGACGGGCGGGCCGTGGTGATCGCGGTGGATGGAACGGGGGGACGCAGGGCCCGGGTTCTGGACATGCTTCGGTATCGCGACGGGTCCGGTCGGTTGCGCGACTTCTCGGAAGGCGAGGGCGAATTCGTCCTGACGAACGGGGCCTGGCTGCCGACTTTCCAGGAGGCGCCCGTTGCGTTGCGGGGGGACTTCGATGGGAACGGTACGGTGGGTTTCAGCGACTTCGTGGCGTTCGCGCAGGCGTTCGGGTCCCGCGCTGGTACGGCGGGATGGGACGCCAGGTTCGACCTGAGCGGGGACGGCGAGGTCGGGTTTCGGGATTTTCTCATCCTCGCGGCTCAATTTGGACGGCGTGTTTCCGGGGATTGACCCTGGATCGTGCGGTCCCACGTTACGCGACAAGGAAGCCATTATTTTCGTGCGACCCGGCGCCCGAATTCCGGCAACCTGTTTCCGGGGCAATACACCCAGGGATCTTTCTTCAGGTGCAGGAGGTGGACTGTCTTGATCGAACTCGTTATTTCCGTGTGTGCCGTTATCGTCGTCTCCGCGATGTGCTCTCTCTTCGAGGCGGTTCTCTACTCCGTTCCCGTCAGTTATGTCGAGAGCCTCGCACAGAATGGAACCGTCTCGGGCCGGATCCTGAAAGACCTGCGTATGCGCAACGTCGATCGTTCCATCTCGGCCATCCTGTCCCTGAACACCATCGCCAATACCGGTGGCGCGTTTGTGGCCGGCGCGGCATTTGTCAAGGTTTTCGGAGGGCAATCGGAGCATTATTTCACCATTTTTATCACACTGTCCGTCCTGGTCCTCTCCGAAGTCATCCCCAAGACCGTAGGCGTGGTTTACAGCCGATCCCTGGCCGGTTTTGTCGCGATTCCACTCCAGTTTCTGGTCTGGGTTCTATACCCCCTTGTGGAGATGTGCCGGCTGGTAACCCGGGCGTTTTCAAAGGGTGGGGCAAGCCAGGAGGTCTCCGAGGAAGAGATCACCGTTATGGCGCGTATGGGCCGGCGGACCGGGGCCATACAGCCGGATGAAGCACGCGTCATGCAGAATATCCTTTCTCTCAAACGCAAGACCGCGAGGGACGTGATGACACCGCGAACGGTCGTATTCGCGCTGAGCGCCGATCTGACCGTGGAACAGGCCCAGAAACAGGCGGGTGTCTGGCCGTACAGCCGGGTTCCCGTCTACGAGAATGAATTCGAGGATGTGATCGGCGTCGTGATGCGCCGCGACGCATTCAACGCTCTGACTGGCGGGCGGGGGCAAACGCCCATTTCGGAACTGATGCGTCCGGTTCACTTTGTCTCAGAGACGGTCTCGCTGGACCGCGTTCTCGAAATGTTTCTGGTACGCAAGCAGCACCTCTTTGCGGTGATCGACGAGTATGGCGGGCTGGCCGGGATCCTCACGCTTGAAGACGTGCTGGAAGAGATTCTGGGCAGGGAGATTGTGGACGAGTCCGATACCGTCACGGACATGCGTGAACTGGCGCGCCGGCGCCGGCGACAGGTCTCGGAAGGGGAGTAGACGAATTTACACCGTCAGTGAAGAAGTCGCGTTGATGAGGGCTTTCAGTTGGTGCGGGAGTCGCTTTGAGTTGTGCTCCAAGCCTGGTGCCTGAGCAATTCCGGAGGACATGAGTGGCGGCAAGACAGATAGAGTTACTTGACCAGCCTGACACGTCAGCAGGACCATTATCGTTTGAAGAATTCCTCTGCAATATCGAGGCGTTCGACGAATTCCGAAAGGAAACGGCAATCCTGGAATTCCCGGAACCGGACTTCGATATTCCGGTCTACGTCAATGAGTTCTGGACATCGAAACAGAGAGCGGCCAACTCCCTTCACGAGGTTTCGTATCGCGCCTGCTTCAAGCCACAGTTGCCCCGGTTTTTCATCGAGCGGCTCACCAGTCCCGGCGACGCGGTCTACGATCCCTTCCTGGGGCGCGGCACCACCGTCATCGAGGCCGCATTGCTGGGGCGTGTGCCCGTCGGGACGGACATCAATCCCTTAAGCGAAATACTCGTGGCCCCGCGGTTCGACCCGCCCCCGCTGGCGGCTGTTTCGGAACGCCTGAAGGAACTGCCCCTCGAAAACGAATGCGACACGTGGGACGACTTGTTGGCGTTCTATCATCCGAATACACTGCGCCAGATCACCAACCTGCGGAATTACCTGCTCCGAAAAGGGGAAGACGGCAGCCTGGACGCGATCGACAGGTGGATCAGGATGGTGGCGACCAACCGGCTGACGGGTCATTCACCCGGCTTCCTTTCGGTCTATACATTGCCCCCGAACCAGGCCGTTACGGTCGAGCGGCAGCGTGGCATCAACGAGAATCGACAGCAGACACCTCCCGAACGGGACGTTCGGGTATCGATTCTGAAGAAATCCCGATCGCTCCTCAGCAAACTGGAAGAAGAGGACGCCGAACGGCTTCGGGAGACGTCGAGAGAGGCGTCGCTTATCACCGGATCATCGGACAACACGCCTGGGATTGAGAGTGATTCCATCAGTCTGGTCGTAACGTCGCCGCCCTTTTTGGACGTGGTGGACTACCAGGCGGACAATTGGCTAAGATGCTGGTTCAATGGTATTGACGCGCAGACCGTCGACGTATGGCACTTCAAGAAGCCACAAGAATGGCAGGCGGCTATGACGCGGGTATTCGCCGAACTCAAAAGGGTTCTCATGCCAGGGGGTTACGTCGCTTTCGAAGTCGGGGAAGTCCGCGGCGGGAAGATCCTCCTTGAAACGCTGGTCGTTCCCGCCGCGGCCGAGGCGGGTCTGGAGCCGCTCCTGGTCCTGGTAAATGACCAGGTGTTCACCAAAACGTCGAACTGCTGGGGCGTGGACAACCTGAAAAAGGGAACCAATACCAACAGGATCGTACTTCTAAGGAAGTCCTGAAGGTGCTTCGCAGACCACGCTACTTTCGACCGTTTCACGTCAAAATCGCTGTTTGCAAAGGTGTTACCGCCCTGGCCGATCCCGGCTTTCATATGGACATAAGGAAAGCCGACGCCCTTACCATCTGTCACGAAAAGCAGGAAGGGAAATCAAACGATGAACTGTGACCTGTTTCCGCAGCCATTTTTTCGACAACCCCTTTTGAGTCAGGAACGGGTCGGAATATCGGCGGCAGGTTTGCCAAACCACTCTATGTAACCGCGTTAACACCAACGTACAACGAGGAGGATCGCGCCACATGTTTTCCAAAAAGAATGTTGTGTTAATTTCCGCTTTCGCGTTGTTGGCATTCGTCGCTGCGGGTTCGGACGCGGATGCTGATCGCACGACATTACAAGGGATCACCGTCAATTCCCATGACCATAACACCGCGTCTCTTCCGGACTTCGACGGCGACGGGACGGTCAGCTTCAGTGATTTTCTGCAGTTTGCGGCAAAATTCGGACTAAGTCAGGGCGACAACGGATATGATGCGCGGTTCGACCTGAATGGCGACGGGGAAATCGGGTTTTCGGACTTTGTGATCTTTGCACGGAATTACGGGAAGGACTTTTCTTTCGGGATGCTCCTGCCCTGGGATCTTTCAAGGGTTGTGCCAATCGACTCGGTTCGCTCGGCGCCCTGCGGGCACGCGTGTGTTCATGCGGACCGAATTCGCCAATGGCGAACTCACGGACCTGGAAATGAAGTTCATCCAGGTGGTGGACGATTTCCTGCCTCCCATGCCGGTCTACATGGTGGAAGCCTCCGATTCTGTCCTGATAAGCCTGGGAGGTATTTCAAAGGGCATGAGCGGTTCTCCCATTTTCACGGAGCAGGGCGTGTGGGGCGCCATTGCTTATGGTTTCGACGCCCAGGACAGCCCGCCTTACTACTTTTTTGCGACTCCCGTGGAATGGGTTATCGGCACCATTGGGGCGGTACCGCTGGCCAAGCGAGCGGCTGCGTGGGAGGGAAGCCGGATCGTACCCCTGGACATTCCGCTGTTGAGTACCGGTCTCAATCGTGTCCAGCTACCGCCGGAAGGGAGTCCGTCTCTCCTGAGCGACGCGGTCGCCGCCGGTTTGACGAGGGAGCGCCAGACGAGCTTTGCGCCCGGCAGGCCGCTGGCCGTGGGTTTGCTGCTGGGCGAGCTTACTTACGCCAGCCTGGGAACCATCTCCTTCGTGGATGGCGACCGGATCTATGGTTTCGGACATCCCATGCAGGAAGCAGGACCTGTGGCGCTTCCCATAATCGAAGCAAAAGTGCTCGGAGAGATATCCAATGTGTTCGCGCCGTTTAAATTCGCTACGCTGAACCCGACGGTGCGCGGCACGCTCACCGAAGACCGCCTGCCCGGGGTTCGCGGCGTGCTTGATGACGGGCCGGATCTGGTGCCGATCAAAAGCGTGTATACGTTCCCATCGGGTGGCGTCGTGGAGCTCTTGCATAGGATGCCCACCGTCGGCGTGAGTACTAATAGGTCGATCGCTCTCGTCGTTAGTGCGTTCTTCACACCTCTTTCCAACCGGGTCGAGCAGGACCCGGACCACAGTATCCGCGTTACGGCGGATATTTCCTTTGACGTTACCGACTCCACGCTCACGCGTACCCGTCTCTACGCCTCGCCCGAAGGACGCCTCGGCTCCCTGGTCCGGAACGCCGGTTCGGACCTCTCTTCCTCGCTCGCCGATCTGATGACGAGGGACGATTACGCATTGCAGGTGACGGATGCCGGGGTCCATGTAGAGGTGATCGCGGAACCCCGTTTCGCCAGGATCGTTGAAGTGACCGCAGACACCGTTATAAGTCCCGGGGACATGCTGGCCGTTACCGCCGCGTTGCGCGTTGGACGCCGCATAGACCGGGTGATCGAATTGACGCTCAGCGTGCCGGATACGTTTCCCGCAGGCGTCTACCGGCTCGAAGCCGGTTCGGCTGCGACGTTGGGGGAAGACGTTGCCGGGGGAGATGGACCGCCGCCGTTGTTCGGCCTGTTTGGGCCCTCCGATGGATTCGGGAGCGAGGAGACGCTGGACGACGTCTTTGGAAGGGTCAATGGCGAGGATAAGAACGTCGTATTGAAAGCCCAGCTGACGTACGCGATGCCATTCGAAGGAGCCGCGGACTCGACTGTTTTGCCCGAAGGCGGGCTTTTAGGCGTCTTGACGGGCGGTCTGGGAGGGGGCATTCCGCCGCAGGTTCCCGCGGCGACCGTTTCCACTCAGAAGGACGTCGATCTGTTTTTGGAGGGCTCAAAGAGCCTTAGCCTAAAGGTCGTCACTTCGACGGGGCCATGATATGCGGAACGGTCCGGCTTACCCGTGTGCTGGCGGCAATACTTCCGAAAATTTGCGGCCGGGCACTTTTTCGAACGACCCGTTAGGTGCCGTCGTGTCGGGGCGGCGCGGGCGTCCCGGTTCTCCTGATGAGGCATCGGGCGGATGGGGGATTCACCATGCGTGAGAGCGACATAGGGATTGGAATCATTGGAGGAGGTAAGGCGGGTCGGAATTTCGCCATGGCCATCCGATCGTGCGCGGGAGCCGAAGTACGGATGTTCTGCACCCGACACGAGGAGTCTGCGAGGGAGGCGGCGGAATTCTGCGGGGTTGCGGGATGGACCACCCACTATCCCGAGATGTTGCGGAATCCGGATATCCAGGCGGTTATTGTCGCCACGCCCGATGAATTTCACTGCGAGCACACGGTCCTTGCCGCCCGGGCGAAAAAACATGTGTTGTGCGAGAAGCCGATGTGCCGATCTCCCGAAGAGGCGGATCGGATGATTCGAGAAGCGCGTGAGAACGGTGTGATTCTGATGGTTGGATTCACGGAGCGGTACAGCCATCCCTGCGCCGAAGCCAAAAGGAGGATCGACGCGGGCGAGATCGGCACGCCCAGGATGATGCTTGCCAGGCGATGCCATCCGCTTTCCGTGCTGAGAGGCAGGGCTTGGGTCAACGACGATGAAACCGGAGGCGTCCTGAATTATGCCGGGCCTCACAATATCGATCTGGTTTGCTGGTTGATGGGAGGGGCGCCGGAACGGGTGTACGGTGAGATGGGTCAACTCATTCTGAAGGATCAGAATTTCACGGATTGCGCGGTGATGACGTTCAAGTTTCCCAATGGGTCCATCGCGGCGCTCTACGAGACCTTTGCGTACCCGGGAACCTATCCCCACGGCGTGGACCGGAATATCGAGATCCTGGGAGACCGGGGGGTCTTGCACGTCGACTTTATGTCACAGCCCTTGAAGGTGTTTACGGACGCCGGCTTCGAGTTGGCCGATTCGATTACGTGGCCGATGGCCGAACGCGGAATTCAGGGGGCGCTGCTGGCCGAAGTCGAGCATTTCATCGGTTGCGTACGGGCGGGAAAAACGCCTCTGACGACAGGGGAGGATGGCAAACTCGCCATGAAGATCGCGCTTGCTGCGAGAGAGGCCGCCAGCACCGGAAGAGCCATACCCATTTAGGGCGCGTTCGAGGCGTCCGGAGCGGTGTGCGGAAATTCGATGGAAAGGGAGCTTATGTTGCCTATCGATCAGAATGCGCCGGTGCCACGGCCGGGAAGGTCAATCTGGTACACGGAGGAAGGGATTCGCCGGGCCCGGGAGAATATCCGTACGCAGGCGTGGGCCGCGAAGGAATGGGAGCGGATCAGCACGGTTGCGGAGAGGTGGGTCCGGGTGTCCGACGAGGAGATACTGGCGCTGGTGCCGGCCCAAGGGTCGATTTTCTGCAGCGGACGGAACGGGAGCCCATGCTGCAAGGCGGCCTGGCGGTGCGACGTGGCACAGCCCCGGCGGGCTTTCTGTGCGGACTGCGGGCGCGAATATCCGGAGAATCGGAAGGGGTCCCGATTCAGCGACGAAGGACACGGCTTCTACTACGAAGGGAAATGGTTCGCGCCGGTGCCCGTGTGGAACAGCTATGTCGTGAGTATGCTGAGCACCTACTCGTACGGGTCCGGCGGGCCCACGGACAACGCCCTGTTGAATCTGGCCCTGGCCTATGCGATTACCGGCGAGACCAGATTCGGCGAAAGGGCCTTGCTGATTTACGACGCGCTGGCCACGCTGGCGCCCACGACGATCGGTCCGCTGGATATTCCCGAGGGTCAGGAGCGGGAGATGGGGCGCATGCACGCGGAGACGTGCCACGTCAACCGGCAGCGTTTTGTGGACATGCAGGCATACGACCTGATCTCCGGTCTTGACGGGATGGATGAGCCGTCTCCGACACGCGGCGACCGGCGTGTGCGCATCCGGGAGAATATCGCCGAGGGAATGCTGGAAGACTATGTGATGACGGAGGGAGGCGGGTACAACCTGCGTGAGGGGAATCTCACCCATTTCCAGAATCACGAACTGGATGGATTCCGGGCGCTGCTGTCGATCGGGCTGGCGACGGATCAACCCGATTTCATCAGGTGGGCGGGCAGTGCTTTCCGGGCATTTCTGGAGAATGTCATCGGCCGGGACGGGGGATACTACGAAAATTCCGAGATGTACGCGTATTTCTCCGGTACGCTGATGCAGGACGTGGCGGAACTGTTGTACCACTACGATCCCGGCAAGTACGCTTCGCCCGATGATTACCCGCCGGCGGAAGCGCTGGTGGGGCTGAAGAATGCCTTCGATCACCCGCGCCTCGTCCGGTTGTGTCTGGAGTACACGGAATTGATCCGGGCGTGCGGTCGCATCCCCTCTTATGGAAATACGAACGCGCTCCCGGGTTACCGGCCGCCTTCCAAACGCCAGGTGATGCCCTCGCACTGGTCGCTGCTGGAGCGGCTCTACTTCCGGAGCGAAAATGCCGACACCCGGCAGCGGGCGAAAGAATTGATGCTGGATCTGTCGGACGGCGCGGCGGAAAACGTCCGTAACGGCACGTGGGCGCTGTTCAATTCGAAACCCGGGCCGGCCGGGGAAGCCCGGAGCACGCCGCCGTCGGCCTCTTCTTTTGTCGGCCATAAGGGCGTGGTGGTCCTGCGCAGCGGGACCGGAGACCGGTCACGGGCGCTGATTGTGCGGGGAGGCGCGAATCTGCTGTCGCAGGACGACCAGTTGGCGGCATTTCTGTACGATAGGGGCCGGATGGTTATCGAAGACGTGGGTTATGCACTGGCCGGTTCACACGTACACAAGGGATGGGGCATGCGGGCGATCTCCCACGCGATGGTAACCGTGGACGAGGATATTCCCACGTCTCAGGGCTACGAATTCGTGCCGAGCGCGGACCTGGTCGCCTTCGAGGATCTGGGCGGCGTGAAGATCGCGGAGTACTCCGCGCCGCTGTCCAGGATCCACCAGGGTGCGACCGAGTACCGCCGGGCGCTGATCTTTTGCGACGTGGACGAGGCGACGTCCTACACGCTGGACCTGTTCCTGGTGGCCGGAGGGCGCATCCACGACTATGCGATGAACGGTCCCAGGTTCTTCGAAGGGGACTCGGGGTCGTATTCGCTGGAAGGCGTGTCGCCGGAGGCCCGCGCGGGGGTCTGGACGCTGGCGGCGCTCGGGACCATGGACGGCTCCGAAGAGGCGAACGCGCCCGGAAAAAGCTGGGGGGAACGGATCGGTCCCAACGATCGTATCCAGGGCGTGGCCGCTCCGGACGGAAGCCCGTTGCCCTACGGATGGCTGCCGCCCCCCGGAAACGGGTACGCGTTCGTCCACGACGTGAAGACCGCCGCGCTGGAACACGACGCGTACGCGCACTGGCGCTTCGGAGACGTGCGGGATACCCATTACGGTGTCTGGTTTCCCGCCGACCACTCGGCGACCCTGATCGCCGCGAAGGGACCCGATTTGAAAGGCGCCCAGCAGATCCATCGGTTGATAGTAAGGAGAGAAGGGGAGGATCTGAAGAGCCTGTTTGTCAGCGTGTTCGAGGCGTTTTCCGGTTCGCTCAACGTGGTGGGCGCCAGGGTGCTTGCCCGCGACGCGGACACAGGCAGCGCCGCGGTTCGGGTCGAACTGGCGGACGGCAGGCGGGATACGCATCTCTTTTCGCGGGACGGTTCGATCGAAGTCCGGGATCCCGATGGGGTTCCCATTGCGCTTTCAGGGCGGTTCGGGGTCGTACGCGAACGGGACGGAGAGGTGGCGCTTTACCTGGTGGAAGGGACGCGCCTGCGGTTTGGAGACGCAGAAACGACACTTCCTCAAACCCATTTCGAAGCTCGGATCACGGCAACGGATGCCGATGCGGAGACCGTGTCGATCGACCGGGGCCTGCCGGAAGGGATGCCTCTGGAGGGACGGTTGTGCCGCGTGGAAGCAGACGCCGGGGACACGGCCTATTCCCACGGGTCCGGCTACCGGGTTACGGCCGCCGTGGACGGGCGAAACGCCCGGCTTGTTCTTCAGCACGGGGATCCCCGGCTGGCAAGAGGGACGGTTGTCTCTGTCGAGGCCCCGGATATTCTGGTCTGCGACGTGCCGCTTGCGTTTGCCTGGGGTTTCAACAACAGCGGCGACAAGGGTGAATACAGAGGAAAGGTGCTGCGTACGGAGGACGGGTCGTTCATGTCCCGGATCGTCGAACTGCTGGCGTTCAAAAAACTCCGGCTGGAATCGGTGGCCGGGCTGCGGGCCGGCAGCCGCTTCGAGATTCTGGACTTCAAGCCGGGCGATCGGATTTCGATTCCGAATTCCGGGAGTAGATGCCTGGCGCGGCGAACCTGAAAACCGTTCGACGTCGGGCCGCGGGTTTGCCGCCGTGGGGGCGGATACGCGGCGCCGGGTTCCGGCATGGGGCCCCTTTTCCCTTGAATTTTCGAGATATTTCCATATTATGCGCGTGGTGCGTTGCCACGCGCTGCAACACGTGGGAAGGCAGACCGCGAGGCCGATGAGACACGGGAAATCGGCCGCCAATTCGGCCCGAATTAACCGGGAGACGGTCATGCAGCAAGCGCAGCCGGATTCACACCCTGAAGCGGACGTGGGCCAGGAACGATGGGGCGTAACCGTGCGGGCGGTCGCCATCGGGCTTGGCGTGGCCCTTTTCATTCAGGGATGGGGCATTTTCTCCAGCCGGGTGATCCGGTCGTCCGGCGTGACGTCGGGTTTTCTTTCGCCAGCCCTCTTCATTGCGATCCTGCTTGTACTGTTCGTCCTGAACCCCCTCCTGAAGCGGGTCGTGCGGTCCCGCGGGCTGAACCTTGCGGAGATACTGACGATTTTCGCGATGGGGCTGATGGGCGGCGCGCCGATCGCGGCATTGTATGCCTTTATAACAATTCCGTACTACCTGGCCACTCCGGAGAACCAGTGGGGTAACCTCCTTCACCCCCACCTGCCTTCCTGGGTTGCACCCCTCGACGTGGACGGCGCCGTTACGCTTCTCTTCAATGGCCTGCCAGGTGGTCAGGGTACGATTCCATGGGGTGCGTGGGTCGTGCCTATGTTCTGGTGGGGGCTTCTGTTCTGCGTTCTGGCTTTTGCCGCGGCTTCTCTTTCGGTGGTACTCCGAAAACAGTGGGTGGAACACGAGCGGCTGCGATACCCGGTCCTGGAACCGATCGTGGAGATGGCCAGGGGTTCGGATTCCAGCGGATGGTGGCCGCAGTTCGCCCGCGGAAAGCTGTTCTGGTTCGGTGCGGGGATCGCGTTCGTATTTATTTTCTGGAATGCGCTGCCATGGATTTCTCCGGCCTTTCCCGAGATGCCGGTCCGGGGCAGGGTGTACGCCTTCTTCGGGCGGGATATGCCGCCGATGTTCAGCTATATAGACCCGTTTTCCATCGCGTTTTCCTATTTTGCAAATCTGGACGTGCTGTTCAGCGTCTGGTTCTTTTTCGCGGTGTTCGTGCTGGAGTTCGGGATTTTCAACCGGCTGGGCTACAGCATCGGCGGGCGCGGCGACCGGTACGGGTCCTACGACGCGGCGTCAAGCTGGCAGGGTCTGGGTGCGTTCTGCGTTTTCGTGTTGTTCGGCCTGTGGATGGCCAGGCGCCATCTGAAAGACGTGGCGATGAAGGCGTGGCGGTCGGACCATCCCGTGGACGATTCGCGGGAGATGTTGTCGTATCGCACCGCGGTTGTGGGGATAGTGGTGGGTATTGTATTCACGGTCGTGTGGCTGAATCGGGCGGGGATGGACTTGCAGATGGCGATTCCGCTGGTGGCGATGCTGTTCGTTCTCTACATCGGCGTCGCGCGGATCATCGCCGAGTCGGGCCTGTTGTATGTGCAGGGGCCGATGACGGCGCAGAGCTTTTCGGTGTATCTGCTCGGCGCCGAAGCGGTGTCGCCGTCGAGTCTGACCACGCTCCTGTTTTCCTATCCGATCCACGCGAATTCGACGTCGCAGATGTCGCATGTGGCCAAGGTGGCCGGACAGATCCGGGATCGGGGAAGGCGGCTGTTCTGGGCGGTCTGTCTGTCGTTCGTGGCGACGACCCTGGTCGTGATCATCGGGACGCTCTATCTGGGCTATACCGGCGGGGCCGAGAATTTCGGACACGGCTTTATCTGCGGGGGCGTGCACAATTTTCCGGATACCGTGAGCAAGATCAAGGAGCCGTTCGAGCTCGACTGGAATCGGATTATGTTTTTCGGTATCGGCGCCGCGGTCATGGCTTTACTGACTTTACTCCGCTACCGGTTTCCGTGGTGGCCGATCCATCCGGTGGGGTTCGCCATTATGGGGACGGATCTGGTGAGGAATTTCGCACTGACGCTGTTTCTGGCGTGGTCCTGCAAATCGGTTATCCTTCGCGTGGGCGGGAATACGCTGTTCAGACAGGCGCAGCCGTTTTTCCTTGGCCTGCTGGTGGGGCACGTACTTGGAATAACGGGCGCGTTTCTCGTGGATATGTTCATGTTCCCCGGAGCCGGACATAGCATCCACCCGTGGATTGAATAGGCTGACGTACGAGGGCGAATGATGTTTAACGTAATCAAGAGGGTTCTTCTTGTTCTGCTGACGCTCGGCGTTCTCGCAGTCGTGGTGGTATTCGATCCCGAGGAAGTGTCCGACGTGATACGGGATACGCTCCATATCCGGCAGGTGGCGCCCCCCGAGCAGGTGCGTGGGGCTCTCTCGGCCGAGGATCGTGCGGTTCGACGGGTCGTGGATGCGATAACCGAAGAGGAGGTACGGTCTCATGTGGCGGCATTCACCCGGATGCCGTCTCGCGTGGTGGGGTATGGCGGGGAACGGCAGGCGCGGGATTACGTCCGGTCGCAATTCGAGGCGCTCGGCCTGGAGCGAGTTACCACGGAGCCGTTCGACGTGACGGTGCCGATCGACGCGGGAGGCGTGCTGAGGCTGGAAACCACCGGGGAGGAAATGCCCGTTTACTGTCTCTGGCCGAACGATGTACGTACTTCCACGCTGCCGGCCGGAGGCGTTGGCGGGCCGTTGATCTACGGGCGCAAGGGGGAGTTTTCGGACTACAACGGGGCGGTTGTGGATGGCAGCGTGGTGTTGATGGACTTCGGTTGCGGGCAGAACTACCTGAACGCGCTGACCCTTGGCGCGAAGGCGATTCTGTTCTTCGACGACGGCAACGTTACGCGCGGGGAGGCGGAGGACAAGCTTCTCGAGGTGCCGGTGAACGTGCCCCGGTTCTGGGTTGACCGGGAGGACGCGCAACGCCTCCTGAAGCGGGTCGAGATGGGGGACGCACGGGTGCATCTGACGGCGCGGATGGACTGGAAGACGGTAGAGTCGGCGAATGTGTACGGCTATCTGCCGGGATCGGACGAGCGCATTCCTGGCGGGAACGGCCGCAGGTGGAAGGACCGGCTGATCGTGGTGGGTGCCTACTATGACGCCATGTCCGTTGTGCCGGCGCTCGCCCCGGGTGCCGAAAGCGCCTCGGGAGTTGCCGCGATGCTGGAGGTGATTCGGTCTCTAAAGCGTTACGGTTCCAGATATTCCTTTCTCTTTCTGGCCACCTCGGCTCACTTCGAGGGCCTGTCGGGAATCAACGATTTCCTCTTTCGGCATTCCCGGCGGAGCAATTATTTCCTGGATCGGATTCCTGACGCGGACCGGATCGACTTCAGCCTGTTCATTGGGCTCGACCTTTCCAGCAAAAGCAGGCAGGTGGGCGGATTCGCGATGGGCACGTTCTACAATCCCGGCAAAGCAACGGACGAATACCTCAAGAATCTGCTGACACCCTATTCACACAGGCTCCGCGAATATGCGACGACGCTCTTCCCCGGCGAAGAGCGCTACGTGGACGTGGTGGCGCCGGCCAAGCGGCCATGGACGTCGTTTATGCCGGTTCCCCTGGCCCTGGAGAGCGAGGCGGCGGTATTTGTCGGGCAGGAGGCCATGACGCTGGTGACGCTGTACGACGGCCGCGTTCGTACGGACACCCCGCTCGATCTTCCGGAGGCAATGGCGTTCGACCGGCTGACCGACCAGATTCGCTCGGTGGCTTCAATGATGATCAGGGCGGGGAACGACCCGGCCTTCTTCCGGGAAACCCAGCTTCGGCTGATGGACCGCGGGCACCGTCTGGCCGGGCGTATTCTCTGGTTCGACAGGGACGTGGATTTCGCGATTCCACGCGTGCCCGTACCCGGCGCGATCGTGACGTACAAGCAGCCGGGGCCGGGGAGCGTGGCCGGTGTCCGGACGCTGATGGTCACGCAGGCCGCCGCTGGCCCGATTTACGAAGGTCCGGCCTCCCGTGGGGCGTTGTTCGGTTCCAGGGAGGTGGTTTCGCAGACCGGCCGGTTTGAATTCGACATCGTAAGGAACCGATTCTCCAATCGGATACTCGCCTACGAGATCGACGGTGAGGGGCAGATCGTTTCGGCGCCTGACATGGGCATGGAGGGAGCCGGATCGGATGGGAAAAACGGGAAATATCCCCTGTTACAGGGATACGGGTGGTGGGACAACGAAATGATGGGGGTGCTTTTCAGGTGCCGGGCGCTGAGCCTTTTCGAGATTGTGGATTCGAGTTATCTCTCGGTGCTGGACCACATGAAGGTGCTGGGAAGGGACAACAGCGAACCGATCGAGTACGGCTTCCAGTACGTCGCCAACCAGGGCCGAAAGGAAGGGAAGGTCACGCAGGCGTCGGTGGCATTCGCCCCGGCGGGGGAGCGGATCAAGATCCTGATGAGCAGCGGGCTGTTCGGAATCAAGTACCTGCTGATCAACGCGCCGGAAGATCTGCTGACCGATCCCGTCGCTCCGCGGCGGGTGGATGCAGCGACGGTGAAGCGGTCCATGGGTACAGGCTACGTCCCGGACGGGAGCGTCATTACCCTGCCTTCCTACCGCGCGGCGCGGGATATGTGGATCGTGGATGACGTACGGATGAAGCAACTGGCGCGCTACGGCGTGGAGAACCAGCGGCTTTCCCGGCTGCACGACCGCGCGCGGGCCTCCCTTCTGGAGGCGCAGGGTCACCTGGAAGACCGCAACTACGACCGGTTCATCGGGGCGGCGAGGGAGGCGTGGGGGCTGGAGGCGCGCGGCTACCCCGAGGTGAAGGAGACGGCCAACGACACGGTGCGGGGGGTCATTTTCTATTTCGTGCTGCTGCTGCCGTTTTCGTTCTTCTGCGAGCGGTTGTTTTTCGGGTTTCCCGACGTCCAGAGAAGGATTATAGGATTCGCGGGGATTCTCGTGGCCATGTTCCTGGCGCTGCGGTGGGTGCATCCCGCGTTCCAACTGTCCGGTTCTCCGTACATCATCTTTCTGGCGTTTGTAATTCTGTGCCTGGGCGGGGTGGCAATGGTGATCGTGGTGTCCAGGTTTGCGGACCAGGTAAGACGTCTGAAGCAGTCCGCAACGGGTGTGTACGAGGAGGACGTGGGGCGGATCTCGGCGACAATCGTGGCCTTTACATTGGGGGTTTCGAATTTGCGGAAGCGCCCCCTGCGCAGCGGGCTGACGGCGGTCACGCTGACATTGCTGACGTTTACGGTGCTTTCGTTCACCTCCGTTCAGACCTATCTGCGTTTCTACAAGCTGCCCAGGGACAATCGGCCTCCGTACCAGGGCGCGCTGGTGAGAGACCGGAACTGGAGGGGAATGCAGCCCTCCGTGCTGAACTATATGGAGAGTCATTTTGGCGGTTTCGCCCGGGTTGCGCCTCGGGCATTTTACATTTCCGAAAAGCGGGGGGAGCGGGCCTATATCGACTTTGAGGAGCCCGAAAGCGGCCGGCGGAGTTTCGCGAACGGGTTGCTGGGAGTAACGCCGGAGGAATCTGAGGTTATGGGTATGGACCGCCTGCTGACGGCTGGCCGGTGGTTCCGGGAAGGGGAGCGGCACGCGGTCATCCTGCCCGGAGAACTGGCGGAACTTGTTGGGATCTCTCCCGAGGACGTGGAGGCCGGCCGGGCGCGGGTGCGCATGTTGGGGGTGGAGCTTGCCGTTATCGGCATTCTGGACTCCAGGGCGGTCGACAGACTGGAGGATATGGACGACGAACGACTGACCCCCATCGACACCACGATGGAGACCGCGGGCACGAGCGACTGGCGCAACCTGAGCCAGGATCCGAGGCTGATGGGAGCGGAGCCGATCGAGGCGTTCATTCACCTGGATACGAGCAATACGGCGCTGCTTCCGTACGAATTCGTCATTGAAATGGGGGGTACGCTCCGATCGATCGCGGTCACCGATTTCAGAGATGCGCAGGGCGGCCCGAGCCGGGACGTCCGGGGTCAGATCGAGGACTTTATGTCCCGGGTCGCACTGACGATGTTTGTGGGGATCGGCGACGAGGTGACGGTATACAGTTCCATCGGCACCACCTCGCTTTCCGGCATCGCGAATCTCTTCATCCCGCTGCTGATTGCCTCTCTGATCGTGCTGAATACGATGATGGGCGCGGTATACGAAAGGTTCCGGGAAATCGGCGTCTATTCAGCAGTGGGGCTGGCGCCCAGCCACATATCCGCGCTCTTCCTGGCAGAAGCCGCTGTGTTTGCCACGCTTGGGGCCGCGTTCGGCTACCTGATCGGTCAGGCGCTGGTGATGTTGCTGTACGAACATGGGGCGCTGGGCGGGTTGTCCCTGAACTATTCGTCGTTGTCGGCGGTTACTTCCACGCTGCTGGTGATGCTGGCGGTGTTCCTGTCCACCCTCTATCCGGCCAGGAAGGCCGAGCAGATGTCCGTGCCCGACGTGACCCGGCGTTGGCAGTTTCCGCAACCGAAGGGTGACGAGTGGTTCTTTGATTTTCCGTTTACGCTGGCGGGCTCGGAAGCCCTTGGCATGTATACCTATCTGTTTCGTTCTTTCGAATCGTTCGGAGAGGGTTCTATCGGCAGGTTTGTCTCGCAGGACGTGAGTTTCAGGTCCGAGCCGCTTCCGGCCGGCAGGGGGTATAAGATCGCTCTGCGGATGTGGTTGGCGCCCTACGATATGGGCATCAGCCAGGACGTCCAGATGAATGCGATTCCCACGGGAGAACACGGTATATACCGCATAGAGGTCCAAATCCATCGCCTGAGCGGAGACGTGAACTCCTGGCAGCGGGTGAATCGAGGCTTCCTGAACGACATCCGAAAGCTCTTTCTGGTATGGAAAACAATGCCTCCGGAAACAAAGACGGACTATGCCCGGCAGGGCGAGGCGGAACTGGAGACGTCGGCGGGCAGGGAGGTCGCGTCTTGAAAGCGCCAGCTGGTGTCCCGTCCCAGAAATATGTCACCATTCATCCGCCGATTCATCCCGTCCGGCTACGTTGCCTGCGCTGAGCTTGTCGAAGTGCCTTCACTCGCCGACCTTGCCCAGGTCGTCTCGATCAGGCGCTGGTTCCTGAGCCTGTCGAAGGATGCCAGCCGGGCGACTCGGCGGCCGAAATTTCGACATTCTATTTCCGGGACAGAACACTAGGGAAAACGCGGTATGCCGAGACCTGCCGGGAAACGTGAAGTGGCGGTAGCCGGCACGAAGTCGGCGTTGCGCGGGGTTTCGGCGCGCGCCCTGAGCGTTGGCCTGGGTATTGCCGCCCTGCACAATTTCTGGAGCCTGCACTCGCTCTATATCATCCGGGGTTCATGGCTGAACCGGACGCACTTCCCCATGGGTGTGTTCGTGCCGTTCCTGATACTCGTCCTGTCGGCTCCGATTCTCCGGCGGTTCGTTCCCAGAATGGCGTTGTCCGGCCCGGAACTCCTGGTGGCGCTGTGTGCGGGCCTGGCGGGGGGCATGGTGCCGACGTTCGGTCTTTCCACGACCTGGATCGGCATGCTGGCGATCCCCGACTACCTTGCCACGCCCGAGAATATGTGGGGCGAGTACCTTCTGCCCCATGTGCCCGGCTGGATGCTGCCATCCAACGCGCAAGGCGCCATGAGATGGCTCTTCGAGGGTTTGCCGCCCGGTGAGGGGATTCCCTGGGGCGCGTGGGCGGCCCCGCTCTTCTGGTGGACCGCGCTGCTCGGCGGGATGGCGCTGGTCTCTTTCTGTTCGGTCGTCGTGCTGCACCGGCAGTGGTCGGGGTACGAACGGCTGGCTTATCCCATTCCCGCAGTGGCCGCGGATATGGCGGAGGGGGCCGAGGGTAGAGGCGAGTGGGCCGGGTTGTTGCGGAACCGGTTGTTCATTGCGGGGATGCTTGTCGCGCTCACGATCAAGGTCTGGAACCTGATTCCGGCCTTTGTTCACGGATTTCCGATGATCCGTGTGTTTCACCAGCAGTTGTGGGTGCACTTTACGCAATACTCACAGGTCCATGTGAGCCTGAATTTCTATACCATCGGGTTCGCGTACCTGACTGGCCTGGACCTGCTGCTGAGTATCTGGCTGTTTCATCTGTTTTACATTCTGGAGATCGCGGCTTTCGCCCGGGTTGGACTGGGGATTGCGGGATTCTCCGGCGGGGTGGTGTCCTGGCAGGGCGGCGGCGCGATGATGTGCTACGTGGGTCTGGCGCTCTGGACTGCCCGCGGTCACCTCAAACGCGTGGTCCGCTCTGCGCTGGGCCGCGCGGGCGGAGCGAACGACGCGGAGGCGCTGATGCGTTACGCGTGGGCGGTGTGGGGCCTGATTCTGGGGGTGGCCTTCGTGATCTGCTGGTTGCGGATGGCGGGTATGGGTCTGCTCCTGGCCACCGCGTTGACCGTGTTCCTGTTCACCAGTTACCTGGGCCTCGCGCGCATTGTCGCGCAGACCGGCCTGCTTTACGTGAACTTCCCTCTCAGCGGCCAGGCGCTCATTCTGGGCACGTTGGGCGCGGCGTCCATCCCGGCTCCCGGGCTGACCGCAATGGCTTTTACGAATGTCTTCGCGAACGACCGGATGGGCCTGTTCATGCCGGCTTTTGTACAGATCGCAAAGCTGGCCGAACGGGTGGAACGGCACCGGAGGCGGTTGGGGTGGGTTGTGGGGCTGGGCCTGCTGACGAGCATTGCGACGTCGGTGGTCCTGACGCTGTATTGGGGGTATTCCGGCGGGGCCTACAATTTCGGAAGTATCGCGCTGTTCCGCAGGACGGTCCCGAGCGTGAACGGATACGTCAGCCACATGCGCAGCCCGGATCCCGTTCAGGCGGCGCCGTTTATTCTCTTTGCGGCCGGCGCCGCGGGAATGGCGCTGCTGGCGTTCCTGCGATACCGGTTCAACTGGTGGCCGGTGCACCCGGCCGGGCTGGCCGTGGCCTACACCGGCATGACGAAGCACGCGGCTTTCAGCATCTTTGCCGCCTGGATCTGCAAGTTTATTGTGATAAAAACCGGCGGAATGCTGCTTTATCGGCGGACGGTGCCGTTTTTTATCGGGACGATCGTCGGGTACGCTCTGGCCGTGGCGCTGGGTTACGTGCTGGACGTAATCTGGTTCGAAGGGCAGGGGCACGCCGTACACGCATATTGACTTGAGCGCATATAACGGAGGTAATGGACCAATGCGTATTCCACCGGTGTACACGGAACTCAAGGATCTCAATCTCGATACGGAACTGGTCCGAAGCGGCCGGGCGAACGTAACGATCGTGGTTCCGGCAGGCCTGATTTACGCCGGCTCCGCGAAACGCCTGCAAGCGGCAATAAAGGCGCGAACGGGTGTGCGCGTGCCCATTGTCGAGGAATCGTCCGTGGCGGGTACCGAGCCCATTTCAGGACACCTGATCGTACTTGGCAACCGGTCCGGCAGCCACACGATAGAAGCGCTCTACAACCAATACTACACCCTGCTGGATCTGCGCTATCCCGGGGCTGGCGGGTACGAGGTCCGGTCGCTTCACAATCCGTTCGGCGACGGGAACAATGTGATCTTTGTGGGCGGCAGCGATGCAGAGGGCGTGTCGGCGGCGGCGGATGCGCTGGTGAGGAAGGTGTCGGAAGCGGAGGGTGAAGAAGGCGCGCTTTCGCTGGGTTGGCTGATGGAGATCGAACTGGGGAGGGGGATTGTGGTGCCGCAGGACATCCGGGAATTCGAAACCTGGGAGGCCTCCTCGGGATACGGATCGGTGGGGTATTTCGGGTGGAACAGCATCAGCAAGCGGATGGCCATGTATTATATGACGGGAGACCCCTTTCACGCGCGGGAAGCCCTCCGGCTGGCCTTCCCGGACGACCGGGCGAAGGCCGAAATCACAGAGATCGATGGAGAGCGGATCGAGAACAAGGACGAGCCGCTCGGCGGCCCGTACCACTACAACGCGCACATGATGATTCTCTACTGGGATCTGATTGAGGAGAGTCCGGTGTTTACGGATGCCGAACGCCTGCGGGTTACGAATGCCTTTGCGTCTCAGCTCGGGCACGCGCAGGACCAGGGCCCGCGGCGGCAGGTGGTGGAGAATGTGCGACGCGGCAAAAGGGGATTCGGAGACCCGCCGCACTGCGTGGGGTCGCGGCACGGGCAGTGGTCGGCGATTTCGCTCTACTGCCTGGGCCGATACTTTCACGCCTACTACCCGCATGCGCTCTGGGAACAATCCATGGAGGCGGCCAGGTGGCATTTTACATCCCTGCATCGACATGCGTGGGTTGACGGGGAGCACGACAACCTGTTCTGGTACAATACCGGTATGGCTCCTGTTCTGAGCTATATGCTGCTTACGGGCGACCGGAAGCCGATCGAGAACGGGGTGCTGGCCACCCTGCTTCGCGGGCAGGAAATCCTCGCCTCGGGTCGCGAACCCGATTGGGCGCTGAATTCCGCGTCCATCGGGTTTCTCAACAAAGCCGCCTATCTGACGGGTGACGGCCGTTACCGTGAATACCTTCGCCGAACCGGGATGGACCTGGAAAACTTCCGGCTGGGGCAGTCCTTCTGGCCCGAGGGCGATCTCGAGGCCGTGCTGCCCGCGGACCTGGTGAACAGGTGGTCCATCCATCCCATCCCCGAGCCGATGTGGCGCGAGCGAGCCGGCGGATTGCCGCTGGAAGACTCGTTCCTGTTCGGCAGCTTTCGGAGCGCGGCCGACTCAACGGGCGATTTCATTCTGGTGAAGGGGATGAACGGCGCGTCTCGGAACGCGTACCACACCTTTGTGATCCTGGAACTGCGACTGGGAGGACAGACGCTGCTGGAAGGCTATCTGAACCAGGTGCTGACCCGTTCGGAGGGGATGGTAGAGCCCGTTGTGGCGATGGATTCCGCGCTGAAGTATCGCGATGTGGTCGGGGGGACCGCCGTGATCGCGGCCGTTGTGCCTGGGGCGGCGTTCTGCACGTGGCGCAGGACACTGGCGCAGCGGGTGGGCCGGTACGCGCTGTTTGTTGACCACCTGACATTCCGAGCGGACAGCGAGGAACTGGAGGTGGAGGTGCTGTGGCAGGGAAAGGGCGCATGGGACGCGCTGCCGGATGGAGGCGCTGTACGTATCCGGGATGCGGGACAGATCCGCATGTCGGAACCGTTGGAGACCACGGTTGCGGACGGGCAGGCGCGCATGATATGGCGGGGACGCGTGGAGAAGGGTGGTGGGCAATGCTTTTTCTCGTTGTTGGCGGGGGAGGATACGTCGTGCGCGCGGTTGGGCGAGAATGCCGCGGCCCTGGCGCTGCCGGAGCCGGCCGTAGCCGCCGTGGGCGAATACGAGGGACTCAGAGGAGACCTGGTGGTGCTGGCGGGAAGCCACCTCCACGGCGTCAACCTGACCGAGGCGTCGCTGGGCGCCCGGTTTTCCGCTCGAGCGCACCCGTGCAGGTCGACTGGGACTTTCAAAGCGGCACGCTGGAGGTGGTTGCGGATGAGGAGACCGAAATCCGGTTGGCTGTCGCCGATCCGCGTGGTATGCGCGTGGGCGGAAGGGTTCTGGAGGACGCGGGGGATGGATTGTCCCCAGCGACCGTCCGAATCCCTGCGGGACGGCACACGGTATCCGGCGCGGTACCGGATGCGGCCGCGCTTGAAAGGGTGACGGCGCGCCTCGAGGGCCTTCTGGAGCAGGGCCGGGATGCCAGACGGCTATCCGCGGCCGCGCTATCGCCTGTTCTGCCGGATGTACCCTCCATGGCGCCTGTTTTCGCGACCGGCGTGGGTGGCGCGGTGGTGGACCTCGTCGTCGCCGATTCCGGCGAGGAAACGCGAATCTGTGCGGCTGAAACCCAGAATGTCCACGTGTTGTCACGGGAGGGGGTAGTACTCCGGACCCTGCGGACGGATGGTCCCATCCGTCTCCTCCACTGGTGGGCGGAGCACAAACTGCTCCTGGCGGGATGCGTGGACGAGAAGGTCATCGCGTTCGATCCGGATACGGGCGCCCGGAAATGGGTGTTTGTTTCCGAGGAAGACCCGGCGGTTTTCCGGGCTGCAAAACCGTACTGGTTCAAGACGGCTCCGGGGCACGCGGGCGTTCATGGACTCCATTCCGGCGTTTTTCTGGATGGCGAGAGCCAGGCTTTCGTGGGCAGCGCCTGCACACTCGAGATCCTGGATTATAACGGGAATCTCGTGAAACGGCTTCCGGTGTTCTGGGGGCCGGGTTCCCGGTTTGCCCTGATCGACGGGCCCGAGGGCAGCATCGATCTGCTGATTGCGCGGCAGCCTACGGATTCGCACGCGATGGCCGTTGTGAACAACCGCGAGTTGGACCCGAAACAGCGCGGCTTCCGCGACGTGCCGGACGGACAAACGAATATCGGCGGGTGGGCCTGCATGAGCCGGAAACACATCTTTTACGAGGACCTGGACGGGGACGGCAAAAGGGAAGTGGTCAGCGAGATCAACGGGACCTGGAACCGGGTGACGGTCTGGACGGAGGATGGGCGGGCGCTGCACAACGTCCACCTCGGCCCGGGGCAGCGCATTCCGGCGGACAACGTGCGGGATTTCGACGTTGTCGACCTGGATGGCGACGGCAGGAAAGAGCTGCTCGCGGCACTCTCGGGCGGGCTGATACTTGCACTCGATCACCGATGTGAGAAGGTCTGGGCAAGGCGGCTGCCCTGTCCGCCGACGGTGATGGCAGCCATCGGGGCCGGGGTCGGCGCCAGGGTCGTGGCGGGCTGCGAAGACGGTACGCTGGTCGTCCTGGATGGCGGTGGCAGGGTCGTCGGGTCGGGCAGGATGACGGGGAGGCCGACCGGAATTGTCCGTGTGGATGGAAATGTCGTTCTGGCAACGGATCAGGGTGAGGTCAGGGAATGGCGGATGGATGACCGCAGGTAAGCGGGACAACGGTTAGGGGGAAAAATGGACGCGGATCGAGGGTCGATCGGACTGAAAATCGATGCGTTGAAACGAATGCACCTGGAGACGGTGCTGGCGGCAGACGGCGAACCCGGTGGGAAGATCGTCATCGGGGAAAATCCGGAGCACCAGCGGCAGGCGCAACGCATCGTGGAACGTATTCAATCGGCCACGGGCGCCCGTCTGCCGGTGGTCCGCGCCGATGACGCGACCGGGGGAGGCCTGCTTGACAGTCACGCGGTCGCTCTGGGAAATATGGCCGACAACCCGTTCGTCCGCTGGCTGTATTACCAGTGGTGGGCCATAGAAGATCTCTGTTATCCCGGCGAGGGAGGGTATACGCTCCGTACGCTGCACAACCTGCTGGGAAACGGGAAGAATGTGGTCCTGCTGGGAGCCAGCGACGAAAGCGGGCTGGACCGCGCGGCATCCCGTTTTCTGTCGCGGGTCGACGCTTGCGAGAGGCTGAGTTTCGGGTGGCTGATGGACGTCGCGCCGGGCCCGGCCTTCGATTCTCTCGACCATCCGCCGGACGGGTGGCTTGAGGAGCGGCGGGAGGACTTTATCGGAAGGGTAAGCCAGCCGCATGCCTCCAAAGCGGGGGCTGGCCACGGGATGGTCACGGAGGCGGGAAGGCAGGGCCTGGCGTACCATCGGACGGGGTTCGAGGTCTATGCGAAGGCATTGCGCGAGGCGGTGGATGCGCATCTGAAGATGGGGGAACACGGCGTGATGGCCCACTTCAACGTGTGGTGGCTTGCGGTGATCTGGGACCTGATCGAGGAGAGTCCGGTGTTTTCAGACGAGGATCGCCTGCGGATCACGCGGTATCTGCTGTGGTTAATGGATTCGGAGGAAGGCGCGTACAACCACTTCTTCCGCCAGGGGGTGGGCCACCGGATGGTGCGTCAGAACCACCAGACGCTGGTGGGCCTGTCGTCGTGGTTCGCCGGTCGATATTTCTCTACGCACTACGGAATGCCGGAGGCGGAGGAATGGCAGGCGGCGTCCGCGGATCTGTTCAAGGGGCAGGCGTCGTCGTTCAAGCCGACCGAGGATGCCAATGCCTACCAGTGGACGACACTGGACCATCTCCTGACCTATACGCTGGCCAGCGGGGACAGGACGTACGTTGAGAACGGAAATTGTCGCCGGTCGTTGGACCAGGCGGTATTGTACTGCAACAATCTCGGGGCCATGCCGGCGTTCGGCGACTCGGGGGGATGCCAGGTACCTCCACCGGCGAGTTTCCTGGTGAAGGCGGGGCACGTGCTGCGGGATGGCCGCGCGGAGTTCCTGATTCGCGCGCGATCGGACCGGGTTTCGCTTGTACACGGATTCGAGAAATATTTCTGCGATGGCCTGGAACCCGAATCGCCCCGGGAAATGGCAGGCGTGCGGATGCTGGAAGTGGCGGAGGGTTTCTACAATTTCGCCAGCGACCCGAAGGCTCGCCCGTCGGAAGTAAAGCCTCTCAATCTGCCGCGCGACAATGCGTTCGATACCGTGTGTTTCCGCGAGGGATTCGACCGGGCCGATCAATACCTGATGCTGCACGGGATCTCCTACGGCAACCACGGGCACGACGACGGAAACACAATTGTGGAGTTCTCCGCGAACGACCGGGTATTCCTGGTAGACGCCTCTTACACGGAGGGGCCCACCCTGAAACATCACAACGGGTGCACGGCGGTTCGAAACGGAGAGCCCTGGCAGGTGCCCGCGCTGTGCCGTCTGGAGGGGCTGGCGGACCTCGACCGTATGGGAATGAGCCGAACATCGATGGAAGTGGAATCGGGAGCGCTGTGGACCCGAAATATGGTGTGGAGGGTCGGCCGGTTCTTCGTCGTCATCGATGAAATCCAGGCCACTGAAGCGGGTGCGTTCGCGCTCCAATGCAACTGGCGGACGCTGGGTACGCCCACGCTGGACGGGAATCGGCTGGAGACCGTCCAGAAGGATCCGGATGACGGGCGCGAGGATCGGTTCGTCTTGGAAGGCATGGGCGGTGACCGTATTGATATGGAGCGGGACTGGGAGGCTTTCGGGCATTGGTGGAAGGACTATCCGTACTCGGACGACTACGTCAATATCCTGCGGCAGTCCGTCAACCGCACGATGGAGGTGGGAGACAGGCATACATTCATCAATCTGTTTTACGCGACAAACGAAGCGAAACCGGTGGATGTGCGGATGCGTCGCGTCGCGGAGACCGCGGTCGTAATCGAGGGGTCGGAGGGACGGATGCTGATCGGGACCGGAGGCGCGGGCGGCGCGTTTTCGGCGGGACCGATATCCGGCAGAGCCGATGCCTACGCGATCGGAGATGGATGGTTTTCTCTTTTGGGAGGCAGGCTGTTGCGCGGGGAGACAACGCTATTCGAAAGCGACGCGCCGGTGTCCGTTGAGTTCGACCTGGAGACGGGCGTCGGTGCGGTGGACGTATCTGAACCCGCAAACGCGGCGTTGTGCGGAGAGGTACATACGCTCCCGGCAGGAAAACAGCGGGTGCGCCAGGCGCCCGTGGTCAGTGGCGGCATACCGGACCGCGTGTGGCGCCTGGACGATTGGGGGGCTGGTGCACAGAAACGCCTCCGGCCGGCATCGGCGGCATCCCTGCGCCCTGTATGGTCGCGCGACTTCGGTTCGGCTGTACGATGCGTGGCGCGCAGGGGGGATGGTGCGGTTGCGGGAACGCAGGACGGGCGCGTGGTCGCGTTGACGCGGGAAGGAGAAACCGACTGGACGTTCGGGGCCGGGGATGCGGTGCTGTCGGTGTGCGCGGCGGGGCAGGCCGGGGACGACCGCGCCCCGGTGGCGGCAGGGGCGAACAACCGGTGTCTCTACTATCTGGATGGAGAAGGCGCCGTGCGATGGTCCCACGAGTTCGCGATCTTTCGAGGAGGGTGGGAATGGTATACCCGAAATTCGTCCGTTGAACTGGTGAAGTCTGCGGATCTTCGAGGCACGGGGCGGCCGGATATTCTTGCGGCGGTCACGGATCGGCAACTCCACTGTTTCGACGCGGACGGCAACAAACGCTGGAATTTCTTTATCTACGGGATCTTCGACCCCTTTTGCCTGGCGGACGTGGACGGAGACGGCCGTCTGGAGGTGATCGGCGGGCCGGGCCGGATTTCCTGCGGCGGAACGTGCTATGTGCTGGACGCGGACGGCGGCACAATCGCCAGCAACGGGCTGGACGGATGGCCTTCGATGCTTCCCGGGTGCGACGTGTATCTGTCCGAAAATGGCGACAATCTGATCGCCTGCGGTACGACCCGGTCGAGAGTCCACGCGCTTCGGCTTGACGGCGATTCTCTGACACCCAGGTGGACACGGGATGTGGGCGAAGAGGTGCACGCGGTTGTGGCGTTGGACGTGGACGGCGATGGGAGGCCCGAAGTCGCGGCCGGATCGGATTGTTTCTACCTCTACCTGTTCGACGAAAACGGCGTCGAGCGATGGCGGCGCAACCTGGAGGCCCCGGTGCGCCGTCTGGTTGCCATCGACCTGAATCGGGATGGCACGCCGGAGATCGTCGCCGGGTGTGACGACGGGAGCGTATGGATACTGGGCGGAGACGGAGAGACCCTCGGTGTCCACCGTACAGAGGCGAAGATTCACGCCCTGACGCCCCACGGAGAAGGCCGCCTGCTGCTCGGTTGTTCGGACGGGACCCTTTCGATGCTGGGGCTGTGATTGTGACGATCTCTGCGATGGTTCGGGTAGACTGAATTCACGAAACCCTCGAGCGGCGCAGTTCAAAGGAGAGTTCCATGACGAAAATGCTGCGCGTTGGGCTGGTCGGATGCGGCGGGCAGACCCGCCTCAACCTCGCGCCAGCGTTCGCCCGTATCGAATCCGCGCGTCTGGTTTCGTGTGCGGACGTCGATGAAGCCAGGGCGCAACAACTGGCCGAAGCGTTACAGATCGAAAAGGTGTTCGCCCGTTCTGAGGACGTCACGGGCAGCGCGGACGTGGATGCCGTAATCGTGGCCGTCCCGCACCGCTTCCTCAAGGACGTGGCGCTCTCGGCCATCGGCGCCGGGAAGCACGTCTTCATTGAGAAGCCCATCGGACTCAATGCGGTGGAGGGCGCAGAGGTGGTGGATGCCGCCGCCCGGCACGGCGTGGTGGCGATGGTGGGCTATTGCATGCGGTATTCCCTCAGCCGGATGTTCATCAAGTCCCTTCTGGATCGGGGCGCGGTGGGAGACGTCAGCTTCGTGGCGGCCGGCAAGGGGGGCGGCCCGCTGGGCGGGTGGCTCGGGGGGCCTTACGCGGAAGGGGGCGGCCAGCTTCTCTTTCTGGGTTCCCATCTGACCGACCAGGTGCTCTGGATGACGGGCGACGAAGCCGAAGCCGTGTCGGGAACCGTGCGATGGACGCCCGGCGGGACGGACGAGACGTCGGTATACACCGTGCGCCTGAAGGGGGGTGCCGTCGCGACGTTTTCCGTCTCCCAGGCGTCCGGCGTCGGCTACGACTTCGTGGACGTGTTCGGAACCCGCGGCCGCGTACGGGGAGATTGGAAAGGCGACGTCGTGACGATTGAGAGCCGGGTAATTCCAGAATACGCGCACCCCACGGTCCTTCGCATCCCCGGCGACGATCTCGCCGAAATGTGCTATCGGGAAATGGCCGCGTTCGTCGAGGCGGCGACGTCGGGCGCTCCCGCGCCCATCCCGGTTTCGGACGGCCTGCGCGTGCTCCGGATCCTGGATGCCGTGGTTTCGTCATCCACGGAGAACAGCTGGGTCGAGGTCTAGCCCTGTCCCGGAAATATGTCGCCATACGCCCGCTGGTTCATCCCGGCTCGCTGCGTTGCTGGCGTTTCTCTACGCGTTCGGTGACATTCGTGACCCTTCGACCCTTCGACAGGCTCAGGGACCGCAAGCTCAGGGAACGGCTCAGGGTGTAGTGCATTTGGACATCGTCCCGTGCGTTGGCTGAGCCATCTGCGCTGAGCTTTCCAGAGGGGTAGCGAAATGTGGTACGACGCCAAACGTGCGTATACCTTCGCGGTCTACCTTGCGCCCGCCCGGCTGTGGAGTGGTGGGTTTTTCCACGCTAATCCGTCCGGCATTGAAGCACCTTGCTGCCGTATTCGTATGTAGGGCACAATCGCCCGTCTACGCCCCTTCCGAAATTCGTGGAAAAACCGGCCCCGCGCCGAGCGGCGCCCTTCTTTTTCGCCCTTTTTCTTGGGCGATGCAAGAAAAAGGGCAAGGGAATAGGGGACGTTAGGGGGTGGTGGATCATCTACTCTCTATTCAGGACATATACGTGCCAGCCATCGAACAGAACCAATGGAAAGAACACAGGGTGATCCGATCGAGTCCGGATGCGGAACGGATCGAGTTGCCCGCCCAGGCGCAGATCGTGACCGAAAGCTGGAACCGGGTGGTGGCCGTGCCCCACATTGTGTATATGCCGGAGAAGGACCGGGTGCTGATGTTGTTGAGTTGCGACTATCCCGGCAGTCCCTGGATACACTTCGCCATGGTCCTGTTCAGCGACGACCGGGGCGCCACGTGGAGCGATCCTGCGTACGTACACACAGACACACAGGGCAACCCCGGCTGCGGGCTGGGGCACGCGCTGACCTACCTGGGCGAGGGCAGGTTGATCATGTATTCCTGGCATCCGCCTCTGCGCTGGTTCAGCGCCGATTTTGGAGAGACGTGGGGAGAAACGGTGCCCGTGGAACCGGCGCCGGGCGGAAAAAGGTGGATGGCCTGGGATCCGGTTCTGGTGGACCTGGATCCAAATACGGGCGGGGTGACCCGTCTGATGGAAACGGGATATTACGGCGATTCCGAGACCATGGCCTCCCAGGCCTACGTCAGATTCAGCTCGGACGCCGGGAGAACCTGGACCGGCGCCCATCATGTTCCGGAGTTTGTCGGCATCAACGAAGTCTGCCCGATTCGAGCGGCCACCGGCGATATCGTCGCAACCTGCCGGACCGATCCGCCCGAGGCGTACAGGAGCTGTCGATTCGATCACTACGAAGGTTTCGGAATATCCATCTCGAAAGACAACGGTTACACCTGGAGCGAGGTCCATCAGCTCTACGACTGGGGGCGCCATCACGCCAGTACGGCGCTTCTGCCGTGTGACTACATTGTAGCCACATACGTGGTTCGCCTCGGCTATCCCGACACCGCTGAGGGTTACCCGCGGTTCGGCATCGAGGCGGTGGTGAGCCGCGACAACGGCCAGACGTGGGACCTGGAACGCCGCTATATCCTCGCCGCCTGGACAGGAAACAAACAGGGTTCGCCCTCGCCCGCCGGAAAGCTGCGCTCCGGCGCCTGGCAGGCGAGTCCCCACACGACGTCCTCACTTGTGCTCCCTGACGGGTCGATTCTGACCGCCTACGGGACGGGCTATCGCCAGCGGGATGATGTCTATGGACCCGGACTGTACGGCCCCCGGGACGTCGGTCTGGTAAAGTGGAACATCGAACCGGAATAGGGACAGCACGCCGGCTGCTTCGGGACATCTCAACGGGGCAACAGGACAGGCGATTCGACACAGCGAAAGGGGCGGGTATGATTACCGATCAACAGGTTGAATTTTTCCGGACGTTCGGCTTTCTTGCGCTGCGCGGGGCGTTCGGCCCGGAGGAGATGGACGCGATCAGCCGTACATTCGACGACCTGCTCGAGAAAGACCGGGACGGCCGGCCTTTTCCCGGCGAGATACGGCAGTCGCTCTATGGAATCGCCGAGCACCATCCGCTGCTGACGGATCTCGTCGAGGACGACCGCATCTATGTGACCGTGGAACGCCTGCTGGGCCCCGGGTTTCACTGGCTCTGCTCCGAGGGCAATCTGTACGTGGGCGAAACGGAATGGCATCCCGACGGAAGCCGGCTGAACTATCCGCCGATGAAGGTCTCTCTGTATCTGGATACTCTCACGAAAAGCACCGGCTGTCTGCGGGTGATCCCCGGATCCCACCGCCTGCCGTTTCACGAGGCATTGAGGCCCATCGATAAAATGGGCGTGCCCGGCGCGGACGTACCGTGCTACTTCCTGGAATCCACACCGGGAGACGTTTTGTTCCTGAACATGAACATCTGGCATGCGACCTACGGCGGCGCGGTGGGACGCCGCCACCTGGCGGTGAATTTCGTTCCGGAAGCCACGGAGGCTGAGCACGTTGAGATGTTGAAGGCGAACCACCGGGTCCTGATCGACCTGATGGCCCGGTTCCAGTACAGCCAGCCGGGAAGGGCCTTCACCGACGATTTTCTGAACAGCGAAAGGCCGCGCATCCGCCGCATGGCCTCAAAGTGGGTGGAACTCGGTCTGCAATAGTGTTCTGTCCCGGAAATAGATTGCCGAAATTCGGCCGCCGGGTCGCCCGGCTCGCAAGGCGCCTGAGTGAGGCGACTGCGGAAGGTCGGCGAACGAAGGGAACGTAGCGACGGGATGAACCGGCGGAAGAAGGGTGACATATTTCTGGGACGGGACACGGAAGACGACGGCGGAGAAATAGAGGTGACCGGAATGCGAAAAGAGATCCGGATTTCCGAACGGGACGGGTTTGCCAGAAGGAATTTCCCGTGCGCCGTAACGGTGGGCTTTGAACCCGGCGAGTTCCCTGCGGGCGGCTCGGCGCGAATGCTGGATGCCGACGGCGAGCCGCGGCCCTCGCAGGTGGACGCGTTGGATACGTGGGACGATGGCAGCGTGAGGACCGCGGAAGTCTCATTTCCGGCTCGGCTCCCCCCCGGAGGGGAGGAGATCCTCACGTTCGAGTACGGACAGGGGACGCCGCCACCCGCCCCGCCTGCGAATCCCATCGAAGTTCGCGCCGGCAAGGACCCGATCGAGGTGCAGCAGGGGCCGGTGATTTACCGGATCCGGCAATGGCGCTTCAACCTGGTGGAGAACGTGATTTTCGACGGCAGGGCGTTTCACGGGGCGGGAGCGCCCGGGCCGGCGCTCGTACTCAAGGACGGCAGGATCCTGTTCCCCTCGGGCGAGGTCCGGATCGATATCCGGACGCGCGGTCCCCGGACGGCCCGTCTGAGGGTGGATGGAACCTACGGCGGCGGATACGAGTTTGTCGCGCAAATGACCTTTTTTTCAGGGGTTTCCTGGTTCCGGGCCGAGCACGAGGTCGTGTCGGGCGATGTGTCGCAAATTGCGACAGTTGTCGTCGAAAGCAACTTCAGCCTGCCGGATGGGCCCCTGCATTCCGCGTTCGGCGCGAGACAGCGGGCCGACGGTGAGGGCACAAGCTGGGCCGTGGTTACGGACAACACGTCCACCGTGGACGTCGCGGCTGTCGGCGCGTGGTCCGGGAAAGCCGCCGTGCGCTACGAGGTGGAACCCAATGGGCGCTTCCGGACGATCTTCCCGTTCCCCGGGCAGCCCTGTATCCTGTACGTACACTACCTGACAACCCCGCCGATGGACCATCACCATACGCCCGCAGCGGCGATGGCGACGGACCTGGAGTGCCGGGTAATGTAGAATCCGAGGTGGACGTAAACGTGAAAAAAGCGACGTACCGCGTGGGAATCATCGGCTGTGGGCGCATGGCCGGCACGATGGACGATGAGAAGCGCAGACAGCCGGGTCGGGTTCCCCAGCCCGGCGTTCTGGCGGGCGCCTACGGCCAGGTGGGCAGCACCGAGGTGGTGGCCGCCGCGGATATCAATGGCGAGAGGCTGGCCGATTTTTCCGCCCGGTGGGGCGTCCACCGACTCTACGCCGATTATCGCGACATGCTGGAGGCGGAAGCGCTGGACATCGTCAGCGTGGCGACGCACGCGCACCTTCACGCCGATATGACGGTGGCGGCCGCCGAAGCGGGCGTGAAGGCGGTCCTGTGCGAGAAAGCGATGGCAACCAGCCTGCCGGAAGCGGACCGCATGATCGAAGCGTGCAAAAAAGCCGGTACCACGCTGTCGGTCCTCTACCACAATCGGTGGGACCCCCTGATGGTCCGGGTAAGGGACCTGGTTGCTGGGGGCACGATCGGGGAGTTGATCAGCATCGCGGGCAATATGGGCCCGGAACTGGTACACGAGGCAACCCACATGTTCGACCTGATGCGGTTTTGGTCCGGTGAGGACGCGGCGTGGGTGTTCGGCCGGTTGGACGGCCGGCGAAAGCCGCATGACGATCCGGGGGGCAGCGGGTATATCCAGTTTCAGAACGGGATGCACGCCTTCGTGAACGCGGTGGAAGGATCTCCCGTGGGGTTCGAGTTCGATCTGGTGGGAACGAAAGGCAGGATCCGGATCGGCTACAACGTGGACGAACTCTGGACCGTGGCGGAAGACGTCTATGAAGGACGCGCGCTGGTGGGGCGAAAGATTCCCCAGAATATCGAAGCCAGGAGCGGTGTTGTAAAGGCGATCGAGGAACTGGTAACGTGTATCGAGGAGGAAAAGGCGCCGTCCTGCTCGGGCGAGGACGGACGAAAGGCGCTGGAAATCGCGCTGGCTTTCCATGTTTCCCATCGGAAGGGCGGCGCGAAGGTCAAATTGCCGCTGGAGGAGACCACTCTGACGGTGACGAACCCGAAATATTACAGTTGATGAAAACCGGCAATTAGCTATAAGTTGTCAGCTGTCAGCTTGAATCGGTGAGACGTAAGAGGGTAGACGGGAGAGGACCACCCTGAGACCCAGCTATCAGCGATTAGCTGTTAGCCATCAGCCAAAACCGGTTAGCGAAACGGACCCGCGAAATCATTCGTCGACGTCGGCGCCATTACGTGGGCGACCACAAGGGTCGCCCCTACAATTGCATCTTCGGCGCGTCGAGGGCAGGATACCCTCGATCCCGGGACCTCTCCCCCCGGCTCCGCGCCTCCGGCGGCGGGGGAACGAAAATAAAAGGGTAAAACCAAATTCAACATTCACATCTCCCCAAATTCCCTGCCTACGGCGTGTTCCTTTTGAAGCGACCAAAAGGAACCAAAAGTCGCCGCGGGGCGCGGGGCCTGCCATATGCACCGCGCGAATACCCTTTGAGGGCCTACCGGGGATTTTGCCCTGCCAGCCACGGAAGAACAACGATCCTCTGTGCTGGACGGGACTACACGCTGTGCTCTGGGAGTGCTCGCCGGGAACCTCGCGTTTGACAACGGAATGCCTATCTGAGGGCGAGCTATCAGCGGACAGGTAAAGACGGTACAAATGTTGAACCGAGCGGCGATCCTTATGGGTCTACCTCAGGCCCGTCCGGAGGTGGAGATGGGGGTTTTTCCGTGTTAATCCGTCCAACACCGTTGTATTGGTACAACGTAACGGCTCGCAGGGCACCCAATTCCCATTTATGCCCGTGAGGTGATTCACGGAAAAACCGGCCCCGCGCCGAGCGGCGCCCTTCTTTTCCGCCCTTTTTCTTGGGCGAAGCAAGAAAAAGGGCAAGGGAATAGGGGACGTTAGTGGGAGGGGGATTCTGTGTCACCGGAGGACATGGCAAAAATGAAGGGGCTTTTCCAGTGGATTCCCGAATGCGCCTGGCGATCGCATCTTCATGGTTGTTCGAAAGGAGTTACAGGATGATGGGGATTCTGGTCATTATTGGAGGAGCGCTGCTGCTGCTGATGGCGGCGTCACGGACGCTTGCAGCCGGGCGTCCCGAGATCGACGAGACGCCCGCCCAACCGGGCGAGTGGGGTTTTCGTCCCGCGGAAGGGAGCGTCTCACAGGTGACGCCCCCGGGGTTTTCCTGGCGGCCGCAGGAGGACGCTGCGAGCTACGACGTTCAGTGCGTGCGGGATAGCAGCTTTGCAGACGTGGAGTACGAGGCGACGGGGGTGACGTTCAACGTCCACTGCCCACCCCGCACCCTGACGCCGGGTCGCTGGTTCTGGCGATTCCGCTTTACCAATCGGGCTGGAGAGACGTCCGAATGGAGCACGGTGAGGATGTTCAGCGTTGCGGAGGACGCGAACGCGCTTCCGCTGCCTTCCCGCAACGACCTCCTGGCGCGAGTTCCAAAGAGCCATCCACGGCTGTTCGTAAGGCCGGAACAGGTGCCGGAACTGCGACGGCGCGCCAGAACGGACATGGCGGCCAAATACGAGGAACTCGTGGCCGCCTCGGAGAAGCTGCTCGAGAATCCGCCGCCCACCGAGGAGCCGCCGCTCTATCCCGAAGGGACGGTGCGGCTCAGTGAGGCGTGGCGGGCGATCTGGTGGCCGAACCGGGAGTATACCATCGCCGTTCTGAACGGCGCGGCGACACTGGCTTTCACCCGGCTGTTGGGAGGTCGGGAGGAGTACGGCCAACTTGCCCGGGAATTGCTGATGGCCTGCGCCGAGTGGGATCCGAAAGGGGCGACGGGATTTCGGTATAACGATGAGGCCGGGATGCCCTACGCGTACTATTTCTCCCGGACGTACAGCTATCTCAATGATCTGCTGACGGAAGACGAACGGGAGCGGTGCCGCAGGATGATGACCGTTCGGGGCAGGGAAATGTCCGCGCATCTCTGTCCGCGCTTCCTCTGGCGTCCGTACGGGAGCCACGATACCCGGTCCTGGCATTTTCTGGGAGAGGTGGGTATTGCGTTTCTGGACGAGATTCCCGAGGCCGCGGACTGGGCGTGGTTCGCCGCGAACGTGTTCGCCAACACGTATCCGGTGTGGAGTGACGATGACGGGGGCTGGCACCAGGGCATGGGCTACTGGCGGAGTTACATCCAGCGATTCACCTGGTGGGCGGACATTATGCGGGAGGCAATGGGCATCGATGCCTTCAATAAGCCCTATTTTTCAAAGGTCGGCTATTATCCGATGTATCTCCAACCGCCGGGTACGCGAGGCGGCGGTTTCGGGGATCTGACGGCCCACCTCGAATCCGGGCAGAATCGCGGCGTTATGGCCCTTTTTTCTGCAATGGCACGGAATCCGTACTGGCAATGGTACGTTGAGGCGCACGGTGAGTTGCCTTCCGAGCCCGGTTATATCGGCTTTGTCCGGGGCGCGCTGCCCCGGGTGGAGGCGAAACGGCCGGTTGACCTGCCGACGTCTCGCTGCTTCCGGGGTACCGGCCAGGCCGTTTTCAACACCGATCTGGAGGATGCCCGCAACAACGTGGAGCTGATCTTCAAGAGCAGCCCGTTAGGATCACACAGCCACGGGTACGAAGCCCAGAATTCGTTCCTGCTCTACGCCTTCGGAGAGCGGTTGCTGATTCGCACCGGACGCCGCGACATCCACGGCAGCGCGCACCACAGACTATGGATGCACCATACGAAGTCGGTGAATAACATCACCGTCAACGGTGAGGGGCAGATACCGAACGCCAGCGAGGCAGCGGGCGAGATCCTGGATTTCCACACCTCCGAAACTTTCGACTACGTGGCGGGAGAGGCGGGGGGCGCCTACGCGGGCAAACTCGAGAGGTTTACCCGTCGCATTATGTTCGTAAAACCCGATGCGATTCTGATCTTCGACACGCTGGTCGCGCCAGAACCCGCGAGCTTCGAATGGCGGCTGCACGCGCCCGTGGAGATGGATGTCCTGAACCAGCGGGATGTACGGGTCGTCAACGGTGGCGCGAGTTGCCAGGTATCGTTCCTTTACCCCAACGGGCTCGCGTTGAGCCAGACCGACCGGTTCGAACCGCCGCCGCGGGCTCGCATCGAGCTTGTCGAGTATCACCTGACGGCAGTACCCTCCTCGCCTGCCGGGGAACAGACGTTCGTGACGGTCCTCAGGCCGCATCGGTCCGGCGAGACGCTGAACGGCGAGGCCGAATTGGTGGAGATTGACGGCGGGTATGCGGTCACCCTTCCCCTGGCCGCCGGCCACGCGGCCGTACTCCTGCAACCGGCAGCGGGCCGGGTCCTGACGGGCGCGGGCCTCAGGACCGACGGCGAGGTCGGCGCCGCCACGTTCGACGCTCGCGGCGAGGTGAAGGATACCTTTGTGGCGGCCGGAACGCTTATCGAAGCTCTTTGACTACCATCGGTTTGAAAGGAAGCTGCCTTGCGTTTCAGTCGAGATTCTCGGATAATACCTTTGCGTATCCATCGTTTCCGTTCAGGTGCAGGTCGACCTGAATTCGAATAGATAAATCCGCACTATCAATTCTTCCTTTACTCCTTTACCTTTTTGAAACACCTTCTTATAACCCGAGCCACCTGCCTCAGTGATCGACCGGCGATGATTTCCATTCTCCTGTGACTCCATTACCGGTCACAAATGGAGAGCATTCTGCAACCGCAACAAGAAGACCAGACGCAACTGGTTTCGCCGAATGGTTCGTACGAAGTTTGAGCAATTTTGCTAAAGGATGCGAATGCCGCTCAACCTGTATCCGGACATCTATGCGTCCGGATCGTTGCCGCAGAATTGGATGCCCGACCGGGGAGGTACCCTCAAATATCCCGTACGTAACCGGGCAGTGCATCGTGAATTGCGGCGTTTGCGTCGCAGCAGGTGGAGAAAGGTTATCAGGCAGGGAAATCTCGGCGAAGCTCATTATTTCGAGCACGAATCCGGCAGCGTTGCCGGTGTCAAATACTATTCAAGGACGACAATGCCATGAAGCAGACCTATCCATTTCGCATTGTGCTTTCAGACACGAGCCGTGACACTGGTGTGACAGACCAACTGGAATTCTTCGCACTTCTGAATCTGGGCATGGTGCAATCATTGGCCGCAGGGATTCTCAACGCAACAGAAGCAATTCAGCGCTTCTATCATGCGGATAACTGTCTCTACGTCCGAAAGCACCTTCGAAACCGACAGGCCAATGCGGTTATGAGCCACGGGATACAACTAACCGATCTTTTCGACAGTTTGCCGGCAGAAGAAGCGCAGCGCGAGTACCTTCACGAACTTGAGATGATGCGATCTCTATGTTTAAAGCTGCTGGAGAATGCGCGATCGCCCGACGTTGCCGATCGTGCGACTGTATAGGAATCGAACAGGACTCCCACCCGATTCTCGTCATGATGTGAACGAATTTTTCGCATTTCGATCTCCCCTGACAACCGATGCTTGGGGAATCATTGAGGTGAAAACAATGGCTGAAACAGGACGTCGCAGCGCGCGGAGACGGCGGCAGGAATCGTACGATATCGAGATCGTGAACAAGGAGATCCCGACGCTGAAAGATCTCCATCTTGAAACGGACCTGTCGGGCGATGTGCTGGTGGCGGCGCCCGGAGGCCAGGCCGGAGAGAAGATCGGCGGAGCGATCGCGCAGGCCCTCGGTGGCGGGGCGGAAGTCCGGCCCGCGTCGGAGATCAGCGAGAGGGATTGGGAGGCGGCGCATATTGTCGCCGCGGGTAACGTATTCACCAACCGGGCGATCCGGCGTCTGGGGATGAATTTCTACGCCTGGACGGACGAATATTACCCCGGCGGGGACGGGTACGAGGTGAGAACTGTCCACAATCCCTTCGGGACGGGCCGGAACGTGGTCCTGCTGGGAGGAAGTACGCCCGACGGGGTGGCGCGTGCGGTGGACCAATTCATCAGAATCCTCGAAGCGGAAGGGCCGCGCATCGGACGGATCAACCGGTCGGTATCGCGGCAAAATCCGGATTCGGCGCCAACGGAGGCCGAAGCCCGGAAGATCATCGATGCCGTGAACGAACAGGTGGCGCTTTCCGGCAGCCAGGGGCCGCTGCGCCGCATGGTGGACCACGCCATGCTGTACTATCTGTCGGGTCAGGATGTCTGGGGTCGGATTTTCAGGGAGGAATTCCTGCATTTCATCGATCTGGCGCATGAGGCCGGAGACTGGTGCCTGTCCCAGGGGACGCATCTGTACTTCTGGATTTACCGCATGCTGACGGCCTGGGACGTGATGGAGGAGGGGGACGTGTTGAGCGACGCGGACCGGCTGAAGATGACAAACGCGATCTACAATATCATCCGGTGGACGGCCGAACTGACCCACTTCCGATTCAAGTCCGTGGACGACGTGGTTCAGAACCAGAACCACCAGAGCTTCGCAGCGTTGAGTCTGTTCACCGGGGCGAGGTATTTCAAGAAGTACTACGGGCTCACGGATTTCGACGAAAAGCTGCCCCTGGCGCATCGGACCTTGGAACTGCATGCCCGGTCGTACAAGCCTAACGACAACGCGGGCACCGGGTACGTCTGGATCACGCCAGGGCATCTGATCAAGTACGGCCTGATGACAGACGATCTTGCGTACCTGGAAGACGGTCATCTTGCCCGCCTGCTGGATAGCGCAGTGCTTACCATCGACAGCCGGGGCGACGACTGCTCGTATGGTGACGTCGGCGCCTACCGGGCAGCCCGGGCCAGCCGTCCGAGCGGATTGCAGACCGCGGCGGTCGGCGCGTGGTTCTACAACGACGGGCGCTACCGGTGGCTATACGATTGGTTGGAGCAGGGGCAGGAGTGGCGGGAGTCCTTCCGGCGGGACAGGAACTGGGGGATCGGCGGATGGGAGGTGTACGATGGATTTTTCTTCAAGGACGTGGCGCCGGTGGAACCCACGGAACTGTTGGGGGTTCGCGCGTCCATGCTGGACGGGGCCGCGCATGAATTTGCAAGGGAACGGGCACGGAATACGGGGCAATACCACGGTGACCCTCTGCCGGAATCGGATGTTCCCCTCGCGGAGGCGTTCGACAAACTGGCGTTCCGGCGCAGCTTCGACAGGCGCAGTGAGTATCTTCTGATCGACGGGCCGACGGGTTTTTCTCATTCTCAGGAGGACGGCAATTCGATCATCCGCCTGTGCTGGAACGATCGGATCTGGCTGGCGGACCTGGACTACATCCGCCGGCTGGCGAGGTATCACAACACGGTGGTGATCGTGAAGGACGGGACGTGTGTTCCCAAACCGGCCCAGGTGGCGCTCAGGGCGATCGGTGATTTCGAGAAATGGGGCTACAGCCGGACGGTTTCGCCCGGGGACAATGGAACGGACTGGGCGCGTAATATCTTCTGGCGAAAGGGATCGTATTTTCTGGTGATCGATACGGTAGACGCGCTCGAGGACGGAGACTTTCTCCTGGACGGGATCTGGCGGGTGCTTGGGCGGACGGAGGAGGAAGAGAACGAGTTGCGCCTCGAGCAGGACGGCGAGCGGTTCCACATTGTGAATGCGGACGACTCCGAGAAATCATTGACGGACCGGGAGGCGGACTTCGCGCCGGACTGGGAAAGCAACTGGGAAAATTACGAGCACGCGGACGGGACAGTGAGGATGTGGCACCAGACGAAGCGGGTCGCGTTGGACGCCGGTGAACAGACTGCGTATGTGAACTTGCTGTATCCGTCCAATTCGGAGATGGATCAGGGGTTCGACCTTGAGCGGGTGGGACCGTCCGTTGCGCTGGTCCGGGATAAACGGTCCGACGAGGCGGTGATGGCCGGGGCGGGGGCGTTCATTTCGGGCGACCTGGAGGTGGAGGCTGAGCTGTTCCGGGTCGACAGAGACGGGTTTGCCCTGGTGGAGGGCACCACGCTATCGTGGGAAGGACCGTTGTTCCGGAGTTGGGCGCCCGTGTCGGTGGAGATGGATCTGGCCAGCGGTGTGGGGGTTGTCGAGACCCGTACCGAGACCCGGGTGGGCATCCGCGCCGAAGCCGTCCGTCTGAACGGCGAACGGATTTCCGGTGGCGGCGAGGGCAAGCTGCTCTGGTTCACGCTGTCGGCCGGCCGGCACGACCTTGAGGTCTTGCCCCACGCGCCCGGGACGTTCGACCGGGCGTTTCGGGAGCCAACGTCCTACCGTGAAGGATCCGTGTCCAAAGACAGGGAGCTTGTCTCCCGAACCGGGCTGGAGCCCGCATGGACGTTCGACGCCGGAGCGGGTGTGACGGCGGTGGCCACGGATGGATCGGGCCTGACGCTCGCGGGTACGGTCAACGGGGACGTTCACCTCCTTGGCGCGGACGGCGCCCGGGCGTGGTCGTTCGAGGCGGAGGGCGAAGTCCGAGCCGTACACCTGGCGGATATCGACGGCGACGGCGCGCCGGAGGCAATCGTCGGAACGCGGGATTGCCGGCTGTACGTTCTGGACGCCGGGGGTGAACCGCGCTGGACGCACGAGTTTCCGCCGGGAAGCGGCATGCGCCCGCAACGTCTGACGACCATTTCATCGGCCGATCTGGACGGCGACGGCCGGAAGCAGGTGCTGGCCGGCGCCGAGGGATGGCTGTTCCACGCGTTTGAGGCGGACGGGACGCTGAAGTGGCAGACCGAAACCCACTATCACTGCATCACCGGATGCCTGGCCGTGGATCTGGACGGCGACGGAAAGGACGAGATCCTGGTGGGCACCGAGTATTATACGATCAATTGTCTCAATCCCGACGGGACGGCGCGCTGGCGGCAAAGCACGGGCTGTGTCTCGCCGACGATTCTCGCGGCCGATCTGGACGGAGACGGGGCGATAGAGGTCGTCTATGGAGACTGGCGGGCGGTAAACGCCGCATCGAGCGGGGAGTTGTTTGGCCAGACCGGCCTGGGCGGCAGCGGCAAGTTTGCGGGGCCGGGGACGTACAGCAGCAGACCTGGCAGGATGGGGGCCCTCTCATGGCGCGTGAACATGGGTGGGGAAGTGGAGGACATCGCCCTTGCGGACGTGAACGGAGATGGTCGTCCGGAGGTGATCGCGGCCAGCGACGTGGGCCAACTGGCCTGCATCGCTGGGGATGGCGAGATCCTGTGGCGGCGGGACCTGGTGGACAAGATCACGTGGCTGACGACCGCGCAGGGCAATGGAGGGGTGAAAGTCCTGGTGGGTTTCGACACGGGCGAAATCCGGACCTATGACGCGGATGGCGGCCTGGTCGCGGGGGATCGGGTCGACGGCGAAGTCACGCACCTCCGGGCGGACGGCGACCGGGTCGTGTGCGCCACTTCAAGGGGGTCGGTCACGGCGTTCCGGGCGGTGGGATAAGTCCTGATCGGAAATGCTGCCCGGTCGGTGTACCCGTGTAATCAATCTGTGAATTTCTGAAGAATTTCGAGAGAACGTCTATGGCCGGCCTGAGCGCGGATCAGCTTTCCGCCTATCTTGATGACGGCTTTTTGCTGCTGGAGGATGTGCTGTCACCGGCGGATCTGCAGCCGCTGATCGACGACATCACGGCGGGGATCGACCGGAAGGCGCGGGAGGCCGTTTCAGAAGGAAGGCTGTGCGATCCGTTCGAGGGCGCACCCTTTGACCGGCGACTGACGCGTATCTCCGACGCAACGGACGATCCGTCGGAGATCGAAAGGGAGGTGACCGGCAAGCCGCCGGTCCGGTCTTCGCCCGCACGGCGTACTCCCGGATTATCCGAACGAGGGGATCCTCGCGAGGTGGGTTCCCGAGGGGCGGCCCATCGCCTGTCCGGTGCGGAAGGGCGGTCTGGTGGTGTTCCAGCACAAGACGGCGCACCGGTCCTTTCCGAATCGGACGGACCGCATCCGCTGGAGCCTGGATGTTCGATACTCGGATCCATCGAAACCCACGGGGCGGGACGAGGTGCCAGGATTCGTCGCGCGCAGCAGGGCACATCCGGAGCGGGTCGCGAAAACCCACGTGGATTGGTTGCGGCTGATGGACGGCGTGGACGCGTCGCTTTTTTGAGTAGGTCGGACTGAAGAAGCGACAGCGTGGCCTCCTGGCTCGGAATAAATCGCCGCTCGATGTTTTCCGGAAACGCAGGTGGGCGCCGTTATTCACCCGCATGCGCCAGGGCCTTGTCGACTTTTTCCGTCCACGGGTCTGCGACGCGGGCTTCGTATCTGCCGTCGTTGAAGTAAGCTGCCTTGGGCATGTTACGGTCTTCCAGGATTGCCTGCCGGTGTGCCCTCTTGAGACGCGGTCTGAGTTTGCGAAGGCCCGCGGCCTTCTCCCGGGCCTCCGGCCCGGAGGGACCGGCGAGGACTTCGTCTGCAACGTGCCAGCCGCGGATGAGGGTTGCGGGAAATTGGAACCAGCGGCGGATGTAGTCGATTCTCAGCCGGACAAGCGGGTCTCGCGTGGCGCTGTACGCGCGGGCCAGCGTGGCTTCGAGGACGTCCGCGTCGCCGGTCGTGTAACAGTCGACCTGTTGGCGCAGTCCGCCCAGGCCCTGGAACCACCGGCCCCGGCGTGGGCGCCGCCAGATGGATTCGAGAAGGTCGTAGAACGCGCGGACCTCGCCCGCCGCCCCGCCGAACAGACGCGTGAAGAACTCTTCGAGAAGCTTTTCCGGGTCCTGGTCGGCGTTCCACCAGAGCCTGGAGGCCAGCCAGATCTGGGGGCCAACGGCAGGCCAGTGGGGATAGGCTTCGGCGTAGAAGCCCTTGACGCCCGCGCTGTGCTGGAACTTGATGTCGTCGGCCATCAGGCGCGGGAAGTAACGCGGAAGCACCCAGCCCAGGCCGTAATAGTCGTACTTGCAGACGTGGTCGCACTGTTTGAGCCAGGCGAGGATGAATTCCCGGTCTTTGTCCCGGTATTCGGAATCCAGGTGCTGTGCGGTGTCCTGGGTGAGGTAAATGGCCGTATTGGGCTCGAGGCGTTCGATGCGTCTGGGCGTCTCCTCCACGTTATGGTAGGCCAGGCATCCCACAAATTTTCCGGGATGGGATTCCTGCAGCGCACGGGCCACGGCGTTGAAGTAGGTGAACCACCGGTCGGAGTAGATCGGGCGTTCACGGAATTTCAGACCCGGAACGTCGAGCGCACGGCAGTTGTCGCACAGGCAGAAGTTCCCGTTGTCATTCATGCCCAGAGAGAAACAGTGCGCCTCCGGGTGCTCGTCGAAATAGGCCCGCGTTTCCCGGATGGTGATATCCACGACGTCCGGGTTGCTGGTGCATGGTTGCCCGAACAGGCCGTTGCTCACCGTGTCGCTCTCGGGGACGAGGCGCTCTCCATCGATGAGCGCGTAGTACTCCGGATTCGTCTTTCCGTATCGGGCGACCGGAAAGATCTTGTACAGGGCGTGGTGGAAGCCGGCATAGGGCAGTTCGTGCCTGCGGCTGGAGACGCGGTTGCGGCGTTCCCAGCGATGTCCCTCCAGCCCGGCGATTCCGCTGAAGACGCGGAAGAGGAAGTGGGGGGTTCTGGTTTCGTTTACCGGCGCAATTTTCAGAGTGGTTTGCAACGGGATGTCTTCGAAGAGTTCGCCGGGCATGAACCAGCGCACGTCGAGGTGGTCTTCCAGCAGGCCGTAAACGCCGTAGGACGTGCCGGCGTCGCTTCCGCCGAGGATGAAGAGATCCCTGCCCGCCGTGTGGATGCGATACCCCTCCACGCCGGCGTCTCCGGCATCCAGGTTCAGCGACCGGGCGTACGCGGTGGCCCCCACGTGGATGGCCGTTCTGCCCCGGGGCGCCGGCTTACCGCCGTCCGTTCCCATCGGGGGCGCCATCCCGGTGATTTTTTCGAGGATGGCCTGCAGGTCCGCGGCGGCGTCGCGAAGCGTATCTCCGGCGCCATCGGGCACGATGATGGCGGTACGGGACTGGCCCCGGTCCGCCAGAGTGAGCGTTCTAAATTGGCGCATGTCAGTGTCCTCCCTGGTGAGGATGAGGTTCGACCGGTTTCTCCTCGTGAAGAAACCGTGGCGTCAGACGCCGGCTGATCTCCGGATAGATGGCGATGAAGTGGTCACGCATGGTCGGAAACTGAAACGCCTCGGCGGTTTCGAATTCCGTTTCGAGATCCTGTTTGCGGGGCATGTGGCAGTCGATGCAGTTGGTGTGGATCGCGTCCCCGAGTTCGGCGGCCATGCCGCAGGCGTGGATCTCGTGGCACGTGGCGCAACGCCGGGAGAACAGGGCAAGGTCTCCGCGCTCCAGCGCGTGCGGGTTGTGGCAGGTGATGCAGGTCATCGTTGAGCTCTGTTGGAAGCATTTCGATTTGGTCAGGCGTGGAAGCTGGTTGGTGCTGTGCACGCCGATTTTGTTCTGTTCTTCGGGGGCGTCGAGTTCCAGGTATTCGTGTAGAGCCGCGCCTGGACGGAAGGAAAAGGGCCGCCGGCGCGGGTTGCCTACGCCGGAATGGCATTGGGCGCAGAGATCGATCAATCGTGGGGGTTCGAGCCGTCCCGGGTGCAGAATGTACGGCATTTCCTTCGCATCGGGATGCGTGCGCTGATAGGTCGCGTGGCCCGCGCCGGGCCCGTGACACCGCTCGCAGGAGATGCCAGGCACGAAACGATCCCTGTTGTATGCGTTACTGGAATAGGATTCCGATTCGAACCAGGTTGCGTGGCACTCCAGGCATCGGGGGACGACTCCACGGGAGAAGTTCACCTCGCCGTCCGCATAGCCCGGGCTGTTGATCCAACGCTGCTGCTGAGTAAAGTAGGAGATGGGCAACTGGTAAAGGCGGTCACCCTGCCAGAAGAGATAGGTCTGTCCGATTTTTCCGGAGCCGGTGACAATGTCGATGCGCTCGGTCCGCCGGTAGGTGCCCTCTCCTTTACCGATAATGGCGGTCTGATAGAATCCGGTTTCGTCGGCGGTGATTTCGAAGCGAAGATTCGGGTTCCGGGTTCGGACGATGGCGTGGTCGGGAGAGAAACTGCCCAAAATCGATCCGGAATCGGGCAAACGGGAGGTGAGATGGTGTGCTGTGCGCCGGAACTCCTCGAATCGGTCCCGGTGGCATTCCGCACATGCCTGGGCGCCAATGTAGCCCGATGAACGGGTTTTGCCCTTCGCCTCCCTGCTGTCCGCCAGGATCCGGGCGGCTAAGAGAGACAGCAGCAGCAGAAATACGAGTACGGTTAGCCTGTAGCGGGATCTTGCCATAGCGGTTTCAAATTTCGCATGACAGATGGACCGGCGATAGCGAAATTATGCGTGCGGAACCGCCGGATGTCAAACGAAAACTCGAAAGGCGGCGCCATGTCGAAGAAGCGGATCGCGATTGTGGGAGCCGGGAACATGGCCCGGACACGCGGAAGGGCGTTTCTGGATACCGGCCGGGCGGAAATCTGCGCGGTGGCTTCGCGGCGTCGGGAGCGCGCTGAAATCTGCGCGAGTGAGTTGGGTTGCGCCGTTTTTGACGATGATTTCCGGAAGCTGGCCGATACCCGCCCCGACGCGATCCTGATTGAGGTCCCGCATCGCGTTCAGGACGAGGTGACCATTTGGGCGCTGAATGCAGGCTACGACCTTCTCGTCGGCGGCTGTCTCGCGTCGAGTATGGAAAATGGGCGCCGCATCGTGGAGATGGCGAACCGGTCTGGGCGGATCGTGGAGGCCGGGTTTCAGCGCCGATACGACCGGGCCTGGGAGGAGATCCGGCGCCTGGTCGCGGGCGGTGATCTGGGCGAGCCGGTGATGGCCGCGACCATGGCCCTCTGGAACCCGGATCCGGATGGGTGGTACTATAGCCAGGAGGCCAGCGGGGGCATGCCGCTGACCCACATGAGCTACTGCGATCTGAACGCCGTCCGCTGGATTCTGGGCAGGCCGACCACCGTATCCGCGATGGCCAATCGGAAGCGGAATACGGCGCCCGGTCACGTTACGGAGGAGACATGCGGGGCCCTGATCGGATTTGAAAACGGAGCGTTCGCTTCGGCCACAGCCAGCTATATTGGCCCCGATGGGATGCCTGACCCGCAGCCGCGATTTGTCTGTACGGAGGGTGGCATCCTGCCCAATGCCGACAGCCCGCCGGGAAAGAATTCCATTACCATCTTTCGGGAGGGCCGCTCGGAGGTTCGGGAATTCGAAAACGAGCCGTCTTCGACTGTCCGGCAGGCTGGCGCTTTTCTCGATGCGATAGAGCGTCGCCGCGAATCCCGAAATCCACCCGAGGACGCCCTGCTGGACGTCGAAATTGCCGATGCGGTCTCCATCTCGGCCAGGGAACACCGGACGGTCTCGCTGGCGGAGATTCGATCGGGAGGATCGGTATGACAGTGGTGGAGTTGTGGCCGGGCACGGTTCCCGGAGATGTCGGTATAGACGGTCAGGAGAAGAGGCGCATCCACGACTCCAGGTTCGTGGGGAACACGCTGCTGATCACCAACGTCACCCGACCTTCCCTGGCGGTACACCTCCCTCCGGCGGAGAAGAACACGGGCACTGCCATGCTCATCTGCCCGGGAGGAGGGTATTGGGATCTCTATTGGGATCTGGAAGGTGAGGAGGTTGCGGCCTGGCTGAATTCCCGGGGCGTGGCCGGTATCATTCTGAAATACAGGGTTCCGCGCCGTCCGGGCGATGTGAAAGGGGTTCCGCCGGCCGGCCCCCTGGCGGACGCCCAGCGTGCGGTCAGTATGGTACGTAGCCATGCGAGCGAATGGTGTATTGATCCCAAACGTATCGGTATGGTAGGTTTCTCCGCGGGGGGTCACCTGGCGCTGGCGACCGCCACCGGTTTCCAGGACCGAAGCTACCAGCAAATTGACGCAATCGATGCCGTGAGTTGCCGGCCGGACTTTTCCGTGTTATGTTACTCGGGGTACCTGAAGGATAGGGACCGCGATGAGGTTTTGGAAGGGATTCACATTCCGGCCGATACGCCTCCTGTGTTTCTGACCCACGCCAGCGACGACAGCGAATCCGAGGTCGCCCACAGCGTGATCATGTACCTGGCGCTACACCGGGCCGGGGTTCCGACAGAATTGCATGTCTACGCAACCGGCGAGCATGATTATGGTGTACGCCAAAACGGCGAGCTGCCTTCCAGTTGGCCGCAGCTATGCCTCAAGTGGCTACGCAGCAGGGGTCTGCTCTCTGAACCTCCAGGTTGACTGGCATCGAGTGTTCTGACCCGGAAATAGATTGCCGAAATTCGGCCGACCAGTTGCAGCAACAACAGCTATCAGCCGTCAGCTTGAATCAAAAACCCAATCCGTTGACGTCAACGTCGTGACCTCTCCCCCCGGCCCCCTCTCCTAAAGGAAAGGGGGTGGAAAACCTATATATCTAGCGGACGCCGGCAATGACGAGATTCGGCTCACACGGAGACACGAAGACACAAAGGAAAAGACAGCGATCAGTGTTCGGTTGTTAGCTAAAACCGCGAGGCCATGCGGCGGGCCTTGCCGGTTTACCCCACCTGGAACCGGTGGTGTGGGGGCTTTTCCGCGCTAATCCGTTCAGCAACGTGGTACGGCGTCGCTCCCGAAGGGCCTCAGGGCAATGCAATTCTTTAGTTCCTTCGAGGCGATTCGCGGAAAAGCAGCCCCGCGGCGTCTGAGCGGCGCCCTTCTTTTTCGCCCTTTTTCTTGGGCGATGCAAGAAAAAGGGCATGGGAATAGGGGACGTTAGGGGGTGGTGAGACGCGGTTGCTTCGACAAACTCGGTGCAGGCAATGCAGCGAGACGGGATGAATCGGCGGAAGAGTGGAAACATATTTCAGGGACGAGACACCAAATATAGGGCTAATTTGTGAATTGATCGGGATAGCATGGAAAAAGTATACGGATGTTCAGCGAAAAACATCGAATGTTGAGAGCGTTGCACCGTTTGATCGTCGCAACGCTCTTCTTTTCCGTCTCAATAGACGCCGAGGAGACCCACGTCATGAAAACCGGAGAAGGTACCAGTGCTCCCACACCGTCCAGGACTTTTGCCGTTAGCGGATCGGTCGTCATGCAGGCGGAGGCCGCCGGGATCGATCCCGGTCGAGCAGAGGTCGTAGCGCAAGGCTCGTTCACCGGTGGGAAAGGCGTCTCGCTCAAGGCTGGTCTGGCCGCCAACGTGGGGTCGCCAGGTACCGAACCGGATCTGGTTTTCAAGGTGCGGGCTTCCAGGGCCGGGCGGTACGTGATTCGCACGCACGCGGCCACGGACGCCAGGGGCAGCGAGGCGATGCGCGAGGCCGGGACCAAGCATGATTCGCCGCACCTGATGATCGCTGTCGGCGGTGGCCGCCCCACCAGACGCGTGGTGTTCGTGCCGTGGAGCCGTTCGGAGAGCTGCACGCAGGTGACGGGCAAGTTCGATCTCAACGGACAGGAGCAGGAGATCCGGATCTGGCTGCCGGAGAACGTGCGCCTCGATTACCTCGATGTCAGCCCTTACACGCCTCCGGAAGTGCCGGCGGCCGTGACCGCCTACCGGCCGACGGTCGTTCCTCCGGCATCCCGGCCGCGCATCTGGGTGAATGAGCAGTCGCTGCCGAAGGTTCGGGCGAACCTCACGAAAGGTGAAAACGCGCCGCTTTGGACCCAAGTGAGGGAAATGGCGGCCGAACCATTCGCATTTAGAGTTAAACCGGGTACGGAAGTCAGCTATAACCCCGGACTCGAGAAAGCGGCCGTAGCCAGGGCTTTCCTTTACCTGATGAATGGCGAAAAGACGCGCGGCCGGGAAGCGGTAGCGCTGATCCGCGACTACCTCGCCGCAGTCGAATTCGGAAATCTGCTCGACATTACCCGCGAAATCGGCCGGGCCATCTACTCGGCCGCACAGGTTTACGACTGGTGCTACGAGCTGATGACACCCGACGACAGGGACAGCATCCGTGGCGATCTCATGCGCCTCGCCGACGACATGGAAATCGGCTGGCCGCCGTTCAAGCAGATGATCGTCAACGGCCATGGCAACGAGGCGCAGGTCAACCGCGATCTGCTCTGCATGGCCATCGCGATCTACGACGAGGATCCGGTGCCGTATCGCTACTGCTCCTACCGCATGCTTGAAGAGCTGGTGCCGATGCGCCGGTTCGAATACCAATCCCCGCGCCACAACCAGGGCGTCAGTTACGGCCCGTACCGGTTCGGCTGGGATATGCACGCCGCCTGGCTCTTATACCGCATGGCCGGCGAGCGGGTTTTCGATGACAACATCGCGGATGTCTGCAAGTTCTGGCTTTACATGCGCCTGCCGAACGAAGAGACCCTGCGGGACGGCGACGGATTTTCCGACGGCAGGCCCGCAAGTCTCGGAGCTACCGCACTGCTCAGCTACGCCTACAGCAACGATCCGGTCATCAAGCGCGACTTCGAGCGGCAGGGCGGGCTGTCCTCCGATCCGATCCTGGTGCTGCTGCTGAACGACCCGGACCTGGAGGCGGCGACGAATTTTGATTCATTGCCGCTCACCCTCGATTTTGGCCCGGTCATCGGTTCAATGGTTGCCCGAACCGGCTGGAACATGGGCCGGGGTGTGTCCGACGTGGTGGTGGAAATGAAGGGCGGGGGGTATCACTTCGGCAATCACCAGCACGCTGACGCCGGCAGTTTCCAGATCTACTACGGCGGGCTGCAGGCGGCTGACCTGGGGCAGTACCATTTCTATGGAACGCCCTACGATTTCAACTTCTGCAAGCGTTCGATCTCGCACAGCATGATGCTGGCGGTCGATCCTGACGAGGAGTTCCATCGCAACGCTGCCAACGATGGAGGCACCCGTTTCATTCAATCCTGCCCCACTACACCGGAACAGGCACGTACGGATCCGACATTTGCCAACGGGGCCGTCCTGTCGGCCGACTTCGGCCCGTCTCCACAGCGGCCGTTCTACAGCTACTTCTCGGTCAACCTGACATCGGCGTACAGCAAGAAGATCGTGGACTACGTCCGGACCTTCTGCTTCCTCAACCTCGACAACGCCCGGACCCCTGCGGTGCTGATCGTCCTGGACAACATGACCACCGCCAGGCCGGAGTTCAGGAAATACTGGCAGGTCAACACCCTCAGCCCGCCTGAAACCACGGCCGACGGCGTCATCCTGAGAAACAGCAACTCTGAAGTGAGCGGCAAAGTCACTCTCCGAATGCTACGACCGAAGGCGGGTGAGCGGAACCTGCAGGTCCTGAGCGGCAAGGACGCCAACAGCGTGTTCGGGCAGTTCTTCACACCACCAAAACCCGACCGACCGGAAGCGAACGGCCATCGCGTGCTGTTCTCGCCCGCCAAAGAGCAGGGCAACGATGTGTTTCTGACGGTCATGTCGATGTCCGATGATAAGGGGCCGGATCTGCCGGTTGATCTTGTGGAACTTCCTGAGGCCTTCGTTGTCACACTGGCCGACCGGGTGGTGGTCCTGAGCAGGACCGGTAAACTGCTCACGCAGGCGCTGCATGTGGACGTCGGGGCCGATGAGAGCTGCCAGTTGCTGCTGGCCGGCCTGGCTCCGGGCGCATGGAGTATCCGCGGCCAGGACGGTAAGGTCCGGTTCAACACCCGCGTCGACGCCAACCGGAACACCGCGTTTTTCGTGGTTCCCGGCGGGGAATATACGGTTCAGCCCGAAGCCATCCCTGGTGCGACCGAGTTCCAGGCCGCACCGGACTTCATGCCCGCCCTCTGATAGATTGCGGGCTGAACGCGATCTTGAAAGAAGGGTGATATACAGGTGTTTGTGAATCCGTGGGTATGCGACGTCTGAAAGATGTCAGGCACCTGCGTCGGTTCCGCTTTTTCGCCCGTCGACTGCCCCGAAACGATGCGGTTGCGATCCCGGCACGATGCGTCAGAACACCACGTTAACGAAGGAGATGGGGCTGGGGCGGGGGTACCAGAGCCGGCAGCTTCTCCAGGAGTACCAGGGTGAGATCAGGAGAAGGAGCGTACCTGCCGACCACGGCGTTTTGTGCTCGAAGCTAAGCTATTCGGAAGCGAGGACACGTAGGCATCACGACGCCGGCACAGGTCAGGCTACCTGGCCGCATAGCCAATCGAGCCTCCGCAGCTGGCTGGAGTTGCTGCAGGTAGGATGATGTCTGAGGGCGCGGGAGTACCGGCATACGAACGAACTTTAAGGGCGAAAGTCACCTATTCAATTTCCCACCAGATGGAATTCGCGACGATAGCGTTACGGACTGCCATTTTCTTGCGTCCCTTTATCAGGGAGTGGGCATCGTTTGGGCCCTGAACAGGATCCTCAATCGGATCGTATATGACTTGCTGCTTCCAGTCCGGAACTATCTGACCCTCTCGTTTGGGATTGCGAGGATTCTTGATCTCGTCACAAACCGAGATTTCAATCACTCGGTTCTTTCCTTGCGCCACGTGGAAGGATGTTGTCGGATCAGGACGGAACCTCGCCCAGTCACAGGAGAGTTCGATATCACTAAACAGTGAGCCGGGTATCCCCACCTGGTCTTTCGGAAAGGCATCGCTGCGACACCACCTATATAGTACCTCACCATTTGGAATCACACTACCTGGAGATGGAGGCATATTGAGAGGGTACCATGCCGATCAGCTCGTTTCTCGATAAGTTTACTTCGAAATAGCTGCCACCGTATAACACTTCCAGGTCTACCCGTCCATTGTTCGTTATTGTCACGTTGATTGCATTATCGTCATCCGCATGAAGTTCAACGATTATTCCTCCACTTGGGATAGGGCCCATAACTATCCTCGGAATGACGCTGACTTCTTCACTGATAACCCACTTGCTGATGGAGACAAGCAATGCCTGTGAAAGGAAAATCGCAGAGGAGGATGGCTTGACCGCGCCTCCCGATACCCAATCTGATTCGAGATTCTGCAACCCCCCGAGATAGCTGAATCTGTTGGACACGAGAGAGGCGAAATTTCGAAGCCCAGTTTCCTTCCAGTCGCCTGACCGGCCATGACGAAGGTCATTGACATCGCCAAAAACGGAAATATCCGAAGTGCAGGGGGTGTCTACCTTCTCGCCGAAACCTGAAACAGGAGTCGCCTCCGGTGTATTAAATGCGCGCACCTCGTCATCATTAAACACTGATGGCGACTCTTTCACGTAGGGTACTCGGACTGTGTCTAGGTCCATTGTTCAAGAATCTCCGGTGTGAAAATCCTGCTGAAGTGATCGTACTGGACCATGTGTGCCTTGTCAAACCAGGCGTCACTCGACTGATGTGGGTTGAGACCACGAAGGATGCTCTCGATCCGAAGGACCTGCTTTCCCCTGGCGTCAGGGGCCGTGTTCACCGCAAAAATGCCGTATCCGCCCAGAGGATCATACCTGTAGGTATAGCGTGAGACCAAATTGTTAAGCCCACATGGAGTCTTGATTTCCGGCGGCTTGATGCGCATGATTTTGTGGGCATCACTCAGGCTGGCGATGTGCTCTTGCCACTCGATACGATCATGATAGCTGAGGTCGTAGTATTTGACTGAATCCGTCGTGAAATCGGCGGAAGAAAGGCTTAGTGCATCGAGGGCTACCCTGAATTTGCGATATATAGCGGTGTAACCAGGATAGTTGCCGACTGGTTCATGGTCCGGACGAATCCAGTTGAGGTAGACTTTATTCACCTGTATTTGGCACATCCAATTGTCGTCGTCGCTGCGCAGGCGAATGAGGACAGGACCCATATTCTCGGGATTTACTTCCTGAGTGATTTGGAATCCAGACATCGTTTCGTCGACAAGGGGGGGACGGATTTCCACTCTCGGGTATTCGCCCGATAGGGCTTGCTGGGCGTCAAAGAGGTCCCTTATGGTTAGGCGTTCCCCCGAAAAGGTCACGCCAAAGATAACCTCGGATACTGGTGCCTTGGGGTATCTCTTCATTAGTGTGTGAACGAGATGAAGATCGTGCGATGGTTGGCGGTAAGAGCTGCATGAATCACTGGGCGATTCAGTTGAAGGTGTTACTGAGTTGCTCCAAGTCAAGATTCCTGTTCTGTACAAAACACAGATCCGACTGATAAAGTCGACTGGGGCGCTCAATCCAGTTACGAACACAGATATGCTTGGCTCCTCGCACGGAGAGATATTGTCAATTGTTGTGCTCCTACCCGTCCGACGCTAACAGGTAGGCGAAGGTTCCCCAAGTTTAGGTTTAATAAGGGCCCTTTTTGGAGTCTCTGTCAAGGCAATTTGAGCACGCCAAGTTCGGGCAAGCTATCTTACAATCGACTGCCTGAACTTCGGTTGGGCTCCCAATAGGTTTGGTTGACGGTCGGCCCGCATCGGCGGGCAACCCATTATTCGTGGAGGCCATTCAAGGCGCACCCCTTGGTACGTCCGTCACCGGGTGCCATCCAGAAGAAACTCGGGCGGCGCACTCGGCGGGGTCCTCGGCGAGAGCTCTGACCCCTCCAGATAGCGTCGGATCGAGGCCGGATCGGTCAGGCCGGCGATGATTCTCAGGCAACCCTAATACTCGAGGATATCAACCTTCTGGCGAAACGCTGCCAGGTCAAGGTCCCCTCGGCTGTACGCATCCACATTCTTCTTCTTAACCGTCAGCAAAAGCCCCCGCGCTCCGGACGATCTCCTCCCCGGTCTCCGCGGAAAGCGCACCTCCACCACGATGTATTCCTCCGGCTTGAGGGTGCGCAGGGAATAACCGTAGTCTCCCACGACCTCAATCAACTCTTCCTTGAACCGCTCCTCTAAAGGATTTCCCGCCTTGACTGCTCTGCCCGCTCGAATGCGAAAGGGTGCAGTCTTGGGAGTCTTCCTTAATTTCAAACGATAGGCTGTACGGTACCCGCTTTTCGCGTTCACAAAGAAGAGCGCACCTAATCCTTTCTGGTATATGCCCAGGGTCTTGTTGTAATTCGAGACAGGATGTTCGGGCTGCTTCAGCGCCTTGTCCAGGATGGTGGCCATGACACCGATCTTTTTCATCATGGACGCATCCGGCTTGTGCTCACGAGAGACGATCCGCTTCCGAAATTCCGCCTCGGCGATGCGCTCGCGGCGGTATGCCACGATGTCACTTTTTTTGGCCGTCGCCTCTGAGTAGACCGGTTCCGACAACTCGGCCTGGAGTCGTTTGTCTGGGACCGCTATCTGGGCGCGGGAACGAGGTTGTTGATGGACCAGGATCGTGATTCGGTCTTCGTCCATTAACTGGCGGATCCCATCCGCGTACGTTCCCAGGAACTCCACCAGCCGTTCCTGGACGCCAACGCGCTTTTTTTTTCGCTGCTCCGACACTTCCTTCAGGAAATCCTCCTCTTCAAGCTCTTCGGTTACGCCTGCGGGCTTTTCACGTAATCTCCTCACGTCGACATCTACGACCATTCCTGACGAGCGTTTTTCTTCAATATGAAATATCACTCCGTAGTTTTCGAAGTACAGTCCCCGTATCTGTGGTTCTCGGTGGATACCGGCCAGGTTGGACGTGGTCTGAGCGTGGAGGCTTTGCAAGATGCCTTCCATGATTTCCAGGTCCTGCTGCATTCGCTCCCGGTCAATTCCGCCCTCGCTGGCAGAAGCCATATTGAAAATGCAGAAGGCCGTTACAACGGCGAAAATGTGATGGGCTTTCATTGTTTATTCTCCCTCTGTAAATCAATCAGCGGTGGAACGTGTGTTCGGATCCGCCTGCGCGTATGTCACCGCCAACAGGTGATGCAAAAGGTCTTCGGTCCGCATAAAGCGGCTCTCCGTCGTTCCCTCGATTTCCTGCAGGCCCTGGCCTACCAGCAGCAGATCCCGACGACGCTGGGATTCCAGATCCAGGGCGAACTGGTCCAGGATGAGACCGAGTTCCAGGCGTTGCTGTTGGTGTCCCTCGTCGATCAGTTCCTGGATCATAGCAAGTGACCGCCGTTGCACCTGGATCAACTCTGCCCGTGTGAGCGGCGCCTCGACAACCGCTGTCGCCGGGTCGGGAACTGTCACCCAAGGCAGCCGCAGCTTCACGTGGATCCGCCCCCGCCCGTCGTAGTCCGCCTCGAAGTTCGATAGGGCCATGACCAGCACGACTCCGGCCAGCGCTAACGACAGGCCCGGCGCATACCAGCGCAGGGTGCGGCTGGATCGCCAGTCGGGTATGATGCCTTTCCACCACGGGAGTTTCTCCGGCGCGAAGACCAGGCTCGCGGGTGGATCCTCTTCCCTCCAGGCACGCATCAGACTTCTGGCCCGCCCCAATTTCTCCAGCGCCAGAGTACACGAAGGACAGGTCCCGATGTGGGATTCGATTCCGGCCTTCTTCCCGGCATCGACTTCGTCGTATAGAAAGCCGATGAGTTCTTCTCTGGGCAGATCACATTTCATAGTCGATCGTCTCCGGGGTGATGTTCCATTGATCCAATAGCTTTCTGAGATTATCCAGGCCATTATAAAGCCGGGACTTAACCGTGTTGACCGGCAGCTTCATGATGGCGGCGATTTCAGTGAATTTCAGATGCTGGTATTCCTTCATCACCACAATAATCCGTTGTTCCTGGGGAATACACTGCAACGCCCGGTTGAGAAGATCGCGAAGTTCGCGCTCGTAAATCCTCTTATCTGCTCGTGCCGAAGCTTTTACCGTCCCGTCTGGCCGCCCATCGGTTCCTTGTTCCAGGCTTTCCAGCGAGATCGTGGGATGACGCCTCCTCCTCCTCAACTCGTCCCGACACGTATTGACCGCGATCTGGTAGATCCAGGTGGAGAACTTTTCGGGATCCCGCAGCCGGCGAAGACTGCGGTGGGCCTTGATCAGGACCTTCTGGCACAGGTCATGCGCTTCCTCGCGGTCTCCGACCTGTCGCAGGATGAAGTTGTATAGCCTGCGATGCCAGCGCCCTGCCAGACCATTGAAGGCATGCGACTCTCCGTCGCGGAAACGCCTGATCAACTCGGCGTCCGTCATCTGTCCTCCGGTGCAAATAATCGGGGATTTCTTAACGCGTCTGCTTGTAAGACGACGAAATTGACTGAAAAGTTCTACGGCGTCGCAGAAGGCTGTTTTTTTTTGTGCCAGCGTGAGGTCAGGTGGCAGAATAACGAAATCCGCGGAGCTGTGCGGATCACGGGTATGTGTCAGGATACCGATTGACATTATAAGGGATTTTAATCATGGTTGGGGCGGAGGTCGCATGTGGCACATGGGTCCCGCATGTTTTCGATCTGTAGGGGAATCCGAAAGGCTGGCGGCAAGGTCGTGGTTAACCTTCCAGGCCTGGAGACGTTCTTACTGCCGTGAGGCAGCATTGTGAAGTGACTATACACGCAGCTAAACGTCAGGGCGAGTCGCCAGGGCGCCTCTTCGCGTCACGATTTCCGGGAAAAGTATGATAACAGGAGAGTATGGATGAAATCGAAATTACAGCGGGAATACGATGAAATGGGCTTCTGTATCGACCACGGTGCCATTGACGGGGGTCTGGCGGCCGAAACGGTCGAGCACGTGCAATGGCTGGTCAAAAAACATCCGGACACGCGCCCCGAGCGATTGCATCACCAACTCCTTGTGAACGATCCCTTCATGCACCGCCTGGTCTGCGATGATCGCCTGGTGGACATCGCGGCACAGTTCATCGGCCCCAACGTGGCCATGTTCGGGGCGCACTATATCGCCAAGAAGCCCGAGACCGGGCAGGCCGTGCGGTGGCACCAGGATGGATCCTATTGGCCCCTGGAGCCGATGGAGGTCACGACGCTGTGGGTCGCGGGTAACGACTCCACCGTGGAGAATGGATGTATGCGCGTCGTGCCGGGGACGCACACCCGACGACTGTTGAAGCGCTCCGAGATGGTGGACCTGGATCCGGACAAGTACGTCCTCGGCATCGGGATGCGTCCCGATCAGATTGCCGAGGTCGACGCCTTCGACGTGGAACTCGAGGCGGGGGATATCTCCATCCATCATCCCAATATCATCCACGGCTCCAACAGCAATACGTCCGATCAGTGGCGGGTGGGGCTCACCCTTCGCTATATTCCCACCAGCACCCGGGTGACGCGAGACGGGCATCCGTCCATCCTGTGCCGGGGGGCGGTGATCCCCGAGGTGGAAAACCTGTACGCGCCCCGTCCGAAGTACGTCGAAGGAAAACACATGGCGTTCGCCGGGTGCGAGGCATGGGCTTAGCCGGTCGGTTGTGTTGTTGTGCGAATCCGTAGGCGGGCTTGTGCGGCAATCCGGAAGATTGGGAATGGAGCGGCCGCCGTGAGCGCCGTTCCTGGGACCGAGGGCATCCTGCCCTCGACGGCTAATGGGCGAGGTCCTTGCGCCGTCATTTCTGTCCACCCTTTTTGACTCCACAAGCGACAACTGGTGCATAACGACGCGATCGGTGGCCATTAGCGCGCCGTCCGCGCAGCTAGGGAGTATTTCGACGGGAGCCCGTGAATTCCTCTTAGGATGGGAGTGCACGTGGAGTTCGCTCCGTGCCAAATCAGCGCACTCACCACCTTCTCCGAACTGGTGGTGTCAGTAATTGTACGGGCCATGCGTGATTAAATAGGGCCAACGGCGTCCTGCCGTCGTCGAGCACAGGATGCTCGAGATCCGGATATTAGCAGGTCACGTTCTGTTCGAGGGCAGGATGCCCTCGGTCCCAGGGTTCGGACGCCCGGTGTGACGACCCCTTCTCCGATCTGGTGTCAGATGTAATGGAACGCGTCAAATACGGTAATTCAGGTTCGATGAAGCCCAGTTCAATTCGAGGGCAGGATGCCCTCGGTCCGGGAGTCAGCGGGTCAGGTCTTAATCGAGGGCGAGATGCCCTCGACCCCAGGGTTCCCGCGTCAGGTGTGGCACCGGCAAGCCGATATCACCGCACCCACCTTCCGCATTTTGAGGCCGGAGAAGTCCCCCAACACATCTGTTTCAGACTGGCGGACAGCCTGCCGCAGAACCTGCTCCAACAATGGGAGCGCGAATTGGAGGGACTCCCGGAGGCGGAACGCCGAATACACCGCCGGATCGAGGATGCACTTGATCTGGGCCATGGTGCCTGCTGGTTGCGCCGCCCCGAGATCGCCGCCCTGGTACGCGATTCCCTGCAGTACTTTGATGGAAACCTGTATCGTCTGCATGCGTGGGTCGTTATGCCCAATCATGTCCATGTACTGGTCACACCACTGGGCGATCGCTCCTTGTCAGGCATTGTACACTCCTGGAAATCTTACACGGCCACCCAGGCGAACAAAATGTTGGAGCGAAATGGAAAGTTCTGGTACGAGGACTACTTCGACCGGTTCGTGCGCGACGAAGATCACTTCGCAGCGATTGTAAATTACATCCATTTGAACCCGGTCAAGGCGGGGTTGTGCGCCAATCCGGAAGATTGGGAATGGAGCTGTTGTCACAATCGCCGTTCCCGGGATCGAGGGCATCCTGCCCTCGACGGGTAATGCGCGAGGCCTTGTTTCGTCATTTCTGGCCACACTCATTGATTCCGCTAGCGCCAGCGGGCAAAATCCATTGGTAACGGAGGCGATGCGGTATACCCCGTGCTGGCCACAGGCGGGTCGCCTGTACGCACGGAGAGTTCATCCGTCATGGAAAGGATAACGTTCGAACAGATGGGAATGGCGTAGTAGTTGCAAATGTCGTTCCCGGGACCGAGGGCATCCTGCCCTCGGCACACATGGCGCGAGGCCTTGGCGTTATGGCGTCGCGCAGTAGCCTGTGCAATCCAGCGAAACTGACGGGTAGTACCATTCTTCGTCCTAATCACGAAACAAATATCCAATGAAACTCGAAGATCTCCAACCCGACGCGTCGGTCCGTGGCATCGTTCCTGACGGTGTCGTGACCGTTGTGAACGTGCAATGGCACGGTTCCGGTGCGCTTACCCTGATCTACCGCCCGGCCTCCGGACGGGTCGCCGAGGAGATTCTCTACCGGCACGACGAGGCGCGCCTCGAAATCGTCGAGCAGGGCCGCCCCTGGAGTTTCGACGGCGACGGCGCGTTGTTCCGTCTCGTGTCGGAGGCCTACCGCATCCGTCTGGCCCATCTATTCGATCCCGTCCTTGCCGTACACACCTCGCTTGTTGAACCGCTCCCCCACCAGATCACGGCGGTGTATGAAGCGATGCTGCCCCGCCAGCCACTTCGCTTCCTGCTGGCGGACGACCCCGGCGCTGGCAAGACCATCATGGCAGGATTGTTGATGAAGGAACTCGTCGCCCGCGGCGACCTCAGGCGATGCCTGGTGGTATGTCCCGGCAGCCTCGCCGAGCAATGGCAGGATGAACTCTACAGGCGTTTCCACCTCCCTTTCGAGATACTGACGAACGACAAACTCGACGCCGCCCGTACGGGCAATTGGTTCCTCGAAAACGATCTCGCCATCGCACGGTTGGACAAACTCGCCCGCAACGAGGACCTCCAGGCCAAACTGAGCGCTCCGGACTGCCGCTACGATATGGTGGTCTGCGACGAAGCGCACAAAATGTCGGCGACCTTCTTCGGCGGCGAGGTGAGATACACCAAACGCTACCGCTTAGGGCAGCTCCTTTCCAATCTCACCCGTCACTTTCTGCTGATGACGGCGACCCCGCACAACGGCAAGGAGGCGGATTTTCAACTCTTCCTCGCCCTGCTGGACGGCGACCGTTTCGAGGGTCGATTCCGGGATGGCGTGCACCAGGTGGACGTTTCCGATCTCATGCGCCGCATGGTAAAGGAGAACCTGCTCAGATTCGACGGCCGACCGCTGTTCCCGGAGCGCATTGCGTATTCGGTACCCTACAAACTCACCGACGCCGAAGCCCGGCTGTACAGGGAAGTCACGGACTACGTCCGCGAAGAGTTCAATCGCGCCGAGGCGCTGCAAAGCGACACCCGCGCGGGTACCGTCGGCTTTGCGCTCACCATCCTGCAACGCCGTCTCGCGTCATCACCCGAGGCGATCCACCAGTCGCTGAGGCGGCGGCGCGAGCGCCTGGAAAGCCGCCTACGCGAACTGAGCCTGCAGCAACGCGGCGCCAGGCAACCGGAAACGATCCCGCAGACCGGTCCATTATTCGATGCCGAGGACGTGGAGGACCTGGACGATGCCCCTTACGAGGAGGTCGAAGCCGCAGAGGCCGCGGTGCTGGATGAGGCAACAGCGGCCAGTACGATCGCCGAACTCAATGCGGAGATTGCTTCACTCAAATGGCTTGAGGGCCTTGCCGCGGAGATTCTAAAGAGCGGCGAAGACACGAAGTGGCGCGAACTCTCGAACCTGCTGGCAGAAATCTTTACGCCAGCCGGCCTGGGCGCCAGGGGTGGCGAAAAGGGCGAACCCTACGGCAGCGGCGCCATCCCGCCGCCCGTCCCGTCACCCAGCCAGAAGCTGGTCCTTTTCACCGAGCACAGGGACACCCTCAACTACCTCCAACGGCGTATCGCAACGCTGCTCGGCCGGCCCTCTGGCATCGTCACCATTCACGGTAGCATGGGGCGGGAGGATCGCCGCAAGGCCCAGGAGTCGTTCCTCCACGATCCGCTGGTGCAGGTGCTGCTCGCTACTGACGCGGCCGGGGAGGGCATCAACCTCCAGCGGGCCCATCTGATGGTGAACTACGACCTGCCGTGGAACCCGAACCGCATCGAACAGCGCTTCGGGCGCATCCACCGCATCGGCCAGACCGAGGTGTGTCATCTGTGGAACCTGGTAGCGGAAGAGACCCGGGAAGGCGACGTGTACCGGACCCTGTTGGACAAACTGGAGCAGGCCCGAAGCGCCCTCGGCGGCCAGGTCTTCGACGTGCTCGGCAGGCTTCAGTTCGATGGCCGCCCGCTCCGCGATCTGCTAATCGAGGCGATCCGTTACGGCGAGCAGCCCGAAGTGCGCGCACGACTATCCGAGGCGGTAAGCGAAGCCGTGGACCAGCCGCACCTGCAGTCCCTGATCGAGGAACAGGCCCTCGCGCAAGATGCGATGGATTCCACTCGTGTCGCACGAGTACGGGAGGAAATGGAGCGCGCCGAAGCCCGGCGATTGCAGCCGCACTATATCGAGTCGTTCTTCCTCGAAGCGTTCCGTCGCCTGGGGGGTTCGGTGCGGCGGCGCGAAACGGGCAGATACGAAATAACGCACGTTCCGGCGCCTGTGCGCAACCGCGACAGGCAGATAGGCGTAGGCGAACCGGTTCTTGCGCGCTATGAACGCATTGCGTTCGACAAGGCATACCTGGCCCCGCACGGGCAAACGCCCGCGGCCTTCGTGTGTCCGGGACACGCCTTGCTCGACGCCGTTCTCGACCTCACATTGGAACGCCACCGCGACCTCCTGCAACGTGGCGCCGTGCTCGTGGACGAGCGGGACCCGGGCCTGGAAACGCGCGTGATCTTCTCGCTGGAGCATGCTATTAAGGACGGAAGTGTTTTGGCCAGTGGCGAGGGCCGTGTCATCTCACGCCGGACGCTTTATGTTGAGATCGATGCAGCCGGCGTGAAGCGCCGTCTCGACTACGCGCCGTACCTTGACTACCGGCCGCTGGCGGATCACGAACCCAAAGTGGCCGACATCCTTGACCGGCCGGAGTGCGGATGGATCACCCGAAAACTGGAGCAGCAGGCGCGGGAGGAGGCCATTGCCAACATCGTGCCGGAACACCTTGGAGAGGTTCGCGACCGGCGCCTTGCTCTGGTTGCGAAAACCCGTGCCGCGGTTAAGGAGCGCCTGACCAAGGAAATGGCGTATTGGGATGGACAAGCAGAAAAGCGCAAGCTCCAGGAGAGAGCCGGAAAGGCCGGGGCAAAGCTCAACTCGCGCGAGGCCCAACGGCGCGCCGACGATCTGCAGGAGCGCCTCCATCAACGCACGGCCCAACTCGACCGGGAGGAGAAAATTTCAGCGCTCCCGCCCGCAGTCGTCGGCGGGCTTGTCGTCTTACCCATGGGACTTCTGGCAACCATGACCGGAGCCGCCGCACCGCGGCGAACCGTGGACACCCAGAAGTCGGCGGCAAAGGCTCGCGCCATCATCATGGAAGTGGAACGCGGCCTCGGATTCGAGCCCGTCGACCGGGAGACCGAACATCTCGGTTATGACATTGAGAGCCGGGTGCCGGGCACTGGTAAGCTCCGGTTCATCGAAGTGAAGGGCCGTCAGTCCGGTGGAGATACGATTACGGTGACGAAGAATGAGATCCTTACGGCGCTGAACAAACCGGACGATTTCATCCTCGGCATCGTCGAGTTCCTGGATAGTGGTGAGCATCGAGTACACTACCTGCGCGAGCCCTTCCGAAGGGAGCCGGATTTCGACGTGACGAGCGTCAACTACAAGCTGAATGACTTGATCAAGCGGGCCGGGAAGCCGGCGTGACGGGAGGGTAGTCGCCTCACAAAAGTAGATTGTGACGTGTCTATATTGTCTGGAATGTCCGGCCCGAATTCTTCTTTGGTAGAGAGGTCATCCTTGACGGGCTTCGGATAAATCGTTACCAATTCTGACCACTTGTCCGTGTACCAGATCTTCGATCTCGTCTTCAAAGTTCTCGATGTAGGCTTTCACTTCAATCTCCAAGGCGGCATGCAGCATTTGCCTTGCGCCAGCAGAGAGCAGATCTTCCGAGTTCGGTTTCTCTTCACTTCTTGCTATCCCTTCTGCCTCGTCCGACGTGTCCAGGGGTAATGGTAACACTCCAGGATACACTCTTGTGTCTCTTTTCATCCGCAGCATTTGAGTATAAGTCCCTTCAATCACAGGGATTGCGATGATCTATTATCTTCCGACCGTGCGCAGTACACGCGAGGGGTGGGAAACGCTCGCCAAACTCGCCAAAGTTGCTCAGGGTCTCTATTCGGATGAACTGCAACTCAACATGTCAAAGTTGGATTTTTTCGACGCCAACATGGCCGCACCCCTTGGCGCGATTCTTTCAAGGGTCGCTGACGGTTTCAATACCATTCGCATCGTCGATATGCCGGGCCCAGTCGAGACAATACTTCGCAAGAATCTGTTTCTAACTCATTATTGGTACAAATCACTGGATGACAACAATAATACAACCATGCCATTTCGCCGGCTGCGCCTGAGTGACGAGGGTGAGTTCGAAGAATATATCCATTGGCAACTTACCGGAAGAGGCATCCCCAGAATGTCCGATGGCGCAAGCAGGATCTTCAAAAAAAAGGTTTTTGAAGTGTATCAGAATGCCGTATTCCATTCTGAATCAAATCTTGGTGTCTTCGTCTGTGGCCAGTTTTTCCCGCAACAGAACCGGCTTGATTTTACGGTTGCAGATGCCGGTATCGGAATTCGAGAGAATGTTCGTCGGTATTTCAATAATCCTCGTATCAACTCGCTTCCAGCTCTCAAATGGGCACTCGAGCCATATCACACCACGAAAAGTGGGCCGTATCCCGGTGGGTTAGGCCTTGAGTTTCTACAGAAATTCGCTCGTCTGAATGACGGTAAGATTCAGATTGCCTCCCGTTTCGCATTCTATGAGTTAAGCCGTGGCACGGAAACTTTCGCGAATATGGCGGTTGACTTTCCCGGGACTGCCGTAACCATTGAAATTAACACTGCAGATGAGAGTATTTATTTCCTGGAGAGTAAAAGAAAAGCCGACAGTCCGTATTGAATTGGGAAAGAGGACAAGCATGACGCGAGAAATTACAGTTCGAGTATTTGACATCATTGGTGGTCCCCTGTGCGTATCTACCAGCGACGGCCAACGTCTGTACGACAAGATTGCTCCACTCTTGAGGGCGGGGTCGCCGGTGGTTCTATCCTTCGAACGGATAGAGATTCTCATCTCGGCTTTTCTCAACGCGGCAGTGGGTCAGCTTTACGGCGAGTTACCCGAGGAAAGCATCCGTGTGTTGCTCTCGTTTCGCGATTTGGCGGATGACGACCGGGAGATGCTGGAACGTGTAATTGAAAACGCAAAAATGTACTTTAAAACCCCCGATGATTTCGATCGCGTGTGGCGTGAGGAACTAGGCGATGAAGAAGAATAAGGCGTACGACTTGGCTGCATATCCGTTCAGCAGAGGCGAGACTTTTTTGCTTGATGCCAACGTCTGGCTCTATTTGTATCCACCGCCATCCGGGAACGGGAGCAAAATCACCGCGCAATATAGTAACGGCTTAAAGTCCATTCGATCTGTAGGTTCGCCGTTGATTATGGACGCTATGGTGTTGAGTGAATACTTGAATACCTATTGTCGCATTGAATGGAAGGCTCTACACCTGACCCGGTATCCCAATTTCAAATCATTTCGCAAATCGGCGGCCTTCAGTGGGGTCGGCAAAGGTGCGGCATCCTTTGCAACGTCCATGCTCAAGCTCTGTGTGCGCCACGATCATCCGTTTGCCACGGCCAATATCAAGCAAGTGCTGGCAGATTTTACAGCGGGAGTGACTGATTTCAATGACGGATTGCTGGCTGAAACCTGTCGTCACAATGGCTGGAAACTGATTACGAACGACGTCGACTTCAGGACGGGAGGGATAGAAGTGTTAACCGCAAACTCAAGACTCCTGGCAGCATGCCAATGAAGGCTTTCACAATACGTGCATCGACCTCACCCTATATCTTAATGCCATCGCCGAGGCAAATCCCCGGCCGAGCGCGTTCGTCTCCAAACGTCTGACGAACTGAGTCAGGCGTCTTGCGATCTACGCGACGCAGTCGAAGAGAATTCTTGTCTGAGTTCATCTGACATATCCTGAGGAGAGGTCGAAGTAAGATCTGAATTGCCCGTGAGGATAGCCTGCCTGACACAGGCCGGCTATCCTCGCAGGCGGAGAACAACTGATGGCGACGAACCAGTACCGCCCCGACTATGCGGTTCCCCCTGGTTGGGTCCTGGCGGAAAGACTTTCGGCCCAGGATATTTCGCGCGCGGAGTTTGCGCGACGATGTGATCGATCGGCGAAACTCATCAGCGAGATTATCTCGGGGAAAGCCGCCATAGAGCCGCAGACAGCGCTTCAGTTCGAAAGGGTGCTGGGGGTCGATGCGGATATCTGGTTGGATATTGAGAAGGACTATCAGTTGCACCAGATCCGACAAGCCGGGGCCAGGGAAGCGTAGCCGGTAGCGGCGCCGAAGGCGCATTCGCGAGTTCGGACATTTGCCGCTTTGCCGATGAGCAGGGCATAGCTCCAGGTATTGTTGTCGGAAGACTCCAGCACGAGGAGCGTCTGCCGTGGAGAAGCCGACTCAATAGATTAAAGGTACCGCTGGAATGGTCGGAGGGTTGATGTGGAACCAGAAAACCCCCCACGATGGGCGCCGGATCGGAGAACAAAGACATGGATCAGCTAGCCGCCAAAGACGTGCTTGAACTCGAAGTGTCCGATTTCGGGCCGATCGTTAATGCCAAGATCGATCTGCGCCCGCTGACGGTATTCGTCGGACCGAGCAATACAGGAAAATCTTATCTGGCGATTCTGATCTATGCGCTGCATGTGTATTTTACGGGTAGATCGACCACTTCGCGGTTCTTCTTGAACTATGAGAGGCTTCTTAATCTCGGTCCAAGCTTTGTAGACAGGGAAACTCTCAACGCGCTCAACGAATTTCTGAAGCAAGTGACGAACGGGATAGGAGATATCCGGAGCGAAAAAGAAGCTGTTCTTCCCATCCCTATTGTCAAGGCAATTTGCTCAATGTTTGAGTTACAGAACGATCAACTCCACAGTGAAATCGAAAGGTGCTTTGGGATCGACAGTGCCAGCGCACTTATCCGGAAAGGGAACAGGCGATGTGCGCGGATTGTATTACGGAAATCTACTTCAAGGGATTCGGCATCGTTTGAACACGAACTGATTCTGAAGTCTAATGCACCAGAATTCGTGACGGCGATGCCTAATGTGGAACAACTGAGGGTTAAACTCGACGATAGGAAAGAGTTCGTTGAGTACTACGACCGCCTGAAGAATACGTTCTTGAGAGCTGATCAAATGGGCCAGGATTCGTATCGACAAGCCTTGGGGCCAATCAATCATTTGCTTGGACTCGCTCTTCCGCACCTTGTAGGTTCCCTTTATCGCGCGGCATTCTATCTCCCCGCCGATCGAACCGGCGTGATGAATAGCCATCAGGTGGTAGTGAGTGCGTTGATCCAGAACGCTACAACTGCCGGTCTGCGTCCCGATGAAGAAACTCCAATGCTGTCGGGTGTTTTGGGTGATTTTCTGCAAAACTTGCTCGTATTGCCCAGCGCGGCAATTCGTCAAAGCACGTCCAGGAAACATCTGGGTGCGCGAATTGAAGATCTGATTCTCGGCGGATCGATTCAGGTCGAAAGATCGGAGTTGATTAGCTACCCGCACTTCACCTACCAGCCATCGGGATGGAAACATCCGATGCCGTTGATGAATGCCTCTTCCATGGTATCGGAAATCGCACCGGTAGTGATGTTTCTTCGCCATCTGGTCAGCCCCGGCTGCACGCTCATTATCGAAGAACCCGAGTCACACCTGCACCCTGCCATGCAGGTCGAATTTACCCGTCAGATCGCCGCGCTTGTTAAGGCGGGAGTCAGGGTAATCGTCACGACGCACAGCGAGTGGGTACTTGAGGAACTCGCCAACATCGTGCGACGCTCCGAACTTCCCGAGTGCCGTCGAAAGGACATACCCAACGGCGAATTTGCCCTTCGTCCCCAGCAGGTGGGGGCATGGCTGTTCAAGCAGAAGCGTCGACCGAAGGGGTCGATCGTCGAAGAAATTCGATTCGATCCGGATGCCGGTGGGCTCGAGAGTGATTTCAGCGAAGTTGCCGAGCAACTTTACAATGAGTGGGCGACGATCGGTAACCGTATTGCAGGAAGCACCGAGTAATGTGTGGCTTAGTCGAACAGCTGAAAAATGGACTTCCTGAAGGGACCATCGTTAAGAGATGCTCGAAAGAGGGTTGCAAGGTTCCGTTGAAAAACGCCCCGTCGCCGCATCTGGTTATGGATTTGGATCACCCTTATTTCGACCTGAAGGATAAGACACATTGCGATTTTCTGTTCATCAGTTGCGACTGCAATGGTGGTGCCAACTGGGTTGTGCCGCTGGAACTAAAACGCGGCAGTCCGGATGCAACAGAAATGGTATCGCAGCTTCAGGCAGGATCAGGCGTCGCCCAAGCTAGGATTCCTGAAAAACACAGGGCGCAATTCCTTCCGGTGGATGCCTTCGGAGGTCGTTTGCATATAATACAAAGAGACAAGCTCAGAAAGGCTCGAATCTCGTTTCGGAGGAAAGAATACGAAATTAGACTCATCCGATGCGGGACTCCCCTGAAAACCGCTCTTCCGTGAGTACAAAATCCTTATGACTCCTCCACGCAAAAAACTCATCGAAGTCGCCCTTCCGCTTGACGCTATAAATGCTGCATCCGCCCGGGAAAAGTCCATCCGTCACGGCCACCCCTGCACCCTCCACCTCTGGTGGGCGCGGCGGCCATTGGCGGCAGCGCGGGCGGTGATCTTCGCGCAGATGGTGGATGATCCATCGGGGCACCCGGATCTGTTTCCGACCGAGGCTGATCAGGAGAAAGAACGCCAACGCCTGTTTCGCCTTATCGAGGAATTGGTGAAGTGGGAGAACACCACCAACGAGGCCGTTCTGGAACGGGCTCGGTCTGAGATACGGAAAAGCTGGCGTCGAACCTGCGCCGATAATGCTGACCATCCACGTGCCAGCGAGTTGTTCGACCCGGATAAACTACCGGCATTCCACGACCCTTTCGCCGGTGGCGGCTCGTTGCCGCTGGAGGCCCAGCGCCTGGGTCTCGAAGCCTATGCCAGTGACCTCAACCCGGTGGCGGTGCTCATCAACAAGGCGATGATCGAGATCCCGCCGAAGTTCGCAGGAAGGCCACCGGTTAATCCTGAAGCGCGGGCGAAGTATTTGGACGCGCGTACATCGCGCACGAATGAGCCCTTGCTGGGTGTGCGGGCGTCCCGCCCGCACAATGCTTGGCACAGCCGCGGATATCTTCCGCATCTGGATCAACCTGACATCATTCAGTCCATCACGTTTCGCCTTGCTGATTCAGTCCCGGCCGATGTCATTGCCGCATGGAAGAGCGAATTGGCGCTCAAAGGCAGGGAGGCCGCGAGCGATCCCAGATGCGCGGAGTTGCGTGAGAGAATTGAACGATACGCTGGACAGGGACATGGAGCCTGCTGGCTAAGAGATGAGCGGATAGCGGGTCAAGTCGAAGACGCCCTACTTCACTTTGACGGCGTACGCTACCGCTTGCTGTCGTGGGTCATCATGCCCAATCACGTGCATGCGCTGATCGAAACGACTCCCGGCTTTCCACTTGAGGCCGTCGTTCATTCGTGGAAATCGTTTACAGCCAAGCAAGTTAACAAAATACTTGGCCGGAGCGGCCAGGTCTGGGAAGAGGACTACTTCGACCGTTATATCCGCGATGAAAATCATCTATCAACTGTGGTAGACTACATCGAGCAGAACCCTGTAAAAGCGGGTTTGGTTGACACGGCCAGCGATTGGCGTTGGAGCAGCGCATCAAGAAATGGCAGCAATACAAAACTTGGAGGAACTGCAAGGGAAAATGCGGACGGGACGTCCGCGTTCCCAGGATTGTGGACCGGAGCAAAAGGCCTCGCGGAGGACGTACGCTATTACGGCCGGTGGATGCGCGACGAAGCCGAGAAACGAATCGGACATCTCTATCCTAAGATCGAGGTTACCCCGGAGATGGTACGGGAACGCCCCGACCTAAAGAAGTACGAGGACCGCAAATTGACGGTGATAGCGTGGCTATGGGCGCGGACGGTGAAAAGCCCGAACCCGGCTTTCGCCGACATCGAAGTGCCGCTGGCGTCGACTTTTGTGTTGTCCACGAGAAGGGGGAAGGAAGCCTATGTCGAGCCGGTGATTGAAGGCCGTGGGTATCGGTTTGCTGTGAAGGCGGGAACTCCGTCGGATCCCCAGACAGCGAAGGCCGGGACCAAACTATCGCGAGGAGCGAACTTCCGCTGCTTGATGTCCGGAGCCCCAATGTCGGGGGATTACATCAAGGCCGAGGGAAAGGCCGGGCGAATGGGATCGCGGCTGATGGCGATCGTGGCCGAGGGCGACCGCGGGCGCGTGTACCTTTCGCCCACCCAGGAGCACGAAGCGGTTGCAGACGAGGCGAATCCGGAGTGGCGGCCGGAAGTGACCATATCTGGAAGCACGCAGTATCTCGGTATCAAGCCCTATGGTATGACCCATTTCGACCAACTATTCACCCCCCGCCAACTAGCCGCCCTGACCACCTTCTCCGACTTGGTTACGGAAGCGATGGGGCGAGTCGAGCGGGATGCTGCTACCGTCGATCTATCTAAGGACGAGCGACCCCTGCGGGATGGGGGCACTGAGGCCAAGGCGTATGCGGAGGCGGTGGGGGTGTACGTGGCGTTTGCTATTGATAAGGGAGCGAACTACTGGTCATCCCTATGCGCTTGGCATCAAACACGTGATGGGATCGTCTCCACTTTTGGACGCCAAGCATTGCCGATGGTTTGGGACTATACCGAGGCGAATCCCCTCAGTAGCTCGTCTGGTAATGTCCTGCTTGGTGTAGAGCAAGCTGCGAAGATGATCGCCTTACTTGGGGCGGGGGCTTGCGGTTTGGTGTCTCAAGAGGATGCAGCCACTCAATCAACTAGTGTGGACAAAGTCGTTTCCACTGATCCTCCCTACTACGACAACATCCCCTACGCTGACCTGTCTGACTTTTTCTACGTCTGGCTACGGCGCTCGCTCAATCCGGTTTTCCCCAGCCTATTCGCTACACTCGCTGTCCCCAAATCCGAAGAACTGGTCGCTTTCGCGTACCGCCAGGATGGTAAGGCAGGTGCCGAGGCCTTTTTCCTCAACGGAATGACCGAGGCGATGCGCCGCCTCGCCGAGCAAGGCCACCATAGCTTTCCCGTAACCATATATTACGCCTTCAAGCAGTCCGAGACCAAAGGCGACGCTGGTACTTCCAGCACCGGTTGGGAGACCTTTTTGGATGCCGTCATCCGCGCTGGCTTTGCACTCACCGGCACTTGGCCGATTCGCACCGAATACACCGGGAACCTAAAGAGAAACCACGCGGCCCTTGCCTCCAGCATCGTCCTTGTCTGTCGCAAGCGTCTTGCGCGCGCGCCTCTGGCCACACGCCGCGAATTCGTCGCTGCGTTGAGAGAAGAGCTTCCTTCCGCTCTGGCTCACCTGCAAAGCGGCAATATCGCCCCGGTGGATCTCGCACAGGCCGCTATCGGTCCCGGCATGGCCGTGTTCACACGATACGCCAAAGTTCTCGACACCCAGGGCAATCCCGTATCGGTGGGCGAGGCATTGGCGCTGATCAATCAGATACTGGACGAGGTGCTGGCCGAACAGGAGGGAGAATTTGACGCCGACACGCGGTGGGCGCTGGCGTGGTTCGAGCAGCACGGCTTTGGCGAGGGCGAGTACGGCGTGGCGGAAACCCTGGCGAAGGCAAAGAACACCAGCATCGCCGGCATCGTCGAGGGCGGTATTCTCGCCTCCCGGGGTGGCAGGGTGCGCCTTTTGCGTCCGAACGAGTTGTCCGGCGATTGGGATCCGACGTCCGACACTCGGCTGACCGTGTGGGAGGCGGTCCACTACCTGGTCCACGCTCTTGAATCTGGCGGCGAATCAGCCGCAGCTACGCTGGTTCATCAACTAGGGGGCCTCGCCGAGACCGCACGCGAACTGGCCTATCGACTATACGTGGTCTGCGAACGCAAAAACCGCGCCGAGGAGGCCCGCTCATACAACGGCCTCGTGCAAAGCTGGCCTGAAATCGCGCGCCTGTCGCGGGAACGAGCTCCGGCGGAGCAGGGCGACATATTTGGGGACAGAAATTCGGGAAGTGTCGCATGACGTAACCCTGGGAGCGCGGGCGTCCCGCCCGCATGTGGGACTTCAATTCTGTCCCGTAGCGCCACGATTGAGCGCCGTTTTGACGATGCCCCACGTCTTGTGGGCATGTCGTTTGGCAAACTTCTGGAAGCGCGGGCGCCTGCCCTCGATAGGGAGCGCGGGATTTACTCCCTATCGATAGCGTCAGCAGCGCCATTGCGTTGTGACAACCAACGGCGCAGATTCCGGCGCAATGCCCGCAGGCCCGCCGAACTTTCGCTGTCTCGCCGCAATAAATATTCGGCTATCCATTCCATTATCTAACCTGATCAATTCATGAATTGTCACGGATTGCAGTTTCGGGAAGTAGAAACAGGTTCCGAGTGAATCGAGAAACGGAAGGAAAGACCTGGCTGTGACGGATTTGGAGTTTTCAAGCCGCTTCAGTGGCACGTGCTGGTAACACGGTAGCGCCGGTGCGTCAGGTTGTCCTTTATGCCCCGGTCAAAAGCACAGAGGTCTCCCTGTGTTTTGGTGATGGCGATCAAAACGTGAAGGCGGATTCAACCGGACGATGCGTTATGGAACGGACGATGCCAGATTGTAGAGGATCTTGGCATAGAGGTGTTTGAGTGGAAACGCGGTTGGCAGATGGAACGTGATTTTGGTTTTCATCTCACAGACGCGTCCGGCCTGCCTGCCGAGCATCCGGCGCAGGCAGGCGACCTTCAAGAGGCGATTTTGCAGCGTATTATACTGGGCGTTCGTCCACTTGGTGCCGCGCAATCCCATTTCAGCCAAGGTCTGCAACAGGACATAGGCGGCGCTGTGGAGAAAGAGCCGGAAGTGATTGGCCTCGAAGGTGTGACAAGAGGTGCGATCGGAATGGAGAAAGGTCTTGTGATTCTTGATAAAGCCTTCCATCCTGCCTGCCTGGCCGGCAGACAGGCCGCGTCTACAATAGACGGTTTTGTAGATGAATGAAGGGTTGGCGCGTTGCAGGTTGGTGGCCACGAAACGGATATTGTCTCCTTGCGGTGTCACTTCCGCCTTGCAGATGATGCGGCGTGGCGAAGCCCAGGTGCTGGCCTGATAGTTCCACGCGTTATATAGGCGTACGGTTTTGCCGGAAACGGCATACAGCGCTTTGGCCTGGTCCATCAAGGGCTGTGCCCTGGGCAGCAACTTGGCATTGCCGCTTTGTCCAAGGGAAAAATACACATTCTGTGTGTCACACAACGCGTGAACTTCCGGACACGAAAAATGTGAATCGCCACGCAACAGGATCGCCACATTGGGCCAGGCTCGACGCAAGTAGGCGATCACCCGTTTGAGAATCGAAACGATCTCTTTCCCCGTGGGCCGCCTGCCTGCAGCAGGCAGGCACGCCAGGACGCAGAATCGTCGTGATCAACCTGCCGGTTTGCCCTTCATAGATATGCAACGGTTGGTAGCAATGACTCTTAAATTACGCATTGAATAACGACAACTGCCCAGACCCATACACCTTATCTTCCGTATCGTCGATATCCAACAGGATGGCTTTGGGCGGTTTCTTATACGAGGCGATAAACACGTCGGCAAAGGCCTTCGCGATCCGATATAAGTCACCTCTGGTGATCCGGTTCTCGAACCGACTCATCGTGGGTTGACTGGCCAGATCCGCACCGGTCAGCGGCAACCGATCACAGGCCGCCTTGAAGCCGGGGTCCCCGCGTAACGCATTGCAGTCGTTCGCATCCTCATACCCACACGCCATCTGAATGACACGCTGACTGACCAGGTCCGCCGTCGGGTGATCCACGTAACTGGGATGCCGACGATCTGTTATGGCCTCAATGATCCGACGCAAAATGCCGATTTTGGACGCCACCTCCCGCAGCAGCATTACCCCGCTGTCGCCTGTCTGCGTGCGTACACGCACAGGCAGGCTGGTCAGAATACCCCCATCGAAGGCGGCTTTCACCTGTTTTCCGGAAAGACTTGCGAAAGACATCCTGTGTTGTTTATCTTGAATCTCCACGGTAGTTTCCTCCCGATTCATTGTGTTAAGGTTATTCGTCTAACCATAATATAATACAATGACTTGGGTACGGAAACTACCTTTTTTGTGAATTATTCAGGCTAATTGAACCCAAACGAAGATTGAAAATTAAAAGGCGTTGACTCGAAGATGAATACCTACCGCAAAAAACTCATCGAAGTCGCCCTACCGCTTGACGCGATAAATGTCGCGTCGGCCAAGGAGAAGTCCATCCGACACGGCCACCCCAGCACCCTTCACCTCTGGTGGGCGCGACGGCCGTTGGCAGCGGCACGGGCGGTGATCTTCGCACAGATGGTGGATGATCCATCGGCACATCCCGATCTGTTTCCATCCGAGGCTGACCAGGAGAAAGAACGCCAGAGCCTGTTTCGCCTTATCGAAGAATTGGTGAAGTGGGAGAACACCACCAACGAGGCGGTACTGGAACGGGCGCGATCGGAGATCCGCAAGTCCTGGCGTCGAACCTGCGCAGAAAACGCAGACCATCCGCGTGCAAGCGAGTTGTTCAACCCCGACAAGCTGCCGGCATTTCACGACCCTTTCGCCGGCGGCGGCGCATTGCCGCTGGAGGCCCAACGACTGGGGCTCGAAGCCTATGCCAGTGACCTCAACCCGGTGGCGGTGCTCATCAACAAGGCGATGATCGAGATCCCGCCGAAGTTCGCAGGAAGGCCGCCGGTTAATCCTGAAGCGCGGGCGAAGTATTTGGACGCGCGTACATCGCGCACGAATGAGCCCTTGCTGGGTGTGCGGGCGTCCCGCCCGCACAAGGCCTGGCACAGCCGCGGATATCTTCCGCATCTGGATCAACCTGACATCATTCAGTCCATCACGTTTCGCCTTGCTGATTCAGTCCCGGCCGATGTCATTGCCGCATGGAAGAGCGAATTGGCGCTCAAAGGCAAGGAGGCCACGAGCGATCCCAGATGCGCGGAGTTGCGTGAGAGAATTGAACGATACGCTGGACAGGGACATGGAGCCTGCTGGCTAAGAGATGAGCGGATAGCGGGTCAAGTCGAAGACGCCCTACTTCACTTTGACGGCGTACGCTACCGCTTGCTGTCGTGGGTCATCATGCCCAATCACGTGCATGCGCTGATCGAAACGACTCCCGGTTTTCCACTTGAGGCCGTCGTTCATTCGTGGAAATCGTTTACAGCCAAGCAAGTTAACAAAATACTTGGCCGGAGCGGCCAGGTCTGGGAAGAGGACTACTTCGACCGTTATATCCGCGATGAAAATCATCTATCAACTGTGGTAGACTACATCGAGCAGAACCCTGTAAAAGCGGGTTTGGTTGACACGGCCAGCGATTGGCGTTGGAGCAGCGCATCAAGAAATGGCAGCAATACAAAACTTGGAGGAACTGCAAGGGAAAATGCGGACGGGACGTCCGCGTTCCCAGGATTGTGGACCGGAGCAAAAGGCCTCGCGGAGGACGTACGCTATTACGGCCGGTGGATGCGCGACGAAGCCGAGAAACGAATCGGACATCTCTATCCTAAGATCGAAGTCACTGCGGAGATGGTCCGTGAACGGCCCGACCTCAAACCGTACGAGGGTAAAAGGTTGACGGTGATCGCGTGGCTTTGGGCACGGATGGTGAAGAGTCCAAACCCGGCCTTTGCCGACGTAGACGTGCCGCTGGCCTCCACATTCATGCTATCGACAAAGAAGGGGAAAGAGGCGTATGTAGAGCCGGTGATCGAGGGGCGCGGTTATCGGTTTACGGTTAACGTGGGGAATCCAAATGATGCGGAATCGACGAGGCGGGGCACCAAGTCGGGTGGAAGCGGTAGCTCTTTTCTTTGCCTCATGTCAGGGACTCCAATGCCATTCGATTATCTTAGGAGCGAGGCCAAGCAAGGTCGAATGGGTGAGAAACTGATGGCAATAGTCGCAGAAGGCGACCGCGGCCGGGTTTACATCCCCCCGACCGAAGTGCAAGAAGCGATCGCAAAGCGCGCTACGCCGGCTAATACCCCGGAAACCGACCTACCTGAACGGGCACTCGGATTTCGCGTGCAGCAGTACGGTATGACCAAGTGGCGGGATCTCTTTGCAGCACGCCAACTCGTCGCCCTGACCACCTTGTCGGACTTGGTCGCAGAGGCAATGGAGCGCGTCAACCGCGATTACTTGGCAGCACAGGTCCCTGACATACCTTCGAGCGGGACAGCCTCGGTCCCAGACAACGATACGCCCCTACGCAACGGGGGCGCTGGCGCAATGGCGTATGCTGAGGCGGTGGGGGTGTATCTCGGATTGGCTGTGAGTAAGGAGACGGTTTTTCTCGTAACACAGGCTCGCTGGAGAGCAGGCGAGGGCAAATCAGCACCTGGGTTTGGGAGGCAGGCGTTGCCAATGGTCTGGGACTACGCAGACCTGAATCCGTTTGCAGGAGCTGGTGGCGACTTTCTTGGCGTCATTGAGGGGATTGAGAAAACCCTGCGCAATGCGCCTCCTCCGATCGCTGGGTACACTGATCAAGCGGATGCGATGAATCAGAAATTAAGTCTCGACAAGGTTGTGTCAACGGACCCACCCTACTACGACAACATTGGCTACGCCGACCTTTCCGATTATTTTTACGTTTGGCTGCGCCACCCGCTTAAGCCGATCCTTCCCTACCTCTTTACTACGCTCGCCGTACCAAAGGTCGACGAATTGGTCGCCACACCATACCGTCACGGCAGCAAGGTGAAAGCAGAGAAGTTCTTTCTCGATGGTATGGGCCAGGCGATGTGCCGCTTGGCCGAACAAGCGCACCCCGGCTTTCCGGTCACCATCTACTATGCCTTCAAGCAGTGCGAGACCAAAGGCAACAGTGGTATTTCCAGTACCGGGTGGGAAACTTTCCTGGCTGCCGTAATCCAGTCAGGCTTCGCAGTCACAGGCACATGGCCGATGCGTACGGAGAATTCGACTCGGCTTGTCGGTATGATCACCAACTCACTCGCATCCAGCATAGTCCTCGTCTGCCGCAAGCATTCGGCCAATGCACCGCTGGCCACGCGCCGCGAGTTCGTCGCCGCGTTGCGGGGAAAACTTCCAAGCGCTCTAGCCCGACTTCAATCCGGAAACATTGCCCCGGTCGATCTGGCGCAGGCAGCCATCGGACCCGGCATGGCAGTGTTCACGCGCTATACCAAAGTACTCGATGCCCAGGGCAATCCCGTATCCGTAGGTGACGCCTTGGCGTTAATTAATCAGACACTCGACGAGGTTCTTGCCGAGCAGGAGGGCGAATTCGACGCCGACACGCGGTGGGCGCTGGCGTGGTTCGAGCAGGAAGGCTTTGGCGAGGGCGAGTACGGCGTGGCGGAAACCCTGGCGAAGGCAAAGAACACCAGCATCGCCGGCATCGTCGAGGGTGGTATTCTCGCCTCCCGGGGTGGCAGGGTGCGCCTTTTGCGTCCGAACGAGTTGTCCGGTGACTGGGATCCGACGTCCGACACTCGGCTGACCGTGTGGGAGGCGGTCCACTACCTGGTCCACGCTCTTGAATCTGGCGGCGAATCCGCCGCCGCCACGCTGGTTAACCAACTCGGCGGTGTCGCCGAGACCGCACGCGAACTGGCCTATCGGCTATATATCGTTTGCGAGCGCAAGAACCGCAATGAGGAAGCCCGCTCTTACAACGGCCTCGTACAAAGCTGGCCTGAAATTGCACCCCTGTCTCGGGAGCGAGCTCCGGCGGAGCAGGGCGACATCTTTAGGGACCGAAATCCGAGAAGTGTCGCATGACGTAACCCTGGGAGCGCGGGCGTCCCGCCCGCATGTTGGAACAGCATATGGCCGCAGTCCTATCGCTATATCTATGCCATTCCAGAGGCGTAGCGGAAGAAATAACAAGATGCGACCGGCAAGCGGCCCCGTCGGCCGAGATTGGGGACTGTGAGAACTCACTTTATGAGTGTCCGCTGTGACGGCATAAGTAGAGGTCCAACGGAATGAGTTTAGTGCAATATCTACGTCGTTTTCGTGAGACCCGACGCATAGCCCGAAGACAGGCTCGTAGCTGGGGGCGCGATTTATCGAGGTCTATCAAGGCCAATCAAGGTCGGCTCGCGCTAATCGTCATTCTGGTGGTCGCTCTCGGGGCCGTCGCCTGGATGCTGATTGCCTCCTGGAACTGGCTGAGCACAGACTTCTGGACTTGGCTACGAGGGGAGCCGAATCGGATGGAATCAGGTAGCACGACCGTTCGCAATCTCGGCTTGCTTATCGCTGGCCTAATCGCCCTGCCGCTCGCGATTTGGCGCAGTTGGGTCGCCCATCGCCAAGCCGACACGGCACAGCAGAATCTATTGAATGAACGCTACCGACAAGGGGCCGAGATGCTTGATAGCGAGATCCTGTCGGTCCGCTTGGGTGGGATCTACGCGCTACAACGTCTTGCGGTGGAAAATCCAAAGCAATACCACGTCCAAGTGATGCAGTTATTGTGTGCGTTCGTGCGACACCCCCCAAAAGGTAACAGCGACAAGCAAAAAGAGGTAATCGGGGATCGAAAGAAACCCGAGTTGCGCAGTGACGTGCAAGACGCCGTGAGCGCAATTAGCGCATGTCATGCTCGACAAAGCAAATTGGAAAATAGATTGGGTTTTCGATTAGATCTGCGTGGCGTTAATCTCTCCAGTGCGGACTTGTTTAAGGCAGTGCTAAGCAAAGCGAATTTTTCCGATGCAGACTTGTCGGGAGCAGGGCTTATCGGCGCGAATCTGGCAGGGGCAGTGTTGACTCGCGCGAATCTGGCAGGGGCGCGGCTGACCGGCGCTAACCTAAATGGCGCCAGATTCGAACGTGCGAACCTCTCGGAGACGCGGCTTGAAAGTTCAGATTTAGCTATGGCAGGCCTCGCGAACGCGAACCTCTCTATGGCACGACTATCCAATGCAAGCCTGACCGAAGCACATCTCTCAAACGCAAACTTGGCCGGGGCATCGCTTCACGACTCTGATCTATCCAAGACACGGCTCCAGGGAGCGAACTTGGCCAGAGCATCACTGTATCAGGCTAGCCTGACCGGGGCAATACTCTCACGAACGAATTTCGACGGCGCAGGGCTTGGTGGTGCGAATCTGCTGGGCTCGGACTTGTCCAACGCGAATATGTCCAATGCAAATCTGTCGCCGGTTGTTACGACTACACATGAAGTCGGGAAAGAACCGTACCAGGAGAAGTTCCTAACCAAATTGACGCAGGCTCAGCTTGATGTCGCCTGCGCCGAGTCGGACACACCACCTAATCTGAGCGGTGCCGTAGATGCTGAATCTGGCAAGCCGCTGGTGTGGCGTGGCAGACCTTTAAATAGTCATTCGTAGATGTATGAAGACGCCGCGCCCGCGATCTCGATTGGAACCTACAGTGAAATGTATCGACTGTACGCATCTCGTTCCAACTGGATCATCCGCGTCTGGGAATGGCGAGCTTGGCGACGGGTCCGCCAATTTTGTAGCGCGCCGGTCGCGCCAAAAGGTGCTGTGCGAATAGGGCGAGTTATTCGGAGGCGGAGCCGACACACTATAAAGTAAATGACTAAGTCGCTATACATTTTTGTACGGAAAATTCACGAGTGAGAAGGGAGACACGATCGTGACATCAGATCCAAGTAGCCGCTGGCGTTACCCGGGTGCACGATGGTGGAAGTTTGACTTCCACACCCACACACCTGCGTCAGCGGACTATGGCCGAGGACCGGACCAAGCTGCTCTACGGCAGATAACTCCTACCGACTGGCTACTAGCATTTATGCGCGCTGGCGTGGATTGTGTGGCGGTAACTGATCATAACTCGGGCGAGTGGATCGACGGGCTCAAAACGGCACTCCTTGACCTAAAGCACGATCCGCATCCAGACTTTCGGCCCCTTTGTCTGTTTCCAGGAGTTGAGATCACTGCCAACGGTGGCATTCACATTCTCGCGATACTCGACACTGACAAGTCCTCTGCGGACGTCGCGTCGCTTCTTGGAGCAGTCGAGTACCACGGTGAGCGCGGTGAGACTGATGTTGCCGCTAATAAAGCACCTATCGGGGTCGTAAAAGCCATCGTCGATGTCGGCGGTATTCCAATTCTTGCACATGTAGACGAGCCGGGGGGAGCCTGGAAACTTTCGGGAAACACGCTTAACCCGTTGCTGGAATTCGATGGATTGTTTGCAATGGAAGTTGTCGATTCGACCGCGAAAAAACCTGAAAAATACCGACAAATGAAGCTCAATTGGGTTGAAATTCTTGGGTCGGACTCACATGACCAAACCGGCAAGACTGGCTCCCGTGTTCTCGGTTGCCATTACACGTGGGTAAAGATGGCGGAACCGTCTCTCGAGGGGTTGCGCTTGGCACTCCTGGACGGCGGCGGTTTTTCGATTCGGCGCAGTGATGATTCGCGTCCTTTTGATCCGTTTGGATTGCCTGAGCACTTCGTTGAAGCTTTCGAAATCGAAGATGCGCAATACATGGGGCGTGGAGATTCGGCGAAACTCAGCTTCAGTCCGTGGCTCAACGCGCTGGTTGGAGGGAGAGGTACGGGAAAATCAACAGTAATCCATGGTATAAGGCTTGCGTCAAGACGTGAGCAGGAATTGGCAAATTTCGAAGAGAATTCCGAGCCCCGCTTGATCTTCGATCAATTCAACCGGGTGCCTGGGGACCGCACGGACCGTGGTGGTTTGACAAATTCAACAGAAATCAGGTTGACTGTGATGCGGAACGACGTTCGGTATCGAGTGCGCTGGCGGCGCGACGGTTCCGGGATAGTAGTAGAGGAGGACGCAGGCGAACAGGGTTGGGGCCCGTCGAACATTCAAAGTGTTACGCCCGAACGCTTTCCAATCCGGATTTTTAGCCAGGGACAGATTGCAGCAATGGCGGGAGAGAACCAACAGGCATTGTTGCAGGTGATTGACGACGCTGCGGGTGTGGTCGGGCTACAGCGTCAACTCTATGATGCCAGGAGCGAATTCTATGCGGCGCGGGCGCGGATTCGCGAACTGGACGGCAAGTTAGTTCGCTGGGATGATCTAAGGGTTGAGAAGGATGACGTGGAGCGAAAACTGAAGCGTTTTGAGGAAGCGCGACATGGGGAAATTCTAACCCTTTACCAACGCAGCATTCGGCAGCAAAGGGAGATGGAACGCCAGTTTGAGTCAACGGATGCTGCCGCACAACATATTGAAGATGCAATTAGCGCGGTACATTCCGAAGATGTGCCGGAAGGATTGTTCGACACGGAATCTGACGAAGATCGCGAAGCCCTGTCAGCCATAGATGCGTTGGCTTCCGCCATAAAGACTGCTGCCGAAACCCTATATTGCACCGCAGAGGGACTACGTGCGGTCGTCAAGACACAAAGGAGCGAGTTGTCCAAAAGCGAATGGCAGACGGCTGTGAATGAGATCGTCTCTGAGTATGAGCAGTTGGTCGAAACACTTCAATCGGAGGGTGTCTCTGATCCGAGCGAGTACGGCCGCCTTGTGCAGGAGCGACAGCGACTGGATAGCGAAATCGAAGTTATGAAGTCGATCAGGAAGGAACGTTGTGGATTGGAAAAGCAATGTCGATCGCTGCTCGAGCGAGTCTTGGAAACTCGGCGTGCCGTGAGTACAGAGCGCGACGAATTCCTTGAAGACGCTTTGGCGCAGAACAGTTTCGTGCGTATCCGAAACCTATCATACGGCGACGACCCCCGTGTTATTGAAGGTGGATTGCGCGAGGCATTGGGCGTTCTCGACGAACGTTTTCAGCTCGACATTTTGGATATGGATGGCGAGTCGCCGGCGAAAGGAATCGTTGCAGAAATAATGAATGGCTTGCCGAAGGAGCCCTCGGAACGCGGTTCTGAACTGGAAGACCGGATTGACCGTCTAAAAGACCGCTTTCCCGCTGCTTGTAAGGGTCACGGTGACTTTGGAGGTCGTTTCAACAACTATCTGAAACGTGAATTCGAGAGACGACCTGAATTCCTCGATGGATTGCTGACGTGGTTCCCGGATGATTCCTTACGGGTGGAATATAACCGGGTGGGCGATGGAACGGATTTTCGGCCCATTACACAGGCTTCGTCCGGACAGCGGTCGGCGGCGATGCTGGCGTTCCTACTGGCACACGGCGAGGAACCGCTGGTGCTGGACCAACCGGAGGACGATCTGGACAACCATTTGATCTATGACTTGGTTGTTCGCCAAATCCGTGAAAACAAACTAAGGCGACAGATCATAGTTGTGACACACAACCCCAACATCGTGGTGAACGGAGATGCGGAGATGTTGCATGCACTTGAATTTGTAAGCGGACAGTGCATTGTGGAGCAATCTGGATCATTGCAGCAGGAGGCCATGCGCGAGGAAGTCTGCCGCATAATGGAGGGAGGGCGCGAAGCGTTCGAGCGCCGCTATCGCAGACTTGGACCGGAGCCAACCCATGTTTGATAGCCAGAAGGAACTGCTTGACAAGATTCGACTGGGCGAAGATACGTTCCTGGAATGCAAGGAGGTCCGGTTTTCGGGAAAGCGTGTCACCGGCCCTCATCGCGACTCCATGGCTGCTTTTGCAAACAGTCAAGGGGGAGTTTTAGTGTTAGGCGTGGAAGACGAATCAAGGGAGATCCTTGGTATTTCACTTGACCGTCTCGAATTGGTAGAGAGCTTCGTTCATGAGCTTTGCCAGGACTCTATTGACCCACCCTTGGCGCCTACAATACGGCGCCTGCGGCTACCGACGACTACCGGTGAGGAGGTAGCTGTCATTAAAATTGATGTACCACGCAGTCTATTCGTCCATCGAAGCCCGGGCGGTTTCAAGCATCGAGTCGGCAGCGCCAAACGTGTAACGTCTGCCGAATTCCTGGCCCGCCTCTTTCAACACCGTAGCCAAACCGGGGTTATTCGGTTCGACGAACAGACCGTGACGCAGGCCGAATTGGAAGATTTGGACCCGCATCTGTGGGAAAGGTTCCTCACGCCCCGTTCGGGAAATCAGCGAGAGGACTTTCTGTCCCAATTGGGTATGGCACGTACTGAGAATGACAGCTCTATCCGGCCAACGGTAGCAGGTGTCCTAATGGCTAGTCATGATTCGCGGGAATGGTTGCCTAATGCATACATTCAAGCTGTCGCCTACCGGGGAGACCAAATCCGACTGGAAACATCCGGCGACCCCTATCAACTTGATGCCGCAGATATATATGGTCCACTGGATGCCCAGGTAGCGCAAGCCTGTAGATTCGTGATGAAGAACATGAGGACAGCAGCAGATAAAGAATTAGGGCGCCGCGACCTACCTCAATTCGATATGACGGCAGTTTTTGAGGCATTGGTCAATGCAGTAGCTCATCGCGATTACTCCATTCATGGGTCGAAGATCAGACTCAGGTTATTTTCCAATAGGCTGGAATTGTATTCACCGGGGACGCTACCTAACACGCTGACGATTGACAGCCTTCCATACCGGCAGTCTGCCCGTAATGAGACAGTATGCAGCCTGCTTGCACGATCTACGGTGCCAGATAATGCGCCCTGGCTCGAAACGGACCGCAATACACTTATGGATTGGCGTGGAGAGGGCGTGCGTATCATCCTCGATAATAGTGAGATGCTGTCCGGTCGTCGCCCCGAGTACACTCTGATCGACGAACGTGAGTTGCAGCTTGTTATCTGGGCGGCAACTTAGATTTTCGCCGATTGGCTAGCCGGGATACTCGGGAAATGTGCCAATGAAAATCTCCACCATCGGCTTCACACGAAAGCCTGCTCGCCTTTTCTTCGACCTGCTGCGTGAGTCGGGTGTCAGTCGCGTCGTTGACGTAAGGCTCAATAATGGGTCGCAATTGGCCGGTTTTGCGAAGAAGGAAGACCTCGCGTTTTTCTTGGGCGAGCTTTGCGGCATGGAGTACGTCCACCTGCCGGTGCTGGCCCCGACGAAGGAGTTGCTGGACGACTACAGGAAACGGCGTTGCGATTGGGTAGCTTACGAGGACCGATTCATCGCGCTGATGCGTGACCGGCGGATCGAGGAGACGGTTCCGAAAGAGATTGTCGCCGACGGATGCCTGTTGTGCAGCGAGGATAAGCCGCACCGTTGCCACCGACGGCTTGTCGCCGAGTACCTGAAACAACATTGGAGCGACGTGGAAATCGTGCATATCAGATAGAAAGCGCGACATGTATAGACCCGCGTCGGAAACGTTCATCACAACGATCGTGGACCGTATCGTGAGAGGCTTTCAGCCTTCGCGGATTGTCCTTTTTGGTTCCCATGCGCTTGGCACGGCACAGGAATTGTGCCCGTGATGATTTCTACCATCGACTTCCGAAAAAACCGGCCCGCCGTTTCTTCGAAAACTCGGAGGCTTGATCCATGCGAATTGAGCAGATTGAGATCAGGAATTACCGGCCCTTTCGTCACGCCGTGCTTGACAATCTGCCGCCCATGGCCGTAGTTGTCGGTGCCAACGGCTCGGGCAAGTCAACGCTCTTTGATGTGTTTAGCTTTCTCAAGGACGCGCTGGTCCAAAACGTCGCCATGGCGGTGGCGCGGCGCGGCGGGTTCCGCGAGTTGATTAGTCGGGGAGAGAATGGGCCGATTGAGGTCACCATCAAATTCCGCGAGAGCGGCGGGCGGCTGGCCACCTATCTTTTGCAGGTGGTCGAGGACCATGGGCGCGTAGTCGTGGACCGCGAGATTCTGCGCTATCGTCGGGGCCAGTACGGAAAGCCCTGGCATTTTGTGGACTTCTCGTGTGGAGTGGGAACGGCGATCACGAATGAGTCCGTTTATGGTCAGGAAGGGGCTGTCGAGGAGCGGGAAGAATACGAGCTTGACGATCCAAGCATCTTGGCGATCAAGGGGCTGGGTCAATTCCGCGAATTCCGTGTTGTCTCGGAGTTCCGTAGTCTGATCGAGAACTGGCACGTCTCGGACTTCCACATCGCCGACGCCCGGCCAAGTGCCGAAGCCGGTTACGCCGAACATTTGTCTAACCGTGGCGATAATGTCGCTCAAGTCGCTCATTACCTCTATGAGCATTACCGCGAGTGCTTTGACCGAGTGCTGGAGGCCATGAGCCAGCGTGTTCCGGGCGTTAGCGGTGTTGAAGCCAAACCGACGGAGGACGGACGTCTCGTCCTACGCTTTCAGGATGGCAGCTTCAAGGATCCATTTATCGCCCGTTACGTCTCCGACGGCACGATCAAGATGTTTGCCTACCTCGTGTTGCTTTATGACCCCAAGCCCCATCCGTTGCTTGCAATCGAAGAACCTGAAAACCAACTCTACCCCGAATTGTTAATAGAGTTGGCTGAGGAGTTTCGCGACTACGCCCGGCGCGGCGGCCAAGTGTTTGTTTCAACCCACTCGCCCGATTTTCTGAACGGGGTGGAAATCGGAGAGATTTTCTATCTGGTCAAGAAAGATGGCTTCACTACCGTACGTAGAGCGTCCAACGTCAAGTTGCTACGCGACCTCGTCGTTGAAGGCGACCTGCCAGGTTCGCTCTGGAAGCAAAGGCTCTTTGAGGGAGTCGGACCACGATGAAGCGCATTGTTTTCCTATTGGAAGAGTTCTCAATGGAGGGCATGCTGGACGTCTTGCTGCCGAGGTTGTTTCCCGGACTGTCCTTTCAGTGCGTACCTCATGAAGGCAAACAGGACTTGGAGAAGAGCATACCTCGAAAGTTGAAGGCTTGGCATGAGCCGGGGGTGCTTTTCTGTGTGATCCGGGACAACGATAGCGGAGATTGCCGGGCACTGAAAGAAAAGCTTGTCGTGCTGTGCAAGTCGGGGGGCAGAGACGATACGCTGGTCCGTATCGCCTGCCAGGAGTTGGAGGCCTGATATTTGGGAGAGCCGGACGGCGCTGGCGGAGGCGTTTGGAAATGAGAAGCTGCGGGGAATCGAAAATAAGGCACGCTTTCGTGACCCGGATGCGGTCATCAAGCCATCTGCGAAAATCCGCGATCTCGTTCCCGAATTCCAAAAGGTATCGGGCGCTCGCCGAATTGCCCGGTATCTGACCCGTGACAGGAATAGGTCGGCGAGCTTTCGGGCTTTTCTCGGGGGAATCGAGAACCTGTGGCGCAATTAGTCGCGCTGCGGGTAGGGTCGCCCGTTCGGCTATCTATAAAGGAATAAGACCATGGCCATTACAAATCAAGAACGCGTCGGCAAGGCGCTCGAACTCCTCAAGGCCGGGCTCGGCCCGTTTGTCGGGCGCGAGGTCCAGGACAGAATCGAGGTCGGTGGCGTACACATGGACGTGATCCGGCGCTTCGTCGATGATCCGCACCTGACGGACAAGCCCATAGAGAAGTGGGATGCCTCCGCACTCCTCAAGCTGATGTGGGATACGTGGAACGACGTATTCCGCAACACGTTGGGCCATGCCGAGCGCAGCCTCGTCAGCGAGATTCGCAGCCAGCGCAACAAGTGGGCGCACCAGGACAGATTCTCCGGCGACGACGCCGACCGCACGCTCGACTCTATCGCCCGCCTGCTGATGGCAGTCTCCGCGCCGGAGGCGGACGAGGTCAACCGCATGAAGATGGAGTTGCGCCGTCTGATCTTTGAGGAGCAGGCGCGCAACGAGCACCGCCGAGGTGCCGGCGCCACCGTCGAAAGCCAGGTCGCCCCCGGCCTGAAGCCCTGGCGCGAGGTGGCAACGCCGCACACCGACGTGGCGACTGGCGGGTATCAGCAGGCGGAGTTCGCGGCGGATTTGTGGCAGGTTCATCTCGGAGAGGGCTCGGACGAGTACCGTGACCCGCGGGAGTTCTTCCGTCGGACGTACCTTACCGAAAGCCTGAGACGTCTGCTGGATGGCGCGGCGAGGAGGCTGGCCGGCAAGGGAAGTGACCCGGTGGTGCAGTTGCAGACCAACTTCGGCGGGGGCAAGACGCACTCCATGCTGGCGCTTTACCACCTGTTTTCAGGCATTGCACCGGGAAAGCTCGAGGGTATGGACGAGGTGCTGGCGGGAGCGGCAGTCGATACGCCCTCGGCCGTACGGCGCGTGGTGCTTGTTGGCAACCGCATCTCCCCTGGCAATCCGGTGGAAAAACCGGACGGGACCGTGGTGCGCACTTTGTGGGGCGAACTCGCCTACCAGCTTGGCGGGCGAGATGCGTTTGAGCGGGTCCGCGCCGACGACGAACAGGCGACGAATCCCGGTGATGCGTTGCGCGAGCTATTCAACGAGTACGGACCTTGCGTGGTGCTAATCGATGAGTGGGTGTCGTACGCGCGACAGCTCCACGATGAGGGAGATCTGCCCGGCGGCAGTTTTGAGACGCAGTTCACCTTTGCGCAGGCGCTAACCGAATCGGCGAAACTTACGGGCAACTGCCTGCTGGTGATTTCGCTTCCGGCTTCGGACACATCCGATTCGAGTTCGCCGCACGCAGAGGCTGACGATGCCGAGGTGGGCGGCATCCGGGGCCGCAGCGCCCTGGAACGCTTACGCAATGTACTCGGGCGGGTGGATTCGCCCTGGCGACCGGCAAGCGCAGAGGAGAGTTTCGAGATCGTGCGGCGGCGGCTGTTCGAACCGCTCGCGGGGACGGACGCCTTCAAACAACGCGATTTAACTGTGCAGGCTTTTGGGGAACTTTACCGCTCTCAACAGGTGGAGTTTCCCGTCGATTGTCGCACCATGGAATACCAGCGCCGCGTTCAGGCCGCATACCCGATTCATCCGGAGATCTTTGACCGGCTCTACACGGACTGGTCCTCGCTTGCCAGGTTCCAGCGCACCCGCGGCGTGTTGCGACTGATGGCTTCGGTGATCCACAGCCTGTGGGAGAGTGGAGACCGCAATCCGATGATTCTTCCGTCCACCATCCCCATTGACGATCAGCGGGTGCAGAATGAGTTGACACGGTATTTGCCTGAAAACTGGACGCCCGTCATCGAAAAGGATGTTGACGGTCCCGGCGCCTTACCCCTCAGGATCGACGCCGAGGCGCCGAACCTCGGCAAACTCTCTGCGGCACGGCGGGTGGCGCGCACCGTTTATCTCGGTTCCGCGCCGACCACGGCAGCGGCCCACCGGGGTATCGATGATGCCCGGGTCAAGCTCGGCTGCGTGATGCCGGGGGAATCGCCTGCCATATTCGGCGATGCGCTGCGCAGGCTGGCGGCGGCGGCGACCTATCTCTACCAGGACGGTGCCCGGGTGTGGTATGCGACGCAGCCCACCGTCACCAAGCTCGCCGAAGACCGCGCCGAGCAGTTGAGGGGGCAGCCCGACGAGGTGGCGGCGGAACTGGAAAAGCGACTCAAAACGGACCTGCGCGCGGCGGGAGACTTCGAGCGAATTCACCCGCTGCCCCGTTCAGGGGCGGACGTGCCCGACGACCTCGATGCACGGCTCGTGGTGCTTTCGGCGGAGCAGCCCTATTGGAAAGAGCCGGACAACGCGGCCCAGGTTGCCGCAAAAGACATCCTGGAGATGCGCGGCAACACGCCGAGGCTCTACCGGAATACGCTGGTCTTCCTTGCGGTGGACAGGGTGCGATGGCAGGACCTGGACGAAGCCCTGCGCAGGTACCTGGCGTGGGAGTCGATCCTCGAGGACAGGGTCGCACTCAACCTGGATCCGCACCAGGCCCGCCAGGCCGAAAACCAGAAGAATGCGGCTAACGACACGGTCACGGCTCGCCTTCCGGAGGCATATCAGTGGCTGCTGGCGCCGGAGCAGTCTAACCCACAGTCGGCGCTGTCATGGAACGCGATCCGACTGACGGCCTCCGGCGGGCTCGCAGAACGGGCTTCCAGGCGACTGCGCAACGACGAGATGCTGGTTTCCACGCTCGGCGCCACGATTCTTCGGAAACACCTCGACGACGTGCCGCTCTGGCGCGGCGATCACGTAGAAGTCCGGCAACTCGTCCAGGACTTCGGGCAGTTCCTGTACCTTCCGCGGCTCGCGGGCCCGGACGTACTTATACGCGCGATTCAGGATGGCGTATCCCTGTTGTCCTGGAAAACCGACAGCTTCGCCTTTGCCGAGAGTTACGACCGTAGAGAAACGCTATCGGGGGCTGCGGGCAGCTGGAACGTCAATGTACCGCCAGAGAGCACGGCAATACTTGTGAAGCCGTTGATTGCCGGGGAGCAGTTGGAACGAGAGAAGCCGCGAGAACCGGGAGTAGAGACGCCCGGCGATCCTGAGGAAGAAATTCGACGTGACGACACACCACCTCCGACGCCGGAGCCACCCGAGGTGAAACCTCGCCGGTACCATGGCGCGGTGACGCTGGACGCCCAAAGGGTGGGCCGCGACGCCAGCCAGATCGCCGACGAGGTAATCGCGCATCTTTCAGGGATCGTAGGCGCGGATGTGACGGTTACGCTGGAGATTCACGCGGAGATACCGGATGGGGCTCCGGAAACTGTCGTGCGGACGGTCACCGAGAACAGCCAGACGCTGAAATTCGAGAGCCACGGGTTCGAGGAGTCGTAGCGACGGCCCCACAATGCGGGCGCGACGCCCGCGCATATGTGAGTGTTGGAACCCAGCCAATTCGACCTGATAAGGGAACGCACGTGGAGTTCGCCCCAGGCCAAATCGTATGCCTAGGAGTCTGCGCCGCAGGAGTTTTTACAAAGGGCGAGATGTGTGTGTGTTGGGTTCGGTGTTATGTTGGGAGTGGTATGATGAGTTTCGGGCGCGGTCATCGTGGCAGTCAGGCGTGTTGAGGGCGAGATATTAGGGATCGTGGCTTCCCCGAGTCCACAAGGACAGGACGCCCTAACTCATGCCTCAACACATCGTCAACGCTGCCATCCGCTTGGCGTTCAACGCCAGGCAGACCAGGTACCACTCGGCACGCACCTTTTCCAGACCCCGGAAGCTGAAGCGTCGGAAGCCCAATATCTCCTTGATCCATCCGTTGGGCGCCTCCGAGAGCCACTTGCGCTTCGCATACAGGCCCCGACCTTCCGGGCTCGCCAGTTTTTCGCCCATGCGATGCGTCGCCGGAAGCGTCTCCGAATCGACGTCCACCCTTTCCTTGCCCTCCCGCCCCAGCGCCACGTAACCATCGATGCCACGTTCCTCAAGCGTGGCCAGGTCCTCCTCGTTGCAGTAGCCCGCGTCCGCCAGAACCGCACCGGGCTTGACCCCGAATGTCTCTTCCACCCCGTCGAGTAAGGGAAGCATGAGGCCCTGGTCGGTGGCCGCTGACCCCAGATGCGAAGCCACGATGATCTGACGCTCGGCGTCCACCACCGTCTGGGCGTTGTAGCACTGCTGGAAACCCTCCGCGCTCGTCTTCATGATCCGAGACTCGGGGTCCGTGAAGTTGCTCTGAGCTTTCGGGTCGGGCTCGCCATAGGCTCTTTTGTACGGCCGCCCGCCCTTCGGGTTGCGATCCTGACCGGGCTTGCGCCCGCGCGCATCGTCGACGGCTCGTTGCGATGCTTTTAGACGCTCCCGAGCCGCCCTGATCGCCGCCAGACGAACCTGCCTGCGCTGCAACTCGACCGGCAACTCGTCGCCACGAACATCCGCGCCGTAACGCGCGTCCTCCTCGGCATCAATCGACACAGCCCCCGCCAGCAACGCCTCGATCTCTTTCTCCAGACGAGCCTGTTCCTTCAACATCCGCTCGTAACTCATGGCCTTGCGCTTGCTCGCCTTCGCTCGTACCTTCGTGCCGTCTAAAGATAGCGTCCCGAAATGTACCAGACCCATCTCCCGCGCCACACCAACCACCTCCACGAACAAACGCCCGAAATCTTTTAGGTGACGACGACGAAACTCGCAGATCGTCCGGTGTTGTGGAAAATTGCCTGCCGCCAACATACGAAACGCCACGTCCTCCTCCAGCTTCCGAGCGATCGCACGAGACGAATGCACACCCGTCGCGTACCCATATATCAATACCTTCAACATCATCGATGGCTCATAAGGTGCGTTGCGACGCCCATCGCCTTCATACGGCGCGTAGAATGATCCCAGATCCAGTGAATCCACCAGATCGCTCACCTGATGCGACAGATGACCTTCAGGCACCCACTCCCGAAGATCGGGCGCCAACAGCAATATCTGGTCCGGGTGATACGCACGAAAGGTCGTCGGCATCGATAGCTCCCTCCGTTGACACAACGCACAACCTCTTTACTGCTTGACATTTCTAAACTGCACGACCCATTATACCTACCATTACCTGTCCATTGAAATGAATTTTCCTGCGGCGCAGACTCCTAGTGTCCAATCCGTCTCTTAAAGGCGCGGTTGTCAAGCATTGGATCTGTGCAAACTCACTGGACGGATATGAAGACGATACTTGAAGTAGTGGCTGAGTCCGATTCCACTTTTGTGGACCGTAGTGATGCCTGGAGTGAGCAAGACCAGGAAGATCTAACGTCGGCTTCCTTACATTACGCAGAGACACTCTACCCGGAGGAGGAGGATCTTGTTTAGTCCGAGTGATGTGGTGGTACTTGACTTTCCTGGGGTGACGGGCGTTAAACGCCGACCAACGGTGGTCGTTTCCTCCCCGGCTTATCATACTTCACGGCCCGATTTGGTCGTTGGCCTGATTACTGGCCAAACCGTGGCAGTTGGACCTACGGACTATGTATTTCAGGATTGGTCGCAGGCGGGCTTGAGGATTCCCTCGGTTTTTCGCAGTTTTTTCGTCACGCTGCCCCGTACTACCCATCCTGCGCGTGTCGGTCATCTGTCTGACCACGATTGGAAGGGGTAAGTGGGTGTGTTAGAACTGCCTTGGAGCCACTGGCTTCCACTCCGTGATCGGCTCCCGACAGGCACAACAATGCGGGCGGGACGCCCGCGCCCCCAGGAAGTGTTCGGGCGGTACCGAGCGATAGTCGAGGGCAGGATGCCCTCGGTCCCAGGATCCCCACGTTGGGTGTGACGGCTTTGGGCCAATATCACCGCCCCCCAGGGAGTTCACGCGAAACGAGTAGGTCGAGTCGTTGAATGAACCAATACGAATACCCACCGAATTTTGATCCAACTCAGCGGTTCGCGCAAAACGGCCGGTTTTGAATTTGCGTTGACGCCCGGCGTGCGCGGACCTGGGCGACTCATTGTTGCGCTCGAGGAGGTATTCGAGCCGAACGGAGGAGGTTGAACCATGGCATTCTCACATGCGATTCACGAGACGGATCTGAGGAAAGGTGTCTGTATTTCTGCGCCGGCGGCGGGTCCCTACCAGGATGCGGCCGGGCGTCTGAAGGTGACGCTGGAGGACACGCTATCGGGCCAAGTGGAGGTGCTGCCGGACGGGGAGTTGGATGCGGGGGGGCGACACGTGATCGCGCTGGGGAATATGATGGACAGCGCGTTCCTGCGCACGCTCTACTTCCGGGCCTACGATCTGACCGACCGGGTGTGGCCGGGTCCCGGGGGGTGGGTAGTGCGTACGGCGCCTCATTCGTTGGCCGGCGTGGGGCACGTTGTCGTGGCGGGCGTGAGCAGCGCGGAGGACATACACGGTGCGGCAGGGGCGCTGGCCGGTGCGATAGCGGAAAATGGTGCTATACTGCCGTTCCACTACGAGGTGCATCCGGGGCGGTGGTCGGACCATTACGTAACGCCGGCGAACGAGTTGATGTCAAAAAGTAATCGGGACATCGAGCAGGAATCCATTGGCGGGGGATCGGGCGACTGGACCTATATGATGGTTGTGGCCGATATCGGGATGCTCGCGGTGCAGACGGGAAATGAAGCGTTGATGTCGATGTTCTGCCATCAAATCTGCCACTTCGCCCGCACGCGCTGGTTCGAGCGGAAGCTGGAGGACCCCACGTTGATCCACGGGTTCATCCGGGTGCTGCTGCTGCCGTTCTCAATTCTCGAAAACCACCCCTCGCTTCCCTCCGCACAGCGGGAGGAGACACTGGAGGCGCTGCTGGGACTCTTCAGATCCGCGGAAGGGGCCGGCAATACCGGGCTTCTGAACTGCGTGGGCGTGGACCGGGTGCGCCAGAACCATCAGACCCGTTCCGCGTTGGACCTCTTTTACGGCGGCCGGTATTTCCACCAGGTGCATGGACTTGCGGAGGGCTTGGCGTGGATGAAGTTGGCCGAGGTTTTCTTCGCGCCGCAGATGGAGTCCAACAAGCCCGTTTGTGACTCATGGGGACATCAGTGGGGGGCCTCTCTGTTCAATACGGCGGACTACGCGCTGGCCTCGGGTAAGACCGGCTACTTTTCAAGCGTCCCGTACCTGGAGGGCGTGGACCGGGCGCTTGTCGCGCATAGCAACCTGGAACGCGGGCCGGAACAATACTGCCGTATGGCCGCGGCGGTAACGGGCAACGACGAGTACCTGCAGCTTTGTGAATCCATCGACGAAGACGCGGTGGCGGAACGGACCATTCGGGGGGCTGAGGAGCCCCTGCGGACATGGGTGACGGGACGGCGGGCGGCGGCGCCCGAACGTTTGGGTCGGGTCGGCGTGGCCCCCCTTTCGCGGTTGTTCTACGATTCGATCGAAGACTATACCACGTTTGCGCCGGAGAATGGCGTGTATCTGCGGAATCTGCCCTATGAACGGACGTTCGACAAGGTGTACTTCCGATCCGGATGGACGGATCAGGACGATTACCTGCTTCTGGACGGGATCTCGGGAGGCTCGCATTCGTATCAGGATGGCAACTGTATCGTGCGTTACACGAGCCGGGGCGCGTCGTGGTTCAAGAGTTCCGGTGGCAATGCGCCGGCAACCGTTCGGGATTACACGGGCGTGAGTGTTTCGGTAGACGGCGCCGGACCGGGGTGCGAGTCCAGGTACGCGGCGCTGCGGTATCTTGAAGAAGGCGAGTCGCTTTCCGTAGCCGGCACGTCGATGACCTATCCCGAGCAGGGGGACTGGTATCGGCATATCGTGTCCAGCCGCGACGGATGGTTTCTGGTCGTCGACGAGGTCTGGCCCGCTGTGTCAGGAGAGTTTCTGGTGGAGTGCCGGTGGCACCTTCCGGGTGACGCGACCCTGTCCGGTGGGCTGTTGCGTTCGGTTCAGGGCGATGCGCAATTGAGCATGCGCCACGTGGGAAGCGGTCGCCAGGAATTGGTGGCATCGGACTATTGGTGCGTAGAGGACCACTCGCGGTGGATACAGCGATCGGTGGCAACGCTCCAGCCGGGCACAGGGATCCGGTTCGGAACGCTTTTCTGGTCTGACCCGGTCAGTGGTGGCAGGGATTTCAGTCTGGTCGAGGAGAAAGCCGGCTTTCGGATTGAGGGGGGCGGCGAGCCCGTCGCGGTTGTACTCGCGGAGACAATTGAGACCCCGGTGGTCACGGCCTCCGTTGCGACGCTGCCCACAGCCGGCCGAAATGTCGATGCGTCCGATTCCACGCCATTCCGGATTGCCGGCGGCGAAGCGGGGCCTGTATGGCGTACACGGTGTGTAAATGCCGTGACGGCACTGGACATCGGGATGGACAGAGGGTTCGGCGGCGACGGCGGCGGGGTGACCGCGTTCAATCCCGACGGAGGCGTACTCTGGAAACGAGAGATCGAAGGCGGCGTCCGGGCGCTCGCGGCCCTGAGTGACGGCGGCGCCGCAGCGGGCGGCGACGGGGAGACCGTGCACCGGCTGGATGCTTCCGGAGACACGGTCTGGTCCTATCGGATCCGGTGGCAGCCAATGAACTGGGATAGCTGGTCCAGGAAGAACTGCGTGGTACTGAGCCTGGCGACCGGCGATATTGACGGGGATGGCCGGGAGGAGATTCTGGTAGGATGTGCGGACCGGCACGTCTACGCTTTCGAAGCCGAGGGCAACCTGTTGTGGCGTTCCCCCTGCCAATGGGGTCCGCCGGTTTGTCTGGAAACCGCGCGCCTGACGGAGGGTACGGAGCAGCAGACGCTCGCCGGCCTGGCGGACCCGGCCATTCACGCGCACACCCTGGTTTTCGGGAAGGACGGGAAGCTCTCGCGGACCCTGCAGCGCCCGGACATCGTGAGTTGGTCGATTCCTTCGTGGTCCCGCTGCCTGCGGGTGGCGGACGTGGACGGGGACGGCCGGGACGAGGTGATCAGCGGGGTGGATACGAACCACCGGCAGTTGATCGTGTACGGGCGGGACGGCGAGGTGGTCTGGGACGCGGACCTGGGAGGCGCCGTGCTCGCGGCGGAGGTCATTGACGGACACGTGTTTGCGGGCGCGTCGAACGGCTTTGTGCAGTGTTTCAACGCGGCAGGCAGCCGGTTGTGGCGCCGGTTTCTGGCCGCGCCGGTGGCCGGCCTGGCGCCGAATGAGAATGGCGGGTGTCTGGCGGTCCTGCGCGACGGGACAGTGGTTCGCCTGGACGGTTCGGGCGAGGTCGAGACCATCAACGCCGGCAAAACGGACGCCACTGCGGTGCAGTGGGCATCTCGATGGCCGGGGCGGGGCCTACTGATGGGCGGGACGGACGGTTCGCTCGAGTTCTACCGGTAGGCGTCCGCGACCGGAACAGCGATGGAACGCGAGACCCGCATCGGACAACGTGGTCAAGAGTCGGTGCAGGTACAGGGGTTGGATTTGTGCGCCTTTACAAATGGAATGGTTTCAGGTTCGTAGAGAGGATATCGACATGACGTTCTGCAAACCGATTCACGAGACGGATCTGACTTTGGGCGTCTGCATATCGGCGCCGGAGACAGGGCCGTATCGGGCTGCGGCGGAAGGATTGAAGGCCGTCCTGGAAGGGACGGTCCCGGGTAGCGTGGAGATTCTGCCGGACGCCCGTCTCGACGCGGGCGGACGCCACGTGATCGCACTGGGCAATATGATGGACAGCGCGTTCCTGAGAACGCTGTATTTCCGGGCGTACGATCTGACGGACCGGGTCTGGCCGGGTCCCGGCGGATGGGCGATCCGTACTACACCGCACTCCCTGGAGGACGTGGGGCACGTGATCGTGGTTGGGGTGAGCGAGGCGGATGACGTTTCCCAGGCGGCGGATGCGCTGTGCAGTACGATCGGGGCCGAGGGAACCGCGCTACCGTATCAGCATCGGGTGAACCTGGGGAAATGGGCGGATCTGTACATGAAACCGGCGCAAGAGCGGCTGAACGTGGGCGACGAAGCGCTGGAGCGGGAGTTCACGAGCGGTCCGGGAGACTGGACCTACATGTGGGCCATATCGGAGATCGGGATGCTGGCCGTGCAGACCGGCATGGAGGCTCTGATACAGATGTTCTGCCGGCAGGTCTGCAACTTTGCGCGCACGCGGTGGTTCGAACGCCACCTGCCGGACCCGCCCCAGATCCACGGGTTCCTGAGGACCATGCTGCTTCCGTTCACCGTTTTGGATAACCATCCCGGCCTTCCCGGCGATCAGCGAGAGGAGACGCTCGAGGCGTTTCTGGGGCTATACCGGTCCACGGAGGGCGCCGGAAATCGCGGATTCCTGAGCCACGTGGGGGTGGACGGGGTGCGGCAGAACCATCAGACGATGTCGGGGCTGGATCTGTTTTATGGGGGCCGGTATTTCCACCAGGTGCATCAATTGGCGGAGGGTCGGGCATGGATGAAGCTGTCCGACGTGTTTTTCGAGCCTCAGATGACGTCGAACAAGCCGGTCTGCGATTCGTGGGGGCACCAGTGGGCGTTTTCGCTCTTCAATACCGCCGATTATGCGCTGGCTTCGGGAAAGATGGACTATTTCTCCAGCAAACCGTATCTGGAAGGCGTGGACCGGGCGTTGATCGCGCACAGCAACCTCGAAGGCGGGCCGCAGCAGTATATGTTGATGGCCGCGGCGGTGACGGGGAACGACGAATACCTCCAGCACTGCGGGACCCGGGATGACGACACCCTGGCGGAGAAGGCCGTGCGGCAAAACGTGGAACCGTTCCGTACCTGGGTGACGGGACGGAACGCCGCAGAGCCGGAGCGGATGGGGCGTGTTGGGGTGGCTCCGCTCTCGCAACTGTTCTACGATTCTATTGAGGATATCGGAGGATTCGCCCCCGAGGGGGTGTACCTGCGTGACGTGCCATTCGAACAGGCGTTCGACAAGGTGTATTTCCGTTCGGGCTGGGCGGATGACGACGACTATCTGCTGCTTTGCGGAATTTCGGGGGGATCCCATTCCTACCAGGACGGAAACTGCATTGTGCGGTATACCGGCCGTGGGCGGAACTGGTTCGGGGGGCGCGTGGGTCCGGCGTCGGTAAGGGATCACAACGGGGTGAGTATCGCGGTTGACGGTGCGGGGCCTGGCTGTGAATCCCGGTATGCGGCGCTGCGATACCTCGAGGAAGGAGAACGCCTGTGCGTGGCGGGCACGTCGATGAAGTCTCCCGGCCAGGCGGACTGGTATCGCCATATCGTGCATGGCAAAGCGGGATGGTTTCTGGTCATCGACGAAGTCTGGGCGAAGGCTGATGGCGAGTACCTGGTTGAGGATCGCTGGCACGTTTACGGGGACGTGGAAATGGCGGATGGGGCGCTGCGTGCGGTCCAGGGTGATGCGCGGCTACAGATGCGGCATACGGGAAGCGGGTGTCAGGAACTGATTCCGGTCTCGTCCGCCCTGGCGGAGGAAGGGACGCGGTGGGTGCAGCGCTCGCTGAAAGGACTTCGTTCCGGCGAAGGGGTAAGATTCGCCACCCTGTTCTGGAGCGACGAAATTGCACATCCCCGGACGTATGCGCTGAATACGGAAGCGTCGGGATACCGGATTGAAGGCGAAGGGTCTGCCGCAACCGTCTCCCTTTCTGCCGAATGTGCCGTGGTCGAGGTAAGGGACGACGCGGCGATCCTTCCCACGAAGGGAACCACCTGGACGCGTCGGACGCCGGCCCGTTCATTGGCGAAGGGGGAGAGGCGAAGCCGGCCTGGCGAGGTTCGTGCGGCGCAGCCGTTACGGCGATGGATGCGTGGGAAGGAGGCTGCTTCGCGGGCGACGATAGCGGAGGCATCACGGCATTCGACCGTAACGGCGGGATACGATGGAAGCATGCAATTTCGGGAGGGGTCCGAACGGTCCTTGCCCTCCCGGACGGAGGCGTGGTTGCCGGCGGGGAGGCCGAGGCGGTGCACCGGCTGGACGGGTCGGGCAGGGAGGTGTGGTCGTATCAGCTCGAGTGGCAGCCGATGAACTGGGACTACTGGACGTGGCTGAACTGCAAGGTGCTGAGCCTGGCGGCCGGAGATATCGACGGGGATGGCAGGCAGGAGATTCTGGCCGGATGCGCGGACCGTCACGTCTACGCGTTCGACGAGGGCGGCGGTTTGATGTGGCGTTCCGCCTGCCAGTGGGGTCCTCCCACGTGCCTGGCGGTGGCGCGGCTGCGGGACGGGCGCGGCCGGCAAGTGCTGGCCGGTATGGCGGACCCGTCGATTCACGGCTGTGTCCGGGTGTTCGAGTCTGACGGAACGTGTACACAGACGCTGTCGCGGCCGGATGTCATGAGTTGGTCCATTCCGTCGTGGTCGAAGTGTATTCGTGCGGCGGATCTGAACGGGGATGGCCGCGACGAAGTGCTCAGCGGCGTGGATACGAATCACAGGCAGTTGATTGTCTATGGCGGGGATGGGCAGGTGTTGTGGGATGCGGACGTGGGGGGTGCGGTGCTGTCGGTGGCGGTTGCCGATGGGAGGGTGTATGCGGGCGCTTCGAACGGGTACGTGCAGTGTTTCGAGGCAGGTGGGCGGCGGCTGTGGTACCGGTTTCTGGCGGCGCCGGTGGTGGGACTGTCGCCCGGGCGCGAAGGTAAATGTCTTGTCGCCCTTGGGGATGGGAGGGTAGTGGGTCTGGATGAAAACGGAGAGATAAGCTGGTCGGGTGGAGGAACCGCAGCCACCTCGGCGGCGGCGTGGCCGGACGGCGGGCTGGTGGTGGGCAAGAGGGACGGAACGGTGGCATGCTTTGTTTAGCATACTGAAAGCCGACAGATAATCGGAGGATTGAGAGATGGCCTTTACCGATCCGATCCATGAAACAGATTTGTCTTCTGGCATCTGTGTTGTCTCGCCTTCCACCGAGCCTTATCGCATGGCGGCCGAGCGCCTGAGAACGGTCCTGGAGGAGGTGCTCCCGTCTACAGTTGACGTTCTGTCGGACGAGGGGGGTGAGATCGGCGGACGCCATGTGATTGCGCTGGGGAATATGATGGACAGCGCGCTTTTGCGAACGCTATATTTCCGGGCGTACGATCTGACAGACCGCGTGTGGCCGGGGCCCGGAGGGTGGGCGATCCGGACGGCGCCTTGTTCCGTGGAGGGTGTGGGGCACGTGATTGTGATGGGGGTGAGCCGGGCGGAGGATGTGTCTGAGGCGGCGGACGCACTGGCGGCGGTGATCGAGGCAAATGGACCTGTGTTGCCCTTTCAGTATCGTGCAAAGCCGGGGAAGTGGGCGGACTTGTATCTGGTACCGGCGCGGGAGCGGCTGGAGGCGGGCGATGCCGATCTGGAGCGAGAGTATACCAGCGGGGCGGGTGACTGGGACTATATGAGCGCTATTGCTACAATTGGTATGCTGGCGGTGCGTACCGGTATGGAGGCGTTGATGGCGATGTTCTGCAGACAGGTCTGCCATTTCGCCCGCACGCGGTGGTTTGAGCGAGACCTGCCGGACCCGCCGCAGATCCACGGGTTTCTGAGGACGTTGCTGCTGCCGTTTACGATCCTGGAGAACCACCCGTGCATTCCGAAAGAACAGCGGGAGGAGACGCTGGAGGCCTTCCTGGGGCTTTACCGGTCCTCGGAGGGCGCCGGAAATACCGGTTTTTTGAGCCATGTGGGTGTGGATCGGGTGCGGCAGAATCACCAGACCCGGTCGGCACTGGACCTCTTTTACGGGGGCCGCTACTTTCACCAGGTGCACGGGCTGGCCGAAGGTCTTGGGTGGATGAAACTGGCGGAGGTGTTTTTTGCTCCTCAGATGACGTCGAACAAGCCGGTGTGTGACTCGTGGGGTCACCAGTGGACCGCCTCGCTCTTCAACACGGCAGACTATGCGCTGGCTTCGGGGAAGGCGGACTATCTTTCGAGCAAGCCGTACCTGGAGGGTGTGGATCGGGCGCTGGTTGCGCACAGCAACCTGGAAGGAGGGCCTCGGCAGTATCTGTTGATGGCCTCGGCGGTGACGGGTAACGACGAATATCTGCATTTCTGCGGTGTGTCGGACGAAGATGCGTTGGCCGAGCGAGCGATAGGAGGACGGGAAGAGCCGCTTCGCACGTGGGTGACGGGGCGAGAGGCGGCAACGCCCGAGAGATTGGGGCGTGTGGGCGTGGCCCCGCTCTCGCGACTGTTCTACGATTCGCTGGAGGATTTCGGAGGACTCGCCCCCAAGGGCGTGTATCAACGTGACGTGCCGTTCGAACAGACGTTCGACAAGATCTATTTCCGTTCCGGCTGGACGGATGACGACGACTATCTGCTGCTTTGCGGAATCTCGGGCGGCTCCCATTCCTATCAGGACGGAAACTGTATCGTACGGTATACCGGTCGCGGTCGGAACTGGTTCGGGGGGCGCGTGGGTCCGGCGTCGGTACGGGATCACAACGGGGTGAGTATCGCGGTTGACGGCGCGGGGCCTGGCTGTGAATCCCGGTATGCGGCGCTGCGATACCTCGAGGAAGGAGAACGCCTGTCCGTGGCGGGCACGTCGATGAAGTCTCCAGGCCAGGCGGACTGGTATCGTCATATCGTGCACGGCAAAGCGGGATGGTTTCTGGTTATCGACGAGGTATGGGCGCAGGCGGAAGGCGAGTACCTGGTTGAGGGTCGTTGGCACGTTTACGGGGAAGTGGAAATGGCGGATGGGGCGTTGCGTGCGGTCCACGGCAATGCGCGGCTCGAGATGCGGCATACCGGAAGCGGGTGTCAGGAACTGATTCCGGTCTCGTCCGCCCTGGCGAAGGAGGGGACGCGGTGGGTGCAGCGCTCGCTAGTAACCCTCCGGTCCGGCGAAGGGGTGAGATTCGCCACCCTGTTCTGGAGCGACGAACAGACGCATCCCCGGATGTATGCCCTGAATCCGGTAGCGTCGGGCTACCGCGTTGAAGGCGAAGGGACTGCCGCAACCGTCTCCCTTTCCGGCGAGTGTGCCGTGGTCGAGGTAAGGGAGGACGCGGCGATCCTTCCCACGAAGGGAACCACCCTGGACGGATCTGATGCCGGACCGTTCGTTACCGAACGGGGAGCGGCGAAGCCGGCCTGGCGAGGATCGTGCGGCGCAGCCGTTACGGCGATGGATGCGTGGGAGGAAGGCTGCTTCGCGGGCGACGATAGTGGAGGCATCACGGCGTTCGACCGCAACGGCGGGATACGATGGAAGCACGCAGTTTCGGGGGGCATCCGAACGATCCTTGCCCTCCCGGACGGAGGCGTGGTGGCCGGCGGGGAGGCCGAGGCGGTGCATCGGCTGGACGGGTCAGGCAGGGAGGTGTGGTCGTATCAACTCGAGTGGCAGCCGATGAACTGGGACTACTGGACGTGGCTGAACTGCAAGGTCCTGAGCCTGGCGGTTGGAGATATCGACGGTGACGGCAGGCAGGAAATTCTGGCCGGATGCGCGGACCGTCACGTCTACGCGTTCGACGGGGGCGGCGCGTTGATGTGGCGCTCCGCGTGCCAGTGGGGTCCGCCCACGTGCCTGGCGGTGGCGAAGCTGCGGGACAGGGAGGACCGACAGGTGCTGGCCGGTATGGCGGATCCGTCGATTCACGGCTGCGTCCGGGTGTTCGAGTCCGACGGGACGTGCACACAGACGCTGTCGCGGCCCGATATCATGAGCTGGTCGATACCGTCGTGGTCGAAGTGTATTCGCGCGGTGGACCTGAATGGAGATGGCCGCGACGAAGTGCTCAGCGGCGTGGACACGAATCACAGGCAGTTGATTGTGTACGGCGGGAAGGGCGAGGTGTTGTGGGATGCGGACGTGGGGGGTGCGGTGCTGTCGGTGGCGGTTGCCGATGGGAGGGTGTATGCGGGCGCTTCGAACGGGTACGTGCAGTGTTTTGAGAATGATGGCACACGGTTGTGGCGCTGTTTCCTGGCCGCGCCCGTGATTGGTCTGTCGCCTGGTAGCGGGGGCGAGTGCATTGTGGCCCTTGGGGACGGGAAGGTGGCGGGTCTGGGTGGCAACGGTGAGAAAAGGTGGTCGTGTGAAGGAACCACAGCCACAGCGGCGTCGACGTGGCCGGTGGGCGGGCTGTTGGTGGGACGGCGGGACGGATCGGTGGAATGCTTTTTCTAGAACTTCGGCTCTGCCGAAAGGAGCTACCGGGAGTGAGGGCATCCTGCCCTCACTATGCCCGCGTCCCATATTCAGCAGGTTGGCCTCAATCTCGAATTTCCATTGACACCGGGGAGCGCGTCAGACCCAAAAGGCGGCTCGCCGCGGGCCTGAAACGAATCAAAGCGCCATAGGAGGGCGACTGGCATGGTAATCGAACGTCCACGCGCGCTCGTACCGGAAACACCTCTGCATGCGGGGAAACGGGTCACGGTGGCGGCGCCACGGTCCGAGCACGGCCGAACGGCCGCAAGACGCATCCACCGCGCGCTGCGGGATCTGAAGGCCCCTGTCGAACTTCTGGATGATCCGGCCGGCGACGTGCTGACGGGGGCGGACGGACCTGTGATCGTCGTCGGAAACCTGGCGGACAGCCGGAGCGTGCGGGAACTCTACTTTCGCTTCATGTGTGCGACGGATCTGTGGTACCCTGGCCCCGGGGGGTTCGAACTGCGCACGCTGTGCGACCCGTTCGGGACGGGTCATAATGTCATCCAGGCCGGATACAGCGACGCCGCGGGCGCAAACGCGGCGGCAGAAGCGTTCTGTTCGCGCCTGGACGACCCGATCCCGCACCTGGCGGCCCTTGAGGTGACGCGGCTGCCGCTCTCGCCCACGGAGACCAGGCAGGTCCGGTCGGAGCCGCTTCTCCCGGCGGCATGGCAGATCGCGAATACGATGCAGGGAGATCTGAAGGGTTATCTCTACTATCTGACGGGAGACCCGCAACTCGGAGAGGAATACCGCCGTGCGTGGGAGGCGGTGGTCGAGAGTGGATACGAGAAGTCCGAAAAGATCGTCCAGGCGCACCTCTACAGCCTGAGCCGGCTGCAGCCCTGGCGACTGGTTGAGCACATGAACCTGTTCAGCGAGGCGGAACGTCTTGCCATTACACGTTTCATCTACGGCTGGGCGGAAAGCAGAGAGGGATGGCATCACGTCGCGCACTGTCCCCGCGTGGTGAGTATGCACGTGCCCAGGCAGAACCACGAACTCATCCCGGCCCTGGCGCTGGCGTACGCGGCGGCGTATTTCCGGACGTACTTCCCGGAACTTCCCGGTCCGGAGCAGTGGGAGCAGGCCGCCCGGCGGGCGTATGCTCCCTACGGGCCGTCCTGGAAACCGCTGTGCGACGGACTCTGCCACGGATGGTGGATGTCGCAGCCGGTGATGGTGGAGTACGGGCTGAATGACCCGGACCACGGATATTTCGAGCAGGGAGGCGCCAGACAGGCGGCTGACGCGGCGATGGCCGTGGTGAACAACGAGGGATGGCTTCCGTCGGCTGGAGACAGCGACCTGAAACGGCAGTTTCCCGGTCCCAGCCTGCGGGCGGCGGCGGCCTGGTTCAACGACGGGCGATACCGGTTCGTCCACGACCTCGCGCCGCCCGACCGACGGCTGGTCAGCCTGACGTCGCTGCCGCGGGCGTTCGACGCCGGCGTGGTCCCGAGGGTGCCGGATGATCGTACGGGTGTGACCGTTGTGCCGGTGGACCCGCTTCTGTACCATGCGTGGGAACGGGATCCGCATGGCGCGCCGGGAGTTGTGACCACGTCCCCATCCGCACCGATTGACCGGTGTTTCGACAAGCTCTCCGTGCGTACCGGCTGGGAGCCGGAGAAGGATTTTCTTCTGATCGACGGCCTGGGCGGCGGCAGCCACTCGTACGACGACGCGGGCGGCATTCTGGACTACGCCCGGCTGGGTCTCTCGCTGATCGTGCAGGAGGACAGCTTTGTGCACTCCGCGCCCGAACACATGTCGGTCGTGACGGTCGTGCGGGACGGGGAATCCGGCGAGATCCCTGGATTCGCGATTCTGGAGGCGAACGAAACCGACGCAGAGGGGAACGTGTACCTGCGAATCCGGTTGAAGGACTACGCGGGTGCGGACTGGGTACGGGAAGTTCACCTGCGTCCGGGAAGCTGCGTTGTCTTCAACGATACGGTAATTGCCGGCGAGGCGGGCGACTATGCCGTGGAAGCCCGCTTCAGAACCCCCGCCCGTCTGGTTCTGGAAGGGCGGGAGGCGCGGTGCAAGAGACGGAGCCCGTCAGCCGGGGGCGTGACGTTTCGGATCGAAAGCCCCTGCGAGGCCGCTTCGCTGGCGGTAGTGGAAGATCCTGTACATCTGCGGTACAAGAATGCGGAGGACCAGGAACTGTGGAGGGAGCGGTACCATACCGACGATGTCGTGCTTTCGACGTTTGTCGCGCGCCGCGCCTTGCGCCTGGAAGCCGGGCAGGGCGTGCGTCTGACCCATGTCGCGCAGGTGTGCGGTCCGGGAGAAGCCCCGGTCCATCTTCAGGAGACGGGAGACGAGGTCCGCCTCTTGCAGGGCGAAACGTCGCAGCGGCTGGATGTGCTTTCCCTGCGGCCGCAAGCGGCGGAGCATTTGACTGGTAACGCTCGTTCGGAACTGGTCGGTATCACCCTGGTCTTCGACGCCGTGGATCGGGTCCGTGCAGTGCGCCCGCTGGCGGATGGATCGGTGGTGGTTGGCGCGGAAAGCGGCGTCGTAACCTTCCTGGATCCGGAAGTGCGGGCGGTCTGGTCCGCAGAGCTCGATGGACCGGTTTACGATATCGGCTCTGCGGAGGGAGACGAGACGCTTCTTGCCGTCGGGCATGGTGCGAGCAGGCTGACCGGACTGGATACCCGGGGCCGGCGGACCTGGCAGACGGACATCGAGCGGGAGCCCTGCCCGTGGCCATGGTGGGAACTGCCGACCCCGGCCCCTGTACAGGTGGAGGGCAGTATCTTCGAGGGGGCGGCCTTCTTTGCCGTGGGCTGCGGGGACATCCAGATCCGGGGTTTCGACGGTGCGGGCAGGGAGTTGTGGCGACAGCGCTACAACGAGGGCGTGCCCGGGCGTATCCGTGTGGCGGACGTGAACGGGTGCGGCGAACCGGAGATCGTCGCCGGGGGCGAGGTGCTCAGCGACACGTCCAAATGCCGCGTCCTGGATCCGCGCGGCAATTTTCAGGCTCACCTTGACGTGGAGGGGTGGACGAGTATCCTGACGGCGCTGGCGTTTGACGCAACCGACGGGCGGCATTTAATCGGCTGCGGCGCAAACCGGGGCCGGAACCTGCACGTGTTCGAACTGGATGAGGGAGGGGAATGGAAAAGGCGCTGGATGAAGCGGCTGGGCGGGAGGGTCACCGGCATCCGGTTTGCCGGGTCCGAGCGCCGCGTGATCGCAGGTACGAGCCAGGGATTCCTGCTCTGTTACGATCCGGACGGGAATCCGATCTGGCACCGGCTCTTCGAGCAGGGCATCCGGCACCTGGCGCCGTTGGGTAACGAGACACTTGTGATTGACAATCAGGGGAAACTCAGCACGGTCTTCGCGACGGGGAACGGTCGAACACTGGGCCGGATGCCGGGGCCCTGTTCCATCGCGGAGACTGACGGCGCGGGGGTACTCGTGGCGTGCGGGCGCGAAGTCTGGCGCGTTGAACCCTAGTTCCGTTCTCTATGGCGGCACGGACGCGGGCACGGTGAATCCATCCAGGCCGCCGAACTCGCGACCGCGCGCGGGATCTCCCGAGCCAATTCCAGAGCAATTTCGGCTCATTTCACGGAGGGACGTATGGACGCCTATGAGCGATATCATTTCGACGTAAACGGTTATATCGTGATTGAGGATATTCTGACAACCGACGAGGTGGCGGCGTTGAATGAGGCGATCGACCACAACCCGGACCACGTCCATATCCGGGCGGGAGAGGCGTTGCTGTCCGGTGCCGCCAAACAGCACGGGGGCAAGGCCGCGCCGTTGTTGAAGGGCACACACGGTCGCGGGGATATCATGGACGTTCTGAACTGGCCCAAACCCTGGTGCCAGCCCTTCCGGGACCTGCTGACGCATCCCCGGACGATGCGATATATGCTTGAGTTGATCGGCGACGGGTTTCGTTACGGAAATGCGAATGGGATCAGCATGACGGCCGGCGCCGAGGGTTTTCTGTTTCACGGCGGCGGTACGCCGAGGGGTCCGTATTATTACCAATTTCAGGACGGGCGGATGTGGAACGGGCTGATGGCGGTCTGTTACCAGTTGACGGATATCGGTCCGAGCGACGGTGGATTCGCGTGCATTCCCGGCAGCCACAGGGCGAACTACCCGTGTCCGGCGGATGTTCGCCGCCTGGATATCCACCCGGAGTGGTTCAGACATCTTCCGATGAAGGCCGGTTCGGCGTTGATTTTCACCGAGTCGCTCACCCACGGTACGTTCCCATGGAAGGCGTCCCACGAGCGCAGAACGTTGCTGTACCGATACGGGGCGGGGGATATGGTCTTCGGATCCGGGCCCGGCATCCACCCTGCGGGCTACGATTCGTTCAAGGATGAGTTGACGCCATTGCAGCGCGCTGTGATGGAGCCGCCTTACGCCAGCAGGCGGCCCAGCCTCGTGCCGCTAATGGAAGAAGAGGAAGCACGCCGGTAAGGCGCGCCCGCCGGAGAGGCCTGATGCGCTCATCCGATAATTCGGAGAGGTACGTATGCTCTATTTAATCGATTCGGACGCCAGTTTCCTGGAAATGGTCATTCTGACGCTGCCCCTCGTCCTGCCCTGCGTGGGAGCGGTGTTCTACCTGGCGACGGACGGCGACGACTCGGGGGTGGGCGGGCGCGCGTCTCCCTGGTGGAGTATCGAGCGCGCGAATGCCGCACTAAGGCCGGGCGACACTCTGGTCTTTCAGCCGGGGGTCTACGCAGGCACGATTGCGCCGGAGCATAGAGGGGAGCCGGATGCTCCCATCCATTACCTGTCTGACGTCAGGCACGGCGCGGTGCTAGCGGGTGGGGGCGGCAATCGGCTGGCGGTGGATCTTCAGGAGAAGCACAATATCCGAATAGAGGACTTCCGGATTGCGCCCGGGGACGGACGATGGCTGCGCGCCGATGGGTGCGATCGCCTCGCCGTCCAGGGATGTTATATGGAGAAGTCCGGGCATTCGACGCCGCTGGTGCTGAACGGGTGCGAGCACGTCCGGCTCATCGACAACGTGTTCCGCAAGGACCGCGTTGGTGGCAATATGTGCCAGGTGGTCGAGTGCACGTACGTGGTGATCGAGGGGAACGCGTTTGCGCGGGTGGGACACTGCCCGCTGCAGATTTCCATGACGAATAACCTCGTGGTACGGTCGAATTGTTTCCACAACCCGTGGGGGCGCAACTATGAATTCTGGGCTTCAGGGAGGGCGCTGGTCGAGGGAAATATCGTTACCGAGGCGCTCGACAGCGCGCATTCGGCCGACAGCCGGGCGAAGAATCTGCTGATCGACAGTATCATCCGCTTCAACCGTGTGTATCGCAACCGGCACACGCCGCTCAACTCGTCGAGTTACGTGCCCGTGAATTACGTGGTGCGTGATCCGTTCCGCTTCGTCAATTCCAGGGTGTACCACAATACGATTGCGGGCAACCTGGGGTACGGTTGGGAGCTTACCGGGATCAACGTGAGCTCAAATGTGTTTGTAAACAATATCTTCTATCAAAACGACAAGTACGGGGGCAATGTCCAGATTGTGAGGGGAGCGGGAATTGCAGGCGACAACCTGTTTTTGAACAATGTATTCCGGGGCACGGAAGCCGGACAGCGGGTGGTGCGGTACGGAGATCGGTTCTGGACGGTGCATGAGGCCAACAGGAATTCGGTGGTCCGGGGACACTGGCGGGAATTCGAGGATAACATAGACGTGGACCCCGGCTTTGTGGATTCCGAAAACCACGATTTTCGCCTGCACGCGAACAGTCCGTGTATCGATGCCGGGCGTGCGCTGACGCGGACGAGGCGGAGTGGCAGGGGCCGGGAGGTTCCGGTTGATGACGGCAGATACTTCTACGATGGGTTTGGGATCAGCGGCGAAACGGGAGACCGGGTTGCCATCGGGACGGGAGATCGGATCGCCCGTATCGAGAAGGTCCTGCTCAACTATTACCAGCCGGACCTGCTCGTCCTGGACCGGGAGATGGAATGGAAGGCCGGTGATCCGGTGAGCCTGCCCTGGTCCGGGGAGGCGCCGGATATCGGCGCATACGAGCATGGTCTGCGGGGTTCCAGGCGGGCGATCGCAAGGGCCGAGCCGGCCGACGCCCAACCCGGGGAGAAAGTGAGGTTTCGTGTCGAGCCCGCGGGCACGGACGTCGCGTCTGTCGAGTGGGATTTCGGCGATGGAAGAACCCAGGAGGCGCCCGAAGCGGTACACGTTTATTCGGATTGCGGCCACTATACGCCTCGGGTCCGGGTTCAGTATAAGGGCGGGCATGAGGGCGTGGACGTGGCATTTGTGAAGGTGGAGCTGCCGGTGGAACCCGCTGCGCCGATGCTGGTGGTCGACTTTGAAGAAGAGACGACGCTGGATTGGGGGTACCTGTTCAAGATCTACCGCGGAAACCGATTGACAGGGCACGGGTTCGTTAACGGTGGGTTCGGCGGTGGCAGGTGCGTTCGGCTTTTCGCGGAGGAAGACGGGTCCGACCTGGGCTGTAGTCTCGCTCCCGGGGAATGGGATATCGACACGTACCCGTTCATCCGGTTTGCCTACCGGATCCCGGAGGGCGTGCCGGTGGGGCTGTGGCTTCAGGCATTTCCCTCGGAAGCGTACGGTGAGGGGATAGTGATTGTGGGGGGTACGTCGTCGCGCAATTGCGGAACATACCCGGACACGGACACCTGCGCGTTGCTGGACGACGGCCAGTGGCACCATGCAAAACTTGACGCACGGACGATACGCGAACACCTCAAGGAAGTTTGTTATTTGCGCCGGTTCCGGTTCTATACACACGGGAATGCGAAAGAAGGACAGCATTTCTGGTTCGACAATTTTGCAATATTGCCGTCTGAAGGCTAGTGTCCCGTCCCAGAAATATGTTACCATCCATCCGCCGATTCATCCCGTCTCGCTGCGTTGCCTTCGCTCGCTGACCTTGCCCAGGTCGCCTCGCTCAGGCGCCTTGCCAGCCGGGTGACATAGGCGGCCGGATTTCGGCAATCTATTTCCGGGACAGAACACTCGGACCCCACAGCAAAACGCGGAAGAATACGGACATGGACCATCACGGGGTGAAATCCCTTCAGAAGAAGCAAGTCTCGAAATCGAGGGAGGGGATCACCCTCAGGTCGGTGTGCATCGGCGTGCTGGCCGTGGTGGCGATCAACCTGTGGGTGACCTATGCGGAAACGGTCGTACGCTCGTCCAGGCTCAACCTGAGTTTTTTTCAACTGACGCTGCTGAGCATCTTCATCGCACTTGTGGGCGGAGTGAACCCGTTGCTCAGGCGGATCCGTCGTGATGCCGTCCTGTCGCCTTCCGAGTTGTTGACGGTGGCGGCAATAGGGATGGTTGGCTCGGTCGTGCCCACGTCGGGAATCACCGGGTTCCTGGTGGGGGTGATCGGCAGCCCGATCTATTTCGAAACGCCTGAGAACAGGTGGGCCGAGTACTATCACCCGCATCTCAAATCATGGATGGTGCCAACGGACAGCGGCGCCCTGCGGGCTTTCTTCGAGGGTGGCGCGGCAGGCGTACAGCCCTGGAAGACGTGGCTGGCGCCGCTTGCCTGGTGGGGCAGCCTGGTGGCCGCCCTCCTCGTGGGCTCTGCGTGCACGATGGTCATTCTGCGGAGGCAATGGGCCGAGCACGAAAAGCTGGTTTATCCCCTCGCGGCCGTGCCTATCGAGATGGCGGAAGGGGCGTCGTCCCGAAGCGCGCTGCCGGATTTCATGAGGGGCCGGCTCTTCTGGTTCGGAGCGGCCCTGGCGTTCGGGCTGTTCGCCTGGCACGCGACGTCCTGGTTCTTTCACGGGATGCCCGGCATCCGGTTCTTTCCACACGGGGGTTACTTTCGCTTCACGCGCTACTCCCCCGGCGTCTATATCCAGCCCCTGCAGTTCTACACCATCGGCTTCGCATATTTCGCCAACCTGCAGGTACTGTTCAGCGTCTGGTTCTTTTTCCTGGTGCACGTGGTTGAGGGCGGCATCTTCAACCGCCTGGGGTATCAGATCGAACGGTCCACGGATACCTTCAGTGCGGATCCCCCCACCGAGGCGTGGCAGTGCTTCGGCGCGCTGGCCTGTCTTGTCGCGTGGCGCCTCTGGGTAGCACGCGCCCACCTGCGGGACGTTTTCCTCAAGGCGCTGCGGGCGGACCATCCGTTGGACGACGGCCGGGAGGTCCTTTCGTACAGGTCATCGGTCCTGGGCCTGTTATTAAGCGCGATATACGCGCTGTTCTGGCTTCAGCGATCCGGTATGGACGCGATCTCGGCCGTGATGTTCCTGTTTGCCCTGGGTATTATCTATATCGGTCTGGCGCGTGTTGTTTCGGAGGCGGGGGTGGCCTATGCCCAGGGCACGGTGACGCCGCAGGCCTTCGTAATGGACCTGCGGGGCACCTACGGACTTTCCGGTGCCTGCCTCACCTCCCTTGCGCTATCCTACGCGCTGATCGACTATATGCGCGGGCTCTTCACGCCGGGTCTGGCGCAGGCGGTGCGCCTGGGGGACCGCATCCGGGGCAACCGGCGCCTCCTGCTGTTCTACGTGACCGTGGGCGTGTTCGCCGGGCTCGTCACATCGGTCTGGTTTACACTCTACCTGGGCCATACGCACGGCGCCTACAACTTCTCGCGTCTGTTTTTCAACGGAAATCCAAAGGCGGTCTTCTCGACCACGCTGGGACAGATGCGCACGCCGGGGCCGCCCGAGTTGAGCCGGGTATTGTTCTTCGGGATCGGCGCCAGCCTGATGGGGGCGCTCACGTTTCTGCGGTATCGGTTCTCCTGGTGGCCGATCCATCCCATCGGTCTGGCGGTTGCCGCCGCGGACAACGTGTACAGCCTGGCCATGCCGGTTTTCATGGCGTGGGCCGCGAAGACGGTCGTCATGCGGGTGGGCGGGGTTGCCCTCTACCGTCGGTCCAAGCCGCTGTTCCTGGGTTTGCTGGTGGGATATACGGCGGGCGTGGTGCTTGCCTTTACCGTCGACGCCGTGTGGTTTCCCGGGCAGGGACACCAGGTGCACTGGTGGTAGTCGGGAACGGTCGCCGCATTGCCGCTGGTCGTACCCGGCGATACTCCGTTGCCCGCGCAAGCCGAATGAGCCGTCACGCGCTCCTGAATTTCCCATCTGAAACACATTCGAAACGATATCCATGGAATCGTCGCCGATACATGCCGCGGAGCCACTGATTGGAAGTCCGCGGAATCCGCGATCCGGAGTCACGCCGAGGTCGGTGGGCATTGGCCTGCTGATGGTAGTCTTCGTCAATTCCTGGATACTCTACTCGCTGTACCTGATCCGGGCTTCGTGGCTGCAGGTGACCCACTTTCCCATGGGGCTGTTCGTGCCCCTGATGCTCCTTGCGCTACTGGTCAATCCAGCGCTGAGGGCGGTCCGGCGGGGAACGGGTCTTTCCCGGTCGGAGGTCCTGGTGGTCGGGGCGATGGGGTTGACGGGCGCCGTGGTGCCCGGTTTCAGTCTGATGACGACATTGCTGGGCACGATCTCCGTTCCGTACTACCTTGCGACGCCCGAAAACCAGTGGGGCGCCTTTTTTCATCTGCACATGCCGGACTGGATCGCGCCGTCGAACCGCGGCGGCACGATGCGGATGTTGTTCGAAGGCCTCCCGTCGAAGGACGTGCCGATTCCCTGGGCCGCATGGGCGGGGCCGTTGAGCTGGTGGATGGCCCTGGTGGGCGCTCTTGCCTTCGCTTCGATGTGCCTGATGGTAATCCTTCGGCGCCAGTGGGTCGAGTACGAACGCCTGGTGTACCCGCTCGCCCAGGTAGTTGCGGATATGGCCGGGGACGCGCGTGACGGGGGTTCGTTTCCCGGGTTCATGCGGACACGGGCGTTCAAGTTCGGTTTTGGCGCGGCCACGCTGGTGATGACCTGGAATATGATGTCGCATTTTGCGCCGGGTTTTCCCGAGATACCTCTCGGCATCCCGTCACGATGGACCACTTTTTTCAAGGGATTTCCTGCGCTCCATACGACCATCAATTTCTACACGATCGGGTTTGCGTATCTGGCGAATCTGGACGTGCTCTTCAGTATCTGGTTTTTTCACTTTATGGCCATGTGGGAGGTCTTTATTTTCGGTAGGCTGGGCGTTGGCGGGATCTCCGGACGGTCGGCCGTATCGTGGCAGAGCTTCGGCGCGTTATTCGCCCTGGTGGGTTGGGGGCTGTGGACCGCCCGGAAGCACCTCCGGCAGGTCATCAGGGAGGCGCTGCATCCTTCCCGCCAGGATGCAGAGGAGATCCTGTCCTACCGCACGGCCGCGGCCGGCGTGGTGTTGAGCCTGATCTTTATCGTTGCATGGTTTCATAGTTCGGGCATGGGCCTGCTTCTTTCAGCAGTGCTCGTGCTCCTCTTTTTTGTGACCTACGTGGGCGTGGCTCGTGTGGTTGCGCAGTCGGGCCTGTTGTACGTCAGTTCCCCGATGTTTCCACAAAGCGCGATTCTGAACGCCATCGGTCCAGCGGAGATCCCCGGGCGGGCGATGACGGCCCTGGCCTTTTCGTTCGCCCTGCGCAACGACGGCCGGGGGCTCTTTATGCCCGCATTGGCGCATGTCGTGAAAATCGGTGACCTGATCGGCAGGGACCGGCGACGGCTGGGGTTGGCCGTGGCGCTGGGCATGGCAGGGGCGGTGGCGACGTCTGTCGGCCTGACCCTCTACTGGGGGTATACGATCGGCGCGTATAATTTCGGGAGCATCGCGCTGCTGCGGCGAACGGCGCCCACGTTCAATTCATTTGTGGGCATGATGTCCAGCCCGGATCCGGTGAAATCCGAGGTGTTCGGATATTTCGGGGCCGGCTTTGCCGCGATGCTTCTGCTTACCTTCCTGCGATACCGCCTGCCGTGGTGGCCGCTACACCCCATGGGGCTGGCCGTTACGTGGTCGGGAATGACGGTACATTCCGTGCTCTCGGTGTTTCTTGCCTGGGCGGTCAAGGGTATCGTTCTGAAGGCGGGCGGCGTTTTTCTGTACCGTCGGTCAATACCGTTTTTCCTGGGCTTGATGATTGGTTATGCGTTGAACGTCGGGGTTTCGTTCCTGCTGGACGTCACCTATTTCGGCGGAGAAGGGCACGGGGTACATGCGTATTGACAGGCGGGGAAAGCTTAAAATGCGGATGGGTCTGGGGATTTCCGTGGCTTTGTTATTCGGCTCTCTTCTAACCGCGTGTGACGGGACCGATGACGGATCGTCCGGTGATACGGTGAAGCTGAGAATCGCCTGGATGGGGCCGGAACGGGAAGCGTTCCGGGCGTGGAAAAAGGGATTTGAAGAGGAACATCCCGATGTGGAGATCGAGCAGCGGTTTATCCCGTACGATCAGGGTCCAACCGTCTATAATACCATGATACAGGGGGGAAATCTGCCGGATCTGGGATATCTGTTTATGGGGATGATTTCGGAGTATGCGGAGCGGGGGGTGCTGGAGCCGCTGGACGGATATATGACGGATGCCGAACGGGACGAGTGGATTGCCGCGGCGCTGAGCGCGGGCAAATACAGGGGAAAGATGTACGGCGTGCCGTTGTGGGGGGCAAACCGGGTTCTGTACGTGCGCAAGGATTGGATGGACGAGGAAGGGATGACCGGCCAGCCGGATACGTGGGAGGCGGTCCGGGAACTGGCAATAAAGTTGAACAAGCCGCCCGAGCGCTACGGGATCTGCGTTGGCGCGGGACGGCCGAAACACCTGATGCAGGAACAGATCGCAATGATGTGGGGCTTCGGAGCCGATTTTTTCGACGGGGACGGAAAGCTGGCAATTAACAGCCCCGAAGCGGTGGCGTACGTGAAGTTTCTCACGGATATGCACCTGGTGGACAGGGTCATGCCGCCGGGCATCCTGAATCTGAACGCGGATGACTGTTATGCCGTGATGGATGCAGGCAAGGCAGGGCTGACGTTCAGCGGGCCGTGGCAGTACAAGCGGTGTCAGGATGCCGGGATTGCGTGCGAGCCGCTGACGATGCCCGCGGGCAGGGACCGGAAGATGCTATTGATTCTGGATATCATCTCCGTGTTTTCCACGTCCAAGCAAAAGGATCTGGCGTATGAGTTCATCCGCTTTACGCAGCGGCCGGAGAATCGGGCGCTGATGGACGTGGAGAACGGGGGCGTGCCGGTGACCGGGACCGTGTCGGAGCACGCCTATTACAGGACGGTGCCGATCCGGAACTACCTGGCGCAGGTGGACCTGATCAAGCTCACGCCGCAGCACCCGGAATGGACGAAGATCCAGGACGGATGGGGGGAGGCGATTCAGATGGTGCTGGCGGGTACGGCGTCTCCCCGGGAGGCGCTTGATATGGTTTATGCACGTCTGATGAGAGAGCTGGAAGACACGACGCTACCCCGCGGGGAGTGAGGAGGCCGCATCGAGCGGGAGAAACGCAGGCTGGCGTACCTTTATATTGCTCCGGCGGCCCTGTGGCTGCTTCTGTTTATGGGGTTTCCCATTCTGGATGTGATGGGAACGAGTCTCTATCACACGTCCTATAAAGGAGAGACGTTTGTTGGGTTGGGGAATTACCTGGGGCTTGTGGCGGACGATCTGTTTTGGCTGGTGCTGAAGAATACCGCGTTGTGGACGGCGCTGGCGGTGACGATGAATGTGGGGCTGGGGCTGGGCGTGGCGCTGCTGTTGAGCCGGGGGTCGGCTTTCAGCGAATGGGTCCGGGGCCTGCTAATCCTCGCCTGGGCTACGCCGCTGGTCGTGGCGGCAATCACCTGGAAATGGATGTACAACGGCGAGTACGGGCATTTGAATTCGCTCCTGCTCGGCCTTCACATTATCGACACCCCGGTTCAATGGCTGACGGATGCTTCAACGGCTTTCGCCGGGGCGCTGGTGGCGCGGTTGTGGACCGCCCTACCGTTTACGACGTTCGCGTTTCTGTCGGCACTGCAGGCGATCCCTGTGGATCTGTATGAAGCGTCTATGATCGACGGGGCCACGGGACTCAGGCGATTCCGGCATATCACGCTGCCGCTGCTGCGACCTGTCACGCTGGCGGTCTTGCTGGTCAGCGTTATCTGGTCGTTCAACAGCTTTGTATTTATCTACGTGATTACGGCGGGAGGGCCGGCAAACCAGACCCAGATTATGGTTACCGAAATCTACCGGCGGGCGTTCGGTTATTTCAACTTCGGGCAGGCCAGCACGTTGACCGTTCTGACATTTTTTCTGCTGCTTGCGATCAGTATTCTCCAGTGGCGCGTGCTATACAGGAGGGAGATATAGCCGTGGGACCGATCCGTGCGCGGCCTGTCGACGGTTTGAAGGCGCTCCTGATGGTGGGCGTAGCCTCTTTCGCGCTGTTTCCGTTTCTGGTTGTCGTGGGAACCTCTCTGAAGACGCTGAGCGAGGTGTTTCAATCGCCGGCGACGCTTGTGCCGCGACTTATCGTGTGGCAGAATTACCTGGACATTTTCGTCCGGATTCCCATGACGCGCCATCTGGTGAACAGTTTGATTATTGCCACGGGAACGACGGTTCTGAACATCACGACCGCGGCACCGGCGGCCTATGCCATGGCCCGCATCAGGTTCCGGGGGCGCGGGGTGTTCGGCCTGGGTATCCTTGTGATGCAGATGTTTTCACCCGTGATCGTCCTGATACCCCTTTTCAAGGTGATGAAGGCGCTCAATCTGCTTGATACATACAGTGGCCTGATTCTGGTGAATACCGCCGTCACCCTGCCGTTCTCGATCTGGTTGTTGACCGGGTTTTTTAAACGTATTCCCGAAGAACTGGAAGATGCCGCGATGATCGACGGCCTCTCCAGGACGGGGATGCTGTTCAGGATCGCCCTCCCGCTGACGGGGCCGGGACTGGTAACGACCGCCATCTTTACGTTCATAACCGCCTGGAACGAGTTCATCTTCGCCCTGGTGCTGGTTTCCAGACGGGAGATGCAGCCGATTACAATGGCGCTCTATTCGTGGGAGAAGAACAATGTGGTAGAATGGAACTATCTGATGGCAACCGCTGTCGTGGCGACCATTCCCACCGTGCTGCTGTTTCTGCTGGTCCGGAAGCGGCTGACGGCAGGACTGATGTCGGGCGCGGTGAAGTCGTAAGCGCGTTGTGCCCGAATATCCGGTGGCTATCCGGTGGCATCCCGCAGCAGCGCGCCCCCGGTCTCCCGGTCGAAGAGGTGTAACGCTGAGAGGTCGAACGCCAGGTGGACCTCCTCGTTCACCGACGGCGTCCGGTCTGCGGACACCCGGGCGACACAGGAAGCGCGCCCGGCGGTGAGGTAGAGATAGGTCTCATGTCCCATCGGTTCGACCACTTCGACTTTCGCGGTGACGTCTTCTGTTTCCCGGTGCCCGTTGGTTGATGACGCATAGAAGATGTGCTCGGGCCGGATGCCGAGGATGACCCGCCGGCCGAGGTGGCTTTTCAAGCGGTGGTCGTATCGGTTCAGGATCGGGAGGCGGAGGCCATCTCCCGAGAATACCAGGCCACCGTCCTGAATGAGTTCGCCCTCCAGAAAATTCATCGACGGGCTGCCGATAAAGCCGGCTACGAACCGGTTCGCCGGGCGCCGGTAGAGATGAACCGGAGCGCCGATCTGCTGAATTCGTCCATCCTGCATCACGACGAGCCGGTCGCCCATTGTCATTGCCTCGACCTGGTCGTGGGTGACGTAGATCATCGTGGTGCCGAGCCGGGTGTGCAGCTTGCTGAGTTCGGTTCGCATCTGAACTCTCAACCTGGCGTCCAGGTTGGACAGGGGCTCGTCGAAGAGGAACGCCTTCGGTTTCCGAACGATGGCGCGACCTACGGCCACCCGCTGTCGCTGTCCTCCGGACAGTTCCTTCGGCTTTCGGTCCAGCAGGTCTTCGATTCCCAGGATGTCCGCCACCTCCCGCACCCGGGCGTCGATTTCCGCCTTCGGATATCTTCTCAGTTTCAGCCCGAATGCCATGTTTTCGTAGACGGCCATATGGGGGTACAGGGCGTAGTTCTGGAAGACCATCGCGATGTTCCGGTCTTTGGGCGGGAGGTCGTTCGCCAGGCTTCCGTCAATGTGGATTTCTCCCCCGGTCACGTCCTCCAGGCCGGCAACCAGTCGGAGGGTGGTCGATTTTCCGCATCCCGAAGGCCCGACCAGCACGACGAACTCCCCATCGTCAACGTGGAGGCTGAAGTCCTCTACCGCTACGGTGTTCCTGTTGTAGATCTTCCGGACGTTTTTCAGGGTTACGGTTGCCATCCTGCCCCTTCCTCCCGGTGAGATGTGATGAACTGGATAAAGTAAGCATATCCATTCGGAATAACAAGCTCCCCGACATTCTTCCGGGGCTTTTGCTTCGCTCATTTTACAGGAGGGTGTTCCATTGACCGGGACACGGATTGAGACGTTGAAGGAGATGCACCTCATCACGGACCTTCGGGAAGGGGCGGAGATCGTCGCGCCGACCGACCCGGCCTGGACGCACCTGACCCAGCGGCTGCAGGAGATGATCCGGGAGCATGCGGGTGTGGATCTGCCGATTGTGGATCCGGCCGGCCGGTCGCCGCTGCCCGAGGGCAGGCACCGTGTGCTGTTGGGCAACGCGATGGTCAACGAATCCATCATGGCGTTGTACCGTCGGCAATATGCGTTTATGGATGAGTACTATCCGGGTGGAGAGGGGTATGTGATCCGGACGGTGCACAATCCGGAGAACTGCGGCTATAACGCGTTGCTGGTGGGGGGCAGTTCGGTGGCGGGTGCCGCAGCGGCGCTGGTGGCGCTGGAGGGGGTTCTGGTGACGACCGGAGGGCGTCCGGGGTATACGAACCTGGCGCGGTCGGATACGCACGAGGCACTGTTGCCGAATATGACTCCGGAGGCGTTTCGGGAGCGGACGGTGGCGGCGTTTCAAGGCAACGCAGGCCGCGGACCGATCGAACAGGGGGTCACGCTGGGCCTCGCTCACCACTTCACGAACGATCCGGACTGTGCGCGGATGTTCCGGGACGTCCTTTTCTACTACGAAGATCTGGTAAAGAACCGCTACGGCGGGGAGTGGTGTTTCGAGCATATGCTGTTTATCTACGCCTGGACCTGGCGGCTGTTTTACGTCTGGGATCTGATTGAGGAGAGCGATGCGTTCACGGATGCGGAGCGTCTCCGGATGACCAACTTGCTCTGGGGGTTGACACATTACGTGGCGGGTCTGGGTTATTTCGCCGGCGAGGAGCCGCCGCCCCTGGAAATCCGGCAGAACCATCCCACGTTCGCGGGACTGAGCATGTCGTCCAGCGCGGGGTATTTCAAGGCTTACTACGGGGTCGAGAATTTCGAAAAAGAACTCCGCTTCTGCCGGGCGATTTTCGACGGGCAGGCCGATTGTTACAAACCCAACGACGACGGCGGAGGCGGGGGGTACTGCTGGCTGGTGCCCAACCACCAGATGGTTTACGATCTGAAGCGGGATGATTTTCGCTATTTAAAGGGCGGGCACCTGCGGGAGATCGCGGACTACGCAATTCTGATTACGGACAATCTGGGATCCCCGGCGGGTTTCGGAGACGTGGGGGCCTACGGCTTGCGGCGAAGCGCTTCGCCCGGGGTGGCGGGCACGCTGTGCAAGGCAGCCTGGTACTATAAAGACGGGTGCTATCTCTGGGCGCTGGAATGGATGGGCGGAGCGCCGCGGCACGACTGTTTCTTCAAGTCGGTCCCGAAGCGGATTGCCGACCACATGGCGGGGATCGCGATCGCGCGGTTCAACCGGCCGCTCTACGAGTGGACGCAGCGGCACGGTCCTGGCGGGGCGAACGTGCCCATCCGGGAGGCCTTTGACAAGTTAACGTTGCGGGGCGGTTTCGAGGAGGAGGATCTCTACCTGCTGCTGGACGGGACGTCGACGTTCGCGCACGGGCACGAGGACGGGAATTCGATCGAGCGGCTGACGTGGAAGGGGCGGATGTGGCTGGCGGAGACGGATTACATCTGGAAACGGCCGAGACACCACTCGTCGGTCGTGTCGATCTGCGACGGAGAAAGCTCGGAGATGCCGTCGCTGGTGGCGCTGAAGTGGGTGGAAGATTTCGGGGATGCCGCGTTTACCCGGACGGTCGTGCCGGATTACAACGGGGTGGACTGGACGCGGGATATCTTCTGGCTGAAGGGAAAGTACCTGCTGGTTGCGGACTCCCTAAGGTTGTTGAAAGATGCCGACTACGATCTGCGGTGTCTGTGGCGAACGCTCGGTGAGGTGCGGCAGGACGGAAGCGGGGTGACCGTGGAACAGGAGGGGGTGTACTTCCGGATTCAGAACGCGGATGACTCGGATAAGTCTCTGGAGACGGAGGAAGCGCGTGTTGCAGGGCAGGATCCCTACGGAGGGTACCCGTACGCAGACGGTCCGATCCGGATCTCCAAACAGCGCAAGACGCTTCGCGGACAGGCCGGAGAGGTGGAACGGTATTTCAATCTGCTTGTTGCAGGGACGGAGGCGGAAGTCACTGCGTGTCGAATGGAGCGGATTGGAGAGGGCATGGTGCGGATAGAAGGTCCGGACGGCCCGGTCGTCTTCGGAGTGGGGGAGGATGGGGTGCAGGTGGGCGGGATACGGATTGATGCGCGGGTGGAGCATGACAAAATCAGGTTTCTGGAAACGGATGGATCCGGGTCTCCTTACATACACCGGCGGGCGCCCGCCGAGAACCGATTCGTCCCGAAGGAGGAGCCGGCACTCAGGGCGGTCTGGGAGGCCGATGCGGGTGGTGAGGTTCGGTGCATAGATGTGAGGGGTGAATCGATTGCGGTGGGAACCGCCGGCGGGAAGGTTGTCCTGCTGGACCCGGACGGGCAGTCCCTGTGGACGCGCGAGACGGGCGCCGAAGTGCGTACGGTGCATCTGGCGGACCTGGGGGCGGGGAAGTTGCTGGCGGGCGGTCGGGACTGCGCGCTGACCCTGTTCGACGGTGCGGGCACGGTCTGCTGGAAGCGGGAGTTTATCGTGTCCCACGGGCGCGACCAGATCGTGAACGCCGTGAGGACGGCGGATCTCATGGGAGACGGGCAGACGGAGGTCGTGGTCGCCACGGACGGGTGGCTGGTGTGGGCACTCGGTCCGGATGGCGAGGAGATCTGGCAGCGGCAGATCGAACACCACGCCGCGCAGTCGCTGGTAATTGGAGACGTGGAAGGGAACGGAAAGCAGGAGGTCCTGGTTGGAACTGAGTACCACACGTCGAATATGCTGGAGGCCGACGGAAGCGTCCGGTGGACGGTGCGTGGGGGACCCTGTTTTACCGCGCTGGCGCTTACGGATCTGAACGGGGACGGGGTGAAGGAATCGGTTTACGGGGCCATGGATGGCAGCGTCTGTGCGGTTGACTCGATTTCGGGAAAAACCATGTGGAAGGCGAATCTGGGAGATGATGTCCGTTACGGTGTTGTGGTGAAGAGGGACAGTCTGGTGGCGGGCAGCGAGAGCGGGAACGTGGCGCTGTTGAGCGCCGAGGGCGGGCGGCGGTGGCGCCGGGACCTGAACGCGGCGGTGACGGGTCTGGTACTTCTTGATGACGGCGAAGAGGAGGTCATCGCTGCGGGGACTTCCGGAGGATGGATCGTGCTCCTTTCCCTTAGAGGCGAAATCGTTGGGAACCACCGGCTGGATGGGGGGATTTCCGCGCTGGCCGCCCTGGATCCTGCCGATGGACCGGGCCTCCTGGTGGGCACGGATACCAACGCTGTGACGGCGCTGAGTCGGCGATGATGCGTTCGGGTTCGAAATCGGGATGGTCGAGGGGCTGCGCCCTCGCTGCTGCAATGGTGGTTGTATGGGGGTCGAGTTGTGAGGGTGAGAATGTGAACATCCGGGATTTGCTGCGAGGCCGGGGGATCAGCGAGGCGCTGTTGAAGGCCGAACGGGCCCATCCCTACCTTTTCTTTGCGGCCGAAGATGTACCCCGTCTGCGCGAGATGGCCGGGCGGGAACCGTATCGGACGTGCGCGGAGGGGATCGTTCGCGCGGCCCGGCTGACGCTGGAAAATCCGATCCCGGCGGAACCTCTGGCAGGGGCGGCCGAGAGCCGGTTGCCCGATGGCAGCTACGACGGGTCGTTTCTGAAGGCGACCTACGATTTTCTGTCCTACGCATACGCGATGCAATACTATGGTCCGCTGTATGCGTTTGCCTACCTGCTGACGGAGGAGGAGGTGTTCGCAGAACGGGCAAAGGCGTGGGCGCTGGCGTTTGCGGGCTGGGAGAACTGGGGGCCGGCGGCCGATCCATGGGATATGGAGGCGGCCATGATCCTGTCGGGGGCGGTGATTGTCTACGATTGGATTCCGGAACAATTCTCCGATGCGGAGCGGGAGCGGCTGCTTTCGGGACTGCGCGAGAAGGGGCGGAAGCTGTGTGAGAAGGACGCGTACTGGCTGACACAGGACCCGGCGGCGCGGCGCGGAGGGCTCGCGAATAACCATCGGTGGCGGAGCATACCGCTGGAGGGTCTGGCCGGGCTGGGGCTGCTCTACGAGGTCGAAGAGGCGCGGGACTGGCTGGATATGGGACTGGTGCTGACGCGGGAATACCTGCTGCCGGCGGCCTACGGGCGGGACGGGGAGCGGATGGAGGGACGGGGATGGCTGGGGGTCTGCCTGAGCGACGGAGGGCGGTTCATGGAGGCACTGGCCCGAAACAGAGGGCCGGATCTGTTCGATACGGCGCCGCTGCGCCGGCTTTCGCACTTTCTGATTTTCGGGATGGAAATGTACCGGTCACGCGGGCATTACAGCGAGCGGGCGGGTCTGCTGGTGCATGCCCGGAGGCTGCACGACACGGCGCTTCAATGGCTGGCTCTGAAGCACGATCTGGACCCCGATATGGAGGGATATCCGGCGTACTGGTACAACCGGGACAAGGTGCTTTATATGCCAAAGACCCTATACACTGTATCCCTCCGATGGGATGCGGAGGCCGGCCGGGTGGAGGTCCGGGTGAACGGTGCCCTGAGGGATCGGCAGGGGATTGACGGCGTGCAGGGGATCGACCGGGTCACGATCCAGGTTGCGGGCGACCGGGTTGAGATCGCTTCTTTGGAGGTCCTGGACGGGGCTGGCCAGGTCGTGGACCGCCTGGACGGACCGGTGGCGCTGGCGGGTGAGGGAGCGGAGACGGCCCTCAGGTTTGACCGCCTGCGCGCCGGCGAGGTACGGGCATCTCTGCAAAAGGACCGATCGGACGCCGGACGGGCCTCGATGATGCTGATGTCCGGAGGGCGGCACGTGCGGGGCATTGTGTTTACCGGTGAGCACGAGATCGCCAAGGTGGTTGAAGGGATGGACGGAACGTATACGTTGGGCGTTGTCGCGGCGAAGGGGCTTTATTTCCACGGGCCATGGGAGTTCCTGTTCCACGACGAGAGTCTGGCGTCGGAGGCCCCGAAGAGGGATGTGACAGGGTTCCACTTCCGGGACCTGGGGCTGGTGAAGTTACACGATTCGCTCCGCCCGGAGGGTGTGCACGTCACGTTCACGTCCGGGCCGGAAGTGAGCAAGGAGCAGGGGGATAAGAATGCGTTTACGCTCAAGGCGTTCGGGGAGGAGTTGTTGACGCCTTTGCGGACGCCGAAGACGGGAGAGGCGGTCCTGACCCAGGCGCAGTACGATTTGACGGCCTGGTACGAAGGCACGCCTGGGCGTAACACCATCCTGGTGGATGGAAGGGGACAGCCGACGGTGCACGAGGAAAGCCCGGTTCCGCGTGAGTACGAACTGCAATGGCTGGGGGAAGAGGAGGTGGCGAAGAGCGGCCGGATCGAAGAAACATTTTTTTCCCCGGACTACGATTACGTACGAGGGGAGGCGGCGCGGGCGTACCGGCCCATGCTGGAGACCTACCGGCGCCATCTGATGTTTTTGAAGCCGCTCGGTGATCCGGACCTTCGCTACCTGGTGCTGTTCGATGAGATCGAGACCGCGGGCGGGGCGCCCCGAAAGGTCGAGTGGCGACTGCTGAGCCCGTGCGGGAAGGTGACAGGCGCAGGCGGCGCGTTCCGGATCGAGGGACACTCGGCAATGGTGCACGTAACGCACCTCTGGCCCGAGGCGTCGACGGTGAGGATCGACTCCACGCCCGCGCCCCGGGAGTCGGACCGGCTGCCCTATCTACGGTTTCCGGCGCCTGGGCCGGTGCAACGGGTACACTACCTCCACCTGCTTCAGCCGATGCGGGCGGATTCCGGTGAGCCGGTTTCGGCGGAGCGGGTGATTGGGCAGGGCGGGATCGGCATGCGAGTGAGCGGCCCGGAGGAGACCGCGCTGGCGGTCTTCAGGACAGGAGATGGATCGGTAACCGCGGGTGGCTTGACCACTGACGCCTACGCCTGTCTGATTCGGAGGGAAAAGGACGGCGGCGGGTCGGTTGTAATACACGGCGGGACGTTTGTCGAGTGGGAGGGGAGACGCCTCTTCACGTCGGACGATGCGGTGAGCGTCCGGGTTAAGGTGCCGGTGGAATAAGCAATGGATAGAACAGGGCTTTGAACGGGGTCGGGACCTGAGGGGTTCCGGAAGGGACGCGCGATGGCCGAGGAACGTATTGAGAGGTTGAAGAAGATGCACCTGGCCACGGATCTCAGGGAGGGGGCGGAGATCGTGGCGCCGGCGGACCCGGCCTGGGCGCCCTTTGGCCGTCGGCTTCGGGAGATGATCCGGGCGCATGCGGGTGTGGCGCTGCCGGTAGTGGATCCGGCGGGCTTGTCGCCCCTGCCGGCGGGCCGGCACCGCGTGCTGCTGGGCAATGCGATGATCAACGAATCGATCATGGCGCTGTACCGGCGGCAATACGCGTATGTGGACGAGTTTTATCCTGGCGGCGATGGGTATGCGATTCGCACCGTGCACAACCCTGAGAATTGCGGCCGCAACGTGCTGCTGGTCGGCGCGAGCAGGGTGGAGGGCGCGGCTGCGGCGATGGAAGTGTTGGAGGGGGTCCTGGCGAGGACCGGGGGGCGTTTGGGGTATACCAATCTGTCCCGGTCCGAGGTCCACGAAACGCTGCTGCCGGAGATGACGCCGGAGGCGTTCCGGGAGTGGGTGGCGGAGATGTTTCGGAACAACCTCAGCTACTACCCGGTCGAGCAGGGGACTTTCCTGGGGCTGGTCCACCACCTTACGCACGATCCCGGCTGCGCGCGGATGTTCCGGGACGCCCTATTTTACTACGAGGACCTGGTGAGGAACCGCTACGGCGGGAACTGGCTGTTTGAGCATATGCTGTTTATTTACTCCTGGGCGTGGCGGCTGTTCATGGTCTGGGACCTGATCGAGGAGAGCGATGCGTTTACCGATGCCGAACGCCTCCGAATCACAAATGTGCTGTGGGGGCTGGCGAATTACGTAGCCGGCACGCGCTATTTCAAGAAGGAGACACCCCCGCCCGTGGAGATCCGGCAGAACCACTGGACGTTTGCGGGCTTGAGCGGGTCGTTCTGCGCACGGTATTTCGAGGCCTACTACGGAATCACCGAATTTGAGAAACAGACCCGGTTCTCGCAGGCGGTTTTCGACGGGCAGGCGGAGAGCTACAAGCCGAACGACGATGCAGGGGGCGGATGGTGGGGCTACTGCTGGCTGGCGCCGTACCACCAGGTGATTTACGATCTGAAGCGAGACGATTTCCGCTTCCTGGAGAACGGCCAACTCCGGGCCTTTGCCGACTACGGCATCCAGGTGACGGACAATCTGGGCGTTCCGGTGAGCTTCGGGGATGCGTGGTCGTACATCGAACCGGGCCGGTACGCGGTAGCGCTCAAGAATAAAACCATCTCGCTCGAGTTCGCTATGGCCCTTTGTACCGCAGCCTGGTACTATGAAGACGGGAGCTATCTGTGGGCACTGGACTGGATGGGCGGCGCGCCGTATCCGGGCTGTTATTACCGGGAGCTTCCAAAGAGCGTACCCGACCGGTTGGCCGGGATCGCGATTTCGCCGTTCAACCGGTCGCTTTACGAATGGGTGGAGCGGCACGCGCGGGGCGGAGCGAACGTGCCGATCGAAGAAGCGTTCGACAAACTGGTTCTGCGCGGAGGGTTCGAAAGGGACGACGAATATCTCCTGCTGGACGGTACATCGACATTTGCGCACGGACACGAAGACGGCAACTCGATCGAACGGCTGACGTGGAAGGGGCGGATGTGGCTGGCGGAATTGGATTATATCTGGAAACGTCCCCGGCACCATGGTTCGGTCGTGTCGATCTGCGGCGGTGAAACTGTGGAGTCGCCGCCGCTGGTGGCGCTGAAATGGGCGGAGGAATTCGGAAGGACCGCGTTCACACGCACGGTTGTGCCGGGATATAACGGCGTGGACTGGACTCGAGATATTTTCTGGGTGAAGGGCGGGTTCTTTCTGGTCGCGGATTCGCTCAGGCTGCTTCAGGACGCGGATTACGATCTCAGGTGCCTGTGGCGGACGCTCGGCGAGGTCCGGCAGCACGGGAGTGAGCTGACCGTGGAACAGAAGGGGGTGTACTTCCGTATCCAGAATGCGGATGATTCGGAAAAGTCCCTCGTGACGGAAGAGGCCCGCGTTGCGGGAACCGACCCCTACGAATTGTACGCGTTTGCAGACGGCCCGATCCGGATTTTCAGCCAGCACAAGGCGCTGCATGGTCAGCAGGGACACGTGGAGCGGTATTTCAACCTGATGGTGGCGGGGTCGCAGGCGGAGATCGATGCGTGGCGGATCGAACGGATCGGCGAGGGCCTGGTCAGGGTGGAGCACACCGACGGCCCGGCTGTTTTCGGAATTACCGATGGGGAAGCGCAGATAGGGGGGTTCCGAATTGCCGCCGATGCGTTCGCGTTGACCGAATCGTCCATCGTGCTGCTCAACGGGACCGGGCTGTGGGCGGATGGAGTGATGTTTGAGACCGAGGCGCCGGTGCATGTGATGCTGTATCCGGGCGGGGGGCGGGGGGAAGTTCGTGTGAACGAGGAGACTCGTATCCGGACGGAGGGCATTTGTCTTGACGGGGCGGCGGCGCCGGACACGCTTCCGGCTGGAACCCACGAAATGACGTTCGAATCCGGCTCTCCGGATGTACTGTACGAAGCCGTTCGGGCGGGCGCGTCCTACACGCATCGGAGAGCACCCAAAGCACATGGTTTTGTGCCGACGGATACACTGCCGCTCAGGCGACTCTGGGAGGCGCAGGTCGAGGGCCCGGTCCGATGCGCCGACGTGGGGGGTGAATCGACCGCTGTCGGGACGAGCGGGGGGCAGGTACTTCTGCTGGACCGGGACGGCCGGATCCGATGGAAGCGAGAAACCGGCGCGGAAGTGCGCGCCGTTCACCTTGCGGATCTGGAGGTGGGCGGGCTTCTGACCGGCGGCAGGGACCGAGCGCTGACGCTGTTCGATTCTGACGGCGAGGTTTGCTGGAGGCGGTCGTTTTCGGAGTCCCATGGGGTGGATCAGAATGTGAACGCTGTGACGACGGCGGATCTGACCGGAGACGGCAACCGGGTGATCCTGGCGGCTACGGATGGGTGGCTGGTGTGGGCTCTGGCGCCGGATGGCCAGGAGGTCTGGCAGCGGCAGATCGAACACCACGCCGCACGGACGATGGTGGTTGGAGACGTGGAGGGAGATGGAAAGCAGGAGATCCTGGTGGGCGCTGAATATTACAACTCGAATCTGCTGGAGGCCGATGGGAGGATCCGGTGGACGGTTCAGGGTGGTCCCTGTTTTTCGGCGCTGGCGCTGACGGATCTGAATGGCAACGGGGTGAAGGAATCTGTTTACGGCGCCATGGACGGGAATGTCTACGCGGTGGATTCTATCTCCGGAGAGATCCTCTGGACGGCCAACCTGGGAGATGACGTCCGGCACGGCGTGGTGGTGGGTGGGAACGGGTTCGCGGCCGGGAGCGTGAGTGGGCAGGTGGCGCTGTTGAGCGGCAGCGGAGAAAAGCGCTGGCACCGGGACCTCGACGGAGGGGTGACCGGACTCGTCCTTCTTGAGGCCGCAGGTGAGGAGATGATCGTCGCGGGAACTTCGGAAGGATGGATTGTGTTCCTGTCCCTCGAGGGGGAGATTGTCGGTAACCATCGCATGGAAGCGGGCGTGACCGTGTTGACCCCCCTGGCGCTGCCCGGGGTGTCCGGTCTGCTGGTGGGTACGGACGGCTGGACGGTGAGCGCTTTCAGGGCTCGTCCGGAACTTTTCGATTTGCGGATGAATCCGTGAGGGTATAAATTAGGTGATTCATCCAGCTTCGATTTGCTGCCCGATTCACGAGGTATGGCTTCGTCTTCAAACCCGTTTTTGGAGAGCAATACCATGAAATTCGCACTCGTCCTGAATCCGCTTGACGAAGAACGGATGGCCCTCGCCCGCCAGATCGGCGTGACAGACTTAGTGACGAAGCTGCCCAACGGCGGTCCGATCTGGGATTTCGACGCCATCGTCCATCACAAGGAACGCATCGCCGACGCGGGTCTCACGTGGTCCGTAGTGGAGTCCGTACCCATCTCAGACCGTATCACGCTGGGTCTGGAAGGCCGGGACGAGGACATCGACGCCTACTGCAAGACCATCCGCAACCTGGGAGCAGCCGGCATCGGAATCATGTGCTGGAACTGGATGGCCGTGTTCAACTGGATGCGCACCTCCTTCACCACGCGCGGCCGGGGAAACGCCTTTGTGAGCAGCTACGATCACACGCTGATGGAGGACGCGCCCCTTACGGAATACGGGGAAGTGAGCGAAGCGCTGCTCTGGGAAACCCTGGAGTACTTTCTCGAAAGGGTCATTCCCGTGGCCGAAGAGGCGGGTGTCAAACAGGCGCTGCATCCCGACGATCCGCCCCTGTCGCCGGTGAGGGGAATCGGCCGCATCATCACCAGCGTAGACGCCTTCCAGCGTGTGGTCGACATGATTCCAAGTGAATATAACGGGATTACCTTCTGTCAGGGCAACTTCGCCGCGATGGGCGCGGACGTGCCGGCCACCATCCGCCGGTTTGCGGACAAGATCCATTTTGCCCACTTCCGCGACGTGAGAGGCGTGGTGCCCCGTTTCGAGGAGACCTTCCACGACGAGGGCGACACGGACATGGCCGAGTGCATCCGGGCGTACCGGGACAACGGTTTCACCGGGCCCATTCGTCCCGACCACGTCCCGGTCCTGTCCGGCGAAGCCAACGACCCGCCCGGCTACACCCTGATGGGCAGGCTCTACGCCGTCGGCTACATGAAAGGGCTGTTGGACGGAACGGCGTAAGGTCCTTGCCCCACCTGCGGAATCGCCAAACGCGGCGATTCCGGCAAATCGATTTCAGAAGTACAGTCGATTGTAAGATCGGGATTCCATGCGCGACATCAGAATCGGCGCCGCCCAGTTCGAAGCGAGAGACGCCGACAAGCCCTACAACCTTTCCCGGATCGAGGCCCTCACGAGGCAGGCCGTCGATAAGGGCGCAGAAATCGTCTGCTTCCACGAATGCTGCATTCCCGGATACACCTTTCTGCAGACCCTTTCGCGTTCCCGCCTGGTCGAACTGGCCGAACCCGTTCCGGGCGGCCCCTCCACGAAACGCCTTGTCGACATCGCAAGGGAATACAACGTCGCGGTCCTCGCCGGACTTGTCGAATCGGAAAACGACGCCCTGTATAACACCTGCGTCGCCGTGGGTCCGGACGGTTTCGTCGCGAAGCATCGCAAGCTGCACGCGTTCATCAGCAAATTCATCGCCTCCGGCGACGCGTTTACTGTTTTCGACCTCTGCGACTGCCGTGCCGGCATCCTGATCTGTTACGACAACAACCTGCCTGAAAACGTGCGCCTTACCGCCATGATGGGCGCCGAAATCATCTTCATGCCGCACGTCACCTGCGGGCTGCCCTCCTCCATGCCCGGCCGGGGAGTCATCGACCGCGCCCTCTGGGAAAACCGTCACCGCGACCCCGTGTCCCTCCGGCAGGAATTCAGCGGACCTAAGGGCCGGGGCTGGCTCATGCGCTGGCTGCCGGCCCGCGCCTACGAAAACGGCGTCTACGCCGTGTACACGAATCCCATTGGCGTCGAACACGATACGGTCAAGAACGGCAATGCCATGATCCTGGACCCGTTCGGCGAAATCCTGGTCGAGTCCGATGCGCTGGACGACGACGTGGTGGTGGGATTGCTCACGCCCGATAAAATACCGGTCTCCTCCGGGTACCGATATATACGCGCGCGCCGGCCAGACCTCTACGGTAAACTGGTGGAACCCCTTCCGCCGGACATGCAGCGGGGCACGAATCCGGGCTGGAAACTGAAGCAACCCGAAGATAGGTAGGGGTCCCCCGATACCGTGCCCGAATTCGAACCGGCGCGAAGGACGGCCGGCGCGCCTGCCTGACGTAGCGTATTCTGAGATCAGCAGAGAGCAAAAAATGGCGCAGAGTTCCGCACCTCGCACAGAATCCGAATCCCGGGTCGCCCCTCAGTCCGACGCGGTCACGCTTCGCGCCGTCGCCATCGGTCTGCTGCTGGTTCTTGTCGTCAATTTCTGGATTTCTACGACCGAATACGTTATCCACGCCTCGCGGATGCAACTCTCCTTCTTCCCCCTCGCCCTCTTCGCCACTTTCCTCGTGCTCGTCATCGTCAACGGGTTCATCCGCCGCCTCCGGCCGCACAGCGCCCTCCAGGCGTCCGAACTGCTCACCATCCTGGCCATGGGGTTCGTTGGCGCCGTGGTGCCTACCTCCGGCATCACGGGGTTTCTGCTTGGTATTCTTTCCGGCGTCTACTATTTCGCCACCCCGGAGAACCAGTGGGCCAACTACCTGCATCCCAATATGCCCGGGTGGGCCGTGCCATCGAATGAAAATCAGGCGATGACCTGGTTTTACGAGGGTTTGCCTGAGGGGCAGCCGGCGCCTTACCGCGCATGGGTTTCTCCTCTCATCTGCTGGATTTTCTTCCTGCTTGCCCTTTGCACGCTCCTGTTCTGCATTTCGGTTATCCTCCGCAAGCAGTGGGTGCAGAACGAGCGCCTGGTCTTTCCGCTAGCTTCCGTCGGCGCCACGCTGACGCGTGCGACGCGTGGCGGTTTCCTGCCCGATGCCCTTCGCGGCGGCCTCTTCTGGGGCGGCTTCGGGGTGGGATTCGGCGCCATTACCTGGAACATCCTCAGCTATTTCTGGCCAGTCGTGCCCAAAATCCCGTTACAGGGCAAATGGGTCGTCTTTGCGAAGGGATTTCCACGTGTCAACACCCGCATCAACTTTCTGACCGCGGGATTCGCGTACTTCGCCAACCTGAACATCCTGTTCTCCATCTGGGTGTTCTTCGTTCTCTTTTTCTGGTTCGAAAACGGCATCATCAACCGCATCGGATACGTTATCCCACGCAAGCCGCTCAATTTCTCCGCCGAGACCGAAGTCACGGCCTGGCAGGGCTTCGGCGCCCTGACAGCGCTGGTACTGTGGAACCTCTGGACCGCCCGAACCCATATCCGGGCCGTCTTCGCCAGGGCGTTCGGGAAAGGTGATGCCGACGATGCCGGCGAGTTGCTCTCCTATCGCGCCGCCGTGATCGGGCTCATCGGCAGCCTCATCTTCATCTGCGCCTTCTTCGCCCGGTTGGGCATGCAGGGCAAACTCGTCGCGCTGCTGGTGCCCGCGCTGATCGTCAATTATCTCTCCATAGCCCGCATCGTCTCGGAGACCGGCCTGGCCTACATGCGTACCACGTTGACCGAACAGTACGCCGCCCTCTACACGATTGGCACGTCCGCCCTTTCGCCCGCCAGCATGTCGGGCATGAGCCTCACGTACAGCCTTGTCTGCCAGGGTAAGGGCACGTTCATGTCTCCCTTCATGCACGTGGTCCGGCTTGCGGACCTTATCCGCCGGAATCGACGCCGCCTGGTCCCCGCCCTGGCGCTGGTTGTGCTGGTGGGGCTGGCGGCGGACTTCGCCCTCACCATCCACCTGGGTTACCGAACCGGCGCTTTCAACTTCAACGCCTGGCCCTTCTCCAGCGCCGGCCGCTTCGCGTACGACCTCACCGTTACCCAGATGCGGAGCCCCTTCGACACCAGCTGGGAGCGCCTGGCCGTCTTCTGCGTGGGCGCCGCCGCGATGTCCCTGCTTACCTTTCTGCACTACCGATTGCCCTGGTGGCCCTTTCATCCCATCGCCTTTCCCATTGCCTTCTCCTGGAACACTCAGCTCACCTTCTTCTCAATCTTTGTCGTCTGGGCTATCAAAGCTATTCTGCTCAAGGTCGGCGGCGTCAACCTCTACCGGAAGTGGCAGCCCGCCTTCCTGGGCCTGCTGACCGGCTATGTCCTGGCCATCACGTTCTCATTCCTCGTGGACGCCATCTGGTTCCCCGGCCAGGGACACGGTGTGCACAATTACTAGTGTTCTGCCCCGGAAATAGATTGCCGAAATTCGGCCGCCGAGTCGCCCGGCTGGCAAGGCGCCTGAGCGAGGCGACCTGAGCAAGGTCGGCGAGGCAACGCAGCGAGACGGAATGAATCGGCTGATGAATGGTAACATATTTCTGGGACGGGACACCAAGCGCGATGGAAGGCGGACACCACGACGCATGTGGAAAAAGGGCCGACGAGACTCTCGTCGGCCCTTTTTCAGTTGCCCGATTTCCAGCGCAAACTTGCGTATGGTTGTTTGAGGCGGCGTCTTAACCGGCAACACCACCAGCCTTCGTATTTGGACTCACCGTTGCTTGGGCCTGTAAATTCAGGGCATCACCCGAAATACCGCCGAACTCGCCGCCTGGCTTTCCGCCTGCAAATCCTCCACGACAACCTTGAACGCCCAGGGTCCGGGTGTAGACCCCTCCATATCCAGGGTGAGATAGTGCGGCTGCCAATCCCTCGTCTCACTGTACGAATTGGTCACGGCCGTGGTCCACTCGGGAATCGCCACGTCTTTTTCCGTCCACTTTTCCGGCAGCAGGCGGGTCTGGTAGGTAATCCGGTACCGTGCGGCGCCGAACTCATCCCGCTTCAAATTGTAGACCTCGAAATAGAACGTCATGCTGCCGTCCCGCTGGCACCGCTTCAACGGATTGGGCAACACCATGAACCTGTCCCGGCCGAACGGGCGATCATCCTGTTCGACAACCCGCTGAGCCAGCAGCAGGTCGCTGATCTCCAGTCTATCTCTGCCGTACCGGCTGATCTGTAACGAATCGCGAAAGGTTCCAAGACTGCGTCTGTTCCGATCCTCCGTCTCGACCGCGAGATGGTACATCCCCGGATCCACAGACAGCCGCTCGCCCCAGAACAGGTACCCGTCCCGCACCGCATTACCCTCGATCCACGGCATTCTGTGAATAGGAGAAATGACCTTTTCGACTTCCTTCCATCCTGCGTCAAACAGAAACAGACCCTGCATCAGATCCACCGACTGTATTCCCGAACTGACCTCCCGGTGCTCGACGTGTTCGCCGGAAAGCGCATAATAAAGCTCCACGCGGGTCTTGCCGTCCTCTCCGCGGAATTGCGCGACCTCGAACGGCGCATCGTACCGTTTCAGCCAGTACGGGTCGCTGTAGTACTCGGGAACCCGTGCCAGAAGATCCTTGTATCTGCTTCGCACCGTACCCCGAATCGAAACCTGCAGCACGTCCCAGTCATTTTCCCCCAGGCGCTCGAATGTCACGCTGAACCCCGGATAGCTCCACGTCTCGCGCAGCAACACGTAATTCATACGATCCAGATAGATGTTTCGCGCGTCGGGATGTCCATAACGTATGTACACCTGCCCCCGGTCCGTCTCCCAGCCCTCGACGCCGCGATCCGGATCGGAAAATCTGAGATTCGCATATGCGACCCGCCTGCAGTGTTCCAGCATCCGCTCGTTTCCTGGAGTCAGGAATAGCGGATCCCGCCCCGTCCAGAACCGGCGCAGGGTCTCTTCGTCCGGCAGTTCCCCCCCGTCTTTCAACGCTTCCCGGTCCGCCAACACCACCACCGACCTGATGAACTGCTGTTCCAGCCGGGACATCAGGTTCAGGCCTTCCGTATAGGCGGCGAAGGCTTTGTCCAGGTTCTCCCGGGACTGGTAACCCAGCCCCGTGAAAAAATACGCATCCCAGTCTTCCGGATGGCGTTCCGTATAACCTTCAAACAACTCCACGAGCAGATCGGCCATATGTCCTTCAAGGTAGACCTGGCCCAGCAGAATCCGGGCGGGACGATGTTCCGGATCCACCTCCAGCGTGCGGGTCAGATATCCGATCGCCTGCTCCCGCATTCTCCTGCCGTAATCTCCGTAATGGAACCTTCGTTTGCGTTCCAGGCCGGACTTCAAGGTTTCCCGTTCCAGGTTGTACATCATTTCCCTGGCGGCGTAGCGCCCGGCCAGATAGAGGGCCCCGGCGTCATTCGGCGACAGCGCGACCGCGCGCCTGATCTGCTTGTAAAACTCATCCCGCGATCCCGACTGCCAGAAAATCTCCGCATACGTCTTCATGTAGGCGGCGTTCTCCGGCTCTCGCTTCATTGCCCTTTGCACCCACTGCCTCGCGAACCGCCTGGCCAAGACGGTGTCGCGGCTCAAATAGTGCCTGGCCAGTGCATGCATCGCCCGTCCCGACGGATCGTACCGAACAGCCCTCTCCATCAGCGACACCCGCTTCATGTGGGACAGCGAGGAATCCGCTGCGGAGGCCAGAAGGGCCGCCGCCTTGTACGCGTCCCGCTTGGCGGCCGCCAGGGGCGCGGTGACGCACAGGATGGTCGAGATCAATAGTGCAAAACGCAACATGATGAACACCGCGTAAATTGGTGGGGATGGGAAACCGATGAGGAGCCGGGTGAAGGCGTGAGCCGCATCCCGTTACGGACGGTTCCGAACGAATCCCGTATCACATTGTAGACCCAGAAAGGGAATGAAAGGTTCCCCAGGCGTGAATATCGTCCCTGAGACCGGTGGGTCGGTTCTTCGCCGGCTACCACCGCACGCGAAAACGCGTTGTCGATTCGGCCGCCGTGCCGGCCAGTGAATCCTCAATGACCACCCGGAACGCGCGCAACCCCGGCGATGTATCGGCCATATCCACCCGCAGATACCGGGGTTCCCAATCCCGAGCTCCGCGGTACGTATAAGACACCGCCGTCGTCCACTGCGGCTGCGGATCCTCCAGTCGTCGCTTCTCCGGTATCACCTGCGTCTGGTATCCGATCCTGTAATGCGTGGCGCCGAAGGAATCGCGCGCCAGGTTGTACACCTCGAAATAAAACCACGCACTTCCGTTCCGTGAACACTCCGCCAGCGGATTGGGGAGCACCATATACCGCGCTCGCTCCATTGGCCATTCCTCGCGTTCTACGATCCGGCGCGCCATCAGCAGGCTGCTGATCTCCAGCGAATCGCGGCTGAACCGCCTGACCCGTAACGGTTCCCTGAACGTACCTACTTTCCTGTTCGCCTGGTCTTCCGCCTCCCCCGCCAGGTGATAATCCCCCGGCGCCAGCGTCAACTGCTCGCTCGCGATAAGATAACCCCGCTTGGTGGACACGTACTGTATCCATGGCATCCTTCGCACTCGGCCGACCTCGCGCCGCAGCGTATCCCAGGCCGCGTCGAACAGGAACATCGCCTGCACCACGTCCACCGCTCGGATCCCGGGCCCGACCTCTTCATGCGTGACCTGGTCGCCGGGAAGCGCATAATATACCTCCACACCCGTCGTTCCACCAGAGCGCCGGAATTGCGCAATCTGATACGGCACGCTGTACTGATAAGGATAGCGGTAATAGTCCGGAACGGCCTTCACCAGCTCGCTGAAGGTCAGCGTCTGACCACCCAGCTTCGAGGCTCCGAACCGCCACGAATCCCAGGAATTGGTATTGAAGAACGAAACCTCGAACCCGTCGTACGTCCAGGTATCCTTTCGAGGTTGAAAGTCGAAGATCATCCCGGTCGGGCCTACCTTGCCCTGTCTCCTCAACTTCGCCTCCTCGGCGATCGTCCGAGTTAAACCCAAATCGATGTCCGCCGGCGTCATTTGCCGGGCGAGGGGTTTTCCATATCGGATATACGCCTGTCCCCGGTCCGTTTCCCACCCGGCGTACCCGTTGATGGGGTCGCCGAACCGCAGATTCGCGAAAGCCACCCGCCTGCACTGCTCCAACATTCGCTCGTTTATTTTGCTCAAATACAACGGATCTTTCCCGAACCAGAATTTTTGAATTGCCTCCACGTCCGGCGCGGGTTCGCCCTTCTTCCACGCCTTCTTGTCCCGCATCAGGAACACCGATTGCATGAATCGGCGTTGCCGGTCGGAGAGGCGCGACAGTCCGTCCACGTAGGCCCGGTAGGCCGCTTCGGGGTCGCCCTTGGCCTGATGTCCCAAACCCTTAAAGAAATAGGCGTCCGAACGACCCGGATGTCGTTCAATATCGTCTCTAAACAGGGCAATCAACGCATCCGGCATCCGCGCCATGTAGTACGCCAGCCCAAGGTTCACCCGGGACGGCCAGTGATCCGCATCCAGATCCAGGGCGCGGCTCAGATAGTCGATTCCGACGTCCACGTCCATGTCCGCGTAACCTCGCTGCGCGAACGTGCGCCCAGTCGTCACGTCTCCGTCCCCGGCCGCGCGCATCTCGTCCGCTTCATCCTCACGCGTGAAGAATGTCATCTCCCAGGACCAGACCACGTACCGCCCCGCCCAATAGTGCGCTCGCACGTTTTCCGGGTCCAGCGCGATGGCCTCCCGCGCCTTCTTGAAGGACGCGGGCCTCTGTCCCGTGCGCCACGCCAATTCCGCGAAGGTCGCCACGTAGTTCCCGTTCTCGGGTTCCCGTTCCAGCGCCCTCTTCAGCAGGGACCGCGCCTGCTGGCGCGAATACGTCGTGCCTTTTTCCAGCTTCAATCGCGCGAGCGCGTGCATGGCCTTTCCCGTCCGGTCGTGTTTCATCGCCTGCTTCGCGAGATCCCTGCGCGTTTCCCACTCCAGCGTCGTATCCGTGGATGCCAGAATGAGCGAATCCACCTTCGCAGGGTCGGCCTGCGCGGCCAGCGCCGGGGCCGTTAACAACCACAAGCATAATACCGTCAATACGAACATTCAAATCTCCGAAAACCCGGCAGGATTTCCATTTACGCGACACCAATCCATGCCATACACATGGGCTATGGCGCGTGTATCGTCTCATGGGCACTGCTGTACCGCGCCACCGCTTCAATATCCAGTTCGCACCCCAGCCCCGGTGCCATGGAAACCGGCGTGAATCCGTCTTCGAAAACCATCGGCTCCAGGATCAGGTTGTGCTCCCGCACCCAGCTTCCCACGATGTCCGACGCCATGGTGCAGTTCGGCACCACCGAGACCGCGTGCACGAAGGAGGATTCCATGATTCCCAGGTCCACCCCGGAACCGTGCCAGCAGCGCAGCCCGGCCGCCTCCGCAACGGCGGCGCACTTCGCAAAGCCCGCCATGCTCCCGCCCAGGTTGACGCAATCCACCACACCGGCCTTCACGGCCCGCAGCACCCCCTCACCACTCCCGAGATGCATCGCAACTGGAATACCGATGGCCTCGTGAATCTCCACGTACCCTTCCAGATTCGACTTGGGGATCGGGTCTTCGAATACCTCCACGTTGCCCAGTTGCTCGAGTTGGCCGGCGAGTTCAATCGTCTGCGCCGCCGTGCGAAACCGCTCGTTCGGATCCACCGTGACCTTGAACTCCGGCCCCGCCACGTCCCGGATTGCCCGTAGCCGTTCCACCATTGGCTCCTCGATCTTGCACTTGATCTTGATCCCCTTGAAGCCGTGCTCGAGCGCCCGCGCGACCGTCCGTTTTCCATCCTCAGGTGTCTGGGACCCCATCCAGTAATCCGCCCGCACCCGGTCGCGCACCGCGCCGCCCAGCAGGGCATGCACGGGAAGTCCGCGCACCCGGCCGATCAGATCGAAAACGGCTACCTCGAGGGCGTGATACGCGGGGCCCGTTCCTACGTCCAGCACCGTCTCCGTTCCGTCGCTGCGAGACTCGTAGATATTCTGCAGCGTCACCGCTTCGGGGTCCCGGCCCAGCACCAGGGCCGCGCCCGCGCGCACGTCTTCGATGGGCACGCCCCGGCCGGTTTCGCCCAACCCGTAGTACTCGGTATCCGTATTGAGCCGGAGGATATGCTTGGTCACCTCGTCCCATCCGACGTTCGGCACCCATTCGGGGCTGTTCACCCGTCCCGGAATGGTCGGAACCACCACGGTCCACACGTCTACTGATGTCATTTTCATCGTCCGCTCCTCGGTTTAAAGATTTCCGGATACAGTATGTCTATACCCGGTGCGGCATCGCTATGCTCAGCCACTAGCGAAACCTTAAGCATCCAATGACGAAAAAACCTGCTTGACAACGACAACTGATATACTGTATATTGAAAGTAATACACTAATTCACTTTGGAGAACTGACCCGTGCTGATTGCAATCGATCACCACAGCGGCGTGCCGGTCTACCGGCAGTTGATGGACCAGATTAAATTTCATATCGCAAGCGGCCTGATTCGGCCGGGCGAGAAGCTGCCCGCCACGCGCACCCTCTCCGCACAACTGGGTGTCAACCCGATGACCGTCAGCAAAGCCTACGGCTATCTGGAGGCGGAGGGCATCGTGGAACGGCGTCGCGGGCGTCCCCTCACCGTCAGTTACCTGAGACCCGAAAAGATCGAGGTTCATAAGCTTGATCGTCTAAGGCAGAGCCTGGCGCCCATTGTGGCCATCGCGAGGCAGCTTGGCATCGACAAAGCCCAGGCACTGGAAATTTTCGGCCAGATGATGGACGATGCCGGCAATCAAGAGGAATCATAATATGGAATCTGCATTCGAAGTCAAGAATCTCACAAAGGCGTTTGGAGACGTGACCCCGCTGGACAACGTGAGCGTGGCCAGAGGAAAATCGCTTGTCTCGATGCCGGTGTACCATCGGTTCACGTTCGGACCCTACGAAACGGCCAAATTGGCCGCACGGAGAAACTCCACGCGGAGATGGAAACTCACGGCTCCGCTCACCGGCCTTATCGACTGGATCCGCGCCGGCGAGTACGAGAACTACGGCGCGGTCCGACCCTTCCATATGTTCTAGACTGGTGCCAGTTGTGCTCAGGAGCTTGGCTCAATCAGGAGGAGACCGGCCTTATCAAGACTTGGACCGAGTCGCGTTGGCGGACGGCGTGTATCGTCAACAAAGCAACCCCATTTGAAGCCGTCTGTCTCGATTCTGCACATCCCTTTGCCATGAGGTCCAATGGCGATTCTTCCGACCGCACCGGTCCCGGGCGGAAGCCTCAAGTAGACGGTGACAAAGTTGTCTCCAGTCACCGATATCTTCTCGATCGGATCCCTATAGGTAGAAAGAAGAAAGCGCACGTAGGGTTCGACAAAGAATGTTGCGCTTGCAACTTCCACTCTCCGTTCATCGGGATACTCATATAATCCGGCTCGAAGACCCTCGATGCTGGGATAGCTTCGACGGATGTTCTCCCACCCACTAACCAGTGGTGAATCCTCAAATGGGCTAGTGCCGCCAATGACTGGACGATATTCGTCTTCCCGTGCCTCGGATTCCTCTTGGATTCTCGTAGGACCTTGCGGCTGCTTCGGTTGCTCAGTTGTCTCATCTGGATCGGATGTGGAAACCGGAGTTGCTGCGCTGGGCTGCCCCGCTCTCCTGGACACAGTGGCTTCTGGCGAATCTCGCACATCAATCTTCCTCATCGACCCACGCATAGCCAACGAGATAGGAAGATCTACAAGTTCATCCCTGGGTTCCTTCTCCGTCCAAATGGCAAACCGATACTCTCGTTGATCCCTATGCTTGATGCGCTTAACGAAAACCGGACATATCACCCTTTCGAGGTCAGAATGCAGGTTGTCGAGAAAGTCGTACGGGTCGGGCACATAGATGACGGGCCCATGAAAGACGGTCTGCGAAGGATATTCCGCCTGGATTCCCTCTTGGTCACCTATTCGATCAGTCAGCGTGGCCGTCTGTCCTTGTGGACCGAGGTGCTCTGCGACCATCAGGCCGAGCGACCGCGCAAATTCACGGGGGCGATGGATGAACGAGAAGTGATCGTAGTGATCTGGCAGGGTCGTCTTCAGTAGGCGCATTTCCTCGTGAGTCGTCGGTTCTATCGCTGTGCAGAGTATCCATCCGTTCTTGCCGTATGAGACGGCATGACGGCTCCTGGATGTCCGTTTCGTGCCTGTGGTCTCGAACCTCGCCGTCGCGCCGACAAGTTCGGCCGCTTTGTTCTTTTCGGCACTGTCGGATCGTGCTTGGTGCAAGTCCTCGGGATGATTGATGCGAGTATGCTCCAATGTCTTCGAGACACGAGCCTCATGGGAATCCTTGATCAGGCGTTCTCCGAATCTGCGGAAAAGTGTCGGTTTCGAGATGCGCACGGTCGGGTACGTCTCGATTGCATACTTCTGGGAGCACCCTTTGATCACCGTCGTAATGGGGAGCCGTGCTTCTGGAGTACGCATGTCGACAAAATGAAGGCGAATCAAGTGACCGGCATCATCGACAATGCTCTCGGACTGGAAAAGCGGAGTCCGGTATCTGCATCCAACGCGAACATCCGACGTCATGCCCGGATCTTCCTGGCACACCTCGGAAGCCGCCTCACCCTCGACGTGCCCGGTGTCTGGAAGAATCTCGGTCGGTCCACTTCCTTTGTCGCTCTTCACTGCTCACCTCCCAACGCAACAGATCAGATGCGGAATATACATCACACCTTGCACAATGTCATTCATACTTGTCATTCTATCTCTCAAACCCTGGTTTCCACCTCAAACCCCCGGCGCCATCTACCCATGCGCCTTGGTCAGAGACTTCGACACCATCCGCGCGAAGCGACGGTAGTAGTCGGCCAACGACATGCCTTCGAAGTCCCTGGGTTGGCCGTGAGTTCGATCCCGACGCCGTCGATCACCAGATCGGTCCGCAGTACCGCCGCTTTGGGTTCGTGTGTTTTTTCCTCGATATTCGGATCGATTACGAATGTTCCCTCAAGCTCCGCGGCGTCCGTGACATCCAGCGCCTCGCGCTTGTCGACCGCAACACCCGGATCGCCCGAGGCGGTGAGAAAGACGTGAACCGGATCCGGCTTCTTATTCAGAATACGCCAGCGGACGGGGTGGGGGACACCTGCAACCAGCTTCTCGTCGGAAAGGCTGCACGACACCATCAGATCGTTGTTCTCGATCTCGGTGATTCCCCAACTCTGGCGGTCGAACACCAGTCTCAGGAAATCGCCGTCCGGGGCCCGCCAGAGATACTCATAGACCTTCACCTTTCCCCGCGTCATCACGTCCTCTTCCGGCTTGAGTTCCCTCACGTGGGCCTCGTACCAATCGTGCCTGGCAAAAAAAACGGCGGCGAGCGGATGCCGGCGGGCGGCGGGAACGAAGTTTTCCATGTGTACGGACGAGTCCGGCCGCCACATAAACCCCATCTTCTTGTACAGCGGCATCGCCTTCAAATTACCCGGCCACGTGTACAGATCGACGCGCTGGAACCCATCCTCGTACGCGCGGTCCAGCGCGGCCCACAGTACGGACTTTCCGTGCTTCTTACCATGGTAATCCGGACGGCAGTTGAGGTACGGAACAAACGCGTGTACCTGCTGTCCCGGCTTTGCCCGGATCTTGCAGATGCTGATGATCTTCTGCCCAGTCTCGGTGACAAAGGCTCCCAGCAGGTTGTTTTCGCGAATATCCCGCTCCTGTTCGTCGGGAGTCGTCTGCCACCCTCCGCCTCCCGGCCAGGCCACGTCCGCCGCCATCTCGAGCGCGTAGAGCTTCTCCGCGTCGCCCTTTCGCCAATCCTGGACGAGGTTTCTGGTTTTGTGGAGCAAAGGCTCCCCTTTCTGTTTCAGCACTGGCTGTTTTGAACTATGTATTTCGAATAACTCAATATGTATTAAGGCTGCTTTGTTCGCGTATCAATCATCTCCACGCCCACAATAGATTGTCGACTCGTTGAGGGAGTGTGGGTGAATGTGGGGCAGACATTCCTGTCTGCCGTTCTCATTTCGGGGAGACGGAGGCGAGTCGTGGCGTGTCCGGACACAGGATTCTGAGGTTTCGGTTTGATGTATATGAGCAGACAAGAATGTCTGCTCCACTTTTATAAGCTTTAGTTCGATGTATCGCTTGAGCGCATCAACCATCCGAGACAAAACGCCTGTAATTGCTTGCACTTCCCGAAGCAGCAAGTCGCCACTGTCACCACTCTATTTGCGCCCACACTGTCATGCTGAGGAAGCCGTCAGGCTGACGAAGCATCTACTGCAGCGTCGGATGATGCCCGAGCGTCTGTCACTTTGACAGGACTGACGGGCAGCACATCCGCTCGCCCTTCAGGCGGCGGCATCCACGGATGGGTGCCTGTACCCTGAGCCGCTCCCTGAGCTTGCGGTCCCTGAGCCTGTCGAAGGGTCGAAGGGTCGAAGGGTCGGATCATCCCTCCCCTCCCCGCGTCGGGGAGGGGAGGGGGAGGGGTCGCCATCCCCACACTCGGAGGCAGCCTGCAAGCGCCGCGCCCTACCCCGGTGGAATTTGGTCGGCAGCAAGCGTCTCGTTTACTCAACCACCCGGAACACCACGTTCCGTTCCGAGATCTGCCCCGTGTAGAGGTCCTTCACGGTAACGATCAGCTTGTGGAAACCGGCGGGGGCGTTGCGTGCGTCGATCTGCAGGAAGGTGAAGTCATCCTTCTGATTTCCCTGGTATCGCGCCGTGACCGTCGTCTCCGTGCTTTCGCGTGAACGAGGCGTGTTCTCGATCTCCTCGGAGATCTTATTGCGTTCCGGCAGGATGTATTTCACACGGTAACTCACGGACTCTTCAATTTCATCCCGCCAGAGGTCTTCCTCTCTCTCGATTATCGCTTCGTCCACTATGGTCTGAATCTCCACCGTGGCGCCCGCGCCCGGTGCGTCCAGTGCGGCGAACCGTTCGGGGTGGATCTCCTCGCGATCCGGCCGGGTCAGCCGGTAGGAAATCCGGTATTTGGTCCGGCCGAACCTGTCTTTTTTAAGATTGTAGATCTCGAGATAGATGAAGACCGGCTCGGATCGGCCGTAGGTATGGAGAGGATTTGGCGTGACGCGAAGATCGTCACGCCCCTCGGGAAACGGTGTTTTGGGCTGGATGCCGGAAGCCAGGAGAAGATCGCTCATGGTCAGTAATGAATCCGCCGTCCAAAATTCCCGGAATTCGCGAAAGGTCCCGATCGATCCGGTGCCGCGGTCTCGGACCTCCACCGCGAGACGGTGCTGCCGTGGGGCGACGCGCAGCGTTCGGAACGACACAATGTGGTTGCGCCGGATGCTGTCGCTTTTCGTCTCAGCCACGTTGGCGAACACCGGCCACTGCATGGTTACATCCATCTTCTTCCTGTAGACCTCATCCCAGTGCTCATCGAATAAGAACACGCCGTCCTCGAGGTCCAGAAGGCCATCCGGCTCGTTTACGCGCACCCGCGCCTTCGGAATGGCGTAGGCGAATTCCACGCGAATGCTGTCGTCCTCACGAAAGGCCGCGACCTGGTGAGGCATCCGATACTTCAGTTCGCGATAAGGGTCGATATACCGCTGCGGCGTATCTCGAAATACATGCCTGGCGGGAGGCTCGGGTGTTCCCCACATATTCCTCCGATTCCTGCCCGCATAAAAGTCGCCAAGATCGTTTCGCAGTTGTGTGACGGAGTACGTATCATTTCCATTAACGATTCTAACATTCTCCATCAGATCTCCAACGGCCCCGCCTCCAGCTGATCCCAGCCCAAACCGCCATGCGTCCAAGCCGTCGCTGCTCTTAAACGATATGCGGAATGTCTCATAGAACCACGTTTTCGACGTAGCGAAGGAAATCCGTTCAATAAACCGTCCAAACTTGATAAATGCCTTACCCGTATCCGTCTGCCATCCTGGAATACCCTTAAAAGGCCGGCTGTACCTGAGATTGGCATACGCAACCCGGCCATAATGCTCCATCTTCCGCTCGTTGAACTCCGTCAAAAACAGCGGATCCTGCTTCCGCCAGAAACGGTCGCGGCGGTCATTTGTCCAATTGTCACGGCCAGTGTCTCCGTACGTAATCGCTTGTGCCATCCGTGTACGTTCTTCTTTCGACGCAATAATATCCACCGACTCCATCATGGACCGCTCTTCGTCAGTTATTCGCTCCATGGCCCGCGTGTAATAGCTATGCGCCAGGTTCATTTCACCCAGCATCTGGTAGCCCAAACCGCAGAACATCAACCCATCCTTGTCCTCCGGCGCCTGTTTCAAAAAACGCTTGAAGACCAGGATCAACTCTTCAGGTTGCCCGGTCTCAACATGCAGCAAACCAAGCTGGTAATATGCGCCTCTAAAACCGGGATCCGCTTCAATGCTCTGCTGAAAATGTGTCCTCGCCCGCTTGAGATCCTGCTTGGCGAAACGTTTCCAATAAAACATCCTTCCAAGATTTTTGTCGACGAAGATGAAAGGGTCCTGCCTATCGATATAACGAAGATAATCCTGCACTGCAAAATACCCCGCCCAGTACGCCGCCTCCGCATTCTCCGGCTCCGTTTTCGCCAATTCTTCATAGTGCCGTACGGCATGCCACCAGAAACCCTGTCTGCTGAGCAATTCGCCGAGCGTCATCTGATAATCCTTGTTCTCCGGATCGAGCCGCATCGCCTGATTGAGCGCCTTCCGGGCGCTCTGGCGCGTGAGCGGCGTGTTCATTTCGATGTACAGCTTCGCTATTTGATAGTGCGCGGGCGCGAATTTCCAGTCCAGCTTCAAGACCCGCTCAAAAGCCTCTATAGGCTCCTTCGGAGGCGCCTGTCCGACCTGTGCCAATGCCTCGCGGTAAAGCGAATCCACGCTCGCGTCCGTCTTCCCGGCGCGTACTTCGCCTGTCACCAGCAGCGCCACTATGCAGAAAATCAAGAGTCTCATCGATCTGGCTTTCCGGAGCAATGAACAGGAAGCAAAGTCCCGTGTACGCGAAATAATCTGGCGACACGGCGCCGGCGTGGGCTCCCGATCGCAGCCGAACAGCTTCGCTCGCTATTACTCCAATACCAGTTCCATCGTCTCTTCCCGTTCGGTGCCGGCGTGGATGTCGCGGACCTTTACTTTCAACATAAACTCCCCGGCGCCGGCTCTGCTCAGATCAAGAGATAGAAACTCCCTTGTATCCGGCGTATCGCCCAGGCGCTCGACCGTGACGGACGTGGCGGGTTTTTTCCCGCCGCCGAAGATTTTGAGCAGTCTCCTGACGCCCTGCTGTTTCAATCGTGTCAACCCATATGAGACTTCGAACGACGTCGTGCCCCGCTCGTCGGGCGTCAAATTGTAAAGCTCGAAATAGATGTACACCGGATCCTTACGTGAGAATCGACGAGAGGGATTGGGAACGGCATGGATACCACGAAGGTTGAACCCGTCGCTTCCTTCGACGTCGGGCCAGATCACGTGGGCCGGCACGACGCTGCTCATATCCAGTTCCGTATCCGAAAAATCCGGAATTCGCACGCCCTGCTTCCAACCGCCCAGGAGATGGCCCCGCGAGGGCCGCAGAAAAAACGCCGCGTAGCTGGAATCGGGATCAGCGGAAAGCCGAAGTACGCCGAAACTTCCGTCCTCGTAACGCGATCGTTCCACCTGCGCCTTTCGGACGTGTCCGGTCAGGTTCTCAAATCGTTTCCATTGCAGGTTGTGCATCGCCAGGCCGTACTCGTAGATAACCGACGTATCGGGCAACTGGCCGTAGTCCTTTTTCAACGCCTTGAAGGGCATTCCATAATACAACTCAACGTCGCCTCTGCCCCCTTCACCCTTGAAATACGCCAGGTAGGAATCGTAATCCAGCTCATCCACGTCGTCCTCCCACGAATGCCGGTCCGTCCGCAGCCCCATCTCCACCGACTGCCGCGCTTCACGCCTGGCCTTCTCATTTTCCCATCGGACGCGCGCTCTGTAGTTCCCCGAGCCGGAAAGGGATTCCACGAGACGCCAGTCCGAACCCATACTGCTGGGCGTTGCCACGAAATTGAATACCATCTGAGGAAACGCATCCGTCTTCCAGTAGTGCCAGATTTCGGCCATCGAGAACTTCTGCGTATCCGACGGACGGCCATGCCTTATATATAGCAGACCCGGATCGTTAAACCTGTCGTTCAAATCGATTGTACTCGGATATGGAATCTTGTCGTCTTTGTCAGGATCGTAGAACCACGTCCGGAAGCCGTCGAAAAGGTAGTACCGTTCGGCATACAGGATCCGCCGATAATGCTCCGCCAATCGTACGTTGGGAAACACGGCGGGCGTGGGGTCGCGGCTCACCCAGACCTTTCGGAAAAACTCCCGATAGGCCTCATGCGTCTCGAGTTTGGAAAACGCGTCCATCTCCTCGACGGTCACGATATACTTCACGTCTTCATACATCAGTTGCGCATCCAGAGAGTCCTGAATGCTCTGCACCGCCTTGTCGTAATAGCCCTCTCCAGTCTCAACGGCGTCACGTCCATAAGCAATTCGCGCCAGGGAAAGATAGGCCGGTATCACGCTCAACGAAGGCCCAGACGCAAGCCAGCCCTGCAGCACCGTATCTGCGCGGGCCGTCCGCCCGGCGAGCCGCAGGGCTTCGCCCTCGAAATAGCGCGCGTATTCCGAGCCATGCCTTCGCATCCATTTCAGCGCATCATCCGGATCCGTATTGTCCAGGAGATGCAGGTACAGACGCCTCAACCTTCGCCGGTGGAGGCGCGAGTCGGGCTTCAACGCCACCTGCTTTTCTCCCAGGCGAATCGCCTGTTCAAACGCTTTGTCATAGCGTTTGAGTACCGCGTACTGATAGTAGGCGTCGCGGTATTGAGGTGTTATGTTCACCAATTGTATGAAGTACCGTTCCGATCGCCGCCAATTCAACCAGCGCATTACAGTCGCCTGGAATTTTCCGGCTTCCCGGTGCGCGATGGCCAGTCGGTAGAGCGCTTCGGGATTGTCCGGATCCTGGTCCAGAATCTGTCCTGACCATTGCTTCAGATCCCCCCAATCCTCCTCCTGCATCGCCACGTCGCTGAGCGCCATCAACGCCGAAGGAGATCCAGGGGATCGCTTCAACGCCTTCTTGAAATAATATTTCGCGTCCTTGGGCGCGTTCTGCTTCAGATGGACCCTTCCCAATCCCACGTAGGCAGGCGCGTACTGATCGTCCTCCGAAATCGCATCTTCGAAACGTTGCATCGCCGCATCGAATTCGCCGGCAGCCAGAAGATCGACTCCCTGGTTGAACGTCGCAGGTGCGCCGGGATCTGATACCAGCGCCTCATCGGGAACCGCCTGCCCGGTGATGCCGCGTTGGCCGATAACACCGTCCGGCATTTGCCGCTGGAGGCGGGGAACACGGTGGGACCAATAGCCCGTTTCAGGACCGGTTGTCCGCTCGAAAGCCATACGCCGTTCCTCCGGTGCGGCATTGAGGCGCGCCAGGAGGGTGTCGCTGTCGGCGAGACGGACCACCCTGACGCCCTCCATGTCCCGTATCGCGACGGGTTCAGCGCGATCCAGCAGCAGCCGGTCCGGGCGCGGCACCATGGCGGATGGAAAGACCAGCACGCCACGTGCAGGCGGGTCTTCGGTGGTCGCCCCCGGCGGTGCGTGCATCCCCGAGTGATCTGAAACTGAAACGACTGTCATCGCCCCCGAGATGCCCCCGCCATGGCCTTCATCGAGTCCCTCTACCGCAGTCGCCACGGCCTCGGCGCTATGCACGGACACCACCGCGTTCACGTTCGCCGTCCGCTCCAGCGCCTTATGGTTGGGCAGGGCCTCCTTCGCGAAGCCCGAGAACGCCGGAATATATCCCACGCGTATGGTATCGGCGTCCCAGACGTCCGCCGCCATCTGTCCGCGGGTGCGATTCACCACCAGGATGTTCGGCGTCGCCGGCGCCGGCATGACCAGGTACACCGGGTCGCCCCACCGGCCTGCCAGGTCCCGGCCCTTCGCAAGACGGTTCATGAAGCCCATCAGGTTCAGGCTCGCCCGCGCGTCGATCCGGCGCATCCGGATATCGGCCAGTAGCAGCCGGGTCTCGTCCGCGCTGACCGAGCCGGTCTCCAGCGCCAGGTTCATCGCGTCGACGTCCCGTTTGAGCGTCAGCAGCGACTTGCGGTTGCGCTTGCGCAAGTCTGTAAGCATTTCCTCGAAGTCGCCAACTGGAGCGGGTATGGACGGTCCAGGTTTCGTCGCGCGGAGAGAACGTCTCCCGTCCAACTTCAGATGAATGCTGTCCACCGGACCTTGAATTCCCTGGACGCGCACATCCAGGGAATCGCCGCCGGCTGCATTTGCGCCCGCCAGCAACAGATATAACAAAACGACGGATTTCACACCGTGCATGGCCCTTACCTCCACTGTCGCTCCAGTTCAGCTTCCATGTCCAGGATCGACGCCCGGATCTTCGCCAATTCCTTGCGAACCGGCGCCGATCTTCCGTTTCCCGGCGGTGGAATCGTCTCGTACATCTCCAATCCCCAGATCGCGAGCATCAACGCCGCGGCCGCGGCTGCCGGCGCAAGCACCCTGCGGGGAATCCTGCCGAGAAGATCCGCCGGACGCCATCGAGCGCGCCGCGGCGGCGGCAGTAGCCGATTCGACAAACCACTCCAGAATCCCTCCGGCGCCGTCGCGTTTGCGACCGTTGCCTCGAAATGACTCCGCACTGCGTCCTCGCTTAGACCCAGCCGCTCAAACGCCAGCGCGCAATCCCCGCACCGCGCCACGTGAGCCCGCATAGCCTCTTCCCCCTCGGGCGATAAATCGCCGTCCAGGTAGCTATGCATCCGCTTTCTGGTTTCGCGACACCGGGATTTCAGCATCTTGCAACCCTTTCTCATTTCGGTCAGTCCAACAGACCCTGTCTCTTGATCTCTTTCTGCAATTTTTCTCGCGCCCGGTGAAGCCGGGACTTTACCGTGCCTTCGGGAATGTCGAGAATCTCAGCAATTTCACCGCAGGCGAGTTCGTCCAGATAGGTCAATACCACAACCTCGTGAAGTTTTCTCGGCAACCGGTCAATCGTCGCCCGCAGGCGTATCCGCACGTCCCGTTTCGCAACCTCGACATCGGGCGCGTCCGTCCGCGCCGAAGCCAGGCTCCCGAACCATGAGGGCGGTGTCAGGCGCTCCAGGAGCCGCCGTCGCCGCCGCCGCGCGTTCAGTGCGGTTCGAACCACAATCCGGTACAACCAGGCCTGAAAGGGAACCTGACCGGAAAACGAACCCAGGCCCCTGTAAGCGCGGACGAACGCGTCCTGAGCGGCCTCCTCCGCTTCCTCCCGTCTGCCCAGAACCGATAGCGCAACGCGGAAGACAAAGTCCTGGTGGGGTTCAATCAACCTCCGGAACGCGTCCCGATTTCCCGAAAGACACTGCTGGATCAGGTCCCGTTCCTGAAGCATGGTGAACTCCGGCGTCTTGGCGTGCAGATGAAACGCTATCGGAATTTGCATTATGTGATCTACGGATAACACTCTATTTCCCAAACACCGCGATAAGTGGCGCTGCATATCCTTTCTCACATCCTGCAAGACACGCCTTCTGTTGAACCGGTTCAGTAAAAATTCGCCAGTTCTCCCCAAAAAGCAACATTTATTGCGGGGAACCGAAACGCAGGCGCGTCGATTATGCCCGCCGGGTGGCCTCTCGTCGCCCGCTGCCCAATAAACCCTTGACGCGTCCTGTCCATGTCACTACTTTTTTGGGGTGACGGCGCAAAAAACGAGGGTCCCGCCCTGCCCTCTTCACCAACTTCACGGAGAATTGAACTATGCCGGACCCGAAATATCTCCTGGACGACCGGAAAATGCAGGAATTCATCGCCAATGGATTCACAACGATTAAGGTCAATCTCCCGCCTGAGTTCCATGAAGAAATCTACAGGAAGACCGACGAAGTCTTCGAAAAGGAAGGGAACCCGGGAAACAATGTCCTGCCGCGCGTTCCCGAAATCCAGACCGTTTTCGACCAGCCCGAAGTCCGCGGCGCCTTCACCTCCATCCTCGGGCCCGACCATACCATGCACACCCACCGCCATTGCCATTTCAACAAACCCAACGGGCCCGGCGGCGGCTGGCACAAGGACAGCTATTGGGGCTACTATAAGCTGCGTTACCACCGCAACCGGTGGGCGATGGCCTTCTATTATCCCCAGGACGTGGAACTAATAAACGGCCCGACCGGCGTCATTCCCCACACGCACTGCTATATGGACCGTCTGAAGAATCCGGACGAGGCCGGTGTTTCCGTGTGCGGCGAAGCCGGAACGATCGCGATCGTCCACTTCGACATCTGGCATCGAGCCATGCCGAACCAGGTCGACAAGAGACGGTATATGATGAAATTCCAGTTTACACGTATGTCCGAGCCCACGCAGCCGGCGTGGAATCATAACGACGGCGCCTGGAGCAACGCGGACGTTGGAAACAGACACCCATTTGTCTGGAACAGCATCTGGGACTGGTCGCGAGGGTTGAACGCCAACGGCCACGCGGGTAACGTGGATGCGCTTTCGCGGGCCCTCCAGGATGGCGACGAAACCGCCCGGCTCAACGCGGCGTACGAACTGGCCGCAACCGGAGAACCGGCTGTTGGTCCGCTTGTTCGCGCCCTTCAGTCGGGCGACGACAGCGTGAAACTCAACGCCGCATACGGGTTGGCCGCCGTGGGTGAGCCCGCCGTCCCCGAACTCGTCGGCGCGCTCGGACACGATGATGAAAAGGTCCGTGGCCACGCCGCCTTCGCGCTGGGCGACGCCGGTCCAGCGGCATCCGAGTCGGTACCCGCACTCGCGAAAACGTTGGACGATCCGTCCGAATGGGTTCGCCACCACGCGGCCGAAGCCCTGGGCACCATTGCCAGCAACCCGGACGAGGCCGTGCCCGCATTGGCGAATGCCCTGAAGGACGACGACGGCCAGGTTCGTTATACCTCGGCGTATTCCCTGGCGCGTATCGGAGCGGACGCCGAATCCGCCATCCCGGCCCTCAGAGAAGCCCTGCAGGACGAGAATCGCTACGCCTCGGGGCACGCGGCGGTGGCGCTTCAGCACATCGGCACGCCCGAATCGCTCAATGTCCTGTTGGACCATCTCAGCACGGCCCGGTGGTGTCCTATAACGACACGGGAAGACCTGTATTAGGCTGAACAACCAGCGGCGGGGCTAAGGCACGACAAATAGTCGGGTAAAGCCGATCGATGGGTTGTGTTCCGGGCCTGCGAGGTCATTTTCTTCTCTCTTTATTTAATTTTCCTTTTTTCTGTCCTTTTTCTTGTACGCCCAAGAAAAAGGACCAAAAAGAACGGCGCCTGCCTGCCGAGCACGGCTCGGCGCAGGCAGGCCGTTCGGCACGGGGCCGGTTTTTCCGAAAATCGTCTCAGATGAATAAGAGGAAATTGGGTGTCCTGCGGGTCCCTCAGGTGTACCAGAACCATAGCAGGGGACGGATCAACGTGGAAAAACCCCCTTCTCCACAACCGGTCGCAGGTGCGATTAAACACATTAGAGGGCGATAGAAATCCCTACTCCCCCACCGGGCGGTCGTGTGGTAGACCGCGAAGGACCGATGTGTGGATTTGGGCTTGGACCGCGTTTTTCCGATTGCTGTTGTCGCATTTTGCGACACCCGGAAGCAAGGGCGTCGTGCCCGTGCAAACGTTGTGCCGTATAGCAACGGGTTTTCGCTGGTTTTAGGCTGACTGCTGTACGCTGATCGCTGAAAACTGACGGCTTCTTACGTCTCCCGTCTCCCTACTCACCCGGTGGCCACGGGGTGGAAGGGCGGTCTGTTTCCCGGGGGTGGATGCGTGAGGTGTTTATGACGACGACCTTATACAGAACGATCACCTTTCTTGCAGTGCTGATTCTTGTGGCCGCATGCGGAGGGAAGGAACAACCCGCCGCCCCAGAGCCGCCGCCTGCCGAGACGACGGGTGGCAACATCCAGCAGAACAGACCCCTGCTTTCGGACGACAAGTTCGGTGCCGACTCGAATCCTACGGGCAATCCCATCGGAGGTGGAGACGGATACAATCAACGGGTCGAGGAGTACGACTATTTCGTTACGAACCGCACGGAACTCCTGAACGCGCTCAAGCAGGCGACCGGGGGCCAGGTGGTCTATCTGGCGGACACTGCCAGGGTGGACCTTACAGGCGACCGGAACATAGAGATCCGCGCGGGCGTCACGCTGGCCAGCGGGCGGGGCAAGCCCGATTCCGAGGGTGGCCTGGTCTATTCCAAGGAACTGGAGACGATTCCACTCTTTCTCGTCACTGGTCCCGACGTTCGCGTTACCGGGCTCAGGCTGGAGGGCCCGGACACGATGAGACGCACCGAGCAGATGAAGCAACTCCTGTCGGAAGGCCGGCAATTCAGTATCCCCAACTCCCGGGGCATTCAGACCGCACATCCCAGGCTCGAAGTGGACAACTGCGAACTCTGGGGTTGGACCCACGCCGCCATTTTCCTCCGGGCGAATTCAACGGACAACCACGTCCACCATAACTATTTCCACCACAACCAGCGCCACCATATGGGCTACGGCGTGAATTTGGACCGGTCGGAAGCGCTGATTGAAGCCAACCTGTTCGACTGGTGCCGGCACCATATCGCCGGTACGGGCAGGCCAGGCACGAGCTACGAAGCCCGCTACAACCTGGTTCTCGAAAACGCCAACAGCCACAGTTTTGACATGCACGGCGGCCGGGACCGGGATGACGGAACGGATATCGCCGGCGACGTCATTCTCATTCATCACAACACGTTTCTGGCTATCGACGTGGAGGCCGTCGTCATCCGGGGGATTCCCCAGGAAGCCTGTGAGATTTACAACAACTGGTTTATCCATTGGCTCCCGGCTACCGCTGTCAGACAGGCATACGCCACGGGTAATCTACGGCTCTATTCAAACCAGTACACGCACAACCGGCTCGTCAAGGACTGAGAAAAAAGCGATAGACGATATCTTGAAGAGATACGCGATGGTCCGCGGCAAGATTGGCGGATGTCGAATCGTTGGACCGTATCGTTAACCGGTCTTGGCTGACAGCTAATTGCTGATAGCTGTTTTTCCTGACTGCTGAAACCTGTTCACTGACCGCTTCTTGCCGGGAATGATTGGACGGTGTTTAGAAAATGACAACGACGTTGTACAGAAAGCTGATGTGTCTCGCCGCTTTATTTCTGATGGCGGCATGCGGCGGGAAAGACAAATCCGCCGCGCCGGAGACGCCGGACGGCGGTTCGGGAAATGGCAACACCCAGCAGAACAGACCCCTGCTTTCGGACGACAAGTTCGGCGCCGACTCGAACCCCACGGGCAATCCCATCGGCGGCGGAGATGGGTACGATCGGCTTGTCGATCGACACGACTACATGGTTACGAACCGGACGGAACTACTGGACGCGCTCGAACGGGCGGGCGCGGGCGAGGTCGTCTATCTCGCCGACACCGCGAGGGTGGATCTGACGGGCGACCGGAACATCGAGATCCGCGCGGGCGTCACGCTGGCCAGCGGGCGGGGCAAGCCCGATTCGGATGGGGGCCTCGTTTATTCCAAACAACTGGAGACCCTTCCGCTCTTCCTCGTTACCGGGGCCGACGTACGCGTGACCGGCCTCAGGCTGGAGGGCCCGGACACCATGAGGCGCACCGAGCAGATGAAGGAGCTCCTTGCAGTCGGGGAGTATTACAGCATTCCCAACTCCCGGGGCATTCAGACCGTACATCCCAGGCTCGAAGTGGACAACTGTGAACTCTGGGGCTGGAGTCACGGCGCGATTTTCCTCCGGGCCAATTCAACGGACAACCACATCCACCACAACTATTTCCACCACAACCAGCGCCATGGCCTGGGTTACGGCGTGGTTATGGACCGATCCGAGGCCCTCATCGAGGCCAACCTGTTCGACTGGGGCCGGCACCATATTGCCGGCACGGGCAGGCCCGGCACGAGTTACGAAGCCCGCTACAACCTGGTTCTGGAAAACGCCAACAGCCACAGTTTCGACATGCACGGCGGAAGGGACCGGGACGACGGAACAGACATCGCCGGCGGCCTCATTCTCATTCATCACAATACGTTCATGGCCGTCGACGTGGAAGCCGTGACAATCCGGGGCATACCCCAGGATATCTGTGACATCTACAATAACTGGTTTATCCACTGGCTCCCGGCTACCGCAATCAGACAGGCCTACGCCACGGGAAACTTGCGTCACTACTCAAATCAGTATACACATAATCGAGTCGTAAAGGACTGAGCGAACAGCGCATTGTCGCGAGAGGAGATCTGCGGATGGCGAAACGGTGGAAGGTGTATTTGTCCGGCGAAATCCACAGTGACTGGCGGGACCGGATCGTCAGCGCGGCGGTGGAAAAGGAACTTCCGGTCTCCTTTACGGCGCCTGTTACCGATCACGCCGCGAGCGACAACTGCGGCGTGGATATCCTCGGCCCCGAAGCGTCCGGGTTCTGGAAGGATCACAAGGGCGCGAAGATCAATGCCATCCGGACCCGCACGCTTATCAGCGATGCCGACGTCGTGGTGGTGCGCTTCGGAGGCACATATCGGCAGTGGAACGCGGCGTTCGACGCCGGTTTCGCCGCGGCGCTGGGCAAGCCGATCGTCGTGATGCACGACGCCGACATCGCCCACGCGCTCAAGGAAGTCGACTCGGCGGCGATGGCGGTGGCACAGACGCCCGAACAGGTAGCGGACGTTCTCGGGTACGTGACCCGGGAAACGTGAATTGCACGTTACCCGTCTGACAGATGTGTCGAAAATAACCGGCAAATGGGCGGCGAATGCCCACAGGTTCCACACGTGCAAGTGGTGCCGTGTCGACCGTACCCGGGAATGCACCGCCGTATCGCAAGCGCGTATTTCCCCCAACGTGTCCGGTACGGCTGAACAAAAAACATCTTGAAAGATGAACAAAGATGCACTATATTATGGTGCTTTCTTTCCCCTTTATTTCCCCGCAATTAGGTTCGTTTTGAGCCCCGTTTCGTCCTGATCCCACGTCAGGTCCGTCTGTCTCCCCGCCTGTACTGTCGCCGCGCCGGGTGGCGCGTTCTAGCGACCCCGAAAAGGTGTACTATGCCCGAAACCAAACCGACAATCAGGAAATCGAGTCAGCTCTCGCTATCCATTAACGGGAAACCCGCGCCCACCCCGAGGTCGTCCGGCAAGCGCAACAATGGCGCATCGCCAGAACACGGGTACGATGAGTCCAAAGTCAAGACGCTGAGTTCACTGGAACACATTCGCCTCCGAACCGGCATGTACATCGGCCGTCTGGGCGATGGATCCAATCCGGATGATGGCATCTACGTCCTGCTCAAGGAAGTCATCGACAATGCTGTAGATGAATTTATTATGGGTTACGGAAAAAAGATTGACGTCAGCATCGAAAACAACCGGGTCCGGGTTCGAGACTACGGCCGCGGCATTCCCCTCGGCAAAGTCATCGACTGCGTTTCCACCATCAATACCGGCGCTAAATACAACGACGATGTCTTCCAGTTCAGCGTGGGCCTCAACGGCGTGGGAACGAAGGCCGTCAACGCCCTCTCTTCAGATTTCAGGGCGGTTGCCTTTCGTGACGGAAATTACTTCGCAGCGCATTTTGAACGAGGGCGTCTCAAAGGGAAAAAGGAGGGTCGGAAGCCCGGCGAACCCGACGGATCCTATTTCGAGTTTCTGCCGGATGTAAAGATTTTCGGAGAAGACTTCGCGTTCAATTTCGACTATGTCAAACAGCGGATGTGGAACTACGCCTGCCTGAACAGCGGGCTTTCGCTGGTTTTCAACAAGGAGCGCTTTGTATCCAGAAACGGACTGCTGGACTTCCTCACCCGCGAAGTCGGCGAGTCGGCTCTGTATGAACCGCTTTATTACAAATCTCAATACCTCGAGTTTGCCTTTACCCACACGGTCAGCTATGGCGAAACGCACTTCTCGTTCGTCAACGGCCAATACACCAGCGACGGCGGGGCCCACCAGAGCGCCTTCCGCGAGGGCATCCTCAAGGGCGTGAATGAGTTCTACAAGAAGAACTTCAACGGTATCGACGTGCGGGAGAGCATCTCGGGCGCCGTGGCCGTCAAACTCAAGGCCCCTGTCTTCGAGTCCCAGACCAAGAACAAACTGGGGAATACGGATATCCGGGGGTGGATTGTCACGGACGTCAAGAGCGCCGTGGTCGACCTCCTCCACAAGAACCAGACCGCGGCCCGGCGCCTGTCCGAGAAAATCGCCCAAAACGAACGGTTGCGAAAGGAACTCAACGCCGTCAAGAAAGAGGCCAAGGAGGCCGCACGGAAAATCGCAATCAAGATTCCGCATTTCAAAGACTGCAAATACCACCTGGACCACAAGAAACACGGCGAAGACTCAACCATCTTCATCACCGAAGGCCCATCCGCGGCTGGCTCCATGGTCGCCTCGCGCGACGTCTACACCCAGGCGATCTTCGGCCTCAAGGGCGTTCCTCTGAACGTATTCGGCAAGAACAAGGCAGCGGTGTACAAGAACGAGGAACTGTTTAACCTCATGATGGCGCTCGGCATCGAAGACGGCATCGAAAATCTGCGTTTCAACAAAATCGTTATCGCCACCGATGCGGACCATGACGGCTACCATATCCGGTACCTGCTCCTCACGTATTTCCTGAACTACTTCGAGGAACTGGTGCTGGCCGGCCATCTTTATATTCTTGAAACCCCGCTTTTCCGCGTGCGAAACAGCAAGGTCACCCGCTACTGCTACAACAATCGGGAGCGCGACAGTGCCCTGGAGGATATCAAAAATCCCGAAATCACCCGCTTCAAAGGCCTCGGGGAGATCTCGCCCAAAGAATTCGGGCAGTTCATCGGCGACGATATTCGACTGGTCAAAGTCAATATCAGGTCCATCTCCGAAATCGCCGATATGCTCAGTTTTTACATGGGCAAGAACACCCCGGAACGCAGGGACTACATTATCGAAAATCTGATCTGAACACCCCGTCGATCTCCTTCGCAAGGAATACAGTGGCCAGGAGAAAACCGCGGTCCCGTCTTTCCTTGGCCCCTGATCCCTTGATGTTGAACGGTGAAGAGGAGAAACCGTGGCATACGTCGACACCTTGTACGAAAAATATTATCTCGAGTTTGCGTCCTATTCCATCAAGAACCGGGCGATCCCCAACATCGACGACGGCTTCAAGCCGGTTCAGCGGCGCATTCTGCACGCCCTGTACGAGATGCACGACGGCAAGTACCACAAGGTCGCCAACGTCGTGGGCCAGACCATGCGGTACCATCCCCACGGCGACCTCTCAATCTTCGGCGCCCTCGTGAACCTGGCCAACAAGGAATTGTTCATCGACAGGCAGGGCAATTTCGGCAACATCTTCACCGGCGACGAAGCCTCTGCCGCACGCTATATCGAATGCCGCCTCACGCCACTTGCAAGAGAGGTTGTCTTCAACCCCGAGATAACCGAATACGAAGACTCCTACGATGGTCGCAACCGTGAACCGATCGCATTTCCCGCCAAAATCCCGGTCCTGCTCGCCATTGGCTCAGAGGGCATTGCCGTCGGTATGACCACCCGCATTCTCCCGCACAACCTCATCGAACTGCTCGAAGCGCAGATTGCCTGCCTGCAGGGCAAACCCTTCGGGGTCCAACCCGACTTTCCCACAGGGGGCCTGGTCGATGTTTCCGAATATAATGACGGCAACGGGAAGGTTCTCGCCCGCGCCAGACTGGACACCAGAGATCCGAAACGCATCGTCGTGCGCGAACTACCCTACGGCACGACAACCGAAACCCTCATTGCCTCCATCGAAGACGCCACCAAAAAAGGCAAACTCAAAATCACGGGTATCAGCGATTATACGACCGATCAGGTGGAAATAGAAATCCAGCTCGCCCGCGGCGTGCATACCAAGGACACCGTTCACGCGCTGTACGCATTTACGGACTGCGAAACGTCGATATCGACGAATCTGCTGGTCATACAGGACAACCGGCCGGAAATTACGTCCGTGACCGAAGTGATCGAATACAACACCGGCCGCCTCGTGGAGATTCTCAGGACCGAACTCAAACTCGAGGAACGTCAGCTGACCGCGCGGCATCACGCTAAAACCCTTGAACAGGTCTTTATTGAAAATCGCGTTTACAAAAGCATCGAAGAGGAGACCACCTCCGAGCGTGTCTACCGTGCGGTGTTCGACGGGTTGAAACCCTACCAGGAGAGCATCAGGGGGGAAGTTTCACGGGAGGACGTGGAAAACCTGCTCAGAATCCCGATCAGGCGCATCTCGCTCTACGATATCAACAAAGCCGAGGCGGAAATGCAGGATATTCGCACGCGCCTCAGGGAGGTCCGTGCCGACCTGCGCGGCATGCAGGCGTTCGCCGTTGCGTTTCTCGAGGGCCTCATTGAGAAATATCGCAACGACCACCCCCGTAAAACCGAGATCACAAGCATCCAGAGAGTCGACGCTCGGGAGGCCGCCCAGCGCAATCTCAAGCTGCGATACGACAAGAATACAGGTTATCTGGGCCACCAGGTCAACGGCGGCGCCCTTTTCGACGTGTCGCCGTACGACCGCGTTCTGGTGATCCGAAAAACCGGCATGTACTCCGTTGTGGACGCCCCCGAAAAGCTCTTCGTGGATAGGGGCATGCTTTTCTGCGGTTTCGTGGACGAAGACCGCGTCTACAATCTTCTCTACAAGGAGAACGAAACCGGATATCTCTACATAAAACGTTGCAAAATCGACAGATTCATCCTGAACCGGGGGTACGAATTGGCGCCCGAAGGCTGCCGAATCCTGAAACTCACCACCGACTCCGACCGTGCAATCCGGGCCCACTTCAAACCCAAACCCCGGGTGAGAATCACAGAAGAGGAATTCGTCATCGCAGAATATCCCGTTCGCGGCAACAGGGCCAGGGGCATTCGTCTCGCCAACCGCGAAGTCCAGACCGTCAAGTTCATCTGAACCCGATACCGGTGTCAAGACAGAAGCAGGATCGGACGCGCCTCCGTTTTTGTCTCCCGGCGTCACGGAAAAAGAGACCCATATGCCAACGAAACCCATTGCCGACCTCCTCGACCTTTCCGGACAGGTCGCCATCGTCACCGGCGCCAGCCGGGGCATCGGCAAAAGCATCGCCGAGGTCTTCCACCAGGCGGGGGCCAGCCTCACCCTGGTCGCGCGCAATGCCGGTCCATTGGAGGCGGTCGCCGAGACGCTTTCGGCCAGCGGGGACGTGCTTGCGGTTCCCGCCGACGTCGCGGACGAGACACAGATCAACGCCTTCGTCCAAAAAACCGTAAAGACGTTCGGCCGCGTCGACATTCTGGTGAACAACGCGGGCCTGGCCAGCCCGGGTCGCTATACCGGCGTCGACCTGGGCGAGTGGCAGCGGGTGATCGGCGCCAACCTCACCGGCGCATATCTCTGCTGCCTCGCCGCGGCCCCCCACATGGAAAAACAGAAAAGCGGCCGAATAATCAACATCTCCTCCATCAGCGGCCAGACCGGCGGCGTCTCCGGCGGGGTCCACTATGCCAGTTCCAAGGCAGGTATGCTGGGCATGACCAAAACCCTCTCCCGGGACCTGGCCACGAGCAATATCACGGTCAACGCCATCACCCCGGGCGTGATCGAAACCAGCTTTCAAATTTCTCCCGAAAGCCGCAGCAGAATCAACGAACTTATTCCAATGGGCTATATCGGGCAGCCCGAGGAGATCGCCTACGCCGCCCTTTTCCTGGCCTCCCGGATGGGCGCGTATATCACCGGCGCCACGATCGACGTGAACGGCGGCCTCCTGAAGCGATAGTGGAGTACGCCGCATCGTATTTCAATTCTCCGATCGTACTGCCGGTGGTGTGGGGGCTTTTCCGCGCTAATCCGTTCAGCAACAGGTTAATGGAACACCAGAGAACTACGAAGGCCACTAAACCAGGTATACGCCCCTTGGGGTGATTCGCGGAAAAGCAGCCCCGCGGCGTTTGAGCGGCGCCCTTCTTTTTCGCCCTTTTTCTTGGGCGATGCAAGAAAAAGGGCAAGGGAATAGGGGACGTTTGGGGGTGGTGAAGACTCTAACTCACGGGCGCTGCGAGGCGGGATGAATCGGCGGAAGAATCATGGCAGGTTTCAGGGAGTTGGACACTGAAAAGGAGATGGACATGACAGCTCAAGAAGCGAAATGGACGCCTGGTCCCGGAACGATTGAATCTCTACTCTCGCGGATCAAGTCAAAACCCGAGGAAGTTCGGTGGACAGACATCGCCTGGGAAACCGACCTCTGGAAAGCCCGACGGCGCGCGGCTGCCGTGCGCAGACCGCTGTTTATCTGGGCGATGAACGGCAACCCGCTCGGTTGCGTCTGAAACAACGGTATAGCGGGCCGTGAGTCCGTTTTCTCCCATCCCGATGTAATCCGCACCCTCAACGAATCTTTCATATCCGTTGCGGATAACTGCAGTTATACCCAGACACAGAAAGACGCCAAGGGCGAATTCTTCCGCCTCGTGGCCGAACAGGGCCATTACGGAGGCCGCACCCAACCCACGGCAACCCGGCAGGGCCTGTACGCCTGCACGGCGGACGGCGAGTTGCTGGGGTCCATCAACACGAGGGATGCGGGCCCGTTTCTGGATCTGCTCGAGCGGAGCCTGGCAAAGTGGCGAGAACGCCCGGACAACGGCGCAGCGGGTGAAATCCCTGAAACCTATCCCATCGATCCCAGACTCGGATGGTCCTATCCGGAAGACGGCCTGGCGCTCAAGGTCACGGTTCGCGACCTTCCGAGGAATTCCGAAGACGTCGACACACGGCACAACATCGACTTCGCGTGGTTTACCGAAGAGGAGGCCGGGTCTCTGGTGCCCGGCAATGCCCGGCCCGGCCAGACGTATCTCGCGCCCGGCTATTTTACCAGGCGTCTCGCCCTGCGTCACTTCATCGACACGGTTCGCGGGCAATCGCCCGGATGGCGGGAAGAAAACCTGAAAGACGGGGAGATCCGCATGACCGTGGAATCCTCCGAAACAGACTGCATCCGGCTCCACCTGGAGGGACGCATCCACCTCGAGGCGGAACCCACGCTCGAGACCAATCCCTTCAGCGGCCTTGCCGTGGACAAGCCCCGGGGCCTGAACCTGAGCCTGTACGGCCGCCTGGCGTTCGATCCGCGCCAGCGGCGCGTCGAAGCCTTCGATGCCGTGGCGACTGGCTCCCGCTGGGGCTGCACGACCTACAATGTGCGCTTCGACGACCCGGGCCCCGCGCCCATCGGCTTCGCCTTCGAACGCGGGTCGGGCGATCCCATCGAACGCACCCCTCCCGCGGCCCTGGGGCCGAGGTACTTTGCTTAGCGACGCTTTTTGAGATGTAGTACAAAAATCGGATTGTTGCTGCAACCAGTAGTTGCAGGTAAACGCCAAAAGTGCCTCGGCTTTTCACCGAGGCGCTTTTCGTGGCAAAACTATACTGCTTTATTCACGAATCATTCATCTCAGCCCCCACAATGACTTGTCGAGGCGTTGAGGAAGCGGGTTTGAAGATGGGGCAGACATTCCTGTCTGCCCTTCTAACGGTCCTTCCGAATCCGCGGCCAAGGGGGAGTAGGGGCAGGTTTGAAACCTGCCCCTACGGTTGGAGCATCGAAACGAATGGATATGAGCAGACAGGAATGTCTGCTCCACCCTCTCAACCATATGTGCACCGAGTCGAAATATCGTGAATGCCGTTTTATCTGTTTGGATATCCCATAATTGGTGGCCCCGAACCCGCCGCGGACCAGAGCACTGTGAGTGATATCCATTTTTCGATATTCTGTATCTGCGACCATCTATGGTCTCTCTATTCTGAACCTCGTCTCCAGCACGTCGTCTCCGCTTCCACCGAACGGCACCTCGAGGAGCCACGGCGCGGTTTGTCCGCGGCGGTGGGCGTTCGGTCGCAGCCATTTGACGTTCCGCCGAAGCTTCGTCGTCCCCAACCTTTTGCTATCGAAGTCGATCCCGACTGCCACGTCCCCGCAAACCGCACGAAAGCCGCCGGGCGAGCCCGTGACCTCGACACCGTAGTCGAAATGGAAGAGGGCTCTGTGGAACTTTCTGCTCTCGCTTCGTGCGCTGTCGGTGAGCTGCCATTCGTTGCGTGATCCGAGACGTATTTCGCGCGACCATGTAACGCCGCCTGTGGTCTTCAGCGTTCCCCTCATTACCGATTCCGTGCCGACGCGGAGCGAACTTTCCACCGAAGCGGCAGCGACGCCCCAAACGTCGACGAGATCCTCGGGGCGAGACCTTGGCTGCCCATCGGTGAGAACGACGGACTTGGATAGGTCGGAATAGGGATAGCCCCGAGCCGGCTTTCCGCGGTGCCGGGATCCGTTGACATGGATGTAGAGTTCGTTCGACGGGAGCCACAGGATCGGCACCCCACGGGCCAGGAATGTGATGCCAAGGGTGTCGTCGTGCGCGTGCCCGGTTACGTCGCACTCCCCGTCCGGGATGTTCAGAGTGATGGCGGTGGCGTTCCTCTTCCAGGAACTGCGGACAACGGCGATGCCGGTTGCTGGCAGCCGGACACCGCCGGGAAGCGAGGGCCGAGGTTTCGCGGAACGTGCCTGCAGCAAGGGAGGCAGGTGACGGTTCAGTCCCAACCGCTGAAGCACTTCACCGCAGATTCCACTGTCCAGCGCGAAGCTGCCCAGGCCGAGGAGACTCGCCGTCGCCGGTGCCGCGGGAGGCTCACCGTCCCCTACCGGGGGAAGATGGCCCGAGGGCAGGACCGTGAGCGCCATCTGCTCTGCGGCCCGACGTATGACCTTGCGGTCTTCGGCGTCCATGAGCCGCACACGATTCAGCTTTGCGACCAGGAGCGGCGCGAGAAACATTTCGAGCGTGACCATCGCATAGCTGCCGGACCGCTCGACGTAACAGCCGTCCGAAAGGAAGCTTCCCGCCGCATGGCGCTTCAGATTCCTTCGGGCCAACGTCGACAGGCGTTGAAGTCGCGGCGTCTCGGGGAAGTACATCGCCATAACCGCGGGAACGTTACAGGTCCGCATGATGTGGTGGTTGTTGCGCGCGTAGGGCGAATTTTCGAAGTGGATGTAGGCCGCGGAAGTGAACCACATGGCCTTGATGAACGCGAAGGCCGTGTCGACGGGGACCTCCGGTGCGAATACGATCCCGCTCTGGATACAGCTGATCCAGTTGAAGAGCCGGTGGCCGCTCGGCATGGACTTCTCTCCGGTGGAACGGCAGAAAATCATGTCTTCACCTGTGAATTCCGGATCGAGTCTGAACGGCCAGTCGGTCACCCAGCGGGCGGCGAACTCGGCGAACTTTGCGGCGTATGCACCCTCCCGGGAGGCGGCGTGGGCGATGGCGAGATCGCGCATAAAGGGACAACACTTGAAGGTGTTGCCCGGCACAAAAAGACTGAGCGTATCGGGCGTGACCCAGTCCAGGTCCCTGCCGAACCGGAGTTCCATCCCCGGCGACATAACAAGTATGTTCCGAAGCGCGAGATCGGCGCGCGCCGTGAAATCCTCGATATCCGGCCGGAGTACCGGGGGCCAGAGATGACGCACTTCGCCCCTTCGTCCATCCCGAAGGTCGCACAGCCATCGCGGGGACCGGCGATTTCGGAAATGGTTCACAAACTCCGATCGTGCAGCGTCGAGGTCGCCTTTATCGACAAGAGAGGGGACGCGCCGGAGCTCTTCGGACGATCCCTCAAACTCGAGGAGGAAGTCGCGATCCGAGAATTCGGTCAGACTGCGCGGAAGTTCAGTCATAACGCTCCGATCGGGGCCGCTGTCTCACGGCCTCCTGGATAGGTTGTACACGGTCATTATTTCCGGTCTCCGCCGGTTCTGTCACTAGCCTGCCGGCCTGCCGTTTCCTCCGACCGCCCGTCTCGCTGCGTACCTATCGTTGCATACACTGAGCCAGCCAAAGGTAGTCCGTAGAACCGGCTTGCCGAAATGCCCGCGTTTCGAAATGCCCGCGTTTCGTGACCCGTTTGGCGCCATTCATTGCCCTTCGCCGACCCTTCGACCCTTCGACAGGCTCAGGGACCACAAGCCCAGGGACCACAAGCTCAGGGAGCGGCTCTCAGGGTACAGGCTTTATGATGTCCTTTGTTTGCGTCTTATGCGTTGCCTGTGCTGCTTGCGTTGAGCTTGTCGAAATGGCCTGTCGAAACGCGCTCTTCGACCTTACACGATCGTCCGAACACCGCGGTCCAGCCGGGATGAAACCATGGGTGGTCCGCAATCTGCATGATCATCAGGCAGTAGCCGTCGACAGCCCCGGCAGCGTTCGCGCGAGGCACCTCGCGTCGCTGCGTCCTTGACACCGCGCGTCGTCTGTGGCTAAATATGCTCACTCATTTCGAACGACCGCACCAGCCAACAATCAAGGAGCCTTTCCGTGAACGTCCCACCGACAGACGGCATACGGGTTCCCGTCGAAGACCTGCGGCGTCTCGTCTCAAGGATCTACGAGGCCGTCCCTCTGCCGCTGGAGCACGCCCGCCTGATCGCCGATCTGCTGGTCGACACCGAACTGCGCGGCGTGGTCAGCCACGGCGTGGCGCAGGTGGAGCGATACGTCCGCTCGTTCCAGGAAGGACGCGCCAACCCCGATCCGTCCATCAAGGTCCTCCACGAGAGTCCAACGACCGCCGCACTCAGCGGGGACGGCGGTCTCGGAATGATCGTCGCCACCCGGGCGATGCAAATGGCCATTGCCAAAGCCAGAGAACTCGGCGTCGGCGTGGTCACCACCGTCTATCACGACCATCTGGGAAGCTCGGGGAAGTACGTGCGCATGGCCCTGAAGGAGGACCTCATCGGCATCAGCCTTTCCGGTCGGAGCGCCGCCCCGTCGTACGACAATAGCATCCGCGGCTCGATCCAGGGCAGTCCGCCGTTGGCCTTCGGGATGCCAGCGGGCCGGGGTCAACCCAACTTCCTGCTGGACTATGCCAGCCATTTCGTGGCGGCTGACGAAGAGGTCCGCAAGAATCCGGCGGTCTTCGTGAAGGCCATCGGCATGTCTCACGTGGCCAACATCCTCTCGGGGACCCTGGGGGGACAGATGCTGCCCGAATTCGACCGGCGAACCGCGAAGTTCCAGGGCGCGGACCAGTCCGGATTTCACATGGCGCTGGACGTGAGTTGCTTCACGTCTCTCAACGCCTTCAAGGCGGACATGGACTACCTGATGGACGAGACGGCGAAGATGCAGCCTATGCCCGGACTCCCGGATGCGGGCCTGCCGGGACAGAGGGCCCGGCAAAAGGAGGCCGACTACCGGAAGAATGGCATTCCCATTGCCGCGAAGGCGGTAACGTCGCTCGAGGGCCTGGCCCGCGAGTTCTCTCTCCCGGTCCCCTGGAAGTAGAGTCCCGGCTCAGCTGCGTCGTTTGGTAAGTAATTCCCTTTCTTTACCGGAACCAGTCATAGTTCAGCCCTAGAGATCGGTCCTCGAGAGGAAGCTGGACGCGGTCTCCACCACGCGCCGAAGACAGCTTCAGCGCGACCTCAACCTCCAGGGCGACGGCGACTCGCCGACCTGAGTTCTTCGGCTCGTCGAGACGGCCGTCCATGCAGTCGATCACGTCGTTCAGCGAGTAGACTGCGCCATACGGAAACGCCATCTGCGGATCCGGCCACGGCATCTCGACCCGATCGTTGCCGGACCTCTCAAGCTGCTGTCTCAGATGCCATCGACGGTCCGCCCCGAACTCGATCTCTCCCGTGCTCCCTTCCAGGCGGACCCCCGGAGCTCCCGTGCGAAAATGCACCACCGTGTGGTCTGCCGCGACCATGATACCCTGGCCGGTGAATTCGTCGCTTCCTCCGGGACCGCCGAACTCGTCGGTGCCCTCCCCCCGACGGGGCAGGTCTCCGATTCCCGAGACCCAGGCCGGCGCGCTGTCCAGGAAATACGACCAGTTCTGATGTTGAGCGAATGGTCCGGGCGCCTCTATTGACCGGATCTCTCCGATGGCCCCGCTCTGAACCAGTTCTCTGGCTTTGGCGAATGAGGGGTGGGTCGTCGTGATCGCGCCGCAGCTCAGGGGGACGCCCGCATCAGCGCACGTGGCTACCATGCGGTCCGCCTCCTCGAGCGTGTGACACATCGGCTTGTCCGTAACGATGCCATGTGCACCGCACGCCACGGCCAGGCACGTCAGATCGGCGCGCCCCTTCGTATTCGTGGCGATGGCCACGATGTCCAGTTGCTCGGCTCGGAGCATCTCTTCGGCATCCGTGTAGGTCGCCACGATCCCGTAGCGCTCGGTGAACGCCGCGAGCCGTTTCGGGTCCCGGTCGGCTGCCGTCACCAGTTCCACCTCGGGCCGGTTGTGCAGCGCCTCCGCGTAGGAGGATGGATTCCCCTCGGTGCCCGGATGGTCGTGGTGGTGGAATCGGCGATGGACGTCCAGCCGGGGAGTCGGGCGGTTCACGTCGTCGATGTCGAACCGGTCGGGGATGCGCGCCGCCAGATCGTAGAGCATGCCCATCCAACCCAGTCCGATCACTCCCGCTCGATATTTCGCCATGGTTACTCCTATCGTTATGCTTCAAAAACAAGCTATCAGCGGTCAGCTATCAGCGGTCAGCTATCAGCGTTCAGCAAGAAGCAAAACCATCAAAACCTGCGCCTGTTGCCATTCAGCAGGGACAATTCTTGCATGGAACTGCGTTCCGGTCGGCCACAGGCTTTACCTCTCCCATTCACTTTTATTTTCTCTTCGTCCTTTTTCTTATTCGCGTAAGAAAAAGGACCAAAAAGAACCGCGCCTGCCTGCCGAGCACGACTCGGCGCAGGCAGGCCGCTCGGCGCGGGGCCGGTTTTTCAGCGAATTGCCTCATGAGACCGGAAAGACGATTGTGCCCTGGGTACGCGTTCGAACACACGACGCCCCGGTGCTGAACGGAATAACGCGGAAAAACCCACCTCTCCGCCACCGATCGCGTGAGGGATAAATCTCAGGAGCGATTAAACCTTTCTGCGATAAGAATTGCGAGTTTTTCCGTGCATTGATGTTTCTGGACGTTAAAGCGCGGAGAATCCAGTTCCACCCCCGAAGCGGGTGGCCTGTTGTTCCGGTGATGTTGCGGGACAACAGGGGACGCTTGGTGTTGGCGTTCGATGCTGATGGTGAGCGGTGCGTTTTATGCCGCGAACAGACCCCCCACACCACCGGTCGCGCCGTTGTTGTATACGTAGGGGCGACCCATGGGTCGCCTGCCTGGTGGCTCTGATGAAACCATGCCGGTATCTAACGCGATGCGTTTCGAGAGGACTACCAGAGCAGAGCGCGCGATTCCGTCCAATGCAGGGGTACGATCTGCTTCCGAGGCTGGCAGGGCAGAGTATCATGTGGATCCCGTAAGGCGATTCGCGCTGTGCATAAGGCAGGCCCCGCGCCCAGCGGCGACTTTTGGTTCCTTTTGGTCGCTTCAAAAGGAACCCGCCGGAGGAAGGGAATTTGGGGAGAGGTGGTTTTTGAATTTGGTTTTCCCCTATTGCTTTCGGCTGAACGCTGTACGCTGCCTGCTACGGTCTCACTGATGTGCATCCATCCACGTCAAAACATGCTGGTGTTCCTGCCGTGCATCCTGTATGGTATACACCTCCGTGGGACATACCTCAAGACAATTTCGGGAACCTCTTGTTCACGGTCCGAATCCGCGGGGTCCGGAAGGCGTCAATCCTCACGTCAGGAGTCACAATCATGCGAAGCAGCAAGTTGCTCGCGAAGGTGCGGGATGGCAAGCCGGCTCGGATCTGCGGACTCGGCCACTTCATACCGGCATACATCCGGATGGCCGCGACCGCCGGTTTCGACTGCATCTGGCTGGATGGGGAGCATCGCTGTTTTACGGACCGCGAAATCCAGGCAATGCTCGCCTACTTCCACCTATACGATATCGACTGCATGTTTCGCCCACCGACCACCGAGAAGACGAGGCTGTATCGATATCTGGAGGACGGCGCGACCGGCCTGATGATACCCCACGTCTCGACGCCGGAGAAGGCGCGGATGCTGGTTGACGCGGTCAAGTTTCCGCCCGTTGGCGACCGCGGTATGGACGGGGCCGGGCTCGACAGCGAATTTTTCCTGGACGGCGGGGAATCCTACGTCGAGGAGGCCAACCGCGAGACATTTCTCGTTGTACAAATCGAAACGTCGCAGGCCCTGGAAAACCTCGACGCGATCGCATCCATCGAGGGTGTCGATGGGCTGTTCGTCGGCCCGGGGGACCTGGGTTTAAGGATCCAACGACTGAAGGAAGGTTTCACGCTTGACGAAGCCATTAGAAAAGTCGCGGACGTCGCGGGCGAACGGGGTGTGGCGTGGGGCTGTCCGGCGGCTTCCGCGGACCACGTTCAGGAACTCTGCGACATGGGCGCAAAGCTGGTCGCATACGGCAGCGAGTTCTTCGCGCTTATGCAGATGCTCGAAGTCTGTTCGCGAGACCTCGACGGGGTCTATGGCGACGGATCCTGAGGTTCGCGGCCTGTCAGTCCGTCATTCCACCGCGACCGGGCCGCAGGCGTCGATCGGCTTTCAACCGCCCGGTGAAGATTGCGAACTCTACTTAGTCCCTTCTGTTTGATCGCCGCGAAGTCTCATCGAGCAGCCAGGGCGATCAGGTTCCCTCGAATCGCGCCAGCAGTTCGGCCGCCCTTTCCCGCGTAGCCGGGTCATTGTGCCGCGCGATGATGCGCTGGAGCGCTGAGACGGCCTTCTCGTCTCCCTGCTCGGCCATGTCGAAGGCCATCCGGTCCCGCCTGTCGTGGTAACTGTTGTCGTACTCCGCGATCTCGAGTTCGTAGTTCTCCCAGTAGTTCTTCAGCGATTCGTTTTTCCAGCCTGCATAGATATTCTCCCAGGTGTTCGGCTGGCTGTGGGGAAGAATGCTCCCCGGCGCGATGGGATCACTGACTCTTTGGTATCGCGCGTCGATGGACATGCGGAGACGGTCGGACCGGTTCGGAAGGCCCTTGTGGACAAGCATACTGTGGAAAAAGAGGACGTCGCCCTGCTCGAACGGTCCGCTGACCCAGGCTCCTTCGAGCGGATCGGTGATCTCGATTCCGCCCGCTCCCAGAGACGGCTTGAAGTCGTACACGCCCTGGCGATGAGAACCGGCGGCGACCTGCAGGCCGCCCATCTCGAACGGCAGATCGCTGAGCGGAATCCACGCGGTGTACGTTTCGGGTGTTCCCTGGATGGGAATGAAGTCCTGATGGGCCGGGGTCGTATACGCCTCCCGTTGAGGAAAGATGGTCCTCGCGATGATGCGCGCATGAGGCAGAATCGGTTCGCCGGCCATTCGCTCGAGAAGGGTAACGATGTTCGGGTGATGCTGGAGCGCGTGAAACGCCTCTAACCCATACATGGCGGCATAGACATCCATGTAGGCCGGCTCGGGCTCGACGCAGAAGCCGTCCAGGTCTGCTATCCCGTCCTCCAGCGGCGTGTCCTTCCTGACCCATCCGGCTTCCCGGGTGATCTCGAGGAACCCCTTTCGCAATTCCGCCAGGATCTCGTTGGGTAACATGCCGCGTACGAAGAGGTATCCGTCGCGGTGCATACGCTCTCTCAGTCGAGGTCCGTTTCCCGCTATGTCGGTCGAATCTTCAAATGGCTTCAAAATCAACCCTCCCCATCAGGTGTGTTCGAAACGCTTTGCCCTCGTTTATCCCATGTCTGCCTGGATGTCGGTGCCTTCCTTCTCCAGGTCGTCGTACCACCGGAGAAGCGTCGCCGGCTCGAGCAGTTTGGCCCGATTGTCCCGCTCTTCGTGGGACATACCCTTGAGGTCCTCGCTGTGGGAAACCTGTACGCGACACATCCCGTCGAAGAAGCGCCGATCGAAGTTCAGCTCGCGCCATGCAAGGTACAGCGCATACGGAAACGGCTCTGAGGAGACCCGACCCACCGGGCGGCTGTGTTCGTCAATTGTGAATTCCGGGTTGTACTCCCATCCGCCGTAGACCTCGCCGGAGTCGGACTGCTTATAGATGACGTTGTTCGTCGCCAGGATCAACCGCCGCCGGAGCGCGGGTGCGAACGGATGATCCCGCGGCAGCGCTTTGTGCAGCGATGCCAGGCCTTTAAGGATGATGAGCTGATACCCAACGTAAGAGTTGTGACCCGGATATCCGCCGTGGGGACACTGCGCAACAAAGATCGCTTCCTCGGTCCGCCGCACGGCGGATTCGAGGTAGGCCTCCTCACCCGTGGTCTCGAAGAGCGGACCCAGGAACCAGAGCGCGAACGCGTCGTAGTTGTTGTTGCCGGTGGCGGGGCAACGGACCGTCCAATCCGCAACCCGTCGAACCGCGCTCAGGCAACGTTCGTCCCCCAGCATTCGGTAGCCCTCGACAAGTGCCAACGCGGCCCATCCTGAGCTGTAGAAGCAGTCGCGGTCGTTCAGGACTCCCTCCCGGGTGTACCACCACCGGTAGGCGCCGTTCGGCTCCTGTTCATCGAGCAGATAGTGCAATCCGCCAACGGCCCGGTCCAGATACGTCTCCTCGCCGAACAACCGATACCCGGTGAGGTAGCCCAGGATGATGTTCGCCACGGACCGGTAGAGGGGATGGAAACTGAGCTCCTGCGAATTGTAGCCCTTGCCCCAGGACCCGTCGGGGTTTCGGTCCTGTTCGCACATCCCGTGGCAGACCTGGAAGTAGTCCACAAGCTGTTCCCTGCGGACGGGCTCGAAGTCGTAGAGACAGGCGATCGTCCTGTCCCTGGGCAGAGCCGGAAAGCAACCCGGAGACTTGACCTCCACCGCCACGACTTCGAAGTCGTCAGATACAACGCTGCGGATGTCTTCTCTGTCACCGAAAAGTGTTGCCGTTACCGAGTACCGTCCAGGCGGCGCACCATCCGGGATCTCCCATTCGAACTCGAATTCCGCAGGGCCGGCCTCAATCGAAACGTCGTCCCTGCTTTCCAGGAAGTGCCTTGCCCCGACGGCGTCGTTTACTTCCAACCGGGCCGACCCGCGCTGCGGCTGCCACCCTGAGGCGTGTACCCGGAGGGTCACTCGTTGGCCCGCGACAAGTCCGATGCTCTTGTCTACGATCTCCAGGAACAGCGGCTTTCCAGAACGCATAGGTTTCCTCCTTACGAAATGGCGACCCAACGCCGAATGCAATCATGAGAGCGCCCGCATGCTCACCAGGGATCGAATCAGCCGTTGAGATTGCGGAAAAAGAAGCGCTGCGCCGTACCCCAAAGAATGGCGTCTTTCTCGGAGGGGCTGAGAAAATTCGCGTGGTCGCGGATCAGATCCACGGCAGCCGGATAGTCGGTCATCGGGTCCTCCATCTCGATTGGCCCGCCGCTGTCGGACTCCCACATGCAGCGATGGGCGCCGTACGCTTCGACCACCCGCTGGATCAGGGGCAGGACATCGAGGTAGGGGGCGCGGCGCGAGCACAGCGCCTGGAGCGGACCGATCTTGACCATCACCTTCTCATGCCTGGCAAACCGGAGCAGCGCTTCCAGGTCTTTTTCGCTGTAGTCGGCTTCCCGGATGCCGACGTGGCACAGGTGATCGAGGATGACCGGCGTTTCCGGAAAGCGGCTGCATAGCCGGTCCAGGTCGGGCAGCAGATCCACTTGCATGTTGAAGCTCAGGGCGAGTTCGTGCTCCGCACCGGCGGCGAACATCTTCTCGAATGCCGGGTGATCCAATCCGGAGGGCGGCTCGCGAAAGGCGAAACACCCCTGCTGTGAGAGTTCGAGCATCGTGCTGTCGGGCTCGGGATCATCCAGACTGATCATGCCCGTGCCTGCAAACGTTTCGGGGTCGCCGGCGATGAGGTCGAGGATGTAGCTGTGATCGTACCAGTACCAGATCATCTGGACCAGGTTGATGCGCACGTTGCCGACCGTCCGGCAGTAGCTGAAGTACTCTTCCGGCGTGAAAGTGGGATGCCAGAGATCTTCTGCTTTGACGCTGGGGGCCAGGGGATAACGCGCGAAGTCGTCCGTCCAGACGTGGATGTGGGCGTCGACGATCCGGTGCGAGGATGCCTGTTCTGACATGGAAACTCTCCGCTCAAGGATCTCGTTGAGTCACGCGGTTTCGACGACCCCGGTCGACCCTTTCCGCCTGTTTTGCGTCTTCCGGCAGGATTGGCTATATTAATTCGACCCTGCAGCTCCTCAATCCTGTCGCCCGGAATCCGACATGGCAAGAGAACAATACGACGGCGTCTGGCAACCCCATATGCTCGACCGGTTTCCGATGAATCCCAACGTGATGGTAAGCGATCTGGACCGGGAACGACTGGACCTTATTCTTGCGTACGTGGCGGAAACCGGCCACAGCGAAGCCCTTTCCGACTGTGTCGCGCAGATTGTGGAACGTCACCCGAGATATCTGCGTGTGAAAGAATTGTTTGAAACCTTCGAAGCATACAAACGCATTGGACAGGCCATCTACGAACAGTGGCGTGCGGGCAACGTCGAGACGATTTTCGACCTGGCCTGCGGCCACGGCCTGCTGGGCATCCTGCTGGCCTGGCGGTTTCGCGGACTCCGCGTGGTCTGCGTGGACCTGGAACGGCGGCCGGCCTTCGATCACTACCTGGAAATCGTGCACGAACAGGCCGTGCCTATGGAGAACATCGCGTACATTGAGAGCGACTTCAACAATGTGGAACTGAGCCCTCGTTCCTACGTCATCTGCATTCACGCATGCAACGAAGGCACCCGGGATGCCCTGGAGATGGCTGGCGCGGCGAACGCGTGTTTCGCCGCCATGCCCTGCTGCATCCGGGACCGCATCTACCTGCGCCGCATCAACCATCTTGACGACTACGCGCGATACACGGCTGCGGTGGGTGTCATTGCCGGCCGGTACGGGGCCTACAAGATCACGGCGATCGACCAGCGTATCACCAACCGCAATCTCATTGTCCTTGGCGCGCCCGCGACAGCATCCTGATTCCCCAACCGGGAAGCCGCCCCGCGGGCCCTCGGCGACGTATCGATTTCACGCGAACGCGATCCGTTACCACCGATAGTCGGGTTCTCCTGCTTCGGAGGCTGCGGCCGATGCCATCATGGTCTCCAGGTCTCCCTTTGGCCGGTAGCCGATCAGCGATTTCGCTTTCGTGATGTCGTGATCGTACATCCAGCGCACCGGAACCGTCACCTCCAGGGGTTCCCGCCCGGTGATTTTCTCCAGTAGCCGGGCGCCCTTCGGGAAGGTAAAGGGGGCCGGGGCTCCGCCGTTGAACGACTCTCCAACCGCATCCGGAGACCGCAGAGCGCACACCATGCAATGCGCGATATCCCGCGCGTCATTCGGCTGGTAGTACCACGGGCGCCCGGATTCGTCCCGGACGGCGCACGGCTGGTCAGGACTGTCCGCGCGCGCCTCGATGTCGTGCCACAGTTCGGTTCCGTCGGCCATGTACATTTCCGTACCGGGCCCGACCTGTCCCGCCTTCAGTATCGTGCATACCCGTCCAACCGTGAATTGATCGAGAATCGTCCGGCCCGAAAGCACGTGGCTGGGCCGTACGATGGAAATGCGAAGCCCCGTCTCCCTGGACGCCCGCTCGGCCATCAGCTCACCAATGTACTTGGATAGGGAATACTCGTTGTCGGGCCGCTTCGGATGCAACTCGTCCACGGGATGGTATGCGCAGGCGATGTTCTCGCCGTTATTCGGAAAAACACCGGACGAACTTACGTAGACGTACCTTTCCAGACTGTCCGCGAATAGCCCGCACGCACGGGACACCTGCAGATTCGTCTGCGTGTTGTTCTCGAAATAAGGTCCTACCAGGTTGGCCGTGTGGATCACGGCATCCGTCCCCGATACCAAGCGTTTCACAAAATCCCCGTCCGTCAAATCCCCGTCCACAAGTTCCATGTCCAGGCCTTCCAGCCGGTTGAGACATGGATCGTCCGGCAGTACGGAACCCCGAACTTCGAGGTTCAGGTCCAGAAGCTGCCGTACCAGCCGGCACCCGACCTGTCCTGCCGCGCCAGTAACCAGAACTTTCATGGAAAACCTCCTGATCGTGCAAAGACGCTTCCACGTCACCTGTATCGATGCCGGCGCGGTGTACGCGGCTTTCGTCTTTGATGGAAACCGACGGCGTACCTGGTCTGATATGCCGGGAGGCAGACACCGCCTCTATAGTATTTCCAGATGGTAGAGCGAGGGCAATATATCCCTCGCGGCTAGGCATTGCAACACCGACACCGACCCTCAGGAATTCTACTACGACCTATATAACAAGGTCTATAGAGAAATCACCAACAAAAAGGAGCGCCAGGGGAATAGGGATCATGGTTACGAATGCAGCCGGGACCTGTCGAAACGCGCATGTCGAAATGTGCGTTTCGGTAGCCGTGAGATAGAAATCCCACCACCCCCGAACGTCCCCTATTCCCTTGCCCTTTTTCTTGTATCGCCCAAGAAAAAGGGCGAAAAAGAAGGGCGCCGCTCGGCGCGGGGCCGGTTTTTCCACGAATCTCGTCAGCGGCGTAGACAAGCAATTGTGCCCTACGTACGAATCCGGCCCCACGATGCTTCAATGCTGGACGGAACAGCGTGGAAAAACCCCCATCTCCGCCACCGGGCGGGCGAAGGATGCAACACGAGGAGCCGCGAACAACCGCGTGCGGCGTATGAATTCGTAGGGGCAGCCCTTGTGGCTGCCCACGTGGCGGCGCGGGAGGTGGAATGGTCGTCCTTATTGGCATATAGAAAGCGACGAGACCTACCCCCTATCCCCCGTCCTGAAGGAAGGGGAAAACTGTCATGGGTTGAAGACTTATCGATCGATGAAAAACCGACAGGGAACAGAGTGCGACGGGCCATCCCCCGGTTTTCCTCCCACTTTCCTTTAGGAGAGGGGGCCGGGGGGAGAGGTCCCAGGACCCACGTGGTGTCGATGAGGTAGCGGTAGGCATTCGAGCGCCAGAAATCCCGCGGATCGGCGCCGAGCCTGGTGAGATACAGCTCGATCCTCCCGGTCCCGACGTAGTTCTGATCGCGGCTTACGCACTTCGCGGGGCCCGGCGACGCTTCGCAGAGCTCACGAGTGACTACGATCGCACGTTCCATCGCGCGCCTTTCGTTCTATTGGAAACCGATCGCTCGATTCGTTAAATTGAATAGATTTCACACGTACGCTCTACCGTGGGTCAGAATCGTAGAGCGATTCCAATATATCCCATGTCCGTCGGCATCGCAATCCCATGCCGTCTTAGGAGCACAGCACATGACGACCGCAACCCGCTTTCGCCCTGCCCACATCCACTCCGCCTCCCGAAATCTGTTTTCGGCTGCCGGCGTCCCCCGCCACGTCGCAGAGACAGTCTCCGAAATACTGGTGAGTGCGAATCTCGCCGGCCACGACTCTCACGGCGTACTTCGGATCCCGACCTACCTGGATGGCATTGCGAACGGCTCCATCGTTCCGGCCGCCGAACCCGAGGTCGTCCGGCAGCACACGAATACACTGATTATCGACGGCCACCAGGGGATGGGCATCTACACCGCACGCAAAGCCATCGATCTGGCAATTGAAAAAACCGGCGAGACCGGAATCTGCTGCATCAGTTTCAGGCGCGTCGGCCACATCGGCCGGCTCGGCGAATACGCGGAGACCGCCGCCCGGGAGGGATGCATCGCCATCATCACGGTCGGCGTCGGCACCGTCGACGCGGTCGTCCCGTACGGGGCGGCCGGGGGCCGCCTGGGCACGAATCCGATCGCCATCGGCGTTCCCACCGGTGACCAGGCCCCGTTCGTGCTGGACATCGCCACAAGCGTCGTGGCCGAAGGAAAACTTCAGGTTGCGCGCGCCGAGAAATCGCGGCTGCCGGAAGGATATATCCTGGACCGGCACGGGAAACCCAGCACCGACCCGGTGGACTTCTACGACGGTGGTTACCTCCTGCCGTTCGGTGCGCACAAGGGATCGGGTCTTTCGCTGCTTACCTGTCTGTTGAGCGGCCTTTCGGGCGTTTCCGAGGTGGAAGAGGGGACGCTCGCCGGTGCCTTCATGCAGGTGATGCGCGTGGATGCCTTTACCCCCCTCGGGCCGTACCAGCGGGGAGTACGCGCCTTCCTGGACTCAATCAAGGCCATGCCACCCGCCGCCGGCTTCGACGAGGTGCTCGTACCCGGCGATTTCGAATACCGCACACGCGCGAAACGTCTGATCGAGGGGGTTGACGTGCCGGGCCCCATAATGGAGAGGATACGCGACTGGGCCGACAGGTTGAACGTGTCCCTTTCGGAAGACGCTGTCGAACCGGCCGATGAGGAAAGGTATCAGGCGTAGGGGCGACGCATGCGGAGGAAGGGGAAAGGCAAGACAGGTTGCGTTCCGGGCCTGTAAGGTCATTTCCCTTTCTCTCTTTATCCTGTCCTTCTTTGTTCTTCGTCCTTTTTCTTGTACGCCCAAGAAAAAGGACGAAAAAGAACGGCGCCGCTCGGCGCGGAGCCGGTTTTTCGGCGAATTACCCCTGTGACGGGTACGTACACTCTTGCCCTGCGAACGCGTAAGCACCCGCCGGGCAACGGCGCTAAACGGAATGGCGCGGAAAAACCCCCCACACCACAACCGTTCGCACGAGGGATAAAGCGTAGGAGCGCGGCGAACCCGTCTACAACAAGAGCTGCAAGTTTTTCCGTACAATGATGATGCTGGACGTTAAAGCGCGGAGAATCCAGCTCCACCCGCGGAGCGGGTGACCGGTTGTTCCGGGGATTATGCGGGACAGCAGGGGACGCCTGTTTCTGGCGTTCGATGTTGATGGTGAGCGGCGCGATTTTTGCCGCGAACAAACCCCCCGCACCGCTTACCGCTGATTGGTTCCTTTTGGTCGCTTCAAAAGGAACCCGCCGGAGGCAGGGAATTTGGGGAGATGTGGATGTTGAATTTGCTTTTCCGCTTATTCTTCCGCTCCCGCGCCGAAGGCAAAAAACCAAATGGATAAAGGGGAATGATGGGTCGCGCTCCGGGCGCGCGCGGGGCGAGGCCATGTGCTGGGCGCAAGAAGACGGGGGCTAGATTCCTCGCCCCCGTCCGTTACCAGATTCTCGTCTGTCTCTGCGGCGTTCCTAAACGTGGGGACCGCGTTCCCTTATGATCCGCAGCGCCAGTTCCGGATCGATCTGCACAATCATCTCCGGTTCGACTTTGCAATGGCCGGGCAGGTCGAACCCCGCCACCGCGCTCCGGGCGTGCCACCCCGATAGCGACGCGTCCATCCCACTTTCCGCAAACTGCGATCCCGGCCCTCCGAACACGTCGTGAAAAACCGTGCTATACCCGTCTACGACCTGGGGCGACTTGGAGAATGATCCGCCGCCGGCGGAATTCACCATCCCGATACATTTCACGCAATACCACACGTCGTTAAGCGTACCGAACGGGTCCAGCGCCCAATGCAGCGTCACGACGTGGGAAATGCCCGCCTCCCTGCCCGCCTCGTAACCGGCTTCCACGTCCGCGTCGTCGTTGGTGACCGCCCCGACGCCGCCTCCCGTGCCCGATGTAAACACCAGCCCGGACGGTGTAAACGTGGCCATGCAAATCCGCCTTCCCTGGGGCGCCGGACACGCATCCTCCCTGGACCCCAGATCGATCCCCAGCGCCTCCAACCGGTCGTACACGTCGAAATCCCGTTGCCATGAATTGTGCAGATCTGCCATGTGGTCTCCTCCGTATGGGTTAGTGTTTCTCAAGAATGTCCATTCAAAATAAGGCCTTCATCCACAATGTCAAGCCCCTATGACGACACGGCTTCACGGTTCTCGTCTGAAAGAAAAGCTGCCGATTCGGGCGTTTTCCGCGGTTCCACTACCAGATCGTGGCGGCGATATACCGCTCGCCGTCGGGTTCGTCGTCATAGTAGTACGCCGAAACGACCCTGCCGTCCGGCCGCTGCACCGCCCGCGGATAACCGACGTCGTGGTCCCCGCCGTCGTCCCGAAGGATTAAGGGGGTGCTCCATGTTGCGCCTTCGTCTTCGCTCAACACCGCGCGCAGCCCCGAGGGCGCATCCCGGTATCCGTATACCAGACACAGGCGCCCGTCGGCAAGCAGCATCATCGCGGGCGGGTTGCCGCCGGTCCCGGTTTCCGCCACCGGCTGGTTCATAAAGCGCCAGTTCGCCGCGTTGTCGTCCGAACAGTAAAGGTCGATCCAATTCCCGTCCCTGCTCTCGCGGCCTCCGCGGCATCGCACGGCCACCAGGATGCGTCCCCCTGAAAGCCTAACGCTGGCCGGCATGATGGCAAAACCTTCCGGTTCGTCTCCGATCCACGAAACGAACTCGAACGTCCTGCCGCTGTCCTCGGTTCCGGCGCAAAACACCCTCCCCTCGCGCCCGTTGGACTTGGCCGACGTCAGGAATAACGTGCAGGTATCCTTGCCTTCCACCAGATAATCCGTCCGCGCCGCGATGCCGGACAGTCCGAACATGGGCAGACCGAACGGTCCATCCCAGGACCGACACCGGTCCGTCGACGTGTAAAACCACGACCGCGCGCCCGCCGCGAGTCCCGTCCGCGCGCACATCAGGGCGAAATCCGGATGGCTGAAATCGATCCGGTCGGGGTGTCCCTGTGGCAGCGCAACCGCCTCTTCTATTTCCAGGGAACGGTTCATATGTTCGTTCGCGGATACGCCCTTGTTTCCGGGAGTCGATATCGGCATCGGTTCAACCGTCCAGGTCCGGCCTCCGTCGAGACTGCGTGCCTGCATGGTTTCGAACGGCCGGTCCCGGTCCCGCCGGTGAAATCCGCCGTCCGACCTGTGATACCCCAGCGTGAACCCCACCACGATCTCGTCTCCCCAGGACCAGATCCCATAGTTTGCCGGCCATCCGGCGTACCGCCCCTTTTCCCTGTAGATAACGACGTGTTCCATGCCTTGCCCCCATTGCGTTTGTTATGTGCTCAACCCCAGACGGATTGGGCCGCGTCGGATCAGACTTCCCCTACGGCGGTAACCGGCATCCGACTTAGCGGAATAACGTGACTACCGGGCCGGGCAAATCCGCCTTGTGCATCGCGCACGGCGGCGTTATTCTATACCGGTCGCGGGATTTCCATTCCAACGCACGCCGCGTCCGGACCCGATTAAAGAGAAAGGACTCCTCGATGAACACACTGCAACTCGCGGCGCCTTCCAATGCCTTTGTCCTGTTCAATGGCAGGGACCTCAGTAACTGGACCGCCCTGGACGGCGGCGAACCCGGCTGGACCGTGGAAGACGGTATCCTCCAGGTCGTGCCCCGGGCCGGGGATATCGTGAATACCGAACGCCTGACCGATTTCTATCTCCACCTGGAGTTCCGATGCCCGGACATGCCCGACGCCACGGGCCAGGCCAAGGGCAACAGCGGGGTTTTCCTACAAGGCATCTATGAGATCCAGGTTCTGGATTCATTCGGGGTGAGCATTCCCGGCACCGGAGACTGCGGCGCCCTCTACGATCAGTCGTCCCCCCTCGTCAACGCCTGCAAGCCCGCAATGGAATGGCAGACGTATGACATCTTCTTCCGTGCGCCGCGCATGAACGACGCCGGGGAAGTCAGCGAGCAAGCCCGCGCCACGGTACTTCAAAACGGCATCGTCATTCACAACAATGTCGGGATTTCAGGCCCCACCGGTTCCGCTTCCAGTATGGCGGTGGAAACCTCCGGCCCCCTGCGCCTGCAGGACCACAAGGATCGAGTAGCCTATCGGAACATCTGGGCCGTACCGCTTCCACTTAAGGGATCCGGAACCTACGAACCGCGGTAGCATCGAAACATCGGGATTGGAAAACACCCGCCGCGGAACCGGCCCTGCACCGGAAAAGAAACCACCTGCCGCCAAAGACGATCCTGTGAATGACACCATCGACCTGAGCAGCCTGGAGACAGACCCCCGCCTGCTCAGGTTTGCGCTCAATGGAAGCTGTGTCGACGGCCCGTCCTTTGAAACCTGGAAGCGCGCCCGGTCATTCATCGCTTCAGCGATCCACCGCCCCGGAACCCTGCTGGACATCGGCTGCGCAAACGGGTTCCTGCTGCGATGTCTTACGGAATGGTCCGACCACGAACTCATTCCGTTCGGCATCGACTCCAGCGCCGGCAGGGCCGGGGATACCGAGCGGTTCTTCCCTTCACAGCGCGACCATTTCGCCCGCCTTCCGGTCGAGCGGCTGGGTGAGATCGGTTCTCGTGGCCTTCCGGATAAGTACGACTTCATCTACTGGGCCGTCTGGGACAATTACGGGTTCGACCGCCAGGATCGAATCGACCTCCTCAGACGCGCCCTCGAAAACGTGAGAGACGATGGACGGCTGATTCTGGGTTTTTACGACCGCGAGCCCAAAACCATCGAAAACAAAATCGCCCGGATCAAGGACCTCAACCTGGGGCATGCTGTCCGCGTGGCGAATCCGAACGGACCGCAGGTACTGCTTCGTTTGTGTAAATAGCCGCATCTGGGGAGACGCAAGAGGCAAGAGGGGAGAAGGCCACCCAGCACCCGACCGCCTTTGCCATATCTCACGTCTAGCTTCTTGCGCTTGGGTCGGGTCGACGGATGGTGTGAATGCTGAAAGACGACGCTTTTTCTTTAAGAAATCCGACTTTGGATCATCTCTTGATCACGTCCTCGTACTCCTGGAACATTTCGATACTGATCCCGTCAGGGTCCAGCGCGTACATGGCGCGGGCAACGACCACCCCGTCGCGGTCCACGTCCGCGGGCGGATTGATGGATCCGAGCCCCGCGTCCTTCAGCCGCGCGTGCATCGCATCCACGTTGTCCACCTCGAACGCCACGTGCGACGCGCCCAGAAACCGGTTCTCCTGGGGCCGCGCTTCGACCTTCGGATGAACGTACTGCACGAGTTCCAGGATAAACTCGTTCACCGGATGCCGCAGGATCGCAATCATCAGATGCACGTTATCGTAACCCAGAATCGTATCGTACGACGGCAGATTCTTACGCTCCGATATCCGGACCAGTTCCATCCCCAGCTGGTCCCGGTAGAACGAAACCGAACGCTCCAGATCCGATACCGTAAATCCGTGGTGATGCCCCATCACAATGCCCATGTCTCTTCGCTCCCTGAAAATCGACGACCGTTCCGGCGGATGGATACGGACTGCCGCAGCGACGGCACAATCGGCAATCGTAATGATTCCTATTATGTCAAGCGCTGCGACGTCCCAAAACCCATTTTTGTTAATATATAACCTGGAGCGGTAAAAAGCTGACGTTTTTTCCGCCTGGTACAGAAGAGTTCTTCGAAGCGCGTTCATTGAGCTTGTCGAAATGCCCGCGCTTCGCTTCCCCGACGGGTTACCTGCGCCGACCCTTCGACCCTTCGACAGGCTCAGGGACCACAAGCTCAGGGAGCGGCGCTGCGAGGGATTCCGTTCACGCCTGACCTACGCTCTTTGCATGCGTTGCTTCCCGCCAAGCGCCCGTTGGACTCGAAGTGTTGTTCGTTTCGATTCAGGGAACTCTCGGACCACGACAGTCGTCTATACTGAGCCAGTCACGGTGATCCGTCGACTGTTCGGAATCCAACCGGCCCGGCCTGGCAGACGTCAGGCCGTCCGGCGCAGATAGATGTTGACCATTCCGGCGGGTAATACCCACTAAGGCCGGAGGGGCGGCAATGCGTCGGTTCCGAAATCCGTCAGGGTCAGGCGTGCGCCCAATCGTTGCGCTACCGCCGGCCCGGTCCGTTCTCACACCGTTTCAAAGGAGTTGATCCATGCGCATTCGACGCACGCTCGCCCTCGCAACCGTTTCCCTTGTTCTGATCGCCGGTCCCGCTCTCGCGGGTACCGTAGCGGTGGATGGCCAGGGCGACCCGGTCCTCTACGTCGTGAAAGTACATGCCGACTGGTGCGGCGCCTGTACGGACCTGGTACCCGTCCTCAATGAGGTTCGTACGGCTGTGGCCGATAAGCCCGTCCTCTTTGTCGAATTGGACGTGACCGACGCGGCCAGCACCGCCCAATCCCGCCTGCTGGCAGCTGCGCTCGGTATCGAGGAGCATCTCAAGGCCAACAACAGAACGGGCCTGGTTCTGCTCATCGATCCCGCCAAGAAGGCCGTCGTGGAGACCCTGACCCTCAAGAGTCCCGCGGACGAGATGACCGGCAAAATCAAGGCGCACATCGCCGCAAGCGGAAAGACGTGCTGCGAGTGAGGACCGGAAGTATGGCGCGGCAATGCGTTCGGCCGCCCGAGGATTGAGATCCGGGGTCAGCCAAACCCACGGATGCGGCCCTCCAGGTCACTTTGGATGTCCGTTCTCAACGCCAACTGGTTGCCGCGCATCCGTGGAAACAGCGTCTCCTTCGAAGAGGAATTCCGGAATGATCATAAAAAAAATCACGGCGACCACGGTCAGCATCCCCTATGCCGCCCCCGTCGGCCCGTACGTGGGTCGAGGCGCCGGCGGCGGCACGCTGGGTGGGACCGGACTTATTGTCAGAATCGAAGCCGACACGGGTCTCGTCGGATGGGGCGAGGGAACCGGCGGTTTCGAATTGGACCCCAACACGATCCTTGCGGGCAACCATGTCTCGGATATCGAAAAGGCGATCGGCCTGATGGAAAACGCGGGCATCACCAGGGGTCCGATGTCGGGCATTGAAATGGCGCTCTGGGACCTCCTGGGCAAGCACGCCGGCCTGCCGCTGTGCCGCCTGATGGGCGGCGTTGTCCGCACCGAGGTCGACTTCACCGCCTGCATGGGCCTGAAGGAACCCGAACAGTCGGCCGCTACCGCCCGTGAATACATCGACCGGTGGGGGTTCCGATTCATCAAAACAAAGGCGGGAAACGACCCCGCGCAGGACCTGGCCATTGCCGAAGCGGCGCAGAAGGAGATTGGGGACGAAGCCGTATTCCGTCCGGATGCGAACGGTGGATATCCCCCGGAAGAGACGCTGGACATTATGAAAAAAATGGCGGACCTGGGCGTCCGCCACTTTGAAGACCCGTGCCATACCGAGCACGTGGAAACGCTGGCGCGGGTGCGGTCCGACGTCGGCACCCATGTCCTCGTGAACGGCGGCGTGGCCCTGCCCGACAGCATCCGGCCTTTTCTGGAAGCCGGCTGCGCCGACTCCCTCATGCCGGACACCCCGGCCGCCGGTGCGCTGCTTCGCGTGAGAAAAATCGCGGATGCGGCGGAGCCATGGGAGGTCCCGTGCCTGATGCACTGTTCGCACGACCTGGGCCTCAAAACCGCCGCGATTACCCATATAGCCGCCGCCACGCCCAACTTCTCGGGGCCCAACGACACCTGCTACCACGGGCTGGTCGACGACGTTCTCGCCGAACCCTTTACATTTGAAAACGGCCAGCTGGAAGTCCCCCTCGGCCCCGGCCTCGGCGTGGAAGTCGACGAATCCAAAGTCGAGAAATATCGCGTCTGATCCGTTTCCGGCATTAGGGCCGAATCGTTTCCCGGCGCGGCGGGACGGCATCGGCCCCGTTGTCCTTTCATAACATGAAGGAAGGCCTGGCATGGACTCCGTCCACGTCGACGACCGCGACTGGTCCGCGCTGACCCTGGGCGAACGCATCCGCCAGATCGAACTCGACGGATACGTCGTCCTGCCCGGTCTACTCACTCCCGGGCACGTCGCGGCGCTCAAGGCCGAGACCGCCAGGTTGGAGACCCGGCCGGTGGACTACAGCGTCCACCAGCAGGTCTGCCCGAATCTGCAGTTCACCGGCGGCCACATCACCGAACTCATCGCCCATCCGCCCACCCTCGCCTTCCTGAACGAACTCTTCGGCGGCGAGACCATCTTCATGTCCTACACGTACGCCCGCTCCGAACCCGGCCACCCCGGTATCAGTCTCCATACCGACGGCCAGCCCTACGGCTCTCGGATCTTCGGCTACGGCGGCAGCGTTCCGTTCATGGTCAGAGTGCTGTATTACCTGGACGACCTCACGCGGGATGTCTCGCCCTTCCGGGTCATACCCCGCTCCCATCTATCCATGCATGCCGACGCCAACCCGTACAAACGCTACGGGGACCATCCCGAACAGGTGATGGTCCCCGTCAAGACAGGCGGCGCCGTTCTGATCAACCACAAAGTCTTCCACGGGAACTTCCCGAACACCGGCGCCCATGCCCGTGAAATGCTCGCTATTGCCTACCGCCCCGCGTGGGCCGGCCCCATTGCCGACGTGCCCGCGTGGAACGACGCCGACCTCGCCGCCCTGCCCGAAACCGTGTGCCCCCTGTTTGCCGATCCCAACACCCGCCACTGGGACTTCCAGGGCGGCAATAAACCTGCCAACATGGCCCGAGAGGCGCCCGGTATCAACCCCAGCCGCTGGGATCGTCGGTAGGGGAATCCGTAGTCGAAAATCGACGACCCGTCAACCGATTTCGCATCCCCGCGTCGAACGGGAATCCGCGCGGGTCTCCGATCGGACTCACCTTCCAATTACGAGACGTTTGTCGCGGCTCCATGCATCTCAAGTGAGCGAACTCGTGTTTCCCGCATTCATGTCTGCGGGTTCCACTCCGCCCCCAGGGCATCGAACTGGCTGTAAAAAGCCTCCAGCACGGCGTCGGCGAGAGGTCCCCTTGTCGTCAGTTCCAGGTTATTCCGTGCGTGGTCCGGATTCGTCGTTCCCACAATGGCCGTATCGATGGCGTCCTGTGAAAGCGTGAAACGCAGCGAAAGTTCGATGGGATCCTCGGGGGCACCGTCCGGAATCTCAAGCTGCTGCGCCCGCTCAAAGTAGGCGTCGGCGTAACCGTACGGCGACGCTGACTGCCCGATCGCCCCGTTCGCAATCGGCCTTTTGGCGATCACGCCCATCTCCGCCGCCTTCGCCTCCGGAAGCACGTCGGCGCGCCCTTTCTGATCCACCAGGTTGAACGACGTCTGCAGCGTGCTGAATACTCCCATCCGGATCGCCTCCAGCGCGTCATCGCCGTCGCCGCTGTAACCCACGTACCGTGTCTTTCCCGCTTCCTTCGCCCGCATCACAGCGTCGACGGCCTCTCCCTCCCGGAGCACTTCTGCCGAACAGGTGTGGAGTTGAACCAGGTCGACGTGGTCCGTCCTGAGCCGCTTTAAAGACCGGTCGATGCTCTCCTCGATCACGGCCCGTGTCCAGGGCTCGCCAGTTGCGTCTCCGGTCACGTGGCCGCACTTCGTGGCCAGCACGTATTCGTTCCGCCTCCCACCGATGTACCGGCCGATCAGTTCCTCGCTGTCGTGGTAGCATGCGGCGGTGTCGATCAACGTGATCCCGTCGTCCAGCAGCCGGTTCAGCACCCTTCCCACCCGATCGGGGTTTACGTCTTCGAGCCCGATCCTGGCGCCGCCAAACCCCAGGCGGGTGACTACCAGATCAGTCCTTCCCAGCGTGCGTGTTTCCATCGCGAACCCTCCATTAAGAGCGTGAGACGTAACAGGTCCACCCTGCGCCCAGCCATTAGCTGTCAGCTATCAGCTGTCAGCTAGAGGCAAAAACCCGATTCAAATTCCACATCACCCCAGATTCCCTGCCTTCGGCGAGTTCCTTTTGAAGCGACCAAAAGGAACCAAAAGTCGCCGCTGGGCGCGGGGCCGTACATATGCATTGCGCGAATCACCTCACCGGACCCACCGGATCCGCTGCCCTACCGATCGCCGAGGATACCGTAATTCGGATTGGGACGGAACAACGCGCCCTGCTTTGGTAGTGCTCTGGAAACGTATCGCGTTAGATACCGGGATGGTTTCATCAGAGCGAGCCACCAGGCGGGCGACCCATGGGTCGCCCCTACGAATACAACAACGGCGTGACCGGTGGTGTGGGGGGTTTTTCCGCGTTTTTCCGTCCAGCACAGCAGTACTGTTACATCTGACGGGCTCGTAGGGCACCCAATTGCATTTTTTCCCCTTAGGCGATTCGCGGAAAAACCGGCTCCGCGCCGAGCGGCCTGCCTGCGCCGAGCCGTGCTCGGCAGGCAGGCGCGTTTCTTTTTGGTCCTTTTTCTTACGCGAATAAGAAAAAGGACGAAGAGAAAAACAAAGTTGAAGTGGAAGGTAAAGCCTGTGTCCGCCGGGCCGTAGTTCCAAAGGGTGCTTGTCCGCAAATGGTCGACCCAGTAAGACCCTGTGGATAATCCACAAGTGGACAACCTCACGGTAGAATTCCCAATTGTCTTTAGCTGTACGCTAACAGCTTATTGCTACTTTTCCCACCCGAAAACCTTCCGGTCGCCGTGCGGTTCGGGAAGATAAGGTCAAGGTCATGGAAATGCAAGAGGTTACCCGTTGATCCGGTTTTGGGTTGACAGAAAAGCCCGCTTGCGTTAGGTTTGGATATCGCGATATACGCAGTCTGAAACCCGAGGGAACGAGGGGCTTGTCCCCCTTTCGGCCCGCCCCCGACGCGCGCGGGTCCGAAAACCCGTTCCTGCCCGGAGGAGACACCGATGGAACAGACCCTTGAACGGGCCGTCTTTGACAATTACGTCGACGACGGCGGCTACACAGCAGATCTCTACGAATTTCACGAAATCGACGAGGGTATCGAAAGCTTCGACGCCGCGACCGATGCCGACGTGGATTATTTTCATCGGAACGGCTATCTGGCCATCAGGAAAGCGTTCACGAGCGCCGAGGTCGACGATATGCATAACGGCCTCATGGATCTTATCAAGGGAAAAAATCCGGACTTCAAAGGCGTACAGTTCGAAGCCAGCTACAAGGGCACGCTGCACGCCCTATCGGACGACGAACGGTGGGACGCCGTGCGCAAGCTCCAGTACTTCATGGGCTACGACCACCGCCTGACCGCTCTGGCCGAACACCCGAAAATCCTGGACATCATGGCGCGGATCATCGGCGAAAAACCAGCGCTCTATTCGCACCAGGCCATTCTCAAACCACCCAGGGTGGGGCGCGAAAAACCCTGGCACCAGGACCACGCCTATTTCAATCTGCCGATGGGCACCCCCATCGTGAGCACGTGGATTTCCCTGGACCGGGCCACGCCCGAAAATGGCTGCATGCGGGTGATCCCCGGCACGCACTTACAGGGTCCCAGGGTTCATTTCAAGCGCCGCGACTGGCAGATCTGCGATACGCACCTGGTCAGAGACCGCGTCGTTGCGATCCCGCTCGAACCGGGCGGCTGCCTTCTCTGGTCCGGCATGATTCATCACGGCACCCCGGCCAACACCACGTCCTACAGGCGCCGGGCCGTTCAACTCCACTATTGTCCCGCGCGCGTGAAAGCAACCACGTCACAGGAACGCCTGGCCGTATTCGGCAGCGAGGGAAAAGACGTCTCCTGCTGAAGCTGGATCAGACCTGCATTTCCCATTGAAAAAAGCCCCGGTGAAGATGTCTCCCGGGGCCTTTTTCGCCTTTATAACCAAAACATGAAGGAGTGCCCTTTCAAGATACTGGATCGGCTAAATGAAACTCCACATTCTGCTCCGGATCCCTACAGGAATTGGGGCGGTTATTGAGCAGGCTACAAGAGACCTATCGGCGGTCTGGCGATGAGGATGGCCTCCTCAATGGATGGGGCCTATAATGATCAATCCAACGCCGAGTACGCAAAAGAACAGGACAAGCAATTCTATTACAGTGGCCTACCTTGCTTGCCCAAGAATACAAACCGGGAAAATACAAAATCATCATCGATGGCAAACCACTACTGCGCAACAATGTCGAGGCCAGCATCTTCCAGTTGACCTCGCTATTACACCCAAAATGGACCTATCGCGGACATCCTCTTCTGGTTCATGCAGCGATCCCCGTATCGTCTTTGCCCGCCAACGTTGAAATCCGGGCACCACGATACATCCCTATACGCATCCCAACACGAATCCCCGACCTGTCATGGATACGAAACTCCACGTCCGGAAATGGAACGCATCTGTCTACGGCGCCATCCTCTTCTTGCAGATACGCGCCAGCTGAACGGGCCGTCCCAGCCCGACCTGAGTGCGTGGCTGATCGGCCGACGGGTGCGGAAGCGCGGCCCGGGCCCGCGGTCATCTTCGCCCACGGCAACGCGGAACTCATCGACCACTGGGCCGGCGAAATGACGGCCTTCACCCGTCTCGGATTCGCCGTCCTGCTCGTCGAATATCCCGGTTACGGACGCTCCGGAGGATCGCCCACCGAGGCCAGCGTCACGGAAACCTTTGTCGCCGCCTACGACATGCTGGCCGCCCGGGAGGATGTGGACACAAACCGCATCGTTTTCATGGGCCGCTCGCTTGGAGGGGGCGCGGTGTGCGCGCTTGCGGCCGAACGCCGTCCGGCGGCGCTCATCCTGCTATCCACGTTCAAGAGCATCAACGCCCTGGCTGTGGAGAAATACTACGTGCCCGGATTCTTCGCTCGCGATACGTTCGACAATCTGACAACGCTTGGTGCCTATTCGGGTCCCGTTCTCATCGCGCACGGCACGCGGGACAATGTAATTCCGTACAGCCACGGCGTCGCCCTGCGAAAGGCATCCAGACGCGGCCGCCTCATCACCTACGAAGCCGGGCACAGCAACTGCCCGCCCGATTGGCCGGCCTTCTGGCGCGAGGTCGAAGGATTTCTGCGGGAAGGCGGAATTCTCCGGTAGGCCTGGCTTCGGCCGTGCATGGACGATTCGGGTTCCTATGGCAGACTTCGCCTGACTAATTCACGAAAAGGGACCTCTCCCCCCGGCCCCCTCTCCTGCGAGGAGAGGGGGAGTCGAACGAAGTGTTGAGTAAACAATTGTTTATACAGGCTCCGATTGATTGGAGAACGCCATCTCGTCACTTTCCCAAGCGCAACTCGCCGACCAATCACGATATTTCGAACCGATTTTTTCGTCAATCGAAACGTCTTCATCCAATCCAACCGTTCATCAACCAGTAACAGTTCCCCCTTCCTCTCATGAAGGGGGATAGGGGGTAGGTCTCGTCCGTCCAAATCCAGAATGTATCACACATTGGGATTCGCTTTCTCTATTCACTTGGAAGCTGTTTCTGCTTCGTGAAACTGCACTCCGTGACAATTCAGGTTAGGTGGAGTTGACAAGCACTGTACGGAAGAAAGAACTGACCGTGCCATTGGATTACACCAGGTACGCGCGTGACGAGGATGTGGCGTTTTTCCAGCGCGAACTGGCATCGTTCGTACCGGACAGGGTGTACGACGCCCACTGCCATCCGGACGTGCCGGGCAGCGGGAAGCCGCTGGTGAAAGACTTTGAAGCGGGTGTGGATCACGCCGACTATGTGCGGTTGATGGACTGCATGATGCCGGGGCGGGTTATCGCGGCGAATTTCATCTCGTTCCACGCGAGTCCGGAATGGCATGCCAGGTCCAACGAATGGACGGCCAGACAGGCGGCGCGCGATGTCCGCTGCCGGGGCGAGTTCTTTGTGAGGCCCGACGACGATCCGGAGTGGGTGCGGCAGGAGGCGAAGCGCCTGGGCCTGAGCGGGCTGAAGTGCTATCACCTCCAGGCGCCGAGACACCCGTCGTGGGAGGAGGGCCGGCCCACGTGGGATGCGGATATCTGCGATTATCTGCCGGAGTGTCTGGTGAAGGTGGCCGACGACGAGGGCTGGGTGATTACCCTGCATCTGGTCAAGCGGCGGGCGGTGGCGGATCCTGCGAATATCCACTGGATACGGCGTTACTGCGAGACGTATCCGAATATGAAGCTGATCCTGGCGCACTCCGCACGAGGGTTTCAACCGGCGCACAATCTGGAGGGCCTGGCGCAGTTGGAGGGATTGGAGAATCTGTATTTCGATTGCAGCGTCAACTGTGAGCCGATCGCGCACCAGAGCATCATTCGCGTCTTCGGACACGGAAAGCTGATGTATGGGTCCGACTTTCCCGTGAGCCATCTGCGCGGGCGATCGCTGGGTGCCGCGGACTCGTTCCTGTGGCTCTACGAAGACACGCCGGTCTGGGGAGAAAAGCACAGCAGGGTCGATCCGGTGCTGATCGGGCTGGAGCAGTTGCGCTCGCTGAAGTGGGCGTGCTGGTCGGAACGGCTCACCGACAGCCAGGTGGAGGACGTCTTCTGGAACAATGCGGCGGCGTTGTTTAACGTGACCACGGATTGAACGTCGATGGTCGAGGCGGCACTCCAGTCGACTTTAATGAAGTGTTAACGCGGGGCGGTCAGAAAAGGTATCCGGCCACTCAAATTATGCAGAAAATAGATAATTTTTGTAACTAAGTGCCATTATTATGCAAATATAAGATAATTTCTCGCTGCGTATGAGGCAACCACTTCAATTAATTTGACTTGGTCTATGTTCTAAGCTATGCTTTTCGCACATGCGCGACGGGAAGTTGGGATCGCGGGAGAAATGCATTTGCGATACAAACCGCAGGGAGTGAGACATGGGCGTAGCAGTCATGGATGTGCCTGTTGCGGGAGAAGTGTCGTCTTTGATAGATCGTTCAGCGCGGGAGAACATGGATGCATTGTCGCGCCCTTCAATTTCAGGCGAGATATACCGAAATTTTGAAATTACCAATGATGTTGTTTTGAATGCCATGGCTGATTGGCATAAGTTTCTGAAGCTACTTGAAGAGAACCCTGCAAACTACAAATCTATGTGCCGCGACGGTGATGTGAAAAGGGCTATCGCCGGCCTGGATGAAGCCGGGAAGACAGTGCGGAGAGAAACCTGGCTGGCTCTCGGAGAGAAAATTAAGGAGAACCACCCCGGCCTTTACGATAAATTCAAATTGGTGGATGAGAATATTGTAGCCTTTGGCGCACTCCTGCAAGAGGTAAGCTGGACCCTGTTGATTCTGCATCGGGAAGACCAGCCCAGCACGGGGAAGTCGTTTTCCGTAGATGAGGCAATTGCCGACTTGTGGAGTTAGACGTGGCTGGATCGTATCTCCCGGCGGTACAAAGAATCCAGTATCACAATAACGATGTCAGAAAGGACGTAAAAAAGTTACCAAATAAAAAAAAACGGCTCGAAGAGTTCATGAATAATCTCCGTGTCGGTCAGATACCCAGGACAGGGAAAAACATCGCACAAGTGGCAAACGTTAAATAGTATCGTTTAAACGATCAGTATCGCGTAGCCTTTTCGTTTCGAGATGGGACAGCAGTGATAAAATGCGTTGGCGATCATCCGAAAATTGAAAAATACCTCGCCAAGGTGGAATCGGAATCACGAAAGCATCGAAGATAACCCAAACAAGACGCCGCATCGTAGATTTGAACCCTCACAATCCAAGCTAAAATACCAACCAGGGGGTTCGACACGTAGGCTAAAACCGTCTGCAAATCGGCGTAATTCCATAAAGAATGCGACAGGAAAAAAGAAGCCGAGGTGAAAACCTCGGCCTCTTTGTCATCTGTTTTCTCGTGGTCCGGGCGGTGATTGTGGCCTGGGTGGTGACTGTGGAGTTGTTTCAGGTCTTGGAGGCGGTGCCGGTCTCGGGCTTGCGGGATTACGCGGTGGTCTTATGGCTCATTCTTGCCCGCCTCTTTCTCCCATCAGGCCTCCCTGATTGAATATTGATCTACCAGTGAATTATCTGCTTCTCTTTGGCTTTTGATGTTGAATTTGTCATTTACCGAGATATCTGCCCAACCAGGAATGCTTGTTGCCCTCTCGCCGGATTCAATAAGATCCATCAGTATATCGTAGGCTTCATTATTGTCTATCGCGTTGTTTTCTATCTTCGACCACAACGCTTTGTGTTTGTCCTGCAAATCAAAACACATGACGCTTACCGCATGAAGACTGGCGGATTTTCTTGCATGATTCCCAAGTAGGCCAAGCACACTAACTGCAACAATGCCCAGATCTACTATGACTTCAGCCAGCCTACCTATGTAGTCCGAAAACATAAAGCGACCAGCCCCGGCTATTGCGCAGAGCGCAAGTCCTATCATGATAGCATTGTGTCGCCTGCGATAATAACGAGAAAGTTCATCGTAGCATCTGGCCGCCCTCTCTACATCCAGATACTCATTCCAGGCCATCCTTCGAGTAGCGTCACTGACCATGGCGGACCTCCGAAGTCAACTACATCCCGTCGCAACGACAAAACGCGGGCTTCATCCTCTCAACTAAAGGTACCGGATCGTACTTTGCGAGTCAAACGATTTTCGATGATACGGGCTCGGTACTTGAAGCCATTTCATCCGATTGCTCCTCCTCTCCGCCCGATATACTACATTGAACCCGGCCGGCCTGTGGCGATTACACAAACGGGATTGCGGCTCATAGACCTGCCTGTCCGAATTCGTTTGAACGGCGGTGGGTTTTGAAAACCCATCAGCGAAGTTTCGGCAGATTCGGTGAGTTGTCGCTAGGTGTGTCTGAGACCGATCGTTCTGAGAGGAAATGTAACGGCGAAGCGTTGAGGGAAAGACAGCAAAAAGGACCAGAATATGTACAAGATAGATTATCGTTGTTGCAATATGCAACAGTGATGCAAAATCAAGGTAATTCCCCGCTGAACATGTTGACGTCGGGAAAGAATAAACCGACCGACGTCGCCGGCGCCGATGATCAGCGGTTCTTTGGGGACGATGTTTCGGAGGGAAATTTGAACCTGCGCGCCTGATGTGGTGGCGGCTAAGGTCTGTAGATCAGCACGTGATCCGAAGCCTCGCCGTCTTTCAATCCGTCGACAATCAGCACGCGACCATCACGAAGGACCGTTGTTGTATAAAACAGTCGATTCTGCCCGATGCTGTCTCCCGTGCGACCGAACGTCCCGGAGGCCGGATCGTAAAGGACCACGTTTCCATCTTCGCCGCCGATGAGAAACACTTCCCCCTTGCGAAGTACGGCGGCGGCCCGAATCGGCGTGATACCTGGAGTTCCCGCCGGCGAGAACGTTCCGGTAGCCGGGTCATATAGTTCGGCGGCCGTTACCTGCTCAGGAGAGGCCGGTTCGCCTTTAACACCGCCAACAACCAATACCCTTCCGTCTCGAAGAAGCACGGCTTTGTGATTTCGCCGTTCGTTGTGCAATTCGCCAACTTCCGTAAAGGCGTTGGACGTCGGGTCATAGATTTCCGCTGCTTTGCCCGAGGCCGCAGGATAGCCGCCGCCAACGATGAGTATGCGCCCATCCAGCAGCAAAGTAGCCGTATGGCCTCCTCGACTGCCATCCAACCCGGAAATTGACGTGAAGTTGCCCGTGTCCGGGTCGAAAATGGCCACGCCCAATGCGCAATATGTGAGGATGCTGCCATCGGGAAGTAACGCTGCCGTGCCGATGTCTCCCAACGTTGCGTTGTATGCGGAGAATCTTCCCGATTGCGGATCGTAAATCTCCACCGGAGGGAGGTGCCAACCCAATATTACGACCCGGCCATCCTGTAGCAATATTCCCGTGTCGCGAGTTCGAGCCACCGACATGCTACGAGCCACCGATGAGGTTTGGGTCTCAGGATCGAATAGCTCCGTGCTGTCGTGATACAGTCCCGGAGACGTATGACCCGGGCGATCCGTCGGGGCGCCGCCCGAGATGAGAACGTGGCCGTTTTTCAATAGGGTCGAAGTATGCCAGAACCGCTTTTGGGTCAGATTTCCGGCGAAGTCAAAGCCCTTCAGGTCGGCCGGCGGTTCCGAGGGTGTGAGTACATTTCCGCCACATGAAAGAATACTTGAACAAATAACGAGTACCGGTACGAATCTCGTGGACATTTTGTGACCCTCCTTCCACCAGACGGAATTTGTGGTCTCGGATTTGCGCGCCGCTGCGGCGAGGGCGATCGTCTCGCAATACTCTTCGAATGGGGTGGTGGTCTACTGTGCGAAGGGTGGCTTTATCGAAAGGATGAGCGTTCGATCGAGGCAGGACACCGGTGCCTCAGTAACGCGAGCTTAATCTGAAGCGCGGTTACCGGTGTCCAGGAAGGTTCGCTGATGATGACGTTCTCAATGCACTGGGGCCGGAGCCGGGAGGGACCACACCCTCGCAAAAAACCCTTTGTTACAGGGATTAGGGGATCCCCCGGCTCACCGATGCATACCTGGCCGGGGTGTCGCCTGAAATTACCGCTACAATGCATTACAAACCCGGTGATGCACTCACACTTCAGGTTGTATCCACCAATCCTAGTTTGCGATGACAAATACCACGTCTTTTTCCGCCGACTCGCCGCTGTTCTTATCGGTGATCGATACCTTCAATGAGTATCGACCCGGGACCTGCTCTCCCAACGCCAGTTCCACGTATTCGACCTCCTGAGCGGCGTCGCCCTGCTGTTCGTACGTGACGGCCAGTTCTTCTCTTCTACCTGTTCCCCACCGGAACAGGCGTGAGATGTTGCCCACCCTGCCCGGCGTGTCTTTGGATGTGATCGTATAGGATACGGTGTAGTTCGTCCGTCCGAACTTGTCCTTCGCCAGGTTGTAGATTTCGTAGTAGACGAATACGCTCTGTCCCCTTTTGAAAGTTCTTGAGGGCATCGGGACAACGTTCAGGTCTCCCTTTCTGAACCGGTTGTCTACTTTTTCCGCGGCAACCTGCCAGGCCAGTTCCAAGTCGCTGATCTGCAGTTGACTTTTTCCATACGGCTCCACGACGACCTGCTGTCGATAGGCGCCCATGCGTCCCCTGAGGCGGTCCTGCGATTTCACCTCCAGGCGGTAGGCGCCGGGCGGCAGGGTCAGCTTCAGTACGCCAGGAACCAGTATGCCCTCCCCGGCCTGGTTGCCGGCAGCCTCGTACGTCAACCCATTCGATTGCCGGTAGACCGTGTCCAGCGAGGATGAAATGAGCGACGCATGGTGCGTCAGTACCTGGCGCGTGACATCCTCGTCCCCCACATAGTGGGCGGGAAGAATGGGGACGCCGTAGTAGACTTCGAGAAGGCTTCGGTCATCCTCGCCCCTGAAGTCAGCCAGCGAATAGTGGAAATCGAGAGGCGGTGTCTCGTCTTCGGGGGCATAGAAATCGGGTGTACCCGACGCCGCTCGCTGGTAGACCGATCGTGGAGAGTGGGTGCTTAACGAAGCGGTCTGACGTATCGAAATCCCTCCCTGGTTCGGCGGCACCGGGGCATAATCATATGTTCCGGAACCGATTTCGTCTGTAAAGGTGATTTCAATGCCGCCTCCCACGTCGGTATAGATCCACGTCTCCCAGGGCACCATACTCGGATCGTCGCCTGCGGTAACCGGGTGATAGTCTCCGAATCCCAGCCGTTCGTCCATTGGAAAAATACCTATACGGACGTTATCATCAGGCGCTGGTGACGGCGTCGTTACGCCTTCATCAACGGACGTGCTTTGTCCCGCAATCTCCGTGCCGTCGACCTCGCCGGCCCCGTCCTCGCCGGACGATGCCGATGCGTTCTCGATGTTGACCTCTCTCAGTTCATACCAGGCGCCATCCAACTGCCGAAGGCCGCGTACGGGGTAAACTGGGCCGACAAACGTGTGCGCCCCGACGTCGCTCTTGTATATCTTGAAAGCGAGGCGCTCCTTAACCCGCTGTACTTTCGGGCTTTGCTTGAAGTTGGGTTCGTCCGATCCTGATCGATGATCGGGTTCCCCGAACCGAATGTAGACTTCGCCTCGGGCGTCCCAAGGCTTTTTGTTCTTGGAGAACTCCGTGAGCGCGTACCAGACCCTTCGGTAGTGTTCCACTAAACGCTCGTTAACGGGTGTGGATAGATCCGGGTCCTTGGAATTCCAAAAGCGCTTCAGATAGTCTGCGCGGTTTGCGCCCTCGGCTTCGTCAAGCGCTCTTAGCTCTTCGGTAGACGCAATTTGCGTTATATCTTCGTACAGTCTTTGTTTATCCGGAACAAGATTGGAAATGTAATCTTCGAAGAACCCCATTGCCATGTCCGGATTGTCCCGTTTGATGGCAGAAATAGCAACGATGGGCATCAGTTCGATCGACTCCGGATGCCTTTGGACGAAGTCGAACAGGTGATGCATGATCTTAGAATAGTCTCTGACTTTCAAGTATGCAATGCCAAGGCTACGTTGCGCATCCGCATCTTCCGGACGAAGCGCGAGATACTTTGTATACCATACTACGGCCTTCTCGAATTCCCACGACATGTTTAAATAATAGTCCGCAATCAGCAAATAAGCACCAGCATGGGCGGGGTCCTTTTCCAGGACCCTTTTTGCTTCCAACTCGGCATCGCGCTCTTTCATCGCATAACGAACTTTGGCCATCTGATATCGGGCATCCACGAAGTTTGGATCTTTGATCAACGCCTCCGTAAAATGGTGGATGGCAAAATGGCGCTGCATCGGCCAATTCTTGTAAAGCATACCCAGGCCATGGTGGGCCAGCACCTTGCTTCCCAGGGTCAGGGCTCGGTGAAATGCGTCCTTCGATTCGTTGAATCGGCTCAATGACAATAAAATGTGACCTAGCCTGATATATGCGTCAGGATCCTTTGGCCTTTGGCGCGCAATATTTCGGAAGATCAAGCGCGCCTGTTCCGGATTGTCCATGTCCAAAGCCAGGCGGCCAAGAGATGCAAGGCTATCTACACTTGCCGGCTGAAGAGCTGATCTTTTCGTCAGATTCCCTTGGGGACCGGAGGTACCGTATATCTGTTCTCCACTGTGCCAGAAACAGGCGAGGGCCGGCGCGCCGGGCAACCTTTCGTGTTTGTAGAGATAATCGCTTAGAAACGGGTAATCAGAGTTTGCCGGGCAGGAGAACAGCACGCCAAGGATTGCTATCCTGTCTTTCCGTGCGTTCCCGGAAGGTGTATCTGCGACGATTCTTTGAACCGCCCATTGATGTAGTTCCCCAAGATCCGCAAGATCCCTGTTGTCTTGGACGCGCTGAAATTCCTGTATCAAGCCCAACATCCCGATCATGTGCTCTTGACATATGAGAGTTTTGATCGCGTTTTTTTTCGTCTCGATCCAATATTCACAGACTTCGATATATCTTGCGCAGCTTTTCCTTGAAAGGCCGTATTCTGGGGCTTTATCAAAGAGGCGTCTAAATGCGCGCCTGGCATTCTTGAACAGTTGGTCCGCATTCGTATCGTTTCCTCTGTGTACCGCATTCCTGGCACGTATATAGAAGTCAAGACCGGTACCGATCAAGCCCAGCACGATTTCTGAAGAATCCGTTTCCCGCAATGCTTCTGTAGGAAGTGCCTTCGAAATGGACTCCCTATCTCGTTTTTCGATTTTGGACTTGCGTACTTCCGCCTTCGGCTGAATAATCTTCGCCGTGCCTACGTGAACACGGATCGATTTCGATCCATCGTCAATACCACATGAAACAGCCTTGCCATCAGCTGACCAGAATACCGGCCCCGTTAATTCGCCGGCAATCAGAAACCTGACGCCGCCCGCTTTATCCAAGACCCAAAGGCCATTGTTGATTCTCTCGAAAAAGCTTCCCCTGTACCCTGTGATCGCCAATGTGCGTCCATCCGGAGATAGCGTTATTTCGTTCGGCTGAAAATCCTCCGGAAGCGGCCATAGTTCTTCTTTCTCACCGTCCAGGCTCAACTTCCAAATCCGATTGTTGGTAATCGGCAGAGATTGTCCGCCATAGTAATACGATGCCCAGGCTCTATGTTGTAAGCTTCGCTCCAGGTAAATCAAGACTTCACCAGCCGGGTCGAAAAAGAGATCCCCGAGTTCTCCAGGGTAGGTTTTGATCCTCCTGCGTCCGTTGTCCTCCTTGGAGGCAACCCAAATTTCAGTTATCGAAATCGCAGCCTCGCCACGTTGGACCCCATAAGCCAAATCCCCGACTTCCGACCTTACGGTGAGATACTCACCGTCAAACGCATCGACAAGACGTGGCGTTGCCAGAGTACAGAATGCACACATGAGTAGACTCCTAATGATCCACTGCATGATGTCTCCCCTCCTGGCATTCAACAACACAATAAGGAACCACGAAGCGCGTGAACCGTCTTTTGCATCGGTAGATATCGGACCTGTGGCTACATTAGGGGTGGGTCCGCAAATCCTGCCCAGCCAATACAAAATTAACCGGGCCACCTGACATAACCAAGAGAAATTTATACATAAAGTTAGGTAATTTAATAAATTATGTCAACGCGCTGTGTAAGTTTCGTGCGATACACTGCGTGCCGATATAAAGTGAGACAGTTTTTCCGCCGAGTTTATTGTAGTATATTGGGCGGAGAGGACAGCGTAAGATGAGGTCAAGAACCCATATTGTAGACAACGGCAGAGAGCGGTCTTTGGTTTTGGAGGTCCCTCGCGGGATCTCCAGGACGACGAGGCCTGATCCGGAAGTACCGGAGCGTGCGAAGCGGCGTCGCTTTACAGCGCGGTGCATGCTTCGCATCCTGGAAGAGGCGGAGGCGTGCCGAGAGCCGGGAAGCAAAACACGCCGATCGCGCGTTGACACTGCTTTTTTTGCCCCGGCGTAAGGACCGGATGCAGGTGCATCGAATCCTGGGAGATTTGTCGCAGGAGGGTGGGGATACCAGGGAGGGGGGCGAAGCCGGAAGGTGCGGTATCGAGGCAGCGTGAATCGCTATCGAATCTGGTGCGGAATCCTTAGTGCAAACCGTGTCCACCGGCGTTCGATTCACCCACCCGGTTGAGCGTTCAACAATCGGATTCGCTTCACAATGTCATCTATGGCCGGCGAGTATTGTCCCTCAGTAGAAACATGGATTGTGGGTACGTCGAAATCCGGGGCAGTATATTTCCCGGGAGGCGCGATCTCACCAGTCTGCCTGTAGATTTCAACTCGTCTGTCGCCGTGGTAGTACTCCCGGTTCGGATCATCCAGACCCCGCTGAAGATGGCGCTTTGCCGCCAACATTGCGTCTACGGTGCATACGACAAGAAAGGGAGTAGACAATTCAAGGATCCCAGGGATTCCCGGTTCCCAGACCCTGTGCTGAAACCCCGCCTCGATAACGACAGAGACCTTGGCGGCAAGATACCGATTTACGATCTCGAAGAACAAATCAGAGACCACGCGATTGGTGTCCGGCGGAAGCTGATCGTGCTTTTCGCCAAGGGTGTTGACGTAGCCTTCCTTGATCTCGTCGCGACTGATGACCGGCATCCACAGCCTGTCGGCGAGCCCCCTGGTTAAAGTCGTTTTTCCTGAACCCGGGCGACCAGTGACAATGATGCAAGTGGGTTTGCGGCTCATGTTTCCCGCTGCTCGAAATTGGGTCCGGGAATTTTCCGCCATCAATCCTGTAAAAGTTCCACGCTTCTTCCGCCTTCCAGATCCATCGTGACGGCGCGGAACTGGAACCCGTATCGCTCCACCTCATCCCCACGCGTGTCACCTTCTCCGGCCGGGATCAGCACTGTCACGGCCTTCAGATCCGCGTCCGCGGAGACCTCGTACACGCCGTTTTCGCGAAGTCCGAACCTTACCGTGCGCCGAGCGCGTTCCCAGGCGTCGATTTGAGCCGCGGTCCACCACGGCATGCCCTTATCCCTGGCATATCCGACGATTTCCCTGAGCCCGCCGCGTACGGCCGGCTCCCAGACGTGCGCGGGATGAAAAAGGAAATGGGCGATCCCGTGGTGCTCGTACGCGCGGTCCGTGAAACAATGCGCCAGGCGGGTGGAGCACCGCTTGTGAATATCCTGCACGGTCAGGTTCACCTCCAGCACGTCAATCGGCGGCCCTCCGGGCGATTCGTCGTCAACCGGAAACCAGGGGTGGCAGCCCCCAAACGGAAACCCGTTGGTATAGGGCGTATTCGGCCCGCGGCTCTGCTCCAGGGTGATGCCCGCGCGTTCGCACCAGCGGAAGAATTCCAGCCGACCCTGCCAGCGGAGCGTATGGTTTTTGTTGGTCGTGACCGGCCGTCCCGCCGCTTGCGTGACCGTTTTCAGCTGACCGGCCAACTCGCTATATCCCCACTTCAAATGGGCGACGTCCGGCTTCTGATCGTCCGACGCCGTCTGGTAGGTCTGAGCGTCATAGTGCAACGCCACCTCCGAGCCGTAGTCCTGGATTGCGCGGTAGAACGCCGGTTGATAGTGTCCCGCCATGATGCACCACGTCGTGCGTGCGTCCACCTCTTGCGTCAGGCGCAGCAACGACCAGCCCAGCGCCTCGTCTCCGCCGTCCGAGTCGTGCGACATGTGCGCGATGGCGGGCAGATTGTCCGGCCAGTACCACAGGACCGGCAGGGAGACGCCGCGTTCCCGGCAGGCGTACAGAACGGCCTTGATGATCAGTTCCCGGAACTCATCCGCTATCGGTTCGAGAAAGACGAGATTTTCCTCCTCGCCCGGCACGGGCGACCGGTCGCGGTCCAGGTCCAGCGCCAACCCCTTGATCACGTCAATCCGCGTGGGACCCGACGCGGGGGGTATACGGTGCCCCTGCTGGATATGCACGATGGTTCCGACCACGTCCGGGCCCACGGCGATCGCCAGACCGGCCCCGGTCCGGTGCTCCACCACCCCGTCGCTGGCGCCCATCACCCTCGCAAGCGCCGTGCCATCCACGGCTTTGATTCTCCGCCCGCCGAAACAGTGCAGACTGCTCTTCAATCCCGCCGTTACCGGATGGTCCTTTGCCGCCACCTGCAGATATCCGTCCGCCATGCCGCCGCGATCCACCGCGCCGAACACGTCGTCCAGCCCCGACATGCCTCCAAGGCCAATCAGTGCGCCGCCGGATTCCACGAATCCCGCCAGCAGCGTCCGCTCTGCCTCCGACAATTGAAGATGCCAGGGAAGCAGTACCACGCGAAATCCTTCCAGAGCGACCAGCGGACGTTCGATCTCGTCAAATGGAATGCCCGCGTGCGCGAGTATTTCACGAATGTAAAACCCGCCGTAACAGCGCGAACCGTCCGAGCCTGTCTGCCCTTCCGGATCGGTCACCACACAGAGCGGAAGCCGCATGATACATCTCCTTCAATTGAGAATCGTACGTCCCGGGTGGTTCGGCCCGCGACGCCCGGTTACGGCTGACATACCTGGACCGCAATTTCCCTCTTGCCCGGCTCGCTTTTTCTACTACACCATAGCTTTCAACCTGCTGAGTTGTCCATCGGTTCCCAGCACGATCAGCACGTCGTCCTGTTGAATCGTAACGCCCGACAACCCGGCCGATGCGGCCGGGTGGATCCTGGGCTTTCCGTCCTGCCCCTGGATGCCCACGACGATCGCTCCTGTCCGCTGCCCGATATCCGTTTCCTTCAATTGCTTTCCCACCAGCGGTGACCCTGCGTCCACGTGAAACTCCTCCAGCCGCATTGCCGACTCCCCCGTGCCACGACGATATCGAGAAAATCTACGATTGATGGCCGCAGAATCACCGACGCGATCCGTCTCCCCGCCAACTGGTAGGGTGACATCACCCGGTCGGCGCCAGCCGTCATCAACTTGCCAATGCTCTGCTCCGCCGCCGCGCGCGCCACAATCTTCAAGTTCGGATTCGCCTGGCGCGCGGAAAGCACCACGAAGACATTCAGGGCATCCTCCCTCAGCACGGCAATCAACCCCTTCGCTTTGTGAATGCCGGCTTCAACCAGCACGTCGTCGTGCTCCGCGTGACCCTCCACGAACAGTACCGTTTCGTCACGGCCCAACTCAGAATGTTCGGGATCCTTATCCACGATTACAAAGGGCATTCCCGCATGCTTCAGTTCCTGCGCCACCTCTTTGCCGACCACCCCGCCGCCGCATATGATAATATGATCCTTCAGCTTTGAAACGGAACGTGTCATTCTGCGCCCTCGCATCGCGTGGAGAATCTGACCCTCGAAGACGAACCCGATTAATGTTGTCATCGAATATCCGACGGCGATCACACTGAACGTAAGAAGCAGGATCGTGAACCGCTGACCCGTCGGCGACAACGGATGTACCTCGCCATAGCCGACGGTCGATACGGTAATCACGGTCATGTACAGGCTTTCCCACATCGTCCATTTCTCAATCCATGCATACCCCGCCGTGCCGCCCAGCACCAGCAGAACCGGAAGCATGAACGCGAATGCAAAACGAACCAACGGCGACATGCCATTTCTCCAGAAAATAAACCGCCACCCGGGAGCCGTCGGCGTCAAGCCCAGGGAAGGGCCGCGTATTGGGACAGGCACACCGGGTGGTGGGTGTTCGAGGCGGGCAAAGGGCCGCCCGAAATCGCTACGGTCCCGCCTGGGCATTTGCCACCAGCACCGGATCGCTCGGCCCGTAGGCGTTGTTCCGGATCCGGGTTTTTCCGTCGGACCGGACCGAGAGTTCATCCGGTCGCTGGTACAGCCAGTTGTGGTGGATATCAACGCCCTCTTCAGGCACGCCCCGCACCACGACAGCCGTCTTCGGGCAGCGGAACGTATTGTGATGCACCTTCATCCACGTACCGGCCACGTCGGTTCCGTCTTTTCGGTCCCTGCCGCCGTGCATGTCGAAACAATGGCTCAACGATTCGCCGATTTCCACGTTGTGCCGCGCTTCGTATCCACTGCCCGCCCGCCCGGTTCCCGCCAGCGAGTGGCGGTTGTAGTCGAACCGATTGTATTCGATCAGCGAAAACGCCTCGTCGTGGCTCACTCCGTAACCCAGGCCGTTATATTGATTGTGATGGATGAAATTATGGTGGATGTGATGACCGTCTCCGGCCTGGAGGTAGACCGCCGCGTGGCTCCAGCCCCCCAGTTCGCAATTGTCCACTTCCAGGCCCGCGTATCCGGTCACGATCCCGTCGGCCGTCGGGAATTTATAGTAGTACTCGTGCCCCCTTCCCTCGCGAAACGAACGGTTGTGGTGCTCCAGGCACCGCTTGGGATTGGGGCCTTTTATACGCAATCCCGTAACCCGGACGTCCGGCCCGGTCGCCCGGATCAAGGGTTTTGTATCGAACGTATCGCACAATATCATCCCACCCGGAGATCCGTCCGTACCCCGGTTACCGGCCAGGGTGACCCCCTCGGGAATCTCCAGCACGAGAGATTCGATATACACCCGTTCGGTGCAGTCGATCTCCGCCTCGCCGTCCACGTATACCACGTCTCCCGATTTGGCCTGCGCCAGCGCTTCCAGCAGTTGGTCCAGCGTGGACACCGCGTTCACGGGTGACGATACCGCACATTTATATCCTTCGCCCCCGCCGATGGGCCCCCGTTCATCTGCCCGTGCACCGCAAGCTTCCCCCGAAATCTCGATCCAGGTCTGTCCCAACGGTTCCATTTCGCTATCGAACATCGCCAGCCTCCTTTTCAGCACGGTTACTCATTCAGTGAAACCACGTACCCTTCCTTGTTGTCCACGACGTTCAAAAGCGGGGCCCCATCCCGGAACCGCCGTACGTTTTCCAGGATCAGACCGATCCGACGATCCTCGATCCGGTCCGATTCCGCACCGACGTGAGGTGTTATCATCACATTCTCCATCGCCCAGAGCGGGTGCCCCTCCGGCAGCGGCTCCTCCTCGAAAACGTCCAGACCGGCGCCCGCCAGTTCGCCATTCCGGAGCGCCCTCGAGAGCGCGGCGAGGTCCACCACCTTTCCCCGCCCGATGTTGATGAATATGGCGCTCTGCTTCATCGCCTTCAAAGCCGCGGCGTCGATCAGCCGGTCGGTCTGACCGGTATGCGGCACGCAGATCACGAAGAAATCCACCTCTCCCAGCATCGCGTGCAATTCATCCACGCCGTATATCCGTTCCACGAAGTCGGGGCGTCCCTTCGGGGCCGGGTCCAATGCCAGCACACGCATGCCGAATGCATGGCCCCGTTCGGCAATCGCGAGTCCGATGCCGCCCAGACCCAGCACGCCCAGGGTGGTACCCGCCACGTGGATCACCGGAACGGGTTTTTTCTCCCATCGACCTTCCAGTTGACTCCGGAAATAAACCGGTATGCCCCTGGCCAGCGAGAGCAGCAGCGCAAACACGTGCTCGGCGATCACGTCGCTGTAAATCCCGCGCAGATTGGTTACCGTAACCGCACTCTCCCGTAATTCAGGGAAATAATAGCCGTCGAGGCCCGCGCTTGTCGCCTGTATCCATCGCAGCTTTTTTCCCGCGGCCAGCAGCGCCGGTGTCATACGACCGTAAAACGCATCCGCGTCCACAATCAGATCCAACGCCGCCGCCTCGGAATCCGCTTCGCACGCCTCTACGCCCAGGTATCTCACCCGAGCCATCCAATCCGGCTTGAGCGCCGGCCGGAATACCATTTTCACAGCCATCTCAAAGCCCCTCCACCGGGATGAAATCACCCCTGTCGTCAATCCTGATATAACCCCAGTACTGCTCCGGATCGTGCGGCCATACCACCAGCCAGCCCTCACCGGCCGCTCGTTTCAACACCTGCTGCCGCACCTTGAATGTCTTCCTGGGATACAAGTCGAACGCCATAATGTAGACCGGGTGCACGTGATGTCTGGTGGGCGCCAGGTCTCCAACGAAACAGATGGTCTCGCCGCCCGACTGTACCAGGACGGACTGATGGGAACGGGTGTGTCCGGGCGTGAGAAAAACATGCACGCCGGGGCAGACTTCCGCGTCGCCCTCGACAAGCTCCAGAACGCCCGCGCGTTCCAGGGGCAGCAGGTCCGACGCGGCGTTATAGCCTCGAACCGTCTGCCGGTCGGCGCCCAGGGCGTCTTCCCACTCCTGTCGCTGCACCGTGTACCGGGCGTTTGGAAACGCCGGTTCGAACCCGTATTCCGTCCGAACCGTCGTCCCGCCCGCGTGGTCCATGTGCAGGTGGGTGAGCACCACCCGGTCCACCGCCGCAGGCGCCACACCCGCTTCGGCCAGCGCTTCGATCACGCCCCGGGATGGGTCCGCCCCGTATATGTCCCTGTACTTCGGGAGCAGCTTCGCGGCGCCAATGCCGGTTTCCACCAGCACCGTGTCCGTTCGCGTTTCCACCAGCAGGCAGTTCAGGCCGAGTTGAATCCTGTTTCTCTCGTCGGGAGGAATCTTCTGTTCCCAGATCGACCGGGGAACCACGCCGAACATCGTGCCCCCGTCGAGCATGAACCGCCCGGCGTCCAGCGCCGTTACGCGGATTTCCCCGATGGTCCGGGAATCACCCTTTCGATAGGAATGCTCCACCCGATTCCGACTGTGAATGGACTGCGTTGCGATTGCGACTTGTCGCCATTTCCCGGCACGGTCCAGCCGTTTCGACCACTGTCATTATGCACGTATCGTTTGTCGGATGTCAAGCGCAAAAAAGCGCCAGTACCCACATCCGGCGCTGCAAGCGTCCTTTGCGGATCGCCCGACGATTCGGTGGAGATCGATTCTACGGCACCGTCTCATCACTCGATTGCTGACTCAGCGAAGCGATAGAGAAGAATTGCATCAAATTCCCTACGAATTGGCATTGACGTCGGGGTCCACTTCACTTGGCTATCGTTAACCATGACCGAAATGCCCAACACAGCATTGCCAAGGTATGGTTGCGCGCTATACCGGAATTTGACGGATCGGTGTGGGCTTTTGTTGTATATATTGTGGATCTGCGGTACGATAGCCCTACGTGCCAATATAGAGTGAGACAACTCTCCCGCCGGTATTGCTGCTATTTCCGGCCTGTGCACACATCGAAGCAAGCCTTTTGCAGGCCGAGAGTTGGGGGCCATGTTTCAGATGTTTCAATATTACCTGGCTGCATTCTTCCGGACTCATCTTCGCGGTATCGACTTTGAGGTCGTATATCCCGGGGTTGTGCACCTCGCGATTCCATCGATGCACCCGATAAGGCGGGGGCGTGCCATCCGGAATTTCCTGCTCCTTGAGCCACGTGCTACGCCGTCGCTCCCACACGATATCAACAGGGCAGCGCACGCCGACGAACAGGACGGGCAAACCTTCCATACGGCGCGCACAGTCGTACAGGATTCCTTGATGACTCCCGTAGTCGTCATGATGGCCGACGTCGGTAACAACGTTCAAACCCAAACGACTGTGCGCCGCAATCGAGTCATACATCGCTGCGTACATTAAAGGCACGATACGTTCTATTTTCTTCCTTTGTGCAAAAGGTTTTTCTTCCATTTTCTCAATCCCCGCCGGACGAAGCCCGACCCCTGGCCGGTACCGTTCGGGTGTAATGCGTATATACGAATCTGCGCCCAGGTTCACCCACAACTCATCCGAAGCTTCCTGGATCGCCGTGGCTATGCTTGATTTTCCGGATCGCGGAGTGCCGTTCAGGATGATGACTTTGCCCAGCTGAATTTCATGTTTCATAATTTGCAGTACCTCAATCGGTCGGCCGGGACGACCGCTGCCCCGACTTTTCACTGCCCGATTCATGAATGCCCCTACTTCATGTGGCACCGGATCGACGGCGCGGGTTCATAGAAAAAACGGGCATATCCCTGAACCGGGATGTGCCGGTTACAATGCCGAGGCCGAACCGGCTCAGGAATCGGTCATCAGAATATCAGAGAGCTGATTATTGGTGGCAATCATATACTATACAGAACAGATTGTGTTCCAGCAATGGCATTGGGTTTCGCACTCCATTATTCCCAGGCCAATAGTCGCTGCCAGCCTGGTAGAAAATCGCTGAAGCGTTGTCAACCGCGAAATCTTCCTCCGTGTTAAGGTCGAGCTTTTAACGGGCAGGCTACGCGACATACGGGCTCGTCCTGAGTCGGACGATGCAGAATATTTGAATCTCGTTGACGAAAGCCAATTGAGAAATTGAATTTTTCCTAAAAATAGGTTATCTTGGAGATAAGGCTTGGACACGCCAATGGATTTTATTGAAGGGGTACTTGATGGCAAGGAAGCGCTGCTCGCTATCAAGGGCCTTTTTGATGGCAGCGTCGAGACCGGGGTCGAGGACGAGCCGGAAATCCTGTTGGTGCGTGCCTGGTGGTTTTTGGCGAGTGAGAGGTGTAGATGATAGAGGAGGCGATGTTATGGGTTTTGCAATTGTAGACGGGGCAAAAAGGCTGATTGACCGCGTGATTAGATGCGAACGTCCTGAAGATCCGGTTGATGAGGTCGCTGACGATTCATGGGAGCGCCAGCGCGGCGCTGAGCTCTATCGGGACTATAAGGATGGCAAGATCGAGATTATGTCGGCCGAAGCGACCGAAGAACTAGTGCAAGACCTGAAGAGAAAGTGGTCGTCATAGTGGCTGATTATCTGCTTTCAAAGGCTGCAGGTAATGGCCGAAAAAAAGAAGCGATGAGGCTGAAATAAACGGAACGGGGACACCGTGTCGCGGTGTACTCAGCCGACTTATGACTTGCCGACCACCTCCACCACCCCTTCCGCGGGGCGCATCCGGACAGTATCGCCGGTCCGGATGGTCGCGAGTGGATCGGGTTCCAATTCGTGCATCAGCGCCACGTTCGCCAGCACCGCGCCCTGCACCATAACCGGGTTGGTGCGTCCGAATATGAATCCCGCCGGACAGGTTCCCCGCGCCACCATGTCCAGCATCATCCAGGACGTGGCCACGCCGCCCTTGGACGTGCGAAACACGACGATTTTTCCAGCGATCGACTGCCCGTAGAGCGGGTGCGTCTCCCGGCTGATTACGCCTTTGTACCGGTCATAATCGTACCGGGCACTGAATCCTTCCTCGTACGATCCGAGCAGATACTCCGTGCATTGATCGTCAGACCACAAGGGCCTTAGTAATCCTGTACCGACGGCACTGGAATCATACGCGTAGTGAGGTACAGGGACAGGTTTCGCAGGCCGGTCCATCCTTTGTAGCGATGGGAGTGAGTGCCGGGTTCCCAGCCCTCATCGCCAGCTGTGTTTCCGTTAGTCCAATTCAGTTGTAACTGCCGGCGAAGATCAGAAAATCCGCAAACCCAATGGCGCCGTCCCCGTCCAGATCGAATCGCGTGTCATATCCCGTATCGCCCAGACCCAGCCCGAATGCGGCTGCAAACTGAATGAAGTCCGAAAAGCCAACGGTCCCATCCCGATCGAAGTCGGCTTTAGCCAAAGCTTCCGCCACAAAGGTTTTCTGATACGCATCTGTACCTGAGACTTTAACAGTCACGGTGTTGGTACCCGGTTTGCCTCCAAGCGTCAGTGTGCTCGACGCCCGACCCGTTGAATCCGTCGTCGTGGATTCTAAAGAGAGCGTTCCACCACCTGTTGTGACAGCAAACGAGACTGGTACGCCTTCAAACGCCGTCCTGTTCTGATCCGATACCGATACCACGAACGGCTCTGTCAATTGAGCGCCGGTCTGTCCCTTTTGACCGTCACCGGAGAACTTCTCCAACCTCTTTGGTACGCGTGGGTCGAACTCTATGGTTACCCCTCGGCTCCGGAGGGCGGGGATTTGCCCATTGATGGAGAGGTAACTTAGGGGATTTGCCAAGATTTTCAGGAATCCCAGGTGGATCAACTCCGCCAGAGGAGATATATCAGAGATCAGGTTGCCATAAAGCTCTAATGTTTCAAGGTGGATCAACTTCGCGAGGGGAGTGATTTCTCTGATCCGATTGTCGCCAAGTTCCAGAGATGAGATATTGATTAACTCCGCCACGGGCGAGAGGTCCCTCACCGAGTTTCCCGCAATATTCAAACTGGTCAGATTGGCCATCTTAGCCAACGATGAGATATCCGAGATGTTGTTTCTGTAGAGCTGCAATGACTCCAGGACGGTTAGTCCTTCCAGGGGAGTGATATCGCTGATTTGGTTGTCGCCAAGGAATAACTCCGTTAGATTAACTGCATTCTCGAGACCGGTAAGGTCTGCAATCTGTCTACCGGTGCCTTCAAGCCTTTCCAATCTCAACATATCCAGTTGGACGATGGAATCTCCAGTTGTCAAGCCGAGGGTTTCCCGCGCCACCGAGGCTAAACCTGAATCGGGTATCGACACGACTTTGGGCGTATGCAGTGACGCAATGTCGATTGCATACCATTTCTCCGTGACATTTCCATACACATCGACGACCCTGAGTGACACACGATTCCTTGGTGCTTCCGTCACTGCGGAAGTGGTAAATTCAACGGAGCCACTTTCCCCGTCCAGGCCTGACCCTTGACAATCAATTGCGTCACCAGAGTAGTTATGCAACTGCGCTTGGTGGAGTCCATCAGGATCGGTCATCTCAAAGTGCAGGCGTACAGAGCGGGGTGCCACCGCGACCGGGACACGCATCTGAATTCGGGTGTGTTCATCTTTCTCGGGATAACGTTGGCCTATGTTGAAGTAGCGGTGGGCATCCAGCCATTCGGCGGCACAGAATGACGTAACCATCCAGTCGGTGTGATACGAAGATGGGCTTCGAGAGGCATTTATGAAGCGATCATGCGCCAGTCCAAAGGCGTGTCCGAGTTCATGGGCAGCAACGGCAACATTGAAACAACTCCAGCCGCGTTCGCGTTGGAGGCGACTGTTGGGGGCGGGTATAAGTACCGCTCCGCCTTCGGGGCCATCCGCTCCCCCTTGCCCGCAATAGCCGTCGATGGTCGCGGTACTTACATCCAGCGCGACGAAGTAGATATTCGCTGACAGGTCAAACTGTTCAGCCGTTTCTTCGTCAATGACTTTGCGGAAGGTTTCCTTATGATAGTACTCATCGTTGAACTTCCCTTTCACATGATGCACCACAGCCTTTCCATCGCCGTCGGTTTCAAACCTGAAGGTTTTTCTGCCGAACCCGTGGTATTCCATCACCTCCGCGTACGATTGCTGTGCGTCTCTTATCAAGCTATCCATCTTTGCGTCTATGTCTTGCTGGGGCGTGCGGTCGCTTGGGAGAAAGTAGATCAGCCTCACCGTGAGCGATTCGCCGACGTTCAGACCCGAGAGCCGCTTGGCCGCGGGGCTAGGGTGATGCCGCCGCAATTGCTCGTAATCAAACGGCGCGCAGAAATTTGCGCTATCGGGCGGCGGCGCAGTCGAAGCGGAACTGACAGAACGGACGCAGAGAGGCGCAAGCAAGCATATCGCCAGCTTAAACAACCGCATCAGCTTATCAAACGCCGTGCCCTTCATAGGTGCTTTCTCTGAGTTTCTGATTGCGGGAATTCTCAAACCTGAATCCATGGATATCCGATGGTGCAATTTGTGAATTGTAAAATGAGACAATCGGTATAGCTTCAAGAACTGAGATTCTTTGTAAAGTTGTGATTTCTGAATGGGTTTGCCAATACGGCCTGCGACGTTCACTTCCCGGACAGTTTTCTGTTCGCGTATTGCCATCGTGGATGGAATCCCTGAAACACTTTCAGCCGCGAACTCACAATGTCCACACCACCTCCACCACCCCTTCCGCGGGGCGCATCCGGACAGTATCGCCGGTCCGGATGGTCGCGAGTGGATCGGGTTCCAATTCGTGCATCAGCGCCACGTTCGCCAGCACCGCGCCCTGCACCATAACCGGGTTGGTGCGTCCGAATATGAATCCCGCCGGACAGGTTCCCCGCGCCACCATGTCCAGCATCATCCAGGACGTGGCCACGCCGCCCTTGGACGTGCGAAACACGACGATTTTTCCAGCGATCGACTGCCCGTAGAGCGGGTGCGTCTCCCGGCTGATCACGCCGCTGTACCGGTCATAATCGTACCGGGCGCTGAATCCTTCGTCGCATACCAGCGCAACGCCTTCCGCGTCTGGTCCGACGCCCGGATGCCCGCGTAGCACAATGGTATCGGTCATCACAGACTCTCCCGACTGTCCGTGGAGGCCCGACGAGCGGGAATCCCCGTCGCTTCATGCCTTCATCTGACTTTTCCCGTCACCGCGGCATCCACGCACGTTTCCACCGGCCGGAATACCGGGTTGTATCCATAGCCGGAGATGATATTCGCCAGTTTCGCCGAGTTCGTCACCAGCGTGCGATATTGAAACCGTTCCCGCAGCCGCCGGGCGTTCATGATATAAAAGCAGACCCCGGTAAGGATCTTTCCGCCCGCCGTTTCCACGGTCTCCGTGAACCCCATTCGATCCGCCAGCGCTTTGATCTGATAATTGGTGGTCAGGTACAGCGTCGTATCCGGGTGCACCCGCCTTCCGCGCAGCAGATCCACAATCGACTGAAGCTCGAACAGGGATAATTGCGGCGTGCCGCACACCACCAGGTCCACGGCCTCCTTCTCCGGCTGGAAGGAATCGTACGCCGCCCGCAGCATCCCGGGCGACACGACAATCGTCTCATCCGGATTCCGACCCTGATAGGCCTCGTCGGACGTGCGCGCCTCTGGCGTCACGCCCACCATATGGAACATCGCCAGCGACCCGTAACTGGCCAGCGCCGCCCCCAGATGTTTCAGATCGTCGATGGACGGCGGCGCCTTAACGTCTTCAAATACCGGAACCCGCCAGTAGTCGTCCACCTGCCGTCCCACCACACAACCAAGCGCCCCCCAATCGCTGTTCGACCGGGGCTGATCGGCCACCACGACGCGCAACGTGCCGTGCCGCCGTTCGGGCAGGTGAAACCCGTAACGCGGCACCCGGCCGGTGAGCCCGGCCCACACGGCCGCGGGACCCGCCTCGAAATTGGACCTGGCGCCGGCAACCGAGTTCGCAAAGATCACCGTGCCGGTATCGCCCCAGCCCAGGTGTTCGCCGAACCTGGGAGGGTCCACGGTCTGATAGTTGATGCAGGTGTTGCACGGAAGCGCGCCCATCGCCGTCAACGCTTCCACGATGCGGCGCTCATTGATTACCTCCTCCTCTTCCTGTCCCACGTCCCTCCAGAGGGCAAAATCAACGCTCCTGGGATTGGTCGTCACCGGGACCCGGAAACGCCCGCCGCGGGCTGCGGTTTCTTCCAGAAAACGAAGCCCCGGATCCGCAAGCGCCTCGATATCCGCCATCACGTGCACCGTTCGGACCGGCACGAAGTCCTCGGCGCGAAAGAACGCCCCCACCTTCATCTGCTGCGCCAGCGCTTCCCCCGCGGCCTGCCCCATGTCTCCGGCCCGCATCGCCTTCTCTTCATGCGTTAATTTCATTGAAGTCTCTGGAGAATTCTTGACGATACTCCAAATTGAAACTGCGACAGGCCCGCTGATCGCTCGCCCTCAGAGTGGCATTCGCTTGTCAAACGCGAGGTCTTTCGCGAGCGCTCCCAGAGCAGAGCGCGTTGTTCCGTCCAGCACCGAGGATCGCCGTTCTTCCGTGGCTGGCAGGACAAAATCCCCAGTACCGTCTCCAATGGGTATTCGCGCTGTGCATATGGCAGGCCCCGCGCCCAGCGGCGACTTTTGGTTCCTTTTGGTCGTTTCAAAAGGAACACGCCGTAGGCAGGGAATCTGGGGAGAAGTGGATCTTGAATTTGGTATTACCCTGTTTTTTTTCTTCACCCGCCGGAGGCGAGCAGCCGGGGGGAGAGGTCACGGCGTTGACGTCAACGGATTGGGTTTCCGATTCAAGCTGACTGCTGAAACTGATCGCTGCCTTTCCTGATAGCTTACAGCTACTCATCCAGGACTTTGACCATGTCGATGAGATCGCAGGTCTCCCCGGAGTCCATCAACACCCAGTCCGGGCGGCGCCCGGATTCGACGTAGCCGACTTTTCGGTAGACGTGAATGCCTGCGGTATTGGCGGACCAGACGGTGAGGTAAAGCTTGCGGGCACCCATCAGGCGGGATTCCTTTTCCAGGGTGTCCATCAGGCGGGTGCCAATCCCCCGGCCGCAGGCGCGGGCAATGAGAGCGAGGCCGATGGTAAAGTAGTCGTGGCCGCTTTTCTGTGTGAATCCCTCGCCGAGAAGGACGCCGTGCTGTTCGACCAGGAGATAACTCGACCGGTTCTGTTTAATGCCAACCAGGGCCTGCGAAAGCTCACGGCCCCCGGAAACGGCGTCGAGTTCAAGGCGCCTGCACATGACTTTTTCGCACGTCAGCGTGCGGTGCATGTCGATGAAGGCGTCCAGGTCGCGCCACCGCGGGTACCGGAAAGACGTTTTGGTCCCGTCAATCAAGAAAGTTTCAACGACGTAGCCTTCTTGCATGGCGAATGCCCGTGCGGCCAAAGTCGATTGAGGAAGGGCTATATGTCAGGGAATATGGTGCGATCGGAGGATATGTCGATACGCCGGACTAAAATAGGGCATGGCAGGCACTGGCGCAAGCCCCGTGGAGCTACCTGAAAGTTCGTTTTAGGGCTTGACGGGTCTGTTTTGGCGTGTTAAAATGCATCTCGACGGCGTTAAGGAACGCAACGCCGGATTATGGAATGTGATCGCTGCGGATTCGTGTCGAAGGCATCGGGTATGGTATCGATACACGTAACGTCCGTTTGCTCGTAGGCGGACCTCCGTGCTGAATTGCCGGCGCGTTGTCTTTTTCAAAGTCAAAAGGAGTTCAGTACATGAAGACATATCGGGTTGCGATTGTGGGGTTGGGACGGATGGGCAGTACGATCGACGAGGAGGTGGTGGACTACCCCTCCATTCCGTTGCCGTATTCCGTGGCGGGTTCGTGCAAGGCCAGCGAGCGATTGGAACTCGTGGCGGGATCGGATCTGGTGGTGGAGAAACGGCGGGCATTTGGCGAGAAGTGGGGGGTGTCGGCGTTATACGAGAATTATCTGAAGATGATCGAGGTGGAACGGCCCGATATGGTGGCGGTGTGCACCAAGGGGGTCCTGCACGCTGACATGGGGGTGGAGGTCGCCCGGGCGGGCGTACCGATGCTTTACCTGGAGAAGGCAATGGCGTGTTCAATGGCCGAAGCCGACGCGGTCAGGGATGCCTGCCAGGAACACGGAACCGTGTTCAATACGGGCGTCCTGCGGCGATTCGACAACCGTTACCACGCGGCACGGGCGCTGATCGCGCAGGGTGAAATCGGCAAGGTCAACGTGGCGGTGCACTTTGCCCGTTCGAATCTGCTGCACGGACACGTCCATTCGATGGACACGGTCTCGTATCTGTTGGGCGATCCGAAGATCGCTCGGGTGCGCGGCGAGCTTCTTCCGGAGGACCTGGTCATCGAGAACAACCGGCTGGATCAGGATCCGGTATCCCGATATCATCTGGAATTCGAGAACGAGGTTGAAGCCTGGACCATTCCCGCGGGTCACTGGGAGTTTGAGGTGGTGGGCGCTGAAGGTGCGATCCGTTCGCGCAACAACGGGGTGGGGTGGGAATTGCGCAAGACGGGCGCCCCGCGAGGACGGCACCGGTTTGTGGAAGCAGCGGCGTTTCCGGAGGTGGAACCACGAAGCGCCGTGGTGGCGTGTCTCGAGGATCTGGCGGCGGCATACGAGTCGGGCGAACCGTCGCTGGGCAACGTGGAGGTAACTCACCATATCACGGAGGCCTGTTTTGCCGTGGCCGAGAGCCACCGCCGGAACGGGGCCCGGGTCGCACCGCCGGAAGTGGATCGAGATCTGTATATTTTCCATGTATGAGAGGCCCGGCATGCCGTGCCATTACCGGAACGAGGGTCTATGAAGATCGCGCCATTGATATCGCCGGATGAATTCGTGGGATTGGAAGGCGTCACGCATTTGTGTACAGGAGGAGAAAGTCCGTGGCTGAAGTCGCAGGAGGCGGTCTATGCCGAGTTTGCGCGCCTGAAAAGCGGAGGATATGACGGGCGGGGCGAGATTTATGAGATCGGGGACCGGTGCCGCGGCCGTCTGAGCAAACTCTGGGGCGTTCCTGCCTGGCGCATTGCGTTCATGCCGTCCGCGGCGGAGGGCATCAATTGGCTGGCGAGGGGGCTGGACTGGCGGGAGGGGGATAACGTGGTGACGACGAACCTGGAGTTCCCGTCGGTGGCGTATGCGTGGAAACAACTGGATCGACTGGGTGTGGAAGTGCGAATGGTCCCGCATAGGGACTGGTTCGTCCACGAGGCGGATCTCCTGGCGGCGGTGGACGCACGCACGCGGGTGCTGGCCGTCAGCCAGGTGAGTTTCTATACGGGGCAGAACCTGGACGTGGAACGGCTATCCGAGGGCACGCGGAGCAGAGGCGTGCTGCTGGCGGTTGACGCGACCCACGCGTCCGGGGTGGTGTGGGTCGATGCCGGGTTGGCGGATCTGACGGTGAGCAGCAGCTACAAATGGATGCTGGCGACGCATGGTGTCGCGCCGTGTTACGTGAGCGAACGGGCGGAGGCTCAGATCGGGACGACATGCTTTGGCTGGCGGAACCTGGCGGTCTGGCCGGCCCAGCGCGCCGAGCGCCATCCCGATGTGGATGAGAAACCGATGCCGGACCGGATGGAGCCGGGAAACCCCGCGATGATGGTGGTGATGCACCTGGACAAGGCGCTGGAGGTCATGCTGGACGTGGGTATGGATCGGATCGATACGCATGCGCGCGATCTGTCGGAACAGGTGAGCGCCGGTCTGGAGCGGCTCGGGTTACCCGTGATCAGTCCGCGGGATCGCCGGGCGCGTTCGGGCAATACATGCTTTTCAGTCGACGATGCGAAGGGGCTGGAAATGCGCCTGGCGGAGCATGGGGTACTGTGCTGGGGGGAATACGGACGGCTACGGGTGTCGACACATCTGTACAACGGCAGCTCGGACGTCGACAGGCTTCTGGAAGTCCTGGGCTCGTTGTGAGTTGCCGGCGGTCGAAGACGGGCGGTTCGCCGGCTTTTTCAAGGAGAACGACAGGATGATGAAATTGGGCTGCATGTCGCTGAGCTACAAGGATCAATTTGCGAACGGAGAAATAGACCTGGCCGGGTTTATCGACCGGGCGCATGAACTGCGGCTGGATGGGATCGATATTCATACGCGGGCGTTTGCGTCCACGGAGCCGCCCTATCTGCGGGACATCAGGATGCGATGCCTGAAGCGCGGGCTGGCGATTTCCTATATCGGGGTGAGCAACGATTTCGGCAGGGGGGGGCCCGAGCTTGCCAGCGCAGTTGAAGAGGTGAAATCGTGGGTGGACGTGGCTGCATTCATGGGTGTGCCCCTGGTGCGGATTTTTGCGGCGTGGGTGCGTGGCGGTGCGTCGGAGGCGGAGGTGTGGGCGCGGATGATGCCATGTATGCGGGAGGTGGCCGCGTATGGAGAGAAGAAGGGAGTTGTCCTGGGTCTGCACAACCACAACCACGGGTGCGTGACCCGTACGGGAAAGGATGTGCGCCGCATTATCGAGACCGTGGACAATGCATACCTCTCGCATATTCTTGATACCGGTCAGTACGTCGGGTCGCCGGGGGCGAGCGGCGCAAATGGCCGGGAAGATCCGGCACTGGATTTTTACGGGAGCATTACGGAGACGGCGCCGATGGCCGTGCATGTGCGCGCGAAGATTTACAGGATTCAGACCGGTGAGGAGGCCTGGCTGGACTATCCCAGGATTTTTGAGATTTTGAGAGGCGTGGATTACAACGGCTGGGTTTCGGTGGTCTACGAAGGACAGGCCGTGGAAGCGGAGGAGACGGCGGTTCCCAGGGCCGTGGACTATCTGAGGCGGTTTGTTCCCGGCGGCTGAAGCACCGCGCAGGCCGATCGTCAGGCCTCCTTCGCCGTGCTGAAGGGGGAGCCAGATGCGATGAGGACGTCGGCGCGGAGATTAATGGCACCTGATTGAGACAAAGGGGATGACCGATTGCCGGCGACCTGCCGGGTATTGCTCAGAGGACCGGGGGTATGGCTCAGGCGCGTCTTACAGACAGCCAGGACGGTTTTGAAGACCCCGTTCCTGGGCGGAACGGTATCACCGCGCGATCGGTGGTTCTGGGTCTGCTGACAGCGGCCGCATCGGCCTACTATGGCATTGCCGGGTCGATGGTGCTGCACGTCGGATCGTTGGTAAAGTCGAATTTCCCCGTGTCGTTAATCCTGGTGTTTACAATCTGGGTGACCATCAATATGGTGATCGCCCGGGTCGCGCCCCGGAGCGTGCTGTCCCGCACCGAAATGATGGTCATCTTCGCCATGGCGTGGATTGCGGGGATGATGCCCGGGGTGGGCTGGACGGGATACATGACGGGCGCGTTGCCTGCGCCGCATTTTTTCGCCACTCCCGAGAATCGCTGGGCAGACCTGTTCCTGGACGAACTGCCCCACTGGGCGTTTCCCGAGCCCGTGCCGGAAATTGTGGACCGGTTCTATTTCGGGCTGCGCAAAGGGGAGACGCTTCCGTGGTCCGGGTGGTTGGCGCCGGTGGGCTGGTGGCTGGTCGGCAGCCTCGCCATGGTGGGCGTGGCGTTTTTCGTAACGACGATCTTTCATCGCCAATGGGCCGATGCGGAGCGATTGACCTACCCCCTGGTGAGTTTCCCCGCGGACCTGACCGAGGGGATCGGACGCGGTCGTTGTATTCCGATGCTCTTCCGGTCTCCGTTGTTCTGGTTCGGATTCGCCTGGACCGCGGGCATCATCTGCTGGAACATCATCACGTTCTGGTATCCCCAGGTGCCGCGCGTCACGCTGTTCGATTCGGTGAATACCAAGTGGATGGTGGTGGCCCAGAATTTCCCGCGCGTCTACTATCGCGTACTGCCGCTGGTGATTGGTCTGGGTTATCTGTGCCGCCTGGATCTGCTGTTCAGTTTCTGGTTTATGGGTTTGCTGGCGGTGGTGAAGGTCGGTGTGATGAATCGGACCGGGTTCACGGTGGGCCTGGCGGGGCAGCCCTCGACCGGCAACGAAATCGTCAATCTGGAAAGCCACGGGGCGATGACGATCCTGGTGGTGTGGTCCATCTGGATGGCCAGGCGCCACCTCGCTTACGTATGGAAGAAGACCTGGGAAGGAGGGGATGCGGGAGAGGGTCCGGTGTCCTATCGGACCGCGGTGGCGGGGCTTGTGATCTGCTCGAGTTTTGTCTGCGGATTCTTTATGGCGGTTGGCCTCTCGTTCAGCCTTGCCCTGGGACAGATGACGTTGATGTTCATTGCGTATTTCACGGTTGCGAAATACATGGCGGCGACCGGGTTCGGATACCTCGTACCCGTGGGCGGCAAGGGCGGATGGTGGCTGAAGTCCATCACGGGCACGGCGACAATGGATACCCGCAACCTGGTGGGATTGGGGCTTTTGAACAGCAGCATCTTTTTTGGAGGGGGCCGGCTGCAGACCATTCAGATGTTGCCCCATCATCTGAAGGCGATGGACCACCTGAAATCCCGCCGGGGATGGATTGGCGGGACGGTTTTTTTTGGATTCGTGGTCAGCTTCCTGGTATGCGTGGGCTTTATCATCTATTTCTGTTATACGGAGTCCGCGCTGTTTCTGCGATCATGGACGTTATGGGAGGGGCCGCACGGCATATTCAACGGCGTGGCAACGTCCATCGGTGAGGCGGACCGGACCGTATTCGACCCCCAGAAGCTGGGGGTCTGGCTGTTCGGCGCGGCCGAAGCGGGCTTGCTGGCCCTGTTGCGGACCTGGTTTCCATGGTGGCCGTTGCACCCGCTGGGACTGGCGTTCCAGTATACCACGGGACCCCGGTATTATGTGTTGAGCATTATGATGGTGTGGGCCGCCAAGTTGCTGATCGTGCACTACGGGGGTCCGCGGTTGTACGAGAAGGCGAAGCCGTTTTTCTACGGAACGGTGATCGGGTATTGTGTCGGAATCGGCATTGCGCAGGTGATCGACCTGATCTGGTTTCCGGGACATGGGCATGGCTTTCATAATTATTAAAGTTCTGAACCGGAAATGGATCGCCGAAATCTGGCCGACGAGAAACAGCAACAGCAGCTATTAGCCATCGGCGGTCAGCCGTCAGCTAAGAGCGAAAACCAAATTCAACATCCACATCTCCCCTAATTCCCTGCCTACGGCGTGTTCCTTTTGAAGCGACCAAAAGGAACCAAAAGTCGCCGCTGGGCGCGGGGCCTGCCATATGCACAGCGCGAATCACGCCGCAGACGCACCGGGTACTCTGCCCTGCTAACCTCGCAGGTACTCCAATCTTCAGCGCTGGACGGAATAGCGCGCTCTGCTCTGTTAGTCCTCTGGAAAGGCGTTTTAATCGTAAATTTCATTGAGTTTCTCACCAGCGAGGAGCAATCAGTTGTCGACAGACACCCAATATTGGTTAGCAATACTGCCGCGTGATGCCTATCGCCGATGACTGCGCCTTCACGAGGGCAACCACAAGGGTTGCCCCTACAAATCCGACGATGGCCGCGTAACACGGCGATAAGAATACCACTAATGGCCGTTTGGTGTAGGGGCGGTTCGCGAACCGCCCGCTCTTCCGCGCGGCAAAAGCACGAACCTACAAAATGGTCTTTCGCAGTCTACCTAAAGTGCGCACGGTTGTGGCGTGGGGGGTTTTTCCACGCTATTCCGTGCAGCACCGAAGCGCAATGTGTCTATAGGCGTACGTAGGTCACAATTGCCGGCCTACTCCACTGACGAGATTCGTGGAAAAACCGGCCCCGCGCCGAGCGGCCTGCCTGCGCCGAGCCGTGCTCGGCAGGCAGGCGCCCTTCTTTTTCGCCCTTTTTCTTGGGCGATGCAAGAAAAAGGGCAAGGGAATAGGGGACGTTATGGGGGTGGTGAGATTCTAACTGGTGAGTGTCTAAACGCAACCTGGAGGATGTTGACAGATGAAGGTTCTGTATCTGGGTGTTGAGGATATGTTACAGCCGTGGTACAACGACTTCAGGGCGGCCATTGCAGGACGGCATACGGTGTGCCTGTACGATCCGGAGAAACCCATGGCCGGACAGTTCGAGGACGTGGAGGTCGTGGTGGATCAGGGGGGGTCGGTGGGCACTCGAACCCTGATCGATGCCGGGCTGGCCGCCCGCGTCAAGCTGTGGCAGGTGCTGGGAACGGGGGTGGATCACGTGGACGTGGCGTATTTCCTGGAAAAAGGTCTGGCGCTTTCCAATACGCCGGGACCGTTCAGCGCAGTGGCGCTGGCGGAGCACGCGATGTTTTTGATGCTCTATTTCGCGAAGCGGTTCGACGAGCACGTGCGTAACCTCCGGTCGGAGGTGTTTTACCTGCCGCTGAGCGAGGAACTGGCGGGAAAGACGCTCGGGCTGGTGGGGTTGGGCGCGAGCGGACAGGCTGTGGCGGCGAGAGCGAAGGCGATGGGAATGCGGATTGTGGCCGTCGACGCGGCGGATGTCCCGCGGGAAAGGCTGGATGAACTGGGGGTGGAGGTGTTTGTGGGTCCGTCCGAATTGAAAACAGTGCTCGAGCAGGCGGACTACGTGTCGTTGCACGTGCCGTTGACGTCCAAAACCCGCCACCTGATCGATCGTGAGGCGTTGGAGACGATGAAGACGACGGCGGTGCTGATCAACGTGGCCAGGGGAGAAATCGCGGATGAGGGCGCGCTGGTCGAGGCGTTGGAGAGCGGGCGGATCAGAGGCGCCGGGCTGGATGTGTTTGCCGAGGAGCCGCTGCCTCCGGACCATCCGCTGCTTCGGATGCCGAACGTCGTGGCCACACCCCATACCGCCGGCCAGACCTACGGTACATCGAGAAGACGCGGGGAGGCGTGTGCGGAGAATGTGGAGCGGGTTGCACAGGGGTTGGAGCCGCTGTATCGAATCACTGAAGTGGGCTGAGGCCGGCGAAGGAGGTCTCTGAGCCAGTCGAAGGGCTGCCGAAGGGGTTTTCGGAGATCACTACTACTGCTCCCGTTCATTCGTGAACCGGCGTGGTATGAGGACTGCAAATTGACCCGCGAACTGGATATCGAACTGGAGCGGAAAGACGTGTGGGAGGCGGGGCGCGAACCCACCTCGCTGGGCGAACTTGCCCGGATGGAAATCGCGAAGCATATCTGGGATAGCCGACACAGTTCCAAGCTGACCGGATTCGAGTACGCAAAGCGTCGGGGAACGCGAAATATGATGGATCCCGCCACACCGCGTCTGGATCAGCCTCAGGGGACGTACACGGGTCTTTGCGTGTTGGAACGAGGATGCGCTGGTGGTTTCCGCGGCATGCGAAGGGCGGACGGACGGGGAAGATCGTCTTGTCGTGGCGGTGCTGTCGGGGGGAGATTCGCTTCTTCAGTTCGAGTGCAAATCGGATGGGACGGCCCGGTTGCCGGAAGGAACGGGGCGGGCGACGTTCGACGTGGAGCCGGGAGAGAACGGCTGGTTGGCGCGCCTGACGGTACCTTGGGCGATGCTCGGCGTGCGGCCGCGACCCGGGCTGCAGCTTCCTCTCAACGTCGCGCGGTTCGTGAATTGGACGGACACGCCGCCGCCCGCGATGCTACCCGACGGGTTTGTGGTCAACGGCCTCACGCGCATCCAGCCGGGGCTGGAAGTGAGTACGTTGAGCCGGATGATGCGGTATCCAACCGCCAGTGATCCGCTACGGGCCGATCGGCTGGGCCGCCTGGTGCTGAGCCCTCGGCTGACAATCGGGGACGTGAGGCTGCGCGACGTGGGCCCAACGCAAAAGGCGTTGGATGTGAATCTAAGGCCCGCGCCGACACTGCCCGATACGCTTGATGTACGCGTCGTGCTTGCGGATCCGTATGGCAGGGAGACGGTATTTGTAGACAGGGCTCAGGGCGCCGGTGAGATGAGGATGCGGCTCGAGTATATGTTTAGTACGTTCAGGGGCTTTCTGTATCCGTACCGTCTCACGGTTTCGGTATCCGATCCTGAGACCGGGGCGATGCTGGCGGATGAGCGGTGTGAATTTCTGCCGTCCCGGCGTGTCCGCCTGGATCCGTTGCGCCTGGGTAACGATCAGCGCGGCACCGGCCGGTTTCGGATGGCAGGGGAAGGCCTCGCGGGCACACAGTGGCAGGCGTCGCTGGTGAATGACGCGGGCGAGGCCCTGGACAGGGGCCGGGTCCTGGCGGATTCGGACGACGTTGCCTTTGATGTGAGTATCGGAGAAGTGCCCAGGGGGCGTTACATATTGCGTCTGACCCCGGCGGGGTTGAACGCGGCAGGCCATCTGGAATGCCCGTGTAACGTAATGGGTGCGAGGCCTCAGCCCCTTGTGATGTTGGGCCACGAGGACGTCGTGCGGCTGCGGGTTGAGGCGAAGGAAGGGGGTCTGAAACCGCATTACCTGGCGATGAAGGCCGGGGTGGATGAGGTTCTTGAACGGGGTACGATCCTGGAGCGCAGCCTCTCGCCCGCGGGGACGGAGGTCCGTGAGATCGGAATCGACGACCTGCTGGCCGGCGAAGAACTGCTGATGCAGGGCCACGCGGAGGATACGCTCTTTCAGCGGGACCCTCACCAGATGATGGCCGTAGCGCTCGTCTATCTGATCGAGCGCGATGAACGTTACGGCATTCTGGCCGGAAAGATGGTACAGGTGCTTGTGGAGCGCGTTCTGTGGGGAGACCCGCGGGTATACGGGGCGGACCCCGACCTGATGTGGAAGGCGATGTATTGCGCACTGGCGATGGACTGGCTTGGGGGCCTGTTTACGCCGGACGAGCGGCGGGTGCTGAGCGATCGATTGGTAGAGAACGGGTTGCTGGTGTACCTGTGGGCCATGGAGAACAATCAGGCCTACTGGAAAGGACGAATTTCGAACCTCACGCCGATATCGGATAGTGTTGCTTCCGCGTTGGCCCTTTGCCTTCGGGATGAGGCGGTGGATGCCGAAGCGGTGCTGAAAATTTCCAGGGAAGACATCGGAACGCCGATGCGCGCGTTCCCGCCTGACGGGTCCTGGCCGGAATCCGTCAACTACTGGGCGGTGTTCCTGCGCGGGGTGATATTGCACGGTGCGGCGATGGAGTCCGCAACGGGCGCGGACGACGGAGTTTTTTCACTGACCGGCATGCGGGATACGGGATATTTCCCCATTTACTTTACGCCTCGGGGCGTACCGGCCGGGTTCAACGACGGCATGAATGAAGGAGCGGCCCCTTTTCTTCATCTACTGGCGCGTCGGTATAACGAGCCCCTTTTTTCGCTGTACGCGGATGCGTACGGTGGAGGAGGTGAAAACAGGCGTTCGGATTGGAATACGGTCATGTGGCGTTCTCCCGGGATTCCCTATCTGCCCCCCGCGCCGCGTACCGCGGTGGGCGACAGGCCCGCACCCGCGGCGTTGGGATCGAAAATGACGGGGTTAAAGCGCCTGCGGGTCTACGAGGAGATCCGTTGGGCCGCGCTCGCCTCGTGCTGGCCCAATCCGGCGCTGTACGTGTCGTTCAAGAGCGGATACGCCGTTCCGGGTTTAGGGCATATGAGCAGGGATCTGAACGCGATCCAGGTGGTGGCGGAAGGAGAGCCGCTGATCCGGCGAAGCCACGACTACAGTACGCCGCCGGAGGGATACAGCACCACGCTGGTCGACGGCAAGCCGCAGGGGCCGGGTACGGGCACGTTCCTGTATTGGGAGGAGGCGTCCCGGCATCTCGCCATCGCGGCGGAGGCGGACCGTTCGTTCGGAGAGGGCGTCAGCCGGGTCCGGCGGCATATCATCATGGTGGACGGACGGTACCTGGTTGTCGTGGACGAAGTAAGGGCTGACCGCCCGGTCCGGGTGACGTTTATGGCGCAAACGGCCGGGGAAATACACAGCGATGCCGGGCGGTGCGAGATCCGTGGCAAGAAGACGCGTCTGTCAATGGCGTTTGCCGGATCGGCGGTTATGACAGACCGCGTGCCCTCGCCGGACTGCGTGATGACCCGACTCACGGAGCGGGCGCTTCACGCAACCACGGTCGCGGAACGGGAGATCGAGTTGCTCGCCGTCATCTGGCCGGAACGCCATGAGACCGAATCGCCCGCTTGCGGTTGGGACGGCGAACGCCTGGCGGTTCACCGGCCGGACGGTGTAAAGGACGTATTGGTCTTCGGGCGGGAGAATTCCGATATGCGATTTCTGCGCGTTGAGGGGTAGGACCGCCCGAGACGCGTCTCACGCCCGTTGATTCCACATGTGACGGAAAGGACCGTAAATGGCAACAGCGAATATCACCTGGACGAAGATCGACGAAGCGCCCGCGCTGGCCACCTGTGCGTTTCTGCCGATCGTCCAGTCGTACACCCGGGGATCCGGCATCGAAGTCGAACTCAGCGACATCTCGCTTGCCGGCAGGATCATTGCCAACTTCCCGGAAAACCTGACCGAAGCGCAGCGTATTCCAGATTGTCTGAGTGAACTCGGCGCCCTGACCGGGAAACCCGAGGCCAATATTCTCAAACTGCCCAATATCAGCGCGACGGTCCCGCAACTGAAGGCGGCAATTAAGGAGTTGCAGGACAGAGGCTACGACATTCCCGACTATCCTGACGAACCCCGGAACGACGCCGAGCGCGCGCTGCAGGCCCGATTCGCCGTGGTGCTCGGCTCCGCGGTCAATCCGGTTCTGAGGGAGGGAAACTCGGACCGGCGCGCCGCGGCGTCGGTCAAGGAATTCTTCCGTAAACATCCCCATAAAATGATGCGGCCATGGCCGGAGTCCGGATCCAAGGCCCGGGTCGCCCACATGACCGGGAGGGATTTCTTCGAGAGCGAGAAATCGAGAACAGTGAGCGCGGCGAACAGTGTGCGGATCGAGTTCGTGGCTAACGACGGCCAGGTAACCCTGCTCAAAGACGGGATATCGCTGGAGGCCTGCGAGGTGGTCGACACCGCGGTGATGAACGTGAGAGCCCTCCGGCGATTCTATGCGGAGCAGATAGACGCTGCAAAGCGGGACGGGGCGCTGCTGTCACTGCATCTCAAATCCACGATGATGAAAGTCTCCGATCCCATTATGTTCGGCCACTGTGTGTCGGTGTATTTCCAGGAGGCGCTGGACAAACATGCCGATACGCTGGAGGCGGTCGGGGCCGACGTGAACTACGGCCTGGCCGATGTGCTGGGCCGGCTCGACCGCCTGCCCGCGGACAAAAAGGCCGAGATCGAGGCCGATTTTGCATCGGTTTATGTCAGTCGTCCGGGACTGGCCATGGTCGATTCCGATCGCGGCATCACCAACCTGCATATGCCCAACGACGTCATTATCGATGCTTCAATGCCGAACGTGGTCCGCGACGGCGGCAAGATGTGGAATCGGGACGGAGAACCGAAGGATACGATCGCCATGGTGCCCGACCGATGTTATGCGACCATGTATAAGGAGATTCTCGAAGACGCGAAAGCGCGGGGGCAGTTCGATCCGGCCACAATGGGCAGCGTGTCCAACGTGGGTCTTATGGCGCAGAAGGCCGAGGAGTACGGGTCGCACGACAAGACGTTTGAAGCACCTGCCGAAGGAGAGATTCGCGTTGTCGACCTGTCCGGTAACGTGATGCTCGGCCAGGCGGTCGAAGTCGGCGATATCTTCCGAATGTGCCAGACGAAGGACGCCGCGATTCGAGACTGGGTCGGCCTTGCCGTGAAGCGAGCGAAAGCCTCCGCCACGCCGGTGGTGTTCTGGTTGGACCAACGCAGGGCGCACGATGCGGAAATCATCAGGAAACTGAATGCCTATCTGCCCGAGCATGACACTTCGGGTCTGGACGTCCGCGTGATGAAGCCTCAGGACGCGATGCGGTTTTCGCTGGAACGGATCCGCAGGGGAGAAGATACGATTGCGGCGACGGGCAACGTACTTCGTGACTATCTGACGGATCTCTTCCCTATTCTGGAACTCGGAACCAGCGCGAGGATGCTGTCTATCGTGAGATTGATGAACGGCGGCGGGCTGTTCGAGACCGGGGCGGGCGGATCGGCGCCCAAGCACGTCCGGCAGTTCCTGGACGAGGGGCACTTGAGGTGGGACTCGTTGGGGGAATACTGCGCCCTCGTGCCCTCGTTTCGCCTGATTGCCGAAAACACCGGGAATACAAAGGCAGCGCTATTCGCCGATACGCTGGATCAGGCCATCACGAGATACCTGGAGAACTCACGGTCGCCCGCTCGCACGGTGAACGAGATCGACAACCGGGGCAGCACCTTCTATCTCGCGATGTACTGGGCGCAGGCCCTTGCGGCGCAGGACAGCGACTCGGAACTGAAAGCGCGGTTCGGGGATGTTGCGAAAAAACTCGAGCACAACGAGGACAGGATTACTGCCGAAGTATTGGCCGCTCAAGGTGCGCCCGTTGATCTCGGCGGCTATTATGTGCCCGATCCGGTCCTGACGGCCCGGGCAATGCGTCCCAGCCAGACCTTCAATACCATTATAGACGCCGCCTGAATTGCGATTTGAGCGGCCTGCGCTGGCTGTGGAGGGAAGGATCGACGGGTTCTGGCGTAGCCGCCCCGTTTTTCCCCTCGTAGACTTTTGCAGCGCTCAGCGCTTCCTGGAAGGCCGCCAGGGGCCGATCCGCGCCGGGGTACCGGTCGGCGTGCGTGGAACCGTTTTCCAGTTTGAGCACGCCGCGCGGGCAGACGGCGGAGCAGATGCCGCATCCCACGCACGAAGCCCGTACGATGTTTTCGCCGCGCTGGGCGTACGCCCGGACGTCGATGCCCATTTCGCAGTATGTGGAGCAGTTGCCGCAGGACATGCACTGGCCGCCGTTGGTGGTGATTCGGAAGCGGGAGAAGAAACGCTGGAAGATGCCCAGAATCGCGGCCATGGGGCAGCCGAAACGGCACCACACTCGGCTTCCCATCAGGGGATAGAAACCCACGCCGATGACGCCTGAAAACAGGGCGCCAATGTAGAAACCGTACGCGCTGGCAAGCGGCCCGGACAGGCGGCCGAAAACGCGGCCTTCCGTGGCGGAGTTGATCCAGAGCGCGGCCGTGGTGACAGTAACGAAGACGAGGACCGAGTAGACGATGCCTCTTTCGATCCTCCAGGATTGGGTTGACTTGCTGGACAGCTGGCGAAAGGGATCGCCCATGGTCTCGGCGAGACCGCCGCAACCGCAGACCCATGAGCAGTACCAGCGTTTTCCGTAAAAGTAGGTGAGCACCGGCGTGGCTATAAAGGTGGCCACGGCGCCCCAAAAGACCATAAAGACGCCAAGGGCGCCTGGATGGCTGGTCAGACTGCCCACGGTGGAGGGGAAAAGGTAGTCGTACTTGAGCGGCCAGAAATAGGTGAAATAGAACTCGGGCTGGTTAAAGCTCTTGAGCAGCTGCGGAATGAGAAAGGCGAACCCGAGTTGGAAAAACATGACGGAGGCGGTGCGGATGATCTGGTAGCGGTTATGGCGGTACTTCATGAACATGCGAACGCCGAACACGAGGATGGCGAGCGTGTACAGAAAGCCGTAGAAGAACCATCGATCCGCCGGGCCGCCGGCGAGCGCCTGGGATAGAGGTTCGACGAGCCGAACACCGCGATCCAGGTATTCGGGCCACCAGTAGAGCACGACGTAAAACCCTGTGATCGCAGTGCCCAGACCCCACCCGATGAGACCCAGATGGGTTGCGCTGCCGAACATGATGCCGTCGTGTTTGATGCCGGGAACGGTGTTCCTGTAGGTGGACCAGAAATACGCAGCCGATCCGAGCACGATAAGACCGAAGCTGAGCAGCAGGCCGGTCCATGTACCGGAAAGGGGACCGAGCAGGGTGACGATGAGGGCAAGGAAGCCGAGGGCAACGGCGGAAATGGAGAGCCTTTCAGACCAGGATGCCGGCGGCGCGGGCTGCGCGGGCGGTTCTTCGAAGCCAAGCGTTTCTTCGTCGAAATCATAGTCGAGGGTGGCGGTATCTATCATGACAGTTGCTCCCTTAGGGCAGGAACGATTTCGGATTCGTGACGGTCGTAGAACTCGGGGTCGAAGTTGGCTTCCGCAAGGTGTTCCAGAACGAAGTTGACCGGGCGCTCTTCCGAAATCCAGGCCTCGCAGACTTCGTGGCGGTAGCGGATGCCCATGAGGTTGAAGCCGATCACGCCCTGATCGGTGTACACAATACGCACGGACTGGCGCTGGTACGGGTGCTGCCAGAAGCAATATTTCTCGCCCGGCACGTTGAGGTTGACCCGGCCGTAGACCTGGTATTCCAGGTCCAGAAATTTGGCGGAGTTGAACCAGATGCCGGGGTCGTAAGAGCGGTCCTCACCCGAGATGACGTCCGCTGCGACCTCGCCCTGTTTCTTGCCGGTGTACCAGACCTGTTGGAGCAGGTTGCGGTCGCCGCCGGTTACAATTTCGGCACAGTCCCCGGCGGCGTAAATGTCTGGAATACTTGTCTGAAAACGGTGATCGACCAGAATGCCCCGGCCGGTTTCTATGGCGGACTCCTTTACAAGGTCGACATTGGAAGAAACACCGGCGGTGAGGCCGACGAACTGGCATTCCATCCGTTCGCCGTCTTCCGTTACAACGCCGCATGCTCTGCCGTTCCCGTCGTCCAGTATTTCCTTAAGACTGGCCTGGAGTTTGAGACCCATGCCCTGTTCCCGAATAATCTCGTTGACCATTCCGGACTCTTCTCTGGGGAGGACGTTGCCCCAGTACGTCGGTTCACGAACGAGAAAGGTGACGTGAATGTTTCGCGAATGCAGCATTTCGGCGAGTTCGATGCCGATAAGGCCGCCGCCGACAATAACGGCGTGGTGGGTGTCCTTTGCACTTTCGTAGAGGGTGCGGAGGTCCTGCAGGGAATAGAGACCCTGGACGCCTTTGAGGTCCTGGCCCGGCCATCCGAACTTGTTGGACTTGGAGCCGGTGGCGATGAGCAATTTGTCAAAGTGGAAATCTCCGCTTCGGTGAAGGGTAAGGCATTTCTGCGCGGCGTCGATCGCGGTGACCCAGTCGCGGCGCAGGTCGAGACGGTTTATGGACCAGAAGTCGTCTTCGAAGGGTTTGGTGCCCTTGTAGGTCATGTGGCCCATGTAAATGTACATCAGGGCCGGCCGGGAGTAGTGGTACTTGGATTCGCCGGAGATGAGGGTAATGCGCCAGTCGGGCTGTTTGCGCCGAAGCCTGATCGCCGCGGTAACACCGGTGACGCCGTTGCCGATAATGGCGACGTGCACGAATGCGCCTCCTTGATTCCTCCTGACGGCGGGAGGTGGGTATTTACTGGATTCAGTCCGTCGACGGGGGTTCCGTAAGGTCAGTCGGACCATTGAACACGGCGAAATGCCTCTCTCAACAGGTCAAACGCTTTCACATTGCCGGGGCGCTGATCCGGACCGCCGCCTGACCGCGACCACGGTGGTATGCCGAGATTGCAGGCTATTACGCGGCGTGCCGCATTGAAATTAACCAATACAACCGGAAAGTCAAGAGCGTATACTGTAGTTGATTCGCAGAGGGACTTCGCATTCCTTGCCGGAATTCCGACCGTTCTTCCCGTCGAATCGTCCGTTGGCGCGGCCGGTTATTCAATGCGGCGGCGGCAAGGGTGATAGAAACCCATGTGACTTCTGGAGTGAAATCGTGCACGGGCCTACTTACGAAAGGCGTGCAGGATCATTCGGATCAAGGTGGCGTTTTATCTGGATTTCGTGTCGAGGAACACCGGCTGCCTGCGTGTGATCCCGGGGTCGCACGTGGCGCCGATGCACGATCGACTCAGGCCGCTTTCTCGGCAGCGGGAGGACCCGGAGACGTCGCCGTTCGACGTCGGCCCCGAGGAAGTGCCGTGTTTTTCCCTGGCATCCCGACCGGGAGACGTGGTGTTTTTCAATCAGGACCTCTGGCATGCAACGTTTGGCGGCAGAGACCGTCGTCGATTCGGATGGGAGAAGGTGCAAATGAATTTGCAATCGGCGGGTGAAATCGCCTTCGAGAAACCGGAGCACCCCTACCTGTTTCTGACCGCGTCGGAACTGGCGCGGATCAGAAAACTGGTACGGCGGGAAGGAACGTACCAGGCCGCGCGATTCGCCGAGACCAGGAAGGCGGCGGAGGCGTGGCTCGAAGATCCCGTACCGCAACCGGACCGGGGCGGCGGGATTTCAAGATCGTTTAGCTGTCCGGATGACGGGAACTACCTGGTTTACGACAGGAAGGAACCCCGCGCACACCGGTGCCCCAAATGCGGAAAGGAGTATGGCGGGGAGGAATATGACGGCTGGTGGCGCAGGCTGGCGCATCACGAAGTCGCCTTTGCGTCGAGGGACCTGGCGCTGACGTACGCGATAACCGGCGATGGGAAATTCGCACGGGAGGCGGCGCGGATCCTCATAGATAACGCGACTCTCTATCCGACGTTGCCCGCGCTGAATCTGTCGCGGCTGGGGATCGAGGCGCTGGACGAGGTCCGGCTGCTCATCGCGTTCGCTTCCGCTTACGATCTGGTCGCCACGAGCGGGTTTCTCTCGTCGGAAGAACGACGTCGCATCGAGAACGGCTACTTCCGGAATGCGGCCGAGTTGATCCGCGTGGGGCAGGGGTCGTTTGTGGTGGACGGGTCGATCGGTTCCAATTTCCAGGCCACAATCGATGCGGGCGTGGGTATTGCGGGGTTGCTCCTGAGGGATCCGGGCCTGACGGCGTTCGCGATTACCGGACCGGTCGGGTTCAACCGACTGATGGAGATCGGGGTGCTGGAAAACGGGATGTGGTGGGAGTCGTCCATTCAGTACCATCTCGCCGTGATCCGGTGGCTGCTGTACCTCACCGAGGCCGCGTGGCGTTCGGGTATTGACCTCTATCGGAATGAATCGTTCAGGCGCATGTTCAGATTGCCGATGCAAATGGTGTTTCCAGACGGCACGTTTCCAGTGATGAACGACGGCGTGTTCGATCAGCATATCGACCAGCACCGGGTGAACGCGGAGATCTATTACGCACGAACCGGTGACGAGTCTGTGAAATCGCTGCTTCTACCGGGACAGGTCACCCACGACCCGAGTTGGAACTGGGCGTGGAACCTTTCGCTTAGCCTCGAGCCCTCGCGCGATCGCGTCCAGCCGGTCAGGCCCCGCAGCGTCAACCTGGCGCCGAATGTGGTCATCCTCCGCTCCGTTGGAGACAATGGGATCCACGTGGCCATGGACTACGGCCCGCACGGAGGCTCGCACGGGCATCCCGACCCGCTGAATCTCGTGATTCACGCCAACGGCAGGTTGCAGGCGCCCGATTTTGGCAACGGCGGCACGTATGCGTTGAAGGAATGGCGGGAATGGTACAAGCAGACGGTCAGCCACAATACGGTTGTGTCCGGTGAGACCTCGCTGTTTCCATGTACAGGCCGGCTGAATGGATTTCACATCAGCCCGCGTGCGAAGATCATGGACGCTTCGGCGGCCACCGACCCGTACAGCAATCAGACGGATCAGGATATATACGGCCATCCGCTTCCGGCCTTGAGACGGACTGTGGCGCTTTTGGACGAGTCATTTGTCGTAGACGTGTTCCGTGTGAGGTCCGGCCGATCCTGCGACTGGGTATATCGCAATACGGGATTGCTGCAAACCGGCCGGGAGATGGGCGGTCGGGAGGCGCCGCTCGGGAACGACAACGGGTATCAGCACATAAGGAACGTGAAGAGCGGGACGGCATCTGGTGAAAACTGGCGGGCGATCTGGACGCAGGATGGCCAGGGCATGTGCCTCACGGCCGTTGGTGCGGAGGACAGGGAGTACTTTACCGGGGACGGGTACGGCAAACGGATCGACGAGACGGTGTCCATGGTGCTGGTGCGCGCCGGAGGCGGAAATCCGGTTTTCAAGACGGTGCTGGAACCGTTCGTCGACAGACCATCCATTGTCGGGGCGCGGGAACTCGCCGTGAGTTGGCCGGATATCTGTCCCGAGGGTTCAGGAATTCCGGGCACGGGTATGGAGATCGGGAAGGGAGACGACCTTCACTATTTTCTGATGGGATTCTGCTGGGGCGAAAAGCAGTTTGGAGATATTTCCTTTGACGGTCAGCTGGCCTATCTCTCGTGCCGCCGAGATCAGAAGAATAGTCTGCCGGGCTACGCGTACCTGGTGAATACTCAGACGGTCTCCCGGGGAAAATTCTCTATTCGCACGGACAGGATGGCAACGCTCTATCTGGAGAGAAAAGCAGAGGACGCGTACCTCCTTGTGCAACAGGGCGGCGAAGCGGCGCACCTCGAGATCGGATGCGCCGACTGGGAGCATGTGAGTGTCTTCGGACCAAACGAGCCTGGCGCGCCTGCGGGTGAAATCGACTCATCCGTCGAAAACAATGTCCTCTCCTTTATGGTGAATCCCGATTCGAAATACCAGATACGATTTCGATAGTGATCTGTCCCTGAAATAGATCGACTGAATTCGGCCGACCAGAAGCGGCAAAACACAGCTATCAGCTCTCAGCTAAAAGCAAAAGGCGAAAACCAAATTCAAAAATCCACATCTCTCCAAATTCCCTGCCTACGGCGTGTTCCTTTTGAAGCGACCAAAAGGAACCAAAAGTCGCCGCTGGGCGCGGAGCCTGCCATATGCATAGCGCGAATTGCCTCACGGGATGCACGTGATCCTTTGCCCTGCAAACGAAAGCGGATATCGGGTTCCGGTGCGGTACGGAACGCCGCGCTCTGCTTTGGTCGTCCTCCCGAAAGGCATCGCGTTCGATAACCGCGGTGGTTTCTTGTGGGTGAGGAGCTATCAGCAGTCAGCCAAACCCGGCAAACGATATGGCCTGGAGAAGTCAATCGGCTAATTGCGCGCTACGACGAGGGCAACCCAGTGGGTTGCCCCTACAGATCCAACGACGAGGCGTCTGGTCTGGGGGTTGGGGGTTTGTTCGCGGCAAAAATCGCGCCGCTCACCATCAGCCTCGAACGCCAGAACCAGGCGTCCCCTGTTGTTCCGATCAAACGCCGGAACAACAGGTCACCCGCTGCACGGGCGGAGGTTGGTTCCGCGCGCTAAAAGGCCCAGCATCATCGTTGTACGGAAAATCCTTCAATTCTGATTGCAGGGTTCGCCCGGAACGCAGTTCCAAAAAGAGGTGAGAGGGTAGAGCGATTGATTCGACAGGCCGTTTCGACAAGCTCAACGCCTGCAGCACAAGCAGTGAAAACACTTCGACAGGCTCAGTGCAGGCAACGCTGGGGGACGGAATGAATCGGTGGCGGAGTGGTGACGTTTTTGGTGGACACGACATTAGGTCAGGAGCCGGTACAGCATTGGTCGTAGGACGGATACGAATCGTCCGGGCCGGTGTCGCCCTTACTCATGTCCCAGGTCGTATACCCTGAAAGCGCCCCAATGTGTGATCGACGTGGGCACCTCCCTCGCCTTCACGCCCAGGCGCTTCTGCATAAGGCTTCGTCTCGCCCTCACGTCTCCCGGATGGAGCGTGATGGTATCGATACCTTCATCAGGAAGGTTGGCAAAGGAGAACAGTTCGGACCCTCCGTGTGTCATCGGTTCGTCGTCGATCCGGAGACGAACCCCGCCGCCCCGCGTATCCCACTCAATCCGGAACCTGTACACCCTGCCGTCCGCAACCTCGAGGGCCTGATCGAATTCGGTGATGCCTTCGGCGGTGCAGATGATTATCTTGCCCCTGAGCAACCCGAACTGGATATTTCCGTACTTGATGATGCCCTGGTATTCTTCCAGGATGAGGCAGGCCTCCTGCTTTGTGTCTGCCGGCTTCATCTCGAATTCGACGGCGCCCGCTTTCAGTTGCGGTATGCGGACCTTGACATAGCCGTACCCGGTGGCCGTCTCGAGCCATCGGTAATCGACGGGTCGCATCACAGTCTCACAGACGTTGTCGTCCGGCATGCCGTCCGGCGGGGGAGCAACCGGCTCCCAATGCAGCGGAAAGGTCTCACGGCGGGCCACGACGTTGCCGGTGTACTCGGCGTATTCCCTCAGACGCATTAGGCTGCCGGGTTCAACCGACACCGTGACCAGTTCGATTTTGGAAAGCACCTTTATGTCCGTCCCGAGGCATTTGGAGATCTCGACGGGGGCGTTCTTATCCAGGGCGAATCGCAGCTTTCCCCGAGCGAATTCAAATCCGCCAAAGGTCAGAAGATGTTCATCGGAGGGCACGGCATAGGATTCGCGAATGGCCGGATCGGCGTAGGGTTTGCCGTAGTGAAAGGTCAATGATTCGCCGGAGTCGACGGTTCCCCTTTCACCGGTGAGGTGGATTCGACCGTCGACGTCGATCCGGCAATCCAACGCAATCCGGTTGCACGCGCCGTAGAAGAGGATGTGGTAGCATTTTCCAAGGGCGACGCGGAGCCTCAGCGCGACCGCATCGTCCGGGCGCCGGATGGGATTTTCGATTCGACGGGAGCAGCGCGCACGGCCTCGTGAACCGTCGATCATGAGGTAGCCGTCCTCTCCGAATACATAGGCGCCTCCATCGCCGCAGTCGTGCCAGCAGAATTCCTGTGAGGCAATCAGCATGGATGCGCTCCCGGATCGAAGGTGATTACCGGTCGAATCTTCGACAAAAAAATAGGGCGCCTCGACCGGACGATCAAGCAGGATTATTCGGGCGCCGGAATAACCGGAATAAAAAGAGGAGGGATCGTCGTGACCAGCGGCAGTTTGTTTTACCCGGCCGAGTTGATCGAGAAGGCAAAGCGCAACGCGGAGGACTACGCCTGGGCGAAGCGGTCGAGGGACCGGATCGTCGAGGCGGCACAGCCGTGGATGGCATTTTCGGACGATGAACTGTGGGACCTGATGTTCGGAAGCACCATCCGAAGATCCTGGATGGTCTGGTCCAACGGTCGTTGCCCGGCGTGTAAGGAAGGCGTGCCGATGTACAACTGGCGGATCGATGGGTTGCGCCTTCCGTGGAAGCTTAAGTGTCCACACTGCGAGGAGTTGTTTCCAAAAAACGACTTCCATGCATACTACCGCTCCGGCCTGGACGAACACGGGGTGTTTCAACACGACCTGGCGGACCGATCGCTTGTGTTCAATACGGAGCATCCGGACCCGGGAGATCCGTTGCACCGGTTTGGCGTGGACGACGGTGAGGGGTTCCGGGACGGCGGAAATACCTGGTGGTTCGTCGGCACGTACCTGGTTTACGGGCAATGGAAGCAGGTGGTGCATGGCGGGATCAGGGCGCTCGCCGCGGCTTACGCGGCAACCGGTGAGACCGGGTATGCACACCGGGCGGGTGTGCTGCTGGACCGCGTGGCGGATCTGTATACGACGTTTAATTTTAAAGATCAGGCGATGATGTACGAAGGACCGGCCCACGCCGGGTACGTGTCCACCTGGCACGATGCGTGCGAGGAGGCCCGGGAACTGGCGCAGGCTTACGACCAGGTTCGAGATGCGCTGCGGGTCGATGAAGCGCTGGCGGGTTTTTTGAGCGAAAAAGCCGCGAAGTATGGCATCGAGGCGAGCAAGGCATCTTCGGAGGACGTGACGCGCCATATCGAGGCGGGAATATTGCAGGATACGGTTGTGAACCACGATCGTATCCGGTCCAACTATCCCCGCAAGGAAATCGCGCTGATTACGATTTATTCGGTCCTGGACTGGGAGGGAAACAGGGAAAAGGTGTACGGGTTGATCGACGAGATGATGGAACGCGCGACGGCGGTGGACGGGGTGACGGGCGAAAAGGGCCTCGCGGGATACTGTTCAGGAGTGATACAAAGCCTGGCGCAGTTTCTGGCGCGGTTCAGCCGGGTGGACGCGGATTTTCTGCGGGATATGCTGAAACGACATCCAAAGCTGGGGCAGACCTATCGGTTTCATATCGATACGTGGTGCCTTCAACAATACTATCCCCAGGTGGGCGACACGGGATCTTACGCGGCGAAGGTCGATAACTACGTGGGGGTCTCCTTTACGAAGGATCCCGGACTGGAACCGTCGATGTACGCGTTTCTGTTGCGTCTTTACCGTGAAACGGGCGACGCGGCCTATGTCCAGGCTCTGTTCCAGGCCAACGGGAATACCGTGGAGGAGTTGCCGCGCGATCTGTTTGCAGACGATCCGGCGGCATTTCAGAACGAGGTGCAGACCGTTATCGACGCTCACGGGACGGAGATCGAACAGGCCAGCGTCAACAAGACGGAATGGCGGCTGGCCGTCCTGCGGTCGGGCCGGGGCGACAGCCGCCGCGCAGCGTGGCTGGACTACGATTCGGGCGGGCCGCACGGGCATGCCGATGGGATGAACCTGGGGTTGTTCGCAATGGGCCTGGACCTGATGCCGGATTTCGGATACCCGCCGGTACATTACGGCGGCTGGAGCGGTCCGAAATTTCACTGGTACGTGAGTACGGCGAGCCACAACACCGTGGTCGTGGACGGAAAGGACCAGGAGCGCCCATCGGACGGTGAATCGAGTTTGTGGGCGGATGGCCAGCAGTTTCGGGCAATCCGGACGAATGGTCCCGCGCTTTACCGGATTGCGCGGTATGAGCGCACGGTGGTGATGGTGGACGTCTCGGAGGACAGCAGCTACCTCCTTGACGTGTTTCGCGTTGTGGGCGGGCGGGACCACGCGAAGTTCATGCACAGTCATTTCGGCCGGATTTCGACGCGGGGACTTTCGCTGGCGCCGGCTGCGGATTACGGGTACGAAACGCAGATGCGGAACTTCATGCGCGATCAGGACCCGGCCTTGGGATGGCACGTGGATTGGAGGGTCGAGGATCGGTTCGGATATCTGGAGGGGAACAGGAACATTCACCTGCGGTATACCGACCTGACCGATGGCGCGGAGGTCTCTACGGCAGAGGCGTGGGTTGCGCTGCGCGGCTTTGGCGGCAATGAGACGGCACGGATTCCCAGGGTGATGGTGCGGCGGCAGTCGGATGCCGATCCGCTGGCGTCCACGTTCGTGGGGGTCATCGAAGCCTATGACGGGGCACCCGTGATATCCGGCGTTCGGCGTCTGAACCTGGGTGGAGCCAACGGTGGGGGGAGTCAAGTGGCGGACGTGGCAGTGGAAATCGAACTCGCGGATGGGCGGCGGGACGTGATTCTCGCCGCGGACGTGGAAAACACGGGGCGGGACGGCGGACAGATGGTGCAAAACGCTCGGGGCATTCGGACCAACGCGGAGTTGTGCGTGGTTCGACAGGGCAACGATGGAGGTGTGCTGTCTATCGCGATTTGCAGTGGCAAAACCGTACACGTTGGCGATACCACACTCGACCTGAAAGAGGAAACGAATTTCGTCGAGGTGCGCTTTGATGCCGGTGCCCCAACGATTGTCGCCGGAGACGGAGTTTTGCAATAATAGACGGGAACCACCTCCGTGTCTCAGAGGAGTGGCAGCACAATGAAATCCGAACCGGAGTACGGAACTGTCGTTGCCACGAACGTCATGGTGCCCATGCGGGACGGCGTACGGTTGGCAACGGATGTGTACCGTCCTGCTTTTGAGGGGGAATCCGCGCCCGGCAGATTTCCGGCGATTCTCGGTCGGACGTCGTATGACAAGAGCAGCCCGCAGATGTGGGTTGAACCCGTGGGGACGTATTTTGCAAGGCATGGGTACGTGGCGGTGATCCAGGACCTGAGGGGCCGGCACCGGTCGGAGGGCACCGGGCAATACTTCCATACCGCCAATCCGGACGAGGGCCGGGACGGCTACGACACGGTGGCCTGGATAGCAGAACAGCCCTGGTCGAACGGACGGGTGGGCACGGTGGGAAGTTCGCACGGGGCGATCGTCCAGGCGGTAATGGCGCTGTACCGGCCGCCGAGTCTGACGGCGATGTGGCAGGACGTAGGGCCGACCAATATGTACGCGCATTGCTCCCGCGAGGGAGGTGCGATGGCGCTCCACATGTTCGGAGCCCTGTTCCTGCACGGGCACGACGCCCAGGAGATCAGCGACAAACCCGCCGCCGTGCAGGCGTTCGTGGACGCCATGGAGCGGATGAGAGACCTTGTTTATTCCACGCCGTTCAAGCCGGGGGACACGCCCCTGGCCCTGGTACCCAATCTCGAACGTGTGCTGTTCGATTATTACCATCGCGGCGAGTACGACGAGTTCTGGCAGCAGGACTGCTGCGACCAGGAACGCCATTTCGACCGGCACGGCGATATTCCTTCCGTCTTCAGCGGGGGCTGGTACGATCCCTTCGCGGGTGCGACCACGAACTATTTCGCGACCATGTCGAAACAGAACCGGACGCCCCAGCGGCTGCTGATGGGCCCGTGGAACCATGGCGGCATACGCGGAGCGGGTGATACGTTTGCGGGCGACGTGGATTTCGGACCCGATTCGGCGTGGGGAGACGATGTGTACAACCGCGAGCGGCTGCGCTGGTTCGACCGCTGGCTGAAGGATGTTTCCAATGACGTGGACGACGATCCCCCCGTGCGTATTTTCGTAATGGGAGGAGGCGATGGCCGGCGGAACCGGGAGGGCCGCCTGAACCATGGCGGCGCGTGGCGGCCGGAGCGGCAGTGGCCGCTTGCCCGTACAATGTACACGGCGTACTATTTCCAAGGCGGCGGCCTCTGCCCGGAAACCCCAGCTGTGGACGGAGCGCCGGCGTGTTATCGGCACGACCCGGTCCACCCGGTACCCACCATCGCGGGAAACGTGACGGGTTTCTACGAGATGGTGCCGCTGGGCGACGGGATGGTCGCGAGGTATACGCCCCCGAGAGCAAGGATGCGCAGCATTGTGCTGGACGGCGCGGCCCACCAGCAGGAGGCGCCGGGAATCGTAGGCGCCGAACCGCCGTACCCGCCCCTGGCGTCCCGGGGGGACGTGCTGGTCTTTCAGACGGACCCGCTGAAGGAGGACGTCGAGGTGACCGGCCCGCTTGCGGTGAATCTCTGGATCTCTTCCTCTGCCGTGGACACGGACTTTACCGCGAAGCTGATCGACGTCTATCCTCCAGGCGAAGACTATCCGTCGGGCTATCACATGAATCTGGTCGATTCAATTATCCGCACGCGCTATCGAAATGGATGGGAGACGCCGGAAATGATGACGCCCGGTGAGGTATATCCCGTGAGGATCGATCTTCCCCCGACCAGCAATCTTTTCAAACGCGGCCATCGGATCCGCGTGGATATCTCCAGCAGCAATTTTCCACGATTCGACGTGAATCCGAATACCGGCGAGCCCGTGGGACGGCATACGCATTCGATTGTAGCCCGCAATACTGTTTATCTGGATCCGACGCGGCCTTCCCACATTGTGTTGCCGATCATTCCGTCGACAGAGGGAGGTTGAGCGTTGCCGGACAATAGCAGAAAGATCCGGCTGACCACGGCCCAGGCGCTGGTGACATACCTGACGGTACAGTACAGCGAGCGGGACGGGGGGAACGGTGGCTGATCCCGTGGATGTTCGGCATCTTCGGACACGGACCCGTGGCCGTTTCGGGAATGGGTGTTCTGACCGCTGAAAGCTAAAGGCTGAAAGTTTTTTCGGACAGGGAGACGATAAGATGGCAACGAGCGAACCGACGGTGCAGAGGTTGTTCGACTTGAGCGGAAAGGTGGCGCTGGTGACGGGAGGAACGGGGTTTCTGGGGTCGGCGTTCGCCAGGGCGCTGGCCGAGGCGGGGGCCAGGGTCGTCATCAGCAGCCGGGATCGCAGCCGCGCCGAGGCGGCGGTGGCGGCGTTGCCCAGCGACGCCTCGCACTTGGGGGTCGAGCTGGATCATATGGATGGGGGATCCATCGAGGCCGGCTTCGCCGAGGCGGTGGAAGCGACCGGACAGATCGACGTTCTGGTCAACAACGGGCACGAGGGCCTGTTGAACGACTGGTCGGACGTAACACACGAGCAGTTCGCGCGGCAACAGGCAAATGTGGCCGGCTATTTCACGCTTGCCCGGCTGGTGCGAAACGACGCCGTGGAACGCGGCGCGCCCGCGAGTATTGTGATGCTCGGGTCCATGTACGGCCAGGTGGCGTCCTATCCCGACGCGTACGCGGGTGTATGTCCGGCCAGCCCTGCGGCCTATCACGCGCTGAAGGGCGGGATCATCCATGTGACGCGTCACCTGGCGGTCTACTGGGCGGGTGACCGCGTGCGGGTGAATTGTCTCAGCCCGGGGCCGTTTCCCAACATGAGCAAGGCGCCGGCCGAGATGGTGGACCGGCTGTGTACAAAGAGTCCGATGGGACGCATGGGAGAACCGCACGAACTGAAGGGGGCGATCGTGTTTCTGGCCAGTGACGCGAGCAGCTACATGACCGGGCAGAATTTGACGATTGACGGCGGATGGACCGCGTGGTAGATCCTGAAGCGTACAGATTTCACGCACCATCGCTAACGGGACCCCGCGACCGCCCGTTCAGGAGGATCGGGGATGCATAAACAGAACACAATGCCTGCGGCGCATTCGGTCGCCCGGTCAATGGCCGTGTACGAGCGGGCGCTTGAGGTGATTCCGGGCGTGACGCAGTTGCTGAGCCGGCGTCCGACACAGGCGGCCCTGGGGGTGAGCCCGGTTTACGCAGCCAGAGCCAAAGGATGCCGGATCTGGGACGTCGACGGCAACGAGTACGTCGATTGGATGAGCGGCGTGGGTCCGATCATATTGGGCTACGCTGACGAGGTCGTGGATGCGGCGGTTAAAGAACAGATCGAGCGCGGCGGCATCTGCAGCATTGTGCACGAAAGCGCCGTGGAACTGGCCGAGGAACTGGTGCGGCTGATTCCGTCGGCGGAGATGGTGCGTTACGCGAAAGGAGGGGGCGAAGCGTGTACCGTGGCGGTACGGATCGCGCGCGGGGTGACGGGCAAGGACAGGGTGCTGTTCTGCGGATACCACGGATGGCACGATTGGTACCTGGCGGCGAATCTGGGCGAGGAACGGCTCGACCGCCACCTCAGGCCGGGAATCGAGCCGATCGGCGTGCCGCAGGTGCTGGAAGGGACCACAGTTCCGTTCGAGTACGGCGACCTGCAGATGCTGGAGGATCTGCTGAAGGCGCACGGAAACGAGTTTGCGTGCATTATGATGGAACCGATGCGCACGGAATTGCCGCCTCCCGGGTATCTGGAGGGGGTGCGCGCGTTGGCAACGAAGTATGGAGTGGTACTTATTTTTGACGAAGTGTCTTCCGGATTCCGAATTGCGCTGGGCGGGGTGCAGGAGTATACGGGCGTGGTACCGGATCTGTCGGTGTTCGCAAAGGCGATTTCAAACGGGTACCCGATGGCTGCCGTGGTTGGTAGACGGGAGGTGATGGAACCGGTTTCGAGGATGTTTATTTCCAGTGCCTACTGGGACGATCCCATCGGAACCGTGGCCGCCTTGACGACCCTGAGAGAACTGGAGCGGAGGGATGCGGTGACGCATTTCGAGCGTGTAGGGGCATCGTTCAAGGAGAGGATCAACCGGGCAGCGCGAGAAGCGGGAGCACCCGCCGAATGCGTCGGCGTTGCCGCTCACCCGGGCATCCGGTTTCACGTTAAGGATTCCGAGACGGCCAGGAAGGTGACGACGCTGTTTGTCCAGGAGAATGCAAAACGAGGGCTGATCCTGTCCACGGGCTTCTTCTTCAACTGCGCGCACGACGAGGCCGCCCTGGACCACACGGAGGCAGTGGTGCGGGAGAGTTTCGCGGTGATCAGAGACGGGTTGGAGAATAGGCGGCTGGATGAGTTGCTGGAGTGCGAAATGCGGGAGGACCTGTTCAGGCGGTTGGTGAGATGACGCCTGGACGAGGATCTCCGTTATTTCGCCTGGTTTGCGCGCGTCGGAAGGATTTTCCGACTATTCCACCAGGGAAATGTCCACTGAGGGACGCAGTTCGGCGCAGGTCTCGAGCGTGTCGTGGACCTCGTGGTTCAGGAACCGGTCGAAAATTCCATCGTCCAGGGTTTCGTCGTTGTCGATGGCAACGTAGGCCTGCTGGGTGAGGTTGTAGTCGAAACGCGGCGCCCACTTCCTGGCGCCCAGGCGGGCGGTGGTGGAACAGTTGTCGATCATGTGCGAGACGCCCTTGAAATGCATGTAGGGATTGAGGGAGTCCACGCATTCGATGACGGATTCGTTGACGATCTCCGAATAGGCGTGGCCTTTTTCCGCCAGGATGTCTACCTGGGCGATCATGGTGGCGCAGTAGATGCCGGCGGTGAAGGCATTGATGGGAATTTTCTCTTCCACGCGTCTGGCGCGAACGGCCTTCCCGACCTCCCACATGCGGGTGCCGTCGATTTCGCCGATGGGGAATCCCCGCTTGTGGGCGGCGTACACGCTGCGGATTTCGTTCCCGTTGGCCACGTCGTCGTAGATTTCCAGGAGGATTTCCGTTGCGGGTTTGAAGGCGGCGCAGTATGCACTTCGAAATTCCGCCTTGCCGTTCTCGTCCAGATCTTCGTAGAGGCGCAGGATGCCGTTGTGAGAGATACATCTGGAAATGGGGCCCGTAATGGACTCGCAGGACTGGACGAAGGCGTCTTCTTCTGTTAAACCTTGTGAAACGTACCGACGGTAGAGGCTCTCGACGATTCCGTGCACGGCGCCGAGGAGAATGCCGCGCTCTCCATAGATATCCGAAAGGTATTCCTTCTCGAGCGTGGTCTGAAACGTGAAGGGCGCCCCCAGGGCAATGGACCAGCCCAGGGCGTAGTCGGTGGCCTTGTCGTCGATGTCCTGTTGAATGGCGATGCTTGCGTTGATGCCCGCGCCGTTGACTTGGCGTCCCTGCTCGTACAGGCGGCGCACGGACGGTCCCATGCCTTTCGGGCAGACCGCGATGACGTTGACGTTCGAAGGAAACGTGGCGCCCACGGTTTTGAGGTACCCGAGCAGGAAACCGTGCGAGAGACCAAGGGTGGCGCCGGGTTTGAGGGCATCGAAAATGCGTTTGTAGTTCTCGGCCTGCGCGGCGTCGGAGATGAGAAGCAGAACCAGGTCGGATTCGGAGATGACCGCGTACATTTCGCCGAGCGTGCCGTTTTCTTCGGTAAAACCGGCTGCCCGCGCTTCGTCCATGGAGCCCGAGCCTTCTCGCAGCCCCACTTTTACTTTAACTGAACTGCCCTGGAGGGATTCCCTGAGGTTCAACGCCTGCGCGGGGCCCTGAGAGCCCCAGCCGATGACGCCGATCTGCCGGATGCCGTCGAGGGCTTGAGGGAGTTTTCCAAACAGGTTCCGGCCGCCGCGCACGATGTATTCGTCGCTGCCGGAAAGCGTGATTTTTTCTACGTCAAATTCTCGGGTGAATAACTCCAACGCCATCTCCTGCTCCTTTGCTCGGATCCTCGGGGATTGCATTTTGCCGCATCAAAGACCGGGCGAATATAAACAGAAACAGGAGTTCCGTAAAGAGTAAATTTCGTCAGAGAACGCGCCCCCTCGACCTGCGCCTGAGTTTCAATCGGCGCTTCGGTTGGCGCTGGAAAGTTTCTATCGCTGCTGCTTCAGATGAATGCTTCCATTCATGCTTCGCAGCTTCACAACGGCATCGCCGCCGTCGCCCACGGTACCTTCGAGGCGATTCCTGGTTCTGTGACCGACCGAGATAGGGAAATCGGCATGCACGCGCCCATTGCCGGTTACCGCGTCGACGCTGCCCGAAAATTCGGCAGGAAGCGTCAATTTGACGGAGCCGTTGTTCGTGGATGCAGTTACGGGACCTAGACCTTCACCCACGTTCATTTGTATCGATCCATTGGTGGTTGACAACTTCGCGGCGTCGACGAGCCGATCGGCGTTGATTGAGATCGAGCCGTTGACTGTTTGCGCTTCAATCGGGCCTGTTTCACCTTCCAGTTGCACCGAGCCATTGACGCTTTCCGCATTGACCGCGCCATCGATTCCTTGGGATTTGATGCTTCCCTGGACGGTGCTGAGACGCACGGCCACCGCCCGTGGCGTCGAGATTTCGTAGCGAATGACGACATTGACGCCGCTGGGCGGTGTGGGATGTTCGGCAATAACCCGAAGCTCATCTCCGACCTGTTCGGCGCGGACTTCGACTTCCCGCTCGAAATCTTCCGTTACGGAGCGTCTCCCGTGAACCGCTTTCCAGGCGCGGACAACGATCCGTTCGCTGTCTGTGCCTTTGAGCGAGATCGAGCCGTTGGCGGTTTCCGCGCGGATCCTGGCAATGCCGGCCGCATCGAACGTCCATTCCTGTAAATCCCCGCCATGCCGTTCTCTGTTGCGTGTTCCCCCGCCTGCCGTGGTATCGGAGACCGAAGATGCCACCTGATCGACCGCGTCGTTCACGATCTTCCCGATGTCCTGCCACTGCACCGATTCTGACGCTTTGCCCACCTCGTTGCCCGCTTCGTCGAGCGCACGCTATCTCTCGTCCGACTTCGCTGAAGACCTCCGTGAACCTGTCGAAGGTCCGTCTCCCCGTCTCCGGCCCGCTATCTTCGGTTTCAGGTCCTTTGCCCGCGTCGGACGGCTCGTCGAACGCACGCAATAACACGAGAATAAGGTGAAAGGGTATCTCGGCCTCTTCGGGGTTGATTTTTCCCTCGGAAAGCATTTTGAGGATTTCAAATCGAGATATTATCAATATGTCAATATATATGTATAAAATAATTCAAAATACTCATTATTGAGTAATAAATATAAAACAATATACAAATTATTTAATTTACCTTCGACCCCCAAAGAGTTCAGTGGGAGGAAATCCGTTACCGCCGGTAACGTGACGTCAGTTAGATGTGGGTTTTCGCTGCGATCCGGCGGCGGCGATCGGGTTGACGTTGGGTAGAGATACCTGGTGTGATGGCCCGATGTGGGTAGGTGCGATATTTTCGGGGACGGTTGTTCCGTCGATCTGAAACGAGCCGTATCGGATTGGAGATGCAAGGGAGGCTGGAGGTCGATGGGATCCGACGATCTCGAATATGCGATGTTCTCCCGTGAGGAGATGGAGCGAAGGTATGCCCGCGCGCGGGTGGAGATGGACCGCCGCGCGCTGGACGCGCTGTTCGTCACCGGCGAGGAGAACTTTCAGTATTTCGCCGGCACGGCGGCGAGCGTGGCCCTTCACGCGTCGCTGACCCGACCGTCGGTCTTTGTCCTGCCCCGGGACGGGGAGCCGATCGTTGTCACGCAGGGGCAGGACAATCTGGCGCTGGGATCCTACGTGACCGACGTGCGGGGGTACGGAGAGTTGTTTGAGTTTCCGCTAGCGGTCGCGATACAGGCGTTGCGGGACGCGGGAGCGTCCGGAGGGTCCGTGGGTGTGGAATTGGGACAGGAACAGCGGATTGGGATTCCGGTAGGGGCATATCAGGATCTGACGGGCGCGTTTCCCGATGTCGCGTTCGTGGACGCGGCGCAGGTGATCGTGAAATTACGGATGGTGAAGTCGGAGGAAGAGTTAGCGTATATCCGGCAGGCAGGGGAAGTGACCGCAAGGGCCCGCCAGCGGCTGTTCGGGATGATCCGACCCGGGATGACGGAACGGGAGGCCACCCGCCTGATGCGGCGGTTGAATCTGGAAGAAGGCGGCGATGGGACTTCGTTTGTCATGTTGCTGCTGGGTATTCCGGGATCGAGGAACCCGTTCGGTTACGATAGGCCGTTGGAAGCAGGCCAGGTTGTCGGTGTGGATACAGGCGCCCGCGTGGGTATGTATACGGTTGACTATACACGCTGGGTCGTCCTGGGTCGGGCGACGGACACGTTGAAACGGATGTACGACGCCCTGCTGGAGGTGAATCGTACGATGGCGGCGGCCCTCGGCCCCGGCGTGAGATGCTCCGAAATCTACCGGGTGGGAATGGAGGCGATCCACAACGCGTGTTCGAAGACGAATGCAATGAACCGGTTCGGACCTTCCCGGATGGGTCACGGGCAGGGCATGCTGGTGACCGAGCCGCCGAGCATTCATCCTGACGATTCGAAACCTCTGGAACCCGGAATGGTTCTGAGCACAGAGCCGGGGTTGACTGCGGAAGGCGTTCAGATGCTGTGGGAGGATGTTTTCGTGATTTCGGAGAATGGGTGCGAAAAGGTTACGCTCGAGAGCGACGAACTGAGCGAGGTTCTGCCCTGAAGGGTCGATGTCTGTTGATATTGTGGACGCGATAGTTTAGCTTGTGGAAGACCCGCGGGCTCCCACGGACCGGCGGTACATCAGGGATCGAACACACCTGGTAAGCCTCGATCCGTCCACCGTGGAAAAACAGAGACGCATCCTTCGGACGGCCGGTGCGTGGAATGACAGGTGAACTGCGTGATGCGTTGCCGTCGCATCGGATTCCATTTCGATCCGGGATCTTGAGATTCCTGGGAGCATCATATGTCAACCCAGAGCGTATTGCCGGGTACGAAGCGGCTCGATATTGAGGGCGACGTCGCCGCCGCCATGGTCGCCGGTATGGACCGATACCTCATGCGTGAAACTCGATCCGTGCGGAGACGCCGAGATTCCCAAAGAACGGATTCGGACGAGGCGCTCCTGCGGCGCCTCTCCAGGATGCTGGGCCTTATCGATTCCCGCGAAAGCGGAACCATCCGGATCGTTTCACCCATTCACGGTCCGGCCGAAGTGGCTTCGGGCCAGGGCTATCGGATCTTCGAAGTCAGATGGCCCGCGCTCAAGGGCGTCGACGGCGAGGGCCTCCTGCTGCAGCCCGACGGTCCGCCGGTTGCCAACGTAATCGCCCTGCCAGACTGTGATTCCACGCCGGAACAATTTACCGGATTGAAACCCGGCGTTCCGGCATCCGCCCAGGTTGCCCGGCGGCTGGCCGAAAACGGATGCCGTGTCCTCGTCCCTCTCCTAATGGACCGCCGGTGTGACTACTCGGGCCATCCGGATATCGGCATGACCAACCAGCCGCACCGGGAGTTCATCTACCGTGCCGCGTACGAATTGGGCCGTCACATCATCGGATACGAAATCCAGAAGATACTCGCCGCGGTCGACGCACTGGTTTCCGACAAGCTTCCGGTTGGCCTGTTCGGGCACGGGGAGGGGGGTCTGCTCGCGTTCTATGCCGGCGCACTGGATGCGCGCATCGGCGCCGTTTCGGTCTCGGGTTTCTTTCAACCCCGCGAAGACCTCTGGCGCCAACCCATCTATCGAAATCTGTTCGGCCTGCTCCGTGCATTCGGCGATGCTGAAATCGCATCTCTTATAGCCCCGCGCGCGCTCGTTGTCGAAATTGCGGACCATCCCGAAATCGCGGGTCCCCCGGAAGCGCGTGGACGAAGACAAACCGCCGCGCCGGGCCGGCTGACGACGCCGGATCCGGCAACTGTCCGGTCGGAATTCGACCGCGCCCGCGAGTTGGCTGGCGGGGACGCCGGCTCGTTCGTCCTCACCAGGAGCCCTGACGGGAAACCGGGCGCCGACGCAACGCTGGAAGCGTTTATGAACCGCCTCGGCGGATCCGTGTCCGCGCCCGCGTCGACGGGCTTGCCCTCCCGTGTTCGGGATGGCGTCTCTCCGCAAGACCGCTCCAGGCGTCAATTCGATCAACTCCTGGATCACACGCAGTCCGCCCTGAGGGACGCCGAATTCCGGCGGGCGGAATACTGGGCCGAAGCCGGGGGATCCGATACGGGCATCGATACGGATATGCTCAAGGAATACCGCCGGCGGCTATGGGACGACGTCATCGGCCCCCTTCCACCCGTCTCCCTGCCTCCCAACCCGCACACCCGGCTGTTTTACGACGATCCCGCAGCCAGTGCATACGAAGTTATGCTTGACGTCTTTCCCGACGTTTTCGCCTATGGAATCCTGCTGATTCCCAAACGCATTCGAATAAACGAGAAACATCCTGTCGTGGTCTGCCAGCACGGGTTGGAAGGCAGGCCCCAATCCGTGGTCGATCCGGACGGCCCCCGGCATCCGTATAGAAATTTCGCATACGATTTGGCCAGAGAGGGATTTGTCACCTACGCCCCTCAGAATCCCTACATCGGACAGGATGCCTACCGGGTGCTTCAGCGCAAGGCCAATCCGCTCAAACTCTCACTCTTTTCCTTCATTGTCCGGCAGCACGAGCAGACGCTGGCCTGGTTGTCATCGCTGCCGTTTGTGGATGCGGAACGCATCGGGTTTTATGGTATCAGCTACGGCGGCAAAACGGCCATGCGGGTTCCCGCCCTGCTTGAGCAATACAGTCTCTCCATCTGCTCGGCGGACTTCAACGAGTGGATTTGGAAGAACGCTTCGGCCCGGCACAGGTACAGCTATCTTTTCTCTCGTGAATATGAGATGCCCGAATTCAACCTCGGCAATACGTTCAACTACGCGGAAATGTCCTGGATGATCTGCCCCCGTCCCTTCATGGTCGAACGCGGGCACCATGACGGCGTCGCGCCTGACGAATGGGTGGCCTACGAATACGCCAAAACATACCGGCACTACGCACTGCAGGGCCTCGAGGATCGCACGGAGATCGAATACTTCAACGGCCCCCACACCATCAACGGCGTAGGTACCTTTGCGTTTTTGCGTAAACACCTCAAGAAGCCAGAGGCGAGAGGCGAGACGTGAGAGGCAGGGCCTCCACCCTTCCGCCAGCTATCGGCAGTTAGCTGTCAGCTTACAGCAGTCATCGGATAGTTATCAGCGCGCAGCTTCTACGGCGGCGACACCAATCGATCGACCTCCGCGCCGGGATCGTATTTGTAGGGGCGGTTCGCGAACCGCCCGGAACGCAGTTCCCGGAATTGGTTGTCTTCCTGCATACGGCCTATAGTCGATTGTGAGATTGAAATCAAACGAATGAGGATGGTACCAATGCCAGATGCCGCGTGGGTAAACGTGAACGAGGATGACCGCAGAATTAAGATCGAAACCGCCGAACTCGAAGCCGTGATTCCGAAGAAGGAACCGAAGCAGTGGATGACAGGGATCGAGAAAGGGTCATTCGTGGATAAAAAAACCGGATTCGCCGAAGTCGGCGACGGTTTGATGGTGGTGGACTGGTTGATGGAGCCAGGCAGCGATGAATCCTACGACGTCAGCGTGATTGCCGAAGACGGGCACGGCGTGGGCAGATACCGCTGGCATGAGAACGAGTCGGATCGGGGCAGCAAGACCTACGCCACCATGGCGCACGGAAGCAGCCATCGTAAACGCATGATCGAGGGGCCGCAACTCTGTCACAGAATGAAGCCCGTTCAGCCGGATGTGATCCACGGGGTGGACTTCATCGCCGTGAGGACCCGGTATCGATTCGAGTATGCGGCGCCGGGCCGAAACGCGGGGTCGCTATGGACACAGTTGATCGTGTTTCCCAGAGGTGAAAGGTTTTTCGTATTAATGGACCAGATCGAGAGTGTGAACGATTCACCCGAAATGTTTCTCAGGAACGACACGCCCGGCTGCGTCCGACACACGAGAGGTGATACGTTCAGCGAGATCTATCTCAGTTATCTGAGCGGCTCCGACGGGCTGCGCATCCCGTCCGGTGAATTCTTCGAACCCTTCCCGCCGGACCGGAAATTCGGCTATCGCCGCAACCTGAACAGGACACCCGAGCACTTCATCCGCGCGTACCGCCTGCGGGATCCTGAAACGGGCGACGAAGGGCCCTGGCTGGGCGGCCTTACACTCGAGCCCTCAGTCGTCTACGAAGCCTGGTGCAGCCAGCGGCCCGGCGATATTATCGTGATGATCCTCGAGATGCATGGCATGCCCGTGAAGGCCGGAGATACGTTCAGCGCGGCCCACGTCGTGGGCTTCTTCGATAGCATCGAGGACATGCGAGGGGTGTACGATCGACACAAGGGGCACAAAAAGCTGGCGGTCGATGGTTCAGGCTGGCAACTGAGGTAGGGGATCGGCGGAGAGACGAGAAGGTGCAACGCGGCTATACGTCGCACTGGCGAAGACGCATCGATACCGTGCCCGATCCGACGGGCGCGACATGCGGGCGAAGAACGTCACCTGAGCGTTGCGCCGACGTGCGCCTCGGATTTGCCGTTACCCTGGTGTTCGCCGACACGATGAATCTTTACCTGGGGGAAATAGTCATGAATAGAGAGGCGAAGGGTCCGGACTGGGTGTGCGTCACGGAGAAGGCGGCATGGCAGGCGCGGGATTCGCAAGGGGAGATGGTGTGGGACGGCCACATGTGGATTCTGGGAGGCTGGTTCACCCCCCAGACACCAAATCCGCGGGACGTCTGGAAGTCGGCCGACGGGAAGAATTGGACGCGTACGGTGGAGGTCGCGCCATGGGTACACGGCGACCTGCCTGCGACCATGCCGTTCAAGGGCAGGATGTGGCTGATGGGCGGGCGGAAATTGCCCGGCGCGGAGAATACGAACACGGTATGGTCTTCGCCGGACGGCGCTCAGTGGACTCTGGAAACGGACAATCCGGGCTGGTGCCCGCGGGTATCGCCCTCTTTCGTCGTGTTCAGAGACCGCATGTGGATTATGGGCGGAACCGAAAATTTCTACCAGGATGACGACACGACGCTCAAGAACGACGTCTGGTCCACCGCCGATGGCCGGAATTGGAGATGCGAAGTCGCGAATGCGGCCTGGTCGAAACGAACGCACGCCCAGGCCGTGGTTTTTCGCAACAAGATCTGGATCATGGGCGGCGGCGCGTGGCAGCCCGAGACCATTCCGCTCAACGATGTTTGGTGTTCGGAAGACGGCGCGAATTGGACGCAGGTAACGGCCGAAGCGCCATGGATGAAGCGCATGTGGTTTTCCCTGGTCGTCTATCGAGACCATATGTGGGTTTTGGGTGGATGGTCGCGCCAGGACGGGAACTTCGGGGACGTCTGGTACTCGAAGGACGGGGCGAGCTGGACGGAACTCAAATCCGACGTGATCTGGACAAAGCGCCACGAGCATTCGGCATACGTCTTCAAGGACAGAATCTGGCTCGCTGGGGGGCATGCCGAGCCCTTGAACAGCGAGGTCTGGACCCTAGAGCTTCCACCGGATTGGCCGCGGTGATACGTTGACACTTGCGCGGCCCCCGTCGACCTCTTTCCGTCCCCTGGATGATTCCGCAAACTGGAGGAATTTCACAATGAAAATCAAGTCCATCCGCGCCGTGCACGTGAACTTTCCCGAAACGTATGGACCCGCGAAGCCCGGCGCCGTGGAATACAAGACGGCGCGCCGCCCGTCGTGGACCGCGCAGGACCCTGTTGCCAACCCGATGACACGCTATCCGCGTTACGCCGCATTTCGTCCGTCCTGGCTGCCGAAATGGGGCGGCTTCGGTTGTGTTGTCGAGGCCGAAGACGGCACCCTGGGTTTTGCAACAGCCAGCCACGGTCGCCCCGTTGCGGCCGTCATCGACGATTTTCTCGGGCCGCGGCTGGTGGGCGAGAGTTGCCTTGCAACTGAAAAGTGCTACGATATGATGGTGCGGATGGGGGCCTCGTACGGCGCCACGGGCCTGCATGCCTACGCTGTGAGCGCCATCGACCTGGCGCTGTGGGATCTGAAGGGCAAGCTGCTGGACCGGCCGGTATATGAACTGCTGGGCGGACCGGCGCGCGACGAGATGTTTTGCTATGCCACGGGTGGTGACGCCGACTGGTACCTGGAACTCGGGTTCGAGGCCATCAAGCTGCCGTGCCCGTACGGGCCGGCGGACGGGTTGGAAGGTCTGAAAAAGAACGTGGAGCTTGTGGCCGGAACGCGAGACCTGGCGGGCGAGAACGTGGAACTCATGCTCGACTGCTGGATGGCGTTCGACGTGGAGTACGCCGTGCGCCTCGCGGAGGAACTGCGGTCCAGTAAACTCAAGTGGATGGAGGAAATGCTTCGCTCGGAGGACGTGGACGCACACGCCGAATTAAGGCGCCGGCTACCCTGGGCCACCCTGGCCACGGGGGAACACTGGTACACAACCGTGCCTTTCCAGCACGCAGCCAGCCGTCACCTCCTGGACATTTTCCAGCCGGACATCAACTGGGTCGGCGGGCTCACCGCGGTGGTCAAAATCTGCGCCATCGCCGAAGCGGCCGGCATCTCGGTGATTCCCCACGGCGGTGGCAATACGCCTTACGGGCAGCATGTCTGTTATGCGATGCCTGCCATTCCGTGGACCGAGTGCTTCGTGGCCAGCCCGCCGGGCGTCGACCCGGAAGAAGCCGCGCGGCCCCCTGGCGTTTCAGTACCCAGGGGCGGACGAATGAAGCCGGTCGACGGACCGGGATTCGGCGTGGAAGTCACCCAGGCGCAGTTGACACCTTTTCGATATTGAGACAACCTACAGGCTGCCGGATTGCAACGAGCGACGGGGGTCGCCCCGGCAGGGTGACGTCCGGTTTGTCGCCGCTCTCCATGCACGTGATTTGTATACGGGCACCGGAGGATCCACGATGAAGATGAAGGCCTGGGTCGTCGCGGCCGCATTGGCGGCCGCCGCGGCATTGGCTCAGGCGCAGGAGCCCGGTGTCGACGGCTCGCTGAAGGATGTGGGCAGACACATCGTGGCGGCGAAACGCGCACGGACGCCTGAGCGGGCGATCACGCTGCTTGAAGAGGCGCGGCGAAAACTCCTGGTGGTTATGGAGGCGCATCCCGCAAGCGAAGCAGCGGTGAGGCTGGCAACGGGCAAGGGAATCGGAACCATCTCGCTGGCGGGCGTGGGAATTGCCATCAAAGAAGCAACCGTGAAATGCTGGACCTCGGCGAGTCCCGTCTGTGTCTCCCGGCTGACGCTCCAGGCCGCAGAATCGTTCGACGCAAGGTCCGATTGGGAATTGGAAATACGCGCCGGCGCGTATGCCGCGGGTGCGGCGGCGCATGCTCTGGAGGACAACGCAGGGGATTCCAGGGTGTACTTCGATCTGGCGGTCGCGGCCGCCCGGACGGTAAAGAGTGGATATGCGCGTGCGCGTGCGCTGCGCAATGTGGCGTCCGTTCAGGCTGAAGCCGGGGACGTCGATTCGGCCCGTGCCACGGCCACGTCGATCGGAGATGTACAGGGTCGGATCAATGCGTTGGTTGGCATTGCGTCGGCATCGGCGAAGAGGGGAGACGTGGAGGCCGCTCTGGAGGGTTTTCGCCTCGCCGTAGCGGCTGCCCGTTCGATCGGAGAAAGCAATCATCGCACGCGAGGTCTGAGGAAGGTCGCCCTGGCCCAGGCAGCGGCGGGATACACCGCTTCAGCCCGTGCGACGGCCAGGTCCATTGGCGATATCCAGGGTCGGACCGACGCGTTGGTCGGCGCCGCGTCGGCATTGGCGCGGGAAGGCAAGGGCGGAGACGCACGGGCATTCTTCGATCTGGCAGTTGATGACGCCGGCGCCATCAGCAACGGATATCGACGCGCAATCGCGCTGGGCAAGGTCGCGTGGGCACAGGCGGAAGCGGGTGAACAGACGGCCGCCCGGATGACACTTGACAAGGCTCTCCAGGCCGGAGGTCGCGGGATGGACCTTCGCAGCGCCGGCGCGACGATTGCATCACTCGCCGACGTTGACCCTTACGTGTTCATTCAAATCGCAGTCGCTCAGATGAAGGTAGAGGACCTGAGTGGCGCCCGGAAGACCCTTGGCCGGGCTTTTCAGTCGGTCATCGAGGATATGTCGCCCTCACAGGTGAAATGGTTATTCAACATCGCATCGGCGCAGACGGCGGCCGGCGATGCCGACGGCGCCAGGCAGACCATTGACACCGCTGCACAGCGCCTCATATCGGCAAACGATGACGACCTGGCTCAGAACCTGGTCTACCATATCGCGCCGGACCAGCTCGAAACGCTGCTCGAGATCGTTGCGTCGCTCAATCCTGAAGATTCCGAGGCAGAGCAAAACCTGGTCTATCACGTGGCGATACGCCAGGCGCAGACAGGCGAGATCCAGCGCAGCCTGCACAATGCGAGTATGATTGACCGGGTATCGAGGCGTAATGCCGTTTTAAGGGAGATCGTATCCGCCCAGGCTGGGGGACAGCAATTCGTGGCGGCCAGGGCGACCGCCCTGTCGATCAAGGATTCGAACAAGAGGATCAGGGCGCTTGTGGAGATATCCCGGGCGCAGGCGCGATCCGGAGACGTCAAAAGCGCCGGGAAAACCCTCGGCAGAGCGGCGGCCGAACTAACTGGATCGGGTGGAGCCGGGATTACCGCCTGGACCTGCACGGACCTCGCAGCGGCGCAGGTCGCGGCAGGGCAGGTTGCCGAAGCGAAGCAAACCCTGCGAGGAGCCCTTCAGGAACTCAGGTCGGCCCCTAACCTTGCCCGCGCCACCTGGCTTCCCGGAATACTGGACGTCATCCTGAAGATAGAATAGACGATGACGCCGGGACGGGATCGGAGCGGAACCCGTTGCCGGACCTCCGATCGGAACGTGAACTGTCAGTTCGCGCGATGTGATCGTTGCCGAAATAAAAAAACGGACGCCGACCGGTCGGCGTCCGTCCGAATGTATAGAACTTCGTTTACCCTATCGTTTCATCACATTTGCCGCCTGGAGTCCCTTCGGACCCTCGACGATATCGAATTCGACCTCATCACCCTCGGACAAAGACTTGAAGCCATCGCCCTGGATTGCCGAAAAATGCACGAATACGTCTTCTCCGCCGTCCTGCTCGATGAAACCAAAGCCCTTGGCGTCGTTGAACCACTTCACTCGACCGTCAGCCACTGCTCATTCACCACCTTTCTACCTTAAACTGAATGTGCAGACAATTAAAAAGGCAAGGACCGGAACTTCTGATCCTTGCCGCATCGTTTTTTTCGACTGCACAGGAGACAGAAACAACGTCCTTCTAGTTACAACGTGTGACTAAAGTTAATTGCTTCCCGTTCGAATGTCAACTCCTTTTTTAGATATTCGCAAAATTTTTCCATTCCTGCCGGAATCCGCCGTTTCAACCGCGTGTAAGGCCGAATAAACCCGCCGGGTCCGCAAACTGCGCATCAGTGTGTCGAACTGGAGATATGCAGGCCGGTCACACCGCCGACAATGAGCACGATGGAAAACAGCTTGATCGCGGTGACCGGTTCTTTGAAGTACCAGAAACCGATGATGGTGATGAAGGCCGTTCCCAGGCCGGACCAGACGGCGTACGCGACACTGACAGGAATCTGCTTGAGTGCCATGGTCAGGCCGGCCAGGGAGGCCAGGTAGAAGACAGCGACACCGATCGAGGGCAACAGACGGGCGAACCCGTGGGACAGCTTCATACAGGTTGTACCGATGACTTCGAGGACGATGGCGACAAAAAGATAGAACCAGCCAGCCATGAGAAGATCTCCTTGAGGGTTGTTGGTTGGATTTGACTTTCGGGGCGTTCGTTGGCATTTTAGCCACGATTCAGGGTTGAGGCAAACGGAATTAAGCGGGTTTCCTTAACGGAAAGGACAATCGAATGTCATTACCGATAATTTTGCACGTGAATTACTGCGAACAGGGGCAGACGATCCCTGAGATGTGCCGCAAGGCAGTCGGCTGGGGGTACGACGGGATCGAGTTCCGCCGGAACCGCAGGGGTGAAGAGGAGACGCCGGAACAGTACCTGGATACGATCGCCTCGGCTGCGGAAGCGTCGGGATTGAAGCAGGTGCTGTTCGGGGGCCCCGGCGTGGAACTGATGCAGGAAGATGCCGGCCTTCGTAGGGCGCAGGTGGAGGAAGGGGTGCGGTTTTACAGCCTCGCGAGCGAGCGACTGAAGCTCACGGTTTGTAATATAATGGCCGGAACGCTGCGCAGTTCGGACCCCAATGCGGGGTCAGCGCACCATATGCATGGGTCCGGAGCGGCGTCGGCAGATCATTACGCGTGGGCGGCCGATGGGTTCAGGGAACTCGGCGCGGTGGCCGTGGAGATCGGATTCAGGCTGGCATTCGAGATCCACATGGGCTATGTGCACGACCTGCCGGCGCCCACGATGAAACTCCTGGATATGATCGGCTCACCGTGCGTGGGGGCGAACCTGGACTATGGGAACATGGTGTATTTCCCGTCCTGTCCGTCCATCGGCGAGACGGTTTCCACGCTGGGGGAGAAGCTGTTCATGGTGCATCTGAAGAATTCGATGCCAGCGGGCGCCGGACGGAACGCAGTGGGACTGGGTGACGGGATTATCAACCACAGGGAGTATCTGCTGGCGTTGAAACACGCCGGATTCAGTGGTCCACTCTGCATTGAAGCCCCGAGGCCGGGCGACCGGGAGTGGTACGCACAGCAGGATATCGCGTACCTCAAGGCGGTGCTGAAAGATCTGGAGTGGGAGTAGGGGAACCCGGCCTTCGCGGCACGACTTATCGGGAGTTCTCCCGTTCCGTTCCGTCTGTTATTTCAGGACCAGGCGCGAAGCGCCCATAACGCCGGCGTCGTTGCCCAGTTCGGCGGGCAGAACCCGGGTGTAGTCGAACATCCCTTCCAGGGTGTATTCCCGGGCCGCGGCGACGATGGGGTCCAGGAGAACGCGACCCGCCGCAGCGATACCGCCGCCGATGGCGATCACGTCGGGACTGACGACGTTGATAATATTGGCGATGGCGATCCCAAGATAGCGCGCGACGTAAGCGACGGTCTCACAGGCGAGGCCGTCGCCTTTTCTCGCTGCCCGGCAGATGGATTCCGGAGAGAGGGTGTCGGTGTGCGTGAGAGATGAGGACGGCGCTTCCGAAAGGCGGCGGCGAACGTAACGGACCATTGCGGGGCCTGCGGTCAGGGCTTCCAGGCATCCTTTCTTCCCGCATCCACAGACGGGCCCGTCAGGATCCATACACATATGCCCGATTTCACCTGCGGCGAAGGAAGCGCCGTGGTGAATGCCGCCGTCCAGGACCAACCCCCCGCCAATTCCCGTCCCCAGGGTGATAAGGAAGAGGGACTCGCAGCCCCTGCCCGCACCCAGGTGGGCTTCTCCCATGGCGGCGACGCTGGCGTCGTTGTCGATTTCAACGTTCAGCTTGATCCTTGCCTGAAGGATCTGTTTGAACGGGACGTGGTGCCAGCGCAGATTGGGAGCAATAATCACCACGCCCTGGGCCGTCGTGACGCCCGGGACGCCGATGCCGATGCCCGCGATGTCGCTTGTCAGCAGGCCGTTCCGGTCGCGGAGGGATTCGAAGAGTTCCGCAATCCGGTCCGCCACGCCGTGTTCGCCGCTTTCGACGTCAGTAGGACAACGGTTCCTGGCTTCGATGCGACCGTCGGCGGAAACGAGCGCGCCCTTGATGCTGCCGCCGCCCAAATCGATGCCTATGGCGTATTGGGGTTGACCGGCCATTGCGGGCCCTTCCGGTTGACGCCCGTCGAAGATCGTCTCAACCCTGTCCGACCTGAAATAAGCGATTGCCGGAGCCCGTCAACGCTCTTGGCCGGATGGGGACCTTGGATCAGGCGTTCTCGGCGATCCAATTCAGGTAGGGTAGGTGGCCCTTGTGGATGGGTAGGGCAATGATCTCAGGCACGTCGTAGCTGTGTAGTTCGTTCGCCCGGGCGATGAGGGCGTCGAGGCTGTTCTCTGACGTCTTGAGGATCATGAGAAACTCCGGTTCGTCTTCAATGGTGTCCTGCCAGCGGTAGATGGATCGGATCTGCCCGGTGATGTTGGCGCATGCGGCCAGGCGTTCTTCAACCAGGACGCGGCCGATTCCGGCGGCTTCGGCTTCGCTCGGGGCGGTAATGAACACGACGTAATTCCGGACTTCGCACATGGATTACCCTCCCGAAAGTGGAGACCCATATAATGAGGTCGTTGCGGCAAGGCGCAATGGCGGCGGCCAACCGTTGCGTGTCCGGGCCGCGTGTCGCTGGGTCAAAACCGGACTCTCGCTCCGGTGAAGATATATAGAGGGTAGGGAAAGTCAAGGTGAGAATGGGTCCGAATCGACGCCGGAGCTACCAGCTTTGGTGGCGAAGTCGGGAAAGATCGTGAGGTAAATCGGGCGACATGGATTCGGAACGAGCTGACCGGCGAACCGGTCTTGATCCGCATTGGTTTGGGCAGGCAAGCGAGGTATTGGAGCGCCACGTCCGGGCGAGGACCACGCCTGGCACGGTGGGTCTGTTGGTGCGGGGCGACGGTGGCGTCGCCCGCTGGGTGGCGGGGCGGCACACGTACGGGCCGGATGCTCCGGAAGTCAGCGAGGATGACCTGTACGACCTCGCGTCGTTGACGAAAGTGGTTGTGACAACCTCGATCTGTATGGCGCTTGAAGCCGACCTGAGTCTGGATAACCGGTTGGGTGAATATGTTCCGGCGTTCCGGGGGGACGGGAGGGGCGGGGTGACGATCAGGCATCTTCTGGCCCACTGTGCGGGGTTGCCGGCGCACGAGCGATTTTTCGAAACCTGCCGGGGTAAGGCGGCGGTACTCGCGGCCGCGTGCAGGACGCCGCTTGCGTACCCACCGGGGACCAGGACGGTTTATAGCGATTTAAGCTTTCTTCTGCTGGGGGCGGCCGTCGAGCGGGTGGGCGGAGCACCGCTCGAGGACCTGGCCCGGCGGTACGTTTTTGGTCCTCTGGGGATGGCTCAGACGATGTTCCTGCCCGGGCGTGAGCTACTGGACCGTATTCCGCCGACGGAGTTTCAGGCTGAGCAACGCAGGGGGCTGATTCACGGGCAGGTGCACGATGGAAATGCCTGGGCGATGGGCGGCGTAGCGCCGCATGCGGGACTCTTCGGGACGGCGGGGGATCTGGGGCGGTTTTTGAGGGTGATCCTGGACGGAGGTATACACGAGGGAACGCGGGTTTTTTCCGAAGATGCCATCCGCCGGTTTACAACGCGGGCGGGATTGGCGCCCGGCAGCACCCGCGCACTGGGGTGGGACACGGTATCGAAGGAGGGAAGTTCCGCGGGCCGGCGTTTTTCGGCCCGGTCGTTCGGACACACCGGATTCACGGGCACTTCCGTCTGGGCCGATCCCGAACGGGACGTCGGAGTGGTACTCCTGACAAACCGGGTGCATCCTACCCGCGAGAATCAGGGGATACGGAGGTTGCGGCCGGAGTTTCACGATGCGGTGATGGAAGCGGTAAAACAGTGACCGCGGGCGGTTTATCCGGCGAACCCGAGCTCCGAGATGACCGTTTAAGTCAGCACCTGCTTCAGGTATTCCAGGTCCAGTTCGGGATACACCGGATACCGTCTGAGCAGGTCTGCCACCTCCGCTCGCGCTTCCTCAAGCGCCTCCGGCCGAGCCCGGGAGCGCGCCTTGCTGGGCTTCCCGGCGTGCCTGCCTTTTTTGATCCGGACGGGCCTCGTGTTGAAGAGTACAAGGCGTAGGGCGGCGGCGATTCTCCGCATTTCTTCCACACCCATGCCCAGCGTCGAGAGGGCGGGTGTGCCGAGCCGAAGGCCACTGGTATACCACGCGCCGTTCGTATCGAAGGGCAGGGCGTTTCGGTTGAGGGTGATCCGGGCGTTTCGTGCAACGGATTCCGCCTGCCTGCCGGTGAGACCCAGTGGCGTCACGTCGATGAGCAGCATGTGGTTGTCGGTGCCGCCGGTGAGTACGTTGAGCCCCTCATCGACGCAGGCTTCGGAAAGGGCCGCGGCGTTTTGAACAATACGTCGTGTGTAGGTTCTGAATTCGCCAGCGCCGGCCTCCTGAAAGGCGACGGCTTTGGCCGCTATGGCGTGGGGCAGAGGACCGCCCAGCACCATCGGGCACCCACGGTCCACGTGTTCCGCATATTCCGCCTTGCAAAGAATCATGCCACCTCGCGGCCCCCTGAGGGTCTTGTGGGTTGTGGTGGTCACAACGTCGGCGTGCGCCACGGGATCGTCGTCGCCGGTGAAGACCTTGCCTGCCACGAGACCGGCAAAGTGCGCCATGTCTACCATGAAGACCGCGCCGATTTCATTCGCTATTTCCCTGAAGATGCGAAAATTGATTTTACGGGTGTAGGCGCTGTACCCGGCCAGTAGAATCAGGGGTTTGAACGCCTTCGCCTGGCTGCGGACCCGGTCGTAGTCGATAAGTTTGGTTTCGGGGTCGACACCGTAGGTTTCGACTTGGAACATTTTGCCGGAGACGTTGTGCCGGTATCCGTGCGTGAGATGGCCGCCGGAGTAGTAATCAAGCCCTAGCAATTTCTGGTTGCCCAGCGCGGTTCTGAGTTCCCGCCAGTCGGCGTCGGAAAGCGCCGCGAGATCGGTCTGTCCCGTCTGTTCCATAAACGGCGCCTGAATGCGGGCGGAAAGGATGGCCCAGAAGGCGACAAGGTTGGCGTCGGCGCCGGAATGGGGCTGTACGTACGCGTGGTCCGCCCCGAAGAGGCCGCGGGCGAGGGAAGCGGCATGTTTTTCAATGATGTCGACGTTGTCACAGCCGGCGTAGAAGCGGCGGTCCGGCACGCCTTCGGCATACTTGTCGGTGAAGAGATTGCCCTGTGCGAGCTGTACGGCCAGCGAGCAGTAGTTCTCGCTGGCGATCATCTTCAGGTTGCCGCGCTGGTCCTCCAGTTCGGAAACGATGGATGCGGCGACTCGCGGCGAGATTGCGTGAATCTGTTCGAGTGATGCGAGGTAGGCGACAAAACCGGGATCTGCGGGATTGCCGGCGGCGGCGGATTCGGAGAGATACCTGGCAAGCGGGGATGTCGAGCGCTCTGCATCGGCAGGTGGTGTTGCCTGAACCATTCTGTTGCTCCCAGATACAGTGGATATGACGGGGTCAGTTGGATTGGCGAGAATCAATCCCTGGAGACCTGAACTCCGCTCCCGGGTGCGGGCGTGGAGTCAGGACACACAAAAACCCGGGCCGGATAATGATGCAGCGAGCCCGGGCGATTGACCGTCTGTCGGATTCTGCGTTCACAGGTGAACCATGGGTAGCGGTACCGCGTTGTGCCTTCCTGAAAAAACACGAACACGGCGAACACAAATATATCGGAGTTCCGCAGTACGGTCAATATCTTTTTGGCAGAATTTCGGGCCGGTGTCCGGTACCCGCATGTCATCGCGACGGCAACGATTCCGCGAGCCGGCGGCGACCAACAAATCCAAAGCGGCCACCGCTGAATCCGCTCCGGGATTTTCCACTTGCCAACGTCGTGTGACCGGACTATATTTGCATTTTAAATGGGAATCTCTTCTTTACGAAATCGACTTTTCCGATTTTCCGGCTCCCCGGTTGATGTAATTCCGCTCCCCTGAAGGGGAGCTTTTTTGTTGTGATGGAGGATACTCGATGGACAGCCTGTTCCACGTGGTCGAGGCGCAGCAGTTCAATCGTGAACTGCTAACGGAGATTTTCGCGGTCACCAAGGAGATGGAGGAGGTTGTTAGCCTCTACGGGTCCAGTATACTTAACCGTAGGATCATGGCCACGCTGTTTTACGAACCCAGCACCCGGACCCGGCTTTCATTCGAGTCGGCCATGATCCGTCTGGGGGGAAGCGTGGTTACGACGGAGTCGGCGCGGGAGTTTTCCTCGGCTGCGAAAGGCGAGACGCTTGAGGACACCATCCGAATTGTGGATGGATACGCGGACGTGATTGTGCTTCGGCACTACGAGGGAGGATCCGCGCGGCGGGCGGCGGAAGTGGCGTCGGTTCCGGTTTTGAACGCCGGCGACGGACCCGGTCAGCATCCTACGCAGGCGCTGCTGGACGTCTATACGATTCAGAAGGAAATCGGCAGGCTGGACGGTATTTCGGTGGCTATGGTGGGCGACCTCGCCAATGGCCGCACGGTGCGTTCGCTGGCCTATCTGCTCGCCCGGTTCGAAGACGTAAAGCTGTATTTCGTGGCGCCCGAGATGGTGCGCATGAAGGCTGACATCAAGGAATACCTGCTCCGGAACGGGGTGTACTTCGAGGAGCGGGACGACCTGATTGGGGTTGTGCGGCAGGTTGACGTGGTCTATCAGACACGGATCCAGAGGGAAAGGTTCGGCGATCGCACGCGGGACTACGAAGCAGCGCGGGGGAGATACATCATCGATACGAAGGTGATGGAAGCCCTGTCCGACAACGGCCGCGTGATGCACCCGCTGCCCCGCGTGGACGAGATCGATCCCGCAGTGGACACGGACCCCCGGGCGGCGTATTTCCGGCAGGCGCACAATGGGCTCTACATTCGGATGGCGTTGCTGAAGATGGTGTTGGCCGCGTGATCGTTTGGGGTTGCCGTCGCATTCTTTCGCGGCAAAAAAAGGACTGGTGGCGTGCATGGCTCAAGGGACTCCGATTCTGTGCCGGGTATGCGGTAAAAAACTCGGCGTCGTCAGAGGATTCGAAGGCCGCGTGTTTACCCTCTGCCGCACGTGCGAAAAGAGCAAGAACAAGAGTAATAAGAAGAAGGGCGCCAATCAAGACCCGGGCTGAGCCTGAGTATTGCGGTTTTCCAACGGCCCGTCAATTCGATTCGTCGCGCAGGAGTCGTCGAAGGACCTTGCCCGTGGCCGTTATGGGCAATTCGTCCCGGAATTCCACCGATGGGGGTACTTTATAGCCGGCCAGGCGTTCACCGCAGAAGGCCAAGATGTCGGCTTCGGAGACCCTGTTTTTTCGTTTCCCTTTTGTTACCACGCAGGCTTTAACGATTTCGCCGCGGTAGTCGTCCGCTTGTCCGTATACCACGGCCTGCCGTACGGACGGGTGGGCGTACAGGACTTCCTCATCCGCACGGTCTGCTCACGCATAGGGTAAACCAGCGGACAGCGGTCAGCAATCAGCCGAAAACCACCGAGTCGGAAGACGCCAGGCGCAAGAGGTCCACGCCGCAAGCCGGCCCTTCGAAGCACTGGCACGGAATTCTCACACAAAGACATGAAGGGGAAAGACCGTCAGGAGCAATCAGCAGCCAGCCGAAAGCGGTTAGCAGTCCAGCTTAGCGATTTCGATTTGCTCGCGGGTACTCGCGTATTGGCTTTCGCCCGCGTGGTGGTGTGGAAGGCGGGCAACTATAAGGGTTGCCCATGCAGAATTAACGACGGCGCCACGAGGGCTGGAAGCCCTCGTTCCCAGGTGTAGCAATACGCAGCGGTCAGCGTACAGCAAGAACCAATCAATTGACATCAGCGCAGGGATAGAATTTGTAGGGGCGGTTCGCGGACCGCCCTACGGTGTGGTGGAGAGGACTGCGGACAGTCGTGTTCGCTCCCGCACGCACGGTGGTGGGGGAGGGACTTTTCCGCGCTATTCCGTTTTTCGCCGTTGCCTGGAGCGTGCCTACGCGTTCGCAGGTCAGTAGTGTACGTAAACGTCACAGGCGTAATTCGCGGAAGAACCGGCCCCGTGCCGAACGGCGGCGTTCTTCAAGAGGCGGCAAGACGTAATACGGTAGAAGTGAGAGGACCACAACGCACTCCACTGGTCTCGCGCTCCCCTTCGCAATCCCCTTCTCGTTTCAAACAGCGAGAGTCCATTTGCGGACGTCTCAAGCGGAAGAGTTACCAACGCCTCTTACGTCTTCCCTCTCACGGCTTCATGGCGAGAAAGAAAAAGGGCATAAATAAATAAAAAACAATATGATGGAGGAACAATGACGAAATCATCCCGGAGCACGACCCATCAATCGCCTTTCTTCAGATTCGTCGCTCGGCGCAAATTCCTACCTGAAAGGCGCGATTTCCGGCATCGTCAACACGCCGCGCGCGGGGAGGAGACCGAGACGGCGCGCGAGCGTGACGACCGGTTGTAGTGTACGCATCGTTTGCAAGAGTGCCGAAGCGACGGCGGATTCACTGCTGCGGACGATACCGTGTTCCAGGAGATATTCCCACGGGGATTTCGCCCTGGGAAAGACCTGGAGCCGGAGTTCGGCATCGGGTGACAGCTGCGCCGCTTCGCGAATGAGTTTTAACGCCGTTTGGTAGCCACCCAGTTCATCCACCAGTCCCAACTCCCTGGCGTCCTCTCCGGTCCAGATGCGCCCCCGGGCGATGTCAAGCACACGTTCTTTCGGTAACGAACGCCCCTCGGCAACCTTGTCGGTAAAATCCTCGTACACCATATCCAGCCAGGCCTGAAACTCTGTCCATTCTTCCTCTGAGAAGTCTCTGGTGCCGGTCCACATGGTGGAATGGGCGCTGGTGTGGACCTCATCCCACGAGATTCCGGTTTTCTCCCACATCCCGGAAGTCAGCATTTTGCCCGCCACTACGCCGATGGAGCCGGTTATCGTTCCCGGCTGCGCCACGATCCGGTCCGCGGCCATGGCGACGAAGTATCCGCCGGAGCCCGCCACGTCGCCCATGGATACCACCACCGGTTTGCCCGCTTCCCTGGCCCGAGCGGTTTCGCGCCAGATGACGTCTGAGGCGACGTACGAGCCGCCCGGGCTGTCGACGCGGAAGAGGATCGCTTTGACATCGTCGTTGCGAACCGCATTCCGAAATGCCCTGGCGATCGTATCCGATCCCATCGTGGTCGCGCCAGAGGCGGGGTCGAAATCGCTCTTGCCGCGCGTCACGTCGCCGACGCCGTAGATCAGGGCGATGGTTTCCCCCTGTTCGTCGTGCTCTTCGATCCGTTTCAGGTATTTGCGCAGCGTCAGATACGTCACCCCCGCGTCCACCTGTTCCTTTATGCGCTCGTACACTTCGTCTCGATACGCCAGGCCGTCGACCAGCCCCACCTCCAGCGCTTCCTTCGAGAGGAACGGTCCCTGGTCGAACAGGTTGCGGACCCCGTCGGGTGAAAGGCCGCGCTTCTCAGCGATTCCCCGGACCAGTTGATCGAATTGCGATTCCATTACCGTCTGCGTCGCTTCCTTGTGAGCGGGTGTATACTGGCGTTCGGTGTAGAAATTCTTCGCGTTCTTGTACTCCTGGCGATGATCCCAGCGAGGGACAATACCCAGTTTTTCCAGGGTTCCTCGAATGAATGGCGTCTCGGCGATCAGACCTGTCAGACCCACGACCCCGGAAGGCTGGAGATAGATGTCGTCGAACGCCGTCGCGAGATAGTAAGAACCGTTGCCCGGGCCGAATTCGCCGAATGTCTCTGCGTAGGCGACCGCAGGTTTTCCGCTTTTGCTGAAGACCTGCACCGCGTCTCGCAATTCCTGCAGCCGGGCGAGACCCATACCGCTGTTGCCCACCCTTGCAAGGAGCGCCACGATGCGCTCGTCTGACGCGGCCCGGTGGAGTGCTTCAACCAGGTCCCGAACTGTGATCGCATCGGGAAACAGGACGTCAGCAATCGGATTGCCCGGTATGTACTCGGGAAGATCCCGTTCAAGGTTTACTTCCAGGACCGTGAGTCGCGGTACCTCCTCTTCACCTTTGTACACTAACGCGATGGCGACTGCCGCAAGTACGATGACGATCAGGGTGGCTACGCCGCCAATAATGGCAAAGACCTTCAATACGATGCGCTTCATTGCAGACCTCCATCGGAAAGACGATGATGGAAACTACGCGATGGGGTACAGACGCTTCCGTGTCGTTCGCCTGGATCTCAAGGTGTGTGGAGTTAGCAATTCTGTTCGAAAAGGAGGATTTCGGAAGATACAGGAAAGTCAGAAGGAACCGCCCGTGAAGCCCTGCGGGTAGTCTAGACCTGGGGCTCAGGCGCCACCAGAACCTTCAATTTCCCAGCCGGGAAAGACGAGGACCGCCGGATGGCACATGAGTGCTCTCGCCAGCACTTTGGCGCGCTCGACGCCAATCCTTATGCGGCCGTTCTCAATGGCCGATATTGTAGGCTGGGGAATGCCGGTGCGCCTGGCGAGTTCATTCTGGCTGAGCTTCTGTAGCTCGCGGATCGTACGGACGGACTCGCCGACGGATACCGCCACATGCTTCGGCGCCTTGCGCTGAATTCCCATCTCGCTGTCTCCCGCGATCACTTGCCGCGTATGGCCCTCACGCGTATTTCACGGTCTTTGATTTTGTAGATGACGCGACACCCGGCGTCTAGCCGGGACTGTCGGCGTCCCTTCTTATTCCCCGGCTGCGACTCGTCACGAAACCCTTCGATGAACCTGAGGCCCCCCGGACCGGAGAGGGTAACGATATCTTTCCACGTCTCGTAACGCACGAGTATTTCCCGGGGAATGGATTCGATCTGCTTTTCCACCCTTCGATGTTCGAGAACGGTCCACATAGTATATAGTATATAGTATATAAATAATATGTAAATGAAATTCGTTCCATCCGAAGCGGTCGCGTCTAGTGTTCTGTCCCGGAAATAGGTTGCCTGAATTCGGCCGACGAGACGGGATGAATCGGTGGGAGAATGGTGAGATATTTTTGGGACAGGACACTAACCGTCATCGAAGCGAAAACGTCGGAAGGCATCACACTTCGAAGCCGCATCCGATTGGCGAAAATGCCAAGAGCGGGTCTTTCCGGATGCGGCCGTTCATCGGGACGGGTCGTAAACGGACAGGTTTGGCCCCTTTTCTGTTGACAAAAGTGGATGGTACCGTGCATGTTTATTGTTGGTTCAGCTTGTGTTCTGTCCCGGAAATAGATTGTCGAATGGTGACATATTTCTGGGACGGGACACTGGAGGGGCCGGAGGACGGTTGAGGAGGCAGGGTTGAAGGAACGCGGATGTGTATGTGATTTGGGAGAAGCCGCCGGTTGCGGGGGTCGCGCCGCCCGCGCGAATCAGGAAAGTCGGTTATCAGCGCTGAGGTCCGAATGGGCGATATTCTCAGGGTGGAGCATCTCGAGGCCGAGCCCGGGCAGCGGCGGGACGGGTATCTTACGGTAGGAGAGATGCAGGACAATTCTCCTGTGCGCCTTCCCGTTGTGCTGGTGAACGGGGCGGAACCTGGGCGTACGCTGTATCTGCAGGCAACCAGCGACGGAGACGAACTGAATGGTATCGCCGTGATCAGGCAGGTGCTGAAGCGGCTGGATCCGGCGGTCCTGAAGGGCAGGGTGATTGCAACCCTGATTGTGAACTTTCATGCCTTTCACGCGGGCGAGTCGCTGAATCCCGTAGACGGGAAGAAGATGAACCGGTGCTTTCCCGGTCGCAAAGAGGGCACGTCAAGCGAGCGGGTGGCCTATCGACTGTTCCATCGCGCAGTGAAACAGTCGAACTTTTGTATCGATCTGCATCAGGGCGGCGTTCGGCCCATGATCGACGAGGTCCGGGTACGGGTGGACCGGCGAAAGCGCATCCACCGAGCTTGTATGGAGATGGCCCGCGTGTTTGGCATCGGGTACATTCTGGACTGCCGGGGACCGGAAGGACAACTGGCGCGCGCGGCGCCCGATGAAGGAATTCCCACCATCGATCCGGAACTGGGAGGATGCCACGGATGGGATGAAGGCAGTATACGGAAGGGCGTGGTGGGCGTGGAAAATATCTTGAAGCACTACGGGTTTATCGAGGGCCGGGCGCAAACTCCCCGGCGTCAGACCGTAGTGGACGGCTTCCTGTCCATCCTCGCCGCCCGGGGCGGCTTCGTGGAGTATCGGGCCGCGCTGTACGATCATCTGCAAAAGGGCGATCCCGTGGCCGACGTGACCGATCCGTTCGGCAGGGTGCTCGAAACGGTTCATGCGCCCCAGGAGTCCATTTTCTGGGCGCGGTCGTTGCGGCCGATGGTGGCTACCGGGGAGGCGGTGGCGATGGTCGGAAAGAATATACGGTACGTGTAATCGGGAACGGGTACCGCAGGGTGGTTATTCCTGCGTGGATCTGACCGCGTCGATGCGTTCTCGCACAAGGGGCCGGATGTATACAAAGTCGAGAGGAATCCGGGCGAACCCCCGGGCGAAGATCTCTATGTGTGTGCGGACGTCAGGGCTGCGGTTGAGGATAAATCTTTGCTTGCCCCGCACCGCGCACAGGCCGCCTTCGCCGCCCTCGAGATTCGCGTAGGTGACGGGAATGTCCAGGCGTTCGGCGAGGGTTTCGAATTCCTGGAGGAGTTGCGTATCGGTCATAGCGGGTCGGGTTCGGATTTGAAGAAATGCCTTGAAGCCGGGTCTCGCGGAATATAACCATCCCGGTGCGAATTTACAACGGTACTTATTGAGCTTGGCGGGCGTTTTCGGAACGCCGCCCCGGAAAGGATCCGCAAATGGACGTGGAGCGAATGGAAAGCGACTACCGTGGCGTCTGGTACTGTTGCGGAACCGCGAACGTGCTCCCCGGTAATAACCATGTCTATTCAGGACCGATGGCCACGTATTCGGCCTGGCATCGACCGATGGCCGTGTACGCGCCGGCGGTAAACACGACGTACTTCGTTTTCGGCAACGAGCGGAATGCGCCGGCGATCGGCAGCTACGATCACGCCGCGCGCGCGTACTCCAGGCCCACCATTCTCGGTGCGAACCCTGACGGAGACGCCCACCGGAATCCAACTTTGTTGCTGGACGATACCGGCCGCCTCTGCGTTTTCTACGGCGCGCACAACCACCCGACGAGGGTGCTCCGTTCGATCAGGCCCTACGCCATCGACAGTTGGCGGGAGTGTGCCACTATCGTGGATCCCGGAACCTCCTATCCCCAGCCGTTCCAACTCCTGCCCGGCGAGATATTCGTGTCCTACCGCGAGAGCTCCAGCGGGTGGCGATCGCGCGTATCGAGGAACCACGGCGAAACGTGGGAGGATCCGGTCGAAATCGTCGAGTTCCAGGGCTGCGCGATCTACGCCATGTCCATCGCGGAGACGGGCGACTATCCTCGAAGCGTCCATCTGGCCTGGTCGCGGCTCGGCGGCGGAACCGACGAGGAGATCCGAACGAAGCACCTCTGGGCGAGGCGCTATAACATCTACTATGCCTGTTCCGACGATGGCGGAAGGACCTGGCGGCGCAGTGACGGCACCCTGTACGACCTGCCGGTGAAGGAGGCGGCAGCAGAGAAGCTTTACGACTGCGGCGAACGGGGCGTGTGGCTGAAGGATATCCAATTGGGTCCGGACGGCCGGCCCTTCATCCTGTTTATCGACGCGGATCCGTTCACCTACGTAAGTCATTGGAAATGCGGTCGCTTTTCCGACGACGGGTGGCGGTTCAGTGATATCGCCGTTGGAGATCACATGTACGACGACGGCGGGATGGTGATCGAAGACCGATCGGTAACTGTCTACGCGCCGACCACGGCGTCTCAGCCGCGGGAGGACGGCGGGGAGATCGACGTGTGGCGGTCCGCCGACGGGGACGGGCCCTGGCAACGTGGCGAGCAGCTCACCGCGGGATCGGATCTGTCGCACAACAACGTGAAGGTCGTATTCAATCACCAGGCGGGGCCAGGAGACATGCAGGTATTCTGGACCTACGGCGACAGCCTGTCCCCACCCTCGACAAGGGAGTCGAGGCTGTTCGCTTATGGACGGAAGATGGATGGGGCCAGGTTAATTCGGTCGGGTTGAACGGCAGTAACGGAACGATCGATCGCCCGCGCGCGAGGTTTGGTTTGTGAGGCGTCGCGTGTTGCGTTTGTCGATCTGAAATTTGGAGGAACGGAGGAGCAGATCATCGCGAGGGGTACAGACTGGTGCACCGACGTGGCGCGAGTGGGGTGCGCGCTGTATCAGGTTGTCGGCTTCCCCTGCCGCATCGTGAATATCTTCAATCTCGATGCAGCCTACAGCGGCCATGTAATCGTCGAAGTCTATCGACTCGGAACCTGGGGTGCTGTCGACACGAGTTCCGGGGTCGTCTATCGGAGAGACGATGGCCTGCCGGCAACGACCTGGGACCTGATGAACGCCGCCGAATTGGTAGCCCGGCACGAGGGTCCCAAAGCCTGGTATACACAACCGTCTCAGTTCACGGCAGCCGGGGTCGCCAACTACCGCGTGCAGGATTCGGATTTGTATGACTATACCGTAACCGGATTGAACGAATTCACCCGTGCGATCCTGGCCATGTCCGAACAGGGCTGGCCCGGCGGCGTTCGATGCCTACCGTTTGTCGGGTTGGACCGTGCCGGCTTTTCTTCTATTCGAGCGATCGTGATGAACCTCCTCACGTTCATGTCGAGAGTGAAAATAAAGTAGCCAAGTTCTGGCTTCAGCCAGTTCGGCTTCAAGGCAGCGGAGGGTTTAGTCGAGCTGAAATCAAAAGGATTCAGAAAGCGGTAACAGACAACAAGAAACTTTTGCTGCGAGGGTGGGATGGATTCTTTACAGACTGAACGCATAGTTGCCAAAGCCGAGGATATTGTTGTGACAGACGATACTTTGACTGTCGATTTTGCCGACGGGCGCAGTATATCGGTACCATTGGCGTGGTATCCCCGGCTTGTTCACGGAACGCCGAGAGAACGAAACAACTGGAGAATAATAGGAAACGGAGAAGGGTTTCATTGGCCGGATTTGGACGAGGACCTTAGTGTGGAAGGGCTGCTTCTTGGCAGGCCATCCGGTGAAAGTCAGCGATCCTTTCAGCGATGGCTGGACGAGCGTGCGAAACGTCTCGAAAAACTGTGAGTTCTCAGGCGACATAATCCTGTAAATGAAATCATCCAGAGGTAGACTCCTGATTTGACGGATCTATTTTTGATGCGGAGGCACTTCCATCAATGGCAATTCCGCACCATTCCCCCCAGTGCGGAAGGCCGCGGAATAATGTACTGCATTTTTCTCAATATCGACTCCTATCCTCAGACAATGCCTACACCCTTTCAGTCCTCCTGAATGAAAAACCCGAGCCTTCCGCGCTGCCTTATATTCGATCTATCCGAAGTATTCAGTGCGCCGTGAAAAGGCGCGGAACTCCAGTGGGTGAAAGTCCCACCCGACAAATGTTGCTGCAGTCGGTAGCAATCGGAGCGGGGACGTAGGTAACGACATCTCCGAAGCCTCCGGTGTAGAGGGTCGCAAGGCGACTCGGCGAGTATGCAGGCCGTAACGTGAGTGAACGCTGAGCAGGCCTCGAAAACGGTAATGCGGGAGCCGACCCGCCTGAATTACGGGGAAGGCCGCCGTCGTTGGGTAAGAAAGCAACGGGTGCACCCAACGGTCCCGCCGGGGTAATGGCGACGGCATGTATACAAGGAGATCCGACGCAACACGGGAAGCCCCAACGGTGGTGGAGGGACACCAACCGGCAGCCCGCGAGGGACAGGCCGGGCGGTTTGGGGTGGCGGAGAGGCCCGTAGTACCTGCGATGCCGGGTAACGCCGGCGGAGGGAAGGGGCCTTGGTTCAAGGGCAACGTCAAAGGAGCGAGAGCCGGGAGAGTGGCATGGGCCTAAGACCTCCGGAAAAGGTTTGGAAGCTGCAGAGGACGTTGCATGCCAAAGCGAAGGAATCGCCCGATTACCGATTCTATGCGCTGTATGACAAGGTGTATCGCGAGGACATCCTGCTTTATGCCTACCGCAGCTGCAAGGCCAACGGCGGTGCGGCGGGCGTGGACGGACAGACCTTTGAGGATATCGAGTCATACGGACGGGACCAGTGGTTAGGCGAACTGGCGGAAGCCGTGAGGAGCAAATCGTATCGAGCGGATCCGATTCGTCGGGTCTACATCCCCAAGGGTGACGGCAAGCAAAGACCGCTGGGGATACCGACGGTGAAGGACCGGGTGGTGCAAAGGGCAGCGATGTTGGCAATGGAGCCAATCTTTGAAGCGGACCTGCCAGCACAGCAGTATGCCTACCGCCCGAATCGGAGCGCGCACGACGCCACCAGGGCGGTCCACGCCCTGGTGAACAGGGGCCATACGCAGGTCATCGACGCCGACTTGAGCGGCTACTTCGACACGATCCCTCACGCCGAGCTGATGAAATCGGTGGCGCGGCGCATCTCAGACGGGAAGATGCTGAGTCTGATCCTGACCGCCCCGGTTGAAGAGACCGACGCGCGGGGACGGAAACGGCGAACAACGCCGAACAAGGATCAGGGAAGGGGGATACCACAAGGCGCCCCCCTCTCCCCGTTGCTGGCGAACCTGTATATGCGGCGGTTCATCCTGGGATGGCAGCTTCTGGGACATCAGCAGCGCCTGAACGCTCATATTGTCAACTACGCGGACGATTTTGTGATTTGCTGTCGCGGCACCGCACAAGAAGCGATGCGCGGATGCGATCCATCATGAAAGCGCTTAAGTTGTATGCACGCTTGAAGGACATTTGACTTCTCTGGGCTACAATCGGTCGCTGTTATCAAAGACGGGAGGCCTATATCGGCACGCGCCCGTCCTATCTGTCGGGCCATCAGCGAGGCCACAATGCCTGAACCGAAACATTTCCCTTTCGGAGTGTGGATGCCCACACCCGGTCGGCTCCGCTGGTGGTTGTGTAACAAGCACAAGATACCGGGAAAGGGAAATCACGCTTCCCTGACGAGGTCCTCTACGATACCCTGGGCCTGACCCGGCTGGAAGTGCAGACACGCAACTTTCCGTGGGCGAACGCATGAATCCTTGTCCGAGAGCCGGATGCGATCCGCAAGTCCGGTTCGATGAGCGGGATTGGAAACAGAGCACGGAGAGGCTATTCGCCAGGAAAGGGGCGGAAACAGATAGGCCCCTCCTAAACCACCGCTCCCCGGGGTCGAAAAGCGTGTATCCCGGAGGCTATCTTTGCCCGAGGATGGCCTATTGGAGTGTTTCGCGGGAGATCCGCTGATTCGGGTCCTTGAGGGACGAATTTCAGAGGATTCCTATCTGGGCGGAATTCTGGAGCGAACTGGGTGGAACCTGGATCTGGTGTCGCTCAAACGAATGCTCAGGGATAACTTCCACGTCCGGATCGAGGGTTCGCTCGACATTTTGCGCGAGGTCGCCAGGAGCCATCGTGTTGTCATGCTATCGGACCACGTTCGGGAGTGGATGTCGTACATCGGTTCAATCCATTCTTTTCTCGATGTATTCGACGATCGGTTCTACTCCTACGAATTGGGAAAGACCAAGTCCGATCCGACGGTTTTCCTGGATGTCCTCGATGAACTCGGCTTCGCACCAGGGGAGTGTCTCTTTATCGACGATCGAATCCAGAACGTGAGGAACGTGGAATCGGTCGGCCTGCCGTGCTTCGATTTTCGCGACGCCGGACAGTTGAGGATCGACCTGGAGAGAAGACAGATCCTGCCCTGATGTCGCGAAATACGAAAACGGTCGGCAGATTCTGTCGGGTACGACGCAATGCGACTTTACCGGCGGCCCCCCAGGATACCCGCAAACCAGCAGACGTCCGGCTCCAAATTGCAAAGGCTATACGGTGATCGAGATATTGTCTCACGACTGTGCCGGTGAGTTGATTTCCCATTCCGCCGCTTACCTGGAAACGCGCGAGAGTGAGCATAGCCTGCCGCTCGGCCTGATGTACGGGCTTGCAAGGAATCCGCACGGCGACGGTGCCGAACCCCCTTTATTGTTGAGCGTCCAGGATAAGGGTCGGGCGGTTGGCGTGGCTATCATGACGAAGGGAAGAAAGCTCATCCTGAGCAGAGTCGATGCGAGAATTAGGGACGTGGTGGTTCCTTTGATTCGCCATTTGCGGGAAAACGAGGTCTCAATACCTGGTGTTGTCGGACCGTCGGCGGAAGCCCGGGCTTTTGCAGATTGTTGGGCCGCGGCCCCGCGAGGCGTAACTTCCAATCTGGCCATGCGGATGCGTGTATTCGAGATCAGAGAGGTCGCCGACGTGCCTCTTTCTGGCGGGGAATTGCGCCTGGCTGGTATGGGCGATCATTCTCTGATGGCGCAATGGATTGCCGAGTTCTCGGGGGCGATCGGTGAGCCGGCAGATTTCGAGGCGGCCGCTCGCGGCGCCGAGCGGTTTATTCAGGCTGAACAACTGTACATCTGGGATTGCGGGGGGCCGGTTTCCATTGCGAAGACGTCCAGTGCGACCCCAAATGGTATAACGGTCAATACAGTGTACACGCCTGCGGAGTATCGCAACAGGGGATACGCGACTTCGTGCGTCTGGTCGCTGACGAAAAAGCTCCTCTCGGACCGCTATTCATTTTGCAGTCTATATACCGACCTATTGAATCCGACGTCGAACGACATCTATTCGAAAATCGGCTATTCGCCTGTGGGGGATGCGTTGGCATTTGAATTCACGTATTCCGGGGTCCCGGACGTTTTGACTTGAGGGGTCGATGTCGCTCGGACACGCCCGGTGAGTGACGGAGTACGGATGTTTCTCACGAGAATGGAGTCTGGTATGAAGTACGATCTGCTCATCAAGGGAGGGACGCTGGTCGATCCCGCGGAAAACCTGAGTGGCGCGCGGGATGTGGGGTTCGGGGCGGGGAGGGTTGTTGCTGTCGGTGAGTGTCTCGAAAGGGAAGACGCCCGCGAGGTGATCGACGCGACGGGTTGCGTGGTGACGCCGGGCCTGATCGATCTTCACGTCCATGTGTTTGCCGGCGTCAGTCATTTCGGCGTTGAACCCGATCCTACGTGTCTGGCTCGAGGAGCAACGACCGTGGTCGATGCCGGATCTGCGGGCGCCGATATTTTTCCGGGTTTCCGGAAATACGTGATCGATGTGAGTGAGACGCGAATTCTGGCGCAGATGAATATCTCGTCGCAGGGTATGCTCACAGCTGAGATCGGCGAGTTCGAGATTCCCGAGTACGCGGATGTGGATAAGGCATGCCGCATGATTGAGCGGCACCGCGACGTCGTTCTGGGTGTGAAGGTTCGGCTTACGAGGAATACAATTGTCAGCGAGCGGTCCGGAATGCTTCCTCTCTACAGGGCGAGAGAGGCAGCAGACGCGGCCGGATTGCCCATTATGGTACACCCGCAGGATGCGTGGTGCGATTCGATTGACGATATTCTGAGGGTGATGAAAGGCGGAGATATTTTAACGCATTGTTTCCACGACTATCCGTGCGGGATTCTCGATGGTGCGGGTCGTGTCCGCGATTCGGTTCTGGCAGCGATTGAACAGGGCATTGTGTTCGACGTGGGACATGGCGCGGGATCGTTTTCGTGGGAAGTCGTCGAGGCGGCGCTGTCGCAGGATGTCCTGCCAACCACGATTTCATCGGATCTGCACATTTACAATGTAGACGGTCCTGTTTACGATCTCGCTTCCGTGGTGACGAAATTTCTTCACCTGGGTCTGTCGATGGAGGAGGCGATCTCGCGCGTGACGTCCGTGCCTGCCGAGGTTATTGGAATGAAGGGCGAGGTGGGGACGCTGGCGAAAGGGGCGTTCGGGGATGCCGTTGTGCTTGAGCTGCGTATAGGAGACTTTCGTCTCGAGGACTCGAGAGGGGAAGTTCGGACGGGCATGCGCAGTCTGGTACCGGTGACGGTCGTCAAGGGCGGCCGGGTCTATACGTCCCGACGCACAGGTGGAAAGTGACATGATATTGGGAGACGGATATGTCGTCGTCAATTAAACCCGAGCAAACGTACGATCTGATCGGCGTATCGGATGTGCATATCGCGGCGGACGGTTCAGCCCTGGTTTTCGTGCGGCAGGAGATCGACAGAGAGACGATGAAGCGGGAGTCGCGGATCGTAATGCAGTCGCTTGAGGGCGGTACACCCTTCGATGTGACGGAAGGACCGGGGGATGGGGCGCTTCGACTCTCAGCAGACGGGAAGACCCTGGCTTTTTTGCGTTCGGGGGAGGATGACAAAAGGCAGGTCTGGGTGACGCAGGTTGATGGAGGGGACACGAGACAGGTGACGACGCTTCCCGATGGGGTGAAGGATATGGCGTGGTCGCCCGATGGTTCGGAATTTGTCGTTGTGTCGCGAGTGGATCCGGATCGCACGCCGGAAGACCACGATGAGGAGACGATGCCGAGGACGCGCGTCGCCCGTCGCGTGCGATACCGTGATGATGGAGACGGCTGGCGGGGTGACGCGTTTTCGCAGTTGTTTCTGGTGGATGCCATGACCGGCCGGGCCGAACAGATTACCGACGGGGAGGGCAATCACGAGGCGCCGGCGTGGTCTCCGGACGGAAGCCGAATTGCATTTGTGGCCGACAGCGTTCAGGGCCGCGATTTCGTGCGGGGTTCAGAGGTCCATGTGATGGAAAAGGCGGGAGGGACGTCGCGTTGCTGGTCGCGGGGACTGAGCCGTGCGGAGTCCGTGGCGTGGTCTCTGGATGAAAAACGGCTGGCGGCTGCGGGTTCTCACCACGCGGACGTGTGGGATTCAAGGCAATCGTGGCTGTTTGTGCTCGAGGAGGCCGGCAAGCCGGTGTGCGTGGCGGGTGATGTGTATACTGTTGTGCAACCTCTTGCGCCGCGGTGCTGGACGCCGAAGGGCGGGATATTGTTTATCGGTGATAGAGCGGGTGAGTCGTTCTTGTGCCGGGTGAATCTCGATGGGTCTGCGCCACGGATCGAAGTTGTGGATGGAGGCGGTCAGGAACTTACGGGTCTGTCGGTTGATCGCACCGGTGCCCGCGTCGCCATGTCGATGTCCTCCCCATCCTGTCCGTGCGACGTGGCGGTGCTGGAGGTGGGCGCGAAGCGCCAGCGCGTCGTGACGGCCGTGAACGCGGGGTTATTGGAGGCTTATCCCGGTGCGCGCGTGGAGAAGCTGATGTTCGAGCGGGGCGGCCAGAAGATTCAGGCGCGCGTGCTGTTTCCACGGGATTTCGATGGTGCGAAGTCATATCCGTTGGTGCTGGATATTCACGGGGGACCGAACGGGCGTTTTTCGGATTCGTACGATGTCACGCATCAGATCCTGGCGGGTGCGGGGTATATCGTGCTGGCTGTGAATCCAAGGGGGTCGTCGTCATACGGGCCGGATTTTCTGAAGGCGGTGCTGGGGGATTGGGGCGGGGAGGATTTCCTGGATCTGATGGCGGGCGTTGACGTGCTGTGCGAACGGCCCTACGTGGATTCGGACAGGTTGGGGGTTCACGGATACAGTTACGGCGGTTTTATGAGTAGTTGGATCGTCGGTCACGACCATCGTTTCAAGGCGGCGGTGATCGGTGCTCCGTGCATCAATTTGTACAGCATGTACGGGACGTCGGATATCGGGGTGTCGTTCGGAGAGAATCAGTGGGGAGGTTCGGTCCTTGAGAACGTGGAAGCGCTTGTGAAACGATCGCCGCTGACGTATGCATCGGAGGTCCGTGCGCCGGTGTTGCTGATGCACGGCGAGGAGGACTACCGATGTCCAATTGAGCAGGCCGAGCAGTTTTTTGTCGCGCTGAAGCGACAGGGAAAGACCGTGGAGTTTGTGCGATTTCCGAAGTCGTCCCACGGGTTCAGGAGGAGTGGACATCCGGCGCTGCACGTGGAATATCTCGACAGGATGTTGTCGTGGTTGGAGAAGTACGTGTGAATGCCGGATCGCTGGTCTTATTTCAGTGCATGTGCCATCGCGAAAGCAACGCCATAAGGGCGATACCGGCAATAATCAATGCAAACTTCGCCACGCGGTCGCTGTCTTTCTCGGGCAATGGGCACGTCGTCGTCCCCGGCCAGGGCGCTCAGTACGTATTTCGCCAGCCGCATTTCGCGCGTTGACATCTCCGAATCGATAATTTCAACGGTTGCCACGTAGATAAAGGTCCCGGCGGCAAGTGCGTTGAAGCTTCCCGCGATGAGGGCCGTAGTTTTCTCGTTTCCGGCCAGGGCAACCGCGGACAACAAGCCGATCAGAACGCCAAACGGCGTCATGGAAACGAAGATCGCCAGCATGGATTTCTGTTGTCGCGCCCGGACGCCGGCCTTATGGACGCTGACCATAAGCGCAAAAGCGGCCGATCCCTTGTGGGAGAGGATCCCAAGCAAAATGACGAACGAGCCCACCATGTGGGACTCCAGTCCCAGAGAAATACCGGCAATCACCGAGTGGACTGAAAGTAACGCGAGCAGCACGAACGGGTAGAAGGATTGGTGCATCTGCAGTTTGTCCGGTGTCTCGCCTGAATGGTGATCGCCGTAAATGACGCGATCGATCAGCAAGAGGGCGCCGAGGCCCAGCGTCGCCAGCAGCGCGGCCAACGGGTAATCCACGACCCCCTCCAGTTTTTCCATTCCTTCGGGCAACAGGTGGATGAAACCGACCCCAAGGAAGAGTCCACCGGCAAAGGCATTGCCCAGTGAAAAGAACCGCCGGCTGAATTCGTGGCGTGCGGCCAGGAGGGGTATTGCGCCACCGATCACGCCGACGGCCAGGATTGCAACGGCGGCAAGCAATTTAAACGTTAAAAGCGGCATGGGTTCAAGATCCGAAGGCTAAAAATTGTGTGAACGACCCTGAGTTACCTGGACAGACACCGCCCTGGAACGTGCAACTCACAAATGAATCAGTTTCGATTGCCCCAATATAGGATTTTTCTCACGCGGAAACCAACCATTTTTGGCTTTCGGACCAACTCGCGCCATTGGATTTGCGCGATTTGGCGCGGGTTGCCCGCCGGGCGCTATGTGGATTGGGGAATCAGCAATTATCGACTGATCACACGAAATTGAGGAGAATCAATGACCATTAAGCGATATCCGGGCAAAGCCTTCGGCCGCAGCGAATCCGTCGAACACAACGGCATCGTGTATACAGCTGTCATCGCGCCGGACCTGTCGGCAGACTTCAGGGATCAGACCCGGCAGGCTCTGGAACAACTCGACGCCAATCTCGCGGGGGCCGGCACCGGCAGAACGCGGCTCCTTTCCGCTACGGTGTATATCACGGATATGTCCAGGAAACCCATCCTCAACGAGGTCTGGGACGCCTGGATCGGGTCGGATTACTGGCCCCAGCGCGCCTGCGTGGAGGTCAAACTGGAGGGTGACACGCTCGTAGAGATCGTCGCGATCGCCGCGAAATAGGTGGCATATATGGAATACGAAAAATGAGTGAAAGCAAGGTCGTTGAAAGAACCGAAACGCCTGCGACGATTGAATCGTTGCAGAAGGATCTACGAGCGCTTGGCGTCAGACCGGGAATGGTCGTGTTGGCGCATTCATCCTTGAGCGCGATGGGATGGGTGTGCGGAGGAGCCGTAGCGGTTGTTACTGCTCTTCCGAGAGTCGTGGGATCTACCGGAACGCTCGTGATGCCCGCGCACTCATCCGGATTAAGCGAGCCGAGCAAGTGGGAAAATCCTCCTGTGCCGGAGTCGTGGTGGCCGGTCATTCGCGAGAACATGCCGGCTTATCATCCAGCGCTTACGCCCACTCATTCTATGGGCATTATCGCGGAGACATTCCTTAAGCAGAGAGGGGTTCTACGCAGTTCGCACCCGCAGACCTCGTTTTGTGCGTACGGCCCTCAAGCATCGCAAATCGTGAATGATCATTCACTGGCTTTCGGCCTGGGCGAGCATTCGCCGCTTGCGAGAATCTACGATTTGCGCGGTTTTGTCCTTCTACTCGGTGTGAGTCATGGTGTGAATACTTCCATGCATCTTGCGGAATACCGGGCGAATTTTCCATCCAGGCGCGTTGTGCGGGAGGGCGCTCCGATCTCTGCGTCGGGTTTAAGGGCATGGACTGTCTTTGAAGAAGTCGAACCGGATAGTTCGGATTTCGATCGCATAGGTGAGGATTTTCTGAGGTCGGACACGGGGAACGTGGTGTGTCAGGGCAAGGTTGGCCTCGCGAGTTGCCAACTTATACCGCAGCGCGATGTTGTGGATTTCGCAGTCGACTGGCTGGAGGAGAATAGACAGAAATGATGAAACCGCCCGTCTGATTCCCTTTGCGCTTAATTCCAGAAATCCGTAACTTGATTTTATACGGCAATGCCGTATATTATTCTTTATGTATAGCTTTATTGAGACAAGGCTTTTTACACGACTTGTGCAGAGATACCTTTCCGATCAAGAGTATTCCGAATTGCAATTGACTCTTATCGCGGACCCAGACGCTGGCGATGTCATTCCTGGCTCTGGTGGCGTTCGAAAGCTCCGGTGGCGACTGCGAGGACGGGGAAAACGTGGCGGGTACCGACTCGTCTATTTTGTAAAGCGAACATCCCGCGTTTTCTGGATGCTCACGATATATCCCAAAAATGTATTGGACAACATCAACGCCGATGTCCTGCGACAGATGCGCAAGGAGGTACAGGATGAATAAGGTCGAACGAGACGTGGGCAGCGAGATTCTCGAAGGGCTTCGAGAACTCAAACGAGGCGAGCATGGTCGCGTGATCAATGTGCCGGATATCATTCAAATTCGAAAGCAAGCCGGCCTGTCCCAGGTTCAGTTCGCCGAATTGCTGGGCGTATCGGTTCGAACACTGCAGGATTGGGAACAGGCGCGTCGTCGTCCATCGGGGGCTGCACGTACGTTGCTGATGATCGCGGCCAGGAATCTTCAGGCGGTATTAGACGTGGCGTAAGGAGACGTGGCCTCGAAGAAGACGCCCGGATGGGTCGCATCGCGAATTTCGCCGCTCGAACAGACGCGCATGAGGCCATAACGGGACAGCGATTGCCGCTGCACCCTCCATACGTATCCGGGCAACCCTCGCAGGGTGATGCGCTGAGGGTTGCCCGGTTGTATTTGGCGTATCGATGGATGGATTATTGGTTAAGCGAGAACTGGCCGGAGTGGCGGGCCTAAGAGAAGGAAGGCGCTATTCGATCACCACCAGCACGGCCTCTCCCTTCAAGAGTTCGCTGACCAAGGTGATTTGGGTGCCGGCCGCGCTCAGGCTTACCGTATAGTCCGTTCCTTTTTTCAGCTTGCCGGAACGGCCGATCAACTCCTTCAGCTTCTTTCCCGGTTCCAAGGTCAGACTCCCGCCGATGGCGAGGACATTGACCGTGTAAGCGTCGTGTCCGGGTTTCTGGACCAGCTTGTACCCTTTGCGGAAGAAGCGACGGTCCGTCTCCAGGAATCCGTCTGCCTTGAGACCATCCTCCGTGCCCACTACCACGCGCACCGCGTTCTTGGCCTGGTCGAGTTTCTCTTGTGTTCTTTCGATATCCTTGTTGGCCGAATCCAAATTCTGCGTCAACTTCATGGTGACGTCTCTCTGTTCGCGCAGGGCGACGGTGAGGCTGTCCGACTCGGTGATAAGCCGGTCGATTTTTGCCGAGTCGGCCTCCTTCTCCTCCTGTAGCTGGCTGATCGCTGTCTGCAGATCCTCGTTCTTGCGCCGGCGCTGCTCGGCAATAGCGCGGTATTTCTTTACTTCCTTCTGGAGTTGCTGGTTTTTCTCCTGCAAGAGCATCTCGAACTTGGTGAGGCTGTCGAGCTGAGTCTTCAGAGTAACGAGTTCGGCCTGGGAACTGCCTACCTCGTCTTCGAGCGAGTCGATGCTGGCTTCTTTCTGCGCAATTACCCGTTTCTGCTTCTCTACCTCGCTTTCTCCGCAGGCGGAAAGTCCGATACAGAGGAGCAGGGCCAGGGTCAATCCCGAAAAAATCCTGTTAATACCATCATCTCCCATGTTGGAAGTTGAGATTCCGGCCCCTTTTACAGGAAAGGAACCGTCTTATTTGATTGGGGTGAGCTGCTTCGAGCGGCGGTGAGATGTCTGCCAAAAAAGAGGTCAATGCCACCGGCGACACAGGGCCGCCAGGTTGCGCCAAAGGCAGCTGGTTTTCCCCACGGTATACGCTGAATTCAGTTCAGGTACCGGACCGTGGCGTGAAGTGTCGTTTTCGCGTGACGCGGGCGGGCGAAAGATTGCGGTGGCAACAATGTTGTTTCCCCGGTCGTGCCCATCATGGCTGGAATATGGGACTCCCGCCGCAAAAAGTCAAGGCATTCCCATTTAAACCCGGTCCATAAGGACACGACGTCTATCGAACTCGGCCTTGCGGTACGGGCGAGATCAAGGCAAGAGCGAATGCCTATATTCCAACCTGGCGCGGCTACTCTATGCTCAGCCCTGCCTGCGCCGTGCCCGGCACGGCAGGCAGCCGCAACCGAAACTGCAAGTCTCTATAACGCGCCGACGAATCATCCGCGAAATGCGTCCGTCACACGTGCGCTCAGACTCTGAGGAAGCCATCAGGCTGACGAAGCATCTCCGGCTCGCGTCGGATGATGCCCGGGCGTCTGTCACTGGGTCCGTCCTGCCAGGCAGCACATCCACCCCCTGGACTGTGATTGAGTATGATTATCGTGATGAACTGTGATTAAACCGCATGAAGAGACTGTAATTGATGTGATTTCGGGATTGACCTGGAAGGACCGGAAAAACGTCGCCGCCGACCTTAAGCCGATTTACCAGGCCTGCCTGCCGAGTACAGCACGGCGCAGGCAGGCCGCCACCGCCGAAGAAGCAGAGACGAACCTGAGCGCCTTCGAAGCGACCTGGGATGAACACTATCCCTCCATCTCAAAATCGTGGCGCAATCACTGGGAGCATATCATCCCGTTTCTTGCCTATCCCAACGACATCCGCAAAGTCATCTACACCACCAATGCCATTGAGTCTGTGAACCGGTCGTTGCGCAAGATCACCAAAAATAGGGGCGCGTTCCCTTCCGATGAAGCCGCCATCAAGCTCCTGTTTCTGGCCCATCGCAACATCAGCAAACGCTGGACCAAACCCGTAACCAACTGGAAAGCCGCACTGAATCGCTTCGCCATCATGTTCGACGATCGCGTCTCTTTTCATTGATCCACCAACGCCACTTATACAATATTCTTGACACCCCCGAATGACAGGTTGGCCGATCATCAGGCCTGTGAGGTCCCTTCAACGATCCCCGGCGCGGCAGGCGTGCCGTAAATGCCACGCCCTACTCTTGACCCCTTATTATTACCACGAATCCCTGAACACGCAACATGAACAAACATGTACGCATCTTGCGCAGAAGTCTTACTGTAAGACACTGTCTTCCCATATCGGCCCCAACCGACGACCAGGACGCATTCCGAAGGCGTGGTGGATCAACCGACCGAACAACACCATTGAACATTGACGCCTACGTTGGTAAATTCCCACGATAGATGTCTCATCTCGATTAAACAAATCCGTTGTGTATCCTGTCGTTGTGAATTCAAGAGGACCCGTCGGTATGATTCTATCGGGAAAGATGATCCAAGAGCGAATGGGAAAGGACATCGTTATCGAGCCATTCGATCGGGCCAGGCTCAATCCAAACAGCTACAATCTTTCACTGGCCGATGAACTCGTCGTGTACGAGGATGGCGTTCTGGATATGAAAAAGAAGAATCGTACGCGGTCCATTCGGATACCGGATGACGGAATTGAGATGCAACCCCAAACGCTCTATCTCGGAAGAACTGCGAAATTTACCAGAACGGACAACTATGTCCCGATGCTCGAAGGGCGGTCGTCGGTGGGGAGATTGGGGCTGTTTGTACACGTCACCGCGGGTTTTGGCGACGTGGGGTTCGCCGGCTACTGGACGCTGGAGATGTTCTGCATTCAGCCCGTCCGGATCTATCCGAACGTGGAAATCTGCCAGATATACTACCATACTCTGGAAGGGGATTTCGAGACCTATAAGAGTGCAAAATACCAGAACAACAAGGGCATTCAACCCAGTCGCATGTATCTGGACTTTATTTAACGTATTTGCAAAAGGCAATCGCGTCGAGATGTGCGTTCACGGGCCGGCCGAATAGCTGGGGTTTGTTAGATATTCGAAGGAAGGAGGTTGATCGTGTTCACAATCGGTGCCTTCGGCATCATCACCGATGACAATGACCGCATCCTGCTGTGTCACCGGCGCGACTTCGATCTGTGGAATCTGCCGGGTGGCGGCGTTGAGGCAGGCGAGAGTCCGTGGGATGCTCTGGTGAGGGAAATTAAGGAGGAAACGGGTTTGACAGCGGCGCCCGTACATCTCAGCGGCGTTTACAGCAAACCGGATAAGGATGAGGTTGTATTTTCGTTCTTCTGTCGGGCAACGGGAGGCGCGATCCGGCTAACCGACGAGGCGGACCGGATCGAGTACTTTCACCAGGACCGCATACCGAGGAACACGTCTCCGAAGCAGGTCGAGCGCATTGATGACTACTTTTCCGACAGGACAGCAACACATTACAAGGTACAAACCGGTCGTTCTGTTATCGAACTGATCAGCGAAGGAAAGATGTGATCAAGACGCCCATTGTCCAACGCCGCGTCAATGCGGCGCGCTTCACCGGTCGACGATGAAATGTCAGACATTCTGATAATCGGAGTTGCAATCCTCTTGAGAGACAAGAATGGCTTTCTCTTTGAACTCCAGAAGCCGGCGAAATGGAAGCGTAGGCGAGGTGGGGTCCTGGAGATTGGCATGAGTTGCATCGGCGGCACGGTGGAGGAAGGTGAGTCGCTTGAGGGCGCACTGCAGAGGGAGGCGATGGAAGAAATCGGTTGCAGGGTCGCGTTCGATGGATCGGCGCATCCCTTTGCGATGGACGCGGCCGGCGGCGTATCTCCGCTTCCGGCGCGGTGCGTGCCGGACGGCGTGCAATTTCTGTGGGAAGGAAACGACCCGGGATTTGTCCCGGGTGCAAAGGTGGCGGTGTACGCCGGCCATACGGTCGGCCGCACAGAGCCGGGCGATCTCTCGGCCATCTTGACGCTGGAGCCGGATCTTTTCTATGAACTCGCCACACAGTCTCACACCACTGAGAGCCTGGAGCAGCGAGGTGGCATTCTTCAGGAACGGCTGCGAATCCCGCGTTCCGCTCGCCTGAAGCCGGTGGGAACGGCCGCCAGGCTACTGGAATTGCGGAGACTGCATCCTGAGTTGCTGCAGCACGTTTTGGGTGAATCCTGATCCCCCTGGCGATCATATCGTTTGCTCGACAAACGGGTTCTTTATATAGATTGCCGATCTCTTGGGTGTATTCTCCCAGGTTGCGCGACTCCTGAAGCCGGGAGGGGCATACATCTTCGACGACATTCACCCATTCAAGCGTCGGATCCCCCATCCCGCGTCGGGGCCAGCTGGAAATGCCACAAGGTATTTCAATAAACGCGAGGTAAATCGCTATTTATCAGAGAAAGGGAGTCATCTTATGCAGCCCCATTTGGCTTTTCTTCACACGACACCGGTGCTAATCGATACCTTCGATCGGTTAATAGAGGAAGCCGGTTTGGAATTGCCCATCAGACACATTGTGGAAGAGCAATTTTTGACCGAGGCTCGTGATAAGGGAATCACTCAAAACCTGGATGAACGTATTGGGGGCCGCATCCGCTCCGCAGTCGAAGAAGGCGCAGCCGTGGTACTCTGCACGTGTTCTACAATTGGAGCAAGTGCGGAAAAAGCAAATGACTCAACAGATGGCGTCATCGTTCGAGTTGATCGCCCTATGGCTGAGAAAGCGGTCGAATTGGGTTCCCGAATTGTTATTGCCGCCGCACTCAGGAGTACACTCGCTCCAACCCGTAACCTTATTCTTGAAACCGCACGAACGCGTCAAAAGCGCGTTGAACTTATCGAGGTATTCTGTGAAAATGCCTGGAGTCAATTTGAGGCGGGAGACCACAATGGATATTTCACTGAAATTGCCCGCAAATTAAAGGAGAATGCGACTGAGGGAGACGTCATTGTGCTGGCGCAAGCCTCTATGGCCGGAGCCGCGAATTTGTGCCCGGAAGTTTCAGTTCCGATCCTCAGCAGCCCCGAGATAGGTCTGCAGTATGCGGTTAACGTCTGGAAACAACAGGGACGGGTTTAAAAAAGGAATGGATGGGTCAATTCCGAAGATCCCTGCAAAAAGGGCGTCCGCGAATTGTCGAGTTTGCTGGGTTGGATGGCGAATCCTCGTGCGGGATTGGCGGTCTGATTAACGATCGCCGCATCAGCGACGTAATGGGGAAGAATCCGGAGCTTGCGCCGTTCAAGCGTCGGATCCCCTCATCTCGCGTAGGGGCAACCCTTGTGGTTGCCCTGGGTTTCGTGGCGGTGCCTGGCGATTGAGCCGATATTCGCGAACAATTAATCGAGATATTAACATGCTGCCGGAAGTAATCGAAACTGGACGATTGAAACTCAGGCTTCACAGCCTCGAGGATGTAGAGGATGTCCTGGCGTACGCATCCGATCCGGATTGGGCGCGATACCTTCCGGTTCCTCAGCCGTACACGAGAGCGCACGCCGAGAATTTCCTGGCGGGACTACTGTTGCAAGATCGCAAGAAACGCGCGTCGTGGGCGATTGAACACGCCGGATCCGCTATCGGCGGAATCAATATCCGGTTTGACTTTGAGAATCACGTCGGCACATTAGGTTATAGCGTTGCCAGGCGCCATTGGGGAAAGGGGTTGGCCACGGAAGCCGTTGGCGCCGTTATCGACGGGTCGTTTTCCACCTATCCCGTTTTGAACCGCATTCAAGCTTCTGCCGATGAGAGAAATGCAGGTTCTCTGCGGGTCATGGAGAAGCTCGGAATGGTCCGTGAAGGCGTGCTGCGCCAGGATCAATACCTCAGAGGAGAATTCAGAAATACTGTCTGGTGCGGGTTGTTGCGTCGTGAATGGGAAGTTCGCAAGAATAGGTGAATGAGACGATGCGAATCAGTCTGACGAAGCAGCCAGAGGGTAATGTATCCTGATCACTGTAGCACGAATGAAATGAACCATCCTTGATGTTTTTTTTACTTGGATTTCGTAACATATTTGTTAACTTTTCTGAATGAGAGAGATCGTCTTTTATCGCACCGTATCAGGACGTTGTCCTGTCGAACAGTTCCTGGATTCTCTCAATGCGAAACAAAGTGCTAAAGCCACCTGGACGTTGGGACTCATTGAGGAATTGGAGTTCGTTCCCCAACAGTACTTCAAGAAATTGGTCGATACGGACGACATCTGGGAGGTCCGCGTCACCGCTGGAGGTGATGCGTTAAGACTGCTGTCCTTTTTCGACGGTCCAGAGTTGGTGGTTCTCAGCCATGCCTTTTCCAAGAAGACACAAACGACTCGAAGATCTGACATCCATCTGACAGAACAGAGAAAAATAGATTATTTCGGGAGGAAACGCCATGAGTGATCTAAAGAAATACGTTGAAAAACGCAAAGCAAGAGACCCCGAATTTGCCGAGAATTACGAAAGCGGTTATCTGGAATTCAAAATCGGTGTCTTACTCCGTGAAGCCCGAAAAGAGGCCGGTCTGACCCAGGAGGAGGTGGCGAGGAAGTTGAATACCAAGAGGTCGGCGATTTCAAGAATGGAAAACCATGCACAGGACATCAGACTGTCGACCCTGGGAAAGTATGCAAAGGCGATCGGTAGGAAATTGCACTTTTCTGTGGGATAGGAACGACATACTCTGCGCAACCTTAACCCGGCCCCCGAGTCGCTCCCTGAGCTTGTCGAAGGGTCGCCGAAGCGGCTCCGAAAAACGCCAGAGAGGACGCTAATCTATGACTGAACCGGTGGACAAAACGCTTGCAGGCAAAGGAGCGGTTGTCACGGGCGCAGGGCGCGGCATCGGTCGGGCCATCGCGCTGGGTTACGCCCGGGCGGGCGCATCGATCTGTTGCGCGGCGAGAACCGAGACCGAAATCCAGGATACCGTGCGGGAGATTCGAGGGGAGGGTGGAACCGCGGTTGCGTTCCAGGCGGACGTAAGGCAACGGCAGGCGGTTGGGGCGCTTTTCGATTTTGCGGCGGCGGAGTTCGCCGGAATTGACATTGCAGTCCTCAATGCGGGCGTGAATCTCGATCACGGCGCCGTTGAGGGCAGCGATCCGGCGGCCTGGGAGGAAACCATACGCACCAATCTGCTTGGCGCATACTATTGCGCCAGGGCGGCGATTCCGGGCATGAAGAGGCGTGGCGGCGGCAAGATCGTCACCATAGGTTCCGGCATGGGCCACAGGGGATTCTCGGAGAGTTCGGCCTATTGTTGTTCAAAGGCCGGCCTATGGATGTTGACGCGTGTTCTCGCGCAGGAACTCTGGCCGCACAACATCAGCGTAAACGAACTCATCCCCGGGCCGGTACGGACCGAAATGGACGCGGTACTCGACATCGAGAGCGAATGGATGAAGTCTCCTGAAGACGTCGTACCCATGGCGCTTTTTCTGGCGACGCAACCCGATATCGGGCCCACCGCACAGAGTTATAGCCTTATGCGGCGGGATACATGAAACGGGATCAAACAGAATCGTCAAACACGCTTCACGGATGCTCGCCACCTGACAAGTCAGTTCGGACATCTCGCGGAGACAACACCGGATGGTAGCAGAGCTTGCCAGCATGCGGGATCTCAGGGCTTTGTCACACGATAAGCCGGAAGTATCACTTGTACAGATTGATACGCTCCTCGAGAAACACGGCTTCAATTTGTCCCGGACAATTCAGCGCCTTGATGGCAATTTCACAAACCAGATTCTACGTGTGGAGACCCGCTCCAACGGTCGCGTATTTCTCAAGATGCAATTCCGACGAACCCGCGGCTTCAGTCTGAAGGCCGAGTTCATCGCCACACGTGCGCTGCAAACCGCCGCCGATGTTCCCGTGTCTGAGTCCCTGGTGTACGACGGCGGCGGGGAACCGCTTCCGTTTGAATGTCTGTTGATCCCGCGCCCGACGTGAGGATACGCGGCGGCAGCGTCTTTCTGTGGGGGGAACCGGGACTCCACAGCGTACTCGTGGAGAACGGCAACTCCCTTCGAATCTCCAACGTACATGACTTCCAATCGGCTGGCTGCGGAACGGCGGTACACGACCTGCGGCAAGTGGAAGGCGAATCCGTGGCCAGACCCGGTTCGAAGCACTTCGAACCGGGTTACGTGGATGCCTTTCGATCTTCCTACGTGGCCGTGACTGGCGAACCTCCCACTCAGTTGTCGGCCGCCGAGGAAAAGCTGCTGGCAATTGTCAAGAATCTCGGCTTTATAAGGTTTTTCTGGGATTTGCGGTCGTCTTCTCCACCCCAGGACGCCTGAGTTCCTGGGTGCCGCGGTTTCCGATCTCGACAGCCTGAATGGCGCGGAATCGGGCGGCTAGATCAGCTCGGGATTCCTCGCGATCCTGCGAAAGGCGGGTCAATCCGCATCCTTCCGGTTGCACGCTCCGCTGGTTGCGGCGTTCAATTCCACAGCGGGACCCGCAACAACGCGCCGAGTCGAACTGCATCCGTATTCCACTTGACTTCACGGGCGTTCGATGATACTTTGTTTATCATAGGCTCCTTTCGTATGAGGATACAGTTTTCTTCCACGAGTTAACCGTATCCAATTTAGATCGGAGCCTTTTCTATTTCAACTAAGATGGGCACAATCCCGGATTGTTGCTGCATTTCAATTCTTGCATAAACGGGGCAAGATTTGACTCTTGGATACAAATCCCAATCAGAAGGCCGCATCGCCAGAAGGAGGATCCGGAATGGAACGTTTCGACACATACGACCCCTTTGCCGGCATCTACAACAGGCATTGGGGTTATTTTGCAGAGAAAATATACCCGATTCTCGACCATCTGGTCCTGCGGCATCTCCCGCCGGGCTGCGCCGTTCTCGATCTTTGCTGCGGTACCGGACAGCTTGCCGCTGTGCTTACCGATAAGGGATTCGCCACCACGGGCGTGGATGGGTCCGAGGGGATGATTGAGATTGCGAGGAGAAACGCGCCGGACGTGGCGTTCTTCACGCAGGACGCCCGGAACATCTCCCTGAACCGTCAATTTTCGGCGGTGTTCTCAACCTTCGACAGCCTCAACCACGTGATGAGCCTGGACGAACTGGAGCAGGTTTTTCGAAACGTGCACGCCGTCCTGGAAGACGGCGGCTACTTCGAATTCGACCTCAACATGGAAGAGGCCTACCTGAAGCGATGGCGCGGCAGTTTTGGAATTGTGGAGGATGATCACGTATGTGTGGCACGATCGTCGAGGGATGAGAAAGAGATGATCGGAAGGATGGACCTGACCGTGTTCGAGTCGATCAGAACAGGCTGGAAGCGGACCGACGTTTCTCTTTTGCAGCGATGGTACCGGGAATGCGATATCAGTGAGCGGCTCCGGAGCGCTGGATTCGAGCAGCTGCAGACGTTCGATGGGAAGGATGCACCGGATTACTCGGGCAGGATGTTTTTTGTGGCGAGAAAGCCGTAGGACCCGATTCTGGAGGGTGCACCGGATTGCTCGGGCAGGATGTTTTTTGTGGCGAGAAAGCCGTAGGATCGACCGTCAGTGAGGGTGAGCGTTTCCCGAGACATGACGTCAGAAGTTTGATCGCACAGAGGAGACTCTTCATGAAACGCTCAGTTGAGATCTCGGAATTTCCTGTATAGACGTTATGTGCCATGCGCTCTGAGATCGCGCCGAACATGGATCTTCGCCAAACTCTGCGAAAGAAACGGATCCGGAGAAAAAGCTCCTTGAGGAAGTTGTAAAATTCAAGAGCGGAAAAATGAGCATACAGGAATTCGGATTGTTGTCATTTCCGTGGGCGCCTGATGAAAAAATCCAGCTGAGGCTCCGCTCCGAAGCGCCAGAAAGCGAAGCAAGTGGTCTCCATCCCTGTGCGCCAGGGACAATTTCGTCGGAATCACGGCCGTGCTTCAGACCGTTGTCCTTTTCGGAATCGCCATGGAGGCGCAATCCTCAACGGGCGCAGCGATGGATTTGCGTACTCTGGACGACGCGTTTGCATATGTAGAACTCGACGAGCCAATAGGCTCGACGGGTCTTTTTATCAAACCAATTGAACCATGGCAACGTGGACCTGGAAATTAACCTCTACATGAGCAAGGGCGGGCTGCAAATGGAGTTCGTCAACACAAGAGAGAACAGCACGCAGCGCAATACAGTCCCCTGGAAGGATCTGCTGAAGTAGTAGGCTGGTGGATTGAGGTGTGCACGGTGAGATTCGGTTCGAGCGGCTGTTTAGGACGGAAGGCGGAATTCGAGGAAGTTATCCCCGATCACATTACGTGGGAGATGTCGCAATTTGCGACACTTGGCGTGTGTTTAAGAGAAATGACAACCGCGACGTCGTAAGGGGCGGTTTTGCCCGGTCCCTGTAAGGAAGCGCGGGGGCCCGCGCAGGGAACGGGAGGCGTGCCGGGTACCGGGCTGAGAGGGGAGAGAGCCAGATTCTGTGTCGAAGGCGAGATGCCATCGATGCATCGTGAGGAGGCCTCCCAGCCCGGATGCCGTGCGGGATTCAATCTCCGTAAAGATTGTATTTTTTCAGTTTGCGATGCAGGGTCGACCGATGGATGCCCAGGGCCTGTGCGGCCCGCGTAATGTTGTCGCCAGCGGCTTCCAGTGCCAGGAGCAGGGCCTGTCGCTCCACCTCGGCGAGAGGAAGGATCGCCGTTGGCGCGGCGCGGTCGTGTCCGGACGCAATGGCCGGAGACAGCTGTGGCGGCAGATTGCCCGCCTGAATCACCGGTGACGCCTCTAACAGCACGGCGCGTTCGATGGCGTTTTCCAGTTCGCGTACGTTTCCCGGCCAGTTGAACTGTAGCAACAGGCGCAGAGCGGCGCTGGAAATGCCTTTAATGGGCTTGTTCAGGCGTTTCGTGTATTTCTCGAGGAAGTGTTCGGCAAGCACGGGAATATCCTCTCGCCGGTTTCTGAGCGGCGGAATCATGATGGGAAAGGCCGCAACGCGATAAAACAGATCTTCGCGGAACTCGCCGGTCTTTACCGCGCGGTCCAAGTCTTTGTTGGTTGCAGTAATCACCCGGATGTCGACGGATAATGGAGTTGTTCCACCGATCCGCTGGACTTCCCGCTCCTGCAAAACGCGCAATAGCTTGCCCTGAAGGGCGTACGGCAGGTCGCCGATTTCGTCAATGAGAATGGTGCCGCCGTCCGCGCGCTCAAAGGCCCCGATTCTCCGTGTGGTTGCGCCGGTGAAAGTTCCTTTTTCATGTCCGAATAACTCGCTCTCCATGAGCGTTTCGGGTATGGTGGTGCAATCGAGTGCCACGAACGGGCCCTTTTTTCGCGAACTGTTGAAGTGAAACGACCTGGCCACCAGTTCTTTGCCGGTGCCGCTTTCGCCCCGGATCAGCACGGTAATGTCGCTTTCCGCGGCCTGTTTCATGAGCGCGTACACTCGCCGTATACCTCGGCTGGTTCCTACCATCCCGGCAAAGGAATAAGTCGTTTCCAATTCGGTGCGCAGGCGCAGTACCTCGGCCTTCATTTGCGCGGCATCGATTTCCCGCGACACGTCCCGATATAAGACGAGGTTGCCGATTACATGTCCCCGTTCGTCGCTCACCGATGCGGTTGAACGGTAGAACAGCCGTTGCTTCGGCAGCCCGCCGGCGCCGGTTGTTTCCACCACGTCGCCGTCGTCGAGGAGAAACCTGCTCTCGATGTGGCTAAGGTCGGGTTTCCGGAACCGCTTCTTGAAACGTGCCGCGAGATCGCCCGGCCGAATACCCGCCATGTCGATCCCCTGGAGACCCAACAGGTTCTCGAACATCTCGTTGGCGAAAACAAGGCGTCCGGCAGCGTCGTGCATTGCAATAGCGTCGCCGGTCGCGTTGAGCACCGCTTCCAGTCGGCCATGACTGGCGGCGAGTTGTCGCCGTTTTTCCGCCAACTCCTGTTCGACGTTCCATTTTCCCACGAGGGAGAGTGTAATCTGCTGAATTTCCTCGTGGGTAAAAGGCTTTCTTATATACAGCAGCTTGTGCAGCAAATCCATTTCGTAGACGATTTTGGGCAACGACATATCGGTGTACGCTGTCATAATGACGATTTCGATTTTGCGATCGATTTCCCTCACGCGGCGCACAGTCTCGATTCCGTCGATTCCCGGTGGCATTCTGATGTCAATGTATGCCACGGCAACAGGCTTATTCGATTCCCTTCCCGCCCGGATGATGTCATATGCTTCCTGCCCGTTGCTCGCATGCAGCAACTCGAACTCCGGGAGATAACTGCCTTCCTGCTCCCGCACGAACGCAGCCGCCAGATCGTCAGTCGACGGTATCGCGACATTGGTACAGAGCATTTCCACAAAGTCGTCGTGTATCTCGGGCTGATCATCGACGATTAGAACGCGGTTATTTCCGTGATTAAAGGGTTCCATCGACCACCTTCGTCCCCTGCCGGTTGACAAGTTACCTGAAAACGATACACTCATGTCTCATCCTGCCCTTCGCGGTTTATCGCACAATCTGTGCCAACTATTTCTAAAGTAACTAAATTATTGAAATTAATGGAGTTAGAATATATGGGCGATTCACGGCCAATCTTCCGAATGTTGTATAATGCGTCGCCGCAGACCGTCACAATGGCGGTGTGCCAACCATGACAAATAGGCCATAAATAGCTGTTTGAAAATGATTTATGAGAATCACTATCGGAAAATACTCACTGGATGTAGCATTTTGCAACTGAAGTCGCTATTTGCAACGCCACGGTTGGGCTTTCCGCATGGAAATCTGATTGCGAACCCACGTTGTCCCGTGCCCGGTGCCGGAGCCACCCGTATCCGGGGGAGGAGACTTCGGGGTGCGCACGCCAATACCGCTTCCACCGGAGACTCCCGTGGCGAATATGATGTTCATGCTTCCGATTCTGTGGGGTCATCGGCGCGTTCGTTCGTCATGGGCCGGATTCGAGCGTAAGGGGCCGCTTTTCGGGGGCTATCCAGCTGCCACGTGCGGGATCACTGCAGAAAGAGGCAGCTGGACGCGCATGGTCGTTCCATTGCCTTTGCCTTCGCTCAACGGTTCGATTCGTCCACCGGAAGCAATGACGAAGTTGGCGGCCGAATGGAGACCGAGACCGCTCCCCGATTTTTTCGTCGTAAATCCCGCGGTAAAAAACATCCGGGTGTCTTTGTTCTCGATACCGATGCCGTTGTCGATTACTTCAAGGTTAAGGAAGCCTTCCGAGGCGCAGGCCCTTATCCTGATGCGGGGCGCTTCCTGTAGTCCGAATAAAACGGCATGTTCGTCGATGGCTTCGATCGAATTCTTGACCAGGTTGACCAGCATCTGGTGAAACTGGCTTTCACGGATGCGAATCTCCTGCGGCGCGTTCCCGCAGTCGACGTCGGTCTGGATCCCCCTTTTATTGAGGGAATCTTTCAATACCCTGAAAGCACCCGAGAGTGCATCGTAGAGGTCGATATCTTTTCGATCCATATCGGAACCGTCGAGGGCCTTTTGGGTGCGGATGATATCGGCGATTCGATTGGCACGATCCCTGACGCGTCCGACCGTTTTCATCAGTTCGTCGTTCCGACGGCCAAAGTCTTCCGCGAGCTTTATAATGAACGGCATCACCTTTCGACCCTGCGGGTCGTTTGCGATGTAGTCGACCCAATCGGTCCGGCGAGCGTCTATAGCACGGGCGAGTGCGAAGAGACGGCGACCGGCACGGTCATTCTCAAGATTCCTGCGCACAGTTTCGATTCCCGTCGTGACACTGTTCATCGCGTTGCCAATGTTGTGGAGAATGGTATCGACCATCTCCAACCGCCCCTGGTCGAATGCCCGCGCCAATGCCTCGTCGGCGAGCACCCGCTCGGTAACGTCACGGAATATGACCACGCTGCCCCTGATTTCGCCCATGTTGTCGAGAAGTGGCCGTCCGCTCATCCGGATGTAGACACCGTCAGGCTTTTTCCTGTTCCGTATGAAGACGTCTTCTTCATCCGTGGATTCGCCCCGGTGTATGGCTCGGATGAGGGGTAGGTCCTCAATCTTCATGGGTGTTTCACGATCAGGGAAGTATACACCGTAACCTTCAGCACATTCGTCCTGAAAGCCATCCTTTAGGTCCATGCCGACTATCTGTCGAGCCCCTGGGTTTACGTAGAGGAACTTCCCCGCGGTATCCGTGACAATGATGCCGTCGTTGATACTCTTGAAAGTGGTCTCCACGAGTTCGCTCTGATCGCGCAATTCCCGGATCGTCGTCTCCAGTACTGCGGCCGCCTTTTTCTGCATGGCGATCGATCGTTCCAATTCGGCCTCCGCCTGTTTGAGCATTGTAACGTCGCGGATGACGGCCACACCGCCTTTTACAGATCCCGCTTTATCCAACACGGGTCGCGCGCTGACGCTGATATGAACGCCTTCGGGCCTCTGTTCGTTGCGAATCAGCAACTCGGTTTCTTCGGTGGACTCGCCTCTGCAGGCAAGCACCAGCGGATTCAGATCCTCGCTCAGAATGGTTTGTCCGTCGGCCTGAAAGACCCCGTATTTTTCGGGCCACCTGGCGATATCTTTTTCCAGGGGATGGTCGCCGGCGATGCGTAGCCCGCTTGAATTATGAAATAGAACCGTACCGTCTTCGTTGATGGAAAACACGCCCTCACTCATGCTGTTGAAGACGGTCTCCATGAGTTCAGCATGATGTTTCGATTCACCGATGGTTCGTTCCAGACCGATTCGAGTCTCTCGGTGTTTGTGTTCCCTCTCGTGCATGGAGACTGCGGTCTGGATGTTCAGGTGGAGTTGCCCAGCGTCGAAAGGCTTAAGCACGTAGCCGTACGGATTCGTTGCCTGCGCGCGTTCAAACAGATCTCCCCGGGTGGTGTCAGTCAGGTACACGACGGGTACATCGTGCCGGCCGCCAAGCAGTTCGGCGACTTCAGGACCGGTTTGGTCCCCGACAAGCCCGAGATTGACCAGCGCCAGGTCGGGTCGGGCGTTCGCGGCGATTTCGACAGCCTCGCGCGAGCCCTCAACCGTCGCGGATACTGTGTATCCCATATTCTTCAGGCATTCCCCCAAATCCCTTGCCAGGGTCTGGTCGTGTTCTACAATCAGAATCTTTGGAATTGGATTCGACATACCTTGCACTTTCTCTATTGGCTTGTCGTATTCGCGGGTGAATCGATGCCGGCGCCCAACGTGGTTTTGAACCTCACCGGTCGGAACGCCAGGACAAAACGCATGCGTACGTAACAAGGGCGCCGCCAAACTCGTACGCCTTCCTGACGCCGCCCTGGCCTACGCATCTAACACCGCCCCGCCCCGACCCCACCCTCATTCCGCCTGCGGCTTTTCCCAGGACACCCGCATCCCCCGCTTTCGAAATTCGGCAATATGCGTATCGATTGACTCCCTCGAAAGGGGATTGCCGCGGACAAACAGCCTCCCCAGGTTGTTGAGCCCGGAAAGGGCGGATATGTCCATGACGCGGTTTTGGCCAAGATTCAGGGTTTCCAGGTTAACCAGCCCAAGCAAAGACTTTACGTCGCTGATGGCGTTGTTGTTGAGATACAGGTACTCGAGATTGGTCAACCCGGATAGGGGCGACAGGTCCGTAATGCCGTTATGCCCAAGATACAGCCTTTTCGGGTTTCTCAACCCCGCCAGGGGCCGTAAGTCGCTGATGCCGTTCCTGTCAACGTACAGCCGGGTCAGATTGGTCAATCCCGACAGGGGCGCCAGGTCACTGATGCCGTTTCTATCCAGGTCCAGTTCTTTCAGGTTCTTCAACCCGGACAGAGGTTTCAGGTCACTGATCCCGTTGCTGTCGAGACGCAGTCCCGCCAGATTGGTTAGTCCCGACAGGGGCTCCAGATCGCTGATACCGTTGCCGTCAAGGTCCAGTTCTTTCAGGTTTTTTAGCCCGGACAGAGGTTTCAGGTCACTGATCCCGTTGCCTTCGAGGCGCAGCCCCGTCAGGCTCGTCAGCCCGGACAGGGGTGAGAGGTCGCTGATCCCATTATTGTCGAGATCCAGTTCCTTCAAATTCTTCAGTGAGGACAGAGGCGTTATTTCACTGATGCCATTGCCTTCAAGACGCAACCTTTTCAGGTTGGTCAGCCCCGACAGGGGCGAGACGTCACTGATGCCGTTATCAGCCAGATACAGCCTTTCGAGGTTTTTTAACTCGGATAGAGGCGTTATGTCGTTGATCCGATTGCACTCAAGACGCAGCCTTTTCAAGTTCTCCAGCCCGGCCAGGGGAGTAAGATCGCTGATGTCGTTGGCGTCAAGATTCAGCACGACCAGGTTCTTTGTAAACTCAAGCCCGTCCAGGTGAACAATGCTGTCACGCTGCGCTGCCAGATGGGTTAGTCTTGCGAGGTCGCCCACGGTGATCGGCTCACCGTCCGGCTTGTTCAGGGAATCCCGAACAACCGATCGCAAGCGGTCATCCGGAATCAACGAGTGTGTGGATTGGGGAGCCGGGGGTTGCGCGACCTGGCGCGGGCCGGCGCAACCGAACACGCCAAAAACGGCCATCATCAAAATGACTCTGCAGGACATGATTTACCTTATATAAACTTCTGTTTCGCCGCAACGTAGGTATTGCGGCCGATAGATCAGACACAGTTGTGCCTACTCGATCCCGGAAGGCGGGGCATCCGGCAAGCGGCTTGTCTGAGCGGGGAAACGCCTGGTCGTACAGCTTCCGCGGCCGCGCGGGATACGGGCGTAGTTGTGCCCACTCGATCCCGGTAACCGGGGTCTCCGCGATCACAGATGCGTACGCCGAACTGTGAAGAGATGGTTAGGCTGAAGATTCGCCTGTGAAGATACGGTGAAAGCGAGGCGTTTACAAACCAAAACCGGAACGGCCCGGGCCGTTCGGTATCGGGCCGACTGAACAGCGGGAGAAGGGGTCTGGTGGGGAAGTGGCAACATGGGAGAGGGGAGGTGCGCGCCTCTCCGCAATCGACTTGCCAGGCCACTGAGGAAGCATTTACGAGGGTGGGGCAGACATTCCTGTCTGCCCGTAACATTGCACTTCTCCCCCAATGCAGACAAACGAAAAGCCGGCGCTGCCCCACGTGATTCTGGTACAGTCGTGCCCACTCGATTCCTAAATGCAGGGACCCGGCTTTCGAGGCATCGCGTTGTTCAGCCGCAACCCGATGGATGAAAGTGAACGTGCCAACCCATTTGAAGGTCCAATCACTCCCCCCTTGAGGGGGAGTCGCCTGCCTGCGTCCGCAGGACAGGCAGGTAGAAGCCGAGCCGGACCCCTGAGCCTGCCTGCATTGAGCTTGTCGAAATGTCGGAAAAATGCAGCGTTAATTTTTCTTTCTCGCCGCCACGGAAATAATCCGACTCAAAAATAACGGTCAAAGACTTGGGTCCAATTGTTTCGATTTTACCTTCGATCACTTCACTTTTGATCGGTGCATGTATACCCTCGCGAATCTTAATCCTTGCGCGCATGCCCTCTGTGAGTTTCCCCAGAACCTGGTCTCGCATCGTAGCCTGTCTGTCATCCCCGGGGACAACGTTCGTGCGTGCCAGGGGTTTCCAGGTACTGCATCCGACTGTCTGTAACGCAATCGCAACAATCAAGACGATACTCATGGCGCGTGTCATCTTTCAGCCTCCTCCCAATTTGAGACGGCGACAGAATTGTCCAAGGTCACACGGGCGGTTATCCTTCCGGCTATCGGAAACCACGAAATCATCCTCATGGGTTGGTCCCTATTTGCGCAGGTCGCCAAATATGCGCTTCAGGTGTTCCAAGCAACTGTCTTGTTAGTCAAGCGTGAGCTGAGAAAATCCATAGACAATAAGGACAATAATCACCATCGCTCCGACCGCAAAGCCCTCCACAAACGCACCACGTTCACGATTGGATTCACGATATTCGATGCTCGCGATGTCAGAATAGTGCAACGTTAACTTCCGACTGACATTACCCGGGGCATAAAACGACATTGGGGTTACTGTCAGCGATGTTAGCCCGATTTTTTCAATAATACAGTCGATAACTCGACCCTTGATCGACAAATGGGTACCCTCAAGGATCCTTAGCCTTACAGCCATCCCTTCTTTGAGCTTCCCCAGAACCTGGTCTCGCATCGAAGACTGTCTGTCATCCTCGGTGACCTCGTTCGCGCGAGCCACGGGTCGCCAGGTGGCTGCATCCGACCGTCTGCAGCGCAATCGTTACGATCAGGACGATATTGATGGCGCGCATCATATCAAAAGCTCCTCACTTCATTACAACGTGGCGGCGTTGTTCCAGACCCTAGGGGCCGTTCGCGACGAAATGGAAACACCGGATCGAAGTTCGTGGGACGGTCGCGATTGGCGTGGGTCGCCATATCTGCCCTTTGCATGTTCCGGGCAGTTTTTTTGTTAGAGTTGAGAAAATCCATAGAGAATAAGGACAAAAATCACCATCGCTCCGGCTGCTACGCCCCCCACAAACGCACCACGTTCACGATTGGATTCACGATATTCGATGCTCGCGATGTCAGAATAATCCAGCGTTAACGTCCGAACGATATTACCGGGGGCATAAAAGGTCGTAGGGGTTACTGTCAGCGATGTTGGCCCGATTTTTTCAATAATACAGTCGATAACTCGACCCTTGATCGGCAAATGGGTACCCTCGAGGATCCTTATCCTTACGGCCATCCCTTCATTGAGCTTCCCGAAAACATGGTCTCGCACCGATGACTGTCGGTCATCGTCCGCAGACTTGGCCACGCGAACCACCGGTCGCCATGTACTGCATCCAGCTGTCTGCAGCGCAATCGCTGCGATCAGGACGATACTGATGGCGCGTGTCATTCTGCAGCCTCCTCATTATGAGACAGCGTTACAGCATCTTAACAAGCACGACGGGCAGTTCCCGATCGCGACGATGAGGAAACCCCGGACGGAAGATCGCGGGGTGGTCGCAAATGGGCTGCGCCGCGAGACCGGCACTTCAGGAGTTCCTGGACAGTTGTTTTATCAGTCCAACGTAATCCCTGAAAGTGCCCAAGCCACAAGTAATAAGCCCAATACCGCTCCGACTCCAACACCCGCCAAAAAAGCACGTAATCCACCCTTCGATTCACGAAATTCAATGCTCTCAATGTCGGAATAATGCAATGTTAACTCCCGACTGACGTTACTGGGTGCATAGAACGTCATAGGGATTACTGTAAACGACGTTTGACCGACCCTCTTTATGATTCCGTCGATAACTTCACCCGTGGTCGGCACACGTCTACCCTCGCGGATTCTTATCCTTACGCGCATGCCCTCTTTGAGTTTCCCGGGGAATTGACCTTGTATCAAAGTCTGTTTGGCATTCTCGGGCACGTCGTTCAAGCGGGCCAGAGGTCGCCACGTACTGCATCCGAAAGATTGCAGCGCAATCGTTACGATCAGGACGATACTGATGGCTCGTATCAATTTAAAGGCTCCTCACATTACAACTGAGTGGTGGAATTGTTCTGATCCACAGGGGCGATTCGACTTTGTAGCGGTAAGGGAACCCGGAGTTGAGGTTCGTGCAGTAGCCGCAAATGTAATGCGTCGGCATATTTGCCCTCGAGGTGTTCCGGGTAGTTGTTTCTCTAGTCAGAACAATGACAGTCCAATAACGAAGATAGCCAATATCGTTCCGACTGCTACGCCCCCGCCAAAAATAGCCAAGTCATTGGTGTCACGATATTCAATGCCGACGATGTCGGTATATGGCAACGTGAACGGCTTTTTTTCAGTATTACGTAAATAAAACGTGACAGGGGTTACTGTCAGCGACGTTTCCCCGATCTTTTCAACAACACACTCGATAGCTCGACCCGTGATCGGTGCATGGGTACCCGCCCGAATTCTTATCCTTACGCGCATGCCCTCTTTGAGTTTCCCCAGAGCTTGTTCTCGCATAGAAGTCTGGTTGTTTTCCTCAGAGACCTCGTTCGCGCGAGCAAGGGGCCGCGTTGTAGTACAGCCGATTGTGTGTAACGCAATCGCTGCGATCAAGACGATGCTGATGGCGCGTATCATTCTGTAGCCTCCTCATATAAATACAGCTGACGGCAAAGTTCAAAGCCACAGCGGCGGTTCGCCTTCGCGACGAAGAGGAAACCCCGGTCGGACGTTCGTGGGACGGTCGCGATTGGCGTTCCGCCGACACGGCGGCACTTCAAGTGTTCCGGGCAGTTGGCTTGTTAGTCAAACTCGAGCCCAGAAAATGCCCAATACAACAAAAAGAATGCGGTTGCCGAGACCGCCGCCAACACAACAAGGGTTTTCTCAGAATCAAATTTTCGAATTTCGATGCTCTCGATGTCAGAATAATGCAACGCTAACTCCCGGCTGACATTACCCGGGGCATAATACGTGAAAGTCGTTACTGTCAGCGACGTTAGACCGACCTTTTCAATAATACCTTCGATAACTTCACCCTTTGTCGGTCCGCGGGTACCGTCGCGAATTCTTATGCGTACAGCCATACCCTCTTTGAGTTTCCCCAGAACTTGCTCTAGCATCGAAGTCGGATTGTTATCCTCGGAGACCTCGTTCGCACGAACCAGGGGTCGCCATGTACTGCATCCGACCGTCTGTAACGCAATCGCTACGATCAGGACGATGCTGATGGCGCGCATCATTCTAAAGCCTCCTCACATTGCAACAGAGTGGCGGAGTCGATCTAGTCTCGCATGTGCGATTCGACTTCGCAGAGGTCAGGGAACCCTGAGTAGAAGTTCGTGCATCGGTCGCATATGGAGTGCGTCGCTATATCGGTCCTTCAGGTGTCACGGGCAGCTGTTGTTTTGGTCCAACTAGAACCCCAAAAGTGCAAGGCGTAAGAGATAGTAACTCAATATCGTTCCGGCTGCAAGACCCGCCATAAAACCCTTCGATACACCGGAAGTTGCACGAAATTCAATACTCACGATGGAAGAATAATGCAACGTCACGTCCCAGCTTGTATTGATGATTCCATAAAACGTCTTAGGGATTACTGTCACCGACGATGGGCCGACCTTCTTAATGATTCCCTCGATAACTCGACCTCTGATCGGCGCAGGGGTATCCGGCCGAACCCTAATCCTTACGCGCATGCCCTCATTGAAATTCCAAGGAAATTGTCCTCGCATCGAAGACTTTCCGTTTTCGTCGGGGTCTTCGTTCACACGAGCCAGGGGCTGCCATGTACTACAACCGACCGTTTGCAGCGCAACCGCTGCGATCAGGACGACACTGATGGCGCGTATCATTCTATAGTCTCCTCACATTTCGACAGAGTGACGGCGCTGTTCCAAGCCATGGGGGCAGTAATTCTTCTCGACTGCCAGGAAACGACGGACGCACGACTGAGAGGTGATCGCAAATGGGGTGCGTCGGCAATTATATTCTTCAGGAGCTCCTGCGTTGGCGTTATGTAAGTATTATTCTAACCCTGATGTCCGACAGCAAACAACACGAAGCCCAACCAAGCTCCGGCCGCCACCCCAATAGTGACGTGAGTTAAACCACGATTGAATTCGCGATTTTCGATGTACAAAATGTCAGCAAAATGCAACCTGAACTCTCTCTTGACCGTACCGCGGACATGGTCCGTAATGGGGATCAGGGTCAGCGACTCTTGCCCGATCTCTTCAACTATGCAGTCGATTTCTTGCCCTTTGACCGGCGCAGGGGTACCCTCGCGAATTGTTATTCTTACAGCCATACCTTCCTTGAGTTTCCCCATAAGTTGCTCACGCATATAGGTCAGTCTGTCATCCTCCGGTACCTCGTTCGCGCGAGCCAGGGGTCGCCAGGTACTGCATCCGACCGTCTGTAACGCAATCGCTACGATCAGGACGTTGCTGACTGAGCGTATCATTCTGTTGTCTCCTCAGTTCGTGGGAATACGACAATTCCATAGATCATCGAATCGGCCATTCGTGTGTGTTGGCCGACGGACATCGCGGCGTGAATTCGGGCGTCTAGTCGACGCCTAAAATTCGAACGGGCGCGGCAGGTTTCACGTAACGTCCTTTGGATGATGGGTTTTCGGTGCGCTCATTGGGGTCAGTACTATCGCCCAAATTGAACAGTACTCCCGCTGCTGATTCGATAAGCAGGACATCCGAGATTTTCTACGCAATAACGCTTGACGTTATTACCCGAAGTCGCTATGCTTAACGAGTGATCAGATCCTTCAAGGACATGGAAGCCGAGAGGATATTTCACGGCAGGTTTTCCACCAGGTTACCGCACGATATTCAGCAAAACAGCCGCACGCAAGCTTGAGCCGTTAAACGCCGCGACGATCCTTGATACCCTTCGAATTCCTCCTGGCAACCGACTTGAAGCGTTATCCCACGATCGACATGGGCAGTATAGCATTCGCATTAACGATCAGTGGCGTGTGTATTTCGTGTGGCGTGACGATAATGCCTTTGACGTGGAGATCGTCGATTATCATTAAGGAGAGACAATGACCACGCGCGACTTTCCGCCGATCCATCCGGGTGAGATCCTGTTCGAAGATTTCCTCAAGCCGATGCAGATGAGTCAATATCACCTGGCTAAGGCAATCAATGTGCCGCCACGCCGCATCAATGAAATCATTCACGGGAAGCGGCGCATCACTGCAGATACGGCCTTGAGACTGGGCCGCTTCTTTTCAATGGAAGCACAGTTCTGGATGAATCTGCAAACCCGGCACGACCTTGAAACTGCCCGCGATACCCTGTCTGGCAGGCTGGATCGCGAGGTCCGCATACACACGGCTTAGAGGAATCCCGGTGAGCTTGGAATCCAATTTGCTCTCTGGTTTTTCTGCCCTCTTCCGTTTCACGTCTCCCCGCATTTACCCTCCATCCCACGCACCGGATACGTCTCTCTGAACCTCTGAAATTCCATCCATGCATGGTCCGCCGCGTACCCGTTGGGAACCGCCTCGGTTCTTTCGGGGCGCTTGTAAACCACCCGGACGTGAAGCGTTACTGGTTCATCCACCCTGAGTCCACCCACCTCCCACGCAAAATCCCAGGCCGGGCTGCTCTGGTCTGGCAGCAACGATTGCCCTGCGCCCGAAGGTGATATGTAGAACCTGAAGCCGGGATAGTCGTCCGCCATAATCTGGAACATCATCCCGCGGATCATCCCGAAATAGAACGGATAATCAAACGTACGTCCGGAATCCGAGTGGCTGAAGTTTCGCTGTCCATCCAGAAATGCCGTGGCCGGATCCCTTCCCCAGGGTTCCCGATCGGCCACGTCCGGATCGGTGGGAAAAATCATCGCACCCTGTCCGTGTACCGGATTGAAATAGTAGGTCCACAGACCCTTTTCGATAAAATGGATACCCTTTTCTGTTGGGGAATTTACATAACAGCACCAGCTGAAAGACGTGCGGTCCTGCGTCCGGTGCCCGGACCGGGCAGTCGCCGTCATCTCGTAATCGATATAGTGCGGCGCTTGGAGGCGATACGTCCCCCGCGTTTCCACGCAGTTGTTCGCCTCACATGCCTCATTGAACAGTTCGACCGACACGCCGTCTACCCGCCACACCGAAGGCCGCGTGCCTCTGTGGTGGCCGAAAAGCAGCACGCCGTTCCCCTGGGACACGGCCGTATGCCTGTCCTTGATCGACGTCAGAAACCAGACCCCGCTGTGTTCGTCCTTTCCTGCACCATGGTCCGTATCGTCCCCCACAATCGCCCGCAACTCTCCGGCGGATATGAAGTAACAGTGTTCACTCACGATATTCTCCTTGTCTTGTCTGAACCGCGTTGACGTCGCCGCGTTACGTTGCTCGCGGGCCGGGCGTCGTGCCAATTTTCTCTTCGGACGCCCGCTAAAATCGATACGTTGCGACAGCGGATAAGCTACCGTTTCTTCGGGGCGCCAGGCCGACCGAGAAAGCGGGTGCGCCAGGCAGTTCTCGTGAAATCTGGGACGTGATCGTTGCAGCAATAGTCGTTACAGAGATGTACCCGAGCCATACCTTTGCAATCCCGGCGTATCCACCCGGCGTGTTCATGAGGACAACAGTGGAAACCGCAGCGCACCCTAACATGCTTCCCGCGAATGTATGTTTGTATCGGTCCCTGGGATCTAATTTGCTAACAACCCAGGCTGTTGCAGCGGCATGAAGAATGGCGGGTGGGATGACCTCCTTTACCGAAGGATCGGGCGTATTCCCGCCGTAAAGGTCCGGGTAGTGAATCAGAGCCACGGGTGCGGCCGTAATGGCACCAAATACCGTCCCGAAAATTAACTTTGCGGCGATGCGCTCACCAGAGGCAGCATCGCGTCCTGAAGCAAACTCGAAGTAATTTCTCGCTCTTTGAAGGTCCCGCTGATCTCTTGAGACGATGACGGTCACGACGTCATCATAGGCTATTTCCAATTTTTCTGGTTGCGCCCAAGTGGCCTTGCCGCCGACCCGGTATTGAATCACAATGCGATCGGCAAATCTGTCAACGATCCTTCCGGTTGCTTTCCGTTTTGCGCCGCCGGAAACGTAGACGACGTGAACGTACAATCCCTCATTGAGTATAGAAGGGTTCAGGTCCCAGCGTGACATTCTGACGATGCCGCTCTGCGTCCACCGCCGCCACCTCTCCACGGCCTGTAAGGTTTTAGCGAATGCGAGTGTGTCGATTTGCGTAGTCTCTATTTTCCACGTTTCCGGCTGTTCGGCCCCTGATTTAATCACAATGCCATCCGCATCTATCTCCAGAACCTTTCCGGATGCGGTCCTATTGAGACCTCGCCACGTGTAGACCACGTGTGCATACGATCCGGTCGCGAGTTTCGAAAGGTCGAGATCTTTACGGGACATGACAGTGATTTTCTCCGCGGCCTGTCTTGCCTCTCGCCACGTTTCCAGCGTGAGCCGATCTTCCGCGATGGCGAGCATGTCGATGTCGCCAATCGCTATTTTTCCCGTTTCCGATGGCGTGGTCCCGGCTTCAATCACGAGACCATCCGGATCTATCCGCGAAATAACGCCCCATGCCGCCCCTTCGATCCCTTCCGTCGTGTATACAACATGCGCATAGGATCCCGTCTTAAGCGTCGAGGGGTCCACTTCTCCGCGCGACATCACGGTGATGCCCGTCTCCCCGCTCCGACTGCCGGACCGCTCCTTCTTATCCGCCCCACGATCGTCTTCGGTGTCCTGCTTGTCATTCGCAAATTCTCCGCGGGACGCGGTACGCGTCGAATTAAATGGCACGTTGCCAGCTGTCTCCGCAGGGGACAGTTGTCGTGCGGCGTCCGAACCGGTCGGAGCGGAGATGGTCGCTAGGATGGCTGCGAGCAACAACAGCGCGGATGACTTCATGGATTCTCCTCGTTGAAATATTCGGCGTACTGTTTTTGTCGTGGTAGGTTAGAAGCAACTCTCAGCAGTCAGCTCTATTCGCGAATCAATCAACTCCACCCCCGCACAGTGGCGTGTCGAGCCGTTGAGGAAGCACGTGTGAAGGTGGGGCAGACATTCCTGTCTGCCGTTCTCATCGCCGGTCTCTCGGAATGCAGGCAGAAGAAGGGCTTCCGCCGCTTGTATAGCGTAGGGGCGACCGGCCGGTCGCCCCTACGCGTGGTCGCGCAGTCGGGCCTTTGCTGGGTTTTCCGCGATCGAGCGGACGAAGCGCCAATACTGTCTTTCGCTGCGTACCATGTGGTAATAGAATTCCTCGAGCCGGAACGTCTCGGTGACACCCGTGAGTTTAAGTTGATCCAATAGATGGCGCCGTCCCTCTTCGAGTGGGGGAGACGGCGGCGACTCGTGGCGTGCCCGGTCACAGGATTCTGAGATTTCGGTTTGATGTCTATGAGCAGACAAGAATGTCTGCTCCACCTTTTCAAGCTTTTGTCCGAATTATCGCTTGCGAGCAGCAAATCTTGCGTCTTTCTTCTCACCGCATTTCCCGTCTTTTCTCCGGTCTCCCCTCTTGCCTCTCACCGCCTTTTAGAATTCGAACGAGAGCGCGGCGCGTATACCTCGGTTCTGTGTGTAGGCGACGTTCGGCTTGAGACCGTGTGGGGAGACTTCGACCCATTTGTCAGACTTGGTTACCGCACCAATGAGAGTGGAAGACAGAAAAATCGCGGCTGATGCAGACCTGAGATCCAGTATATCCGCTTCGTCCAGAAAAACCCCTGGGAAGAAATAGGCGCCCGCTAGAACAACACCAAATAACATTCCTTTTGCCGTGTTTCTGGACCGTTTGATGCTGACTTCGAAATTCTCAACTGAAGACAGCGGCATTCGTTCTTCCCGACCCCGTTCGGATAGGATAACAAGTGCGTGTTGATTTACACGGACAAACCGGCCGATGATCGGGCTTTTCGAGATCATCGGCGCTTCGACTCGAACTCTGGCCCTTTCTTTGTGAAGCCAACGCTCCACAACGCTTTGATCCTTCGAGTCTTTTTTGTAACGCTCGTTGCTATTTGATGAGGGAATGGTAAACCGCCCCGTGATGGGTTCGACCCGCGCGCCCTTCCGTCGCCCGGATGCACAAGAGAGAACTGGGACCATAATCTGAAAAAGCAGGCTCGCGATCAAAACTACGGCGGTTGACTTCATGGACCCACCTCTTTGAAATACTCTGCCTACTGCTCTTGTTGACGCAGGTTAGAGGTAAGAGGGTAGAAGGAAGAGGAAAACGCGGTAAACTTGAAGCGCGAGAGATCCCTGTCGCACCTTTCGTTCTTGGTTTTTTCTCACATCTTACTTCTCCCCGTCTTTTGCGGTTTTTCTACCCTCTTCCGTCTCCCCTCTCAACGCCTTTTAGAATTCGAATGACACCGCGGCTCCCAGTCCTCTGTTCTTTGAGGGGTCGACGTTAACGTTGAGACCCTTGATTGGAACGTCAACCCATCTGTCGGATTCGATCCCGGCCCCTATGAGAGTCGAAAGGGCAACTATGGGCAGAGATATGCAAAACCCTGTATATACTGTTCGCAACCACCTATGTCTCCCGGAACTCTTTGCGTCAACATAAACGACGGGAGCAAGGACACCTAGTCCCAGCAGAAAACCGATTCCCAAACCCTTTATTGTATTTCGATTGCGACCGATGTTTATTTCGAAATTGTCGATCGAATATATGGGTACCCTGAAGACTTCGTGCCTGGATAGGCCGACGCCAATAACGAGCGTATCCTGACTCACATCAAGCAGCCTGCCAACCAATGATTTAGCGTCAGACCCCCTATTCGCGGACCTCGACGCGTTGAATCGGATCCTGGGATTCAACGGCAGGTGTCGTATGACTTGCCTCGCATGTCTCCATCCCGTTATGTCGCCCCGATTCTCCGCGGCAACGACGATAACTATATCGTCGTGTGCAATTCTTCCATCTGCCCAGAATTGGTCCCCACCCGCGTAATTGGATCGGATCACAACATGTTCCGCGTCAATATCGGTTATCTTGGTCAGTCTGGCTCTCGTTCCATCCTCGAATTTATAGACCAAGTACGCATGCCAACCCTTTTTGAGCTTCGACAGGTCAAGATTGCCCTGTGACATTATGAGGAAGCGGCCTTGTGCACGCCTCTGCCATCTTTCAAGCGCTCGCCGGTCTTTGGCGACCACGAGTGTGTCTATGTCGGCATATTGTACTTTTTCTTTTCTCGGGACTGTTGACGTTGATTTAATCCCAATACCGTCCGGGTAATTGTCGAAGATGACGCCGGTTGCCGTGCCGGAGGCGCCTTCCTTCCTGTGGATCACGTGCGAGTAGAAGCCCTTCGTTACTTTCGATAGATCCAGGTGCCGCCGTGACATCACCCAAACATCCATCTCATACAGCGATCTTATGATCCTTGCCGCATTCTGCGCTGCGCGATCTTCCTCCGACCGCTGCCTGCTCTGAATACTGCCGGCCGCTTTCGGCCAATCGACGCCATCAGTCTCCTCGCCTTGAAGTTCCTGCGCGGCTATCGAAAAGCCCGGCACCAGGATCTCAATCAACATAATTGCGATCAATGTTACGGCGGTTGGCTTCATGGATTCACCTCGTTGAAATAGGCTTCGTACTGTCCTCGTCGATGAAGGTAAGAAGTAAGAAGGAAGAGGCGGTCGCCTAGTGGCGGCGGATCGGTAAAATCCCTATCGTGCCATTCGCGAGCGGGGCAGGCTCAGCCCCGGCCCATGTTCCCTGGCAAAGTGCACTACGAGGTGGGGCTCATTCTCCCGTCTTCTGTCTCCCGTTTCCCCGCATCTCGGATTTTCCTCCCCTCTCACCTCTCCCCTCTCCCCGCGTTCCTGCTTTTTTCTACCGTCTCCCGTCTACCTTCTCCCCGTCTTTGCGGTTTTTCTACCCTCTTCTGTCTCACGTCTCCCCGCATTTGGCGTCTTGCCATTTAGGCTGTTGACCTTTCGACATAGTAATAGCGACATCCGGGCGCCCTGGCACACGCTCAAAAATTGAATGATACCGCGGCTCGCAGTCCCTTGTCTCTTGTCGGCGCAATGCTCAGATTGATCCGCGACGGGGAAACTTCGACCCATTTTTCGGTTGTTGTCGCGGCACCAATGAGGGTGCCGACAAGTGTCATTGCAGGTACGCCCACCAACGTGACGTAGGCATCGAGCAGTTTTTCTTGACCCAGTTTATCAGCGTTTGTCGTGTCACTGGGTTTTGACAATATTGCGGCGGCAGCCCCCACAAGTAGACCGATTGCCATGCCTTTCTTTGTTTTTCGATGCCGCCCCATGCTGACTTCGAAATCGTCTACGAAAGCACGGCGTATTCGTTCGGTGCCACGTTCGGATAGGATCTCAAGTGTGTCCTGGGAGGAACCTATAAACCTCCCGGTCATCCATTCCGGCGATATCGAGGGTGCCTTTAGGCGGACCCTGGGACCCTGGAGTTCACGCATTGCTTTTCTCGCTCTCCGCCAGCGATTCATGTCTTTGCGTTTACGGGTTACAACAATGCGCTCGATATCCTCCGCTCGGATTTTTCGTTGGCTACCGTTCCTTGATCTAATCACGATATGATTCGCGCTTTTGCGCGTAATCACTCCCGTGGCGGTGTGGCTGACACCGGAGGATCGGTACTCGACGTGTGCGTGCCATCCGATTCTCAGCTTCCCGAGGTCTAGGTTTTCGCCGGACATCACCGACTCTTGAACCTGCAACATCTCACGCCTTGACATTCGCCACTGCTCGATGCCGCCTGGGCCGTCGGCGACGGCGAGGATCTTTATATCGTTGCGGGCAATTTCCCATCCCTTCCCTGTACCAGGCACGATGACGATGCGATTCGAATCGAAGTCGACGATTCGGCCCGTTGCCGCGCTCTCCACGCCCTTCGAATTGAACACCACGTACGCATACAATCCGGGCGAAAGCTTTTTCACATCAAGTTCCTTACCGGGCATGACCGTAACCGCCTTCGCGTGGAGCCTTTGAATGGCCCCTGCAATAGCCGGATCCCCCTGCTGCGCGCCTCGAAGTTGTGTGGCCGCGTGCGCAAGGGCGGGTGCAATCGCGTTTGACATCAGGGTCGCGGTCAAGATGAGTGCGATAGATTTCATGATTACCCTCCACAGGCTCTTACATGGCGATTTCTGCAGCGTTCGAGACGTTCTCCGGACGCTTATCCCTGGTGCAACGGCGCCGCGGTTTCCATTCGCTCGAGGCCGTCTTTCTCCTTCGGCGCTCCGAACCGTATCGTGCGCGATCCGAGCAGGAGCAGGAGCAGGCCCAAAAGCATCCAGAAGATCTTTCGGATTCGACGGATAATTCCCACGGCCAATCCGGTACCCGGTTCCAGTCCCATCATATGAAAGAGGAATACGTGCCCGCCTTCGAAGACCCCCATGCCGTAGGGAACGAAACCGAATACCACGTTGATCACCATCATCAGTGAATGGAACAGGTACACCGAAACGAACGGCAGCGGTTCACCAAGCACCTGGAGAATCACGTAAATTTCCAGCGTGCCGAGGCTCCATGTCAGCAGATGGAGTCCCAACAGGCCCGCCAGCCTCCATGGGTTCAGCCGGTAAAACGCGGCCAGGTTCCGATCGATTTCGGCCGCCCGGTCGAGGTGCCTTTCCACAAACCTGATCCGCATGCGCATCAACAGGTTCACAAGCCCGGTGAACGGATTTCGGCGCTGTCTGACGACGGTCAGAACGACGCCGAACACGGCGACTGTCAGTACGCCGAAGAGGGTCCAGCGCATCTCCTCCGGAAACGCGAACCGATTGAGACCCGCTATGACGCCGCCCAGGACGAATATAACGCCGCTGATCATCTCGCCCGTTTTATTGAGGACAAGCGACGACACGCCGGCCGTCACGCCCATTCTCTCTCGCAGCATCATCACTTTGGCCACCTCTTTGCCAATCTGCGACGCCGGCATCACATTGCCCAGCGCCTCGCCAACCAGTTTCACCCAGAGCAACGGTCTCAACCGGGGCCTCTTTGCCCCTCCATCAAAGCACCTGCGCCAGACCCAGACGTTGTTCGCATACGCCGCCAGGGTAATTCCTATAATCGGGATATATCCCCAGCCCATCATCAACACGTGCTGCCACACGTCCGGTTCGCCAAGCTGATGCAGCAAAACGCCGAGGCAGACGAAGCCCAGCAGCCAGAGCAGTATATACGTTTCCTGTTTCATCAAATTCTCCTCGAATACCTGCTTGTTAGATGACAACCCTTTTGGCCGCCGTGATGACGGGAATACCTCTTATCGCGCACAGGGCGACGGTCAGGTAGGCCGCCGCCAGTGCGACCATCTCCACACCCGGTTCGATCCCGGCCGCGAGGTTCGACGAATGTTGCACCGCGTTCAGGATGAACAACGCGACGAACGCGATCACCTTTGCAACACCGTACGTCGCCCGGCTTGCACGCGAGGCAACCAGGGCGCACCCGATGGGCGACCGCATCATCGATGTCTCACCGAACGCGGTCTCACCGCGGGCCAGCGCGCAACTCCGGATCGCGTCCGTCACGAATCCCCTGCTGAGTACCACCAGCGGAACCCAGAGGGGGATCAGATGCAGCCACGCGAACACCACCCACCACACGTTCTCCGCAATCCGGTCCCCCACAATGTCGAGCAATCCGCCGACCTTGCTCTCGCATCCCAGCCGGCGTGCGGCGTACCCGTCCAGCCAGTCCATCAGCAGTGCGGCGAACGCCAGGGGTACCGCAATCCAGGCCAGCACGGAATTTCCGGTGACCGCAAAGGCCGCCGCCAGAAACAGGCAGACGACCCGGAAGGCGGTAATCAGGTTGGCAACGTGGCGCTGAAGGGTGGCTGCAAACGTCAATGTGTGTGTTGACATATCGTCCTCCTTCCATGCAGCACCCTTTTCGCAAACCCCGTGCCATAACCGTCTGGAGCCGAAATCAGCGCGTTTCGATGGTTTTTGGCCCCCAAGAACGCCCGACAGGTGCCATCCTTTACTTGCACCCGCAATTCCGGTCTTGCAGGCAACAGAAGAGAAATACAAAAAAGATCCCGACGACACGAGATGTGTCGTCGGGTCGGCTTGGAGAGATGACGATCCAACTACATTGCTTATTGTTATAATTTTACGTCCTTTTTCTTGTACGCCCAAGAAAAAGGACCAAAAAGAACGGCGCCTGCCTGCCGAGGACGGCTCGGCGCAGGCAGGCCGCTCGGCGCGGAGCCGGTTTTTCCGCGAATTACCACAGGGGTCAAAACGAGCGTCGTTGCCCTGTCAGGACAGCCGGTGATCAAGTGCGTCGTTGCTGAATGGAATGACGCGGAAAAACCCTCAACGCCGCCACCGGGTGGCCGGGAGCCAGATCTTGAGGGGCCACAAGGCGGTTGGCGAACCGGCCATAAAAAAAATTCCGTACGCGGTTCCGTACAATGATGATGGAAGACGTTAAAGCGCGGAGAATCCAGCTTCACCCGCAAAGCGGGTGAACTGTTGTTACGGTGATTTTTCGGGACACCAGGGGACGCCTGGTTCTGGGGTTCGAGCTTGATGGTGAGCGGTGCGATTCATACCGCGAACAAACCCCCCGCCGAGCGGCGACTTCTAAAAGTGGAAAGAAGAGAGAGGGAAGAAGGGAGACGGGTGGGTAACTTTGTCATAGGACACCTTCGGAACCGGAGTCTCGCCAACTGAAAATAAGAAGTGGATCAGGAAAGAAGGCGCGAAACCGGTGGTTGGCGGAGCGGTCGTCTCACTTCTCCCGTCTTACTTCTCGAGTTTTTTCGGAACCCGCCGGAGGCAGGGAATCTGGGGAGATGTGGATGTTGAATTTTGGTTTTTCCCGTTTCCTTTCGACCTCGCGCCGAATGCATGTGAATTAGGGGTCCCGAAGGGACCCGTATTGGGGGGTGATTGGGTCGTCTTCGGATTTTCGCTTTTTGCTTCAAGTTCAAGATGTCCGCTGAATGCTGATAGCTGGCGGCCGGGTTGCGGGGTGGTCTTCTTCCGTCTTCCGTCTCACGTCTCGCCTTATCTGTAGATCACGGGGTCGATCCCGAGTTCTTTGACTTTCTGCTGCAGCGCCTGGCGTTTCATACCGATGGCCGGCGCAGTGCGGCTTATATTTCCGTTGTGGTGTTCCAGCGCCGATCGAATAAACCTTGCCTCGAAGTCCTGTACGACCTCCTGTTTGGCGTCCTGAAAGAAAACACCCTCACTCCATGCGGGCGCGCCGGCGCCGGTGGATTCCGTACCGCCCGCCCGGATTTCCTCCGGAAGCAGATCTCTGCTCAGGACGGTACCCTCGGCGAAAATGACCGCACGCTCGACCGCGTGCATCAGTTCGCGAATATTGCCCGGCCAGGCGTATGCCACCAGCAGTTTCATCGCATCGGCAGGCAGTTCCGTTACGGTCTTTCCATGCCGTCGGTTGAATCGCTCCAGGAAATATTGCAAAAGCAGGGGAATATCCTCGCACCTGTCGCGCAGCGCCGGCAGGAAGATATCCACTACTTTCAATCGATAAAAGAGGTCCTCCCGGAACCGCCCTCGCGCAATCTCATCGGAAAGGTCGCGATTGGTGGCGCTGATCATCCGAACGTCCACAGCCACCGTCTCGGTGCCGCCCAGCCGCTCGAATCGTTGCTCCTGGAGCACGCGGAGCAGCTTTGCCTGGGTCTCGACGTGCATGTCCCCGATTTCGTCCAAAAAGAGCGTTCCGCCGTCCGCAAGCTCGAATCTGCCCTGCCGACGAGACGCGGCTCCCGTAAAGGCGCCCTTCTCATGGCCGAACAGTTCGCTTTCGATCAACTCGGTGGGAAACGCCGCGGCATTCACGGCGACAAACGGTCGTTCCTTCCGCCCGCTGTGTTCGTGAATGGCCCGCGCCACGAGTTCCTTTCCGGTCCCGCTCTCACCGTGAACCAGAACGGCGGCATCCGTTCCGGCCACCTTGCCGATCATGTCGTAAACCCGCTCCATGGTCCGGCTCCGTCCAATGAGCATTCCGAACCCGGACTGCCGCCGAATCTCGTCGCGGAGCGTTTCGTTCTCTCTGCGCAACCGAACGGTCTCGAGGACATTTTGAACCAGGCAGCGAAGTTCGTCCACGTCGTAGGGTTTGCTAATGTAGTCATACGCGCCCGCCTTCATCGCCTCCACGGCAATCCGCTCCGATCCGTACGCTGTTATGACAATGACCGGTGGCGCGTTTCCCTGTTCGCCCAGCCGCTTCACCAGCGTCAACCCATCCATTTTCGGCATCTGAATGTCGCAGATCAACAGATCGGGACCGCTGCGCGCGATTTCCTCGAGTGCCGCCGTTCCATCACCCGCTTCGACAACCTCGCAGGAAAGCACCGCCAGTGCCCGCTTCAGCCCGTGCCGCGCGGCCGGATCGTCGTCTACAACCAGAATCTTATGCCGCATTGTCCGCTCCAGGAAGTTGAACTTCGAACACCGCACCCGATCGATGCCCGTTCGCAGCGGCAATCGTTCCCCCAATTCGCTCCACGTCGCGCTTTACAATGGCAAGCCCAAGGCCCGTTCCCGAAGCCTTTGTGGTAAAAAACGGCTCGAAAACGTGGGAAAGGGCCTCTTCCGAAATTCCCGGCCCGGTATCCGAAACACGCACCGCGACCCGCCAGTCAGAACGCTCCGCCCGCACCGTCAACCGCCGCTCCGTCGTTTGTTCCGCTTCGTCCATTGCCTGGATGCCGTTAAGGATCAGATTGAAAAACACCTCTTTCAAATCCTCAGGATCGCTTGTAACCACAAGGCCTTCCGCAACCTCGGCCCGGATTTCCACCTTCCGTCGTTCCGCCTCGTGCGACAGGATCAACACCACGTCATCGAGCACGGCCTTCATGTCCACGGGCTGAAACGTATCGCCCTGTTTCGGCTGCGCAAACCTGAGAAGCCGGTCCACCACGCGGCCCAACCTGTCGATTTCGTTCAATACAACGGTCAGATCACCGGACTTGGCGGGGTCGTTCCCCAGGTCTTCCCGCAGCACGGTGGTAATCGCTTTGATCGAACTCAACGGATTCTTCACCTCGTGCGCGATGCTCGCCGATAGCAGCCCCAGCGCGGAGAGCCGTTCTGCCTCGTACATGCGCCGTTCAAGTTGCAGGCGGCGATCCACCAGGCGCGTATTTTCCACGGCCAGCGCAATCTGATTGCAGAGCGTACCGAGCAGCTCCCACTCCTCCGAGGAAAAGGGCACTCCCCGTTTTTTCTCTCCAAGGCACAGAAACCCGGCGAGCTTCTCCTCCTGCATCACCGGAATACACAGCCTGACCCCCTGCACGGCGAGGATCGAGGCGAGGGCAGGACGATGCAATTCGCCCACGTCCAGTGCTCGCCGGTGTGACAACATCCAATCCGCGACCTGCTCAATATGCGTCCGATTGTCTTCACTTCGACTGAACGGCGCTGTGGGCGGATCGAACCCCGTGAGCCCGCTCCCGGAAATTACCCGAAGTTCGCCGACGTGGCCCTCGTCGTAATCGAACAACACAAGCGAGACGAGGTGTACCTTGAGCACCGTTCCCACTGCGTCCACCACCGCCTTCAACCGACTCTCGAGCGCGTCCGGCACGTTCAACGTCTGGCTCAGCGTACCCAGCAGGTGCTGATACTCGTAGCGCGCGTTAAAGAACAGGCGATTGATCGCGCCCTGTAGCCGATTCTTGACCGGCTGAAAGAGAAAGATTAACAGGGAAATCAACACCGCCTCAACGACTTCCACCCGGAACCCGCCGCTCAGGCGGCCAAACTCTTCAGCAACGCGTCGGATCACAAGCAAGTAGACCGTCAGGACGATGCCCGTAAGCGCGGAATAGAGCAAAGCCGGATTCACCACGATCCGGAAAAAGCTGTACCTGTAAATATAGTAACCGAGAATATAGGCAGGCGCGATCGGCGAGAGAAACAGCGCGAGGTCGAGCGCAGGACCCACTATGGCGAGTTTGATTCCCCCCATCGGATATGCCGCGCCGGCCAGAACGGCGATGGCGGCAAGCGCGAGAGCGGTCAGCCGGTAGAACGACCTCTGCACCTCCGTTGCCAACCGCCCGGCAAATACCCGGCAAAACCACGCCGAATACAGCAGCGCCAGAATGGTGTAGAGACTGAAGCCCACGCGCTTCAGTGGCATTTCCCACAAACCTATAAGGAATATGATCAGACCGGGCACAACCGCGAACGGAACCAGATTGCGGCGCATCCAGGCCGCGATCCGCGTCTTTTGCTCATCCGCGGAAACCAGCACCGTGGCCAGCAGCGCGGACGGTAGAAAGCACTGCCCGAATCGCGCGACCTGGGCCGCATAGGCCGCCGCGCGAGCGCCGGGTGACGCCTGTTCTATCAGAATGCGCAATGCGTCTCCCGTGTACCAGAGCGCCCCCGCAAGAATCAATAACAACAGCGGTAGCGGCGTGCCCCTGCGCTTAATGGCGGATACAAAAATGCCCCAGAGCAGCGCTGCGGCGACCGCCCCGCCGACCAGCCAGATCGTGTCATATAGCGAAAGGTCAATCATCTCGGATTATCCAGTATCCTGCCGAAGGCATGGTAACACCGGAAAACGGCGAATGATGGGTTGTGCTCTGGGCCCAGCAGGTCATTTTCTTCCCTTCATAATTGTTTTTTTTCTTTACGCCCTTTTTCTTTCGCGCCAAAGGAAAAGGGCCAAAAAGAATGGCGCCTGCCTGCCGAACACGGCTCGGCGCGGAAAAGCCCCCCACTCCGCCACCGGGCGGCGGTGAGTTTTATCGCGAGGGACCGCCGCGCGGTTTGTCGTCGTACCGCGTTTTGACTGACTGCTGATCGCTGTTCTTCCAATATGAAATTAGTGAAAACAGGGTGGGATTTCAACTCAAACTGCGGGTAGACCCCGTGAGAGGTTCACCCGGCCACCCTCGTTGAAGGGGAGTCGGGTTGGGGGGTACGCAGTAGATCAACTCCCGGTGGAACAATAGTGGCGGACCCCTCGATTCCAGACGCGGAGGGCGATGAGCAGGAAGACCACGCCCGCCGCGGGTGACAGCCACTGGATCAACAGGGTGGATCCGAGGGGGTCGGTTCGCCCCAGGATGGCCAGGGCGAGGAGGTAGGTGATCCCGGCCAGGGGGACGACGTATGTAAAGAAGCGGCGGAACCAGGGTGGGTAAATAACGAAGGGGAACTGGGCGGCCTCGGTGCCGCCGTTAGTGAGGGCGTTGGCGATTTCCAGGCCCTCAGTCGTCCAGAAGGCGAGGGTTGCCTGAAGAACGAAGAGACCGAAAAAGAGGCAGACCCCGCCCATAATGGCCCCCGTTGCGAGGGCGACTGTGGCTGCAGACCAGTCGATCTGGAGGGCGTACTGAGCCCAAAGCAGCACGGCGAGGCCCTGGAGGAACCGGCCGATTCGCAGGAGGTGGAGTTCCTGGCCGACCAGTTGCAGGGCGGCACTTCGGGGGCGTAGCAGAAGGCGGTCGAAATCGCCGCTCCTGACCCATGTGCCAAAGGTGTCAAACCCCCGTGCGGCGCCCTCGGCAACGGCGAAGGCGATGTTGACCATGCCATACAGCAGTCCCACCTCGGGCAGCGTCCAGCCCTGGATGCTGCCCGAGGTGGCTGAACAGCACCCAGAGAGCGGCGAAGTCCAGACCGGTTAACAGAAAATATCCCGCGGTCAGCATAACGAACGAGGCTCGGTACTGCATCTGGCCTTGAATGGAGATCGCGGCATAACGAAAGTACAGACGCAGGGCGTTGCGCATACTGCTATCCTCCCTGAATGACCAGCCGGCGGATTCCCCGGGCGAGCAGAAGGCGTCCCACGACGATCAAACCGAGGGTCCAGGCCAACTGGTGTGCGAAGAGCGGAAGGATTTCCGACGGAGGGATGTGGCCGATGTAGAGGCGAAATGGCACATCCATGAGTCCCCGGAAGGGCAGGATATCGAGGACGGTTCGCGCCCAGGCGGGAAAAAAGGGCAGGGGGACATACATGCCGGAAAAAATCGCCACGGCGGCGACCATGAGCGAGGAGATGCCCTGGCCCGAGACCGTCCAGAGCATGGAGATGTTGAGCAGATTCGCAATCGCGGTGCCCAGGAGAAGGGCCCCGAGGGTTGCGAGCGCCCAGGCGCCCGCGGAAGCCCAGGAGGCCGGGGGTTGAAGGCCGAAGAAAAGCCCGGCGATCACGAACATCGGGGCCGCCCGCAACAGCGTGGGGGCGGTTCGCCTGGCGAGGTCCCGGCAGAACCAGAACGCGCACAGGTCCAGGGGCCGAACGAGTTCGTAAACCACCTGGCCCGACCGGATCATCGCGCGCATTTCCCTGTCTATGATCCAGGGCAGCATGCCCAGGAGCGCCTGGCCCAGCCAGATGTAGGTGATGACGTCCGTAAGGCTCATCGGCTGTGGAGCCGTGGTGGAGCGGTAGAAGGCGGTGAAGAACATCATGCGAATCAGGCCCCAGAATACCTGGGTACCCAGTCCGGCCAGGGCCGCTACCCGGTATTGCAGCAGCATCCGGAACCGGGCGCTGACCACGGCTGCATAGGCTTTCATAGTCGCTCCTGTTCGTACATCCTGGCGATGATTTCTTCGATGGGCGGGCTTTCCACAAAAAGGTCCCGGACGGGGTGCCGGGCGGTGATGCGGCCGATGAGGGTTGCGGCAGAGACCCGCTCCGGGTCAAAGCTGAGGTGAACCCGGTGCCCGTCCCGCCGCACGACTTCGGCGTCCGGATCGGTAATGGTTCCGGCTTCGTCCACCAGGTCCACGGTGAGGCGCCGTTCCCGGGTAACGCGGGCTGTCAGGTCCTCCAGGGCGCCGTCAGAGAGGATCCGGCCATGACCGATGACCATGACGCGGGTGCAGAGGGCTTCGATGTCGTCCATGTCGTGGGTTGTGAGGATGACGGTAACGTCCCGCTCCCGATTCAGGCGTTTGACGAAGTCCCGGACCCCCAGCTTGGAGACGGCGTCCAGGCCGATGGTGGGCTCGTCCAGGAAGAGAAGGCGCGGAGAATGGAGCAGGGCCGCGGCCAGGTCGCAGCGCATGCGCTGGCCCAGGGAGAGTTGGCGCACCGGAGTGTCCAGGAGCGGCTCCAGGACGAGGAGGGCGATGAGTTCGTCGCGGGCGTGCGCGTAGGCCCGTGGGGGGACGCGGTAGATATCGCGGAGCAGGTCGAAGGATTCGACGACGGGCAGATCCCACCAGAGCTGGGTAGCGCTGTCCGAATACAACGCCGATGTCTCTGACGTGGGGGGATGCGTTCCCTCCAGGGAACGCGGCCCAGGATCTCGCAACGGCCCGAATCGGGCACGAGAATACCGGAGAGGACCTTGACGGTGGTGGACTTGCCCGCGCCGTTGGGACCGATGTAGCCGACAAGCTCTCCCGGCTGAATCGAGAATGAGATTCCGTCCAGGGCGTTGACGTGGCGGTAGCTGCGGTGAATCACGCCTCTGAGCGCGCCCCACATGCCGGGCTTCCGTTCAGCAATGCGAAAGGTCTTCACCAGATTCTCAACGACAATGTGGGGCATTTTCGGTCTCCTTCTCCACCCATGGGCAGGGCAGCCGCCGTAGACAAACAAAAAGCCCGCCGTCGAGATAACCTCGACAACGGGCACTAGCCGATAACCGTGCGTGGCCTTCGAAAGGCCGCCGTATGTTTAGCCTCCAGGATACTTCGGTTTTTCCCCGGAGGCGCGTGTAGAAATATTCATGTTTATTATTTTCAAAGGCTTATAGGTAAAATCTCACATGATTCGGGCATTTGTTTATGGCAACACGGAAAAATATAACACGGCGGGGAAGCGCAGGCAAGGTTAATTTATCCGGGAACATTGAAGGCCTCTATGTCCGTATACGCCGTGCCGATTGTTCGCGAGCCGTCGCGTAGGGTCTGCAGACGTACGTCGACACCCTCGACGAACGACGCCCGGACACGGCGGCGCGCAACCTGGATTCTCTCTAAACGCCAGTCCGTAAAACACTTGCGTGTGTGCAGGGCACTAGTTATAATTGCTTAAACTCGTGTTGTGGAGATGCCGCGAAAGGGAAGGAAGGATCCGTATCTTAACGTGTCCGGCGGTGACGGAACGAAAGAGGCGTCCGGTCTTGCGTTGAAGGGATGGACGATGAACTACCACGCGTACATAACCGTTTCCAGCGATGACAGGATCCTGAAATACCGGATGGATCCGGACACGGGCGATCTCGCTTTCGAATACAGCATCCACGCCGAGGGCGGGCCGGGCCCGCTTGCGGTCGACCCGCATCAAAAATACCTGTACCTGAGCAGACGCGGCGCCCGCGAAATCTCGGCCTATTCCATCGATCCCGTCACCGGCGGCGTTTCCCTGCTCGGCGCGGTCTCCGTGGATGCCGACGCGTGTTATGTGAGTACGGATCGAAACGGACGCTTTCTGCTCTCTGCCTCGTACGGCGGGGGGGTGGCGGCCGTCCATGCCATTCGGGCAGACGGTACGTTAAGCGATTTGCCCGTCCAAACCGTCAAGACCCTGCCAAAAGCCCACTTCATTCTCACGGCCCCGTCGAATCGCCTGGCATTTTTGCCCCACGTCGGAGAATCAAACACCATTGTCGGATTCCGTTTCGATGAAGACGTGGGCACGCTCAAGGAGGTCTCGCGAACCACCCACGAACCCGATGTGGGTCCCCGCCACCTCGTCTTCCACCCTGGCCTGCATATGGTTTACGTCTCAAACGAGCAGGGCAGCAGCGTAACTGCGTATGCGTTCGACGTCTGTTCAGGCGTTCTGGAACCCGTGCAGACCCTTTCCACCCTGCCAGAGGGCTTCAGCGGCGAAAACACCTGCGCGCAGATCCACATCCACCCCTCGGGCAGGTTCCTTTATGTTTCCAACCGGGGCCACGACAGCATTGCGTGTTTTTCGGTTGACCGGACGGGCTTCCTCACGGGTATCGGCAATCAACCCACGGAACCAGTTCCCAGGGCTTTCGGGATCGACCCCTCGGGCAGTTTTCTCTACGCCGGCGGCCAGGAGTCCGGCGAACTGGCATCGTACCGTATCGACGCACAGACGGGCCGGCTGCGTCCCCTGAAGACGTATACCGTCGGCAAACAATCCATGTGGGTCCTGATGCTGGCGCTTCGAGGCCGATGAGCTCGGCGCCATACCCTAATCGTCTGCATTTTTCGCGACGCTTGCCGCCGGGATATCCGGCGAAACGGAAGCGGGTTTAACCGGAGACAGGATGGCGCCTGCGGGGGCTGATGACGGGTGCAAACGGCCATCCGTTGACAAAGCCGGGAAGACCAGCGCTAAATGTCTGATTTTCCGTCAATAACCTCAAATATCCTGTTGACAAACACGTTTTGGTGGCGTAATATATGGTGTAGTATATACTTCAAGATAACAATATGTTGGGATGGCCGTGTTCTATTCGATTTCAAGAAGATTCGGATGCCTCTGCTTGGGAGGGTTGCTGGTTTCACTGGTGGCGTGCGCGACTCCCAGCCGGAGAATCGCTCCACCGGTAACGGCCGCCACAGAGGATTTCGATCCGCAAAGCCTCAACGACGACGACTTCCTTCTGAAGCCGCCTGCCGCGGCAGTGCCTCCCGTCTTTCAATTCGACGGATTTCGCGTCCAGATCGCGGTGGTATCGAGTCTTGAACGGGCAGAAAACTTCAAGAATGAAGCTGAAACGAAATTAGGCGTTCCGGTTCATATCTACCGCGATCCTGACACAGGTCTGCATAAAATCCAGGTGGGAAACGGCCGGACGGCAACGGAGGTCGAATCCCTGCGTCACGAGGCCAAGAGCGCGGGGTACACGGAAGCCTTTATTGTACGTGCCAAGATAGAAATCTCTCGTGCTGCGGTTCACGGTCCGGATTCAATGGCCGGTTTCAGCGTTCAGATCTTTGCGGCATCGAACCGGGCGGCTGCCGAAAGTGAGATGGCCAACGTCCGGGACACCCTCGGACAGGACGACGTTTACATAGAATCCGAACCGCCGTACTTCAAGGTTCGGATCGGCAACTTCCGAACGCGGGAGGCCGCTGAAGGACTCATGGAAAGGCTCAAGTCATACGGATACGATACTCCCTTTGTGGTTCGGACACGCATCGATACATCCACGGAACCGACAACCGACAACTGAACGCGTACAGGGTTGAACGCGAGCGGTCCTGTTGCCTTGACCGCCGCGAACATAGGCCTGCTTTGCGCGACCGGTCCGTCACTCGTTCATCGGTATTGCCGGTGGCCGAGACCTTGAATCGACTTCTCCATAGTGCCCAGATGAAAGTTAGCCCGCTGTCCCTGAGCGTTGCGTTTTGCAGCCTTCTCCTGCTGTTTCTGCTCCCGGGATGTTCAACCACGAAGCAGGTTGCGACATTTCCCGAAGCGGAAGCACCGGTCCTGTTCGGGAAGGCGTCGAAGACCGCCGAGGATTCCACGGCGGTGAAGACGGACCGCCCGCCGCCGAACGACGATCGGCTCCGGCGGTCCGCAGAGGAACTGGAAAAAGCCCGGCTCGATAACGCGGCGTTTTCCGTGGAACGCGTGTGCATTCTGCTCACCGATTCCACCGTAACCAGAACCCTTCCGCCGGGGCGTCACCTCGAATTGCTTCGCACGACCCTCAAGCGCTATCGGGAAATGCTACCGCCGTCCGCACTCGTACGGCCAAACTCCGTTATGTCGCGGTTGCTCGAATCCATCCCCGATAGCCTCCTTTCACGCTTGCGCGACGACGTTCACTACAGGGAACTCTATGTCCGCAAACTGGCAGGCTCCGCCGATGTTCCCGTGGACTATAATTCCGAGGTCGTCAAGACAATCCGTTATTTCCAGACTACGGCCCGGAAGGCGTTTAAGGTCTGGCTTTCACGCTCACCCCTCTATGTCCCGATGATTCGAAAGGCCCTGCGTGAAGCGGGTCTGCCGGAGGACCTGGTTTATAAGGCGATGATCGAAAGTGGCTTCAACCCGAGAGCCTTTTCGCGGGCCAGGGCCGCTGGAATCTGGCAGTTCGTGAGAGGCACGGCGCGGCTTTACGGTCTCAAAAACAACAGCTGGATCGATGAACGCCGGGACCCGGAAAAATCGACGCGTGCGGCAATCCAGCATATCCATCACCTCTACGAGTTGTTCGACGACTGGCGCCTTGTGATTGCCGCGTACAACTGCGGGCAGGGTCGTCTCCAACGCATTATTCAGCGTTCAGGTACAAACGATTTCTGGAAGTTGCGGGGGCTTCCCCGGGAAACAGGCAGACATGTTCCCCGATTTATGGCGGCCCTGATAATTTCCAGAGATCCGGAGTGGTTCGGTTTTGGAGACGTGGTCTATAGAGCGCCGCAAGAATTCGATGTGGTGCCCATATCGGAATGCGTCGACCTTCGGGTGGCCGCCGATTGCGCGGGTACAACCTACGAACGCATGCGAAGCCTCAATCCCGAACTTCGCCTGGGTTACACCCCGCCGCCCGTGCGCGGACCCTATTCCTTGAGAATTCCGGCCGGTACTGCCGATAGATTCAAAGTCAACTATGCCCGAATCCCCGCCAGCCGAAAACGACAAATGGTTGAATACCTGGTGCGCCCCGGCGACACGCCTTCCGGCATTGCAAGGCAGATGGGTGTTTCCACCCGCGTCGTTCTCGAGGCCAACAACATATTGAATCCCAAACGCGTACGCGCAGGCAGACGGCTGAAGATCCCAATCCATCCGAATGCCAAACCCAAAAGAGCCGGCAGAGCGCCTGAGCGCGTCGCCGCGACGCCCGATCCGGACACGAACCGGAAAGTCGCGTACCGGGTAAAGAAGGGGGACACCCTGTGGGGAATCGGACTTCGGTATGGGGTCACCCCGAATCAGATCCGGAAATGGAACAAGCTCAAGAAGCATATCACGCCCGGCGACCGTCTGGAAATCTGGAGGCCGGAGGCTTCCCAGGTTGTCCTGGCCGATCGTTCGGACCTGCGTCGCGGCGATTTCTACATTGTGCAGTCTGGGGATACGCTCTGGGACATCGCCCGCAGTTTTCGCATACGCGTAAACGACCTCAAGAAATGGAACCGTATCCGGAAACCAGGAAGCCTGAGGGTGGGCGCCCGGCTCCTGTTACGTCCGTCCGGTTTCCAGGCGGTCGACTGAGTCAACCAGAAAGATTATAGTGAAGATGCGCCCACGCCCCATCCGTCGCTCATGAAAATCATTCGAGACCTTCTGCTCATCGTCCTTGCGTTGCTTGTTCAGACCTCCTGGGCGCATTCGGTCCGAATACTGGGTGTCGGCCCCGACATTGTCATCATCGTGCTGGTTTACCTGGGCATAGGCAGCGGGCAGCTTCAAGGTACCCTGTACGGATTCGCGTCGGGCTTCCTTCTGGATGTCTACAGCCCCGAGACGATGGGCATCAACGCGCTGGCAAACAGCGTGGTTGGATTCTCCGTCGGTCATTTCCGGACGGGCGTCTGCACCGAAGATTTCCGCGTGCAGGCCCTGCTGCTGTTCCTGGCGGTCCTGTTGCACGATCTTATCTATTTTCTGTTCGCTAACGCCCTCTCGAATCCAGACGCGATTCTCGGTTTGATCGTCCGGGTCGGGATCGGGACGGCATTTTACACCGCAGTGGTTGGAGTCGGCATTTCGTTGGTATTGTGCATTCGCTTCAACAAGGGAATTTACCTCGATGCGCGACGACTTCATGGATAATGGCTTTCGGAAAGCCCGTGCGCGTTCCATGATGACGGTGGTGATTGCTCTATTCGCCGTTCTATTTGTCGGGCTGTTTCGGTTGCAGATTGCTGACAGCGAACGCTACCGCATCCAATCCAAGAAAAATACGATGCAGGTCGTGCCTATCGAAGCCGGCCGGGGTCTTATTCGAGATCGCAACGGCGTTATTCTCGTAGATAATCGCCCTTCGTACACCATCTCGGTGCTGCCGCAGCGACTGCGCCAAAATACCGGTCCGACCGTTCGCGGGCACGTGGTCAACCGCCTCAGTCAGGTTGCGGGTCTGCCGGTACAACATATCAACCAAATGCTCACGAACCGAAACCGTCGCTTTCACGAGCCGGTAAGGCTCAAACGTGACGTTGGATTCAACATCGTGTCTGTCCTGGAAGAAGAACGGTACGATCTGCCGGGCGTGGAAGTACAGTTTGAAGTCAGGAGAGGATATCCGAGCTTCAACGGCGGTCTCCCCCTGGCGCCTCATATCGTCGGATATGTCGGCCTGATGGATGCGGAGACATATAAACGGAAGCGGGAGTTCGGGTACCGTCTGGATGACCAGATCGGGAAACGGGGCGTCGAGCGGCTGTGCGAGCCAGTGCTGAGGGGTCAGGAAGGCGTGAGATTCATCGAGGTCAATGCCTTCGGCAGGGAGGTCGGCGGCTTTCCCGAAAAAACTGTCCTGCCCACGCGTGGCAACGACATCCTGCTGACCCTGGACTGGCGATTGCAACAGGCGGCGGAGCTTGCGTTCGCGGATTCTTTGAGAGGCAGCCTGGTGGCGATGGATCCGAACAACGGGGAGATCCTCGCCATGGTCAGCAAGCCAGGGTTTCATCCGCGGTCCATCCGCAGCGTGCGCGAATGGCGGACCCTGCAGGCCGACACGTCAAATCCCCTCCTGAACCGAAGCATGAAGGGCGAATACCCGCCTGCCTCGGTGTTCAAAATGATCACGGCGATTGCCGGCCTCGAAGTGGGCCTGATCGATTCGGAAACGGCACGTTACCGATCCTGCAGGGGCAGAATGAAGTTCGGAGACAGGGTTTTCCGGTGCCATAAAGCCTCAGGGTGTGGTCGGCTGTCGCTCCGGGGTGCGCTCATCCGGTCCTGCGACGTCTACTTTTACCAGTTGGGGCGCAAGGTGGGCATTGCGAACTGGAGTCGCTACACCAGAATGTTCGGATTCGGTCAACCCACAGGGATCGACATCGCTGCCGGTGCCGACGGCGAGGCCGTCGGCATGGTAACCGACCGTTCATACTATAAGGAACGTTACGGACACTGGGCGGAGGGATACATGCTGAATCTGACAATCGGCCAGGGAGAAACCTCCGTGACGCCCGTCCAGATAGCCCGTTACATCAGCGCGCTGGCCGTCGGTAAGCTACCCCGACCCCATGTCCTGAAAAGCACGGCGTCTGAGTCCACGCCGGTTCAGATTTCCGCCCAGACCCTGAAGACGATACGAAGCATCATGCTGGATGTTGTCGAGGATCCTTACGGTACCGGGAAACGCGCCCGGGTGAAAGGCGTCCGTGTGGCTGGCAAAACCGGAACCGCGCAGAACTCTCACGGCGACGACCACGCCTGGTTCACCGCCCTTGCTCCGGCGCATCATCCTGAAATCGTGATCGCCGTTGTGGTCGAGAACGCAGGCCATGGCGGCGCGGTGGCCGCCCCGATCGCCGCGCGGGTTCTGGAAACCTATTTCGATCTGGCGCGGCCCGAACGGAAGGCGGACATCATCGTAGCGGAGCACGTTGACACCGAATCCTCTCCGGAAGCGAACGACTCCAAGCCCGCGCCAGCGGGCAATACAACCCCCGCCTTGGTCTTGCGTTAGTCAGATCCAATCGACCAAGCTCAAATCCGGATTTCCATTTCCTGACGCACGTTTCACAGGAATCTTCGCGTGGTCCTTTCCCGTTTTTTAAAACAAGAACTCGACCTGCCGCTGCTGCTTGCAGTTGTACTGGCCACCCTGTTCGGGATTGGTGCAATCTACAGCGCCACGTACAACTGGGAACAGGGCGCTGCCGGCAAGATCTACCAAAGGCAGATCATCTGGAGCGCGTTTGCCCTCGGCGCCCTTCTGTTTACCCTTTTCGTCCCGCCCAAGTTTTATTATGCCTTTGCCTATATTCTGTACGGCGTCTCCATCTGTCTGCTCGTGCTGGTTCTGTTTTTCGGGGATAAACGCTGGTTCGATCTGGGTCCTTTTCATATGCAGCCTTCGGAATTGGCTAAAATCGCAACCATTCTGGCTCTGGCAAGATACCTCTCCGCGCGCAACCTGAACCTGGACCGGCCCCGCTCACTGGTCACATCGTTTCTTCTGGTATCGCTTCCGGCCGTCCTGGTATTCAAGCAGCCCGATCTGGGCACCGCGCTGGTTTTCGTCTCCGTACTTCTGCCTATGTTCTACTGGGCCGGCATGAAACCCATCGTTCTGTTTTTCCTGATTTCACCTTTTTTTAGTCTGATCTGCGCCTTCCATTACGTGGCGCTCGTTATCCTTGTACTGACGATTGGGGGGGTTGTTTTCCTGGTCCGACCAGGTCGATTGATGATTGCCGCCATTGTCGTGGTCAATCTCGCAGTCGCGGTCGGTGCGCCTTATCTCTGGGAAAACAAGCTGCACGACTATCAGCGCCGGAGGATTCTGACCTTTTTGAATCCGGACATGGACAAACTCGGCTCGGGTTACCAGGTCATGCAATCCAAGGTGGCAATTGGCTCCGGCGGCCTCAACGGAAAAGGATACCTGCAGGGTACACAGACCAAACTCGCCTTCCTCCCCGAACAACATACAGATTTTGTTTTTTCCGTGATCGGTGAGGAGTTCGGTTTTGCAGGCGCGATCCTCGTACTCGCCATGTTTTTGCTGATTATCTGGCGCGCCATCCATATCGCCGGTCTGGTCAAGAGCCGTTTTTCAAGTCTTGTTGCCATTGGTCTGGCTGCCATGCTGACCTTTCACGTTTTCGTGAATATAGGCATGACCGTCGGCGTCGTGCCGGTTACCGGCCTGCCGCTTCCGTATTTCAGCTACGGGGGCTCGCAGCTCGTGGTCAATCTGATACTCGCAGGCCTGCTGCTCAATATTTATGCTTACCGGCACGAATATTATTAAAAGACTTCCGGATGAGGTACATCTACGTGCAAAAGGCGACCTTCCGGTCGCCTTTTGTGTTTCCTTCCATACGTGGGCACGCGCGTCCAAAATATGAACGGGTCGCCGTGAACGCCGGACGCCAACCGGACCGTCGGATGTTACACTCTCATGATTTCTGGGATACCCAGGTGCGCCGTTCTCCCAGAAACGCGCCAATTTCCGAGATCAACGCGTCAGAGGGCGCCACGGTAAGCGCCCGGGAACGAATGACCTCCGTTCTTCCATCGCCCAACTCAAGGTGCAAATAAAGTGTACACCCACCCCGGTGACCCTCCAGCATCGCTTTCAGCTGTTCCAGCGGCTCCGGAACCAGCATCTCCGCGGGCAGCTTTACGTTCAGCGCGTCCGCAAGCGTCTCTCTGGCGTCCTCCATCGACAGAACCTTCTCCACCCGCAACGATTGTCGACCGTTGCGTCCGGAGAGCCTACCCTGGATTACCACCATCGCGTCGGTCACAAACGCAGCCTTGACTTTTTCGAATGCATCGGGAAATACAACCAGATCCACGGCGCCATCCGGATCTTCAATGGTGCCGAACGCCATCGGCCGTCCGTTTCGGTCGGTATGCGACCTTGTTTCGGAAATCACCCCACCCAGTTTCACTTCCGCGCCCTCCGACAGACTACCGATATCCTGCGACGAAAGAATGCCCAGCGCAACCAGGTCCGCCCGGTACCTTTCCAGCGGATGCCCGGAGAGATAGAACCCAAGTACGTCCTTTTCGTGTGCCAGCCTTTCACGTTCCGTCCACTCCGGTTCGCCGGGAAGCACGTGGTTGTTGATGACTGCCGTCTGGTCCGCAAGGCCTTCCATGTCGAAGAGCGAAATCTGACGTCGCTGACGGGCCGCCTGCGCGGACTGACCCGCGTCGAGAGCCCGGTCGAGGCCTACCAGAAGCTGCGCGCGATGTCCGTTCAGACAGTCCATAGCTCCGGCGCGGATCAGGCTTTCGATGGCCCGGCGGTTGACCGCGCGCAAATCCACGCGTTCGCAGAACTCGAACAGCGAACTGAACGGTCCGTCAGCTTCCCTTGCGGTTACAATGGCCCCAACGGCGCCCCGCCCCACGTTTCGTACCGCCGCCATTCCAATCAGAATTGACGTTTCTGCAGCCACGAAATCCACGTAGGAAGTATTCACGTCGGGTGGCAGAACCTCCAGCTTCATTCGCCGGCATTCTTCAATCACGACCACCATTCGCTCTATGTTGCCGATCTCGCCGTTCATGCTGGCGGCCATATATTCCTGAGGATAATTCGCCTTGAGGTAGGCGTTTCGGTATGCGACAACGGCATATGCCGCCGCGTGCGCTTTAGGAAATGCATACCCTGCGAACACTTCAATATCGGCGAAAATCTTCTCGGCGAGATTAAGGTCCACACCGTGTGTTTTGCACCCGTCGATAAACGCGTCTTTCTGCCGCGCCATTTCTTCGGGCTTTTTCTTGCCCATTGCGTCCCGAAGGATATCGGCCTGGCCGAGGCTGAACCCGGCCAGGACCCGCACAATCTGCATCACCTGCTCCTGGTACACCATGATCCCGTAGGTATCCTTCAGAATGGGCTCCACCTTCGGATGGGCGTAGACCACGTCTTCCTGTCCATGCTTGCGTGCGATAAAATTCGGGATGTACTGCATCGGCCCCGGGCGGTAGAGCGCGTTCATCGCGATGATGTCCTCGATACAGTCGGGCTTCAGCTTCATCAGGTATTCCCGCATTCCCGGGCTTTCAAACTGGAACACGCCCACGGTTTCGCCACGTCCGAACAGATCCAGGGTTTTTCTGTCGTCTTCAGGAATCTTCGTCAGGTCAAACGCCGGTACTTTCGTCTTTATCAGATCCACCGTTTCGTCGGCAAGCGAGAGTTCCTTGAGGCCAAGGAAGTCCATTTTCAGAAGCCCGATATCCTGGCAGGTCGGACCGTCGAACTGGGTGGTCACTTTGCCGTCTTTCGGGGCTTTGTAAAGCGGCACGAAATTCGTGAGATTATCGGGTGCGATAATTACCGCGGCCGCGTGGACGGAGGCGTGCCGCGCCAGCCCCTCCAGGGCTCGCGCATGCTTGATCAGTTGCGCCTCCGGACCGTCGCCGTCGGCCATTTGTTTCAACTCCGGCACCTGTTGGATCGCTTTGTCCAGCGTTATTTTCAAATCGTTGGGAACGAGCTTGGCAATCCGGTCGACCTCGCCGAACGACATGTCATGTACGCGGCCCACGTCCCTGATCACCGCCTTCGCCTTCATTGTTCCGAACGTGATAATCTGGCAGACATTGTCTTCGCCGTACTTCTCGGTAACGTATCTGATCACCTGGTCGCGTTTCTTGTCCGAAAAATCAATATCGATGTCAGGCAGGCTCACACGCTCGGGGTTGAGAAATCGCTCGAACAGCAGATTGTACTTCATCGGATCCACGTCCGTAATCCGCAACGAATACGCCACCAGGCTCCCCGCGCAGGAGCCCCGCCCCGGCCCCACCGGGATTTCGTGCTCCTTTGCGTAATTGACATAATCCCAGACGATCAGGAAGTATCCGGCGAATCCCATGCTTACGATCAGATCCAGTTCGAATTCCAGGCGATCCCGAATATTCTGCGTAATTGGATCGAAACGTCTCTTCAGTCCCTTGCGGGCCAGATGTTTAAGGTATTCGTCGGCCGACTCAAACCCCTCCGGCAATGGAAACTCCGGCGCAAGGTAGTTTCCGAATGCGAGTTCTATATTGCTTTTTTCAGCAATCTCCAGTGTCCGCTCCACCGCATGTGGCATATCCGAAAAGAGCGTGTGCATTTCATCCGCAGACTTGAAGTATACGTCTGTCGGATAACACATCCTTCCGGGATCGTTGAGGGTCTTCCCGGTCTGTAGAGCCACGAGAACGGCGTGGGCTTCGTGATCGTCCGCTCCCAGAAAATGGGAGTCGTTCGTCGCCACGAGCGGTACCCCCATTTCACCGTGAAGCCGCATCAGTCCGTCGTTGATTCTGGGCTCTCTATCGATGCCATGCCGCTGGATTTCCAGGTAATAGTCGTCGCCGAAAATGTCGAGATATTCTTCCACCGCGGACATCGCGGCGGGCACGCCTTCCCGTTCGATCAGATGCGGCACTTCGCCGCTCAGGCATCCCGAAAGGCAGACGAGGCCCTCCGAGTGTTCGCGCAACAGTTCCTTATCGATCCTGGGATGATAGTAAAATCCTTCCAAGTAACCGGCCGAGACCAGCTTTACGAGGTTGTAATACCCGCGTTTATTCTTCGCCAGCAACACCAGATGGTTGGATCCGCTGGGGACGCCGCGGGCCGGCTTTTTTTCGAACCGGCTTCCGATCGCACAATAGACCTCGCATCCGATAATGGGTTTGACGTCTACCGCTTTCATAGCCCTGTAAAAATCCAAGGCGCCGAAAAGATTGCCGTGGTCTGTAATAGCGGCCGCGCGCATCCCCCACTCGGCGGCCCGTGCCGCCAATTTGTCAATTTTGCAGGCGCCGTCCAGCAGGCTGTACATGCTGTGGCTATGGAGATGCACGAATTCGGCCATAGAGAGTTTCTCCGAATGTGCCGGTTGGACAGATTTCATTCAGGGAAAAAGCGCCGCCTGGGAAGGTGGACATCCCGGGGGAAAGCGGGGAATGTTAAAACACGAGGGCGCGCCGGATGCGCGCGAGCGCCGATATCCCGGCGTCGGAACAATCTTACTTCCGGCTCAACCAAAAGTCAAGCGACAGATTGACAGGTTGGCTTGCCAAAAACCGCCTGGAATAGACTACGGGAACGACGGGCACGAAAGGCAACGGTGTCAGGAAAATGGACCGGCGAAAGCCGGGAACCAGGATCTCTCGCAGCACTTGATAGCGAGGATCGCCGCGAACTATACGGACTCTGCGGCGCGGCGGTCCCGGTTTCGGGGAGCGTTTTTCAATTGAACTTCCCTCGCCTTTGCGGTACCTTATTTCAAGCCAGAATGAAGTCGCCACGACTCCCGTCACTGATTCAAGAGTCCTGATTATGTCCGAAAATCTGGAAATCCGCCCGCTCCGCCGTCCCGTCGACGCCGACGTGTCGGTACCCGGATCCAAGTCCTACACCAACCGGGCGCTGTTGATCGCGGCGCTGGCCAACGGCCGGAGCCGGCTAACCGGCGCTCTTGAAAGCGACGACACCCGGTATATGGCCGGCGCACTTTCGGCCCTCGGCGTCGACATTCGGGTCGAATGCGAAAGCATCTTCAGCATCGACGGCGCGGGAGGACGTATTCCCGTCTCGAGCGCAAAACTCTTCGTGGGCAACTCAGGCACCACCGCCCGGTTTCTCGCCGCCTACGCGGCGCTGGGTAACGGCAGCTACACGCTGGACGGAGCGCCGCGGATGAGAGAGCGGCCAATCCAGGATCTGATCGACGGCCTTCGTCACCTCGGGGTTCGCGCGCGGAGCCTGGCGGGCAACGGCTGTCCGCCGGTTGTGGTCGACGGATCCGGCCTCGAGGGCGGGCGCACGCATATGGCGGGAGACCGGAGCAGCCAGTATCTCACGGCCCTCCTGCTGGTTGCGCCGTACGCGCGGAGGGACGTCGAGATCCGCGTTACCGGCGCACTGGTCTCCAGGCCCTACATCGACATGACCGTTCGTATTATGCGCGACTTCGGCGTCTGCGTCGACGTGAAGGACGATAACGTCTTCCAGGTGAAAGCCGGGCAGCGTTTCAGGCCCTCCGAATACGCCATCGAACCGGACGCCTCCAACGCGTCGTATTTCTTCGCTGCGGCGGCGCTAACCGGCGGTCGGATCAAGGTCCGTAACCTTTCCCCGGAATCGGCACAGGGAGACGTGCGTTTCGTGGACGTCCTGAACCGAATGGGCTGCGCCGTGAGCAACCGGCCGGACGGTATCGAAGTCCGCGGCCCTGAACGGCTCTCCGGCATCGATGTCGACATGAACGCCATGCCGGACGTGGTTCAGACCCTCTGCGCCCTCGCCCCGTTCGCCTCCGAGCCGGTCACCGTGCGCAACATAGCCAACCTGCGCATCAAGGAAACCGACCGCATCGCCGCTGTCGTTGCTGAACTGAACAAACTGGGCGTTCGCGCAGACGCCCGGCCCGACGCGCTGACAGTCTATCCTGCCGCGCGCATCCGCCCGGCCGAACTCGACACGTATGACGATCACCGCATGGCCATGAGCATGGCGTTGATCGGCCTGAAGGCTCCGGGTATCGCAATACGGGATCCTGCCTGCGTCAATAAGACCTTTCCGTCGTATTTCCAATGCCTCGACGCGTTGCGGAGGTAGCGCCTGCGTACAGGTTTAATCGTACTTCTATCGTCGTCGCCGTCGTTCCTTCGCACCCGCTTTATTCCCGCGACGGGCCCGCTCACTCTCCAGGATCCTTTTCTTGATCGCCTGGAACCCGCGGGAATCCCTTGATAGACCCGCTTTGGGGGGCAGTCCTCCAATCTGCGCCCGCACGTTCTCGATCCGCTCGCGGCTGGGAGGATGTGTGGAAAACAAGACCTCCAGCCGGCCCGCCTCCTTTTCCTGCATCGCCATCAGCTTTTCGAAAAACGTGGCCGTTCCCTCCGGATCGATGCCCGACTTGTAAGTCGCGTCAACGGCAAACCCGTCCGCCTCCCGCTCGGCGTCGCGTCCGTACTTCAACTGTCCCATACCGGTAGAAATCGCGGCGACCTGCCTGAGCACCCGGCGCTGCACGTCCGCGTCCTCTCCACCCAGGGTTGCGTCGAGAATCACGGCCGCGCCGAACTGCCTGCTGATTGCCCGGGCGCCGTGCCTTCCATCCACGTGGCCGATTTCGTGGCCGATAACCCCCGCAAGTTCAGACTCGTTCTCCGCGGTTGTGATAAGCCCCCGGTTCACGTACAGCCAGCCGCCCGGAAGGGCGAAAGCGTTTACGTCATCCGTATCCACGACCTTGAAATAGTAGGTCAGATTCGAGCGGCGAGAATGCCGCCCAAGCCTCCGGCCCAGACTGTCGATGTACGCCGCCACGGCAGGGTCGTTATAGAGCTTGAGATTTCGCTCGACGTCTCGCGCCGCCTGTCTGCCGATCTCTACTTCCTGCTCCGTACTCAATATATTGAAACGGCCAACCGCCGCGCAGGATGCTATCGATCCCACCAGGCAGACAGTTACCAACAGCCGCAAGCAAGACATCTTCGACATTGCCAGAATAGCCTTTCACTACGTTTCGATTGCCGCCGGGCTGTTCCCGGAATCCGAGCGCGCCAGCAAGAAACACTTGGCACTGCATGTGGACGTCAGTACCTGGCGGACCCTTTCTTCCAGTGCTTACCCGCAGAAGGGCGCCCTCACCCATTCCACGTGATATGGACCGTTATCTGTCCATATCAATTTGAAGCGTCCCCCGTCTTCCGTCCACGACAGCCGGGAGTCCGATCGGCAGAACGCGACGACCGGATCCGTGCCCATACGGGAGCCCACAGAAGACCGGAACGACAACTGAAGTCGAAAAATCACGGAGAACGTCGTCCATGGTGCCCTCCTCTTCCCGTTCCGGTTCGCAGCCTTCGAACTGCCCGAATACCACACCGGCGACCCGGTCGAAGACACCCGCCATCCGGAGTTGGGTAAGCATGCGGTCCACCCGGTAGGGCGCCTCGTTCACGTCTTCCAGAAACAGCACTGCACCGTCGGTATCCGGAAAATATCCTGTACCCGCGAGCGATGCGACCACGGACAGGCAGCCACCCAACAGCCTCCCTGCCGCGGTTTGTCCCCGCAGCGCCACGACACCGGCCATCGCGTCATACCGCCCCGACGTGAGCGCGTTCCACAGAGATGTTTCCGTTGCTTCCGGCATTCCAGACGGCGAAACGTCTCCGCACAGCGTTACGCCCGAGTAACTCACCATTCCGGTACGGGCGTAGATTCCCAATTGCAGCGCGGTCGTATCGCTGAACCCCACCAGGGGCTTCGGACATTTCCGGATTGCCTCATAGTCAAGAGACCCCAGCACCCGCGCGGCACCGAAACCACCGCGGGCCGCAAAGATAGCCCTCACCTCGGGGTCGGCGAACATTGCGTTCAAATCCGTCGCCCTGGCGAGATCGTGTCCCGCCAGGTACCGATCCCGATCGTAGACCGCCGAACCGACCCGCACCCGGTATCCCCGATTCCGCAGGTATGCCAGGCCCGGCCGCAGACGTTCGCTTTCAAACGATCCCGAGGGCGACACGACCCCGATCAGGTCGCCGCGTCGAATATACGGTGGAATAACCAAATGACTTTTCCATCTCCAAGTCACACGACTGCGGAAGCGCCGTTGTCGTAAGGACGCCGCCGGCGGACAGCGGACACCGGACGTCAGGGCGCGAACGACTTCAATATTCCGGTGGCGAAATCGGTCAGTGTGTCGTCACGCGCTCCCATAATCACCACCCTGTCGCCGGGTCGCGCCTGTTCCGAAAACCAGCATGCAATCTCTTCTCTCTCCTGGAAAAACGCCGCACGAATACCACGTTCGCAAATCGCGTCGATCAATTCTCCGGACGAGATATCCCGCACCGCCGTTCCGCCCGCATAATATATTTCCGGCATCGCAAGCAGATCCTGCTTTTCCATCCCATCCGCAAGAGCGGCTATCAGCCCATCCTTGAGAAACCGCGTTGGAGCGAATCCGGTTGGCTGGAACATCACCAGCAGCCGCCCCGGCTGTTCCTTGAGTGTCGCGAGAGACGCCGAAATCTTGTCGGGATTGTGCGCGAAGTCATCGATCACCGTCACGCCGCCGGCGGTCCCCAGTACCTGCAGGCGCCGCCGGATGCCCGCAAAATCAGCCAGCGCGTCCGCCGATTGTCTGATCGTGACGCCCAATAACGAGCAGGCGGCCACGGCTGCTGCTGCATTGGAAACATTGTGCCTGCCAGGCACCATCAGGCGAAATCCGACCCCGCTGACTTCAAACGCCACGCCATCCGCAAGGGGTTGAATCTTCTCGGCGCAGACCTGCGCACGGTTATTTTTCACGCCAAAACCAATGCCCTCCACGCCAAGGGCCACGGATGACTCGCAGTCCATATTGATTACCGCAGCCCGGCGGGCCTTTTGCACGAATTCCCGAAACATCCCGAACAAAACCTCGAGCGGCTTGTGGTCCTGCGAAATATTGGTCAATACCGAAATCGAAGGCTCGTACAAGACAATCGTGCCGTCGCTCTCATCCGCCTCAATCACCGAAAGGCCGGGATCGCCGCAGATTGCGTTGCCCGTGAGCGATGGCGGCTCATTCAGGAGCGCACCTCCCAGAATCACGGTTGGGTCTCTGTCCGTCCTCTTCAGAATGTGACCGATCATGCCAGCCACAGTGGTTTTTCCGCTCGTGCCGCCAACGGCGACCCCCTCCGCCCGGTTGAATAGCTCCGCCAGCACCTCCGCGCGCTTCCGAACGGGTATCTTCCGACGCAACGCGGCGCGCACGTCGGGGATGTGTTCCTCCACCGCTGCGGATACCACCAGTTCGTCCACGGTGTCATCCACACCCGAACCATCCTGGGGGTACAACGCGATGCCCCGCGCCTTGAGCTGTTCGAAGAGTCTGTGGTTCTGTCCCTGGTCCCGGCTGCGGTCGGACCCGCGTACCGCGTGGCCGTGATGCCACAACACTTGCGCCAGCGCGCTCATTCCGCTGCCGCCGATCCCGCAGAAAAAGACCGTTTTCCAGGCCGCCACGTCCTCTCCTTCCGCCGTCTGTCAGAAACGCACACTCGGAGTTGATTCCATACTAAAGACCCATACCGGTTTTGTCAAGCATACAAGAAAAACAAAGGACTCCGGAGAACCGGGCATCGACCATCGGCGTACCCCGGCCAGCCGGGAACCCGCAGACTGCCCGGCCTGCCGAAGAGATCATTCGAGGCATATGGCCGATATCTTCCGCGAAGCAGAGACCGCGCCCGTCCCGGTTTCTGATCTACGGAACGTAGGGCGGTGTACTCGGCAATTTGGAAATCGTCTCAGGCGCCAGTCCCTATATGGGAATCGCGGGGCTTCTTCCATTGACACACGGCCGGGTGTACAGTATATTTCCACTTCTGGATCTGCAGCGAATTTCGTATTACAACCTCCTATTATACAAGGAGTTCTACATGGGCGGCAAGTTTCGTTACGTGCTGACCGACGTAGATCGCGCCCTCTGGGTCGAGTCCGGATATGTAGATGAGGAAACCCTGTCCATAGGGACAGGATATTCGTGGAGCGTGAAAAAGAAAACCCTTCAGGGTGGCCTCCAGGCGGGCATCGACCTTATTGAGGTGGACAACGGCGCATTCTCTTTTTTCATAGTGCCGACACGAGGCATGGGCATCTGGAAAGGCATCTACCGGGGTATCCCGATCGGATGGGAATCCCCGGCCCGCGACCTGGTTCATCCGGCCCACGTCGACGCCAACGACCGGGGAGGCCTCGGTTGGCTGAAGGGCTTCAACGAATGGATCGTTCGCTGCGGCCTGGAAAGCAACGGCGCGCCGACGAACGACGTGGTAATAGACAACAACGGAAACGAGGCCACGGTTTTCCTCCCGCTTCACGGAAAAATCGCAAACATTCCTGCGCGCCACGTCGAGGTGTGCATCGACCTGGCACCCCCACATCGCATCACTGTGATGGGGGTTGTCGACGAAACCATGATGCTTGGTCCCGCGCTGCGGTTGACCACCTGTATTTCCACGTTACCAGGCGCCAACAGCCTCACTGTTTCGGATAGGATTACCAACCTCAATAACAACCCCGCCGAAATGCAGATGCTATACCATTGTAACTATGGGCCTCCGCTGTTGGAAGAGGGGAGCGCCCTCGTGGCACCCATCAGATCCGTATCCCCGAGAGACGCCAGGGCGCAGAAGGGCGTGGACGCCTATAACAGTTTCGGGGCGCCGGAGCCCGGTTTTGTTGAACAGGTCTATTTTTACGAGCTGGCAGGAAAGAGGGGAAGCGGGCAGACGGCGGTCCTGCTCAAGAACGCCAAGGGAGACCTTGGATCCAGCCTGCACTGTTCGCTAAACCAGTTGCCCTGTTTTACGCTCTGGAAGAACACGGCGGCAACCGGTGTCGGATACGTCACCGGTCTGGAACCCGCTACCAACTACCCCAACCCCAAGCCGTTCGAGCGTAAACATGGCCGCGTCGTCAGGCTCGAAGCCGGTGAGACCCACAGAATGGACCTTACGGTTGCCGTCCACGACAGCAGAAAAAAGGTCCGGAACGTGGAACGGGCTATCAAGCAGATTCAAAAGAACGTAAAATCCAGCGTTTCCCGGACGCCCCTCAAGAGGTTTTCCGCTGCCGGTTAGAGCGACCCGATACCGGCGTTCAAAAAACGGGCTCGGCGCGCACGTTCGGCACCAGCGCCGACGGTCTCTGCAGGTCGTCAGGTGGAAACACCGAAAGGATGCCATTCGTGAGTTCCACACCAACTTTCCAGGAACTCATTCTCCGCCTCCAGCGATTCTGGGCGGATAACGGGTGTATCATCTGGCAGCCGCTGAGCGAAAAGGTGGGCGCAGGTACGTTGAACCCGAGCACCGCACTTCGCGTGCTCGGACCCGAGCCCTGGAAGGTAGCCTACGTTGAACCCAGCTTCCGTCCGGACGACGGCCGATTCGGAGAGAATCCGAACCGGATGCAGATGCATACGCAGTACCAGGTTGTTCTCAAACCCGAGCCAGGCAACCCCCAGGAACTCTACCTGGACAGCCTGGAAGCGTTGGGTCTGAATCGCCGGCAACACGACATCCGTTTCGTGGAAGACAACTGGGAATCGCCCGCGCTGGGCGCGTGGGGCCTGGGTTGGGAGGTCTGGCTGGACGGCCTGGAAATCACCCAGTTCACGTACTTCCAGCAGGCTGGAGGCCTGTCGCTCGATCCCGTGCCCGTGGAAATCACCTACGGCATGGAACGAATTGCCATGTATGTTCAGGACGTGCGCGAAGTCTGGCAACTCCGCTGGAATGAGCACGTCTCCTACGGGGACATTCTCAGGCAGCAGGAAGTGGAGTATTGCAACTACGAGTTCTTTTACGCAAACGTCAAGCGCCTGCAGACCATGTTCAATCTCTTCCTCGAGGAAGCCAGAGCCGCAATAGACCGCGATCTCGTCATTCCCGCACATGACTACGTGTTACGGTGCTCTCACACGTTCAACCTTCTGGACACCCGGGGGGCCATCGGCGTTACCGAACGTGCGCGGTACTTCGCCCAAATCCGCGATCTGGCAAGACAGGTCGCCGAAGGCTTTGCCAGACAGCGCGAAGCATCCGGTCACCCCCTTATCACGAAAACCGAGGACGCGGCTGCCCCGCAACCGCGACGGGACTTTGAATCTCTGGAGCGGGCCGACCTACTTCTGGAAATCGGATCCGAGGAACTTCCGCCCCACGACGTGCGGTCCGGCATCGAACAACTCGAAAGGCGCCTGCCCGAGCTTCTTCGGGAACAGAGGCTTGGATACGACGGCGTCGAAATTACGGGCACACCCAGACGGCTGGTCGCCAGCGTCAGGAACCTTGAGGGCCGGCAGCCGGACCAGGAACGCGAAGTGCGCGGACCGGCTGTCAAGGCCGCCTACGACGGCGAGGGAAAACCCACGCGCGCCCTTGAAGGATTCTGTCGCGGTCAGGGCATTTCTCCAGGTTCCGTGGAACACAGGAAAGACGACAAAGGCGTTGCATACGTCTACGCCCGGCGCCACGAGCCCGGACTTGAAACGCAGGAAATCCTGACGGAACTCCTACCCAAACTGATTGCGGGCCTGAACTTCCCGAAAACGATGCGCTGGGACTCCGACGGATTCGCCTATCCCCGACCTATCCGATGGATTGTCGCCCTTTTTGGAAACCAGATTATCCCGTTCCACTTCGCCCGGATCCGGAGTGGACGTACCAGCCACGGATCGAGGCCCGAAGGCGCCCCGCGCGTTCGGCTGGAATCTGCCGATAGGTATCATCTTCAAATGGAAGCACGCGGCCTGATCGTGAACCGCGGGCGGCGAAGAGAGGCTATCTGGAAACAGGTTCTCGAACAGGCGCGTCTGGTGGGTGGTAGCGTACAGGAAGATCCGGATCTACTCGACGAGGTTACCGACCTGGTCGAAGCGCCCTGCGCGTTGCGCGGCGGTTTCGATGAATCCCATCTTGAACTACCGGAGGAGGTCCTGGTCACGGTACTCAAGAAATACCAGCGCTACTTCCCTATAGTTCACCCGCAAACAGGCCGGCTTATGCCCTATTTCGTGGCCGTATCCAACGGCCGGTCGGCCGATTCCGGCCCCGTCATTCGCGGGAACGAGAATGTCGTTCGCGCCAGATATGCAGATGCCGCCTTTTTCTACCGGGAAGATGGCCGAAAGCCCCTGGAAGACTACCTGCCGCGGTTGGATACGCTCACCTACCAGGAAGAGCTGGGCTCCGTGAGGGACAAGAGCGAGCGAATCGAGCGACTGCTCACGGTCGTCGCCAACGATCTGGGTCTGACGGCATGCGGTACGAACACGGCGAAAAGAGCGGCCCGTCTTTGCAAAGCCGACCTGGCCACCGGTATGGTCGTCGAAATGACGGCCCTTCAGGGCGTGATGGGCCGCTACTACGCCTTGTTGTCCAACGAGACCGACGCAGTGGCCACGGCCATCCAGGAACATTATCTCCCCCGGTTTCCGCGCGATATGCTGCCGGCAAGCGAATCCGGTTTTGCGGTTTCCGTAGCCGACCGGCTGGACAGCCTGGCCGGCCTGTTCTGCGCTGGAATCAAGCCCCGGTCTACCGCCGATCCCTATGGGCTGCGAAGGGACGCGCTGGGCCTGCTGGCACTGCTTATCGGGAAACGGTGTCACTTCTCCCTTAAGAAGGGCCTCGAGGCCGCGGCAACGGGGTTGCCGATCCGAATCGATACCGATCGATTGAACGACGCTTACAAGTTCATCCTGCGCCGCCTGGGCGTACAACTGAAAGAGGAAGGTTTTCGCCACGACGTGGTCGAGGCCACCCTTGCCGGCGGATGCGACGACCCTTTCGGGCTCCGCACCATTGTGGAGGGCCTCGATCGGATGGTACGTTCGGAAAACTGGACGGAAACGCTTCATGCATACGCACGGTGCAAGCGGATTGTTCGGATCCTCGATGAAATCCATCCATTGAATCCGGACGCGGATCCAATCCCTTCCTCGCGCAGCTTACATCAGAATTGGGGGGACGCCCGCCGCAGCATGGACCGTTCGGAAGACAAGATCGACACCCTGGAAAAAGTGTTGGCCGACCTGCGCGAACCTATAAACAGCTTCTTCGAGGAAGTGCTGGTGATGGACGAAGATCCCGTGCTTCGCCGGGCCCGCCTGGCCCTGGTTCAGCGTATCGTCTCTCTCACGGACGGCATTGCGGACCTGAGCAGGCTGGAGGGGTTCTGAGGCGGAAACACGTCGCGCATTCGTCGGATTGATTCGTACCGGAATACCTTCCAACTTACCTTGAATTCGATCGAGCCCACCGTGGCGCGACATCCGGCCTCAAGGGGCACCAACGCCGACCGACTCTTTAGCTAATTTTTCGTTCTCATGCGCATCATCACGGGCAAACTCAAAGGCCGGACCATTCCGTTTGACGTCAGGAAACACGGCAACGCCCGCGTAACGCCGGGAAGGATCAAAGAGGCCGCATTCACGATTCTGGGCACCAGACTTGAACATCTTCATTTTCTCGACCTCTTTTCCTGTTCGGGCCAGATCGGACTCGAGGCGTACAGCCGCGGCGCCAGGGTGCTTCTGAACGAACCGAATCGTGGCAGGCACGGCTTTATTTTAATGCTGTTGAAGGACTGGGGTTTGGAAAAACAGATACGCCTGCTGAATCAGCCCGCCGAGAGACTCCTGCCTCTGCTTGAGTCGGAACAACGGCTTTTTGACGTTATATACGCGGATCCGCCGTACCTGCAACGACTGGACGACGTTCCGTTCGCCCTCGCCATGCTCATCCGTCTGAGCGGATCCGCCCTCGTTGCTCCATCGGGACATATCCTCATTCAACACTTCGCAGGCCTGGAGTTGCCCGCCACCGTCCGGCATCTTTCATTGCGCATGCGTAAGACCTACGGCGTCACTTCGTTATCCATCTACCGAAAGGTGGGCCGAGGCCAGTAAGCCCCTTTTCGAAATATCCATTTGCTTTTGTACCCTGTTGCGTGTATTCTTTTAACATCCAACCCCAATTCGGAAAGGAGCCGACCACATGAATACCATGCACGAGTCCATCGAATTCCGTCCCCGCGGGCGAACGCTTGCCATAGGCGGTATCCCCTGGCTGCCGCGGATTACGGACAAAGCCCGGGCAATGCTGCGGAACAACATCGGCGACTATATCTACCCCTGACCCGCCGACCAGAAGTTCCTGGAGGAACTCGGCATGCCGGCGGAAAAATTCACGCAAATCGTTTCCGAATGTAAACTGGATGAGGAAGTCATCGAACGCGTCCGCCCTTATTACGAAAAGTCACAAAAGGTAAAATAGGAATATAAAAGCCGCCATGCGCTGCGTGGCGGCTTCGCTCGTTTGTCTCCGAAAAATGCTTTCATCTCCCATCTCCCGATTTACGCCCCATAGAATCCGGCCTCCCGTCGCCGGTCGTCAGACCCTGTCAAACCAACCTGGCATTCAAGCTCCTCTATATCAATCGACAACCGTTGCATTTCATCCACGCCGTCCTTCATCAGGCGTCCACCCAGATTCCTTCGCTGCATCGCGCTAGCACCTCCCGCCCTCCGGCAGGGCCTGCCGTGCCAGCGCACGAACTTCGCCGGACCCCATACGAAGCAACCCGTCGATTCCGATCACGTCGGCCCCTAAGAGCTGCGGACATTCCTGGGCAGCCAAATCGTAAGCTTCCAGGACATCGTAATTTACACCTCTGTATCGGTAGAGATGGCCCAGGCTCTCCAGCTGTCCGCTTCGTCTGAGCGAATTCGTTACGCCCATCTTGAAATAATACAACTGCCGATCTCTCTTGTCTCCCCACCTCAACGTATCCGGCTCAGGGATATACGCCATCAACCTGTCCAGTTCCGCCTGGAAGGCCTCGATCTGGCCATCGACCATCTCCAGCAGCCCCCGAAGGACCTCCCTGCGAGCGGCTTCTTTTTCATCTTGAAGCATATCCTGTAGCACCAGCGCAGCCTTGCCGTAAAACACGTAACGTTCACGCTTCCCCTCTCCGAACAGATCCATTTCAATGGCTTCGGCTTTGCGCGCCAGCTCCTCCAGGTCAAGGTGGTCATCGCCCACACCGGCGTAGTCGTCATCCGCACGCGCCACCTGAATTCCCACCAGCAACGCCCGCTCGACAATCTGCATCATGTTTTCCGCCGGATCAAAAGCCCTGAGGTTCCGGGACTGTTCTTCATGGGCGCCCATTCCGCCGGCGCCGTGTGTAAACCCCCGACTGACCAGTACCTGTTCCGCCTCTATCCCCAGGCGGACCAACAATTCGCGCAGCACGCCGCCCAATATCGGATGGCTTGCGGCCGGCAGGTATTCCTCACGGCCTTCGGTCACCAAATCCGCCACTTCTGCCGCCAGTGCTTCGTCGCCCTCAGGATGCACCTCGCTTCTCAAACCCCTTCCACGTGTCAGGCTGAAAACAACCACGAGAATCAACAGGACAATCAGAACGACATAGACCATTTGCGGCATTCTCCCTCTTACTGGTCAACATGACCTTCGGACGCAAAGAAGCACGAAAATTGTCGTTTTAACCGAAGGGTGATCCTCCAAACGTCCAGCATTCAGCGGTCAGCCCCCTCCCACCGGACCCCAACATTCGGTAAGAAGGTAGACGTAGGGCGCTAGACGACCACACCCGGCCCCAACGGGCTTTCGCGCTTTTGCTTTTCTAACTTCCTCCGTCTCACGTCGTGCGTCTTGCCGTGGGTTGAGTAGGATGGGTGGGCCGACGGCGGACAGCTTGTATTCAAACCTGAATTACGCGGTTGCTACGCGCGGAACAGCTCCCCCAGGCGCCGGCCCAGGAACCGTCCGGCCATAAAGAGGCTGAGCATGAGAAGCAACATTCCCAGCATGCCCATTGCGCTGGCAATATATGGACCATCCGCGATCCTGCCCATCAGTGCGTAGATTGCTTTTGTAATGGGGTAATATTGCGCCTTCAGCGCAAGTATCAGGCTATCACTGACCTCAAGCATGGCGAAAGAAAAACAGAGAATGGCCCCGGCGACCAGATTGGCCAGAATGAGCGGGAAGGTAATCTGTAAGGTCGTCCGAAAGGGTGAAGCGCCCATATTCCGGGCGGCTTCCTCAAGGGCTACACTCGTTTGCTGGAATCCGGCGTAAGCCGACCTGACCATATACGGCAGCCGTCTAACCGTGTACGCTATAACAAGCAGTGGCACGGGATTGTGTCTTGCATCCAGAAAGGTGCCCGAATATCCCGCCAGATATCCGAAGGCCAGCACCGGACCCGGCAGGGCCAGCGGCAACATCGCAACCGCATCAAGCGCCCCCCTGAACGGGACGCGGGTGCGGGTAAGCAGATAGGCAATGGCTATGCCAAGTATCACGTCGCAGATTGTGCTCAACGTACTCAACATCAGGCTCATTGTAATGCTGGGGCCGGCTATCGGATGCCGATAAACCAGCGGATAGTACTTGCCTGTGATTTCCTGGGGCCAGATCGACATAAACCAGCGCTCGGAAATCGAGGTAAGAAAAACGCTTACGTGAGGGATCAGCGCAATAACCGTCAACGAAACCATAGTCGCATAGATTAGCGCGGTCATCCTGGTGGATGCACGACGCGTTGCTGACCCCACGTGTCCACGCGCCACCATTTCGTACCGTTTATTGCCGAGTAATAGTTTGGACAGGTAGAAAAACAACACGGTCAGCAATACCAGGAATACCACGAGCGCGTATGCCATGGGATTTTCATTGATGTCTGAAATGGCGTTGAATATCTCGACCATGACCACCTGCCGATAGTTGAAAATCAGCGGTGTCCCAAGGTCCGTAAACGCCCATATGAAGACAATGATCGCGCCGGCAAAATAACCTGGCAACATCAGCGGAAAGGTTACGGTGCGAAACAGCCTGAAACCGCTGGCGCCCATATTGCGGGCGGCCTCCTCGAGGCTGGGGTCGATATTCGCCAGCGCCGCAGCCACGTTCAGGAACATGATGGGATAAAGGTGCAACACCTGCAGAATGACCACTCCCGTAAACCCGCCACCGAACCAATCGATCGGTTGATCGATGATTCCCAGTTGGATTAACAGCAGGTTGATGGATCCGAATCGGGCGAACATCTGTTTCATCCCGATCGCGCCCACGAACGGCGGCAGGACCATCGGCACCAGGATCAGACCGTTCAGGAGGTTTTTCCCCCTGAAGTCGTACCGTACCAGCAAGAAGGCGATGGGCAGGCTCAGGAGTGTGGTTGCAATCGTCGTGAACATGCCCAGGCGGAAACTGTTCAGGATCATCTCCCGATAGACCGGATTGCTTGCCATCAGCTCAAAAAACACGAGCGAGATTTCTCCGTTCACCCACAGGGCCCGCACAAAAGCATACCAGAGCGGATAGAACAGAAAAAAAACAAAAAAGGCAAACAATCCCCCAAGAAAGAGGATCCTGGACCAGTTCAAGTCGTAACGATTAAGCAGTACTGTTTTCACCTTCGTCCTGTAGTATGGAAATCGCGTCCTGAGCGAACCGGATGGTGACCCGATCGCCCGGGAATGCTTTCTGAACCAACGGGTGGCGGTCTAACAGTTTCACCTGCGTCCCGTCGGGCAGGTCCACAACATACTGTTCCATCTCGCCAAGATAGATCGTGTTCCGGATCGTTCCGGATACGACATGATCTGCTTCGCCCGGCCTCCCCACGAGGAATTCCATGGCTTCGGGCCGAATGGCGCATAACACGCGGTCGTCTTTCCGGATGCCGTCGTAACCCGGCCGGCCATAGAGCAACCCCGCAGGCGTCTCTACGCCGACTTTTTCGCCCAATCGCACAACCTTGCCCGAAAGCAAATTTATTTCACCGATGAAATCCGCGACAAATCGGTTGTTGGGCCGCGAATACAACGTCCGTGGAGCGCCCGATTGCACCACCCGCCCAGCCTGCATCACGGCGACACGATTGGCCATCGCAAGCGCCTCTTTCTGATCGTGGGTCACATAAATCATGGTGACGCCGAGGTTTCGATGGAGCGCCTGGATCTCCTCCCGCATCTCCAGTCGCAAACGGGCATCGAGATTGGAAAGCGGCTCGTCCAGCAACACCACGTCGGGTTCGATCACCAGGGCCCGCGCCAGCGCCACGCGCTGCTGCTGTCCACCCGACAGCTGGTTGGGGGACCTGTCCCTGTAGGCTTCCATGCGCACCATTTGCAAAGCCAACCGGATCCGTTCAGCGCGTTTTTGGGGTACAATGTTGCGCATGGAAAGGCCGTATTCCACGTTTTTCCAGACCGTCATGTGCGGCCATAGGGCATAGTTCTGGAAGACCATTCCCGTGTTCCGCTTTTCGGGCGGTACGTCGGTGACGTCCCGGTCGTCAAAAAACACCCGGCCGTGTTCCGGTCTGTAGAATCCGGCGATCAATCTCAATAACGTGGTTTTGCCGCATCCTGAGGGTCCCAGCAGAAAGAAAAACTCGCCCTTTTCGATTTCCAGATCGACGCGTTCCACAGCGACGACGCTGCCGAATCGTTTTGAGACATCCTTCAGGCGAACACGAACCATGGTTTGTCCTCAAGTCCGGAATTACTGGAGTCATTCCAATGGAGGACGGTCGCCGCCGGAGCCGAAACCCTTCTCCCTCAGGAACCGGAGTGTCGGCGACGGAACTCCCGCCAATACATGACAGATGCGCACGAAATGATCAACAGCACCAGAATCGGTGTTGGAACAATGAAGATGTCAAGGGCACTCAGTAGAATCACAACGCCGAGTACCGCGGGTACGAGGTACCGTCGAACCGTTCGGGGCGAGATCTTTTCGAGGTAGAGTACCATGGCGCCTGCAAGGCTCAGCGGAAACAGAAGTGTCAGCCAGTCCAGAAGACGCGTTTGAATCGGAGGCTGAACATCGCCGTATTTGTTGCGGGCGAATTTCGTCCATGCCGCCAGGGTTTTGTTGCGCAGTTCCGAGTCCCGCCAACGGGCACCCAGGCGGCCGCAGGCTTCCTCGCTGACGGGTACAGCAGAGAGCCGGCCAACGCTCCCGGGAGTAATTCCTTCTCTGATTGCCGTTTTCCAGGCGGTTTGAAGCTGTTCGTGGGAATCGATCACCATAACTCCGATCAGATCGTTTAACACGCGCCACCGGGCGGACGCTTTTTCCGAGTCATAGACGAGATCCGATGTCCACTCGAACGGGTTAAGCGAAACGGCGGCTTCATCGCTGTACCGCCGATAAAGGTCGGGCAATACCGTAAACCTGTTCAATGCGGTTTCCACTGGGCCACCCGAAACTCCTTTTTTCAGAAACCAGAGTTTCTGGCCCGCATCCGACATGACAAACTCGACGAATCTCCGCGCCGCCGGCAGGTTGGGTGCGCCCTTAAGGATGGCCAAACCGTCGGGATTGACGATGGTCAAATTGTCGGGCATCGTGAATCCAATGTATTCTTCTCCTACGTGGCTTACCTGGGCCCAGGCATAGAAGTCGATGGACAGACCGTAGGCCACCTCGCCAGCGGCAACATCCTTGGGCGCCTGGGAGCCGCCGGAGGCGAAGTTGCGGACATTGGCCCCCAGCGTGGTAATGACCTCCCAACCCCGCTCCCAACCGTATGCCTGCAGCATCAACTCATAAGCCATGTGCACGCTGCCACTGCTTCTGGGATCTCCCGACCCCACCCACGAAAACAACCTCGGATCTCCCAGATCGGCCCAGGTTCGGGGTATCGGCAGTTTCACAAGCTTGAGTACGGCCCGGTTGTACACAATTCCGAAACCCGCCAGGGTGGCGCCGTACCAGCGGTAATCGGGATCGTATAATGGCACGCCGCCGATCTTTTGTGGCAAACGATCCAGTAGATCGAACGGAAGGCGATGAGCCGAGCAGAGGCCCAAATCGGCAATTTCCATAAACGGATCCATGCCTCCGCCGAAGAAAATATCGATACCGATTCCACCCGGCGCCCGTTTGTACTCCGATTTGATATACCTCAGAATCGAACTCGTGCCGCCTCCGACGTTGAGCCATTCCAGGACGATCTCCCGGCCGGTCAGCCTGGCATAGTGAGATTTAAACGCCGTCTCGAATTCGTTCTGTACGCCGTCCGGATGTGGCGAAATCAACACCAGCCGATCCATCGCGAAAGGAGTGGCGGGATAGAGGGCACAGAAGCAAATCAATGGTAGAATTCGAAACTTCACGGCTGGTCCCCTGGCATCGATTCTGGTGTTAATTCCCTTCCTGCAAACCCGGTCGGAATGGTACCGAAGCGCCCCATCCATGTCAATTTCTTTTTATGGTCATCCGGCTTTGCGCAAAATAAAAACGTCTCAGTCCGCAGGACTGAGACGTGTGTGCCAGGCGATGAGACAGACGATTCAGGGTCCGATATCCTCGACTCTTCCGATCTTGTTTCCGGATGGATCGGTAAACCAGATCCCGCCGTGCCGATCAACCGTCAGCCGTCCGACGCCTGAGACCGAAGACGGCAACTCAAGAATCCGAACGCTGGACGACTCGGGATCGAATCGCGCGATATATTTCGACTCATCACTCGCATACCAGATGCGCCCGTTCAGGTCCACGGCCAGGGAGAGTGGATCGGGCCCATCTTCAGGCAAGATATAGCTCACGAAATTCCCGGTCGCCAGGAGGTCCCACATGTGCAGCTGATAGGAATTCGTGGAAAACCAGATCTGTCCCCCGGCATCCAATACGAACTGTCTTATGGTCAAATCCTGGACGGGTACCGCAATCTCCACGATCTCTTTCGTTTCCGGATTCATCCGGCCGAATTTCCCGGCGGTGCGTTCCACAAATACCAGCACGCCGTCACTATCGATCAGAATCTCGTCCAGACCTGCAGAGGAGGTGAACACAGGATACTCATCGAACGTACCGCGATCGGGATCGAAACGACCAATCTGGTTACCCGATTCCTGCGGGAACCAGAGATACCCCTTGCGGTCGAAAACGAGACCGCTCGGCCGGCTTCCCGGCGTGGGTACGGAATACATCCGGATTTCTTCGGAAATCGGATCGAGCCGGCCGATCGCGTTTGCAACGATATCCGTGAACCAGACAATCCCGCGGCCGTCAACGGCAAGCCGGGCCGGCCGGCCGCCGGGGGTCGGCAACGGATATTCAGCGAATGTTTCAGTTGACGGATCGAAAAGGCCGATCTGGTTTGCGCCCATCTGCGTGAACCAGACGCGGCCCAGGACGTCCACCACGATATCCTGAGGCTGGCTTCCCAGCGTTGGCAACGCATAGACATCCACGGAACCTACAGCGGGTTCCCCATCTATATGAGAATGCATCACCGTATGCTGGGCTTTGTCGTAAAGGCGCGCGAAGATCAGGAAATCCTGCAGATCGACGGAGCCGTCGCCGTTGAGGTCAAACCGCGTGTCCCCGGTTCCGAATGCCTGCGCCAGGAGGACAAAATCCCCGAAGTCGATCACGTCGTTATCGTCGAAATCGATGTCGGTAGTGGTCTGCGACAATGCGCTCGATATCAGGATGCCGACCGAAAACATCCATACCAGGATTTTTGGACGGATACTCATCTGTTGTTCACACTCGAATTCCGCGCGATACGTGGATAAATGACTCCAGAGTCAACCGGGTCGGTTTCCGGCTCGGGCCAGTTCAAAGATTCCCCTGGCGGCTTCCAGGCGCACGCCCGGTTCCGCGTTATTGAGGTATGACCGAAGCGTCTCCAACTGTTTCAAATCGCGCGACTGTGCCAATCCTCTCAGAGCCGCTGCCTGAAGGATCGCTTCTTCGCTCTGTTCAAGGATTTCCTTCAACGCCCTGTGCGCCTCCCGGAGCGTCATCTGTCCAAGCGCTTCAACAATGGTTTCTCTGGTTTCCAGCGACACGTCCTGTTGAAATGCCCACATTAGAACTACGACCGACTCCCCATCGTTGATATTACCCAGAGCCTGCACTATCGCCCGCCGAACGGAATATTCCTTGCTGTTGGAGAACGCATTTTTCAGGGCCGGGATCCGCCTTGCATCACCGATGATTCCCAGGATCTCAGCCGCCCGCCGTCGAAACGGACTGTGCACACTCTGCAAATCGTCTTCCAGTTCCTCTGAAATCCCGGCCCCGTGGCCGAGCGTTGCCAGGGACCACGCCGCGCTGAGCCGGAACGGTTGACTCTCGGGGCTGTAAAATGCGGACCGCAGGAGGTCCACGGCCGTTGAATCCTGAATCCACCCCAATCCCTCCGCGGCCAGCTCCCTGTCGAGCGCGTTTCCCTCCTCCAGCAGCCGCTCCTTGAGATAGGCGCCAATCGAACTTGCGGACAGTCCCCCCAGCGCTTCGAAACAGCGGATACGCAGGGACTGTTGCCAGGTGCTCTGTTTCGCCACCACCTCCAGGTGGGTCCTTGCTTCCGCCGTCCCGAACGTCTCCAGAGCCTCCACCATGACCAGTGCCGTTGAGAGCTGTTTCGTCGAAATCAATGTATCCGCAATTTCGGGCAGGCTTTGCACGTCTGACAGTCCTGCAAGCGCCAACACGGCGGCGGACCGCACAACCGGATCCTGATCGTCCCGGAACGCCTGCCGCAGCGCCGGGGTGGTATCCCGGCTGCCCAGTTGACCGAGCGCGGCGGCGGCATTGAAACGGACCATGCTAAACTCGCCATTCCGGAGCGTCTCGGACAGCCACGGAATCATTGTACCGGGATTCAAGCGTTCAAGCGCCGCCGCTACCTCCACTTTCACGAAAGCGCTCCCGGTTCTTTCGAACAGACCCTGGAGAGCGCCAACGGCCTCCAGAACATCATGCTTACCCATTGCCTCGACCGCTCGCAGGACCACGATCTCATCGGGATGGTTCAACAGGCCGGTAACTGCCGCTCCCATGTCCGCGCCGTCCAATTCCCCCAGCGCCGTTACCGCTTCCGCAACGAGGGCGCCGTCCAGTTCACCGTTGTGAACAAGACCGCGCAATGCGTTTAATGCGTCGTTTTCGGCGAGTTCCACGTCCTGTCGGCTTACGCCGCAACTCCACGCCGCAACGCAGAACAGAATCATCCACACACACCGCGAACCCGGCCTCGGCCGCCCCCGTATTGGCTCACACATCCCTATTCCACTCCCACCGTGCAGCGAAACCCGACATCGGACCGTCTTTCATTGGGTTCTGCCCAACTCGCGCCGGTACATTTCGCCCGTTTTTCGTCGTCAAGCCACGACCCGCCGTATATGGCACGGAGTTCTCTGTTTTTCCCATACCATCCGTCCACCCACTCCCACACATTACCCACCATATCCTGAACGCCATAAACGTTGGGGGCTCCTTTTGCCACTTCCGCGGCCCCCGCGTCCCAGGCCAGACCGGTCCGGCCCCTGGAGGGATCGTAACGCTTGCCGTAGGAATAGATATTGCCCGCCTCACCCACACAGGCCGCGACCCATTCTTCCGACGTAGGCAGCCTCTTCACGAGTGAGCCGCAGTAGGCCTGCGCCTGTTCGTGCGTTATTCCGGTGGCCGGCATCCTTGCAGCGTCGGAAAATTCATCCGGCCTGTAAGACGCGTCGAACGCCCGAAACGCCTCGACGCTGACTTCGTGCGGATCTATATAGAAAGTCCGGAAAGCAGAGGTCTCGATTTTCAGCATGCCTTTGACCGTTTCAGCAAAAGCAGCTGCTTTCCGCTCCGCCTCGGCCGCCCGGGTCTGTTCTTCCGCAAGTTCGGCATCCCGGGCAGTTTTTGCCTTTGCTTCAATCTTGGCCATCCGGGCCGCCTCTGCGGCCTTAATCGTGGCCTTGCGGCGGGCGGCTTCCCTGCGGACGCGCGTCTGAACGCTTCGCCGTGCGTCTGCCTCCGCCTCGGCCAAGCGAATCCGATCGGCGCCCGTCAGCGATCGGGCGCACCGAAATCCGTAATTGATCGATTTCAGTTCGACTTTCGCCCGCCTCGCGGAACCGCACCGCGTCGACCTGGGACCATCCGTCCACGAACCGCCGTACACCTTCTGCATCTCACCTTCGCCGTCGTCCACCCACTCCCACACATTTCCAGACATGTCGTACAGCCCTACCCCGTTTTTTTCGAAGCTCATCACCGCTTTGGGTCCGTCGGTCCAGGTTCTCCGTCCCACACGCGCCAGATTGGGGTCGTAATTGTTTCCGTAGGAGTACGCCGATCCCTCCAGGCCGCCGCAGGCCACGACCCATTCCTGGGACGTAGGCAGCCGTTTGCCCTGCGCTTCACAGAACGCTTTCGCCTGTGTGAACGGGATTGCGGTGGCAGGTATTTTCGCATCATCGAAATAGGTGTATGCCGGGTGATAGTCGGGATCGAATGCCTTCATCTGTTTGACCGTCACCTCGTGCCTGCTCATGTAAAAGCGTTCATGTCCGGTCTGCACCAAAACCATTTCTTCTCCCCGCGACTGAGCAGGAATCGCTGCCGGGATGAATCCAACCGAAATTGCGATCGCCAGACGTACCGCCCTGTTCCAAAAATATGTCACCATTCTCCCGCCGATGCATCCCGGCTCGCTGCGTTGCCTTCGCTGGCCGATCTTGCACAGGTCGCCTCGCTCAGGCGCCTTGCGAGCCGGGCGACTCGTCGGCCGAATTTCGGCAATCTATTCCCGGGACAGAACAGCCGCACCTCAAAATTCCCCGAGCAATTCCTGACGTTCGTCGCCTTCGCCCAGAATCAGGCTGATATCCCATTCGGATTGGCCGTTTGCCGGCACCACCCCGCAGGCTTTCAGCCCCCACGCTGTATCAAGGCGGTCAACCTGCGACGTAGAGGGCTCCAGAGCCACGTGGTGGAGGTTGTTCCAGCCGCCCTCATTTATCCACAAGCCCAGATGCGGGAGTTTTTTTGCCGGAAACAGAAAACCGATAAACTCCCCGTTCGGGTAGACCAGCGCGCATCGGCCCTGCTCGAGGCGCGTGGAAAAAAGCTTCTCGGCCTCTTTGGTACGGCTGGATCGAATCGAAGATCGGTTATAGGCCTTGTCCAGGGTCAGGTCCGTCACTTTGGGCCAGGCATGCCGTGTCATTGGCGGCCCCAGGCGGTCTTCTGTACTCAGGTACGAAACCACATCCGTGCCGGAAGGCATCAGGATACGCGCGCGGGTTTCCGCTTTGAAAAGTGGGTGGAACGCATAGACGAACGGCATTTCAAACGGGCTCTCATTCTCGACAGTGTAGGAAAACCGAATGTAGGGTTTTTTGCCGCGCGCCAATGTCTCGAAGCGGATGTCGCGTTTAAACACATACGGAAGCCGCACGCTTCTGACCCACATCTGCAGGCGACCCGGTTCGACTTCGTACTGCCATGGAAGCGTCCAGACCTCTCCATGGTCCGGTACCGGCACCCCTTCCCACGGAAAGACAGGATACGGACACCCTTCGACGGTGGGAAAACACTCGTCGGCCCCGTCGCGTTCGTAATTCTCGAAGCGATCCCCATAGGTCCGGCTTCGGTAAGGTATATTGGTGCGCGAAAGAAATTCCCGGCCGGTCGTCTTATTGACAAGAGAGGTTATCTTCCCACCCAGTTCGGGTACGACAACGAGGGAGAAAAAATCGGTGTCCAGCTTTATTCCCGAGATGTCCGGCGTCAGCTTCACCTCTTCCAGCTTGAATTTAGCCATATATTCGTATCCTTTTCTTCTGTATACGGACCGAGCGGCCGGACATTATTCTCGCGAACGCTCTATGCTGACGCATCGCGCAGCAGTACCGTTCCACGAATCCTCCTACGGACCTCGTTCGGGAATTCTCTGTTGAACCAAACGGGAGATTTGTGCAACACCCAGCAGATCGAAATATTCTCGATCGTCGTCTCTGTGGCGAAATGGAACGTATTCCAGCATCCGGGCCAATACGCTGTTCTGTTTGGCAACTTCCTCCGGGATGGGAATATTGAGTCGTCCCATCACGTTTTTCAATCGCACCCTTCCTTTACGGACCCATCCACCGTCGTAAGTGATATCGAGTGATCCCTCCGCCGTGCGAATGATCGGGACCGGATGCTCGGCCATTTTCAAGTCTTGAAGTGAGGTCTGGTATACTGCAATCCTGTAGGCATTGGGACTCCCATGCGCGTCGTAACCGTCCGGATAAAGCGGTTCCTCGGCCACCATTTTTCCCAGTTTGGCGTACAGTTCCTCTGTGCCCAGCGCAGTCGCTTCCAGCCTGTAGAGCGATTCCTTGCTCTCGACGTGGAAGAACTCCGCCCTGAGATTCAGATGCATACCCTCGAACGGAGACGACCAGCTGAAGCCGTCGAAATTGCCGATCCTGTGGCTGCGCTTTATATAGTAGTGCGCCACACACACGGCGTCCACGTTCTGCGCCCGGTCGATCACCTCTCCCAGACGCGATCCGTTCCAGCCGCCCTGGTGTCGTACTTCGTATCCCCTGGCGTGAAGCGCCGAGCGGATCGCTTCGTAAAGCCGAAGTTCGTACCTGCGCGGCATCCGAAATGGGTCCCCTTCCAACTGGCGGCTGAATCCCAACAAGACCCGCCCGGCGTACCGGAGTCCGATATCCGGGTCCCTGTCCGACGCCAATACGATGAGACCTATCCGTTTCGGGCGATACCGCGCAAAGGCCGCCGCCGCCGAATTCGTCCCTTTGGCGAAAGACTCTTTCTTTATCTCCCCGCCCCCGGATGGCGTCGCCCCGATACACAATAGCCCGCACAAAAGCAAAAAGCGCACACACGCCTCACGTTTCATTCGTTGCGATTCAACCCGTGCAGCATTTCCAGCGTAGCGGATTTGATCATTCGTTCACAGGCCGACGTAATCATCAGCGTACCGTAATATCGGAACGCGTGGTCGACCTCGTACCCGCCCTCCGAAAATGCCTCCGCCGTCGGCACGTATCCGATGCATCCGTTGCTATACCCGAGCGTGATCGTCTTTTTGAATGGCGACACCCGATCCATTTCCAGTTGATAATCCACGAACATCTCGCCCGGGTAGGCTACCAGCGCCGCCTCTCCGATCCGCATGGCCTGAATCTCGAACGCTTCCGGCCGGGGCTGGCGGTTCTGCGCGGCCACCAGATAGTCCTCCGCCCATGCGATCTGCCCCCGGTACTGACGAATCAGATAGTCGGACGCCTCGGGGTCTTTCTCTGCCTGGCTCACGCGGGTCTTCTGCTCCTTGAGCGCACGTTCCGCCTCATCCACCGACGGGATTCTGGTGGGCAGATGTATCACCTGTCGCGCTACCCCCAGGCGATTCGACCTCAAGGGTTCCGCGCGCCGGGCGGCGGCGACGGCAGCGGCTCCCAGCAATTCGCCCTGCTGTATCGTTGTATGCAACGTGCCGTCCATCGGCGTACAGTTGATGTCGCCGCAACATCCCTGAGCAAACATCGGTAGCCCACCGTCCAATTCGCGTCGGATAAAGCCTGCCGCATATCCCGGAAATTCCGCGCTGAACGCCAGGCCCCGCAGGTTGACGGGATGGGCCGCCGTTGTATAAAGAAGACCGAGCGTGGAACCCGAGCGACGGTCGATGCGAAGCACGTCCACCCAGGGTGCTTCGGGGCCCTGCGGATTGTGTCCGATCGTCATGCGTCCGTTACGACGGGCGCGCCTGTTATGGGCAATCCGGACCGGGGCGCGGCCAGCGCGAAGAGAAACTGTCTCCAGCCGGTCCGCCGCCATGCGGACGGCGCCCGCGACCTGCCGGCAGAGCACGTCCTCGTATGCCCCATCCCGCTGGCCCATGCTACGAAACGACATCACCGTCGGACCGGAATGGGAGTGGGATCCGTTCAACAAAAGGCACCCGCCCGGTATACCCGTCGCGCTTTCCACCAGGTCCCGTATCCGCGTCACGAGGTCGGGCGCAAATGCGATGAGATCCGACGTGACCATAGCCAGCCGGGTCTGGTCGTCGTCAAGTACCAGAGCGCGTGCGAACAGATCGTCGTAAACCGTTTCGGCCGGTCCCTTTCTGTTACCGAAGCCACACAACGAAACGCCGATTGGCGGCGTAATATTGACCTCGGCAACGCCGGCCTTCAGTTCGCCCGTCACAGTAATCTCCCAACCCGACGATGCAGACCGCCCATCCCGCGGTGGTCTGGTTTTTTCTCAACCTAAAACTGGCCGTTCCGCGCTTCGTACTTTGTCGGCTTGCCCAGGGTCGGACCCCCGCGCATCACCCACGCGGCCACCCATTCCATCATTTCCTCGGACGACACCCGGGGCAGGCCCATGAGATCGAATAACGCCCCCGCATTGCCCAACAGGGCCGTCTGACTCTCCTCTCCCTCGAAAACAGGCGTCCGCCCCATCAGCGCGCCCAGCTTCAGCGCAACGTCCCGGACCTCCAGCAAATCGCACCCGGTAAGGTTGAGCACCCGCGCGGGCCTTTCACAGAGCGGAAAGCTGCGCGCAAGATAGGCGTTCGCATCGCCCTGCCAGATCTGGTTTACATATCCCATGGTCAGATCGATCGGTTGTCCGCTCCACACCCGCTGCGCGATATCCAGAAACACGCCGTAGCGCAACTCCGTTGCGTAGAACAGCCGGATGATCGCTAACGGAGTGCCGTTCCGCTCCGCGTAGTAAGCCGCCAGCCGCTCGCCCCCCAGACGGGACTGCGCATACTCTCCGATCGGGTCCAGCGGCGACAACTCCACCGAGCCGCCCGAATCCGGAGAAACAAACCGGTAGACGTTCCCCGAAGACACATAGACGATTTGGGAATCCGGAAACCGCTGCATCACCTTGCCCGGTAGCAGCGCGTTCATTGCCCAGGTCAGTGGCGCATTCCCGGTTGAACCGAATTTGTGGCCGGCAAGCAGGATAATGTGTCCCACGTCCGGCAGACTGCGCAGCGCATTGTCGTCGATCAGGTCGCACCGTAAGGTCCGTATCCCCCTGGTTTCAAGGTAGTTCCGATCACCTGAATTGGAAAACCGGGAGACCCCGATGACGCCACTGGCCCCTGAACGCACCAGGAGTTCGCCCAGTGTCAGCCCCATTTTGCCGGCGATGCCCAGTATCATCACCTCGCCGTCGATTCTGGATAACGCATCCGTTACTTCGGGAATCGGTTCGGTCATCCGATCGACCAGCGCGGTTTCGTTCTCGATAGGTTCAATGGTAAACTTCGACATCTTTTTCGATGCTCCCTCACTGAGAGGACACCCGTGCACACCCCGACCGACTCATCGATTGGCCACCGGCACGCTCACGGCGTTTTGCCGCCGATGCTGCCAGTCGACGGCAGCCGCAACACCCATACCTGCGATACGTAATCCTTTACTTCGGCGGCCGGGAATCCATAAGCAGACATTTTAATTAAATGTACTCTGCTATTAAGATAGCTAAATTTTCGTACGCTAGCCCACAATATAGAGTGTAAGTCCTTCTCACACAACCGAAAATTCGAGTGCGCATACCTGGGAGGCCAAAATAGTTGACTTTATCCCCGCAGAAACCTACGTTTAAGGTCCCATTCGCCAATGCCGCCGTTCCTGGAGAGCACGGTCCGGGGCCCGGGTTATTTCAAGATCGCTCTTTCCTGTGGAGACTGTATTTCGACCATGAGCTTTCTCACCCAATTCTACCGCATTCTGGAGGGAAAACGCCTTCTCATCGCCCTGACCGTGGCATGCGGGCTTCTCTTCGCCGCGGCCAACCTTCTACCGCCGTTGCTCATCAGAGAACTCATCCGCTGGCTGACGGAAGGCGCCGCCGCCGACCTGTTTCGGATCAGCCTGTTTCTTGTGGGGGTCTACCTTTTTCGGGGCGCGGCCAGATACGGTTACGGTTTCTTTTCTCATATTGCCGCCTATCGTGTGATGCACGACCTGATGGTGAAGATATATCGACACCTGCAGAACCAGCCCCATCGCTTTTTCAACACGCAGCAAACCGGCAGCCTCATCTCACGTTCAATCAACGATGTTGAAGCCCTGGAAGACTTTGTCGCTCACGGCATCCCGGAGACCGCACTGGCCGCGATTATACCCGTTTCGATGACCGTTGTACTGTTCACTCTGAACCCCGAACTCGCGCTCATCACCCTGATCCCCATTCCGCTGACAGCCCTGCTGGTCTACCGTTACGTCTCCAGAGTGCGCGCCCTCTGGGCCGCCGTGCGCGCGCACCTGGCCGACCTGATCGCGCTTGTCCAGGACAGCTTCTCCGGCATTCCGGTGATCAAGTCCTTCGCGCAGGAACACCGGCGCGCCCGCCTTATCGAAGCCCAGAGCCTGAAATTCAGAGACAGCAGCGTAACAGCCAACCGCATCTCCCTACTACCGGCCGGGATCATCGAGGCCGCGGGGGGAATCGGCATCGTTCTGGTGATCTGGAGCGGCGGCAAAATGGCACTGGAAGGTGTCATTTCCGTTGCGGACCTCTTTGTCTTTATCGTCTACATGGGGCACATCTACCAGCCTTTTCTCCAACTCGCCTCGTTTAACGACATTCTGCAGAAAGCCGCAGCCAGCACCGACCGTGTTTTCCAGCTCCTTGCCGTCGAATCGGACATCAAAGATGCACACGACGCCCGAACGCCGCAAGCCATGACCTGGAACATCCGTTTCCAGAACGTCACCTTCGGATACGAGCCCGAAAATCCCGTGCTTCACGGGGTCGACTTCCATGCCGACGCCGGCGAGATTATCGCCCTTGTCGGCCCCACCGGCGCCGGCAAAACCACCGTTGCCAACCTGGTCCCACGCTTTTACGATCCGCAGCGAGGCGGAGTCTTCATTGGCGGGCACGACGTCCGCACCCTTCCGCTGGCCTACCTGCGCTCGCAGATCGCTACCGTGTTCCAGGATGTTTTCCTCTTCCACGCCACCGTGCGCGAGAACCTGCTCTTCGGCCGTCCCGACGCTACGGATCTACAGGTCCGGGCAGCGGCCCGGGCGGCCAACGCGGAAGACTTCATCCTGGATTTGCCGGAAGGCTACGACACGCTCGTCGGGGAGCGGGGCGTCCGGCTTTCCGGCGGCCAGAAGCAGCGGCTCTCCATCGCCCGCGCCGTGTTGAAAGACGCCCCCATCCTCATCCTGGACGAAGCCACCTCCTCGGTGGACGCCGAGACCGAGATCCTCATTCAGGAAGCCATCGCCCGCCTTACGCGCCACCGCACGACCATTGTGATCGCACACCGGCTTTCCACCGTGCGCAATTCGGACAAGATTCTCGTTTGCAGCGGCGGTCGCGTTGTCGAGTCCGGCACCCACGAGAAGCTGATGGAACAGGATGGCCTTTATGCACGCATGGTGCGTACGCAGGAGATCTCCCGTGGGTGGCGTATACCCCAGGCCCGCGAAAACGCCGCCGATTAAAAACACGGGGCGATCAGTCGGATCGCCCCGTGTTTTGGCCGCAGCAGGTCGCTTGCAGCCTGACTCCGGTCGCCGCTGACCACAGGTTCGCACTCATTTCTCCCATACCGTCACGTCGACGTATGCCGTTCCCGCTCTGTCTCCGGAGACGCGTTGCCTGTACGTGACGGTTGGGCGGAATCCCGCCTGCGAGAGCGCCGTTGCTTTCGGTTCGAAACCCGCGTCGCAATAGGCCAGGTACCGATCCGCTTCCGGTAGCGGCAATGCACCTAGCAGGTCGCACGAGCGGTCCCAGAAATCCGGATGGCAGTACACGTCCACCACGCAGCTTCCGGGCCAAAGACGGTCGAACGACCACATCGCCAGGCCCGCTACGGCCGTCGTACCCCGCCGCCGCAACACCTTCACACGCGCCGGCTTGCCACCTGCCCGTCGCGCCACCGCGTCTCGAAGGAACGGCAACAGCGGGCTCTCGGTAGACTGCCGTCCGAAAATCCGCATGCCGGCACACCGCGTTACCCCCGGAAAATCTCCCGAAAATAGGGCCGTCGACGCAGGCCAGTCCCGCCAGTCCAGCCCCGCCACATCTGTGGGTCCTTTGGAGAAATAATCCGTCTCGAACTCTTTCTTTGAAGTCGTGTAGTAATCCATATAGCCGCTTTGCGGCTCCAACCCTTCAAATCCGTGCGCCCGATAGATGTGAAACGGATGCGAGTCATAACCGGTCCCGAGGTAAAGCGCCCGCCCGCCCCTCCCTCTGAAATGATCCATCATCAGGCGCATCAGTTCCATCGCCGCCCGCTTCCGCCTGTCCTCCGGTTTTGTATACACGTGTCCGAAAATTCCCACCCCCAGAATTTCGACCGTGGTCATATTGGCAATCGGAATCCCGTCGCGATGCAGAATATAAAAGTAGGCCTCGAGGTCCAGTCGTTCCCGCAGCACCATGCTGTTTCCCCAGCGCCAGATCCCGGCTTTGTGCTCCAGCAGCGCCTCAATGTGTTCTGCCCAGACCGGGTCCGGCCCCTTCACAACTCCAGCATCCACCGATTCGCCCGACTTGAGTCTGATCGTGCCGATGGGTTCGTACATAGCATTCCTCGTCGGTTTACTTTGCCCAGTCCGGTAACCCCGTTAACTCGATTCCCAAAGCCGACTCGCCCAGCGTATAAATGGCGCCCGCGACGATCGCGACCCCTATCAGATTCAAAATCAACCCCACACGGGCCATATCCGTCATCCGAACGCGGTCCGTTCCGAACACGATCGCATTCGGCGGCGTGGCAACAGGCATCATAAACGCGAACGAACAGGAGAGGGTGGCAGGGATCATCAACAGAAGCGGATCCACCTGTATAGCGACACCCAGCGCCGCCAGAATGGGGAGGAACATCTCGGCCGTGGCGGTATTCGACGTCAACTCGGTCAAAAACGTAATCATCAGGCACAGGATGCCCACCAGCAACATGGGATGGAGCGCACTGAGCCCCGCCAGGCGATGCCCGAACCACATGGACAAACCTGAATCCTTGAACCCTGTAGCCAGGGCGAAGCCCCCACCAAAGAGCAGCACGATGTGCCACGGCAACTTCGACACCGTCTTCCGGTCCAGAATCTTGGCAGCGGAAGCGCTCCGTGCGGGAACCAGAAAAAGCAGAAGCGCCATTCCCATGGCGACGGTCCCGTCATTCAGAAACGCACCGCCGGGAAACAGCCCCGACCACCCCGGAATCACCGCATCGCCGATCCGGATCTCGTTCCGGAAGAGCCAGAGAAGCGCCAGCAGCACGAAATCGGCACCATCATCATTGTGGTCGCCGTATTGGAGATCCACATCGACAAAAACGCCGTCGACACCATGAATCCCAGCAGTATCCGCCGCGGGCGAACACCGCACCACAGGAGCACGCGCAATGCGATCCGCCGATGCAGATTCCAGCGCTGCATGGCAAGAGCAACCATAAAGCCGCCGATGAACAGAAAAATTACGTGGTTGAAATAGATGGGCGCGACCTTCTTGCCGTCCATGATCCCCAGCAGCGGGAACAACACTACCGGGAGCAGCGCCGTAGCCGCGAGCGGCACCGCTTCCGTCATCCACCACACGGCCATCAGCAGGGCCGCGGCAGCCGTCCTGGTCACAGCCGGCCGCCCCGGCTCCAGATCAAAGAATAAGAGTAGAAGGATCGCCAGAACGGGTCCCGCGATCAGTCCGATTTTCTGCATCCTCGTGCCGGATGGTTCCTTCACATCCATGTGCCCACCTCCGATCGTCTGCGATTCGCCAACCGCCCAATATATGCACGTCCCGCCTTCAGAAAAGCGTAAAATGCTCATTGACAACCTGCCGGCCATATCCTACATTTCACCCTGCTCGATTTCTTTTTTCTCGCGGTCCGGTGCCACAATAACTGTTGCGTACGCCGGGGTTACGCGAACTTGGAGGCGGTGAATGAAGAACGGGAAATTCGGTTTCGGCATCATTGGCTGCGGCGTGATCGCGCCGACCCATCGCCTGGCCATTGACGCATGCGACGAGGCCGAACTGGTGGCGGTCTGCGACACCGACGAGAGTCAGATCGGGTCATTTCTTGCCGGCATAGATAGTGGCGCGGCCGGAATTCGTACCTATTCAGACTATAGAGAACTGGTTCAAGACGGAAACGTAGATATCGTCAGCGTCTGCACGCCCTCCGGTTTGCACCACGAAGGCGTGACCGCGGCCGCAGGGGCCGGAAAGCATGCGCTGTGCGAGAAGCCCCTCGAGATCGACGCCGGCCGCATGACCGAAATGACGAACGCATGTCGCGAAGCGGGGGTGAAACTCGGCTGCGTCTTCCAGAGCCGCACCAGTCCGGACATGATCAGAGCCCGTAAAGCCATTCAGGACGGCCTGCTGGGCCAGATGATTCTGGCCGACGCCTATCTCAAAGACTACCGTTCCCAGGCCTATTACAGGAGCGCGGGCTGGCGGGGCACCTGGACGCTGGACGGCGGCGGCGCCCTCATGAACCAGGGCGTACACGGCGTGGACCTTCTCCTCTGGCTTATGGGCAGCCCCGTCGAATCCGTATTCGGGCGCGTCGAACATAAAGTGCGCGACATCGAAGTGGAAGACACGGCCGTGGCCAATCTGAAATTCAAAAACGGCGCGTTCGGCGCGCTCATCGGCACCACCTCGTGCAACCCAGGCGAAGCCCGTCGCATCGAGATGCACGGAGACCGCGGCACCATCACGGTAAGCGGGAGTTCGATCTCCCGCTGGGCGAACACGCTCGAAGAAGACGGACGCGCCGAAGACGGCGAGCCGCCAAGAGAAATCGAAATCCAGGGCGCGGTGGCCGATCCCAAGGCCATCGGTAGCTCTGGCCACGTCTTCCTGGTGGATGACCTCATCCGCGCTATTAAGGAAGACCGTGACCCTTACGTGACCGGCGAATCCGCCCGGGGTGCCGTAGACCTGATTCTGGCAATCTACGAATCCGCCCGATCGGGAAGGGAAGTCGAGGTTCGCCAGGCGGGCTGAACCCATCCGATCCAGGCGCGGCATGCCGCGCTCCAACCCCCGAAAAGGAACCATGTACAACATGGCTGAAAATAGCAAACTCGGCTGGGGCATCATTGGCGCCGGAATGATCGCGGGTCATTTCCGGTCGGGAATCGAAGCCTGCCCAAACGCGGAACTGGTTGCCGTCTGCAATTACAACGAAGATAAGGGTAGGAAATTCGCGGCCGAGTCCGGCGGCATCAAATTTTATCAAAACCATCAGGACATGGTCGGTGATCCGGACGTGCACATCGCCGGTATCTGCACTCCCTCCGGCATGCACGCCGACAACGTTATCGCGGCCGCAAGGGCCGGCGTGCATTCCCTGTGTGAGAAACCGCTGGACGTCACGCGCGAGAAAATGAACCGGATGATCGATGCGTGCCGCGATGCCGACGTGAAACTCGGCTGCATTTTTCAAAGTCGAACCAGCGATGAAGCCATCAGAGTGCGGAACGCCATCAAAGACGGCGATTTAGGAAAACTGGTGCTGGCCGACACCCTGATGAAGAACTACCGCTCTCAAGCGTACTATAACAGCGCCGGCTGGCGCGGCACATGGAAGGACGACGGCGGCGGCGCGCTGATGAACCAGGGGGTGCACGGCGTGGACCTTCTGCTGTGGCTGATAGACGACGAGGTCGAATCCGTGTTCGCGCGCGCCGAGCACAAGGTGCGCGACATCGAAGTCGAAGACACCGCGGTCGCCACCATCAAATACAAGAGCGGGGCGTTCGGAACGCTCATCGGCACCACGTCCTGCAACCCCGGCGAGGCGTCCCGGATTGAACTACATGGTGAGTCCGGAACCATCACCATGAATGGCACCCGGATCACCCGCTGGGCTACCACCACCGAGGAAGACGGCCGTGCCGTCGACGCTTTTCCTCCACGGCTAATCGCTGCCGCCGGTAACGTGGGCGCCGCCAGCGCCGTCGCGCCCGGCCACGCCTGGCTCGTGAACGACATCACCCGCGCCGTCTTGGAAGACCGCGAACCCTATATTCCGGGCGAGTCCGCCCGAAAATCCGTGGACCTGATCCTGGCCATCTACGAATCTGCCCGGACCGGACGGGAGATTGTAATGGACGCATGGTAGACGCCGCGCCTTGAGGGCGCCGCGAACCTCGGCTCCACGGCATCGGACAAGGGGCGGAAGTCGTTACGCAAGTTACAAAAGGAACAGCCGGTTGTGAGACCAGAAACCGGCTGTTCCTTTTGTTTGGCTGATGTCCGGCGCGTTCAGGCGCCGTAACCGCCCACCGTCACGACCTTTCCATTTTCAGCGGAGGCATAGATCGCTTCCACCACCTCCACGGCTCTCAGCCCGTCCATTCCCGTGATTCCGGGAGGTTTCCCGTCCATAATGGCCTCCACCGTCTCGCTCAAATACACCCGGCCCGAAACACCTCCGTAACCGTCCGCCGCCTGAGAAGCGATCCGCAGCGTCGTCCGCGGTCCCGCTGCGAAATAGGGATGGTCGCTCACCACAAAGACCTCGTCAGCGGTCCCGCCCCAGGCCGGACTCCACGACGCGGTACCCAGCGTTCCTCGAAGGCCAATGAAAAGGTCTCTGCCGGCGGGATAGGCTTTCGGTGCGGAGTAACTGATATCCAGCGTCGCTATCGCGCCGTTCCTGAATTTTACAATACCGAAACTGTTATCTTCGATATCCAGTTGATGTTGCTGGTGGCTCACCATGCCGGTCGCCTGCTGAACCTCGTCCTGCAGGAACCACCGAAACAGATCGATCCAGTGTGTACCCAGATTGTGCATCGGGCCGCCGCCCGCAACCGCCCTCAGATTCAGCCAGGGTGAAATCTCGTTTTCCAGGTAACGCAGGGGTGAGCCCGCCGCGCACCGCCCCTCGAGCGCGACAATCTGCCCCAGCATGCCGCGATCGACGAGTTCCTTGATCTTTCTTGAGGCCGGATGCGCGCGCCAGCAGTAGGGTGAAGACAGCGCCACGCCCGCCTCTCCCGTCGCCGCGATCATGCGCCGGATGCCCTCGCACGTATCCGCCATCGGCTTCTCGACAATCACGTGCTTACCGGCCGCCGCCGCCCGTTCCACTGCCTCCGGGCACTCCGAATGCGGGAGCAGGATCACCACCAGGCCGATGTCCCCCCGCGCCAGAAGCGCGTTGTAATCGTCGTATCCATCAATCCCGGTCTGCCCGCACACCTGCTTCAGATAGACCGGATCCGCCTCGGCGACAGCCCGCACCTCCGTCTGGACGATGGCTTCAAAATGTGGAAGATAATCCACGGAATGAAGGTGGTGGAATCCGATTATCCCAACCCCGAGCCTCTTCATCGAATCGCATTCTCCGTTTCGGCCGGACGCGCCTTTCTGCCGGCGCTTTCCGGCGATGTGTGTTTACCCACACCAATCCACGATTGCGCACGCGAGCACCTCCGCCCCCGCAGCCAGGTCCTGCACCGGGATCTGCTCCTGGCTGGAGTGTGCCACGCCCAGCGTTCCCGCGCCGATCACCACTGCGGGTACCCCGATCAGATTCGAATAGAACCACGCATCGCACGACGCCGGCATCGCCCCCACCTCGGTGGCCTGCCCGCTTGCACGACAGGCCCGTTCCAGCGTCTTCACGATGGGATGATCGGCGGGCACTTCGTTGCAGTCGTGCCGGTACATGAACTCCATATCGAAATGGCCCGAGAGCCAGTCTCCTCCCTCGGTTTTCAGCGCCTCCTCCATCTCGCGCATCACATCTTCTTTGTTCCGTGTCGGCAGGAATCCGAGGACCCCCTTGAACGTCGCCTTTCTCGGCGCCATTGCCGGCCAATCCCCGGCCTCCAGTGTTCCAAACGTGATGGGCATGGGGTTTTCATAGGCATCGTAGAGCGGGTGTCCCCTGGATTCCGCCAACAACCTCCCGTGATATCCCTCCAGAATCTCAATTGCCCGCATGGCCTCCTTCAGCGCGCTTACCGTGCGCCCCGCCTGTCCGCTGTGGCCCGCCCGCCCGTACACGTTCACCGTGAACCATACAGCGCCGCGGATCGACGGCAGGATCTTCATTTCGGAGGGCTCCAGCACCAGGGCCGCATCGGCCCGGTCGGCTCCACGCACAAACGCCAGTGTTCCGTTGCCGCCGCATTCCTCCTCAATTACCAGGTGCCCGATCAGATCCCCTTTGAGTTCGATCCCCATTTCACTCAGGGCGGCAAGCGCCAGGTAAAACATGGCCGCCTGACCCTTGCAATCACACGCCCCGCGGCCGAAAACGACCCCGTCTTCCACGCGCCCCTCAAACGGCCGGTCCTGGTCCGACGAGGCCGGCACGACGTCCAGGTGGGTATTCACGATCAACGACCGTCCACCGCCGACTCCTTTTTTTGCGACCCTGAGATTCGGCCGATCGGCGTAGCTGAGATCCGGCAGCTTGAACGAATAGTCGGGATCCTCCTGAATCGTGTCCGCAACCGGCAACAGTTCCCGCTCGTCCACCACGTCCGCCATTCGCGCGTGCAACATGCGCATCGCCCGTCCTTCGTCTCCGCGCACGGACGGGATGTGGATCAGATCGCAGAGCAGCCTGACCGCGTCTTCCTTGTGAGTCTCGATTGCCGCCTTCAATAGCCGATTATCCAAGAGCGCACTCCCTGGATCCGGCGCGTATGCACGCCCGTTCCGGATCCTTATGTTACAGGGACGGTCTGATGGCTCGCCCCGGTTCCGGATTACACCTGCCGGGTCACCCGCCGAGTTCCTCCAACGCACGGTCGAGGATGTCTATGCCCATCCCCGCTTCCTCTTCGGTAATTACCAGCGGAGGCGCGATCCGTACGACATTTCCGTACAACCCGACCTTGCCGAGCAGAAGACCGTACTCCCCCGCCCTCAGCAGCAGATCGGACGTCAGTTCCGGCGCAGGTGTCTTGTCGTCGCGGTTCATTACGAGTTCCAGCCCGATCACCAGCCCCCGCCCACGCACGTCGCCCAGGACCTCGTATTTCGCCTGTAGCGCCTGAAACCGCGCCATCATATAATTGCCCGTACTTTGGGCGTTTTCCGGCAGTCTCTCGTCTTCCATCACGTCCATTACAGCATGCGAAGCTGCGCTGGCCAGCGGATTGCCCCCGCAGGTGCTGGACATCTCGCCGACCCCCATGCACTCGAATATCCGGCTCTCGCCGGCGAGCGCGGAAGCGGGCATCCCGCTGCCGATGCCCTTGCCAAGGCAGACCATGTTCGGACGCAGGTTCTCCCACTCCAGCGCGAACAACTTTCCAGTACGTCCGAACGAGGATTGCACCTCGTCCAAAATGAAGACCATCCCCCGGTCCCGCGCCCACCTTTCAAGCCCCTTCAACCAGCCGGCAGGCGGGAAAATGAAACCCGCGCCTCCCTGGTAGGGCTCGGTTATCACGGCGCCCACGTCGCCCGTGGACGTCGAATCGATAATCCGGTCCAGGTTTTCGAGGCATCGCTGCGCGCATTCCCCTTCCGTTTCGCTATTGTAAAAATCCCGGTAAAAGTAGGGAAACGGCGCCAGAATTCCGCCCGGCAACTGGGGGCCGAATCCACGCTTTGTCTTCATATTTCCGGCTACGCTCATCGGTCCGTACGTGCGCCCGTGAAATCCCCCGTAAAATGACAGCACCTCGTGCTTGCCCGTGAATCGCTTGGCAATGCGGATCGCCGCCTCCGTTGCCTCGGCCCCCGTTGTCAGCAGGAATGTCTGATCGATATTTTCAGGCAGCATATCGGTCAGGCGTTTCGACAGCGTCACCCGCTCCGGCGTCGGGAACGAATAACAGTTCATCAGGCGTCCGGCCTGTTTCCGGATGCTCTCTACGTGGCGGGGGTGGGAGTGTCCCAGATTGGTCACCAGCACTCCGGACGTGAAGTCCAGAAACCGGTTGCCGTCCACGTCCCACACCCAGACACCCTCGCCGTGGTCCCACACCACCGGCACCTGATCGGCCATGCACGGCGGCTCGTATTGCCTGGATACGTCCAGCAACGCAGTGGATCTGGGTCCCGGGATCTTTCGCTTTTCCAACGTGATTGCGTTCGCCACATGCGCCATATCAGATCTCCTGACAGGTTGATTCTCTCAACCGCCTATGCCAGTTCCTTGTTGATCAGGAACCGCGGCGGCCGCCCTTCTATAAACCGCACAAAGTCCTCCATCACCTTCTCCCGCATGCTCCAGTTCGCCTCTTCGGAATACCACGCAAGATGGGGCGCCAGAAGGGCATTTTCCAGATTGAATAAATCCATTTCCGGATCGGGTGGCTCCTGTTCGTACACGTCGATGGCTGCGCCGGCGATCCACCCCTCCCTCAGCGCCCGGGCCAGCGCGTCCGCGTCAACCAGACCGCCCCGAGAGGTATTCACCAGATAGGCGTGGGGTTTCATCGCCCGGAGTTCCCTTTCCCCGACGAGATGATACGATTCCTCGTCGAGCGACGCGTGAATCGTAATCATATCCGCTTCTTTCAGAACCGTATCCAGGTCCACCGCCTGCACGCCCAGTTCCTTCTGGCGCTCCTCGGAAAGATACGGATCGCAGACCAGGACATTCACTTCAAATCCGGCAAGTTTCCGCAGCGTCAGGCTCCCGATTCGGCCGCATCCGACGATGCCCACTGTCTTTCCCTTGACGGAATACACCGGGTATACCTCGTTGAAATCCCAGATCCCGTTTCGACTCGACGCCTCCAGAATCTTCCGCCCCACATTCAGCTTGCGCCAACCGGACAGCATCAATGCAATGGCGTGTTCCGCCACCTCATCCGAACAATAGTCGGGCTCGTAGGCAACCCGGATTCCCTTTGCCGTGGCCGCCGTCACATCCACGTTGTCGTATCCGACGCCGTGCCTGAGAATCAGCTTGCACCTGTCCAGTTGGTCGATCACACCGGCGGTCATCTTCACCATATTCACCAGAATCATATCGGCGTCGCCGATCTTTGTGGCCAGTTCCGTCTCCGGCATGAACTTGAGTTGATGATATTCAAACTTGACATGCCCGTATTTCTTGAGTTCCTCCTCTTCCCACTTCAGGTCGGGCTCGATATAGTCAGTCACCACAATCTTGATCGGCTCCATAGAACACTCCCAAAAATAGAAAATCCTGGTTCAACCGTTGAACGGCAGCGCCACGGGGTCGCCCGTCCTCGCCGATTCGTAAATCGCCAGGATGATTTCGATTGCCCGCTTCGACTCCGGACCATCGATTTTCGGCTCACCGCCTTCATTCAGAATACGAACCATCTCCGCGATCTGTGCCCTGTGTCCTTCCGTGCCGAAGGTCTTGGAATCAGATGCCGCCCTGGCCACGTCGGTTGTGTCCGCCGCCGTCTCTTCCGCACTCTCGCCCGCGACGTCCCACCTGGTAATCTGGTCGGCTTCCACCACCACCGTACCCCGGTCTCCGGAGAATTCCATCCGTGCCGGTAAACCGGGATACGCGGCGGAAGACGCTTCAACCACCCCGAGTGCCCCGTTCTCGAATTCCAGTGTGGCAACGACCGTATCTTCCACCTCGATATCGTGAATCAACGTGCCCATCCTGGCGTAGACGCGCTTTACCGGTCCCATAATCCACTGGAGCAGATCCACCGTGTGACTGCCCTGAGTCATCAACGCCCCACCGCCCTCCATTTTCCAGTTACCCCGCCAATCGTCCGCATCGTAGTAGGCCTGGGGCCGGAACCACTTGACATAGGCGTCACCCAGCACCATCCTGCCGAGAGCGCCGGATTGAACCGCGTCATGTACCCTGTTGACCGCCTCCCCGTACCTCAACTGGAAGACTCCCATCAGCTTCACCCCGGCGTCTTCGGCCGCTCGGATAATGCGATCCATATTCTGAATCGATACATCAAGAGGTTTTTCCACGATCAGATGCTTGCCCGCCGCCGCCGCATCCGTTACGATAGGAATGCGCACGCCGCTGGGGGTGCAGATGCAGACCACATCCACTTCCGGTCGGCGGAGAATGGCTTCGTGATCCGTAAACCAGGCCACGCCGTGCGCCTCTCCCGTGGTCCTGGCGCGCGATTCGCTTCGGCTGTATACCGCGACAAGTTGGGCGCCTTCGGTATCCTGCACCGCGCCAATATGATAGTCCGCCACCACGCCGCATCCGATCATTGCAAAACCGATGGTCCGATCACCCATAAGCGAATCCTCCCGGTCTGTAGCCTCAACCTAGCGGAAATTTCCGCGGCAGAGGTGCAGACTCCGTGGCGTGCCGTCACTGCCGATTCTTCCAGACTTGCAACAAGGCCGAGGACGGTGTATCTTTTCCGAGCCTTCCGCACAGGGGCGCCTCGCCTGATTTCGATTTCTTGAATCTGCGTTGCGAAAGACGCCTTTACCCACGGAGGTCATGACCATATGGAATACGTACATCCCGACCTTCTGGCCGGCAAAGTCGCGTGGGTCACGGCTTCCGCTCGGGGCCTGGGCCGGGCGATTTCGGAACGTCTGGCCCGTTGCGGCGCTTCGGTGGTTGTGCACGGACGATCCGACCGGACGGCGGCGGAGTTCAAGGAAGCCCCGTCTACGACTCACGTAGCCCGGGAAATCGGGAAAACGGCCAACGCCGTCATCACCGTATTCGCGGACGTCTCGGACCCCGTCCAGGTCAAAGCCGCGGTTGAACGGATCGAAAGCGAACTCGGGCCGATCGACATTCTGGTCAACAACGCCGGCGGCGATATTGCCGCGGCAGGCGGAAAACCGAAGCCCAACGATACTCTGGGTATCCCGCTGGAGGACATCGAAGCCGTGTTCAAGAGGAATTTCGCCACAACCCTGCATTGCTGCCGCGCCGTCGTTCCGGGCATGATTCAACGCGGGGGAGGCAGAATCGTCAATGTAGGCTCCGTGGACAGTTTCACCGGCGAGCCAGGTGGAGGCCCCGTTTACGCCACGGCCAAAGCGGCCCAGACCCACTATACCCGCTGCCTGGCCGCTCAAGTCCGGGAACACAACATCACCGTGAACATGGTTGCGCCGGGCGCCTCACCCAGCGGTCGCTTTGTAGCCACGGGACAGGCCGACCCGGAACTTATGAACGCAATGAACCGGCCTACGCTGATCCGATACGCGTATCCGGATGAGATCGCACGGGCCGTACAGTTCTTCGTTTCGCCCCTGGCAAGCTTCGTGAGCGGCCAGATCCTCCGTGTCGACGGGGGAGCGCAGCTTTCGCCGGCGTAAACCGCTACCGTTCAGGATAACGGCGACGCCCTTCTGCAGCCCGTTGAAAAAGTCCATCCGGGCTGCGGCCGGCTCTTGTGGCCGAATTACTGCGTTGCGCTCCCTCTCCGAATCCCCCGATTCGACTCGGTCGCGCGCCTTGTCTTCGGTCACAATGGCTCGGCCTCGCCTGCAGAGCAACTTGATCAACGGACTGTCAGCGCCTGTCCAATTCCGCCCGATATTCCTCCGGCGTATCGATATCCCGCAAAACCCCCTCATCCTCGACGTCGACTTCGAGCGTATCGTCAGGGTGCCCTCGTATTACGGGTTTCAGCCCGTGTTCTCCCGTCAGGGATTGGATTTCTGAAAAATACCGACCGAGATCCACCAGGGCCGGATGCCCTCGTTTGCCCCGGCAGACCGGAACGACAATCCCCTTGTTGCCGTTTTGATACGCCGCCGCCAACCTCCTGACCACGTTCGAACGGATGTGCGGCTGATCGCCCAGGGCGATCAGCGCGGCATCGGCCGACTTGATTATCGTGGAAAGCCCGCACAGGATACTTGAAAACATCCCACTGCGGTAATCGGAATTCACGTGAAACATTACCGGCCGCTCCGCCAGACTCCCACGCACGGTATCCGCCTCGTGGCCAAGCACCACCAGGATACCGTCCAGATCGGCTTCAAGCAGCGTATCGACCACGGATTGAAGCACCGTTTTTCGGCCGAACGGCAATAGCTGTTTAGGAGACCCCATGCGTGTCGACATACCGGCAGCCGGCACAAGTGCGCAAATGCGTTTTTTCATTTGGATATCAAGTATAATAAAAAACATCGAGTGAGACCACAAATTCTAACCGGCGATCGGACAACACCGGCGCAGCCGGCTGCTCTGTATTTAAAAACAATTACTTAATCGTCATAGTTCAAGTCGTGTCACCGGGAGGCGGATCCGGATCCCACACCGGAAAGGGCCGATGTGCGGACGATTCGCATTTTCCGTGATGTTTCTCATAAGAATATAAATACCAAATAGTTATGTTTCTAAATTTACGCTTTGTCTTGACTTTTCTGTATTAAATAGTACATTACATCCTTTTGAAATGTTGAGGGGGTCGAATCCCACACATACTCAGCTTCCGGAGAAGTCATTTCACGTGCTCTGTGCAACGTGTGAAAAGCGTGACGCCACACGGGTCTCCACCCGGGTCCTCAATGGCGAGAAACAGATCACTTATCTTTGTGAGGTCTGCGAAGCGTTGGCCGATGCCGGGTCGAAACCTCCCCTTGAGCGCCCCTGCGAGCGCTGCAGGCAAAGAAAGGGTCGGATCAAATTTACGCGCCTCGCGGAACGTTATCGAACCGTAACGTATCTCTGTGAGACATGCGCGGCGAAGGCTTAGCCGGAGCGCTTATACAGGATCCTCGGCCTCCGAAGCGAATGTCGACACGATGTCGGAGGCGGGTGTTCAATCACGAAACCCCGCCAACATACGTGCGCAAGCAGCCCTCGGTTGTCGCGCCCATTTGTAACAGGCCACCCACATGATGGACACCAGCACATTCCTGAATCCCCCGGCGCCATACCGGATTCTGACTTCCTGGAACTGGAACGGCACCATCGAGGAGGGTGAGATCGTGCGCCAGATCCGGGAGATGAACGATAAGGGTCTGGGTGGATTCTGTCTCTCCGCGGGGCCGGGGCTTCGCATTCCATACCTCTCCAAAGTCTGGTTCGATCGTGTTCGGCTGGCGGTGGAAACCGCCCGGGAGTGCGGCCTCCAGGTCTGGCTGCAGGGCGAATACCCCCATCCCCACAGCATCAGCGGCGGCCAGGTTTCGCTGGGTTATCCGCAGTATCGGGCTCAGCACCTCACCTTTGATGAAATCACCGTTCAGGGCGGGCAGCAGGTCGACATGGAACTGCCGTGGGGCACGGTATTGCGTGCGCTCTCTGTTCCCCTCAAGCGGGACCGGTGCCTCTGGGAGAGTGTGGCCGATATCGGGGATTATATCGGCACAAATCAGCGCCATGAGATATACCACGAACACACGGACGACGCGGCATACCATAACAAACGATTTCTCGCCCGACACGTCACGCATCGCCTGTTCTGGAAGGCGCCGCCGGGACGCTGGAGAGTGCTCGTCTTCATACAGCGAGAAAGCGACGAGGCGGAATCTCATGGAATCCACTTCGATCCGTTCAACGCGGAAGCCGTCGCCTGTTTTCTCGAGACCACCCACGGACGGTACGCAAGCGGGCTGGCAAAAGGTCTTGGCGGCGTGATCCAGGGCATTTTGACCACCGAGGCGTTTCCCATTCCGGGCAGATGGCACTGGTCTCCGACATTGCCCCGGGTATTTCGGGAGCGCAACCAGTACGACCTGCTCAACTGCCTCCCCGCGCTGATGACCAATTTCGGCCCGAATACGGAGCGCATTCGGTACGATTACTTCCAGACTTTGAGCGAGATGCTCAGAGACAACTTCCATAAAGTCTTCGAGACGTGGTGCGCGAAACACAAAGTGCTGCACGCGGCCGACGTCACTGTTTTCAGGAACGCCCACAGGTGCAACGTTCACATCCCCGGTACGAGCGGCGGGGGTGAAAAGGTGGGAGGGTTCAGAGGCCGGGACGCACATGCCGCCGCTTATCGCCGCAACCCCAGGTTCTCCGTGTCCGTCCACGACGGGGGCCGCGCCTTCAACACCTGTTTCCAGGATACCGGCTGGTCTCTGACCCTTCAGGATATGAAATGGTCGATCGACCGGATGGGCGCTCTAGGCGCCAACCTGTTTCACGCACGGGGATTGTCCTATACCCTGGACGGGTTGCGCAAACACCACAATCCGCCCTCGATTTTCCATCAGAATCCCTATTGGAAACATTTCCGGCTTCTGGCGGACTACGCCGGCCGCCTCTCATACGTCCTCAGCCAGGGACGTCGACGGGCGAATCTGGCCCTTCTCGATCCGGCAACGAGTCTCTGGGCGCACCTGGGCAGCCCCGGCCTCGGATGGGAATATATCGGCTACGATGAGGAAGAGGCCAAGCTGACCCAACGGCTCGCTTCAGATTGGGCGTACCTGATCGAATCCCTCTGCCAGATGCAGCGAGATTTCGATTCCCTGGATCCGGAAACGTTGGCGGCGGCGCGAATTGCCGGTGACCGGCTGCAGACTGACGTAGGCAGCTACGAGGTGCTCATCCTGCCGCCCATCACAAACCTGGAGCGAGACGCGTTTGAACGCATCCGGCAGTTTATCAACGCCGGCGGCAGAGTTATCTGTCTCGGCCTGCTGCCGATTGAAGACATTCAGGAAGGTTCGTCGGTCGTCGAGGCATTCTCCCGGCTTACCGATATGGAACCCGGCAGAATGAGGCGCGACTATATCGGCCACGAACTGGGCGTACATCTCATTCAGAGGGGAGACCTCTACTTCATTCGTACGGGAGGGTCCGTCAGAAAAAATCGCGGCGCGCGTATGCTGGCCGATTTGCTCCACCGCATACTTCCTCCTGACGTGATTGTCGAAACCGACAAAAAGAACGGTTCGGCGATCCTGTCGCAGAGGAGAGAAACGCCAAAGGAAGATCTGTTCTTCTTCACGAATACCGATCAAAACGCCTTTACATCCCGGATCACATTAAGGGTGCCGTCAAGCCGCCGAAAAGTGGAACGGTGGGACCTGGAAACCGGCAGGCGGACCTCATTAAGGGCGGACAGGGAAGGTGATAGGATCACGCTAAACCTCGACTTCGAACGGTTGCAATCCCACGTTATTGTTGCATCGGAAGACAAACCCCAGTCTCTGAGGGAATTGGAAACGGCGGCGGTTTTGCGTCCCGACGCGGACGGTGGGTGGAAAGTCGATCCCGAAGACGACAACTGCCTGCGCATGGACAGGTACCAAATGCAACTCGATCCGCAGAACAAAGGAATCGAGCAGGGCTGGCACAAACCCGGCTACAGAGACAACCGCTGGACGTCAGTAACCCCCAAACCGATGATTGAACAAATCAAAAGTCTGCCTACTCTTTCCAGCCTGCCCTTCACGTTCAATAGCGGCGGACCGGGTCAGACCGCCGGTCCGGGCATCAAATTTCCCCTGGTTTGCTGGTTCAGAACCGCATTCTCCGCCGACGTCGTGCCTTCAAAGCTCTCCCTGGTGATGGACCGCAGCGCCATTCTGGGCAATTATCAGATCTACCTTAATGGTGTCCGCCTGCCCGGAAAAGCCTTCCGTCCCACGTTCCGATACGACCATAACAACGTCACCTGCGCGGTTGTGCGTCGCGTCACAACCGGCAGGAACGTCCTGGCCATCCGTGTGGAACTCGACCACCTCAACCAGGGCCTGGTCGATGCCTTCTACCTTTTCGGAAAATTCGGTGTCAGGCGGTGGCTCAGCCACTATCTCCGAATGGTCGCTCCGGTCGACCGTGGTTTTCCGGGCGAACTCGACGAGCAGAAAATGCCCTATTATGCGGGAACGGTTGTGTATACAAAAGATATGACGTTTAGCGAGCCCCCCGAGTCCGAACAGTTCGTTTTTTCGCTCGAGGAGGAACTTAAAGACGTCTCCGATATTGTAGAGGTCGCCATAAACGGCCGCTCCCTCGGTACGAGAGCCTGGGCGCCCTACAAGTGGACGGCCAGAACCGAATGGCTCAGACCCGGAAAGAACCGAATCGTCGTCCGGATGACCAACACACTTTCCCGGCTGCTCACCGGCAGTGAATTTGAGACCCGAACCCACTCCCTGAAACCCGTCAAGCTTTAGGATACTGACGTCAGGCGGCGCAAATCGACTCCGTCACCGGAGGAACGGGATGCGCCATCGGTCTCCATTGCCAGGGTCGGATATCCCGTATCGCAGAAAAGGAAAAGCGGCCTCACGTCGAGGTCGTTTTCGTGTTTAAAACAAGAGCGGAAATCGCCGGGAAACCCATGTCGTGCATCCGTTGACCGGGATGAGCCGATGGCAGGTTTGTCTCAATAAGCGGCGGCCCGTTCCGCCGTTATCCGAATAAAGAAGTGGCATATCTACAGGGCGCCTTCAACCGTTTTAAATTAGGCAGATGTCATTTCAATTGGAGACGACTATGAAACGGGGATGGATCGCAGCAGGCGTGATAGCCGCGATACTTTCAGGTTCCCGGACCCTTGCATTTTAGAATGGCGGTCTATATATTTCGAGAGCATGCGGAACAACCGGCCGCACCGTCGCTCTGAGCACTGCCTCAATACTGTTCAGTGGTCCCAGCGGGACAGGTTCCATGCGCGGGTCCCGCCTACTTCACTTGCAGTGGAGTTCGGGCACGTAGCGCCCACTTTCCCGTAACCGAGAGATGAAACGGCGATCCATTCAGGCCTTTGCCGGACCCACTCTTTGTAGCCATGCAGTATCTTGAGACAAGAGAAGACGCCTCTCCCAAAAATGGAGAATTCGCGATGGCTGATGTAGAACGGAATACGATAGAATTGGGAAAGATCGTCTCGCGTGATCCTGAAATCCACAGCGGAGATCTGGTATTTGCCGGCACGAGGGTTCCGGTAGACTGTCTGGTGGGTTATCTTAAAGGGGGCACTCCATCGAAGAGTTCCTCCTGGACTATCCCACGGTCGAGCGCTGGCAGATAGAGCGGTTTCTCGACCTTTCACCTGAGGGTCTGGAGCACTTGAGAGCACAGAATGCGAGTGCTTCCTGACGAGGATATTCCGATCAGACTCAGGCTCTACTTCCAATCAGAAGTAGAGGTCGAAACGGTGGAGTATCGTGGATGGAAGGGTCTTAAAAATGGCGCATTACTGCGTGCCGCCCAACGACATTTCGATGTTCTTGTTACGATGGACGGTAACCTTCCTGATCAACAATCTCTTCAACAATTCGACCTGGGCGTGGCTGTCTTGCGTGCATCGAGCAAGACGCTTGAGGGTTTGGTAGCAATGGTACCGGAACTCGAAAGATTGCTACCTGAGATCGGGCTTGGACAAGCTTTGCGGATCTATCCCAAATAGACTGCGGCCTTAGCCTCTTTGACAAGGCCACCGCCAATTTGCCACAGGCTGACACTACGCACGAACACGTCCTCCCGACCCACCCTCCGCACGCAACAACGTCAACAACCCGCATCCCCGCCGGCAACTATACACTCGTCGTCCGGCAAGAACCCGACCACCTCGGCGTGACTCTATCGATACCTATATCCAACTTGCGATCTTCGCCACCCGGCCGGCAGATGGGTCAGGGCTACGGCTAAGAATCAGACGTCAACACCCCAAACTATACCCGGAGGCGTGCAACTCATGAACCCCTGGAAGATCAATCTGGACGACGTGCCTGAAGATCATCAGACGTGGACCTGGAAGACCGGAAGCTACGAACGCTATCGCCGCCATGTATCCGTCGCCCTGGGAAACACCCCGGAAACGCCCCATCCGTTCGACGTTGAAATGACGCGTCTGCCGCCGGGGGCGCGGCCATGTCCGGTGCATTCGCATGCCCGCACGTGGGAATTCTTCATTGTCGCCTCCGGCCGCGCCGTGGTCGATCGTGAAGGAGATTCCACCGAAGCCGTCGCCGGAGACTGCTTCATGCAACCGGCGGGCATCCGGCACCGGATCCGAAATGCCAGCCGATCCGAAGATCTGGTCTTCTACGTTATCGCCAACGAGCATGGCGAGCCCGATCCGGGCCGGAAATACGAGGTCTGATCGACCCGGTACAATGCTCGATCAGCCCGCTGTCGTTTTTCGACGCGAACGCCCCCTTCCCCCGCGTTCCGCGTATGCACCGTCTGAACGGGACGGTTAGCGCCCGCACCAGAATCGCGGAATCGTCTCTTCCGCTCTCGTCAGATCTTGATTCCTGGAATCCGCTCGGGGAGCCAAATTGGGGTTTACGATCTCTCCCGGTGAGGTCTTCGGACTGCTGTGCTCGCTCGTCTGGGCGCTGAACAGCCTGATGGTCCGCACTCAGTCACAGGTGATCCCTCCGGTGATGATGAACGGCATCCGGTGCGCCGTGGCCACGGTCATTTTCTGGGCGCTGCTCCCGTTCGGACCGCCGCTTTCCAGCTACGCCCACGTAACCGGAACGGAGTGGGCGCTGCTGGTGGGTGGGTTGGTGATCGGGATGGCCATCGGCGAGACGATGTACCTGGCGGCAATCAAGGAGATCGGCGTGTCGCGTGCGATGGCGCTGTCCGGAACCTTCCCGCTCGCCACGTTTTTCTTCGAGTGGGCCCTGCTGCAGAATCCGTTCAGCCGAAGATTCTTCCTTGGGATCTGTCTTGTGGCCGTTGGGGTGATTTATCTTTCAAGCCGGGCCCGACAGCCCTCCGGTGAGCGGCCCGTTCGGCTCGCGCTGGGCACATCCCTGGCGCTGTTCGCCTGCCTGCTGTGGGGCCTGAGTACGGTGATGCTCAAACCGGCGATCACGCACATGACGTCCGTTCAGGCCAACAGTGTCCGCGTGCCGATCACGGCCGCGTTGCTCTTCCTGGCCCGGGCATGGACCGGCCCGGTGATGCGCATCCGGGATATCGACCGGCGGGCGCTGTCGATTGTGGCCGCGAGTGGGATCGTCGGCGTGGGCGCGGGATCCATGCTGTACGTGATGGCGATCAGCCGGATCGGCCCCGCCAAGATGGCCACCCTGGCGTCTGTCTCGCCCGTTCTGGGGCTGGTGATGGCGGTCATCTTTCTGAAGGAGAAGCTGACCCTGCGGCTGGTGACGGGCGTGGTGTTCTGTGTGGCGGGCGTGTGGATGGTGCTTTGACGCAAGGGCCCTTCTCGAGACAACACACACTTGTGTGTATAGATGGTGCCAATCGGGCTCCCTGGATGGGGTTCTGCGCCGACGCCGGGCCGGAGGAGATACGGGCGGCGGTCGATCGGAATGTGGATGTCATTGTCACACACCACGATGCATGGGATTTCATGTTCGAGCAGAGGGAGGAGGTCCGTTCTCTTTTACAGAAGCACGGACTCACGCACATCTGGGCGCACCTTCCGCTCGACCTGGCGGACTTCGGGACCTCCGCAATGCTGCTGTCGGAGATCGGTTGTAACCCTGTGGCCACGCTGGCCGAAAACGCGGGAAGGGTGGGCGAACTATCCGAATCCGCCAGCTTGGCCACGGTGCGCTCAAACCTCACGTCTCTGTTGTGCGAGGAGCCCTGTAGAGTGCATGACGCGAACCGGTCCGTGCGCAGGGTAGGCACGGTAACGGGTGCGGGATTCTATACGAATTACCTGAGGGAGGCGTTGCACTACGATATCGACCTGTACGTCACGGGGGAGACGAGTCTCTTTCTGCTCGAGTACGCGAAATTCCAAAACGTGAACGTGCTGGTGTATTCTCACAACTATTCCGAGTTGCCGGGGGTACGTGCCTTCGCCGCGGGAATCGCCGACGCGCTGAACCTCGAGTTGAAGGGCCATCTGGGGGATTCCCACTTTTAGGGACGGTTTGTAAAGCACAAAGCCGCCGTCGATCCCTCTTGAATAATTGTTTGAATTTGGCGATTTTGTAGGAAATCGAACATCCACGGGAGGAAAGACAATGAAGCTCTCGTTTGATCTCACCGAATCTCAAAATGAAAAGTTGGATGCAGCTGCAAAACGACTTGGTATCCGCCCGGAAGAACTTGCAAAGGCGGCGTTGGACGATTTGCTGGGTGGGCCTGAAGAGGAATTCGAAGCTTCTGTACAGCAGGTATTGAGTAAGAATAAGGAACTCTACAGAAGGCTGAGCTGATGAGATATGTTTCCCTGGCGGAGGTGGTCGACCTTCACAGGCGTCTAATCGATCAGACTGGCGGAGCATCGGGGTTGCGTGATCTGGGCAGATTGGAATCATCCATCGCGCAACCCCGAATGTCTTTCGGCGGGCGGGATCTCTATCCAACGCTGATTGAGAAAGCCGCCGCCCTGAGTTTTGCTTTGATCCAAAACCATCCCTTTGTCGACGGGAATAAAAGATTGGGTCACGCAGCGATGGAAGTATTTCTTGTTCTGAATGGGCATGAAATCAAGGCGGATGTGGATGAACAAGAGACCATTATCCTGGGCGTTGCTTCCGGACAAGTGTCGAGGCAAGGTCTATCGGAATGGTTGACCGACCACGTGTTGAAAATCGGATAAATGAAGATTGTTTAGCGCCCAAGACATCTCTCCCGGGCTATATGGCCATGAGCGTCGGGGAACTTAAATCGTCAATACCCGCCAACCGCGCGTCGACGCTTTCAGGAGAATCTACGATGTCGAAATCGTCGACTATCACTAACTGAAAGAGAGGTGTCGATCATGGTACGTGTGCCAACAGATCGTGTTCCGACTCATCCGGGTACGATGCTGCTGGAGGAGTTTCTGAATCCTTTGGGTCTAACGTAGCGCGAACTGGCTGCCGCCATAAATGTCCCTTATCAACGGGTCAACGAACTGGTAAACGGTCGACGCGGCGTTACCCCCAATACGGCTCTGCGCCTGGCGAGATATTTCGATGTATCGCCGGCATTTTGGCTGAATCTCCAACTTCGCTGGGACCTGTATCATACCACCCGATCTGAAGCTCGGGAAATAGAGGCGATTGAGCCACGGGATATTGGACTTGAAGTATGAAGAACAAACCCACGGAGTGCTGAAGTGCTTTGTATGGCGGCCAAACGTATAGATGACATCCATACCGTAGAAGACGCGGAGCTTCTCGATCGTTCCCTGGCTGAAAACGTAGATTGGGAGTCCTTCTACGCGAAGGGCAAGCGGACTCCGCCTTTTCTGAGGAATGTCCCGGACGAGAATCTGGTCAGATACGTAAAGCGGGGGCGCCTCAGGTCCGGTAACGCTATCGATCTGGGTTGCGGGATCGGCCGAAACGCGGTCTATCTGGCGAAGGCCGGATACCGTGTTGACGCCATCGATCTGTCGCAGACTGCGATCGGGAGAGGTCGTCGTTTTGCAGAGGAAGGGCGGGTTTGCGTCAATTCCATCGTCGGGTCGGTCTTTGACGTACCATTGCGCGAGAACCATTGCGACTTTGCTTGCGATTCCGGCCCATTCCATCATTTGCCGCCACATCGAAGGCCAATCTACCTCGACCGCGTTCGCATGGCGCTGAACCCGAACGGACGCTTCTGGATGACCTGTTTTGACAAGACAGGCGGTCAACCCGTGGAAGATCGGGAGATATACGAAACGGGAAAGATGCCGCCGGGAATCGGCTACACTGAAGATAGACTTGGAGATATACTGCAACACCATTTCGAGATTCTTGATTTACGGCCGATGAAGGTTTATCCCGAGGACGCCGAATTATTCGGCATATCGGGTCTTTGGACCGTTCTGATGAAGCCGTCCGCGCCCGGGGAGGGAGGTCAATGAAACTCGCGGTCAAGACCCGACACGCGGTTGAGGCGGACGTCCCGGCGCTTGTTGACCTGGCGCGGCGGTCCTGGCTTTCCGGAAACTGTGAACTCGCCCCGATTCAGGCTGTACGCGATTGGATGGAGGCGGATTTGGAGAGCAAGCGGTATCCGGAGACCTGGCAGAACGTCACGGTCGTGGAGCATCAGTCTCGAATTGTCGGCCTGACGCATCCCGATGGTCAGGAAGTCGCCGATCTCTGGGTGCATCCGTCCTTTCAGCGGCGCGGGATAGGGAGTACGCTGTTGCAGAATTGCGAGGACGAGATACGCACCGCGGGTCATGACACCGCCAGACTGCGGTACACGGAGTACAACTTTGCGGCACCTCTCTTCTACCGCGCTCACGGTTACATTGAGGTAAGCCGATCTCCCGACAGACTCCCATGCGGTCTAGTGCGGGATGTCATCGTTATGGAGAAAACGATCGGAGTTTGAAGAATCGCGACGCAATGGCACCCACGACGGCGGAACCACGAGTCGGAGAGAACACAGCCGAAGGAACGCGAGATTCAGGTATGCCAGGTCCGGTACCAATTCAAGAGGTATTGACATCAGGATAGATCAGTAACCCGAATGGACACGGGTGACCGTAGCGAATTCTTTCGTCGGATTCCGACTATCGGGGAAAGGGCGCGACGTCGACTTCCGCGACCTATGAAAGTGAAAGCAATCGACTTCGTGATATCGCACGTTTCCGAATACGCGGGAGGCAGTTCGTTTCTATCGCGAAGTCCTGGGGCTCGATCAGGATTTTATCGACGATGGGGTGATAACGGGTGACGGAACGCAGGAGACGTGGACGGAGTTCGACACGCGTCCCGTAAGCCTCACACTGGTCCGATGGGACGAGGAGGCGGGACGACCGGGGATCGCGCTTGCGGTAGACGACGTGGATGAGGCGGTGGAAGAACTGCGCGGGAAGGACGTCGAAATCGTGATGGAGCCGGCCGATAGCGGAAGCTGCAGGATGGCCTGGATCAAGGATCCATGGGGAAACCTGCTCTGCATCCATCGCCGAAACGACGGCACATGCGGTTAGCCAAGAGGCGAAAACCTCGCGACGAACATAGCAGGAACGGACGAAATCCTCGAGAGAAAGGAATTAACGGAAACAGTATACCGGGTGATTGAGAGTCTGCCTGAAAAGCGTCGACAATTTTCCAGGGATGAATTGCGGAGGGGGATAAATGCGATGGCGAAGCGAAAGTTGCACAATCGCACTGATTCAGGAAGCGGTGAGTCTTCTCTACGAAAGAGCAACGAGACGACGCTGGAAGATGACGTCACCCGTGGGCTTGGCGAAATCAGGCTCATGCATCCATCCGGCACAGCTCCGATCACGCCAGCCAGCATGATTTCCGTTGAAGCGATATGCGGCTATAGACATCTGTTCGAGGGGATTGGCATCGACTGGGGAAGCGGCGGGGGCTGCCTGTCCATCGCCGCTGCACGGATGCCAGGGGTAAACCGGGTTGTCGGGCTCGAGATCAGCGCACCAAATGTATCCGTCGCCCAGAGGAACGCCAGGTTGAACGGCGTTGAAGACAAGGTCACGTTCATGCGGTCGGATTCGTACGCGCCGTTTGCGGATGGTGACAGACGTTCCCTCGAAGCCTTGACGGGGCGAGCGGATTTCCTCATCGCAAATCCGGACGCGAGCGAAGACGATGACGGATTCGGATACAAACGGACGGTCCTTCGCGGCGCCAGGGAGTATCTGCGTGATGGCGGCCGGGTCTTCCTGAGCATTTCATATCAGTACGGCCGACCGAGGATCGCAGCTCTGGAGCGTGACGTCCCGGGATTTTTCCACGAAGGTGTCCTGGCGAAAAGCGAGTGCGTTCCCTTCGACCTTGGGCGGCCCGATCTTCTGAACTGTTTGAAGGTCTATGCACGAGAAGAATCCAGGGGAGGCATGGAATACGCGTTCTGCAATCCCTCACGACCCTCCCTGGCCATGAACGCGCGGGCTTCGTTGGCGTTCTACGAACGGACGGGCCGGAGTCCGCTGTCGCAGTGGCAGACGCATCTCTTCAGGTACTTTCCGGATCGCCTTTAATCGTCACCTGGCAGGAAATCCCGATGGATCCAATCGTCACATCTATGACGACGGACGACTGGGAGACCGTGCGCCGGATTTACGAGGAAGGGATCGCGACGGGAGAAGCGTCCTTTGAGACCGACACTCCTGTCTGCCCTTCGCATTGGTGCTCACGTCCCATACCTGTGTGAACCGTGGGCACCGCACAATCTGACCGTGAAGTGCGACGTCAACCGGATGAGGTTTCTTTACCGAAGGCGCTTGCAAAGATCAGAAAGTCGCCAAAGCCAATCGTGCCGTTCCCGTCCAGATCATATCGTGCGTCGTAGTCTTCATCAGAATGACTCAGACCGAAATGTGCTGCGAAATCTATAAAGTCCGTGAAGGCAACGGTACCGTCGCCATCGAAGTCGGGGATAGGGATATCAGCGGTGACATATGGTGACATATCCCAAAGCAGAATCGTACCGTCTCCACTCCCACTGGCCAGGGTGAGTCCATCCGGGGAGAACGACACGGCCGTGGCAACCTCGGTATGCCCCCTCAGGACGCCTTTCTCCCTATGGCTGACCACATCCCACAAACGTACTATCCCGTCCTCGCTCGCACTGGCCAGTGTGGACCCATCTGGCGAGAACGACACCGCGAGGACCCTACTCGCATGCCCTGTCAGGGTGGCCTTTTCCCGACGGCTGACCACATCCCACAAACGTACCGTCTCGTCCCCACTCCCACTTGCTAAGGTGGACCCATCCGGTGAGAACGACACCGAATAGACCCAGGACGTATGGCCTGTCAGGGTGGCTTTCTCCTGACCGCTGACCACATCCCACAAACGTACCGTCTTGTCGGCACTCCCACTGACTATGGTGGACCCGCCCGGTGAGAATATCACGGACGCTACTGACCCTGTATGCCCCGTCAGCGTGGTCTTCTCCTGACTACTGACTACGTCCCACAAACGTACCGTATTGTCAACACCTCCGCTGGCCAGGGTGGATCCATCCGGTGAGAACAACACCGAAAAGACCCAGGACGTATGGCCTGTCAGGGTGGTTTTCTCCTGACTGCTGACCACATCCCAAACCCGAATCTCCTGCCTGCTCACACCGGCCAGGGTAGACCCATCCGGCGAGAACGATACCGAAAAAACACTCCAACTCGTATGCCCAGTCAGAGTATTCTCCTCATGTCTTCCGGCCACGTCCCACAAACGTACCGTATTGTCAACACCTCCGCTGGCCAGGGTGGCCCCATCCGGCGAGAACGACATCGAAAAGACCCAGGACGTATGTCCTGTCAATGTGGCTTTTTCCTGACGGCTGACCACGTCCCACAACCGAATCGTACCGTCCCTGCTTCCACTGGCCAAGGCAGATCCGTCAGGCGAAAACGATACCGAATGGACCCTGCGCGTATGCCCAGTCAGGGTAGCTTTCTCCTGACCGCTGGCAACATCCCATAACCGAATCGTATTGTCATTACTCCCACTGGCCAGGATGGCCCCACCCGGGGAGAACGACACCGAATAGACCCAATACGGATACAAGGGCAGGGTGGCTTTTTCCTGACGGCTGACCACGTCCCACAGTCGAATCGTACCGTCCCTGCTTCCACTGGCCAAGGCAGATCCATCCGGGGAGAATGACACCGAAAGGATCTGCTCTTCATGCCCTTTCAGAGTTGCCTTCTCTTGGCCGCTGGCAACATCCCACAACCGAATCGTATTGTCTTCATTAAGTAGATTCCCACTTCCGCTGGCCACGGTGGCCCCGTCCGGCGAGAACGAAACCGAGTTGACCCATGACGTATGCCCTGCCAGTGTGGCTTTCGTCTGACCGCTGGCAACATCCCACAACCGAATCGTATTGTCCCAGCTCCCGCTGGCCAGGGCGGAGCCATCCGGGGAGAACGATACCGCAGTGACTCTTTCCGTATGCCCTGTCAATGTGGCTTTCGTCTGACCGCTGGCAACATCCCACAACCGAATCGTATTGTCCCAGCTCCCGCTGGCCAGGGTGGATCCATCCGGGGAGAACGATACCGCAAGGACATACCGCGTGTGCCCCGCGAACAAGGCCACTTCGGCGCCGGTGTGGGCATTGTACAGCCAGATACCGATGCTGCTTGCCACCGCCAGGCGCGCGCCGTCCGGCGAATAGGCTACCGCTCTGTCATTAAAACTGATATCACCTTTGCCCAGGCGTACAAGGGCGCCTTCCGGCAGACTGAAGGGGTTTTCCTTCCCGGCGAGGCTGGCCCGCGCGAACAGGACGCCAACCAACAACAGGGCGATGCTGAATGAATGGCGCATTCTCATCCGAGATGCTCTTTCGGTGAAGGCGGCTGGGGCCGCCTATCGTGAAGTCCGCCCTTTCTTCGAAATCCTTCGCCCACTGGTCATCCTGACTCGGCATCCGATTTGTGTACGGCGACGAATTTGTCGATCTGGCGGAAGATCCGGTGCATGGTGGCAACGTCTCGGCGATCCATGGAGAGGCGCCCGAAGAGGCGGCGGATGGACCGCGGGAAGGCCTTCGGCATGTAGTCGGCGGGGAAGCCCAGCTTGTTCAGCGCGGACGCGATGTGCGTGTAGAGGGATTCCATTTCTTCAAAGGACGCCAGGTCCAGTTCCGGAATCTCTCGGGGCCTTGCAGCCGCGCGGAAGAGTTCATAGCCGAAGATGAGAACGGCCTGGGAAAGGTTCAGGGAGGGATACCGGTGGGCGGTCGGGATATTGGCGATCACGCTGCAGAGTCGCATTTCATCGTTGGTGAGGCCATTTTCTTCGCGGCCGAAAACGAGGGCGGCTTCGTTATTCTGCGGCAGGGAAACCAGCTTTTCCGCCACGTGCCGCGGCCCGTACATGATGTCGAGGTGTTCCCGTTTCCGGTGGGTTGTACCTACCGAGAGAACCGTGCCGGACAGGGCTTCTTCAAGCGAATTACATATGGTGGCGCCGTAGAGCACGTCTCCCGAACCGTGGGCCATTTTTCGCGCGTCGCCGCAGGTATGGTCCGGCGGGTCCACAAGGTAGAGCCGGGAGAGGCCCATATTCTTCATGGCGCGCGCCACCGAGCCGATGTTGCCGGGCTCCTTGGTGCCCGTCAGGACAACACGAATGCGGTTGAGCGCTTCCGGTGCAGCCGTCTGTTGACGCATCTGTATCTCCTTGCCTTCCCCTTTGTGCAATGCTGACGCCGACACGGCGCAGTCTTCAAGCCGGGTTCCGGGATGCGGGGCATTGCGAGTCGTGCGTGCGCGCCGTTCAAACCGACCTATCCGCTATTGACTCAAAAAGCGTTTCCACCCTTCGGGAACGACATTGGTTTCGAGCAGCATCAGCACCGCCTGCCGCTGCGCGGTCTGCAGGCTGTCCTCCCGGGCTTTCCAATAGGCGGCGCCACGTCGGGTTGCATCCGGGTGCATTGAAAACGAGCCCCGGGTGAAGAGGGAGTCGTGAAGCACGGGGTTCAGCGTATAGTCGCCAATACGCGTGGTTTGTTCTGCCAATATGCCGGTCGAGGTGTTAATGCGGACGGTTTGTAGTACGGGCAGCCAATAGCGGTCGTAATAGAGCGCGTTTTCCTGGTAGGTGCGCAGTTCCTTGATGCCGAGCGATTTTCTGCCTTTTTTGTTCAAGCGCAGGTCGTAGCCCACCAGCGAGAAGTCGGTTTCGGAAATCCAGATGTCCCCTTCCAGTGCGGGGCGTCTTTTTTTTCTGGGTTCAATGCGAATCCTGTGCACCGCCACGTCGCCCATCTGAACCGTACTCATCAGGCGATATCGATAATCTCGCCTGGCGCCGGATTCCAACGGAAGGGGACCTACATCAAAATCGCGGCTGTTGAGGCGGCCGCTGCGGATTTTTACGATGATGCCGGGATGCATCCCGAATTGCTGCGCAGGCGCGTGACGCGACCGGTACGCCGTGATGACCTGAACGATTTCTCCCGGATTTCGATAATATCCCCGGCCGTCGTACTCGATTCGGGCAAGGACGCGGGAACCGGTATGGCTGCCGGCGTAGAGGGTTTGGGCGCCACGTATCGAAAAACGATGGGTCCTCAGGTTCACGTAGCGCGTGTGAAAGACGTTTTCCCGGGGATTGTGGCCGATGTTTGTCAGAAGATCCTTGAGGGATGGGAGTGGCAGGTCGACATGCGACTTAAGCGGAATTGGAGAGGGGGAAAGCGAAATGTCCAGTCGGCTGTCCGCAGACCCGGATACGTCAATCCTCCGCAGTGCCGTCCGATAGCCGACATATGAAACCTGGACGCGAACGGGGCCCCCGGGCAGGTCGGCAAGGGTGAATCGGCCATAAAGGTCCGTCTGGTCCCCGCGTTTGAGTTCCGGCAGGATGACCGTGGCGTACGGCAACGGCGTGCGTGTCGCGCTGTCTCTGACAGTACCGTTCAGGGCGGCGGCGGGCGTCGGCGCCTGAAAGATGTGCAGCGCGAAAACGCCGGCGAGAATTCTAAAAGAATGCCGCGCGGACATCTGCCAGTGCCTGGATGAGTCGGGTGATATCGTCCTCGCTGTGGTCGGCCATGAGCGTGAGGCGAAGGCGGCTCTCTCCTTCGGGTACGGTTGGCGGCCGGATGCCGCTCAGGTAGATCCCCTCCTTAAAGAGATGGTCCGAAATCGCCATGGTGCGCGCGGCGTCGCCGATGAGGATCGGAACAATCTGGGATTGGGAGCCCATAAGATCGAACCCAAGGCCGCGCAGGGCCTCTTGAACGGAGTGAACGTTCCGCCAAAGGCTTTTTCGCAAGTCCGAACGGGATTCGATGAGTCGCAAGGCGGCTGTGGCGGCCCCGCAGGCGTCGGGTGGCAGGGCCGAGGTGAATATAAACGCCGGTGCCCGATTGATCAGCAGGTCGATGAGTTCCGTTGTTCCGGCGACGAACCCGCCACAGGCGCCCATTGCCTTGCTGCCTGAGGTTGTCAGAATGTCGATGCCCTGCGTAATGCCGAAGTGTTCGTGGATTCCCCGGCCGGAAGCCCCAAGGACCCCGGTCCCGTGCGCATCGTCGACCATAAGTATGGCATTGTGACGATTCGCGGCGTCCACTAGTTCGGGCAGGGGGGCAAGGTCGCCGTCCATGCTGAACAGCCCGTCGGTGACGATCAGGCGGCGCCGGAATTCGAGTTGGGTCTTGAGCAGGCTTTCCAGATGGTCGACGTCCCGGTGGCGATAAACAAAGGTCTTCGCGTGTGAGAGCCGGCAGGCGTCGATGATGCTGCGATGGTTCAGACGGTCGCTGAAAACCGCGTCATCCGGGCCGACAAGCGCACTTACTGCGCCCAGGTTCGCCATGTAGCCGGTGGGAAAACAGAGGGCCGATTCGGCTCCCAGGAAGCCGGCCATCCGGTGTTCCAGCGTCCGATGCGGTTCCATGTTGCCGGAAATCAGCCGGGAGGCCGCCGCGCTGAGCCCGTACGCGCGCAGTGCATCGTCCGCACCTTCCGTAAGAATGGGGTGGTTTGCAAGACCGAGGTAGTTATTGGAACAGAAAAGGAGACGCTCTTTACCGTCGATGCGGACCCTGGGACCCTGCGCGCCTTCCACCAGACGGAGGCTGCGGTACAGCCCGCGGGCTTTCAGATTGTCCAGCTCCGTGGCGAGATGGGGAAGCACTGGAAGTATACCGTGACGCAACGAGGTTGAGGTGAGGCGAAATGTGGACGGAAATTATGGAATTTCCCATGGCTTGTCAAGCGGTTGAGGGGGAATGGTACGGGTTTGACAATAGGGTCCATTCGTTTATATTCTAAGCGGGTTTTTGGGGTGGGTATCAACCGTACCGGTTGGCGGGACTCACTGCTTGCGGCCAACCGGTTTTTCTGTCCCGAAACCCGAACCGTGAAAACGCGGCCCGTGAAGTACCGGCAGAAGGGTTCGGAGGAACCGGAGTTATGACGGAGGCACGGCAGGGCGCAGACTGGAAATGGATGGTGCTGTTTCCGGCGGTTTCGGGCCTTGTCCTGGGCGCGGCATTCCCACCCCTGCCCATGGGTTTCCTGTCTTACGTGGCGCTTATCCCGCTGCTGATTTCGGCGGAACGGCTGTGCGGCCGTGCGGCCTTTGGCGCCGGTTTCGTTCAGGGGATATTTTTCTACGGAGCGACACTTTACTGGATCGGTTGGATCACGCCCCCCGGCATGGCCGGGGCGGTTTTTTACATGTCCCTGTTCCGTGGGCTGTTTTTGTGGACGTTCGCCCGCGTCGTGCGGCGGTACGGCGCCACGGGCATGTGGAGCGCGCCCTTTCTGTGGGTTGGGTTCGAGTATTTCAATTCTCTGGGAGACATGGGGTTTCCATGGGTGGTGCTTGGTAATTCGCAGACGGCCTATCTGTGGCTGATCCAGTATGCTGAAGTGACGGGGGTATATGGGGTTTCGTTCTGGATTGTAGTGGTCAATCTGAGCGTACTGATGCTGTGGAGGAACGGAGCGCGGCGCTGGGCTTGGGCTGCCGCGGTGGCGGCGCTTTTTGCGGGACCGGCGGCGAACGGGTATCTGGCGCTGAAGAATGATTCTGATCAGCAGGCCGTGCCGGTGGGTGTAGTCCAACCGGATATGCCTCCGGTGGCCAAGGAATACAGGGGATTCGATTACAATTTCGGCAAACTGAAGCCGATGACAGTGGAAGCCGCGGGGCAGGGGGCGAAGCTTGTGGTGTGGCCCGAGACGGCGGTCGGCTATATGAAAGGGGAACTGTACCGGCACCATCGAGAGCAGGTGCAGGCGATGGTGGACTCGCTGGGCATCTACCTTCATACGGGCGCGTACCGACTGGTGACTGGCGACCCGGTAAAGGTGTACAACTCCTCGTTTCTGTTCGTGCCCCAAAAGGGGATCACGGGATACTACGATAAAACTCGCCTGGTGCCGTTCGGCGAACGGGCGCCGTTCCCGGATTTGCTGCCCTTTCTGAGGAAAACCCGGTTCACCGGCGGCGGGTACGTGGGGGGCAACTGGGATTCCGGAGAGACGCGGACGGTTTTCAATGGCCCCGAGGCCCGGTTCTCCGCGCTAATCTGTTACGACTCGGTTTTTCCGGGATTTGTCCGGTCCTTTGTGGACCGGGGCGCGGAGTTTCTGGTCGTTATTACCAACGATGGCTGGTTCGGTCGCACTTCCGGACCCTATCAGCATGCCGAGGCGGCTGTGTTTCGCGCCATCGAGAACCGGCGGGACGTGGTGCGCTGCGCGAATACAGGTGTGTCCACGTTTATCGACGCCTTTGGACGGAAGTCGGGGACAACGGGAATTTTCCATCCGGCCGTGTTGACTCACGGCGTGGTGCCACGAAGCGCAAAGACGTTTTATACGAGGTACGGAGACCTGTTCGCGCAGCTCTGCCTGGTTCTGGGCGCGCTTCTGGTGGTGATGGCCATCCGCCGGCACACGATGGATGCAACGCCGTCGATTCTGCCCCCGGACGCCGAAACTCCCGGCCGACGCACCCCCGAACCGTCCGAGCGTGGGGACGACAAGGCGATGCCCTTTCTGGATCATCTGGAGGAACTGCGATGGCGCATATTAAAAGGGTTGGCGGCCCTCGTGTTCGGCGCCGTGATCTGCGGGATATTTTCGGACAGCATCCTCGGTTGGCTTGTGTTGCCGGTTCGCGACGTGACCCCCGTAATGGAGTGGTTGGGCGTGGCGCCGGTTGAACCGCCCGTCAAGCTTATATATTTGAAACCGATGGGGATGTTTCTCGTCAAATTTCAAATTTCCCTGGTGGGCGGCGCGATCCTGGCGTTGCCGTTTCTCCTGTATCAATTGTGGATCTTCGTTGCTCCGGGTTTATTGAAATCGGAGCGGCGGTACGTATCTTTTATTGTTTTTTCGTCGACGGTCTGTTTTGTTCTGGGCGGCGCCATTGCCTACGTGAGCGTGGTGCCGCTGTCGTTTCGATTCCTGATTCTGATCGGCGAGGGGACCGGCGTCGACCCCCAGTTCGATATCGGCTACTACATCGGCTTTGTGCTGAGACTGCTGGTGGCCTTCGGTGTTGTCTTCGAACTGCCGGTAGCGGCGTTTTTCCTGAGCCGGATCGGCCTGTTGACCGCGGATCGAATGCGGCGCGGCCGGCGGTATGCGGTAGTGATCGGCTTTATTCTGGCTGCCCTGCTCACGCCTCCGGACCCGATCTCCCAACTCCTGATGGCGCTGCCGCTGGTGCTGCTTTACGAATTCAGCATCTGGGTGGCCCGGGTCGCCGGCAGATAAGCCGGGCATTCGGCCGCGGACGTCCGATACGCGACCGCGCGGGAACACTTTGCAGCGGCTGTATAAATTGACAAGGGATTGTTTTTTTATGAGTATACCGGTTGCGGTCGGCATTCTGGCGGTGTGTTTCGTGGTTCTTGCCAAGTGCGCTTCGTGGTTTGTGGACGGAGCGGTGGGGATTGCCGAATATCTGAATGTTCCGAAGATGCTCATCGGCATCGTGCTGGTGAGCCTGGCGACGACCTCACCCGAACTGGCCGTGTCCGTTCTGTCCGCACTCGAGGGGCATCCGGAGATGGCGCTGGGCAATGCCGTCGGTTCCGTGATTGTGGACGACGGCGTTGCGCTGCCGCTGGGCGTCCTCGTGGCAGGGACGCCGATTCTCATCAATCCATATTTGTTACGGACGACCGGGATATTTCTGATCGTCGTGGATTTGGCCGCGTACGCGATGGCGTTTGACGGGCGCCTGGGGCGCGCCGAGGGAGGGGTACTGCTACTGCTGTTCGTGGCGTACACGGTTTTTGCATATGTGACGCGTCGTCGATCTTCCGAGGCAGAGGGGAACCGGCTGGAGGAACTGCAGGAGATCGAGGCGTCAATTGAGGGACGCGGTCTGGGGATGCTGCTGCTCTGGTTTTGCGTGGGGCTGGTCGGCGTGATGATATCCAGTCATTTTATCGTGGGATCCGCGGTGGCCATCGCCTCGGAGCTGGGCGTCAGCGAAGCGGTAGTTGCGCTTACGGTTATTGCTATTGGCACGTCGTTGCCGGAGATCGCCACCGGCGTGACGGCAGCGCGGGGGGGACATGGGGAGATCGTGGTAGGCAATATTCTGGGCGCGGATATCCTGAATATCTGCTGGATCGCAGGGGCATCCGCAGTGGTGAATCCGCTCGTGGTGGCGCCCAAAGTGATCCATTTTTCGTTTCCCGCCATGCTGGCGATTGTATTGGCGATGCTCGTCATGATGCGCACAGGCCACCGCCTGACCCGAATCGAAGGTTTCGTGCTGCTGGCGGTATACGGGGTGTATTTGACTTTAACGGGGATATTGTTCTTTTAGGGGATCATTATGGCCGGGATTTTTGTGACCGGTGGCGCGGGGTTTATCGGTTCGAACTTTGTTCGGTACTGGTTGTCCAAATATCCGGATGACAGAGTTGTAAACTACGATTTGCTCACGTACGCCGGAAATCTCGATAACCTTTCCGACGTGGTGGAAACATATCCCGGCAGGTACGAGTTCGTCCACGGCGATATCGGCAACTATGAGTTGACTCGAGATCTTTTCGAGCGGCACAGGCCGGATTATATCGTGAATTTCGCCGCCGAGTCCCACAACAGCCGTGCGGTCGTGAATCCGGACGTTTTCTACGAGACGAACGTGCTGGGGACACAGCGCTTGCTCCGGGCGGCTTACGACGCCAGAGCGCCCCGGGTTCACCATATTTCAACGTGTGAGGTCTACGGGGACCTGCCCCTCGATTCGGAGGCAAGCTTTTCGGAGACCGACCCTTATCTGCCGCGTACGCCTTACAACGCATCCAAAGCGGCGGCGGATCTGGCGGTCCGGGCGTACCATCATACCTTCGGGCTGCCGGTCACGATTTCCAATTGTGCGAACAACTACGGGCCCTACCAGTTCCCCGAAAAGGTGGTTCCTCTCTTTGTCACTCAGGTTCTGAACAGGAAGAAGATGACGCTCTACAGGAGCAGCCGGAACAAACGGGAGTGGCTCCATGTGGTGGACCATTGCAGGGCCATCGACCTGATCCTGAAACGAGGCAGGGTCGGAGAGACGTACAATATCGGCAGCGGTTTTGAGGTGGACGTCGAGACGATTGCAGACACGATTCTGGATGTACTCGGGCTGGAGGGATCATCCAAGGTATACGTTCCGGACCGACCCGGACACGATCGCAGGTACCTTCTGGATTCGAGCAAGTTACGCACCCAACTCGGATGGCGCCCCGAAGTTTCTTTTGAAGATGGGTTCAAAGAAACAATACTCTGGTACACTGACAATCGTGCCTGGTGGGAACCCCTGCTGAAGCGCCTCGACGTGGACGAAGAAGGCTGGACGCAGGTGTCGTCCCGGCACTCCTGATCTGAAATACGCGTCGATTTCTCCGGGAAAGGAAGTTGGATGCCATTCCGGTTTCAAAGGATGGGAATTCCCGAACTCATTCTGGTCGAACCCCGGGTTTTCGAAGACAACCGCGGCTTTCTGATGGAATCCTATAAGAGGTCTGATTTTGAGGCGAACGGGATTTCCGCCGAGTTCGTGCAGGATATCCACTCCCATTCGGTCCGGCGCGTTCTGCGGGGGTTGCACTACCAGCTGAACCCCAGGGCACAGGGCAAGCTGGTCCGTGTCGTGAAGGGCGAGGTGTTTGACGTGGCCGTGGATATCCGCAGGAACGCACCCACCTTCGGACGGTGGGAAGCGGTTGTGTTGTCGGGCGCCAACTTCAGGATGTTCTACGTCCCCGAGGGTTTTGCGCACGGGTTCTGTGTGTTGAGCGACGAGGCCGAGTTCGTGTACAAGGTGACCGCGGAGTTCGCACCGGATCTCGACCGGGGCATTGTTTGGGACGATCCGGCCATCGCCATCGATTGGCCGGTTTCCAATCCAATACTCTCAAGGAAGGACCTGGAACTCCCCCCGCTGGCCGACGCCGAGAGGAATTTCATCTACGACCCTGGAGCGGGTGTCTGAGAACGAAGGGGACGCGACACCCCTGGCGTGGGCGGACATTCTCAACATGGAGAATTATCTGGATGTTTCTGAGGCGATTGTGAACGGCGCCCTGGTGCGAAAAGAGAGCCGGGGATCGCACTACCGCTCGGATTTTCCGGAGAGAGACGATCGTGCCTATCTCTGCGATTTCGTTGTTACAAAGGACAGGCCGACGCCCGTAAGCCGTGAGGTTGTGTTGACTCGTATGAAACCGGACTTAGATAGGTCATTAACGACGCACGAAATTGCTAGAAGGAAAACGTGACGACAGGGTGCCGTTTGCGGACGAACCGAAAAGAGTTTTCGTTCACGGGGCCGTACAAATTTGGAAACGACGCAATTAGAATGGAATGTTTCGAGTAAACCGAGGGGATTATCTCAGGTATCGATGTTTGGAACAGCGTCTTACCTTGAGAGTTATATTACGCTAAGGATCGCATGGGCAGTTTTCTCGTAAATCCTCCAAAACGCTGTGGAATCCTACGACTATGTTGATTCAGTCGCCAATAATCAGAAATCAATCGTACCCTTGAAGAGTTATTTCATTAAATTTCCCCCAATACCGTGTCTTGCGAAAATGTACATCTACAATAAGGGAAGAGGTTCTAACTTATTCGATCTGCACTGAATTTAATGCGACGTAACCGCATCGTAAGAACGGTATGCCTAACTACGCTCACCTCAGATTCAATTGAAGCCAGCAGTCCTGTAATCATCTCTAGTAACTCGCCGATGAGACGAACTTCGACCTCCAAATCTCTTTTTGCCTGATTTCGAATCCTGATTCGAGAAATAGTGTAGCCCAAACCAAACATAATTACTACTGTGAGTCCGAAAACACTGACTGTTAAACCAATGGTCGACATTTCGATATTCGCCTTTATGTATAGCAACGCGCCACCCAATATGGTCAAATAGGTAGCGGAAAAAACTGCCAGATACTGACCTCGAGAGGAGACGATAGATTGCTCAAGAGTTTCGATTCGTGCCGAAATCTCTTCTGCAAGGTCAATGAGTTCTTCTACTTCACGAAGCCTAGCTGCGGGATCAAATTTGTGTCCTTGTTGGTGTCTGCCGCTTGTGTTCATCACTTCCTCTTACCATAGCATAAACTAGCTAAGTTGCACAACATGTGCTTTAACAAGGCACGAGCGGATTCATCGCCTCCGATTTCTGTATTATGCATTCTGCCATTCCACTCGAAGTTTTCCTGCCAAGAACACACGGGCGCCGCTGAAACTTTGAAATTCCCGCGGCCCACTTTATCAAGCATCTTGTTAAGTATGTCTGTGAATGGGCTCTCTAGCCTTGGATGGTAGTAGCGTTGTACTTCGTTGATTTCATTTACGAAGAGGTCTGCTTTATTTACAGCAATGAACATCCAATTTGGTCGTCTACAACGAGTATATGACTCCTGAATTCGGTCGCAGATTTTGGCGAAATCTTCGCGTTCCTGATTTAAATTGAACTCACGCAAATCCTTGATTGTGCTGAGTCCGTTTTTAGTTATATACTCTTCGCGAACAACCTGATCCCTTTCTCTGGTAAATCCCCAATCTACTACATAAACTACACCCTCAAGTTTATGATGAGAGCTAAATGCTTCATGTATCCCCAGATCCCGTTCCTGGATAGTGTCGCCGGGGACAATTCTGACGATTCGCGTCCATCTGCCAACTCGTAGGAGATGGCTCTCAACGTCACGGGAACGTTCGGGTTGCTCCCAAGCCCAGTCTTTATCCGCTAGCTTTATCCTTTCTACAAGAATTGACTTCCCAACACCTGATCGCCCGGTCACAACGATATTGGTTTTTCCTGAGCCGACATGATACATTAGCCAGAGCCACCCATAATGAAGCAGATGACGATGTTTGTACGCAGTCCACGGTAGTTTAATAAACCTCGGGATTAGATCGCTCCACGCCTCATTGGCCTCGTGTAGGGCGGTTTTAGTGTCCTTCAACAACGGTCTTCCCTCACTGTGTGTCCCGCAGTTCTTGAGAGAGCCCAAATGCATTTCTTAGAATAACTGACGGAGTCTCTCGTGTGAATATATGGTAAGACAATCCTCTATGCGAGTAATGCTGTACTTGGCGATTAATCGGCTAACAGGGATATCCATATGCAGGCCTCTAAGAACCTATAGCAGGGGAACGGACTTCATGACATCCGTCGTCGTCGAAGGCGCGGAGAATCAGATCCAAATTGGTACGTAGGGGGCCTTGACGCAATTGATATCAGGGGGTTTTAATAAATCCACCTCACAAGACCTAATGAAAATGCCCGTAACAGGTTTGTCCCTTCATGAATTCCTCAGGATCCGATTTTGCCAACCTCTGCCCTCCCGTATTTCCGTAGGATATCCTTGATGTCCTCAGGGCTATAGGAAACGTCGGAAACCCACCGCCCGAAGCCCCCGTGCTGGTTGACGGCATGGGTCCACTGTTCCAATGCACGGCGCTTGGCGCGGCTCTGTTCGTCCGGCTGTCCCTTCGTCTCCAGAACCAGTAGATTCCCTGACTTCAGACGGATGATGAAGTCAGGACGGTACTTTCGGACCACTCCCCTATAAACGTAAAGCACCTCAAATCCCAGGTGGTCGTTCTTGACCCATGCATCAACTATGGGGTTGTGGTCTAACTCGAACGCTTCCGACGCTTCCCACGTGCTGTCGTACACGCACATGTTAATGTGGCTACGCTCAGAGACGTGGCACGGCTTGCCGGTGTACCAGGTCGCCACGTTGGCAGTCGAACGGATAGGATGGTCACGGTCAAAGACAGGCTCAAGCCTCTCCGTGTTCTCGATACGTACAGCGTCCCAAAGGTGCTGCACCACCTTTGTCATATTGAGAGTGATGATGAGCCGCCGAGCAGTGTCGTCCTGGTAGAACAGTGGTGGCGTGATATCAAGTCGATCAGTTAAGAGAAACTGCTCGACAAGCTTCACCAACTGGGCAATGAGAGACTCCCTGCTGCCCGACCAGGAAGTCTGCATCTGGTCGTAGACATCCCGTGCCGTTTCGAAGACGATTTTCTGTGTTCTGTACTCTCTCGCTAGCGCTTCCAGGTCAATGCTGGTCACCTTGGAGACGTCGGGTTTCCCGTCCACTATGGGAGCAAGTTCGGCGACCTGAGCCGTTTCGCTGGCATTGAGGTGAAGAAACTCGACTCGTCCCCAATCCAGAGAAAGGCGTGGCCGGTATACGTGCTCGATGCGAATGACGTTGGGCCATTTGATTTCAAACGCAGCTTTTTCGGTCACCGGCTCAATGGCAGTTTTTGGACTTGGAGGTTTCGGCGCTACGCTGCCGTCTGACTCGTGAGGCAGGAAGGTGAAGGGCACCCCAAATATGTTTACGTACTCCGGCTCGAAAAGGCCGGTCTTGTCGTTCACCTCGTAAGTCGTACGGCGAAGGCCCCGGCCCACCACCTGCTCACACAGCAATTGGCTGGTGAACGCTCGGAGTCCCATAATGTGGGTAACGGTCTTGGCGTCCCAGCCCTCGGAGAGCATCCCCACCGAGATGACGTTCTGTATCTTCTCGCCGGGCTGCCCCGGTCGCCCGACGGTATCCACCATCCTCCTGAGTTGCTCAGCCCTCTGGTCTGCGGTAAGCCTCAATGACTCAACTCCATTTCCAGATTTGTTTTTATCGTCCGCTTTGATCTGAGCTATCGGCTCCTCTGACTCCTCAGCCCGCTTGAGTACGCCGGAGTCAATGTGCAGGGTCTGCTTCTCATTGCAGAGTTCGTCGATCAAGATACGCTTACGGTCAAAGGCGTGCTTGATTCGTGCCGCCGTCTCGGTCCGATTGGCAACGGTGATCATCACTGGCGGTGTTTCTTGCTTTGATTTTCGCCACTCTTTGGCAGCCTCTCTCCAGTCGTAGCCAAGCAGGTAATACCCATTGGTCACCAGATCAGGTAGTGGCTCGTGGGGCTGCGCACGCCGATTCAAGTCGTCTTTCACATCCGCGTCGTTATATATGTGGTAAAGACGGGACTTGTAGGTCCTTGCATCGGGCACTGCATCGTCGCGTATTACTACACGGGGTGTCTTTACCAAGCCCGATTCAATGGCGTCGTTCAGTCCAAAGTCGCTCACGATCCAGTTGAAAAGGGCCTCATCTGAGCTTTTCTTGCCTGATGGTGCAAAGGGTGTGGCAGAGAAGTCGTAGCAGGTGAGAATGTTGCGCGCACGGTGAATCCGGTCTAATCCTCCCACCCACTTGGTCGCTTCCTCAATATCGGCCTTGGCGACGCCCTTGACCTTCGACTCGGCCGGAACACGCCAGGCGTGGTGCGCTTCGTCGTTGACGGCGAGCAGGTTTCGGGCTCCGGCCATCTCGCCCAGCACCTTGCGTACATAGGCCTCGTCGCTCTTGGCTCCTCGTTTGTCCACGCTACGTTTTCTGGCAATCTGTTCATCTGTCTCCCAGTTGAGGGCATGCCAGTTGCGTACCATTACCTTTCCTTGGCGGAGTCGATCCAATAAAGGTGAGGGCACGATATGGAAAGCCTCGTAGTAGTTTTCGGGATTGGATGGTTCCAGGACCGCGAGGCGGCTTCTGACGGTGAGACCGGGGGCAACGACCAGCACATTCTTGGCAAAGCGGTTGTCCTGGGGATAGGCGACCTTGTTGAGAATGTGCCACGCGATCACCATAGCCATAACTACTGTTTTACCGGTTCCCGTCGCCATCTTGGCACATAACCGGCGGAACTCGCCGCCGTCACCGGGAATCTCTATCCCCACCTTTTCACTATCGGGCGCTTCAGTCAGCCAAATCAGCGTCGCTACGGCCTCGAGTTGGCAGAAGAAGAACCGCCGGTTCTCGAACTCTTCCGAGTCCGTCCAATGCTCCAAAAGGCGTTTGGTGATTGCTGTCACGCCAGGATAGCTGGCTTCTCGCCATGACTTTACACGTGGCCGAATCTGATTGACCAGAGGGATTTCAACGAACACACCCGGGTCGTCGAAGGTCTTGGAGTCCGCCGACGCAATGAGGTAACCCGCAGACCGACGACCCTCCGATCGTGAGAACGTCCGCCTCTCCCGGTTATAGCTCCAGTGCTCCGCTGGTTCAGCATAAGGCCCATTGATGATGAGCCGGTCTATTGCGGCCTGTTCTTCAACCATGCTTTTTTTCTCTTATAGAGCGACCTTAGGGTGCCTGTGAAAGCCACTACGATTTGCTAAATCCTATCGTGGGCTTCTTGTGAGGTAAGGATTTCCGCGCCTTGGGGGCGCAGTTTCTTGGAATTCCTTAATAGACGCTGACGTCTTGTGGGGTCTCCGCGTTCCCTTTCAGGACCAATAACGATGTGGACCTCGTCATTGGAAATAAGTACCGTCCCTTGGGATAAAGCGACATAGACGAATATACAGTCAAGGGCTTCAGACTTTTCAATGATGACCTTTCGTATAGCCTTCATCAGCGTGTCAGTCCAATTGATCGTAATTCTCAAACGAGGCGCATCTCGTATCCAATAACGCAGAATGTATACCTCGTTTCGCAAGTCGTCAGTATGTCGAATTATGGGTCCGATACGATCGTTATATTCTCCTGAGATGCGTTTTCCATCATCAATTAGCAGTGCGACGCGTTGCGCCATGAGATGTACCAACAGCGTATTTATGTGTCCATCGACGTTGATTTGTGGATTCAGCAGATGCTCGAAGATGTTGGTGTCTATGCTCAAAGCATCCCGAAACGTTGGGGTCGTCATTTCCCTGCCCCAAGCTGCAGACCTTCTAAAATGTCTGCTCCGAAGAATTCCATTGGCAAACCGGCTTCCATCGAACCATCCTCGTTGACGTCCAGATTCTTGACGATGGGCATGTTGTGGTTGCTATCGTCGAAGGTAAAGAAAGCCACCGATACGTCATCCGGTGAGAGCTCTCCATTGGCTATCACACGTCGCAACCTGAGAAGCACGTTGCTACTATGGGTTTCTATAACTGAACCCACATTCCGCCGCTTCCAGAGATCGGCAAAGAAGCTACCCAGTTCCAGTTGCGCTGTGGGGTGAAGCTGAGCTTCCGGCTGCTCCACCATCAACGTAGTATAGCGAGGCATGATAACGCCTTGAACAAAGATGGGAAGGCATTGGCTGACGCCAAATCCGTAGTCAGCGATATGTACATCCGCCTCGGTAGTAATGTTCTTCGCGAAAGCTTGACTAACGTATCCTGATAAAGCCTTGAAATTGACTTTGTCTATACCTGCCACGCTTCTAAGGTACGGCACTATGAACTCGTATGCTTCCTGGTTCTCAGATGTTATTTTATGCAGATGTGCCAAAGCAAATTCACCCATTGTGCCCACATTATCAACAGGGGGAGGAGATACGACAGCAACTCGCTGCGGTTCAGTTCTAACTGGGAGAAGATGCCGTAGTGAATCGATTTGATGCTTTAGCGTACCAATCACTTGCAACTCTATAGCATATCGCAAGAAAGACGTCGTACGTTGTTCCATCAGTTCAATTAACTGTTCGTGTGATCCGGCGAAGTCATCTGGACTTGGGAATGGTTCCGCCAACTCAGGGTCAGACGCATGTTGTCCAAAGACTGAATCATCTAATATCTTCGAGTCAATCCGAAGGAGGGTTTCACCTGAGGTCTCATCGGACAAACAGAAAGATGCTTCGCCGATGCTAGCCTTTCTGCCATACGAAACGCTGGCGCTGGCCCTGTAGACGAGCCTGTTGCCGTCAAAGTCTTCAGGTAAGTCTAGATCCGTCAATAGCGTCTTGTTTGGCCGGATGTTCGTATTCTTCGCTGCTAGCTCAAACCTGAGACTCCTTTTCCTCGTCACCGTGTTCTTCAGCGCCGAGAATACTCCCAAATTGACCTTATCGCCTTCTGCGGTGAGGAACTGAGACCTGGCGGAGTCCATCGACTGCTGCAACATAAGCAGAAACTTTATGATCGACGACTTCCCTGAACTATTGCGGCCTATGAGGACAGTAATGGGTCGGAACCGAATCTTGACTTCATCGTCGAAAACTCTAAAGTTTGAGAGCTTTAGGACTGTTAGCATTACTATTTCCCTCAGACTGATATGATGCGAAGGCTCTCGATGCCTCGGTCGTCGACTATTTTGACGGCGATGCGCTGGTTGTCTCCCAGTTCGAAGGGCAGAGAGACCGTTCCACGGTACGCTACGATTAGATCTCGGTCTATCTCCGCCTTGAGATTCTTCGCAAGGCGCGCCCACCCGTCGTTCTGGCCGCCCATTGGGAAGAACACTTGACGAGGAAACAAGCTACGGCCGTCATAGTCCGAGTCCAGCATCCACATCGCGATTTTATCTTCTCCGCCCGATTCTACGTCGCCAGTCTTAGTATTGTAATAGTCGAATCCCTGTACTGCTATTTGCCACATCCCAGTGTTCTGACCCTTGCCAATTTGATGCACGAAGACGTCCGGCTGCCCGATGAGCCAGAAGCTCTCATTGCTGACCCGTTTGCGCTTCAGATCCCCAGTCAGCAGGTCGGCATTCATCTGCGCCTTCAGCAGGGCGATGCCCGGCCATTTGGTCTCGTCGATATCCTTGGCCGCTTCGGGGTCGAATTGGAAGGCGGCGAAGACGATGACCCTGGGGCTCGGCCTAAGCGTTTCGGCTTCCTGGAGGGCATGGTTCACCTGCCGTTGCTCCAATGGCGCGTGATCGGGTCCGAAAGACACGACAATACGCTGGGCTGCTTGCGCCGAACCTTCCCGTACCGTGTCAGCGCCGTCCTTGTTGGGCAGGCTCTCGCCGTCCGCGTGAAGGTAGCGATAGCCCGGCAAGGGTTCCAAACGTGCAAAGCGGATGAACTGCCTCGCCTTGCCCCGGATCCCCGTCCTCAAAAGCTCGTCCCGCCAGTCCGCCTGGCGCAGCGTTTCGCCGGAGCGGGCCACCGTGTCATCGGCGGGCAGAGGCTCGGCGTCGTCAACGTCGTCGATGGGCTTCACCGCCGGGGCAGGCACGGCCTCGACGCTGAAGGGGCCGGTGACCCGCTTCTTGCCGGTATCCACCGATGGCTGGTCACACAGCGTCTCCTGGGGGGCGTGTCGGGCTATGGCCGCGTCGATCTCGGCTTGGCTCAGGCCTTCCTTGATTTCCGGGTTGTTGGCGATAGAGCCCAGAGTAATGTGTGGTACGGTCTTGTAGTTGAAGCCGCTGCCCACCCCCTCGGTAGGATGCGCTAGCTTGTAGTAGTTGAAGAAGGCGGTCATCAGCCGCTGCTTGGCAAGAGCTACGGCCACGCGGGAGGTGTCGCAGGTGATCCACCGGCGCCCCCACTGCTCGGCGACGTAGGCGGTGGTGCCGGAGCCGCAGGTCGGGTCGAACACCAGGTCACCGGGGTCGGTGGTCATAAGGAGGCACCGCTCAATGACTTTAGATGAAGTCTGTACCGCAAAGGTCTTACCGATAGCCCCTTGGGTGTCCGTCCATTGATTGGTGATCTGCATTACGGGATAATCGTCAGCAAAGAAAACATACCCCGGCACGTGCGTTAGCCAACGGACACGTCTAGCTGCGAGTAGGCGCTCCATTCCCTGTGGCGTCGTCTTCCAACTTGTCGCCGGATTGGGATATGCCCGCCGCCCGTCCAAATAGAATTCGAAATGGCACGATTCAGTGTATCCAGTCGCCATTAAGTCTGTGAGTCTGAAATAACGAACAGAGTCGTTCTCGGATTCGGAAACTTCGGACGCTTTTACCACGCGACCGTCTTTCAAGAGTGCGTTAGAAAACTGCGTATTCTCTCCGTAATCTCGGGCGCTGAATAGTCGTCGAAACTTCACCTTTCCTTTGTTTTTTGCGTACCAGACCAGGGAATCAGCTATGTTGGGCAAGTATGCGGCGTTTAGGGGAATTTTCGTCCTAAATGAAATTTGGGACATAAATTGCCCAGGGCCAAATAGCTCATCCATAAGTGCCCGAACAAGATGAACATTCTCATCTCCTATCTGCACAAACACACTTCCGCTCTCGGTCAGCAACTCCCGGGCCAGCAGCAGGCGGTCCCGCAGGTAGGACAGGTAAGAGTGGATGCCCAGTTCCCAGGTGTCTCGGAAGGCCTTGATGGTCTCCGGCTCCTGGGTCAGGTCTTCATCCCGGCCATCTCGAACGTTGCGCCGGTTGACGAAGGGCTGGAAGTTGGAGCCGTACCGGATGCCGTAGGGCGGGTCGATGTAGACCATCTGCACCTTGCCCGCCATGCCCTCTTTTTCCAGAAGGCTGTTCATCACCAGCAGGCTGTCGCCAGCCACCAGGCGGTTGGTCCAGTTGTGGCGGTGCTGGTAGAACTCGATGGCGCTGCGGACCGGCGGGTTCTCTTCCGGCAGTTCGAACAGACTGCCCTGTACGGGGCCACAATTGTCGTCTTGCTTGCGGGCGGCCTCGATAATGGTGCGGGGGTCGATGCGTTCGTGAACGTGGAGCGACACCGTGGGCACCGCGAAGGAGGTGTGCTCGGCCTTCCCCGACCACTGCAGCTGCGGGTCCAGGTGAGGGTCATAGGCATAGGTCTTCCGCCCCGTCTCCGAATCGGTCTCAGGCGTAACCAAGCCGACAGGCGGGTTGTTCAGCCGCTCCTTGTCCCGGTGGTCATAGGACTCAATAGGGCGTTTGGATCGGCGCGTGCGTCGTCGTGCAATCATGTGCTCCTAAGGGGCTATTCGACTACCGGCCATTGCGTTCTTGCCTGAATCATTCATGAATTTTGTTATTTAGAGCAATATTGGAAGAAATGTGTTGTGCGCGGCCATTTTTGTTTCGGTAGCGTCGGATTTTGGCTCTTGAGGTCGGAGGGTGCTGTCTCAATGGGTATGGAGGTATGTTCAGCGCGTAATGATCCCGCGGCGTTGCTGTGGTCGTGGGTTTAGGATGCCTTGTCGTACTCGCCCGGCAGACGGCGATGTATGGAGATCGCCAGTTCACAGCCGTGAATTCTCGCGTTGTCAGTGACTAGCGTTTCTGGGGAGGTCGCCAGAAATCTTGACGCTTGCAGCTTCTCCATGAGTATTTCGGGTCCGTTTTTCCTACCCAAGCGGGTCGCCGCCGCCGAAAAGGTCTTCGCCTTCTTCGGCGGTTTCTTCTTTGTTCGAGATGCCCCAGATCAGGCCGTGGGGATCCAGTTCGTTCAGAGGGGGGCCGTCGTAATCCGGTTGCAGTTCGTTCCCGCAGATGGGACAGCAGGCGTACGAGGGATGGTACAGGACGTCGCTGTTACAGGTTTTGCAGGTTTTTACCAGTGTGTCCAGCTTTTCTCCGCAGCGCACGCAGTGCTGAAAGTAACCGTCGTAGGGCGTGCTTTTCCCGCACCCGGAGCAGGTCACCACGTCGTGCAGGCCCAGTTTGTCCGCCGGGGGCTGTTCGACTGACACCGCGTGCCGGTCAGGTACGGAAACGTATTCGGCCTTGAATGTCTGAAACTTTTCGCGGATCTGGCTGGTTTGAACGCCCAGGTATTTTTCTGATATCGTAATGGTGAAAACCAGGTTGGGCGAGATACCCAGGAAGTGGATGAGGTCTCGCGTGTTCCAATCCCGCTGTTCGACGATGGTGGCCTTGTGGGTTTCACACAGGCTGAGGAAGTCCTGGATTTTTTTCCGGTTTTCCCGCCGGCGATTATTGTCTTCCCGTTCAAATTCGTACAGGGTGCCGAAGTCGATACGGATCATAATGCGATCACCTCTTTGAGAAAGCGGCCGGTCTGGGAGGCCGGCGCCGCGGCAACGCGCTCCGGGGGCCCCTCCGCGACGACCCGTCCGCCGGAATCCCCCGCTCCAGGGCCGAGGTCGACAATCCAGTCCGCCCGTTTAACGACATCCAGGTTGTGTTCGATCACAACGACGGAGTTGCCCTTGTCGACCAGCCGGTCCAGAACGGCGATGAGCGACCGGATGTCCTCGAAGTGCAGCCCGGTTGTCGGCTCGTCCAGAATATACATGGTTTTTCCCGTAGCCACACGGGAAAGTTCGGAGGCCAGTTTGATTCGTTGCGCTTCGCCTGCGGAAAGGGCGGTTGCCGATTGTCCCAGCCGGATATATCCCAGACCGACCTCAGAAAGCGTTTTCAGTTTCCGCCGTGCGCCCGGAATATCTCTGAAGAAAGTGTGCGCTCTCTCCGTCGTCATGTTCAGAACGTCAGCGATCGAACAGCCCTTGAAACGGATTTCCAGGGTTTCCCTGTTGTACCGGCTTCCCCCACAGGTATCGCAGGTCACGTAGACGTCGGGAAGGAAGTGCATTTCGACCCGTCGCAGGCCGTCGCCCTGGCAGGGCTCGCAACGCCCGCCCTTCAGGTTGAAGCTGAATCGCCCGGGCGTATAGCCTCGAACCCTGGATTCCGGAAGCTGCGCGTAGAGCTCACGGATGTCTGTGAAAAGATCGGTGTAGGTGGCAGGATTTGATCTGGGCGTACGGCCGATCGGCGCCTGATCGATTCGGATGATCTTGTCGATTTGTGACAGGCCCTCGACGCCGTCGTGTTCAAGCGGCGTGACCGTGGCGTTGTGCAGCCTGTTCGCCAGTGCCGGATAGAGCGTACCGTTTATCAGTGTGCTCTTGCCGGACCCGGAGACACCTGTGACGCAGACGAGTATGCCCAGTGGGAGGGCGACGTCAATGGACTTGAGATTGTGCCCTCGCGCGCCCTTCAATACGATTCGGCCGGAGGGTTGTCGGCTGTCCGGAGGCGGGGGGATGGTCTTCCGGCCGGAGAGGTACGCGCCCGTAAGGCATTTCCCTGCCGCCATAATTTCCTGAGCGGTGCCCTGAGCCATAAGTTCGCCGCCCTGCTCACCCGCTCCCGGCCCGAGGTCGATCAGATGGTCCGCGGCGAGCATGGTTTCCCGATCGTGCTCCACGACCAGAACGGTATTGCCGAGGTCGCGCAGCTTGTGCAGCGTATTGATGAGTTTACGGTTGTCTCCCGGGTGCAGTCCGACGCTGGGTTCGTCCAGAACGTAGAGCACCCCCGACAGGCGCGCGCCGATCTGCGTGGCCATGCGGATACGCTGCGTTTCACCGCCCGAGAGCGATGCCACGTTTCGTTCCAGGGCGAGATAACCCACACCCACGTCCCGCAGGAAGGCAAGCCGGTTGCGGATTTCATGAAGAATCGGGTCAACGACCTCCCGGGGGCCCAGCGTTTCCTTCAGCCGATCCGTGAAATTGAAGGCCTCGTCGATGCACATCGCTGCAACCTGCGCGATGTTTTTTTCGGCAATTCTGACTGCCAGGGCCTCCGTTCGCAACCTGGCGCCGGCACAGTCGGAACATTCAACGGTGCGGACGTACGAATCCAGCCTGGATCCGGCCTCGTCAGACGCGGCATCCGCAACCCGCCTGTTGAGGGGTGGGATCACGCCGTCGAACCGGAGGGACTCATCGCCCCACAGAATGGCCTCCCTCGCTCTGGGTGAAAGAGAAGCGAATGGTGCGGCGAGATCGAAACGGTATCGGTCCATGAGGCGCTGGAGCAGATCGAGCGTCGCGCGTCCCTTGGGGACGCCCCAGGGCGCGATCGCACCCTCCGCAATGGAACGGCGGGTGTCCGGAACGACCCTGTCAGGATCGATATCGGTTCTCTTGCCCATTCCGTTACAGGCTGGACAGGCGCCGTACGGGCTGTTGAACGAGAACAGACGAGGCGTCAATTCTTCAAAGCCGATGTCGCAGTTTCTGCAGATGAATTGCGTGGAAAAGCTCAACTCGCGGTCTTCGAGGATATCCAGGAGGACGATACCCCCGGAAAGAGCCAGTGCGGTTTCCAGCGAGTCGGCAAGCCGGCGTTCGATTTTCGGGCGGACGACCACACGGTCGACAACCGCGTCGACCGTGTGCGTCCGCATTGGATCCAGGCGTATCTCTTCGTCCAGCACACGGTCGTGCCCGTCGATTCGCACGCGCACGTATCCGTCGCGCCGCAGGCGTTCCAGTTCCTGTTCGAAACTGCCCTTCCGGTTGCGTATCCATGGCGCAAGAATCCGCAGCCGCGAGCCGTCGGGCAGGCCGAGTACGGTGTCGACGATCTCACCGACGGTCTGGCAGGCAATGGGGTTGCCGCAGTTCGGGCAATGCGGCAGGCCGGCACGGGCGAAAAGGACCCTGAGATGGTCGTAGATCTCCGTGAGGGTGCCAACCGTCGACCTGGAATTTCCAGAGGCGCGGCGCTGTTGAATGGCCACGGCGGGAGAGAGGCCGTCGATACTCTCCACGTCGGGTCTCTCCATCATCTCCAGGAAACGGCGCGCATGTGCGGACATCGCTTCCACGTACCTGCGCTGTCCTTCAGCGTAGATGGTATCGAACGCGAGCGAGGATTTCCCTGAGCCGGACGGCCCCGTGATGACCACAAACCGGTTTTTAGGTATGTCGAGGTCGAGACCCCGCAGGTTGTGCTGGCGGGCGCCCCTGATTCGGATGGCGTCGTTGGTAAGAGGCATGGATGATCGGGGAGGCAAAACCCCGATCGGGTGACCGGGGCTTTGGATGGTGCGGCAGAGAGGACTCGAACCCCCAACCGTCTGGTCCGAAGCCAGATGCTCTATCCGATTGAGCTACTGCCGCGAAGGCATTGCACAAATATACGTTTCGGCGGCACCGTTGCAAGGCCAAAAATCGCCACTTGACAATGACGGTCAAAATCCAAAGATTAAGGGCTGGTGTCCTGCACTGTGAAGTCTCAATACCGCTGTTGAATCAGGGGGGTGTTTTGTGAACGACCGTTCGGTTGCGTTATTCGAAGCGGCGCAACGGGTGATTCCGGGCGGTGTGAACAGCCCGGCGCGGGCGTTCGGCCCGGTGGGCGGCCAGCCGCTGTTTATAACGCGAGGAAACGGGTCGAAGGTATACGATGCGGACGGACAGGAATATATCGACTATGTCTGCTCGTGGGGTCCGTTGATTCTGGGCCATGCGCCGCCTCGCGTGGTTGAGGCGGTCAAGCGGATCTGCGAACGTGGAACCAGTTTCGGGGCGCCCACGGAAATCGAAGTCAAAATGGCCAAACTGGTCACCGACCTCGTGCCCGGTGTGGAAATGGTGCGCATGGTGAACTCTGGCACGGAGGCCACGATGTCCGCCGTGCGTCTGGCCAGGGGGTATACGGGAAGAGAGAAAGTCATCAAGTTCGAGGGGTGCTGGCACGGGCACGCAGACAGCTTTTTGATTCAGGCGGGGTCGTCGGCGCTCACCATGGGCGTGCCCAGCAGTCCGGGCGTAACCGCGGGCACGGCGGCGGGTACCGTTACCGCGCCCTACAACGATCTGGAGGCGGTGCAGCGGATCGCCGCGGAGAACCCGGACGAGATCGCGGCCATCATCGTAGAGCCGGTGGCTGGCAATATGGGTGTGATTCCGCCGGCAGAGGGATTCCTGGAAGGGTTGCGCGAACTCACCGCCAATTCGGGCATCGTGCTGATTTTCGACGAAGTGATTACCGGTTTCCGGGTCCATCCGGGCGGCGCCCAGGCGTTATACGGGATCACGCCCGATCTGACCACGCTCGGCAAAATTATCGGCGGAGGGCTGCCGGTGGGCGCATTCGGCGGCCGGCGGGAGATCATGTCGCATATTTCGCCGCTGGGTAAGGGAGTATCGCAGGCCGGGACGCTTTCCGGAAATCCCCTTGCGATGACGGCCGGTTACGAGACGCTCAAGCAGATCCGGGAACCGGGCGCGTATGAGGCGCTCGAGGGCAAAGCCGCCGCGCTGGAAGCCGGTTTCCGGGAAAACCTGAAGTCGCTGGGGTTGCCGTTTCGCCTGAACCGGGTCGGGTCCATGATGACCCTGTTTTTTACGGATCGACGTGTAACCCGATACGAAGCCGCGGTGGCGTGCGACCAGGAGGCCTTCGCACGTTACTTCCGGCTGATGCTGGCACAGGGCGTGTATCTGGCGCCCTCCCAGTTTGAAGCGACGTTTGTTTCGCTGGCGCATACCGATGCGGATATCGATCGAACGGTTGAAGCGCAATTCAGGGCCCTGAAAGTATGCGCAGCCTGAGGGTTATTGTTCTATTGTCGCTCGGTCTGCCGGGATGCGGCGACGACGGCGATCACTTTACGCGGCTCAGATCCGGTACGCCGCGGGAGCGCGAGGACGCGGCGGCCTATCTGGGCGCACGTCGCATTGCCGGGGCGGTTCCCTATTTACGAAAGGCGCTGAGGGATACGGTTCCGGAGGTGCGCGCGAAGGCGATCTGGGGGCTGGGAATGCTGGGCGCCGGCGAAGCGCTGCCCGACCTGGTGCCTTTCCTGACAGACAGAAGCCGCCGGTTACGCCAGCAGGCCGCCGTCGCAATTATGCATATCGAACAGCCGGAGGCCATTCCCGTACTGAAACTGGCGTTGTGGACAGAGAAAGACCGATGGGTCAGGAGCGATCTGGCAAGGGCAATAGAGCATCTCAAGCAGTTTGTTGGGGAATCGGATATTGCTGAGGGCACATTCCGGTGAGTGTGTTCCGCGCCGGGCCGGTGAGCGCGTTTCGACAAGCTCGCTTCGACAAGCTCAGCGCAAGCAGTGCAAGCAGCGCGAGGAACGAAGCGAGAAGGGATGAATCGTCGGAAGAATGGTAACGTATTTCCGGGACAGGATATTTGGGGGTATCGTGCACATGAAAAGATGGCTGGAAACTCGTATTCTCGCGGCCTGCCTGATCGGCGGTTTTCCGATGGGATGGTCGCTGTCTGCCGCGGCCTCGGACTGGACGCACTGGCGTGGTCCGATGCAGACCGGCGCGTCTGCGGAACGAGGCCTGATTACCGACTGGACTCCGGATGGAGAGAACCTGGTCTGGCGGTCGGAGTTTATCGGCCGGTCCACGCCCGTGATTCTGAACGGGCGGGTATACGTGATCGGAAGAACCGGCGAAGGGGTAACCAAACAGGAGCACGTTGCCTGTTTCGACGCACGGAACGGTGGGCTGGTATGGGAACACAAGTTCAATGTATGGCATTCCACCATTACCTTCAACCGCCTGGGCTGGGCGAATCTGGGCGCCGACGGGGAAACCGGCAATGTGTACGCGCACCTGGTAAACGGTCTGCTGTTGGGCTTCGACCGTGACGGCCGGATCCTGTGGACCAGGTCGTTGACCGAGGAATTCAACAGGTTTTCCGGTTACGGAGGGCGGTTGCATACGCCCGTCGTAGACGGAGACCTGGTTGTCATCAGCATGGGCAACCGGGGCTGGGCGGACCGCCCGCCCTCCCACCGGTACATGGCCTTCGACAAGCGGACTGGAGAGACCGTTTGGATGTCGCGGCCGGGTGGGGGAGGGCAGGTCGACCTGACCGTATATTCCACGCCGGTAGCGGCGACCATCGACGGCCAGCGACTACTGATCGCCGGCAACGGAAACGGAGGTATTTTCGCCTTCAGGGCCGGGACCGGTGAAGTGGTATGGGGGTTCCCGCTGAGCAAGCGGGGTCTCAACACCTCTCCGGTTGCGGGTAACAACCGCGTGTACGCGACCCACAGCGAAGAAAACGTGGACAATACCACGATGGGCCGGGTGGTATGCATTGATGCGGCAACGGGAAGAGAGATCTGGCGCCAGGATGGCATCACGGCGGGGTACGCTTCCCCCGCCCTTCACGCGGGGCGCCTGTACGTTATCGACAATTCGGCGAACGTGCACTGCCTGGACGCGGAGACGGGGCGCATATACTGGGCGCAGAATATTGGCACGGTCGGCAGGGGCTCTCCCACGTGGGCCGACGGTAAATTGTACGTCACGGAAGTCAACGGCGGATTCCGGATTCTCAACGTGGGGGACGCGGGCGCACAGGTCCTCGACAAGAAGAAGGTCAGGATGCCGGGCGGGAGGCTCGCGGAAATCTACGGTTCGGTTGCCGTCGCGCACGGTCGAGTCTACTTTGCTACCGAGGCGGGATTGTTCTGTCTGGGAAACAGGGACGCGGTGTTTACCACCACGCCCGCGCCGATTGCGGGGCACCCGCGCACACCGTCAGACGCGGAGCCAGCCTCGCTTCTGGTCGTCCCGGCCGAGAAAACACTGGCGTCGGACGAGGCGCTGCCACTCAGCGCCCGGGGGTACGACAAACGGGGGCGGTTGATCGGGGAGGTCGACGTGGAATGGTCCCTCGAAGGTCTGGCCGGGCGGGTTGAGGACGGGCGGTTTACGCCCGCGAAACCCGGACAGGCGGGATGGGTGGTTGCCACCTCTGGGGGGTTGTCCGCACGGGCGTGGGTACGGGTGGTACCGGATACGCCCTGGACTGAGGATTTTGAGGGGATCCCCGCGGGTAAGAATCCGCGCCACTGGGTGTGGGGCGGCAGGGGGTTCAGGGTCGAGGAACGGGATGGAAACAGGGTTCTGGTGAAGCCGCCGGCGGCGCGCGGCCTGGACCGTTCCAATCTGTACGTCGGACCGCCTGATATGAAGGGGTATACCATCCAGGCCGATCTGATGGGGGGACGGCGCAAGCGCAGGCGTCCGGACATGGGCCTGATCGCGCACCGATACATCCTGGATTTGCAGGGCGCTTACCAGCGGCTGGAGGTCCGGTCCTGGTCATCGGATTTGCGGATGGTTCAACGCGCGGATTTCGAATGGGATCCCGACGTTTGGTATACCATGAAAATGAGGGTGGATATCGAGGGAGGTCGGGCTGTGGTCCGTGGCAAAGTGTGGAAACGGGGCGACCCGGAGCCCGACGCCTGGACGATCGAGGCGGAGGACCCGCTGCCCATTCGGGAAGGCAGTCCGGGACTTTACGGGTACTCGCCGGCGAACATATATTATGACAATGTGAGCGTGTATTGAACGATCTGACATTTGGATGCGGCGCATTTCGGATTCAACCTCGATTCCGAAATAACCGTCTGCAGGACGTCAGGCAAGGACGCGGAAACGCGTGGAGAAAGGGACCGATGAAATCGAAATGGGTTTTGAGCGGCGTTGCGATACTGGTCTGGGCGGTTTCGGGCGCCGGCGCGCAGGAGGCCGCTATGTGGGGATTCACACCCTCCCGAAACCTGGTATCGGACGAGAAGAACCTGCCAGCGGATTGGAATCCGGCTACCGGCAAGAATATCAAGTGGAAGGCCGCCCTCGGTTCCCAGTCGTACGCCGGGCCTGTGCTGCTGGGCGGCAAGGTGTTTATGGGGACGAACAACCGCGGCGAACGCAATCCCGATATCAAGGGCGACCGCGGCGTGATGATGGCGTTTCGGGAATCCGACGGTAAGTTCCTGTGGCAGGCGGCCCATTCGAAGCTTCCCGCGGGAAGGGTGAACGACTGGCCGCTGCAGGGGGTCTGCTCCACGCCCTATGTCCACGGCGAGCGTCTGTACTACGTTTCCAACCAGGGCCGCGTGGTCTGCGCGGACACGGAGGGTTTTCTGGACGCGGAGAACGACGGGTCCTATACCGACGAAGACGTGACGGGCACGAATGCCGTGGATATTGTCTGGGAATACGACATGATGGAAGAGCTGGATGTGTTTCCGCACAATCTGGCCACCTGTTCGCCTGTCGGAGAGGACGGCCTGCTATTCGTGATTACCAGCAATGGCGTGGATGAAGGCCACGTCGCCATCCCGTCGCCGCTTGCGCCCAGTTTTATTGCTCTCAGCCTGAAAACCGGGGAACTCGTGTGGGAAAAGTCCTATCCTGGCACGAATATTCTGCATGGGCAATGGTCCAACCCGGCGTATGGTGTCGTTAACGGAGAACCTCAGGTCGTCTTGCCGGGAGGGGACGGCTGGGTCTATGCCGTGGCGCCGAAGACGGGCGAATTGATCTGGAAGTTCGATTGCAATCCCAGGGATTCCAGGTGGGCGCTTGGCGGACGGGGCACCCGCAACGCGATCATCGCCACGCCTGTGATTTACGACAACAAGGTGTATATAGGGGTGGGACAGGATCCCGAGCACGGTGAAGGAATGGGGCATCTGTGGGCGATCGACGCAACCGGAAAGGGCGACGTTACGGACACACACGTTGTCTGGCATCTGGGAGACAAGGATTTCAACCGGACGATGTCGACAGTCGCCATTCACGACGGGTTACTGTATGCAGCGGACCTGAGCGGATTCGTTTATTGCCTTGACCTGAAAACCGGAACGCCGCACTGGACCTACGATGCCTACGCCGCCATCTGGGGGTCGCCATTCGTGGCCGACGGGAAGGTATACATCGGCGACGAAGACGGCGACGTGATGATTTTCAAGGCATCGGCGGAGCTTGAGAAGATCAACGAAGTCAATATGGGCAGTGCGGTATACACCACACCGGTCGCGAAGGACGGGGTGCTGTACATTGGCACCCGCAATACGCTTTACGCTATAGACGAGTAGGCGCCGCGGAACGACGGGCGCAACCTATGCGGGATGGCGATTTTCCGTAGCGCACGGGGTGGACCGTCAGGCGCTTGGTCCGGCAGGCCGGATTCGGCCCTCGAGGGTGATATGCCGTTGGAGAAGAAGGTGATTCTGGTAACAGGGGGGGCCTCGGGAATCGGCCGCGCCGCTTCGTTCTGTTGCGCCCGGGCCGGCGCCCGCGTGGGGGTCGCGGATTGCGACGGGGACGGCGTTGCGGCAACGGTTAGCGAAATCGAGGGATCGGGGGGCGCCGCACGGGGGTTCGAGGTGGACGTTCGGGTGGAGGCCGGAGTCCGGGCGATGGTGGAGGATGTGGTCAGTGCGTTCGGACGGATCGACGGTCTGATTCATTCCGCGGGTATTCTGGAAGGCGCGTTGGTCCCCGTTGATTTATTCGAAGAGGAGACCTGGGATCGGGTGATCGACGTGAATTTGAAGGGCAGTTTTCTGCTGTGCAAACACGTGGCGCCGGTTCTGGAGCGGTCCGGCGCCGGGGTGCTCGTGCTCGTCTCGTCCGGCGCCGGGGTGCGGGGCGGCAGTTCGTCCGCGGCGTACGGATCGAGCAAAGGCGGGGTGCACGGGCTCTCTCTGGTGCTCGCGCCGCAACTGGCCTCCAGGGGAATCCGCGTGCATGCGCTGTGTCCCGGAAGCCTCGAGACGCCGTTGAAGATGGGCGTGTTAGAGAAACAGGCGAATCTGGAGGGGCGGTCCCTGGAAGAGATGAGACAGGGTCTGGGCGATCCGGAGGGTGTGGGAAAGGTGCTGGCATTTCTGGTATCGGACGATGCGGACTACGTGAGGGGCACCGTCTTTACGAGATGACGTACACCGGGCGCGCGGATCCGAAATCGCGGACGTCGGCACCGATTGAATCGATCAAGTGAGAATGAGGTCCTGGCGCTTCCCGGGGAGAGAATCGAGAAGACGTGAAAGCGAGGTAAAGAATGCAGCGCACGATGAAAATCGCGCTGATCGGCGCGGGGATGTTCGGCGGCGACGTACATGCAAGGGCATTCGCCGATCTGCAGCGGATGGGAATCAGTGGAAATCTCGGACGGGTCGGGCTGGACCGGTGGGCGCGGGACCTGGCCGGTATACAGTTCGATCTGGTGGCTGTGGCCACGCGGTCCCAGGCGTCGGCGGAACGGGCGCGGGAGAACTTCAGGGCATCCACGGGTTGCGAGCCGGGAACCTACTGGGGAGAAACGCCGTGGGAAGACGTGTTGGGCGATTTTCCCGACCTGGACGTCATGGCGGTGGTCACGCCGGACCATCTGCATACCGAGGTGACGCTGGCCGCGCTCCGGAACGGGACGCACGTGGTGATGGAAAAACCGATGTGCCTGTCCATTGAGGAGGCGGACGAGATCATCCAACTGGCCGACGAGAAGGGGCTGGTGGTCTGTGTGGATATGCACAAGCGGTACGATCCGGATCATCTGCGCGTTCAGCACGATCTGTCAACACGGATCGGAGAGCCGCTCTACGGGCAGGCCGTGCTTGAAGAGCCGCTGGAGGTGTCCACGAGCACGTTCAAGTGGGCGGAACAGAGCGATCCGTTCAGTTATGTCGGTCCGCACTGGACGGACCTGATTTACAACTATTTCAGGAGCAAACCGGTTGCGCTGTCCGCCGTCGGACAGAAGAAGCGGCTGGTTCGTGACGGCATCAACGCCTACGACGCGGTTCAGGTGCGCGTGGAATTCGAAAACGGCATGAGCGTCTATTTCCACAATAACTGGATAACGCCCGTGGATTTCGAGGGCCCAGTGAATCAGGGCCATGAAATTGTGGGTACCGACGGCAAGGTGGAGTCGGACCAGCAGTACCGGGGTCTGCGTTTCTGGTACAATGGGGGCGGCAGCCGTACGGTGAACAATCATATGACACGCGACGTCAGGCGTCCTGACGGCTCTGATGCGTATATCGGATACGGTGTGGACAGCATCACGGTGGGGCTGGTTGCGGCCTGCCGGATCAAGTTCCTGGGGGAGACGCGGGAGGACGTGGACGGGATCTATCCGACCGCGGCCGATGGGCGGATTACGGTTGCGATTGTCGATGCGGCCAGACGGGTGCGGGATCTGAACTTCAAATATCTGCAGGAAGGCAAGGGGACGCCGGTGACCGCCAGATTCGGGGAAGACGGCATCACCATCATCGACCCCAACCGGATTGACGAGGGGCGGGAAGCGGTATTTCAGCGGATCTACGAAAAACCTTTATGATGAATAGCCGCAGCGGGCCGTGACACACCGCACCTTCCGATTCGGGCGGCGTCTCGCGGCTCGTTGTGCATTTTCAGGAGGTTGCGATGGGCAGGGAGTTCGATATCACGCCCCGGGACGTTCCCCTCGTGGACACCCGATACCGGCGAATCGTCTCCAAATTGCCGCATCCGGAGTCGGTTCCCGTGCTCGAGGCGCTTCGCACCTATGAGCCGACTTCGATGCGCGGACAGCCGCCGGTCGTGTGGGATCGGGCGGAGGACGTCCAGGTTCACGACAGGTACGGAAACATGTGGCTGGATTGGAGTTCCGGGGTGCTGGTGACCAATGCGGGCCACGGGATGCCGGAGGTGCGGAATGCGATTCTGGATCAGGTCAACAACGGGCTACTGCACAGCTACGTGTTTCCCAACGCCGCGCGGGCGAGGCTCGCGGAGTTTCTGATTCGACTGGCGCCGGAGGGACTGGATAAGGTATTTCTGCTGACAACGGGTTCCGAGGCCACCGAGAATGTGATCAAACTGGCGCGTACCTGGGGAATAAGGCAGGGAGGGAACCGGAAGGTTGGGATCGTAGGATTCGAGCGGGGGTTCCACGGCCGTACGCTGGGGGCGCAGCAGGCCGGGGGGATGCCCGGGCAGAAAGACTGGATAGTAAATGCGGATCCTGCCATCGTACAGGCTGCCTTCCCGGACGGATACTGGACGGAAAATACCGATTTCGACCACTTCTGTGCGACCCTGAACGCAAAGGGGATGAAGGCCGACGACGTGGCGGGGGTGATCGTGGAGACCTACCAGGGCGTGGGCCCGGACTTTCTCCCGGTGGAATATGCGCGAGCCCTGGCCGAATGGTGCAAGGCGCACGGGGCTCTGCTGATATTCGACGAGGTCCAGGCGGGGTTCGGACGAACCGGAAGAATGTGGGGGTTCGAGCACTACGGCGTCACACCGGATCTGATCACATTCGGGAAAGGCGTGAGCAGTTCCCTGCCTCTATCGGGCGTGATCGGGCGGACGGACGTGATGGATCAATACTCGCCCGGTTCCATGACCAGCACCCATACCGGCAATCCGGTCTGTGCGGCGGCGGCGCTGGCCAGTCTGAAGAAAATCGTGGAGGACGACCTGGCGGGAAATGCGGCCCGGCTGGAGACGGTGATGATGGACGGCCTGCGCGCGATTCAGGCCCGTCATCCGCTCGTGATCGGCAATTGCACGGGCAAGGGGCTGGTGGCGGGGTTGCAGATGGTTAAACCGGGTCTGAAGGAGCCGGACCCGGATCTGGCATTCGACGTGGTCGAACGCTGTTTTCACAAAGGGCTGCTGTTTTTCGCGCCGGTGGGATCCTGGGGGCAGACGGTAAAGATCTCTCCGCCGCTGACCATTACCGGGGAAGCTGTGGCCGAAGGGTTGGCGGTGCTGGCCGAGTCGGTGAACGAGGCCGTGGGAGGTTGACCTCCGGGAAGCCCTACAGGTAACACTCGGGATGAACCACTCTGAAAGGCGGGCGGGCGGGATTGTCGCTCGCCCTGTCGTGTACGGAGGAACCTCAATGGATTTGTACGAGAAGTACCGGTTGACTCGCGTCATCAACGCCTGTGGTAAAATGACGCATCTGGCGGGGGCGATCGTGCTGCCTGAAGTGGTTGAATCGGTTACGCAGGCGATGGGCCAATTCTACGATCTGGATGAACTCCAGGATCGCGCGGGAGAGGTGATCGCACGTGCCACGGGCGCTCAGTGGGGGTGCGTGACCGCATGTACGGCTGCGGGCATATCCCTGGGTGTGGCGGCCACGATGACCGGAAACGATCTCGGCCGGGTCTGGCAACTACCCGACACAACCGGAATGGCCAACGAGGTTGTGATTCAGAAGGGCCACGCGGTGAACTTCGGAGCGCCGGTGACGCAGGTGATCCGGCTGGCCGGCGCCGTCGCCGTGGAGATCGGCACAGTGCACCGTTCCACCGAGGAGCACCTCAGGCACGCTATCGGAGACCGGACGGCGGCGGTGGTTTTCGTGGTGTCGCACCATACCGTCCGGTACGGCGCCCTGCCACTGACGCGGGTCGTCGAGATCGCGCACGAGTACGGCGTCCCCGTGGTCGTCGACGGGGCGGCCCAATCGTTTCTGATCAGAAAGATCGTGGACACGGGGGCGGACCTTGTGATCTGCAGTGGGCACAAGTATCTCTCCGGCACCACTGCCGGCGTGGTCTGCGGCCGGAAGGATCTGGTGCGGGCGCTGAACCTTCAGAACCGCGGGATCGGGAGGCCGATGAAGGTGGGCAAGGAGGGAATCGTGGGCGCGATGGCGGCGCTGGAGTACCGGATGCGACTGGACGTGGCTGGCTGGGAGGCGGAACAGAACCGGAAGATGAAGCGGGTGATGGCGCGCCTCGACGGCATAGACGGCATCGGTCTCGGTGTGGATCCGGATCCCAACGGCAATCCGTTCAGTCGCGCTCGGGTCACTGTGGATGCGAAGAGAACGGGATTGAGCGCCGCCGTGATCAACCTCGCGATGATGGAGGGTGATCCATCCATCCGGCTTCGCGCGCACCATACGGCTGAGGGATATTTCACCGTGGATGCGATGGAGATGACGGACGAAGAGGTGGGATTGACGTGCGATCGGCTGGTGGGGATGCTCAAGGCGGGGCCCGCCGAAAAAGCGCAGCTGATGGAAAGATTCGGCGACGAGGCCACGGTGGCCGCGCAATGGTCCTGGCTGCGCTAACTTCAAGAGCTCGCATTGAGGGGGCCGTCGCCGAACATTCGGGCTATGTCATTTCGGATGTCCCGTTCGGTCAGGGGCCAGCCGGCGTGCATCAACGCTTCGTACCTCCGGACGAATACCGGCGCAATGGCTTTGATGGAATGGGTCCATTTGTAGAGCAGCTGGTCCAGGACACGGGCGTCGGAATGTTGAGGCACGAAGCCGGTTCCGAGCATTTCAAGGCGTTCGGCCGTGATTTCCCGGATAATGCTGGGGTTGTTCAAAAACCACCAGCAGCCGAAGGGGAGAATATTGGGGAATTTTCGGGCGGCCACGCAGAGTTCGTGCTGGTTCTCGCGAGAAAGCAGGGTGACGAGGAAGTTCACGTCGGGCCATTCGCGCGCGATGTTCTCCAGAACGGTAACGTCCCATTTTCCCGAACCGTCGCCCCCGTCCTGCAACAGGGGGTTGACTCCCCGTCTGACGCCGACCATCAGGGCCGCGGGAATCCCTCGCTCCCGGGCGCTGGGATAGACCGCCGCGCGCAGCAGGGTCGCAACGGGGGAATCGGACGGATAGGCGAAGTCAGGCGGGAGGGAGATGGCCAGGTAACGGGCATCCATTCGCGCGATCCAATCGTCGAGATAACGGCGAAGTTCGGCGATCGTCCGGGCGGATAGACCCGTTTCCACATCGTAACCCAGCGCCCTTAATTTCACGACAGGCGTGGGCCAGTCTGCCAGGGCGCTGTCCAGCCGGAGGGCGGCTTCAAAACGGGGGTCGCGCTCGAATCCGGTCTCCCAAACGGGACCCTCCAGGTCGTCCAGGGGATCGTTGGTCATAAAGACGCGCGCGACACCGGACTTCCTGAAGATAAGGTCGACGTAGTCTTCCGGGTCTGTCCGGGAGAAGAAGGCGCGGAATTCGGCCAGGCTGTCCGCCCTGGGGTTCAGACCCAGCCCCGACATAACGGTAACCACGCCCTGTTGGGCTTCCGATAGCGGACTGCCGTCGCCTGCGAAGAGGGTGCGCCAGACGACGTCGGCCTGGCGCGGTTTCGGCAAGGCGTTGAACTGTGCGACGGTGATTTCAGGGGGAAGCTGACGGCAGGCTTCGGCTTTCAGGTAGTGGTAGGTAAGGAGTTCGTCGGGGCCCATCAGACAGAGCGGACCCATTTGAGTTGGATAAAGGTGGGTATGGATGTCGACAATCGATTGATTCTCGAAAGCGCTGGCGACCCCGTCGCTCACGGAGAAGCCGGTAGGGGATGACATGACATTTCCTCTTATGCAGAGCCGCACCCGGTTGGAGGGAGAACGCGGGCAGTTCGCGGAGCGGGTTGACGAAGGAAACCGCCACCGGCTTTCAAGCCTGCTGGATGAGGTAACCCCTTTCCTTATCTACCACGTTCAGAAGGGGTTCTTCAGAAAGATAGCGTCGCAGGTTTTCCTTAAAGACCCGAAGGACGTTTTCGCGGCCCTCGGGGGAGTATCCGCCGGAGTGGGGAGCGAACACGACGTTGGGCATGTCCCACAGCGGGCTGGCGTCAGGGAGCGGTTCTTCCTCGAAGACGTCCAGGCCGGCGCCGGCGATACGTTTCTCCTGGAGGGCCCGGATCAGGTCGGCTTCGTTGACGATGGGTCCGCGCGCGATATTGACCAGAAAGGCCGTTTCTTTCATCCGGCTGAAGCAGGACCTGTCGATGAGTCCCAGTGTGTTTTCGGTCTGCGGGAGCGCCACCACAACGTAGTCCGCGTCGGCAAGGGCGTTGAGCATCTCATCCGGTCTGTAAAGGCGTCGCACATCGGAAGGCGGCGTTTCGACCTGGGCGTCCACGGCCGTCACGGTGAGTCCGAGGGCGTGGAGCCGGGTGGCGACACTGCGTCCGATGGAGCCCAGCCCCAGCACGCAGGCGGCCTTGCCGGCGATCTGCGTGACCTTATCTCTATGCTGGTTCCAGGTGCGGTCTTTCCGGTCGCGTTCGAAGTACAAGAGACCGCGGGCGTGAACTAACATGAACGCGAGCGCGGATTCGGCCATGGCGGCGTCGAAGGCGCCGGCGGTGTTGGTGATGACCACGCCGCTCTCGATCATTTCCGGGTAGAGCATGGTCTCGAATCCCACGCCGATACTCTGTACCCATCGAAGTCTTCCGGCTTTGAGAAAGGGGCCTCGCGGCAGGCGGCCGAAGACGACTTCGGCATCCGTAATTTCTCGCAATAAATCACCGTGTGAATGCGCGGCGACCGCCTCCACGCGCGGTGAGACGGATTCCAGCTGTTCCCGCCATTCTGTCCAGGGTCCGGCCATGATGACAACTTTCACCGTGTCCATTGCAGTCCTTTTTCGAAGAGCGAAATTATCAGAAACATGGCGAACGGCGCCAGCCCGCTCAGCCGCGAGTTAGAGCGCGGCCCGGCCCCGCCGGCAAAGACTATAGCGTAAGCGTGATGGGTAGTAGTATATTCCTTTCGGCGGCGCAAGTCAAGAATCGGAAAACGTCAGAGCGCCTGGGCCAGGGTCTACTTGTCAAATATTTTTTCGAAAAACGCCGGAAATCCGTTTCGAGCCGTTGCCGTGCGTGGGACATGCGGGGCGCTCGCGCCGATCGGAGTCTATAGCCGCGGCCATGAATTAGACAAAAACGGGATATTTTTTCGATAGCTTGTTGCCAATTGCTACGATTTTACTATATTGGTATAGGGACTGTCGCAATTTAGATAACCCGGCGTATTGTCCCCCGAGGGACCTCATTCCCGATTTGTCGCCGGCAAGCCCTCCCCAGATTCGAATTCCGCCCGTAAGGAATCCTGTCACAATAGAATAGGAGATACTGCCTATGGTGACGAAGGAGGAGTTGGTTGTACAGCCTTCTGTCGCGAGACAATTCGGTTTGTGTAGTCTGTGAATCCGGGTCTTTTGCTCAACGCAAGATGATTCTGTACGGGTCTTCGTGAACTGACTATGTCATTAATGAAATAGGTGCTACCGGCCGCTATCAGGGCTGAGACGATTGAATCAGAAGCCCGTTTTCCGAAACCCGAAACATTAAGGAATTCCTGCAATGACGTTCCGTTCCAAGATTAAGATGACGAAGGGCGTTTTAGGATCCGTTGCGCTTGCAGTCGCCCTCCTTCATTCCATGGCAGGTGTCTCGGTATCTCAGGAAGCCGAGGCTACCACCAACGCCGATTCCATGGAAATCATACTCGATGAAATTATAGAACTTGAGGAGCTTGTCGTGATCGGCTCACGGAGGCCGCGCTCGGTGGCGAAATCCGTCGTGCCTATCGATGTGTTCACCGCTGAGGATTTCATCAAGCAGGGCGGCTCGGATCTAACCGATCTGATGCGAAACGTCATCCCCTCATACAACGTCAACACCCAACCGATCAGCGACGCGGGATCGGTTGTCCGGCCCCCGAACCTTCGGGGCCTGGCGCCCGACCACGCGTTGTTACTCGTCAACGGCAAGCGCCGCCACCGTGCCGCCGTGATTCACTGGCTGGGCAACGGCGTCTCCGATGGCGCTCAGGGGCCCGACCTGACGGCCATCCCGGCAATCGCTCTCAAGCGGGTGGAGGTCCTCCGAGACGGCGCTTCGGCCCAATATGGATCTGATGCCATTGCGGGTGTGTTGGACTTCCGCCTGAAAGACAACTACAAGGGAATGGCCGCGAACATCAAGGTGGGCAGTTTCCAGGATGGGAAGGGTAAGTTCCTTGGCGACGGCGAGAATTTCACGGCCGCCTTCAATGTTGGCGTGGGCAATGAGAAGACGTGGGCAAACCTCAGCCTGGAATACGGCAACACGGGCGAAACCATTCGCTCGCTGCAGCGGACCGACGCCATAAATCTGATCTCGGCGGGCAATTTAGAAGTGGCCGATCCCGCCCAGATCTGGGGGCAGCCCTTCATTCGCGACGACCTGAAATTTTTCGCCAACTACGGCGCCAACCTCGGTGAGAGCACCGATTTCTACGGTCACGCGAATTATGCCAATAAGGAAACGGAAGGCGGGTTCTATTTCCGGAATCCCCATACGCGCAGCGGCGTCTTCAAGGGGCCGTTGCTCGATCTGGATGGAGATGGCGAACCCGAGACGGAATCTCTCCTGGTTGGCGATCTGGACGGCGTCGGACAGGGCGGCGAATGCCCCGATGTACCCATCAACAATCACGTTCCGGATCAGAATGCGTGGCTGCAGGTTCGGGATAACCCCAATTGCTTCTCCTTCCTGAAGATGTTCCCCGGCGGCTTCACGCCCCGATTCGGCGCATTTACAACGGATGAATCCGTCCTGCTCGGCGTGAAGGGCAAGGGTATCGGGCAACAGGATCTGGCATCGTGGGACCTGAGCATGTCCTACGGCCGTCACGAGGCGGATTACTTCATCTTCAACACGGTGAACGCATCGATGGGGCCCGCCACGCCCACGTATTTCGATCCGGGCACCTACATTCAATCGGACGTCAACCTGGACTTCGGCGTGACGTACCCCGTGAACGCCGAGGTCTTCCTCGCTGCCGGTCTTGAATATCGTAAAGAGACATTCGAGATCGTTGAGGGGCAGATCGAGTCCTACATTATCGGCCAGCCGCTGGCCAGCCAGGGATTTCAACCGGCGACGAACGGGTTTTCGGGGTTCAGTAAAGTGGCCGCCGGCAGATGGGGTCGATCCAACACGGCCGTGTACGCGGAGGGCGATGTCCAGCCCACCGACAACTGGTCGCTTGCCCTTGCCCTGCGCTACGAGAATTTCGAAGACTTCGGCGCCACCTCCAACTATAAGGTCGCCACCAACTTCGGCGTTACCGATGACTTGAGGCTGCGCGGCAGTTACAGCACCGGATTCAGGGCGCCCACCCCGGGCCAGCAAAACGCCTTCAACATCACCACGGAGTTCGACTTCGAGAAGAACGACCTGGTGAACAACGGAACGGTTCCCTCCACCAGCCGCGCGGCTGCGTTGAAGGGGGCCAGGCCTCTGGATTCCGAGACGTCCAAGAACATCTCGCTGGGTGTCGTTGTGGGTTTGGGCAAAGCAAGTATCACGGTCGACTATTTCAACATCAAGGTAAACGACCGTCTGACGGTCTCGCAGGACTTTTCGCTTTCCGATACGGAGCGGGAACAGCTCATCAAGGAGGGTATCACCAGCGCGGCGGGCCTGCAGGAATTCCGCTTCTTCACCAACGACTTCGATTCCCGAACCCAGGGGGTGGACGTGGTGTTCTCGGTGCCCGTGGGTTTGGGCAAGATGAATGTCGCCTACAACTACACGGGTACGAAGGTTACGGACTTCAACCCGGAAATTCTGAACGATGACCGGATCAAGGAACTGGAGGAGAACCTTCCCAAGCAACGCGGGAATCTGACCCTTACCCAGACGCTCACGAGTCGCTGGGACGTGCTGGGCCGCGTCAGCTACTTCGGCGAGTGGTACGATTCCGAAGACGATCAGCTCTATAGTGGCAAGGTTCTGCTCGACCTTGAAACCAGCGTCTCGTTCGACGACTACAGGTCGACCATTGCGATCGGGGCGCAGAACATCCTCAATACCTATCCCGACGAACACAAGTTGGCCCGGGAAAGGACAGGCAACAAGTACAGCCAGTTCAGCCCGTTCGGTTTCGGCGGCGCGTTCTGGTACGCGAAATACAGCTTCAACTATTAGGTCGTCGTTGGCGAACCGGAACAACGCGGGCGGGACCGCCGCGTCGGTTCACTTCGAACATAACACAAGAAAACGCAACGGCAGGATGTGCTGCCGTTGCGTTTTTTTTGGCGCGTTTCGGCGGGATGGCGTGGAACCTTGTCAGCTTAGGAGGGTCGAATCCGTTCCGTTGGCGGTGTAGACGACCGGGCAGTAGTCCGGCCTATGGATGAACTGGGCGAGGGTGCCTTCCGGTTGGGAGACGGGGCAGGACTTTTCCGTACGCATATGGATGGCAAAGCTCCGCCGCGGCGCGCCGGAGCGGTTGGGGCGGCTGCCGTGGAACGTAAGACAATGGTGGAACGAGACCCCGCCGGGCGGCAGGATGGCTTCCACCTCCCGCCACGATGCGCCGGGGGGAAGCGTGATTTGCTCGCGCTGGATCTCGATGTCGTCGAAGTAAAAATCGCCTTGGTTGAGCAGACCCCACTTGTGGGAGCCCTTCACGAAGACCATGGGGCCAGTGTCAGGTCCCACGTCGGAAACGGCGACCCAAGCGGTGAACAGATCGCTGCCCTCCTTCCAGGCTTTCCAGTACTGCCGGTCCTGGTGCCAGCCGACGCTCACGCCGGATCCCGAATCCGTTCTCGCGGGGGGCTTGGAAAGGAGTTGGACCCACCAGACCTGGACCTTTTTTGCACCGGTGACTTCCGCGGCAAGCCTGCCGAGGGCGGGATGGCTGACCAGCTCCATAATGGCGCTATTGGCAAGCTGGGGCATTTCGACTTTGGCCAGCTTATTGGGGTCGTCGCCGGGGTTCCAGTACGAGGACTGTGGGGGAATGCCGGTTTCGTACTGGCCCGCCAGCACATCGTCCATTCCCTTCATCGCGCGACGGACGAGGTCTTCGGGAATTACGGGCCGGTAGTGGATGACGTAGCCGTCCCTCTGGAAATCTGTGTAACGTGACATGGGATGCTCCTTGAGGCCCTCCGTCCGTTCACCAGGCCACGGCATAGCCGTCCCGGCGCGGGTCGGAGCCGCCGATGAGCGTGTTGGTTTCCGGGAGAATGCGGATAGCCTGGGCGTTGCCGGGGCCGTCCCAGTCGCCCAGGACGCGGAGGTCGTGGCCCCGCCGGGCGAGGCCCTCGCGGACGTTATCGGAAAACCTGCCTTCGAGCTGCAGGACATCTTCGCAGGTATGCGGGACGGTGGACTCCATCGGGTTCTGCAAGCTGCGCCACCGGGGCGCCTCCACGGCCTCCTGCGGGGTCATGCCGAAATCCAGAATATGCGTGATGAGCTGGAGATTGGTCTGCACCTGGGTGTCCGCCCCGGGCGTGCCGCAGACGAGGACGGGTTTGTTGTTTCGCGTTACGATGACGGGATTCATGGTGTGTCGTACCCGTTTCCCGGGTCTGAGGCAGTTGGGGTGGTTCTCCTCCAGATGCCAGTACGTCATCCGGTTGTTGAGAAGGATGCCCGTGTTACCCGCGACAAGGCCGGAGCCGAAACCGGATTGGATGGATTGCAGCACGCAGACGGCGTTTCCCCACCGGTCGGCCGTGCAGAAGCAGGTGGTGTCTTCATGGGATTCGGGCCGCCCGGCGGGAACGTCGATCGCCACGCGGTCAGGATCGATGCGCCGTGCCTGCTGTTCCGCGTAGGCTTTGGAGAGGAGGCCCTCGAGCGGGATATCCAGCCAGTCGGGATCGGCGACAAAGACTTCCCTGTCCGAGAACGCGAGCTTTTTGGCCTCCACCATCAGATGGATGCACTCGGCCGTGTTGCAGCCGAGGGACTGGAGATCGAAACGCTCGACGATATTGAGTTCCTGGAGCAGAATGTGGCCGCTGGAATTCGGCGGCATCTCATACACGGTGTGCCCGCGGTAGTTGGTGTGGATGGGCTCGGCCCAGTGGGCGTGGTGGTTCGCCAGGTCGTCCATGGTGAGCAGGCCGCGGTGGGACCGGCTGAATGCAACAATGGCCTCTGCGATGGCGCCTTCGTAAAGAGCCGCCCGGCCTTCGGCACCGATCCGGCGAAGCGTGGCGCCCAGGTCGTTCTGGCGAAGGACGTCGCCGGGGGCGAAGGTCTGGCCGTCCTTTGTAAACACGTCGCGGGTGAAGGGTTCCGCGGCAAAGCCCGCGGTCCCACCGGCAAGGCTGCCGGACAATTTGTGGCTGACGGGAAATCCGTTTTCGCAAAGTGAAATAGCGGGATCGAAGACCCGTTCGAGATCGAGAATGCCGTGCCGCTCGTGGGCGATGAGCCAGCCGTCCACCAGGCCGGGGACGGAGACGCTCAGTATGCCCTTCATGGGAATACCGCCGCGTCTCAAATAGATTTCCCTGGTGGCCGCAAGCGGGGCGGCGCCGGTGGCGTTGACGGCCGAGACGCCGCCGGTATCCGCCCGGTAGATGAGCAGAAAACCGTCGCCTCCCACCCCCGACGCGGCGGGTTCGACCACGCCCAGCGCGGCGGCCGTGGCAACCGCGGCGTCGATAGCGTTGCCACCGGCCATAAGTGTGCTGATGCCGGCCTGGGAGGCCAGAGGATGGCCGGAGGCGACGAGGCCGTTCTTACCCATCACCGATGGGCGAAAGGCGTGGTGGCCGATACCGTGTGGCGATTGCATGGCATACTCCATCGTTTAGAGGTCGATTACCGCCCCACGGCGGTGGGGGCCTTCGGTTGCGCTGCGCCGTACGGGCCTGGCGAAGCAATCGTGGATCAGGCGCTGGAACGGAACATCCCGGAGTAGGGTGCCGGATCGAGGAACACGCCGCCGCTGCGCCGGTAGTAGTCTTCGTCCAGGACAAATGCGCCCGACCTGGGCGTGAGCCACGGCGCGCCGGGGATGGGGTACTCCGCAAGCAGGTCGGCCCAGTTGCCGTAGTTTTCCGGGCCGTTGGATTCGATAAGCCCGCCCTTGATGCCGGGGAACGCCGGCAGGCGGGCGGCGATGTTTTTGTTCCACTCCACCAGGAGGGGAATGCATCCGTTGTCGGCCACGAAACACGGCACGCCCGCCTCCGCCGCGGCGCGGACCATCCGGAACGCAAGCGAGAGGGTCTTGCCCGCGGGCTTGATGGCGATGGCACCGTACCCCTGGTCGGTCCGCGTGCGCACGTCTTCGACTGTCTGTACGCTCTCGTCCGCCGCGAAACGGGCCGGCAGGTCGCCCACGTCGATCTCATCGGGATCCTGAAAGGGCTCTTCGATGAGAACGACGTGCTCGTGAATGCCGGTTTTCCGAGTGTGGTCCAGCAGGCGGGCCATGGTTTCTCTCTTAGCGTATCGTGCGTTCGCGTCGAGATAGTAGAGAACGTTCCCGGAATCCGTCATCGGCGATTCGTAGCCCCGTGCAACACCATGGATGCCGTTGAGCCACGCGATGTCCTTTCGGACCATGTCCGCCTCCGCGCCCGGTTGGCCGATCTTGATCTTCAGGATGTAGACGCCGGTATCCAGGATGCCTTTCAGTTCGTCCATCGGCATCGTGTACCCGACAGCGGGGGCCAGGCCGAGGTGGGTCTGGCGGTTTGCGAGATACGGACGGTACGGATCCGGGATGAGATCGTCGAACGTGGTGATCCCGTTACGCTTCGCATGGAGTATCCACGCGGCGTTGTCAAGGGCGACCAGGGCGATGAGCGTAAACGTGAGTCGCAACCCGGGGTTGCCGGTGACGGTCTTGCCGTAGTCGTGCACCAGCGGGACGAGTTCCGACAACAGGGCGGGCGGGTCCCCGAATTCGTGGTTCACCGCCTGTTTAAGCGCGAATTCCAGAAGCGCGGACATGAGGATATTGCCGCCGACCTCGGTATGATTCGAAAACACGTCCGGGTCGGACCAGAGCACGGCCGTGCCGCCCACGCCCACGGCCTCGGTACCGTCTTCGTCTCGAAGGCGCACAATCAGGTTCCACTTTTCGTGGAATGCGGCGCCCTTGAACGCGAAGGGCCTGGCGAAGGGTTGTCGCTGGAGTTCCAGATCTGCGTGGACGATTCGCATTCGCGCCTTACTCCCAGCGGGTGAGGTCCAGCAGGACGCCGAGATAGGCGTCTTTTTCTTGCAGGAGGCCCCGGTATGCCGTGGCGGCCCGGGAGGCCGGCAGGACGTGGGTGAGCAGGGGGGCGACCTTCAGGCGCTCGCGGGCGATAAAGTCCAGCATGAGTTCGTCGGGGTCCGGGTCGCCGAATTGCGACGCGTCGACCTGCCTGGAGCCGTGCGCGCCGATTACGGACACGCCGGTGCGGTGAAGATCGAAATAGAGGTCGATTTCGGCGCTGCCGCGCGGGCTGCCCAGAAGGATGACCTGTCCCATCTGGGCGGCGGCCCTGATGGCCTGTGGGGCGACCTCCGGGTTGCCTGTGGCTTCAACCACGACCTGACAGCCCGCCCCGTTCGTAAGCGAGCTGATACGATCCACCAGGTCCTCCGCTACCGGGTTGACGCCGGCGTCGATGCCGCAGGCCTTCGAGATGGCGAGCCGCTCCGGAACCGAATCTATGCCAATGACCCGGCGGGCGCCTGACAGATTCATCAACTGCGCCGCCAGGTTGCCGACGAGGCCCTGACCGAACACGGCAACGGTATGTCCGAGGCGGACGCTTGAAAGGCGTACGGCCGTTAATGCAATCTGTGCGAGTACCGCGAACGGAGCATGTTCAATCGCCAGGTTTTCAGGTAGCTTCAGCGGGGCCCGGCGCGAAGAGACGAGGGAATGGGAGGCGTGCTTTCCCCTCACGTAAACCAGGTCGCCTTCCTGGACGGTTTCGACCTCGCGGCCGGCAAGCAGCACACGGCCCACGGAGGCGTAACCGGGGTAGAAGGGATATTTAGCGTAGCCGAAGTCCCGCAGCGGGAAACCCACGTGTGTCTGCGTGAACATCGCCAGTTCGGTACCGGGGCTGATGAGGCCGTAGAGGTTTTCGACCAGGACTTCGCCGGGTCCCGGGGTGTCCCGGACCTCGACGTCGACGGTTTCGACTTTCATTTTTTCCGAGAAAACGAGCTGTCTGGCCTTCATGGTGTATCCTTCTCGCTGGATGCCGGCGCAACCTGCCCTCCGCGCCTCCATTGGGGTTTTCGATGGCGGATATGACCGGCTACGGGTCCGTGGACCCCGTTCCGCCACCCGGTTGAAATCCGATTCCGTCCGTCAATGTCCCAATCCGATACCAGTCAGACCGGATGTATCCACGGAGCCGTCCGTTATATTGAAAACCGAGGGGTAGCGATCCGCCCATATGCCGTTGGCATCGGGGCAGTATTGTCGCGCGTTACCCTCGATGGCCGTCACCGTGGGCACGCGCGCGGCCAGGCCTGCGGAGTGCAGAAACGAGGCGCCGGGGCAGGTGAGGTCCTGCACGCATAGAAACATGCCGTATTTTTGTGCGGCGGCGCCCATCAACAGGGCCTGTGACTGACCCTTGCAGGTCTTGAGCGCTACGCCGGAATACCCGAGGTCGCGGGCCAGCATCAGGCTCTCGAAATCCTCGAGGGATTCGTCGATCACCACGGGCCGGATTCCGGCGGCTTCGTGCATCTTATTCTCCGGGTTGGCGCGGAGGTCGCGGGCCGTGGGCTGCTCGATATAGGCCACGCGTTCGAAGGCGCCGACACTCTTTTCACCTATTTGGGCGAGAAAATCCAGGAGGTAGCCCACGTCACGGCATTTCTCGTTGAAATCGAGGGAGTAGGCCCAGTCCGAGACGCCGCGTTCGGCCTGTGTCCGGGCGGTAACGGCGTCGATATCGCAGACGCGGTCCACGTCCCAGGCCAGGTCGTCGCCATTGAGTTTGATTTTCAGGTGAGTCAGGCCGTCCGCGCGGATCCATTCGGGAAGGGTCTCGGGAAGGCCGTCGCCCAGGCGCTGCTCGATGTGCGCGTCGGTGAGTGGATCGAGGGCGCCGACGAGGTGGTAGATCGGCATCCGCGGCTTGGGGTTCCGCAGGGTGTACCGGTCCGGATATTCGCCGCTGAAGTCCTCGTTGAGATATCGGGCCAGGTCGTGGTTCATCCATTCGGCGGAGAGACCGTCGTAGGCGTTGATCCGGTTGACCTTGCCGTAGGCGTCGTGCAGCGCGGCGTCGATCGGGCTGGCGGTAACCAGGGTACAGAGTCTGGGAATGGGCTCCGTCAGGTTCAATTCCGCGCCTGTTTCCACGGCGAGGTCGAGAAACCGGGATTCCAGATCCGCCACGATGTCGATGGGATGGCCGCTATCCCTGTGGGTGCGGGTGTAATCGACCATACGTTCGCCGAGCCGGACCATCGCCTGCATCGAGTCCTCGAATCCGACGGTCTGAGAGGGAAAGGACCAGGCATTGCCCAGGGGCATGGATCCGAAACCGGACGCCCGGGCGCCCGCTCCGTTTTCGACTTCGATGGAAACGTTCATCAGCTTGCAGTGCGTTGTTACCACGCCCCCGAATTTGAGCGGGGTACGGTAGGGGTAGGCCTCAAAGTCGAGTTCGACGTTGCGGATACGGATATCAGAGGATTTTGGCATAGTCGCTCCGTTGATCGGCACGCGGTGAAGTTGCCGTGCGATTGCAGCTTTGTGAGTCCCTATCCTCCCAGGTGACGTTGCACGCCCGCCTTGAGGGCCGCATCGATGCGCGTGACGCTCTCCTCCAGGTGGGCACGGGTCTGGCGGTTCAGCCCGGTATCGGAAAGGACGTTCCGGATGGCGGTTGTCAGGGACACGAGGTCGGCGCGTGCCAGCGAGGAGGCGTCGGACGGTGCGTCGCTGGGTGGTTTCACGACCAGGGCGACGACGTGGTCAAGGTGCATGCGCTGAAGGTTTCGCCGGAAGCTGTTGATGTTGCCGCCGGATTCCAGTTCCGCCCAGATGGCCTCCCGGAGGCCGTCGAAGAGTTCCGGCATCCCGAATGCGTCGCCGCCTGCCCAGAATTCCATGTCCTGCAGCCTGCCCAGCAGCAGCGGATGATACAGCGCGCTCAGGGGGCCGCGCTGGATGCCCAGAATCCGGCTGTGGATCGGATAGTCGAGACGTTGCATGCGCCAGACCGCGCCCGTGAAGCCCCAGAGGCGTTCGGGGGCGAGTTTCCGCATCAGTTCGGGGGAAAAGTGAAGGCGTCCGGACCGAAGATGTGCGCTTTGAGAAAGTCGAACGCCTCCCGTTGTCTGGCCGCCTGGACCGGTTCGAACGGAAGCCGGTTGCCGGGGTCGCCCACGTGGTCGCGCCGGTGATAGATACCGCCGATGTACTTCGTGATATTGCGTCCGGCGAGTAAGTACTCCGTCAGGCCCTGTCCGAACACCCTCCGCAGTTTCTGGTACCGCCTTCCCGGAACCTCGAACGCGCCCTCCATTTTTCGCCAGAGTTCTTTCGCAAGGGCGATACGATTCCCGTGGAAAGCCAGTGGATCGGCGCCCAGGTCCCAACGATTGACCGTTGGATCGATGCCGCGGGGCGCCCCGAAGGCGTCTTCATCCGTGCCGTAGGCGACCCTGGGGTCGGCGACTTTGGCGGCGATTTTGTCCAATTCCGCCCGTTCCGCTTCGGGGCTTTCGGCGTCGATGGGCTTGTACGCGTATTCGATCGCCCATTTGTCGTAGGGACCCAGTGTCGTGGGAAAGTAGTGCCCCTGCTTTTCTCCCTCAGGCGCGATATTGGGGGGCAGGTAGTCCATTACCGAACTGGACAGGTCCTTTACGGCCTCTTTGTCCTGGAGGCGGTCCGTGGGGTGGAGGGTGCTGGCCTTGAAGTTGTGGCGCAGACCCAGGGTGTGCCCCATTTCGTGGGCGGCGATCATGGTCAGATAGTCGTTGATGAATTTCTGGCCGCCCTTCCCGGCAAGGTCGATTTCTCCCCGGACGGCCAGCAGGTTACCCGAAAAGGCGGCCTGGTGCGCAACGCCTTCCGCGTAGTCGCAGAATCCCCGCCAATAGTCCCTCGTTTGATCCTGCACCGGCACAGGGCCGCCGGCGTCGGATACGGGGTCCACGAATTCCTCGTATTCGCGGAACATCGACCGTGGAAAATCGGCGCTGAAACGGATGCTCGCGTTGAAGAGTTCACCTGTGAGCGGGTTGGCGCGCGAGGGCCCCTGGGCATAGATCCTGCGCGGATTCACGAACCAGCGGACCATGTTGTAGCGCGCGTCCGCGGCATCCCAATCCGCGTCGTGCGGCTGCTGCCTGACCACGACGGCTTCCTTGAAGCCGATGCGTTCGAAGGCCTCATTCCACATCAGGAGGCCCTTCTTCAAGGCTTCCCTGTATTTCACGGGGATCGTCCTTTCCAACCAGAAGACGATCGGCTGTCTGGGTTTCGACAGTTTTGCCCGGGGATTCTCCTTCTGCAGGTCCCAACGTTCCACGTACCGGGTGTACGGAGTCTCCTTCTGAACCGTGTTGTAATCCTGGTATATGGTATGGAAGTGGCCGATCCGGTCGTCTCCCAGCCTGGGTCGATAGCTCGTCCGGGGCAACGTCGAAAGGCTGTAATGGTAAACGTGCTGAAAACTGCGTGGGTCGGGGAAGGTGTAAGCCTCGAATTCGGGGTTGGCCGTGTTGAAGTGAAGGACGACTTCGATTTCCGTGTTCAGCGGGAAGGATTTCACCTTTCCGAAGTAGCTGTTCTTGCCATCGAACTTGTACTTTACCTTGCGGTCTTTGAACGCGGCCGCAACCATGGTGAGGTCCTTGAGGAAAAAACCGCCCGCGTCCACGAGGATGCTCTTCCTTTCCGGATGGGCCTCGCTCTCCACGATTTTCGCGACGCTCAGGATGGAATTGGTGACGCTTCGACGGACCGCATCGGCGATCGGGGCGTCCTCGTCCGCCCGGAAGTAGACGTTTTTGTGCAGGAACTGCACGTTTTTTCCGATGCGTTTGAGGATAAAGGGAAAGCCGTAGTTCATAAAGCTGGGGATCAGGGCGGTGGCGTCGAAGAAATAACCGTCGGCCGCCTCGCGGGTGACGGCGCACAGATAGAGTCTGTCGAACTGCCTGGGCTTGATTTCCAGATAGACCTTGGCTTCGTCGTCCTTTCGGTACACGGTAAAAAGACCCTTGACCACGTCAAAGTCCTTCGTGACTTCCTCGAAGGTTTTTTTCTTTTTCTTCTTTTCTTTTTCTGCGCTCGAGTCCGCCGCGGCCTCTTTGGCGTCCACTTTCGCTGTGTCGGGCGCTGTTGTGTCGGGCCTGGCCTCCTCGGCCCTTGCGGACGCGGCCAATACGGTCGCGAAGAAGAGGTATGATATCACGAAAGTGAACCGACGCATCATTTCCTCCGGGCGGGTTTATGTGGATCCTCGTCTCCAAAAAGCGGAGCGATTGTGCGGCAGCAATCGGGTTGGACGTGTAAGCGCTTTCCAATGTTTCCTCAACGTGGAAGGCGCGTTGCCGGAAACCGCCGTGCGCGTGCGTCACCCGCTCCGGGCCGACCAGAGTCTCAGCAGAACCCGCACGCCAAGGCCTGTTATGCACCCCGCGGCGGCGGCCGCGAAGACGACCCATCCGCCCTCCAACAATACCAGCAATACGGCGCTGATGCCGAGCGACAGACCCCAGAAGAGCCCCGCACCGAGGCTCCAGTCCAGCAGCACCGATACAAAGCCCACGCCCATGGCCGCCGGTATGGCCGCGACAAACCCGACGATCACACCGTCGAACGGGCCCCAATAGACGCCGGCCCCGGCGCCCAACCCCAGCACCATCCCAATGCCTGTGCTGATGTCGCTGCCCAGACCCACGATCAAACCCAGCGCCAGCCCCCATCCCAACCCCAGCCCCATGGCGTGAAGCCAGCCGGACTGCCCGACCATGAAATGCGAATACGGTCCCATCAGGACAAATGCCACGCCGAAAACGAATGCCCCGTGGATGACTCGCCGCAACACCGCTGCTCCTATTCCATTTCCTATCGGTTCAATCCCGCCGACCCACGGAACAATTCGACATGGTGCGGCATGATCCCGTTGATTGCCGTGTGATTCGGCTGAAGACGGAGACTCCCGGATCCTACTAATGGATATACGGTGATGGTGGAATCGTACGGCAGGAAATGCGGCCGGTCATCCCGAGATGTCGGATGCGACCGGACTGTGAATGAGGTGGTTTTTTGGTTACTGAAATAAACTTACATGGATGGACAGGATAAACAGGATTAAGAACCGGGAGACTTTAATCTTGATCATCCTGTCTATCCATGTTTCTAACCTGCAAGTTGCATATCATGTGTTTCTCGAAATGTCGCGGTTCAACCGGCCCGCAGGACCTTATCGATGGCGGCGCGAACGATTTTTTCCGACTGCCCGGACACGAAGGCGTCCACCGGCTCGTAGCCACCCTCGGCAAAGGATGTCTCCATAGTGATGTAACCGGTGCCCAAATCTCCGTATCCCGCCACGGCGACAAAGGCGTCCGGGCGGCTCGCATGCGCGTGGAGCTGGTATTCGATAAAGATCTCGCCCGGTAAATTCACCACCGCCACCCGGTCGTTGAGATGGATGCAGGTGACGGGAATGGGCCGCTCGCAGCGTCGCAGATACGTCACCATGAGGGCGGCTTTGCTGTGTCCTTTGGCCCCGGGGGCCGACGACGCTATTTCCGCCAGCAGGTCTTCCTCGACCAGATCCTCCCTCGGCGGCAGCCGAACCGGCTCGACCGTCCAGCGAACGCGCTCCAACGGCTGCCGCGTACTGTCTTGCTCCGCTTCCACCATGGCCGTGCGGATGCGCCCGGTGAACAATTCACGGTTGTCTGCCACGCCGTCGTTGTACTTGCCCGCGGTGACGTTGCCCCCGCAACCGGTGAAGTATATGTGCGGCACCCCGCTTTCTTCCGTGCGGCGGTTGCGCGCCAGGCCGACGAATTCGGGCGTCACCAGCCCGGTGCCATCCCTACTGGTGGGATGGACGGCATAGTAGTGCAACAGGGCCAGGGCCGTGTCTCCCTGGTAAAAGCCGATCGTCTTGAGCATGGGGTCGATAACCCCCTCGGGAGCCGCCCTCACCTCCGGATCGGGGGTCTTGGTCCAGCGCACGGCGGCCACCTTGCCGTCCGGCCCCATCACCCGCCGATTGGAGGCAATCCGGTCGACTCTGGCCTGCCCCACCGAAAGATGCGTGCAGGGCTGCAGCCTGGCTATGGCTTCGCCGGCTGCTTGCGCCGCCTGCGCCCGTACCCTTTCGGCCCAGTCGCCAGCCATAATGACGTCGGGATGGCCGTGGGCGTCGAGAATGTCCTGTGCATCGCGGTCGGGCCAGGGGGTATCGTGGGCATGGGTGCAGTGTACGGCCACCCGATCGGCCTCGGTTCCCACGGCCACGGCAATTTCTTCGCGCCAGCGGTCGTAGTCGCCGTTGCTCAATTCGGCCCAGTCCAGGGTGCACAGGACCATGGGCGATTGATCGTCCGGCGCTAAAATCAAGCCCAGAGCAGCCAGCGGGTCCAGGATGCCTTTGGCCGGAGGATACCACCCCGCACAGAGCGGATGGCCCAGCGGCGGCGTCACGTCGGATTGGAAGGTGGCGAGTTGGATCATGGCTTCTCCATTATAAGCTGGCACCGGCACACCGTGTATGCCTGACAACTCAGATGCGCCTTGCTGACACGGCAAGTCTTGCCTGGCTGACGCAACACGGGGGCCCGGAATTAAAAAAAATAGTGGGCTGATGCCAAAGTATAGCGGGAAATACACCCTGTCAACCCGAAACATCAGATCGTGATTGAGGTGATTTCGCGAAAACCGAAGAAACTCACATGGATAGACCTGTCTGCGTGCGTCCCACACGCACAGGCAGGCAGGATGGGCAGGATAAGACTGTGATTCGCGTGATTATCGTGATTAACTATGATTAAACCGCATAAAGAGACTGTAATTGATGTGATTTCGGGATAGACCTGGAGGGATTGATGGCGATAAGATGAGATGAGATGTACATCGCTCGGCTGAATCCACGGATGGGCGCCTGCACCCTGAGCCTGTCGAGAGACGGTATCATCGCTCCCCTCCCCGTGCCGGGGAGGGGCCGGGGGAGGGGTCGCCATCCCCGGCGCGGCAGGCAGGCCGTAAAGTCCACGCCCTACCCTTGGCCCTTTATCATCAACACGAATCCCTAAACAAGCAGCATGAACAAACATGTATCCATTTTGCGTAGAAGTCACACTGTAAGACTCTAAAACCCGTCAATCCTGGTCATCGAGTAGAACGATGTTCCGCGCTGGCAATGGCCTTGCTATCCGTGCCTTGACACCGGACGATGAAAATACTATACTTATGTGCAGTATGCCGCATACAATGGCGAGATTATCGAAGATTATCCGGGCGATGAGCCCTACCCAAGTTGCCTGATATGTGGAAAGAATGCAGATGGAGAGCCCATCCATAGTGTATGGGCTTACAATGAGAAGAATCAAAGATCAATACTGACTACCGTTTATCGCCCGAATCCGACACGTTGGATCAATTGGCGAACGATGAGGACCCTTTGATGGCGTCCTTTGACAGATGTCCGGTGTGTGGCGGCCCGATTGTTGAGAGAGAAGTCGAGAAGGGATTGCGAGGAGGCGTTGTAAGGGAGACCGTAAGAATGCGGACCGACGTGTGCCTGAAATGTGGGGAACGTCTTTACACGCCGGACGCGGCACAACGGCTCAAGAATACAGGATCAGGACTTGACGCCAGGGAACGGCAGACGCCCAGATCACGCCGTTTAGGGCCAAGCTGGATTACGAGGGATGGTTTCTAGGTTTTCTGGAAAAGCGTTACGAGATGGCCCGGAATAACGGCACATGCCCAGTGCTCAGGGTCACGAGCGGTGCGGAGTCCTGGAATTTACCGGCACGATCGGAGAAGAAACTCGAAGAGAAGGTCTTTCGTGACTTATCGCCAATGCATGCCGTAATGCCCCTCACTTTTGTTGCTTCCTTCAAGGCGCTCGATATGATCTTCGAGTCGATATTTGAAGAGAATTGCAAGCTGGGTAAAATCCGAAAGATCCCCTGTCATTCCGAGGGGAAGGTGGAGTTGTTTGAAAATGAATACAATCTCCAATTACCGACGTTTTTCGTAAGCCATGCCCATCTTTTCGCCTCTGCGAGGTCGCTTTATTGCGAACTGCTGCCGTACCGGGACGAAGTCGTACACAGAAATAGCTTTTGTGTGTCCGGAGATATAATGACGCTTTCAAATGTCAGGACGGGCGCCACCCTCGCGCTGACCAGCAACCAGATTGACTGTTTGGTGCGTTTCGTCCGCGCGCTTGTCCGTGCGCTGGCGGGGGAGATTGTTGTCGACGATCACAAGGACAGGACAATTCAGTACTATCTTAGCATACTGGCGCCTTTAGTCGGTTCGGATTCATTGATGCAACGGACGCCGCAATTTGTGCATGTGGAACTCACCGCGCCCAGACAAGGCCCCGCCTTCCCGGCGGATCTGAAGTTTGTGCGGGATGTGCTATCCCATAAATTCGAAGATCAGGAAATCTTCTTTGACCTTAATGTAATCGCCGTCGATGGCGCCAAGATCGTTGTAAGGTGGCACTTTGCGCCGGACGAAGTACCGGACGTGGATATATTGACCTTTTACGAGGAATCTCACAAGACACACCGCGAGGAAATCGTCGGCTAAATCTTACCCACTAAAACAGTGTGGTCGGGATGCGATTCGGGTGAATTTGGGATTGCAGAAAACCATTCACATGGATGGACAGGATACACAGGATACAAACCACGACTCTTCAATCCTGTTCATCCTGCGCATCCATGTTTTCTGTCGGCCGTGAGGGGAGTTTCGATGTCCCGGAAGAGCGCCATCGAGTGGACCAACGGCACCTGGAACCCGGTTACCGGATGTACGAAGGTCAGCGCCGGCTGCGATCATTGTTATGCGGAACGCCTATCCGAGCGCTTTCGCGGCGTCGAGGGGCATCCTTTCGAGACCGGCTTTGATCTGACGCTTCGGCCCGCGCGCCTGGAACAACCCCTGCACTGGCGTCGGCCACAGCTCATCTTCGTCAATTCGATGAGCGATCTGTTCCACAAGGATATTCCCACGGAGTACATCCATCGCGTATTTGAAACCATGGAACGTGCCGACTGGCACATCTACCAAGTGCTCACCAAGCGCAGTTCCCTGATGCGCCGCTTCGTTCAGGATCGCTATCCCGGCGGGGCGGCACCCTCCCATATCTGGCTGGGGGTTTCCATCGAAAACGACGCGGCGTTGACGCGTCTTCGCCACCTCAAAGAGACGAACGCGTCCGTCCGCTTTGTGTCGTTCGAGCCTCTGCTCGGCCCGATGGGGACGGTCAATCTGGAAGATATTCACTGGGTCATCGCGGGAGGGGAAAGCGGACCGGGAGCCCGGGAGATTAAGCCAGAGTGGGTGCGCGAATTTCGGGATCAGTGTGAGACCCAGCGCGTTGCCTTTTTCTTCAAACAATGGGGCGGTCGAACACCTAAAGCGGGCGGCAATACGCTGGATGGACGCCAGTGGATGGAGTATCCGAAGATCGGGCAAGGTCAGTTGCCTCATTCGCCCTTAAGGGCGGCAGGGGCGCCCGCTCGCGACGAAATTTGAGAATTTCCCAATAGACAAAAATGGACAGATCTAGAGGCGTTCGCGTAATGGTTAAGAACCTCGACAAATTAGCAGAAAAAATCGATGCAGCATTCGACCTTCGAGATTTGGAGGAACTGCGTCAATGCACCGAACAATGTGAGAAGATGCTGAGGTCGGTACACGACTTTGACCAACCTCTGGTCTACTACTTTCAGGCAAATGCATATTCTGCTATCCGTAAGATAAAGTCAACTGACGAGAACTATCTTTGGAATTGGATTCAATCAGAGTATACCAAAGAAATTCTAGCCCTTAGACAGTCCATAAGACATCAAAACTTCCGCCGTCTTGATGCAATTAGGCGTTGTCAAATCTTAACAAACCTTGGCAATTCGTTGAATGCAGTTGGGCGTCCGATTGAAGCCATTGAGATGTGGGACGAAGCGCTGAAAATAACACCGATTTTCGCGATGGCACGTGGTAGCCGTGGGAAGGGATTGTTGTACTACAGCGGCGCACTTTATGATGTCGGACACCGAGGTATCTTTCTGATGCAAGCAAAAAAGGATTATCTCAAGGCCATATCACCCCAAAGTCTATGGGATAGCGTATATCCGAACGAGGTCCATGAAGAATTTCAACAGCAGGCAAACGAGATTGAAGAGTACCTTCAACGGCACTTTGATGAGAGTAAGTTCGAGCCATACAATTGGCCGTTAGGTACAACCGAGAATGAGCAGCGATACAGGAAATGGCGTCTGGAACACCGATTGTTCCTGAATCCCCTAAACGATCTAAAGGCGTGGCCCATCGCTGCCCATGACATATTTCATCTTCCGGATCATGTCTATCGAATTGACGAGAGACCTCGATTCGTACAGCTTTACGATTCATTAAAACAAGAATACGTCGCGGCGTGCCTCCTGCTTTATGAAGGAATTCAGGCCAAGAGCGAGCACTACGCCGACAGGGGCAACTTGGTTTTCGATCACTGCGACGGATCCATTGGAGGGGCAAGAATTGAGTCGCCTAAAACAGCGAGAATATCGTGGTGCCGGGCAGCGACCTGCGGCGATCAACGTAGAGGGAGGCCACCAGGTTGGTCTGGGTGTTGTCAATCTGCACAAGGATTATGCGGGGATCATCAGGGGTGTAGCGAGGTAGTTCTTGATCCGAACCAGGTTGATCCATAGGCCACGACACCAGGCCCACCGTTGGTGTGGCATCAGTCCGCGATAGCGCGTCTTGCCATTTTGGGTGTAATAGCTCAACTGGAAATGCTGGCCTCGACATTGTTGCGTCTGTTTCTAATATGGGCAGGGAGTGCTTCGATCTGTTTGCGATTGAGGTAACTGTCGATGTGTTGTTCTTTAAAATCGTGGTTTGCCATCGATGATGATTTTGTATTTTCCCGTTTGTATTCTTGGGCAAGCTGAACCTCTCCGGTTTGTTGATCAATGACCTTGACACCGTCTGCTGTGCGTTCATAACTGAAACGCCCTGGGGTTCCTTGCAGGCCACTGTAATAGAATTGCTTGTCCTGTTCTTTTGCGTAGGCGTTGGATTGATCATTATAGGCCCCATCCATTGACACTTCCAAGACGTCACCCACCACGCGTTGTGTCTGCTCAATGGCAGGTTGGACAAACGCGTTGTCGGGACTCGTCGCCGGTTTGACGTCAACATCCGTGATCAAATTGCAGGCCATTCATCGCAGGTCTCGGTGAGGTTGACATTAAATTCTCGCCTTTCCTGCGAAAGGCCGCATCGTCATCATGGGCAGACTGCAACGAGGATGAACAGATTTTGACCGTATATTGGTCCTCAAAAACACGCACGATCAGACCATATCGATCGCTGTCTTTCTCGGTATACATCTTGTAGCCTGCAATAACCGCCCCAATTCCTGTAGCTTCTCGCCTTTTTCAGTAGTGAGACGGTAGACAATTGGGGCTTCCCTTGGATCAGATCCTCCAAAACCTGCTGATCCGTTGCCGATAATCGTCCCTTCTCATCCTTGTCCAATGACCTCCAGAACCCTTGTAAGCAACAAACCACCAACTGCAACCGACAACACAAGGCAATGTTGGCGCCGACTGTCCATTCGGATTTGTTGACCCAATACACCAAAGGCCTTGGCCTGCGTCTTTGAAGCTGAAAAGGTCTCTCCTACCAGATCGCGATTCAGTTGATACGCATACAAAGCCTGCTTGAACAGATAATACGTGGACTCGACAGGCGTAAGATTCACCAACCCCAATGCCCCCATCACCTGAACCGACATTGCTCAAAAAGTTGGGCATCGCTCCACCCAAAGCCCTCCTTCAAGATCATCATCGACACCAGATGCCGGAATTGGGACGGCCTATGTCAGGGTCAAACACCACACGAAAAATATCCTCATCGACCTTTGACGTGATGTGCTCGTAGAACAGATTATTCCAGGCGGCCGGATCATTTAGCCGATCCAGCTTCGGACCTTTGAAATGCGACTCGAATAAACAGATCCGGCTGACTTGAAGGGGCACTCCTTCTAAACATATGTCCCTCGCTTCTTTGTGATCAAACATCAATCTGAAACATTGCAACCTGTTGACACCTCGAATTTAGTACTTTTCCCTGGTTAAGTAAACACGACTTTTCGGAGTGGGCTCAGAATTGAAAAACAAAAGATGGCTTTCCGAAGTGCATATTCAATCTTGGATAAAGTGGCGATGTTTTTGAACGAGTACTACAATCTTGGCAAGGATAGTAGAAGGCTCAATTTTCGCACTGTTTGGCATGATGGAAGGAAAATCAGTAGTCGGATTCCTCAAAAAAACTGGCGTTTGAGGGGTCTCTACGCGCTATCAATTGATCTCTTCGATAACGAATTCAAGGAGACGGCATTGCCGCATTCAGAACTCATAAACGATGTGAGAAACGCTGCGGAACATCGTTTTCTCCAGGTGTACGAGGATGGAACAGTCCTTGATTCAGATCACATTACTAGTCGAGTGACATATAGTGAACTCTACCGTATGGCATTGCGAATGCTCAAGATCGCCCGCGCCGCACTTATCTACCTGTCGCTGTCCATGTACCATCAAGAAAATTTAGTATCACCTTCGACAAATTCCGAAATTACTGTTCAAGGGATGCCGAAGAGATAAAGATAATTGCGGACAGGTTAAAGAAGACATTTTGCTGTTTTTTTCGTTTTGCCTGTCACTATCTAAACGCTCCGGTAATCGCCAACCCACCTTTGCCAGTTGACATGCCTTCCTAGAGAGTGTCGACCCGTTGTTGTCGGGGATGCAGGACAGGGTCATTTGGGCCTTAACGTCAAGCGGAATTGAATTCTGGCTACTCTTAAATGAGCAATGGTCTTACGATTTTGCACGAGGCGTGAATGACAATCATAAATCAATAAAGGAATGTTCAGATGGCCGACAAGTCTGCGATTGAATGGACCGACGCAACGTGGAATCCAGTTACCGGCTGCACCAAGGTCACACGTGGCTGCGACAACTGTTATGCCGAGCGAATTGCCGAACGGTTTCGCGGCGTAAGGGGCCATCCGTTTGAAAATGGCTTTGAACTCACGCTCCGACCAGAGCGGCTTTCCCAACCGCTTTCATGGAAACGCCCTAGAAGAGTGTTTGTGAATTCAATGAGTGACTTGTTTCACAATAAGATTCCAACAGAGTTTATAGATCGTGTCTTCGATACGATGGAGGATGCCGACCGTCACATTTTTCAGGTCCTAACAAAACGAAGCTCGCTTATGCAGAATTATCTGCAGGGAAGATATGGGCACGGGGCAGCACCGCGACACATCTGGTGCGGAGTGTCCGTTGAAGACCACACCGCAACCGCCAGAATCCGGCATCTTCAAAAGGCTCCGGTGCCGATTCGTTTCCTGTCAATAGAACCACTTCTGGGTCCTGTGGGAGAAATCGACCTGGAAGGGATATCCTGGGTAATTGTAGGCGGCGAAAGCGGTCCAAACGCTCGGCCCATGAAAGAATGTTGGGTAATCGAAGTCAAGGAACTCTGCAAACGCAATGGGGTAGATTTCTTCTTCAAGCAATGGGGCGGACTGACCTCAAAATCGGGTGGACGACGCCTCAAAGGGATCGAGTACAACGCCATGCCTGTATACTCTACAGCGGAGAAAAACTGTGAATTTCAACTGGCACCCTGAAGAACCTCCACCTTCTATTGACAAACACAGCAAAGCCAAACTCGATGTATTACGTAGCTACCTTCGCGCCTATTTCGATACGCTGAATGTCAACCCCAGTCGTGAAGAATTCAAAATCGATCTCGTTGATGGCTTTGCTGGGGGAGGCACGTTTCGGGACGGCGAAAAAACCGTCTCAGGTACACCTCTGATTATGCTTGAAGAGTGCAGAGCGGCAATGGATAGGTTGAACGAAAATCGCACCAAGCCCCTGCGTTTCGATTCCAAATGTTACTTTATAGATAAAGAAGCCGCCCACACGGATCATCTTCGAAGGGTCCTACGTGAGCGAGAGTACGTCTTGGATGATGACAGAATCGTTGTCCGTAACAGCCTATTTGAAGAGGAAGTCGAAAACATCCTGACGGCAATTAAGTACCGCCAGCCTATCGCCGGTCGCGCGATTTTTCTTCTCGATCAGACCGGATTCTCGCAAGTAGAACTCGGGCTTGTAGCCAGGATTCTGCGCGAATTGCCAAGAGTGGAGGTCATTTTGACATTTGCAGCGGATGCCCTCGCCAACCATCTTGCTCTCACACCCGAAATGATTAAGATGGTCGCTCCGCTTGAATTGACCGAATCACAGATACATGACTTGATTCAACTCAAGAATGGCAACGTAGGAAGAGCACTCGTTCAAAGGACGTTGCGTGAGCATATTCGCTTTGTGACGGGCGCGACATACGATACACCCTTTTTCATACGCCCAAGACAGTCACGACGGGCTTTATGGTTCCTCCATCTGTCAAAACATCCAACAGCGCGCGACGTCATGATTCAAGTTCATTGGGAGATTCAGAATACTTTTGAACACTATGGTTCCGGCGATTTCGGTATGCTGGGTTGGGACACATTGAGGGATCCTGGAGCAATTCCGCTCTTTAGCTTTTCTGAAATGGACCAAGATAAAATGCGCACGCAGCTTCTGGACACCATGCCGCGGGAACTCTTCAGTTTGGCATCCGAAGAACCTGTCACGATTGACGCGATGCGGCACAGGTTCGCAAACAGAACGGCTGCCCGTTATTCGGATCTCGATTCAATCGTACTGCAGCTTTTTCGCGAAGGCGAGATTGAGATTCTGGGTGCCAACGATAGAATCCGCTCAACTTCGCTGTTAAACCTTAGAACTGTTGACCGGATCCAGATGCCTAAGCAGACGCGAATCTATTTCGAGGATTCACGCAGAGGTTCGAATCAGGGATCACACAAGATTTGACAGTTTCCCGCTGTGCGACAGCCGGTGCAAGCATGAAAAACAACGAATCGACGACGATGGGGAGAACAAAATATGTTAGACATTGATGCACTGCTGCAGAAAAACCCGGACGTAAGGAAGGTTTTCGAGAAAAACCAGGCTTTGCTTTCGAAATGTCCACCGGCAAAGAAAGCGAAGTACCGACTTGGAGATCCGTTCGGGGCTAGACGTCCGGTTGACGATACGCCCGTCAGCCAACCCCGGCCAAAGGCGAGATAGGTCGTAGCCTGATATTCCTTCGACGAACGAAAAAAAGAAGCCGTGGCTGTTGTCGCCTCGGCTTCTTTGTTGGAAATCTCACCGTCTCGATGCGGGAAATTTGCTTCTGGAGTCGTTCGGAACGGGTTGTGCGATACCTTGAGGTGATAATTCGTTTTCTGATGTGGCCGATCACTGTGATTCAGTAACTATTCGCGCACTTCCTGTATCTGGATCAGGCCAACAGTACCGGACGGCTCGTCTCGTTCAAGCCCCTGCCTAGCTAAATGCGGCCCTCGCTTGTGGAGCCCATGAAGCAGCCGGAGAGGCCGAATTTGCATCAATCTGGTGCCCCGTCTAACACGGTCGACGAATGCGAACCAATCCACGATATCCAATATTTCCACTATAGATCAAGGATGTGCTAAGCTTCTAGTGCTTCCCGAATCGCCTTTTCCATACTTGGGCGAACTTTGTCCATGCTCCTACGGGCGGAGTCCTCAGCCATCTGCAGGATTTCCGCAAGCTCTTCGCCCTTAGGTTCGGGCGGAGTCGCTATATCAGGCGTCGGATGTTTCTCCTTGTGCACCCGCGCCGTTTTCAACTGGCGTGATGTCCGAGCCATATCTTTTCCTCCTGAATGAAGTTCTATCGAAATAAGATGGATTTAACTCAGGCGAGAAATAGTGTTTGCGCTTAATCCAAATCAACCCATCGCCCTTCGTAATTAACGCAACGTCGGTTGGACCACCAACTGTTTCTTCATCGCTCGATACGCGTCTCTTGAGCGCAGTCAGACTTACAAGTGATTCAGCCATTTCCGCAAGTTGTTCCTTAGGAAGCATAGCCACCACATTCATAATGGGCTGCGAAAAAAACCGCGCTCCAAACCCTTCGACGCTGTCCATAAAGGAATCGGCTACCTGAGTGTGATATTGATCCAAGACGTCACGCAGTTTCTCTGTTTCAATATTCGAGTGTTTGCTGAGTGATCGCATCAAGTCGTCAGTGTATTGCTCCAAGTGAGACACTACAGATCGGTGAAGATAGGGGAGGTAACCAGGTGCTATTCCCTCCATGAATTGATAAACCATATCGATCTGTGCGAATGGCACGATCGCTGACTGATTGTCTGGGTTGAGAGTCACTTCATGTTTGTCTGGATGAATCTTTAATCTGTTTTGTACCATCCCTTCAACATGTGCTCGCGAAATAGCAGGGAAGAAATCCTGCTCGCCGAAACCGGAGACGACAACACCGGAAGTGAAGCCAGAAGGCGGGTGGCGTGTAACCTCATCAAAGAACCCGCATATCGCCTTAACTGCGATATAATTGAGTTTTTGCTGGAGCCCTCGCCGAAGATGTAACTGATCAAACACCGACGCGCGTGCGCTTCGAAGGTGCCCACGTAGTGATTTGCGCACGGACCTTTCGAACTCCCGGGGCGCACCTTCAATTGCAGGGGCACTCTTGGCTCTTGAGTGATACTCGTCAACGACTTCCTCGGTCAGTTCATGTTCCATCTGTGCGAATTTTTCAATTTCAAATCGTCCGCTTTCTTCGACAGCTTTAGCGATCGTTTTGTCGATCCTTTGCTGTATTTCCTGTCGAATCTCAGAGAAGATCTGCTGGGATAAGCGTACGGCATAGTCCAACTGCTGTTGGTCGCTTATTCGGTCACCTATGTGATGTTCCAAGAATCTGCAGAAATCGTTGGCGTACTCGTGGAGTTTCGCGAAGGTCTTTCTTCCGAGAATACACCGATACTCTTTCACTATTGTTTCCCATGGGATCGACATGAAACTGGCGTTGCCATACACGAGAATTCCAACTGGTGCGACCTCGGAGAGAGCGAAGAGTTTATTTGCTGACGAGAAAATCTTCTGATTGCCGCCTGGATATGCTGTAATTGCGCTATCCGCTGCCAATGCGACAGCTTGTAGATTGAGGATGGCTATTTCGGCAGTCATAATCTATAGAGCCTTAGTTGTTACCCGAGTTCCGGATTCATAGCAATTGGTGTAGATGACCCCGAAAGCAGTCAAGTATTCCTTAAATGCTATAGTGCCACGGTAGCTTTAGGTACCCGAATATAATTTCACGATAACAGACAGAAAAGTCAAATCTACCCACGTCGCAAACGGCTCGATGCCAGCGCGAACGCGAAAAAGACATTTGCCTTACTGCGGCCAAAATTAGACAGCATCAATATCCGTGGATCCCGCCCCTTCCGTAAAGTGAGGTGCCGCAACAGGCGACAGCGTGCGTTTTGGAATTGCGCGTTCGACCGCAAAACCCTATCCCCAAATTACTGGGACGGCTGATTCTCCGACTCAGGGTAAATGCGGCGAGCAGAATAACGAACGTACTTGCGACCGGAAGCCTCTTGTCTAGCTCGAATATATTTGAATATCGCTTTCACGTCGTAGCCAAACCGAGCCGCGTGTTCCTCCCGGACGGCCCGCACTTCGGTGATAAGCGGGTCAACCTGAAGTGTCGTCATGTATTCGAGTACTCCATTGCCACCGAGTTTGCCGTCTCAAATGGCGACGGGGACGATGCTTCACAGGGCATTTTGGTTACAAAGATGTCAAACGGCACACTGCCTCGTTGGATCGCGTTCGGCTGCCAGTTATTGGTCGCCGCCGCAAACCAATCGCGGCATTCGCTTGCATTGTATAAAGAAGATGGCGCGAAGATCCATCAGCTTTTTCGGAATCGATGCCATGGCACCAAGATCTTCTACGCCTTTATCCGCCACCATCAGCGTTTGACCAAAACTCGACCCTTAGTCGATTGACGCGTATAGGTCATCCGCAATTTCGTCCGTGGTCTTCAAGGACGTATTGAGAGCGACTATGTCAGCCAACATAGGACTGAATTGGGCTACCTCATCCTTTGAAATTTCGTGCCAAACCGGCAAGATCCGTGCAGCGCCTTCGCCTTCGAGTGACAAAAGGCCATTAAGCTCTCTTTGAGGCCACTCCTTGTTGAAAAAGTGTCTTGACAATACAACAACTCCGAAGCGTGAATTCGCCAGCCCTCGATCAATCTCTCTACGCAAGCTGTCCCCAACCTTCAGAGTTAATTCGTCGTACCATACCCTTGCTCCTCTGGCTTGAAGCGCGTCTGCCAATCCGCGAACAAATGTATCCTTGTCTTCACCAGCGTGCGAGATAAAGAAGTCGTAGCTGACTTGCTGTGCTTCCGTGGAGGCGGTAGGGATACCCGACGTGTCGGCACGGTGCCGGATCTCACTCGAGATCTTTCTTTCGTTATCCTCGGGCTCGTGAATCAGCTGTTTTTGTGCGCCTGAAATTCTCTTGCGCTCTTTTTCGTCTTCGCGGGCCTGACGCTCCTGGTTAGAACTCAGGTTTTTGGACTTGGCAGCGATCTTGCCTGAGATTTCGGCACGTTTCTTCTGGACGGTCGCGAGTTCCGCGGTTGAGCGCTCAATCTTCTTCAACTCATTCTGGAGGGCCGAGGCGCTATTTGCGCGAGACGCCGCTTGGTTTGCACGATTGATCCCCGCATGAATATCGGCTTCTTTCTTGGTCTCCTTTGCCTCAGCCTTTCGGAGATCGGCGATTTCCTTGATTAACCGATTGATCTGGTTTGTGTAGTTCAATTCCGATTCCCCCATATAAATCGTTAAAAATGTGTTCCTTATCGTATACGGAATTCGCAACGGGCCGCCTGAGTTCCTCGAATTCGCCTCGCTATATTTGCAAAGCACAGCACTTCCGGGAGTGGCAGTGCCCCGCCCGATGTCGCGCTCACGGTAGAACAGCCGTATCGTTAGGAACTGATAGCCGCCGGGTTAGTAGGCCCAAATCTCGCCGGCGATGTTGCGCAATAAGGATCCTTAGTTCAGTTAAACGTCCTGCGACTGGGCGCCCAACTCGGGTATCGCCGCTCCCACTGTGGTGGGCTTGTCCTCAGTAAAGGCGCCTTTACACCGATCATTGACATGCCGGGACAACATCGCATTGCCCAAACGATTGCGTTGGAATTCAGGTACTGATCGCAAGCATCGGCATCAGGTCTTTGTGGAAGGCTCAAGATCCACATTCTGACACCGTCGGACGCAATTTGGAAGGTTTTATCACCTCAAATATGTAATCGGCCAAGAAGATCGTATTCAAGCTGTTTTGCTGTGAAGAGTAGACAACCAAGCCGTGTATGGCCGCATGGCGATTTGGGACCGGGTTATTCTTGAGGCTTTCAAGGTGCTCTTCGCACTTGACATCTGTAAACAATCCGAAGATTAAGTCGTCACTCTCGGACACAGGTTCTTCTCCACGCTCGATTCTTTTCTTTTCTCGGACGGCTTTTGTCAAATGTGCGAATATGGTAAGATCGTAGAGACCTCGATGAATAAATGCATCAATGGATTTGTCGTCATCGGTCAGCCTTTTGATAAACTTCCTGTATCCAATAGGTCCGATTCTGTTACCGAATAGTTCCTTGCGAAACACTCGTTCGATTTCTGGAAATAGGACACGGCATACGCACCGGTAAAGTCCGGCCTCGTGAGCATCGAGTGCTTCGCGAAGGGTCGCTTTCGCCTCTCTATCAACCCTGTAATGTGATATTCGGGCTTCTATTTTGGCACGGACATTCTGCCAGTTGCTCGTGTAGTAGTCATCGAGTTTGTTTCGGATCAATTCAGCGTCGTCGCCATATTCCGCGATATTATCGAATGGCGTTGTGTAGTGTGGCAACCAACCGGCCCTTCCAATAACCTCGCAACTAAGATTCCACTTCTGGAATTCGACAATTACGTTTGCTATCTGAGAAGCATGACTTTTCAGAAAATGACACCACGCTCGCAATAGCGGCTCGATCTGGCGGCTCATTTCTTTAAGGATGCCGGAGGTAACCAACCACTTTTTGAACCCGTCTGCAAACCCATCGGAGTCAAGAAATGCTCGAACTTCCTCGGGACTATTGAATTTTCCCCCGTACATCAGAATTACTCCTCGCTTCTTCCCGTCAACATAAGTATCCCCGCGATCCTCCTCGCCACCTCCGCAAAGTACGCCACCTCCTCGGGCTTGAGCGTCCGTCCGAGCACCTTCCGTTCGCGATAGGATAGCCATTTCTTGAGCACCTGGTAACCGCCGACTTTGTAGTTCCAGATTGCGGCTGGGATGTTGCGCCAGAAAGCTTTGTCGTTCAGGTAAATGTCAAATGTGGCTTCGCCCAGTATAGACATCGCTACCCCAAGGTCTCTCCTTTCCTCCGCCGTGTACTTTCGTTGTTTGACGCGGCCCTTGCCCGGCATCACGGGCTTGTCCGAGCCATAGCGCCCCCGACCCCACCCGGCGGTAACCGCGAAGTCTTGGTCCGACAAATTACGATTATCGACAGTAGAAGGTTCGGCAATAGCCGCGAATTCTCGTTGCAGTGTGCCCTCGGTCACACCTGGAACGGCCTTACTGGTGTCGAGTAGCCGTGCCAATTCGCGGCCCCTCGTCGCAGATGCTTTGAGGGACTCCCCCTCTGTGCCTTCAGTCTTGCCATCGGGCCACCCCGGAAGAGGAACGCGAGGCCATTCCATCCTCAACGCGCCAGCATTGGCCTCCCGGTAAGCGGGATCGTGAAGAGTGGCAAGGACATGATGAAACAGGTCCTCCACATTAAGACTAAGGCATCGGAGATAGTTCGCGGCTTCAATGGTTAAGTTCCACGCGGGCTGCTTGGTATTGGTTTCGTTTTCATCATAGCGAAGGTAGGCGGGAATGCAAGTCGCGCCACGGTCCATTAGATCCAGACAGCCGAGTTGGGAGATCACCTGAGGTGGCGACCAATCACGACGAGGCTTGTGTTGTGTGACCAACCACATATTGTTCACGAACACATGTGGCATGTAGTCGGGTACAGGTCGCCCAAGCAGTCCGTGCTTTGCTTCCCAGTAGAGCCAGCGATGGTCGAACGGCCGGTAGGCATGGGAAACAAAGCGGGTTTCGATTGGGCCGCCGCGTTCGAGCAAAGCGTCGCGTACCGAGCGGGCGTCAGGAACCACGAAACCAGAAGAACTCTTCATTGCTGCGGGATAATCTTGTACGATTTGTTCGTGGCTCAAAGCCACGTCGAAATAATCGGCGACCCTTGCCTTTAGCCTTGCAAGATCGAAGTCAATTAGAAACGAGTCGCGCTTGGTCTGAACGCCCGGAAACGATACCGGGAAGAGATCGGTCAATGCCGGCCATTCAAACCATTCCTTACTCACGGCCAATGGAAAAAACGGCAGGCCAAGCGGCAAGACAGGCTTAATATTGTGGTAAAGCGTATAAGGTTCTGCCTCCGCCGTCTCATTCAGATCTGCGGGCTTGGCTTTTCCCCAAAGATGGCGAAATCCGACTGACTCTGCAGGGGCGTGGTCCGATTTGCGCACGAGTGTCGTAATCGCAGTTCCTACCTGTATACCGACAGGATCACCATCGGATGAGAAGATGCTTGGATCTGGCGCACCTTGTGGTGTGACTTTGCCGGTCTTGTACTTGTCGCCATTCAAGCAGTCAATGCGGATCCCGTCGAATTCCGCCAGATAGCGCTCTCGCATTCCTGTGAAAGACAAGCCGTCCAGCCAGGAATAGTTGGAGATGAAACAGACGACGCCTTGGCCTGTCTTGGCAATGCGGCGTTCCGCCATCCGGAAGAAGCGGACGTAGAGATCGTTCAAGCCCTGGCCTTCAGGCCGGCGCACTCGCTTTGTATTGCGATAGGCTTGCGACAACTCCCGCTCCTCGTCGACTGCCATGCCAGCGAAACCGTTATAAGGCGGATTGCCCAGTATCACCAGGATCGGCGTGTCCTGCTTTACCCGGCCGGCGTGGTCCCTTTCCTTTTTCAGTTGAGGAAAAGCATCCATTTGCGAGCCATCGCCCGTGTTCTCCCAGTCGGTCAGCGCATTGGTGAGAAAGATGGCGGGGCGCTCGATTCCATCATCCGGCAGGGCCGCGTCAAGATCTCTCAAAGCGAGGTCCACAAGAAGATGGGCGACGACGAAGGGCGCAGGCATGATCTCGAAGCCGAACACCCGCTTTGTCGCTGCGTGTCTTATTTTTTCGCCGGTGAGAGCGCCGAGGCCTTGTCCTTTCAGATTGGCGGCGATGCGGCGAAGAACCTCGGCGAGATACGCCCCCGTGCCGCAGCACGGGTCCAGCACGTAGACGTTTTCCGCGGCAAGCCCACCTGCGATCCCGAGGTCGTCCTTGAGTGACTTATCCACGCGGGCTACCATGTAGCGCACCACTTCAGACGGGGTATACCAGACACCCAACTCCTTGCGCAGTTCTGGGTCGAAGGCTTCCAGGAACGGCTCGTAGAAATAGGTTACGGCTTCCCCCTCCTGAAAGCGCGCAAAAAAGGCGTCGTGGTTTACCCGGTCGAGCGCAGCTGTTGTCGATGCCAGCACTTCCTTCAAATCAAGCGTTTCCAGGTACTCGGAAAGTCGGTGAAACAACTCCCGAAGTACCGGCGCTCGTAGTTGCCGCACCGCCTCGAGCCAGGCGAACTTGTCTGTTCGCTTCTGCGCCCGTGCCCACAGCACCCAGGCAGAAAAAACGCCGTAGAACAACGTCTGCACCATTGTCGAATGAAAGAAGCGCGTTCCTCGCTCGTCTTCAAAGTGGACACCGAGCGACTCTTCCAGTGCAGATCTTACCGCATCGAGCGAAGAGGTATCCCCGGCGGCTTCGACACGGGCGAGGCCGTCGCGGGCGTACGACGCAAGTAGCCACGCAAGGTCCTTCGGTTCGGTGATCTCCGCCTGGTGAGACAATGCGCGGCAAAGATATTCGCCTAATCCTGCGCCGACCTCGTTTGCGAAGGCGCGTGGCTTGTCCAACTTGTGCCAAAACTCTTCTTCGGTGTTGGCGAGACGATAGCGCTCGAGCAACGTCTCTCCACCCGTCGCGTCCGGGCCGACGAGAGCGAACTCTCGCAAATTGGTGGTCAGCACGAGGCTGTACCGGTTCAGATAGCGCACGACTTGGCCCCGAACCTGCGATGCGCCCATATTTTCGGCAGGGGTTTTAACTTCCACTACGCCCCGTTCCGGCGTTTGTCCCTGGCGTGGACGACCCTTCTGGACCTGCTTCGCCTCGTAAAGGCCAAAATCGGGATGTCCCGCACCCTGGTCTGCCAACTCGCTTACACAGAACACCTTTGGCTTCAGCGACGCGCCGACGGCGTTCAGGAGATTCGCCAGCGGACCATAGCTCGAGCGCTCTCCAGTCCCGCCGCCTGTCGCACGGATTCGCCCCAAATCGTTGAAGTAATTCTCAACCGCTGTAACGAGTCGTGATGTCGTTCCCTTGTTCATGATTCGTTATTGCCTCTTTGATGGCTCCGGTTGTAGCTTGTCATCGGAGGCGCAATGCTTCAAGGAGCCCGTATTTCTGGTCGTTTTGACCGTCTGAATCACGTCATGCCACGTTCTGCAGCGAGTTCCTTCATTTGTTGCTTGAGTTCACAGGAAAGGTCGGCTTTAAGGAGTTTGTCGACGAGTTCCTTGCCATTCGACCACGCGCGAGTACGTGATTTGATTCGGCCCAAATGAATCAATAGCTTCGCAACCGCCTCAGGATGACGATTCCACAGATCGCCCTTTTCAATCATATACACTATCCGGTTACTATCGGCACTTGGATCGGTAAACTCCGCCAGCTGCATCTGAACGGCCAAATTTACCGCCTCCGGAAACACCCCTTTCAAATCAGGCAACCAGCAAAACATAATTCCCATTTCACCGTCACCAAGTCGTTCGGGTACACCTTGAAGGCGATTCTCCCAATAAGCCTTGAGCCAACGATTCCACCATTCCTGTTGCTGGGAACCAGTCATGTCTTCTAAATGACTCTTGATAGATAACGCGAAGTATCTCCGAGCATTTTCGTTACAATGCGTAAAGAACGTAGGAATCCAAATGTCAAGGGGATCGTCGGAATAATACGCCAGCATAGTGAGATAGCGTCCAATAAACTGTTTTCGTTCTTCACTCGATGCGTCACAGACAATGTGTGGAACAGCGTCAAGGAATGCGTCTCCCATCAGTTCAGCCACGGGCGGGCTGAGAGGTCCATACAGAAAGCCTCCCCAAAGTGCTTGATAGTCGTCACCATCGGCATGTTTTGTAAGCAAAGGAATCAAATGTGCCTCTGTCCAATCTCGATCGACACGTAGTAGAAAGGAAAGATACCGCGCGAGGACTGATCTACCCAATCTACCGGCAAGTGTCTTATCCTCGACGATATCTGCTAGTGCGTCACGATAGTCAGAGCTTAGGCCATCGGACGCCCCGGCTTGCTGTTTTCGCCAGCAATTTAGGCTATTCAGCCAGAAACCGGCGAGAAGACCGGCAGTGCTGTCAATCGCTGCTGTAAGCCAGGATCCGATTTCTCTTCGCGCATCGTCGCGGTCACTGTAGCGCCATAGGTTAGCGGCAATCTGGTTAACTTGTGTAAGCGGTATGTGGGTATGTTGGGTCTTGTCATTCGTCACCAACTTGTAGAGGAATTCAGCGATAGGACGTGCACAGTTTCTTTGTAATTCGATCCTTTCCAATTGCTGAATGACTTGACGAATTTGATTCTGGTCGAGTTCTGTCTCCGACCACAACCGCATTAGAGTGTTCCATAAATCGGTATCCCAGTTCCGTCCACCGGCCAATGCTTCCGCCAGATCGATTCCCCAGTGGAATTCCGTCTTCGCCGCCTCCGAGACGGCCATGTTAAGCCCGAGACGGTCTGGTTCATGAATTCCTGTATCCTGGAATGACACTAGTTTTTCGGCCCATTCCTCAGCGGGTTTTGAAAGGAGTTCGTCTACGGTCCAGGGGCTCTGGTGGCCTCCCGGGACAGAACTCATCCAGTGAGTGAGATCAGGACGGTCGCTCGGTTTAAGTTCAGGATACCTTCTCAGCACATCGTCCAGAGCTTCTCTGGTGAAGGGACATTCGTGTGCCGCGGTATAGAGCCAATGGAACCATTGGAAATGATAATCGGCTGTACGGCGCTCGGTCACGTCATCTTCTTCTGCTGGCAGACGATGGGCTTGAATTTTCTCGATAACGGCTTTACGGCGGCCCCCATCGATATAGCAGTAAATTTTCTTCAGAACCACGAACAGTTCATGATGCGCAAAAAAGTCGTTCAGATCCATCCTGGAAAGCAGCCAGTCGATTTTTTTGTTCGGATTTAGGTCCTTGCGAAAGGATAATGTATGCACTGACATACGGCGCAAAAGCGGTGACTCCTCCCTTGCAAGTCTATCACACCATTGCGCGGCCGCTTCCTTGCAATTCGATGCGAGCCATTCCAGACAGTCCCGCGCAGAATCGATCAACACATCAACGGTCTCCAGATACTCGTCCTGTTCGTGTGGTTCGATGGCGCTTCGGGTATAACTGACCGGATTCCAATCTCGGGTGGCCTCCTGCCATGCGCTGAGTGTGCGGTGCTGTGCAGTCAGATGCCCGATAACGGATGCAAGTAGCGGCTCCGCTACACGATCGAGATTTGGCTTCAATCCTTCAATCCACAGTTTGTTGATCGTGAAGTGCTCGCTCACAAAGCCCAATTCCACATCAATACGGGGACTCTGTTCTTCCTCATCGGAATCGGGCCACGAAAACCCCCGCTTGACCACAACGCGGTTTGCTGCCATCGCATCGAAGACATCGACGACACGGTCAAAAAGCTTGCGATTAACGCAATATTTGCCTAACCACAACAACGGATGTTCCTTTTCCAATCCTGCGGGAGCAGTAGCAAGTAGAAGGGAAACCCAGCGGGACAAGGTATCTGAATCACATGGCGTATCATTCTTCAACGCGATGGATCGACACAGTGCGTCCCAGAATATCGGATGTGGCTGCACATTCCGCCGTCCGATCAACAGAAAAAGCTCATCTGGATGACTGTATGCAAATCTCTCGGCTAGCCAGCGTCCCAATAGCCCATCACGCTCACTTAGCTCGGTGGTTCCAAACATGCCGGCGAGAATATGGTGCTTGTCTAGCCAATGGACCCATTCAACTGAAACGGCGGCAGCCGTAAAGAAGCGTGTCTTCACTGGATCCTTGAGCGCGTCCTTAATGAGATCTATTTCTTCTTCATCGAGTGGAGGCGGATTCGTGGCGATTTCCGTAATCTCTCGCTTCCAGTCGAGGATGCTGCGCCTCGTATTCTTCGCAAGACCGTTAACACCCCTATAGAGAGCGCCGTGGTCATTATCGGACGATTTCACATAGGTGATTGGCTCAATCCCGAGATACTGCCAACGACTGTCGTCAGTTTCGTGGGTGACCGCGAAACGACTCTCCGTTTCGTCTACCGGCAAAGCACGTGACAGATAGTTCATGATCGTATCGTTGTGCCTGTAGCCCACGAAGAGCACCGTATAGGATCGAAATACATCCACAAGAAATCGCCGTGCCCAACCCTCGGTCAGATACGCGCGACCGAAGTCTGCGTCCGTGAGAACCATGTCTTTTGGTCGACTGAGCATCCCGTGCACATGGACGATCCCCGTGAAGTGTCCACCTGGAGGCAGGGCAGGAGATGTAAAGACGTCAGGCCGCGATACGAACAAACACTTTTCCGCTTGCTCGAATAGCGTATCGAAATTCGTTGTGACGATGCGAGGCGCCATGGATTCCGGATACAGCTTCAGCAGATCTCGGTGCAGGTCAGCGGGTTTCGGGATTTTTCCACAGCAGTTTTTTTTCAACTCTTCTGCCGCGATCTTATGTACGTCCACACCTTATGTGTTTGAGCCTGCCGAGAAAACGGTCCTCGGGTTCGTTTTCTTTCAACTCTTCCCCAGTGCCTTGCGCAATCGCCATTGCCAACTTCGTGAAGCTCGGAAGACTCGCAGGTTTTCCCATTGAAACTCCCGCACCGGCGAAAACGACAAGCTTGTCGTCACGCAATGCGTTTAATATTGGCCGCGGGAAATCTAAGCCGCCTATTTTCATAGCTTACTTGTCCGACAAAATCGTGAAACATGGATGGGTGCCGTTTGCGCAAGGCCGCTCAATCCGGCCCTTCGCCGACGGTGTTCTTTTCCCAGATTTCCCCGAGCGCGTATTCCTCCACCTATGTGTCGAGTTCTTCGGCGTGGGGCCTCTCGAACTCCGTGGCTTCTTTGTTTCGTTCCACGACCACGATATCGCCCGGCTCGAAGCTGTCGACAAATGCGCTGGACTGCGTGCTGACGAGCACCTGCGCATGCCGGCTTACGGAACGAAACAACGAGGCAATCACATCAACCGCGCACGGGTCCAATCCTAGTTCCGGTTCATCCACCACAATCAGAGACGGCAGTTTCTCAGCAGGCTGTAACAGAAGCGAAATCAGGCAGATGGCTCGCAAAGTGCCGTCCGAAAGCTGATGAGGACCGAAAACGAGGTCGGACTCCCGATGCCGCCAATTGAGAATGACGTCCCTTGTATCGGCGGGCTCCAGATCGAAGTCATCGAAAAACGGCGCCACCTGCCGGATGGTGGTCACAATCCGCCGGTAGTCGGTTTCACTATTGGACTTGAGCGCGTAAAGCATGGCTGCGAGGTTGCCCGCGTCGGGCTTGAGCCAGCGGTTGCTCCGCCGGTCGCACGTATTCGTCGAAGGTCAGTGAAATAGCTCTCAACTGCAGTCGTCAATCGGGTCGCTGGGTTGGTCGTGATACGCATCTTTCAAGGCTCCGGGTGTCTGCGACACTTGAACTTTGCCCCTAATTCCTATATGTTTCGGATATGGCCGGCATGAAACCTGTCACCTGCCGGCGAAAGTTTCCCTTGCCGACGCAGACCGCCGACATGCAAATGAAACCCTGCCAGATCCTGAACCAGCGAATCGCGAGCATACTCGAACCTCGCCCGGAGGTTCTTGAGGCTTATCTATTCGGCTCTCGCGCGCACGGCCGGGCACAGTCCCACAGCGACATCGACGTCGCCGTTTACATCGATGAAACTGTCGTTGAAAAGAGCACATTCGGGTATCGGGCACAACTCATCACAGAGATCATGGCCGGCCTCCACAGCAACGACATCGATCTCCTGATTCTCAACCAAGCCCCTCCAACTCTGTACTACCATGTGCTGCGCGACGGCATACGTGTCTTGTCCCGTGATTTGGCGGCGACAACGACGCGGGAAGGCCGTGCGGTTTCCCGATACTGCGACTTTGTTCCCCAGCTTGCAAAAATGGATGCGGTGTGGCGTTTTCGCTTCGGTGGTGAACGGTGACTCCCGGACTACCGAATCCCTCTGTCGTGCGGCGGCACCTCACCGCATTGAGTTTCGCGGTTGGCAACTTGCGTCGGCATTCGGATACGACGGCCGCTCAGCTCCGCGACAATTCCGATCTTCGCTGGTTAGTCGAACGCGGCCTTCATCTCTGTGCCCAGAACGCGCTCGACGTAGCAACCCATCTGGCATTATCCGCCGGCCTTGATGCGCCGGATTACGCAACCGCCATTGACCGACTTGCAGAGATGAACGTGTTACCCGATGATTTCGCAGCGCACTTTCGGGCTGTGGCGGGTTTCCGCAACGTGCTCGTCCACGGCTACCTTGACGTCGACCTCGATCTGATCGGGCAACTCCTCGTCCGGCAACTAGATGACTTCGAGACGTTTGCTCGCCACGTCGAACGATGGCTTGCCAGACTTGTCGATTGAGGAACAGCGCATTGAGATGTGTCGGCCGGAGCAGTGCTTTGACTGTCAACCAGGCGGATCTTCGATTGTCAATCCGGTCGGTCTCAGCTCTCAGAGGCAGCGCGCCTTGCAATAAAAGTCGAGTGTTCAGCCACTTCTTGAGATACTCTGTTTGATCTTCCGCCAGGTGTCGAACCCTCAATCCGTCCCTTCGCCGACGGCGTTCTTTTCCCAGATTTCTCCGAGCGCGTATTCCTCCACCCATGAGTCGAGCGCTTCGGCCTGGGGCCTCTCGAACTCCGTGGCTTCCTTATTTCGTTCCACGACCACGATATCGCCCGGCTCGAAGCTGTCAACGAATGCGCTGGACTGCGTGCTGACGAGCACCTGCGCATGCTGGCTTACGGAACGAAACAACGAGGCAATCACATCCACCGCACAGGGGTCCAGTCCGAGTTCCGGTTCATCCACCACAATCAGAGACGGCAGTTTCTCAGTAGGCTGTAACAGAAGCGAAATCAGACAGATAGATCGCAACGTACCGTCCGAAAGCTGATGAGGACCGAAAATGAGATCGGACTCGCGATGCCGCCAATTGAGAATGACGTCCCGTGAATCGGCGAGCTCCAGATCGAAGTCATCGAAGAACGGCGCCACCTGCCGGATGGTGGTCACAATACGCCGGTAGACGGTTTCACTACTGGACTTGAGCGCGTAGAGTATGGCTGCGAGGTTGCCCGCGTCGGGCTTAATCCATCGGTTGTCTCCGATGTAACCATATTGCCGGACTCTCGAAGTCGGCGATGTATCGTGGAAATGATAGACGCGACAACGATTCAGCAAAACCCTCAGCGTTTTCGCCGTGGGCTCTCCTGTTTCTGCCACTTCTCCAATTTTCGTTTCCAGATGGCCAACTCCCAGTTGTACCGTTTTCGGGTTGGGATACCCTTGTTGGTGGAACGCAAGTGTTTCTTCAGCAAAAATCAGAGAATCGCCGGCGGCGTGGAAGAGTCTCATATTGTAGGTGTCCGTTCCGTTCTCCACCTCAAACACCATTCTCGCTTCCAGTTGAGGCGTCACTCTGGGGCCGAAGTGCAGGTTTCCCGTGGCCCGACCGGTCGACCCGATGTGTTGCTGGAGGCGTCCGCCCATCAATTCATTCACCAGCTTGAAGAAGGCAATGAGATTGCTCTTGCCGACTCCGTTTGCGCCGATGAGGACGTTGAGCGGTCTGAGTTCCAATTTCATCTCTTTGATGGACCGAAAACCCTTAATCTCGACATTCTTCAGCGTTGTCATGGTGTTTACCCCAAATATGACACATTAAAGATCGTACATTGCAAATTCGCCAACAGCAAATGATTCTACTCGCCAACGGCTTCCAGTCCCTGGATGTACGGTCATCGTCGGATTCTCCACCCTCAAAACACGTACCTCATCCCGATCTGCATTTCGCGCGGATCGCCGAGGCCGGACTGGACGGTGCCGTCGAAATTGAACAGCAGGCCCGCGGTGGAGGGGTCGCGGTAGTTGTCCGTGTTGAGCAGGTTGAAGATCTCGACAATGGCCTCCAGCGTGCCGTTGCCCATCGGAATGGGGCGCGTGAGGCGAACGTCCCATGAGAAGAATCCGTGATCCTTGCGCAGGGTGTTGCGCTGGACGATGGCGCCGTCTGCGCAGATCCGGTCGGACGTGGGCCCCCAGGGATTGGTCGTGGGCCGGGTAGACGCCCGGTTGTTGCCGCCGCAGGCGGCGGAGGTCGGCTGCGGCGAATAGAAGCTCAGGCGATTGTTCATCAAAACGTCGCCGGGCAATGCCGCCACCGCCCAGGCGTTGAAGCGATGGCGCTGGTCGCGATCCGAAGAGCCCCATTCCCGATCCAGCCGGGTCGGATCGACGTACCGGTAGGTGAATGGGTCGCGTTCGTTGTCGTCGTCGGACCTGTCCCAGGACAATGTATAGTTGATCTGGAACTGCAGGTCGTCATGCACGACACGCCGCAACCCGAAGCTGACGCCATGGTAGCGGGATCGGGCGGTGTTCTCGGTCACGGTCAGGTTGCCGACGCCGTTGTCGCCGTCCGGACCCAGGCCGGTTGACCATGGTAAACCGAACACCGCGTCGTTACGGTTGACGAAACGCGTGAGATTGTCGGTGCGGGAGTAGGTGTAATCGAAGGAGCCCACAAGCCCCGACGCCTGCAACTCGTGCTCGATACCCGCGTTGAGGCTGAGGGTTCGCGGGTTCTTGAAGTTCTTATCGAAGACATGGATGTTGGGGCGATAGGGGTCCCCCTTGGGCGAGGGCAGCAGTTCGCCGTACGTCGGAGGCGGACCCAGGACCGGCGTCAACTCGCTGGACCGGAAAAGAGATTGCCCGCGCGAGCCGTTTGTCGAGCGGGCGCTGGCCAGGTTCAACCCGGGTATGCGGGCGTAGTAAATCCCGGCGCTGGCGCGCAAGAGGGTCTTGTTGTCACCGTGCGCGTCGTAGGCCAGGCCGATCCGCGGCTGGAACATATCCAGGTCGGAGGGGATTCTGCCGTTGGACGGGAAGCTGTGGGCGCCCACGTCGTTGGTCACGGTCTTGCCGATGAAATCGGCGAAGAAGACCCTGGAAGGATCGGTGATGGGGTCGGGCTGAATCTGCGACTCCCAGCGCAAACCGTAGTTGACCGTCAGTCTGTTGGAGGCCTGCCAGCTGTCCTGAACGAACAGGGCCAATTCGTGCTGCGGGATGTTCTGGGTGCCCGCTTCCTCCACGGACAACCCGCCCGCGCCGGCCTGCTCCATGTAGAACATGACCGGTCCCGTGATTTGCGCGCCTTCGGCGCATACGCCCTCGGTGCTGAAACTTCCGTCGGAACATTCGACGTAGCGGTTGCCCTTTTCCACGAAGTTGAGGAACCCGTCCACCGAGTCGAAGATGTACCGTCCGTTGGCGAAACCGATAAAGGTCTGCGCGGATTCGACGCGGTTCCACTCGACGCCGGCCTTGAACAGGTGGCCGCCCCTGGCCAGGGAGATATTGTTGAGCAACTGGACGCGGGTGTCGTAGTATTCCACCGGTATGAAGAACGGCATGCCGAAGCGATAGCCGTGCATGTAATCCATGCCGGTGTCCGGGAAGGGGCGCCCGGTATCGGGGTTGACCGGACCCTTGTAGGGGCGTGGCCGATCCTCGCGGGAGACCTGGAATCGGAATTCATTGATGGTGTTGGGGGATAGAAGCGATACCAGGCTGCCGTTGAAGGCGTGCGACCAGTCTCTTTCTATCGCATTGGCGCTGCGCGCCCAGGAGTCCACGTCGAAGGTGCCGTTTTCCTGTTCCGACCATGTGTAATTGTACTTGAAGGTGGCGGAATGGTCCTTCGAGAGGTGAAGATCCACTTTGGCCAGAAAGGCACGGGCGTCGTTGGTGCGGTCGATGGGGCCGTAGTCTTCCCGCAACGCCCCGTTGAACCCGGTGTCCATAAAGCGCCGCAAGCGGGCGTCAATCCGCTCGATGTCGCTTTGCCGGGTGTCTCTTAACACCTGCTGGTCGTACGCCGCGAAGAAGAACGCCTTGTCCCGGATCAGCGGGCCACCGAGCGTGAACCCGAACTGCCCCTGCCTGAAGCGGGGTCTGCGTTCGGCGCCGTTGTGCCTCGCGATTTCGGAGAGCGCGTCGTGCTTGCCGAAAAAATGCGCCGATCCGCTCAGTCTGTTGGTGCCCGACTTGGTGATGACGTTGACGAAGCCGCCGCTGGAGCGCCCGAATTCCGCATTGGCGCCCTGGGGAACCACAACGATTTCCGCAACGGCGTCCAGATTGAAGGTGAAGGCCGGGCGCTGACCCCCGCGTTGTTCGCCGAAGAACGGGTTGTTGAAATCGGCGCCGTCTACCGAGATATTGTTGTGGATGCCGCGTTGTCCGGCAATGGTCAATTCGTCTCCGTCCGGCCCCTGGACGATGCTCACGCCGGGGGTCAAGAGCGTGAGGTTCAGAAAATTGCGCCCATTGTTCGGCAGATTCTGTACCGCCTCCTCAGGCAGGCGGGTGGCCGTCTCGGTCCGGGTGACGTCGACGGCGGGCCTTCTGGCCACAACGACGAACTCCTCCATTTCAATAATCATCTTGATGGTCAGTTCGACCGTCTCGCCAACCCGAACCTGCACCCCGGTCTGACGGGCATCGGCCCATCCCTCCGCCCGAACCGTCACGTCGTAGAAACCGAGAGGCAACAGGGTCGCGGTGAACAGACCCAGTTCGGACGACGCAAGGATTCTCCGGTAATTGGTACCTGCCTCCCTGAGGATAACGGTGGCGTCTCCAATGGGATTGTTGAACTGATCGCACACGAATCCGCGGATCACACCCGTGGTCGCCTGGGATTGGGCGCCCGCCGGGCGGTACATCAGGGCGATTGACAGCAGGAGGAGGAACAGCGTGCGCATCGGGGATTGGATATGGCGGCAGGTCATGGCGTTTGCTGGCGTAGCGGATGTAGCTTCAGCTGAAGAATAACTTCCTTTGTGAATACCATTTGTCAACGGCGATGTGCCGGATCGCTCCCATTCGGGCCGAGGAAGGGTAGAACCATAGGGTTGGGCGGGTACTCCGCAGGGCTGGGACGCATCGCGACAACCGGAATGGATCCTTACCAGCGGGCGCCGTTCGGCACCGACTGCACGTCCCGTCACCTAATAAAAAAAGCGACCTATAGTCGCCCGTGATTGCACTGCTCCGCCTAGTGTCCCGTCCCAGAAATATGTCACCATTCTTCCGCCTGTCTGCGTGCAGGGCTTCCGCACAGGCAGGCCGATTCATCCCGTCTGGCGGCGTTGCCTTCCCTCGCCGACCTTGCCCAGGTCGCCTCGCTCAGGCGCCTTGCCAGCCGGGCGACTCGACGCCCGAATTTCGGCAATCTATTTCCGGGACAGAACACCCGTCCCGCGCCTATGCTGCCGAGCCAGGCCGGCGCAACTCGACCCGCCCGCGTTCGAGCAGGATGACCACCCTGGCCACCGAACACTGCATCCGCTCGGCGATCGCCGCGATTGTTTCGCCCTCGTCCCGATAGAGGCGTACGACCTCTGCCTGGTCGATTCCGGGTACGTACCCTTTGTTTCCCTTCAACCCCGCGTGTTTGGTGACCTGTACATCTCCGGTAACCCCCACCTGGCAGGCCAGGCGCAGATTCCCTTTCAGCAGCAGAAAGCGCAGATTCTCCCTGGCGCCCCTTCCGGTGAGGCCGTCCTGCGGGACAACTTCGACCGTGCAGGTTCCGCACAACCCGTTGCCTTCGCAATTCACGAACCGGGAGATCCCGTTATAGAGACCGATATCGTTTTCAATGGCCAGTTGCCGGAGGTTGGTATGCGGTTTGCACTCGACCGTTTTGTCCCAGTTCGTGAACGTAACCTTGCAAACCTTTTTGCGCTCTGGCAGGCTGCCAATAAAAGTGGACATGAAAACCTCGAAAATCAGCGGTCAGCAAACGGCCCGAAAAAAGCAAGACGCTAGACGTGAGAAGACAACCCCTCGCCCCGCTGATGTCGTGCCCGTATTTGCTTTCCCCCTGTCGAATCTCCTTTAGCTTCTCGCTAACATGGGTCCGGAGGCGGGGGGGCATGAACGCAGAGTTACCGACCCGTCTCCCTTCATACCTCTGACTTCTTGCCGACTACAAGGTATCGATTTTCGGCCCGGAAAACAAGCGGAAAACGGCTCTGACGCGATACAAAAAAAGACGGTTTTAAATCGGTGCGCGAGACGGCTAACTTTGGTATATTGCAATAGGAATGAGCGCCAACCCCATCCGGGCAGATCGCTGCGGAACGAAGCAGGGCAGACAGGCGCCATACCGATTGACGAAAGCGAATATATGGCGAATCCATCCGCCGAGGCGGCCGTACGGCGGGCCGTGACCTCGCACTCCAGGCTCTTCGAAAACAACCGGTACGTCTATCCGGTGCTCTCGCGGCGCTCCGGAGGCATCTCCGTTGGCATCAATCTGAACCCGGACAAAATCTGCAACTTCGACTGCATCTACTGCCAGGTGGATCGCACGGTCGCGCCAGTGCTGCGCGACGTGGACGAGGACCGGCTGATCGACGAACTCAACGGCCTGCTTGGAGACACGATTGGAGGCCGCCTATTTCAGCACCCGGCCTTCCGGGAGATCCCCGATCGGCTCAAGCGGATCAACGACATCGCTTTTTCCGGCGACGGCGAGCCCACAACCTATCCCCGGTTCAGGGAGATCGTCGAAAAAACCGCGGCTGTAAAGCGGACGTTCGACCTGTCCGAGGTGAAAATCACCGCCATCACCAACTGCACCCGGTTCCACGTCCCGGCGGTTCTGGATGCCTTTGACGTCATGCACAGGAACAACGGGGAGATCTGGGCAAAGCTGGAGGCTGGCACCGCCGAATATTACCACCTGGTGGAACGCACCCGCATCTCATTCGAACGGATCGTGGACAATCTGAAACTCGCCGCACGAAGATGGCCCCTGGTCATCCAGAGTCTGTTCATGCGGGTTCACGGACAGCCCCCTCCTCCGGAAGAAATCCTCGCCTTCTGCAATATCCTCTCCGACGTCATCGACGAGGGCGGAAGCCTCAAAAATGTCCAGATCTACACGGTCGCCCGGGATCCCGCCGAATCGTACGTGACCGCCCTGAGCGACGCCGAAGTCGATCTCATCACCCGAACCACCCGCGAAATCCTGCCCGGCATCCCCGTCGAATCCTACTACGGCGCCTGAACCACATCAATTTACATGGATGAACAGGATTGAAGCGGCGTGGTTTCAATCCTGTCTAACCTTATTTCCCGCCTTGCCGCACTTATATTAACTCCCTGGAATCAGCCCGAATACAAACGTGCGACCCACAGCTCGCACTTGACCTGGTGCCATATCCCGCGCGATACCTGCCATTCCCTCTGCGTGTGGGACAGGTTAAATGCGAAATCTGTCTTGATTTATTTGATTTTCATTGTATCTACCAAATAATGGAGGAACGATATGGAAACCCGTGTGCAGAAATGGGGCAATAGTTTAGCCCTGCGCATTCCCAAGCCACTCGCTGATCAGATTGGACTTGAACCTAATTCACCGGTCGAATTATCGCTGCGCGGTAAGGAGTTGGTCATTGAACCTGTGAGCCCTTCCGACTTGAATTTGGACGACCTTTTAGCCCAGGTGACCGAACACAACTTACACGGTGAAGTGGATCCTGGACCTCCGATAGGCGGTGAAGTCTGGTGAGGCCGAACGAGTACGTACCACAGCGCGTCGATGCGGTCGGGCACAAACAAACCCTCTCAATATCAGGGCTTGAATCCAATATACAGCTTGACACTCTTTCCTCAATTGCACATATTAAGTGTGCACTTCAAGGAGGAAATATGAAAGCAACCATTCTCGATTTACGTAGACGCATGAAAGACGTATTGCTCGCGCTCGACCGAAACGAATCGGTCACCATCTATTATCGAGGCAAGGAAAAGGCAATCCTGTCACCCAGCCGTCAGAAGACGGAAATATCGGTAACAGACCATTCAGCTTTCGGGATGTGGCGAGACAGGAAAGATATGGCAGACGTGGACAATTACGTCCGCAATCTGAGAAAAGGCCGGCTGGATGATCTTTGATACCGATGTTTTGATCTGGGTATTCAGGGGCCATGAAGGGGCTGCGCAATTTGTAGAAAGGCAAGATGACCGCCAGATATCGGTTGTAACGTATGCGGAACTGATCCAGGGTGCGAGAAGTCGGCAGGAATTAAGGGAAATCAAGTATTTCCTCAAAGATCACGCCTTTCAGACCTTGCCACTGACTGAAAATATCGGTCACAGAGCATCCGTATACATGGAGGAATATACGCTCAAGACGGCACTGTCACTGGCGGATGCCTTGATTGCGGCAACCGCCGTTGAACATCATCTGACACTTTGCACCGCCAATCGAAAACACTACCGCGCAATCAGTGAACTCGACTTGAAAACCTTCCGGCCATGATCGTTCAAGGCCGTTGAATCCCGGCAAACGGATCGCAAATCCACATGCACAACGAAACCCAACGGACTCCATCAAACCGTTGGGCTTTTCCTATCACGGCGTCAAATCTGAAGACCCACCAACTATCGTTTGTCCCGCCAGCATGAACAGCCAATGCGAGACTATCTACGTTCCGACGAATTTCTTTCCTTTTGCGAAATATAAACTGATATCCTGAATGAGGGCGGAAGACGCTTTGAAACGCCTGTGGCTCTTGGGAATGGGCTCAAACAACCCCAACATCAATTACGAGCAGAATAGAACAATGATAAAGATGAAATCTTGGGGACATTTGGTCTTAGCCTGACCAATTCATGAATTGTCACGGCTAGCTGCCTTAGTCGCCAATCAATCAACTCAACCTCCGCCTAATGGCTTGTCGAGCCGTTGAGGAAACGGGCGTGAAGGTGGGGCAGACATTCCTGTCTGCCGTTCTCAATGTCCGTCTCCCGGAACGCAGACAGAAGAAGGGCTTGCGCCGCCTTTATAGCGTAGGGGCGACCGGCCGGTCGCCCCCTTCACGCATTCAGGCTTTTGAGGGATCTTCCCACTCGGTGTCAGTCCACGGTTCGGGGTGTCCCTTGAGCCAAAGCTTACGCGCTGCCTTAAAGGCGCGGCGTTTGTCCCGAGGGATCTCGTCAGCGAGGCGAAACGTGATCCAATAGATAGCGCCGTCCTTCTTCCAGTGCGGGAGACGGCGGCGAGTCGTGGCGTGCCGGACACAGGATTCTGAGGTTTCGGTTTGATTTATGTGAGCAGACAGGAATGTCTGCTCCACCTTTTCAAGCTTTGGTTCGAGGTATCGCTTGAGCGCGTGAACCATCTGAGACAAATCGCCTGTATTTGCTTCCACTTTCCGAAGCAGCAAGGTGTCACTGTCCCCTGTCTGGGTGCAGGTGACGCACAGTCAGGCTGGTCAGGACGCCCTCGTCGAAGGCGCCTTCCATATTCTTGCCGCATCGACTCGCAAGAGAGACCCTGTCATAATTATTTTGAATATCCACCGTAGTTTGATCCCAATTCATTGTTATAACATTATTTGCGTCACCACAATACAATGACTTGGGTAAGGGAACTCCTTGTTTATGAATTATCCAGGTTAGCAGTCGTTTATGTGTTGCTCTACGTCGCGCAGTTTTGGGTTGTAATGTCTCAGGTGTCCAGATGGACCGGTAAGATCTGGCTGGCCCTGATCATATCGTTAGCTATTGTATTTCTACGGATTCCGATCCGTATTCTTCCATTTGATGTTCCGTGGTTTTTGGCTGTGAATTGGTATTTCGAGGGCACAATATGGATCGGACAATGGGGATTATGGACCTGGGGTTACCTATTTACTTGGATCATAATTGGGTTAATCGAAAACATCTACGGCGGATCTCCTTTGAAAGATGGCTCTGGAGATTCCAAGCCTACAGGATGAACCCAATTTTACATATTCTCTTATGAAAGTGCCTCTTCACAAACTCGGCCGACGCGTGAAAGACGTATTGCTCGCGCTTGACCGGAACGAATCCGTCACCATTCTCAATCGAGGCAAGGAGAAATCCATCCTGTCTCCCAGCCGGCAGCGAACAGATAAATCCGAAACGGACCATACAGCTTTCGGGATGTGGCGAGACAGGAAAGATATGGCGGACGTCGACGTTTACGTCCGGAATCTGAGAGACGGACGTCTGGATCGCAGTCTGAACACCGGATAGTCGATCGCGAATCCCCAGGGACCCGGCGATTGCCCGTTCTTTTCGCCAATCGGGACGAAAATCGGCATACACAATAAAGAAGCCCAACGTTCGCTTTTGAGCCGTTGGGCTTTTACAATCAGAGCGTCGAATCTGTAAAACCTGCCAACTGCCTTATCCGAACGCATTTCGCCAATAGTGCGGCTGGACGTCCCGCAGTTTTCTGGCTTGCCATTTGTGGGGATTGCCGGGCACTGGAACGGCGACTTCGACGTCGAGTCCCCAAAGCGCGAGCATTTCGACAAGCTTGCTTCGACAAGCCGTTTCGACAGGCACCCCGATCTACGGCCAGACCTCGGGGAAGTGTTCCCCTTCCATCAACGCCCCGTCCGGGACCTCCACGAACGGCTTCATGACGTGTTGTCCGGCGGCCACGTACCGCGTCTCCTGGGTCATGTAATGGATGGCGATGGCGCGGCGCGGGCGGTTGCTCGTGTTGGCGTGCGACCCGTGCCAGGTCAGCGCGTGATGGTAGTGCACCTCGCCCTTCCTTACCGGACACCGCACGATTTCCACTCGGCGTCCGGTCCACTCCCGGGGCATGCCCTCGTAATTCTTGACCGACCGTATGAAGTCGATCTGGTTCCCCCATCCGTGGGATCCCGGGACCATACTCATGCATCCGTTCGCCTCGTCCACGTCGTCCAGCGCCACCCACGCGCTCACCTCCGTCATCGGTTCGATAATCGGCCACAGGGGCGCATCCTGGTGCCACATGGTGACCCCGCCCCGCTCCGCGGGCTTGTACTGGATCTGATCGTGCCATACCCGCAACCGATTCGCTCGTGTCAGTTGCGCCACCTCCTCCACAACCTTGCGCATGCCCATCAGTTCCCGAAACGGGTCGCTAGCGGCCCAGATATTGACAATTTGCCAGACCGGCGTATCCGGATCCGGGTTCAGATTCCGCAGGTGGACCGGCTGCGGCACGTCCGGTCGGCCCCGTTCCGCAATCACCCGGTCCAGCTCAAGCCGCAGCGTTTCCACCTGCGCGACGTCCAGGAGGCGCCCGGCGTTCAGGAAACCCCGACTGTGAAATTCGGTGATCTGTGCGTCGGTCAACATCGTTCTGTGCCCCTTCAGAATTCGGAAATAGTGTGGTTCCCGTTTACGCCGGACCGGCAAGGATCGGATGCAGCGGGTGTTCCCACGGCCCGCCCGCCGTCATCTCGTCTCCGGCCCCGGCCGCTTCCTTTCCGCCTGTAAACCGGACGTAGTCGGGTATGTAGATCACTGCGAACGCCCGGCGCGGCCGATCGGTCAGGTTGGGGCCCGCGTGATGAAAATTGCAGCCGTGATGAAAGGTCACCCCACCGCCGGCCATTTCCATCGCGATGGGTTCCGCCACCTCGTGGCCCTTTTTCGCCATCTTATCCACGATGCTTTCACCCGCCACCCCCAGCGCGATCGGCTCCTGCGGGCCCAGCTTGTGCGAGCCCGGCACGAAGTGAAGACAGCCGTTCTCGGCCGTCACGTCGTCCACCGCCACCCAGGCCGAGAGCGCCCCGTCCGGTTCCATGGGCCAGTATGGCATATCCTGATGCCAGTTGGTCGCGCGGCTGCCGGCCCCGCCTGGCTTGACCATGGCGTGATCGTGATAGATCCGCACGTTGCGGCAGCCCGAAAGTCGCCGCGCGGTTTCGGCCAGGGCGTGGCTGAACGAATATGCTTTCACGTCCGGGAAATCCGTCCAGAGGTTCACCATCTGGTTGAAGACCTTTTCGTACGCGTCGGATGTCCGGCCGCCGCCGGGTGCGCCGACAATCCGTTCCCTGTTGGCCGCGATGGCCCGGTCGATGGCCTCCCTCAGCGCTTCCACCTCTTCTCCGGAAAAAAACTCGGGATACCTTATAAAGCCGTTTTCCCGGTAAAATGCCACGTCTTCCGGCGTCGCCGGGCTTTGTTTTGCCTCCACCGACATTCCTGTCCTCCGAATGGCAAACCAACCGCGTTCATCCCCGAACCGGCATAAAAAAACCGCCGGTACTCAATGCATAAAAATACCTAAATTCAGCATCGGTACCAACGGTTTTTTCCAATGTCGGAGGCGAGATTGGAAGGATGCTCCGCCGGTTTTTTCAATAGGCGATTCGATGTTTGTCGCGCGTCAACAGCCGGTACCCCACGTAGATCAACAACAGCGGTACGGCGAACTTGATCACGAACCAGACGAGCCCAAGCGCGATTCCGATGAGTCCGCCCAGCATAATCATCGCCGCGAGTCCGCCGGCAGCCAACAGGCAGAGCCCCAGGAATTTCATCAACATCGTTCCCTCCGTAGTTTATTGTCCATCCCGTTCCGATTTCGCATCGGCCAGCTTCTGTTTCATCTCTCGCAATTGCGAGTCAACCCGTTCCTTCCGCGCCATTTTCTCCAGGCGTTCGTCCGCTTCCGAGGTGTTGCCGGCGATTTCCTCGTAAATCTCGGCCGCGGCCTCCTCGTGGTCGACCCGCTGGCATAACGCGTCGAACCGCTCGAACGCCTCTTCGCGAATCCGGGCGGGGGAACCTGTCGCTGAAACGCAACCTCCCGCCGAGCGGCTTCTGGCGATAAGGGTTCTCTGCCGCGCCCGCGCCTCCTGAAACCGGTCCTTCAGGCGCGCGCATTGCCGCTCGAGTTGTTCGGCCACCTTCCCGGCTTCGGCCAGCACCTTTTCAAGCCCCTCGGCTTCCGCTTCTACCTCGGCCTTCCGCACCAGCGCCAGGCGGGCGAGGTCGTCGTCGCCCTCCGAAACGGAACGCTCGGCCGTCCGGTCCCAGGCTTCCGTATCCGCCCGCCGTGCCTTCACCCTGCGTTCGAGCAGCCGCCGGCCGGCCATGGCGTCGGCCACCGCGGCAACGGCATCGTTCACGGCGTTCTCCATCTCCGTCATCATCAGGCGCGACATCTTGTCCGGATCCTCTATCCGGTTCAGCAGATCGTCCACGTCCGCCCGAATGATATTGGCAATCCGCGACAATGTCCCCGCGGCCATGTCGGTCTCCTTTCACTAGTGGGTGGGATATTTCCTCCCGCGGATGTTCATATACCATCCTGCCCAAAATGTATACAAATGCCGTGCCAGAAAATGTATTTGGAATTAAGTAGTTGTTTAATAATATTTTAAAGACAGAGATTAAAAAAGGGCCGCACGGGATGTTGGCGTGACGCGCCAACCCGGGCGGCCGAATTCACCTTATAGAGGCAATTTGAGGTCGTGCCTGTTATTACGGGGAGTACCTTATAGTTTACATCATATGCCTCTGCAATATGTGCGAAAAACGTCAGCCATTTGCCGCTGACTGCTGCTTTACCCCGCCGGGCGGGCCTCTTCCTTCTCCCGTCTCGCGCCTTTGGTGGTCTACTTACGTCGCCCGATCAGGATGCCGCGCGGGCTCCGGCCAGTGACCTGGCCCCGTGCGAGGGTTTGCCACCGGAACGGCGCGCCTGGATCAGTTCGGAGACCACGCTTATGGCGATCTCCTCCGGGGAATCCGCGCCAATGTCCAGTCCGATAGGCGCGTGCACCTCTTCAAGGCGCTCCCTGCTTATTCCCTTCGCCTCCATTTCCTTCCACATCAACGCAATCTTGCGCCTGCTGCCGATCATACCGATATAGGCGGCGTCCGTCCATACCGCCTGTTCCACCACCGGCTTATCGTGCTGGTGTCCCCGGGTTACCGCCACAATATAGGACAGGTCGTCGATCTCCAGATGTTCGAACGCCGTCTCCATCTCCAGCGTGAGCGTCTCGTCGGCCATGGGAAACCGCTCTTTGTTGGCAAACATGGGGCGATCGTCGATGACGACGATTCGAAAGCCAACGGTTGCCGCGATCCGGGCGATGGCGAACGAAACGTGACCGCCGCCAAACAGATAGAGCGTCGGCTCCGGGCAGATCGACTCCATGAAAACCTTCAGCGGGCTTCCTGACTCGCCCACGTCCAGCGATACCACCTCCAGCAGATCCTCCTGAATCGTCTCCATTTCGGCCACTTCGCTCAGGATCGCAGCGTCGGCCTCCGCGCAGCCCAGGGACCCCACGGTCGTCCCGTTTGCCCGCACCAGCAGCTTGTCACTCCATTTCGCGGGATCTCCTCCGGACACGAGGGTGGCCAACACCGCCGATTCCCGTGCCCTGTGGACCTCCGCCACGTTTTCGAGCACGTTTTCGGACCGGCCCCTGTACAGCGGCTCCGTGAAAATTTCCACGTTTCCACCGCAGTTCAATCCGTTTTCGCCCGCATGTTTTTCGGTCAGAATGAAATGCTGAAGCGTAGGTACACCCGTTTCCATCACCTCCCGGGCTTCGGCCCACACATCCGCCTCGAGGCAGCCGCCACCCACCGTACCCACAATCTGGCCATCGGGACGCACCAGCATCTTTGCCTTCTTGCTCATCGGCAAGGACCCCTTACTGGAGACGATTGTCGACATCGCCGCATTCTGTCCCGAAGAAATCAAATCCAGGGCTTCTGAGAACACGTCTTTCATCAGGACCACCCCCTTCAGTTCCGTATGCCGGATTGGGATTCCGTGTTTTCGAACGCTCGCGGTCTCATCTCCAGACCGAACGCAACGTTTTCGCCAGTTGCACGAGACTCTCGAGGTTGTGTGCAGCCATGAAATGATCCAGGTAGGGCAACGCCGTTTTCATGCCCAGACAAAGCGGCTGGTACCCGGGGCTGCCCAGCAGAGGGTTCAGCCACATCAGTTTATGTACGCGTCTGCGCAAACGCACCATTTCGCGCCGCATGAGTTCCGCGTCTCCACGGTCCCATCCGTCGCTTACGATAATCATCACCGTCTTGGCCTTCAGCATCTCCCTGGCAAAGCGATCGTTGAACTCCCTCAGGCAGCCGCCGATATCCGTTCCTCCGGCCCAATCATGCACGGTTTCCGCCACTTCCCGGAGCGATTCCTCCACGCTCTTGTTCTTGAGCAGCCTGGAGATCGGGGTCATCCGCGTGGAGAACACCCCTACCTCCACGTCGCGAATTTCCCGTTTCAGCGCGTAGATGAACTGAATCAGGAACTGGCTGTAGCAGTCCATCGACCCGCTCACGTCGCACAGCAGCATCAGCTTCGTTTTCTTGATCCGGCGCCGGCGCCTGGCCAGGGCCACGCCGTCGCGCCCGTAGAGCGCGTTCCGCCGCCAGGTCCTTCGGAAGTCGATCTCCGCGCCCCGCTTCTGCGGCTCCCTCCGCCGGCTGCGCCTGTTGGCGATGATGTCCACGATCTGCGCGATAACCTGCCGGGCCTTCTCAATTTCCTTGTCGCTCATCGCGGCCAGGTCCTTGCGCATCAACACTTCCTCGGGGCTGTACCCCACTTCGTCCGAATCCCCCTCGGCGTTCCCGTCTTCCTCCTCCTCTGTCACCGTATCGACCGGCTCGTCGAGTTGATCCGACACTTCGAGGTTCTGATCGTCGGCGTCATCTTCGGCAGCCTCCATTTCCATGGTCCGAACCGGGGAGTTCCAGAATGCATAAAATACCCGGTCGAACGTTTCCAGGTCGTCGAACCGGGAAACCAGCGTGGCGCGCGCCGCCGCGTAGAAATCTCCGCGTCTGCCGATATCGATGAACTCGAAACTCTGGCAGAAGTCAATCAGATTACCGGAATTCACATCCACGCCGGCCACGTGCAGCGCCCGTGAAAAGGCCACCACCCGGCTCATCATGCTCCTGTCTTCGACCCTTCCTCTATTCATGCGGTCCAACCCGTGGGAACGTCGTTTGGTCTGTCTTGTCGTCAATTCTTCAGTCGCAACGCCCGATCCTTCAACGCCCTTGCCTTTTCGATGATCTGGGGCAGGCCATCCTCCTGGAGTTTTTCGATATCCTCCTTGTACTTCAACACGCAGCCCAGCGTGGCGTTCACGGTTTCGGAATCGAGTTCATCAATTTCCAAATGCATCAATGCCAGCGCCCAATCGATGGTTTCCGCGATGCCCGGCCGCTTGTAGAAATCGCGTGTTCGCATCAATTGCATGAACCCGCACACCTGCTGAGCCAGCCCCGCCTGAATGCGGGGAACCCGAGACGCGACAATTTCCATTTCTTTCTTGAACGTGGGATAGTCGATCCACAGGTAAAGGCAACGCCGTTTTAGCGCATCGTGCAACTCGCGCGTTCGGTTGGAGGTGAGCACGACAAACGGCACCTTCTGCGCTGAAATCGTGCCGATCTCGGGGATGGTAATCTGGAAATCCGACAGCACTTCCAGGAGAAAGGCCTCAAATTCCTCGTCGGATCGGTCCACCTCGTCGATCAACAACACCGGCGCGTTGATTCCGTTGCCTTGAATAGCCCGCAGAAGCGGTCGTTTAAGCAGGAAATCCTCGCTGAAAATATTGCGGCCGATCTCCTGTTTTTCTATTCCCCTGGCCTCTTCCAGGCGCATCTCCAGCATCTGCCTTGGATAATTCCACTCGTACAGAGCCGTATTGGCATCCAGCCCTTCGTAACACTGCAACCGGATCAGATCCGTTTCCAGGATCTGCGCCATTACCTTGGCGACTTCCGTCTTGCCTACGCCCGGCTCGCCCTCAAGAAATATCGGTTTACCCAGCGCCACGGCCAGGTAGATCGTTGTGGCCAGCGTCCGATCCGCGATATACCCCTCACGACCAAACCGCGCCTCGACTTCTTCTATAGACTTTAACATCCGACCCGTATCTCCCCTTTCTCAGCCCAGGGACCGACTCCTGGAACGCTCGGGGCGCGCATATTTCTCAATCCACGCGCTAAGCGCCTCAACCGTACTGCGAAATGCAACTTCGGACCAGGGAATCCGGCCTGGAGAATATGTCCGTACCTCCAGCGTCTCGAAGTTCCCCTTCAGTTCACCTCCGACCACCGCGCCCGTGTACACAACCAGGACCGTTGGTACGTTCGGATAAGAATAGACGCCCAGCAAATCTTCAATTTCGACATCCAGCCCCACCTCTTCCCTGGCTTCGCGGGCAGCCGCGGCTTCCACCTGTTCGCCCCGGTCGACGTATCCGCCCGGAAAGACCCACTTTCCCATCCCGGGTTCGATGCCCCGCTTCAGGAGCACCACCTCGTCATCCAGTGTAACGATCACGCCGGCGGCCACTTTCGGATCCAGGTAGACCACGAACTCACACGCCGGGCAAACGGGGCGGTTATGGCCTTCGATCCGTTTCAGTACCAGCGCCGCGCTGCATCGCTCGCAGAAGCGGGCGCCGTCGACTTGATGCGCGGTATGATCGCTCACCACCGAGAAGAAACCCTCCCGAAAAATGGTCCCATAGCGTCTAAATATACGGGTTTGGAACCGCAGAACAAGCCCTTTTTCGCGACCATGCGGGCACGGACCATCCACAAAAAACCGCAGCCTATCGGCAGGCATGCAGTCGTAAATCCGGACGTTGCGGACAATCATGGATATCGTCGGGAAACGAAGGCTTTCGGATCCAGGACTCTCGTATATCCCGTCATTCCTCGCCGATATTCTCCTTCTGGTGGCGCACAATCCGACCCTGTACCAGGTATACCACGTTCTCGGCGATATTGGACGCGTGGTCGCCCATGCGCTCCAGGTGCCGCGAGACCAGAATCAGGTGAATCGCGCGATCGATGGCGTCCGTCTCCACCCGATAATGCAGGTACGTGAGCAACTCCCTGAAAATCTGATCCCTTAAACCATCCACCACGTCGTCCCGGCGGCGCACGTCGTTGGCCAGGTCCACGTTCCGATTAACGAAAGCGTCCAGCGCGTCCTTGACCATGCCCCGGGCAAGTTCCGCCATCCGTGGGATATCGATAAGCGGCTTCAGAAGCGACGCCCGGTTCAAGACAAGCGCCCGCTCCGCGATATTCACTGCCTGATCGTTGATCCGTTCCAGGTCGTAGTTGATCTTCACCACGGTCGCGATAAAGCGAAGATCTCCCGCCACCGGCTGGCGTACCGCCAGCAGCTTCAGGCATTCTTCCTCGATCGACACCTCCCACTCATCGATCGCCTTACCGCCGGAAATCACGGTTCCCGGTAGATCGTTGTCACGGTCCACCAGTGACTTCACGGCGAGGGCGATGGACTCCTCCACGGCCCCACCCATCTTCAGCAATTCGCTCTTCAGATGCTCCAGCCGTTGATCCAATGTACGTTCCATAATGTTTATCCCGTTCGATTAAATCCTCGCACATCTGCCGTGCGCCGTTCCGGCTATCCAAATCTTCCCGTCACGTAGTCCTCGGTCTGCTTCAACCTCGGGTTAGTGAACATCTCCTCGGTCCGTGAATGCTCCACCAGCTTTCCCAGATAAAAGAAGGCCGTCCAGTCCGAAATACGGGAAGCCTGCTGGAGATTGTGCGTGACTATCGCAATGGTATAACGAGTTTTCAGTTCTTCGATCGTCTCCTCGATGTGCCCCGTTGCAATCGGATCCAGCGCGGAACAGGGTTCATCCATCAGAATCACGGAAGGCTCGACCGCAATCGCCCGCGCGATGCAGAGCCGCTGCTGCTGGCCACCGGAGAGTCCCAGCGCGGACGCATCCAGGCGATCCTTGACCTCGTCCCAGAGCGCAGCCGCGTGAAGGCTTCGCTCCACGGTCTCGTCCAGAATGGATCGCCGGTTTTCGCCGGCAATGCGCAACCCGTACACCACGTTTTCGTAGATCGATTTGGGAAAGGGATTCGACTTCTGAAACACCATCCCCACAAGGCGCCGGAGTGAAATAACGTCGTACCCGTGGGCGTGAATATCCTCTCCCTCGATGCGCACCCTGCCCTCAATTCTTACCGTGTCGATCAGATCGTTCAAACGGTTCATACATCGTAACAGCGTCGACTTCCCGCAGCCCGACGGCCCGATAAATGCGGTGACGTTGTGTCGAGGTACGTTGAGACTGATATCGTACAGGGCCTGGGTGTCGCCGTAATACAGGCTCAACGCTTCAACTTCCACTACGGGGCGTTCCAGCGTCGCGGCTTCCGCGCCCATCTCGTTTGACTCCTCAGAGGTAATTCCGCTCAAGGACTATTGGATTGTCGTATGCCAGCGTTCTTGTCAACGGCCGAATAGTCGCTAGAAGCCTGTTTTCTGGAAACGCTTCCGCAACCGGGAACGGACCTGGATCGCCGTCAGGTTCAGTGCGAGCACGATGAATATCAGCAACAGGGTTGTGGTATACACCATTGGACGGGCCGCCTCCACGTTGGGAGACTGAAAGCCCACGTCGTATATGTGAAACCCCAGGTGCATGAACTTGCGTTCAAGGTGAAAAAACGGCCAGGCGCCGTCCACGGGCAGCGTGGGCGCAAGTTTAACCACACCGGTAATCATCAACGGCGCCACCTCGCCCGCGCCTCTGGCCACCACCAGCACAATCCCCGTGAGAATCCCGGGGAGCGCCGCGGGCAGAATGATCCGCCAGATGGTCTGGAACTGGGTGGCACCCAGCGCAAGCGACCCTTCCCGCACCTCCCCTGGTACAGAGGCCAGCGCTTCCTCCGACGCCACGACCATTACCGGCACCGTCAACAACGCCAGCGTCAACGACGCCCAGAGAATGCCGCCGGTGCCAAACGTGGGCGCCGGCAACGCCTCGGGGAAAAAGAGAAGGTCCAGGCTGCCGCCCACACCGTAGACGAAGAATCCCAATCCGAACATCCCGAAGACGATCGAGGGCACCCCGGCGAGATTGTTCACCGCGATCCGGATCGCCCGCACAAGCGGACCCTGCCTGGCATATTCACGCAGATACAGCGCCGCCAGAATCCCGAATGGCACCGCCGCCAGACTCATCAGAATGACCATCATGACCGTACCGAAGATCGCCGGAAACACGCCGCCTTCGGTGTTGGATTCGCGGGGTTCCGCAGACAGGAACTCCCAGACCCGATCCAGGTAGACGCCCGTCTTTTCGAAGACGCTCAGCTGGTTCGGCCGATACGCGCGCACCACGTCGGCCACCGAGAGCCGCCGCACCTCCCCGCCGATCAGATGGACCTCGAGTTGCGGTACTTCGCTCTCTACCCTGAGGCGGTTCAGTTCGGCGGCCAGAGATTCATAACGTGTCCAATATCGGCGGCTTGTCTCGTCCAGTCGCGAAATGTCCGCCTGCTGTGCATCAGCCGCCAGTTCAAGCTTTCGTTTTTCCAGGCGAAGCTGCTCGATTCTCCGGTTCAGATCAGAAATGGCGTTGTGCTCAATATCGCGGACTTTCTCCAGGACCGCGCCGGTTCGCCGAATTTGGCTTTGAAACGCGGTCCAGCCGGCCGGACCGCCTCCGGCCACTTTGTCTTCACCTTCGAACACGCCCCGCAAGAAACCGTACAGATGTCCCCATTCCCTCCGCTCAAACACCACCGCGCTGTCCGGCAAAGTTCGATCCAGAATCCGTGACTCGTCAATCCATTGGAAGTCGGCCCCGTAAGCGTCCCGGTTCGCCACTTTCACTTGAACCCGGTATTCCCCTTGCCGGTTCGGAATCTCCTGCCGATTCCAGACCTGACCCATCGCAACCCCGTCACCATGGAGACGAAACTCGGTCAGGTCGGCGGGCCAGAAAAAGCCCAGGCCGTTGTAGATCACCAGGCCGATCAACCCTACGATCATCAGGACGCAGAAAGCGAGCGCGCCGCCTGTGAGCCAGATATACGCCTGGCCTGACTTCCAGAACCCGTTCATTCGATTGGCTCCAGACGTACGATGCGGGCAATTGAGGCGCTAAAACCAGAATCCATCGTGTCGTCTCCGTTGTATTCCTTGTCTCGGGACTCGAGACAACCAGCGTGACGAAACGTGGTCATTGAGCTTGTCGAAATGCCCGCGTTTCGGTACCCTTCGACTGGCTCAGTGTCCGGCACAGGGGGCACCGACCCTTGTCGTTCGACAGCCCTTCGCCGACCCTTCGACAAGCTCAGGGAGCGGCTCAGGGTGCCGGCCCAATGTCGTTAGTTGCGGGCCTTGCTTGCGTTGCCTGTGCTGGGTGCGTTGAGCCTGTCGAAACGCGCCCGTCGACCTTCCGGCCGATTTTCGGCGATATTTTCCGGGACAAAACATCAGGGATCACCAGCCTGAATGCGTCGGGATTTATATTTGGCTGTACCGCTCCCGAAGCCGCTGCCGTACGATTTCCGCCAGGGTGTTGACGATGAACGTCACTCCTGCAAGTAGCAGACCGGTCAGAAAGAGGACCCGGTAGAGCGTTCCTTCGTGCGGCGCCTCGGGGATTTCCACGGCAATATTGGCCGACAGGGTGCGCATCCCGTTGAAGATGCTCCAGTCCATAATGGGCGTATTTCCGGTGGCCATCAGGACAATCATCGTTTCGCCGACCGCCCGTCCGAATCCAATCATTGTCGCCGAAAAAATGCCCGGGCTGGCGGTGGGGAGCACCACGCGAACGGCCGTCTGCCACGGGGTGGCGCCCAGCGCCAGGGATCCGGCCCTCAGGTGTGACGGTACGCTTGTGAGCGCGTCGTCGCAAATCGTATAGATGATCGGGATCACCGCAAAACCCATTGCGAAACCCACAACCAGGCAATTCCTCTGGTCGTAGCGGGTGCCGGCGGCATCCGCCAGCCAGCGCTGAAAATTACCGCCCCAGAATGCGCCTTCCAGCAACGGCCCGAGCGCCAGCGCCAACCAGATACCCAGAAGGGTCACCGCCACGTAGAACGCCTCCGGTCCCGGCAACCGGTTCTTCACGCACCCGGGCAGACGGGACCAGACCCAGGACGCCGCGATAACCGTCAGGGCCACCGTTGGCAGCAGCAGCAAGACGCCTACCACCTGGCGTTCCAGCAACGGCGCCAGCCATAGACCGCCCAGAAAGCCTAGAATCACGCTTGGCAGCGATGCCATCAACTCCACCATCGGTTTCACCACATTTCGCACGCGCGGGTGAGCGAACTCGGACGTATAGATGGCGGCGAGAACCGCCAGCGGAAGAGCGAAAAACATTGCATAAAACGTCCCTTTCGCGGTGCCATACGCTAGAGGAATGATGCTCATCTTGGGCTCGAATTCGTCGGTTCCGCCGGTGGACTGCCAGACGAACTCAGGTTCGGTGTATCCCTCGTACCACACTTTTCCAAACAGCGTTTTCAGTGTCACTTCAGGATGCGGATTGGATAGCGCATAGTGGTTCAAACGACCGTCGGCGTGAAGGCTCAGGAACCCGTCTGCTTTGGGCGCGAACGTCAGATCGGTCACCTCCGATCCATCCGCCAGTTCGAAAAACGTCTGGCCGGACGTCATGTGGTGCAACATCAGGTGTCCACCGACGCTGCCGGTCAAAAACTGTTTGTCACGCGCGGACGGGGCAATCGCGTTCACCGCCGTGCGATGTGGCCGAAAATCGTGGATTTTTTGAAACGTCCCGCGGATATTGCCGCGTGGTCCGCGCACGGGGAACCACGTACTTACGTGTCCACGGGCGTCACCCACGACCACCGATACGTCGCCAAGCAGAAACGCAAGGGCTGTAATCGCGTGGTCCGAAGCACGAAAGCGCTGAACGAGTGATGGAGGTGTCTTGAGGTTGGATATATTCCAGAAATACACCTCTCCACGGTCCGTCCCCGCCAGAAGTTGACGACTGTTCCCTTGAACCACCACGGCCGTTGGCCTGCCGTCAACCGCATCGGTCAATTCGTAAACGAATGATTCCTGCTTACCCCCGCCCGGCAGCCCCCTCTTTTTCTGTCTGCCCGCCACCAGTAGCCGGCCGGACGCCGTGATCCCCGCCGCAGTGGAGCGCCGCACCCCGTCCGCACCATATGAGACCTGAGCGATGGGTTCGCCTCTCCGGTCCAGCGCTATGTTATCCAGAACCTGAAACTCGGGTGTGACCCTGCGCTTACCATCCGGATAATCCACCCGATAATTCACCTTCGCCAGAGCAATGCGGCCATCCGACATTCCCAGACCCAGGTGCCCGTCCGTAAGCGAAGGATGGACCGATACGACGTGCCGGCCCCGAAATTCGTCGCCACGTTCCCGGCGAATCGTTTCTCCATTGATCAATCGGATAAAATCGATTCCTTCCGGTCGCACGACGTATCCGACATCGCGGTACGGATCGGTGCCCGCCGCAAGCGCCCGCTGGCCGTCGCTACCCTGCAGCGTGTGGCTATTTACAATCGTCGCCGGCGCCGGAGACAGGAACAGGGGAAAGGATTCACGAAGCACAAAAGCCAGAATGCCCAGTACCACCAGGATCACCCCCACACCGCCCACGGCGATCACCCAACGGCCCAGACGGTCCATAGTGCGTGCCGTGGGCGTGATGCCGGGAAGCGACCGGGGTTTTCCTGGATCGGTATTCTTCGGTTGCGCCATAGCCAAACCTTGCAGTTTCTCCCGCCGGACCGGGGAAGGGGTTCTCCTGCAGACTAAATTCCCGCTGCTGCCAGCTTCGCCAGTTCTTCTTCAACGACTTCGTAGGGCACAGGCATATATCCATCCTTGATGACGATTTCCTGACCCTTTTTCGAGAAAATATACTTGCAGAATTCGCGCACCATCGGGTCAAGGGGCTTACCCGGGGTTTTGTTGATGTAGATGAACAAAAAACGGCCCAGCGGATAGGAGCCGTCAAGTACATTATCCATGCTGGCGTCTCTGAACCCTTCCTCCGGATTCTCCGCAAGCGGCACCACCCGCACGTCAGACGTCTTATATCCGATTCCACTGTATCCGATTCCGTATCGGTCTTCCGCCACACCCTGTACAACCGAAGCCGACCCCGGCTGTTCCTTCACTTCATCTTTGAAATCGCCCTTGAACAGCGCGTTTTTCTTGAAAAAGCCATAGGTTCCTGAGGCCGAGTTTCGACCGTACAGACTGATTAACGCCGTTGCCGCCCCGCCCGTCCATCCCACCTGGCTCCACCGGACGATATTTTCAGGAAATTCACCACGGCGGGTTTTGGAAAAAATCGCATCCACCTGTTCCAGCGTCAAGCCTCTTACAGGATTGTCTTTATTCACGAAAACCGCCAGCGCATCGAGAGCCGTTCTCAGCGGCGTGGGCGGGTACCCGAACGCGTTCTCGAACTTGTCAACCTCCGTTGCCTTCATTGAACGGGACATCGGACCGAACCGGGCCGTGCCTTTGATCAGCGCCGGAGGCGCCGTGCTGGACCCCTTTCCTTCGATCTGCACGTTTACGTTCGGGTAGTATTTGCGAAAACCCTCCAGCCACAGCGCCATCAGGTTGTTCATCGTATCCGACCCGATGCTGCTGGCGCTTCCTGAAATCCCCCGCGCCGCTTTGTAGGCCGGAATACGAGGGTCGACCTCAATCGTCTGCGACCGAACGGGAACCGCGGTCAGCAGGAGCAACATTACACCGGCAACTGTTCGAATCATCCGTCTACACCTCCCGATTTTCAGGGTGATTGTCTGAAGGAATTCAGAGATCAATGTAAACCGCCAAGGTTACGTTTGTGTGCCAACAGGAGAGGGAGTCGAAATTTCGCCGGGCGGGCGATCCCGGGACCGACTATGGCGCGAGGGCTCCAGGCGTGGCAGCGGCCTCGACTCCAACTAGAACTTGAAGTGCACCGTCATCCGCGGGACCACCTCGGTATCTGCATTCGAGGAAGCGTAAATCGTCGCCATTACATTGGGCATGATGTGAATGTTTCCGGCAGGCGTCACATCGATTCCGCCGATAATCATATACTCCTCGTCCCGTACTGTGCTCTGGCCGGGATCGTAATAATCCAGGCGTGCAAATGCCTTGACCCGGGGTCTTACGGTTGCGGTGCCAGAAGCCGACATGCCCAGCACCTGTGCGTCGCCGTCGGCTTCCCCCTTCTTGTTTTTTCGAACAAACGCCTCAATGCCGCCACGGAAATTCTCGCCCGACGTACCGAGCATCCCCGCGAAGGTGACACGATTTCTGCCTTCGGGCTTGCCTTCCCAGTCGAGGTAGACCGTGGCTTCGATGGCGCCCGCAGGTTTCACGTGCAAAAGTGAGTACACCTTTTTTCCGTTATCGGCTTCCGGGCGCTGCCCGTTTCCGTTGCCGAACATCAGTTGGGCGTTCACCCTGCCCTCACCATCCAGCATACCGTTGAAACCTACCCCGAGATCTGCCGAAGAACCAATCTTGTGCAAATCCATAATTGTCTTTCCAATCGATCGGTATCCCCATATCCGCTCGGACACATTCCAGGTGGGTGTGCCGAAGAGCCCCATGTACACGGTTCGACCGTTCGATCGGTAACGCAAATAGCCGTGCTTCACGAACGGCCTCATCTTGTCTTCGGCGCCAAATCCCGAGTCGTTGGCTTCGTATCGCACCCGTCCGGACCAGCGGTCATTCCATTTCAGGTCGTACGTCAGATATATCCGCCGGAATTTGAAACCGTTTTCATTTTTGTTCGCTCCGGTAGTGACGAAATAATAGTCGCCGAAAGCAACCCCCGTAATCTTGCCTTCCGCGCCTTCGGCGGGGCCGAAAAGGCCAAAGCTCAACACGGCGACGCTTCCCCGGATCGTGTACTTAAACAGCATTGCTCCTCCCCATAGTGGCGGTTAATTCACCACCTGGACTCCACTCCCGGCGGCCGCGGCGGTTCACCGATTTTATGTACCGGGGTGGCGGTTCGACCGGGAAGTAAAACGCTGAGGTTCAACTTCAAGCGCAGACCCGAGGTCTCCCGGACTTACCGCTACATATCATGACCCATAAGAATAGTTCAATATGTTCCGTTTCCGTTACGAATAGGTTACGATACCTGCCTTTAGTATCCTGATCCCGGAATTATGTCACCGTTCTTCCCAGTGCGACGTCGGCAAAAATGTAATAGAATCGTAACCGTTCCGTAACCCGGCCTTAACATCCGACTCGTTACTTTGGCGCCGTGCAATGGCAGCGGAGCCGGCGCTGAAAACAGCGACCCGACTTCGGCAATATGACCAACCTGGACGGAAGGTTCAGTCTCAGCCTGCCCGTGGGAACGCACAGCATCGAGATTTCATACGTATCCTACGCCTCGAAAACGGTAACCGGTGTCGAGGTCCGCGCCGATCAGCCGTTTCAGCTAAGTGAAGCCCTTACGCCCGAAGCGATCGAAGTAGAAGCGATTACGGTGACGGCCAGGCCGGAGCGGTCCAGCGAAGTCTCAATGCTGGTCATCCAGCAGAAGGCCGGTGTTGTCACGGACGGCATCAGTTCGGAACTTGATGAGCAAGGCCTCCTCCTCCGACGCCGGAGATGCGCTTAAGCGTGTCACGGGCATCACGGTGGTCGGAGGGCGATACGTTTACGTGCGCGGCCTGGGTGAACGTTACAGCAATACGCAGGTCAACGGGGCGCAGATGCCCAGCCCCGAGCCGAACCGCCGCGTCGTTCCTATGGATATTTTCCCGGCCGGACTCCTGGAAAACATCCAGGTGGCCAAGACCTTCTCTCCCGACCAGCACGGCGATTTTTCCGGGGGATCGGTCCGGATCAGAACCAAGGATTTCCCGGACCAGTTGACGCTTTCGCTTTCGGCCTCCACCAGCTTCCATTCCCAAACCAGCTTTGAAGATATACAGACCTACCCAGGCGGATCCTGGGATTTCATCGGCATCGACGACGGCGGGCGCAACCTGCCCGATCTGGTTCAAACCCAGGCCGCCGAGCAACCGGTCCGCAAACGCGGGCGTTTTTCCACGACGGGGTTTACGAGTGACGAGATCCAGACCCTCGGTCGTGCTTTCACCAATGTCTGGTCGCCCGAGACCCGGACGGCACCGCTCAACCAGAGCTACGGCTTCAGCGTGGGGAATGCCGTTTCTTCCGAAAACCGGGAACTGCGTTTCGTCCTGTCCCTCATTTATGATAATAGCTTCAAGAACCGGAGCCAGGAATGGAATAGCTACCGCCTCACGGCCAAAGACGGTCAGGAATTCCTCTCCCCGTTTACCAGTTACACGGTCAGCGGCACCACGAACAATGTCCTGTGGGGCGCCCTTTTTAACAGCAGCTTCCGATTCTCGCCGCTTCACAAGATAAGCCTGAAGACCCTCTATAATCGTAACACCGATGACGAGGCCCGCGGCTATACCGGGTTCAATTCCGACCGCGGCACCGACCTTCGCAACTTCAGGCTTCGCTATGTGCAGCGCAGCGTTTTTACCGGGCAGCTTGGAGGCGAACACCACATCGACCCCCTCTTCAGATCCAACCTGAACTGGCAGGTCGGCTTTGCCGAAGCAACGAGAGGCGAACCCGACAACCGCGAAGTCGTCTACGAAATGCGTAATCAGGTGTGGACCTTTTTCGACATTACCCAGAGCGGCAGCCGTTTTTATTTCGATCTCGCCGATACGGAATGGAGCGGCAAGCTCGACTGGACCGCCCCGTTCACCTCGCCGGCCGGCCTTCCCGAAAAGTTCAAGGTGGGCGGCCTCTGGCGAAAAAAAGACCGCAGTTTCGACGCCCGCCGGTTCCGCTTGTAAACAGTCCAGCGGCATCCAGCGGCACGTGGATCTTACCGCTGACCCCGAAGCTATTTTCGCAGAGGGAAATATCGCTCCCGGGCGGTTTGAGCTGCGGGAAACAACCCGGTCTAACGACAACTACTCGGCAAAACAGGATCTCTGTGGCGGGCTACATGATGGTGGACATGCCCGTATCCGCGGCCTGGAGGCTGGTGACCGTTTTGAGGGTCGAATCCTCCAGGCAGGAACTGAGATCTTTCGATCCGTTTGCCCTCAATTCCGTGCCAATTGTCGTTGTGCTGGACAATACCGACTTCCTGCCGGGCGTGAATCTGGTTCGCCGCCTTTCCGACCGGTCCAATCTGCGGGCGGCCTACTCCCGAACCCTGGCACGGCCCGATTTCCGGGAACTGGCCCCGTTCGAATTCACCGACTTCGTGGGCGGCAGGGCGGTTGTGGGCGACACCTTACTGACCCGTACCGTGGTGGACAACTTCGATCTCCGCTGGGAAATCTTCCCCAGGCTGGGCGAGTTGGCGGCTTTCAGCGTTTTCTACTAGAAATTCCACGACCCCATCGAGCAGATCATCCAACCCACCGCCCAGCTCCGCGTCAGTTTCGCAAATGCCGCTTCGGCCAACAACTACGGCGTCGAATTCGAGTACCGCCGCAGACTCGACGCCCTCGTGCCGGACCTGGAGAAATTTTCGGTGAGCGCCAATGTCACACTACGTTTGGCACTCTTCATCGTCCTGGCGCTCGGCCTTCCCGCCATGATTCAGGCGCAAACCGTCTCGAATGCCCGCGTCGATTTCGACGGCGACGGGACAATCGGATTCGGCGACTTCATCCTGTTCGGACAGAATTTCCAGTCGGACCATCCGATGTTCGACCTGAGCGGCAATGGCACGGTGGATTTTCCGGACTTTGTCGCATTCGCGAGCGTCTTTGGCCAGACGGTCGTGCAGGTTGAAGCCCCCAGGATGTCTTGGGCAACATCACGTCAGACGACGTATGGACGTCGGATCGAGACGATCTTCTCTCGGGTCCGGTCTTTGTGCAGGACGGCGCTACACTGATCGTTATACCCGGCACAACGATCAGTGGCGAAGGGGCGTCGCAGGGCACGCTGATTATCGCACAGGGCGGGAAGCTCATCGCCGACGGAATCCCTCGAAACCCGATCGTGTTCACCAGCGATCAATTTGAGGGGGAACGCGACCGTGGCGACTGGGGCGGTCTGATCGTCAATAGCCGCGCCCCGATCAACACGGGCACAACGGCTTTCGGTGAGGGCGACACGGGCGAGTATGGCGGCACGGATCCGGAGGACAACAGCGGCATTCTGTGCTACGTGCGCGTGGAGTTCGCGGGTATCGAGTTTTCGCCGGACAACGAATTGAACGGCATCGCCTTCCAGGGTGTAGGCTCGGGCACGGTGGTGGATTACGTACAGGTGCATTTCAACCAGGACGACGGCATCGAGTTTTTCGGCGGCACGGTAAACGCGAAGCACCTGTATTGCACGGGGATCCGTGACGACTCGTTCGACCGGACGGACGGCTGGGTGGGGAAAGGTCAGTTCTGGGTGGGGCAGCAGTGCGGCGACGCCGCGGACAACGGGTTCGAGTCCGAGACAACAACGAAGCGACGCCGCGGTCGAATCCGACGATCTACAACGTGACGCTGGTGGGGGACCCGGACGGGCCGAAGAGCGACACGGGGTTGGTGCTGCGTGAGGGCACGGCGGCGACGCTGAGGAACTTCATTGTGATGGGCTTCAACGCGAGCGGTCTGGACATCGATACGGAGTCGTCCATCACGCTGGCGAACAACGGGGACTTGTCGGTACAGAACTCGATTTTCTTCAATAACGCCGCCGTCGACGATCAGGGCGTACGCACGTTGAGCAACTTCAGCGGTGACGGCGACGGGATCGACGAGGGTTCGTGGGCGACGACGTCGGGCTTCAACAACTCGGAGTCGGACCCGGATCTGCGCGCACCGTATAGTCTGCGTTCGCCGAGTTACCAGCCATCGTCCTCGTCGCCAGCGGTGGACGGAACGGTGCCGGTCGCGAGCCCGCCTTCGGACGGGTTCTGTCGACGCGGTGGACTTCATCGGCGCGATGAGCGCGGACGACGACTGGCTGGCGGGGTGGATCACCACGGAGCAGCCCGCCGCGGCTCCATAGACACATTCCCGGAAACGGAGGAATAGAAGGGGAGGAAACCTCGCTCCCCTCCCCCTTAGAAACCGGACAGGCTCGCACGGAGCGTGACCGCTTCATCGCCTGTTCGGTCTTCCTTGTTTTTTATACCGATTCAACGTATTATTATTGGGTGGACACAATGCTTTTTTTAAAAGCAGAAAGACACAGCCGTCGCAACTTGAACTTGATGAAGATGCACATATTGTCCGGCGCGCTTGCCATCCTGCTGGCGGCGGGATGCGCCAAGGAAATTGGGGAGGCGGACTCGCCGGAGAGGCTGGCGCGTGCCGTCGTAGTCGCCCTCAACAAAGAAGACCGCGAGGCCCTTCACAGCCTGCGAGTCCAGAAGGAAGAGTACCTGAGAAGCATCCTTCCGGCGTTTCCGCCCATCGGTTTCTCGCCGGTATTCGATTTGAGAAGCCGGAGGAAACCTATAAGGGTCTGAAACTCCTTCGCGGGACCGTCTTAACTGTGCAGACCAGAAAAGGCGAGCAAGTGGACCTGCGTATCCTCGGATCGGTAGTCCTCAGAGACGGCCGCCACAAGCTCCTGAGCTATGACGACTGAACGAAATGTCCGAAGCGAAGCGCGAAACAGGCTGATGTCTCTGGGCATCGGCCTTCTGTTTATCGGGCCTGTACTCCCGCTCCAGGCAGCGGAACTTTCGTCCGTTCCGAGCATGGATGAAATCCGTTCGCTTCCGGTTTCGCTGACGCCGCTCGAACGCGAGCTTCTTGCGGACGTCGGCGACGGCCGCCTGGACCGGTTCGATCTGATCGCGTCCGGCGCTACCGAACCCGTTCTCCTGTCCCGGTACAAGAGAAGCTTCCGACATCTCCAGCAGCACGCCCTGCTCTCCATTCCCTATCTCATGCAGACTGAACAGATGGCCGCCGAACTGTTTCACTATCTCCACCGTTACGTACTCCGTCAATTCGAAACCCGTCCGGTCACCGTGATCAACCTCTGGACGGATGGACGGTATAACTGCATCGCCGCCTCGCGGCTGTACGTCGCATTCCGAAACGCCCTCGGGGCCCAGCTTACACATTCGGAAGACAAACAATACCAACAGCTTACGCTCGACTTGGGTTTGGCCTATGCGACCTTTCTCCGTCAACGGGGCGACCGCGCCGGCGAAAGCGGAATCATCGCCTATCTTCGCGGATTGAAAAAAAATGTCCGCGGCGCATATCCCCGGCGGACTCTGACGGAAGTCATCCGATGAAAAACAAAGTATGTGCGCTGCGCCTGCCGGCATCGATTGATTCGCACAGGGTATGGGAGGAGGCCGCCCGTTCCCATGCCAGCGAACCGATAGAGGATACAGAGCAGGTCCAGACCTTCCTCGATACCTTCGACTGGCGCCTTTTCAACAGGAACATGGCTCTGCTGAAAGAAAAGGATCGCTACCTCCTCTACAGCCTGCCAAACCGTGAAACCGTCGCATCGCTCAGCCTGCCGCGTGGAACCGAACCGGTATTCAGCGCGGATTTTCCCGAGGGGCCATTCAAGAAGACCCTGCAAGCACATTTGAGCGTACGGGCGCTGTTACCGCGCGCGCGCGCCAGGACCCGCCGGCAGACCATGCGCGTCCTCAACAGGAATGAAAAGACCGTCCTCATCGCAACGCTTGAACAGGCCAGGGTGACGGACACCGCGCGTACCGAACAACCGTTCAACACGCTCTTGTTGCGGCCGATCCGGGGATATGAGAAACATCTGCGCAGACTGAACCGGTCCCTGCGAGAAGCCGGGGCCGAACCCCAAACCGAAGACCTGTTCCACGCCGCAGTGCGGGCGACCGGCAGGAGACCGGGAGACTATACTTCAAGACTCAATATCGCGCTTGAACCGGATCTGACGGGCGCAGAGGCTGCGAGGCGGATTCTGGGGCTTCTGTTCCGAACCATCAGATGCAATGAAGCAGGGATAAAAGAGGACATCGATACGGAGTTTCTGCACGATTTCAGGGTGGGTATCCGGCGCACCCGGTCGGCGCTCGGTCAGATCAAATCCGTTTTTCCCGAAGCCCGTGTTGCCCGCTTCCGGAATGACTTTTCCTTTCTCGGCAAACTCACCAACCGCCTGCGAGACCTGGACGTCGCCTTGCTCAGGCAGGACGCGTACCGCCTTCTCCTGCCGGGATATCTGCGGCCTCGACTGGACTCTCTCTTTGAATCCCTGCGGGCCGAACGTACGGGTGAACACCAACGCCTATCCGCCGCCCTGGACGGCGACAGGTACTTGAAAATAGCCACCGACTGGGAGGCGTTTCTGGAATGCCCGCCGGAGTCCGGATCGCCCGACAACGTCGATGTGCCGGCGACGGGGCTGGCGCAGAGGTTTATTGGAAAGAGATACGGTCGCGTGATCGCAATGGGAACCGCAATCGATGAGGCAACGCCCGACGCCGACCTGCATCGGCTTCGGATTGAGTGCAAGAAACTACGCTACCTCCTCGAGTTTTTTTCGTCGCTTTTTCCCGTGGAAGAGATCCGGCTGATTGTCGAGCACCTGAAGAGCCTGCAAGACAACCTGGGCGACTTCAACGACCTCTCCGTTCAACAGGCAGACCTGAAGACGTACCTGGAAGCGTTACCGGCCGAGAGGGCTCAACCGGAAACCTTTGCCGCTATCGGCGGGCTGATCGGCTGCCTTTGCCGTGAGCAGCAGACCGTCCGTGCGGCCTTTTCAAAGACGTTTGCGCAATTCAACCGGGCGGAGGTCGCCGCGACGTTCCGACGTCTGTTCGTCTGACCATTTAGAGCGCATTCTATGCCAACAGTCGCCCTGTACAACATCAAGGGCGGGGTGGGAAAGACCGCCACGGCTGTAAATCTGGCCTACCTCGCCGCACACGACGGCGCACAGACCATTCTGTTCGATCTGGACCCCCAAGGATCGGCCGCGTTTTATTTTCGCATCAATCCCTCCAAAAAACTCCCGGGTCGAATATTCGTCCGCGGGGGCCGAAGGATTGAGAAGCGCATCAGAGGCACCGACTACGAAAACCTGGATCTGCTGCCGTCTAACCTGTCATTCAGAAACCTGGACACGATTCTGAGCAGATTGAAACGCTCCTCGAAGCGGCTCGATCGCATTCTGAAGCCGTATCTGAAGACATACGACTACATCTTTCTGGACTGTCCGCCCGGTATTGGCCTGGCGTCGGAAAATATGCTTTTCGCCTCTGACATCGTCCTGGTGCCGTGTATCCCAACCACGCTGTCCATGCGGACCTATGACCAGCTGTTGCGGTTCTGTCATTCCAGACACCTGGATGTCTCCCGGATCCACCCGTTTTTCACCATGGTCGAGAAACGGAAACGGATGCACAGCGAACAGCTGGCAACCAGTAGAGATCTGGAAGACGGTTTTCTGGATACGCAGATACCCTACGCTTCGGAAGTCGAGAAAATGGGCATCCACCGAAAACCGGTGCCCTGCTTCGCGCCGGGTTCGCCCGCCTCAAACGCGTATCAGGATCTTTGGGATGAACTGAAAGCCATGGCTTCGAAACGTTGACAGGTGATAACACAGCCCATCAAACCCCCGCGCCGTAAAGACTTGCAAACCTGATTCCGTTTGACTCCTGCCTTGTGTTGGCTTATCTTGAGCCGAATGCAGGTATCGATGACTCCAATTAACCACGAGAAACGCGTCATGAACCTGGACGATCCAAAACTCTATACCAACCGGGAAATCTCCTGGCTTCGCTTTAACGAACGCGTCCTCGAAGAAGCCCGGGACCCGAAAAATCCACTGCTGGAGCGCGTGAAATTCCTGGCGATCGTCGCCAACAACCTGGACGAGTTCTTCGAAATCCGTGTCGCAGGATTGCTTCAGCAGATGGAAGCCGGCGTACACGATGCCGGCCCCGACGGGCTTTTGCCGGAAGAACTGTTCGAAGTCGTTTCCGAAGAAGCCCATCGGATGGTCGACGAACAATATGCCTGCTGGAACCAAGAGCTTTTGCCCGCGCTGAAAGAGGCGGACGTGCATATCCGTTCGTCGCAAGACCTCGAACCTGCCGAACAGGCATTTATCCGGGATTACTGGTTGAGGGAACTCCATCCGGTTCTGACGCCCCTCACCGTCAACCCGGCCCATCCCATTCCGCGCGTGGTAAACAAGTCGCTTTGCCTGGCCGTATTGCTCAAGGACAGTAAGGGTGACACCTTATTCGGCGTGGTTACGGTTCCGCGCATGTTGCCGCGTCTCATCCGCTTGCCCAGGGACGACGAGGGCCGGCGCGTGGATTACGTGTTTCTGGCCGACCTTGTGCGGGCCCACATCCCGGAGCTGTACAGAGGGTACGAGATCCTGGGTACCGCCGCTTTTCGTATCACGCGCAACAGCGACCTTTACCTCGATGAAGAAGAGGCCGACGACCTGCTCCTGGCCATTGAAGATGAACTCAAACGCAGACGCAAGGGCGATACCGTCCGGCTGGAAATCGACGCCGCGGCGCCGAGACAGATCGAACGGCGACTTCGGGCCATTTATAATCTGGGCGAGAAACAGGTTTACCGGGTGAACGGTCCGGTCAATCTCAATCGCCTCATGATGCTCTACGGGGCGACGCGGCGTCCGGACCTGAAGGACGCGCCGTACCATCCTGCGGAGTATCCCTTTGCCGAAGACCCCGACCATCTTTTCGCCGAAATCCGCCAGCGGGACATTCTGTTACATCATCCGTACGACTCATTCCATCCGGTCATTCAGTTTGTCCAGTCCGCCGCGCGGGATCCGGACGTCCTGGCCATTAAACAGACGCTGTATCGCACCACCGCGGACTCTCCCGTCATGGACGCTTTGCTCAAGGCAGCGGAGGCGGGCAAAGAGGTTACCGTGATTGTGGAACTCAAAGCCCGCTTCGACGAAGCTTCCAACATCCGATGGGCGCGGCAACTACAGGATGCAGGCGTCTACGTCGCCTACGGCGTGGTTGGCCTCAAGACCCACTGCAAGCTCTCCATGCTGGTCCGGCGCGAAGCCAATGGCCTCCGCCGCTACGCCCATATCGGTACCGGAAACTACAATGCATCGACGGCGCGGGTGTACACGGACCTGGGTCTGATGACCGCAAGGGAAGACATAACCAGCGACGTTGCCGAGGTATTCAACCTGCTCACCACCCAGTCAGATTGTCCTGAAGTCAAGAAGCTGCTTGTTGCGCCCTTCAATATGATGGATTCCATCCTGGCGAAAATCGATCGGGAGATTGAACACGCCAGGGCCCGGCGACCGGCACGCATTGTCTGCAAAATGAACTCGCTTCAGGATGCAAAGGTCGTGAAAGCGCTTTACAGAGCCGCACAAGGCGGCGTGGACGTCGACCTGATCGTCCGCGGGATCTGCAGCATCCGCCCGGGCATCCCCGGAATCAGCGACCGGATTCGCGTGAGAAGCATTGTCGGGCGTTACCTCGAGCACAGCCGCATCTACATGTTCGAGAACGGATCCAATCCCGAGATATACATCGGCAGCGCGGACTGGATGCCTCGTAATCTGCGTCGACGCGTGGAAATCCTCTGTCCCATAGAAGACCCGGTTCTTATCCGGAGAATCCAGTCCCGGATTCTCTCCCCGTGCCTGGCGGACAATATCAAGGCCCGTGAGCTTCTTCCAGACGGCGACCATCGCCGCGGAGGGGCCTCGAACGGACGGACGGCCATTTCGTCGCAGGAGATCCTGATGGGGCTGGCCAGAGGAGAACAATTCGACATCCCGGACCCGCCGCCCGTTTGAATCCACAACAAAGAAGACGGAGGGCATTCTTTCGCTCCTCCGTCTTCCATACTTTCGGGACACACGGATGTACGACTATGCAATCGGTAGGGTGAAGCCGAACGTCGCCCCGGCGCCGAGTACACTCTTCGCGTAGACCCGTTCCCCGTGGGCCTCAATGATATGCCGGACAATCGAAAGCCCCAGACCGGTTCCACCCAGGCTTCTGGAGCGCCCCTTGTCCACCCTGTAAAACCGTTCGAACACCCGCGGCAGCGAATCCGACGGGATCCCGATACCCGAATCCACGACTTCCAGAGCCACACGTTCGACCGCCGCGACCGGCCTCGAATCCCCGGCCGGATGGCCGGCGCCCGTTTCCAGAATAAACCGCGGTTCGTTCTCCGCATCCGCACCCGCGAAAACCGCATCCGTACCCAGCCGCCTGGCAGCCACCCACACCTGCCCGCCTTGAGGTGTATATTTCACGGCATTGTCGAGCAGGTTGACCACGGCCTGTTCAATCAACTTCGTGCTGCCGCGGACCGTCAGTTCATCCTGAACCGTAATCGCAACCGCAATGCCCTTGCCTTCGGCCTGCTGCCTGATTGAATCGTACGCCCGGTCCACCACCGTTCGGATTGCGAAATCTTCCATTTCAATCGCCAGCCTGTCGGACTGCAGCCGCGAGAGATCGAGCAGATCTTCCAGCAGCAATTGGAGCCGGTCTGAATGCGCGAGTATGGTCTGCACAAACCGTTCGGCGGTTGCGCGGTCTTCAAGCGCGCCCTCGGCCAGCGTATCCGCACACCCCTTGATGGCCGTGAGAGGCGTTCTTATTTCGTGGGAAACATTTGCCACGAAATCCGTGCGTGCCCGCTCCAGCCGGTGCAATTCGGTCATATCGTAGAAGACCGCCACCACACCCGTCCCCCCGCCCTCCCGGCGAATGGGTCCCACGTGCACGTCGAAATGGCGTTCCGGCAGACCGGACGTCGTCATTATCTGCGTCCGGGCGTCGCCGGTTTTCAGGGTGTGTTCGATTGCCTCCTGAACCTGCACGTCACGGATCATTTCCACCGGCGGCCGGCCTTCCGTGGGCGGCATCACGCCGAAAAACCGCTCGAAGGTGTGATTGGTCAGCAGAACGCGGCCGTCGCGCCCCGTGACAAGGATGCCCACGGTAATGTCCGACAGGATCGTCTCCAGACGGGATTTTTCCGCAACCATATCCGCGAAACGGTCGCGGATATTCTGCCGCGCCGAATCCAGAGTTCGTGCCAGATCCTTAATTTCCCGGGAAAAAGCAACGGCCGGCACCTCGTCATCGAAGTTACCCGCTGCCACTGAGCGCGCAACCTGCGTCAGTTTCTCTATTGGCCGCGAGACATATTGCGAGACGTTGTAGGACAGCAGCAGCGCCAGGGCCAACCCCAGCGCGGATGCCGTCCACATCGTGCGGTTGACGCGATCCTGGAGTTGTCCCACGTGCGTCAGCGGCGCGGCCAGCCGCAGCACCACCCGCCCGCCCTCCGGCCCTTGAACGGTTTTTGCCACATACAGCATATCCTGTTCGGGCGTTTCGCCGGAACGCATGTGTCGCCCAACCGAACCTTCCCACGCGGATCGGACCTCAGGGCGGTCTGCCTGATTCGCCAACCGCGAAAGATCCTCCACGCGCACCTCCGAATCCCACAACACCTTCCCGGCGCCGTCAATAACCGTCGCACGAGCGTCCAGCCGCCGGCCGATCCGGTTCACGATCTCATTTACGGTTCCCGAAGTCGCGGCCTCTTCCCATTGGCCTGCAAGATAGTCAGCGGCCGTCCTGACCTCTTTCGTGAGTGCGTCCCGGCGTTGCGCCAGCAGGATATCCCGAATCGTACGGGTCAGATACATATGTACGGCCGCCATGGCCATTGCGACAACCGCCATGCAGATCAACATCAGCCGCCAATGCAATCGCATCTCACTCGCCTTCCTCCGGCGAATCCATTGAACTCGTCCAGGAACCACTCGGCTTGCTTTGTCATAAAGACGCCGATTTCCTCCCCCTTGAAGGCGAAAGATATCCTGAGCCCTCCAAGGTAAATATCCGTGATGTAGACTTCCATGTTGAGCGTCTGTGCGTCGATCCACGCGGCCGATGCCAGGCAATCGTATTCGATGCCGGGGACCGAGCCGATCTGTTCGCCGAAGTAGCCGCGTTGAGGGAACTTGCCCGGCAGCACGCGTCCGATACCGAACCGCAGCACATTGTCGCCCTGACCGTTGATGTACTCCCAGGCGCCTTCATCCTCCTCTAACGACAGGCGCATCCGCGTGATCCCCATCGGGTTGTCATCCAAAGCATACCACGCTCCGTTGACTTCCGAAGCCGCCCTTGCGTCGGGGTCCCCCGGGATCGGCAGGACTGCCAGCCGCTCGATCTTATCGCAGAGTTCCTCGTGGGCGTCACGGTTCTCCGGAAGCGGCGCATCTGAAAGGTGGGGGTAGAGTTCCTCCCGCATCACGGAAGGAATGGCGCTGCCGGCCGGCGCGCCCTGTGTGTCGGCGATGCAGGTGAACAGAAACTCCCTTTCGGGGAAACAGATGGCGTACTGACTGCCCATCCCGCGGAAGGAGAATCCGTTCTCTTTATCGCGCCAGATCTGATATCCATACCCGCAGTTGCCCCGGATCGTGTTGTCGATTTGCCTGGAGGTCGCGGCACACACGTACTCTTCCGGCAGGACCCTTTCATCGCCCCACATACCGCAGTTCATGCAGGTGAGTGCGACTCTGGCCAGATCGCGAAGCGTACAGATCACCCCCGATCCGCCCCACGACACACCCTCGGGCGTGCGGATGCACCATGCGTCAGCGGAGAATCCGATCCGGTCCAGAAAACGCGGTCGCATATAATCCAGAAAGGGAATACCGGCAAGCCGTTCGACCGTGGCCGTAAGCACGACGGTTGCCGCGGTGTCGTACGAGAAGATCGTTCCGGGAGGATGCGAGGGGATCCGGTTGAAGAAGGTCCAGACCCAGTCCGGGTCGTTGCGTGTATAGGAGTTTCTCGAATGGGGGGTCGACATCGTCAGGAGATCCCGGACGGTCGAGGCGGAAAGCCAGGGATGAAGGTTTTCCGGAAGTTTGTCCGGGAAGTATTCGGCGACCCGATCGTCGAGCGCGAGCCTGCCTTCGTCGACCATCATCCCCACCGCCAACGCGACAAAGCTCTTGCTGACCGAATACATCCGGTGTTTGCGCTCAACCGACCACGGGGACCAGTATCCCTCAGCAGCAATTCTGTTGTGACGCACCAGCAGGAACCCGTGCATACAGATTCGCTCGGAATCGATCCGCTGCAGGAAATTCAGGATCGCCCGCGAAGGGATTCCCTGGCTTTCAGGTGAGGGCATCGTTGTAAACACTTTTTCGCTTTCCATATCGGCTCCATGAGCTTGTCGAAACGTGGTCGTTGCCCGTGCTGAGCTTGTCGAAATGCCCGCGTTCAGCTATCCGTTCGACACCCTTCGCCGACGCTTCGACAAGCTCAGGCGACCGCAGGTTCAGGGAGCGGCTCAGGATGCCGCCTCATCTCAAGAGCGTTCGCCCATGAATCGATAGCCAACGCCCCGAACCGTCTCCACCATTTCGCTCGCGCCGCCCAGTTTCTCTCTCAATCGGCGAATGTGCGTATCCACCGTCCGGCCATAGCCGGCGTAGTCGTAACCCCAAACCGTATTCAGCAGTTCCTCACGCGACTGCACGCGCCCCCTGCGTTCGGCCAGTGTAACGAGCAAACTGAATTCGGTGGATGTCAACGCCAGCACGTCGCCGCTCACGGTTACCCGGTGGGCGGCCTGATCGATGGTGAGCGGTCCGAATCTCATCGCTTCCGGATCGGACTCGGTCGTCGCCGAGTCCCGCCCCTCCTCCAACCGCCTCAGGATGGCCTGGATACGGAGCACCAGTTCGCGGGGCGAGAACGGCTTTACGACATAGTCGTCCGCTCCCAGTTCGAGCCCCACGACGCGGTCCACCTCCTCGGCGCGCGCCGTTAGCATCAGAATAGGCAGATCGCGGGTGGCTGCATCCTGCTTTAGCAGCCTGCACACTTCCAGGCCGTCTATTCCCGGCAGCATCAGGTCCAGCACGACCAGGTCCGGACGCCCCTGCCGAATCTGATCGAGGGCCTCCTCGCCCGTTTCGACGGCGGCTACCGAAAAACCAGCCTTCTCAAGATTGTAAGAGACGATCTCCTGAATATCGACTTCGTCTTCAACCACCAGAATATTGCCTTTCATGGTTGTCCTCGTATAAGCAACGGACCCGTCGCCCGGCAAGGAATCGAGACGTCATCTCCTCGGTGAAATGTAATATACAAAAAGGAAAAAAATGGGCAATCCTCCAGAGCATTTATAGGACCGCCGGCGAAAAAATCCGAAATACCATCTCGAAGGAAATCAACGAAACAAAAAGGCAATCCGAATGATCCGGCCTGTCTGCGTGCGACAGCACGCAGACAGGCCGGAAGAGTGGTGACATTTGTCCGGTAAAGGACACTATGCCATAGAAAAGGAAATATCGCCCCGCCAGGGATCGCATCGTCCCAATCGGACGGACACGGTGTCTCCCGGTTGCACCTTCGAGGGCGGCCTGATTTGCGTCTGGAACGCGAAATCCAGTACTTCCACGTTCAGTGTCCGACCACGTACTTCCAGCGCCACCGCCTCGAACACCTCTCCCACGCGACCTTGCAGATAGCGTAACAACCAGTACCGCTCACGCTGCCGCTCGATGCGGATCAACGTCCGCATCCTTTCCTCGGCTTCAAAAACCACACGCTGGATGCGCTCGTCGTCATAAGCCAGCGGCTGATCCAGCAGATAGGCCGCCACCTGCCGTTGAACCGCCAGATCCGTATACCGGCGCAGCGGCGAAGAGGTCTGGCAGTACGCCTCGACACCCAGCCCGCCGTGCAAATCCGGCGTCACGCTCATCGACGCCCGCCGCATTCTGCGCAACACGCTGTACCGGCGCAACACTTCGTTCTCCACGTCGCTGAAATCCGCCAGGTCCGGTGCTGTCTGGATCCGGTACACCACCGGAATGTTCAGGTCCCTGCAAAATCGGGCGACTGCCACATTGGCCATCACCATCATTTCGCTCACGAGCAAATTGGCCGGGGATCTGCCGTCCTGCATCGAAAACTCGATTTCTCCGTCCGGTGTTATCCCGATTCGCCGATTCGGATGTTCAACGTCGATTGCGCCGTTCTGCAGTCGCTCGATACAGTGCCACTCCGCCACGGTGTGCAATGCCGAAAAGTCGTTGTGCAGCGAATGGGATGAATCCTCCAGAATCCCGTCCACGGCCTCATACGAGAGTTTCTCACGGCACCGTATAATGGACGGAACGATATCAACGTCTTCCACCGTTCCATCCGCCGAAACCTCGAAGAGCTGACTCAGCGCCAGCCGGCGCGCGCCCGGTCGCAGACTGCCCAGATTGCTTGAAACCGTCTCTGGGAACATGGGTATCTTTCGGTCCGGGAAGTAAAGACTGGAAACCCTCGCCGCCGCCTCCCGGTCCGTCTCGGAATCCAGGGGAATCAACCCCGCCACGTCGGTGATATGCACCCCTACCTGCATAGTCCCGTCTGCACGTATCAGGACCGATACACCATCGTCCATGTCGGTCGTTGTCGCGTCGTCAACCGCGTATACCGCGAGATCTGAAAGATCCCTGCGCCGGCCGTCATCCAGAAGCGGAGCCAGGCGCAATGCATCCGCCGCTTCGCTGACAACCGCCGGAAATTCGACCGGCACCTCGGCTCGAATCAGGTCGAGGTGTTCATCCGGACCCCAGACGCCATGCCGCACAAGCCGATTGAAGACGAAGCGCGCGTCCATCCTGCCGCCCGCCATGCGTTCCACCCAGCCGACATGGGCACTCTTTTCACCGTGCAACACGTAATCCTTCAGCCGATCGACCCATCCACCAACAGATTCCGGCGATTCCTCCCCGTATTCCTCGAACCAGTGCTGAAAACGCGCCTTTTCCGCGACGCGCGCCGCCTGACGCCCGGCAGCGGCCTGTCGAGCCTGAACCTCTTCCCCACTCAACGCGCGGTACCCGCCCCCGCGCCTCTCCGCCTCGAAATAAAGGTTCTGCTCGAGATGGACCAGTAACGCCGCGCGCTGATCGGGCGTTACGTCCCCACCGAAATAGAGATCCGCCAATCCGTCCACGGTCCAGATCTCCAGGTCGTCACGCACGAGTTCCCACGCGTCCTGAAGGTCTATGCCTTCGCTCTCCTCTTCGGCACGCGCCATCCACTCGGCCGCCCCGGTCCAGTCTCCGGCCGTCTCACCGGTGCGGAGCAACACATTCTCAACCGGCGTATTCACCGTTTCCTTACGGGCAGTCGTAAAACGCACCTTTCCTCCGCGCAAAGACAGGCATACCCCCGCCATCAAACGGTTGCGGTACCTGAAAAAGGCAATCTCGTTTTCCGTGACAGCCATTGTCACCGCCGTTCACCCGCCTGCCGGCCCGGGTATCGTGTTCAGTGTTATTGTTGCGGTTTTCTGGCGACCACGTCGATTTCCACCAGGATACCCGGCAGGACGGACTGCACCGTCGTCCTGGCCGGCCGGACACCCGTAAAGAACCCCGAATACACCCCGTTGAATGCCGCGAAATCGCCGATATCCGCCAGGTGACAGGTGGACTTTACCACGTCGTCCATGGTACAGCCCGCTTCGTGGAGAACCCTTCGGATATGCTCCAGCGTCGTACGTGTCTGAGTCTCGATATCGTTGCCGAGCACCTCGCCCGTGGCCATATCCAGCGACGCATGCCCGCTCACGTAAACCCAGCCATCCACCTCTACTGCCGCCGAATACGCCCCCGTATCCACCTGCTTATCCGGGTGTCTGATCTCCCGCTTGCCCATCGTGTGGCCCCCATTAGAGAAAGTTCCTTTGTTGTTTGACGTGTCAATATAGCGAATTCCAACGTGCCAATCCAGCCGGTTCTGAGTATCGGATCATCGAGCCGATGCACCTTGCATTTCGTGCCCCGGGGCTTTATCTTTTCCGCTATCCATCCACGCCGGACGATTTCCTCCACGGATTTCGATACGCACTGCCCGGGCCCCGCCGGATGGGCGGGTGGTCGTTTCCGGTTTCAGATTCCCGCTGAACTGTCCAAACGGCACGCGCAATAGGTGCTCAGGAGAAACCCTCCGTGTCTACCGTTGCAGATCAGATCTCCGAGGCCATGCCCGACGCCCGCCTCGCGGAGTCCCGTCACGTCCACACCCCGTGGACGCTGGCGGCCTGTTCAACGCTTGAAGAATGGGAAGCCCGTGCCGCGCATATCAGGAAACACATTCTCGTTGTTCTGGGTCTGTACCCTTTACCCGAAGAGACCCCTCTCAATCCCCTTGTGTTCGGAAGGGTGGAACGCGGGGCCTATTCCGTCGAGAAAGTTTTCTTCGAGTCGCTACCGGGGTTCCTGGTGTGCGGCAACCTGTATCGTCCGTTGACTGAAGGACCTCACCCGGGCATTGCCTGCCCCCACGGCCACTGCCGTCGAGGTCGCCTGGAGAACGACGACACCGCTTTCGGGTCCATTCCGGGTCGCTGTATCAATCTGGCTCGTCAGGGTCATATCGTCCTTTCCTACGACATGGCGGGGTACAATGACAGCAGCCAGATCGAGCATCGGAAATACGGCGGGCGCGTGGAAGACCTATGGGGTATCGGCATTCTGGGGCTGCAACTGTGGAACAGCATCCGCGTTATCGACTTCCTGCAGTCCCTTCCAGACGTGGACCCGGACCGGATCGGCTGCACCGGCGCATCGGGCGGCGGCACCCAGACCTTCATGCTCGCCGCCGTGGACGACCGGGTCAAGGTTGCGGCGCCGGTCAATATGATCTCGGCCCACATGCAGGGCGGATGCAACTGTGAAAACCAGGCCCATCTCCGCCTGGACGTCAACAATGTCGAGATCGCGGCCGCAATGGCGCCGCGCCCGCTTTTCCTCGTCTCCGCCTCCGGCGACTGGACCTGCAATACCCCCGAGGTGGAGTATCCGGCAATCCGGGAAATTTACCGTATGTACAACGCCGAAGACAGAGTAGGCACCGCCCAGGTGGACGCCGGGCACAACTATAATCGAAAGAGCCGCGAATACGTTTACAGATGGTTCGGAAAATGGCTGCTCGGCAGGGACGAACCGTTCATGGAGCGTGCCTTTACTGTGGAACCCGACGAGGATTTGCTGGTTTTCCACAGCCGGAAGCCGCCCTCCCACGCACTGGATGCGGACGGGCTCACGAATTTCCTGATCGCCAGATCCGAGGTGCGCCTTAAAGACGCACTGCCGGATAACCCGGCCTCCATGCGCCGGTTCAAAGAGGGGATGGGTCCGGCGCTTCAACACGCAATCTCCGCCACGTACCCGAAGGCGCTTATCGCGAGGGATATGGGGCGTACCAGGAACAGGAACCGCATCATCCAGCGGCTCCTGCTAGGCCGGCGGGATTTCGGGGACCGCGTTCCGGCCCGACTGTTTCTGCCTCGAAACGGCCTGGAGAAGTCCCCGGGCACGCTCCTGGTACACCCTGGCGGAAATGACGCCCTCTCCGATCCGGATAACGGCTCACCCGGCCTCGTGGTCGCCGACCTGCTCCGCCGGGGCCAACGGGTTCTTGCCATCAGCCCGTTCCTCGTCGGTTCGTCTCCTTCAAACTCGGGTCGCCGCGACACCGATGTGCCCCTTTTCCACACCTACAACTCCTGCGATGCGACCTGTAGAATACAGGACATCCTCACGGCCCTGGCCTATCTTCGGACCCGTGCCGACGTGACATCCATTCATCTTCAGGGCATGGGCGCCGCGGGGCTCTGGTGCCTGTTCGCGCGCGCCCTGGCGCCTGGCGTCGGCCGCACCGTCGTCGACGGCAACCGGTTACGGGCCAGCGACGACGCGTATTGGGCCGAACACCTCTTCATCCCGGCCATCCGCGCCGCCGGCGACCTTCGCACGGCCGCCGCGCTGATCGCGCCTGCGCCGCTCTTCGTCCACAACACGGGCGCAGACTTCCCCATAGACGAATTTCGCTCGTCTTACCGCGCCGCGGAAGCCTGCTCATCCCTGACGATCTCACGTCGGCGGGTCAACCGAAGGGCGTTGCACGACTGGCTCACGGATTCCTGACCACGCTTCTCACCTGGACCTCGTAATGAAGATCGCCCACATTTCGGATTTTCATCTCCGCCATCATCTCCCCGGCACTTCCACCATATCCCGCCGTCTCAGCCGGCACATGCCTGGCCTCATATCACAGGCGGTGGAACGCATTCGCGTGGAATCTCCCGATCTCGTCGTGGTCACTGGCGACCTGGTCGACCATCCCTTTTATGGAATGCACGACCCGGAACTCATCGCGCTTGGAGAGAAGGACCTCCGTCTTGTCCGGGAATGCTTTGCGCCGCTGACCTGTCCGGTCGCCTGGCTCTACGGCAACCACGACCATCCGGGATCCTTTCACAGCGTCTTCGGCGACCTGCCCGTGGATTTCGACGTGGCGGGTTATCGCGTCGTGATCTTTTTGGATGACGAAGTTGAAGACCACTTTCCGCAGCGAATGGGGGCGCAGCGCGAACGGTTTCTCGCCGCGTTGAACGACGACAATCCGCAGCCGCAGATCCACCTCCAGCACTACCTGGTCGCGCCCGAGCGTACGGGCGGCTATCCCCACGCCTACCGCGAGGCCGGAAGCCTGAAGGCGGCCCTCCTGGCCGACAGCCGGGAGCGCCTTGTGCTGAGCGGACACTATCACAAAGGCGACAGCCTCTTCAGCGAGGGTCGCGTCCACTTCGCCAATGCGCCCGCATTCGGGGAACCGCCCCATCCGTTTCGCATCTACACCACCGATGAGACCGGCGTCACACAGACCGAACATCAACTGTGTTCGCCAGATGCACAAAAGCGCGGCGCCGTCTTCCTGGACCGCGACGGCACCGTCAGCCCTGAGCCGGCCTACCGTACCGGTCCTGAGCACTTTAGCCTGCTTCCCGGCGCGGAGGAAGCCCTTTTGAGATTGAAGCGTGCCGGTTACGCCCTCGTTATTGTCTCGAACCAGACTGCCGTTGGCCAGGGATACGTCACCACCGAAACCGTCGGCGCCGTGAACGACCGCATGGCCGCGATGCTCGGATCTTCCAGTGTGGAACTGGACGGGGTCTACTGCCGGTACGACAGTCGGGGAGCGGTGTTACCTGAACATCGTACGGACACCCCGGAAACCAAACCCAGTCCCGCCATGCTGTATGCCGCGGCCGACGACCTCAACCTTAACCTTGCCTCGTCTTTCATGATCGGCGACAGAAATAGCGACGTGGACGCCGGGAGAAACGCCGGCTGCCGTGCCACCATTCTTGTGAAAACAGGCTCCGGTCTGGAGGCGCTCGCGAATATGCCTCCCGGACACGCGGATTTCGTAGCCGCCGACCTCGCCGCCGCCGCGGACTGGATTCTGGAGCAGGGATGATGACAGGACTCTCCGTCCGATCCGTTCTTCGGGTCCTGATTCCGGCGGCCGCCGTGGCCGTGCTCATCGGTGTTGTCCTCACCGTGTATTCACGGGAACTGGACCGACGCCTTGGCTCCGGGCCGGAAAAACCCGCATCATCCGATCTACCGTCCATCCTGCACAGAGTCGCTGACTCGCTTTCGGCGGCGGACCTGGCCGGGACGCTGGCCCAACAATTGGTTCCGCCGCGAAGCCCGAATCATGCAGACGGTCTGAAGCGGATCTGTTTCGCCGTTCTGCTACCCCTCAAATACAAAAAAGAAAGCCTGCTGGCTTTCTTTTTTGACCGCACTTCGTTCGCCTTTCCTCGAAAAACCCCCGTGCGGGGCTTCGCGCGCGCCGCACGCGCCTATTTCGGCCTATCTCCGTGCCGGCTGACCACGGGGGAAGCCATCCTGCTGTTCCATATTGCCCGCTTTCCCGACGCACCGGTACCGGTAAACGACCCTGAACGAACCCTGGAACTTCGGAACCGCCTCCTTCTGGATCTCCAGAATGACAAACTGATTACGCCGGCACAGTACCGTTCCGAATCCAGCCGCCCGCTCATTCTGTCCGGCCGCCATCCGGCCGTGTGGTGAGAGACAGCGTTTTCGCCCCGCGCCAATCGTATTCTCGTGGCTTGCGCGAGGTTACCGGTGTATGCGGCTCCGGTCATAATTCGTTATATTGTCGTGTCCTGAGCAGGTGTACGGCGTCCAACCCGCAAGCCCAGATGTGAAACCCTGCCCACCTGCATCCGAGTGACGATGCGATAGCTATTGCGGCTACGGCTACCGGTTGACCACCCTCCGCAAGGCGTCGCCAGCCCATCTCCCGTTGCCGTCCTATCCATTGAGGGGTCATATAATTCGGGCCTCTATCCGTATTTCCGCCAACCGGGAGGGTTTGGCAAGCGGATTGCGCGACAGAGGCCCGCGTCCTGATTCATCATATGTTATCCGAATTTTCGACTCCGAGTCAACCCCCGGCGATCGAATCCGGTGGTTTTTTTTCTGACTGACCCGGATTAACGGTGGCAACTTGCGGTTCTACGCAATTAACTTTTTACGGACCACGTTTTTGACGTTCGCGCACGGTTGGTCGAGTCATCAATACCGATCGCCTGGATTCCGAACCACACGCAGGAGTGTGTGTGGATAATCGAAGGCGGGAAGGTCCTGGATCGCCACACGAAGGCAGGGAAAGCGATCACTCCTTCCATGGCGTTGGTTGAGTGATCGGCCACTGTCCATATTCCCGCTACGTCGTCCCCAAGTCAGGGCGCTCGATGATGCGTACGCTCGTTGTGGTCAACCGGGGAAGAAGCGCTCGCGCAGGGTCCCGATCTCTTGTGCAGGCTCCTCTGTCGGCTTGATTCGCCCCTCCTCGTTCCGCCGTTGTGACCCGAGTGTTTGGAACCGACACCATGCACCCGGTATTTTCAGTGAAAAAAAGACCGGAATTTCATTGGGACTTTACAAATCATATTGCAACGCTGATAGATTTGATACATATTCAGCGACAGACAAGCGTCGCGGTCGGTGCGGGCAGGCGGGTGAAGGATGCCCTCACAAGAGGCTGGCGCTGTCGTATTTCAGGCTATGGAGACCATGGTCGATCCTTGTGGAGGTGTTTTCCGCAATGGCAACAGTAAAGGAGTGCGGCATGGGTAACGAAATCTTCGACAAGAAAACGGCGGTGTCGATGCTGGTGCTCATCGCGCTGTTTTGCAGCCTTTCGGTGTCTGGCGCCGGTGTGGGTGGAATGGAGGAGGACCACCGGACGTGGCATCTGCCTGAGGGCGCGACTACGCGCCTGGGAAAAGGAGCTATTGGATCGGGGGACCGTGCGCTGGCCCTTTCTCCGGACGAGGGAACGCTGGCCGTGGCCAGCAGCATCGGCGTTTGGCTGTACGATGTGGCCACGGCCCGTACCCTGGCGCTGTTGCCGAGTCCAGTCCGGGTCAATTCGGTTGTGTTTTCCACGGATGGCGGTACGCTGGCCACAGCGTCGGAGGATGGGGCTGTGAGGCTGTGGGACGTGGCCACGGGAATGGAGATCGCCACCCTCGAAGGGCATACGGGTAGAGTCACTTCGGTGATGTTTTCGCCGGAAGGGGACATGCTGGCCTCCGCGTCGGCGGACGGCACGGTGAGGCTGTGGGACGTGGGCACCCGAACGGAGGCCGCCACCCTCGAAGGGCATACGGGCAATGTGAATTCGGTGATGTTTTCGCCGGATGGGGGGACACTGGCCTCCGCGTCTTCGGATGGATCGGTAATTCTGTGGGACGTGGCCACGGAATCACAGGTCGGCGCTCTCGAAGGGGATACGGGTGCGGTCAACTCGGTGGCGTTTTCGACGAATGGGGACACGCTGGCCTCCGCGTCTTCGGATGGATCGGTAATTCTGTGGGACGTGGCCACGGAATCACAGGTCGACACTCTCGAAGGGGATACGGGTGCGGTCAACTCGGTGGCGTTTTCGCCGGATGGTGGCACGCTGGCCTCCGCGTCTTCGGATGGATCGGTGTTGCTTTGGGACGTCGCCAGGCGAAGAGTGGCCGACACCCTCGAAGGGCACACGGGTAGCGTCACTTCGGTGGTGTTTTCGACGGATGGTGCCACGCTGGCCTCCGCGTCGGAGGATGGCACGGCCAGGCTGTGGGACGTGGAGACAGGGTATTTCGTCGCACTGACCGGGTATAAATCCGCGGTCAACTCGGTGGTGTTTTCGACGGACGGAGACACGCTGGTCTACGGGTCGGCGGATGGATCGGTAATTCTGTGGGACGTGGCCACAGAATCACAGATCAGTGCTTTCGAAGGGCACAGAGGGGGTGTCACTTCGGTGGCGTTTTCGCCGGTCGGGGACACGTTGGCCACTGCGTCAGCGGATAGCACGGTGAGGTTGTGGGACGTGGCCTCGCAATCACAGGCCGCCATCCTGGAAGGGCATACGGGTAAAGTCACTTCGGTGGTGTTTTCACCGGATGGCGGCACGCTGGCCTCCGGGTCGGAGGATGGTACGGCCAGGCTGTGGGACGTGGCCTCGCAATCACCGGCAGCCGCCCTCGAGCGGCATACGGGTAAAGTCACTTCGGTGGCGTTTTCACCGGATGGCGGCACGCTGGCCACCGTATCAGAGGATGGCACGGTGAGGTTATGGGACGTCGCCATGCGAAGAGTGGTCTCCACCCACGAAGGGCATAGAGGGGGTGTCACTTCGGTGGTGTTTTCACCGGACGGCGGCACGCTGGCCTCCGGGTCGGAGGATGGCACTGTGAGGTTGTGGGACGTGGCCTCGAAAACACACGTCGCCACCCTGCAAGGACATTCGGACGGGGTCGAATCACTGGCGTTTTCGCAGGACGGCAGCAGGCTGGCCTCCGGGTCACACGACAACACAACCAAGGTTTGGGACGTGACGGCGCGAACCGAGGTCGCGACATTGGAGGGACATAACGGCGACGTCCGTTCGGTTGTGTTTTCGTCGGATTGGGCCACGTTGGCCTCCGGGTCGGAGGATGGCACGGTGCTGCTGTGGGATCTGTCGGCGTGGCCGGGTCTCCGACCATTCGGTCTGGAGGTTATCTCCGGCGACGGACAGGAGGGCGCGCCGGGTAGTGCGCTTGCCAACCCCCTGATCGTGGAGGTGAAAGATCAGAATGGCGAGCCCCTGCCGGATGTCGGCGTCACCTATACTGTCACGGCCGGCGACGGCAAGCTCAGCGGGCGGTTCACAGTCCAGCATACGCGGACGGATGCGGATGGCCTCGCAGCCACCACCCTGACGCTGGGTGCCCGGGCGGGCACGAACACCGTTGCGGTAACGCTCGGCGGTCGTGAGTTAGCGACGTTTTCCGCAGAAGGTGTGGGAACCCCCGTGGTCGTGTTGGACGGGGACTACCGGAAGTGGCGTCTGCCCGAGGGGGCTACGGCGCGCCTGGGCAAAGGCGCCATTGGCCAGAGCGACCGCGCGGTGGCTCTTTCGCCGGATGGACGAACACTGGCCGTGGCCAGCGGTATCGGTGTCTGGTTGTATGAAGTGAGCACCTCCCGCGCCACCGCATTGCTCCCAAGTCGCGCTCGTGTCCATTCAGTGGCGTTTTCAGGGCACGGCACCCTCGCGGCGGGGTTGAACGACGGCCAGGTCGAACTATGGAATGTAGAGTTTGGCGCACGGGTCGCCACCCTGAAGGGTCATGCGGATCGGGTCAATTCGGTGGTGTTTTCGACGGACGGCGCAACGCTCGCCTCTGGTGCGGAGGATGCCACGATCAAGCTGTGGGACGCGGCCACGCAAACAGAAGTCGCCACATTGCGGCGGCACACGATTGGGGTCACTTCGGTGGCATTTTCTCCGGATGGCGGCCGGCTGGCTTCCGGATCGAGCGACCATACGGTTAAACTCTGGGACGTGGCCGCTCGATCCGAGGTCGCCACTCTCGAGGGGCATACGGATGGCGTCACTTCGGTGGTGTTTTCACAGAATGGGAGCACGCTGGCCTCCGGGTCGACTGACCGCACGGTTAAACTCTGGGACGTGGTCGCTCGATCCGAGGTCGCCACTCTCGAGGGGCATACGGATGGCGTCACTTCGGTGGTGTTTTCGCAGAATGGGAGCACGCTGGCCTCCGGATCGGGCGACCGCACGGTCAAGCTGTGGGACGTGGCCACGCGAGATCTGATCAACACCCTGGAAGAGCATGCGGATAGAGTCTATTCGGTGGCGATCTCGCGCGATGGCTCCCTTCTCGCCACCGGGGCAGCGGACGGCACGGTCATCGTAAGGGATGTAGAGACGGGCAATGCCGGGGCAGTCTACGGGCATACGTCTCTGTCGTCGATGGCGCTTACGTCAGATGGCGGCGTACTGGCCTCGGGGTCGCAGGATGGGACGGTCCGGTTATGGGACGTGGCCACGCAAACCGAGGTCGCCACTCTCGAAGGACATAGTGGCTGGGTCTATTCGGTGGCGTTCTCGTCGGACGGGAGCACGCTGGCCTCGGGGTCGCAGGACGGCACGGTCCGTTTATGGGACGTCGCCACGCGAACCGAGGTCGCCACGCTCGAAGGGAGTAGTAGCTGGGTCTATTCGGTGATATTCTCGCCAGACGGGAGCACGCTGGCCTCGGGGTCGAGGCATGGCACGGTTAAGCTGTGGAACGTGGCTACGGGTACCGACGTCGCCACGCTCGAAGGCCAAGGGCACACGGGCGGAGTGGGCTCAGTGGCGTTCTCGCCGGATGGGAGCACGCTGGCCGCCGGGTCGAGCGACAACACGGTCAAGCTTTGGGACGTGGCCACACGGACCGAGGTCGACATTCTCGAAGGACATACTGGCTGGGTCAATTCGGCGGTGTTTTCGCGGGACGGGACGACGCTGGTGTCGGGTTCGCAGGATGGCACGGTCCGGTTGTGGGACGTGGGCACGCGAACCGAGACGGCCACGCTCGAAGGGCACAGTGGATGGGTCTATTCGGTGGCGTTCTCGCCGGATGAGGACTCACTGGCCTCGGGGTCGCAGGACGGCACGGTCCGGCTATGGGACGTGGCCACGCGAACCGGGACGGCCACGCTCGAAGGGCACAGTGGATGGGTCTATTCGGTGGCGTTCTCGCCGGATGGCAGCACGCTGGTTTCCGGATCACGGGATGGCTCAATGCTGATGTGGAATATCGCGCCGGCGGTTCCACCGCCGACGGATCAACCGCAGACTGCCGATCCCGACTTCAACGACGACGGTAGTGTCGGCTTTGCCGATTTTGTGCTGTTCGCGCAACAGTTCGGCTTGCGCGAAGGCGATGCGGGATATGACGCGAAGTACGACCTGGACGAGGATGGCGCCATCGGCTTCGGTGATTTCGTGATATTCGCCAACGCGTTCGGGAAGAGTTAAGCCACTGAAGTCAGATCGCCCTTCATTGAATGATCCGGGCCACCTTGTCGGAGGTTGCGGTCGGGTTTTGTCCTGGAGTAATGTCCGGTCGCCGCTGCGGTTGAGCACACGCCCACAGTTTTTCGGATTCGCTCAGTACGCATCTCGAACGCCGCCTCACAACGTCCCGACACGCCGAAGGACCGTCAATTCCCGGATCGAAACGGCCGCCATGTCGGCCTCTCGGTGAGCATCGCCGTCACCGACAGTGTCGAATGGAAGGCACACATCCCCGGAGATCCTGAGGGGGATAATTAATTCGGGCCTCCATCCGTGCGTCCGCCGGCCGGGAGGGGAGGCAAACGGCGCGCACTATAGAGGCCCGCGTCCTGATTCATCCAAAACTTTACCCGATTTCCGATTGCGTGTCAAGCCCCTGCAATCGAAACCGGAAGATTCATTGGCGTACGGCCATATCGGGGTTCAATCCGGCCGCAAGCGGTTTTACCTGTTTAACTCGATGCACACTACTTCTCCACGCCCCGGCGCTCGTTGATGTGCACGCTCGCAGGGTCAACCGGGATTGAGGCGCTCACGAAGTGTTTCAATCTCGTGCACCATATTTGTTGCAACGCAAACGAATCTAATACTTTTTCAGCACCAGACAAGCTCGTCATAGAGGCGGGATCGTGTCTTGATTTTCTCACCAAGGTCGATACAGGTGGAGGGATTCTCCACAACGGCAAGGAAAGAGGAGTGCGGTTTTGGGTAACCCTATCTTCAACAAGAGAGCGATCGTGTCGAGGCTGGTGGTCTTGATGGTGCTTTGCGGTCTCCCGTGGGCGGGAGCCGCCGTGGAGGTGATGAACGAGGACTCTCAGACCTGGCATCTGCCCGACGGCGCGACTGCACGCCTGGGCAGAGGTAGCTTTAGACTGAGTTATGGCATACTGGCTTATTCACCGGACGGACGACATCTTGCAGTGGCCACGAATATCGGCGTGTGGCTGTACGAAATGGCCACGTTGCACGCCGTGGCGCTGCTGCCGAGTACTGCGGATGTGGATGCCGTAGTATTTTCCCCGGATGGCGGGACACTCGCTACCGGGTCGTGGGATCGGACGGTGAGGCTGTGGGACGTAGCGACGCGAACTGAGATCGCCTCCCTGGAACGCCACCGCACGCCAGTCCTTGTCGGTGGCGTTTTCGCCGGACGGTGGTATGCTGGCTTCCGGGTCGGGCGATGGTACGGTCAGGCTGTGGGATATAGCCATGCGGTCTAAAGTCGCCACCTTGGAGGGACATCGGTGGAGCGTCGAGTCGTTAGCATTTTCGTGGGATGGCGGGACGCTGGCCTCTGGATCGGAGGATGGCACGGTGCTACTGTGGGATATGTCGCCTTATATCACTCCCCAATCCCGCGATCCCGATTTCGACGGCGACGGGTCTGTCGGGTTCTCCGACTTTTTGCAATTCGCGCAAAAGTTCGGATTGCGTGAAGGCGATGCGGGATATCACGCGAAGTACGATCTGGATAAGGATGGCGCCATCGGATTCGGCGATTTTCTGGAATTTGCCAATGCGTACGGGCAGAGTCAAGTCACTCTATTAAATTAACTCGATACGGACCACGTTTTTGACGTTCGCGCATCTGTCGTCGGTTTCAGGAACGAAAAGCCGCAACGGACCGCCCATGCGTTCCGGCAACGGATGGCCGTCCATACGGTAAACGAGAATGCCGTTTTCGACCGCCGCAGCAAGGGAGACCCGGGCAAAGAACCCGTCATCGGCCGAATGAAAAACGGCTTGGCCCGCGCTGGCGTCGATGTTCACGCCTTTCAAGAGCGCGGCAACGGATACGGCTGTCCCGCGGCGGCCGGGTAGAAGACGGCCGATGTCGTCTATCCGGTCCGCAATCCCATCGATATCCGCATACGTGAAGACCATCGGTCCGGGTAGACACCCCTCTATTGTGAGTAACGGCGCGCCGTCGTCACTGTGCAGCCCCGATACCGTCTGGTCGATGTAATCCTGCGCGATTTCGACCAGCCTTGCGTCGAAGCCGACCGTCGGCGCGACGTGGATTTCCATATCGGCATGGTCCTTGTGAAACCTGCCCACACGCTGTCGGATACGACGCAAAACCTGTTCGTCCTCGCGAAACAGGAACGGCAGGACCGCGATCCGCTCCGCTCCGCGTTGAACGCACGCCGCCAGCGCGTCTTCAAGGGCCGGATGGCCATTCAGGACGCCGGCTTCTACCGCGACGCCCCGATCCCGAAGCGCGTCGACAACCCGCGTCAGGCAGTTGTCATCCGCACGACCCGCAACAAGCACGGTGGCGTGGGACATTGAATTACCTCCATCGCGCGATGGCAATTGTCTCGCATGTTCGACCGGTCCGAGGATCGGGTCGGACGAATCCATCGCTTCACTCGCGACCGCGCGGTCGCCCCGTTAGAGTATGTTCCCCTTCTTCGATGATCTTCCGCTTCTCGTTCGAGTGGTTCTGCTGATTTCCGCCGTGCTCGTACTGGTGGTCGGCGCCGGCCTGGTCTGGCGAATGGTCAAGGCCGTGTTGGGAAGGAAAAACAGCGGCTGACCCGCCGGTCGCAAAATCCTTCCCTGAGTCAACCTTAACCGCAAACCACCGCGACAGGCTCCATAATACGCGCTACTCATCCTGTCGCATCGTTGTTACCGATCAAGCCGATCGTGATCCACACATATAAGTGTGTGTGGATTTGCCAATACCTTGATTTTGCGGCAGTTATTCCCAACCGCACGTCGCGTAATCACGCTATCTCTCCGGTCGATCCGAAGCCTTTTTCAACGTGCTTCGGGCGTAAGAGAGGGCCATAACTTCCAGGGCGTTGATGAGGTAGACGTCGCGCGCGCGGTCGTCCAGGGCCTCAGCCATCTCCCTGGCCAGCGCCGGGATTTCGGCCTCCAGGGAGGCCCTCATATCGTCCCAGCCGGAAAGGTGACCGTGTTTTTCGCGGTAGGACTCCCGCGCGGCGCGGTAGAGAGCCTTGGCGAGTTTGCGCGGGTCTCCGTCGAGCTGGATCTGAGAGTTATCCATTGGGATTTTGTGTTTTTGGTCGTGATTGTGGTTGATGGGGCGGCGTGCCCGGACACAGGATTCTGAGGTTGCGGTCTGATGTATATGAGCAGACAAGAATGTCTGCTCCACCTTTTCAAGCCTTTGTTCGCGGTATTGCTTGAGCGCATTAACCAACTGCGACAAAACGCCTGTACTTGCTTCCACTTCCCGAAGCAGCAAATGTCACCTGACTGCGTGCGGTGACGCACATGCAGGCTGGTCAGGACGCCTCCATCGAAGGCGCCTACCAGTCGGACGACACGAAATCCATGATCCGCTATTCGCTCGAGCCGACAGGTTCAAAGAGGACCGTATCGCCGACCACGTAGTCCACGATTTGTACCCATGCGCCGGGCGCGAGATTGCGCAGCCGGTCGCCGTCGCCTCTATTGGGGTCGATGCGGACGGTGGTGCGGACGCGGCCGGGCGGCCAGGAACCCTCATTGCTCGCGTTGGAAATTACGGCCCAGTCGTCATTCGCGCCGGTCTGGATCCGCGTACCGTTGAGATTGCCGGATTTGGCCAGGATGTGAAAGCCGAAGTCGATCCTGCCGCTTTCGGCGGCGACCACCTTCGCGCGCCCGAGGAGCGAGGTGACGTCGAGCGTGAGTCGACTGACCCGGACGCCCGCGTCCTCGGCGGCTTCAACGCGATAGCTGTGCGCCCTGCCGTCCGGGTTGACGGTGATGCGGTCGCCCGCAGCGATGCCCTCCAGGCCTTCCACGTCGACCGTACACGCGTCCCTGTTGAGGGCGACGATGCGGCCGGTTTGATGGGCGTGACTGATTGCGAGTGACGCCGCGGAGTCCTGGAATGCGGATGCGCCTACGGTTGAAATCCGACCGTTGACCACGGTCGCCAGGGCGCCGTGTAACGTGACCCCGTCTTCAAAGCGCGTGGCGTCCTCGGGACCGGCATCGGGCGCCCAGTAAAGGGCGATTTCCTTGCCATGCGCGGTGGTGAGCCGCACGCCGGCGGCGGTGGGAGACTGCGCGGGAACGGCGACCGCTTCGGCAAGGGTCGGTTCGCCGATCCGGGGTTCGAATACCAGATCGACGCATGTGGTATCGTCTTGCGGCGTCCGCCGCCAGATGACGGGCTGATACAGGTAGTTGGACGTTTCGGGGGTACCCATCGACTGCGCCGCGCGGGCCGTGAACAGACGGGTTTCCGGGGAAACGTTGACCTGATGGAGATCCATGTGGACGGTGCGCTCGGCCTGCGATTGCCAGGCCCCGCTGAAGGCCGGCGGCGCTGGGCCGGCCGACACGTCGTCCATGTACGCGAGAGCGGTATGGTCCGGGTGCGGCAGGTCGCCGGTCTGCGCGCGTTGGATTTGGGGGCCGGCGACGGTTCCCGGTGACGGCTGGATGCCCGCGTCGTCCGAGTGGAAGACGCCTTCGAGTCCGCGGCAGGTACGCCAGTGTTCCGTGCCGCCAGAGATCCGGGAAAGGTCGATGAAGGCGACGCCGTCGCCGTCGGTCTCGACCAGAGCGATGAGGCGGCGGAACGTGACACCGAGCTTGCGCCATCCTTGTCCTGCGTCGTGCGCCCATCGGTGCGCCTCGACGTCCAGGACCTGGATGCCGTCCACAAACAGGCTGCGTACCAGGCGCCCGCGGCCGGCGCTGACGGGTTCGCCCGGAGGTAGGTCTGACCAGACGGTGTTGTGGGTTGCCCAGTGGGATTCCCAGGGGGACATGCTCGCCCACGACTGGGGGTAGCCCAGATCGGTGAGAAAAGGCCGGCCGAACGCAAAAAACTGGACGTCCAGAAGGTCTCGGTGGCGGTGGTGGAGCGTATCGCCGTAGACGATGCCGGCGGCGGCCCGCTCGGGGGCCTCGGGTGTGCGGAGAATCGCGATGCCGACGCCGTCGTGGACCGTGGGTCCGAGGGCCACGTGCCGTTTGTTCTGAACGGCCGACCGGATCTCCTTCACCCGCGGGTCATCGGTGAAGGCCACCGCTCGCTCAAGAAGATCGGGATCCATCGGCGGATGAAAGAGATCGCGTTCCAACCGGATCGTGCCCTCTCCCTTGAAGCCGGCCGAGCCGGGGGACGATCCATCGCCGAACTGGAAGAAGGATTTTCCAACCATCGTGATCTCGTGCAGCGCGCGGGGTACGTGCGCTGCGCGACGATCGTCGAAGAGGGATGGGTAGTCGGCCTCAGGGTAGGCGTCGGGTTGCAGGGCACGAAGGTTTCGGAGGTGATGTTCCAGGTCGAACAGCCCGTCGCTGTGAATCGAGTTGTATCCACCCGTGGCCTCCTGGGGGGTACCGTCCGGGAAGAAGTCGTTGGTGGTGAAGACACGCAGCGTGTCCGGCCCTTCATCGTAGATCCAATCCATCACGTCCCCCGCGTCGGGGCGGTCCAGACAGCGCAGGATAAACAGCGCCCCCTGGCTTTCTCTCGGAAGGTTGCTGCTCGCGCCCCGATCCAGCGTGACCTGGAGCAAGGCCGCCAGCATCTCCTCCGTCAGTTGACAGGCATCTTCGGGAGTCTCAACGGAAAGGCCCATCGATTGGGCGCGTCCGACGAGCTCCCGGTCCTCCCGCATCAGCGGCCACACCGTGTCGTATGCCAGCGCCAGGCTCGCGATGAGATACGGGGTGTCGATGCTGTAGCGGACGCTACCCTTGGCGCGCAGCGCCTGAACCGGATCGGACTCGTCCGCCCAGTCGGGCTGGCCCCAATCCCAGGGTTCTTCCACGCCTTTCGACGGACCGTACCGGAACTGGGGTACGGAGGCCAGGTAGAGCTCTTCCGCGGCGTACCGCAGCAGCAGCAGCCCGAGCCGGCGCGCGAGCGCTTCGTCGAAACCCCCGGCGCGCAGGGCGTTCGTCAGAGCGCCGATTCCTGAATGGAAGCTGCGGCTTTGATCCCGGTGATAGGTGGCTGCAAAGAGGAAGATGTGACCGTCGGCGTCGAAATAGCCGTACCCGTCGTCCGGATATTCGCCTGAAATATAGTCTTCGTTCACCAGGTCGTTGCTGGGATAAACCGAAGCGCAGTTGGGGCACTCGGACTTGAAATCACAAGGATGGTGGTTGCGTACCCAGGGATAAAAACCACTGTGTTTGAAAATCGCCGTACCGCAGTTCGGACACCCCTGGTGGCAGTTTGCAAAGTGGGCTTTGGGCAGTTCCGCACGGGGAAGCTGCGCCCAGGCGATTTCATCCGATTGCGACGACCACCAGGCGATGGTTTCTTCGGCAAGCCGGTCCGATAGGGGCTCGTCCTGCAGCGTCTGCCGGGTCTTTGTGGTCAGGTAATTCTTCTCCAAAGGCCAGCGGCGCGGCCACGCGGCGCCGTTGTAGGTTTGCGGCCGGCGCAGGTCGTCCAGTGTGCGGACGTGGATGGTTGTTTCCGCGGTCTCGCCGCGGTGTGAGGCGAGCAGGGTGTAGTCCCCGGCCTGTCCGGGAGACCGCAAATAGTGGTAGATTGCGGCGTCACGTTCGGACCACCTGGTGGTGATGACTTCGAATTGATCCGCCGAAAGCTCGACGTTGTCGCCGGGCGCCTGAACGGGCAGACGGAAGCTGCGTCCGGGGAGAATGACCCTGGGCCGCCAGGGTATGGCGAAATCGGACATGGCAATGTTCCTCGGTGATGGGAAATTGGGGTTGTGGCGTGCGAACCAGTACTGTTTTCCGGCCTACACAGCCATTTTCGCCTTGACAGCGGCATGGCAGCGGTAGTTGATTAACTGGAAGTCGTCGTAGATGAAATCGTCGATTGTCTTTTGACCACGGTCCGTAATACGCAGGCTCGGGAGTGGAAACGGATCGCGGGAAAGCTGTTCCTGAACCGCGTCCAGGTGGTTCAGGTAGATGTGGGCGTCGGCGAGAGTATGGATGAATTCACCGGGTTCGAGACGGGTGATCCTGGCGACCATGTGGAGCAGGAGCGAATATGAGGCAATGTTGAGCGGGACCCCGAGAAACATGTCGCAGGACCGCTGGTACATCAGAAGGGAGAGTCTGCCATGGGCAACGTAAAACTGAAAGAAAGAATGGCAGGGGGGAAGGGCGACGTCTTCCGGCGCGACTTCGGCGGCATTCCAGGCGTTCACAATGATGCGCCTGGAGTCGGGGCTGCGGCGGATCAGGTCGATCGCTTCCCGCAGCTGGTCCACGGTCCGCTCCGCACCGCGCCAATGCCGCCACTGGACGCCGTAGATGCGTCCCATGGAACCGCCATTCTCGCGCAGGCCGAGCCTGTTGAGGTAATCTTCGTAGTTGCCGTCCCAGAGTTTGTTGTGGGGATAGATCTTCTTGAGGTCATTGATGTTGTCAGATCCTGAGATGAACCAAAGAAGCTCTGAGACCATGGATTTCCACACGAGCTTTTTCGTGGTGACCGCGGGGAATCCATCGTTCATATTATACCGCGCCTGAAGGCCGAAACAGGAAATCGTGCCGACACCAGTCCTGTCCTCCTTACTGACGCCGTGGTCCAGGATATGTCGAAGCTGATCGAGATATTGTTTCATAATTACACCACTTGCTCAGAAAACAAGCTGTCAGCTATCAGCGGTCGGCTAAAGAACAAAACCGAAAACCAGACAGCAAGACGTCAGCCACGAGAAACAACAAAAACCAATTGGGGGGCTGCTGGGCCCTCTTGCGTCTTACGTCTCGCTTTTCGCCGAATCAATAAACCTTCCGCCTCCTTTCATACACGAACAGGGTGAATTCCGGGTGGTTTTCCTTTCTGGCGATTCTCCAGTCGCCCTCATCGAACTCGGGGAAGAAGGTGTCACCGTCGTAGTCGCCCTTGATGCGGGAGAGATACATCCGATTCGCGAGGGGAATGGACTGCCGGTAAATCTCCGCGCCGCCCGCGCTGAAAACGGGTTTCCCGTAGGACCTGGCTTTTTCGAGTGCTTCCTCAAAAGTGCGGCAGACGTCGACGCCCTCGGTTTCCGGGAATGAACGGCTGACGACGACGTGGGGGCGTTTCGGCAGGGGCCGGCAGCCGATGGATTCAAAGGTCTTGCGCCCCAGGATAAGTACGCCGCCGCCGGTGATTTTCTTGAACTGTAGGAGTTCCTCGGATACATGCCACGGCATGGTATTGCCATTGCCGATCACCCCGTTTTCCGCCATGGCGGCGATGACGGTCATAAACGCCTCGGCGCAGCGATATCCAGCAGTTGCGGTGCGGCTGTCGAGCGTCCGATGAGATCGTGATCGAGTGCATCGGTTATCTCCACGTCCGTGAATTCGCCGACCCGCGCCTCTCCGGAAATAAAGACTTCGCCGTCGATCTCGGGAGCGTCCATGCGCGTACGGCCTATATAGTCATAGGCCGGATCGTCCGCCGGGCGGTCGACCAGCGCGGGGTAGGTCCGGCCGACGCATTCGGCGGTGATTTCGGAGGAGATGACGGCCTGGAGGCTGAGGATGCGATCCAGCCGATCCCGCTTTTCGTCTTCCGGTACGTCGTCCTCCAGGCTGCCGGCGCGGGTACCGTCTTCGTGGGAATAGAGGAAGCCGACCAGCCGGTTGAAGCGGGTTTCCTCGATAAACTCCAGAAGTTCCTGTACGTTTTCCTCTTTCTCGCCCGGGAACCCGGCGATAACGGAGGACCGGAGGGCCAGGGTGGGCACGCGCTCCCGGAGCTTTCGGATGAGGGCTCGCGTACTCTCCTGGGTCGCGCCGCGATTCATCGCTTTGAGCATGGCATTGGAGGCGTGCTGGATGGGCATATCCACGTATGCGCAGAGTTTTTCCTCCGTTGCCAGGAGGTCGATCAGGTCGTCGCGCCAGCCCGTGGGGTAGGTGTAGAGCAGGCGAATCCATTGGAGGCCGTCGATGCGGACCAGTTCGCGCAAGAGGTCTACCAGACGGGGGCTGCCGTAAAGGTCTGCCCCGTAACGCATGGTATCCTGGGCGATAAGCGCGACCTCTTTCACTCCGCCCGCGACCATGCGCCAGGCTTCGGCGACCAGAACCTCGATGGATTCGCTGCGGTTGGCGCCCCGGATGCCGGGAATGGCGCAGAAGGCACAGGTCCGGTCGCAGCCGTCCGAGATGCGCAGATAGGCCCAGTGATTGGGGGTGAGCAGGTGCCGGGCGCCCTCTTCTCTGTAGATTCTGGGGCGTGAGATGCCCAGAAGACGGTCGCAATGGGCGACGATCTCGCTTTCGCCGGCCAGACCGACGACAAGGTCGGCCTCGGGAATTTCCGCTTCGAGTTCGAGTCGATAGCGTTCGGCCAGACACCCGGTGAGGATCAGACCCTTGCAGTTGCCGGTTTCCTTGTAGTCCGCGGCTTCGAGGGCCGTGGCGATGGACTCCTCTTTGGCCGGTTCGATAAAACCGCATGTGTTCACAACGATGATGTCGGCTTCATCGGGTTCTTCGGCCACGGTATAGTCGTTGCATTCCAGAAGCCGGTGCATGCGTTCCGAGTCGACGGTATTCTTAGGGCATCCGAGCGTTATGAGTGAAACTGTCGGCATAGTGATCTCCCGGAGCGGCGGATGACCGATGAATTTCATCGCTTTCGTCCGAATAATCGCAGGGCTTGCAGAAAAATCGTCGATGTGTGGAATTTTGTCAAGCGGAGATTGATCGGAAATCCATGAGGTGCAAATGAAAGACGGTGTCATTGGACGGGTCTCCTGTGGCTGGTTCGTCCTTCTGGTGGGGGTTCTGCTACTTACTACGCAGGGCAATGCAATGGACTTCGAGTTGTCCCGCATCGATACCGGAGAGGCGTCGGTCAGTCCATATTGGGGTTACAATGCGCCTAAACTGGTGTTCGACGGCGACCACTTTTACACGGTGGGCCGGTGGGGGCCGCACCAGGATGCCGCTAGGGGTGTCGTCTACCGTAGCGGAAGCGACGGCTGGGAGGTCTTCCTCGAGTGGGAAGGGCTCCATCATCAACCGGGGATGGTATTGCTGGACTCACAACGACGCCTCGTACTCATTCATGCTCGGCGCGAGGCCGGTCCCCTGATTTTGCATCAGCGCCAGCGCGGCGACCCGCGAGGATTCGCCCGGATTGCTCTGCCGGACGGATTGGATCGCGCCGGCTATATCGGGGCGGCCGTGGACGGGGATCGGCTCGTCCTCGGGTACATCGGGGCGCCGGGGCAATATTCATTCAATGTCGCATGGGTCGACCTGGACACAGGTACATGGTCGGGGCCTTTTCTTCTGGCCAGGGAGCAGCGATCGAAGAAGCCCTGGACCACGTGGCTGTACCCCCTGATCGTGCCAGATGGCGATGGCTTCCATCTGGTGGTGAGTAACAACGCCTATCGCAGCCCGTATTACAACCGGATTAACTACCTTAATGTTCTTTACAGACATCCCTCGTCCGCCGTCGCAGAGGTCGTTTCGGAAGTGTCCCCGTGGACCGGAAACCTGGCCTTTGCCCAAGCTATTTGGCGATCGCATGGTGGCGCACTGTTTGTCACGGTCACGCACCAGCCCGAAGGCGGGAAGAACCAATTGCTCGTTTACCGGCGAGACCCCAATACAGGGCATTGGGAGGCGGTAACCGCAGGCAGTGCGGGAATCGCCGCCGTTTTTCAAAACATGGGGCATCCCGGGCAGATGTGGATGTCGAGTACCTCGGGACCGGCCCTCCGGCTCTACCGCGGCGAAGATGAAGGCCGAAGATGGTCCGCCGTCTCGCTGGGTTGTTTTGAAGGGTACGGACTGCGGAATACCTTTTTTCTGTACGGTATCACGCTGGCGAGCGGCAGCCTGCTGCCGGACGAGCCGTGCGCTGTGTTCAGCAGCGGCATCAATCCTAACCTGGAGCTGTGGTTTGTGCGTTTTCACACCTCGGATCGGCGCCTTCGGTAACCGGCCGCCCAAATACCCACCCGCGGGGAACCCGGCGGTCTCCGCGGAACGGGTCCCCGCACCTGCGGGCAGGCGCGCCGGACAACAAAGGCTCCGTTCGGCTGAAGGAAGTCCGGATTCGGGTTCTTTCTTGACAAGTTTTGTCTGGCAGATATATTTATGCTGTAAGGAATCCATGCGTCACCGTGATGTCTCGCGTTTTTTCGGATGACGTACCGGGATGTGAGAGCGGAGCGGTTTCAACTTCAAGTAGACACGAGCGACTCAATCAAGAGTTCCAGGAGGTCTTGGAAATGGCAGCCAGATGTGAAATTTGCGGGAAAGGGCCGATGGTCGGCAATCACGTCAGCCACGCCAATAATAGAAAGAAACGGCGATTCAATCCGAATCTGAGGCGGGTGCGCGCGCTGGTGGACGGGACGGCCCGAAGGATGAAGGTCTGTACCAAGTGCATAAAGCTCGGCCGCGTAAAAAAAGCCGCATAAGGATTATCCGGAGTCGTCAGATGTCCGCCGGCGGTTCCCCGGCATGAGTTCGGAAAATGCCGGCAGAGGAATCCAACCCGGAAAAACTCACCTTTTGTTTCAAGGTGGGTTTTTTTATGTTACCGACGTGACAGCCACCCCAGAGGGTGAGGGCAGCCACGAGGGTTGCACACGCATGGACGAAACGGGTATTGGACCCGACGTTACCGACGGGACGCGCCCTGAATGGACTACTTTCGCGCTAAACGCTATCTGAATACCCTTCAGGATTGGGAGAGGGACGGGACGGCGGCGGGTACGCCGGACGACTACCTGCCCCGGATGCGGGCCCTGTTGCGCCGGATGGGAAATTCCAAGCAGGAGTATGCCTCCGTCATTGTCGGAGGTACCAATGGAAAGGGGACGGTTGCCAACGTTCTGGCCGCCCTCATCCAGGCTTCGGGCCGACGGGCCGGTATCTACACGTCGCCCCATCTGCACACCATCCGCGAACGCATCCGGATCGACGGTCGGATTCTGGATAAGGATCTCTGGGCGAAAGGAATCGCCGACCTTTACGATCGAACGCGCCGCTTCGAACAGGAGGGGTACGGTTCTTTCACGAGGTTTGAGGCGTTAACAGCGCTGGCGGCGTCCATGTTTGCCCGATCCGGGGTCGAAATCGGTGTGTTTGAGGTGGGGCTGGGCGGGCGTTACGACGCGACCAATGCCTGGGATTCCGATATGGCCGTCCTGACGTCGGTCGATCTGGATCACACCGACGTGCTGGGTGATACCGTGGAGGCGATCGCGTTGGATAAGCTCTATATCGCCCGTTCCGGCAGGCCGCTTTTCACCCCGGGCACACAGAAACCCGAGGTGCTCGCGTTGTTGCGGCGCGAGTGTCGTGAACGGGGAGTGGATCTTCGGGTTGTCGGCGGCGAAACGGAGGAGGGATCGCGCGATGAGCAGCGGGAATTCGGGCATCGGGACCCGACGGATCGGGGGTCCGTGTTCTGGAAAAACGCCCGGTTGGCGGTTGCCGTCGGGCGCTACCTTATGGGGGAGGAGCTCACACAGGCGCGTATCCTTGAGGCGGTGAACGGGCTCCGGCTGCCGGGCAGGTTCGAGGTGGCGCGCCGGTCGCCCCGGGTCGTGCTGGATGGTGCGCACAACCCGGCCGGAGCCGCGGCCCTTGCCGCCGATCTGCGCCGGATTTCGGACCGGTGGACCTTTGTGGTAGGGGTGAACGCGGGGCATAATCCCCGGGGGATACTCGGGGCGATCCAGCCGCTGTCGAAGCGGGTGATTCTGACGCGGTCCGACCACCCGAAGGCCCTGCCCGTGAACGTGTTGCGGGAGAGCTTGCCCGATGGGCTTGCCGCCCGCTGCGCGACGAACGTTGTAGAAGCGCTGGAGCACGCGGGGTTGCGGGATGAGGATCCCGTCTGTATCATGGGATCGCTGCATCTGGTGGGCCGGGCGCGGGAAGCGCTGGGGCTGCCCTGTGAACGGGACGGTTTCGGGGAAGATCTTCACCGGGAGAGTCTGGCGTGCCTGGCGCCGGCCTGCAAGAACCTCGGCCTTCCGTTTGAAGCGGTTTCGGAAGACGGAAATCTGGTGTGCATACGGCCGCCAGGCGGCCGGCCGACCTATTTTCTGCGGAACAAGCATCCCTTCAACGACTACGTTGCCGCCCGTCTGGCGGAAGACAAGGCATATCAATACGAGTTGTTTTCGCGTGCCGGGATTCCGGTTCCCGAAACGCTGGTGGCGTTCAACCCGTTTGCAGACGAACGGTTCGCGCGATATCGGACTCATCCGTCCATCGATGCGATTCTGCAGGAGGCGGAAGACCGGTTCTCCTATCCCGTGGTTGTTAAGCGCAACCTGGGGTCGCTGGCTCAGGGGGTGTTTCTGGAGCGAGACCGGTGCGCCCTGAAGAATCGCTTGCGGGCATTGTTTGAAAACAGCGGTTTTCTGGACAATATAGTCCTGGTTCAGGCCCACATTAGCGGGCCCGAGTATCGGATCGTTGCCGCCGGGGATGAATTGTTGCTGGCATACGAGAAAATAGGCGCATCCCCGGGCGGGGATCTGAATCCGCTGCATGGGGCGACGGGGTTTGCGAAGCGGGTGGATGCACCGGAACTGATCGATGCGCTTTCGCGGGTGGCGGCGGACGTGGCGGGCGTGGTCGAACTGGGGTTCTACGCCATCGATGCGATTCGGTCGCCGTCGGGATTCCAGGTTATTGAAATCAATCCCAACCCGATGTGTTATTTTTACAACCTGCACAACGGGCGATCGGATTTCGTCGGCATTTACGAAAAACTGATTCAAAGGCATCTGTCGGGTTCGCGGCCGCCGGACGCGTAAGCACGCGAAACGCCGGACGTGAACAGATCGATGAAGGTGGAGTTCCGGTTTCGCGGCGACTGGCCGGTATACGCGTTCCACGCTCAACTCTGTCCAACCGGACACAGTTTCGTTGGCAAACTGACATTCAAAACGTTATCCGGATTTTCAGAAAGGAACACGCTATGCCCCTCACCGCCGCCCAACTCAAACGGTATCGTGCCGACGGCTATGCCGTGGGCGGCCGGATTCTCGACGACAACGCGCTCGTCCGGTTGCGCGCTGAATTGGATTCCATTATCGGGAACCTTGCTCCGGACCGGCGGCCGGAGAATATGCCCTCGCTTCATTACGACAATCGCTACCTTCGGGATCTGTTCCTGAGCGACAGCCTCATCGACGTGGCGGCGCAGATCGTGGGGCCGGATGTCGCGCTTTTCACTTCCTACGTGATCAGCAAACGCCCCGACGACGGTCTGGCCGTCGACTGGCATCAGGATGCCGCGTTTTTTCCGATCGAGCCGATGGATACGTTCACCCTCTGGCTGGCGGTGGACGACTCGGACGTTGAGAACGGCTGTATGCGGGTGATACCCGGCAGCCACCGGGAGGAGGCCGTGCTGCTGCACAGCGTGGATCTCGATTCCGGCACCACCCTGCCGATGTCGCTGGAAAATCTCGACCTTTCGGAGGCCACGGACGTGCAACTGCGGGCGGGTGAGTATTCGGTTCACGATCCCTGGATCCTTCATGGATCCAATCCCAACAGGTCGTCCAGGCGGCGTTGCGGGATAACGCTGAAATACATTTCCACCCACGTCGCGATCGACCGCACGTTCCGTTCTCCGTCCGGGTTCGACTGGGACGGGCTCCGCCTCTACCTGGCGCGAGGAAATCCGGGCCTGCACACCTATGCGGGATGACTTTCACGGTCTTTCCGCACAACCCGGCGCGGAAATAGAAGAAATATAATGGAAAGCGCGCATCGCTTTATCCTGCTGGCCGACCTCCACCTTTCCGACAACCCGGACACGGCAGCCTATCAGGCGCTCCGGTGGGCCGTAGACCGCGTGAATCTGGAGAAACCGGATTTCCTCGCTGTCGCGGGAGATGTCACGACCTTCTCCACGGCCGCATCCGCCGTCTGTTGCCTGGAGGCGCTGGAGCGGGTCGAGGTCCCGGTCTTGTTCACTCCCGGAAACGCGGATCGGCGGGGTCCGCACGCGCTGTCTGTGTTGAAAGACCTGGCGGCGCCTGAACGGCGGGTGGCCGTGTTCGACGACCTTTTGGTCCTTCTGCCCGATACGTCTTCCGGGAAGCTTCCCGATAACGAGCGCTTGTGGCTGAACCGGAGCGTCCGGTCCACATGTGCGGACCGGCGACTGGTCATCACCCACTATCCGCTGGACAGGATGGATGCCGAAGACCGGACGTGGCTGACGCGCTGGCTTTCGGAGAACGGTGTCGAACTGCTTGCCGCGGGGCACAGCCACGTTCACAGGACCCGGCACGAGACCGGCTTCGTGGAGGCCGTGGTCCGGGGGCTGGATCCGGATAAAGCAATTGGAGACTTGCCGGGGATCAGCCTCTTTGAGAGTTCGCAAAAGGCAGCCTGGACGGAGATATTCATGCCCTGGTCGCCCGCGATGCGGTTGCTGCCCGCGGACCTCCCGGGCGGAATACTGCCGTTGGGCTGGTCGATACAGGGCGATCCCGTGGCGGCCGCCGGGGAGACCATGGATTTCGGCCTGGCCTGCCTTGAAATCCGACCTGTCGATCTCGGTTTTTCTCAGCACGCGCTTTCGGTGGCGCTTGGCGAACTTCGGGATCGGGGCCCTCTTTTTCTGTCCTATCATCTGCCCGACCTGACGTGGAACGCGAGAACCGGACGCGTCGAGCGAGTCGATGCGGTCCGGGCGCACCTGGATTGCGCGATGGAAGCGGGTGTGGACAGCCTGACCGTCCATGTCCCCAGGGCGAGCGCCCGCGCAATGGAGCGCGTTCAGGTGGGTCGACCGGAGCCGACCGGATGTTTCCTGGCTTTCACGGAAACTTTCACGAGCCTCTTTACGGAGGCGGCCAGCGCCGGCGTGGGGATCGCAATTGAGAATATCCACAATCCCGCCAATACCCCGGTGGATTCACCGGATCGGGAATTCGCCACGCGGATCGACGAATACCTGAGATGGATCGACGCCGTGGCGCACGAGACGGCGGATGTGCCTGGAGCAAGGGTGGGTGCGTTGTTGGATGTGGGCCACGCGCGGAACAACGGGGGCGATCTGGATAATCTGCAGCCCCTGGGCGACTGGTATGCCCACCTGGGGCGGCGTATTCTGGGATATCATATCCACCAGGTGGACACGGATCCGGCGACGGGCAGGCTTTCCAACCATCACGAAATTTCGGATCTGTTCGGCAGTCGGATCTCCTTCGCCGGCTTTCTCTGGGCGTGGTCCACGCACCAGATCACCCGGGGCCCGCTTTTCGTAGAGGTCCGCGATGCCGAGGGCCGGCGGAATACGGTCCGACGCTTCAAGCGGCTTTTTGAGAACGCCCATAGAATTCGAGTGGCGGCGGATCTGTCGGACAGGTGGCCGTCATATCAAGACGCAGGAGGCACGGGAGCAGACGATGATTCCTGAACTTGAAGTGAAGGGCGCGCCATTCCAGCGTGGAGAACAGATCGGGTGCCGGTTCAAGACGCAGATAAGGAGCACGCTTGCCCGATTGTCTGAGAATAGGGAAGTTCGAGACCGCCAGATCACCCTGATGGAAGCGATGCTCGGGCATCTGGAGGCGGAATTTCCGGAGATCCTGGAAGAGATCCGCGGCATTGCCCGGGGTGCGGAAATTTCGGATGATGACGCGTTCTTCAAGAATACATACAACGCCGTCGGACCCGCGCTGGCAGACGACCTCGCCTGCAGCAGCGTGGCCTTTGTGGCCAGCGACGTGGGACCCATCCTCGGGAAGACCGATGACGGGAGCTTTCGCCCGGGTTCGGATCGCCTGGGGGGATTGACAATCCTGACGATACGTTCGGAGGAGGGATACGACGTATTGTGCGTGAACCAGATCGGAACCGTGTGGACCGAGTGCGGGGTGAACGAGAAAGGGCTGTGCATCGGGACGAATTCGGGCCATCCTACGATGAAGGGACAGGACGGGATCGGAGTGCCCCAGCACATCGTACCCCGCCTCCTGTTGCGGCGGTGCGCCAACGTGAAGGAGGGCATCGACTTCCTCAGGCGGACCACGTTGACGGGCAAGGGCATCAACATCGTGCTGGCCGACGCGGAGGGAAGCGCCGCCGCCACGGAGAACGCCTGCGCCATGAACGGTGTACGGGAGCCGGAGCATGGCGTTGTATTCTCGACAAACCACTATTTCAGCGAGGAGATGCAGGCCGTGGCGTGGAGATGGGATCCGGAGTTCATCCGTACGCGGTATTTTCAGAACTCTTTGAACCGGATCGCCCACCTTTACGGGCGATTTGGAGACGGCGGGAAAGCGCTCAGCCTGCAGGAAATGCGGGAGGTCCTGATGGATGAACACAATCCGGGCGGCCTGTGCCAGCGTCCACAGAATAATGAAAACAAAATGACCACGAATTTCGGTGTGATTCTGGTGTGCCGGGATCGCGAAATGTGGCTGAACGAAGGGCCGCCGTCTCTGAACCGGTTCGATCGATACGCGCTGAGTTGATTGACCGCCCGGCGGGACAGCCGCATTCGAGGGAACGGAGAGGATCCGGTTAGGCGGGCTCGGCTTCGACCGTCTACAGTCTGCGGCGGAATCACTTTCGAGTGGGAGAATCGACATGACCCTGCGTAAACTCTACGAAACGGCCATCCAACTCGGCATGGGTCTCGACTTTCGAGGCGAGGCGGCACTCAATAAGGAACTTGCAAGCCGCCGGGAGGAATTCGAAGCGCTTCCGGACTGGAGAAAGCCCTACTTCGACCGGGAGCGGCTCAGGAATCCTTATGCGGATTGCCGCATTGTCAACGGTCCGGACGATGCGGAACTGAATACGGTCCTGTTGGGCATCAATATCCAGATGCCCGAGTTTCTGCTGGCCGGCCACCTGCGCGACAAGGGCACGCGGATCGATGCGCTGGTGGCGCATCACACAACCGGCACCGGCGTCGGACGTTCGCACGTTTACGACATCATGTCGGCCAATATAGATATCTTCCAACGGGAAGGGGTCCTCAGGGCCGAGGCGGAGCGGATTTATCGACCGCTCATGGAGCAGGCGTGGCAGGTCTACGATGACATCCCGAACCGCATGGCGCCGGATATGGCGAAGTTTTTCGATTTTCCGATGATCCAGATCCATGCCCCGACCGACCTGTATCACGGCAAAGCCATCGACGATGTCTTTACCGAGGCCCGTCCGGAGACGCTGGAAGATGTCCTTTGTGCGCTTATGACGATACCCGAGATGCAGAGCGCAGCACGGATCGGCGCCGAACCCCGGATCGTGGTTGGGGAAGCAGGTCGGCGCGCGGGCCGCATTCTGCACCAGGAACTGGGCGGGTGGGGGTGGCCTGCCGACGCCTATCCGCTTCTGGCGGAGGCGGGGGTGGACACGGTTCTACTCGTCGGCCTGGGGCCGGGCGTCCAGGAGGCGATTCGGAAAGCGGGCATGGGCGCCGTACGCATTCCGCACGCCGCGGTGGACAACCTCGGGATCAACCTGTTTCTGGACGAGGTGGAATGCAGGCTCGGCCCGTTAAACGTCATACCGTGCAATTATTTCGAGCGGATTACAAGATAGGAAATCCTGCATGTCCGGACGTTCATCCGCCCCGCTCGCCGTGGTGACGGGCGCCGCCAGCGGCATCGGCAAGGCCACCGTCGAGCGCTTTGTCGACGAGGGGTTCCGCGCGGCGGCACTGGACCGGTCAATTGAGGGGCTCGACGCGCTTAAGGGTTCGCGGGTCGGCCCGCACGTGCACCCCTTCCGCTGTGATCTCTCTGACGTGGGCACCCTCACCCCGCTCGCCAGGCGAATCGTTGTGGATCTCGGGCCTCCGCGTGTGCTGGTCAACAGCGCTGGCGTGTGCCTGTACGCGGATATTACGGAGACAACGGATGAGATGTGGGAAACGTCCCTGAACACGAATCTCGTCGGCGCTTCCGCGTTGATCCGCGGGTTTGTACCTGGGATGCAACGGGTGGAGGGGGCGGCCATCGTCAACGTGGCTTCGCGCAATGCGTTGTCGAGCAGCCCGCGCGCGGCGACGTATGACGCCGCAAAGGCCGCGCTGGCGGCCCTTACGCGCACGCTGGCGGTGGAACTGGGCGGGGACGGCATCCGCGTGAACGCGGTGCTGCCGGGGTTTATCGATACGCCGATTCACGGGGACCTGCTTGAGGACCGGGTTTTCGTGCGGAATTACCTAAAGCTGATACCGCTCAACCGCATCGGAAAACCCGAGGATATTGCCAATATCATCTACTTTCTGGCTTCGGACGGGGCCGCATTTATCACCGGCCAGGGGATCGTGGCCGACGGCGGACAGATGTCGGGCCAGAACTACGTCAAAGTGTTCGGGGAACGGGATTCATTCCGGGCCCGACAGGAGACCGACACATAGGAAGGAAACCGGCCGTGGCATCTTCACCGGTCATTGCGCAGGTCAGGGTCTGGGAGGTCACGGTGCCGTTGCTGCAGGAGTGGGCCGCCAGCCCGGTATTTGGCGGTAACCCGAGCAGTATCGACGACCGGTTCGTGCTATGCATCACAGACTCTGAGGGCGTTGAGGGATGGGGCGAGGCCGTCCGGTCCGGCTTGCGTGAGGCGAACGAGGAAACGATTTCCGGGCTTGTGGGCAGGCCGGTGTCGGCGTTCAGGCTTTCCTTCCTGGAACTGTGGCCACCGGGCCGGCTATACTGGCAGCGCCCGCCGCCGCCGTCTCCGTACGCGGCCGATCCGGCCAATTTGCAGCACAGGCTGCGCCACCCGTTGCAGGCTCTTGTCGAGATGGCGCTCGGCGATCTCACCGCCGGACGGGCGGGCCTGCCCCTGTGTGCTCTGTGGGGCGGCGCCTGGAGGGACCGCGTATCTGTGGATTACTGGATGCCGCGAACCACGCCCGACCACGCCGCGAAATGCGTCGAGCGCGGCATGGCACTGGGCTTCTCGGGCGTCAAACTGAAGACGTCGCTCGAAGACCCCAATGTCGAGCGGCTGGAAGCCATCCGCCACGCGGCGGCGGACTGGCAGGTTACCGTGGATGCCAACGGGCGGTTCTACCGGCTGGACGACGCGATTTCGGTGCTTCGGGAGATGGACCGCGTGGGCAACATGGCCATCCTTGAGGATCCGTTTCCCCGCTTTCATCTCGAGGAGTTCGCGGAGTTGCGGCGCCGCGTTCAGGCGCGCCTGGTCGTGCACGTCGATCCGCCGGAATCGCTGTGGAACGTGCTGACGTCCGGCGCCGTGGGAGGTCTGAATATCGACAGCGCCTGCGGTCTGTACAACTGGCGCCTGCAGGCGGCCGCGGCGGCCCAGGCGAACCTGCCGGTCTGGCAGGGCAGCGGGATCGACCTGGGGATCGCCACGGCGGCGCAACTCCACCTTTCGGCCAGCGCGCCGAACTGCACGCTGCCCGGGGATCAGGCGGGTCCGTGGCTGCGGGAGTCCCACCTGCTGACGCGGGATTTCGAAATCGAGAGCGGCCACGTACTGCTCCCCGATGGCCCCGGCCTGGGGGTAGAAGTCGACCTTGCTGCGGTGGACAGGTACTGTACACACCACCGGACCTGGCCGGCCGGTTGAACGGGCGACGGACATCACCCGGACAACAGCGAGACGTTAGACGCATGAGGTCCGCCCAACACCCCGTCGTTGTTCGCCTTGTCTCACGTCTTGCCTATTCCGGTCTTTCGCGCTTTGCCGTTTCTGACGTCTTACGTCTCCCGTCTCAGGTTTACCCCTGGGTTGGGTCGGGCGGGGAGTGTTGACCGTTGACAGCTTGTTTTCTGACCAGGAGGTCAGCGAATGGGGTTTACGAGGGTTCACCACGTCAAGTACACGGTTGGCGACCTGGACAGGTCGCTTGCGTTTTACCGGGATATGCTGGGGTTTGAAGTGACCTACGAGGCCGCGCGTGAGGCCCTGCCTTCGTACGATAGAATTATGAAGATGCGGGACGTCAAGTTGCGGGTGGGGATGTTGCTTCACAGGCCCACGGGGTTTGTCTTGGGCCTGGTTCAGTTTCAGAACCCGCCGCCCGTCGAGCGGGAACTGCGCAACAACTATGTCGGGGCATCCAGCCTGGCGCTTCAGGTGGACGACGCGGTGTCCGAATACGAACGATTGACTTCGGCGGGGGTGGCGGCAACGAGCCCGCCCACCGAAATCGTCCGCGACGGAAAGGTGGCCGCCGTCGCATTCTATGTTCTGGATCCGGATGCCATTCCCATCGAGATCTGGCAGCCGGTCGACGCGTAAAGAGGCGTGGGGAAAGCTGCCGCTTCCTGTTATTGGAGATTGAAAATGGAGATTCAGGTTCGAGGGCGAGTGATTGAAGATCCGTCGGGACGCGGCCTGGCCGGGGTTTCCGTCTCGAACGGTGAGCGGATTGTTCAGACGAATGCGGAGGGTCGGTACGAACTCCAGGTGGAACCCGGGTCGCACCGGTTCGTGTTTATCACGCTTCCGGACGGGTTTTCTGCGCCGGATGGGTACTACCGATCCACGTGGAACTGGTCGGAGACGCGCGACGGTGTGGATTTCCGGCTTTCGCCGTCTCCCGAACGGGCCGGACGGTCGTTCACGCTCGTGCAGATTACCGATACGCACGTCGTTACCGAAGGAGAAACGCTCACGTCGGGAGCCGTGCTTACGGAAGCCCTGCAGCGGCTCGAACGGGAGGCCGGACCCGATCTGATCGTGGCCAGCGGGGATCTGACGGATTGGGGAACCGTCGAACAGTTGACCGCCTTTCGCAATGCGGTCGAGAAGATTTCGGCGCCCGTATTTCCGTTGTTCGGCGGACACGACGGGAACGAAGAGCGCACCGGCGGTATTTCCGTTGATGCGTTCGTAGGACTGAAGACGACGCCGAATAACCCGAAGCTTAAGGAAATCGAAAAGAAAAACGCCGGCAAGCCCGCTACGCTGCACTTCGAGGAGGTGCTGGGGCCCGCATATTACAGCCTTGATTGGGGCGGGCGGCACTTTGTGTTCTACCCCAACGAACAGTCGTACTTCTCGACGTTGGACCTCGAACGCAAGGAAGGATGGTTCTGGGCGGACCTGGCGCTGCAGCCCGAAGACCGCGAAATTGTGGTTGTCGTGCATACCCCGCCGGCGGATTCGTTTCTTTGCGCGTTGAGTCGGTTCAACGTTCAAATTCTCCTTCATGGACACTGGCACTCCAGCAAGGTATTTTCGTACGGTGATATGGTCGTGGCCGCCACCCCGCCGATCTGTTTCGGGGGGATCGACACCTCCCCCAGGGGCTACCGCCTGGTACGGTTCGAAGAGAATAGTTCGTCCATGGAAGCGGGCGTGCTGCAGTCCGCGGACGCCTCGCGAGCGTCTCAGGAACGGACGCCACCGGAAATCGGATTCGACGGCGTTGCACTGCATCTGCGCTGGGAGGGACGGATTCCGGGCGGGCTCCACCGGGCGGCGCCCGCGTTGTCCGGAGAGCGCGTGTTTCTGAGCCTGCGCGACGAGGGCTGGCCTGGACGAACCGGAATCTGCTGCGTCGACGCAACGAGCGGGGACATGCTCTGGCATGCGCCTACGGATGCGGCGGTCAAGAACAGCCCCGCTATTGATGGCAACGTATGCACGGCTGTTTCCGTCACCGGCCGGGTGCACGCGTTCGAGACGGCTTCCGGCGGCCCGTTGTGGGAGGCGGACCTGCCCGGGTATCCCGGGCGCTGGATTTACACGTCTCCGGTTATTGCGGATGGAACGGTGTACGCAGGCGCCAAGTCCGGTTACGCTGCCTTCGATCTGACGTCGGGGCGTCGGCGTTGGCATACGGTTAACGAAGGCAGTGACAATTGGGCCTGTTACGCCGGCCCTCAGGTTTCCGGCGACCTGCTTGTTCTGCTCGTGCAGCGGATGGGTCTTGTGGCGCTGGACCGCGAGACGGGGGACGTCGTCTGGGAACGGCCGATCGGGGTGGATTACCCCTATGCAGCGCCGGTCCTGTCGGGAGACCTGATCCTGAGCGGCGGCGGCGCATCCGACCTTCACCATTTCACGGGGAAAGCATCGCCACTCATCGCGGTGCGGGCGGAATCGGGCAGTGTCGTCTGGAACAGACCGATCCTGCCGTCCAGATATCCCACGGGACTGCTGGTTCACGACGAGCGGATCTATGCGACCACCCCAGAGGGCGAGGCTCTATGCTTTGACCTGGATGACGGTGCGTTGCACTGGCGGTTCCGGACAGGAGATGACTTGCTGGATATGGTTCCCTATCGCAGGGGGGTGCGGTCCATCCTGGCCGCTCCGGTGATGTTCGAGGATCTTCTTCTGGTCGCCGGGTGCGACGGGATTCTCTATGCCCTGGATCACGCTTCGGGCCGATGCCTGGGCAGCGCTTCCTTCGACTCGCCGATTACGGCGCCTCCATGTGCGGTGGAGGGCGGGCTGGTTGTGGGTACGTATGACGGGCGGGTCTTTTGTTTTGAAAGAACGGGGTACAAGTAATGAAGAAGGTAGACCCCGTTGCGGTGTGGGATGTGCGGCCGTGGGGATGCGATACGTTCCGTGTTGACGATTTCAACGGCGACGGTAAGCATGAGGTGCTTTTTCTGCAGACGTCGGGATGCCATGCCGACAGGCGGCACGATCCGAGGGTTCCGGAGTTCAGGGCCTACAAGACCGGCATCGAGGAGCAGGAATTGTTCTGTATGACGCTGGTGGATGGTGAGGGGAATATCCTGTGGCAGGTGGGAGAACCCTGGGCGCTGGACAGGCCCTTTTCGTGGAACGGGCACTGGAACGAGTTCTGCCACGTGGTGGATTTCGACGGCGACGGGCAGGTGGAGATTCTGTTCGTGCACAAGGACGATTTGCGGATCTACGACGGGGCGACCGGGGCGCTGCGCCATCAGGCAGAGATGCCCCACCCGGGGGCGTATTACACCCGTGCGGTGAGGACCGATCATTCGGGGAAGTACCAAATTTTCGCGCACGTAGATCCCTGTTTTCTGCTGAATTCAAATTTCGACGTGGTCTGGGAGAGAGACGCGCCCGGGGCGCTGCCCGGACATTTCGGGTGTTTTGCGGACGTGGACGGGGACGGGCTGGACGAACTGCTGGCCGGGTTCAGCCTGTTCGACCACGACGGCACGCCGCTGTGGGCCCATCCGCCTGCATCGGAGGGGGACCACCTGGACGACGCCCGCATCGCGGATATCGACGGGGACGGCCAACTGGAAATCGCCCTGGCGCACGACGGGCGCGACGCGGTGGTTCACAACGACGACGGTACCGAGCGGTTTCGCGTAAAGATGCACCACTGCCAGAATATCCTGATCGGGAAATTTTTCGCCGATACGCCCGGGCTGCAGCTGGTTTTGATGGATAAGACAATCGGTCCGGCCGGAAAAAGGGAAGGGGTGGTTGTGGACGCCGAGGGAAGAGAGCTGTCCCGCCATCTCAATCTGGGGTACTATTCGTCCATTAACTGGGCCACCGATGTGGGTCCTTCGAGTCTGATCCGCGTGGAACGGCCGGTGGATCCGGATGGTGAGCACCGGGTGATGTGGGTTGCGCCTACTGGCGAGGAACTGGCCAGTTTAAAGGTGCGTTCGAGCTTTTACGACCGTATCCGACGGCACGGGCTGGACAGGCTTCCCGGACGGGGCCGGTATTACGGAACGGCCCATAGCCCGGCAATTGGCGATGTGAACGGAGACGGGTGCGATGAATTGCTGGTGACGGATCGCGAGAGCGTGTGGGTTTTTGAGCGGCCGTGAGGAAGGGAAACCCTTCAGGAGTGAAGTCCGGAATGCAACCGTTCTTTTCTGTTGCGCGATTCGATCGGCTTCTGGAATCGGCCGACATGGAGGCGATGCTGTTCTGCCGTCCCGCCTCCTTCCTCTATTTTACGACGTTGCCCTGGTATGAAAGGGTCCATTTTTCCGATATGCCGGGACAATATGTCGTGCCGATCGCCGGATACGTTCGCGGTCGCCCGGATCAGGCTTTTTCCACGGCGTCGGCTCAGATGGATTTCCCGGATTTCAAGGCCCGGAATATCTGGATTCCGGATGTTCGTCCCACAATGGGCGCGGCGTCGTACGAGCGGCAGGCCGAGCATATCATCCGGGTTCTCCGCGAAAAGGGCGTTCAGTCGGGCCAGGTGGGCATCGAACGGGGCACGCTTTCCCACGACCTGGTCGCGGCGCTTGATGCTCTCGCTCCCGATATCCGCTGGACGGAGAGCCGGGAGATACTCTTCAAACTCCAGGAGTTCAAGTCCAACGAAGAATTGGACAGGCTCAGGGCGGCCTGCCGGATCACGGAAAAGGGGATGATGCGCGTATTCGACCGTCTCGCTGCCGATGTGACCCCCGAGGAACTGATGGACGTCTATGTAAGATCCACCGCGGGACTCTATGCGGAGCGTTTCGGACATTTTTTTTCGGTCCACTTCAAGGATTTCCACTTTACCGGCCGCGAGTTGAAGGGTCCTCCCCTGAAGCCGGAGACACTCATTCATATCGACGTGTCAACTGTCTACAAGGGACTCATCTCGGATATCGGGAGGAATTTTTATTTCGGCGCTTCGGTGCCGCCGGAAGTGGAGCGGTGCAGTCTGGCCTGCACAAGAACAACGCAGGTCGTTTTCGACCATTTGAAACCCGGAATCTCCTGCGCCAAGGTGGACAGCTTGTCGAAAGACGTCCTTTTTGATTCGCTGGGCGATCCGACAGGCCTCAACGTGGGCTTTCATTCGCACGGAATCGGCTGGATTCTGTACAGCTATCCGTTAATTTCTCCCGAACCGGAAGGTGAAATCCTTCCCGGCCATGCGTTCACGCTGGAGTACAAGGTGAAATATCCCGGCATTGGACACTTCAAGTGCGAAGATACATTTGCGATGCACGAAAATGGTCCGGAATGCCTCTGCGGGCTCGAGCGGAAGCTCTTCGTGCAGTCGGGCGACGCTCCGAAGGGCGGGTGATCGGGAGCGGCTCAGGGGCCACAGTGTCGGAGAACGTTTCAGCCCGTTCCACCGGTCTCCAATCGCCTTTGCCTTTTCTAACGTCTTCCGTCTCAAGTCTTACCCTGGATTGGGTTGGATGGGCGGTGTAACCGCTGAAAGCTCGTTTCTCAGACCAACGGGAGTTTCAGGTATGTATCAAGGGGTTTTGTACGCAGGTGCGGCCCAACGGGTGATTACACCGCCGGTAGGCGTGTCGATGTCCGGGTGGAACCCCCGGGCCTCAGGCGATATCAAGTCGCGTTACGTACACGACGATCTGTATGCCAGGGCTCTGGTGCTGTCCAACGGTGAACGGGCGTGGGCCCTGGTTACCGTCGATCTGACGGGGGTGGACGCGGTCGCGACCGGGCAGATCCGCCGCGGCGCCGCGGCGGTGACGGGGCTTTGTCCCGAAGCGATTATGATCTGCGCGACCCACACGCACTCGGGGCCGGCGTTCTGCCCCGTGGCCACGACGTACAGCCCGGAGGATATGGCCCGCCTCACCGTAAGGGGAGATGGCTCGGCGCCCGCCGCCATGGGCGAGGTCACGGCGGTCTCGCCCTCCGCCAGTTGGGTGGGCGAGACAGGCATGGAATGGAAGTCGTGGTTTGTCGCGCAGGCGGTCGCGGCCGTGGAGGAGGCCTATGATGCGCGGCGACCTGCCGCGGTGGGGTTCGGAGAGGCCCCGGTCGAGGGCGTGGCCAGTTCGAGACGCGTTCTGATGTCGGACGGGAGTTGGGGAGATCCGAGGCGGGAGTCCGTCGATGGCGTCCGGGTGGTTTCGCGTACGCGGATCGATCCACTGGTGCGGGTGTTCGCCGTGAGGGAGCAGGGGACCGAAGCGCCGCTGGCGGCAGTGATCAACTACGGCACCCATCCGTGGATTTTCTGCGGATCGGGCATCTCCGCCGAAATCGCGGGCGCGGCGGCTGATCGGGTGTCGGAAACGTGGGCGCGCGAAGGGTCCGAACCGCCGGTCGTACTCTATACCGCCGGACCGGAGGGCGACGTCACCACAATCTGGAATATCGATATTGAGGCCGTGTGGAAGACCCGACCGGGCGAGGATCCCGAAGCGAGCCTGGCAAGACGGGAGCGGGGATTCGAACGGGAACTGGCGCGTCTGAGCGGGCGGGTGGCGCACGGGGCGATGTCGGCGATCGGCGGCGTGGCGGCCTGGGATGCGACGCCGGAGGTGTGGGCCCGCCGGCGGGAGGTGGCGCTGCCTCTGAAGGAGGGGTACCGCCACGTGGAAGACGTCCTCCTGGCCGATTGGCAGCGTGCGGCGCCGGAATCCCATCACCTCACGGAAGTACAGGCGCTGGGGGTGGGTGAGGGGGTCTTTCTGGGGCTTCCTGGAGAACCGTTTACGTCTCTTGGCACGGCAATCCGGGAGCAGTCCGGTTCCCGCCAACTGGTGATTGCCGCGCTTGCGAACGAGTTCGGCGCCATCAGCTACGTCGCCGACCGGGAGGCCTTCGACCTGGGAGGGTACGAGACCGCGTTCACTCCCGTGGGTTCGGGTGGTGGCGAGGCGCTGGTGGATGGCGCGATCGGGCTGTTGGGCGAGACGTTAGATTAAAGGTTTGTGAAGGAGGGCTGACTTCGAGAGTCTTGTACACCCTTCACAGAGGATTAAACACGATGACAGGGATTGAACCTGCACCCCGTTTGACGGACCTGAGCGGCGCCAGAATTGGACTGCTGGATCCGGGAAAGCGCAATACCGGCGCCGTCCTCAACGCGATTGGGGAACGCCTTGCAGAAGATTTCGGTGCGAATGTGATTCGTACCTGGACGAAAACGTCGGCATATCGCGTAAGCTCGAAGAAACTCGTCGAAGAGATCGTTCCCCAATGCGATGGCCTTGTCATGGGGATGGTCGACTGATGCGGCGCCAGTTCGTGCAGTCTGCACGATATGCTGGAATTCGAACTGAGAGGCGTTCCGACTGCATATATCACGGCCAGGGGTCGTGTTCCGGCAATCGAACGTATTGAAGGCGGACATCTCTTGACGCATCGATTGGATAGGGATCTGGCGGCGAAATGGGACGATTCCGGCCAACCGTCCGATCGGCTTCAACGTGACCTTATCCATTTTGGGTTTCATCGGTTCATGAGGGCGAGTGGGGTGAAAGAGGGCGATCACGTAATCATGGGGGGTAAGAAACTCCGGTGGACCTATCCACGGAAAGAGTTGGAAGCCCGTGTCAAGCCTGCCGGAATCGGCGCCTGGTCGAGCCGTAAGGACGGTATCATCGGCTACAGAAGCATCGATTTGTCTCCGGACCGCGCACCTGTCGAAGGCGATGATTTCGAAGCGTGTGTCCGGATAGCCGTTCCGGAGGTTGTCTCGATTTTGACGGGAGTTAAGTGATCATGGTCCCGTCGGCAGCCCCGGGCTTGTCGAGACGATCGTTGAGCCAGTCGAAGCGTGGTCATTGAGCTTGTCGAAATGCCCGCATATATACAACAAGCAGATATTTTAGAGAGCGCTAATGTTTCGTTACCCTTCGCCGACCCTTCGACAAGCTCAGGGAGCGGCTCAGAGTGCGGGCTCAGCGTCGGTCTGCCGGAGGGACGGTGCGCGAAGAGAAACTATGAAATAGTCCTTGACAAACCGCAAAATCGTAACGTATTTTAAATAGTAGAAATTTCTTAGGACGGCGTTGCATGTTGCAACAGGATACATTGTTTCGCGATCGGTGCGGAATAGTAATTCTCGAGTTTCCAGGCGGAATTTCACTCGATTCTCGCTCTGGATCTTTAGGTAATACATATGGATGGGGGATACCGGAATGGACAGGCCGAAGACTAATCTGGTTGTCACGTTAGCGATCCTTACGGTTTTTGCGTTATCCGGCGCGGCGTTGGCCGGTACTACGGGCAAAATCGTTGGAACGGTGATCGACGAGAACGGGGAGCCGCTGCCCGGCGCCAGTGTGGTCCTCGAAGGGACGCGGCTGGGCGCTTCCACGGATGCCGAGGGGTTCTACATTATTCTTTCCGCCGATCCGGCAATGTACAAGATGACGGCTTCGATGGTTGGCTACCATTCGGTGACACAGGAGCAGATCCAGGTCCGGTCGGATTTCACCGTGACGCTGGATTTTCGGCTTCGTGAACAGGAGTTGGAGTTGGAGGAGATGGTTGTCGTTGCTGAAGCCCCTCCCGTGGAGCCGGACAAGACGGAGAGCCGGTACGTGGTGACCGCCCAGGATATCGCGCGGACGCCAATTCTCAGAGACCCCTCCGAGTTTGTCGCGCTGGAGGCGGGTGTGGCGGTGGACGGCAGCGGCGTTATTCGCGGCGGTCAGGTGGAAGACAATCTGATCTACGTGGACGGCGTGCGGCTGCAGAGCCAGGACGGGCGCGCCGGACCCACGTCATCCGGAAGGCAGTGGTGGGGCGCCAACGTAAAGGCGTTGCAGGAGGTCTCCGTGATCACCGGCGGGATGAACGCCGAGTACGGAAACGCGCAGGCGGGTGTGGTGCAGATGGTGACGCGGGATGGAGGATCGACGTACCACGGGGAGGCCGAGTATCGGCTGACGCCCGGCGGCAAGAAACACTGGGGCGCCAACATATACGACGCGCCGGAACACCGCGGGCACATGCGGTGGAACGATCCCGCGTGGACATCCGAGGTGGATCCGGAGACCGGCGCGCTTGTTCACCAGCGCACAAACTATACGGATCAGCGGGGTCACTATTTCGACGGATATCTCGGCGGCCCTCTCCTCCCGGAAACGTCCTTTTTCATCAGTTCGCGGCACCGCCGGGATGCCGCGGCATTTCCGGGGGCATGGTCTGTTCTTCCGTTCAATTCCCGGAACACGGCAAAGTTGACCATCCGGGCGCACGATAGTGTCAAGATGCAAATCGGGTGGATTCACGACCGTTGGAAGACTTTCAACAACGGCGGGCTGGGCGGGACAACCCCGTCTGTCAGCAACGTGCTCAGGGGCCCGGGCCGCGACATTTTTCTGCCCGAAGGGTCGCCCGCGGGGGAAACGGTCAACACCGAGAACGTCGTCTATGGCGTGATAACGCACACGGTCAGCCCACGGACCTTCTACGAATTGAGACTTTCGCGGTATCAGAGCACACAGGATACCAGCGGCGTTTCGAACACGACGGCGGACATAGGAAGCGATTCGGATGGCTGGTTCTACACCGGCCGGGCGGACGTTCGCGCGTATACCTTCGGCAAACAGACACGGAGCGGTCTGAAGTTCGACCTGTCAAGCCAACTCACGAAAACGCATTTCTACAAGATCGGGATCGATTTCACGGGCTATAGCAATCATTTCATTCGTGAAGGCAACACACCCGGTGACGCGCGGAAACAGATCCTGTATATTGGCAACCCGGAACCCGGAACGCCTATCGAGCCCAAGCAGTTCGCGGCCTATATCCAGGACAAGATGGAGTTCGAGGGTTTCATTGTAAACGCCGGTATCCGCTACGACCGCTTCTGGGGCGCCGACGTCCCGGTGATGGGGGCGTTGCGGGCGTTCCAGTACACGACGATGTCGCGGTATCTTACGGCGCCCAGGTACCCCATGAAGCCCCTCGTGAACTGGAGTCCTCGGTTGGGTATCTCCCACCCGATCACGTACAGGTCGAGCCTCCATTTCTTCTACGGTCATTTCTACCAGTTGCCGAGTTTTTATCAGATGTTCCACGACCAGTGGTTCGGCTCGGGCGACGGGATACCGGGCATCGGCTTCAGCGAATACACCAGCCACTACCGTCCGGCAACCACGTCCATTGCGCGGCCGATGTGGGACAATACGGCGCGAACGATCAGCTTCGAACTGGGCGCCGACTGGAACTTCGTGTCCGACTATACCCTCGCGCTGGCGACGTTCTATAAGAGCGCTTCGTTCCAGGAAACCGGGGGTTGGGACGTGTTCCTGTACCCGGAGTTGCGTGGGGCGGGCGTCCGCCTCCGCCAGCGGCTCACCAGCAGCCTGTCCAATATCCGCCTTGAAGACACGCGGGGCCTGGAATTCAGCTTGAGGAAGGGTTTCAGCCACTACTTCTCGTTCCGCGCGGCCCTCAACCTGGCCTGGAGCGACTACAGCCTCGGAGGGGGCGGCACCGTCAGCAACGGCGCAACAGTGATACCGGATTCGAATTACATTGCCAGCGGCAATTATTTCTTCGCGTGGGAGGTCGCGGGCGGCTCGGAGCGTCCGGTTACCCTTACGGATGAACAGATCCGGATCATCGGTCACGGCGCCAACGAAGCCATAAAAGCCGCACAGGCGGACCGGCGGGTCGCTGGAGGTTACGTCTACGACATGTCGACAAACAAGGACGCCATCGTGCCCACGTGGGAGGAAAACTGGTTATCCGAAGCGGCCGCCGAGGGGTCCCGGGGCCTGTGGATCGTGCATGGACACAGGGCGAATCCGGGCACGGACGTGGGCCGCCGGAGCCAGGGTAGTCTCCAGATGTTCCTGTCCACGCCGCAGGATTTCGGTACGGGGCCGAATATTGCGGGAAGCACGCTTCTGGGGGGCATCAACGCCAACCTGATCTACCGGATCTATACCGGATCGCAGTTTACGTATCTGGTCCTGGACGGTACGCGCCAGGTAGCGCGAGGACCATTGCGCACGGCTATGGATCTGAACTTGCAGAAACGCTTCGAAATCGGTCGGGCCAATGCCGACGTGTTCCTGGAGGTCTTCAATCTGTTCAACCAGCAGGACGCGTTGGCCTCGGGAACCGACTATATGTGGTGGGGGCTGCAGACGCCCCGGCCGAACGATGCGAACTATCTCAATTACGGCGATTTTCAGGATCGCAGCCGGTATATCGGCGAACCCCGGATAACGCACGTGGGTATTCGAATCCGGTTTTAAGTCATCCGGGTAACAACGCCTGCGGATGAACTCTTTTTCAGACAGCCCGGACAAACCGGATGCGGGAACAACTCATGCTGACACGAAGGAGACCTGGGAGATGATCAAGTTTCCGAAGATCGAGGCGATAACAGTGCTTCTTGCGCTGCTTCTGTGCGTGCCGGACCCCGCGGCGGCACAGGAGAACCACAGGTTCCAGACGCGCGCGAAGGTGTGGGACATGTTCTGGAACTATGGCACCCAGGGCGTTTCCGAAGATCCGGACGCCTGGTTGAGCTATTACCGCCAGATGGGCATGCAATATCCGGGTGTGTGGACCCGACAGTATTCCACGGAATTCCAGGACTACTGGGGAGAGCGGAACTGGGGTTCGCTTCATCCGGCCTATGCCGCCCTTTTCGAATCGACGGCCACGATGCCCGGTTTCAGCACGTACATAGCAACGCGCGCGTCGGACGATCCCGACGGCGAATACTACGTGTCCGTGTCGAAGCCTCGCGCCATAACGGACGACATCAGGATGATGTCATACGATGCGTCCATGGGGCCGGAGGCGACTATCGGGTACCCGAACTATTCTCCCGTAGGGCCCGCGATGGCCAACTGGTGGCCGGGGCAGCCCCCGGTAGAAAGCAGGTACGTCACCGAGATTCACAACTACCGGTACGGCCAGTATATGGATCCCGATAAAGATACGTTCCCCGAGAGCCTTCTCATTATGCGTTATACCACGAAGCGGGGGATCACGGTAACCAAAAAGGTCTATACCTGGAGTTATCCGGACTACGACGACTTTCAAATTATGGAATACGAGTTCGAGAACACCGGAGACTCCGACGGAGACGGTTCGGCCGACCTTAACGGCGGTGCCGGACTGCAACTGAACGACACCTTTTTCGCCTTTTCGGTGCGATTTTTCATCTCCCAGGCAGGGCACGGGTGGATGAACTACGATGCGTGGTACCGAAACACCAAATCGACCGACAACGACGACTGGTTCAAGTTCACCGAGGCGGCCAATTACGACGGCCCGGCCCTGGGTATGGGCATGAAAATGTGGTACGCCTTCGACGGGGACAACCCGCTCACGCCGGGCGACGACCTGGGCAAGCCATACAACCCTGCCACGGCAAACCCGGGCTATGTCGGGCGGCCATCGCAGGTGCGGGTACCGGGGGAGTTAACGGCATTTCAGTACACAGGATTCGCGCCCATCGCTTACCGGCCGTCAACCTCGAACGATCCGGGCACCTTTTCCTACGACACGAATGGCGACAACAGCTACGTCGCCCCCAGAATGGACGATCAGCCCCATACGGTCAGATGGTGGGAATACCGGAACCGCGGCGACTTCGACGAGCCGGATCAGGGCAATCATTCCTTCCAGGAAATCTATGAAATGCTGGCGGGCGCCGAATCCGATATCAAAGATAATCCACCGGTGGTCGGGGCCTGGCATGGGTCGATCGCTTACGGTCCATACGATCTCGCGCCCGGCGACAAGGCCAAATTCGTTTTCGTTCTGGCCGCGGCCGCGCCCGCGGAAGAGAATATCTGGGGCTGGGCCAAGCTGGGCAACCAGGATGAGATGCGTACGGACAAGGCTTTCAACAACCTGGTCAAGCACGTCGACAAGGCCAAGGAAGCCTTTCAGTGGAACTACGACCTTCCCGACGCGCCCCCCGACGTGAAGGTCGACGTGAGCGTGACGACGGAAGGCTTCATTTCTCTCGGCTGGGATGGCACGGCCGACGACGCGGTCAACCCCGACTACTCGGGTGAGGAGGCCAGGGATGTGAGCGGCTACCGGGTATACCGCTCGCTCTTCAAACGCGACGCCTGGGAATTGATGCAGGAAATCCCGTTAAAGGCAGATCCGTTTTACAGCGGCGGCAAGTACGAGTTTGTTGATACGAAATCGATTGCGGGATTCCTGTACGACTACAGTGTCCGCACGTACAGCGAGGCGCACAGCGACTGGAACGGCACCGGAATCGCCATACCCTCTCTGGAAAGCGGGAACAGTTCACCCGAGCAGTGGGTGAATGGCGTCAAGGTTTCGACCCCCTATGTCCCGTCCACGGCGCAGTCCGACCAACTGGATCGAAAGGTGATTGTGACCCCCAATCCATACCGGGACGACGGCGCTCACGCCTACGAGACCAAAGGCCAGATCCGATTCCTGAACATCCCGCGGAAGTGCCAGATCAGGATATATACGGTGGCCGGGGATCTGATGGCAGAGGTGAATCACGACGACCAGGGGCGGGGCGAGACCACCTGGAGCCAGACAACCATCGACAACGTCGGTTCGGCTTCCGCCGGCGTGTACTTTTACGTGGTCGAATCGCTGGTGGATGGGACAACCGGAAAAATTCAACGGGGAATATTCGTAATCAGCAAGTGAGACGGCCGAATTACCGAGTCAGGGATTCTCGATTCGCCTTCTCGTCGAACCGCCAAACAGAAACGGAGAAGGAACAAACCTATGAAACGGATCTTGTGGATTGGAATCGTGGCGTGCGCGGGATACGCGATGCTGTTTCCCGAGGGTGCCTACTGCGACACGCAGAAGCGGCTCGGTCAGGCCGTATTCTCCGTGCACAAGGTGGACCATGGGGCGCGTGTCGCGGGCATGGGCGGGGCGTTTACGGCCATCGCCGACGACATCAGCACCATCTTTGTGAACCCGGCCGGACTCACCAATGTCGAAGAGATGGAATATACCCTTTCGTACACCCGCTGGCTCGTCGATACCCGATTCTATTCGGGTGCGCTCGCCTACAATACGGCCCGCGGTGTGGTCGGGTTGTCCGTGATGGCGTTTTCGGTTCCGGACGTGGAGGAGACCACCATTTATCAACCGATCGGGACCGGCAGAATGCTGGAAATCGGTGATTTCAGCATCGGCGGTTCCTACGCGACGAAGTTGACCGATAAGCTCTCGTTCGGATTTCAGGTGAGGTGGACGCAGGAAACCATCGACGTGGACAGGTTGACCGGTGTGGATGTCAATTTCGGCACCACGTTCAACACCGGATTCAGAAGCCTTCGGCTCGGGATGGCGTTCAAGAACCTGGGCAAAGACATTAAGGCCCGTGAAATCAACTACCAGATGCCGGTTGCGTTCGACTTTGGGTTCGCGGTGGAAGTCTTCGGCGAAAAGGGCAGCGACGCCACCTATCTGACGCTTACGGGAGAGAGCCACTACGCGACGGATTACTCCGAGCCGCGGTATCGTTTGGGCGGCGAACTCTGGCTACAGAACGCATTCGCATTGCGCGCCGGTGTGAAACCCGGATACGATACAGAGGTGTACAGTTTGGGTCTGGGGTTGAAGGTCAAGCCCATCGAGGGCAAGGTCGTCCGCGTCGATTTCGCGTACAGCGAGGGAAACGATTTCGATCCACCGCTTCGCTTCAGCGTGAGCGGATCGTTCTGACCGCTCAAGTGTATGTGGTTTCACTTTCGGACAACGACCGTGAAGTAAATGGCGTACACTACGATATAGAGATTTCTCAGGGCCTCGAGGATCGGTTGTTGGTGCATTTACGCGACTTAAAATACCCCGGTATTGCCGGGGTATTTTTCTTCATTGAGCCGGGCCGGGTCGTTCATGCCGGCGCTTCCCCACCCACTCGCATTATCCCTACCGCGCTCGCCATGACTGTCGCAAAATGCACCTAAACGTAGCAAGATGCGACACCTCCACTGTCGCGCTTTTTCGGCACTTCCTGTAAGTTGTTGAAATATGATGAAAAGATGTATTGACGAATATTTCGACCGTAGATGAAAGCAGTTCAGTGACTATCGATGATTCAGGATTTTTTCTGAACAACCGTGCATCACATCCGTATGTCAGGCACGATTTACAGATCGACGTTCAGTCCGAGTGAATAGAACAACCCGCCCGTATCTAAACCGTTCAGAGTGATTAGGTCCGTTAACGCCGCCCTCTCATTCTGCGTCTCTGGTCTCTGATGAGTGTGACGACTTCACTCGTCGAGATGTCCGCCTCGATGGAGGGCACATCCAGAGGCGAGGCGGTGGGGCGTTCCGGCACCAGGGCATAAATCCTGCCGTCTTTTCTGCGTATAAGGACCTTCCCCGTTGACTCGGCTTTGTCAAGCACGCGCGAGAAATTCTGTCTGGCTTCCGAGTACGTATATACGTCCATCTTACACCTCCAGACTAACAAGATTGACGCCCAGTGCGCCTGCGGCCCGGCTTAGTGTTCGATCCAGCGTCAATAAAGGCGCCGCATGCCGCAAGGCGCAGTCCAGGAAGTACGCATCGTATGCGTACGCGTTTACCTGGGCCGCGATGGACAGAACATTCGCCATGTCGACGCTCACGTATTGCAGCGGGATGCTGTCGAGTATCTTCAGAGCCCGGTGTGCATCCGCGACACCGACGCAACGCTGCTTGATCATCGCCGAGAAAGCATTTCCAATTTCCCAGGGTATGGAGCCGGGGCCGATTAGTGTATGCCCCGATGTGGCCGCGACAATCGCGTCTCGTTCTGGTTCAGCTACGATTACCGCGATGATCGCTGAAGTGTCAATCACAATATTCACTGTAGGCTCCTCTAGACAAAGTCAATTGTACAATTGTCAGAAGAAATGTCAAGTGCTATAATGAATCGTATTGATCCGGGCGATCAAGCGGTAGCAAAAACTTGAAAAGGTGGAGCAGACATTCTTGTCTGCTCCACCTTCACACACGCTTCCTCAACGGGTCGACAAGCCATTGTGCGGGGGTGGAAGATAATAATTCTCTGGTCGATTTGTCTTGTGGCACGAAATTCACATTTTTCCCGTGTGCCACAAATTGTCAGTTTGTGGCACGTTTCGAAGACCGCGAGCGTGGAATTGGGCTTGACATTTGCCTTCCGCCGCGCAATATTGACGTCCCGGTTCTGCGAAACGTGAAAACGTAATGAGACGCGCCGTAATGGAATTTCGGTTGCCGATTCTTTGGAATTCGGTGGGTTTGGTTGATTCAGGCTTCTCGCGGGCTATGTAATGGCGGTGGGGCGCCGCTGTCGAATCGATACGGTGCCCGTACGCGTTCGATGTTCTTTATGGATTTTCATCGGATTTACGCCGTACGGACGGCAGCCTTTTCGGGCTGCCGTTTCTTTGACCGTTACCCGTCAGACCTGAGGTGAGTACCTTGAAGGCGATGCAATGTTGTGTCAACGCGGCTCAGGAGGAGCTTTGCATAGGGCGATCCTGTTTTGCCACAATGCGTTCAATGTGGCGGGAACGGCGCGGGATGTGACTTCGGCCTGGAGCGTCTCCAATGTGTCTGCGTCTCAACCCATTACCCGGCATTCAGCCATTTGAAATAACTTATGTGGTATTGACGGATTGAGGAGGCGGCCCAATGGCTAAAATGAGCGGCGGCGAAGCGTTCGTGAAATCTCTCGTGATGCAGGCCGCCGACGTGGTGATCGGAATCGGTGCACGCTTTTCACTGGGTAATCCGGCCGGCGAGTCATCCACACTGGTGAACATCAACATCGACGACACGGAACTCACCAGGGTCCAGTCCAACACCATCCCGCTGCATGGCGACGCCAGGGCGACCATCGAAGCGCTGCTTCCGTTCCTGTTGGCGTCGGGGGCGGGAGAGCGCCCGTCACCCGCCGAGGCGGTCGTAGCGGCCCGCAGCCTCATTGCCTACTACGACATCCGGCTCAAGGAGCCACAGTACGCGGTCCTGGAGGCGATGCAGACCGGCATCCCGGAGGACCGCTTACATCGTCTGGGACGTTACGCAATTCGGCTACTACGCCCGGACGCACTACCGGGTGAATCACCCGAAGACGTACATCGACTCCGGTTACTCGTTCAACCTCGGATACGCCTTCCCGACGGCTCTGGGCGTGAAGGTCGCAAAACCAGGCCGCCCCGTGTTCTGCATAGCCGGAGACGGCGGCCTTATGTTCAATGCATCGGAACTCTCCACGGCTGTCCAGTACGGTATCAATCTGATAACCATTGTCTTCAGAGACGACGCCTACGGCAACGTTGCCCGCGACCTGGACGAGGCGTTTGGCGGCGCCTACGGGACCGACCTGCACAACCCGGACTTCGTCAAGTTCGCCGAGTCGTTCGGTGCAGTCGGTTTGAGGGCGGACAGCCCATTGGATCTGGAAACGCTGATTCCTCTTGCGCTGGAGCGCAAAGCGCCGGTGGTCATCGACGTACCCTTCGGGGACATGCCGATACCGCGCGCTCCCCAGATTTCGTTTGTCTACAACCTGCCCTGGACACATCCCCAGGAAGGCCTGATACAATCGTGACACGCCGGTTTCAGTCGTTAATCGGGCACCGCCACGTGGGGTGACGCGTATCCGGAGCAGAAGTGACCGTTGGTGGCAATCCGAGTTCGGCTTTTGTTCAACAAGGCCTCGGCGCGCGGTGGTCAATGTCCCGTCGCCGGGAATCGGGAGGAGATTCGCAATGGGCGATCCCGTGGTATTGCTCCGGGAAGGAGAGGTGAAATTCCATGTATTCCGGGGAAGCCTGGCCGAGGCAGGCCGGGCGCACGGTTCTCTCGACCCGGACTTTGTGCGCATGCGGCTCGACGAATGGCTGACGTGGCCTCACGATTTCGATCACCCGTATTTTCGAAAGAACATGGCGTTTATGCGGCGTGAGTTTCCCGACTTCATGGAACGGATGGAGGCCTATGGCGCGGCGGCCGGCATCGAGAATTTCGATCACACCTACTATCTGCACATGGTCAACACAGGCCGCGAGGAAGAAGCGTGTTCCGCATTCGGAATCCTGCTTCAGGAGGACGGGCCCGCCCTGTTGAGGACGTACGATCCTTCCGATTCCACCGGAAAGGACTACTTCCTGAAGGATCGCTTCGTGGCCGCGTTTCCCGATTGCAAACCGCACGGATACGTCGGTCAGGGCGGGCATCATTTCTGTGTGGTTCACACGTCCGTCAACGACGCGGGACTGCTGACGGGCTGGGCGTCGGGGGCGCCGAAATTCCACTGGCCCGACAATCCGGAACACGTCAACCTCTTTCAGTTAACGGGGCTTGTGCCCCAGCATTGCAAGGACTGCGAGGACGTCAGGCGGTTTCTCACGGAGTACCGGATTTCAGGCCTGAAAGGGCTTACCGGTACCGCTGTCGACGCCCGGGGGAATATCCTGGGTTTCGAACTGGAATCGGAAAATATTGCCTTCCGTGAACCACGCGACGGCATGGTGCTGGAGGTGAACCACTGGCAGCACCCGGATCTGCAGCGCCCCGCCCGCGAGAATCAACGCGATTATTGGGTAAGCCCCTATTTCTACAACTCCCAGAATCGTGTACAATACGTGGAATACTACCGGGATACGTTTAAAGGGATGCGGACGCTCGAGGAGCTTGTCGATTTTTCGTTCGACGTGCACGCTCCGGGGCGGATCCTGCAGATGCCGGGGGCCAATATTGCGAACTGGCTTACCTCGCACGCGATCTTTTTGACTTCCAGGGACCGGAGGATGCGCGTGCACCCGTATCCGTTGGAGAAAGAAAGGTACACCGAGGTTGCGTACGCCGGCTGACCGTGGCCCAATTATCCGCCCACCGTGTGCGTTTCCGAGGCCGGGTCCCGGGGCGGCGCGTCCGGCGGATTGAAGGCTTCGAAAGGAGTGTTCCAGGATGCGTGACATACGACGGCTGGCCCATTTGCATATCCCCGGGGATTGGGAACCGGAGGAGATCGTGCCGGAAGTCAGAAAACTGGGCTTCACCGACCTTTACTTTTTCGTGAATAAGGTGGAGTCCGGCGTCGATATCGGGGGACTCCGTCTATCGACGGCGATGGAAGTCGGGAGGCTGGCCGAGAAAGAGGGGATGGGCGTGCTGGTGAACACGGGGTACATGAAATATCACGAGCAGGTCGTGCTGGCCCACCCGGAGCGGCGGATGGTCCTTCGGGACGACGGAACCGTGGACCGGAACGGGGAGACCCGTCCGGGGCAGGCGCCCACGCCGTTGACCTCGGTTGAAGGACGCATCAGGAATGTGAACTGGCTCTGTCCCTTCAACGAAGCCAATAAGCGGCAGTACAAGGACGAACTCCGACTGCTGGCGGGGATTCCGGCGCTCCGGTTCGTCTACCTGAACGATGAGGGCTTTCTGGGCGCGTACGGCGAGATGGCCTGCTACTGTGAATCCTGCCGGGGGCGCTTTGTGGAATACTTTGGCGAGGAGCCGCCGACCCGGATCGATTGGAAGGACCCGCTGTGGCGGAACTGGATCAAATGGCGCTTCGAGCAATGGACGGCGGTGCACGCGGATTTCCGGGAGGCGGTGCGGGCCGTGCGCCCCGAATTGGGTGTGGGAATGGCCACGGCGTGTACCGAGTTGATGGGGATCCGGCCGTGGGCATCCGCCGTGGATCTGGGGGCGATGAGCCGGGTCCTGGATTCGATGAACACGGGAATTTACCATGGCTCCACGCGCGGCACGCATCACTTCGCGCCCCGGTTTACGATCGTCCTGGACATGGCCTCGATCTTCATCGGGGCGCTTCAGGGAAAGCCGTTGCGACTCGCGGTACAGGCATTCTGCCCCGGCACGTCGCTGGAGATGACGCGCAAGGACGGCCAGTGGATCGGTATCCTGCCCTATGCGGTGGGCGCGGAGTATGTGAGTCCGTGGTGTTACGAGACGTTGAGGGCTTCGCCGGCGCAGTATGAGGGGTATATGGAGACGCTCCGGCTGGACCCCTATCTCAAGGAGACGGAGCCGGAATTCGCCTGCAGCCTGTTCCACTCCCTCCAGAGCGAGGTCTGGCGGTATCACGACGTGGACTACGACGCAATGGCGATTCATCCGTTCGCGCAGATGCTGCGGGACGAGGGGCTGCCGTATGCGTTTGTGTGGGACAGCCGTCTGGATGAAACGGATCTGACTCGGAACGCGCCGCTTGTGATGCCCCACGTCTGCTGTCTTTCCGCGTCACAGAGAAGCCGGCTCACGTCATATATCGAGGACGGGGGAGCGATCCTGGCGATCGCGGATCTGGGCCTTCTCGACGGGGAAGGACGGACCGTCGCGGAGGGGTTGTCGTCGCGCTGGGGGGTGGCGCTTTCCGGGGACAGGCTGGAGGGCCAGTATCGCCTCTCGTTCACGGACGCCTGCCCGTTGCGAGAAAATATCGAGGCTCCGGTGGTGGTGGAGAATCCGTATGAAGTCGGTCACGTCGAAGGGGAGGTCTGGGCGACGCTCGTGGACGCCCAGGGGCGCGACACGGGCGCGCCGGGCCTGGTCTCCAGCCGCGTGGGCGAGGGCAGGTTTGTCTACCTGGCGGGCGATCCCGTGCTCCATCATCGCGAGCCCGGATATGAACCCCTGGTCAAGCTTCCAAACCATACGCGTCGCCTGGTCGGGAATGTGATCAGATTTCTGGCGTGCCGGCCGGCCGGGATCGAGGTGGAGGATTTTCCGCCGGTAACGGCGTATCAGCGCCTTCGGGCCTGGGACCGGCGGGGGATCAATACGTTTCAGTTTTTCCCCCAGGTCGGACCTCGTTACGCCATCGCGATTGTCGCGTCTTACGTCGGAGCAGAGGCAACCGTATCGATTCGATTCCGGATACCCGAGGGGAAGCGGCCTTTGCGAATCTTCAACGGTCTGACGGACGAATCCTGCATGGCGGACGCCTCGGTCGATTCGGAATCCATCCGATATCGTCTACGGATCACCCACGTCGACGGCGTCGTCCCGGTGGTGGTGGAATGGGCGTGATGCGTTAACGTAGTGAAGGGACCGGATCAGGGATGAACCGTGAACGCAGTCTCCATGCGCCCGACGAGGATGCGCGGGACGGCCTGACCCCGCGAGCCTTTCTGATCGGCCTCGCCCTTTGCGGATTTCTGGGACTGGTGCTGCCGTACAACCGAATGGTGATCCAGGGACGGTGGCTGAACGCGTATTTCATCGACCGCGGCGCGCTCGTACTCCTGTTCTTTCTTGTCCTGTTCGCCAATCCACTGCTCGCCGCGCTGAGGAAACGATTCGCCCTGAACCGGGGCGAACTGCTGGCCATTTACGTGATGTTCCTGTTTTTGTTGCCCGTCTCGCAAATGGTCAAACATCTGATCTCCTACCAGACCGGCGTCACCTACTACGCGACTCCCGAGCGGCGCGACCTGGAGGCCGTGTTGCCCAATATCGTCCCCTGGACGGCCCCGCGGGACGCCGAGGTCGTGCGGGGTCTCTACGAGGGGCTGCCCGACGGGGTACCGCCGCCCTGGGAGGCGTGGTTCGTTCCTCTTGTCAGCTGGGGCGCGTTCCTGCTGGTGCTCCTGGGGGTGTTGATCTGTCTGGCAGTCATTGTGCGGAAACAGTGGGAGGACCACGAACGTTTCGCCTTTCCGATCATGCAGGTACCCCTGGAGATGAGCGAGACCGGAAATGGCAGGTTGGGACGGCTGTTCAGGAGCCGGTTGATGTGGGCGGGGTTCGCGATTCCGTTCGTGATCGGGTCGATCAACGCGCTGCACCACTACTTCCACACCGTCCCCCGGATCGGCCTGGTTCACGATATCTGGATCTTCAACGGTACGACGCCCTTACGCCTCAGGCTCCACTTCGCTATCCTGGGGTACTCCTATTTCGTGAATACGGACGTGAGCCTGAGCATCTGGGTGTTCAACGTCATTTCCAAGATTGTCCGTGGCATACTGGCAGTCCTGGGAGCGGAACGCTACAATGTATCGGGCGTGGTGGGGCGGTTCAGTTCTCAGGGACACGCGTCCCTGGCCCTGATGGGCATGGGGTACATGGTGATCCTGGCAGCGTACAGCCTGTGGGTGGGGCGCGAACACCTGCGCCAGGTCGCGGCGAAAGTACTGGGCAGGCCATCGGGGGCGGACGATTCGAACGAGGTCATGTCCTACCGGACCGCGGTGATCGGAATTGGAGGCGGAACGCTGTATCTTGGGTGCTGGCTGTATCAGGCCGGGATGTCTCCACCGGTGATTCTAGTGTTGTTCGCCTCCTGTTTCGTGGTGTTCCTGGTGATGGCGCGAATCGTGAGCGAGACCGGATTTGTGACCGCATACTCGCCCATCAATCCCGCCGAGTTTGCCGTCTGTATGGTCGGGTCTTCTGCTTTCAGCCCGGCTGGCCTCGTGACGCTGGGGTTCGGCTATGCCTGGACGATGACGCGGACGAGCACGCTGATGCCCCGTGCGGCGGGCGCGCTCTGGCTTGCCCGCCGGATCCCCCGTAAGCGTGGCCTGGTCTGGGCAATGGGTCTGGCCCTGGCGGTGGGCCTGATCACCGCGAGCACGATGACGCTCAAACTCGGCTACGCCCATGGTGGGCTCAACCTGGACCGGCATTTTCTGGACTATGCTCGCCTCCCGTTCGATGCCTTTGTGGGCCGCCGCATGCTGGAGCCGAGTCCGATCTTCACCCGAGGGTTTCTGTACCTGGGCATGGGGGGCGCCATTGCGGCGCTTATTGCGGCGATGCGAGCCCGGTTTGTGTGGTGGCCGCTGCATCCCATTGCGCTTCCCGTCAGCACGATTGCGTATACGGATTACTTCTTTATCAATGTTCTTCTGGCCTGGGGTGTAAAGAGCCTGGTGTTGAAGTTCGGAGGCGCGAGGCTCTACCGGTCGACCCGGCCTTTCTTTATGGGGATCATCCTCGGGGAGGCCGTTTGCACGGGGCTGTGGATTGCCGTGGACTACTTTACGGGGACGGTCTCGAATATGTTCTTTCCCTATGCGTAAGGCCGGGACCAATGACGATAAACATCCCCCTCCCCCTAACGTCCCCTATTTCCTTGCCCTTTTTCTTGCATCGCCCAAGAAAAAGGGCGAAAAAGAAGGGCGCCGCTCAGACGCCGCGGGGCTGATTTTCCGCGAATCGCTTCAAAGGAACTAAAGTGTGGCGTTGCCCTGCGGCCATTGCGGTCGATGCCGTACCACGTTGCTGAACGGATTAGCGCGGAAAATCCTCCACAACACCACCGGCCGTGCATGAGGTGGGGGAGACCTAACCTCTAAACTCTTCCCAGGGGGAGGGGGAGAGGTCCGAGGACGGCTGATCGCTCCTCGTTCGCCGAATACCAATGTAAATACACTCGAATTGCCTCTCGAGAGGAATACCAGAGCAGAGCGCGCTATTCCGTTCAGCAGCCAACTGCGGTATCCAACTTCCCTTGTAGGGCAGAAGCTTCAGTGCGTCCACAGTCGAGATTCGCGCTGTGCATATAGCAGGCCCCGCGCCCAGCGGCGACTTTTGGTTCCTTTTGGTCGCTTCAAAAGGAACCCGCCGGAGGCAGGGAATTTAGGGAGATGTGGATTTTTGGTTTTCGGCTTTTGTTTCAAGCTGACTGCCGCGAACAATAACCCCCATTGCCACCACCGGGCGCTTGCTCCAGCGACCGGATCACGAAACGGAGGGCAGAAATGAACGCGGACAGAACCTCGGAATCGGGTACGGTCCGAGAAAGCGGTATCGAACTGAATCAGACCTGGGATATGGGACGGCTGGTCGATCTGACGTGCGATTACTTCAACGGGATGCCCGTGGATATGACGGGAACGCTGCCGTCGTTCCGGATGCGGGAACTGGACGAAGAAATGGAGGCCCTGTGCAGGGGCCGTGAGTACCGCAGTTACACCCAGGAAGTCCGGATGTGCGTTCAGGCCGGCAACTATCTGGAGACGGGGGCGCATCTCTATCCGGAATTGGAGTCGGTTGCCGATATCGGCCTGGAACGGCTGTTTGTTTCAGCGGTGGTGATGCAACTTCCCAGAGGGAAAGATGAAAAGGTAACCGCCGCCGACCTGGATCGCGCACTGGCGAGTCTTGGAGAGACGATCCATCCGGGGGATGCGATCCTGGTCGCCACGGGTTACAATCGGCTTGGCAGCAACGACATTGGCTGCGACCTAACGCCTCATTTCAGCTACGACGCGATTGACTGGGCGGTGACTCGAAGGCCTTCGATTCTGGCGTCGGACATGGCCAGTTGGCACGACGGAGAGGAAGAACCGAGTTTCTGGCCCATGCTCATGAGGTCCGGCGTACTGGTGATCGGGTCGCTGTTGAACGTGGCGGATATTACCGCAACCCGCATCCAATTGATCGCCCTGCCGATGAAGATCCGCGGGGCTTGCGCGTCTCCGTGCCGGCTGATCGCCGTCCTACCGTCTCGCGGCGCAGACACAGACTGAAAACGCCGCACCGCGGTGAAAGCCGCAACGGCAAACTGACGTCCAGAATTGAGGGTATTACAATGAAGATTGAACGAATTTCTACCCATCGGCTCCGGGAATGCGAAATCAGTATGGAGAAGTGGACGCATTTCACGAAATGGAAGGCCAGCGAGGACTGGATTGAGGACGAAGTCTTCGGCAAGAAGTGGATTTCTCCCACCTGCGTGTGCTACAATCCGACCGACGGCCTGGTCTACGTGGGGCTGACCGCGCTCGACAGGGACATTTTTTACACATTCGACCCCGCGACGCATACGTGGGAATCGCTGAATTATCCCGGTGAACGGGACCGGTACGGCAGCAAGATCCACCAGGGCCTGGAGGTGGATGATGAGGGCCGCGTGTACGCGGGTGTCGCCACGCTGGGCGACGCGGATATCTGGCCCAAGGCCACTGGCGGCCCGATCTTTCGTTACGATCCCGGGACCAGGGAGTACGAGTTTCTGTGCATCCCGATCGAGCACGACTACGTTCAGGGATTCGTGATGGACCGCCGGCGCGGCATTATCTACGGGGATACATTTCCCGGAAGAAAGATGTTCCGATACGATATCGGAAGCGGTGCCGCGCGGGAGTTGACCATGCTGGGTGACGTTTCCACCGAGCATCTGGCGCTGGATGCGGACGGCGGCGCCTGGCATACGTACGAACTGATGCAGTGGGCGGGACGGTATCCGCTCCTGCGCTACGACCCGGACCGGGATGAGATCGACTTTACGAACGTGGACCTTCCCGACGTCGGGCCTGGAAAACCGGGTTCCAACCAGATGGATACCGCGCTGCTGACGGAAGATGGGACGCTGTACATTGGCACGACCGCCGGGGCGCTGGTGCGGTTGGACCACAGGGGTCCGGGGGTGAGGGTGACGTATCTGGGAAAACCCTATGTCGCGCCGCGCATGAAGGGATTGATCGAGGGTCCCGACGGACTGATCTACGGAGTCAGCGGGGGCGACTACGATACGCACTTTTTCACGTACGACCGCGGGACGGGTCTCTTCAACGACCTGGGGCCGATCCGGGATACGCAGGACGGGACGCGGTGCTGGCTGGCGCACCATATGTGTATGGTGGACGCCAGAACATTCATCGTGGCCGAATCGGATAACCATTCAAGGGCGAGTTTCCTGTTCAAAGTGGAGTTGGCTTAGCCGCTGAATAGAACGAAACGCCTACCAGTGCCTGGATCGATTTCAGCGCGTATTGACCCGGATAGAGGGAATCGGATGGCCCTGATTGCGATCGGTGGATTCCCGGGCGCCGGGAAGACGACGATATGCGGGAGACTTTCGCTAGAGTTCAATCTACCCTGCCTGAGTTCCGATATCATCGGTCGCGCGATTGAGAGGTCGCCTGGAATCAAGGCCAGCCGAATTGACGCGTGCCGGGTTGCGTACGACGTCCTTTTTTGCCTGTGCGAAGAGTTCATCCAGTCCTCTGCGAGCGTGATTCTCGACCTGACCCTGGGATGGGATTTCCAATGGCGGAAAGTTGATCTTGGCGCCCCGAAAAGCCTCGAATACGTTCTTTGCCGACGACATGGTATTACTGAGAATGACGCCAATTCCCTGAGTGCCTTCCAGCAGTTTAATCACGACCGGAGGACCATTCACCATCTTGATCATTTCCTCCGCCTGTCTCGCTGAATTTGCGAATCCCGTAACGGGCAAGCCGATCCCCTCACGAGAAAGGAGCTGCAGACATCGAAGTTTGTCCCTGGCCCGTCCGATGGCCACGGACTCGTTGAGGGGCCATACCCCCATCATTTCGAATTGGCGCAACACCGCAAGTCCATAAAAGGTAATCGACCGGCCACGTGTCGGCGCCGATGGTCAAGTCTGTCGAGATAACGAACCGTCGTTCGCGTGAGCCGCCTGAATTGGTCACCCACCGACGGTCCGTAATCGGTGCCGCACAGCAGACAGCTTTTTTGTTGTTGCGCTGCACGGGATAGACGCGAAACCTGACCCAGGATTGTCCACGATCTTCGTACGTCTCGATGTCCCAGGCGTGGAGCAACCGACGTCTTTGCGCCGGTATCGAGCTTCGCCCTAATGGAAACAATCCCGAGCGAGGGAAGGGACGCCCACTCGCGCCATCCACAAATCCGCTGATCCGTGCCGCCCGAAATTCGCGTTCCGTTTTGTTTTTTTCGAACCATTGTCTGATCTAACTGTTCGTGGGTCCCGTGATTACGTTCGCCAATCCCAGCCTGCGCATCGGGTCGGCATCGGATTCTCGCCTGCCATCTGGAAAACACCCAAACGTCACGAACCGGGCGCCGTACCCTTCCGGCCGGAGATCACTCGATCACTACCTTCTCGGTCGAGTGGACAAACAGTACGTCATTGGTGCCGTTGTAGCGCTTAAGCGCTTGCTCGATTTCATCTGGTTCGGCGTCTTCTATGGTCAGGCCGGCGATGACCAGATCGGCCTCGGAAGACCGGAGAGTAACCTCCTTCTCAAGCGTTTCGCCGTCCGCGCAGTGAACGGAAGTCACGTTCTGCCTGGATATCGGCAGCCTTCCCGCGGTCATCAGAGTCGAGAGCCTGTCTGTCTCGCGCTCAGCATCCCCGGAGTTGAAGCTCGCGAACAGCCTGATCTCGGCGCGTCTCCAATCGCGATGTCCGACAATAATGTAGGCCAATAGCAGCATCAGCGGCGCGTTCGCGAGATTCTCCTCGGTCACCCACAGGTGAATCGAAGACTTGTAACCGAATCGGTAGTTCGTTGACCGAAGTACGAGGACATTGAACATCGATTCCGCTGCGAGACGCATGCCTTGTACGGTCTCGTCAATCTCTTCCGGATGCTCCTTGTCGAATTCGAGCAACATGCAGTTGTTCGGCAGGCCGGAGATGCCCGGCATCTGAAGCGTCTGTGCAACAGCCAGTTCGAATGTCGGACAAATCAGTGAATCTACGAAAATGCCCGCCCTGCTAACGTCGGTTCGCTCGATCAGTTTATTCACGTGGGTCCGGGCTTCAGTCTCGCCATCAAAGGAATATTCTCCTTGATAGTACTGGACAAAGTGCCCGAATCCATGCCGGTGGCTGATCCACCGCATCAGGTCGAAGTGCCCCAGGCGGCGTTCGCCGAAGCGGGTCACGGCGACAATTGAGGGCCGCCAGCCTCCATCGTATTTCTCCACCTGGCTCTTCTGCAGCGTGATCTGAAGCCGGCGGGTCAATTGGAACATCGTTCCCTGGAAGATCGCCGTGAGACCGCGCTCATCCTTCCTTGTGCGTCTCAATCCGACGTAAATCACCGCCATAAGCAGGATCGCGATAATGGTATACATCAAGCTCATCTGGACCATCATCAGCGCGCACATTACCGCGCCAAGCAGAGACAGGTACCAGCGCGAATGGAACGTGGGTCGGTACGAGGGATTCCCCGCGAAATACTCCAGGAACGATACCAAACAGAGGGCGCCGTAAGTCACCATGAAAAACATACTGAGAATCTGCGCGATAAAGTCGATGTCTCCCAGAACGACGAAGGCGACCGCTACGGCGCCCGAAATGAAGGTTGCGTATACCGGCTCCTGCGCCCTGCCCCAGCCTTTCGCGAGCAGGCTGTTCAATTTCGGAATCGGCAGCACTTTGTCCCGGGCGAGCGCTTGAAGGGTTCTCGGTGCAACGATGATCGAGCCCAGTGCGGATGAAATGGCGGCCGCACCCAACCCGATATAAATAGCGGGACCCCAGACCGCAATCTGCGCCATAATGAACTGGTCCGAGTTAAGCGCTTCCGGTATCGCGCTCTCAGCGAACTTGATCGCTACCAGCGCGTACACGACCATGCCCGTGAAAGTCGCCGCGATTATCCCCATCGGGATGCTCCGCTGGGGATTCTTCAGGTCGCCGGAGAGTCCCAGACCGGCAATCATGCCGGTGAAAGCCGGAAAGCACGTTGCAAAGACAACTCCGAACGCGTCTCCGCCTTCAATGCGGTCGGTCAGATGAAGCCCGTCCGGACGGATCGATTCGGGACCCTGTCCCAGAAGGAATGCCAGAATGGATATCCCCAGAATCACGCTGACGACCCACAATGCCCTGACGCCCAGGGCGGCGCCCTTGGTGAGCATCAGTGCGATTAAAACAAACGTAAAGGGTACACTTACCCAGCGCGCATCCGGTGTGACTTCGTAGGTCGCTGCCGCCAACGCATAAACCGGCTGGAACGCCTCGGCGAATGCGACGAGGTAGAACGCCACCGATATGGCCTGCGAAAGATACAATGCGATTCCAATAGTACCGCCGATGCTGGTTCCGAACGACCGGCTGATGATGTAATACGCCCCGCGCCTCCAGCCACGCGACGGTTTGTCGCTATTTCGGACACCGCCAGAACCGTGGGAATGGTCACCAGATGTCCCAGAACAATGACCATGAGGCTACCCCAAAGCCCGACGTTCGCGACGGCATATCCGAATCGAAGGAAGAGAATCGCCCCGAGAATCGTGCTGATTGATGCGAGAAAAACAGGAGCCGTGCCAAATCCATAGCCCGGTTGGGCAGATGTAGACGCTCCTGCTGAGGCCGGTTGAACCCGATTTTCTGCCATGCACGCCTCCTTATCGTAACGAAATTGCGCCTTCAAGTTTCGCCACTTACAGAATTGCCGTAAGCGAAAGCGGCGGTGATTGTGGAAGATTTTCCTAAACTCAAAGTTTACAGAAATTTGCGGCACATGTCAACGCCATGCCGTGGAAGCCTTCGGACGAGGATCAGGAGACGCGCGGAGAAGGGGACGCTGGAATGACAAGCAACCGTGACTCCCTTCCATACCCTCCTCACCGTCCGAGATGCACTGCAAATCTCGGAGGGAGGTTGCCTCGCCATGGATTGGCTCAAAGGCGAACCCGGAACCGGTCCGTCAGAAAATGAATCATCGCATGAAAAATCCCGTAGTCCGCAAAGGGGCCACGGGATCGACAATCCGGCCATCGTCATTCGACTCATATTTTATGAGCTTAAGTCGCTTCAGGTCTGCTTCCGACCAACCTATGCTGTCGAGAATGCCTTTCAGGAATTCGGGGCCAAATGTCTTTCCGGAGTGATAGTCCATTACTATCCGCGCACCCTCCTGATAAAATGGCATGGTGGCGCTTCCGCTCTTTTCCTTTGCCCAACCATCCACCCTGAGAGCACGCATGTGCTTCTCGATCGAAATTCCCGGGCCTATTCCGACCAGAGTCTCTCGAATTGCAATCGTCCATCGCCGGCTTCTCTTAGACGAAAAACGTCCGGATTCGATAGAGACGCCCATCCATCGTAACCGAAATTGTCGTCCAGCGAGTTCAATACAATACTCAGCAGGTTCCCGTGGGTGACCGCAATCGGGAACCGGTGGTTGGCGTCAAACAGGTCGGATACGGCTGCCCATCCACGGTCAAACGCTTCACGCCCCGACTCTCCTCCGGGTGCGCCCAACGTCCCGTCGCCAAAGGAATCGCGGAGTACCTCCCGCCAGTTGTCCATCGCTTGCGTCGACAGCCTGCGTTCGATCAGCCGGTGATCCAGTTGGATGTTCAATCCCATACGGAGAGCAAACGGTGCAATGCTCTGCTGCGCCCGGGCGGAGGTACTGGAGGCAATCATGTCAATCGGGTAGTCAGACAGAAAACCGGCGAGTCTTTCCGCCTGCTCTCGTCCGGTTTCCGTCAGCTCAGCCTCCGCTTCCTGCCCCGAAGATTGACAATGCCTGATCAGTAGCAACTGTCTCACAATTCCTCCAATCTGAACCGAGCCATACGACTATCTCAGCATCTGTCTCGAAATTTCAAATTCCTCCGCCTGGCTCCCTCACGTTGATTCACTCTCGTGACGCAATTCTGGCGAAAGAATTGCCTCCCCGGATCGAAAGGCCTATCTTTGGCCGTCTCTTCCTTGTTGATTGAGAGATCGTTGGTAGAATTCAATACCGCGGAGGGCCACGCGGGCAATGTTTCGAAGCCGGTCGAGATTGTCCAGCGAAACCCATCTGGCTTCGGCGATTTCGGAATTGCCATCCAGGTGATCTGAAGTTATCCGACAAAGAAATAGGGTCACTGTGTCGCGCTTACCCTCCGCATCCGTCCGGTAATCGCCCAATCTTTCCGTGCAATACGGTGTGACAGACAATTCTTCCCTGATCTCCCGATCAATTGCGCGGTCCGGTGCTTCACGTTTCGGCCGATAGCCCCCGCCGGGAAGATTCCAGAGCATCGTGTTGCCGTATGTGTTTCGGATAAGCAGGACTTGCCGATCGTCATCCGGATGTGGAACTATTCCCTTCACACCGAACGTCTTTGGACTGAAAACCCTCCAATAGACTTTCGCGGTTTTCAGCAGGAACCTGCGAAAGCGAAAATCTTGCATTGCGAAAGACTCCGGTTCGATTACGACGTTAAATTCAGGAGTGCATTCAATTGAAATTGAGATGTTGTCAAGTCTAATCGAGAATTCGATTGAGTCCGGATAGTTGCCGGGTCGAGTAACGGCCGTAAAAGGTGTGAATGTCCACCCTTTATGGCTTCAGCAGGTCGAATCCGTCACAATGTCGTAGCGTACGAATAGAGACCCTGCTCAACCAGTTCCAGGCATTGTAGTTCTCCACACCTGCCGTATAACCAAGAAAAATATAAACACCATAGCAAATGTAGAGGCAAAGAAAATTGTGTATGAATTCCCGGAAGAGAATCTCCCCCACGACTCTTGAAATTAACGACCTTGACAATTGAGGCGTATTTTGAAGGCCGCCGATTCTACACTATACGTCTCCGATCTGGACGGCACGCTACTGCGCAGCGATACGTCGCTGTCCCAGTACAGCAAGGATACCCTTAACTTTCTGTTGGATCAGGGTCTGCTCTTTACCGTGGCCAGCGCTCGCAGCATCGCCTCCATGCGTCGTTTGCTGGCCGGTCTGCGTCTCCGTTTGCCGGTGGTTGAATTCAACGGCGCCTTGGTCTCCGATCTGGCCAGCGGCCGGCACTATCTTGTCCGCGAACTGCACCGCGATATCTTGCCCGGGTTGTGGCAACAGATAACCGGCGCCGGCCACCTGCCCTTCATCTCGACTTACGACGGCACGGCCGACCGTTGCTACTACCGCGATATCACCAATGACGGCATGGCCTGGTACGTGCGGAACAGGCGACTCAACCAGGATCCGCGCATGCGCTATCTAGCCGACTTGCAGCGCGGCCTGGACGACCAGGTGGTCTGTCTCACCGTAATTGGACGGGGACCGGAACTGGAGAAATTGGCTGACGAGATGAACCATCGGCACGCCGGGCGGATCCAGACCCAATGTTACGAGAATCAGTCTTCGCCCGGCTGGCACTGGCTGACTATCCAGGATGCCCGCGCCACCAAAGAACACGGCATACTATTCCTCAAGCGCATGAAAGACCTGGAAGACCGTCGTCTGATCGTCTTTGGCGACGAGGTAAACGACCTGGGAATGTTCAACGTGGCAGATGAGGCCCTGGCCGTGGCGAATGCCATTCCCGCCCTCAAGGAACGCGCCACCGGGATCATCGACACCAATGAAGCCGACGGCGTCGCCCGTTATATATCCGGACATTGGAGAGGTGAATAAAAATAATGTAGTTGCATCGCCAATGAGAAAGCCATTGCGGGACGATTTGTATGCCAATGCCAGCGAATTTCCATTCGGTGAGCCGATGTAGCGGGGTAAAACATATCGACAATTTGGCGCTCCTGGCAATTCAAAAGAAGCATACATGTAAACTGGTCTGCTCGAACGGCGATTACTACAGCGGGAGCCCCGTGATCTTCGCCGACCCTTCGCCGACCCTTCGACACCCTTCGACAAGCTCAGGGTAAAAGCTCAGGGGGCGGCAGGGGGCAGGTCCCAGGGGCCACAGGCTTTTGGAGCGGCTTAGGGCACGGCTAAGGGTTCAGACTGTTTTTTGGGCTTTCCAGCGTGCCTGGTCTTACGGAAACCGCAAATGTCGAAATTTCAAACGTCCCCGAAGTGGGGCGTTTTTATTTGCTAAAGCGGAGATTAAGGGTTATTTTTATTATAACTTATTCAGCGTATCGCCGGCCATCGTGATCGGGGAGAGTGAGGTGACGTTCTTAGAGGCGGCCCTCCTGGGATTGGTTCAGGGACTATCCGAGTTCCTGCCGGTAAGCAGTTCGGGGCATCTGGTGTTGGGGCAGGCCTTGCTGGGCGTACAGTCGGGCGACCTGGTGTTCGAGGTTATCGTCCACTTCGGTACCTTGCTGGCCGTGCTCACGGTACTCCGGGAACGGATTCAGCGGCTGGTAACCGGATGTATCCGGCGGGAAGCGGCGTCGTGGCGAATGGTGGTGCTGTTGCTGGTCGGCACGGTTCCGGCCGGCGCGGTGGGGATATTGTTCGAAGATTACCTGGAACTGGCGTTCCGCAGCCCCACGGCGGCGGCCGGTTGCCTGGTTGCAACGGGCGTGGTGTTGTGGAGTACCCGATTTGTCTCAGGCAGGAAGCCGGAAATAGGTGTTGGCGACGCCTTGTTGATCGGGCTGGCGCAGGCGCTTGCCATACTGCCCGGGATATCCCGCTCCGGTCTGACGATCAGCGCAGGATTGTGGTGGGGCGTTGAGGGCAGGGAGGCGGCGTCTTTTTCGTTCCTGCTGTCGATTCCCGTGATCCTGGGCGCAACCGCGTTGAAAGCGGGGGACCTGATTGCCGATCCTCCGGACTGGAAGGTCGTTGGGACCCTGCTTGTCGGTCTGGTTGCGGCTTTCGTTTCCGGTGTGGTGGCGATCCGTTGGCTGTTCACCCTGCTGCGGGGCGGCCGGCTGGATTGCTTTTCCTACTACTGCTGGGCGGTTGGGCTGGTGGCGTTGACATTACTCTGGTTGCGTTCTTGAAAGGGCTTGTAATGCGGATAAGGATGGTTTGCGCTGTTCTGATAGTCGTGTCGGGTTGCGGCGGGAAATCAAACGTACTGGACGCCGAAGATCTGTTGAACATGCTCTCCATAACGAATCTGGCGGCGCAGCCGGTGTTGAATCAAGGCACCCCGCCCCTGATTGTCGCGGTGCGCATCGACGCGGATGTGGTCCACGTGGGCGCAGTTCCCATCGACGTGCCCTTTATCCTGACCTGGAGGCTGACCGACGACCAGAATACGACGGTGGGGCAGGCGTCGAAACAGTTTGACGCGCATATGGAGCCGGGCGCGGTTCGACATATGACGTTGACGGTGGAATTCGAAGCAAGGGAAAGTGTAGCCGGGCTCAGGAACGTGGCTACCTTCGATCCGGTTTCCTCGTAATCCAGAAATGGCTTGATCGCGTTTCGGAAATGTGGTATTTTCCGGTCCGTTATGTGGTTTGGATTATTCAGACGCCGGCATCGTTGCCGGGTTTTTTTCGTCCGGAAAGGAATGGATGGAACTCTATATTATCCGGCATGGGCAGTCGGCAAACAACGCACTGGAAGAAGGAGGCCTGCGGGTGTGCGACCCTCCGCTGACCGATATCGGCGAGGCGCAGGCCGACCGGCTGGCCCGTTACCTGACCGCGGCCGGCGATGGGGCAGATGGGATCCACACCGCGGGAATGCAGCAGAATTGCGCGGGTCTAGAATTCGACCGGATATTTTCGAGCCCGATGTTGCGTGCAATGCAGACGGCGGCGGCTGTTGGAATGGCGATGGGAATCCGGCCCGAAATCTGGATCGATATCCACGAGGAGGGCGGGATCTGGCTGGATGAAGGCGACGGTCGGGGAGAGGTGGGGTACCCCGGCCTCACACGGAGCGAGATCGCGGCGCGGTTCCCTGATTTCGTGGTGCCCGATACCATCACGGATCAGGGTTGGTGGAACCGGCCGGCGGAGATCAAAGCTGAGTGGCGCGCACGGGCAATGAGGGTGGCATCCCTACTGCACGAACGTTTTGCGGGCAATGAGGAGCGGATTGCGCTGGTGTGTCACGGCGGATTCGCCAACGACCTGCTCCATGCCGTGTTCAACGGGATGCCGGACAGCGTTTATTTCGAGAACCCCAATACGGCAATCAGCCGTCTGGATTTCAATGGCGAGGGATGGGTGCAGGTCCGCTATCTGAGTCTCGTGGCTCATCTTACGCCGGAGCTGATCACTCCGGAGTTGATTGTGTAGAGCAACGTTTCGGGACGAGGACCGTGGAAGACGGAAGGGGAGATCCAGAGGGCGCCGGCCGGATGTACGCATATCGTTTCCGCCGCGCCTTCGGACAGCGCAGATACGGAGTCGTTCCCTCACGAGACAGGCTGTCGATCTATTCTTATCATTGAGGTGTCCTGTTATGGCTAAACCCGAAGTCATCCTTTCCGGTTTTGCGGATGAAGGTCCCGTGAGCAAGCGGGCCGAAGAGCAACTGACGATGATGTCCGCCCTCGGGCTGTCGTATTACACGATCCGGTTCATCGATCTTGGCAATGGCGTGAAGAACGTCATGGAACTTTCAGACGAGGAAGTGCAACGGCTTCAGGATCTGCACAAAGCGTTCCGGATCAGCGTATCCAGCGTGGGTTCACCGCTGGGCAAGGTCAAGCTCGTGGATAAGGACGACGGGACACAGAATCGATACGTCCCGTTTGAATCCTATCTGAAACACGACGTGCAGCGGGCAATCGATCTCGCCCACGCGTTCGACACCAAGTTGCTCAGGGGGTTCAGCTACTACCATCCGAACAGAGAGGATCCGTGGGCGTACCTGGACAGGGCGGCGGAGCAACTCGGGCAGATTGTGGAGAAGTGCGCGTCGGCAGGCCTGGTTTACGGTATGGAGGTGGAGGCCGACCTGGTTGGCGGCGATGGCGACACGTTGATCGCGTTGTACGAAAAAGTCGATAGTCCGTACGTCTGCATTATTCCGGACGTGGGGAATATGGAGTCCAAGGGTCACAGCCCGGACAGCGCATACGAGCACTATGTCAAGATGAAGCCCGGCGTGGGCTGGATACACATCAAGGGTTTCAACAACCCGTCGAACCAGGCCATGCTGGCCGCGGCGGGAGAGCGGGGCTTAACCCGGTTCATCCCCGTGGACCGGGGCGATTCGGGTCACGAGCAGGTGTTGCGCGACTTCCGTACCCTGGTGCCGGAAATCCATGAGCGCCTTTCTCCGCTGGGTGTGCCGGGCGTATTCGTGGACCTGGAGCCGCACGTGAAAGGCGGCGGCCAGTTCGGCGGCGTCAGCGGCGTGGATGGGTTCGGCGTGGCCTTTCGCAGCCTCTGCCGCCTTCTGGATTATCTGGAGTACGACTATCATCTAACCGGGTACGAAGATATTTCAAATCCCGCGGCGTGAACTCTCGCGGGCGGATAAAAGCAGGGGTGCGATTTTCGCGCCCCTGATCTTTTTGGTCTCTAATCCGAGGTCTCAGTGGCTGTTTCTTCCCCCCCGTCGGAATCCAACAGGGTTACCTTCGCACGGAGCCTGGGTTGTTTCGACGCATCGATGATCGGCATCGGAGCGATGATCGGCGCGGGGATCTTCGTGCTGACGGGCATCGCGGCGGGCGAAGCGGGCCCGGCGTCGATTCTGGCATTCGCGCTCAACGGCGTGGTGACCCTGATGACGGCGTTCTGCTATGCCGAACTCTCATCGGCGATTCCTGAGGCAGGCGGGGGTTATTCGTTCGTCAAGAAGGCGTTTCCCGGCCCCGTGGGGTTTCTGTCCGGATGGATGCTCTGGTTCGCCTACACGGTAGCCTGCAGTCTCTACGCGTTGGGGTTTGCGGGATATTTCTGGGAGTTTTTCCACAAGTACCTGCCGGACGTCAGCCATACGATTCAGGCGACGGTCGGGGTCCAGCCCTCGGTTGCGCTGGTGACGTTGATCGTCATCGGCGTCTTTGTCTGGTTGAACGTACGCGGCACGGAGGTGACGGGCAAGGCGGAGAACGTGATCACCATCTCCAAGATTCTCGTGCTTCTGGTTTTTGTCTGGTACGGGCTCATGCACATTTACGCTACCCCCCACGAGGCGGCGAAGAGTTTCTCCCCATTTTTCCCGAAGGGGTTTGGCGGTGTGCTGGTGGCCATGGGGCTGACGTTCATCGCGTTTGAAGGGTACGATCTCATCGCGACCGTTGCCGAGGAAATCAAACAGCCCGAGACGAATATTCCGAAGGCCACGTTCATTTCCCTGGGCGTGACCATGGTTGTCTATCTGCTGATCGTCTTTGTTTCCCTGGGCGCGGTTCAACCGGAGTCCACCACGTCGTGGGAGTTTCTGGGCCGATACCAGGAAACGGCGATTGTGAAAGCCGCAGACAGTTTCATGCCGGCGTTTGGCGTGGCAACCATCGTCTTCGGCGGGTTACTGTCCACCATGTCCGCGCTGAACGCGACGGTGCTGGCCTCCAGTCGCGTGGCCTTTTCCATGGGCAGAGACCGGTGGCTGCCGCCGGGCATGGCCAGGATACATTCCGACAGGCGGACCCCGCATATAGCGATTCTGGTCACCGGTTTGATTATGATGGGCATCTCGCTGCTCCTGCCCATCCACGTGGTCGGGTCGGCGGCAAGCCTGATGTTTCTGCTCACGTTCACGCTCGTTAATCTGTCACTGGTTGTGCTTCGGCGGCGGGCGCCGGAAATTGAGCGCAGGTACCGGGTGCCGCTCTTTCCGTGGGTGCCGCTGATTGGCGCGGCTTCCAATATGTTCCTGGCGATCTATCAGTTCCGGTTCGATCCGATGGCGTGGTACGTTGCGCTGGGGTGGATCGCGGTGGGATTTTTCGCGTATTCCATCTATTTCCAAAAGCAATCGGGGGAGACCGAGCCTCACGTTCTGGATGCGCTGCCCCTGGAGACCGCTCGTGCGCCCTTCCGGGTGCTGGTGCCCGTGGCCAATCCGAATACGATCGCGTCGTTGCTGGATATTTCCATTCCCGTTGTAAAGGCCAAAGATGGCGATCTGATCGTGAGTACCACCGTGGAGGTGCCGATCCAGTTGCCCATCCAGGAAGGCATGAAGTACATCAACCACCGGATGCCGTTGTTGCGGGCGGCGCAGGCCTATGCGAAGAAGCAGAACCTGCGCGTGGTGTCGGACATCCGGGTGGCGCACCGTCTGGACGAAGGCATTCTTTCGGCGGTATCGGACGAGCACGTGGACCTGCTGGTGATAGGATGGAAGGGTTATACCACCACGCGGGAACGGATTTTCGGCGAAGTGCTCGACAGGGTTGTGAACCGCGCCACCGCCGACGTGGTGGTTGCCAAGTTACAGGAGCAGGCCAGCTTCGATCGAATACTCCTGCCGACCGCCGGCGGGCCCCATACGCGGTTCGCCGTTGATTTGCTGGAGCCGATCGTTGCCGCGCACGGTTCAAGGGTGACGGCCTGCTACGTGATACCTGAAGATGCGGACGAGGAGCGGGAACGGGAGGCCATGGGGTGGATGCAGCACACGCTTCGGGATGCGAATCTGGGCGAGGTGGAATGCCGGGCGATCCGTTCCCGGTCCGTACCGGCGGGCATTGTCAGGGCGGGAGCGGACTTCGATCTGGTCGTGATGGGCGCGGCCAATACGGGCCTGTTCCAGCAGCTTCTGTTCGGTGAGGTGCCGGACAGGGTGGGGCGTTACGCCAAGACTTCGGTGATGCTGGTAAAAAAGCGCGAAGGCCGGGGGAAGGCCTGGCTGCGGCGATTGATGAGTTGAGAGGAGACACCATGTTGAACGGAGGCGCAATCAGCCTGGACATCACGCCGTCGCTGGGAACGAAGATTCCGGGTCTGTTTCACGAGCGCAGGGCGGAGGCGGTCCACGATCCGCTGAACGTGCGCAGTTTCGTGCTGGAACGCGACGGCTCGGGTATCGCGATTGTCGTATGTGACCTGATCGGCGTGGCGCGGGCATACCTGGACGCGGCGAAGGCGCGGATTGCTGAAACCACCCCGCTGGCGCCCGAACGGGTACTGATTTGCTGTACGCATACCCATACGGGCGCACAGACGGGAGAGGACGCTTATACGGAATTCCTCGTGGATCGAATTGCGGATTCCGTGCGTCTGGCCTGGCGCGGGCGCGAACCGGTGGCGGCGGGCTGGGGGCGCGCGGAAGAGGGACGGCCGGTATTCAACCGGCGTTTCCATATGGCCGACGGCACGGTGCGGACCAACCCGGGCCTGGGCAATCCGGACGTTGTAAGGGCCGCCGGCCCCGTGGATCCTGAGGTGGGGGTGCTCTGCTTCCGGAAACCGGATGGCGTTCCCCTGGGATTGTTGTGCAACTACGCGTTGCACTACGTGGGTGGGGGAGACCACGAGCGGGCGATTTCGGCGGACTATTTCGGGTACTTTACGCGTCTCATCCAGCGGATGCAAGGTCATCGGTTTACGGCGGCGCTTTCGAACGGCGCTTCGGGCGACATCAACAATCACGACGTCATGGGTGGAAGCAGAGGCGCAAACGACCGATACCAGCATACGGAACGCGTCGCCGCGCTGGTGGCGGCCCAGGCCTTCTGGGCATGGAATGAGATGGAATTCGCCGGCGATCTGACTCTGGGCGCCGAGATGGTCGAAGTGGCGCTGCAGCGGAAGGCCGGCCCTTCGCCGGCGGACGTCGCCCGGGCTCAGGAAATCGACAAAAAGGGACGAGGAACCATGGCGGAGCGGGCATTCGCCCGGCGGATTCTACGACGGATGGCGGAAGCGCCTGAGGAAGCGCGAACGTGGGTGCAGGCGTTACGGATCGGAGACCTGGCCCTGGTGGGCGTTCCGGGAGAACTGCTGGTGAGACTCGGGCTGGACATCAAGAAACGGTCTCCGTTCGGGCACACGATGGTGCTGGAACTGGCTAACGACAGCGTGGGATATCTGCCCGACGAACAGGCCTTTAATGAGGGCGGCTACGAACCCGAAGCGGCCCTGTTCACGCCGGGTTCGGGCGAGCGGATCGTGGACGCGGCCGTTGGCCTGCTGGACCGGTTTTACCGATTTTAGTGTCCCGTCCCGGAAATATTTCACCATTCGGCAATCTATTTCCGGGACAGAACACCAGGCGCCGGCACGGATCGGTCTGGGCGTGGAAAGCGGGCCGACGTCCGGCTTGAAATAAACGAGGAGGAAATATGTCCGAAAAGGTACGTATCGGGATAATCGGCGCAGGCGGCATTTTCCGCAGCCGGCATTTCCCGGGGTTGGCGAAAATCGGGGATGCGGAGGTGGTTGCCATCTGTAACCGGAGCGAGGCGAGCGCGGGGGCGATCGCCCGTGAGTTCGGCCTTTCGCCGAGACTGATGACGGATCCCTACGCGTTGATCGCGAGCGATGACGTGGACGCGGTGATGATCGGTACCTGGCCGTACCGGCACTGCGAATACGTGCTGGCGTCCCTTGGCTCGGGAAAGCATGTATTCGTACAGGCGCGGATGGCGATGAATCTGCGCGAGGCAAAGGCCATGTACGCCAGGGCGAAGGAGACGGGTCTGGTCGCGCAGATCTGTCCGTCGCCCATGGCGATGAAGGGCGACTGGTTCATCCAGCGGCTGATCCGCGAGGGATACCTGGGCGACGTCTACCACGTCTATACCCGGTCGTTCAGCGGCGACAACTGCGACCCGGATCAACCGCTGCACTGGCGGCAGGTCGACCGGTATTCCGGATTGAACGCGCTGAACATGGGCATCCTGGTGGAAATCGTGCAACGATGGGCCGGCCAGATGAGGACGTTATCGGCGCAGTCGGAGACGTTTATCAGGGCCCGGCCGCTTGCCGGCGGCCAGGGAATGGGGCCGGTGGAGCGCCCCGATGCCGTGCATATAATGGGTCAGATGGAGAACGGCGCGCAGGCCGTGTTTCTGTTTTCCTCGGTGGCGCGGTTTGGCGTGGATCCCCAGGTGGAGATTTACGGCAGCAATGGGACGTTGATCTACAAGCTGGACAGCGATACCATTCTGGGCGGGCAGGCAGGAGACGACGGGCTGTCGGAGATTCCCATTCCGGATGTCGAAGCCCGCGAGTGGACCGTGGAGCAGGATTTTGTGAGTGCGATTCAGGGCGGGCCTCCGGGGGACACAACCTTTGACGCGGGCTTGAAGTATATGGCGTTTACCGAGGCGGTGTTCAGATCCGTGGAACGGAGCGGCGTGGTGCATCTGCCCCTGGTGGATTGATCGCACGGCCCCGGCGGGAGACCGAACCGCCGCCGCCTCATTTCGGTCCGATCTCGTTCAGTTTTCCGCGCCGTTGGGGCGGCGACGCTCACCCGTCAACCGGAAATCCGTACTGGCCGGCGGTTAAGCGTTCCGCCGGCCGTTGACCTGGAGGCTTTGGAGCAATCCGAAAGGATGGGTGTCGTGGCAGCGGAATACCAAATCGCGGTCGTGGGTACGGGGTATATCGGCCTGGAGCATATCAAGGCGATTGCGGGGCATCCGCAGGCGGCGTTGCATGCGATCTGCGGATCGGAGCGCAACATGGGTCGATTGCAGGAGATGAAGGCGGAATACGAGGCCGAAAGGGTGACGACGGACTACGGCGAGATTGTTTCGGACGAAGCGGTCGACGTGGTCTATCTGTGCACGCCCAACCGGCTGCATGCCGATGAGGCCGTGGCGGCGCTGGAGGCCGGCAAGCACGTGTTCTGCGAAAAACCGATGGCGACCACGTTGCAGGATTGCCGGCGCATGGTCGCCGCGGTAACGCGGTCCGGCCGGCAGTTGATGGTGGGGCATGGGGCGCGTTTCAGACAGTTGCACCGGGCGGTGAAGGATCTGTTTGATTCCGGTAAGCTGGGAGAGGCCTGTTTCTGCGAGTCGGATTACGTCCATTCGCTGGGGCCGTTCCTGCGGGGTCCGGGACACCAGTGGTGGCGGCACCGGGGCGAAGGACAATTCGCGGTGATTGGCGGGGCGTGCCATCCGCTGGACCTGATGCGCTGGATCGTGGGTGAACTGGAGGAGGTATCGGCCTATGGCGTCACGAAGGTCCTGCACGACGTGAATTGGCACGATACGGTAATCGCGTCGTTGAAGTTCAGGAACGGCGCGGTTGGAAAGTGCCTGGTGTCCGTGGGAGCGCCCCGTCCGTATTCGATGACGTTCAATCTGTACGGAACCGAAGGCACGGTGGAGGAGAACCGGCTCTATCTGAAGGAATTCGGAGAAATAGAGGCATTCGCGGATATCCCGTTTCCGGTGTTGGGCGAGGTGCACGCCTGCGCCGAGGAACTGGCGCATTTCCTGCACTGCCTGGATACGGGTGAAACGCCGATGATCGACGTGAGGGACGGGGCCCGGACGATGGCGGCGTGTTTCGCGGTGGCGGAATCGATAGAAACCGGCCGGCCCGAGAAGGTGGTGACGGAATTCTGAATCGGGTTTCGGCTTGTCGCGGAGAGGGATGCAAGATGGGTGCCGTGCGGCTGGTGGCGTTTGATCTGGATGGGACGCTGCTCGACGACAGGGGCCGGATTTCAGGCGCGTCCGTCGATACGCTGCGGCGTCTGTCAAGAGCGGGCATTCCTCTGGCTTCGATCAGTGGACGAAACGTGGGGAAAAGCCTGACGCCGTTTTCGCCCGATCTGAGAGCGGCGCTGAACGTAGGGAGCTACAATGGAGCGATGGTGCTGGGAAATGGCGTCGATAACCAGCGACCGTTGTTGCACGAACAGCGATTGCCGCGGGATGGACTTCCCGATCTGTTGCGTTTTATCGGCGATTGTCGGTTGAATTTCATCTACTGCCGGTGCGAGACTGACAGTCACGGCCTGAATGAAACCTATCTGACCGACGAGGTGACCGAGCCGGTTCGAAATCTGGTTCGTATGACGGACGTGGATATCCTGCTTGATGAGGACCTGTTCGACAGGATACAGCGGCGGGAACTCGGTCCGCCGCCGAAGATGATCGTACTGCCGGGGCCGGCGCGACGGGAGGAGGTGTTCGACGGGATGCACGCGGCGTTCGGGCCACGGTTCTATCTGGCGCGCACGGGAGACGACCGGATCGAAATTATGCATCCGGAAGTGAACAAGGCGGTGGCACTGCGGAAGCTCTGCGAGGCGTGCGGTGTTTCCCCTTCGCAGGCGCTGGCGGTCGGAGACGGGGACAACGATCTTCCGATGCTCAGAGCGGCGGGCATTGGCGTTTTAATGGGAAACGCAGATAGCCTGACCAGGGATTCAGCCGCCGAGGCCGGCGTGCAGATGGCCGAGTCGCTGGAGGACGACGGGTTTTCAAAAACCGTGGCGAGGTACGTGCTGGACGGTTAGTGTTTCACTCCGATCGGTTATCGGAATCTTCCTCGATCCGCGCCTGCAGGTCCACGCTGCTGGACAGAATGTGGTCTTCCATGGCCTGCTGCGCGGCTTCGGCATCGCCATCCCGGAGGGCGCGCAGGATTTTCCCGTGTTCGTCCAGCGACATCCGGGCGCGCGCTTCCACCGTGTGGGTTGCGGGTTCCTCCAGGCTGGCTCCGATCCACTGCTGAAGGTAGTTGCGGATCATTGCAAGAAGGTTGCAGAGGATCGAATTCTGTGTGGCCCGCGCAACGGCCATGTGGAATCGGACGTCGAATTCCAGGAATTCCGCGGGCTGGTCGAGGGATGCTTCGATTCCGAGGATTGTCCGTTCGAGTTCCAGGAAGTCATCTTCCGTTGCGCGCCTCGCAGCCAGAAATGCGTTCCGGGTTTCCAGCATGAGCCGGGTCTCGACGAGGTCCTTGACTTCCTTGGGGTCCAGCAGCAGACCCCATCGGAGGGAATTTTCCAGGTATCGGCCGGTGTTGTCGCTAACGAACGTGCCCTCGCCGACACGGCCTTCCAGGATGCCCATTACGGAGAGGGAGCGCAGCGCTTCCCTCAGGGAGGTCCGGCCGACGTGGAACTGTTTGCACAGGCTTCTTTCCGGCGGCAGCCGATCGCCCGGTTTCAGCACGTCCCGGGAGATCAGGTCGATGATCTGGGCGACAATTTCGTCGCACAGGGAGGTGCGCCTGACGGGCGTCATCTGCTCAACGGCCGGGGCTTTCCGTTGTTGGTTCACGTGATCTTCCCTCTATTAATCAGGATTTTACTTATTTGATTCAGAAACCGAAACCTACATGGATGGATGGAGTATACCAAGATCGAACCTCAAATTCAACATCCACTTCTCCCCAGATTCCCTGCCTACGGCGTGTTCCTTTTGAAGCGACCAAAAGGAACCAAAAGTCGCCGCTGGGCGCTGGGCCTGCCATATGCACAGCGCGAATCCCGTCACAGGATGCACAAAATCCTCTGTCCTGCCACCGGCGGAAGCAAATCGATCCGCGTTGCTGGACGGATCAGCGCGCTCTGCTCTGGTTGCCCTCCGGTCAGGACATTCCTTCGTAGACCAATCGGCATTTGAATGATGAGGACAGCCGTTAGCTATCGGCTATTAGAATTCAGCTTAAACCGGACAACGATACGGCGTATTGATGCGAATCAGCGATATATGCGCCGTTATGCGGGCGACTCTGAGAGTCGCCCCTACAAATTCGACGTCGGCGCGGACCTCTCCCCACGGCCTCCTCTGCTGAAGGAATGGGGGAGAAATCAGGACGCTCGCCAGACAGCAGGGAGCGGCAGAACCAGGCGTTCACTGTTGTCCGGAAAAACCGCCGGTACAACAGATCGCCCGCCGTGCGGGCAGACGTGGATTCCGCGGCTTATCGAGAAACGTTACTTTCGTACCGAACCTCGTAGGATCCAATCAAGCGTGCGGTTGTTGGGTTGGGGGTTTTTCCGTGCTAATCCGTACAGCAACATAGTTCGGGATGGCCTGCTCTGGCGACACGGTACCCAATTTCCATTTGCGCCACTGAGGCGGTTCACGGAAAAACCGGCCCTGCGCCGAGCGGCCTGCCTGCGCCGAGCCGTGCTCGGCAGGCAGGCGCGGTTCTTTTTGGTCCTTTTTCTTACGCGAATAAGAAAAAGGACGAAGGAAAAATAGAGGATGATGGAAAAACAAAGGCCAGTGTCACCCCGGAAACCAGTTCTAAAATGCAGTAAGAGGTGAGTAGAGGGTCGACGTCAGAGCAGGACACCGCAGCCATACCCGATGAATCGGTGGCCCAATGGCGTGAAATTTCGGGGACAGCACCGAAATTTTCGCTTTACAAAGATCTGTTTTTGGGTTAATCTTATAGTCCAGAATTGGTCTGACCATCATCACAATAGCAAAAGAACAGACCGGGTTCCCTGCTGTCAAGGGAAAATTTTCCGGAGGATGGCGCGATGGGCCGAACACTCGATATCGGAACGCGCATCGAACTGGTGCCGATGGATCCGCATTTTCATGAAATCACGATCGGGCTGTACCGGCAGAAGCGCGACGGGGGTCCCGTGTATCGCGTGCACACGTATAGCGGAAGAACCGGGCCAGACGAGCGAATCGCGTTTGTCGCGGACGCGATGACGGTGCTGGGCGGCATGGAGCGAGCACCCGACGGGCTGCTGCGCTTTCCGTGCGGAGAGCCGCACGAACTGGCCTGCCGGCGGGTTTTTCTGGAGGCGTGCAAGCTGGCATCCGGCAGCGAGGTCGACGCTCGCCCGCTGACGATCCTCGACAGGAAGTCAGGGTTGAATATAACGTTGTCCCGTCTGGGGGAGGGCGCATACCGGGTCGGCGCCGAAGGGGAGGGGAAAGACGGCGCGCGGAGGATCCAGGTGGTTGCCGGCGGGCTGGTCAAGCTTGGAGAAATGCAATCCCGAGGCCCGGATACGGTCGCGTTCTCGTGCGGATACGCCCACGACGCGGCGGTGGGACTGCTACTGGTTCGCGCCCCCAACGTCCGGGCGGCGGTCCGCGAGCAGGAAATGACGGGGTCCCGCGGCGTGCTGACCGCACCCAGCCAGCAAAGGTAGTGTTCTGTCCCGGAAATAGGTTGCCTGAATGGTGAGATGTTTTCGGGACAGAACACCGGGGCCCTGCAACGCCGCGTAACTGACGTTTCATACGGGAGACCAGAAATATGGGGACTCAAACAGTGGGTCCGATGACCTGCCGCGAACGTGTTCTGGCGGCGCTGAACAGAGAGCCGGTAGACCGGACGCCGGTGTGCAATCCAACGTCCGTGGCAACAGTGGAACTGATGGATCTCGTGGACGCGCCTTTTCCGGACGCGAACAGGAACCCGGAACTGATGGCGCGGCTGGCCGCGACGGGGCATACCGAATTGGGGTTCGATACGATCATGCCGGTGTTCTCGATTATCCAGGAGTCGTCGGCACTGGGCTGCAAAATTCAGTGGGAGCAGAAAGACAACTGGCCCACCGTGAAGATGCGTGAGCCCATCTGGGAAGACGTGGACGACATCCGGATTCCGGCCGACCTTCTCACGCACAAGGATACGAATTGCGTGCTGGATGCGATCCGGATTCTGAAAAAGGAATTCGGGGATGACGTGGCCATCATCGGGAAGACGATGGGCCCCTGGTCGCTGGGATATCACTGCTTCGGCGTGGAACCCTTTCTGCTGATGTCGCTGGACGACCCGGACAAGACGAAGGCATGCCTGGACAGGATGAAGGAAGTCACGGTGGATTTCGGGGTGGCGCAGATCGAGGCAGGCGCGGATGCGCTCACGCTGCCCGATCACGCGACGGGCGACCTGGTGAGCGGGGAGTATTACAAGCGGTATCTGCGGGATCTGCACATCGAATTCGTGGAGCGGATTCCGATTCCGCTGATTCTGCACATCTGCGGGCGGACGGTGGATCGGATGGAGTATATCGCGCAGACGGGGATGTCCGCGTTCCATTACGACTCGAAAAACGAGCCGGGAGAATCCATGGCGGTGGTGAAGGAGCGGATCTCGCTGGTGGGCAACATCAACAATCCTGAAACGCTGTTTTCAAAAGGGCCCGAAGCGGTCCGCCGGGAGGTCTTCAGGAACCTGGACGCCGGTGTGCATCTCGTCGGACCTGAGTGCGCGATACCGCTACAGACGTCAATCGAGAATCTGAAGGAAATTCCCGGGGCGGTCCGGGACTGGCACCGGGAACAAGCGCCGAACTAGCCGATCGGAACGGAGCAGGTATCAAGGAATTCCAGTATCGCCCACTTGCGCTGGCGGCGTGGGCGGGTCGAAAGGGTCAGGAACGCTATGGCGGAAATCAACGATATCGAAAACGAATTCATTCGTGACGAGATCGAGGAGTTTCTGGAGCGGGAAGACGAGCGGGAGCGGGCGATTAACACCTTTGCCGGTGTCAGTCGGGAAATGCAGGTGATTGCCGCGGCCTTGATCGACGGCGCCCATCACGAGGTGGACGCATTGACCAAGGCCGCCCTGGATGCAGGCACCGAGGCGCTGGAGGTGATGGACGACGGGTTGATCGCGGGAATGGGCATCGTGGGGATCAAGTTTCGCGAAAATTTCATCTTCGTTCCGGAAGTGCTGGCCTGCGCCCGGGCGATGAAGGCCGGCATGGCGTATATCGAACCCATTCTCTCCGCGTCGGGCATCAAGCCTATCGGTACGGTGATTATGGGCACGGTAAAGGGCGATCTGCACGATATTGGAAAAAACCTCTGCATTATGATGCTTCGCGGTACCGGGTTTGTCGTTCACGATCTGGGGGTGGACACGTCGGACGACGAATTCATGGATGCCGTGGAGGAACACGGCGCGCCGCTGCTGGGGATGTCGGCGTTGCTGACGACAACCATGCCCAATATGGGCAAAACGATCGAGGCATTCATCGATGCCGACTTGCGGGAAGACGTGAAAATTATGGTGGGGGGCGCGCCCGTCACCCAGGAATTCGCCGATGATATGGGCGCCGACGGGTACGGCAAGGATGCGATGGCGTGCGTGGATCTGGCCAAACAACTGCTGGAAGAGATGAAGGAAGAGACCAACCTTAACGCGTGAGCCCGACCGTGCAAAAGATCGACAGAGACGACTACCAGAAACGGCTGGATAGGATCACGGAGCTGTTTGCCGGCATGGTCGCCCATGCCGATGAGCTGTCCACCGTGCGCTGCCCGTACAAGAACCGTTTCGACGAGTGTACGGCCAGGTTCGGCTGCAGAAATCAGCGTAAGCCCCGTCCGGGCGGAACGCTGCTGATGTGCGGTGGGGACGACAAGCTGGACTATCGCGGCGCGTGGGAGACGGAGGCGAAACACGGCGCGTTCTTCGGGAGCGAGGACTAGTGTCCTGTCCCGGAAATAGGTTGCCTGAATTCGGGACAGAACACTGGAACGGCGCATGGGTACGATATCTCACGACGGGAACAGGAGGGCGCTGGCAGCCGGGAAGACGGTTTTCGATTATGCGGATGAACTGGCGGTTCAGGTGCCCACCTCGTGCGGGCGCACCGGACACTGCCACGAGTGTGTGGTTGAAATCAGGTGCGGGATGGACGCGTTGCGGCCCCGAAACGACGTGGAGTCGTTCTTGCGGGAGGATTACCGCCTCGCCTGCCAGGCGGTGGTTGAAGACGCCGGGGCAGATATCGAATTCTCGCCGCTGAGACGCAAGCCCAAGATTCTCTCCAGTACCCTGGAAAAACCCCTCGATCCGGACCCCCTGGTCACGTGCCGGGGGGATGTTGTTTATTACGACGGTGTGGCCGTTGACAGGTATCGTGGCCACCTGTTCGGCATCGCGATCGATCTGGGCACGACAACGGTGGTAATGGATCTCGTGGACCTGGCCACGGGAAAAAGTGTCCACGTGAGTTCCTTCGAGAATCCCCAGCGCTTCGGCGGCAGCGACGTGATGAACCGCATCTCCTACGACGGGGAGTTTCAGGGCGAACTGCAGAAGGCGGCGGTCAACGCGATCAACCACGAAATTCTTGAACTGGGAAAACGCTTCGGGTTTGTACGCCAGGAGATTTACGAGGTGGTTGTGGCGGCAAACTCCACGATGCGGGACATCTTCTTCAAGCTGGATGTGCAGAGCATCGGTCAGAGACCGTACAAGTCCGGCGTGGAACATGCCTATCTCGAGGGTGAACGGGAAACGACGTCGCTGCTGGAGGGTTCCCGGCGCTTGGGGCTGCGCGCCAATCCGAGGGCAAGGGTCTACGGGATGCCCCTTATTGCCAGCCACGTTGGGGCCGATACCGCGGCCGACTTGGTGGCCCTGGATATTGCATCTCAAGAGGGTTTGGTGATGCTGGTGGACGTGGGGACCAATACGGAGGTGGTGGTGGGAAGCCCCGACAGACTGCTCACCGCCTCATGCCCGGCCGGACCCGCGTTCGAGGGGGGACTGATCCGGTACGGAATGCCGGGTTATGAAGGGGCGATCGAGTCGATTCGTCTGGATAACGGCGCGTTTGAATATCGGACCATCGGGCAGGTTGAACCGGAGGGAATTTGCGGATCCGGGTTGATCGATCTGCTGGCGGAACTCCGGCGGCACGAACTCATGGCGCCGAAAGGAATGTTTGCGGACCGGTCCTACGAGGTGATGGTTGTCCCGGAGTACGGAATAACGTTGTCACGTGAAGACGCCAGCAATCTGGCCCAGGCAAAGGCGGCGAATTTCTGCGGCCAGTTTATCCTGATGCGACACCTCGGGATCGGGCCGGAAGATATCGACACGCTCTACCTGGCCGGGGGATTCGCCAATTACGTGAACGTGCAAAATGCAATTGAGATCGGTTTTCTGGCGCCAATCGTGGAGGACCGCGTTGTGAAGATCGGGAACGCGGCGGTCCAGGGGGCTCGGGAGGTGCTGCTTTCCCGTGAAAAGAGGGCGTCCGCCGAGGCGCTGGTGAAACAGATCGAACATATCGAACTCGAGACAACACCGGATTTCTTCGAGGTGTTCGTGGAAGGTTGCCAGTTCAAGCCGATGCCCGCCGCTTTTCTTAACCCGTGAGTCAGAAATTTCACAACCCCCTAACGTCCCCTATTCCCTTGCCCTTTTTCTTGCATCGCCCAAGAAAAGGGCGAAAAAGAAGGGCGCCTGCCTGCCGAGCACGGCTCGGCGCAGGCAGGCCCCGCGCCCAGCGGCGACTTTTGGTTCCTTTTGGTCGCTTCAAAAGGAACCCGCCGGAGGCAGGGAATCTGGGGAGATGTGGATGTTGAATTTGGTTTTCGCCTTCTGATTCTCGCTGACCGCTGAGAGCTGAAAGCTGTTTTGGCTGCTCGTGATGGGGCGAATTTCGGCAATCTGGTTCCCGGACCGAACACGAGTGCTGCGTAACAACACGAGTGTATTCGCATGGCGTTAAATCCAGAAAAAACAGACCCCGGCCGTGGCGATGGGCAGAAACGCTCCCTGCGCGACCTGATCCAGGACACGGACGGGTTCGTCGTCTGCGTGGAACTGGTCAATTCCCGGGGGGTGATTACCGAGCGCCGCGGGCGCCACGTTTTGGATCTCGCGCGAGCGCTTGCCGACCATCCGGAGGTGGACGCCCTGAGCATCACCGACAATCCCGGCGGGAACGCCACGAACAGCGCGGACACGATGGGGATCGATCTGCTGGGTCGGGGGCAGGAGGTCATCATTCACGTTTCGTGCAAGGACTGGAACCGGAATGCGCTGCTGAGCAGAGGCTGGGAACTCGCAAGCGAAGGATTCGAAAACGTGCTGGCGTTGTCGGGCGACTATCCCGTGAGCGGATATCGCGGGCAGGCAGGCGGCGTGTTCGATACCGATTCGGTTGGTCTGTTGAAGATGTTCTCGGAGATGAATTCCGGTATGCGCCTCGAAGGCGGCAGAGGCGATCAGATTCTGAAGCCCACGTGTTTTTTCCCCGGTGCGGTGGTGAACAACCACAAGCGATACGAACGCGAGGTGATGCCGCAGTATTTCAAGCTGGCGAAAAAGGTTGAGAGCGGCGCCGGGTTTATCATCAACCAGATTGGGTACGACGCGCGCAAACAGGACGAGTTGTTGAAGTACATGGACGTTCGCGGTCTCCGAGTGCCGGTGTTGGCCAACGTGTACGTGCTCAGCCCCGCGTCGGCGCGGTTTTTTCACGCGGGAAATATCCCCGGCGTGATTGTAACCGATGAGTTGCTTGCGCTGACCCGGAAGCACGCCCGTTCCCGGGACAAGGGTAGGGCCTTCTTCCTGGAGTTCGCCGCGAAGCAGTGCGCCATTGCCAAAGGGCTGGGATATCGCGGGGTCTATCTTGGCGGACACCTGAAGTTCGAGGACTACGCGCGAATCCTGGAGATTTCCGGCGGCTTCGGCGAAGCGGATTGGAAAGACTTCGTACATGAGTTTCTCTTCCGGCAGCCTGGGGAATTTTTCTTCTTTGAACCCGACAGGGAGACCGGGCTGAGTTCGGACGAGGTCAACCGCCAGTATCGGCATTCGAAGGATCCCGAGGTGTTGAGGGCCGCCAGGAGCCGCGTTTCCACGGGCTACAAGGTCAACCGCTTCGTGCACGAACACGTCTTCGAAAAGGGTCGCCCCGCTTTTCGTATCGGCAAGAAGTTCTTCGAGGCCGTGGACCGCGCCGGAGGCCGCCTCCGGAGGGCCGTGCATGGAGCGGAGCAGGCGGTGAAGATTCCGGGCTTCGATTGCCGGGACTGCGGCGATTGCTCGCTCCCCGATATCGCGTTTCTCTGCCCCGAGTCGCAATGCGTCAAGAACCAGCGCAACGGTCCCTGTGGTGGAACGCGAAACGGACGATGCGAGGTGGGGGAGAAGGCGTGCATCTGGTCTCTGGCCTACGAACGGCTCAAGGCATACGGAGAGGAAGAGAAGATGCTGGACGGTCCGGTCGTCTTCAAGGACGGCGCCTTGAAGGGAACGAGCGCATGGGCGAACGCATTTCTGGAGCGGGACCACCACGCCCGCGTGAAATGAGGGAAACCCGATGAAATTGGACGGTCGGGACGGCGAGTTTGTTGTGATCGGTGAGAACATCCACACCACAAGGGTGGTTCTCAGAAAAGGAAAGCTCGTCGTGAAGAATCCTGCGGGGGTGGAGGCGGTCCGCTTTTACGACACGCACAGGAAACGACGCTTCCTCGCGATTCCCGATGATTTCAAGCGGACGCAGGATTACGAAGAAGGACGCGTCAAATACGTCAGGATCGCCCTTCACGCGGCGATGTCGGGGCAGGCGCCGCAGGCGGATGACGGGCTGGCGTACCTGCACCGGCTGGTTAAGCGGCAGGTGGACGCGGGGGCGAACTACCTGGATCTAAACGTCGACGAAGTCTCATTGCGCCCCGACGAGCAGAAGAAGGCCATGCGATGGCTGGTGGACGCCGTGCAGGAGGTCAGCCCGGTTCCACTGTCCGTGGACTCCTCCAACGTCGAAACGATTCAGGTGGGGCTGGAAGCCTGCGACGGCAGGTCCGGCCGTGCATTGCTGAACTCGGCCTCACTGGAACGCCTTGAAGCCCTGGACCTGGCCCGGCGCTACGATTCCAGGGTGATTGTCACGGCTGCCGGCGGGAGCGGCATGCCTCAGGACGCTGGAGAGCGAGTCGACAATGCTTCGCGCATGGTGGACGTGGCGCTTGCCAGGGAGATTGGGATTGAGGATATTTTCGTGGATGTCCTGGTTTTTCCGATCTCGGTGGACGGCACGTTCGGCAATCACAGCTTCGAGGCGATCCGGAGGCTTCGCGCGAGGTTCGGCCCGGAGATTCACGTCACGGGGGGGTTCAGCAACGTGTCATTCGGGTTGCCGTGCCGGCATCTCATCAACGACGTCTTCACGATTCTGGCCGTCGAGGCCGGAGCGGACAGCGGGATTGTCGACCCGGTAACCAGCAGCCCGCAACGCGTTTTCTCCATGGACCGGGAAACGGAACCCTACCGGCTTGCGGAAGACATGCTCCAGGGACGGGATCCTATGTGCAAGAGCTATCTGCGTGCTTATCGAAAAGGCGCGCTGGACGTTTACCGTTAAGTGAGGAATTGGGAAGGAAATGAAGACATTTCTCGAACGGTTGGAAGATTCCAGGCCGATGGTATACGATGGGGGTTTCGGTTCGGAGTTGTTCAAGGGGCGTATCGAATTGACGAACAGCGCGCTTGCGAATGAACGGCATCCGGCTGCGGTGGTGGATATCCATTCAGCCTATATTGAAATGGGAACCGACGTTATAGGGACCAACACGTTCGTGGCTTCGCCTCTGCACCTGGAAATGGCGGGAAAAGAGGGGACCCAGGCCGTGACGATTGCCCGGCTGGCCATGGAACACGCGAGAAGGGCAGTCGAAAAGAGCGGCAGGGAGGTCTATATTGCGGGTTCTATCGGTCCGTCGCCGGGGGCTATCGAGGCGGACGCGGGCGATACGGATTTCGGTATTGCGGACAGTAAAGCGAGGGCGGCACACGAGCGGGTGATCCACGCGCTGGCGGAGGGTGGGGTGGATCTCATTTGTATCGAGACCATGTTCTCCGCGAAGGAGGCAGCCATTGCGGCGGACGTCGCGCGGAAGACCGGGTTGCCCATCGCCATCAATCTGACATGCAAGTACACGAAGGACCGTAAGACTGGCGAGGTGATTTACCGGACGGACTGGGGGCATTCTTCGGAGAGTCTTCTGGAATTCCTGAGTTCCGGTGAGTTTTCAGACGGGGATAATCTCCTGGAGCACGTGCAAATCATCGGGATGAATTGCGGCGCCGAGAACCGGCGGGTGGAACATACGGGGATGTCATACGCTATCAACGGGATGTGGCAGCTCCGGCAGGCGTTGGAAGCGAGGGGGACTACCGGGATCAGGTTGATGGCCTATCCCAACGCGGGGCTGCCTCAACTGGAAAGAAAGACCGGCCGGACGACGTATTCCCAGACGGCGGAGGATATGGCGGCGTCCGTCCCCGATCTGATCGCCGCGGGCGCCTATATTGTGGGAGGTTGTTGCGGGACGGGGCCGTCGCATATCCGGGCTTTCCGCGGGATGTTGAATGGAGGGCTGGGTAAGAACGGGAGCTCCCGCGACAGGGCCGGCACCGGCGAACGGAGCAGAGCGGGGCACTGACGACGCGAGAAGGGGTGACAGGTGGCCGAGTACCAGGTGCTTTACTGGAAGGATATTCCCGCGCAGGTTCGGGTGTTCGACGGGAAGCGGCGGGTTGCGCGCCAGATGCCGCCGAGATTTCAGGAGGCGATAGACCGGCGGCCATGAAGGAGGGGCTGGCCGGATCGGACGCGTACCTTGCGCATTGGCAATGGAGCGAACGGCAGGAACGTCCCGGCGAGCCGCATGCGGTTCTGCTGGCGCTCGTAAAGGACCTTGAACGGGCTTACGACGAACGGGATCGCAAAGCATAGAGGTCTCAACCGAAATTGAATTAAGAGCGGAGCCGGAGTTTCCGGCTCCGCTCTTTTGTTTGTATCGCGTAAGGCCGGGGCCTTTGCCGGCGGCGCGCGCTATTTTCCACCAAAAAATCATTATTAGAAGCTGTTATTCCACAGATAAACCACGAATAAATCGTTATTAATGATTAGTTATCCGTGATGGGAGCGTGCGGGTGCGCGGGTTCAGGCGTTTTGAGGGATGCGGTTCTATTGCCGGTTTGAGTGATGTCTCGATAGGATTCTACTTATTTCGATGGGAGGGGTATCGTGCTGAAAGCAATGTGCGGACGTGTTTTTTCCTGTTTGGTTTCGTGTGGGTGTGTTATCGGCCTTGTGTGTCGCAGATGGTGTCACCTCTGTGGATGGATGTTTGTGTCGTTGCTGTTGACGGTGCATGCGTCGCCCGTGTATTCACAGAGCGGTGATGCGCCGACGGATCTGGACGCGTCTGCAGATGGTGGCAACTACGTGCTCCTGACGTGGACGGCCCCTGCCGAGGATGCCGGCGCCGTCAGCGGATACAAGATCAGGCACCAATCGTGGACGAGCGGATTGTCGATTGTGAATGTGGGTACCATTCGGATGTCCGGCGGCGTCACGCGGCGAAGGTTCAGTGTGGGCAACCGTGGCCGTGCAAGGTACTTCACGTTCGAGGTGCGCGTGGTGCGGGGCACGGTGTCTGGCGGATGGTCGAACAAGATCCTGTACGACGCGGTGACGTCGATGTTGGTGACGGTTCCCGCGGCGCCGGAGGGGCTTTCGGGAGGGGCTGGTGTCGGTGAGGTGGTATTGACGTGGGACGATCCCGGTCACGCGACGATCACGAGGTATGAGTTGAAATAAAGCCGCGGCGCCGTATTGATTCAGGACTGGAGGAATATCGCGGGCAGCGGCGCGGGCGTAGCGGATCGGACGACGGGGGAGGATGAGATCCGATGCGGTCCGATGGTGCGACGGTGGCGGAGGTAACGTTGGCCGGTGAGTGGGAAAGGAGCGAAGAAGCCATGACCGAACGTGTTGCAGGAAGCGCAGGGCTGCGGACGGCGGCGGTGGCGGCGTGTATGCTGGGGATGGTGTGTCTGGCGTCGCCGGCGGGCGCCGCCGACGTGCAACCTTGTGCGTTGCTGGATGCCGAAGCATGGCGGGGGTATCCCGAAGTGTCTGCCGGCAAGGTGGCGGCGGAAAAGATCGTCGGGGAGCCGCGCACGGTGCGCATGATCTACTTCGTGCCGACCGTCCGTCCGTATCGTCAGTCGGTGGTGGATACGATGAAAGCGACCATGCGGATGATGCAGACGTTTTTTGCCGTGCAGATGGCCGCGCACGGGTATGGATATATGACGTTCCGGTACGAGGCGGACGCGGACGGGGAGCCCGTGGTGCATCGGATGGACGGCGCGCACGGCGATGCGCATTATCTCGTGGACACGACTAGCAGGTCAGGCGCCGAGATCTGGGAGGTATATGAACATGCAAACCGCGTGGACTTCATCGTGATCGACCACAGTACATCGTTTTTGCATGACCGTTACGGAATCGTCTACGCCTTGGGTGCGGCAGGGGGAAGCAAGAACGAAGGCATCGCAAGGGTTACCGCCGATTTCAGTTGGGAGACGGCGACCCACGAACTGGCGCATGCCTTCGGGATGCCGTGGCACGATTTCCGTGACGACAGCTATGTCCTGTCGTATGGACGCCGTCGGACGCGGTTGTCGGCTTGCACTGCGGCCGTGCTGTCGTTGAGTCCTTTTTTCAATGCGGAGATATCGCTTGAGACTGACCGGAAATGGGGCCCCACCGTGGAACACGCGTCTGGGACGCCGTGGTATCCTGCCGGGTCGGAGCGCGTCAGTGTGCCGATGCGCGTGGCCGACCCGGACGGGGTTGTTCTCGTGCTGCTGCAGGTTGCCAATCACTTGTCCGACAGTCTTGCCCCGGAAAACAAGGCGTGCCGCACGCTGTCGGGAGAAACGGCGGCCGACGTCGCGTTCGAGTATGACGGTGTGATACCGGGAGCCTCACGCACTCATCCAAGTCTCTCGAATCCGGCGACCCACTTCCTTGTGGTTAAGGCATTCGATGCGAAAGGGGACGTGGGATGGCTGAATTTCGCAATAGCGCAACGGTCGCCGTATCACCTGGCCACGCTCGAGGCGACGTGCGAAGAACATATCACACCGTTGGCGTTTTCGCCGGACGGCAGGCTATTGGCTGCGGGATCGCGGACTTCGGCATTTTCGCCCTCTGTCCTGAGTGTGTGGGACGTGGCGTCGCGGCGTGAGATCGCCGCGTGGGAGCCGCATAGCAATACCGTGATGTCCCTGGCGTTTTCTCCCGACGGGACGGTGCTAGTTTCCGGGTCGTGGGACCGGACGATCCGTGTGTGGGACGTGGCGTCGAAGGAAGCCATCGCCGTGCTGGAAGGGCAGGGCGGGCTGATCGATGCCGTGTCGTTCTCTCCCGACGGGGCCATCCTGGCGTCGGATGATGTGAGGGGAAACGGTGCGGTCAGTCTGTGGGACACGGCGGTATGGCAACGCATCGCCACGCTCGAGGCGCCTCGTCATCGTACGGTGTATCACGTGATGTTCTCGCCCGACGGCCGCGTGTTGGCGGTCTCGACGTCGTTCGGAAGGCTCAACCTGTTTGACGTTGTGAGCGGAGAACGCATCGAGACTCTTGCGAATCCGGGAGCCGTCAATTATTCCGCGTTCTCGCCCGACGGCCGCGTGTTGGCGGTCCCATCCAGTCTAAACCGGATCGAGCTGTGGGATACGTCATCGTTCACGTCGCGTCGATCCCGGATTCCGGACTTCGACGGCGACGGAGCCGTGGGTTTTTTCGATTTCATAGGGTTCGTGCAGAAGTTCGGGTTCAGCCGCGGCCAGGCAGGATATGACCCCCGCTACGACCTGGACGAGGATGGGGCCATCGGCTTCGCGGACTTCCTCATCTTCGCCGGGGCCTTCGGCAAGGCGTCGTCGTCATCGTGAGACGCGCCGGCTGCGGCGCGCAATGGAACGTGTCGCGATTCCCGCCGTCGCAAAATGCGACAGGTGAGAGGCATTTCACGACACACCCACCCCACCTGTCAGGCAGCCCATGCGCATCACGTCCCGTTGCCAGTGTAGGGGCGTCCCTTGTGGGCCTGCCTGCAGCGCAGAGCACTGCGCAGGCAGGCGCCCGCATTGTGAAGGAGCGTTTGTGAAGGTGGGGCGGACATTCCTGTCTGCCCGCCTCGATGCCGACGACGTCTCCGCGCAAATGTGTTTACCGTGTGTTTGGCGTTAAGGACAATCGAACAGACGGGAGATTCTTCGCCTTCGCTCAGAATGACATGCTTTGCAATCAGCATCCGCGAGACACGTCGATCACACCTGCGCCGAGACTGTCATCCTGAGGAAGCCCTGTCTGCCGTGCCCGGCACAGGCAGGCGCCAGGCTGACGAAGCATCTACTGCGGCTCCGCATGAGGCCTGAGCGTCTGGCATTCGCGCGGCCTGCCAGGCGGCACGTCGGGCACTGCTCCCCTCCCCGCGTCGGGGAGGGGCCGGGGGAGAGGTCGTCATCCTGACGGGCTATATCGAGAGCGACGCGTCGTCGCAAAGCGGACAATGATTACTGTGATTGAAGGCTGATTGAACCCCATGTAGAGCCTGTGGGTGATGTCGCCAATAACGTGAAGGGAGTGATGGCGACGTGGATAGATGGATTGTTGATCGTTTGCAAGTAACGTTGACGCTGGCGACGTGCTTTCTGGCATTACTCTGCTACCCGGCTCCGGGTCCCGCATCGTCGCCGCCTGCCGAGGGCGAGTACCGCTGCGTGGTGCTGGATCACGAGGCGCGGCGGGACGATGCTGCTGTTGCGGGCAAGGTTGCGGTCGGAACGGAACGTAGGCGAGCCGCGTACGGTGCGACTGATCTACTTTCTGCCGAACGACCGTCCGTACCGGCAGTCGGTGGTGGATACGATGAAGGCGATGATGGTGCGTCTGCAGGCGTTTTTCGGGCAGCAGATGGAATCGCACGGGTATGGCTATACGACGTTCCGCTATGAGGCGGACGCGGATGGCGAGCCCGTGGTGCACCGCCTGGACGGCGCCCACGCGAACCGCTATTATTACGACAGAACGTCGTCAACGGTGTACGAAGAGGTCCGGGAGGCGTTCGATCCGGACAACGTCGTTCTCTTCATCGTGATTGACAACCGCGCCGGGGACGAGGTTGGGTACGTTCCCGGCTTTCGGGTAGCAGGCATCGCATCCGGGGGTAAAGATGGTGGCGCGGTGTGGGTTCCCGGCGGTGTCAGCTTCTCCACAGCCGCGCACGAACTGGCGCACGCCTTCGGGATGCTCTACCACGATTCCCGGGATCGCGCCCATATCCTCTCGATAGGGCGCGGAATGGATCGTCTGTCGTCCTGCAGCGCGGGGTTCCTGTCCGTGCACCCTTTTTTCAACGCGGAGGTCCCCCTCGAAAGGGATTGGGACGCACGTCCCACGGTGGAGCTGCTGTCGCCCCTGTGGTATGAAGAGGGTTCGCAAAGCATTACCGTGCGTCTGAAGCTCGAAGCGCCGCACGGCCTGCATCAGCTGATCATGCTAGTTGCCGACCCGCTCGGGCAGTACCTGATAATGGAACTCAAGGATTGCCGCGTACTCTCGGGTGCTAAGGAAGCGGTCATCGAGTACGAGTATGACGGCGTGATCGCGCCTCGTGCCACGTCGTTGTCGGATCCGCCGTCCCATTTTATCGAATTCGTGGTGGTGGATAGGCGCGGCGATAAAGAATACGAGGGTTGGTATTTCGCGCAGCGGTCGCCGTATCACGTGGCCACGCTGGAAGGACATACGAAATTCGTCCTACGGCTCGCCATGTCCCCCGACGGGACGACGCTGGCATCGGGATCATTGGACAGCACCATCAAGCTGTGGGATACGAAGACGTATGAAGAGACGGCCACCCTTCGCGGGAGCGACAGCGAGATCCGGTCGCTGGCGTTCTCGCCGGACGGGTCGATGCTGGCCGCGGGAACTTTCAGAGGCTGGATCACGCTGTGGGACGTGGCGTCGCGGGAGCGGACGGGCACGCTGGCAGGGCACACGGGGTGGACGCTTGCGTTGGCATTCTCTCCCGACGGCGCGACGCTGATCTCGGGCGCATTTTCCGACGAGGACAAGATGAAGGTATGGGACGTGGCCACCGGAGAATTGATAGGCGTCCTGAAAGGGCATACCGACTCAATCGAACAGTTGCTGTTTTCGCCTGACGGCAGCATCCTGGCGTCGGCTTCATACGACTATTCCATCGGGCTCTGGGACGCGGCCGCACTAAAACTGCGGTACCGGCTCGTGCGTGTAGGAGGGCGAGGCATCGGGATTCGATAGCGTTCTCGCCGGACGGGCGTGTGCTGGCTGCCGACCGCGTCAGCGGAGAGGATTGATCGCGCTGTGGGACGTGGCCACGCGGAACAATATCGCGGACCTGCCCATGGTGCATGCGCCACAGGCCAATGTTCTGACGTTTTCGCCGGACGGGGAGAGTCTGGTCTCGGGGGGCGCGGAAGGTACGGTCATCCTGCGCAACGTCTCGACGGGGAAGCTCTACGAGAGGCTTGCGCATACCGGCGCGATCTCTTCGCTCGCCTATTGGCACGACGGGTCCGTGCTGGCGGCGTCAACCTACAGAGGCAGGATAGAGGTGTGGGACACCTCCGAGTGGGTGCGTCGGCGTCCCGTTCTCGTGAGGATGGTCTCGGGCGATGGGCAGCAGGGGACGGCCGGCACTGCGCTTGCGGCGCCGTTCGTGGTGTCGGTGCGTGACGAGCACGGGGACCCGTTTCCGGGCATCCCCGTTCTGTTCACCGTTACCGAAGGCAGAGGCGCGGTCTCGGCAACGGCGGCCAGGGCCGATACGAGCGGGAACGCGGCCACGGTGCTGACGCTGGGCGCAACGCCGGGGATGAACACCGTGGTGGCGCGTGCGGCCGATCTCGCCCCGGCGGTTTTTACCGCACGTGCCCACGGCAACCCCGACCTGGATGGCGACGGGGAGATAGACTTTGGCGATTTCGTGGTGTTCGCCCAAAAGTTCGGACAACGCCAGGGCGACGACGGGTACGACGCGCGCTGCGACCTGGACAGGGACGGGACCGTGGGGTTCTCCGACTTCCTGATCTTCGCCGGGGCGTTCGGGGCGAAAACCACACCCGGACTGGGATTAACTGTGATAAAATAATGATAAAAGCTGATTAAAACCCGGATCAGGATTCACGGGATTAACAGGATTGGAACCTGATTAAAAGTCGTGGAGAGACTGTGATGGACGTGATGTTGGGAATGACCAGGCGCGACTATGGTATGTTCAACCGCAACCCATCAGGAGATCCACGATAGAGATGTCGATGCCAGGCAGCGCGTCAGTCCCTCTTCATACGGCGGTATCCGTCTGGCTGCATTCCGGCAGAAGGACCTCTCCCCCCTGCCCCCTCTCCTGCGAGGAGAGGGGGATTCAAACGAAGCGTCGCGTAAACACGAGAAGGACAGACAGGAATGTCTACCCCACCATCACACGCACTTCCTCAACGTCTCGCGGATCCGGACAAGCGACAACGACGCCTGGAAGGTGGAGCGGACATTCCTGTCTGCTCGCATACATCAACCCGAAGCCTGGAAATCCCGTGTCAGGGCACTGCTCCCCTCCCCGCACCGGGGAGGGGCCGGGGGAGGGGTCGTCATCCTGACCCGCCATATCGAACGCGACGCGTCGTCGGGCGGTGGGAGTGGATCCGGCGGTTCGGGCGACACAGGCAATTGAACCCCGGAAAGAGAGTGTGGGTGAAGAGGTATGGTGATTGAGCCGAAAGGGGTGATGCTGGTATGAAGAGACAGTGTGTACATCGTTTGCCTGCATCGTTGTGGCTGGCGGCCGGCTTTTTGGCGTTCCTGTGTCAGGCGTCTGTGGTTTCGCATGCGTCGTCGCCGCCTGCCGAGGGTGAGCACTACTGCGCGGCGGCGGAATACGAGCAGTGGCTGCGTGACAATCCTCCGCCTGCGGCCAAGGTGGCTGCGCAAATCGGCTCATGGGACCGCAATCGGCGCACGGTGCGTATGATCTACTTCCATCCCGCCGGCACCGAAATTCGTGAAAACGTGGTGGACTCGATGCAAGCGGTGATACGCGTGGCGCAGACCTTTTACGGGGAGCAGATGGCTGCGCACGGGTACGGCAGCAGGACCTTCCGTATAGAGACCGATGCGGATGGCGAGCCGCTGGTGCATCACGTGACCGGGCAACACGAGGCCGGTCACTACCAGGGAAGCGATGATTATCAGTACAAGCTTAATATGGACCTTCGACAGCGTTTCAATTTCTCCAACAACGTCTACCTCGTTTTTGTCGACCAAATTGAACGGCCGGGAGTGGCGGGATGGGGGGGGGCGGTGGGGAAAGCATGGCGGGGATGCGATGGTGATGGTCAGGGAGAATGACTAATACGGGTGTTCTAATATCTGTCGTAAGATTCTTACGTGCAGCGGCCCATGAACTTGGCCATGCGTTCGGGTTGGAACACGATTTTCGCGACCGCGACAACGTGATGTCATACGGAAGCGAGGATCGGATATCGGCGTGTGCTGCGGCCTCTCTGTTGGTGCATCCGTATTTCAACGATGATATCCCGCTTGAAGAGGGGAGCGCGCCCACCTTCGAAGTCGTTTCATCCAACAGGTATCCATCGGGGGCGACGGACCTGTCCGCGCGAATCAAGGTAAGCGATGCGGAAGGGGTTCATCAGGTGTTGCTGCAGGACGCTGCCAAGCTTGCCGGTTCAATCCTTACGTGCCGGGTGCTGTCCGGCGAGAAAGATGCCATCGTCGAATTCGAGTATGACTTTCTACAAATTCCAGGGTTTACTCGTGAAGGGTTGTTACAGCGTGTGGTACACCAATTTTACGTCGACG
>CBDDDZ010000003.1:0-646869 GCA_965226795.1 Candidatus Latescibacterota bacterium
CCTTGCTGATTTGTCCCGAGCAGTCGCACGAGGAAACGCCGGCCCAGTTCCTGACAATAGCCGAATCCTCGGAAGATACAGTCTGTCTGATTGTGGACGGATATCTGTGCGCCGGCAATTTCGGATCGAAGCGGAAGGTATGCGCGTTTGAGACCGGAGTCGGGAATCCGGTACCGGTTTTTGGAAGCACGACGCGCGTTACAGGACAGCGCGTCGAGTATGCCATGCCCATCGAGGGCGGAGAGGCCGTCTACGCGAGGGAAGTGATGAAGGTCCGGACCGATGGGGATATTCGGATCGAAGCGGTCCCTGCCGGCGGCGCGTATATCACCAATGAAGCGGGACGAAGCGTGGAGGCGAGTGTTCTGAAAGACGGGAGAGTACGGATCTTGCAGATCGAAGCGGAACAGGTGGTGCGCATTTGACGTCAGGGATGGAATACCGGCAAGATGGTCGATGGTCCGTACCCACGGGTAAATGAATGGGAAATTGTAAAATGCGGCTGGCGATCTGCGGCATCCGGCATGAAACGAACACATTCTCGGCATTACGGGCTGGAATCGAGGATTTTCACGTCTTGCGCGGGAACGAGATTCTGGCTGATGGACCCTGGCAGGCGTTTGACAACGTTGAATGGGCGCCGACGCTGGTTGCCAGGGCGCAGCCCCATGGGCTCGTTCTCCGGGACACGTACGAGTCGATGGCGGCCGAGTTGGTGGATCGTTTGCGTCGGGCATTGCCGGTGGACGGCGTGTACCTGGATTTGCACGGCGCAATGGAGGTGGAAGGCCTGGGCGACGGGGAACGCGACCTGGTTTGTCGGGTCCGTGGGACGGTCGGTGACGAAATTCCGATTGTCGCCAGTCTGGACCTGCACGCCAATCTTGCGCCTGAGGTCCTGGAAAAGACCAATGTGCTGACGGCGCTGAGGACCGCGCCCCACGTGGACCGGACCGAGACGCAAAGGCGGGCAATTGGACATCTCATCCGCTGTGTGAAAGAAAATATCCGGCCGGTGAATGCCATTGTAAGGCTGCCCATGCTGCTGCCTGGGGAACACGCGGCCACGGGGGTGGAGCCGGCGCGGTCCCTGTACACAGGACTTCAGGAGGTGGAATCGCGTCCCGACGTTATCGACGCGTCGATTATGATCGGGTGCGCATGGACGGATTCGCCTTTTACGTCCGTCGCCACGATTGTGGTCTCGGAAAATCGTACGGCAGCCGGGGAACACGCGGAACGCATGGCCGAGGAAATCTGGCGACAGCGTGAGCGATTTGCGCCGGATGCGCCGACGATGCCGGTCGAGGAAGCCGTGAGGAGTGCCGTCCGAGAGACCCGGCACCCCGTGTTTGTTTCCGACTCGGGAGATAACGTCACGGCCGGGGCGGCTGGTGACATTCCCCTGGTATTGAAAACATTGATTGAAGCAGGCGCCAGAGATGCGGTAGTCGCCGGAATTGCCGATCACGAGGCCGTGGCGCGATGTCTTGAAGCAGGTATCGGCGCTGAGTTGGCACTGGCCGTGGGTGGCAAACTCGACAGGGTCAACGGATTTCCTCTGGAGGTAACCGGCCGGGTGGTCTCGATGAATCCGCCGCGGATTGTCGTGTTCCAGGTGGGAGGCGTAAGGGTGGTTCTAACGGCCGACCGCATGCCGTTTTTGGATCTCCGGGCCTTTGAAATGGCGAACGTGAATCCCTCGGAACACGAGATCGTGGTTGTGAAACATGGATATCTCGCGCCGGAACTGCGGGATATAGCCGGGACGGCGCTGATGGCGATCAGCCCGGGGTGTACGGCCCTGGCGCTGGAGACGTTGCCCTATGAACGGATCCGGCGGCCTGTGTTTCCACTGGACGAGGACGTCGTATTCCGGACGTGATGGAGCGGACGATCATGTTGATTTGTATGGTGGTAACCCTGTTTCTTCTGCTGTTTCTGATGCCGGACCGGCTTAACGCGGAACCGGTGTTTCGGCCTCAGGTCGACCAGGGTCACGTTGCGGGCCTTGAGGAAAACCTGGCGTCCGTAATAGCGCTGTCCGAAGAAGAACTGGTACGACTGATTCCGAACCGGTCCGGTTTTCGGTTTGTGGACTGTCCGAATTGCGAGGGAGGAGCGGAGGAGAATCAACTGTCGTGGTCGATCGAGGAACCCCACCGGGTTTTCTGCCAGTTCTGCAACATGCGGTTTCCAAACGAGATATACCCGGAAAACGGGGTACTTCGGGTGGCCAATCCGCGTGGCGAGGTCCAGGAGTATCCGTACTGGGAGGCGCCGTTCCCGCCGCCGGCGCAGTTGCCGGGACCGCTTTCTCATATCGAGCCCGACAAGAAGTACCGGCACTATTTCCGGGCAAAGGGATGGTACGTCGCCCGGATGTATTTTTCGGACGCGGCTTATCAACTCGGGAAGCTCTATTATCTCACGGGAAGACCGACATTCGCCCGCAGAGCGGCGCTGATTCTGGATCGCTTTGCTCAGGTTTATCCGGGGTATTGCGCCCGGTTCGACGCGCCCTTCCGGACCAAGGTGGTATTCGAGGGAGACCACACGTTTCCCTATCCGGTGTCTCCGTATCTGGCGGCAAAGTGGGATTACTGGGCGTATGGGGATATACCGTCGAACTTGATCCTCGCCTACGACCTGATTCGGGAAAGTGGCCAGATAGACGACGAGATGCAACGGCGGATTGAGGATGATCTGATTCGCGGTAGTGTCGGGTTCGTACGGTCGTATCCGATTACACTCAGCAATATGGACCCGGCGATCCTTCGGGGACTGATTTCGGCGGGGCGGGTCCTTGCCGAGCCGGCGTACGTGCACGAATCGGTACAATGGATTGGCGATCTGATCCGGAAGCAGTTTTTCGTGGATGGAATGTGGCGGGAAGGGGCCGTCTCCTATCATAATCAGACGGTGGAAGGCCTGGTGTCCGTCATGGACCTGTTGAAGGGATACAGTGATCCAAAGGGTTACTCAAATCCTGAAAGCGGCGCGCGTTACGACAACCTGGATCTCCTGGACAGCTTCCCGTTTTTTGAAAGGGCCAGACGGATTCCGGATCTCTTGCGATATCCGAACGGGCGCCTTGTCGCGGTGCACGATACGTGGGCCTGGCAGGAAAGGGCGCCAACGACGGAGACCGCTCCACATCTGCTGGCCGGCGTCGGACATGCCTGGCTGGGGCGGGGCAACGGCGCGTATCAGATGCAGGCGCACCTGCATTTTTCGGGCGCTTACGGACACGCCCATGCCGATTTGTTGAGCATTTCCCTGTTTTCACACGGGCAGGAGCGTCTGTCAGATATCGGCTATACCTGGACCCACCAGCGGCAGTGGGCGTCGAGTACGCTATCGCACAGCACCGTGGTCGTGAATGGCGAGGATCAGGCGCGGGGCAATGAAAACGACCCTTCCGATGGCAACTTGCTGCTGTTTGTGCCGGGAAACAGTTGGTTTCAGGCGGTGGCTGCACAGGGCGATCGGGCGTATCCCGGGGTCGTAAGGGATTACAGACGACTGCTGGTGATGATCGGCGTCTCGGCGCAGGATGCGTACGTGGTGGATGTGTTTCGTGTTGACGGGGGAGCGCGGCACGACTACGTGCTGGTGGGAGATGCGAATAACGATGGGTCTATCGAGACGGATCTGGATCGGTCGACCTATGGTGAGACACTGCTGCCGCCCGACGTGGAGGTCGTGTTTCCCAGCGGCGAGACCGTGCCGGGTTACGCGGAGGGACACAATTTCGTCTACGGTTACGTGCGGGACGTGAGCCGGGCTGAAGTCTCCGCGCCGTGGAACGTGGTCTTCACCAGCGAGGGCGAGCCGAAGGGTCGTATCCGTACCCACGGGGTCTCAGAGCCGGATGGGGAACTGCTCTTCGGGAGCATGCCGTCCGTTCGGCGTGCGGAAGAGAGCGAAGGCAGACTTGATGATTGCACCATGCCGGCATTGATCCATCGGCGGGAGGGGAAGGATCTCTCCAGTGTATTCGTGAATGTGCTGGAACCGTATGGCGAAGCGCCTTTTATCCGCTCGGTGACGCGGCTGGGCAAAGATTCCGACGGCCTGGCGCTGAAAATTACAGGAGAGGATTATACGGACTATCTGTTCTGTAACCCGGACGGTAAACGGATGGTTGTGGGAGACATGGCGCTGGATGGCCGGATCGGGTTTGTGCGTGAGCGCGACGGTGCCGTGGAGAGGATGACCCTGGTGGGCGGGAGGCTGCTGCAAAAGGGAAACGTACACCTGTCGGGAGCGGGTATCATCAGGGGTACTGTCCTTGGCGTGTTGCGGAAGGAAAGTGGCGCCGATATGGACGGTCTGGTGGTGGACGGCAGCGTTCCCGAAGGCGATAGAATGAAGGGATTGACGGTTGTGGTTAAAGACGGTGCAGGGTTTACGCTGGGGCTCCGGTTGTCGGATGTCGTAAGACGGGACGGACGGACGGTGCTGGTGCTGGCGGACGATCCTGGATTCGAAATGGATCCGGATGGGACGAGCCGGCAAGTTTATTTCCCCCGGCGGTCCTGGGACGGAGAGAATCGATTTGAGATTATGGATGTGAGACACAGAATCGGATCGAAGTGAAAAAAAAATCGACCTGAACCGAACCTGGATTCGTCAAGGGTTGTCGAATGGACTTCGACCCGGGCAGGACGTTTTTTCAGTTAGAAACGCGACGGTGGACGAATTCATCTCAGGGAGTTCCTACCGGAGGTTTTAAAGGTCTTTGTAATGGGCGCATTCGAAATAGACGTGACTCGGAACATCCATATTTCCGCACCCACGGGTGCCGCAGTGTACGCGACGCCGACGTACGCGCGGGCATTCGGTGTGAAAATGATCGAGGACGTGCAGTATGCGGCAATGCACGTCAAACCCGATGGGGCGCCGCATTATTATGCAAAGCGGATTTACAGGAGACGTTCCCCGGATAACGGACAGACGTGGACCGACGCCGAGGAACTGCATCGGGCCGATCCTGATGACGTTTCGGAGGTACAGCGTCACGACCTGGCGACAATTCTGAATCCGGCTGATGATATCCTGATTTATCTGTATATGACTCACGAAGTGGACCTCAACGAGGGTCCGTTTACGAGGGGAAACCGGATCCAGCGGACACAGCGGACCTATTACCGGTTGTCGCACGATGGCGGTTGCACGTGGACGGGCGCACGGCAGGTAATAGACGGACGGGAGCCGTATGACGAAACGAACTGGGCGCCCGGTGTGGTATACGGAGTGCAGGGGGCCCGCTCGAGCGGACAGTGGGTGTTTTTGCCGGATGGGACTCCGGTCATCGGGTTCGACGTCATGCAACCCGAGCAACCACCCGGTTTTCCGCCGGGGATATCGAGTTACTACATCAACACAATCTACGCACAGGCCCGTCTGGCCGCGGACAGACAGACGCTCAACTGGCGGTTCGGGGACACGATTGAGGTGGTGTACCCCAAATCGATGGTCGGATGTTGCGAAGCGGCGCTGGCCTGGTTGGGCGGCGAACGGCTGTTCAATACGATGCGGTGCCAGGGAAACGCGGCGCACGGCATTCATTCCATTCGATATACGACGATTTCTGAAGATGGAGGGATGAACTGGACGGATCCCGCACCGCTGGTCTATGAGGACGGCGGAACGGTCTGGACGCCGGCGTCACCCCATCGGTTCTTCCTGTCGTCGAAGACCGGAAGAACATACGTTCTGGCCAATATCCTCCCGGGTCCGGTTCACGGGCAGACCCCGAGGTATCCGTTGTCGATCGCCGAATTTGATACGGATCGCCTGTGCGTGTTGAGGGATACGGTACAGGTAATTCAAGATCTGCCCGAAGGCGCGCCAGAGTCCAGGCGATACACGAATTTCTCAATGTATGAAGAGCGGGGTTCCGGCGACCTGATCTTGCAGATGCCGGAGCAACCGAAAGACGTGGAATTTGAAGCGATGACCAAACCCGAGGATTTTACGGCGGACTGTATTCGGTTTCGCATTGAAATCAGCGGATAACGCAGACCCTTGGGAGCAACCCCGAGGTGTCGACCGCCCACCAACGTGCGGCGCACCGCGGGTTCCGTGCAGTGACGGGGGAATACACAATGACGCGGATGGCAGACACAACGGAATTGAAGGCGCCGTTCTTGCCGGCGGAGGAGAATGAATTGAGCCGCCGGTACCTGAGGATGATCGAAAAGTGGATTCCGGTGGGCATCGAGTATTTCCGGGAATGGCCGGACCGGCCGAACTGCGGGCATTTTTTCGGCGGGTGTCACTGGTATGGAAACGAGACGGCGCCGCCCGTGGAGACATTCGCCCTGGCCAGCGTCTCGCCGGAGTACGATGAGAAAGGGGTTGGCGTATCCCGGGACGACCTTCAGCGCATGGCAATTATGGGATTGCGCTATCTTTGTTTCACACACGACTCCGGGCCGGCGGATTGCGTGCGGCCCAGCGTGGGAATGGGCCGGCCGGAGATCTGCGGAACCAAGTGGGGGGAACGAGGATTGGGGTTCTTCAAGGAAAGCCAGTGCGGCCATGGGATCTCGGCCCTGGGGCGCGTCTGCCTGTTGCTGCGGGACCGGGTGGACGATGAAACCTGGATGATGATGGCTCGTGTCCACGCGGACTATGCCGGCAGGTTCGGGGATATGGCGCCGAAGAGCGGGATCTACGTCGACACGCAGATGGAAGAGAATGCCTGGACGTCCAACGGATTGACGTCGTGCTTCCTGTTTCTGGAACGCCACGAAAGTGCGGCTCAGTGGGAGGCCACCTGCAGACGATGGATGTATTCCACCTGCGCGGCGCCCCAGGATGCGAAGGACCGCGGCGAGTTGAACGGCGCCACGGCGGGGGCGCTTGCAGGAAAGACGTTTACGGCGCTGCCGGATTACTGGGCGGAAAACCACGGGATGGTGCATCCGAACTACACCGCGTCGGGCGTTCGGCCGCTCACTTCGGCGGGAGCACAATTGAAGCTGTGGGGACGGGAACTGCCGCCGGAGGTGTTCTGGAACCGCCGCAGGGTGTATGAGAACCTTAAGGCGATGACCGACGGGTCCGGATATGCCCAGGCCGTGCAGGGGATGGACTGGCACTATCTGCCGTCCACGGGAAGCGAGACCCCGCATTCCGCGGCGGCTGTGTTTTTTGACGACCCGGACGCCGCCGCGCTGCTGCGCAGAGGACTCCGGAACGCGGAACTGCGGCAGGATGGAAACGGGGGTCGGATGTACGACAGGGAATTCTCCATGAGGGCGCACGACCAGCAGGATCCGATGATCATGCGGGAAGTCACCATCGGCGCCATCGCGCACCAGTATCTTTTTCACCGCTTGTTCGGTCCTGGCGCGAAACCCACCCCGGAAGATGAACTGGAACGGCGATTGGCAGGCGTGCGGGAATACCCGCACGCGGGTTTCGTCCATCACCGGCATCCCAAAGGGCAGACTTCCTTTTCCTGGCGGAATTCCGTGATGGCGATGCCGCTCACGAGAGAGGGAATCTATACGATCGCGCCCTGTTCGGATAGCTGGCTGGGCAGGCCGGTGGTGAAGGGACGGCCGGACAGCCATCGACTGAAGCGGGTGCGGGTGACCGACTATGACGACGGATTCGCCGCCGCGATGGTCATGGACCGGTGCCAGGAGTCACTGCGGCAGCAGGTGTTGTTCGCCAGTCTGCCGGATGGACGCGCGCTTTCATTCGAACGGTTCACCGCCATGGAAGATCTGACGGTGGAATCGCTCGACCAGGGGTTCCTGCGGATCACCAATGAACATTTTCCGTTGCTCCAGCCGAACTGCAGGGGCGTCCGCGCACTGTATCGCCCCGACGGGTCAACCGACTACAGAGGCTGGCTCGGCGATCGCGAGGAGGACGATATCCAGGATCGCCTCGGCAAGCCCGAATGGTTGAATATTGACGACCGGCTGGGCATTGTATTTTCGGGAACGGGCGACGCGACTTATCTCAATCGGCACTATTACAAACCGTATCGCGCCATCGCGGATGATCTCACACTTTCTCGCCTGGATCAAGAAAGGGCGCTGCGGGCGGGTGAGGAAGGCGGATCCCTGGCGGCGTTGCTGATTCCCGAGCAGGCCCACGAAGACACGGCTTCAAGTCGCCTCGACGTCCTGACCGGGCCGGACCAGAGCGCCTGCCTGGTTGCGGACGGCTTTCTCGCGGCGGCCAATTTCGACACGGAACGCAGGGTGTGTGGGTTTACCCAGGCCCGGCGGGAGGAAGTCCACGTTTATGCCGGCACTTCAGTGGACGTGAGCGAAGATTCAGTTCGGTATGGCGTCCCGCTCAACAGCGAGAGCGCCTGTTTGCTGGCCAAGACACATTCGCTGCGTGTGAATGGAGATATACGGGTGGATACGGCGCCGGATGGCGCGATCTATGTGACAAACACCGATACGGATCATCTGGTCGTCGAGATTGCAGACGGGGAAGATGCGGGAGAGGAGCGGGCGATCGGCGCCGGGCAGACCATACGTATCGTATAGGGAACGACCGGAAACGTTCGTTGCCCTTAGAAAGTCCTTCGCCGACCCTTCGACCCTTCGACACCCTTCGACAGGCTCAGGGCGAGCGCTCAGGGAGCGGCTCACGGGACGGTATAGGTGCCACAGTTCAGGATGCGGGCTCAATGACGTTCGTTACACTTGTCGAAACGAGCGGTCGAAATGTGGACGCTGCCTGTGCTGAGTTTGTCGAAGCAAGCTTGTCGAAGCGCGTTCATTGAGCTTGTCGAAATGCGCGTTTCGCTACCCGTTCGGTGCCCTTCGACAGGCCCAATTTCGGCAATCTATTTCCGGGACAGAACACCAAGGAGGCATTTCCTTGACCGATCAATGCATGCTACAAAACAACGCCCTTTGTCTGAAATGGGAGGGTGGGGATCTGCAGGTGGAGAATCGGCTTTCGGGCACGCGCCGCTCGTTTGACTTTCCGGCATTCATGATCCGTCTGGGAGACGTGGAGATTCCGGCCGACTGCTTTGTCCGGACCGGTATGCAGTCTGGTACGGATGAGGTGGCGTTCGACTATCGGCACGACGCGACCGGCATTCGGGTCCGGGTGCGGTACTGGATCGATGGAGACAATCCCTGGTTCAGGAAGCAATTGACGCTTCAGGCGCCGGACAGTCCGAGCGCACCGACCCCGGACCGGCTCTGGGTGGACATACAGGAACAACCTCCGCGGCCGATTCGGCGGGTCGGATACGGCGTCCGCGGCGGGCCCGACGTAGAAGAACAGACCGGGCTCGACTCCTACGCCCCCCCTGTACCGGGGTGCGGGTATCCGGTCTGGGCCGGTGACTGGTTCGCCGGTCTGGAGCATCCGGTGGGGTTCGCCGTTCCGGGAGAAAGGCTGGAACTCTTCCACCACCCTGTATGGGACAATGAGCGACGCATCGAGAGCTACACGGCGGTCTACGGCGCGGCAGAAAGCCACGAGACCGTGCGAGACGCGTTTATGGACTATCTGTGGCAGATCCGCCTGCCCCGGCTTTCAAAACCGATTTTCCATCTTTCCGTGGGATGGTCGGTCCGTTATCTCGGAAACCGGGAGTATATCGACTCGTTCGAGATGAATCAGGCCTATGCCGAGGCGGTGTCGGACCTGGGTCTGAAGCCGGATTCCCTGGCGTTTGACGCGGGGTGGTTCGACCGGAAGTCCATCTACCGGCATAAGGGAGACGACGAGAATGACTCACGGCTTATCGCGTTTTCCGAAGACCTGAAACAGAAGGGGTTCTCGCTGGCATTGTGGGTGACCCATAACGGCCCCGTGGGTTTTGACACCGATTGGATCCAGGAACAAGGATGGCGCGTGGGTGAAGGTCCCGGCTCCTATGGAAGCGGGACGTTCGTGGTGATGGCGCAGCCGTCCTTCGAAGAGGCCCTGGCGCAACGCTGGGAGCGGCTGGTGAGAGACGTGGGAACCGTGCACTTGAAAATCGATTGGGACAACGAGTGCGCCACCCATCCTGAATTCCGGGACCGTTTCCCGACATCCGATCACATGCGTGAGGCTTCGGTAAACGCGTTCAATCGGATCGATCGCCGGCTGCGGGCAATTAATCCGGACCTGGTGACACGGAACGGGTGGTGGCCCAGCCCGTGGTGGTTATGCCTGGCGAACCACACGTGGCTGGTGCATTCGGGAGATTGTGAGTATGCGTCGTGGCCGTCTCGCACCCAGCGCGACCGGGCCCTGACGCATCGGGACGCGGTTTACTATCAGATCATGCGCCGGGCGGAAACGCCCATCTTTTTCGACGCGTACGACAATCACGAATTCGTGCAGGCATTGACCAACGCGTTTGCAGACCCGGACCATACGTGGCTGGACAACCTCGTGCTGGCGGCCTGCCGTGGCACCACCTATATGCCGATGCCGATAAATCCTGAAAGTTTGAGAGCGGAACGGGCTGAACAGCTTCAGGCGATGATGGACTGGATGCGGTTCAACGCGGACCAACTTGGCACGAAGGGAACGCAAATGGTGCTGGGGAGTCCCGCCTTTGGCGAAGTCTACGGTTTCCTGCATCCGTCGGACGGAAGTGCGTGGCTCATGCTGCGAAATCCGTCCGTCGAGCCGCAGGCTGTGGACCTTCGCGTGGATTACGGGTTGGGATATGTGCCGGGCGCCATCCGACAGGTTTATCCTTTCTGGCAGGACCTGGAAGGGTCGGTGACGATGTTGGGTCACGAAGTACGGCTGCTGAAGATCTTCGCTGACAGGCAGGAGGACGTCTCTCCGATACCCGGCGCGCCGTTCATGGCGCGGCTATGCGATGGCGGGTGTGAATACCGTTTTCCAGGGGACCGGCGACTCACGGACGACGTGGGGCCGGTGGTGCATCCGGATATGCAGATTCCCGGTCTCTCCGCCGAGGCAACGTGCGACGACCTGAACGACGGGATGCACAGGATGCAATGGTACGTCGCGGTTCCCCACCGGTTCGAGCGTCCGGAACTGCAGGTTGTCCTGACCGGGCCGGAGAAGGTGCTGGACAGCGTGGACGTCCGCGCCGGCGGATCGCGGTACCGGGGTGTGCCCGCTCGTTACTCGTACGTGACCCAGCGCGTCCACCGGCAGGATCGCAGCGGCCACGGCACGTCCAGGTTTCTGCCTCCCGTGGGTCCCAGAGAAAGAGATGACTATCTCTTCGCCATTCACGACAGCGGATGGTCGTCCGTAACGGTGGATATTACGGGCGACGACCTGGAAGAACTGACAGTAAAAGCCTGGATCACGGGATACGAGGCGCCCGCCAGGCAGACGATTGTCCAGGATAGACCGCCGATGCCGGGTGCGCTGTTACCGATGCATCCGTATGGGTTTTCGAGATGTCTTGAAATCAGGTGAGACGGCGGACGAAAGAAGATTGCGATTGCCTATCCAAACAGGAGACTGAGAGATGGCGTTGAGACACGATGCCGAACAGGACGTGTGGCACTTTGAGACGGAGCAGATGACGGGACACATACAGCCGGACGGGGACCGGCATGGGATCAAGGCGTTGACCCATAAGCCCACCGGGGAGCAGGTGGTGCATCCGAAGTACGACCTCCTGAATCTGTTTTTCATGTTTTCACAGAATCACTGTATGGGGCAGGCCCGCGAGAACGAGCGCAGTATTACAGCCGAGGGCAATGCGATCGACGTACACTGGGCGCCGACGGACGATCACAAGGCGGAGATGACGGCCAGGTACGAAGTTGTGGAACCCAACGCGGTGGATTTGTCGATAACCGTGGCGTCCAACTGGCCGTACCCGGCTTATGAAGTGTTCCTGTCGAACTATTTCGATCTGTCGCTGAAACCGTACGTGTACGTTCAGGGCAGTCCGTTCGATATCCCGGCAGACCAGGCGCGATGGATAGCGCCGGAAGTAAACGACGTATTTGTGGGAACGGGACTGGTATTCTCGAGGGATCAACACGCGGCCAGGCGGTCTACCGACGGGCGATGGGACCGAATCTGGGGCCTCTACCAGTGGAATCCCCAGCGCTATTTCGAATTTCCGGTGATCATGAGCGCGAACCTGGAAAAGGGCATTGCGGGCGTACTGATGTCCAGGCCCCGGGATTGTTACGCGGTGATCAGCGGGTACGAGAGTGAGAACATGAAAGATCCGTTCAGGGATCAGAACCCGCTCTACCTCTCGCTGTTCGGGGACGATTTCCGCGTTGGCGATGAACGGACCGTGGAGGTAAGGTTCGCCGTCACCGAGATCGATGAATCGATGGCCCAGCCCTTGGCGTTGTACGAGGCGTTTTTGGAAGAGAAGGGGTAGGTAAGTCGCGCTTGTCGAAACGTGGTCATTGCGTGCGTTGCCTGCGCTGAGCTTGTCGAAGCAAGCCTGTCGAAACGAGCTTGTCGAAATGCGCGTTTCGCTACCCGTGAAGTTGAGGTTCCACCACCCCCCAACGTCCCCTATTCCCTTGCCCTTTTCGCGAGGCGGGGAGACGGAAGAGGTAAGACGGTAGAGGAAAAACCTTGCCACCTGATGTGGCGCCAAGCCAAATAGGATAGCGCCGGAACGCCATATTGAAATCTGTGCGCCATGGTCTTGAGATTGACACAACAGCGTTTCCACGTGACCCGTGCCTATTCAGTAGACATTGTTGTTACGGCAAATTGAACGACCAGGCACTCATATCGTCTCACTTTTTCCGTCTAACGTCTCACTGCCTTTGGAAGAAGGGCGCCTGCCTGCCGAGCACGGCTCGGCGCAGGCAGGCCGCTCGGCGCGGAGCCGGTTTTTCCGTGAATCACGCCAGGGAAACAAATGGGAATCGGGTGCCCTACCAGCCTCTCAGCTGAACCAATACAGCGGTGCTGGACGGAATAGCACGGAGAATCCGCCTCCGCCCGCGCAGCGGGTGACCTGTTGTTCCGGTGATTCTGCGGGACAACAGGGGACGTCTGTTTCTGGCGTTCGAGGCTGATGGTGAGCGGCGCGTTTCTTGCCGCGAACAAACCCCCCACGCCACCGGGCGGGAAGAGGTTAGACCCGAAAGGACCGCCGCGTGGATTTGCGCAGTACCGCCTTAGGCTGATTGCTGAAAGATGACCGCTGTTTTTGCTGCTTCTTGATGGCACCTACATACCCACTTACCCATCAAAAAGACACGGGTAGATGATTATGGAGTTTCCCCGGTTTAGGGGACTTTCGAGGGGAAAATGGGAATAAATCGGCCCAGAGAGATGAGTGTTTTCCCAGGGCGCTGTATTTTCCGAAAAAATGATCAGTAGGTTAATAATAATGATTTTGCCGCACATCCTTAAGTTCTTTAGCAACAAATTCAATACTTAATGGGCAAAAGTTAAATTGTTCATAAAGTCGTTTTAGAATCGCATGTACTACCTCGATAAGATTATTTTCTATTTCTTCTGATTTAACTGTCAACCCGACCGAATATTTTTCAATCTTACTTACATAAATATCTCTGCGGAGACCTGGTACTTCAGCATTGGCAATGTGACGTCCTTTGAGGCCCGTAAAATGAAATTGAAGTATAACCTGCTCTATTTTATCAAGAGTTTTCATATATCGATTAACAAATAATATTCCTTCACCTAAACGCCAGATCAGTGAAGAGTCATAAAGTACCTTACCAGGTGGTTCCTGACTATCTTCACGATAACCACAAATAGTGTACAACTTGCCATCAAGAGAAGCCCGCCAAAAATTACAGTGATGCGTCTCTTCAATTGATCGTTTATCATTAATTGGTATTCCAATATGCGCATTGATGAAATCATCATACGGGAATGGCGCCCAATCAGAATTTTGTAAGATGGGGAATACAGGCCACCCCGTATGGTTAATTTGTCCAGCTTCATAAAGATGTGATTGAAGTTCGCTAACATTTTTAAAAGGAGTTGGGTTTAGTAAGGAAATAGACATTTCATAGTAGCCATGCGGAAATCGAATAGGAGAATTAGTGGGTTGGTCTGCTACGGCTTTCTTCCAATAAGCACGAGCGTCACGGACAAATCTACGTAGTTTATCTATCTCATCTGGTTCTTTAGTTTCTGTTTCTTCAATATCTCCTGCTAAAGCTGTTCTAATTGCACTAAGTAGCTCTTCCTTATTGGCGATCACGCACCGCCTTAACAACTTTCGCCATTCTTCTGATGTCTTTGGCTCTTCACTTTTAGGACCTGGTTTACGGATATAACAACGGTGTTGTCGGATGATACCTTCACAAAGTCGTTTACTCATTATAGGTGTGGTTAATTCGGCTGGTACAATAATAACGGGATGCATTACCTCTGTATCGGGATGAGGTATATTATGGACATTACACTGCAATTCTGGTTCAGCAAATCTATTAATCGCTTGATTTACTAAATCTTGAGTCACTTGTGGCATTCTATCTGGTTTTGGAACTGATTTGAGAAATTGATCAACTTCACCAAAACCCATAACTATGTAACTCCCACCATGGTTAGCGAGAGCAATAGCAGCCTTTGCGAGTTTTGCTTTATCCTCAGTAATTGATAAATCAAGCCAATCTTTATATTCAACAGAGAGATCTTCCCGTGGTTGTGTAACAAGCGATTTAAGTTCTTCAATAGGAGGCATAAGACCAATCCTTAATTTTGAATTTGTCTACATCTGTGGGACGCCAATTCTTATCTCCTAAAAAGGAGGTGCCTTTTTGATGACCGGAGATCTCGGGAGATGTGGCTATTGAAGAGAATTAGATCTGTTATCGTGTTGCTGTACCGCCATCCCTCGACACTCATCAACTTCACGGCATCCAGATATTCCACTTGCCGTATTTTTCCCAGATGCGGCAGGTGTCGCAGGCGCACATCCACCGGAGGGCGAAACGCGGTTTATTGCTTGTGTTGAGAGATCCGGCGTGCACCAAAAGATAATGAAAAAACAGTACGTCTCCCCGGGAAGGCGTCAGCTCAACAGGCTCTCCCAGATCGAACTTCTGCTGCGGGTTCTTTAAATCCGGCAGCATTCGATACCTGTCAGGGTCCTGCGCCGCCGTCTCGCGTAGCCTCCGGTGCGATCCGGGCCAGACAGCGGTACCGCCACCCTGAGCAACACCGGTATCGAGATACGTCAGCGACGAGACGCGAAATGATCCGGGAAAGACCGCGAAAGGTCGATGGACGCCGTCGGCATGCCCACCGAGATGATTCCAGATTCCCGATACCGGAAATACACTCCGCGTCCACACTGCCTCGGGCTGTGGTTTCCGACAATGAAACGCCTCTGGATTTCTCCGGGCAAGTTGGCTTTGCACATCGTAAAACGCTGGTGTGCAACAGGCCAGCAACGCGGAGTCCTGGAGCCCGAAATGTTCAATCACACCCTGGCTTACGGCTGTCATCATCCCTTCCGGTTCGTCCGGCAACGGAGACCAAGACGCCGGATCGTTCCGATCCATACCAAGGACAGACCACATCGCGGTTTCGGCACTGGCAATTGTCGCTTCCGAATCAACCCGGACACCATCACGTACCCGTCCCGGTCATATTGCGCCAATATCTCTTGTGAAAGCATTAATATCTCCTGGATCGATTGAATTTTCTCTAAAATTGGACACCGATATCCGTAATATGCATTTCGCTGAAAGTGTACGCAAGGAGCCAGAAGGGCCCCTAAAGGATGAACTTTCATCGTGCGGTAACGCTCGGTAGTTTCATCGGAGAGCACACAGGTGACTGCTGTTCCCGTCAGTCCCTGGCGAATTGAGGAATTGGCCGAGAGACGCACATTGCGACGCGGTAAAGTCATTGGACGGTGCCGTTCCTTGTGCGGAGCATTCAGGCCATCCGTCCTGAGGCTCCGGTGATGATGAAATACAATGATGGTGTGTCCCCAGCGCAATGGCCGCTGAAATATGGAAACCAATGATCGAAAGAACATTCCAGAATATCTCTGAGGGCAAACTCAGCGAGGCAGATCAGCAGTCGTTCTTGGTCAGTTTAGATTGGTCGAGAGGGACGACATGGAAAAACCTTCTGCGCTCGAAGCGTGTGCTGATAATCTCAGAGGCGGGCGCGGGCAAGACGTATGAATGCCGAAAACAAGCGCGGCGTCTTTGGGATGCCGGAGAACCTGCATTCTTCATTGAGATGGCATCACTGGCGACGGGTGATCTACGCAGCCAGTTAGATGATAAAGAGGAAACGCGCCTGGACGATTGGCAATCCTCGCAATCCGACATCGCGACATTTTTCTTGGACTCTATCGATGAGCTCAAACTGACCCTCGGTTCATTTGAGCAGGCCCTAAAGCGCTTGAATAAAGGCATCGGTAGCCGGCTCGGCCGAGCCCGGATCGTCATTACGACGCGGCCGACCCCATTTGACGAACAGCTCTTGCGTAGCGTTCTGCCCGTACCTCCCGTGCCTTCGGCGGTGCCGAGTGAAGAATCGTTCGCGACGATCGCAATGCGTGATCATCAAACCCAACAAGCCGGGAACAATGACGATCACGCCCCTCCCAATTGGCGAACTGTTGCGCTGATGCCGCTATCCGAAGAGCAGATTATCGAATTCTGTAGCGATCAACTTGTGGAGAACCCTGCCGCGCTCCTGGAGGACTTGAAGAGACGGAACGCAGAGGAATTCGCGCGCCGCCCGCAGGACCTAATCGAATTATGCGCGGATTGGCGAGAACACAACCACATCCGCACTCATCGCGCTCAAGTGGCGGCAAATGTGCACATAAAGCTGCTGCCCCGAGACGACAGGCACGAGCCCGCCCAACTGTCTGTTGAAAAAGCCGTTGAGGGGGCGAGCCGATTGGCCCTCGCCATGATGTTCATGCGCCGAATGACAATCCGGCACAGCGCAGCGTCAGATATCATCGATGATGAAGCCGCCCTTGATCCGGAAATCCTACTGTCGGATTGGAACCCGAATGAGCGGAAAGCTCTACTTGAACGGCCGCTCTTCGGATTTGCCTCGTACGGGCGCGTGCGTTTTCACCATCGTTCCGTCGTTGAATACTTAGCTACAGAACGCCTTAGGGCGCTCCGTGCCATGGGCATGTCGTTCCGGGCTCTTAGGCGTTTGATCTTCGCGCAGACAAAAGGCAAGACGATTGTCCGACCATCAAAACGACCGATCGCAGGTTGGTTGGCTCTCACAGAAAATAGAATATTCAAGATGCTTCGGGACAACGAACCTGCTGTGCTTCTTGATGAGGGTGACCCAGAGGCTCTATCAAGACCGCAGCGCAGCCAAGCACTAAGTGCCTATGTGGAACGTTATGGTCAAGGCGGACGGCGAGATTTGAGCGTTCCATACATCCAGGTTCATCGTTTCGCGTCTCCCGAACTGGCAGACGACGTCAAAGAACTCTGGGCTATAGGTGTCGAAAACCCCGATGTTCGGGAGACACTCCTCTATCTCATTGAGGCGGGACGAATCGGTAATTGCGTTGACATTGCATATGGAGTTGCGCTTGACGTTCAGGCGTCAGTTGTAGAGCGGCTGATTGCTGTCGATGCGATGGTTGCGATGCGGGATTCAAGACTCAAGGACATCGCGTGCGATTTGGCGGCTGCTGATAGTCAATGGTCACACGAACTCGCACTGGGAGTCTTGTCGCAGCTGTTTCCGAGAGATCTTTCGATCGACCAGTTTCTACAGACCCTGAGTTGGTTGAAAAATGGAAAGCGGAATATCCGCCAACTGAGTTGTCAACTACCCCGTCTAATCGCCAACACTGAGCTTGACCCGCAAGACCTTAAGGCGCTTCGCGACGGGCTGGTCAAATTACTCTCTACAGGCCTCCGCTGGCGACCGGAATGGCCACACATCGTATGTGATCGGTCGTATCTAAGCGGCGCATTGGCCGTGGTCTGCGTGCGCGGACTCGGCCGGAGGAAAACCGATGGCTGGCTGCATGCGAGCGTTCTAGCGCTTCGTCTGAAAGATGATCGCGAATACAGCAATGACGGAGGGTTCGTTGAGCTTCGCGACCGACTGAAGAACTTAGCAGCTGAAGAGAACGCGCGCCTTTTTTTTGCGGAAGACGCCTTGGTTCAATCACTCCGCGCCGTCGCCGATCCCTGGCAGCGCTTCGCGGAAATCACGTTACACGACGGACCCGTCGAGCTTCGCTCAGATCGGGATCTGGACTGGATCAAGGAAGCTCTCGCCGACGCGGCCCGTTCCGAAAACGACCGAGCTATGCTATTGGAGGCGGCGATCCGCCTACCGCCAAACCGAAAACAGTGGCGGGATCATGTGTCGGGCCTGAAGGCGCTGGTTGCCGATCGGCCAAGTCTCCTTGCAGTAATCGATGAGCGCCTGAAGCCATCGAAGCACAACAAGGAGCGAGAGTACTGGGAGAAAAAGAAGGCGGAGTGGAAAAAGAAACGAGAGCGGCGAGCTGCCAAGAACCGTGCTAGTTGGATTCAGTTTTGGCGGAAAGTTGCGGAGCACCCAGACGACGCTTTCTCTTCCGAACATAGCCAGAACACAGCGTGGAAACTTTGGCAGGTAGTGAGCCACGACGGCGAAGATAGCCGTACATCTGGGTGGAATCGGCGCTTTATTGAAGAGCACTTTGGAAAAGACACAGCGGACCGGTTGCGACGCACACTGATGGATATCTGGCGCAAAGACCATCCCACCCTCCCAAGCGAAAGACCGGAAGACCAGCGCGGAACCTATCTCGTCTGGTGGCAATTAGGGCTCGCCGCACTCTATGCGGAGGCCGAAGATCCTTCATGGGCCGAGAAACTGACCGACGAAGAAGCCAAGCTTGCCGCACGTTACGCACCCATCGAACTCAATGGGTTGCCCAATTGGATGGAAAGTCTCGTCGATGTCCATCCAAGCGCGGTGGACGCAATACTTGGTAAAGAGTTGAGCTGGGAACTGAAGAGGGATCCTTCCGAAAATGGACATTCAATACTATTGCAAGACATTAGTCTCGCGCCTGAACCGGTCGCAAGATTGTTTTTTTCTCGACTTCGCAAATGGTTGGACAGGGGCGGAGATGTTGTCGATGATGCGAGCGACCTCGCTGGTTCCACGGAACGACTTCGGCAGGTAATCGGCATTATGCTAAAACATGGCGACAAAGAAACGCGTGCGTACGTGCTCGCCATGGCGCATCGGCGTCTCCAGAAAGACCATCCAGAAGAGTCTGTTTTTATTTGGCTGCCGACGCTTATGCGACTGGATCCCGCTCTCGGTGTATCCACGTTTGAGGATCGTATCCGTACGATCAAGCCGGGAGCTAATAGCGATGCGGTCAAATGGTTCAGCGTTCTATTCGGTGATCGTCATGATGCGATTAATCTGAAGACACCCGGCATTCACGCCGCAACTGCTCCTTCGACTGCTCCGCCTCTCGTATGAGCATGTCAGGCCGACTGACGATGTCGAGCACGAGGGACCCTATTCGCCCGACACCCGCGACCACGCCGAACGCGCACGAAACGAGATTGTGAGCGCGTTGTTGGAGGCGAAAGGCGAAAAGGGCTGGAAAGCGAAACTGGAAATGGCTAGTGATCCGCACTGCGCACATTTCAGCGACCGCATTATCGCGGTCGCTGAGGAGCATCGGGCACTTGAGATAGATTCTGTCCCGTTCGACGAGGAGCAAGCCATTGCGCTCGACAGGACACACGAAGCACCTCCTGCAACAAACGAAGCAATGTTTGCCCTAATGAACGATCGGCTGGATGAAATTGATGACCTTTTGCAACACGACGCATCGCCACGGGAAGTTTGGGCAGCGATCACTGACGAAAGGGTTCTGCGGCGCGGAATTGCACACGAGCTTGGAAATATTGCGAATGGTCTATACAAAGTGGACCAGGAAGCTGTTACGGCGGACGAAAACAGAACGGATATTCGTCTGCGTTCGGTAGTGTCAGAGCACGAAGCCGTGATCGAACTCAAACTCGCCGATAAACGGACGGCCAGCGACTTGCGAGACACGATCTATGGTCAACTGGTCACGAAATATATGGCGGCCGAGAAAAGAAAGTCAGGCTGCCTGTTAGTAACTCTGGCACGAGATCTGAATCGGAAGTGGAAACACCCGGATAGCGGAACCGATATCGACCTACCTGAGTTGGAGACGCTACTCCGTGAGGAAGCTACACGCGTGGAGATGAAATTGGGTGGTGCACTAGCGCTGAGCGTTCGCGTTCTAGACCTGCGTCCCTGATTGGATTCCCAGAAACTGCGAAAGAACAGCAGCGTGGGCATTGGGGTGCCTCAGGTCGGTTGGGCTACCCCCCAAGAAATCACGACGTCAGCGAATCCAGGTGTTCGAGGATCTCTTTCTGTTCGGCTAAATCAAACTGACTCGATCCGATGTACGCATATCTGACAATGCCGAGTTTATCAATGATAAACGTGGCCGGGCGGGCAATGCTGTTGTTTAGACCGTGGTCCGCCAGGCCAATCCACTTGTGTATAGAACGGCCGAGATTGCCGATTATGGACGTCGGGGGGCGGACGATATAGTAAGCGATGTTGTGCATTGCCAGGGCGAATCAGTGACGTACCCCGTAACTCCTGATGACGCTCCAGTCTTCGTCCGCCAGAAGCGGAAAGGTGATCCCGTAGCGTTCGGCGTATTCGCTCATTTCGCAAAGCGGCTGCCCCGCGCCGACAGCTATAGCTGTCGCGTTACGGTCGGCGCAAGCGTCCAGATGTTCCTGTACAGTCGCCAACTGACGACGGCTTCGCCGTCACCAGGTCCCCCGAAAAAACGTCAGAACGACGTTCTCTTTTTCCCGATGCGATGCCAGCGACACGTTTTGTTGCTGATGCGAGGGGAGGGTAAATAAAGGGGCGGCATCACCGACGTTGAGGACCTTGCTTTTTCGCGGCATAATGTGTTCTTTCTCGGTACTCAATCTGCGTTCCGCGTAACAATATACCGTTAGCTTGACTCAGGATCATCCGCTATGGATAGCGAATTGTTGCAACGGGGGTTCGTCCCCGAGCCGCTGACGCCCGCGCAATACAGCGCGCTGGACACCAACGGCTTCGTCATTCTGGAAGGCGTCATCGCGCCCGACTGGCTGGCCGGGTTGCGCCATGCCTTTGACGCGATCTTTGCCCGCGAGGACGACAAAGCCGGTGCTGAAGTCGCCCAGATGGAGGGCGTGCGCCGCCTCGCCGATCTGGTCAACAAGGGGACGGTCTTCGACGCTGTGTACCTGCAGCCGGCGCTGCTGACGGCGGTCTTTCACGTCTTGCAGCGGCCGTTTAAGCTGCACTCGCTCAACGGGCACGATCCACTACCCGGCAGCGGGTTACAGGGCCTGCACGCGGATTGGGGGCAGCCCACCGTGCCCGGTGGACCGTACCACGTCGTCAACTCGATGTGGATGCTCGACGATTTCACCCGGGTCAACGGCGCGACCCGCTGCGTCCCCGGCAGCCACCGCAAACCCGGCAGGATCGCCGACCACGTAGCCGATCCCCTGGCCGATCATCCGGATCAAGTACAACTAACTGGACGCGCCGGCTCGGTCGCCGTATTCAACGGCAGCCTCTTGCACAGCTCGTATCGCAACCTCAGCGACGCCCCCCGCCGCACCCTGCACTGCGCCTTTATCGCCCGCGAGCACCCGCAGCAGACGAACCAGCGCGAGTACTTGCGGCCCGCAACCGCCCAACGGCTCTCGCCCCTGGCGCGCTATATCCTCGACGTGGAGTGAACCTGGAGGTACTTCTCATACTGCTTTTCTTTAAGATGATCCGCCGCGTATCTATAGGAAAAATAAGGCACCGATATCAATACTATGCGATTCGCTGAAAACGTACGCAAGGGTCCGGCAGCGGCCCTGTTGAATCGCATGTCGCCGCACAGACTCGCTTCGCCATCATGTTCGACGATCGCGTCCCTTTTCATTGATCCACGAACACCAATTACACGATATTCTTGACACCCCCGGCCAGAGACCGTTCTTGAAACTGCCTCAGATTCGCTGCCGACGCCTTAATGAACCGCCTCGAGATACTCGACGAAGGTGCGGACCGCCTGCCGGTCGCTGAAATCGCAGGCATAGCCTGTGAAACTCTTGCCGCGCTCGGAAATGTCCCGCCCGACCTCGGAGTCTGCTTCCAGCGAGGCGCTGACGCCGACGATATTTGCTCCGGCCTCGGCCAATGCTTGCGCGAACCCGCGCCCGATACCTCAACGACATCCGGTGACCAGCGCCGTTTGGCCGTCGAGCTTAAAAAAAACCAAAATCCCCATGCTATTCCCCTTGGTTCTGTCCTTGAAGAACGGTCAGTGCATCCCACGTCGCCGGAAATCCGCCGAAAGCGCTCATCTGCAACATGACCTCCTCAATCTCCTGCCTTGTGGATCCGCAACCAAGGGCTCGGTCGATGTGAACAGCAAGTTGTTCCGGCCTGCCGAGAACCGTCAAGGCCGCGATCGTGCACAGCAGACGGGTCTTGATGTCCAGCCCGTCCCGTCCGTACAGGTCATGCATCACGTGCTCCATCACGAGTCGCTCGAACTCGGGATGAAGTGTGCGCATCTTCTTGGCAGAGGCCTCTGCAGCGGCCTCTCCGAGCATCGTCGAGAGAACTCTGCGCCCTGCTTCGTAGCGTTCACTTTCAGTCATACATCCTCCGCCCTTGGGTGTCGATTAAAATTTTGACCGTGCTGTCGCCGCAGTAGCAGGCCGCCTTCATCGCAGGTGCCAGTCTGCGTCTTCAAGCGCCTCGTAGACCACGCCGCCCCCCACCTGCTCGGACATGGGGATGCCGAGCAAGTAGCACAACGCCGGCGCGACATCCACCGCCCGCACCTGCCGACTGAGCGCCAGCAGCCCCTCAGCTCGATTCAGCCACGGTATCCACTTGGATGTACCCCGGATCGTTCATACAAACAGCTCTTGTACCAGCGTCCGAGCCCGCTCGACCACGGTTTCAAGGCAGCCGGGGGCGAGTTTTGCCCAGTAGGTAACGTCTTCGTTGGCCTCGTGTCCGCCACGGGCGTAGGCCGCCCGCGTCGGCAGGTAGCCGACATAGTGCGTCGTGAGGTGCGCTGGAAAGAGAAACGGTGCCGCTGAGTTCGTTTTGAGTGCGAGTTGTCCTTCGACAAAAGGTTCTCCAGGCAGGCCGATAACGCCGAGGTCGCCGATGCGGAAACCCTGGATTTCATAGGGGAACTCGGCGTCCCGCTGCCGGCATAGTTCGACGCTGCGGGTCGATGCGGCCCGAAACCAGTGCCGATCCACTTCGCTGTTTGCCTGGCGCGGCGGATGTGGATTCTCAGTGAGAATCGCATTGACCTCGCGCAAGCGCTCGGCCGGAATCTCGCGGAAGGGCAGGCCGACCTTGTCGACTCTACAAGCCAACGCAGCGTTGTTGGCAAACGCCATATTGTGAACAATTCGTTCGCTCATCTGCGCCAATTCGCGCCCCATTCGCTGGTGATCCGGTCGGCAATCCGGGTCGAAAGGATGCCAGGGGTTGATGTTGCCGCAACAGCCGTTGACGACCAACGGCACTGCGTCGGAGCCGAATAGCTGTTGCATCTCCCGCGTCCAGGCACCAGGCCAATCCGCCGACACCGCCCGGTAGGACTTGGGATTTCCGAACACATTGACCGGATGACAGGTGTAGTGCAGGAGAAAGGCCAGCGGCCGCATATCCATATCCTGGACGCAGCACACGCCAACTTCCGGGTCCATCGGCCCTTCGAGATAGCAGATGTCCGCGATCCCGAACGGCTGTTGTTCCCGGCCCAGCGGCTTGGGCATGGCGATGGTGCCGTCCCGGCGTATGCCGCGGCGATTGAAAGCCAGATCCCCCAACACGCCACGCCCCAAACCGATGCGCACGGGTTGCAGCTTGCCCACCGCTTCGACCGCGGCCTCCACTGCGGCGGCAGCAACCCGGTCCCCGTAGGCGCGCTCGCCTCCGCGCAGATACTCCGTCTCCTCGTTGGTCTCCAGAGGGAAATCCGCATCCAGCATAAAGTAGCCGAGGCTCGGGGCGGAGTGCGTCTGGGTCGCCTGGACCATGATCGCCTCCGGTGCGATGCCCGTATGCTCGCCAATAACGGCGCGGATCTGGTCCGTGTAGTCCCAGGTGACAATGGTGAGATCCAGGATCACCATGCAGACGCGCCGCTGGCCGACTTCAAAGACGATGGCCTTGACAAAGAGCGGATCCATCACGGTTTGGGCCGGGCGGTGCTCGCCAGCCCCGCTTCCCGCCAGATGCGTCCCCGGCGGTGGCGTGATGTCAATCATCGCCGCTCCGGCTCTCAGTAGGTTGGTCTCGTGCATGATTTTTCCTTTCGACGCCAAGGGCGTTGAAGCGCAAAAGAGGCTCGGCGTCGGTCAGCGCCCCTGATGCATAGGCAGGATAAACGGAATTTTGGCTGATTTGGAAAGGATCCAGGTCGTCACGCGAACGTGTGCGTTGTTCGGCCTGAGGAAAAATAAGGTACCGATATCGGTAATATGCAATTCGCCGAAAACGTACGCAAGGATCCAGCAGGGTCCCTCATGAATCGCTTGTCGTCCCACAGAATCGTCCGGGAATGCTCAGAGTACCGCGGTAAAGGATTTTGTCGCGTTTCAGGGATCGGCCTGGCACTTGAGGGCGCACTCCTCCGTACGGCTCACGCAGGGAGCGAATCGCGTAGGAGGTCAGGCGGCGAACTCGAACTGCGGCGGAGGGGGTAGGAGACGATGCAATATTGGCAAAACGGAGGGAGCAGCTCGTTCTTCCTTCACCGTACTTCCAACGGGGCTATGGGTTGCTATACACCCAGCACATTGAGCAGGCGCACTTGGGCTTTGATTTTGATTTCCTTTAGTTATACCTTTACTGTCAAATTATTGAAGGAGAAATGCAGATGCGAACAGGCGGATATCGAGCGTACGTTGGCGGCCCTCTTGGAGGAGTGGGTGGAGGCAGAGGAAGCCATGGATAATGGAGACCCATGAAACGCAAAAACATAGCTACCAGCAGCCCGTTTGGCGCGGAGTTTGGTTATTCGCGCGCCGTGCGCGTGGACCGGCACGTCCACGTCGCTGGCACGTGCGCCCAGCCGCCGCAGGACCAGGGCGATGCCTACGAGCAGGCCATGGGCGCATTGCAGATCATCGACAAGGCGCTCGTCAAAACCGGTGCCAGCCTCGGCGACGTGGTGCGGACGGTCGTGTACATCACGGATACGGCTCATGCCGCTGGCGTCACCTGCGCTCACCACGAGGTGTTTGGCGAGATTTTGCCGGCTTCGACCTTGGTCGTCATAGCCGCGCTGCTAAAGCCGCATCTGGTCGTCGAGATCGAATCCTACGCCATTTTGCCCACCGAAAGTGCGTGAACAAAGACCGCCAAGTCCTGTCTATTGGCGTGTTGGGCTGCGGCCCCATCGCCCAATTCGCCCACTTTGAGTCGTGCATCAAGGCCCGCAATATGCGGCTGTACGCGCTGTGCGACCAGGCGCCGGACTTGGTCGAGCGCATGGACTACCAAGAGGGCTTTCACATCTACGGAGAACACGGCAGCGTCGTCGGCAAAACCTATTTGCCGTGGTTTTTGAAATCCAGCGATGTCGAGTGCTTCTCCACGCGAGACGGTCAGTACCATCGGCCTTTAGGAGCCGACGCGCATTTCTACCGACTCCAGCTCGAAGGTTTTGCCGATGTCGTTCTCCACGGCGCGCCCCAAATGGGGGCCGATGTGGAGGATGGAACTCTAGCTATGCGGGCGATGGCCGCCATTGTCCGCTCGGTCGCAAGCGGCGATTGGGTCCGCTTGGAGACCGTCACCGGCGGCGTCTAACACAGGGGATCAATGCCCATGTCCTCGGCTGGCCCTCGCTTATGGCCTCTCTATTTGCTCGGAGGAGGCGTCGTCCTGGCGCTCCTGTTGATCTGGTTGCCCGAAGCCCCCCATCGCCAGCAACAGGTCATGCGCACCATGGCCGCCTTCATTCTCGCGATTTTCTTTGCTTTGCTCTGGTTGCTCTTCGCGTCGCGGCTGGCCTGGGGACAACGCCTGCGCTATTTCGGCGGTATCGTCCTCGTCATTGCGCTTGGTATCGGGTTTTTTCGCGTTGAGGGTATGAGCGGCGACTTCGCACCGATCCTCGAATGGCGTTGGAGTACTGAGGACGAAGCAGGCGCTGTCGAAGGAGGGGACGCCACCGCGCTCGACGCCCGCGATTGGCCGCAATTTCTCGGCCCCGAGCGCAACAACCGCCTCCGCGGCGTTCACCTCGAACGCGACTGGACCAAGCACCCGCCGCGCGAAATCTGGCGTCGCCCCGTCGGCGCAGCTTGGTCTTCCTTTGCCATTGTCGGCGGCCGGGCCGTAACCCAGGAGCAACACGGCCCCGAGGAGCAGGTCGTCTGCTACGACTTGGCAACGGGCCGCAAGCTCTGGCAACACGCCGACTCGACTCGCTACGAGACCGCCATTGCCGGCATCGGCCCGCGCGCTACGCCCACCATCGCTGGAGACCGGGTTTTCACGCTGGGCGCTACTGGCATCCTCAACTGCCTGGATCTGGCCAGCGGGGCGCTGTTTTGGTCGCGGGACATTCTCGCCGACAATCAGGCTAAGGCCCATATATGGGGCATTAGCTGTTCGCCGTTGGTCCTCGACACCTTGGTCGTGGTCAGTGCCGGAGGCCCGGATGAGCGCTCGCTAGTGGCCTATCACCGCCAAAACGGCGCATTTGTCTGGGGCGGGGGCACAGACAAGGCCGGCTTCAGCTCGCCGCGTCTGGTCACGTTGGCTGGACGCGAGCAGATCCTGATCTTCAACAACCACAGCGTTGTCGCGCACGATCCGCAGAGCGGAGCTCCCCTCTGGCGTCAGCCTTGGGATCGGGCCGAATGCATTGCCAATCCCCTGCCCTTGCCCGGGGACCGGGTTCTGGTCTCCACCGGCTATGGCATTGGAGCCAAGCTGTATCAAGTGAATGCCGCGCCCAACGGCGAGTTGACGACCGATATCGTCTGGAAAAGCCCCCGGATCAAGGCCAAATTTGCCAACATGGTCTATCGCGATGGTTTTGTCTATGGCCTCGACGACGGGGTGCTGGTCTGCCTCGACCCGCAAGACGGCAAGCGTCGCTGGAAGCGCGGGCGCTACGGCCACGGCCAGCTCATCCTGATAGACGATATCCTGCTGATAATGAGCGAATCGGGTGACGTGTTACTGGTCGAGGCTCGCCCCGACCGCCACGTAGAACTAGCGCGCATGACGGCCTTCGACGGCAAAACTTGGAATCCCCCGGCCTTTGCCACACCCTATCTGTTAGTGCGCACGGACAGCGAGGCCGCCTGCTACGAGCTGGCGCTTGCAAACGGTGCTCAGGCGCAGCGCTTCTAACAGGGCCATGGATTTTCCCGCTACCCCGCCAATCGCGACTCTAATAACCGGGCACTTGTATGGAGGAAAATCATGGCAGACTATTCGCACATTCAAAAGCCGGACTTGGGCTACCGCCATGAGTCCGGCCCGGGTGCTTGGGAGGTGCTCGACTACGAGCCCTTCATGGATATCAACCGGCACCTGATTGCCACCGACGAGTTGACGATCCACCGCTCGGCTGCCATCATCCGCCGGACCGGTTCGGCTCCCGTAGGGTGGCACACCGATTGGCGCGGCTATTCGACCGAAATCAAGCACTCGGGCGACGTCCTCAATCGCGGACTGTGGCCGTCGGGCAAGTGGTTCTACCTGACCGGTTCGCGGCGACGAAATTACTCATTCGGACCTCACTGCGTCAGCGAATTCAAGTGTTCGAGAATTTCTTCCTGTTCGGCCAAATCAAACTGATTCGAGCCGATGTACATATATCTGATAGTGCCGAAGCTATCAATGATAAACGTCGCCGGGCGGGCAATGCTGTTGCTGAGATTGTGATCCGCCAGGCCGATCCAGTTGTGTAAAGGATAGCCGAAATTGTCGATGATGAACGTCGCGGGGCGGACGATGTTGTAAGCGAGGTTGTGCATCGCCAGGCCGAACCAGTGATATACCCCATAACTCTTGATGATGCTCCAGTCTTCATCCGCCAAAAGAGGATAGGTGATGCCACTGCGTTCGGCGTATTCGCGCAGTTCGCAAAGCTGCTGCCCTGCGGCGATGGCAATAGATGTCGCGTTACGTTCGGCGTACGCGTCTGTATGTTCTTGCACTGTCGCCAACTGACGACGGCTTCTCCTTCACCAGGTCCCCCGAAAAAACGTCAGAACGACGTGTTCCTTTTCCCGATGCGATGCCAGCGACACGTATTGTTTCTGATGCGAGGGGAGGGTAAATAAGGGGGCCGTATCGCCGACGCTGAGGACCCGAAGCTTGTACCGCGCAGTGAACCGCCGGCGCTTCGCCTTCTCTGACACTTCCGGGTCAGGGCGGGGCGCCTCGGTAGCAGTCCCTTCGCTCCGCTCCGGGACTGCTACCGACACCTGCTCCTGTCGGCCGTTGTCCATACTCATCATCTCTTGCTCTCCTCTCTGCCCTCAAGACTACACTAAACTTGGATGGTGAGTTGTCTCACTCTATATTGGCACGTAGGGATATAATATTTACATTTGACAAACGATCTCCAAAAGGCTATATCATAAGTAGGAAGTTAGCCAACAAAAGGGATCGGAAATGGAACAGAAAAAGACGACATACAAGCCGATTAAGGATATGAGTATTTTCCAATTTAGCAAGCGGTTTCCGAATGAAGCTGTTGCCATATCTTATGTCGAAAACCTGCGATGGAAAGATGGGATTTACTGTCCGCATTGTGGGGTTATCGGCAATGTTCAGAAAACGAAAAACGGCAAGCCGCAACCTTATCGCTGTCGAGAATGCCGCAAGCATTTTTCAGTAAGGACCGGAACGATCATGGCGCAGTCCAACCTGCGATTGACAACGTTTCTCAATGCTATCTATCTTATCATCACACATCGCAAGGGTGTGCCGAGCACTATGCTTGCCAGGGAGTTGGGTGTTACGCAAAAGACAGCATGGCATCTGGCCCACAGAATTCGTAAAGCGTTGGAGATGAAGGGCGGTTTGTTCTCCGGACCGGTAGAGGTTGACGAAACCTATATTGGCGGCAAGGAACGGAACAAACATTCTTCCAAGAAGTTGCATGCTGGCCGTGGTACTGTTGGCAAGACTGCGGTTGTGGCAGTGCGAGATCGTGAAGATGGTAAGGTTAAAGCCAGGCTGGTACAGGGAACGGATAAAAGGAAGTGGACCCCATCGTCAAGACCAATTTGAGGCGAATTTAAGGTGGATATGTTTTTGGTTTTCGATAGGGTTCTTCTTTGCGGCCCGTGCAACCGGCTGAAGAGCAATGTGTATACGCTTTCAGGGTTAAGGCGGGAGAACAAGAAGCGGAGATATTTGTACAACGGATAAAGGGGGTACAAGATGGGTGCTGTTACCGTTGTGATGGGTTTGATTAATCGAGTAGTAAAAGGGGAGCGTCCTGAGGTTGTCGTTCGAGAGGCGGAGGAAGATCCCTTTCTGGCCCGATCTCTTCAGATTGATGAGGATATTCGTACCGGGCGGAACCGTCCGTTATCACCGGAGGAACAGCGCCAGTTTATTGAACGAGTAAGAAGGGGCGGGAAGTGAATGAGGGGCGCGAGAGGCAACGGACCAGAAAAGCAGAGACGCCCGTTGAACAACCCAAACCGGAAGCACCACCGGTAGAGCAAGAGGTTATCATCTATCGGCGTGTTTCACGGTTTATAGAGAGGAAATTGCAACCAAAAGTACAGACACGTGCGCTTGCGGCGATTGATTCTCTCAAAGTCCCCACAAATATACGGGGGTCGGTAAAGATAGAGGGACGACCTGCCAACGATCCCATGTTCAGGATTGATAAAGATGCTTATAGGATCTTCTGCAAGCGTCTTGAGGGCAAGGTTCATGTGGTAGACATGGAGAATCGGCAAGGTGCTTATGACAAGGGTCGCACGAGGAAACGCTGATCTCCACAAGATGGGGACAGTGATATTAGATTCCATAGACGTTGCGGGGAAGGCAATGAAAAAGACAGGCAAGCGCAGGGCGGCAACCAAAGGAAGAATTAAGGTTGCAAAGTCTTCGTACAGTCCCACGAAGGCGGAGACGGAAGAGTTGGTAAAGATTCCAAAGAAGTTGGAAGGTGCGTCTTTTGACGCTTTTGTGAGTGTTGCGATAAGGCCAGTTGAAGTTAAGGAGTCGGACAAGCCGAAATAATTAGATTTTTCTCGTGTGCAAACTTCACTTCCCGTCGGCTAACATTGTATATAGTTCCCATTGTAAAAGGATTTCGGCGCGTTTCAGGCGTCAACCCGATACTCCCGCCACCCGTCTCCCCGGCAGTCCCGCTCCTGCGGAGCGCAGACGCCCGAACCTGTCCCATTTCCCGCCAGATTCCCCTTGCCTGTGAACGAGAGAACGTCGTATTTTCTTCCTATACGCCAACAATACACCAGGCTTGCAACGGTTCCGTAGGGTTGCGCCATATCCAGAACATCTAACGGGAGGTAAGACATGACTACCAACCAGGACTGGTGGCCGGATCAGTTGAACCTGAAGATTCTCCGCCAGAATTCTCCCCTGTCCGATCCGATGGGCAAGGATTTCGACTATACTGAGGCGGTCAAGACGCTCGACGTCGACGCGCTGAAGGTGGACATCGAAGAGGTAATGACGACCTCGCAAGACTGGTGGCCGGCCGACTACGGCCACTATGGGCCTCTGTTCATCCGCATGACGTGGCACGCCGCGGGCACTTACCGCATCAGTGACGGTCGGGGTGGCGGAGGCTCCGGCCACCAGCGCTTTGCGCCTCTCAACAGTTGGCCCGACAACGGAAATCTGGACAAGTCGCGCCGTTTGCTCTGGCCAATCAAGCAGAAGTACGGCCGGAAGCTTTCATGGGCCGACCTGATCATCTTCGCCGGCGACTGCGCTCTGGAGTCCATGGGGTTCAAGACCTTCGGTTTCGCCTTCGGACGCCCGGACGTCTGGGAGGCTGATGAGACTGACTGGGGGCCTGAGGGTACGTGGCTTGCAGACGAGCGCCACAGCGGCAACGGAGACCTCCAGGGACCCCTTGGCGCCGACCACATGGGCCTGATATACGTGAACCCGGAGGGGCCTAACGGCAACCCGGACCCGGTCGCCGCGGCGGAGTATATTCGCCAGACGTTCAAACGCATGGCGATGAATGATGAGGAAACGGTTGCGCTCATTGCCGGCGGACACACATTCGGAAAAGCACACGGTGCTGCCCCTGAGGACAATGTCGGTCCCGAGCCGGAAGGGGCCGGCATTGAGGACCAAGGCCTCGGCTGGAAGAACAGCCACGGCAGCGGCACAGGCGGCGATACGGTCACCAGCGGCCTGGAAGGCGCATGGACCAGTAACCCGGTGAAGTGGGACAACGAGTTCATGGAGAACCTGCACACACACGATTGGGAGCTGACGAAAAGTCCAGCCGGGAAATGTCAATATGCGCCCAGGAATGCCGCTGAAGCAGCCACCGTGCCGGACGCACATTGTCCCTCAAAGAAGCACGCCCCCATGATGCTCACCACGGACCTTTCACTGAGGATGGACCCGGAGTATGCGCCGATTGCAAAGCGCTTCCTCGAGAGCCCGGCGGATCTTGAAGACGCCTTCGCCAGGGCGTGGTTCAAGCTGATCCACCGCGACATGGGGCCCCGCAGCCGGTATATCGGGCCCCTGGTTCCCGCACAACCGCTGTTGTGGCAAGACCCTGTGCCCGACGTGGATGACGAGTTGGTCGGGGAGCAGGATATCGCCGACCTCAAAGCGAAGGTCCTGGCCTCGGGATTGTCCGTTTCCCAACTCGTCTCGACCGCCTGGGCGTCGGCGGCATCGTTCCGCGGTACCGACAAACGCGGCGGAGCGAACGGGGCGCGCATCCGCCTCGCCCCGCAAAAGGACTGGGAAGTAAACAACCCGGCCGGGCTCAAAGAAGTGCTGCAGGCGCTGGAGCAGATCCGGACGGAGTTCAACAGCTCACAGACCGGCGGGAAGAGGGTCTCTCTCGCCGACCTGATCGTTCTGGCCGGGTGCGCAGGCGTCGAGCAGGCCGCCAGGAACGCCGGCCATAACGTGCAGGTCCCCTTTACACCGGGACGCACGGACGCGTCGCAGGAGTGGACCGACGTGGAGTCGTTTGCCGTGCTCGAACCCACCGCAGACGGGTTCCGCAACTACCTCCAGGCAGGGCAGGAAGGTACACCGGAAAACCTGCTGGTGGAGCGGGCAAGCATGCTAACGCTCACGGCTCCCGAGATGGCGGTGCTCGTTGGCGGCATGCGCGTCTTGAATGCGAACACCGGGCAGTCCGGGCACGGCGTGTTCACCGATCGGCCGGGGACCTTGACCAACGACTTTTTCGTGAATCTCCTCGACCTGAACACCGAGTGGAACGCATCCTCCACGTCGCAGGACGTGTTCGAGGGACGCGATCGTCGGACCGGTGAGCTCAAGTGGACCGGCACCAGGGTGGACCTCGCCTTCGGTTCAAACTCCGAGCTCCGAGCCATCGCGGACGTCTACGGATGCGACGATGCGCAGCAAGTGTTCGCGCGCGACTTCGTGGATGCGTGGGACAAGGTGATGAATCTGGATCGTTTCGACCTGGCGTAATCTCAGCGGGTGCTCGCAACGGCGGCCTTCGAGCATCCGAGATCGGCGCAGATTGAAGGGCGTCAGTCGACAACGTGCCATTGACGTAGAGCAATTCGTCCCGAAGCCGCACTTCGGCCTGCAGTGCATACTCGATGAAGGTAGTAGAAGAAAGGACCACGATGGCAATCACGCTGGGGGCAGGCGATGTTGCCCCGGATTTCGCGCTCGCCGACCAGGACGGCAATATCCATTCGCTGGCCGAATACAGGGGCCGGACGGTCGTCCTCTACTTCTATCCGCGCGATGAGACCCCGGGTTGTACGACTCAGGCCTGCTCTTTTCGGGATGGTCACGCCGAAATCCTGGCCGAGGGTGCAATCGTGCTCGGTGTTTCGAGAGACGACGCCGATTCGCACCGGGCTTTCCGCGAACGCCACCGGCTGCCGTTTCCCCTGCTGGTAGATGCCGAAGCCACCGTCTCCGAGCGCTATGGCGCCTGGGGTGAGAAAGTCCTCTATGGTCGTCGGTTCCAGGGAATGACGCGGTCGACGTTCATCATTGGCCCCAATGGAATACTGACCAGGGTTTGGAAACGGGCCAGGCCCGCCGAGCACGGCGCGGCGGTGCTAAAGGCGCTGCGCGAGTCCGCTTAAGCTCTTTGCGTTGGCCGGCACACGAACTTCGCGCCGGGTTCGAGCTTAGCCTGATCAATTCATGAATTGTCACGGTTAGCTGGTTTATTCGCGAATCAATCATTTCCACCGCCGCACAATGGCTTTTCTGGATCCGCGAGCCGTCGCGGAAGCGTGTTTGAAGGTGGGGTAGACATTCCTGTCTGCCCTTCTCGTGTTTACGCAGCAGGAGAGGGACATTTCGTTCGACTCCCCCTCTCCTCGCAGGAGAGGGGGCCGGGGGGAGAGGTCCTTCTGCCGGAATGCTGACAGAAGTGATCCAATAGATAGCGCCATCGTTTGCCCGTGGGGGAGACGGCGGCGCGTCGTGGTGTGTCCGGACACAGGATTCCGAGGTTCCGGTTTGATGTATGTGAGCAGACAAGAATGTCCGCTCCACCCTTTCAAGCTCTCGTTCGATGTTTACATCACAGCCTATCAGGCTGCTCTCTTCGAAAATCCATCATCTCCACGACCGCACAATGGCTTGTAGAACCGTTGAGGAAGTGGATGTGAGCCCTTTCAAGCCTTTTTTCGAGGTATCGCTTGAGCGCGTCATCCATCTGTGACAGATCGCCTGTACTGGCATCCACTTCCCGAAACCGCAAGGCGCCACTGTCACCGACCTGCTTGCGGTGACGCACATGCTGGCTGGTCAGGACGCGACCGTCGAAGGCGCCTTCCATATTCCTGGCGCATTGACTTGGAAGTGCGACCCTGTCATAATTACACTGCCATAGAGAATGACCCCGTCACTGGAGGAAGGGGCATTCGACTATGATTGAATGGCTTGGTATCGGCCACCTTTTCGAGCTTTCCCGGACGGAAGCGATTGCGGGGTTTTTCACCCCGCTGGTGATCTTCGCCGTGTTTTTCCTGGCGCAGCTCATACTGCCTGGAAAGTGGGTCCCCGGCTACGTCATCAATCCGAAGACCAGCGAGCCCCGCACCTATCGGCTGAACGGTATTCTGGTATTTGCAATCGCGCTGATCGTGTGGGCGTTCGAGCTCACCGGGCTGACGTGCGGTCCACACGGACGCGTCGCGGGCGTGGACCGACGGGGAGTCGTCTGCCGTACTCTAATGTTCTGGCCCGGAAATAGATTGCCAAAATTCGGCCGATCAGAAGCAGCAAAAACAGCTATCAGCCGTCAGCTTGAACCAAAAACCCAATCAGTTGACATCAGCGCCGTGAAGAGACGAGACCAGAACGGGCGCAGCGAGACGGGATGAACCGGCGGGATAATAGTGAGATATTTTCGGGTTAGAACATTGGGACTGCCTTGATGATAAGGCTTTTTTTTGTCACCATTGTGGCGTTGTCAAGCATGTTTTCCTGTTCAGGAAATGACGACATGCCACTCGATGCACCCGCAACAACTGGTCTATTTGCACAAACACTTTCAAATAATGGTATGACGAGACAATATATCTTGTATGTGCCTGATTTTCACGATGAAGCTTCGGCAGTTCCCCTGATGCTTAACTTTCACGGATATGGTCAGACTGCAGACCAATATTTGAATTTCGCAGATATGCGGTCTTTGGCAGATACGGAAAAATTTATTCTGGTTTATCCTCAAGGCACCCTGCTGGATGGAGACCCGCACTGGAATGCCGGCTTAGAATCAGATACCAACAAGAGTAATGCGGATGATTTTGGCTTTGTGGAAGCACTGATCAATGAAATTTCCTCGAATTACAAGATTGACCCGGCAAGAGTATATTCCTGTGGTTTCTCAAACGGCGCTTTCTTTACGTATGCACTTGCCTGCTATCATAGCGATAAAATAGCGGCAATAGGTTCTGTTGCCGGAACGATGATGGAGGAAACATATAACAACTGTAACCCATCACACCCTACGGCCATGATAAATATTCATGGTACATCAGACGCCTATGTCCCCTATGGCGGGTGGAATGAAGGATTGAAATCAATTGACGACGTGCTTGCTTATTGGACAGGTTTCAATAATACCAGTGCTACTCCCACAGTAAATCGCATAAATGATGGTGCAACAACAATCGAACGCTATTCTTATACAGATGGCGACGACAATATTTCTGTTGAGCACTATAAGGTTATCGACGGAGGACATGTCTGGTTTGATATCAGCTACGACGGCTCTGATACAAGTGCTTTAGTCTGGAATTTTGTGTCAAGATATGACATAAATGGATTGAGGTAATTCGACGGGATCCAGGCATACCCCTCCAATGCCAACGTGGGCGGCCTGCTCCGCAGCCGCCCACGACAATAATACGCCGGGGACCGAATTCAAACACCAAGTTCCCTATATGGATCCAACCATCGACATCAAGGGCATCCAGAAATTCCACTTGCTATACTTTTCCCGGATACGACAGGCGTCGCGGGTATACATCGACTTCAATGCTTATATGCCACATGTCGATCTTCGTATTTTCCCTTTAGAAACCTTTCCGGATTCAGTTTTTCCGGCAAATAATGCCAGGCCGTACTATAGCGCGTGCGATTGCTGTGGTTATCATACGCACCGTGCAAGAGACTGGCGGAAAACAGAACAACCGTGCCAGCGGGAATGACCAGATCCACAGCCCGCGATTCATCGACCTCCGTCCAACTGCCATGCCTGCCTGGATTTTTGCGGTACTCGACAATCTTGCCTATCCGGTGGCTGCCGGGCACCACCCGCAAACACCCATTCTCCACATCTAAATCTTCCAGATAAATTCCGCAACTGACAATGCGATCCGTATCGGTGCCAAAATAATAATTATCCTGATGCCAGCTCGTTGACGTGCCGCCGTTGGGCAACTTCGGAAAAAACTTGGTGCCAAACACATCGATATTTTCACCAATCAATACTGCGACGCGGTCTAAAATCGCCGGTTCACGCGCCAGTTTCAACACGCGGGCATCGACCACGCAAACCCCCTGAACTTTGTGCAACAAACCCGCCCGGGGTTTACCGCGTTCGTCCAACTCGAGCGCCCAGTGCGGCGTCTCCTCGGTCATTTTACGCCCCTCTGCGACCAGTTCATCAAACACGCGCTTGTAATGGGCCAACCGCTCGCCTTGTATCAGGGCTTCAAAAACGAGATACCCATCTTCTCGAAACTGCCGGTCCTGTTCGTCAGTTAACATTAAGACCTCCTCAAATTCGCTCGGCTACTTCGGTCGCGCAAACGCGACCAGGGGTGATTACGCCAACCAGTAGCCAGACATAGGACCTTTTTTTGGCTATATTAAGCCGGGAATCAAGGGTACGAGCGCTTGAACGCGCCCCGGCCGGGGACTTGCCCTATACGCTGACATTTCGGACGTTAACTTAGGTAAGATCAGAAAGGAAAAGACCGGTGTCAAGAATCGAACCCGCATCCCGACTAACCCGCCTGAATGGTGCCAGGATCGGACTCCTGGACCCGGGAAAGCGTACTGCGGGAGCCGTTCTCAAGGCAGTTGGTGAGCGGCTCGCGGCAGAGTACGACGCGAATGTGGTCGGACCCTGGAGAAAGTCATCGCCCTACCGCGTCTGCTCAAAGAAGCTTCTGGAGGAGATCGTTCCACATTGCGACGGGCTTGTCATGGGGGTCGTGGATTGATGTGGCGCCAGTTCGTGCAGTTTGCACGATATGCTGGAGTTCGAGTTGAGAGGCATACCGACCGCCTACATCACGGCCGCAGGAAGGGTTCCAATGGTCGAACGCGATGGTGATGGCTTCAGCCTTTCACATGCAACAGGAAACTACCTGGTTGAAGGATGGGAGGACTCCGGACCGCAGTCAGACGAGGTCCATCGCAGGCTGATTCACTTCGGAGTACACCGCAGGATGAGGATGAGCGATGTGAAGGAGGGGGATCGGGTTCGCTACGGCGGTAAGGACCTGCGATGGGAGTATCCTCGAATGGAGCTGGAAGCCAGAATCAGGCCTGCCGGAGCCGGCGCCTGGTCGAGCACCTTTGACGGCGTCGCAGGCTACAGGAATATCGAACTGCGCGCGACCGCTGCACCCGTGGAAGGCGATGAATTCGATGAAAGCGTGGAAGAGGCCGTCCCACAGGTGGTGTCGATTTTGACGGGTGGGAGGGCGTGAGTTCACGATCCGCCGTCGCAGTCTCGACACCAACAACCTCCTCGAAAAACCGAACCGATGACGCACGATCCGTGTTCAGATGCTCCGACCAGGCAAACGCGCCTCCCTCCGACATAACTCCGCATCCCACGAACTCGTCGGGCTCCCACAGCGTCGTCACACAACCAGTCGGGTCCGCGAAGACAGGCGCACGCATTAGCATGTGCATGCCCCCCGTTTTCGCTCGGCGATGGAAATGGCAATGGCCGCCACTTGCCTGCTCGAGGCGGATCTGCCGGTACAGACCCGCAACTCCTGATGTCGTGCATGCAAGCAGACCACCCTCACCATCTAGCTCTGCAGCCAAACGCTGGCCGCCCCCTACTTGGCGAACGAAGGCGTCTTGGCTCTTCAACAGCTTCAGCAGGGAAGGCCCGCGGCATGCTCTCGACCATCGGTTTCGCATCAAGAATGGGCACGCCTTGCTTCGGCCCTTCTTCGTTTTCTTGCTCAACGGTCGCACATCTGTGTCATCGCCTCCGACCCGGCAGCGGCAACGCGGGCCGACGACCCCACGCCCACTAAGCTGACAGCGCGGCGCCGGTCACTCCTCGACGACGACACGTGCGCGGACCGAGGCACAGCTCTCAACCGCTTCCGCGCCTTACTGTATTTGCTCGCCAGTCGGTTGTACTATGGCGACTCGCATACCACGCACGAGCCACGGGTCCCTGCGTTGGCCACGGTTAATCGCCAAATCGCTCTTCGCGTGCAGGCCCGCGTACCACTCCGCGAACTGTCGAACCGGAATCCCGTTCCCCGGCTCCAACTCCTCTACCCCTCGGAGTTCATACTCCGGATTTATGGACGCCAGCCGCCGTTCGCAGCGCACGGTCCTGGTCTGATACGTGCCGAACGGGTCCGTTCCACTCATGGATCCCACCGGCAGAAACCATGTATCGCGGAGCAGACAGGGCACACAACGCTGCAGCTTCGCGGGAAGCACGTAGTACGGCAGAACGTAGAACACGTTCCCCGTCGACCCTGCTGCGAGTGCAGACAGCTTCTCATGCTGTCGGCGCTGGATCGTGAACCTGTAGGGCTCACCTTCTTGACGCCCCTTCGGTGCCTTGAACTGAAACGCGAAGATCCTCGTCTTCGGCGACAGCTGGGCAAAGAAATCCGCGCCCTCCTGACTTTCCTCGCGTTGAGTGAGACCCCTTAGATATGTCTTCGGCATCCTCCACCGCCCGCGTAGCAGCGCCAGCAGTTCCGCGCCCACATTCAGCTCCAGCGACTTTTCCGAGACCTTCATTCAGTCAACGTTCCTCCACCAGCAACACCTGGCTCAACGATTACCTCACTTCCCCACGATCACCAATTCCTCCCAATTGCTGGGCGGGCCTTCCTTCAACAGCTTGAACAGCGTCCTTGCCGCGAGGTCGAACCCTGTGTGGAACCATTCGCGGTATCTCCCCGCTGATGCCTTTCGCTTCCCTTTGTGCACGATTTCCGACCGTACCCCGTAGAACCCCTTGACTGATTCCATGACCCGAAGCCGTTCTTCCGCATCCCGGCCCAGAAACCACGATGACCGGGTGCGCATCTTGTGGGATATCTCGCCGCCGCCCAGCTCATACATCCGCTCCAGGGCGATGGCGACGTCCAGGATCTTGTCTTCCGCCGCAAACCGTCCGTCCCTCGCAAGCGCTTCGGCGAGTCGTGCCACAACCGGCGCCAGCTTAACGTAACGCTGGCCTTTCCGTTCGCCATACGCAGTTTTCGCGTCCGCGACCGCCTCTGGCCGGGGCTCCGGGGGTTTTTCAAAAGGATCGAACCGATGGACTGGACGGCCCGATTGCACCCCTCGCATGATTGTGCGCCTGTCCGAGCAGGTGACAGGCGGATCGGCTCAGACACTCGCGAACCGCCGCAAGACACACGATCGGCACCCGATGCGATACCGCCAGCAATTCCAGAAACTCCAGTGCATCCGGCACGAACGGTCTGGGAGGCACCGCATCCGTCTCCGTCGGGTCGCCCCTCCGGTGGAACACCGGCCGCCACCGGAAGGGTTTCACAACCGCCCCGACCAGCCGCCAATCCCGATACCTGATGACGTCCGGCGCCATGTCCTTCAGCACCTCTTCGTCTACGAAGGCCCGCACCTGCTCAAACGGCAGCATTGCGAGCCCGCCTCCGATGTCGATTTCCTCTTCCAGGCACAGGCCATGGAACAGCACCACGTGGTATGCGATGTTGAGATCGCCCGGCACAGCCGAGGCGTCTCCGCCACTGGCAGAGTCGAGCATGGCGTGTAACTCTCCTGCGGCTTCGTGGAAACCGTCCCCCGGCAGTTCGTTTGCGCGCGCCATCAGCCCGCCGATCAGGTCCGTGAGCGACGTCGAGTTGCCATGACCGCGGGATCTGAACCCAGAAATCATCGTTGTTGATGAGTGGACCCACGGCGCGCCACAGCGTGGGATGCGATCTCAGGACGGTGCGAACCGGGTCTATCGCCGCGCGTAGCGGCGCGTAGTTCTCGCTCTCGCCGAAGCCCTGAACCGCTTTGGCATAGAGCATTCGCAGATCGTCCAGTGGAAACGGCGTCTCGTCCCGGCCATTGACGATGACCTGCTTGCGCGGATTGTGCTGCCAAATTTCCTTCAGGAACGGCTCCTGGGCCTTTGACAACCCGGGAAGCGCTCGCGCGAGCCGCTCGATCCAGACTCCGGCTTCGAATTCCTCGGACTTCATGCGCACCCTAGCCTGAAAAATTCACAAAAAAGGTAGTTTCCTTACCCAAGTCATTGTATTATATTGTGGTTACGCAAATAACCATAACACAATGAAACAGGAGGAAACTACCGTGGGAGTTCAAGATACACATCACAGGGTGTCTTTCGCAAGTCTTTCTGGTAAGCCGGTAGAAGCCACCTTCGACGGAGGCATCCTGACCAGCGACAGCGGGGTGATGCTGCTTCGTGAGGTGGAGGCCAGAACCGGGATTTTGCATAGGATGGTTGCGGCGCTCACGGATCGTCGACATCAAAGTTACGTACATCATCAGATGATGGATCTGGTCAAACAACGTGTGTTTCAGATGGCCTGTGGATATGAGGACGCGAACGATTGCAATACGTTGCGCGAGGATCCCGGCTTCAAGGCGGCCTGTGATCGGTTGCCGCTTTCCGGTGCGGATCTGGCCAGTCAACCCACGATGAGTCGGTTCGAGAACCGGATCAGCAGAACCGATTTGTATCGGATCGCCAAGGCCTTTGCGGATGTGTTTGTCGCCTCGTATGAGGAACCGCCCGAAGCCATTCTGTTGGATATCGATGACACGGAAGACAAGGTGTATGGGTCTCAACAGTTGTCGTTGTTCAATGCGTATTTCAATGGCTATTGCTACCAGCCCCTGCATATCTATGAAGGCCAGACGGGCAAGTTGATCACGACGGTCTTGCGTCCTGGCAGGCGGCCCACGGGTAAAGAGATCGTCACCATTCTCAAACGGGTGATCGCCTACCTGCGCCGCGCCTGGCCCGACGTGGCGATCCTGTTGCGCGGCGATGCTCATTTTTCGTGTCCGGAAGTGCACGCGTTGTGTGAAGACCAGAATGTGTATTTTGTCCTCGGACAAAACGGCAACGCCAAACTGCTGCGCTCGGCACAGTCCTTGATAGACCAGGCCAAAACGCTGTATGCCGCTTCGGGAAAACCCGTGCGCCTTTATCGCTGTTGGGACTATCAGGCGAAAACCTGGGCTTGTCCACAACGCATCATCTGCAAGGCGGAAGTCACCCCGCAAGGAGACAATATCCGATTCGTGGTCACCAACCTAAAGCGCGCCCAACCGTCATTCATCTACAAAACCGCCTATTGCGCACGCGGCAGGATGGAAAACTTCATCAAGAATCACAAGACCTTTCTCCATTCCGATCGCACCTCTTGTCACATCTTCCAGGCCAATCACTTCCGTCTCTTTCTCCACAGCGCCGCCTATGTCCTGATGCACGCCTTGGCACAAACCGGGTTGCGCGGCACGAAGTGGACGAACGCACAGTTCAATACCCTGCAAAACCGTCTCTTGAAAGTCGCCGGGCGCGTTTGTGAGTTGAAAACAAAAATCAGGTTCCATCTGCCAACGGCGTTTCCACTCAAACACCTTTATCGCAAGATCCTCTACAACCTGGCAACGTGTGTTCCATAACGCATCGTCGAGCTGACCGCGCCTTCACGTTTGGACCGACACGACCAACAGCCACGGAGACGTCTGTGCTCTTGACAGCGGAATTCAGAGCAAGCTGACGCCACGGAGCAAACGTGCTGCCAGCAGGCGCCGCCGACACGGCCGGGACACGCCAAATCCGTCTCAGCCCGTGCTCTTTCGTTTCTCGTCTCACTCGGAAGCTCTTTCTGCTTCCTCATACTGCATTCCGTGACGATTCATGAATAGGTCAGGCTAGAAATGAATCGGGCGGAATGGGGCGAGGGCCACCGTTATCTGGCTGCCAGGAGGAGAAAGGGCCCGGACTGGATTGGCAAGTTCCGCGACGGCGGGACGACATTCACTGAGAGGGAAGTGGAACTTCTCGGCGACGTCTCCGGACTGGATGTGTTGCAACTGAGCTGCGGAGGCGACGCGAGTCAGGCGTTTTCTTTCGCAAACCTGGGCGCCAGCGTAACGGCCTGTGATTTCAGCCCGGTCGCCATCGAGGAGGCGAAACAAAACGCGGCCAGGGTTGGTCTGGCCGTGCGGTTCGTCCTTGCCGACGCTCAACGTCTCTCGACGATAGGAGACGGTGCGTTCGACCTTGTACATGCAGATGGCAACCTGTGGTACTACGAAGACCTTCCCACGGCATGCCGAAACTGGTATCGAGTTCTACGGGCAAACGGCCGATTGTTCCTGCATGAGAACCACCCACTCACGCTGTGGTGCCTGGAAGCGGATGAGACCGACGGCAGCCTGAGAGTCGTTCGGAGCTACGGCGACAGGAGGCCGGAATATTCACCGTTTCAAATTGACGATTTCGTCTCGAAGGAATCCGACGAAGTGGAGTTTCCCCACACGTTGGCGGACATTTTGAATGCCGTCGTGCAAACCGGCTTCGTCCTGGAGCAAATGGTGGAATGCAATCTGAGCCAGGCCGGTTTTCCGATAGAGGGACTGGGTCGGTGCGCGGAGAAGCTGCCTCACGACTTCTACGTGCTGGCTCGGAAGGTTCGCTGAAGCAACGCCACGGCTCCCACCCTGTCAATCCCGGCGCATGACGCCGTCACCGTGGCGCCCTCCCTCGTTCCTTATTCGCATACCCCGTAGCTGTAGACGTGGGATCCGCTCCCGAAGTAGATGCGTCCGTTCAACCAGTCCCCGCCGAAACCGATGGGTACGGGAGACGCAGCCAGCATGGCGAGGCTGTGGTCATTCGGGTTTACGCGGACGATCCCTTTGACGAACAGCATGTAGACATCGCCATCCGGGCCGGAGACGAAGACACGCGGGCCCTGCTGCATCGCGGTAAGCCCGAAACGGTGGACGGTCGTTTCGCTGCGCAGGATTTCCCTGGTATCGGGATCGAAGGCGAAAAAACGTTCCCCGTCGGCAACGCCGTAGACCAGGCCGTCCGGACCCGGACAGAGATCCGTGTACGATTGCACACCGGGGAATGCGACTTCGCGCCACAGGATCCGTCGGGTGTCCGGATCCATCACGAAGAGTTCGGCTTCTTCCGCCTTCCGCTCGCCGCCCGTGCCGGGATTGGTGGTGGACCCGCCCAGGAGGTTGCCGTCCGGAAGGGCGATCAGGCTCATCGTGCTGTGATCGGGGAGAATATCGGTGTGCTCGAGCAGTACGTACGAGCCGGTTTCCCGATCCCAGAATAGCATCCCGCCGCCCGTGTGACCGTAATCCGGTGTGCCCGCCAGGATGACGGTCTTGCCGTCCGGGTGGGCGAGCAATGTATGCGGGCGGTTGATGGCGGGTTTGCATTCGGTCAGGAAACGTGGGTTGGAACCGGGATTGTCTTTTTTGGTAGGGACCCAGGGTCTGGCGGGGTCCCATTCCAGCAGAAAACCGCCGGTGTATCCGCCGGCGAAAAAACGGTCCGTCTGCCGGGCAACGGTGTTCCACTGCCCATGGTTGGGGCGATTCGTCCAACTGTCGGCTTCAGGATCGTAGCTGAAGAAGCGCGCGGGAAAGGTGGTGCCCCCGCAGATGGTGTTGTCCGGAGCCGCGGCAAGGCCCATCACGTGGGCGCCTTCGGTCGTGTATTCGAAGTCAACTTCCCGGATTTCTCCGGATACGGGATTCTCTACGGACAGGGTGCGGTTGGCCAGGTCGCACGTCAGGACGCGTTTGCCATCGGGGAAATCCCGGTGGAAAAGGCCTTGGCTGCCCGTGACGATCGGTTTTTCGTTCTGTGCTTCCAGCGACCCGACAGGTTTACGCGTACCCTTGTAGAGTTCAAGCCAGTTATGGGAATTGTCGCCGGCATGTCCGTATACCTTCCCGTTGAGGTCGCGGTAGACGTGGCTGCTACCCTGGACGCGTTCGCTTTCGGATAGCATGGGTTCCGCAGTGCCGGAATCCGGTTCCAGGCAGATGATCTGGCTGGCGGTGCTTCCGATACCGAAGTAGATCCATCCGGCCTCGTCGGCGGCAACCGAACGCGGGTATTGCCGCCAGTTCTGTTTGTAGACGTGACCGTAATCCCTGAACGCGCGGGTTCGGGGATCGTAAGACAGAACGCCGCTATCCGGATGGGTGGCCGCCCAGATTAGGCCGCTGTCGTCTTCCGTCATACCCATGGCCATCTGCGGTACGGTTTCGTGGCAGAACGTAAACGCCCGCTCGCCGGGATCGAAGGCCAGGAAGTGGCTGTGAAAGTGGGTACAGAAGAGGTTGCCGCTGGAGAGAAGGGACGAAAAGGGGCACGCATTGAAGTCATCGCCCGGAGGAAAAAGCAGGGGGTACTGTTCGCTGGCGCCGGTCTCCGCGTCGATCAGCAGGAGGGCGTAACAGCCCCGACGATCGTACAACCAGAGCAGCACCACGTTTCGGCCTTGTCCGTCCACGGTGGCGACAAGCCCCCGGCTGTTGCCGATGTCAGTCGCGACGCCGTGGTGCCGGAAACCGTTGCCCAGATCCTGTGACACTTGCATTGGCGGCATCTCCTCTTTAGCAGTCCGTTGAAAAAGTTGCTCTGCAGGCGAGGCTTCAGCCCGCGTCCGAAAGTCGTCCTTCCATCTCCTTGCGAAGGCGGAAAACGTCGCTGTCTTCGTCGAGTTCCACGTCGGATCGAAGGATCGGCTGGCCCGCAGTAATTCCACGTTTCAGCCTGAGTGTGTGCGCCAGGCCAATGGGCAGAATATCGCCCTTCACCGCGCCGGCCGCTGGCATGAGTTTGCCGTAAACACGATATCCGCCCTCGCCGTCCAAGATTTCTCCCTCGTCAAGATCGCGTTTCGCGGTGGCAACGACGTCTCCGACAAACGCACGGGGGCAGCCGGTCGCTTCGCCGCGCACCCCCGCGCGCATCACGCTGGTGGCAAGTTCCATGCCGACCAGATGGTAGGGACGGTAGATGGCCGTATAACGTCCGGAGGCATCCGTCGGCAGGCCGTATTCGGCGAAACAGCGCCGGATATAGTTGCCCGACCCTTCGATGGTGACGTACACGCCCCAGCGAAGGTGCGGGTCGACCGGCGTTCCGTCCGGTTGCACGCAGGAGACGACCTCGACCGTTCCCTTGTGCGAGAGTCGACCGCCCGCGCTCCGGGGCCGGCAGACCTCCGGCAGGCGGTCGATTTCGCATGGCGGGAAGTTCAGACCCTCCGGCTGCGGTTCCAGCCCGGTGGCATTTGAGACAGCGGCCATTTCGATGGCCGATTTCGTTCCGTCCAGGAAGGAATTGAACATCCTGGGGTTCATCCCGCCGCGAGCCGCGGTTTCCGCGTCAATCCCGTAGTGGTCCCAGACGGTATCGGGCGTCGATGCATGGTAGGCCGGCCGATGTTTCGTGCCTTTACCGGCGCAGACGACGTCGAATCCGTTGGTCCTCGCCCATTCGACGAGTTCACAAATCAAAGCAGGCTGGTCGCCATAGGCAAGCGAGTAGACGAGGCCGGCGGATTCCGCCCGTTGCGCCAGTACGGGGCCGGCGAGGACGTCCGCTTCGACGTTGACCATGACCAGATGGCGGCCTTCGTCGATGGCTTTAAGGGCGTAGTGGATGCCCGCGAGTGGATTGCCGGTGGCTTCGACCACCACGTCGAGTCCATCCGCGCAAACCAAGGCATCGCCGTCGTCGGTAAGGTGGGTGGCCCCGGTCTTAAGGGCATTGTGGAAGTCCGTTGCGGCGAATTGGCTGGGCGGCCACTCCGCGCGCCCGAGGGCTTCGCGCGCCCGGTCAATGGAGACATCGGCCACACCCAGGACATGCAGATCCGGAATGCGCCGGGCCTGGGCCAGGAACATCGTGCCGAATTTTCCGGCGCCGATGAGACCCACCCGAACGGGATTCCCGGATTCGGCGCGCGCCGATTTCTTTCGCGGGCTACGAGCGTTATGCATACCGCACCTTGAAATGCGAAAAGCCTTGGGTGCCGCGGAGAAATACAATGGACCAGGTCCCGGATCGAATTCCAGGTTCATCCGAGACCGGATATGCCACTAACGACCGTCTTCGAAGCAGGCGCCCATGTCCTCCAGGAACTGTCCGGACTCTACCCTGCGATACCGTTCCACGTGACAATGGCCGGTTCGAGAGTCTTCCACCAGGTCCGCAGCCGAGGAATGCCCCGCCGACAACCCTTCAAGTTGGGACAGCCTGTAACGGCTTGTCTGTACAACCTCGTTCACGTTCGATCTGGCGCGGATTTCGACATCGGGTTCCGCGGATCTGTAGTAATGCACGGATTTCAGGTACGTCCGCATCATCTTGAACGCGTAATCCGGAAGACGCGACTCGCGCCCGCCGGGAACGAAGGACTCGGGCCAGAGGAGTCGATTGATCTGGAGATCGAACGCCTTCTTCAGCGCGCCTGAAACGCTGCCGTCAGACGGAACCCACTTCGAGTCGGGCCAGACGTCCAGGTTGCCCCACGGCCATCCCAGACGTTCCTTATCCAGTGTAAGGCGACCGCTGCCGGTATTGACGCCTTTTTCCGAAACGTCGAGAATGGCGAAGTGCTGCGGATAAATGAAGAAGTCATCCCCCCGTGCCCGCCAGGCATCGTAAAAGGCCGTGGTTAGCGCCAGAATCGCGTACGAGGCGTGGAGGATGCCGTCTTCGAGGCAGGGCGAGACGATTCCCGTACGATCTGACTCAACGTAATCGGGACAGAATTCCTTGAAGGGGACGGACGTAAGGCCGTTCCCCCCACACTTCCAATATTCGAAATCCCGTGCGGCAAGGACTCTGCTGGTATGCATATCGGGTAACCTCGCGAACAGCGATAAACCGGCACTGCGTTGGGGCGAGTCTTCCACGGGCGGCGTGGATTCGGGAATCCTCAATTCGTCTCGCCGGAGGAAACAGCGTCGTTTTGAGGGACGTCACGTGCGTCCCGGATATGACCCCTCCGCACCGCCGACCTCATGGATCGATACATCGCGTAGACGGAAATCAGGGCCCAGACCAGAGCAATCGGATAAGCCAGAAGCGGCGTGTCCCAATGCCGGGCGAGGATGCCCGCATCGGTGCGTTCGGTATACATCCAGAGATCGGTGCGGAAGTCGTAGAGGCTGTAAAGGCACAACATCACGCCGAGCCACGTGGCCACCCAACGCGCGACGCCTGGCAGCAGGACGGCCGGGATCAGAAGAAGGAGACCGCTCGCGATACCGAACATGAAATCGATGCTGGCCAGGGGTGTGTAGAGTACGGTCATACCGATGGCGAGGCCGCCGATCCCGGCAAGTAGAATGCGCTGCAGCAGCGGCCAGGAACTGACGAAAATGAAAAAGGCGCCCAGGAAAGCGGAACCGACGTAGCCGGCAGAGGCGATGACCGGAAAAATGCCGCCCCGGCTCTGCGCGTGGCCGGATTCGTCCCAGTTGACGCGGATTTCAAGGACTTCGCCCCCGGTTGCGAGGGCGGCGCCCGCGTGGCACATTTCGTGTACCAGGACCACGAAGACCCTGAAGGGTTTGATGAAGGGCGTGTCCCAGAACGCCAGCGCGACGATGGCGCAGACGATCGCGGGCCAGAAACGTTTGAGGGCTGCCAGCATTTCTATTCCTGGTACCTGTTTACAATCCTGAGGTCGGTTTTTCCCGACTCCGCGTGGATGAACTTGACAAGCAGGGAGACTCTGTTTGCTTCGTTAAGCACGTTCCAGTAGAAGTTGCACGTCATTTCAATCCTGTCATGCAGTTCGACGGCATACGGTTCGCCGGAAAACGCAGGCGGCGGATTTCCGTCGTCTCGGTACGTGGTAATGCAGTGGCCGATTCCTGGTATCGCCGTCTCGTAGCTGAAGTAATGTCTGGCAGCGATATCGCCGCCTCGGTCCAGGGCTTTGAGAATCGCGAGCTTGTAGTCGGCGCACGGGTCCTCCAGGTTGACAATGCCCGCGATACGTGGCGTAAGGATGGGGGGATCGGGTTCGAAGGATCGGGTATTCAGGGCGGATTCGAAGGTGCCGCCGCTGCGAAGCGCGTCGTAGATGGTATCCGTCTGGTCACCGTTGGACACGATGTGACAGGCGTTGGCGACTCTGATGGGACAATAGACAACCAGAGCGGGATTCTCCAGCGCGGATTCGTCGAAGGCCCGGGTTCTGACAACATCGTTTTCGGCGACAAACATCCGGTTTCGGCTTCCAGGGCTTCTGCCCATGATCCAGTAGACCTGGACGAGGTGTCCGGCATCCGGAGTCTGGCCGATGATGATCCCGCGTCCCGGATATACGGAATCTCTGAGCGCGTCCAGGTTGGTTTCAACGGCTCGGCCCAATTCGCGGCTCTCCTTATTTTCCTTCCCGGCACGAACTATGCGGCAAGGGTGTCGTAGACCGCTCTTGCAAGTGCGGCCAGGCTGAGGTCGACGACCATTCGGTCCGGGCATTTCAACTCCCTGGCCATTATGGCAACCGTATATGGACCGGTCGGCGAATAGACGATGCCCACGTCGGCACGCACACCGAAATAAAAACCCGTCTTGTGCGCCACACGCGTTCCAACAGGCAGCGCATGGGGAATAACGGTTCTGAGTTGCTGCCGTTCGAGAATGTGCAGGGCGTCTTCCCGGGATGCGGGTGAAAGGATATTGCCGGAATAGAGCATTTCAAGCAATTTGCACATATCGCCGGGGGAGGAAACGTCGGAACGCGCGATGTCGTACCCCGAGCCATCCGGTACGCATTCCTGGTTGAACAGCCGTTTCGCGCACAGGTCATAGGTATGGTCGGGATTGTTAGGATCAAGACCGACGACGACGAAGAGCAGTTGCCTGCAGGTCATCGGGATACGGGTTTTGGACAGGCCGAGTTGCTGAATCGTTTGGTTGAGATTGTATCCTCCCACAAGGTTGTACAGGCAATCCGTTGCGGTGTTGTCGCTGATGATAATCATCAGCATGGCCAGATCGCGAACGGTGGGGTTCAGACCCTCTGCCATTTCCTTCAGAATACCCGAGCCGGGAACACGAAGATCCCTGGTGATCTCGATGTGCTGGTCCAGGTCGATATCGCCCCGGTCCACCTGCCGATAAAGTTCGACCAAAAGGGGAACTTTCAGCGTGCTGGCCGTGAAGAACACGTGGTCGGCATTGTGTTCAATGCGCCGGCCGGTTTCCAGGTGTCTGGCCGACACACCCACGGTCCCCTCGATCCTCGAGATGGCGGTTTCGATAGATGTCATTTCAAATTATCCAAGGTTTGCGCTTCGGTTTTTGCCTTGTCTCCCGTCTTACCTCTCGCGGCCTTTTTTTCCCTTTCTAACGTCTTCCGTCTCGCCTCTCCCGTCTTGCGTCTACCCGGTTTATGGTATCGCCATTGAGAGTACTTTTTGCTTCAATGCGCCGTAGCGACGGGTCTCATACGCCGGCAACTGGCTTTCGCGCAGGTCAAACCCGAACGCGCGTTTGCTGAGTACAATGATCGGCGGCGCCTGGACACGCTTGAAATAGTTGACCCGCACCTGCTGCTCGATCCACTCCAGGTCTTCAATCCAGCTGTTCACGTCCGGGAACCAGGCCTGGAATTGCTCCCGGTCATTCCACCCGATCTCGTCCAGCAGGATTCCATCCAGGAACCACTGCAGAAAATCGACGGGGTGTTTCCGATACTCGATGATCTGGCGAAGTATGGCATCGTGGTACCCGTATTTGATCGGATCCCCCAGACCCCGGGTCACGTCCTGGGCTTCCGACAATTCCGCACTGGGCACCGTCTCCCCGCTAATCAGGTTTTCCGGAATGACCTCGCTTCCAAACACGTGCGCGTTCAGGAACCGCGCCAGTTGCAGGACCTGTACCTTATACAGGTCTGCAATAGGGGCTACGGCGCCGTTCACGTCGCCATAAAGCGTGGCGTATCCCAGCGCCGTCTCGGTCTTGTTGCCGTTGTTCGTAAAGACCAGCCCGAACTTCGCGGCCAATGCGGCGAGAATATCCGCCCCACGAATGCGCGCCTGGAGGTTCTCGTCGACGAGACGGGTATAGTCGCCCGGCGACCTGGAGAAGCTTACGCCCCTGATCTTCTCGGACAGGTTCTCGTACAGATCCTGGATCGGGCAACTCAGGTAGTCCACCTCGAGCATCCGGCAGACCTGCCTCGCGTTCTTCTGCGTGACGGACGAGTTGAACCGGGTTGGCATATTCACCGCGTACACGCGCTCGGGTCCGAAGGCCTGGGCGAGCATGCAAGTCACCACGCTCGAATCGATCCCTCCACTGGCGCCCACCAGGAATTGGTTCTCTTTCTCCCGGATATCGTCGAGGTGCCGCAGTCCGGTCAGTATGGCGTCGTAGATCGCGGCGACCTCGTCCTGAGAAGAAGCGGGCGGGTCTCCGCCCTGGCTCGATATAATCTGCTGCCGCCATGGCTGCGCGCGCCTCAGAATCTCTCCCGACGCGGAATACACCGTCGAATCGCCGTCGAAAACGATGATATTCTTGCCGTTGTTCTGCGCCCCGACCTGATTGACGTAAAAAACAGGAATGGGAGAACGGCGCAGAATCTCCCTGACAACCCGGTTGCGCTTCAGATTCTTCTGCCACGTCCAGGGAGAAGACGACAGATTGAACAGCGCCTGCGCCCCGCGGTCGTAGAACACGCGCAGCGTATCCAGCGTATCTTCTCCGTAGCCGTAGTCCTGGCACCATATATCTTCACAGAGTTGCACGCCGAACGGAAACGTCCGGCCGTCCCTCAAGCGGACCTCAAAGGGCCTGATCCAGTCGTAAACCGATCTCCCGCAAGCATCGGCGAGTTTCCGGAGCGAGTAGAAGTGGCGGTCGTCGTCGAAGAACCGGTAGTTCGGATGCAGCGTCTTGGGATGCACCCCGGCGGGCAACCCGGAAGGGACCTCGTTGCGCGTCACATAGCGGCCGTCGGCGCAGACATGGACGGCGTTGTACTTTCGTATCCGGCCGTCCTCCCCAATGTTCGCCCGATCCACCGCCACGTTCCCGAAGAGTACGATAATGTCCTGACTCGCTTCCCGGATCGTTTCGCTGTATGCCGCGAAATCCTCAACGAGCGCGTCCACCTCCCACAGGTCGCCCAGGATATAGCCGGAAATGCAGAGTTCCGAAAAAACGATCAGTTCCGCGCCTTCTGCCCTCCCTTTGTCGATGTAATACAGCATCCGATCCACGTTCAGATCCGGGCGTGCCGCCTTCACATCCATCTGGACCAGAGCGATTTCGGGCAACGCGTCAACGCCAGTCATATCTGCCGAGCCAAAGATGAAGGTTTGGTTTGACCTTCCCAACCCAACGCATTACCTACGAAATGCCGAGGGACCGACTCACGGCGGCGTGAATCCGATCCTCGGTGGCGGCCACGTAGGGCCCCGTTCGCTTCCAGTATTGCTGGCTGAACCAGACTTCGTAGCCGCCTTCGGGAATCTGGCGCGTGACGGGGACGTAGCCGATGATGTCATTGGTATATGCCAGAACCAGGACGTTGTCGAAATGCGGACCCAGTTCCCGTTTCAGGCGCAAGCCATGCTCGACAGTCATTTCCCCTGCAAGTGTGACCACCGCCAGGGCATTTCCGAAACGTACCGTCTGAACTTCAAACGGGATGGTCGTGGGTGCGGGAACATTCTTTTCGACGCATTCAAACAGATGTCGCGCCCACGCCTGAACAAACGCCCGGTTGTCTTTCAGGCCGGCCCTCACGAGGTCCATGTCGATGGGTTCGGTTTCCAGACCGAGGACGGTCTGGCACACCGAAATCGGACCAGTGACCGGCTCGAGGGCGCCCGAGGCGAGGACATGGACCACGGATTCCCCCAGGCGGCCACCGATGTCTCGGATTTCATCGACGGTGCGCGGCACGAAACGATCCTTCGCGGGGTCGACGGGTCTTGTTTTCTGGTCTCCGGCGCAGCCCTGGAGAAAAAATGCCGCGGCGCCCGGAACCATTGCTTCCACGTGGTCATAGGCGAAACAGACGTAGTCGCCGCCGATGAGGGTGCCGCTCCGGCTCGTGGGGTGGCACGCGTAGCTGAAGATCACACTTCGCAGTTCGCCGTCCGGAGATTCGACGACCAGGACGGGAACTTCGTGGTCGTGAGGCGCTTCAGCATCGGGGTTCCACTCGATGCCACCCTTCCCGTCGGGCTTTCGGCGGGAGACGGCGATATCACAATTCCCGGTTCCGAAACGAAGCCGGGCGGGCTGGCGGGACTCCCAGGCCGTTCTAGCGCTACGGGTGACCCGTTCGAATAGTTGTTCGATGTAGTTCTCGTCCAGGTCGCCGTGGCGCTGCCGGTCCATTTCACGAATACAGGGGCCGCAGTGGGTGTGGGTTCCGCTGAGAATGATGCTCGACGGCGCTAGGCCCGTCGCCGCCGAGATGCGGGACCGAACCTGGTCCGTGTGTTCGTAGAAACCCAGGATCTCTGCGCTGACGATGAGCAATGGGCTTGTGCCGTCGTCTATGGCAATGGCGTTGGCCTTCAGAGGATGATAGACGGCCGTGGAGGGTTCGGTGCGGGCGGCGAACCCGGCCATATGGATACCGACCGGTGGCGTGATGTCATCGCCGCACACACCGATCCGGTAGGTGTCGTTGGATATCGTCATGCGACAAGCTCCGTGATTACAGATGGACCGCCTGTTTTGTCCGCGCGGACTCTACGATGGCCAGGCCCACGCGAAGGGCATTGCGCGCATCCTGCAATGTGCCGTGCGCCGGATTTCGATGTTCGATGACGCAGTCCGCGAAGTGGGTGAGTTCCTGCTCCATTGCCCCGACGATTCTCCCGTGAAGTTCAGGCGCAAGATAAAGATCCGGGCTGGACGTTGCTTCGCCGGTCCATATCCATGAGGCGTCGTTGGGTTCCACGATGTGAGCCGTCCCGTCCGTGCCGACCACTTCGAGGCCTGCGTCGGACCAGTAGAGCCGGCGGTCGGGCATGAAAAAACTCTGTTCGATGACGCCGACGAGACCGCTTTGAAAAGTGAGCATGGCCCACCAGGTATCGGGACGGTCCGGTTCCGTCATGCTGCGCGTTCTGGTATAGACTTCCCGTACTTCCTCGCCGGCCATCCAGAGCAACTGGTCGATGGTGTGAATCCCGGGCTGAAGGACGAGGGGATAGGGTTTGAAACGCGGAGCGTCCAGGATGCCGCGCCAGATGTTCCGGCGACCGTAGATGGAGACGAGTTCTCCCAGGTCGCCCGCGTCGATTTTCTGTTTAATGTTCCCGCGCCGGACGTCGAAACGTTCGAGGAATCCGACCATGAAAACGACGCCGCTCTTTTCCGCCTCGTCGATGAGCCGGTCGTTTTCATCCAGACTGTCGGTCAGCAGGATCTCGCTGAAGACGTGTTTCCGCCGTCGAAGCGCGGCGAGGGCGATTTCGGTGTGCCGGCCCACCTCGGTGACGATGTCGACGCCGTCCACGTCGGGATCGCGCATCAGGTCTCTATAGTCCGTATAGTGCCTGGGTACGTTGTATGTCGAGGCGACGCTACCCGCGCGTTCCGCCGAGCGGGAACAGACCGCCGTGAGTTCGACATGAAGAAGTTGGGCCAGGACACGGGCGTGCTGGACGCCGAAACGTCCCAGACCGATGACACCGATTTTTGTACGGTTCATGTCGCGTTCAGGTTGACAACAACCCTGCCCTTCTGTTGGCCTTTCAGCATTCGTTGAATTTCCGGTTCGAGCGTCTCCAGCCCACATTCCATTACGAGGTCGTCTGACGCATCGATCTTCCAGGGTCCCGCGATCTTTTTCCAGATATCTGTTCTTTCCGGCATAGGGCACTCGGCGGAGTCGATGCCATGGAGGCCGACGCCTCGCAGGATGAAAGGGTAGACGCTGGTGCTCAGATCCGCGGACGCAACGAGACCGCAGCACGCGACAATGCCCCGGCGGCGGGTGGATTTGAGGGCGGTTGCCAGAATGTTGCCTCCCACGGTATCCACGACGCCCGCCCAGCGTTCTGCCAGAAGCGGACGTCCGCCGGCATCGTCGACGTCGTTTCGATGCACGACCGAGGTGGCCCCTAGGTCGTGCAGGAACCGCGCCTTGTCCGTCTTGCCGGTGGCCGCGGCCACCGTGTACCCCAGCCGGGCGAGTATGGCGACCGAGAGGCTGCCGACGCCCCCCGTGGCGCCGGTGACGAGAATCTCGCCGCAGCCGGGAACAACGCCATGGCCTTCCAGTCTTTGCACCGACATGGCGGCGGTGAATCCGGCGGTACCGTAGACCATGGCCTCTCGCAAGGTGAGGCCGTTTGGGAGTGGGACGATCCACCCGGCGGGTACGCGGATGTACTGGCCGAATCCGCCGGGTGTGTTTACACCCAGGTCGTAGCTTGTGACAATGACTTCATCGCCCGGTCGGAAGCGTCCGTCCGGGCTTTCCGCGACAACGCCCGCGGCGTCGATGCCGGGCGTATGCGGGTAGCGCCTGGTGACGCCGCGATGGCCGGTGGCTGACAGCGCGTCCTTGTAGTTCAGCGAGGAGTAGTGGACCCGGATCAGGACGTCGCCTGCCGGCAGTTCATCGATGCACCGGCGCTCCACCCTGCGGATATAGTCGTTGTTCTCCTGGCTCACGACCAGGCATTTAAAGCTTCGGTCGGTCATACCCCTTTCCGTGTCTTTCTACGCCGGAAGCGGATTCCTTTCTGTTGCGCCGCCGGGGCGCGCCCGGTCGTTCAGGAGAAGAATCGTGTGATCCGATAGGCGTCAAGTTCAATTGGAAGACCCCTGCCCATGATGAGATCGGCAATGAGTTTTCCGCTGTACGGACCCAGCTGCAGGCCGGTGGGCCCATGCCCGGTTGCCACATAGACGTTTCTCTTACCGGGAACGGGGCCGAGTACGGGCAACAGATCCTGCGTATACGGACGCAGGCCGACTCGAATTTCACGGATTTCCGCCGCAGCCAGGCCGGGGGCCACCCGCAGCGCCTCGCCGAGTACTTCCCTCACCCCGGCGGCCGTGGCGCGGGCGTCGAAACCGGATCCGGTTTCCCGCGTGGCGCCTACGACCACCCGGTTGTCCGGCCAGGGCACCATATAGTGGCCGCGAACGGCGCTGACGATTGTCCACGACGACGTATCCGCGCCAGCAGGCAGACCCAGGTGGATGATCTGACCACGCTGGGGTTCTACCGGGATCCGGACCCCCAGTTGAAGGCCGAACGCGTGCGACCACGCGCCACCCGCGATGACCACACCGGCAGCCGAAATGCTCCCTGCATCCGTGACGACACCGGTGACCGTGTCGTTGTCCATGAGCAAGCCTTCAACGCCCGCCTGTTGGATGGTCAGCCCACGGGCCTCAGCGGCCCGGCGCAGGGCGCCCGTCAGGAGGCGGCCGTCGACACGGGCGGCCTCTCGGTAGTAGATGGCCCCCTGGACGTCGGCCAGGGCCGGAAACCGGCTGCGGGCTTCTTCGGACGATATTTCATACAGATCCTCCGCGGAGGGTTCCCCGCGGCGACTCCGGCGGTTGAAAATGCGGCGGCGCGCAATGTCAAAGGGCTCCAGTTCGTCGTCTGACACGGCAACGATCATCATGCCGCAGACGGCGAAACCGGTTTCTCCCGCCTGTTCGGCTGTCAGATTCTCGATCAGTCCGGGATAGTACTCAACGGCAAGAGAGGCCAGGCGCTGCCATGGGTCCGGATCCCGTGTATTGGTGGCCGGAGACAGAATACCCGCGCCGGCATCCGTAGCGCGACCCTTGTCCATACGGTCGACAAGCAGGGTTCGTGCGCCTGCGCTGACGAGATGGTAGGCGGCGGACATCCCCACAATCCCCCCACCGATGACAATGGCGTCATAGCTCATCTTGAACCCTGTGTTTATTGAAAACCCGCATACGAAACGTCCGATGAAAACGTGCCGGCCGAAACGCTCGAGACAGCGGGGCGGCTGTTTCCCGCCGCCGTTCCCGGAGGGGCTGCAAATTCACCGGTGCCGTTCAGAACGGCCGGTCGCCCCTGATGGTGATCCGGTGCATCGTGCGCCGGTGGCCGTGATAATCGTTGACCGCGTAGTGCTGCGTGCAGCGGTTGTCCCAGAGCGCAACGGTATTGTCCCGCCAGCGGTAACGGCAGGTGAATTCCGGCTTTGCGGTCTGCCGGTAAAGATATTCGAGGATCGGACGGCTTTCGGCCGGGGTCATATCCTTGAAGTGCGATGTGAAAAAGGGGTTGACGTAGAGCAATTTTCGGCCGGTTTCGGGATGGGTGCGGAAAATGGGGTGCTCCACGGGTGGCATGTTTTCGCTGGCGGCTTCAATGTCTTCCGCGCTGGCTTTGGTTCTTCCGAGCCGGGCCGCCTCCAGAAAGATCCGTGTATAGTCGTGTACGGCGAACCGGCCGCCGAGCATCTGTTTCAGGCCGTCGGACAGGGATTCGTAGACAAGGTACATGTTGGCAAAGAGGGTGTCGCCTCCGTACGGCGGAACGGTCAGGGCGTAGAGAATGGAGCCCACCGGCGGGGTCTCCAGGAACGACATGTCGGAATGCCAGCCATTCCCGACGTTGGTGTCCGCGGTTTCCTTTTTTTGCAGAAGGACGATTTCGGGATGGTCTTCCAGGTTCGGCAGAAAGGGATGGATGTCCAGTTCACCGAATCTCCGGCCAAAGGCGATGAGCGCCTCCGGACCGAGGTGCTGATCCGGGAAGAAAAGCACATGGTGTTCCAGGAAGGCCGCATGGATACCCGCAAATACATCGTTGTCAAGCGGCCGTGAAAGATCGACGCCCGTGACTTCAGCCCCCAGGGAGCCCGCGATGGGTTTGATGCTGGTCTGTCCCGAAATCATGGTTGCATTCCTGAGTGTTCGATCCGTTGAACCCGGCCCCCACCGCCGTGTGGACCGGCCGCGCCCAGGACCGCCCGCAACCCGAAACACCGGGTCCGGAGCCGCGCCTCCGCGTCACTTCTGTATTCCACACACGATGGTTTCTGCCGGCTCCTTACGCTTCCATCCCGTCGATTGCGCTCATCTCGTCTTCGGACAGGGTCCAATTGAAAACATCCAGGTTGGCGCGGAGATGCTGTTCCGTGCTGGCTTTCGGAATGACGTTCATGCCCTTCTGGAGCAGCCACCTGAGCGCGACGTGCGCGGACGTCTTGTCGTGGCTGCGGGCGATGTTCGTCAGTACGGGATCCTGAAGGATATTCTTTTTGCCCAGTGGCGAGTAGGCCGTTACGGCCACCTTGTGTTCCAGGCACCACTGCAGCACGTCGCGCTGTTCATAGCCCGGATGGTACTTGATCTGGTTGACGCTGATGGGCGCCTTCGAGATGGATCGGGCGTGTTCCATCTGTTCGACGGAGAAGTTGCTGACGCCGATGCTTCTGGCCTTGCCGGCGTCGAGGATCGCGTTGAAGGCGCCAATTGGTTCTTCCATGGGCACGCAATCTGGCGGCCAGTGTACCAGCAGCAGATCCACGTAGTCCATCTGCAGAGACTGTAGATTCTCATCCGCCTGTTTGATGGCGACGTCGTAATGCAGGTAGTCCTTGCCGACCTTGGTCGTTACGAACAGCCTTGAACGGTCGACGCCGGCCTCCCGGAGCGCTTCGCCGATCTCCCGCTGGTTCCCGTAGATCCAGGCCGTATCGAAGTGGGTGTAGCCGAGCTCGAGTGCCTGTTTGATCACCTGCTTGCACGATTCGCCTTTCAGCGGATAGGTGCCGAGGCCCACAACCGGCATGGTGTGACCGGAAAGCAGGGTCAAGGATTCCATCGTCTACTCCCTGGTGTCGAGGCGGCAAAGAGTCATCATCGCACGCAACCAATACAAGGCTGCCAGGCGCGAATAACTGGTGGCTGCGGCCCGTAAATTACGTAGAAAAACATATGGACGGCAAGTTGTAACGGAGCCGGGGGCAACGGACAGGACTTCAGGCATTCAGGAAGGTGTAACAATATTGGGGCGGTTGTAGGTATCGGGTTCTTCTCGGAGGGAGTAACCCAGGTCTTCCAGCCGGTATCGTGGACGGTAACCGAGGATCTTCGCAGCCCGGGAGAGATCCCAGCGGCGCCGGGTGCTTTCACCGACAAGGGTGATTATTTCGTAGCCGATGTCGGGAGCCTCGAGTGCGAGTTTGTAGGCCTGAATAAGGTCTGGAAAGGCGAGCCACTGGGGAAGGATGGGTGCATTCCTGAATTCCGGGTCGTCAATATCGAAGGGTTTGGGGATGCGCAGACAGAGTGCGGAGATACCGTGCAGTTCGGCGTAGTATTCAGCGATTTTTTCGCCCAGGTATTTCGTGAGGGCGTAGCTCCCTACGGGTCTGGCCGGCGCGTCGCCCGCGACCCACTGCGGCGGGGGATAGCCCCAGACAACGGTCAGGCTGCTGGTGTAGATCACCCGCTTGAGCCGATGACGCCGGGCGGCTTCAAAGAGGTTGTAGGTGCCTTTAACGTTGATATCCATCCGCTGGCTGTTGAAGGCGTCGTCTTCGTAGTCGCCTTCCCTTCCGGTGGCGATGGCCAGGTGGATGGCCATGTCCATCCCTTCAGCGGCATCGCAGACCTGGTCGATATCCGTAATGTTCACCTGATGCCAGCGGGAATCATCCGGAATATGACGCCGGCTCAAGAGGCGCAGTTCGTGTTCGCCCTCGAGCGCGGGTACCAGCCTGCTGCCGATGACGCCCGTAGCGCCTGTGATGAGGATTTTCATAGTGGGGTAGTTTCAGATATACGTTGGGGATCCCCGTCCGGCGACGCGAAACAGGAGGACTCGTGAATCAGGGTAACCGGAGACGTTTGAGACGTTGCATCCTTTGCTAATTCGTTAAATTGCCTCTCCGGTTGGTCGGTAGATTATACAACTGAGAAGTTCCAAATATCCTGCTTTTTCACGGATGACTTGGCGCACTAAACTAATCGACGGATCAAGTTGGATCTCAATCCAAAACCAAGGATAAGTCGACGGGATTTACTGCTTGACCGGACCGTAGCGCAACATTACACTTTCTTTGATTTTGCATCTGTGAATGCCGGACTTGAATTTTGCTATGGTCCTACAACTGCAGTACATGGCTATTGGCAATACAAGTTGGCGTGAAAAAAATGAAGAAGGACTTTACATAGGAAATATAGTGGTGATGGCTCGTTCGGTCAATTCAACGTCATATGTTCTATCGGCGCGAGAGGTTGATTGGAGACGGGGGAAATGCAGACGAGCACCTCAAACTTCCTTGTGAAGGTCTCCAATCCATGAAAGAAGATCGGCTCTCGCCGATTGTTTCATGCGGCTTCGGCAGATTCCAACCACCAAATGAGCGCGAATCGAGGGCTATTGTTGGAGAAAGCTCTTGTGATCTTTGTCCTATTATTGTTATACTATAATCGTCTAGACGATTAGGTAGTTCTTGCGAATTGACAAAATGTCATTTTGCAGGCCCCACGGGTTTCGGCCCGTGGGATTTTTTTGGAACATTTTTATGAGTCGTAAGAAAAAGATAGAAGTTTACATTGACGGTTACAGTCTATACCATGCCATTGATGATTTAGCTAAACCTTATCTTAAGTGGGTTGATTTATGGAAATTGTCGGCTTGTTTTGTTCCTTCTAGAACACATACATTAACAAGCGTTTATTATTTTTCTGCTATAGCTAAATGGCGAAGGAGTTCGGCTAGAAGGCATCGAATTTACATAAATGCCTTAGAAGCCAAAAAGGTGCAGATTACGTTAGGAGAATTTAAAGAAAGGCAAGAGTCTTGTAAGAGATGTAAATACTCATGGAAACGACATGAAGAAAAACGAACTGACGCAAATATTGCTGCGGCCTTAATGGCTGGTGCACTTAGAAATAGATACGATGAGGCTTTTTTAATATCTCAAGATACTGATTTTTCTACAGTTGTTGACGCAATTGTACGTTATAGCAGAAAGCCAATTAAGCTTGTTTTACCACCAAAAACCGTTCACATTCAAAGTCTAATAGATGCTGCGTCTTCAAAGGCAAAGATCACAGAAGCACACCTTGAACGATGCCAGCTAGATGAATTAATAATTGATACTAAGACCGGACAATCAATTGAAAGACCACAAGAATGGATGAAGGTATAGTCTACCCATTACATAATACTAAGTTTACCGCCCGTCCTCAAACGAGCGGTTTTTCTTTACCCATCGGCAACACTTCATGTGGAACTATATACGAAACTCACCTTCAAGGAGGGGGGTGGAACGTGGAAGGGTGGGGTTGGGGGTGAGGGGGCAGGCACGTAGGTAGGGCCCATTCGAAGGAAATTTCGATATTTCACGCGAGCGTAGCAACGAGATCATTGATCACATTATGTCATGTCATTGGCAATCACACCAAAGGAGAGTCCATGGCGCAGCCGGCTCAATCCACAGCGACGCATCAGGACGACGATCAAGTAAGGACAAGCTATTTCGATGAAATTGACATGCTTCGGTACTTTGTGCGAAATACACACAACGCAGTCCAATCCTGGGTAGAGCATCGAACAGGCTCCCTGACGACAAGTGTTCGCGATTCAGATGTAGACACCGCCGATTTAACATCGTTCGACGATCGCGGTCAAGATAGTGATCAGATATTCCGGTTTACGGAACTGCCACTACACAATGTATGCAGGTCGACGCAGGTTACTTTTCACGCGTTGCACGAGTGGGAAGGTTACGTCACCGCAATCAACGACAATGAATTCACAGCCCAACTTTCCGACCTCACGTCAGGTTTACCCTATGCTCGCGAAGAAGCGTACATCCCCTTAGACGAAATATCGGAAGACGATGCGACAAAAATGAAGGTCGGAAGCATCTTCCGCTGGGTTATCGGCTATGAGCGCACTGGGGTATGGAAAAAACGGGTTTCCAAAATCGTGTTCCGTGACCTTCCCGTGATCACGAAGTCCGACCTGCGGGACGGAAGAGACTGGGCAGGTGAAGTCCTCAAAGCTTTCGAACAATGACGGAAGCCGCAATAGCAGTAGGTCCTCGGAGCGAGAATGAAGTTAAAATTGTCTCAATTGGCCACGATATGGCGGACGCTTTTGGTTTGGGATTCGACTCTTAATCCGTCTGCCATGCGTTGACAAAGGTTGAGATCGGAGCGTGGCAGATTGAATCGCTCCACGTACAAATCGCCGAGATCCGTAGCAGCGAATGTTGTTTGAATGAAATCAGAAGAGCAGCCGATGCAATTGAGATCGGCTGCTCTTTTGTCTCGTGGTTCGATTTCTGGGTGTTGTATTACAACGCGTTACGCCATATTACAACGTCACATGCGTTGAATAGATCTTTGCTTCCCCTACAGACTGGCGTATGCCAGGCCCAGGACGGCGATGATGCCTGTGGAGGCGAGGCCCAGTGCAAAGGGGCGAATCCCGCCGGTCTTGAGCGCGTGGAACTCGGTGATAAGGCCCACGGCTGCCATCGCTCCCGTAATCAGCCATTTGCCGGCGGACGCCAGCAGCAGTCCCAGATGGAATGTGCGGTCTCCGCCGCCGAGCAGGAAGCGGTCGGTCATATGTACGGTGACTTCCGGTAGAAATCCCGTGGTTCTCAGAAACGCCAGCGCGAGGAAGAAGATGACGAACGCGGGAATCAGCCTGGCGTAGCTGACCCTTTGCCCCACGTAGACCTCCTGTTTGCGCCGCTGACGGGCGTACACAACGCCAAGAATAAAGAGTGCGGGACCAAGCAGTGAGATCCGGGTGAGTTTGACAATGGTGGCGATTTCACCCGCGGTCTGCCCGCCGGTGGGGTGGGCGAAACCCGCCGCGATGACCTGTGGCGTGGCGTGGATGGCCAGGCCGCACCATTCCCCGTAGGTCTCGGGTGACAGCAGAAGTAGCCCGCCGAGGACCGGGAAGATCAGCATGGCCACGACGCCGAGCAGATTGACGGCGGCGATCGAAATCGCGATATCTTCTTCATCGGATTCAATGACAGGTGCGGCGGCAACAATGGCGGCGCTACCGCAGATGGCGGTGCCAATACCGATCAGCATGGCCAGCTTGCGTTTGACGCTGACAAACCTGGACAGATACCGGGTCGCCAGAACGATGGCGGCGATGATGAACGCGGCGCCCGCCAGTACGCGCATCCCGAGCATCAGGAGGTTGTAGAAATCCAGTCCCGCGCCGAGGAGGACGATGCCCAGAGGCAGGACTCTCTTGATCACGAAGTCCGTACCGGGTCTGAGCTGCCAGGTTAAGGGCACGAGATTGCGAAGGATGAGGCCGAATAGCAGGGCAAGGAGGACAGCGCTGAGGGGATGGTGGTTGTCGGAAAGGGTGAAGGGTGGGGCCGGATACTGGTGCAGGACGAACGCCAGCCATGTAAGCGCCGCCGGGCGGCGAGAGATTGTTGAGCTGCATCATCGGGGTTCTGCCGATGAGGTCCGCGATCTGTCTGTGCATTGCCATGGAACTGCTCCGGGAAGGCCTGAAGGCGCGACCGGACCGCGCCTGCCGCGATATGCAGCTAGAGTACCAAGAACGACCGGGGGTGTCAACGGGAAAGGCGACCCGGCGACGCCTGAGCGGATCGTTGGCGCCGCTAACCGACGCGGGAACAATAACCGGCGGGTGGGCGCTTCCCGCCGTTCGCGTCTCCGGCACAGCAATCCAGGTCGATTTTCGTTTTCCTTTTTCGCCCCGTCCTGTTTACTTTGCAGCCAACAGGGCGCCAAATCCCACTCGACGCGGACGAAAGGAACTTTGAAATGAAAACCGGACGCACGTTGCATACGGAGGATGGGGTCCGCCGGATGAGGGACCACGTGGAGCGGTTTCCCGCAGCCAAGAAGATCGCAACTGAGATTGTCGACAGGGCGGAGGTCTGGGCGAATCTCGATGACGCATACGTTCGCGACCTTCCGCCCCCCGCAGACATTTACCGGGGGTTTCTACCGTCGTTCGACGGATGTCCGGTTCACGGCGAGGCGGTTTTCCAGGCGCAGGGCGGGCCCTGGCAGGCGGATATCTTCAACCGTCCATGGAAAATAAAGTGTTCCGTGGGCGGCGAGGAGTATCCTTCGAACGATTTTATGGCGTTTCACGGAACCCGAGACCGTTCCTTGCTTTCCGGCGATTATTCGGACGACGGGCTGGGGTGGGATCCTGGAGACGGACGGCCCCGGTTCTGGTTCGCGGCGCACTACTGTTACCGTCTTTGGCACCGGTTGATTCCGGCGCTTCAGGATCTCGGGCGGGCGTATCTGTTAACCGGAGACGCGCGGTACGGGCGCAAGGGCGCAATCCTGCTGGACAGGATGGCCGCGCTGTTTCCGACCATGGACCACGCGGCGCAGTCCTGGTACGGCTTGAACTATCAGGTAGGATATACGGGGCGTTTTCTGTATGCGGTTCAGGAGTCGTTCAACATCGGACTCTATGCCGAAGCATACGACAATCTGTACCCGGCATTGCGCTCCGACAGTGAAGTGCATGCGTTTCTGGAAAAGGAACCTGAAGCATTGATCCGGCACGTGGAAGACAACCTGGTGCGGCAGTCGGTGCGGGATATCTGGGAGGGGAAGATCCGGGGGAACTACGGGCTGCACCAGGCTTCGGCGGTGAAGGCGCTGGTGGTGATCGATGACGGGGCATTCACGGATTGGGCGATAAATAAACTCGAGGGCTATACCGGATGCGGGCCCACGACGGCGGTATGGGCATACGGCGTGGAGGGATGGGATCACGCGCTGGATAATTTCCTGTTCAGAGACGGCGTGTCGTTCGAGGTGGCCATCGGTTACTCGGCGGGCTGCTGGACGCGGTATATGCTGGATACGGACCTGGTACTGAAACGGCTTGGCAAACGTCGGTTGCCCGGGGAACACGTGCGTTCGCTGGGCAGCTGGTCCCGGCGGCTGGCATGCTGGGGAGGCAAGATGCCATCTATCGCGGATACCGGCGCCGGGGTAACCTATCCTCAGTTGGATCATTCGTCGCTGCAGCGGTTCTTCAGGGGTTTCGGGTGGCCGGAGTACGCCCGTGCGCTTCTGAACGAGGGCGTAACGGACGAGAACGGATTCAGGAGTTACGACGATCTGTTCGAAGTACCGCTCACAAGAGCCGAACTGGAACGCGCCGCCGGGAAACTCCCGAAATGGCCCGTGGAGAGCGATAACCTGGGAGGGGTGGGATTCGTGATCTTGCGCAGCGGGCGGGCGGAGAACCAGTTGGCGGCCGTGCTTCAGTACGGGCACGCCAATGCCGGCCACGCGCATCGGGACCGGTTGAACCTGGAGGTCATCGCGGGCGACAAGCGGGTTGTGCCCGATACGGGCTATCCCACACACGCGGCCGAACATCCGGACCCGCCTGTCTGGGAAAAGAATACCATCAGCCACGTTACGGTTGTCGTGAACGAGACCCGCCAGGACACGGCCGACGAAGGCCGCCTGGAACGGTTCGGAGCAACCCCTCAATTGCAGCACGTGGAACTTTCGGCGCAGCGGGCCTACCTGGATGCCAACGTGTATCGACGCGGGGTGACGCTGCTGGAGTTGTCGCCGGATCTGCAGATCCTTGTGGACCTCTTCCACGTAAAGGGCGGCTGGGCGCACGACTATTCGTTCCACGGATTCGATGGGACGTTTTCAACCGCGGGCGCTTCGTTTCAAACGCAGGAGGGCGGCACCCTGGCGGGACCGGACGTCCCGTTCCGGAAGCTGTACGACGATCCCGAACTGGAACGTCACGCCGCGATGCCGGGGCTGCCGGGGACAAACGGCAAGCGCAGTTACGGTTCATACCGGGGCAGCGGCTTTTCCTACCTGTACGACGTACGCCGCGGGCAACCGCCGGGTGAATTCCGGGCCGATTGGCGGGATGAGGAGATGGGATTGAGGATAGTCGTACCCGAGGGCGTCGCACAGGAGGTCATCACCGCCCATGGCAAAACGCCCAACAAACCAGGTGCGCCCGAGCATCTGGATTATGTCCTGTTGCGGAATCGGGGAGACCGCGAACGAGGCGGTCTGAACAGTCTGTTCGCCGTTGTGTGCGAGGCATATCGGAAATCCCCGAAGCTGACGGGTGTGAGGCGCCTGGACCTGGTCGCAGGCGAGGACGCAATCGGTTTGGAAATTTCCTGGCAGGATGGAAGATGTTATCTGCTCAGCGCGTTGGCGGACGAGGGCCGATCCGTCTTTGAGGGCGATCTTGAACTGGATGGCGGATTCGGGGTGTTGACCCAAGACGCGAAGGGCCGTCCGTCATGGGCGTGTTTATCGGGAAAGAGGCTGGGAGCCGGCGACGTCGACGTAGCGGGCGCGGGCACATGGCGAGGGCGAATTGCCGGAATGGACGCCGGAAACTGCCGGGTGATGGTCTCGTCGGACACTGGCGGAGCGCCGGCGGCGGGCGAGACACTGATGGTGTCGAACCCTCCCCACGCGTGCAATTTCCCGATTAAGTCGGTGGAGCCCGCAGGCGACGGATGGCTTTGTTCGCTGGATGCGGAGCGGCTGCACGTCGGACGGTTTGTTGTAGAGGCGGAGACGGAGGACGGTTTGTTGACCAGGACGTGGATTCACCGGGAATGGGAGGATACGGAAGATTCGGGATGTCATTATCTCAAGGGCGCCCGGCTGGCCTACAGGGAACGACTCCACACCATCGAGCGGGTGATACCGCGAGAGGAGGGTGGACACCGGTTTGTGCTGCGGGATGCGATTCCGTGGCCCGACGCGCCGGACGACATCCCGGTGATTTACGACCTGGGGCCGGGGGATTCGTGCGTTGTGCGGCCGATGGTGTTCGTGGAGCTTTGATGGCAGCGAACCGGCTGAAACTCGCCGACCAATCACGATATTTCGCCCGGATTTTTTCATCAATCGAAACGATAAGCATAATAAGCAAAGGAGGGAAGCAGATGGCGCAGCGCGTGGGTGTGATCGGCCTCGGTATTATGGGAAGTAGCGTGACGCAGGTCCTGCACCGGAATCCGCTGGTTGAGTTGGCGGCATTCTGCACGCTGGACGCCGAAAAGCTCCGCAAGGCACAGGCCGAATTTTCGGTTTCCGGCGGGTACGTGAATTATCACGAGATGTTGGAGAAGGAGACGCTGGACATGGTCTACATCGCCACGCCGGACTGGGCCCACCGCGATCCGGTCATTGCCTGTCTGGAGGCGGGTTGTCACGTGCACGTGGAGAAACCGATGACAACGGACCTGGGCGAGGCCACTGAAATCGTGGAGAAAGTGAAACGCACAGGTCTGAAACTACAGGTCTCGTATAACCACCGGTGGCTGGCGCCCTACAATGCCACGTGGAATATGATTCGCGAAGGGGAAATCGGCAGACCGCTGATGGGTTATGCGCGCAAAAACAATCCCATCTCCGTACCGACGGAGATGTTGCCCTGGGCGGCGGAGTCTTCGCCGGCCTGGTTCCTGTCGGCGCACGATATCGACCTGATGTGCTGGTGGTTCGATCAAAGTCCGGTCGAAGTCCACGGCTACGGAATCAAAAAGGTACTGGCGGCCAGGGGCATCGATACGTACGACATGTTGCAGGGGCTCGTGAAGTTCGACGGCGGGTCCGTCGCCACGTTCGAGTCGGCCTGGATCTACCCCAATACCCATCCGTCGATGCCGGATTCCTTTATGGAGGTAATCGGCGAGAAGGGTCATGTACATCTGGACCGCAAGGCCGAGGCGATTGAGATGAGTACCGAGGAAAAGTTCAAATGGCCGCGGTCACTGCTGAACTACAAGGTATTCGACAAATGGGTGGGCGCGTTTCCGTCGTGCGTGAACAGCTTTGTGGATGCCGTCATTGAAGATCGGACGCCTTTCGTGACGGCGTTGGACGGGTGGCGAGCGACCGCGGTGCTGGACGCGTGGCACCAGTCCGCGGACAACGGCGGTATCGTACCAGTGGCGGATGCGCCCGCGTGGCCGTAAAAGGGGGTCCGGACGATGTCAAAGGGAGAAAAACGGATCGGTTTCGTAGATTACAATCTCGAAAACTTTCATTCCAATGTCTACCTGAAGCTTCTCCGCAATGAACTGAAACATCGGGGGTTCGTCGTTGCCGGTTGTACGGGCATGCGGCCTCGGGCCGGCAGGACGTGGGCCCGGTCGAACGACGTGCCCTATTTCCCCGACGCGGCCGGGTTGAACGAGGCGGTGGACTACTTCATGGTGTTGGCGCCCTCAACCCCGGAGACGCACCTTGAACTGTGCGGGCAGGTATTTCCCTTCGGTAAGCCCACGTACGTGGACAAGACCTTCGCGCCGGACCTGCGAACGGCCGGGCGAATTTTCGCGCTGGCGGACCGGCATCGGGTGCCCATGCAGACGACATCCGCGTTGCGTTATACCGAAGTGCAGGACTACGTGGAAGAGGTCGGGCGTAGGCAGGTCCGGCACATGGTAACCTGGGGCGGCGGGCGGTCCTTTGCCGAATACGCGATCCATCCCCTGGAATTGGCCATCAGCTGTATGGGGCCAGGCGTGCGCCGGATGATGCGCCGGGGCGCCGGAAAACAATCGCAACTGCTGCTGGATTTTTCGGGAGGACGTACCGCGGTCGTGAACGTGTACACCGGGTCGAGTACACCCTATGCGGCTTCGGTGACCACCACCGGGGCGACACGGCACTTCCAGGTCGACTCGGGTCGCATTTTTCTGAATACCGCGGATGCCGTGCTGGATCTGTTCGAATCCGGGGAACCCGGTATCGACAGGAAAGAGAGCCTGATCATTCGCAGGATTCTGGACGCGGCCGGACAGAATCGGGCACTGTCGGGCTTTGTGAGACTGTAACGAAGGAACCGCTTCCCGCCACCCATGATGCAGAATTTATGCCACCCCCAAACGTCCCCTATTCCCTTGCCCTTTTTCTTGCATCGCCCAAGAAAAAGGGGGAAAAAGAAGGGCGCCTGCCTGCCGAGCACGGCTCGGCGCAGGCAGGCCGCTCGGCGCGGGGCCGGTTTTTCCGTGAATAACCTCAGAGACAAAATTGGAGTTTGGGTGCCCTATGAGTCCCTCAGCTTGACCGATACAACGGTGCTGGACGGATTAACACGGAAAAACCCCCACACCACCACAGGACGGGCGAGGGTTAAACGGGATGGATCGTCGCATGGATCTACGGTCGTACCGCCAATCGCCGTCTGCTTCCCGCCTGGTTCATCTCCCCCTTTCCTTTAGGAGAGGGGGCCGGGGGGAGAGGTCACGGCGCTGACGTCAATTGATTGGGTTTTTGCTTCAAGCTGATAGCTGTAAGCTGATGGCTAATAGCTGCTGTTGCTGATTCTCGACGGCTAAAGTCTGGCGATCAATTGCCGGGACAAACAACGGCGTCAGTCCTCCTCTGCAAACTCGGCGGCCTTGAGGAGGGTGACGGCGTCGCATTCGGTGGCCGGGTAATCGCGTACGGTAATAGATCTCTCCGTAGCGGCTTCGATTTCGTACCCGGTATCGCCACACAGCAGATAGGTCCCGGGAAGGGCATCGGGGTCGGGCGCGGCGTTTCGGAGATGGTAGGTGCGATCGGAGACGCCGGTGACCTCGAGGGAGATCTCCGCACTGTCGACTGTCAGCGCGTGCCCGTTGCAGCGGATTTCGGTACCGCACAGCAGATAGGCGCGGAGCAGGCGTCCACCGTCATCGACGGAAGCAAAGGCGAACCGGCCTGTGATGGACAATGGTCCGACGTCGTGGGCGCCGCCCTCCGGCGCAGAGAGGATGTAGTCCGTACATCCCTGGCGACGGACGGCGACCGCCATCGCGCCGGTGTCCGGATCGTCCACGAGCAGGCGGGAAGATTGGACGGACGAACTTTCGACGTACGGTGAAATCACCGCTGCATATTGGCTGGTCAGATGCGTATCGTCGCCGCGTTCCGCCAGGATCTGCTGCACGGGCGGGGCGTTGAGTTCCTCGCCCAGGTCCGAGCGCCAGCCCGGAGCGTCCGCGAGAAGCAGACGATGGATAGGGTTGAGCAGCGTGAGGTCCAGTCGCACGTCCTGGTTTTCCCATGTAGCGGTGAATGGACCTTGAGGCCGGTCGGCGCGGATGTTGGCCAGCCATTCGATGTGTTCGTCGACGGGTTTCGGGTCGGCGCCGACAATGCCGGTGAGGCGGCCGTTGCAGTGAAAGCCATATTGGTGACGTAGGCCGCCGTTCACCTGGAAAAGGTCGACGGCGTAGGTCTGATCGCCGGGGATCCGGACCAGGACGCAGGTGCGCCGGTACAGATGGCACTGCTGGTATGGCGCCGCGGTTGCCTGTACGACCTCGACGCCCGCGCCCGCGCCGAAGAGTTCCAGCGCGGCCGGCCTACCGCTGCCGATCTGGTTCTGTCCGTCTACAGTGACGATGTTGTGGGAGAGCGTGCTTTTGGTCCAGGCGTTTCTGGGGTCGTCCCAGATATAACCCCTGTCCGCCGCCATCTCCCGCCCATGGGCGATGTAGATGATCCCCAGGGTGTCGTTGTGGCGATGGCCGCCATACGCATATCCGTTCAGGTAGAACGCGGTATGTCCCCTCGGATTTCCGCCCCGGAGAACGCCGACGTGCCAGCCGGGAAACCATTCGGTATGTTGAGGGAGGTCGGTTTCGTCGCCCACTTTCAGGTCGGGGTCCCGGTGCCAGAGGGCGTATTCCTCCCCTTTCAGTGACAGTGGCGCCCCCTGGGATTTCTCCAGCAGGGCGGCGTAGCGGCTGCCGTAGTGGGCGGCCAGGACCTCGGCGTAGATGGGGTCGATGGTCCGACCCTCCCCGGAGTCTCCGATGACAGGATCCTGCAGGTTCGGATCCAGCATGCGGACCATGCTCTCCAGGGCCAGACGATAGCGGTCGAAGTGTTTAAAGGGGTCCAGGTTCGTTATAGCGGCGCCCGTGTCCGGTTCGTACCCGTCGGGGTCGGAGTACCCGTTGAGCAATTCGGGAATTTCTCGCAGAAGGTTGAGATGCATGGAGGAGTAGCTGGGAGACTCTGTGCAAAAACCGTCAGAGTGGAACGCGTCCTCCAGAAGCGCTTCAAACCCCTGGATCGCCCGGCGTACGCCTTGCGGTCTATCGAACAGAATACCCACCGCGGCGCTGAGCGCCCGGCCGGGACCGCATTTGTTGTTGATGTCGTTCCAGTTTTCGGTGTCCGCGCAACCGGCAAGGATGAGGTCGTCAACGATGCGCCGGTCCATTCCGGGCGTAATGACATGGGAGCCGTCGGGATGCCGGGCGGATCGGATCAGGTCATATGCCAGCGCGACCCGGAGAATGTATCCGCCATCGGAGCCGCTGCAGCCAAAGCGTCCGGCGCCCCAGAAGCCGTTGTTGAGTACCGCGTGGTCATCCACCCTGTGCCGGCCCTCAAAGGCGGAAACAATGGTTTCCACGGGAAATCGGCCGGCGGGGGGGTATCTGCCCATGGATGCCGCGGCTTCCGCCGGTGGACAATCCGCAACGGTGCCGTCGTAGGAGTGGAATAACCAGTTGGGATACCGCCGCGCCATACAGTCCATAATCCACGCGCTCCACTGCGCGTACTGCACGTCGTCGGTGAGTGCGTACAACTTGGCGAGAGGAAGCATCTGTTCGTAGCACCAGCGGCTTTTCTTTGAGCGGATGACGCCGGTCCAGCTTGTGTGGACGGGCCATCGGACCCATTTGAACGCGTGTTCGCCCGATCTGTCTTCAGGGTGTGCGCGTTCCGCATCGGTGAGATAGAAGGTGAACGTCTGGTTCATTCCGGGTGCGGTGACGCTGCCGGTCTCGGGATAATCGGCGTTGGGGTACTCGGTTTTGCAGTACCTGCAGATGAGTCGGTCCGGATCGGTCGGGTCCCAGTCGTAGATACCGCATTCGCCCATGGAAGAGAGACGGTCTACACAGGCTGGGCAGTTCTGGCCGTACTCGGGCCAGGGGGTGAGTTCCGGCATCATCGCCTCGACAAAATCCCTGTCCCGGCCAGTGAGGTAGTCGACCTCTTTTTTCCAGTCTTCGACGATGGCCTGCGCCCAGGTATGGCGGCGCAGGTTCTCCCGCGCGATTTCAACGTTGAGAAGAGGCATAACAACTCCTGTTCGAGACGTCACAGCCCAGACAAACGGCAGGACGTTGATGGAACGTGGAAGGGTGATGCCGATCGGAATCGGACCCCCACGTACGGGATCGGTGCGGGGCAGCCGAGGCGGCGAACGATCGCGCAGGGCGGGCGCGGCTTCAACCCGGGCATTCGAACATACAGGAGATGGAGGCGGCAGCGCTCAATAGCGCACTGAACGTCTACTTCTCCATGAACGGGCCGTGCTGTTCAAGGCGTTGCAGCGTCTCTTGGAACGCCTCCGTGCCGTCGTCCTCCCACACGTCCAGGCGGATGCCCCGGGTATTGCCTTCAGGGAAGCCGGTGAGGCGGGCCACGTCGGGGAAGCCCTTCGTGTAAAGTCTGTTCCCGCCCGGAAGGTGCAGGATGCCGATCGTGGTTGGGATAACACTGGGTTTGTTGGACGCGCATACGGCCAGCGCGTCTTCGTCGACCTCCACGCCGAGACCGGGGCCCTCCGGTACCGGAGACGAACCGGCCGCCACCTCGATTCGCTGTTTGACAACGTCTTCGTCGTACTGATCGTCCAAGTTGGTGGAATGGGCCACGTTCGGAATTACGGCGCCCATATGCAGGGCCATCGCCTTGGTAAGGGTGCCGCCCGTGAGCTGGATGACTGACGAGACGTTGGCCAGTGCCGCGGCAAAGCCGCGCACGATGGTGGGGCCGATTCCGCCTTCGCCGATCATATAGGCGTCGGCGCAACCCCGGATGATTTCCTGTCCGCCACCGAGCTGAGGGACGTGCATCAACAGAGGAAAGCTGGTCTTCTGCCGCAGCAGGCGCCACCCTTCCACGTCGGACAGAACGAGTGGATCCTCGATCATACCGACCACGGTTGTGCCCTCCAGCTGCTTCAGAATTCGCAGGACGGCTGCGAGCGGCCGGTTGTGATTGAAGTCGTAGTGCATCTTGAATCCGGGCGGCGCCACTTCCTCCACCGCCCGGGTCTGTTCAAAGATGTCGTAATAGGCGCAGGTATGGATCTTGAAGATCATATATCCCTGGTCAACCGCACGCACCACCTCTTTGGCCAGATCTTCCGGCGACGCCGGGCGGGTCCACGCCGCCACGGGCACCCGGTCGCGTATCTTCTGGCCCATGAGTTTGTACGCGGGAATCTCGAGATGCTTGCCCATGGCGTCGTACAGCGCGCCCATCAGGCCGGAATTGAGATTGGCGTTAATAAAATCGAAGGGGTCACGGTCAACGAGGTGCGCCACGGTGGATCTCTCGGGCGCCTCGCAGCGCGCATCGCCGTATCCGACGATGCCGTTGTCCGTTGTAATTTTGAATATGGTGCGATGGTTCAGCTTGATGAACCGCGCTTTCTGATCGGCGTTCCGGTCGGCGATTCTCGGATAGATGGGGATCATTTCGATGTCGGCGATTTTCATGATGAATTCCTTAATAACGGGATAACGGGAAGATTACGGCCTGAAATCGCGGCAATGTCCGTATATCAGGGTTGTCGAACTCCGCTCGTCAGACCTTCACGGGCCACGTAATATCTACGCCGGGCAGTATCCTGCGCAAGAGGGATCTTAACTGGTCCGCCGCGGATGGGATTTGTGCTTTACGCCCATGGGTGCAATATATCGCCCTTTTAACTTGACATCAAAAATATCTCGGAAATATTGCTTGCCTTCCATCCAGTCAAAGACCCATATGCACACGATGGAGAAAGGAATCCATATATCATGGCTGTAGAGGTAGGACAGACCGCGCCCAACTTCGGAGTCTCTTGCTGGGTGCAGGGCGCCCCGACCAACTTCGACCGGGAGCGGGATCACATCGTGGCGCTGGAAGTCCTCCAGGTCAATTGTCCCGGATGCTTCATGTATGCCATTCCTGAAGCGATTCGCGTGTACAACAGGTACAAGGAGGACGGGGTGCGCGTCCTTGGACTGGCCACCGCCTTCGAGGACTTTGACAAAAACACGCTTGACAACCTCAGGCTCCTGGCTGAGACCGGTCAGGTGATCGGGGAGACCAGGAGGGCACTCGCAATGAGCGGGCAGTTGCAGGAGGGAGACCGGCTGCCCTACAAGATCCCGTTTCCGATTGGGATGGACAACCTTACGAGGACGTCCGGCGAACCCCGCCGCGAAGCGATTATGGACGTGATATACCCTCAGATACCCGACTTCGACTCGCAGCCTGAGACCTACAGGGTGCAGATCATTCAGAGGGTGAAGGACTATCTGACTGCAAAGGAATATTCGGCCGAGACGTTCGAGAAGTTCGCCCTGCGCGGAACGCCGTCCACCATACTGATCGACCGCAAGGGTGTCCTCAGGGACGTGTCTTTTGGCCGGACGGGCCACCTGGAGGCGATGATCCAGGGGATCCTCAGGGAAGACTGAGTCAGCGGGTTACGGCGAGTACCACCCGCAGTGCGGCCGCTGTCACGAAACCACAGGCCCTGTAATATCCACGCCGGGCAGTATGCTGCGCAAGAGGGTATTTAATTGGTCCGCGGTGGATGGATCGATATTGGCGCCGGGGTGTCGGACGTAGCTGCTGGCAATGAGACCGCGCAGCCGGAATATCTCCTTTCGTATCGCCACGCCCGGCTGCTGTTCGAAGACGATGAGCGGCAGGTAACGGCGGTAGATATCGTTCACGGCATCGAAGTCACTGTTCCGTGCCGCCTGAACCATCGCGATCAGGACTTCGGGAAAAGCGAAGCCGGTCATGAAGCCGTGAGCTCCTCTGGCCAGGTCGAAAGCGGCGTAGAGGGCTCCAAGACCGGTGAGCACGGTAACGGTGCGGTCCCCGATGCCATTCAAAATGGCCGAAATTCTGGGCGGGGTGGGTGTTGCCTCTTCCTTGATACACGCGACAAGCGGAATTTCGTGGATCAGACGGTGGATGAGGGAGACCGACATATGGACCTGGGTGGAGGCGGGGTGGTCCTGTACGACGATGGGAATGGAGATACCTTTCCCAACTTCGCTGAAGAATTCGAAGATGCGGTCTTCGTTGGGAACCGGTTCTCGCATGGGGGTGACCATCACACCTGCCGCACCCATGGATTCGGCCATCCGGCTGAGTTCCAGAGTCGCCCGCGTTCCGCTGTGGCTTGTTCCAACGATCACGGGGATGCTGCCGTCAAGGGCGTCCACGGCTGTCCGGATCAGACTTTTCCGCTCGTCGTCCAGCATCCGATTGGATTCACCCAGGACGCCGATCACCGTGATGCCGTCGACCCCGATGTCGGCCATAAAGCGTACCGTCCGGGCGAAGGATTCCAGGTCGAGATCGCCCCTGTCATCAAACGGGGTGACGAGGATGGGAAAGACGCCTTCAAAGTTCACCGATGCCATTGCGTTTTCTTTCGTTTACCGTAATCCCGTAAGACGCTCGCAAGGTACAGACTGGATCGGATACAGGATTGAGTACGGGGCCTGCACGTTCCCTTACGCCTTCAACGCGTGCAGAAAGCCGTCCCCGGAACAGGCTGCGATTTCGGGGATGCCGTCCCCGTCGACGTCCGCGGGGACGATATCCAGGATTGGGCCGCCGGCCTGAAAGCGGCCGATGGGACGTCCATCCGCATTGGCGAGCAGGTACACCGTTCCGTCCTCGACGCCCGCCGCGACTTCGAGTTTCCCGTCGCCGTCGAAGTCGGCAACGGCGATGCAACGTACGACTTCACCGAGGTCGCTGCGCCAATGCAGCGTCGTGCCGTCACCCTTGACGACGTAGACGTTGAAACTCATGGACGATGCGACGATTTCGTCCAGGCCATCACCATCCATATCGGCCATCAGGACCCGGGTGACTTCGTCGCCCGTGTTGAATTGCGAGATAAGAGACCCGTCGGCGTTGAGAAGGTGGATGTGGGTGTCCGCGCCGGCGAAGGCGACTTCCTTCAGACCGTCGCCGTCGACGTCGGCGGCTGCGGCGCTATTGGCGCGGGGGCCCGTGGCCGGATGATAGGACCAGCGGATTTCGCCGTTCCCGTCGATGCAGTGCCAGCGGTGGTAGTCGGTTCCGGCGATGACCTCGTCCCTGCCGTCGCCGTCCAGGTCGGCGGCGCAGCCGGTGGACGAGGGGCGGACGGTCATCTGGCGCCAGAGCTCTTTCCCCTCGTGTGTGAAGGCGTGATAACGCCACGATTCCACGGCGGCGATCACTTCGAGGTAGCCGTCGCCGTTGATGTCGCCGGTGAAAACGGACCGCACGACGGGATCCTGGAAGTAGAAGGGGATTTTGTAGTCCCATTTCAACTCCCCCCTCGCGTCGAGGACGTACACACGGGTGTCATCCGACCCGGCGATGATTTCCGGACGGCCGTCGTTTTCCAGGTCCGCCGCGCAGACGGAACGGACAGCGCCGCCGGTGGGATAGCGCCAGAGTGAGCTGCCGTCCTTACAGGTGTGGATGGACCCGGTGCGGCCGCCCGCGACAATTTCGTCCTTACCGTCGCCGTCCAGGTCCACGGCCTGTACGGACAGCAAGACGTTGTCCTCGCTATGGGACCAGAGCACGGGGAGGTCCGGAATACGGCCCCTCCTGCGCGATGTCCGGAAGCGGGGCGCGAAATGCGGCCTGGTCTTTCCGGCTGCGGCCCGGCGGAGTCCTGTGAGGGCCGGGGGGATCAGTGCGATGCCGTGCCTGCCCCCGGGCGCACGGAACGTGACGGCGCCGTTGGAGACGTCGGCGGCGATCGGCCTGCCGTCCACTTCAACCTCCGTTCCGCTTCCCGCGGACAGCGTGATCGTCGTCGGACCGGAGGTGACGAGAGTGCCCCGTGAGGCCGGCAGATCGTATTCGAAGGACGCGGGGCGATCGCTCCTGAATATGGTATCTTCCCAGGAAACTTCCGTGCCGTCGACGACGGCAAAGTTACGAGGAGAAATCTGAAACTGGGCGGCCGCGACGCTGGGGCCGGATGGCAGCCCGGTCGCCCTGTGGGCCTCGCCGACGCCCGCAAAGACCGTTTCCGGTCCGCCGTCGATTCGCACGGCGGTTTCGGCGATCCGAGTCATTCCGAGCTTCAAGGGGCCGCAATAAAGCAGGTTGAAGAATCGATAGGCCTCACCTTTTTTCAGATGTACGTCAACGATCTGCTGGAGTATGCGTACTACGGGTTCGGCGTGAGTATAGCGATCCCAATTCTTTCCGGTAACAGGGTCGTCCTCGAACTTGAGCCTGGGACCCGGCAGCCCATGGACGAAAAATCGCTCGCCGTTCTGTTCCACTGCCATGCCGCCGTGGCGGCGTTGAACTTCGCCCAGGGTCTGCCAGACGGCGCGGAAACTGTAGTCCGCGTCTCCAAGCGCCTCCATCTCGTCGACGACCAGGAAAAAGACCCCGCGGTTCCAAAGGATATTCCGGCGCCAGTCCACGCCGCTGTAGGAACGAAGCGTCGTCTGGGAGAATCCGGCGTTCATGTGGGCGGAAAATCGTTCGAGTTCCGCGAAAGGCGGGATCTCGGCGGAACTGCCGTTCTTGAAGATGAGGACGCCGTTATGGAACTTGGGCAGCGATTTGATGTAGTCGCAGTCGGCCAGCCAGATTCGGTCGTTCTGGGTCAGGCGGCAGATTGAGTTGCCGTCGTAATGCTTATGACCGCCGTTGGAAAGCCCGTCCAGAAACAGATACTGATTTTGAGGATCGAATCCGTCCCTGAAGACAACCTTGTCGAACGTCTTGTCCAGAGGCAGGTGGTCGCTGCCCTTGTTTGAATCGTAATATAGAGGATCCACCGGGTAGACCTGAGCCCCCTCCATGTCCGTGGGTTCCACCGGTTCCAAGTCGCGGCTGTGTTCGTAGGGGTGGGCCCGCGGGGCCAGGGCTTTCTTCTTGTCCAGCATCCACTGGTAACGGCCGTCGCCGGTCACGCAGGCCATGGCTCGCAGGTAGGGCACTTCGGTCCACGTTCCGAACGGGGAGGACGTGTCTCCGTTGGGCACGCCGCATCCCAGGTTGTCCGTGGTGAGGATGGCGTAATCGCCGGCGCGCTGGGCGTTGCCGGTATCGAAGAACGTCATGTCGCCGGTACTGAGTGAGTAGCGCATCGCGTGGAAGTGGGTGCGCCACTGGTAGTGGCCGCAGTCCTCGGAGGGCTTGAAGGCATTGACCTGCGCCCTGAAGCATTTTTCAGCCAGTGCCAGCCATCCGTAAGCCTGCGCGGCTTTGTAGTATTTTTTAAAATAGGCGCCGGCATAGTGAAGGCCGAGAGCGGCGTAGGTCGCATGGTTGTGGCGAACCTGTTCGTTATCCACGTTGCCGACGTGGGATACGCAATCCGAAATGAACTCATAAAGGATGCGGGTAATCCGCAGGCGGTCTGCAGAGGAGATCACGGGACTTTCTTCCACGAGATCCCACCCCGGCAGGACGTACTGCAGCGCGAAGTCCGCGTCGAAACCCCACACGCTGCCATAGTTGTCCGGATCGGACATGACATGGTCGTACATGCGAAAGACCAGTCGTTTGTAGATTTCAGCGTAGACGTTGTTTCCGGTAAGCCCGTAGTGCAGGCCCCGCCGGCCGATTCGGCCCCACAACCCGGTATGGCAGCCCCGTTTGAGGTCTTCTTCGGCTTCAGCCATCTCGGCCTCGAGGTCCGGTTCTTCGGGGATGCCTGCGTCGTGACGGGCATCCGGACCCCACTTTACATCGAACGTGGGACCGAGAGTGAGCGTCGATTCCCCCTTGAGGCGCTCGAGTAAGAGACCTGTGGCGGTTTCGACTCCTGATATATCGCTGCCGAAAAGGCCAACGGCGTTTTTTCCGTTGCCCCAGGGATCGTGGATGGTGTGCAGAAGATGTCCGCCGTTTCCGGGGTAGTGGTCGTCGGCGGGGGTGTAGCTGTAGCCGTAAAGCCGGAATATCGCCCGGTTGGTGTTCAGGTTGCCCAGCAGGATGAGGTGTCTTCGGGGTGTTACTGCGGCGGCGGTATGGGCGATGATGGGCAGTTTGGCGCCTGAGAGGTCCTGGATTCCTTTCTGGATGGTTTCGGCAAGGGCGGCGTACCGATCATCCGACGGACACACGACGGCAGACGAGGGGCGCCCCGCTTCCACAAGGTTGGTTTCGGGGTAAAGCGGTTTGGGCTTCGTCAGGTTCTCAAGGGACATCATACGCGGCGGCATAGTGGGCTCCGGGGTCAAGAATCGAACCGGGCAAATTTCTCCCTACTGTTGCCCGATGAGTTGCTTCAGGAATGCGATTTCATGTTCAGCGGTCTCGCAGGGCGGATGATGGCTGCCGTGTTCAATGGAGATGTAGCCGTCGAAACCCCTGGATTGGAGAAGACCGAGGAATGCGGCGAAATCCACGTCGCCGGAGTCCAGAAACGTGAGCCGCGGCCAGTTTCCCAACCAGTTGTGGGCGTGCAGGTGAACAACGTGTTCCCCGAGTTGTTCGGCGGTATGAAAAACGGATTCGCCGACGAGAGGAGTCTGGAGGTTTACTGTGAGGTTCTCCATGCCCACGTCGTCGAGAAGTTTGAGCGTACTCGCACTCGTATCCGTCAGGTTGGGCCCATGATGGATAACCTGGTGGGTTTCCAACGGGAAGACGATGTTGTGGACGGCGCCCATTTCACAGATTTTCTGCAGACCCCTGACACAGGCGTCCCATTGCCGGACGGTGGCGTCCGCGCTCCCCACGTTGCCGGTGTAGGTACGGACAAAGGGACAGTCGAGTTCGACCGCGTAACCGATGAAGGTCTCGGCATCCCGGATGCTCTGATCCCAGGTTGCCTGGCTGGTGGTGAAGTCGAAGTAGGGGCAGATCTGCACGATCCGGAGGTCGTGTTCGGCCGTAATTGAACGGACCCATCCCAGATCCGCGTGGCAGAGGTACTGTTGCCAGAGTTCGATGCCGTCATAACCCAGTTCGGCGAGGTACGGTACGGCTTTTTCCTGATCGGCCTGTGTATTGCCGAAAGCGTTTGTGCAGAATGAGGACTTCATGGCAATGAAAAGACCCAGAGTAAAACGCACCTGTCGTCGTATCGAGAAATATTCTGCCATCGGTTCAACAAATGCGTAAAATAGAAGCACTACAGGCAATGTCAAACGCAATTTGGATCGCGTTCATTCGAATTAAGGGAGGAACCTATGTCCGAACCCGTTGACTACGGTATCATCTATAATTGGGACGGGGCGCCGCACGGCTATTCCGGGGTGCCGCAATCGATGGACGCGTTTCTGGAGAAAACCTACGCTCCCCTCGAGGAGACACAGGTGGGGGCGCTGTTCTGGTGCATCGGCGAGCACGCTGCCCGCTGGACGGATTCCGCGCTGGAACTGTTGGGTGACGTGCATGGGCGAAGGTACGAAAACGCCTCGGCCTATAACCACACCGAAAACATCCGCCGGATGCTCGAGCGGGGGGAGGATCCGCAGGCCTCGCTGATTGAACGCGGCCGCGCCCTGGGCATGGACGTCTACGCATCAGTTCGTATGAACGATAACCACTTCGACGGGGCGCAGGTGGAAGACCTCCATACGCTCCACCACACCGAGTTGACGAGGATGCGCCGGGAACACCCGGAGTGGGTGCTCGGCGATCGGACGTCGGAGTGGTTTGCGCTTTCGTGGAATATGGCTGTACCGGAAGTCCGCGAGCACCGGTATACCCATATCGAGGAGATCGTTACGCGGTACGACTGGGACGGCGTGGAGCTGGACTGGCAGCGGCATGCGTTTCACCTTCCCGAGGACGATGCCTACCGGCTGCGCTACGTGCTTACCGACCTCCAGCGACGGGTGCGGCAACTCACGGACGACCTGGCGAAACGGCGCGGAAGGCCGTTCTATCTGGCTGCGCGCGTGTCCGGTTCGCAGGAGATGTGCCGCCGCATCGGCTACGATATTCCGGTGTGGATCGAAGAGGGGCTGGTGGACATCCTGATTCTGGGAGGCGGCGCGGTAACCGACGCTTCTTTGGAGGTGGCCGCGTTTGTCGAGATGTGCCGGGACAGGGGAATCGCCGTCTACGCGGGATTTGACAGCGGGTTGCCCGACCCGTTCGTGGGCCCGGAGGCGCCTGACACCAAGGATCGAATGCGTACCCGTGCGATTGCCGCCCGCTACCATCGCGCCGGCGCCAACGGCATCTATGTGTTCAACTGGCACGCCAACCGGGATTCCCGGCGGGAGTTGCTCTCGCAGATCGGTTCGGTCGAGACGCTTCGCCACACCGACAAGATCTACGCGGCAACACACCGGTACATCCAGAACGAGGGACCCTGGCGCGGCGCCTATCGGATCGACCGGATCCTTGGCGAGGTGCCGGTGGCCCTCAAGAAAACCGAGACGGGCGAAATGCCGACCATCACCCTGGACATTGCCGAGGACCTGGGAAAAGATAGTCCGTCGCACCTGGAACTCAGGGTACGCCTCGACCAGTGGGTGGTTGGCGATCGGGTTCGCGTATTCTGGGACGGGCGAAAACTGAAAGACCCTGAAATCCGCTACTGCGCAATGGACAACACCAATCCTCCGGGCGGCGCCTTCCAGCCTCCACCGGGAATTCGCCGCATTTCAGACGTGAGCCGAGCGGCATGGCTTTGCTTCCCGCTTCGCCCCTCGGAAATCGCCCAGGGGAAGCATGCCGTCAGGGTGGGACTGATTGAACGCCATCCGCAGTTGGCGTGCGACATCGTCCTGACCGATGTTGAGGTGGTTGTTCGGTACTGACACAGATGTCCCATACCCTTTGCGATTCAGCGTAGGAGCCGACACGCGCTTTGACCCTCTCGAGGTCGCCTGCATTTGGAAAACGGGACGTGTGAAAAAGCCGCCGAACACGGACAGGTGGGATAAAACCACAAATTGGAAAGAAGGGGATACTATGGCCGTTACCGATACATTGCGCGCGAGGGTACGCGCCGAGTTGCCCGAGGCCGGGGAAATCGCCGATGCTGCACTGCGGGAGAAGGTCATCGAGGTATGGGCGACGGCGCTGGCGGCCAGCAGCTTCGAGTCGATTGCGGAGATTCGTCCATCCGGAAATCCCGATACGCCGCCCCTGAAGAAGGGGACGCAGACCGACCACATCCGCGGGGTGACCCGCCTGGCGATGCGGATGGCCGATGAACTCGCGGCGATGTTTCCGGATTTGAAAGTAAACCGGGACATTCTCATTGCCGGCGCGATCTGTCACGACGTTGGCAAGCCCTGGGAATTCGATCCTGAAAATCAGGTGCGCTGGAAACGTGCGCCGGGTGCGGCAGGGTGGCCCTCCATACGGCATCCGGCTTACGGTGTCCATCTATGTCTGAGCGTGGGGCTGCCCGAAGAGGTGGCGCATATTGCAGGGGGGCATTCGGGAGAAGGAGAACTGGTGGTTCGGAGCCTCGAAAATACCATCGTTAACGCCGCAGATTACGCCTTCTGGCGGGTGCTGCGGGCCGGGGGGCTGTTGGCGGAGGACTGCTGAGGAACGATCCGTTCCAGAGCTGCGGAGATCGCGGAGGATAAACCAGGGCGGGGCGCCGTACGATCCCTCCCTCAAGTCTCCCCAGGGTATCGGGTCGGCCTCCGGATGGGTGTTGGATACGTGCCATAGTCGACGAAGATTTCCACGTCTTCGACCACAATCCCACCTTCGAAGCCGGGAGGCCTTTTTTTCAGGGATATTTCAAGCACATTCCGGCCCTTACGGGGGCGTACGTTTTCCAGTTCGAACTCCAGCAATTGCCCCGCGTACGGATCCCGGAATCGGATCGGTGCGCGACGACAGGACCCGGTGTCCAGCCGCGCGCCGTTCAGGCGGATCTCGAGTCTGTCGGCCGAGACGAGATTGCTTACGCCGATCCGGAGGCGGATGCTCCGTATGCGGTCATTATCAGGGTCGTCGGCGATGGAGAACGGAATCTGACGATATTTCCCCGGGTCCGGTGAGGGGATCTCGAGGGGCAGCGAGGCGCCGTAGTCGTATTCGGATGCGGCGTCACAGCGACGGCGCAGGAAGTAGTGTTTATCGGCTTCCCGCACCAGGGTGGAATCGCCAAACTGCGTGAGGAGACTTCGCCCGGATTCGCCCAGGGGCCAGGGAAGAAACCAGGTGTAGAGGCCGTCGACGCCGAGTTCCCAATAATTCGCGGCGGCCGCCCGCATCATGGCGGGGGTCGCGTTGTCGGCAGTTCGAAACCGCCGGCTTTCGTCGCTCCCATAGGGTTGAAGCATACCGTAAACCGAGATATCGTGGTCGTGGGCGGCCTGCACGAGCCACCCGATGGGCATGTTGGCGTCCAGGACGAAGTCAATGTAGAGCATGGGAACGACGAAGTCGACCAGCCCCTCCCGGAGCCAGGTTTGCACGTCCAGTCCGGTCTTGAGGTTCAGTTCTTCGGTGGGGTAGACGCGGGCGCCGATCTGGGCTGGGCCGCCCGGGCGGCCGCGGACCACTTCACTCGTTCTGCGAACGAAGTCGGTCATCACCGGCGTGCATTCGGACACGTCCTCCGGCCTCAGCCAGAAGGGACTTCCGCCGGGGGCCGCGGAGAAGTCCAGTTCCACCCCTTCGACGGCGTATTCTGTGGCGAGTTCTTTCAGCACGGCGAATTGGTGGTCGCGCACTTCCGGGTGGAAAAAACCCCGCCCTCCGGTGTCGAGCGCGTGCTCCGGGGCCATGCCCCCATAGCCGCCCATGCGCAGGCTGGCGATGAAGTCCATGCCCTTTTCGTGGGCGCGGTCGACCAGGACGGCGAGAGGGTCGAGGCCGCGGGCGATGAGGCTGTGCATGTTCTCCCAGGCGCGCCATTCGTGGGAATGTTGAAACGGACGCCGGTCATCACCGAATACGAGGCCGATCCTGGAGGGATAGAAAAGGCCATCCGAACGGGAGACGCCATAGACGAAGGTGTCCACGGCCGTGCCGGCAACTTCATCCACTGGCATCCAGGCGTCTTCCAGCCGCATCGGCGGTTCGAAGACGAAAAGGTAGTAGTGACGGGCGTCGTTGAAGTAGATGGTGCGGCGCTTTCTCATCACTGACACTTCCTGTAAGACCCGGTGGTGTTTCTCCGGGTGGGAAAGGGTGTAATCCGGTCCGGTTACTCCCCCGAAGGTTCGGACGGGCCCAGATCCGGATCATCGATCCGGTGGAAGCTCCTGCCCATGAGGTACTTGATCTCGAGTTCCACGTCGCGGAGATATATTTGTGCCGTAACGTCCGGGTCCCGTTCGAGCAGGAAAACCTCCAGCGTGTTGAGGCCTTCGTGCGGCCAGAGTGCGCGGTCCGGCCGGAACACGAACCAGTAGCCGGAGCCGGTCCGGTAGCGCGGGGCGCTCATCCGGTACATCTCGTTGATCCTGCGCAGTTGACCGTCCGGAAGGTCATTGCCGTTGAGACGGAAGCGGAACCGGTCCCGTTCCGTGGTGTTCATGATCCTTACGCGCAAAACCACGTCGTACACCCGTCCGGTTTCGTGCCAGCGGGGGAGGTCGTCGCTGATCCTGAATGCCACGCGGGTCGGTTCTTCCAAGGTCAGCGCAGCGGGCAGGCGCATGGCAACGCCGGGTTCGGTGACGGGTCTGGGGTACCGGCCGGTCTCGGTGGGAACATAGTAGTGCTTGTCCCTCGGGGCCATAACGTCCGGGTGCGGCAGTTCCCGCAGCTTCTCGTAGAAGGACGCCCGGTAGGGCCAGTTGCCGAACCAGTGGGCCAGGTAGAGGCCGTCGACTCCCTGGGTCCAGTAGTTGCACGCCGCCGCCCGGATCATTTCGATGGTGGCTTCGGCCAGGCGGTCGGAATCCACGTGGCTGTGCAGAGCCGCGTGGACCCTGCAGCCGGTTCCTCTGGCCGCTTCGACGAGTGGACGGAAGCCGACGGTCGAGTCGAGAAGTTCCGGGGTGGAGAATGTCTGTCCGATGAGTACGTCCACGATTCCCCGCCGAAGCCATTCCCGCACGTCCATGCCCACCTGTAGACAACCCTCGATGCTGGCCGGAATGCGTACGGCAAGTTCGCGTGCGCGGACGCTGTTCTTCACGGCATGGTGGACCCGACCGATCCATTCGGTCATGATCTCACAGCCTTCTTCGATCGCATCAGGGTGGAAATAATACGGCGTGTAGTTGAGTTGCAGTTCGAAGCCGTCGACGGGGTAGACGCACAGGGCTTCCTCGATAACGGCAAACCGTTCGTCTCGCACCTCCTGGTTACTGAAGTCGAGGCAGGTGAGGCCGGGAAAATCAGCCTCGAGGTCTCCGCGGGCGCCGATTTCGAGGTGTGCGTTTTCAAACCGGAAATCGGAGCAGCGGACATCCTCGTCGGGGTCCCCGCGCCCCTGCTGAACCAGAAGGGTGGGGTAGACGAGCATGCCTTTGTCGTGAGCCCGGTCGCAGATAAGGCGGAGAGGATCGTGGCCTTCCCGGATGAGACGCAATGCATTCCGGCCAGCCCTGTCGAAGATGAGGTGGGACCATTTATTCACGTTGTGGCCCCAGATTTCGCCGACTTTCGTGTCGTGGAGGAAAGTGCGGCCGTCACCCAGACAGAACATGATTGCCTCAACGGGGGTGCCCGCCAGTTCGTCCACGCCGGCTTCGAATTCCTCCTTCTGAATGGGGGGCTCGTACATATAGATGAGGGGATGGCGGCCGTCGTGGTAAAACATCATGTGTGGTTTTGGCATCTGGCGTTCCTCAACCGGCCGGCCGGGTCCGAATGCTCCGCGGGAAGCAGAGCCGGATCTTGTGTCGGCAAGGGCTCTGTCCCGCATTAGAGCCCAATCTCCTGGGTCGGCGTATCTGAGATGACGATCTCCCTGCCGTTCAACCTCAGGTGTCTCCCGCCGTGAACGAAGGCTTTCACGGGACGACCGTTCCGGTATTCGATGGCGGCTGTATGTCCCGAGAAGGAAATGTCGTTGGCGGTGACGGTGATGCCGGGAGCGCCGTGAAACACCAGATGGTGATATTCCCCGGCGGTAACTTGCAGCGCACGAGGCAGAATGGGAGATTCGGCGCTGCCATCGACCCTACACTCGAGTGCCGTGACCGTGGCCTCAGGGCGCGCGCCTTTATATGGCATAAGGAGAACGTCGAATGGGGTGATGGGCTGCTCGACACCCCAACCTCGGAGGGCGAGGAAATAACGATCCGGCCACGGCGTGGCGGGCGGATCGCCGGAGTATACGGGGATTTCCCGCACCATTTCTTCCAGATAGTCGATGCCATTGAACGCATATTTGAGCTGCCTGGGGTTCGCGGGCGCAACGAGGAGGCCGACGGCATCACTCTCGGCAACGGCGGCGGTACCGTGTGTAGTGAAGGGAAAGACGCTGTGGAGATACCAGAGCGCGCTTCTCCGACGATGGGAGCACGCGACGGCGTCCGAGACGAGAAAGCCCCACGGTTTGAAAAACAGGATTCTGCGTTCGATCACGACCCCCGCGCTGGCTTCGTAGGCGCGGTGCCGGCCGGAGAAGAAATCCCAGGACGCCGTGCTGCCGAACTGAATCTGTTCGCCGCGGAATTCGGGCCGGGCGGAAGGGGCTCCTTCGATGACGACGTGGTTGTGCGCCTGTTCGGAGCGGAAATACATATCCCACGGGGCATCGTACGGCCCGAAACGGGAGACTTCGGCGACAAGGGGGATACCGTGGGCGTAGAGATTGATGTCCAGAATACCCATATGGCTGTGGCCGCCGGGCCATTGCCCGTGGTTGACGAGCATGTAGGTGTCCTCCGGCTCCCAACCGGAGCGCATCACGCAAAATTCGCTGGAATCCAGGCACAGGCTCTCAAATCCGGGTTTTCGGGGCTCCGGATCGATCCCGTCCAGTTTGTGGCGGATGGGCCACAGATACGCGCCGTCACCGGTGAAGGCGCTTGCCTGTTTCAGGAGTTCCGTCCCGTCCATGAAGCTGCCGTCGTTGATGCCCGGCATTTCGCCCCCTGGACCGGCCATCCTGAGGAACCAGACGTAGGCGTTCTGGGTACGCTCCCGCCAATCCAGGGTCTGGGGCGGAAGGAGCCCAGGGTTGGTCTCGGCCAGAAGGGTGGCCTCTTCCAGGTGGCGCAGGCAGCCGCTTCCGTAGGAATAGCAACGTTCGCTGTGGCCGCCGTCTGTGTAATAATCCTTCTCCATGTGCTGCTCCAGGTATTTCGCGCCGACGGTACGGAAGGCTTCGGATTCACGGAATTCCGGAAGCAGAAAACCAACGAGGAGCAAGGCCGAGATGCCATGAACCTGCCAATTTCCGGTCCGGTAGCCTTTTGCGTTCTGTTCCAACGTCAGCCAGCGGGCCGCCCCGAGCAGCGACTTGAAGAGCAGACGGATATGGTCGGGGGAGAGCAGGTGGCCCATATCCAGAAGTTTGACGGCGTAGAGGAAGTTCAGGAACCGACGGCTTCTCCCGGAGAGGCCAAGTTCGTAGAAAACCGGATGCATCCGACGGGCGCCTGTAATTTCGTGCCGGACCGCGTACCATTGTCGGATGATCTTCAGGTAGCTTTCGAGGTACCGCTCATCGCCCGTGTCCACGGCGGCCACGGTCAAACAATCCATCCACCCGAGATAATGGAAACCGTATTTGGACTGATCGCCGAACCAGGCGTTGAATTCAATCGGCCGCGAGAAGTCGATTTCGACCTGGCCGAATCGCCGGCGCCCTCCGTTGAGGATGGTGTCGGCGAGATCCCGGTTGGCCGCGACTCTCGGCCTGAGTTCGTCCAGGGAACGCGCGAAGGGGTTTACCGGCTTCTTCCGGGCCAGGAAACACCGCCACCAGGCGTCGAACGCTTCGTCGTAACGGGTCGAATCCGCGGCGGACCGGACCTCGTCAAGCCCTGGGAGGTCGAGATTCAGGGCTTCGAAGAAAGAAACGTCTGTAATGTGGACAATTCTGTCGGGGAATTCGTCGTGATGGAACATGGAGTACCCCTCGAAAGACAAGGTTTCGCCATGGGCGGGACGGACGGCCGTCGGGTTTACGGTACTTCGTTTCCAGGATCGGGAACGGAAACCATCGGTTCCTCCCGCCGGCCGGTTCTCCTCAGGTCTTTGGTGATGCCGATCTGGCAGGTGACGTACGCGCTTTCTCTTCTGAACCCCCGGGTATTCAGCTGCCCGGCGGCGTAACCCGGACGCGCGTCGCCGATGGTACCCACAATGAGGTTGGCGTGTTCCACGGTGGTCGCGTAACGGTCGGCGATGAGACCCACCATGTCGGTCCATGCGATTTTCAGCGCTTCCTCCCAGTTCGCGGCCATGCCGCTGGTGAGGATCTCCTCCGGGGTTTCCACGACCGGGCCGCCCGTGGGAAAGCCCGGCGAGCGGTCGAAGCGCAGCGTGAGCGCGGAGTCGATTTCCACGCCGGTACCGGTGAGTTCACCGTCGCCCATGCGGGCGTGGACGTCGCCCACGTAGAAGTGACCGCCGTACCGCTGGGCACGGATATGCACGATGCTGCCGGGACAAATGGAATTGAAGTCCATGTTGCCGCCGTGGTTCCAGGGACCCGTGTCCTGGGAGACGGGCGCCAGTTGGACCACGCCGATCATCGGGCGGACAGGGACCACGAAGTCCGGCGGGAAGTGCAGGAGGCCGTCATTGACGGGAGCGACGGAACGCAGGCTGCCTCGAAACGGTCCGCCGTTGTTGTAATAGCCGTAGGGACCCACCTCAATATCGATGACTTCAATGGAAACCCAGTCGCCGGGTTCGATACCGTCAATCAGAAACGGACCTCCCTGGCGTGAGCCGCGCGGTGTGGTGGTTTCCGGAATCACGCCCGGCTTGAGGTCGCCGTCGGCGCCGCCGGGTGTTTCGATAACGAGCGTTTCGCCGAGTTCGATCGTACCGCGAACCTGGCCTCGTTCGGAGGCTTCGGACCCCGTCAGATAAGGTTCTCGAGTAAAACGGCGCATGAGAAATCTCCTGTTCTGGAGCGCGTTGGGGCACTTTCAACCGCCGTTCCGCACCCGCGTCCGGGTCGCCTCCCCCCGGTATCGAGTTGACCCGGATGAAACTGTGAACGCGTCGAATCCGCTTGATAAACCAATCCTGAAGAGGCATAATAGGTATTGGGAATGGAAGCGTCAAGGTTTTGGAGCAGGGACTGCTGAATAGGAGCGGTGGACATGCGGATCGACGCACATATGCACGTCGCCGGTAATCTGGCATCCGTGGGCTGGCGGGGCAAATGGACCGACGATCGGGTGGTGATCGAGGCCGCCGATCGGCTGGAAATCGATCAGCTTTGCTGTTCGATACCGATTCAGGGGCTGGAAACCCGCCGCCCTGACGGAATGCGCGAGGTGAACGATAGCGTCCTGTACGCCATGCGGCGGTTTCCCGGGCGCATTCTGGGATATGTGTTTCTGGATCCCCGGTTTCAACGCGAGGCGCGAGATGAAATCGACCGGTGTATTCTGAAACACGGAATGATGGGCGTAAAGCTCTATAATCAATGCAAGTGCTGGGATCCCATGGTGTTGCCGATCGTGGAGCGGTGCATCGATCTGGGAGTGCCGATTCTGCACCACGGGGGAAAGCAGATGCCGGTGTCCGGCAGGCCATGGCAGACGTATCGCTCGGACAGCGGGGATTTTGCGCGGCTCGCGCGACTGTATCCGGAAGCCATCATTATAGAGGGGCATCCGATCGTCGGAGACTGGGAGTGGGCGATCAAAACCCTGCGCGAGGTATCGAATGTCTACGTGGATACGAGCGGGAGCCTGAACGACGACGGTTTCATTGAGATGGCGGTGCGCCAACTGGGAGCGGAGCGCGTGCTGTTTGCAACGGATGTGTCAATGGAGGCCGGGGTGGGCAAGATGCTGGGAGCCGAGATTAAGGCGCGGCAGCGAACGCGGATTTTCGGGGAAAATATGAAACGAATTATGCAACAGCGAGTGTAACTGATGCGCAGGTAGCGCTTGACGGTATGTCATTTTTGTTTATATTATTTTTGCCTCACTCCTGAAAAATCTCATTAATTCATTGTTCCGCCGTAAGCTTACGTTACACAATGCGGCAACCGCGTCGTTGTGGCATATGTCGTTGTGGCATATAATGAAGGGATCTGCAGATGAGTTTTCGTGACCGCGTCGTTTCAGGGGCTGCCAACGTCGCCTGGAATGTCTTCCAGAGCGTGAATACAAGCCTCCCCGAGGGTCAGCCATTCCAACCTGCCTGGGCTTCGGCGCCCCTGTTGAAAAGTTATCAGCGATCGATGCCGACACTGGGTTTTCCACGCGAAACCGATTCGCTATGCCCGGATTGCGTGAAGGAGGTCCGGACCGCCATCATTGAAGGCAGGCGGGACATCGGAGAACTGGTACACGGCAATCCCGGAGAGATCAGGGCACAGATCCTCGAGGAAAACGGATGTATTCTGATGCGCAAGACGTGCTCGATCCACGGGCCGTATGAAGACGTATTGTCAATCGATCCGGAGTTTACGCGCCTTATCGAGGGGCGTTTTCCCGGGCGCGATTACAACACCTGGGGAGACGCGCACGTGCACCGGCACGGTACATCCAGCATCAAGTACGGGCGTGGAGCCGTGCTCACGATCGACCTGACCAACCGCTGCAATATGATGTGCAATCCCTGTTTCATGGATGCGAACCAGGTGGGATATGTCCACGAACTGACAATGGACGACGTGAAACGGATCCTGGACGCATCGATCTCCTTCAAACCACGCCGGCAGATGTCGGTACAGTTCTCTGGCGGAGAACCCACGATTTCGCCGCATTTTCTGGATGCGTGCCGGTATGCCAAAAAGGTCGGCTATTGGTGCGTACAGGCCGCGACCAACGGACTCCGCTTCGCCGAAGAACCGGATTTCGCGTTCGAGGCGAAGGCCGCCGGTTTCGACATGGCGTATTTGCAGTTCGACGGCGTAACCAATGCGGCCAACCAGCATCGGCACATTTCCAATCTGTTCGACGCCAAGCTGCTGGCAATGGAGAACCTTTCCCGCGCCGGAATCGATATCACGCCCGTCACGACGGTTTTAAACACCATCAACAACGACCAGGTAGGGCCAATTCTCCAATTCTGCATCGACAACAGCGACAAGGTCGGTTCAATTTCCTTCCAGCCCGTGTCGTTCACCGGGCGGGACGAGGATATTTCCGACGAGATGCGCCACAGGCAGCGCTACACCATTTCCCACCTCGCTCACGATCTGCAGACGTGGTCAGGGGGGAAAATCGACGTCCACCGGGATTGGTACCCGCTGGGAGCGGGGACGCTGTTTACCACGCTTGCCGACCACTTGCGGGGGCAGGACGCCGAATTCGGTGGTCAGACCTGCTCCTGTCACCCCAACTGTGGTTCCGCAGCCCATATTATCGTGAACGAGAAGACCAGGCAGTGGGCTCCCATCACCGAGTTCTTCAACCAGGAACAGTTTATGAAGGACATCGAAGTGATGACCGATACCGCGCGGGACCCCAAATGGATCAAGTTCCAGGTCGGCATGTCGCTGCTTCGGAATTTCAACGACAGGAAGGCGCCGGCCGGGTTTGGCCTTCAGGATCTTGCGCGGATTCTGGACCGCAGGGTGGGGGGTTCCATCAGCGGCGGTCCGAGGCCCGCCGACAGGCAGTGGCGCATTATGTGGGTAGGCGGAATGTGGTTCCAGGATCTGTGGACCTACGATTTCCGCCGAACGGAAATGTGCGTGATCCCGTACGGCACCCAGGAAGGCGAGATCTCATTCTGCGCGTATAACACGGGTATCGGCTGGCGTCAGATTATAGAGAATATGCATATGACCGCCTCAACGGCCGATTGGTTCAAAACCAGAGGCCGGCACCCCATCTACGCGGGCAACCGCGACATGCCGCTGCCGGAGACGGACCATACGCTGCGAGTCCGGGAGACGGAAACCGGCGAACTCGAGCTTCCGGTCATAAACGACAGCCACGAGGGCAATGGATGCTGCGGTTCCGAAGAGGACACCATTCGAAAGATCGTTGCCGCACCCGAAGCGCGGGAGCCGGTGGCCTCCTGACGGTACCGCGCACCGATGTCGAACCGATCCGGGCAGGAGTTGTGTCCGGATTTTTTGTAGGGCCAGCGTCAATTCGCGTCGTGAACAGGGCCGTACATCTCACCACGGTAAGTTTCGGATTCGGGAGAACATGTTCTTCACTGCGCCACACCGGAGTTGCGGCAAACGGATTGACAATTCCGCTGCATTTATGTATCATTTGCGCTTGGATCGTTCAGAGAGTTACTTTGAAAACATCGACGCATTGGAAGGATGCCGAACGCCATGAAGGTAACCGTTTCAGAGTCGGATACGTGGCGCAGGACCCTCGAGGTCGAGGTACCCGGCGAAGATGTGCGCGCACGAATCGAGACTGCCTATAAGAATTACGGTAAATCGTTGAATTTACCCGGTTTTCGCAAAGGAAAAATCCCTGTGAATCTGATCAAAAAGCGGTTTGGCAAGATAATTCAGGGCGAGGTTCTGCAGGAGGTGATGCAGGAGTACTACCGGGAGGCCAGCAACGCCGAGGGGTTGACGCCGATCGCGGAAGCCGCCATCGAAGACGTCAGCTACGAGGAAGGGCAGCCGCTCAAGTTCACGGCTTCCGTGGATATAAAGCCGGAGATCGTCGTGCAGGACTACAAGGGCCTGAAAACCACTCGCCCCTTATTCGAAGTCGCCGACGCCGATGTCGAAGAGCAACTCCAGCGTGTGCGGGAACAGAACGCCACGGAACAGGAGGTCGACCGGCCCGCCGGATTGGGCGATGTTGTCGTTGCGGATCTTCAGGAACTGGATGAGAGCGGTCTTCCCATTATCGGTCGCAAACAGGAAGAACGCCCGTTTCATATTGGCGGGAGGAATGCCAATCACGACCTGGACAACCAGCTGGTGGGCATTTCCACGGGAGAAACACGGCAGATTCGGCTGACTCATACGGAGGAAGTCGAACACGAAGCCCACGCTCACGGTTCACATCACCCGGAGGGCCGGGAAATTCGCATGATGTTTTCCGCCAGGGAGGTCCGGGAACGCAGTCTGCCGGAATTGGACGACGAATTCGCCGGGGGCCAGGGTCAGTTCTCGTCGCTGGACGAACTCAAGGCACAGATCCGGACGGATCTCCAGGCGCAGGCCGATTTCGCCTCCCGGCGCTACCTTGAAGGCCATATTGTAGACGAACTCATTCGAAAGAACGCGTTCGATCTCCCTGAAATCATGGTTGAAAACGGTCTGGACACGGTGCTGGAAAACCACAAGAAGGAACACGAAGGACACGATCACGACATCGATGAAGAGGCGATTCGCCGGGAAAGCCGGGAGGGCACCATTCGCGGGTTGAAGCGTCATCTACTATTGGAGGCGATTCAGAAGCAGGAAGACCTCGTGGTGGAAGAGGCGGAGGTGGACCGTCACCTCGACGGGATGGCGCGTCGTTACAATACGGAACGCGAGCAACTCCGCCAGATACTGAATCGGTCGGATCAGATCGAAAAGATCGAGTCGAACCTGCTGACGGAAAAGACGTTCGATTTCCTGATTCAACATGCGGAAATTGAAGACGTGGAGGCAAAGCCGGATGGCCCCTGATTTGGATGCGGGATCGGAAAGTGAGGGAGAATAGAAGCTTATGGCACTTGTACCCATGGTATTGGAGCAGACGGCGCGCGGTGAACGGTCCTACGATATTTTCTCGCGTCTTCTCGCCGACAATATTATTTTTATCGGGTTTCCGATTAACGACACCATTGCAAACCTGGTGATTGCGCAGATGCTGTTCTGCAGTTCGGAATCACCCGACAAAACCATTCGGCTGTACATCAATTCACCGGGCGGCAGCATAACGGCGGGGCTGGCCATTTACGATACCATGCAATATGTTTCCTGCGATGTCGAAACGGTGTGCGTCGGCCAGGCATTCAGCATCGCCGCCGTGCTCCTTGCCGGAGGCACCAGGGGACAGCGGCGCGCCCTGCCGAATTCCCGTATTCTGGTCCATCAGCCCATAGGAGGCGCGGGCGGTCAGGCTTCGGACGTGGAACGCCACGCCAAAGAGATTCTCCAATGGCGTGACAAGCTCAACGAGATTCTGGCGGAGCAGACCAGGCAACCGCTTGAACGGGTTGCCAAAGATGCCGATCGGGATTTCTTTATGTCTGCCGGCGAAGCCCTTAAGTACGGTCTGATCGACGAGGTGCTGGTGTCCAGCAAAGAAGATAGTCTCGTGATTGAGGACGATGCATAAAAACCACGCCGGGACGGCGACGAAGTCGTCGGATATCAGCCGTCGCGGCATCCTGGGTGACTTATGAAACGGCGATCTTCAAAGGCCGAGGTACAGTGCTCTTTCTGCAGCAAGGGCAATGACCAGGTCGATAAGATCATTACGGGAACCTCGGTGCACATTTGCAGCGATTGCGTCAAGCTGTGCAGCGAAGTGCTGCAGGAGGATGCCAGGCAAAAGCCGGTTCCATCCCGGCAGAAGCTGCCCAAACCCAGGACGATCAAGACCCGGCTCGACGACTATGTGATCGGGCAGGAGGTGGCCAAGCGTACACTTTCCGTTGCCGTATACAATCACTATAAACGGATACGTACCCAGGTCGTTGCGGACGACGTCGAAATCGAAAAGAGCAATATACTGCTCGTCGGGCCCACCGGCACCGGGAAGACCCTGCTGGCCCAGACGCTCGCACGGATCCTGGATGTTCCGTTTTCCATCGCGGACGCGACGATTCTCACGGAAGCGGGTTATGTGGGCGAAGACGTGGAGAACATCCTGGTCCGTCTCCTGCAGGCGGCCGATTACGACGTGGCGCAGGCGGAGATGGGCATTCTCTACCTGGACGAGGTGGATAAGGTTTCGAGGAAGTCGGCCAATCCCTCAATTACCCGCGACGTATCCGGAGAAGGTGTGCAGCAGGCCCTGCTGAAGATTCTGGAGGGCACCGTCGCCAGCATACCCCCGAAGGGCGGCCGCAAACACCCCGAGCAGCCCCTGATCCAGGTGAATACGCGGAATATTCTGTTTATTTGCGGCGGGGCATTCAACGGCCTGGAAGAAATCATCAGCAACCGGATCGGAAAAAAGACCATCGGGTTTGGCGCGAAGAACAGCCCCGAGGAAAAACGGAACGTGGGCGCGTTGTTCGCCGAGGTGGAACCTGAGGATCTCATCAAATACGGCCTGATTCCCGAACTGGTCGGCCGGCTGCCCATAACGTGTTCCCTCAACGATCTCGATGAGCAGGCCTTGTACAAGATTCTGACAGAGCCGAAGAATGCGATAACCAAACAGTATCAGAAGCTCTTCGAAATGGATGGCGCCGAACTGGAATTCGAAGACGCGGCCCTGACCGAGGTAGTACGCCGAACCATCCGGAAAGGCACGGGCGCCAGGGGACTGCGATCCGTTCTGGAGGACATCATGATCGATCTGATGTACGACATCCCCTCCAATCCGGAACGGGAGCGGGTTGTGGTCACGAAAGAGATGGTTGCAGGCCGATCCAAGCCCCAACTTCACATCGAAGAGAAAAAGAGCGCATAGTGTTCTGTCCCGGAAATAGATTGCCGTAATTCGGCCGCCGAGTCGCCCGGCTGGCAAGGCGCCTGAGCGAGTCGACCTGGGCAAGGTCGGCGAGCGAAGGCACTTCGACAAGCTCAGCGCAAGCAACGTAGCGAGGCGGGATGAATCGGCGGATGAATGGTGACATATTTCTGGGACGGGACAAAAACCGCGGTCTCACCTTGTGTGCGCCTTCGGAACCGGGGTCCATTGCCCCGGTTTTCTATGTGTCTGCGGATAAATACGACCCCGGTTACCCGTTATGCTGATCCGTTCCGCCGATTATGTCACCAGTGTCGCCCATCCGGACCGTCTTCCAATGGAAGGACTGCCGGAAATTGCGTTTGCCGGCCGCTCGAACGTGGGGAAATCCTCCCTGCTGAACCGGCTGTTGAACCGCAGAAAACTGGCCAACACCAGCAAAACGCCCGGGAAGACGCGTACCCTGAACTACTACCTGGTCAACGAGACCTTGCATTTCGTGGATCTGCCCGGGTATGGTTACGCCAAACGAGGGCAGCAGGAACGCCGTCAGTGGGCCGATCTGATTAACCGGTATCTGGAGACACGGACGTCATTGCGAGGCATCCTGCATCTTATGGATGCCCGCCACGATCCGACGGCGCACGACGTGGAGTTGGCCGTCTGGCTCTTGCAGTTCGGTCGGCCGTTCCTGGTGGTTGCCACAAAGGCCGATAAGCTCCCGGGAAGTCGGCAAAAGTCCCGGCTGGACCGGACGCGGAACCTGCTTTCCCAACTGGGCGAGTTCGATTTCGTGTCTTTTTCGGCGGTGTCGGGCCAGGGTCGACAGGCCGTCTGGAGGTGGATTCGGGATGTCATCGAACAGTAGACCCGCGCGTGTCGGACAAATCGCTTTACCTCACGGGCATTGAAATGAGGCCGCAACGGCTCTTTACACCGGGTCCGACGCCCATTCCGGAGAGGGTGCAGGCCGCAATGGCCGGACCCCCGGTCTACCACCGGGGACCGGACTTTCCCGCGCTATTGAGGGATGCAGTCGAAGGGCTTAAGGAGGTCTTTCCCACGTCTTTTGACGTGTTCGTATTTGCCTGCTCGGGCACCGGCGTGATGGAGGCCGCGGTAGCCAATACTCTCTGTGCCGAAGACCGGGCCCTGGTGGTTCATGCGGGGCAGTTCGGCGCGCGGTGGACGGACCTCTGCCGGGCTTACGGGGTAGAGGTGGTCGAGAGGAGATTTCCCTGGGGCGAGGCGGTGGACCCGCAGGTGGTGGCCGACGTTCTCCGGGACGATCCGGGGATAAGGGTCGTGTTCGCCACACACAGCGAGACGTCCACCGGCGTCTTGCACGACATAGCCTCGATTGGCGCGATCCTGAGGGAAACGGACGCGCTGCTCGTCGTCGACGGAGTCTCCAGCGTGGCGGCCCACCCGCTGCCGCTCGAGGCCTGGAACGTGGATCTGGCGGTAACGGCTTCCCAGAAAGGGCTGATGCTGCCTCCCGGGATGGGGTTCGTGGCGGTGGGGCCGCGGGCCTGGAAAGCACGCGCGCGCTCCCGGCTTCCGAAGTACTACTGGGATCTGGAACGATACAGGACGTCGCTTGCCCAGGGTCGTGCGCCGGCCACGCTGCCGGTTACGCTCCTCGAGGGGCTTCGGGCGGCTCTACAGATGCTCCGGGAGGAGGGCATCCCGCAGGTCTGGGCGCGGCATGCCCGGCATGCGCTGGCGGTGCGGAGATCCGCGGCGGCGCTTGGACTGACCTGTTTCGCGCGGCGGCCTTCGAACGCGCTGACCGCGATCGTCCTGCCCGAAAATGTGGATGGCCTCGCATTAATGGAATGTATGCGGCGAGAATTCGGCGTCGTGGTCGGCGGCGGGCTGGGAGATTACAGGGGCCGTATGGTGCGGGTATCCAACCTGGGACACGTGGACGATGCAGGTATTCTGGAGGCTGTGTCGGCGCTTGAATGCGGTCTGCAGGAGACCGGATGGGTTTTTGACGCGGGTGCGGGTGTAAAGGCCGCGCAACGCGAGCTAAACGCGAACAGGGAATCATGAAGCGGGTTCTGATCGCAGATACGTTGTCTCATGGCTGGCAGAACGTGTTCGCGGATGCCCCGGATGTCCTGGTGGACGTCCGGACAGGGCGTTCGCCGGAAGCGCTGGCGCGTGCAATCGGCCCGTATGACGGGCTGATCATTCGAAGCGAAACCCAGGTGAACCGGGAGTTGCTGGATGCGGCGCGGCGGCTGCGCGTGGTGGGCCGCGCGGGAGTCGGAGTAGACAATATCGACATCGGCGCCGCGACGGAGCGGGGCGTGGTGGTGGTGCATTCGCCCGGAGGAAATACGATTGCCACGGCCGAGCATACGGTGGGGATGTTGCTGGCGCTGAGCCGCAACATTCCACAGGCGACCGCTTCGTTGAAGCGTGGGGCGTGGGAACGGAAGTCCTATACCGGTGTGGAGTTGAACGGGAAGGTGCTGGGCATTATCGGCGTGGGGCGGGTGGGACAGCATGTCGCCAGCCTGGCCAGGGCCCTGGGGATGACGACCCTGGGTTACGATCCCTTTCTCTCCGACCAGATGGCGTCCAGATTCCAGGTGAGGCTGACGTCTCTGGAAGAGATATTCGCGGCGTCGGACTATATTACGCTCCATACGCCATTGATGGAGGCCACCCGGCATCTGATTTCGGCGGCGTCACTGGAGAAATGCAAACCCGGCGTGCGCATTCTCAACTGCGCGCGGGGCGGGCTGGTCGACGAGGCGGCGCTCCTGAACGCGATTGAAACGGGCAAGGTGATCGGAGCGGCGCTGGACGTATACGAGCAGGAACCCCCGCCTAAGGATCATCCGCTCCTGCGGCGGCGCGAGGTGATCTGCACGCCGCATCTGGCCGCTTCAACCCTGGAGGCGCAGGAGCGCGTGGCGCGCCAGATCGCGCAGGATGTCGTGGAGGTCCTGATGGACAGGCCAGCCCAGCGTGCGGTGAATATGCCTTCGGTGGATCCGTCGCTTTACGAGGACATCCGTCCGTATTTGCTGCTGGCCGAGAAGGTGGGTGCGTTGCAGGCTCAGTTAAGCCGGGGCAATCTGCGCCGAATTGCGATCGAGTATCACGGGGATATGTTGGAATTCGCAACGTCACCGATGACGGCAGCGGTCTTGAAGGGGGCCATTACGAATCTGACGGATGAACTCGTGACGTACGTAAACGCCCCTCTCTTCGCGCAAAAGCGCGGGGTGAAGATAGACGAGACACGGAGCAGCGCCCACAAGGACTATACCAATCTGATGACGGTGGATTACGAAACCTCGGCGGGTAAAACATCGATATCGGCCACCGTATTCGGCAGCAGCGACGCCCGGGTCGTGCGTATCGACCCGTTCGAGGTGAAGGCCAAACTGGAAGGCGACATGCTGTTCTGCTGCAACCGGGACGTACCCGGCGTGGTGGGCTGGATCGGGTCGCTGCTGGCCGAAGAGAAACTCAATATCGCCGATATGGCGCTGGGGCGAGACAACCGGGGCGGGCAGGCCATCATGGTAATCAGCCTGGATTCACCGGCAACGGATGCCGTGCTGAATCGTATCGCGGATTCGCCTCAGTTTCTGTGGGCAAGGAAGGCGAAGTTTTAAATGTCGGTGAGAAGGTAGACATAAGACGTCAGAGGACCACACCCGACCCCAACGGCCCTTCGCGCTTTGCCTCGTCTCACGTCTCCCGTCTTCCCTCTAACGGCTTTTTTGGAACTGCGTTCCGGGCAGACACATGCTCCTGCTTTTCCTTCAACCTTCATTTTTCCTTTGTCCTTTTTCTTGCTTCGCCCAAGAAAAAGGACGAAAAAGAAGGGCGCCTGCCTGCCGAGCACGGCTCGGCGCAGGCAGGCCGCTCAGACGCCGCGGGGCTGCTTTTCCGCGAACTACCCTTACGATGGAAATCCGGGGTTGTGCCCTGCAACGTTCTTAGAACTCCCCGAGTGACGGTGGTGAACGGAATAGCGCGGAAAAGCCCCCTCTTCACCGCCGGGCGGGCGTGAGGTAGACCGCGAAGGACCGTTGCACCGATTTGCGGTGTTGCCGCGCGGAAGGTGGGCGGTTCTCGAACCGCCCCTACAAAAACCGGACATCCGCGAATGGACATCGCGGGTCCGTATCGTAAGACGGGTTTAGCTGACCGCTGTACGCTGACATCTGACCTTGAGACCAGAACAATGAATGAAAAAGCGACTGTTTCTGTTAATATCACACTCTGCATTGCATTGAGGAGATAGATCATGTCCGTGCGCATTGTGCTGGGCGCACAGTGGGGAGATGAAGGCAAGGCCAAGGTGGTGGATTACATGACGGCGGACTCGGACGTCGTGGTGCGGTTCCAGGGGGGCGCCAATGCGGGACATACCATCAAGGCGGGCGATCTGGAGTTCGTGTTTCATCTCCTCCCTGCCGGGATTGTGCATCCCGACAAGACCTGTGTGATCGGCAACGGGGTGGTGATGGATCCCGAGGCGCTGTTCCAGGAGGTGGAGGAACTGGAGTCGAAGGGCGTTTCCATCGCGAACCGGCTGTTCGTGAGTCCGAATACCCACCTGGTCATGCCGTATCACAAACGCGTCGAACAGGCCAGCGAGGCAAAGGTCGGGGCGGACGCGATCGGGACCACGCTCCGGGGCATTGGTCCGTGTTACCAGGACAAGGTCAATCGGTCTTCCGGCATTCGCGTGGGAGACCTGCTCGATGCGGATGCACTGCCTGGCAAGGTGCGGGAAAACGTGCGCCAGAAAAACGAGACACTCAGAAACGTATACGGGCAGGACGGTCTGGATGCGGTGCCCATCATCGAGGCGTATATGGCGTTCGGCGAGCGTCTGGCGCCCTTCGTGACGGATACGTCCGTTTACCTCAACGATATGATCGACGCGGGCAAGGACGTCCTGTTCGAAGGATCCCAGGGCACGTTGCTGGATATCGATCACGGGACGTATCCTTTTGTGACGTCTTCGAATACGACGGCGGGCGGCGCATGCACGGGCGCCGGTATCGGGCCCACACGCATTACCGAGGTCATCGGGGTGGTGAAGGCTTATACGACGCGAGTGGGCAATGGACCGTTTCCCACGGAACTGACCGGCGCTATCGGAGATCGGATTCGGGAGATCGGACACGAGTACGGGGCAACCACGGGCCGGCCGAGGCGGTGCGGCTGGCTGGATGCCGTCATTCTGAGGTTTGCCGCGAGGGTGAACGGGCTGTCCGGAATCGCGGTGACCAGGCTGGACATACTGGATCCTCTGGAAGAGATCCGGATCTGCACCCACTATATATGCCGGGGAACGCGGTTGGAACACTTCCCGAGCGACGTGAAGGTACTGGCGGAATGCCGGCCTGTGTACGAAACGATGCCGGGGTGGAGGGCGCCCACCAGCAACGTGCGGCGATGGGAGGACCTTCCGGAAAATGCGAGGCGGTACCTGGACAGAATTCAGGAGTTGAGCCGCACCCCCATTGCCATGGTGTCCGTGGGACCGGATCGCAAGGAGACGATTGCCGTGGACTGATCGCGTATCGGGATTGCGCGTCCATGCCGTTCGTGATGCGCGTGTGCCGCGCATGACAGTCGGTTCGGAGAGGTCTTGCCATGCAGGATGGTCCGGATGTCTCCAATTTCAGACTCCGGTGATATGGGTTGACCCCCGGGGGAAGTTTGTTATATTTCGAACAATGTTCTGTCCCTGAAATAGATTGCCTGAATTCGGAAGAATGGTGACATATTTTCGGGACAGGGCATCAGAATCAGTGGAACGACCGAATGCAGCCGACGGCAGAGAGGGGTTAAAGGATGGGCGCCGCGTTCCTGGACAAGGAAGCGCTGATAGCCAGGGCGAAAACAACCGGGGATCTGTCGGGAGAAGATCTGACGGGGGTCGATTTTGAAGGAGAGGATCTCTCCGGCGTCGATTTTTCTGGCGCGATACTGGACAACGCCAGGTTCAGAGACGCAACACTCCTGGAGACGAGGTTTCACAACGCGAGCATGAAGGGAGCCGACCTCAGTGGTGCAAAAATGAGAGGGGCGTATCTGGTCGCCGCCGATCTCCTGGGCGCGAACCTTTCGGGCGCGGTGATGGACGACGCGTTTCTTTCGGGCGCGGTACTCGGAGGCGCGAATTTCACGCGCGCGAGTCTGAAGCGCGCTCGCCTGGGTGTGGTGCATGCGTCCTTCCCGAATCCCTCGGGGCGGCCAACGAGTTTCAGGAACGCCGATCTGGAAGCGGCGGTGGTGGGCGCGACGGATTTCCGGGGAACGGATTTGCGGGGCGCCAATCTGGATGGCGCATTCCTGTACGAGGCGCGCCTGCGCGGGGCGATTGTGGACAAGAGACAGTTTGAGACAGCCGTTACACGGGCGGAATCGTATTAGAAAACGGAAGTGATTTTTGTTATGGCGGACGTTGCGACTGACAGACTGGGCAGACCGCTCAGAGACCTTCGGATTTCGGTAACGGACCGGTGCAATTTCAGGTGTCCGTATTGTATGCCGGCCGAGGTCTTTGGAGAAAATTACACGTTCCTGCCCAGAGCGGAAATTTTAACGTTCGAGGAAATCGAACGGCTGGTGTGGCTTTTTGTGGGTCTCGGGGTGCGAAAGATCCGGATCACCGGCGGAGAGCCCCTGCTCCGGCGGGAAATCGAAGCGCTAATCAGGCGCCTGGCGGCGGTCGACGGCATCGAAGATCTCACGCTTACGACCAACGGCTACCTGCTGCCGAAAAAGGCCGGAGAACTCAAGGCAGCGGGGTTGCACAGAATTACGGTCAGTCTGGATTCCCTGGACGAGGACGTATTCGAACTGTTGAACGGGAGAGGCTATCACGTATCTCAGGTACTGGAGGGGATCCGGGAGGCTGAAGCGGCGGGGTTTTCTCCGCTGAAGATCAACGCGGTGATTCAGCGCGGGGTAAATGACCATACCATCGTGGATCTCGCCAGACATTTCTATGGTACAGGGCATATCGTCCGGTTTATCGAGTATATGGACGTGGGCAACCGGAATGGTTGGCGCCTGGATCAGGTGGTTCCCGCGGCCGAGATCGTGCAGCGCATCCATGAGGAAATGCCGGTAACTGCCATTGCGCCGAATTACCCGGGTGAGGTCGCTCGGCGGTTCCGATATCTGGACGGGAGCGGGGAGATCGGCGTAATCGCCTCCGTCACGCAACCGTTCTGCGGCGACTGTACGCGGGCGAGGCTATCCACCGACGGAAAGGTGTATACCTGTTTGTTTGCAGAGACGGGCATGGATCTCAGAGGACCCTTGCGAGACGGGGCGAGCAACGACGAACTTCTCGCGACGATCTCGGAAATATGGGAAGGCCGCGAGGACCGATATTCCGAACTGAGGACGGCCTCGACGTCCGAAATGCCGTCATTCTCCAAGGTGGAAATGTACCAGATTGGAGGATAACGGACAGGAGCCGCATACGAAGCTCATGCGCACGGCCTGTCAGTCCACGCCCCGCCGGGGCGTCTTTTTCAGTAACGAGAGGCTGTCGTCTCTCGTTTTTCGTTGACAGTATTTCCATTCGTCCTATTTTTTATATTCATATTTAGTATATTCTTGATCGGAATACTCAACAATTGGGCTCGCCTCAAAAAAAACTGCTGAAAGATATTTTAACCATGAAGGGCAAAATAAGCATTGTCACACTGCTCGTCGCCGACCTGAAAAAATCCATATCGTTCTATCGGGACGGCCTTGGATTCCCCATGGACAACGCGGATGACGACCCGAGTATCGCCTTCTTCCCGCTGGAGGGTACGTGGCTCGCGCTGTATCCGGACGAGCGGTTTGCAGGCGAGGGTGTTGGCAACGCCGGGGCGGCCGGGGACGCGCCCCGTTTCACGCTCGCGCACAATGTGAAAACAAAAAAGGAAGTCGATTCCGCGGTACGGCTGGCGGCTTCCGCGGGCGCGCAGGTACTCAAGGAGCCGCAGGAGGTCTTCTGGGGTGGCTACTCCGGCTACATTGCGGACCCGGACGGACACCTCTGGGAAATTGCATACAACCCGTTCATGGATCTGACCTGAACCGGGCTCAATTACATTAATTCCTGTATGTCACGGATATTCTGGCGGCCGTGCGGATTATTCCACAAGTAAAGCGGGATGGCGGGCGTTCCCGAACGTGCGGAACCCGGAACGCAGGAACGGGCGCTCGGAGTATACCGTTTCCGGATAATTTCGTTGACTTCACCGGGTGAGTTCAATAGATTAACCGTCTGATCCTTGCGGTCGCCTTTGCAATCGAAAACAGGAGGCGTTGCCATGTCTGAATCTACAACCTGGAAGGAAGTTCTCGCGGATCGCACACCCGACGAAATGGGCCGGGAAGTGGATATATTCGCCACGCAAATCGAACTGCGGAAACAGGGCAAAATCGAAGATACCGTTTTTGCGGAGACCCGGTTGCGCCGGGGGGTTTACGGGCAGCGTTACGATAACGGCAAACGGTTCGACGGGAGCAACACGCAGGTTCTGGATTTCCCCAGCGGGGACCTGGTGAAGGGGCCGGATACGGTGTGGGATGCGCCGGGGATGCAGCGGATCAAAATTCCGTTCGGGGGTCTGACCGCGGATCAACTGGATATGCTGGCCGACGTGGCGGAGGAGTATTCGGACGTGATCCTGCACATTACCACACGCCAGGATGTCCAGTTGCATTACGTACACATCGAGGATACGCCGGATCTGATGTACCGCCTGGCGTCGGTGGGCATCACAACCCGCGAAGCCTGCGGCAATACGGTGCGGAACGTAACGGCCTGCCCTCTTTCCGGGGTCTGCCGGACGGAGACGTTCGACGTGACGCCCTATGCCCGGGCGTGCTCCAATTTCCTGCTGGGGCACAAAGACGCGCAGGACTTCGGCCGGAAGTTCAAAATCGCCTTTTCAGGATGCGAACACGAGGCCTGCGGCCTTGCAAACATGCACGATATCGGCGCCATTGCGGTAACAAAGACAGTGGACGGAAGGGAGAAACGCGGGTTCAGATTCTACGTTGGCGGCGGGTTGGGCGCCGTACCGCACCCGGCAAAGCTGTTCGAGGAATTCCTGCCGGAAGAGGAGCTTCTACCCGTGTCGCAGGCGATCTCTCGCGTGTTCGCGCGCCTCGGCCAGAAACGGAACCGGGCACGCGCGCGGCTGAAATTCCTGATCGCCAAGCTGGGCCTGGAGGAGTTCAAGCGCCTGGTGGAGGAGGAACGGAAAGTGATTCCAGACGACCCCGAATGGACGGCGTTTCTTTCGGATCTCCACGCCTACGACGAGAAGCCGCTGAAGATCGCACAGCCAATGAACGGGGCCGCCGTTGCCAATGGTTTTGAGGAGTGGGCGCGAACCAACGTATATCAGCAGCGTCAACACGGCTACGCGGTGGTTACGGTAACGCTGCCGCTCGGCGACCTCACGTCCAACCAGACGCGGGCCCTCGCCGATATTTCAAGACGATTCGTGAACGATACGATCCGCGCCACGGTGGAGCAGAACATCGTGTTGCGATGGGTGAGCGATGCGGACCTCCCCGAACTCTACAATGCGCTTGCCAAGATCGGCTTGAATGAACCCGGCGCCGGGACGATCGTTGACGTAACGGCCTGCCCGGGAACGGATACCTGCAAGCTGGGCATTGCCTCGTCCCGCGGACTGGCCGGCGAACTGCGCACGCGCCTGGCCGAAGAGGGCCTGGAAATGGATGCCGCCGTGGAAGCGCTCCGAATAAAGGTCAGCGGCTGCTTCAACTCGTGCGGACAACATCACGTTGCGGATCTGGGGTTCTACGGCATCAGCCGCAAGGTGGGCGGCTTCACGGTGCCTCATTTTCAGGTGGTTCTGGGGGGTCAGTGGTCCGGTAACGCCGCGTCCTTCGGGCTGGCCATGGGGGCTGTCCCTTCCAAGCGGATCCCCGACGTGGTGGCGCGTATCAGCCAGAGCTATATTCAGGGGCGAACCGGAGGTGAGAGTTTCCAGGAATACATCCGGCGGATCGGCAAGGTACAGGTGAAGCGCATGCTCGACGACCTCACCGACGTGCCGCCCTATGAGATCGACTCCTCATATTATATGGATTGGGGAGACAGCCGGGTGTTCACAACGGGAGACATGGGGAAGGGCGAGTGCGCCGGCGAGGTGGTGCCGCTGGTCCAGTTCGAACTTTCCAGTTGCGAGCGGGAGGCCTTCGACGCCCAGGTGCTGCTGGATAACGGCCAATATGAAACGGCTTATAAACAGGCATACAGCGCAATGGTTCACGCCGCCAAGGCCCTGGTAAAATCGCAATTCCTGGATGTTCCGGAAGATCCGGATATCATCGTATCGGAATTTCGCACCCGCATCGTCGATACCGGGCTGTTGCACGACAATCCTGTAACCCGTGGCAAGTTTGCCAACTATCTCTTTCGTGCCCAGGGGCGCAACGTTGAATCCTACAGCGAAGACCTGGCGCACCGGTTCATCGAGGAAACGCAGCTCTTTATCGAAGCGGCATATGCCTGCTACGGGCGGATGAACGTTGTCAACAATTAGCGTCAGTTACCCGGAATATTTCAACATGCTTCCACCGGTTCACCCCGTCTCGCTGCGTTGAGTTCGTTGAGCTTGTCGAAACGCGCGTGCCGCCGGAAATGATTTTCCTGATTTACGTTTCAGACCTATGAACGCATATCGAATTCAGATCAAATTCTACCTCGAGAGCGGTCACGATGTGGCGCCCGATACATGGTTCCGGGTGTTTAACACCTGGATTCCCGAGACCAGAGACGAGGTACTCGTGGATGTGGCGGATTATAGCCACGTTCATCGAGGGCCGGTCACCCTTCTGGTCGGACACGAGGCGAATTATAGCATCGACCGTACAGACGGCAAAACTGGGCTCCTTTATGACCGCAAGCAGCCGTCCGACGGAAACTTCGCGGACCGGCTCCTTGAGGCTTTCGTTTCGACGCTGAAGGCCTGCCACAAGCTCGAACGGGACTCTATACTGGCCGGAGCCGCGAAATTCAGGACCGATGAGGTCCTCATCGCGTTGAACGACAGGTTGGCGGCCCCCAATTCAGAGGAAACGCATGCCGCCGTTCAGGGGGACCTGATCCGCGTGCTGGGAAAACTGTATGATGGCGCCGACGTTGCCATCGAGCGCGATGCAAACCCAAAGCGGCGATTCACCCTCAAAATCAGTTCAGACAACCGGAAAAGCGTCGCTGACTTGCTCACGCATCTCAATGGGGATTGTTGACTTTTTGAGGCTTGACAAACGTCAAGAAAGTTCTATATTTCGGATGAGGATGGCGTGGCTGGGAGGTAGACTTCGTGAGAACTTACGATATCCGTTTTTTTCGGCGGATTGAATTTCACGAGCCTGTGTTCAATGTTCAAAAACAAGCGACGTGTAGACTGACTCAAGGAAAGGGGTGAATAGGATGACGTATATCATCGCCGAGCCATGCCTGGACGTGATGGACAGGGCATGTGTGGAAGTCTGCCCGGTCGACTGCATTTACGAGCCTGATGCGACGACTCTGCCGGAAGGCGAGCGTCGCCAGATGCTCTACATCCATCCGGAGGAGTGCATCGACTGCGGAGCCTGCGAACCCGAATGTCCGGTTGAGGCGATTTTTGAGGAAGAGGATACACCTGAAGAATGGAAGGAATACATCGAAATTAATGCAAAAGCGTTCGAGTAAGGCGTTACGACCTCTTCGCTCGTTCAAACGACGTGAAGAAAATGCCAGGATCCAGCCGATCCTGGCATTTTGAATTTGTAACCGGGGGCGTTGTCATCCGTATTGACACGTCCGGCAAACACGCGATTCATTTGACAGCTGGATCCGGCTTGAAACGCAACTTACATTAAGCCGAACTTTACATTTCGCACGGAAGGACGAAGGCGGTCATGGAAGTAACCACCAACACCGGGCTGTACCGCCCGGAATTCGAGCACGATGCCTGCGGCGTTGGTTTTGTTGCGGATATCAGAGGCAACCGTAACGGTGAAATCGTGCGCCACGCCGTGCTTGGGCTGGCCAATCTGACCCATCGGGGCGCGATGGATGCCGATGCGAAAACCGGCGACGGGGCGGGGGTACTCACCCAGATTCCCGCGCGATTGATCGTGCGGGAGGCGGAACGGCTGGGGTACAGGGCCCCCCGCGCGGAGGATCTGGCCGTCGGCATGCTGTTCCTGTCTCAGGACACGGTGACGAACGACCGCTATCGGATCATCGTCGACGAAGCAACGGATCATTACGGGCTTGTGCTCATTGGATGGCGGACAGTGCCGGTGGACCGGACGGTCCTCGGCGACCGGGCCGCGGAGTTGATGCCCGATATTCAGCAGGTGCTTATCGCTCGTGGAGACCCGATGTCCGATGCGGAGTTCGAACGGGCGCTGTACCTGGTTCGACGGCAGGTGGAGAGGTCTGTACGGCGGCACGGGATAGTGGGTTGCTATATCTGCTCGCTGTCCAATCGAACCATCGTATATAAAGGGATGATGGTGGCCGCACAGCTTGCCCGGTTTTACAGGGATCTGCAGAATCCTGACTTCGAAACCGCGCTGGCCGTCTTTCACCAGCGCTACAGTACGAACACGCTGCCAGACTGGTTTCTGGCCCAGCCGTTTCGGTATCTCGCCCACAACGGCGAAATCAACACCCTGCGGGGGAATGTGAACTGGATGCGGGCGCGCGAGGGGGAACTCAAATCCAGGGCATGGGGACGGCACCTGGATCGAATCAAGCCCATTGTCGACGAGACCCGCAGCGATTCGGCGATGCTCGACAATGTCTTCGAAACGCTGGTGGTGGCCGGACGGAATCCGATGCACGCAATGATGATGCTGATTCCCGAGGCGTATCGAGGAATACCGGACATGCCGGAGGATCTGCGCGGCTTTTATGAATATAACGATTGTCTGATGGAACCCTGGGACGGGCCCGCCGCCGTTGCGTTCAGCGACGGCACGGTCGTGGGCGCCACATTGGACCGAAACGGGTTACGGCCGGCCAGGTATAAAATCACGGATAGCGGCCTGATCGTTATGGGCTCGGAGGTCGGGATGCTGGAGATGGACGACTGCCACGTCGTCGAGAAGGGGCGCCTCGGACCGGGACAGATGATCGCGGTGGATACGCGCAGGGGCGTTTTGCTGAAAAACGACGAGATCAAATCCCATTTTGCGGTCCGCCGGCCCTACCGGCGATGGGTGAGGGACAACCTGGTCCCTTTCGAACCGGCGGATGCCCGCGGTGAGCCGATGCCGGTTGGAGAGCAGACGGACCTGGCGCGGAGGCAGGTGGCATTCGGCTACACCGCCGACGAGGTCGAGTATGTCCTGGTGCCCATGGCGAACGACGGCAAGGAACCGGTGGGATCCATGGGGGACGATACGCCTCTGGCCATATTGTCCGAGCGGCCCCGGCTTCTGTACGATTTATTTTCACAACGGTTCGCGCAGGTCACGAATCCGCCAATCGATCCCCTGCGGGAAGAACTGGTGATGTCTCTGGACGTACTTCTCGGGCGTCGAAGAAATATTTTCAGTGAGAAGGCGCCGCACGCACGGCTGATCCACATCCCCTCACCTGTGCTGCTGGATTCTGAATTCCGGCGGCTTTCCAGTTCCGGTTTGCCAGGGTTCGAAGCCGAAAAGCTGCCTGCGCTATTCGTTCCGTCGGAGGGAGTCGAGGGCCTGCGAAGTGCGCTGGACAGAATGTGTCTGCAGGCGGTGCGCGCGGTCGAGTCCGGCAAGACCCTGTTGACTCTGAGCGACCGCGGCGTGGATTCGAACCAGGCGCCCATCCCGATGCTGCTGGCCGTGGGCGCCGTACATCACCATCTCATCCGGGAAGGAAAGCGGATGCAGGCGAGCCTGATCGTGGAATCGGGGGAGCCCAGGGAAGTTCACCACCTTGCCGCCCTGATCGGGTACGGCGCCAGCGCCGTGAATCCTTATCTGGCTTACGAAAATCTGTCCGAACTGATCCGCACCGGAAGGCTGGAAGGCGAAATCACCTACGCGAAAGCACTGAAAAATTATCGTCACGCGCTGGAGGCGGGTATCCTGAAGGTGATTTGCAAAATGGGCATATCCACGTTGAGCAGCTATTGCGGCGCGCAGATTTTCGACGCCGTCGGTCTGCATTCGGACGTGGTGGACCGGTATTTCTCGGGTACGGTATCCCAGATTGGCGGGATCGGACTGGCGGAAATTGCAGAGGACGCGGCCGAAAGACACCTGCTGGCGTTCCAGCCCGAGGGGTCGCCCGCGATCAAAGACGCGGGCATCTACCGGTTCCGGCGGGACGGCGAGTACCACGCCTTCAATCCCCCGGTTTTCAAGGCCATCCACAGCGTGGCCAAAACCGGGAATTACAAGGATTTCAGGGCTTATTCGCGGTTGGTGGACGGGCGGCCCGCGGCTTCGCTACGGGATCTGATGGCCTTTCGGGAAGGACGCTCCGTCCCGCTCGAGGAAGTGGAGCCGGCTGAAGCCATCTGCCGGCGCTTTGTGTCCTCGGCGATGTCGCACGGGGCGCTTTCACGGGAGGCGCACGAAACTCTCGCCATTGCGTTGAACCGCATTGGCGCCAAGAGCAATAGCGGGGAGGGCGGGGAAGATCCGGCCCGGTATCGACGGCTGCCCAACGGAGACTGGCCCAACAGCGCCATCAAACAGGTGGCGTCCGGCAGATTTGGCGTCACGCCCGAATACCTGGCGTCGGCCAAGGAACTGGAAATCAAGATGGCGCAAGGATCCAAACCGGGCGAGGGCGGGCAGCTGCCGGGGCACAAGGTTTCCGCGGAAATCGCGCTGATCCGGCATTCCGTTCCCGGCGTCACGCTGATTTCGCCGCCCCCTCATCACGACATTTACAGTATCGAGGACATCGCTCAACTGATTTACGATCTGAAGCGGGTGAATCCCAGGGCAAAAGTGTGCGTCAAACTGGTCTCGGTGGCAGGCATCGGCACGATCGCGGCAGGCGTGGTCAAAGGGTACGCGGACGTGGTCCACATCAGCGGGCGCGACGGCGGTACCGGCGCCTCGCCCCTGGGCGCCATCAAGCATTCGGGCGGACCCTGGGAACTGGGTTTGGCGGAGGTCCAGCAGACGCTGGTGATGAACGATCTGCGCGGGCGAGTTGTGCTCCGCGTGGACGGCGGCTTGAAGACGGCCAGGGACGTGGTGGTCGCGGCGGCTCTGGGTGCCGAGGAGTACGGATTCGGTACGGCTGCCCTGGTGGCTATGGGCTGCGTGATGGCTCGACAGTGTCACCTGAATACCTGTCCCGTAGGCGTGGCCACGCAAAAGCCGGAATTGCGGGAAAAATTCAAAGGCTCGCCGGAAAATGTGATCCGCTACTTTACCAACCTGGCCGGTGAGGTCCGGGAAGTCGTCGCGGGGCTGGGATATCGGTCGCTGGAGAGACTGATCGGCCGGACAGAGATTCTGGAAGCCCGCGTCGACCCGACGAAACGCCGATGGAAGGGAATCGACTTAAGCGATCTGTTGGCCGATCCGGATCCGGCCGGCACAAGGCCGAGGCTGCATACCCGGGAGCGTAACGACCGCCCCGATGCGTCAATTGACGACTTGCTGCTTCAGGACGCAATGGATGCGATCAAGGAGAACAGCTCGATTACGCTGAGTTACGACATTCAGAACACGAAGCGCGCGGTTGGCGCCAAGGTGGCCGGCGAGATCGCGTATCACTACGGAGACCGGGGGCTCGACAGTACGGTCGAATGCCGTTTCCGCGGCAGTGCGGGACAGAGCTTCGGAGCTTTCTGCATACGTGGGCTGCGACTGGTCCTTACCGGTGAGGCCAACGACTACGTCGGCAAGGGCATGCACGGTGGAGAACTCATTGTGCGACCGCCGGGCAACGCCGGATTTTCGAGCCACAGGAATGCCATCGTTGGCAATACGGTCATGTACGGCGCCACCGGAGGCGTGCTCTACGCCGCGGGATGTGCGGGCGAGAGATTCTGCGTGCGTAACAGCGGCGGCCACGCGGTCGTGGAGGGTGTGGGAGACCACGGATGTGAGTACATGACCTACGGCGTGGTGGTTGTGCTGGGTAGCACCGGACGGAACTTCGGCGCCGGAATGACGGGCGGAACCGCGTATGTGCTGGATGAAGAGGGATCGTTTGAGAATCGATACAACCCGCAACTCGTCGGCATACAGCGCGTCGATCAGCCGGACGACGTCGGCCTGCTGAAAAAGATGATCGGACGGCACCTCGAAAAAACCAACAGCCGCCGGGCGAGCGCCATTATCACCCGATGGGACAGGTTTCTGCCCAAATTCTGGAAGGTTACGCCCCATGCGCCCGACCACGGCGACGAATTGGTAATTCCGGATCGCTATCAGGAAACACATAGGGTAGCCCGCCGGCAGAAGACACAGGACCAGCGGGCAAAGCAGACCACGGGAAAGGCGCACAACGAACCCGTTCACGCACGTGCACGGGCATCCGGCCGTTCGAGCAGGGAATAGAACCGGCCATCTTCCGGATCCCTTGATTCCTACGAAAAAGAACAGGAAGGGTCATTATGGTTGATATGACAGGTAGGGTGGCGTTGGTAACCGGGTCTTCCAGGGGCATCGGACGTGGATGCGCGGTGGAGATGGCCCGTGCCGGAGCGGACGTCGCGGTGAACTACCATTCGCATCCGGAAGATGCGGAGACCGTCGCGAACGAGGTCCGCGACCTGGGTCGGGAAGCGCTGGTCGTTCAGGCCGACGTGTCGGATCGGGCGGCCGTAGACCGGATGGTTGACGCAACCGTAAGCCGTTTCGGCCGGCTGGACATTGTGGTGGCCAATGCATATTACAGCAAACGTGAGCCCTTTCTGGAACTGTCGGTGCAGGCTGTTCGGCGGACGTGGGAGGTTTGTCTGTGGGGCAGCTTCCACGCTGCCCAGGCCGGCGCCCGGCAGATGGTGGACCAGGGCGGCGGGGGCAGCATCCTGTTCATCAGTTCCGTCCTCGCGGAGGTCCCGGTGCCGACGTCGATGCCGTACAATACGGCGAAAGCCGGAATCAACCAGATGTGCCGGACCATCGCGGCCGAACTGGCGCCGCATCGTATCCGTGCGAACGTGATCGAACCCGGATACACCGACACGCCCGGCGAACGGCAATTCGCCACGGACGAGCAGATCAGCGAGGCGGCCAAAGGATTGCCCTGGGGCAGGCTGGCCACCATTGAAGACCTGGGAAAAGCGGCAACGTTTCTGTGTTCTGACGCGGCAGACTACATTACGGGTACGATTCTGAAAGTGGACGGGGGGTACTGCCTCAAATAGGCCTGCGGATCCTGTCCAACCGCGGCATTCCCGCCGACGCGGCGCTTCGGACAAATACCAGGTTCCATGTTTCACAATGAGGGACGTTATGCGATTCGTTCGATTCACGATCTTCCTGGGCGCGTGCCTGTGGGGTTTTTCAATTTCTGCGGCCGACCTGGTCGTGGAGATGCACCAGGAGGAAGAGGAGGCGGAATTGCGGTACCGCGTCGGCGTGATCGACGCGGAAACGCGAACGGTCGATTGGGGTGAGGTGGGGGCGCACGACGATGGGCAGGCCCCCTCGGTCGCCGTGGACGGAGACCTCGTGGTCGAGGTACACCAGTCCCATTTTGGTACGAATCTGTGGTATAAGGTTGGCGAGGTCGACGCGAGGACAAAGGCGATCCTGTGGGGCGAGGGGACGAAGTTCGACGGCGGCCGGTTTCCCATGGTCGCGCTGGAGGGCCGGGTGGTGGTGGAGGTGCATCAGTCCCACCTTGGCACGAATCTGTGGTACCACGTGGGCGTTGTGGACACGCAGGAGAAATCGATTGTCTGGGGCGACGCGCAGAAATACGACGAGGGGCGGTTCCCGTCGGTGGCGCTTTCGAACGGGATTGTGGTGGAAACACATCAATCCGAAGAGGGTGAACGTCTACGGTATAACGTAGGCGTGGTGGATACGGCCGCGATGGAGATCGCGTGGGGAGACGCGCGGGAATACGACCGCGGCCAGACGCCCTCCGTGGATATGGACGATGGCGTGGTCATAGAGATACATGAGTCGATCAACGGAGGGCGTCTGTGGTATCACGTGGGCGCTCTGGATGTGGAGGGCAGGATCGTCGAGTGGGGTGAGGCGAAGGAATCCGACCGGGGCACGTTGCCCAACGTGGCGCTCGATAACGGGATCGCAACGGAGGTGCATCAGGGACACAACAGTTCCGACCTGTGGTATCGCGTCGGTCCGGTGAATCCGGAGACGAAGACGGTGTCCTGGGGGACAGGCTGGAACTACGGTGAAGGGATACTGCCCGTTGTGAGCGTCAGCGTCATGGAAAGATCCGCTGATTTCGACGGCAACGGAACGGTGGATTTCAGTGATTTTTTGATTTTCGCAAGGGCCTTCGGTTCCGAAGTGGGGGACGTGGATTACGAGAGTCGATTCGACCTGGATGGAAACGGCCGCGTCGGCTTTCCCGATTTTGTCCGTTTCGCACGGAAATTTGGCACCTAGTCCTAAAATAAGCGAGTTTCGTTTGCGGCACATCGATCTGTGTTTGTGGTGAGGCGTTGGTGTCGATTTATATGGAATTGGCGTTTTGGATGATCTTTGGGGCGGTGTTTGTCGTGGTCGCTATCGTGAATTGAGTATCCGAAGTGTCGGTCAGGCGCGTGGTGGACACACCGGTGCGTTGAGGGGTGTGGGGATGGCGCGGCGTGTGTGTGTCATCGGTCGTGCTGCATGGGTGTTATCCAAATCCGGTGCGTTCAATGATACGCCAGGTGCTGAAGAGGCGATCGAGGGTGGGTTGATAGCCGATGAGGCGCAACGTGGTGGTGTGCGCGCGTTGGATGACGTGGCAGGGAATCAAGATGATGCTGTGGATGAAGCGCCGGAATTCCATGCGGACGTACTGCTGTCGGTCCAGGTGTCGGTGCATCATCATGGCAAACCAGGATTTGAGGTTCCAGGCCAGGGCGGCGATGACCATGTAGGCCCAGTTGCTGACCAGGTCATACAGGGGCACGCGCAAGGCGTTGACGCCGTTTTTGAGTTGCTCGATGACGTTCTCCTGATCGCAGCGTTGGTTGGCACAGGCGACGATCTCGGCGGGGCTTACGTCCGTGCGTGTCGTGATATAGAAGAAATAACGGCATTCGTCGAACAGGACAAGGTCGCCCTTCATTTTACTGATGTTCTTGCGCAGGACCACGACGCGATACACACGTTTACAGCGCGTGGGTTGGTAGTTGAACTCGGCCACGTGTTCGTGGTTCAGCACCAGGTTGGCGTAGGCCCGTTTGCGGACGATGCGCTGTTTCTCGTGGGGCTGATTGCGCTTCCGCTTCTGGTCGGTCACGGTGTGATAACGGGGTTTGCGTTGCAGGGGCTGCCATTGTGCCTCGTCGAGGGCCTCAGCACGGGAACGCATCGTCGCGTTGGCGTCCATCCCGAAGATGAAGTCGACGCTTTTGGCCCAGCGATCAAAATGTCGGGTCAAGGAAAAGTCGGTGTCGCCACGTACACAGAGGCGCTTGGCGTGGGGCTGCACCAGCGCCAAGGCCGCGTCGATCCAGGGTGCCGCACCGGTGTGGCTGGGCACATTCCCCGGTCGGTTGACCAGGAAGAGCACTTCCTTCGTGTTGGCCAGTGAGATCACCAGCGGATGGTAGCCCCAGATGCCCTGGTAAGAGATGTCCATACCCCTCTTGCGCTTTCCATACGTCGGCACGTTTGTGCCGTCCACGTCGATATAGGTGATGTCACAAAGCAATTTGCGCCCACGCGATGCCCACAAGGAGGATCGCACCGCGTTGATGCACGCCATCAGTTCGACGATGTCCCGTTCCGAGAAGCGTCGGCAAAAGTCACCCGCCGTGGTCGGATCGGGAATCAACTGAGCACCCAGGGCATTCATGTAGGCCCCGTCATGTCGCAAACGCTCGATATCCTCCAGGCGCGTGCCGCCGCACAACACGTTGTAAGCGATGTTGAGCACGTGGTCCGACTCATGATAGGGCAGATGCACCTTCAACAGGGACAGCGACGCGTCGATGCGCTTGGGCAGTCCCAGCTTGGTGACCAGGCGATGCACGGCGCCGATGCCTCCGTAACTCATCGCGTCGGTGTAGGCGCCCACCTCGTAGTGCACTTTGCCAGGACTGAACATGGGCCGGGGCTGCGCCTGCCAATGCCCCGCTCGACCGTGGCGGGCGGCCACTTTGCGTTTGCGACGAGCACGGTTCCTGCGGCTGTCATCAACCGATATTCTTTTCACCGGAAAGGTCTCCTGCGTTGGAGTGATGATTTCTAGCGCAATCCATCTATCTCCAACAACGGTAGGCCTTTCCGGTCTCTTGGACCAGAAAAATCTCACCATCACGCTTGTTTAAGGACTAGAGGGACATAGCGGGCGCGTCACGTCCGTGGCATTTTCACCCGATGGAAAGACACTCGCATCGGGTTCCGATGATGAAACGGTCAAGGTCTGGAATGTAGCGACACAGACAAATATCGCTACCTTTGAGGGACACCGTTCCTGGGTGAGTTCTGTTGCGTTTTCGCCCGACGGCACTACCATCGCTTCTGCGTCTAGGGATAATGTTTCAAGTTCGTGGGATAACGCCGTAAGACTCTGGGACGTGGCTACCGGAAAAAATGTAGCCACATATAGACATGTAGATAATATCTCTACGACATATAACTCGCCATGGATTGTTTATCAGCCTTCTGGCCAAGCGCAATTCGTCTATTCTGTAGCGTTTTCGCCTGACGGCACTACCCTTGCCTCCGGGGCAGGGCCTTGGGTCGGGAATGGAACAGCCGTTTTGTGGGATGTTTCAGAATGGACCAGCCCGCGGCCTCACACGATTCAAACAATCTCGGGCAATGGCCAGCAATCATCGCCCGGTTCAGCATTGGCAAATCCGTTCATCGTTGAAGTGAGAGATCAGAATGGCAATCCCCTACAGGGTGTACGGGTCACGTTTACTGTCACTGCCGGGGATGGGAAACTAAGTGGCAGGTTTGGTGTTGAAAACGCTGTTACCGATGCCAGCGGTAGGGCTCAACGGACCTTAACACTTGGCCCAAATCCTGGAGCAAATGCTGTTAAGGCATCTGTTGTGGGGATTGTCGAAGATTATGAGACTACGTTTAATGCCACGGGTATTGGAACCCCCACCACGCCTACAATAGATGGTGGTGATTATAGCACGTGGCACTTGCCAAACGGCACCATCGCTCGACTGGGAAAGGGAAGCATTGGTGGTACCGTTGCGTTTTCTCCAGATGGACGAACGCTCGCTGTCTCCGGAGGCATTGGAGTCTGGCTTTATGAAGTTGCGACACAGAATGAACTCTCGCTGTTCACGGGGCATCAAGGAACTGTGAGATCCGTAGCTTTCTCTCCTGACGGTACCATGTTGGTTTCCGGCTCAAGTTCATCGTACAGTGGTACACTGAAGTTGTGGAACGTCTCGACGGGACGCGATATTGCAACCTTTGGAGGTAACCGCACTTGGCGGCAAGCAATCGGGTCAGTGGCGTTTTCACCAGATGGAAACTCAATTGCTGCCGGTTCTTACGGCGAGGTTAACCTTTGGGACGTTGCCTCGAAAACAAAAATCGCTACCCTTGCGGGGCATACACGATGGGTTCATTCCGTAGCCTACTCCCCAGACGGCAAGATGCTCGCCGCAGGGCTCAATGATGACAAAGTCGAGCTTTGGGATATTTCCGCAAGGACGAAGACGACATTGACACATGAAGGTTTGGTAGGGTCCGTCGCATTTTCTCCCGATGGCAGGACCCTTGCTTCCGCTGGTACTGGTATCGTTAAATTGTGGGATGTAGCAACACGGACCGTTGTCAACACACTTAAAAATACATTTGGCCCCGTGGCATATTCTCCAGATGGCACTATGCTTTTTGCAGGGGATAAGCTGTGGGATGCTAATGCAGCCACAAGTCTAGCTACGTTTGGCGGACGAGCGAGTTTCGTCGCATTTTCACCCGACGGGAGAACACTTGCTACAGGAACGAATGTGTATGTTAGCTTGTGGGATATTCAGACACATAATAACGTCACAATAAAGCATAGTACCGGAGTTAGATCTATCGCATTCTCCCCTGACGGAACAACCCTTGCATCAGATGGATCGGGATCCGTCCAGTTGTGGGATGTAGCGAAGCAAACAGAAATCGCAACTCTTGATGCTCGTGGACCAGTTGCGTTTTTTCCGAACGGTACCACGCTCGTGACAGGGAACAAACTGTGGAATGTCCCAACCCGGACGAATTTCGCGACACTTTCTGGTTTATTTCATTCCGTTGCGATTTCGCCTGATGGAACGATCCTTGCATCAGGAGGTGTGGGAAGCACTGTCAAGCTCTGGGACGTTGCGACGAGACAAGAGATCGGCACGCTCGAAGGACATACAGGCGACTTCAACAGCGGTGCCGTTCAGGCCGTGGCGTTCTCGCCAGACGGAATCACACTTGCTTCAGGGTCGAGGGACAATACGATCAGGCTGTGGAATGTGTCGACAAGACGAAATATCGCGACACTTCAAGGGCATAGTAAGTTCGTTGAATCGGTGGCATTTTCGCCAGACGGCGAAACGCTCGCGTCAGGGTCTCGGGATAGAACTGTCAAGCTGTGGAATGTGACGTCAGAACAAGGTATCGCCACGCTGAGGCATCGAACCGAGGTTCTAACCGTTGCGTTTGGGCCTGATGGTAATTCACTTGTTTCAGGATCAGCGGATGGTAGCGTTCTACTATGGGACCCTGTATCAAAAGAGAATACCACTTCTCTTAGCGGACATACTGGGTGGGTAAGGTCAGTTGCGTATTCATCTAATGGTACAACATTAGCCTCTGGAGCAACGGATGGCACGGTTCTCCTTTGGGATATATCCTCGCTGGGGTCAGGCACGTCACCAGAGGCCTCCTTTTCACTATCCCTGGACGGAAATCTCGCATCCGGTAATCAGGGCGTCACAACGCTCGACGTTAGTTCCGGGTCGGTTGTCCCGATACAGCTCTTTGGTAACGATATCCGGGGTGTAAACGGTGTTTCCGCCCGGTTTGAATTCGATGTGGCTCAGGTCGATTATGACGGGTTCGATCCGGGAAGCCTGTTGCCGAATGCGCAGGTGCTCGCGGTGCCTGCGACCAATCCAACCGCCATCGATGTCAGCGTCGTGTCTTTTGGCGGGCAGGCTGCGGTCGATAGCGGAATCGTGGGCACCATACGTTTCCGCACGACGGACGGGTTTTTGGGTTCGACGATTCGGATGGTGACCGCTGAGATCGGACGCGGAGACGAGCGCGAGAGCATAACGCCATCTGATATCGCCGTCACCCTGAGGCTGGCTGAACCGTCGCCGGACTTCAACGGAGACGGCAAGGTCGATTTTGGCGACTTTGTGGCATTTGGAATGCACTTCGGCGCAAGCCTGGGCGATTCGAGGTACGACCCGAAGTACGACCTTGATCAAGACGGCATGATCGGATTCGGGGATTTCCTGATATTTGGCCAGGAGTTTGGCACGTAAGTATGAACTCTGAATCGTACGGTGATTCGAAGTGAACGTTCTAGTCCTTAAATAAGCGTGACCGGTGAGATTTTTCTGGTCCAAGAGACCGGAAAGGCCTACCGTTGTTGGAGATAGATGGATTGCGCTAGAAATCATCACTCCAACGCAGGAGACCTTTCCGGTGAAAAGAATATCGGTTGATGACAGCCGCAGGAACCGTGCTCGTCGCAAACGCAAAGTGGCCGCCCGCCACGGTCGAGCGGGGCATTGGCAGGCGCAGCCCCGGCCCATGTTCAGTCCTGGCAAAGTGCACTACGAGGTGGGCGCCTACACCGACGCGATGAGTTACGGAGGCATCGGCGCCGTGCATCGCCTGGTCACCAAGCTGGGACTGCCCAAGCGCATCGACGCGTCGCTGTCCCTGTTGAAGGTGCATCTGCCCTATCATGAGTCGGACCACGTGCTCAACATCGCTTACAACGTGTTGTGCGGCGGCACGCGCCTGGAGGATATCGAGCGTTTGCGACATGACGGGGCCTACATGAATGCCCTGGGTGCTCAGTTGATTCCCGATCCGACCACGGCGGGTGACTTTTGCCGACGCTTCTCGGAACGGGACATCGTCGAACTGATGGCGTGCATCAACGCGGTGCGATCCTCCTTGTGGGCATCGCGTGGCCGCAAATTGCTTTGTGACATCACCTATATCGACGTGGACGGCACAAACGTGCCGACGTATGGAAAGCGCAAGAGGGGTATGGACATCTCTTACCAGGGCATCTGGGGCTACCATCCGCTGGTGATCTCACTGGCCAACACGAAGGAAGTGCTCTTCCTGGTCAACCGACCGGGGAATGTGCCCAGCCACACCGGTGCGGCACCCTGGATCGACGCGGCCTTGGCGCTGGTGCAGCCCCACGCCAAGCGCCTCTGTGTACGTGGCGACACCGACTTTTCCTTGACCCGACATTTTGATCGCTGGGCCAAAAGCGTCGACTTCATCTTCGGGATGGACGCCAACGCGACGATGCGTTCCCGTGCTGAGGCCCTCGACGAGGCACAATGGCAGCCCCTGCAACGCAAACCCCGTTATCACACCGTGACCGACCAGAAGCGGAAGCGCAATCAGCCCCACGAGAAACAGCGCATCGTCCGCAAACGGGCCTACGCCAACCTGGTGCTGAACCACGAACACGTGGCCGAGTTCAACTACCAACCCACGCGCTGTAAACGTGTGTATCGCGTCGTGGTCCTGCGCAAGAACATCAGTAAAATGAAGGGCGACCTTGTCCTGTTCGACGAATGCCGTTATTTCTTCTATATCACGACACGCACGGACGTAAGCCCCGCCGAGATCGTCGCCTGTGCCAACCAACGCTGCGATCAGGAGAACGTCATCGAGCAACTCAAAAACGGCGTCAACGCCTTGCGCGTGCCCCTGTATGACCTGGTCAGCAACTGGGCCTACATGGTCATCGCCGCCCTGGCCTGGAACCTCAAATCCTGGTTTGCCATGATGATGCACCGACACCTGGACCGACAGCAGTACGTCCGCATGGAATTCCGGCGCTTCATCCACAGCATCATCTTGATTCCCTGCCACGTCATCCAACGCGCGCACACCACCACGTTGCGCCTCATCGGCTATCAACCCACCCTCGATCGCCTCTTCAGCACCTGGCGTATCATTGAACGCACCGGATTTGGATAACACCCATGCAGCACGACCGATGACACACACACGCCGCGCCATCCCCACACCCCTCAACGCACCGGTGTGTCCACCACGCGCCTGACCGACACTTCGGATACTCAATTCACGATAGCGACCACGACAAACACCGCCCCAAAGATCATCCAAAACGCCAATTCCATATAAATCGACACCAACGCCTCACCACAAACACAGATCGATGTGCCGCAAACGAAACTCGCTTATTTTAGGACTAGTTCGCTGAATCGAAGACCTTAGTCTTATGCAAATCTCACGTATAAATCCATACCGCTTCGAAGTTCTCGTGATGTGGTCCAGAGCGGTTCCGCAATATGCTCCAACAGCAGAATGCTCCGTTTGGTCTACAGATGACGAACGACTCCTCGGTGTTGTAATCATTGATCTCACGGACCGCGACTACAATTTCGTCATATTCGCTCGTGATAAGCGCGGGCGCTTTCGTTGCGTGGATGTCGGCGAAACGTATTTCACGCGGCGTTTGGCGGAGAAAGCTTTAATCCACCGCATGCCGGTAGTGCATGCCAGAAAAGACGTCGTTTTTGAACAAGGAGACGAAGCCGGAAAATCCCTCGATTTTTTCACGCCTCAGTTGCCCAACGATCGGCTTCATTCCAATTTCCGTACCCTCGCTGACGGCCCGGGGTATTCAGCAGCGCGGAAAATCATCTCCGAAATGGCACATGTCTTCAAGGAGCCGGATGGCAATTTCATTAAGGATTTTCAATCCACGGGTTTCAACAGCCGCCTCTGGGAACTATACCTGTTTGCGGCGCTCGTAGAGGAAGGATTCAAGCTTGACAGAAGTCATGCACAGCCGGATTTCATCGCAAAGACCGGCAATGGACGAAAAGTCGCGATCGAAGCGACTACAGTCAACCCCACGGTCGGCGATGACGGAGAACCTGTGGATCCGCCGACACCAAAAAGCTCTGAAGAACTGAAGAAGCTGCGACGCGATTACATGCCTATCAAATTTGGCGGTCCTCTGTACGGGAAACTGAAGAAAAGGGATTGGGAGAGAAGCCACATTAATTGCTTGCCTTACATCATTGCAATAGCTGATTTCCATGGTCCTCAGACCATGACTTGGTCGGGACCGGCGTTGTCTTCGTATTTGTTCGGGTTGGAAGTAGATTCAGACCGATCGACCAAAACCGGGCGACCCTGGCAGTATAGGCCGATTGAGAAACACACGTGGAAGGAAAAGCAAATTCCGTCCTGTTTCTTTGACCAACCGGATGCTGAGAACGTCTCCGCTGTGGTGTTCACGAACGCAGGAACGCTGGCCAAGTTCAACAGGATGGGCGTCCTTGCCGACTTCGGCGATCCAAATGTTCGAATGATTCGGCAAGGAACGATGTTGAATCCGGAAACTGAATCCACTGCGCCAATCGAATTCACAATCGATGTTGACGACCCCAAGTACAGCGAGGGGTGGGCGGACGAAATCCAGGTTTTTCACAATCCAAACGCAGTCAATCCACTAGATCGAAGTTTGTTCCGAAAGGCAACGCACCATTTTCTTAAGGATGGCCAGGTAAAGTCATACTCTCTGCCATACAAAGTACTCCAATCCGTAACAATTGTACACTTGCAAAAAGCCGACGGAAATGCGGAACGTTGAGTGGCCGAGTTCTTAGACTCGCGAATTAAGAATAGAGTCGCAGGGAGGAATTCGCCCGGCGACGCCCTTCACAAACCGCTGGCTAGTTTTATCTCCCAACGAATTGCGAGAAGCGGAAATGCCTGGAAAAATGCCCATTTCATTAGAATACCCGAAACATAATGTATTTCTTCGATCTTGCGACATTTGGCGCTGTCGTAATGCTCTATCTGAGTATGTTTGATGAAAGTGCCGGCCTTTGATTTCTGGGCTCATTTCTGGAATTGGGGTTTCTGCCTTAGCGCCATGTTCGGTAGTGCTCGAGAATCGATACTGTAACAATCAGCTGATTTTCTTCTGATCCTCCGAAATGGTCTTCTTCTTCTATTGAGTCCAATTTACAGCTAATGCAGATGGATAGAGAGTCCGATTCTAACTGGATCGTAACACTTTCGTGCAAAAACGGGAGAAGTCCATGCGTTCCTCGACTTGGATAACGGGAATATTGTGTGGTCTGTCGTCAGTCAGCCATGCTTCGCCCACGCAAATCGCCACCTTTGTGCACAGTAATGAGGGACGGACTCAAGCGGTTCGCGGTGTCGCGTTTTCTCGGGACGGCACGACCGTCGCTTCAGCCGGAAATGATAGTACAGTCAAGCTCTGGAACGTGGCGACACGAACAATTATTCGCACCTTGGAACACGAAAGTCGGGTCGAGGCTGTCGCGTTTTCACCCAATGGAAACCTCCTTGCTTCACACTCTTACGATGTGAATTTATGGGATTTTGCTACTGGGCGGAAAATTGCTACACTTTTCAAAACCTATGGTGGAGGGCCTGTTGCGTTTTCGCCGGACGGCACGATTCTCGTAGCAGGGTCACCGGACAACAGGGTAAGGCTGTGGGAGGTATCAACACACCGAGAAATCGCCACGTTCGTTCATGGCGAGATCGGTCCTTCTCTTCACACTGTGGCATTTTCGCCTACCACACAGGTTCTTGCCTCTGGATCCCAAGATGGAACAATCAAACTCTGGGATGTTTCAACAAAGGGTTATATCGCCACCCTTGAAGCGCATTCTGGTTCGGTTTTTTCCGTGGCTTTTTCGCCAGACGGTAATACACTGGCTTCCGCCGGCATAAAGCGCGATTCCACAGGCGATTGGGATAGCACAGTTAAGTTGTGGGATGTTGAAAAAAGAGAAACAATCGCCACACTCGACGCACATTCGGGTTGGATCCGCACATTGGCGTTTTCGCCCCACGGCACTGTACTTGCATCAGGATCCTACGACAACACCGTTAGGCTGTGGGATGTTGAGACAAGGCATAATTTTGCCACTCTTGGTACGGAAAATACCACGTCATTGGGAGGCCACTTGGGACGAGTCCATGCAGTGGCCTTTTCGCCTAGCGGTGACACTCTTGCTTCGGGTGTCACCGTTGGAGGTGGTCCCTATTCTTCAGAATCCGGCCCTCCTCCACAGCGAGGAGAAATCCATCTTTGGGACATTTCGATCGAGACGCCCACAATTCCACCGTCTTCCGGTTCTAACTCCGACGCTGTATTGTCACTCGACCTGATTCCGAATGGCGGCGCGGGCAATCAGGTGAATGACGGCGTTACGTCAGGAACTGTTTCCGGTAAGGACACGAAGATCGCCGTTGAAGTTTTCGCGTCTGGTGTGAAGACTTCGCTGGCCGGCCTGCTGGTCAAATTCGACTTCGATTCTTCCGTTCTGGCCTTTGTCAAAGCTGAAAGTGGCGCGTTTGGCTTTAACATTCCTCAAGCCACCGGCACATACTTTGCGGCCACCAACAATGTCGTTTTGCCGGCTTCAGGGTTCCTTACGCGGGGAGAGTTCAAATCCCTGGTTGATGTAACCGATCGACCGTTTTCCATAGGCATTGACGTCGTGACGCTCGCCGAAAGCCAGACTGTATCAAACGACATCAGAACCACGAAAGTCATTTCGTTCAATTCTACTCCACCCCCCGCCACCTTCTCGGTCTCCCTGGATGCCAATAATGCCGCTGGCGATCAGGGCGTCACATTGCTCGATGTTGGCTCCGGATCGGTTGTCCCGATACAGCTCTTTGGCAACGAAATCCTGGGTGTAAACGGCGTTTCCGCCCGGTTTGAATTCGATGCGGCTCAGGTCGGTTATGACGGGTTCGATCCGGGGAACCTGTTGCCGAATGTGCAGCTACTCGCGGTGCCTGCCACCAATCCAACCGCCATCGACATCAGTGTCGTGTCTTTTGGCGGGCAGGCTGCGGTCGATAGTGGAATGGTGGGAACCATACGTTTCCGCACGACTGACGCATTTTCGGGTACGACACTCCGGATGGTGAGCGCTGAGATCGGCAGGGGCGACCAACGTGAGAAACTTACGCTATCCGATACCGGCGTCATGCTAAGGCTGGCTCAGCTGACGCCGGACTTCAATGGAGACGGCAAGGTCGATTTTGGCGACTTTGTCGCATTCGGAATGCACTTCGGCGCAAGCCGGGGCGACGCGAGGTACGAAGCGAAGTACGATTTGGATGAAGATGGCGCGATCGGATTCGGCGATTTCCTGATTTTCGGCCGCGAGTTCGGTACATAACGTCGAATTCCTGCGGAAACTGGCTGTCAACATTTCAAAAGCAGGTATGTGGAGGCAGCCGCCTTGATTCGTGGAAGACACTGAGGTCTGCGAGCGGAACCACACGCTCTTCTCTGGATGTTGTGAGAAGCAAGAACAGCAGCGGCATCCCATTTTTGGAAACGAGGGCGATCCAAGGATCGCCCTCGTTCACTTTTAGGGTTACCAGAACGCGGTCTCTCACACGGCAACTTACAACCGCGCAGTGGTGGAGTGGGGGCTGTTGTTCGCGGCATGAGACGCGCCGCTCACCATCAAGTTCGAATGCCAACATCAGGCGTCCCCTGTTGTCCCAATAAACCACCGGAACAACCGGTCACCGCTACGCGGGTGGAACTGGATTCTCCGCGCCTTAACGTACAGCAACATCAAATTACTGGGATTCTTCCCTCGCGCGACCGGTGGCGGAGATGGGGGTTTTTCCGCGTTAATCCGTCCAGCACCACAGTATCGGCTTATCTGACGAACCCGTAGGGCACCCAACCTCCGTTACTGCCCCTGAGGCGATTCGTGGAAAAACCGGCCCCGCGCCGAGCGGCGCGGTTCTTTTTGGTCCTTTTTCTTACGCGAATAAGAAAAAGGACGAAGAAGAAAAGAGGTTGAAGTAAAGGGTAAGGCCTGTGCCCGCCCGGAACGCAGTTCCAAAAAAACAGGAAGAGGAAAGACGAGAGACGCTAGAAGGCCCCCCAACCTCCGCCGGACATCGATACGGCCTGACGAGATCAATTCGCGAACGTCTGGTTCTTGCAGGGGCGCTTCGCGCTGCCGCCTTGATTCCTGACAACAGAATCAAACCGCTTCCGTTACCGCCCCGCGCATCTTCAGGATATACTTCGCCCGATCCAGCGGCGATATCCCTTTGTAGGGCCGCACGACTCCCTCGCCCGGCGGGCAGGGCTCATATCCGCCGTACTTGAAGGAGAACTTCGCCGTTCCGCCTGTCAACGAGTTCAGCCGGATCGGATAGTCCATCGAAGTCGCCAGGGGTAATCGTCCGGTAACCGATAACGCACCTCCGTCAGCCTCCACCGGATCGAAGGTACCGCGCGCATTTATGATATCCGACGTGATCTTTCCAATGCAGGTCTCGGGTACCGAGATTTTAAACGCCAGAATCGGTTCGAGCAGAATCGACCCGGTCTCGGTCAGCCCTTTCAACACGGCGATATTCGTTGCCAGTCTGAAATTGCCCGCTCGGCTGTGCAACACGTGATCGCTGCCCTCCACCAGGGTGATCTTCAGATCCGTGACTTCCCATCCCTTGATTCCCTGCTTGAGCGCGTCCTCGATCGATCTTTCGATCTCCTTCTGATATCGCGCCTTGATGTCGTTGACGCCGACCTGTGACGAATAAACAACACCGCTTCCCGGCTCACCCGGTTCCATCCGATACTTCACGATGGCCCAACACGGCTTCGGCATCGTGTAGCGCTCAATGCCGTGTCCGACCGAAGCAGGTGTTTCCTTGTAAATGACCAACGGGTCATTGAACCGCGCTTTGATGCCAAAGCGCGCATCGAGCATCTCCTTCAGAATCTCCGCCTGAATTGCGCCCATGATCTTCACATGCAGTTCGCGTTCATCCTCGAACCACGTGAAGTTGAGGTGTGGGTCTTCGCTCGACAACTGCTGCAGCGCCACGGCCAGTCGAGAGCGATCCGCCTCGTCTTCCGGGACAGCCTGTACCGACAACAGGGGCTCTCCGAGCTCGTAGGACCCGGGGATGGGGCCCGGGTCGCCCAGGATGTCGCCGATCTTCGCCTCCGGCATCCCGCAGAAGAAACCGATGTCGCCGGCGGAGAGGACGCCTGTGTCCTCATATCGATTGAGAAAGGATTTCTTGATCTGCGTAATCTTCTCGTCGCGATCAGCCGTGACATTCCGGATGATATCTCTGTTCCGGAGCCGTCCCGCATAGAGACGAACGCCGGCGATCCGCCCAAGTTTCGGATCGTGGTCGAGCTTGAAAACCACACCGGAGGCCGGACGTGAGTCGTCGGCATTCGCATCGGGGAAATAGGCCACGATCTTCCCCAGCAGTTCCTCCGTTCCGATCATGTTCTTCGCCACGCCACAGAGTATGGGAAACAGCTCTCTCTTTGCCGTACAAGCCGCGATCACCTTCTCGATCTCTGCTCGTGAAATCGGCTCCTCGTTCAGGAATCGCTCCAGGTGCACGTCGTCCTTCGCGGCTACGCTCTCTGTCAGGGAGGCCAGACCGTCCGGGTCAAGATCGACGATTCCCGCGTCCGATTCGCCTTCCCTCTCCGGCTGATTGACCGGAATCGCGTCGGGTGAAAATCGGCGCTTCAGATCATCGACGACCCTGGCCGTATCCGCGCCCATCCGATCCAGCTTGTTCACGAACAGGATGACGGGTATGCTCAGCGCTTCCAGCGCGGCCCAGATCGATTCCGTCTGAGCCTGGATGCCTTCGACCGCGGAAAGAACGAGCACGGCGCAGTCGAGCACACGCAGAGATCGCTCGACCTCGGCGGAAAAATCGACGTGCCCCGGCGTGTCGATCAGGTTGATCCTCACGCCCTCCCACTCGAATGACAGCGCCGATGCTCGAACCGAGATCCCTCGCCGCCTCTCCACATCGAGCGCATCGGAAAGGCTTGTCCCTTTGTCGACATTTCCAGGCGAGCGGATGGCACCGCTGAGGAACAGCATATTCTCAGTCACGGTCGTCTTGCCGGCATCGACGTGCGCGAGGATACCAAGATTGCGAATTCTTGAGGAATCTTCAGGAGGCACAGGATTGTCGTTCAATAGGTCGGTGGCGGAACGGCACACAGGCGACGTGCGCGGATACACACCTCATGATAAAGAAAAGCCGTCACGCCGGCGAGGAGGAAATGGGACGAAGAAAGATCAAAATGTGAAGGGAGAGGTGCTGCCTGTGTCCGCCCGGAACGCAGTTCCATGCGGAAATTGTCCGCTGCCACTGCCCGTATCCGGCTTCTTCCCTGTAATCCTTGCCTCGATCCATGCATTTTCTTAAAATAACAACCCCGCGCGTTTCGAATAGGAAGGTTGAAGGCGCACTATTTCCGTTCGATCTATGCCTTTTCTGATGACAGGAGAATGCAATGCAGACCGATTACGCGTTTGAGATGGGGACTTCGAATTTGCGGTTCGGACCTGGAGCGACACGGGAAGTGGGAATGGATCTGTCCGAGTTGGGCGCGAGGCGTGTGATGCTGGTTACGGATCCCAATCTGGTGGACCTGCCCCCGGTGCGGACCGTGGTCGAGTCCCTCGCAAGCGAGCGGGTCGAATACGCGCTTTTCGACCGGGTCAGGGTAGAGCCGACAGACGTGTCTTTCCAGGAAGCGATTGATTTTGCTTTGGTTGGAAATTTCGATGCGTTTGTCGCGGTGGGCGGGGGTTCCTCAATCGATACGGCAAAAGCCGCGAATCTCTATTCTACCTATCCCGATGATTTCTACGCGTACGTGAACGCGCCGATCGGGAGCGGAAAGCCGGTGCCCGGGACGCTCAAGCCGCTGATCGCGATTCCGACGACCGCGGGAACGGGCAGCGAGACCACGGGAGTCACGATATTCGATATCTCCGAAAAACACGTGAAAACCGGCATTGCGCACCGTCGCCTGAAACCGGCGCTGGGCATCGTGGATCCGGAAAATACGCGAACGATGCCGCCGGTTGTGGCCGCGTCTTCCGGCCTGGATGTGCTCTGCCACGCCCTGGAGTCCTATACGGCGATTCCGTACGACCAGCGGCCCTTGCCCGAACGGCCGATCCTGCGGCCGGCCTACCAGGGCACCAATCCGATCAGCGATATGTGGGCGGTCAGAGCCATCGAACTGGTCGCGGAAAACATCGTCCGCGCGGTTGCGGACCCGGAAGATGACGAGGCGCGGTCGAATATGATCCTGGCGTCGAGTATGGCCGGTATGGGATTCGGCAACGCGGGCGTTCATCTGCCTCACGGGATGTCCTATCCCGTGTCGGGTATGGTTCGTAACTACAAGCCGGATGGGTTGGTGAGCGACCATCCCATTGTACCTCACGGGATGTCGGTCTTCCTGAACGCGCCGGCGGCCTTCCGATTTACGGGGCCGGCCTGCCCGGACCGACATCTCAAGGCCGCGACGTTGCTGGGCGCGGATATTGGCGGAGTGAAAGACCCCGAGGCGGAGGCAGGCGAGGTACTCGCGGATCGCATTGTAGCGCTCATGAAGCGTCTTGAAATGCCGAACGGACTTTCGGCGATCGGTTTTACGGAAGCGGATGTGCCGGCGCTGGTGGAGGGCACGCTGCCGCAGCATCGCGTGACCAAGCTGTCGCCGAAGCCCGCCAGCGAAGCAGACCTGGCAGCGCTATTCACGGAATCGCTGACAGCGTGGTAGCTGTAAAGCGGCGGACACAACGGCTGCTCGCTTGCGACAGTCACGGTCGGCTGCATTCGGTCACTTAGTCGTTGCGTAGCAGTGCCTTTATTCATACCATTGCCGGGCCTGTTCTTCGCTATTTCTACATTTCCACCGGAGGGACGGACGTTGTGGAAGCCAAACTGATCTGGTTGTTTATCTTTGTGGGTATATACTGGGCCTATTGTCTTTTCTGGGGGTTCCGGGGGGCGCTGCAATCGCGCACCTCCGAGGACTATTTCGTGGCCGGTCGCAGTATCGGGGTCTGGGTTTTTGTACTCGCCGCCACGGCCACCAGTTTTTCGGGTTGGACCTTTGTGGGTCATCCGGGCCTGATTCTGGAGGCGGGCCTGCCCTATGCGTTTGCTTCCTTTTATGCGTTGACGATCCCGCTTACGGGCGTGCTTTTTTTGAGGCGGCAATGGCTGATCGGCAGGGCGTTTCAGCATATCACGCCCGGCGAGATGTATTCTCACTATTACGGGGGCGATACGATCCGTTTGCTGACCGTACTCGTGGCGTTTCTTTTCAGCGTGCCTTATCTGGGGGTGCAACTTCGGGCCTCGGGGGTGTTGTTCAACGTCCTTTCCGATGATCTGATAAGCGTCGAAGTGGGGATGTTCGCCCTGTCCGCCATTGTGATGATCTATGTGGCTGCCGGCGGGCTGCGTTCCGTGGCTTACGTGGATTGCGCGCAGTGCATTCTTCTGGCGTTCGGGATTGTGGCACTGGGGTTTGTTGCGGTTCATTTTGCAGGCGGATGGTCCTCATTCACCGAGGGCGTCGGAAATCTGGTTCGGCAGGACCTGGCATCGGGAAAGGGACTGACGGCCGCGGGGCATTCACATTACGTGGCGCTTCCCGGCTCAATTCAAATTGTCTCCGCGGGGTCGAAAGCGGTCGGCGGCGTCTGGACAGGTATGATGTGCATGACTTATATGTTCGCACTGATGGGCATCCAGTCTTCGCCCGCGTTTTCGATGTGGGCTTTTTCCAACCGTAGCAGTAAACCGTTCCGTTGGCAACAGGTGGTGGCTTCTTCGCTAATCATCGGGATCATCCTTTTTACCTTTACCATTTTTCAGGGGCTGGGCGGCAATGTGCTGCTGGCCAACGGGGTGTTCGACGAGGTGAGCCGGCCTGAACTGGTGCCCCGGCTGATTGACCTGCTTGCGGACAACTATCCGTGGCTGGTGGGATTGCTGGCTGTGTGTGCGCTGGGGGCCATGCAGAGTACCGGGGCGGCTTATATGTCGACGTTCAGCGGGATGGTAACCCGGGATCTTTATCGACGCTATATTTCGCCAGACGCGTCGGACAGTATACAGAAACTCTACGGCCGCATTTTCGTGATTATCGTAACGCTCGCGGCGCTTTTTGTCGCGGCCAAGTCGACACAGGCCATCGTGATGCTGGGTGGTCTGGCCGTGGCGTACGGGTTTCAGATGTATCCGGCCCTGATGGGGCTATGTTACTTCCGCTTTTTCACGCGGCGGGGTGTGGTGTTGGGGCTGGTGGCGGGACTCGTGGCTGTCACACTCACGGACCGCACGGTTGCGGAGATCCTGCCTGCGATTATGGGATTTATAGAGCTGTTCCTTCCGGAGCGCATAGCATCGTCGGTCGGAGACGCGCCCTGGGGAGCGTACCCGTTGACGATTCACAGTGCCGGCTGGGGAATTTTCTTCAATCTTCTGGTCGCCGTGCTGGTTTCCTACCTGTGGCCGGAGACCGGCGCGGACCGGGAGAAAAAAGCAAAACACCACCGCTTCGTTCAGGCGGTTTCGGGTATTTCCGAAGATCGGCGCAGACATGTACCCCTGGCATGGCTGCTGACCGCGGTCTGGTTTCTCGTGGGTTTCGGACCCTTTGCCGTGGTGGGAAATTCGCTGTTCGGCGATCCCAACCGGCCCGCGACGTGGGGCCCGTTCGGCCTGCCTTCGCTGTGGGTATGGCAGTTGTTGATGCTTGTTTTCGGAATTTTCGTCATGTGGTACCTGGCATTTTATGTGGGGCTCTCCAGGCCGATTCCACCCGAGAAGGTCGAGGAGGCGCGGAAGGCACATCTGACGGAGACGGATGACGCGACCTGATCCAAGCGACAGTCAATAACAAATGAGGGGCCTTCACAGACGGGCCCGCATCCACACATGAGAGTGTGGTTCAAGATCGAAAAGGAAAAGGACGGATTCCGTTAACGGGCCGTCCTTTTCGGTTTTTTGAAGACCTTCAGGTGACCATGTCACCGCAGCAATACCGGTCCCCGCTCGTCCTCCCAGTCCATACGCACGCGGTCCCGTCCACCGCCGGCATGTGCGATGCTAACGGTCCACACGTTCGCGCGTCGGATGGTTTTTGTCGTGATTCCGGCGGTGACGCGGTCTGCGCCAAACGGGTATATCACGTATCCTGTTCGGAACGGGAGCCGGGTCCGTCTTTTGTAGACGGCCACGGGCGCCGGCACGTCCTGCCCGCCGATGGCCAACCATCCCTGCACCGGTTCGTTCCGGCCGCAGATCAACCGGGGCGTCATCCTGACCAGGGGAAGGAGTTCCAGGTTGGGCGCGTTCATGCGCCCCGTGCGGACGGCTCCGGTATCGGGATCAACAAGAAGACGGAACGGCATAAAGTGGAAAAACGCCTCGTACGTATGCCTGCCCTCGCCGGTCAGTTCATCGAAAATGACGAAATAGTCCGGTTTCACAAAAATCACGGCGCGGCGGTGCCGGACCGGCGTATCCAGGTCCGCGTAGGGTGCGTCATAGCTTGCCACGGCGACGTCGGAATGGTCATCCGAATGCCAGAACGTCGTATCGCGCGCGGATTCGGTCCACTGTTCGATGGTTTGATTGCGGCCCCGCGCCTGTGGCCGACCGTCCACAAGGACGGTATTGTGCGCCTGCGTTGTGGTATAGAATCGGGTCCACGGGTTCGTGTAATAAGACGTGATGCCGGGATCCACAATGTAGGGTGTGCCATGCGCATAGACTTCGAAGCTCAGTTTGTCTTCGTGCTGGTGCCAGCGTCCGTAGGGGCCGCCCTCGAAGAAGAGATATCGGGCGTTCCGATCCCAGCCGCTTCGCATAATGAAATAGCCCGAGTCCCGGAGGGCGATCGAACTGTAGGCGGGCGGGGCGCCCTCGCGGCCCTCGGCGCCCACCCATACCGCGGCCGGATTGTCGAAAATGCGGCCGGGGCGAGCGAGGGAGTCTGCATATTTCGAGTCCAGGCTTCCGGCGTCGGATACGGAGGGATGGGTGAAATCCGGTCGGGTGATGGCCACGCACCAGTCGAACATCGATCGAATGCCGGCCTCCAGTTCGGGGTCGAGCGGATGGTTGAACTTCCGCGCCACCTGCAACGACTCCAGGAACCAGGTTGCAATGCCCATCTGGTAACCCGGCGTGAGTTCGTACGATGCCCCGTCGGACATCACCTGTACGCGCATGTCGTCCAGCAGCCTGCGATATCCCTCTTCCCGCCAGGATGCGGCGTCCCTGAACTCGGGAAAAGCGCAGCCCAGCGCGCCAATTGTGCGGGCTTCCGCAATGGTCTTGTTGGAGGGCGGATAGGACTGGAACTTCAGCAGGTAGGCCTGGTGCTCGTAAATGGATTTCAGCATGTCAATTATCGTGACGTCGTCGGTTTCCGGACATGCGCACAGGACGCGGAAGACGTCCACGAGCGTGCTGAAGGGTCGTATGGCCACCACTAGCGAATGGCCCCAGGGGTATCCGCCGGCACGAACGCCGCAGGGTACCGGGCAGCGCCGCATCCAGTCCGCGATGTACGGTTCAATGCCCTTTGCGTATTTCGCCTGTCCGGTTTCCCAAAACGCGTCGATTGCTGGCCTGAGGAACAGGAGATAGTGGATGGCAAGGGTCCATTCGATATAGCCGGTGGGATTGGCTTCCCAGTCGATTTCCGCGGACCAGTCCTGGCCCAGGACCCGGCCTTCCAGGATTCGATCGGCCTGATCGAGATCGGCCGTCGGCGTCTGTTCACTCCGAATCAGTTCCCGGTCGAAGTCGCCGGATCGGAAATATGCCGCGACTTCAGGCAAAACAGATCCGGCGGATGCCCCTTTTGCCGCTTCCAGGCCAGGATGATCCAGGTTCAGCTCGGCAATGAGTTGCGTTTGTCCGTCAACCTCGGACCCGGTGTGACGTCGCGTTCCACCAGGCGAATGTTGCGAAACCGGCTGCCCTGGGGGCCATCGACCGTTGCCGATCTCGTTTCCTTCCATCCCGAAGGCATCCCCTGCGTATAGAAACACTCGGCGGGGAACCGGAATTCCCGCCAGCCCTCCCAGATGTTGCCGCCGCGCGGGGAGACGATGGCGTTGAACTGATAGCCGTCGTCCTCGCTCATGCCCTCCGTACGGTGGCCGGACGTCAACCGGCACCGGATCTGTCCGTCCGCGTTGGGCGGGAGAAGGACGTCGGCGCGAATTTCATTCACGCGGCGCCAGTCCCCCGCGTCCACGGGCAGGTCGACATTCTCTCCCTGCTCGGATTCGTCAAGAAGCTGTTCCGAGATTACCGTGTCGTCCTGGAATTTGGCGAGGTCCATGGATGGCTCCCTTTCGTGTGCGGGATCGTATCGCCCGCCCCGGCAATGGCTGAATGAATAGAATCTGTCCGATTTGAGATGAGCGAAGGCATGTATAGCCTTTGCATTCCACTGTATTTAACAGTCCGTTGATAAAGTCGCTCTGCAGGCGAGGCCGAGTCATTGTGGCCGAAGACAAGGCGCGCGACCGCGTCGAATCGGGGGATTCGGGGAGGGAGTGCAACGCAGTAATTCGGCCACAAGGGCCGGACGCAGCCCGGATGGACTTTTTCAACGGGCTGTTAAGGGTCGATTGCGGGATTCCTCGGCCCTTTGCTTGCTCGAAGCCGGTGTTATCTGTGTCGGCTTGAGCGACGATGTGAACCGTTCCATCGCCATCTCGTCCAATTTACGTGGAAACCCTTCGCGCGTGAAATGCAGTAGATAACAGACGACATGCTGTCAGGTATGTGTATAGATTCGGAAAAAGTAGACAAAAATGTAAATATATTAATATTTGTATTAAGGAAAATTAATAGTTATATTTTCCGCGTTGTATTTCGCACCTCGCACGAACACGCATTGTAATTCGTCATTGAGGTACTATACCGCTACATAAAAAGACCGTCGGTTCCCTGACCGGCCAGAGTCGAAAACCGACGATCCTCCAGGAAGGCGCACACCCTATTTGTCCCCGGCGCTTTTGCGCTCTGAGGCAGGATGCGGCCCTCATTTTGAAATATAGAGGTCTCCCCCTGTAATGTCAATTGCATCGGTTCAGGATCCTGTCCGAAACGTCTCGAGACCCGAATTCGAGCATCGCAATGCTCATGGCGGAAAACCACGTGGTCTCCGGATTGGACGGATATATCCGGCAGCGGCGCCAACACAACCGGCCACACAGTATCAAGCTTGGCCAACGGCACTACATACACCTTCCAGGTGCGCGCCGTCAACGCAGGCGTACTGTGGAGCAAAAATCGACTTTCCCCTTGCCGGGAAACATATAATTCAGTTTTTTTATTACGGCGGATGGTTGGGCGTAGCACCGCCGTTCAATCCACGAAGGACCCCGACCGACCGTACTTCGATGTAAGACTGTTAAAGACAGAAGCATCGGCCATGGCAGGAAAGGTCGCGACTCTGGTCACGCTGACGATACTCGCGGGTCTGGCCGGCACGGGATGCGACTATCCTTCCGGGTCCGATCCTGTTTTTCGACCTTACCTCATCAAGGTAGACAGTCTGACGGTTACGGCGCGTTTTGGGGCGAATGACACCAGGGCGCCTCTGGCGGTGAGTGACACCATGTGGGTTCACTTTTTTGGCAGCATAGGCCCCCAGGGGAACTACGAGTTTTCTCGTTGCCACGAATTTTCTCATATTGACACGACCAGAATCGATCCGATCGGATACAGGGTGCGCGTATGGGGAAAGGAAGATATCCGTCCCAATAGAGGCTGTGCAGCCCCGGCCTTGAGGATGAGGGGAACCTTGTTCCTGGAATTTCTTCCGCCACTTAGGGTTGGCGCCTGGGTCTTCCTGGTGTCCCAGCCCAACGGTTCTGTGTTGAGAAAAGAGGCTGTGATCCGGTAATGGATACCCCGGACTCACCTGACACTTTGCCGCTTCAAACCTGCTTTACCTCGTTTTTTCTTTTCCGTTCGGTCGGGAGTCTCCATCGCCAGGTCGGAGAAAGTGGGCAAGTCCGACGCGGGGAATTTGCAGAAACTGAATCCTTACCGGTTCAGCCGAAAGGAAAGTCGGTCATGACAGGAAGGACCGCGGCTTCAGTCTCCTTAACAATCCTGGTGAATCTGACCTGCCTGGCGTGCGGCTACTACCCGCTGAAGTCGGATCGTGATCTTCGGTACTTTCAGATAAAGGTCGACAGCGTTTCAGTTGTGTCTCCCTTGAGGGTCGTCAGACCAGGCTATGGTGAAGTTACCTGGTGGCTGCCCTCGAAGTCTCCATTGACCGTCACAGATACCTTGGGAGTCCAGTTTCATGGTTGGATCGGTCCCGATGGATGTCACCAATTTTCCCATTTTGACGTAACGAAAATCGATATGGCCGGGTACAAAGTGAGCGTTTGGGGTAAGGAACAGTCGGGTGTTGTCTGTGTCGATATACTTATGGAATTACGTCACGTCTTGGAGATTTATCCGCCCTTGAGGAAGGGCACCTGGATCTTCCTGGTGTCCCAGCCCGATGGCTCTGTGTTGAGAAAGGAAGTTGTCGCGCGATGAAATCTGCTTCGAACATCCCGGTTCTCCTTTCCCTGCCATTCTGCATTGCCGTGCTGGGTTCTGTTCTTACATGGTGTGCAGGTCTATCCGCATCCGACGATAGCCAACGTCCCTATGTGCCGCCGAGCGAGATCCCTGCGGCTCTCCTGTCGACACTCGAGGACGCCGCCCGGGAAGTCCTGATCGCGGTCGCGTCCGGAATCATGAACTTTCCGGAAGGTAAGACCGTTGCGCAATGGCACGAATTCGAGAATGTCCATCCGGCTCTAAAGGATGCGCTCGACAGGCACGCGCCGGAGATTCTGTCTAAAGTATTTCCTGACGCAGAATCCAGCAGAACATACAAGATAAGATTTCCCCATGGCGCGGACCGGGCAGCGATATCCGAAGAACTGCAACACCTTCCGGGAGTCGAATTCGCGGAACCCAATCAGATCGGCACCCTGGGATACTGTCCCGACTATGTCGATGACACTGGACCTGAAAGTGCCGTTGCATCCGATTTCGACGGCGACGGACGGGTAGGATTTGCAGATTTCATCGCCTTCGCCGGCGCGTTTGGTAGATCGTCTGGCGATGAGCAGTTTGATGCGGGATTCGACCTGGACGACGATGACACCGTTGGATTTGGCGATTTCGTAATCTTTGCGGGTAATTTTGGAAAGCTGGTAGGCGAGAGCAATGGCGCAATTTGCGGCCGGACGTCACAGGTGCGCCACGCCATCCTGAGAGCGCTATCGGACGTGGACAATTGCGCCCTCGTAACACGGGAGCACCTCGCGTCGATCCAGGGCCTGGTTCTGGTTTACGAGTGCATTACCGGCTTTCGTGAAGGTGATTTCGCCAACCTCTCTAATCTGAAAGGTTTGGAGCTTTCCAGCAATGATCTCACGACACTTCCGGAAGGTGCATTTTCACGCCTGGACAGCCTGAAGATCCTGGAGCTTCGCTACAACAGACTGACGTCGCTGCCCGAAGGTGCGTTTTCAGGATTGTCCAATTTGAGGGGATTGGCGCTATCCGGAAACAATCTGGAAACGCTGCCTGAAGGCATCTTCAGCGATCTGGCCAGTCTACGAAGGCTCAGCCTGAAGAACAATTCTCTCAGTGCGCTGCCGGTAGGTATGTTTTCCGGATTGGACAGCCTGCGTACGCTGGTGTTCAAAAACAACAACCTGGAATCACTGCCGGTGGGTGTCTTTGCCGGCCTGTCTGCACTTCGCAGCCTGTTTCTTGATGCAAATGCTCTGGGCACGCTGCCTGCGGGTCTGTTTTCCGACCAAACCCGTCTGGAAAGACTGGAACTACGGAAAAATGTCCTGCACACACTGCCAGCGGGTGCGTTTGCCGGCCTTAACAGCGTGCGCACCCTGATGCTGGAAGATAACGAATTGGGTACACTGGTTGACGGTGTATTCAATGGGATGGGTAGGCTGGAAACGCTGTCGCTTTTTCGAAACGCTTTACAATCGGTCCAGGGAGGCGCTTTTTCCGACCTTTCCAATTTGCGAGTTCTGATGCTCAGCGAAAACGAACTGACGACGTTGCCAGAAGGCACATTCACGGGCATGAAACGATTGCAAGCGATTTGGCTATATAACAACCGTCTGACCACGCTGCCTGCGGCTGCGTTCTCGGGCCTTGACAGCCTGCGCGCACTTGTGCTTAGTGACAACAATTTGAGCACGCTACCCGAGGGCATGTTCTCTGGTCTGTACAACCTGGGGTCGTTATGGATTGACAATAACCCGGGGGCTCCCTTTACGTTGACGATAGAGTTGGAGCGCACCGACAACCTGAACGCATCCGAGCCAGGACCGGCGACTGTGGTCGCCCGGGTCGCGGAGGGCGCCCCTTTCGATATGACCGTCAATCTGGCGGTACAAGCAGGTAGCATTTCCGACTCGACGGCGACCATATTGAAGGGGCACATCGAGAGCGAAGCCTTCGTCGTGACACAGATAGGGTCCGAACCGACGACGGTGAGTATGGTTTCCGCGCCAGGCATACCGATGCGAGGAGATGGCTACACAAACTACGACGGTATCCTGACCGCGGTGGGTGCGTCCATTGTTCTGTTCCCGAAGTCCACTGAATAGACCCTGGAGTCTTCTCCGGTAGCGGGCCCTGAATTGAAGCACCGAGGATCATTTAATGCCGGGCATCCCGAAAACCCGGGCCGGTTGCCGGTTGGTGCAGACCAGGAAGGAAAGGAAAGCCAGTTGCTCCCACAGGCTCTTACACGATACTCTGCGGCAATAGCGTATAGCCTCGAGCGACAAGCCCCGTCAGCCCGATCACGCGATGCCGGCGGCAGCGCATAAGAAAAGGGACGAGAAAGGCGCGACCGGAATGCAGCGCAGAATTGTGGCCTTCATTTCCTCGACGATCCTGGTGGGTCTCACCTTTCAGGGTTGTGAATACTACCCGCTAAAATCGGATCCCGACTATCGGTTCTTTCAAATCAGAGTCGACAGCGTTTCCGTTGTGTCTCCCTTGAGGGTCGTCAGACCAGGACGAGGCGAAGTTACATGGCTGGTGCCCAGGAAGTCTCCGTTGGCCGTCGATGATACCATGCGCGTGGCGTTTTATGGCTGGATCGGTCACGATGGATGTCACGAATCTTCTCATATCGACACGACGAGAATCGATCTGGTCGGGTACAGAGTCAAGGTATGGAGTTGGGCTCGAATGCATGGGGGCTGTGTCGATATAGTTATGGAGATACGTCCCGTCTTAGACATTTATCCGCCTTTGAGGATTGGCACATGGATCTTCCTCGTGTCCCAGCCCGATGGTTCTGTGTTGAGAAAGGAAGTTGTGGTTCAGCGATGAACACTTTTCATGAGGTGAAAGTTCATTGATAACCGTTTGGTTTAAACCTGCGTCTTGAGGTATTGTTGAGGGATTCCGGCGTCGCTGGTTCTGTTAACCGCTGATGCCGTTGATCTCTCCCGGATACGCAGGGGTTGACAACGGAACCTGGGAGGTTACATTCCGACTGTGAGTGGATCGTCATCGCGCGAGACACTTTCCACAATGTTCGACCTGGGCTGTCAGGAAGCCATCAGACGGGTCCACGCGGCTGATTATTGAAGGGTGACACTATGGAACTGACCTATCGGCCCCGCCGGTTGAGGCGCACGGAACCCATACGGACGCTCGTCAGGGAAACCGTATTGAACGCAGGGGATCTGATCTTTCCCATGTTCGTTACGGAAGGCGTCAACGTGCGGGAACCGATAGACTCGATGCCGGGGCAGTTCCGGTTTTCGGTCGACGAACTCGTACGGGAATGCGAGACGGTGTACGGCCTCGGCATCTGCGGCGTGAACCTGTTCGGCTATTCGGAGGAGAAGGACGAGCGCGCCACGATGGCGTACAAGCCGGACGGGTTGATCCAGAGGGCGGTGCGGGCGCTGAAGGCGGCGCTTCCCGACCTCTGCGTGCAGACCGACGTGGCGCTGGATCCGTATACCACGCACGGGCACGACGGGCTGCTGATCGACGGAGAGATCGCCAACGACGAGAGTGTCGGGGTGCTGTGCAGAATGTCGTTGTCTCACGCCGAAGCGGGTGTGGATTGGGTGACGCCGTCGGACATGATGGACGGCCGCGTTGGCGCCATCCGTGTGGCGCTGGACGACCTTGGGTTCAGCAACGTCGGCATTATGGCTTATTCCGCCAAATATGCATCCTGCTTCTACGGTCCCTTCAGAGGGGCGCTGAAGTCCGCGCCGGTGAAGGCCCGTGGCGTACCGAAGGACAAGAAGACGTACCAGATGGATCCCGCCAATATTCGGGAAGCGATGAAAGAGATCGCACTGGATATCCAGGAAGGAGCCGACGTGGTGATGGTGAAACCGGCGCTGCCGTACCTGGACGTCATCGCAAGGGCGAAGGAGAGTTTCGACACACCCATTGCGGCGTACAACGTGTCCGGCGAATACGGGATGGTCCTGGCGGCCGCGGAGCGGGGATGGGTGGAAAAGGAACGGGCCATGGTCGAAACACTTACGTCCATCAAACGGGCGGGCGCGGATATGATTCTGACCTACTTTGCCGTGGAAATGGCGCAACTGTTGAGGGACGGGACGTAGCCGCTGCGTCGGGCGAAACGCACGTGAAGAAACCGGAAAAAGCAGAATTTGCTTGACAGGGGAATGAGAATTCGATATTGTTGACCGGTTCCTCACAATTCTGTCTAAAGGAAAAAGAGATGGCGGCGCGCATTGAAATTTCCAGAAGTTGGTGGCGGTACAACGCCTATCGTACCGGCCGGCTGACTGCGTGCTGAATTTGAGATTCAATTTAAAAGATTAACGTCCCTGCCGGCCCACGGCGGGGATTTTTGTTTTGGAGGGAATCGCAATGGACGAACGGAAACGGATCCTGACGGGAGACCGGCCCACGGGGAGGATGCACCTGGGACATTACGTCGGCTCGTTGCAAAACCGGGTGCGGCTGCAGGACGAATACGAATGTTATTTCCTGGTGGCGGACCTGCACATGCTCACAACCCGGCCGCAGAAGGAACATATCCATGCCCTGCGGGAGAACGTACGGGAGATGCTGCTGGACTACCTGGCAGTGGGCATCGATCCGTCCAGATCCACCATATACCTGCAGTCGGCGGTGCACGCGGTGTACGAGATGAATCTCTTCTTCGAGATGCTGGTGACCCTGCCGCGAGTCGCGCGCCTGCCCAGCATCAAGGATATGGCCCGCGCCGCCAGGTTGGACGACGAGGCGATCCCGTTCGGGCTTGTCGGATACCCTATTCTGCAGGCGGCGGATATTATGACGCCCCGGGCGCACCTGGTTCCCGTGGGAAAGGATAACCTGGCGCACGTGGAGGTGACTCGGGAAATCGCCCGGCGGTTCAACAGCTACTACGGGGAGGTTTTCCCGATTCCGGACGCCCTGATCGGTGACGTCCCCGTTCTTGTAGGTACCGATGGCCAGGCCAAAATGAGCAAGAGCCTGGACAATGCGATTTTTTTGTCTGACGACGCGCAGACCGTGAAGAAAAAGGTGCGTGGAATGTTCACCGATCCCAACCGGGTGAGCGCCGATATCCCCGGCAAGGTTGATGGAAATCCGGTGTTCGTATACCACGACGCGTTCAATCCGAATCGGGAGGAAGTTGCGGATCTGAAGTCGAGGTACCGCGCCGGGAAGGTCGGCGACGTGGAGGTGAAAGAGAAGTTGACTCGGGCGCTGAACGACTTCCTCGACCCGATTCGGAAGCAAAGGGCGCGATACGAAGCGGATACCGGGTACGTGGAGAAGGTATTGTACGAAGGAACGCTGCGGGTTCGAGAGGTCGCCGATGACACGTTGAAGGCAATGAAAAAAGCGATGGGGCTCACCGGTGTCTGGAACCGGATATCAAGAAAAGCCCGCGACCGGATGCGGAACCAGGAGCAACAGATCTCCGAAATATGAGGATACGCATGGAACGGCGGAACGGCATTCCGGATGGGATGATGGCGATTTCAATGCGACGCTGGTGGTTCTGCGCAACGGGAGCCGTGCGTCCGCCACCGGATGGTCGAAACCACGCAGTATGACTAAGGCCGCGGTTCACCTGAAGGCGAATCTCGGCTTTTTTCGTCGAGAAACGAGAACCAGTGTTTGCAGGTCATACAGAGGCTTCCAGGGCGCCTCACCTCGTTTTCCGGATCATGGATTATCTAATGCGATAGGGATGAGTCCTCGCGAACAGGGCCGGTCCGCTCGCGGTTGGCGGCCTCGAACAGGCCGGCGGCGAGCGCTTCGAGGCGCTCGCGCCATGCCAGTTTGTCCAGCCACCCGGGGGGAGCGCCCGACATGCCCCACAGCGCGCCGGCAAGCTGACCGGTAACGGCGGCCACCGTGTCGGCGTCATTGGCGAGATTGGCGGCCAGAACCAGGGCATCCTCAATCGAATCTGATCTGTCCACGCACCACAGCGCCGCTTCGAGCGTGTGCAGTACATATCCCGACGAGGAAATGTCGCCGCGCTCCCTGGGGCGCCACGACCCCGCGGCCACCCCGGCGATCTGAGCGTCGCCGCTCCAGTCCCTCGCGCGCAGGACGGTTTCTTTCGGCGCCCCGGCTATCGCCTCGATCAGCAGTTCGACATAAAGCGCACAAGCCTCTACCGCTTGCGCGGCGCCGTGCGTGGTGCGGCTCTGCAATCGGGCGGCCGCAGTTGCCCCGGACCGGTCGCGCCACCAGCGGATCGCCACCGGCGACAGCCGCATGAGCGAACCGTTGCCGGCGCTTTGCGGATCGGTGCTGCCGCTCAACGGTTCCCGGGTTTCGCTAAAGGAGTCAAGCGCGACGGCCGTTGCCCTGCCGATATCGAAACACTTGCCGGTGACCGAGTTGTGTCCCTCCTCATACCACCGGAGGAACCGTTGCATCAGGTCCCGGACATCGAGCAGGCCGCGTTCCAGCAACGATTCCGCGAGGCAGAGGGCCATGCTCGTATCGTCGGTCCATTCCCCGGCGGCGAGGCCGAACGGGCCCCCGCCCACGAGGTCGGTAACCGGTGGCTTTGTGTCCCGCCCGGCGAACTCGAGCGTCGTGCCGAGCGCGTCGCCCAGCGCGAGCCCAACCAGCGCCCCTTTTGCACGGTCCAGAGCCCCCGCCACGTCACGGTTTGGCGCCCGGCCCATCACGCCACCCTCGCCAAACTTCTGCTCGATAACCTCATGGAATTCCTCCAATGCGATAGGGGGGCGCCGGACCCTCCCGGAAAGTGATCGCGGCACATACTAGAAAAAAAGCGTGGCGCGGCAGATGCCGTGCCACGCTTGGCCGGACCCTTCGCGCGCTCAGAAGCGCAGGCTGACTTGGCTGAAGACAAGGCGGCCCACCTCCGGAGCGCCGATGAACGAACGGTATGGCGTATTGAGGACGTTGCTCCCGTCGACATGGAAAACCAGATCCCTTTCGACGGGCAACCGATAGTTCAGCGTCAGGTCAAGAACCGTATAGGCATCCACGTCGCCCACGTACACCCCGGATTGCATGGGAAAGGAACCAGTGAAGCGCAACGCGCCGCCGACGGCCAACCCCAACCGGGAGAAGTCGTACGACGCCCCGAGTTTGAACTTGTGCCGGGGCGCATTCAGCGCGATATCGCCGCTCCCCGGGACATGGGTGTATTTCAGGTTCTCAAAGAAATTTTCGTTCACAAAGGAGTAGTTGCCAGTTAGCCTCCATTGCGCAGTCGGATAGTAGGCCAGGCTCAGATCCAATCCGTGGATGGTGACATCTTCATAATTGCGGTATGTCAACACCATCGCGTAGGGTTCGGACGCCTGCTCCGGCGTCACCGTGCCGTATGGAATCGCGGCCGCCCCGGCCACAAAGATGGCAGTAAGTTCGTCCACCGGTGAACCGTTCCTGTTGCCCTCCAGGAGACCTGGCACCTGCACCTCGTCCACCACCTGCAAGCCCGCGGCGATCAGCGCATTGGCCGGATCGGACAGCGTCTGTTCGAATCCCCGATTCAGAGCCGCGCCCAGACTCTCCGGTTCGAGAAAGACGTTGGGGGTTTCCACCGAAACCGAGCCCACGTAATTCTCGATTCTGGACTGATACAGATCCGCGGCCACGACGAGTTTGTCGGCCACGACGGCCTTTGTAGCCGAATTCGATTGTCCTCGTAATGGCGGACTGGATGCGCGGAACGTCATAGGCCGTAACAGGCGTGGCGCCGTCCGACTCAACAAAGAAGAACGGCTGTCGACTTTCATCGGGCTCTTCACCGAGCGGCTCCGCCTCGATGTTCAACCGACCCATGACATTGCGCAGACCTGTCAATCGCTCGGGTACGATACCGGGAAAGGCCTCAGCCAGTCCATTCGCAATGGCCTGGGCTTCTTCGGCACCCAGGCCCTGTTCGATCAGGATGTCGACGGCCATTTCTTTTATAGTGGGCAATAGTTGCGCCAGCACCGCCTCCCGGCCGACACCCCACATTACGTTGGTGAAGACCGGGTCGTCCAAACGCAGGTACTGATCGGCCGGCAGACCGGCCATAGCGGCAAAGGGCGATCGGAAAAGCGGCCGGCCTCCTTCCCGCCGGAACGTGAAGCCGTAACCGTTGTTCCGGTAGTTTCCCTGTGTCCGGAGGTCCATTGCATCGAACTCCAGTCCGCGTGCTGAAAACATCGGCGTGAAAATCTCGCTGAACCCGAAGGGGTCTCTGGCTGCCTGCAGATCGAGGTAGAGATTGTTCGACGTGGGTGTGCTGAAAGCCCGGTTGTAGGTCAAACGCCACGTCTGGGTCGGCTTTGGCTTGAACACCAGTGCGGCACGGGGCGAAAATTCAGGATCCGCGAGGCGGTTATGGTAGTCGTAGCGCAGGGCAAGTACCAGGTCAAGCATCCGGGAAAGGGAGGTTTCACTCTGCAGGTAGACGCCGAACTCGTTCAGGTCGTCGTCATCCTCGTTCCTGCCCATGATTGTACCTTCGGTATTCGGCCGCGTCATCAGCGCGTCCAGGCCGTACGTGAATCGCTGGCGGGCGCCCAGATTCGACGTATGTTGCGTCTGGAAAACCGTGAGGGCGGATCTGTCGACCACGGGAGTGCCGGTACGCAACAGAAAGGTGCCGCCCGCATCGGTCCAGTTGCGGAAGGCCTGGATAAACCAGTCGCCGTACAACACCCGCAGCTGGGCGTAGTTGTACTGCCAGTCTATCGTCTGCGAGGCGCCCACGGCAGTCAGCCCGACCAGGTCCGCCTTGTTGTGTCCCGCCGACAGGATGGCGGTGAAGTTGTCGGAGGCGCGCCAATCCAGACGCGCTTCCAGGCCGAGATTCTTGGTATCGGGATCGCGGGTCTGGAAGCGGCTGACAAGTTCAAATCGGCGGCGATCTCCTTCATCTCGTGCGCTGCCTGGCTCTTACCTCTTCCGGGTCGGTATACTCCCACTCCCTCCCCGTGTAGTACCGGGCCGAAACCTTGTAGCCCACCCGGTCCCCGACCGCGCCTGCGTGCCGAATCGAGGCCTGGTGCAGGCTGCGCTCTCCATATCCGAAATGGGCGCTCGTGCCCTGCGAGGTAAACGGGGAATGGGTAATGATATGCATGACTCCATCGGCGCTGTTGGGTCCGTACAGGGCCGATCCCGGCCCCAGGACCACCTCGATCCGTTCCACGTCGTCACTGGTAATGGGAATGAAATTCGGGGCGTTGACCCGCACGGAGGGCACCCGGGCGAGACGGTTGTCCGTCATCATGAGCAGGGTCCCCGTGAATACACTGTTGAAGCCGCGCACCACGATGCTGCTGTTGGCCATCCCAGTCTTCGCAAAGTCCACCGCTGGCAGATTTTTGACGTGGTCGGCGACGTTCATCGACGGGTTGTTGCGGATGTCGGCCTCCTCAACCACCACGACCGAAGCGGGGGCCTCCAGGGCCCTTTCCTGCCGTCGTGAAGCGGAGACCACGCTCTGCTCCAGAAAAATGACCTGTTCCTTGAGGATCACATTCAGCGTGGTGGACCGGCCTGCCTGCACCGACACGTTTTCCCGGATTTCGGGCTTGTAGCCAATGAATGTAATCTCGATCCGGTAATTCCCCGCCGGAACGGCAAAACGGAACCGCCCCTCGGTGCCTGCCGCGGCCCCGGTTCTCTCCGGCTGATCGTTGCCCTGAACAACGATATTGGCGCCGGACAGGGACTTCCCGCCCGCTCCTGTAACCGTCCCTTCGAGATAGCCACCGGGTTGGGCCCAAACAGTCCCGACCCCCTGCATCATCCAGAGAAATAGCAACGCGCGCACCGTGTTTTCCCCCTCGAACGTCCAGGGCCGGCCCTGAATTGGCGGTTTGAGAACCAAACACTTCTAAAATGCGTCATTTATCCGATGGCTTGACGACGACTTTGGCCGTCACCCAGCGGCGTTACGGTCGAAATTGCGGTGTTCGAAGGTCGTAATCCGTCCGGTATGCGAAATGCCGGATGAATCGAATTATCCGGATAACATGCGCCGGCCATTGTCCGAATTTCGAAATTTTGTTAAATATTTAAAGTTATATCGGAATACCCGGTCTTGTCAACTTTCGAATTACCGCCGTCGTATGAATGGACTCTCGACCTTCTTCGATATCCTTTAAGCGACGATTTGAAACGAGTCAATCAATCCAGTGGTTATGTTTCAATTGTTTAAGACGGAACACCCGGTTACGTTACCGCCAGGACGCAGTAAACGATAGCCCATCTTTCCGGTCTAATTCTCGAGCCTATCAAACTGCAGTCGCCAATTGATAAACGCGTTTTCATTTTCGCGAACCCGGGTGATCAATCCGACAAAGGCAAAAGGAGCATACAATGAACGGAACATTCGAAGACTTTGTGAACCAGCAGGCAGCCAAGGTCGATTCGTCAGGTGACTGGATCCAAGAACGCGACAATTGGATAGAGCGCCTTAGCGAATTCTACCAGCTGGCCGAGAGTTTTCTTTCGAGATACGTCGATGAAGGCAAAATACAAATTTCACGATTTCCGAAACACATCAACGAGGAGTTCATTGGCAGCTATGAAGTTCCGTCACTCGAGGTCCAGATCGGAGCTGTTAAGGTCCGTTTCGATCCGATCGGTACATACTTGATCGGTGCTAAAGGCCGTGTGGACATGCACGGACCGCATGGATCGGTCAAGTTTGTTCTCGTCCCAAAACCGGCTTCTGCACCAACGATACGTGTTGTCGAACGAGAAGTGCCGAATAAGAAGGCTGGGGCGAATCCTGTATTGACGGAATGGGCATGGAAAATATCGACGACGCCACCGAACATCAGCTACATCGAACTTGAAGAAGAGTCCTTTCTATCCGCGATAATGGAAGTCGCGAATGCCTAGGGCTCGAAGGATCGGGTTTTCCGGTGAAAACCTCCAGCTTGTCCGGATCGCGCAATATTACAGTGATATTGAAGCATCCGTACGAAGCTACTTTTCTTCTGAAAACTTCCGTTCGAGAGCACGATTTGCAGGTTATTCGAGATATGAAGTGGAACTATAATTGGGTTCGACTCTTGAAGAACACGCACGAAGTACTTCTATGAGTATTTTGGCAGCTTTGGAAGCAGCCTTCCGAATCGACTATCTGCAGAGGTGCTACAAACGGCTGAGAGATCCCTTGTCAAGGGCTTTTCGTAACGCACACCAGGAAAAGGGCGTACGTGTAACGTTAGAGGATATTTTTTCGCTGTGGCAATTGCATTGGGATGTTTCTCCATCCGTATTTCCGACTTGGATCATACTGCGCACACCTCGGCGAGAGTATTAGCGCATCTATGCACTTGCTGAATCGGACGAGGTATGATGCGTACGAAGACTTCGTTGTTCTTCATCATACTGACCCTGGAGTTGCGGCCTGTAAAGATACAGTCGGACCTGGTTATATTGAGATACTTGAAGTCACCGTGGGTCCGACCATGGCCAGATGTTACGGCGTCGGCGAACGGACCTGCATGGTGGTTGACGGCTATTTGTTTTACGATGGGATCGATGGCTTCAACTTCGAACCCGGCCACACCTACCGTCTGCGGATCGGGAAATACGACCCATGGAATGGAGAGGAACCGCCGCAAGATGCCAGCCGATACGCCTATCGCCTGTTGGAACAACTGGAGAAAACCGTTGCTTTGTCCACGCCGGCGACATTGTCTCTGGGGCCGACTCGAGTGAAATGCCAATCTTCCGATGACTTCTGTCTGCTGGTTGACGGTGCGCCATACGACGATATCATCACGAACTTTGAATACGAGGCAGGATATCACTATACATTAAATGTAAACAAATATGGCGATGGCCGCTACCTGCTGAACGAAGTCGACGCGAAGACCGAGGCGACAGGTACGGACGAGGAAGTCATCGTCGTGGGACCGCACCGGGTCAAATGCGACGACAACTATCCTGTATACTGCAACGTCGTCAATGGAGCCGCGTTCCGAAGTGAAATCGTGGATTTTCAGCCCGCGCACGACTACAGTTACCGCTTGCGGGTGGTACGATTCAGCATGTTTACCGGCGGAGTCGCCGCGTCGTCACCGGATGTTCCGACCTTCGGCTACCGCTGGTTGGAAACGCTCGAGCGAAGTCCTGGCAACTGAACTTCGGACGGGTCGCCTTCGCACCGGGTCTTGAGGGGCCGGCGATGGCGTTGGATACCGCCTGCTCGTCATCTCTGGTTGCGATACACCAGGCGGCGTTGGGCTTGGATCGGGGCGAGGCGGAGGCGGACGGCGACCGGATCTGGGGGGTGATCCCGTGGCTCGGGGGTCAACCAGGATGGGGCGAGCCCGGGCCTGACTGTACCGAACGGGGCCGCACAGAAGCGAGTGATCGAGGAGGCGCTGGCGGGCGCGGTGATCGCTCCTTCGGAAGTGGACTACCTGCTGGAATTTACAAGGGGGTTGCCAACGCCGGGAGGTCCAAGGCAACAATCGGGCCGCGCCGCGACAGAACTCAGAGAAGGGCTTCGACGTATCGGCGCGCGGAAATGGCGGCGGGCAAGGGCTCATCCCGGTCGACGCCCGCAAGTTCAACCACGAGCGGGCCATCGTAACGGCAATCCGCCAACAGGTTCAGCAACGCCGTAAACGGCAGTTCTCCCTCGCCGAAGGGCACGGGCTTGTCGCCCTGCTGGTCGCGCAGATGGACGAGACCGATGCGCCCGGCGAGGGCCTCGGCGAAGGGTATGATCGATTCGCCCGCCGAGAGCAGGTGGCCGGTGTCTACGAGAACGCGCGCCCGTTCCGGCAACTCGGGCATCACCGCCTGGTAGTCGGCCAGCCCCTGGAGGCGGGTCCCCGCCTGATTGCCCAGGTTGAGGACAATATCGGGAATGTTTGACAGGAGCGTATTGACGCCGTCGATGAGATCGGCGAGCGCTTCTGATGTGCGGTCGCCGCCACTCGTATTCAGGGTCTTCACGCCGAGGGCGCGGCCCAGGTGGATGTCCCATTCGAGTTGGCGCAGGTTGTAGGCAAGGTTTCGCTCGTCGGAATCTGCCTTCCGGCCGGTGAGATTGCGAATATTCAAGCTGGCAAGCTGCATACCGGCGTCCGCGATGACGGAGCGGACCATCGGCACGGACCAGTCGCGGTGGACGGGGGTGCTCTGTGTGCAGGCGCGGAAGAGTTCCACGCGGGAGAATCCGGCCGCTCGGGCCAGATCCAGAACTTCGGGCAGGTGCAGGTCCGGACAGAGCGTCGGGCTGAAAACGAGGTGCATCAACTGATCCCCTCCCAACGAACCCATGGGTCGTCGCAGGTCTCAAAGCGGATATCGTCGGCGTCCTTGCGCGAGAAACGACCGATAAGTGCCATGCGGATATTTCGATTGACGTTTTTGGATCCCGTGTGGAAGAGTTGGCTGTGCCAGAAGATGGCATCGCCGGCCCTGCCGGTGAATTCGTGTCCTTCCGGAAACGTTCCCTCAGGATAAACATCGCTGAAAACGCCGCCGCGGACCGACAGCAGCGAGTGCGTCCTGAAGTACTCGTAGGACACATTGTGGCTGCCGGGCCAATAGGTGAAACACCCGCCCCGCGAGGCGATGTCCTCCACGTAGATCGTGACGTTGATCGTCATGTATCCGACCGTCCCTTCGGGCACGCCGTTGGTTGGGGTGTAGTACCCGTCGAGATGGCCGCGTTCCGGCAGCGACCATGCCTTGTCTCCGGATGGGTAAACCAGCGCGGGACCCGCGCTTCCGGGATTGAGGCGACCCTTGCCCACCATTTCCTCCATCATCGCGAAGAGCCGCGACTCGTGAACGGCGGCCCGGATGGCGGGATGGTGTGCGGGCGCCGGGGTGCGCGGTCCGGCTTCGACCCAGGATTCAGGATCGCGGCGGTCGGCCTCGATGCCGCTCCAGAGGGCGTCCTGAACGGCGCGAACCTGAGCGGACGTGAGCGCGCCGCGAACGATCAGACAGCCGTTCTCCTTAAAGAAACGCTTGTCTGCGTCGGAGAGATGAGGCATAGCATGTACCTCTTGACCTGGTTTACGTAGTATGTACTGCGTGGTCTGAATGGCCAATATAGCCAAATGGCTGTCCGAAGAGACGGTTTTTCTTCCCGGCATTCTGACCGGGCGGAACGGTGGGCATCGTGTCGGAACACCGATTCGCTCACAATAACGGATTGACTTGACGCGAGACGATCGCTATCTTTCCGTTCCGCTTCAACCATCCACACGACGAAAGGTCATGCACATGGCGTCAACGGATGAACGTATCAGCATGCTCGTCGCGGATAAACTCGAAGTGGATGGGTAGCCGATAGCGCTGCCGGCGGATCTGAATATCAGCCTCCTTGATGTGGGCGTATCCTTTCTCGATCTCGTTTCGTTCGCAAGACTCGCCTCACAGGAGTTCAATGTTACGTTTGCTCTCGAAGACTGTGCGAACCTTAACACAGTCAAGAGCTTGATCGAACACATCGATTCCCGGTCCGGATGAATCTCGCTGAAGCCCTGCCAATCCACTGCACGGGTGGAGATGTCGTCGGTCCCGTTCGGAATCTTTCTTCCCGGAGTGCAAAGTGCCGCCTTGGCGAAACACCAGGTATCCCAACACGAGCGACATGCCTTAAGAATCATCCACCGGATTGGACCATCCCCGTGCGCCGACCCGACCTCCGCCAATTTCAGACGGTTCTCATCTCTGCCGTGCAGCTACTCATCTGCGCTGGCGTGGTCGCGTCGACGCCTGCCGGTACCGCGGCACAGGAAGGACGCGATGGTAACACCCCGTCGTGGTCCACGACGCTGAAGATAATCCGCGCCGGGTATCCGACTGTCGCGCAGATTTCGACCGCTACGCTGCAGTCATGGCTCGACAAATCTCCGAACCGGGAAAGCCTCCTGTTGTTCGACGTACGAGCGCCCGAGGAATATGCAGTCAGCCACCTGCCCGGCGCCCGGCCAGCCCGCTCGAGAGACGAGGCGCTGAGAGCGCTCCAGGGCGTATCCTCGAACCAGCGTATCGTCTTGTACTGTTCCGTCGGGTACCGCTCTTCGGAACTTGCCCGGTTTCTGGGGAAAAAGGGATATACAGAGGTCTACAATCTGGAGGGATCGATTTTTGCGTGGGCCAACGAGGGGCGACCGGTCTTCCGGGGAAAAGAACGGGTTAACGTCGTCCATCGCTATGACAGACATTGGGGTAGATTGTTGAAAAAATCGCTGCGCTATCCGTAAGAAACGTCTTCGGCCTTCGGGTACCCGGTGGCTTACACTGTGCTGCGCCCATCAGACCCGATACAAGCCAACAGACAAACTCATATAAGATAGCCAATAGACCACAGTGAAACTGATCGTTACAAACGACGACGGCATCGAGGCGGAAGGTCTCAATACACTGGTTCGTCTGGCATCGCGGTGGGGCGAGGTCATCGTAACCGCGCCGGCGGAGCCTCAGTCTGGCGTTGGACATCGTTTGACAACCGACAGGCCCATTCGGGTGGAGAAACTGACGGAAGCGCGTTACCGGATATGGGGCACGCCCGTAGACTGTACACGCCTGGCCCTGAGTCGCCTGGCATCCGACGGCGACTGGGTACTCTCGGGTATCAATGACGGAGGCAATCTTGGGGTGGATGTTTACGAATCCGGTACCGTAGCGGCGGCCCGCGAGGCGGCTATTCACGGGTGTAAGGCCATCGCCCTGTCCCACTATACCGTGAAGGACCGGCCGATCGACTGGCGACTGGCCGCCGAACGGCTCCAACCGGTTCTGGACAGCGTACTGAATGAGACATTTGAAGCAGGATGTTTTCTCAACGTGAATCTGCCCCATCCTGAACACGACAGGGTTCGTCTGGAAACAAGGTACGCCCCTGTGGACACGAGCCCTCACCTGAACACGTTCTCGCGAAACGAAAACGGCTTTCAGTACACGGGCGTTTATCAAGACCGCCCGCGACAACCCGGCAGCGACATTGAAGCCTGTTTCAATGGACGTATCTCGCTATCCAGGATTCCCGTCTGACTGGATGGCATCTTCTGTACGGGTTCGCTCAGACAACTGCCAATTCATTGAATGGGTCTCCACGATAATCGATTCAGAAAATCGCGGACCCAACCCGGGAGGCCCCATGCCCCAACATTCCAAATCGAGCATCGGACTCGACAATCCCTGGTACCCGGAGGGAGGTCCAGGCCGGCATCTCAAAGCCCGGCTCAAGCGAGGGGACGTGTTGATCGGCGCGACGCTGGAAGCGTATGCCCATCCTTCCCTCATCAAGTTGTTCCAGCACGCCGGTTTCGACTTCGTCTACATCGAGTACGAGCACAGCCTCTTCGACCTGCAGGACCTGTCCGACACCATCCTCTCCGCCCGCGACAACGGTTTGCCAGTCATCGCCAAGACGCCCCAGCTGGAACGCCAGGAGGTCTCGAAATTGCTGGAAGCAGGAGTGGTGGGAATTCAGCTTCCCAGAACGGAAACCCGGGAGCAGGTTCAGCGCCTGCTGAGCTACCTGAAATTTCCCCCGGCGGGAACCCGGGCCGTGGCGCCGGGTTGGGGAAACAGCGACTACAGGGCAGTCACGGACTGGAAGGGCTGGATGGACGAACAGGACCAGGAGACCACGCTGGTGGTGCATCTGGAAACGGTTAGGGGTTACCGGAACGCTGAGGAGATTCTGAGCCTGCCCGGGGTCGACATGTGCTTCGTGGGACCCGGCGACACCTCTATCGAGTTCGGACACCCCGGCGACTTCGATCACCCTGAGGTACGGGGTCCGATGGAATCGGTTCTGGAACTCTGCAAAAAGTACGGCGTGGCCTTCGGCACCATGCCCCCGAATGGCGTCGCCGCGGGCAAGTGGGCCCGTAAGGGAGCCACCTTCTTCGAAGTCGAGTCGGAATTGGGGTTCATCCGGGCGGGAGCCGCGGCTCTGTTGGAGGACTACCGGAGACACCGCGACACAGAATAGGGAACCGCCCTACCCTGAACGCTCAGCAAATGCATAGTTATCCCGCACTACGAATTTCGTGCATCCCGGGCTGACCCCATCACGGCCAAGCCCTCTGTACGCGCAACGACTATCAGGCGCGGCGGCCTCCCCCGCCGGATATTCTCCCCCCGGCTCCAACAGACTCGCCAGCGTCTCCTCACCCGCTGAGCGCATCCTCCTCTCGCGCCGGCGTTATTCCGCCTGAGAGTTCTGTCCATCCATTACTCGGGTTTGCTCGACAATCCGCAACGAAAAAGCCCTTTTAAAATCCCATGCGGGTCGCCCGCGTGCCTGCCACACTTACGCTCGCGTTCTGCCCGTAAATCGGAATTTTAAAAAGGCTTCTTTGAGTTCAACGGCCGCCTGTTCCGACCTTACCATTCAACTTCCCGGACACATTCCCCGCACGACCATGCCGGTGGTCGCTGGATGATGGCTCCCTTATCTTTTCCCAGGCATCCGGCAGGATCGGAACAATCGTTATTGCCGCTTATCGACGACCTCACTGAGCGAGTCTTCGGCCATGCTGAACAGCCCTGCCAGGTACTGCTTGCGCAACAGGTTCAATTCCGTAACCCTCTTCCACAGAACTTCCTCAATCACAGCGACTGCTTCCTCGCGCACCTCGGATGAGAGGGTGTTGTCATTCCTGAATTCGTATTTATCAATCGTGAATTCATCGATGTCCGATATGTTATCACCGACGATTTCCATATCGACCGCGCTTTTCATAAATCCGATTTTTTCGCCATCAGTGTTCATCTCGTTACTCCGATTCGGTTGGGTACGTCTTCTGTTTTACAGATGAATAGTATTCATGAACGATGCAGGTCAGCTACTTTTGAACGCTTTTATTGCCTCAGCCCGAGACCCATAAATGTTGATGATCTGATTAAAACCGCTGACTGAAATGACCTCACGAACCGAATCGGCGAGTGTGCAAATTCCAAATTGTTTTCCAGGCTCTTTGAATTTCCAGGCGACGATCACACCAACACGGAGCCCCGCGCTGCTGATAAAGGAGACCTGCTCGAAATCCAGAATCAAGGCATCGTCGTCAGGGCCAATTGCAGACTCGATAATATTCTGATATTTATCGGCGTTACTGCCGTCGATTCGACCCGCCAGAATCGCGATCAGGATTCCGTCTTCACGCTCCCACTTGACGTCCACGCCCATTTAACTCTACCTCCGAAATTAAGGTCGCTTCATACAACATCACAGGCTATTCGTAGAGGACTCCGTATTGACTATTATAATGGAATTGCGGGTAAAAACAACCCCGCATACGTTAAATACCTGTTCGAAGCTACGGCGCCCGGAGGATACGCTGTCTCAACCGAGCGGCCACTTTCAATACCGCCAGTCGGCGTATCCCAGTGGCGCACGGTTGAGTTCATCCTGATGATTGCGCCAAAGTGGCATGAACCTGTCCATCAGCTTCCGAAAACGATCGTTGTGACGGCGCTCAATCAAGTGGACCATCTCATGTACAACGACGTATTCAAGGCACGATGCCGGTTTCTTCGCCAGTTCGAGATTCAGCCAGATTCGGCAAGCATCCGGGTTGCAGGTCCCCCAGCGGGTCTTCATCTTTCTGATACGAGCCTCATTGACCCGCACACCCATTTCGGGCTCCCATTTCGCAACAAGCACCGGTAGCCGATCACGGAGATGGCGTCGGTACCATCGATCGAGTACGGCCTCTCTGATATTCCGGGCGGCACCCGGTCGAACGCACATCGTCATGGTAGAATTATTGAAGAGACGAACCACAGGTGGGCCGTCCCGTTCCGTTACATCGAGCCGGTAGCGCCTGCCCTCGAAAAAGTGGCTTTCACCTGTCGCAAATTCCCGCAGGGACTGGCGATCCTGCTGCTGGAATTTCGCCTTTTGCCGACAAATCCAGCCGAGGCGGGAAATGACAGCCATGCGCACCGCGTCATCATCAAGACGGAGCGGAGCGGCCACCCTTACCCGACCGTTCGGCGGATATACACCTATGTAAAGGTTTTTGATGTCCTTGTGGACGACGTTTACCGCAGTCCCGTGTACCTCGATTATGTAGGTTTTCCTCTCAGTATTCACTCTGCGCCTTTACAATCTCGAATATGTGGTACACGAGATCCTCGTTTTGCCTCGGCACAGCTCCAGCACGGCGGTCTCAGCAAGTTCCCCGAAGTTATGGTTCATCCCGAGATGGTCTCGTTCAGAAAGCGCATTATCCTCTTTTGGTTTGCGGTGAGGCTGGAGAATTGCTTCTCGCAGACGTCGCTGAAGCGCGCCAAAACTTTGCGATTGATCGACTCCTGGTCTTCAAAAATGGCAAGTGAACGAAACGGGATTTCCCACCGTTCGAATTGGAGAAGCGCGATTGTAGCGTCGCGGGTCCTGCCGTCACCAGCAAGTGCATGAACGAACAACGGCCGGTGCAAACCGTTGACTCGACAGTCCACGGTGTACATCCCTTGAGGATCATGTTCAGGATCGCTCCATTCAAAACTCCTGCGCTCTTCCGGAATGGCTTCACTCATCACCGTACGAAAATCGTCCATAAATGTGGACCGAACCCGTTCCCTCGAAAGGTACGACACGTCGGATATCTTGAGTAGCCCCTGAACGAACGAATACAGCGCGTCACCGTAACGCTCCTCCGGTACGTCGAGTACTAACTCTCCATCGCGGTCCTCGATCTGAAACATGGACAGTGCATTGGAGATGATTTTTTGACGCGTGCCGCTATGAAGATCCTTCTCATCGATGTCGTAAGTCAGATGCATGTACGTATGCGCCTCATCGGAAAGCACCCAACGCGCTCCGTCCTTCCTTAGAACGATGCCCAGGTGATCACCATCGTCGAACTGGAACGGGGTGAACACGCGGAACCGTTCCATACCCTCGGCTGCAAGCCGAATCTTCGACGAAACCTTCTCGTGAAATTCTCTCTCTATGGTCTGGACGGACATTGCTTACTTCTCCTCAAATAGGTCGCTCTGCGGCTCCGGCGGTATCTCAAGATTCGCATCGGCAATCAGACAGCGAAGGGCGCCATGAAAGTCTCCGTAACGGTCGGTTGGCTCGGCGTAGGCGCAGAAGAAGCGTAGGTAGGCGGTGGTGTCACGTGGCGGCTCGACCGGGGCGATTGCAAAGTCGTTATTGCCGGGATTCTCCCAATCGATCAGCCAGACAGTGACGTTCGGTTCGCCAACGTGCGGCCGGACTTTCACGCCGTAGCGGAGCAGGTCATATACCTCGCGGTTGGCTTCATATAGAGTCTTGCTGCCACCAAGCGCCGCTGCCTTGTCCAGTTCACGTAGCACCTTGTCGATAACCCTGTCGCCGTGCCCATTGCGCTTCAGCCAGTCGGTGAGCAGTCCATTCTCGATATTTTTATTATCGGTGCGTTCATGCCAGTTGCCGAGATAGATGCACCCAAGCGCATCCCGGAAGAAGGCGATCACCCGTCGCTGTGTAAGGATTTCCCTTTGGGCCGACGATGTTCATGCCTGTTCGATCCCTAGCTTCGGACCTGAAACGTGCTTAAATCACGCTGCCGTGGAACGCCAAGAATGCGTGACACAACTCAATCGGTGAAGTGCCCTCACGCGGATGGCGGCTGGCCCAAGCCGACGAGTCGGTAACCAAATCCAACGGTTTCAGATTTTCGTCATAGCGTGACCTGCTATTCAAGTTGTCGTTAATACCGGCGGCACCAGCATTCGCGTCGCCAGAGATCAGGTATCCGATCATGAACCCAGTGGAGTGGTTCCCCGAGTACTTGCCGGTTCGGAAGCGGTCAATGCCTTCCACGACGTACTCGCGGCAGAGGTGGGCGTTGTTGCCGGCGATGCGCTTGCATTCGATGATCGCGTGGGGATCGTGTTCGCCGAAACGGAGGAAGATCTCGATCCACAGAATCGGAATGTCGGTTCTACCATCTGGCAACAGTACATCAGGACGGGACCGGGATTCGGTTCCAGGAAGCACTATCATCGTCTTCCACGGCAGCATTCCAGAATCCAACGCACAACGCATACCATCGCGCAGCCGTTCCGTGATTTCTACTTCGCCGGTGTCCGTATTGACGTCCGGTGACTGTAACACAAACCTCCAGCCGACCTTGACCGTTCGCAGGATCGCCGTGACGATATCAGGTCCAAGATCAATGAACCGGCGGCCAGCGGTCGCCGTAACATCAAACGGCAACTTCATTCGGGGATCCCAGAGAAGCTCTCGGCAACAACCGAATCCGCGTCTTCCAGTGCCGAAACGCCCATCCAGTGCCTGCGAGCAGCCGGTTTAATGATCACAACCTCGTTGTGACCATGTACACGGAGTTCGCGCTGGCCGACTATGGAGCTTGCAAGCGGAACAGCCAGACGTTCGCCAATCTGGTCGAGGATGCCTCGAAGGTCTCCATCTGTTTCGATAACTTCCAATTCATTAGGTTCCGGTTTCTCAGAGCGGTCTTCGAGAATGAATCGAACAACCCTGAGTGGCGCACGTTCAGAAAGATCGAAGACTTCGGCGCGCATACAGCGTCGATTCGCCGAGGAGAGCCAGACCCCCACCGTCGCCAGGAATGTACGTGCATAGTTCAGAACCTGGCCAATATTGGCCGCTTCCACGGAAGCGTCCCTGCCGGCCTTCCATTGCCAACTTGCGCGAAATAGACCATCGCGTGCGACAATACGATCGGCTTCGTCCAAACCATACAGGTCGAAGACAGCCTCATCGAGCGTTCGCCAATCGGAAGCGGATGGAGAGCTTTTTTGCAGATCCCGGGAAAGCTGCGTAAGGTGTTTGCCGGCCTCGGAACGCAGGGCCGTTGCGAGATCGGGAACCGGCATGTGTTCGATGTCTTGAAGCAAGATCCGGCGCATCCACAGTCCGAAAGCGGAAGCGGTCATCAGGAAGAACCAGGATGAAAGCGACGAACTCAGAATCGTGGCAAGCAGGTGGGCGGCCTCGCTCCACGCCGATGGAAGCGCCGCACCAAAGATTGAATTGCTGAATACCGTATCTCGATCAGCTACGGCAACGACGGGACGACCGTCGCGCCTTACGAACTCCTTGACGAGCAGTAGCGGTGCTCGGTAGATGTCGCGACTACGCGGCCACTGAGCCTTCGGAGCGTTAAACGAGTCTAAACCGTCCGGCACAGAGAACGGTCGAAGACTGGTCGCATTCAAGAGTGGGAGTCCATGAAGAAAACTCGAGTCGCGACTTCGATCACCTAACGTCAGCCCGGTGCGAAGTCGTGCATCGAATTTGTTGAGTTGGTCGCCCAGGGTTGGATGATGCGATGTCAGCCGGTCCAGCAACGATAAATCGCGGTGAGAACCGAAAAACGCTGCCTTCAGAAATTCCGGCTTTCTCTTCCAGTCACGCACCGGAAGTGTGATAATATCGCTTGGTGCAATTTCGAACGTATGGCTTCTCGCCCCGACTGGCGACCAAGGCACCTGAACAGCGGTAATAGTGTCTTGTGGCAATGGCCGGTGCCGTGCAAAGAAGACAATCGCGGGCATCTTACTCTTGGGAAACAACCAAACCGCCTGATTCGACAGATTAACCAGCGTCACTGGCGACAGCTTCTCAATGATTTGACGCGTTGCGGACGCGCCAGTCTCGCTTCGGCCGAAAAACTGAACAGCGCTAAGAACCAGACCGAATCTTGTATCCTCGGAGGCAAAATCCATGGCACGGAATACGAAGTCCAGGCTTTCACCTCGTGGCGGAAGCACGCCCTTCGGTCCACCTCGGATACTGCGCGCGACGGTGGTCGCTTTGCCTCGATAGCTCCATGGTGGATTGCCGACGATAACATTGAACTTCCTCCACACACTCCTTTCGGTCAGCGCAGCCAGCCCGTCAGGCGATCTCTGGTCATCCCAGACGTCACCGACGATAAGCGTTTTTCCAATTAGTGGCTTGAATTTCAGCGACTCTGGCGAATGGGGGTATGGGTCGAGCTCCAACGCCGCCAAGTACAGACTGAACGCGGCAACCCGCACTGCAGCTTCACTTATGTCCATACCGTAAATTTGTTGGTGCAGCGTGGTACGAATTACTTCACGATTTGGCTGACACCCGTTCGATCGAAGATAGACCAGCCTTCGAAAGGCTTCAACAAGGAAGACACCTGACCCGCAAGTAAGATCGAGTACGGTTTCTTCGCCAGAGAGTCCTTCCATGGTCTCATCCAGTACCAGGGAAACGAGCGACAGCCGGGTATAGAAAACATCTCTTCGGAGATTGGTGTTGGGCGTCGACGGGGTAGAGTGGGTGAACTGTTCGTAGATTGAGCTAATCAGTTCCACCGGTATGACGTCGAACTGATAAGGAAAAAGTGTGGTCTGTCGCGACTGGGGATGCACACCTTCAAGGAAGTCTGCAACCCTACGCAGATGCTTGGGCCTCGGGGCAGTTGATCCTTGCAAAGGAAACATGTCGCCATTGAAACTATCTCGAAGCCAATCGAACAACCGCTCCGTGGCATGCGGATCTCGCAGAATGGATGGAAAGGACCGGCGCCCGTAATCGCTCACAAGGAAAGGCTCCGTGATTATGCCGCGATCAATCAAATACTGGGTGAATATCGACCGGCCAATCAATCCCTGGGCATCCGGGCGGTCCAACGTTGCTTCCACGAGGTCTCGCTCAAGATCCGCAAGGTCGTTTAGAAGCTGCCGGTCCACGCTGGTCTTTCGGTCAACGGAGGGCGCATGTTGCCAGAATTGTCCCGTTTCCATAGCTAGGCGGCCGGCAAAAGCATCGAGATCGTTCAACTCACTATCGATCATTTTGAATGTACGCAGCCGGTGCACTTCAGCATCCTCTGTCTCTTGGGGACGCCCGAAGCCGTTGTATAAATCGATCCGATGCGGTGCAACCACCCATAGCAACGGTGCGAAACCCTGATTCCAGATTTCTTTGCGCCACCGTTCTACCTGCTCAGCAGATGGGTCTTTCCGTTCCAGTTTGAAGTAGACGGTGAGCGCCGAGTCGCTACGCCACAAGGCGTCGGGCTTAAACTCCCTGGCCTGGCATCTGGTACGCGCATCGTCTTCCAGATACACACCATGTGCAGGTTCACCATTCTGCAAATAGCCTGTGGCTTCAAGTACTTTACTTAAGGATTGGGCGATCATCTGCGCTTCCTCACTAACGCGAATCCCATTGAGACGATATTTTACACTATTATAGTCACAATGGGCTTGACATTCAACACGATCTGCGTTTTTGTGCAATTTCTCACCAAATTTGACGCTTTGCGCTGATGAAAATGCAAAGAGTGGATCGTATCCCACTAATTTGAGGGGAGAAATTCTCTGCGGACGGGATTATACCTATCTAAGTGGAAATAGAAGGGGCTCCGATGTAAATTGGATACCGCAGTCTCGGCTTACATGACAGAGGCCATCCCAACTACCCGCTCTAGGTCGAAGATCTCGTGGTAGCAGACGGTGCTCATACACCGTTCTCCGGTGGTCGCTTCTTGAAATCTTCGCGCCATGCCTTCAGCGACTCCAAGTCTGTGCGTAGTTCTTGCTCATCGGGCAGGAAGGTCGGCACTTCCTGCGACTGGCTGTGCTCGTAGCTCGAATACTTGGTCATCAGATTATCTATAAACCTGCAGTCTTCAGGGGTGATATTTGCAAGTGGATTGAGCCTATTGTCGGTCGTGACGCTTCGTCGGTGGCGCCGTACGACCTGGTTCAGGAGATCATCTTCGACCGTACGCTCCAGAAGTATTCGAAAATCAGTGCAAATCCCCTGCGCCTGAATCCGGTAAGCATTGGCGCCGCCCGTTTCCCCGGCCTTTCTGGCTTCAACAAGACGATCCAAAAGGATATTGTTGCCCTTCCTGGTGTTGACATTCCAGACAGCGTCATCCGCCGGGTGGCCTGCGACCCCCGAAAAGGATTCAATGCAGCACTGCTGTAGATGTCGCTTCTTCCAAACGTCGCCGACCTTCTTTGCGGCATCCTCCGTCGCGCCATAGAGAGAAAGCCGGTGTGTGAACACCAGGACCTGACGGCTCTGCGCCAGCTTTGCAAGTCGTTTCGCCACCTGCCACTCGAAGTCTTGATCCAGCGAAGAAATCGGGTCATCGAAAATAAAGGGTGAGGCGTGGGGTTTTTCTGCGACATCGGCCAGAAACGCCGCCAGAGAGACAATGCGGCGCTCTCCTTCGCTCAGGACCGATTCCGGAATGTCTCGCTGGCCCATGGTGACACCCCTGAGACGCAACCGGTGAAGCGCTTCCCCTTTCTTTGTTCGAGATTTAATTAGCTCGACCTTGATTTGCGATGCGCCAAGCGTCTTAAGTTCCCGGTTGAAACGATCCACATACGCCTGCGTGATTACCTGCTCGGTAATTTCCGCAGCTTTCAAGGAAATATTGCGTGAGTTCGCCAACCGCTCCCATTTCTCATACTCCTTCACATCCTTTAGACGAGCAATTTCACAATGGATTGCAATATCTTGCTGAGCTGACCAGCGCCGAGCCTCCAGATTCAGCTTGTCTTGGCGGGCCTCTTCCCGATCGAAGTTTCTCGCATCCTCGTCATTTTGCAGCGCATCGCGCTCCAGTACTTCGGCGCGTTGCGCTATCTCGGACAAGAGTTTATCAGGTGGTTCTATGGCATTAGCCTCTGCATCTGTCTCGCCGTTACGGAGATCTTTGCAGGTCTTGCCTAATTTAGCCTAAAAGTTCCCAAGTTTCTCAGTCCAACCCTCTTCGCTCAGTCCTGCAGCTTCACACCGCGTGCGGATTTCCTCTTCATTCCATCTCTTCGGCAGGCTGAACAGCGCTGTCTTGTAGGCTTCTTCAGGCACATTGGCTTCGGTCTCCAATGCACCTTGGACAAATGCTTCAAAGTCACGCAAACGTTGCTGTGCCTCTTGGGTCAATTGCTGATGACACAATACGCACCGGTCACCGGTCCCCATCCGCTGTAACGGGATAGTCTTGTCCTGGGTACGCCATTTGCGAATAAGCCCGTGCTGCCTGCCATAGCGCGTTCCATGTTACCGTCCCGATGCCGTCGAGTTTGGCGCTGCCTATTTGGGCAGCCTCGGCGGCAACCTTCCGTTTCCGCTGGGCCTCCACACGTGCATTCCGGAGGGCGTCCACTTGTTGCGTGCCAACGGCGACCGCAGCGTTTCTCAACTGCGCTCCGAGTTCGTCGAGTTGGTTCTTTGTGCGCCGCTTCTTCTGCGCCAGCGTCGCCGGATCGGCGACACTGAGGCGTTCGGCCAGTTGACTCAGCGCATCTTTGTCATCCTCCCCCCATTGCGTAAGGCGCTGGATCGCTTGGTCGCTGAGATCGTAGTTCAACGTGGTATAGGCGTTTCCAGCCGCGGTACCGCCATATCCTGGCGGCAGAGTGGGCAGTTTACTGACCAGAAGATCCTGCTTTTTTTGAAGTGTCTTTTTGACCTGGTCGCATGCGTCCGCCAACACCTTGAACAAGATGACCGCCGGAGGTGTGTAGGAGACTTCAGACTCTTTGCTGAGATAGAAGGAGGCGGCATCCGCGTCAAAAATGTCAACAGCTCTGATGTCGTCGACCGGTGCGCCGTCCGGATGCCATGTAACCGTCTGGGCCTTTTCTGCCAGTGTGTACTTGATCCTGCACTGCCGTGTCGCTGGCGGAGCTTGAAATACGTTGGGCTTAAGATCCGACGCGCGGGGCTTTCCGCATGCTCGCTTGAGAATGCGCGTGTAACCGGATTTCCCCGAACCGTTGGGTCCGTAGATCACCGCAAGATTTCCATCTCCAAAGACAAGAGGGTTGCCCGGACACAGATTCTCTATGCCGCAGATGTCGCCAATCTCAATGAGCCGAAGCTCGCCTGCTGTGGAAGGTGATCCGGTAAGGCCGTCGAAAGTGTGGTGTGTGGTTAGCTGCCGACCGGCCGGAGTTTTGAGATGTGCGGTAATGGTATCGATGTCGAAGTCTGTTAGCCGCCCCGACAACAGCAGTTTCTCGCCCGCTTCCTGAAGCCAATCCTGCTGTTGGTGAAGCCAATCACGAATGTCCTTATTCACATCAACCATCAAAAAACTCTTCCGATGTGATAAACCTCACGCGACCGGTGAGGAGTTGCTGCATCACGCCTTGCTTGATGGCGCGGGTTTTGTCTCGGCGCTGCACAAGCGAGGCGATCTCGGCATCCATGTCGGAAAGTACGTTGGCGATGGCTCGTTGTTCAGAGTAGGTGGGGACAGACAGTTCGATTGACGCCACATCACGCTTACCGATTTCCAAAAAAGTCGACCCTATTGCCCGCTCTATGATTTGTGGCTTGAGTGTCAAGAGTAGGTAATACAGAAACTCATTGGATACATTGTCCTTGCAGACGAGCGACTTGAAGCCTTGGTTTGTGCATACTGGCGATGTAGCAATCTTGATCTCTCCGATGGTTGCGCGGCTGCATAGGAAAAGCGCACCAACAGGAAGCAGGCTTACCGCGCAACTGCCCAAGCCCGCCGCAGTGACACTCCTCACCGTCGCAAGGAGATACTTCCGCGGCGTGGCTGTGATGTCGGTCGGTGTACACCACGGAATCGGCCCGTTCCAATAGGCACCAATTTGAGTACTTGGCGTTGCTCCGTTTTCAATATCTGCAACTTCCCCGAGAGTTGTCGTTTCCCACTCACCCCTGAACCCTGGCAGACGTGTCTTACCGCTGAGTAGCTGCTGTATGGCGGCCTGCTTGATGGACCGCTTCTTGGCGATCAGCGACTCCAACCCCGCAAGCATCCCATCCATATCCGACAACGCCTCGGCGATGGCGCGTTGTTCAGCAGGGGATGGCGGCGGTATCCGGACAACCCTGAGTGCCTGTTTCGATATTCCGAAGACCTTTAGACCTGTGGCGAGACGACGCAATTGCACCTTTACGGGTTCGTTTTCTAGGAGGTATCCACGATAGCCATCATGGACTCGCCGGTTCTTTGATCTCAATAGGAGAGTATGCAACCCTGAAACCGCTTCAGTAGTGCCAAGATTTCGAACTTCCACGCTTTTACCAACACCGGCTTCGTCTTCGGAGGCATCCGCGACAATTAGATCGCCATCAAGAAGCCGGGCGGCTGTAACGCTCTCGCCGGCCATAAGACGCGGTACATTATCGCGAGAGAAGTCAATGAAGTGGTTAAAACGTATATGCAGGTCGCCGTAGTGTACATAGGCGACAATACCCGAGTCGCCGAGATCGGCTCTCGAATTGGAGGCTGTACGCAGGAAATCAAAGAGCTCGCCAACGGTAAATACGTACCAATCAGTTGGAATCACCCCCACGTCAGTCCACTTGTAACCCGGCGATATATTCTGTGATAGGGCGTGTGCTGGTCTGGGTGGGTTGGCCTTTATTCCCCGGTCCTTGATAACTCATGTCTTATCGCCCTCAATCCTTTCTTATCGCCCTCAATCCTTGGCCTGAACAAGTCTGCGACCCTCAGCGTAAAATCACCCGAAAGTAGCCTGCCGCCAGCTCAAACTGGACTATCCCTGGCACAATTCAGCTATCATCGCCGCATTTTCCCCAAGTTGATCGTTGAATTTCTGATACATCCCCACCAGAAGGATATCGCTGGTTTTTATATTTTTGAGAGTAAAGGCGAATTCTTCGCGAATTTGATTCCTGGAACCAATAGTGCGTCCAGCCGCGAGGACTTTGAAAGCGATACAGGGTTTGCCGGTGCTTTTTATAATCCGACACATACGGTCGCGATGTTCGCGGAGATAGATTTCACCGAGGGGCGGATAACCGAATTTTCGTTCGAATTCCTCCCGTGCGCCCTCCAGATAATACAGGGCGGTCATGTAATAGTCGATATCCCAGTCTTCTTCTTCGGCAATATCGATGAGACGGGGATTGTGCACCGATAGCCCCACCATAACGCCGGTGTTACGAATGCGCTTGAGAATATCCCGAAGATGTTCGAGGCGATTCTCCTGAAGACATCGCCCTGCAACGCCACTTCCGTGGGGCGCCATACCAATGGGATTATGTTTGGCGGCTTCGTCGATCAGTGAGGGATCGTCATACCAGGATCCACCTCGACTGAGACAGAAGTAATGAATCGCACCTCCCTCACCGCGGAATCGCTGAAGATCGGCGGCCGATCGTTCGGTAAGGGTATTTTGCCATGCGTTTATGCCCACTTCTTCTGCGCGCCGCAGGGTCGCGATAACCTGATCGGATGTATTGGCTTCTTTCTGATGTCCTGAGAGCAACTGATTAAAATGTGAATATCCATAGATCGGATTGTCGCCCATAATGAGCCGGCTGATCTGATATTGTCCGAACCGAACGGTAGGAAGATTGATCGCATTTAATGCGGACAAACTGTCTCTCCTCTGTCCTGCTTACAGCGATAGCCCCATCTTCTTCAGGCGGCTCTCAACCTTGGCGTTGTATACATCACATCCTTGCCAAAGCGATGAATAGAGTTGGGATTTCTTCAAAGCCATTTTTCAGTCCTTACCGAGGGTGGCGGACCACTCATCAATGTGGGACCCATATATAGGTACCTCGAAATACACACCATACACACTGCGAAGCCAATTTCGCTACGGAATCCGACCGAGCCCCCATACGACGCGGTTCTCAATCCGGACCGCATAGCTCAAGCGATACCTGGCAACCCCCTCAATCAAAAACCAGTACCGTTCGCGCCACCTTCCCCATGACCATATCTTCGAAAGCCTCGTTGATCTCGTCCAGCGGTCGATAGCGGGAAATCAACTCGTCCAACTTGACCTTTCCCTGCCGATAAAGATCCAGAATCCACAGGAAGTCTACACGGGCGCGGGCAGCGCCATGCCACGAGCCCATAACGGCGCGGTCCTTTAACAGGCTGTCGCCGTCAACGGAAATATCCTGCCCGGTCGGCTGTACCCCCACCACAACCGCGGTTCCACTGGTGCGGACCGATGCAAACGCCTGCCGGACCAGCGCTGGAAATCCAACGACCTCAAAGGCATAGTCCGCGCCGCCCCCTGTTATCTCCACAATTCGCTGTACTGGATCTTCCGTATTCGCATTGACGAAATGCGTGGCGCCGAACTGTTCCGCCAACTCCAGTTTATACGGCACCTTGTCCACGGCGATTATCTTCCCTGCGGATGCGAGTACACCCCCCTGGATAACATTGAGGCCGACCCCGCCGCAACCGAACACGGCCATTGTGGCGCCAGCCTCCACCCTTGCGCGATTCACCACGGCGCCGATACCGGTGACGACGGCGCAACTGATAAGACACGCTTTGCGAAGATCCGTGTCATCCGGAACCTTCACACACGCATCCGCCAATACAACCGACTGCTCCGTGTATGTGGGCCGGCCGTGGTAATACGTGGTCCCATTCCTGGATATGCGACTCGGCAACCCCCCCTGATGGGTTTCGCAAAGCGCCGGGCTGCCCTGGCTGCAATTCCGGCAATGGCCGCACATCGCATCGAGAGAGAGAATAATCTTGTCGCCGCCGCGAACACTGCTCACGCCAGGGCCGACTTCACGGACGATCCCCGCGCCCTCGTGTCCCATAACCCAGGGGAGTGCGCGTGGCAGAACGTGCCCGTCCACAAAATGATAGTCGCTGTGACAAACGCCCGCTCCCACAATATCCAGAAGCACTTCTCCCGCGCGAGGAGATGCGATGTCGACATCTTCGACGGAGACACGGGTCAGCGGTTTGTGGAGAATGGCTGCTTTCATTTCTGCCTCCTGTCGTCAAGGCGCGTCGGTATGGAAGGCACGCACGTGGATTGATGATTGCGCCGCCGGGACGAGCGCTTCCTGTCACGCTCCACGGACGTTGTTTTCTCACCCATCCTCGATACCGAGTCGGGCGAAGATGTCCGACCATCGTTTCGCGTGACTGTCGTGGGTATGAAGCGGCCGGAAACCGGCGGTGAGATAGCTCCTGATGGCCGCGATACGCCAGTCGTCGGTGAGCAGGTGGACCTGGCGATAACCCAGATCTTTGAGTCGGTGAAGCACGGCTGCGTTGACCAGGTGGCCCAGGCCTTTGCCCCGTTGGTTTTCAAGCACGGCAACCATGTGCACTTCCCCCACGATGCGTTCGGTCAGATCCCGGCTCCAGGCGCATGCGGATCCGACCGGTCGGGAATCAATGGTGGCGAAAAATAGGCTTTCCGGGTGGAAGCGGGGATCGTTAACGAGTTTCTTGCGGCATGTTTCGGGAGTCCAATCCCGCCCCACGTTGCCCTCCATTATCGCGCACCACGCGGCTTCGTCGCCTGAGCGATAGGTACGCAGTCCATACCCGTCGGGGATGCGAATTGCGGGCAGGTCTTTCAGCGTGTCCCTCAGCATTTCCAGTTGGGGCAGGGGCGGCGCTTTGGTGTTCAATTTCGACAGAAGTCGGTGAAGCATGGCTTATTTCTCGTCAGAATCTCGAGGCTGGCGCCGGCGGGATTGTCCCCGTTACGCGGCCTGGCGGCGAATGTGTTGAATCTCTCCCGACGCCCTGAATTTCCTCGCTTCGTTGATAAACGACACCCGGAGGTTGCCGCTGACGAATACTCGATTAGGAAATCCCGGTCCGATTATGACGCGCAATGATCGACAATATGAGCGACATCGCAGTCAGTGTCAACGGATAATCCTTCATTCGAGTCGTGAAATACTGGCCCGATTTCGCGCCTTCCGGGATTGAATATCGCTCCGTACCGGACCATGGAATCGCACGCTGAACGAGACGTATTAATTCTTCGGTAATGGCTTGACTTTTAATAATCCTTGTGATATACTATCACCGCCGAAAAGCGGGTCGTTCGGAATATATGCTATTCCTAAGGTTTGTTTTCAAAGAAGCTTCTCTAAAATTCCTGGTGCGTTCCCGAGCGCGAGCGAAAATGAGTCGGTCCAGGCGGGCGAATCCACCCATAATTAGAGATATCGGTGGATTTGACCAACGCAGACCGACGCTTTTGCAGCCGCGCGAAGACCGCCGGGGGTTTTAAAACAGCTTCTATGCCCGTGGGGAGGTCCTGGGACAAGATGCTGGTCGACTATCTTCCGATTGTTATTCTGATGGCGTTAGCCGTCGGATTTGCGGCCGTCAGTTTAATTTTAACGCATCTGTTCGGACCCCATCGTCCCAATCCGGTCAAATTATCGCCATACGAATCGGGTGTGCCTCCCATAGGTGATGCCAGGCTGCGCTTTTCCGTCAAGTTTTATGTTGTGGCGATGCTTTTCATTGTGTTCGATATTGAAGTCGTGTTCTTATTCCCCTGGGCCGTTGTCTTTAAGGATTTGCTGGCCCAGGGGAGCTTTATTTTTACGGAAATGGTGGTGTTCCTCGGCGTTCTGGTTCTGGGGCTTGCGTACGTCTGGCGGAAGGGCGGGTTGGATTGGGACTGAGGACGGTCGCCACGATACTCCTGATCGGACGGACGGCGCGTCCGATGAATCGGACAATTAACGACTAACGATCGGGCAAACGCATGTCCCCGGAAAAGAAAAACGGGTCACCGGTGGCTGACGCGACTGTCGGGAACGTGACATCGAGAAAGCTGGAGGAACGTTTCGGGGAAAACGTTCTCGAGGTTTCCGAATTTTTCGGCGATTGGACGGCCGTCTGTGAAGCAGACCGGGTTTCGGATATTCTGGCGTTTTTGCGGGACGAGCCGGAACTGGCTTACGACCGGCTGTCGGATGTAACGGCGGTCGACTATTCCGAGTACCCGGGACGGCAGCCGGGAGCCCGGTTCAATGTGGTCTACCACCTGTACTCCCACCCGCACAACCACCGCTTCCGGATCCGGGCGAAGGTGGACGAAGAAAGGTGCAGCATCCCATCCGCGTGCGGGCTGTGGAAAGGAGCCGAATGGCCGGAGCGGGAAGTATACGATATGTTCGGCATCCGGTTCGAGGGACATCCGGATTTACGGCGCATATTGATGCCGGTGAATTTTCGAGACTACCCGATGAGGAAGGATTACCCGCTCAACGGACGGGGAGAGCGGGATGTCATCGCGCCGGAGGATCCCGGATTTGAGGGCAATCCTTTCGCGGGCGAAGATGTCCAGGACGACGATCCACTGGCTTCGGAGCGGATGATCCTGAATCTGGGGCCTCAGCATCCGGCAACCCATGGAACCCTGCGGCTCACGCTCGAATTGGATGGGGAGCGCATCACCAGGTGTCTTCCGGACATAGGATACCTGCACACCGGCTTTGAAAAACTGGGGGAACACCAAACCTATAATCAGTGGGTCACGGTGACCGACCGGATGAACTATCTGTCGCCGTTGTGCAACAACATCGGTTATGCGATGACGGTGGAAAAACTGATGGGCCTGGAGATCCCCCCTCGCGCCACGTGTATCCGTGTGGTTCTTTTTGAACTGTCGCGCATTGCTGACCATATGGTCTGGCTGGGCACGCACGCACTGGATATCGGCGCGATGACGGTGTTCCTGTACACCTTTGAACAACGTGAACGCCTGTACAATATTTTCGAGGCCGTCACCGGCACGCGATTGACCACGAGTTATACGCGGGTCGGCGGGTTGGGGTGGGATGTGCCGGACAACTTTCACGAACTGGTAACGGATTTCACCGCGCAATTCCCCAGGGCGGTCTGGGAGGTGGACAGGCTGCTGACCCGAAACAGGATCTGGATTGACCGCACCAAGGGCATTGGCGTGATTTCGGCCGAAGACGCGATTGCATGGAACCTGACGGGACCGATGGCGCGCGGGTCCGGCGTGAACTACGATTTGCGGAAGGCCGAACCCTATATGGGTTACGAGAATTTTGATTTTGAGATTCCCGTGGGTGAAAAGGGCGATGTCTACGACCGGTACCTGGTCCGAATGGAGGAGATGAATCAGAGCATCCGGATTATCGAACAGGCGGTGAACAATCTGCCCCAGGGCACTGTAAAGGTCGATGACGCCAAGGTTATACTACCGGAGAAGGACGACGTATACACCGGCATGGAAGAGTTGATCCACCACTTCAAAGTAACGATGGACCACCATGGTATTACGCCGCCCCCCGGAGAAATCTACCTGGCTACGGAGGGTCCCAACGGGGAATTGGGCTTTTATATAGTCAGCGACGGGAGCGGGTCGGCTTACCGGCTGAGGGTACGGCCCCCGTCGTTTATGAATTATCAGTGTTTCCCGCAATTGGCGCACGGACATATGCTGGCCGACGTGGTGGCCATTCTGGGAAGCATAAATGTAATTGCGGGCGAGTTGGATCGATAGGTGTCGTCATCGCACGGCCGTCGGCCATTTGCAGTCTCACGTACCAGGAAACCCGAAAATATGGCGACCGCGCTTTCTGAACAGACGCGAAAGAAGTGCGAGGAGATTCTCACGCACTACCCACCGGAATGGCGCAAGGCGGCAATCCTTCCAGTTCTGCATCTGGCTCAAAAAGAGTGGGGGTACATCTCGCTCGAAGGATTGAGGTGCGTCGCGGACATGCTGGATATTCCGCCCGCCCATGCCGCCGGCGTGATGAGTTTCTATCCGATGTTCCACAAAGCGCCCGTGGGCAAGTATGTCATCCATGTATGTGGTACGCTTTCCTGCGCGCTTTGCGGGGCCGGAGAACTTACGAAATACCTGAAGGAGAAATTGAATATCGACGTGGGCGAAACCACCGAGGACGGACGGTTCACACTGGCCAAGGTGGAGTGCATCGCCGCCTGCGAGGGCGCGCCGGCGATTCTGATTAACGAGGAACTGCATCGTTGCGTGACGCGTGAGAAGCTGGACCGGCTGCTGGACCGGTCCGCATGAAATAAACCATATTGATCTGGTATGCCTGAAGAATATAAAATCATTACCGAACTCTTCGGCGTCGAAGGCCTCCGGAATATCGACGTCTACAGGGCCCATGGCGGATATACAGCCATTGAGAAGGCCTTTGGGATGTCGCAGGACGAGGTAATTGACGAAGTGAGGGAGGCGTCGCTGGCCGGACGGGGAGGCGCCTGGTTCCCGGCCGGAGTAAAATGGGGGTTCATGCCGAAAGAACCCCGGGAGCCCAGTTATCTTTGTGTGAATGCCGACGAGAGCGAGCCGGGCACCTTCAAGGACAGGCATCTGATGGAGCAGAATCCCCATCAGCTTATTGAGGGTGCCATCATCGCGTCGTATGCGATGCGGGTGAGCGTGGCATACGTCTATATCCGTGGCGAAATGTTCGAGGCCAGGACGATCATGGAACGGGCAATTGCCGAGGCGCGGGAGGCAGGATACATCGGCCGGGACATTCTGGGATCCGGCTACGATCTGGAGGTCTACACCCATCCCGGCGCCGGAGCATATATCTGCGGTGAGGAAATGGGCCTTATCCAGTCCGTTAACGGCAACCGCGCCGAGCCGCGCGCAAAACCGCCGTTTCCCGCCCAGCAGGGTGTTTTCGATCGGCCTACCACGGTGAACAACGTGCAGACGCTGTCTTACGTACCCCACATCCTGAATCGGGGGGCGGACTGGTTCAAAGGAATCGGCAGCGAACGGTTTCCAGGTACGTTCATTTTCTGCGTCAGCGGGCATGTGAATAATCCGGGCATGTTCGAACTGGAAACCGGTTCCGTCACCATGCGCCAGATTGTGGAGGATCTCGCGGGCGGGGTGCGCGACGGGCACCAGTTGAAAGCGGTGATTCCGGGCGGAGCGTCAACGCCGCCGATGACACCCGACCAGATCGATATCGTGATGGATCCGTCTAATTTCCTGGCGCCGGGCGGGGGTGACTTCCAGGGGATGTTCGGCACGGGCGGGATCATCGTGATGGACGAAACAACGTGCATGGTAGATGCGTTGTTGAATTTTATGGTCTTTTTCGCTCACGAGTCCTGCGGTCAATGCACGCCTTGCCGTGAGGGATGCCCCTGGGCGCGGGATATTGTGTCGCGTATTGAGAATGGTCTGGCGAAACCGGACGACCTGGATACTTTGCTTGACGTCGCTCATAACGTCGGGCCGTTTTTGTGCCCGCCTTCGAGGCTGACAACCATATGCGGCTTCGGCGGGGCCTTTGCGAATCCGATCCACGGATTTGTTCAAACGTTCCGTGGCGAGTTCGAGGCCCACATCGAAGAGGGACGATGCCCCATTCACCAGGATAAATCCATACGGGTTCCGGGGTAAATAAGGATGGCGACATTTATTATCGATGGCAGTGAAATGGAGATCGTTCCGGGAAAGAACGTGCTTCAAACGGCGATCGATAACGGAGTTTACGTTCCCTATTATTGCTACCACCCGGGGCTCAGTGCACCCGCAAACTGCCGTATGTGCCTTGTAGAGATGGACGTAGGTGGGCGGCGCAGCCTGGGGCCTTCCTGTTCGGCCATGCCGGCGGAAGGTATGGTTGTGGATACGCGGTCCGACGTCGTAAAGGATAACCAGCGTGCCGTGATGGAATTCCTGCTGGTAAATCATCCGCTGGACTGTCCGGTATGTGATCAGGCCGGTGAGTGCGAACTGCAGGACTACAGCTATACGTATGGATCCGATAGAAGCCGATTCCACGAGAAGAAGCTGGTGCAGCCCAAAAAAGACATCGGCAACCACGTGTTGTTGTACTCCGACCGGTGCATCCGATGTACGCGCTGTATCCGGTTCTGCGACGAGATTTCGGGCACCGGCGAACTGGGGTATTTCAATCGGGGAGTCTATAACGAAATCGACGTGTTTCCCGGGGCCCGGATGGACAATCGCCTGTCGGGCAATACCGTGGATATCTGCCCGGTAGGTGCGTTGCTGGATAAGTCGTTTCTTTTCAAGCAGCGCGTATGGTTCCTGAAGTCGGTCGACACGATCTGCCCGGGATGCAGCACGGGGTGCAATATCAGGGCCGATTATAACAATGAACGGATCTACCGTTTGGTGCCGCGTCAGAATCCGGACGTGAACGAGTACTGGATGTGCGACGACGGTCGCCATGGGTGGGGTTATGTACACGGAGACGACCGCCTGCTGTTTCCCATGGTGGGGCGTGGCGACGAGCAGGAACTTGCGTTGTGGGAGGTCGCGCTTAACGCGGCGAAAGAGGGCTTCGAGCGCGTACGGACGGAACACGGCGCCGGGGCCGTGGCGGGGATTGCGTCGGCTCATCTGACCAACGAAGAGCATTACCTGTTCGGCAGCCTTTTCCGGAGCGGGCTGGCGGGCGGTCCCGTTGCCCTTCGTACCAGGGTCAGCGGCGAGGGCGACGTGGTGTTCAAGGGCGGATTCACCATTCACGCGGATAAGTCACCGAATTCTCGCGGCGCGCGGACCGTTTTGGAAGGCATCGGGCTATCTCTGACCGAGACCTCCGAAATTTGGCGGGACGTGGCGGAGGGACGGATCAAGGGTCTCTATCTCCTGGGTGGCGATCCTCTGGAGTCGATGTCGGACGAGGAACTCAAGGCCCTCGGAGCCCTGGATTTTCTGGTCGTTCAGGATGTCCTGACGCATCGTTGGATGGAGATGGCGGACGTGATCCTGCCGGGCGCGGCATTTATAGAAAAGGACGGCACGTTTACCAACGTCGATGGACGGGTGCAGCGTGTCCGCCGGGGGCTGGCGCCTGTAGGGGATGCCCGTGCGGATTGGGAGATCCTGCGAGACGTCATTCAGGCCATGGGCGGCGACGCCGCGCAGACGCGGGTTGAGGAGGTCATGGCCGACATGGCGGGCACCGTTGCGGCTTTCGAGGGGATAAACGATGATGACGAGGGCGATCAGAGCAGACCGCTCCTTGGAATCCAGGCGGCCGAGGCGTAGGCGCACTTATGGATCATGTGATTGAGAGTGCCATCAAAATAGTGGTGGTGTTCGCCGGGCTTCTGGGCGGGGTTGCGTATCTCACACTGGCCGAGCGAAAGATCAGCGCTTATATCCAGAACCGTCTGGGTCCAAACCGGGTGGGACCGTGGGGGTTGCTTCAGCCGCTCGCCGACGGCCTCAAGTTCCTGTTCAAAGAAGATGTGATTCCCCGGCATGTGAACCGCTTCGTCTATCTGGCCGCGCCGCCCGCGATTCTCGTCCCCGCGTTGATGGGTTTTGCCATCGTACCGTTCGGCGATACCATTACGCTTTGGGGCCGGGAGGTCCGCCTGCAGATCGTGGATCTGAACATTGGCATTCTTTACCTTCTCGCGCTGTCGTCTCTGGGTGTCTATGGCGTGGTGCTGGGTGGCTGGGCGTCCAACAACAAGTATGCCCTGCTGGGCGGGTTGCGTGCGTGCGCTCAGATGATCAGCTACGAGTTGGCGCTGGGGCTGTCGCTGGTTGGCGTACTGATGGCCGCGGGTACGCTGCAACTGGATGAAATCGTCAGACAGCAGTCGGAGCAGACCCTGTTCGGTTTTTTGCCGCGATGGAATGTATTTACGCAACCTCTTGGGTTCATGTTGTTTACCGTGGCTACGTTCGCCGAGACCAACCGCCTTCCGTTTGATCTTCCGGAATCGGAACAGGAACTGGTGGCCGGATATCACGCCGAGTACAGCAGTATGAAGTTCGCCATGTTCTTTATGGCCGAGTACGCCCACATGATAACGGCGTCCGCCGTCATAGCCACATTGTTCTTCGGCGGCTGGCATATGCCCTGGCTGGTGGATCCCGAGAGTTCCTCGATCGGCGCCAGTCTGCTCAAAATGCTCGCATTTCTGGTTAAGACCGGATTCTTCATGTTCCTGTTCCTGTGGGTGCGCTGGACCCTTCCGCGCTTTCGATACGATCAGGTGATGTGGTTGGGGTGGAAGGTGCTGCTGCCGCTGGCGCTTCTGAACGTCTTCTTAACCGGGCTGTATCTGACGCTTGCGAGCTGAGTGTCCCGTCCCAGAAATATGTCACTATCCATCCGCCGATTCATCCCGTCTCGCTGCGTTGCTTGCGCTGAGCTTGTCGAAGTGCCATCACTCGCCGACCTTGCCCAGGTCGCCTCGCTCGAGGCGCCTTGCGAGCTGGGCGACTCGGCGGCCGAATTTTGGCGATCTATTTCCGGGACAGAACACTGAGCGGCGCCCTGCTGGAGGGAGAATGGAGCAGACCTTCTTTTTTGTTTTTGCCGCAATCGCCCTGGTTGCGGCTGTGCTCCTCGTCGCGTTTCGAAATCCGGTTTACAGCGCCCTGTCACTTGTGGCTACGTTCTTTGCCCTGGCAGGGCTTTTTGTTTTGCTGAATGCCTATTTCCTGGCGGCGGTTCAGGTGATTGTGTATGCCGGCGCAATTATGGTACTCTTCCTGTTTGTCATTATGCTTCTGAACCTGGGCCATTCCAACGGGCTCGAACGCGTCGCGGGTAAATATCGCCGGGGCGCCGTGGTGTTACTGGCGGCGGTACTGGTTGCGCAACTGGGCTTCATGGCAGGACGGCGTTGGGCCGGCACGCCGGTATCCGAAGAAATCCCTCTGTTTACGGACAACATAAACGCTATCGGTAAACTGTTATATACCAGGTTTCTGTTTCCTTTCGAGGTGGTTTCCGTGATTCTGCTGGTGGCTCTGATCGGCGTGATGGTAATGGTGAAACGGGATCGTGAAGGCGAAAAAGACCAGCCACGTTAGGCGCTACAGTAATTCCAGGCGCAGTCTACCCGTCCGGTTTTCGTTTGCGAGATGAATTCGGGATGGGTCCTTAACAATGAGATCGAGATGGCCGTTCCGGTTTCCTATTACCTGATTCTGAGCGCGATGCTGTTCGCAATCGGTGTGACGGGCGTGCTGATACGTCGCAATGCGATCGTGATCTTCATGTGTATCGAATTGATGCTGAACGCGGTTAATCTGTTGTTCGTGACAATGGCGCGGTATATGGGGTCGGGTTCAGGCCAGGTATTCGTGTTTTTCGTGATGGCGGTGTCCGCTGCCGAAGTGGCGGTCGGGCTGGCGATAATTATTGCGCTATACAGGAACAGACAGACATTGGATGTGGGCAAGGTGAATCTCCTGAAATGGTAGGCGCCGTGAGATCTCTTTACTGCAATCCCCTTCTTTCTGTTTGAACTGAGTGGGCATACAATGTTGACCCTGGTCATTCTGATTATTCTCCTTCCGCTCGCCGGTGCGGCCGTTAACGGATTGTTCGGGTATCGGCTGCGAGAGGCGTCCGGGTATATCGGTTCCGCGGCGGTGGGGCTCTCGTGGGTGCTGTCGCTGCGCGTTCTGTTCTGGGTGATTGGCGGCGGTGGATTGAACGAAAACGTGTACGCCTGGATATGGGCGGGGTCGTTCAGGGCTGCGGTGGGGTTCCAGGTCGATGCGCTGTCGGCAATCATGATTGTGACGGTTACGACAATCTCATTCCTGATCCATATCTATTCTTTCGGATATATGCGCAACGACCCGGGTTTCGCCAGGTTCTTCGCCTATCTGAACCTGTTTGTGTTCTCGATGCTGGTGCTGGTGCTCGCGAACAATTATCTGCTGATGTTCGTGGGATGGGAAGGCGTTGGGTTATGTTCGTATCTCCTGATCGGATTCTGGTACGAGCGCAAGTCCGCTTCCGATGCCGGCAAGAAGGCGTTTATTGTGAACCGGATCGGGGATTTCGGTTTCCTGCTTGGCATTTTTCTGATGGTTAGTTACCTGGGCACTGTGCAGTACACTGAGGTATTCGAGAAGGCGCCCCTGATGTTGTCCACCGGAGTCGCTACGGCGATCGCGCTTCTGCTTTTTGTGGGGGCCTGCGGCAAGTCGGCGCAGTTTCCGCTTTATGTCTGGCTGCCCGATGCAATGGAAGGCCCAACGCCGGTGAGTTCTTTGATCCATGCGGCCACGATGGTCACGGCGGGGGTCTATATGGTGGCGCGCTCGAATGTGCTTTATACGCTCGCGCCCACCGCCGGCGCCGTGGTGGCCTGGGTCGGCGTTGTCACGGTGTTGCTGGCCGCGACCATCGCACTGGTGAATACCGACATCAAAAGGGTTCTGGCCTATTCAACGGTCAGCCAGCTGGGGTACATGTTCATTGGAGTGGGGGTGGGCGCATATACGGCCGGAATTTTCCACCTGTTTACGCATGCGTTTTTCAAGGGATTGATGTTTCTGGCCGCGGGCAGTGTGATGCACGCGATGCAGGACGAGCTGGATATGCGGAAGATGGGCGGGCTGCTGGGCAAGATGCGGCTGACTGGCGTCACATTCTGGATAGGCGCACTCGCCATCGCGGGAATTCCGCCGCTGTCCGGATTCTGGAGTAAGGATGAAATCCTGGCGAGTGCGTACCGCTCCGGGAATGTGGCGATCTGGTCTCTTGGCGTCGCGGGGGCGGCCCTGACGGCGTTTTATATGTTCCGGCTGATCTTTATGACCTTCCACGGACAACCACGGAATAAACATCTTTACGACCATGCTCACGAATCGCCGTTGAACATGACTGCGCCGCTTGTGGTACTGGCGCTGGGTTCGGCCGTGGTGGGTTTCGTGGGCGTTCCGCCGGGGCATGGTTGGATAGACGCGTTTTTGAGCGATGCGGCTGGAGGGGCACACCATACGGCATCCGGCGGATTGTCCGGTGGCGTGTTGATGGGTATTTCCATCATCGCGGGTTTGCTGGGAATCGGGTTCGCGTACCGGATGCACAGGGCGGGTCGGCTGGGAGCGGAGTCCTCGAATTCCCTTCATGGGTTGCTGATTCGCAAGTGGTACGTAGACGAGATTTACCACGCCCTCGTCGTGCGTCCGATTCATCGGCTTTCGCTGACATTGTCGAGTGTTCTTGATGCGATCGTGGTGGATGGTATCGCAAACGGACTGGGGTTGCTGGTGAAGGCCGCGGGCTGGGTCGTTACCCGCTTTCAGTCGGGCAATGCGCCCACATATGCGCTTTGGATGGTGCTTGGCGTGGTTTCGGTACTTTACTATGTGTCAGGGAATTGAGCGCGCCCGCGTCGCGAGAAGAGATTCTTCATCGCGGTTTCCGCGAAACCCTGTGTGCGACCTTTAAATAGCCACAAATAAGGAACTAAACCTATGCCTGGACTCCTTACAGGCTTGATTTTTATACCGCTGATCGGCGGCGTGTTGGTTCTGCTTTTAGGTCGCGGCCGAGACGGGTTCAGCCGCGGGTTCGCTCTGGCGGTGGCATTGGTGAATTTGCTGCTGTCCGTTTTGTTATATGTCAATTTCAAAGCGGGCACGCCGGGGATGCAGTTTGTAGAAAAGAAGGAGTGGGTGGGGTCGTTTGGCATCTCCTACTTCGTGGGAATCGACGGAATCAGTCTGTTGCTGGTACTGGTGACCACCCTGCTTACGTTTCTGGCGATGCTCGCTTCCTGGACGTCAATCACCTCCCGGGTACGGGAGTATATGGCCGCGATGCTTCTGCTGGAAACCGGTATGATCGGGGTGTTCTGCGCCCTGGATCTGTTCCTCTTCTACGTGTTCTGGGAGGCCATGCTGGTTCCGATGTATCTGTTGATCGGCGTCTGGGGCGGTGAACGCCGGATCTATGCGGCGGTGAAATTCGTGCTGTTTACCCTGGCTGGCAGTCTGTTGATGCTCGTAGCGATTGTCTATCTGGGTCTGCAGTTTGGCACCTTTGACCTCATGGTTCTTCAGAAGATGACCTTTCTTCACCCGGAACAGCACTGGCTCTTCCTGGCGTTTTTCCTGAGTTTCGCCATTAAGGTACCGCTGTTTCCACTTCATACCTGGTTGCCGGACGCGCACGTGGAAGCGCCAACGGCGGGCAGCGTGATCCTTGCGGGCGTACTGCTTAAGATGGGTACCTACGGGTTGATTCGATTCTGCCTGCCAATGTTCCCATTGGCTGCGTTGTACTTCACTCCCTACATAATGGTACTGTCTGTGATCGGCATCGTATACGGAGCACTCGTGGCTATGGTACAGACGGATATCAAGAAACTGGTGGCTTATTCGAGCGTGAGCCATCTGGGTTTCGTGGTCCTGGGCATTTTTTCGATGAACACTCAGGGAATGCAGGGTGGAATTATTCAGATGGTGAACCACGGGCTGTCAACGGGGGCACTGTTCTTGATTGTGGGGATGATATACGAACGCCGGCATACACGGCTGATTGCCGATTTTGGCGGCCTGGCCAAATCCATTCCGGTATTCGCCACGTTTTTTTTGATTACGACGCTTTCGTCCATCGGACTGCCGGGGCTGAACGGGTTCGTGGGTGAGTTCCTGATCCTTCTGGGAGCGTTCAAGGCAAGTATGGTATTCGGCATCATTGCCGCTTCGGGTGTCGTCCTGGCGGCCGTGTATATGTTGTGGATGTTCCAACGCGTGGTATGGGGCGAGGTAAAAGATGAAAGAAATCGGAACCTGCCGGACCTATCCATACGGGAGTGGTTCATTTTGACGCCGCTGGTGATACTGATGTTCTGGATCGGCGTGTACCCGGGCGCGTTATTGAAAAAAACCGAATTGTCGGCGAAACAGGTGATAGAACAGGTGCGTATTCGGCAAATTGAAAGCTTAACCGATATCCTGGCGACGGATCGTTCACGCGAGAGATTCAGATAAATCGATCCGGACATCAGACGTGTTCGGCCATTGCCCGGCACGGGCCGGAGGAGACGGGGTTTGAGAATTCTGCTAAGTCTGGGTGTTGTGTTGTTCGGCGTCTGGCTGCTCTGGTCTGGGCATTATTCCATCGACCATACGCTGGTTCTCGTGTTTGGAATCGTCTCATGCCTGGCGGTTGTCGCCATTGTCCGGCGTATGGGCATCGTCGATTCCGAGGGACATCCGATTCACCTGGCAGGTCGGGCGCTCCGATATGCCCCGTGGTTGCTGCTTGCCATTCTCCGGTCCAATGTTGATGTGGTTTTACGAATACTGAATCCACGACTGCCCATCAGCCCCACCCTGATTCGCATCAGGGCAAGCCAGAAAACTGCGCTCGGGAAGGTCATTTACGCCAACTCCATTACACTGACTCCCGGGACGGTTTCGGTGGAGGTGGAAGACGACCTGATTCTTGTTCACGCGCTCTCGCAGGAAAGCGCCCGGGAACTCGTGGACGGCGAGATGGATCGCCGTGTCTCGGCAATGGAGGGAGCTTCCTGATGTTTGCGGCGGCAATGGCGGCAATCCTGATAACGATGGTTCTGGCTCTGGTTCGAGCGTTCGCGGGTCCAACGGTTTACGACCGCATTCTGGCCGCAAATATGATCGGCACCAAGATGATACTCCTGATTGCGGTGCTGGGTTTTCTCACCGGTCGGCCAGATTTTCTCGACCTGGCGCTGATCTACGTCCTGTTGAACTTCATCGGGACATTTGCTGTACTCAAGTACGTTCAATACGGCAGTTTTGGTTCGGCAGACGGCGAGAGCGGAGAACCCCCCAAGTGATGGTTCACGATGTCGCGAGTTGGGCTTGTTTGCTCCTGGGGTCGTTCTTATGTATCGTGGGCGGCGTCGGGCTGATCAGACTTCCCGATTTTTACAGCCGGATGCACGGCGCCGGAATTACTGATACGTTCGGCGCCGGGCTTGTGCTTGTGGGGCTGATGGTACAGGGCGGACTCAGCATGGTCACCGTCAAGCTGTTTCTGATCCTCCTGCTTCTCTTTCTGACCAGTCCGGCATCGACCCACGCGGTCGCAAAGGCCGCCTTCACCTCCGGGTTGAAGCCACTGCTTCAGAAGGACAACCACCGACAATGATCGAACTGATAGACGTTGTTCTGCTGGCTTTCATGGCGGCCACCGCCGTCGCCGTCGTCCTGATCCGAAATCTGCTCGCCTCCGTGATCCTGGCCGGGATTTTCAGCTTGCTTTCCGCCGGGATGTTTACCGTGATGGACGCCGTCGACGTGGCCTTTACCGAGGCCGCCGTGGGCGCGGGCATCTCGACCGTGCTGCTGATCGGGACCCTGATGCTGACCACCACGGAGGAAAGGAAGCCGTCCCGTCCGTCTCCGCTGCCCCTTCTGGTGGTCCTGGCGACCGGGGCGGTCCTGATCTACGGCACGTTGGACATGCCGCTTTTCGGCGACGCCGGGGCGCCGGTTCATACCCATATCGCCCCGGAATATCTCAAAGATACCGTGCCGCACGTCAGCGGTTCCACAAAAAGAGTCGACGTTGAAAATATCGTGACTTCGGTGCTTGCCAGCTACAGAGGATACGATACGCTTGGCGAAACCACGGTGATCCTTTGCGCGGGCATCGGGGTGTTGCTGTTGCTGAAGGGATCCAGGCCGGGCCGCGACCGGGAGGACAGGCGGTGAAGGATCAGATCATTCCGCGTGTAATTGCCAAGCTATTCATCCCGCTTATCCTTCTGTTTGCGCTCTACGTCCAGTTTCACGGCGATTTCGGGCCGGGGGGCGGGTTCCAGGCCGGTGTGATTTTTGCCGCGGGATTTGTGCTATACACGCTGATATACGGCCTGGACGAGGCGAAGCGGGTGGCCAGACCCGCCGTCGTGGAAATTGTCATTGCCTTCGGTCTGCTCCTGTATGCCGGCACCGGGGTCGTGGGGATGATAAAGGGTGGCCGCTATCTGGACTACGGCGTGCTGGGAGCCGATCCGGTGCACGGTCAGCATCTCGGTATTCATTTAATCGAACTCGGAGTGGGGATCACCGTGGCTTCGGTGATTATCGGGGTCTTCTTCGCCTTTGTCGGCAGGAAACGACCATGACGGCATTCCCGGGTTTATACAACTATTGGATCGCAATTGTCCTGATGATGATCGGATTCTATGCGGTGATCACCAGCGGCAACCTGGTAAAGAAGCTAATCGGCCTGAATATCTTTCAGACGTCGGTCTTCCTGTTCTACATCAGCATGGGCAGAGTCTCCGGCGGGAGCGCGCCGATTGTCGCAGAGGGGGTGCAGCGCTATTCGAACCCGCTGCCGCATGTGCTCATTCTCACGGCAATCGTCGTCGGTATCGCTACGACGTCGCTCGGGTTGGCGCTGGTGGTGCGAATTCAGGAAGCCTACGGCACCATAGAAGAAGAGGAAATCTACGGTCTGGGCGAGAAGGTGCCCTGATGGCCGACCATTTGCCCATTCTGCAAATCGTGGTACCCCTCATATCCGCGCCGATCTGCCTGCTGCTTCGACGAAGGATGCTGGCCTGGGCCTTCGCCACGGCTGTCGGGTGGACCGTGCTGGGGATCGCCGTACTGCTGCTGATAAGGGTCCTGGATGCCGGTACAATCTCCTACGCGCTCGGGAGCTGGAGCGCCCCGTGGGGGATCGAGTATCGGATCGATACGGTCAACGCATACATATTGGTCCTGGTGGCCTTCGTCGGCGCCGTCGTGCTTTTGTACGCGCCTCCCAGCGCGGCCCATGAGATCTCCCTCGACCGTCACTATCTGTTTTACGCGGCATATCTCCTGTGCCTGACGGGCCTCCTCGGCATCGCCATCACCGGAGACGCGTTCAACCTGTTTGTCTTTCTCGAGATTTCCTCCCTGTCTACGTATGCGCTGATCAGCCTTGGAAGAGACCGCCGCGCCCTGACGGCCTCTTACCAGTACCTGGTAATGGGTACCATCGGGGCGACGTTTATTCTGATCGGCGTCGGGCTCCTTTATATGGCAACGGGGACCCTGAACATGGCGGACCTCGCAGTTCGTCTGGGTCCGGTTCTGGATACCAGGACAGTGCTGGCGGCATTCGCATTCCTCGGTGTCGGCCTGTGCTTGAAACTGGCTCTCTTTCCGCTGCACATGTGGCTGCCAAACGCGTATTGTTATGCGCCATCGATGGTGACGGCCTTTCTTGCTGCAACCGCGACCAAGGTCTCCATCTATGTCCTCCTGCGGTTCATTTTCTCCATTTTCGGACCCCGATTCGCGTTCGAGACGGTTGGTATACACGTCGTGTTGCTGCCACTTTCGCTCCTCGGTATTTTCGCGGCTTCAACGGTCGCCATATTCCAGAGGAACATCAAACGCATGTTCGCCTATTCCAGTGTTGCCCAGGTCGGTTACATCATGCTGGGAATCTGCCTCGTGTCGGTGAGCGGCGCCGGGCCGGACGTCCGGTACGGGCCGGGGTCGTTGAATGGTCTCACCGCCGGAATCGTTCACCTTTTCAATCACGCCGTTACGAAATGCGCGCTGTTCCTGGGTATGGGTTGTATCGCCCTCCGCGTGGGCTCGGTGCAACTTGACGATATGCAAGGTCTCGGACGCCGCATGCCGGTGACGATGGCCGCCGTTGTGCTTGGTGGACTCAGCCTGATCGGCGTCCCTCTCACGGTGGGCTTCATCAGCAAGTGGCACCTGGTTCTGGCGGCCCTGGAAAAGGGCTGGTGGCCGATCGCGGTTCTTGTTCTGCTGGGTTCCCTGCTTGCGGTGATCTATATATGGCGGGTGGTCGAGGTCGCCTATTTCCGTGAGCCTGCCGAGCCTGCCGGGGTGAACGAGGCACCGCTGCTGATGCACATCCCCATGTGGATTATGATTGCAGCCACCCTCTACTTCGGAGTTTCGACGTCCCTCACCCTGGGCGTTGCCCGGCAGGCCGCCGGATGGCTTTTGGGAATTACGCCATGACCGCTTCGGATGCCACGCTGCTCGCCGTTCTGCTGCCCCTGCTGGGCGCCCCGCTGATAGGTCTTCTTGGGCAAAGGCCCAATCTGCGCGAGGCGGCCACACTGGCCACAGGTGGCGTGCTGTTTTTTGTGGTGCTTTCCCTGGTTCCGGACGTCCTTTCAGGGGCGAGGCCGGGTATAGAAATTCTCGAGGTGATGCCAGGCCTGGCGCTGGCGTTTGAAGTTGAACCCCTGGGCATGCTCTTCGGGTTGATTGCCTCGGGACTCTGGATCCTGACGTCTGTGTATTCCATCGGCTACATGCGCGGTCATCACGAAACGAACCAGACCAGGTTTTACGTTTTCTTTGCCGTGGCCATTACGGGTGCAGTAGGCGTTGCGTTCGCCCGCAATATGTTCACGCTGTTCATCTTCTACGAGATTCTGACCCTTTCGACCTATCCGCTGGTCACCCACCATCGGACGAAAGAGGCGCTCCGGTCCGGCAGGATCTACATGGGCATACTGCTCGGCACGTCGGTCGGTTTGATGCTGCTGGCAGTGGTGTGGACCTGGAATCTGACGGGCACACTGGAATTCGTACCCGGCGGAATCCTCAAGGGCAAGGCGAGTCCGACCGTGGTGGGCATACTGCTGGCACTCTATGCGTTTGGAACCGGCAAGGCCGCGCTGATGCCGTTCCACCGCTGGCTGCCGGCGGCGATGGTGGCGCCCACGCCTGTCAGCGCCCTGCTGCACGCGGTGGCCGTAGTTAAAGCAGGCGTGTTTACAGTGATGAAGATTGTGGTCTACATCTTTGGCATCGATCTGCTCAGCAGCAACGGAATGAGCGTGTGGCTGGCATACGTTGCCGCCGCAACCCTGCTGATTGCATCGCTGGTGGCATTAACCAAAGACAATCTCAAAGCGCGTCTCGCCTATTCCACAGTCAGCCAGTTGTCCTACGTTGTACTCGGCGCGGCCCTCGCCAACACCTGGGGGATCATTGGCGGCTCTATGCATATTGCGATGCACGCCTTTGGCAAGATTACGTTGTTTTTCTGTGCCGGCGCCATCATGGTGGCCGCGCACAAGACCGAAATCAGCGACATGGCCGGGATCGGCAAGACAATGCCAATTACCATGTTCGCCTTTTTTATCGGGTCGCTGAGTGTGATCGGCCTGCCCCCGCTTGGCGGTTCGTGGAGCAAGTGGTACCTGGCGCTCGGCGCGGCGGAGTCGGATCAGATCGTTCTTGTGGCCGTGTTGATAATCAGTTCGCTGTTGAACGTCTCGTACCTGATGCCGATCGTCGCCCGCGCGTTTTTCGTGACGCCCGCCTCGGCGCCCTCCGGTCCGTCTCCCATCAGGGAGGCCCCGGCGTTCTGCGTCGTTCCACTGTGTCTGACGGCGCTGGGATGCCTGGTGCTCTTCTTCTGCGCCGAAGAGATCTACCGGTTGCTGGCGCCGATAGCCCAACCCTGACGGACGAGGCCATGGAAGATAAAAAGAAAAACTGGCTTGAGGAGGCCGGGAACGTAAAGATGATCCGCCGGGCGCTCTATGCGATCTGCGCCCTGCTGTTGGTGGTAGATCTGTTCGTGCATAAACATCCCCATATTGTAGCGGAGGAGTGGTTCGGCTTCTATGGGTTGTACGGGTTTGTCGCCTGTGTCGTGTTGGTCCTGGCAGCCAGGGGACTGCGCGTTATTCTGGGACGCAAGGACGACTATTATGATTGATCAGTTGCCGCCGGCCCTGATCCTGGTTATCGGGTCGCTTCTGATACCGTTTCTTAAGGGACGCTTCCGGTCTATCTATATGCTGTTGCTTCCGGTTGCCGGGTTCGCCCATCTGCTCGGACTCTCCCCGGGCGAATACTGGCGGATCGGGGTCTTTGACTATTCCCTTACGTTGGTTCGAATCGACAGGCTCAGCCTGGTCTTTGGCTACATCTTCCATATCGCCGCCTTTCTGAGCGTCATCTATGCTCTCCATGTGAAGGACAACACGCAGCATGTCGCCGGCTTGTTCTATGCGGGCAGCGCCGTAGGCGCCCTCTTTGCCGGCGATCTGATTACCCTTTTCGTCTACTGGGAACTCACGGCGATATCTTCCGTGTTTCTGATCTGGAGCCGCCGGACCGACCGCGCCTATGCCGCCGGAATGCGCTACCTGATCGTTCAGGTCTGCTCCGGCATGCTTCTGTTTGCCGGCATTCTGATCCACCTGCGGGAGACGGGGTCGATCGCCTTTACCGAGTTGGGGCTGAATGGTCTGGGCACGATCCTGATCTTTATCGCTTTTGGAATCAAGTGCGCCTTTCCCCTGCTCCACAGTTGGCTGCAGGACGCCTATCCGGAGGCAACGGTGACCGGAACCGTGTTCCTGAGCGCGTTCACGACAAAGCTGGCGGTATATGCGCTTGCACGTGGCTTTCCCGGGACAGAGATCCTGATCCCGATTGGAGCCGCAATGACCGTGTTTCCCATCTTCTACGCGGTCATTGAAAACGACCTCAGGCGGGTGCTCGCCTACAGCCTGAACATCCAGCTGGGATACATGGTGGTTGGCATAGGGATTGGAACGGAGATGTCCCTGAACGGTACGGCGGGCCACGCTTTCAACCATGTCCTGTACAAGGCCCTGTTGTTTATGTCGATGGGCGCGGTGCTGTATCGAACGGGCACGGCCAAAGCAACGGAACTGGGCGGATTGTACAAATCCATGCCTCTGACAACACTGTTTTGCATCATTGGCGCGGCGTCTATTTCGGCGTTTCCATTTTTTAACGGTTTTGTAAGTAAGTCGTTAATTCTCCGGGAGGTGGCCGATGGACACTACATCCTGACGTGGATGGTGTTGTTATTCGCTTCGGCCGCTGTGTTGATGTATACAGGCATCAGGATTCCCTACCTTGCTTTCTTTGGAGGCGATTCGGGGGTCCGCTGCAAGGAGGCGCCGCTGAATATGCTCGTTGCCATGGGTGCAACGGCTGTCCTGTGCGTCCTGATTGGTATCATTCCGGAACCATTTTACAATATTCTGCCCTATGCCGTGAATTACGAACCCTATTCGATGGGCCACGTGGTTACCCAGTACCAGATGTTGTTTTTCTCCGCTCTGGCATTCGTTGTATTGAAGCGGACCGGGATTTATCCGCCCGTACTCAGGTCCGTAAACCTGGACACCGACTGGGTGTATCGGCGGCTGCTGCCGGGTATCGTCCGGGTTGTCGCGCGAGCGGGCGGTAGCGCGGAAAGTTCGATCCTGAAAGGCGGCAGCGCGCTGGTCGCGGCAACGGTTTCCGGCTGCCGGCAATACCACGGCCCCCAGGGCATTCTGGGCCGAACCTGGCCCACCGGTAGTGCCGTGTTGGTCGTGACGATCTTCCTGGCCGTCTTTTTGATCTATTGCTTCTGATACACGGGAACACGTAGACTCGCATAAATAACATAAAAACAATTAGATGAGTATATTTTCCATGACAGTAACCGATTGCGTATTCTCGCAATTACGCGCCTGCGCGCCAATATCGAACTTTAGGCTTGACTTTTTTATCGCATCCCCGTTAATTAATGCTGCTAATAAATTTCACCGGGGACTTCTGCGTTGCCTGACCTGAATTGGATTGTTCTCGTTCCCTCCCTGATTATCACGGCGAGTGCGTTGTTGATCCTGTGCATCGACATCGTCAGGCCCGGAAATCGGGGTGTCGGAGCGGCATACGCGGCCATTATCGGAACGGGCCTTGCGGCGGTCGCCTGTGCCGGTCTTTGGGGACGATCCGAGCAGGCCTTTGGCGGAATGCTCGCGCTTGACAATTTCGCGCTCTTTTCCAACATCATATTTGCGGTTGGCACGGGGCTGACCATATTGGTTTCCATCGGTTATCTGAGGCAGGAACACAGCAGCCGCAGCGAGTACTATCTGCTGCTGCTGACGGCCACGCTGGGCATGATGCTCATGGCCGCCGGGACGGACCTGATAGTGATATTCCTGGGTCTGGAACTGATGTCTCTGTCGCTCTATATCCTGGTTGGATTCCTCACGTCGCGCTCCGCCTCCAACGAGGCCTCGCTGAAATATCTGTTGCTGGGGGCTTTTTCAACCGGGTTTCTACTCTACGGGATTGCCCTGATCTACGGGTCGACCGGTTCCACAAACCTGCAACAGGTCGGCGCGATGCTCTCCCGACGGGTGGATAGCGGCAGCCTGATGTTATACGCCGGAATGGCATTGCTGGTTGTGGGCTTTGCATTCAAGGTGGCGGCGGTTCCCTTTCACATGTGGGCGCCCGATGTCTACGAAGGTGCGCCCGCTGCGGTGACCGCGTTTCTCTCGGCGGGCCCCAAGGCGGCCGCCTTTGTGGCATTTTTGCGTGTACTGATGGTATCTCTGGAATCGTTGACGGCGGAGTGGACAGCGGTGCTCTGGATTCTGGCCGTGTTAACAATGACCGTAGGCAACCTGAGCGCCCTGGGGCAGCAGAGCCTTAAACGGATGCTGGCCTATTCCAGCGTTGCGCATGCCGGTTACGTATTGGTTGCACTCACCGCTGCCAGCGGGAAGGGCATTTCCGCGGCGTTGTTTTATCTTTTTGCTTATACGTTTATGAATATCGGCGCCTTTGCGGTCCTGATTCTGGTTGCGCGGAAAGGCGAAGAGAACCTGGATATATCGGATTACGCGGGGCTGGGTTTCAAACATCCGGTTCTCGGGCTGACCATGACGCTGTTTATGCTCTCGCTGGCGGGGCTGCCGCCGACTGCCGGATTCTTCGGAAAGTTCTACATTTTCCGGGCGGCCATAGACGCGGGTCTGTTCTCTCTCACCATTATCGGCGTGCTCAACAGCCTTGTCTCGGTCTATTTCTATCTCGGGGTCGTCGTAAGTATGTATATGAGACAACCAGCCGATAAAGCGCCCGTGGAATCTTTTCCCCCGCTTACACGAACCGCGCTGTTGGTGACGTCCCTGGCAACCCTCTATATAGGTCTCGCTCCCTCTCGGCTTCTGGAGTTGGTCAGGCAGACGGTGGACAACCTGATAGGAATTTAAGCATCCCCGCGGCTTGCGGCGTACGGGGATATTCCGGAACCGACGCCCTTCCGTCCTTAACCCATCACGTGGATCAATGGCGGACGAGGAAAAACAAGCGGGTCTGGCCGCATCCTATCGGAAAGCGGGCCCTTATCTGAACCTGGGAATTGAGTTTGCGGCGTCCATCATCCTCTGTCTATTTGCCGGACAATGGCTGGATGGCAAACTTGGAACGGCCCCTTATCTGATGTTGGCGGGAATGTCTCTGGGCATCACCGTCGGATTTCTGAACCTGTACAGAACGGCGATTCGACTCCAGGAACGCGAAAAGCAGAACAACCATTAGCAGTCCGTTGTAAAGTTGCTCTGCAGGCGAGGCCGATCCATTGCGACCGAAAACAAGGCGCGCGATCGAGTCGAATCGGGGGATTCGGAGAGGGAGCGCAACGCAGTAATTCGGCCACAAGAGCCGGCCGCAGTCCGGATGGACTTTTTCAACGGGCTGTTTGGGCCGTCCGGAGGTGAAACATGGGAACGGAGTTCCTCCGATTTGGCAAGCAGGTCGGCGCTGTCCTGATCCTGGCGGCAATTCTGGGCGGGTTCCCGCTATACGTCTATTGGGGCGATGAAATGGTCCTGGCGGCAGCCGTCGGGTGTGGAATTGGCGCGCTGAACGCACTGGCCGGGGGACTCTCGGCCATCTGGTCGCTCGACCGGCCACAGTCGGTTTTTCTGAAGACGTTGCTGGGTGGAATGGGCATTCGGATGCTGGTCATCTGCGTCGCACTGGTCCTGTTGGTCAAATATACAGCGCTCTCGGTTTACGGTCTGGTTTTCTCTCTCTTTATATCGTACCTGCTCTTTCAGATTCTGGAAATTAGATTCTTTGTGAGGCGCGCCGGTGTTAGGCAGGCCTCAAAAGAAGGAGTTTGATTCAATGGCCTCAGAAGGCGCAGCGGAAGGCAAAAAAGACTACATCATGGAGCATTTGCTCGATTCATCGGAGCTCCATTTGCCGTGGGTACATGAATATGTCGAACTGCCTCGTTTTGAGCTGTTCGGGATCGACCTTTCCATCACCCGGCACGTGGTCATGATGTGGATTGCGGCGGCGTTTCTCCTGTGTGCCTTCGTATCGACAACCCGTCGTCGCGGACTGGTACCCTCCGGGCTCGCAAATCTGCTGGAGTCGATTGTCGTATTCATTCGGGATGAAATCGCCGTTCCCAACATCGGCTCAAGAGAAGCCGGACGGTTTTTGCCCTTTTTGTTTACCGTTTTTTTCTTCATCCTGACCTGCAATCTGCTTGGCCTGGTACCCTATGGCGCTACCGCCACCGGCAATGTGAGCGTAACCGCCGGGTTGGCGATCTGCGCCTTTCTGGTTATACAGATGGGTGGTATTCTTCACAACGGCTTGCTGGGTTACTTCAAGGGACTGGTGCCGCACGGACTGCCACTGCCAATCACGATCCTGATGATCCCTATCGAGCTCATCGGCATGGTTGCCAAACCGTTTGCGCTCTGTATTCGTCTCTTTGCCAATATGACCGCCGGACACGTGATCATCCTGGCGTTGCTGGGACTGATTTCCATGTTCCAGTCGTACGCCGTCGCACCCGTATCCGTGCTATTCGCCCTGGCGATCTATCTGCTCGAAATCTTCGTGGCATTGGTGCAGGCGTATATCTTTACCATGCTATCCTCCGTTTTTATCGGGATGGCGGTGCATCAGGATCACTGAACGCGGAATTTCGTTGTCAACGCTTCATAATCAACCCTTAACTTCCTAGCGGAGGAGGTGTGTTGTGGCAGACGTGGCATCCGTGGCGGCTGAAGCATACGGTTATCTGTCCGCCGGCATTGGCGCGGGGCTGGTAACGATTGGCGCCGGAATTGGAATCGGGCGTTTGGCCAGTATGGCCGTAGAGGGCACCGCGCGGCAGCCCGAAGCGGCCGGCGATATCCGAACCTCTATGATCATTACCGCGGCCTTCATAGAGGGCGTGGCCCTTTTCGGGCAGGTGGTCTGCTTTCTTCTGGCAACAAAAGGTGGCTGAGGAAGCATACCGTTGAAGACGTCTAAACCAGAGGGACGGGTATGTTGCTAAATGTCGATGAAGGTCTGATAATCTGGACCATTATTACCTTCATCTTACTCCTGCTTGTTCTCAGGGCGGTTGCCTGGAAACCGCTGCTGGCCATGCTGGACGAGCGCGAAGGGCGTATTCGGGATTCTCTGAACCAGGCCGAGAAGGCCCGCCAGGAAGCCCAGAATGCGGCCGAGGAAAACCGGCGCGCAATGGAGCATGCCCAGGCCGAGGCCCGGCAGGCGATTGCGGCAGGCCGTGAGGCGGCCGAGCGCGCGGCGCAGGAAGTGCGTGAACGCGCGGCGGACGAAGCCCGGCAGATGCTGCAGCAGGCACGGCGAACGATTCGGCAGGAGAAGGAGCAGGCGATCCAGGAGTTGCGATCGTACGCTGCGGGTCTGGCCATCGAAGCCGCCGGCAAGGTGTTGGACGAAAACCTGGACAATGCCAGAAACCGGAAGCTGGTTGACGAGTTTATCGACAGCATTCCAGATACAAACCAGAACTGATTTCCGGAGCGAAGCTTGAACGAAACCCCCGTCGCAATGCGTTATGCCAGGGCGCTCATTCAGGCGGCCGAAGAGCGAGCCGCGCTGGACCGGGTCCGCGACGATCTGGAGGGCCTTCTGAACCTGATCGGGGAATCGGAAGACCTGCGCGCCTTTCTGAACGACCCGCTTATCTACCCCGAACAGAAGCGGACGGCCGTCCGGAGGCTTTTTACGGGCCGGATCGTGGATCTCACGCTGAATTTCCTTCTGCTTTTGTGCGATAAACGGCGCGAGCGTGGGCTCGACGGTATCATTCGAGCGTTTCTGATGCTCCTGGACGAACGGCGGGGCCTCATCACCGCATACGTGCGTTCGGCTCAGGAACTCTCGCAGGATCAACGCACGCGGCTTGCACAGCGGCTGTCGGCCTATTCCGGGAAGCAGGTCCGGCTGGACGTCGAAGTCGACGAGGGACTCAGAGCGGGCTTTGTGACCAGGATGGGCGACCACGTGTTCGACGCAACCCTTGAGGCGCAGTTGAACCGGATGCGCCAGAGGCTGGTTTCGGGTTTATCATAACCGAGGTGTAGACACTTATGGCGATGAACTTACAGATTCGTCCCGATGAAGTCTCCGATATTCTCAAGCAACAGATTCTGGAGGCCGATCGGGATATTGACGTTTACGAAACCGGAACCGTGCTGCAGGTGGGCGATGGCGTGGCGCGCGTTCATGGGCTGGGCAACGCGCAGGCCAGCGAACTGGTGGCGTTCCCCAATGACATCATGGGCATGGCATTCAACCTGGAAGAGGACAATGTCGGCTGCGTCCTCTTCGGGGACGACACGGCAATTAAGGAAGGCGACCAGGTCAGGCGGACCGGACGCGTCGTCGAAGTACCCGTGGGAGACGAATTGCTGGGCCGGGTGGTGACGCCTCTCGGCGAGCCGCTGGATGGAAAGGGACCGATTCGCACCTCGCAGACGTTGCCCGTGGAACGAATCGCGCCGGGGGTGATCCAGCGCCAGCCGGTAAAACAGGCACTACAGACGGGAATCAAGGTGGTGGATGCCGCAACGCCGATCGGGCGCGGACAGCGGGAGTTGATCATCGGCGACCGGCAGACCGGGAAGACGGCCATCGGACTGGATGCAATCATCAACCAGAAGGACAGCGGCGTCAAATGTATCTATGTGGGCATCGGCCAGAAGGCGTCGTCGGTGGCCAAGGTGGTTGCCGAACTCGAGGCAAACGGCGCCCTGGCATATACAATCGTGGTATCGGCCACGGCCAGCGATCCGGCGCCGCTCCAGTTCCTCGCCCCCTATGCCGGATGTTCAATGGGCGAGTACTTCCGCGACAAGGGCGAACACGCACTGATCGTGTACGACGATCTCTCCAAGCAGGCGTGGGCATACAGGGAAATGGCCCTGGTCCTGCGCCGGCCGCCGGGGCGGGAAGCCTATCCCGGCGACGTATTCTACCTGCACTCGCGTCTTCTGGAACGTGCATGCAAATTAAGCGACGACGAGGGCGCAGGCTCTCTCACGGCATTGCCCATCATCGAGATCCTGGAGGGGGACGTATCCACGTTCGTGCCGACCAACGTGATTTCGATCACGGACGGGCAGATTCTGTTGAAGCCGGAGTTGTTCTATTCCGGCATCCGGCCGGCAATGGACGTCGGCGCTTCCGTTTCCAGGGTCAGTTCGGCCAAAACCCGTGCAATGAGGGCGGTTTCCGGCACGTTGAGCGGCGATATCGCGCGATACAACGAAGTTCAGGCCTTTGCTCAATTCGGGGCGTCGGACCTGGACACGGCGACCCGCAACCTGCTGAACCGAGGCGAGAAACTGATCGAGATTCTCAAACAGGACCAGTACGCGCCGATGTCCCTCGGGGAACAGGTGGTGTCTCTTACCATTGGCGCGAGCATCGACGAATTACCCACGGCGGACGTAAGACGGTTTGAAGTCGAGGTGCTTGCCTATATGCGCGACCACCACCAGGACGTCGTGGACGAGATTACGGGCAGCGAAGCGTTGAGCGACGAGGCGCGGGGCGTCATCGACGCCGCCATTGAAAGCGTGAAACGCGGCTTTCAGGTGTCTTCATAGGAGTACGGGGGAATAGCCGGTGGCAACATTGCGTCAACTCAGGAACCGCGTGAGCGGGGTCAAGAATATCCAGAAGGTGACCCACGCCATGCAGTTGGTTGCCGCGGCCAGGGTGCGGAAAGCCCAAGACGCCATTCTTGCTGCCAGGCCCTATGCCGAACAGCTGGACCGCATTCTCCGGCGGCTTACCGAGAACATCGACGCGGATCGGCACCCGCTGTTCCGCCATGGGGAGTCCGGCCGGATCACGGTCGCCATGGTGACGGCGGACCGCGGTCTGTGTGGCGGCTTTAACGCAGGAATCTGCCGTAAGGTGCTTTCGGAACTGGATGATCATCGTGAAGTCGAACTGGTCGCTATCGGCAGGAAGGGGCGCGATTTCTTTCGTAAACGCGGAAAAACGATCAGCCGGGAATACCTCGACGTGTTTGCAGATCTGAATCTCGGCCGGGCGGTCGCCATCGCGCGCGACCTGACGGGTCGGTTTATGTCCGGCGACGTGGATCAGGTGTGGATTGCCAACAATGAGTTCGTCTCCCTCGGACGCCAGGAGCCTGTGATAAACCTGCTTCTGCCGATTGTGCCCCGGGAGACCGGCGAAGAGCATCCTTCGGGCGAGTACATTTTCGAGCCTGAACCCGGGCAGTTGCTGGATTCGCTGGTGCCCCGGCACGTGAACTTCCAGGTCTGGCGCGCTCTGCTGGAGTCCAATGCCGGAGAACAGGCAGCCCGTATGACGGCGATGGACAACGCGACCAGGAATGCCGGAGACCTGCTTGAAGAATTGACGCGCGAAATGAACAAAGAGCGCCAGTCTTCAATTACACTGGAGTTGATGGATATTATCGGCGGTGCAGAGGCGGTGGCGTAGACCGCGGTGGCGCGGCATCTTCAATTAAGAGGTCCGTTTATGAACGAAGGCGCAATCAAGGAAATTGTGGGCGTGGTTGTGGACGTGGATTTCAGCGGCGGGGATTTACCGGCCATAAACAACGCTCTCAATGTGTCGCGCAGCGGTGGTGGACGCCTCGTGCTGGAAGTACAGCAGCATCTGGGCGAACATGTGGTACGGTGTGTTGCAATGGATTCGACGGACGGTCTATCCAGGGGCACCAGGGTTACGGATACCGGGCAGCCGATTCGGGTGCCGGTGGGTGAAAATGCTCTCGGACGCCTGTTCAACGTCATCGGAGAGCCGATCGACGGGAAGGGTCCGTTGCCGGAGGATACGCCGCTGCTGCCAATCCACAGGGATCCGCCTGCACACGCGGACCAGGTTACGACGGACCAGATGCTGGAGACTGGCATCAAGGTAATGGATCTCATTTGTCCGTTCGCAAGGGGCGGAAAGCTTGGGCTGTTTGGCGGAGCCGGCGTCGGGAAGACGGTGATTCTGACTGAACTCATCAACAACGTCGCCAGCAGCCACGGGGGGTACTCGGTTTTTGCCGGCGTGGGCGAACGCACCCGTGAGGGGAACGACCTGCTTCATGAACTGACGGACTCAGGCGTGATCAACCGAACCGCGATGGTATTCGGACAGATGAACGAGCCGCCCGGCGCGCGGCAGCGTATCGCGCTTACCGGACTGACCATTGCGGAACACTTCCGCGAAGAGGCCGGGCAGGACGTGCTCTTGTTCATTGACAACATCTTCCGTTTCATCCTGGCCGGCGCGGAGGTGTCCGCGCTTCTGGGCCGGATGCCCTCGGCGGTGGGATACCAGCCCACTCTCGCAACGGAAATGGGTGCCCTTCAAGAACGGATTACCACCACCCGCAACGGTTCCATCACGTCGGTGCAGGCCATCTACGTGCCGGCGGACGACTATACGGACCCGGGTGTGGTAACGGCCTTTAGCCATCTCGACGGGCGTATCGTGCTGGAACGCTCGCTGGCGGATCAGGGAATGTATCCGGCCGTGGACCCTCTGGCGTCCAGTTCGCGAATTCTCGATCCCCGCGTGGTGGGAGAGGAACACTACCAGGTCGCCCGCCGGGTGCAGCAGATTCTGCAGCGTTATCGCGACCTGCGGGAAATTATCGCCATTTTGGGAATCGACGAACTTTCCGAAGAAGACAGGCTGGTGGTGGCGCGCGCGCGCAAGATCCAGGCCTTCCTCACCCAGTGTATGCACGTGGCCGAGGGCTTTACAGGCATCCCGGGCGAATTTGTCAAAATCGAAGACACGGTGAAGGGTTTCAAGGGATTGACCGAAGGTGAATACGACGATCTGCCCGAGCAGGCATTCTATCTGGTCGGAACGATTGAACAGGCCATAGAGAAAGCAAAGACGCTATAGTATCCGAACTTCGTGCGGGAATGCGATGCCGACGTTTCAGCTTGAGATCGTAACACCGGAAAAGACGGTCTACTCGGGCGAAGTGGAAAGCCTGCGGGCGCCGGGAACCGAAGGCGGCTTTGGCGTACTCGCCGGGCACCATCCGATGCTGGCCTCTCTGGGCATCGGACAGATGGTCTTTTCCGAACAGGAGCAGGCGCCAAAGTCCGTCGCGATCAGTGGGGGGTTCGCGGAAGTCCAGCGCGACCGCGTCACCGTGCTGGCGGAGACGGCGGAACTCGCGCAGGGAATTGACGTGACGCGCGCGGAAGCCGCCAGAGACCGCGCGCAGGAAAGGCTGGCGCGAAAACGAGATCAACAGATCGACGAAGCTCGGGCGAGCTTGGCCCTGGCGCGGGCGATCAACCGGCTGCGGCTCGGGGACCAATAAAGCGAACCGGGCAACTTGGCCACGGCGGCCGATACCGTATGGGTGGGTTCTGAAACCCGCCCGTTTTTTTATGACATTTTACCCGTACCAATCACTTCCCGCTGACGGGCTGGTCGGATAAACACGGAAAAAAACCCCACACCACAGGGCGAGCGAAATGAAAATTCGTGAAGCCGCAGGCTATTCCGCTCCGCGATTCGGTTTTGTAGGGGCAACTTTCAAAGTTACCCGCGTTTTGGCGTGGTTTTCGCGGATAGACTTCGCGTTGCCTTATCGTCAGCCGGTTTTGGCTGAATACTGATAGCTAACGGGTGGGACGCGGGGTGGCCTTCTTCCTTCTCCCGTCTCACCTCTCACTGCTTTTAGGGGCTTCAATATGTCCAATTCCACAATTGATCTCCTGCTCTCACACCGGAGCATTCGCAGGTTCGAGAATCGGCCGCTTCCCGATGGCGTCCTCGAAACACTGATCCGGTGCGGACAGCAGGCGAGCACGTCCAGCAATCTGCAGGCTTACACCGTCGTTCACGTGGCGGATCCACAGCGGAAAAAGAGACTGGCCGAACTGTGCGCCGATCAGGCGCAGATACACCAGAGCGCGGCGTTTCTGGCCTTCTGCGCGGATTTGCACCGGGACCGGCTGGCCAACAGGATGCACGGGGCACAGCGGTTCGACGGGGACTATGCGGAGGCGTTGATGATCGCGACCGTGGACGTGGCGCTGATGATGCAGAACGTGGCCATCGCCGCGGAGTCTTTGGGATTGGGCATCTGCATGATCGGCGCGATGCGTAACAATCCGAAATCGGTGGGCAAGTTGCTGGACCTGCCCCCGTATGTCGTTGCCGTGGCTGGCTTTTGCATCGGGTATCCGGCGCAGGCCCCGGAAGTCAAACCGCGATTGCCTCTGGATGCGGTCCTGCATCGCGAACGGTATCTCTGCGACGAGACGCATCGATTGGCGATGGAGGAATACGACAGAAACATGGTCGACTTCTATACCTCGCAGGGGATGCACGAGGGCGACCAGCGATGGACAACGGTTATGGCGGGGCGCACCGGGCAGTTTCACGCCCGCGCCGAACTGGATGAATTCCTTACAGCCCAGGGATTTCAGCTGCGCCGTTGAACCGCCGTCCGATCCGCCTAACCCTTGACGTTCTCCACGTCATTGTGTATACATTGGGAAGCCCTACTTGCTGCGAGGAACGTCATCCATGAGCACATCGATCGAAAAATTCCAGGATCTTCTGCGAGAGTTATTCCAATTCGACTGTGCCGACCTCGACTTTGGCATCTACCGCATTATGAATCACAAGCGGGACGTTATCGAGCGGTTTATTGTAGAGAATCTGCCCAATGCCGTCGCTGAAGAATTAGACACAGGCGTGGCCGCCGAGCAAGCGGAGGCCGAGAAAAAACTCCAAGAAATCCGAAAACAGATTTGGGAATCCTTCGGCCACGCCGCCATCGATGCTGACGGAAACCTTGCGGAGATGTTTCACAACACGCCCCTCGGAAAGAGCTACTTTGAGTTAATGGCGAAATCTGCAGGCGGCCAGGGTCAGGAAGCGCTTGAAGCGACGATCTTCAATCATCTATACGCTTTCTTTAGCCGTTACTACCAGGACGGCGATTTCATTTCCAAACGCCGTTATTCAAAGCGTCATCGTTATGCCATTCCTTATAACGGCGAAGAGGTCCACCTCCATTGGGCAAACAGAGATCAATACTATGTGAAGACTGGCGAACACTTCCAGGACTATACCTTTAGGTCGCGCGGCATCGCAGTGCATTTCAAGCTTCGCGCGGCCGAGGTCGAAAAGGACAACGTCAAGAGCGACAGGCGGTTTTTCGTACCGTATGCCGAATCTATCTCCTATGATGAAACGGTCCGCCGCCTCGAAATCCCCTTTGAATACCGGGCACTTACTAAGCAGGAAGAAAACTCCTATGGCAAGAACAAACAACAGGAAAATATAATTGCCAAAGCGGTAAATGAGATTTCCGATCGGCTTAATCATCTCCCTGACGCATTGGCCGCGGTGATCGCCGAGAAATCCAACAATGGAAAAGGAGAATCGATCACCGTTCTCAAACACCACATGTGCCAGTATACCCGGCGCAACACCTCCGATTTCTTCATCCACAAAGACCTGAAGGGCTTCCTGACTCGTGAACTCGATTTCTACCTTAAGAACGAAGTGTTGAGCCTCGACGAAATGGAAGCGGCAGGCGAGGAACGATCCGAGGGCTGGTTTCAGACAATGCGGACGATTCGCTCGGTCGGAGGCCGAATCATCGACTTCCTCGACCAGATCGAAAACTTTCAGAGAATGCTTTGGAAAAAGCGCAAATTCGTTACTGAGACGCAATATTGCATTACGGTTAAGCACGTCAATGAAGTCTTTTTCGAAGAAATCGCCCTGTGTGACGCGCAATGGCTTGAGTGGCGAGAATTGTTCGGCATTGACGAAGATCAAGTCGACCTCTTCAACGCCGACATGGACAGGACAAACAAACGTGTCGAGTTCTTGAGGTTAACTCCAACTCTCGTGATTGACACCAAACACTTCGAACTAGACTTCGTGGATCGGATCTTGGGCAGTTATGACGATGTGGATGGCACAACCGACGGATTACTAATTCATAGTGAAAACTGGCAAGCACTTAATTTTCTTTCCGAACAGAACCGCCATGCGGTGAAATGCGTATATATAGATCCGCCATTCAATACCGCTGCATCCGAAATCCTCTACAAAAACAACTACAAACATTCTTCATGGCTTTCGCTCATGAATGACAGGCTCGCTATCGCCGTGGAGATGCTGAATTCCCAAGGATTCTTGTGTGTGGCAATCGACGACTCTGAATACCATCGTCTACGTGACGCTTTGTCGACCGTCATTGGAACGGGTACAGTATTGAGTACCGCGATTATTCGTAGTAATCCCGCAGGCCGTTCGACTCTCACGGGCTTTTCCGTCGCACACGAATATGCAATATTCGCCGCGAACACAAACGCTACGGTTGTCGGCCGTTTACCAAAGTCCGAAGAACAAAAGGCGAGATATAAAGAAAGGGATGTTACCGGACCATTCGAGCTAGTCAATTTCAGAAAGCACGGCGGTTTCAACGCTAATCGATTTGCACGACCCAGACTATTCTATCCGATTTTCGCTAGTGTAGCAGGCGCGGTTCGAATTCCATCATTGGATTGGAACAACGAAAAAGGTAAATGGGAGTCTTCGACCGAAGTGTTAAATGGAGAGGAAGTCATCTACCCCATAAATGCAAAGGGTGAAGAGAAGACGTGGAAATGGGGACACGAGACGGCTATCAGGAAAATCTCCGATCTCACGGCCAGACCGGATCTAACCGGAAAGTTAGGCATCTATATGAAGTCACGAATGAGTGAGGGGACTTTACCGTCAACTCTATGGACTGATAAGAAATATTCCGCAACCGACTACGGCACCAATCTGCTTGCCCACATCTTGGGTTCGTCCGATGCCTTTTCATTTCCTAAATCAGTCTACACTGTTGAAGATTGTCTACGGGTTTGTCAGTTGAACGATGCGGACTATTGTGTCGATTTTTTCGCTGGCTCCGGTACATCTGGCCATGCTGTCATCAACCTTAACCGGGAAGACGGTGGCCAACGCAAGTTCATCCTCGTTGAAATGGCCAAGTATTTTGATTCCGTATTACTACCCCGCATGAAAAAGGTCACGTTTGCACCCGAATGGAAGGATGGCAAACCCAAGTGTGCCGCAACTCCCCAAGACGTCGAACGGAGCCCACGTATTGTCAAGTATATGCGCCTTGAAAGCTATGAAGACGCGCTAAACAACATCGACTTCGAAGAGGCTTCTGCTCAGCAGACGTTGCCATTCCACGAATACCTGCTCAAATACATGCTAAAATGGGAAACCAGGCGTAGCGAAACGTTGCTAAACGTAGAGAAGCTCTCGAAGCCATTCTCCTATCTACTGAACATCCACTCCGATGGCCAGACGCGGCAGAAAATTGCCGACATCCCGGAGACCTTCAACTACCTGATCGGACTGCACGTTCAGACGCGGCACGTCCATTACGACGACGACCGGCGATACCTTGTCTATCGCGGCCAGATTGACGAGCGTCGGGTTGCCGTCATCTGGCGAGAAACGGAGAATTGGCAGAAGGCGGACTTTGAGCGGGACAGAGATTTCGTTGGCAAGCAGAAATTGACTGAGGACGCAGACGATGTATACGTTAACGGCGACTCGTTTATACGTGAGGCGAAAGCTCTGGAGCCCTTGTTCAAGCGACGGATGTTTGCAGGAACGGTGAAATAGATGGCACCTAAAGACTCAAAGAAACAAGGCTGGAAATTCTGGAAGCAATGGGTAGCCGTGGAACGGAAACGGGACGAAGAAACACAGGTTCCTGCGTCGGACTCGTCTACTCATTCGGCCGATCCCGCTGAGGACGAAGGTTTGACAAGAGACCAGCATGGGCAGGAACTGGCTTTGAATCATATCAACACTCCGACCAGTTCTACGGCCATTGACGAGATTGATCGCCTGAAATTGGAATTAGACGCATTGCGACCTTTACCTTTCGATGTCGTGGGGCAGATAGAACAAAAACTCAGAATCGAGTCGAACTATCACTCCAATGCCATAGAAGGCAACAGCCTGACCCTTGGGGAAACGAGAAGCCTGATCCTCCACGGACTCACCGCGCATGGAAAGACGATGCGGGACCATCTGGACATCGAGGGCCATGACGAGGCGGTAAAGGCAATCGAGGATGCAGTAAAACGAAACGAATCTCTCAATGAAGTCTTCATCCGAAATCTCCATAGGATATTGTTGAAAGAGCCCTACGAAATTGACGCAATTACGCCGGATGGACAGCCCACGAGGCGACTCATTACCATTGGACAATACAAAACCCAACCAAACAACGTGGAGACCTCAACCGGCGAGATTTACTACTACACCCCGCCCGATCAGGTAAAGCCGGAGATGACCGATCTTATTGACTGGTATAGAAAGACCGAGAACGTGGGCGAACACCCCATCGTCATAGCCGCAACGTTTCACTACCGCTTTGTGCGGATTCATCCTTTTGACGATGGAAACGGACGCATTGCGCGGCTACTGATGAATCTGATTCTCATCAAACACGGCTACACGGTGGCGATCATACCCATACAGGAACGAAACCGCTACATTGAATCACTTGAGCAGGCAGATAAGTCAGAAGACCTGGCCGAATTCATCGCGTATGTTGCCGGGTGCTGTGAATACACCTTGGGTCTCCATCTGAAAGCTGCCCGGGGCGAGAATATTGAAGAGGCGGACGACATCGATAAAGAGATCGCACTCTTTAAGCAGTCAATTGACAGGGGTACAGGTGAGTTGATTCGAGCTAGAGAGTATGCGCGCACGGTGTTGCATCCGTTTTTTTATTATTGTAAAGATAAATGCGAGCAGTTTACCGAAATGGTCGAGAGTGCTGATGTATATAGTGGTGAATGTTCATTGAGAAATGTAGACGGCAAAGTATCAAGTCTTGATATGCCTGAGGATAAGGTTGCGGCTTGGCCGGAATACGCCGCCTTCGCCACTACATCCATAGGAATCTCTTTTAACCAATTTCAGGCCAAGCAAGATGCGGATTTTTATTTCCGAATTGAGAATGAAATTGGATCGAATGGCTCCATCTGGCGGTTTTCGTCAACTGACTTCAATTACGAAAAAGAATATGCGGGTCAAAACCTGGAGGTGCTCAAGAGGATATTTAACGAGATGATTAGACAACTTATGACGAGGCTCTCGGAGATTTCTGACAACCAGGACGGGTAGGGTTAAAGGAGAAGAGAGCAGCCGCGACGTGTCATTGAGAATTCCAGTTCGGCGGAGTACGTGTATGGTAAGATATCCGTATGCTGACCGTGCAAGCCTCGAAGATATGCGGAACCACGCAAGGGAAGCTGTTGTATTGCTCGGTACTCCAAGCCTGAACGAGTTGTCCAATAATCGGCTCCTGGAACTCGCGCAACGAAAATTGGTCGAGATTGTTGGTGAGGCGCCAATCCGTATCTCAATTCCAACGCGACAGCGGTTCAAGGAAATTCCCTGGCCACAGACTGTTTTAATGCGCAGTCGGCTGGGTCCGAAATGCGCTGAACTGAGTCTCGAGAAATTGTGGGACACCTTAAATAACGACCTGCCGCCGCTGATAGAAAGGCTGGAATTAATCGTAAAGGACGAACCATAGAAATGCCGCCCTTAGAAAAAACCGACCTGGATCAGCACCTGGTCTTGTTGGCCTGGCTAAACCGGCAGTTCGGCTACCAAAATAACCGTGAACTGCTGGCCGACATGAAGGATGCGGAGGGGTTCGCTGAGGGTCACAGTCATGTCTATCATCGGTTGATAGGGCGCGGCGACGCGTTGAATATCGCCCAGGAAGTTCTTGTACAATACGACGATAACGTACATATCCACCTGAAGGCTATGAATTCCAATCGATCTAAACCGATCCATCTGCGATACTTCCAATACCTCGCGGCACTATACACGGAATTGTTCCTGCATCGGTACTTCAACCAACTGGGTGAGATGCTTGGGTCCCTGAATGCGTTCTCCGCCGAACGCAATAAAGGTGAAGAGTTCTGCGAATCCGACTTGAAGAAGTTGGCCTTCTGGATGGCGACCGGAAGCGGCAAGACCCTCATTATGCACCTCAACTATCGTCAATTCCTGCACTACAATAATCAGACTCTGGACAACGTCTTGCTGATTACCCCTAACGAAGGACTGAGTGAACAGCACATGAGCGAAATGGGGGCCTCGAACATCCGCTGCGGTCCGTTCGACATGAACGAGGGCGGCCAAAAAGACGATGTGAGGGTCATTGAAATCACCAAACTAGTCGAGCAGAAGCGAGGCGGAGGCGTTAGCGTACCCGTCGAAGCATTCGAAGGCAACAACCTTATTTTCGTCGATGAAGGGCATAAGGGTTCCGGTGGCGAGGTGTGGCGGCGTTACCGCGACGACCTCGGCGAGAGTGGCTTTACATTTGAATACAGCGCCACTTTTGGCCAAGCCTTGAGAGCGGTTGCCAACGACAAGCTTACCCGGGATACGGAAAGGCCATTGCATTCGATTACTCGTATAGATATTTCCACGGCGATGGTTACGGCAAGGACTTCCGCGTACTCAATCTCGTCGAGGAGACCACCGAGGAAAAGACGGATACGTTACTGCTCGGCAACCTGCTGTCCTTCTACGAGCAGCAATGCGTCTTCACCCAGTCTGCCGAAGAATTGCGTCCGTACGATCTGGAAAAGCCCCTATGGGTCTTTGTCGGCAGCACGGTAAATGCAGTGTATACCAAGAACAAGGAGAAACGCAGTGACGTGCTGACCGTGGCGCTGTTCCTGCATCGCGTCTTGAGCCGGCGCGAATGGACAATCTGTGCGATTAATCGACTCGTTAAGGGCGAGAGCGACCTGGTAACCCCGGACGGAAGAGACGTATTCGCTGGCAAGTTCACATACCTCAGGGAGTTGCAGCGCCCCGCCAGGGAAATTTACGATGACATACTAAAAAAGGTATTCCATGCTCCAGCCGGGGGCGGTCTGCACGTCTGTGCAATCCGGGGCGCCGACGGCGAATTAGGCCTCAAAGCGAGCGGCGCCGATGAATATTTCGGCCTTATCTACATCGGGGACGTCAGCGCATTCAAGAAACTGGTAGAAAATGATGAGACTGGAATAACGTTGGAAGAAGACGCTCTGTCCGGCTCACTATTCGAGAATATCAATAATCCGCAGACTGGCATTCAGGTTCTCATTGGCGCAAAGAAATTTATGGAGGGATGGAACTCCTGGCGCGTGTCGAACATGGGACTCCTGAACATCGGACGCAGCGAGGGATCGGAAATTATCCAACTCTTCGGCCGCGGGGTGCGCCTGCGAGGCAAGAATGCCAGCCTAAAGCGGAGTACGGAGTTGGCCGGCACCCATCCTGAACAAATTAGGTTATTGGAAACGCTCGATATCTTCGCGATTCGCGCAAACTACATGGCTCGGTTCCGCGATTATCTTGAGCGAGAAGGCGTAGATATGGACGGGTACGATGAGCTACCTCTTCTTGTCCGCCATGACAAGAAACTGCTCAATGCAGGACTGGTCGTACCTCGGATAAAAGAAGGTAGCGAATTCGTCAAGACTCAAAGTCTTCTCTTGAAGCCGGATTCTGAATTAAAAAAAATTCGGGTCGACTTGTCGCTAAAGGTTCAGGCGCTGGAAAGCAGCAAAGACGGACTTGTGACCTCTGACGCGCATTCGGGAGACGAGCGGGTACTCCCCCAAGAGAGCCTGGCCCTCGTGGATTGGGAGCAGGTCTATCTCGACCTGATCGAATATAAGGAGCAGAAGGGTTATAACAACCTTACTATACCTCTGTGCGCGCCACGCCAGATTCTTGAGAATCGCGACCGGTACACTCTAGTTGTGGAAGAAACGGTCGTCCGGCCACAATCATTTGACGATATACATCGTCTACAAGAAGCGGCAACCCGCATATTGCGGAAGTACACCGACGCCTTCTACCATACACATCGCGAGCGCTGGGAATCGCAGCAGATGGTGTACAAAACCCTCGACGAGCGCGATCCGAATTTGAGCTTTGGCCGTGAGTCGGAGGGAAACGGCCAATACATTGTCGGTATCAGGCGCTCCAAGCAAGAATTGGTGGAGAAGATCGAAGACCTGATTTCCGATTGCGAGCGCCTCTACCAAAAGGAAACAGAGGAGTTGCCGCGCCTGCACTTTGACCGGCATCTCTATCAGCCGTTATTGATTGAAGCAGGGGATGAAAATCTAAAAACGACTCCGCCCGCATTGAATGACAGCGAAAAACGGTTTGTGAAGGATTTGAAGGACTACTGGTTGGAGGAGAAGGACGGCAGGCTGTCCGGCCGGGAGGTGTTTCTACTGCGGAATCAGAGCCGTGGCGCGGGCGTGGGATTTTTCGAGTCGAGCGGCTTCTATCCGGACTTCATCCTTTGGATTAAGGAAGGAGAGAAACAACACATCGTTTTTGTCGAGCCGCACGGAATGCTTCACGCCAAAGCATACAAACACGACGAAAAAGCGCGGCTTCACGAAAGGATGTCGGAAATGGCTGAACGTATCGGCGAGAGAAGTCAGCGCAAGGACATAACGCTGAATTCGTATATCATTTCTGCAACATCGTACGACGATCTCCAAAAAAGATATGACGACGGCAACTGGGATCGGAACCGGTTTGCCGACGCACATATTCTATTTCTGGAAAGAAACGAGCAATACGACTACATAAGGAGAATAGTCGAAAACCAATTGATGTAAATTCGAAAAACCCACGCGGCCAGATGATTGAATGTGCCCGGTCTGTCCGAGCCCTTCAACTACCTGGCCGCGTTTTGCATATATGAATTCAAGGGCGTCCTGCGGGACCTCCCCCGTACCGTGTTCGATTTTTCGAGGTTTGCGCGACAGGAGTCGACCATGGACCGGATCAGTCACCTTCCAGCGATGTCTCTAACGGAGCCGCGCTCTAAGCCCTTCTTATCCGTACCCTGCCATCACATGGTGGCAGCGGCCCGCGCGCCGGCGGCGGCCAGCACATAGAGAATCCAGAGTCCGAAAATACCTATCCCCGCAAGCTTTGTCCGAATACCCGTAACGGCCGCCAGACCCGACCGTAATCAACAGGTACTTCCAGACGGCGAAGACGGTGATCATGGACAGGAAGTAGTATATGTAACTCCCTTTCATGGATCCAGGCGCAAGCAGACCCAGGCCGACCTGCACCGTTGCCGAATCCCAGGCCATGGCAAGCGGCACCGTAACAATGGCGGCGGGAATGGCCACGAGTGAGCTGTAGCTCACAACGGCCAGCATTTTCTTGTAAGTACCGTCGCCACCGAACACGAAATTGGCAAGTGCGAGAAAAATCGCCCCCTGGACAAAGATCGTCGCGGCCGTACCGATGGACGGGAGGACAACGGCGCCTAAGCCCATCACCCTTTGCGCACTTTCCAGGGCCATCACCCGCTGTTCTTCCGTAAGGGATTCATCTTTCGCGAGCTGCTCCTGTACGGCCTGCATCCCGGCCGTCTTTGCGGTGGGCATCAATATGTACGCGGAGAACATGCCGACGATTACGATAATAATCATGGGGAGATACCAGTCCCGGTGTTCGACATGCGCATTGACCGCGGCGAATGTCCGCCCGGGCGAAAACAGGGCGCCGACCATGCGCCCGCCTAACCCCGTCTTCTGAGCGTCTGTGGATTCGTCCATTATGATCTCCTCCAATTGTGTACCTCGTGAATAAGGGTTTGTCCTGTCGGCTGGCAACGTATAAATCCCGCCCAATATAACCTCCGTTGCGTATATTTCAACCCGCATACTGCGACCCGATACACGTCGACCGGACCGTTTACGGGTCTCGAAATAACAGAAATTGCAGTGAAATGCGTAACTCCAGGACGCGGCTTGATATTCGACTATTTCTTTCGAATTGAAAGGGGTGCAGAGGATGTCAAATGGAAAAAAGCAGAGCCGGTTCGTCACCGCGGCGATGCGGTCGAACGCGCTTGCAAATGCGGCGACGCACGAATGGGCGCGGGAACAGAAGGAACGCGCTGTTGCGGCTGCAGAAGAGTGGGTGGGCCGTACGGACGATGCGTTGTGGGAAATGGTCACCGCACAGGAGTTGCCGCGGACAGTCTACACCAACGAAGGCGTGACATACAAGGGCCAGAAGCCCTACTGTCCCGGCTGCGGGGAGGAGGCGCCTGCGAAATCGGGGCGCGAATGGTGGGAATTCGACGACGCCAGGCCGTGGAAGATCTGGTGCGAACACTGCAAGGAGGTCTATCCGAAAAACGACTTCGGGGCCTTCTACAGGACGGCCCTGGACGCGCAGGGGATGTTCCGGCGCGAGTTGGGGGACCGGTCGCTGCTCTTCAATGCCGATCATCCCGATTCTGCGGATCCGTTGCACAAACTCTATGTAGAAGACGGATATGGCATGTTCGACGACCAGGGAAACAGGCACGACATTATCGCATACTACAATTTCGAGGCGGTGTGGCGCCGGATCCAGCGAGGCGTTGCCGCGCTGGCGGATGCCTATGCCCTCACGGACGACAGGCGCTACGCCCACAAGGCGGGCGTGCTGCTGGACCGGATCGCGGACGTCTATCCCGAGATGGACTACCTTCCACTCCACGAACTCGGTTTTCAGCACAGCCAGGGCGGTTCGGGAAGGGGCCGCATCGAAGGTTGCATCTGGGAGACGTTCGTCGCGCAGGGCCTTGCCCGGAGCTACGATATCGTCTTCGACGGACTCCAGGGCGACGACGATCTGGTGGCTTTCTGCTCGGAACATGCCAAACAATACGACTTGGGGGACAAGAACAGCACCGCCGCGATCTGCGGGCATATTCACGATCACCTGTTGCTGGAAGCGCTCAAGTCGGTGAAGGACGGCCGGATCAGCGGCAACACGGGCATGAACCACTCCTCCCTTGCAACCGCGGCGATTGCATTGGACGACCCGGAATTGACGCCGGAGTGGCTGGACTGGCTGTTCCATCCCGGGTTTCCCGGAGACCACTCGGCACAAAAAGATCCGGTGCCGTGGGTGTTGACCGAGGGGCTCGACCGGGACGGCATGGGCGGAGAATGCGGCGGTTACGGTCTCATCTGGACCCGCCATATGCGGGAACTCGTACAGATTCTGTCGCACTATCCCGAATATACCAGACACAATCTGGTTGCGGATTACCCGAAGCTCAAACAGGCTTATCTCGTTGAATCCCGGATAAACGTGCTGGACGGGATGATGCCCAACACGGGAGACAGCGGCGCCGTGGGCGCGTGGGGCCGGCAAGGCGCGGCCGAGACCTATATCCTGGCGTACAGACTGTACGGAGACCCGCGTTTCGCGGCCCTGGCGTGGCACGAGCATGCGGCTCACGGGTCCTCCCTGCGCCTCGAAGACGACATTTACCGTAAGGATCCGGACGCGTTGACCCGTGAAATACGAAAGATCGGACAGAAGGGTCCGGCCAGCCTGGAAAGCGAACACTTCGGTCGGTACGGACAGGCGCACCTCCAGACCGGAAATCGGGAGAATGGCCGCGCCGTGTTTATCCACTACGGACAGGGCAAGGGACATTCGCACCACGATTCTCTAAACCTCGGGTTGCTGGCGAACGACGTGGCCATGATCCCGGACCTGGGCTATCCCGAATATACCGGATCCTGGCCGAAGCGACATGCATGGACGGCCAACACGATCAGCCACAATACGCTGCTGGTGAACGATACCAGGTCGGCATACAGTCCCGGCGGGCAGATCGAGTTCTTCGCCGTGGAACCCCCGCTGCGCGCAATACAGGTGGATGCGCCTGACGCGTATAGGGGCCTGCAAACCTACCGGCGCACCGTTGCCCTCGTTGACGTGGACGAAAGCAACAGCTACGTTCTCGATGTATTCCGCGCGCGGGGCGGGAGGAACCACCGTCTTTCCTGGCACGCGGCGGCGGAAACGGCGCAGGTTGCCGGCATTGAACTCGTCCGGCAGGAAGGCGGCACGTTTGCGGGAACGGATGTTCCGTTTGCGAAATTGGAGGGCGAGAACGCTGAATTCTACAAGGAGAGCGGTTTCACCTACCTGTACGACGTGACGCGCTCCGCCGGGCCGGCGCAGCAGCCTTACACCGTCGACTGGAAGATCGCAGATATCCGCGGCCGAATTCCGGAAGGCCGCGAACCCCACCTTCGTCTGCACGCGCTCACGCCCTGTGACGAAGCTGCTCTGGCCACGGGGGATTCGCCCCGGAGGCTGCAGCGGCCCAGGTATCTCATCCAAAGCAGGCTGGGAGAGGATATGCAGAGCCAGTTTGTCAACGTGCTTGAACCCTGCGATACCAATCCGTTCATCGTTCGGGTACGCGAACTGGAGATGAGACACGAAGGGGATGCGGGCGCGGCAGCCGCCGTGGCCGTGGAGATGGCCGGAGGCCGCACGGATATACTGATCAGTTGCGAGGAAGCGATGGAAGTTACGGTGGAAGGCGGGATCACGTTCAAAGGCACATTCGGAATGATCCGCCTGATCGGGGATGAAGTAAAGCTGATGCGGATGGTCGGCGGCACGTTACTCGCCTTCGGTACCGTTGCGCTGACGTCAAACCGCGGCGCCTGGTGCGGGAAGGTCTCGCGGATCGACGCTTCCGACCCGGCAAACAATCTGGTCGACCTCGATCCACCCCTGCCACGGAATCGCGACCTCGCCGATCGAACCATCCATTTCATGAACGATTTGCCGATGGACACGAGCTACAGGATCGCGGCAGTCACAACCCGGGGCGTCTCAACGGGCGACATTACGATCGTCAGGGGTCTCAGAGAAGGTACCGATCTCGCCAGCGGCTACACCTACCTGGTCAATCCCGGCGACGAATACGTCGTACCGACAATCGCCGGGATGGGAGACAGAATCTGAAAACAACTCACACGAAGACTTCAACGGGCAAGACGTGAGACGGTAGACGCAAGAGGTCCACCTCGCCACCCGGCAGGCAGCAATCAGCCATCAGCGGTTGGCGATACTGACCCGTGATGTCCGCGGGCCACTACGTGGGCAACCACAAGAGTTGCCCCTACGACCTCAAACACGGCGCTGAAGGGCGTCTGCGAGGCATCGCATGAGCCGTTGATCCGCACTTTTGTCGACAGGTGCATTTCTCGCGTTCATTCACGCAATATTCCCGTTACGCGCCCGGAGGTGGAGAGGGGCTTTTCCGCGTACCCATCCTAAGCCGAATACGCCAGTTCCATTCCGTCTTCAACGTCCGCGGTAATGCGCAGAACGCCGGGGCGGACTACGGAAGCGGGCATGGGTTGATTGTCGACGCGAACCCGGGGATACCGGCACCAGGCCGCGGGCACGTCCACGTCCATCGTCAGCGCGCGACACGTAACCCGGTCGGACAACCCGTCAAGGTTCAGACGGTAGCGCTTTTCGTCGGAAGTATCGTCGAGGGTTGCGACCGTGGTGTGGCGTCGGGTGAGGTGGTAATAGATGGCTTCTTCGGGAACGGCACACCACACGTCTTCCCCGCCTTCGCTGAGAACCGTTTCAAAACGGCGCCGTAGCTGGTCTGCGGTGCAGTCCTTGTTTCGATGAACCACCTCATCCAGCGGGCAGTGGCAGTAGTCGATTATCCATCCGCTGGCCGCCTGTGCATGGCGTATGTTCCTGTACGGATCGAATTCGCTGTAGAAGGGTTCGTAGAACTGGTCGTGAAGGGCCGTGCGGTTCAGCCAGAAGAGTTCGTCGCCAGGCCGGTTGAGCGCGTCCGTCAGGCTCATCGCGCCGAGATAGCCGTACTCCCGGCAGGCATCCAGGACATGGTCCGCCATATTCGTGTTATTGCCGGGCGAGCAGTAGAGGTCCACCGGACCGTCAATAGCCTCTTCCAGCACCTCCCTGGCCTCCCGCAACTCCCGGTCCAGCATGTCCGGCTGTATCACTTCGTGGCTCCACGAATGGTTCCCCACACCCCAGCCGCGGTCGACCATCTCCTTCATTTCCCCCCCGGTCATGTGCCGGAAGCCGTTGTAACTGGAGTTGCCGAGACGCCGTATTTCGCCGATGTGGCCGGCCACCGCTTCCATATGTCCCGGTATATTGAACGCCTCATGAATCGGCACGGCGCGTTCGTGCAATTCGATCAGCGCTTCGTCGTACGTGATGGAATAGACCCATTTCTTGCCATGTTTCCAGTCACAAATTCTGAGGGCCATTGATTTTCCTTTCTTTGACGCTTCGTCGGATGACTTTCAGGCCTTTTGACCGGTCCCCGCCGCTTCCATGAACGCCTCGAACGTGGTGCTGTACCCGATTTTCCACTCGAAAATGTGGATTCCGTAGCGCGTGGCCAGGCGTTCGTCAAACGTATCCGGACGTTCCACGCCTACCGTGCCGTCGCGCATCAGTATACAGCGGTACCCGCGGGAGAGCATCGCCTGACCGCCGCCTTCGGAGCCCAGAACGCACATATCGGCGGCAAATCCGGTATAGATGAGGGTGTCGATGTTGTTGGCCTTCAGATACGCGTCCAGGGTGTCGGTGTAAAAAACCATGGGCTCATCGCCGACGGGAGACACGATTTCCGCCCGGCGCATTTTTGCGAGTGGGGACTTTTTCAAATAATCGGGACCGTGGGCGCGGTCCAGCATTTCCTTCTGGCGGCCGGTGGGCTTCCAGACGTTTGTTCTATCCCGTCTGGACGGTATGTGCGGGTATTGTTCGTCCATCCAGTCGGCCTCCACGTGTACCACGGGGAGACCGATCGCCCGTGCCGCGTCCATGGCCGGCCGCATCACCTCGCACATGATGCGGTATCCTTCAGCCGTGGCCTCGGGCCAGCCCAGGTCCACGCAGTAGTTCATGTTCAGGGGTGGGCCATCGGGACAGCCGATATTCCAGCAGTGCATGCCGATGAGTGCCGTATGCCGGATGGGGAGTTCGAACGTGACCGATTCGTACCCGGGACTGTCGATGGGCAGGGCACGGTAATAGCGTGCATCGAGAAGGACGGTTTCGGAGTCGGACATTGCAAGGGCCTCTCGGGAGCGACGACGAAACGGGAGGATCGGGCCGGGATGCGCCGCATGTTCCGGATCTCAACGCATCGGTCCGCGGCCGTCGATAAGAATGTCTACAGGGTGGGAAAGCAGGATCAGGTCTTCGATGTCAAACTGCTCGAGCAGTCCGAAACAGAACGGAACGGGCTCTTTCGCGTAGTCGACGCTCCAGTCGATGAGCCGGCGGAGGGTGTCGGGCAGGTTGGCGCTCAGTGCGTCGACGCCCCGGGGGCGCAAAGCCGCCGCACAAATGGCAATCAGCCCGGTGGAGAGACCCTGGGTGGTTATGTTCAGGGAATACATGCCGGTTGTCGACTCTATCCAGCGCCGGAGGGCGAGCAACTGGGCCGTGCAGATGCCCAGGGGACGGTCCCCGGCCGCGGAGATGCATTCCATAAACAGGTAGTGGTAGGCGCCGTCCGCGATGACCTGTTCGCCAAACGCCAACAGGTCGGCCACGAAAACGCGTTTGCCGGACTGGAGGGCGATGTCTACAGCCCTCGTTGCGCCGGCCCGACCACTTTCCGGGAGGACGAGCAGAACATCGTTCGAACCGTTCAGGCGGAATTCCGTGACGGGAATATTCCAGCGGTCCATCTCCAGGAGATGGTGCGAGATTTGTACCCCGGCCAGCGTTTGTGTCTTGCGAACGGCTCGTGATTCCACTGTGTACGCAGACGGCAGCCGCAACACACCGGCAAGGCGCCTTCGATCCTGTTGTTTTGTATCCGTGGTGGATCGTTTCGCGGGCAGCCGCCCGGCGAGTTCGGCGGCGATCGAGAGGAATGTGGGGTTGTCCGCCGGAAGCCCCACGTTGAGTTCCCACTCGGAGCGTATTTCGTCGTGGCAGGGGATATCCTCGGTGGAGATGTCGAGGTCCCAGACGTTCATGAGGAATTGGTAGAGTTGCTCACGGATGTCTTTCTCGTAGTTGTGAGTGCCCGGATCCTCGTTGGCGTAAAAACCGATGCGGTCGGGCACGCCGAGCCGTTCGTACACCCGCCGGGCGGGCGCATACAGCGCCGGCCGCATGAATTCGGGGCGGAAGATTCCGTCGTTGACGCTGTGTACGAGCAGCGCCGGCCGGGGCGCGAACATGGCGGTTAGGGTGTCGTAGTCCGCCACGGTGCAGAGATCGACCGGCGTCTGTTCCAGGTCGCCGTGGTCCTGCCACCGTTTGGTCGCCCGGTGCCAGATCGGAGAATGACCGGAAACGGGCACAGCGACGCCGATGCGTTCATCCATTGCGGTGAGCACGGCGGTTTGCCATCCGCCGCCCGAGAGGCCGGTCATGGCCACCCTGTCGGGGTCGGCGTGTTCGTGGGAGAGCAGCACATCCAGACCACGCTTCATGGCCAGATACATGGCGCTCACGCCGGCCACCCCGCACAGGTCGATGTGGGCCTGTTGCATGTGGTTGGCCGAGCCCTGAAGTTCACCCATGCCAATGAATTCGAAGTTGAGGGCGAGCATCCCGCGTTTGGCCAGGTTGATGCAGCGGGCCTGCTTGTAGTCCATGGCCTTGCCGCCGCGGTGGTGGCCATTGGGGTTGAGCACGGCGGGAACTTTGCTCTTGAGATTCCCGGGCTCGTATAACAGGGCGGGGATCCGCATGCCCGGATACCCTTCGTAATGAAGTTTCCGGATGCGGTAGCCGTTGCCCTCGAGGACGCCCAGCCATTGTACCTTCGGCGGGTGGTTGTTGACGTCCGGATCGAGGCCTGTCAGGAAGACTTTATCCAGGAGGTCCCGACGAACCCTGGCGGTCAGCTTCTTCCATTGCACAGGAGATTCAGGCGTTTCGAGACGCGGCAGTTTTTCCGTATAGTAATCCATCATGATACGGGTATGCCGGTTGCGCAGGAGTTTGCGCGAAAGCGCGTGTGAGATCTGATTGGACGTGAGAGACATGGTGGATGATTCCTGAAAGACCGGGTGGAAGGCGTTGCGGCACGCGCGCCGATCAGTTCAGCGCATAGGTCTCGTACGGGTTCTGGCAGGGGTTGTTCCGGCTCACGTGCATGCGGCCTGCATCGGTTTCGATGATGACGGAGAACGCCGTGGCCCAATACCCCGTGGTGGGATGATCGTTGGGATGGCGGCAGATGGAGGTGGGATGGTTTTCATGATCGCTCAGGGCGGCCTTCATGCTCTCGATCGCAAAGGGACGTTCCATTTCATCGAAGAGCTTCTGAATTCGGATCTTCCGGCCGCCGGACTGGATGAGTTCGGGGAAGACGTTGTTGTTATGCGTCAGTTCGGGATGCTCGCAGTGGTTGGTATGGGTTACCAGACCCACGCCGTCGCCCCGGATAACATGCACGTTTTCCAGGGCGACCTCCAGGTCCGCCGGCCCCTGGGGCGTCGCCAGGATAATGTTGGCGGGGATGGCGCGCCTCGCCCGTCGCACCGCCTGAACGGCATCTTCCAGGGTGCCGGTTTCGTAAATGCCCCGGACCGTGAAGTAGTGCGGCACGCCCACGGCCCGGCTGGGCGCGGGCAGGGTATTCAGGCATAGCCCGATGCCCTCGCTGTTCAGGCCAATGTAGGCGATGATTCCGGCCTGGGTAATGTTCAGGATGGCGGGCCTTCCGGTCGGACGGCGAGTGAGGACAATCGTAAAGGGGTTGAGTGCCGTGTCGTTATCCCAGTTCTGACCCACAATGTTGCCCCTTCCGGCCGGCGCGGTGACTGAAAAGGACGTGCATCCGGCGTCGGCCTTCGCCTGGAGCTGATTTCGGACCTGGAGCATCATGAGATCGTCCAGCGAGACGCCGGAGGATTCGGCCATTCCCCGCATCTCGTCGAGCATGTGGGGTGCGTATCCCTCCACGTACGGAATGCAGTCCCGGGCGACGGCCATTGCCCTTTCAACGGGGACCGTAACGCTCTTGTTCACCCGCTCGAGGGCGATATGCGCAAAGCCGCGGAGTTCTTCACGGGCGGCCTCGCCGATCTGCCTTCCCATTTCGATGGGCGAACCGGCGACTTCGATTTCACGGTAGCGTGCATCTGACATCCGGACCTCCTCGGACCTGGAAGGCGTTCCGATCGTCCCCTTTGGCCTGGAGATGGGCGCCTTTGTGCGACGGGCAACGCCTATACGCGATTTCGATCGGCCACTTCCCGTACGATTTGCGCGGCGAGTTCGCAGTGTTCGGGTTCATAGCGTTCGCAGAACGACGACCAGCGAACGAAGGATTCCAGGAAGCTCTGCGCATTGGGGCAGGTATCCCCGTTGTACGAATATTCCCTGGAAGCAGGTGGCATCGAATAGGGATGCTGCTTCTTTTCCGCCCTTTCAGTGAGAAATGGCAGGGCAGCGGGTAACAGGTAATAGCGACCCGTGCCCGCGCCTGAGATACCCCCATCCGCGACCTGTTGCGCAAACGCGTCCGGGGTACAGATAAACGCCTCTGGATCGACGCTGAAACCGGCCATCCAGCAGGAGTAGACGTTCATGTAATCAGGAATCGGAAGTGGGGTGATTCCGGGGATTTCCTCCAGTTTCCCGGTGAGCAGGCGGATCATCCGGTCGCGTTGTTCCACGTTGGGACGGATGATCTCAAGTTGCGCCAGGGAGACGGCAGCGGTGCATTGCGGCATGCGGTGAGCGAATCCGGGCACAACGTGCTGCCGACCGAAGCCCGCGAGCACCTGACCCCCGCGGCTGTGGCCGATGAAGCGCATGCGCTCCGCCAGGTCGTCGTCGTCTGTAACCACGCAGCCGCCGATATCCGAACCCATGGTTTTTTCGGAGTCGAAAGAGAAGGCGCCGGCTGTGGATAGAGACCCGGCGAACCGCCCCTTGTATTCCCCGAAGACGGCCTGACAGGCGTCCTCGTAAACGATGAGACCGTGTTCGTGGGCGAGCTCGACGATGGGATCCATATCGCAGATTGTCCCGGTCATGTGCACGACGAGTATGGCGCGCGTGCGGTCCGTGATACAGGGTGCGATGGTCTCCGCACTGATGGCCAGGGTGCCTGCATCCGTGTCCGCGAAGACGGGGATATAGTCCTCTCTTATAAGGCCCTGCAGGGTGCCGTAGTCCGTAACCGAACTGACGATGATCTCATCACCGGGATCAAAGCCCAGCGCGCAGGCCAGAACGGCCAGAGCAGGCGTGCAGCCGGGCGTGGCAATGCAGTGTTTCACACCCATCTCTCCAGCGAATGTGTCTTCAAATCGCCCGATCATGGTGGATGTGAGACCGGAGTCGACCACCTCCTGGAGATAGGCCATTGCGTTGGGTCCGATGGTGCGTGGAAAGGGCTGGGGCAGCGTGCCGGCAAGCCCGGCGGCCGCATCCGCGCCGTATCTGGCCCGTTCTACGGTCATGGTTCATCCTTTCTGGCAGTTCGCGTTGATTGGATCGGCCCCTCGACGACTTCTCCCCATAACCAGCCTCGCCCGGCATCACAGCTTTCAAGCGTTCCGCCGCGTCGAAACAGGAAAAAGGATTTCGGGTGATGCCGTGGTGCTACTTTTTCCCCTGTGCGGCGTACATTTCTTTGGAAAAGACATGGGGCTGTATTTCGCGGCTTGTGGCTTCAATCATGCCCTGGAGGAATTCGACGGTTTTCTGAATCGCGGCTTCAACCAGAATCTCGCCCAATGCTTCAGTGGCTTTCATAGGCTCCTGGACTTCCTGTGTCCGCATCACGTCGTGGCGAATGTTCTCCGGACAGATGACCATGGCCATGGCGGTTTCGTACTCGCCCGCGTGCCCGGGCACCCTGCTCGTGCAGTGCTGCTCGGCGATTTCACGACTCAGGTTCCAGTAGGAGTGGAACTGCACATTGGCTTCCGGCGCCGTCATCTGAAAGAAGAGTTGCCACTGCCGGAGGATGCCCATCATCGGGGCTTCGTTGCCACCGTGTCCATTGAGAATGAGCACGTTATTGATTCCATGGCGCACCAGGCTCTCCACGGCGTCGAAGAGTACCGACAGCCAGCTTCCGGGCTTGGCGGTGACGGTTCCCTTATGGATCATGTGATGTTCGGAGATGCCGACCGCCATCGGCACGTTCACGGCAACATTGGGGTACAGCCGTCTGGCGGCTTCCGTGGCCACGTGGGTCGCCGCCCGGATATCGTATTCCATGGCAAGGTGCTCAAGGTGCTGTTCATTGCTCCCCGTGGGAACGATGGCGGTTCCGAATTGACCGGCTTCCAGGGCTTCCCGGAATTCCTTGCGGGTGAATTTGGCCAGCGTGACTTCCTGATTGGACATACCGATTCTCCTTTTGGGACCTAGTGTTCTGTCCCGGAAATAGATTGCCGAATGGTGACATATTTCTGGGACGGGACACTGACTTGGAATCTCTGTTCAGTGTGCTGGCGCGGGCGCACTGCCATAACGCGATTTGAAAAACGGGTCGGAATGGATCGCGAATGAAGCGTACGATGCAGCCGGGTTTCGGGATCGGGTTCAAACGCCTGTCTTAAGGCGGGCAAAACTGATGGTGTCGTCCAGTACAATGAGGGCGAAGTACGTCGTGACATCGGTGCGGGACGGATCCAGTTTGGCGATTACCCGGCGGTACCAGGCCTGACGCTTTGCATCTTTCGGTCCGATGGTGCTGATTTGACGGTTGAAATCGCTGATCTCAGCGCTGGATTTGCCGTCGTTTTTATTGAGCCAGGCAAGTATCTCTTCGTCAGTACGGCCCGCCTTGAGGACATCGGTAAAGTCGCCCATGGAAAACCCCATGAATTCCGCGATCTTCTTATCCAGGCCGGAATTCTCTGCATACTTGTAGCCGCCCAGCAACTGGTGGATCGCCGCTCTGCCCTTGTCGATCATCCGGGCGAGGCCGAAGAGACCGCCCACGGAGGCATCGTAAGGGCTTCTCGGCGCATGGCGAGTCAGATCCACGACGCCGAACGATGCCTCGTCATCCACGTCGAGCAGGTCGAACCACGTGACGATGTCGGTGCGTTCCGGCGCGGCGTTCGCCAGCGCCGCCTTGAAAATTGAGCATTCTTTTACGTTCTCCGGGCCTTTTTTGGAAATTCGATGGTTGAATTCGGAAATCTCACCCGAGTGTGCGCAAGTGTGTTCCCGAACCCAATCGCCGAGTTCCAGGTCGTTCGGATTGAGGTAGGCGGCTTCCTGAAAATCCTCCGCCGAAAAACCGAGAAAGTCGGTGATCGCCTGGTCGATGGGGCAGTTGTAGATATACTCGCCGGGCGTGCCGGCCCTGTCCGCGCGGGCTTTGTCCGCCATCCGCGCGAGGCCGAAGATCCCAGCGACGTCCCGGCGGTAGGGTGACCGTGGAGCTCGTTGCGTGAGGTCGGCGTCTCTGAAGCCCGCCCAGTCGTCCAATTCGATGGACTGGAATACGGTGACAATATCCGTTCGCCCCGGGGCGTATTTTTCAAGGCGATCCTTGAGACGCTGTTTGCCGGCCTCGTCGCCCGGCTCGCGCTTGAGATGATACTGATTGAATGCGTCGATCTCCTCGTCGGTACGATCGGAAACCTCCCGTACCCAGCGCCCGAGATCCGAATCGCCATAGCGTCCGGCGGCGTCGGCAAAGCCGTCGTGCGAGACGCCCAGAAAATCCAGCAGGATCTTGTCCAGGCCCGAGTCGTCGCCGTACAGAAATTCACCCAGCGTCCGCGCGTTGTATGCACGGGCTTTGTCCGCCATGCGCGCGAGGTTGACGATGCCGGCGATGGAGACATTGGACGGACGGCGAGGAGGTTGGCGAATAAGGTCCACAGAACTTCCTTTCTATTCAAGACAGGATTTCTTTAAAATATCGTCTTGGATAAATCGTTACACAGTATGCGCAATGGCTTCTGCTTCGATCTCCGCTCGGTCTACATCGTAACCTGCCGAACTCACATCTGCGATTGCCGAGAGAATGGTGGTTTCCAGGGAATCGCCCTCTCGGCAAAAATCAATTAAGAAAACTCCGTTGCACAATCCTGGCGATCCATCGTCACAACCGGCATGGAACAACTCGTCTGCAATCTCTTCGGTCAATTCGAACTGACCCTTCAGTATCAAGGCAAACTCGTATTTGGCCATTGTGTTGACCCTTGCCAACTTTATCGCCTGAATCAGGTCGTTCGAGCACCGGTCAACGGGCCGGCGGTTTGCTCTGGCATGGTCTTCAGGATTCCTCGGCTTTGAGTAAACAGCCCTGACACATCCGGTCCGATCCCTCAACGGACAAAACAACCGGACCGTGGCAGAGGATGTGCTTCTTCGTGCTCGATCAACTCTTCGGCATAGGCCAATGCCGCTCTCAGGTCTTCGTCCGTGATAGCATATTCCTTACAGACCTCGTCCGGATCAGATCCACCCGCGAGACTCCCGATTACTCTATGTACAGGTACTCTCGTTCCACTGATCACCGGTTTTCCATGACGAATTGACGGATCAATAACAATGCGATCATTCATTATAGCGCCTCCTCCACTTCCGAGAAACATACGATACTCGCGCTGTTTTCCCGGCCCGGAAATTTGTCACCATTCTGCGGGCTGTTCATCCCGTCTCGCCGCGTTACATGCGCTGCTAGCGCTAAGCTTGTCGAGGCGAGCCGAACGAAACGTGGTCAATGCCTGTGCTGAGCTTGTCGAAATGTCCGCGTTTCGTAACCTGTTTGTCGCTCTTCAACGCCCTTCGCCGACCCTTCGACAAGCTCAGGGAGCGGCTCAGGTCGCAGGCCCCCTGCCAGCCGGACCGGCGGAGCCCGTTCGACGGTTTAATCACTCCCCCCTTGAGGGGGAAAGTCGCAGAAGCCGAGCCCGTCCCCTGAGCCTGTCGAAGGGCCGGCGACGGCTGATGCGGTGGGGGGATGTCAACCCTCCTCAATGGGGGCGTAATGCGTGATGTCTTGGCGGGGTAGGTAGTATGAACAAACATGAACCCATTTTGCGTAGAAATTACACCGCAAGACCGCTATGCCTGTTTGAATGATCTGTCAAAAGTATGCAAACCCCCATGCAGTGTCAAGGGATCCGGCAAGTCACAACCCGGCCGACATCGACCCCGAGACTGCCGATGTTCGCGGCTACGTGTTCATACGGGTGAGCATATCGCGGTCGTTGAGGCAGGGGATGGACCCGTCCAGAAAGGCCTGGAGGAGGTCGTCAGGGCTGAGGTCGGACGTATCGATTTCGAATTTGCGCATGATCCAGCAGGCGCCGTACTCCGCCTGGAATTCATCCTGGATCTCCTGGATGTCCTCCCTGGGGACAATGTGATAGGTATGTCGGTCTTCCTCCATGCGTCTTTCAATGACATCGGCGCGGGCTTTGAGATGGACCAGGATGGTGTCCGGCGGCATCTCGACTTCCCAGGCTCTCGGCGTTTCGGAAAGACGGCCGACAGTGGGGTAATAGTACCGGGGGCCGTAGATGTTTTCCTCGATGTGAAACCCGCCCAGCAGAATGTGTTCGTATTTGTTGATCAGCCGAACGTGGTAGGCAAGCTGGAAACGCTGGTAACGTTCCTTTATGGCTTCGGGAAGACCCAGCATGATTCGCTGGTCGCCTTCCGTTTTGAGCATCTGGCAGTCGGGAATGCTGAAGTGGTCGTCCAGGTGATGCACGATGCCCCGGTCGCGCCCCCACTGCATGAGGCCGTCGAAAAGGGTCGTTTTTCCGGTGTATTCACAGCCAATGGCGATGATGCGCATGGTGATATCTCCTCAATGAAGTGAAAATACGGGAGTGACGACAAGCCAATGCCGGACTCGGTTGGAAAAACGTACGAAATGAACCGAACTACAGGCCGACGGCCTGTATGAAGGCTCTTATGCGGTTGACATCGGTGAGATCATGTGAGAATTCCGGGAGGCGAAACTCTCCGCCCATAAAGGCGTTGGGGTTACGGTAGGTCATGCGGCTGGAGATGCTGCTCCGGGCGGCGACGTGGATTTCGCGGGCGCCGGTGCCGGCGGCGACCTTCGCGACATTGCGTTCGGTAATGCCGCCGCCGGGCATGACCACGATGCGGCCGTTTGCCCTCCTGATCAGATCCGAAATGAGGTCGACGCCATCGAGCGCGGAAATCTCCTGGCCCGACGTGAGCACCCGGTCCACGCCAAGCGCAATCAGGTCTTCCAGCGCCCGGTGGGGATCGGCGGCCATGTCGAAGGCACGGTGAAACGTGACCGAAAGCGGACGGATACGTTCGATGAGAGCGCCGGTACGCTCGGCGTCTATCGAGCCGTCCGGATTCAGGAGGCCGATCACGATCCCGTCCGCGCCCCATCCGGCGACCAGTTCGACATCCCTCAACATCGTTTCGAACTCCACATCGGAATAACAGAAATCTCCTCCTCGCGGCCGGACGATGACGTTGAGACCAATGTCGATATGCTTGCGGGAAACATGAACGGCGCCCGCGCTGGGGGTCGTGCCGCCTTCGATCAGGTTGTCGCACAACTCCACACGATTTGCGCCGGCCTCCTGCGCGGAAATGGCGCCCTGCGCGGATCCCACACAGATTTCAAACAGTACTGGCGGGTTCAATACGTACCTCCGTCCGTGATGTCGTCGATCCGCCGCAGTCCGGACAGGGGCCCGTTCGCCGGGGCCGGCAAGGGTGGTGTTCTGTCCCGGAAATAGGTTGCCTGAATTCGGCCGACGAGTCGCCCGTCTCGCAAGGCGCCTGAGCGCTGGCGACCTGCGTAAGGTCTGCGAGCGAAGGCACTTCGACAAGCTCAGCGCAAGCAACGCAGCGAGACGGGATGAATCGGCCTGCCTGCTGAAGCATGCGAGGCAGGCGGGAGAATGGTGAAATATTTCCGGGACAGGACACAAGGTCCTACGCGAGATACCCGAATTCCATTTCATCCATCCACAGGATCTGATCGGGTTCTCCTCCTCGATCGAACGCGATGGAGACGATTGTGTAGCCCGGTTGGACATCCAGTTCCGCCCGGTATTCGGTCCACGCCTGGCTGGGCCGGACCGGGACGACGAGATGGGTGTCCTGCTGGCCGGACACGGAAACGTGCGCATGGGTGGCCGAGCCCCTTGCTTTGAACCGCAGGTGGTAGCGTCCGGCGGTGCGAAGACGCATCGGTCGGCTCTTGAGCGAAATGGCGTCTCTGGGCCTTGTAAACTTGAGACAGGCGCCGCCTTCCACGGCATCCTCAGTGCTCCATGCCGGCCAGCCGGGATCGTGGGTACGGGGGTGTTGTACGTTCCAGTAGCGGGGAGGGTAATCCACGATACCGGCTTCAAAGCCGCCATTGCAGAGCAGGTTGATGAGTCTGCCCTTGTGACTCTCAACAAGGGATGCCCGGAGACGCGGTCGACCCGCCGGAGGATAGCGAACGAAGACTTCCGCGCCCTCTCTCAGGCAGGCGGTGGCGCAGCCTGTCCCGCGCACGCTCAAGTCCGGATCCCACCGGTCCTGCACGAGCAGCTCCGCGTCGTCCGCGGTGAGTTCATAGATGCCCGGCACGCGCGGCGCAATGTCGCCAAATGCAATCATGTCCCCGTTGTCCGCGATGGCTGTCTGCAAACCCACTGTCTGCCGGCTCCCTTCAACCGTTAGTGTCAACTGAAGGGGTTTCGTGGGCGCCGCAAGATCCGCGACCGGGTCGATCCACAGGACGGATTCGCCCGCGCCGCTCAACTTGACTTCGACCTTTCCGTCACGCCACGTGTAATCGATCGGCTTCGCGTTCTGAGGACGATCCGGTGGCGATATCAACACGGATCCTGGCGCACGACGAATATGAACGGAGAGACGCACCTGCGTCTGGTGCCGCACGTGGATCTGCGCACCGGCGCTGCCCGGGATGTAGTTCGCGGCAGCGTCGCATTCCGCATCGGCGATCAGGAGAATCTCGCCATCCAGGCTGAGCCGGGTGCCGCCGTGGAGCAACCATCGATGAAGTCGATCCCCGCGGTGGCTGATATTGGCCACGCTGGCGTCGGTCTCGATACCCGCACCGGCAATTTTCCCGCCCCTCCGGGTCCGGAAAAGGACGTATTCGGATCCGTTTTCGCATTGAAACTGAACGGCTTCGGCGCCATCCGCATCGACCCGGCGGATGTCATTGACCCCCGCCCCCGCCGTTTTTCCGAAGGTATTTATCACGGACAGAATTTTCGCACTGGCCCTTTTTTCTGTCGTGGCGCGGATGTTCCATTGCTGGGGGAAGGCTTCGGTGAAGCGGCACCAGTCGCGCGTCTTCAACGGAAACGGACGGTCGTTGTTCTGGGCGTATTTCAGGGGCCGGTCCGTCAGATGCTGAACCAGAAGGCGCTTATCCCGCTGCCGGACGGTCATGGATTGACTGCTTTCATTTATATCCGCGCGTTCGAACGTGTTGAGCGTCCAGGTGTATTCCCGAGGTTCAGGCGCCTTCAGATCGTCAAAGATCACGAAAACGTCCGGTCGAATGAAGAGGACGTGGCGGTGGAACTTCTGGAGCAGTTCCCCGTACGCGCCCGAGGCGTCTCCGGTGAAAAGGCAGGCGTCGGGTGTATTGAAAAAGGCCGTTATCTTTCCCTTGTGGGCAATGCCCCGGCATTGGCCTTCGCCGTTGACGAGGACAGAATTGTGCGCCTGTGTGGTTCGGCTCCATTGGGAATGGTAGGTATCCCCGGAATAGGTGTAATACCCTGCATCGCAACAGAGGATCTCACCGCCCGCGTGGATGACGAATCCGTTCTGATCCTGGTGGGCGTGACTGTGATCGCCCCACGGGCTGCTTCGGAAGAAGATGCGGGTGCTTCCGTGGTCGTAGAACCGGTCGTACGCGGCGAGTTGGCCGACATCGGGAAACAGGCGGGCCTGCGCGATATCCACCGGCGGTCTGGACGGGACACCGCTGTCGGAGAGATACTGGAGCGGGAGATGGACCGGGTTGCATACCCGTGTATCGCTCCACCACTTGACGGTGGGATCCCCGGTCATCGCGGCCAGAAAAGCGGAAACGTAGGTGTCGGCATCGCTGCCGAAGTTGGGGTCGATCAGGGAATAACAGTCCCCCCAGTGGTTCCACCAGTAATTGAGGGACATGCAGTACAACCAGAACGCGCCGGTATTCTGCCACCGGGGTTCGCGGAAGACGTCCAGACCCGTTGCGGTCTTGAGGGCGGCCAGGGCTTCCAGAATGAACTGCACTTTGTGGCCGTATTTCTGGCCTTCGGTGTATCCACCGTCGCTGCTTCCCCACGCGACCCGGTTGGCGTACTGGCGGATGAGGTAGTCGGCCCATTGCCGGGTCTGGACGGTTTCGGTGGCAACCGCCAGGACCGTGGTAAGCAGCGCATGCATGCACTGTTGACCGTGGGAATTCTGATAATTCAGGTGGATCTGAACGCCTTCCCGGATCCACTTATAGGCCGCTTCGCAATGGAATACGATGTGTTCCAATACGCTTGCGCGTTCTTCAGGCTTCAGTAGGGTGTAGAGTCGATCGTAAGCAAGGGCCATACCCTTCAGCCCGAATTCGTAGCAGTAGACAACGGTATCGTGCTGCCCACGATCCTCGAGGTGGATGTCGACGCGGAAATTCGAGAGGAATGCCATCCAGCGCCGCGCGGCCTCGGCGTATTCTTCGTTGCCCGAGATCAGATACGCGAACGAGAGCGCATTGACGTTGTCGGCGCCCTTCTTGAGTTCATTTATCTGGTAGTTGACGGGGAAGGCGAGACGGCCGCCGTTCAGATGAAAGACCAGACCGCGTTGTTCGCCCAGGTTGGTCGACACGGATTGCAGGTTCAATCCTGGAGGCTCGGTCTGCGTCAGGGTGTCGGCGCGGTATCTGAGGTGCTGCCAGGCTTCGATGCCGGGACCGCGTCTGCGGTCGCGAAACCCATCCAGTGTCTCAGGGGTGACAAAGATGCGCGGGTGGTCCGGCATTGTGTCGAGAATGTGTTCTGTCGGGGGTACGGGAAGCGGGACCGATTCGGTCGTGATGCGAAAGCTGCGGACCGGTCCGGATCGGGATTCCTCGCCTTCGGAGGTGACCGCGAAGTGTCGCCAGTACCACGTTCCGTAGGCCAGTTCGATCGACGGATTGTAAAATGGCATGTCAATTCCCGTGCAGCGGATGACCTCCTTCCGGAAGCCGGGATTCCTGCAGAACTCCACGATGTACGTGGCGGCCCTGTCATCTGCGCGCCAGATCATGGAAGGGGGATTCTGGACCACGACGGCGCCGTCGGCGGGTGTAATCGGCGGGTGGCGGTCCGGCGGCGGCGACGTATCGACGGCAAAAGCCATGCGCTGGTTTCCAATTTAAGATCGACGTAAAAGGGTTCGGGACCTGCTCAGGCAGTACGCATCGGCCCCGGCGACGATCAACAGATGCATCCGTGCCCGGCACGGATTCGCTATGCTCAGCCGCAACCAAAACTGTAAAACGCAATTATGCGCGGCCGAAAGAAGGTAAAATCGTCCCGTACTAACGATGTGCTCGGCACAATATAGCATCCCCCGTGTGCTGCGGGCAAGCGCCTTGACATGCCGACGGTACAGGGGTATCTTTGCAAGAGAGGCGAAAACGCGATATGCGCTCATCACGCCGGTGGTGTCCCGACCACATCAACGGACTTCTGATATCTTTGAATATCCGTGTCTTGGTGCAAGACACGTTTCCCCAGACTTGCGTTTGAGGAGATGCTTATGAAACAGTTTCGATGGCCGGTGATCGTATTCACTGTACTCTGGATTGGGGGGTGCGGCGCGCGGGATCCCGTTAAGGAAATGCAGAAAAGCCTGGCAAACGCGCCCGAGTATATGATCATTCTGGAAGATATGAGAGAAGTGGGTACATTCTCCACGGACTATTACCATAAGTATACGGTGGTGCAGGGAAAGCGGCGGCGCACGACGGATTGGATCGAGGTACCCTACAAGGTTTATCGCCGGCACCAGGCGTTTCTTGGTATGGCCATTGTGGCCAAATCCGACAAAGGGGTGAACAATACGCCCCATCCGCCCGGATACCACTATGTCGGAAACTCGCGTTACGGGCAGTGGAATCAAGGAAGCGGAGGGAGTTTCTGGGCGTTCTACGGTCAATACGCGATGATGCGGAGTTTAATGGGTGGGGGCTACGGGCAGCAAATATACCGGAACGACTACGCCGACTATCGCGGCAACCGCGATCGACGGCGGCCGTACTATGGGCGCAACCGCGAGTACGGTACCGAAGGGTCGGTCACCAAGAAGCAGAGGCCGGCGTTTTACCAGCGCCGGCAACAGGCGATGGCAAACAGGCAGCGGTCCTTCTCCCAGAGGGTCAGGGACCGGTCCGGTCGCAGCAGGTCGGGCTTTGGCAGCCGCAGCAGAGGGGGGTTTGGAAAATGATGTGGGACAGTTTGCTGGAATCGGGGATTTACCTGGTCTGCGCGTATGTATTGTTCTGGATTGGCAAGCTGGTATACGACTGGACCACGCCGAGCTACCACGTGAAGGAAGAACTTGTCGAGAAAGACAACACCGCCCTGTCGGTGGCAATGGTGGGGTATTTTTTCGGACTGGTGATGGCCATAGGAGGCGTGATTTCCGGGCCGTCGCATGGGCTGGAGATTGACCTGATCGACGTACTCATTTACGGACCGCTGTCGATCGTGCTGATGAATCTGTCGCGGATCATCAACGACCGGTTGATCCTGCACCAGTTCTCGGTTCGGGATGAAATTATCCGGGATCAGAATGCCGGTACGGGAGCCGTTGTGTGCGCCTCGTACATCGCCACGGGTCTGGTGATTTTCGGTGCCGTGTCGGGCGAACTGGGGGGCGTGGGCACAACGGTCGTGTTCTGGGTGCTGGGACAGGCGGCGCTGGTGCTGGCGGGCGTTGTCTACAACTGGGTGACGCCTTACAATCTGCATGCGGAAATCGAACGGGACAACGTGGCGGCGGGCGTGGCTTTTGCGGGCGCACTGGTAGGTATCGGAATTGTGGTGCGGCACGCGGTTGCCGGAGACTTGATTTCCTGGACAACGAGCCTGCAGGACTTCGCGCTTGAGGTGGTCCTCGGGATGGTTCTGCTGATCGTAGTCCGGATTGCCACGGACAAAATCCTGTTGCCGGGCTTGAACCTGTCGGCGGAAATCTCGGATCCCGAGAAGCCGCACCTGGGCGCCGGATTTATAGAAGCGTTTTCGTACGTCGGCGCGTCGCTGCTGATCGTATGGGCCTTATAGAAAAGGGTACGATGGGAAATCGCCTGAAGGACAAGGTCGCGATCGTGACCGGTGCAGGGGCGGTCGGGCCCGGTTGGGGTAACGGCAAGGCGGCGGCGGCTCTCTTTGCGCGAGAAGGTGCCCGTGTATTCGCCGTGGACATCAATTCGGAGGCTGCGGAGGAGACCCGTGACATTATCGTGCGTGAGGGAGGGGAATGTACGGCACACACAGCGGATGTGTCGCGGTCGGAAGACGTGGAAGCCATGGTCGGGCGGTGCCTCGAGGCATACGATCGTGTCGACGTCTTGCACAACAATGTCGGCATTCTGCATGTGGGCGGTTGCGTTGAACTCAGCGAGGCAACCTGGGATCGCGTGGTCGACGTGAATCTCAAGAGTATGTTCCTGACCTGTAAGCACGTACTTCCCCAGATGGAACGCCAGGGCGGAGGGGCGATTGTGAATATTTCTTCCATTACGTCGATCCGCTGGCTGGGCGTGCCCTATGTTTCCTATAGCGCGACCAAGGGTGGGGTGAATCAACTCACCCAGAGTATCGCCATGCAGTATGCAAGGAAGAATATCCGCGCCAACTCAATACTGCCCGGATTCATGAATACGCCCATGGTGGCGAAATCCCTTGCCGAATTCTACGCGAAAGGCGACGTGGAGAAGATGATTGAAATCCGCGACAATCAGTGTCCCATGGGCCGGATGGGCGATGCCTGGGACGTGGCTTACGCCGCCTTGTATCTGGCTTCGGACGAGGCGAAATACGTCACCGGCGCCGAACTCGTCGTGGACGGTGGGCTGACGTGTAAGGCTGTATAGCGGGGGACAGAAGAAGAGGGTATGGCGGCAAAAAACAGCGTCCCCGAAGACTGTGGAGCCAGCGAAGCGACCCATGCGGTAACGCCGGGCGGTTCGGGAAGAGGCCGGCTGTTGAAGGCGTGTCTGTTCGCGACCGGCCTGTCGGGTATCGTATCGGAATTCGTGCTGTCCACGCTGGCCAGCTACCTGCTGGGAAACACGACGTTGCAGTGGACGCTGGTGATGTCGTTGATGTTCTTTACGATGGGGCTCGGAAGCCGGCTGAGCCGGTACCTTTCGGAGCGGTTACTGGACCGGTTTATTGCAATTGAGTTCATTCTTTCGGCGCTGTGTACAACATCCGCCGCAGCGGCCTATTGGGGTACGGCGTTCGTCGGAGAGGCGAGCGCCGTTATTTATGGTTATGCTGGAGCGATAGGATTTCTGATTGGCCTGGAGATTCCACTGGTAACGCGCATGAATAACGCCTATGAGGTGCTGCGAACCAATATCGCGTCCGTCATGGAGAAGGACTACTACGGCGCACTGGCGGGTGGGTTGCTATTTGCGTTTTTCGCGTTGCCGAAGCTGGGTCTGACCTATACGCCCATCGCCCTGGGAACCGTGAATTTCGCTGTCGCCTCCGCGCTGCTGTGGCGATATCGAGGCCTGCTGGTGCGGCGCCGGGCGCTGATCGCCGCGTTCTGGGTCACCGCGGCCGGACTGGTCGCCCTGGGCGCATACATGAAGCCGATTGTGCGGTTCGGCGAGCAGAGCCGACATCGAGACCGCGTGATTTTCGAGACGCAAACCCCCTATCAGCGGATTGTGATGACGGAGTGGAAAGGGTATCACTGGCTGTACCTGAACGGCGGAATGCAATTCAGCACGTACGACGAAGAACGTTACCACGAACCACTCGTGCATCCGGCAATGGGATTGGCGGCATCCAGGGAGCGGGTGCTGATTCTGGGTGGGGGCGATGGACTGGCGCTCCGGGAAGTATTGAAATACGGCGACGTAAAACGTGTGACACTGGTGGACCTGGACCCGGAAGTGATCCGGCTGGCGCGAACCCATCCTGTGTTCATTGAGGCCAATGCAGGGGCGCTGGACGATGAACGTGTCGAAGTCGTCAACCGGGACGCGGGGCGGTTTCTGGCAGACGCCGAGGAAATTTATGATGTCATTCTGGTTGATTTGCCGGACCCCAAGGGGCCGGACCTCGCGCGATTATATGCAAAGGAGTTCTATACGGCCTGCAAACGGCATCTCTCCCGGTACGGAATTCTCGTGACGCAGAGTTCAAGTCCTCTCCACGCCAGACGGGCGTTTCTGTGCGTTTACCAGACCCTGAAGGCGGCAGGGTTCCATGTCGTGCCCTATCACAACGCGATTCCGACCATGGGAGATTGGGGATGGCAACTGGGCATGAAGGCGGAGGTGATTAAGGAACCGGACTTGAAGCGGCGGGCACTCGCGCTGAATTTTTCAGACGTCGAAACGGTCTTCCTGAACCGCGAGGCGATGGCGGGCATGTTGCATTTCTGGAAGGGGATGTTCGATGACATCTCCAACGTGGCGGTAAACACGGAACTTGCGCCTGTGGTAGACAGTTATTACAGGGAAGGAGAGTGGGGCTGGTAAACGCGAATTTCGGTGATAAGGTAGACGTTAGAGGACCATCCCCGGCCCCAGTGGTCTTTCGCACTCTGCCTTTTCTCACGTCTTCCGTCTAGCTTCTCACTGCCTTTCGTGGTTGCCCACATCCTGGCGTTGACAATGGCAATTGACCACGCTGGTCCGTATCGTTAACCGAATTCAGCTGATTACTGTTAGCTGACGGCTGTTTTTCCTGATCGCTGACTGCTGCCCGCTAATTGCTGCTCGTACCCAGAAAGCCACGCAGAGTTCGAACGCGATGCCTTTCGAGAGGACTTCCAGAGCATAGCGCGAGGTTTCGTCCAGCACCGGGTACCGATGTTTTTCCGTGGCTGGCAGGGCAGCAGGTCATGTGCAACCCGTGAGGCAATTTGCGCTGTGCATATGGCAGGCCCCGCGCCTAGCGGCGACTTTTGGTTCCTTTTGGTCGCGTCAAAAGGAACTCGCCGAAGGCAGGAAATATGGGGGAAGTGGTTTTTTCGCTTTTGGCTGATTGCTGATAGTTTGTTGTTAAACCAGAAAGAGTTCGTACAATGGACTTTGACGAAATCAAACACCGTCTCTCCCGCCTGGACACCGCGTGCGTCTGCGATGGATATAAGGCGCTCCATAAACCCGTCAGGGCCGTCGACCCCGCTGTCCGGTCCATCACGCCCGGCCTCCGCCTGATCGGGCGCGCGCATACGGTGACCTGCCGCGAGGACTTTCTGACCGTGATCCTGGCCCTGCGCGATGCCTTGCCAGGGGAGGTCCTGGTGATCGATTCTCAGGGGAGCCGGAAGGCGCTGACCGGGGAACTGTTTCCTACCGAGGCGAGGCGCAAGGGGCTGGCCGGGATCGTCAACGACGGACCGTGCAGGGATACGGCCGCCATTCGTCGGTTGGGATTTCCCTATTTCGCACGGTCGGTCAACCCGGTTGCCGGAACAACGGATAGGCTCTTCGAGACGCAGATCCCGATTTCATGCGGCGGCGTTCGCGTTCATCCGGGCGAGATCGTTTTCGGAGACGACGACGGACTGATCGTAGCGGCTGACGAGGAGATAGCCGAGGTGATACCCATTGCGGAAGGGGTACAGAGGAAAGAGGCGCGCCTGCTTGCGGAAATGGAAAAAGGCGTGAGTCTGATCGAGATGCTGAACGTCGACGAACACTGCGCAAAAATACGCGCCGGCCAGGAGAGCAGATTGCGGTTCCTGGTCTGACCGGATAGAGTGACAATGGGAAAAGGGCTTACGACAACTGTCGTAAGCCCTTTCCTTTTCTCAAAGCTGCAATGTCTATTCGGATGGCAGGATGTCGCTGAACTGGTATTCCTCTACGATTTCGCCGATCGAGGCTTCGAAGTCGTCCTCGCCCCACTGTTCGATGGACAGGGTCTTTCGTTCGGAATCGTCCAGGTAATCCCAGACGATCAATTCCCGCGGAGGGTCTGCTCCGTCTTTGTAAAATTCGCCGGCGTCGGAGGATTCCGCGAAATAGGTGACGCCGTTGCAGGTTACCTCTTCAGGCGGGTCTTCGTGTTCGACGACGTGGGACTGCGGGTCGCCGTCAATCCGGGAGATAGGCACCTTGCGTGAAAGGGTCCAGCAAAGGCCGTCATCCTCCTCCCGTTCCAGGTACACGACGTCATCGGCGCAGGTCAATTCCCATTCGTCCACGCGGTCTCCGTCGTAATCGTAATAATTCTGTGCGGTGACCTTCCAGGTCTTGAGGTCATAATCGACCACGTAACCGGGCTTGAGGTCGGACAGTGTGAAGTCGACCACAGGGTCGGATTCGTCCCTTTTTTTCTTGAAGGGATTCCAGCTCATGGGATCACCACCTCCGCACCAGGTACCTGAATTCCCGGCGACGACGAAGTGCCGGATTTACGCTTGAATTCCCATTTTACTTTTAAGTTCGGCCAGTTTGTCGGAGCCGGGGTTCTTTTCCTCTAACGCGGAGTCGATCTCTTCGTCCACACTCTTGGAAGCGTCGGCCACCTCGCCGTAGGCCTGCGACAGGGACTCGTCTTCTTCCACCCGCTCCTTCATGCGTTCGAGCATGGCAAGCGTGCCGTGAGAGTCCACTTTCGCGAGTTGCTTGTTGATCTTCTTTGTTGCCGCGGCCGTCCGGGCCCGGGCACGCAGCGTCACCAGGTCGTTTTCGTATCCGGCCACGGAGGATTTGAGTTTGTCCACCTGGGTCTGCAGCTGAGCGGCCATTTCCTCCTGCTGTTTGGCGCTCTGGTTAAGCGTGGCGGCCCGGTTCACGTTTTCCTCTTTACGAGCGAGCGCTTCCCCGGCAAGGCGGTCGGCTTCGGTATCGTCGATATCGTTATTCTGGGCCTTTTGAAGCAGCGCCATGGCTTTGCGTTCATAGTCTGCCGCGGCCTTCTTGCTGTCCGATGCCTGTTTACGCAACCGGATGCCCTGCCCTTTGACTTCGGCGAGACTGGTCATGGCGTCACTCAGATCTTTCTTGAGATCCCGGATGCCCTGTTCCGTCAGGCGAATCGGATCTTCGAATTTGTCGATGGCAGCGTGTACTTCGGCTTGACCCACGCGAAATATGCGTTGAAAGATGCCCATGGCGTACTCCTGTCTGATATGAAATTCAGAGGCCGGGGATCGGAAAACGTAACGGATTGCATCTCCGTGGGTTCGATCCCCACTCTCACTATTATTTGCTGTAACTCAAGAGTTCTTCGGCGTTCTCGCCCAGGGCCAGGCCCAGCGCGCTGACCGTGCCTTCGATTTCCGCCCGGTCCAGCGTATCGAGGCGAAGTGTATCACGGAACAGAACGGTTCCGGTTTCCTCGTCGAGGGCGAAGGCGCCGTGGATGAGTGTCCGGTTTAATTCCAGCAGACGCTTGTAGAGGTCGCCGGGGTTTTTCGGGATAGGCATGATGGCCTGTTCCAGGATGAGAATGGGATCTTCACAGTCGACAATGAGCCGGTGGATCCCCCGGTCTTCGTCGGTGACGACCACCAGTTCCTCGCCGGAATCTTCTTCTTCAATGACCAGCTCGAGGTCCTGAAGATAGGCTTTGACGGTATCAAAGTGCCGCGACATGAAAACTCCTTTGAAATTGCGCTGACAAGAACTGACCGCTCGTTCGTAAATATATGATTCTCAAGAGTGTATTTTGTTTCAAAAAAAACTTCTCAGATATTCAGCATCTTCCCCACGCGGGCGGCGAGGGACTCGGGCGTTGCGGGCTTTTCCAGGATATGCCCGTGTGAGATACCGAGACCGGCAAGTTCCTCCAGGCGATCCGGACCTGGGATTTCGATGAGAACCAGCATTGGAAGACGGGCGAGCATTTTTCGAATGAAACGAATGCAATCGGGCCCGCTGATTTCCGGTAGATCGTATGCGAGAATGACGAGGGCGTACGCCCTGGGATTTTCGGCGAGGGTTTCCAGGGCGCTGCGACCGTCGGTGACCACGTCCAGTTCGACGTTCCGATGATCGAACAGACCACCGGCGAGGGCCATGGCTGTAGGTCCATCTTCCGCGAGCAGAATTCTGGGCAAACCAGGGACCGTCTTTAATTCGGGTTGACTCCGGGTCATACATCCGGGTGACAAATATACGGAATTCGCCAGATGGGCCAACCATTTTCTTTTTTTGATAGGCATTGTCATCCGGCCGCACCCGCCGGAGGCATGGTGAAACTGGGAAAACAGCGAATGATTGGGTTGTGCTCGGGGTCTGTGAGGTCATTTTTCTCTCTTCTCCTTGTTTTTTCTTTTTTTACGTCCTTTTTCTTTCTCGCCAAAGAAAAAGGACCAAAAAGAACGGCGCCGTTCGGCACGGGGCCGGTTTTTACACGAATCTCCTCTCGGGTAAATGCAGGCGCCTGTGCCCTGCGGGCGGGAAAGGCTACCCCAAGCGTCGGTGCTGTACGGATTAACGCGTAAAAACCCCCCACACCGCCACCGGGCGGCCGTGAGCTATACCGGAAAGGATCGGCGCTCGGTCTTGCGTTTGTACCGCCTTTAGCCCGATTATTTCATGAATTGTCATGGATGTTGAAATCCGCTTGAATATAGATGGCGTTCTCCGATCAATCAGAGCATATATAAAAAAGCGTTAACTTAAAGCCTGGTTCAGCTCCCCCTCTCCTCGCAGGAGAGGGGGCTGGGGGGAGAGGTCCCCGGGACCGAGGGCTTCCAGCCCTCGTCGCGCCGTTGTTGCATTTGTAGGGGCAACTTTCAAAGTTGCCCGCGACGCGGCGCAGATATTGCTTGTTGACATCGCCGGGCCGTACGGGTGACCGATAATTGCTGCTCGCAGTCAGGAAGCTACGCCGGTTACGACCGCGACGCCATTCCAGAGCACTATCAGAGCAGAGCGCGTGGTTCCGTCCAACTCGGGAGATCGATATCCACTTTCGCAGGTAGGGCAGAAGTTTCGGTGCATCCCGTGAGGCAATTCGCGCTGTGCATATGGCAGGCGCCGCGCCTAACGGCGACTTTTGGTTCCTTTTGGTCGCTTCAAAAGGAACCCGCCGGAGGCAGGGAATTTTGGGAGATGTGGATATTGAATTTGGTTAACGCTTTAAGCTGACAGGTTAACGCTGACTCCTGGTTGTGTTTTGTTTGCCGTGTAGAGTCATTATATTTCAGTCGCCGTTCCCATTTGAGAGCCGATCGCATACACGATGAGGCATCGATGCAAAAACACTCGATTTGGACGCTCAGACATACAAGAGATTCCGATTCCAGCGCGGACGGTCCGGCCGGGCCGCTCGTGGACGTGGTGCTGGCAAACCGCGGTCTGACGGCCGACGATATCGCGGATTCTCCAGAAGTACTTCAGGACCCGTTTTCCATGAAGGACATGGATCGCCTCACGGAGCGGATTGTGAAGGCGGTTCGCTCCGGCGAACGCATCGTCGTATTTGGCGACTATGACGTGGACGGGGTGACGAGTACGGCCGTATTTTTGGATTTTCTGGACAAGGTGGGAGCGGATGCCGTGTCCATCCTGCCGGACCGCTACCAGGACGGATACGGGATGAAACCACCCGGCATCCAGCGAGCGATCGAAGCGGGCGCACGTCTGATCGTAACGGCGGACAACGGTATTTCTTCGTTTGAGGCGGTTGAGGCGGCGAATGAGGCCGGCATTGACGTGTTGGTGACCGATCATCATCAGCCTCAAGGTCGGCTGCCGGGCGCATTCGCGGTGGTCAATCCCAACCGCCCGGATTGCGTCTATGCGTTCAAGGGGCTCGCGGCCGTGGGGGTGGCATTCAAGGCGGTGCAGGCCCTTTCGGATACCCTTATCGAGGCATCCGAGCGCAGGGCATATCTGAACTCGCTGCTGGATCTGGTTGCCCTGGGAACGGTAGCGGATGTCGCGCCCATGCTGGGTGAGAACCGGTTGCTCACCCGCAGGGGAATGCAGATTCTGGATCGGACGCAGCGTCCGGGGCTCCAGGCCTTGAAAGCCGTAGCCGGCGCCGATGCCCGTCCCGTGGATACGACGGCGATCGGATACTTCCTGGGGCCGCGCCTCAACAGCGCCGGACGGCTGGCTTCAGCGGACCTGGCGCTGGAACTGGTCCGTACATCCGAGGCGAGCGAGGCGGCACGCCTGGCGGAGCGGCTGAACGAGCTAAACCTCAAGCGACGGGAACTCGAGCTTGTGGGCGTGAAACAGGCCGGGGTGCAGGTTGAATCGATGGGGCTGGACGCAAACCGGATTCTGATAGCGAAAGGCGAAAGCTGGCATCTGGGTGTGGTGGGGTTGATCGCGGGCCGCCTGAAGGAGCAGTACGGCAGGCCTTGCATCGCCTGTACCGACGTTCGCGCGGATGGGAGTTTTACGGGCTCGGCACGTTCCGCGTCGGGCTACAATATAGCGGAGGCGATTTTCCGCTGTGCCGACCTGCTGACCGAGTACGGAGGGCACGCCGATGCGGCCGGCTTTACGGGTCCCCTCGGGCATTATGAAGCGTTCAAGACCCGGCTGGAGGCCGATGCGGCGGAGCGGATCTCGGATGAGGATATGAAAACCCGGCTGGAACTGGATGCAACGCTTCTGCCAGTGGAGATTTCGCTGGATACGGTCTCGGCGCTGTCTGTCCTGGCCCCGTTCGGTCCGGGAAACGAAGCGCCGCTGTTTTTGGTGCAAGACTGTACGATCGAACGCGCCATTGCGGTTGGGAAAGGGGCGCACTTAAAGATGAATCTGGACACGGGGTCGTCCGCCGCCCGGGCGGGCGGCTCGGCGCGGTCGAGCCCGCGGATATGTGACGCGATATGGTGGGGACAGGGCGAACTGGCCGGACGGCTTCGCCGGGGCGGTCGCGTGGACGTTGCCTGCGCTATCGAGGCCAACACCTGGAACGGACGGACACAGGTGCAGCTTGTTGTGGAGGATATGCGCCCCGCGGAGGGATGAAAGAGAACCCGCTTCAGCCCGGTTTCTCACGTCATAATCGAAACTTCGACTCGCTTCCCGGTCCGGGCGGATTCGTGAGCGGCCGCGGCCACGGCGACAACACGCCGCCCGTCCCTGCCGTCGGATTTCGGCGCTTCGCCCCTCTGAATGCAACCGATGAAGTGAGCGATCTCGTCTTCCAGGCCGTTGTTCCGGGGTACCTCTATGGCGGTAGTCTTCTCGCCGTGCCGGGCGAATAAGATAGGCCCTTCCGAGACGTTGAGCTTGAGCGCACCTCCTGTTCCGGCAACGCCGAGTTCGTAGCTGTTGACCGGGTAGACGCGGCTGCTGCTTAAAGAGCCGATGGCGCCCGAGGCGAATTCGATGCCGATGAAGATGCTTTCTTCGATTTCGTTCGCCGGATCCCCTCCATATCTCATGACAGCATTGACGGCACGGATTTCACCGGCAAGCCAGGCCAGTTGGTCCAGTTCGTGGCTGTACATGGAAAACATACCGCCGTAGTGTTCCTTCCGGGTCTGCCATCCGCCGACGCCGCCCGGCGCGGCGGTGCCCAGACGTACGGCATGCGCGAGGGTAATTTCACCGACGTCTCCCCGGGCAACCCGCCGTTTGAGTTCCTGATAAGCGGCCTGAAACCGGCGGACATAGCCGATCATCAGGAATACGTTGGACTGTTCGGCGGCGCGGACCATCGTATCGCAGTCTTCAACGTTCAGCGCCATTGGTTTTTCGCAGAAGACGTGGGCGCCCGCAAGCGCCGCGTCTTTACTGATGCGGCTGTGCGTGTGGTTGGGCGTGACAACCAGTACGGCGTCCGGTTTCTCGGCGGCCAGCATGGCGCGATGATCCTCGTAGGGCTTCGGCCCGGAATTCAGCTGCGCGACAAGCTGCGCGGCGGATTCCGATACCACGTCGCAGACGGCGACAAGCCGCGCGCCCGCCATCGCTTCTACGTTTCTGGCGTGGGCGCGACCCAGCCCACCGCATCCCGCGAGCGCGATTTTTAGAGGTTCTCCCGGCATTTTGGCCTCACTATTAGCTCGAAGGGATTGGAATTCGACCAGTGCCGCGGCGGATTCTCATTGCAACTGGATCGTCATGGAACCCTGTTCGGCGGATTCTTCCGCCGCAAAACACGCGGCGTGGGTGTTGACGGCTACGGTAAGATTGTTGTGCGATTCGGCATCGTCCTGGATACATTCGACAAGATGATCGATCATTTCCTGGAAAGGATGGTCGGCAACGGCGCCGCTGTCGGGCATTACCGCGGGAAAACTGCCGAAGGCGTTCTGGCCGGATAGCTGCCGGGTGTAGAACTGATTGTTTCTGATCACGCCCTCCGTGCCGAAGACCTCCAGGTTGAAGACATAGGGCATGAAGAAGGCCGTGGAACCTGAGATCTTTCCGGCGGCGCCCCCCGCGAATTCCACCGTTGCGACCGTCGTGGAGCGGTAGTCCTCCGCATGGGTTCGATGGCGCGGAGAAACGCCCGTTACCCGGGTGACCATGTCGTTGTTCAGGATGTAACGGGCGGCGTCCAGGGCATGGCATCCGCCGTGCACAATGGCGCCGTTCACCAGCGGGTTCCAACCGGCGCGGCTGAATTTTTCGGGACGCGCGTTGGTGGGACCGTGCCAGTAGTCCGCCTGAACAAGCAGAGGGACGCCGACCCAGCCCTTCTCGATAGCCCGTTTGATGGAAATGATGAGGGGGTTCCACCGAAGCACGAAGCCGACAACGGTTTTGACGCCTGCGGCGACCACGGCCCGGTGCATCGCATCCAGTTCGTCGGGGTTCGTGGCCACGGGTTTTTCAATCAGCAGGTGTTTGCCGGCGGCGGCGGCGGCAATCGCTTCATTGGCGTGGCGGTCCGGCGGAGTACAGATGGAAACGACGTCGACTTCCAGATGTTCGAGAAGCCTGTCGTAGTTATCGTAGAGATCGCATTCAACGCCCAGTTCGACCATTTTTTTTCGGGCGCTTTCCAGCGTCCGGCTCCCGATGGCGACTACCCGGGTGTGCGGGTTGTTCAGGTAGGCCCTGATGTGCTCGGTGGCGACATTTCCTGCACCCTGGATTGCAACGCCAAGCATGGCTTCTCCCTTTGGATTCTTCCGGTGGCATGATATTCAAGGCTTCAGGCGGACGACCTGAGAAGGCCTATCCCTGATTCTGACGCGTGTCGAACGCAAAGATACAAGCCCGTCGTGACGCCGTCAAGACGGATCCCGGTACGCCCCTTGTAATCATCGTTCAGGACCGACGGGGCATCTGACGTTCGCCTGTACATGGTCGGCGACCTTGGAAGGCGGCCCGGTGAACCGTTGATTTTTCAGGGAGGCCGCTTTATTTTAGCGCGGTACGTCGAGTCTGTCTCCTCATATGCGGGGTGCATCTTGCCGAAACGGATCAACAAAGCTATCGAGCTGCTGGAACAGGGACAGCCGATTTACTATGTCGGCGTCTCTGAAGTGTCGTACGACGCGGGCCGGGAGATGGCCGGGACCTGGGCCGACTATATCAACGTCAGCATGGAGCACGGGGCGTTCGATATGCGCGGCCTCGCCGAGTTCATGCGAGGCCTGGTGGACGGCGGTCCCACGGCCAGCGGGCACCGGACGCCGGCCGTCATCGTTGATCTGCCGGTGGAGGGGTCGAGTGAAGCGGCGGTTCGCGCCAACGCCTGGATGTTCAAGCAGGCGCTGGCCCGAGGCGTGCACGGGATTCTCCTGTGCCATGCCGACGACCCGGAGGGCGTCCGGGCCTTTGTGGAAAGTTGCAGGTATCCGTTCCGGAAACCGCCGGCGGGGCACAGTGACGGCCGTCGCGGCGCCGGGGGGCAGGGCTGGGCAGCGCAGATATGGGGCGTACCCGCAAACCGATATCTTGAGAAGGCCGATCCGTGGCCGCTGAATCCGGACGGAGAACTGATGCTGGGCGTGAAAATCGAGAACAAACGCGCGCTTGCCAACGCGGAGGCGACGGCGAAGGTGCGGGGGCTCGCCTTCGGCGAGTGGGGCCCCGGAGATATGGGGATGTCGCTTGGGCACGCCGATCGGCACGACCCGCCCTATCCGCCTGAAATGGGGGCTGCCCGGGCCCGCGTGATGGCGGCCTGCAAGGACGCCGGTCTGTTCTTCCTGAACAGCGCGAATGCCGGCAACGTCACGGAGATGATTGACGAGGGCGTGATGATCTGCTCCGGAGGCGGGGAGGCCGTGGCGAAGTTGGGGCGGGCGTATACAGGCAGAAAATAAACCCATTTCAGGTCGAACGCGACCGAACAATCGGATCTTAATTAGACTGACGGCTATCCGTCGGAGAAAGGAGCGCAAACACGAACGAATACCGTTGCTCCTGGCGCTTGCCGCAGGACCTTGTTGGCAAGCGACGAAAACACGGTCGTCAAAACTGTCGGTGAATCGTTAGCAGGGGAGGGAAGAGATGTCTAACTCAATCATTCGTACAATAGTCGAGGTCCTGTTGGCGGCGGCGTGCGCGTACCTGGCGTACATCGCGTACATCGCCCCCATAAATGTCACCATCAACTACGATGCCGAGAATTCCATTCAGATGCGGATCGAGGACAAAATGGTGGCGCACGGCGCGGTGCTGGACTCGATCTGGAACAAGGATTTCGCCAGAGAAGCGACGCTCGGATGGTTGACTGCAAAGGACGTCTATCACTACCAGGACAGCGGATTGGTCGGTCGCCTCGGCGACGCGATGCCGGACGCGACAACACATGGAAACGGCGAAACACTGGATGAGCGGAAAGCCCGCCTGGAGGGCGCGATTGCGGAAAATCCTCTGATTGCCGATCTTCGCGGCCGGGCGCGTGAACTGCAACCTCCCTTTCAGTATATCGGCAAAGAGGTCCGCGTGGGCGTCCCGATCGGAAACAGACCTCGAAAAAATGTGGCGTACGTCGCCTTCGGGAGCGAGTTCGACGGCAGGGTCGTTGAGATCTGGAATCCCATGAATGATAAGCGCCTGGCGGTGTCTGCGCAGGGTGCATTCCTTCCCACAACCGCGGTTACGATCGACTTTCAGTTGAACAGGCGACAGGCGATAGACCTGTTCGATCGCGTTGAGCAGACCGCGGACGCGGTGGCAATCATGCTTCCGGCATCGACGCCGGCGCCGTAGACGCGTTGAGAACGCCTCTCGATGGATTGATCGACAGACCCGATGCGACTCTGGTCACTGCATCCCCGCTATCCGATCCGGCAATTGTAAGATCACCGGCGGCTCAGCGCTTCTGCATTGCGCGGCCGCCGGTTTGCTTTAGCAGCCCGTTGAAAAAGTCCATCCGGGCTGCGGCCGGCCCTTGTGGCCGAATTACTGCGTTGCACTCCCTCCCCGAATCCCCCGATTCGACGCGGTCGCGCGCCTTGTCTTCGGCCACAATGACTCGGCCTCGCCTGCAGAGCGACTTTATCAACGGACTGTTAGCCCCCGCCATTCCGAGTTCCATTCCTCGAATCATTCCTCCCACCGTCCATCTACCGCCCCAACAGTTGTTCGAGGGCCCATTCCAACTCCGTTCCGGTATCCGGGCCGTAGCCCATTTGCATGAACCTGAGACGGCCCTTCCCGTCAATCAGGTAGGTGGTTGGAATGCTCCGGATTTCGTAGTCGGATTGAACGCCCGGATCGGCGAACAGAACCGGAAAAGTGTAACCGTTTTTCCTTACAAACGGTTTCACGCGCGCCCGATCGAAGTCCGTGCTGATGGCAAGTACGGTCAGGCCTTTGTTGCGGTATCGTTCGTGTAATTTCTGAACGTGGGGTAATTCGTACAGGCACGGCACGCACCAGGTGGCCCAGAAGTTGATCAGGACAACACGGCCCTTATTCTCGGACAACCGGACTACCGAACCGTCCAGACCATCCAGCGCAAAGTCGGACGCGGCCGGTCCCACGGGCAGTGCGTTCTCCGGCTCCGGCGTCTCGACGAATATCTGACCCAATGCGACGCCGGCCAGAACCACTCCCGCGGCGATCAACACGGTGTACTTCCATCCGAACCTCAGTTGCATACGTCAAACCCCTTCCGTTCTGGAGACAGGTTCTCTCGCGCCCGTTCTTCTATCTGTCAAATATGTATCGTTGCAGGTGTACCCATTGGCAGGCAAGGCATCTCAAGGCGTGAAAATCAGGATTTTGGCCGTGATATCCCCGCCATCCGTCGGAATCCCACGGGTCGAATTGTCCGCGGTCTTCAATCCGCCGGCGACCATCACCCGGCCGTCTTCAAGGAGCGTGACCGACGACAGGGTCCGCCACGGTGCGATGCTGTATCCCGTAGGAGAAAATGCATGTGTGGCCGGATCATACAGTACAATATCGCCGTTAATGGAGCGGATGAGAAACACATTTCCGGACGGCAGCAGCAGGGCGGCGCTCGGATCGATTGTAGAAACGCCTGCCGGCGAAAACGAGTTTGTTTCAGGGTCGTACATCTCGGCGGTATGTACGAAAGGACCTGTACCGGCTTTGCCGCCTACGATCAGGACCCTGCCGTCCTGTAGAAGCACCGCCTTATGGTTTACGCGGTCGAACTGCAAGTCGCCTGCTTCTGAAAAAGCTTTGGACGAGGGATCGTAAATCAGATTCCGTCCGACCAACCCGTCCTCGATTCCGCCGCGTATTCCTCCAACGATCAGCACCCGGCCGTCCTTCAACAAAGTCGCCGTATGGAGTCTACGTCGATCGTCCATCGCGAAGATTGATGTGAATGCACGTACATCCGTGTCAAAGACACCCGTGTGTTCTACGCTAGTCACAAAGACCGCTCCGCTGTGAAGCAGGGTTGTGGTCTGGATAGTTGTATTGGAGGGTACGTCCGCCAGGGCGTCGAATATCCCTGAATCAGGATTGAACATTTCAATAGTTATATGACCATACCTGGGCATGATCAGGACGCGACCGTCGGGAAGCGATATTCCGTGGTCCGAATGACGACTGACGGTCATGTTTCCCGTTGGCGAAGAGGTCCCGGTCACCGGATCGAATATCTCTGCGCTGATATGACGCTTCGTCTTGGGAATAACGGCATTCGCGGGAGGCGGTTCCGCGAACACGGGAAGTAATTCCGCATAGCCGCCGCCGATCAGGACCTTGCCATTCTGCATTAACGTCGCGACATGCTCATACCGCGGTTGGGTCAGACTCCCGACCTCATGAAGACCCCTTTCGAGGGCTGGCGGCTCCGACGTCGTCACCGAATCTCCTCCACAAGCCCAGAAGCTCCATAGGACAAACAGCGCAAACAAGATTCTGGCAGTCATCTCTTTACCTCGCGTCAAGGTTCTGTAAGTGCGACATCTACGCGATAGGGCTGCCAAGGCGGGCAGACAGGAATGTCTGCCCCACCTTCACACTGGCTTCCTCAGAGTTAACGTGTTGGCAAAGATTCGACGGATGCGTTTCGCGAATGATGATCCGCCGCCCTGTCATTCTGAGCGCAGTCGAAAATCTCCTGCCGAAGCGTGGTCATTGCCTGTATTGCTTGGTTGTTTACGCTGCCTGTACTGAGCCTGTTGAAACGAGCTTGTCGACGTGCCTTCACTCGGCGGCCGAATTTCGGCAATCTATTTCCGCGCGGGTCGCGCGGGATTCGGTCCTTCCGTTCCCTTCGCTGATGTCTATCGGCGTGTGAATTCTGAATGCTGGAAAGCCGTTCTTCCCTCTCGCACGGGTCAGCGGTTCGCTCCGACCTACCGGATCCATCGGTCTGCCATTGCCCGCCCATGTCGCCTCACCTGAATCCGGCGAGCCGGTTCGGCGCCCCCGGAACCTTTCAAGGTTATCCATAAATAGATCAAGCATATTGAACAGGAATTCTTCGTAAGACTGTTTCGCGCCTTCGCTGGCGGCCTTTTCGTTCTGCACGCTGTCAGCCACTTCGTCGAGACTGTTCCTGACCTGACGCGCCAGGCGTCCAATGGCGTCTGCAGCAGTCGACTCCTCTGCGAAGTCAATGGATACTTGCATATTGAAAGCCCGTGCGTAAATCGCCAGGTCCTCCAGTTTGAGCCGGTCGTTCCTGCTGTTCTCGATTCTCGAGATTTTGTTCTGCGTGCAACCGGCCCGTTGCGCCAGTTCCGCCTGAGTCAAATCCCGAGAACAACGCAACGTACAAAGAGCCCGTGAAACATTGTAATCCGCAAGATGACCCTCAAGTTCATCGTGGAAGGTTCTGTCCGGTACGGTGTCACGCACCATTTCAGACACCGATGCATAACGCTTTTCCATTACGACGCTCCCTTTGAAGACTATCGACAAACGCTCGGCAGATACCGAGATCCTTTTTCTGAATGTTCTGGAAACTGAAAACCACGAGGTGAGGTTATTCGTACCACGATCTTTTAGCCTGATTAATTAATGAATTGTCACGGATTGCAGTTTCCGAAAGCAGAAACAGCTTCCGATTGGATTGAGAAAGTGAATCCCAATGTGCAATACATTCTGGATTCGGATAGTTTGAAACAGACGAGACCTACCCCCTAACCCCCTTCCTGAGAGGAAGGGGGAACTGTGATCCGCTGATGAATGTCTGGATTGGATGAATGCGTTTCGATTGATGAAAAAACCCGGGCGAAATATCGTGATTAGTCGGCGAGTTGTGCTTGGTAAAGTGACGAGATGGCGTTCTCCAATCAATCGGAGCTCGTATAAAACAGTGTTTACGCAACCCTTCGTTCGACTCCCCCTCTCCTCGCAGGAGAGGGGGCCGGGGGGAGAGGTCTTTTTTACCGATAATGCAGGTCAGTCTGTGCACAGGAAGAAAGCGTGACCCCTGCGCCTGGCACCAGCGCGTATCGCTTTTCTCCCATGCGTGCGACCGGATTTTATCTAAAATCGGGATATTTTTTGCTGGAAGAGTTGGAAATTATGCAAATATAAGATAATTTCTCGATAACGCAATCGGTCCCTGGGGGTCAACATTGACGAACCACGCTATGTGGTTGAACGTTTGCCCGTGGATTGCAACTCGACAGAAAAGACCTTGATATAATATGACTTTTAAGTCATATTATAGAGCCATGGACTGGGAAGTCAGATTCCATCCGGCGTTCGACCCGGAATTCGATGCCTTGCCCAACGACGTACAGGAGGTCAACATGACGACACTCACTGAGAAAATTGACAGGCTGCCCGAGGCACGCCGGAAGAAAGTGGAGGAGCGAGCCAGGGCGCTGATTGCCGAAGAGATGTCGCTGCAGGATCTGCGAAAGGCTCGAAAGTGGACGCAGGTACGCGTAGCGAAGGAACTCGGGATCAACCAGGAGAACGTATCCCGTATCGAAAAGCGCAGCGATCTGCTGCTATCCACGCTCAGTGGCTACGTGGAAGCGATGGGCGGAACATTGCGCCTGGTGGTGGAATTCCCGGACCGACCGCCCATCGCGCTGACTGGCATCTCGGCCCTGGACAAGGAGGACTTTCAGACAAAGCCTTAAAGTTCCCGCGAAAGGAGTGGACCACTGCCGTCCTCCCTACAGCGTAGAAACCGTCGCAGACGGGGGACCCTCATTCGGAGGTCGCCGGTAGTCCACGGCGGTGATCCGATAGAAAAAAGATCCGGATGCCGTACCCCGATCCACGTACCGCGTGGTGTCCAGAGGGGCCTCGTTCAGCGGCGCGAACGGCCCTTCCGGCCCGGTGGCCCGGTACACAATGTACCCTTTAAGCCCTGTAAGCGCCGTGCCGTCGGCATCGGTTTCCGGACGGCGCCACGAAATCCGCGCGTCCGGTCCACTGCAAACGACTTCGAGGTGCAGCGGTGCGCCAGGCGCCCACCTGTCGTACGCCTGCATGGATATGCCCAGCATCGCGGCCGTCACGGCAATATGTGCCGGTCCGTCGTGAACTGAAACCTCCTTTTCGAAGTACGCGGCCATCGATTCCCAGATCTGGTAGTCGTACCCGGCCAGATAGAGAAAACCCCACCCCCTCCAGCCCCGTTCCGCGTCGTGCTTACCTGGAGGGCCGCCTATGTAGTACCTGAACTCCGGCACCTCCAGGCTCCCGTTCCAGACATGGTGGACAAACGTGTTGGCCATCCTCTCGAGGTCCTTCGGGGCGAAACCCAGTCCGCTTTTCACGCCCTGCAACGCCACTTGAATATCGATAAAGGCATGCCCGACATCCTCCATCAGTTCGGGCCAGTGGCTTTCGGGACCGTATTTCCAGGTGTAAGCGTCCGCTTCCGGATCGTACAGCAGTTGATCGTGGAAGAACCGCATCATCTGCTCGCTCTGTTCAGCGTAAAACGGTACAAACCCTTCTTTGTACGGCTTGTAGTACGGCGACCTGGTCAAGCGACGGAGCGTTACCAGCGCATCCGTAAACGACAGAAACATATTCAGCGGTTGGTGCTTCCACCCGGACCATTCGTACACGTGGTATCCTGCGTCCTCGCCATAGCGGCTGTTGTCCTCTACCGTCCACCCCGGGCCCGGCGCCCAGTTGGCGTACCACTTGGCAATCACGTCCTCTTCCACAACGCGCAGGAAATCATCCGCTTTGGCCCTGTAGGCTGCGTGTAAGGACGGATCCTCCCAGACCAGCTCCACAAATGCCAGGATCGGACTGACAATCAACCCATCGTCGGAAAACCATTCGGTGTATTCGGGACTGTACTGGCGGTACCGGTTCTGCCCCCAGCCCCTGTATCCGTCCACGTATCGGTGATCGTAGACTTCATAGGGCGGCACGTCAGTGCGGGCTATCAGAATGCGATCGATATGACTTACCAGTTTGTCCAGCCAGACGGTTTCTTTGAATGTCCCGTAGAGGTTCAGGTACATCCTCTGCACGTAGGCCGAAGGACCCCAGGCGAACGACCCTCCATCGCGGCCGTCCAGATAATTGTCCCCGAATGTTTGATCCCACGTCAAAAAAGCCGCGTACCAGTCGGTACTCGTGGGTCCTTCGAACGTTACGGCCGGACGTTTCTTTGCAACGGCGGCGATATCCGGCCCGGACGGTGGAGTCTCCGGCTCGCCCGCTTCAGACGCTGACTTATGCGGCTCCCCTTGCAACCTCGGCCCGGGAGAGGCGATCTCGTGCCGCTTGACGGTAACCCTACCTGACGGAAACGCCACGGCCGCCCACCCCGGCAGGGTCTTCCCAACGGCACATTTCGGCGTCGACGCGAGTACGCCAGGTTTATCGACTGCATTGACGTAGGCACCTTGAACGGCGCCCGCGAAAGGGACGTCCATCCACACGAACACAACGGGCAAAAACGCGCAGAGACAGAGACGTAGCGGAAAGACAATCGGCGTATGTCCGATGTTTACCATCGGACGATACCTCGCGCAATGTACATCGGTCGGTCGTCCTTCATAAGATGACCCGCCCGGATGGATAAAGCCTGTACATCGTGAATAATGACACTGCCCGCTTAACGTCAGTTTCGCGACGACTTCCCCGACCTCGACTACGGTCTGTATATCAGGATATGATCCGTTGCCTCGAGGTCCTTCAATCCACCAACAATCAGCACACGGCCGTCGCGAAGGAGCGTTGTCGTATATAACGCGCGGTTTTCATCTATGCTGTCTCCGGTAGGACCAAACGCGCCGGTGGCCGGATCGTAAAGAACGACCTCGCCGCTATGTCCGATGATAAACACGCTGCCCGATGGTAGCAGAGTAGCCGCGCGAATCGGTTCGATTCCGGGGTCCCCTTCGGATGAAAACGTCCCCGTCGCGGGGTCATATCGCTCGGCGGCCGTTACCGACGCTTCAGACCCCTCATCGCCTGTGCTCCCGCCAATGATCAACACGCTGCCGTCCGGAAGAAGAATCGCTCGGTGTCCTCGCCGTTCGTATTTAAGGTCGCCTGTGGGGGTAAGCGTATTGGACGACGGATCGTAGATTTCGGATTCTTTGACCATGCCCTCTGCATTGCCGCCGCCGACAATGAGTACCCGCCCATCCCGCAACAGAGTCGCCGTATGTCCTGCGCGAACAACAACCGTCTCCGGAAGTGACGTGAAGTTCCCCGTGTTCGGGTCGAAGATGGCGACGCCCAATGAAGAATAGGTGAGGATCTTCCCATTGGGCAGTAACGTCATCGACGAGATTATCGCAAATGCGGGATCAAAGGGTGCTGCCGTGAACCGCCCGGTATTCGGATTGAAAAATTCCAGCGGGGCCTGTTGAGCGCCTGCGAATAGCACCCAGCCGTCCGGCAGCAGTATTCCCATGTCGCGTGTTCGAGCAGAGGACATGTTGCCCCCTCTGCTCGAGGTCCCCGTTGCCGGATCGAATATTTCCGTGCTGGCACGAAACATGGACGAAGGCGCATAACCCGGGCTCTCCGTTGCGGCGCCGCCCGTGATCAAAACCTTGCCGTCCTGCAACAATACCGACGCGTGCCAGAATCGCCTTTCCGTCATTTTTCCGGCGACTTCAAAACCCTTCAGATCGCTCGAGACCTCCGGGGACGTCGGCACGGTTCCGCCGCAACCCATAAGGCTCGAGACGATTAACAACGCGGATACCATTCTAACGGACATTTGGTGTCCTTCCCCGGCGCAGGGCGAATTTGCTGTCACGATTTATTTTGTTCCTGACTGGCCGCCCGCTCCCGCACCATTTCGTACCCCTCAAACAGATCCCGCGCCACCGTCCCCTGCGCCTGGCGAGGCGGCTCGGCCCCCAGGATCCGGCAGAAAGTCGGCACGACGTCGGCGGCGTGGATGTATCCCAGTTTGTCCACCGGCCGCTCGTAGCCTCGCTTCACGCCCGGCCCGGCCAGCAACCACGAACCAAAGCTGGACGAGGCCTCACTTTGGGTCGGCAAAAAACCCCCGTGGTGCGCCCCGAACACATTGGGCGCTCCAACGCAGCCCCCGCCCGCAATGCCCCGCCACTGGCCGTAGTACCCGCTCACGTACCCGTGGTCCCAGGTAAAGACCACGTCTCCGCATTGGTCTCCCCACTGCCCGAGGATGTACGCGTCCCGCCGAGGCAGGGCTACGGCCACTGGATTGCGGCCCACTTCCCGGTCAACCCACGTTCGCAGGGCCAGCAGCAACTCGGCCTCAATCCGGTCGAATTCCGGTCCCGGCCCGGCGTTGATAAAAATGTCGAACCCCTTGTCGTCCTTGAGATAGGCCCGGGTGCGTTCCCAGTCGATATCCTCCTCGCGCACCTGATCTCGCACCAGCCCCTCTTCCCCGCCGCCTTTGAGCGCCAGAAAGCCCTGCTCGTGCAAAAATTGCCGGATATTGGCCACCCGCACATCGGGCGAGCACCCATGGTCGGACACCACGCCCACGTACGTATGCTCGTCCGCGTCCTCCCACAGCCGTCCCAAAATGCGGTCCCCCACCTGATAAGCCCGCCGAAAGTAGTCCACGTACTGTTCGGCGCGCTCAGCTTCGTACCCAGGGCACACAGGGTCCACGTCCCCGAGGTGGATGTGGTTGAGGTAATCGTATAGATGCCAATGGCAGATAAAAAAGGAACAGCCCCGCTCGTGCAGCATGTGGCGGGCGACCTCGGCAAACCACATTCCCTGGTACTCGCATTCGTCCAGGGCCGTGTCAAAATCGGCCATCCCTGTGGTATAGGGCAACATGGAGGCGTGTTCCTGATACGGGCCGAAGCGGTCCACCAGTTCCCCGGCCAACTCGTCGGGCACAGTGAAGCCATCGGTATAAGTCACCTGGGTGCGGTAGAGCTTGAGTCGGCTGCCGTCCGCGGCCAGGTCCATCAGCTTGAAGCGCAGCGACGCCGGGCGTTTGTTCCCGTCGATGGCAAAGTCCTCCACCGCCCACTCGCTCCATTCCCCCACTCCGGCAACAGCGATGCAACTGGCCCCGTCCCGGTCCCGGCACACCAGCACCCGGTCGTAGCCCCTCCCGGCACTGTCCACCACCAGCAAGTAGAACGCGGAGACATCCCCTCCCAACCGGGCTACCACCTCAAGGCAACTCTCCAGCGGCGGGGCCATGCTCCCGGGCAGGTTCCGCCAATCCTGAGCCGGTGTCAGCGGTGGAATCGGCTCGACGCTGCGCTGGGCCTGCCGCACCGCCGTGCCATCGTGGTCCATCTCGATGGCTTCCTCCAGCGCAGCGTCCGTGGTATAGGCCTGGCAGGTAGCTACTTCAAAATCCGTGCTGCAGTGTCCGGGATGGCCAAAGCCGTCCACGACAAAGCCCGTTTCCACCCCGGAAGGATGGGCGGCCGGATAGTGTACGGCTACGCTCTGCATGCCCGCCCGCTCCAGGGCATTCCATATGCGCTCGGCATTGTTGGCCCGCCCGTCGAAACTGTCGATCCGCTGGCCCGGCGCGACTTCCACACGCCAGCGCGTCACCCCGTGCGTGCCCGTGTGCGCCCCCGTCGAAAGGGTGGCCCAGTTAGTCGGGGTCCACACCGGGAAAGAGGGCAGGGTCTGGTTGACCGCACCCTCGCGCAGCAGGCGCTCGAAGTGAGGCAAGGCTCCTTCCGCGGCGAATCGCTTCATCATCGGGACGATAAAGCCGTCCATGCCAAAGGCGTAAATTTTGTGTTCCAAATCTCCTCGTCCGGCAAAGAGTCGTTGGATGTTCAGACAGTTAGCGGGATTTCCCCTCAGACACCAGCCGGATCGCCGCCATCTCTTGTCGCGGGGTCATCCGCTTATTGGCGAGTCTCCGCGCCCGGGATGGCATCGGGAAGACGTTCAGGGCAAGACCCTACTGCGCGAGGATAAAACTGGCCTTTTTCCGGGCCATTTCACCGCTCTTCATATCGATAACGGTTACGTTCAGGGCGTACTTGCCCGCGGGGCGGTTCTCCAGTTTGAGTTCCACGTACTCGACTTCCTGGGTGTCCACACCCTCCAGCTCGTAGGTAACTTCCAGTTCTTCCCGTTTGCCTTTCCTCCACCGGGTCAGGCTGGAGATGATACCGAGTGCGCCGTGTTTGTCATCTGACGTGACAGTGTAGGACACCTGGTAGTTCGTATGCCCGAATTCGTCCTGCGTCAGGTTGTAGATTTCGTAATAGACGAATACATTCTGTCCTACTCTGTACGTCCGCGTCGGCATCGGTATTACCCACAGCCTGCCTTTGTTGAACTTATCCTCGTTCTCGCTCCTGGAAATCCGCCATGCCATTTCCAGGTCGCTCATCTGGAGGCTCTTACGGTCATAGGACTCGATCTCAACGTCCTGCCGATACCGCCCGTGTTGTGCGGAAAGGTGATCTTTTATTTTAACTTCCATCCGGTAGAGCCCGGGGGGCACGTCCATGCGCGCGAGGTCCGGCACGAACGCGCTCCGTTCCCCGGTCACGTCCCCTTTCGCCGCAAAGTGTATCTTTTCCTCGCTCCGGTAGACCGCTCCGGTTGTCGGATTCCGCAGCGCCACGGTCCGGTCGACCTTTATCTCCGTCCGGTTGTCTTCGTCCAGATAGTGTCCCTGGTGACGCGGTATCCCCACGTAGACTTCAAGCGCCGTTGCGTAATCCCTTTTGCTTTTGAAATCAGCCGAGGCGAAATAGAATTCCATTGGCGACGTGTTTTTCGGCGGCACGTAGTAGTTCGGCTGTGCCGCGACGGCCATGCCGTAGACGTTTTCCGGGCTGTAGCGGGTAAACATAGCCAGCCGGCGGGCGGGAATACCGGCATCCAGCGGTGCAGGCGCATAGTTGAAGGTACCGTTGTGGAATTCGTCGGTGAAGGTAATCTCGATTCCGCCACCTACGTTGACGTAAGTCCACGTCTCCCACGGGACCATCGAGCCGTCGTACCCCGCGGTGACCGGTCTGTAGGCCGCCCCTCTTCCCCTACCGCGCAGGCTGCGCACCGGGTAGACCGGACCCATATACGTTGCGCCGGCGCCACGCAGGCCGGCTCCGCTACGCGGCGAGCGGGGAGCCCCGTACAGCGCCATGGAAAGGCGTTCCTTTACCCGCTGAACCGCGAGGGATTGCTGGAAGTTCATGTTGTCAGAACTGGCCCGGTGGTTGGGCTCGCCGAACCGGATGTAGACTTCGCCGCGCTGGTCCCAGGGCTGCTTGCCTTCTGAGAAATTCTGCAAGGCGAACGACACGCGCCGATAATGCTCCAGGAGGCGTTCGTTGGCGGCCGTGGTCAGGTCCGGGTCCTGTTCCGACCAGAACCTTTCCACAAACGCGGGTCTGTCGGTCGCCGGGGTCTCGTCATATGCCGCGAGAGCCTCGGAAGATGCGATCAGCCGGATATCGTCGTAGTGCACCCGCTCGGCCTCATCGGCCCCCTCGAGATAGTCTCTGAAAAAGGCGGCGGCCCTGTCGTAGGCCTCAAGCTTCATGCAGGCCTGTGCGAGAATCGGCAGGACCTGGTCGTCTTCCGGATTCTGCACGGCGTAGTCCTCCAATACCTCCAGGATACGGCCGTAGTCCTTCGTTCTCAGGTAGATCGCTCCCAGCCGCTTCCGTCCCTCCGGGTCGTCGGGTCGCAGGCCCATATATTGAGCATAGTAGAGCGCGGCTTTTTCGTAGTCTTTCTCGAATTCCTCGACCCATTTCCCCATCAGCAGATAGGCGGGGGCATAGCGGGGGTCTATTGCCAGCACTTTTTTGATTTCCCTTCGCACGTCGTGTTCTTCCAGTTCGTGCCGTATATCGGCAATATTGAATCGGGCTTCCACGTGGTCCCGTTTGTACTGAAGGGCCTTCTGGAAATAGCGGATGGCGTCGTACGATCCTCTGGGCCATTTGCGATAGGTGAGACCCAGCCCGTAGTAGGCTTCAGCCAGTCTATGGTCGCATTCGATCGCGCGTTCGAAGGCTTTAATGGCGCGGACCAGCCTCCCGACCTCCAGGTAGGCGAACCCGAGCCTGCTGTGCGCGCGGGCGTAATCTTGCGCCACGCCGGCCAGAATTTCCAGGGTAGAGATCGCTCTGAGCGGCTCATGTGGGGTGAGTTCAATGCCGAGGGCGAGGAGGGAGTCGATCTGCGTCCTTCCCACGCGCCGGTCGACGGTACGGTAGCCCGCGCCGCTGCGGACGGATTCAACCAGGTAACCGTCGTGAAAGAAGCTGGTGGCAACGGCTTCGCCGCCCTCGGCTTCCGGACGGTATCCGTGCGCATAGCTGATCCGGCGGCCTTTTTCAGGATCCGCCGCTGAGCGAAACAGCGTTTTCATGACAATCGAGTCCGCCGGCGTCAGCGGTTGGGTTTCAATCCAGTTTTTGAGGGTCGCCAGGTCGGACGGCCGCTGGTTTTCATGGGCCCGTTCATAGGCGTAAACGAGGTCTCCGATAACGGTCAGATGGTCCCGGCAGACCCAGCGTGCGCCGGGCGTTTTTTCGGCTTTCCTGGCCGTTGCGGCCAGGGCCTTTGCATAGGACAGGACTGGCTCCTCGTAGAGCCCGTGCTTATTTAATCGTAGAGGCAGGGCCTCCCATTTCCGGGCGGCCTTAAGGTAACGGTCCACCGCCGAGCGGAATTCCCAGCGGTGCACGGTGTTGTACGCCAGGGCCGAGGCGTTGAACGCGGTCGCAACGCTCCACAGCACCGCCCTGGCCGGCGGACTCGGGGCCGGCGGGCTTCCGGCCTCGGCATCCGGCGGCGTTCCCGGTTCCACGTCGACGGTGTCGGACAATCGTACGATGGAGCCATTGCGGATCGAGACTTCCCAGACATGGGATGGGACCAGCGGTACGGATCGTTCCGGCACCATGGTAAGACTATGCAACGGGACTCTTAAGGGCGTGTCCCGATAGCGAAGTCGTTCCCCGCGTGCAACCCACGCCAGCCGCCCGGGGCGCCCTGGAAAGGTGCCGAGATGGCGAGGCGGGCTTCCCCCGGTTTCGACCCAGATTTCGGTAATGGCAGAGGAACCCGTTTCCAGCCCGATAGCCCACGCGGTATTCCCTTCGCTGGAAGTAGATATCGCGGTCTGACGAATTTCCGCATTGAGATCCGTAAGTGCAAAAACCGCGGAAATAATCACGGCCGAAAACATCATCAAGGACCGCCGTTTCACACGCACAAATCCGCCAACTGGTCGCATTTCGTCTATCCTTTTCCGGCAAATAGCGATCGAACGCCGACTCTTGTTCCAGGCCGGGAAGACGTCTCCTCCTCCTATTCCGTCGTCTCGCCACACCTCCGTTCCGATTCAGCAAGATATGCGATTTTGTGCGACAGAGCAAAGGCTTTGCGAATAAACTACCGGTGTTCTATCGGAATTGGTAGGGGTTCGCAGCGCGTGTCATTCTGAGCGCAGCCGAAGCGGGAGCGGTTGTGCTGCATTTCAGGTCGGACCGAATGCCAGACGCTCTGGCATGATCCCATGCCGCAGGAGATGCTTCGTCGGCCTGGCGCCCTCCTCAGCATGACATTCGGGGCCAACGAATGGCGGATGCATTACCCTGATTGTTATTAGATAACATGTCATTCTGAGCGCAGTCGAAGAATCTCCCGAAACGAGGTCATTGCCTGCGATGCTTGTGCTGAGCCTGTCGAAGCAAGCTTGTCGAAATGTGTACGCTGAGCCTGTCGAAGCGCCCGCGTTTCGCTACCCTTCGACTGCCTTTCACCGACCCTTCGACCCTTCGACAGGCTCAGGGACCGCAAGCTCAGGGTGCAGGCGCTCAACTGTGGATGCCCCGAGCGATGTACATCTCATCTCTACCTATCTCCATCAATCCCTCCAGGTCACAAATTCACATCAATTACAGTCTCTTCATGCGGTTTAATCACAGTTCTTCACCATAATCATAGTAAATCACAGTCCAGGGGTGTAGATCAAGACTTCGTCCGTCGATTCCAGGTCTTTTAGGCCGCCGGAAATCATGATCCGGCCTTCGTTCAGGGGCGTAACGGTATAAAACGATCGGCTCTGACCGATGCCGTGTCCTGTACCTGTGGCAGTACCTGTGGTTGGATCATAAATCGCCACGTCTCCCCCACTCAAGAGAAACACTTTGTCCGTCGGCAACAGGAAGGCGGTGTGGATAGATGGGAATCCTGTATCGCCTGCCGGCACAAACGCACCTGTTGCGGGGTCATACAATTCGGCCGACTGTACATACTGTACGTTCTCTGGTGTGATATCGCCCTTTTTCCCGCCAATGATTAACACCCTTCCGTCCTGGAGACGCATTGCTTCGTGTCCCCACCGTTCGTCGTTCAATTCGCCGGCTTCCGTAAATGCATTGGACGACGGGTCGTAGATTTCAGTTCCTTTGACCAGTCCGGCGGCATTGAATCCTCCGGCGATGAGAACGCGGCCATCGCGCAGAAGGGTGGCCGTATGGGACGATCGGGGAGTGATCATCCTTTTTGCAGGCGTGAATTTCCAGGTATCCGGATCCAGAATACCCGCGTTGCCGTGTGCATCGGTGGTGAACATATCTCCTGTCGAGAGTATCGTGGTCGCCGCAGCCCTACGCAATTCGGGCACGTCTGCAAGGACTGCGAATCGCCCGGCATGGGGGTCATAAATCTCTGCGGGATAAAGAGGGCAGCCTTTTATGAGAACTCGGCCGTCCTGCAGCAGGATTGCTTTGTGCTGTGTGCGGGCTTGCGACATGTTTCCCGTTGCTGACGAGGTCCCATTTGCCGGATTGAATATTTCCGCCGTGTCGTGGCTGAACTCTGGAGACGAATGGCCGGGTCTGTCGGTTTCAAATCCGCCGGTGATGAGTACCCGACCGTCCTTCAGTTGCGTCGACGTATGGAGAAACCGAGTCTGCGTCATGGTTCCGGAAAATTCAAAACCGTTCAGGTCGGTGGGTGGTTCCGAGGGTGTGGGCGGAATACCGCCGCAGGCCCAGAAGCTTATGGCAAGAAACAGCATAGTCACAGATTTGGCTGGCATGTTATATCCTCCGGCTTATTCCGATACGTGTAATCTATCGATCTTCTTTCAACAACCGCTTGTGGCGCTTCCCCCTGGTGCCTCCCTGTTCACTCGATCACGCGGAACAACGCGTGGCGTGAAACAACCTGATCGTTATGCACGTCCCTAACCCGCACCGACAGGCGGTGCACGCCGGCAGGCACGTGGCTCAGGTCAATCTGCAGATACGTGAAATCATCCTCGCGATCCCCCTCATACCGCGCAGTGATTGTCGTCTCCACCCCGTCTTTGTTCTTGCCCATCTTCTTGATCCGGCTGGCGATTTCATCCTCATTCGGAAACACATACCTCACCCGGTACGTAACCACCTCTTCTCGTCCACGTTCGAAAAGGTCTGGGCTCACGTCTCGGCTGGTATTGAGGACTCCCGTCGAATCCTCATCATCATCTGCCGGCAGCCGTGCTCGCCGGCCCATTTCCCGGGCTCGTCTCTCTTGCTTGCGAGTCACCTCCAATTGCTTACCCCCTTCCGGCAACCGTTGCGCCACGAACAGGTACGGATCGATCTTCTTCTGCTCCGGCCGGCCGATCCGATACGCGATGTCGTACTCCGTCCGTCCGAATTCGTCCCGCCCCAGATTGTACACCTCCAGGTAGATGAACGCGGGTTCGGACCGATGGTAGGTCCGCAGCGGATTTGCCACAATGTCCATGTCCGACCGTCCCTCCGGAAACGGCGTCCGGGTCTCAATCCGTGCGGCCAGTAACAGATCGCTCATCCACAACGTAGAATCCACCCCCTCGAATTCGCGGTGCTGCCGGAACGTCCCGATCGATCCCCGGTTCCGGTCCCGCACTTCGCCCACCAGATGGTAGGCGCCGGGGGAAAGCCCGAACGCGAGCTGAAACACCAGATGACTATTCCGCAGGCTGTCGACAACAGGATACCCGCTGGGCGTTATCTCGGGCCACCTCAGTTTGAGATCCGACCGCTTCCGATACACTTCGTCCCAGTGCTCGTCAAATAGAAAAACGCCGTTCTCCAGAGCAATGCCCCTGTCTGAATCCGATACGGTCACATTGTATTTGGGCAGCGCATATGCCAGTTCCACGCGGAGGCTGTCCCCGTCCTTGAAGCTTACTAACTGATAGGGAATTCTGTATTTGCTGCGCCGGTATGGGTCGGCATAGTGAGATGGTGTATGGTCGAACACATATTGACCCGTTATGCGAGTCGTATCGAAACGCCAGGCGTCAAATCCGTCCCAATTGCGAAATGTTATTGAAAATCCGTCATAGAACCACGTCTCCAGGTGTGCGTCACCGGGTCTCTCAGATATTCTACGCAGGTATTTTCCGAACTTGATATAAGCCTTGCCCATAGCCGTCTGCCAGCCGGGAATGCCCTTCAAGCGTCTGCTAAAGCGTAGACTTGCATAAGCCACCCGGCCATAGTGTTCCAGTCTTCTTTCGTTAAACTCAGTCAAATACAGCGGATCCCGCTTTTTCCAGAACCGGGAGAGTTCCGGGCTGTCCTTCCACGAAAGTTGCGCGTCTTTTAACTGAACCCGACCCATTGTGGGTAGAATGCGTTTTTCTTCCTTTGTGGCGACCAGATCGACAGACTCCATCAGCGCGCTCTCTTCGGGGCTCATCTGGCGAATCGCTTGATCGTAAAAACGAAAGGCGGTTTCCTGTTTACCAAGGGTTTGATATCCAAAGCCACTAAACAGAAGCGCGTCCTTATCGTCCGGCATCTCCTCCAATAGGTTTCGTGATACGCGAATCAAACCCTCCGGGTTACCGCTTTCAAATTGAATCAGCCCCAGATGGTAATAGGCGTCTCTAAATTTTTCATCGATCTTGATACTATGTTCGAGGTGGTCTATCGCCTTCGTGCGATCTTTTTCGCCAAATTGCATCCAATTAAACGGGTGGCTTGTCTTTGGTTCTCCGGAAAAAATGCGTTCCACGTTATCCACATATTGCATGTCGATATATTTCTCAAAGTCTCTAAGGGCATAATATCCCACCATGAATGCTGATTCAGCATTTTCGGGATGGGCATTTGAAATTTCTTCATATTTCTTTGCCGAATTATACCAGAATCCTTGTTTTCCCAGCAACTCAGCAAGTTTCATTTGATATGTGACGTTTGTGGAATCAAGACGTATCGCGATGATTAGCGCGTTTCGTGCGCTTTGCCGGTCCATGGGCGTACCCAGGGACATATACAGCTTCGCAATTTCATAGCGCGTGGGCGCGAATTTCCAGTCCAGCTTCAAGACCTCCTCAAAAGCCTTGATACTAATCTCCGCAGGTACGTGTCCGACCTGTGCCGACGCCTTGCGAAAAAGCGAATCCATTCGGGCATGCTCTGTCGCGGCGAGTACCTTGCCTGCCGCCAGCAGCACTATCATAAGGACCACGATATGTTTCACAGCCTTGACCTTCTGGTAATATGTCGAGGAACTCAAAGCGCCCGTTTGTGAAACCATCAATCGCATTGAAACGAACAAGCGGTGTATGCCTGCGCCCACAGTCTCCGTCATTTCACCACGAACCCCGCATCCGGAAGCACCTCTGACCACAGTTTATATCAATAACCGCTACCTGCAGCACCTGCCGTCAGTCGTTTTGCTGTCCCAGTTGTAGCGCCTCGTACCCACTTCAGCCGGTTCCGTCCCCATCTGCACGTATGCCCCTCAACCCGTGAGACATCCCAGGCGGACCATCCCCTGGCCGAACTTTCGCTCAAAGAGAAAAAATTGCGATCGCAATAACCATAGGGTGCTTTAGCCAATTCATAACGAACGCTTCCTGGATGAATCGCAAAATCAGCCTCTGCGTTCGCCTATCCTGTGCGCGAAACAACACCTCTTGCACGCATTTCGGAACAGAAGGCATCTCCGATTCACCATTGCTCCGAAACCGGATACCTGCATTCGTCTCTGCCGGTACAAAAGACACAGGCCACGCCGGGCGGGTTCAATAAATCTGAAATGCGACTACGGATATATAAGAAAAAGGAGGTTATTTTGCGTAATGCGGCACAAATGACCTGCCAGCGTACGATTCTACTTCGGATTCAAATTGGATAGGAAAGCGTATCGGTAGGTGGATCCGATAGTCCTGCGGAAGGCGGCCAACGTGGCAATATCTTGGCGCCACATCAGGCAGGGACGGAAGCGGATTCCGACCAGCGAGCACTGTGGTGGCGGATGACTGGCGGGAGCAATTGACGAATGGCAGTGGACCTGCCCAAGCCCCCCGCGACTGTTAGCGAAGGTGCCTCAACAGGATTTGTGGAATGGGACTGCCGGGCGCAAGAGAAGAGAGAAGCGGCGGGGCAAAATCGAAGGAATTGCCAAGCGAGGGAATAATCTATGTTTTAATTGGTGGAGGCGGCGGGAATCGAACCCGCGTCCGGAAGCAAATCAACGACAGCCTCTACGTGTGTAGTTTACCCTTTGAATCTCACGCGCAGGCGCCCCGGTAAACGGGGTTGCCAGCGCGCCAGCTCGATTAAATCTCGCTCTCGCACCCTCAAGCGGAGGTCCGGGAGCCAGCCTGCATAAGTCGGCGCCCCGCGCGGGCCCTGAAGGCGAGGCCCGTCGGAACGGGCTGCGTTTTAGTTACGCAGCCATTGCGTACGTATTGTCCGCAATTATATGGGTTTCCCACAGTTTAACGAGGTTATGGGACCTCGACACGCAGCCATCGCCTCTCCACCCCCGTCGAATCCAGGTCGCCCCCACACAGTAGTGTTCTGTCCCGGGCAGCCTGGTCGCCCGAACCGCTCGAAATATAGCCCGTTAGCCTGGCGCTGTCAAGCAGGTCCGTGCTTTCGGACCCTATAACGGGGGCAGGTCGGTCGGATATCAACTGAGAGGCCTGATGCCGTGGCGGTCACTGCGCGTGCTCGGGCACAGGGTTCCGCCGCTTCGGCCCGGCCCGTCATCAGAACAATGCCCGCGCCGAAGAGCATAGAGAAAATCGTCATGAACTTCTGGTCGGCGAGCATCCGGCCCGCGACCCAGACGTAGAGGTTCGCGCCGGTGAAGTCGCCGTAGGCAGTTGGGTTGAAGTACGCTGCCTGGGGCATGGAGAACGCCTGGATGTTCATTACGAGGATGCCGAGCAGGGCAACTCCACGCAGGACGTCGATCGAGTGGATACGCACGGTCCCGGGGGACGGACGCGGCGCCAGAACCCTCGGCGGGATTAATCATCGTGGCGTCTCCGGCCATCATCCCCTGGCCTCGTCCGGCGCGTCTACCGGTAGAAAAGGCGACTCCGCCAGCCACCAGTTCACGGGCAGCGGCCAACCCAGCGCCCGGTACACCGTTTCGCAGACCCTTTGATTACGCTCGGTCATGACGGGAAGGAATCCCAGGCTGAGATACGTCTTGATAGCCGCAAGCTGGAGGTTCTCCGCCGTCACCCGGAGCGTGGTCAACGTCGAGTTGAGATAACCGCGCCGGCGTTGAGACTGAAGCACCGCCGCGCACACGCGTAATCCGAGTCCGGCGCCACGGTGCCCGGGACGAACGCACACATAGTCGAGCTGTCCCCAGGCCGGATCCACTTCCTCACGCCGCGTGGCGAAGCACAGCGCCGTCAGTTGGCCATCAGTCTCGACCACGCGCGACCCGACCCACCTGTCCGGCGCATCCAGGTATTCCGTCATCCCGGTCGCGTCAAAAGGGGTCCACCCCACGCCGGCGGATACCATCAGTTCGGGCAGATGAACCTCGTCGCCCGGTCTCAGCTTCCGCAAATGGTAACCGTGAGGGTACGATCGGTCGGGCAATCTGCCGATTGCCTCGGCGGAGATATTCATGCGTATCTGAAGGCTATAATCCATAGCACCCATCCGGAAAGACCACCCCTTAAATCGGTGAGAGGGGAGACGTTAGACGACCCCGCGGCTCCCACCTTTGGTTTTCGCCATTTCTCATGTCTCACGGCTTACTTCTTACTGCTTTTGATGCGGGGAGAGGTGAGACGGTAGACGGGAGAGGGCCCCGTCACAACCTACCGGACATCGATACGGCTTGGCGATATTAGGTCGCGGTCGCCTGCATTTCGTAGGGGCGGTTCGTGAACCGCCCGTCCGGCGCGCGGGGTGAAACAGCGTTTAACCTTCAGGGTACAGCAGTCAGCCAAAAAATCAATAGGGAAAAACCAAATTCAACATCTCCCCAAATTCCCTGCCTCCGGCGGGTTCCTTTTGAAGCGACCAAAAGGAACCAAAAGTCGCCGCTAGGCGCGGGGCCGTTCATATACATTGCGCGAATTACGTCACGGGACCCACCGGATCCGCTGCCCTGCCAACCCCGGTGGATACCGTAATTTGGTGCAGGACGGAACAACGCGCCCTGTTCTGGTAGTGCTCCGGATAGCCATCGCGTTAGACAAGCGCGTGGCTACCTGGTTGCGAGCAGTAATTGGCTATCAGCAGATTGCGGTCAGCCTACACCGGTAAACGACACGGAGACACGATGTCAATCAACGAAATTTAAATTTTCATTTGCTCGGGCAACCACAAGGGTTGCCCCCATAAACCAAACGGGACACGAGTGGATTCGCGGCTTTTCGCATTGGCCTCTCACCCGACCGGTTGTGGCGTGGGGGGTTTTTCCGTGTCATTCCGTACATCTCCGTAGGCCGGGAGTTCCGAGAGGGCTTGTAGGCCACCCAATCCCATTTTGCGCCCATGAGACGATTCACGGAAAAACCGGCCCCGCGCCGAGCGGCCTGCCTGCGCCGAGCCGTGCTCGGCAGGCAGGCGCGGTTCTTTTTGGTCCTTTTTCTTACGCGAATAAGAAAAAGGACGAAGAAGAAGAAAAGTTGGTTTGAGAAGTATAGCCTGTGACCGCTCGGTACGCAGTTCCATGCAAGAATCGACCGCTAACGGCTGGATCTCGGGGTGGCCTTCTCACGTCTTCCCTTTTCCGGCTTCTTTCCGACAGTTGACGGGTTTCGTGGATTCGATTAAATTAAAGTAACGCGTACCGCGTGCAAAATGGAAACGACCGGGCACGAACTCACGACGAATACAGGGCAACAATCGAAAAAGGGGAATATATGGCGCTGAATAAGTACAGCTCCCGGATAACGCAGGTGAAGTCCCAGGGGGCTTCACAGGCGATGTTGTACGGAACCGGAATGACCGAAGCGGATATGGACAAGGCGCAGGTTGGCATCGCCAGCATGTGGTACGAGGGCAATACCTGCAATATGCACCTGCTGGACCTTTCGGCAAAGGTGAAGCAGGGCGTGAATGCGGCCGGTCTGCTGGGAATGCGTTTCAACACTATTGGCGTGAGCGACGGGATTTCAATGGGAACGGAAGGCATGAGTTTTTCGCTTCAGTCGCGGGACCTCATCGCGGATTCAATCGAGACGGTGATGGGCGCCCAGTGGTACGACGCCAACATATCCCTCCCGGGCTGCGATAAGAACATGCCCGGCTGTGTGATGGCCATGGGGCGGTTGAACCGGCCGTCTCTGATGGTTTACGGAGGTACCATCAAGCCGGGTTTCCGTGACCACAAAAAGCTCGACATCGTGTCCGCCTTCCAGAGTTACGGTGAGTACCTGGCGGGCGAATTGGACGACGAGGCGAGGAAGGGCGTGGTGCAGCACGCCTGTCCGGGGGCCGGAGCGTGCGGCGGGATGTACACCGCGAATACGATGGCGTCCGCCATTGAGGCCTTGGGCATGTCGCTGCCCTATAGCTCTTCGACGCCCGCAGTAGACAAGGGTAAGCTGGAGGAGTGCTTCCAGTCCGGCGCGGCCATCCGGAACTTGCTCGAGCAGGATATCAAACCCCGGGACATTATGACCCGCGAGGCGTTCGAGAACGCGATAGTTGTGGTGATGGCCCTCGGCGGGTCGACCAACGCGGTGCTGCACATGATCGCAATCGCGAAGTCGGTGGGCGTGTCGCTGACGATTGACGATTTTCAGTCGGTGAGCGACCGGGTGCCATTGTTGGCGGACTTCAAGCCCAGCGGGCTGTATGTCATGGAAGATCTGCACACCGTGGGCGGAACGCCCGGCGTGATGAAGGTTCTGCTGGAGAACGGCCTGCTGAATGGAGACTGTCTGACGGTAACGGGCAGGACGATTGCGGAGAACCTCGCGGAGTTGCCCGGACTGGACGAGGGACAGCAGGTGGTTCGGCCGATGGACCGGCCGATCAAAGCCACGGGGCATCTGCGGATTCTACGGGGCAACTTGGCGCCCGAGGGCGCGGTGGCCAAAATTACGGGCAAAGAAGGAGTGCGGTTCGCCGGGCCCGCGATGGTGTTCGACCGGGAGGAGGATCTCCTCGGAGCGGTGGAACGAAACGAGATGAAGAAGGGATGTGTAGTCGTAATCCGTTACGAGGGACCCACGGGTGGACCGGGCATGCCGGAGATGCTCACGCCCACGTCGGTGATAATGGGCGCGGGCCTGGGCAATGACGTGGCGCTGATTACGGACGGACGTTTTTCGGGCGGTTCGCACGGTTTCGTCGTGGGGCATATTACGCCCGAAGCCCAGGAGGGTGGAGCGATCGCCCTGATCGAAAATGGGGACGTGATTACAATTGACGCGGAAACCAACGAGATCAACGTGAACCTGAGCGACGAGGAACTGGCGAAACGACGTGCGGCCTGGGTGGCCCCGCCATACAAAGCCACCCAGGGGACGCTTTACAAATATATCAAGACCGTGACCACGGCTTCCGAGGGTTGCGTGACGGACGAGTGAACGAAGGTCCGGTCGTCATTACATCAGCCGGGGGAGCGATGTGGTCACGAAACCCTGCGCTTAGCCGCTCGCTGAGCTTGCGGTCCCTGAGCCTGTCGAAGGGTCGGCGAAGTGTAACGAAGGATGTGGATTCTAAGTCCGCAATGTCTGGAATATGAGAGTGATCTACCTCGCATGGCAGATTCCGCAGACACCGTCTGCAGAATTATTGCCGGCTGGTATTACGCGCCTGTCAGAAGGTAAAGAACCCGGGACAGAGAACGAAGGGATGAACGAAAAGACCGTGTAGCGACGAGAGGAAAACCATCAAACATGAGCTTGACACCCGAGCCTTCAGCCGTCCACGAAACCGGGGCAACGCCACCTTTTGATTGGGAAACCTTTTGCCGGTACGTGAGGAATAGGGGAAGGATAGTATACAACGTGTCGTGGAGACACAGGTGTGAGTTGGAGTTGAAGCTGCCCTTGAGTTTTCTTATTGTGAACCTGATTGTTCGCAAGCTTGAACTGATCGTGCTGGCGGTGACCGTCTACCTGACTTTCACTGGTGTGTGGCTATACAGCATTGTTGGCTTCCTTATCTGGTACATATTCCTTTTCCCATTGAAGAGAAAAAGCGTAGCTGCTTCTATTACGCTCCACGCTGCGGAAGATCGTGAATACTTCGATCTGGCCAGTGAGCTTGGGACCCTTCGGTTGGAATAACGAATAATAACCTTAATTCGCCTTAAACCTGATGCAAGCATGTCGGGGGCATGATGCCCGTCTTCCCTGCATAAGTCGCGCCGAGCGGCGCGGTTCACAAAAAGCAACCAGCGAACAGTTGTCAGCAGTCAGCCAAGAGCAAGAACAAACACCGAAAATCAATCCTGACACGTGAGACAGCGCAAAGCCGACGGAGAGTGGAAGGGGCTTTTCCGCGCTGATCCGTCCAGCCACGCGGCCCTACTTGGCCAGATTAGTCAGCAGGGCGCCATTCGTCGTATTTCCCCTGGGGCGATTCGCGGAAAAGCAGCCCCGCGGCGTCTGAGCGGCGCCCTTCTTTTTCGCCCTTTTTCTTTGGCGATGCAAGAAAAAGGGCAAGGGAATAAGGGACGTTAGCGGGAGGGGAGATTCTATGTGACCCCTTTTTCCTGCCGGCCGGCCGGAACGCAGATCCAAAAAGCCATAAGACGTATGGCGGTCGAAGTGAGAGGATCAATCCGCAACCCTCCGGTTTCGCGCTCGCTTTGGTAACCCAAGTCTCTATTCGTACAACGACACCCCGGATGCCGGGGTGACATCCAACAAGGTAACATACACCTCTTGCGTCTTTCCTCTAGCCTCTCACGGCTTTTAGCGATCATTGCGATCGCTTTTTCTATTCTGGATTCCCGTGCCGCCGGGCGGTTTGAATGGCGCGACGCCAACGTTTGAGCAGAGCGTCGCGCTTTTTTTCGGACATGGAGGGTTCGAACGTGCGTTCGGGAGGGTTCAGATCCGAGAGCGCGCCGGGCCCCGTCCAGAAGCCGGTCGCAAGGCCGGCGAGCATGGCGGCGCCCACGCCTGTGGTCTCCGTGTGGCGGGGACGGATAACCGGTGTACTTAGAATATCGGCCTGGAATTGCATCAGGAAATCGTTGGCGGAGGCGCCGCCGTCTACGCGCATACCGGCAAGCTGACGCCCTGTGTCCGCGGCCATGGCGTCCACGAGGGCGGCGCTCTGGTAGGCGATGGATTCCAGGGCGGCGCGCGCGAGGTGAGCGCGTCCGGTGCCCCTGTTGAGGCCAACGATCGTCCCCCGGGCATCCGTATCCCAGTAGGGCGCGCCGAGGCCCGTGAAGGCGGGTACCAGGTAGACGCCGCCATTGTCCGGGACGGATCGCGCGAGGGCTTCCGTTTCGGCCGCACGCGCGATCAGACCGAGGCCGTCGCGTAACCACTGAACGGCCGAGCCGGCGCTGAAAACGGAGCCTTCCAGGGCGAAGGCCGGACCGCCGCGGCTATCGCATGCGAGCGTGGTGAGCAGGCCGTTCCTCGATGGGACGGCATTGAGGCCTGTGTGGAACAGGACGAAGCAGCCCGTGCCGTAGGTGTTCTTGACGTCGCCCTCGGATACGCCGCGCTGCCCGAAGAGCGCGGCCTGCTGGTCTCCCGCGATGCCGGCAATGGGGATGCCATCCGGCAGCGGACCAGCGCCCGCGGTACTGCCGAACACATGAGCGGAGGGGTGAACCTCCGGGAGGATGGCCCGCGGAATGTTGAACGCGTCCAGCAGCTCCGCGTCCCATTCCCGTGTGTGGATATTGAAACACATGGTGCGGGAGGCGTTGGTAAGGTCCGTCGCGTGAACCTTTCCGTTGGTGAGACGGTGGAGGAGATAGGTGTCGATGGTGCCGAAGCAGATGTCGCCCGCTTCCGCCCGGCGACGGAGTCCGGGTACGTTTTCCAGGAGCCAGACGATTTTGGTGGCGGAAAAGTAGGGGTCTATGACAAGGCCTGTCTTTTCGCGAACCATTTCTTCAAGACCCCGCTCCCGGTAGCGTCGGCAGATGTCGGCCGTTCGGCGGCACTGCCACACAATGGCGTCGTGGACGGGTTCGCCCGTGCGCCGATCCCACAGGACGGTGGTTTCTCGCTGGTTGGTGATCCCGATACCCTCAAGGTCGGTCGGGCGCACGCCTGCATCTCGGATCGCATCGGCGATCACGGCGCCGGTAGAACGCCAGATCTCCTCCGCGTTGTGAGAAACCCACCCGGGTTCCGGGTAGATCTGGCTGAATTCCGCATAGGCGCGGCCGGCAATGTCACCTGAACGGTTGATGACGAGCACCGTCGTGCCCGTGGTGCCCTGGTCAATGGAAAGGATCATTCAGACGCCCTCTGCGCTGTCTCGGTTTGAGATCGGGAGGAGTCGTTGGCGCGTCGCTGTTTCCTTACTCGGTTTCTTCCAGACCAGTCACCGGCTCGGGTGAACCGCGCTTTTCCCATTTCTTGAGCCGGATTTTTCCGTTTTCCAATACCGCATAAGTGCATTGCTGAATCCAGTCGCCCAGGACCACAAGTTCCCCGCCGCGTTCGGCGGGACGATCGGTTGGATTTCCGAGACACACCTTCGGACCTGACTGATCGCCGTCTGAACCGCCCACGCGAGCGTGAAGAAAAAAGTGATAGTGGCCGTGGATCACGATGTCGATGCCTTCTGCGATTTTTTCACCTGCGGCCTTGTAGAGAATATCCCGGTTACCGAAACCCCGTCTCCGGATGCGGAACTCGGAAAGGCGGGAGGTGGACCTGGCGAGGATCGCCCCCAGGTCCGGGTGAAGCAAGCGAAACAGCCCCACGCAGAACCGGTTTTTCAGGACCCCGCGGCTGAGGCGGAATCGCCAATCGGTCCGGATTTCGTCTCCGTGGGCAATGTGGATTTTGAGGCCCTGATGGGTGACCGTGATCGGACCGCCCGGGAGTTCAACGCCAAGCTGCCCGGAGAAGTATTCGCCCGGCCAGAGGTCGTGATTACCCGGCAGGTAAATCACGCGCACACCTGCCTCGACCAGGTTGTAGAGTTCGAATAGGACCCGGGCGCCGCTCGAAGGGATCGTCGTGCGGTATTCGAACCAGAAATCGAAGAGGTCGCCGACGATATAGAGCGCCCGTGCGTCGTGGCGGATGGACCTCAGGAAGTCGATCAGGACGTCTTCCCGCTCGCGGGTGCTGTGTCCAGTACCCGGCGCCCCGATGTGGACGTCGGATATGAAATAAATCCGGTTCAAGTACATCACCAATGTCAGGAAAAACAGCTATCAGCAATCAGCTTGAACCGTTTCACGATAAGGCCTGGCGAAATCAATTGACACATGTCCTCACCGACATTGCGTTCGTTGGGGCGGTTCGCGAACCGCCCGCCTTGTGGCCCTTCAAGATCTATCTCTCAGCCACCCGGTGGTGGCGTTGGGGGCTTTTCCGCGCCAATCCGTTCAGCAACACGGTTTACGGATCACCTGCGATCTACGCAGGCCTCCAACCCTTGTAGGCGCCCCTGAGGCGATTTTCGGAAAAGCAGCCCCGCGGCGTTTGAGCGGCGCCGTTCTTTTTGGCCCTTTTTCTTTGGCGAGAAAGAAAAAGGGCGTAAAAATAAAAAAAATAACAATTTAAGAGAAATATATGGACGAGGTTATAGCAAACCCATCATTCACGTTTCCCCAAATACCCTTCCTCTTGCGAGCCTAGGCACACGGGCGACCCGTGGGTCGCCCCTACAAAAATCAGACATCCGTGCATTCACATCGCCATGCCTTATCGCCAACTGCTGTTGGCTGACCGCTTACTCTCTCAGTAACTGTCTGATCACCGGGGCCTGCGGATCGTCGGGATTCAGTTCCAGGGCTTTTTGCAGGTTGGCTCTGGCTTCCTCCATGCGGTTCAGAGCACCGTAGGCAAGGCCCAGGTTGAAGTAGGCGCTTGGGAGCCGGGGATTGATTTGAATGGCTTTTTGAAGGTAGGGGATCGCCTTTTCGTACCGGCCCATGCTGTGGTACGTACCGCCGATGTTCAGGTAGGTCCGCGCGCTGGCCAGATGGGGTTGAAGTTGGAGTGCTTTCTTGAGATGTTCGACGGCCTCCGCGTAACGGCCCAGGCCATGGAAGGCCGCACCGAGGTTGACGTAGGCATCGGCGAGGCCGGGTTGGATTTCAAGGGCTTTATTGAGAGGGTCGATGGCTTCGCCGTACCTGCCCATCTCGTTGTAGACGGCGCCGAGGTTGACGTACGCATTCGCGGCTTCGGGTTTGAGTTCAACGGCTTTCTTGAGTTGGTCGATCGCCGCCCCGTGCCGTCCGGTTGCCAGGTAGGCGGTACCCAGATTGATATAGGCTTCCGCGAAGTCGGGTTGGATCTCGACCGCTTTTCTAAGGTGTTCGATCCCACGCTGCGTCTGCCCGAGGTCGCAGTATATGATCCCGGCCGACAACCAGTGTCTGGGGTTTTTCGGACTCGCGTCGAGCGCGCGCCTGTAGGCGTTCAGCGCGGGTACCGTTTTCCCCCTCAGCCGGTAGTAGGTACCGAGCGTTTCCCATCCGTAGGAGGCGGCATGTCCGCCCAGCCTGCCCATTTGGTGCACGTATCGCGCCTCGGCGGCCGCGGGTTTGGCGTTCACGCCGATCCACAACATGGTGTGCAGGGCGGCCGCTGCGAAAATCACGGAAACGTTACGGGAACGCGGTTCCGCGTGTTCGCGGAGTTCCAGAAGCGCCGAGGCGGCCCATAGCGTGAGCGGCAGGGCCGGAAGCGCCAGAATGTCCCAGTCCCTGAACGCGCCGATCTCGGGGTTGGCGAAAAACGTGAAGACGAGCGGGACGGCTGCGGCAGCAAGCAGGAAGGGGTGGTGTCGAAAGTCTTTCCTGCCGAACAGGAACAAGGCCATCAACGCGGCGGGGGCCGAGAGGATCTGCAAGTTGATAAAGTCAAGCAAATGGGAGATTGAGAAGATACGGTAGGGAACGTAGAATCCGGGATCGGCAAGCAGGGGAAGGAGATGAATTTTCCCGCCAGTCCGCTCCAGAAAGGCGACGAAATCGAAGCCTGCGAGCCAGAAGACCAACACGGCGGCAAGCGGGGCTGCGCACAGCGCGCCCAGAGGTGCGACGACGTTGTTCCATCGCTGCATTGAGCTCTCCCTGCGCCGATACCCGTAATAGGCGAGGATGAGCAGGGAAGGCACAAAGAGTACAAACAGAAAGTGGAACGGGACGAGGAGACCCAGCACCAGCGCAGGTACGTAAAGGGGGGCGCGGTTGGCCAGGCATCGAAGACCTGCCAGCAGATAGAGCAGACTGGCCGGCATGTAAAAGGCGTAGTTTTCCACGTAACCGAAGAAGAGTTGTACGTATCCGGCGGTAACGAGGAAGGTGAACACGACGGATTTTTCACGGTCGTTTTTCCCGAGAGCGCCGGCCGTGGCGAACGCGAGCAGGACGTACAGGAGACCGGAGGCGTAGCTGTAGACCCGGTACGTGTTCTCGGCGGAATGCCACACCTCGGCGCCGGCGCGATGCAGGACTCGAATCAGCACGAAGGTGAGGGGCGCCCGATCCACGCGTTCGAAGATTCCGGCGTCCAATTCCCTCATGTAAAGGTACCCGTCGCCCAGGAGATGGCGCGCGGACTGCAGCGCAAAGAAGCCAGCCAGCGCAAGGAGAATCACCAGGGTGCGGACAAGCCAGGTGCGGGCGCCGCTGCCCCAGAGAACGGAAGGAAGCGTCCCGAACCATGCACGGACTCGAGCACGCACGCATGGAACGAGAACGAGTACGGCAAGCAGGATGAAAACTGCACGGAGCGAATCCGAATAGTAGTACAGGAGATCCGCGCCCCAGAAGGGGTTGGGACGCCAGAAAGCGAGAAGGATGTGAAGCCCCAGGAACGCGGCGGCGATGGTGGCCGGCTGCCTGAGACGATCTGATCGTTGCCGTTTGGAATTTCGTGTCCTTTTCTTGCTCAATGCCCCGTTCCTCCTGCCCTCGTCGCCATGGTTTTCTCCCTTGACGCATCCCCATGATAAGGATATGTTAACAGATACCCTATGTCGATTCTATCTCCGTCGTGATCCTGAGACCCTATGTCGGACCCTCAACGAACCACTTATGATCTGATAATCGTCGGCGCAGGGCCCGCGGGTGCCGCCGCCGCATTGTACGCGTCGCGACACGGTCTCAAGACCCTTCTCCTTGACAAATCCACCTTCCCGAGAGACAAAATCTGCGGCGATGCCCTGTCGGGAAAAGCAGTTGCCATACTGCTCGAACTCGGCCTGCTTGAAAAGATCCGGAATCTGCCCGGCGCGATCATCAATAAGATCGTTTTCAGCAGCCCGAATCACGTCGATGCCCTGATCGACCTTGAGCGCCATACCCTTCACGACGTCGGAACCGGTCGGGATATCCCCATGGAGGGATTTGTCATCCGCCGGAAGGTTTTTGACGACTTTCTGTTCCGGGAAGCCCGGGAATGCGTCGATGCGTGCATCGAGGGGTTTACGGTAAAGGACCTGGTCCGGGAGAACGGAACCGTCAAGGGCGTAACCGGCAGCGCCAATGGAAAAGAGCGCACCTACCGTGCCAACCTGGTCCTGGGCTGCGACGGCTTCAACTCCATCGTCGCCCGACGAACCGGGCAATATCGACACGACGGGCGGCACTGGGTTGTTGCCCTGCGTTGCTACTACAAAAACGTGACGGGTCTGACGGACCAGATCGAACTTCATTTCGTCAATGAAGTCCTGCCGGGATACTTCTGGGCCTTCCCCCTTGAGAACGGCTATGCAAACGTCGGCATCGGCATGCTGCACAGCAGCCTCAAGCGCCGCAGAGTTAATCTGAAGGAGGCGCTTCAGACGGTAATCAACCGCCCGCCCTTCGACCGGCGATTCGCGAATGCGCGCGCCATGGAAGAACCCGTCGGATGGAATCTTCCCATCGGCAGCATCCGAAGGAAAAGCTATGGCAACGGATTTATGTTGCTCGGCGACGCCGCCGGGCTGATCGACCCCTTCACCGGGGAGGGCATCGGCAACGCCCTGTACGCCGCACGTTTCGCGGCGCAGGTCGCCGCCGAAGCCAGAACGGCGAACGACTTCAGCGAAGCCTTTTTGAAACGTTACGAAGACCGTCTCTGGGATGCCATTGGCGACGAACTCAGAACCAGCAAGCGCCTGCAGGACCTGGGCCGCTGGCGGCCCCTGCTCAATCTCGTCATTCAAAAGGCGGCACAGAATCAACAGATCAGCGATCTTATCACCGGCATGATCGCCAACGCCGTTCCCAAGAAAAAGCTCTTCAGCCCCGTCTTTTATCTCGGGCTTCTTTTCAAGTGAGACTTGTCGTTCACAAAGGAGGACTCATCATGAAAGCCATGGGCATGCCGTCAGTCCTGTGCTTTGCCTTGCTGTTGTCATTCGGCGCTTCCATCCACGCCGCGGACAAAATCACCATTCGGATCTCCCATCCGGACGGCCGTACCATCAAGTACAAACACAAATATTCCTTTTCCTACAAGAGCGACCGCTCCGAAATTCTCGTTCCCGGACGCACGAATCGCGGAAATACCTCCGGTGAAATCAGAGGCGAATGGCAAAGCCTGGAAATCACGCAAGCCGGTGCGGACGGGGAATCCGACGCGCAAACCACGCGTATTGTCGCAACCGTACGCAAAGCCTTCAGCGGTTTCTTCTTTGAGCGGAAACGCCTGACCTACGACCAGTTTCCCTATACACTGGATCAGTTGGACGACCGGCAACTCACCTGGATTCTGTCTTCGGATGGAACGATTGAACGGTTTACACCCGGCTTCTCCGCGAGAGAACTCAACCGGCCTGACATTCTCACGGATATCTGGCAGATCTGGATGCCCGAACTTCAGCCGGTACTTCCCCAGGAACCGGTTGGCCCTGGCGACACGTGGTCCGGCAAGAGGATTTTCAAGACCCCGACCCTTATGATCGATGACGAAGCTGTCGTGGATATTGAAAGCGAATACAAGGTAAAGAATATCGCAACAAAGAAAGGAAATAAAGTTGTCACATTCGAAGAGAAAAGGAAGGTCCGTTATAGAGCGGCTTTCACTATCGGCTCCCTGTCTCTTGTCGTCGACGGAACCGGAGGAGGCAAAGGCACCTGGATCATCGACGCGGACCGCGGAATCGTGCTGTCCCATAACATAAGAACGAACATCACGCGCCCCGAGGTGAGGCGCATGGACCACAAAAAACCCGTGGACAACATCCGAGCCGACATCGACCTGACTTACGAACGGAAACTGAACAAGGTCGAAAAGGAATAAAGAGTCAGCCATTAGCATACAGCCGTCAGCAACAACAGGTATCAGCTCTCAGCAAACAGCTTAAACCGGTTCGCCGCTCCTGAGCTTTGTCCCTCACGCGACCGGTTGTGGAGTGTGGGGTTTGTTCGCGGCAAAAATCGCGCCGCTCACCATCAGCCTCGAACGCCAAAACCAGGCGTCCCCTGTTGTCCCGTATAGACCCCGGAACAACAGGTCACCCGCTTCGCGGGCGGAGGCGGATTCTCCACTCTTTAACGTCCAGCACCGAAGTGCCGTGGATCCCGATGCGTACGTAGGGCACAACCGCCAGTATACGCCACTGACGAGATTCGTGGAAAAACCGGCTCCGCGCCGAGCGGTCTGCCTGCGCCGGCCCGTGCTCGGCAGGCAGGCGCGGTTCTTTTTGGTCCTTTTCCTTGCGCGAACAAGAAAAAGGACGGAGAAATTGAGAATTGATTGAAGTGATGCATTTCCCTCCCCTTGATGCGCGACCAGAATAAAGCCTACCTCTACGCCATAACGACGGTTCTACTCTGGTCGACCGTCGCCTCCGCCTTCAAGATCTCCCTCCGATATCTGGACCACCTGCAGCTTCTCTTCTATGCCGGTCTGGCTTCTTCGTGTACCCTGGCGCTTTTAATCGTCATCCAGGGCAAACAAAGCCTCGTTTTTACGTACTCAAAAAAACAATATTTGAAGTCCCTCCTTCTCGGCCTGCTCAACCCATGCCTCTACTACCTGATCCTCTTCAAAGCTTACGATCTTCTGCCCGCTCAGGAAGCTCAGCCCCTGAACTACACCTGGGCCATTACGCTCTCGCTCCTGTCCATTCCGCTTTTAAAACAGCGCATTAAACCACAGGAAATCCTTGCCGGTTTCGTGTGTTATTCCGGCGCCCTGGTGATCTCCACTCGCGGCAACATCCTGGACTTTCGGCTCTCAGACCCCCTTGGCGTAACCCTGGCCCTCGTCAGCACCATTGTATGGGCGTTGTTCTGGATCTACAACACTCGGGATGACCGGGACGCCGTTGTCGGCCTCTTTCTCAACTTCACGTTCGCCCTGCCGTTCACGTTCGCACTCTGCCTGGTTTTCTCGGATCTCCGAATTTCCAGTCTCTACGGCCTGATGGGCGCCGTGTACGTCGGCTTCGTCGAAATGGGCATCGCCTTCGTTTTCTGGCTCATCGCTCTACGGCTCTCGGAAACAACGGCCCGAGTTGCCAACCTGATCTTCATCTCTCCGTTCGTCTCCCTGATCTTCATCCACTTCCTGGTCGGCGAAGAAATCCTGCCGACCACCCCGATCGGGCTGGTTCTCATTGTCGCCGGCCTGCTGATCCAGCGGCTCGGTTCGCGATCGAACTGAAAATTCAAGAAATCACCGCCAGAACGGAATGCCCGGAGAAAAGTGATCATGGTTCCATCGGCAGCCCTGTGCTTACCGAAGCGTGGTCATTGCCTGTGCTGGCTTGTCGAAGCAAGCTTGTCGAAATGTGTACGCTGAGCCTGTCGAAGCGCCCGTGTTTCGGCGCCCTTCGCCGACCCATCGACAGGCTCAGGGCAGGGCTTAGGGGCCACAGGCTCACGATGCGGGCTCAGGGTGCCGCTGAATCCGCGACTCCATCCCATTTCCATATACCGGTCTGCGAGGGCATACCTGCATTCACCTCCAGCTCCGGGGGAAAGTGAAAAGCCGCCAGACTACGTGACGGCTTGTTCATTCTCCTTGCAGATGCAACAATCATACGACGCAACAGGGATATCAGGCGATAGTGGCGCCAAGATCGTTTTGCGATTTACCGAAGGTTACGCTTTGGATTTGAGCATGGAGAGGCCCATCGCGGCCAGGATCAACGGCAGGGCGGCGTCAATCACAATCCACACCGCGGAGACCGTTTCCATTGCTATGGCGGTGAAACCGGGACTGTGGAGGTTAAAAAAGTTCAGGAAAAAAAGAATACCCAAAAAGGAGGCCGTAGAATTGCACGTTGGCTTCGAGATATTCGCGGGTCACGGAAGCGTCGCCGCCTTCACGTCCAGCGTCGCGCCTGCGAATAAATCCGAAGACAAGGCCCAACACGATCGCCAGCAGCATCAGCGCGTTAATCTTGCTCCAATGCGGGCTGTACGGACTGGCTGCGGTGGAAGTGTAATACAGCGGTTCGGCGACCGTATGGATTGCCACCACGGCCGCAACGAGTACAAGATAGACGCCAACGATGCGTTTGAAAGAATCCATATTTGCTTCTCCTTTCTATGGTGCGACACGGTACGGAGTGCGGTTCAGGTGACGAAACGCAATGAACCTCGTTCAGAAAAGGTCATCGAAATGTGGCTGGCGTGAACAACCGAGACAAACAATGCCCCGCGCGCCAGGAAAAAGGGTAACGGGCAACGCACGCGTGCAGGCGAGGCTAATCATTCATTCCCATCGATACGCGGGACCAGCGCCATAACCGGGATGGCTCCAACCTACAGGAACCGAAACATTTTCGCTGGTTCGTACCCCGGCATCACCGACCGATGCTCACGGCCCGCAATCAATGTCTGCCCGTCCGTAAACCCCTCAGGTCGGCCCTGGAGAAACCCGATCAATCGCTTCCGCCAGGGAGTCAACCGATCCTCCGAGCCATCCCCTGTCGCCAGGTCTTTCAGTTCAAGCGGATCCTCGTCCAGGTTGAACAGGTGCTCCCTGTCTGTCTGTGTGTACCAGACGTATTTATGGCGCCCATCCGTCACATAGTGATTTCCATGCTCGTACTCATAGCACCCGGAGTGCTCGCCGTGCAACACATCGCGTACTCCGTCCGCTTCGCCGCGCAGCACCGGCACCAGACTCCTTCCCGTACACGTCTCCGGCACCTCCAGGCCGCAGGCATCCAGAATCGTCGGCATGATATCCTGCAGCCCCACTGGCGTTCGGCACGTCACCGATTCCGGCGCCCCCCAACTCCGCGGCGCCCGGATCAGAAACGGCACGCGCGCCGACGCTTCGTATGGCCATGTTTTCCGGAACAAGTGATGATCGCCAAGCATCTCGCCGTGATCTGAAGTAAAGATGATCAGACTCTCGTTCAGGATGCCGCGTGTAAATTGGATCAACCTTCCGATCTGATCGTCGATGAAATTCACCATCCCGTAGTACGCCGCACGCGCACACTGCATATCGTGCGGACCCAGACAGATCTCCGACGCATTCGGATCCAACCCCTTGCGCGGCCCGTCGAACCCGGGCGCCCAATCTCCCACAACCGGTTCCGGCAGCGCGCGATTGATGTAGCGGTCGTAATAGACCCGTGGCGGCGTCAGCGGCGGATGCGGATCGATAAAGGAGAGATTCAGGAAGAAAGGCGCAGATGGATCCCGCTTCTGAAGAAACGCCATCGCCCGGTCCACGCACCAGAACGTATGCATCTGTTCTTCGGGCAGATGGTGCGGCCGTCCCACCCAGCCGTTTGACGAAAGCCCATGCGCCATACCGGGGTCCACCGCCATGCGTCCGTGGTGTTCGCGCAGCCAATCTACGTAATCGTTCTCCTTTCCCCGCGTGCCATCCGCAAGCTGCATATGGTCGAATCCGTACCGCTTCCGCATCGGGTGCAAATGTAACTTCCCGATCATTTCCGTCTGATATCCCGCCCCGGACAGTCCTCCCGCCAGGGTATGCGACGGTTCCCACTCCGTTCCCTGAAACCCCACCACGCCATTCGCCGCGGGCGCCATCCCCGTCATCAGGCACCGCCTTGCGGGAATACAGCTGGGACACTCCGAATACCCACGACCAAAAAACGCTCCCGTACTGCCCAACCAGTCGAGATTGGGTGTCTGTAGAACCTCCGGCGCTTCGGGATCCAGCCCCACGCAATCCCCCCGCTGCTGATCCGTCGTAATCAACACCACGTTCGGTCGGTCATTCGGCATTTCAGCCTCCATTCACGAAATCTTCAGCGCGTCGTCTATCTCCGCCTGATAGGCGTCTATCTTACCGGTCTCTACCTCCGACATCCGTACCGCCCGACCCGCTACGGCGGACTCGAAAATCCCATACACCGCGGCCACGTCCTTCATCCCTTCCATGCCGTCCACCTCCACTTCCTTTCCCTCCGCAATGGCTTCGCCCAACTCGTAGTACTCCATGGCAAGAAGCTTCAAATCGACCTCGCGGTCCGCCGACGTGACTCCGGTAGGGAAAAAATAGGCCGTCAGCGCATCCGGCTCGAAGCCCTCCGCGCCTGCCAGCATTTCCTCCTGTTCCTGGAATTCGCCACGCCCGCGACGCATACGCACCCGTCCGCCGCGTGTGCCAAAACCCTCAACGCACCCCTCCGTGCCGAGAATCAACTGGGTACCGCATCCCCCGTATCCGCCCAAACCAACCACCCAGCTCACCGTGGCGCCATTGGCCATGCGATACATCGCCACGGACGAATCCTCGGCGTCGGCCGGAACGGCATGCACCATGTCTTCGAATTGTTTCCGGTAGAATTCATAGGGCATCCACGTCGTGTCGGCCTTTCGCCGCACCGGCTCCACCAGCCGCACATCCCCGTACACTTCGTGGATATCCCCCATTTGATAGCGGATCAGGTCGGTATAGTGTACCCCCATATCCACCAGCGGCCCACCGCGATTCTTGAGGTGGCGCCAGGGGGTAATGAAAATCCGGTCCCCCTCGCTTACCTGATGGAACAGACCCATGTACGGGACGCCTATCGCTCCGCTCGCCACCATATGGTTCGCCAGTCGCGCCGAAGGATCCCGCCGGTAATTCTCCGCCACGGACAACACGCGTCGATTCCGTTCCGCCGCCTGAATCATCATCAGACAGGCACGAACGGTAATTGCCATTGGCTTTTCCACCATCACATGCAGCCCGAGATCCAGCGCCCGACAGGCCACCTCGTGATGGACCGAAGGATCGGTCACCACGTCCACGGCATCCAGTTCCGGCATCGCGGCGGCCATTGCCTCCAAATCGGCAAAAACCGCCGGCTCCACCCCCAGAAGTTTTCTGGCCTCAGCGGCCGCCATCCCGGCATTGTCCGGATTGATGTCGCACAACGCCCGCAAATCGATCCTGTTAAACGGCGTCTGCGCGAGCGTCCGCAGACCATAGAGGTGCCGCGTTCCCATGCCGCCGCATCCCACCAGTCCCAGGTTGATCCGCTCCATATCGGTCTCTTTTCTCAAAACTCCCGCCGCACCTGTCTTAACGCCCCTTGACACAAGAGCGATGTTCGCTATCTTCGTTCCGCCGGGTGGCGGGCTGAAAACAGCGAACAGCCGTCAAAAAAACAGCTATCAGCTGTCAGTTTACAGCATTCAGCTAAAACCGTTTGGCGTTTCGGCCTGGTGATATCAATTCGCGTATGTCCGGATTTTGTAGGGGCGACCGGCCGGTCGCCCCTACGTATACCGTGCGTCCGACGAGGAACAGCGGTCAACTGACGCCGGTCATCCATACGGCCCAGCGTTGTCAATTGCCGTTGTCTACTCCAAGATGTGGACAACCACAAGGGTTGCCCCTACAAATGCCAAGGCGACGCGAACTGGTTTGTGGCTTCATACGTCCTCCCGCCCGCCCCGCTGTGGGGATGGGGCTTTTTCGCTCTATCCGGCGATTTGCCTCTCGCGTGTCCGGTGGTGGTGCGGGGGGTTTTTCCGCGTTGATCCGTCCAACCGTGTCGCCTCGTGTATGCTCAGGCGGTCTCAGGGCAATGTCTCACGATTTCTCCACTAAGGAGATTCGCGGAAAAACCGGCCCCGTGCCGAACGGCGCCGTTCTTTTTGGTCCTTTTTCTTGGGCGTACAAGAAAAAGGACGTAAATAATAGAAAAATAAACAATTTACGAGAAATACATGGTCGAAGTCATAGCAAAACCCATCGTTCGCCTTTATCCGCTTTTTTCCGTGCCTCCAGCTGGAGCTACGCTCCCATGATCCCCCTCGGATTCAGCACCTACGCCACCCAGAGCGTCGACGTGTTCGACGCTCTGCCCAAAATCCGCGCCATCGGCTACGACGCCGTCGAAATCGCCATCGGCGACGCGTGGCGCACCGCGCCTCATAAGCTCGACCGGAACGCACGGCGCAGACTTGCAGGTACCCTGCGAGATCTCGGTTTCCCGCCACCGGCACTCTTCGGCCCCGTTTCCACGTGCGCACGAGGCAGCGACCGCCCGACGATGCTAGCCCGCTTCATCCAGAATTGCATCCTCGCTCGCGACCTCAACTATGGGGACGACCCCGGCATCATCACAACAACGTTGGGCGGCCCCCTTTCAAACTGGGATACGGAAAAGGAATCCGCAGCCGCCGACCTGATGGAACTGGCGGATCTCGCAGTAGCGCATCGCGTCATTCTGGCGGTGGAACCGCACGTTGGCGCTATCCTGGATAAGCCCGAAAAAGCGGCATGGCTTATGGAACACACCCGTCATCCCAACCTCAAAATCCACTTCGACCACAGCCACTTTCATGTTCAGGGCATCGACCTCCAGCGCGCCGCCGATCTCTGCCTTCCCCACACCGTTCATATACACATCAAAGACGGGTACATGGAAGATGGCGCCGTGACCTTCCTGTTGCCCGGCGAAGGCAGCCTTGACCTCGTGGCATACTTCCAGACCCTGCTCATGGCGGGCGCCACTGTACCAGTAAACGCTGAAGTCAGCGCGATGATCTGGGGTCGGCCTGAGTACGACCCTTGGCACGCCGCGGAATTCTGCTACCGTGCGCTTGCCTCCGCCCGCCGGCAGGCCATCGCGTCGACGTCGGGGCCCGATTAAGAGTTGAAGAAGCAACCCGTATTCCGTGGAGCACACGCGGTTAGAACGTCATCTTCCGTACCGTCCCGATCCGATATGAGGGGTGTCTCTCCATTTCCAGGGCCGCGTGACAGTAGAACGGGTACACACTCCACTCCACACATCCCAGCAGATCGGGCTTTCCGTCGCCGTTGAAATCACCCGGCCACGCGTTCGGACCGTGAACCGTAAACGCGATCTCCTCGCCGTAACACCTGAACTCTCTCGGCAGGTCGAACACCGGGGCATCCACCGAACCCACGTTGCGCAGCAAATAGATCTTACCCGTTCCCGCAAGATTGTATACCAGGTCGATCAATCCGTCCCCGTCCCAATCCACGGCGCGGAACGACTCGGTCCAGTGCTTTGTCCGGCCCACAATGGAGTCGTCGATCTCCCGCCCGTCCACCAGCCGCACGTGGTCGCCCCGTTTGAGTCTGCGGCGGCTCTCTCCATCCCGATACTGAAGGAACAGCGTTGCTTTTCGGGTATGATCGTGTGCGATAAAATCCATCACCCCGTCGCCGTTCCAGTCCGCAAACGCCGCGCCGGTCCGCCAGAAAAACGGCGAACGCGCATCGAAAGGATAGGGACTGTTGGGCCGGGTCTCGTCGGAGGCCGCCCTGCCCGTTTCCGCCCGCAGATCGTCGGAATCCGGGAAGCCATCCACTTCAAGGAATCTGCGGGTTCCAAACCTCGGTTCTTCGAACGTACCGATATTTCGATACCAGACAATCCGGTTCGTTTCGTTCGGGAGCATCAGATCCGGCAGACCGTCCCCGTCCCAATCCACAAATACGGGATAAGGGTACCCCATATTGTGCCAGTGTTTACTGTGCAGTATCTCATCGCGCAATATCCGGATCGGCTTACCTTCGGAACAAATCAACTCCGGCTCTGTCCAGACCGGTCGCTCATTGCTGCCGGAATTGATGACCACGCGCGGCCATCCGTAACCCCCGCCGATTACGAGATCGGAGACCCCGTCGCCATTCCAGTCGCACAAACACGGCCAGGACTGATCGCTGAATGACATCACCGCCGAAACCGACCGCGCCATTCCCCGGCATTCGAAACGTGGCTGGCCGCCCCGCGTTCCGGCGAATTCGTAGAAAGTGAGATTCTGATACATATTGTGCTGCACCAGAATCCCTTTCCGATTGCCGTCAGTTACCGCGCTGAGCCGGCTGCAGAAATCCGGCTCCAGTTCTCCCAGCTTCTGCTGTGGTCCGAACCGGGGCGGATCCCCTCCCAGATTCCTCCGCCACGTCAGAGGATGGTCATACCCGCCAACCGGCATCGCCATAACGTCCGGTAGTCCATCGCCGTCCAGATCCACGAAAGAGAGTTGTTTCCCAACCCCGAGATCGACCGCATCGGCTGCCCTGAACGGCCAGCCGTCCGGGTTCAGATTCCGGATATAGTGTCCGTTGACCACCAGATCCGGAGCGCCATTCCCGCTCAGATCCGCAATGTGGATCCCGGCGTTTTGAGCAACCGGCGCCGAAATTTCAATGTCCTTCACGAAGACGGGCAACCCGCCCCCGTCGCGTTCCCCTGAATTAAGGTAGACCGTCACCCCTTTATCGAGCATCCCCGCGTACACGATATCGGGAAGCCCGTCGCCGTTCAGATCAGCGAAGTCCGCTTCGGCGTACACATCCGGGAAATGCTTGAGCTCGCGTGATCCTCGTTCATCCACGTACCTCAGCCGGGCAAGATCTCCAAACGTAAAGTCCTCTTCCGGTCCCACACGAGGGTAAAACACAATCCCGCTGATGGGTGACCCCGGTCGATAATAATAATTCCAGCACCCCGCCAGATCGGCGCGGCCGTCGCCGGTCATATCAATAAGACGCATCGAATGCGAGATCGCGAATGGACGCGGGACCCCTGCGTTGTACCGCAGGAGGTCTCCGACGCCGATCATGGGCGTGTACTCCTGCGGCTGCAATGGCGGCCTGTAGGGCACGGTGCGAAATCGGATCTCATACGCCGTATGGGTAGGATCTTCAACCACCCACTCGATTTTTCCCCGGTCGCCGTAGGCGAAATCCTCGGTCCGGGCGAACGCGATGGCCTCACCCGCGACCACGTCCACGACTTCAATGGAATTCGGATCGAACACGCCCGAGGCCTCAATCTGCCGGGCCATGCGACCGAAATCTATGTCCACCGACATCGGAATGCGCCCGAGATCCCCGGGAAGCGCTGACGTCACCACCAGCCTGAATCCGTATCGCCCGCCATCCATGCCGTCACTCTGTCTTCAATCGATCATGAAACGCGTCCCTGAACCACTGCATCTTCGGGTCGATCACGAATATGCAGTACGGTTGGGCACGATTCGAGCGATAGTAATTCTGGTGATAATCCTCAGCGCTGTAAAATTCGGTTAGAGGCGAGACCTCCGTCACGATCGGATCCGTCCATAGCTCCGAGGCATCCGTCTCCGCCAGGGACTGTTCCGCTTCCGCCCTCTGTTGTTCGTCGTGATAAAAAATCACAGACCGGTACTGTGTGCCCACGTCCGCGTCCTGACGGTTCAGCGTTGTCGGATCGTGAGTGCGCCAGAACACGGCAAGCAGGTCCCGATAGGAAACCGTCTCCGGATCGAATCGAATCTGCACGACCTCGGCATGCCCCGTGGTTCCGTCGCACACCGCCCGATAGGTCGGGTTCGGAACCGAGCCGCCCGCATATCCCGAAACCACTTCCAGTACCCCTTTCAGGTCCTGATAAAACGCCTCCACGCACCAGAAGCATCCCCCACCGAACGTCGCGCGTTCTTCAGCCATAATCATCTCCTCACTGATACTACTTTCTCGACATCCCCCTGGTATACACCTTGCCCTGGATGATCTTGTGCGCCGGTCGCCCGCCCATCATCCGTTCCCGCGCAAATGCCTGCCCGCAATCCGGACACTTCAGATCTCCGCGGGTGCAGTCCTCCACAATCCGTTCCACGAAGCACTTGACCAGGCCGCCCCTGCCGCCTTTCTGGTACTTGTAGAGCAACGTCCGGCACTTGGCGCAATGGATGGAAATGGTCCGTCGATCAACCCGCTCTCTGGCCGCCATAGCGCTACTCCGGCCGCAGTTCCCCCAGCAACGGTTCGCCAGGTGAAATGAACTCCACCGTCGGGTTTTCGATTCGCCCGTATGCGTTCCACACCTTGAACCCGAGCAGCGCCAGCAACTCGGGGGAGGCATCCTTCAGTACCTCGGGCGAGGTTCCAACGGTGAAATTCTCCTGTGGCCGGAACTGTGGACCGCAGAAGGTCGTCAACAGCGCAAGCCGTTGGCTGCCGGTCACGTTGGCACCCGTACCATGCCAGATTCGCGCATCGATAATCAGGGCCGTGCCCGCCGGACCCTCCGCGGCAACCGCCTCCACGTCGGAAGCCTTGTCTGGCTGCCGACCGAACAAATGGCTGCCCGGAACGACGCGCGTTCCCCCGTTCCCCGCCGTGAAATCCACCAGCATCCACAACACGTTCACCGCTGCCGCCGGTGCGATCATCTCCGGCGCTTTATCCCCGTCCCCGTCAAACCGCTCCCGTGTAATCGAGCCAACGGGCAACGGCTTCCGGTCCGGTCTGGTGGGCGCGGGCATCCACCACTGGTCGGTATGCAGATCCATCTCCACGCCGCCGGGCCTGGCGATATTCGCCGTAAAGCTCGAAAGCAGGTACTCCTCGCCCAGAACGTGGCTAACCACCTCTCGCACCCGCTCCTGAAACAACACCTGGTGAAAAACCCGTCCCTTGTTAATCAACATCCATAGACGCTGGTTGACGCCCCCGTGCGCCGCCGTGAACGCGTCCGGCCGCACCTGCCCCTTTTCGTCACGGAATGCACCCCAGTTCTGGCCCGGACCCCCGTCTTCATATGCGGCGCCCTGTTGCTTCTCCGCTTCAGCCTGCTCCAACAGCCGTCTGCGCATGGCCGCCACCTGATCCTGGCTCAACGCGTCCTTCAGTAAACCGTATCCGGACCGCTCGATATTTGACTTCGCCACCGCCAGGTCGTCGGTAAGTCCCGGCAACCGATCGCCTTCCGAAACGGCCATAGAGACACCTCCATCTTACGTCGATATCACCGTCGGCCATCTGAAACTGCACCCTCTATGCTACACCGGTACCCCGGGCAAGTCAACCCCTTCCGCTACGGCCCGTACTTTACCGGGGGCTACAAACAAACCTTGAAATCCGGCCATTTTATTCTGTATTTTGAGTCCATCGAAGCCGGATACAAAACCCGTAATCAGGCCTTTTCCGTATCAGCGCCGGCCACCCCGAAACGAGGATTGTATGGTACCGCAGCACCTCCAGGCATCGCTCGACAGGCAGATTGCCGAATACATGGACAAACACCCGCGATCCCAGGCGATGTTCAAACGGGCCCAGGCATCGCTTCCCGGCGGAAACACGCGCACCGGCGTCCACTTCGATCCGTTCCCGGTCTACGCCGACCGCGGCGAAGGCGTCCATCTCATCGATCTGGACGGCCACCGCCTTCTCGATTTCGTGAACAACAATACCGCCCTCATCCTGGGCCACGCCCACCCCGAAGTCGTCGCCGCGCTCAGGGAACGGATAGCCCTCGGCACCGGCTTCTCACGACCACTGGCCCTCGAAGTCGAAATGGCTGAATTCCTGAAGAACCGCGTCGGCTCCTTTGAAAAGGTACGCTTCTGCAGCTCCGGCACCGAAGCCATCCTCAATGCCATCCGCGCGGCCCGCGCCTTCACCGGCAAAACCAGAATCGCCAAATTCGAAGGGGCGTACCACGGGATGGATGAATACGTGATGGTAAGCCACGTCCCTCCGGTCGACGGAAATCTGGGACCGGCCACCCGGCCCTGCTCAGTGCCTTCCTCACGCGGCCTTACCCCTCAGGCCGTCGAGAATGTCATCGTCCTCCCGTTTAACGATGCCGACGCCTGCGATACGATCATCAACGAACACGGGGACGATCTGGCCGCGGTGGTGGTCGATCCGCTTTCAACGGCAGCCGGCTTTACCCTTCCGGTCGACGGTTTTCTTGCGCGTCTCCGCGAAATCACGGAACGCGCCGGCGTATTGCTCATATTCGACGAAATCGTCAGCTTTCGCATCTCCCACGGCGGCGCCCAGGATACGTATGGCGTACGCCCCGACCTCACGTGCCTGGGTAAAGTCGTGGCGGGCGGCACCCCCGGCGCCGTGGTGGGCGGTCGCTCCGACATCCTGGATCTCTACAACCCCACCGGAGGGACCCCGCGAATTCCTCATTCCGGCACGTTTAACGCCAACCCCATCGCCATCGTCGCGGGCCTCACGACCCTTCGCATGCTCACGCCGGAAGCCTATGGAAGGCTGGATTCTCTGACGCGGCGCCTTGCCGACCGGCTCGGATGCGTTTTCCAGGATGCCGGCCTCGAGGCACAGGTCACAACGGCGGGCTCCCTGTTCCGGATCCACTTCCTCACCGAGAAGCCCCGAAACTACCGCCAGGCTGCCCGCGACAACCAGACTCTGCACCGCTGGCTGTTCTTCGCCCTGCTCAACCGCGGTATATACTGGAAACTCGGCGGCAATGTCTCATTGCCAATGGAAACGTCTCACGTCGATCAACTCGTCTCGGCCGTAGACGACGCGCTACGGGCGCGGAAGCAAAAAACCCGATCCAGTGATTCATGTCTCAATGAAGCACATATTCCGTTCGGCCATCAGACAGGAGTCTTCCGTGAATAGCAAGACTGTTATCGTAGATGAGTTTTTGCTTAAAGGGCTCATTGGTATGAGCCGGGCAATCAGTAAGAATCGTATGTGCGGCCATCCAGCCGCTGCGATGCTGGCTGGATATTTTTTTTGTCTTGAGAATGCCCTATCAACTGAGGTTCAAGCCGAAGTCTATGATCTCGTGAAACGCATGGTCAACTCAGAGTCAATCTGGTTCAGCGGGGATGGGCAATCTTCAACCAATGAGATTTTTTTTTCGACCGAACCAGACCAGAGACCAAACGCGGATCTAATACCATCTGTTGCCGCTGCACTTGAGCCAAGTATCACCGAATGTCGGGATTCAGGACACAATACTATCTTCGCGTCCTTAGCTCTAAAGGCACTACATGCTGCACCACAGTATGCATTTCCTGCGATTATAGAAGGCATCAATGACTTGCTCAAGGCTTTTGTGGGTCGTGGGCCGGGATGGGCAAATGTACCAGGCAACGAGAAATTGGCAGACCCCCGTGAGTTCTCGGTAGCTCAAGAGCCGGTCAATCAACCCTATGAGAGCTATGTCGACATGATCGATGCAGTATCCCGCTATGTCGTACCGGACAACTTCACCAAAAGAGGCGTTGGCGGACCGATCCATGTCATAAATCATGCCGGAGCTCTATTGGATCTGCGGGCATTGGGGTATTCTTCATTGGCGACTAAAGGGCTGGCAGCTCATCGGCAACACATTGAGTTGTGGTTGAGCCTTCCGAAATTCCCGCAAGCTGAAAACAGATACTCCGTGAAATCGCAGCACGATCCTCGCACATCGGACTACTGGCGTGAGGAAATAACCATAAACGATGGCGGTGGCGATGAACATCGGTTGAAGATTCTCTATGGCGCTCATCGTTTTTCAGATTGCATTACAGACGTAAACAAACGTCGTCGTTTTCTTGAAAGTGCGGCACACCTGTTTTAAAAATGTGCCTGACGACAAATGCATGAACTCTGACCATCAAAATTGGAATGGCTGATAACCGAAACAGCCTTTTCGAAGAGATTTCAAGCGTGGAGTGATAGGCTTGTGTTAACGTCAAAAGCAACTGCTTATGAGCGTCGGATTCGCGACAGGCGCTAAGATGTGAAGGAGAGATCGTCCAAACGAAAACTGAACAGGCGAGGTGACTTATGAATCCCAGACTAAAGAATGCGTTGGCCGTCATCGTCGGCATTATTGCAGGAAGTGTAGCAAATATGGCACTGGTGGTAGTAGGTCCTGCAATCATCCCACCCCCTGATGGTGTCGATGTGACCAATATGGAATCCATCAGGTCATCCCTGCACATGTTTGAATTCAAGCACTTCGTCTTCCCGTTCCTGGCTCACGCCTTGGGGACCCTCGCAGGCGCGTACTTGGCCGTCGTCATGTCTGCAAGCCGCGGGATGGCAGCGGCGATGGTTGTTGGTGGTTTTTTCCTGATAGGCGGCATCATCAACGCGGTCTCGATAGCGTCACCCACCTTGTTTGCCGTCGTGGACCTGGTTGGCGCCTACATACCCATGGCGTGGATCGGTGCAAGATTAGCCGGAAGATCGTAAGGAACAACGGCTGAATGGGCCGGTGTGGACGGTGTTAATCCGAGCCGCGAAGCTGAACGGCGTCTGGGCGCCCTGGCCTTCGGCAACACCTCGACACGCTTCGCGGCCCCGAAAAGGATGTCGTCATGACCAGGTCTCTCCCAGACGTCCCTTCCCTCGAGCTCGAGCGCAAACGTGCCAAAGCTCTCTCTCGGGATTTCGCAGCGGCGATGAAGGCGATCGACGTCAACGACACCGCCCGCCTTGGCAGCCTCATCGCGGAGCAGCCGGCCCTGCTTATCTGGAGCGAGCACGACGAGGGTCCCGCCCTGCTCCATGCCACTACCTCCTACGCCAACTTCCCCGGCGCCGAGAACGAAGCGGTCTACAACCGGCCCGACTGTGCCCGCCTGCTGCTCGACGCCGGCGCGGTCATGCATCCCGGGGTCTACCTGAGGACGATCGACACGGGCGCCCACGGCATGCTCGCGCTGTTCGACGAGATGGGTGTGCTGCCCGACAACCTGCGTATCTTCGCCGCACGGGGCGATCTCGACAAGGTGCGGAAGTGTTTCGACGCTGCCGGCGCCCTGCTCGACACAGGGCGTCCGGAGGTGGAACTTCGCTCCGGGTACGCGGGCGCCGAGGAGGACTGGCCCGACCCCGAAGACGATCGGTTGATCGTGGCCGATGCCTTTCTCTACGCCTGTCGGCTGGGTCATCGCGACGTCGCCCGTTTCCTGCTGCGCCGTTGCATTCCATTCGACGGCGATCTTCGGATCCGCGTCGAGGCTTGGCAGGGGGAAACGGCGTTCATCGATTTCTTGCTGGAGAAGCGGCCCGAGGGTGGAAGGCGCGTTCGCGCCTATCGGGAGGCGGACGACGCCCCCGGACTGATCTGGAGCCGGGCCGTGGAGTTGCGCCTGCTCGCTGCACTGGAAGAGGGCGACGCAGAGGCCATCGGCGATCTGCTATCCACCGAACCCTTTCTCCTGGTCCCTCCCTATCTCGATACCCAGAAGAGGTTGTTGGAGGTCGCAGCCTACTCCGAGGGAACGCTGCCGGTGATCGAGGCCGTGATCGCCAGCGGCGCTGCCATCGCCACCGCGGTTGAACCGCCGGAGTCTTGCGCTGTCTCCTATGCTCTCGAATACGGGCATGCCGACTACGTTCCAGCCCTGTCGCAGATCTGGCAGGTGCCCGGCGATCTCCCCCACGCTGCCGGTCTGGGCGACCTGGAAGCGGTCGCAAAGAGGTTCGCCAACGGCCATCCGCGGTTGGACGATCCATCCGTGTACGCCTCTCAGCCGGGGGAATCACCGCTGACAACCGTTCAGGAGGTCGTCGATCGTGCGTTTGCCTGGGCGGTGCAAAACGGCAATTACGGGATAGCGGATTATCTCCTGGATCACGGTGCCGATATCAACACGAGATGGAGTACCCACGAACCGGCCAGCATCCTGCACGAGTGCGCCTTCGCCGGCCGCATGGAACAGGTTGTATATCTCATTGGCAAAGGGATCGACGTGACCATAAAGGACCATCGATACGATGCCACCGCCGAAGACTGGGCGCGTTTTACAGGACAAGACCAGGTCGCCGATTATGTGGCCGAATCGAAGGGTTGACGAACTACGGTTTCGACCTTGGCCTTCGGCACCTCGCTTCGCGGGTTCGTGGGTGCCGAGAACATTAAGCGAAAGCGGCTGACAATTGTCGACTACGGAGAACATAGATGAGTACCAGGCTCTACAACCTCCCTCAGCTCTATGATAACGCCTTCTCCTAGGATCTTTCTCAAGAGATCGACTTCTTCAAAAGAGCTTTCGAAACGCACGTGCCTTTCCCGGTACGGCACATCCTGGAGCCAGCGTGCGGCTCCGGGCGCTTTCTGAGAACCTTGCCTTCCTATGGGTTCCGGGTCACAGGCTACGACGTCAACCCCGCCATGGTCCAATACGCTGCGGAATCTGTTGCGGCTGCCGGATGGGAGCGGAGTGTTCGGATTGTACTGGCCGACATGGTCTCCGCTGAGATCCCTGGTGAGTTTGATGCTGCGTTCAATGCGATAAATAGCATTGGATACCTTCATTCCGACGATGATGTGGTTTCCCATCTGAAGGTTACGGGTTCATCGCTCCGTGAGGGCGGGATTTATCTTGTCCATCTGAATTTCGGACACGAGGGTGAACTACCTGATGGGGTTCATTGGACGATGGATCGTGACGGCATCAACGTGAAAATCTCGTGGCGAATCCTTAGCGAAGACAAAGAATCAAAATTGAGTCACCAAATTGGCTCGTTTGAAATCGAACAGGATAGCAAGAAAGAGCAGTTTGATTTTCTTCATACCCTGAGGCTATGGCTGTTTTCCGATCTACAGGAGTTAATCCAGCGATCAGGTCAGTTTGAGGTCGTGGCGATTTATGGAGAGGATTTCGAAGAACTGAACGACTGGAAGCGCCTGTCTGGGGAACTTGGAAACGTCTACTTGACACTTCTGAAGACTTAAGCTCCCTTCGGCGGCGCACCCGGGGATCATGGCCGTCGGATTCCGAGGAGAAGACGAGAAGGTTCTTCGGCCACTGGTACGATTTACATGGCAAGAGGCAGTGCGGTTACTACCTGGGACACGAAGTATTAGCCAGGATGGAAGCGCTCGATCTTGAGCGAGAGGCTCCATGCGCTGCCCACGGTGCGTGGACTGCAGACGACAGGTTCGCTGTGAAGCTTTGCTATACGGAATCCGCGCCTATTTACACCTTGACGCTCCGGTTCGAGCAGCAAAGGGTGGTATTCGACAGGTTCATCAACATAAAACCCCTGGAACGGCTTTCGCAAGACCCGCTGCGCGAGTTGTTGGGTGCCGGGGACGTTTACTGAAATCGGGGCATGAATGAGCAAGTGCGTCAGAACCTACTACGACTCGGCGCCAGAGAGAGAGTGGGAACGGTTGGATAATGGGCTTTCGCGAATCGAATTCGCTTCCACTCTGCGACTCATTGAGAAATACATTCCTGCCAACGGAGCCGTGTGTGACAACGGAAGCGGACCGGGCCGTTACTCAATTGAGCTCACCAGGCGTGGGTACCAGGTGACTCTATTCGACCTTTCCGGGAAGCTGCTGGAGAGGGCAGAGCGGGCATTTGCATCGGAAGGAATCAGCGGGACTCGGGCTGTTCAAGGAGATGCGCGCGATCTGGGGGTCTTTGAGGACGAATCGTTTGATGCCTCCCTGCATCTTGGTCCTCTATACCATCTCGTCAAGAGTGACGATCGATCCCAGGCTCTAAGAGAGCTGGTCCGCATCCTAAAGCCGGGCGGCAGGGCGATTGTTGCCTTCCTGAATTCCTGGGGCCTGATCAGATCCGGAGTAGTCGATTTCCAAAAGCGCTTCCGTAATTCCGCTTTTTTGCGGAGCATGCTCGGCGAAAAAGCTTTTGATGGTCGTGAACTCTCCGGTTTCACCGAATGTCACTGGTCCAATCCTGAGATCGCTGGCAAAGAAATCCGGGATACAGGACTACGAATCGTAAGCGATGCGGGCGCAGAAGGTTTTGTCGGAGGTATGGCGCCGCTTCTGGAGTCGCTCAGGAAAAATGAACGTTCAGCATTTGACAACGTTGTGGAATTCGCAGCGGAGACCTCGGAATTGCCTCAGTTCAGGGATGCGACAGACCATGTTCACTTTGTCGTCGAGAAGTAGTACCAGCCGACTCCGACATTTTGAAGTCGAACAAAACAGTCACACCGCACCTGGCCCACAACGTACGTTAATCGGATTCTACATATCTCTATGACAGATCAGAATACAGTCCGAAAAAAAGATATCGTGACAGGTTTCCATTCCCTCGGCCTTCGGGAAGGCGATGCGCTTCTCTTTCACAGTTCCCTGAAGAGCTTTGGTTACGTGCACGGAGGCGCGGATACCGTCATCGACGGCGCCATCGAAGCCGTTGGCGCAACCGGTACCGTCGTTGTGCCCACTTTCGTACAAAAAGTGAACGGCGAATCCGCCACCTACAGGACCCGTCGCCAAGCCTGGAACATCCGTACATCGCCCTCGGACGTGGGCCACGTCACCGAAGTCTTCCGCCGGCGCCCGGAAGCCGCGCGCAGCGACCACTGCTGCGACTCCCTGGCCGCCATCGGCGCCGAAGCCGGGCGCGCAATGGGCGGCCACAGGTCCGCTGGGCCCCGGCTGAGTCCATGGGACGAAAAAGCGTTCGGCCATGGCTCTCCGTGGGACTGGCTGGTCGCTCGCAATGCCCTTTACGTGCTTATGGGTGTCGGCTTCAATGTCTGCTCCATCTTCCACTACAACCAGGCTCTATGGGTTGAACGCAATTACAAAAACGCCAGCGAGTCGCGAATGTGGCCCGGATTCAACTTCAACGTTATGGGCGACCGCGTCAAGTCCGCCGGCCTTGTCCGGAAGACCACCGTGGGTCCCTCACTATGGCATGCCTTCCGCGTCGCTCCCACCATCGAGTATGTCTGCCGCGTCCTTGATGACGAACCCGCCCTCATCACGCTTTCACCACTGAAACTCTACGGCGATTGATTCCCAAACCTTGACGACGCGAGGCCAATCCCATATCTTTGACTGCAAACAGGCTATGGAATTCGAATGGGACGAACGCAAGAATGAACTGAACATCCAGAAACACGGTGTAGGCTTTTTGTCTGCCGCGCGTGTTTTTGATGGGCCCGTATTCACGTTTATCGATAACCGGAATGATTACGGAGAAATCCGGTACGTGTCTATTAGCAAGATTGAAGAAGCTGAACTCTACGTTGTATACGCCATCCGCAACAGACGCCATCGAATCATCTCCGCAAGGAGAGCCAATCGAAATGAACGAAGAAAATATTGTGAGATATTCCCGCGATGACCTGCCGGAAGATTCACAGACAGACTGGAATCGGGTCAACTTGTTGACGGAAGCGGAATTGAACGCCGCTGCGCATTCCGACACGGACGCGCCACCTTTCAGGAGCGGTGAAGATTGGGAAAAAACCGAAATAATGGCGCAGATTCCGATAGACCGGGAAACCTTTGAATACTGCAGGAAGCACGGTGGAGGCATTCAAACAGTCTTCAAGAATGCCGTGCGCGAGTACATGGATGCACATCCATTGAAGTAGCAATATGTAGGGTTCTTAAGGGACGGGTTCGGGGTTAGGTGATTTTGCGATCATCTTGCCCATTTACCCGTTCTTTTTTCGTGCTTTTTTGTATCCCCGTCCAAGACGGCAGAGGAAAAAGGCGAGATACTCCACGCAACCATGCGGCTTCACGGATCCTCCTCTCACCCGCCCGGTCAGGGTGGACGGGGATTGTTCGCGCTTAAACGTACGGTATCATCTTTGTGCAGGAAAACTTCGCGCTTTTGTTGTAGAGAGGTTCGCCCATTCCTGAGCTTTATCCTTCGCGCGAGCGGTCTGGGGGTTGGGGGTTTTTCCGCGTTGTGATCCGTCCACCACCGTGGTTCTGGTACACCTGAAGAACCCGTAGGCCACCCAATTTCCCTTTATTAATCTGAGGCGGTTCGCGGAAAAACCGGCCCCGTGCCGAGCGGCCTGCCTGCGCCGAGCCGTGCTCGGCAGGCAGGCGCCGTTCTTTTTGGCCCTTTTCCTTTGGCGAGAAAGAAAAAGGGCGTAAAAATTGCAAAAATAAAAAAGAGCTCTTCAGCGCATTTGCACGCCAAAGAGCCCATATAGTCAGGTTGTAAAAGCCGGCGGCCCTTACGACCCCGGCCGTCTATTGACCCGCGTGGTATCGGATCCGTCGCCTACCTCTCTCCAATCGACGCATAGTCCCGCTGATCTTCCCCGATATAGACCTGCCGCGGACGCGCGATACGCTGTTCCCGGTCGTTCAGCAACTCCTTCCACTGCGCCAGCCACCCGGGCATCCGGCCCAGCGCGAACATAACGGTCATCATGTCCGTTGGCAGGCCCATGGCCTGATAGATGATGCCCGAATAGAAATCCACGTTCGGATACAGCTTGTGAGAGACGAAATAATCGTCTTCCAGCGCAATGCGTTCCAATTCCAGAGCAATGTCGATGAGCGGATTCCTGCCGGTCACCTCGAATACGGTGTTGGCGGTCTGCTTGATGATCGCGGCTCTGGGATCGTAGTTCTTATAGACCCGGTGCCCAAAGCCCTGCAGGCGAACTTCCCGGTTGTGCACCCGCTCAATGTAGGACGGGATATTATCCACCGACCCGATCTCGTTCAGCATCTTTAGCACGGCTTCATTCGCGCCGCCATGCGCCGGCCCGTAGAGTGCGGCAGCGGCGCCGGCCGCGGAGGAGTACGCGTCTGCGCCCCCGCTGCCGATGCCGCGCATGGTGCTGGCGCTGCAGTTCTGTTCGTGGTCGGCGTGTAATATGAGAAGGACCTCCAGCGCGCGTTCCAGTGCCGGATCCGGTGTATCGTCGTCGGATCCGCTGAACATCATTCTCAGAAAGTTGCCGCAATACCCCAGCGAGGGATCCGGATCCACGAAGTCAAGCCCCTGGCTCCGGCGATACACCATTGACGCAACCACGGAAGTCCAGCCGATCAGTCGCCGAATATGCTGCTCCCGCGCGTCGTCGGAACTGACGTCCCTTGCATTTTCGAAAAACGTCGACAAAGATCCCAGCACACCCACCAGCATACCCATTGCGTGAGAGCCCGCCCGATACCCGTTCACCAGTTCGGTCAGTCTGGGGTCGGCTGACACGTTCGCCATAATCGACTCGTTCCACGCATCCAGTTGTGTCCGGCCGGGAAGGTCTCCATACAACAGCAGATATGCCGTTTCCAGGTGGGTGCTTTGCTCGGCAAGTTGCTCGATCGGATATCCGCAATAGCGGAGAATGCCCTTCTCTCCGTCGATAAATGTCACCGCGCTCTGACACGAGCCCGTGTTCAGGTAGGACGGATCGTATCCGAGCAACCCGAAATCATCCTCCGATACTTTGATCTGTTTCAGATCCGCGGTTCTAATCGCGGCGCCGTACTCGGGGTACGTGCCGTAAAGAATGGGAACATGGTAAGTCTTACCGGTCCGATTATCCGTTATCGAGAGGGAGTCGCTGTTCATCCACAAAATTCCTTTCAGGTCGTCTTTGCCTGCCGGTCAGCCTCGAACCGCGTAGATCATACTTTCAAGAGGTGTTCCGGTCAGGTTATGGCCACACGTTTGGTGTCGAATCACCCCGCCGAAAACCCTCTCCAGCGCGCGTTCGTACGAATTGTTGACGGCCTGGCTCCAGATCGCCAGCGTTCCTCCCGGGCGCAGCCTTGTTGCGAGAGTCTGCAGCGCGGAAACGCTATACGCGCGCCGGCTTTCCGAACGCATAACCCGGTCGGGACCGTTGTCGATATCCAGTGCGATGCCGTGGTAGCTTCGGGGATTGCCCATGAATGTAATCGCAAAAATCGCCGACCACCACTTCCGTGCGCGCATCGTCCAGAATGTCGGCATTGCTCAGATATTCGCGATTCCAGTTTACGATTCGCGAATCCAGTTCCACGACACACACAGAATGCACATTCGAATAGGCGAGCGCCTGCCGAAGGGAGTTTCCCAATCCCAGACCGCCGATAAGAATGCTGATTTTCCTGCGGGACGTCAACGTTTCCAGGACAGTGTCCATCAATACCCGATCGGACGAGGCATTGTAGGTGGCCGTCAGGAAAATACCGTTGAGGATAAGTTCGAAATGGGTGGCTGTGCCGGCCTTAACGGACGCAAGCTGCAGTTCTCCCCGGCGGGTGGTTGAATGCTGCACAACCCGCCGTTCCATAGCCAGCCCCTGAAACGCCCCATCAGCCGCCTTCTCTATCGAAGTCAGAATAGGCACGATATTAAGATAATGCAGAATTAAAATTTGACAAGCAAATTTGAACACAATGGCAGGGGCACCGAAAGGTTAAATCGCTTGACAATTCTCGATGGGCATTTAGATTGCCCGACCGGAGACACACCGCCCGAAGAATCCACGGTTTATTTCAAGATTGAGGGTGATCAGTAATCTCGCCGAAAAGATCCGATTCACTGCAAGTGGCTGAAATCGAACGGGTAAACCATGGAATATCCCGTGGCCGCTTCCGCTCGGTGCTCTTCGATTTCGACGGAACGCTCTCGCTGATTCGCCAGGGTTGGCGAAAAATCCTGGTACCGATGATGGTCGAAACGCTTGGTGAATGCAACACCGGCGAGACCAGGACGCAACTCACCCATGTTGTCGCTGACTTTGTCGACCGGTTGACCGGAAAGCAGACCATTTACCAGATGATTCAGCTTGGCGAGGAGATTAAGAAACGCGGAGGAACGCCTCCGGATCCTGTCGCCTACAAACACCGCTATCTCGAACGGCTTAACCTCCACATACGGAACCGCGTCAACGGCCTCCATTCCGGGGAAATCGCGCCGGAAGATTTCATGGTGCCGAAGTCGCTGGATCTCCTTCGCAACCTGCAGCGCCGGGAACTCACACTGTATCTGGCAAGTGGTACAGATGAGGTGTACGTTAAAAAAGAGGCCGCCCTTCTGGGGCTGACGCCGTTCTTTGAAGACCGCGTCTACGGCGCCCTGGATCAATATCAGGATTTCTCCAAAGAAAGGGTGATCCGGGATCTGATTGCCTCACAGGGGATCGAGGGCGAAGAGTTGCTGGGCTTTGGCGATGGATACGTGGAGATTGAAAACGTCAAATCTGCGGGCGGAACGGCCGTGGGCGTCGCGTCTGATGAAGCCGGACGCCGGGTCGTGAATGCATGGAAACGCGACCGCCTTATTCAAGCGGGGGCGGATCTGATTATACCGGACTATCGGAGCCAGGAATTACTCCTGGACTATCTCCTCAATGTGTAGGATCCGTCCGCCGAATGCCAGTCGAGCACAAAGCGGAACCCGTCCTGTGACGCGGCGCCAACTGGCGATATGGCGAATGGACCCGGGCGGTTGACGAGACCAGGGCGCTTCCGAGACGTCCCAGTTTTTTTATGACCCATGCAGATCTACAAAAGCTACTGGAATCGTTTTCGAATCTTGAAATCCTCGTTATCGGGGATTATTTCCTGGATCGATATCTCGTCGTCGATCCTGACCTGGCTGAAATCTCTCTGGAGACAGGGCTGGAGGCCCGGCAGGTGGTGCAGGTCCATAACCGGCCGGGTGCGGCAGGAACCGTGACCAGTAACCTGAATGAACTGGGCGTGGGGAGGATCCGGGCGCTCGGGGTGATTGGCGATGATGGACAGGGGTACGATCTGACGGCGGGCCTGCGTGCGACGGGTGTGGATACGCGGCATCTGATGGAGATTTCGGGCCGCGTTACGCCAACCTATACAAAACCGATTCTCAGCACGAACGGGCAGGAGATGGAGCGATTGGATATCAAGAATCGCTCTCCCCTCCCGCGACACGTTGAAGGCCTCATCCTCACCGCCCTGGAGAATCTGCTTGGCGAGGTCGATGGTGTGATTGTGCTCGACCAGGTTCAGGAACGCAATTGCGGTGTGATTACGGATCGCGTTCGGGCGGGAATCGCGCGCCTCGCTCCTGAGTATCCCGATGTCGTATTTCTGGCGGATTCCCGTTCACGTAGCGCAGCGCTCAGGAACGTGATCGCGAAGCCCAACCGTGACGAGGCCCTCCGGGCGGTGTCCGCGAGTTCCGGCGCGGAAGGCACGAAGTGTCTGAACACCGCCATTCGGTCTTTTGTCGCGCGCACCGGTCGACCCGTCTACATTACACTTGGCCCGGAGGGTATCCTCTGCGACGATGGGGAAGCGATTCATCGCGTTCCGGGCATTTCAGTGCCCGATCCCATCGATATCGTGGGCGCGGGGGATAGCGTTTCCGCGGGGATTGCCTCGGCACTTTGTGCGGGCGCCTCGTACGTCGATGCCGCACGGGTAGGCGTGCTGGTGTCTTCCATAACCATCCAGCAGATCGGGACAACGGGCACCGCGTCACCCGAACAGGTGCTTCAACGGTTCGAGGAATCCAGTCAGGATGCCCGGTTCCTGTAGGGGCGACCCACGGGTCGCCCACCTGTCCGCGTACACGTTGCATTTGTAGGGGCGGTTCGCGAACCGCCCGAATGGTACGGTGAAAGGGGACGGCGGTCCCTCAAGTTTCACCTCCCACCCGCCCGGTCGTGGTGCGGGGGGCTTGTTCGCGGTATGAGACGCACCGCTCACCATCAACCTCGAACGCCAGAAACAGGCGTCCCCTGTTGTCCCGCATAACACCCGGAACAACAGGTCACCCGCTCCGCGGGCGGAGGTGGATTCTCCGCGCTTTAACCTCCAGAATCATCTGTGTACGGAAAAACCAGCAGCTTTTGTTGTAGAGGGGTTCGCCCGCACCTGAGCTCAATACCTCCTGCGAACGGTGGTAGAGTGGGGGGTTTTTCCGCGTTGATCCGTCCCCCACTATGGTTCTGATACACCTGAGGGACCCGTAGGGCACCCAATTCCCATTTGTGCCCCTGAGGTGATTCACGGAAAAACCGGCTCCGCGCCGAGCGGCCTGCCTGCGCCGAGCCGTGCTCGGCAGGCAGGCGCCGTTCTTTTTGGTCCTTTTTCTTGGGCGTACAAGAAAAAGGACGCAGGAAAAAGAAAGGAAGGGAAAGCGGTACCAGTCTAAATACAAGCACTTTAAAGACCAAAATAGACGCTGAGTCGCTGAGGAAGGGACGTCCACCATGCGTCTCCGCCCGCGAGACGGTGGATATGTGTGTTACCCGGAACGTCGTTTGCGCCAAGGCCTTCTTCGAAGACGAACGTCCGGGGGTCACGCTCCAGAAACTGCCCGAGACGTGCTTCCAGGCGCTCCCCGGTTCGGATAATGCAGGCGCCGGTCAGTTCGGCTGTCGACAGGTCGAGCAGGTGGTCGACGTTCCAGCGCAAGCGTTTTTCTTGTATTGGCGTCAGATTTCCATTTCCCAGGCCCATGGCATTGAATCGCAGGAGCATTTCCTCCCGGATGTTGTGAGGTCGCTTCCGTCCGCTCCGGGTGGCGTGGCGAACCAGCCGCCTGGCCAGCGACGCGGCACCCTTTCCCGACATGGCGGACCCGATGTACACGTATTCTCCCGCGGTTAGGGGGACTTCTTTCCCTCGTTTGAATCCGCCGAACGAGAGCGCGACATTCTCCTCGAGTCGAATCCGCAGTACATAAGACCCGCCCTGGAAATCGCCGCCCAGAAAGACAAGAGAAGATGTTTCAGAATTCACGTCAAGCGCCGTCCGGCGCGATGCCGCGCGCCTTCATCCAGTCCATGACGATCTTGTGGCCGCCCGTTTTCGCCTGCTGATATGCGGATTCGCCGGCCGGATTCACCCAGCCCGGGTCGGCGCCGCGCTCGAAGAGGATTTTGGCGATGGTCACGTGGCCGTTTCGACACGCGAAACCGAACGCGCTGTCCAGCGCCGTCTTCGGTGGTCTCGGTTCATCCCAGCAAGGCAGGGCCCCGGCGTTTTCCGTCACGTTTCCCTCATCGTCAAAAAACCGATCCACGAGGTCCCTTCGTCCGGCGCCCGCGGCAGTCATAAGATTTGACGACGCGCCCCTGTCGATCAATAGCCTGGCGACGTTTACGCAGCGGAAAATGACGGCATTCCATAGCGGTGTCCCGTTTGCAATGACGCCACGGTCACTGTCGATTTCCGCCCCTTGATCGAGCATCAGTTCCGCCAGGTCGAGGTCATCGTTGCTGGCTGCCCAGTGCAGGGGCGTCTCCTTCACGGCTTCAACCTGCCCGTGCTGGAAACGTGCGTTCACGTCGGCGCCCGCGTTGATAACCAGCCTGGCCATCTCCACACCCTTCGGTTTGTGTCCCGGATAACCCGCGACCGTATGCAGGAGCGTGCGATCGTTGTCTTCCGACCTGAGATGGGGCAGGTCCGGATGCGATGCGATCAACCCGTCCAGCCTTCTGATATCGCTATGTTCGATGGCTTCACGCGCTTCTTCGATCGGCGTCATTATCCACCCTCCGGTTGATGGGTCAGGGGATTCCCAATCGCTGGCGGAACATTTCGTCCTGCGCGGTTTTCAGCCGCCAGTAGGGTTCGCGGATGGTCACCATCAGTTCCGCGCGGCCGCCCGACGCGTCCTCCCATTTCAGTATACGGCGAGGGTAAGCCGTTTCCACCCAGACCGTTGTGTTCCATTCGCCCGTTTCCCAGCGCCACGGGGTGGCTTCGAAACTCTTGTTAGACACTGTAATCGTTTCCTGAGTACCTTTGCTTAAACGCGCATCCACCAGGGCGTGGGGACGGTGCCGCGTCCGGAATGACCACAGGCTGCGCAGAAGCCGGATCGGGCGCGATTCGCCGGCCTGCATTGTGGGGCCTTTGAGTTCCCGGATTTGAATAAGCAGATGGTCTTCGCTATGGAAGCCTTCAGGGATATCCAGGGCGTAGGATCGCAAGCCTTCGCGTTCGAAGTAGCTGTTCAGGTCGCCCCGCAGGCCGCCGTCAACCACCCGTATCTCGTCGAATATGTGCCCGCACCATTCCTGTGAACTCAGATTCACTTTCATCAGCTCGAAGGGATTTGAACCGCTAGAGCCCTCAACGGCGCTGAAGACGGATGTCATCACGGAATAGTCGTAAATGCCGGTGGTGAACTTGAGAACGTTGTTCAATTTGAGAACATAGACTTTCTCTGCAGGTGGCGTGGGCGACTCTACTTTAATGTAGGTGTTCCGGTTCAGGTCTTCGGTCACGAAAATGAGGACGCCGTAGCCCTCGCGCGACTCTCCGTAACGAGGCTGCACCACGCGATAGCTGGAGATCTCCGCTTTGCCGTCCCCCCAGTGCGCATAGAAGTCCGGCATTTCAGCGCGGGCCGGCGTGATGATACTCAGCGTAATCAAGACCGTAAAAGTGATTGCGGTTAACCGGGACATATATCTTCCTTCCTTTTGTTGATCGAGCTGAGCGCTCCGCCGATAGAAATGCGGCCCACACATTCGACGGGCATAAAGACAAAAGCCCCGCCCCATTCGGCCGGGGAATCGAATGGCAAAGGCCGCCTCCCGATCGGTGGCGGCCCTGGCATCCATTACAACAATCCGGCAGGCTTATTTCAATAACATCATTCGTTTGGAAGCCGTAAAGTCGGCGGCCTGTACCCTGTAGAGATAGATTCCACTTGCCACCCGCCGCCCCATCTCATCCATCCCGTCCCAGGTCGCCGTGAAGGAACCTGCCTCCATAGGCTGGTCGATCAGAACGCGGACCTCCTGGCCCAGCAGGTTGTAAATGGCCAGCCTGACCGGACTTGCCTCCGGAATCCTGTATCCGATGACAGTGGAAGGGTTGAACGGGTTGGGCGCATTCTGATCCAGGCCGTATTCGCCGGATTGAGGCGTCAGGCGGGCAAAATCAACAGTTGTCAGCCGGTCGATGGCGCCGTCGAGGCCGACCAGAACGCCTTCCGAAATCCGAAAATCGCTGGACGCAGGCTCACCGTCCGTCTTAAAGGTGAGTTCTACAAGCTTGCCGTCGCCACTGACCCCCTGGCCATCGACCTTCACCGCGCCAAGATCCACCCTGCCGGGCGCGTGGTTCGCGGACAAAAACAGCGTCTGCTGGCCAGGACCTGATTTGAGCAGATTCTCCTCCAATTCCCTGGCTTCCATCAACTCGTACTTCGCCGGGTCGTAGTGCAGCGAGAATCCGTAACCTTTCAGGTCCTTCGTATGAGCCAGTGAAACGTGCAGTCTCAAAAGCCCGTTCTCAGTACTCAAGTCGTCAACCTTCTCGAGCTTTAGTGTGGCAAATGCGTTCCGGCCACCGGTGATATTCAAACCTCTCGTCATCTTTCCTGTGGCGTTCGCACCGCCCACACTGCCGGGTTTTGAGTCCAAGGCCCCCATAAGCGATGACCGGTCGCGAACGGTGGCGCTCAACGGATTTCCTTCCGACGCACCGGCGTTTACGATCTCGTGCTTCGCCGGTACGTAACCCAGCGAAAGCCCATACCCCTTCAGCGCTCCTTCGCCCGTCGAGGGAACGGGTTTCTGTAGTGGACTTTTATTTTTGTCCAGGGCGCCAAGTTGTCGCGATTTCGTTTTTGCAACTGCGCTCCGTCCGTCATCAGCGGTCAATTCATCGGCAAGGGCCGGGCCGGATGAAACCAACACAGCGCAAATCGACAGAAGAACAATCCGTTTCATTTCGTTACTCCTCCAATAGCGGTTCTCCGCACCTCAAGAATTCGCGTCCATCCCGGGTAAGCCGAACCATCCATCATACTGCAGGCGATTTCCATTTGCGTTAATGAACGATCAACCATCCGACCAGGCCATTTCTTCTCGGTTTAAGCGGAAAGCCCGATATCTGCGTGGATCTTTCGGACTTCGTGGGCTATCCGAGCCACATAAGAAATCTATCGCACAAATCCGCCCCTGTCAACCCCATTGAACGCAGATAGAGCCGAAATCACCTCTTGCGAGTCCGTCAATCCACACCTGGATCATCCCGCCGTTTCCATGGCTCATCGGCCACTTCGAGGAGACCCCGCCGCTGTTTCCGCCCAACTCCTCACGCGTTCCTCGATACGTTCTCTCACGTCCGCGGCGACCTCGCGCACTTCCGCCGGTGCACGGACCGTCTCGCCCTGTCGCTCGCGAAGCGCGACGATGAGGGGCGCCAGCGCACCGGATTTCGCGGGATCGCTCAGGAGAACTGCGACAAGCTCACGCTCCGAAGCGCCGGCTGCGACAAGGTTGGGTATAAGCCAAAGCATCCAGTTCAATCCAACTTCGTTGTCAGGAGGAACCGCGGCATACACGGAGCAAAACACTTCCATAGCCGCGACACTCTCGTTTCGAATCATCAGTGCCAGAGCTCGTATACACATTGCCTGCCACGCAAATTGGCCGCTCCCATTGTCAGACAGAGCGTGGACTCTTTTTTCGAGTTGCTCACACACGCGCAGCGCTTCATCCGCGCGCCCCAACTCGGCCTGGCACCGGCCCTTGTCGACCAACGCCCCGATAACAAACCTCTGAAGATCCGATACATCGCTGTCGCCATAACGCTCAACCATATCGTCCCACGACGCAATGGCTCCCTCCGCATCACGCAATTCCTTTTTCGTTCTTCCCTTATCGATCAACGCCCCGGCGATATACTTCTGAAGACCCAGCGCATCGCTGTCGCCGTAACGTTCGACCACCTCCTGGAAGTTTGCAACGGCTCCCTCCGGATCGTCCAGTTCCTTTCTCAATCTTCCCCTGTCGATCAGTGCCCCGGCAACCCAGCCTTGAACATCTGGCGCGTTGCTTTCGCCAAAACGCTTGACCACTTCCTCACATATCGACAGGGCCCCCCCAGGGTCGCCCTGTTCTTTGATCGCTTCTGCTTTGTGGACCAACGAAGCTGCAACCCAAAACTGAAGATCGGGAACGGTGCTGTCAGCGTAGCGTTCGATCACGATGTTGTTTAATGCAACGGCTCCGGCCGTATCGCCAAGTTTTTTTCTCGCTTCTGCCTCGTCGGTTAACGCGGTGGCGACCCAAATCTGAAGATTTGGATCATTGCTGTCTCCATAGCGCTCGACCACCTCCTCCCACGCCGAAATGGCTCCGTCAACATCGTCCATGTCCTTTCTCAGTCTACCTTTGTGGTCTAACGCCATAGCAACCAACATTTGGAGACGAATCGCGTTGCTGTTACCGTAGTGTTCCACCACCTCCTCGCATGCTACAATGGCTCCCTCAAGATCTCCCAGTTCTTTTTTCGCTCTCACCTTCTGCATCAACGTTATGGCGACCCGCTGCTTAACTTCCTTTGTGCGGTTGTAACCGCAACGTCTTACCAGTTCCTCGCACGCTGCAATTATCCCTTGGAAATCTCCAAGTTGCGCGTAAGCGACGCCCTTCAGGTGCAAAATGCGGGCGATGAATACTTCTGACAGTTGCCGCGATTCTGCGTCACCGGAAGTGAACACCTGGTCAACGATTTCGATGACTCTCTCCCATGCCCGTCCCTGGAACGCTGATGTGATATCTTTCTCAAGCCGCCTTTCAGCCATCCCCTGATCATACTTGGCAACTTTGTCTGCTGCTTCTCTGACGAAATCCCACTTTATGCTGGAATCGACCTCTTCGGCATGTGACATTTTTTCGAGTGCGCGGTCCATACCTGCGCGCAGGACCGGTGACTCCCTCGCTTCCAGGTACAACTGTTCGCTGATCTCAGATAGTTCACGAATGTTGTAAAACACCACCATGAATTTTATCAAACATTCTACAATTGCCGCCTCGTCGCGTTCGCGCCGCAGTTTGTAATAGATGCTGTAGAGCGGCTCGGAGGGGGCGTAAAATCTTTTCCTTCCGCGGCCTTCCACATTGACGGCGCCGCGCTCGACGAGCCTCCCCAGCATCGTGGATACGACGCGAACATCCATGCGCGCACGCGTCGCAATTTCGCCGGCGCTCGACGGTTGCCACAGGTCCATCACCGAGACGTAGACCCGCCGTTCGGTCTTTGCCAGAACTTCGAGGTGTCCGCGGAAATATTCCGTGTGCTCGTCGATCAGCGTTACCAGCTCTTCCATCAACCTGCGGAGGGAGCGGTGTCTCCCGAACTCGGCGACGATGACCAGAAGGCGCGGGTTACCGCCGGTCAGGATCTGAAGCGGCCTGATCTCCCGTAAGCTCACGGTATCTCCGCTGACCACCTGCCAAAGGAGGCGGCACGCATCCGTATCCAGCGGTTGCAGATTGATGGTTCGGAACAGCTCGAAGAACGGCTGCTCTGCGTCGTCCAGGCCCTCGAATCGACTCGTTGAGGAGGAAAGCAACATCATGACCTGGGGTTCCGACTGAAGCGCCCCTCTAAGCTTCCAGCCGAAATCCTCGTCCACGTTCTCGCATAACGATTGCAGGTTCTCGACCATGAGCACGAGTTTCCTGTCCAGCCGATCCGCTGCCTCCAGAACGGCGGCGCGGGCGAGCGCCTCGAGCGACTGTTCACGCCAGCGGGAAGAGAGGTCGCGATGTGTCTGCCGCAGATCCTGTGAGAGGCCTCGATCCTGCTCCGCGGTCTCGTTTGCCAGATGGAACAGCGTCTCTAGCCAGAAATCGGCGACGTTGAAGATCTCCTGGCTCTCTTCCATGAACCGCACCGGGAATAGCCATTTCGCGAGTTGCTGGTCAGTTCTCAATTCTGCGGCGGTACGGACCAGGAGCATGGTTTTTCCGCGACCTCGAGGACCCACCAACAGGACGTGTTGGCACGACGGCGAGTCCACGTTCCCACGGAGGACCTCGAGTACGGTGTCGAGTTCGCGCTTGCGGACGACAAACTGCTGGATCACTTCTTCGTCGGACTGATGCGTGCCGGGGTTGAACTTGCGAAGCGGACGATTTGCGGCCTGGCTCGCTGCATTGGCACCAGTCATTTCGTTCGCCCCCTTGACCCATCGTTAGTCCGGCGACATTCGATCGGGATATGATGATCACGGAAGCGGGCCGTCCACCAATCTTTCAGCAAACGTGAAGCAAAGCGGTGACCATCGTCGTTGGCTTCGAGATACCCATCGTGTTCCAGGACTTCGAGGACGTCCGCAATACGTGTGGTTGCGTCATCTACCAGCCTGGAATACATCCGGACGAGACAATTTTTCGTGTTTGGTGTGAACACTCCCTCAACCGCCGCTTCGGCAAGAATCTCCATGGCAATAGAGTAGCTCTCATCTTCCAGAGCCTCCTTAAGGCGCGCCTCGTAGTGTACGAGGTCGGTTTGACCCGACGGTCCCAGGAGCGAGTTGCGATAGACATTCTCTACGTCTTTCACTGTGACCCGGTCGCGACCATGCATGATGGCGAAGTCCCGCAAACGTGCGAAGAATGATTGAACGTGGTGGGGGATGCCGATCCCGAGCGCGTAGTACACCGCGTCGGCCACGCCGTCGTCAATGGATAATCTGTACCTGTCGACAAGACGATTGAAGCACTTCACGCTTGTTTCACGGTCCCATGGTCCGAGCCGGTAGGTATAGAAATAGTTGATGAGATCGGGTATGTTGAGCCGTCGGACGAGTGGTTCGAGACCGATACTGCCGGACACAATGAGGACCGGAGAGCCTTCGGCGAGCGCCTGGAACACGCCGCGTAACCAACTCAGGAATTCGTCCACACGTCGTGCGTTGCCGTCGGCTTGGAGCATGCGTTTGAGAAAGATGGGTAGTTCGTCGACAACCAGAAGCACGGGCTTGTCCTGCTCGGCGCATGCACCGAACAACTCGTCACCATGACGCCGCCAGTTCCCATCATTCAGCACGGCACGGATCTTCAAGCTAAATTCCGGCGCGCTGATTTCTTCTATCCTTTCGCTGAAAATACGCTTCAGGCCGACGGCGAAACGCGACGCGATAGAGCGAATCTGGTGTACTGCTCGCGCGATGTCCGCGACCGCCTGCTCCGGGGAGTCCGCTCCTTCAACATCCGCAAAGAGAAAGATCCAGCCGTCGGCTTCAAGCCTGCGCCCGAGTTCCCGGACAATGGTGGTCTTTCCCATGCGCCGCTGTCCGGTCAACAACACGTGGTTTCGGTCTCGGACGAGTGTTTCCAGTATTTGCAGTTCACGATCACGGTTGAAAAAGTCATCGCCGCTAACCCAGCGGCCCGTGGATGAGTTCATTGTCCGCTCCTTAATTTTCGAATCCAATGAAAATATAATATACAACAAATTCGTTGTCAACAGTTTTGTTGTATAATTCGACAAACCGTTGAAATAGGAGATCGTTTGTAGTCGCCCCCTGCAAATGCGCCGGGTGAGCGGACTTCGATTGCCTTGCCATTGGCTGACCGCTGTCAGCTATGCGCCACGGGTGCGCAAACCTGTGCGAAACAAAAACGACCCGCGATACCCTTGTTGAAATCAGAGTATTCATTTATGTTATATAGTGTCTGGAAAACGAGAACCCCTGCACCGAATAAGGAGAAAGGACCCCATGCCTGAATCGAGATGTCGTCCCACTCGTTGGTTTGCCCGGTTTCTCCCCGTGGCGCCGGCGGTGATCTTTATCGTCATTTGCATTGCCCTCTGGATTCAATCGCAGCCGCTGCCTTCGCAGAGTCCGTTTTCGCTTTCCCCGGACCTGGATGGCGCGGAGGGCGATCAGGGCGTGACTTCTCTCGACGTGTCCGCCGAGGACATCGTTTCCATACAGGTTTTCGGCGATGACATCCAGGGGGCCACTGCTGTTTCAATCAGGGGGCCACTGCTGTTTCAATCAGGGGGCCACTGCTGTTTCAATGCTTTTTCAATACGATGCGCGCCAGGTTCTCTTCGATGGCTTCGACGTTGGCGGGATTATGACCCACGCCGTGGCGGTAACCCGCGAAGTTACGCATCCGACCGAGCTCAAGATCACCATCTGGCCGTTCGCGAGCCGCCCCACTCCCAGAACCGGCCTTATAGGCACCGTTCATTTTCGTACATCGGCCACGTTCTCCAGCACCACAATACGCCTGGCCCACGGGGATATTTCTCTGGGCCGATACCGGGAGGAAACCGCGACGCTGGATATCGACATCTCGGTGCAAGACAGTACGGCGGCGCCGTCGCCCGGCCTTGACGTCCATCGCGCCGATTTCGACGGCGACGGCACGGTCGCATTGTCCGATTTTTTGCAGTTTGCGAGCCATTTCGGGTCGCAGCAGGAGGACGAGTCCTTCTAAGAACGATTCGATCTGGATGGCGACGGATCGGTGGCGCTCGGGGACTTTCTGGAATTTGCGGCCCAGTTCGGAAAGGAACTGCCGCCGCCCACGCCGCTTGTGGACCCGGCCGAGCGCGACGCTTTGGTGGCCATCTACAGGGCGACGGGCGGTGACAACTGGACGAACAGGACGAACTGGCTGACCGACAAGCACATTTCCAACTGGCACGGCGTCTTCGCCTTCGACGGTCGAGTGTCGGTATTGAGCCTGCGCGAGAACAATCTGACGGGTGAGATCCCGGCTGAATTGGGCAGCCTGTCCCATCTCAGGCGTCTCTACCTCCAGGACAATGGTCTGAGCGGTCCGATCCCCGTGGAATTGGGCAATCCTACCCAAAACGAGGCGCTTTTTCTGCACCGCAACGCGTTGAGCGGTACGATACCTGCCGAACTGGGCAACCTTTCCAAACTCAAATGGTTGGGTCTGAACGACAACCAGTTGAGCGGCGCCATACCCGCCGAATTGGGCGACCTTTCCAATCTGAAGGTCCTATGGATTTGGAAAAACGCGCTGAGCGGCGAGATCCCCGCCGATCTTGGAAAGCTCTCCGAACTGTTATGGCTGGATCTCAGCGAGAACCAATTGACTGGCGCAATACCTCCCGAACTGGGCGACATGACCAACGTGAATCAACTGTGGCTTGCCGAGAACAAGCTGAGCGGCGAGATTCCCGAGGCGCTTGGTAATATGGCTCACCTTCAGCGGCTCTACCTTAATGAAAATGAGTTGACCGGACCCATTCCCGCGGCGTTGGCCAACATTGCCGTCCTTGAAGTGCTCAGGCTGAACGAAAATAAGCTGAGCGGCGAGATTCCCTCCGAGTTCAGCGGATTGGACGAACTCAGGTGGCTGGAACTCGACATGAATGAATTGACTGGTGAAATACCGGCTGCGCTGGCCGACATGGCGTCACTTGAAGTGCTCTGGATTGCCAGCAACAAACTGACCGGCCCCATACCCTCCGAATTGGGCAAGCTCTCACAACTGTTCTGGCTGGATCTTTCAGGCAATGCGTTGAGCGGCGCGATTCCTGACGCCATGGGCAGCCTGTCCAACCTCGCTCAGCTGTGGGTCACCGATAATGCGGACCTGAAGGGCGCGCTTCCGTTCAGCCTGACCAACCTGAGCGACATGGAAGACTTTCAGTTTCACGGCACCGGGCTGTGCGCACCACTCGACGACGCCTTTCAGGCGTGGCTGGAGGGGATCGACCGGACCACCGGCGAGAATTGCGAGGAAACGACAACCACGCCCGTGGAAATAAAGCCCCTGGCGGGGCTTCGCGTGTCGAACGGAGGGGTTCAATTCCTGGTATTATCGTCAACGGAGCAATGCATCACCCTCATCGGTATATCCATTGAAGACGCAGTATACACGACCCACACGTCGAAATGGCAGCGAAAAGAGGGCGAGTCGTGGGCCGATATTCAAGGAACGCTGCGCGTGGGCCTATGTCCTTACTCGACCACCAGCGCCGGAGAATACCGGATGGTCGCCGAGGTCACCATCGATGGCGTAAGGGGAAGATACGCCAGCGAGAACACCTTCACGGTCAACTGAAAGCCACGTTTCCAGACTAAAAAAGGCCGTGTGATCCACACGGCCTTTTGCAGAGGCGGGCATATACCGCCCCGTTTCGTTTTTTAAATTGAACCACAGTCGGAAGGACCGTCAGGCGAACCATCCGCCGCAGCGCCACCCGGCGCTTCTTCCCCTTCCTTCGATCCCGTCCGTTATTACCGCTTTGTTCAGCACGCCTTCCGCCCAATCTGCAACTCGCGAATGTCCGAACGCCTGACCGTTCCTCCGAGGCAACTGCGTACATGTCGGGCCGGCGCAGGCAGGTCAAATCTACCGCACTCGTTTCCCGAAATCGTGGGCGAAAATCACGAAATCCTGAAATGCGATTTCGCCATCGCTATCCAGATCGTACAAGTCGTCGTACCCCTCATCCGACCTATTCAATCCGATATGCCTGGCAAACAGAATAAAGTCGCCGAAGCCGACGATGCCGTCCTCGTCGAAGTCGGGCCCCCGACGATAAAAGCCGGCGCCAATAACGTACTCTTCGCCGAGATGGGAATGAAGCAGGGCGTAACTCACCTTTAATGAGCCCACCGTGTCGCCCACCAACTCGCCGTCTCCGTCCTCATCCACGTTCGGATCGTCCCACGTATATTCGACATAGCCTTCGCCGTTCTGCGCCGCGTTGATAAGTTCCTCTACAATCTTCACACCATTGGCGTCTTCAACGTCGATGTCTATTTGACCCTCTCGCTGCGGATCCGCCCCGTGAAAGATAACGTATCCCGTGGTCGTTATAACAAAGGTGTAGATTGAGCCGTGCTTCCAATACCCGCCCTCGTCCCTGAAGACGTCCCGGATTGTTCCAAGTCTGTCCAGTCCGATCCTTTCAAGGGCCACAGAAAAGGCCTTCAGTGCGCTTCGGACAAACGCCTCCAGACTCTCGCGATCCACCACCTCGCTGGCCGTCACGTCCGGACGGGGTACGGCAGAGCCGTCGCCGGCGGGGAGATCCGACAAATTCCGGTAGAAGCCGCCGACCAGGACGTAGTTTTCGTTCGTTACCTCGGACAAGAATTGCGTGGCGTACGCCACTTTGGGTTCACCACTGTCATCTCCGTCCACCGCGGGATCGTCCCAATATTACCCGAAAAAACCGCCCCCGGCGGCCGCCTCCGCGAGGATATTCTTCCCAATGCTGTCGCTCCTGGCGTCGACAATTCCTCGCAGGGTCTTTCCCTCGGCATCGGGCTGATCGGCATGGAACAGCACGGACCCGCGACCGTTGAGAACCACCAGGTATGTATTGCCGGACTTCCAGTCCCCCTCTAGACGCATACTGCCCCACAGAACCGCCAGTTCGGCCGCGTCGCTGATATCGTCCAGCTGCGTTTTCGCATATTCTACGAAGGCCCTCAGGGTTGCCGGATCCTTATTGACGTCGCCGGCCTTTACAGGCGCTTGCTGGGCAATCGCGGGACCCACACCGGCAAAGACGTTGACCATGCCCAGCAGACAACCCAAACGGACAATATTCGCAATCGGCTTCATGAAATTTCCCTGTTTTCAAGTTGGAAAGCGTCGTTGTCGATCAGGGGAAGCGGCGACGGCTGCATCCATCCGTCTGCCGTGGTTGTTCGCGAAAACGACCCTGCCGCTTTTTGCCGTCCGCCGACCTCTTCCCGTTCGATTGCCGTATGGTCATTGCAATGACTCGGGTCGAGGCCGCTTCTCTTTCACATTACATTCACATTAAAAAATCTAAACCAAAAACGGTTGGTGTCAACCGGCAACCCGTACAACGTATCGGCGCTGGCGTCTGATCGGCGGGGTTGCATTGGTGATAACCGACCGCACGCTTCGCCAGATCAGTGTGCGTCGAGCCAGTTGGCCCCCGTGCCCATCTCAACGACGATGGGAACATGCATCGGAATGGCGGTCTTCATCCCGTGTTCAACAATGGGAGGGAGGACATCCGCTTCGTCTCTATGCATATCGAAGACCAGTTCGTCGTGGACCTGCAGGAGCATTCGGGATCTTAGTTCCCGTTCCAGAATCTCGCGATGTATATGGCTCATCGCAAGTTTTATCATGTCCGCCGCCGTGCCCTGGATGCGTGAGTTGATGGCGTTTCGCTCTTCTCCCTTTCGCGTGGTGGCGTTTCGGGAGTTGATGTCTCTCAGGTAGCGGCGGCGGCCGGTGACCGTTTCCACGTAACCGTTTTCGCGGGCGAACTCGATGGTTTCGTTCATGTAGGATCGAATTCCAGGGAACTGATCGAAGTAGTGGGCGATAAGGTCCGCGGCGTGCTTGCGTGAAATGTCCAGACGATCGGCAAGGCCGAAGGCGGAAATGCCGTAGATGATGCCGAAGTTGACGGTCTTCGCGTGCCGTCGCATATCTTCGGTTGCCCCATCGATGCCGTAGATTCTTTCAGCGGTCGCGGTATGGATATCTCCGCCTTGTCTGAAAACTTCCATCAGGGCTTCGTCACCGCTGAGTTCGGCGGCCACCCGGAGTTCGATCTGGGAGTAGTCGGCGGCAAGCAACACGTGGTCTTCGTCTCTGGGCACGAAGGCTTTTCGGATTTCCCGGCCCATTTCGGTTCGGATGGGAATATTCTGCATGTTCGGTCCGTGAGACTGCAGCCGGCCCGTGGCGGCAACCGCCGCCTCGTAGTTGGTATGGATGCGGCCCGTGGGTTTGAAAATCGATCCCGGCAACTGGTCGACGTAGGTGGATTTCAATTTCGTACACATCCGGTAGAACATCACCTGTCCCACGATCTCATGTTTGTACGCCAGCCGCCGCAGCACCTGCTCCGTGGTCTGGTACTGTTTGGTTCTGGCCGTGCGGCGCGCATTCGGGTCGAGTTTCAGTTTGTCGAAGAGAATGTCGCCCAGTTGCCTGGGGGAGTTGAGATCGAAGCGTTCTCCCGCGAGCTGGAAGATCTGTTCCCTGGCCCGATCGATTTCACCAGAGAGACCTTCGGACAAATCTCGCAGCACCCTGGCTTCGCACCGGATGCCTTCGTATTCCATTTCGACAAGGGCCGGAATGAGCGGGCATTCCACGTCCCTGAACACCCGCACCTGGCCCATTTCTTCAAGCCTGGACCTCAGGACTTCGCTCAACTGAAGGGTAATGTCCGCATCCTCAGCCGCATAAGTGGTTACCTGGTCCATGGAGACGTCCGCCAGGCTCAACTGGTCCTCGCCCTTTTCACCGATAAGGTCGGATATTGGAATGGGGCGGTATCCGAGAAGCGCTTCGGAGAGATAGTCCATTGTGCGGCGAAGGTCCGGCGTTGCCAGGTAGGCGGCGAGCATGGTGTCGAACAGAGGGCCCTTCACTCGAAAGCCTTTCCAGCGCAATACGCTAAGATCGAACTTCAGGTGGTGGCCGATTTTTTCAATTTCCGGATTCTCGAGAACCGGACGAAACGCTTCGAGGATTTCGGGCGCCTCGTCGGGGACCTCTGGCAGAGGCACGTAGAATCCGGTATGCGCCTTGTAGGAAAAGGCCAGGCCGATCAGTTCGCATTTCTTCGGATTCAACCCCGTGGTTTCAATGTCGAAACAGAAGGCCTTCTGTTGACTCAACGCGGCGATCAGTTCACCGCGAGATTCCGCGGTATCCACCAGCTTGTAGTCGTGCTCGACGTCTTCATGGGTTCGAATCTCGCCTCCGCCCTCATCGGTGGCGGCCGTGGGACCCGCCGTGAACGATTCGCCAAACAGGCGTTGCCCGAGCGTATCGAACTCGAGTTCGATAAACAGCGCTTTCAACCTTTCTTCGTCCCAGTCCCCACGTTCCAGGTCGTCCGGTTTGACGTCCAGCGCCACGTCGCGTTCAATGGTGACCAGTTCTTTCGAAAGCAGCGCCTGGTCCCGGTGTTCTTCGACACGTTCTTTCTGCTTTCCTTTAAGTTCGTCTATATGGTCAAGCAGGTTCTCGATGCTTCCATACTTTCCGATCAGTTTCTGAGCTGTCTTTTCCCCCACCCCCGGGACGCCGGGCACGTTGTCTGAACTGTCGCCCATGAGGCCCAGGATGTCAATGACTTGGTCCACGCGTTCGATCTGCCATCTTTCCAGGATTTCCTTCACGCCCTGAACTTCCACGTCGCCTGTGCGCCCGGGTTTACACACAAAGGTGCTGTCCGAGACCAGTTGGCCGTAGTCCTTGTCAGGCGTAACCATATAGGTGACAAAACCGGCCTCTTCCGCCTGTTTGGCGAGCGTCCCGATCACGTCGTCCGCCTCCCAACCCGGTACCCTGACAACGGGAAGGTTGAACGCTTCACACAGGCGGAAGACATAGGGAAGCGCCGCGCTGAGATCTTCCGGCATAGACTCACGCTGCGCCTTGTATTCCGGGTACATCCTGTGCCTGTGGGTTGGCTCGGGCGTGTCGAACACAACGCCGATATGGGTAGGGTCCGCGTTGGCCAGAATATCCAGCAGGGTGTTGGTGAGCACGAAGACGGTGGATGTATTCAGACCTGTGGAGGACATGCGGGGGTTGCGGATCATGGAAAAATGGGCACGGTAAACCAGCGCCATTCCGTCCAGCAGGTAGAGCTTTTTGTCTGTGTCGCTCATTGTTTTCTCCCGACCCCGGGATCGCCGGCATGGAACGGAACCGGGGTCCTCATTTCGCTTGCGAACGCCTTTCACGCAACCTACTTTATTGCGTTGATTGACAAGGCCGTTGCACGGTGACAGGACTTTCCCATGGAGGATCTAAACAGTGAAGTTTGATAGACGTAATTTTCTCAAGAAGGCATCCGGCGCGGTTGCCGGCGGCGCTGCGGTTCTGGCGGGTTGCAGCCCCGCATCAAACGAAAAATCGGATGCACCCGCCGTGCACACCAACAAAAAATACGAATGGAAAATGGTAACGACCTGGCCGCCGCATTTTCCCATTCTCGGCGAAGGCGCGGATCTGCTGGCCAAATGGATCGGCGAGATGTCCGGCGGGCAACTGAAGATTACGGTTTACGGCGGTGGCGAGTTGATTCCGCCGCTCCAAGGTTTCGATGCCGTCACCCAGGGAACCGTCGAGATGTGCCACGGCGCCGCGTACTATTGGGCCGGCAAAGCGCCTGCTACACAGTTTTTTGCGGCGGTTCCATTTGGAATGAACGGACAACAGCTCAATGCCTGGATCTACAGTGGCGGGGGGTTGGAGCTCTGGCAGGAGCTATATGCCCCGTTCAACCTTATCGCGATGCCGGTGGGTAATACCGGCGTTCAAATGGGCGGCTGGTACAATCGAGAAATGAACAGTATCGCCGATTTTCACGGCCTGAAGATGCGGATCCCGGGCCTCGGCGGCAAGGTAATTGCAAAGGCCGGAGGATCCGCCGTGCTTTCGGCCGGAGGCGAGATCTACACCAACCTGGAACGCGGCGTCATCGATGCGACTGAATGGATCGGACCCTATCATGACTTCCTGATGGGATTCTTCAGGGCAGCGAAATATTATTACTTTCCGGGATGGCACGAGCCGGGTACCGCGCTTGAGTTGATCGTCAACAAGCCCGCGTTCGAGCAACTGCCAACCGATCTTCAACGGATTGTGGAGGCGGCCGCAGCCCAATCAAACGCATGGATGCTTTCAGAATTCGAGGCCAAAAACAGTGTCTATCTCCAGAAGCTCACCAAAGAACACAACGTTGAGTTGCGAAGGTTTCCGGACGAGGTTCTCGAGACGCTGCGCCGGTATTCCGTGGAGGTCGAAAACGAGGTGGCTGCAGCCGATCCGATGAGCAAAAAGGTATACGGTTCTTTTGACGCGTTTAGGAAAAAAATCACCCCATGGGCGGCGCTCTCGGAGAAGCTCTATTATTCCGCTATCGGCGGATAGCGATCGTTTGCGACGGAAGTCGTGTTTCAGGGGGACGCGTGCAAAACGCGTCCCCTTCTTGTTTCGGCTTCATCAGGACGCCAGGTATCGGGGCAGCCATGTAGCCACTTCAGGAAAGACGATGACCAGGGTGAGGCCGATGAGCTGGACGATGATAAAGGGAATGATGCCACGATAGATGTGTCCGGTCCGAACTTCAGGCGGCGCGACGCCTTTCAGGTAAAACAGGGAGAATCCGAAGGGCGGGGTCAGAAAAGAGGTTTGCAGATTCATGGCGATGAGGATACCCACCCAAAGAAGATCTACACCCAGGTGTGTGAATATCGGCGCGACAACCGGAACGATGATGAACGTAATCTCGATGAAATCTATGAAAAATCCGGCGACAAAAATGACGACCATAACCAGTGCGAGGAAAACATGAAGCCCCGGGTCGGCTTCCACGATCAATTGCGTGAGGTACACGTCGCCACGCATTCCCCTGAATGCAAGGCCGAAGGCGGTGGCGCCGACCAGTATGATGAAAACCATGCAGGTGAGATGGGTGGTCTCGGCCATAACGGACTTGAGGGTTTCGAGCGATAGTTTGCGCTTGCACAGCGTGAGGACGGTGGCGCCGAGGGCGCCCACGGCGGCGGCTTCGGTGGGAGAAGCGATACCCGCAAAGATGGAACCCAGGACGGCCGCGATCAGCAGGCCGGGAAGGAGAAACGCGTGGATGGTCTGTTTGATTCTGACGGCGCCCACAAACCGGTCCAGGTCCTCCTTGGGCATTGCCGGCGCGGAGTCCGGCTTCGCGACGGCGACAATTACGATCCAGATAAGGTAGAGACCCACGAGGCAAAGGCCAGGGATGACGGCGGCAATAAACATCTCTCCAATGGAGATATTCAGGACACTTCCCAGCAGCACCAGGACGATGCTGGGTGGAATAATCTGACCCAGAGTGCCGGATGCGGAGATGATACCGGTGGCGAATTCGGTTCGGTAACCACGTCTGAGCATGGTTGGCAGGCTCAGGAGACCCATGGTGACAACGGTTGCCCCGACGATGCCGGTCGATGCGCCAAGGAGGGCGCCCACCACAAGAACCGATATGGCAAGGCCGCCACGCAACTTGCCGAAGAGCAGGGCCATCGTTTCCAGCAGTTCCTCGGCAAGGCCGGATTTTTCGAGCATGACGCCCATATAGACGAACAGAGGGACGGCGATGAGCACGTAGTTGGTCATCACGCCCCAGATGCGCAGGGGCAACAGATTGAAGAAATCGATGCCGAACGTGAGATAACCCAGGATGAAGGAAACGCCGCCCAGTGTGAACGCGACGGGGAAACCGAACAGGAGTAGCACAAAAAGGACCCCGAACAGAATGAGCGGCATGGCTTCCATCAAGTGTCCGCCCCCTGCTGTTCGGTTTCAGGGTCGATTGCGTGGTTGCCCGCGATTTTAAGCAGCGAACCAAATGCCAGCGCCAGGCCCTGTAAGGTCAGCAGGAAAAAGCCTGCGGGAATGGCGGCTTTGAGGATAAACCGCGCGGGCAGTCCGCCGGGATCGGGCGAACCTTCGCCGAAAAGGTAGGCGTTGATGACGAACGTATGGGAACACCAGATGGCGACGAGGCAGAAAGGTATGAGAAAGAGCAGGCTTCCGACGAAGTCCACCCATGCCCTGGTTTTTTCCGAAAAGCGACTGTAAAAGACATCCACACGCACATGCTTGCCATGTTTCAAGGTATAGGCCGCGCCTATCAGGAAAATGACGGCAAACAGGTGCCATTGCAGTTCTTGCACCGCCACCAGGCTGCTTTGCAGCAGATAACGCGTAAACACGTCGTAACAGACAACAGCCACCAGGACCGTCGTGAGCCATGATACGGCAACGCCGACGCGTTCATTCAATCGGTTCGCAAAACAAATATAGGCACGCAGGAAATGCAAAGAAGGGATTCCCCACAGCGGTTCAGAACTGAAAAGTGGACCCGCGCGGCATGGTCGCCAGGAAGTTGATTTCTCAGCTTAAATTAAGAACGGCCCCAGTCGTTTGCAAAGAAAAAAGCGTTGCCATCAAGACATCTTTTCGTTTCTTTGCCGCGTGGAAACATTCGTCCCGTGTGCCATTTGCCACTGAACTTCGGGTTTGCGGGGCGTGTCTGCGCAGGTGCCGTTATTGCACGGGCGGTTGCTTTGCGTTTGTTCCCGCCATCGCTGAATATGACGGGAGAACTCAGGCATTGATTCTTCGTACATAAGTATTCTGTCCCGGAAATAGATTGCCGAAATCCGGCCGCCGAGCTGCCCGGCTCGCAAGGCGCCTGAGCGAGGCGGCCTGTGGAAGGTCGGCGAGAGAAGGCACTTCGACAAGCTCAGCGCAAGCAACGCAGCGAGACGGGATGAACCGGCGGAAGAATGGCGACGTATTTCCGGATCGGAACACTTTATTCGGCCAGACTTGGATGTGAGATGCGGGTATCGACCAATATGCAAGAATCGTCTTCCGGCGTGCTCCGGAATCCCGCGAAAGCAGTGATTCAGGTTCATGCGCTGTTGAGGAGCCCTCTGCAATGCGAAACATTGGTAGCTTGACCCTGCTGGTCGCGTTCCTCTTCGCGGCGATGCCCGTTCACGCGCAGGAGAAAGTGCGAGTGAGCACGGCCTGGCCGGTGGACGGGGCGCGGCCGGGTGAACTCGTGGCGCTGGCCATCGTGGTGGATATCGACGAAGGATTTCATGTCAACCCGGATCCCGCACAGGTGGTGGTCGTGGGCGATTTTGAACCGTATCCGACAGACGTGCGCATCCTCGAAGCGGCGAGTGGACTGACGCTGGAAGCCGTTCGTTTCCCGAAGCCGCATCCCATACAGGCCGATTACGCGGACGGCGATCTGATGGTGTTCGAGGGCCGAACGGTTTTTTTCCTCCCCATTAAGGTGGGCGAAGAGGTAAAGCCCGGATCTCAGTGCCTTAAACTGGAGGTGGAGTACCAGGCTTGCGACGCGTACACGTGTTTCATACCCAGAACGGTCGTGCTGGAGGCGCCGCTGGAGATCGTGGACGCCAACCAACCTGTAAACCGGGTGAATTCCGGGTTGTTCGAAGGGTATGGTACGGCCGGCGCCGTTTCCGGAGGAAGCGGTGTGCGCTTCGATCTGTTCGGCTGGACATTTTCCATCGATACATCATCCGCGACAGGGCTGATCCTGCTCCTGATTGTGGCTGCTCTCGGCGGCGGGCTGCTGAATCTGACGCCGTGCGTGCTTCCGGTGATTCCCATCAAAATTATCGGGCTGGCGCAGGCGTCGGAGAGCCAGGCACGACGTCTTGTACTGGGAACGTCGATGTCGCTGGGCGTGGTGGCTTTCTGGCTTGCGCTGGGGACGATGATTGCGGGCGTCAGCGGGTTTACTGCCACCAATCAGCTTTTTCAGTATCCGCTGTTTACGATCCTTGTGGGGTTGACTATCGCCGTCATGGCCATTGGCATGTGCGGGCTGTTTTATATCCGGCTGCCGCAGACGGTGTACCGGTTCAATCCCGGTCAGGACAGCCTCACGGGTTCGTTCGGCTTCGGCATGATGACGGCAGTGCTTTCCACCCCCTGCACAGCACCCTTTATGGGAGCGGCCGCGGCGTGGGCAGCGACACAATATCCGGCTACCACGCTGCTTACGTTTGCCTCGATCGGCGCCGGGATGGCCGCACCATATTTGGCGTTGTCGATATTTCCGGCGCTGGTAAACAGGATGCCCCGTACCGGTCCGGCCAGCGAGTTGATCAAGCAGGTAATGGGACTGTTGATGCTCGCGGCGGCGGCCTATTTCGTGGGCGTCGGACTGAGCGCGCTTGTCGTCACTCCGCCTGACCCGCCGGGGACGGGATACTGGTGGGCCGTGATGGCATTTGGCGCTGCCGCCGGGTCCTGGCTGGTTTACGGCATGTTACGGATCACCGCGCGGGCGGGAAGGCGCGCGGTTTTTGGCTGTCTGGGCGCGGCGCTTGTCGTTTTTTCCGCGGTCGGCGCCGTCCGATTCACGGATAAAGGGCCAATCGATTGGATTTACTATACGCCCGCGCGGTTGGAAGAGGTGCTTGAGGAGGGACGGGTTGTGGTGATGGACTTTACCGCGGAGTGGTGCCTGAACTGCAAAGTGCTGGAACACAACGTGCTGCAAAGCCCGGAAGTGGTGAAATTGCTGGCGCGGCCCGACGTGGCTGCAGTCAAGGTGGATATAACGGGCAATAACCCGGTCGGCAAGGAAAAGCTGCGAAAAACCGGCCGGTTGACCATCCCGTTGCTGGTGATCTATGCGCCGGACGGACGGGAGGTGTTCAAGAGCGATTTCTACACGGTTGATCAGGTGGTGACGGCAGTGAATAGAGCCCGTGGAATGCTTGGATTCGGGCTTCCGGAAACACGGTGAAGACCGGCGTAAGAGGAGGTTGAAAAATGGTCGCGACAAATCATCTTCTGACGGACGCGCAGATCCAGCGGTTTATTCTTGACGGTTACATTACGGTACAAACGGATGCAATCCCGGAAACTCACGGCAAGATCCATGACCAGATCGAGACGGTATTTGAGAAAGAGGGCAACGTCGGCAACAATATTCTGCCCCGCGTTCCCCGGATCCAGGAGGTATTCGATCAGCCGGTGGTGCGTGGCGCGTTGACGAGCCTCCTCGGACCCGATTACATCATGAATCCGCATAGGCATTGCCATCTGAATCCGCCGGGCAGCAGGGGGCAGAGCTGGCACAAAGATTGTTACGTGTACGATCATAATATTCGACATTCACGATTTCAGTGGCTGCTGGCCTTTTACTATCCCCAGGATACAACGGCGGACATGGGACCCTCGGGGGTGATTCCGCGCAAGCAGAACTACAAGACCCTTTCGAATGCCGGTCCGAAATCGGCCGTTGAGCCGGGGTATTCCATCTGCGGCGATGCCGGAATTGTCACATTGATGCATTTCGATTCATGGCACCGGGCGACGCCCAACGTGAGCAATAAAAAAAGGTATATGCTGAAGTTTCAGTTTACGCGCCTTCGCGAACCGCGGGCGCCCGCGTGGAACCACCGGAATGCAGCCTGGACGACCCCGGACGATGATGCCAACCCGGCTGTTTCCATGGATGTTTGGCGCTGGATGCGGGGACAGGCCGTCAACGGGCGTTCAGACGCGATTGGGGAGCTGAAGGAGGAAGGGCTGTTCGCCGGGGACGAGTGCGTGCGTGTAAACGCGGCATATGCGTTCGCCAAAGACAAGACATCGATACCTCTTCTCGTAGACGCGATGCGCAAGGAGACACTGGCTGCCATCGAGGAAACGACAGCGAAGACGGCTGACAACGCTCACGGGACCAATCCCACGCCGGGAGCGGCTGCGCGGGCATTGTCAACCATGGGCGCGTCGGCTGTCCCCGCGCTACTGGAGGTGCTGAAGGACAATCACTGGTGGATTCGCGCGATAGCGGCGGATGTGCTCGCCCGGACGGGGCCGGAGGCGCACACCGCAGTATCCGGCCTTCTCGAGAAGATAGGCGACGATCACTGGTGGGTCCGTCGCAATGCGCTGGAAGCGTTGCGTTCCATCGGGGCAGATTCGGAGGATGTACTGCCTGCGGTGTTCCGGGCGGTAAAGGATCCCGATTACCGGGTACGGCGCAACGCGGCGTTGGTGCTTTGCAACCTCGGCGAAGCGGGGGATCCGGCGGTAACTGACCTGGTAGACGTCCTGCGGGATGAGAATCGCTACAACCGGTTTTATGCGGGGCTGGCCCTGCGACGAATCGGTACGCCCCGGGCACGGAACGCCCTGCTGGATTCGCTGATGACGGCGCGGTGGTGTGCAGTCACGACGGCGGACGATCTCTATTGAGCATCGTTCAAATTACGCCGTGAAGGGGGCCGTTGCGCTCACCCAGACGATCGACTTTTCGCGTAATTTGTGGGTCTTCAACCAGAGGCGGCGCATGGTGGGGCTTCAGACGGGCGTCGATGACCAGTGGCCCGCTGCAGCCCCAGTGTTTGTTTTCAATAAAACTCCTGACACCGTAAATGTCGTGCGATGGGTTTGATCGCGTAAACGTAACCCATAACAGATTGTTCAGCGTGCGCGAGGTGAAGTCGGTGTCGTCCACAAACAGGATCAGGGGAAAGCCCTGAACCTGATCAGCAAATTCCAGGGCCGCGGTCAGCCGTTGGGCCGTTTCCGCGTCGGCAGGAGTGTTATAGCGGGGCGCTTCTACGGCTAGAATGCCCGGAAGCGCAACCCGTGGATTTTCTAACGCTTCGGGCAGGATCAGGTTGTGTGGAATCTCGGTGGGCAGATCCCGCCTTTTTGCGCCCGCCGCGGCGATCACGACCTTGGAACCCTCGTTCAGGCCGGTGCCGGAATAGTCCAGGGTATCGATGGTGGTGCGGGTCTGAAAGTGGAGGTCGCGAGTCCAGTCCACCCGTTCGAGCAGATGGCGAAGAAAGTCGGCGATGTTGTGAATGTCCAGTTGCGGATTGTCTTCGCCAGCGACGATTAACAGATACTTGGCGAGCGAGCACGCGCCGAATCCCAGCAGGGCGTTGGCAATGGTAAGGATCTCCTGCGGTTGCCGTGCGCGATAGGGCACGTAACGCTCGCTGCCGATGGCCAGGAGAAGGGGGTGGACGCCGGCGGCGTCGACGGCGTTGATGGCCTTAAGGCCGGGAAGTTCGACAGGGACCATGGGGCCCGTCAATTCGTGAATGAGTTCCCCGAAGGCGGTGTCTTCCTGCGGCGGGCGTCCTACAACCGTGAAGGGCCAGACCGCGTCCTTTCGGTGATAAACGGTCTCGACGTTCAACACCGGGAATTCGTGCGCCAGGCTGTAATATCCCAGGTGGTCGCCGAATGGACCTTCGGGCAGGGTTTCGCCAGGGTTTACGGTGCCCGTTATGCAAAAATCGGCTTCGGCGGATATGGTGAAGCCGTTTTTTAGTGCATAACGGAACCGGCGGCCGGCCAGCCCTCCCGCAAAAGCGACTTCGGGCAGGCCTTCGGGAAGGGGCATAACCGCTGCGAAAGTGTGGGCGGGCGGCCCGCCAACAAAAACGCTTACCCGAAGGGGCTCGCCTTTGGCGATGGCGTTTGTATGGTGGATGCCGATGTCCCGCCGGATCTGGTAGTGCAGCCCAACCTCTCTGTCGGGTTCGTACTGGTTGCCCGACATCTGAATCCGGTACATCCCCAGGTTGGATTTGAGAATACCGGGATTCAGAGGATCTTCGGTGTAAACCTGGGGGAGCAGGATGAAGGCGCCGCCGTCGTCCGGCCAGCACTTGATCTGCGGGAGGCGGGAGATTGTGGTGGTGTGCCTGAGAACGGGACCGGACCGGACCTTTCGGGGCGGTATATTCGGCGCGATGCGGGCGATACCCGCGGCTTTCCAGGGCGCTTTCAGATAGGCGGGCGGGTCGGCCTTGATTTCGATAAGACGCCTGACCCACTCGAAGGTGGATCGGAAGATGAAGCGGGAACGCTCAAGCGTGCCGAAAAGGTTCGACACGGCCGGGAAATCGCAGCCTTTGACGTTCTCGTAAAAAAGGACCGGGCCGCGGGACTGGTAGACGCGGCGGTGAATTTCGGCCATTTCAAGGTTGGGATCCACTTCATCCCGGATCCGGACAAGGTGGCCATGTTTTTCCAGGTCCTGGATACAGTGGAGCATGCTTTCGTAACGCATCGTTTCCCCGGCTGAAGTGAATTAACGGAGCGATTGTCGTTTAGACCGGCAACCGGTGAAGCTCGACCAGAGACGCCTGCAGGGCGGCTGAGCCTGTCGAAGCCGTGGCGGGCGCCCGTACCTGATCGTTAATGCAGGACGCTATGTTTTTAGGTAAACAATCCGGATGGCGCTGTCAACACAAAGGTGAGGAATAACAGGTGGATCTATCGAAAAGGAAAATCTGTTCGACCGCTGAGCACGGTTTCCGGACGAGTAACCAATATCGCATCCCAACACGTGACGGGATCTCTCTAGGCGCGACGATAACCCGGCCGTTGGCCGGAGATGCGTATCCGGCACTGGTGTGGTACGACCCGTACCGGGGGGGATCGGACGGATCCACGGCGCCGATTGCCCGTTACTTCGCAGAGCGTGGGTATGCATTTGTCTATTTGAATGCGCGGGGGACGGGTAATTCGGAGGGTGTAAGCAAGGATGAGTATATGGCGGAGGAAACCCAGGACGGATTTGACGCCATCGGATGGCTCGCGGATCAGCTATGGTGCAATGGACGTGTGGGGATGCTGGGTACTTCCTATAGCGGTTTCACGACGTTGCAGGTTGCTGCAACGGCTCCGCCTGCGCTGAAGGCGATCGCGCCGGCCTATTTTACGGACAGAAGGTATACCGATGACTGTCACTACAAAGGCGGTTGTCTGCGAGGCTTTTATGACATGTTGGCCTACGGCCTGAATATGGTGGCGCGCAACGGCCTTCCCCCGTTTCGCGAAGCCGTCGGCGAGCGGTGGAGCGAACTCTGGCAGCAGAGGCTTGAGCAGAACGAGCCGTATCTGCTGAAGTGGTTTTCCCATCAGGCGGAGGATGACTACTGGGCGGTAGGTTCCATTTCCGGGTGCTACGATCAGATTCAGGCGGCAGCCCTGTTGATCGGCGGCTGGCACGACGGATACCCGACGCCGCCGTTGCGGGTGTACCGGGCGCTGCGGTCGCCCAAACACCTGCTGATAGGACCGTGGTCTCATGCGTATGGCGATCAGTCACACTGTGGACCCCGAATCGACATCTACTATGAATTGCTGCGCTGGTGGGACTGCTGGTTGAAGGAAATGGACAACGGGGTTGTGGACGAACCCCCGGTACAGATATACCAGCCGGAATTTGAAAAACCGGTGACGGATCGCACAATGATCGCAGGCGAATGGCGGATGGCCGACGATCTGCCTCAGCAGACACCCGAGTCTTTCTTTTTGCACGGCAGCAACCTGACTGGCGGCCCGGCAGCCACTGCGGGCGAAGCTTCGATACCCTATCTGCCGGCCGCCTGCCGGCAGGGTGGGTTGTGGGACGGCGGGACGCCGTTCACGCTTCCGGGAGACCAGCGAGAGGATTCGGCGCGCGCGATCAATTTTGTCTCGCCGCCGCTTGCGAAGGCCGTAACTATTTTAGGGACGCCGACATTCAGCCTCTATATCAGTTCCGATGTGGAGGTGGTACCGGTGGCAGTCCGGCTATTGGAGATTGCACCCGACGGGACTAGCGTGCTTGTCACAAAGGGAATATTGAATGCGACCCGGCGAGAGGGAATGGATCGACCTGTCCCCCTGATTCCGGGCGAGGTCGTTCCAATTGCGTTTCATTTGGAAGCGACGGCACGGCGATTCACGGACGGACACCGGATCGGGATCAGCATCAACGGATCGGACTTCCCAAACGTATGGCCCACGCCGCAGCAGGGACGGATCACGATTCACTGGGGACCGGAATACCCGTCGAAGATCACGTTACCGGTATGGAACGGTGGTAGCGATCCGGAATTTGCATATTCGCCTTCGCCGCATGCCGCTAGGCCTACGGGGTCGGGCGACGCGCCCTGGCAGGTGGTGCACGACGTGCTGGAAGACAGGTACCGTTTCATTCTGTTCGGCGGAGAAGGAGAGATGGGGGTGTCGAACCGGACCCCGGCAGAGGCCTGGACCCGTTCGAAAAAACAGGCGACGGTGGCGTGGCCAGGGTGCGTGGTGCGTTCCGAAGCGACCGGATCACTGACGAGCAACGCGGATTGTTTTGTGATGAATCTGGGACTAAACGTATATTTGAACGGTGATCCGTATTTTCAGAAGCAGTGGAGCCAGACCGTCAAGAGGCTGTTGTTGTAAGGGAATGGCCTTCGGATCCCGGCGGCGCTGTCAGGTCATCGTACCGCGGAGATCAGGACGTCGGTGAATTCAGCGATTTGCTTCCTCGGGAGATTCCAATGCGGGTGGTATTCTACTGGGGCAGGGCGGGGCTTGGGTTCGAAAAAAACAACCCCTACGGCCCATTGCTCGCGCGGGCGATGGCCCGGCTCGGGGTGGAGTTGGAAGCCGGATACGAAGAAGATCTGAGCGAATCGTGGCTGGTGGACAATCGGGGTCGTGTGGACGTATTGCACCTGCACTGGCCCTCCTATATGTACAACACGGACGATATGTACGAGAGCGTCAGAAGGTGCGCAGAACTGATCGGCCATCTGACCCTCGCGCGGTTCCTGGGTTACAGAGTGGTGTGGACGGTCCACAATCTGTATCCGCACGAACGTCCGCATCCGGGGCTGGACCGTCTGGCGAGGCTTGCGATCACGCAGCTTGCGACGGCCCTGATTGTGCACTGTGAGTACGGCCGCGGGCAGGTGGCGGCGCACTTTCACCGGACGGACGGAATTTTTACAATTCCCCATGGCCATTTTATAGACGCGTACGAGAATTCGACGTCGCGCGTCGAGGCCAGGAGAAAATTGGGGATTGCCGGGGACGGGTTCGTGTATCTGTTTTTCGGAAACGTGAAACGCTACAAGGGCGTCGAGCGGCTGCTCGAGGTTTTTTCCCGGCTTCCGGGCGAACATTTGAGGTTGCTCCTGGCCGCAAAGTTGAACAGCGAATACAGCGCGCAGTTGATCGCGCAGGCCCGCACCGGCGATCCGAGGATTCTGGCGCATACGGCGGAATTTTTCCCGGACGAGGAACTCCAGCTTTTCTTTAACGCGGCGGACGTTATGGTGCTGCCCTTCGTGGATATGCTGACTTCCGGATCGGCGATAACGGCAATGTCTTTCGCGCGTCCGGTAATCGCGCCTGGCATCGGCTGTCTTCCTGAACTGTTGGACGATGACTCCGGAATCACATACGACGCAAAGGAGAGGAATGGCCTGAGGCGTGCAATGGAGGAAATCCGGGAGCGGGACATGTCGGTCTGCTCGGAAAGCGCGTTTCAGCGGGCAAAGGCGTTGTCGTGGGAGGCAATTGCGGAAAGGACGCTGGAGGTGTACGAATACGAACCTGCTTCATCACATTGAGATACCTTGAAACACGGCGCCGAAAGAATTCGGAAGCCGCGACGGGTCAATATTGAGAAGGTTCGGCAATGGCGGAAATGACGTTTGTGATGCTGGGCAGCGGTGCGGTCCGGGACAACCCGTGTCGGGGCGGACCGGCACAGATGCTTCGGATCGGAGACGAAGTATTGATGTTCGACTGCGGGCGGAGCGCCAGCACGAACCTGGCGCGCTCGGGCGTGGGGTGTGAGGAGGTGGATCGGTTGTTTTTGACCCATCTGCACTTCGATCATATTGTGGATGTGCCCTATCTGGTTTTCGTGGGATGGGTAAAGGTACGAAGTCGTCGATTGAAGATATATGGACCGGTGGGCACCCGGAATTTCGTGGAGCGAATCATCCGGCCGCCCTTTCAACAGGACATCAGCAGCCGGTTGAGTCACGGAAAGGACATTCTGCCGCTCGATCCGGAGGTGGTCGAGGTGGACGGAGCACGCTGTTTTCTGGAGCGAGAGGATTACCGGATTTCCGCCACGTTTACGGACCATGGGAATATTCCGACCCTGGCCTACCGGGTGGATGCGGGCGATCGTCGTGTGGTCATTACGGGAGATGGAACGCCCGATGAGGACTTTCCGGCATACTGTAAGGGTGCGGATCTCCTCGCCATCGAGTGTTCGGGCACGCCGGAGTTCCTGGAGACGCAGCCTTGGGGTGCGTGGCATATCACGCCCGCGGATATTGCGAATATTGCGCAGAAAGCCGAAGTGAAGCGCGTCATGATCAAACACCTGGTGATTGAAGACATTACGGGAGACCGGACGTCGCCCTACCAGATGGCGGACCGGATCAGGAGCGGATTTCGGGGCGACGTGATGGTGGCGGAGGACGGGCTGGTCGTTGAGATTGAATAAATGCTGCGGCCTAGCCGGAAATAGATTGCCTGAATTCGGCCGACGAGTCGCCCGGCTCGCAAGGCGCCTGAGCGAGGCGACCTGCGCAAGGTCGGCCCAACGCAGCGAGGAGGGATGGAATGACCATTGTTGACGGCCATGTGCACGTGGGGTTGACCAAGTACGTCGCCGTTGAAGTGCTGTTGGCGCAGATGGATTCGGCCGGCATCGACAAGGCACTGCTGGTGCAGTACGGAGGATGCCACGACAACGCCTATTTAAAAAACTGTATGGACCGTTATCCGGGCCGATTCGCATCTCTGGGAGCCGTGGACTACGATGCCGCAGACGCGGGCGAGCGAATCCGCCGGGAAGTAGCCGAGTTCGATCTTGCGGGATTGCGAATACCGGCTTCGGTCGAAAACGAGGCCGTGTGGGAAGCCGCTGGCGAACTGGGCATCATGGCGAGTCTGAGCGGGGGCATGTCAAACATGCTTCATCCCCGGGTGGAGAAATGCATCCAGCGGTATCCGGACGCGATGTTTCGCATCGAGCACATGGGATGGTTTCCCGACGTGGAAAAGACACCCGATGAGCCGGAGTACGACCGATTGATGGGGTACGCAAGCTACGAAAATACAGTATTTATGCTGTCTGGATTCTATGGATTCGGGAAGGGGTATCCCTACGACGAAGCAACACCATTCATCGAGCGGGCACTGGAGCGGTTCGGCGCCGAGCGGATGATGTGGGGGAGCGATTTCCCGCCCGTGAGTCTTCATGAAACCTGCGAGATGGCGGTAAATATGCCCCGGCGCTGGACGTTCCTGTCTGAAAACGAACTTGAATGGATCATGGGCAGGACGGCCCTGAAACTGTTCGATTTCTAACGGATTCGAAGATCGTCGGGGGAGCGGGCATTGGGAATCGACAGACATTGAAAGGAGTTTGGATGCGGTACAGCAGGCTGTTTGCGCAGACGCTACGGGAGGCGCCCGCAGACGCGGAGTTGGCCAGCCACCAACTGGCTCTGCGCGCGGGGTTGATTCGTCCTCTTGCAGCCGGCATTTTCAGCGCCCTGCCGCTGGGACTCCGGGTCGCGCGGAAGATCGAGGCGATATTTCGTAGGGAGATGGCGGCAATCGACTGCATTGAACTGCTGATGCCGATCGTGCAGCCGGCGGAGTTGTGGCGGGAAAGCGGGAGGTGGAGCGAGGTGGGGCCGGAAATGCTTCGGATGCAGGATCGATCGGAGCGGGAAATATGTCTGGCCATGACTCACGAAGAGGCGGTAACGGATCTTGCGCGGCATCTGATCAGGAGCTATCGACAGGTGCCAATGTGCGTGTTTCAGATTCAGACGAAATTCCGCGACGAGCCCCGCAGCCGGGGTGGCCTGATACGGGTGCGGGAATTTACGATGAAGGACGCGTACAGTTTCGACCTGGATGAATCCGGACTGGATTCGGTCTACCGGGATATGTACCGGGCCTATGAGAATATTTTCCGGCGCGTCGGCCTGGAGGATAGCGTCGTGTCGGTGGAAAGCGACACTGGCATGATGGGCGGAACCGGGGCGCACGAGTTCATGTATTTGAATCCGGTGGGTGAGGATACGCTGCTCATCTGCGATGGATGCGGGTACCGCGCGAACCGGCAGATTGCCGTGTATAGGAGAGAGGACGCGATTCGGGAAACACCAGAACCGCTTCAGGAAGTTGCGACGCCGGGATGCACGACCATTGAGGAACTGACGCGGTTTTTGAACATCCCAGCGAGTCGAACGGCCAAAGCGGTGTTTATGGCAGGTTCCATTCAAGGAGACGAACGGTTCATTTTTGCGGTCGTGCGAGGGGATCAGGAGCTAAACGAAACGAAATTGGCCAACGCGGCCGGGGCCGTTGAGATGCGGCCGGCGACAGAGGAGGAAATCCGGGCGATCGGCGCGGAGCCGGGTTACGGATCCCCGATCGGCATTGCGGAGGATGCGCTGGTGATCGTGGATGACCTGGTGGCGGCATCCGGCAACCTGGTGTCCGGGGCGAATAGGGTGGATTATCACTGTTTGAACGTAAACGCGGGTAGGGATTTCGAAGCGGACGTGGTCACCGATCTGGTGGCGGTGGAGGCGGGGATGCCCTGCGCATCTTGCGGCGCCGCGCTTCGATCGGCGCGTGGGGTCGAAGTGGGGAACATCTTCAAGCTTGGCACGAGGTACAGCGAAAAACTTGGGGCGACCGTCCTTGATGAGGACGGCAAAACCCGTCCGCTGGTGATGGGATCTTACGGCATCGGCGTCGGCCGCCTGCTTGCATGCGTGATCGAGGCGCACCACGACGAGCAGGGTATCATCTGGCCGATTTCCGTCGCGCCGTTCCACGTGCATATTGTGGTGCTCTCAGGCAAACGTCCGAAGGGAGAGTTGGAGGCGGCAGAGCAAATCTGCCGGGATCTCGAAGCCGAGGAAATCGAGGTGCTTCTGGATGACCGGGACGAGCGGGCGGGCGTGAAGTTCAACGATGCGGACCTGATCGGCATCCCGATTCGGATTACGGTGGGCTCGAGGGGGTTGGCAAGAGGAGAGGTGGAGGTGAAAATGAGAAGCGAACGGGAACGGCAAGACGTTGCAATCGATGCGTTGGTGGAGTACGTGAAAGACGTCGTCCGAAACGGGCAGGCAGCATACTGAAGTCACGATCGCTATTCCCTGCAATCTGGATGTTTCAGCCGGGAGGTTCAGATGTCTGTTGAGGAGAGGCTCGCCGCACTTGGAATCGCGTTGCCGGAACCGCCGTCACCCGCGGGCGCTTACGTGCCCGCGAAGCGTACCGGAAATCTGATTTTCGTCGCCGGCCAGCTCCCGATGACAGGTGGCGAGTTGAAGTATACGGGCAGGGTGGGGGCGGATGTGACCGTTGAGGACGGATATGAAGCGGCGAAACTCTGCGCGCTGAATGCGTTGAGCGTCTTGAACGCCGAGGCGGGTTCGCTGGATGCCGTCGTCCAACTGGTGCGCGTGGAGGGGTTTGTCCGTTCGGCGGAGGGATTCACGGATCAGCCGAAAGTGATCAACGGGGCGTCGGAGTTGTTCGCACAGGTGCTGGGCGACAGAGGCAGCCACGCCCGTCTGGCCATCGGGGCGAACGAATTGCCGCTCGGCGCCTGCGTGGAACTCTCGGTAATTGCGGAGGTCGATAGGTGAATAGCGGGCTTGCCGCGTCCAGGCTTGACATGACTGGAGTAATTCATTAACGTTAATTTATCTTACGATTATGGGTCGATAAAGGACGCGCTACTCAGCGGGGGCAGGTATGAATACGGCATATATCAAGTTCAATAGTCGCGAACATCAGGTTAAGGGCTATTACGAGCTGGCGAACCATGCGACGGTGAGCAGCTTGTCGGATGGTGTATATATCGTGCCTGTTCAAGCGTTGTCGATTCTGGATAAGAGAGATATTGCATATCGCCAGGCCTCGGATGACGAGGTTGATAAGTCTTATGCGCAGATTCGAAATCCTGCTGCCTCTGTATTACAATGATGGTCGCCGGATTGAAGAGGAGAAATTTACCGTGACGAATGAGGAATTCGTGGCGGAATTTGGTGCAACAAGCACGGATACAATTGTCGTCACAGGTCGATGGAAATATCAGAGTACTCGCTATGAGGATCGGTTGATTCGTATCCGCATCGATACCGAAGATTCCCAGGAAAACATTGCATTTTTCAGGAAATACAAAGAAACCCTAAAGACTAGTTTTGACCAGAAGGATATCTGGATTACCGCTCAACAAACAGATGTGATCTGAAACAGGTCAGATAGGACGTTCGAAGGCGACCCTGGAGACGCGATCTCCGGGGCTTTTTTCTATCCATCGAAAGACCTGAAAGGAACGGCCCGTTCCGTGGTAAAGGACTCTTCAATAGCTTCGAAGTAGGCGGCGACGTTGAAAGCGTCCAGACCATTCACCGATGGAGTAGCGCCGGTCTGTGCGCATTGCGCGAATTCGGCGAGTTCTTCGTACTGTTCGTCGATCCGGTCGAAGGATTCCCTCTGGCGGGTGTCGCGGCCGATCAGCGTCACAGCGTTCTCGTCGTGGCTGTCCCACCTGATTCTGGCCTCGCTGCCCACGAAGGTGATCTCGTAACCCAGTTGGGAGACGTACGACGCGCCGATGTAGGAGAGGCGTCCATCGGCGTAGCGGCCGATAACGGCGCCCAGGTCCGGTGATTCTCCGGATCCGTCTCTCTTGGACATGAAGGCGGCAATTTTTTCAGGGGCGCCCATGATGTGCAGGACAAGGTCGATGAAGACAACGGCCATCTGCGCGAAGGGCAGAAGGGGCGCGTTCCTGATGTGGTACCGCCAATTTTCTGGCGTGAGATGATAAGCCGAGGCGCCGCCGACAGAAGCTTCGACGGAGTGAAGGGTGCCGATGTCGCCGGCGTCCAGACGTTTCTTCAGGTGGGCGATGGCCGGGTTCTTGCGGAGGTTGTGACCGGCCATATAGATGAGTTCTTTTTCGTTGGCCAGACGCACCATTTCCGCGGCCTGGGCGCGGCAGGTCGTGACGGGAACGTTGACGAAGATGTGTTTGGCTTGTTCGGCACAGGCTTTGAAGTCGTCATAGTGGCGCGCGTTGGGCGTGGTGATAACGACGCCTTCGACATCAGGGTCGCCCGTCAGATCTTCAATGCTGGACGCCCGTCTGGCGCCGAATTTACGGGCTACCTCCTCAGCGCGTTCGGGGACAATGTCATACACGGATATCAGAGCCAGGTCCGGATTCGTGCTGACGGCCCGCTGGTGGTTTCTGGCGTAGTTGCCCAGACCGATGAATCCGAGGTTCATGGTTGCACCCGCGGATAGCACATCTTCAAGCCGTCCGTTCGATGGTGACCGTGGCGTGGAGTTGTGAGGCGTCGTGAGCCACGGGTACGGTCATGTTCGCGGTAAGCCCGTACCCCGCGTGTAGATAGCGCGCCATGTCCAGGTCCCAGGGACCGCTGTTGCCGGCTATCGATACGCGGTAGGCCGCGCCTTTCCAGCCCAGGGCCAGGGTGCCGTTGTCGATTTTGTAGGTCAGCTCCTCTCTGCCGTCCCACAGGAGAATGGGAATTGAGAAAATGGCCTGGTCGTCGTCTCTAAGACCCGTGGCCCGGTACGTCAGCCGAATGAGTTCGTTCTTCAGATCGAGTTTAAGATTCAGCCCAAGTGGACCGGTGAGCCTGTATTCATCGGCGGCAAGGGCCTCCGCACTGCCGTCCATAATTCGGTAGGCGCCGCCAGCCTCTTTGACGAGAATGCCGAAGTAGGGTTCCAGCAGCGGATCGGCCTTTTTTGGTTCGACGATCTGGCCATGGAAGGCATGTTTGACGCCGTCCCGTTTGGCGTCCGCAATCGGTTCGATCATCGGGGTATTGCCGAGTTTGATCGCAAGCGGCTGGAGCGGCAGGTGATATCCCCAGTCGTGATTACAAAGCGCGAACGCCAGTCGTGACTTTTCTCCATGCAGGATCGCGTACCCGGCTTCCGGATCGACAACATCCTCAACAGGTGCGGCGGCAACCGTGTCGAAACCCGGCCACCCCTGTTCGATCAGGAGCGCGAGCAGCGCCCAGGCCACCAGGCCCGCGCCCAGGTCGGTGTTCAGACGATTATAGGTCCACTCCAGGCCAGCGAGGGCGTAGGGCGACAGGTGGTTGGGCGCATGGGAGAACACGTTCTTTTCCGGATTGAACGATTGGCAGAAGACCAGCAGCGCACGGATTCTGTCGCTGGCCGCTTCACCTTCTCCTATGTAGGAGAGAAGCCCGACCATGGGATACACGTACATCTGGTAGATACTCCGACTGGCCAGGAATGGGAGATGGAATTGACCGTTGGCCCGTTTAAACCACTTGCATATGACCTCGAGCAGCCGTTCGACCTGGCGCTGGTCGTCCTCGGACGCTGCGTAGACATCCGATTTGCTCTGGAGAAGGGCCGCGGCGAGGAAGGTACCTGTAAGGTAGACGTGGGCAACGGAGTGCCCGTTCACGTCGTCGTCACGGAGGAATCCACCTGCTGTTACGCGCCTGTTGAACGCGGCGATAAATTCTCCGGACCGCTTCCGGGCGTTTTCCTCCCGCCCGCTGTCCAGGAAGAGGTCGCACAGCAGAGAGGCGGCGGAGACATGGCAGTCGGAAAGTCCGGCGTCTTCTGTATAGGAAGCGGTAAAGGAGGCTTCCCATCGCTCCAGGATATCCCTATCCAGGACGTCGGAAAGAATGGGAAAAACCATCACGCCGTATCCCATCACGTATTCTCGAAAACCGGGCGCGTTTCTGGCCCCTTCCATTATCTCGGCGGTGCGTTTCATCCATCGGTCGGTCCACTCAAGATATACGTCTTCACCGGTGAGGCGATAGAGCGATGCGCCTATGACGGCCCAGCAAGCCGGCGCGAAGTTCTCCGGCCGATTGCTTTCATAGGCGTCATTCAAGACGCCGTTCTCGTCTGTCCACCGGACGCCGAGCTCGAACCCTTTCGAAAGGCAGGCGGTGATGTCACTCAACATTGATGGTTTCCTCCAGTTGACGCAGCGCGGACGGTTGGACGAGGCTTTGGCCTATCCGTCACGCGACCTGTCGCCTGTTCTGATTCCCCGCTCCCGATCGGTCCCGGTTTGCCGGCTGCACGAAAGACGCCGGCGCAGATCCCCGCGTATCCACGATCGCGTCTCACCCGGCCAGACCACGGTAACCCCGGTCAAGGTCGGGCAGATCTGTAGATTTGCCCAGCGCCTCGGCCATGGCGCGGACGTGGTACGGCAGGGCGCCGCAGCAGGAGCCTATCAGGCCGATGCCCATGCGCCTGGCTTCGGCGGTATACTCTGCCATGGAAAAGCGCGTGACAACGCGGGGTTCAACCTGCGTCCAGAGGTTGGCGACACTCAGGGGACGGTTGAAATTCTCGCCCGGTTCGAGTTCGTACCCCGTGGGCTGGGCGCACAGGGGTACGGAGACGGCTTCCCTGACTTCGTACATCAGCGGGCGCATGGTGGACCAGGGGCGCATACAATTGATGCCGACGACGTCGGCGCCAGCGTCGACGAGGCGTTTGGCAGCTTCGCCGGGACGGTAGCCTTCCCGGGTAAATTCCCCGTCTCGATACGTCATCGTAACGACGGCGGGTATCCCCGCCTGTTTGACAAAGGGAATGGCAAGGCTGACTTCATCCACGGAATAGAAGGTTTCGATAATAAAGAGGTCAACACCGGCCGAGGTCTGCTGGCCGACGCGGTGTTCGAAGAATTCCCGGGCATTGGTTTTATCTTCTTCGGTCATGGGATCCCATTTGGAACGGCCCGAATAAATGAACGGGCTGAGGGTGCCGGCCACAAAACGGCCCGGTCCGGCGGCTTCACGCGCGAGTTCCACGGCCTTCGTGTGGAGTTCCTCTTCGCGTTCCATCGGTCGCACGCCCCAGACCATCGCCTGAAGGACTTCGGCGCCCGCCCGGGCGAATTCCTTGTGGAGTTCGAGTACGCCTTCAGGATAGTCGAGTACGCCCATGGGGATTTTGGACGCATAGCTTCCAAGGCAACGGCGTTCGAATTCGAGATAATATCCGCCATCGCAGAGCAGATGGCCTTCGGCGACCCGGTCGAGAAAGTTGGACGGCATGCGTGCCTCCTGTATTGATGAATGTCTGCGATTCTGACCAGCGCAATATAACGCGCCGAAATCTATAGCTCCACCCTTTTGAACGTGTCTCCGGAACGCACGGCGTAGGCGTTGCCCCTACTTTCAAGACGAAGTTCGGTCTCGTCATAGACCAGGGAGGTCCCGGCGGCGAGGCAGAGAGATTGGGGGATCCCGTTTTTCAGCGTGACGACGGCCGCGCGCCCCTTCAGGACAAGGCCGTCGAAACGCACCTCGTTTTGTGAGAGGGTATGCAATAGCAGAAATCGTTCGCCCTCTGTGGAAATCCGGAGCGCCAGTGTGTCGTCGGACAGCGTGTGGCATTGAACATCTATTGTGGGCGGGCGGTGTTTAAAAGGCACGTGTACGGCCGCGAATATTGCGTCCGGACCGGGTCGGGTAACCTGGAGGTGGCCGCGGTACGGGAGGACGGCACCCGGTTTCAGGGTGCCTCCCTCGGCATGAAGATCCTCGATTACGTCCTCTTCGGGAGGACACTCGGAGATCGTAACCGTCGTGTCGCAGATATCCGGGATGATCGTCTGCAAACCGCCGCGATCCATGGTCCAGGTGGCGGCGACGTCTTCCATCGCGCGTCCCGACCGGCCGGACCGCAGGGGTTCGGGGACGTCTGTGGGTACAAGAGCGTCGAGGCCGGCGACCTCCAGGTCCCCGGATCGGGCGTGCAACATCCATGTGTAGGACCTCAGATCTCCGGAAACGCGGAAAATGTCGGCGATTAGCGGTTCACCGGAATGGCGTGGCAGCAGCACAATAAGGCGTGCATTGGCCGGCGGCAGGCCCGCTTCCGCGAGCCTGGGACCTGGCGTGACGCACCACAGGAGAGGGTTGCCCCCTTCTCCCTGTTCCGCGCATTCCAGGACGGTGTTGTGCGACAGGGGTCCGCGTTCCCAGAGACGCGCCCATTCCGGATTCCAGTTGTATCCCATTTCCGTGACGAGTTCCCGGCCGCAGGACCACAGAACGAAATTGAGGTAGTCTTTCTGTTTGTGCGCGGCTGGAATATAGGGACCGTAGTCGATGAAGGCCATGGTCCGCGACGGCTTGTCTTCGCCGTGGCGAAGAATCATCAGGCCGATATCGGGAAGGTGGACGCTTGCCTCGGCGTAGGGTTCGCCGTCGCCTTCGGCCGCGGCGTCCGGATCTCTGTAGAAGAGGGAATATTCCGTGCCGCCGTTCAGGTCCGGACCCCAGATTGCCTTGAGGTGGCGCAGCGCTTTCCGGTTGTTGCAGGCGATATAGGCGACTTCGGAACAGAAGGGTCTCAGCGGACTTCCGACGTGCGAGTCGTTGATCGCCGGGTTGGTGTCGTTCGGAAAGGCGGCATCCAGAAACCAGGTGTAACATCTCTCCAGAAGGGCGCATCGGGGATTGGTGTACACGTCGGTGTCCAGATTGCCGCGGATGATTTCCGGTATGCCCGTGATATTCTGAAGCAGACCCAGGGTGTAGTCGGCCGTACATTCGTAGAATGCGCCATCCTGGAAGAAAACTCCGGCCTCCGGCTTGAGCATGTCTTCGTATAACGTGACAACGGATCGCAGTATTTCCCTGTCGCCCGTCAGCGCGGCCGATGCCGCGATGCACCACCAGGCGCCGCCGTGATCCTGAATCGAGTAATGGGAAAGATAGGGCGAGAGGTCATCGGAATACGAGTAGCCTTTCAGTGTCGAGGTTCCCGGGTTGTTGAAGGATTCGACGAAATAGTCCCGCACATATTCCACGAAGGCATCAATGGACCGGCGTTGTTCATCTGCGAGCACATCCGAGTCACGGATCAGGTCATAGGCCATCAGCACTTTTCGGACGCACCCGGCATCCCGCTGTTTCCATCCGTCTATCTTCCCGTAAAGGGGATCGTTCTGATCGTGCCAGACGTTCTTGTTCACCTGGTTGAGGCGATAGTTCTCGAAGACTTCCGCGAAGCGTTCGACAAGGATGGCGGCTATCTCGGCGTATCGCACGTCGCCGTCGATTCCGTAGACGATGCCGGCGCTTTCCAGGCCGCCAAGGATGTATTGCAGGCGGTACGTGCGAATGACCGCCTGTATATTCCATGTTTCGGAGGTGTCTTCCGGATCCCAGTCCCACGTCGTTTTGCAGTCTGTGCATTGAAGGGTGGCGCCGTGGTTGATCAGGCTGTAGGCGTACCAGGGGCCGCAGCCGCAGTTGGGGCAGACAACGGTAACGAGTGGGGTCTGGTCGCTGATGTAGGAACGCATGCGGTCCCGGTCCATCGCCAGGTAATATTCAGGATGGGACCTGATTTGCCCATAGAGTTTCTTCGCCCAGGCGTGGCGCTTGATATTCTCCCTGGCGCGGGCAAGGTCACCGGGCTTGTACATCGTGCATGGATACCGAATGGCTGGCATATCAACCTTCCGTGGCGAATATGTGTTCGTTTCAGGCAGCGGGCCACCGATTAATCCAGGGAACGGAGCCTGAAGTTGCCCCACCAGGTTCGGAGGGGGTCCGGCGGATTATCGAGCGTTCGGCCTTCGGCCTTCTGGATCGAAGTGAGGCGTGCAGTCCCGAGCAACCCGGGATGCAAAGAGATGGTGTCGATGCCCCGCGTCATCCGATTCTTCTTGCCCCAAAGGCCGTGGATTTCGATTTCCGTCTCACCCTGGTATTTCTGAGGGATGTCGTCGATCCGGATTTGTTGCTTGTTGGTTTGCGCGTCCCACGCGATTTTGAACCGGTACGCCCGGTCGTTTTCTGGAACAACGGAATTGTCAAACGTGTTGAAGCCTGGCGTCGGATGACCGGTGGCAATGGTCATGAGGTTTGTCAGGATGCCCGTCTGGATCTTGCGAAAACACTTGATGGAGCCGTCGTACTCGCCCAGCAGAATACAGGCTTCCGCCGATACATCCGGGGATCTGACGTCGAATTCCAGCGTCCCCCGGGAAATGACGGGAAACGTCGCCGTCACAAAACCGTACCGGGTGGCGAGTTCAAGCCATCGATTCTCAACCGGCCTGAGTCTGCTTTCGCAGACATTGTCGTCCGGTTCGCCGTCCCGGGGCGGTGGGACGGGTTTCCAGTAGAGCGGGTAGTCTTCGTGGTCGATCTGTTCGCCTCCGACGAACTGTTTTACATGCTTCACACGGATATACCGGCCGATATCGATGCCGCCCGTCTGGAGTTCCAGCCTTGCGATATCCCTGACGGGGTTCTGGAAAGGTACGGTGACGGATCGTTCGCCGTCCAGAAGAAAGATGGCCGTCTGGTTTGAAAAATCGAATCCTTTGAATGTATAGACGTGTTCGTCGGATTCCACGACGTACCACTTGCGCAGGGCAGGATCGTTGAAGGGACAGTTGCCCTGGAACGTGAGGACCGCGCCGGAATCCACCAGTTCGTTCTTCCCCTCGAATAGCAGGCGGCCGTCCCTCCGGATGTGACATACGATGGCCGGGCGGTCCGCGCTGTCGTAAAGGCGCAGGGTGTAAAGGGTTTGGTATTCCGGCTCGTCGAGTACGACTCTCATGGCCAGTTCGAGGGAGCCGGAGCGATCGGTGATCTTCTCTTTCAGATGACGGGAACAACTTACCGGCGCCCTGGTTCCATCCATTTTCAGGTATCCGTCTTCGCCGAAAACATAATCCTGGTTCCCGTGGCTATCGTGCCAGTTGAACGTCTGATGGATTTCTACCATAACGGTATCTCCCGAACTCCGAGTAGTATCACTGAAAAAGACAACCGATGCCATCTTTTCATGGGTTTCATCGGGGTTTAATCACAGTCCATCATCGTCCATCACAGCCCATCACAGTCGATGTTCAATATCCGTGAATGGAATGGCCGGCGCCGGGGAACCAGATGATGTCAACGACGAGGGAAAGCCCCACACCGGTCGTATAGCCCGTCAGTACGCCCAGAAAAAACGGGATATAACGCCGGTAAAGGGCCGCGCCGCCGACGCGCAGGATGATGACTTTGATGCACCACGCGATGAACACCGAGAATGTGGAAAAGTGGACGTACGAGATGCCGGCAATGGCAAAGCCTACGGGATGAAGGGGCCACCAGGGAAAGCGGTATTTCAGGAACGTAAGGACGGACATCAGGGCTGCACCGATGCCCAGCAGGATCGGGCGGATGCTGGTCTCAACGGCGGGATCCTTCATTTTTGAAAGCGCATTCGCGAAGCCGCCCCGGCTGTAACGTGTGAACGGGAAATCGTTGAAATTATACGCGCCGTGGGTGTATCCCAGATAGAGGGTGTACGCGATGGACGCGCCCACACCGGCCGCAAACGCCAGGAAGATCGCGGTCAACACGCGGGGACGGTGTTCGCGCGGACACAGATCCGCGATCTTGGCGGCATGTACCACGGAGGGCATGAACAGGCCCTTGCCAAACGAGGTGAGGGCGTTCGAGAAAGCCAGTACGGTGAGGCTCGGTCCGGAGAGATTTCGGGGGCCGATCAGCCGGGTGACGATTTCCTGCTGGCCTACCGGCGTGCAGACAAAGACCAGGCCGACCTCGGCCACAATGCGGGATACGCCAAGAAAGATGACCAGGGTTGCCATGACGGAAAGACACGCAACCCCGAACCCCATGCCGGCGCGCCAGAACCAGAAGACGGCAAAGAGGGAGCTCAGGATGAAACCGAGCACGGCGGTACGGTATCGCATCATTTCGTCGGCATCGTCCAGGGGTGCACTGCGGCCAAGGGCGATTCTCATGACCGATCTCAGGTGGTGTCGCGCAATCCACAGTCCCCAGATAACAAGCGTGACAAATCCGCCGAGTTGCAACCAGGCAAACTCGCCCGACGTCGTATAGATGCTGCTGGCGTTGTACCCGTATCGATTGAGGATCCCACTGCGCAGGATGAAGAGGACGCAGAAGAACCAGAGGCTGAAAAGAACGTCGATATTGGCGAAATAGGCAAAGGAGATGGTGAACATGTTGATCCGGGTCCAGATACCCGGAAAGTAGCGTTCAAAATGCACCCATGGTCCCCAGCGGATATTGGGAATCTGCGGAAATCCGGGCACAAAGTAGTGGATCATGTTCCAGCTGATAATCCCCAGGGCCATCGCGAAACCGATCCAGAATCGCCTGGAAAAACCCGGCCTCTCCCGATCGGTGAGATCCAGGACGGGGCGCAGGATCGGATAGCTGAGCCGTTCGCTTTCCACCCATTGTTTCCGGAGGATGACGGACAGGCTTGTGGAGGCCACGAAGAGGGCCGTGATCAAAGCCATCCACGCTGCCAGGGGGATGTACCAGACGGCCCACGGAATATCCATTCCGCGTGGGCCGCCTTCAAACAGGTGATCCAGCGCGTGGTTGACATTGCGAGGCGCCAGCCAGTGGGGAATGTAGGGGTGGAAGTACTCGCCCCACTGGTTTTCCGGTGTAGCGAAATAGTACGGCGCGGCAATGGCGCCCAGGAAATAGCCCGTCAGACCGACCGAAGGAATGGCGCCGCCAACCAGGCCGCCAGCCATGATGACCTTGAGTTCGGTTGGCGAGAGGGCGTATCCCGCGGCCAGTTTTCGGCACAGTGGATTGAGGAGCAGAGCAAGGGTGAGGTAGACCGTCAGCGACCCCATGGGAAAGTGGCTGAGGGTCATACGGGAGGCATGGATGACGTATTCGATGTAGTTGACCCAGACGCAGGCGGCGACTGAGACAAGAACGGCCAGAAAGATTGATCGGAGTGTGACGCCACCGTCCGCCGGGATTCGCGCGGGCGCAGCATTCGATGCGACGAGAGGATTGGACGTTGCAGGCATTGAAATGAACAGGAGATTTTATGCGGCGGGTGATTTGTAGAAGCGCGCGGGATCTTCCAGGTCCCAGTCGCATTCGGACTTCAGGCGGGCGATGAGTTCAAGCCGTCCGTCCTCATCCAGATAGGGATTGTTCATTGCGGCACCCATAAGGGCTATGGAGGCGGGTCGTGTGCTCCCCTGCCGGGTGTGGGGAACATCGGTTTCATGCCCCTGCCATTCTCTTCCACCGAAGATGCGGTAGTCGAAAAGGTATCCGGCTTTGCCCCGGTCCGCGGCCAGTCCGCTCCATAGAAAGGTGCGGGCGACGCGCTCCTGTACGGAAATGCCCGCGGGCGTGCCATCCGGAAACAGGAGGACACGGCCGAGTTTGGCAAAGTGTTCGAATCTGGAATCCGCGTCCAGCCAGTCGACGAGGCTTGCTTCGTCGTCCGCGCCCCAGGCAAAGATGTGGCGGATGGATTCGGGCAGACACCGGAGGTCCCGAGACATCTGCTGTTTTCCGGATTTATCGGGCGCCATACTCAGGTGGAGAAGGATTTCGGCGTCCGGCTTGAGGGCGTGGATGCGTTCCGTGAGAAAGCCGATCACGAGCGCGTCCCATTGAAAGGGGCGGAGGTCACGACAGCTTTCGCAAATACAGTTGCGACCGATTTCCCTGGCGGGTTCGATGTCGATGCCGTCCACGCCTGGCGCAAGACGTTCGGCCAGAATGTCTCCCATCCAGGCGCGAGATTCGGCGTCGTGGGGACAAAGAGCGGAATTCGGACCCCTGGCGCCTCGCCTGAGCAGGTGCGGCGGCGCGTCCGGCTCGGCCATGGTGTACTCGGAACCGCCTCCGCTGAATCCGTAAATGGCACGTATGAGCCTGAGACCTGCGGCGTGGGCATATTCGACCGCTTCATACCAGGCGTCGTTAAAGCCCCCTGCGTTGGCCCAGAACACCACGAGGCGATTGAGGCCGGACTCGGCAAGGTGGTCTATGTGCGCATGGTTGACGGAAATGTCACCGGGATGATTCGAATACCCCTTGCGGAGAAAGAGGTTCCATCCACATTCAAGGGTGCCGCGCAGATCGAACCCGCGCTCTGTTAGATACATGATGAATCTCGCAAAGTAAGAGTCTCGCTCATGATAAGCGGGATTCGGCGGTTGTCAACGTATGAATAGAACGGGATGGATGTACTTGCCAAATGTTGTAATCTGGACTTAATTAGGATCCTGGCTCCTGAGAAGCGGAGGCCTTAACAGTCCGTTGATAAAGTCGCTCTGCAGGCGAGGCCGAGTCATTGTGGCCGAAGACAAGGCGCGCGACCGAGTCGAATCGGGGGATTCGGGGAGCGAGCGCAACGCGGTAAGTCGGCCACAAGGGCCGGACGCAGCCCGGATGGAGTTTTTTCAACGGGCTGTTTAGCCTGCCAATAGGATTCCGCCTCCTGGATCCGTTTCAATATGTCTTTCTTTACGCAAGAAAGAGTAGTCCATGGGACGTCATGTCGATAAATTTCTGCTGATATCCGTCGACTGCCTTCGGTACGATGCGATAAGCCGGGTCAATCACCGGCTGTGTACGCCCAAATTCGACCTGTTGACCAGAGATTTCGCGTTCGGAGAGCGGTTTTTTGTGACGGCCCCGGCGACGCGCCCGTCTCACACGTCCATGTTTACAGGGTTGTACCCGTTTGAGCACGGATTGTGCGGGCAGACGTATCTGAAGATGTTCGCCGGGATTCCGAATCTGTTTCAGCTGTTCTCGGATGCGGGGTTTGAAATCCATGGCCGGTCGGAGCGGATGGACGTGTTTCGGTTTCTGGACTATGAACGGTTTATCGGACCCATGGATCCCCGTGCGAAAGAACAGCACCTCGGTTCAATCGAAGATCTGTTGCATTCGGCGTTCGAAGGAGAGGATCGGCCCCGGTTTTGTTTTTTGCATTTCTGGTATACACATGGCGGGTACGGGGCGAGGGGGATCCCCGGAACGCCGAATTTGAAAGCGCTGGTGGATGCCGGTAGGGTGGAGGAGGCGCTACGGTTTTATTATGCGGCGGCGACGCACGTGCAGGAATTCTTACTCGTGGAGATTTTGAAGCGCGTGAAACTGGACGATTGGGCGGTGTTTGTTTTAGGCGATCATGGAGAGGGGTTCTGCGACGAGGTGATGGCGCACGGAGATTTCCTGCACGAAAATGTGATCCACGTTCCGCTGCTGGTATCCGTTCCCGAACACGATAGACTGAAACTGCCCGACGGGCCCCTCTCGACGATCGATCTTTTTCCGACAATCCTGAACCTGGCCGGAATCACGGTAGACTATAAAGGATATGGTCGTGACTTGCTTGCCAACGAGGGTTCTCTTCGCCGCCGCTGGGTGTATTCGGAACTCGACAATTCCTACGGCTCAGGATTCCTTAATCCGGAAAACCTGGAAGCGGCCCACGAACGGGTGACGTCCCGTGTGGCCATGGATGGAGTGGAACTGAAGCGGGACGTCGGTGGTTTACACATGTGGTCGGTTACGGACGGACGGGTGTTTTACAGAGAACGGGCGGGCGGCGAGGACTACGTGCTGCGGAATGTGTTCAGCGGTGCGGACGCGCCGTGCAATGATCCCGGACCGTACAGGGCTTCTCGGAACGAGATCCTGAACGGGTCGAAATACAAACACCTTCAGGCGCAGGAAACCACCCAGGCCGAGGCGGATCTTTTGGCCGAAAGATTGAGAAGCCTGGGATATATCGAATAAAGAAACGGAATTGCGGCCGTTTCTTTACCATCGCCCGCGCCGTTCAGCCGCGAGAGGGCTCGTGCATCTCCTTTCGGGCTGTGGCGGCCAGTTCGGCCAGGTGGCCGTCGTGCGCAAGGCCCTGCTCGAGGTGGATTCTGCGTTCCGGGCCGGCGGTTGCGACCATGGTCTCACCGTAAAGACGGTCAATCCAGAAGCGGGCATGGCCGGCTATGTAGTTCTTTAAATCTTCGATTCTGTATTCCGGAAACCGCTGGGAACAGTTGATGGTGAACATGCGTCTTCTGAGGCTGCCGCCGAAGGCGGCGTGTTTGAGGTTGTGGTTGAATACGGCGATATCTCCGGGTCGGGTTTCCAAGGCGACCCCCGGAAGAAGGTCTTTGCCTTCGATGCCCCAGTTTCGCTCGGATTCCCGGACCTGTTCCTGTACGGTCTTTGCAAAGCGATCTTCCAGGATATGGCTTCCCGGGATGACACGGAGGCAGCCGGAGTTCCGGGTCAGGGGATCGAGATAGAAGGCGATTTTGACAAAACGAACGGCCTTGCCCCAGCCGTCGGAATGCCAAACGGTGTCGCCGGCGTAGTAGTTTCCGTCGGAACCGACGTAGTTGTAATCGCGGCCGAGCAGGTCGATGAGCAGCCCGTTGATGCGGGGATCGTCGAGCAGGGCGCAGAGGCGTACGTGCTGGTCGATAAACGGCACGATACAGGACCGCCGTTCTCCGTCGTGTGGCTTTCCGTGGTGTCCATTGCCGAGGTTCGTCCAGACCTGCTCGAATGCGCCGATGATGTCTTCGATAACATCGGACATCAGCCCCGGCAGGTACAGATACCCGAACGTGCTGAAAAAAGCGAGTTGCTGATGAGTGAGTTGATTCGGCATATTGGCACCTCTGTCGGATGATTCGGGTTGGAAAGGGAACCCTTGCCCATTCCGCTAACGGGCAGCGATGGCCTGGCAATCTTCCTGCAGGCGTTTTTTGGGTGGTTGATTCGTTCGTGCGGTATATTGTACGAATAGTAATGTAACAGCCGGGAACACGAAAGGGAAAACCAGTGTTCTGTCTCGGAAATAGATTGCCTAAATTCGGCCGCCGAGTCGCCCGGCTGGCAAGACGCCTGAGCGAGGCGACCTGGGCAAGGTCGGCCCAACGCAGCGAGACGGGACGAATCGGCGGATGAATGGTGACATATTTCTGGGACGGGACACTAAGGATGGATGAATCTCGACTGATTTGACGGGGAGGCGATATGTCGGTTCGGTTTGCTTTTGTTGGATTTCGCCATGCGCATATCCATGATCTGTACAAACGGGCAATCGCACGGGGGGACGTGGAGGTGGTGGCCGCCTGCGAAGCGGATGAGACGGCGCGTGCGGCGGCAGAGGGGGCCGGGGTGAAGGTCACGCATTCGGATCCCGTGCGGATGTTGGACGAAGTGGATTGCGACGTGGTGGCAATCGGCGACTATTTCGCGAGGCGTGGTAGTGCGGCGATTCATGCGTTGAACGAGGGAAAGCATGTCATCGCGGATAAACCGCTCTGCACAAGTCTGGACGAGGTGGACGAAATCGAAAGAATCGCCGGTGAGCGGGATTTGAGGGTTGGGTGTATGCTGTCGATGAGGGATCACGGACAGACGATCGGCGCGCGGAACATGATCCAGGAGGGAACGATCGGGGAGGTCCACGCGATTTCATTTGGCGGGCAGCATCCACTGATGCTGGGGTCGCGGCCGGGTTGGTACTTCGAGGAAGGCAAACACGGAGGGACCATAAACGACCTCGCCATACATGCAATTGACTGCCTTCCGTGGATAACGGGTCTGCAGTTCGAGACGGTCAACGCCGCCAGGTGCTGGAATGCCTTTGCGCCGGAGTTTCCGCATTTTCGAGACGGCGCGCAGATGATGTTGACAATGGACAACGGATGCGGCGTGCTGGGAGACGTGTCGTATTTCATGCCTGAAAAGGCTGGATATTCGCTGCCGTTCTACTGGCGGTACACGTTCTGGGGGCGGGAGGGAGTACTCGAGGCCGGTACCACGCTGAATACGATTCAGGTTGCCTGGACGGATTCGGAGCGGGTGGAAACGCGTTCGATACCGGAAGATCGGTCCGGGGGATATCTACAGGCATTCTTGAAAGATATCCGGGGCGAGGCCGAAGAGGGTGAACGGTGCACCGAGTCGGTGATTCGAGCCGCAAGAACGGTGCTCAGGATTCAGAAAGCTGCCGATGAGAGTCGGCACGATGTGGTTCTGCGATAGAAGTTTTGCACAACTGCTCTCTTTTGGATATTGACTCTTTCATCGACTTTGTTTAAAGTTTGAGAGATATGAAATTCTGCGGGTTGCCAGGGGTCAAGGAGTATGTCGTGAGGTCCTTAAGGCGAATATTCTGGGTCTGCGGTCTTGTATTGGTTTTCGGATCGACAGGCCGGGAAGAGGCGTCCGGAAAGGGTGCGGGATTTGTGCTGCTTCGCGAGGGGGTGGGCGCCCGCGCGGAGGCAATGGGCGGGGCCTATACGGCGGTTGTTGGCGATCAGACGGCGGCGTCCTGGAATCCGGCGGCCATCGGTGCGCTGATGGGTAAGGACTTTCTGTTGACCCATCACAGTTCGTTCCAGGAAATCCAGCAGACCTACGGGGGGTGGGCCTACGGAAATACGCGTGCCGGCGTGGCGCTCAGCCTGGGGATCTATTCGGTGGGAGGAATAGAGACGCGGACGGGGCCATCCGCACAACCGTCCGGTACGTTCGGCATCTACGAGATCAATGCCGGGTTATCCTATGCGAAGCGGATCAAAAAAGGCTTTTACGGTGGGACAACCGTGCGGGCTCTGCACGAAGCCATCGGCCCTGAACGGGCTTCGGGTTTCAGCGTGGATCTCGGGGTGCTCTACCGCTTCAGTGATGAGCGGCTGACCGTGGGTGCCAGCTATCGGAACCTGGGACGGATGGAAGTGCTGGATGTTGAGAGGACACCGTTACCGGAGACGTTTCGAGCCGGTATTGCCTGGCAGACCAGACGCTTGACGGGTTCTGTCGATCTGAGTGCACCCAGGCACGGCTCCGTGGGAATGCATTCGGGCCTGGAATTCCGATTGAAAGGGCCCCTGTGTCTGCGGTCCGGTTACCGTTCGGGAAACGATATCCGCGACTGGTCCTTCGGGCTCGGAATTCAGCCCGGCGGCTGGCGGATTGAATATGCCTATGTCCCTGCCGCATTGGGACTGGCCGGCTCCCATCGGCTCGAATTCGGAATCAGGTGACCCGCGTGGATTCCACATGCGCTTCGGAGTCGATCGCGCTCTGTACCTGAACAACGCAGTGAAAAAGGCGTTTTTGTCCGGAGGCTCCAAATTGGCAGGCGATGCGAACGATGGGGGTTGGCGCGTGGACGATTCGGGAACGTCGATACATCGCCAGATACACGCGGAGCCCCCGAAAGACCGCATCTGGCTCAACGTGTTGTTGTTCGCCCTGACAGCGTACACAACGACAGCGGCGGGTGTGCAAATGGCGGTTGCCATGCGTATGGTGGTTTCACCGGAATCCATACCGTCGGACTTCCTTTCGACGGCGCTGCTCTGGAATCCGAAATACCTGATTCTGGGGCTTCCGTTTTCCGGAACACTGCTTCTGATCCTGGGTATCCACGAGATGGGGCACTATCTCACTTCGCGCCGCTGGATGGTGCGCGCAACTTTGCCTTATTTCATTCCCTTTCCGTCTATGATTGGTACCCTGGGTGCGGTAATCAAGATCAAGTCCCGCATTCCGAACCGGCGCGCGCTGATGGACATCGGGGCGTCCGGACCGCTTGCAGGCTTTGTAGTCGCCCTGCTTGCCCTGGTCGTCGGATTGCATCTGTCGGAAATCGTGCCGGTCTCAACGTTCGCCGCAGGCGGGATTTCACTCGGCAATTCCATTCTGGGCGGCTGGCTGACGAATCAGATTATCGGAGACCTTCCTGAAGGATTTGCAATTTACGATCATCCGATCTTCGTGGCCGGCTGGCTGGGTCTCTTTGTGACTGCGCTGAATCTGATGCCGGTGGGACAGTTCGACGGCGGACATATTGTCTATGCCTTCGGAGGAACGCGCGTTCACGCCCTGTTTTCGAAGGTGGCGCTGGTCGTTCTTGGCGCCTTGTGGGCGCTGGGGCCGCCGTATGACTGGCTCTACGTCCAATATGGGTTTTCGTCCTGGCTCGATACCCGTTGGCCGGGATGGCTGATCTGGATAATTATCGCGTTGGCGCTGGGGCGCCGGCATTCCCCGCCTGGCGACCCCCATATGGTCCTCGATCCGTTTCGAAAACTGATGGGATATGTTTCTCTGATTATCTTCCTGCTTTGTTTTGTGCCACGGCCCATCAGTTTTGCGATGCCATGAAAATTTCAAGGACCCGCTCTATCTCCCCAGCTTCGGTATAGAGGCTCTACAATTCTCCCCTTGATTGATTCCGTTTACACTTCCTCCACCGGTTAATCAGGAAGTAGACCGGGCGCTGTTTCTCTGTGCCGCCTTGTTTTCCGGTCAGCCTGACCCATTCCGCCTTTTCTCAGGTTCCTATGGCAAAAACACCCGGAAGGCGCCCCGGCACCGTGGGCGCGCCAAGACAGACCAGGCGTTCCACTCGAAAGAAGATGGCCCGCAGGCGCCGCCGAATGTCGTTGCGGCTATGGACCCTGGCATTTGTGCTGGTGTTGGTGGTCGGTCTGGCCGGATGGATGCGTTGGCGCACGCGGGAAGCCTCTACATACGAACAGGAAATCGCGTTCAATCAACAGGTGCAATGGCGGACGCTTCCGGCGGGTCCGCTGGCGTTTGCAGATTCCGTGGTATCACAGGCGCCAGAGGTTTTGAAACGGCTCGGAGTCCCGGAAGGAGTCGTGTCAAAGAAGCGGTCGGCGGCGCAGACCGATAGTACCGCCCGCTGGGTGATGACCTTCGACGTACCTGGCGGGTTGCCGTTGGCGGTCTGCAACCTGGAACTGACCCGGCTTGCCCGGCGCCTGGGCGGAGACGTCGTTGAGGCCACGGAGGACCGTAAGGGTTCCAGGCTATCCATGGTCGTGGGCCTGGATGGCGTGCGCACCAATCTCATCACGCTGAAACGAAACGCCCGACTCGATCGAAAACCGGGCCGAATCGCCATTATAGTGGCGGATTTCGGGTCACAGAACGAAGCATTGATTCGGGGATTCTGCGCGTTGAAACAGACGATTACGTTCTCGATCTTTCCGGGTCTCGAAAAAACCGCCTGGATTGCCGAAAAGGCGGCAGCGGCCGGGCACGGAGTAATGGTGTATTTGCCTATGGAACCCTTGAACTATCCTCACATTGACCCGGGTCCAAACGCAGTGTTGGTGGAACATCCACCGGAAAAAATCAGGACGTTGATTCGAATGGCGCGTGCGAACCTGCCTCAGGCCATGGGATTAAACAACCATATGGGATCGCGGTTGACGGAGGACCGGACGGCAATCGGCAGGGTTTTGGAAGAAGTGGATCGCCATGGTCTCTTTTTTGTGGATAGCTTCACCAGTCCGCGGTCGATGGCCTATACGGTCGCAGAGGAAATGGGAATGCCGGCCGGCCGGAACTCGATGTTTCTGGACCGGAAGGACACACAGGAGTCGGTCGAACGATCCGTGGAAACCCTGGCGGAAATGGCCGGCATTTCAGGAACGGTGCTCGGCATCGCACGCGCAAAACCAGCCACGCTTGCCGCGCTCGAGCGCGTCCTTCCGGAACTGGAAAAACGCGGAATCGTATTCATCAATGCCAGGGAAGCTGTCAAGTGAGCGATCGGCAAAGATTGAATCGACGGGCGCGGCATGCATCTGACCCTGTTCGAAACTCATTACCCGTTGACTTGCACCTGAACGCTTGGTATATTGGGACTGCTTCTGGGCAGGTAACCGTCTCCGTCAGTAGAGCATGACCCTATCGCATGCCCGGGCTTCTTCTCATAAAAGACGATTCGGACGCCACGCGGCCCGATAATGGAAACGGACGCATCCACTGTCGAACCAGAGAAACAGGGTGCTGAAATACGTTGCTCATCGGCAATCGCGGAGCGAAGTCTTCGGCGCATGTGGTGTTCTGGTTGATGGATCCGGGTTCCAGTTGGCGGAGGTGCGAAATCAGTAACGCAGGCTTCCGGTTTGAGGTGTTGGCCACAGACCGGAACGCACGAGCAGGGGTACTTCATACGCCGCATGGGGTTGTGGAGACCCCGGTTTTTATGCCCGTCGGCACCCGTGGCACGGTGAAAACGCTGGGGCAGCAGGATCTGAGAGATCTGGACGCCAGGATCATCCTGGGCAATGCCTATCATCTATACCTGAAACCCGGGGTGGATCTGATTGCCGAGGCAGGCGGCCTGCACGGGTTCATGAATTGGGACCGGGCGATCCTGACCGATAGCGGTGGATATCAGTTGAGCAGCCTGGCGGGATTGAACAAGATTACGGAAGAGTGCGTTCTGTTTCAATCCCATATCGACGGATCGCGCCATCTGTTTACCCCGGGGCGGGTAATAGAGATCCAGCAGGCGATCGGCGCCGACATAATCATGATGTTCGATGAATGTACGGCTCATCCCTGTACGTACGACTATGCAAAAGTAGCGGGTGAGCGCACGTTACGGTGGGGAGCGCGTTGCCTGGATGCGTTTTCCGCGTCGGCGGGCCGGAGTTCCACCGGGTATCAGCAGGCGTTGTTCGGTATCGTCCAGGGGAGTACGTATTCCGATCTGAGAGCGCGATTTGCGGATGAGACGGTGGCGATGGGATTCTGGGGGTTTGCAGTCGGAGGTACGGGCATGGGCGAACCGGGTGCCGCCACGTGGCAGGCGGTGGAAACCGTTGTGGATCGTCTTCCGGAGGGGTCGCCGCACTATCTGATGGGCCACGGAACCCCGAAGGATCTCGTCGAGGGCGTATCCCGCGGGATCGACATGTTCGACTGCGTGATGCCAACCCGAAACGCCCGGAACGGTACCGCGTTTACGCGGTGGGGCAGGATGAACCTGCGTAACGCGAAGTATGCGCGAGACCTCGCGCCGATCGACGCCGGATGCGCGTGTTATGCTTGCAGAAACTACTCGCGAGCCTACCTGCGCCACCTGGTTCATACTAAGGAGATTCTGGGTCTGCGCCTGTTGACTCTTCACAGCCTTCACTTTTATCTTTCGACAATGCGGGAAATGCGTACCGCCATTCTGGAGGGGCGGTTTACCTCGTGGAAAGACACGTTTTTGAACAAGACGAACCGTTAGCAGTCCGGAAACTGTAAGTGTAGTGATTCTCCGTTCAATTTATATCTCTGATTCCTTAAAGGAGGGTTCCTTTGTTTGGCGTAAGCGAAGCATTCGCTATGGGCGGCCAGTCGTCCGATGGGTCCCAGACGGGATTTCTGATGCAGATTTTCCCGTTGTTATTAATGGTCATCGTCGTTTATTTGTTGATTTTTCGCCCGCAGATCAAAAAGCAGAAGGCGCAGCAGGCGATGATCGAAGCACTGAAAAAGGGCGATAGAATCGTGACGTCCGGGGGAGTTCACGGGACGATTGTGGGCGTGAAAGAAGCGGCTGGTATTCTGGTCGTGCAGGTTGCCAGGGAAGTTCGCCTCGAGGTTTCGAAGGGATCGGTTTCCCGGGTTGTGGAGGAAAAGTGATCAGGGACTGGATCCGGATGGGGCTCGCGGGATGTTGGCGGAAACGGATCCCCGATTGGAGACGGTCGTGAAGCTGGTGTTTATGGGGACGCCCGATTTCGCGGTGCCGTCTTTGGAGCGGCTGGCGGCTCGCGGCCACGAGATCTCCGCGGTCGTGACCCGGCCGGATCGGCCGCGGGGGCGGGGGCGGAAGCTGGCGCCGCCTCCCGTGAAAATAACCGCCCATCGATTGGGGCTTCCGGTTATACAACCGCGCTCTCTGAAGGCCCGGGACTTTCTGGAGCGGCTTCGGCGCCTCAACGCGGATCTTTTCGTGGTGGTCGCGTTTTTAATATTGCCACGGATCTTGTTGAGAATTCCACGGCTCGGCTCGGTAAACCTGCATCCGTCCCTGTTACCGAAGTATCGGGGCGCGGCCCCGATCAACTGGGCGATAATCCGGGGAGAAACTGAAACAGGGATAAGCGTATTCCGCCTAACGACGCGGGTGGACGCGGGGGATCTGCTGTTTCAGCAGGCTGAGGGGATAGCGCAGGACGAGACGGCCGGAGAGCTTTCCGAGCGCTTGCGGATTTTGGGGGCGGACGCGCTGGCGAACGTCGTTGAACGGCTGGAAAGAGACGAATTGACATCGAAGCCGCAGCCGGAATCCGGGGTCACCGGGGCGCCCCGGTTGGAGAAAGAGGACGGGCGGATCGACTGGGCACGCAGCGCGGCTTCAATCCGCGATCTGGTTCGCGGAACCAACCCCTTTCCAGGGTCGTTTACGACCTGGAGAGGTGAATATCTGAAGGTGCATCGGGCGGCGGTCGCCGACGGATCGGGGATACCCGGCGAGGTGGTCGTGGCAGATGGGAGAAAGGGATGTGTGGTAGCCGCGGGTGAAGGAACGGTCGCACTTGAAGAAGTGCAACCGGCGGGCAAGGGGCGGATGAGCGGCGCCGAACTGGTGCGCGGGTATCGGATTGAAGCCGGCGAGGTTCTCGGGGATTCCTCACGGTTCCGAGAATAGACAACGTCACATCAATGAGTTGGTAGACATTCTCGAAGGAGGTGTTGCGTTTATGTTTCCTCTCTTCTGGGACCCTACACTGATTCTTGTGATTCCAGGATTCATCCTGGCGCTGTGGGCGCAGTTCAAGGTCAAGCGAACTTTCGCCAGATATGACGAATTCGGTTCTCGAAGCGGGTGGATGGCGGACCAGGTTGCCCGCGATATTCTGCGGCGGGGCGGACCTACGTGGCGTCGGCGCTGGTGGCGGTGCTTCATCTGTTTAGACTGCTGATCCTTTCCGGCCTTCTGGGCGGAAGCGATGAACGAGAACCCCGCCGTTGAATGGGAACGGTAGCCTCAGCGCCGTGGTTTTTTTATCAGGAGGGAAGCAATGTACGACGTGGTAACCTTTGGGGAGGCGATGATCCGATTGTCGTCGCCGGGATACCGCCGGATCGAGAATTCCCCCACCCTGGACGTGGAGGTGGGCGGGGGCGAGTACAATGTGGCGGTGGCCTGCGCTCATTTGGGGCTGAACACGGCGTGGGTATCCCGGCTGGTGGACAATTGGACGGGATGGATCATTCGGAACAAGGGTCGGGAACACGGCGTGGACATGTCCAATATTCACTGGGTGGATTTCGATGGGGTCGGTGTCGAGCGGAATGGATTTTACCATCTCGAACTGGGCGTCGGGCCGCGGGCAAGCGCGGTGACTTACGACCGGGCGCATACGGCAATTTCCAGAATCGGGCCGGGCATGGTGGACTGGAAGTCCATTTTCAGTAGCACGAAATGGTTTCACGTCAGCGGCATCACGCCCGCGCTTTCGGACACCGCCGCGGATACGACACTGGAAGCCCTGGGGGCAGCCCGCGAGGCGGGGGTAACCACGAGCTATGACTTGAACTTCAGGTCGAAGCTGTGGAGTTCCGAAAAAGCCCGGGAAACCACCGGTAGGATCGTTCCGCTCGTAAAAGTACTGATTGGCAATGAAGAGGATTTCGAGAAGGTGCTTGGGTTGAACGCGGAGGGGTCGAAGGATGACTATAGTCGCCTGGATCCCGAAAGCTACAAGGATGTGGCGCGACGAGCGGTCGAACGTTATCCCAATGTGGACTACGTGGGCACAACGCTGCGGGTAGCAAAGACCGGACTGCTGAACGACTGGCGGACGCTTTTGTTCGACGGTGAGGCGTTCTACCTGTCTCGAATCTACGAGGATCTGGAAATGGTCGACCGCGTGGGCGGGGGCGACAGTTTCTCAGCCGGTTTGATCGCCGGATTGATCGAGGGGGGGGATCCCCAGGCGGCGGTGGATTTCGCAGGCGCGTATTCAGCGCTTGCCCACACCTTCCTGGGCGACGTAAACTGGGCGACCCGGGCGGAGGCGGAGTCCGCCATGAAGGGCGCGGCAGCCAGAATCAGGCGGTAGTTGCGTCGCTCCCGATGGGACAGACAGAGGAGAGTATCCCATGGCCGGTGTACTGGATCGAATTATCGACTGCGGTGTGGTGGCGGTACTGAGGGCGGATTCGCCTGCGGAACTGATGGATGTATCCAAAGCGCTGCGGGAAGGCGGCGTGGTTGCCATTGAGGTAACGATGACGGTGCCCGGGGCGCTCAAGGTCATTGAGGAAGCGTCGGCGAAAATGGAGGATACGATCGTGGGTGTCGGATCCGTCCTGGACCCGGAGACGGCGCGCGCGGCCATTCTGGCAGGCGCGGAGTACGTAGTCGGGCCCACATTGAATCTGGATGTTATCACGATGGCCAAGCGTTACGGAAAAGTGGTGATGCCGGCCGGGTTTACGCCCACTGAGATTCTCGCGGCATGGCAGGCCGGAGCCGACGTGGTGAAGGTGTTCCCTGCGGGCGTTGGCGGCCCGTCCTATTTTAAAGATGTGAAAGGTCCGCTGCCCCAGGTGCGGTTGATGCCGACGGGCGGGGTAGACGCCAGGACGACCCCGGAGTTTATCAAAGCCGGTGCGTGCGCTGTGGGCGCCGGAAGCGCAATGGTGGATAAACGGGCGGTTGCAGACAGGGATTGGCCCGCGTTGACGGCGACAGCCCGGGCGTTTGTGGACGCCGTTAAACAGGCGCGGGCAGAGATGTGAGCGCACTGGCCGTTGGCGTCGACCTGGGCGGAACCAATACCCGCGCGGGTCTGGTAACGGAAACTGGTGAGATCGCGGCGCGGTTCCGATGTCCCACCCGGCCCGATCTGGGCAGTGATCGTGTGATTTCAGGAATTGCGATGTGCGTCCGGCAGGTGCTCCGGCAGACGGGCGGGATGAAAGTGCGCGGCGTGGGCGTTGGTGCCCCGGGTCCGCTGGATCCCTTTAATGGCATCATCATTTCTCCCGAGAACATGCCGTGCATGCACGGCGTACGTCTGAAAGACCGGCTGGAGACGGCGCTCGAAATGCCGGTAGTCGTGGACAACGATGCAAATCTCGCGGCTTTTGGCGAGCAGTGGCAGGGCGCCGGCAGGAAGGCGCCTCATTTTTTGTGTGTGACGCTGGGCACCGGAGTGGGCGGTGGCTGGGTGTGCAACGGCGAGCTGATGCACGGGTTCAACGGGAATGCGGCGGAGGTGGGCCACATTACGATCGATTGGAACGGACCCCGTTGCCCATGCGGGAATTATGGCTGTCTGGAGCTCTACGTTTCCGCGACGGCGACGGTGAGGCGGGCGCGCGAACGATTGGAAACGGAAACGCCGGAAACCGTGCTGAACGCCGACGGCCTGACCACACAGGCGATTTTCGAAGCGGCGGAGGCGGGTGACCGGTTTGCCCGCGCCATATTTAAAGAGACGGGCACGTTACTGGGAATCGGGCTCGTGAGTCTGGTGAGTGTGACGAACGTGGAGGTGGTAGCGTTGTGCGGTGGGCTCGCGCGTGCAGGAGAATGGCTATTTGAGCCTGTCAGAAGGACCTTTCAGGAGCGCGGTACGGTCGGCGTGAAGGAGAGGGTGCGAATCGTGGCGGGTATGCTGGGCGACGACGCAGGGATTCTGGGTGCGGCAAGATTGGCGAGTGGAGCATGAATCGTGAGACGCGAGGCCTGGAACCGGAGACCAGCGAATCCGGATTGTGGGAGTCTGGCCGCAAAGATTCTGGCGTTCGTGGCGGCAACGGCGATTTCCGCGTGGGTCGTTCCGGCTGCCGCCGAAAGTTCGGATTCGACGGCCGTGGTCAGCGTCCGCGAGACCCGGCCCGCGCGAGGGGCGATGTTGCGGTCGCTGGCGCTGCCGGGCTGGGGGCAGTTTTATAACCGCCGTCCAATAAAGGGAAGCTTGATCGCCGCCGCGCAGGTGAGTTCCACGGTGGCTTTTTTTGTTCGCCGAGGACAATTGAATCGGCGCCCATCGGTCGATGCACCCTCGGAACGAAATGTCTTTCTGTATACCTCTATAGGACTTATCCTATTCAGTATGGGCGACGCGTATGTGGATGCGCACCTGGACCAGGTGGACTGGGGGGAGGTCCAAATCGAACCCGGCGAGGAAGGCTTGGAATTCCGCATGCGTTTCCGCATCGAGTTTTGAGCGGCACGACGGTACCTTCGCAGCCACGGAGACCGGATGATGGATGGCGGGTTTCCACTCACCCGAATTGTGCGCGGTTTGCCCGCAAGCGTGCCGTTCGTGGGGCCTGAAGCGCTGGAACGTCGACGCGGAAAGGCCTTCAGGGTGAGGGTCGGGGCAAATGAAAGCGCTTTTGGGATTTCGCCGCGTGCGCGTGACGTGATGTTGCGGGCCATTGACCGGGTGAGTTGGTACAACGATCCGGAGAATTATGCAATCCGTGCCGCAATTGCCGGATTCCACGGAGTTCCGTTTGAAAACGTCAGCGTGGGCAGCGGAATCGATGACCTGCTGGGGCTTGTCGTGCGGGTTTTTGTGGAGCCCGGTGAGACGGTCGTGACATCCCTGGGGGCCTATCCAACGTTCAACTACCACGTGACGGGGTTCGGCGGCCACCTGCATTTCGTGCCTTACCGGGATGACAGAAATGACCTGGAGGGACTGGCTGAAGCTGCCGCGGCGACCGAAGCCCGGTTGGTGTATCTGTCCAATCCGGACAACCCCTCAGGCACCTGGCATACGTCGACGAATATCAGGGCATTTGAAAAATCACTACCGGAACGGTGTCTGCTGATTCTGGACGAGGCGTATTCGGAATTCGCTACCCAGGACGCGCCATCGCCAATGGCGCCGATCCAGCCACGGGTCATTCGCATGCGTACGTTCTCCAAGGCGCACGGGATGGCAGGGGCGAGGATCGGATATGCAGTTGCAGACGCAGTCGTAGTGGAAGCGCTTTCGAAGGTGCGGCACCATTACGGCGTGAATCGCGTCGCACAGGCGGGGGCGCTGGCCTCGCTTGAAGATTCGGCTTTCGTGGCGAACGTGGTAAACTCGGTTGTGGAAGGCAGGGCGGACTATGCGAGGCTGGGGGAAAGTCTCGGCTTGCCCACGCTGCCCTCAGCCGCGAATTTTGTGGCGTTCGATGCGGGAACGGCGCAACGCGCGAATACGATTCTGGAAACACTGCAGAGGCACGGCGCATTTGTGCGCAAACCGGCGGCGGCGCCTCTGGACAGGTGTTTCAGGGTAACGGTGGGGACGCCGGCGGAGCGGCTGTTGTTCGCCGGGATATTGAGGTCTGTCCTTGGAGAACTATCGCGGGAGCGGTCCCCGTGATCGCCTTTGAACCGAAGCTCTGCCCGCACGCGACCCCCCGGTGCTTTGAGATGCCCAAACGTGTCCGGAGAAACGCGTAAAACGGAAAATGAAATTCGGAAACGGTTACCTCGTGTTCTGTCCCGGAAATAGATTGCCGTAATTCGGCCGGTGAGTCGCCCGGCTCGCATCCTTCGACAGGCTCAGGAACCAGCGCCTGCGACCTGCGCACGGTCAGCGAGCGAGGGCACTTCGACAAGCTTGCTTCGACAGGCTCAGCACAGGCAGCGCAAGCAACGCAGCGAGACGGGATAAACCGGCGGACGAATGGTGACATATTTCTGGGACAGAACACCAGCTGCGGAGGCGGACATGGACGAGCCAAAAACGTTGGATCTATTTCGGCTGGATGGTCGTGCAGCCCTGATTACCGGCGGATCGAAGGGCCTGGGAAGGGAAATGGCGCTGGCACTGGCCGAGGCGGGCGCCGCAACCATGGTATGTTCGAGAAACGGGGCGGACTGCGAATCGGTTGCGGCGGAAATCGCGGCACAGACGGGGCGGGAGAGCCTGGGGCTGGCCGTCGACGTGACAGTGGAAGAGGACGTGGCCCGCCTGATGCAAGTCGTTACGGATCGCTTTGGGCGGCTGGATGTTCTGGTCAACTGCGCGGGAATCAACATCCGGCATCCCATCGATCGTTTTCCCGTCGATGAATTCAGACAGGTAATCGATACCAATCTGACCGGATCCTGGCTTTGCTGCAGGGCCGCGGGGTCGATAATGACGTCTCAGAAAAGCGGATCGGTGATTAACGTGGGGTCGACGCTGAGCGCCGTAGGCCTGGCCGAACGCTCGGCATACTGTTCGTCCAAGGCCGGGATCGCCGGACTGACCCGGGCGCTCGCGCTGGAATGGGCGCCGTTCGGGGTGCGGTGCAACGCGCTTTGCCCCGGGCCGTTTCTCACAGAGATCAACAGGCCGCTTTTGAAGACACCCGACAAGGTAAAGAGTCTGCTCAGCCAGACGGCGTTCAATCGCTGGGGCGAATTGCGCGAGATCCGTGGCGCAGCGCTGTTTCTCGCCAGCGACGCATCGACTTATATGACGGGAACATCGTTGTTTGTAGACGGCGGATGGACTGCTCGCTGAAGCGAACGTTCGGAGTCCGGATGGAGACCTGGTGCAGCGCAACAGACGGGATGAACCGGCGGGAGAACGGTGACATATTTCCAGGAAAGGACATTGGAGTGGGATGGTCAATGGAATTTATCCTGAAGAAGTTTTCACGATGGGCGGTCAGGCTGGTTTTGGGAAGCGTGATGCTGGCGGGCGTCCCGAGTGCCGGGCAGGGGCCGCCGTTCTACGAGGATAAGATGAAGATGCTGGTCTACGTGGATGCAGAGGGCACGGAGCGGACGGTAACGAACGCGGAGGACTGGAAGAATCGGCGGGCGCATATTCTGGCGAATATGGAAAAGGTAATGGGACCCCTTCCCGACCGTTCCAACATTCCTGCTCTGGAAATGGAGGTGGTGAGTACCGAGGACCTGGGCGACGTGACGCGGAAGAAGATCACGTTCGTGTCGGAACCGGGGGATCGCGTGCCGGCGTACCTGCTGGTCCCGAAGGGCTTGAACGGAAAGGCGCCTGCAATGTTGTGCCTGCATCAGACAACGAAGATCGGGAAGGGAGAACCCGCGGGAGTCGGCGGGAACCCCGATCTGCACTATGCGATGGAACTTGCCCGGAGAGGTTACGTAACGCTGGCGCCGGACTACGTGAATTTTGGAGAGTACGAATTCGACCCATATCAAAATGGTTACGTCAGCGCCACGATGAACGGGATCTGGAACCACATGCGGGCAGTCGACCTGCTGCAGTCGCTGCCGGAAGTGGATGCCCGGCGGGTCGGAAGTATCGGGCATTCCCTGGGCGGTCACAATTCCATGTTTCTGTCCGCATTCGATCCTCGGTTAAAGGTCGTAGTATCCAGTTGCGGTTTTAATTCGTTCTTCAAATATTACAATGGCGACCTGACGGGCTGGAGCCATCGGGGTTATATGCCCCTCATTTCAGAACGGTACGGCAAAGATCCGAAGCAGATGCCGTTCGACTTTACTGAGGTGGTTGCCGCCCTCGCGCCGCGGGGTTTTTTCATCAACGCACCCGCGCGAGACGGCAATTTTGAAGTATCCGGTGTGAAAGACTGTGTCCGGGCGGCCGCGCCTGTCTACACGTTGCTGGGCGCCTCCGACCGCCTGCTTGCGGTACATCCCGACGCGGAGCACGCGTTTCCGCCGGATATCCGCGAGCAGGCATATGCGTTTGTGGATGAAGTATTGAAAGCCGGTGATTAGCGGTAGGAACGCGCATTCATCGGAAACTGAACTGCTGCCAACCGGAGCGTTAACCGGTGGGGAGAAAAAATGGCCGATCTGAAACTGGAAAGAATCGAGCGCTGGGCACCGCATCCTTCTGCCGCGCCGTTGACCGAGCGGGGCGGAAATACGTTCGCGGCGGCTGCCAATGGAACACGGACCTGCGTGGGCGGGTGGCAGGCGGTATTCTCGGGGGTCGAACCGGGTCGGACGCTCCGGGCGACCTGGGAGGTGGATTACAGGGCACTCGAACACCCGAGGGACACGCTGCGCTGCAAATCCTATTGGGGAGAGATGCCGCCGGACAACGCGACAGTACGTACAAATGAAATTCAGGGATGGGACTACCTGCTGCCGGAGCCTGTCGGAACGGGAACGATCCGGTTTTCCCGGACGTTCACTGCACCCGAAGGGGTCAGCCGGTTGACGTTGCGCTGCACGTTCCGGTGGGCAACCGCGGGTGAGTCCGAGTGGCATCTGCCCGAGGTAAAGGTTGTCGAGGCGCCGGAGATGCCCACGGCGATAAAGGTGGCGGTGGTAACCGGCAAGGCGGGATCGCGGAAGGGACCTTTTACCACGGTTGCCGAAAATATCGACTATTATCTGCCGCTGTGCGAGGCGGCGTGCGAAACGGGGCCGGACCTGATTGTTTTGCCGGAAATCGCCCTGCAGTGGGGGATTTCAGGGAGTCCCATCGATCTGGCGGTACCGTTGCCAGGCCCGGAAACGGAACCGTTTTCGGATCTTGCCCGCCAACACGGGCTGTACCTGCTGCTGGGCCTGATTGAGCGAGATGGCGACGCGGTTCACAATACCGCGGCGCTCATCGGGCCGGACGGGGCGGTGGATGGCAGGTATCGAAAGGTGCATCTGGCCGTGGGTGGCGAGAGCGAATCCGGGATTCTTCCCGGTGACGGGTTTCCAATGTTCGATACGGTAATCGGACGCATCGGATGCAATATCTGTATGGACAGCTCGGCCGCGGAATCCTCACGGATGGTGGGATTGAGCGGAGCGGACTTCCTCCTGTTGCCAATCATGGGCGATCACCGCGCCAGCAGGTGGAGTCCGGGATCGCCGATCTTCAGCGAGGACCGCTGGAAGGCCATCATGCGAACCCGAGCAATGGACAATCAGGTGTGTATGGTGGTTGCACGGAATACGACGCAGGGCAGCTGTATCGTGGATAGAAAGGGCGACATCCTGGCGTGGAACGAGGGAGATTGCGACCATATTCTGGCAATGGTGGATCTGGCGGACGGGTTTCGGACCTGGAATGGGGGGTGCTTCAGGGAGGTGAACTGGATGCAGCGCCGTCCGCATCTTTATGAGGCTTACAGCGACGAGTCAAACCGGGGGTCGTTGACAGCCTCGGTGTATTAGGACGTCATCCAAAATCTCCCTTCTTCTCAAAAGGGAATGGAGGAAACACCAGAAGCGCCGGGCGAGACATCCGCCGGGCGCTTCTGGTGTCAGGCCGGTTCTCTATGTTTGAACAACAGAATGCCCGCGGCAACGGCCACATTAAGAGAATTCGTGCCTGCAGCCATGGGTATGGAAACGGTCTGGTGAACGCGGCGCTGGAGATCCGGGTCGACGCCGACGGTCTCGTTGCCGAACAGAAAGGCGACGCGGCCTTTCTGTGTGATCTTGTAGAATGGCGTACCCTGGAGTTGGGTGGAAAGAATGTAGACACCCCGCTGCCGGAGGTCCCGGATCAGCGTGGATAGATCCTCGTTTCGAAAAACGGGAAGGCGAAAAATGGAACCACGGGAGGCGCGCACAACTTTGGAATTGTAGAGTTCGACGGAACCCGTTGACAGGAAAACGGCGGCCGCGCCGGCGGCCTCGGCGGTGCGGAGAACCAGGCCGAGGTTGTTGGGGTCGCGCAACCGGTCGAAAAGAAGGAGAGGGCCGCTTGAGTCCAGGGCCTCATCCCGGTTTCGCGCCAGGAATCGCACCACGCCCAGCACGCCTTCGGGATTCTGATGTTCGCCCATATTTCTGATCGCGCGACGGTCTGTCTGTTGCACGGATATTTCACGGAACGTAGCCTCGCGGCGAAACTGCTGCAGGCGTTTGTCGACCTTGAGGATATCCCGGTCGAAGATCAGTTGCTCGATGGGAGCGTCTGACTGGAGGGCTTCTTCGACAAGGCGAATGCCTTCGATAACGAATTGACCTTCGCGGTCTCGCGCCTTGCGGTTCCTGATTAGCGCAAGGATCTTGCGCGCGTTTTTTACGGGCATAGGTAGTTTGAGACGACGGACTTCGGATCGACGTACCGTCTATTGGTGTTCGCCCGAATCGGACTCGGCTTCCCGGTTGCCGATGGATTCGCGTAGTGCCTGGAGTTCGGTCCATATCTCACGTTCGCGACGGCCGAGGCCCAGGAAATAGATGAGTATCACCGCCCATATAATGGCGTAGGCGGCGGCCATGTAACCGAGGTGTTGCATAACGATCCTCCGGAAGCTCCAGACAGGTCAGCCCGAGATATGCTGAACCTGCGTTGACGTAACGCGCGCCTCGGCCTTCAGGGATTCGAGTTCGTCCCGGGCAAGTTCGAGCGAGACGCGTCTGGCCAGAATGGCGGCGAAGAGCACAATGAACACGGCGGCGCAGAAGACGAACGCAAACAGCATGTCTGGCGGGAGTCCAATTTTCTCAGCCCGAACGACCTCGGGATGCTGGGTGCGCCACAGCCGCGTTGAGTAATGGATGAGTGGGGCGTCAAGAAAGCCGATGATACCCAGTACAGCCCGGAACCTGGCGCTCTGCAAGGGGTCTTCACTGTAACTCTTCAACATCATGTAGGCGACAAAAATAAGCCAGAGGACCAGAGTGAGGGTCAACTGAGCGTCCCACACCCACCAGGCGCCCCAGACGGGTTTCGCCCAGATGGGGCCGGTGAGAAGCACGAGCGTGCAGAAGAGGAGACCGACTTCGGCGGCGCACGCAGCCCATATGTCCCACCGTTTTTCCCTTCGAACGAGATACAGAATGCTGAAGACGAAAACGAGGAAAAAAGCGGCGTACATCGCGAAGGCCGAAGGCACGTGAAAATAGAATATTTTCTGAGCGAGGCCCATTTGCCTTTCCATGCTTGCGTACACGAGGGCAAGGTAGGGCGCAACCAGCATACCAATCAGCGCCAGGACGCCGAAGATACGGGACCAAAGGTACAGCCGTTTCCCCATATCACTCCTCGATCACATAATCGAACAAAAGCACGCAGGCCGCCACGAACAGCAGCGCGAATGCACCGCCGATGTTGATCCAGGCGGATATATCGGAGAGAGAATCACCCGCCAGCACCGCCCGGAACGACTCGACGGCCGCCAGAAGGGCCGGAACCAGCACCGGAAGGGTAAGCATTGGCAACAGGGCCTCCTGGAGCCGGGTCTTGAGCGACATCGCGGCGAAGAGAGTGCCGACGGCCGCGAATCCGAGGGTACCCAGCAGAAGCCCGGGAAGCAGGCGGGGCAGGTGTTGCCAGACGGCGATATTCAGAAAGACAACCATAAGCGGGAGAATCAGGGCTTCCACCAACAGCATGGCGCAGAGGTTCGCCAGCATTTTACCCAGGTAGATGGCGCCACTGTCGGCGGGTGAAAGCAGGAGGCCCGTCAGGCAGTCGTTGTCGCGTTCCGAGACGAAGGAGCGCGTCAGGCCCATGAAACCGGAGAACGTAACGGCGATCCAGAAGACGCCAGGCGCCGCGTTTCTAATGGTTTCCGAGCCGGGTGTGAATGCAAAATTAAAGACGAGGAGCACCAGAAACGCGAAAAAGCACATTGCGCTCAGCCGTTCTTTGGTGCGTACCTCGGTCTTGAAATCTTTCCAGAAAACAGCGGAAACCTGTTGGAAGAAGAGGACCAACGGCGCTCCCGTTCCCGCGTTGCACCGGACTTCAGAACTCGGCGGACACCTGTTCCGCCCTTATCCTGACGCCCGGATTGCGGGAGGATATTGGTTTATGGCATTCTCATAGCAACTTTCCATCGCCTCGATCGACAATCCCCCGGTTTCTCCCTTCGCGACAAACCGCCCCCGGTTCAGGATCGCGAACCGATCCGTGAGAGCCAGACCCCGATGCAGATCGTGAGTAACCAGAATGACCGTACGACCGTCCCGGCGAAGCTGGCGCAACCGGTCGCTCAACATGGCGCATGCGGCGGCGTCCAGGCCCGCGAACGGCTCGTCGAGAAGAAGAACCGTGGGATGGTGGAGCGTGGCCCGGGCAATGGCGAGGCGTTGTTTCATGCCCCTGGAAAACCCGCGGACACGGTCGTGTTCCCTGCCGAAAAGACCGACGCCCTCCAGCGCCGTTCGCACACGTTCTTTCAGGTCGTGCAGACCGTAAAGGCGGCCATAGAAACGCAGGTTTTCACCTGCGGTCAGCTCTTCGTAGAGAAGGGTCTGGTGACAGATCAGCCCGATGTCCGCCCGCACGCGTTCCGGTTCCTTGCGGGCGTCCACGCCCCTGATAAAGATCCGCCCGTGCGTGGGTTTGGACAGGGTCGCAACAAGCCGCAGGAGAGTGGACTTGCCGGCCCCGTTCGGGCCGAGAAGAGCAAGGGCGCCACCTGGAACGATCAGGTCGATACCCTCCAGGGCGGCGAGGCGGCCGAACCGTTTTTCCACGTTTTCGAGAACGATGGCCGGAGCGGGCAAGGCCACAACGCCTACACCCCCTCATCCAGGACGCGGGTCATTTCAACAAGCTCCGCTTTAAAGGCATTTCGCCGGGCTCGGTAATCCTCTTCCGCAAGGCGGCCCTTCTCGTATCGGTCGTCCATGTCCGCAATCTGGTGGACCAGGGCGTTTCTTCGGTCCCGAAGGTCGGGCCGGCCTTCGGCTGTTTTCACCGCCGGGGAACCGGTCTTTCCGACGGGCCGAAAGAAGATGGCCAGGAGAGCAAAACCGATCGCCAGGCCAAGCAGCACCCACTTCAGGTCGATGTCGCCAGGCAAAGCCGAAAGGGACCACGGCGACGCATTGAATTCCAGGTCGATCCGGTCCCCCCGGTTGAATGCGGCCCCCGAGAACCTGCGAAAGCTGTGCTGTTCGAACGTGACATCGCCCCTGTCCTGAAGCGCGCCCGCGGCGATGTCCGTACCCGGCGGGCTGACGAAGACATCCACAGTTCCGGTGGGATAGCTCACGGTTTGCGACAGACGCCCGGAGGCGGGCATGTCGAAGGCAAACAAAAGCTGGCTAAGGCCCGGACGGACGGGGTCCGGATTCACGAGGACGTCGCCGTGGGTGTGAAGACCCTGTGGGCCGCCCCTGACTTCCGTCACGCCGTCGGGAAGGAAAACCTCCAGGCCATGTCCATGCCCCTCGCCGGTCTTGAACGTGCGGTTGCCATGGTTCTGTACAATCAGGATCTGTTCGACCCGCTTTTCGGCCGCGTCGACGATGATGTGGTGTGAAACGACGGAGACGGCCGTGTCAGAGTCGGTGGTTTCGAAGACGGCGATTTCGTTGGGGCCGTCCACAACCCGCTGGACGTAATTGACGCCAGCATGGGACGCGGAAAGAAACCAGAGCGCGTCACCTCCGTCCGGGGCCTGGAACGAGAACCGCCCGTGCGCGTCGGTCGTATCTTGAAGGAAAACTTCGGATTCGGCGCCCTGGCGACTCAGCAACACCACGCAGTCCGGCTGGGGCTGAGATTGCGTTTCGTTGGTGATACGGCCAATGACGAGGCCGTGGGCGGGGGAAGCGTCCGAAAAGCCAACCAGCAGGAAAACGAGGCAGCAGAGACGTTTGCTCATGGAGTTGGTTCCGCGAGGGCTTTGCCGCATCGAGGACAAAAGCGGGCGCCCTCGGGCGTCGAACTGCCGCACCGGTCACAGGTGGCCGTGTCTCTTTCTCTGAGCGCGGCGATTTCCTGTTCGATGCGATCCTCGATTCCTACCGGGGGGCCGGCGGTTTCTTCGATCGCCCTCATCAGTTCCACGGCCCGGGTCTCGTAACGTAAGCGGGTGGCGCGGTAATCGTCCTCTTCGACCTTTCCCATGCGGTAGTCGAAGTCCAGTTCGCGGATGGCGTCATATAAGGCTTCCCTGTCCTCAAGGAGCTGGTTTCCACGACCGGATCCGGCATCCGTCTCTCCAATCCGACCTCGCGTCGTAATAAACGGGCGAAACAGAAAGATGAAGACGACCGCGACAATAACGATGCAGACCGCGACGCTCACAGATCTCGCTCCCTGAGTTCCTGTTCCAGCCTCAATCTGTACGGGTCGTCCGGTTTTGTATCCGGGACCTGGCTGGCGGCGGGAGCGACACGTTTCCGCGACCAGTTGCGTAACACCACATACACCGCAATGGCGCCGAGCAGCAGGACCACAATGGGCATGATCCAGGCGGTGAGGTTGAAGCCCTCGGCCGGGGGCGTCACATACGCTTCCTGTCCGAATTCCGCAACAAAGCCGGCGACGATGGTTTCCTTATCCTGTCCCGCTTCCAGCGCTTCGGCAATGCGTGATCTTTTTCGATCCGCCCAACCGCAAGCGCACTCATCCAGTGGCCGGCGAGGACAGTCGCCGCAGAGACAGGCGAGGCCCTTTGCCACTTCTCTCACCTGTTCCTGCGTAACTTCGGCGGATACGGAGTACGCAAGCGAGAGAAGCAGAAGTGCCGGGACGATCATCCCCGCCCGGAAAACGACGCGCCGTGAAATGACCCTACCGGTTTTCTTCCGCTTTCCATTCATCGATGATACTCTTTTGTTTTTCAGGCCGTAGCCTTTCAGGACGCGGCAGGGAGCCCAACGGTCCGTCCGCGTCTGAGACGGTCCCGCCTGTCCGGCAGGATGGCAATCATCGTCCCGAAGGTGAGAACCCATGCGCCAATCCAGACCCACATCACCAGGGGATTGACGTAAATTCTGAACAGGGCGGCACCGTCGGGATCCCGGCCCTCATATAGAACGTAGAGGTCTTCGCGCAGGCTGGAACGGATGGCGACTTCGGTCGTTCGCTGCCGGTCATTGCGTTTGTAGAAAACGTGCCGTTCGGGCCACATCGTACCCAGGCGTTCGTCTCCCTGGTACACGCCAAGCTGGGTCTGAATCACGATGGTGAGCGGATTCTGGCTCTCGGAATAGCCTTCGTAGACGAGGCGGTATTTCCCGATGGTCGCGGACTCGCCGTGCTTCAATCCCGCCTCGATTTCCCGGTTGAAGGCATTGCCGGTGAACCCGAAGAAGAGGAGCACGACGCCGAAATGGACGATATAACCGCCGTAACGCCGGCGATTTCGGACGGTGAGGGACCAGAGCGCCTTGAGATACGGCTCATTTGAACTGCTTCCCCGCGCCTTCGCGCCCCTGTGAAACTCAGTGGCAATGGCTCCCGTCACGAATCCGCACAGGGTGAAGGAGATCAACGCGTACAGTTCGCGCGCACCGAGGGCGAATGCGATAGCGCTACAGAAGAGACCGAAGATGCCCGGTCCGGAGAAATGTCTTTTCATACTGCGCGCCGACGTCTTGCGCCAGGCCAACAGCGGGCCAACACCCGTCATCAGGAGAAGCAGCAGACCGATGGGCGTCATGACCGTGCTGAAAAAGGGCGGACCCACGGTGACCTTGGAGCCGGTGACGGCTTCGGAGAGCACCGGGAACATGACGCCCCAGAACACCGCGAATGCGGCTGTCAGGAAGAGAAGGTTGTTGAGCAGAAAGCCCCCTTCCCGGGAGACGGGAGATTCGTATTCGTTCCTGCTCTTGAGCAATGGCCTCCTCCACCACAGGATGCCGGCGGAAAAGACCACGATAGCCGCCAGAAAATAGAGGAACACGTTGCCGATCGGCGACTGGGCAAACGCGTGCACGGAGGAAACCAGGCCGCTGCGGGTCAGGAACGTGCCGTAGATACACAGCGTAAAGGTGAGAATGATGAGCGCCATGTTCCAGACTTTGAGCATCCCTTTCTTTTCCTGGATCATCACCGAGTGCAGAAAGGCGGTGCCCGTGAGCCAGGGAAGCAGGGCGGCGTTTTCAACGGGGTCCCAGCCCCAGTACCCACCCCATCCCAGAACCACGTAAGCCCAGTTGCCGCCCAGAAGCTGCCCGGTCCCCAGAAAAAACCAGGGCCAGATGGTCCAGCGCCGGGTGGTGCGGATCCACGCTTCGTCCACCTGCCGGCTCAAGAGCGCGGCCATCGCAAACGCATACGGTACGATGAAACCGACGTAACCGAGGTATAGCATGGGGGGGTGAATGGCCATGGCCGGATGGACCAGAAGCGGATTCATGCCCTGGCCGTCGGCAGCCGTGAAGCCGAGTTCGCGGAAAGGATTCTCGTAATATCCTATCAGGACGAGGAAAAAGACCTGGGTGAGCGACATAACGACTGTCGCATAGGAGGCGAGCGGCCCGCGGAACCTGCGGGTGGTGCGCGTGGCGAAGAAATTGAAACCAGCGAGAATGAAGGCCCAGAGCAGGAGAGAGCCCTCCATGCCAGACCATGCGGCGGTGAACTTATACGGCGTCGGCAGGTCGCGGCTGGAATGGCCGGCCACGTAGTGGAGATCGAATCGGTCGGTGAGGAAAAAGGACTCCAGCAGGCCGAAGGCCCCCAGAACCATCAGAAAAGTAGCAGCAACCGCGCGTTCCGTGCTGAGAGTGAGATTCAGCCTGCCGGTCCGGCCGGCCAGAACGCCGGACACCGCCGCGTAGAGGGAGGTGACAACCGAGAACCAGATGAGGAAATTGCCGAGTTCAGCCATCGTTGGCGCCACGGGTCATGGGATGACCCGGCTTTCCTGGCAGGATGTTACCTGCTATAGGATTTCTTGATGTCTTCGTAAGATTGGCCCTCGTATTTTGAGGGACATTTAGCCAACAGGGTTTCCGCGCGAAAGAGGCCGTTCGCGCCCACTTCGCCTTCCAGGACCACGTCGGCTTCGTCTCTGAAGGTGTCCGGAACAATGCCCGCATATACCACCGAACGTCTCGCGGAAAAGGCCGCTCCCTCCAGGGGCTCCCAGATCTGGAACTCGACGTTTCGGCCGGGACTTTTCCGGATCGTGCCCGGGGTGACTTTGCCGGCGAGTTTAATACGTTTGTTCACGAATTCAGTCTCACGGGCTTCCAGTTCCGAGACGGTAAGGTAATACATCGCCATCTTCTGGGAACTGGTTACAACCAGGAGAACCAGGCATGCGACAATAACGGCGAATCCGGCGATGAACTTGACTTTTCGGACCTTCATGATCGGAGTTCCAGGAAAGAATTCAGCTTCAGAAAACCTTCAGGTGCCGCTGCCTGCGCAAGCATCCGGCCCCCGGTTCGATTCCGTTTCGAGAAGCCTGGACTTGTTGTCGGGACGAACGAAATATATAAAAGATCGGCACATTATCCACACAAAAAAGGAGTTTACGTAGAACGCCGGCGATCCGGATCCCGAGCCCGAACGACTCCGGGTCCATCCCTGTATCAGAGTCTTACAGTGTGACTTCTACGCAAAATGGGTACACGTTTGTTACATGTTACTTGTTTAGGGATTCGTGTTGATAATAAAGGGCCAAGGGTAGGGCGTGGCGTTTACGGCCTGTCTGCCGGCCTGGCAGGCCGCGCCGGGGATCGTTGAAGGGATCTCACATGCCTGATGATAAGCCCACCTGTCATTCTGAGCGCAGTCGACGAATCGCCCGTCCGTCCCGTTTTGCCTGCGGAAGTATCCTCGCGGAGCAATGTGGGACCGATGCTCCCGCCCATCCGTGCTCTCAGCCGAGCGATGTACATCTCATCTCTTCGTATCGCCATCATTCCCACCATGTCAATTACAGTCTCTTTATGCGGTTTAATCATAGTTAATCACAGTCAAAATGACTTGACAGTGTTCGTTCCGGAACCATATTCAGGATCGCCGGCGGTACCGCCGGGAGATTGCCTGGAGTTTTATCATTCCGTTCCACTGGATGAGGGAGGACGACATGACCGTTCTGGACGCCGAGGCGTTGGATTTCTGGGAGGAGAACGGATACGTTGTGGTGCCCGAGGCTGTCCCGCCGGAAAACTGCCGAGAGGCCGAGAAGGCCGTGTGGAGGTTTCTGGGCATGGACTCCGGAGATGCGGATACCTGGTACCCGGATCCGCCGAGGCCCGGAATCATGGTCGAAATGTACCAGCACCAGGCGCTGTGGGACAACCGGCAGCACCCCAGGGTGCATCGTGCGTTTGCAGAAATATGGGGGAAGGAAAAACTCTGGGTGAGTTTCGACAGGACGAGTCTGAATCCGCCGGAACGACCGGGTTTTGCGTTCAAGGGACCCTATCTGCACTGGGATATCTCGCTCGAAGATCCGTCGCGTTTCATGGTACAGGGCGTGCTGTATCTGTCCGATACAGCGGCGAATCAGGGTGCGTTCACTTGCATACCCGGCTTTCATCGGCGAATTGCGGACTGGCTCGAGACGCTATCGGAGGAGGAGAACGCCCGGAGCCGGATGCAGGCGGAATTCGGACATCAGGCAAAGCCGATCGCCGGCAAGGAGGGTGATCTCGTAATCTGGAACAGTCTGTTGCCCCATGGAAGCAGTCCGAACTCGGCCGACCAGCCCCGCATTGCGCAATACATCACGATGACTCCGGCGAAGGAGGAGGACGAATCCCATCGGGAAGGCCGCATCGAGGGCTGGCGTGACCGCCTGACGGGGCTGGGAAAGAACCAGAAGGAAAAGGAGCACTTCGAAGGCGAAACGGCGCAGTTGACGGCGCTCGGGCGAAAGCTCCTGGGCCTGGATCGCTGGTAGCGCGACGCAATTGCCGGCAGCGGCTGAAACTGAAAGGCTCAGCACTGTTGCCGAATGCCGTTCTTCGGGACTGAGACGACCTATGCAGATTCGCCACGATCATCGCGAGTTTATCCTGGATGCCAGATATGACGGCGACTTCTGGATCGTCGAGGTAATTGAGATTGTGGATGGACAGCGGCGTCTGCGGTTTGAGTACAAATTAAACACGCCGGCGGATGAATCAGCGGCCTGTAATCGGGCCTGGGTACTCTTTTCCGCGCGGAATATCTAAGGATCGATAAACGATGGCGTAAGAGCCACCCGATAACCATGCGCAAACAAAACAGCGGAGGCCATCCCGTGGGAATCGCCTCCGCTGTTCTTTTGCGATTGTGGATTATTTCTTTTTGTCGTCATCCACGACTTCGTACTCCGCGTCGACCACGCCGTCGTCTTTCTTCTCCTCGCCCGCGGCCTGCCCCGGGTCGCCCGGAGCTCCGCCGGCCCCGGGATCCGCCTGCGAGGCCTGCGAGGCCTGCGCGTAGAGCTCGCTGGCCACCTGGTGCCACTCCTGGGTGAGCGCTTCGGTGGCGGATTTGATTTCGTCCACGTTCTCGCCCTTGAGCGTTTCCTTCACCCGGTCCACCGCGGCCTGTACCTTTGCCTTGGCGTCTTCGCTGATTTTGTCGTCCATTTCGCCGAGTTGTTTTTCGGTCTGGTAAACCTGCTGATCCGCCTGGTTGCGAACTTCGATGCCCTCGCGCCGCATCTTGTCTTCGGCGGCGTTTTCCTTGGCGTCGCCGACCATCCGGTCGATTTCCGCGTCGGACAGACCAGAGGAGGCTTCGATGCGAATGCTTTGTTCCTTGTTCGTGCCCATGTCTTTGGCGGAAACGTTCATTATCCCGTTGGCATCAATGTCGAAGCCGACTTCGATCTGTGGGGTGCCGCGGTGCGCGGGCGGAATGCCGTCCAGGTGGAATCGGCCGATGGTACGGTTGTCAACCGCCATCTCCCGTTCGCCCTGAAGCACGTGCACCTCCACCGAAGGCTGGCTGTCGGCCGCCGTTGTGAATACCTGCGATTTCTTCGTGGGAATGGTGGTGTTACGATCGATGAGCTTTGTCATCACACCGCCCAGGGTTTCAATACCGAGAGACAGGGGGGTCACATCGAGCAGCACCACGTCTTTGACCTCGCCCGAAAGAACACCGGCCTGTATGGCGGCGCCCACCGCCACCACTTCGTCGGGGTTTACCCCCCGGTTCGGCTCTCTGCCGAAGAGTTCCTTGACCGCCTCCTGAACTTTGGGAATGCGGGTGCTGCCCCCAACCAGAATGACCTCGTTGATCTCCGACGGGGAAAGACGCGCGTCTTTGATCGCCTGGATACAGGGCCTCCTGGTCCGTTCGACCAGGTCTTCCACGAGTTGCTCGAACTTGGCACGCGACAGCGTCAGGTTCATATGCTTGGGACCTGACGCATCGGCCGTTACAAAGGGCAGATTGACATCCGTCTGCATGGAACTCGAAAGTTCGCATTTGGCTTTTTCGGCTGCTTCCTTCAGGCGCTGAAGGGCCATCGGGTCGTTGCGCAGGTCGATGCCGTTCTCCCGCTGGAACTCTTCCGCGAACCAGTCGATGATGCGCTGATCGAAGTCATCGCCGCCCAGGTGGGTATCTCCGTTGGTGGATTTGACCTCGAAAACGCCGTCGCCCAATTCCAGAATGGAAATGTCGAACGTGCCGCCGCCCAGATCGTAGACGGCGATGATCTCGTCGGTCTTCTTATCCAGGCCGTAGGCCAATGACGCGGCCGTGGGTTCGTTGACGATGCGCCTCACTTCCAGACCGGCAATTTTCCCCGCGTCCGTGGTGGCTTTGCGCTGGGCGTCGTTAAAGTAAGCCGGGACCGTAATCACCGCGTCCGTAACGGTCTCGCCGAGGTATTCTTCGGCCGTCTGTTTCATTTTCTGGAGGACCATGGCCGAGATCTCGGGAGGCGTATACGTCTTGTCGCCCAGTTTTGCGGTAGCCAGGCCATTGTTCTCTCTTTCGACTTCGTAGGGCACTTCTTTAATTTCATTGGGCACTTCCTCGTAGCGCCTGCCCATGAAGCGTTTGATGGAATAGACGGTGTTGTGCGGGTTCGTCACGGCCTGTCGTTTCGCCACCTGACCGACGAGACGTTCGTCATTTTTGGTGAAAGCGACCACCGAAGGCGTCGTACGCCCGCCCTCGGCATTGGGAATCACGACGGGATCGCCCCCCTCCATAACGGCCACACAGGAGTTGGTCGTTCCCAGGTCGATTCCGATAACTTTGCCCATTGGTTGAATTCCTTTCTATAGAATCCGACGTGTTTTATGCCGCTTTTTCCTTGTTCTTGGACTTGGCACCGCTGCCGCTCTTGTCTTTTGAATCCTTTTTCTTGTCTTTCGGGGCGTCTTTTTTTGCGGCCTCTTTATATCCGTCGCTCCGGTAGTCGGTAATGTAGAAACCCGATCCTTTGAAGAGGAGCCCTGCGCCGGCGCCGATGAGCCGCTTCAGCTTTAGTTCGCCGCATTCCGGACATTTGCGCAGTGAAGACGACGTAATGCTCTGAAAATGCTCGAATTCATGGCTGCACGCTTCACAAGCATAGTCATATGTGGGCATAAACGGCTTCCTTTTCTTTGAACTACGGATTGATGAAATAACCGATGATGCATTTAAAGCAACATGGGTACCAAAGAGTTATAAACATACTGAAATATATGAAAAATAACTAGATACCGAATACGGCACGCGGCCTGGACTCGCGGGGGTACTGCCATTTTTGCATAAATATGCTATTGTGTCATATGCCAAAAGGGATGGCTGCAAAGAATGCAGCCATCCCTGGGTACGAGGTACCGGTAGTGGGAGAGCAGGCCTTCAATCGCTATTGGTCGTGGCCGGGGGCAGCCCGCGAACCGCCGCCACAACCGCTTCCGCCGCTTCTTTCAATTCGCGGGCGACCGTGAATTCCAGATCCGAGTTCTCCAGAATTCTCGCGCCCTCTTCGGCGTTGGTACCCTGCAGGCGTACCACGATCGGCAGGTCTACGGAAAAATCCTCGAGCGCCTGGACAACACCCTCAGCGACCCGGTCGCAACGCACGATGCCTCCGAAAATGTTGATGAGCACCGCCTTGACACCGGCGTCGGACAGCAGGATACGGAAGGCGTTCCGAACCCGTTCCACGTTGGCGCCGCCGCCCACGTCCAGGAAATTCGCGGGGGACGATCCCGCATATTTGACGATATCCATGGTGGCCATGGCCAGACCGGCGCCGTTGACCATGCAGCCGACCTCGCCGTCGAGCTTGATGTAGTTCAGGTCGAATTTGGAGGCGTCCACTTCCAGAGGGTCCTCCTCGTCGGTGTCGCGCAGTTCCCGAATATTCCCGTGGCGGAAGAGCGCGTTGTCGTCGAAGTTCATTTTAGCGTCCAAAGCCACCAGGTTTCCGTCGTCCGTGACCACAAGGGGGTTGATTTCGGCCAGAGAACAGTCGGTGCCGATGTAGGCTGCATAGAGCCGGTCGATGAACCGCACCCCCTGTTTATTCGCTCCGGATTCAAGGCCGAGGCCGAATGCCAGCCGGCGGGCCTGGAAGGGCTGAAGCCCAACCGCCGGATCGACGGTTTCCCTGAGGATTTTTTCCGGCGTGGCGGCGGCCACTTCTTCGATGTCCATCCCACCCTCACTGGATGCCATGATGACCAGCCTGGAACGATCCCGGTCCAATACCACGCCCAGATAGAGTTCACGGGCGATATCGGTGGCGCTTTCGATCCACACCTGTTTGACGCGCTGCCCTTCAGGGCCTGTCTGAGGAGTGACCAGATTCCGTCCGATCATGTCCCTGGCATATCCGTAGGCCTCGTCCGGATCCCGGGCGAGTTTGATGCCGCCGCCCTTACCGCGGCCGCCTGCGTGGATCTGGGCCTTGACGACGACGGCGCCGCCGAGTTCGGCTGCCGCGCTTCTGGCCTCGTCGGCCGTTGTGGCCAGACGTCCATCGGGTACGGGTACGCCATACGACTTGAGGATTTCTTTGGCCTGGTATTCGTGGATCTTCATGGGGTCTCCTCGTGGGAGGGTCGTGGAGCGGGTTTCAGTGTATCTCTCTGAGGTCTTCTCCCGTCATGGCTTCCGGTTTTTGAAGGCCGAGCACGCCCAGAAAGGTGGGCGCCACGTCGCAGAGGCGGCCGCCGTCCCTCAGCCTGCCGCGAAACGCGGGGTCGACAAGAATAAAGGGCACGGGATTGGCCGTATGGGCGGTATGGGGTTCGCGGGTTTTGTGGTGAATCATCTGTTCGGCGTTGCCGTGGTCCGCTGTGACGATGGCCGCGCCGCCGACTTCGGCGATGGCCGCCAGAACCTGTCCCAGGCACTGGTCTACGGTCGTCACGGCTATGACGGCCGCGTCGAGCACACCGGTGTGGCCAACCATATCGGGGTTTGCGAAATTACAGATGGCGGCGTCGAAGCTCTTCGTGCGGATCGCGTCGACGAATTTCCGAGCGAGGGTACGTGCGCTCATTTCGGGCTTGTGATCGTAGGTGGGCACGTCCCTGGGAGAAGGGACCAGAATACGCGCTTCGCCTTCAAAAGGATCCTCATGGTGGCCGTTGAAGAAATAGGTGACATGCGCGTATTTCTCGGTTTCGGCGATGCGTAGCTGCCGGAGTCCGGCCTCGCTCAACGTCTTCCCGCAGACGTCCGGCATATCCTGGGCCAGATCTTCGGGCGAAAACGCAACCCCGTCCACGGGCAGGCCGGCTTCGTAACGCGTGAGGCACGTGTAGTGTACCCTGGGGCGGGCTGTGGGCTCAAATCCGTCGAAACACGGAAGCACGAAGGCGCGGGTAATCTGCCGCCCCCGGTCGCCCCGGAAATTGAAGCAGAGCACGGAGTCGTCGTTCCGTACGGTCGCCAATGGATCCCCGTTTGGCCTGGCGATGACGATCGGCTTGACGAACTCGTCGGTTTCGTTGCGATCGTAGGCGTCCCGCAGGGCTTCGAGCGGATCCCCTGCGCGTATCCCCCTGCCGAGTGTCATGGCCTCGTAGGCCACGCGGACGCGATCCCAGCGCCGGTCCCGGTCCATGGCGAAGTAGCGGCCGCACACGGTGGCTATCTTACCCACACCGGCCGACTCGCACATCTCCCGCAGGGCAGCCAGATGGCGGAATCCGCTTGTGGGCGGTGTGTCACGTCCGTCGAGCCACGCGTGGATGCAAACCTGATCCGGTCTCATCCGGCGGCCGGCGGCCATTTTAAGCAGACCGCTGTAGTGGTTGGGCCAGGAATGTACGCCGCCGTCGGACACCAGTCCGATCAGGTGGAGGCGCCGGTCGGTACCGGCAACCCGGTCCATTGATGCGATCAACGCTTCGTTCCGCGGAAAGCTGCCGTCCCTCACCCTGTCATCGATGCGGGTGACGGCCTGCATCACCACACGTCCCGCGCCCAGGTTGAGATGCCCGACTTCGGAGTTCCCGATCAAGCCATCGGGCAGACCGACGCTGCGTCCGTACGTCTGGAGGGTCGTGGACGGGTACGTCGCGCCGATCCGGTCCATCGTCGGCGTATCGGCCAGCGCTACAGCGTTGTGGTCCTCGTTGGAAGAAAGGCCCCAGCCGTCGAGGATAATCAGGGCGGCAAAACGTCGATCTGGACAGGTCATCACGGTGTCCGAAAATACGTTTTTGACGTACGAAAGGCAAGTTGAAACGGGAATGAAATCAGCCCAGACCGGAAAGGTTCGAGGGGATGGTTTTTCTGAGCACCTGATGGAAAGATCTTACGATAGGACGGGCGAAGGTGGTACTGCGGCCAACAAGCGCGATCGGCCGGGAGAGCCCGGGATCGGGGAAACGAATAAGCCTCCGGTCGGGAATGCCCAGCGCTCTGGCGATACCCAGCGGCACCAGTCCGTGGCCGAATCCGCAGCGGGCCATCTGCGCGATGCCCGCGAAGGATTGAAGGGTCTGTACGGTTTCGATGCGCATGTTCCAATTCCTGGAGAGGATCCTGATCCGCTGTTCCAGGTGACGCCAGGTCGCGGCATGGGGTTCGATGGTGATGACCGGAAGCGATGTATCCCGGCGCAGTCGAAACGGCTTCAGTCCGGAGGGCACCAGGACCATGGGCTCGTCCACGAGGGGCTCCGACGTCATGCCGGCGCTGTATTCCCCCAGATCCGCGCACAGCGCGAGCATATATTCGCCCGAGCGGACATTGTCAATAACAACGGGGCTTCTATGGGCATTGATGACGAGTTCAAGCTGCGGAATGGCCTGTACGACGTCGGCCAGGACGCGCGAACCCCACGAAGAGAGAATGGATTCGGAGATGCCAATCACAAGGCGGCTGCCCCGAACGGGGGACTCGGCGGCCACGGCCTCCCGCAGGGCGGCCATGAACGGCGCGGTCTTTTCGAGCAGTTGAATGCCCGCGGCCGTGAGACGGACGCGTCTGCCAACGGGTTCGATGAGGTTCCGTCCCAGCGTATTTTCCAGTGCGGCGATGCGTTTGCTGACGGCCGATTGGGAGATTCGCAGCCGGATGCCCGCTTTGGTCATCGTGCCGGCTTCGGAAAGCGCAGCCAGGGTTTCGATGTTTTCGATCATAACGCGATGTCCTCAGTATGGGGGATCCTCCCGCGCCGTCCAGCCCGACGACACCTCGCCACCACTCTCCCCTTGAGGGTGGTCGCCCCCACCGGCGGCGGCGGGGGAACCGCCCGTGCGCGCTACGCCTCTCCCCGTGGGAGCGCGGGCACCTGCCCGAGCCGGTTTCTGCTGGGCAGGAAGGTCCCGTCCGCCCGGGGTTCCGGCCAACAAACGATAATTGATTCCTTTTAGGAATATAATCTATAACAACGATTCGTTTTTATCTTGTATTGAATTTAGCTAAATTTGATTCGCGTGTAAAGCGGGAAATCCGCGAATCGCAAAGGCGGGGAATGGTAACCCATTTCCGGGGCGGGCAACTGGATCCCGACTTGCAAACTTTAGATTATATTATATATTGCGTAAGCAGTTCATTGATTCAGTGAGAGGGGAAACGTAAGAGGACCCCAGGACAACCGCGAGACGTTAGAAGTGAGAAGCAGGAGGTCCACCCGGCACCCCGTTGTTTTTCGTGTTGTCTCACTTCTCCCGTCTTGCCGCTTTTTGCTGACCGCTGATCGCTGTTTCTTCTTACGTCTCACTTCTTACTGCCTTGTGAGGATTCCCGTTATGAGCAACGTTAAGGATCCCTTCGGATTACGCGACAGGTTGTCCACGGCCGGCGGCGAGGTTCAAATATATCGCCTGGATCGATTGGAAACGTCCGGCATCGGCGCGATTTCGCGATTGCCCTTCACCATAAAGGTGTTGCTGGAAGCGACGCTGCGGAATCTGGACGGATTTCTGGTGACCGAAGACGATGCCGCGGGGCTGGCCGGATGGAATGCGGCGGCGCCGACCCAGGCGGAGGTCCCTTTCATGCCGGCGCGCGTGGTGTTGCAGGATTTCACCGGCGTGCCCTCCCTGGTCGATCTGGCCGCGCTTCGTACCGCCATGGCCCGGATGGGAAAGGATCCGCGGCGGATCGAGCCGCAGATTCCGGCCGACCTGGTGATCGACCATTCGGTGCAGGTCGACCGGTTCGCCCGCCATGACGCGCTGCGAATCAACGCGGAGATCGAATTTGAACGGAACCGGGAACGTTATGAGTTTCTCAGGTGGGGAGCCAATGCGTTTGAGAAGTTTCACGTGATACCGCCCGCTACGGGAATCGTGCACCAGGTGAACCTGGAATACCTGGCGAAAGGCGTGGTGCACCAGCGAGGCGTGGCGTTTCCGGACAGCCTCGTGGGAACCGATTCCCACACCACCATGATCAACGGCCTGGGCGTGCTGGGTTGGGGCGTTGGCGGGATCGAGGCCGAGGCGGTCATGTTGGGGCAGCCAATCTATATGGCGACGCCCGAGGTGGTGGGCTTCAAGCTGCACGGCAGACTGCCCGAAGGCACGACCGCTACGGACCTGGCGCTAACGGTAACCCAGATGCTGCGCGCAAAAGGGGTGGTCGGCAAGTTCGTGGAGTTCTACGGCACGGGTTTGTCGAGCATCAGCTTGGCCGACCGTGCAACCATCGCGAATATGGCGCCGGAATACGGCGCTACCGTGGGTTTCTTTCCCGTAGACGCGGAGACGTTGCGTTACCTGGAGCGCACAGCGAGGTCGGCTGAGAAGGTCGACCTGGTGGCGCGGTATACCCGGGCGCAGGGTCTGTTCCGTACGGACGAAACGCCGGAACCCGCGTTTACGGAAACGCTCGAGATGGACCTGGGCACCGTGGAACCGTGTCTGGCCGGGCCGAAGCGGCCGCAGGACCGCGTGCCGCTGGACGCCCTGAAGCGGGGATTCGAGCATGCGTTGACATCACCCGTCGGTCACAGCGGGTTCGGTGTGGATGAAGCGGTTCGCGGGAGGAAATTGACCGTGGCGGCCAACGGCCGGTCTCAGATCGGACACGGCGCGGTGGTAATCGCGGCGATTACCAGCTGTACGAATACGAGCAATCCCTCGGTGATGGTGGGTGCGGGGCTTCTGGCCAAGAAGGCGGTGGAACGGGGGCTCACGGTACCCTCTCATGTGAAAACAAGCCTGGCGCCGGGGTCGCGTGTGGTCACGGATTATCTGAACGCGGCCGGGTTGACGCCCTACCTGGAACGACTGGGATTCCATACGGTCGGATACGGATGCACCACCTGTATAGGCAACAGCGGTCCGTTGCCGGAACCGGTGGTGGCTGCTATCGACGAAGGCGATCTGGTGGCGGCATCGGTTCTTTCGGGCAACCGGAATTTCGAGGGCCGGGTAAACCCGCACGTAAAGGCGAACTATCTCGCGTCTCCTCCCCTGGTGGTGGCCTATGCCCTGGCGGGCCGGGTTGACGTGGACCTGGCGAACGAGCCGCTGGGAGAGGATGCCGATGGAAATCCGGTAACCCTGAGTGACATCTGGCCTACCCAGGAGGAAATCTCCGATACCATCGCACAGGCGCTGAAGCCTGAGATGTTTGAATCGCGGTACAGCAACGTATTCGACGGTAACGAGACCTGGAACGCCATTACCGGGCAGGAAACGGCGCTGTATTCCTGGAATGCGGACAGCACCTACGTGCAGGAGCCGCCGTTCTTCCGGGACCTCGCGGAACAACCGGCGCCCATTCGGGAAGTTCACGGCGCCCGGGTGCTTGTGATGTTGGGAGATTCCGTGACAACCGACCACATTTCACCGGCGGGCAGTATTGCCGTGGACAGTCCGGCGGGGCGTTACCTGATCGAAAAGGGAGTGGCGCCCATGGATTTCAACTCGTACGGGTCCCGGCGGGGCAATCACGAAGTAATGGTACGCGGCACGTTTGCGAATATCCGCATCCGCAATCTGCTGGCGCCGGGGACGGAGGGTGGCGTCACCGTTCATCTGCCGGGCGACGAGCAAATGGGAATCTACGATGCGGCTATTCGTTACGCGCAGGAGGGTGTACCGCTCGTCGTACTGGCCGGGAAGGAATACGGTACCGGGTCGTCGCGGGACTGGGCGGCCAAAGGGCCGGCGCTGCAGGGGGTGCGCGCCGTGATCGCGGAGAGTTACGAACGGATTCATCGGAGCAATCTGGTGGGCATGGGCGTGCTGCCGCTGCAGTTCAAGCAGGGCGAAACCGCGGCTTCGCTGGGGCTAACGGGCAGAGAGGTATTCGATATCGAGGGCATCGGCGACGATCTGCGCCTGCTTCAGGACGCAACGGTAACGGCTACGGCGGAAGATGGATCCGTAAAGACGTTCTCCACAACGGTGCGCATCGATACGCCCGTGGAAATCGACTACTATCGGAACGGAGGCATTCTGCACTTCGTGCTGAGAAACTACCTTAAGGAACCCTGATTCCGGGCTTCGAAACGGCCGGACCGAAGCGCAGGCTTCCGGCCCGACGGCCCTTTCATCCGCACAAAAAAAACCGGGTCCTTCAGGACCCCGGCCGTGCGAAAAGTTCGGATGTAGAATGAATCGAAGCCTGTTTTCAGAGCTTAAGTTTCCGGACGCTGGATCGAACGGCCTCGGCGGATGCATGAAAGGCTTTCTGTTCGTCCGGCGTGAGGCCGATTTCGATGATTTCCTCTACGCCCGAAGCACCCAGCTTCACCGGCACACCCATAAACAGATCCTGGACCCCGTATTGGCCGGTAAGCCAGGCAGCGCATGGCAGGATACGTTTCTTGTCCCGCACAATGGCCGCCACCATTTCGGCAATGGCGGATGCGGGCGCGTAATAGGCGCTGCCCGTTTTGAGGTGTCCGACAATTTCGGCACCGCCATTCCGGGTGCGTTCAACCAGCCGTTCGATGGCGGCTTCGTCGAGCAGTTCGGAGAGCGGAATGCCGGCGACGGATGAGTAGCGGGGCAGGGGCAGCATGGAATCGCCGTGGCCGCCCAGAACGAAGGCGGTAACGTCTTCCACGGAAACGTCCAGTTCATCCGCGATGAAATAACGAAAACGCGCGGAATCCAAAATGCCCGCCATGCCAACGACATGAGCGGGCGAAAATTCCGTAACTTTCAGCGCCACGTAAGCCATTGCGTCGAGGGGATTCGTTACCACGATAACAATGGCGTCGGGCGCTGTTTCTTTTACGCGATCGCAAACCGAACCGACGATGTCCGCATTTGTGGACAGCAGGTCGTCCCGGGTCATCCCGGGCTTACGCGCCAGGCCGGCGGTAATGACGACGATGTCGGATCCGGACAGGCTGCCGGAATCGCTCGTACCCGTAACCCGGGTGTCGAAGCGGTCAACCGGCGATGCCTCAGCCAGGTCCAGGGCTTTGCCCTGTGGAATGCCCTCGGCGACGTCCAGCAGTATCAGTTCGCGGGCGAGTTCCCGTTCCGCAATATGCTGAGCGGCGGTCGCTCCCACGTTGCCGGCGCCAACCACTGCGATTTTCAATGCCGGGCTACTCCGCCTTGGGGTAAACGCTGACCTTTTTGCGACGCTTGTTCAGGTCCTGGAAGGTCACAATGCCGTCGACCAGCGCAAAAAGCGAATCGTCTCTGCCGCGCCCTACCTCGTCTCCGGGATGGATCCGGGTGCCGCGCTGCCGGACAATGATGCTGCCCGCGGTGACAAACTGCCCGCCGAAGACTTTGACGCCCAGGCGCCGTCCCCGGCTGTCGCGGCCGTTCCGGGAACTTCCGGCCCCTTTTTTGTGGGCCATGCCGTTGACCTCCTACCCATGCCTCTGCTGGATTGGGAATTTCCCGATACCGCGCGGGGGGTTTATACTGAAATGCCGTCGATCCGGAGATCCGTATAAGGCTGCCGATGGCCGTTTTTCCGCCGATAGCCCTTTCGACGTTTCATTTTGAAGACAATGACTTTGTCGTGCTTTCCGTGCTCCAGGACACTGGCCTCCACGGCGGCCCCTTCGACCTGCGGCCTGCCGATGCTGGTTTCGCCGTCTTTCGATACCAACAGAACCCGATCCAGGGTGACCGATTCTCCGGCCTCGACCTTGAGGCGGGAGACGCGAATGCGATCGCCTTCCTGAACTTTGACCTGTTGGCCGGCGATGACGACGACGGCGTACATGAAAACCTCCATAAAACGATTTGGCGCATCCATTCGTTTCACCCGCGAAACGCGGCCGGAACGGTAACAAAGACGGGTGGTTTTGTCAAGTTTTAAATTTGTCCGTAATGTCCAGATTTCGTTTCCGGGAATACATCCGGTAGGCGTCCACCTGCAGATCGTGGTCATTTTCCACGTTTAGCCACACCCGCGTGGACCGTCGCAGCCTCTTCAGACGTTCGCGACGGTTTTCGAGGATGAATTCTCCGACCGAGGGGTTGACATGCACGGTAAGCCTGCGTTCAACCGAGTCGGCCCGCGACCGCTTGAGCCACCGCTCGATTCGGGCGAGGGTGGACTCCCGGCTGGGCACGCGACCGCTGCCGTTGCAGTTGGGACAGGATTCGCTGAAGGTGAACATGAGGCTGGGGCGGACCCTCTGGCGGGTCATCTCCATGAGGCCAAACTCGCTGATCTCGGAGAAGCGGGGCTTGGACCGGTCCCGGCGGACGGCCTGTCGAAATTCGGATTCCACCTTTTTGCGGTTCTGGACAAAGGCCATGTCGATGAAATCGATCACGATGATACCACCGATATCGCGCAGGCGAAGCTGGCGTGGGATTTCCTTGGCGGCCTCGAGGTTGATTTTCAACACGTTGTCTTCCTGGTTCGATCTGCCCACGAACCTGCCGCTGTTCACGTCGATGGCAAATAAAGCCTCGGTGTGATCCAGAACCAGGTATCCGCCACCCTTCAGCCAGACCCTGCGGTCCGAGCATTTTTCAATTTCATTCTCGATACCAAAGGCGTCGAAGACGGGCGTGCTGTCTCGGTGGTATTCCACCCGGCTGCGGAGGTGGGGCGAAGTGGATTTGAGATAAGCCAGTATCTTCTTGTATTCCTGTTTTGCGTCAACCACCAGGCGGTCGACGTCGTCGGTAAACAGGTCGCGGATCAGACTCGACGTCATGCCCATTTCTTTGTGCAGAATGCTGGCCGCGTCGGCGTTTCGGTACTGTTTCTGGACGCGCGACCAGACATTCATCAATTGCTTCAGGTCTCGCATCATCTCCCGGTCGCCCTTGCCGGAGGCTTCGGTCCGCACAATGATGCCGCAACCGTCGGGGCGTATGTCGTGGCCGAGTTCCTTCAGCCTTCGTTTTTCGGATATGTTGGTGATCTTACGGGAAACGCCCACCTTCTCCCCGTTGGGCACCAGCACCATAAACCGTCCGGGCAGGGAGGGCACGGCCGTTACCCTGGGCCCCTTCGTGCCGATGGGTTCTTTCTTGACCTGAACAAGAACCTCCTGGCCCTTCTGGATGAGTCCTTCTATGGGAATGACCGATTTTCCGTTTGCGTTGGTTCGCGCGTCGATTTCCTCGAGGGTTTCTTCATCCAGCCCCACCATTGACCCGGGCGAACCGGGCATATCGGACGCGTGAAGAAAAGCGCTTTTCTCCAGTCCGATATCCACAAAGGCAGCCTGCATTCCGGGGAGCACCGCGGCAACTGTTCCTTTGTAAATATCGCCGACCATGCGCTGGTTCTCTGCGCATTCGACGAGGATTTCAACCAACTTTCCATCTTCCAGAACAGCAATTCGTGATTCGTGGGACCCTACGTTGATTACAATTTCGTTCTTCACTCGCACCTCGCCCTTCTTCACATATAAACATCTGGTATTATTGTATGTTACGAACAATGTAACAAAAACCCGGACTATAGACAAGGAGATTGTTCCGTCGCAGCGGCATGTACGCGTGAACGGGGCGTTCGATCTCCAGATCGCAAGCCCTACTTTGCAACGACCCGCCTTGGGAAGATCGTGATTTCTTCCACGATCGCCCGGCCGGGCAGCTGCGCGACCATCAGCGCGGTGGCGGCGATGTCTTCCGGCGGGAGCGCGGCGGCACGTTTTTCATCGGAGACAGGGTTGGGACGGAGATCCAGGATGGGCGTGTCGACCTCTCCTGGAAAGATACAGCACGCCCGGATACCGGTCTCGCGGAACTCGGCGTTGATGGACTGGTTCAGGGCGGCCATTCCGAATTTGGATGCGCAGTAGGCCACCCCCGCAACCATGCCGGACCGTTTGCCGGCCATGGATGAGATATTGATGACCAGACCGTCGACCTGTTTCTCCATGTGCGGCATGACGGCCCGAAATGCATTGAATGCGCCGGTGAGATTGATATCGACAACCCGATCCCAGTCCTCGTCGGAGATATCTCTGAGGCCGCGCTTCAGCGTATTGATACCGGCGTTGTTCACCAGGATGTCGATGCGCCCGAAACGCTCGATGGTACGATCCGAGAGGGCTTTGACAGACTCACGACAGGTGACGTCGGCCGGTACACAAAGCGTCTCTGCCTGGGGATTACGCGTTGCTTCCGCCGTTTCGTCAAGGACTTCGGCGCGGCGTCCGGCGAGGACGCAATTCATACCTGCATTGGAAAACGCCACGGCGATGGCGCGGCCGATACCCGTGCCGGCGCCCGTGATGATGGCGGTCTTGACGTCAGTGCCTGTCATGAGGTTCTGAACTCCGGGAATGATTTGGGATCGGACTCAAAAACAAGAATAGAACCTGTGATGTTTGCGTGTTACGGTCCGCTCCGGGGTTGTGCATATCGGCGGTGTGTCGGCAGCGCCGAACCCGTCGGTTTCGTCGCTTCGCCCATGTGGATAATGTAGGCATTCGATGCGGGAATGTCAAATCGGGACCCCGGAGAATCGCGTTACCGGCGAATGGGTTAACAAAGTCGCGTGAAGGCGCTGCGGGGTGACCGTTTGCGGCCTCGTTCGGGCGGTTTTCCGGGGCAGTGTGTCGACTTGCAATCGTATCGTCCGCATTTTGGGCGAACCTCGGATTCTGCCCCGACCCTGGCCGTAACCGAATCGGAGGGCCAGTTTTGAAGTGACATTTGAACCGGCTTTGTATATATTTATCGCCTGGCGCCGGAGCATTCGGCGCAATGAAAGGGATCGCCGATGGATATGATCACCATGGACGAGGCGATTCGCGTCGTCCTGCAACATACGTCCGAGATCGACCGAACAAACGTCGATCTGATGGACGCCCTGGGATGCACGCTCGCGGAGGATGTGCGATCGGACATCGACATGCCGCCGTTCGACAAAGCGACCATGGACGGTTACGCGGTGGTCGGGGCGGACGTCGCGGACGCACGACAGGAAAATCCGGCCGTTCTTGAGGTTATCGAAGAGATTCCGGCCGGGTCGGTTCCTAAAAAAACGGTTTCACCCGGTCAGGCCGCCCGAATAATGACGGGCGCGCCGATGCCGGACGGCGCGGACACGGTGGTGATGGTGGAAGAGACCGTGTCGGAGCGGGAGGGGGATGGTGTGCGGGTGCTGGCGCCGACGGAGCCGGGACGCAATGTCGTGCCTCTCGGAGAAGACATCAGGCGCAATCAGGTGGTGCTTGAGGACGGAACGTGGATTCGGCCGCCGGAAATCGGGATCCTCGCGGCGGTGGGTATGGTCAGCGTACCCGTCTATCGACGGCCGGTCATCGGCGTCGCTGCGACGGGCAGCGAGATTGTGGAGCCCGGAAACGACCCGGCAGCCGGACAGATCCGGAACAGCAACGGGTATTCCATGATGGCGCAGGCACTGCGGTCCGGAGCGGAGACGCGTTATCTCGGCATCGTGGAAGACGACGAAGCCGCCCTGAATGCGGTGATTTCCCGCGGCCTCGACGAATGCGACGTGGTTCTCCTTTCCGGAGGCGTATCGGCCGGTATTTATGATCTGGTTCAGGGCGCGATGCGGGATTGCGGCGTGGAGATCTTTTTCGATCGGATTCGGATGAAGCCGGGCAAACCGCTCACCTTTGGCGCACGAGGGGAAAAACTCGTCTTCGGTTTGCCGGGCAACCCGGTCTCGGCTGTGGTGGGCCTGGAACTGCTGGTCCGGCCGGCCGTTCGAAAGATGCAGCGGATGTGCGAGCTCCATCGGCCGATGGTACGGGGTAGGCTGGCGCAGGCGTTCCGGCAATCGCCGGGGCGAAAGCAATTCGTGCCGGCCAGGTCCCGGGAAGTCAACGGATGCTGGGAGAGCCGCTGGGTGGGCCACCACGGATCGGCTGACCTGTTTTCTCTTTCACGAGCGAACAGCCTCTTCGTTGTGGAGGCCGAGGTGGAGGCTCTCGAGGCGGGGTCGGAAGTGGACATCGTGCTTCTGGAAGAATGGTAGCGCGAATCGCGCCTCCAGAATCGTTCCGGCATTTGACATGGCGAATCTGACACATATTGCCGAAGACGGAACCGTGCGGATGGTGGACGTCACGGAGAAAGCCGTGACCGACCGCGTGGCGGTTGCGGGCGGTGAAATTGCCATGGCGCCCGAGACGGCGCGGCTGGTTTCCGGGGGGGAGCTGCCCAAGGGTAACGTATTGGAGACCGCCCGGATTGCGGGGATCATGGCGGCGAAACGCACGTGGGAGCTGATCCCGCTCTGCCATCCCGTGGATCCCACGGGCATCGAACTCAGCTTTGCCGTGGGACATGACCGTATCGAAGCGGAAGCCAGCGTACGCGTGACGGGCAAGACCGGAGTGGAGATGGAGGCGTTGACGGCCGTAAGCGCGGCGCTGTTGACCGTCTACGATATGTGCAAGGCCGTGGACAGGGATATGGCGATCCGGAATATCCGCCTCCTGAGGAAAACCGGCGGCCGCAGCGGGGACTATGTCCGGACGTAGAAATCCGTAGCAAACGTTGTTGTTTTTCTTTGTTTGATCTCGAATAGATACTTGCCTTGATTCGTAAACGTCGCGCACAACTGTTAGTTTGCGCGACGGCTTCACACACCGTCACCCGCCTGCCGCGCGGCGAGGCACACTGGCGCCGATAAACCGATGGTCGTACCACGAAAGTCAATGCGCCCATAGCTCAATAGGCAGAGCAGCTGACTCTTAATCAGAAGGTTCGGGGTTCGATTCCCTGTGGGCGCACCAATTTCCGGCTGCCCCTTCCGGCGGCCTGACGGATACGACAAGACCCCGCCTGACGGATACGACAAGACCCCGATGGACAATCCCGCCGGGGTCTTGTCGTATCCGTGCCGCAAAAAGCGGGGGGTAGACGACGAGATGTGCTTGCTGGATGCAGAGGCAAATTCACTCCAATTGCGGTGTATCGCATATCTGGCCCCGTCGGGATCATATAGCGTATATATCCTTTTTCGATAATAACGACCTTTGTTGTTTTCACAACTGCAAATAGGGCACAGCAGTGACGCCGGGTCCTGAAGTCGAGCAACTGAAATGCACCATAGTAAATGGGCAACCTATCCTGGAGCTAACCGATGAACCACAGTGAGATCGTCAGCTTCATCTGGGGTGTTGCGGATCTGATTCGCGACAGCTTCAAACGCGGCAAATACCAGGACGTCATTCTGCCCCTGACCGTGCTGCGCCGTCTTGACTGCGTCCTTGCTCCGACCAAGCGACAAGTGCTCAAACGACAGGCGGAGTTGAGAGGTCGCGGCCTTGAAGATCTGAAAGGACAACTGCGCGAAACATCCGGCTTCGCATTCTACAACACTTCACGCTATGACTTCGACACGTTGCTGGCCGATGCGCCCCAACTTGCCGCCAACCTGAGGAACTACATCGCCGGCTTCAGCGATAACATGCGCGAGGTGTTGGAACGATTCGACTTCGACAACACGATCAGCAAACTTGACGAAGCAGGGTTGCTGTTCCAGGTGCTGGAGCGTTTCAAGAACGTCGACCTGCACCCCGATCTGATCGACAACGCGACCATGGGGACGGTCTTCGAAGAGTTGATCCGACGCTTCAACGAAGCCCTCGACGAGAATCCCGGTGAGCACTTCACGCCGAGGGACGTGGTCCATCTGATGGTGGACCTCATGCTCGCCGGCGAAAAAGACCGCATCGCCCGACCCGGCGTTGTGCGTAGTGTTTACGACCCATGCTGCGGCTCCGGCGGCATGTTGACCATCGCCAAGGAACACATGACGAGGGGCATGCGAAGCAACGGCGAAGTCCTTCGCCCCGCTATCAATCCGGAGGCGGAGATCCATCTCTTCGGCCAGGAAGTGAACCCTGAGACGTGGGCGGTCTCAAAGTCTGACATGTACATGAAGGATCCGACGGGCCGCGACGCGGACAAGGTCGTTTTTGGCAGCACGCTCTCAAACGATCGGCATGCCGCCCACCATTTCGATTACCTGATCGCGAATCCTCCCTACGGCAAGGACTGGAAACGCGACAAGGCCGCGGTGGAGTCGGAACATGAACGTGGCGCGGCCGGGCGCTTCGGCCCCGGGCTTCCGCGCATCAGCGACGGACAGACCCTGTTCCTGCTTCACATGCTCTCCCATGCCCGGGCTCCGGAGCAGGGAGGCGCGCGCATCGCGATCATCATGAACGGTTCTCCCCTGTTTACCGGCGACGCAGGCAGCGGCGAAAGCGAAATTCGCCGATACATCATGGAGAACGACCTGCTGGAGGCGTTGATCGCACTGCCCGAGCAACTCTTCTACAACACCGGCATTGCAACCTACGTGTGGATTTTGAGTAACCGCGAGGCCCCGGAACGCCGGGGCAAGGTGCAGCTTATCGACGCCACGACCTTCTGGAAGCCGATGCGCCGGAGTCTGGGTGACAAGCGGCGGGAGATACCGCCGGAAAAAGCAGACGAAGTACTGAAACTCCTGCGTGGCTTTCAGGATGGCGAGACGCGGAAGGTCTCCGAAGACGGCGAGGAAGAAGACAAAATCGTCAGCCGTGTCTTCTCTACGAAGCGGTTCGGGTATCGGAGAATTACGGTTGAACGCCCGCTGCGACTCAATTTCCAGGCGAACGCGGAACGCATCGCCCGGTTGAGTGAACAAACGGCATTTCAGAATCTGGCCAAATCGAAGAAGCGGGGAGACGCCGGCGCCAGGGAAGAGGCCGAAGGCCGCGCCCTACAGCAGGAAATTTCGACCATGCTCGAAACGCTGCCCGACACCCTTTACAAGGACCGCGAGGTATTTCTGGCAGGACTCGCGGAAGCGGCACGGAGAGCCGGTCCTAAACTCGCGGCGCCGGTGCAGAAGGCAATCCTCACGGCTCTTGGCGAACGCGATGAAACAGCCGCGATTTGCCGGGGAAAGAACGGCGCGCCCGAACCCGACCCGGATCTCCGCGACACCGAGCGCGTGCCGCTCGCCGATGGGGAGGACCCAGTGGAAGGCGACGGCGTCCCAGCCAGCGTCAGAGCCTTCTTCGAGCGCGAGGTCACGCCTCATGTTCCCGAAGCATGGATAGATACATCGAAGCGCGATCATCGGGACGGTAGGGTCGGCTTTGTGGGCTACGAAATCAACTTCAACCGATATTTCTACCGTTACAAACCGCCACGACCGCTCGCGGAGATCGAGGCCGATATTCAGGATATCGAAAGAGACATAATGGAGATGTTGAAGGGAATGTCCGGCGCAACGGTCTGAGTCACCAAAAGTATCTATGGCAACTGCTTTGCGTGGCCGGATTGCCGGTCCCGCTGATGTGGAGATCTTCGACTATCACTAACGATTTACCAAAGGTTTGGATCATGGTACGTATTCCAACCGATCGTGTCCCCACTCATCCGGGCGTGATGTTGCTTGAGGAGTTTCTGAATTCGTTGAATTTAACACAACGGGAATTGGCTACCGCCATTCATGTGCCCTGTCAATGGGTCAACGAACTGGTGAACGGTCGACGGGGTATCACTCCGAGCACCGCATTGCGCCTGGGGAGACATTTCAATGTGTCGGCCGCGTTTTGGCTGAATCTCCAGCTTCGCTGGGATCTGTATCACGGCAATCTGTCCTAGACTGAGAAACTGGAAGCGATTGCGCCACGCGGTCAGGACCTCGAGTATAACGAGATTACATGAAGCATTAGACGGATTTTCCGTTGACAATTAAGCAAGAATACAATATAATGTCGGCAATCCTTAATAAGATGCCGACAATTTTATGAGCACGCCTACAATTCAACTCGACAGAGATCGCCTTCACAGCGCCGGCCTCGGTGTCTTCTTTCGTCCGAGCCAGATCGATGAGTTGGGGATCACGTACGACCAACTCCGCCGTTTGGTCTCAACCGGGGCCGTTGAGCGGGTCAACCGGGGCCTTTATAGGCTCGCCAGTGCGGAGCCGACTGAACACGACACACTCGCTGCTGTATGCGCGCGTGTACCCAATGCCGTCATATGCCTGCTTTCGGCGCTCAGCTTTCACGAAATCGGTACCCGGCTGCCACACGAGGTCTGGATTGCGATTCCCCATAAGGCGAGACCCCCTCGCCTTCCGCAATTCCGAACCCGACTCATCAGGTTCAGCGGCGCCGCCTGGACCTATGGTGTGTCAGACACCGCATTCGAAGGCGTTCCGGCGCGAATAACCTCGCCCGCTCGCACGATCGTCGATTGTTTCCGATTCGAACACTTAATCGGACGCGAAACTGCTATTGAGGCATTGCAAGACGGTTTCCGGGAAAAAAAGGTGACTACCGGCGCCCTGCTGCGAACACTTGAGGAGCTACCTTCGCGCCGGCTGAGCGCGGCCCTGGAAATAGGAATTATATGATCACCGACGTCGCGGCGTCCATCAGATCTCGCCTGTACAATAAGGCAAAAAAAGTCGTATCGAGTTCCAGTTTTTCCTCGTGCGCTACGCCTGCGAAAGATTCCTATATCGCCTCGGCGCGTGCCCAGTACGTGATCGGTTTATACTCAAAGGCGCAACTCTGCTTGCCGTTTGGATGGATGAACCCTACCGCGCTACTCGCGATATCGATTTATTGGCGTCCTCCGGTGTCCCTGACGAAATGTACGTGCGAGAAACTATGAAAACCATCTGCAATGTCCCCTGCCCGGAGGATGGCCTGGTTTTCGATCTCGATAGCTTGCGGATTTCTATGATTCGTTCGGAGCAAGCGTTCCCGAGCCAACGCGCCAAGCTCAACTGTTATCTTGGAAGCGCGAGAATTCTCACCCAGGTAGACTTTGGTTTCGGCGACGTCGTCACGGCCGGTGCCGAGCAAGCGAAATTAAAGACCCTCATTGGCGGTGTCCCCGAACCCTCGTTGCTAGTTTATCCGCTGTCGACAAGCGTTGCCGAGAAGTTTGAAGCCATGGTGCGATTTGGGCAGCGCAATAGCCGTATGAAGGACTTCCATGACATTTGGGCCCTGTCGGATCGGTTTTTCTTTGATGGCGAGAAACTCCGCCGGGCCATCCGGGACTGTTTCAGCCGGCGTGGCACGGATCTGAACTCCGAGACTCCGGTTGCTCTCACTTCGTCGTTCTACTCGGACAATGACCGGAATAGGCTGTGGCGCAACTATCGGGTTGAGAACGGGCTCATGACACCGCCACCCGAATCTTTCGGAAATCGTTGGTGAGCGGTTGCAGAGATTTCTTGAGCCTATCCGTGAAAGCGTCCTGGCCGACACTTCGTTCGACCTTTGTTGGCCCGCTGGTGGACCGTGGCAACCCGTTTCGGACAAAGACAGCGAGAACGGAGACCGAGCTTGAGGTCATCAGGTACAGCGGTTGAGATGGCGTGCCCAAAACGAAAACGAAAACGCCTGTGTGTTGCTGCGGTTGAAGACCCTTCCGGACCTTGTAGACTTCGGCACCGAGCGGCTTACATATGATTGAGTGGCATCGTGACGTCTCTGCCGGAAATCGGATTGCCCACGTCGCTAACAAACTTGAAATGCTGAAGGGTTTGCGCGAAGAATCGCCTGAGTGACATCAAATGTCGGCAGTTACGATATAGTGCCGACATTTAACGTCTTTCCAGGCTCTCGACCAGACGAACTACAGCAAGAATAGAATATCTTCAAGGGCGATTTACATGTCCGAACTTGGTGCAACACAGATTCCCAAGCCTAGCGACGAGCAAGCCTTTGAGCGGTGCAATGTTACGCTTTATCAGAGGAGGATAGACGCTTGGAAGGCGACGTCAGGAGATTGATCGACGATCCCCGGTTCCGGGCATACCATCGGGAGCTCCTGAAACCAAGGGAGTTCAACACGTTCGACGTTCTCCAGTACGCGGACTACGAAATCCGCCACAGCAACGTGTTGGCGTGGCTGCTCCAGCCCGGCGACACCCACGGTATCGGCGCACGGTTCCTGAAATGGTTTGTGGACCAGATCGATAAACGGCTCCCGGTGGCGAATGCGGACCGCCTTCCCGCAATCGGCTTTGAGGTGTCGAATGTCGCTGTCTGGAGAGAACGGGACCACGTCGACATCACGGTCTTGTTCAAGGAAGAGCGGTGTTTGATCGCCATCGAGAATAAGGTGGGACCGGCGTCTACCGACCACGTTCAGCAAGCCTTGGGCTACGAACGGGAGCTGCGCGAAAAGCACAAGGACCACACGGTGAGAAGCGTCCTGTTGACCACCTCGCCCAACGGAAGCGTGGACTTCCCGGGCATTGTCCACGTTGGTTGGGAGTCGGTCCACGAAGTCATCGGCAGATTCTATGCGGAAGGCAGGTTCCAGTCCTGTGGCGTACGGACCTTCGTACTACAGTACCTTGAACTGGTCGAAAGGTGGTTTGGTTCCGCAGGAGTCGAGGGCTTCAAGAAGCTTCTTGACGACTATCACTCCATCCTGCAGAAGATGCGGCAGGTCCTGGACAAGGACGGCGATGACGGTGTCCGTGGGATGGCGCCGGAGGATCGGACGGCGTACCGCGACGCGCTTGTCACGCTGGTGAAGGCATCGAGACAGGATCCCTTGGATCTGCGAACGGCGGTGGCAAATTGCCTCAAGCGGCAAGGCTGTAAACTCCAATACGCAATGAATCCCCCGAAGGGGATTTATTGGTTGAATTGGCGCAATACCGACCTGGCCGGTTTCGCGCGGAGACTGGGCTGCGGAGACTTCGCCCTCTCGTGGGGGATGACGTTCACCCATCACGAAGTCCGGGCGGGTTTCTATCTCTATCAAAAGAAGCCAGAGGAGCAGGCCTCGCTGGACCGGCTCAAGCATTTCCTGAAAGCCACGCCGATCAACAGACATATGCCGGACGAATACGTCATGCGGGACAACGGCTTCGGCTGGTATCAGGTCTACGACCTGGAGGTCCTTTCCAGGGATGAGCTTGCCGGCATGTCGGGACACGAGGTCAAGGAGGAAGTGATCCGGAGACTGGAGAACTTCATGGGTCCGGACGACTCGGAGTACAGACGCATCGACGACTACTTCCAATGCCTCGCCTTCACACCCGACGATTCGGCATCCGCGCGGGAGGATTCGCCATAGCGGTTTGAAACTGCCGCTCCATTGAAGCGCCGAATCGGTGCTATATTGCTTTTGCGGTCTTGCGGGACAACTCGAAATCCAACGCTGGAGGGATCAATGATATCCGGATCCGCCGGTTCCCTGGTTTCCGCCGAGTGGGGCGCGGCCTCGGTCGCGCTACTGCTCGGCCTGCTCGCCGCGACCGGCTGCCGTGAATCGACGCTCGATCCGGGTGTCCCCGATAGCAACGTGGTAGTCGCCGACGACCGCGACCGGGGAGACGACCCCTGCGTCGTGAACTCGGCCGCCATCGGCGGACACCGGTTGACCATCGAAGTCTCGTACGCCGGCGGCTGCCGGAGGCACGACTTCACGCTGGTAATCTCGAAATCGTTCAGAGAGTCGGATCCAGTGCAGCTTCCGGCCGTGCTCGCCCATAATGCGAACGGCGATCGCTGCGAGGCATGGCTGACCGAGTCCCACGTCTTCGACCTCGCCTTGGTCAGGACGCGCTATCAGTAGTTATACGGACCCGGTCCGGGCAAGGTCGTCCTTCGAATCGAGGGCGTGTCCGGTGACAACTTCTTGTACGAATTCGACGGATAGCGCCGGGCGGGTCGCCCAACTCGAAACCGGCAACTCCTGCTTTCTTCGATTGAACGCGACGAGAGTCCTGACCTCTCTAATTTACAGGCGCTATGCAATTATATCGGTCATACGGGTGCGGATCTTCAGTCACATACCGCCCTCGGCGCCGGATTCATTAATGCCCTATGGGCGAGCGCCCGACCTATTGTCCTGTCTGACGTTCCCGTTGATTCAAAGACTCTTAAAGCCACAGACCAGGTGTCACGTGCGCTGATCGGCGAAAATAAAAACGAAGAATGGTCAAGATGGGCGGCTAAGCTCTTCCTTGGGTTGGCGAAGCTCCAGCACTTTATCTTCTCCGCTGGTGCGAGGGGAAATTTTTGCCTGTCGATCAAATTCGAAAGATTCTGCGAGAAGAGATGGATTGACGGGAGTGGCTATTCGGGGTTCGTTTAGAACGGGGGCAAACGGACAATAGATAGTAAATGATCTGAGACGAAGAATTCGAATACCAAGGGAATTTGCGTGATAATAGACACGGCACGGAGGTAGTGTGAATTACCGGAAGGCGAACACCAACCATCCATTGAAGAATAGGCTAAATCCCTACCCGGCCTACAAGGACTCCGGCATCGAATGGCTGGGTGGGATACCAGCGCATTGGGAGGTGAAACGGCTGAAGTATGCTGTAAATTTGAACCCAGCGTCAACCGAGGCAAGAACCCACGACGATTCGCTTGAGGTCTCGTTTGTACCGATGGAGGCTGTTGGAGAATACGGCGGCCTTGAATTGGTGACAACTAAGCCAATACGCGATGTATACGATGGTTACACGTACTTTCGTGAAGGGGATGTTTTGGTCGCGAAAATTACCCCGTGTTTCGAAAATGGCAAGGGCGCGATCGCTACTGGGCTCGTTAATAAAATTGCATTCGGGACCACGGAGCTGCACATCCTACGGACCAAAAGGACGACAAACCGGCAATTCCTGTTCTACTTGTCTATGGGAGATGCGTTCAGAAAACTTGGCCAAGCCGAAATGTATGGTGCGGGCGGCCAGAAACGCGTGCCCGAATCATTCATTGCCGACTTATTGCACCCGCTCCCACCTCTCCCCGAACAGCGGGCCATCGCCGCTTTCCTTGATCGCGAGACGGCCAGGATCGACACCCTCGTCGAGAAGAAGGAACGGCTAATCGAGTTGCTACAGGAAAAGCGCTCCGCGCTCATCAGCCACGCCGTAACGCGGGGTCTCGACCCCGACGTACCCACGAAGGACTCGGGAATCCAGTGGCTGGGAGAAATTCCGGTGCATTGGGAAGTAAGGAAGATCAAATCTCTGTTGGTTTGCCGAAAAGGTGCAATCAAGACTGGTCCATTCGGCAGCCAATTGCACAGTTTCGAAATGACGCATAGCGACATAAAGGTGTTCAATCAGCGGACAGTGATTGATCGCGATATTTGGACCGGTGTGAACTACATTTCGATGGCTAAATTTAACGAACTACAAGCCTTCGAAGCGTTTCCAGGTGACTTGCTAATTACTACACGGGGCACGATCGGACGATGTCTGATTATTCCATTCGAAGCTCCTCGAGGTATTCTCCATCCCTGTCTAATGAGGATTCAAATAGACTCAAAGCATGCGTACGATCACTATATCGAGTTGGTCATAGAGAAAAGCGGATTGACTTTGGCACAACTTCAATTGATGAGTCATGCTACGACAATTGACGTGATTTATTCGGATTCATTAAAAGAGACTCTACTATCAATTCCACCACTCCCCGAACAACGCGTTATCGCCGCCTTTCTTGACCGCGAGACGGCAAAGATTGACGCCCTCGCCACAAAGGTCCGAGAAGCCATCGACCGCCTGAAGGAACTCCGCTCGGCTCTCATTTCCGCGGCGGTGACGGGCAAGATCGATGTGCACGAAAACGTGCCATGAATTATCCAGGCGACTGGTCCATTATGGACCATACGTGGAGACATGGAGCGAAATCCAAAAAGACCGCGGAATACGGCGAATCCCTTGAAACCTGTTCTTGAGTAACTTAGATTTACTGGCTTGATCCCGTCTTTGCGATGGGTTTAAATTCACTGTTTTGTCGTCAAATTCCATCCACCTCCGTCTTTGAGAATTAGCTTCATATTCCCGTCCTGATCCGTTCGGTATACCTTGTTTCCCTTGTTGGAACCGCCAGAATATTTCTCGTATAGTTCGATGGCCTTAGAGTTGGGGTGGCCGTGTGGGTTATCACCAACGGACACAATTGTCATCGCTGGATCCATCGCTTCTTAACGTGATCAACGTAGTAGTGTTTTTCATCTTGGGGGTCATCGAAAAACGTGCTTGATCCATGATGGCCTGCTAAAAGTATGTCGCACAAGAGTTCACTATTGTTGTAGTCTTCTTTAACTGCATATCTCCATGTCTCAGCATCGCTATCGCCCGTAAGCATTACGCTTCCTTCTCGCGAGACGTCGTTTGCACTACGTTGCTCAACCTTAAGTACTATGCCTTGCGCGTTGGCGTTTTTGGGTAGTCGTTCGTCTCGCGCACTCAGAAAGCGAAATCGTGTGCGACCAAATCCCTGGCGCTTCAACTTCTCTTTGAGAACCGCGCCGACGGTTCTCCTTAGCTGCATGTATTGACGATATTCCGGGGCGTCAATCGAGGTTCCTGGATGCCCGCTATCCCAGATCTTCTTAATGGGAAAGTATTCGTTTAACTTGGTTATACCGCGAATATGGTCGGCGTCTCGGTGAGTGCATACAAACGCGGCTAATATAGACTGCCAACCGATCTGTCTAGCGACGTACTGTAATACTCTATCTTCGTTCTCGTCGGTGATGTTGCAATCAACGACAAAATTGTCTCCATTTGCCGCTTCAATTAGCGACATGTTGCCCTGTCCAACGTCTATGAAATGTACAATCGTACTCATTGTTGGATACTCCACTTCAAGAACTCGAATCTAAAATGCGTCAGTGTAGATTGCTATTGCATGGAGATCACTTGCTACGAAACTTCCATTTAGTTTTGGCAACTATCAGTGAGATCGTCCCTGTTAAGGCCTACAACCGCCGCGAAAAAACTTTCTGCGTAACGATCGGCCTTTTGGCGAGTATACTTCGGTAGGATGTATCCTAAGATTACAGTTCCCACCGCGATGAGTGTAGAAATGAATGCCAAGAGTGAAGAACCGTTCTGACAGAGATATGTTACCCAGCATCCGACGAGGCTGGCCATAGCGAATGTAATCCACACGCATCTGAGCCCCGTCAAATTTCGCGCAAACCCGTAGTCGCTGTTGTGTAGACGTACCCGCTCCCCGATAGGTGATTTCCACAACCGACTGCGAAGCTCACTGAGAGCATCGTTAATCACGGCCTCAATCTCGTGTTCATTGCCAGTCTCGACGGCTTGAGCGATGTCAAGGCCAACCAAGTCCTTTATGACCTGATACCAACGCTTTTTTTGTTGATCGGAAGTTGAATTATCGTCTGGATGGAGCCATCGGTTCGTCGGAGCGTCGTGGGGCCAGGCAGGCCACATTTTTGACTGCAATCGATTGCCAAATGCCGAAGCAAGATGAGACGCGAATACAGCTAGAAGGGTACTGAACACAACGTAGGACACAAGAAGCTTCACAATTCCGAGAATCGGGATACCGAATGCAACTGCGACGGTCCACAACGGTAGAACAGAAAGTGCGGCAGGGATAAAACGGGCTTTTCGTTCGTATTGGTCACTCAGGTTTAGGTAGTTGAGCCATCCCTTATTCATTCGCTATCGCCTCACGTTGGAAGGTGCTTTTCTCCGTTTTGCCAATGTAAAATCCAATATCTCGCCCTTCCCCCACTATTGTCATCGTTGCTGGGTAGCCGTCGGCTTGCATCAGTTCCTCAAGCCATGCAAGAACCTTCAGATCGTCCTTGCTTGGCTTCGTGCCTGCACCGCTCGGATGTGAATGCCATTCGCCCACATACTCAATCATGCCGTGGACTACTTTGGTACGTTGTGCGACTTTCTCCGAAAGCCCCTCACATCCCCGGATGTATAGAGTAGGCCATTCTTCGCTATCAGGTGGCGAAGGCAACGCATCGACGACATAGACGATACGTCTCTCCATATCGAAGGAACCCAGTAGAACGCCACCAGTTTCGTTTGGAAGTTTGGATTGACGCACACGCGAGAGGGTCTCTATTACGACGTTGTCAGTGACAACTGTCCAATCGTTGGTAATTTTACGCACAACGGGGGCGGGGGATACTTTGACACGATTTACGACACCGTCCTCGTTTGAACGCCAGATCGTAATTTGTGCGTCAGCACACCGTACGGCATCGCATACTGCTCTCCCGCCATTGCTCGCGTGAAGACCTACCATGTATTGGGGGAGTATGCTTGTGATATCCCGACAGGATTGGGCATAGCGATACCTCCCGGGTGGCTTGTCAAGATGTCCTGACAAGCATCGGTTGTTTAGAACGGCTCTATAGTACTGCATTTCGAGGGCATCGACGGTAATGTTTCGTTGCTTATCTTCCGCGAGCAGAACGAGGTCTTTCCCGGACGGCGACAGGAATAGCGAGATCCTCCGCGCTGTGCTATTGCAATCCTGCGCAATCATCCGTGCAACGCCAACCGATGCCGACATGTCTAGGATCAGGTCGGCCTTAGCCAGCGCATTGGATAGTTCTTGAGTTCGTCCACCAGGGGATAGCACATTTACTGGAAATGAGCTAAACAGGTCGGAACCGAAAATTATAGTATTCGCTAAGTGTGCAACGGCATCTGCCTTGTTCCAACCCACAAAACTACCGTCGAGGGCATGCCGGGCTAAATTGTGTGGCAATAGTATGTCGTGATCGATCAGTGTCCAAGTACCAAACCCTGTTCTCGCAATATTGATTGCAACTTGGGAACCAAGCGCACCCATACCGATCGCAACAACCCTCATATCGACCAATTCATCCTCGCCATTGAGCTTGGCTGCCATTGAGCGATCGAGGTGATGAACCAGATTCAGCACTGCTATGTCTACATCGTCGCCCGTTTTCGATGTGTCGGGCGGCAATAAATAGCCAACCTCTTCTCCCAGTAAATCCCAAAGGCCGATCTTGGCGCCCAGTTGGCGAATTTGCAAGCCCTCAGCACTCTTGTCTTCTGCACTATCCAAAAGCAAAAACGCCCAACTATCAACTGCCTCGCTCTCTTCTTTTTCATGCCGCATTTTTGGAAACAAAATAACGACGAGAAGATTGGCGTCGAGAACAGATCTGTCCGTCTGATGCCAGGTCTGGAGACGTTTTCGTAATTCAGAAATAAGGTCGACCTTGGCAACCGCCGTCATGGCAGCAAGGTCAGCAAGTGTCGACGGAATTTGATGAATGACCCCATGCGTCTGAGGTTCGCAACGATGTACACTTGCAAGTAGCGGCGGCGGTCCTTCATGCGGTTCGCCTGTTAGTGCGATCAGAAAAAGGCCTTTACTATTATTGTCCGATGTCACCGAAACTACGACTAGCGGGGTTGGTAGGCGCTTCTCCAATTGTTTGGTAGAAGGAAGGACGATGTGCCCGTGGAAATCCATAAGAAGGGGTTCAAGAGGTTGGTCGTCCTGGTGGAGTTTTCCTTGACTGTTTAAGGATAGCCACCGACGGATGTCGTGGACGAACCTAGGGGAAGTCCAGCATCGCTTGATTTCCTCGTAAGGTTCTTCGTACACACACATATTTCGAGGATACTCTTGCCGGTGCAGATTGAGGTGCGGCACTCGCGGGAAATTAACACGTAGGGCATGGACAACAGGTACGTTGTCGTCCTCTTTAGTAAACGACGCGGATATGCGCTCTGTTGCCTTGATCGGGTAACGCTGCACCTGTGCGATTTCAACGTCGACCTCAAACACCACAATTTCAATTTTATCCCGCTTACGACATTCGACGAACCGGGCAAAGTCAATGCGCTCAGCCGATAGACTGAGCGCGAGATCCTTGGCCTTTGAAATCTCAAGGTCGTTTGGCCGGACGACGTCCCCCGAGACATCAAAATAGCTCATCTTTGGCTACCTGCCCTCGGTGCGCGCCCTGACGTAGCGATAATTCCCGCGCTTACCACACTCTTTTTCAATGTTGCTTTGCTTTGTCCGATTTCAATCACCAACGGCTTAGGTGAGTTACGTGACGGATGTTCCATCGTGACGACGAATTGCCCAACGAGGGCACGCGTGACGTCCTTGTAATAATTCGCAGCCTGTCGATGGGGTGGCTGCGAGTCCTCGTCTTCGTTACTACCTCCTACGGGAATGGGCTTGCTTGTTGATACCGCGATCGCCCCACGGTGTCCCTTTTTTTCGCATAGCCGCGCCACCTGAGTCACGGGTGTGGTTTTGCTTGTGCCCTTTTCGGATCCTATGGAAAGATAGCTGCAGTGGTGGGGAATCTTGAGGATATCCCATTCAAGGTATTCTTCGTTTCCCTTGAACTCGGTAACGTCAACAATCTGTGACAGCACTTCATGGGTGGAATCAGCCAACATCAGCACTTTGGTATGTACTCCTGCGACATCGAAGGTTGCATGCAGCACAAGCGAGTCCTCGTTCCGATCCTCGACCGGTTTATCGTTCTGTCGGATAGCAAATGGCGAGTGAACAAAAAACTCGATATGATCTTTACACAGAGAAAACTCAGGTGCGATCTCTCCCGCATCCGTAATCAAGTGAAGCCGGTCGTGGAGCTTCATGTCATTTTTTTCGCACCACTTCTCCAACCGTTCCGGCCGGGAGAAAACACGGATCCCTTTCGCCTGGCGGAATCGATAACGAGCCTCTTTCTGCAAAATGCGCGCCTCATCATCGTCAGGGCTCGTCTCCGTGATGAACGCAGAGGGCACCCACATCATGTTCATCTTGATGCGTTTTCCAACTTGGTACTTCATCGCATGTTCAAGGTAAAAGAAGTCGGAGGCCCCCTTGAAGTGATCTTTATCCAGGTGACTGAACGCTACGACGTCGAAGTAGTCACGATTGTTCTTCTTTAGGCCGTCTTTGAGGAGTTCCGGAAGGTCGCACCTAAGGTCATTGTCGTCATTTTCATCTTTGGTTGCAGCGTAATCGATAAGGATTGTACGGTCACACGACAGTTCAATGCGACAGCAGTCGGCGTTTCCCAAAGGGAAAAAGGTCATTGTATGCATTTTAGCCTCCAACAGGGGTAGTGTTTGTAATTGTCATTTCACGTGAGTTTGGCGAACCGGGAAATGCCGGCCTAAACCGAAATCCCAGATTGTCCGCCCAAACCTCCAGCGATGAATCACGCTGATTATCGCGTATGTTTCGGCGATCACTATCCATCTTGATGTCCGGATGACTAACGTCAACTATATCGAACCTGGTTAAATTCCGTTACTTCCTTCATCGTCGAGGCTCAGGTCGGAAACCGCGTCATCCACTTCGCCGGCATCCACATTCAACATGCCGACTAAGTCGATAAGTTCGGCACGGGAGATTCTTTTCCGCCTTAATGCTTCCAGGGCTAACCCGACAAACCGGTCGCGGAATTCGTTACGCAGAGCCTGGTGGTCCGGTTCCGGAAAGCCCAAGAGCTGCTCCAATTTACGCCCCTTATCCATTCTCTCTTGTTCTAACAGGCTCTCGAGTTCGCTAGCTGTGAGGAGTCGGGTGCTTCTCAGGCGATAGCAGGCGGCGATTCGGCTGACGCCGAAGTGGTGCGCCATACGCACTACATCGTAGAGCTGTATTTTCTGGCTTCCTGCGGTAGATCGAGCCCGCCCACGAATTGGCGATCCCTCATCGAACACTTCGGCTTCCATACGGCTGGGTCGCCCCTTTCCGGAAGCGTGGATAAACTGGCGCACTGCCTCAGCAGGCATCAGAAAGCTGGCGGCAAAGGAGTTGGCACGGACCTCACGTAACTGATCTCGGTCGTGCTCTCGACTGACGAAACCGCCGTGGTCTCGGTCCATAAGCACGTGACAATATTCGTGTGCGTACGAGAATCGCCTGCGCGAAAAATGGTGCTCCCGATTTGCTACAATGAGGACTCCGATCTCCTGCTTGATGAGTGTAAAACCTGATACGTCGTCCGGCAACGTGACCAAGGCAGTACGAACGTCCTGCGATTCGAGAAGCTGGGCGATTTCGGAGATTGACGTAAGGCCGAGCCCAAGGCGGCCGCGTTCTTCCATTGCGACGCGTTCACCTTGTTGAATAGCCTCCCACGTGGTGCGTGGTTGTGGAAGCGGGTACGCCGCGACTGTAACTAGATCGCGGTCAATATCCAGCAATTGCTCAAGTCTGGTCATTTCCCGGCCCAAAGCTAAACACCGGAGGAGGGCCTCTCGCAAATCCTCCTTGCTCGACAGATCCGGGTGAAGTCGGTACAACGCGACGAGTGCATTCTCCTCTTCAGGTTCCTCCTCCGCCACAAAGCTCTGCAGATCCTTACCGAAGAGGATGGCAAGGCGAAACAGTTCAATACCGTTGACCGTACGGTTGCCCAGTTCGATCTGTGCCACAGTAGAGCGCGAGACTCCGAGGTGATTTGCAACCTCGTCTTGGGTCAGGCTGCTGGATTCTCTGGCGCGCCTAAGCCTCTGGCCCAACTCTTTATGGTCAATTGCCATTTCGCCCCTAAGATCATGCCGTAGATTTGCACCGTGTTCCGCTACACCAAATAGGCGATCGTCGTCGGAAGACTTAATCCGAATGGAAAGATAGCTATTCGAACACTATTTGTCAACTTTGGACAAATGTGTTAGGATTTCATATATTCTCTTCGGGGTTTGACCGCGTCTCCGAAGGCTCGGGGTGAGTGTGTAGATAGGCTATATGCTTGATATCGACGTTTCCATCTGCACCAAGAAATTTCACCACGGATTCGGCATCTACCCTGTTTCAGGGGAGTGGATGCCGGAAAATGATCCGGTTCTTTCCTTCCTAATTCATTCGCATTATATTATTTTCGATTCAAAGCGTTACCGCTAATAGGAATCGTTCTTATTTTCCCAACCGAAGACAAGGCAAGTTGGTGACACCTGCCACCGATGTAACGCGCGCGCCTCATGGTCGCACCGTGCGATGTCCGGGGGGCTAGACCGCATCCGGAGAAATGGATAGACGCAGATGAAACAAGGCGAAATTGTCTTTGAAGTGCGCGAGGCGGTCGAAGTTGGCGATAACGTCAAGCGGGAAGTTGATGCCACAGATACAGCATTGTCCCGCTCAACGGTGGCGAATCCGCAGCCATACGGCGCGAAAGCGCCAACGACGCGCTTGATGAGACCAGTCTGACTGGTTATATTCACGCAATGACACTGATCTACTCAACTTCTGAAGCAAAGGCGCGGTTTTCGGAGGTCATCCGTGCAAGTGCGCGAAGGCAGGACCGTCACGGTTTCTTTATCGAGGAGAGCCCGTGGCTGAGATCCGCGGAATCCAGCGTCACCAGCAGACGACGATCGAAGAGCGACTGGACGATCTCCAACGACGCGGGGTCCTGGTGCGATCGGGAGCGCCAAGGCAGGCGTTTCAGCCAGTGGCGCGTCGGCCGGGTGCCCTGGCGCGGTTCCTGGCTGAGCGTGGCGAATGAGCGCGGCGAACGTCGATACGTCGGTATTGGCCGCCATCGCCTTCGACGAACAGAACCCCGGCGAACTCCTGCTCTTCACGCTTGACGACCGATAGTGCGCTGTGGCCGCCGTGCTCGGCTTTGTCACTCCGGAGGGACTGTATTCGCTATGAGCCTCGCGGTTTCAGAAACCTCTTTCCAGTACACCATCTACCTGGAACTGGCTTATATTGTGGAAGCCGGTTCTTTTCTTTTTCGCCCATTTGCATTATATTATTAGCGACTTAAAGCAATGACGCTAATAAGATTGACTCCTATTTTCATATGTGCAAACAAGGCACGGTCATGACACCAGGAAACAACGGGCGTAGCCCGCCCCCCGGTCGCACAATCCGATGTCCGGAAGGCTATAGCGCATACGTACCGGCGCCACTTCCGCCCGATATTGCCTGGGACAAGGAACTCGCCCTCGCGCTTTCCCATGCCGACCGTGCAGTGGGCCGGCTCGCGGGCGAAGGCCGGCTGATGCCGATTCCGTATCTCTTTATCAGGGCATTCCTGTACAAGGAAGCGGTGCTTTCCAGCCGCATCGAGGGCACGCAGGTTTCCCTGGGCGAATTGTTCGCCGCAAATGCCGGAGCGAGAGTCGAGCGAAGCGCAGAGGAATTGGAAGAGGTGGCAAACTACATCGTGGCGTTAGACTACGGCATCGATCGCTTGGCAACGCTTCCGCTTTCATTGCGCCTGGTTCGGGAACTGCACGAGCGGCTGATGCGCGGCGTGCGCGGCGACACTGCGACGCCGGGCGAGTTTCGCCGCATCCAGAACTGGATCGGCCCGCCCGGATGTGGTGGGAGCAACGCGACTTACGTTCCACCGCCCCCGGATGAACTGATGGATTGCCTCGGCGCGTGGGAGCGATTTCTCCACGACGAAACACTTCCTCCTCTCGTCCACGCCGCTCTCATCCATTCGCAGTTCGAGGCCATCCATCCGTTTCTCGACGGGAATGGACGTATCGGTCGGCTGCTCATTCCGCTGCTGTTCGCTGCCCGTGGCGTTTTACCAACACCGCTTCTGTATCTGAGCGCATACTTTGAATCGACGCGGCAGGAGTACTATGAACACCTTCTAAGGGTGACCCACGACGGAGAGTGGGAGGCGTGGCTGGTGTACTTTCTGCGCGGTGTTGCCGAGCAGGCCGAGGACGCCATTCGTCGGATCCGCCGCATCGACGAATTGTTCCATCGTTGGTCGGAGCAAATCGCAGGCGTCAGATCGGGGAATCTGGAGACGGTTTTGGAACTGTTCGTCGAATTCCCGTTCTGGAACGTGCGCATGCTCGCATCAAAGCTGGGGGTCGCCTACACGACGGCTCGGCGCGCCGTCGATCGGTTGGAATCAGCAGGTATTGTCACGCAGGTTGGCGACGCAAAGCGAAACCGTGTATATTGTGCGGACGCAGTACTCGAAGTCCTCGACGCGCCGCATATCGAAAATCAAGACGAACCGAAAGCCACAATGACTTCGCGAGTCGCATTATGAGTCCCGTTATTTCCGAAAAAGCCTTCGAAGACGCCATCGAGGCGGCTTTGCTTGGCCATGGCAAGGATGAGTCGGGGGGTCTTCCGACCGGGGTGCGTGAAGGCGGGTTGCCGATAGGCGGCCAGGCGATGGAACCCGGTGGCTATTTCAAACGAAGGCACGAGGACTATGACCACGCACTCTGCCTTCTGCCCAAAGATGTTCTGGATTTCATTATTGCGACTCAGCCAAAGGAGTGGCGGAAGTTGTCCCAGCACTATGGCGCCCAGGTCAAAGGACGATTTCTCAAGCGCCTATCGTCGGAAATCGAACGCCGGGGCGTACTCCACGTGCTGCGGAACGGGATCAAGGATATGGGCTGCACGTTCCGATTGGCCTATTTCCGGCCGGCCAGCGGGCTCAACGAGGAGACGCGCCGACTGTATATGGCCAACTTCTTCGCGGTTGTCCGCCAGGTACGCTACAGTATGAAAAACGAGAAAAGCCTCGATTTGGTTCTGTTCCTGAACGGTATCCCCATTTTCACCGCCGAACTCAAGAACCTGCTCAGCGGACAGACGGTCGAGGACGCGATCCGCCAGTATAAGACAGACCGGGACCCGCGCGAGCCGCTGTTCGGCTTTGGCCGATGTCTGGCGCATTTCGCGGTTGATCCGGATCTGGTCTACGTCACCACACGTCTCGCCGGTCCCAAAACGCGCTTCCTTCCCTTCAACCAGGGTAACAACCGCGGTGCGGGAAACCCGCCGGTGCCGCCTACGCAATCCGGCTATGCCACTTCGTATCTCTGGGAGGAGACATGGTCGCGGGACAGTGTGCTTGATTTGGTGCGCCAGTTTGTCCACGAAGTCGAGGAGGAAGACGAGAACGGCCGCAAGACCGGCAGGAAATCGCTGGTCTTCCCGCGCTACCAGCAACTCGATTGCGTGCGAAAGCTCATATCGGATGCCCGTAAGACCGGGGCGGGACAGCGCTATCTCATCCAGCACTCCGCCGGAAGCGGTAAGACGTTCACCATCGCCTGGCTCGCCCACCAGTTATCCACGCTGCACGACATAGAAGACCGCCGCGTTTTCGATTCGATCGTAGTTATCACGGACCGGCGCGTGCTCGACCGCGCCCTCCAGGGCGCCATGCGCCAGTTCGAGCAGACCCTGGGCGTTGTGGAAAATATCGACACGACCTCGCGCCAACTCAAAGAGGCGCTCGAATCCGGCAAGACAATTATCGTGACCACGCTGCAGAAATTCCCGGTGATCGCCGCGGAAATCGGCGAATTGCCGGGCAAGCGATTCGCACTGATCGTCGACGAAGCGCACTCGTCCCAATCCGGCGAGAGCACCAAGAGCCTAAAGGCGGTGTTGGCGACGGGGTCTTTAGAAGAGGCGGAGGGCGAGGAAGCCGGGGCCGAGACGCCAGAAGAGGAACTCGAAAACGCGATCCTGGCGGAGGTGGAGAAGCGCGGGCGCCTGCCCAATCTCTCGACTTTCGCCTTTACCGCGACCCCCAAGCCCAAGACGCTGGAGCTTTTTGGCACCCGCCGCACGGACGAATCGTTCGAACCGTTTCACCTCTACAGCATGCGGCAGGCCATCGAGGAGGGGTTCATCCTCGACGTCCTGGAGAACTATACGACCTACAAAGCCTATTGGCGGCTATTGAAGAAGGTGGAGGACGACCCGCGCTACGACAGGCGCAAGGCTACCGTCCTGCTCAAATCGTACGTTGAACTTCACCCGCACGCGATTGACGAGAAGGTACGCATCATGGTCTGCCACTTTGTCGAGCAGGTGCACACCCAGATCGACGGGAAGGCAAAGGCAATGATCGTCACCCGCTCGCGACTGCACGCCGTTCGCTTCAAGCTGGCGGTGGACAAATACCTCGCCGAACAGGGGCACGCGTTCAAAGCGCTGGTTGCGTTCTCGGGCACCGTCGAGGATGGCGGCAAGTCCTATACCGAGCCCGGCATGAACGGCGTTTCCGAGGTGCAGACCGCAAACACATTCAAAGGATCGGAATATCGATTCCTGATATGTGCGAACAAATTCCAGACCGGTTTCGACCAGCCGCTGTTGCACGCGATGTACGTCGACAAAAAACTCGGCGGCGTGAACGCGGTGCAGACACTCTCACGGATTAACCGTACAGAACCAGGAAAAGACGGCACGATGGTACTCGATTTCGCCAACGATGCCGACGACATCAAGGAGGCCTTCGAACCTTATTACGAAACAACACTGCTGTCGGAGGCGACCGATCCCAACCTGCTCTACGAGATCCAGATGCGTCTGTCCGACTTCCCGGTATACGATCAGTCCGATGTGGATGAATTCGCAAGGATTTTTTTCGACAAGGCCGCCACACAGGACCAGCTTCATGCCGCGCTCAATCCCGTGGTCCACCGATTTCAGACGTTAGAAGAAAGTGAACAGCAGGAATTCCGGGGTCAACTTGTCGACTACGTGCGGCTTTACGCGTTTCTCGCACAGATCCTTCCGTTCGCCGACGTCGATCTGGAGAAGCTGTACGTCTTCTCGCGACACTTACGCCGCCTGTTGCCAATGGACCGGGCTGAGTTGCCGCTCGAAGTTCAGCAGAATATCGACATGGAGTCGTATAGGATTCAGGAAACCCGCAAAGGCAAAATAAACCTGGAGCGAGGGACGACGAAGCTCGAGCCCGTCGGTACAAAGGACACATACTCGCTACAGCCGGAAGAAATGGAGACCCTTTCGCGGATCATCGCCGAATTGAACGAGCGCTTCGGGGTCGAACTCGGGCAGGAGCACCGCGCCACCCTCGGCCAGATGATGGACAGACTTTCTGAAGACGCTGCACTCGGCGCCGCGGCGCGGGTGAATACGCGCGAAAATGTGCGATTGACTTTCGACCACAAGGTTGAAGAGACCATCCAGGGTATTGTGGATTCCAATTTCGATCTATACAAACGGATCACCGACGACCTCGCTTTTGGAAACGTCATCAAAGATGTCCTCTTCGACCAGTTCCTGCGCACGAACCGTAGCGCGGAGGACCTCATCAAACAGGGCGAGTCGAAAACCCTGGAATTTAAATCGACGCTGCGCTGGAACCTGAAAGAGGACCGCAAGAACGATAAGCGCGTCACCCATGCGGCGCTCAAGACAATCGCCGCATTCCTGAACACGGAAGGCGGCGACCTTCTGCTAGGCGTCGCCGACGACGGCGCCGTCGTTGGAATAGAACGCGACCGGCTAGATACCGAAGACAAGTTCATGCTGCATCTCGCGCAGATCGTGCGCAACGGTCTCGGCGACCGCGCAGGCACGTGCATCGATCCCGGAGTTCAGATCGTCGACGGCAAGGCGGTATGCGTGGTGAGTTGCCAACGGAGCCCGGAACCGGTGTTCCTCTCGTGGAAGGGACTTGAGAAGGAAAACGGAGGTGACTTTTTCGTGCGCAGCGGTCCGGGAGCCGTTAAGCTCTCGTCAGACGACACCAGGGAATACATCCGTTCCCGGTTTGCCGGTTCAAATCCCAAGTGATCCTCGAAGCTTGCCAGGAATGGGTCCGGTAGGGGGCCATCGTCGCCAGACTCTGTCAGACAATGGTCACCCAATTCCGTAAATTGTCAAATTTCGACTCCGTTATTATCGAATTAAACTGTAAACGCTAATAAGTGTCTTCCTTATTTTCGCAATCGCAAATAACGCGTGGTCGTGACGTCAGGTATCGATGGGAGAAACCGACCCTGCGGTCGACAGGCCAGCACCTGCACGGCATCGTGGTCCAGGCGCCCGCGCCTGTCTAAGCCCCACCCGTAGGGGCAGGTTTCAAACCTGCCCCTACCCTCAATACATCCGCGGATGCAGGTGAAATCGACGGGGCGTTGATGCGGGGTTGACATCTCCGATGAGGATGTGTATTATCTATACACACTTTTCCGCGAACCAGGAGGTGCCCAAATGGCCAGAGTTCAGCTTGTATTATCCGACGAGGACCGCGACCGCTTCGTTCATCAGGCGCGAAGAGAAGGTAAGACCTTGAGCGCTTGGCTAAGAACCGCAGCCCGCCAACGGCTCGAGGAACAGCAGCGGTCCCAGCCCTTCAAGTCGTCGGCTGACGTGGAGGCGTTCTTTCGCGCGTGCGACGCGCTGGAAGGTCCTGCTAGGGAGCCTGAATGGAATGAACACCTGGCGGTCATCCAGGAATCCCGCAGAAGGGGTATATCCAACACGTGATATTTGTCGACACCAATGTCTTTATGTACGCCGTGGGCAGGCCGCATCCGCTCCGGGATACTGCCCGGGGCTTTTTCACTGAGTGCACCCTTAACCGCACGCCTCTGTGCACGTCGGCGGAAGTGCTGCAGGAGTTGGCACACGCTTACCTCCCGGTGGCGAGGCTGCAAACGCTCGATGCGGCCCTGTCGTTGATCGCCAGATTCCGCGTGGATGTATGGCCGCTGGAAGAGGAGGATGTCACGCTTGCGCGTCAGCTCTGCGAACAACATCCCACCCTGGCAGCCAGGGACCTCTGCCACCTGGCCAGCTGCCGGCGGCGCGGCGTGAGCGAGGTTCGGACCTTCGATCAGGCTCTCGGCGCCGTTATCGGCGGAACGGCGGGGTGAGAGGGCCGGAACGGAAATATATCCCGTGGACCGAAACCGGTTTTAATCCTGTGATCATTTGACCTATTCTTCAGTCGATTAGTGTGGCTCATCCCAAGGCAAGTAACCCAGGTTTACACGCCAATCATCCTGCGGTTGAGAGCCTCGGTCGTGCACAGTATCTTAATCGCCACTGATTTTGCGATAACCTGAACCGGAGAATTCAAGAGTCGCGATGTCAAATTTAAAGCGCGTTGAATCGTGTTCCCTGGACCGCATTAAGAGGATGAGAAGCCTGGTCGCGGGGGAGATCGAAAAGATTGCCCGCCGGTTGGACGCAGAAGAAGAAAAAATCAACCGCATGGCCAAAACAGCGGACACGGTGGGCCTGAGCAAGAGGCACGGCCAATACGAACTGAACCTGGATACGGCCGATTCGCGGATTTCGACGCTAAACGAGGAAAAACAGGAACTGAAGGACAAGGCCCGGATCATTGAACAGGCCTTCCAGAAGAAACATCTGATGGATAGGCAGGCCGAAAAACTGGGTAGCTCCTGGCGCGTGAAGGTCAAAGACATCATCATCTTCCTTCTCATTCTGTTTCTGATCTCGATCCTTGTCATGGACCTGCTCGGCATCGGCGCCAGCGGAGGTGGCGCGGTTGCAAATGCGGAGGTAAAAAAAGGAAAGATCCACAATATTGTCATTACGAAAGCGGGCGCCGGGTATGTGCGCGTGAACATTTATATCGTGGATCCGGCCGGGGCCGGCGCACTCGTTTCCGGGCACCTGACCGGAGGAAATTTGACAGGGGTGGACGTCGTCGACGGCGGGGAAAAATACAAGAACCCCGTTGTTGAGGTCCACCCCCACTTCTCGGTGGGCACGTTGTGGATATTCTGGATCATAGACGTGGTATGCTGCACCATCTTCATGGCCAACTTCGTCTTCGAATGCAGGCTTGCCGCTTCCAAGAAGTGGTATTGGAAGAACAACTGGATCGACTTCATCACTTCCATTCCGCTTCCCCCCGTGCAGGTTATCGCAGTCTCCGGCGACATCGGCGTCGTACGCCTGGGGCGTCTGCTCCGGGCCGTGCGAATTTTGCGGGCGTTGCGGTTAATGCGCATCGGACTGTTCTTCTGGCGGGGTATGGACCACCTCAGTACCACGCTGGACGTTCGCCTCCTAAAAAGGTCCCTTCTTTACGGCCTGTTATCGCTCGTGTTCGGCGCCTGCGTTTTTATGGGCCTGGAACACATGGAGTCCGGTTCCGGGTTCTGGGAAAGCCTCTGGTGGAGCTTCACCACGCTTGTGACCGGTGGTTACGCCGACATCCACAACCCGGAGACTGCTTCCGGCAGAATCCTCACGGTTTTTCTGGTGATAACCGGAATGGTTCTGGTGGGCGTATTCACCGCCACACTGACGAGCATCCTCGTCAAGGACAAAGACTCCTTAAGCGCGGAAGAGCTTGAAGAGCAGATCGGAATCGCAACGAAAATCCACGAAGACCTGGAGACCACCAACCGCCGCCTGGACCGGCTGGAAGGAAGCGTCCGCGAGATCAGGGACGCTGTCACGGGCCGGGAGAAATAGGCGCACCCTGCATTCTTTGTTTCTGTCCGGTTAACGTGAGCCCCGGGAAGGAAATCTCCGGGGTTTGTTGTATCCCGCGGCGGCCGCCAAAGCGGTTGGCCTTCCTGGAGGACGGACCTTTGAACCCAGTTCCCTGCAGGAGTACCTGACCCGGCATGTCGGTTTCGAGGAAACACGATCCCTATGCGGCCTTCCGCATTCAAAGCTACCGGCGGTACATTCTGGGCTGGTTTTTTGCCATCGTAGGCAACCAGATCCAGGGCATCGCTATCGGCTGGGACATTTACCAGCGCACCGGCCAGGCGCTCTCCCTGGGCCTGGTCGGGCTCGCCCAGGCCCTGCCCACCATCATACTCGCCCTGCCCGCAGGCTACCTGGCGGACAGATTCGACCGCCGCAGGGTGGTCATCTTCAGCATGCTGGGCACAACCCTGACTTCGCTGGCGCTCCTCGCGCTCTCCGTTGCAAAGGGGCCGATTCTCATGATGTATGCGTTACTGGCGCTGGATGCCACGGCCACGTGTCTGGGCCGCCCTGCCAGAACCGCCCTTGTCCCCCTGCTCGTCCCGCGCGACATTTTCCCGATCGCCGTAACATGGAACAGCAGCCTCATGCAGATGGCCTCGGTGGTCGGACCGGCCCTCGGCGGCTTTGTGGTGATGTTCAACGTTCCCGCCGCCTACGCGCTCAGTGCGGCGAGCACCCTCGTTTTCGTCGTTCTGCTCACGCGGGTGGACTTCCGTGCAGAACCTGAAAGTGCGGTACCGGCTTCGATCACGACCCTGCTGGCGGGCATCCGCTATGTCTGGCGCACCCGCCTGATCCTTTCCCTGATGGCCCTGGATATGTTCGCCGTACTGCTGGGCGGCGCCGTCTACCTGCTGCCCATCTATGCGGAGGATATTCTCCACGTCGGCGCCCAGGGCTTCGGCTGGCTTCGCGCCGCCCCGGGCGTCGGCGCCTTCTGCATGGCGATCCTCCTGGCCTACCTGCCACCCATGCAGCGCGCCGGCCGGAACCTCCTGCTGGCCGTGGCTGGATTCGGCGTAGCCACCATCGTCTTCGGCCTCTCTCAATCCTTCTGGCTCTCCCTGGCGATGCTTTTCCTCACCGGCGCCTTCGACAACGTCAGCATGGTCGTCCGGCACACGCTGGTTCAGCTTCTCACAACCAATCGGATGCGAGGCCGTGTGCTGGCGGTCAACTACGTGTTCATCGGCGCCTCCAATGAACTGGGCGGCCTGGAATCCGGCCTGGTCGCCCACTGGTTGGGACCGGTCGTCTCCGTGGTCAGCGGCGGAATCGGGACCGTCCTCGTGGTTCTCGGCACCGTAGCCGGCGTTCCCGGCCTTCGACGATTCGGCGCGCTCCACGAAGCCAGGCCGCGGGAAGAGGAGTTGGAAGTGGACGCGAACGGGAAGGGGGAACCCTGAACACTGTCCGGGCGCGCGGCTCCGGAGGGTTGTGGGCCTGTAAAGCACCGTATGTAAAGCCCGTTCGGACACGGTAATCAATTCTGAAGACGGATCCCTATGGTACATATTTCACGCCCAACGACGTCGTGGCATCGACATTCGCCGGCTAATTCGCAGGCGACTGTCCAGAATGGCGCCCGCGGGATGTCACGCTTGTCGTCGGTCGCCATGCCTTTCCGGCGGGTGTTGCCGGTTCTGTTTGCGCTCGTGGCAATCTGCACATCGCCGGCGCAGGCGCAGCGGGTCCCGCCGGACGAATCGTGGCGCGCACTCAATACGGAACACTTCCGCGTCACCTTTCCCGAGCATCTGGAGGACTTCGCCCGGCGGATGGCCGGGCAAGCGGAGTGGGCCTACGCACGGCTGACAGAAAATTTCCTGCCCGGGCCCCGGGAGCCGATCGATATCCTCATCACCGATCACGTCGACGTCTCCAACGGCTACGCGACCCCATTTCCTTCGAACCGCATCGTTTTATTCGCGCGTCCGCCTGTCGACAGTTTCGTGCTCGGCTACTTCGACGACTGGCTGGAACTTCTGATCGTTCACGAATTGACGCACATATTTCACCTGGACCGGCAGGGCCGTTACAGCCTTCGAGGGCTTTTCGGGCGGATCCCGTTCCCCGTATTCGGTTTCCCGGCAGCCACCATGCCGCGGTGGGTGATCGAAGGCATCGCCACCTGGTACGAATCCGCGCTCACGGGCAAGGGCCGCGTTCTGGGAACCTACCACGACATGGTGCTGCGTACGGCAGCCCTGGAGGGCCGCTTCGAATCCATCGGCCAGGCCGGGGGATGGTCGCCGCAGTGGCCCGGCGGAACCCGCGTGTACGCGTACGGATCGCTCTTTTTCGAACACCTCATGCGAAGGTACGGGCGGGGCAGGATGGCCGCGTTCGTTCAGGCGGTCGAGGACCAATGGATACCCTATCGGCTCGACGCGGCCGGAAGGAACGCATTCGGCGCCAGCCTGTCGAGCGAGTGGACCACGTGGGCAAAGGCCTGGCGGGATTCGGCCGCGGGGCTGGATACCCGCCTCACCCGGTTCGGTGCGATTTCCGAGCCGGAACGGCTGACCCATGGCGCCCGTTACGCGCGCCACCCAAAGGTGTCGCCCGACGGATCGGCGCTGGTCTATCTTCGCTCCGACGGCCGTACGGATCCGAAACTCGTATCCGCCAGGCTGGACGCCGGCGGCGAATCGACCGTCGCGTTGATACAAGGGAACACGTTCGCGTTCACGCCCGGCGGCGACATCCTGGTCGACCAGTTGGAATTCTCCGGGCGCTACCGGCAATTCAGCGACATTTATCGGGTGACGCATGATAGCGCGATTCAGCGGCTGACCACCGGCGCCCGTCTGACCGCCCCGTCGGCCGGACCCGGAGATTGGGCGGTCGCCGTCGCGGAAGGCGAGGGCACCAACGGTCTGGCCCGGGTCAATACCCGTACGGGCGCCGTCGAGACGTTGGCTCACCCCGAAGCCGGCGTCTACTGGGCGTTTCCGGCGGTGTCTCCCGACGGCCGCTGGATTGCGGCGACCCGCTGGACAGGCGGGAAACACGACATCGCCATCCTGGATGGGAGCGGCAGCCTCGTCAGCCAGGTCACCCATGACGGCGCGCTGGACTTCGCCCCCACATGGAGCGCCGACGGGCAGTGGCTGGTATGGTCGTCCGACCGCACCGGCATCCCGAACGTACTCGCGGCAAGATTCGACAGCGGACGGACCACACCCCCGGTCATGCTCACGAACGTCCGCACGGGCGCGGCGTGGCCCAGCGTGGACCCGTCGGGGCAATGGCTCTATTTCTCGGGGTACCACGTGGACGGATGGGAGATCGAACGTATTCCGTTCGATCCTGCCGCCGCGAGGCCGGCCCCTCGTTACATGGCCGATTCGACGCACACCGCGGCGGGAGTGCTCGCGGCAGAAGTCGAGACCACGGCAAATGAACCCGGCGCGCGGCCGGGCGGACAAATACGCACCTATTCGCCGATGCAGACCCTCCTTCCCCGCTATTGGGTCCCAATTGGGACTCTGACCTTTTCCGGCGCCGGGAGCAGCACATCGCCCCGCTCAAAGGTTCTCGGTTCGTCCGTCGGCGCCTTTACGTCAGGGGTGGACCTCGTGGGCCGGCACGCCTATAACGTCGGCGCCCGCATCTTTCTGCCGGCAGGAGGATATTCGGGAGGGAGGGCGGCCGGTTTTCTGTCCTATGGGTACGCCGGACTCGGCAACCCCACGTTGGGTTTATCGCTATCGCAAAACTGGGACGAGGATCTCGTCGGGATGAGGGAAGAGGGCAACGACGCCCCGGCGGACACCACGTTTATTCTTGAACGAAGTCGCCGGGCGGCCGTATCGATGACCCTGGCGCGCCCCAGGGCGTGGAGCGCGTTCTCATTTACGCTTTCCGGCGGGCTGCTTCAGGAGGACCGGGAGGCGCTGAATTCCGAACTCCGGCCAGCGGATCTGTCGAAATTCGACAGCCCCCACAGCACCCTGGGCGAAGTGACGGCGCGGTTTTCGGCCTCCACGGCCAGGTCGCATGCGTTTCAGATGGGCAGGGCTGCCGGCGCGTCATTCTCCGTCGGGGCCACGCGGCGCATCGACTTTTCCGGGGAGCCTTCAGACGACCGGTCCGTCGACGCCGTCTCTGGCGACTTCAGGACCTACGTGAAACTGCCGGGAGGCGGATTTGCCGCGCCGGTGATGGCGCTCCGGGCAAGCGCGGGCGCGGTGCGGGGCCCGGACAGCGGCAGGGGCTACTTCAAGGTTGGCGGCTCTGCCCGGCGGACCTTTCCGGTGCGGGGATACGAGAGCACCCCGCGATCGGGGCGGCGCGCCTGGTCCGCCTCGCTGGAGTTCCGGGTACCGGCCGTGCTGGTTAACCGCGCCCTGCGAACGCCGCTGCTGCATTTCGACCGCCTCTTTCTCACGCTCTTCGCCGACGCGGGCAACGCCTGGGGCCGCGACAATCTCAGCCAGGCATCGACGCCGCCCGCACTCCTGTCCGCCGGTGCTGAGTTCCTCTACGATTTCGGTATCCTCTATGTTCCATTCCGCTTCCGCGTTGGCGCAGCGTACGGGTTCACCGATCCGAAAGGCGCCGTCCCCCACCTCCACCTCGGCACGTCGTTCTGACCGGACGGGAATAGAATGGCGGGCGACCTAAGACTGCACGCAAAAAAGCCCCCGGAGATTCCTCTCTCGGGGTTGTTCTGCCAGTCCTGCCACTTTGTCACCCGTGCCGTGCGGTACGTCAACTATAGATTCTCACCGCTTACCTCCGCGCTTCAGGTCCCTTTCGTATCGATTCGTGGTTAGAACACGAACGGATCAAACATGCTCAGCCTTGAACGCCTCCAGGTCGGTGTATTCAATTAGGCCGTCTTGTGACCGTGCTTGCCGTAGCGCGTCCAAAGTCTCGGTATTCGGAATCCTCACCTCGAAGGGCAAAACCCTGTGCAGAGTGTCCTGGAAATAAGGTTTCACCCGGGCGCGGATAAAAACTGAGGGCATGATGCGGTCAAAAACGCTTGCTATTCGATGAAAAAATCTCATCCGTAGGACCACTCGCTTTGAAACCCCTGTTGTTCTGCAATTGACATGAGAGGCTTCAAGGTCTTGTGATACGCAGATTTCAATTTCTCGTAGTCCAGCGTTTGATCTGCGCAAATAAACAGGTCCGTCGTATACGGCTCTATTTCCTTTTCCCATTTCTTACTGCTCAAGCTGTCCCGTGCGATGGATAACGCGGCACTCTGGGTTTCAGCTAAGCGATCAATGTAAATCTCAGATGGGATTTGGTCGCTTTTGCAACTGTTCGCTTGGGAATCAGCCGGTATCAGGTTCCACAACTGATTGTGCGCTACGAATCTCCATGGCAAAAAATGATCCAATTCATAACCGCGATCCAGCTTCTTACCCGTGTAAATGCATCGGATATCCGTTTTATCAATAGCGATATTCCAGAAGCTTCTCTGTGCGTTAAGAGACTCCCTCTTATCTGGCGGGAGCAACTTTCGTGTTACAGCAGGAATACCGGGATTGCGCCGCTGCATATAATCTGCCCAATGCCACAGCGCCCATCCCTCGATAATCCCTTGGTTTTGTTTCAAATACGCGATCCAATCCGGATGCAAAAGGATGCATTCTTCGGAATTGTCGAAACGGAAAAGAGGGCGTCGTTCACGGAAATGTTTGGCGGCGAGCTTGGTAACTTTCTGGTTCACCTTTTGATCTGGCATACCTCTGGTTTCTGTGGCGAAAAACGGGCGCAAAATCCGGTAAGGGACAAAACGCGTTAATTTGTAATCTGACAACTTACTATTACAGGCGAGATGTTTCCGCAATTTATCGCGCCCGGTTTTGGACAGGACATTTCGATAATCTTCGTTGAACTGGATCGGTTCTAAAGCCGAAGCAATTTGGTCCCGAGTGCCAAACGACAATTTGAAAAAGACGAGAGGATACCATGCAGTAAGCAGCATCTCAATCTCTATTTTTCTCAATGGAATTCCGTCATCAATCTCAAATTGCCTGTCCCTTATCAAATTCATTAACGAGATAAAAAAGAGATATTTGTACGAATTGGTCGTATGCCTGAACAAGCTGCTCAGTGTAGCGATATCCAGTTGGTGCGAATGTGGTAATGGCTGGGTCATAAAGGTTCAATCCGATTGGCGAATCTCTTCGACCTCTGCAGAAACAAACCTGTCCATTTGAACCGGCAATTCCTATGTCTCGTGGCGTTTCAAAGCGTTGCGCATGTCGCAAAATGCAACACCCCCTTACAATCGTACGGTCCGGCAGTGTTGTTGTCAACCTGAATCCCCTCGTACGCAAAAAACAAAGCCCGATGGGAAAACTTACCCACCGGGCTCTACATGTCGCCAATTATACCTGACGTATCACAGTGTTCAGATAGGCCACACCAAAAAGGCGTCGAAATTACGAAGCGTAGCGAGTAGGCCCGTCTCGTACGACCTGTCTTGCCTTCGCCCTCGCCTGTCCCGTGTACCTATTCAATCCACGTCAATCCCGCCCGCACTAATTCCCATCCCTCAGAGTTCCTTTCCAGGAAAGCCCTTCCCCCGGTGTATTCGATCCGGTATTCGGCGATGGCCTTTGAGAGATCTCGATTGAAAACGATGCTCGTCACGAAAGGATGGGTCTCGAAGTGCCAGCCTTCCCAGTGGCTCCTGAAAATCTTTAGCTCCTGGTTCAGAAAATCAAGCCGTCTGTTCGTGAGCGTGTCCTGATGTGTAGACTGAAAACCGGTTTCGTCGGATAAGACCTTGCTTGATTCCAGAAACCTTTCGAGAATGCCTTTCAGAGTTGGAACGAGATAAACCGGCGTGCGTTGATGCGGTTGCACTCGAGGGCGGAAATCCAGAATACGCAGGTGTGCAATGGCCTGCTTCAATCGCTTTTCAAATTCACGCTGCGTTTCCCGGGATCTATCATCGGGTTCCGGGAGTGTTTCAACGATGTAAATTTCGATCTCACTTTGTATAAGTGAGTATTGAGCCCACTCCGAAAAGTCGTGTTTACTTAACCAGGGAAAAGTACTAAATTCGAGGTGTCAACAGGTTGCAATGTTTCAGATTGATGTTTGATCACAAAGAAGCGAGGGACATATGTTTAGAAGGAGTGCCCCTTCAAGTCAGCCGGATCTGTTTAGCAGCTTCGAGTCGCATTTCAAAGGTCCGAAGCTGGATCGGCTAAATGATCCGGCCGCCTGGAATAATCTGTTCTACGAGCACATCACGTCAAAGGTCGATGAGGATATTTTTCGTGTGGTGTTTGACCCTGACATAGGCCGTCCCAATGCGCCGATCCGGCATCTGGTGTCGATGATGATCTTGAAGGAGGGCTTTGGGTGGAGCGATGCCCAACTTTTTGAGCAATGTCGGTTCAACATCCTGGTGATGGGGGCATTGGGGTTGGTGAATCTTACGGATGAAGTGCCTGTCGAGTCCACGTATTATCTGTTCAAGCAGGCTTTGTATGCGTATCAACTGAAGACCGGTCGCGATCTGGTAGGAGAGACCTTTTTCAGCTTAACAAAGACGCAGGCCAAGGCCTTTGGTGTATTGGGTCAACAAATCCGAATGGACAGTAAGTTGATCGGCGCCAACATTGCCTTGTGTTGTCGGTTGCAGTTGGTGGTTTGTTGCTTACAAGGGTTCTGGAGGTCATTGGACAAGGATGAGAAGGGACGATTATCGGCAACGGATCAGCAGGTTTTGGAGGATCTGATCCAAGGGAAGCCCCATCAGGTTGTCTACCGTCTCACCCCTACTGAAAAAGGCGAGAAGCTACAGGAATTGGGGCGGTTATTGAGCAGGCTACAAGAGACCTATACCGAGAAAGACAGCGATCGATATGGTCTGATCGTGCGTGTTTTTGAGGACCAATATACGGTTTTGTCTTCCCCCGAAGAGGTGCTACCCAAGCCGCCGAAAGCGATCTGTTCATCCTCGTTGCAGTCTGCCCATGATGACGATGCGGCCTTTCGCAGGAAAGGCGAGAATAAGGTGAAAGGGTATAATGTCAACCTCACCGAGACCTGCGATGAGGATGGCCTCAATTTGATCACGGATGTTGACGTCAAACCGGCGACGAGTCCCGACAACGCGTTTGTCCAACCTGCCATTGAGCAGACACAACGCGTGGTGGGTGACGTCTTGGAAGTGTCAATGGATGGGGCCTATAATGATCAATCCAACGCCGAGTACGCAAAAGAACAGGACAAGCAATTCTATTACAGTGGCCTGCAAGGAACCCCAGGGCGTTTCAGTTATGAACGCACAGCAGACGGTGTCAAGGTCATTGATCAACAAACCGGAGAGGTTCAGCTTGCCCAAGAATACAAACCGGGAAAATACAAAATCATCATCGATGGCAAACCACGATACTTTAAAGAACAACACATCGACAGTTACCTCAATCGCAAACAGATCGAAGCACTCCCTGCCCATATTAGAAACAGACGCAACAATGTCGAGGCCAGCATCTTCCAGTTGAGCTATTACACCCAAAATGGCAAGACGCGCTATCGCGGACTGATGCCACACCAACGGTGGGCCTGGTGTCGTGGCCTATGGATCAACCTGGTTCGGATCAAGAACTACCTCGCTACACCCCTGATGATCCCCGCATAATCGGGGATTTCTTGTGCAAAACCCTGATTGACAACACCCAGACCAACCTGGTGGCCTCCCTCTACGTTGATGCGCCGCAGGTCGCTGTAAAATCCCGGCACCACGATACATCCCTATACGCATCGCTGTCCACCAACACGAATCCTTCGCGGCCCCCTTTTCGGAGGCGACTCAGTATTGAATCTTGCCATAAATTTTCTCAGCCCAGCTTTCGTCCTTCAAAATACCTACATAATTCAGGAATTTTTCGTACAACGGCGGTTCCGGGCGCTTGCCCGGGAACCACCTGGTGAACCATCGCAGGTTCCACGGCGTATGAAGTAAGCGGAAGATGTCATTTGCGTGACGATCGAACGGCAATTTTCGGTCCAACTCTTCCTGGCTGACCGGTTCCGTCCAGTGGGTCCAGACGTTCAGATAGCTTGAGAGCTTTTCTCTGGACCCGTCTACGTAAGCGTTTTTCAAATGCTTTATATGAAGCAGGCTACGCCTGTTAATCTCAAACTTCGTAAGTGACGAATCGGAGCAAGACGCCTCTGCTCGCGACTGTAAACCCGCTGAGAGTACGCCTATGATTACGAACACGAAAAATGCTCTGACTGTCTTCTGAACCAGATACATGGTAGTCACATTCCGGATGGGTCGTAGCGGGGCACGAGACATCTGCACCGATATGATGAATTCTGCAGAGTGTTATTTTCACCGCGGGCTACCAGAAAACGACCCCCCCGACTACTCCGTCGCCGGAGAGAGCCCCTTGGGCGCTTGTCATCGGGGGGGAACCTTTTAGCCTTTACCGTAGCCTTTTGGATTCAATGTAACGCTTTATTTTTCGCGATGCAATCTGCATTGCGTTTTCAGTACGAAGGGATTCCGTACGGTTAACCAAAGAAATGCAGACATCCGGAAGGCCTTCTGTATGGCCGTAAACCGTCGAATGAATGTTGGTATCGGGTAAACAAAAGACCAAACCCGACTGCTCCGCCTGCGCTGAGAACCCCCAACCACCTGTTGTCGGGGAATCTTTTTGTCCCGGATGGAAGTTTACGGTATATTTAACACTTTCTGTTTCGACGTGCCATCCGTGGATGCCGCCGCTTCAAAAGATAGCGGTTGTGCTGCCTGTCGGGCGGGGGCGATTGACACACGCTCCGACATCATTTGACCTGCCTGCAGCAGGCAGGCGCCGCAGGAGATACTTCGTCAGCCTGGTGGCTTCCTCAGCATGACAGACCGGGCGAAGGTGTCACGGACGCATTTCGCGGATGATGTAAAGCCGACCTGTCATTCTGAGCGAAGTCGAGACGCGGCTACCCTTCGACAAGCTCAGGGAACGGCTCACTGTACAGGTGCATTTCCGGGATGATTCCTCAACGGGAGCTTTTTTTCTGTCTCCTTTCCGGCAGAGGGATAGTGAGACGGGCAGACAGGAATGTCTGCCCCACCTTCACACCGCCTTCCTCAGAGTGTGCGCGCACATGTGACGGATGCGTTTCCCTGATGATTCAGCGGCGCATATTTTAGTCTTACCGTTTCAGTTGCGGCTGAGCACAGTGAAGCCGCCCCAGGGAACTTCGGAGAATTGGAGGGATGTCTTGACTATGTCCGACCTGATAGCGCCCCATGGGGGGCTTTCTTCGCCGGTTTGCCGCATGGTTCCGGCAAACGAGAGGGACTCTTTTCTTGAGAACGCATCGAAGCTGACCCCGGTTTCGGTCAGCGACGCCGATCTGTCCACGGTATACCGTTTTGGCGACGGCGGGCTGAGTCCGATCACCGGCCCGATGGACTCGGAGACCTACCACAGGGTGCTTGACGAAAGTGTCATCGCTTACAACGGGAAGTTGTATGCCTGGACCATCCCGCTGGCGCTTCCGGTATCGAGCGACCTGGCCGGGCGACTCGAGGTCGGGCAGACGGTTGCCCTTGCGCGGCAGGACGGGCAAATTGTGGGCAGCCTGGACATCAGCGACGTCTTTCCCTGGGACAAGCAGGCGTATCTCAAAGGCGTCTACCTCACCGAGCGGACCGACCATCCGGGCGCGGATATGGTTTTGAACGGAGATGCGAACAAGACCCACCTCCTTGGAGGATCCATCAGGGTATTGCCGCAACCGAAGCACCCTGCCTTCGGTCGCTATATGCACACACCCGTAGAGGTCCGCCGGCGCCTTTCCCATACGGGCTGGCAGAGGGTGGTTGCGTTTCAGACCCGAAACCCGCTGCACCGCGCCCACGAATATGCCCTGGTTTACGGACTGGAAACGCTGATTCGGCAGGGGATCAACGCTGGGGCCTGCCTGAACCCCCTGGTCGGAGAAACCAAGTCCGACGACGTGAACGCGGAGATCCGGATGCGGACCTACGAAGCGCTGATCGAGGCTCGCGGCCTGGGAGAGGGGGATAGCGATACCGGATTGTGGGAACCCAGGGGCGAGGCCGTGTCGGAACGGGTGATACTCATCGGGCTGGATATCAAAATGTTTTACGCCGGCCCCAAAGAGGCGGTCATGCACGCGATATACCGCCAGAACTTCGGCTTTACCGATATCATCATCGGCCGCAAACATGCCGACGCGCCCTATCACGACGGCAGTCCGATCTGGGGTGACTTCGACGCGCAGGAAGTGTTCCATCAACTGAGAGGAGACCTCGAGATCCGGCCCCTGAACGTGGGATTCGCGGCGTTCTACGAGTCGCTGGGACGGGTGGATTTAATGGAGAACCATCCCAATGAACAACCGGTGTTCATCTCGGGAAAACAGGTGCGGGAGATGTTGCTGAGAGGGGAGGCGGCGGATCCGCGGATTATGAGGCCCGGCACCTCCCGGATTCTGAGCGAGGCCATGGCGAAAAGTTGAGATCCGCGGATTGCGCATGGAACGGTGTGCGGGATGTGTCCGTAACCTGTCGCGCATCTCGTGCCGGCGCCGATTTCAAGGGAATGGCCTTGACATTGATAGGCTTATAGGATAAATTGAGCGGGCTTTGGAAGCTGGCAAACCAGTCCAAATTTCACGCGTAAAAAGCGGCAAGAAGGGGAATCAATGCACGAGTTCCTGTTGAACGAGGATCCGGAGGAAGAAGAAGAGGAGGAGGAGGAAGCGCGGCCGGGCGGTCATGGCGGCGAGTTCATCGTCAGAAGCCTGATCAAGGCGCGCACCATTCTGATCTCCGATCCGATCGACCATAAATTGACAACGCGGGTGATTGCCCAGTTGTTGCTGATGGACAGCGCCGATCAGAATAAACCCATCACGATTTTGATCAACTCACCTGGCGGCAGCGCGGACGACGGATTCGCTATTTACGACATGATTCGCTTCATTCGTCCGCCGGTGAAAATTGTCAGTGTAGGATTGTCAGCCAGTGCGGCCACGGTGATTATGCTGGCCGCGGAAAAAGGGAGCCGGTTTGCGCTGCCGAATGCACGAATAATGATCCATCAGCCTTCGATGCGGTATATGGGTGTTGCGGAAGACGTAAAACGCACGGCGGAACAGATTCTCAAACTTCGAGCGCGGATCAACGAACTGTATGCCCGGGAAACCGGGCAACCACTGGACAAAGTGGTTGAAGATACGGATCGGGACTACTGGTTGTCCGCGCAGGAAGCGGTGGAATACGGTCTGATCAGCAAGGTGGTTGCGCATTTCGACGAACTTGAAGCGTAGTGGCGCGATGGTTTTCGCGATTCGGCAGGGGCACAGATCTTCGTGCCCCTGCTTAGTTTAATTGGGCAGCGGCACCGTACCATGTGCCGCTGCCCAATTTGAATTGAAAGCCCCCAATGTCCCGAGCCGACCGTTTCTTGAAAGCCTGTCGCCGGCAGCCAGTTGACGTGACGCCGGTCTGGCTGATGCGCCAGGCGGGCCGGTACATGCCCGAATATCGGAAGCTGAAGGAAAATTACGCCTTTCTGGAGATGGTGAAGACGCCGGATATCGCCACCGAGATCACGTTGCAGCCCGTCGATGCCTTCAATGTGGACGCGGCCATTGTTTTCCAGGATATTCTGCCGATCCTGGAGCCGATGGGCCTGCAACTGGAGTACGTCGGGGGCGAGGGGCCCGTGATTCACAACCCGGTCCGGACGCGCGCGGACGTGGACGCCCTGACCATACGTCCCGCCGCGGAAGCCATGGACTTCGCCGCGGCGGCCATCCGCCAGGTCCGGCGAGCGCTGGACGGCAGGGTTCCGCTCATCGGGTTTTCCGGGGCTCCGTTTACGCTGGTCTGCTATGCGGTGGAAGGCGGCGCTTCACGCGACTACCGGCTTGCGAAGGGCCTTATGTACGAACAGCCGGAGACCTGGCGGCGCCTGATGGAAAAAATGTCCACGGCCGTAGGGGACTATCTTCAGGCCCAGGCGGCGGCCGGGGCCCAGGCGCTGCAGTTGTTCGACAGTTGGGCGGGAGTGTTGAGCCCTGCGGATTACAAGGAATACGTGTTGCCGCACACCCGGCGGGCGATTGAGACGGTCAGGGCGAAGCACGACGTGCCGGTGATCCATTTCGGTACGGGCACATCCGGTATTCTGCCGCTCCTGAAACGGGCGGGCGGGGACGTGATCGGGGTGGACTGGCGGATCGAACTCGACCAGGCATGGAATCGGTTGGGGTCGGACGTGGCGGTGCAGGGTAATCTTGATCCGGCGGTACTGTTTGCGCCCGTGCCGGTAATCGAGAGGCAGGCAGGCCGGATCCTGGATCGTGTCCGGGGGCGGCCCGGGCATATATTCAACCTCGGCCACGGCATCCTGCAGCACACGCCGGTAGCGCACGTGGCCGCCCTGGTCGATTTCGTACACGCCTGCGGATAAGTGACAATGAAGAAAAAAGCCGTGTTGATGCTCGCCTACGGCAGTCCGGATTCGCTGGACGACATGGAAGCGTACCTGAACGATATCCGGGGCGGGCGGCCGATGTCCCGGGAATTCGTGGCGGAATTCAAGAGCCGGTACGCGCAGATCGGCGGCAGGTCTCCGCTCAACGAAAACACCTTTAAACAGGCGCAATGTGCGGAGCGGGCCTTGAAGGCTCGCGGACATGATGTGCGCGTCTACGTGGGAATGCGGCACTGGTCTCCCTGGATTAATGACACGGTACGTCGGATGTCCGAGGATGGCGTGGAAGAGGCAGTTGCCATTGTCATGGCCCCGCACTACTCCCGTCTGAGTATCGGTAAGTACCGGGAGGCCGTGAATCGCGCACAGGAATCGGCAGGAAGCAGGATTCTGTTTTCCTTCGTGGATTCCTGGTGGCGGCAACCCGCGTTGCTGGATGCACAGGAGGCTCACGTGCGGGCCGGGCTGGAATCGTTCTGCCGGGAAGATCGAAATGCCGTGAAAATCGTATTTACGGCCCATAGCCTGCCGGACCGGCTGTTGAAGATGGGCGATCCCTACGACGACGAACTGAAGGGCAACGCGAGCGCCGTGGCGGAACGCCTTGGCGAAGTGGACTGGATGTTTTCCTATCAGAGCGCCGCTCACACGGGAGAGCCATGGCTGGGTCCTCAAATCGAAGACGTGATCCCGGATCTGGCCGGTGAAGGATGCCGGCACGTGCTTGTGGCGCCCATCGGGTTTGTATGCGACCACGTGGAGATTCTGTACGATATCGATATCGGGGTTCAGAAAATCGCGAGGTCGCGGGGGGTGAACGTGAAGCGCATCGCGTCCATGAACAGCGAACCCGCGTTCATCGAAGCGGTGGTCGATGCGGTGGAAGAGGAGCTGAATTAGACACCCACCGACTCCCGGTGCCGCTTTGAGGTGTTGATATGCATGTGACCATAGCTGGCGGGGGAATTGCCGGGTTGGCAACGGCCTACTATCTGCAGGAGAAGGCCGAAGCGAACGGGGTGGAGGTGGATTATTCGCTGGTGGAGGCCACGGAGCGATGGGGCGGGGAAATCGTGACGGAGCGAATCAACGGGTTCACCATCGAAGGTGGACCCGATTTGCTTTTGACGCGTAAACCCTGGGGCATCGGGCTCTGCCTGGATCTGGGGCTGGAGGATCGTCTGATTGCGCCCAACGAGGAACGGCGGAAGACCTTCCTGGTACAGGGGCGAAAATTGGTTCCGTTTCCCGAAGACTTCACGCTGGTACCGGCAGGGTTCATGTCCGTTGCCCGCTCCCCGCTCTTCTCCATCCGAGGCAAGCTGCGGATGGGGTTGGAGAGGCTTGTCCCACCCAGGAGAAGGACGGACGACGAAAGTCTGGCGTCGTTTGTCCGGCGGCGGCTGGGGCAGGAGGCCCTGGATAAGATCGGGGGGCCGATGCTGGCGGGCATCCACGGGGCGGACCCGGAGCGGCTGAGCCTGCTGGCCACGTTTCCGCAGTTTGCCGATATGGAGCGCAAATACGGCAGCCTGATCAGAGCGGTGCGGGCCGGCCGGAAACACCGTACGGCTTCAGGTGCTGGCGGACAGGCGCCGCCCATGTTCCAGACCCTGGTCGGCGGGCTCGGAGAACTGGTCGAGACGCTCGTGAAGCGATTGCGGGGCGACCTGCGCGTGAACTGCCCGGTAACGGGCCTGACGAGGCTCGAGCGTGGATTCGAGGTTTCGCTGGGTGGGGACGTGCTGAAAACCGATGTCGTGGTCTTGGCCGCGCCCGCATCTGCAGTGGCCGATCTGCTGGTCGCTATCGCGCCCCGGCTGTCGGCCGAACTCCGGCGGATCCGTTACGTGTCCTCCGGGACGGTGGCGCTGGCTTACCGAAAGGCGGATGTTCTACCTCAGCATGACCTTGACGGGTTCGGATTCCTGGTTCCCAGATCGGAGGGTCGCCGAATAACGGGATGCACATGGGTGTCATCCAAGCTGGGCCACCGGGCGCCCGATGACGGGATGTTAATCAGGGGATTCGTCGGTGGTGACGCGCGGGAAGAGGTCGTTGAGATGCCCGACGAGATGCTTGTGCAGGCTGTGAGGGAAGATCTTGCACACGTGATGGGGCTGACCGCGGCGCCGTTGTTCTCCCGGATTCACCGCTGGCGGAAGGGCAGGCCGCAGTTCGACGTGGGACACCTGAACCGGGTTGCGAAGATGGAATCGCTTGCCGATGAACATCCGGGCCTGTACCTGACCGGCAGCGCCTATCGCGGGTCTTCTGTGCCCGACTGCATCAGACAGGCACTGGAAACCGCAGACCGGATTCTGGGTCTGTAACGCCCGGCGGTACGCGGTCGACTCTGCGAGCGATGGAAAAGGAGGGCGAGAGAATCTCGCCCTCCTTTTCCATTCGGCAATTCAACGGTTGATAATGGGATCGCGCGCCAATCCCGCCCAGGTTCAATGGAAATACCCGGGCGGATTGGCGCTTCAGACTACGGGTTCCAGGATTTCCTGGCCGCCCATATACGGGCGAAGTACTTCCGGAATAACCGCGGAGCCGTCAGGCCGCTGGCTCTGCTCGACAATGGCGGGAATCAGACGGCTGGTCGCCAGGCCCGAGGCGTTGAGCGTATGCACGAATTCATTCCGGCCGGTTTCGGCGCGCTTGAACCGGATGCGGCCGCGCCGTGCCTGGTAGTCTTGCGCATTGGATGCCGAACTGACTTCCTTGTATTCCCCCATGCTCGGAATCCAGATCTCGATGTCGTACGTCTTTGCCATGGCGGCGCTGGCATCCTGGGCAGCCAGCCTGGAAACGCGGTGATGCAACTCCAGACCCTGAACCAGTCCTTCGGCTTTTGCGATCAGTTCTTCCAGGGCCCGGTCGGAGTCTTCGGGACGCGTGAACTGGAAGAGTTCGACCTTGTTGAACTGGTGCCCTCTAATCATCCCGCGTTCCTGGGCGCGGTAACTGCCGGCCTCTTTGCGGTAGCAGGGCGTATAGGAAAAGTATTTCCGGGGCAGGTCCGATTCGGAAAGGATTTCGTCCCGATGGAAGTTGATCAATGCGGTCTCCGACGTAGGCAACAGGAACCGCGACTCCTTTTCGCTTTCCGACTTCAAATGAAACACATCGTCAGCGAATTTGGGAAACTGCCCCGCCGTGTAACCGCATTCGTAGGTGAGCAGATGGGGCGGTAGCACAAATTCGTAACCGTCCCCAAGGTGCGTTTCGACAAAGTAGTTCAGGAGCGCCCACTCCAGGCGGGCGCCCGCGCCCCGGTAGAGCCAGAAGCCGGCGCCGCCCATTTTGACGCCGCGCTCGTAGTCGACCAGCCCCAACGAGGTGACAAGGTCGACGTGATCTCTGGCCCCTTCGCGCAACTCGGGCTTCTCGCCCCAGGTCCGAACGACCTCGTTGTTTTCCTTCCCTCCCGCGGGCACGTCGTCCGCCGGAATATTGGGGAGTTCCTCGAGAAAGCTCTGGATACGGCGTTCAAATTCCGACCGTTCCGCCTCAAGGGTTCGGATGTCCCCGGAAACCGTCTTCATTTCATTCTGGATATCGGCCGTGTCCCGGCCCGCCTTCCTCATCTGTGGAATTTGCGCGGAGACCCTGTTTCTTCTTTCCCGCAGGCCCCCTATTCTTGCGATGAGGGCCCTCCGGTTCTCATCCCACAGGAGCAAATCCGCAAAATCAACCGCATCCATACGTTTCAACAGCGCCTGCCTGATGCCCCGGGGATCCTTCCGAATACGGTTCAGATCCAGCATATAGATACCGCCTCCCGCCTCCAATACATCAACCGGGTGAGTCCGGTGAGATCCTTCCGGCTGAACGGATGGTCAGGGTTCATATAGTGTCCAGTCCCAGAAATATGTTACCATCCATCCGCCTGTCTGCGTGCAGGTCTTCCGCACAGGCAGGCCGAATTTCGGCAATCTATTTCCGGGACAGAACACTAGCCCGCTTCGGTGTACGGGCGGATTTCACCAGATTTTTCACACTGTGTGGCGTAATTGAACACATTTTTTCGTGTCTGACGAATTCCTGCTTTCAGCCTGTGCCCCGAAAACGCCCCTAAACACTTAAAAAATAAAAACCGGAGCACTCATTCAGATTTATGGCACGATATTCGCTCTAGTATTGGGGGTTCATACTTACCGATGTCTTTCTGTCACCCCTTTACCTACGAGGCCCGAAATGGTTCTCAAAACAGCACTGAATCCGCGCAACCGCCTTGCTTTTATGGCGCTTTATTATGCGATCCGTGGAAACGAGGAGCGATCTGAGCAACTGCGTCGTGTGGTACGCCGTCACGATCAGGCCCTGATGGGCCGCCCGCAGTTCCACGGGTTGCCGGTGGCCTTTTGAGCCGGGGGTCAGGCGCCGGTGGCACATCTTAAACGACAGGCCATGAATCATGGTCTGTCGTTTTTAATTTCTTCCCGAATCCCGGCCTCGTCTTTGCTGGCACTACGTCAGGATTTTTCGGATGTTGAATTTCTCGAGGGGAAGTGTCTGCCGCGTGATCATATCCGCCAGGAGGCCGGTGCACACGAATTGAACGCCCAACACGGACAGCAGGATTCCCAGGAAAAGAAGCGGATGTCGGTTCTGAATGGTTCCCGTGCGAAACCAGAGCAGAGCAATAAAGCCGTTGACAGCAACGCCGAGTGCGCTCAACACGATTCCGATGGTTCCGAACAGGTGTAACGGACGCCCGATGTACCGTCCCAGGTACATAACGGTAAGCAGATCGAGGAAACCCTTGAGCAGACGCGCCCATCCGTACTTGGACGCGCCGAAGCGACGGGGATGGTGCTGTACGACGATTTCGTCGATACGGTAGCCTTCCAGGTGGGCGAGAACGGGAATGTACCGATGGAGTTCTCCGTATATCTTGATGTCACGCACCACTTCGCTGCGGAAGGCTTTAAGACCGCAGTTGAAGTCATGGATCGGAATGCCCGAAAGCCGGCCGGTGATCCAGTTGAACAACCTGGACGGGATGGTCTTTCTGAGGGGATCGAAGCGCTTCTTCTTCCACCCGGATACCAGGTCGAGGCCGCTGTCGATTTTTTCGATCAGGCGGGGGATTTCCGCCGGATCGTCCTGAAGGTCGGCATCCATGGTGATGATCGTCCGGCCCACCGCCATGTCGAATCCCGCGGCGTACGCCGCGGCTTTACCGAAGTTGCGGCGGAACTGAATGACCTTGACTTCGTCGTGGGCGTCGTGAAGTTTCTCCAGAACCCTCATGGAGCCATCGGTACTGCCATCGTCTATGAAAATGGTCTCGAAACGAAACCCGGAAACCGCCATTATCTCCCGGACCCGTTCCATCAGAGGACGAAGGCTGTCCGCTTCGTTCAGGAGCGGGATGACGATGGAGACATCAACCGTTCCGCCGGTTGGGGTATCGGGTTCGGCCGGAGGTTCGCTTTGGATATCCATAGTTTAAAACCGGCGATCAACGATCTTAAATTGGCCCCTCCCGTTAACCCCCGGGCGAGAGCCTGCAGAATAGGGGAAGAGAGGCCGCGTCTGCCTCTCGCGTGTAACCTTTCCCGTCTTGCGGCTCCTCAAGATAGCAAAGAAGGACCCGGTTTTCAAGTCCTGTGTCGCCGCTTTGCGGGTTACGGCACGCCTGGAGGTTCCATTGGAATGCAGGAACGTCAGCCAGCCCCCTGTTTCAGGTCGACGAAAAAGCGCTTCTGATCCCGGTTGCCAATCTCGTCCACAACATCCAGCGTGTGCCATCCCCTCCTGAGTTCCGCGGCTTTGACATGCCGGCCACGGCTGCTTCCCAGGTACCGGTCGTCCAGGTACCAATACAGGATGCGATTTCTCTCCCTGTGAGCCACCCGCATCGCAATCTTCTGCCACTCGCCATCGAAGTCCCTGGGCAGCCACAGCCTGGCGTTCTGTTGCGGGTAGGTGATCTTCAGCGGATGGGGCTCGGTCCCGGCCGGACAATCGGGTTTGTGCGGCGGAACCACGCCCGGAACATGGCTTCGTTCCCTCAAGTATTGCGCGACGTCTGCCGGAAAGACAAGCCGGCGGACCGGACGGTGGTCCTTCGGCTCCCAGCACAGCGAACACACCCCATGACCCCCGTCCAGCGTCACCTGAAAGGTCCGGTGATAGGGACAGATCCGGAGGGGTTTCATATGTAAAGGCGCTTCAACGGAAACCGGGCGTTCGCAGTGCGGACCCGCGCGGAATCCCGTATCCGCGCAGAGGCGAAGCGGACTCAGATCGGCAACGGGCGCTTCGATCCAGGCGTGTTCGCGTTCCTTCGGCAGCATGTTGAATAGGTCGAACAGGAGGGGCGCGGCCGCGCTTGCGCCCGTGAGGTCCGCGTTGCCGCGACCGCCGAAATTGCCTATCCAGACGGCCACCGTCCACTCCGGGCTGACGCCCACCGCCCAGGCGTCCCGCTTCCCGTAACTGGTTCCCGTCTTCCAGGCGATCGGCCACTGGTTCTGGTACTGCTGCCAGTAGTACTCCACGCCCGGCCGCTTGAGATCACGAAGCACATTGAGTGTCAGATAACAGGCGCCGGGACTGATGAGCGCCGGACCCTCTGCGTGGGGAGTTCCCGCCAGAACCTTGAGTGGACCGAACCGGCCTCCGTTGGCCAGCGCGCGGTAACATAGCGCCATATCCCACAGGCTGACCTCGACGCCGCCGAGAATCATCGGTAGACCGTAATCGCCGGAGGAGCGAAAAAGCGTCGTCAACCCGGCGGACTTAAGAAATCTGTAAAACGGATCCATCCCGTACGCATCCAACAGCCGGACCGCGGGCACATTGAGGGATCGAACCAGCGCCTCCCTGGCCGACACCAAACCGCCAAAGGTCCCATCCGCGTTTCCCGGTGCGTACGCGCCGTAGTGAGTGGGCAGATCTCTGATCCGCGTCTGGGGCAGCATAAGGCCTTCGTCGATGCCCAGGGCGAATAGGAACGGTTTGAGCAGAGAACCGGACGACCTTGGGGCAGCAACGCCGTCCACCTGCCCCTGGTTCCCCGTGTCGAGGAATCCCTGCGATCCGACGTACGCGCGCACCTTACCCGTACGGGTCTCGGCAACCAGGGCTGCGCCGTTGCGAACCCCCAGGCGCTTCATAAAGCTGGCATGTCGATAGACGAATTCCTCGCATTGTCTCTGAGTGTCCAGTTGAAGGGTCGTTCGTACATACGTACTCCGGTGCTGGAACTGGAGCCGTCGCGTCAGGTGCAGTGCGTCCATTGGCAACGGCCCGGCGCCGTCCGGCACCTTCTCCATCCTCGCCAGTCCAAAGGTCTCGGCGTCTATCGCCCCTTGGTTCAACAGCCGGCTCAGCAGCCGGTCGCGCCTGAGCCGCAGTTTTTCCGGGTTGGCAAGAGGCGATATCAGCCCGGGAGCGTTCGGAAGAACCGCCAGCATGGCGGCCTCTCCCCAGGTCAACCGTTCGGGCGACTTGCCGAAATACCGCTGCCCAGCCGCGCGGTAGCCCACTATATTGCCGCCATAGGGTGCGTGGTCCAGATATAGGTTCAGGATCTGTTTTTTGCCATAACGCAGTTCAATCTTCAATGCCTGGAGTATCTCCAGGGCCTTGTTGATATAGGTCCTTCTCTTTGGCGACGTCATCCGGGCAACCTGCATCGTCAGCGTGCTCGCGCCGCTGACGACCTCCCCTGCACGGATATTCTGATGGACTGCCCGGAGCAGCGCCAATAGATCCACGCCGGGATGCCTGTAAAAATGACGGTCCTCGAAACAGAGAACCGCCTGTTCCAGCGCGAGCGGAACATCGGCGTTCGCCCGGTGGGGGAAACACCACTGCTCATCCCCATTCAGGAATATCCGCAGGATCCGTCCGTGTTCGTCCAGCACAACCGTGCTGTAGTCAGGATCAAAAAGCGGATCAGGCAGTGGAATCGAAACGTAGAGCGCGCCGGTAAAAAGCAGAAACGCGATTAGAATCCTTGCCCTTGCCCGCCCCAGGAATGCGAAACGGGCCTTCAGACGTCTTTTTCCGCGCGCTGCCTGGTGCCGCCGTGGCGAAACCATAGTCTCAGTCCCTGCAAACCAACACCGTTTTCCGAATGGTCCCGAACTTCCTGCCCGCGGGTCGCATTCTGAATCTCAGGCCGCCGGCCGCGTTTTCGAGAACCCGGTGCCGCTCTATCTCTGTGTGACCACAACCCGTTTTCCGGCTGCCGTCGCCCGATAAGCTCGGTTGTACATCGCTTCCGCAACCGTTGCGGGCAGCATGAATGACCCGGCAGTAACCGCGTTCAAACGGACCACGAAATCCAGCTCCCTGTGTTTTTCAAAGTCGAAAAACCACATCACCCGGTCGTCTCGTACGTCCATATACTCCTCGCGGTTCAGATTCAGGCGACTCATCCACTTCGGCGCCGTCCGATCGGACAGACGCGGGTTGTCGATTTCCCAACCGGCGGGCAGAAGCTGAACCAGTGCAACCTCTTCGATGTTGCGCGCGACGGTCAGATTGCGCACGCGAAAATGACCCCAGAAGACCTCACCCGGGGAAAGTTCCGAGGGATCGACCGGCATACCTTCGTCGTTCAGCCAGGCCACCTCCAACCCCAGTTTGCCGGACGTATCTCCCACATCGTCGGTAAGTGGAACTCCGTCCCAGTCCAGGGCCGTGAACGCCCTCTTGACGGTAGACGTTGAATCCAGGTATACCGCTATTTCATCGCCAAAACCCTCTTCGATTTCAAAGTGGTAGGCAGACCGATCCGTCTCGAACCGCACCTCCCGTCCACCAGGAAGGCGGATCGTGCCTGCAAGCACGGAAGGGCCGTCCTCCTCTTTGTTGAGAGACCGGACATATTTTCCCAGGGACAGAAGCATAAACCCGGTGGTCTGTGTGCTGTGCCAATTCTGAGACGCAAGCGCCACGCCCAACTCCTTGGCGATCTCGTCGGCCTCCGACCAGCGTTCGAACAGTACGAGCGTATTCAGAATGATCGACAGATCCCGCAGGCCGAGCCGTAGGTGCCACCCGATTCGTTGTAATTCTTCACCCGCACGCCGGCGGGAATGAGGATCTGCGCGGCGGTCCACTCCACGCCTGCAAGATGATAGGCCGCGGCCAGCATCCACTTCTGGGTGTCGTTCATGTCGTTGATGCCGGTTTCCTTCAGTAAGTTCATCGGACCGATCTGGTATTCGCCGGCAAGCGCCAGGAGATAGACCCGATAAACCCGCTTCATCAGGTTGTCTTTCGTGGTAAGCGCACGCGATTTTTCGTAACGCAGCCAGTTTGCCATCAGGTCCTGGGGAACGTGGTATCCCAGTTTGCCGGCTTCAATTAAAAAATGTCCTGTGTACAGGGACCCCCAGGCAGAGACCGACGATCCGCCGGGCCAGTACGTGAACCCGCCGGAGACAAGCTTGAATTTTCTCAACTTGCGGATCGCCGAATTGATGTACTTGTCGATGTCGACCGTTGCGTCTCCGGCATACTTCACGCCTTCCAGGAGAGTCCCCAGATAAAGCAGTGGAAACGCGGCCGAAACCGTCTGCTCAATACAGCCGTACGGGTAGCGAACCAGCCCAAGCAGCCGATGGGTCATCCCCAGGTCGGGTCGGCGGCGCACGACCGCGCGGGCGCGATTGGTCCCGGGCAGTCCTCTGTCCGGGACCTTGAATCGGACCCTTTGGCCGGGACGGATGTCCTGTTCCTCTGCCGCGTAGATCCTGGGTGACGATGGACGCACAGTCAGACCCAAGCACGCGCGGCAGCGTGGGCATCACCATCAGATCGGTCTTCACCGGAACGGATGCCTCTGCCTGGCCGTATCGCGCTCCGCTGGCGGAAACGGCCATCACCCTCACTGATCCCACGTAGTCAGGCATATCGAAATCTACGGTAGCCCTCCCCTGCGAATCGGTTTCGATGGGACCCCTGAACAATGATACCGCCTTGAATCGCTTCCTGTTTTCCGGGTCCAGCTGAGAAGCCCTGTAGGCGTCCGCATAGCCGCCTCCCACGACGTATGTCTTGAACACATCCCCCTTATTGGCGCCGATGACATGGGAATAAACGTCGTGCGTAACCACACCCAGACGACGTTTCCTGTAAAACGACTGCCAGGCATCCGGCGTGGAAAACCCCGTGATCGCCAGCAACCCCTCGTCTACCACCGCAAGCGTGAACTGGGCTGGATGCCCGTCGACCGTCTCCACCTCAATCTGGAAACGGGTCTCGGGCCTGAGTTCTTCCGGCATGCGAATGGCGACGTCCTGCCGCGTACGGGGGTCGTTTACATTGAGCGGCACGACGCCGTACATGCGAATCGGCCGATCGTTCAATGTCTGACTGTAAGGCTGGAGAACGGAGACACCAACGTATGCCGTGGGCGCCATTTCCGGTGTGATGGCCACCGGAACCTGGAACTCGTCGGGGTGACCGTCCGGTTCGTACCATTGGGATTGCAGAATGCGACTGTCCTGTTCCACCGAGACCAGAATCGCGCCCTGTTGCGGGGCCGGAAACGTCACCAGCGCGAGGTCGCCGGGGGCGTAGGTCTTACTGTCCGTCTTTCGCGCCAGCGTGCCAGCGGATTTGGGATCGGCCTGCGCTTCGCCCCATGGATAGGCGCGCACGAAGAATGCAGCGGTATGGCCGCTCCCATCGCGCGCTTCTATCAGATACTCACCCGGGTGCTGAGGCGTAAACACCAGTGGTACGGGCACGGATTGCGAGAATAACGAACCGCTCTCAATCTGTTCCGTGTACTGATCCGTTTTGAACCGCAGTCGAAACTGATCGCGGGATTCGTATTCCCACCACCAATGCGCCGTGTTTTTGTAGATGCGATATTCAAGCGGCAGGCCCGGCGCCGCCTTTCCCTGAGCCGTTACCAGTACAACCGGAATCTCCAGGGCGGAACCCAGCCGGGCATATCCAAAGTCCAACCGCGGCTTTCGTACTCCCACGTAGCGGTCGTACGGATCGACGGAGAGCGTTTCGCGGCTGCGGTTGGGGCGTCGGCCTCTCTCCAGGACCGTGGCGTCGATTCGGGCGCGTCGAGCTTGCCCTTGAAGATGCTGGTGCGCAGCGGCGCATACGTCACGGCGTCGTTGGCGAAGCTGAAATCCGGGTACTCCGGAAACTGCCGGGGGATATGACTGAATTCCACCGCGACCTCGGCATCCAACCCGGCGGCCGGATTACCGAACAGATAGGTACTCTCGAGCCCCAGTCGGAGTTCAACGTACGTACGTGTCAGATTCTTCTTTTCGGGCTCGATCCGCACTTTCAACCGATCGGGCGCCACCGTCTCGACTTTCACCGTATGAGAGAACGTCCGGCTTCCGACCTCGAGTTGCGCCCGCCAGTTTCCCGTAGGATCGTCGGGCTCGGTCTTGAAGCTGAAGACATAGAAACCATCCTTTCCCGTGCGGGCGGTCCGCTCGAGCACAAGCTGGTTCCTGGGGTTGTAGAGCTTCAGCGTAACCGGGTGGTTCTCGGGAAACGTCTGCTCCGAATTGCGTGCGATCAGCGAAAGATGGATCTGGTCGCCGGGTCGATACACACCCCGTTCGGTATAGATAAACGCCCGGACGCCGTCGGAAGGCGCCGAGGCGCCCCCGGTATCGAAACCGGAAAGGTTCCACGCCATTTCGTTGCATTTAATGATGCTTTTCCGGCCGTCTTTTTCCCCTTCAACATAGAATATATCTCGCTCCCCACCCGGGAACGTCGCCATGCCGTGCCTGTCCGTCACGCCGCGGCCGGCAACCTGGTTCTGATAGGTACGCAGGGTGACCGCCACGCCGGCCATCGGCGCCGCGCTGACAATATTTCGTGTGTAAACGAGGTGCTGTCGGTGCGCTTTCTTGTACGTCAGTCCGATATCGCTTACGATCACAGGCTTGAATGCCCTTCCATACGTGTTGACGTATCCCGGCGAAAAGGGATGGCTGCCATAATCCGACGATTGCCGGTTCCGCCTCCATTGCTTTCGTGCTTCTTCGGCCTCGCCCGGCGCGCCGTACAACATATCACGGTGTTTAAAGCTGAGACCGATCAGCAACGGCCCTTTTTCTGAAGGATCGAGCAGTGTGTTCAGATCAAGTTCGTGCTGCAGCCACCGGTTGCGAACCTGACCGATCTCCAGGACCGTATCCACCAGTCCCACGCCCACGCGGTTGACCTGCCAGGAGTGGAAATCCCGCCGGCGGTCGCCGGCGCTCTTCAAACTCTGACTCTGCAGGAACTGGCCCAGGTTCGAGTCGAAGACCTGTTTGATCCGGAGCCTCACCCGGCTCACGTTCACCGTCCGGAACCGCACACGCTGGCGGTTGACCGTTGGCACAATCATCCCGTCTTCGGAGAAACGAATCTGGGGCTTCAGGTCGAGTATCTGGACCGTTTCCATCTGTTCGGACGCAGTCGCCATTCCCCATCGGCTGCGAATGCCCGGATGGGCGGTGAGGGTATAGTGCCGGCCGCGCTGAAACTCGCCGGTCACGTTGATTTTACTGCCCACCACTCTGATCCGGATATCCATCGGCGGGTCCACGGCAATCAGCCCCCGGATGTCCTGGTGGGGGTCCAGGTCGTCCGATAACTCGACCGTAAGTCCGGGCTGCCGCCCTTCCCCATGACCTTTGACTTTGACAATTGTTAATTCCGCTATCGGAGCCAGAACCCCGGTCTGCCTGTAGTCCCGTGATATCGCCAGCGCCTCCTTATCGAGTGTGAAAAGCAGAGCCATTCTTTTTCTCCCTCGCTAGATCGGACCGGAGACGAACGAAAAGATCTTCCCCTCCGAGTCGGCTTTCCAGGCAGCCGACAGCGGCTCCCGTTCCATGAGCAGTCGGGCTGCCTGTCGCACCTGTTCGAGTGGGGTCTTCTCGCTGAACACGACGCGCCCCTTGTAGGCCACCCGACGCGGATCGTCTTTCTCGATCAACTCAAAGTCGGCTTCAACCGAGACAAGCTCCCGGCCGGCGACCCCAAAGGCAAACTCCAGGGGTTGCAGTTTCCTGCGCTGGGGGAACAGGGCGGCGAGATCCAGGATGCCCCGGTATTGCTGCCGGAACGGGAGCGGCGCGTCGGGTTGAAAGAGCAGGGTGCGCGGGTCCGCCCAACGGGCGGTACCTTAACTATGCGCGGCACAAACGTGAACACGTCCCTATCCAGGGTCTGGCCGACCCGGTTTCCGGAGGCGACGGGCGACACGAATCGTACACGAATGTCGTCTCCCGCGCGGATAAAATCCGAGGTCACGTGGCTGACAAGCCTGGCCGTCTCCCGCGGATAGGAAATCGGCCCCGTCTCGTCCCGTTTCGAAGCACATCCGGTCATCAACATACCGATAAGGAACAGCATGCCGCGTGCAATCCGATTGGGCGTCATCCGCAACTCCCCCATGGTATATCGTGAAAACACCGTCATACAGGGCAAGCACCAGGCCATAGGAACCCCTGTCAATGGCGGCCCTTCTCCCGATACCGACCCGGAAAACCGCTTGACATCAACGCTTCCATCTTTACCTTAATCGCCGGAAACGCGGCAACGTGTCACAAAAACTCAGGAGATTTCCGATGCAATTCGGCCAATTCTATCTGCTGGAAACCCCGCCCGGCAAAGACCACGCGCAAATCTACCACGAAGCATTCGAACAGTTCAAGCTCATGGATGAAACGGGATGGGACGCCATCTGGCTGGCGGAACACCACTTCGACCATAAGGCGCCGGGGGCCAACTACTATTCGATCACCCCGTCCATCCATACCATGGCCGCATACGCGTCGGCCATTACCGAACGCATAAAAATCGGCACCGCGGTCATCGTGCTGCCCTTCCACAACCCGGTCATTGTCGCGGAAGACTTCGCCACCGTGGATATCATGTCCAGAGGGCGGCTTCTCTTCGGCGTGGGGCGCGGCTACCAGCTCGAGGAATTTCACAACTGGGGAATCGATCTGGAGGAAAGCCGTGAACGATTTCAGGAAGAACTGGAAATTATCCTGAAAGCCTGGACGGGCCCGGTCGAATACGACGGCAAGTTCCACAAAGTCCGGAAAGTCAACGTTATCCCGAAGCCCGTACAACAACCGCACCCACCGGTCTACGTCGCGGCGGTAAGCCCCTCCACGTACGAATGGGTCATCAAGAAAGGCTACAACGTCCTGACCTCGTTCCTGCATCCCTACGACCAGGTGTTCGAACTCTACGACGCGTACCACAAGACGGCGGACGAGTGCGGGTTGTCAGGCAAGCTGGACTTCCCCCTGGCGAGGTTCCTTTACGTTGCCGAAAACACGCAGAAAGCCCGCGAGGAATGCCACGACCAGCTTATGTGGTACTTCCGCACCCTGCTTGCGGAGGTTATCGCGCCCCCGCCGGAAATCGCGCCTCCCGGACAGATGGAATTCTATCAGGGACTCAAACAGAAATTCTCAAACATCACCTTCGACGAAATCCTGGCCGAACACGCCATCGTAGGCGACCCCGACTTTGTCGCCGACAAAATCGGCTGGATCCGGAAACACACGGGGTTGCAGAACTTTATGGGGTGGACGCGCATCGGAGACCTGCACCCCGATCTGGTCTGCAAATCCCTTCGGATGTTTTCCGAACACGTCGTGCCTGCATTCGATTAAACGCACCGATGACCACCGCGGATCACCGGGGCCTTACCCTTCCTTATTCCCGCCACGCCGGCTGCGTAACGTGCAGCAGCAACGCGCCCTCGGGGACCGTAATCACAGTCGACGTTCCCATTTCGATATAGCCCAGATCCCCAACTTCGAAACGCACCGGCTCCTGGCCCGGGGCGTGGACTTCCAGCGCGCCTTTCAGCATAAAAAAGACCTCGTTGTAGTCGAAGGTCCATTCCAGCCGGCTGGGTGCAAGATATTCCGTAAATCCTGCCGCGAGGCAGTCATCCTTCCCCAGAATGGGATCGGATACCTGTACCCTTGCGCCGGGTGTGTCGTACAGCTTCATATCCCGTTGATCCGGTTTGACAATCTGTACCATTGCGACTCTCCTTTCGGCGTGGCCTACGGCTCCAGGACCTGCCGTGTTTCCGCCTCGGAAACAATGGTCTCCCATTCCCACAGTTGAGGTATATACCCCACGTCGGCCCAGAGTCGGGCCTGATCCGAATAGTGTGGGCTTCCGGGATGTCCCGAGGCCCCCAGCGGCACGATCCACCGGGAATTGCTCCAGTTCGACGGATCGTGTATATATCGGTTCACCGACATCCCCGTCGCAATAAAGGGTTCGCTCACGTCGTACCCGCCGGCCAGCGGCACGTCCCCATCCCCATGCGTTGGCATGCAGGGCGGATCGAGAAGCCGTGCGCATTCCGGAAAAACCCGCGAGAGCGGATGCCTCGGCCGCGTATGGTGGACTCGCCCCCACCGCCATTCCGACATATCTTCTCCCAGTCGTCCTTTGAGGTCCGCGACGGCCCGCCGGAGACTCTCAGCCAGCAGGTCTCCCCAACTGCGCCCTTCCGGCAACATCGACCCGTCTCCGCGCTCGATACCCAGGATCATCTCCAGAACGATCAAACGGATATGCGATTCGGCTCCTGAAGCCCCCGCAAGTGCCGGCGCCGCCATGTCGCCGAGCAGATGCTCCGCCAGCATCCGGGTTGCGCACAGACGGGCCTGCGAATAAATCGTCGGCTGCGCCAGATCTCGATCCATGCGATAGTCCCACTGGCTCAGAAGCGCCAGGGCCCGCTGCGAATCCGCGTCCGGAGGATGTATCTCGAGGAGCGCGTTGGTAAAAATCCGCGCGGGAATGGAGGTCCGGTCGGCGTGCATCCGCGCCATGTCGTCCACGGTCGCCTCCCCGGGTTTCAGATCCTGAATATCCATTTGAAGCCGTCTTGCCCGGTACTCCGGACTGAAGTACAATCCCACGTAATACGGATAGTTGTGTCCGGCCACGCGCTGGTTGCATGTCACCGCGTATCCGGCCTGCGGACGGATCGCCCGGGGCAGATCGTTGTGGGGTATATAGCCCTGCCATTCGTATTCCCCGGTCCACCCCGGCACGGCCCGCCAGCCGTTGGCCTCCGTGCGAATGGGGATCTTTCCCTCGTGCAGATAGCCGAAATTTCCATGGACGTCCACGACGGCATAGTTGTTCACCCGGTCGGTCCAGTTCTCAAATGCGTCGTGCAGTTCCTGCACCGTGGTCGCGCGCATCGCGTCGCGGGCGGCATCCAGCCAGGGTGTGCCGTGAATGAGGCCGGGGTCGCTGATCGCAATTCCGTACCCCGCCTCGGGACTGCCCGCGATTATGGGGCCGTGATGGGTAATGTTCACTTCGATCTCGACGGGCTCCGCGTTCCGGACCACGATCGTTTCTTGCAGGACTTCGGCCGGTCTCCACGTCTCCTCGAATTCATACTCCCGGCCCCCGGCCGTTTTCCGGAATCGCTCCACGAAAAGGTCCTGCGTGTCGGCATTTCCGTAGGTCATCCCCCAGCCCACGTACGCGTTGTGGCAAAAATGCAGGATTCCGGGCATCCCGGGTATCGAAGAGCCGACAATCGAAAAATCCGGACAGGAAAGATGGACCTGATAGTAGACGCTCGGGGTATCCAGGGCCCGGTGGGAGTCTCCCCCCATCAGTGGCAACCCGGATCGGGTCAGTTCACCTGAGATCGACCATGCATTGGAACCGGCGTCGGTCTCCTTCAGCCAGTTCACGTCCTCCAGCGCCCTGCCAAGTTCCTCCAGGCCGTCGACGCCAGGTCCCGTATACACGTCCCCGGGGGGTACGGTGAGCAGATGGCCGCCGGGATACCCCTTGATAATGCGCGCTGCTTTCTCGGGGCCAATTGTGAGAGCCAGACACGTACGGTAGAGTTTCGGCTCGAAGGTCCCCAACAGCGTATTGCGCATCTTGTAGACGGCAATACAGTGCCAGTTCTCCCAGGGTTCGGGCGTCATGTCCAGAAGTCCGTATTCGACCGGATACACCGAAGTCGTTTCCACAAACGCGTTCACGCCCGCGGTATAGGCGTCCACCATCGCCCTCGCGTCCGCGCCCGCCGCCTCGTAGTCGAGCCTGGCCGTTCGGCCCATTCCCGCCGTTCGCAACAGCCGATCCTGGGCTACGCCCTCCGGGCCGGCAAGTTCCGCCCATCTCCCCAGCGCCCGGTACCGGTCGTAATCCATGTGCCAGAGCCGGTCCTGAGCCGTGGCGAAACCCTGAGCGAAGAAGAGGTCGTGTTCGTTCTCCGCCAGAATGTGCGGAATGCCCCACCGATCGCGATCAATCGTCGCTGCGTCGATCAAGCCGGACAGACGGAGCGTGGATGTCATATCCGGCAGCGCGGCGGCCAGGTCGGCTTCTGTAAGTTCTACACCCATGATTATTCCTCGTCAATGGCGATCATCGTGGAACCGTGGAGTACCCCGTTTATGCCGGATGTAACGATGCCTAACGGCGTGGAACATAGACACAAACAGCGTCGGGTTTTCCGGACCGGTCGCTTTCGCCTCAGGCAACAACGCGGCGACGATGAGAAACTTCACCTCTCCCACCCTCGAATGATTCAATGCCTGAACCGGTTTCCCCGTTTCTTTGCGCCTTTGTGCGAGAATGATATGGAGTTCTAACCGGGCGCCACGTCGCAGAGCCACCGTTGAACCGCCTCCGAAAAGCCGTCCGCGTTGTGGTCTGGTACCACCGGAAACCGTTCTCTCAAGGGTTCGGGGGCATTCTGCACGACGAATGGAAACCCGCACCACTCCAACATATCCGAGTCGTTGTAGTCGTTTCCGACGGCAGCGGAGCGACCGGCATCCACGCCCAGGCGCTCGCACAGCCTGTCCGCCGACCGGGCCTTGGAAACCTGTCTCGGAAAAATCTCGAACCACGTGGACCGGTGGTCCGAAGGAGACGTGGTCCGGATCACCGAAAGGTCCGTCAATGCGTTCGAGAGCGCGTCATGGGCGCGCCACGGATCCGCGTCGCTGGGACAGACCACCAGGAACTGCGAAGCCCGGCCGTGCCGTGGACAACCGGGATTCAGCGGACGGCAGAACTCCGCGTTGTATTGACGCCTGCGTAAAAAATCGGGATTGTGCTCGTTCTGTTCCCAGTACTCGAACGTATGGTTCTCCGGAACCGGCGCGTGAACCATAAAATCGAAACCGCTATCGATAAGATAGTCGGTAACGCGGTGCACGACTCCGGCGGAAAGGGAATGGGATTCCACAAGCGTCTGATCCCGGAAATCGAAAACACCGACCCCCGACGAGGTAATCAGAAAATCGATCGGGAAGGTGTCCGGCAAGACGGTCCGCGCCGACACAAGGGACCGACCCGTAACCACCGCCCTCCAGACGTTCTTGCTCCCCAGCGATTTGAGCGTTTCCAGGCTTCGTGCGCTTGCTCTTCGATCGCTCTGTAACAGCGTTCCGTCCAGATCCGTAAACAAAGCAAGGATCATATTTTTTTTCTGCGGCTCCAACCCGTGTCTCCATACCTGTACGGCCATTCATTCGCCGGGACTCCGAGGTCTCCCGCGCTCCTCACACATCGGCAATGCGATATGAATACAGCGACGCCTTCCTCATGTAGAACCGGAATCGGGTATAGCCGACGATCGTGTTTACGGCCGGAACCCCATTCCACGACACCACATGCTTCACGTCGTCTCCCGTGAACCGGTCGCAGTCCTCGCGACGATGCCGGGCCCAGGGGTTCTCCATCGGATCCAGAACCTCCACGTCGATATATCCGCCCGGGTCGCACCGTGCGTTGATGATGAGTTTCTCTCCCGTGGAAAACTGCGGCCGCGTGCAAACGATCCCTTCCTGGAGCCCTGCATTCAGCGGGAATATAAAAAAGGCCGGAAGAAAACGCATAATCGATTCGCTTCCGGATTTCCGCTGGCGATTCCAAACAAAAACGGCGCACCACCGTGCGCCGTCACCTTCGTAAATCCTCTTACTCGTTTTCAGTTCACGCGAATCCTATCGGCCGTCCGGTCAATCCCGGGACCGCTTGCGAAAATACAAAACCCGGTGCAGCGCGGTATAATTGGCCAGAAACGCAATCGCCCATATGGCTACAGTAAGACCGATTTCGCCCACCAGCGCTCCCACGCCGATGGCGATGACCCGTTCCGGCCGCTGCATGAAACCGACCTTGCACTCTTCGCCCAGACCCTCGACACGCGCCCGGATATAGCTGACCATCAAGGAGCCGGCCAGCGCGAAAAATACGGCGGACGTGGTCCACAGGGAGTCCGACCGGATAAAGCTGACAGCCACGCCAAACCAGATGAAAATTTCTGAATACCGGTCGACGGTCGAGTCCAGAAGCGCGCCGAAGGTGGTTTCGCTACGCCCAACGCGAGCCACCTGTCCATCCAGAAAATCGAACACACCGGCAAGCAGCACAACAAAGCCCGCCCATCGGAAGTAATCGATCCCGAAAAACACCGCCGCAACCAGGTTGAGGATAAACCCAACGAGGGTCAGGACATTCGGCCGGAACCTCTTTTTCACAAGAAACTGCGTGGAGGGTTCGAGCAGTTCGGCGACGTCGTCTTTAACCTTTTCAATCACGGGCCAGCATTCCCCATCGGCCGGGATATTGCATTTCCGGGCAGAGCACTACCGAATTTTTTCGAAATATAGAATAATCGAAGGGGGGTAGCAAGGGAAATCTTCGATCCCGAAGGCGGTTCCGATCGACGGATTTCCGCGTGTGGACAGGGGAGGGGCCAGTTCGAAGACCCCCGGTATCGGTCGTGTATGTGGGTTGATCTTTCCTCGTCGCTGCCCGGGAACTGCTCACGCGAAGCGTTCGCATCCGACGTGGTTTCGAGCGCGATCCGGTGGCGATGGTCAGGAACATGGAAATCGCGTCACGCACAACGCGTCGCCGGCCGGCCGGTGGTTGGGTGAGTCGGCGGATTTCCCCACGTATTTTCCACATACTGGTGCCATAGCCTGAGGATAACTCGCGAGTCTAATGAGTTAAATAACATAAAAACAATTGTTTTAGTTATAAACATCTACTTTTGTACAGTTATTCAGGGATGTGGATTACCGCGCGTTGCTCCCCGCAGGGGATATGCCGGTGCTCGTTTCGTCGTCCTTATCCCTTGACCGGTGGTTGGGTGAGTCGGCGGATTTCCCCACGTATTTTCCACATACTGGTGCCATAGCCTGAGGATAACTCGCGAGTCTAATGAGTTAAATAACATAAAAACAATTGTTTTAGTTATAAACATCTACTTTTGTACAGTTATTCAGGGATGTGGATTACCGCGCGTTGCTCCCCGCAGGGGATATGCCGGTGCTCGTTTCGTCGTCCTTATCCCTTGACCGGTGGTTGGGTGAGTCGGCGGATTTCCCCACGTATTTTCCACATACTGGTGCCATAGCCTGAGGATAACTCGCGAGTCTAATGAGTTAAATAACATAAAAACAATTGTTTTAGTTATAAACATCTACTTTTGTACAGTTATTCAGGGATGTGGATTACCGCGCGTTGCTCCCCGCAGGGGATATGCCGGTGCTCGTTTCGTCGTCCTTATCCCTTGACCGGAGACGGCCGGCATGTTATTCTTCGCACCCTGTTCGGCAGGACGACGTCATCCTTCAAACGAAAGGTAACCCTTATTATGCGACTGCTCACCTTTGATTGCCAGGGAGCACGACGCGTGGGTGTCAGGTCGGGAGATACGATCGTGGACGTGAACCGTGTCGATCCCGACATCCCCCCGGATCTCCTAAGCCTGCTGGAGGCGGGGCCGGCCGCGCTGGAAGCGGCGCGAGAGGCGGCAGAGGGAGGCGAAGGCATCGACGCCGGTGGCGTCCATGTGGCGGCGCCCATCCAGAATCCGGAAAAGATCCTCTGCATCGGCCTCAACTATGCGGACCACGCCGCCGAAAGCAATATGCCCATTCCCTCCGAGCCGGTGGTATTTTCCAAGTTCTCTTCCACGATTATCGGTCCCGGCGATGCGATCCGCCTGCCGTCAGTGACGCGGTCTATCGACTATGAGGTCGAACTGGTGGTTGTCATCGGGACGGCAGGAAAGGATATATCGGAATCCGACGCGATGGACCATGTCGCGGGCTATACCGTGGGCCACGACGTGAGCGCGCGGGACTTCCAGCTTGAAAAACCTGGCGGGCAATGGCTGTTGGGCAAGACCTTCGACACCTTCGCGCCGCTGGGACCGGATATTGTCACCCCCGACGAGGTCGACGATCCGCACAACCTGGGTATACGGTGTATCCTGAACGGCCAAACCGTTCAGGACTCGAATACGGAACAGCTGATTTTCAAGATCGACCAACTGATCGCCTACCTGTCCCGGGTTGTCACTCTCCAGCCCGGCGACCTGATCTTCACGGGCACGCCACCCGGAGTCGGAATGGCCCGCCGGCCGCAACTCTGGCTGCGAGCCGGGGACACCGTGGTTTGTGAAGTCGACGGCATCGGCAGGCTTGAGAATCCGGTTGTTTCCGGCTGACGGATTCGAGGTCGAAAAACCGGGGTCGCTGCGGTGGCCCCGACAACCTCTGGAATCATGCCGAAGCCTGTCGCCCCCGTGGTCCCGCAGACACGGCGGCTCTCATACTTGAACCGGTATAGCGTGTCGTTATCTGATGTATAAACCGATTTTTTGTGGTCAACTTACACACACGAGTGTGTGTAAGTTGAGGCGCGGTGTCGCAATCGTACTTTCAGTGTCGCAGTATCCCCTTAACGGAGGCTTCGCGGATGAATTTCGGCGATATGATCGAGAGGGCGCGCAGGGGCAGGTTCAGCCAGGAGGGGCTGGGCGAAAGGATCGGCGTCTGGGGCACCTACATTGGACAGATCGAGAGCGGGAAGCGAATTCCTTCGGATGAGCGATGCCTGGACCTGGCGGCCATTCTTGACCTGGACCCCAGGGCGCTTCTGATACAGGCTTACAGGCAGCGCGCCCACACAAAAGAGGCCAGGCGCCTTTTTGACCGGATGGCGAGGTTGCTTTCGGATCCGCCCGTGAGCTGGCGGAAGGCGGATGGCATCGCGGGCGACGACCACCAACCGGCCAGTGTAGAACAGGGAGATATCCTGGCGGAACGGATCGGTCGCGCGGGTGAGCCGCCCTTCACCCGCGGCGCCTACCGGTCGATGTATCGTGGGCGCCTCTGGACCCTTCGCCAGTACGCGGGATTCTCCACCCCGGCGGAGACAAACGCCCGGTTTCGCGCTCTGCTTGCCGGGGGCCAGACCGGCCTGAGCGTGGCCTTCGACCTGCCCACGCAGATGGGCTACGACTCGGACCATCCTGTCGCGGAGGGAGAAGTGGGCAGGGTGGGGGTGGCAGTCGACGGCCTGTGGGATCTGGAAGCCCTGTTTGATGGTATCCCCCTGGACCGCATCAGCACTTCCATGACAATCAATGCGACGGCGTGCATCCTGTTCGCGTTCTACGCGGGCCTACGAAAAAAGTGCGGGCTGCCTTCATCGGTGCTTACCGGCACGGTCCAGAACGACATTCTCAAGGAATATGTTTCACGTGGAACATATATCTTCCCCATCGCCGACTCGATGCGCATGGTTGTGGATCTGATGGGCTATTGTCTCCGGGAGGCGCCGAAGTGGAATCCCATCAGCGTCAGCGGGTACCACATGAGAGAAGCGGGCGCAACCGCCGCCCAGGAGCTTGGTTTCACGCTCGCCCACGCCCTGTCGTATGCCGATGCCACCAGGGACGCCGGCCTCGAACTGGAGCGGATCCTTCCGAAATTCTCCTTCTTTTTTGGCGTCCACAACCATTTCCTTGAAGAAGTCGCCAAATTCCGGGCCGCCAGGCGACTCTGGAGCCGCCTCGTCGAGGAACGCCTGGGTGTCGGGGACCCGCGCTGCAGGCGACTGAGATTTCACGCCCAGACCGCCGGCTCCACACTCACGGCGCAGCAGCCGTTGAACAACTGCGCGCGGACCACGCTGCAGGCGCTGGCCGCCGTGCTGGGCGGCGCCCAGTCCCTGCACGTCAACGCCTACGACGAAGCGCTCGGCCTGCCGTCGGAAACGGGAGCGCAACTGGCCGTCCGTACCCAGCAGATCCTCGCCTGTGAAAGCGGCATCCCCGACACCGTCGATCCGATGGGCGGGTCGTTTGCGGTCGAGAAAATGACCGATGAACTGGAGGAGGAAGCCATTGCCGTTCTCGAGTCGGTCGACCGGGAGGGGGGGGCCACGCTGGCCGCCGCGAACGGCTTCACAGCAGCCTGTATCGCGGATTCCGCATACGATACGCAGAAGAAGATTGAATCCGGTGAAACGGTCGTGGTGGGGGTGAACCGGTATCAGGAGGCTGCGGATCCACCTGCTTCCGTATTCGAGCCCCCACAGGACACGGAGCATACACAGAAAGGTGGGCTGGCGCGGGCCCGGAACCTGCGGGATTCCGATGCGACGAATGCTGCGCTGGACAAAGTCGCACGTCGGGCTCGGGGGAAAGGGTCGATCACGGAGGCGGTCGTGGCGGCGGGGATGGCCGGCGCAACGGTGGGCGAGATTTCGGACAGGCTGCGCGCGGTTTTTGGATCCTACAGACCCGGAGGGTAACCGTGGACGGATGCGTGGATCATGTTGGCATTGCGGTTGACGAGATTGACAGGGCTCTGGCTGTCTATTCCATGCTCGGGTTCGAAAAGATGGAAGAAGAGACTGTGGAAGCGGAAGGCGTTCGAGCCGTATTTCTCGGCGGCGCCGGCCTCACACGGATCGAACTCCTCGAACCACTGGACGAGCGGAGTTCCCTGGCGAGATTCATTTCCGGACGGGGGCAGGGTCTACACCACATCGCGTTCCGCGTGAAGAATGTCGAAGCGGCCGTCTCAACCTGCAAAGTCGACGGGCTCAAGATCGCCGGCGAAGTCCGGACAGGCGCCCTCGGAAGGCCTGTGGCGTTCATGCATCCCAAAAGCGCATCGGGCGTACTGATCGAACTCGTTCAGGCCGCTTGATCATGCGCCCCGGGCGGAGACCCTCACAAGGATCGTGTTCCTTTGGTGCGCTTCGGGGGCCATGGATTCTATGGACACGACGGAGCCATCGCCTCCGAATTCCTCTACTTCCCGGTAGGCGCCGGAACCCTTCAGTGCAAATAATTCTCCATCTCTTTTGAGGAATCCTGACGACAGGCGCCAAAGGAAGGGCAGGGCGCCGACCGCGCGCGCCGTTACAACGTCGTACCGTCCGCGATGCTCGACACGCTCGCAGGCAGCCTCAGCGCGGTCGGTTAAAACGGACAGCCCGTCCATCTCGAGTTCATCCGCCAGGTGGTTCAGGAAAAGACCCTTCATTCGTAACGACTCCAGAAGCACGACGTTTATTTCCGGGCGGGCGATCTTGAGCGGCACGCCCGGTAAACCCGCACCCGATCCCAGGTCCAGCAGCGAAATCGGCCCGGGGGGCAGAAAGGGCGTCACCCTCAAACTGTCAATTATGTGGCGCTCTCTGATTTTGTCCCGATCCCCTCGGGAAACCAGTCGCACCCGTTCGGACCATGACCTGAGCAGCGACTCATATCGATAAAACTGCGCCGCCTGTTCTTCTGACAACGCAACTGATAAAGCCTCCTCCGCAGCTGCCAGGAATTCCCGATCGGTCACGGCTCCTCCACACGCGCCCGGTAACGCAACCCGCAGATTTCTCCGGCAGAATCCGAATTTTCACGTGGAACATCAGCGATTTGCTTTCAGCTTAAAACAAAAACAGCTATCAGCTGTCAGCTTAAACCGGTTGGCGATACGGCCGTGCGATATCAATCACCGATATCTGCGCCATTATGTGGGCGACACTGAGAGTCGCCCCTACAAAATCAACAGCGGCGAGGACCAAAGCATACAGCCAAAGGCCGTTCAATCGCCAATCCTGGCGGCGGTCCTTCCAGGTCACCGCCCGCCCGGTTGTAGGGATGGGGATTTTCCGCGTCAATCCGTCTAACACCTCTTACCTCTCACGGCCTCTCAGCTATTTACCGATACAAAACCTACTGAAAATCCGGTCCAGGATCTCCTCCGACGTGGTGTCGCCGACAATTTCAGCCAGCGCGTCGGCCGCTTCCCGCAAGTCCACCGCGACCACTTCCCGTGGAAGGCCGTCGCCCAGCGCCACCGTTCCACGGTCAAGGGCCTCTCCCGCCCGCCGCAACGCCGCGACGTGGCGTGCGTGCGTCACCACGCCGGATTCAGGATCGGAGACTTCCATAACCCGCTCGCGGATGAGCTTTCTGAGACAGCCGAGGCCCTCCCCCGTGAGGGCGGAGATGGTGAGACCCCGGAACGCGTGATCGTCCCGCCAATCGGCATGAAGGCCAAGATCCCTCTTGTTCATCACGAGAAGCACGCTTTCGGGATCCAGGCCCGCGACCATGCCTTCCAGCCCCGCGGCAGCGGGGACGGACGCATCCACTATCAACAGCACAAGCATCGCCCGCGCAATCGCTTTCCGTGACCGCCGGGCGCCCTCGCGTTCAATCGCGTCGCGCGGCTTTGCGATACCGGCCGTGTCGATCAGCGTTACGCGAATGCCGTCCAGGGTGATGGACTCCTCAATCGTATCCCGCGTGGTTCCGGACACCGGCGACACGATAGCCCGATCCTCTTCCAGCAGTCGGTTGAGCAGGCTCGACTTGCCCGCGTTCGGGGGGCCCGCCAGCGCAACGAGGGCGCCCTCGCGTATGACTTTGCCATGCCGATACGAGGCGATCAGGCGCTCGATCTCTTCCGCCGCCCGCGCGAGCGACGGCCGTATGGCGTCCTGTTCGACGCCAGCGTCTTCGTAAAAATCCAATCCGGCCTCAAGCAACGTCAACGAATCCCGCAGGGCTTCCGCCAGATCCTCGAACCTCGACCTCAAGCCACCGCGCAACTGGAAATAGGCGGACCGAAGACCCCGGTCCGCCCGGGCGGTGATCATATCCGCTATCGCCTCGGCCTGGGTGAGATCGATCCGGCCATTGAGGAACGCCCGCCGCGTAAATTCGCCGGGTTCAGCCGGCCGGGCGCCCCCCGACACGAGGGCCTCCATTGCCCGCTGCAGAAGGAGAGGGCCCCCGTGGCAGTTGAATTCAACCGTATCTTCGCCCGTAAACGACCGGGAAGCCCGCATCACAGAAACCAGCACCTCGTCCAGGTCCTGGTCTCCGACAACAAATCTGCCGTAAGTAAGGCGGCGGTCCTCAATGTGGTTCAATTCACGTGACCCACAAAAAAAACCGGAGGCGATTCCTACGGCCTCCGGACCCGTGAGCCGCACGATGCCTATCGCTGCCTCGCCGGGACCGGTGGCGATTGCGACAATGGTATCGCGATCCGAAGGTTTCATTATGACTTACCCTCAGTGGCTGTCGAGCACGCGTTTCACGCGTTCCATAACTTGCTGCTGCAAAATCGTGAGCAGGTTGAACATGGTCCAGTATAGGACCAGACCGGAGGACATGCTCCAGAATATCCAGGTCATGAAAACGGGCATCATGTAGACCATGACCGCCTGCTTGGGATCTTTCATGGTCATTTTTGACTGCACAAATGTAGAGACGGCCATAAGTAGTGGCAGAAGGTGGATTTCAATACCGCCAATGAAAAACCGGTCCGGCTGCGAGAGGTCGGTAATCCAGAACACGAACTCGGACTGGCGGAGTTCGATCGCGCCCCGGAACACATTGAACAGCGAAAAGAGGATGGGCATCTGGATGACCATCGGCAGGCAGCCCCCCAGGGGGTTCACCCCCTCCACCTTGTAGAGCTTCATCATATCCCGGCTGACCTTCTGTTGATCATCCGGGTGTTTTTTTTTCAACGCGGCGATCTTGGGCTGGAGTTGCTGCATCCTGGCGGCTGCTTCGAGACTCTTGTGCGTTAGCGGAAACACCACGATTTTGATAAGCACGGAAAAGACGATAATGACCAGGCCATAGTTCTGAATCAGGGGATGGAGCGCGAGAAAAGCCTGGAGATTCAAATTGGTGATGGGCTTTATGATTGGCCGGAACATGGCAAAGCCATACTCCATGAACTCCTCCATCTCCAGTTCCCGGTAATTGCCCCACAGGTCCCCATTCTGCCGCCTGAGCAGATCGTAGGATTTCGGGCCGAAATAAATCCCGTATCTCTGTCCCGGATCGACGCCCTTTTCCAAGATTTCGACATTGTACCATTCGGCGGTATCTCGCATGTCGCCGCCCAGATTCAGGCCATAGCTGCCTTCCGGCGGAATCAGGGCAACCAGGAAATATTTGTTCTGAATCCCAACCCATGAGATCCGCCCCCCTGGCGGGAGGTCGCCGTCGGGTCCAAGATCCTCCACGTTCCAGGTTTCCACCTCACCGCCCGCCCGGGTGACAACCGCCATATAGACTGCGTTCTCTGCCGGGCTGTTCTCGGTATCGGCAAGACTGCCCGACCAGCCAACGCCCAGCCTCTCTTGAGGCTGCAATCCGGATACGGTTACCCCCATGTCCGCCCGGTACCGGTTACCCTGAAAGCGAATCCGCTTCTCGATCGAGCGCGTTCCCGATTGCGCCGTGAAGATCAGTTCGGCCTGCTCGGCCCCGATTAGGTTGAGCCTCGGTGTGTCAGTGAAAAACTCGTATGCATCCAGCGATTCACCGGCTAACGATAGACCCAGCGCGGTGCTCCCTGGCGCGAAAAGATCGAGCTGTCCCCCGTCCGGATGTTCATAGGCCCTCAGGCGAAGGCGGGTCAATACCCCGCCCCGGGTGCTGAACGTGGCAGTAAAGAGGTCGGTTTCGACAATGACGTCCTGCGGGGTGAATTCCCCTTCGCCGTATCGAGGGATCCGCGGATCCCTCGATACGGCGAAGGGCGCATCCGGCGCAATCTCGGGCTGGCGGATGGGCTGGTCCGGCGACAGCGCCGGAGGCGTTCGCATGCTTTCGGCGGGGACCCGTTCATGTGGCGAGATAGGAGTCGGCTCCCCCAGTATCCATTCCATATAATGGGGATAGAGGATGATGATCAGGCCGATTAAAACAAAGGCGAGGATTGTACGCTTATCCATTCGTCAACCCTGTATTGAGGATATGCAATCGTGAAGAAAGGAACTGGAATGGTTCCGGATCTAATACAGAAAATCGATTCCCGCAGATAAAGAAGGAGGGACAATTGTTCTGTCCCGGAAATATGTCATCATTCATCCGCCGATTCACCCGGTGTCGCTGCGTTGCATGCGGTGCCTGTGCTGCTTGCGTTGAGCTTGTCGAAACGAGCCTGTTGAAGTGCCACCGCTCGCCGACCTTGCGCTGGTCGCAGGCGCCTTGCGAGTCGGGCGAATTTCGGCAATCTATTTCCGGGTCAGAACACTGGCGGGGGCGTAATGAGGAGGGCGACAAACATCCGAAGACAAAGAGGAGAACTATTCAACGAGGAAGCAACCCGAACGACGGGATGGACGACACGCGGTGAAGACCCAGATTTCCAAACGCGGAGATCAGATCCGCACGGAGATCCCGGAACCCTGCACAGGCCGAACCGTCGCCAACGGAAATAAAGACCATATGACCCGTGCGGCCGTGCGGGACCATTTCCATGCAGATAGCACGAATTCGCCGCCGCGCGCGATTTCGCGCAACTGCCTTTCCAAACCGCTTCCGCACGGAAATGAAGATACGATCTTCCGCGGATTTACACGCACGGACGTGCAACCAGCGGCCCCTGAATAAAGATCCGGCCCGGCGTAGATTCTGAACCTCCGTGCGCAACCGGGCTTTAGGCTTGCTCATTCTAGAGGGAAATCCTCACGCGGCCCTTTCGACGGCGCCTGGAGAATATCTTGCGCCCACCGGGGGTCCGCATGCGATGGCGAAAGCCGTGTTTGTTTTTTCGTTTCCGGTTGCTGGGCTGGAATGTCCGCTTCATAACATTGTCCGTGCGTTATGCAAAAAATAGCCGTTCGCGTATCTGAATGCATTGTAGGAAGTTATGAATATAGAGGGGGACGGAATCTTTGTCAAGTGATTTCCTCGGTATCCATATGATCACACGAAATACCACTACATATTGTATTTCTTTCACTTAATATCCATTATATAGGGCTTCCACTTTATCGAACCATAGTTGAAAAATAGGCTGTATTTTCTGGCATAAAGGGCTTGACTTTTCCAACTCTATTCTTTAGTTTGCTCCCTCCAATTGCCGAGGATAGTTCCTTCGGCGACTCCCCCGTTTTTTGTTCTTCATTCTTTATCGTCGATTCTTCGTGTGACCGGACGGCCACCGGCAGGCCACATTGTTGTCCAATTGTAAGGAATTCATTCCTTCCTTTGGCGTGAATTGCATCCCCCCAGAATATCTTCTGTAATACTCCCTCCAATAGATGATCTTCTGGCTTCTGGCGGGGCTCGGCATAATTCCCGGCCAACTCTCTCTTATATTGCAAATCGGGTTTAGCGGCGGCTCATGTCCCTCGCTGACGTATGGGTGGTTTTGTCTCTATGGTTGAAAATCCTTCCGACCTCTGGGGCCAGTGTCTGCGAAAAATAGAGGGAAAAGTCGAGGCGGACGCCTACCTCACATGGTTCGCCCAGACGTCCTCACCGCGGATGGGGGCCGAGTTCGCTGTCATTGAGGTGCCAACCTCTTTTTTTGCGGACTGGCTTGAAGAACATTGGCTTGATTTAATCCAGACTACAATAAAAGAGATTACTTCCTGGACGCCGGAAGTCAGATTCGATGTCGAGAAAGATGTTCGGTCGACCTCAGGGGCGCCACTCGATTTCTCTCTTAATGACGATTCCGCACCTCCTCGGAATCCCGAACCCGAACAAAAACCGGTCGCTCCCGCACCTGTCTCCGAAGCCGTCTTTCCCCTGAATCCCAGATATCGGTTTGAAGATTTCGTCGTCGGCGAGAGCAATCAATTCTCATTTACGGCGGCGAAAGCCGTCGCGGAATCGCCCGGCCGGATATCCTACAATCCGCTGGTTATCTATAGCGGCGTGGGCCTGGGTAAAACCCACCTGCTACAGGCTATTGGCGACTATTGCGTACGCAACAATACAGCCCGCCGTGTGGTGTATGCCACGGCCGAGCGGTTCTATACCGACTATCTGAAAGCCATTCAGAAACAGGATACGTCCACGTATATCGAAATTTATCGAAACGCGGACATTCTTCTGATTGACGACATTCAGTTTTATGTAAAGACCGAAGCGTGCCAGCGCGAGTTCATTCACACATTCAACGCATTATATCAACTGAACAAACAGATCGTCTTGAGTTCAGACCGCCCGCCGTCAACCCTTAAGGGATTCGAAGACAGGCTTATTTCACGGTTTCAGTGGGGCCTTGTTTCGGATATTGACCGGCCAGACCTGGAAACCCGGATTGCCATTGTCAATCAGAAGGCCGCCGATCATGGTGTCCGCATCCCCCAGGATGTTGCTCGTTTCCTGGCCGAACAGGTAGATTCCAACATCCGGGAACTGGAAGGCGCCCTGACCCACCTCATTACTTTTTCGGTATATAAACGCGCACCTGTTTCACTCGAAATCGCCAGGGATACCATAAAGAGTCTGGGGCGCGTGAAGGCCATCACAACATCCGCAGTCAGCATAGAGGAGATCAAGAAGAGTACGGCGAGGTTCTTCAACATATCCGTTGAAATGTTGACCGGGTCCACCCGCAAGCAGGAAATCGCCACAGCTCGGCATATCTGCATGTACCTTTGCAGAAGGCTTACCGAGGCGCCCCTCAAGTCCATCGGCACCGAATTCGGGAATAGGGATCATACAACAGTCATTCACGCGTGCAAAAACATCGCCGCCAAGCTTTCAACCGACCCCGATTTCCAAACGCTCGTCAGCCGCATCCAAAACAGAGTACAGCAGTTCGCATCGGCCTGAATCCCCCCTCATCTGTTGTTTCGGTTGTGGCTGCACAGTCTCATTATTACGGTGATCACCTTATAGTTTACATCATAAGGCGCGGTAGCAGGGCAATACAGACAACCCACATGATTGAACCGAAGAACGACCGATTCCCGCCTTGAATCGGTTTTTTTATTGAAACCCGAATATCTTACAGTGAGCACCTTATAGTTTACATCGTCCTCCTCTGCAGGATGGGTAATAAACGTCTACTGTTTACCGCTCCTGGTATTATCAACAATAAACAAGTCCTCATATTGTTAATGTTTATTGAATTTAAAATACATGATATCTAAAAATACAACAACAACAAGGCCCGTTGGGAAGTGGAAAAGATCGAATTCGCCCGTTCAGGGTAAGGAAAATCCGGTCGCAGTATTGTAGAAACGTTATGGAAAACATGTGTATATCCGGCGTGTTGTTCACCTCAGTGGCACGTGTGCACCCACGTCTATCGTTTTCCACAGTTTCTCCCGAAAGTTATTCACAAACCCGGATCTCGGTAACAGAAACGCGAGCATTCGTAATATCTGATATAAAAATATATATTTGTATCCATAACGTATACGAGAGTCGCAGGGAATTTCACTAGTTTTGCTAACAATGGCGAATGTGGATATCGTGCCGAGGCCCGAGACGGTGATCCGGCAGGATCGTACCGGTCGCCTGATCCACGGGGAAAGCATGGCCGGATCGGCGGAGATCGTTCACGTTCGGATTTAAAGCCGCAGTAGCGGCTCCAGGGGTGGGCAGGGGACGGTTGAAGGGGTTGGAAACGACAGACTTTGGGGTGGCGTAGAGGGCGGTTCGAAAGAGGGTTTGCACTGGACCGCGCAAAAGACAAAAAACGTTGACAAATTCGATAAAAATCAGTATATTACGTCATGGTTTCCAACGGCCCGCCGAGCCGTTTTTTTTGCGATGAATACAAAGCGGGATTTTAACCCGGATTCGATGGGGCAACGTCAATGCCGGACGTGTTCCCGGGAGACATAAAATGAAGGTGGTTATTGAGCAGGAGATGCTCATCTGGGGCATCAACTCGGTGCTGGATATCGTCCCGTCCAAAACAGCCCTTCCGGTGCTGTCGAATATTCTTGTCGGAACCAACGCGAGCGGGGAGGTATGCCTTAGCGCGACAGATCTTGATATTTCCATTCACTGCATGCTTGCGGGTACCGTGGAAACAGCGGGTTCAACCACGGTCCCGGCCCGGAAATTCGCCGAGATCGTGCGGGAGTTGCCCGAAGGTCCCATTGTTCTGGCCGAAGAATCCGGACGCGTGACGATCCAGTGCCAATCAGGTCTGGAAGGAACGTATGCCCTCATGACGACGCCCGCGGAAGACTTTCCCGAATTGCCCACGGAGGTCGAGGGTCCCGAGATGGTTTTCGCGCCCGGAGAAGATGCGCCCGAGGGTGTTGGCGAAGGCCAGTTGTTGCGGGAGATGATTCTGAAGACAACGTTTGCCGTCTCCAGAGATGAAACCAGACCGGTCCTGAACGGTGTGTTCTGGAAGGTAGGCAGCGGCCGGATGACCATGGTAGCCACGGATGGAGCCAGGCTGGTCAGATACTCCCGGACGCTCTCCGGTTCGGAGGCGCACGAGGTCTCCACGGAGGCAATCGTGCCCACGCGGGCGCTGAACCATCTGGTCAAGCTGGCTTCGGCCGGCAGCAGCCTGACCCGGGTGCAGTTCGGTCAGAATCACCTGATGTTCGATCTGCAGGCCGCCAATGGCTCCGTAAAGAACGCCAGGGGCGCCATTCGTCTGTTTTCCCGCCTGGTCGAAGGCCCCTATGTAGACTACGAGCAAGTAATCCCTCAGGACAATGACACAAGGATGAAGGTGCCCAATAGCCTGTTTATGCCCGCTGTTCGACGGGTCTCCATTCTTTCAAGCGCACAGACTCACCAGGTTCGCCTTGAAATGAACAACAACCGCGTCGTACTCTCGGCTTCGAGCCAGGAAATTGGAGGCGAGGCTCGCGAGGTGCTCGAAGCCGAATATAGCGGCGATGAAATGGTGGTTGGTTACAATTCGAACTATCTCCTGGATATTCTCAGGCGTATCGACTCCGAGCAGGTATCATTAGAGATGGACGGACCCATGGCGGCGGGGATCATTCGGCCGGCGGAACAGCCGGAAGGCGAAGACTACCTGTGCCTGCTGATGCCGCTTCGGACAAACGACTGATGGGCGATGCGTTTTGCACCTTACGGCGCTAAAGCTTGTCAACTATCGAAATTTCGATACCGTCGACTTTGAGTTTACAGGCCGGAAAACGGCGGTTTTCGCCAAAAACGGCGTGGGTAAGTCGAACCTGCTGGAAGCCATATATTTTCTTGCCATAGCCAAGTCCGGTCGCGGCTCAAGAGACAGAGACGTCGTTCGGTGGGGGGCGGAATACTTCAGCATCGATGCGGCGGTTGCCTACAAAGACCGCTCAAGGTCGATCCGAATCGCATTCGACCGAAGAGCAGGCAAAAAAAAAGCGCTTCTGGATGCAGCCCCACTCCCTCGTCTTTCGAACCTTATCGGCACCTTTAACGCCGTTCTGTTCTTCCCGGAAGATGTAGACCTGGTCTTGCGGGATCCTCCCCAGCGTCGTCGTCTTCTGGATATCCTTGTTTCTCAGTGCCAGACCTCCTATCTGTCCGATCTGGATCAGTACCGTCGTGTACTGGTCCAGAGGAACCGGCTGCTGAAAGAAGGTCAGAGGCGGCCCCTGGACGTCCGTCATCTGGCGCCCTGGGACGTTCAACTGGCGGCGCTTGGGGCGCGGATTATTCGCGACAGGCTGGACGCACTGGATGCGATGCGACCCGCAATCGACGCGTATTATCGCCAGATTTCCCGCAGCAAAGAACAGGTCGCGTCGGTTTACCGCAGTCCCGTAAATGCCGATGACCGAGACCGCGGGCAGGAGATATTGGAGGCCGAACTTAGCCAACGGCGTGCAGACGAAGCGCTCCTGGGTTATACGCTGGTCGGCCCACACAGGGACCATTTGATTTTCACATTGGATGGCCGAAGCGCACACAAGTTTGCCTCCAAGGGCCAACTCAAGAGCATTCTGCTGGCCTGGAAGCTTGCCGAGGCAGCCTATCTGGAGTCCCACACCGGCCGTTCCCCTGTGCTGCTGATGGACGACATTTTCGCCGAACTGGATCAAAACCGAGCAGAGGCGGGCATGGATCTTGTCGCTTCTTTCGGGCAGGTGTTCATTACGTCCGCGCGCGAACCCGACGTGAATTTCAAGGACCGGGGATTTCAATTGTTGGCGCTATAGCGTCGATGTCGCCGCTTGGATCGAAGAATGGCGTACTTTGAAGATATTGAGAGCCAGACACCGGCGTCCGGTCGTACCGGCGCAGGTACCGTTCCTCTTGACGTGGCTCTCCGGGAGGCAGTGCGGGCGCTGGGCATCGAGGTGCAGCTCCTCGAGCAGCGTGCGCTGATGCTGTTGCCCGAGGTGATAAACGAATTCAGCGGTGTGCCGGACGCGATGGCCCGAACGGCCGAGATTCGTCGAGGCGAGCTTGTGATCTGGATCAGACAGCACGCCGTGCGCCACCGGCTGCTGTTCGAGCGGCATCGAATCCAGGCCAGGTTGAACGAGGCCGTCGGTCGAGACGTCGTAACGTCGATTCGGTTCGGGAGATGAACGACGGTCGCAGCAGCACAAATGCACCAGCATTATGAACCCCAGGTGATAAAGGCTCCATTGGAGAAAACGCCGGGATAGACATTGATCCCAACTAAGGAGTAGAGTTACTATGGCCGAGGTGGTTTCGCAGCGGGAATACGGCGCCAACAATATTCAGGTCCTCAAGGGTCTTGACGCGGTTCGGAAGCGCCCCGCAATGTACATCGGAGACACGGGACCTCAGGGGCTGCACCATCTCATCTGGGAGGTGGTGAGCAACAGCGTTGACGAGGCGCTGGAAGGGTATTGCGACCGCATGGACGTAACGATCAATGCGGACGGAAGCCTGACGGTCGCGGACAACGGCAGGGGAATCCCGGTCGATCTGCACCCCACGGAAAACCGCCCCGCCCTCGAGGTGGTGATGACAGTGTTGCACGCCGGAGGCAAGTTCGACAAGAAAACCTATGCCGTATCGGGCGGGCTCCACGGAGTCGGCGTTTCGGTGATGAATGCGCTTTCGATCTGGTGCGAGGTGGAAGTCTGTTCGTCGTTGCCCGACAGACGGGGTCGGGTCTTTCGCCAGAGGTACGCGCGGGGTATCCCCACGAGCGAGATGGAAGAGATCGGCCGGAAGGAGGCCCCGGGCACAACGACGACGTTCATGCCGGACAGCGCGGTATTTGAATCCGTCGATTTCCAATTGGAGACGGTGGTCAAACGGATGCGCGAACTGGCGTTTCTTAACAGCGGGCTGATGATTGTTCTCGCGGATGAAAGGGTGGAATTTCAGGAAACTTTTCATTTCGACGGCGGGATCAACGCATTTGTGGCATACCTCGACGAAGGCCGGACGGCGCTGCATCCGCCGGTTTACTTCGAGGGGATCCGCGACGGCACAGGTGTGGAAATCTCCTTTGAGTACAACGATTCGTACTCGGAAAACATCTACAGTTTCGTGAACAACGTCCACACGAAGGAGGGCGGCACCCACGAAACGGGGTTTCGAACGGCGTTGACTCGAACCCTGAACGCGTACGGCACCAAGTACAACCTGTTCAAGAACGAGAAGGTCAGTCTGAGCGGGGAGGACGCACGCGAGGGCCTGACCGCCGTGATAAGCACCAAGGTGCCCGAACCGCAATTCGAGGGCCAGACCAAAACGAAACTGGGCAATAGCGACGTTAAGGGAATTGTCGAGTCGCTCGTGGGTGAGAAACTCACGGCATACTTCGAGGAAAGCCCCTCGGTGGCGAAAAAGATCCTGCAGAAAGCCATCGAAGCCTCCAGAGCCAGGGAAGCCGCGCGAAAAGCCCGGGAGCTTGTCCGGCGCAAGAGTGTGCTCGAGGGCGGGGGACTTCCGGGGAAGCTTCTGGATTGCACGCTCAACGACAAGGACGAGACGGAAATCTACCTGGTGGAAGGAGACTCGGCTGGCGGATCGGCGGCGCAGGGACGAGACCGCGCGTTTCAGGCGGTATTGCCTCTTTGGGGAAAGTTGTTGAACGTGGAAAAGGCCCGGATAGACAAGGTGATGGGCAACGAGAAACTTCAGCCCATGATCCTGGCGCTGGGTGCGGGCGTCGGTGACGACTACGACGTCGAAAAGCTGCGTTACGGCAAAGTGATCATTATGGCCGACGCGGACGTGGACGGGTCTCACATCCGATCTTTGTTGCTGACCTTTTTCTTCAGATACATGCGCCCCATGATAACCAACGGGAGGGTTTATATCGCCCAGCCGCCTCTATTTTTGATCAAGAAGGGTCGCAAACAGCAGTATGCATTCGACGAGGCCGAGCGGGACGCCATTCTTCAGTCGATGGGCGACGACGCCAACGGCGTCATGGTCCAGCGATACAAGGGGCTGGGGGAGATGAACCCGGAGCAACTCTGGGAGACCACGCTGAACCCGGAGACGCGCACATTGCTGAATCTTACCCAGACCGATGAGATGGAGGCTGAGCGCGCGTTTACGATGATGATGGGCGACGAGGTCGGCCCCCGGCGGAAATATGTGGAAACGCACGCGCTGGAGGCGGACGTGGATGTGAGCGGTCCGGGGTAAGCGAGCGCCGCAGGGGTTCTGCCGCCTCGCAAGGGCGGGCGTTGACCTGACAAACACGGGGGATAAAAAGGATGATGAGCGCGCGGCAGCGGATTGTCCCGATGGACATCGGCGATGAACTGAAGAAGTCCATGCTGGACTACTCCATGAGCACGCTGGTGAATCGTGCGTTGCCGGATGTGCGTGACGGGCTCAAACCCTCGCAACGGCGCATCCTCATCGCGATGAACGACCTGGGACTTGGGCCCACCCGGCAGCACAGGAAGTGCGCCAACATCGCCGGGCATACGTCCGGGAACTACCACCCGCACGGCGAGGAAATCGTCTACCCGACGTTGGTCAACCTGGCGCAGAACTTCAAGCTGCGCTATCCGCTCGTGGACGGACAGGGCAATTTCGGCTCGATCGATGGGTATCCTCCCGCGGCGATGCGGTATACCGAGGCGAGGATGGCCGGCCCGGGCAGCGAGATGTTGCAGGACCTGGGCAAGAATACGGTGGATTTCAACCCGAATTACGACGAACGGCTCAAGGAACCCGCCGTCCTGCCATCGCGTTTTCCTAATATGCTCTGCAACGGAGCCGTGGGAATCGCCGTGACCATGGCCACGGCGATTCCGCCCCACAACCTCCGCGAAGTGGTCTCCGGAATGTTGGCATTGATCGACAATCCCGACCTTGAAGTCATGGATCTCATGGAATACATCAAGGGGCCCGATTTTCCCACGGGCGGGGCGATTTACGGAATGAGCGGCGTGCTGGACGCGTACCGTACCGGCCGGGGGCTGATCAGGATGCGGGCGACCGCCACCGTGGAATCCCTCAAGAACGGACGCGAAAATATCGTCATTACCGAAATCCCTTATATGGTGGCCAAAGCCACGCTTCTGGAGAAGATGGCCGATCTGGTTCGGGAGAAGCGGGTTGAAGGGATATCGAATATTCGGGACGAGTCCGACCGAAAGGGTATGCGGGTTGTGGTGGAACTGAAACAGGATGCCTACAGCGAGGTGGTCCTGAACCAGCTTTACAAACATACGCAATTGGAAAGCACGTTCGGCGCCAATATGATTGCGCTGGTGGACAGGCAGCCCAGGCAGTTGAACCTGAAGCAGATGCTTCAGCATTATATTGATCACCGCCATAACGTCGTGGAGCGGCGCAGCTCGTACGAGCTTCAGGTGGCGGAAGACCGCGCGCATATCCTGGAAGGATTGAGAATTGCGCTGGATGCGATTGAAAAGGTGATTCAAATCGTCCGCGGGGCGGCCGATCCGGATGCCGCCCGTTCGATCCTGATGGATCGGTTGTCCCTGTCCGAGAGACAGGCGCAAGCGGTTCTCACGATGACCATACAGCGGCTGACGGGACTTGAACACCGGAAAATCGAAGAGGAATACGAGACACTGGTTAACGAGATCGCGAGGCTGAGGTCGATTCTGAACAGCAGAACGGAGCGACTTGGGCTTGTGAGGTCGGAACTACTGGAGGTTGAAGCGAAGTACGGGGATGAACGACGAACCGACATCGTTTTTTCCGCAACGGAGTTCAATATCGAAGACCTGATCGCCGACGAGGACATGGGCATCACCATTTCGCACCAGGGGTATATCAAACGAATTCCGTTGGACACGTACCGCCAGCAGCGCAGGGGTGGGCGCGGGGTGACGAGTATGCGGACCAAGGAAGAGGATTTCGTGGAACACCTCTTCATCGCTTCCACCCACAGCTATATTCTGTTTTTGACGGATCGAGGTCATTGTCACTGGCTGAAGGTACACGAGATTCCGGAAGGCGGGCGTGTTTCCCGCGGGCGCCCGGTGGTCAACCTGATCGAGATCGACGCGGGTCACAAGGTGGCCGCGATCGTGCCGGTCAGGGGATTTGACGACGGGTACTATTTGATGAAGGTGACCCGTAACGGTCTGGTCAAAAAGACGGTCTTGTCCGCGTACAGCCGGCCCCGGCGCGGTGGAATCATTGCGATGAATATTCTGGACGACGACCGGTTGATAGGAGCCGAAGTCACGAACGGGTTACAGGAGATTGTGCTGGCAACCCGCAACGGCCAGGCCATCCGGTTTCAGGAACAGGATGTGCGCGATACGGGGCGCGGTACCCAGGGGGTTAGAGGGATTTCCCTGGAGGATGACGACGAAGTGGTGTGCATGGTGGTGGTGCAGGACGCCGGCAGCACGCTGCTTACGGTCTCGGCGAAGGGATACGGTAAACGGACGGGGGTGTCTGATTACCGGTTGACCCGCCGCGGCGGCAAGGGGGTGATCAACATCAGGACCACCGAGCGAAACGGCAAGGTGGTGGCGGTGAAAGGCGTGGTGGACGAGGATGAACTGATGATTGTGACCCTGAACGGAATCCTGATCCGGCAGCCGATCCGGGAAATCAGTTCGATCGGGAGGAATACGCAGGGAATGCGCCTCATCAATCTTGACGACGACGACAAGGTGATCGACGTTGCGCGCGTAATTTCTCAGAGTAACGGGGAGGGCTCAGAAGGTCTTCCGCCCGAGACCGGTCCCAATGGAGACGGGCAATAGGATTTGAGGGCAGGACCGCCGCCGTTCCTGACTACAGCGCTTCGATGCGGAGTATCTGAGACGGTTCGGTGATTATGGGAAGTCGATCTATTAACTGAACGGCCGAACGCATGCTGGCTTCGCGTGCCTCGTGGGTCGTCATGATTAGCGGCACTGTGCCCTGCTCGGTTTCAGACCGGCCGTGCTGAATAACGGTTGCAATGCTGATTTTGTGCTCCGAAAAAATGTGGGCGATCCGTGCGAGTACGCCCGTCTGATCAAATACTGTAAAGCGGCAGTAAAAGCTGGTTTCGACCTCTTCGGGCGGAATCGGGTCTGCGAGGGGAAGGTCGGCGAGGGTCGCACGGCCCGTGGATCGGCCCGTCAGACGGCGTTCGGCCAGGTCGAGCAGATCGGAAACCACGGCGCTGGCCGTGGGCATCTGCCCGGCGCCGCGGCCGTACAGGACTTGCGGGCCGACGGCATTGCCCACGATCTCTACGGCGTTGAATTCGTCCTTTATATTCGCCAGCAGTGCGCCAGAGGGCACCAGGACCGGGTGGACGCGGGCTTCAATTCGGTTTTGAATCGCCTTCGCAATGGCCAGTAGCTTGATGGTATATCCGAGTTCCCTGGCGAAGTCGATGTCCAGCGGAGAGATGTGCGAGATACCCTCTTTGAGGATGTGCGAGGGATTCAGGCCAACACGAAAGGCGATGCGGCACAGAAGGGCGAGTTTCTGGGCAACGTCCGTGCCGTCGATGTCCATGGTGGGATCCGCTTCGGCAAATCCCTTTTCCTGGGCGCGACGGAGCATGGTTTGAAAATCACCGCCATCGTCAGTCATCCTGGTAAGAATGTAGTTGGTGGTCCCATTGAGAATCCCATAGATGGACTGAATCCGGTTGGCTGCCAGGCCATCCGTTAGCGACCGGATGATGGGTATGCCGCCGCAGACGCTGGCTTCAAAGCCGATGTTTGCGCCGTTGCGCGCGGCGGCTCTGAACAGGTCGTCGCCCTGTTCGGCGAGCAGGGCCTTGTTGGCGGTGGCCAGGTCTTTTCCGTTCTCGAGCGCTTTCAGGCAGAGGTCCCTGGCGGGGTCGAGTCCCCCCATCACTTCAACGACTATCTGGATTTCGGGGTCTTCAATGACCTCGCTCGCGCTGGCGGTGAGGATATCAGTGGGTAGATCACGGTCGCGCGACTTGGAGATTTCCCTCACGGCAATTCGCCTCAGGTCGAACGCCACGCCGTGTATGGATCTGAAATAGTCGGCGCGCTGCTTGAGAATGCGAACGACGCCGGCGCCTACGACGCCCAGGCCGATGAGTCCGATACCGATGTGTCGATGGTTGGGCATGCTGGAATCCATGTTCTGGATTGTGGTTGACCACGTATCGCCGGCGGACGTATCCGCAGCGGAAACTAACGTCGGACATGGACCAAATTGAAGCGACGGACCAATATAGGACAAAGGGGAACGGTAGGCAAGGGGGACACGCCAGGAAACGCGCCGGCTGTTGTTGCCTGGCGGTGGTTCCGGCCTCCGTCGCTGGCATGGAATATTTCTGAAAAGTGTTGACAGCTTCAGGGGGCGTGGTTATCTTTACGCCCGCTCAAAATAGAGGTCGATTTGAGCATTTGTTCCAATGATGCGGGGTAGTAGCTCAGCATTGGTTAGAGTGCAGGCCTGTCAAGCCTGAGGTCGCGGGTTCAAGTCCCGTCTACCCCGCCATATAAACATTAAGGATGGCCACGGAAGGCCTGTCCGAACGCCCTCCGCAGTCGGGGAGAATTACGGACGCCCACCACTTCCCCTCATCGGGATGGGTGGTTTTTTGTGTTTGTATTCACGATGCCCGACTCAAGGCAGGGTCGGGCGTTTTGGTGTTGCGGTTGACCCTTGCGAATGTGGTTCCGTGGTTGTCGTCTTTCGCTGCTTCCTTCTTCATGTGCGGAAGCGTGGCGGCGGACAGGATCCGGGGGACTTGAATGTCGATCAAACGGATATACGACAGGATGGTGAAGTCACAGCCGTTCGAGGACCTGGCGCGTCTGATCGACGCCCGTACGCCGGCGATTCCGGTGCGCGGGTTGCCGGGTTCGCTCACGGCGTTCGGTATTGCGTGGGTGGAGGAGACGGCGCCCGGGCCGGTATTGGTGGTGTGCGCTTCGGAGGATCGAGCGGAAGAAGTGCGCGACGATCTGGAGCGGGTGCAGGGTTCGAGCCGCGTCGGGATTTTTCCCGCGTGGGGCGGGTCGCCGTACGACCATCGGTCGCCCCATCTCGACGTGATGGGGCTTCGGCTGGAGGCGCTGGATCAGTTACAGGGGGCAGGCGGCGGGGTTGTGGTTACGCCGGTGGAGGCCCTGATGAGCCATACCCTGCCGCCGGACCTGTATGATCTGGCGGTGCAGGAAATACGGGTGGGGGAAAAGGTTGCGCCCGATACACTGGCTGAACATCTGGTGGATATCGGATATGAGCGTGTGACGCTGGTGGGCGGGGTGGGTCAGTTCAGCGTACGGGGAGGCATCCTCGACGTCTGCTCGTTTGGCAGCACACATCCGGTCCGGATCGAGTTTTTTGGCGATGAGGTGGAATCGATTCGCGCGTTTGATCTGGGCACGCAGCGGTCGGTGACCAGGCATGAGACGGCGCGGGTGCTGCCGTGCCGCGAGGCGGTCCTGGTAGAGACGCTGTCGGACGTGTTTGCGACGCACCTGGCCGAAGCGGAACGGGGGCTTGGAATGGGCCTGGACGGGCTGCGTGAAGCGATGGATAGCCAGGGCGCGTTTGACGGGTTGGAGCAGTACCTGGGCATTCTTTACAGAGACCAGACCTGCCTGCTGGACCACGTTTCGGATGGTTATGTCGTGGTGGACGACCCCGTAGCCGTCGAAACGGCCGCAGCTGACGGGTGGGCGCGGGTGGAGGTGGCGGCCCGGCGGCAGAAGAAGAGGCGTGGAGAGCCGGAGCCGCTACCCGCGGGTGCCGTAGCCCGTCATCCGGAGGCGGTTCTGAGGCGGCTGGCCGGAATGCGCCGGGTTCTGAACTGGCCGCTGGGCGGACGTTCGGAGGAGGGCGTCCACTTTTCGGGCATCGGCGGGCGGCGATATGAGGGCCATCTGGAAACACTGAAGGAGGATTTGAGGAGACACTGGCAGGCGGACTACGAGGTGGTGCTGTTGTGCGAGAGCCAGGGCCAGAAAGCGCGGTTCGAGGAACTGCTGGAAGATGAGGAGAACCTGATATCGATATACGTGGGCACCCTGCACAGCGGCTTTACGTTTACGTCCCCAACCGCGCGAGTGGTGGTGCTGAACGACCACGAGATTTACACCCTTGCGCGCCGCCGCCGCCGTTACAGGCGGTTCAAGGACGCCACGCCCATCCGCAGCATTTCCAGCCTGCGGGCCGGCGATTTCGTCGTACACGTTGACCATGGCATCGGGCGCTACGAGGGGATCGAGCATCTCACGGTGGACGGCGTCCGCCAGGACTGTTTGTCCATGTTCTATCGGGGTGGCGACCGGGTGTTCGTACCGGTGGATCAGATGGACCGCGTACAGAAGTATGCGGGACAGGACAGTATCGCCCCCGCGTTGAGCAAACTGGGTACGGCAACCTGGGAACGTGTAAAGGAAAGGGCCAGGAAGGAGGTCTTCAAGATGGCGGTGGAATTGCTGTCTCTTTACGCTGAGCGAAAGGCATCTCCCGGCACGGAGTTTTCGGATGACACAGCGCTCCAGGGAGCCCTTGAAGCCTCGTTTCCGTTCCAGGAAACGAGGGATCAGCTTCGGACGATTCAGGAAGTCAAAAAGGACATGGAACGTTCGGCGCCGATGGATCGACTGGTGTGCGGCGACGTGGGGTACGGGAAGACAGAAGTCGCGGTGCGTGCTGCGTTCAAAGCCGTGGCCGATGGAAAGCAGGTTGCGGTGCTGGCGCCAACCACCATTCTCGCGCAGCAGCACTTCCGTACGTTTAAGGAGCGAATGGACGGCCTGCCGGTTACCGTCGACGTGTTGAGCCGGTTCCGCACGCCCCGAGAGCAACGGACGGCGCTAGACGGCCTGGCGGCCGGACGGGTGGATGTTGCGGTCGGTACCCACCGCCTGCTGTCCCAGGACGTTCGGTTTCGGGATCTCGGATTGCTCGTGATCGATGAAGAGCACCGGTTCGGCGTACGTCACAAGGAACGGTTCAAGCAGATACGGCGGCAGGTGGATGTACTGACGCTTACGGCGACGCCAATTCCCCGGACGCTTCATATGTCCCTGATGGGGGCGAGGGATATGTCGATCATTCGTACGCCCCCCAAGGACCGGCTTCCCATCACGACCGAAGTCCTGCCGTTTGACGAGGAGAGGATTGCCGAAGCCATTCTGCGGGAAATTGACCGAGGGGGGCAGGTGTATTTTGTCCACAACAGAGTGCAGTCGATGCCCGCCATCGTGAATTTCCTGGAGCAGCTGGTCCCGCAGGTGCGGTTTGGGGTAGCCCATGGACAGATGCCGGAAAGACAACTCGAAAAGGTGATGATGGATTTTCTGGACGGCAGGTACGACTGCCTGGTTTCCACGATGATAATCGAGTCGGGGTTGGATATTCCCAGTGTGAATACGCTGATTGTGAACCGTGCCGACCGGATGGGACTCGCCCAACTCTACCAGCTTCGCGGCCGCGTGGGCCGGTCCACGCGGCAGGCGTTTGCGTATCTCCTGATTCCTTCGTGGAAATCACTCAAAAAGCCGGCGGTCCGTCGTCTGCGCGCCATCGAGGAATTCGCGGATCTGGGCTCCGGCTTCAATATATCGATGCGGGACATGGAGATCCGGGGAACGGGCAATCTTCTGGGCGCGCAGCAACATGGGCATATTACGGCGGTAGGTTTCGAACTCTATTGCCGGTTACTGGACGAGGCGATCGCTCAGATACACGGCAATGAGGCCGAACCTGCGGCCGAACCCGAGGTGCAGGTGGCCGTATCCACATATATTCCGGAAACCTATATTTCGGATGAAGATCTGAAGATGCTATTTTACCAGCGGCTGGGCGAGTGCCGGCAGACGGTGGAGATCCTGGCATTGGAAGAGGAAATGGCGGACCGCTTCGGTCCGTTACCGGAGCCCGCAACGGCGCTCCTGGATACAATAACCGTGCGGATACTGGCGCGGCAGCTTCGTGCGCACTCGGTACGGACGGGTCGAACGCTGGCTGTCATGTTTCCGAAGGATCGAATGTTAACGCGGAATCAGGTAGAGGACTGGGTGGCGGCTGCGCCCGTACCGCTGCAGTTTTCACTGGGTGATCAGGTGCTCATTGAGGCGGAGTTGGAGGGCAACGGCCCTGGCGAACGCCTCGCAAATGCCAAAAAGGTGTTGCAGAGCCTCGTCTGAGCGCATATATTCTCGACCCAAGGCGGAACCAAACGATGTCCGGACAGTCAGCTATAAGTGCGGCGGGTTGAATTCAGGGCATCGACGCGAGGGCCTGTAGACGTTTCGGACATTCGGAGACGATAAATTATGGACAGATGCTTTCCAGGATGTGTGTGGTACACACTGGTGACGGCTCTGGTGTTGATGTGCGCGTCGAGCGCCCCTGCGAAACCGCAGCTCCTCGATCAGATTGTGGCGGTGGTGGACGATCAGATCGTATTGCGTTCTGACGTGATGTCGAACATGGCGATGGTTGCCATGCAACAGGGGCTGATCAGGGAGGATCTCACGCCGGACAGGGTCAGCGAGATGTTCGAGCTTATTCTGGGGAACATGATCCAGGAAAAACTCCTGCTGGCCAGGGCGGAACAGGACAGCATCGAGGTTGACGAGGAGGTCATCGAGCGTGCGGTCCGGTCCCGCGTCCGGGAACTCAAGGCGGAACACGGCGAAGAGGATTTCGCCGGCCAGCTTGCCGAAGGCGGTGTGACGGAACGGGATCTGCGCGAACAGTATCGCCAGGAGTTTCGGAAGGATTTTTTGCGGCAGCGGATGTACGCACGCCTGAGCCAACAGGTCGAAGTGTCGTTCAAGGACGTTCAGGATTATATAGCGCGATATCAGGACCGGCTTCCGCCGTTGGTGAGTATCAGTCATATTCTGGTGGCGATCGAAGCCTCCGACGATCTCGACGCAGAGGTCAGGTCACAGGCAGACACATTAATTGGCCGCTTGCGCAACGGCGAAGATTTCTCGGCATTGGCGCAGCAGTATTCGAGCGACAAGGGAAGCCGCGAAGATGGCGGTGACCTCGGTTATTTCCCGCGCGGACGCATGGTTCCGGCGTTTGAAGAGGCGGCCTTCGCGCTGCGGCCCGGGGAGATCAGTGCGCCGGTAAAGACAAAGTTCGGTTACCACATCATCAAGGTAGAAGCTGTGTCCGGCGACCAGATAAGGGCACGGCACATTCTCATTCAGCTGCAGCCGTCGACACGGGACGTGAGGGCAGCGTACGACAAGGCGTTGGATCTGGCAAAAAAGGCTCAGGCGGGAGAGGATTTCGCGGAGTTGGCCCGGAAACATTCCACGCACGAGGAGACGGCCAAAAAGGGCGGGCGGCTTCCAGGGCCGTTCACGGCGGAAAATCTGCCACCCGAATTCTCGGATGTACTGAAGACCATGCGCATGGGCGAAGTGAGCGCGCCGATACAGACGGAGTACGGATGGCATGTTGTAAAGGTGAATGACGACCAGGGCGCCGTTAAGGAAATCATGCGACAGGAGCACCTGCAAAAGCGGTTCGAAGAGGTCCTCGCGGAAACACGGGCTCGTCTTTACGTGGAGGTTCGGCCGTACGATTTGGGGTACGGAAGCCGTTCGCAGAAGTAAGGTTCCCCGGGAGCCGCAGTCACTTCGCCGGCGGTCGGTTAGTCTGCACCGCCGGATCGGGCAACGGGAAGTTCCTGGATTCGATATCGACAACGAGCGTATATTTCGATATGCGGATGGATTTATTCTTAACGCGATGTTGTTTGACTCGGCGCCGTTCCGAAGCAAAACGCGCCTGTGAGAACGGGATAGTGATGCTTGACGGGCGTCGCGCGAAGCCGGGGCACGCCGTTGGGCCGGGCAAGCGTGTGAGCATCTCCTTTCTGGACCGGTACCTGGAATTGGAAATTCTCAAGCTGCCAACCGGAAACGTCTCCCGGGCGGACGCCAGGTCATATTACCAGGTGTTTCGTGACGAGGCGTGCGAGGTCACTGACTTCTGACGGCATACGAAGCCAGGATGTCAAGCCGGCGAGTCCAGCCCTGTCGGGGCTGGACTTTTTTTATAACGAATACCCGGAGTCGCACAAGCGCGGGCTTGTCGTTTGCCCTTTCCCTGTGACCTGTTTATATTGAATTTATGTTCGGAAGAAAAAAAGACATATGCAAGGCGCAGCCCTACACCCGGCTTGCGGAGATCTATGACTATGTGATGCGGCATGTGGACTATGTGCAGTGGGCCGATTACGTGGAGGCCGTCTTTGATCGACACAACGTGGCGCCGTCGCAGGTGCTCGATCTCGCATGTGGCACGGGTAGTATGGCGTTGGAACTGCGAAAGCGGGCCTACCGTGCTTCCGGTGCGGATGCTTGCCGGGAGATGCTGGACGTGGCAGAAGAAAAAGCACGAAAATCAGGGTGCAACGTGGAATTTTTTCACAGAAATCTGCTGGACCTGTCAGGTCTGCCGCGGTTCGAAGCGGTACTTTGTCTGTACGACAGCATAAATTACCTGATGACGATAGAGGACGTCGACCGGGCATTGAAGGAGGTTCACGCGATCTTGCTGCCGCACGGCGTTTTTGTATTTGACGTTTGTACCGAAACCAACTCGCTGCGATACTTTCGCAGGCTGACGGATAAAGACAGTGGCGATGGATTTACTTACGTCCGTGAAAGCTTTTACAGGAACGGGATCCAGTTCAATCGATTTGACATCCGGTTCAAGCAGACGGATGAAGCCGTGGAAGAGGTGCATCGTCAGCGAATATATGCACTGGCGGATATACAGACTGCGCTGGAGCGGTCTCCGTTTTCGCTGGAAGGGGCCTACGATGGATTCGGCTTTTGCGAGCCCGACGAAGGGTCGGATCGGGTGCATTTCGTATTGCGGAAAATTGGCGAGGCGGCTCAATCGGGCACGTGAAAAGTGGTTCCGGGACCGCAGCCTGATGAGGATACGAACTTCAAGGGATTCCCGCGGCAGGAGGTCTTGTGATTGCGCTTCGGCACGTCGGCGTAGAGCAGCAGGGGCGCCGTATCCTCGTGGATGTGAATTTCGAGGTCGAAAAAGGCGAATTCGCGTTCCTGTTGGGGCAGACAGGGGCCGGAAAGAGCACGGTTCTGCAACTGATTCTGTTCGAGCGGCGGCCAACGCAGGGTGTGGTTCTGGTGGGGAAATACGACTCACAGACCATTCGGGACCGGGATATCCCGGCTTTGCGGCGGCGTGTGAGTATGGTTTCTCAGAGTCACCGTCTGTTACGGGACCGGACCGTCTACGAGAACGTGGCATTTGCCATGGAAGTGACGGGGACGCCGCGATCGGTTGTAAAGCGGCGCACGCTCGCCCTGCTGGCCGACGTTGAACTGATGCATAAACGCTCGGTTCGGCCCGGCGCATTGTCCAGTGGCGAACAGCAGCAATTGGAGATTGCCCGTGCCCTGGCAAATGAACCGTTTGTCCTGCTGGCGGACGAGCCCACGGCCAACCTGGATCCGGAGACAACGGATCTCGTAATGCAAATTCTGGCGGAGGTTCAGGCGCGAGGAACCACGGTACTGGTGGCCACCCACAACGAGGCCCTGGTGTCGCGGCAACGGCGAAGGGTGCTGCTGCTGGAGGACGGGCGGATTGTACACGCGGGCAAGCCGGAAGGGCAAAATTGATCGTGAGATGAAATCGGAGATATGGATCGGTCTGGCGTAGACACGAATTCCCGGCTTGTGGGGGCAATATGGCGCTGGTGATGGCGTTCAGGGAGGCAATCAGGGGGTTGTGGCTCACGGGGATGGTGGGGATCGTCTCGGGCGTAACCACGGCGGTTTCACTGATGGTATTGGGGATATTTGTGCTTCTGGTTGGCGGCGGGCTTTCGATTTTCGAGTCTCTACAGGAAAAAATAGAGGTGGAAGTGTATTTGGAGGACAGCCTCAGCCGGACGCAGGCGCTTCAGATGGCGCGTGAGTTTCAAGCAATGGCGGGGGTGGCCGCGGTTCGTTACGTAGACAAGGCGACGGCAGCTGAGGAATTCAGGTCTATGTTCGGCGACGGACTTCTGGATGCCGTTTCTCGGAATCCGCTGCCGGCGTCCGTTCGGGTCGTGTTGCGATCGGGGGAGGGCGTGGTGAACCGCGCGCGCGCGGTTGCGGAAGCCGCGGCGAGCCGAAAGGGAGTTGAAAGCGTGGATGCGGGCGAGGCCTGGCTGACCTCTCTTGATCGCGCGCACGACGCGGTTACCTGGATAGGGGTTTCGCTGGGCGTGGTGCTGTGCCTGGCCTGCACATTTGCCGTGGGCAACACCGCAAAGCTGCTGGTGCTCGCCCAGCGGGAAGCGATTGAAGTGATGCGAATGGTAGGGGCCACGGGCGGTTTCATCCGCTTGACCGTCTTGCTCGGCGGCGCTGTTCAGGGATGCGCCGGAGGGGTACTGGCCGTGCTGGCACTGTGGAGCAGTTCGCATTGGTGGGCGGATTGGATACCAGGCGCGGCGCGGGTTGCGCCCGTTTACCTGGGGTTGATAGGACTCGGGGTTCTGTTGGGAATTCTGGGAAGCTGGGTATCGCTGAACCGCGTCTTGCGGGCCCTGGCGTAATCAGACACCACACCCCATAGGTTCGGGTGCGGCAAAACGCTGAAGATGGGATGACGAGCATGCACATTGTTGTTTTGATTCTGATGGTTCTGGCGACCGCGTCGCCGGCCGCAGCGCCGGCGGACCTCCAAACGGCGCTGGCTGCGGAGCATGCCGCGCTCGACAGCTTGAAGGCAAGGCTGGAAGCCGACCGAGAGCAACTGAAAAAGGCGAAAATCCGGCAAAAGGCGGTTACTCTGGATCTGGAGCGTAAGGAACGCGACATCGTCCGAAGCAGGGGCGAGTTGCGCAAGTTGGCGCGCCGGCAAAGGAATTTGACGCGACGACTGGGCACAGCGCGTCGCGAACTGGTCCGGGTGGACGCGAGGAAGAAGACGCGTGAGACGGACATCTCCCGCCGTATGCGGGAGATGTACAAACTCGGCAGGCGGGGCACGTTGCGGATCCTATTTTCCGCAGGGTCATTTACTGAAGCGTTCAGACGTCTGCGCTATCTGTCCAGGGTTGGGGCTCAGGACCGCAGGGACTTTGAAGCGATTCAGTACGATCGAAAGCGGATTTCGGGCGTCCTCAGGTTGCAGGCCGTGCGGCACAAACGCCAAAAGGCCCTGCTGAGCGTCAAACGTAGAGCCGAGGATCGGCTCGCAGTCCATGTTCGACGGCGGGAGGCTGAACTTAAGCGGCTCCGGATGGATGCGGACGCCGTCGCGGAGGCGGTTCGAAGGACGAAGGCGGCCATGGACGCGTCCAGTGAGCGGATCCGGCAGATCATTCAGGAAACGGGAAGCTGGCGCCAGCATACCGCATTGCCGCCATTCGATTTTTCATCCCACTTCGGCAGACTGCCGCGGCCGGCTCCTGGTGGGGTGGTGGAGTACTTCGGCAGGCACCAGGATCCGGACCTGAAGACGTGGACGTTCAATCGAGGCATCAATATTGCGGCACCCGCAGGCACCGAGGTTCGGGCGGTTGCGCCAGGCAGGGTTGCGCTCGTGGACTGGTTTCCGGGGTACGGCCAGTTTGTGTTGTTGCACCATCCAGGCGGATTTTATACACTCTACGGGCATCTTTCCGAGGTGTACGTGACACTGGAACACCCGGTGGTTCAGGCGGCCGTACTCGGAACGGTGGGAAGCACCGGTCGGTTAGACGGCATTCCGCAACTCCATTTTGAGATTATGCGGGGCGAGGAGCCGATCAATCCGGCGCTGTGGCTTGCGAAGAGTCAATAATCGGAAACTATGGGGAGGGTCCTGAAACCAGGCTATGGATTTTACCGAGGCCATATCTTTTTTCGAGCCAGATGAACCGTATCTGCTTTCAACCCACGTCAATGCAGACGGCGATGGGATTGGAGGCCTTCTGGCGTTGAGGGAAATGCTGGTCCAGAAGGAGCGGGTGTGTCGGCTTGTGGTGGGCGACGAGACCTTAAATCCGAAATTTGCTTTTCTCCCGGGATTTGAGCATATTGAGTTGTACAGGTCTCTCGCGGACCGCCCGGCTTTTTGCCGGGCGGTATTCGTGGACACGCCCACGCTCGATCCTGGGCGAGTGGGCAACGTGGGTCGCCTGCTCGGTGAGGACGCGCGCACGATGATTATCGATCATCATGCGGGCCGGAAGCCGGAGGGCGACGTCCGTATCATCGACCGGGCGGCCAGTGCCGCCAGTGAACTGGTTTACGGGTTGCTTCTGGCGGCCGAGACGGCGATCAATCCGGCGATTGCCACCCAGATTTACGCGGGAATCGCGTTCGATACCAAGCTTTTCAGGTTCTCCCAGCCGGAACGAGCGCTAAAAGTCTGCAGCGATCTGGTGGATTTCGGCGCGAACCCGGAGGCGATCGCCGATGCGCTGTTCGCCCGGGAAAGCCATGAAACCATGATGATGTTGGCGGCCGCTCTAGGTACCCTGGAACTTCATTTCGACGGTCGGGTGAATACCCTGGTGGTCGACCACGCGACTTACCGAAAGGGCGGTAATCTGGATCCTGTGGTGGACCACGCCATGGCAATCGACGGGATTCAGGTGGCGTTGTTTTTCAAGGAAGAGACGCCGGGACGGTTCCGCGTCAGCCTGCGTTCCCGTGGAGCAGTGGATGTGAACCGCATCGCCGTGGCGTTTGGCGGCGGCGGGCACGCGCGGGCGTCGGGGTGCAAAATCGAAAAGCCGATTGAAGAAGCGAAACGGTTATTGTTGGCCGAAGTAAAGCGGCAACTGTAATGAACCGGGTCGATCCATTTGCGTTGAAACGACCTGCGGCCGGCAAACGATCACGCGCCCTGGTGAGGAGGAAGGTCATTCGCCCATGGATTTGATTACGCTCAAGGCATGGTCGGCTGAGGATATCCTGGATACGGTGGAGGCGGGTCTGTTGATGAAGGCAGACCCGAAACGGTTTTCGGGAGCATTAAAGGGCCGAACGCTGGCGATGCTGTTTCAGAAGCCATCGACGCGGACCCGATGTTCGTTTGAAACGGGGATGAACCAACTGGGCGGGTACGCCATGAATCTGGATTGGCGAGCCACCAATTTCCAGTTGGCGGATCTTAAAGACGAAGCCCAGGTGCTTTCCCGGTATTCGGACGTCATTATGGCCCGGATGTTGAATCACTGCGACCTGCGGAAACTTGCCGACGGGGCTGAGGTGCCTGTGATTAACGGGTGCTGCAATCGGTACCATCCGTGCCAGGCGCTTGGCGATCTGATGACCATCCGGGAGATCCGGGGGAAACTGGAGGGCGCTCATCTGGTTTACGTGGGCATTCGGAACAACGTGTGCAATTCGTTGATCGCAGGATGTACCAAAGCCGGTGTGCGAATCACGTCAGTGACGCCGGAGGTGAACAGACCTTCCGAGGACGAGGATCTCACCAAACAGGCACGGTCGACCGGTCTGTTTGAGGAGACCCTGGACCTGGAGGCGGCGGTGGCGGAGGCGGATTTTCTCTATACGGACACCTGGATCGACATGGAGTTTTTCCAAGATCCTGCGTATGAAGCGGAGAAGCAGCGGCGCGTTGAGGCGTTTGCTCCGTATCAGATAAATACGGACCTGATGGACAAGACTGGAGCGCTGGTAATGCATTGCCTGCCCGCACACAAGGGGTACGAGTTGACGGCGGAAGTGATGGCAAGCCCGAGATACGTGGCGGTGGATCAGGCGGAAAACAGGATGCATGTTCAAAAGGCGATCCTGACGCAGTTGCTCGGATAACGGCGCCACCCACACGCATCACGGGAGTATGGATCGGCGTGGCCGGACTGTTTATTACGTTTGAAGGCATCGACAGGAGCGGGAAAACCACGCAGGCTGAGCGGCTGGTCGAGCGGCTGCGCGCGGAGGGCCGAGCCGTGGTGTTCACACTGGAGCCGGGGGGCACCGGGTTGGGCCGGAGGGTCCGCAGTCTTGTTCTGGCGCGTCGATCGGAGGTGGACCCCGCCGCCGAGATGCTGTTATTCGCGGCTGATCGGGCTCAGCATGTCAACACGGTAATCCGGCCTGCATTGATGCAGGGGAAAGTGGTGGTTTCAGACCGGTATGTCGATTCCACCGTCGTCTACCAGGGCTATGGGCGCGGGCTGGAACTGAATCGTATTCAGGCGGTTCAGGAGGTGGCCACCGGGGGGCTCAGGCCGGACCTGACTGTTTGGATCGACATGGATCTCGCAACCGCTAAAAGGCGATGGATATCTGGAAATGCCGACAGGCTCGAAGCGGCCGGCGATGCGTTTTTCGATAAGGTAGGGAAAGGGTATCGAAGGATGTGGCGGGCGGAACCGGAGCGTATTTTTCGGGTTGACGGCCGGCTTCCTGTCGAGGATCTGGCGTGCAGGATCTACAACGAGACACATAAACGGCTGGCCGGCGCGGCCCGGCCAAACGGCTGATATACAGGAAATCCGGGTGCATGGGCGGATGCCCGGGACGGCTCGGCCTGCCTGTGCGTGCTGTCTCACGCACGCAGACAGGTGGAAGAATGGTGGCATATTTCCGGGACAGGACACTGGCCACGGCGCCGCGGAATAACGGGAACAGACAATGCGGAGGCGGAATATGAGCGGGCGGAAACGCAGACGAATATGGGTTGGAGTGGCACTTTTCGGCCTTTTGGGAACCTGCCTGGTTCTGGACTCGCGGCTTGTCAAAGGGCAAGACGGGTACGCCACCGTCGACAGTGGCATAGACGAATACATGAAAACTCTGAAGCTACTGACCACGAGCTACTATAAGCCGCTGGCATCCGACTCGCTCACGACTTCAGCCATTGAAGGCATGCTGGACGAACTGGACCCGTATACGCAAATCCTCAATCGGCGCGGCTTCGAAGATCTTATGATCGATACCCGCGGCAAATTTGGTGGGTTGGGTATCACGATCAGCACCATGAAGCGGAATGGAGTCGAGGTGCCCGTCGTTCTGAGTGTGATCGAGGGTACGCCCGCCGACACATCCGGACTTGTGGTCGGCGATCGGATCGTCGCTGTGGATAGCGACCCCACGCTCAACAAGAAACTGGAGGAGGTTGTGGATGTGCTGCGTGGGACGCCGGGCAATCGGGTCGTGATTACGATCGACCGACCGGGTCGGTCCGAGCCGTTCGACCAGGAGATTATCCGGGCGCGTATTCGTGTAAAAAGCGTGGCTAGCATTGCCGGGATTGAAGAAGGCATCGGTTACATTGCCATGTCCGGTTTGATTAACAGCCGGTTCTCGGAATCTACGCCCGATGAGCTGAAGGCGGCAGTGGATGAACTGAAAGCGAAGAATATGCAGGGCATTATTCTGGACCTGCGGGGGAATCCGGGCGGGCTGCTGGCGCAGGCCGTCGCCGTCGCCGACGTGTTTCTGGAACCCGGTCTTCTGGTTGTCACCACCCGGGGTCGTGTGGAATCCCAAAACAAGGAGTACCATACCGCAGAGAGGTCTCGGGTTAAGGATATTCCACTGGTCGTTCTGGTCAACGCGCACAGCGCCAGCGCCTCGGAGATAGTCGCGGGCGCAATTCAGGACTCGGACCGGGGGTTGATCCTGGGCACACCGACCTTTGGAAAGGGATCTGTGCAATCCTTCCAGCACGTTAGCCAGGACAAAGCGCTGAAGTGGACAACGGCACTCTACTATACCCCCAGCGGACGGAGCATCCACAAAAACAGACGGTTTGGACGGCTGGGGAACCTGGCGCTGAATGTGGGGGACTCGCAGGTGCCTCTGTATCAAACCGTTGCGACGATTGCCGGAGAAGAGAGTCGGGAAGACGCGATCACACGGCTTTTCGAACAGTTTGATCTGGAATCCATGAAGCAGGCGGAGCAGCTTTTCGAGATGGAACTGGGGCAGATGTTGGGGATGGCGTTGCGAGAGGACCGTGTCGCTACCGAAGTCTCGGACTCGGCCAGGGCTTTCACTACCGCTGGGGGGCGCACGGTTTATGGAGGAGGTGGAATCACACCCGACGTAGTGGTGAAGCCGAAGCGCAGGCCACGGCTGATACTCGAAATGTACAGAGCCGGACTCTTTTTCGATTTTGCCGTTGAATACGCCACGCGGAACACGTTTCCGGCGAATCCGGAGGGGTACGAGGTGGGGGGCAGGGAAATCGCCGCGTTCCGGGCATTTCTCGCCGACTCGACGAATCTCGGAAATTTCAGACGATACCGCACGCCAGCCGAAAACGAACTGGAGAATCTGACCCGGACTCTGGCGGCCGCAGGCATCGAGGCGAAAGTCGGCCAGGCGTTGGAAACCCTGCGGAACGTTGTTGAAACGGAGCGGGAAGCGGAATTTGAAAAGGCCGAAGCGTTTTTCAGGCAGGAAATCGGACGGGAATTGGGAAACCGGGTCTTCGGAAAGAAGGGGCGTATTCTGGCGCGGCTGAGGGGCGATGAACAGTATCAGGAGGCCGTTAGAATTCTCAAAGATCCCGAACGATACAGAAAGAGCATGAAGTTGGCGCTTGCCGACCAGAACGGGCGCTGAACCCGGAACCCGCGGCGCGATCCATTTGTGCATAATCGAAGTGTGTTACAATAGGAAAAGCGCGAGCGGCTTCAGTAATGGAATGCGGGATCCGGCGCACAGTTTTGGCTTGCCAGTTACCAACACGTGGTTTAGACTTAGAGTACCGGATAGATTTCAAATCCTTTAAGAAACAATATCTTAGGAAGGCACTGCCTCACCGCATCGGCCGTCAGTTTGTTGCCACTCCGTCAGGAACAAGCGCAGGATGGCCGGATTTCCCGTGAAGCGTGTACCAAACGGTATCGTCAATGTGTGGGTGGAGATGATGGAAGAATCAAACGGTGAACGGGACGATCTCTACGAACAGGTGCTCGAGCACGCCCGCCGCGAAATAGATGCCTCCTCATCTCAGGTTGAGAAACTGAGACGCACGCTCGGCCTTCTCGAAGCGCGCGTTGAGGCGGCCAGGGCGGTCTACGAAGCCGCTGCCGCGCGCCTGAATCTGGAAGATGAATCGGATGGCCAGGGCCTTTCTGTTACGGAAACTTTGTCATCCGTTCAGGCGTTTCTGTCTGTTGACCAACCCACGAAGCCGCTGCCGCGGGCCCGGAATCAACGGGAAGCCGTGGCGCAGACCGCAAAACAGAGCCGGCCGGCCGGCGACTCGCGCGAACCCTGGCGGCGGCTGCAGATCGGCGGGTCCACCGTTGTGTGGAAAAGAGTGAAGAAGCCGAAACAGCGGCAGAGCCAGAGCGGGGGCCGGGCATCCTGAGCTTTCGCGGTCGGAAGAGGGGCCATATTGCCGAATTCAGGGCCTGCTCGCGGAGGTAGACCGACGGCAGGCCCGGTTTTTTTGTATTCAAGGCGAAACCCGGATGCCGAGGCAGGGAATGTCATTTATTGGCACATTCCCTGTTTTTTTGCTATCTTACACTTGCGGCGGGCCAGCGCGATGGGTATGGCTTCGACACCATCCCTTACTAATTTTGCAGGAGAAAAATCGTAACGAGTATCCGCACCCGCCTTAGATGATTCGTTTTTGGAAACCATTCGGTCAGGTGAGCAAGTATGGGAATCTGTGCAGAGGAAAAACCGATTGAAGAGACCGACGCGAAGGAGCGCAGCCTCAGTATTGACAGGATGACGCCCTCCGGCGGCCTTTATACGGATGTCCAGCGTGCGGTGCATCCCAACTCGAACAGCCCGTGGCGGGTGTCGCCCGAACCGTTCTGGATGCCACCCCGGGTTATAGAGCATCTGGAACGCCTGGGCGGCCATTTGTATGATTTCTATAAAGCCTGCAACCGCCTGTATTCTCAGAGTGTCCGGAATGTTCAGCCCGCCTGGGTAGCGGCATACCTGGACCAGGGGAAGCCGGAAACGGTGATCGGATTCGGCCGGATGAACCGATTCAAGCAGCATCTGCCTCTGGTAATCCGGCCGGACCTGATTCCGACCCCCACGGGAACGATCGCTTCGGAGTTGGACTCGGTGCCGGGGGGCATCGGGTTTACTGCCAGCCTGGCGGAGCGTTACGGCCATTTCGGGTTTGAAATTGTGGGTGGCGCCGATGGAATGGTGAACGGATTCATGGGGATGGTACGGTCGGTTGCCGGTATGGGGGAGCCGGTGCTGGGCGTTGTGGTTTCTGAGGAATCTTCGGGGTACCGTCCTGAAATGACCTGGTTGGGGGAGGCCTTGAATCGTGCCGGATTGGAAACCTATGTAGTGCGCCCGGAAGAGGTTATTTTCAGCGAAGCCGGACTGTTCGTGAACGGTGCGGGCGGAAGACGGCAGATCGACGTGCTTTACCGGTTTTTTGAATTGTTCGACCTGAAAAATATACCCAAGATGGATCTGATTCTATATGCCATTCGAAAGGGAACTGTAAAGGCAACGCCGCCGCTGAAGGCCCACCTGGAAGAGAAAATGCTAATGGCCCTGTTCCACCACCCCCTGTTGCGTTCGTTCTGGATTCGCGAACTTGGAGAAGAAGGGGTGGAGTTTTTGATGCAGACCTTACCGAAGACCTGGATTCTGGACCCGCGTCCCCTGCCGCCGCACGGCGTTATTCCGGAATTGAGTGTGGACGGCCGGGTTTTCGGGAACTGGCAGGACCTCGGCTCACTGCGTCAGAAACAGCGCCATTTTGTTATTAAGCCGTCCGGATTCTCGGACCGGGCCTGGGGCAGCCGGGGCGTCGCGGTCGGCCACGATATGTCGGAGACGGACTGGCAGGCTACTATCAAGTCCGCGCTTGGCGATTATTACAAGTCGCCCCACATTCTGCAGGAGTTCCACACGGGTTCCCGCTTTTCGGCGGCGTACTATGATTTCGAGACGGATCGTATGATACGCCTCAAAGGGCGCGTGCGCATCCAGCCTTACTATTTCGTTCTGGACGGTCAGCCCGTGTTGTCGGGCGTCCAGGCCACGGTTTGTCCGCCGGACAAGAAGGTATTGCACGGGATGGTCGACGCGGTGGTGATGCCGGGCGGGGTTGGAAATCCCAAGTGAAGTCTCCAGTGGAACGACATATGAGCGAAGACACGCGAACCGGGCTTTTGCAGGCTGAAAAAAAACTGGCGCAGCTCGAGAACCTCCTCGAGCGGATGGGGAGCGCGGTCGTGGCGTTCTCAGGAGGCGTGGACAGCACGTTTCTGGCTGCGGCGGCTCACAGGGCGCTTGGATCGAAAGCACTGGCGGTGACGGCGGTTTCGGCCAGCTACGCTACCGGCGAACTCGAGAACGCGCAGGCTCTGGCGGCCCGGATCGGAATTTCGATGGAAGTGGTCCACACCCGGGAAATGCAGAATCCCGACTACGTAAAAAATGAACCCGATCGATGTTATCATTGCAAGACGGCGCTGGCGGACAAGCTGGATGAAGTCCTCGAAAAGTATGGGGGACGGTATCGGTTTCTGATTTACGGGGCCATCGCGGACGACGTGGGCGACTTCAGGCCAGGTATGGCGGCGGCCCGAGACCGGGGCGTGCGGGCGCCGATGGTCGAGGTGGGCTTGACAAAGGAGGAGATTCGGTTGTTATCCAGAACCTGGGGATTGCCCACCTGGGATCAACCGGCGTCTGCGTGTCTGTCATCCCGAATTTCCTATGGAACGCCCGTGACGGTGGAAGCGCTGTCGATGGTTGACCGGGCCGAGGCTTTTCTCAAAACGCTGGGTTTCAGCCTGGTCCGGGTGAGGCACCATGACGATATCGCCCGCATTGAAGTTCCTCCGGGGGAGATCGCCCGATTCTTCCTGGAAGGACTCGTCGACCGGGTTGTGGCGCACTTGAAGGAAATCGGATATCGGTTCGTCACGGTGGATATGCAGGGATACCGAAGCGGGAGTCTGAACGAAACGTTACTGAATATTGCGGGGCAGGTAGTCGTCACGGCTGAAGAGTGACAATGTACACGGAACCTGAACAATGGCATTGCTTGAGATAAAGAGATTCGGCTGCCCGACACTCAGAAAGAAGGCGCGGCCGGTTGAAGCGATTACGCAGGAGGTTCGGACCCTCGTGGACGATATGTTCGAGACGATGTATGCGGCGGAGGGGATAGGGCTCGCGGCGCCCCAGGTCGGTGTAAGCCTGCGTGTGGTGGTTCTGGACGTGAGCCCCGGCGGTCCGGAGTGCGAAGCGACGGTATTAATCAATCCGGAATTGAGTGAGGCTGAGGGCGAGGTCGTGGGCGAAGAGGGATGTCTGAGCATGCCGGGGGTTGTGGGAGATGTAAGTCGCCGGGCGCAGGTCCGGGTAGATGCCCTGGACCGGGACGGCAACGTTGTCAGCGGTGTGATGACGGATATTGCGGCCCGCGCGGTTCAGCACGAAGTCGATCATCTGAACGGCGTTCTGGTCACGGATCATTTCAGCGCAATCAAACGGAATCTCCTGCGCAGCCAACTCGTCGCATTGAAACGACAAGGCAGCCGCCAGAAGCAAGGGCTGACATACCTGGACGCAATTCGCTCGTCACGCGCGGGCGGCGGCCCGGGTGAAGCGAAGGCCGGGCCATGAACCAGCGTATCGACCTGCATCTGCACTCGACGTGCTCCGACGGGACATTCACGCCTCGGGAAGTGGTACGCCGGGCCGCAGACGCCGGACTCAGCGTGATTAGTTTGACCGATCACGACTCGACCGAGGGTGTTGCGGCGGCGCAAGAGGAAGGCGCACGGCTGGGTGTCGAGGTGGTGCCAGGGACGGAGTTGAGCGCCCAGGCGGACGGAACCGACGTGCATATTCTGGGATACTTCATCGACCCCGATCATCCGGATCTGATCGTTTGTCTTAACATCTATCGACAGGCAAGGTTGCAGCGGGCGGAACGGGTCGTGAAAAAGCTGAATCGCCTGGGATTGCGGGTGTCCATGGAGAAGGTGCTTGCCAAAGCGGGTCCCGGTGCGATCGGACGTCCGCATATCGCCGATGCGATGGTGGAAGAGGGCCTGGTTTTTTCGGTCGACGAAGCGTTTCACAGGTACTTGGGATACTCGAAACCGGCTTTTGAACGCAAGTACTCTTTGTCGCCGTCTCAGGCTATTCAGGTGATCAGGGCCGCGGGCGGGCTGGCCTGTGTCGCACATCCGGGGCTTTACCGAAGGGACGATTTGATTCCGGACATGGTTTCCGACGGCCTGGATGGCATCGAGGTCCGGCACACCAAGCATAACGCCTCGCACGTCGCCCGATATTCGATGATTGCAAGGGAGAACAACCTTCTATGCACGGGAGGTTCGGATTGCCATGGCGACGGCAGGGGAGATTCGGTAATTGGAACCGTGGAGGTACCGCTGTCCTACGTGGAGGCGATGCGGGAGCGCTTGAAAACCAGAGAAAGCTGAAAGTTTGCCAGGCAGGATCGAGTGTAACGCGGGCGCCTGGTCCGTGCATCCCGGGCAAAGCATTTCGTGAGTCTGGATGGGGCGAGCCAATGCGGTCGGGTAGCGCTTTTTTTGACGAAGACCGGTCCGATCTCTATTTTCTGAATACCCGTGAGGTGTTGTCGCGGGAGGACATCGATCCGGTCGTGACCATGGAGGTGTTTCCTAACGGGAACGGCACGCTTTGCGGCATGACCGAGGTACTGGAGAACCTGGAAACGGTGTGGCCTGAGGATGCGTCCGTATGGGCGCTGCGTGAAGGCGCGGCGATGTCGCGGAAGGAAGTGGTGCTCCGGATTCAGGCGCGTTACAGCAGCTTCGGTATCTTTGAGACCGCATATCTGGGTACGCTTGCCCAGAAAAGCGGCTGGGCAACGGCGGCACGGACATGCGTGGACGCCGCCGCCGGCATTCCGGTGATCAGCTTTGGCGCGCGCCATGTCCATCCCGCGGTCTCGGATTTCATGGAATATTCGGCCCTGGTTGGAGGATGCTCCGGATGCGCCACGCCCGCGGGGGCCCGGTTGGCGGGGCAGGTTGCGACGGGCACGATGCCGCATGCCCTGATGTTGATTATGGGAGACACGTTGACGGCGGCGCAGGCCTTCGACCGGCACATGCCGGAATCGATCCGGCGGATCGTACTGGTGGATACATTTATGGATGAAGAGGAAGAGAGCGTTCGGTTGGCCAGGGCAATGGAAGGACGGCTGCTGGGCGTGCGCCTGGACACACCCTCTGAACTGGGTGGCGTGACGCCCGATCTGGTGGGTCGGGTACGAAACAGGCTGGATCGCTCCGGGCATCGGGAGGTGAAGATATACGTGAGCGGCGGGATGACGCCGGAACGCATCCGGGAGTTCGTAGACGCCGGATCCGCGGTGGACGGGTTCGGCGTGGGCAGCGCAATCAGCGGAGCGCCACCGATCGACTTTACGGCCGACATCAAAGCTGTGGGAGCCCAGTCCGTGGCCAAGCGGGGACGGAGGCCAGGGGTGACGGAGAATGCCAGATTGAGTAAAGTGCGTTGACGGAACATTTCCGCCGCCAGCGGATGTTCCAACGACAGGGGATGGAGAAGGTAGATGGAGGTCAAGGTCTTGTTTTTTGCGTCGTGCAGGGATCTTGTTGGAACACGGGAGGCATCGATATCGCTGCCCGAGCGTTCCTCGGTGGCCGACCTGCTGGCGCGGCTAGCGGCGGATCATCCCCGGTTTCGGGAAATGGAAGGCAGTTTGATGGTGTCGGTCAACCAGGCGTACGTGGACAGGTCACAGAGGCTTAATGATGGGGACGAGGTGGCGTTAATCCCGCCGGTAAGCGGGGGAAGCACAGGCTGACGGCGTTGCAAAAGGCAAATCGCAGGAGGGGGGAAGATCGCATGTCCGGTGATCTTTACCGTATCCAGGAAGACCCAATACCGGCCGACGCGCTGCACGACGCTGTGCTGAGAGATTCGGATGGCGCGGTGGCGACCTTCGCCGGGGTAGTGCGAGACCATGCGATGGGCCGCCGGACCAGATATCTGGTTTACGATGCATATAAAGAGATGGCCGAGAAGAAGATGAAGGAGATTGGACAGGAGGTGAAGGTGAAGTGGGACGTGGACCGGGTGGGCATGCTGCACCGGGTGGGGCGACTGGAAATCGGCGAGACCAGTGTCTTGATTGCAATTTCCGCGCCGCACCGGAAAGCGGCCCTGGAAGCGTGTCACTACGCGATCGATCGACTGAAGGAAACGGTGCCCATCTGGAAAAAGGAAGTGTGGACGGACGGAGAGGAGTGGATCGAGGGCGATCCGTCTGCGCCGCATCCGGCCGCGGTCAGCAGATAGCGGTCAGCAGTCAGCCGACAAAGCCTGGCGGCGGCCTGCTTAGATCGCGGGCGTTCACAAACCTTCTTGCTGAACGGATTAGCGCGGAAAAGCCCCTCCGCCACCACCGGGCGGGAGGTAGACTGCAAGAAACCGCCGGGATTAGCGTGGTGCCGCTCTCAGCTGTCTGCTAAACGCTGACGCCCTACCCCGGGAGCGAGGGCTTCCAGCCCTCGCAGCGCCGTCGTTGCATTTGTAGGGGCAACTCTAAGAGTTGCCCACGTCATGGCGTGTATATCGATGGTCGACGTCGCCGGTTCGTATTGCTAGCCGGTTCAAGCTGACAGCTATAAGCTGATGGCTGAACGCTATTCTCGCCGGAGGCAGGGAATTTGGGGAGGGGTCGTGAATTTGGAGTCTGTCTGTCTTTCCATTTTATTCACCATTTCTTAGGTCTACACTAGCAATTTCAGGTGTAATCCATGCGCCCGAACAGGTATCACCTTTTTGCCCGGATCCACTCCCGGTGCCTTTGGCATCTGCTGGGCATCACGCTGTTTGTTCTGGTCGCGTCTGCCGCGGTGGAGATCACGGCGTCGGACTCGAGCGCGCTCCGGACGGCATCCGGTGACAGTATCGTCACATCCCCTGCGGATTCGACCCTGGCGACGAGCCCACGGCGATACACGTACCGCGTAAAACAGACGTATCCGCACGATCCCGGCGCATTTACCCAGGGGCTTGTATATGAAGACGGGTTTTTTTTCGAGGGAACGGGGCTTTACGGGCGGTCGTCGTTGCGCAAGGTCGTTCCCGAGACCGGTGAGGTTACGCGGATGCATCCGCTGGAATCCCGGTATTTTGGCGAAGGGATTACGATTTTCGGAAATCGCATCATTCAGTTGACCTGGGTTTCCCGGACCGGATTTGTCTACGATAAGGAACGGTTCGAACGCTTGCGGTCGTTCACCTATTCCACCTCGGGATGGGGGATTACGCACGACGGTCGCCGGTTGATCATGAGCGATGGGACTCCGACGCTGTATTTTAGAGATACCGAGACGTTTGAGGAGGTGGGGCGGGTGGAGGTCCGGGACGATATGGGGCCGGTGACCCGGCTGAATGAACTGGAATACGTAGAAGGCGAAGTCTACGCCAATGTCTGGGACACGGACTTGATCGCCAGGATCGACCCCGAGTCCGGAAGGGTCGTGGGCTGGATCGACCTGACCGGGTTGTTGGCCGGGCGGGAACGGCTTGGCGCGGATGCCGCGTTGAACGGAATCGCTTACGATTCATACGGTAAGCGCCTGTTCGTGACCGGGAAACGATGGCCGAAGCTATTCGAAATTGAAACGGTGCCCAGATAAAGACGTAAGAGTCGTTCGGGACGTGGGCCCCTAGGCCCTGTGGGAGATGTCAGAGGCACGGTGAAAGCCGTGCCTTATCTGTTATGGCGCCATTTCAGCAGCGTGCCAATGTCCATCAGAAAGGCGTGGTCTGATTCTTCACTTCCGGTGGGATTCTTGAGGGACTCGATCCTGGCCGTGGTGGAACGGCAGAGACCGTTGAGGATATTGGTCGGTACATCCAGGCGGTTGCGGGTCTTGTAGAAGGCGCGAATGAGTTCGGCCCGAGCGGGGCCCGTGTTGCCCACGGGGTTTCCCTCGTTGTCCAGATGGAAGTCCCGGTCGTATTCCCAGCCGGTGCAGTAGTCCCCCGACGCAGTTTGCAGGAAGGTGGCGAAGTTGAGGGCTGCGCAGAGCCGGGCCCTGAGCGGCTCGGAAAAGGAATGGTCCGCGGGCAGGACGTCGTACAGAGAGGCGAGTCCATTGGCGGTAATGGACTGATAGCCGATATGGAAGTTGTGACCCGGCCACCCGCCGCGGGGAAGCTGCGCGAAGAAGACGCCGCCTCGGGTACGCCAGATAGCCGTCTCCAGGTATTTGTCTTCACCGGTGAAAGCATACAGCAGGGCGAGAAACCACAGGGCGAACGCATCGTAATTGTTGTTTCCCGTAAAGGGGCAGGTCATCGTCCAGTCGGCGGCCCTTCGAACGGCGTCGAGGTATTTTTCTTTTCCCGTGACGCGATACCCTTCCGCAAGCGCCAGGCCGGCCCAACCCGTATCATAGAAGTTATCGCGCTGGTTCATCATGCCGCCGGGAACGCCTTTGTACCACCAGAGGAAGGCGCCGTTTGCATCCTGCTCGGCAAGGAGATAGTCCAGGCCGCCCAGAGCCAGCGTCTTGTATTGTTCGTCGCCGAGGGCTTCATAGCCGTAGAGATACCCGAGGGTGATATTGGCGGGCCAGCGGTACGCAGGTTTTTCCGCATCCGGACTCCTGCCCCAACCGCCGTCCGGGTTGCGGTACACTTCACATGCGGTATGCGCCGTGTGGAACGCCGCCGCGAGCGTATCCGGGTCAACGGGTTCAAAGGTACAGGAAGCGTCGATGATGCAGTCCCGAGGCGCAACCGGGAAGCCGTCGGGCAGGCGGCTACCGGGCGCGACAACCTCAAAGGATTCGGTGGCGATGGCCCTGGTATTTTGTAATTCTGACAGAACCTGCGCGGTGACGAGATATGCGCCCGGCGGAAAATCGGGTTCCAGGTCGCAATGAAAGGGGAGCACGGTGTGACCGCCCTCGAGGTCCCGGTCTACATCGCGGAATGAGAGCCGCGTGGCGCCAAGAGGATCGTTCACCGCAAATCGGATCCCGATCGTCTGCGCGTCCAGCCCGATGACATGAAGATCTATTGAGATCCGCTGGCCGGGAACGAAGCCGACGCTTTTGTCCGGGATGGATATGAGGAGATGGGGTTCGGGCATTTCGGAAACTCCGTTTCGGGCGCACCGGGCCCGGACGACAAGGGCACCGCCTCCCGTGCGACCGCCAGGCGCCTCGACGGGTCTTGACCGTTACGTTGCCGGAATAACCGGCAGGACAATGTGGGACGGATATTCTTTTGAGTGATGGACGGTCTGATGGGCCTGGCGCATTTCGGTTTCGCTTCCCAGGGCGCGGCCCGTGTTGAGATTGCGGTCGAACCGGGGAAAGTTCGACGACGAGATCTCGAGGCGGATGCTGTGGCCTTTCCTGAAGACGTTTCCCGTGACGCCCAGGTCGATTTCATATGTGTAGACGCCGCCGGGTTTGAGCAGGGATGGGCTGGTAAGGCTCTCTCGAAACCGGGCTCTCAGGATGCCGTCGCAGAGGTTCATGGCGTACCCCGTGGGTGACACGTCCACCAGTTTGGCGGTCCAGTCCGTGTCCGTGCAGTCGGTGGCGGCGTAAAGGATGGCCTTGACGGGTCCCGTGACTTCCAGGTCTGTTTCCAGGCGGTCGCTGGTATAACAGAGCACGTCGCTGCGCATTTCCACCGGGCGCTGGTCCTGCGGCCCCCAGGGGACGATATGAGGGGAGCAGCAGTTGTTACCGCCCATGGTCGGCGCGGGGTAGCGCGGATCATAGGTGTAGTGATCGGGGTGTTCCTGGCCTGGCGGATCGATCGAGAGGCAGCCTTCGCCAAGCAGCGCGTTGGCGTTGCCGGCTGAGTGCAGGTGCCATTTTTGCCACTGGGTTCGCGCCAGGGGCCATTCGTGTTCGTCGCGCCACCGGTTGACCCCCATGATGAACAGCCTCAAGGGCGGTTCGTCCACGATGCCGTTGTCGATGCCTTTGAGCCAGTAGTCGAACCAGCGCTGTTCGAGGCTTTCGAGGTCGACCATGGAAGCCGCCCCGAAATCGACGTCGCCGGTTTTTGGCGACGTACTGAGGGCGTGCGGCCAAGGCCCGACGATGAGTTTGCTCTTATTTGCCGCTTCCGACCCTCCGTTCTGGCGAAGGCCGTTGTAGTTGCTGAAGGTCTGGGCGGCATAGAGGTCGTACCAACCGCCCATATTGAACGCGGGGGCGATAATTTCGCCCCATCTGGTTTCGTCGTTGAATTCTTCCCAGTAGTCGTCGTAAGCGGCGTGTTCGACCCAGTCTTTCCAGAAATCGACGTCGCGGCCCGCATGTTCGTCCATTTTGTTGAGAGGCAGCGCACGGAAGGCTTCGGTCCAGTTGTGATATTCAATGGTCTGGCCGGTGCGTGCGTTGGTGCGCATGCCCCAGGTAAGCATGACGTTGAGCTGGAAGGCGCCGCCGGGGTGGACGAGGCCGGTGTAGTAGTCGGTGCAGATGACCCGGGGCGTCATGCATTTGAGGTATCGACTCCGGTACGGCGCGCTGCGCCACTGGACGGCGCCGCCGTAGGAACCGCCGGCCATCCCGATGTTGCCGCTGCACCAGTCCTGTTCCCCGATCCACTCCTGGGTGTCGTACCCGTCTTCACCTTCCCGAAACGCGTAATAGGTGCCTTCGGAGTCCCACCGCCCGCGGCAATCCTGTAGGACGCAGGCGTATCCGTTATTGGCCAGCCGCCTGGCTTTCTCGACCATTCCATCGGCGTTATTGCTATAGGGCGTGCGCATGAGGACCGTGGGGAATCTCCCATGTGCGCGAGGAAGATAGATGTCCGCTGAAAGGTTGATCCCGTCGCGCATAGGGACCTTCACGTCCAGTTGCATGTCAACGTCGTAGTTCGGCAGCATTGAAATCTCCAGGCCAGATATTACCGGTTAACAGTTCCCTGAGTGTTGCGACTCCAATTTCAACATACGCCCACCCAGGGAAAAGCGATTTCAACTATAGGCTGGATGCTCGGGTTTGGAGTCTCCATTCCTGAAATGTGTTGCGCAGAGCCTCGACGAATCGCCGAAAAGATCGGTCCGATCGTGCTACGCGGTTGATGTCTATGTGCTGTACGATGTCTTCCGCGTATTCAATACCCCCAAGTCTGGGAATCGTCCCCGTGTCACGAATGGCCTCAATCAAGCGCTGCTTATATCGTCTTCGATCACATTTCTGATCGGGTGCATCGCACCCCATTCCAAACACGGCCTTGAATGCCGGTCCATCGAGTAGAAGCCAACGCTCGATATGCGGATCGGGAATGGCATGGATCATTGTTGCGGGTTCTCCTCGGGCGATAATCTCCCGCATTCGCTCGTTAAGTCCTTTGCAGTTGGCGTCTGTAGCGACGACGATCACATCGGGTCGTGGGTTCCCTTGCCGTATAAGGTCACGTATATAGTTGTTGTATTCGGTAATGACTCTCCCGTAGCCGCCTACTGCGCTCCGCCAGTCCCAGATGCACATCGATGTTGTATTCGCCGGCGACCCTGCTGACGAGGGCGCCTATGACAAGCTGATGTGCGTAGTCCTCGGCAAAAAGCGCGATTTCACGCATCGAAATCCCCTCTCAGAATGCGTGCTGAAACCGGGAGTCCGTCTTCATCGTCGGATAGCGCTTGGCTAATATCATTGCGTCTCGCCAGTGACCCCCACGACGAGAACGGATCAATGCGAGTTTGCCTGTTAAGGCGCCGGACCGCAAACAGGGAGTCGTCATCAATCAGGTCGGGCAGGATCGGTGAGTGGGTGGTAATGATATGTTGAGTCTGGTTCAGGACCTCCTGAGTCTTGAGCAATTCCGCGATCAACTGGATGCGGCGCGGGTGAATGCCATTCTCCGGCTCTTCGAATGCGACCAATGCAGGGGTGTCGGCAACGCCAGAGAGGGCCAGGAGTCCGAGCATCCTCAAGGTGCCTTCTGAGAGCACTCGAGCCGGAATTGCAACACCCCCTTCCTTTAGTCTCAGTTCCACCTCTCCGAGATCGCTCACTTCTACCTCGATTCCTTCGATGTTGGGCATCAACGCGCGTAGAGCTTTTTCGACGCCCTTGAATTGCTTGGCATCGGTTGCTTTCATTGTATTCAGAAAGGCGGCGAGTTCTTCGCCTATCAAACCGATATGTCGTACCTCTTTTACTGGATTCGCGGCCCTCATACGTTCGCGAGGTTCGAAGTAAAAGAACAGCCAACTCTCCAACTCACGCCGAGCCGCCGCCAAGTGCGGATAGTGAGGCGGATAATGTGGCATCGAGAGAACGCTGTGGTCAAGGAAACGATCGTAATAGGTGGGATGCGCCTGTCCCTCCAAGCGCAGGTGTATCTTCTGATCCTGGCGTTCGATAAATGGCCTGCGTTTTCCGGTGGGTTGCCCATCGGCATTCAATGCAGCCAAGTATTCATCGGCTACGCGCAGAACACCAGATTTTGGCAGCATCTCTATCTCAATGCGGTATCGGAGATATGTTTCACGCACCCGGGCAGGGATTTTTCCCCCGGATTTGAACTCGGCCTCGACGCTTGGGCGACGCATTTCTAGAATCTGGCGATTCACAGTCTCGACAACGCGGCGGACAAGCTAAGGTCCGCTTCAATGGAGAACGACAGTCTTTCCTGTTCGAGTAGACCCTTGATGCCGTTTTTTCCGAAGGTAAAGGACTCTAGCGGTTTCCCTCGATAGGGAGGATCAAACGCTTCTTTGACCGTCCGACTCGTCCCCAGCTTCGACAGTAACTGCAAGGCGTCGAGCAAGTTGCTCTTACCGGCGGCATTTGGTCCGAATAGCACGACCAGCTGCGATAGAGACACTTCGACGTCGTCAAGAGACTTATATCCTCGGATCTGTATTCGCCTCAGCATGTCGGACTCTCCAATGCATTTTATTCCAATGGATCTATTAATCTACGCCCATGTCGAAAAAACACACAGCCCGGATCCTTTAGTTCCCGCATCAAGTTCTCCTTCAACGCATCCATGGTTTCGCCTTGCTTCCAATAGTCGGGATACTCTTCAGGATATCCCAGAGACATAGGGCCGTCCTGCCAGGAGATGTAATTCTGCATTTCATTGTCTTCCTCCTTTCTCGATCATCGAGTTCATTCCTGTGGCGCAAGAAAACGCTAAAGCAGCACCGGTCCGTTGCTGTCGGACCAGTCCATTCTGATCCGATCCACGTTCCCGTCCGGATGCGCGATGCGCACGTTCCAGGCCTCGCCGCGGCGGATGATCCTGGAAGTGACGCCTGCGCTGACGCCGTCCGTGAAAGGCACCAGGGCGTAGCCGGTCCGGAAGGGCAGTGATGTCCGTTTCCTGTAGATGACGACCGGCGCGGGAACATCCTGCCCGCCGATGGCGAGCCAGCCCTGAACCGGATCGTTCTGGCCGCAGACGAGGCGAGGCGTCATTCTGACGAGGGGCACGATTTCCAGGTTCGGCGGATTCATGCGTCCCGTGCGGGCGGCCCCGGTGTCGGGGTCGATCAGCACGCGGTAGGGCATGAAGTGGAAGAGCGCCTCATAGGTGCGGCGGCCGTCGCCCGTGAGTTCGTCGAAGATCAGGAAGTAATCGGGCTTGACGAACATGACAACCCGACGGAGAGTGACGGTTGCGTCCAACCCGGCAAAGCCGGCGTCATACGTTGCAATGGCGACGTCTGCACGGTCATCGGATCGCCACACGGTCTTGTCCCGGGCGGATTCTACCCATTCGGAGATGGTCTGGGCCCGGCGGTTCTGTCCGCAGCCGTCCACGAGTACCGTGTTGTGCGCTTCGGTTGTCCGGTAGAACGAGGTCCATGCATTCGGATAGTACGAGGTGATTCCGGGGTCCACGATGAAGGGCAGGCCGTGGGCGAAGAGATCGAACGAAAGCATATCTTCGTGCTGGTGAAAACGACCGTAAGGCCCCCCTTCGAACAGGAGGTAGCGGGCGTCTTGATCCCAGCCGCTGCGCATGACGAAGTAACCGGAGTCCGGTCGGGCGATGGAGGTATATTCCGGAGCGCTGCCTTGCTCGCCCTGATTGCCGATCCAGACGGCGGATTGGTTGCTGAGAATCGCGCCGGGGCCGGCCAGAGAGCCACCGTATTTTGAGTCGAGACTACCGGCATCGGAGACGGAAGGATGGGAGAAGTCGGGGCGCGAGATGGAAACACACCAGTCGTACATCCGCCCGATACCGGCTTCCAGTTCCGGATCCAGCGATCGGCCGAACTTCCCGGCTACCTTGAACGCGTCCAGAAACCACGAAGCAATCGCCATCTGATAGCCGGGGGTAAGTTCGTACGAGGCCCCGTCGGGCATGACCTGGATGTTCATGTCGTCCATGAGCCGCCGGCTGGCGTCCTCGTACCAGGCTTCGGCCTCACGAAATTCGGGGAAGGAGCAGGCCACGGCGAGCAGGGCCCTGCCCTCGGAGATGGTCTTGTTCGAAGGTGGAAAAGACTCGAATTTCAGGAGGTAGACCGCGTGTTCGTAGATGGACTTGAGCAGGTCCAGGATCGTCCGGTCCTCGGTATCCTGACAATCGCAGAGCACGGTGAATGCGTCGACGAGCGTGTTGAACGCCCGCATGCTCACGATCAGAGAGTGCCCCCAGGCCAGGCCGCCCGCGCGGACGCCGAAGGGCATGGGTGTTTTGCGCATCCAGTCGCACAGGATGGCTTCGATGCCTCTGGCGTATTTGGGATCCCGGGTCTTTACCCAGGCGAGTTCGAGCGGTTTGAAGTAGGAAAATCCGTGGATGCGGATGGACCATTCGATATACCCATAAGGATTGGCGTCCCAGTCCACGCCCTCGGGCCAGTGATGGCCCAGGATGTGACCGGCGAGGATACGGTCCGCTTCCTCAACGTCGGCATCGGGAACGGAATCGGGTATAGTGTGTCGCCTGTCAAAAGCGCAGGAACGGAAGTGCGCCGCGATTGCCGCAAGCTGGGCCTCTCTGATTGTAGCCTGCGCCGCGGTTTCGAGCCCCGGGTGGCTCAAATCAACGGCGGCGATAAGGGCGTCGTCCTTCATTCGGGGTCCGTGGACGATCCGGCGCTGAATGAGACGGATATTTCGGATGCGGCTTCCGGATGGCAGACGGATGTCGCCTGAGGACATGTCGCCCCACCCCCCGGGCGGGATGCCCCGGGTGTAGAAACACTCGGCGGGAAATCGGAATTCCCGCCAGCCCCGCCAGACGTTGCCTCCACGGGGGGAGACGATGGCGTTGAAGTGATAGCCGTCGTCTTCGCTCATACCCTCGGTACGATGCCCGGAGGTAAGGGTACAGTAGATCTGGTCGTCCACCCCCTCCGGAAGGCAGATTTCGGCGCGGATCTCGTTCGCCCGGCTCCAGTCCCCGGCTTCCAATGGGAGATCGATCTGTTCACCCTGTTCGACCTCGGACAGGGTCCATTCGGCTACGATGGCGTCATCCTGAAACATGGAGAGGTCCATGGGGGCCTCCTTTCGATTGTGCCAATTTACGAAATGCGGGTTCGGTATTCAAGGCCCATCCTGTATGCTGAAAGGAGCCACATTCCTGCGTCGGCGCCGACCGCGCTGGTCGACGGGCGCAAGGAGAGGACAGGTTTAGGGCTTGCGCATTGTGTGTCGGGTGCATTTCTTATCGGTCATGAGCGAGGTCTCGTCGGGGAGTCAAAGGGGATCTGGGAAAAAGCAGAATCTTCACCACCCCACTTCCCTCCAATTCTTTTTTTTCGATTGTACGTACCGGATACATGGGTAACAGGTGGTCGGGTACATAGGTAACACTTTTCGCGAGGGTCCTCTTGTGGCTCATCCAAAGTGTCTTAACAGGTCGCCTGTCGGCGGACAATTGTTGCATGGAACTGCGTTCCGGACGGACACATGTTCTTCCTTTCCCTTCAACTTTTTTCCTCTTCGTCCTTTTTCTTATTCGCGTAAGAAAAAGGACCAAAAAGAACCGCGCCTGCCTGCCGAGCACGACTCGGCGCAGGCAGGCCGTTCGGCACGGGGCCGGTTTTTCCGCGAATCGCCTTAGTGGAGAAATGGAAATTGGGTGCCCTGCGAACCTGTCAGGTGTACCTGTACCACCGAGCTGAACGGAATAGCACGGAAAAAACCCCCCACGCCCCCACCGGACGGGCGCCAGGCCCTTCGATAGGACTACCAGAGCAGAGCGCGTGGTTCCGTCCACCACCAAAACCCGATATCCTGCAATCGCAGGTAGGGCAGCGGGTCGCGTGTGACCCATGAGGCGATTCCCGCTGTGCATATGGCCGCCCCCGCGAGGACAGGCGGGCGTCCCATGGGTCGCCCCTTCAAGAACCAGACATCCGCAAAACGACTACTCAAGGCCCTATCGTTAACCGCTGTTGGCTGAATGCTGATTGCTGAGTTTTTCCCTTTGTGTCTTTGTGCCTTCGTGTGAGTCCGGCGCTTTATTACGTGTGAGGTAATTATGGGTATCCGTGTCGGAATCTGTGGGACCGGAGCGTTCGCGAATTCGTTCATCCCTCTGTTCAAGGCGCACCCGGAGGTGGACCACCTGGTTTTGTGCGACCTGGACGCGGAGAAACTGCGGGAGAAGTCGGCGCGTTTCGACGTTCCGGATACATATCCGTCATTGGATGCGCTGTGCGGAACCGACGTGGACGCCATTGCGATTATCACCCAGCATCATCTGCACGGGCCACAGGCCGTCCAGGCGTTGCGCAGCGGAAAGCACGTGTATTCGGCGGTCCCGTCGGCGGTGAGCCTGGATGAGGTCTCCGAGCTTGTAAAGGCCGTGGATGAGACCGGTTTGATCTATATGATTGGCGAGACGAGTTACTATTACCCGTGTACGATCTACTGCCGGGACCGTTTTCAGAAGGGAGATTTCGGACATGTCGTTTACGGGGAGGCGGAGTACTACCACGATTATTCTCACGGACTGTATGCGGTGTCGCAGTGGCGGCACGGTGAGAAATGGAAGCGGTATTACGGGGCGCCGCCGCTCTATTATCCCACCCATTCCACGAGTATGATCGTGTCGGTCACCGGGGCGCATGGCACGTACGTGAGCGGAATGGGGTTCGTGGATCGCCATGAAGATAATCTATATGCGCGCGAAGACAATGTCTGGGAGAACCCGTTCAGCAACCAGACGATGTTGTGCAAAATGTCGGATGGGAGTATGGCGCGCTTCAACGAGTTCCGGCGGATCGGACACCCCGGTACGGTGGGGATGAGTCTTTATGGAACCGATGCCGGATACGAGGAGCAGGTGGGCGGACAGATCTGGATCACCAAGGACCGGAAAACGTGCGTGGATCTGACCGCGGAATTGTCGTGTGAAGGCGTGCCGGCCGGTCCGGCCGACGATCCGATGGGCGCGGTCACGGGAGATGACGGCATGCACCAGGGCGTGTCGCGGGTACATCCGGTACACCTGCTGCCGAGGGAGTTTATCGGCCTTGGAAACGGGCACAAAGGGGCCCATCAGTTCCTGGTACATGATTTCGTAACGGCGTGCGTGACGGGTGAAACGCCGCCGAATAACGTCTGGCAGGCGGCGCGGTACCTGCTTCCGGGGCTGGTGGCGCACGAGTCCGCGATGAATGGAGGCGCGTTAACTGCCGTGCCCGATTTTGGAGACGGCACCGAAAAACCGTGAGGGGTAAGACGCAAGAGGCGAACCGGGAAAGGAAGTGAACATGAAAGAAACGCCTGGTAGTGTTCTGTCCCGGAAATAGATTGCCTGAATTCGGCCGTCGAGCGAGGGGAACGCAGCGAGACGGGATGAACCGGCCTGCCTGTGCGTGCTGTCTCACGCACGCAGACAGGCGGATGAATGGTGACCTATTTCAGGGACGGGACAGTAGTTATACCTGGCTGTCTTTACGGGAGAAATATGGTGATTAAGCGAACTTCAGGAGAGGGATGGGCGTTTGTTCCCGAGGATGTGTTTGACATTGACGAGGAAGTGCTGGTCTCCCGCGCGCCGGAGGAGCAGCGGATTCGGATTTCGCTGGAGAAACGGAAGCGGGGCAAGGTGGTAACGCTGGCTGGCGGTCTGGTGCTGGCGAAGGGAGATATGAAGGATCTGGCGCGGGCATTACGAGAAACGTGTGGTACGGGAGGGACGATTCGGCGGGATACGGTTGAGTTGCAGGGTGATTGCCGGCAAAAGGTCCGCGCCTGGCTGGTGGAAAATGGCTGGGGCGTTCGATAATGGAAACGGGAAGAAGGACGCGGGTCGGGAACGGAACACGAGCTCTCGCCCGCTGATCACTGACCGTTGTCAGGCGCCCGGGGGCGGCCGTCAGCCGTCTTTCTTCTCGCACATTTTCAAAGTTGCTCTGTCATTCTGAGCGACGCGTAGCGGAGTCGAAGAATCGGCTGCCCGATTGGCACGCACGAATGGAATGGACCGAACGCTGATCGATAACAGGTGAACGCTAACGAAGGAGATGTCACAATGGCCACGGTAGATTGCGATGCGGTGATTCTGGGAGGCGGGCACAACGGGCTGGTTGCGGCGTCCTACCTCGCGGATGCCGGAATGGACGTGCTGTTGCTGGAACGCCGGAACCTCCTGGGGGGCGCCTGTGCGACCGAGGAGTTGTTTCCCGGTTACCGGTTTTCGTCCTGCTCCTACATTTGCCACCTCTTGCAGGACCGGGTGATCGACGAGTTGGGCCTGCGGGAACACGGGTTCGACGTCTATCACCTGGACCCGTCCCGGTATCAGCCCTTCCCCGACGGTTCCGCCCTCCGCCTCTGGGACGACCTGGAACGCAGCCAGGCCGAACTCGCCCGGTTTTCGCAAAGGGACGCGGAGGCCTATCCGGATTGGCTTTCTTTCTGGAAACGCGCTGCCGGGATCATCTATCCCTATTTCCTGACGCCGCCGCCCACGGTCAGCGAGATCGCCTCGCGGGTGAGGGGAACGCCGGATGAGGCGCTTCTGGACCGCCTGCTGACGACCAGCATGACCGATCTCGTGACCGACTTCTTCGAGTCCGACCAGGCTCAGGGCGCGTTTATCCAGGCGCAGGACGTGGGCGATCCCGCGGCGTCGGGCAGCGCGTGGTGTTACGCGTATATCAAATGCAACGTGTTCGGCCGGCCGGAGAACGTGGGCATCGTCAAGGGCGGGATGGGCGGAATCGCCAGCGCCCTCGCCAGGGCGGCGCGGGCGCGCGGTGCGGTTTTGCAGACGAACGCGGAGGTGGAACGAATCCTGGTCAGAAACGGAAGCGCGTGTGGCGTGGCGCTTGCCGACGGTACGGAGATCCGCAGCCGGATCGTGGTCTCCAACGCGGATCCGAAGCGTACGTTCCTGAAGCTGCTGCCGGCCGAGGCGCTGGATGCGCGATTCCTGGCCAGGGCAGGCCGTCTGAAGACCAGGACGGCCTATCTGAAATTCCACGCGGCGCTCACGGGCCTGCCGGATTTCGCGAGGGGCGAATCGGGATATGATCCGCACTGGTTTGCGGAGATCAAGATCTGCCCGTCCATTGACTACTTCGCCCGCGCCTGGGACGACGCGCGGCGTGGAGATCCTGCCAGGGAACCCGTGATCGAAGTGCAGATTCCATCGGTCTATGACGACACGATGGCGCCGGAGGGCCACCATGTGATGTCCGTCTGGGTCCTGTATGCACCCGTAAGCCCTCGCGACGGCACCTGGGACGAGAGACGGGAAGAGGTGGGGGAGCGTCTCATCGATACGCTGTCGGTCTATGCGCCGAACCTCCGGGACATTCTGGTGGACTGGTCGCTATTCACACCGCATGACCTGGAGGACCGCGTGGGCCTTACCGACGGCAACATCAGGCACTTGGACATCGTGCCGGACCAGTTCCTCGCGCAACGGCCGCTTGGGGGCTGGGCGCGCTACGCGACGCCGGTTCAAAACCTCTATCTATGTGGCGCGGGCACCCATCCAGGCGGCGAGGTGACCGGAGCCCCGGGGCACAATGCCGCGAAGGCCATACTGGAGGATTGGGGATAGAAGCCAGTTGAGTGCTCTCAGCCTGAAGCTGCAGTTCAAAACCGGAGGGTAAACACGGTTTCTTCTTCGGGTGTGGATCGAACGCTGATGGCGCCTCGATGCTGGCGCATAACCTGGCGGCACAGCGACAGACCGATACCCGATCCTTCGTGTTTGGTGGTGAAAAACGGTATAAAGATTCGCTCCTGCACGTCTTCGAGGATGCCCGGTCCGTTGTCGCGCACGCGAATGAGGACCCGGCCTCTCCGGTCGAGAAGGGCAACCAGGTCGATGCGGGCCCCGTCGCGTCCGGCCAGCGCGTGCAAGGCGTTGCGCAAAAGATTGATGAGCACCTGCTCGATGAGGTCGGGGTCGGCCGTGACTTCGAGAGACTCGGGATCGACTTCAGCGCGCAGGGCGATGCGTTTACCGTCGCATTCCGGTTGCATGAGGGACACAACGCGGTCAAAGAGATCCGCGACCGGACAGATCTTGAAGTCGGGAGTGGGTATCCGCGTGAGTTGGCGGTAGGTGTCCACGAAGTGTTGCAGGCCTTCGCTGCGCGATTGTATGGTCTGCAGGGCGGTGTGCACGTCTGTCACGGTCTGAGGATCGAGCGACGACGCGCGTCCGGATTCGGGAAAATGGTCGCGTACGGTTGAGGCGAGGGACGAAATGGGGGTGATCGAGTTCATGATTTCGTGGATGAGCACGCGAATGAGCTTCTGCCACGCTTCTATTTCCTGTTCTTCGAGTTCGCTTTGTATATCCTGTACGGAGGCCAGAATATACGATTCGCCCCGCATCCGGATCTCCGTGGCGTGAATGACAATCTGGAAGAGTTCGTCTTCGTCCTGGACTTTGACCAGGGTTCTGTCGCCCGGTCGAAGGCCCATTAAAGTTTCGGAGAGGGTCTTGCTTACCTGTTCAAGTTCGCGCACATTGTGGATATGGGGCCTGCGAAGCAGTCGCTGGGCCGCGGTGTTCATCAGTTCGATGCGTCCGCCGGAATCGTAGCAGACCAGCCCCACGCCTACGTGCTGGACCACGGTTTGCAGGTATTGGAAGTTTTCTTCTTTTTCCGCCCGGGTCCTCCGGAAGGCGTTCAACACGTCGTTGAACGCCTCTTTGAGATCGTCGAAAGCGGACCCCAGGCCACGGCCGCTGAAGGATTGGGAGAAGTCTTCGTACCGGATGGCCTGCAGAAAGCGCGTGAGATCCCGGTTCGTGCGCTCCACGTAGTGGATGAGGGCATAGGCCTGGTAGAGCGCAATGCCGGCCAGGATGAGGACGGTGGTATAGTAAGACGTCTGAAAGAGGACGAACACAAAGGCGCAGATCGTGGCGCACAGAAAGGCCACCCGCACGATGCACAGCGTTCGAAAGTGTCTATAGACCATATTTTTCCAGCCTGCGGTAGAGAGAGCTGCGCGTGATGCCAAGTTCCCGGGCGGTGTGGCTGATGTTGCCCTGATGCTTCTCGATGGCTTTGCGAATCGCGGTTTTCTCTATGCGATCGAGGTTGAAGTCTTCGCAGTGAATGTGGTCGCCCGTGGTGGGTTCTGACGTGGTGAGTGGAAAGTCCGACGGTTGCAGCGTTCCGTTTTCGTTCATGATGACGGCGCGTTCAATGGCATGCTGGAGTTCGCGGACGTTGCCGGGCCAGGAGTAGGCTTTGAGTTTTTCCAGGGTGCGGGGGTGCACGCCGATGCGGGGCTTCTTGTATTTCCTGCAATACCTGTCCAGGAAGTTGCCGATGAGGAGCGGCAGGTCTTCACGGCGGTCCCGGAGCGGGGGCAGCCGGATTTCAACCGTGTTGATGCGGTAGAGCAGGTCCTGGCGGAATTCGTTTCGGGCGGCCAGGTCGTGGATCGGCGTATTGGTGGCGCAGACGAGCCGGATATCGATCGGAACGGGCTTGTTGGTGCCCAGGCGAAAAACGGTGCGTTTTTCGAGTACGGTAAGCAGTTTGGCCTGAAGCGGCAGTGAGAGGTTGCCGATTTCATCCAGAAAGAGCGTCCCGCCCGACGCGGTTTCAAATCGCCCCGCACGGTCTTCCCTGGCGTCTGTAAAGGCGCCTTTTTTGTGCCCGAAAAGCTCGCTTTCGAAAAGGGTCTCGGGTACGGCGCCGAGGTCGACCTGGATGAAGACCTGATCCGCGCGGCCGGATTGACGGTGAAGGGCGCGGGCGACCGCGTCTTTACCCGTTCCGTTGTCACCCAGAATGAGCACGTTGGCGTCGGTGGCGCCCACTTTCCGGATCGTTTCGAAGACGTCGCGCATGACGGACGAGACGGCTATGATACCGGGAAACTGCCTGTCCAGGTCGGCATGGAGTTGCCGCTGGCGGGAGCGAAGCCGAACGACGTCCAGGCGCGACCGGCGCAGCGTGGCTGCCGCGGAAAGGGTGGCCAGCAGTTTCTCGTTCTGCCAGGGCTTGAGCACAAAGTCAGTTGCGCCTTCCTTAATGGCCTGGGCGGCCGTCTTGACGTCGCCGAACGCCGTGATGAGGACCACCACGGCGGAGGGGTCCATCTCCAGGATCCGCCGCAGCCAGTGAAACCCTTCCCTGCCGGAGGTGGCGTCCTGTGCAAAGTTCATATCCAGGAGGATCACATCGTATGTGTCATTCTGCAGAAGTTCGGGAATGCGGTTGGGATCGGCTTCGGTATCCACGCGCTCGGCGTGCTGCTTGAGAAAGAGTTGTGCGGCCAGCAGCACGTCGCGGTCGTCGTCGACAATGAGAATTTTGTCGAAAGATTTCATTGACGCCTCGGGGGTTCAGGCATGAATAGGCAGACGATACCTGAACGCGGGACCCGCGCGAGGGGTGCGACGGCCAATCATGCTGGAGACAACTGAATTCTTAACGAAGATGCATTTTTCGTGCCAATACGCCTCTTGAATCGAATTTGCGTACAACCATAATGATCACAGAGACTTATCCTGTCAAGCAGTTCGAGGACCGGCGTATCCCATGTGTTCAATTTCGGACACTACTGTATCATTAACGGACACTTGAATGCTGCCTTTTTACCCCGGCGCATCGCTAAGTACCTGTAAAATCGGGCGAAACAAACATGGCACGCCCGTTGCTTTGGGTACGCATGGATCAACGCGTCGCCACGGAATGAATTCCGGGCGCGGGCATTGATGGCTACAACAACACAGGAGTCGGATAATGTTCTGGAATTATCTCAAGGTGGCCTGGCGAAATCTGCTGCGGCATCCGCTTTATGCCGCGATCAACGTGGTGGGCTTGGGTATCGCGATCTCGTTTTGCCTGCTGGCGTTCCTGTATGTACGTCACGAGTGGACCTACGATGCGTTTCATAAAAATGCCGATCGCATTTACAGGGTCTACGCGGAATTTGAAAGCAGCCGAACTTCAGACAATACGCCAAGGGCATTGGGGCCAACGATGTCGGAGGCGTTTCCGGACGTCCGTTCCGTTAGAGTGGATTTCTTGCGACGCTTAATCCACCATCAAGGTCAGACGATCAACGAGTCCTTCCTTCAGGCAGGTCCATCAATTCTGCGGGTTTTCTCCTTTTCTCTGATCAAGGGAAATCCGGCCACCGCGCTGGATGATCCGGACTACGTCGTTATTACCGAGACAATGGCTGAGAAGTACTTTCCAGGTCAAGACCCGATTGGTAAGACGATCTCCGTTCAAGATATAGAGATGAAAGTTATCCAAGTAACAGGTGCAACCGGAATGACCATGTTGTCGGTGGGACAATCAGACCGAACGCCAGAATCCAAAGGACATGGCCCGGATAAACGGCCGACACAGGAATTGACGGTAACCGGCGTGATCAAGGCAATTCCCAAAAACTCCACCCTTCGCTTTGATTTTCTCTCCGCTTTCAACCCTGCGGCTCAGAAACGGGAATGGAACACCGTGAACACTTACGTTTTGCTACCGGAAGATCTGAGTCCCCAGGAAATGGAGCGCCGGCTCGAAGATCTTTCGGTGCCGTGGCCCGGTAGCCGACGCCCGGGGAAGCTAAGATTGCAGGCACTTGTAGATATTTACTTTGATTCAAGTCGCATCGGATTGCACGCCGATGGCAATCCCGTCTATTCCTATCTGCTGGGGGGCATTGCAATACTCGTGCTGATCGTGGCCGTGGTCAACTATGCAAGCCTATCCGTGGGCCGGTCGTTTTCTCGCGCCCGCGAAGTCGGACTGCGCAAGGCGGCCGGGGGCCTGCGGACCCAACTGGCGAAGCAGTTTCTGGCGGAATCGGCTATGCTGATACTGATCGCGCTTGCGCTCGGGTTGGCGCTGGCCGAACTGTTCATGCCGGGTTTCAACAGTCTGATCAGCAGGAAATTCGCCCTGTCCGATCTGGCGGATTCGACCTCACTCGTGTTTCTGCTCGTGATGGTGCTGGTGGTGGGCATCGTCGCCGGTGGTTACCCGGCAATATTCATGTCCGGATTCCTTCCCGTCGATGCGTTAAAAGGGCGGTACAAGGTGGATCGAATGGGCTTTTTCAGCCGTGCGCTCGTGGCATTCCAACTGACCATCTCCACGGTCACTGGTGACATGCATGACCATAGCGTCCATACAGATGAACATGATGAAATCAAAACCGCTTGGTTTTGAGCCCAGCCATGTCGTCGTCGTTCGGCTATTCGGGATATCCCAGAGAATGGACCTGGCCAAAGCGTTCGAGACGGCCATCCGGCCATACCATTCCGTCTTGAATACTACGAGAACAGCACACGGATTCAGCAGTTTAATGCGAAGTCGTTCTCACATCAGTTGGAAGGGGACGACACTGGAAGGTGTTGAGAGCATTTTCTGTGATACGCGTTTCCTCGAAACAATGAGTATAGGGCTAATGGAGGGTCGAAATTTCGAGCTGGATAGCGACGCGGAGACATCGGTAATTGTAAACGAATCTCTCGCCAGGAAACTGGGATGGGAAGCGCCTATCGGCGAGACGATTCGGCTTGGCAGGAAGGAACAGACGGTTATCGGTGTCGTCCGGGATTTTCATTTCCGGTCCCTTCACCACGCCATCGGCCCCGCGGTGTTGCAATTGCAGGCGACCTCGTCGTCCGCCCGGCCCCGGGCGGACTTCAGATTCCTGCTCATGATTCGGATTCGCCCGGACAATGTCCACGACACACTTGATTTCCTGGCAGAGAAATGGGGTGAGATCGCACCGGATGTTCCGTTTAACCATAATTTCTTCGATGAGGAAATAGACCGTCAATACCGGGAGGAACAGCGGTGGTTCAGAATCGCGGGCTACGCGACCTTCTTCGCCGTGTTCATCGCGTGCCTGGGCGCTTTCGGGCTGACGTCGCTCACCGTCGCCAGGCGTACCAAGGAAATAGGGATCCGGAAAGTCGTGGGCGCGCCAACAACACGTATCATCTCCCTGCTGACCCGGGAATATGTGGTCCTCGTTGGCATCGCCAGCCTGATCGCATGGCCTGCCGCGTACGTCGCGGCGGAGCGCTGGCTGCGTGATTACGCGTATCGCGTGGATCCCGGAATAGGGACTTTTCTCCTGGGAGGCCTGCTCATGCTCCTCATGGTGCTCCTGGCCGTAAGCCTGCAGGTCGCCCGGGCGGCCCGCGCAAATCCTGTCGACGCGTTGCGGTTTGAGTAAGAGCGGGCAGACAGGAATGTCTGCCCCACCTTCACACCGGCTTCCTCGGCATGACAGCCAGAGCCGGCGAGTGACGGATACTTTACGACGATGGCTATTGCAATGCATGTCATTCTGAGCGGAGTCGAAGAATCTCCCGTCTACTGCCGTTCTACGCAGGAGGCGGCCGTGCTGCCTCTCAGGTATTGACACGTGCAAATCGCGCGGGGATGATTCAATGCCGCAGTAGATCCTTCGTCAGCCTGGCGGCTTCCTCAGGATGACAGTTTGTGCCGACACCTGACCGACAGATTTCGCCAATGGTTATTGCAAAGCATGTCATTCTGAGCGAAGTCGAAGAATCTCCCGTCTTCTCGAATGGACGTGCAGCGGAAGCCTTCACCGGCCCATTTGCGCGGACGCTTCGTCTGCCCTGCGGCAGCCACAGCAATGACAGTGTAGGCGTACGCGTAATGGACCCGTATCGCGGCTGATTCGACGACACAAAATGGAGTCGTGCAATTTCGGTCGTGGCTGAGGACAGCGAGGCAGCGACCATGAAAACGCACGAGGAGGCCCTACGTGATCGCAAACTACCTGAAAGTAGCCATTCGCAGTTTGATGAGGAACAAGACCTTTTCGGCTATCAATATTCTCGGTCTTGCAATCGGCATCGCGTGCTGCATCCTCATTTTACTCTATGTTCAGGATGAACTGAGCTATGACCGGCACCATAAAAACGCGGATCGAATTTTCCGGCTTGCCGAGGAGGTACGTATAGAAGGAAGAACGCGATGGATCGCGATAACACAATACCCGGCGGGACCGGCTCTCGTCCAGGATTATCCGATCGTGGTTGATGCCATCCGGTTTTACAGAGATGATGCAAAAATGCTGGTTGGAAATCAGCACGTAAAGTTCTACGAAAAGGACCTCTTGTTCACGGATGCGAATGTTTTCAAGGTCTTCGATTTTCCCCTGATCAAAGGTGATCCTCGAACGGCGCTTCAGAAGCCCGATTCCATTGTTCTTACGGAAGCGATGGCTTGGAAGTATTTCGGTGACCGGGAGCCGCTGGGTCAGACACTTACGGTTAGCGGTAGGACGTATAAGGTGACAGGTGTTCTGAAGCACACCAATCGCAGGTCCCATTTACAGTTCGATTTCCTGGCATCCCCCGTGAAGGAGAAAGATTGGTTCGAACACGACTATTATACCTATCTGCTATTGCAAGACAAACTGGCTGTCGCCGAACTGGAGAGGCAGTTGCCAGACTTCGTACACCGACACATAGGGAGACAAATCAAGGCAGCAGGAATCGAATTGAAGCTTTTTTTGCAGCCTGTGGCCGATATTCATCTTCATTCACATTTGGAGTTCGAGATCAGTCCCAACGGGGATATCCGGTATATCTATCTCTTTCTCCTCATCGCCTTTCTTGTCTTGCTGCTTGCCTGTATCAATTTCACAAACCTTTCGACCGCCCGCTCGGTGTACCGGTCAAAGGAGATCGGAATACGGGGAGCGGTCGGTGCAGTCCGACGGCAGTTGGTTTTTCAGTTTTTGGGCGAGTCGACGTTGCTTGCTTCAATTGCCACTGTTATCGCCGTTGTGATGGTGGAGATCCTGCTTCCCACATTTAATGCCTTTGTCGAACGTGATCTGGCTTTGAATGACCTGAATGGCCGGGATGTTGGGCTGGCTCTGATCGGCATTTTGCTGTTTACCGGCGTGCTGTCCGGGTGCTATCCCGCCGTTTTTCTCTCGGCGACACGACCGGTCGCCGGCTTGAAGGGAATGAGCGGCCCTGGCACGAAAAAATCAAGTATTCAGAGGACGCTTGTCGTCGTCCAATTCACAATTTCGATCATCCTGATAATTGGGACGGGTGTGGTTTATGACCAGGCCGGTTATATTCGCAAGAAGCGACTTGGTTTCCGTAAAGACCACGTGCTCATAGTGCCATACGGCGGTAGCGATGTTATGGGACGATTTAAAAACGCAGTATCGGCACACAGTTCCGTAATGAATATGTCGGCCTCGTCCACCGTACCCGGCGGGGGTATTTCCAGCCATCTTTTCCGCCCGCCGACGGACGGAGCACCCAAAGATCCCTTGATGATGAACGTGTTCCACGTAGACCACGAGTTTATTCAGACATTTGGAATTGAAGTCCTGGAGGGAAGAGCCTTTTCAGATGATTTTGGAAGCGACCGGGAGGCGGCCTTCATGCTCAATCAGTCGGCTATGCGGAAATTGGGGTGGATCTCCTGTGCGGATAGGGAGTTGGAACGGGTCGTTCCGAGCGGCACTGAATTGGCCGGGGAAGATAGAGGGGATGTGATCGGCGTCGTGAAAGATTTTCATTACAAATCTCTGCATCACGAAATCGAACCCCTTGTAATCATGATGGGAGAATGGGGCTGGAAAGACTTCCTTTCCATTCGGATACGGCCGGAGGATGTTGCGGGCACACTGGATTTTCTCAAAACCCAATGGCGCGAAGTCGTACCGAATACGCCGTTTGAATACTCGTTCCTGGATACGTCATTCGATCGGCTATACCGGACGGAAGCTCGGTTGGGGATGCTATTCGGCGGTTTCTCCGCCCTGGCGATTGTTGTGGCAGGACTTGGTTTGTTTGGCCTTTCTACCTTCTCCGTTCAACAGCGCACAAAGGAAATCGGTGTCCGAAAGGCGGTGGGGGCATCTGTTACCAGTATTGTTTTGCTCTTGTCCAAAGAATATGTCCTGCTTGTCGGGGCTGCCAATTTGATCGCTTGGCCAGTCGCCTACTATGTGATGAACCGGTGGCTGGAGAATTTCGCCTACCGGGTCGATCCGGCGATCTCAACGTTTGTTTTCGGTGGACTTCTGGCGTTGTGTATCGCGCTTTTCACCGTGAGCTACGAAACATGCAAAGCAGCCCGGGCGAATCCCGTGGACGCGTTGCGGTATGAGTGAGACACCGTGATTATAGTTGCAAAAGATTCAGTTGATGGGCGTGTCACACAGGGAAGTGGCAGCGAATAGTCAGCCTGGTTCTCATCGATTCCAGTCTGCGAGGATTCGACGATGTTCTGGAATTATCTCAAGGTGGCCTGGCGGAATCTGCTGCGGCACCCGCTTTATGCCGCGATCAACGTGGTGGGATTGGGCATCGCGATTGCGTTCTGCACCGTGACGTTTCTATATGTTCGGCACGAATGGTCTTACGATTCGTTCCACAAGCACGCGAATACTATTTACCGACTATACGTATGTTGGAAGGATCCGGGCGGTGACCGAAGGTTCTTTGCTTCCCAGAGTCCTCCTTTAGCACCCGTATTGGCTGAAAATATTCCGGAAATAGTCCATACTGTCAGGCTGAAGTCAAGCAGGAAATGGATGAGGGTCGGGGAGAAGATGTTTGAACAGGATCTTCTTTTTGCAGATGCGTCCCTCTTCGATATTTTCAGCTTTCCGCTAAGGGTGGGCGATGAAAATACGGCCCTTCGGGATAACAATTCTGTCGTAATACAGGAGGACCTGGCGCAAAAATATTTCGGCAATGAAAATGCGGTGGGTAAACAGATCGCGATTCTTGGCTCGGGCAACCGGTTTCACCATTTTCTGGTGACCGGCGTGGCACATCGCATTCCGGCCAACTCCAGCATTCGATTCGACTGTCTACTACCATACGAACGACTGATAGACATTCTTGAGATAGACATCCACAGTCGGTCCACGAGCATCGGCAACCATACTGTTTATGTTCGATTGGCCGAGAATTCCGTTCCCGATGAGGTTGAAGCGAAATTCCCATCAGTAGTTGAAAAATACATGTGGAACCCTGAAAGAAAGACGTTGCATCTCCAGAGACTGACCGATGTTCACCATGCTAACCATGTCCTCTTCGGACCAGAACCGGCGAGCAACCCGGTCTATTCCTACGTTCTGAGTGGGCTTGCACTATTGGTCCTATTGATCGCTTGCGTTAATTTCGTAAACCTCTCCATAAGCCGGTCTGCGGCTCGTGCCAAAGAATTGGGTGTGCGCAAAGTAATAGGTGCAAGAAGGTACGAGGTCGCAGTCCAAATTTGGAGTGAGTCCCTAATACTGAATTTTATAGCAATGTTGCTTGGGTTTGCGATAGCCGAACTGTATCTGCCAAAGTTCAACGATCTGATCCAGAAAATAGCACCGATCGAATTCCAAATGGATGGATGGACTCTAGGAATCCTGGCTGGACTCACGTTACTGGTTAGCTTGGCCGCGGGGGGGTATCCCGCTGCTCTTTTATCGCGTTTCCATCCTGTAGACGTACTTAAAAAAACACTGCGGATCAGTGGTAGGGGCGGCTTGGGTCAGATGCTTATGGTTATTCAATATGCCTTGTCCATCTTTTTTATTGTAAGTGCCATCCTTATGACTAAACAGGTCGAATTCTTGAAGATGAAAAGCTTAGGATCTCACAGTGAGCCGGTCCTGGTTGTGCCCTTGTGGAAACTTGAGAGGGCGGGGGCTTTTGAAGTTTTCAAAAATGAGTTGGCGCAACACGAGGATATTACCGGCATTACCGGTGCCTCGGATCTCTTTGGCTGGGGGCTGAAGAGGTATACGACCATCTACAAGGACAAAAAAGTAAGTTTCGGGGTGTATGGAAGTTGATCGCAATTACTTCGATTTTATGGGGGTCGAACTGGTCTCAGGGAGGGGTTTCTCAGACGAATTCGGTGTCGAAGGGGTAATGGTCAATGAGACATGGGTGAATACAATTGGTTTGGATGCCTCTGAACATTTGAAGGGGGTATTTGAGGATCGCCCCATTGTCGGTGTGGTGAAGGACTTCCATTATCAATCCCTTCATCACGGGATTGAACCCGTGATGTTTTCGCATACCTCGAGTCCGTCCTACATGTTTGTCAAGATGCGCGCAGACGACATTCCCACAACCATTGAACTCTTGAAAAACAAATGGAATCTGCTCGTGCCGAATCTGCCTTTCGACTTTGAATTCTTGGATGACCACGTAGATAGACTCTACAAGTCGGACCAGCGTTGGGGGCAAATTGTAGGGTATTCTTCCCTCTTTGCAATCTTCATCGCTTCCCTGGGTGCGTTCGGGTTGACAGCCCTTGCTGTAGCCAGGCGTGCAAAGGAGGTGGGTATTCGCAAGGCCTTGGGTGCATCAGTGCTCGACATCATCATGTTGTTTTCGAAAGATTTCATAAAGTTTTTGATCCTGGCTAATCTAATTGGCTGGCCGATGGCTTACTATACCATGAGCCGATGGCTTCAAGATTTCGCATATCGAATAAATGTCGCACCACAGGTATTTGTGTTAGGAGGATTCATAACGTTCGTCATTGTGTTGTTGACAGCTACCACCCAGGCTTACAAAGCCGCAACTGCAAATCCAGTAGATGCTTTGCGGTACGACTAGCGCACAGCACACTTTCTCTGGCGGCCGGTTCAAGCTGCCTCATCGATTGGCGCGACGGAAGCGCGGGGCCTGTTATTGGGAGATAAAACGGCGAGAAGAATTCTCGATAAGAGTACGGCCTATCCGCGGGAAACAGGGTCAAGTGCAATGTTTTCTGCAGTGTTGTTTGGTTTTCGGGGTCCTGCCAAACGTATCCACATGGTTTCTGTAGATTGCAACCAAACGGGATTAAGGCGATGTTCTGGAATTATCTGAAGGTGGCATATCGGAATCTGCTGCGGCACCCGCTCTATGCGGCGATAAACGTGGTGGGCTTGGGTATCGCGATAGCGTTTTGTGTGCTGGCGTTCCTGTATGTGCGACACGAGTGGACCTACGATGCGTTTCACGAAAACGCCGATCGCATTTACAGGGTCTACGCGGTAAATGATCGAGGACGAAGTATTGGCGGCGCTCCGGCTGAACTGGCGCCGGCGTTGGCGGAGGCGCATCCGGATGTTCGCATCGTGCGAATTGATTTTGATTGGAAATACCGATTCATTCAACACCGAGGTACGAAGATAGCGGAAACGATATGCGTTGTAGATCCCGACATATTCGAAGTGTTCTCCTTTCCGCTTCTGAAAGGGGACCCGGCAACGGCACTTATGGATCCGCACAGTGTCGTTATTACCGAGAAGATCGCCGAAAAGTATTTTCCGGGCGAAGACCCGATTGGTAAAACATTATCAATCCAGACCGGTGATGGCGCAAATACCGGCATCCGGGATCTAACAGTTACGGGAATAGTAGAGACGATCCCCAGGAATTCGAGTATTCGCTTCGGATTTCTTTCCAGGCTTGTTGTTGCGGGCAATGAACCTATACGGTGGAAATACAGATTATTTGGAACCTACATATTGCTGCCAGACGACGTGAGCCCCTCCGAAGTCGAGCGGCGGTTGAAGGTTCTTGTGTCGACGTGGCCTAAAAGCCCAATATGGGAGAAATTGAAACTGCAGCCGCTTAGCGACATTCACTTCGATTCCAGGGGCGTCGGACTAGATCCCGCAGGCAATCCCGTGTATTCATACATCCTGGCGTGCATTGCAATGCTTGTGCTTGTCATTGCCGCGGTCAATTATACAAACCTATCCGTGGGGAGGTCATTCTCTCGCGTTCGGGAAGTTGGAATACGCAAAGTGGCCGGGGGTCTGCGAACGCAACTGGCGATGCAGTTCCTGGCGGAATCGGTCCTGCTGACATTGATCGCGCTTGGGCTCGGGCTGGCGTTGGCCGAACTGTTCATTCCGGGCTTCAACAATCTGACCCGAATGGAGTTTTCGCTTTCCGATATGGCGGATTCGACCCCAGCCGGTTTTCTGATTGTTCTGTTGCTGGTGGTAGGCGTCGTTTCTGGAGGTTATCCCGCTTTTTTTGTGTCAAGATTTTTGCCGGTTGATGCGCTTAAAGGGCAGATGAGATTGGAACGAATGGGCCGCGTTAGACGGGTGCTCGTGGTATTCCAGGTTGCCATCTCAGTTATATTGGTTGGGTGCACGACCATAGTCGCCAGGCAATTGAATCTGATGACGACAAAACCGTTGGGTTTTAGTCCAAAAGATGTTTTGGTAGTCTATAATGTGAAAGGTGTTGCCAAAGCCTACCAGGAGGCAGTTCAGTCATACCATGCTGTGTTGAAGACCACCAGAACAGGGCACGCCTTTAGCAACAGGATCCAGACCTTTATCGATGTACAATCAGACGGCACGATCATGAAAGACGTCGAGGTCCTTGACGGTGATCTGGGCTTGCTGGAAACTCTGGGTATACGGCTGAAATCGGGTCGGGTCTTCGAGAGAGACGGCGACGCCATAACGTCCGTACTCGTTAACGAAGCCCTGGTTGAAAAATTGGGATGGGAAGCGCCTCTGGGAAAGACGCTACGGTTAGGCAGCCGTGGCCGGAAATTAACAGTGATCGGCGTGGTTCGCAATTTTCACTTTCGTTCTCTTCATCATTCCATTAAGCCCGCCGTGATGCACCTTCGTCATCCGAGATTCTCTGCTCCACGAATGCTGATGCTTCGCATGCGCCCGGACGACAGGGCAGGCACCGTTCGTTTTCTGAAAGAGAAGTGGCAGGAAATGGCGGCCGACGAAGTGTTTTACTCTTCCTTTCTCGAGGATGACATTGACCGTCAATACCGGGAGGAAAGGCGGTGGTTCAAAATCGCGGGCTACGCGACTTTCTTCGCGGTATTCATCGCCTGCCTTGGCGCTTTCGGGCTGACGTCGCTCACCGTCGCCAGGCGGACCAAGGAAATAGGGATTCGGAAAGTCCTGGGGGCGCCAACATTCGGTATTGTGGCTCCTTGCTCGCCCCGCGAATTTGTAATACTCGTTGGTATCGCCTGTCTGGTTGCGTGGCCCGTGACCTACGTCGCGGCGGATCGCTGGCTTCAGAATTTCCCGTATCGCGTGGATCCCGGGATAGGGACTTTTCTCCTGGGAGCCCTGCTCACGCTCCTCGTTGTGCTCCTGGCGGTGAGCCTGCAGGTCACCCGGGCGGCCCGGGCAAATCCCGTGGACGCGCTGCGGTATGAGTAACGGCGGGCAGACAGGAATGTCTGCCTTCCACCTTCACACGAGTGACGGATACTTCCTCAGCATGACAGCCAGAGCCGGCGAGTGACGGATACATTTCGAGTTTGATCGGCCTTCAGCATTGAAAGTCATGTCATTCTGAGCGAGGGCACTTCGAGTCGAAGAATCTCCGAGGCAGGCAGGAGAATGGTGAGGTATTTTTGGGACAGCGGGATATAACAGGTTTTTTGTTGTGCTTGGGATATACCGGGCTCTTGCCGCACAAACAGCATCTGGCGCTCGATGAATAGCGAGGGAGGAGAGCAAATGGAGACTGAATTGTTTGAACGTATCAAGACCTACAATGTGGGCGACCCGTTCGCCGCTGCCAATCGAAACCGCGGCGACGCCTTGCTGTCCGTGATCGCTGGCGAACGCGCAAGCCAGGGGCCGGGGAATAAGATTGTTGTCTGCTGCGGTAGAACCCACATTGCCTGGCAGGACTCGTACAATCAGAGGTACTTCGCTCGGGTACGCACGCTCGATCATGAAACGCGCAGGTGGACCGCCGGTGCCATCCTGGCCGAGGGCGTCGACGAGCATTCTCGTCCCACCCTTGCGGTCGATAGCCAGGGCTACCTGCACGTGGTCATGGGCGGACACAACTCGCCTCTGCAGTACCAGCGATCGCTGCGGCCGCACGATGCGTCGGCCTGGACCTCCGTCGAGGCCTTTGGCCGAAACACCTATCCCGTGCTACTGTGCGGCCCCAACGACACGCTTCACGTCACCGCCCGCGACGGCAGCCACAACGGCATGGAGCTGTGGGAGAGACCGTCTGCCGGTCCGTGGCAAAGCCGTGGCCTGATCGTGACCCGGCAGCGGCGTTTCACCGGGTACACTGGCATGAACAACGACGTGGTCTGGGGCCCGGGCCGGAAGACAATGCACATGAGCATGGCCTTTTTCCTGGGTCGCAAGCCGAATGCGGGGGAGCACTCACGTGACGTATCCGGTCTGTACCAAGCCGTGGGCTACATGCGCTCCTTCGACTTCGGCCGCACCTGGCAGAAAGACGACGGGACGCCGGTTCCGCTTCCGGCGACATCGGACACGCTTGACCTGCTGGAGGAGGGTGAGAGCAACAACCCCAAGCCAGGCATTGAGCACTGCGGCCTGGCCGTCGATTCGAAGGACCGACCCTACGTCGGCTACGTTCGCCACACACCCACGCCCTGTCGTGCCTTCTTGAAGACGTCCGATGCCGGGAGGTGGCGTGGACTGCCGTTAAGTGAGGCCGTGGCGTCGCACTGGCCCGGTTGGGGGATACTCGCCTTCAAGCCGGTAATGACGTCCGATGACGTCCTTTGCGTTCTCGCCCAGCTCGTTGCCCTGGGGCACCCGGACGCGAACTGGGCCCCGGGCGTCTATGGTCTACCCTCCTTCTGGCTGCGCGAGCATCCAGAACTCTCACGCGTCGTCTGGCTCGAATCGTCCGATTACGGGGAGACATTCACGCCGCGTGAGGTACTCGCATTCGACCCTGAACAAGGTCAGGTTATGCCTTCCTTGGAACGCCCAAACGGCTCCAACCCTATCCCACCAGGCACCCGTCCGTCATTCATCTACACGCTGGGCGAATCCCGATACGCGGACGAGGGCGAGACCATCGACAACCACCTGTACTGGGTGCGCGTCTAAATCGATGCGCCTGCAGGGCAACCGTATCAACGGACCGTTAAGGGACTTCATCTGCGCTGACGTGGGCGGGAACCGTATCGACGTTGGACAACCGTTGAGGAAATAGGACTGCATCGCTGCGGAGCGTTATGAGTAGAAGCGGGCAGACAGGAATGTCTACCCCATCCTCACACCGGCTTTCTCCGCATCACAGCCCGCGCGAATCCAGTGGACGCGCTGCGGTATGAATAAAAGCAGGCAGACAGGAATGTCTGCCCCACCTTCACACCCGCTTCCTCGGCATGGCAGCCCGCGCAGAATATTTCTCATTCCCTGAAACGTGGGCGCGCGTTATCTTGGTGCAATCCGAATCCGACCATTGAATCGAGAACAGGAAAAGCGGTCATTCAGGACCGCTTTTCATTTGCGAGAAACCCATGTCCCAGAAGCACCAGGAGGATCGATTCCAGACGACCGACGTGGTCATGCTTTCGGGCGGGCACGCCGTGCACGATACGTACAGCGGGTTTCTGGCGCCACTATTGCCGGTGTTTATTCAAACCCTGTCCTTGTCCAAGACCGAGGCTGGAATGCTGATGGTGGTCCGGCAGGCGCCCTCGATATTTCAACCGATTGTCGGACTTCGCGCGGACCGCTCGAATCTGCGCGCCCTCGTCATCCTGGGACCCGCGGTCACGGGCATCGCGATGAGTCTGCTCGGGGTGGCGGGCGGATACACGACGCTTGTCGCGTTGTTGTTGATCGTCGGCTTCAGTTCAGCGGCTTTTCACGCGGTTGGACCGGCGATGGCCGGAACGCACTCCGGACCGAATCTGGGTCGCGGAATGGGCATCTGGATGCTGTGCGGCGAACTCGGCCGCACCCTGGGTCCGATTCTGATCGTGAGCGTGATTGGGCTGTGGGGGGGCGCAGGAACGGTCTATCTGATTCCCGCCGGCCTTGTGGCCTCACTCGTGTTATTGTTGCGGATGAGGCGCGTTACGGCTCGCGGTTTATCATTCTACAAGGCGCTGCCGTGGAGGGCCGCCCTGAAACGCATGGCGCCGGTTATGGTGCCGCTGTCCGGCATCGTGTTTGTTCGCGCGTTTACAATGGCCTCCCTCACCGCATTCCTGCCCACGTTCCTGAGCGAAGAGGGCGTGAGCCTGTGGCTGGCTGGCGCGTCGCTTTCGGTGCTGGAAGGCGCGGGTATCGCGGGTGCCCTCATCGGCGGATGGGCGAGCGACCGGTTGGGCCGCAAGCAGGTACTTGGCTTCTCCATGATTGCAACACCCATTCTGTTGTTTGTTTTTCTCGAGAGCCAGGGCTGGGTCCTGTTTCCCGTCCTGGTAGTACTGGGCTTTGTTGCGCTCGCGACCGGCCCCGTGGTTATGGCGATGGTCCAGGAAAGCTGCCCCGAAAACCGGGCATTCGCCAATGGGATCTATATGGGCGGGGGTTTCGCGCTTCGGGGAGTGGCGATGTTGCTGCTTGGCATGATGGGCGACGCGTATGGCCTAAGGCGGGCATTCCAAATCAGCGCCGTTCTGATGTTGGTCGGGGTCGCGCTGGTATTGAAAATACCTGAAGAGCGGTGAGAAGTGAGACGTAAAAGGCGAGACGTGAGCAGCCAGAGGTGAGATGTAAGTAGAAGTGTGAAGTCGACACGACGGCCGCTCACGTTCTATTTCTAAGCCGCGAGGTCGCCAACCGCCCGCCTTGTGGCCCCTCAAGATCTATCTCTCGGCCACCCGGTGGTGGCGTTGGGGGTTTTTCCGCGTCATTCCATTCAGCAACGACGCATTTGATCGCCGACGGCCCTGGCAGGGCAACGACGCTTGTATTCTCGTGTGCGCCATTTCGCGGAAAAACCAGCCCTGCGGCGTCTGAGCAGCGCCGTTCTTTTTGGTCCTTTTTCTTAGGCGAATAAGAAAAAGGACGTAAGAAAGAATAGAATTAAGTGCAGCGATCAGCAAGAACAGCGAGTAGAAGTGAAAAGGATGAAACGGTGAGTAGGGAGAAGGGAGCAAAGGCGGAATACGAGCGGCTGAATCGTTATTCAAAACAGGCCAATCGACAATCCGCGGATAGCTGGATCTTTGATAGAGTGTTCATTTTCGCACATAGGCGTATCATTTTCGAACACTTGTCGGACGAGCCGAGACGCCGCTATTTGTTTCAAATTCCTGTTAATTAACAAATTGATTCATTGGCACGTTTATCGCAAGAAGAAGGATCAGTCCTATTCCGCGGCAGAAATTATGGGAGGTCAAGACGCTATGAAACCGGTTTCCATCCTGATCGCGATGTTCAGCTTTTGCCTGGTGTCTGCTGGCTGTGACGCCGACGATTACGTGGAGGAGGAGGTCGTCGAGCGCTCGGTCGAATTTCAGTCGCGCGGACGGCTGGTGCTTGTCAACGTGAACGGGAATGTATCGATCGATACCTGGGATCGACACGAGGTGAAGATGAAGGCGGAGAAGCGCGCGCGTGCCGAAAGCGAAGATGCGGCACGGTCGCTTCTTGAGAAGACCACGGTGCAGTTCGACCGTACCGAGAACCGGATTGACATCCGCACGGACGCGCCAAAAAAACCGGGAAGGAACCGGAACGTGAGCGTCACCTATACGGTGACGGTGCCCAAAGAGATCGAGCTGGAATTGAAATCGGTCAATGGAAGCGTACTGGCCAAAGATGTATCAGGCGCAGTCGATGCGAAAACGACGAACGGAAAGATCAAGGTGACGGTTTCCGGGAGTGGCGACGAACCGCACGATATTCGCGCCGAAACGACAAACGGCGGCATTGAGGCCGGGTTGCCGAAACGGTTGAAAGCACACCTGAAGGCATCCACGGTTAGCGGGAAGATCGATACGGATTTTCCGGTTACCGTGAAGGGCCGCTTCAGCAAGTCGGTTGATGGAGAGATTGACGGCGGCGGGAGACTGATCCATTTGAAGACGGTAAATGGCTCGATTCGATTGAAGCAGCTATAAGCCGATGGCGGAACGCCACCGGCGGCGCGGCCTGCGCCGCCAAAACAGTTACTTCCTTGAGACACGTCTCCGGGAGAATTCGAAGGGAGATATATCATGGACAGAATGGTCCTCGTTGTTGGATTCTTTTCCTTCCTTGCCCTGGTTGCCTACGAATGCGAGACTCAAGCTGCCGTCCAGCCTTCGACCTTTATCGCATCGTTCTTCGCGGACGGAGCGCCGGAGGTCCCGCCGCTGAACCGACTCTCCTTGACCGATGTCATGCAGGCGCAGATGAGCTTGGAAGGAGCTACAAGATCAGTGGTTGTCCTCTGGGGGAAGAATGGCAAGGGAGCGGATCGATTCTGGGTGGCGGGCTATGACGATGTAGGGAACGTCGAAATGTCGAATGGATCGATGAAGCGAGGCGAATCGGACGTCTACAAAGGTTCGGTTGACTTGAAGGCGCTTGGCGCTTCGCCACGATCTGTTGAAGTGGAGATCCGGGTCATACTTGCACAAAGACTGCTGTTATACAGGCAGGAAACCCAGGCATATTCCCTCTCAGCACGAGGAAGTGAATCAGGCGAGGAGCACGATAATCGGCTGAAGTGGCATGCACAGATACCCGATTTTCGGGTGCAGCTTCTCAATGGCGATTCTCTGGCAATCGCGGACCTGAGAGGCAGATTCGTGGTGATCAACTGGTGGGCGACCACCTGCTCGCCGTGTATTGCTGAGATGCCTGGGCTGAATGAGCTGGTGGATAAGTACAGCGGCAACGAGAGTATCTCGTTCCTAGCCATTGCAGCGGATACGAGGGAAGACCTTTCGCGATTCCTCGAGCGCCGCCGATTTGCATATATACAGGCGCTGTACAACGAGTCAGTGAAAGAGATATTCGGGAATGGGCTTCCCAGAAACGTCATCCTTGATCCGGATGGAGAGGTGGCATACGACCGTGTCGGTGGCAGCCCCACGACGCATAATATATTGGATGAAGCCATTGAGCGATTAATGTCTCGATAGACGCAAATGGCACTGAATAGCCACAGCTTCCAGGCTCGTCTTCCGGGCAAACTCGCCCATCCACCCCAGGCCAGGCACCTCGAAGGTCAATGATAAGAACGCTACTAAGGATTTTCGAATCACCCAGGAGGCACGGGATCCATGCTCTGGAATTATCTGATCGTGGCGTACCGCAATCTCATGCGCCATAGGGTCTACTCCCTGATCAACGTGGCGGGGCTTTCGATCGGGATCGCGTTCTGCATTCTGACGTTCCTGTTCGTCCGGCGCGAGTGGACGTACGACGCGTTCCACGAGAACGCGAAACGGATCTACAGGGTCTATGTCGATTCCCGTTTCGGGCCGTCAGCCGAAACGCCGGACCCGCTGGGGCCGGCGCTGGTGGAGACGTTTTCGGACGTCCGGACCGTGAGGATTGGCGGGGGCGCTTCCTTTGCGAAGTATCAGGAAAGGACCCTTCGCGGAAGTTTTCGCTTTGCCGATCCGGCGATTCTGGAGGTGTTCACGTTTCCACTGCTGCAAGGAGACCCCGCGACGGTTCTGGAGGATCCGTACTCTCTCGTCATCACAGAAGCGGCGGCGCGGAAATACTTCGGAGATGAAGACCCCCTCGGCAAAGTCCTTTCAGTGAAACTATGGGGGCCACCGGCGGTGGACCGGGATTTCGTCATAACCGGGGTTGCAAAGTCGGTGCCCAAGACCTCCAGCATCCGGTTCGATTTTCTGGCTCCGTTTTCGGCCAGAGGCGAACCCAGAGGTTGGAATATAAGAGCTATCCGGACGTTCGTATTACTTCCTCAACACGGACGTCCGTCGGAACTCAGCGCACGGTTTTCGAATTTGTTACCCAAATATCTGCCGGCATGGATGGGAGAACAGTCGGACACCTCTGTGGGCCTCCAGCCACTCCTGGAGATGCATCTCGAACGGGGAATACCGGGACTCAGGGGAGCAGGCAATCCGGCATTTTCTTATATTCTTCTGGGAATTGCTCTGCTCGTTCTGGTGAATGCCTGCGTGAACTTCATAACCCTTGCCGTGGGCCGGTCATTCTCCCGCGACCGCGAAGTGGCGATGCGAAAGGCGGCCGGTGCGTCGCGGACACAGTTGATGGTACAGTTCATGGGAGAGTCGATGCTCTTGAGCGTGGTAGCCATGGTGGCCGGGATCGGTTTGGCGGAACTCGTCCTGCCGGCCTTCAACAACCTGGTGGGCAAGGACCTCGCCCTGGGCGATCAGGCCGACGGTGCGGGTCTGGCGTTTCTGTTCGGACTGGTGGTGGCCGTCGGGATGGCCGCGGGCGGCTATCCGGCCTACGTGCTGTCGGGGTTCCAGCCGGTTGCGGTGTGGAATCGACAGCGCAGGATGGGAGCCTCCAGTCTGTTTGGACGGGCGCTCGTGGTTTTCCAATTCGCCCTTTCCGTCTTCCTGGTTGTCAGTACGTTGCTGATGGTCCGGCAACTGGAGTACCTGAGGACGAAACCGCTCGGCTTCGAGAGTGATTACGTCCTGCGCATCCGGGCGTGGGACCTGTTTGAGCGAGATTCAGACCTGCTTGGGGTGTATCGCAACGAGGTGATGCGACACCATTCTATCCTGGGGACCACGACGACCAGTCACGCGCTGAGCAACAGGACGAGGTACCTTACCGACATCGAGTACAAAGGCGAAGGAATAGACGTCGAGCAAGTCAATGTTGGCTACGACTTTCTGGCGACGATGGGGGTCTATCTTCTGGAGGGGGCGGATTTCGATCCACAGAGTTCGGGTTCCCGGGCTTCAATTATCGTGAACGAGGCCCTTGTCCGGCATTTGGGATGGCAAAGTCCGGTCACGGGCAGGATGCTGCGCATGAATACACGGGATGTTACGGTGATTGGGGTGGCAAAGGATTTTCATTTTCGCTCCCTTCACCATACGATCGGACCGGCGGTGTTGCGGTTCGACCCGAACGGATATGGCAACGTGCTTGTCAGGGTCCGTCCGGAGAATATCCCCGGCACGCTGGCCTTCCTCGAGGAGAAGTGGCTTGAAGTCGCTCCCGACATTCCGTTTCAGTTATCATTTCTTGACGACGAAGTGGATGGGCAATACAGGAAGGAGGAGCGCTGGAACCAAATTGTCATGTATTCTGCGTTGCTCGCGGTCTTCATCGCCTGTCTCGGGGCGTTCGGGCTAACCGCCCTTGCCGTCGCGCGCCGGACCAGGGAGATCGGCATCCGGAAGGTCCTGGGTGCCCGTGGATCCGGGATTGTCTCACTGCTATCCAGGGATTTTGTGATGCTCGCGGCAATTGCGAATCTGATCGCCTGGCCGGCGGCGTACTATGCGTCGGACCGATGGCTGCAGGATTTCGCGTATCGGATTGAACCGGGCATCGGCACGTTTGTATCGGGTGGGATATTGATGCTGGTGGTTGTGTTGTTGACCGTAGGTGTCCAGGCCATCCGGGCGGCGTGGGCGAACCCGGTGGACGCGTTGCGGACCGAGTGAAGAGACTTGGCGTGCCCATGTATTGAGTCTGTCACCCTCTCCAGCCTGGTAATCGGGGTTATTCCGTGGGGCGCAGGCGGACCCTTGCTTCGTTACGGGCGCCGCCAAGTGTGCGTTTTCGGACATATGTGTATCGAAATCGAACACTTTATTGTCGTTCGCTTGAAAGAGATTTCGTATAAGTCTTTAAAAAATAACAATAAATAATCATTGGCACGGTTGTCGCGTCTTGCAATTATTGCCGGGAGCGGCAAATGGCCGAAATTTATCGCCCCTGCTACAGGAAAGTTGTGATGCAAACTACAAGGTGCGCCCCGCAAGAAGCACAAGGCCGAGGTCGGTAGGCGGTAAGACCGCGAGCCACGCGAGGGTCCGTGCCGGTCTGCCTCCCGCCCGACCTGTGGTGGCGTGGGGGGTTTTTCCGCGCGATTCCGTTCAGCACGGTTGCTTAGTGAATGCATCGAGGTGGTCAGGGCAGGGTTTCACGGTGCCTCCACAGAGGAAGTTCGCGGAAAAACCAGCCCTGCGGCGTCTGAGCAGCCTGCCTGCGCCGAGCCGTGCTCGGCAGGCAGGCGCCGTTCTTTTTGGCCCTTTTTCTTAGGCGAAGAAAAAGGGCAGAGAAAAGGCAAAAAAAGGAAAACAGAATGACTATCAGGAGCGGTAAATAGAGGAAAGTGATGTAATCTATATTGTGTTCCCCGTAATAAGAAGTTTGCGATATCCTTACGTACGACACGAAACGGAGCGAGTCCGCTTGTGGCTGTAAAGAAAAGTGAATACAAGACGTTACAGTGCGCGCATGAGTCCGACGCTACGCTGATTGAACGGGCGCTTGCCGGCGATGAGTGGGCCTATACGTACCTTTACAGGGCGCATCGCGACCGCGTGCGGGCGCTCGTGCACCGAAGTGCAAGGAACGCAGATGAGACCGGGGATCTGGTTCAGCTGGTCTTTATAAAGGCCTTTCAGGGACTGGCCGGGTTTCGGGGACAGGCCGCGTTCTCCACGTGGCTGACCCGCATTGCCATGAATGTGCGTACATCCTATTCTCGGTCCCTGAGAAAGCGGCAGAACTGGTTGAGTGAAGTGGCGGATGCGGCGCCCGCGCTCCACGCGAGGTGGAGACCGGTGCCACACGAAGATCCCGAAGCGGTGTTGGTGCGGAAGGAGCGCAGGGAGATTGTGATGCGGAGCGTCCAGGCGCTTCCGGGCCGGCAGCGCGAGGCGGTTTGGCTGCATTACGTAGGTGAACGGACCTATCGTGAGATCGTGGAGGAGCTACAGGTGCCGATCGGAACGTTGAAGGTCTGGCTATACCGCGGACGGAATCGGTTGAGGGGAGAGGTCGAACGGTTGGGGATGACCGGGAGCTTGTAGGGACAGGAAGGAATCGACTCAGGATGGTTGGATTTCAACGTCTCAAACGATGTTAAGGTAAGACTATGGAAGAGCGAAAACCACAAAAGGACAAGAGACGCCTGTTGAAGCTGAATCAGGCAGGCGCACCAGCTGATCACCAGACTTCGAGTCAGGAATCGTCTGAAGGAGCGTCCGATTCCGTTGGCAGGGAGAAACCGATGCCCGGTTTCGTGAATGCCGGTACGTCGGCGTCTGAACAGAAAGGTGAGACGACGATCCCTGGCACGGACCGCAAACTCGAAAGGAAATTCTGGACGCCGAAGCGAATCATGAGTGTTGGCGCAGTCGCGGGATTTGTGGGACTGGTGCTCTATATGGCCATTTTCGGCGACCACAGTGCCAGGCTCAACGTGCAGGTCGAGCGTATTACAATTTCCGAAGTCACCATCGGCCCCTTCCAGGAGTTCATCCCCCAACGCGGCACCGTGATGCCCATTCAGTCGCACTACCTGGATGCGCTGGAAGGCGGGCAGGTGGAGGAGATATTCCTTGAAGAAGGGGCAATGGTTAAAAAAGGCACGCGGATCTTGCGCATGTCCAACCCATCCCTGGAACAGACCGTGTTGAGCCAGGAAGCGCAGTTGTTCGAGCAGATCAACAGAATGGAGAACACACGGTTGAGCCAGGAGATTCAGGATATTCAGCGCAAGCGCGATTTGATGCTCATCGAACTGAACCTGCAGAAGTCCGAGCGCGAATTTCTGAGGCAGAAAGTGCTATTCGAACGAAATTTCACATCTCGAGAAAATTTCATGTCGGCAGAAGACAGTTACAATCATGCCCAAAAACTCAGGGTATTTATGCTGGAGACGGTCAGACGCGACTCACTGTATCGAATCAATGAACTGGCTGCCCTGCAGAAGCGCGCATGGAGCCTGCAGCGCCAATTGGATGACGTGCGTCGCCCTCTGAGGAATCTGATCGTACGCGCGCCGATCGACGGCCAATTGTCGCAACTCAACGCCGAGATCGGCAAGTTGATCGCGAAGGGGACCAGCATTGGCCAGATCGACGTTCTGTACGCTTACAAGATGCGGGCTGTCATCGACGAGTTTTACATTACCAGAATTACCCCCGGACTTAAGGGGACGATTGAAATTGACGATGAGACGTATGAGTTGAAGATCCGTCGGGTTTTCCCCGAGGTGAAGGAGGGGCAGTTTAAGGTCGATATGGATTTCACAGGCGAGGCTCCTCAGGGCATTCGCCGCGGCCAGACCGAGCAGATTCGGCTGGAATTGAACGCGCCCGAAGAAGCGTTGTTGCTGCCGCGGGGCGCCTTCTATCAGACCACGGGCGGCAACTGGGTCTTTGTGGTGGAGGGCGACCTGGCCGTTCGGCGCCCGGTCCGAATCGGACGCCAGAATCCCGAGTATTTCGAGGTGCTTGAGGGCCTGTCACCTGGAGAACGCGTCGTGACCTCATCATACGAAAACTATGAGGAAATAGATAAATTGGTTCTGAAGCGGTAAGAGGCAAGACGCAAGACGCAAGACGTAAGAGGATGGAAGTCTCGCTACTCAGTTTGGACCTAAACCAAGTGGGAAAGCCCAGAATGCCATGTTGAATCTCACCCACAAAAAGCTTGAGATTAATAAAGAGCGTTTCCTCGTAACCGGTGCCGATATCTTAGCCATTATCGTTGTGACCTGTAAAACGATCAGGCACTCATATCCTCTCCCGTCTTACGTCTACCTTTTTTTAAAAGGAGCGTCAAAATGATCAAGACCGTAAATCTCCAAAAGGTATACAGGACCGAGGAAGTCGAAACAACCGCGCTTCGGAATGTCAATCTGGAGATCAGCGAAGGCGAGTTCGTGGCGGTGATGGGGCCATCGGGTTGCGGCAAGTCCACGCTGCTGAACGTGCTGGGGCTGTTGGATAACCCGACGGATGGGGAATACTATCTGAACGACGTGGAGGTGTCGAAACACACGGAGCGGCAGAGAGCGGACACCCGGAAAGAGAATATCGGATTCGTGTTCCAGAGTTTCAATCTGATCGACGAACTCACCGTGGCCGAAAACATCGAACTGCCGCTTCTGTATCTGAAGATGCCGTCCAAAGAACGCAGGAAACGCGTGGATGAGTCCATGGAGTACATGGGCATCAAGCATCGGGAGAAGCACTTCCCGCAGCAGTTGTCGGGCGGCCAACAGCAGCGCGTGGCCGTGGCGCGGGCCGTCATTTCAAGTCCGAAAATGATCCTTGCGGATGAGCCCACCGGGAATCTGGACTCCGCCAACGGCAACGAGGTGATGGGATTGCTGACGGAATTGAACAAGAACGGGACGACCATTGTGATGGTGACGCACAAAGAGCACGACGCGGGATATGCCCACCGCGTCGTGCACCTGTTCGACGGCCACGTCGTGACGGAGAATATCAGGGAGCAAGCCCCGAATTAGAGATTATATATCGAGCCCGTCCGAGAACGACCAATCAGATCCGCTCCAGGTCTGCAGAGAGATGCTGACGTCGTCATCGCGATGTCGCAAATCCCCCGATCTGTTTCCTCGCGGCCCGTCCCTACAGAGGCCCCTGGTGCCCGGCGCGGATGGCTTCGCACAGCCGCATGGTCTGTACGGCGTCGTCCAGAGTTGACCATGGCTCGCGGTCTTCCAGAATGCAGTCGACGAAGTGGACGATCTCGTTGAAGCCGGCCCCGCCAACGGCCTCGATTTCGTCGTCCCCCACCGTAAAAGCCTCGCCCCGCTCATATCCCTCCACATTCGGCGCCCTCGTCAGATCGAGATAGACCGATAAATCTTCGGCGTGCACTTCTGCCCTCTGGATCCGATAACCCACGCCGTAGTGGCTCATCAGGACCCCGAAAGCGCCTGTGTCGAAGCGCACAACGGCGTTGTGGCGATGGCATACGGGGCGCTCGCCATCCTGCACCATCCCCCGCACCTCCACCGGTATCGCTGCTTCCTCCGGGCCGGGACCTGCCAACCAGCGGATCAGGTCCACGTGGTGAATGGCGTCGCAGATCACCGGATCCGGCGTTGCGGCCTTAAACCGGGTTACCCGTTTGTTGTACGTGGCTGCGACGTGTACCGCGCCCCCGCCCGCCTGGATCCGCCGCCGGACCGCCAGCACCTGGGGATAGTATCGCCGGTTAAACGATACGATGGCCTTGCCGGTGCTCTGCCGGGCGGCGCGCGCCATCTGCCCGGTCTCGTCGGTGTTCATCCCGGGCGACTTCTCCACCGACGTGTGAATACCGCGTTCCAGGCAATCGAGCACGATGGGAAGCAGATGGCCGGGATCCGTGACGACGTACACGAGATCCGGCCGGCACGCGTCGAGCATCTGACGGTAGTCCGACGAGGCCAGGTCCGGCGCCCATTCCGCCTTGTTTTTTTGGAGACGCTCCCCGTCGAGTTCCGCAATGCCCGCCAGCTGAAGGCGTGGCTCGTCGGCTATCATCCGCAGGTGTGACTGGGCATGGCCGCCGCAGCCGATAACCGCCGCTTTCAAGTCTGTCATGGTGAATTCCTTTCAAGGAGGGTAGACGGAAGAAGGAAATAGATAAGAAAGAAAAACGCGAAGATGTATAACGTCCCCTATTCCCTTGCCCTTTTTCTTGCTTCGCCCAAGAAAAAGGGCGAAAAAGAAGGGCGCCTGCCTGCCGAGCACGGCTCGGCGCAGGCAGGCCGCTCGGCGCGGGGCCGGTTTTTCCGTGAATTTCCTCAGTAGTGGAATTGGAAATCGGGTGGCCTATGAGCCCTCCAGGAGCTGCCGGTGTACGGAGATTTACGGAAGAACACGGAAAAACCCCCCGCTCCACCTCCGTCCGGTCATTAGTTATTCCTTGAAGTTCTGACGAGCGGAATGGCGCTTGTACCGCTCTTTGCTGTATGCCGATAGTTATCTGCCAAATGCTGACCGCTGATCGCTCCTCACCCCCAGGAAACCCCACCGTTCTCTAACACGATGCCTCTTGAGAGGACTACCAGAGCAGGGCGCGTTTTTCCGTCCCGCTCCAAATTACGATTTCCTCCGTGGTTGGCAGGGCAGCGGATTGGGTGGGTCCCGTGAAGTAATTCGCGCCATGCATAAAACAGGCCCCGCGCCCAGCGGCGACTTTTGGTTCCTTTTGGTCGCTTCAAAAGGAACACGCCGTAGGCAGGGAATTTGTGGAAAGGTGGATTTTGATTTTGACTTTCCCCTATTGCCTTTGGCTGACCCCTGACCGCTACGTAGGGTAACATCTGTTCGGGCACATAGATAACACTTTTCGTGGCGGCCCCTGCAGGCTGCCACGTGACCGTTGAGGTGAGAAGTGTCGATAACCGGAACGGTCGCGCCCGGGGTCGATGCGGGCGCCGCAGCAACGTTCGACCGGGGGTAAAGCGAGTGCGAACGCGAGGCGCGTCCCTTTTTCTGTTGACACCTCTGGACTTCCAACAGTACCATGACACCAGCATTTTGCGTCGTTCTCTGGTGATTGTACAACATAGAGGAGGTCAGAAATGGACCGCGAGGAGATGAGCCACGAGGAGAACTACTGTTTCGATATTTCGGGCTACCTGATCTTACGGGGCGTTCTGACTCCCAAAGAGGTCGAGGCCTGCAATCGGGCGCTCGAGAGCGAGGGCCGCGTGAGTGGGATGCTGGGATGGCCCGCACCGCATAGGGAGCCGTTCCGGGACCTGATGGTCCAACCCCTGCTGGTTGGGTACCTGAACCAGCTCATCGGATATGGTTTCCGGCTGGACCGGGAACCGGAGCTGATCGGCAAAGCGGATGGGGCTGCCGGTGGCCTCGTTGGCGGCAATGAACCGATGGACGCCGGCCGGGCGTACTACATCCTCAACGGCCGCCGGCACTGCCAGGGAATACACGCCATCTGGGCGCTGTCCGATACGAGCGCGGGAGATGGCGGGTTTTCGCTGGTCCCGTGCAGCCACAAAAGCAATGTGGGAACCCCCGAAGATGTGCTGACCGGGAGGGACGACCTGGGACTGACCGTGCAGCCGGTGCTGAAGGCGGGCGACCTGCTGCTTTGCGTGGCGACCCTGCTTCAGGGCGTACGTCCCGGAACGAGGGAGCACCCGCAGCGGCTGCTCTTGTACAAATACGCGGGGCACGCGGCGGTGCAATCCATCGGCACCGGACCGAAGACCCGACGGGAGGACCAGCCGGAATGGATGGCGGAATTGACGCCGGAGCAGCGTGTTATGCTGCACAAGCCGGGATACGGGGATTCGGACCCGCCTCCCACGCTCAGCTCGGATGGAGAGACCTGTCGGGTGGACCCGGAACCCGACCTGTCCCACCCTTCCATCTATATCAAGAATCCGGATTCGAACATCGACGAGAAGGAGTTCTATTTTTGGGACCTGTGCGGTAATCTCGTCCTCCGAAATGTGATGACTCCGGAAGACCTGGCGCTGGCGAACGAGGCGGTCGACCGGTTTACGGACCGCATCGTGGTTGAAAGCGTAGATCTGGCCAAGGGGTCCAAGAGCCTGGCCGGAACCGGGCGGCCCACCATGACCGGCCTGCTTGAAATGCCCAGGCCCTACTGTGAACCGTTCCGGAAGATGCTCGCCCACCCGGCAGTGGTACACCGCCTCACCTGGATGGGTGGGAAGGGCTTCCGGTGTACGGGCTTTGAGGCGATCTGTACGGCCAGGGGAGGCGCCGGACATTTTCTTCATGGCGGCAACGAGCCGTTGAGTCCATCTCGCAACTATACCTTCCAGAACGGCCGCAGCTATGCGCTGGGGGGCCCGTCCGTTGCGGTGGCCTGGCAATTGCGGGATGTCACCAAGAACGACGGGGGGTTTGCCTGCGTGCCGGGAAGCCACAAGGCGCAGTACAGCATCCCCAGGGGCGTTTGGACCTGCGACGAGGACATGGGGCTGGTGGTACATCCGCTGACAAAGGCCGGGGACGTCATCTTTTTTATGGACGGCCCGCAGGCGCACGGTGCACTGGCGTGGAAGAGCGACGTCCCGCGCCGCGTAATCCTGACGCGGTACTCCTCGCGGCACTTCAACGGGGGGGCGGCAATGGCGACCCCGGAGGAGCGATGGGGGGATCTTCTGGAGGGGATGGGTGGGGCGCAGCTGGCGATGATGCGGGGGCCGGACCGCGACGAGAAGGGCAGCAACGTGCCGCGGCTGGTTTCGGAGAACGGAAAAATCGAGGTCGTTTACGACCGGAGTCAGGGTGGGCTTTACACCGGGGCGACCCCAAAGGGGGCGCCGTCCAGGCGTTGAGACCCTGGGCCGGGTTCAGGCCCTCCATGCGGAACGGAGCAGTCCCCGGAGCGAGAACACCGCGCCGGGGTCTGCAGTTTCGGAGATGCGGGGACGGGGTTTGGTCCTACTGCCTATCCCTTGCCCTTTTTCTTGCATCGCCAAAGAAAAAGGGCGAAAAAGAAGGGCGCCTGCCTGCCGAGCACGGCTCGGCGCAGGCAGGCCGCTCAGACGTCGCGGGGCTGCTCTTCCGCGAATCGCTTCACGGGAGATTACCAGCGTCGTTTCCCTGCGGCCCATTGGAGCGATCCGGAACCACATTGCTGGACGGATTACCGCGGAAAAGCCCCCGCCCCGCCTTCGGGCGGGCGAGAGTTGGTCTGGATAAGACCGCCGCTTGTGCTTGTACCGCCTTTAGCCGACAGCTTACGGCTGATAGATCCTCGCTCACGGAATACCGATGTAAATACACTCGAAATGCCTTTCGAGAGGACTGCCAGAGCAGAGCGCGCGGTTCCGTCCAGCAGCTCGGCCCCTGATATTCACCATTGTTTGCAGGGCAGCAGATCCCGTGTATCCCGTGAGATAATTCGCGCTGTGCATATGGCAGGCCCCGCGCCTAGCGGCGACTTTTGGTTCCTTTTGGTCGCTTCAAAAGGAACCCGCCGGAGGCAGGGAATTCGGGGAGATGTAGTTTTTCGATCTAGTTTCGTGCCTCTGGCTGACCGCTGCTCGCTGCCATTGTTTCCCTTTGTGTCTTCGTGCCTTTGTGTGAGTTGATGTTCCCGCGCCAAGGCTGAATTTGTAGGGGCAACCCTTGTGGTTGCCCGCATACGGGCGCGGACATCGGCAATTAACGTCGCCAGGCCGAATCGCTAGCCGGTTTAAGCTGACAGCTGTAAGCTGATGGCTAATAGCTTATTTTTCCTCCACCCGACAACTTATTTTTCCTCATCGGATCGTAACCGATGTTGAGGGGAGTTCGACGAGTTCGCGTGTGCGGGCGGATTCGTGCATGGCCATGAGGAGTTCGGTTGCGGCCCGGCCTTTTTCACCTGAGCTCCGGTGTTCGGGCCCGCCTTCGAGCCACGCGATCATTTCACGTGTCTGTTCGAACAAATCCGGGATGGGTTCTTCCTGAAATGTGGAGATGCCATTTTTGTCCGTGAGGATCACTTCGTTGATGTCGGCGTCTATCGTGCCTTCGCTTCCCAGAACGCGAAAGCGGAAGCCGTCTTTCGGTACCTTTTCGCCCATTTCGACGAGGGCGCGGGTTCCGGTTTTGAAGGCGACAAGCCCCATGCTCGATTCTTCGGCGGGCGAACCCTGATACAGGGTGACGCGTTTGCGGGACGCCTGGCCCATCACCCAGTCCGCTTCCGGGTCGCCCAGAAGGTAGCGCATCATGTCCACGATGTGGGTGCCGTTGTCCACAAGGCAACTGGTGAGATAACACCAGACGAGGCGGGGTTCTCCTATTGCGCCCTCCGCGATCAGGCGGCGCGCCTTGTTGAAGTTGGGGTTCTGTCGGTGGCGATGGGCAATGACAAGCCGAGTGTTGCTCTGCCGGCAGGCGTGGATCATCGCATCGGCGTCGTCCAGGCTCAGGCACATGGGTTTTTCGCAAAGTACGCCTTTTGCCCCCGCGTTTGCCGCGGCGATGGTCTGCTCGGCGTGGACCTTCGGGTAGGTGCATACGCTGACGAGATCGATGTCGCGCTCGTGGCTGAAGAGTTCCCGGTGGGACGCATATCGACCCGAAATATTGAATTGGTCGCTGGTTCTATTGAGGTTCTCCGGGTTGATGTCGCAGGCGGCAACCAGTTGGACGCCGCCCTGTTCCAGGTAGGCTCTCGCATGGCGGCCGGAGATGCCGCCGCAGCCGATGAGGGCCGCTCGGTAGGAGGGCATTGGTGTCGCTCCGTGTGACGGGTTTGGACGATGGGCCTGCGAGAATCGGCCCCGTACGGTTCAAACGCCGGAGATCAGGGAGTCCAGGATTTCGCGCGCTTCGCGTATTCTCGCGCCTGCGCGAAGATATCCACGCCGACCTCCTCCGACCAGGCTTCAATGAGACGTCGATACACGGGTCCGGGACGGCCTGTGCCGACCGGCTGAAAGTTGAAACGGGTGATGGGGACCATGCAGATCGTGGTCGACGTGTACCACGCTTCGTCGGCGTCGCGTACATCGTAGGGTTCGATATTGGTTTCCCGGACGGGGATGTTCAACCGTTCGGCCAGCTCCATGCAGGCCTGTCGGGAAATTCCGCGCAGGATATCGTGGGGTTTGGGGGTGAGGATCTCGCCGTTGAGGACGATGAAAAAGTTGTTGCCGGTGCCTTCGGTGATGAACCCATGCTCGTCGGTGAGGAGGGCGCTGGCTCCGTCTTCCATGCGTTGCGCCTGCAAATTGGCAAGCTGGTAGTAGATCCGGCTGCGGTTTTTTGCTTTAGGATCTATGTAGCGGGCCGGTACGGATTGCTGGGGCGTGACCACAAAATGAGCCCCCTGCACGTAATAGTGAGCGGTGCCGCCGACGTGGCGCACGAGCGGGATGACATTGATGGTAACGATCGGACGCAGGCCTTCCCCGACGAGCGTGTCGTACAGGGGAAGGGCGCCCCGGGTGACGTTGTGCATAATCTGGTAGTCCAGGCCTTCCAACGCGGGTAGATTCCGTTCTATGGTCTCCCCGGTGGCGGCTTCCATCTCTTCAATGCTCAGGCCGCAATCGATTTCGGCGTATTTCATGGACGCGTATAGCCGGTCCAGGTGGTTGCGCAGGCGGTAGGGTTTTTGCTTGAATGAGCGGGTCATTTCAAATACCATGTCCCCGAACATGAGGGCCGAGTCGAAAATGGAGATGCGGGCGTCGCGTTCGGAGACGAAGTTGCCGTTGAAGTAGACGAGGCGCTGAGGCATTGGCGTACCTTTAAAAAGGCAGTAAGAAGGAAGACGTGAGAAGTGAGACGTGAGAAAAGACAAAAAACAACCCGGTTTCGGGTGGCCCTCGTATCTCTTACGTCTAGAGTCTTGCCAAACAAAAATCAACGATAAGCAAGGAAGATGGTAGAAGTGAGGCAAAGCAAAACCAATCGGGGTGGAAAGGTCTTCTTTCCTCTTGCTGTCTTCTATATATACGATCGGTTCTGGTGGAATTCAAGCGATGTAATGGCACGTGTCCGAGCGGTCGTCCAACCGGCCGTTTGAGGTGAGGAATATCGCAATGAAAATCTCGGAGATTGAGGTGATTCCGCTGCGGGTTCCGTATGAAGCCCGAATCCGGAAGACGTACCACCACTTCGCGATGCTGGAGGACGTGACGGTTTACAGATTTCATACGAATACCGGGCTTGTGGGACTGGGTGAAAACGGGGGATCGCCTTTCGACAAAGAGACGCTAAACGCATATATCGGGACGGATCCGTTCGATCACGTAATGGGTCGGGGGCGTTTCAACCTGGATATGGCGTGCTACGATCTCATGGGGAAGCACCTGGGGTTGCCCGCGTGGAAGGTGATGGGGCAGCAGGAGCGTCATTGGGTGGCGATGGGGTGGTGGATGCCGAGCATGTCGCCGGAGGATACGGCGGCGGAAGTCCAGGTGGCGGCGGGTCGCGGGTACCGTGGGTTGAAGTGCAAGGCGCGGGCATTTTACGACGTTATAGAATGCGCACAGGCGATTCAGGACGTGGCGCCGCCGGATTTCCGCGTGGAATTCGACTTCAACGGCGCACTGATTTGCGTGGAAAGAGCGCTGCCCGTGTTACGGGCGCTGGAGAAAATTCCCGTCGTCAAGGGCGTCGAGGAGCCCATCTTCGCATACGATATCGAAGGGTGGCGCAGGCTGCACCGGGAGATCCGCATCCCGTTCTATCTGCACGGCGTGCGCGTGCTTTCCGAGGCGGCCTCCAGGCAGCCGTCCGGGCCATGGACAGGGCTGCGGGCCGGCGACTTTGAAGGCGCGTTGTGCAGCCACGAGTGCGTCCGGGATGCGCTGGCGGCGGGGTGGACATTCGCCGCGGCGAATACGCCGATCCTGCTGCAATACGTGGGAACGGGTATTACGACGGCGTTTGCACTTCATTTGGGAGCGGCGATGCCGACGGCGACGTTGCCGGGGGTGACGGCCAGCCATTCCTATGAAGACGATTTGATTGTAGACCCACATCCCATTCAGAGGGGTTTTATGAAGGTCCCGGAGGCGCCGGGCCTGGGCGTGGTCCTGGACGAGGAAGCCGTGGCGAAGTACGGAGCGTCGCCCGCGGCGGAATGGCCCCGGCATCTGTCGGTGGTGACGTTTCCAGGCGGCGTCAAGCACTATTATCGAAATCTGCAGCAGGCGGAGCGGTTAATGAAGCAGGGCGTGGACGAGTCCTTCGCGCCCGGCGTGCGGCTGGATGAATGGGAGGACGACGGCAGCGAGGCGTTCGACGGGTTGTGGAAGCGGCTGCAGGCACAGGATTGGCCGGTGTGGGACTGATTCTGAGAGAGGTGCGGATAGATGAGAGCGGCTAGATTGGTCGCGCCCCGGCGGTGGGAACTGGCCGAGGTGGAAAGACCCCGGGCGACAGAGGAGATGATGCTGGTGCGCCTGGAGCGGGTGGGCATCTGCGGGACGGACAGACCGGCGTTTTCCGGAACGGGCGGTTCCTACCCGATGGGTCTGGGTGAGACGGGTCATGAGGGTCTGGGCATTGTGGAGGCCTGTTCTTCAGGCGCCTTTAACGCCGGCGATCGGGTGCTGCTTTGGGGGTTCGACCGGGGGCTGTTCCAGGAATACGTGCTGGCCGATCCGGCCGGATGCGTGAAGCTGCCGACGGACCTTGAACCGGAGGTGGCGCTGATGAGCCAGTTGCTGGGGACGGTCATCCACTGTTTCTATAAACTGGGCAACGTTATCAACCTGAAGGCGGTGGTGATCGGGCAGGGGCCGGTGGGCCAACTCTTCAACGCGACGCTGCGCAACCTGGGCGCCAGGGATATTATCGGGGTGGATCCGCTTCCCCACCGGCTGGAAGTGTCTCCGAAGATGGGCGCGACCCATACGATCAACCCGGATACGTGCGACCTGGCGAAGGCCGTATCGGAGATAACGGGCGGGGAGATGGCGGACCTGGCGGTGGAGGCCGTGGGCAGGGAGGCCACCTTCAACCTTTGCGGCGATTTGCTGCGCCGGAACGGCACGCTGGTTTACTTCGGGGTGCCGAACAAGGAGAATGCGGAGGGGCGGATGACGCTTGCGTTCATGGAGATGTTCAGGAAGGAACTCCAGATCGTGACGTCGGTAGGTCCGAATCCGGACATGGATTTTACCATCGCACTGGACTGGATCGCGCAGCGCCGGCTGGACGTGCGGCCCATTTTGACGCACCTGCTGCCATTCGAGAGAATCCAGGAGGCGTTCGAATTGGCTTTTGAGCATCCTGAGACGGATGGCGCAGTTAAGGTGGTTCTGGCATTTTGATGGTGGCCACTTTGAGGTGATGGAACGACAGTTTGCGGTTCGGCACGTGGCAGACCGCAGGCATTCCGCATCGAGTCGCCCGGGTGGATGGTAACGGGAGCACGTGTCGGCCATGAGTTGGATACTTGCCGCTTTATTGCTCTGGCCGATGCCGGGGCATGCCGAGGAGAGACCGCTGATGCAAATTTCAACGACGATAGATTTCGGTCACGACGTGGGGCAGAATTGGGGTTCGCTGTTTGAAGCCCGCAACTCGGAGGGCCGCGTGGCAATGGGGGCGGGCTTTACCGGCGTATACAATACGGCGTTCAGGATGGATCGGTTCACGTTGCAGTTTTTCCTCCGCGACGACGAGGCGGAAGCGCAATTCGAGACACTGCCGCCTTCCACGGAGGATGGGGGGAGCTACCTGTTCGATCTGGATGGCCGGGTGTACTCGTGCAGCTATCACCAGGACCGGACGGCACGATGGTGGGACGACGAGGCGGGCGCGTGGCAGGTAGACGAGAGCTTCGGCGTGGGTGAAACCGTGGCAGGCGACGGAAAAATGCGGGTTGCCGGGAAGATATTCCAGTTCAAAGGGGGCGAAGCCTGGTACGACGGCGAGCGGATCCTGGAAAGGCCCGCGTCGGGGTATTTTCACCATTTCTATTACGCCCTGGGTTACCTGACGTTTTTCCACAAAGACGACGAGTCGGATCCACCGTATACCACGCTGTACGCGGCGCCCTGGACGCCGGGAAATGCATCTGTCGACCTGGAAAATGCGGTGACGCTGGATCTGAAGTATCCCCAGGAGACGCCGTTCTCCATTGGACAACTCGGAGACGAGATCGTGAACTCGTCCAATATGGGGGGTGTATACGTATTTGACGGGTCCAGGTGGAAGGTGGTGCGTGCGTCGCTGGCGGGAGTGAGTTTTCAGCTCTATTCGATGTTGAACTGGTACGACGAGCTGTTGATCGCACAGTACCCGACGGGAAACCTGTTCAAGTACGATGGCAGGGAACTTCGCCACCTGAAAGACTGGCCGCCGGTGATGCCGGGTGTGTCGGGCTCCGCGCGGGAGGCTCAGACAACGGCGATTTACGGCGGCGACCTCTATGTGGGAGTGTGGCCCTGGTCCGAGCTGTGGCGGTTCGACGCGCACGAGAACAAGTGGCTTTTCGTGAAGCGGATGTTCCGGACACCGGCGATTACGGACGAGATGACGCATCCGTGGGAGGATCGGCTGGTCGCGTACAACGAGGAACACGGCGCCGACCTCGTGATCAATGATTGGGGACAGCGCGTGACCGGCCTGGGGCCAATGGGAGATGCGCTTTATCTGTCCGTGAGTGCCAAGGGCTGCCCTGTGCGTGACATGCGGCATTCATTCCTGCACGATGACGAGGTGTGGAACCAGTACCGCAGGGTCCACCGGGTGCGAAAACCCGGCAGCGTTTCCGTGCCCGTCGCATGGACGGGAGAACCGACGACGCTGGTGTTTACGATAGGCACGGAAACGATCAGCATCGCGCAGGACGGCCGGATTCTGGGTTCGGCGCAAATCCGCGCCGGGCGGGCGGCGGAGGCGGCAAAGGACGTGGATATACAATGGGGCCACGGCATGTTCGGACCCCTTCGGGCGGAGATGCAGTCGAACGCGGTTGATTGACGCCCATCATTACGAGGGTCAGAAAAATGACAGATCGATATCGGACGGCGCTGATCGGTTGCGGGCGGATGGGGGCAACGATTGACGACGAGGTGCGGGACCATCCAAACTCTCATCTCTGGATTCCGTACTCTCATGCGGCGGCGGCCGTGGCGTGTGAGCGGACGGACCTCGTGGCGGTTTCGGACGTGTTGGCTGAGAAGGCGGAGTCGATTCGGGACCGGTACGGAGTGCCGGTCTGCTACACCGACTATCGGGAGATGATAGACAAAGAGAAACCTGATATCGTGTGTATCGCAACCCGCCCCGCGACCCACTCGGAGATGACCGTATTCGCGGCCGAACATGGGGTTAAGGGGATCTATTGCGAGAAGCCGCTTTGCTGTTCAATGGAAGAGGCGGACGCGATGGTGTCAGCGGTTGAGAAGAATTGCGTGAAGTTCAACTACGGCACCCAGCGGCGATATATTCCGGTTTACCGAAAAATGAGGGAGCTTGCCGATGCGGGCGATCTGGGTACGGTACAGGCCGTTATCGTGCAGCAGGGCGTGACGGCCGCGTTGTGGGGACTGACTCACGGTGCGGACATGATGCTGTTCCTGGCGGGAGACTGCAAGATCGATTTCGTGCAGGGCACCATTGCGTGTGAGGATAGGGATTGGGACGACAACCGTTTGAACGTGGATCCGGGCGTCGCCAGCGGTTACGTTCGGTTTCAAAACGGCGTTCACGGATATACGACCGCGGGCAGCGGCGCGGAGTTCGAGCTTTGTGGTTCGTCGGGAAAGTTGAGGACATTCGACAACGGAATGATCTGTCAGTTCCGGAAGGCCTGCGGCGTGCGGCATGTGCTGGAGGACCGGCCGTTTCCCGAGGTCCCGATGCAGAGCGGCACGGTGAACGGGCTGAGGGATATCGCCGAGGCCCTGGATACGGGTCGGGAGACAGCGGGGCCGGTTCAACTGGCGCGACGCAGCCAGGAAATGGTGATGGGGTTTATCGAGTCTCATCGGCTGGGCGGCGTGCGGGTGCGTTTGCCAATGAAGAATCGAGGCCTTTACGTGGGGCGGCAGGGTTGGTAGGGTCCGGTTTGGAAGACGGCGCGAATGCTGAGGCGCGCTCGGGGGTGGATGTGACGTCGCAGGCAAAGCAAGTCGCCAAGCCTGGGAGAACGCTCCCGATCAGTCGGAACGGCAGATCACCCCACGCGACGTCCCGCCCCTGGTATGCGATGGGCGAGGCGTTTTTTGTTTGCCCTTGTACAAACCGGTACATGGGTAACACTTTTCGGGGTGGTCCTTTCGTGGTCTATCCTCTATGTCTTAACAGGTCGCCTGTTGGCGGACAATTGTTGAATGGAACTGCGTTCCGGGCGTACACAGACTTTTCCTAACCCTTCACCTTTTGATTTATCTTTGTCCTTTTTCTTTCTCGCCAAAGAAAAAGGACCAAAAAGAACGGCGCCTGCCTGCCGAGCACGGCTCGGCGCAGGCAGGCCGCTCAGACGTCGCGGGGCTGCTTTTCCGCGAATCGCCTCAGGGGCATGAACTTGGGTTGATGGCCTGCCGACATCGAGGGCGTTTATAGGCCGTATTGCTGGACGGAAAAACGCGGAAAAGCCCCTTCCACCTCCGGGCGGGTGAAGGACGAAACCGAGAGGCCGCGAACCCCCTGGTGCCGTCGTTGCATTTGTAGGGGCAACCCCTTGGGTTGCCCTCATCGTGGCGCGCAATTAGCCGATTGACTTTGCCAGGCCATATCGTTTGCCGGGTTTGGCTGACTGCTGATCGTGGATTCGCGGGCGACGCATGCGTCGCCCCTACGAATGCTACGTCGGCATCGCCATCTGTTAATAGATTTCACCGGGCCGTATCGGTAACCGGTTTTAGCTGACGGCTAACTACTGATCGCCTATTGCTGCTCGTCCACAGGAACCCACGCGGACTACGAAAGCGATTCCATTCGAGAGCGCGTTCAGAGCAGAGCGCGCGGTTCCGTCCCGCACCGAACAACGGTATCCGCCTTATCCGGTAGGGCAGAGGATCATGTGCATCCCGTGAGGCAATTCGCGCTGTGTATATGGCAGGCTCCGCGCCAAGCGGCGACTTTTGGTTCCTTTTGGTCGCGTCAAAAGGAACTCGCCGAAGGCAGGGAATTTGAGGGGAAGTGTTTTTCGATTTTGTTTTGAGTCCTTGGCAGATTGTTGAAAGCTGTTTTACCTGACCGCTAAAGGAGACAATCATGTCGGAATACGAATGGATTTGCGTTACCGAACAGGCGGCGTTTGCGGGGCGGGACGGAGCGGGCGCGCTGGTGTTTAAGGACAGAATGTGGCTGCTGGGTGGATGGAATCCGGGGGACAAGGTCAATTTTCCGCGTATCTGCAACAGCGAGGTCTGGTGTTCCTCTGACGGGGAAACCTGGGTCGAGGTAAACGAGGAGGCGTCCTGGGAGGGGCGGCACACGGCGGGCTACGCCGTTCACAATGGTCAGATGTGGGTCGTGGGAGGAGACTGCAACCAGGGGCACTATCAGAACGACGTGTGGCGCAGTTCTGACGGCGTGGGTTGGGACCTGGTCTGTGACCCGGTCCCGTGGGGGCCGAGGGTATTACACTATACGGCGGTTCTCGATGGCAGAATCTGGGTGATGGGCGGGCAGACCATTCCGCAATTTGCAGATGAAGACGAGATCTTCTATAACGACGTTTGGAATTCGGCGGATGGCCGGGCCTGGAACCGGGTGGTCGAAAATGCACCGTGGGCGGAGAGGGGAATGATCGGCGGCAGCGCGGTTTTTCAGAATCGGATCTGGATTCTGGGCGGCGGGACGTACGATACCCCCAGGATTGAACGTCGATTGATGTATAACGATGTATGGAGTACGGCCGATGGCGCAAACTGGGAGTTGCATACCCGCGCCGCGCCGTGGGTGCCGCGCCAGTATCACGACGTTGCCGTGTGGGACGAAAAGTTGTGGGTGATGGAGGGCTGCTATCATCCTGCAGCCAGCCGATCGATGCGTGAGGCAACAGGTAGCTGGAACCGGAACGACGTCTGGTACAGCTCGGACGGGGTGAACTGGATCGAACTCCCGGATACGCCATGGGCCCCGCGGCACGCCGCCAGCGTTTTTGTCTACGAAGACGCGCTGTGGATGGTAGCGGGCAACAACATGTTTCCGGACGTCTGGAAGCTGGTTCGCAAGAATGACGTGCAATAGTGGTGAATAGTATCAGCCAAACGGGAAGTGACCAGACGGATGCTGCCGAGTGCGTGCCGGTTTTTCCGGGATGCAAATGAGAAAGGACCCGGTCGAATGGATGGGATAGCCCTGTTGATATTTGCTGTCTGCTGCGCAGCGGCAGCGGACATGGCGCGGCCCCGCATGGTCGAAGCTGCGCACCCGGTGTACCGCGTTGAGGTGTCGACGGACCGGATCAACCGATTGAAGCGGGTCGTGTCCAGGGTGATGGCGATGTCCGAAGCCGAGATGGTGGCCCTGGTTCCTGACAGGACGGGATTCCGGTTCATGGGTTGTCCGAATTGCGACGAGGGGACGCAGGAGGGTCAGTTGCGGTGGAGAATTTCGGATCCTCACCATGTGCAATGCCGGTTCTGCGAGATGGTTTTTCCGAACGATCAGTACCCCGAGGATCGGGTGATGAAAGTGGTGAATCCCGTGGGCGTGGAGGTCGAATATCCCTACTGGGAGGATGAGACCGGGTACAGGTACCTCTTCTCGGCGAAGGCCTGGCGTGAGGCCCGCACGTACTTTTCGCGGATCGCGGAGGACCTCGGAGAACTGTACCAGATGACGGGCGACCGGACGTATGCGCGCCGCGCCGCCCTGATTCTGGATGCGTTTGCCCGATATTATCCAGGATTCCTTGTGAGCCGCGACTGGCCGCACAGGCCGAAGGGGTTCGCAACGGAGCCGCCGTATCCCAACGGGGGCGGAAAATGGGGTCGATGGCGACACGACGAGATGCCGACGGACCTGGTGTACGCGTACGATTCGATCTACGGCAGCGGCGAGTTGGAGCGCCTTTCCGAAGAGGCCGGCGTGGACGTGAAGGCGCGTATTGAGGGTGATTTCTTCCGCGGCGCCGTACGGCAGGACCGGTTTCACGAGACGGACTACAGCAATGCCGCGCCCCGTATATACGAAGGATATATTGCGATCGGAAGGGTTCTGGGAGATCCGGGCCTCGTGCATGAAGGCGTTCGTCAAAGCCGGGGGTTGTTCGAGCGGACGTTTTATGAAGACGGGTTCTGGAAGGAAGGCAGCGTGGGGTACCACCAGATGACGATGGGTGGAATGAACACGGTGTTCCGCGCCGCTCGGGGCTATGGCGACCCGCCCGGATATGTCCATCCGGAGGACGGGACGCGCCTGGACGACCTCGACCTGGAACGGGATATCGCGGTAATCGCCCGGGCGAAGCGAATTATGGACATCTGCCGGTATCCCGACGGGCGGCAGATGACGATGCACGACAACTGGGCCCATTTCAGGAATCTGCGGGTGCCGGACCGCTCTGTCTCGACATTGCTGGCGGGGGTCGGGCACGCGTGGCTCGGGCGTGGCCGGGGTGACGAACAGGTTCAGCTTCACCTCCACTTTTCAGGCGGCTACGGGCACGAACACGCGGACAATCTCAATATGGGCCTGTTCGCGAAGGGCATGGAACTGTTGCCGGACGTCGGGATACACGCACACGCGGCACCGGGCGTGGAGCACAAGTACGCTGTGTCACAATACGGTGGTGATCGATGAGCAACGGCAACATACCCGGGGCCGTCCGGGGCCTTCGGACGGGCGGCTGCTTGCATTCGAACCGGGATTCGATACCGTGCAATGGATCGAAGCGAGCGGGGAACGGGCGTACCCGGGGCTGGCGCAGGTCTACCGGCGTGCGCTGCTGCTGGTGAATGCCGGGGAAGCTGAAGTTTACGCGGTGGACCTGTTTCGCGTGGTTGGTGGATCGCAACACGACTGGGCGCTGCACGGAAGTGCGGACCGGGACGGGGAGGCCAGGGTGAGCGTTCCTCTAGCGCCTTTTGGCGAGCACATGCTGCCGGGTGTGGACGTGCGGTTTCCCGCCGGAGAGTCGGATCGCGGGGACGCCAGGGGCCGGAATATTTCGTATGCGTATTTCCGGAATGTCTCTCACGGCGAGGCGGAAGACAGCCTTGAGATCACGTTCAGCGTTGACGATTCGCCTATGGCGGTGCGGACGCATATTCCCGGACAGGCGGGCGCCGAAGTGTTCGTGGGCGATGCCATGTCGTTTCGGCGGGCCGAGGAGAACGATGCGCTCCTGGATCGGTTTCGAATGCCTATCATCCTGCTGCGCCGGAAGGGAGCGGCACCCCTCTCCAGCCGATTCACCTCGGTGCATGAGCCGTTTTCAGGATCTCCATTCATAGAAGACGTGCGCGTGGAAGCGCTGGATGGAGACGCGGTGGGCATCAGTGTACGCCACCACGGTGTGGTCGACCATTTCGTGTACCGGGAAGGATCGGGGCACGAAGTCGTCGCGATGGGTGATCTGTCGCTAACGGGCGAGGTCGGGTTCGTGAGGGCGCGTGACGGCCAGCCGGAGATGATGGGGCTATGGGGCGGCACGATGCTGAAATGGAAACACGTCGCGCTGGAAGGCAGCGGCGCCTATGAGGGGGAAGTGACCGGTACTTTGAGGAGGGATGCCGGCGCGAAGCACGATGCGCTGGTCGTCACCGGCGAGTTGCCGGCGTAGGCGAGGAATTGAACGGGGCGACGGCAATCGTGACATTCGGCGACGGGTCAACCCGGGGATGCCGGGTGCAGGCTGTGGCGCGCGAAGGTGGGGAGACGCGCGTGTTGCTGGATGCCGACCCGGGATTTGCGGTGGAAGGCGAGGGCATGCGGCATCTGTTCTTCCCGCACCGGGAGATTCCCGGAAAGGTGCGCTACCGGCTGCGAACGTCGGCTTTCGTCCGAATCGGGGATGGTTCAATCACGTCGGTCGGCGAGGCGAGGTTTTCGGGGTTTTGAACTGATTTCAATTGCGGACAAACATCCCCGATAATACGGGATCTTCCAAGGTCCAGGATTCTACCATTGACCCCTATTTGACACGGTTCGGTCGGCGTAGAGTCGGAGCGAGGAATATTCGGGTGTACCGTACGGCTGGGCAACGTAGGCGCTGGCGGGAATCACTGGTGTAACTCGTACTGACCTCATCCCACCTCAATTGGAAACCCACCATGAGGTTTCGGTCCGCTCATTACAATCTTGCATTCGTGATCGGAGCGACGGTCCTGCTCTCGATGAGTACAGTGGCTCAGGTCTTACCGCAATCCGAGGGCGCCAGTTCAACTCAGGCGCGCCCCCATCTTCTCCAGGTACGCGTTGAGTCACAATCCGACCCCAATCCTGATTTTGACAGGAACGGCGTCGTGGATTTTCCCGACTTCGTCTTGTTTGCGCGAAGGTTCGGGGTAAGCCGAGGCGATGAAACGTTCGAGGCGCGATACGACCTGGATGGTGACGGAAATGTCGGGTTTTCTGATTTCCTGATCTTTGCCAGGAACTTCGGTAAGTCGGTAACGATACCCACTACGGGGATTTGTGGGCGGACGCCTCAGGTGCGGCGTGCCATCCTGAACGCGCTGCCCGATATGGACGACTGTGCCCTGGTCCCGGACGTGCATCTGCACTCTATCCGGAGCCTGGATCTTAAGTACGAGCGCATTACTGCCCTGATGGGAGACGATTTTTCCGGGCTGGACAGCTTGAGGGCCATATCGCTCGAATTCAACGACATAAGCTCGCTGCCAGAGGGAGTGTTTTCCGGTCTCGTGAAACTGGTGGAGCTGGATCTGAGCCGCAACAAAATGAAAACTCTTTCAGACGGGTTGTTTTCCGGCCTGGTCAAGCTGCGCGTTCTCAAACTTCAAGGCAACGGTCTGACAACATTGCCAGAGGGGGTGTTTTCCGGCCTGGACAGCTTGAAAGTATTGGAGATCGGTTTCAGTGATGTATATACCGTATCCGATGATGTGTTTTCAGGTCTGACACCCGATCTAGAGGTGTTGCGGCTGTATAATGACGATCTTCGCAAGCTGCCGGCAGGTGTATTTTCTACATTGGATAATTTGCAGGAACTGCGGCTTTTTTCTCCGGGTTTGCGGATTATGCCGGAAGGCGTCTTCTCCGGTCTGTCGAACTTGCGTCGCCTGCGTTTATACACTATACACGTACGCACGCTGCCTGCCGGGATATTTTCCGGCCTGGTCAATCTGCGGTACATAAGCCTTAATGACAGCCATCCATTGACCACATTGCCCGCAGGGGTGTTTTCCGGCCTGGATAGCTTACGTTTCCTGACCATTTTCAATAACGAAGGACTTCGCACGTTGCCGGAGGGTGTATTTGCCGGCCTGTCCAGCCTGGTACACCTGGTCGTCTTTTCAAACGACAAGCTGAGCGCGCTTCCAAAGAACGCTTTCTCCGGACTGACCAACCTGGAGTACCTGGGCGTTTATGGCAACGATGAATTGAAAACAATGCCACAAGATGTTTTCTCCGGACTGACAAACCTGAACGGCCTGAGTCTTTTTGGAAACGATCAACTGAGCACGCTACCTAGGGGCGTATTCTCGGGTCTCCCCAGATTGGGATCCCTCACCCTGTTCGATTGCGGATTCGTCCGGCTTCCTGAGGGGATATTCACCGGACTGTCCAGGGTGGGAACACTCTGGCTTCACGGTAACCCCGGGTCGCCCTTTACCCTGACGGTTGAGTTGGTTCGCAAGGACAACAAAGACAGGACGGCGCCGGGGCCCGCGAATGTCGTCATCAAAGTTGCCGAAGGAGCGCCGCGTGAAATGACCGTCAGCCTTTCGGCGCGGGGCGGCACCCTGTCGGCGGATAAGGCCACAATTGCAGTGGGAGCGACCGAGAGCGAGACCGTCGTGGTGACCCAAACAGAGGGCGGTCCTGTCATAGTCATCCCTGGTTCGGCATCTGCCCTGCCAACGAGATTCCTGGGCTTAAAGACCGCCGTGGGCGATTCCCTCGTGCTGTTTCGATAGGCGTTGAATCGGTAAGTCGGGTATTGAAAGTCCGGCGAAAGTCAGTCGCAAATGGATGCCCGCCGAGATCCACGTGGGTGCGGGAGGGTTTTGGGCGGCCGGACGTGAAGGGGACTGGCGCGGGTTGGATGCGCTTGGGGGTCATTGCAACGGGATGTAACGTCTGCGGGAATTGCTGATAGGATGGGCAGGACTACCCTGTCCTGAAGAACAGGTTTCAAACACGCCTTCCGTTCGATGCGGGGGGCTATTTTTATAGCTAAATTTCAACCACGACAAGAGAATGGCGAATCATCACGGTTGGCGTCTCAAAATAAAAGGAGGTCGACTATGTCAACGCGAACAGCGCTTGTTACGGGCGCCTCCCGGGGTTTGGGTCTCGCTCTCTCGCGAGAACTCGCACGTCGGAATTGGCGGTTGGTCATTAACGCGAGAGGCGTGGAGGCACTGAAAGCCGCGCACGAAGAATTGGCAGAGTGGACGGAAGTCATCGCCATTTCCGGAGACGTGACAGCGGCGGAACACCGGGAGGAACTCGCTCACGCTGCTGATGAACTGGCTGGATTGGATGTGGTAATCAACAACGCGGGCATGCTGGGGCCGAGTCCTCAACCCGGATTGCTCGAATATCCGCTGGATATCCTTGCAGACGTGTATCGCGCCAATGTGATTGCGCCCCTGGGCGTGCTGCAGGCGGTTCAACATGCCTTGAAACCCGGTGCACGCATAATCAATGTGACCAGCGATGCGGCTCGCGAGGCGTACGGTGGCTGGGGTGGATACGGTTCTTCGAAGGCGGCGTTCGAGCAGCTTTCAAACGTGCTTGCGGCGGAGCGACCGGATTGGCGCGTCTACTGGGTGGATCCCGGCGACATGCGCACTCAAATGCATCAAGATGCGTTTCCCGGCGAGGATATCAGCGACCGACCTCTGCCAGAGACGAGCGTGTCGGGATTTATGGAACTCCTGGAAGGCTCGCACGAAAGTGGTCGCTACGCGGCGCGTGAGTTATTCAACACGAACGATAGTTGATTGTTGAAGGGGGTACGTTATGTCCAATTCGATGCCAACGACGGTATCGCCCATTACCATGGTCGATTCGAAGCTGGACTCTCTGGCCTTTGATCTGCCTTCCCGCCTGGAGGCGGGCGAGCCACCTGAAGCGCGCGGCCTCAGTCGAGACGAAGTTCGGTTGATGGTGTCGCGGATAGGCGATGATACGATTGAACACATTGCATTTCGCGATCTGCCCGAGGCGCTGCGCGCGGGCGACGTGCTCGTGATTAACACAAGCGGCACCCGCAAAGCGTCGTTGCCTGTTGTTCGGCCCGACGGACTGGAACTGAGGCTGCATTTGTCGACGGAATTGCCGGCTGAAATGTGGGCGGTTGAAGTGCGCTCAGCCGATGCGTCGCGGCCCTTCCCGCACGCCCGGGCGGGCGAGGTGTTGACGTTGCCCGGTGGCGGATCCGCGCAGTTGCACGTACCCTATCGGCCCGACTTGCGGGAAGATCCCGCCGCTGCCGTTCGTTTGTGGATTGCAACGATGAATTTGCCCTATGACGTGGAAACGTACCTGGACGTCCACGGGATGCCCATTCGGTACGGATATGTACGGGACAATTGGTCCATTGGATATTATCAGACCGTATATGCAACGGAAGCAGGCAGCGCCGAGATGCCATCGGCCGGCCGCGCATTCACACCCGAGGTCATCACGGCATTGGTTGCGAAGGGGATTCAGATTGCACCGCTGATTCTGCATACGGGTGTGGCAAGCCTGGAAGCCGATGAGCCGCCATACGAGGAGTATTACCGTATACCGGTCGAATCGACCCGGGTTATCAACAATGCAAGTGAAAATGGCGGGCGGATTATCGCCGTTGGCACCACAGTGGTTCGGGCGCTCGAAACCGTTGCCGATAAGAACGGACGAGTCTCTCCGGGTGAAGGATGGACGACACTGGTGATTTCACCTGAACGACCCATGCGAGTCGTACGTGGTTTGCTGACCGGACTGCACGAACCGCGCGCCACACATCTCGCTATGCTGCAGGCATTGACGGGGGTGAATCATCTGAAACTGACTTATGAAGCGGCACTCAATGAAGGTTATATGTGGCACGAATTCGGCGATCTGCATTTGATTTTGCCCTGAACGGGAAGTATATTGGCAAAAGGAGCGCACCAAACACCTTAATGGCAGACGAAGAGATCCATGCCAACGCGAACCGATCAGCTCAAACAACGCAATCGCGAACTCTCCATTCTGAACGAGATCGCCCACGCGCTCAACCAGTCCGTGGACCTCGATCAAGCCCTCGAATCGGTACTTGAAGAAGTGGCCGCGTTGCTCGATCTGAGCACCAGTTGGATATGGCTCTTCAACGAAGAAACCAATGAACCCTATCTGGCTGCCGCACAGAATCTGCCTCCCGCATTGCGCGACAATCCGGCCCAAATGGAGGGTTGGTGCTATTGCCTGGACACCTTTCGGAAGAGGCGATTTAACAGGGGCTGCGAATGTGAATGTCGTCACGTGCAGCCGGCTCAAGGGGCTTGTGGAAGGAACGGACGGATTGCGGTATCACGCGAGTATTCCACTGTACGCGCACAGCAAGAAGGTAGGCGTGTTGAACGTGGGCAGCGTCGAGTGGCGCGAACTCTCAACGGAAGATTTACGCTTGCTGAATACGGTCGGCGATCTCACGAGTATTGCAATCGAACGGGCGCGATTGTACGAAAAGAGCGTCGAAATCGGCGCCGCGGATGAACGTCTTCGACTCGCACGAGAAATACACGACACCCTGGGTCAGAATCTGGCGGCCATCCTGATGCGGCTCGAAACACTGGATGCGCTACTCGAAAGCGATACGGACCGCGAGAAGCTGTCCGCAACCGTGCGCGACGCGATGGCGATGGCTCGCGGTAATCTGGAAGATGCGCGGCGGGCCGTATTGGATCTGCGCGCCGCACCGCTTGAGAATCTCACGCTGGCAGAGGCATTGGAAGCTCTAATGCAGGAATTCGGAGCGCACAAAGGCCTGGATACGCGTGTAAAATGCGTCGGCGGACATCCCCTGTCCGCGAGGGTCGAAGCCGGTTTGTATCGCATGGCGGAGGAGGCGCTGAACAATGTCGCGGCGCATGCAGATGCAACGAAGGCCCTGGTTGAATTGACGTCAACTCCTGACTGCGTGGTGCTTATTGTTGAAGACGACGGGTGCGGATTTGACCCGGAAGACACGTCAGAAGCACGATATGGGCTGGTCGGTATGCGTGAGCGGGCACATTTGCTGGGGGGTTCATTTTCCATTGAGAGCGCGCCCCGGCAAGGCACGCGTCTGGAGATACGTATTCCTCTGGAGCGTCGCATATGAGCGAGTCGATCCGCATCCTCGTTGTCGACGATCATCCGGTCGTGCGCGACGGCCTGGCTGCGATGTTGAACACGCAGTCCGATTTCGAGGTGGTGGGAGAAGCCAGTGACGGGGAGGAGGCGGTGCGGAAGGTTGCCGATAGCGACCCCGACGTACTGTTGCTGGATCTGGAGATGCCTGGCGTTGACGGGATCGAGACCCTTCAACGGTTGAGAGAAAGGAAGGCCCGGGCGCGGGCGATTGTATTCACGGTTTTTGATACGGACGAACGCATAGTTTCGGCGATGAAGGCTGGCGCAAAAGGCTATCTGCTCAAGGGCGCGCCCAGAGGCGATGTGTTTCGCGCCGTGCGGGTGGTCAACGAAGGCGGGTCGTTGCTCGAGCCGCTGATCGCTTCAAGGTTCCTGGACAGCATCAATAACCCGGACGCGTTGACAGCGCGGCAAAAGGAAGTGCTGAAACTGATTGCAACGGGCCTTTTAAACAAAGAAATTGCCGATCGACTCTACATTTCCGAACGCACGGTCAAGTTCCACGTCAGCGAGATCCTGGCCAAGCTCGGCGCGGGAAATCGTACAGAGGCTGTCGCTATCGCGACACAGCGAGGGTTGATTTAAGCAGGCGGCATTCAGCTGTCTGCACCCTACGATCCGCTTCGAAGGGTTTGTCTATCGAGACCGCTGGCAGACATGTGGATGGAGTAATTTCGGCATGCTATCCTCGCGCGGCATCGCTGCGCTCAGTCGCAACCAAATATGTAGAAATGAACACGCCAGCCCGCATGACGGTCAAATCACTCCCCCCTTGAGGGGGAGTCGCAGAAGCCGAGCCGGCCCCCTGAGCGCTCGCCCTGCGCCTGCGGTCCCTGAGCTTGTCGAAGGGCCGAAGGATGTCGAAGGCGCTGCCCTGAGCCTGTCGAAGGGCCGGCGACGGCTGATGCGGTGGGGGGATTTCAACGCTATACCGTACGCAAGGTGCATGATTTATTATGAATGCATTTTGCGTAGAAGTCTTACTGTAAGGACTTAACGTCGATTTGTCCCAATACTCTAAAGAGAAGGACACGCCAAGATGAAAGAAATCTACGATTGGGTACCGTGGTTTCAAAAGTTGGCACGAAACATCGCGGAAGGTGGAGAAGCCTATCTGATCGACAGAGCGAAAAAGGTCGCATGGGGAGAAAATCAAGCTCTGCTTCAATATGGCGACGCGGCGATCGATCCGTTTTCTTTTTTTTATTTTTTGGCTTCAAAAGCCACCAGATACCAACTGAAACCCGTGTACGACAGTGTAGGCGATGTGTTTGAAATTAAGACCCCTCGCGCAGACGGGAGTGTCGATGACAGCTATACAATTCCTTCTTCCTCACGCAATTGGCTCTTTCATGGCGATTGGGATTTTTCTCCCGATTTGCTTTGGCGTTTGTTCAGGCAAGCGGAGGAAAGGAATCCAGATATAAACCCTCAGGATTTCAAGAATGTCATGGGCATTAAGAATGTCGCGGTTGTGAAATTGACGCACACATTGTTTCTGATAAATCCCGAATACTTCCAGCCGGTGGATAATTTAACCGATGAATTGTCGGAAGCCTTGGGTTTGCCGGCGCCGTCAGATTTACAGAGTGGGATAAACAAAAGCGGAGACTACGAGACATATCTGACCTTTATTGAGAAGTTAATGCAAGCATTTCCCGGATGCCGGCCGTATGAAATTAACATGTTCTGTATCTCATTAAGCCTAAAGCGCCGAATAGATTAACGTTAGCGGTAGCTTCTATCAAATCAGCACGAACGTAATTCGACCCTGAGGGTGGTGATTATTGGGAAGACCGTGACGGCAGCTTCGAAGAAAACAACTGGGTTTATACGGGAGGACCGGGACCGGGAAAATCGTGGGACGAAGACGGGAGCTATCCTCTGACCAAACCTGCGAGGGGCGATATCATCCTGGTCAGAACGGGCAGGCAGAGGGGACGGGCAATCGGTATCGTACAGAAAAACGACTACGCCGAGTCAGGGATGAATGAGAACAGCAGGATTCACGTTCTCTGGATAAACAAATCGGACGAGCAACTCTCGGGCTTTACGGCTATGATAGGATTTAGCGGGTCACGACCGTACGACTCGGGCATTTGAAGGTGCTTCGGGCTACAGTCGTTCGTTTGAATTGATTGGTGAATTGAAAGGAGATCCAACCGAGACGAATCCATCGAAGATCAGGATGCCCGGAGCAGGGAGAAGATTCTGAAAAACGACTATCCATTAAATCAGATACTGTATGGTCCCCCCGGAACGGGCAAAACGTGGAATACCGTTGATTATGCCATGGCGATTATCCAAGACGAGCCGTTGGATGTAATCGAAAGGATGGAAAGAAAGGGCAAATTGCAGCGATTCGACGAATTGAGAGAGAACGGCCAGATTGAAATGGTGACGTTTCATCAGAACTACAATTACGAGGATTTCATCGAGGGCATCAGGCCAGTCTTGTCCGATGACATTTATGAAGAAGGAAAAGTAGAGTATGAACTATCACGTGGGTATTTCGGGGAATCCGGAACGTGATTGGATAACACTGGCGGTCTGGTCAAGCAGGACGAGTCCTGGAACTTAGATGATTTGCTTCAGGCCTTTGCCGAGTGGATTGACGATAGTTTGGACTCAGAAGCGATTCAATGAATTGATCGAAAAAGTGGCCAGATCGAATCATGGTGACTTTCACCAGAACGTTTACATTGGCTGGTATGAAGGACTATTACCTTACGAGAAATGGCATCAGGAATTACAAGGCCTCTTGCAACGGGCTGATCAATGGATGAAGAATTAAATCTTGAATATGAACTCAGCATCGCGATACTACTTGGTGTTCCAAAAAATAAAGGAAATTGCAGAACGTGCCAACCAGATAAAGCGGTGGTGACATAGAGCAGAATTACGTCCTGATCATCGATGAAATCAATCGTGGCAATATCGCTAAGATTTTCGGCGAGTTGATTACGCTGATTGAAGATTCCAAGCGGATCGGTGGGATGATGAGGCGACCGTCACGCTCCCGTATTCCAAGGAAGAATTTGGAGTGCCAGGACAACCTGTACATTATCGGCACCATGAATACCGCTGATCGGTCGATCGCCCTTCTGGATACCGCATTGCGGCGGCGGTTCGAGTTTGTCGAAATGATGCCAAAGCCGGATCATCCTGATATTAGTCAGGATATCGAGGGCGTGAACGGCCAAAGTTACTGCCGCAATGAACGAGCGCATCCGGTTTCTGCTGGACCGCGAGCATCAGATCGGACATACCTATTTCCTGGGAATTGATGACTTGAAATCGCTTGAGGCAGCGTTCAAACATAAAATCATACCGTTGCTGCAGGAGTACTTCTACGATAATTGGGAGAAAATCGACCTGGTCTTGAATCGTAACGGGTTTATTCAAAAAATCCAGATTGAGAGCGGCCTGTTTAAGGATTCAGACTTGATTGACAATCAGACTGAAAGTTATGAGTTGCTGCCAGTCGACGACGGCAAATGGCGTGATCCGAAACAGTACCGGAAAATCTACGAGAATGGGAAACAAGGCGAGCCGGTGAAAGTAAAGAGGACTCCTGAATATGCCCAACACGCGGGTAGTCAGAGAACATGAAGAACTGAAGGGTCTCAGTCCGGAGGAGCTTCGTGACCTGAAGGAGTTCGCCCTCGAACACCAAAGAGATGATTTGGGCAACTACAGGCCGGTATTGACAGTCAGAAACGGCAAACTGAAGGCCGGAAACTACGTCGGGATTATCGAAACCCGCATGCGAACCGTGCTGGAAATCCTGCCGAAGGTCGATTTTTCGGACGGCGATGAAAATACCAAACGGATTCTCTTCGAAATGTTACGCACCTGGCGCGGTTTCAAATCGTTAGCCGTATTCAACGAGAGCCAGATCAACGCCGTGCGGCGTTTCAATATGCTGGAGGTGTTCGTCCATCTCTTTTTGAACAACCTCGTCATGCTCACACAGCGCGGGCTTGCCCGCCACTATCAGCCGGTTGAGGACAACCTGCCCTGCCTCCGCGGGCGCATTTTGTTTCCCCAACACATCCGGGAAAATTCGTCCAATCGCGCGCGTTTTTACGTGGGCTACGACGAGTTCAGCGCCGATCGCCCAGCCAATCGATTGATTCATAGCACGATTGACAGACTGATCGGAACGGTTCGCCAGCCGAGAAACCAGCAGTTGCTGCATCAGTCGCGCATCAGTTTTTCCGATATTCCGCTTTCCACGCACTTCCAGGGAGACTGGGACCGGCATCGAGTGGACCGCACGATTCAACACTACGATGCGGTGATGCAGTGGGTCGGGTTGTTTCTATTCAATCACGGACTGACCACATTCGCCGGGAGACACGTCAACCAGGCCCTGTTATTTCCTATGTGGGAGATATTCGAGGACTTTGTCGCCCACTGTCTTCGGCGGTACGGGCAGGAATTCTCGGTGCGCCAACACGGGCCACAAAAATACCTGGTTAAGGACGACAAAAATCGTGATGTGTTCGCTTTGAAACCGGATATCAGTCTGATGTCCGGCGGCAGGACTGTCTTCATCCTGGATACGAAATGGAAACGCATTAACGGTGAGGACGGTGATCTGAAACACGGCGTCAACCAGGCCGATATGTACCAGATGTATGTTTACGGGAAAAAATACGGCTGCAGGAAGGTCGCGCTTGTCTATCCGAAGACTGGGCGATTTTATGATCCATTACATTACAAATTTGACGATCAATTATCATTGGCCTGTCTTCCATTTGACGTGACGAATCCGGAGCATAGCGTAAGAGAGATAATCCAGCATCTGAACAACTGAATTTGCTCGATACTGCCGCTGCGAGCCCGGTTAATTTATGAATTGTCAAGATTACCTGGTTTTTTCGAAAATCAATCAACTCCACGCCCGCGCGATGGTTTGTCGATCCGTTGAAGAAGCGTGTCTGAAGGTGGGGCAGACATTCCTGTCTGCCCTGCTCATTGCCCTTCTGCCGCGACGTAAACAGAAGAAAGGCTTGCGTCGTCTTAGTAGACCTTATACTCGTAGTTGCGCTTTACCCACGGCTTACGCGCTTCTTGGAAGACGCGGCGATTGTCCCGAGGGATTGCGACAGCGAGGCGAGAGGTAATCCTGTAGATAGCACCTTCCTTTTTCCTATGGGGGAGGCGGCGGTGAGTCGCGGCGTGCCCGGATAACGGATTGTGAGGTTTCGGTTTGATGTATGTGAGCAGACAGGAATGTCTGCTCCACCCTTTCAATCCTTTGTTTGAGGTATCGCTTGACTGTATCAACCACCCGAGACAGATCGCCTTCACTTGCTTCCACTTACCACTTGGTGAATCAGAAAGCCCGTACCGTAATGGTACGGGCTTTTTTGTATGCGTTGAAACTGCGGCTTAGGTTTACGGAAGTTGTGTGTATCGTCTGTATTATATCATATATAGAAAATGGAGGCGGCGTCTGCCAGAATATTCCCCAACTCTTGTGTTTTTATCCTGTCCATCCTGTCTATCCAAGTAATTTTCCGCTTGGTAAGTTAAAAAGCCTAAAACGTCTGGCTCAGGTTTCTGCGATGCAGGATGAACCAGATGACGACCGGTGCGCCGATGAGGGACGTGACCGCATTCAGCGGAAGAACGTATTGACTGCCCGGCAAATGGGCAAACAGATCGGATAGCAGAGCCAGGGTTGCCCCGAGGCAGATGACGGCCGGCATTAGGGCGCGGTGATCGGACGTGTGCAGGAGACTGCGGCAAAGGTGCGGGACGGCCAGACCCAGGAACGCAATCGGGCCGCAGAAGGCGGTGGTGGCGCCGGCAAGAATGGACGCGCTGGCCAGAATCCATATGCGGGCGCGCTTCACGTTGAGGCCCATGCTGCGGGCGTAATTTTCCCCGAGCAAGAGTGCATTGAGAGGCTTGATACACACCAACGCCAGCGAAATGCCGAGCAGAATGGCGCAGACGAGAACGGGGATCTGGCGCCACGTCACACCGCCAAAACTGCCAAAGGTCCACAGGATATACGACTGTATCTGTTCGGGAACGCTGAAGTAGATCAAAATACTGACGAATGCCCCTGTCGCATACCCGAACATCAGACCCAGTATGAGCAGCGTCATCACACTGCTTACACTGCGAGAAACCAGCAACACGCACCCCAACACCACGGCCGCACCCAGGATAGCCGCAAGAGCCAGGCCAAGATCACCCACGAAGCCCAGACCGGCAATCAGCGCACTGCCAGCCGCACCCGCCGTCAACACCACAATGGCGACGCCGAGACTGGCGCCGGCGCTGATGCCAAGCACAAACGGATCGGCGAGCGGATTACGAAACAACGTCTGCATCTGCAGGCCGCTGACGGCCAGGGCGGCGCCTGCCAGAACACCGGTGATCGCCCTTGGCAAACGGATGGTGTGGATGATGATCGCCCATGCGGGAGAAGACGCTTCTTTTCCCATGAGAACGTCGAACAGTCCGGTCAGTGGAATATGAACCGACCCGAGTGACAGGCTCAAACCGAACGCGATCAGGAGCAACAGAAACAGACCCGGTACAATGACCGCATGCCGAGGACCCTCCCGCGCTTCATCGCTCTGTTTCGACATCATACAGTTTTTCCCGATTCTGACACGGTATCTATTCCACTTTCGCCCTTGATTGCCAGGACCAAGTCGTAAATGGAATGATATTCCCGGGTTATACCGCCGCGCTCGACCCGCCAGGCGCCGGTTTCAGCGTCTCGGATGTCGATACGCCGTTCGGATCCGGTGTCAACCACCTGAAACCCCGCCCTCTCGAGTGCGCGCACGGTCCAATAGGCGCGCCGCCCCTTCCCCGTAACGGCGACCGTGGCGCGGCCGCGCTCCGGGGTGAGCCTGAATGCACCCGTATCGGCGTCAAAACGTACGCCATCGCTCTGGAATGCCGTTTCAAAAGCACCATTCAGGATTAAATCCTCCGGCGCGCCTGACTGTAAAGCGCCCTCTGACGGCAAGAGATAAATGCGGTCTGCACAGCGCAACGCCAGGTCCAGATCGTGCGTCGAGAGGAGAATCGCTTTCCGGGTCGTATGTGCGAGGTTTCGCAATAATGCCATGATTTCAACGCGGCGGGGCAGATCCAGAAAGGCCGTGGGTTCATCCATAATCATGAGGTCGGGCTGCTGCGCCAGCGCGCGCGCAATCATTACCTTCTGGCGCTCGCCATCGCTGAGTTCGGCCACGTTGCGGTGTTCCAATTTCTCGGCGCGGGCAACCCGCATTGCCCATGAAACGGCCTGCTCGTCTTCGTCGCCGAAGCGTCCGATCCAATCGGTGTGGGGATACCGCCCAAGGCCGACGAGGTCGCGCACCGTCATGGCACCAACGCTGATGCGATCCGTGAGTACGACGCTGAGCGCTTGCGCAACTTCGGTCGCAGACATCTCCGCGATGTCTGCACCTGCGAGACGAACGCGCCCATGCAGCGATGGCTGCATCCCGGCAAGCGTGCGCATAAGCGTGGATTTCCCCGCGCCATTGGGCCCCAGCAGGCAGACAAAGTCGCCCGGAGCGAGCGATACGTCGATATTGCGGGCTACGACGCGAGGCGGCCTGCGACCGCGTTTGTAACCGATGGAGAGATCCTGCGCCGTTAGAATCGCCTCAGCCACCGCGCACCTCCGGAAAAATCAAAGGCCTTACTTCAAAAGTCCAAGGCGCTCAAGGTCGTCCTCTACCCACTGAGCTTGTCGCTCTACGATCGACTTGAGTGTACCCACTGCAAACGTCTGATTCATGCTGTGTAAATGGGCGGTCGTCATTCTCCCATCCGCGTGCACAAAAAAACGGGTCGCGCTTTTCCTTCTGTATTCACGAAACCCGTCTCTGTTTAATGCCCGCATCAATCTGCGTGCCGTCAGTAAACGAAGCCTGCTGTAACCAATTGCCATATCAGATGGCTACGGTGACCATTGGCACATCGCCGACCTCAATCTGAGAAGATGGCTCGGAAGGTATCTCGTCTCCATTCTCCAGCAAGTACGCAACAAGAAGATCAACAGCGTTCTTTAAATTCCGCAGGGTATTTCCCCAGCTTGCAGCCCCTCTATGTTCCAACGCGGGAATATAAGCTCGCCACACCGCTTTTGAATCCGGCTCATCAGGCCATTTGTCTTTCTCCAGGACAGCCTTAAATAGATATGTTTTCATTTTTTCCTCAGAACAGATTATATCACGAACGGCTTGGAAATAGACGATTCTTTCAAGGCATTCAAGCCTTATGGTCCCCAATCGGGCATACCGACTGTTATAAGAATACCCGTGACGTTGTCCAGTGCATTTGGAACCGTGTGAGAAAAATATCGGACTGAGCGTGGAAAGTCAACGCACGGCGGATGTACACACCACGGCTATTTGGCCATCACCATCTTGCGCGTGACCACGTCTGTACCTGCTTGAAGCCGATACAGGTACAAACCCGTACTCACCTGTCGCCCGGCAGCGTCACGCCCGTCCCACACGACCGTATAGTTTCCCGCGGGCTGGAACTGTCGAACCAGCAACCGGACCTCCTGGCCCAATAGGTTGTAGATTGCCAGTTTCACGGCGACTGCTTTGTCCAGAGAATAGCGAATGGAGGTGGCGGGATTGAACGGATTCGGACGGTTCGTTCCCAGCGAAGCCGCAAGTGCCCTGATGGGGTGTACATCGCCATTTAAATTGACCTCATAAGTCACACGCCGTCCGGGCATCAGCGGAATGCTGTGCCAGCTTGCAATGGTTGCGCCGTCTGTGGAGCGCACGCGCGCCCGGTACATGCCGTTTACACGACGTCGCTCGTCCGCTGTCACCATTACCACGGCACGCCCCGTCTCTTCTGTCGTCTTGCGCCACGCATAGACGGGCGCGCGGCCGGAAATCGAACGCGAAACTTCCACCGTAAGACCGCTCGGATCGCCATCGCCAACGACCTGTACATCCACCAGGGCGACACCTTCGAAAGCCGTATCGTTCTCCAGGTATATCCCGGCACCGACGATAAACGTCTGTCCGAATACGTTGATCGGCATCACGTAGCTCAACTTGGGCGACTGTGTGTCTTCATCTCCGATGACCGCCGGATTATCCCAATAGTATTTCACAAACCCGCCCCCCGCTACCCCTGTCGCAATGATCTCCCGGACAATTTTGACCCCGTTGACGTCTTCGACGTCGATCATATTTTCCCCATATTGACTGGGGTCGGCGGTCCCGTGAAAGATCAGTACACCTGAGGTACTCACCACAAAGATGTAAATCGAGCGATATTTGAAATCCTCGCCCTCGGTCCTGATCGCGGCCTGGACGGTTGCCAGGTAGGGATAACCCTTTTCCTCGATGATGGGAACGAGAACTCCCAGACCTTCCACAAAAGCTTTCAGAGACTCCCTGTCCTTCACGTCACGGGCCGTTACCGCCAGCAACTCAAAGATGTTCGGTTCGGCGTCGACGTCCGACAGGTCCATATGAAAACCGCCCGACAGGATAAACTCACTGCCCTGAACGGTAACCGGAACCGCGTAGATCACCCTGGCTGAATCGGCGTCTCCCTCCACGGCAGGATCGTCCCAATAGTACTCGACGAATCCGCCGCCGCCATTGGCCGCGTCGAGCATGTCACGGACGATTTTCGTGCCCCTTGCATCTTCGAGATCGATCACATTCTTGTCCTCAAACGTCACATCCGCGGCGTGAAATTGTACGAGGCCTTCGGCAGTCATTACAACGAGATAGACCGAACCGGCCTTCCAGTCATCCTCGGTCCTGAATGCCTCCAACAATCGCGAGACCTCGGCGAAGTCGGCGGCGCTTTCCAGGGAATCCTTGGCCGTTTCCACAAAGGCCATCAGTGTTTCCCGGTCCACCACGTCGCCCGCCGTTGTCCTATTCTCCTGCGCAGAGGCGGGATGCATAGAAAAACAGATACCAGCCAACGCCAGAATCGTCATCAGAGATCTCATGATATTATTCTCCCTGGAAATGTCGTATTGGATTGTATGAACATGGCAGATCATGATAGCGGTGGGTGTTCAGAAAGTCAACGTACGCAAGAGGAACAGCGCAGAAACCGCGAGAGCCGTTGCGAGCAGACAGGTGACACTGACAAAGACGCACATGCGCCGCATATCCTCGGGCCGGCCGCCTTCCGGGTCGGATTCATCGCCCAGCCAGAGGTCCGTAATCCGTGGAATCAGTTTTCAGCCGTCAGCTTAACCTGGTTAACGATACGGCCTGGCGATATCAATTTACGCATATCCGTTTGTTTGTAGGGGCGGTTCGCGAACCGCCCGCCTTGTGGATCCTCAAGTTTCATCCCTCGGCCACCCGGTGGTGGCGCGAGGGCTTTTGTTCGCGGCATAAAACGTGCCGCTCACCATCAGCCTCGAACGCCAACACCAGGCGTCCCCTGTTGTCCCGATAAACCTCCGGAACAACAGGTCACCCGCTACGCGGGCGGACGTAGATTCCGCGCTCTATCACACAACATCACTATCGTACCGAACCTCGTGAGGTACTATCAAGCTTACGGTTGTGGTGTGGGGGGTTTTTCCGTGTTCATCCGACCAGCACCGTAGTATTGGTACAGTTAAGGAGCCTGTAGGCCACCCAATTTCCGCTTATGCCCCTGAGGTGATTCACGGAAAAACCGGCTCCGCGCCGAGCGGCCTGCCTGCGCCGAGCCGTGCTCGGCAGGCAGGCGCGGTTCTTTTTGGTCCTTTTTCTTACGCGAATAAGAAAAAGGACGAAGAGGAAAAAAGTTGAAGTGAGAGGTAAAGTCTGTGTTGCCCCGAACGCAGTTCCAAAAAAATAGCCGTGAGAGGGAAGATGGGAAAAGTAAGAGGACCACACCGCACTCGCGCTCCTCTAAGCGATTCTTTTCAAACTGAATATTGCGAGAATCCGATTGCGGACGCCTCACCTGTCAAAGTTGCCAACACCTCTATCGTCTTCCCTCTCACGGCCTCTCGAAAAAGGGCAAGGGAATAGGGGACGTCAGGGGGTGGGGAAGATTCTAACTTACCTGTGGCGAAACATGAGCGTTTCGACAAGTCCAATAGTGATCATCCACCACCAAATTCCGAAGCAAAGATCAGGAAATCGGGAAAATCAACCTCTCCATTGTCGTTCAAATCGAACCTGGTTTCGAAGTCATCGTCACTGGCTGTGCTGCCAAACGTGGAGGCAAATGCCACGAAATCGCTGAAATCCACCACACAATCGCCATTGAAATCCGCCGCGCTGCCCACGAACGCAATGCTCGCCGGCGGCAAGCCCGTGCTGATCGGACCGGCCAGAAGTTCATCCGTATTCACGTCGTAGATCTTCACGCCGGCGGAAGCCGGATCGACGTGACTCCCCTGATCCAGAATGTACAACCGCGAACCGAATACGCCCAGGCCGGGCACAAATCCGCCGGAAAGACCGTCCAGTCCTTGAGATGCAGTTTGCGCCGTTAAATTGAGGCGCTTGACGGTATTGACGAATTTTTCGTCGGTAACCACGGCATACCCATCATTATCGGAAGTCATCGCTAAAGAGCCCAGGTTGCCGCCCGCAGTCGCCTCATCAAGCACGATACCTTCGCTCCTTCGATTCTCCAGATCGATCACCTCAATGCCGCCGTCCGTCAAATCGGTGTACGTATTAACCGCGCTCAAGAACCACTTACTACCTCGCTGTGCTGCCCCCGCGAGATTCCTGCTGTTCATTACAATCCCCTGCACGCCCTCGGTATCCGCATCCGCGTCCACCAATAGGTCTGTTGCCACGTCAACAATCGCGATCACCGAAATATCCGTCGGCGCCCATTCTTTCTCCCTATCCAGCCGATGACATGCTGCGAACAAATGACTCCCGTATAGGGCCAGTTGAGATACTTCCGGCAGACCGTCCGCATCCGCGAACGCGGATAAATCGACCGAACCCAACGAATCGCCCGAAACGGGATTTACGATGAGCAAATGCGTTCGTCCAAATCGCGAAATATAGGCTTTCTCTTCGCTGACAAAGGCGATGTCGTGGGGATTCGAGCCGTTTCCTGTCGAATACTGCGTCAACGGTGTCGCCAGATCGTCGCGACTCAAAACAATCACATTGTCCTGTCCCAGGCGATTGAGAATATACACCTTGCCGCGATACGTACGAACCACGGCATCCGCATGGATCGTCAGATGATCGTTGGTTGCCGTATGCGTGCCAAGATCCAGGCTCGACAGACTGCCGCTGCTGTAAGCCGTTGTGGTAATAACCGCCTGATTCGCCAGTGCATCGGTTGCAAGAAACAGAACCATCAGAAACCACCTCATTAAATCTTCCCCTCCGGTTACAAGTAAATAAACGACCACTTGATTCGTGGTATTCGCCCGATAAGCCGGCTTCAGTTGAAAAGGGCCGATCCGCCTCGCGGACCTGCCTTCTCCTGTCTTCCATGCCTATTCCGTGTTCACACTCACAAAAAACGCGCGTCCCGGCAGCGGGTAACCCCAGGTATCGGCGATTTGCGCACCGGATATATTTTTGGCCTCAAATCCGATTTTAAACCGCCGCCCGGTATCCACTTTTACGCCCGCGTTGTAAACGTGTCGCGCCGACAGAGGCCGTCGATTCGCCTGGTCGAGAAAGCTGTTGCCCTCCAGGCTGTAGTCGTAGGTCACCGTACAGCGTCCCAGCCGCGCCGTTGCCCGGGCAAACAGCGCGTGGGGCGGACGATTGGGCAAAACGTTGCCATTCAAATAGGGAATGTCCGATCGGTCCCTGGCATCTTGAAACGTGTAATTCCCGGACAGGTTGAAGCGGGGACCGAAGCGCTTTCGCGCGGTTATTTCGAGCCCGTACACCCGCGCACTGCCAATGTTGACGGGGCGCGACGTGGCTTGCGACGTGTGGACAAACTGGATCAGGTCTTCATAGCGGTGATCGAAAAACGCCAGTTCCAACGTGGTTGTCCCATCCGAATAACGCAGGCCACCATCCCACGCGAATCCGTATTCGGGCCGGAGATTGACGTTGCCCACCACACCGCCGCGGTCGCCAAAAAGCTCGAAGAAAGAGGGCACCCGGAACACACGCCCCGCATTGGCCTTGAACGCCAGGTGCGATGCCAGATCCAGACGCACGCCCGAGCGCACGGTGGTGAGATTTCGCGTATTTGCGGAATCGGGCGCAAGCGGCGAAAAGTCAAAGGGATTGGCGCCGGTATAAGAACTGTGTATCCGGCGTTGTTCGGCATTCAACGACCACACGCCGACTTTTTCGGGTAATGAAACATCGATGCCGGCGCGCGCGGACAACGTCCATCGCCGGCTGTCGAACAAATTGGCGATGGTTCGGATCCGCGTTGTGGGCACATAGGCCTCCCGGCGCAAACCAATCACGGCCGCGATATCGCAGCGCGAAAACAGAACCGTCTGCAAACGGCTCCGCCACCCAAAAGTGCGCGTGCGATAATCGTTATCCTGGCGACCCGTTCCAACTTCGCCGTCGAGATCGCGGAAGCGTTCATTGGTGTGGGTGACATAGAGCGATTGACGCGTACCCAGGCCGTTCGATAGCGCCCGATTTTCGTATGTTACTTCGGTCATGGTCCGGAAGGCATCCAGCTGCGCGTTCCGCGACTGATTGTTGCTGATGCCGGGCATGCCCTGGTATTTCCAGTACGCCGTTTCGTGGATGGAAACATTACTGTTTCTCCCCAGAGCGCGGCGCCAGTTGCCCAGCAGGTTGAGAGATCGGTGTTCGTTGTTCCGGCGCCGGCTCCAGACGTCGTCATCGGCATTGTATTCAGTTCCGTTGTCGTCCAGGAAGCCGAAATCGTTATCGCTTTGCGCATAGTCGGCCACAACGAGAAACTCCGACTGACCGAGCGCTCCCGCGACCACGCTGCTGAGTAATCGTGTATCAAAAGCTCCCCACGAGCCTCGAACGCCGTGTCGCCATCGTCTTTGCGGCGGGCGCGTGCGGACGTGCACCGTGCCGCCCAGTCCGTTGCCAACCGCGCCCGCGCCGCGATACACCTCGATCTGCCCGACGTGCGCCAGCGGCAAATTGCCGAGGTCTACGCCTCCGCCAAAGGCGGCGTTCAACAGAATGCCGTCGAGATAGACCTCGACCTGATCGCCGGATGAACCCCGCAGTGAGAGCGTGCTGAAAGCGCCCAACCCACCCAGGCGCTTAATGTGTACACCCGTGGCTTCGGCCAATACATCGGGCAGGGTCGTATCTCTGCCCTCGAAACTTTCGCGCGCAATTACGGTTGCATACGCCGGATTCCTGTGAATATCGCCGGCTCCCATGGGATCGGCGATCACCGAGAATTCATCGAGGGGAAAGGCCCTGGGTGACAGCTCGATTGCGACGTCAGTCTTTCCTGTCACGAGGGAGGTGCGTTGCCCGGCCTGGTAGGCGATATGCGTTATGGCGAGGGAGTAGTCGCCGGGCGTCAGATCAGAAAAAGCGAAATGACCACGGTCATCCGTCTTGGTCGCAAGATCGTCGTTGAGAATGCGGACACTCGCGTTGGCGATGGGCATTCGCGTCTCCGCATCGGTGACACGGCCGGCAATCTCCGCCGCCTGAAGCGGCGTACTTGCACAGAGAATCAGGAATATCACGGCTCGTATCGTTTGCATACGCTATGGATCCAGCTTTCGATAGTACTTGAGTTGGTGATCCGGGAGCAGGTCCGGGTGAAGGATCTTTATGAGATCAGCCAGCAGAACGTCCGGTTCGATCAGGCCCGTTTCCCAATAGTCGTTACCGCCGTGCTCATTAAGGCGCGCATTGGCATTGAAGACATTTCCAGTTTTGATCGCCCTGAAGTTCCCGTAACGTTCATCCTCGGCCACGACGTCGTTGCGAGAACGCCACTCATTCCTCATCGTTATCCAGTATTCGGCATCGTGCGCCTCTTCGTAGACCGTTTCGAAATCCAGCGACAAACTCCGTTGCGATTCATTGTCCGCCCACAGGTAATCCGCGCCCGCCTCCTCGAGCAATTGCGCGGCATACGTTTTTCCGCCCGACATAAACCATGTCCCGCGCCATAGGGATCCCACGAAGACGGTGGGTCTTTTGTCTACCGGCAGATTCCGCGTCAACGCCTTGCGAACCCGATACCGGGCTACAACACTGTCGAATCGCGCGGCGGCCAATGCCTCCTTATTGAAAAAAACGCCTACGAATTTGAGCCACTCCACGCGTCCGAGCAGCGTCGGTTCGGCATAGGCGGCATTCACAACGGCGGTCACCCCGGCCTGCTGCAGAGGGTGAAACGCATTATCCTGCGACGGCGCGTCGATGAAGACGATATCGGGCCGGAGCATGAGAACGCGCTCCATATCGATGGATCTGCCCCTGCCGATTTCCGATATCCTGCCCGCTGTAAAACGCTGTTTGACGGCCTCTGAATTGACGAATTTGATGTTGTCGACCGCAACGAGGCTTTGAACCTCATCCAGCTTTTCGATATGCGGCAGGTGCGTCGTGGACGTGGTTATCAGAGACCGTACGGGAATCCGTATCCTCGGAACCCCTTCAAAGCCATCGGGCGATTTCCGGCCGCGCTGTACCAGGACGTACCGAAGCGTTTCCCGCGTTCCGGACCCCGGCGCCAGGACGGACACGATCTTGTACCCATCGAAGTATTCAACGCCAAATCCCTCTGCATATTGCAAAGACAATTGGGCGGAGACAGGCATCGCCGCAACCCCGACCCCTATACAACAAAGCGTGTGTATCCATCTTCTCAGATTCACCACGACGAACACCCCCAGTTCCAAATCCACGCTCTGACGCCCCTCCCGGTTAGAAGTAAGACGCAAGACGCGAGTTCAGGCGCAGCTGACACCTTGGCGCAGCGGGTAACCCGCCCCTTCTGCTTCTTGTGCTCGCTTCATTCGGTTATCCGGCGGTGATGGGTGGTCCTTTCACCTCTTACGTCTGGCCTCTCACCGCCAAAAAAAATCCCTGACTTCCTTGCGGAAATCAGGGTCATCGCTTTCACGATAGAAACCACATGGCCGAAGCGCATGTTATCTCAACCTTTTCCCGAATCCGCGAGGAATTTTCATGGTCTGAGATTCAGGCAGGTCTTCTGGCTCCTGGATCACCTGGTTCTCGCGCCTTCCCGGTTTTAACCAGTGGCATCGCGGCGAGAAACATCCCCAGTTACAGCGGCGGGACCGCAACGGATTTTAACCGTTTTCCCTATTTTGTAACCTGAATCCGGAATTACTATGGCAATGTCGTGTTATCTAAATGTGGAAAATCCTCCCGTGAATGGCCCCTGTGGTGAATCGTGAGCCGACCCAACGAAGGCGAACCGTAATCTATGGATACGAAATATACGCCGCTGATTCCATAACATCAAGAACTTTGTTTCTAATCGCTCAGTGTCTGGTCTGTTCGGGAACAGCACGTCTCCGGCTGTCGGCCTTCAAGGGTCGGATTCCTGCAGCCATTCGGGTGTCTGCCGGCGAGTTGGCAACTGAGTGTTACTGGATGATGGGCTATAAGCCGGTGCTCGTGTCTACTGATGGTTCCTTATGTTCATCCAGTTTTAGTCCCGATTTTTCCTCAATATACGCAATCTGCTGTTTAGGAGTCATTCCTCTCATTTCTTCGCTCATACGATCACGGAGAGTCCTCATAATTTGGACCGCGTTATTCTCCTGATTTGTCTTCATAATAAACCTCCTGAGGAGAGCGAATCTCCAAGGGGGGATACCCCTGTTTCAAATTCACGGCGTTAAAAGCGCGAATGCGACTCCACTTGACGATGTGTTGGAAATTCCAACTAACCAGGATGTCTACTCGTTGAACCGTGGCAATCGCGATATGCTGCGCATCTACGCGATGGGCATCGCCTACTACAGCGTCTTCAATATAGGCCTCCGAGAGCAATGTCGCTTCCTCATCCAGAAACACCCGCTCCGCGGACTCAAGAACAGGGAGTTGCAAAAGAGATCGGAAGGCTTCCGGGGCTTGGCCCAGTTCAGCAAGGGTAACATTCGACAGTACAGCCTTAAATCTACCCACTTGAAAATTGAAAAAAAGACGCCTCGAATGCAGACGAAATTCATCATCCAAATATCCGCCGATGACGGATGTGTCGATGTACACTTTTGGAATCATAGGATCTCATCTTTACAAGAAACCGATAGCTACTAACCAATTTACCCAAACGGTCTCCAGTTTGCCAACCCCTATCTCGGACCCTGAGCGTGTCGAAGGGCATCGAGGGGTGGCGACGGGTTGCCATATGCCAGACCGCCTGCGACAGCGCAGCGCAAACGCTGTTTCAGATGAAGTTATCGCAAATTCAGGCTTGCAATGTTTGGACAGAATTGTACGTCAGTTCCCAGTGCTTCTCTCCCGGCCACTCCCGGTACTGAATGTCCGATCCGAAGCCACTCAGAGCGGCAACGAGTTCCTGTTCGGTCGGGAAATTCTTGACGATATCGTACTCTTGTCCATCCGAGAGAACCCGCCGCTCAATGGTATCGCCGTGGGAATCGGCATGCCTTTGTGTGGCCATACTGTCAACTCTGGGAACGTCATATTCAAGTTGATCCGTAAACAGCACAAGCGCTCCAGGAATCAGCCTGCGGCGAAGTGATAGCAGAAACTCCCGCACACGGGATTTGGGGATGTGCGACCACCGCCAGACAGCGAACGCTTCCAGGATGCCGCGACCCGCCAGGTATGAGCACAATTGCAGGCTGAAGGCACGTATCTTTGCTCCTGTCGCTGGTCAGGAGGCCCCCATCGAAAGCGGCTTCCAGCCTTTTTCCAAAAAGACTTGCGAAAAGGAAGCTGTGATGATCAATTTGAGCTCCCACTGTAGTTTCCTCCAAGTTCATTGTTATGGGTTATTTGCGTAACCATAATATAATACAATGACTTGGGTAAGGAAACTACCTTTTTTTTGAATTATTCAGGTTAGACGTGTCCAGTCTGTTGAGTTGTTTGCCGAGTCGCTTTGCTAGCGTAGGGAACTCGCTGCCGAATAGGATGTAGCCTTTGCGAGTTACTGACTGCCCCGGTGCAATATTACCAAAAAGAGGTCTGCTATGCAGGCAATGATGACCGTCAGCGTTCTGAAAAGCCGATGTTGCACACTCATATCCCAACGCTATTGCCTTAGACCTATCATAAGAAACGGCACCCAGGATGGCCGGTCGATCTATGGCCGTGTTGCTTCTTCCCCAGAACCATGCTGACCTATTGACCCATTCTTTTTCGTAGTCCATAAGGTCTGCATGATACGCGGTCCGAATATCTATAGTTCTGTGAAGATCGCCCATGCTTTCTGGCTTACCTTTCACCAGGATGTAGGATCGTTTGACTTCATTTTGATCCAGAAAATCAGATGACTTTGCCTGGAGACATCCACCATCAGAAACGACGTCATAAAATATTGCGGATGACTGATTCGTGAGGGTCAACGTCAATTCTACTCTGTCCTCGAGTCCGGACAACGCTGCTCTGAGAATAAGACCTGTTATAAAGTTGTGTCGAATGACCTTCCCTGAGGGATCCTTTTGACGGTATGCCAACTGCTCTTTGATGTACTCAGGCGTTGTTTGCCATTCGTAAGCCCATGCATTGTCTCTTGTCTTGGTCCATTGAGGGCAGATCTTCTGCCACATCATCGTCACACCATTCATCGACGTGATGACTTCTGGAAACTGGATGGACCACTTCAGATCCCAGTCCAGGTGATGAATATCAACGAATCGCGTTTTGATAGGCTGTACTAGTCCTTAAACAAGCGTGATGGTGAGATTTTTCTGGTCCAAGAGACCGGAAAGGCCTACCGTTGTTGGAGATAGATGGATTGCGCTAGAAATCATCACTCCAACGCAGGAGACCTTTCCGGTGAAAAGAATATCGGTTGATGACAGCCGCAGGAACAGTGCTCGTCGCAAACGCAAAGTGGCCGCCCGCCACGGTCGAGCGGGGCATTGGCAGGCGCAGCCCCGGCCCATGTTCAGCCCTGGCAAAGTGCACTACGAGGTGGGCGCCTACACCGACGCGATGAGTTACGGAGGCATCGGCGCCGTGCATCGCCTGGTCACCAAGCTGGGTCTGCCCAAGCGCATCGACGCGTCGCTGTCCCTGTTGAAGGTGCATCTGCCCTATCATGAGTCGGACCACGTACTAAACATCACATACAACGTGTTGTGCGGCGGCACGCGCCTGGAGGATATCGAGCGTTTTCGACATGACGGGGCCTACATGAATGCCCTGGGTGCTCAGTTGATTCCCGATCCGACCACGGCGGGTGACTTTTGCCGACGCTTCTCGGAACGGGACATCGTCGAACTGATGGCGTGCATCAACGCGGTGCGATCCTCCTTGTGGGCATCGCGTGGCCGCAAATTGCTTTGTGACATCACCTATATCGACGTGGACGGCACAAACGTGCCGACGTATGGAAAGCGCAAGAGGGGTATGGACATCTCTTACCAGGGCATCTGGGGCTACCATCCGCTGGTGATCTCACTGGCCAACACGAAGGAAGTGCTCTTCCTGGTCAACCGACCGGGGAATGTGCCCAGCCACACCGGTGCGGCACCCTGGATCGACGCGGCCTTGGCGCTGGTGCAGCCCCACGCCAAGCGCCTCTGTGTACGTGGCGACACCGACTTTTCCTTGACCCGACATTTTGATCGATGGGCGAAAAGCGTCGACTTCATCTTCGGGATGGACGCCAACGCGACGATGCGTTCCCGTGCTGAGGCCCTCGACGAGGCACAATGGCAGCCCCTGCAACGCAAACCCCGTTATCACACCGTGACCGACCAGAAGCGGAAGCGCAATCAGCCCCACGAGAAACAGCGCATCGTCCGCAAACGGGCCTACGCCAACCTGGTCCTCAACCACGAACACGTGGCCGAGTTCAACTACCAACCCACGCGCTGTAAACGTGTGTATCGCGTCGTGGTCCTGCGCAAGAACATCAGTAAAATGAAGGGCGACCTTGTCCTGTTCGACGAATGCCGTTATTTCTTCTATATCACGACACGCACGGACGTAAGCCCCGCCGAGATCGTCGCCTGTGCCAACCAACGCTGCGATCAGGAGAACGTCATCGAGCAACTCAAAAACGGCGTCAACGCCTTGCGCGTGCCCCTGTATGACCTGGTCAGCAACTGGGCCTACATGGTCATCGCCGCGCTGGCCTGGAACCTCAAATCCTGGTTTGCCATGATGATGCACCGACACCTGGACCGACAGCAGTACGTCCGCATGGAATTCCGGCGCTTCATCCACAGCATCATCTTGATTCCCTGCCACGTCATCCAACGCGCGCACACCACCACGTTGCGCCTCATCGGCTATCAACCCACCCTCGATCGCCTCTTCAGCACCTGGCGTATCATTGAACGCACCGGATTTGGATAACACCAATGCAGCACCACCGATGACACACACACGCCGCGCCATCCCCACACCCCTCAACGGACCGGTGTGTCCACCACGCGCCTGACCGCCACTTCGGATACTCAATTCACGATAGCGACCACGACAAACACCGCCCCAAAGATCATCCAAAACGCCAATTCCATATAAATCGACACCAACGCCTCACCACAAACACAGATCGATGTGCCGCACACGAAACTCGCTTATTTTAGGACTAGTGACCGCAGTAAGCGATGTGAGATACTGATCACCTGCCATAGAGGACACTAATTGGCCACGAAGTGCCGGAAGAGCGGCTTCACTTCCTCCGGAAGCCCCTCGTACACGTCGCGGCGCAGGGGCTCCATCTCGTAGTTCTTCCCGCCGGTCTCCACCACCATCATGTCGTGCTCCGGCGTGCCTACGTGCGTCGGATTCAGGTTCAGCCACCAGGGAGCGTAGCGCACGATCAGGGCCACCCGGGGGCTGCCGCTCCGGTTGGGGGCAACCGCGTGCCACTGCCGGCTGTCGTAGAGCAGCACCGATCCCGCCCTGCCCTCGGTGTTGATCTCGGCCGGCTGGGGTGCCTCGTTGTCGAAGCCGGGGAGGTCTCCCGTCGCCGGGTTGTGGTCCTTCCGGTGCGTGCCCGGCAACAGCAGCGTCCCTCCGTTGGCGGCGGAGAAATCGGTCAGCATCCACAGCGACGACGCGTGCATCATCACGTTCGGGTAGGGGGCGGCGACATTGGAGGCGTTCGTCTGGTTGAACGGCCAGTCCGCGTGCCAGTAGCCGCGCTCGTTCCCCGGGTGGTTCACCACGGCGTCGGTGCAGGAGATCCGCAGCCAGGGACCGAAGAAGATCTCGAGGGCCCCGACGATCCGCCGGTCGGCCAGGTACGGCGCGAACGACTGGTCGTGGTTGATCGCCTGCTTGAGTACGCCGACGCCGCGGGCTCCGATTCGGTGGCCCCTTGCTCGAGTCACCCTTTCCCTGGCCTGGTGGGCGGCGTCGGTGGCGGCCTGCGCCCGCACGACGCGCTCGCGGATCCTGCCCACTTCCCCTGAGGGGATGACGTCCTCGACGATGCAGTAGCCGTTTTCCCTGATATGGTGCGCTATTTCAGCTGGTTCCATGTCGTTGTCCTTTGCCCGGGTGCCGGTTCGGTTGTCCGGACCGGAAGGAATGGCAGGGAGCAGCTCCCTGCCAAGGTGGATGGTCCAGGGTGACCGTCGTCGGTACTTCCCGGATCGCCTTGGTCCAGCTACATATGTACTAACCGTTGTACTAACCGTAGACCGCCTGAATCATGGCATTGATGTAGCCGAAGCAGTACGCGTAGGACTGATAGGAGCGCATCGGATCGTCGTCAGTCCACGGAACGTGGTCCGGATCGATGCCGTAACAGTAGCCCGTGTCCTTCAGGGCCCTTAATACCCGGTGGAAGTCCATATCTCCTTCGTCGGGCAGAGACTCGCGGAAGCTGTAACGCCCGCCGAGTATGTTTCGATAGTGAACCAGGAAGATCGTGTTACGGCTGCCAAAGTATTCGATGGTGGGGTAGATTTCAGTGGCCGGATCTTCCAGCCCTTCAGCGATGGAGCCGACGCAGAAGTTCCAGCCGTGATACGGACTGCGCTGAATCTCGATGAAACGCTTCATGCCCTCAAAGTCGTTGAGGACTTTGTCAACGCCCATATAACCGGGGGGTGTGGCAGGGTCTTCCTGGGAATTGCCCATCCGAACCTTGAATTCTTCCGCCACCGGAATCATGCGTTCGAGCAGATAATCAATTCGTTCCCAGTGCATGTCCGCCGTGACGCGTCCGGCATCAGTCAGCCTGGCCTGTTCTTCTGCCGGGATCTTCTCCACGCGGAACGCGGTGTGGTAGAAGCCGCCGCGGCCTTCCTCCGGTTCCGTACGGTCGATGGGAAGGACGCAAGTGTTATAGCGCAGAGAATCGATGCCGGCCCGCGAAGCGGTCCGGATCATTTCGCATACGAGGTCGATTTCCCGGTCGCGCTCCGGGCTTTTGCCGAAATAGATGATGTTGGGAAATCTCTCGTATATGGGCAGCGAGCTCATATCCAGTGTTATCCCGAAGGCCTCGTGGCGCTCTCGTACCTGGACCAGTTCCTCGAGGTCCCAGCCCCTGCCGGGGTGGAACGGAAAGACAACGGCCTTGTGGCGCACGCCGCAGCGCTGCAGAAAACGCAACTCCGCATCGGTTGACCCGAAACTCTGTGTGCGCACGTACATACGCCCGCCGTTCGACGATGACTGTGACGCGCCTCCGGTGGCGGAAGCGGCCGCCTCACCGGCTGCGAGGCCTTGTTCAAATGGATCGGATTTCGTCATTTGGTTCCTTTCGTTGGCATGGCTTCAATGTGGGAAGACAGACGACGTACACTGTCGTTATATGCGTTCGAAAACTATCGTGAGGTCGTCCTTCTCGGGTTATACAAAGTGTCTTACCGGGTAGACCGGAAGTGGACAATCACGCATTGGAACTGCGTTCCGGGCGGATGGTTATTGAATTCGGAGCGGCATAGAATCTCCCCCACCACCTAACGTCCCCTATTCCCTTGCCCTTTTTCTTGCATCGCCCAAGAAAAAGGGCGAAAAAGAAGGGCGCCTGCCTGCCGAGCACGTCTCGGCGCAGGCAGGCCGCTCAGACGCCGCGGGGCTGCTTTTCCGCGAATCGCCTCAGTGGTTCACACGTACGGAAATGCCCTGCAAATTCCAGCGGTTTACAAATGCCAAGGTGCTGGACGGAAAAACGCGGAAAAACCCCCCACGTCCCCATTGGGTGGCCGAGAGCCAAAACTGAGAGGCCACAAGGCGGGCGGTTCGCGAACCGCCCCTACAACAATGTGACATCCGCGATATTGACATCGCGGCGACTTTTGGTTCCTTTTGGTCGCTTCAAAAGGAACTTGCCGAAGGCAGGGAATTTGGGGTGATGTTGAATTTGGTTTAGACTTTTGATTCCTTAACGCGCCCCTAGGCGCGGGGCCGGTTTTTCCGCGAACTGCCTCAGAGGCAAATATAAAATGCACACTACTTAAGGTGTTTACGCTTCCCTCATTATCGTGCATCCGTCTCCAAGACATCGGCGAGTGTTTCAGTCGCCCACTGATTGATACTCTTTCCGCTGACTTCAGCCGCCGTGGCAATCGCTGCGTGAACCTCTGGTGGAATCCGCAACATCAGATTGCCGGAATATGGCTTTTGAGGGGACCTGTTGAGCTTTTCACAGGTTTCAAGATAGTCGTCAACCGATTCTTCAAAAGCATCACGCAGTTGTTCGACTGATTCGCCGTGAAAGCCTACCACATCATTGATCCCTGCAATATGACCAACGAAGCAGCCGTCTTCATGGCTATAGTCGATTCGAGCCGCATATCCTCTATGGGTCATTGTGTTCATGGGGTTACTCCTGCCTGTTGTAGAAAATGTCTCGCATCACGCACTTGATAGGGCTTTGCGTCTTTCTGAGGGTGGGGACGGTGAAAGGTGGCGACAACATCATTCAGCTCAAACCGCACCCGTGAACCTCTGCCTTCAATTGGTTTAGCTCCGATTGCGTTGAAAAGGGCTTCAATCCGTCTCCATTCCAGTCCGGTAGGAACCGGCGTTTTGAAAATGTCAACTAAAGTGTTTCGGTGCCGTCTATTCATAAATAAATGATATCACAAAATGATATCATTAGCAAGGAATATGTTGGGGTATCAAATAACGCATGAGTGTGTTGGTCATCGTATCAACGAGTGAAAACAACGGCAGGAGCGGGCGCACCTGGGTGTGCTTAACCGTACGCGCCTTTTTCGTGCCTGCCGAAGAGGCGCTGTAGGCGGGGACTGGCGTCCTGCCAGACGTGGTCGGGCATGCGGTAGTCGATGAACGGATAGAGGCGCTGGGCGATCATCCGCTGGCTGTAGACAATGGAACCCACGTACCGGACCTGGTCGGAGTTGTTGCGCGATCCACAGTGCCAGACCTGGTTGTGGAACATGTACAGGTCGCCCGGGTTCGCGACAAGAGATACCGGCTGCCGGCCTTCGAAGGTCGGATTCTCGCGATCGTTCGGATTTCGGCCCGCAAAGTGGCTGCCGGGGACGACCCGGGTGACGCCGTATTCGATGGAATCGGCCCTGCTGAGCGGGATCATCACGTTGATCACGAAACAGGGGATGGGGATATCCGGGTTGTGCCGTGGGACGCCGTCGGGAAGCGGAAACTGAACCTTATCGTCCACGTGCCAGCCGCCGCCCTGGCCGGGTTCGTAACGCAGGGCGTTCTGGGACATCATGTGGCAATCGTCGCCGAGGATAGCCTCCGTCAGGCTGACGATGGGTTCGCGTTCGATAAGGTCCCGGTAGTTGCGGTCATACTCATACATGCGCATCATGCTAATTCCCCGGATGTGGTCGCCCGCCTCGTCCGCCTGAATCCGGGGGTCGTTCCACTTGCGCTCCATGCCCTCCCTCAGTGCGTCCACTTCCTCGGAGGTGAGCACGTTTTCCAGGAAACAATAGCCGTCCCGGTTGAACTGTTCCACGATTTTCCGTGTGGTTTCCTCTTCGAAGGGCTGCGCGTTTTTTACGATAACGCTGCTGTCTCGGGTATGCATCGGGATCTCCTCAATTGTGTGGTCTGGCGAAAAATATAGGGATCTGCCAGCGAGGAGACAATTGATTTGAAGGGAGGCGCACAACGCCATTTTTCTTTGACTTCCGGGGGAAACTGTGCCATCATGCAATCGTCGCCGCCCGTCGCGGCGCCGGAATGCTGAAAGAGCGGCAAACGGGGTTGATCCGCGACACCCGGGCCCACATTCCAGATGGAGGAATCCATGGCTGTAACTGCTCAGGATTTACAGGCTGCCATCGAGCGGTTTCCGAGGACGTCTCTGGCCGAACTTCCCACGCCGTTGCACGATTGTCCGCGTTTATCGGAAGCGTTGGGAGGTCAGGTTCGGGTGATGGTGAAGCGAGATGATTTGACAGGTCTGGCATTCGGAGGGAACAAGACGCGCAAGTTCGATCTCGCCCTGGGAGACGCGCTGGCGCAGGGGGCGACGGCGGTGGTGACGGGCGCGGCCTCCCAGTCGAACCACGCGCGGCAGGCGGCTGCTGCGGCCGCGAAACTGGGGATGAAGTGCGTACTGGTGAACCGTCACGATCATCGAAGCCTGATGGGTATCCAGGGAAATCAACTCCTTGACAATATCCTCGGCGCGGACGTCAGGCTGGTCGCCGATGGCGTAAGCCAGGAAGAGGTAAAGCGCAAAGTGCTGGACGAATTGCGGGCGCAGGGGGAGAAGCCCTATCTCATCGGGCGGCGGGCGGTGGTGCTGGGTACGGTGGCGTACGTAGGCTGCGTGCTGGAGATTGCGGCGCAACTCGAGGCCATGGACGCACGCACGGATTTTATCTGTACGGCGTCCGGGCATGGAACGCACGCGGGGTTGGCATTAGGGGTGAAGGCGCTGGGAATGCCGGTTCGCGCACAGGGATTCTCGCCCAGCAGGGGAAACGAGACGCAGCGGAAGGCGCAACTTGCGGAAGTTGCCAACGAGGCGGCGGCGCTTCTGGAACTGGATATTCTAATGACTGCCGGTGAAATGGAGAATACGGACGCCTACGTGGGCGAGAACTATGGGATTGTGACCGAAGCAGGCCTGGACGCGTTGCACCTGCTGGCGCGGACGGAGGGGATTCTGCTGGATCCGGTGTATACGGGCAAGGCCATGTCCGGCGTGATCGATAGAATCCGGACGGGAGAAATTCCGAAGGGATCGACGGTTGTATACGTGCATACCGGAGGGAACCCGGCGCTGTTCGCCTATGCGCCCGAACTCATTTCCCACGGCGATTTTCGCCAGAACATTGTAAGTCGGTAAGGCGCCTGTGACGTGGCAGGCGGCGGCCTCTCTCCCGAAGGAGGATTGAGATGACGGACGATGAGAAATATCTGTTCGACTTGACCGGGTACCTGGTGCTCAGGGATGTCCTGACGCCGGAGGAGGTCGAGCGTTGCAATGCCGCGATCGACAAACACGTCGATCGGCTACAGGAGATGGAGCAGTCCATGGCGGTAGGATCGAAGGCGCTGGAAGGCACGTCCCACCGAAGGGATCTGGGCGGTATGCTGGCCTGGGAACGTCCCTGGTGCGAGCCGTTCAGGGCGCTGCTGGTACACCCGCGGGTTGTCCCGTATCTGGAAGTCATTCTGGGGAAGGGGTTCCGCCTCGATCACGGCCCTGGGTTAATCGCGATGGACACGGGGTGCGAAGGGGGCACGTTGCACGGGGGTAGCGTGGAGCGCCCGGATCTGTCAGAGGCCTATTTCTTCAAGAACGGACGTATCTATTGCGGATTGACCGTCGTGGAATATCTATTGGCGGACGAGGGGCCGGGAGACGGGGGCGTGGCCGTCGTACCTGGCAGCCATAAGGCGAATCTGGCGTGTCCGCGCGAGATGAACCGGGGCGAGAAGTACCGGGAACACGTGGTGGAGGTGAACGGACGGGCGGGAGACGTTGTGATCTTTACCGAGACCTTGACGCATGGGACGTTGCCGTGGGAGGCCGAACACCAGCGGCGGGCGCTGCTGTACAAGTTCAGTCCCGGATTCCAGGCGTATGGGACGGGCGCGCATACGGTAACGTATCCGGACTACATCATGGACATGACGGATGCGGAGCGGGCGGTGATGGAGCAGGCGCACATTCGAAAGTAGTGACTTGAGCGAGGGTCCCCTGTCGGACGATAAGACCCACCTGTGTGGATTGATGCGCTCAAGCGATGCCTTGAACAAAGGGTTGAAAGGGTGGAGCAGACATTCTTGTCTGCTCATAGACATCAAACCGAAACCTCAGGATCCTGTGACTGGGCACGCCACGACTCGCCGCCGTCTCCCCACTGGAAAGAAGGTGGTGCAAGCCTTTGTTCTGTCAGCATTCCGGAACAAGGACCTCTCCCCCCGGCCCCCTCTCCTGTGAGGAGAGGGGGAGTCGAACGAAGTGTTGCGTAAACACGAGAAGGGCAGACAGGAATGTCTACCCCACCTTCACACACGCTTCCTCAATGGCTCGACAGGCGCAGGAGAGACGATTTTTAAGGAAGCGTGATGCCGAAATTTGGAGCGAGCGCGGTTGTCATTTCATCAGGAGAGGTGCTGCTGATCAAGAGAACAGACTGTGAAGCCTGGGCTGTGCCGGGCGGAAAGGTCGAGGCTGGAGAAACCGTGGCGGATACGGCCATCCGCGAGGTTCGAGAAGAAACCGGGATCGATATCGAGCTGACGAGACTGGTGGGGGTTTACTCGAGTCCGCGATGGCATGCCGGCGGCAATCACACGATTCTCTTTGCGTCCGTATCTCGCAGCCAGGCGATTACGCCGCAACCGGAGGAAGTTGTCGACGCCGGTTTCTTTTCGCCTGCCCAACTGCCCGAGCCCTTTGTATGGTGGCATCGGCGGTGGATCCGGGACACCCTCGAGGGGGTCAGTGGAATGGCCTGCCTGCAGGATCGAATCTGGCCGTGGGAAGCCGATGTCAGCCCGGGAGATCTGCACCGGATTTTCCAGGAATCCGGGATGTCGCCACAGGAGTTCTTTCAGAAGTATCTGACGCGGGCGGCGCCCGTCAGAGAGCGCATCGAGGTTGAACAGGCAATGGGGAACGCGGGTGGACCATGATTGAAGCCGAGGGGTTGACCTACGCCTATCCGGGCGCGGATAATCAGGCGGTTCGGTCGGTTGACTTCAAGGTTGAGACGGGGGAAATCTTCGGTTTTCTCGGGCCCAACGGCGCGGGAAAGAGTACTGCCCAGAAAGTGCTGATCGGTCTGTTGCGGGAATATACCGGCCGGGTTCTGATCTTCGAGCGGGATCTCAGGAAGTGGGACAACAGCTACTACGAGAGGATCGGGGTTTCGTTCGAGGTTCCCAACCACTATCTGAAATTGACGGCGCTCGAGAATCTCCGGTATTTCCGTACGCTCTACGCCGGAGAAACAGAGGCGCCGCGGCGTCTTCTGGAACGGGTGGGGCTCGACCAGGACGGGGACAAACGTGTCGGACAGTTTTCCAGGGGCATGCGCGGGAGGTTGAACTTCGCGCGGTCGCTCTTGAACAAACCGGAACTTCTCTTTCTGGATGAGCCCACGGCGGGTCTGGACCCCGTTAGCAGCCGCCGGATCCGGGATCTGATACGGGAGCAGCGCGAGGCGGGCGCCACGGTGTTCCTGACAACCCACAATATGGCCGTGGCCGATGAACTCTGCGATCGCGTGGCCTTTATCGTGGATGGCGGCATCCGGCTCGTCGACGCGCCGCGGGCGCTGAAGCTGCGGTACGGGAAGCGAACGCTGCGCGTGGAGTACGTCGCGGACGGCGGCCTCGAGCAGAAGGATTTTCCGCTGGACGGCCTCGCGGACCATGCGCAGTTCCAGGAAATTCTGCGACGCGCGTCCATTCAGACGATGCATACCCAGGAGACCACGCTGGAAGACATCTTCATTCAGGTGACCGGGAGGGCGTTAACGTGAAACGCCTGGTGTCGGTCTTTCGGTGGGACGTGACGTTGCAATACAGGTACAAATTCGTCGCTGTCAGCGTCGGCATGGTGTTGTTCTGGGGGATCCTGTTCAGCCTGATACCCGGTATCGGGCGCGTGGACGCCGGCGTCGTGGTGCCGGCTTTTTTCGTCATCAATCTGTACGTGACCACGTTTTATTTCATCAGCGGCCTCGTGTTGTTCGAGAAAAGCGAAGGCGTCCTGACGATGTTGGCGGCAACGCCGCTCCGGGACGTGGAATATCTGCTCTCCAAGGTGGTGTCACTGACACTGCTCGCCCTTGTCGAGAGCCTGTTGATCGTCGTGGCTGTTCTGGGAACCGTCGGTGAGTGGGTGCCATTGGTGTCGGGCGCGTTCCTGTTGGGGGCGCTCTTCGCGCTGGCTGGATTTATCGTGGTTGTGCGCTATGATTCGATCAATGCGTTTCTTATTCCGTCCGTCCTCTACGTGACGGCGCTGCTGCTTCCGTTGCTGCCTCACTTCGGGCTCGCAGACAGAACGGTTTTCTACCTTCATCCCGCACAGCCGGCCCTGGTGTTGATGCGCGCGGCGTATATGCCGAAGGGCGCCTGGGAGATGGTTTACGGGGTGGCGGCAGGTCTTGGATGGGTGGGTATCGGCTTTGTTGTTGCCCGGCGGCGGTTCTACAAATTCGCGATCCGCGAAGCGGGCACATAGCGGGAGCCTTGATTCTTGCAGACATTCGCAGTCTATCGATCCCTCGGATGGTTGGATTTCAAGAACGTGAAGCGTGACAGGCTATTGGCCTGGATGGTGGCCATGCCCCTGATGATCGCCGCCCTGTACCGTTTCGGCCTGCCGCCGCTGGCCGATTGGTTGCTGGAGGGATACGCATTTGATCTTAGGCGATATTACCCGCTGCTGATGAGCGTTTACGTGATGACGGCGCCGGGGATGATCGGCACGGTGATCGGTTTTCTGCTTCTGGACGAACGGGATGATCGGATGCTGACGGCCCTGCTGGTTACGCCGATGTCAACTAAGGGATTTCTGGCCTACAGGATTACGATTCCACTGGTGTCCGGCTTTATCATTACAATTGTAGGCTACCGGCTGATCGGTCTGATGCCGGTTTCGTTGTCCGATTTGACGGCTGTTTCGATGTTGGCTTCGTTCAACGCCCCGATAACGGCCCTGGCATTAGCGGGATTCGCGGAGAACAAAGTAACCGGGTTCGCTTTCGTAAAGGTCTTGAACGCGATCACTATGGCTCCTGTGATCGCTTTTTTTGTGACGTCCGCCTGGCAGTTCGTTGCGGGGTTGGTACCCGCGTACTGGCCGATGAAGATGCTCTGGCTGGTGGCATCCGACGAAGGGTACGTATTGTACGGGCTCGGGGGACTTGCAGTAAACGCCCTGGCGGTATTGCTGCTGCTTAAGCGGTTTCATTCGGTTATGCACCGGTGAGGGACGCCCGGTTCCGGACGGGATACCGGCAAACGGGCGCGTTGTGAAAGGGTTATAAAGTATGACCTATGACCTGGTGCTGAAGGGGGGCACCGTGATCGACGGTGCGCAGGGATTGAACGGGATATATGACGTCGCGGTTCACGGAGAGACGATTGCCGCCGTGGAGAAGGAGATTGCCGAGCCCGCCAACGAGACGGTCGACCTTTCCGGCAGATTTCTTACGCCTGGCTGGGTCGATATTCACACACACATCTATGCCGGGGCTACCACGTGGGGGATTCAGGCGGATGCGCTATGCCTGGCGACGGGCGTGACCACGGTCGTGGATGCGGGCAGTCCGGGATGGGCGAATTTCATGGGGTTCCGCGACTACGTGGCGGCGCCGGCGCGGACTCAGGTGTTGACGTTTGTGCATATCAGCGGCATCGGGTTGACCTGCGGATCCGTCGGTGAGATGCAGGATTTGCGGTATGCCGACCCCCAACGCACGGCATATGTAATTCAGAGGTGGCCGGAACTCTGTGTGGGCGTGAAGGTGCGCCAAGGCAGACACCAGGTGGGCGACAACGGAGTGGCGCCGCTACGGCTGGCTGTTGAGGCCGCCGAACGCTCCAATTCGAGGGTAATGGTGCATGCCGGCGCCGGCGTTCCGCTGCCGGACGTACTGGGCGAGGTCCGGCCTGGCGATATCGTCACCCACTGCTATCACGGCGGTGGCGATACCATCCTCGGTAGCGAGGAACGTGTAATTCCGGAGGTGTGGGCGGCGCGTGAGCGGGGAGTCTTGTTCGATCTGGGCCACGGAGGGGGCAGTTTCCTGTTCGAAGTCGCAAAAAAAGCCCTGGCGCAGGGTTTTCCTTCGGACGTGATCAGTACGGATCTGCACGTACATTGTTTAAACGACCCGGTCTACAGTCTGCCGGAGACGGCCTCCAAACTGCTGAACCTGGGAATGGAGTTGCCGGAAGTCGTCTACCAGTCAACAGCTGCGCCCGCTACGGCGATTGGACGAGAAGAAGAACTGGGAACGTTGAAGGTGGGCACCGTGGCAGACCTGGCGGCGTTCGAAGTACAGGAAGGTGCGTTCGAGTTTCGGGACGTGGGTGACAACCTGGAGGTGGGCTCGCGTATGATTCAGCCGGTACTGACCGTTCGCAAAGGGAAAGTGTACCGGCCGGCGGACCTGAAAGAGGAAGTCGCGGAGACGTTGCACAGGGCACGCGAGATGAATGCGCTGGTGAGGGGCCAGTTCGACAAGCCAGGCCCGGGTCCGTAGACTGGGTTCAATCGGGTTAAACGCCGACGTTGGAGATTCAGAAAGGAAGCATTTCATGTCAATGACCGGTGCGGAGGTGCTAGTCGAGGGGCTGACAGCGGCCGGGGTGAAGCATCTGTTTTCGCTGTCGGGCAATCAGATCCTCTCGGTTTACGATGCGACGATCGGCCGGGACATCGCATTAATCCACACCCGCCACGAAGCCGCGGCCGTCCATATGGCGGATGGTTGGGGAAGGTTGACCGAGGAGCCCGGTGTCGCGCTACTCACGGCGGGGCCCGGTCACTGTAATGGGCTGGGGGCGCTTTACGTGGCGTTGATGGCGGAGTCCCCGTTGCTGATGTTGAGCGGCCATTGCCCGGAGGCGCAGATCGGGAAAGGCGCGTTTCAGGAAGTGGATCAGGTGGCCGCGGCCCGTCCGGTTGCCAAGGCATCCTGGCGGGTGGAGAGATGCGAAGATCTGGAAGATGACCTGTCCAGGGCGTTGGAACTGGCGGTATCCGGACGACCCGGCCCGGTGCATTTGAGTCTGCCCTCGGATGTGCTGGAGGCATCCGTGCCGCAGATGTCCGTGACCCATTCCAAACGTGCAGACCCCGTGGCGGACGCCGATCTGGATGCCGTGCTTGCTCGGTTGAGCGAGGCTGAGCGGCCGCTGATCCTGGCGGGCCCCGCGATGGGGCGGGCCGGCCGCTGGCGCTCCGTGGAGAAGCTGGTGGAGGCAACGGGGATTCCGGCGCTGCCGATGGAAAGCCCGCGTGGCGTGAACGATCCGGCGCTGCGCCGGGCGGCAACGTGTCTGGCGAGGGCCGACGTGGTGCTGCTTCTGGGGAAGAAACTGGATTTTTCGCTGCGCTTTGGCCAGCCGCCGTTTTTTTCCGCGCAGCGCCGGTTCATTCAGATCGACGCGGAACCGGGTGAGTTGCGCGCCGACGCCTGTGTGGCGCTGGGGCTGTGTACGGACCCGTGGGAAGCGACCCGGCGACTTTCGGACATGGCAGGTGCGGGGTCCTGGAATTACGGGACGTGGCGGGCCGAGGTGGAAAGATTGCGCGGCGCCACGCCTTCGGACTGGGACGTCATGATGAGCGCAACCGCCGGCCCCGTGCATCCGTTGAGCGTATGCCGGGCGGTGCAGCCGTTCCTGGACTCAGGGGCTGTCTTTGTGAGCGACGGAGGGGAGTTCGGACAGTGGGCGCAGGCAGGATTGGCGGCGGAGATCAGGTTGATCAACGGGCCATCGGGCGCAATCGGGAGCGCGATGCCGATGGGTCTGGCGGCAAAGCTGGCGCATCCGGACAGGGCGGTATTCGTATTGCTTGGGGATGGGACGTTTGGTTATCATGCGTTGGAATTGGACACGGCGCTGCGTTACGGGCTGCCGGTTGTCACAATCGTCGGAAACGACGCAAGGTGGAATGCCGAGCATCAACTCCAGGTCACAACCTACGGGCCGGATCGGACCGTCGGGTGCGGTCTGCTCGCGACAAGATACGATCGGGTGGCGGAGGCCCTGGGCGGGTACGGCGCATTTGTGGAAAGGGCGGAGGATCTCCCGGCCGCGCTGAACGACGCGTTGGCGTCCGGCCTGCCCGCGTGCGTGAACGTGGCGATTGAACCGGCCGGCGCACCACTCTTTCGATGATAAAACATCCTGCGACCTGAGTTCGACGAAGGGCAAGGGAATAGGGGACGTTAGCAGTCCGTTGATAAAGTCGCTCTGCAGGCGAGGCCGAGTCATTGTGGCCGAAGACAAGGCGTGCGACCGCGTCGAATCGGGGGATTCGGGAAGGGAGCGCAACGCAGTCATTCGGCCACAAGGGCCGGACGTAGCCCGGATGGACTTTTTCAACGGGCTGTTAGGGCGGAGGTGGAATTTCAACCTCGAAAGGACGGTTTGAAGGGGGGATTGTGCGTGCAGAGATCGTCATGGTCGGAACCGAGCTCCTGCTTGGAGAAATCGTGGATACCAACGCGAATCTGCTGGCCGTGGCGCTCCGGAACATCGGTATGGACCTCTATTACAAGACCACCGTAGGAGACAACGAGGAACGCATTACGGACGTACTCAACCTCGCGTTGGATCGGTCGGATGTGGTGATTACCTCGGGGGGCATCGGGCCGACCGTGGACGATGTGACCCGGCAGGCGATTGCACGTGCAACGGGGCGGAAGCTGATATACAGCGAGGAGCTGGAAGGGCAGATCGCGGCCCGGTTCCGAAGTTTCGGACGGAAGATGGCCGCTAATAACAAGCGGCAGGCGTATCTGCCCGACGGTGCGCTGCCGTTGGAGAATCCCGTCGGAACGGCGCCATGTTTTCTGAGCGAAGATACAAGAGGTCGTGGGTTCATTATCTGCCTCCCGGGTGTACCCCGGGAATTGTCGCATATGATGGAGAATACCGTCGTACCGTTGCTGGTGGATCGGATGGGCGGTGTGAAGGTAATCCGGGTGCGTGTACTCCGGACCTGCGCGGTAGGGGAGAGCAATATCGACCGGGGAATCGGTGATCTGATGGCTTCGTCCAACCCGACGGTTGGTCTGGCCGCTCATGCGGGACAGACGGACGTTCGCGTGGCAGCCAGAGCCGATTCGGAGTCGGAAGCGGATGCGCTGATTGCCGAAATGGAAACCGAACTCCGGAATCGGCTGGGTGTGGCGGTCTATGGTGAGGAGAAAGAAACGGTGGCCGAGGTTGTGGGCAGGCTGCTGGCGCAACGGGATCTGAAGCTTGGGGTGGTGGATACGCTTACCGGGGGACAAATCTGCCGGGAGTTGAACGAAGCTGGGTTCGGAAGCGTGGTTTTGGCGGACCTTAGTGGGCGCGACGCCGAGCAGGCGCTGGCGGCCGCGCGCACCGACTTGTCACAAGTGATCGACGACCCGACGCTGGCGGGACTGCTGGCGGCGAGGGTCGCGCCTGAAGCCGGCGTTGGGCTGGCGATGATCGGCCCTTGCAACGGGAAATCCTCAGTTATTGCGGTGCGTGGGCCCGGAGATCAGAAGACGGATGAGCAGGGGCGACGATTCGATGATTCTGACCTGGTTCGACGCTGGAACGCGATTCAGGGTCTGGATCGGGTGAGGAGGGCGGTGTTGGGTGTGCTGAAGTCACCGGTCGATTGGAATTAGCCGGCAAGTCGTCGGGACGCCGCAATACATGGTCGTCTTGCGAGATCGACACTCACGGTAGTGATTTAGGCGACCGGATGTGAGTTTGGGAAGGACCCCGTCTGTGTGATAGATGGCCGGATGTCCGTGGCCGCCGCGGGGGACTTGACCGCCGATCCGCCAGCAGCCCATCCCCACCGTGTAGACGGTTAGCCCGGTTCTGTCGTGGGTGCGGTGTTCAATTGCTGATTGCCCCCAATCCTCCGTCGGTCAGCCAGAAGTTAAGGCATCGGCGTGTATCATAATGAGCCATCAGCGGCGTGTCAGGAGGATGATCCATGGCTGGCACCAGAGACATACGCTCCAGGCTTGAGCTATTCGTCGACGACTGGCTGATCGACACGATGACGGACACAAGCCTCAAGCTCCATCCTCCGGTGCCGGCTGAGGTCGTCCTCGATTTCGACCAACCCTGGGAAGGGAAGACGTCGTGGGTCGCCAACGTCATCCTCGACGACGGGCGCTACCGCCTCTGGTACCGCGCCACCGGCCCTGAGGGAACGAACCGGACGACCTGTTACGCCGAAAGCCCCGACGGCATCCACTTCGAGCGTCCAACCCTCGGGCTGCACGAGTTCGAGGGCTCGAAGGAGAACAACATCGTCATGGGGGCTGTGCACTGGAACGCCTGCGTCTTCAAGGATCCCAATCCGGCCGCGCCAGACTCACAGCGGTACAAGGGCTTCCTGAGGGGCGAAAAGCTGGACAAGCGCGCCACGATTTACGGCTATGGTTCGCCCGACGGCATCCATTGGGAGCTGATCCAGGACGGGCCGATCCTACATGCGCCACCCGACGACCACCCCAACTTCGACTCACCCAACGTGGCCTTCTGGGACGTCAATATTCGCAAGTACGTCAGCTACTTGAGGGGTTTCACGCCCGATTGCGATCGTTGCGGAGCCCCCGCTCAGGGTGGCGTATACCGGTCGATTCGGAGGGCCGAGTCGGACGACTTCCTGGACTGGACCGTGCCGGAGCTGATCGACATGGGCGGAAGGCAGAAGGAGCACCTGTACACCAACGCAGCGACCCTATACTTCCGCGCTCCCCACGTCTACCTGATGTTCCCCAAGCGGCTTAGGCTTGGCCGGAAGTTCCACAAGGACTGGGTGTCCGACGGCCTGTCCGAGGGGGTCTTGATGACCAGCCGGGACGGCGTCCGGTGGGATCGCCGGTTTATGGGTCCGTTCATCCGTCCAGGCCTTGACTCAAGGAACTGGAATGAGCGGAATATGGCCGCCGGCGTCGGCGTTGTGCCCACCGGGGCCGAGGAGATCTCGATCTACTACGTAGAGAACTACCGGAACCCGACGTGCCGGCTCCGTCGAGGCGTCCTTCGGACCGACGGTTTCGTCTCCGTCAACGCACCCTTCGGCGGCGGCGAGTTCGTAACCAAGCCCTTCACCTTCGCTGGCAGTGAGCTGGTCATCAACTACTCGACCTCGGTGGCCGGCGAAATCCGGTTCGAGATGCAGGACGAGCAGGGCAGCCCCATCGAGGGCCACACGCTCTCCGAAAGCGCCGAGATCTTTGGAGATGAGATTGCGCGGGCGGTCAGCTGGGACAGCGGCTCCGACGTGTCTGCGCTGGCCGGAAGGCCGGTGCGTCTTCGCGTGGCGATGAAGGAGGCCGACCTCTACGCCATACGCTTCCGGTAGCGGATGGTACTTGCGCCCCTGAATTCCCTTCATGGCCGAGATGCCGCCCATGATGTCACGAATGTGAGCGACGACGGAGAAAAGCAGTAAGCCCGCCATACGCGGCTCGCCGTATCCCTGAGCGCTCATGGCTGTGATCTGCTCGAGGTCTTCCTCACGTGGCGATCCTGGGTGATTGTCGGTGATTCGGTCGAAGGCCTGGGCGGGACTGGCGCATGGCATCGAGGTCGACGTCGAAACCGTGATATGATTCTTGCGTTACCGCAAAGGCGAGCCGGCGTCGACGCCGATGCCGGTCCTTGCTACTCGCGTTGCGGCGAACATAGGCGAAGCACCCTTGAGCTTGCCGCTGACAATCATGTCTTCGGCGGCGACATGAGCGTAGCGGGACCTGGAGGACATAAGCATGACCGATCCAAAAAAGCCGATATTTCGGAGGCCGATTCCAGATGGCGTTATGGAGCACGTCGGGGTGGGCGCCGGAAGCGCAACGGCCGTTGTTGAGGTGCGAGACGGGCTGTTGATGATTGCGGGACGCCGATGTTACCGGTCTGAAGACGCAGGGCTGACCTGGGGTAGAGTGGATGCGCCGGACTGGGAAACGATTGGAGAAACCTCCTGCCTGTCTTGCATCCGGTTGCAGTCGGGCCGGCTTGCCCTCGCGCACCTCGGGAGCAGAAATAGGCATTATGGGTCCGAGATGTTCAACTGGAATCCGTTTTTTCTGTCGGTGTCGGACGACGAAGGCAGGTCCTGGTCCGGAGAGTGGCCGATGAATCTGCTCGGGGGGCCGTATTACGATACGATGATTCAGATGCCGAACGGCCGGATGGTGATGCCGAGCCGGATCTGTCACAGCAACAACCATCACGCCGGGTTGGAATACGAGCGGGTGAGCAGCTACGGGTATTGGAAAGGCCGGCGCATCCAGGTGAGTGGACACTACCATTACCCGGAGGTGGATATCGCCTCGGTGAGTTATTCTGACGACGAAGGCCGCACATGGAAGATGTGCAGGGGTCAGTTGATGGGGTGGTTCGACGCCGAGGGCATTCCGAACGGTCGTGGAGGCATTACAGCGGTGGATGAGCCGGGCGTGGCGGTGTGTCCTGACGGACGGTTGATGATGATGGCGAGGTCCACGGTGGGGCGACTGGTGCAGAGTTACAGCGAGGACGGTGGTGAGACCTGGACGCCCGTGATGCCAAGCGATCTTGCCGCTTCGTATTCGCCGCCCAGGCTCAGGCGGATTCCGGGTACTGGTGATTTGTTGTGCGTCTGGAACCAGACGTCGCGTGAGGAGATCTTGAGAGGGTATCGGCGGGGAAGATTGTCGGCGGCGGTTTCGAGCGATAGCGGGGCCAGTTGGTCTCACTTCAGGACGATCGAACTCAGCGGCGGGATGGAAGACGTGGCACGGGTTTCGCCTCGGTATCCGGTCAGCCCCGTCGTTGCGCTCCCGGAGCTGGGGACGCTGCCCGAGGATTTCGCGACGTTCGATTACGCAAACGTATGGTTTCATGGCGATCGGGTGCTGCTGATGTATCATCGGAGCTGGGTGGAGGCAGACGAGGATTCGGGCGAGGCCGTGACACTCGGAGAACGGAAGCGTACGGCCAGAAAGCCCGGTGAATTGGTGCTGCGGGTTTATCCGCTGGCGTGGTTTTACGGTCGTTGAGAGGCGTCTGATACCAACAAACGGCCCGGAACGTCGGCGCCGCTCTTACGGCGCGTGATATTTTATTTGAAAAATCCGGCCGGGTTCGCCAGTATTGCGGTCTTGACCGTCGTGGAATGACGATACCGCGTAGACGGATGGGCCTATGTCGCAACGTGGATTTATAGAACAGGTGGGCGACTATGTGATCCGCGAACAGGGGTTCATGGAAATCCAGAGTGATCCCGAGGTGCAGTTCACGTTGTGCGGGATCAATCCGTACGGTTATTATGAAAATGTCCGGCGGTTCGTGGCGGACCTGGATGGAGAGATCGTGGGCGAAGGTTGGACGCTGACATCCCGTCACGGGCCGTGGGGAAGGTTGGGGCACTATGGGATGTTCGAGGAGGAGCACAAGCGGAAAGGGTTGGGCGGGCGGTTGCTGAAGCTGTGCATCGACGTGGTGGGAGAGACGGGTGTGGAGGCGATGTTCATCGATACCGGGCCGAGCATCGCGCACCAGGTATACGAAAAGTACGGGTTTCGGGACGTGGTGCAAGACCATCCGGAGTGGTTGGGATTGGACTATGGCGGCAGGACGATTCAGGAGCACCTTGAAATTTATTACCGGATTCGCGATTGCGACCCGTTGAAGGTGCGGACCCTGAATTTCAGCCATTTGAACGAGATTCAGGTGCTTCTGAACTCGGCGCTGGACCCGGACGTTCTGGTGAAGAACTATCTGCTGACGCTGTTTGAGGACGATCAGCTGCACGAGGGTCAGATTCTGGTTGAAATTCCGAAGCTTTCGGAGGGGCGGCCCGAAACTCGGCGGGTCCGGATGCTGGGGCTGTTTGCGGGATCGAAGCTTATCGGATTCTCAACGCTGGCGCCGTGGCGCACAACACGGTGGGACAACCGGCACGAGGCCCATATCGGGCTGATGGATATGTACCTGTACAAGGGGTTGTGGCGCCTGGACAGGTGCCGTGTGCTATTCGATGGTATCCGGGATTCGGCCCGGGACATGGGATTCTGCCGCTTGCGTACGTTCGAGACGCCACGGCAAACGGTGAAGACCGGAATTTTTCAGGCTCTGGGGTTCCGGGCGGGTTACGAGATGCCGGGTGCGTTGGTTATGGGGGTGGGCACACCGGACCGGGGCGCCTATCCAGGGGTGCGAACGGAGAATCTGGCGGCATACGAAATCGCACTGGACGAACCGGGAGAGTTTACGCACCCTTATCGGGTTCCATGGGACTATTAGACGGCAATCGGTCGAAACCGGGCCGACCGCGAGGGGCAGATGGCCTCTGAGTTGTCACGCGAAAATGAGAACATCCGCTACGCCTGCTGCGGCATTACGCGTCTTCCGTGCGTCACCGGAAATATCACGGCATTGACATTATAACGGTACACGTCGATGGTCCACGGCGGGAGGGTTTTGTGTGTCCTCAAGGTGGAACCGGTCGGAAGATTTCGGCAGAAATTTAACGTAAAAGAAACCTGCGGACATCTCTTCTTCGCTATCTTGAACTACCCGTGCCTTATCGCAATAAATTTTGCCAAATGCATTGACTATACTGATCCTTTGCATTATAAATTAGGGGTTCTTGGAAGATTTCGACCAAGAGGCGATTTTATGGGGATCTGGCACAAGTGCCCGTTTCTGTTCGCACATCTCGCCTTGAGAGGAATGCGAACACACGACACTGCCGCGAATTCCCAGGTACTAATTCGTCATTGGCCCCCTGAAAATCATGAGCCAAAAATGACAGGATCTCGCCACTGGCGTCCGGTCTGATATTTCCGGGCTGTACGATAGCCACGATCACTCACCGTGAATCAATATTTTTCACGAACCGACGAGGAGGCTTCAATGGATCGCAATACAGATACCGCAGGACTTTGTCTTAGCGTATTCGGCGCCGGCGTGTTGGCGGGCATCGCCCTGGGACTGACCGCCGGCGTCTTGCTGGCCCCCCGGACTGGTAGAGAATCCCGCGAATCCGTGCGCCGCAGTGTCGATAAGGCCGTCAAAAAGGGCCGAACATACGTTGAACGAGTCCGCGTCCAAGACGGCGACGGGGCGGAAGAGGCCACAGAAGAATAGGCCCCTGGGCAGCAGTCGAAAGGAATTTCCGGTAATGCCGGCATTTCGTTGCTGGCGCCCGACCATTCCTCTCCCTTCTCGCCAGGAGGAATTCGACGCTCGGAGCGCATACGGTCCGTCTCGGCACAGGAACGTTATTTTTTAGGGAGCGATACTTGAAAAAGGTAATTGCCGTAGCTGTACTGGGCTGCCTGCTGGGTGTTGTGGATCAGGCTCTTGCCGGAGATTTCACGATCTACGGATTCGTCCGTTTCGACGCCGTTATCGACGATTCCAGGATGCAAAGTCACCAGTTCGGTTTCTGGGTAAAGCCGGAGTCGCCTGACGCCGAAGACGATGGCAATTTGACCATGTACCCGCGTCTCACCCGCCTGGGGGTCAGGTTCAAGCCTGTGAAATTGGACGAAGTTTCCACCATAAGCGGCCTCGTCGAGGTGGATTTCCAGAACGGCGGCAGCGAATCGCGCCAGATTCTGCGCCTTCGGCAGGCCTATTTCAATCTGCAGAGAGGTGACTGGTACTTTTTGGCGGGCCAGACCTGGGACGTGATTTCTCCATTGTTCCCGATAGCCAACAACGACGGTCTGATGTGGCACGCCGGCAACCTGGGCGACCGGCATCCCCAGGCGAGGCTTACGTACAAGCCCGAGGGAGGGTTTTCTCTGGCGGTGGCGGCAGGCCAGACGGGGGCGGTGGACAGGAAAGACCTGGACAAGAATGGCATTCTGGATGGCTGGGATGCGGCGCTGCCCTTTTTTCAGGCACGGCTCGGGCTGGAGCAGCCAAAATTCAAGGCCGGCGCGTGGGCCCACTGGGGTGTGGAGGAGACAGCCCAGGCCGTGGGTGGCGAGACCCGTTTCACCTCGGCCGCGGTGGGCCTGGACGCTTCGATTTCGCTCACCGATAAGCTGACCATACAGGGTGAAGGCTGGACGGGTAGAAATCTCACCGATATTCGGGGTGGTATCGGCCAGGGGGTCAACACTGCGACGGGCGATGAAATCGCCTCCACCGGCGGGTGGGCCCAGATCGTTGTCACGCCCAATGCACAATGGAAGCTGTACGCCGGGGCGACGGTGGAGCAGCCGGATGAGGAGGCGGTGCCCGACGGCGGGCGCACCAGAAACGGGGCCTTTTACGCGGTGGGCCGTTACCGGCCCTGGAAGCCATTCCAGGTGGCGGTCGAATATCTGTACTGGCAGACCACTTATAAGGATCTGAACGACGGCATCGCCAACCGGTTGGATATCCACTTCACCTACAACTTCTGAAAATCTGTCGGTGTCCGGTTGAACCGGCGCCGAGCCCGATAGATTCAAGCGAATCGCAGTCTCAGAAGACGAGGAATGAATACTCTTTTTTGCGCCGATGGAGATGACCCGCTTAATAGCCCGGCGGCGGGCCTGACGCGGAGATCGCTGCTCCGTCGAGGCCTTATCGGGCTGCTGGCGTTATCCTGGGGCAGTTGGAGGAACGTCGGAGCCGAAACAGGAGGATCAGACCTGGTTTCAGCAGAAAATCCTGGCAGTGGCAAAGGCTCTGAAGGCGTGTTTGACGGTGAGATCGTCCTCGGCATGTCTGCCGCGTTTTCCGGACCGTCGCGAGGGCTGGGCAGCGAACTCTATCGGGGAGCGAAGTCCTACTTCAACCACGTCAATGATAATGGAGGCATTGGCGGCCGTCAGATTGTCTTCAGGCTGTACGACGACGGCTACCAGCCGGATCCGTGCGTCAAGAACACCATGAAACTCATGCTGGAAGATCGCGTGTTCCTGCTTTTCGGGTACGTGGGTACCCCAACGGTGACCCGCGCGCTTCCCCTGTTGAAGAAATTCCAGGACGAGCGGGTCTATCTGTTTTTCCCGTTTACCGGCGCCCAGCCGCAGAGGGAGCCGCCGTACGGGGATTTCGCATTCAACCTTCGGGCGTCCTATCGCCAGGAGACCGCCGGCCTCGTGGATAATTTCATCAGGGCGGGCAGAAAGCGGATCGCCGTGTTCTATCAGGCCGACGCCTACGGCCGTAGCGGATGGGCGGGAGTGAGGGCCGCACTGGATGCGCACGGCGAGCAACTTGCCGGCGAGGCGACCTACCGCCGCGGCCAGAGGTTCACCGGAAGCATGAGGCGTCAGGTTGAAATTCTGCAGGGCGCTTCCCCGGACGCTGTGATCTGCATCGGATCCTACGCAGCCTGCGCCGCCTTCGCCCGCGACGCTGTCGACCTGGGCTTGAAGGTTCCAATCGCCAATCTCTCGTTCGTCGGAAGCGAGAATCTTCTCCAACTGCTCAGCGAGGGCCGGGACGACCCTGAGACATACACCCGGTATCTCGTCAACTCTCAGGTCGTGCCCAGCTATGAAGACACTTCCATTCCGGCGGTCAGGGAATATCGCGAGTTGATGGCGCGTTACAACCCGGCTGTGCCCGAGGAACTCGCCAAGGAGCCCTACAGCCCGTTCGCGCACAGTTTCGTAAGCCTGGAGGGCTTTCTCGACGCCAAGCTGATGACAGAGGTCCTCAGGCGTCTGGGTGACAATCCGAACAGGTCCGGGCTTGAGGAAGCGGTCTTCTCGGTCAGAGATTTCGACCTTGGGATTGGCGAAAAGGTCTCCTTCGGGCCCGACCGTCGACAGGGTCTCCAGACAGTCTATTATACCGTCGTACAGGGCGGCCGCTTCGTCACCCTGGACGACTGGAAAAGCTGGCTTTCGTAAAATGAAGATACAAAAGCTTTTTCAGAAAACCCGGTTCGGCATCTTCGCGCTCTTCGGGCTGATTGTACTGTCGACGTCTATTCTGTGCATCTACACGGTAGACACCCAGTTGTCGGCGGAGTACGCCACCAACAGCAAAGACATTGCGAAGACCATCGCCAACGCCAGCGTGGACATCCTACTGAACAGAAACCTTGCGACACTGCAGTCGATGATCGATCAGTTCGTCGAGATTCAGGGCATCCGTTACATCTATATTACCAACGAGAAGGGCGAGTACCTGGCGCATACCTTTGTGCCGGGCATCCCCGAAGAAATCCTGGCGAGCGATCCGTCCGGCACCGAATCTGTTGAACGAAGCATACCCGGCCTGGGCGATTTTCTGGAGGTGGGCAGCCCAATCCTTGCCGGCGTCGCAGGCACGGTACACGTCGGCATGGACCTGGACATCGTGGCGCTCAAGATACAGCGTGCCATCGGCCAGCAGGTCATTCTCATCAGTATCTTTCTCGTCGTCGGCGTCCTGGCTTCGATCTGGCTGGTCAACCTGGCGGCAAAGCCTCTCGGAGGACTTCTCGCCTACGCCGTGGAACTGGCTGACGGTCGCGGCAAGGAGAGGCCCTCGAACGAGGAACTTCTGGCGCGCGACGATGAAGTAGGAGATCTGGCGCGCCTCTTCAGACACGTCTCTGAAAAACCGTCAGGTTCGGAGGGACCCGGCCCGGTGGCGGACAAGTCCGGGTAGAGGGAGGATCAGCGGTGCGTATTCCGCGAAGCGTCATCGCGCTATTCTGCACGGCCCTGCAGGTCTGCTTCGGCACGGTTTACGCTTGGAGTTTTTTCCAGACGATCCTGGTGCATCAGGGCGGCTGGACGCATACCGAAACGGCGTGGGCTTTCAGTATCGCTATTTTCTCCCTGGGGGTATCGGCCGCCTGGGCCGGAAACATGCTTTCACGTTTGGGTCCCAGGTTCCTGGCTGTGACCGGCAGCATCCTGTTTTCTGTCGGATATCTGATCTCCGGGGCGGCATTGCACCTGAACTCCATACCGCTTTTCTATCTGGGTTACGGCGTGATTGGCGGCGCGGGTATCGGGCTGGGGTACGTGACGCCGGTCGCGACCGTTGCGAAGTGGTTCCCCGACCGCAAGGGACTGGCCACGGGTATCGTGGTCATGGGTTTCGGCGTCGGCGCCTTTCTCCTGAGCAAGGGCCTGGCGCCATTTTTGATCGTGCGGACAGCGGGCGCCCTTCCGCTCGTTTTTGTGTGGCTGGGAATCGTATTCGCCGCAATTCTGATTCCCTGCAGCCTTGTCCTGAGCGATCCGCCTGCGTCCGCGTCCCCAACGGGCGGCGCGGCCGATGAGGCGCTGGAATACGGGGAGCCGGATTCCGCTGTCACGTACCTCCGGACGACCCAGTTCGTGATCATGTGGATCGTTTTTTTCTTCAATATCGCCGCCGGAATCTCGGTCATCAGCTTCCAGTCGGAAATCCTCCAGGAGATCTGGGGTCTGGCGGATAGTACGATCGAGCCGACGGCGCTGGCCGAGTACGGCGCAACGCTCATCGCCGTAAGTTCGGTCTGCAACGGCTTGGGGCGTCTGTTCTGGGGATTGCTTTCGGACAGGTTCGGCCGGGTCACGATTTTCAGGGTTCTCCTCGCCAGCCAGATGGTCGTCTTCGGCATCCTGATGACGGAGACCAACCCGTGGGTATTCTCGGCCCTGGTTTGCTACGTCCTGCTCTGCTTCGGCGGCGGATTTGCGACCATGCCGCCCTTCGTTCTGGACGTATTCGGCACAAAAAAGATGTCCACCATCTACGGCGCCGTCCTCACGGCCTGGGCCGCCGCCGGTATCTCGGGTCCGCTGTACGTCGGGTATCTCAAGGATGTATACCCCGACAGAGCGGTCATGTATTGTTTCCTCATCGGGATTCTCATGCTCGGCGCAGGCTATCTGTTCACTTACCTCCTGAACGACGGCAGGATTCGCCTGGGGCGTCCCACGCTGGCGAGCACATTACACCGGTACGGGATTCCGGTGACGGGAAAGAGTTGAACGAGACCGCGGGTCTGGGTCTATTGGCGTATGGCGATGCCGGCGCGTAACGTGGATGTACAGTGCATTGTCGTAAACGTAATATCGAAGGATCCATATTCCTTGAGTTGAAACATCACGGACCGAAACCCGAAATCTCGAAATCAGACCTGCGGAATATCTCCCCCTGAATGTTCGGCCTAACAATCCCCCGTGCTATTTTTCCTCTTCGATAGCAACAAGAATCTCGCGGCCGTTCAGCGCCTGTACCGGCCGATTATTTTTGTGAACAATTGCTTCGAATGCGGCAATCTGCGCCTCTGAGATTTCAATGCGCGTTGCCAGCACGAACCACCTGACCCCCTCAGAGCAGGGCGGGGTCGTCAGGGAGCCCTCATATCGATAGGCGCGCGCGTCCCGCGGAAGCTATCGCCGGGGTTAACGCAGACACCTTCATTGCGTTTCATTTCGTCCGGCACGTGCGGCAAATGCTCCGATTACCGGCAATCTCGATCCGGTTCTCCCCGGTGAATGCCATTTCAATGGTGTGGCCGTTATTGCGGATATTCAGGGCCGTTGGCCGGTAGTTGAAGACGATGGCAGGAAGTCTTGCCGGCGTCGGGTTCCGGAGGTCAATGGGGGATTGACCCGACCCTTCGGCGCAAAGCGCATATTTCCTGGCGCAACCGCAGTTCGTCTGGGACGCGGGCAGGGCGATCGCGGGCGAAGCCAATCAATTCATGGTCGGCGTGGAGTATCAATACTGGCGGAGCAAACTCGGTACCGACGAAGACGAGAGCATTGCGCAGTTGCTGCTGGTATGGCGCCTGTAGACGGAATGTCGTGGAAAACCATTCGGAGGCACAGATGACTTCGGGGCCATCCCATTCAAACGAAACCATCCGGTACGAGCCGGACGAGCGGCCCCCCCACTCAGTCGCCGTCGCGGTCGGCTTTCAGGCCGCCGCGGCGTTTGTTACCCTCGTGGTGCTGGCGTTGCGGGCCCCTGCATCCCTGCGGCTGTGGGCGCCACTGATCGGGATCGCGGTGGGTTGCGCTGTGGCCGCAGCGTTCGGGCTGTACGACGTTCGACCGGTTGTCGAAGCACCCTGGATCGGTTTTCCGAATTACGCCTGGCCGGGGTTGGATCTCTCCCTGGGCGCGGAGTTCTGGGCGCTGCTTCCGGCATTTGTGGTGGTTACGGTCGTCGGTGCGATCGAGACCGTCGGCGACGGTGTTGCCATTCAACGGGTCTCGCGCCGCCTGCCGCGGGCAACCGACTTCCGCCTGGTGCAGGGCGCGCTCAACGCCGACGGGATGGGAAACCTGCTCTCCGGTCTCGCCGGGACGCCCCCCAATACGACCTATTCCATCAGCATATCGCTTGCCGAACTCACCGGGGTCGCGGCGCGCCGCGTGGGGATATATATTGGGATCCTATTTGTATTGCTGGCCCTGTCCCCCAAGGTAACGGCTCTCGTGATTGCCATTCCCAATCCTGTGGGCGCGGCCTATGTTACCGTCTTGATCGGTCTGTTGTTTGTGCAGGGGATGAAGCTGATTGTGGAGGATGGCGTCGGTCACCGGAAGGCCACAGTGGTGGGGCTGTCGTTCTGGCTGGGCGTGGGTTTTCAGAACCAGGTGATCTTCCCCGACTTGCTTGGCGGGACGTGGGGCACGTTGCTCGGCAACGGGATGACCGCAGGCGGTCTTGCAGCAATCCTTCTGACGGCGTTCATGGAACTGACGGCCCGACGCCGGAAGCGTCTGGAGGTCGAATTGGCCGCCGCCTCGCTGCCCGGAATCGAAGAGTTCCTCCGAAAGCTCGCGGCAAGCAACGGCTGGAAGGAACCGGCAACCGGGCGGCTGTGCGCCGCGGGGGAAGAGACCCTGTCGATTCTGATACAACAAGCCCGGGAGAGTGCCCCGGAGGAGGGGCGGCGGCTGGTCGTCACCGCACGGGTTGTGGGGGGGACGACGGAACTGGAGTTTCTGGCGGCTGCGGCGGGAGAAAATCTCGAAGACAGGCTGGCGTATCTGAGTGAACAGCCCGAGATAATGGACGAACACGAAATTTCGTTTCGCCTGTTGCGCCATTACGCTTCGTCGGTGCGCCACCAGAAGTATCACGACCTGGATATTGTCACCGTGAGGGTGGAGAGCGCGTCGTAATTTCGGCGAATGGGATAGCAGGATCGGGCAGACCGGACGCGGGGTAGGACGCTAATACGGCCGCATCTGTACGGCGAGAGCGAGCGACAGTTCGATTTCCGTGATCGCCCGGAACGTTGCCTGGCCGATCAGATCGAGCTTCCGTACCTGGTTGATGCGAGGGGCGACGCGCGCCAGTTCTCTGGTAGACAATATCTGGTTGAAAAGGTTACAGGCGTGCGCAAGGCTGATGATTACCACGTCGCGAGGGTCGGGGATCTGGTCGCTGAACAGGATCTCCATGATCCTGAGCTTGACCTCCCGTTCGGCCTGGTCGTCCACGACGGGATATCGCCGCGACCGGAAAACCCACAGAAGCCGGTCGTCGCGGCGTTCCAGGATGCCTCTCTCCACCAGCCGGTCGAGTGACTCCTCGCGAATGCCTGCGGCGCTGCGAATGGCGGTGCGTTCCACCCAGAAGCGGGCGTCGTGGGTTTCGGTCGCCTGCGAAATGTCGGCAAGCGTCGGATCGAGAAGGCCGTCCTGCACGGGCGTCGAATCCACCAGGACGAGCCGGTCCGGATCGGTGTCTATGCGGTTCTCCATCGCCAGGTCCATCAGCACCCCGCCGGCAAGCGCATACCGCAACGACTGGTCCGGCACCCGGGCGGATTTTCCGTTCTCGTCGTCGAGAAGGAGAAGCATGAGTTCTTCGGGGAATCTCAGCATTGTCCTTTCCTTTTGTGTTTGGAATTTAATATCATGATAAGGCATGTTCGGCTTCTGTCAAGCCCGGCTGCCGTTTTACGGCGACAGGAAGGCGGCGCGAAGTCATTGCATCCCGACAGGGGTGAACAGAGACATGAACGGGTTTGATGAAAACCGGGAGGGAACTCGCGTTCCGGAATTCACCAGAGCACGGAACTCTGTTGATAAAGTCGCTTGCCGAGGGAGTCATTGTGGCCGAAGACAAGGCGCACGACCGCGTCGAATCGGGGGATTCGGGGAGGGAGTGCAACGCAGTAATTCGGCCAGAAGGGCCGGACGCAGCCCGGATGGACTTTTTCAACGGGCTGTTAATGTGTCCCATCGCCACTGAGAATCGGAGGCATCGATTTGTTTTTTAAGGACATGATTCCGTCTTTTTACGATAGCCGCGCGCTCCGTGGCGACGCCTTTGGTGGCATCACGGCAACCGTGGTGGCGCTGCCGGTCGCGCTGGCCCTGGGGGTCGCGTCGGGCATGGGCGCGGCAGCCGGGATGTACGGCGCGATCGCGGTGGGCTTTTTCGCTGCTGTGTTCGGCGGCACGCGGACCCAGATATCGGGCCCCACGGCGCCGATGACCGTCGCCTTCGTGGTCATTGTCTCCAGCTACACCACCAACCTCATCGAAGCACTCACCGTGGTTGTTATGGGCGGTTTACTGCAGGTGCTGATGGGCATGTCGAGGATCGGTCGCTTCGTGGCCTATACGCCGCATGTGGTCATCTCCGGTTTCATGTCCGGGATCGGCATCATCATCATGGTGATTCACATTCTTCCGTTCCTGGGGACAGCCCCGGCGACGGGCGGTGTCGTCGGAACGATCCGCGCGGTGTCCGATGCGGTTGACAATGTCAATTACAACGCGCTGGCTATCGCTGCCGTTGCTCTCGCTGTTGGTGCGATCTGGCCGCGCAGTTGGAGCAGATACCTGCCGGGCCCCCTCTTGGCCCTGGTCGCCGGGACGTTGCTCGGCGTACTGTGGCTGAGCGACGTCCCGGTAATCGGTCACATACCGACCGGATTGCCGGAAATGCGATTGACGTTGCCCTCGGTCTCTTTCGTAATGCATGCGCTGAAACCCGCGCTGATTCTGGCCCTGCTCGGTTCCGTGGACAGCCTTCTCACCTCCCTGGTTGCCGATTCTTTGACCGGTACGAGACACAATCCGAGCCGGGAACTGGTGGGGCAGGGCATTGGCAATATGGTATCGGGACTGTTTGGGGGCCTGCCCGGTGCGGGGTCCACGACGGGAACCGTAACCAACATACGCGCCGGCGGGGTGACGCCGGTATCCGGCGCGATGTACGCGGTAATCATGTTGGCTCTCCTTCTGGGCCTCGGCCGGTACGTGGAGCCGATTCCCCATGCCGTTCTCGCCGGTATTCTGATGAAGGTCGGCTGGGACATCGTCGACTGGCGTCTTCTCACGCGCGTTCACCGGCTGCGCCGGGAACACCTTCTGGTGATGATGATTACCCTGGGTCTTACGGTGTTTGTCGATCTGGTGACCGCCGTAGCGATAGGCCTGATTGTCGCGGGAATGGTACACGCACGGCAACTGGAACGCCTGGAACTCGACAGCGTGGTCTCCGTGCCGATGCTGGACCGGATGTTCTTTTCCGAGGAGGAGGACATGGACGTGGCCGCACTCAGTCCGTACTCGGCTCGCGTGGGACTTGTAGCGCTCAGGGGAAGCCTCACCGTCGCATCCTCCCGCAAGCTGGCCAGCGTGATCGGCGCGGACATCAAGGATCACGAGGTTGTCATCATCGATTTCTCCGAAGCCACCTATCTCGATGACAGCGCGGCCATGGTAATAGGGCAACTCATGGATCTCGCCGAAAGCGAACAGACCGAATGTATCGTGATGGGACTGTCCGGTCTGACGGCGAGAACCCTGCAGACGCTCGGCATCTTGAAGCATGTTCCCAGGCATCGCATTGTCGAAACGCTCGATGTCGCGCGACAGATCGCAAGAGGGATCCTCGGCGTATAGAAGGAAATTTCGGGAATCGCTACCGAAAACGACCATGGCTGCGATCTGGCGGGTAGATGGGTCGGATGAGGACAGGGTTTGTCGCCATGGAGGCGATGGGCATACGGAGAAACTGTCAAGCGTAAGATCAGGTGGGAGAGGATGTACTGAACATTATTCAGTCAGGCTGGGGCGCGAATCGCGTCCCTTTTTCATTTATTCGCCCGCCGGGCGCAGAAGTAACCCCCGGTGCGCGATAATCGCGCGCCGCTTCGCCAACTCCCTGCGAAACCGTCGGGCGTAATTTTGTGTATCTTGAGCACGGTGTAAGCCCCGTCGAAGAGCATTTCATCCCGCCGGTTGGCGTCCGCGCCAAGGCGCAGCATGATGCGGCGCTTTCCATCATGGTCGCTTTCGAGCACGAGCACACCGGGTGCCTGAGGGTCCCTACCGGCCGGGTCACCGACCCGGTGCGCGCCCACCGCGCGGAGGTCGATGTCGGTAAAACCGTACAGCGGAGTCGACACGGTCCCGAGCATAGAGTGTTCCGGGGGCGGCCGGCGCAGGGTGAGGACGCCATGCGCACGGCGTGCGTGGACACCGTTGAGCACTTCCACCAGCGTCAGTCCGTAGGCGCCGATTCTGCCGGCCAGCGTCGCGCGGGCATTCAGGCACCCGGACGTGGGTTCGCAGAGAGGCATCTGCGATTCGGCATGTGCTTCTTTCCGCGGCCGCTCGGAAGGCGAGCATAAGGAGTACATCGACAGGAAGGCCATTAGTACTACGACGCTCACGTTCAGCCTTGTCATTCCCTCTCCGTAGCTTTCCGCAGATCCAGGGTGATGGGCTCGGGCCTATCGGGTCCGGCCTCGGGGTGCGTGATAACACAGTTGAGCAGAATCAACTCCTCGGATCCTATCGCAATTTTGGAAGTGGAGGTGGACGGCAGAGTGTAGGTATCTGCCTGCGTGGCGTCCACCGTGTACCCGATGTCCGCCAGCGATTGGATCGTGATGGCGCTGAGTGGATGCGTAACGGCTTCGCCCACCCTGGGCGTCATCAGTTCGCTCTGCATTACGGATTCCCGCCAGTGGCTGTCCTGGCTGCTCGATCCGCCCGACGTGTTTTCCACGGGCACCTTCGCACCCGTGTAGCCTGACCCGCCCGCGGCATTGAATGCGGCAATCGCGTTCGCACCCGGGAAATAGGTATCCGGAGCGGGATCAATGGGATCGTCATTCATATCGAGAGATGGGTTCTTCAAAAGGTCGTGGTCTATCCACGTTCCGAGACCGAATCCCAAAGTGTGGGTTAACTCGTGCAGAACGAGAGCTGTCAACTTATTGTCCGACATAGTGCTCAGGTCGTCCCGATCGAGTTCGATTCCGCATGCGATCGGCAGAGAGGACGGGACGCGCCACACGATACGCCACGCCTGTCCGAGCGTGCCGCTTTGTCCGTCGATTTCAACGACTTCCACGTAAATTATGAGATCATCAACAACCTCAGGGGAAGTTGTTCCGGGATAAAGCCTCTCCAGCAATGCGCGGCCGTTGGACGACAGACGGTGGTTGGGGATGTCCTGGGCGATGATCCGCTCCCATCGCGCCACGGCATTGTCAAAAGCCAACTGAACCCTCCGGGCGGGTGTGCCGCCGGCGTAGATGAGTTCGATGTTGAAAGCCGAGACCCCGGGCACGGTCGCCTCGGCAGCCGCGGAGCGTACGCCCGTCAGGCTGCCGCCGCAGGCCGTCCCGAGGTATCCGTAATCCGTCTCGTAGGTGTTGCCGGGCACGAAGAAATCGGAGACCAGCGATTGCACGGTTACCGTGACGGAACGGGCTGTATTCTCATCGTTGGTTGCCGTGAAGCACCCTGTGGCCCAGTTGCCGATTGGCTCACTCTGCCGGATCCTGACCTCGTACGCCCGGGTTTCATCAGCGGCGAAGTCATCCATGAATTCGAGCGTGAACAGGTTGCCGCTGATGCTCAGGATGGGGGCCGACAGGGACGGCGCCTGGACATTCACATTGAATGACGACATGACGTTCGCGCCCCAGGGATCGTAGGCCCTTAGGATAATCCTTGCGCTACCGGCCGATACCGGATCGACCAGGACCTCGGTACCGCTCACCTTCACGGACGCAACTGTGCTGTTGGTCGAAAACGCCGTATACAGCAGCGACAGATCGTCGGGATCGTCGAACACGTCGCCCGCGGACACGATCTCAACGGCGCCGCCCACCGGAAGCGTCAGGTCGTCGAAGGAGCCGTCCACGACCGGGGACTGATTGGGAATCGGCGCCTCGGCCGAAGGTGACCACTCGCTTTCCCCTTCGTCGTTTTTTGCGCGCACCTGTACCTCGTAGGTCACGCCTCGGTTCAGGCGCGTGATGTCCGTTGCCCAGTCCGGTTGCGTCCAGTCCGGCTTCGGCTCCGGATCGTGGATTTTGAAATTACTGGTATTCCTGATGCGATACTGTATATCCCAGGAAGTGATTTCCGGCCCGGTATTCGTCGGCGGTCTCCGACCGGGGCTCACCCCGATCGTACGGTAAGTCGCGTATGAGAGATCCAATATGGGCGCGGGAGGCCGACCGGGCGGTTCGTCATCGTCTTCTACGGTCACACGAATCGTCTGATTTGCCTCGCGTTTCCTGGGCCCGGTTCCGCTTGTGGCCGTTATAACGACGGTATATCTGTTACCGCTTGCCGCTGGATTCTCAAAGTCCGGGGCGGCTTTGAAGGTCAATTCCCCGTCGCTCGTGATCGAAAACTGCGCCTGGTGGGCGCCGCCGGTTGTCTCATAGCCGGCGATGTAGTCGCTGGCATCCGTATCCCCTGCGACGACCGTACCCACCGCGGTTGCGTTTTCCTTCACGTCGAAGATACCGGGGCTGGTGAAGGTTGGCGACTGATTGCCGGCGACGGCACTGATGATCGTCACGTCTACGTCGTCGGCCGACACGTTCTGATAGTCCCCGCCGCTGACCATGTGACTCAACGTGACCATGTCGTTTGCCGCCGCGCCGGTATCCGCGATCACCGTCACGGTCTGCGACATGTCATAGGTATCCGCCGCGAACATCCGTTCCATCGGATTCACCGAGACATCCGAACCCGACGGCACATCCACCGTGACCGTGACGTCCATCGTCGGCCGGGAGTTCAGGGCCATTGTGTAGGTATTGCTGTCGCCCGCGGCCACGGATAGCGCCGTCGGGTATATATTCACGTCCGGCAGCCCCGGGATGACTTCGACCGTCAGGTCGTCGGGCGTGACAAAGGAATAACCGTTATCTCCCGGTGGGAGCGGCGGAAACGTTCCGAGGTCTACCGTGACCGCGGCAGACGTGCCGGTCGTTCGGGTTACCGTCAGTGTGCTGCTTTGTAAGTCGCCCTGGGGGATTTCGATGCTGCTCCCGCCGCCGTCGATAGCGCCGTTGACCACGTCGAGTGGCAGGATCATATCAAACGGTGCGCCGGTGTTCGCTTCGGCCCTGAATTGACCCGACGCAACCCGTTCCAGGGATACGGTAATGGGAAGGGGATCGACCGTGTTGCTCTCAAGGTTGAGCGTTGTCAGCGACGTGAGCCCGGAGAAGATTCCATCCGGAAGGCTGCTGAGGCTGTTGTAGTCCAGCCGGAGCGTTTCCAGGTCGGACAACCCGGTGAAGAGCCCTGCGTCCAGGCTGCTGATATCGTTGTGTTCCAGCCGGAGTGTTGTCAACGCGGTGAGGCCGGAGAATATATCGGCGTCCAGGCTGCCGAGCTGGTGACCGGTTTCCTGTTCGTTGAGATAGAGCGCTTGCAGCGATGACAGACCGGAAAAGAGGTTCCGCGGAAGGCTGCTGAGTTCGTTCTTGCTCAGGTCGAGGGCTTCCAGCGATGAGAGGTTGGAGAAGATATTCGCATCCAGGCTGCTGAGCTCGTTGCCGTCCAGATCGAGGGCTTCCAGCGATGAGAGGTTGGAGAAGATACTCGCATCCAGGCTGCTGAGTTTGTTGCCGTTCAGGTCGAGGATTCTCAGCGCCGAAAGGCTGGAGAAGACATTCGCATCCAGGCTGCTGAGCTCGTTGCCGTCCAGATCGAGGCCTTCCAGCGCCGAGAGGCTGGAGAAGATACTCGCATTCAGGCTGCTGAGTTCATTACCGTCCAGGTCGAGGATTCTCAGGGCCGAGAGGTTGGAGAAGACATTCGCATCCAGGCTGCTGAGTTTGTTGCCGTTCAGATCGAGGGCCTGCAGGGCCGAGAGATTGGAGAAAAGATCCGTATTCAGACTGTCCAGCTGGTTGCCATCGAGCAGGAGAATTTCCAGATTTGTCAGGTTGGAAAAGAGATTCGCGTCGAGGTCGGCGAGTTCGTTGTCCCGGAGAGAAAGCGTTACCAGTGCTGGGAGTGCAGAGAAGATGTTCTGTGGCAGGCTGCCGAGTTGGTTCTCTCTCAGAAACAGTGTTTCCAATGCCGCCAGTCCGGAAAAGTCGTTGGCCTTCAGCGTCGAGATATTCTTCTCACTCAGCGAGAGTCGGGTGATCGCCGACAGATGGTCTGCCGTTACGGCGCCGCATGTACCGACGCCCGCGGCATCCATGATCGCGTCGCGTACCTGTGGCGTGCGGACGCAGACGTTTAAAGTCTGGTCCTGAGTGTTGTTTCTGACCGTCAGGTTTGTGAGCGCGATGGCGGGGTTCTGCGCCAGGTCTCGAACCGGGTTGGTCCCCGGTGTGTAGGCCAGCGTGACCGTCTGTCCGGGCGTTACGGCGGGGTCGATGGTGAGCTCCACGTCACTGGCGTGCATCGTAACCGCAGTGACGCCAAGTGCCGAGTCGTCCGCCGTCACCGTAAAGTCGCCCGTTTTCGGCCTGGGATCACGGTCGAGGCTCTCGCCGAAAGTAAGCGTCAACTCGTCGCTTTTTACCTCCGCGTCGGTGAGCCCCGGTGGGAGACCGTCGACCTTCTGACTCGAGACATTGGTGCGCGCCACGTGCGCCAGGTCGGCGTTGACGGTGGCGTTGTTTTTAAGGAGGTAGATGCGGCCGTTGTTTAGCTTCAGGCCGTTTTCGTTAATGGTCGCGCCATCCTTGTCCTCGTCGGTTCCGGCTACCTTATATTGGAACAATAGCTGGGTTGTGGTTGAGCCGCTTTCGTAGTCGGCCTTGCGTACGGCGGTGCCAATCGTCAGGTCGATCTGCGGCGTGCCGGAGACGGTCACCGCTTCGCTGAAGGTCGCGGTCATCTCCATAACGTCGTCCCGCTTGTAGGCGCCATTCTGCCCCGAGGCCGGCGTGGAGGTGAATGCGGCACTCGAAACCGTCGGCGCGGTAAGCGTCGTTCCGTTCGCCCGTCCGGACCACGGTCCCTTGCCTTCATCGTTCTTGGCCTGCACCTGGATCTGGTAGGTTCGGCCCGAACGCAGGCCGGTGATGGTTCGCGTCCGGGTCAGTCCACTGTCCGGCGAGTCGATGAACGCGCCGCTCTCGCGGTATTGCAGAAAATAGTTCGTAATGGCGGGACCGTTGTTGTCCGGCTCGTCCCAACTCACCGTCAGACTGCTTTCCGTCTCGTCGCTCACCGTGGGCCGGTCCGGTTTGCCCGGTGGTTCGACGTCGTCCTCCACCGTGACGGTTATGGACTGCGTTGCCGTCAGCTCCCTTGTGTCCGCGCCTCCCGTCACCTCGACCACAACGATGTATTCGTTGTTCCCTCCCGTGTCCGCCGGCCGCTCGAAGTCAGGGTCGTCCTTGAAGTGCAACTCCCTGGTGTTCGCAATCTCGAACCGATCTCCGTCAAGCCCGGCGTTGACCTCGTAGCCCGTGATACTGTCGTCTCTATCCACGTCCTGTGCGGCCAATCGGCCTGCCAGAAGTTCATTTTCCGTGACCGTGAACGTATCCACACTGGTGAAACGGGGCCGTTCGTTCTCGTCCGTGACGGTAACGGTAATCGCCCGCTCGGCGGTGAGCGCCCTGCCTCCCGTACCCCCGGTAGCCGTGACCGCCAGGTTGTACTGGTTGTTCCGTCCCGCGTCCCCGGGACTCTCGAAATCGGGTTCGTCCTTGAAGGTCAACGTGCCCCCGCTATTGATCACGAACAAGCTCCGGTCGGCTCCATCAGTGATGGCATAGTCTGTGATGCGGTCGGCGTTATCAGGATCATCTGCCTCCACGCGTCCGGCAGACAGCGCATTTTCCGCGGTCATCAAGGTCGCGTCGCCGGTAAATACGGGGATCTCGTTCATGTCGGTAAGGTCGATGAACACGGGGATGCTGCGGTCGCCGCCGTGTCCGTCAGTTGCCTTCATAGCCACAGAATAGCGTGGCGTGGTCTCGTAGTCGTAGGTTTCCCCCGAACGGGTGCGGATCTGCCCGTTGCGCGCGTCAATGGTGAAGTCATCTGCATCCGTGCCTTCAAGGATGTAGGTCAGCGTGGTGTTCTCGGGGTCCGTGGCGTCGACCGGATCGCCGATATTTTGCACGCCTGTCGTGTTTTCGGCCAGACTGCGCATGGCGCTGGATCCATCGGTGAATATCGGCAGCTGATTCGGGCTGGTTCTTCCCTCGCCGGACTCGGACCACGAACTCGCGCCTTCGTCGTTGCGCGCCAGCACCTGCACCTGGTGGGTGGTGTCCGGCGTCAGGCCCGTGATGGTCGTTGCGCGGTCCGCGCTGTTGAAGCGCCACGAGGTGAATCCGCCGGTGTCTCCTTCCCGGTATTGCACGTCGTAGTCGTCGACGTCGGGACCGGTGTTGACCGGCTCGTTCCATGTCACGTCCAGGCTGGTGGATGAGGCCGGCGCGACACCGGGCGCCGTGGGTGTCTCGGGCGGTTCACGTTCGTCGACCAGGTTGATGGTCACCGCGATGGTATTGCTGCCGCCCTGGCCGTCTTTCACGCGAACCGTCACGTCGTAGTTGGGCTTCCCCTCGAAGTCGTAGGTGAGGCCCGGTCGCGTCTGAAGCTGGTCGCCATCCAGCGCGAAGGAGGCCTGATCCGTGCCTTCAAGGTCGTAGCTCAATGTCCCACCGTCGTTATCCCTTGCGGTTATCGGGTTGCCGATGTCGTGTGTGCCCGTGGTATTCTCGGCAAAACTGCGCGTGGTGCGTGTGCCCTCGTTGAAGGTAGGCGCCCGGTTGGCGACGGTTCTCGCGTCAGCGGACTCGGACCAGGGGCTTACGCCTTCGTCGCTGCGGGCCAGCACCTGCACCTCGTAGGGGGTGTTGGCTTTCAACCCGGTGATGGTGGTGGTCGTGCCTGGACCCGTGTGCGGCGAGTCTGTGAAGGCGCCGCCGTCTTCGCTGTATTGCACGTCGTAGTCGTTGATGTCGGGGCCGGCGTTGGCCGGCGCCGTCCATCGAATGGAAAGGCTGTTTAACGTGGAGGCGGTGACCGTCGGCTTGTCGGGCGTCTCCGGCCGTTCGTTATCGTCGTCGGTCACTTCGATGGTCACGGAGATGGTTGAGCGTCCTCCCCGTTCGTCCTGCGCTTCCACCGTCACCGAATAGCGATTTTTCACCTCATAGTTATAATCCGCGCCGGTCCGCGTGCGAAGCCGGCCGTTGTTGGCGTCGATGTTGAATTGATCCGTATCCCCACCTGCAAGGCGGTAGCTCAGCGTGGTGTTCTCAGGATCGGTTGCCCCGACGGGGCCGCCGATGTTTCGATCGGACGGTGTGTTCTCCTCGAGGCTGCGCGTGGCACTGCCTCCCTCGTCGAATACCGGCGGCAGGTTGGCGCTTGTGGTCCCGAAGCCGGAAGGGGACCACCGGCTCTCGCCTTCGTCGTTGTGCGCCCGCACCTGTACCTCGTACCGCTTGTTCACCTCCAGGTTCGTTATCGTCGTGGTCGTGCCGGTGTTGTCGTGCGGCCATGGATCGAAGTTGCCGCTGCCCGTCCGATATTGTACGTCGTAATCGAAGATATCGGGGCCGGTGTTGGTCGGCGCTGTCCAGGTCACCGTCAGGCTGGTGGACGATGCCGGCTGTACCTGCGGCCTGTCGGGGACGTCGGGCGGTTCGTCGACGTCGGCTACGTGTATGGTAACACCGATGGTGGCGTTGCCACCGTAAGGGTCGTCGGCTTCCAGGTCAACCGAATAACGGTCGTTATCCTCGAAGTCATACGTGACCCCCGACAGGGTGCGCAACTGGCCGCTGCCCGTATCAACGGCGAAGCTGGCGGAATCGGGGCCCGTGAGGTTGTACGTCAGCCGGTGTGCGTCCGGATCGGTGGCGCGTACCGGATGCTGTATGGGCTGACGGGCCCGGGTGTTCTCGGGCACGGTCCGCGACGTGCTGGTCCCCTCATCGAAGGTCGGCGCGCGATTGTTGGCCGGCGGCGGAGGGGGTGGCGGTGGCGGCGGAGGGCGAAACGGCCCGATGGGTCCGACGGGTCCGGGTGGCGGGGGTGGGGGTGGCGGCGTCGTCACGACAACGGGGAAGGTCGTTTGCGAGGTGTTGCCGTACGTGTCGCCGGCAGTTGCGGTGATGGTAGCGCCCCCCACGGCCACGGCGCGCACCGTCGCCATCGAGTCCGACACCGTGACCGTGACGATGGCTTCATTGGACGATGCCGCGCCGTACGTCAGCGTCCCCAGAGCCGGTCGGGTGAACAGGCTTGCGACGTTTACGCGAAGGTCGCTGCCCAGGATCAGCGACTGTTCGCCGACAATGCCCAGCGGTCTCGGCCCCACCGTGGGCGCTCCGACAACGGGTTCCGACCAAGGACTCGCGCCTTCGTCGTTCAATATGCGCACGCGTACCTGATACGGTTGTTCGTTGGTCAGACCGGTCAGCGCGACGCTGGTATCCGCGCGGCTGCCCAGGACGAGCCCCTCCAGCCATTCCTCGCTATCCGCCGTCCGATGTACCACTTCATACCCGCTCACCGGGGGCTTGCCCGCTTCTTCGGGCGCCGCACTCCAGGTCACGGTCAATGCGGTGTCGCGCGGCGCCACCATCACTCCCTCAGGCGGCGCGCCAGGGGGTTCATCCACGTCGGTGACGGCGATGCCGACGACAAGGGTGGCGCGGCCGCGCTGCCCGTCGCTGGCGCGCACGGTGACGGAATACGCGTCCCTTGCTTCGTGGTCGTAGGCGATCCCGTCCTTTGTGATAAGCTGACCGGTACCTGCGCCGATGGAAAAACGGTCTGCATACACACCGTGCAGGCGGTACGTGAGGGAGTCGTCATCGGCGTCGGTCGCGGTGACGGGATCGCCGATGGGTTGGCCCGCCGAGGTATTCTCTTCCACAAAGCGCGTGACCGGAGGCGCGGCGGTGAACGCGGGCGCACGGTTGGCCGCTTCGCCAAAACTCGTGGCGAAGATCACGAAATCGTTGAAGGCGATCGTACCGTCGTTGTTCAGATCGTATGCTGCCACATACTTCCCGTCACCCTGCCGGGAACCGAAAGCGCCGGCAAAGGCCACAAAATCGGAAAAACCCACAAGCCCGTTGCCGTCGAAGTCCGGGGAAGGGGGCGCGGCCACCTGCAGCGCAACCCCGAGGGCGGGCGATATTACCTCGGACTGTCCGCTCCTGGCAAGTTCAGCGTGCACCAGCCAGATCTCCGTGTCCGAAAAGGCGGCGGTGGTGCGAAAATGCACGGTGCCGACCCAGCCGGCGTTCACGGATGCCGATCCACTCAACGACGAAACGCCTATCCTGATGGACGTGGAATCCAGTTGTACGATGGCATGGACGTTCGGCAGTACCTCGCCGGGATCGAATCCCTCGTAGATGACCTGTTTCGCATCGAATCGGAAGCGCGCGGAAATGCCGCTGGCATTCTGAATATCCGTTCCGAAAATCTGTAGGGAAACGGGCTGATCGGGTAAGAGGTCGAGCGAGGAAACCGCCTGGTTGCCAGCAGCATCATCCACGTCCAGGGCGAGGGAAAAGCCGCTGGGCTGCGTGGATGGCGACCACGGGAAGATGAACAACGCCAGGCACAGGAGGCCGGCGAGGCCGAGCGCAAGGGTGGATGATTTAAAATGGCGTTTCATTGTGGCAATTCGTATATGAACAGGAAACGAAGTCAACCGTGATCCGAAACTCACCTGGGAGGAAAGGATAGCCAATCCGGAACATTCTGGCGACTCCCGTGCGGCCGCTTCGACCCTTCAGTCTACCGCCGGCGACGGATTTGACTTCAAAGCGATTCAACCGGAAACCCGGCGATAGGCGAGTCATGTCGAATAATACGCAATCCATCTCGTCCGTCCAGTCCGTCGATGCTCCAATCCGGGCCCCGATACGTTCCTCATTCTACCTGTATGCCTGGCCGGCTTCCCGCCATCGCGCATCCTATAATGTAGCAAAATTCGACACAGGTTGCATATTGCAACATTGCTCCGTTTCCTCATTGTATCCGTACGGATAACCTGCGCCAAAATGACGAGAATACTGCCGAATCCCGTCCGCGCAGGCTTGTTCTCAGGTGTGGTTCCGATGTTGAAATTCTAAGCCGTTTTCAATGTGTGAATTGTCTGATTTCTAAAAAGAAATCTCAATGCCCACTTGCCGACCCGCCATTTCAGATTATATTGTATATTACGGATGATAAGAAAGGCGGGTTTGAACGCCGAAGCTTGGACGCTTTTTGTGTGTCTGCAAACTTTCTTTAAGATTTCCGAATAAGTTCCGGGCCAATTGGGACGGGCGCGTTCTTCACGGATGCTCCGAGCAGCTTTCTGGCTCTTTTTCGCTGGTAATCCGAAACATTGGGAGGGTTCGCTATGTTTGGAAGTTTTCGCAGCGTGTTCTTGTTGGCGCTTTCCGCAGGCTTGGCCTGGGGATGCGGCAGCGAACGTCTGACAACCTCGCACGTCCCCGAGGCAGGGGACCGCACCGGCCAACCCCTCGGTAAGCTGGCCCTCAATGGCATGGCGCGGGCCGTGGTGGTGGCCAGCGTGCGGCACGGCGAGACGCCTGTAAGCGGGGCTACCGTCGAGTTCGCGCGTTCGGTTTCAGGTCGGACGACCGATTTCGAATGGTCGGGAACGACCAATGCGCGCGGCCAGGCGTACGTGGAGATCGGGGGCGCCGGGGTGACGGGTTACTATCGGGCGCGGGCGATGCGAGGCGGTAGTACGATAGGTTCGTGGTCGAGCATACCGATCAACAGCGGGTATGAGTCGAAGGTTGAATTGCCGGTTGGCGAAACGGCACGCGCGACCGGGTCAATTGTGCTGACGCCGGGCGGTCTCCCCGCGAAGATCACGATTGGCGTGGCCATTCCCCTGACGGGTCCGCAAACCCAATACGGCGTACCCGCCATGGAAGGCTTTGAGTTCGCTCAGGAAGAGATCAACGGATCGTTGAAACTCGGAGGCGCACACATCGAGTTTGTTGTCGAAGATTCTCGCGGAACCGTTGACGCCGCCACAGAAGCGTTCAACAAACTCATCAAGGAGGACGGCGTTTCCGTCATCCTGGGTCCCGTTATTTCCACCGTGGCGAAGGAAGTGTTTCCGATCGCGCAACAAAACGAGGTCCTGGCGTTCAGTTCGACCTCTGCCGCCGTCGGCCTGAGCGCGATCGGCGACTATATCTTCCGTTCGAATCTCAACGTGGGTACGCTCGTACCCGGCGCCGTCAAGGATTTGCAGGATAAACTGCGGTATCAGAGAGTCGCGATGATGGTCGACGACACCGATGTCTATTCTCTGAGTCTGGACGAAGCGTTAAGCAACGCGTTGGCGGAAAACGACGTGGAGATTTTGACCAGGGAGACCTTTGCAACGGGAGACACGTCGTTTGCCGACCAGTTGAGCAGCATCAAAGCATTGAATCCGCATGCCATATTCGTTTCGTGTCTGGCGGCGGAGCAGATTCGGATACTGGTCCAGGCCCGTGAGGCTGGCATTCCCACGAATATTCCTTTGATTCTTCCTTTTCTGAGCCCGGCCGAAGTGCAGGCCGCGGCCGAAGACGCCGAACGCGCGATTTCCGTAACGAGTTGGACCATCAGCACTCCCACACCCGGAAATCAGGCCTTCGTTGAAAGTTTCAGCGCGAGATACGGCTATGAGCCGGGTCCATGGGCCGCGCTTTCTTACGCCTCGCTGCATATTCTCGCGGATGCGATTGCGGAAGCCGGGTCGACTAACGCCAGTGCGATTAAAGACGAGATGGCCAATACCCAGGATGTAGATACGATTTTGGGTCGATTCTCGTTCAACGCCGACGGAGACGCGGTCTACGATCCCACAGTGCTGATCGTCCGGAACGGTACATTCGAAGTCTTCGAGTAAGCCTATGTCTTGGGTCTTCCGAAGTCATTAGCCCGGTGGATGTTTTCCCGGAAATCAAGGGTAGGGCCAGGAAGCCATAGACGCCTATTTCAGACTCGTGCTCGTTTAGCTGGTGTCTTCAAAAATGGGAGGGTTCGCTATGTTTGGAAGTTTTCGCAACGTGTTCTTGTTGGCGCTTTCCGCGGGCTTGACCTGGGGATGCGGCAGCGAACGCCTGACAACATCGCACGTCCCCGAGGCAGGGGACCGCACCGGCCAACCCCTCGGTAAGCTGGCCCTCAATGGGATGGCGCGGGCCGTGGTCGTTGCCCGCGTCCAGGAGGGTGAGACGCCCGTAAGCGGCGTCACCGTGGAGTTTTCGCGTTCCGTTTCAGGTCGGGCGGCCGATTTCAGTTCGTCTGGAACGACCAATGCGCGCGGCCAGGCGTACGTGGAGATCGGTGGCGACGGGGTGACGGGCTACTATCGGGCGCGGGCAATGCGTGGCGGAAGCATGATAGGTTCGTGGTCGAGCATACCGGTCAACAGCGGGTATGAGTCCAGGGTTGAATTGCCGGTTGGCGAAACGGCACGCGCGACCGGTTCAATCGCGCTGACGCCTGGCGGTCTCCCCGCGAAGATCACGATTGGCGTGGCCATTCCCCTGACGGGACCGCAAATCCAATACGGCGGGCCCGCCATGGAAGGCTTTGAGTTCGCTCGGGAAGAGATCAACGGCTCATCGAAACTCGGGGGCGCAAGCATCGAGTTCATTGTCGAAGATTCCCGGGGCACCGTTGACGCCGCCACAGAAGCGTTCAACAAACTCATCAAAGACGACGGCGTATCCGTCATCCTGGGTCCCGGTATTTCCACCGTGGCGATAGAAGTGTTTCCGATCGCGCAACAAAACGAGGTCCTGGCGTTCAGTTCCACCTCAACCGCCGTCGGCCTCAGCGCCATCGGCGGCTATATCTTCCGTTCGGGTCTCAACGTGGGTACGCTCGTACCCGGCGCCGTTAAAGATTTGCAGGATAAACTGCGGTATCAGAGAGTCGCGATGATGGTCGACGACACCGATGTCTATTCTCAGAGTCTGGACGAAGCGTTGAGCAACGCGTTGGCGGAAAACAACGTCGAGATTCTGACCCGGGAGACGTTCGCAACGGGAGACACCTCGTTTGCCGACCAGTTGAACAACATCAAGGCATTGAATCCGCATGCCATATTCGTTTCGTGTCTGGCGGCGGAGCAGATTCGGATTATGGTCCAGGCCCGCGAGTCTGGCATCCCCTCGAATATTCCGCTGATTCTTCCGGAACTGACGCTGGCCGAAGTACAGGCCGCGGGCGAGGCCGCAGAACGCGCAATTTCCGTAACAAGTTGGGCAAGCAGCACTTCCGCACCCGGAAATCAGGCCTTCGTTGAAAGTTTCAGCGCGAGATACGGCTATGAACCGGGTCCATGGGCCGCACTTTCTTACGCCTCGCTTCATATTCTCGCGGACGCGATTGCGGAAGCCGGATCGACGGACGCCAGCGCGATTAAAGACGCGATGGCCAATACCCAGGATGTAGATACGATTTTGGGTCGATTCTCGTTCAACGCCGATGGCGACGCGGTATACGATCCCAGTGTGCTGATCGTCCGGAACGGTGCATTCGAGGCCTTCGAGTAAGTGCATGTCTCCAGCCTTCGGAAGCCAATGTGTCCGGAGGCTGTTTTTCTCGAAAACCCAGTAGGTCCCAGTGGTCATAGACACCAGCCAGGCGTGTACTCGCTTGGCTGTCGTCTTCAAAAATGGAGGGCATGTTATGTTTCGAAGCATTCGCGGTGTGCTGGCGCTGGCCGCGGGCTTGGCGTGGGGCTGCGGCGGCGAACGCTTGCCGACGTCCCAGATACCGGAGGCAGAGGATCAGTCAGTACAGCCCCTTGGCAAATACGCGTTCAGCGGGAACACGACGCAGGCCGCGGTATTGGCCAGCGTGCGGCAGGGCGAGACGCCCGTCAGCGGCGTCACCGTTGAATTCGCGCGTTCCGTTTCCGGGCGAACGGCGAATTATGAGTGGTCGGGCACAACCGACGCGCGCGGCCAGGCAAGGGTTGTGATCGGGGGAGCCCGGGTGGGGGGTTACTACCAGGCGCGGGCAATGCAGGATGGCAGCGTGTTGGGTTCCTGGTCCAGCATACCGATCAACGATGGATCTGAAACGAAGGTTGATCTGCCCGTTGACGGGCGGGCGCTCGTGACGGGTTCAGCCGTACGGGACGTGGTCACGTTTGGCGAGGGCGAAGCCGTCCGGATCCGTACGGTACTTGCGCACGTGGTCGTTCCGTCGATATCGGATTGGGCGCGGTACAGCACCGAGTTGGCCATTCGAGACTTCGGCACGATTCACGGTTACGAGGTTGAACTCGGCGAGTCCATAGACGGCATGTGTTCGGCAGAGGGTGGACGCGCAAGTGCCGAGCAGGTCATCGCCGACCCACAGGTGCTCGGCATCATCGGCACACTGTGTTCCGGCTCGGCGGTGGCGGCTTCACCTCTGCTCAGCGCGGCAGGTCTGGTGACGATCTCACCAGCCAATACGTCGCCCGTGCTCACCTCCGACCTCGTCGGCAACCCCGGTTCCGACTATCACCCCGGCTATTTTCGCACGGCCAACAACGACCTCTACCAGGCGCGCGCCGTCGCCGACTTCGCATACAGTGTATTGGGCCTGCGGCGGATCGTGTCCATTGACGATGGCGACCCGTACACCATGGGCCTCACCGTCGCGTTTGGCAATGCGTTCAGCGCACTCGGCGGCGAGGTCCCGGTTGTCGCCAGGATTGAGAAGGGCGAAACGGATATGACCGGCGTCCTCACGGAATTCGCGGCCGCCGGGCCAGACGGCATCTTCTTCCCGCTTTTCATTGCAGAGGGCTCGCCATTCGCCGAGCAGGTGAGGGAGGTGGATGGTCTGAAAGACGCGACGCTCCTCACGGACGCGTCCCTCTTACTGTCGGAGTTCCTGGGTACGCCGCAGTCCGAAGGCATCTACTTTGCGGGGCCGGAGCCGGTTCAAGGCGAAAACGTTAATATCGCGACCGGAAAAAACGGAGATGCGATTCTCGCCGAAATCAAAACCATTTACGGCGGGACCCATACCTCTCCCTTCTGGGCGCACGCATACGACGCCACGACGCTGCTGCTGAGCGCCATCAACTCCGTTGCGGTGGCCGATGGCGGAAAGCTTTACATAGACCGCGTCGCGCTGCGCGCGGAGGTCGGGGCCATAGCCGGCTTTCCCGGTCTCATCGGCGAACTCACCTGTGACGAGTTCGGAGACTGCGGCACAGGGCGTGTGAACATCTACCACCACACGGACCTGAGCGTCGTAGACCCCGCGGAGTTGACCGTGGTCTATCGGTTCGAACCGTGACGCGTTGGCGGGCACTCAGGATCCGGATACGATTCCGGGCTCGTTCTCTGTCGATGCAACGGGGACGAGGTTTACGAATCGATCGCTCTGATTACCAGGGGTGGGGAATTCCAGATGTTTGAGTGATCGCTTTGCGGAAGTCTCCGCCAGTTGGATGTATTTATCCAAAATGACAGGCATTTTTCACTGCCTGTCATTTTGGGGTCTGGCAGAAGGTGTGTCCAGGCCCCTTGCTCTGCCGTTGGGTTGTGACGGTCCGTTTTTTGGCATTCCCAGATATTTAAAGGATTCGGTATGTTCACGGGTTTCCGCAGTGTTTCGTTGAGAGTTACAGAGCGAAGTATGATACGGACCCGAACCATTGGGCCGCGCAATCGTATGCGGCGCTCAATATCCTTGCCACGACAATTGCAGACGCCGGATCGACGGATCCGAAGGCGATTCGGGGCGCAATGGCGGAGATCAGAGGCCTGGAAACGATACTTGGGCAATTCTCTTTCAACGCCGAAGGCGACGCGGTCTACGACCCTGTTGTGCTGATCGTGCGGGACGGCAAGTTCGAGATATTCGAGTAACCACACGTGTTGCGTTAATGGAAATCCATTTTCGTATCACTGGAAATTTCCAGAATGGAGGGGGTCTGATATGATCAAGAGTATCCGTTATGTGTTCGTCCTGGCTGTCTCTGCGGGTCTGACGTGGGGCTGCGGCGGCGATCGTATGACGCCTTCGCAGGCGCCCGAGGCGGAGGAACAGATTGGTCAGCCACTGGGTAAATTGGCTGCCAGCGGAAGCATGACGCCGGCTGCGGTGCTGGCCAGCGTCCGGCAGGATGGAACGCCACTCAACGGAGTCACTGTGGCGTTCGCGCGTTCCGTTTCCGGGCGGAGGGCGAACTACGAGTCGTCGGGCACCACAGACGCGAACGGCCTGGCGCATGTGGAAATCGAGTCGGGCAGCGGCTATTTCCAGGCCCTGGCGACCAGGGACGGGAACCAGATCGGTTCCTGGTCGAGCATACCGATTAACGCAGGCTATGAAGTGATGCTCGACCTGCCCGTCGGTGGCAGGGCGCGAGTGACGGGTTCATCCGTGCGGGTCCTGGTAACGATTGGAGAAGGCGAGGCCGTGCAGATCCGTTCGCTGCTCACGCATACGATCGCGGCGTCGCTTGGCGATCCGTCACGGAACGCCGTCGAATTGGCCGTTCGGGACTTTGGCATGATCCATGGTCATAACGTCGAACTCGGCGAACCGATAGACGGCATGTGCGGATCGGAAGGTGGCCGGGCGGGCGCGGAGCGGATTGTCGCCGATTCGCGGGTGCTGGGCGTTATCGGCACCTCTTGCTCCGGCGCGGCAGTAGCGGCTTCACCGGTGATCAGCGCGGCGGGTCTTGTGATGATCTCGCCATCCAATACCTCGCCGAGACTCACGTCCGACCTGGCGGGCAACGCAAGTCCCGACCACCACCCCGGATACTTTCGTGTTGCGATTAACGATCTCTACCAGGCCCGTGCCGTGGCCGATTTCGCATACAATGAGTTGGGCCTGCGGCGCATGGTGGCTGTCGACGACGGCGACCCCTACACGACGGCTCTCGTCAGCGCATTTGGCGATGCGTTCGTCGCCCTTGGCGGTGAGGTTGCTGTCAGCGCGCGGATTGACAAAGGCCAGACGGACATGACGTCCGTCCTGGTGGAATTCGCGGAAGCGGGGCCGGATGGCATCTTCTTCCCGCTGTTTGACGAAGAAGGCGTACCTTTCGCGAAGCAGGCGAGGGAATTCGACGGGCTGGAGGGCGTGACACTCATCACGGGCGCTGCCCTTCTCGATTCAGAGTTCCTCGCCACCCCGCAGTCGGAAGGCGTCTACGCCGCGGGACCGGTGGCGGATCTCGGCTCAAACGTGAATGCAGTAACGGGCAAGAGTGTGGACGAAGCGCTGGACGCGTATGAAGCCGTGTACGGCGGGTTTCCCGGCACGCCGTACTGGGCCCATTCCTATGACGCCACAACGCTGCTGCTAAGCGCCATCGAGTCCGTGGCGATACAGGATGGCGAAAGGCTGATCGTAGACCGTAACGCGCTGCGCAGGGAACTTTACGCAACGTCCGGCTTTGAGGGTCTTGTCGGCACGCTCTCCAGCGACGAATTCGGAGACTGCGGTACCGGACGCATAAACATCTACCACCACACGGACACAAGCATCACCGATCCCTCGCAGTTGCCCGTGGTCTATCGGTTCGTGCCGTGACGCGCTGAATTACCGTTGAATTGGGGACTCGCCAGGTCGAACCGGGTTGGGGCTTATGGATGCCCCCCGTGCGCAAAGGGCCCAACAATGGATCGGCTGCAACGCGGCCGAAGCCGGCCACGTGACCCTGGCGATTTACAATATACTGGGGCAGCAGGTCCGCGTTCTGGTGCAGGACAATCTCGCGGCAGGCCAGTACCGCGTCAAGTGGGACGGCACGGACATGCTGGGTCGTGAGGTGTCCAGCGGCGTCTACTTCTATCGGCTGATTCATTCCAGCGGCGTGCTGACCCGCAGGCTGCTCTTCGTGAAATAGAGCCGTTTTGCCATCGTCCGAAGCGTCTATCCGCCCATTTCCGCGATACGCCGGGTCATCCACTCAACGTACGCCTTACGGGTCATGCCACGACGTCGAGCCTCGCTGTCGATGAAGGCTGCGACGCCTTCGTCGAGCGTCATATGGGCGCGTACGTTCCGGCCCGAGATACGGATCAACGGGACGGACACAAGGGCCTGCCCGGTCGGAACGTCCACTTGCTCGAGAGCGCTTGGCGGCGTCATTGTCTCACCGTCCTTCTCGGCCTCGATCGTACAATCGCGAAGTGCTTCTTCGGCGTTTATCAACGCCGCGTCAATGGTGTTTCCCATAGCGACGATACCGGGAAGATCGGGGAACGTAACGCCATAGGCGCCTTCTTCGCCATCGATCAGCGCGGGATAGCGAGCCATGCGCGGGTCCTCCTTCGAGGTCGTTTATTCCAGCCAACCCGCTTTTCTTGCGATGGAGCGGGCAACACCGGGAGATACTGTTCTGTGTCTCGGGAGCGTGATGATTCTCCGGATGCCTGGATGTCGATAGATGTCGTGACCGGAGCCGTGGCGCGCAAGAAACCATCCGTCCTTTTCCAGCAGGCGCCGGATTTGTTCCGTTTTGGTTTGCATTACCGCGTCTCTTTTGTGATATATATGCCCATCTTCTCTGAAGATGTCAACTTATTTCGTGCAAATAAATGAACTTTTTCAGATCCTGGCCTCAGATCTGGATTATCTACGATACCAGCAGTCCACAACAGCCGGCAGGTCAAGCCGTTAAGTTCCGGGGATACGGGACATCCTCGTTCGCGCCGCCGGCATTTCAGCTGCGACGAGATTGCCGATATCACCGTCGCGGCTAAAACCAAAAAAGGGAGCCGGAGACATGCACACGATCAGATATGTGGTCGTTTTGTGCGGCCTTCTGGGGCTGTCGAGCCTCGTTTTTGACGTGGGTTGGGTCCCGTCGTCGCTCAGGAGGAGCCGATAAAGGCTGCTGACGTGAAGGACGATACGACGAAGCTGAGGGCCTTTACATTACGTGCAAAAGAGTACTTCGAGAGCATTACTGACTTTGACGAACTTCAGAAACTCCAGCCTGTTCTGAGGGAGGAAGGCGGAGAATGGAATTCGGAAAACATGTACCTCATTACTCTCCAGGAAACCGGCGTGGTGTTTTTCCACGGAAAAGATTCGTCGTTGGATGGCTTCGATCTTCGGGAGGTGGAAGACGACATGGGAACGAAGGTCGGACCGGCTATCCTAAAGGCTGCGGCCATGGAGGGAGGAGGCTTTTTCGAGTATTACTGGGACGACCCTGAGGACGAGGAAGATCAAGTCCCCAAGACGTGTTATGCTATCAAGTATTGGTCCGAATTGGCCCAGCTGAATTTCATCGTGGTCGCCGGCTTTTATATGGATTTGGCCCAAACGCTTTCAAACGATGACCTCCCCAGTGTTCCGTCCGTCACGGCCGCCGACGTGGTCGACCGGGAGACCCTGAAAGCCTTTGTGGATACCACGATTGCCTGGTTGCTGAAGACCTATGAAAATGATGGACTCGACCTGAAAAAAATCGAGCCCCACTTCAGGCGGGAAGGGGGACCCTGGAAACGCGGTTCAACCTATATATTTGTTATCACGACGACGGGTTACGTGGTCTTTCACGGGGCCGATCCGTACCGGCAAGGCACCTCGGACTGGGATATTGAAGACATCAACGGCGTCAAGATAGTACAGGAACTCATCAAGGTCTCACAGGAGGGAGGGGGGTATGTCGTGAATCGTTTCGACGATCCGGACTTTGAAGGCGACGAAGAAATCGGCTCGATCAAGGTAAGCTACGCGAAGTCGCTTACCTTCCCGGGCGAGATCTATCCGGGCCAGGTTTTCGTGGTTGGCGCCGGTTTTTATCGGCCGGAACCCGACTTCGACGGGGATGGTAACGTCGGCTTCGGGGATTTTGTCCTGTTCGCCAGGCATTTCGGATCCGGTGAAGGCGATGAGGGGTTCGATGAGTGGTACGATCTGGATGCCAACGGCGCGGTGGTTTTCCAGGACTTCCTGATCTTTGCCAGGGACTTCGGAAAAACGGTTACCTACAATTGACGGTTTGTAGTTGCGAGCGGTGCAAAGGCGGTGTGAACGACACAAATAAAGGGTAGTAAATGGCGGAACCCAACCGGGAAGACGAAGGAAACCGCGGCGTTGAGAATGAGGCGGGATCCGGCGAGTGCGCCGACCTGCGGATGCCGCCCGAAATGATGCTCGACCTCGCGCGAAGGGCGGTGGAACTCCTGGTTTCACGCACCGAGAATCTGCCGGAAGAAGGCGCCTGGGACGGCAAGTTCCGGCGCGAACTCGACGACCGCCTGATGAAGGCGCCCCCGGAGGAAGGACGTTCCGCCGTCGAGGTGATGGAACAGGCCGCAAAGGAGATCCTCCCGATCTCGGGGCGGATGGATCACCCGCGGTGTTTCGGATTCATCCCTTCGTCGCCCACGTGGCCAAGCGTGCTCGCCGACTTTCTGGCGGCGGGATTCAACAGCAACGTGTGCACTTGGCTCGTCGCCAGCGGCCCGAGCCAGCTCGAACTGGTGGTCATCGACTGGTTGCGGCGCTGGATCGGCTATCCGGACGGTGCGGGCGGACTGCTCACGAGTGGGGGGTCGGCCGCCAGCCTGGACGCGTTTGTTGCGGCGCGTGAAGCGGCGGGGCACCCCGAGGAGCGACCGTGTACATGAGCGACCAGAGTCACAGCGCGCACATCCGCGCGGCGAGGATCATGGGTGTGCGGCAGGAATGTATTCGCATTATTCCCAGCGACGAACGGTTCAGGGTGGACATGGGCGCGCTGGCGCGGTCGGTGGCCGAGGACCGTGCGGGAGGGATCAACCCCATCGCGATCTGCGCCAACGCCGGAACGAGCAGCACCGGAGCGATCGACCCGTTGGAGGCGATGGCAGACTATTGCGAGGCGGAAGGCATCTGGCTGCACGTCGATGCGGCCTACGGCGGCTTTGCGGTGGTGACGGAGCGCGGCAGGAAGCTCCTGCGGGGGATTGAACGCGCCGATTCGATGGGGTTGGACGCCCACAAGTGGTTCTTCCAGCCGTACGAGGCGGGAGGTCTCCTGGTGAAGGACGCCGGTACGCTGGAGCGCGCATTCGCGGTGCACCCGGACATCCTGCAGGATACGGTGTGGGGCGCGAACCATCCGAACATTGCCGACCGGGGGCTGCAGTTGAGCCGGTCGATGCGCGCGCTGAAGATCCGGATGTCGGTGCAGACGTTCGGGATGGCGGCGTTTCGGCGCGCCGTATCGAAGGGGATGGAGCTAGCTGCCCGTGCTGGGGAATACGTGGAGACGAGCCGGAACCTGGAACTCCTGACGCCCGTGTCGTTGGGCATCGTGTGTTTCAGGGTAAGTCCTTGCGACGCGGATCCGGACGAAACGGCCCTGGAAGAATTAAACAGGACGGTGCTCGCGCGCGTCTTCTGGGAAGATCGCGCTTTTTTTCATCCACGCTCTTGCACGGGACGTTTTCCCTGAGGATGTGTATTATCAACCACAATACGACCTGGGACGACGTGCGGGAAACGCTGGATACCGCTGAGCGGTTCGGGATGGAGGCCTTATGACGTCCAGTCATGCCCCGGCGGGCCGTCGCAATCGCTTGTCAGTCACCGTTATCATCGAATCGCTGCTGAGCAGGGCGACCCTGAAACCGACCGCGGGTCATTCCAGTCTCGCATAGATCCGTGAACGCTATGGATAGAGCGGCGCCAATTCGCGGCTTATCAGTTCAATCTGTTCGGGGTACTTTTTTTTCACTACCTGAACAATTCGGCCGCTGCTGACGTGATCAACAAACTGTTGTGTCGTAAGATCCAGACCTCTCGTACATCGGGAAGCAAGGGTCGTTCTGCGGGCGCCCAGTTTTTCCGCCACCATCCGGAACGCCTCCGTGTGGCTTTTGCCCTTTCTCATTTGTTGAATAACCGGAATCAGAGAGTCCGCAAGGTTGTCATACACTTCCTCGTCCGCCGGTTTCGGTCCATTGTGACACCCCGGATTGACCACGACCAGTGTCTCACGCAGCAACAGGCGCATGACTTTGTTTCGCGCGCTCGTTAGTATCGCATGGGCGTCGTTGTTCCGGGTTTCCAGTTCAGCCAACTCCATTCTCCAGCTGCCCAGCTCTGACCTGAGTCTGCCTTCCCAGTTGTAATACAGGCGACGTTCCTGAACTCGACTCTCCGGACGTTCCGTTTCCGACAGGCCGGCTTTGTATTTTTCGAACAGGTCATCCAATCCGCCGTCGTCTTTCAATTCCGTCTCCCGCGTTATGATTCTTTGGAACAGTTTTCGTTTTCGTGCTTCGGTAGCCCGTTTGACGGTTTGCAGTTCCCGTTCGAGCAGCTCCTTGAACAGCTTGGCGATCTTATGTGCGAGTCCGTTTCCTGAAGACCGCATGGTTTCCCTCCCATGATCTTCGATATTTGCCGGTTCGTAGGGTGAGACGTACTGACGGGCTTGAATCAGATGCGTCGACGCGGTCCCGGTTACGCGCCATCCCACGGCCGTCGCCGATGTGGCTTTCTGAATCCCGAGCCACGGATCAGGGTCGATGACAGGCGTTTCCGGCCACAAAAGGAGACACCGTGCGTCATACTGCCAGACAGAGGGCACTGGAATATATACAAATTCCGTGCCGATCCTGCGATGGGGCGTCAATTTCATTAATATCAATGAGTTATATTCAACGAAGGTCATATAGTGCCCGGCGGAAGTGTCGCAGAATGCATCTCGCACGATGTCCCGCAGTTGGCGTCCGAACGTTGCGTACGGAAATAAATGGATGTTTCAGAAGGAGTTATCGGAAAATTCAGGCGGAAAAACAGGGGATATGTGGCAATATGCAACATAGGACGCGTATTGCGTCACGGGACGCCGGCGGGAGGAGCGCTTAAGGAAGAAAGAGCGAATGTTGGGTTGTGCTCGGGGCCTGTTAGGTCAATTCTCTCTGTCTTTATCCTTTGTTTTTCACTTTTCTTCGTCCACTTTCGGACTGCCAAACGGTTCTTACCGCGTGGTCTTTTGACGGACAACTTCCTCTTGGAACTGCGTTCCGGGCGCACACAGACTATTCCTCCCTCCTCACCTTCTAATTTATCTTTGTCCTTTTTCTTGCATCGCCCAAGAAAAAGGACGAAAAAGAAGGGCGCCTGCCTGCCGAGCACGTCTCGGCGCAGGCAGGCCGCTCAGACGCCGCGGGGCTGCTTTTCCGCGCCGTCGTTGCATTTGTAGGGGTAACTCCTGGAGTTTCCCACGTCATGGCGCTTAAAAACGCTCGTTGATGTCGCGCGTCCGTATCGCTAACCTGTGTTGGCTGTCTGCCGGGTCGGGGGTGGACTTCTTCCATCTACCGTCTCACCTCTCGCCGCTGTTTGCTGACCCATTATTGCTCACCAGGGGAGGAAAACCATGAAGGGTACCGGAATCGCAGCAGCAGTCGTTGGAGGAATCGCCATCGGCGTCAGTCTTATCGCCGTCGCCCACGAGGACCACAACAGGGATTCCCGTCTCAAGGCCACGGCGTTCACTGCGATAACGCCGATCCTGAACGTCCGAAGCGTCGAGGCGAGCATCGAGCACTACACCTCGGTTCTCGGCTTCAAAAAGGACTGGGACTGGCCTGCCGAGAATGAGGACAAGACCTTTGCCTCTATATCCAATGGCGAGGTGAACATCTTTCTCGCCGAGAATGCTCAGGGCGCCCGACCTGTGTGGATTTACTACGGCGTCGGTGACGTCGACGAGCTGCACGAGGCGTACACGGCGGCGGGGGCGGATATAAAACAGAAGCCCGTTGACCAGCCCTGGGGCGCGCGGGAAATGCTGGTTGTGGACAAGGATGGCCATATTCTGCGCATCGGCGGGTCAAGCAAGAAAGAGCACGGCGAGGGTAAGGAGGGGGACGGCGACGGTAGGAAAGAACACAGTGAGGGTGAGGAAGAACACGGTGAGGGCAAGAGCGCGCGCGGTGAGAGCGAGGAAGGGCACCATTAGAGCGGCCGTTGTATAACCGGAGAACCCTTGAACGAATCCTCCGTAATGCCGGTCTCCTTGCTTACACGTCGAGCCGCCCTTTCGTAGAGAATGTCGAGATTTGCCTCAGTAGTACTTTCTCCAACATAGTGCTCCTTGAAAGTCGTGTTCAATATTGCGAAGATCTCTGGCGAGACGACGCCGATTGACTCTGCCAGTTTCCACTTCTCGATTTGCTTCTCGATCTGAGAAAAACGTGTTTTGCCAGCGTCACAAAAATAAGCTTCGTCGTTGCGGTCTGTCGGTACCAACCAGCAACGATCATAATCTCCATAGTCTACTTAGAGCGGCATTTCCCTTTCAAAAAAGGTGTCGTGGGGCATATCTGGTTCGCCGTTCTCTGAGGCCGCAGGCCAAAAGCGCTTGACTTCGATTTTCCAAATATGTTTTGCATCTGCCATGGATCGGATGTTCCAAAAATTGAGCACTTCCATATAAGCGTATTTTTCGATGTGATTGTAAAAGGCTCTGCAGAGACGGCGTAACACAGATATGTGTTTTTTCCAATCGAGCCTACAGGAATCCAGCAAGATATACGATTTTGCCATTTCCTCTCGAGCAGTAGTGAGAATAAACTTGGCAGATGCATGGCGCCCGGCGTCCGTTAGATATCGAGCATCCGAAACGAGACGATTTGCATTGTTGTAACTGGCAGAAATCCCTTCGGCAATTAGATCGAGGGATCTCAAGGGCGTACATTCTTCGAAAAGGTTCTTGTACAGTAAGTCTGCTGGATTAGGCCTATTATCACTGTTTGTTGACATTGTCCACATCCTTTTTCAGGAATTGTATCGAAAATGACTCCATCTTGGGGTTTGGACCAGATTTTCCGACAGAATAAGACTCGGAAAAATGACTCGCAAAGCCTGGGCAGTCCCGCGAAACGTTTCCATTCAGCATCCCACTGATCATTGTCAAGAATCACACTATCAAGATCCAACAACATTACAATCTGGGAGGATTCCGGCGTTTCCATTTTCCACTCTTGCCTAGCCCGCAAAAGGCTGGAACGCGTGTGTTTTCTCGCGGATTCAGATGCTGACGTCCGTTAGCCGCATTTCAAATAATCGACCAGTTCTTCCCAAAACCGAACCACACGATTACGGTAATTTCTGATGTCCTGAACCGAAACGTACAGTCCATCGCCGACAAGCGGCTGAAACACAGGCTGGGCCACCTGGCAACGCAATCGAGTGGAACTCGAGAGGAGCGGGTTTTCAAACATATCCGGCCGGATCTCCCTGAGCTCACGAGACGAGTGCCCATCCGCGTGTTTGACGGTATTCGCTACCAGTCGCAGCTCATCTATCTTCGCCCACGACGAAAGCTTCTTCTTATCGATGCCATACTTCTTCAATCGACAGTGAAAAACCGACATTCTAAGTAGCTCTGGATTGTTTTCCTCGTTTGGATGCAAGACGTTCTTTCTATGAAATAAAATGGTTTGCTGGTCGAAGGCATGATAAAGCGCAACCGCGAATAGATTGATTATCCCCTGACGAATGCCGATCATCAGTCCGTAATGTGAAACCCCAGCGCTGACCGCTTTATCTACAAAATCCCCTGGGTCTTCGTCTCCCGTACCCGGCATAGACATGGATTCCTCCCATCTTTCGTCCGAGAGTCTCTCCGATTCTGCTTCGATATCCTCTTCCGAGATGTTTGCAAGCAACCGTTCCTCAAGTACATCGACGGTGGCGTTGATTTGAGGCACGAATTCGGTTTGAATTGCCTCGATCCAGAAGGGATTCCATATTTTAGCCATAGTGTTGTCCTCATGATTGATACCGCCCGACCCTCATTGAATATCCTTTCTGTCATGCCCGAACACTCTCTTGCACAAGTGTCAAGACCGATTATGTTATTGACAGATGCCCCGGTATAGAATTGGACACAATTGACCGGGAAATGGGTTGATCAAGGTCGCATCGGATGCTCCTTGCCATGTTTAGTGATATGTGTACGTATGCAGGCCTCCGTGTCGACAATGCCGTAAGCCCATCTGCGGCACTCTTGACATAGAGCTGCGCAAATATGCCTTTTTCGAAACGAGAGGGATGAATTTATCGTGTCTTTATACGCCTTGTCGCAATGGAACATGTTTGACATCTGAGGGGACTGCTGTATATATTTATAAAGCAAGGCCGCATCCCGTCCCTTGGCGCAATGGCGCCGTGGGACACGTGGGCTGTGGACCTTCTTGGATGACCGTCGGTTTTCGACTTTAGCGGGTACGGGAACCGGCGGTTTTTTTATCCGCTCGGGCTATCGCCTGAATGACGAGTTACGAATTGAATGGGTCAGATTTCTAACGTATTTAGCCACAATATAACATTATTGTTGCAACTATAATTTATATTTATGATTTTGTCTACTTTTTCCGAAAATATACACAAATTCGGCGGGATCGTACTTCGATCGTTCCTCCATGTGACCAACGGGATACCTTGCACCAGGGTTCAGAAGGTCGTGACAATGCCGACCGGAAGCCCGGTGGGACGGGTCACCCGGGGCCGCTGATCAGTTGAGGGAAACGGTTGTGCATACCCGTGAACGGCTCCGGCGGGATTTTCAGTCACTTCTGGGTGGATAGAGAGGAGGGAGGAAACCGCGCGAAAACCCCTGCGCATTTGGTTCCGTTGAATCGTCAGGTTTCGTTTTTCATCCTGTCCATCCTGTTTATCCATGTTACCCTGCTCTTCACTTCACCAGCCCCTTCCCCCGGCCCCGGCGCAGCGCGAGTTTCTGGTCCGATGGGACGACGGGTAGGCGGTAACGACCCGCTCGTCGCGGATTACGACCTTGTGATTCCTGAGTCGTTCCAACCTCTGGATTTCCCTCTTTCGGATCTCGATTTCCCGGATGGCGTCCCGTTTACGCATTAGCCAGGTGTCGTCGTCAACCTGTGTTCCGCATTCCTGAACGAGCCGGACGTCTTCCTTGCGGATACCCCTCTGCTGCATGCGACTCTGGCCATGTTTTGTGCATATGATCTCGTTCATTGGTCGTCTCCTTCTTTTTCGTTGTCTGGATCTTTCCCCAGAGTATACATTTCCTCCAACATCCTTGTTATTTTGTTTGATGGATCACTGGAAACGCTACGTACTAATTCGTCGCTCAGTTCCTTGTAGATGTTTGGCAGTTTTCCTTCAAGCCACTTCTGACGCTCCTCGGCTTGGTCATCCGCCATCAGGTCTTCTGGGATTTCTGATAGCCGGGCACATCCGGTTTCAAGAGTTCTTCTCGCATTGGAGGAGCCATTTGTCACGCGTTCGATCTCATCATACCAGAGGTTAAAGTCGGGGAATTCCGTCGGTGAGCCAAAACTCAAACCGCGTTTGTCCACGTTAACGAAGCCAGGGGCGATTTCAAGGTCATCTGGTAACTTACGCAGGTAGTTGGCGAATGGGTTCTCTATGGAGGAATCGAAGGGTTCGGGTCCGAGTTCATTTTTGAACAAAAGCTCACCAAAGATATCGGCCCGGTCGATAGACTCATGCTCATACCCAAAGGGTGCATCCAATACATCATGAGCGATGCCGGACTTCAGCAAGAGCTCGAATCCATCGTCCGCTAACTGTAAATTCCCGCGCCGCGGGCGGCCATGGCCGCTATACACTGTCTGCTTTCTACTGTACCTCCCTTTGTGCTTGCAGCGCTTTTGCCAGGATTTACGGTGTCCTCCCGGGTGTTCAGGCACCGTTCCGGCTCGTTTTCCAGCCGCTGAATCGTGCGGGCGGAGATTCCGGATTTGTTGGCGAGCTGCTGGCGCGTCAGTCGTTTACTCTTGCGCAGAGTGCGGAGTCGATCAGCTTCTATTTTCATAGCGTAGCTCCTTAAAGTTATCGCGGTGGCTTTAATGACAGAAACCTCGCGAGACGGGAAGGAATCTGCGATGAGGCACCGGTCTATCCGCCACGCGCCCCTACGAAAAAACTGGTGGTGGGGTTCTCTTGCCCATTCGTGCATGTTGCCCTTGGCGCGACCGGTTGTTGTGGGGTGGCTTTTCCGCGTTGATCCGTTTAGCAACATGGTTTATGAACAGCAGCAATTTCATCAGGCAGCAGACGCAGGTTTACGCCCCTGAGGCGATTTGCGGAAAAGCAGCCCCGCGGCGTTTGAGCGGCCTGCCTGCGCCGAGTCGTGCTCGGCAGGCAGGCGCCGTTCTTTTTGGTCCTTTTTCTTTGGCGAGAAAGAAAAAGGACGAAGAAATTAGAACCGTGAGTTAAAGAGAGAGGGAAATGCTGTCAGGAAGCTCAAGGGGGATTTGACAGGGTGGTCCATCCCTCCGGACCGGACGGAAGTGTGGGGTTGCAGCGTCGTTAGGTGGTCTGACCTCTGCACGCTGATCGCTGTTCGCTCCGAAGGCAGGGGAATTGGGGAGATGTGGATTTGGTTTCTGGTGTTCGCCTTTTGCTTCAGGCTGACCGCTGACGGCTATTCGCTGCCTTCCCCTTTGTGCCTTCGTGTCTTTGTGTGAGCGGGTGTTTCCGCGTGTCCTCGCGGGCGACCCATGGGTCGCCCCTACAAATGCAACATGGTCGCAAGGTTAGGGGTGGCAGGGCGGTCGTCTTGCTTCTTCCGTCTTGCTTCTTACGCTCTTATTGATGGAGCTTTTTATGGACCGGGACGAAGTTCGTGCGCATCTGACAGGGATCATCTCGTCGATCGCGACGCCGTTCAACGAGGACGGGAGCGTGGACTACGACGGGTTGCGGCACCAGATCGATTTCGTGCTGGAGGGGGGTAGCCGCACCGTGCTGCTTACGGCGGGCGACAGCCATTATATCTGTATGTCCGAGGCGGAGATCGCGGAGGTGACCCGGGTCGCGTGCGAGCATACGGCCGGGCGGGGGATGGTGGTGGCGGCCGATCGGTATTACGACACGCGGCGGTCGGTTGCGTTTGCATCGTTCGCAAAAGGACTCGGAGCCGACGTGCTGATGGTGCTTCCGCCGGCCTGGGGGGCTTCGAGTACGGTAGAGACGCTGGTGGCGCACTACGGCGAGGTGTCGCAGACGATGCCGGTGATGATCGTAACGGGCGCATTCTCCGCCCGTGGACCGCAATTCGGATTGGACGTGGTGGAGAGAACACTCGACAGTTTCGAGAATGTCGTCGCCATCAAGGACGACGTGTGCGGGGACTTCGCGCGGCGGCTGTGCCTGGTCGCACACGAACGGGTGGCCGTGTTTGCCGGGGGGCAGAAGGTGAACCACATCAATATGTGGCCGTACGGCTGTGACGGGTATATGTCGACGTATATTACCTTCAAACCGGAGATCGCGCGTCGATACTGGAGCGCGATCCGGAAAACGAACGTCGTAGCGGCGCGGGAAATCATCCGCGAATACGACATGCCCTTTTTCGACTATATCGGCAAGCTGACCGGCGGGTGGAACGCGGGGTTTCACGGGGCGATGGAGATCTTCGGCGTGGCGAAGCGATGGCGCCGGAAACCCTACTATTCGTTAAACGACGAGGAGATGGAAGGGCTCAGGGAATTCTTCGGGTCGAAAAAGCTCCTGCAGGAGCAATGAAATGAAAATTGTCGACATCAACATCATTCCGATCAACCCGGGACTCGCGGCCCGGAACACGGATCAGAAGGTGCGGTTTCGAAGCATCGATCAGCGGACGATATTCAAGGTGGTGACGGACAACGGGATCGTGGGCTGCGGCAACTGTGGATCCGAGGCGTTCGCCAGGGTTTACGAGCGGGTCCAGGGGGACGGGGCGTTCATGGAGAAAGAGGACTGAGGGATGAAGATCACGGACATCAGGGCGTACGTGATGAATGTCCCCGCGGCGGACGGGGAGACACCCAGGCGGAACTGGATATTCGTGGAGGTGGAAACGGACGCCGGCATCACGGGGATCGGCGAGGCCACCACGGAGCACCACGAAATGGCGGTTGCGGCGCAGGTGGAAACGGCGCTGAAACCCAGACTGCTGGGAATGGATCCCACAGACGTGGAACAGGTCTGGCAACTGGGGTACCGGGACTTCTGGTGGAAGCGGGGCGTGGTGCATACCAGCGCGGTCAGCGGGATCGACATGGCGCTGTGGGACATCGCGGCAAAGGCATCGGGACAGCCCGTGTTCAAGCTGCTGGGCGGTAGGGTTCGCAGCAAGGTGCGGTGTTACGCACGGGCGGACCTGGGGCTGGATTCGCTGGAGGCGCACGCGGCGCAGGCCCTGGAGGAGGGGTTCGATGCGTTCAAGCACGGACACGGCCCGGCGGTCACGCCGTTCGACATGGACGCCCAGGTGGACGTTGCGGTTGAAGAGATGACCCGGCTCCGCGAGGCGCTGGGGCCGGACGTGGCACTGATGATCGACTGCGGCGGCGTGTTCTCGCCCGCAGCGGCGCATCGTCTCATGCGGGAACTGCAGCCGCTGGACCTGTTCTTCGTGGAAGAGCCGATAGAGCAGAGCATGGTGGCGCCGTACGTGAGATTGAAGCGGGACTTTCCCGGGGCGCGGCTTGCCGCGGGCGAGCGGTGGATGACGCGATGGGATTGCAGGGAGTGGTTCGAACGACAGGCGGTGGACGTGTGCCAGGTGGATATCTGCCACGCCGGCGGGATCAGCGAACTGATGAAGATCGCCCATTTTGCGGAGGTGTACGGGATCGGGATCGCGCCGCACAACCCGTACGGACCGGTGGCGCTGGCTGCTGCCGCTCACGCGGCGGCAGCAATGCAGAATTTCGAGATCCTCGAGCACTGCCGGCTGCGGCCGTGGTTCGACGACGTGCAGGCCCTGCGGGTGCCGATTTCGGGCGGCTACGTGGACGTCGACGAATTGGGCCGGCGGCCCGGGCTGGGCGTCGAACTGGATATGGAGTTGGTGAGGTCCCGGCCATTCCGGGCCCTGCCCCCGCGCCGTTACGTGGGGCCGGATGGGTCTATCCATTTGTATTGAATTGCGGCGAAGGGATCGATCCGCGTCATTCCATTCAGCAACAACGCACTTGATCGACGGCGGCCCTGGCCGGGCAACGACGCTCGTTTTGACCCCTGTGGTAATTTGCGGAAAAACCGGCCCCGCGCCGAGCGGGCATTTATGGCGCTGGGTTGCACACTGATCGTGGTCGCACACCGCATGGCGGCCACCCGGCGCGCCCGACGGGTGCTGGTGATGGACGGCGCCGGCATCGACGTTGGCAGCCACGAAGAACTGCTGGCGCGGCATGCCCTATACGCCGACTTTCATGGATTGTGGCGGCAAGCCTGAAGTACGTTGCCACAAACAAGGAAATAACCCTCTTTCCGCACACATACAGGGAGTTGCAATGCCAAGATTCACGGCAGTCGCCGGCATCATGCTATTGTTCGCAACAACGACCGCCGCGGCAACGCCACCTCGGATTCGACCGGCGCTGGCGGCATTCATCGACGGCCGATATACCGCCTCCGAGGACAGTCTGAGGACACTGCTTGGGCAGCCCGGGGCCGACCGGGGGCAAATTTGTTATTTGCTGGGCCGCATCAATGCCTGGGAGGGTGACGCCGGGGCGGCATTCGATTGGTTGGAGAAGGCCGTTGAGGCCGATTCCGCATCGGCGGATTACCAATACTGGCTGGGACAGATGTATGGCGTGAAGGCGCAGGAAGCTAATATTTTCAGGAAACCCGGACACGCCCGGCGCGCGCGCAAGGCGTTTGAAAAAGCGGTCCGGTTGGATCCCGAACACCTCGCCGCGCGGACCGCGCTGGTGGAGTATCACCTTCGCGCGCCGGGGATTGTGGGAGGCAGCAGGGAGAAAGCGCTTGAAGGGGCCGGCGAGATCAAGTCCAGGGATCTCACAGAAGGCCACCTGGCGTGGGGCCTCGTCCATGACTGGGAAAAGGCGCAGGACAAAGTGGAAAGCGCCTATCTTGCGGCGGTCGAGTCGGGGAATGACGACGTCCGCCCGGTTATTTCCCTGGCGGCGCTCTACGTACGCGCCGAACGGCGACTTGACGCGATCCGGGTCTACGAGACGTATCTGCAGTCCTACCCCGACCGCGGCCCGATCCTGTACAGATTGAGCAACCTGTATCGCCTGGAGAAGGAAAACGAAAAAGCGTTTAAGGCCGCCCGGAGGAGCCTGGAAGTCGCGATGGATTCTATTGCAGCGCTGGCTGGCGATACAAGTCCGACCGTTCAATCCTTCGAGCGCGCGCTGGCCGCCCAATCGAACCGGATCGATGCCCTTTATGGAATCGGCAGGTTCTCCGCCCTCACCGGGGTGAAACTGGATCTGGGCCTGGAATCGCTGACGACCCTTCTCCGCCAGTTGCCTGAGAAATGGCGCTGGCCAAGGGTATGGGGCCATTACAGACTCGGCCGTATCCACGTGCGCCGGGGGGAACGGGATCTGGCGCGCAGCGCCTACAGAACCGTATTGAAATTGGACAAAAAGCACAAGGGCGCGCGCGAAGCGTTGGAGAAACTGGAGTAAACTACGGTTGATTGAGGGGTCGCCAGCCCCGAAACGTGGTCATTGCCTGTAGTGTTTGTGTAGATCTTGTAGAAACGGCGCGTCGAAGCGTTACCATTTGTAGGGGCGACCCTTGTGGTCGCCCTGGTGTCGGCCGCCCGGTACACCGCGGCGGTTAGGAAGAGATACCCCGCCTGCAAAAGGAAGGCGGGGCAGAACCAGGTTTCCCTTCCCAGGGAGGGAAGGAATCAGGAGGGCACGACCATGTTAAAACCCGAATACCGCGCGGTAATTATAGGACTGTCCGGCATTGGCGCCAGGCGGCCCGAGGAAGATGAACACCTTCCGGTGTACGGCCCCATGCCCGGCTCTCATGCCGGGGCCTACGATCGGCATCCCCAGACCGAAGTGGTGGCTGTGTGCGACCTGCGGGAGGAGGCGCTGGCGGATTTCAAGTCACAGTGGGGAGATGTGTGGCCCGACGTGCGGCTCTATACCGATTACCGGGAGTTGCTGCAGGCGGAGAAGCCGGACCTGGTGAGCGTGGCGACTTCCGATCATGTTCACGCCGATATGACCGTTGCCGCCGCCGAATCCGGGGCCCGCGCCATCTTGTGCGAGAAGCCGATCGCCACCTCGCTGGAAGACGCGGACCGGATGATCGCCGCCGCCGAAGCGAACGGCGTGCTGCTCTCCATCGAGCACACGAGGCGCTGGAATGCGAGCTATCTGAAGGCGCGTGAGATCATCCGAAGCGGAGAGATCGGGCCCCTGCGCACGATTGTGTGCGAGCAGTTCAGCCGCCGGGCAATGCTCTTCCGGAACGGCACCCACCTGCTGGACATGATCTGTTTCTATGCCGAGGCCAACCCCTGGTGGCTGGTGTCCGAACTGGAGGAAGGGTTCGAGCATTTCACCGAATATAAGGGGGACGGCGGAAAGGATCCGGCCGTCGATCCGTACGCGTCGGCATACATCCGCTTCGACAACGGCGTCCGGTCATTTTATAATGCGTATAAAGTGGATTTTCCCGGTTCCAGATTCGCGCTGACGTGCGAGGATGGGACGCATCGAGATTTCCGACCAGGGCGCATCCCTGATCCGGGGCAGGTCGCATTTCGAGTCGTCTGCGTCGCCCATATTGTCCGGGAAATATGCGATGGAAAATCAAACCGCGGCCGTGGCGGAACTGATCCGGATTCTGGAGGAGGGCGGCGATCTGGTCTCGCCTGCACGGGAGGCGCGCAAGACGGTGGAGATCATGATGGGGATCCTGAAGTCGCACCACGGCGGGAATTGCCGGGTCGATTTCCCCATGTCGTGAGGGGTGGTGCCGCGCCGGCGGGGTCTATTGTGGGTCACTCACCGTTCCGCAAAGGACTCTCTAAAGGGATCCGCGTCTCTGCCGTGCGTTCATACGGTTACCGCCTGCGAGGTTGCGTGTAGTGAACGAACCCCTGCCTCGGCCACCCGCATCGCATTGAGACCGTCCTCCTGAGTGACGCTGAAGGGTTCGTTTTTCAGGCACCGGTCGACAAAATACGCCAGTTCCCGCTTGTAGGCCGGACCGAAGCGTTCGATAAATACGGGGACTTCCTCGCCGTAATCCCTCATTTGGAAGACCTGCTTTTCAATGGCGCCCTCCCGCTTGTACGCTTCCACTGTTACCCGTAGCGGATCTTCGTGAAAATGGCCCACGTGGATGTGGCCGTCCCGGCCGTAGATCCACGTTTCGTTGCGATACCCGGCCACGTGGTTTCTGCTCACCTGGACCTGCGCGATTACGTTGTCGGGAAACGCCATCTGGAGAAATGCGTCGTCGAAGTCTTCTTCTACGGTCGTTATTCTGAAGTTGTGCAGGTTCGCGCCCATGGCGCTGGCCCGTTCCGGCCTCGCGCCAAGAAGCCAGATCGCTTCATCGATGTTGTGTACGGCCATGTCCGGCACGATGCCGGGGCTGCTGTAGCCCAACGGAGGAGGGTGTGGGTCTTCGAGTACGGACACGACTTTGAACGGGGCGCCGATGGTGTTCCGGTCCAGCAGGGCTTTTGCATGGATCAGGGGGCCGTCGAAGCGCCTCATAAAGGCCTGCATGAGGGCGTGCTTTTTCGTATTATCTTGAGACAGGGTTCTGACGAAGTGGGCAGCGCTCTCGACCGAATGGGTGAGGGGTTTCTCCAGCATGACGCGATAGCCGGCGTCAATCAGCGTCCGGGCATCGGCTTCGTGGTCTCCGGTTCTGGAGGCCACCACGGCCGCGTCGACCAGACGGGCGTCCGCCAGGTCGGACGTGCTCTTGAAGGCACGGATTTCGGACGCCTGATTTTTCTGAAGCGCTCGGGCAACGTCCTTCGCGGTGCTGCCGTGGCGATCCACTACGGCGGCCAGTTCGCACCTTCCTTCCGCTGCACCCAGTTCCTGGACGTGCCTGGCGTGGAAGACGCCGATGCGGCCCACGCCGACAACCGCGAGTTTCAGGGTTTTGCGCATTGTTTGCCAAGGCTCCTGATAAGTTCCGAATAAGAAGGAGAATTGTTATGTTATATGCATCTTGCCAGCCGGTTTCAGTTGTACACTTCGGACGGGTCGCTGTCCACAAATATCGGAGATAATTTTTGTTGTTTCGTGCACGTTTTCTTGCTCACCTGCACAGACCGGGTACATGTAACAGATGTTCCGGCACATGGGTTACACTTTTTTTTGGATGATCCGCCGGAGGCAACGAAACTGGGTGCGGTAAATGCTTCCCCCACCCCCTGAACGTCCCCTATTCCCTTGCCCTTTTTCTTGCATCGCCCAAGAAAAAGGACGAAGAGAAAAAGAAAGCTGAAGGTAGAGTTGATGCCTGTTTCCGCCCGGAACGCAGTTCCATGCAGCACTTGTCCGCCAACAGGCGACCTGTTAAGAAACTGCGGATAGACCACAAGAGGACCGCCAGGAGTCTTCTGTCTGAAAGGCGTACCCGGAGGCATCGATCCTGTCCGGATCGATGGTTTCCCGGACAACTCGATGGAGGGACGACATGGTCAGGATGCCGGTGAAGGGGGAAGTCGTAAGGGATGAATCGGCGCTGCGGGCGCTTTACGAGGGTTTGCATCTGGGCGAACCGCTGCCGGATCATGAACCGGATCGGTATGCGCGGGCGGCGGGATTTTTTCAGACGGTGATCAAGGGCGGAAAACGGCGGGGGATGGTGGGGATCTACAATCGCGAGGACCTGGACCGCGCAAGGCGGAACGCGGAGCGATTGGCGTGGGCGCGGGATATGGTGGACCAGATCGTGAGGGACGCCGAGTTCTGGGCCGGGTTTTCGGACGAGACGCTCTATGCGATGGTGCCAACGCAGAATCCGCTGGCGTTGACCGTTGCCCAGTACGACGGGTGTCCGATTCACGGGGGCAACCGGTCCACGCTGGAGAGTGACCTGTTACATCCGTATCAGTGGCGGTGCAATATCGGAGGGGAGTGGTGGTACCAGGGGATCGAGGTGGAAAATCCGGGCACGGGCGCCCGGGTCCGCGTGGTGGACGACGGGCAGGGGTGGGTGGCCCCCAAGGGGTTCATGAATTCGGGTGTCACGTATTATTTCATGGGGGCTTACCGGTGCTATCTCCTTTACCGGTTGTTTTCCAATCCCTACGCCCCGCAGACGGGAACAGGACACCAGGGGCGGCCCGCGTCCCAGGCCCTGGCGCTGGCCTATGCCTTTACGGGAGAGCGGAAGTACGCGCATAAGGCGGGGGTCCTGTTGAACCGGCTGGCGGAGGTGTATGGACGGTTGCAGGGCATCAAGGAGGGATACGAGGCCTACGACAGGAGCAAGGATCCGATCCGCGGATACGTCGGGGAGGCTTCGGGGCGGGAGCAGTTCTTTCTGAATCACGTGGCGGTGACGTACGATTTGATCTTCGAGGCAATGCTGGAAGAGGAGGACGTGGCCGGGTTCTTCCGGGCACGGGGGGGCGAGGATTTCGATGGGGACGGGCGGGTGACAGCGGGGGATATCATATATAATATCCACCGGAACCTGTTCGCGTACGCCTATGAGTTTCTGGACAGAACGTTGCCGATTGCCGGCGGCGACTTCCTGACGTCATCGCTTTACTCGTTACTCAAGGTGGGGGCGTGTCTGCAGAACGGGGCGATGATCAGGCAGGCGCTGGAAGCGCCGACGGGGCTTTACAATGTGATGTCCAATAGTTTCTTCCGGGACGGGAAGTTCTGGTATGACTCGATTTCTTACAGTACGGGCAACATTCGGGAGGCGCTGGATGCCGCCGAATGGACCCTGGGGTTTCATGACGGAGCGCATTTCCCGTCACCCATGGACCTGTATCACGATCCAAGGTTCCGACTGCGCGAGATGATGGAACTCGCGCGCGCGGTGGACTGCGGCGGGCGCGTGCCGATGATCGGGGATACGGGCGGGGGCCGGAACTCCGTGTTGCGCACGCCATATTCCCTGGAAGACGAGATCGGTCTCCTGCGGCTGCCCGAGGCGCGGGATCTGTATGCACGGCGTTTATTGGCGGCCGCCGCCGGCGATCCGGACGCCGCTCGCAAGGGCGGCGATCTCTTTCTGTTGTTCCATTGCGAACCGTGGAATGAGACTGTGGAGGCCGGAGGCGTTTCACACGAGAGCGATGTGCTGCACGATTCGGGGTTCTGCATTCTGCGGGCGGGAGACCAACAGGCGAGCCGCCGGCATGTCGTGTTGAACTATGGGAAAGGGAACCACGGCCACGGGCATATGGATAAGCTGGCGGTAAATCTCATCGCGTACGGATACGATCTGTCCGCCGATCTGGGATATCCGCCAAGCTGGGTGGCGCCGAAGAAGGCGGGATGGGAAACGCATACGGCCAGTCATTTTACGGCGGCCATCGACGGCCAGAACCAGGTGTTCGCAACGGGCAGTCTGAATCTGTTCGTGCCCGGGCCGTGGGTGCGACTGGCCGACGCGTCAGGCGAGCGGGCATATCCCGGGCTGGCGAATCTGTACCGAAGGGCGGTGGCGGTGGTTCCCGTGGACGAAGAGCGGGCCTACGTGGTCGATTGGTTCCGGATTGCCGGCGGCGCGGAACACGACTACAGTTTCCACGGTTGGGCCGGGGAGAACGCGGAACGCTTCGAGATCGCGCTGGCGGAGGGCGCGGCCCTCGAGGCGCAGGAGGAAGGGACCCTTGCCGGACCGGAGGTCCCGTTCGGTGAGGCGCCCGGATACGGGTTTGTGAAGGACGTGGCGAGAGCCCGGACGGACGGCGGGTTGACGGCAACCTGGCGGACGGAAGAAGAGGGCGCCGGCATCCGGCTGCACGTGCCAGGCGAGGCGGGGTCGACGGTCATCACGGGGCTCGCCGAGGGGACGGGACTGCAGGGCCACAGTCCCTGGGACCGGTACGTGATCGTCCGCCGGTCAGGACCGGATGGGAAGGAAAACCGGTTCATGGGCGTACTCGAGCCGTTTTCGGGCGCGCCTTGTTTAGATGGGGTGACGTCGCTATCCATCGGCGGGCGGAAAGCGGGTTTGAGGGTGGCCGTTGGGACACGTGTCCATTATATCGTGTACGGAGCGGATGGGGTCCTGGAGGGCGAACTGGACGGTCTGCCGTTCCAATTCGAGGGAGACTGGGCGTTTGTGGAGCGGGAGGGCGATGATATACGGCGGGCGCAGGTGGTAAACGGAAGGGCGTTCCGGTTCGGCGACGTCGAGATGGAGGGGCACGGAGGATGGGGAGGACGGGTCGACGCGGTGGACGTCGAGGACCGCCGGATCGTCGTAACGTCGCCGGTTCCGCTTCCGGTGGATGGTTCTCTGATCGGGCGGACGATCGTACTCTCGCATCCCGACTACATCTGCAACTCGACGTACGAGGTGACGGGCGTGGAGGCGGCCGGCGTGGACCGGTACCGGATATCCCTCGACAAGATGGACCTTCTGTTGAGCGAGGGATGGATTGAGGCGGTGGAGGGCGCCGCGCTGCTGACGGATACGCCAATGTTGAAGCTGGAGGTGGTGCGCGACCTGTTCGATGGCAAGACGATTTCACATACGCGTGGGCAGACCGGGCCTCGATTGAAATCGGCGGAGAAGGGGCGACTCGTACTGGCGGACGAGGACGCGGCTCAGGCGTTCGACGGGAAACCTTTTTACGTATACGACGTTGCGCCTGGAGATTCATGGCGGATAGCGGATGTCTGGCATTGTTGAAGGGTCCGTGCCGGAGGCAGGGAATCTGGGGAGAGGTGAACGATCGGTTGTGCTCCGGGCCTGTTAGGTCATTTTCCGCTGTCTCTTTATCTTATTTTTCATTTTTCTCGTCCTTTTTCTTATTCGCGTAAGAAAAAGGACCAAAAAGAACCGCGCCTGCCTGCCGAGCACGGCTCGGCGCAGGCAGGCCGTTCGGCACGGGGCCGGTTTTTCCACGAATATCGTCAGTGGCGTAAACTGGCGGCTGTGCCCTACGTACGGATTTGGACCCATGACGCGTCGGTGCTGAACGGAATAGCGTGGAAAAACCCCCCATTCCACAGCCGAGCGGGCCAGAGGTAGACGCAGAAGGACCGCCGCGTGGGTTTGCGGTCGTACCGCCTATCGCTAACAGGTTTCAGCTGACGGCAGACGACAGATGACTAATAGTTACTCGCACTCAGGTCGCCTTTCGGTTGTCCAACACGATGCCTCTCGAGATGACTCTCAGAGCAGAGCGCGCTAATCCGTCCAGCGCCACAGCTTGATGTGTCCACCTTCGGCGGTAGGCCAGAAGCTCCGGTGCGTCCGCGATCGAGATTCGCGCTGTGCATATGGCAGGCCCCGCGCCTGGCGGCGACTTTTGGTTCCTTTTGGTCGTGTCAAAAGGAACTCGCCGAAGGCATGGAATCTGGGGAGAGGTCGTGAATTTGGAGTTTATTTTCTTTTCTAAATTCTATATTCACACCCTTTTTCCAACGCGAATGGCCATCGCCGGGCCGTAACGCTAACCGGTTTTGGCTGATTGCTTTAAGCTGATCGCTGTTTGCTTCTCGCTCTCACGAAGCCACGTAGATTTCGATCGCGATGCATTTCCGGAGGAGTTCCAGAGCAGAGCGCGTGGTTCCGTGCAGCGCCGAGTACCGATATTCATCCGCGGCTGGCAGGGCAGCAGATCCCGTGCATACCGAGAGGTGATTCGCGCTGTGCATATGGCAGGCCCCGCGCCTGGCGGCGACTTTTGGTTCCTTTTGGTCGCGTCAAAAGGAACTCGCCGAAGGCATGGAATTCGGGGAGAGGTTGTGAATTTGGAGTTTATTTTCTAAATTCTATATTCACACGCTTATTCCAACGCGAATGGCCATCGCCGGGCCGTATCGCTAACCGGTTTTAGCTGACTGCGGACGCTTGCGGCTAATTGCTGCTCGTACTTGGGAAGCCACGCCAGTTACGATCACGACGCCATTCCAGAGCACTGCCAGAGCAGCGCGCGCGGTTCCGTCCATCGCCGAGTACCGATATTCATCCGTGGTTCGCAGGGCAGAGGATTATGTGCATCCCGAGAGGTGATTCGCGCTGTGCATATGGCAGGCCCCGCGCCTGGCGGCGACTTTTGGTTCCTTTTGGTCGCGTCAAAAGGAACTCGCCGAAGGCATGGAATCTGGGGAGAGGTTGTGAATTTGGAGTTTATTTTCTAAATTCTATATTCAAACCTTTTTCCAACGCGAATGGCCATCGCCCGTCCGTATCGCTAACCGGTGTTAGCTGACTGCTGAAAACTGATAGCTGATTTCTTCGAAAGGCTTCTTGATGAACACCATCGATTGTCGCAGGTTTCCTTCAGCTACCGAGGTGTATCTCTGCCGTGACGGCGGCTATTTTCCCGTTCTCATCAATGTGCGCGGCGAGGAGATCCTGGCTGTTGTGCGCGCCGGCGCGGGTCACGTGGGCGTTACCGGCCGCCTGGAGGCGGTTCGTTCGACGGATGGCGGGCGTACGTGGGAACCGCCGGTCGTTATTGTGGACACCGAGGCGGACGACCGGAATCCGGCCGTGGGCGTGGCGCCCGATGGGTCGGTTGTGCTGGCCTACCACGCCCAGGGGTCCTATGGCGAAGACGGAAGCTGGATGCCGCAGTTGCGACGCGTGCAGATGCGCGTCACCCGATCTCGCGATGGGGGGAGAACGTGGGAAAACTCCGAACCCCTCGGCTTCGCAGGGATGGAAAAGCACTCGGCTTTCGGCCGCATTGTCACCCTTCCCGTCGGGACGATGCTGCTGCCCCTTTACGGTCCCGCTATCCATTCCGGGGACGAGACGGGGGATTGCGCATATGTACTGCGTTCGGACGACAGCGGCCGGACGTGGGATCGCCCTTCGCTGATTGCCGAAGGGTACAACGAAACGGCCTTGCTCCTCACCTCCAACGGTGTTCTGCTGGCAGCGATGCGTTCCGCTGATCGAGGGGGCCTGATCGCGGTGTGTCGTTCCACGGACGGAGGGTACACATGGGACGCACCGTTGGAAGTCACCGGCGAACGGGAACACCCGGCCGACCTGACGTCGCTGTCCAACGGTTGGATTCTGATGGTGCATGGCGTTCGGCACGAACCTTTCGGCGTGCAGGCCCGGGTGAGCAAAGACGGGGGGCGCACCTGGAGCGATCGGCTGATCGTGTGCGATGATCTGGGGGACAGCGATCTGGGGTATCCTTCCACCGTGAGGCTGGGGGAGCGGCTTGTAACGGCCTATTACAGCGCGCCCAAAACGTGGAATGCGCCCGACTACGTGGGGGAGGGCGCAATTGCACGGGCGCTCCTTTATAGCGAAGTCGACCTGATCGATGCGTTAACGCGAAAAGGGAAAACCCTATGAATTTTGGCCAAAAAGTCCGGGAAATCGATGCCCTGGTTCAGAAGCATACGACGTTTCGAGAATGCAGTTTGAACCTTGTCGCGTCGGAGAACAGGCCCAGCCCGCTGGTGGAGCGGCTGATCGTGGATGATCTGGACCACAGGTACGGCTCCTATTCCGGTATCGATCCGCGAAACCGGGGGTATCCCGGGAATGCGTTCCTCATGCAGATCGAGGAGATGGCCCAGGACCTGGCGAAGCAACTCTTCGGGGCGGCCTATGTCGACCTGCGACCGCTCTCGGGGAATATTGCAGGGATTATCGCCGTGTTTGGGCTGGGTCGTCCGGGAGATACGGCACTTGAGGTGCGTAACGGCCACATGTATGCCGCCAAGCTGGCGAACTCGGACTTGAAAGTGAACCTGAAGTCGATTCCGATTCCATGGGATTGGAAACAGTACAATATAGATCTGGATCGGACGGTCTCGCTGATTCGCGAGCACCGTCCCGGACTGGTGATCGTCGGATCGGCGCTTTTCCTTTTTCCCCAGCCGGTACGGGAACTGAAGGAGGCAATGAATCGGTACAGCCCTGGTTCCTACCTCGTTTACGATGCGGCCCATGTGATGGGATTGATCGCTGGCGGGCGGTTTCAGTCTCCCCTTAAGGAAGGTGCCGATGTGATCATTACGAGTACCCATAAGACGCTTGCCGGTCCGCAGGGTGGAATGATTCTGACCGACAACAGAGACGTTGCCGAGCGCATCGCAAAGGCAACCGTGCCTCTGATGATCGCCAACCATCACCTCAGCCGCCTGCCGTCGCTTGCGGGCACGTTCCTGGAATGGATGGCGTGCGGGGAGGCACATGCGGATGCGATTATCGGCAATGCCCGGGCGCTGGGCCGTGCGTTCGACGCACAGGGGGTGCCGGTTGTGGGCGCCGAACGGGGGTTCACCGAATCTCACACCGTGCTGCCGATTGTTGAAGCGTTCGGCGAGGCCGGTACGCTGGCCAGACAGTTGGAAGCGTGCCATATTCTCGTCAATGCAGCCGGCGTTCCGGAAGAACTTGGGACGCACGGTCTTCGCATCGGCGTACAGGAAGTGACCCGATACGGCATGACGGAGGCGGACGCCCCAGAGATCGCCGGCTGTATACTGGATGTCCTGAGCCAGCGGGATCCGGAGGGCGCCCGTGAACGCGCGATGGCGATGGCCCGGCGGTTCGACCGCGTGCGGTTCACCCTGCCGGAGGCATGATTCGGAAAGGAAAGAAGAATGACGGGTTTTGTTCCGGACTGACGGTATTTATCTCTATTATTGTTATTTATATATTTATGCCCTTTTTCTTTCTCGCCAAAGAAAAAGGGCCAAAAAGAACGGCGCCTGCCTGCCGAGCACGGCTCGGCGCAGGCAGGCCGCTCGGCGCGGTTCCGTCCATCTCTCAACATTGTAATCCGCCATCGCCGGCAGGGCAGAGGGTCATGGGCGTCCCGAGTGGGTATTCGCGCTGTGCATATGGCAGGCCCAGCGCGTAGTGTCCCGTCCCGGAAATATGTTACCATTCATCCACCGATTCAACCCGTCTGGCTGCGTTGCCTTCGCACGCCGACCTTGCCCAGGTCGCCTCGCTCAGGCGCCTTGCCAGCCGGGCGACTCGTCGGCCGAATTTCGGCAATCTATTTCCGGGACAGAACACGAGCGGCGACTTTTGGTTCCTTTTGGTCGCTTCAAAAGGAACTCGCCGAAGGCATGGAATCTGGGGGGATGTGGATTTTAAATTTGATTTTCCCTTTTCCTTCATCCCTCCGCCAGAGGCAGGGAATTTGGGGAGAGGTGGGTGTTGAATTTGGTTTTCGCTTTTGGCTGACAGCTGAATCTGCTTAAGGGGAATCCAATGCCTTCAACCAGCATTCTGGATCGACTCAAATCTGGCGCCTCTCTGCTCCTGGATGGCGGAACCGGGTCTGAGTTGCAGCGAAGAGGAATCGACGTGTTGAAAGGCGCCACGGCCGAGGGTGGGCTCCAGGCCTGGTCGGCCACGGCCAATATGGAAGCGCCGGAGGCGGTCCGGGAGGTCCATGGGGACTACCTGCGAGCGGGCGCCGATATTATCATCAGCAACAACTTCTGGACGAGCCCCACGCGAATGGCGCCGATTGGACTGGGCGACCGATGGGAAGCATACGCCCGCGCAGCCGCGGAGAATGCGATTGCGGCGCGCGATGCCGTAAACCCCGCGGCTTACGTTGCGGGCGGCATCGCGCCACCGTGTGTCCAGAGGCAGTCCGAGGGTAGACAATCCGACGTTGACATTGTGGAAGAGGAAGGGTACCGGAGGGAGCTTGGCGCCCATGCGAAGCTGTTGGCCGGGGTGGGCGTGGATGTGATCTGGGTAGAATACGTCGGATATATCGCAGACTGCGTGGCGGCCGTGGATGCGTGTGCGGAGGCGGGCCTGCCGGTGTTCCTGGGCGTCCGGCATATTCAGAAAGACGGAGCAATGCAGTACGGCGAACGGCTCGAGGACCTTGCCGCGGCCCTGGAGGGCCACAGCGTCGCCGGGGTTCTGATAATGTGCACGCCGCCGGAGGAGGTTTCGGTCGGACTACCGCGCCTTGGGGACGCGTTCGACGGCCCTGTGGGCGCGTACCCCAACATCGGGTACCGTCCACTCGCTCCGCTGGAATCAACGGAATCCCGGACATCATCGGAAGAACCGGGCGATATTCTGCAGCGGGGCGACAACACACCCGAACGGCTGGCCGCGTTTGCCACGGAATGGAAGGCCATGGGTGCGCAAATCATCGGCGGCTGCTGCGCGACCGGGCCCGAGCACATCCAGGCCATGCGGACGGCGATATAAAGCCGCGAGAAGCAAGATGGCAGACGCAAGAACACCCCCCGCGGGCACCCGGGGACATACTGGTCGGGCATTATCACGTATCGCGTGGAGAAGATCCGGATTATATCCGTTCGCCGTTCGCGAAAGGAGGAGATAGAACTCTATGAAAGCGAAAGAACTTGACGAAAGGTTCGACAGAGGAGAAGACATCTCCGAATTCCTGGACGTTGCGCGGGCGAAAAGACCTGCTCAGGAACAGAAGCGGGTGAACGTCGATTTTCCAATCTGGATGGTTCGTTCCCTGGATAAGGAAGCCAGGCGTCTGGGCGTAACGCGCCAGTCGATCATCAAATTCTGGATCGCGGAAAGATTAAAGCTGGTGTCTTCATGAAACGGATGGGGAGTGGGCTGGAGGCAAGGTAACAGAGGAATGCGTCTAATGATGGGTTGTGCTCCGGGCCTGTGAGGTCATTTCCCTCTGTCTTATAATCTTATTTTTCTTGGTCCTTTTTCGTTTTATCCGTTGCATCCTGTTACGTTTTCTAATTCTGGACTACCATTGCTGGAACTGCGTTCCGTGCAGATACAGACATCTCCTCTCCATTCAACCTTCTATTTTTCTTCGTCCTTTTTCTTGTACGCCCAAGAAAAAGGACCAAAAAGAACGGCGCCGCTCGGCGCGGGGCCGGTTTTTCCGCGAATCGCCTAACCGCCTGATAAAGGCGTCGGTGCCCTGCGTACCCATACGAACACACGGTGCTCCAGTGCTGGACGGATAAGCGCGGAAAGAACCCCCACCTCCGACACCGGCCGCGCTGTTTTTGCATTTGTAGGGGCAACCTTTATGGTTGGCCACGCGATGGCGCGCATATCGCTGGTTAATCTCGACGGTCCGTATCGAAAACCGCTGTAGGCGGGGTTGCGGTGTGGTCTTCTCACCTCTCCCGTCTTACGTCTAATCGCCGTTAGCTGATCGCTGACCACAAAAAAGACCGGCAGCGCTTCCGCCGGTCTTTTTTGTGGTCGCTTTGTGACGCTTTGTTACGCGATCTCGATCGCCTTCGACATGGTCGCTTTCACCTTCGGCAGGGTCAGCGTGAGTACGCCGTTCTCAAATCCGGCCTTGATCTTCTCCGCGTCCACTTCGGACGGGAGCGTGAACGACCGGGTGAAGCGTCCGTAGGTCCGCTCCGACACGTGGTACCGGTTGTCCTTCTCTTCGGCCGCGTGCTGCTTCTCACCCTGAATCGTCAACACGCCGTTTTCCATGTTGACCTTGATGTCCTTCTTGGACAGGCCGGGAAGCTCAACGTGAACCAGCAGATCGGTATCAGTCTCCTGCACGTCCGTCGCAGGACTCCACGTGGACAGCAACGGGAGATCGTGTTGCGGACCTCTCCAGATGCTGTCGAAAAAACGATCGATCTCGGGCACGGGCCCGAAGCCCCGCCGGGGTTGCCACCTTGTAAGCGTCATGATTGAATCCTCCTTTTGATTAACGATTTTCCCGCCGAATTGCTGTTATTGCTGGTCTCAAGAGCTGGCGGCTCGCCCTCGAGCCTGTGCCACTATCTGTCCGCAAGCGCTGTGCCAATAACACTGCGACGGAATTAGTATTCAAACATATCCCTGTATATAAATGTCTCGGAACAAGATGGTGACAGAATTGGCTCGCTGGTCCTGGATCCGAGCGATAAAGATGCCATTATGGCATTCTCGTTTTAGTGAGTTGCCAAAATGGCATAATCATTCTGCCATACCTGCCCTTTGCTCTGGAGGTTGACCCGACGTGTAAAAAAACCCCGGACTCAAGTGGGAATCCGGGGGCTCCGGAACCAATCATCCGGAGGAACGAAATGTAAGGAATAAGGGAACACTTAACTGATGCCAGGAACATCCACTTGCAAGAGTTGCTATTTACGGAGTCGCTCCAGCCACTTTTTGATCTGGACCGCCTGGGGATGGTTGGGGTTGAGTTCCAGTGTCTTCTCAAAATGAACCCTGGCCTGGTCACCGCGTTTCAAGGCCCGATATGACAGGCCCAGGAGCAGGTGGGCGTTCGCGTGATTGGGGTTCAGTTGAACGGCTTTTTGAAAATGGGGGATCGCCTTTTCGTGTTCCCCCATGTCGTAGTACGTATCGCCGATGTTAAGGTAGGCCATCGCGTTCGCCTGGCCTCCCTGAAGCTCGAGCGCTTTCTCGAATTGATCGACGGCCTGCGTGTACCGGCCCTGCGATTTGTAAATGAAGCCGAGGTCGACGTAAGCGAACGGATGGTCGGGTTGCAGCGCGATGGCTTTCTTGAGGTGTTGGATTGCCCTGGCGTGTTGGCCGACGTCGTTATAGACAGCGCCGAGGCGCGCATGGGTGGCGGCGTGGCGCGGTCGGATGCTGACTGCTTGTTCAAGAGCTTTGATCGCATCGTCGAATTGGCCGGTCTTGCGGTACAGGACGCCCAGGTTCGAGTGGGCCGTGGCGAGTTCGGGCTGGCGCGCCACCGATTGATTTAAAGCCTCGATAGCTTTGTCCAACTGGCCGGTCGCGTTATACGCCGCACCCAGATTCATATATGAGACGGCGAGGTCCGGTTGGATTTCGAGAGCTCTCTTGAGATGCTTGATGGCTAGCGGATAACTGCCGGTTGTGACGTAGGCCGTAGCCAGGTTGTTATGGGCTGGGGCGAAATCGGGTCGGACCTCCAGCGCCTTTTTGAGGTGGTCGATCCCCTGCTTTACCTGACCAAGGTCGTAATAAACATTGCCCACCAACATCCAAAGCCTGGGGTCTTTCGGACTGGCATTGAGTGCGCGCTCATAGGCTTTTAGCGCAAGATTGGTTTTGTTCTGCAGCCGATAACTAACGCCGAGGTTCTCCCATCCGGAGCGCCCGGCGTTCCCCGTGAGCCGGTCTACCTGGTTTATGAACCGCGCTTCAGTCGCGCCCGCACTGGCATTGAGCCCAATCCACAGGAGGGTGTGCAGGACCGCTGCTCCGCAGAAGAGGAAGGCGCCGTGGAAAAGCCGCTCAAAGTCACGTATGCGGCTCAGTAACGCTACGGCTGCCCAGAGGGTGAGAGGCAGCGCTGGCAAGGAGAAAATGTCCCAGTCTCGAAATGCGCCAATTTTCGGATTTGCGATAAACGTAAAAAAAAGCGGGACGACAGTGCATACGGCCAGGAAGGGTTGTTGACGAAGATCCTTCTTTCGCATCAGGAACAACACCATGCATGCCGCAGGGGCTGCGAGCAACTGTTGGTTGAGGATGTCCAGAAAATGCGCGAGCGAGAAGATGCGGTATTGTTCATGAAAGCCAGGTTCGGCGAACAAGGGGAGGAGCTCTTTGCTACCCGTCCCTATCATGTAGGCCTCGACGCCGACCCCACTCAGACTCAGGACGATAGCAGCGCTTGCAGGGGCGCAGCACAGTGCCACTGCGGTGGTCGCTGCATTTTTCCATATTGATAGGCTACCATGCCGGTGGCGAAAAGCGCAATTGGCCAGGACGAGTAAGGACGGTCCGAAGACGAGGAAGGCTCGATGCAGGCCGAACAACATGCCCAGCAGGAGCGCCGGTACGTAGAGTGGCATGCAGGCTTTCTGGGTCCGCAGGCCGAGAAGGATGTAGAGAAGGAGACCCGGTAGATACAGGGGGTAATTCTCCACGTATCCGAAGAATAGCTGCATGTATCCCGCCGTGAGCAGAAAGGCCAGGACGACGGAAATCGCCAGCTTGTTTCTCCCTAAGGCGGCTGCAACCGGGAAAGCGACCAGGATGTAAAGTGCGCCGGAGGCATAGCTGTAAATGCGGTACGTGACTACAGGGGACTCCCAGAAGGCTTGGCCCGCATAATGCAGTGTGCGGATAAGAGCAAAGCTGAGCGGAGCCCGGTTCGATTCCTCCCAGTTGTGTACGACCAGTTCTCGCAGGAGATAGTAACCGTCACCCAGAAAATGACGTGCCGACGACAGGGAGAGAAACGCGGCGATGGCGAGGATCAGTATCATAGCCCGAGTAACCCACACGCGGCGGCTCCGGCCCCACAGAGCGAAGGGCATGGCGCGCACCCACGAACGAATTCGTCGGCGGAAACCCGGAAAAAATAGGAGGACAGCCAGCAGAATAAAGATACTCTGGACCGGCGTGGGCAGGTAGAAGAGGAAGTCGACGCCCCACATCGGATTGGGCCGCCAGAAGAGCGGCAGGACGTGCAGAGCCAGGAATGCAGCGGCGATGACTGCGGGCTTCGAAGGTGCACACCGCGGCTGACGGCTTGATTCTTTCGCTTTTGTCATCTTCAAATGAGGATAGTCGTTTTCAGATGCATGGTCGCCTTGCAGGCGCCAAGCGGGAACCCTGAGAGCTTGGGTAACGCCAGACCTGGTGAGCATCGGGTTGGATGAGAAGATGGCTGGATAACGCCCCATAGCCTTTCGCGACTTTGCCCGGAAATACCCTTCAAGGCGAGAAGCCAGGTGGCATGTTATTCGCGAGTTCGGCCCAGCCATTGTTTGATCCGGTGGGCTTGAGGATGGTTGGGCTCGAGTTCCAATGTTTTCTCAAAATGGACCCTGGCCTGGTCGCTGCGTTTCAAGGCTCGATATGACAGGCCCAGGAGCAGGTGTGCGTTCGCGTTGTTGGGATCCAGTTGAACGGCCTTTTGAAAATAAGGGATCGCTTTTCCGTGCTCCCCCATCTTGCGGTACGTGTCGCCGATGTTCAGGTAGGCCATGGCGTTCGCGCGGCCTCCCTGAAGCTCGAGCGCTTTCTCGAAGTGTTCTACCGCCGTGGAGTATTTGCCCTGGCCTTTGTAGATGAAGCCGAGGTCCACGTAGGCGACGAGATGGTCGGGTTGAAGAGCAATGGCTTTCGCCAGGTGCTGGATAGCTTTGTCAATTTGGCTGGCGTCTCTGTACGCTGCGCCCAGGTGCGCCCGATAGGGGGCGTGTTGCGGCCCTAGCGCGACAGCTTTTTCGAGGGCTTCGATAGCTTCGGAGAGTCGTCCCATCTTCCGGTAAATGGCGCCCAGGTATTCGTGGGCCGTGGCTAACTCGGATTGGAATGCGACGGCTGTTTCAAGGTGCTCGATGGCTTTGTCAAACTGGCCGATTATACTGTAGCCCGCGCCAAGGTTCAAGTACGAAGCGGCGACGTCAGGTTGAAGTTCAACCGCTTTTCTGAAATGGCTAATGGCCAGTGAATCTCTTCCGGCGCTGAGGTAAGTGGCACCCAGTGTGGAATGTGCGTCGGGCAAATCCGGTCGGATCTCCAGCGCTCTTTTTATTTGGTCGATCGCGGGTTGTTCCTGGCCGAGGCTGCGGTAAACCTTGCCGATCGATAAAAAATTCCAGGGATTTTCCGGACTGGCTTCGATGGCGCGTTTATAAGCGTTTAACGCGAGGTTATTCTGGCCCTTGGAGCCATAGTAGTTCCCGAGGGTTGACCAACTGTAGGAACCCGCGTTTTTGTCAAGGCGAGCCGCATGGTGCACGAATCGGGCTTCGGCCGCTTCCGCGTTGGTATTGAGTCCGATCCACAGTAGAGTGTGCAGCGTTGCTGCGCTGCAGATAATCCACGCGCCGTGGAATAGTCGCTCGCGGTTGTAGTTGCAATTCAGGACCATGGTCGCCGTCCACAGCGTGAGCGGCAGTGCCGGGATGGAGAAAATGTCCCAATCTCTAAATGCGCCAATGTTAGGGTTTGCGATAAAGGTAAAAAAGAGCGGGACGCTTGTGCACAATGCGAGGAATGGTTGATATCGAAGATCGTTTTTCCGTAGTAGAGATAATATCATGCACGCGACGGGGGCTGCCAGAAGTTGCTGGTTGATGAAGTCCAGAAAGTGCACGAGAGAAAAGACACGGTATTGATCCAGAAAGCCCGGTTGGGCGAACACGGGAAGGAAATCGTCGGGACCGGTTCCACCCAGGTAGGCGTCGACGCCGATGCTACTCAGCCAAAGGAAAAGCACGGTGCATGCAGGGGCGCAGCACAGGGATGCCGCGGTGGTTGCTATGTTCGTCCAGCGTGTGACACGATTCATGCGATGGCGATACACTTGGCAGGCGATAAAGAGCAGGCTGGGGGCGAACACCGAGTGAGCGGGGTGGAGTGCAAGTAGTACGCCCAGGACGAGAGCCGGGACATACAGTGGCAGGCGTTGCCTCAGTGAGTGCAGGCCAACGAGAATATATAGCAGGAGGCCGGGCATATTCAGCGCATAATTCTCGACGTACCCAAAGAAAAGTTGCATATAGCCAGACGAGAGGAGGAAGGCCAGAACAACGGATTTGTCCCTGTTGGATTTTCCGAGGACGGAGGCGACCGGGAAGGCGAGTAGTAAAAAGAGGATTCCAGAAATGTAGCTGTATATGCGGTAGGTGTTTTCGGCGGATAGCCACAGGGTGCTGCCCGCTCGGTGCAGGGTTTCGATAAGGGCGTATGCGAGTGGCGCCCTATACCTGTCAGGCCAGTTCCCGCTCTCTAGTTTTAGCAGTACGCCGTACCCGTCGCCCAGGAGGTGAGACGCGGATGAAAGCGCGACGAAGGCGCCAAGGGCGGTGACTACCACCAGGGTTCGCGTGATCCAGACGCCGCGGCCATAACCCCAAAGCGCGAATGGAAGGGATTTCACACACGTTCGGCATAGGCGTTGGATCCTCGGGACAAAGAGTAGAACAGCCACAAGAATAAAAGCGACCTGGATCGGCGCGGGCATGTAAAAAAGGAAGTCCACGCCCCACAAGGGGTTCGGCCGCCAGAAGAGCGGCAGGACGTGGAGACCCAGAAACACGGCGGCGATGACGGCAGGTACGGTAAGCGCTTGCCGGATTCCATGGCTCGATTCCGGTGTTGAATTATTCCTCATGTGACGTTTTTGCTTTTCATATGCGCGGTTCCCGCGCCTCGCACCCGGTAGGACCCTCGAAAGACAGGATTACGCCAGATCTGAAGCACGTCGGGTTTGTTTGAGATTGATGAAAAACGGACTATAGGTTTGCGTAATTTCGCTCGGACATACTTTTCGGTGAAAGAAGTCGGGCCGATTACTATTCGCGGGTCTGCTCCAGCCACTTTTTGATCTGAGCTGATTGGGGATGGTCGGATTGCAGCTTCAACGTCTTTTCGAAATAAGCCCTTGCTTCCTCCCCGCGGTTCAATGCTCGATACGCAAGGCCCAGGAGCAGGTGCGCGTTGGCGTGGTTGGGGTTCATCTGAATGGCTTTTTGAAAATATGGGACGGCTTTTTCGTGTTCCCCCATGTCGTAGTACGTGTCGCCGAGGTTAAGATAGGCCATTGCGTCCGTGCGGTCTCCCCGAAGCTCGAGCGCTTTCTGGAAGTTCTCAAGAGCTCGTGTGTGCATGCCCTGGGCCTTGTAAGTCAAGCCGAGATTCTTGTAAGTTTCGGGATTGTCGGGCTGGAGTTCAAGAGCTCGTGAAAGGTGATGGATCCCAGTGGCATGCTGGCCGATTCTGCTGTAGACCGAACCGAGGTTCGTGTGGACCGCTGCGCGTCCGGGTTGGAGCGCAGCGGCTTCCTTAAGTAACTCGATAGCACGGTCATTCTGCCCCGCGTCGCTGCATGCCACGGCGAGGTTCACCAATGTGGGGACGTGGCGGGGTCGTAACGTGTTGGCCTTTTCGAGGTGATGGATAGCTCTTGCATTCTGCCTTGCGTACCGGTAGGCCAAGCCGAGATGCCCTTGCGTGGCTGCGTCTGTTGGTCGCAGTGCGGCGGCTCTTTCGAGGTGTTTAAGGGATTTATCGAACAGGCCGATTTTTCTATAGATGGCGCCGAGATTCATATGGGCGGCAGCCATATTGGGATCGATCGCGATCGCCTTCCCGGTGAATTCAATGGCTTTATCGAACTGGCCGAGATCGCTGTGGGCGGCGCCGAGGTTCATATATGGGACGGGGAGGTCCGGTTGGAGTTCGACGGCTTTCTGGAAGTGTTCAATTGCGGAGGCAGTCCTGCCGATTTTGCGGTAAGCGATGCCGACCGTTAACCATCGATTTGGATTAGTCGAGTCAGCTTCTATCGATCGCTTGTAAGCGTGGAGCGCCGCATCAGTGTTGTTTTGCTTGCGATGGAATTTGCCCAGGGTGAGCCAGCCGTTTACGGCGGAAATGCCGGTGAGCCGGTTCACCAGGTGCACGAATCGGGCTTCGGCCGGCCCGGCACTGGCGTTGAGGCCGATCCAAAAAAGTGTATGGAACGCCGCCGCCCCACACAAGAGGAAGGCACTATGGAAGAGCGCCTCACGAGCGCGGATGCGTGCCATGAGCGCTGTGGCTACCCACAGCGTTAGGGGCAGTGCTGGCAGCGAGAAAATGTCCCAGTCTCTAAAGACGCCGATTTCCGGTCTCGCGAGGAACGTGAAGAAGAGAGGGAATACGGCGGCGATGAGGAGGAAGGGTTGATGACGGA
>CBDDDZ010000004.1:0-931853 GCA_965226795.1 Candidatus Latescibacterota bacterium
ATGGTCGAAAATTCCGGCCGGCAGAGAGGAGAGATCGTTGAGGGATAAATCAAGCGACGTTAGTTGCGTCAGCCGGTCAAACGCTCCGGGAGGCAGGGAAGTCAGTCTGGTGACACCCAGATTCAGACTTGTCAGCGAGGTCAGACCGAGAACTTCATCAAGTCCAGAAGTGAGAGGGCTCAAGTAGAGATTGAGTCCTTTCAGTGAGGTCAGATCGTCAAAGATACCATCTGGCAGGGTGGTGATATAAGCATAACTCAGATTGAGGCCCGTTAGTGCGGTTAGCCCTGAAAAATCGCCGGTTTGCAGTTCCGTATACCTAACCCCCCCTCCGTGACTCGCACTGAGAGTATTAATCGCGGCCAGATGCGCCTCCGTCACCTCGCCACAAGTGCTTACCGGAGCCGCCCTCACAATGGCGTCGCGCACCAGCGCGGTACGGTCGCAGACGGGCGTGGTACCTCCCGACACGCGATTTATCACTTGTAGCGGCAGGCGTGACGGCGATTTGAACAAGGCGTAGTCCGCATGAGTTGCGGGCGGACTCGGCAGGTTCCCAATATCAACGCTAACCGGAAGCGTCGTGCCGGGCGTGCGGGATACGCTGAGAACATCGCTTTCCGTGCGGCTGGCGGGAATCGTGATGCTGCTTGCCCCTCCGCCCCCGATGACGTTGAGCGGCAGGACGATGTCAAACGGCGCGCTGGCGGTCGCCGTGGCCTTGAACTGGCCTTCGCCAGTCTTCGTCAGTGAAACGATAATGGACCGGGAGTCGAGCGATGTCCCGTGGAGTGCAGTTCTTAGTACGGGTGTCCTATTCGCAGGAAAAATCCTCCTACCGGCATCTGCTGGGACCACCGAACCCCAAACGTCTCCATTTTTTTTCAGAAGGCCATTTCCAATGGACCATCCCGCAAGAGCGCCTGCATCCTCACTGGCTGATGACGTGATTACCACCCTGGATTCGTCAGTGTATCCAACGACGAGGAAGTAGTCCGTTTTCGGTTCGAGTATTGCGGCAACAGGCGCCTGGAAAACCAGTCGCAGCCCATAGCTGCCGTCGTTCACCCATTTTGCATATGGCAACGTGTATAGAAGTGAACCTGGAATACCATTCGAGTTGGACCAAACGCTTATGGAGAGGGGAACCTCTATCCGCTGACCTGGAAAATAGCGGCCATAAATCGCGGCAGAGCTTATGTCGTAGCCGTACCTGTTCGAGCCTGTTCTGAATTGCTGAGCTATGCCACCGTCAATCCAAATTCCATATGGGTGCGTATGGGTATCGTAGGTATCATTGATAGCCTTGAGGAAATTTGTTAGGGTGTCCCCTGCGGTGTTACCTATGATGGCCCCTATGGTGGCACCTCCGAGGGCACCGCCGGGGCCCAAAAGGGTGCCACCTAGTATGAAACCTCCAGCGGTACCGACGAAAATTCCAACTGCCTCCCACTCAATGTTGGTGAGATCACCTGGTAGGTCGAAACCTTTTTGGCCATGACCATCATACCATGTGTATGGTTGGCCGATGTTGGTCACTAACGTGACGTCTTGGGCGTGCGCGGTGTCGCCCGCGCTGAGGGCCGTGACCCCTAGAAGGACAACGAAAGCACAGGGGACTTGCACGGCTATCGACCGGGCGAGACGCGACATCCTCTTTATTCGTTTCAATGTTCGGTCCTTCTTTTTTTAGGTGAAGGAAGGCCACACGACGGGCGTTTTCATAAGGGCCAATGGGCAGCCCGATCAATTCCTAGGTCAGTGCCACCAACTCGATCAACGCTTGCACCTACGTGCCGAAGGCGTCAACAAACTCGAAGAAGTCGGCGAAGTCCACCGTGCCGCTGCCGTCGAGGTCAAATTTGGCGTCCGTGGTGCCGAAGGCATCCACGAAGTCGAAGAAATCGGCGAAATTCACGATGCCATCGCCGTTGAAATCGGCCGTTTTTTGTCCCCGCGGCACCGACGTGTTCTCACCGGCAACGGTTACCGCCACCGCAGGGGAGCAGTTGTTGCCGGTGTTGGATTCTCCCAACACCGCCTTGACACAGGCTCCGTAGTGGTACGTGCCGGAGCTTGACGGGGCGGTCAGGTCCAGGGAATGGTCGCTGCTGTCCGAAGCGGCAAGGCCGCTCACCGTATGGGATTCCATTTCCGTATCGCCGGTTGAGATTGTCGCGTCCGACGAGCGGTAGTAGTGCAGCGTCGTCGAGGCCGAAGAACCCGTGCCCTGGTTGCGGACGGTGGCGCTCAGCGTGAAGGTGGCCCCGGCATCCGGACTGCTGTCGCTGACCGATGGAGACTGGACGACCAAATCCGGTGTTGCATCGTTGGACGGAATGTTGAAGGCGTAAATCGAAACGCTAGCCCACCCGTCCGTTTCGTCTGCGACCCACATCGTCGTGCCGTCGGACCAGAGGCCTGTAGGGGAATGCATTCGGGCGGCTTTTAGGGTGTTAAAGTCCTTGGCGGCGTCCCGGGCCTTGGTCGTCATGTTGTAGGCGTACAGCTTCTCGTCGATCCAGTCCGCCACCCACATCGTGGCACCGTCCGACCAGAGGCCGTAGGGTCTGTTGTTTCTAGCACGCCGCAATGTATTGAAATCTTTGGCGGGGACCCGCGAATTCGTCGTCATGTCGTACGCGTAAATCTTGTCGTAATAGTCGTCTGCAACCCACATGGTCGTCCCGTCGGACCAAATGCCACGTGGACGATAGTTTTCAGCGGCATCCAGGGTATTGAAGTCCCTGGTTGGAACCCGCGTCTTCGTCGTCATGTCGTACGCGTAAATCTTGTTGCTCCCGCCGTCACTGTCTTCTGCAACCCACATGGTCGTCCCGTCGGACCAGAGGCCGGTCGGGGAGTCGTTCCCGGCGGCATCCAGGGTATTGAAGTCCCTGGTTGGAACCCGCGTCTTCGTCGTCATATCGTACGCGTAAATCTTGCCGTCACCGCTTGTGGCATTGTGCAACCCGTCCATAACCCACATGGTCGCGCCGTCGGACCAGAGGCCGGTGGGGGAGGTGTTTCCGGCGGCACCCAGGGTGTTGAAGTCGGCGATAGGGTTCCAAGCGTAGGCGGTGGTCACACGCCGGTACGCAGTGACGGTGACGGTGTAGGTTTCGGTCTGGCCGTCATAGGCGGTGACCGTAATGGTGATGTCGTTCTTCCCCTCGGAGAGGGGGGCGACCGTGTGGCTCGATCCGCTGGGGACAGCGGTCCCATTGACGTCGATGGTGGCGTTGGCGTCGTTGGCCGTGGGCATGACGGTAACCTGGTCAGCTTCGTAGACGGCCCTTTGATAGGTATAGGCGGTCACGTCGCTGGCGAAGCCGATGATGTCCACCGGGCTGACGGTCAGCCCGCTCAGGGTGGCGTCACCGGCGCCGGCGGCGACGGGTATTTCTGCGGTGAAGGCGGGGCCCTCGTAGGCCGCTACGGCCTCCGCTCCCACCGTGAAGGTCAGCGTACCGTCGGTGGTCATGCCACCGACGAGGTCGCCGAGGAACGTAAGCACCACCGTCATCTCGGTGTCGCTCACACGTCTTATATCGGAATGACTGTCGAAGGTGACGCCGGTGATGCCCGACACGGTCACGGCATCTCTGATGTCGGAGATATTCTGCACGTAGGAACGGCCCGTCATCGTCAGGGTCACCACGCTGCCATTCAGCGCCGCCTCCGTCAACGGATACACCGTGGACGCGACCAATGATTCCGCCGTCGCGGTGACCGGTATTTCTGCGGTGAGCGCGGGACCCTCATAGTTCTCTATGGCCCCCGCCCCCACCGTGAAGGTCAGGGTGCCATTGGTGGCCAGGTCGCCACTGAACTGAAGTTCAACGGTCACCGCCGTTTCGCCCACCCGAACTATGTCATTGCGGTCAACAGTTACGCCGGCGATGCCGGACACGGTCACGGCATCCCTGACGTCGGAGGTATTCCGCGCGTATTTGCCGCCTGTCAGCAGCAGCGCAACCCTGCCGCCGCTCAGCGTGGCCTCCGTCAGCGGAGACTCCGTGGACGCGACCACCCTCGGCGCTTGACCGTAGCTGATACCATGCGTTCCAAAGACCAGCAGGACCAACATCAGCACCAGGCATTTTCTACTTCCAATGGGGACTCTCATTGTTCGCAACCCTCTTTCTGTTGAAGTTTGCAAGTGTGCGTACTCCGGATCTGTCAAAACCTGCATGGGCAATCACTCCCCAGCATCGACACGATGGAATCAATCGATTACCTCAGCAGGGTGACGTTGCACATCCGCATGCTCTCGTCCGTCAGCAGCCGGTAGAGGTAGATGCCGCTGACGAGAGGCCGCCCGGCGTCGGCGCGGCCGTCCCCAGTGGATCCGTTGGCGGCCGGCCTTCTAGGCCCCTGGAGCGGGATCACCACCCGCTGCCCGGTCAGCGCGAACACCTCCAGTCGCGCCGGACCCGGTTCCCGCAGTAACCAGCAAATGACGGTCTCGCTGTTGAACGGATTGGGGGCGTTTCACTGCAACTGCGGGCCTGCGGGCAACCCGATGATTTCCTGGGCATCGCCACCAGTTTGGCCTATCCCGACGTGCCGAAGGCGTCCACAAATTCGAAGAAGTCGGCGAAGTCCACCGTACCGCTGCCGTCGAGGTCAAATTTGGCGTCGGTGGTGCCGAAGGCATCCACGAAGTCGAAGAAGTCGGCGAAATTCACGATGCCGTCATCGTTGAAGTCGGCTGTAACCTGTCCTTGCGACCCGGTACAGTCTGGCAAATCAAGCTTGTCCAGGTCGTTGATAGCGACGTCCCGCAAGACCACCGGGACACACCCTGTCAGGGTATTTCCGGCGAGATACAGTAACGTCAACCTTGTCAGATTGCTGAACGCCGAGGGAATGGACCCCGTCAGCTTGTTGTCGTCCAGGCGAACTTCCTGCAGCAGACTCAGGTTGCCCAGTTCCGCGGGGATCGGCCCGGTCAACTGGTTGCCGAACAGGAGTAGTTGCCACAGTTCGGCCAGGCGACCGAGTTCCGCCGGTATGGTCCCGGTCAGCCGGTTGCCCTCCAGGTTCAATATCTTCAATCGCGGCAAATCACCCAGCCACGTGGGGATCGTTCCGGTCAACTGGTTGTGCTGGAGGGCAAACTGCCCCAGGTTGGTCAGGTTGCGCAGTTCCGCGGGAATTCGCCCGGTCAACCGGTTATTCATTAGGCCCAGGTGCGTCAGGCTGGTCATCGTACCCAGTTCCGCCGGTATGGTCCCGGTCAACTGGTTGAACGCGAGGTATAGCGCTTTCAGGCCGGTCAGGCGGCTCAACTCAGCCGGTATCGTTCCGTTCAAGCTCTCGTTCCAAAGTCTCAACTTCGTTACGCGCTGCGGCGTCCCGCTGAGAGTAACGCCGTCCCAAGTGGATATAAGTGTGTTTTCCGACCAGTTCAGCGTCGCCGTTCCGACCAGGGTATCCCGGGCATCGAGCAGCGCGTTGCAGTCGGATACCAGCCACGGGTTGGCAGCCGGGTTTTGCACCGCGCTCCCGGTGGCGCACCGGCCCAGCGGCGCCGGCGGTGTGGGGACGGTGGGGGTCGCGAGGGCCAGGCCGAAGGGATTGTCCAGGCCGTCGGCTCTGGTCACAAGGTCTTCGACGCTGGATCCGTCCAGGTTCGCACGCTGGATCTTGTCGGTATCGAGGTCGGTCCAGTACATTTTGCCCGCAGACAGATCCAGGTCCAATTCGATCGGTTTATCCAAACCGCGGGTGATAACGTCTTCGATATTGGATCCGTCCAGGTCCGCACGCTGGATCTCGCCGGTTTCGCGATCCGTCCAGTACATCTTGCCGCTGGCGATGTCCAGCGCCAATCCGCTGGGACTCCCGAAACCGCTTGTAATCAGGTCCTCGACGTTGGAGCCGTCAAGGTCCGCACGCTGAATCTTGTCCGCGGACGAGTCCGTCCAATACATCTTGCCGGCGGACACGTCCAGCACCAGGCCCGCAGGACTGTTCAGACCCCCGGCGACCACCAGGTTCTCCACATTGGAACCGTCCAGATTCGCACGCTGAATCCTGTCCGTTCCCCAGTCCGTCCAGTACATCTTGCCGCCGGACACGTCCAGCGCCATCCAGACCGGCGTGTTCAAACCGCTGGTGACCAGGTCTTCCACGTTGGAGCCGTCCAGGTCCGAGCGCTGGATCTTCTTCGTACGCATGTCCGGCCAGTACATTTTCCCGGCAGACACGTCCACCGCCAGCCCGACGGGCGTGCCTAAACCCCTCGTGACCAGATCCTCGACGTTGGAGCCGTCCAGGTCCGCACGCTGGATCTTGTGCGTACCCAAATCCGTCCAATACAACTCCGGCCTGGCCTGAGGTTCGCTCACGTCAGTCAGGTTGATGGTCACGTCAATCGTGGTACTGCCGCTCTGGCCGTCGGAAACCCGCACCGTAACCTCGTAGCGGTTCTTAACCTCAAAGTCGTACGTGATGCCCGCCCTGGTCTGAAGCTGGCCGCTGGTTGGGACGAGGACGAAACTCGCCGCGTCCGTACCCTCAAGGCTGTAGGTCAAGGTTCCGCCGTCGCTGTCCGTTGCGCTCACCGGGTTGCCGATGTTCTGCCCCGCGCCCGCGTTCTCGGCAAAGCTGCGCGTGGCGCTTGCGCCCTCGTTGAACGTCGGTACTTGACCGGCAACCGCGAGAGCCAGCGCGGTTGGGTCGGACAGTCCATCGGCGCTGGTGACGAGGTCTTCGATATTCGAGCCGTCGAGGTTGGCGCGCTGAATCTTGCTGAAATCGCGGTTGGTCCAATACATTTTGCCGCCGGCCAAATCCAGCACCAACTCGTTGGGTTTACCCAAACCTCGGGTGACGAGGTCTTCGATATTCGAGCCGTCGAGGTTGGCGCGCTGAATCCTGTTTCTGTTCAGTTCCGTCCAGTACATCTTGCCGTTCGCTACGTCCAGCGCCAACCCGCTGGGACCGCCCAAGCCGCTTGTGATGAGGTCTTCGACGTTTGAGCCGTCCAGGTTGGCACGCTGAATCTTATGCCAGAACGAATCAGTCCAGTACATCTTGCCGTTCGCTACGTCCAATGCCAGCCCGCCCGGACTGTTCAAACCTCGGGTGACGAGATCTTCAACGTTTGAACCGTCGAGGTTGGCACGCTGGATCCTGTCCGTGCCCCAGTCCGTCCAGTATATCTTGCCGCCAGGCACGTCCAGCGCCATCCAGACCGGCGTGTGCAAACCGCTGGTGATGAGATTTTCAACATTTGAACCGTCAAGGTTGGCACGCCGAATCTTGTCTTTTTTCCATTCCGTCCAGTACATCTTGCCGCCGGTCACGTCCAGCGTAATCCCGACCGGCCCGTCCAGTCCGTCAGCGCTGTCCACGAGGTCTTCGACGTTCGAGCCGTCGAGGTTGGCGCGCTGAATCTTGTCCCTACCCGCGTCCGTCCAATACAACACCGGGTTCGCCTGCGGTTCGCCCACGTCGGTCAGGTTGATCCTCACGCCAATGGTAACGCTGCCGCCCTGTCCGTCGGACACCCGCACCGTAGCCTGATAGCGGTTCTTCACCTCGAAGTCGTAGGTGACGCCCGTCCTGGTCTGAAGCTGGCCGCTGCTTGAGACGATGGTGAAACTCGACGCATCGGTGCCTTCCAGGCTGTAGGTGAGCGTACCACCGTCGCTATCCGCCGCGCTCACCGGGTTGCCGATGTTCTGCCCCGCGCCCGTGTTCTCGGCAAAGCTGCGCGTGGCGCTTGCGCCCTCGGTGAACGTGGGTACTTGATTGGTTCCGCCGCCGGACTCAGCGGTCACGGGCAATGTTGCTAGGAGCGGATCTCCATTGTAGTTCGCGATCGCCCCGGCGCCCACCGTGAACGTCAGCGTACCGTCCGCGTCGATGTCGCCGTTGAACGTGAGCTCAACCGTTACCTTCGTGTCGCTCACGCGCGTAATCCCAAACGTCCCAACACTCACGCCCGCGATTCCCGATACCGACACACCACGCCGAACGTCGAAGATGGAACTCGCGTATGCACCGCCAGTCAACGTTAGTGTTACCACGCCCCCGTTAAGTGTCGCTTCCGTCAACGGCGACGTAGTCGATGCCGTCACCGATTCCATTCCCGCTCTCACCGGCAACTGCGCCGTCAACGCGGCGCCGCTGTAGCTCGCGATCGCCCCGGCGCCCACCGTGAACGTCAACGTGCCGTCCGCGTCGATGTCACCGTTGTACGTGAGCTCCACCGTCACTTTTGTATCGCTCGCGCGCGTAATCCCGAACGTGCCCACACTCACGCCCGCTATGCCCGATACGGTCACACCTCGCCGAACGTCGAAGATGGAACTCGCGTAGGCGCCGCCCGAAAGTGTGAGTGTCACCACGCCGCCGTTGAGCGTGGCTTCTGTCAGTGGAGATACTGTCGTTGCCGTCACTGATTCCATCCCCGCGCTCACCGGCAACTGCGCCGTCAGCGCGGCGCCGCTGTAGTTCGAGATGGCCCCCGCGCCCACGGTGAACGTCAACGTGCCGTCCGCGTCGATGTCACCGTTGTACGTGAGCGTTACCGTCACCTTTGTGTCGCTTGCGCGCTGAATCCCGAACGACCCCACGCTTACGCCGGTGATTCCTGAGACTGTCACGGCTCTCCGAACGTCGAAGATGGAACTCGCGTACGAACGACCCGTAAGCGTCAGTGTCACCACGCTCCCGTTCAACGTCGCCTCTGTCAACGACTGCGGCGTTGTCGCAACTACCGTTTCCTCCAGCGCAGTTACAGACACCTGGTCGGTGAGCGCGGGACCGCTGTAGTTCGCAATCGCACCGGCGCCCACCGTGAACGTCAGCGTACCGTCCGCGTCGATGTCTCCGTTGAACGTGAGCTCAACCGTCACCTTCGTGTCACTCACGCGCGTAATCCCGAACGTGCCCACACTCACGCCGGCTATGCCCGATACCGTCACTCCACGCCGGACGTCGAAGATGGAACTTGCATACCTACCGCCAGTCAACGTTAATGTTACCACGCCCCCGTTAAGTGTCGCCTCCGTCAACGGTGACACCGTCGTCGCCGTCATGGATTCCATACTCGCAGTGACCGGCAGTTGATCCGTGAGCGCGGCGCCGCTGTAGTTCGCGAGCGCACCGGCGCCCACCGTGAACGTCAGCGTCGGCCGTCCGCGTCGATGTCTCCGTTGAACGTGAGCTCAACCGTTACCTTCGTGTCGCCTCCTCACGCGCGTAATCCCAAACGTCCCCACGCTCACGCCGGTGATTCCTGAGACAGTCACACCTCGCCGGACGTCGAAGATGGAACTCGCGTATGCACCGCCAGTCAACGTTAGTGTTACCACGCCCCCGTTAAGTGTCGCTTCCGTCAACGGAGAAACCGTCGATGCCGTCACCGATTCCATCCCTGCGCTAACGGATAACTCCGCCGTCAGTCTGGCGCCGCTGTAGGACGCGATTGCGTCGGCGCCTACAGTGAACGTCAGCGTCCCGTCCGCGTCGATGTCTCCGTTGAACGTGAGCTCAACCGTTACCTTCGTGTCACTCACACGCCGCACGCCAAACGTCCCAACACTCACGCCCGCGATTCCCGATACCGACACACCGTCACGGACGTCGAAAATGGAACTCGCGTAGACGCCGCCCGCCAACGTCAACGTCACCACACTGCCATTCAGCGTCGCCTCCGTCAACGGAGACGTTGTCGATGCCGTCACCGATTCCATCCCTGCGCTAACGGATAACTCCGCCGTCAGTCTGGCGCCGCTGTAGGACGCGATTGCGTCGGCGCCTACAGTGAACGTCAGCGTCCCGTCCGCGTCGATGTCTCCGTTGAACGTGAGCTCAACCGTTACCTTCGTGTCACTCACACGCCGCACGCCAAACGTCCCAACACTCACGCCCGCGATTCCCGATACCGACACACCGTCACGGACGTCGAAAATGGAACTCGCGTAGACGCCGCCCGCCAACGTCAACGTCACCACACTGCCATTCAGCGTCGCCTCCGTCAACGGAGACGTTGTCGATGCCGTCACCGATTCCATCCCTGCGCTAACGGATAACTCCGCCGTCAGTCTGGCGCCGCTGTAGGACGCGATTGCGTCGGCGCCTACAGTGAACGTCAGCGTCCCGTCCGCGTCGATGTCTCCGTTGAAGTCGAGCTCAACCGTGACCTTCGTGTCACTCACGCGCTCGATACCGAACGTCCCCACGCTCACTCCCGCGATGCCCGATACCGACACACCGTCACGGACGTCGAAAATGGAACTCGCGTAGACGCCGCCCGCCAACGTCAACGTCACCACACTGCCATTCAGCGTCGCCTCCGTCAACGGAGACGTTGTCGATGCCGTCACCGACTCGATCCCTGCGCTAACGGATAACTCCGCGGTCAGTGCGGCGCCGTTGTAGGACGCGATGGCCCCCGCGCCCACCGTGAACGTCAGCGTTCCGTCTTCGTCGAAGTCACCGTTGAAGTCGAGTTCAACCGTTACCTTCGTGTCATTCACACGCTGCACGCCGAACGTCCCCACGCTCACGCCCGCTATGCCCGATACCGACACACCACGCCGAACGTCGAAGATGGAACTCGCGTAGACGCCGCTCGAAAGCGTCAGCGTTACCACGCTCCCATCCAGCGTTGCTTCTGTTAACGGCGACGTTGTCGAAGCCGTCACCGACGGGCTGTTTCCCTGCCCGTAGCCCACTCCCGGCATGGCGAATGCTGTCAAGACGACTACCAGTGACATCAAGGCGATTCGCCGATTCACAATTGGCCGTTTCATAAGTCAGCATCCCCTATTCAAAGGTGCCCCTGGTGACGCGTCCACCTTCGATGCTGCATCCGCCGGCGGCGATACAGGTATATCGGGTTCCATCCTGTAGTTCGATCAGGCCGCCATTCTGGAAGCTGAGAACCGTGCGGCCGCCGCTGCTCGTAAGACTCGCGCCGGTTAGACGTCTCGGAACAAAGAAACCGGTTGGGAAATTCGGGAGGGCGTCGCCAACGCCATAGGTTCCGCCACTGCTGCCACCGGCGGCGCCTACGGCCAGACCCGATGGATCCACAAGCCCGTCGGCGCTGGTGAGAAGGTCTTCGACGTTGGAACCATCGAGGTCCGCGCGCTGGACCTTGTCCGCGTCCACGTCCGCCCAGTACATCTTGCCGCCGGACACGTCGAGATCCAACCCGTTGGGACTTGTCAGGCCGGTGGCGACCAGGTCTTCCACGTTGGAACCGTCGAGATCCGCGCGTTGGATCCTGGATGTTCCGCGGTCCGTCCAGTACATCTTGCCGCCGGACACGTCCAGAGCCAGGCCGGTGGGGTTGCTCAACCCGCTGGAGACCAGGTCTTCCACGTTGGATGCGTCCAGATCCGCCCGCTGGATCTTGTCCGACCCGGGGTTCGTCCAATACATCTTGCCGGCGGACACGTCCAAAGCGATTTCACCTGGAAATGGGAAGCCGGCGAGGGCAATGAGATCTTCAACATTGGAACCATCCAGATCTGCGCGTTGAATCTTGCCGTTCTGCCGATTCGTCCAGTACATCTTGCCGGCGGACACGTCAAGGGCCAGACCGTACGGTATGCTAAGGCCGCTGGTGACCAGATCCTCCACGTTGGAGCCGTCCAGATCGGCGCGTTGGATCTTGGACGTGCCCGCGTCCGTCCAGTACATCTTACCGCCCGCCATATCCAGGGCCAGCCCATCGGGGCCGTTCAGCCCGGCGCTGCTGACCAGGTCTTCCACGTTGGATCCATCGAGATCCGCCCGTTGAATCTTGTCCGTGCCCCAGTCCGTCCAGTACAGCTTCGACGCTACAGTAGTTGGCGGAGGCGGTGGCTGTGATGCGACTGTGACGCTCACGGCAGCAGAGCAGTTGTTTCCGGTATCGGATTCTCCGGATACGGCGTCGACACAGGCTCCGTAATAGTAGGTTCCGGGATTCGATGGGGCCGCCAAATTAACCGATAGAGCCTGATCAATCGATCCACCATTCCCGCCGGAAGCCGGCAGGCCGCTCACGGCATCGGTGCCGACCTCCATGTCACTCGTGGAAATCGTCGCGTCAGACGAGCGGTAGTACCGCAACGTCGTCGCCGCGGACGAGCCATTGCCGCTGTTCCGGACCGTCGCACTCAGCGTAAACGACGCCCCGGCGGCAGGACTGTTGTTGTCAACCGAAGGGGATACGACAACCAGATCAGGGGCAGGGGCCGCGCCAACGGTTACCGTCACCGCAGCGGAGCAGTTGTTTCCGGTATCGGATTCTCCGGATACGGCGTCCACACAGGCGCCGTAATAGTAGGTTCTGGTACCCGATGGCGCCGTCAGGTCGATCGATAAAGCCAGATCAATCGATCCTCCATTCCCTCTGGACGCCGGAAGGCCGTTCACCGCGTCCGTTCCGACTTCAGTGTCACTCGTAGATATCCTCGCGTTCGAAGAGCGGTAATAACGCAACGTCGTCACCGCGGACATTTCATCGCCCTGGTTGCGAACGGACGCACCCAGCGTAAAGGAGGCGCCGGCAGCCGGGCTGCTGTTGCTGACAAAAGGCGATACGACAACCAGGTCGGCAGCGCCTCCACCACCGCCACCGCCGGTACCGGATCCGCCTCCACCGCTGCCAGACGCCGTCGCCACGGCCACTCCCGACGGATCGACGAGTCCGTCAGCGCCGGTAACCAGGTCTTCAACGCCTGAGCCGTCCAGGTTGGCACGCTGTACCTTGTTCGTTCCCGCGTCCGCCCAGTACATCTTCCCGCCGGACACGTCAAGGGCCAACCCATTGGGACTGTTCAAGCCTGTGGTGACCAGGTCTTCGATGCCTGATCCGTTGAGGTTGGCGCGCTGTATCTTATCGGTGCGCCGGTCGGTCCAGTACATCTTGCCGCCGGATACGTCCAGCGCAAAGCCGGTGGGACTGCTAACGCCGCTGGTCACGAGGTCTTCGACCCCCGAACCGTCCAGGCTGGCGCGTTGAATCTTGCTGTTGCCCAGATTCGTCCAGTACATCTTGCCGCCCGACACGTCCAGAGCCAATCCGCCGGGAAATGTCAAACCGCTCGTTATAATGTCCTCGACATTGGCGCCATTGAGATCGGCACGCTGTATCTTGTTCGTCTGCCTGTTCGTCCAGTACATCTTGCCGCCCGACACGTCCAGCGCCAGTCCGTACGGAATTCCCAGGCCGGTGACCAGGTCTTCGACGTTTGAGCCATTGAGATCGGCTCGCTGGATCTTGTTCGCGCCCGCGTCCGTCCAGTACATCTTGCCACCCGCCATATCCAGCGCCAATCCGTCAGGACCGTCCAGCCCGCCGCCCGAGACCAGGTCTTCGACCCCCGAACCGTCCAGGTTGGCGCGTTGAATCTTGTCCGTGCCCCAGTCCGTCCAATAAAGCTTCGACGCTCCGGTGGCAGGCGGAGTCTGCGTCGTTACGGTTACGGTGACGGAAGCCGAGCAATTGTTCCCGGTATCGGATTCACCTGCCACCGCGTCGACACAGGCTCCGTAGTAGTGGGTGCCGGAATCCGTCGGAGCGATCAAACTATACGACATGGCGCTTCCGGCCGAAGCCGCAAGCCCTCGCACCGTATCCGTACCATCCTGAGTGTCACTCGTGGTAATCGTCGCGTCCGTCGAGCGGTAGTAGCGTAACGTTGTGGCGGCGGACGCGGCACTGCCCAGGTTGCGTACCTGGACGCTCAGTGCAAAGGGACCTCCCGCAGCCACACGTGCGCTGCTGACCAAAAGCGATTGGACTACGAGATCCGGGTTGCCGCCACCACCGCCGCCCGTTGAAGGCGGCGGACCCCCAAAACTCTGTGCAAAGATCAAAAAGTCCGTAAAACCGATCGAACCATCGGAATTCAGATCGACCCCGGCATCGTAGGTCCCATCGCCCTGCCGCGACCCGAACACGCTCGCGAGAATCAGGAAATCCGAGAAACCTACGTAGTCATCGCCATCTAGATCAGGGGAGGGCGCGGAATTGAAACTGATCGCAGTGGTTGTCGCGAGTTCGTCGCTCGAAGTCGTACTCTCGGCGAGTGTAACCGACTCGATGCCTATGGAAAACTGCCGGCCCGTTACGTCGGAAACGGTCGTGAACTCCGCGCGCGCCAGAAAACCCGATGACGACAACGTGGCGGGGTTACGCGTCGCGAAGAGGGTCCCGGTCGAGCCTTCGGGAAGCGTGAGGGGAAACGCGCTGTTTTCGGCCTTGACAAAGGACAGGAGGGAAGCGTCAAAGTCAAATTCGATAGAAATACCGATCAGAGACGTCCTCACACCCGTTGCGAAAACCTCGATGGCGACGGTTGTGCCCCGACCGGAAACTGTCCCCGACGTAACCCCACCATCCGTCCGGTTGCCGGCGCCGCCACCGGGAATGAGGTCAAGCGACAAAACGGCATTTGCATTGGCGCCGGCATACGCATGACCCGCAAAGACCAGCAACCCGAGGACGGCGATCAACAACAAGCTCTTTTTGAAGACATTTGGGTAACACTCCTTTGCGCCAGGGAAGATTTCCGGCCTGACATTGCCCCGGTGGGGGTTTGGACACTTGAGTTCACAACGCCGTGAGCGACCCGCCTGCGCCTGCTTTGTCGCCGGAATGAAATTCGATGCCGACGCCTGTACAGCTCCGGGGCATCCCCAAGTTCACAGACGCCATATTGGCTTGAGACCTACTTCAATAACAGCATCCGTTTGGACGCCGAGAAACTCCCCGCCTGTATCCGGTACAGGAAGATGCCACTGGCAACACGCCGGCCCAATGCGTCCGTCCCATCCCAGGTCGACGTAAACGATCCCGCGTCCCTCCTCTCGTTCACCAGTACACGTACCTCCTGGCCCAGCAGATTGAATATCGAAAGCCGGACCAACCCCGCTTCGGATAACTGGTAGCCGATCACGGTGGAGGGGTTGAACGGATTCGGCATATTCTGGTCCAGATTGAACTGATCCGGCAATGGCTTCAGATTGCCGATTTCGAAGTGAGTCAACAGGTCAACCGCGCCATCCACGCCGACCAGTACGCTTTCCGAAACCTGAAAATCGTCAGACGCCGGTGTGCCGCTCGTCTTGAACACAAGCTCAACGAGTTTCCCCTCGCCGCTGGCCCCCTGGCGGTCGACCTTCACAGCGCCGATATCCACCTGGCCCGGCGTCCGATTCGAAGACAGGAATAGCGTCTCCTGCCCGGAACCGGATTTCAGCAGGTTCCCGTCCAATTCCGTGGCGTTAACGAACTCGTATTTCACGGGATCGAATTGCAGCGAAAATCCGTATCCCTTCAGATCATTGGCCTGCGCCAACGTGACATGCAACTTCAGAATTCCGTCGTCTGCGTCCGGGTCATTCACGCGCTCCAGCTTGAGTGTTGCAAAGGCGTTCCGGCCGCCCGTGATGTTCAATCCCCGGGTCATATCTCCGGCCGATGCCGGTCCTGCCAACACAAACGCCGCACAAACGGATGAGATAAGACGAGTCCACATAACTGCCTCCTTTATGCCGTCACGCATATGGTGACGTGGTGAGTGCTGCCGACAGTGCGTCAGTCCGACCCCCACTCCCGACTCTCCCTCCGGAGGTCGGCGAGCAACTGTATATCGGGCCGATTCACTGCCTGCGTGGTTTATGCGATTTGCCTTTATACGGTACACATCAGGTCAGACGCTTTCGTTCTGGTTGATATCACATTGGCCTACTTGAAACCGCACCTGAGCCAAAGGTATATTCACCTCTCTGCTCCGATGGACGGACGCGGCACTCGCCTGGTCACCCCCTCCCGATGAGGGTGGCGCGCTTCCGAAGCTCTACGCAAAGATCAGAAAGTCCGGTGAACGCCTTCAGTAACGCGTCTGCCAACGTCATAGATCGTTGAATATTCGTCGAGTGGCTCACGGCCACGTATTGTGACATCACGATCATCCAGTCCTTCGGTCACGCTGGGCGGTTGTTCGGGAACATCCACACTCCGTCAGCCTTAAACCGTGGGCCAATCAGATGGATACGCGATTAACAATGGGCTATATCCACCGACCGGTTGTGCGTGTCTTGTGCCGCATCACTGTCGTTTATCCTGGTGTTTTTTTTATTTTCAGGCAACAAGAAACGGCGGGGCATTTCGGTGATTATTAGGGCTGTTTTTGATGCATTTTTTGTGATTTCGCCGGAACAAAGTCGGTTCATTTTTACGACTGAAATCCGAAACTGGTCCAACCGCTAAGTCAAGATGACAGAATTCGGGTTGGTGCCGCCGATTCGCCGGAAGTGGTGAGGCGCGGTGTCAAGAATATCTCGTAAGTGGAGTTGTTGGATCGATGAAGTGGAACACGATCTCGAATGGAGATATTGCCAAATTTCGTGGATGCCATTCGCGCCCAATACGGACGCCCTCAGATATGGTGTGGCCAAATTTGTAGGCATAAGCGGAAATAGTAGAAAAAACCGGAAATTATGGTCGTAAATCAAGGATACGTCAGATAACTTGTGTACGTGATGGTGTGGGGCCAGGTTAGAATGACGCGGTCGTCGAACATTATGGCCTGGCGAACCAAGGTGGTTATCTCATCCTCTTGGATCGAACCTCTGCCATGCGGTACGCATATCTGAGGGTTATGACCACTTACACAAGAAAATTAACGCTGTTTCCATCCGCTTCGTTTGGAAAGAAGCCTGACAATTCGTTCAATGTTTCGTTCTCAAACGTTACATTAATAATAACGTAATCGTAAACGGTGTCAAGATTTTTGGTTTGTCCAGGCGCTCTAAACTTGTCCCAGTTTCCAATTTCTGCGATACGTGGTCGGATTATTTCCATACTTCTCTTTAAATGCCTTGCTGAACGTCGACAAAGATCCAAAACCACACGAATAAGCGATCTCTGAAATGGAAGCCGTGGTGCTCTTCAGTACTTCTTCAGCCTTGGCCAGGCGAACATTCCGCAGACTCCTGCTGAATGATTCACCCAGATGTTTCTTGAACAATGCATATCCGTAGGACTTTGAGAACCTGAAATAACGCACGACATCTTCGAATCTCAGATTAGGATTGCTGTGGTTTTCTTCGAGAAACGACTCCAGGCGGCTCTTCCACATATCCTGTAAAGGCATATATTTCCTGATATTCGCCAGGAATACATCTCTATCAATCGGTTTATCGAATACGCTGATGGCAATAGGCCTGTTCACTTTCTCTCCGAATTCCAGGGTTCCCAGGCTTGTCACCAGCAGAATAGCTGTCTGAATACTCCCTGACTTGACGCCCTCCAAAAGTGTTACCACATCCTGATCCTCGACGCATGCCTCGACCACTGCGAGGTCGATTTTCTCTCTTCTCAAAATTTCGAGGCCCCCTGGCCCATCTTTCGCAGTGACAATCTCATAAGGTTCGTCTTCCAGGAATCCTGCGAGTTCCGACATTGCAACCGGGTCGCGATCTACGATCAATATTTTTCGCTTTTCCATTGCGTCAGGTCCCCCCAACAATCAAAGTTGCCCGTATTCGAGCCACACAGATCTACCACGCACATGCCCTGGGGAATCTCCGGACTATGGCGCTCCGGAACGGGTCATTGCGGTGCACACTAAGAATATCCGTGACGGAAATACGATGTCAAGACCGCAAGTTTGTTCTGGAGTGTTAAATTTGTCCCAGTTTCCAATTTCTTCGATATGTGGTCGGATTTCTTCCAATTTTCGCCTTGAATACCTTGCTGAACGTCGACAACGATGCAAAGCCGCACAGGTAAGCAATTTCTGAAATAGAAGCCGAGGTGTTCTTCAGCGCCCCTTCCGCCTTTGCCAGGCGAACATTCCGCAGCCTGACGCTGAATGATTCGCCCAGATGTATCCTGAACAATCTATATCCATAGGTCCTGGAGAATTTGAAGTGGCGCTCGACATCCTCGAATTTCAACTCCGGATTGTCGTGGTTTTCTTCCAGAAATGACTCCAGGCGGCGCGTCCACGTGTCTTGCAGTGGCATATTTCTCCTTATATTCGCCAGGAATACCTCTCTATCTATCGGTTTATCCAGTGCGCTCATGGCATAGGCTTTGTGCACGTTTTCCCCTGACTTTAACGTTCCCAGGCTTGTCACGAGCAGCATCTCGGTCTGGATTTCTTCTGAATTCACCCCCTCCAACAGAATTATCCCGTCCAGGTCCTTCACACACGCCTCGACCACGGCAAGTTCGATCTCTTCCTTTCTCAACATTTCGAGACCTTTTTGTCCGTTTTCTGCCGTGACGATTTCATAAGATTCGTCTTGCAGAAATCCGACGATTGCCGACTTTGCAACCGGGTCACGATCTACGATCAATATCTTACGGTTTTCCATTTCGTCAGGTCCCCTGAACAATCAGAGTTGCCCGCATTCACGGCGCACAGATCTATCACGCACACGCCGCAGGAAATCCCCGGACCAAAGTGCCCCGGAGCAGTCCCCAAAGTGCCCCGGAGCAGTCCATTGATGTGTATGACTTGAATATCTGTGGTGGAAATAAGAATGGAAGATTCGTCAGGTATGGATGCAGCTGGATTACCTGCGGAACTGCCTGGAGAGGGAGTGAATCGACTGATATGCGAGAGAAGCGACCGCGAGGAAATTGAGAACACCGGGCCCGGCACACTGGCGGTGCCGAGCGCGAAGAAACTAGATTCGAGAGAAAACGCCATAGCCAACCTTGTGAACAGTTTTTCAGATTGTGGGTTTACCTATCGGTCCTGTGGAATCTGTAAGGATTGGTGTCAATCACTTATAAATCCCAAAACCGATTTGCTTATCCGTTTGTCTTACACAACCAACAAACTGTTCACAATATTGTTAGCGGCGATTTCCTCCGAAATGGATCCAAACTACGTAAGTGGCGATGACCTCGTTAGGTGAGGCGTGCCAAGTCGCGTCAGTCAACTCTGGTCACCATCAATTCCTGTCGACTATCGCGCTTCCCACGCTCTCGCCCCGCGTAAAGTTCCAAAGGCAATGTCAAGCGTCGATCAAAAAAATCCGACTGAACAATAAGTGTTTAAATTATAGAAACTTATAAATTTCGATCAGTCGAGAAACCATCATTAACTGTCCGTAACATTGACTGCGCAGGATGCGTCCTCAATACAACGGCCGTCCCTCAAAGTGAAAATGTACTCTGGACGATTATCCGGATTGTCAAACCTGCAACACAATTGGTGACACGACCGGCGGTTCCGGTTCATCGGTACACGATCAACCGCTCTCTTTTTCCCGCACGCGTTTCTGCCCGTCGTCCGCAGTAACTGTATAGAGGTAAACACCATTGGCCAGCAGGTGCCCGTCGGCATCCCGTCCGTCCCATCGAACCTGATTGTACCCCGCCCGTCCCGGCACGCCTTCCAGAATCCGTATCAGTCGCCCCGATACGGTATAGATGCGAATAGCTACTTCCGCCGGACGGGACAGAATGTACGTAAAGTCCGTCGCCTCGGGGGTCGGATTGGGAACGTTCAGCACCCGCTCGATCGCGAGGTCCGACGAAACCTGAAATGCCACGGACTTTTCAGCGGGGCCGTTGCCCAGCTGGTCGGTCCCTGAAACCGAAAGCTTGTAGCGTCCGTCTTCCAGCCGCGGAGAATAGGTGAATCGCAACGAAGTCGGTTCCTCTTTCCGGTCGGCCACCCGATCCGAGGCCAGTCCATCGGAGATTTCATCTTCGGATCCTGTCAAGACGAGTCTAACCGATCCCGCGTCGATGCCGCTTGAATCCCTAAAAGCCACCGAGAACCTCGGCGCCGACGGAAGATAGTCATCCGGCCGGACCTCGCCGGCGGCGTCCAGAGCGTCCAGATCCAGTTCGGGCCCCTCCCGATCATCGCTCGGATGGACCTCAACGGCCTCGTCGGCGGTCGTCTCTCTCAAGTAAAAACTCCGACTGCCCGAGAGATCCTCCAACCGGGCCGATACGACATTCGTCCCGGAAAATCGCGCGGTATTCCAGACGAGGGACACGGTAGCCGTTTCACCTACAGGAGTTTCTTCCGGAACTGACGCGCGTCCGATCAGCCGGCCGTCTTCGGGCGAGCCGCTGTAAAATGCCACCACCCCGCCGGGAACCAGATCTAAAGGCCCCCTGTTCCGGACCTGGACGGTCAGCCGAACCGGTTCCAGTTCATCAACTTCGAGGGGGATCGCCCGCAGCCCGGATAGGACAAGATCGGACTGCGGCCGGTATCGCACCTGCCAACCCGTGAGTCCGGCGGACGGTCCCAGCCCGTCTCCGGCCAACCGAACCCGGATCCGGATACGATCTGCCTTTATGTCGCTGAGGTTGATCTCACCGTCGGGCGCCAGGCCGGTCCATTCCGCGAGCGGCGTAATCCCGCCGGACGGCGCCTCACCGAGAATATCCACTTCCACCCGCCCACCCGACGCCTCCCGAACGTCAAGAGTCAGCCCGTGCCAGGCGCCGGCCGGACCGATCGGCTCCGACATCAACGTCCCATACGGCGGAAGCGTTTTCCCCGCATACCTGTAAATCGTGCGGCCGTTGAGTTGACCCAGCCAGACTTTGTTGTTGATCCAATCGTACTGCCCGGACAAAATATCGGTCTCGGATTGATCGCTGTCATATTCTTCAATAAATCTCCCGGTCAGGGCGTCCACGACCCGGACCCGATGGGTTAACCCTGTACCGAATTCAATCAGATAGAGATACCGCCCATCCGCAATGACCCCGTCCGTAAAGAGATAGGCAAAACCGGTCTCCGTCGGCGCCACGGTAAACTCCCGTACCACGCGCCAATTGTCCGACGGATCGAACACGCGCACCGACCAGCCCGCTCGCTGCACCCCATCCACCGCCGCTGCCAGATTGTAAAGGTAACTACCGTCCGACGTTATCAACGAGTGCCCTCTGGATACAAACCCTGTTCGGAAATCCATCAGCCCTTCGGGCACCCCCACGCGATCCACAACCCCCGTAGAGGGGGCAATCCGCACCAGTTCGCGTCCTCGGCCATCGTCGGCATAGATAAACCCGTCGCCATGATAGGTTGCCGAAACCCCAAGAATCGGCGTATCTGAAAGCGCGCCGTGATTCCGTCCCGCCCGCGTGCCCCCAAATCCCGTCCCGATCCGCTCGAAGACATCGGTCCCCGGATAGACCGCCGTTGGAGAATAGAACCGGCTTACATAAAGGTAGGTGCCATCCGTACACAACACCCCCGTGCCTCGGACGCCTTCGGCCTCGAACGCCGCTTCCCGCGTGTCCGTGTTAAGACGCAACGGAGGCGGATCGACCACGCGCGAAAGCGCGCCGTCAGCCAGGCGCACATCGGTGGCGGTGCCCCACCGGAGGGCATTGGCGGCACTCTGGTTCCACACGACCTCCCGCGCGGGTGCGGTGGGCCGCGCCGTGAATTCCATGGTGGTTGACCACGCACCGAATTCGCCGCCGTCGCGCAACCGGGACCTCCAGAAGTACGTTCCGGGCGCCACCTCCGGCAGTTTCCACAACACGAACCCGCCGCGTGCCCCGACAGGACCGGAACGGATCACGCCGGGACCGTTGAACCCAGGTGAATCACTCACCTCGAACTCGCCCTCCGTCTCCACCGCTCCGGTGCCCTGGCGCACTCCCAGCCGCACCCCGGTAACGGGCACCACCTGGCTCTGCCGCGGCATCGTGGGCACGGCCGACAGACTCCCGACCACGTCCAACTCGACCTCCACGTGGTTGTTGGCTTCGTCCAACTCCGGAATCTCATCGTCAGGATCCACCGTGAGCGCCAGCAGGTGCCTGCCTGCCCGTCCCGCCAGCCGCCACATCACCGCTGTGCTGTCCGACTGGCCGAAGGCGGGGAAAACACCTGTAAACAGTGTATCCACTTCACCCCGGTCCAGATTCCGATCCACCAGGACAACCTCCGGCCCCGCGCGTGGCGTAATCCCGATGTTCTCTATCCGGATCGCGATCCGAACCGAGTCTTCGACGGTCAGCTGACCGGTGCGCTCGACTTTCAAGCTTTCCGAATCCAGGGAGAAATCCGGGTTGGGCAATATGGCCAACTCCTGGGCGGGGTCTCCAATCAACTGCATGGCGAGCGTCAGCGTTTTCAACTGCGGAAACCGCGTATCCAGCGCCGCCTTGGCCACGGCCAGACCGGCGCCGAACTGCCGGACGCCGTCTCTGAAGAACGCGGCGAACAAACGGTCGCTCAGGAAATCATTGGTTATCACCGCCGCAAGCGTTGAAGCCGATATATAGGCGATCGCGCCGCCATCCGGTTTCTTGGTCATCTCCTCCGCCAGACACATAAACCTGGGATCCGAAAACTGCCCGTTCAGACATGACAACGCCACCACGATCGGCAATCGGTCCGCATTGACGATCTGACCCATATAGTGATAGTTGCGCTGTTGATATGTCCCCCTCAAGAACCCGGCCATGCTCGAAACGCTTCCGTGTCCGAGGAAATTCACCAGCAGCCGACCCTCGTTGATCTGCCGGATCACCTCGCCCGTATCCTCGTTGGGTTCAGCCCGGGCATCCCTATCGTTATAGACCCTGAATGATTCCAGGCCCAGCGGCTCGGTATAGTTCGCCAACAGCCGGTCGCTGGGGGTCGCAAAGATCGAAAGCGGATCGTAGTTGGCCATAAACAGCACACGGTCCCGCCACCGGTCATTTGGCGCCTGGTCGTACGACACGATTTTTCGGACCACTGCGGCGGCCTCACGGCGGCTGACCACCGATATCCGTCCCACGAAAATATCCTGGAACAGATCCTCGTCCGAGCCGGCCACAGCACCGAAATAATGGTCCGTATACGCCAGTCCCCTTACGACGGACTGGAAGGGAAGCGCCGGCACGTATGCCCGCCGCCCCAGTTCGGCCTGATCGAAGTGATCCCGGTAGTCGAAGCTATCACGTCCGAACAACAGAAGGTAGGTCGGTCTCCGCGCCCAGTTTTCGAAGGCATAGCGCATGAATCGGCGGATGGCCTGCGGCTCGAATTGCCCGAAAGAGAACGCATCGTAGATCCCGGTGACGTCCACGACCTGTACCTGCAACCCCTGACCGCGACGGTGTTCCGCCAGGCGCTCCGCCGCTTCGCGAAACTGCGGATGCACGACAATCACATAGTCTGCCCCCTCCTGCCCGAACTCCGGCACCTCGGCGGCCTCCGCGGCAGGCGCCCTGCGGATGGCTTCGGAATCCGTCGCAACAAAACGCCCGTACACGGCCGGCAGTTCGAATCGGGTTTGAAATCCCGCATCCCCCGGCGTCACCTGAACGTGCTGGATCTTTCGAGCCCCGGCGACGTCGTAGATTGACACGTCGGCTGTGCGAAAACCCGTGATCGTGAAGGTCCGGCCATCACCGGTTTCATCCGGCTCGAATTCCAGCTTGCCTTCTACGCATTCAAACCGCCGGGCATATGCGATTTCCACCCAGTTGAGCAACACGTGCTCGATGTAGTTAGCAGGGAAATCCGGCGCGCCCGGCGTCGCGAGGGTCACCCGACTCGTATCGCCCAGTTCCGACACCGGTACCGTCCCTTCGGCGACGAACGCACGCTTTCCATCCCACCGGTCGTCTGCGACGACCGTACCGCTGGACAGCCGCACAACCGTGCGGTGGTCGGGCTCGAACAGACGTCTGAAGGTCAGCGCGTGCATACCCACGCGAATATGCGCCGCTGTCGCCGGGGCGCGGTCCAGACCGGTCAGAGGAACGGGAACGGTCACCGAATAGGCGCGCACGCCCTGATGAATAGTACCCGGCATGCCTGGCGATCCGGTTCGTCCCCAGTACCAGTGGTCTCGATCTGCGTCTGGCGCGTATCCTAGCGGATCATAGAGCGAATCGACCTCGGCATGCGCCCTGTGCGTGAATCGATGTGCTTCGGGGAATCCATTCTGCGGCGAACCGTCTAAAATCTCAAATCGCCGGCCGGGTCTGCCGTCCAGCGAGAGCCAGTACACGTGTTCACGTCCGAACTCACTCTCGAAATCCCGATCTGGCGCACGTCTATACTCTCCATAGAAAATCGCACCCTCACCCTCGTCCAACACACCATCTCCATTGTCCTGCACGTCCACGGGCACCTCTTGACCGTTCAAAAAAACCTTCAAACGCTCCAGATCGCCCGCCTGAAGCGCAATCCCCGCATCGGCGAACCAATTCGCGTCCAGCCGACACAGACCGTCCTCCCGTATCCGGATCCTGTAGTAATCGGCCGCCGGATCCAGACCCTCCGCAATCCGGAGCTTCCGCAGCCCGTCTCCCCATTCAGCCCGGCCCCTCCATTCCCGCGCCTGCTCCGCGTTCAACAACGCATCTTCGTAGAATTCCTCGAACCCGCCGCCCGTGCCCTCATCCGTCGATCGGATTCTTATGGAGGGCTCGTCGCGCACGAAACTCACGCGTATCCGCAGCCTGCGGGCAATACGCAGTTGTCGCCGCGCCGGATTGTACTGCACGGGGCTCAAAGAGATTCCCGCTACGCGCTGATCGCGCATGACACCGATCCGGGTGACCTCGGCCGGTTGAGCGGGATACAGTCCGTCATGTGCGTAGAAATCCGCGTCCGGCTCGTAGACCTCTACCTCCGCGGGGTAAGCCTCCCGGCCCACCGGCCTGGACCGCGGCACCGGCATCAGCAGCACCCCGGAAATCTCTTCATACTCCGCGACCAGCACGGCAACGGCTACCCGTGTTCCGTACGGAACGCCCAGGAGCGCGCCGTGCACAGGCACGGCCGGGCGTCCGGGTTCGGGCAACCATATGCCCCCGGGTAGCACAACCTGATCGTAGGCGACACCCTTAACGTGGACCGTGCGCCGCTGATAGTCCGATCCGTCGACCTCGATCTCCACCCCATCCTCTCCTGTCCACACGAGTCGTGGCTCGCCTCCATAGGCCTCAGGTACCCCCACAGGGATCATCAGCATCAGAGAACAAACCGCACAAACCTGCAAAAAACGCACAACCATATGGATACGACCCCTACTCGTTTTCGAGCTTCAATTCCCTCATTCCGCCCCTGTCGAAAATCACCACGCGGCTTCCACGCACCGGCTCGAGTACAACCTCGGCCAGTCGGGGACCGTGAATCCGAACGTCGCCCCACGTCCTCTCTATGGTTCCGGGAAGCAATCGCTTGCCGTCCGCCGCATAAAACGCCCTGGCATCAACCTGCCGATGCACGGAAAAATAGCCGCCACTTTTTATGTCGATCCGCCATTGCATTGGACCCAGGCGCTTCACCCCGCTCTCAAACCTGTCCGGATCCGTAAGCCAGCAATGATTCACGGTAACCGCCGACGCTTCACCCCCGGTGCGGACCGCCAGGGCACTGCTCAACCCGAACGCGAACAGTGGTATTTCTCCGAGGCTGCCCGCGGGGCTCAGGGCCGAAGGTACGTTCAACACGTAAACCGTCTGCCCGCTTTCTTTCGCAAGCGGCACCAACGCATCGAGGACGTTTTCACTCAGGACCGACGCGTCCAGCCAGAACAATCCCTCGCGGGCAAGCACCAGCCCGTAATATCCAATCAACGTTGCCAGAAGAAAATTCCTGCACCATAGAACCGCCCGGCGATTCGGCTGCCAGGCCGCCCAGACATTCGCAACCGCAATGCAGAAGAATACGGACGGCAGATAGAGGTACCACCGGTGAACCCTTCCCAGGACGGGCACCAGGCTGGCCACGGTCATTCCGCCCAGATACAACGTGTCCCGCAGCACCTCACGCCGCCGGCCCGATACCCAGAACACGGCGGCGGTCGCCACCAGCAGAACGACGCCGAAGAGCCGGAAATCCGTCATCCCCAACTTCGCCCCGGACTTGAGAACGTCCAGGCCAAGCCCCGTTGCCGCCAGATCCCGCTCCGGAATCCCTGAAAATACCCCGCCCAGCACCAGCCAACGGGCGCACATGTAGATTCCCACGGTCACGAGGCAGCACACCAGCGCCCGCCGGGCTTCCTGCGCCCGCCAGGTGCCGAGATAGAGAAAAAGCAGCAGGAGCACCCCCGGCAGCGACAGCGCCATCTCTTTCGAGAAAAGCGCCAGCAGGAAACACAGGCTTCCACCCGCCAGCAATCCCGGAGACGGACGATCGTGGTAGACCAGGAAGAAGAGCAGCGCCGATAGATAAAACAGCGCGCAGGCGGAATCCGTCCGGCCAACGATCCAGAATATGGTATCCGTGTGGACGGGCAGCACGTGAAAAAGAAGGAGCGCCGTCCATGCGGCCAATGCCCCGGCCAGCAGCCGCCGCGCCAGCAGATAGACCAGAATGCCGCAAAGAACGTGAAGAAGCACGTTACCCACGTGATAGAACACGGGTTCGTATTCCACGAACAGAAACGTCGCGTACAACGACAGGGTGACAACCGGACGATAATATCCCCCGGCGCCGGCGAGCCCTGTCCAACTGGTGGTTAGAATGGGTTGAATTCCCTCCGCGCACAAACGGAGGTGACCCCAGTCGTCGTCGAGCAATGACACACGCGAAGACAGCCAGAAAAGCAGGACGGCGACCAACCCGAACACCACACAACCTGTGCAGATCCAGCCGATGGAACCGTGGTCCCGCAAGGCGACCCCACAAAAAAAAAACCGGCGTACGGCCAGCCCCGTCCTTTGGAGAAAGAAGGTTCGGACGGTCCAACGCCAGTTGAATAACGTTCATTTATCGGAACGCGGATCGTGGGCCGCCAGTGCGCTCCGACATTCACCACGACCCGCGCGCATCAGCGCCAGGTAAGACAGCTTTCAGTGTTCCGTCCCGGAAATAGATTACCGAAATTCGGCCGCCGGATCACCCGGCTTGCAAGGCGCCTGAGCGAGGCGACCTGCAGAAGGTCGGCGAACGAAGGGAACGTAGCGAGACGGGATGAACCGGCGGAAGAATGGTGACATATTTTGGGGACGGAACACTAAGATTCGAAATAATGGATAATGCGCCGGAGGGTGTTATCGAGGCTCATTTTCGGCTCGTAGTCCACGAACGACCTGATTTTGGAGAGGTCCGGCACCCGATAGTTGAGATCTTCGTAAGATCCTTTTGCGAATGCCTTGTCGTAAGGCACGAATTCAATCGGCGCATCGCTCTCCGTTAACGTTTTGACCTTGTGCGCGAGATTGATGATGCTGGTTTCGTTGGTGTCGACGTTGCTGCCCAGGTTGAATATTTCCCCGGGCGTGTTGGGATGTTCGGCCAGCGCTACCATGCCGTCGAGGGCATCTTCGACATCGGTAAAACAGCGGCGCTGTTCGCCGTCTCCGTAAACCGTAATGGGATGGCCGAGAAGCGCCTGCTTGACCATGCGCGGCACCACCATTCCATACTCGCCGGTCTGCCTGGGGCCGATTACGTTGAAAAACCTCACAATCAGCATGGGCAGCTTCTTCTCCCGCCAATAGGACAGACCCAGCATCTCGTCCACCGCCTTTGTTGTGGAATAGATCCAGCGGTCGACGGTAATGGGACCGAGCAGCCGATCGTCGTTTTCCTGGAAAGAAACCTTCCCGTTCTTCTTGCCGTACACCTCCGAAGTCGACGCGAGCATCACGCGCTTCTTGTCTCTATTGGCGAGCTCCAGAACAATTTCGGTGCCCCGGATATTGGTTGTCAGGGAATGCAGCGGATTGTCGATGATATAATTCACGCCCACCGCAGCGGCCAGGTGATAGATCGTATCGCACCAGTCCACCAGAGGACGCAGCGTTTCAGCCTCCAGAATCGTACCAACCTTTATATTGAATCGGGGGTTGGACTCCAGGTGGTGGATATTGTTGTAGTCTCCGGTGGAGAGATCGTCGAGCACGGAAACCTCGTCACCCCGTCTCAGATGCCGTTCAGCCAGATGTGAACCTATAAACCCCGCCCCGCCGGTAATCAACACCTTCATGCGTACGTCCCTTCCCAGCAGTTGCCTGGAGAACCGCCTCCGGCACGCTTGTTTTCGGATAGCTTACGATAGAGGTGGCTGAAATCTTTCGCCAATCGTGTCAACCCGTAGGACTCAACAATCTTTTGCCGCTCTTCAGCGGAAATTCCTCGGCGTTCCCGTAGCGCCCGCAGAATCCCTCCAGCAAGCGCCGAGGAGTCGCCGGGAGCAACCATCAGGCCAATCCGTTCGCTTCGGAGAAAATCGGGCACGCCACCCACCCGAGACGCAACGACGTAACATCCGGATGCCGCCGCCTCCAGTAACGCCACCGGCAACCCCTCATGATGTGACGACAACACCGCCAGATCGAGCGCTCCGTAAATGCGCGCCATATCCTCTCGGAAGCCTGTAAACCGTACCCGGTCTTCAAGATTTCGCTCACGCACAATGGTTTCGAGTGCGGGCCGCAGTTCGCCGTCGCCAACGACGACAAACCGGACATCCGGCAACTCCCCGGCCACGTGATCGGCGGCAGACAGAAAAATGTCGACGCCCTTTATGGGCACCAGTCGCGCAACAATGCCGACAAGCCGAATCGAATCGCCGAACCCCAGTTCTTCGCGGAAGCCCGCGTCGCCACGCCGCTGGTTCAGAAACGGCTCGAGTTCCACGCCCAGCGGAACGGTACGAATGCGGGAAGGCGCCGCAATACGAACCGCCAGCAGTTCATCCCGCTGCCTGTCCGTGATGGCGACCAGGACATCGGTCCGGAAGGCCAGGAGCCTTTCCACAAGGACAATCAGGCGGGTCCCCCAGGCCGAGAAATAGCCCTTGAAGGCCAGGCCGTGAAACGTATGCAGCGTTACCGGCACGCCGGCCATCCAGGCCGCCACGCGACCGAGCACGCCTGCTTTCGACTTATGGGTGTGGACAATATGAGGACGCACACGCCTCAATAGCCGATATAGCGCAACGAACGCCATGAAATCCCGAAACGGAACAATCGCCCGGCTGAACCCGTGAACCTCCAGGGGTTGAATTCCCGAGCGAAGGATGACGTCTTCCATCTCGGCTTCGCCAGGCGCCACCTGGCCTTTGATCACAAGCGACCGACAACCCCGGAATTCCAACGCCTTGGAAAGAAAAAGCAGATAGGGCGTTGGGCCGCCAACATTTAAACGATCGATAATCTGAACCAGATGAATCGGTGTTTGCGCGTCAGAAGGATTCGGAGACAAGCCGGCTCCGCAGGTGGAATCACCACGATCGGGTTGGATAAACGGGCTCCGACGCCGGAATCAGCCCCTCAAATATAAACACGCGGGGGTAAACCGGCAATGTAAAAGTGATATCATAAGTACAAGTGAATCGTATAGATATGCGCGCCTGACTCAGGCATCGAAAGCGCGTTTCCGCGCGGGAGACCTCTGTACCTCCGGACCCGAGAACCCGACTTGAGCTCTCGTTCGACCGCATCATAGAGATCAAACCTGGACCGCGACGAATGATCAGGCATCCTCCCTGGCCATCGAACTCAGGATCCGGAAAAGCCGCAGGCTACTTCGCTCCAGGGAATAACACGCTTGCATTTTTCTGCGTCCGGCCTGGCCCATGCGATGCCGAAGCGCCCGATCCTGGATCAGCCGTTCCAGACAGGATACCCACTCGCCGTGCGATCTTGCGTAGAAACCGTTGACGCCGTCTTCCACGATTTCGCAGTTAATGCCCACCGGGCTGCTCACAGCCGGAATTCCCATCGAGAGGTATTGCAGAAGCTTATACCCTCCCTTTCCCCGTGTCCACGGATCGTCGGGCAAGGGCATCAAGCCGATATCGAAGCTGCGCAGATCACGGACTTCGGTTTCCATAGACCAGGGGCGCCACTCCACCGGCACGGCATCCGTATCGAAGCCGCCCTCGCCGACCAGACAAAGCCGGAGATGGCGGTGCCGGGCGCCCAACTCGGCCAGAGGCCCCCGGATCAGTTCAAGATAGGGAGCGGACGTGTAGCTGCCAATCCAGCCCAGAACCAAATCGCCGCATTCATCGACCTCTTTGCCGGGAGAATACCGCCCCGTGTCGATCGGCCCCGTGATAATCGACACCTCCGGGCAGTACCGTTCGGCATACGCGGCTGTGTACGTATTTTCGACAATAACCCTGGATGCCGCCCGGAGCATCTTTGCCAGTCCCCGCGAGTGGTGCCACGTTCGGAGTCGCGCCATCCAGTTTTCATCGGGCGCCTCGGTGGTAAAGATCGCGTCGTCGAAATCGTATACGACCTTCCGTGAAAACAGTCGCAACAGCCTGGCAATCGGTGCGCAGAAGAATGCCCGCTGCACAAACACTACGTGGTACCTGGGCGCAAACCGGAGGGTGCGCAACCCCACCCGGAGCGAACGCCACCACACCCAGATATAGTGGATCAGACGCCCGAACCCTCTCCTTGAATATGTCCAGGTGGATATCCGATCGGGCAATACAACCGCCACGTCGGCCTGCACGCCATTGGCTTTAAGGGAGGGCAGGTAGTCGAACACGCGTGTACGGCTGGCGGCAAACCGAGGCCCGGTTAGCGCGACAAAAAAAACCTTCAAGGCAGGAAAGCTCCTTCAATATAAACACGAGATTCCGGGGAATCAATGGAAAACGGCGCTTTTTCGGGGAACCCGAAATCAGGTTGCAAGCCACGCTGCCGGAGATTCGCGCCCGAGAAGATCGAATAACTTTCGATTTTCCTCGCGATAAAACCCGTATAAATGTCGAAGTACGGATTCGCCGGGAAGAAAATCGCTCTCGGGCACGAGGCGCCCCAGAACGCTTGTTAAAGGGGACAAGACCGGGAAATAGTACCGGACGACCAGGTGCAATTTGCAGCCGTCGAATCGATTGATCTGCCGCGCCGTCCCGGAAAAACGAAAAGAGTCGTCAATTTCCAGAAATGAACAGACCTTTTTCAGTCCTTCGTGCGGGCGTTGCACGATATCCTCTTCAAAAAAAAGGACCAGTATCTGATCCCGCCTGAAAAGGTCCAGATAGGCGGTGAGCAATGTGAAGAACCGGCCCACCTCGAAGACCCCGAACCGTTCCAGCAAGGCGGCTTTCTTGCCTGCCAGCAAATCGTCCATTCGATGCAGCGGTGATATCCGACGGGTCCGTATCAGATGCTTTACCGCGGAGACAGCCCGATCTACCGGATTCTTGAGGGTTACGATCAGTTTGGCGTCGGGCAGATGTCTGTGAATATGCCGGTTTACATCCGGCAAATGTCCTTCACCACCCCGCCCGTCTGCCCAGAAATAGTCTGGCGTTTTTTCACCCACTCTCCTTATGTTTTCCGCCCCCGCGAAATGGCCTGCATACCATTCGATTCCCTTTTCGTAATTCCCGGCCTTATCGAAGAAATGTATCTCCTGATCGGGCATGTACACGTCGGGATGTTGGCGAAGCATGGCAGCGAGCCACGTCGTTCCGCATTTCTGGGCACCGATAATCAGGAAATTCGGCAATCGATCCATATGCGCATCCTAACGCCGGATCAATCCGGCCAGACGCATTGCCTCCATGGCGGTCTCTTTTGCAAAGAAACGGAAAGCGAGCGGATAGACGATCACGCCCACAAACACGCAGGACGCAATCAACGCGGAATCGGGCAGTACGCCAGCCACCAGCCATTTGTAACCGGCGACCACGCCCATCATCAATCCACTGCTCAGCGCAGCGGGATACAACGCTTTGAGGTATTTTTCAAATGTTATTCGGACAAGACGGTTCACGACGCCCTGCGAAACCAGGGTCAGGACCAACACGCCGAGGCTCACCGCCATCGCGGTGCCAGTAATCCCCCCGGCAATCCCGAACCGCAGGGCCGCCAGCATAAAGATGGCGCCGCCGATATTCCAGATAAGCGCCAGGCCGGTGCGACCCCGGGCGGAAAAGACCAACCCGGCGGGAGACGCGATAGACCGCAGTGCCCCGGCCGGACAGAGCATCTGAAGGACGATCGCCGCGGGCGCCATCTCCGGCTCGAAAAGCAATGTCACGCCGGGATGCGCCAACAGGTAAAATCCCGCCATAATCGGAAACACAAGCACGGCGACGTATTTCACGGTGGCGAGATACGCACGGCCAAGCCGGACGACATCATCCTGAAGGGCGGAGAAGGCCGGAAAGGTGACCTTTGCGATGGCCTGAACCACGCGGACTTGCGGAAACGCGATAAGCCGGTAAGCCAGCCCGTAGTAGCCCAGCGCCTCCATCCCCAGAAACCTGCCTATAAGAAGATAGTCCAGGTTCTGCTGGACATAGCCCACCAGCCTTGAACCAGTCCACTTACCGCCGAACCCGAGCAATACCCTTGCATCGGCAAGTCTAAAGGATCGGTTCGTATTTACGGGGCAGAAAATCCAGGGGCCCAAGCCCAGGACCGCATGGCGAACCACATAGGCCCAGACGAGACTCCACACCTCGTATCCCCACACGGCCAGCAACGCCATCGTGAATCCGCTTGCAGACGCCGCGCAAACATCCAGAATCGCCAACTGCCCGAAACGGAACGCACGCTCCATCTTTGCGCGTGAAACGGTCCCCAGACCCGTGAATACCAGCCCCCAGGTCATTGTCGGAAGAACAATGGAAACCTGAGGGTTATCAAAAAAAAGCCCGCCCCAGAACCGGGCGGTCAGATAGAGAAGGGCGGCCAACGAACAGGTAAAACACAGGCCCATCCAGAACGCTGCCGCCAGATGCGCCTCGCGCGCATCCCGCTTCTGAATAAGGGCCCGCCCCAACCCCATTTCGGCGGCCAGTATGCCCAACCCAACAATCGTGGCTGCGGCAACCTCAGTTCCGAACGCCCGGGACGGTTCGCTCAGATGCCGCACGGCCAACCCCAGGGCACCCACCTGAATCAGATAGCCGGCACCCTGCGCCAGGCCGGTCCACGAGAAACCACGGACGGTTGTGCGACGCAGATCGGTCATCCGGCCTCTCCTTATGCGGTCTCCACACGGGCCAACCGCACGCCGGTCCATACCGCCGTTCCGATCACACAAACCAGGATTGTAACGCAAACCGCGGGCGGCGCCACGGCCGCCACGATTCCGCACAGAGCCAGAAGCCCACCCGCAAGATGAATGCGACGAACCGTACCTCGTACGGAATACCCCATTCTGACCAGCCGTTGCGCCACGTGGTCACGACTGGCCCTCATCACGGGCAAGCCCTTTTTCTTCCTGACGATACAGAGAAACACGGCTTCGAAACAAGGGATGCCCAGGACCAGTATCGCGCAGAGTTCACCCTGTACCCCCGACGTCGCCCTGGAAACCTCCACGGACATCGCGCCAAGTACAAATCCTGCAAACAGACTGCCGGCGTCGCCCATATAGACCCGTGCCGGATGGGCATTGTAAACCAGAAAACCCAAAAAGCCTCCGGCCAGGCTGGCACCCAGAATCACAACCGGCGCCGCACCGCCTACCAACCCCAGGCCTGCCAGGCCGATCGAAGCGATGGCACCCGCGCCCGCGGACAAGCCATCCATCATGTCGAGCACGTTGAACGCGTTGCACATCCAAACCAGCCACACTCCCGTAAGCACGGCGTCGAACACGGTACTGCCCGTTGTGTCGAACCGAAGCCCGCTCCCGACAGTAATGGCGACGGTAAAGATTTGAAACGCAAGCTTTTGAAAAGGCGATAGCGGCCACTTGTCGTCGACGAAGCCAATGGCGCCCATTCCAAGCGCGCCGATCCACAGGCCAACGGGAAACGACAAGGGCGCAAAGGGAAGCAGCAGCAGCGTGGCAATCGCTATGGCCACGCCGCCTATGGGGGGAACCGACTGCGCTCCGTTCTCGCCGCCCGATTTCAACCACGAGGCGCGCATCGCGGCGGCCCGAAGAAGAGGCGTTAACAAAAGAGCGCTTCCGAAACCGAATGCGAGAAAAAGGGCAGAGGACAACACGGTGGACTTTCTGCTTGCGAGCGGTAATCAGGGCTGGTGTCCCGTTCCGGAAATACGTCCTCATTCTTCCCCCGGTTCATCCCTTCTCGCTGTGTTGCCTTGCGAAACGGGTGACTCGGCGGCCGAATCCCGGCTATCTGTTTCCGGGACAGATCACGGGTGGTGAATTTTCCGGCAGTTGGGTTGAAAGCTCCGAACAGCATCGATAACCTGGGCCACGTCTCCGTCGGTCATACCCGGATAGAGCGGCAGTGTCACCATCTCCCGCCACACCGACTCGGTTACCGGCAACGAGCAACGATACGGCTTGTGGATCGGATAAAGATGATTCGGATAATAATGCACGCTGGAATCGACATCCCGCCCGTGCAGATGGGCAACCAGATTGTCCCTGTCCTCCACGCGCGGGACATAGGCATGGAAGGCGCTACGCACATACGGCGCAATCGTGGGCGTCCGAAGCCATGTCAGATCGGCAAACGCCTTATTGTACTGAAGGACGATTTCCTGCCGCTGGGCATTGGCCGACTCCAGCCTCGCCAGCTGAACCAACCCGATGGCCGCGTTCAAATCGTTCATATAGAACTTGTGCCCCACCTCGGTCACTTCGTACATCCAGCGCTTCTGCTGCGGCCCCGCCGTAAACCGGTCCCACGTACCCTGCGGGATGCCCATCCAGCTGAGCCGCTTGAGGCGCTCCGCCAGTTGCGCATCGTTGGTGGTCAGCATACCGCCATCGCAGGTTGTCAGGTTCTTCTGCGCCTGGAAACTGAAACATCCGATCGTTCCCATACCTCCTGCCATCCGACCTTTGTACCGGGCACCGCAGGCATGGGCGGCATCCTCCACAACCGGGATTTTCCGGGACGCGGCGATTTCCAGTACCGGGTCCATGTCGCAGGGGTGGCCGCTGTGATGCACAACCATAATTGCAGCCGTTCTGTCCGAAATCCGCTCGGCCACACAATCCGGATCCAGGTTCAGTGTGACGGGATCGATGTCGCAAAAAACGGGAATGGCTCCGTTCTGCAGGATCGCATGGTTGGTGGCGACAAAGGTCATGGAAGTGGTGATGACCTCGCGGCCCTCCACTCCCAACACCTTAAGCGCCAGCAGCAGCGCAGACGAACAGGAATTCACGCTGACTGCAAATGATGTCCCGATATACTCGGCGAACCGTTTTTCAAAGGCCGCGGCTTTCGTGCCTGCCCCCACCCATCCGGATAGCAACACTTCCCGGACAGCCTCCACCTCCTCTTCGTCGAAACAAGCCCGCCAAATCGGAATCATGAAATCTCCTTCGGACCCGAACACCCGTGCGAAGAGCCAAAGCGGGTCCGACCTTCAATGCCCCGTGTCAGGACCCGTCGATACGCCCTCATCCTCACCCTGGCCTCCCGCCGGAATCCGGGCAATAAAAACAGACCTCCCCAGAGCAGCATTCTCAAAACCATCTCCGGAAACGTCAGTATCGCCAGCAGGCGGCGCGCATGATCTCCCAGGTGTTTTTCCATCACATAAAGATTACTCTCTATTCCCTCCACCAGCATCCGTTCCAGCGCCTGCTTCGAACTCTCACCACCCGCATGGAATGCGCAAGCCTCGGGCAGATAGGCCACGGTCCACCCGGCCCCACCAAGCCTGAGGCAGAGATCGACGTCTTCATAATACATAAATATAGCGTCATCCATGCCGCCAGCCGCATCGAAAGCGCTGCGACGCACAAGGAAACAAGCACCCGTCACCCAGCCGACGGACGTTGGCCCACCGGAGATCCGGCAGCCGAATTTAAGAAATGGAAAAACAAGATGCAACAGGAATTTACGGCAAATTTCGCCCGCCAGACGTGGCGCTTTACCGCAGGATAGTTGCGTTCGCCCTTGCCGGTCCACAAGCCTTGGTCCCGCCAGGCCGACACGATTATTGGCTTCAATGTAATCCAACATGCGTTCGACCGAATCCGGCCCCACGGTCACATCCGGATTCATGGCCAGAATATACGGACCGGTGGAGACTTCCACACCCCGGTTCACGCCTCGGCCGAACCCGAAGTTCCCTCCCATCTCAACCAGCCGCACCCGGTCGCCGAAAGTATCCAGCGCGTTCGGACTGCCATCCGACGACGCGTTGTCCACCACCACCACGTCCAGCGGCAGCCGCTCCTGTACTTCGAGAAGGGACGCGACGCACCGGAAGAGGTCCTCACCCGCGTTCCAGTTCACCACCACCGCCGTCACCGCCGGTTTCATCTCCCTCTCCATCCATACGGGCCAGAATGCCGAGAAAGCATGCATGCCAGAAAATCAGCCGGTTGCCCATCATCGTATTGTCGGTCATAATATACACCAGCAGTGCCGCATACACCGCAAGAAACGCAACGCAAAACCCCTTTATGTGCGGATCGTCGGTGCGACGAAACATGCCGTAGGCGATCCGCAGCCCCTTTACAAATATCCACAAGAAGGCGATCACGCCCAGAATTCCCATACGCATCATGATCGTCAAATAGGTATTGTCCACGCCCCCGGACGTAAATACGTAAGGCTGGGAATACTCGTCGACCCTCAGATAGGAAATCGTGGCGCCGTGTCCTCCGCCCAACACGGGCCGCTGCCAGATCTTCTCCAGGGCCAGCGCATAGGCCAGCAGACGCCCTGAATTTCCAGGTCTCCCTCCGTTACGGTGCGCCGCAGGCGACGGGCAGCCGTGTCCTCAACGCCCGCGCCCGTGAACTCCTGGAAATAATAGCCCAGGCCAACCAGCAATAGGGGAATCAGCATCAATATCAGGAGCCGCCGTCCACGATGCCTCCCCCGTTCCAGCAAAACCAGACCGCCCACGCAGAAAAGCCCGAACAACAGGCTGCCCCACATCGCGCGACCCATCGTAACCACCAGCGCAAGACCGATGGGAACCAGAAGAAGACCACCCAACATGCGCCGAATGGGCGACGTGTCGTACAAAAAAGCCGCCGCGAGAACCAGAACACCCATTGGCAGCAGGAGCCCCTCCCGCCGGGCCACACGGTAAAATGCCCCTGCAAATGAAAGATCGACAGCATGGACGAATTCAATCAGGTATTCCACGCCAACAACGGCCGCCGAGATCACCAGTACCGCCAGAAACGCCCCGCGCCTGCGCAGGTCGAAAAATCCCGTTGCGACGAAGAACAGCACGTAGTAAAGCGGATATCGTACATCCCGCAGCATCTGCCGGACGTCCTGCCCGTAAAACAGACCCAGCGCCATCGATGCCACGACCAGCCCCAGAAAAACCAAAACCGGACGGTCCAGCCGGGTGCGGCGCCAGCTCAGCCTCCGTTCCTGCAACCAGGTGACAAATGCCACACCCCATACCACCAGGAACAGCGCCTCGCAGAAATGCAGGTTCTGGGGTAACATGAGATGCTCTTCGTAAAACTCGGAGGAGATTACGGAGGCGATAAAACAGAGGTACAAGAGCGCAGATGTGACCGACGACATCAGCGCGATCCCGGAAACAACAACCAGGCTCACCGTGATAACCGGTATGACCTCGCCGAAATTCCAGGAAGGCAGCGCGATCAGCGCGAGTTGCGCGAGGCATACGGCCGGTATCAACCACCGTCCGTCCATTCGGGCCGTCGAAATGCCCGTTTCCGTTGCCATCGGTCCTCTGTCCCGTTCAGAAGAAATTGAAGTCCAGCGTCATGCGCCAGTCGTGGGTACTCCCGTCCCCACGCTTTCCGCCCCGCTTGCTCGAACGCGTCAGCCGGTAGGTTGCGGAAAGAACCAGATCACCGACCGGTTCGAAGACGAGGTCCGCCCCAATGCCGGTCCGTTTCTCCACCGAACCGCTCATGAATTCCCGTACGGCAGGGTCCGTGGGACGCCGTCCCTGTCGCGCGTCTCCGCCCACATTCGTCACCGTACCGTCGGAATTCTCGACATTCTTACCATGACGCGTCCTGTCGAGGCTCAGCGAAGCCGATACGGATGGCGACAGCCGGTGCGTCAACCGGGTCCAGATCCGATCTGAATTCGGCCCCGTCGGATAGCCGAGAAGCGCGTCGAAATGTGTGAAGGCGTTGATGTTGAACCTGTGAGAATACACGAACGGCTCGATATGCACGAACTCGACACGAATATCCGTATCCCGAAGTCCGAACGGATCCACCCAGAACACGCCCGCCTGGGCCGCGAACTTGTTGGAAAAGTCGCCCGGGCTGAACTTTCTCAAATCATCCAAAAATATCGCAACGTAGGTCTGTATGCCTCGAACAGGCCGAAGAGAAAGATCCAGCCCCACGGCCAGATTGTCCTTATCCCCCACCGACATCTGAGCGGCGGTAAGTACCGAAGCGGGAGACGCGTACAAAAACTCGAAATCTCGATCTCCGTATATCACGGCCTCCTGGAATCCCAGCCGGGCGCGTGGAGAGAGATCGACCTCCACGCGGTGGGCGGCAATCGCCTTCGCCCGCAGAAACGTACGGCGGTGACCGTTGTCAACCAGCGTGCGGGAAAGGTCGATCAGACCCGCATCGGCTTCGAGAAACCCCAGAATGTGGCTGAAACGCACCCGCCGGTACGCCGTCCGGAGCCGCGCCATCCCGAAAGACGGCGCAAAAGGTGACAACATCAGATTACCGCTTCTTCCCGGCCCCCAATCCAGACTTCCCTTTGCGGCATCCACGTCGAACCAGCGCGTCGCCCACACCAGTTGATAGGTGGCTTCCCGAAAGTCCGCCGCTTTGTCCTTGAATTGCACCAGTTCGATCGGCCGGGCCAGAACATCCTCCCGGGTCAGACGTTGCCGCGTGCTCCATTCCCGGGCTTCGAAGTGCCGCGCGCGAAAACCGAAACGGTCTCCGAGTACGCCACGGACAACCGCGCCTATATGCGTCTGCGAGACCGACTCTTTCTCCTGGAACTTACCCCGAATCAGAATCAGCCGCTGACGGAAAACCGCTTCGAGTACAACAGATGCAGCCGTATCCTGCCAGGAAAAAAGCGCGCCCGCCAACCGCTCGAGGGCGCCGCTTCCGACCGGGACCGGCGCGTGGCCCAACCGCGCGACCTCAGTGCGGAACTCAGCTATATGCCTCTGGAGGATGCCCTGCTCGATGCCGGACATGGCGGCCTGCGCTTCTTTGTGGCGCAGAACCTGGAGCAGAAGCCGTGCGACCTTCAGGCGGGTGTACGGTCTGATCTGCGGCGCGGCGGAGTCCAGCCAGCCGCGGGCGTCGTACCGGTCGAGTGTCCGATAAACCCCGTGTGCAAGTGGCACTTCGGGGGTATTGTCACCCGCGTGGGCAGTCCGGGAAAGGGATAGAACAACCAGCAACAGGAATACGGATCTCACAACGTCGTATCCGGCGAAAACAGATCTCTATCTCAATTCGATCTTCGGAAGGCGTCAATCCGGTCGCGACCATAACCGGCAGACACAACGATCTCCGCGCACGCCCGGAAGAAGAAGCGCCAGCATCCTGTTTCTCCGGGCCGAACGAGAGACCGCCCAATTATACCATAACCCCGCGAATTGTCAAGCGCACGGCCTTCCGCGTGCAGGCGGATGCGCGAGTTCCCGAAATCCCTTGACTTTGCGGATTCAACCTGCTATTTTTCGCATCCTGAACCGGATCCACAACTATTACCCGTCCCAATATACGCGACATGTAGCGGACGCCGCGACCCGATGTTACAGACATCCAAACCTGCTTCCGAATGCGCGGACTGCAAGCTGTGCGAACGAGGGCAGCAGGACGCACCTGGCAACGGGGCGCCGGATATCGCCCAACTCGTCCGGGAAGTGCTTGGGAGGATTCGGAACGGAAACGACGGCCTCCTTGAAATTCCGGTCGGCGTATCCGCAAGACACTGTCATCTGAACCGGGAAGCCATGGATATCCTGTTCGGCGCCGGTTCGGAACTCACGCCTTACAGAGACCTCTATCAGCCCGCCGCGTACGCGGCGGAAGAATGCGTCTCTGTGATCGGACCTCGCTTGCGCGCCATCGAGCGTGTCCGAATACTGGGACCCGCCCGGGACTACAATCAGGTTGAATTGGCCCGTACGGACGCCATCTTTCTCGGTCTCGATCCCCCTGTGCGGGACTCCGGCGACCTGCAAGGCGCCCAGCGGGTCACTTTTGTGGGCCCTAAAGGATCCCTTACCGTTCCCGCCGCCATCCGCGCCGCCAGGCACCTCCACCTTCGGCCCGTCGACGTTGCCGAAATGGGGCTTTCCGGGCGCCGCGCCGTACGCGCCCGCGTGAGCGGCGAAAAGGGACTCACCTTTGAAAATGTCAGGCTTAAAATCGACCCCGGTTATCTGCCCGAACTCCACCTGGACACCGACGACGCCAACGCCGCCGACATTGTCTGCGGAAGCAAGGCTTATATCGAATCCTGAGCCGCTCGCCCGGTGGCCACGTAAGGCGCCACATCGGCGGAAGAATGGTGACAGATTTCCGGGACAGGACACTTAGGTCCGATGCGATGCAATTATGTTACTATGTATGTCATGTATCGGCGCGATCCAACCGGCAGGGTAAATAGTATATGCCGGGGCGGACTTGAATGACTCGCCGTGACGCACTGGCGACTCAATGGATTCCTCAGGCCATTAAAGCCGTACTGATTCGTTCCATCCGTTCGACCAACGCCCGGATCTTCATCCTGGTCGTACTCCTGACGCCCCCGGCGGTTGCCTGTTTCCACCGGGTGCAGATGGACGATCCGTATATCACGTACCGATATGCGCGAAATTTAGCGGAAGGAACGGGGTTCATCTACAACCCCGGCGAACGGGTAATGGGAACGACGGCGCCGCTTTATGCCGTACTCCTGTCTCTGCCGGGTCGGATTGCGGGAGACTATCCACTCATCAGTACCCTTTTCAGCGGCGCCGCGCTGGGGGCGCTGGGATTGTTGATCGGACGGATCCTCGTACACTTTAACGAAAATACGGCCGGTTTCGTTGCCGCGGTTCTCGTGGTCCTTAATCCTTACCTGGGCGATGTTCTCGGCTTTGAACTGAATCTGTTCCAGGCACTTATCTTCGGCGCCTACGCCGCCTACTTTTCGAACCGCCCGAACCTGGCGGCACTGCTGCTTGGGCTGGGCACGCTCACCCGCGGGGACGGGCTTGTACCCGCCGGACTGATTCTGGGCCACCACCTGTGGATTCACCGGCGACACGCCTGGCGCCCGTTTCTGGTCTTTGCCATCGTTGCCGGGGGATGGTCGATCTATGCGGCGTGGAGCTACGGATCGCCTTTTCCAAATACGCTAGAGGCAAAGCGGGCCATGGGCGCGAGCGGACTCTGGCGATCGCTATGGCACGGCGTCCTTTTTACGGGCAGGCGATACCTGGAATTGTCACCTCTTTTCCTCTGGTTTGCCCTGCCGGCGCTCGTGGGCGCCAGAAGGATATTCCGTCTGGACCGACGCATTCTGCTTATCGCCGGCTGGCCGGTATTCATCTTTCTCGGGTACTGGGCGATGGGCGTGCCAGCCGCATACAACTATTATGCCGGGCTCGTCCCGCTCCTGATGATCCTGACCGCCCTGGGTACGGTCTCGTTGACCGGGTGGGTCGTGGGCCGGTGGCCGGCCTGGCGCGGCCATGAAGTCCGGATAACCGCGATGTTGTGTATCCCGCTGCTTGTTGCCTTACTCACCCCGACCGTCAGACAGCTGGGGCGGGAACCCCAACCGAGGTACCCGATCTACAAAACGGCGGGAGAGTGGCTTGCCGCAAATACACCGGCAACGGCTTCTGTCGGAATGGTCGAAATCGGCATCGTGGGTTTTTACAGTAAGAGATATATTGTGGACGTCTGTGGTCTGGTCACCCCCTCTGTCGGTCCCCACCTGGCAGCGGGTGACGTTGCCTGGCCCGTCCGAACGTACCGGCCTGATTATATGCTGTTACACGATCCCTTATGGACCTCGCTGGAAGAACCTATCGCGTCGGCGCCCTGGTTCAGGGAATCTTACGAACGCATCAGGACCTTCAACGGACCCCGGCCCTACCGGCTGGCTGTCTACGGGAAGAAATGAAATCGGCTCTCGTTGAAAAAACAGGTGTGCGCCATACCCGCCGCGCTTTGGTTGAAAACACTAAACAGGAGGAATCGTCGAAATGGGTGAAGCCCTAGGCATGATCGAAACCAGAGGTCTGGTGGCGATGATTGAGGCGACCGATGCCATGGTGAAAGCCGCCAATGTAAAACTGGTCAACTGGGAGAAAATCGGGGCGGGCTACGTGACCGCCATCGTCCGGGGCGACGTTGCCGCCGTCAAAGCCGCCACCGAGGCGGGCGCCGCTGCCGCCGGCAAGATTGGCGAACTCATTTCCGTCCATGTCATTCCGCGCCCACACAGCAGCCTTGAAGACGTGCTGCCCATTGGCAAATCGTCCTGAAACCCTGAGCGCCTACGATGATTTTGGGTAAAGTGGTGGGGACGGTTGTCGCCACCCAGAAAGACAAGGGCCTTGTGGGGTTCAAGCTCCAGGTCGTGCAGACACTGGACCTTCAGACCCTGGAGCCCGGAAGTCGTTTCCTGGTTGCCGTCGACGCGGTCGGCGCGGGAACCAACGAAGTCGTCCTGTGCACAAGCGGCAGTTCCGCGCGGATGACCGGCTCAACAGAAGACCGTCCCGTCGACGCGGTGGTCGTTGCCATCGTCGATTCGGTCGAAATGGAAGGTGGAACGACCTACCGCAAACATCCCTGAAATATTATACTGTTCATGGCAGCAGCGTCCCGGGCCTGACGGTTCGGCTACCTTCGCGGTGTATACAACCCCGAATTACCCGGTACTGATGTCGTATCCAAGCCGGTTTTCTTCTTCTCGTAACCATGAACCTTAGCGAAGCACAAATCAGATCCGTAGTTGAGGAAGTCGTTCGTACCCTTGCTCCGGAAGGGCGGGCGCCGGCGGTCGTCTCGTCTCCATCCCGGTCGGCCGGTAACGGGGACGATGGCATCTTCGAACGCCTCGACAGTGCGATCGACGCGGCTGGTCGGGCCCAGCGCGAACTGGAAGCGCTGACGCTCGAAACCAGGCGTAAAATCATCGAGGCCATTCGAAAGGCGGCGCTGGTCCACGCCAAGGGACTCGCGCAGATGACCGTCGACGAGACCGGAATGGGCAGAATTGCCCACAAGATCCGGAAATTCGACGTGGTCGCACGGCTCACCCCGGGCGTAGAAGACCTTGAAACGGTTGCCTGGACAGGAGACCGCGGGCTGACCGTTGTCGAACTGGCGCCCTTTGGCGTCGTTGCCGCCGTCACACCCTCCACACATCCGGTTCCCACAACCGTGAACAATGCCATCAGCCTCATCGCCGCGGGAAACAGTGCAGTATTCGCGCCGCACCCCGCCGCCAAAAGAGTCTCCCAGTTGGGAATCCAGATCCTGAACCGAGCCATCGTCGACGCTGGCGGACCCCCAAACCTGTTAACCGCCGTCTACGAACCAGGTATCCAGACCGCTCAGGATCTTTTCGTACATCCGAAGATTGACCTGATACTGGTCACGGGCGGAGGCGGCGTCGTCAAAGCAGCAATGCAGGCGCCGAAACGGGCCATCGCCGCGGGTCCCGGAAATCCGCCGGTGGTGGTCGACGAAACCGCTGACCTCGACACGGCGGCGGAGGGCATCGTGGAAGGCGGCGCCTTCGACAACAATATTCTCTGTATCGGCGAAAAGGAAATCTTCGTCGTCGAATCGGTTGCCGACGACCTCAAGCGTTCTCTGCTGTCCAGGGGATGCGTGGAACTGGACCGTGGCCAGATCGACAGCCTGACGCGGCATGCATTCACTGAAGACGAGAGCGGGGGAAAAAACGTCAACCGCGAATTCGTGGGCCGACACCCGCACGTGCTGGCCGAAAGCATTGGCCTGAACGTACCGCCTGAAACCGAGCTGCTGATCGGGGAGCTGGACGCCGCGCACCCCTTCACGCAGATCGAGCAGATGATGCCCTTCATTCCGTTCGTTCGGGTACCCGACGTCAACACCGGGATCAAAAGGGCCGTGGAGGCCGAACATGGCTATCGCCACACAGCCGTCATGCACTCCAAGAACGTCGAAAACATGACCAACATGGCGCGGGCCTGCCGCTGCAGTCTATTTATAAAGAACGGCCCGTCCACTGCCGGCGTGGGTGCAGGAGGCGAAGGGTACACCTCGTTCTCTATCGCCACACCCACCGGCGAAGGCTGCACCTCGGCCAGAACCTTCACTCGGCAGCGCCGCTGCACGCTGGTCGACTATTTCAGGATCGTCTGACAGCCGGCAACGAGCGGCGTGGCAAGGCTCTCTCTTACGATCAACTCTCAACACTCTGGTGCACATGCAACTCGGTCGCGTCATCGGAAAAGTTGTAGCCACAAGGAAAGATCCGTCGCTGACCGGCATCCCGTTGCTCGTTATCCGGCCTATGGACCACCGTCGGAACGATCTCGGAGATACGCTGGTGGCCGCCGACGTCGTCAGCGCGGGCCAGGGCGAGACCGTCTACTGGGTCTGCGCGAGGGAAGCGCCCAATGCCCTTCCCGAAAAATACGGACCAGTAGATGCCGCCATCGTCGGCATCGCCGACCGGATCGATGTCCGGTACGAATAAAGCCTGAAACCGGTCGCAGTTGTCCGGTTTTTCTCCAATTTCCGGTTCCCATGATTCTCGCCCGTGTGCTCGGCAGCGTTGTTTCCACACTGAAACATCCGGCCTACGATGCCGCCAAACTTATGGTAGTCCAACCTGTTCAGCCAGACGGCAACGACGGCGGCGACACCCTGCTTGCCATCGACACCGTCGGCGCGGGCGCCGGCGAAACCGTCCTCGTCCTCCGCCAGGGCGTTGCGGCCGCGCAGGTTCTGGGGGTGGATCGGCCGCCCATCCGCTCCGTTATCGTAGGCATCGTGGATCAGGTCGTGTTTGAGCCAGAGACGTAAATCAGGGCATCCATCCACCACTCGCACCTTTTGGATCACTTCCAGGTCGCCACACCATGACACTCCATCAGGCAAAACTGGACATCGTGGAAGCCGGACGCAGGCTCTACGATAAAGGATATATCGTTTCGAGCGACGGCAACCTCTCCGCCCGTTTCGATGAAGGTCGTCTGATCGTAACACCCAGTGGGTTATGCAAAGGCACGATGTCCTTAGAAGATCTGTGCGTCTGCGACATGGAAGGCAGGAAGATAAGCGGCCGCCTGAGCCCTTCCTCGGAGATCGGCATGCATCTGTTTCTCTACCGGGAGAGGCCCGACATCAAGGCGGTTGTCCATGCGCATCCGCCCACGGCCACCGGATTCTCCGTTGCCGGAATGCCACTCACCGACTGCGTACTGCCCGAAGTCGTGATCACACTCGGATCGATCCCCACGGCGGACTACGGCACGCCGGGCGGGCCGGAAATTTCCGAGCCGATTCGAAAATACGTTAAGGACTACGACGCCTATCTGCTTGAGAACCACGGCGCGACCACCGTGGGTTCCGACGTGATGAACGCATATTTCAAAATGGAGACCCTGGAACATTTCGCACGGATTCTGTTTGTCGCGCGTCAGTTGGGCGGCGCAAATGTACTGAATCAGGACCAGGTCGGGAAACTTCTCCAGATCCGCAAACGCCTGGGCATCCGGGGTCCGGAACCCGCTTGCGTCGTCGGTAAGGCGCCATCCAAGCCCAGCGCTTCAAATTCGCAAATCCCCACGCTTCGCGCACGCAGCGCTTCGACTCCTTCCTTCGGACTTCCGCCGGCGGAAGACGATCTCGTCACGGAAATCACCCGCCAGGTGATACAGGAACTCCACAACGAGAATCTCGATTAGCGCACGACACCCGTCTCCCGCCGCCCATGAAAATCCTCGTCGCCAACGTTGGCAGTACGTCATTCAAGTACAAACTCTTCAATATGACGGACGAGACGGTGCTCGCCGAGGGACGTCTCGAGCGTATCGGCGGCACACGGTGTCCCGTTGAACATCGCGTGGGTCGGTCGGAAACCCGATCCACCTGCGCACTGCCGGACTACCCCTCTGCGATCCGGAACGTGATGGATGCCCTCAGCGGGGCGGACGGGATCCGGGGGGCATCCGACCTTGATGCCGTGGGTTTCAAGACCGTCCACCTGCGAGGAGAACCCGGGATCTACATGCTGGACGACGGGATTCTTGAGCGCATGGCCGACTACAACGAACTTGCGCCGGCCCACAACCCGCCGTACATCCAGGCCATCCGTATCTTTCAGGCGTTGTACCCCGGTCTTCCGCTGGTCGGCCTGTTCGAACCGGCCTTCCACACCACCATCCCCGACTATGCGTATACCTACAGCGTACCCTTTTCCTGGCACGAAACCTATGGCGTGCGCAAATACGGCTTCCACGGCGCCTCCCACCGTTACATATCCGAATGGGTGCCCAGGCTCCTCGACCGACCTTCCCAGGGGTTGAACCTGATTTCCTGCCACCTGGGCGGCAGCGCATCTCTGTGCGCTATCAAGAACGGCCGGTCCATCGACACCACGATGGGATTTTCCGCCCAGGACGGCATTATTCACGGCAGCAGGAACGGCGCCATTGACCCTTTCGTCATTCCCTTTATCATGGACCGCGAAAACCTCTCCACGGACGATATCCGGCGCATTCTCACCACGGAAAGCGGCCTGCTCGGTATCTCCGGCGTCAGCGGCGACGTTCGCGACCTGGAAGCGGCCGCCACCGCCGGAAATCGAAGGGCAAAGCTGGCCATCGAGACTTTCTGTTACGGTGTGAAGACAGCCATCGGCGCGATGGCTGCGGCGCTTGGCGGGGTCGATGCAGTTGCCTTCGCGGGAGGTATCGGCGAACGAGGCGTTGACGTTCGTCGGCGCATCTGCCACGGTCTTGAATTTCTCGGCATTCAGCTGGACGCCGAAAAGAACCGCTCGGGGCCCCCGGAACGGCTGATCTCCACTTCCGACAGCGTCGTAAAAACCCTGATTGTGACCACGAACGAAGAAATCATCGTCGCCCGCGAAACTGCGGCCTTCCTCAGAAGTCTGTTGTAGCGCACAGATCCTCGAACCCATGATATCCCTTTTCAGCACGCTGTTTCTCCTGCTCTCCGAAACCCTGCCCGCCTTCGATCGTGAACTCTGGACCGCCTTTCCCAACATGAACTCGGTTACGGCCCTGGCGGAAGGCAGCCAGTATATCTATGTGGGCACCCAGGGCGGTATCCGGCGTTACGATATTTACGGCGAACGCTGGCACAGGCCGCTGACCGTCCTGGACGGCCTTCCCGACAACCGCATTCGCGCGCTGGCCTACGATGCCAATACCGGCGAACTCTGGCTGGGCACGCCGTCCGGCGCGGCCCGCTGGCTCACCCGGCTCGAGACCGTTTCTTTTTTTGGCGACGACCCACCCCCGCGTCGCCCACCAGCGCCAATTCCGCCGGTCTATCTGCCCTTTGGGCACTTCCTGCAGGACGGCTGGATACGGGGTCCACGAAGGAACTATCCAATAACATCCACGCTGATGGATACCTGGCATACACTGTGGATCGGCACCGGCGGGCTGGGCGTCGGCAAGGCGAACATGACAGACCGACAGCTTGAATTCCACGCATTCGGTCCTCTCGACGAAAATGTCACCGCCATGGCCAGAGACGGAGACAGCATCTGGTTTGGGGGCAAAGGTGTCTATGGCATAAGGGAACAGGGAATAACGCGGTACCATCTTTCAACCCAGATGTGGGAATACTTCGAACCGGAGAACATCATGGGTCTGGACGAGGCCCGCATTTCCACCATTTTTACAGACAGCGCTGCTGTCTGGTTCGGTGCCAGGAACGGCCTTATCCAATATGTCCGTCACACCGGTCAGTGGACGACCTATCCCATGCGCAAACGGCGTCAGGTCACCGCCCTGGCAAGGGCGAATACCCGGCTTTGGATCGGCACCCAGGCTGGACTGGCCGTGTTCGATACACAGGCCGACACCATTCGTTGGGTAGACGGCAGTGAGGGGTTCTCCATTCAAGCCATGGCCGTGGGCGCCGACCATATCTGGGCAGGCACCCATTTAGGACTCTTTCGCTGTCCCATCGACGACGTGACCTGGACGCCCGTCCGAAGCCCCGGCGGACTCACTTCCCGTCCCATCAATGGATTGGCCACCTGTAACGCCGAGGTGTGGGCAACCGTTGAATCGCCGTCGACGCTCATTCATCTGGCCGCAGCCGACGCGGTATGGCAACGTTACGCGCTGGCCGAGGTCCACGGCAACCGGCGCGTTGCTATTGCGGCCGATTCCAGCCGGGTATGGCTGGGAACCGACCTGGGCGCGTTCCACTTCGACGTTTCCACCGGACTCTGGAGGCGCTACACACGCGCCAACGGTCTGATCGACGAACGCACGCAGGCCGTACTCCTCCAGGACGACTACGTCTGGTTTGGCACTGAAAAAGGTGTAAGCCGATACAACTGGTCGCAGGACTTTTTTAGATGACTCGTTGTTATTTATTGACTTAATTTCGAGTGTGTCTCGTCGTGGCCAAAAAATACGTGACACGAACGGACATTTTCCTTATCTTTAGTTTTGGTATAAAATGCAACCAAGGCGCTTGCCCGTTCCTATACCGAATGGTCCTGATGAACATTCTCCTACTTCATCTGCTAAGTTAAACGAAAGCGGCCACTCCGAGTGCATCCGCGCGACCGGAATGGCCGCTTAAATGTTTGCTTATTTCCAAATTCCGGGGCCTCCGATGGCAAAAAACGCGTTGGGTCTAATCGAAACTCGCGGATTCACGGGCGTCGTTGAAGCGGCCGACGCGGCCGTCAAGGCCGCCGACGTCGAACTCGCGGGTGTCGAAAAGATAGAGGGCGGCCTGGTATCCATTCGAATCCTGGGCGACGTCGGTGCCGTTCAAGCCGCTGTACAGGCGGCCGCTCAGGCCGCAGAGCGAGTCGGCCAGCTGGTATCCCAGCACGTCATTCCGAACCCTCACGACGATCTGGTGGACGTATTCGAATTGGACGGACCGAAACCCCCGTCCCCCAAGGATTCGGACCTCGGCGGTCTCTCGGTTGTAAAGCTCCGACGCCTGGCCAGACTGACGCCCGACCTCTCCATCAAGGGGCGCGAGATTTCGCGCGCCAGCCGGCAACAATTAATCCAGGCGCTCCTCAGCGCGGATGCCAACATCGACAAGTAACGTCGAAGGAGACCGGGATGGATACCGATACGCTTTGGGAACGCATTAAGAAGGGGATCATCGACAGCGCCGCAACGGCGGCCCACAAGGCCGAGCACCTCGGGAAAATCGGTCGCGCCAGGCTCGATATCGCGGGAACCCGCCATGCCATACACGAAGCATTTTCCGAACTGGGTGGCGCGGTCTATGCCCACATGTCCGCAGGTAGCGACGTCGGCGTCGCTCAAACAGACGACGTCCAGGATCTGGTGCGGAGAATCAACGAACTGGAAAATCTGCTACAGGAGCGAGAAGCCCATCTGAAGAATCTGAAAGCGGGCAACAGCGAGGAAAAGGAGAAGGCCGCAGAGGCGGAAACCTGACCTTGTCGGCCTTATCGGCATGACATCCCAACCGAACCGGGTCCGCCAGGCTGTCTTCTGTGCAGTCCTTTTCCTGTTGTGCGTTCGGACTGCCTTGACTGCCAGTCCCGATGGGTCATTTGCGGATGTTGCCAGGCTGGTAAGGCCCGTGGTTGTCAGCATCTCCGCCAACAGTACTTACGGCAAAGAGATCTTCCGTACAGGGCTGCGCCAGGGCCCTTCGGCGTTGCGTTACGGATCCGGCTTTGTCCTGGACGACACCGGGCATATCCTGACGAGCAACCACGTCATAGAAGGTGCCATAAGTATTCAAGTTGGCTTTTTCGACGGCACGGAATATGCCGTCGAAATTGTCGGACAGGATCCCGACACCGACCTCGCACTCTTACGGCTTCTTTCAGCAGCCCCGATCGATCGTTCGCGTATTGCCCGGCTTGGCACCTCCGATTCCGTAAAGGTCGGTGACTGGGTGATGGCCGTCGGCAGTCCTTTCGGCTTTCATCATACAGTCAGCGTCGGTGTAATCAGCGCCAAGGGGCGTCATCTGGAACGAATCCAGGGCGATATAACCGCACCGCCCTTTCAGAATTTTTTGCAGACGGACGCGTCCATCAATCCCGGCAATAGCGGCGGGCCCCTGGTGAATAGCGCCGGGCGGGTTGTAGGCGTAAACACCGCGTACAATCCCGCAGGATCCGGCATCGGGTTCGCCATTCCGATCGACGTTGCCGGAAGGGTTGCGGCACAACTCCGCCAACACGGAGAGGTCATCCGGGGATATCTGGGAATTCATCCCCAGGATGTCACGCCCGATCTTGCCGACGCGCTGGAAATGGACTCGACTTCGGGCATACTGATCGGGGAAGTTCAGGCGGACGGCCCGGCGGAGCGGAGCGGCCTCAAAAGAGGCGACATCATCAGGACGCTCGACGCCGAAGCCATCATCAATACCAAAGATTTTCTGAACAGGATTACTAAGTATCGTCCAGGGGAATCCGTTGCGCTTTCCGTCCTTCGTGCCGGCATACCGTTGAGGATCTCCTGTACTCTCGGCCGGCGGCGGAAGCTGCCACGGCCACCCGATCGATTTCGATCCGACATTACAAATTGGCCCGGGCTTGAGGTCAGAAATCGCTCAGATTGGGAAAGCGGCCGCCTGCAAGCGTCCAGAACCGGATCCGGCGTTGTAGTACACTACGTCGCGCCCGGAAGTCCGGCGGGAAAAAAAGAAATTGAACGCGGCGATGCGATCCTTGAAATCGACGGTGTTACCATCTCAAGCGTCGGAGACTATCGCAAGATGGTTGAAAAGATTGAGGGGGCTGTCAGACCGGGCCTCTTCCTGATCTTGAAAAAGGACGATGGCAACACGCGATTCGTTGCCCTCCGACCGGGACCTTGATTCCTCTTCAGTTATCTGCTGAAGTTCATCCGACCGTCTGAAAGGAGGCCAATCTTTATGTAGCGCACGCTTCTCTCTTCAGTAACCACATCACGATCAGCAAGGTTCGCTACGGACAGTCTTAATCCCCTTCGAGAAACTCAGTCGCATCTCCCGAACTGATTTCTCGGCTCACAGTCCGGCTCCGAGACCCCGGCCAACTGAACCGACCTCCCCGGTCCAACGAAAGGCTGACGAGTGTCTAAGCTAGCCAAAAGGCCCTACGCGCGCGAAGATGAATCCTTAGATCAGTACCTTCAAGAAATCGGCGAAGTCGATCTTCTCACGGCAGACCAAGAAGTCTCCCTCGCCAAAAGAATCAAAAAGGGCGACCAGGATGCCCTCGAAGAGTTGACCAAAGCCAATCTGAGATTTGTTGTCAGCGTTGCCAAACAATACCAGAACCAGGGTCTCTCAATGGGAGACCTGATCAACGAGGGAAATCTGGGCCTGATAAAAGCTGCCAAACGCTTTGACGAAACAAAGGGCTTCAAGTTTATCTCCTATGCCGTCTGGTGGATCAGACAGGCCATCCTCCAGGCTCTTGCCGAGCAGTCCAGAATTGTACGGTTGCCCCTGAACAGGGTGGGCGCTCTGCACAAAATCGGCAAGGCATCCAGCGGGCTGGAGCAGGAATTCGGACGAGAGCCCAGCCCCAGCGAAATCGCCGACGAACTTGAAATGAGTGACTATGAGGTGATGGATACGCTCAAGATCTCCAGCCGTCACCTTTCACTGGACGCCCCGTTCAGCGAAAGTGAAGACAACAGTCTGCTGGATATTCTCGAAGATCAGTTGCAACCGCCGCCCGATGAATCGCTCATCGACGATTCACTTCACCGTGAAGTTGAAAGGGCGCTGGCAACCCTCACTCCCCGGGAAGCCGAAGTGATTAGCCTTTACTTTGGCATCAACCGGGAGCACCCGCTCACCCTGGAAGAAATCGGCGAACGTTTCGGATTGACCCGCGAGCGGGTACGCCAGATTAAAGAAAAAGCCATTAACCGGCTACGCCACAACTCCAGAAGCCGCCCCCTAAAGGCATATCTTCACTGAAAACGCCATCCTGACAAAGCCACAGCCAACGTAGCCCGAGGGCTGTGGCTTTTTTTGTTCGGGTGGATGATATGGTCTCGCCCGCCGGCGCTTGACGGAACCCCGCATAACATATACATTTGGAGACCTTGGAGACCTCCACGAACCGTTCAAATTCCTCTTTCACCGAAAGGATTCAGACCCATGTCGAACAACAAATCGTTAAAGTTGCTGCTGGTTGTTGTCGCATTCCTGCTGCTTGCCAACCTGGTCCGGCCGCTCTGGTCGCCTGGCACGGCCCATGCCCAGAGTGAGGGGGCGGTCCCCGGTGTCGCCATTACCGGCGCGGGCCAGAGCGCCTGGATTCTGAAGGGCAGTAACGTCTACTATGCAATCTACGAAAAGCCGTACGAATCCATCCGCATCTACGGTCCCGAAGAACTGCCGGAAGAATGATCAGCGCCATGGGTCGTCATTCGGTATCACCGAAGAGCCGGTATTGTCGCCCCGAATCTCCTCCGATCCACATAGCCTGAGGCATCCATGAGGACCTTCCGGGATCAGAACCGGCTCATCGGTACCCTGGTTTTTCTGATCACGTGTTTCGTCTACATTCGAACCGTTGCGCCCACGGTCACCTTCTGGGACACCGGCGAATTCATCGCGGCCTCGTACATCCTGGGCGTTCCCCATCCTCCCGGCGCGCCGTTTCATACCCTGCTGGGCCGTATTTTCACGCTTTTCGCGAATCCCGAAAACGTCGCCTTCAGCGTAAACCTGATTTCGGTCCTTGCAGGCGCCGCCACGGCCCTCCTGCTATACCTCTGCAGCGTTCGCCTCCTCACCCGGTGGCTCAGACCCGGGCGAATATCCGACCGCATCGCCATCCTGACCGGCGGCGCGGTTGCCGCTCTTTCAGCGGCGTTTTCCACCTCTGTCTGGGCAAATGCCACCGAGGCCGAAGTCTACGCGCTGTCCATGCTTTTCACCGTCCTGGCGTTCTACCTTGCCCTGCGCTGGGACGGCGCGCCTGAAGACAGGTATCGCGACCGCCTGCTCATATTCATTGTCTACCTGTTCTTTCTGGGCGCCGGCGTGCATCTACAATGCCTGCTCACCGTGCCTGGAATCCTCATCCTGGTCTTCTCCGACCTGCTCAAGGGTCGGCCCGTTTCCGTGCAGGTGGCCGTTGTCATCGGGGTCACGATATTTCCCTTTCTGTGCATTCTCTTTCCTGTAGAGGTCACCGTTGTCCTGGTTCTGGCCCTACTCACCGGCCTTTTGCTCCTGCGTCCGGCCTGGCGTCATCCGGCTTTCTGGCTGTGCGCCGTGGGTACGATCGTCCTCGGGTATTCCACCTACGTCATGCTTTACATCCGCTCGGGGCTGAATCCCTTTGTGGATATGAACAATCCCGAGACCCTCGAAAATTTCAAAGCCTTTCTCACCCGCCAGCAATACGGCGTCCACAGCATCTTCCCCCGACGGGGAGATTTCTGGGCTTTTCAGCTGAACATCCACATCAAATATTTCCTTCAGCAATTCCCGTTTTATGACCAGGGGCTTGTCGGCCGCTTTTTCTCGGATACACTGCCGTCATTCACGGGACGTTTTCCCATCGGCGAGATGCTGTCCGGGACGTTCCGGCGGGCGGTCGCCACGATGGACGACAACCTGGAGACCATCGCGTATTCGGTTGTACCTATTTTCCTGGGTATCGGCGGAGCGGTCAGCCACCTCCGCAGAGACTGGAAGCGCTTCGCCAGCGTCTTCGCCATGTTTCTGCTTATGGGACTTGGACTGGTCATATACCTGAATATGCCGGACCCTGAACCCCGCGAACGGGAATACATCTTCGTCGGCGCGTATACGTTCTTCGGCCTGTGGATCGGGGGCGGGGCCGCCGCGCTCATCAGCGCCGTTGCGCGCGGTCACGCCGCGCTTCCTGCAGCCGCATTGGCCGCGGTTGTGTGTCTCCTCGTGCCAATCGGGCTTCTGCAGAACAACTACTTCGAACGCGACCGCAGCGGAGACTTCATCGCTCACGACTACGCCTCAAATATACTGAGTTCCTGCGAGCCCGACGCCATCCTCTTCACCAACGGAGACAACGACACCTATCCGTTGTGGTTCCTGCAATATGTCGAGGGCTTCCGCCGGGATGTCCGGGTGGTCAACCTGAGCCTGCTCAAAACCCCATGGTACGTCAAACAACTGCGCGACCTGGAACCCAGACTACCCATTCCGCTCACCGATGAACGAATTGAGTCCGAGGTCGTCGCCCGCCGGTGGGAGTATGAAAGTGACATTCAACTCGCAGAGGGAGCCGTTGTGGTCAAGGCCGAAGACATACCGCTCACCCAAATACCAATGGCCGGCCGGCGCATACCCATCCTTGAATCCCACACCTTCATGATCTGGTACCTGTTGTCAAAATACGACTGGCAGCGCCCGATATATTTCGCGGTTACCGTTCCCGAACGCAACATGGGCGGCCTTCGGTCCTATCTCTCAATGGAAGGCATGGTGTACCGTCTCGTCAGGCAGCACGCCCCCGGACAATTCGACGCCGGATTGACCTCACGGCATCTGCTTGAAAACTATCGCTATTCGGGAATCTCGGACAGTACTATCTACAAGGACCCGGTGGCCCAGCGCCTCATCAGCAATTACCTGGTTATCTTCGAAGGCCTCGTGCGAGCGATGCATCTCCAGAACCGGCCGTCCGAAGCCCTTCGAATCATCAAGGTCGCGGAGAGCACCATCCCTCCCGAAGCCGTAGGCCAGGAGGTGTGGTACTCGCTAATGCACGACAGTTACCGGCAGCTTGCGGTCAGCTTTCTGCGGGCCGGAAAGAAGGACAGTGCCAGCCTCTGCCTGGAAGAACTGATTCGAATCAATCCCTACGAGCAAGAGCGTAAGCGCCTCCGTGAGCACATACAATCCTTGGAGGCCCCGGCCGAATCGACCGATGCGCCCGGCAGGTAGACGAACACATAAAGCTCTCCAGAAAATAACGGGGCCGCCTTATTATTCAGGCGGCCCTTTCGTGTGACAATTCTTAATCCAGCGTAACCAAAACGCCCGCCGACCCATCCTAGACCCAATTGAACCGACGAGTGTGCCAGCGCATCACCAGGTACCCTGCAATGAACCCGCCGATGTGGGCATACCAGGCCACGCCGCCCGAATCGGCCGAAGCGCTCACCAGCTGGATGATAAACCAGACGCCAAGCACCAGCAGCGCGGGCACACGCACGATCTGGATAAAAAACAGCAGAAAAACGAAAACATGCACCCTGGCGCCCGGAAAGCGCGCCAGATAGGCCCCGAGGATGCCTGCTATCGCTCCGCTGGCGCCCACCATGGGTGTTGTCGAGTCCGGATCCGAGAGAACGTGGCCAAGCGCAGCCGCCACACCACAGAAAACGTAGAACAGCAAAAACCGCAACCGCCCCAGCGTATCTTCGACGTTGTTCCCGAAAATCCAGAGATAGAGCATGTTGCCGCCCAGGTGCATCCAGCCACCGTGCAGGAACATAGCCGTCAAGAACGTGAGATAGAGTGGAATCGGCGTTGGCGATATGGCATCCACGCCATGGGTGACTTCAAAGGGAATCAGACCCATCCGAAGCGTAAATACGTCGAAACCGATGGATCCCAGGGCAATGGAATAAAAAAAGACGCCCACGTTCAGCAGCAGGATGCTCACCGTCAACACCGGGGCGCGGCGTGTCGGATTGTCATCTTTGATCGGGAGTATCATCCCTGTTTCAACTCGCGTCTGAAATTCAACTCTCGTGTGATGTCCCGGTCGCAGAGCGCCCGACCGGACGTCGAATCTACGGGCTCCCGATGGGCGACGATCGCTTACCGCACAGTGAACGAACGCACCGCCCGGGCCCGGTTACCGGAGGCGTCCGTCACCGCTACCTCCAACTTGTGACTTCCAGCCGTGAGCGGCTGCCTGGGCCGGGCTGTCACCTGACCCGCTTCGGGGTCATATTCCGCGATCAACCGCTGTCCGTCCAGGCGCATAAGAATATCCTCCTCCCGCCGGATGCCCGAACCCGAGTCGCGAATCCTGGCGGCAAGTTCCGGGCGTCTGTCTGCAACCTTCGCGTGCGACTCCGGCCGCAGAATTCTCACGCGGGGAGGGGTCTCGTCCAGCAACAGCGCATACGTGGAGAAACTCGGAACCTCCGCAGCCACGGCGCGGCGCTTCGGAACGGCGCGGTTGCCCACAAATACCCAGGTTCTCCCCTTGGTTAACCGATAGATACCCAATCGCTCCGGCCGGCTGAAGTCCGCCGGGTATCGGAGGACGATTTCGGCCTTGCGCCGGAACGGCACATCCTCCGGTGCAAACCGGTAACGCGATCCAACCAGCGGCAGACCCTTCGCCCCCTTCCCCGGGGTGGGCGCGATTCGTCCGAAGAAAGGCCGGTAGACTTCGTCGGCGTCGAAGCGTGCCTCCGCCATGCCGTCCGGCGAGCGCACGACCCCACCCGATCTGCGCACTGGTGTCTGGACCAGGCGAACCTCACGGCGCCCGGTATTGCCTTTAAGATCCACCCCGGACAGGACTGCTCCAACTTCGCCGTCCACTGCCGGATCGAAATTTACCACGGCTTCGTAGTGGTAAAGGCTACGCTGAAAGACCTCCGGCGTCGTTTCTCCGTTCGAGGGCCACCGCAGCGTAACCCCCGGCGCCGCCGACAACAGCCGGTTGGAAACTATCTTCAATACGGCGAAGTCGGGATAATAACGCACGGTGCATTCCAGCAGGTCTCCCTGGGTTACGCTCTCCGATGCCATAAGGGGCGTACAGACCTGGAAGCCCTCCGACTCGAAACTGTCCTGGCAGCGTACCTTGTAGACCGCATTGGGGGTGTGGGCGAATTCCACGTCAACCCGGCCGGACCCATCCACTTCGACACCGCGTACAAGATGCCAGGATCGGCCGCCATTCAGAGACCGTTCCACGAAGACCTTTTGTAAATTCTCGTCAAGTACCCTTGCCCGCACCCGAACCGAACGGCCATTCATTTTCGCGCGGGCGTCCAGTACGCGTGGTACTGTATTGACGATCACCTCAAGATCCGCGCGTGATCGGTTACCGGCCGCGTCTTCAACCAGCACCCGGATGCGATTCCTCCCGGGGTTAAGCGCGACGCCACGACCCGAGGGCGGAATCCCCGCATACAGGACCCCGTCTCCCACCCTGTACTTCCCGTACATAGGAAGCTGATTGCCGTCAGACCGGTACAAGTTGTGATATATGCCGGCGCCGCGTATTTTCAGAACAAAATTGCGATCCAGTTCCACCTGGTTCACCTGGTCGTACCCGAAAATTGTGTATCTGGTTTCGAAAACTTCCCGTTCGTTTACGAACAGCCTCAACCGGTACGGAGCGAAGCGGTTGCTAAGCACGGTGGCGTCGGCCTGATCGTACGTCTTCACACTCACGCCGATGCGCCCGGCGATCATTGGCACGCTCCGTGCAACGTAGCGCTTCAGTTTGGGGCGCCACTGCAAGCCGAACGTCGCGGGATCCATCCCATCCGAAACCCGCGATTCAACGTCCATGGGGATTAAAGCGAGGGACTGTACGGTAGGTGCAACGGTATCCTTCACCTCGAATCCGTGGAGCAACCCGTTGATCGGCCGCTGATTTTCATCGCGAATCTCAAAATGCAGATGCGGAACGCCGCTGCCGGTACTGCCGGAATATCCTACAGTTTCACCGCGTTTAACCTGAATCTGGTTTGGCTTAAAGAAAAGATTGACGCTATAAGAGCCCCGTCGTGCCTGTTCCGCCTCGACAACCGCCTGAACCTCGGGTGCAAACCCCGAAAGATGCGCATAGACCGCCGTCCGACCGTCTTGCAGTCTGATATAGACCACTTTCCCATATCCCCACGGCGAGGTACGCACGCGCCAGACGTACCCGTCGTCCACCGCCAGCACCGGGTAACCTTCCTTCCCCCACGTCTTGAAATCCAGCCCCGCGTGGAAGCGTCGCGGCCGATATTCTCCAAAGGAAGAGTTAAGCGCGGGTGGCGCCGCCATTGGCCAATGGTAATCCACGGCTTCCGCGATGCCGGAATCCGCAAGGCAAAGCAACCATATCAACAGGATCGCACACATCGTTGTCAGACCTCCACGCCCCGCGTTGTGAGCGGTTGTTTCTTCCGGATCAGGTGCGACTCAGTATAGGTATTTTGTCCACCAGGGTCAAGCACGCACCGGCTTTTCCCAACGAATAAAAAAACTTGCCTGTAAACCCGCCTTCCTATAATTTATCGTATTGGTATGTAGTCATTCGAAAAATTCCGAGCCGGAATTTTCACATCGGGCCGTTGTCGGGGGCGGCCGCCGCCCTCAAATGCTGCCTTCTTTCCATCCACCGGAGGGTGTTTATCCCATGCTTAAAAACCTGCGCAACGTGGTCCTGATCAAAGCGATGATGTGGATCGTGGCCATTTCCTTCGTGGCGCTGATGGTCTTCGACTGGGGCGCGGGCGGAATGACCTGCGCCGGGCCAGGAGATACCGTGGGTGCAATCAACGGTTACAAGATCACCCACCCGCAATTCGTCGAAGCCCTCCGTGACGCCTCAAGCCAGGCCAAAGCCCGGAACAGTGCCGATCCGGAGGAGAGCCAGCTCATCCGCCAGATCTGGGACCAGATGGTCGCCCAGATCCTCTACGCCCAGCAGATTGAAGAACACGACATCGCGGTCTCCGATACGGAGGTCAACTTTATCAACCGGAATCAGCCAGTTGAATGGGTACGGAACCAGGAAGTCTTTCAGACCGATGGCAAATTCGATCCGGAGAAATACGGCAGGTTCCTGGACGACCCTGGTACGTACGCAAGTCCGGAAAGAAGGCAGTTCGTACTCAGCGCCGAATACGCCGTCCGACAGGCCGTGCTTGTCAGCAAGCTCCAGGAGATGGTCGCCGGAGGGGTGAGGATCACGTCGGCGGAGGTTCGAGAAGCATTCGTGCGGCAGAAAGAGAAAGTCCGCGTCGCCTACGCAGTCATCGAGGCGTATTCGATCGCCGACTCGCTGGTTTCCGTCTCGGACGACCAGATTCAGGCCTATTACGACGGCCACCTGGACGAATTTCATCGGGAAGCGTCCGTCAATGCTTCCTTTGTTGCCTTCGAAAAGAAACCTTCCGTGGCCGATGAATCCAGTGCCGAAGCCCAAATCCGCGATCTGCTCGCCGAGATCCGCGCCGGAGGGGACTTTGCCGCGCTGGCCGAAAGCAACTCCGACGATCCCGGCAGCGCGGAACGAGGCGGGGATCTGGGGTTCTTCGGGCGTGGACGGATGCTCAAGCCCTTTGAGGACGCGGCCTTTTCTCTCGAACCGGGTGAAATCTCAGAACCCTTACGGACCCAGTTCGGATGGCATATCCTCAAGGTCGAACAACGCAAAGGCGAGGGAGATGAGCTCCAGGTCCGCGCCAGGCACATACTGCTGAAGATCCGTCCGGGGAGGGACACGCTGGACAGCCTCCGTCTCGAAGCCGAACGCTTCCAGGAGCGCGCGGAAGAATCGGATTTCCTGACGGCGGTGGCCGAACAGAACCTGCAGGCTAAAGATACCGGTTTCATCACGGCCGGCGGCTTCTTCCCCATGTTGGGCAATCGGACGTCCGGGTTGGTCAATTCCTTCCTCAACGCTTCACCGGGCAAGATTTTAAACACTTACGAAACCGAACAGGGCATCTATGTCTTCACCCTCGTGGCCACGCGCGAAGCAGGTCCACAACCACTGGACGAGGTCAACAATCGAATTTCGACCAAACTCAAGACATCGGAGAAAGTCAACATTGCTTCGGCGCTTATTGCTCCATTGCTTGAGGACGTCCGGTCCGGAGAAAGCCTCAAAAACGCAGCGCGCGATCGCAATATTCGCTTCGCCGAGTCCAAACTCTTCAGCCGCGACGACTTCGTCCAGGGTGTCGGCCGCAGGAACGCATTTACCGGCAGGGCCTTCCGACTTGATGAGGGAACAACCAGCAGCGTGATTACCACGGACCGGGGCGCGTACGTACTGCAGTTGATGAAAAAAGAGCCGATTGACGAAGTCGAATTCAATGCGGAAGGGGCAAAACTGGTTCAGCGCCTGCGGGCGGAAAAACAGAACGAAGTCCTGGCGGCCTGGTTCAGCGATCTCAAAGAGCAGGCTGAAATCATCGACAATCGGCATCTCTTTTACCCGAACTTTTGAGCGGTGCCCGGGTGAGCCTGCCCGCTCCTGATCCGTCGCCCGACCGCAGAGGATGACTCGCGTGGCCGTTATTACCGTCTCACGCCAGCTCGGCAGTATTGGAGACTTGGTCGCTCGCCGGGCATCGGAAGTTCTCAGCTACGACTTCGTGGACAAGAACCTCATCACGGAAGTCGCGAGAGAAGCCAATGTGCCCGAATCCGAAGTCGAGAAATTCGACGAACAGGCACAAAGCGCGGTCAAACGCTTCATTCACAGCCTGATCGTGCCGTCGCGGTCCGCTCCGACACCCCCCGCCATGCTCTGGGGGCTGGAGTTTCCCTACGAAGTATCGGCCGCGCTTCTGGCCAACGACGCGACAGTCAACGAGGAAAAACACCTTCTGGACCAGCGGGACTATCTCAGATTTCTTCAGGCCACCGTCGATCGCCTCCGGAGACGTGACAAAATCATCATCGTGGGTCGCGGCGGGCAGGCCATCCTTCGGGATGCGCCCAATACCCTGCATGTGCGCACCGTGGCCCCTCTTGAGAGACGCATCCAGGTCGTCATGGAACGTCAAAACCTGCGAACGCGGAAAGAAGCCAGAGAACTGATTCAGAAAAGCGACAGACGCCGGGCCGCCTACCTTAGAGACAACTACCAAATCAACTGGGACGATCCGACCCTCTATCACGTCATTGTGAATACCGGCCGTACATCCCTCGAATCCGCGGCCCGAATCATCCAGCATTCCGTCAATGCCCTCGGCGATGCCTGAGAACCCCAACGGATGCCCCGCTCCTCCGTCTTCCGTCTGACGATAGAGCCGGACCGGTACAGACTCCATTTACGGCCTCCGAATCGCATCGAGAACCCGTTTTCTCTTTATCGGTCTCCGGTATTGCCCACGCTTTGTCCTTGACTTGCCCTCTCCGATCGTACATTCCTAACGCAAGCGCATTTCGCCAGGACGGCAAGTTCACCGCTGCCATCCCCGCCGATAACGTCGATAGCCCGAGGATTCTATCCATGCCGCCAAAAATCAGCCGCACGAAAATGCGTTCCATTTCCAACGAAAACCTTTTCGCGGCGATTGACCTCAGAGGGGAGCGCCTGAAACCCGTCAGCAAAGCGATAAGGGCCGGAAAGTGGAATAAAGCGGCCGCTGCCTGGGGCGATTACTTTTCCGCGCGGGAAAAACCTCTCAATATGGTCGCACCTACCGGCGATAAGCCCGACCCCAAATGCATTCAGGAAGCCGAACGCGTCGTCGCACACGAGATCCAGGGGTGGCACGACCTGACGTACAAATTCGGAAAGACGGTCGACTTCAACGCAAATTGGGGACGCTCAGGCATCTACGGCACCCACTACTGGGGCTGGTCCGAATGCCTGCGGGTCGCGTTCGGGCAGACCGGGGATCCACGTTATGCGGAATGCTTTGACGATCTGTTCAACCAGTGGTACGAACAACGTAAAGGTATAGATAATCCTGGCAACCACGACGTCATCTTTTACGAACTCGGGCTGGGTGGGCGGACACCACGGTTCATCGACCACTACTTTGCATATCGGTCGACCGGCATCCTCCGCCCGATCACCCATCTACGCCTGTTGAAATCCATTCTGGGGGCCTGTCGCTGGCTCTATCTTCTCGAAAAAGACGATGGCTATCGCAGCGGGAACTGGCAAATGTGCGGCTCGTGGGCCCTGGTCTACGCCGGGGGCCTCTTCCCGGAATTCAAAGAAGCAGGAAGCTGGGTCAGATTCGGCGTAGAACGGCTTCTGGAACACGTTGACAGAGACTTTTATGCCGATGGCTGCCACCACGAACGCGCCTCCGGATACGGCGCGTGGTGCGCACGCATCAGCGAGGATCTGCTGACCTTCTCGGAGCAGATCCCTTCCCCCAAGATCGAAACCGACCTGCGGGGTCGCATCGTTCAGATGTACGACTGGTTTTTGTCCACCACCACCCCCCTGGGGGAATCGCAGGGTTTCAACGACGGCGGTTTCGGACAACAGGACGCCATTTTCAAGCGAGGCGCTGAATTTACGGGAGACGGGCGTTATCTTTGGCCAGTACGCAACAGCGTCCAGACCGATTCCCCTATCCGACCGAAAAAACCCGGATACACGTCCATCGACACGCGCCCGTCGGGTTTTGCCGTTATGCGTTCCGACTGGAACGCGGAAGCACGTTATCTAATCGTCAATTACGGCCCCTGGGGTGGCGGCCATACCCACAACGACCTGCTCGACTTCGCACTGTACGCCTACGGGGAACCACTTGCCGTCGAGACCAACCGCTGGGGTCCATACGACAACCCGCTCGATCAGTATTTTCGTTCTCCCCAGGCCCACAACCAGATTGTGGTCAACGACGCGCCGATGGACCGCGTTCACCACCGCGGCGAGGAGGTCACCTGGGCGACCGGAAGGACACTGGACTATTTTTCCGCAACCCACCGGGCCTACGAGCGGCAATACGGCACCCGCATCGAACGCCGCGTCACGTTTTTCAAACCCGATTACTTTCTGGTTTCGGATGCTGTCTTCGAAGGTCCCCAGCACCACGCCTACACCTGGTACCTGCATGCGCCCACAAGGTGGAAAGGAGGCAGAATCCGCGCGCTTTCCACCGGCCGTCCCGGACTCCAGATCGTTCCCGCGACCCCCTCCGAGATTCACCACGTCCGGAAAGGGACCTCCTACGAAGCCAAAGACGGCACGCCCGGCAGGCATCCCAACCGCTATTGGATAGGTCTTCAGAAATGGGTCCGGCGGGAAGGCGCCAACGCCGTTGTCTATGACATTGCCCTGGTTCCCTTCAAAACCGAGCCGGAGAACGTCAAAGTTACGCGGCGCTCAGCGAATATCGGCGGGGAAATCTGCCGCCCCGAAGTCGCTCGTGGCGTCCGAATCCGTCGCGGCGACCGGATCGATCTCGTGGTCTACGGCAGGGAAGGGGACGCCGTTGAATGCGACGGCCTGTCCTTCACCGGCACGGTCTGTGTTCTCTCCTTTCAGGATAAGCGACCGGTCCATGTCGCGGTCGTTGACGGCGGCGACGTCTCCTACAACGGCCTGCCGCTGATTCGCACGAACCGTGCAGGTCTCACCGAGCGCGAATTGTAACCCCCATCCTGAACGCTAGTGCGGACCAGCAACGGATGACGACGGACGCGTAGCGACACCGGGACTCCCATGTTCAGATTGGTACAGCTGATCCATCCCGAAGCAGGGCGGCGCATTGCCGCGGTCGACGGCGACCGTTGCCGGCTGATTGACGGATACACGTCAATTTACGGCATGGCGAGCCTCGTTCTGCAATCCGGTAACGCCCTGCACACGGAAATTGAAACAAAGCTCGGAAGCAACTTTCAGGGCTACGACGCCATCTACCACGGCCGGTCCGAATGGAAGCTTCTGCCCGCGTACGATCACCCGGGTGAACCCACCCGCTGCCTGGTGGCCGGCACCGGGCTGACGCACCGGGCCAGCGTCGACAACCGCCAGGCCATGCACGAACAGGACGCGCCCGGCGAAACACAAATCACCGACAGCATGCGAATGTACCGATGGGGTCTGCAAGGCGGCAGACCGGAGTCCGGAAACGTCGGCGTACCGCCCGAGTGGTTCTATAAAGGAACCGGCACCATCCTTCGTGCGCATGGTGAACCTCTGGACGTGCCGGCCTTCGCGGGCGACGGTGGCGAAGAACCCGAAATCGCGGGGGCCTATATTATCGATCAGGAAGGCAACCCCAGGCGCATCGGCCTCGCCATCGGCAACGAATTCTCCGACCACGTCACCGAAAAGAAAAACTACCTCTATCTGGCGCCCTCAAAGCTGCGAACCTGCTCGCTCGGCCCTGAACTCATCCTCGATCCCGATTTCGAGAATGTCAACGGAGAGGTCTCAGTTGAACGAAACGGGAGCGCAATCTGGTCTGGATCCGTAGCAACCGGCCAGGCCAATATGGCTCACAGCCTGGCCAACCTGGAGCACCATCATTTCAAGTATCCTCAGCACCGCCGCCCGGACGATGCGCACATCTACTTTTTCGGCGCCGATGCCTTCAGTTTCGGGGCCGGCATCGAACTGGAAGACGGAGACGTGATGGTGGTCTCCTGGAACGGCTTCGGCAGACCGTTGAAGAACCCGCTACGAATCGAGAGCGACGAAGAAACCCTGATCAGGGTCGATTCGATTTGAACGACGGCGGTCGAGCGTGACACCTACGACAACCGCGGGATCACGGACGGGATCCGTACGCGGGTCCCAATCCGAAGGTCAGTACCTATGATTATCGACGTGCACGCCCACGTTTTCCGCTATCCCCAACACTTCACCGAGCAGTTTCAGCGCCAGACCATGCGCGCCCGGGGCGACGCGGAAATCGACCTCTCGGCCAGCCATGAAAACTACCGTCAGCAGGCAAGCGAGCCAGTGCGCACGATCGTCTTCGGCGGCAAGGCCAGACTCAGCGGTATGTGGATTGACGATCGCTACGTGGCGGACCGCGTGGCTGAAAACCCGGATACGCTCATCGGCTTCCTTTCGGTCGACCCCACCCAGGAGGACTGGCAGGACGAATTGAGAGAGGGTCACCAGGATCTCGGCCTCAAGGGGATAAAGCTACTCTCCATGTACGCCGGCTTCAGACCGGACGACGCAGCGCTTGACCCGCTCTGGCGTTACGCTCAGGAACACGGCCTGCCCGTACTTCTTCATACCGGCACCACCTTTGTCGCCCAGGCGCCCCTGGAATGTACGCTTCCCCGCCACCTGGATCCGGTCGCCATTCGTTTTCCCAAAGTCAAGATCATCCTGGCGCATCTGGGGCATCCTTACGAAGGCGAATGCGTTGCCGTAATCCGAAAACACCCCAACGTCTACGCCGACGTCAGCGCCCTTCACTATCGTCCCTTCCAGCTTTACCACAGCCTGATGCTGGTGCAGGAATACGGTGTCTGGGACAAACTGCTCTTTGGCACCGACTATCCCTTTACGACCATCGACGCCTCGCTTTCCGGCCTTCGAATTTTGAACGCCATGCTTGAAGGCACCGCACTGCCACGCCTGGACGCGGACGAAATCGAATCGGTGATCTATCGGGACAGCCTCTCAATCCTGAACCTGGAGTAAGCCAATTCGCATCGACGCTCACATGCACGTCAACTACGCGTGGATGGATACCGCGGGTCTCGTCGCCGAGATGGACGCCTATGGTATCGACGTCACGTGGCTGCTCACGTGGTACCTTCCGCCAGGACAGGAAGCGCCGCGTTTCGGCGGCGGATTCAGCCCGCTCAACTACCGGGGGGACGGCACCCACGCCGGCGCGACTCTCGATCATATTCTCGCAGCGAGCGACAGGTACCCGCACCGGTTCATCGCCGGGTACTGCCCGTGTCCCTACGAGGGCCATGCCGCCGATCTCTTTGAAACCGCCTGGCGGATGCACGGCGTAAGGGTCTGCGGCGAATGGAGCTATCGCCTCCTGCTCGACGACCCTCGCAGCATCCAGCTGTTCCGCCGCGCCGGTGAACTCGGCGCTCCCGTGGTGCTCCACATGGATGTGCCTTACCTGCCGGACAAAAAGGGCGCCCCAATGTATCAGGAAAGATGGTACGGGGGCGACATCCGGAACCTGGAACACGCGCTGGAGGCTTGTCCGGACACCGTCTTTATCGGCCACGCCCCCGGCTTCTGGCGATACATCAGCGGCGACGCTACGACCTCGCAGGAATCCTATCCGCCGGGCCCGGTCGCCCCCGGCGGCGAACTCCATGTTCTGTTTGACAACTATCCCAACCTCTACGCGGACCTCTCTTCCGGATCCGGCCTGAACGCCCTTCGCCGCGACCCGGAGCACGCCCGCGACTTCCTCATCCATCGCGCAGATCGTCTGCTTTACGGCCGCGACGGCAAGGGAAACGACCTCCAGAAATTCCTGCCCGCTCTGGACCTGCCCACGGACGTCCTGGCAAGGATCTATTACAAGAACGCCTCAACACTTGTACCCAACGACTCCCTCCGCAATTAAAACGGCCGCCCGTTGGTTTGGGCGGCCCTTCCAGTGTCCTTATGTACCGGTCGCCGGGTATCCCCAGGTGAACGTGTACAGGCGGCGCCCTGCCGGGCGGCGCGCTCACATCCAGGCCGCGCGTCCGCTGACGTCCAGATCCAGCCGGTTTCCACGTTCGGGCAATGACACCCGGGCCCGGTAGGTTTTGGCGATCTCCGCTGCCGTTGCGGGAACCAATGCGCAGCCCTGCCGTTCACAGATTTCCCGCGCGGACGAAACGACCCCCAGCAATGTCTCCCGCCGAAAATCCCGCGCATCGCTGTAATCGAAAATATTGTGCGTCAGTGCCTTCAGATACTTCACCGGAATCTCGCTTCCCGCCTCAACCTGCCGTTTGACATTTTTGTGAATGGTATACCAGTGATTCTTCGCGTCCACCAATTCAATGCGCAGGTCCTGCGGGTGCGCCCCGCCCCACATCCGTGACTCGACGTCCACCGTCGGCGGTATATCCACGAAATCCACGTCTCCCGCCAGGGACCGATTATACCGGTGCGGGTAGTGGGTATCCAGCGGCGAACCGCCCCACACGCAAGCGCATTGCGGCAGGTTCCGTGTTGGCATCGACACGGTGCCGTGCGTGAAACCCAGCGACTCCAGCGCGGGAAACGTATGGTCGTTGGCCGAGAAATAGCCGGGCGTGAATACGGCCGGCGGCCGCCCCATCGAATCGGCAAACAGACCCACTGCGTCTTTCAGAATCGCCACCTGTTCCTCGAACCCGTACACGCCCAGGAACTCTTCGTACCCCTGTTCCGCCGGGTGGACATGCAGGCCCACTTCGTGACCTTCGGCTTCGAGTTCGCGGTACGCCCCTGCGTGCACCCTCATGTCAGACGGGATCACCACAAACGTCCCCCTCACGCCAGTCTCTGAAAAGATATCTCCCAGTCCCCGAATCGACCGCTCGCCCAGCGCGGGGTCGTTAATCGTGCGTTGCGTGGATTCGCAATCGATCTGAACGTTGAAGAAAATTTCCGTCACGGCTCTCCGACTCCTTGTCTATGGATGGCTTGCGAGAAAATCACCCGACCTCCGCTCGTCCCTCGAACGCGTCAACTTCCTGGTATTCGCGTTCGACTGAATCGCCCACGTTACGAAATACGGAAAGGCGCAGCGGCGCAGACGTCCTGCCTGCCAGCGTCCTCCGTAGCGCGCTCCCTTCCACCGAGACTTCCTCCAGCCATACGCCGTCTTTTCCCTTCAGATAATGGCCGATCTCGTCGTGGCTCGCATAGACCTTCTCAAACCCGTCCGTCAACGCATCGGTTCGACTCAGAATCCGGTCCCATTGGTCCATGGTAACGGCGTCGAACTTCTGCTCGTGCGTCACGATCTCCGCGTAGAATCCGGCGCGAAGACCGTGGCGTATCTGCCGGGCGGCGTTTCCCGCCGCCTTTTCGACATCGGTCCTTTCATTCTCGCGCAAATAGGGGGTGCATCCCGTTAAAAAATCCTCCTGGTGACGGGCCAGCATGGCCGCAAACGCGAAAAAGTCGTGATCGTCCGGCAGATAATCGTAGTAGCACGTCTGCAACCCGTACGGCCAGAAACCGTCCTGCATGCACATATCGGCCTTGTGCAGCCCCGTCTGCAGGGCCGGGCAGAAAAACCGGTGTCCTCGCGCCTTCAGAAAGGGCAGCGCCCTCACGCCGTACTCCCCCCAGTGGAATCGCAGCGTCGCACCCGGATAGACCCCTACACGCTTCCAGAACGCGTCCACAAAGGCGAAGTTCGACTCCAGTTCCTCCTGCGAGCACTCGCCCTTCCCGAAATTGTAAATCAGCAGTTGATAGTAGTCCAGCGCATGGCTGTTGTAGTGAATTTCTCCGCTCTGAATTCCGTCCCTGATTTTGGGAAACAGCCGTTCCGGCACGTTCCTGATAAACAGGGAGGGCATCGGTCTGTACCCATGACGGCTCGCGATTTCGGCGTACGCGAAATCGTGGCGCCCTTCGCAGTCGTCCCAGGACATGGTCACAAACGGCGGAATCATATTGGCGGCAAACGGCTTGCGTGCCGTCCACGTGATCGAGCGCCAGAACAGATCGTCCATTCCGCGGGCATGGCCGAAGAACGCGTTCCGCCACACCCTGGAATTCAATGTAAACTGCACGGCGCGTCCCGATCCCCATTCCGTAGCGAACACCAGGGGATAGTTGCGCGGTTCGAACGCGCTCCACGGCGCCAGGTGCCGGATATAGATCAACTGCTCCTTTCCCAGTATCCCATCGGCCAGCGGTATCACCGAATCGCCCCACTTTTCGGCGGCAATTGCCGTCACCATCCGATCGAACGTATGTAGTTCACCCGGGGATTGCAGTTGCGTGATATAGTGCTCCCCCTCCGTAATTCGCACCGTATCGGTGGCGTACGGATGCGGGTTGATCCGGTCGAACCCGAAAATCTCCAGAAGGGGTCCCTTATATGCCCTCAGATCGTAATCGAAATTGACCAGCCCGGCGCCGTTGCGAACCGCTTCGGCAATCAACGCTGTCTCCGCGTCGCTCAGACACGCGCCCAGCCCGTTCTGCGCAATGATGATGCCCGCGCACTGGCTCAAGACTTCCGGCGTCGGCCGTTCCACGGCCAGATCCAGAAACCGATAGGGCATACCGAAATGCGCAAGCGCCAACAGAACCGTCTCGTCCACAATCATCCGCTCCCAGTACGGCCCGCCGCTATCTATGACCACCAGCAACGCGCCGTTACCGGACGTGGTACGCCGCTCCCGCTGCACCCGCCCGTTGCCTGCAACCATGGTTGTCTCCCTCGTGATGTATCAATTATTGCCGATAAAGTGTCGTGTTTCCGTAAAGACAATGCTAATCCGGAACCAGGACGATATCGATTTCCCTTTTTCTATCCAGTTTATATATTAAACAAAATCGGGAGAGACTATTCCAGGGTAATTTCACCAGAGAACGTATGGCATATAGACGAAATCCGGATGTTTGACCGATTCCGCGCCTCAGCGTATGCAGATTCGCGAGCGCCTTCCCATTCCGAGAGGAGCAAAGCGATGTCATTCCAATTCCGAGAAGACCATGCTTCGTCCATCTTTCCAGCCAGAGACACGCAAGGCGAGTCGACCAAAGGCGCTGATTCAACAGATAGCGCGACGCCACGCGGAAGCGCCTTCGAATGGGACCGGCTCCTTAGCTCCCTGTTCGTGCCTTTGCTGATTTCTGCCGCATCGCTTTTCGGGCTGGCGCGGCCGGCTGCGGCCGAGGTTGTGGATTCCGTTGGTGCGCATCTCGGTTTTCTCTCTGAGAAACCGAAGTCGCTGCCTTTGGACCTGCCGGTACTGCCCATGGGTCGCGTTAACGGGACAACGTCCTATACCGTCTCCGCCCCATACAGCGCCACGGGCGTCACGTTGGTCCTCTATTACCAGAGTCGTTCGAAAGTTAAGGTGAAACGGCGTAAGGCGTCGGACGGCAAGAAGCTTGACCACAATGCCTGGTCTGGCAGGAGGCGTTCGAAGCGGTGGACCATCCTGTCCTTCGGCGGACTTGGACCGGGCGGAAACGCGATTCAGTTTGAGGTGGAGCAGGGACGGAGGAAAGCGAAGACTACCGTGACCTACGACGTTTCGGTCACTCGAGCAACCACGCCTGGAAGCGACGCCGCGCTGACTGCGCTGGCGCTCACGAAGAGCGACCTCACACCTACGTTTGAGCCGAATACGAAGACCTACCAGGCAGCCGTCCCGTACGCGACAACCGGTTTCGAGGTAATCGTCAGGAGGAAAGAACCGGCGACGATGGTCCGGCTACGGGGAACTGCGGCGGACGGATCCTCCCTGGTGGTGGACAAGATGAACGTCTCCGGCCTGACCGTGGGCCGGAATACCCTGGAGATTGCGGCCACTGCCGAAGATGGAAAGGCGACGGAGCGATACAACATCACGCTGACCCGAATTGCGCCGAGCCGGGACACCAAACTCACGGGCCTGGCACTGGCGGAGGGCAAGGCCGGCTTTTTAGGGGTGTCGTCGGAAAACTCGATACTGCGGCCGGCCTTTAACCGCAACACGAGTTCGTACCAGGCAACTGTCGCGGCGACTGCTTCAACCGTTACCATAACCATTTCCAATCCAGCCAGCATGACGCACAATCAGAGCGGGTCCGCCGCGGACGGCACGCCTCTGGCGGTTGGGAAATCCGGGATGAGCCTTACGATGAATGGTGTATCGCGAAAATCGGTGACATTCGATGGGCTGCAGATCGGCAGTAACAGGATAGAGATCCGCGTGACTGCGCAGGACGGGTTGACAACGGGCACCTACCAAGTGATGGTGACGCGCGAGGCCGGACCGTAATCCGGTAGGGTCGCCGCTGTCATCGATCACGCCCACCAGTCTGAGCGCCCGCACCGTGTTCGTAGACATCCGAATCGAGGAGGCAAGTCAAGTTGATGACGCTTCTTTGCCAAACGCGCTGGCAAAGATGAGAAAGTCACCGAAACCGACGGCGCCGTCTTCATCCAGATCGTAGCGAGCCTCGTACCCGGCATCGCGTTGGCTCAAACCGAACTTTGACGCAAACGCCACAAAATCGGCAAATCCAACAGCGCCATCGCCATCGAAATCGGGACCTTCGGCCTGGGGAGTTATGTACGGTGAGATATCCCACAGCAGGATGGTGCCGTCCACTGATCCGGAAGCGAGAATTTTCACATCTGGCGAATACGATACTGAAGTCACACTCGACGCGTGCCCGTCAAGGTTAGCGATCATAGCACCCGTGGCAAGGTCGCACAATCGCACCGTCCCATCACCAGACCCGGCAGCGAGTATGGTCCCATCCGTTACAAATGCCAAGGAAGAGACTGAGCCCCTTCGCCTTTCAATGGTGGCGATCTTGGCTCCCGTGACCACGTCCCATAAACGCACGGTGCCAATCCCAGACCCGGCCGCAATAGTCGTTCCGTCTGGTGAGAACGATACTGCGCTGACAACCTCTCCCGGCACTTCAAGGATGGCGGTCGTGGCGCCAGTGGATACATCCCACAAACGCACCGTACTATCAACGGAACCGGACGCCAGGGTGCCCCCGTCCGGCGAAAACGTCACCGAAGTAACATCGTGCTCATGCCCTTCCAGTATGGCGGCGGTGATACCTGTCGATACATCCCATAAACGCACTTTCCTATCCCCGGACGCAGAAGCGAGGATGGCTCCGGTCGGCGAAAACGACACCGATCTGATATACGCCCTATGCCCTTCCAGTATAGCAGTGGTGGCGCCCGTGGATACGTCCCACAAACGCACCGTACTATCAAATGAGCCTGAAGCCAGGGTGGTCCCATCTGGCGAAAACAACACACAAGAGACTTCGTGCGTATGCCCTTCGAGAATGGCGGTAGAAGCACCTGTGGTTACGTCCCACAAACGCACGATGCCGTCCCACGATCCGGTTGCGAGGATCTTCCCATCACGAGAAAACGACACTGAAAGGACCGCACGGCTGTACCCTTGGAGAGTGGTAGTCGCAGTTCCCGAGGCGACGTCCCACAGACGCACAGTGCCATCCAGGGCACCGGAAGCAACAATGCCCCCGTCCGGCGAAAACGACACCGAAAGGACATAACCCCTGTGCCCCCAGAGACGGGCGGTGTTTGTTCCCGTGGACGACGTCCCACAAACGCACACTGCCATCCAGGGCGCCGGAAGCGACGGTACCGCCATCCGGCGAAAACGACACCGAAAGGACATACCCAATGTGCCCTTCAAGGGTGGCGGTGTTTGTTCCCGTGGACACGTCCCACAAACGTACCGTCCTATCTATCGAACCGGAAGCAATGGTAGCCCCATCCGGCGAGAACGACACCGAAAGGACCTCGTCCGCATGACCTTGGAAGATGGCGATGTTTGCTCCAGTGGCTACGTCCCACAGTTGCACGGTCCTATCCTGTGATCCGGTGGCGAGGGTGGTCCCGTCCGGCGAAAACGACACCGAATAAACCGTACCCGTGTGTCCACGGAGAATGGCGGTGGTCGCCCCATCGGATACGTCCCACAAACGCACCGTCTGATCAACGGAACCGGACGCCAGGGTGCCCCCGTCCGGCGAAAACGTCACCGAAGTGACCCAGCCACCACCCGTGAACAGGGCGGCTTCGGCGCCAGTGTGGGCGTTATAGAGCCAGATACCCGCACTGCTGCCCACCGCCAGAAGTGTTCCGTCGGGTGAAAACACGACTGACCGCTCGCCAGGAGAGTTGCCTCCTTTTCCCAGGCGGGAGATTGCACCTTCGGGCAGACTCCATCGGGTATAGTCCTGCGCAAGACTGTCCTGAAAAAACGCGACACAGGTCAACAACAGGGCGGTTGTTAACAAGGAGAGTGGTTTCACAGGAGACTCTGCTCCGGGTTTTGTCCTGCCTGGAGAGCGGCTGCGTCGAGCACGTATTCGCACGCTTTTGATGCGCCCGACGGGACGAACGCGTAGGGCATCTCTATCCAACCTATCTCCATGCGGAATGTAGACTTATCCGACTTTACATGCCGGGAGTCAACCTGACGATCCTTCTTTGCCGAAGGCGTTGGCAAAGATTAGAAAGTCACCAAAACCAATAGTGGCGTCCTCATCCAGATCGTACCGCGGGTCGAATCCCGCGTCGTCCTGACTCAGCCCGAACTGCCGCAAACCGCGTGAAATCGCCAAACCCGACACTGCCGTCTCCGTCAAAGTCAGGCGAAGGCACGGCTCTGACGACGAATGTCTCCGACTGGTCCATCCCTACGACGGTCACCTCTACAGTGATGGTGCCCAGTTCCCGTCCGACCGTCAAACTGCTCGATGCCCGGCCGCTCCAACCGGTCTCCGTGGTCTCTACAGTCGTCCCATTTCCTGAGACGACAGCAAACCTGACCCGCGCGCCAGCCAGGGGAGCACCGTCTGATCCCTTACCACGACCACAAACGGGTGCTCTATTTGCCAACCCGAAACCCTTTCTGTTCGCCAGCCGAGACTCTCTCCAACGCATGGGGCCACGGCAGGAAAATCCGCATATCCCACAGCAGCACGGTTCCGTCCCAGGAGAGAGAAGCCAGGGTAGCTCCGTCGGGCAAAAACACAACGGAGTTGGAACCCTTGCGACCGCCCAGATTTGCGATCTTTTCTCCCTCCGTCGCGTCCCAAAGCTGGATCCCGCCCCCAACCTCGCCGGCAGCCAGCGTAGACCCGTCAGATGAAAACGCCACTGAACGGATCTCTTCTCCGTGCCCTTCAAGCGTGGAGATCTCATCTCCGGCCTCCACATCCCACAGCAGAATCTTATTGTCGGATGCACCGGATGCCAGGATAGACCCGTCAGGCGAAAATGCCAAAGAACGAACCCCATCGGTGTGCCCGTCCAGAATGGCGATTCGCTCTCTCGCCGCCACGTCCCACAACTGAACCGTTTCATCATACGAGCCGGAAGCCAGGGTGTACCCTTCCGGCGAAAACACGACTGAAGTAACCCTATCAGCGTGTCCATCCAGGGTGGCAATATCAATTCGCGTCGCCAGGTTCCATAGCTTGACCGTCCTGTCGATTGAACCGGAAGCCAACAGGGTTCCGTCGGGCGAGAAAGCCAGTGACAGGATGTCAGACTTATGTCCCTTCAACGTGAGGATCCGTTTTCGGGTCGCTACGTCCCAAAGCTGGATCGTCTCGTCCTCGGCGCCAACCGCCAACCTGGCTCCGTCCGGCGAGAAAGCCAGCGAGTGGACCACACCAGGTTCCCCCTTCAGGTTGGCGATCTCTTCATGGGTTGCCACATCCCAGAGCTGGATCGCACCCCCAACTTCACCGGCAGCCAACGTAACCCCATCCGGCGAAAACGCCATAGTGACGATATTTTTGTGACCAACGAACGTCTCTGTAAATCCCGTCTCAACATTCCGCACCCGAACCACACCGTCCGTTGCCAAGGAAACAAGCGTGCCCCCGTCGGGTGAAAACGCCACCGATCCTACCGAACCACCAGGTTCCACAATCCTGGTGATTTTTTTTCGGGTCGCCAGATCCCAAATCACAATTGTACCATCGAAAGACCCGGATGCCAGTGTACCGTCGGGGAAAAACGTGAGTGAATTCACGAATCGACTGTGACCCGACAGCCGGGTTATCCTCTTTCGGGCCTCCACGTCCCATAACACGATCGTTTTATCCCAGGAACCGGAAGCGAGCGTGGATCCGTCCCGTGAAAACGCAACTGAACTTATCCGATCTGTGTGACCCAGAAACGTGTAGACCAGTGCCTGCGCCGCCACGTCCCAGAGTTTGACGCGCTTATCCACCGATCCGGAAGCCAGAATCGACCCATCAGGCGAAAATGCCAAAGAACTTACCCGATCTTTATGTCCCTCCAGCGTTCCCTTCCTTGTTTGCGTGGATAGATCCCACAGCGAAATCTCATTGTCCTGTGTGCCCACAGCCAGCGTGTGTCCGTCGGGCGAAAACGCCAACGAGTTAACTCTGATCCACCTCGGTCCTTGAAGGGTGGCAATGCGCGTTCCCGTCTTGACCTCCCATAGCTCGATCATGCCACTGGTTAATCCGGAAGCGAGCGTCGTTCCATCCGGGGAAAATGCCACTGAATATGCATTTTCCTCTGACGGTAACAGTGTTATGAGGCGAGAGGGCTCCACCTCGTACAACCACAAACCGAGGGACCCGACGAGGGCGAAGTATCGGCCACTCGGAGAGAAGGCCAACGAGCGATCGCTTTCACTGACGTGTCCCTTGCCCAGACGGGCGATGGCACCATCAGGCAAATGCCAGGTCTGAAAGTCACCATCCATGACTGGCGGGACAGGCGACAGGGTTTGCTGAGCAAAGGCGCTTCCGGCATACAGGATGAAAGGAAATGCGACAACGCTTGCGATCAACTTGCGTAAGACTGTGGTTAACGGGCTTACCAGGTTCATCTGGTATACCTCCGATCAATTGACAGACTTTTGAATCCTTCAATCACTTGCCGCATCGATGTCCCTTTCTGACCAAATCACAACCCGTGAAGTCTTGCCCGCCTGATACGCCCGTTGTTAAAGACAGGCACAGCGGGTTCAAGATTCACGCTTGCCGAAGGCTTTGGCGAAAACCAGGAAATCGCGTCGACTCAATTGCGATTTGCGGGGTCAGATCGAGAAACCGAATTCCCGGATACGAGACCGCATGAACCATCCACGCATCAACTGAACAAGGTAAGACGAGCCGCTGGTACTCAACTGATTTCGCAACTTCCCAACATGAAATCGCACTCACACCGAGACCTTGAGACTCATATTGTTCCAGCCACGCCACTTGCAATCTGGTGAGGCGAACGTCTCCGTGAACCCACCAGATCCAGATATGCGTATCCAGCACAATCATTGTGACACGCTCCAATCTCCATCCGCAACCGGTTCCGTCGGATCAAGATATTTTATCGGTGTGCCGCGCAGTGGATAGCGGTCTTTCTCGTTGCGTTTTGACGAGCACTGGGAAATAATGACTCAACCGCCTCTCCTGCCTGGAAAGGCAGATCCTCCAGTACTACCGTTCTGTCCTCGCGTACAACCGTTTCAACGCGATGGGCATTCATTTCGCTCACCTCCAGATTTTGGCCTCAACCGTGAGCTATTGAAAAGGCTCGGTCGTCAGTGACAACACTGAACAATTTTAGATTTCACGGAGTGGCGTACGTCCTGTCGCTGACTTGCCTGCGGATTCGTCCGTGCCGGACGTGAGACATCAGGTAAGATCACGGAAAAGGAAGAAAATCGGACGCTTCCCCGAAATACCCGGCCCCAAGGCATGGCTCCTTTTCTTAGGGAATTATATACAAAAGTAAACGTTTTTCCTTGACAACCACCAAAATTTTGTTTATCTTTCTACTGTAATTAATAAGCAATTGATTCTTTGGAGGTTATCATGAGACACAAAGCGCCGGGAAGATCAGACAGAGAAGGCATTACGTTGATTCAGCTATTCGACAAATTCCCGAATGATGAGGTAGCTGAACAGTGGTTTATTGAAAAACGTTGGAACAACAACATCCACTGTGCGCATTGTGACAGCCTGCGTATTAAGCGCAATGGCGGCCATCCGACAATGCCTTATCATTGCATGGATTGCCGCAAGTTTTTCTCTGTCAAAACCGGCACACTCATGCAATCGTCAAAGATCGGTTATCGCAAGTGGGCAATAGCGATCTATCTTATGACAACCGGGATAAAGGGAACATCCAGTATGAAGTTGCACCGGGATATTGGCGTGACCCAAAAGACCGCTTGGCACATGGCCCACAGAATCCGGGAAACATTCGATAGAGGGGAAGCGATGTTCGCCGGTCCGGTAGAGGTTGACGAAACCTTCATCGGCGGAAAGGAACGGAACAAGCATGCCAGCGAGAAGCTGAACGCTGGCCGTGGTACTATTGGCAAGACCGCCGTTGTGGGAGCGAGAGACCGGGAAACGAACAAGGTTGATGCTGAAGTATCGCACGTGATTGACGGACCGGCCCTGAAGGGCTTTGTTGGTCGCCATGCAGAGAAGGGCGCAACCGTATATACAGACGAGGCAGCAGCCTATAAGGGACTGTCAGGGGTGCATCACAAAGCAGTAAAGCATGGTGTTGGGAAATACGCTCAGGGGCAGGCGCATACAAATGGCATTGAATCTTTTTGGTCATTGCTCAAGCGGGGATACTACGGAACCTATCACAAGATGAGTGATCAACACTTGAAACGTTATGTCAACGAATTCAGCGGAAGGCACAACATCCGAGATCTGGATACAGCCGATCAGATGGCGGACGTTGTGATTAATATGGTTGGTAAGAGGTTGCGGTATAAGGATCTTATTGCTTAACTGTTGAGAATTGCATCTCTTACTGCTTTGATTGTCTTTTCGTTGTCCTCTTTCACTTGCCCAAGAACCTTGGCAGTGGAGTCGTCTACCGCTCCCTGAATGACATCCGCCAACGCAGATGCAAGCACCTGAACCTTGCCGTTAAGTCTATCACTCATTTTCCGATCCCCCTTTTATGCCGTTTTCTTCTCCAGGTACCGCCATTGTGACGTATCCTTAACTGGCGTTCGCATTAGAACCTTAACCACATCTTCACCGTCCCGGTCGATCTTTTCCGGCATCGGTTTCTCTACTGGCCTTCCACGCTTGCGAGTCTTTTGAGTTTCCACCGCGCCCCCCTTTTGGGCCATTTCATGAATAGAATTATCTATGTAACATCCTATAATATAAGAAGATATGGCTCAATTGTAAAGCTATAAATATTTAGGTATTGCCCCCCCCATTGTGGTTATTATCTACTGAAAAGATACTGAAAAGATATTCAAATGACAAGTAAAAATCTCATAATCAATGTCGCATTGTCAGGCAATTTTTTCTGGCCTATTGTGGGGGTTTAATATGAATGGGCAACAGTCGGACTTGCAATTGCGGCAAGAGTTTCTATGCTCATGGTGTTACCCTCCATCTGATAGTGATTCCCTTCAAGATTCTGTCGTTACCCAGAATCCCAAAAGTCATAAACTCCTCAATCTCCAAGCTTGTATCTTTCTGGGGAGAATCTAAAATAATCGCATGCGCGCCTATCTTCATGCCCTTCTTTTGTAGCCTGTTTACCATATCGGTATACGCGTCTGAAGATCCCTTTGTTTCGAGTATGGCGATCTTCTCAAACGGTTTCTTGGGAGTCTCAAAAAGTATTTCAACGGATTGCGTTGGCGGGAAGGTTTCCCCATGGCGAACCATGGCAACCTTCGTTGGCGCAGCTAAACAACCGCTAACAAGCAGAGAAACAACTACTATCAAAGTTCGCATGTCCTTATCCTCGATGAAGGTTCTTTATTAGATCTGATTGGAACACTTACCCACAAGTCAACCTGTCAGTAACCGAACCGGCAGGCTGATTTTGTTTGTATAATTTGTTGACAACTGCTGATAATTTCTTATATTTATGGTGGTTACATTCCCTTAAGAAGGTTTCTAAAAAATTGGCGACCCCATGAAAAGGGCCGCGCCCTGGGGGATTACCCAACCAACTTGGATCCCTCATTGCAGTCGGCACCATGGCCGACTTGAGAGCGTTGGTACACTTAAGAACCCAGGGCGCGGCTTTTGCTATAAATAGAAAATTGGGACATTCCAACGAAGTGGTTAATATGTAGGAGGTATAGCTAAATGATCAGCTTTGATTGGAAATCTGCTGTGCCGCATTCTTCAGGACATTGGCCAACTCAAGGGCTTGATAAGCCTCTAGACCACAATAAAACTCGATTTTTTGCAAGTGCGGTTTGGGACCTACAGACTCAAGTTTTAATAGAACAGCGTCATGCTCCAACCGAACTTCATAATGTGTAGCTACTCCAACGTGCGGTTTTTTAGACACAATCCCCTCCTTGCAGAAAAACCTTTCCTGGTTTCATTGAACAAGTCCATTTTCAGCTTCCATGTTGATCTTGCTGGAGGGTTGTGCTTGGTATCTGATGAAAAGATTTACGAATAACAAGTAAAAATCCCACTATATGTTAGTTGTTTACTTTTGTATATAATCCCCTTTTCTTACGCTGCTTGTGGCTTGACGTAAATCTCGACCTGCATCCCCGCCCGCGTTAACATATTTATCAGTTTATCCACACTAAAGCGACCAATATCCCCCTTCATCAAGTTGCTGATTCGCGGTTGTGACTCGCCGAAGAATTCAGCAGCCTGACGTTGCGTCCACCCGTTGGCTTCAATGAACTTTCTCAGGTCGAGCATTAAATCGGCCCGGACCTTTAAGCTCGCCGCTTCTGCCCGATCAAAACCGATATCTTCGAAAACACTATCGCGGCCCTGGATCACTTCCATAGCGTTCTCTCCTTATCTGCCTTGCCTGTGTCTGATCAGTGTTCGGTAATGTTGCCGGCCAATCTGTTCAACATACGACAAATATACCTGATTCGGCATACAAGACAACTGCACCGCCTGCAGTTGATCCAGATTCACTTACCATGAACGGAATCAACTCCTTCTGGTTCAGTCGGTTATCCAGAGACGGTCGTCTTGACATCCCGGGCCTGCTAACGCTGAAAGAAGAACGGCGTTGCATAGAGCAACGCCGCGTGCATTTGTGCCATTGTGTATGGACGGTTGTTCGGGTCAGACCTTGATTTCCCACAGGTATCCGCTGCGGTAGGGGCTGTCGTTCTCCCCGGCGTAGATTGTGCCGTCGGGCGTCACAGCAACGTCGTGGACCTGCCAGCAGTCGGCGTCCCCGTCGGACACGGTCCCCAACAGATCCCACGATTCCGAATCGGCGTCGAATCGGATCACCTCGCACTTTCCGTCCCGTCCGGTCACGCCGTAGGCGGCCCCGTCGGGTCCGGGCTTAAGTGTTGTCAGCCTGCTGCGCCGGTCTGCAACGGGCGTACCCAGGTACGTGCCCATCCCGGTTTCCGTATCGATCCGGTAAATCGACCCGTTGGCGCCGCTGGCGAACATACGGCCTTCTCCCAGGTTGAAGATACCCTCAACTTTTTCATACCCGTAGCTGCCGTCCGGCTTGAGAAGGCCCGCATCGTAATACTCGATCCTGTCCGTTTCAGGGTTGAACTTGCACAGCCGGTTGCGGTCCACCCCCGCGAAATTCTGCCACGCCCGCGTCACGCTCCAGCCGCACCAGACGCATCCTTCGTCGTCCAGTTCGACGTTCTCACCCTGGGCCATTTCCATTCCGCTGCTGATCGGCCCCAGGTCGTCCGAACGCCCGTCAGCGAGGTTGAACCGGAACATCCGCTCCGGCGTAAACGTCATCCCGTAGATCAGGCCGCGTTCCTGGTCCAGGCAGATCGACTGGATGTACATATGGGGCATGGGAACCGCGATCTTCTGGAGTTCGCCCGTAGCCGGATCGTATTTTACAATCGCTCCGCCGGGCGCTTCCCAGTACCGATCGATATCGTGCAGGAGCGCTATTGCGCCGTACAGACACCCGTCTTTCTCCCACCTGACCAGCGACCTGTGGAACTTGGCGTCGAACGGATTGGCGACTTTTGCGTACCCCAGATCCACGAACTCGCCGGTCGCGCGATCATAGGCGCGGAATATGTCGGCGTTGAAGGAAGTAATCCCCAGGTAAACGCGGTCGTCATCCGCGTTGTGATACACACTGTCCATGCTGATCCAGCCCTCGCGCCAGGCCGAATCCGACCGGAAATCGTTGTATTCCCAGCGATCCTCGACCTCCTCGTCCCACTGGTCGCCGTAGTTCACATCCTGCAACCTGAGTGCCTTGACCTGCATCTGATTCTCCTTTCATGTTCATGTCGACGGTCTCACGGAATCCCGCCTCATCCCGCTTGCGCTTACACAGCCTCGCTGATCTTGTTCAACGCCCGGAAAAATTCGTCAAATACCTCCACGATGGCGGCCGCGATCTCGTGCTCTTTACCCTCTTGCCACTTGTCCGGCGTCAACCGGGCAAACGCCTTTGTGCCCTCGATCTCCGCCGGGGACAGCGGATCTCCCTTCAACTCGTCCAGGATCATCAAGGGATCCTCAACCGTCTCACCGGTCTTGATCTTCCAGAATGTACGGAAGGGCATACGGAAGAAACTGTTGCCGATCCGCCCCAATTCGTTCTGAATCAGCCACGTAGTATCGAAGTGGGATGGCGCGTGTCCGTAAAAGTGGAGGCGGCCCTTCATCAGGCGTGAGAACTTGGCATTGTCGAAAATCACGAGCGATGGATCCACCGGCACCTCCTGAAGCGCCGACTTCCATGCGCCCATATCCGTGCCCGCCTCCTCGGGAATCAGCGTCACCGCATTCCTCAACCGCTCCAGTATGACGCCCAGCGCCTCTTCCAGTACATCCTCCAGTTGCGTCAGGCGGGGCTCCTCGTACCACTCAGGTATCTCGTATTGCGCGTGCAGAATCTCCCTGATGAGGTCCCAGCAGCGCAACCCTGGAAAATAACGTTCCGCGATCTCGTACGCATCCAGCTTCCCGCAAATATTCCGCTTCTCCAGCACGCAGACGGCCGAGTGAACCGGCGGATTGAAATAATGCATGATCCGGCTGTGCAGCGGGTACTTGTTTTCATGTACTCCCAGGTTGATCGCGGGATCGATCGTCCGGTTGTAGCGTCCGTAATACAGGCAGAACTTTTTCAGATGAAAGTACTCGTCCTTTTCATCCCACGGCCTCCGCGCGAGTTTGTCCAAAGCCGCGCCGAGTCTTTTCTGATCTTCGGTGAGATAGTACGTCCACTGATGGTATTCCGGATAGTAGTTCCGTTCCGACGTCAGTTCAGACCAGGTCAGATTCACGCCAGGCAGGTGCTCGAAGTTGCGCGCCCAGCAGGGGTATTTCTCGCAAAGCCTCAGGTGCGTCTCTCCCATCACCGTGGACAGTTGGCACCAGTCGTCCACCGTCATGCCGTCGTTCACGATAAACCGCGTGTCGAAATCGCTCATGCCCGGCAGCAGGTCGCGGAACATCCACTTACCCGCGATCGCCTCGATCTTGTCGCAATGGTAACGGCACGCTTCGTAGTACGTCCGGATATAGTCCGCAAAGTCGTTCTCCGGCCCGGGTGCGAATTTCATCGCTCCTCCTTCATGGTGTCCCGTCCCAGAAATATGTCACCATTCATCCGCCGATTCATCCCGTCTCGCAGCGTTGTTTTTGCTGAGCTTGTCGAAGCAAGCTTGTAGACGTGCCCTGTCGAAGCAACCGCGTCTCCCCAGCCGTGATTTAGATTCTTCGCCGCCCCGAAACGTCCCCTATTCCCTTGCCCTTTTTCTTGCATCGCCCAAGAAAAAGGGCGAAAAAGAAGGGCGCCGCTCGGCGCGGGGCCGGTTTTTCCGTGAATTACCTCACGGGCACAATGGCAATTAGCTGCCCTACGAGCCCTTTGGATGTACCAATACGAATGATGCTGGACGGGTTTAACACGGAAAAACCCCCATCCCTACGACCGTGCGCTTGTTGGGACGAGACCTACCACCCTTCCTGAAGGAAGGGGGAACTCTCATTGGTTGAAGACATCTCGATGAGTTAAAATGTCCAAGTGAATTGTCTTGACGAGCCATCGCGCGTTTTTTCTCCCCCTTTCCTTTAGGAGAGGGGGCCGGGCGGAGAGGTTACTGCGCTGACGTCAACTGATTGGTTTTTGATTCAAGCTGACGGCTGAAAGCTGATAGCTTTTTTTCCTGCTTCTGGTCGGCCGAATTCAGGCAACCTATTTCCGGGACAGAACACTGGCATAGTGATCCAGAACTGATTCCGGTACGTCTCGGTTGAGCACACCGCAGGAAAACAGATATTGACTCAGATATTGCGCGGGGACGCCCAAATACGCCTTTTCACCGGTACTCAGGTTCTCCCGTTCTCTGAACCCGCCGCGCCGCTCGTCGAACATCCCCACCGTCCAGTCCAGATGGGTCCTGAATTCAGCGGTATTCGTAAACGCTTTGGAACCGGTATGATGGTCATACAGCGCCATAATCCCCGCCATGGAGGTTCGCGCACGGACATCGGCGTACCGATTTCCGTTCTCGGTATAGTAGGCCTCGATCACCTTGAAATACCTACGGTTGCCCTCGATGGAAGATCGCATCCGATCCGCGTACCGGTTTCCATGGATCTCGAAAAGCACCCACATCATGTCCAGATCCAGCGTGGGATGCGGAACGGTCTGCAGATCGACACCCTTGCTCACCTCGAAGCCCGCCTTCCAGAATCGCTCCTCCTCGTTCCAGACCTGCCCGTCCACCACGTACTCCGTCGCCGGGCCCACAAGGGCGCCTGCGTCAGGCCGCTCCTCGGCCCAGAGGTGAAGCGCAAAGAGCGGATAAGGATCGTGCCCGCTCAGTTTGGATGCGTTCGACTCGTCACGAAAGCCGGTTTCGGGTGTGAACACACCAACTATATAGTCCAGGCACCGCTCCGCCGTCGCACGGTGCGGCCCCGGATCCGCCAATTCGCCGAAAATCTTCACCACCGCCGCCACGACGCCGGTCGTAAAGACAGACCTCCTGTCACCCATGCAAAGGAGCGGCAACGCGCCATCCGGCAACTGGCACCGCCCGAACAGAGCGAGGCGACGATCCAGGCACCCGAGGTATCTGTCAAGTAGCGTCTGGTTCCTTCTGACCATGAACGCAGCCTGAAGAACCGTGAACATCCCCTTCGCGTCGTAAATCTCGTTGTAACCCGCCCGCGAACCGGGGGGCCGGAAGTCTCCCCTATCCGTCTGGTACGCGACCAGAAAATCCGCGGCCGCCATGATCAGACGGTGATGTTTAAACGCGGCAAATCCCACTTTCCACGCCCATGTGCCAAGTCCCACTCCGGGGCCCGCCTCGCGTGCCGCCCCGGCTATGGGTGGTTTCAGGCCAACATTGCCAGTTCCGCTTCCTGGTGGCGAGCCAGGGATATCACGACCGCCGAACACCGGCGCCCCTCCACTTCAAGCGTCTTGAGGGACTGTTCACGGCCATCCAGAAGCACGCTTGTGACCTCCACGGGTCCCTCGGCGATCATCGTCAACCCTTCGATCGGCTCAACGGCCCTGAGCCTTGCAACCGTCCGTTCCCGGGTGGCACTCAGCAGTTCAACCTTTAACGCGTCTCGCGCCTGCACGAAGCGTGACCACTCCTGCAGGCTGCCGGTTTCGATGCCCATCGCCGCCAGCGATGCGTAAACAATATTGGCCGCCTCGAACGTGCGGCGCGGATCGCCCTTGGGACGGATCAGATAACACGGGTGGAACGTACCGATATGGGGCACGTGCCATCGATCGCGGGACTCCACGACCCAACGGACAGCCGCCTCCGCGTACTCAACCTGGTTGAGCCCCAGCGTACCGACGCCAGGCTCGGTAATGCTCTGCGAATCGTCGAACGTGCAGGGCTGAAGAAACAGATCCAGCAGCCCCGCCTCCGGGTCGAAATAGCGCATGGGAAGGGCAGATGCCAGCGAGAACGGCCCGAAGTCGTACCGGTTCATCCGCGGATCGTGCCCGCAGAAATGAAACGGCATCCGCCAGCCGTGGTCCACCAGAATCGAAGCGGTCCGGGCGCCCGTCCACTGGCAACCGTGGATCACGATGTCGGTTACCGCGAGCCCCGTTTCATCGGTAAACCGCCGCGCCTGCGCCTCCATCTCTTCGCGTATGCGTTCGTGCACCCCGTCGCCCAGTTCTTTCAGAAGGCGGTTGTACGTGAGCGGGAAGATATCCACCTCGATCGACATGAAGTGGCCCCGCTCCTGCCACTCCCGGATCCGCTTCCCGTCGTACCGGCTCACCGGCGCCCGGAAGAAATTGTGCCTGTGCCCGTACTGCTCCGCCAGTTCCATCCCCACCGGAGCGCCCTCCTCCCCACACCCGTCCGACTTGAAAAATACCGCCACCCGCCGCGCATCGGGCATGTGCCAGACACGAGGCACAATGCCGCCGTCGTGCAGGTCCAGCAACAACTCACGAAACAGGTCCTGGTGAATATCGGCCAGCGGGTGCTGCCGCGAGTGCCGCTCGGCGATCCCGATCAGCCCGAAGATATGCCTCGGGCCTCGCAATGGCAGCATTTGCGCCTGCTGCTCCAGCGCCCATGTGCCGTGCCTCAGCCGCAGAACCGCACCCACGACGTCGTAGGCCAACACACACGCCCGGCCCAGTGCTACGCGCTTTCGGACAATGGCCGGGCCACTGCGCTTACCGAGGTCGTCGATCAGCGCGGCCAGTTCTTCGCCCCGGCAACTGATACCGCCCGCCGTGTCCTGCGGGCAGTACAACGGCTCCGGCGGTTCCGTAAGTCCGGCAGCCGCATGGACAACCACCCGTCCATCCGTTACGACCTCCGGCTCGTCCGCCGGGGGCGCCACGGCCGCCGCCTTGTTGGTGTCCACTTTCTGGGTCGACACCACATCCCGACGCTCCACCCCCAGCCTGGCCGCCAGGTCCCCGCCCGGCATCACCGCAAGCAACCGCCCGCCGTCACGCAGGTAGTCGATAAGGATTCCGGCCGCGCGCTTTCCAAACGCCCCCCGAAGCGTCAGCACCACGGCCGCATGCTTCAGGCGAGACAGCTCCACCTCGTTCTGTGAGAGGATCTCGAAATGAAACAGACCTTCAGCCTTAAGGATCTCCGGCGCGAAATCGTGCTCGAGGTTGTCATCCGGCTTGACGACAAGGATCGATTTCATGTGCTCTTTCCGGTACGTGGAGGCGAAACGGATATCGGTTCAGGTCCCGGCAGATTGGAAGTGTCTTCGATTCTTCCCGATCCGACTCGAACAAGACTTAGAAATACGACAAATAGCGTCCTCAAGCCAGCGCAACCTCCCGATTCTCCGCGGCGGACTGATAGATCGCGTCCAGAAGCGCATTGGTCTTCGCCGCCTCGGCAAGCGGGCAGACCGGCTCTCGGCCCTCACGTACCGCCCCAACGAAATCCTGGACGACCGGGCCGTGTACGTTGTCGGCTGGCGTCAGGTCCAGCGTATCGACCTGCCGGCCTACCGTTTTGACGACTTCGCCCGAATCGTAAGGATGCCAGTAAACCTTGGCCTCTGTCCCCACGATCTCAAACTCGTGCCGCCATGTTTTTGAACTCCAGCTGAACGATGCCGTGGCCAACGCCCCGTTGTCCAGCTTCATTACAATGCTCGCGCAGTCCTCCACATCCCACTTCTGCACCAGGTTCTCACACCTGGCGTACACGGAAACCGGCATCCCCAAAAGCCCGATCATCACGTCGAACATGTGTGTGCCCATATCGCTGACGGGGCCGCCTCCGGACCTCTCGCGGAAAACACGCCAGCGTTTCGGATCGTCCGCCGCGGGGCTGAACCAGGAAAAGTAGACGATACGCACGAGGACGACCTGGCCGAATTCGCCGTTCCGAATCATCTCCTGCGCCTGGCGGTAGGCGGGAAAAAGCCGCCGGAAATACGAACATCCGGCCACCTTCGTGCTTCTCCCGGCCGCTGCAATGGCTCGCGCACACTCCTCCCCTGTCACGCCCAGGGGCTTTTCCACCAGCACGTGCTTATCCGCCTCCAGGGCCTGGACCGCATGTTGCACGTGCAGCCACACGGGCGTCGCCACGTAGACCGCATTCGCCGACGTTTTCTCCAGCGCTTCGTCCAGATCGGCGAAAACCTCGGACAGGTGGTATTCAGTCGCCAGCGCCCGGGCATTCTCCTGGACCATATCGCAGACCGCCACCAATTCCGAATCCGTGGCGCCTGCCAGTGCCGCGGCCACCCGCTTTCGGGCGATATCCCCGGCGCCGACCAGGAGCCATTTCACGTTATCCATCTTCCCTCCTGAGCAACAAATCAGGGCGCCCCGGGAACGTTTACCGCCACGAGGGCAACCCTTGCATTCTGTTTGAATTCCCCGTTAGCGCAGATCCGAAATCGTCTGCTTGATCGACCACGCAATATAAACCAGTTCCTCGTCGGTCGAGCCCGGGAACACCGGCGTACTCACGACCTGTTCACATGCCCTGGCCGCGATCGGACAACCTTCACCGTTGTACCCCAGTTCCTGAAGGGCTTCCCAGGACCACAGCGGCGGGTAGTGCTTTGCCGTGGCCACCCGGTATCGATCCTTCAGGTGAGCGACGAACGCCTCCGTGGCGAACCCCGCCGCATCGGTGTCCAGCCGAATCACGTGCAGGTGGCTTCCGTGATCGGGGCCGTGACCGGCGGGAAGGATGACCTCCTCCACGTCGGCCAACAACGCATTGAGACGGAGCATCCGTTTCCGTCGATCCTGAATCACACGGTCTATTTTGGCCAACTGGGTAAGTCCGACCGCATATTGGGGTTTGGTCATCCGGTAATTGAACCCAACCCGCACCACCCGTGTCCCGCTTCCTCCATATACGTATCCGAATGTCTTCAGCTGCCGGACCTGCTCCGCGAATTCCTCGTCATCCGTTGTCACGGCGCCCCCCTCGCCGAGGCACGTCATGTTCTTGTTGCTCTGAAAACTGTAACACGAGGCCTTTCCCCGGCCGCCAACCGGGCTACCCTGGTACCTGGTGCCCACTGCATGCGCCGCATCGTAAATCACGGGAACGCCCGTTTCCACCGAAATCAGGTCAAATGCGTCCACGTCGCAGGCGAGTCCGGCGAAGTGCACCGGAATGATCGCGCGTGTGCGCTCCGTGATTTTTTCTCTTGCCTTCTGAGGATCCAGATTCAGACTCACCGGATCGATATCGGCAAGGACGACCCTGGCACCCCTGGCAATCGCGGTCCCGGCCGTGCAGACAAAGGTGAGAGGTGTCGTGATCACCTCGTCTCCCTCACCGATGCCCAGCGCCATCATGCAGCAGTCCAGGCCAGTACCGCAGGAATTGACCGCAATCGCTTTTCGGGCGCCCTCGTGCGCGGCGAACGCATTCTGAAAATCGTTCTCTTCGGGAAGCGGAAAAAACGTCCCGTCCTCCTCGGCGATATCCACGAGCAACCGGCTGACCGCCTCCACGTCGTCCTGCTCGTAAACCCCTCCCATCGACCCGAAGGGCACCTCTCGAATATCCATAGATTCGGGCGCAGGAACCCCCTGAAAGCGGAAGAATAATGCGCCCTGCCTCCTTTCTGAATCGTCAAAATCGCACAGATTTCCCCGTGCTTCAGCGGCGACAATCCGCGTTCTTCAAGTTAATACCCGGTCACCTCGTGTCAAGCGCAAAGACGCCTGACGACCGCTTCGGAGAGGGGCCGGTCGACCCGGACGATCAATACCACTTGTGGACGACATGCCCCCGATTCGGAAACCAGATCGCGTCCACCAGCATCCCCGCCATCACGGCGATGATGTACCCGACCAGCATGCCCAGGAAAAAGGGCATCGACCGCCGGTAGAACGCCACCCCTCCCGCCCTGAGCATGATCAGCTTCGCCAGCCACGCCACCAGGAGCGTAGACCCCATGCGCCGTGCCGCCGGGAGGCCGGACAGCGCAAACCCGATCGGGTGAACCGGCCACCTGGCGAACCGGTAGCGCATCAGATTCACTATCACCATCGTTCCGGCGCCGATCAGCAGAAACCAGTAGTCAATCGCCTCCATCCTCGCCGGGTTCAGTATCTCGTTTACCGTCATCCCGTACTGCCATTCGCCTTCGTAGATGATCAGCCAGTTGGGTTGAAAATTGTACGCGCCCATATGGTATCCCAGCCAGATCGTGTACAACGTGGAACTGACCACTCCCACGACAAATGCCGCGAACACTCCCCAGAAGAGTCGGCGCTTGTCCCTTCCGACGAAATCGCCCAGGCGATTGATCTGCGCGACCAGCGGCATGATAAAGCTCCTCGGGTGGCTGATTGTGAATGACAGCAGGCCGAAGGTTGCGCGCGTGGAGGCATTCAGAGTCTTTGCGCCACCCACCAGCGCACCCGAAAGTTCCCAGGCGGAAGCGGGCGGCTGGATATAGATGATTCCCGAATCGGCCACAACCTTGGCCACGAAGAGATAGGCAATGAACATAGTGGGAATCAGCAGCGCGACCATCCGGGCCTCCACCCCAACCCGCCCGAGAAATGCCGCGATGTATACGCAACTGGCCAGCAGGCCGATCAGCGCGGCGCGGTAGGAGAGCAACTCCCGCCCGTCGTCCACGGAGGACCGGTCGGGGTGAAGCGCCTTTTGCAGGACCTGTTGAAGGTGCCGCCGGGAGATCCAGAGCCACCAGAGGACAAGAGATACAAAGGCTCCGGCCGTCTGCCACTTGTAGGTCGTTGTGGTATAGGGGCCGGCGCCGTAGTGGGGGGACGTGGCGGAGATCCCGATGCGATTCAACGCGCCCGCTTCGATCATGTACACGAAATCGAAGAACCAGATGCTGAAGAGCACATCGAGGCTGGCGAAATAGGAAAAGCAGATGACGGGCGTGCTCAGAAAGATGAAAAAGGGCGGATATTCTTTGGGAAGGAGATCCCAGATAAAGCGTCCGGTTGCCGTGGGAAAGCTGGGGACCATCGGGTAGAACCAGGCGATCATATTCCACCAGAAGACGATTGACGTCAGCGCGAATCCCGCCCAGAACACCTTGCCCTTCATAAACTCCGGCAGCCACCTCCTCCCGGTCCCCGCCCGCGATGTCATTTCCAGTACCGGAGCCAGCGCCGGATACACCAGTCTTTCATGGTCCGCCCACTGGCGGTGCAGGAGAACCGAAAGACAGATACAGGCGAAACCCAGAACAAAAACAAAAGAGAGCCACCAGATCAGCGGCAGGCCCCAGACATCCCATGGGACGGATGTCCGACCCGGCAGCCCCTCATAGAACCAGGACATCGCCCTGTTATCGTTCGTGGGGATCAGCCACCCTGGCAGGTGCGGATGGAGATATTCCGCCCAGCGATTCTCCGGCGTCGCGAAATAATACGGGGAAGCCATCATACCCACCAGGTACCCGCTGACCCCGTAATTGGGCCCGATGGCGCTGATGACCCCCATGCTGAAAACCGTGATCCATTCCGATGGCGCCAATACGAAGGCAGCCCCGAACCTCCTGGCAAGGACGGCGCAAGCCAGAATCGAAACCAGGCAAAGCAGCAGCACGCCCATGGGAATCTGGGCGACCATCATGTACGACCCTTTCTGAATATAGCGGGCCGTACACGCCAGCAGGCTCATGGCCATCGCGATACACAATCCGATCACGATCGACCGAAGCGTCACCCGCCCTTCCGGCTGTGTCCCGTCGTTCACGATTCGCCGACTCTTTAACGTCCTTCGCGGGATGCCCGGGTCCTGTCAGTCACCGGACACGGGCGCGAACGGATTGATCCACACAACGGCCCTGGTCCCCCAGTCGGTGGACATCACATCATCGTAACCGTCACCGTCGAGGTCCGCCATCCGGACGATATTCGGCCAGTTGAGGCCCGCGCCGTCACCGAGGCGGGTGGCCTCCCACAGGGTTCCGTCTCCCCTGACGTTCCGGAACACGTAGACCCCCTCCCCGCCATCGGAAGGCACCACGATATCCAGCCGCCCGTCCCGGTCCACGTCGCCTGTGTCGAAGGAATAGGCGTGACCCAGGCCGCCCGCGATCTCATGAAATTTCCATCCCTTCCGCGGCCCGATCTGCTCTCGCCAGGCCAAATATCCGTTTCTGAGGCTGGTCTCAACGCAATCGAGGTCGCCATCCGCGTCCAGGTCCGCGAATCGCACGTGGACCTGGGAAACAGGTTTGTCGGAAAAGCGGGCGACCCATTTACGCACCGAATCGGGTGATTCCACGCGGATCGAATCACGCTTCCATTCAATCCCGTTTCCATCGGCATTGATCAGCAGGAACGGCCTGGACGCATGCTCGGAGGCGCAGACAAGGTCCATGTCTCCGTCCTTGTCCACGTCCCCAGCGTCCACGCCGATCAAGGGGGGGCATATCGACGCGAATCGGCACTTCCTCCCAGGAGGCCGATCCGTGGGCATTTTGACGAAACCACCCCACTTTGTCGCCTGATTCCGATATCGAGGTGACCACGATATCGTCGAGATCGTCTCCGTCGATGTCCGCAACCACGGCCCTTACCGGAAGCTCCAGCGCTTTGGACCGGAGGCTGAGCTTTCTCCAATTGCCGCCGTCCGAAGTCTCGTATATGACCGTCTCGCCCGACAGATAGCCGGGGATCACAACGGCCGTTCTGCCACTGGCGGTGCGACGTACCACAACGGCGTCCTTCGGCGTGACCTGCCGGTCGTCCAGCAGGTGGATACGAAATACCAATTCTGCGTCCGGCCGCGGGGTTACATTCTCCAGCCAGTAGACCCTGCCGTATTCACCATCCTCGCCCGGGATCTTTTCCCCGCCCGACTGAAAGGCGACCACGAGGTCCAGGTCGGCATCCCCGTCGAAGTCGGCCGCGTGGATGCCGTAGGAATTGGTCCCGGAAAGCGTTCCGCTTTCGGCTTCCCGGAGGTCGATAACCCGCCAACTCGCGGCCGCATCGGCACCCACTCCCCGGATGTTGGGACTGAATGCCAATATTTCCGGAGGTACCTGGGCTGCGGCGGGATTGGCGAAAGCGCAAGCAACCGCCCCGACCAATCCCACGCAAAAGGCCCGTAAGTCGAAGTACGACATCATCGCTTCCCGGGCATCTTTGTCTTGTGGATGCGCCCGCCGATGCCGCCCAGATCCGCCGGCATCTGTCCGGAAGGCCGATCCGCGCCGGGCCGGAAGTCCGGAACCCTCACGACCCTGCTGCATTCCTCGATCGAATCCACGGCCAGCACCGCCGGGGCCATCGAATCCATGACCCTGTACACGTCGTACGCCAGTGCCTCGCCCTTCAGGATCGCGTCGCGAAAATACATATGTACATAGTAGTCGGCATCGCCGTGCCCGCTCCCCAGCGCCTCCGGGGGCGCGTCGGTCCGACGGTACTGCCAGTCGACTTCCATCCAATCGTTCATCTGTGTGTCCGCCAGCCACAATTTCGGCTTCTCTTTTCCGGAGCGACGCCATTCAACACTTCCCTTCGTCCCGATCATCTGCCACCAGTGGTGGTCTCCGCTCGGCCTGGGCTGGTTGAACCCGTTCAGCATCCGGATCAGCGTATCTTTCTCCGTCTTCATCAGCGCCACCTGGATATCGGCGTTCAGCATTTCCGGCGTCGTATAGCTCGGTGGCGTGGTGCTCATTGCCGTCACCTCGATCACGCGGTCGTCGAGGATCTTCAACAGGATACTCAGGTCGTACGAAGCCGAGATAATGTAGGGCAGATAATGCGGGCTTGCGGGTTCGGCCTTCGGGTGGTCGGAAAGCGCCTCAACCGGATACTGCTTGCCCGTGTTGAAATCCTGAAACCACTGATGGGTGCCGTAGTAACCCAGATACTGACCCTCGGCGTAGGTGATCCTTCCCAGCATCCCGTCGTCGACCAGTGTCTTCCAACCGTCCACGAACCCCCAGAACCGCGTCTGCTCCGCCAGGCTGTAGACCAGCCCTGTACGCTCCACGTTCGTTACGATACGCCAGCACTCCTCCATCGTATAGGCCGCCGGCACCTCGCTGTTGACGTGCTTACCCGCCTCCAGCGCCTCGGCGGCCATGGTTCCCTGCTCCAGTTGCCTCACCACCAGCCCCACCGCGTCCATGCCCTCGTACGCCAGAAAATCGTAATAGTTACCGAATACCCTGACGTCTTCCCGATAGGCGATCTCGGCCAGGGCCCGCTCCTGCAGCGGCTCGATCCAGTCGTAGATCGCCGTAATCCGGTAGCCCGGTACTTTCTGCAGCAGCCGGATCCAGTGCAGCCCGCGGAGGCCCAGTCCGGCAACTCCGATTCTGATCTCATCCATGGATTCCTCCATTGGTTTTGAGGTTACCGCCCGTTCAAGTGTGCAAATTTCGAAAGACTACAGACACGCTCCGCTTCCATCGTCAGATATCGCGGGAGCAAGATGAATTCGTCTCCGGCCTCCGTCCAGTTGGCCCTCTGGCCGCAATGACCATCGCCGCTTTCTCGTCAAACCGGAAAGCGCTCGCAGCCCAGCGCTTGCGCCATTGCCCTGATGTGCGACGGGCCCGCGCCGCAGCAGGCGCCGATGAAGTTGATTCCCTCTGCCTTCGCCTTCAGGGCATATTCCGCCATCTCGCTGCCCGACACGATCATAGACTCACGGATCACCGAATTGTTGGGGCCGGCATGGCGATAACCCTGTGGCTGATACGCGATGGGGATATCCACGGCCTCCCGCATCGCCAGAACGCCCGGCCACATGGTCATTGAATCGCCAGCGCAAACCAGGCCGACGATATCCGCGCCCTCGTCCGCCAGGACCTTCGCACACTCGGCTGGCGTGGCGCCGTCCTGCGTGCGGCTGCTCGAACCCATCAGCACCATTGCGGGAACGTCCGTTTTCTTGCAGCGCGACAGGCACAGCCGGGCTTCGTCCAGCCGCGCGAACGTTTCCGGCACCAGAAGCCCGGCGCCCGCGTCCACCATCCAGGAAATGTGCTCGTCCCACTCCGCGCATGCCCGCTCGCGCGCCCGTGCGTTGTCGGGCCTGAAAATGTATGGCCCGGTCCACGAGCCCGCAGCCGTCTGGTTCAGGCACCCGGCGACCAGGGCTTCGCCGCCGGAAGCCTCCAGGGCCAGCCGGATTGCCGTGCGGGAAATCTCCTCCAATCGGACCTCCTGTCCTGCCTGCGCCGAGACCTGCTCGGCAGGCAGGCCGCTGGGCCGTTCGCCCGGTTTATAACGGCGTACGAGTTGCGACCGGCTGGTCCACCAGGTCTGTGCCTGAAGTACATGGGATCCGGCCCTGAAGAAATCCTGATGGATCTGACGCAACGCGTCCGGATCTTCCAGAATCATACCGGGCGTTTCGTACCCCCGCCACCTCGCCTCGATAATCATCCCCCCGTCGCTGAGAACAACGCCCTCCTCCAGCATCTTCAATATGTCCCTGCCCATCCTGATCCTCCTGTGCAAGAATCACCCGCGAGTTCCGATCTATCGCCCGGCGCCAACCTTCCTTTCCCGTCTTCTTCCTCCTGCTGCCCTTAACGCGGCACGCGCCGACATTCCTCGTTATTCGTTATCGCGGCCGGAGTTCGATGTGTTTCCGTTCGCAGTCCAATGCCTGGGCCATCGAGCGGAGGAGTCGAACGACCACCCCGCCGGACCCGCCTACAAAGCGAATATCGTGCGCAATCGCCTTCAACGCGTACTGTCCCAGTTCCATCCCGTAGACGTGCATGGCCTCCCGCATCCGCTTCCAGTGTGGCCGGCACGTCCGATACCCATTCGGCAGAAAGGCAACCGGGGTGTCCACTGCTTCCCGCATTTCAAGCACAACGGGCCACAGGTCTTCCGGCTCCCGAATGCCGCCCCCGCCCACGACGTCGGCGCCGGCGCCGGCCAGGACACGCGCGCACTCGGCGGGCGCGACACCATCGGCGGTTACTTCGTCCTCTCGAAGCACGGGGTTATTCAACCGCCCCTCCGGCAATGCGATATCCACCGAAACCACCACCGGCAGTGTCGCGGTCTTGCAGCACCCAAGCGCCAGGCGCGCCTCGTCAAGCCGGCCGAACGACTCACAGACAAGCAGGTCCACGCTCGCGTCGGCCAATATCTCGACCTGTTCCTCCCACTCCGCCCGGGCACGGTCCGCAGATCCCGCGTCATCGGCCTGAAAGGCCCCCGTGGAGGACAGCGTCCCCGCCACCAGTGCCTCCCCGCTGGCCGCACCCTTCGCCAGCGCCACGGCCCTCCGGTTCAACGCGTCGACCTGATCGACCCCACCCGCTTTCCCCCGCTCGCCAAGCCCGGTTCGGGTACACTGACCCGTCAGGGCTCTGATCACGCCGGCGCCTGCCCGGAAAAAATCCTGGTGGACCAGCCGCACCGCGTCGGGGAAGTCTTCCAGCACCCACGGCGATGAATATCCCCGCAGCCTCAGTTCCTCCACGTTTCCACCATCTCCCAGCACGAAACCCCGCTCAAGAGAACTCAGAACGGCCTCAGCCATAAACTGCCTCCTCTCCAATCTCAAAATGGTCCTGTTTTGCTGGTCAATGCCAGCTGTGTACCCTGTGTCCCGAATGCGGGAACCAGATGGCGTCCACGACCGTACCCGCGATCACCGCCAGGATGTATCCCGTCAGGATCCCGATAAAAAAGGGCAACGATCGCCGGTAGAATGCCGTGCCGCCAATCCTGAGCATGAGGAATTTGATCAGCCACGCGACCAGAAGCGTGAGGCTTTCCAATCTGGCGAATATCGTACCCGAAAGCGCGAACCCCACCGGGTGAAGCCGCCATCTGGGAAGCCGGTATCGCATCAGGTTCAAGGCTGTCATCACAACAGTTCCCGCGAGAAACAGCCAGTATTCCACCGCCAGGATCGGCCGTGGGTTGCGCAGCGCGTCCACCGCCAGACCGTAGTTCCATTCACCCTCGTGAAGAATCAACCAGTTCGGTTGAAAATTGTACCCCCCCATGGTGTAGGCCAGCCAGACTGTTTGGAGTGTCGAAACCACCGTGCCGAGTATGAAGGCCCCGAACACCCCCCAGAAAAAGCGTCGCTTGCCTTCGGGGATAAAATCACCCAGGCGGTTCACCTGCGCAATCATCGGCAGCGCGAAACTCCTGGGGTGGTTGACCGTGAACGGCAGGAGGCTGGAGGCGGCGTTTGTGGAAGGACCGAGCCTGTGCGCCCCGCCCAGCGCGAACAGCGCGTAATCCCAAGCCACCGCCGGCGGATCGACGTAGACCAGCCCCGAGTCGGCGACCACCTTCGCCACGCCCACGTACGCGATAAACATGGCCGGCGTCAAAACCAGGATCATCCCCGGCTCGATTCCGATCTGCGCGAGCCAGGCCACAATGTACACGCAGCAGACGACCAGCCCGAGGACGGCGGCACGATAGGATATCCACTCCCTGCTGTCATCCAGGGTGGAACGATCCGGACGGACGGCCTTCCGGAAAACCTCGCGCAGGTGCCCCCTGGAGATCCAGAGCCACCAGATGACCAGCGCCGCGAAGGCACCGGCCGTCTGGAACTTGTAGCTCGTCAGGTTGTACGGGCCGGAGCCGTAGTGCGGGGACGTCGCCACCACGCCCAGTCGATTCAGAAGGCCGGCTTCAATCATATAAAGGATGTCGAAGAACCAGATGCTGAAGAGTACTTCCAGGTTGGCGAAATATGAAAAGCATATGACGAATACGCTCAGGTAGATGCAGAAAGGGGGATACTGTTTGGGCAGGAGATCCCACACGTAGTTCATGCGGGTGTTCATCACCTTCGGAAATGCAGGATAGAACCAGTGCACCATATTCAACCAGAAAACCCCGGACATCAACCCGAACCCCGCCCAGAACGCCTTTCCCTTCATAAATTCCGGAAGGACCCGCGACCCGGATCCACTCCGGTTCGCCATCTCCAGGACCGGTGTCAACGTGGGGTAGACCAGCTTTTCGTGGTCCGCCCACTGGCGATGCAGAATGACCGACACGCAGACGCAGGCGAACCCCAGAACGGCGATGAAGCCGAACCACCACAACAGCGGCCCCCACCAGTCGTGCCAGGGAATGGACATCCCGTTCGGGAGCCCTTCGAAAAACATGGTGATGGACTGCCGTTCGTCCGTTGAGATCAGCCAGCCGGGAAGATGCGGGTGCAGATATTCCGACCACCGGTTCTCGGGCGTGGCGAAGTAGTAGGGAGCCACCAGCTGGCTGACGAGGTATCCACTGATACCGTAGGTGGGGCCCATGGCGCTTATCAGGCCCATGCCGAAAATCGTGATCCATTCCGCCGGAGCGAACACGAAACGCCGGCCGAACCATCGGGCAAGCGCGGCACAGATCAGAATCGACAGCAGAAAGAGCAGAAGGTCGCCCATCGGGATCAGGCTGATTGCCATGTACGACCCATGCTGGACATACCGCATCGTATTGGCGAGCAGGTTGACGGCTACCGACAACCCGAGCCCGAATACGACCGCGCGGGTCGTTACGCCCGGGCTCGCGGGCCGCCGGTTCCGCGGTTCTGCCGTGCCGCCGTTGGCCATGGGTCTCCCGACCGGTTAGCAGTCCGTTGATAAAGTCGCTCTGCAGGCGAGGTCGAGCCATTGTGGCCGAAGACAAGGCGCGCAACCGAGTCGAATCGAGCGATTCGGCGAGGGAGCGCAACGCAGTATTTCGACCGCAAGGGCCGGCCGTAGCCCGGATGGGCTTTTTCAACGGGCTGTTAGGCTCAGCGCAGCCCCATGCCGCCCAGGTCCGCCGGAACCTGCCCCGCAGCCCGATCCCGGTTCGGGCGAAAATCGGGAACCCGCATCAACCGGCTCCCCTCCTGTATCGAGTCAATCGCCCGTACCGCCGCGGCAACCGTATCCATGGCCCTGTACACGTCAAAAGCCAGCGGCTTCCCGCTGAGGACCGCGTCGCGAAAATGCATATGCACGTAGGAGTCCGCGTCGCCGTGGCCGCTTCCACGCGCCTCCGACGGCGCATCGGTGCGTTCAAAGCGCCAATCCACCTCCGTCCAGTCGTTCATCTGCGCGTCCGCGAACCAGACTTTCGGCATCTCGCGGCGCGAACGCCGCCACTCCAGGCTCCCCTTTGTGCCAATCATCTGCCACCAGTGGTGATCTCCATGCGGGCGCGGCTGTGTATGACCATCCAACATGCGAATCAACGTATCCTTTTCGGTCTTCATCAGCGCAACCTGCACGTCGGGCTTTCCAATCTGCGGATGCGCGTAGCTTGGCCTTTTTGTGCTCATCGCCGTTACTTCCGTCACACGGTCGTCCAGGATCTTCAAAAGGATGCTCAGATCGTACGAAGCGGCAATAATGGGCGGGGTGTCGTGGGGAAACGTCGGCCTGGCTTCGGGATGGTCGGACAACTCCTCGATGGAATACTGCTTCCCCGTGCTGTAGTCCTGGAAAAATTGATGTGTGCCGTAATACCCGACGTATTGACCCTCGGCGTAGGTGATTTTGCCCAACCTGCCGTCGTCTATAAGGCGCTTCCATCCGTCCACGAACCCCCAGAAACGCGTCTGCTCGGCGAGGCCGTAGACCAACCCCGTACGCTCCACGTTGGTTACGATGCGCCAGCACTCCGCCATCGTGTAGGCGCCCGGCACTTCGCTGTTCACGTGCTTGCCCGCCTCCAGCGCCTCCGCTGCCATGCGCCCCACCTCGCGCTGCCTCACCACAAGACCCACCGCGTCCATCTGATCGTATGCCAGGAAATCCTCGTAGTTGCCGAACGCCGCCACGTCGTCCCGATAGGAGATTTCAGCAAGTGCCCGCTCCTGTAGCGGTTCGATCCAATCGTAGACCGCCGTGATCCGGTAGCCGGGAATTTTCTGCAGCAGCCTTATCCAGTGCAGCCCCCGGCCGCCCAGGCCTGCGATCCCAATGCGAATTTCGTCCATGTCGGTCCCTCCGGAGCCGGTTTGCAACCTTTAGAAGCTGTTTTAAAATCCCAAGTGAATTCCCGAGCGCGAGCGAAAAGGTGTCGGTCCAGGCGGGCGGACCCGCCCGTATCTTTGAGATACGGGTGAGTTTGACCAACGCCGACCGACGCTTTTGCAGCCACGCGAAGACCGCTGGGGGTTTTAAAGCAGCTTCCTAGTCAAGTTGAAAACGGATGTAGATAAACATCCGCACTTCAACCGCCTCGCGATTCTGGTACCCCGGGAGATACCGGAAACCCGATAGGGCGTCCAGCGATGCTTTGTGAAACTGCTCGTGCCCCTTGAGCACCACGCCATCATTGACCCGGCCGTCCTTTCCCACGGTAAATTCCATCAGGACGACACCCTCCAGGCCAGCCCGCCGCGCCTCGTCCGGATACGCCGGATCCACCTTTTTGAGGAGCTTTGGCTTCCGTTCCACGAACCGAGCCGGGTAGACCTCCTCCCCATCCACTTCCTCGTCCTTAAAGGGGGCCGAAACAAGAGTGTCCGAAGGCGTAGAAAGGCGTATGGACACCGTGTCGAAATCGAGATCCGTGGTGGCGGCAACGGTCATCTCTTCGGGCAGCAGGTCGCGGCTATCCGTTTCAAGGGGCATCGTCGGCCGTGCCAGAGGCGGTAGCCTCACGCCCTGTCGGGTCTCCGGAACCTCGGTAACCTGGATGAGAATCGGATGTTTCGCTGAGGCTGGCGTGCGGAGCCTGATGGCTGGGAAAGTAAAGGCAACGGCCGCGTGGAGGGCGAGCGAAATCCCGACGCACAGGGGGAGGACCTTCCGATACTGCGCCTTCAAGTCCGCTTCGGGACGCCTGGTGCGGATGATGTTTCCGGTTATCCAGGGTCTGGGAGGCAGCTGTTGTGGCATTGTACCCTCCACGCTGCCTGCACGGCCGGCGTACATGCGTTCAACGCGCATTTTGCAGGGTACGGCGATCCGTCGACGTTCCACATGCGACGACTCGCAGAAACCCGGCTCAGGCCGCGTCGGGCGCGCGTCCCAATGCCCGCGCCATCGCCCTGATGATGTTCGGGCCCGCCCCGCAGCAGGCGCCGATGAGATTGATCCCTTCGGCCTTCGCCTTTACCGCACAATCGGCCATCACGTCCAGCGGAACGCGTGTATCCTTTCCGCCAGATCCGAACCCGTTGGGCTGCCAGCCAACGGGCACGTCCACAGCCTCACGCATCTCCACCGCGAGATTCAACATCCCTTCGGGCGTTCCGTTGCATACCAGACCCACGACGTCGGCACCCTGCCCGGCCAGAACGCGAGCGCACTCCGCCGCCGTGGCGCCGTCCTGCGTCGTGCGGCCCATGCCCATGAATACCATGGTCGGAACACTCGTCTTCTTGCAACATTCCAGGCACACCAGCACCTCGTCAAGACGGTGAAACGTCTCCGGAATCAGGAAATCCGCACCCGCCTCCACCAGAATGGCGATCTGTTCGTCCCACTCCGCCTTTGCCCGGTCTCTGGAAGACGGGTCATCCGGATCGAAAATCGGATCGCCCTCCCACGACCCGGTCCTGGTTGATACCAGGCATCCCCCCACCGGCGCCTCGCCACCGGACGCCTCCTTTGCCAGTTGCACACCCACCCGGTTTACTTCGCCCAGCCTTTGGCTCCAACCAAAATTCCGATCCAACTGGGAACGGGAGGTAAACCACGTCACTGCTTCAAGCACCTGAGAGCCGGCATTGAAGAAATCCCTGTGTATCTGTCGAATGGCGTCCGGATGCTCCACAATCGCACTGGGGGTGTCGTACCCGCGCCACCTTGCTTCCAGAATCATACCGCCGTCGCAAAGGACAACGTCCTCGCGCAACATTTTCATCACATCCTCAGGCATCTCGCTACCTTCCTCCTTCAGGCTGGAGACGATATCCCTCAGATCCGGACCCTCACGCGCCCCTGGATATCATTGCCGATTATTGGCTTGCTTCCCTCACCCAGAACAGGCCTTCCTTGGTCGCCTGCTGCCCGCTGTCCAGGTCCTTCACGGTCATCCGGACCCTGCGGCGACCCGGGGCGGCCTCCCCGATGTCCAGCGCCACGTAGTCAGAAACCGACGCCTCCGTGCCGGTCTGTTCGTAGCGTACCGTTACCGCCGATTCCGACCGACCCAGAACCCTCGTTTTCACGCGGGAAAGGCTGGTCCCGGATTCGTCGGTGCTGTAAACTTCGTAGGCCACCTCGTAGCGCGTGGCCCCGAACTCGTCCTGCGAGAGGTTGTAGATTTCGAAAAAGACAAATACGTGCTGCCCGGCGTTGAATACATGCGAGGGCAACGGTGTGATATTCCATCTCCCGCGGACGAACCTGGGGTCGGACCCGGACATTGCCACCTCCACCTGCCGGGCGACGAACAGATCGCTCAGCTTCAGCCGTTCCCCTGAGTAGTCTTCCACGGACAGCTTCTGCGAGTAAGCCTGGAGACGATTCGTGTTGTGGCGCTGAACCTGCACGGCCAGTTCGTATTCTCCCGGCAGAACATCCAGGAGATCCACCCGGTCCAGGAGCGCCCGGTCACGCCGCCGCCCCGAGACCGGCACTTCCATATCCTGCTGTAAGGACAACACCGTTGTGTACCGCCCGTCCATCAGCGCCACCCTCCGATTGACCAGTACGTCGGCGTCCGTATCCCCGGGCATGGCGACATGCTCGATGGGAATGCCCACATTTACCTGGACCTCGGTACCGGCCTTCTTTCCGCGGAACGTGACCACGTCGTAGCTGAAGTCGAGCGGCTCGAAACCCGTGAGGCTAAAGCGCTCTGGTTCCTCCCTCGCCACCGACGCAACCCGGGTGGAAGGGGCGAGTTCCGTGAGCCGCTGCATCAGGCGCAGGTAGGCCATCTGTCCCACAAAGGGGTCTTTATCGAGGTTCTTGAGATCCTGGCTGTTCACGCCGGGTACCGGCGCATAGTCGTACACGCCGGAATTCTGTTCATCCGTGAACGCCACTTCCAGACCCTTTCCCACGCCCGCATACACCCAGACCTCCCAGGGCACGGACGCCCAATTGTGCCCCATCGTGACCGGCTTCCATCCGCTCAGGCCAATGGCGAATTCCGGATCCAGATCAATACCCGCCTGGATGGGAGATTCTTCCAGATCCACCAGTTCCCGGGGCGCTGCAGCGGGATTTCCCCAAGCGCCCGCGGCGGCCTGTTCCGGCGGCAATACGGCCAGGTTGAGTTCTTCGATCGCCGCCATCTGCATGTTGCGCCGGAGGTCTTCGCTCGGCTCCAGAAAAGAACCCAGATCCGTGCGGATGGGGAAAACGGGCCCCACAAAGCTGATGCCCACCCCCTGGGCGCCATAAAGCTGGTAGGCCATATTGTCCTGTACGCTTTCGACTGCGGGAGGCACGTTTGGATTCGGCTCCAGCGAAGAGGACCGGTAGTCCGGTTCGCCGTAGCGGATGTACACCTCCCCGCGGCGGTCCCAGGGCCACTTCAGCTCTCCATACTTCGTTCGGGCGTGCCACACCCGCCGGTGGTGCGCGGCGCGACGCATCGCGCCGCGTGAGGCCTTGAACGGGTCGTGGCGGAGCCAGAAGCGCTGCAGAAACGCGGCCCTGTTGTCAGGGGGGGTTGCGCGATACGCTTCGATTTCGTGCGGCAGACCCACCAGCGACACATCCCGGTAGAGTGCCTGTTCTTCCGGATCCAGGCTTTCGATGTAGATCTTGAACGCCCGGAGCGCGCCTTCGTAGTTGCCCCGCGCCATCAGCGCCTGCGCCAGCAGCGGCAGCGCGTGGTCATTTGTCATCAGGGACGTAAGGGTCTCAACCTCTTTGAATTTTTCTTTCTCCAGCAACTCACCGGCAAATGCCAGCGCCGCCGCCTGGTCCGCCGGTTTCAGTTCCAGGAATTTCTCAAAGTAGACCATCGCGCCCTGAAGGTTGCCGTCCTCACGGTGTGATTCGGCCAGCAGCAGGTGGGCCGGTGCAATCCGGGAGTCGTATTGAAGCGCCCGGTCCGCGGCCTGCCTCGCCCCTGGGCGCCCGGTTTCCAGATAGACGCGGGCAAGGAAATAGTGCGCCTGCGCATAGGTGGAGTCGGCGCGCAGCGCCGCCTCCAGATGGGGCAAGGCGCCCGCCGCGTCTCCCTCTAATTCGAGGGCGACCCTGCCCAGCCCACAATACGCCGCAGCCAGTTTCGGATTGAATCCGACCGCCCGTTCGAACGCGTATCGCGCGCTGTCCGCCGCACCTGCTTTCAGGTGCGTCCGGCCAACCTGCTCGAGTGCCCGGGACAAATAGGTGTACGTCCAGATATACGTGGAGTCGGCGCGCAGAGCGGCTTCCAGATGCGGCAGCGCCCCGGCCGCGTCTCCCTCCAGCTCGAGGGCCACCCTGCCCAGCCCACAGTGCGCCGTGGCCAGTTTCGGGGCGAATCCGACCGCACGTTGAAACGCCGAGCGCGCGTCATGCGCCCACCCCACCCGCAGATAGAGCATACCGGCCCGGTTCAACAGGAATCCGGCATGGTCCGAATGGTCGACCAGTGCGCTCTCCAACGCCTTCGCCGCCTCCACCACGGTCGGCACGTCCCGGGCTTTCAGACCGCGCGAGTACACCGCATCCAATTCCGGCAACGGCTTCCTGGCGGCCGGAGTGGCACCCGGCCAGAGGCCGCCAACCATCAGCGCACCGCCGAGCAGAAGGCGTACCCGCAGCCACTTTGGATGCTCCATATGCCGTTACATCCTCCGTAAACAGATAGGCGGCCCTGTCACTCTCAGAAGCCGCCTACCGTGTTCACTTCAATTGCGCTTCCCCGATATCAGAACGATCCTGTCACCGAGAACCGCAGGGTCGTACCGTTGTCGGGAAATTTGTCGAACTTAACGAAGGCGAAGTCCGCCTGCACGTGGTGTATGCCCCGCTGCAGCCGTACCCCCGCCCCGGCTGTAAAGTCCTGCGCGTCGTACCCCAGCTTGTACCCGGCCCGAAGCGCAACGATGTTCCGCAGCCAGAGTTCGGCACCCGTGTGTATCCGCCGCTCGACGCTCACGCTGTAGAGTGCTTCGATCGCTCCGGTGAGCGAGACGTCCTCGCCGCGTTCTCCGTACACCTCCGCAGCCGTCGCCAGGCTGAAGAAGACGGGCATCTTGCCCTTAATGGCCTCGTCCGTCAGGAGCACAAGGTCCTTTCCGAAGTTGCGCAACGACATGCCGATACGCAGGCTTCGGAAGCCGGTATGGTAGAAGGTCCCGACCGCCAGGTCGAAAACGCGGTAGTCGTAGCCCTTGTCGAGCTTTTCCTCAACCACCCGCGCCTGAAACCCCACGGAGAAACGCTCTGTAAACTGCTTGGCATAGAGTCCGCCCAGGGCCCAGCTTCCGGTGTCCAGCATCCGGCCCGTTCCCTCGGGATTGAATATGGTCGTCTCCTCGATATCGCCGGTGTTGAACGCAACCAGACTCAGTGCCAGGGCGCCGTAGTCGGTATTGACCCCTACCGCCGCGGAGTTCAATTGGGAATCCAGGAGCCACTTCGTGTTAGTGAAGGCAAATTGAAACCGGTTGCGCGCCATGGCCGTGAGCCCGGCCGGATTCCAGAACGCGGCATTGATGTCGTCTGCCACAGCCACGTAGGCGTCTCCCATCCCGGCGGCGCGTGCGCTTTGGGAGATCTCCAGGAAGGCGGCGTAGGTCTCGCCCACCGGGGTCTGGTTCGAGATTTCGGCCAACGCCGGGACGCCGAGAACGAGGACGCCGAAGAGCGCCGTAAATCCGATCTTATAAATGCGCTTCATGGCGACCTCCTTAACGAATGATGACCAGCTTGGCGCCCTTCACCTGGCCCTCGGTCCCCGGCAAGAGGGACTCGACGGTGACAAAATAGACGCCGAAGGTCAACTGCGTGATATGCGTTCTGTTAAACTGGAAGAAGGCTGCCTCACCCTCTGTCTGCGAATCGTGGTCCACCTCGCCCACCAGGTCGCCGGCCACGGAGAAGATCCTGATCTTCGCCTTCCTCGGAACGTTCAGGATGCGGATCTTTTTTGAGCCCTCGTAGGTGTGCGGCGCCTTGGGGATGTAGGGATTCGGCACAATGACGATGTCCTTTTCCAGCCGGTCCGCGCTTGCCGTGGGCACCTGCACCGGGCTGTCGGGCGCCGACCCCGAGGGGGGCAGATAGTAGGTGGAAACGTCTCCGATGCCCGACTCGTAGGCCCGGACGCCGCCTTCCACCGTGGCGCCGGTTACGCGGCTGGCGAATCCGGTGTTGGCGCTGCCCTGGTAGGAACGCACGGCATAATAGTACTGAAATCCGGCAAGCGAGTTCTCGTCCTCGTACGCGTATTCCTGCGAGCCGTCCGCCGGCAGGTCCTGGATGAGCGTCCAGATACCGGGCTGCGTCTCGGACTGGTACACCCGGTAGCCCGCGACGTCGGACTGGCCCGTATCCGGATTGATCGACTTCTCGGGATCGCCGCTCCAGGTGATGAGGTTTCGTGCATTTTCCGAGGAAGTCACCATAGCGTCCACGTCGGGAGGCTGATTGGGCAGGTCGTAACCCAGCGCGTAGGCCTCCTTGGCCTTATTCAGGTGGTTGAGCAGGTTGGTGAACGCGGCCCCGTTCTCTTCCTTCTTGAGTTCGCTGCTGTCTCCCGACTTCTGGAAAGCCCGGAAATTCTCCGTAACGGGAGCCGCCGCGACGTAGGCGAACACGAACTTCACCTTCTGGCCAGGCGCCAGATCGTAGGGGCCGTAGGTTTCCACGGGGGTGTAGGCCGCGGCGATCCCATGCCGCCCCTCCCACTCCCACGCGGGGATCGGCATATACGGCATGCGGCCTACCGGGACGTCCGGAACCGGCAGCAGCGGCACTCCCAGGTTGGGGTTGCCAGACCCCCGGCTCGGACGCTCCAGAAGCGGCAGGTCGAAATACGACGGTTCCGGCGTACTGACGAGCATCTGGTAAAGCGTTTCATGGTTCATCTCGTTCGGGTTCGGCTCGTCCGTAAGGAACCCGACGGCATCCGACGCACCGGACGGATATCGGTACAGAAAATGGAAGAAATTGTACGCGAATGGCTGTTCCGTCACCTTCGGCGCCTCGTAGACCTCAGGATCGCCCGCGAACCCGTCCGTGGGATCCACGTCGATCGGGGCCTTGCCGATCCAGGCGGGGGACGTCAGGTCCCCAACGCCGATCAGGCTCGGGAAGGTGCACTGGGCGCACCTGTGTTCGGATCGATAGGGATCTCCGATATCGTCGGACAGCGGCCCGGTAAGGCAGTAATTGTTCCAGTCGTACTGGTAGGTGAGCCTCAGACCTCGGGCAGAGGCCGGACCGTCGTAATTCGGTGCTTCGGTATACTTGATCTTGTCGTCCTGGGAATTGTCCAGGGGTCCGAAATTACTGCTGCATCCGTCTCCCGTGCCGTAGTCGGAATAGTAGGCTCTGTAGCTCGTCCGGGAGACGCCCGCGGAAGACGGCATGAAGCGGTGATGGAACGAAAAATATACGTTCGTGAGATTGTGCCCGCCGCCCGCAAGGTCGGCCACCCGGTCGCCGTCGGTATCGCCGGTATTTTCGAACACCCACTCGGTGATCACGAAATCGTCGTAGTCCGGGTGGTTCCACGCAAAGGCCGCCTTTTCTCCGGTGATGCCCAGCCCGGTGGTCCACTTGCTCAGTATAATGTCTTCCGGAAAGTTGTCAGTGGAAACGTCGTTGTACTGGCCGATGCGGTAGTTCAAAATCTCCCTGGGTTCCAGCGCATCCAGTTGGACCCCGGTACCGGGCCACCAGTTGGCCATTGAGCGGCCCGTGTTGGGGCTGACCACGTCGTTGCCCAGCCCCGCGTACCGGCCCTTGAAGTCCTCGCCGGGATCCACCGCCATCGCCACCACGTCTTCGCTTTCCTCCATCGCCGAAATGAGAGGATCGGCCCAACTCACCGCGGCCTGGCCGTTCACCTTCGCGGCGATCCACCACCCATGGCCGCGGCCGTTGTGCGACGTGAGGTCGACGTGCATGCTCCCGGCGCTGCGCTGATCCCCATAATAGGAGGAAAAGTCGTTCGTTCCGCCTCCTCCCCAACTGATCAGCGCGAACCCGGGATAGGCCAGATCCAGATAGAGGCCGGCATAGTTCCCTTCCACCGGCCGAGCCCCTTCGGCGCCCGTGCTGAGAAAGCTGTGCCAGAGCGTGCCGCGCGCAAGGTGCCGGGGCGTCAGCGATTCGCCGGCCGCGTTGGTAAAGGTCGCCCGCTGACCCTCGGCCGGAATCCAGAACACGCCTGCGATAAGGAGCGCGCCCACAAACGAGTATATGCGTCTCATTGAATTTCTCCCCGCCTGTTTGTGCCGTGGCGGCCGCGCCGCCACGGCATCGTAGCCATACCTAGAAACCGATCCGCAGCCCCATATTTACGTACCGCGGCGTGCCGCCCCGACTGTAGTTCGAGTCGCCGTACTTCAGATAGTTGGTGTCGTTCGGCGTGGGCTTCTTCAAACCCCAGCGGACGTAGTTGGCGCCGAAGGAGGGGTCATAATAGGTGTTGAAGAGGTTGAATACCTCCGCGTAGAACGTGGGGGTCGTGTTGCCGATACGGAACGACTTCTGGAAATTCAGGTCCGTCCGCACGAAAATCGGCCGATTGCGGGCGCTCTGAACGCTCGTGCCAGGCAGGGTGATCTGAAACTGTCGTCCGTTATCCAGCCGCCAGACCACGTTGGCCTGGATGCCACCCAGGATCCTGGCGCCGCCCACGTATCCGCCCGGCCCCCAGTCCATCGGCGTGGACCAGAGGAACTGGAACGAGGCATTGGTCGTGGGCGGCTGCCCGTTGAACGCGTCCACCTGCCGCCAGACGTCCTCGAACCAGAGATTCTGCATGTCCTGCTTTTCGGATTCGCTGAGACCCGGATACTCATACCACGGACGGATCGCGTCGAGCCGGTTGGTACCCCACGCCCCCACAAAGGTCGTCCCATCCTGCTGTTTTTTCCGGATCGTCTCATTGGCCCTGTGGCCGATCGTCCTGATTTCGTCGTCAGTCAGCCGGACGATCTCGTCGTTCGCATCCACGGTGAAGTAATTCGAACTGGCGATGTAGTTGGAGTCCGGAAACGTCGTGACCTGGAGCTGTGAGCCGCCGGACCAGTTGAAGAGCGCCCAACTCACGTCCAGCCCCACCCGGAAGGAGAAATTGTGGGAAAAGGCCTTGGTGAACCCGACTTCGATTCCCTTGGTTTCGAGGCGTGCGTTCGGACCTCTGTGGCCCACGTAGGCGAGGGTCTGGACCGGATCCTGGAACCGGTGCACCCCACCCGAGCCCACCCGCTCGGTACGTCGGTAGTAGGTGGACAGTTCCATGACGAAATCGCTGATGAAATTCCACTCGCCGGTGACCTCGAACTCGGCCGTATTCGGCAGACCTCCCGGATCCTGGTAACCGCCGTCCAGTCGCCACTGCCCGCCCCCGATCCAGTTCAGATCGAACCAGACGTCGTCCAATTCGGGGTGGTTCTCGGCGTCGGAAGTCGCCCAGGGCTCCAGCCACAGGAGAGAAAAGTGCGGCGGCTTGTAGTACACCCCGTACGAATACCGCACGGTGGACCGGTCCGTGATCGGGTGGGACAGACCGATCCGCGGCGACAGGCTGGTCATCGGCCGGGTTTGCGCCAGCGGCACCCGCCCGGTGCGCCAGGCCTTATAGGTTCTCCACCCCGGCAATGCCTTCATAAAGCCGGACAACGTCCGCTCGGGCCCGCCCCAGAAACTGTCGAAACGCAGGCCGGCGTGCACCACCAGGCCCTGGAACTCCAGTTTTTCGTCGATGTACGCCGCCAGCCGGTTTACCGTGTATCGCTTGCCGGGCTCGCTGTTCCCTGCCATGATCTTGAGCGTGGCGTTGGTCGCGCTGGACCGGTTGTAGTCCCAGTTGAGGTTGTTCATGTTCTGAAAGACAAGACCGGCCTTGAACAGATTCCGCCGGGTGAGTTGCCCGGTCAAGTCGTAGCGGAAGTTGTACCGGCGGTTGTCTTCCACCACAATGCGCCTGCGGTCCCTATCTATATTGAACTGACCCAGTTTGTCCCGTCGCCAGGATGTTGTGGTGGAAGGTACGTCTTCGCCCGGATCGGTCTTCGTACCGTAGAAACCGACCTGGAATTCGTGGAACATTCTGGGATTGATACTCTGCGTGCCCGTCACGTAGAAAATCCGGTTGACCCGGTTCTGCTGATAACCCGTCGTGCCGTTGATCAGGAAGAGGTTGCCCCCGACCGACCGGTTGGCGTCGCCGAAGAACGTCGGCTCGTTGGATTGGTTGAACCCCACTTTGACTTTGAGGTTGGGCGACGGGTAGAAGCTGATTTTTCCGAAGATGCTGTGTTGGCGCAGCCCGGTCAGCGTGGGCGCCGGCAGACTCAGTTTGGCGCGGCTGGTTTTCCCGCTCACCACAAAGGTGGCGTTTTCGCCCAACGGCCCGGTGACCCATCCCTCCACGAGGTGCCCGACGGAACTTTCGTAGTCCTGCTTTACATGAATCTTCTGTCCGGTGACCGAATCCTCCTCGTTCACCCATTCCGGGTTGTTCCACTGCAGCCTGTCGCGCCAGTACCCGTTCGCCCCCCCGCGCTCCCCCGGCGTGGCGTCGTAAACGTTGGGTCCGCGGTGCCGCTTCCCGGGCATTTCCACCCGGAGGTCGACGCCGCCACGGTAGATCCGCGTACCCTCCCTGCTGATGATATTCACCACGCCCGCGGGCGACGACGCCTGGGAGGCGTCTGCCCCGCCTCTGACCAGCCCCATCTCCCCGACCGACGTCACGGGCAGGTTCGTGTATTGCCGGACGCCCGTCTGCTGCGAGGTGTCCAGGTTCATCAGTTCAATGCCGTCGAACGTCCAGGTCTGCGCCGCGCGCATGGAATAATAGCTCATATGACGAATGCGCACGCCGTTGCCCGGGCTGTCGTTCACATTCGTTCCCACGGCATACTGCAGGTGCTCCTTGACGCCCCTGATAATCGGGACCTGTTCAATTTCCTGCGAGGAGATCTTCGTCTCGCTGGAGGTCCGGTCCACCTCCACCAGGGGTCGCTCGGCCCTTACCACAATCTCGGCGGCCTCGAGCGCCGATTCCCGGAGCGTGAAATCGGACACGGTGGTCAGGCCCGCCGCCACCTTGGCCCGCTCCCGGACAACCGTCTCGTATCCGACCATCGATGCCTTCAGGGTGTATAACCCGGGCTCGACGCCGATAATGATATAATACCCCTCGTTGTCGCAGGTCGCTCCGAAGCGCGTCCCTTCGACCACCACGTTGGCTCCCGGCAGGGCCCCGCCGTCCACGTCGGTCACCTGTCCGGTAATCTTTCCGTAGAAGGTCTGGGACCGCGCCGGCCCGACCAGCAGGCATAGCACCGCGATTGTGCCCAAAACCACTAATTCACGCCTCATACGCCAACTCCTTAGCTGAAGAACCCATCGTCCATCCGGCCGATCAACGCCCGAAGCCGGGCATTGCCAGCGTCGGATACGCGGATGGAACGCTCAGTTTAAGTTCTAACCGCCCCAATCCCCTCGATCTGTGGTCCTATCCATAGGCAATCCTCCTCGTCGGCAAACGGGTCAGAGTTGATTCATGCTCCCGCGCCGAAATCTCCGGCGAATTGAATAAAGTCCTCGAAATTGACCGCTCCATCACCGTTCAGGTCGAACACCGGGTCGAAATTGCCATCGCCGTTGCTCGTTCCGAAAGCCGTGGCAAAGCTTGAAAAGTCCGTGAAGTCGACCTTCCCATCTTCGTTGAAGTCCGACCGGTGCTCAGTGCCGACGCCCCCGGGCGAATGCACAGGAACGCTGTTGAAAAACCCCGGATTGCTGAGCGACAACCGCCGGCCCGGCGCCCGATCGCCAGGACGCCAGTTGCCTGCCGGATCGCCGAGTTCGTTTCCGTTCGTAAAGCCGTCCCGGTCCGAGTCGATCCGGGCCAGACTCGGCCCCCACATCACATTTCCGGAATAACCCGACTCGGAAAGAAATCCCTTCTTGATCGTTACACCAAATGCATTGAGAGGGCCGCCCCCGCCCGTGTAGGTGTGACAGCTGGCACAGATGGCGTCCCCTTCGTTAGTGGCTTCATGCGTCGTCTCGGAAAGCGGAATATCGAGCCGGGTCGTTGTTCTGCCCCGGTCGACGTGGCAGGTGCGGCATAGCGCGGCGCTGGCGTTGGGAACCTGAAAGACACGTTTCGGCCGCGCCTCGCCCTCCTTGCACCAACCAGCCGCGAAAACGATGAGAAAAATAAACGATCCGGCCCGTGTGTTCATTTATCGCACGTAGTACTTGATACCGACCATGAGGTTGAAACTGAAAATCGGAAACGTCTTCTTCAGGTCCCAGTCCTCGTAGGGCCTGAGTTCGCCCATCGATACGTTCCACCGGATCCGAAAATCCACCAGAAATTTATCGGACGTGCGGCGGTAGAAGCCCAACCCGGTGTTGATCGACAGCGCCACGTCTTCGTCAACCGTGGACTCCTTCATGCCCTGTGAATCGGTCCGGATCTGTTCGCCCACCTGTCCGGGCCAGATCAGGCCCGAAACCTCGTGGGTATACTTGAGAAAGCCGATACCGGCCGCGATGTAGGGAACACTGCGGCCAGGCTCGTCCGGCTGGAACGTCCGGAGACCGTTGACCACGATGCCTCCGATCCACATACTGGCCTCGGCGCCCGGGCTTTTTACCGAGGAACCGTTTGCCGCGCCCAAGCCGTTGTGCCAGGTGAACGACCGGTCGGACAATCCGGCGTCGGCCAGTGGCGAGTACGTCACTTCGACTTCCGTCATCGTTCTGTCGGAAACCTGATAGGTCAACTGCCCGACGAACGCCGGCGAGATATTGTACCAGCCCTTGAACGGCCCCGCCGGGCGCAGCATCGACCCGTGGACGCCGAGCGCGTAGCGCAACTCCTGCGCCTGCGAGGCGGGCACCAGGCCGAGTCCGAACAGAAAATACACGCCCAGGACCGATCCAAGCGCCAATCTGAGAATGCCGGTTGCTCTCATAACAACGGACCTCCTTTTCCGACTGCGGCCATGTGATGACCCGTCTAATGCGCCTTCACGACAGATCCTGTTACCGATAAACCGCTTACAGGATTCCTTGTCGGACATCCTGCAATGCATCGTACAAGTTGAGAATATAAGATCAGTTAAACAAAAAACAAACAAAAAAACGACCGGTCATAGAGTCCATCGTCGTTGGCAGACAGACCTCCATAGTTGGCTCTTTTTTGGTTGCGCCGTTTCGGAGTCCGGACGTATCTTTCGCGAGGATCCAGGCAAGCCCGATGGCATGAATCGCAGGAAAGGACGGATCAGATGAAATGGCCCGGCGGCCGCGTCCGCAGGACGCGTTTTTTCGTGGCGGTTTTCTGCGCCGCCACAGTGTGCTTCGACCTTACGGGTGCGGCAACGGCAATGCCGACCGCCGCGAGGGAGGCGCTCGAGGCCGGGCTCGAGCATGCCGGCGCGGGCCGGCTGCATGAGGCTTTAGAGGAAATGACGCGGGCTGCGGAATTGGCCCCGGAATCGGCGCAGATCTGGCACAACCTGGGCATCCTGAGCGCGCAGATGGGCCGGCTGGCCGACGCGGCGGATATGCTGCAACGCGCGGCTCGCCTGGAACCGGATTACCGGCACACCCACGTCGTGCTGGGGGCCGTATACCAACGGAATGGGCAACTGGCCGAGGCGGAACGGGCGTATCGGCGCTCGGTGGAACTGGCCCCTGGCCTGCCCGACGCACACCGGGCGCTCGGCATCCTCGCGGTGGCCCGGAGTGACCTCGGAGCGGCGGCGGCGGCGTTCAGCCGAGCGGTGGAACTGGCGCCCGGCAGCGCTGAACTTCGATACCGCCTCGGCGCCGTTGCACTGAAGAGGGGCAACAAGAAGGCCGGCGAAGCCGCCTTGAAGCGGGCGGTATCGCTGGAACCCGGCCTTCTGCCGGCCTGGCTGGAACTGGCGGCTTACTACAAACGCCAGCGCTACCTGGTCAGGGCGCTGGACACATACACCCGCGCCGCGGCCGTGGACCCGGGCTCTTCGACCGCCTGGCAGGGACTGGGAGACGTGGAAGCCGCTCGAGGCAACTCATCACGGGCCGCCGACGCGTTCCGAAGGGCCGAGCGGGCTGACGCTTCGAACGTGGACGCGCCCTTTCTGCTGGGCCGGGCGCTGCTCCTTCTCGGACGGGCGAAGGAGGCCGTTCCCGCGTTCGGCCGGGCAATCCGGCTGGCGCCGGACTTCGCCGACGCGCGTTCCGCCCTGGCGGAGGCCTACACCGCCCTGGGGGAAGACCGGAAGGCCGCAGACGCCTACCGGGAGGCCGTTCGATATTCGCCGGCGCACGCAGGCGCCCATTTCGGACTTGGCGAGGTCCTGCTCAGGCTGGGCGACCTGCCCGATGCCGAGGCGGCATTCCGCCGGGCAATCGCGCTCGATGCGGATCACGCCAGGGCCCGCTACGGCCTGGGGCGGACCTGCTTGCTTCAGGGACGGACGGAAGAAGGACGACGGGAACTGGAACAATTCGAGCGGTTGTCCCGAGAAGGGCACAAGCTGGATGTTCTGGAACGGGCGGTACTGCGCCACCCCGAAAACCCCGAACTGCACGATCGCCTCGGGCGGATCTACGCCACGCGGGGGCACGCCAGAGAAGCCGCCGCCGCTTTTGGCCGGGCCGTCGGGCGGGACAGCACGTTCACAGGCGCGTACGTTCGGTTGGCCGTGGCGGCCGCGGAAATCGGCGACCTGGGTACCGCCGAGCGGGCGCTGAAACGGGCGATACGGCTCTCTCCGTCGCCGGGCCACTTTCTGGCCCTGGGCGCGGTCCACGAGCGCCAGCGGCGGTGGCGGGAGGCTGCGGCCGCGTTCGAGCAGACGATTCGACGGGACACACGCATTGTCGCGGCGCACCGGTCGCTGGCCGTGCTCTACGAACGGGCCGGAAGGATCGGTGCGGCCCGGCAGGCGTTAAAGCGCGTTCTGGCGCTCGACCCGGCCGACGAAGAAGCCCGTGCGGCCCTCAACCGCCTCGGCGAGAAATGATCGACGGGGCGGACCTTTGCCGGCGCCCGCCCTCACCGAACGATGGCGTCAATCGTCCCGCGGCCCCGGCGTCAGTCGCCCATAATACACCTCGTTGCTGTTCTCCAGGGACGCCCCGGTCCAATAACAGTCCACAAAGGGCAATCGGGCGCCTCCCGCGCGCGTCGTGTTCGTAAAGAAGTGCCACAGCCGAGACGGCATGTCCAGTTGCACGGGTTCACTGATCCGGTCCCAACCTCCGTCTTCGCCAACTGCGTGCCAGACACCTTCCGCGTTGCCCCGCCCCCCGCGGGTGAGGAAATAGTGAAACCGGCCGTCCGGACCCTGGTAGACCCGGCCACCGTTGAAGTTGCCCAAACAGAAGTGACTGAACGGTCCGCCGGGACCACCCACCGCGTGGTAGAGCAGGCTGTTTCCCGGCTCCTGGCCCCTCCCCGCCCATACGGTGGCGGCCGGCTGCAGGTTTTCGTAGTACGTCAGGTGAACCCGCCCCCTCATATCCATCATCAAATCCTGATGATCGGTCGTCCCCCTGGCCCGGCCGTCGAACGTATCGGACACGTCGCTGATCACCGTCATTCGCCAGTCTTCCGGGGTTCCGAACACATCCGGACAGTAGTAATAGTAAGCCTTCAGAACAGGGTAGATGCCGCGGGGGGTCTCTACGGACCTGATCTCGCCGGTCTCCTGGTCCCTCAGCTTCACCGTCTGGTTGGGAAACTGCTCGCCCTCCAGGAAATAGTCGTCGCTGGAAATCGCATGCGCCTCGGATCCGTTGAGGATCACGAAGTTGTATCCCCGGTTCCGTTCGTGTCGCACGCTCCCTGAGGCCATAGGCCGATAGCCGGTTTCCGGGTCCAGCACGTACCAGGTCATGGTTGCCAGCCCGCCGGCGACAAAGATCCGACCGGCGGCGTCGATCGACGCGCCGAAGCGGCTGTCGGCCGAGGCGTATTCCTGAATTTTGAACCTTTCAACCTGTCCGGGCGGATCGAAGATGGCGTGGTAACTCGCGTTTGGGCCCGCAATCACGTGCAGCCGCCCGGCGCCGTCCACGAGCAGGTTGCCGTTCTGCGGCACGGGAGGCAGCGGAGGGCTGGACTCCCACCGCCCGTCGACCGCACGCCGGAACACCACCAGCGTCATATCGTCCCGCCAGCTGAGCGCATAGACGTCCTCGCCCGCCCGGACGATGTTGGACTGATTGTACCCCCAGCAACTCGCGCCGCTGCCGCCGGTTTGGAGGTACCCCGCCGTGTCCGTAATCATCTCCACCTCGAAACACGGCGTCTCCCGCGGCCCGTAGGTCGCATGGACCCGTTCCGGTTTCATCCGATCCCTCCTTTCGTCGAATTCCTGGCCCTGTGGTAGATCCGCGCCGGGTTCTCCCAGAGAATCCGGCGCTTGAGTTCGTCACTGATATCCGCATAAAGCACCCGGCCGAGCTGGTACGGAAAATCCATAATGGGAAAGTCCGATCCGTACAATATCCGGTCCGGGGGCATCCGCTCAACCAGCCGCGCGAAACCGCCCCGAAGAACGGTTGAGCCGGTGGTGTCGTAGTAAAAATTGGAAAACTCCCCGGCGATTTCCAGATAGGGTTCGTGGGCTTCCGGCGGGCTCGCGGCAAAATGGGCTGCTATATAAGTCAGGTGCGGCATTTCCGCCAGCAACGCCCGGAGCAGGTCGGGGGGCAGCACGCCGTGGGTCAGGATCGGCAGGCGCCGCTCGTTTGCAACCTCGAACGCGGGGCGGTATTTCGGCGAATCGGGAGGCGTATTGTGAAGCTGGCAGTGGAACTTGATGCCCACGACGCCGGGCTCGTCGAAAAGACGTTCGAAAGATCCGATGTTGTTCGCGTATTTGCCGGGTGCGTAGCCGGCGTACGCAAAGAGACGGCCGGGGTATTCGGCGGTCGCCTCGATCGCCCGGGCATTCCCCGAGTCGGGGTCGTTTTCGATTGCACGGATATCGCTGATGACAAAGCGTTCCACGCCCACCTCATCCATACGCCGGACCGTGTCCCCCGCATTGTAAACCGGGTAGGGAATCTTGTACCACGGTCCCAGGTGTCCGTGGATGTCCCACACCCGCATCCCGTCCGCCGCGACCGGCCATTCGCGGTCCGTCGCTTCCCGGGGGGCCTCGAGGCCCAGCAGCAGCCGCGCGTTGTTCCCGGCAATCGCCGCGCGTTGCCCGTCCGTCAGCCGGCTTCCCGCGACCGTCGCAATCGGCCCGCCCGCGTCGTACGTCGGCATGCCGCTGCCGAATAAGATCCGCCCGCTTCCAAATCGTTCGCAGATCTCCTCGAGGCAGTTTGCGCTCTGGATATAGGAGGTCTCGAGGTAGAGATTCGGAAACTCATCCCAGAGATGATACATTACCCTGGGGGCGTCTCCACCCTCCCGAAGCAGGATCACGGGCAGACGCGGGTACGCCTCGCATAGATCGAATATTTCGTCCCAGGGAGACATGTCGGACCAGTGGCGCCTTTCCAGATCCAGAATCAGGGGAATCGACGCCTCCGCCAGCGCCGCCAGTAAGGGGCCCAGGATACGGCGGCTCACCGGAAAGAGATGCTGGCCTGGCAGCAGCCGGGCGGCGCGGACGCCGTGCTCCCGCATCTGGCGGACGATTTCATCAGGAGCGGGCAACTCGGGGGTACCCGGCGGCAGCAGCAGCCAGCAGGGATGCAGCCGGTCGCGGTGACCGCCGAGTTGCTCGAACAGCCGCCAGTTTCCCTCCCGTGGATGACCGTACCGCGCGTGGCTGGAGTATACGAGCGCCTCGGCGATCTGCAGCCGATCCAATTCCCGAAGCAAATCGTCGGCATTCCGGAAAGCCGGTTCGGCGGCGTCGGACGTGGGCCCGAGCATCACATTCATGTCCAGCAGGTCCATTCCCCCTCCGATCGGTTACTGCAATGCCTTAGGCTGGCCGCGGCAGAAGCCTACGCCCCCTCGGTGAGAAAACAAGCGGCTTGATGTCCCGGCTCGATCTGCTTCAGCTCCGGTGACTCCTCGCTGCACCGGGCCATCCGGTACGGGCACCGCGGGTGGAACGCGCATCCCGATGGGGGATCGATGGGACTGGGTACCTCCCCCTCGAGGATGATCCGCTGCTCCCTCGCGTCCGGGTCGAGACGCGGCGCGGAGGCGAGCAGAATCTGTGTATACGGATGGCGCGGCCGCCCGTACAGCGTTTGCGTGCGCCCGACCTCCACCAGCTTTCCCAGGTACATCACACCCACCACGTCCGACAGGTGCTCCACGACTTTCAAATCGTGCGAAATGAAGAGGTAGGCCAGGCCGAAGCGATCCTGCAGGGATTCCAGCAGATTCAGAATCTGTGCCTGGATGGACAGATCCAGCGAGGAGACGGGCTCGTCGCAGACCACGAATTGCGGTTTCAACGCCAGGGCCCGGGCGATTGCCACGCGCTGCTGCTGCCCGCCGGAGAACTCGTGGGGAAACGCGTCCGCGAACCGTCGTCCCACGCCCACCAGGTCCAGCAGCCGACCCACCTCCTCCTCTCGCTCCCGCCTGGTCCCAACCCTGTGTATCGACAGGCCGTCCCCCACAATGGCGCCCACGCTCATCATCGGGTTCAGCGACGACAGCGGGTCCTGAAAGACAATCTGCATTTTCCGCCGGAGCGCGCGCATTTCCCGGCCGGAGAGCGCACACACATCCCTTCCTTCGAAATGCACCCGTCCGGCGGTGGGCTCGTGCAGCCGGAGGATTGCGCGGGCGAGGGTCGACTTGCCGCTGCCACTCTCTCCGACCAGGCCGAAGGTTTGGTTACGGTGGATCTGAAACGTCACTCCGTCCACTGCCTTCACCACGTCCCGGCCCGGATAGAAATGCATTTTCAGGTCCACAACCCGCAACAACGGTTCTGACATACCTGCACCCTTGAATGCATCTTCGTTCAACGACAACGATCCTGAAAAGGTGTTGAAACCCAAATGGGCGCAACGTATATTGGATCTGCAACGTCGCGTTTTGCAAAGCGATGTCCGGCGCGCGCAAGCGGGTACCCGCACCGCGGGAGTTGCGTGTCCTGGAGGTCTTTCCGGTTCCTGGAGGATTCCCCCCCGGCGGACTTGCCACTTGGCCGAAAAGTAGGCCCGGGCCCCCGCAAACGCAAGCGCAATCAGGACGCAGGTCCATAAAGGACGCGCGATAGGCGCCGACCCGCGGGAGAAGATTCGGGGGGACCCGCGCCATTGACTGATACCGAAAGGATGATCCCATGGCCGTAGACATCACGCTTGCAAACGAAATTCGGGTACCTCGTCCGGGGGAGTGGCTATGCAGGGGAATACCGTTTCCTGAGGGGGTGCTGGCGGATACCGAAGGGCTGACCCTGAAGGAGGAAACTGGCCGCGCGCTGCCGCTGGGGTCGGAAGTACTGGCCCGCTGGGCCGATGGGTCGGTAAAGTGGGCGCTGCTTCAGTTTCCGGCGGACTTTGACCACAACGGAAGGAAGAACTATTCGCTGAACTGGGCGGGGGACAAGCCGGAACCCGACGCCGGTCCCCGGATTACGACGTCGAAGACCGCTGCCGGATTGGAGGTGGACAACGGCGTCCTGCGCTTCCTCCTGCCCGGTTCGGGGCAGGCGTTCCTGGCCGGGTGCAACCGGAACAACACGGAGTGTATCCGGTCGGTCACCGCCGAGGTCGAGGACGAGACGGGCGTCAGCATATCGTCAAGCCGCCTCGAGGGAGAGGCCCGCATCGAGCGATTCACCGGGAAAATGCTGGTGGTGAGCCGGCGCGGCGCCCATCGGGACGAGGCCGGGCGCAAGCTGTTTTCGCTTGTCTTTCGGGTCACGGTATTCGCAGGCGCGGAGGACCTCGAGGTGGAGTACAAGTTCATCCACGACGAGCCCTACAGGGATGTCCCGGAACGGCTGAAACGCGCCCAGGGCATTGGCACGCCCAGCGTGGATCTGGATAGTCCCAGGCTGCGGTCGCTGCGTGCAGTTCGTCTGATTGTCTCACACGCCATTGACGGGGTTGAGGAGTACGCAACCTGTCCATTCGCCACCGTGGGGAACCAGGGTCTGATAACGTCGGCTCGGCCGCTCAGGGGTTTATTGACCGACGCCCCGCGGACGGCCCTGTACGACGCCCAGATCGACGCCGACGTGTACGAGGGCGAGACACCGGCTGGCCGGTCTCACGGATGGATTTCCGCGGGGGACGGCAGAGGCGGGGTCGCTGCATCGGTCCGGAAGTTCGTCCAGCAGTGGCCCAAGGGCTTTTCCGCGGACGCCAGCAGAATCGTACTGGATCTCTGGCCCGACGCGGCGGGGCCGCTGGCGATTTTCCAGGGACAGGCCAAGTCTCACCAGGTGAAACTGCGCACGTATAACGGCTGCGCGGCGGAGGCGGGGCTTCCGGACTGGCACTTTGCGTATCAATTTCCCATTGTGTTCTCTTCTCCGGACTGGTTTATCGATTCCGGCGCAATAGGACCCGTGTTCCGCTACCAGCCCGGGAAATACAGGGGTATCGAGCAGAAGTTCCGGCTGGAGTTCGAGCAATTTCTGGGATACGACCGGCGGCTGGGGATGTTGGACTACGGCGACCACGAGCAACTGATGAGCGCATCCTGGGGACGCGTGGACTTTATGGCCAACTGCGAGCACGATTTCGGCCAGACCGTGTACCTCCAGTTCGTGCGCACCGGAAGTTACCTCTATCTCGACGCTTTCGAAGCCGCCGTCCGCCATGTGATGGACCTGGACATTATCCACTTCGACGATCACTTCGACGAACTGGGCGGATGGACCGCCCATGGCGCCTACCACGTTGGGGCGGACGGGAAGCCCAACTGCCACCTCTCGCACATGTGGGCCGAGGGCTTTCTCTCTTACTACTACTATTCCGGATATGCGCCGGCACTGGAATCCGCTCGCGGCGTGGCGGACCTGATCTGCAGAAAGGTGGCGGCGGGGGACGGGCGGCGGGGCGCGCGGGACCGGGGATGGCCGTTGATCGCGCTTTGCAGCGTCTATCGGGCGACAGGGGAAACGCGGTACGCAGAGGCCGCGGAGAGGATTGCGGCTTCTTTTTCAGAGGGACCGGATCCGCTGGAACCCAACGGCGGCTGCAGCGGCGGATGGGGCCCGATCCCGTACCAGCAGGCGGTGATGGGCAGCATTGCCGCGACCGGGCTGGCGTACCATTTTCAGACCTTCGGGAATTCCCTCAGCAGGGACTCGTTCCTGAAATTGTGCGACTTTCTGGCAAGCGAGGACGTTCGCACGCCGGAAGGGCTCTACCTGTCCATGCCCGGCAATGAGACGCCGATGAGTTACATTGGTTTCTCGGCACTCCGGGAAAGCATCGGCTACGCATGGGAACTCACCGGCGACGAGAAGTACGTTCACGCCGGCCTGCGGGACATCGAAATGAACATGATATCCAACTTCCCGTCCGTCGGGCATTTCGACAAGACGAGATTCGGTTACGAGGTCATCCGCGCCACTGGCGATTCCATCAGCGTCATCTGGCGCGATCTGCTTCGATTTTTCGACTACGCGGACCGGGCGGGGCTGCTGCGGGATTTCTGACTTCACCGGCCCCGTCCTCACGTTTCGAGATGCCAGCAGAAGACGGTGTGATCGTCCGACAACAGGGTCATTTCGGGGTCCTCTTCCCGGCACAGGTCCGTCGCACGGGGACAGCGCGGGTGGAATCGGCATCCCGACGGCGGACGGGTCATGTCGGGAGGCTGCCCGGGGATGGTATCCAGCCGCCCGCGGACCATCTTCGCGTTTTCCAGTAACCCGATGGAGTACGGGTGCCGCGGGGCATTCAGGAAGACGCGCGTGGGCGCAATTTCGGCCACTCTTCCCGCGTACATCACGACGATGCGGTCGCTGAACTCAACGGCCAGACCGAAATCGTGGGTGATCAGGACGGTGGACATGCCGTACGCGGCCTTCATCCGGTTCATCAGATCCATGATCTGCGCCTGAGTCGTAACGTCCAGTGCCGTCGTGGGCTCGTCTGCGATCATCAGCTTCGGCTCGCAGCTCAACGCCATCGCAATCATCACCCGCTGCTTCATCCCCCCCGACAGTTCGAAAGGGTAGTTCCGGTAGCGCGACGACGGTGCGGGAATACCCACCTCTTCCAGCAGCGAGACCGCGCGCTCGAAGGCCCGCTTTCGGTCGGCGCGGCCGTGCCACAGAATAGGTTCCGCAATCTGTGGGCCGCTGCGCATCGTGGGGTTGAGGGAAGTCTGGGGGTTCTGAAAAACAAACCCGATGTCGTTGCCCCGCACTTCCTGAAGCGCCTTTTCGTCCAGTTCCAGAAGGTTCCGACCCTCGAAGAACACCCTCCCGGCTTCGATCTTTCCACGCCCCCCGACGAGTTTTACAACGGACAGCATGCTCACGCTCTTGCCGCAGCCGCTTTCCCCCACAATTCCCACGCTCTCCCGCCTCCGGACCACGTACGAGATCCCGTCCACCGCTCGCACCACGCCATCCCGGCGGTAGAAATATGTCGTGAGATTCCGGATATCGAGGAGAATGGACAAGGGTGATCCTCGCAAAGGCAGATGGGCTTATTCCCTTGGATTGAACGCGTCGTTCAATCCGTCGCCCAGATACGTGAAGGAAAGCAGCGCAACCGCAAACGTGGCGGCCGGCCATGTCAGCTGGTAGGGAAACGCCCTGAAATTCAGGCTCCCCACCTGGATCAGGACCCCCCAGCTCGGCCTGGGGGGCATCACCCCCAGTCCGAGCAGACTCAACGCCGACTCGGTCATCATCAACCCGGGAACCATGAACGCGATGGCGACAATAAGCGGGCCGAAGGAATTCGGCAGAACGTAACGCCGGATCACGTATGGATGGGTTGCTCCGAGAGCCCGCGCCGACTCCACGTATTCAAGGTTTTTAATGGATAACACCTGCGCGCGCATCAGCCGGGCGAACCCCACCCAGCCGGTGGCCGCGATGGCGATGAAAATCGTAAAGATGCCCCTGCCGAGGACCGACACCAGGATGATGCTGAACAGAAACGCGGGGAACGCGTACATCACGTCCGTCAGCCGCATCAGGGCATTGTCGACGGCGCCGCCCGCGTACCCCGCGACGGCGCCGATCAGGCCTCCGATAGCCACCGAAATCACCGTAGCGCCGAATGCAACAGCCAGCGCCGTCTGAAGGCTGAAAATCAGGCGGCTGAAGATATCCCGCCCCACCTCGTCGGTCCCCGCGATGTGCCGCCAGGACGGGGGCTGGTACGTTTTGTCCAGGTCGATCTGGTTATACCCGTACGGTGCGATGTACCCGGCCAGGACCGCGACCAGAAACATCAGAATAACGAATCCCAGGCTCAGCAGGGCAAGCCGATTCGCTGCGAATCGTTGCCAGACGGCACCCCAATACGAGATGCTCGCCGGTTGGCGCGACGGCGCTTCCGCTCCGATTTGCGTAGGCCCGTCAGGATCCGGCGCAGCCACACCCTGTCTCCTTTCCACAACGTCATCCCCTTTTTTGACGGTAACTCGCCCGTATACGAGGATCGATCAGCGCGTACCCGATATCCACCAGCAGATTCATCAGCATAATCAGAAATCCGAAAAAGAGTGTGGATGTGATGATCATCGGGTAGTCCCGGGTCCCCGCGGCGGCCACGAACAGCTTGCCCAGGCCTGGAATATTGAAAATCTCCTCGATAAACGCGGTGCTCACCATCAGGTTGGCGAACTGCGGACCGGTAATGGTCAGCAGGGGGATGAGTGAGTTCCGCAATGCATGGAGAAAGACCGCCTTGTTCCGGTCGCCCCCTTTGGAGAAGACAGTGCGGACGTAGTCTTCGCCCATTTCCTTGATCAGACTTACCCTGACGTACCGGGCGATGCCCGCAACGGGCTGAAAAACCATCGCCAACACAGGAAGCACCGCGTACTCCCATGTCCCCCATCCCGACGTTGGAAACAACTGAAGCGTCACGGCGAAGAAGACGATCACCAGCAGGGCGATGACGTAGGACGGGATGCAGATGCCCAGCATGGAAACGAACATGGTGGCGCGGTCTATCCACGTATTTCGGTACAGCGCCGCCCCGATGCCCATGGGAATGCCGATCAGGAGGGCCAATAGCATCGGAGAGAAGGCCAGGACGAACGTCCGCGGGAAGGCCCGTGTCATCATCTCCTCGATGGTGGTATCCGGGTAGCGGAACGACGGTCCGAAGTCCAGCGCGACCGCGTGTCGCAGATAGATGAGAATTTGCTTCCACACGGGCGTATTCTCCCCGTAGCGCTCCTCCCACAACATGAGCGTCTGGCTTTTCTCCTCGAACTGACTCAGCCGGCTGCCCGTTACCTGCTGGTTCATCAGCCGTTCGATATTGAAAAAATCGCCTGGCGCGGCGTGCATCAGATAGAACGTGATGACGAGAATCGCAATCAGACTCGCGACGATTTGACCGATGCGGCGAAAAACGAACATCACCATAACGACTCTCCGACCCGGGACTGCGTCCGATTACGACTGTACCGTCAGATGCCGATCGAACCACGCGAGGGCATCCCGCTGAATGTCCGCGTCGTATCAGTGAGGCTTTCGGGGATTTTTGCGAGAGAACCTGCGGGGACAACCGGCCCATTGGTATCCCGGCCGGATCTGCCGCGCCGCCTCATGCCTTTCCCTCCGGAGGAAACCGTTCATCCTCGCTGGTACTGACAACCATACTTACATTCGGGGCAGCCATAATGGTCTGGCCCGAAGCGCACTCAGTCGCCGACGGAACGCCTCGCCGTTTTCGGTCCGTTGCCTGCCTGCGCCGAGCCGTGCTCGGCAGGCAGGTCGTCGATGTTGATCCACTTCAGGTACATGGGATTGGCCCACCAGTAGGCGCAGAATTTCAGCCCCTTCACGTAGGGCCTGACCAGAGCCGTGGCATTGGCGACGTGGAGCGGGAAATCCCAGCTGAATGCCTGCACCAGGCGGTGCACTTCGCGGTTGATCTCAGCCTGCCGGGACGGGTCCCGCGCGTGGTGCGCTTCCTGGCGCATCTCCTCCAGACGCCACCGGAGATCGCTGGCGTGCGACCACTGAAAATGGTATTGCCTGGCCTGGAGGAGCGTGACATTGAGAGCCTTCCAACACCAATCCGCATCCGCATCCGGTTCGTGGGCCGTCCGCAGGATCTCGTCCGCCGACCGCTGCCAACCGCTCATCGCCTCCGCTGCCTGCCGCCGCAGGTGCGGGCCGTGTCTTCCGTTTGCGAAAAGCGCCATCACCGAGTCTGCATACGCCGCGACCCGCCCGTGCATAGGCTGGAAGTCCTCGACATTCTTTGCCCGATTGAGCTGAGTCATACCCGATCGGATCTGCACGATTCGGCGTTGCCCCGCCCACCAGGCGCCGTAGACTTCGGGATTGTCCGTCCACTGGACGTTTTCGATCCATTGCGTGCCGTAGATGGGGTTGGGCCACGGCGCCCCGGACGCCGCAAAGCACATCCCCGCATACCCGGTTGGGTTCAGGGAAACCCGCTTGTCGGCGTACACCCCCAGTTCCTGATTGTCGATCTTGAACCGAATGCCCAGGTTCTCTTCCAGCATGGCGGCAATCGCCACGAACTGCGAAACCATCTCGGGCGCCAGGTACGACGGGATCAGAATCACCGATTCGGGAATGCCCTTGCCACCCGGATACCCCGCCTCAGACAGCAGCCGCCGGGCTTCGTCCAGGTCGAATCCCATCCCCAGTTCCGGATCCCAATCCGGCATAGCAGGCGTGGACAGCATATTCATCGGCGTCTCCCGCCCGAGAAAAATCGCCTCCACAATCCGGCGCTTGTCGAATCCGAGGGCGATCGCCCGCCGCACGCGGGCGTCCCAGTAAACCGGATTTTCGGAAAACAGGAATCTAACGTAGGAAAGCCCGCTCGTAGGCGTCCAGACCAGTTCACCGCTCAGCGCCGGATGGTGTTTGGCATAGTAGATATCGGCGATCGATTGCAGGAGTGCGAAGTCGATCTCGCCGCTCTGATACCCCTCGAGGGGTCTGCCCGCGAATCGGCTGTAGATCCGCTCGAGATTGCCTCGCCGCAAGTTGTATTGCGGATTCGGTTCGAGGATGACATGGGAATTGAGTTCCCACTCCACGATCCTGTACGGCCCGTTGCCCTGGTAGTTGGGCAGCTTGTGCCACGCGTCTCCATCTTTTTTAAGGGAGCCACGGTGGATCGGAAACATGCTTCCGGTGACCATTGCGTTCAAGAACGCGGGGTACGGCCTCGCCAGGCGGAACCGCAGGGTGTAGTCGTCCAGCACATCCACACCCACCTCCTCCTCTCGAGCGGCGCCGTTCCTGAAGTCCAGGGCCTTGATCACGTACTGCAACGGAGTGTCCCAGATCCACTTGCTCTCGCGACCCGGTTCCATCTGATAGATGAACGCGGCCCTGTAGTCCCGTGCGGTCACTGTCGTGCCGTCGTACCAGCGGTTGTCCCGCCGCAGAACGAACGTATAGGACAGCCTGTCTTCGGATACCTCCCAGCGCACGGCCTGGGCCGGAATCAGCCCTCCCTCCGGGCCCAGTTGAACCAGGCCCTCTTTCGTGCCCAGCGTGATCTGCGCGTACATCCCCCCCGTATACAGATAGCTGTTCAACGTGCTCAACGGCGGCCCGATGTACCGGATCTCCCTCGGGCGGTTGGCCAGCGCCGACGGACCGGAAAGCGCCCCGAAAAGCATCCCGCACAGTACAGCAGCGCGCCAGACCATGCTCCCAGGATTCATCGACCCGACTCTCCTTCCCTTACGATGATCTCCCGATCGACCGCAGAGCTCCCGAGCCGATCCATCGTACCACCGGGCCATCGAACCTTGACAGAATCGACTGTTGCGTACTGACCGAGCCCGAAATGGAGACGGAAGTCGTTCTGGGACAGATAGCTTGATCCACTTTGAACCTCTCGGATCTGCCGGCGGCCACCGGCCCATACCGTCACGCGGGCACCGATGCCGTTGCGGTTGGACAGACGCGTGACGCCCTTTGAATGCTTCGGATGCTCCCGAGCGGCTCCGATCAGTTTCACCCTCAGCCAGCGGTTCCGGTTGCCGACCTCGTTTCTCAGGAGCCGCGCCGCGCCGTTCACCGTAAGAATGAAAACGTCTACGTCCCCGTCGTTGTCGTAATCCCCTAAGGCGGCGCCCCGGCTGGCGCCCGGCCTGGACAGATCGTCCTTCACGTCGCGGGTCACGTCGACGAACCGCCCGCCTCCTGTGTTACGGAACAGGATGGCGGGCTGTCGGTAGACGCTTCCCACGCGGTCTGCGTTGTCGAGCACGTGGCCGTGTACCATCAGAAGGTCGGACCAACCGTCGTTGTCGTAGTCCAGAAACCCGAGACCCCAGCCCACATGGGGAATCGTGGGGGTCCTGATCCCGGATATCGAAGAAATGTCCGTAAAGAGTCCGTCCCCCTCGTTGCGGAAGAGCCCGGCGCCCTCAAGCCGGAAATTGGTTACGGCCAGGTCCATGCGGCCGTCCCGGTTAAAATCGCCGAAGTCCGCACCCATACTGGACTGCAGGTCGCCCGATCCGCTGTAGGCCACCCCAGACAGAAGACCCCTTTCCACAAAACTTCCGTCGCCTCGATTCAGGTAGAGAAAATTGGGCGTCATATCGTTGGCCACGAAGATATCCACGGTTCCGTCGCCGTCGACGTCGCCGCACGACATCCCCATCCCCTTGCCCGCGGGATTAAAGACGCCCGCCCGGTCCGTCACGTCCGTAAACGTCCCATCCCCGTTGTTGCGATACAGGCGATCGGCCGCCCCCTTGAAGTTGTCGGGGTGGGGATAAAACCTGGCATCCACCGATGGACTCGCGGAACGGGAAGCGTAGGGCCTCAACCCGGTCTCCGGGGAGGAGATCGAGTAGGCGACGTAGTTGGCCACGTACAGATCCAGAAATCCATCCGCGTCGTAATCCAGGAAGGCGCATCCCACGCTCCAGGCGGAATCTCCGGAGACACCGGCCCGGTCCGCCACGCCCGTAAACGTCCCGTCTCCGTTGTTTTGGAACAGGCTGTTCGGCCCGTAGCACGTCACGTAGAGGTCGTCGTGCGCGTCGTTGTCGAAGTCGCCCACGCAGACGCCCATGCCGTAGGCCGTTTCTCCCACTCCCGCGAACCCCGTCACGTCGGAGAAGGCGCCCGCGCCGGCGTTCCGGTACAGCCGGTTCCTCGGGGGCGGTCCGGCATAGCCGGGCAACGCCCCTCCGTTGACGGCGAATACGTCCAGCCGGCCGTCGTTGTTGTAGTCCAGAAACGCGACCCCTGATCCCATCGTCTCCACGAAATACTTCTTGCCCGTCCCCCCGTGGACGTGCCGGAATTCGATGCCTGATGACGCCGTAACGTCAACGAATCGCGGCGAATCCGCGTACAGCGCTGGGCCCCGAAGGATCAGGAGAAGCAATATGCCGTAAACTGCGTGGGTCGAATGGACCATACGGAAGGAATGACGATTGAAACCTGTGGAGGCCGGCACGGCCGATATCGAACCAGCGTCCTGACCCGGAAATGTACCACCATTCGTCTGGGGGTTCATCCCGTCTCGTTGCGATATTTCGCTTGCGGAATCGTCGACGCTGAGCATACCTGCATTGAGCTTGTCCAAATGTCGAAGCCCCCTCGTTTCGCTACACGTCAGCTCGAATCTTCACCACCCCCAAACGTCCCCTATTCCCTTGCCCTTTTTCTTGCATCGCCCAAGAAAAAGGGCGAAAAAGAAGGGCGCCTGCCTGCCGAGCACGGCTCGGCGCAGGCAGGCCGCTCGGCGCGGAGCCGGTTTTTCCACGAATTTTCTCAGTGGCATAGACTTGCAATTGTGCCCTGCGTACGAATCCCGCCCCACGGTACTTCAATGCGGGACGGAATAGCGTGGAAAAACCCCCCACGCCACAACCGTGCGCTTGAAAGGATCTCACAAGATTCGTTCCGATAGTGATGTCACAATTTAGAGCGCGGAATCCACGTCCGCCCGCATGGTGGGCGACCTGTTGTCCCGGCGGCTTATCCGGACAACAGGGGACGCCTGGTTCTGGCGTTCGAGGCTGATGGTGAGCGGAATGATTTTCGCCGCGAACAAAGGCCCCTTCCACCCGTAGGGGACGCTCGAGAGGCGAAGCGTTCTGAAAGGCGTTAGAAAAACATCCATACGACTCGTCGCCAGAAAGCCAATTGGGCTTGTTGGCGAGTCCTATCCGGAGGACTCCCAGAGCAGAGCGCGCTATTCCGTTGCGCAACGAATTGCGGTATCCACCTTCGCTTGCAGGGCAGCACATCATGTGCGTCCCGTGAGGTTATTCGCGCTGTGCATATGGCAGGCCCCGCGCCCAGCGGCGACTTTTGGTTCCTTTTGGTCGCTTCAAAAGGAACCCGCCGGAGGCAGGGAAATTGGGGAGTAGTGGTAAGAACAATAAAAAATCGATATCGCCAGTCCGTATCGCTAACCGCCTTTTGCTGATCGTTGCCTGTCCCTTTGTGTCTTCGTGTCTCCGTGTGAGCCGAATCTCGGCAATCCGGTTCCGGTACAGAACTCCACGTTTACCTATGGAAACTGCGGAACCTGAACCCGCGCGCCCTGGGCAGCCGCCTGCTCGCCGCAGATCGCCGGCGCGCACGACCGCGCGGCCTGGACCGCGTCGATGAGTGGGCGGCGGTCGCGGACGATCGCGTCGAAGAAATCCAGCATCATATCGAATTCCGCCCCCTGATGACCGGGTCCGGTTCCCGTTACAAGAGGCAGTTCCATCCAGCCATCGCCCGATTCCACGGTATTCAGGAACCGGTGGGGAAGGTGAACGTATCCGGATCCGGCCTCGTTGCGCCGCTCGCCTTCGTAACATCCCAGCGTGCCGTAAAGGGCGAGATAATTCAGGTGGGGGCGGCGGAATCCGTAGCTCTGCAGCGCTTTGATGATCACCCCGCTCTCGCTCTTCATCAGCGCCACCGCGCTGTCGAAGCCATCGCCGGTTTTCGCGCCAAAGCCCAGCTCCGGGCTGCCTTCGGCGAAGCTCGTGCCGCGCATCCCGAAGGCTTCCACTTCGACAATCTGCTCGTCACCCAGCAGCCAGCGCGACGTGTCGAACGTGGTATGCACCGCCGCGTTCAGCGGTGGCTCGATTCCCCCTACACATCCCCGGTCGGCCGGCATGCCCACCTCGCGCTCACGGTTCACCCAGAACCGCTTCCGCCATCGGTAGTCGCAGTTGTACTCCGCCTCCACGTACTGGATCTTGCCGAACTCCTCTTCCATGCATAATTGCTTGAGGGACTCGTACCGGTTGTACCACCGCAACTGATTGCCCATCTGCACCTTCAGACCGGTCTGCTCGCTTAAATCGACGATCGCCCTGCATTCCTCCAGTGTAACGGCAACGGGCATTTCCACAAAGACATGCTTGCCTGCCTGCAGCGCCTGGATCGCGTGCTCTCCATGCCTGTCCGTGCCCGTTTCCACGACAACCACCCGGACCTCGTCGTCCCTTAGCATTTCTTCGAAATCCACGTACGACTTCGGGATGTCCTGTTCTTCAGCGACGTATTCCGCCAGGTCCGCGACTTCGTCGCATACCGCCACCGTTCGACTCTGGTCCATCAGGTTGCATAAGCTCGCCATGAACCGGCCTCGTCCCAGGCCGACCACCCCCACGTTCAAGACACCGGCGCCCCTGTCGGGCCCGGTAACCCGCATGGGCGGTCTCTCCTGGCGGCCCATCCAATCCAGGTATCGCTCCAACTTAACCTGTCTCGCCTTTTCCGAATTCCAGTCTCGAGACAGGAATCTCTTAAGAAGATCCCGTCTTTTCGCGTCCATTCCGGACTCCATTACTCGCGCGGAACCCTATCCGCGCCCCGTTTCATCGGGTATTCAGTAGGGTATGAATTGCCCGCTTGAACACGTGAATCGCACGTTTGGCGGCTCCATGGGGACCCGCCGTAGCGACGTTTGTCTCATAGAATACGCTGGGAATTCCAAGCCTGCGGGCCATCTGATAGCACAGTGTATTCTCACGATGAACGTTTGCCCTGCCATGCGTGGACATCCCATCGGTCTCCAGGCGCATCGTATCGCACAGGGCCTGGTATAGCCGCGCCCGATCGGGATTCTCGAAGACCGGATCGACCACCTCGTACCATCCGTCGTAGGGGTATTCGCCATTGTCTCGCCAGCCCACGAAGGCATGGATATTCATCCATAGCGCCGGTCGATCATTGACAAGCCTGTCCCACACCAGGCGACTCTCGTGGGCTTCCGGCGCCACCGCGTCCGGGTCCTCGCCGAATGCCCGGTACATGTCCAACCCCTCCGCGTTGAACGCGTTTCTGCCCATCACGTTTCCATCGGGATTGACCGCCGGCAAGACCTCAACCTGTAACCGCTCTCGAAGGGCGACGGCATCCGGCACGAGGGAGGTGATGAAATCGGCGATGCCCAGCATACCCCACGTGCCCGAGAATTCGACCGCGTGCTGACCGGCCACGCACAGAATCCTGGGCTTGCCGGGCGCGCCGGTCCGGATGCCGGGGATGTCCCGCCCCTGGACCGACGTACCGATCGTGAACGACTCGCAGCGGTCCTCGCGTTCGACAGCCAGCTTTCGGAGGCCCTCCACGGTGTCGCTATAGGGCGCCGGCCAGGCGTTCGTTACCCGAATGGTTTGGTTCTCCTTCAGGTTCAGGCGGACCAACAGGGGTTCCTCGGAATTTTGTACCTGGGCTCGATCGAGCGGCTTGAAGCGACCCTCGCCCCGGGATTCGACCCATACGGTGGTGGGCAAACCGGCGACGAATCCCTCTGGCCCAAATTCGGAGTCCGGCCACACCTCGACCGTCAGTACCGAAGGAGGCCCGTCATTCCGGACGTCGAAACAAAAGTAGTAACAGTAGGACGCCTTGTCTCCGATGACTTCGAGCCGAAACCGGTCGATCGCGATCTGTCGGATATGCTTCGCGTTACCGCATTCGAAATCAGCGGTAATCGATATCATCGCAATCCTCCCCGGTACACGCCTGGACGGGACACTCGTTCATCGTTGAGATTATCAATAGTAACCGGTCTCCAATGGCGGCCGGGCGTACGCCACCTCGATTCGACACGGAACCCCAGTACGGCTCATCGAATTCACGCCCCGGCAGGCCAGCGACTGAACCCCCTCCCGCATCGGCCAGTCGAAATGCGCCTCGCACCGTTGCCAGACCCCGTCATCGATGCGAATTTCATAGTGGTCGAAAAACGGCATACAGTGTGACAGCGTTACCGCCAGCCTGGGCACGCCTGTGTTCCACACCGGCTGCGTGGACACGCGTACCAGATTCACGGTCCAGTACACGTCCGACAGGTTGGAGGTCCACTGAACACGGCCAACGGGTCTGAAATTACTCACGAATGTCGGCAGGCACCTGCGGTCCACCCATTCCCAGGTCAGGCGATCCGTCATTACCCGGATCCGGGCATAATAGTCCATGACCCTGTTTCGCATGAACCTGGCGAACAACTGGCGGTTGACCTCCTCGTCATAATCTCTCCGGCAGGTGGGATCGCGGAGTGCGAGCCGGACATGCCTGGCGTCGGGAACGAGGAATTCCGGCTGATCCTGCACCATTTCAACCGCATCCGCGGCACCGCTCAGCCACGCCTCCCGGATTTCCAGCGCGTTCAGGGGCGCACCTTCTCGTTCGTAGTGGACGTTGATGTCCGGATCCATCATCACCCACTTCCGGTGTTCATTGGACCAGACCTCGGCAACCGCGTGTCCCACGTTCCATATATTATAGTCCCTGGGCGACTCGCAGTCCTCGATAGCGATCGCCACCCTCCGTGCAGGCCAGCCCAGCGCGGTTGCCGAATCCACGAAGACCCGGGCGTAGGAACCGCAGAAGAACCGTTCCCCTCTGCTCACGGCTTCCAGAATTCCCAGGCCGTCGTCAACCTCCGGGGCGTTGTACCATAGCCCGTGATTCCACTGGCCGCGGACCCAGCGCTTCAGGGCCAGAAACCCCTGAAACTCGGTCTTGCAGCCCGCCACGACGTCCTCCAGCCCGTACGCTTCTCTGAGGCGCGCAATTCTCGGAGCATGCGGGTCGCCGTAATCGAGACACGTATAATCGCCGGTGAAGTCCCGGACCTCATACCCGACGACCCGAAACTCACCGGGACAACTCTGGCTCATGGCGTCCTCGCGAATCAATCATCTCCACCCTCGCACATTGGCTGGTCGAGCCGTAGAGCAAGCGGGTGTGAATTTACCTTTTCAAGCTTTGGTTCGAGGTATCTCCTGCAGCTTGATTCCATCCCGCGATTTACGCGGCCCGCACGGGCTTCCCGAGCGCCTCGGCCATCGCACGGATGTGAGACGGACCGGTACCGCAGCAGCACCCGACGTAGTTGATCCCTTCGGCCTTGGCCTTCAGCGCAAACGCCGCCATATCGTCCGGTGTGACACCCTCGCGATACCTTGAGACACTGTAGCCGACGTTTTCCGTATCCACCTTTTGTCTGAATCCCTTTGGCTGGCAGGCGACAGGCACATCCACCGCTTCCCGCATCTCGAGCGCAGTAGGCAACATCTGGTCCGGATCTCCGATGCAGACGGTCCCGACGACGTCGGCTCCTTCGTCCGCGAGGATGCGGGCGCATTCCCCGGCGGTTGCGCCGTCCTGTGTCCGCTTTTCGCTTCCGATCCCCATCAGCGCCATTGTCGGCAGGCCGGACTTCCTGCAGCTTTCCACGCACAGTCGCATCTCGTCCAACCGGAAAAACGTCTCTGGAATCAGGAAGTCCGCGCCAGCGTCGACCAGAATTGCAATCTGCTCTTCCCACTCGGACTGTGCGCGTGAACGCGACGAGGGATCCACCGGATCGTAAACCTGATCTCCCTGCCGTGAGCCGGTCATCGTGGATACAAGACAGCCGCCAACCGGCGCCTCCCAGCCGGACGCCTCCTTTGCCACCCGAATACCGGTCCTGTTGATCTCGTCCACGCGGCGTCCCCATCCGTATTTTGCCTCCAGTTGAGCGCCCGAGGTAAACCACGTCAGCGCCTGAAGCACCTGCGAACCCGAATCGTAGAAATCCCGGTGGATCTGCTTCAGCGCCTCCGGGTGGGAACCGATGATTCCGGGCACTTCGTAGCCTCGCCAGTTTGCCTCCAGGTACATCCCCCCGTCACCCAGAACAATCCCCTCGTTAAACAAATCCATAAGACTTCCGGCCATATGGCGTTGCTCCTTTCTTAAGTCCCGCCGCTATCGAAGCTGATAGGGCCCGGGCTGATCCGGCATTGCCGTCGGTTTTCCGATCGCCTCGGCCATTGCTCGAATGTGGTACGGCAGGGCCCCGCAGCAGGCCCCGATGAAATCGACGCCCATATCCCAGGCGTCCCGCGCGTAGTCGGCCATCTCACGCCGGGGTTGGTGCCGGAGTTCGAAATGAACGCTTGAGCCCGAGGCGATCTCCCGCGTATACTCCGCGCCGTTTTCCAGCACGTACGCCAGGGGTTGAGCGCATATGGGCACGGACACCGCACCCATCATCTTGCGAAGAATATCCCGGTACATGTACCACGGCCGTCCGCAATTCACGCCCACCACGTCGGCGCCATGATCCACGAGCCGTTTCACGGCCTCGTCCGGCGGATACCGGTCGGCGGTATACTCGCCCGATTTGTACTCAAGTGTCACCACGGCGGGCACACCGGCGCTCTTTATGTAGGGCAGCCCCAGCGAAGCCTCCTCTACGGAATAAAACGTCTCTACGATGAACAGGTCCACACCCGCCGCGATCTGCTGTCCCACCCGCCGCTCGAAAAACGCCTGCGCCTCGCGCCTTTCCTTAGCGGTAATCGGTGATCGCCTCTGGTACTTTCCGATGCCGAAGGGGCTGAGCGTACCCGCCACAAACCGATTCGGGCCGGCAGCCTGCCTCGCAAGCTCGACGGCCGTACGGTGGAGTTCCTCATCCCGATCCAACTTGCCCACGCCCCAGGCCATGGCCTGCAGCACTTCGGCGCCGGCAAGCGCGAATTCCCTGTGCAATTCGAGCAGACCCTCGGGGTGATCCAGTACGGCCCAGGGGACGCCTTTGGCGAAACTGCCCAGACATCGCCGTTCAAGCTCCAGGTAGTAGCCACCGTCGCCAAGCACCGGCCCGTCCTTCAGGCGATCCAGAAAACCTGATGCCATTGTAACGCCTCCTGTTGGGGGTTTTTATTTCCGCATCCTGAAAGTTATGGGCGCTATTGGTCCGAACTCCGCCTCCGCTTCCACGCGGGCATACCCAGTGCGAGTTCATTCTGGTAATGCACCGGCCTTCCGCTTCTCCGAAGGTCTGAAATCCGGAACGTCCAGACACGCGCTTCCCTGCTCCACAGACTGAACGGCCACAATGGCCGGCGCCGTTAATTCCGCCGACCGGTATACGTTCAGGGGTGGATCCGAATCATTCAGGATCGCGTCCAGAAAAGACGACAACGCAAAATAGTCCATATTTCCATGCCCGCTTCCCCGGGCCTCCTCGGGAAGCTCGTCCGGGGAATACTGCCATTCCATCGCCCGCATATCCTCTTCTCCGGAACTCTCCAGCCACATCTTCGGCGTATCCACGCCCCGAGATCCGCCGTAGATCTCCGCGGATCGGGCGGTCTCCACCTTCCCTGTGGTCCCCTCCAGGTGCCACCAGTGATGATCCCGGGGCGTTGTCGCATACGTAAAACCGGCCGCCATCCGGATAATCGTATCCTTTTCCGTGTGCATCAACGCCACCTGGATATCCGACGCGGGAATTCCCTCGTAATAGTAGCTGTGGGGCCGCGTCCCCATGCATGTCACCCGCGTCACCCGGTCCTCCAGAACCGTCAGGATGGGGCCCAGGTCGGTTGCCATGTAGAGAATCGGGTGGGGATACCAGTTCCACATTCTGCTCTTGACCGCCCTCGGATGAGTCGCCGCTTCGTCCAGCGGGATCCGCTCGCCCGTCTCGGAATCCACCCAGAACCGGTCCGGCGTCATCCCGTGAAGATACTGTCCCTCGGCAAAGATGACATGACCGAGTTCGCCTTGCTTCACCAGTTTCCGCCAGGCTTTCACAAACGCATGGTACATCACCTGCTCGGCCATCTGGAACTTCAGCCCGCTGCGCTCCACCGCCACCACGACCCGCCACAAATCCTCCATATTGTACGTCAGCGACACCTCGCACGTCGCATGTTTTCCCGCCTCCATCGCCTGGCAGATCAGATCCGGCTGATCGTGCGGCGCGGTCACGATGGCCACCGCGTCGATGTCCGCCTTCGCCAGCATCTCTTCATAGTCCGTGTAGCACGCGATGTCCGGATCGCCGGCCTCTCGATACGCCTGCCCCACCAGGGCCTCGACTTTGTCGCAGAGGGCCGTCACACGGCACGTCTTTATGCGCAGCAGGTTCTTCATCCACGATAGCCTCCCACGCGGCCCCAGCCCCACAATTCCGATCCGTACCTGTTTCTGTTTGGGCATAAAATGCCTCATTCCCGTTTCATTGCCCTTTTTGCTTACCTCTCCCGTCCTGCCTTTAACGACTCTTTGGAACTACGTTCAGTGTAGAAACAGGCGTTTCCTATCCCCTCACTTTTTTTTCTTCTTCGTCCTTTTTCTTATTCGCGTAAGGAAAAGGACCAAAAAGAACCGCGCCGCTCGGCGCGGAGCCGGTTTTTCCACGAATCTCACCGGTGGCATAGACGAGCGATTGTGGCCTGCGTACTCAAGAGATCAAAAAATCATTCTGTGGTGAACGGAAAAGCGTGGAAAAACCCCCCAAGCCACCACCGATCGGGCGGGAGGCGGACCGGGAAGGACCGTCGCGGGGCTCGCGGTCTGCCCGCAAACCGACGTCGGCCGTGTGCTTCTTTCCGGGTCACCCGATCCCCGGTTCCCCGCCGGAAGAAGCCGCAAGAGAAACGGCAGCCGGATGTCAGGCTGCCAGGTAGTCATCCTGCCTGGAGGAGACATCCGGCTCGGGATCTTTACTTGCCCCGACGAACTGCATGAGTCCACGCCTCTCCGGTACCTTTCGGGGATGGATGCTCATTTGGTGCGCAGGCTTCTCAGCCTTTTCCGCGCACCAGCGTTGAAGCCCTTCAATTACGGTTTCCCTCGACGGCCAGCGCTTGACGGACGAAATGGACGATGTCACCGGCAAAACGTAGTCCCTGTTCGCTCTGCAGCGGCCCGTAATGTTCGTAGGCCGCGCCTTCCGGATGCCCGTTAGGACAGCGTGTCGGAACGTAGTAGTTGTCGAGCACTCGCCCTTTTTCGACCAGGTGCTCCGAAGGGGCATCCGGAAGCTCCAAGAGCAGGCGCGCAACAACGTGGCCCCTCAATCGCTTTCCCCTGGCGACGTGGAGCGCCTTCACTGCCTTTTCAGAAGCCTGGTGCGCGGCGAAACAAGCCCAGCCATGACGGCCTCCAATCTCAGATGCGGCGGCCTGCTGCAAATCGTGCTCCGCTTGCGCCAGCCAATCTTTCCATCGCTGTGCCATCTTGTTACTCCTACCCTGTCCAAATCCCGACGTCGTTTCCTCGAAATCCTCAGTTCATTTCGTACTGAATTCCGCCACTGCGATCAACTCATGTCGAGCAAGAATTAAAATATCCCTAATCGACGACTTAAGCAAGAGGAAATGGCGTCGTGGCCGCCGTCTGTTAATAAGGGAAGGCGGCGCTCCCATGTTCGCTGGCGCGGGACCCCGTACGGGGAAAGATAAAGCATTGACAACGGGTCAAGGCGTCACAAGGAACAGTCCGGCACAAGCAATTACTATTGACGTGGTAGTAAGTGAATTCCTCACAGAACCAGGCATCCGCGTATTGATATCGCCAGGCCGTATCGTCGACCAGGTTTGGCTGACTGCTGACCACTGATTGCTCTATCTCAGTGGGCCGGGGGGAGAGGTCCCGGGATCGAGGGCATCTTGCCCTCGTTGCGCCACTTCCGGTCCTGCCGCGTCATGGCGCTGACGTCAACTGATTGGGTTTTTGATTCAAGCTGAGAGCTGACAGCTTCTTTTGCTGCTTCTCCGGACAACAGAGGACGCGTGGTTTTGGCGTCCGACGTTGATGGTGAGCGGCGCGTCTCACGCCGCGAACAAAAGGCACGCGACAAGATCGACGCGATGTTGAATCTTGCCGGCTGGAAGGTACAGTCAAAAAACAAGCTTGTCGATAGCAAGGGCGGGTTGGGGCAGATGTGCAAGTTATTTGGTGACCGGTATGGATTACGTAATTGACGAATTGAATGAGGCGTTGGCGGCGTAAGTCTGCCTCTCTGCTCAGGTTCTTTACATTCTGATAATTTTCTTTGTATTTTTCAGTAAGTAAAGTAATTCGTATGAAATTCTGACGTGATCTACATCATTGGAGAAGATCGTGCCCAAAGTCAGTGCCAAGCGACAGATAACGCTTCCGGCTGATCAGTGCCGTTTGGCCGGCATCAAGCCAGGCGACGAGTGCCGGAGTTTCGTGGCCGATGGCCGCATCACCATAGTCCGCCAGCAGCCCGGCAGCGCCTGGGGATGCCTGGCGTATCTTGAAGGAGATCCAACGGTTTCAGACGAGGAGTCGCGGCAGGACGCCATGGAAAGAAAGCGAGACCAAACGCCTTGATCGCAATCGACACCAATGTCCTGCTGCGCTATCTCTTGAGAGACGACGAAGCGCAGGCTGAACGGGCGCGTTGCATTATTGAATGCGGTGAGCGCGTTCTCATTACGGATGTGGTACTGGCGGAAACGACGTGGACTTTAGCTGGCCGCCGGTATCGCGCGACCCGGGCCGACCTGATCGATTTGGTCAATATCCTGCTACAAGATTCCAACGTGCACTTCGAGGATGATGAGGTGGTCTGGAGCGCCTTGCAGGCATTTCGCAGGACGGAGGCGGACTTCGGCGACGCCCTGATCGTATGCAAGGCCAGAAAGACGGCAGCCGACGGAGACGAGTCGAGCGCTTTTTACACCTTCGATAACGCCGCCTTGCAGTTGCCTGACACCGCAGAGCCGTAGCGCGTCCGGGAAGGCGATAAGGAAGAAGGAGAAAGGAAGAAGTGGCGGATCTTCGGATTCGGACGTAGGAGTTTGCACTGCGGATCATTCGCCTTTATTCGGGTCTTCCCAAGCGGACCGAGGCTCAAGTAATAGGCAGGCATTCGCAAACAGCTTGAATGCGGGCGAAAGAGGTTGCGTTGATTTTGTTTAAATTTCTGCTTTCTTCCTTCAGATGACGGCTGAGTGTTGCTCTTGCTGCCAGACAAATGACCCCGATGAACGATCTCATCGGGGTTTTTCTGTGTCGCACAACGCGCCGAATTCGTCGCAAAATGCGTCACTTTCTGCTTGGGCCGCATTGACCAACAATGAAGATTTTCGTATATTGCGTGCTCTATAGGATAACATATATAGTTCGATCGAATTGGGCGAGTTTACGAAATAGGACGTTCGCAGTGACTGACATTTACCGCACTCCGGAACAGAAGGCGCGCGACAAGATCGACGTGATGTTGAATCAGGCCGGCTGGCAGGTTCAGTCAAGAAACAAGATTGACTTGAATGCGTGCGCCGGCATCGCTGTTCGCGAGTATCAGACGGATGTTGGCCCAGCCGACTACGTTCTCTTTGTTGACAAGAAAGCCGTCGGTGTTGTCGAGGCCAAGCCGGAGGAATGGGGCCATAACATCACGACCGTGGAATTACAGTCCGGCACTTATGCTGCTGCCGAACTCAAATGGGTAAACAATCAAGAACCTCTGCCGTTCGTTTACGAATCCACCGGTGTGCTTACTCGGTTTACCGACGGACGCGACCCGAAACCGCGCTCCCGGGAGGTTTTCAACTTCCCACGACCGGAAACCATGCCGGAGTGGCACACAAATGACGACTCGCTTCGTGCCAAGCTTCGAAAACTTCCTGAGCTCAACCCTACCGGACTCAGGTCTTGCCAGATAAGCGCCATCGAGAATCTCGAGATCTCGTTTAGAGACAACCGTCCGCGCGCACTCATTCAGATGGCCACCGGCTCTGGAAAGACCTACACCGCCATCACGTCGATTTACCGGCTGCTCAAACACGCGGACGCCAGGCGGATTCTCTTTCTCGTAGACACCAGGCATCTGGGTGAACAGGCCGAACAGGAATTCATGGCGTACGTACCCAATGACGACAACCGCAAATTCACCGAACTCTACAGCGTTCAGCGTCTCAAATCGTCCTATGTTGCCAAGGATAGTCAGGTCTGTATCAGCACCATCCAGCGCATGTATTCGCTTCTGAAGGGCGAGGAGATGGACGAATCCGCGGAAGAGATAAATCCGGCGGAGTTGACGCAGCCCAGACAGCCGATTCCGGTCGTCTACAACCAGAAAATTCCGCCTGAGTTCTTTGACTTCATCATCATTGACGAATGCCACCGGTCGATCTACAACCTCTGGCGCCAGGTCCTCGAATACTTCGACGCATTCCTCATTGGCCTGACCGCTACGCCGGACAACCGTACGTACGGATTCTTCAAGAAAAACGTCGTCAGCGAATACACCCACGAACAAGCCGTCGCGGACGGTGTCAACGTCGGCAACGAAGTCTATATAATCGATACGGAAAGGACAGAGCACGGTGGCCATATAAGAGCCCACCAGCACGTCGAAAAACGGGAGCGTCTCACGCGGCGCAAGCGCTGGGAGATTCAGGACGAGGATCTCGTTTATACCAGACAAGAACTGGATCGTGCCGTCGTCAATCCCGACCAGATCCGTACCGTCATCCAGACCTTCCACGATAAACGGCATGAGATATTTCCGGGCCGAAGCGAAGTTCCGAAGACGTTGATTTTTGCCAAAACCGATAGCCATGCCGACGACATCATACAGACCGTGCGTGAAGAATTCGCCGAAGGCAACGAGTTCTGCAAAAAGATCACCTACCGAGCAACAGAAGACCCGAAATCTGTCCTTGCCCAGTTTCGAAACGACTACTACCCGCGCATAGCTGTCACCGTGGATATGATTGCCACGGGTACCGACGTCAAACCACTCGAATGCCTGATCTTCATGCGTGACGTGAGGAGCCGAAACTATTTCGAGCAGATGAAGGGTCGCGGGACCCGTACCTTTGAACACGACGATCTTAGGAAAGTCTCGCCGTCCGCTGTAAGTGGCAAGACCCACTATGTGATTGTCGACGCCGTCGGCGTCACAAAATCACTAAAGACTGCCAGCCAGCCGCTCATCACCAAACCTTCGGTGTCACTCAAGGATCTTGCAATGTGCGTGATGATGGGCGCCCACGATGAGGACACGGTGAGTTCCCTTGCCGGACGGCTCGCCCGACTCAACCGACAGCTCGACCAAGATGAGCAGGATCGTATCCGAGAAAAGGCTGGCGGCGTCGAACTCACCAACATCGTCGGCGATCTGCTGGCGGCTATCGACCCGGACCGGATTGATGCGAAGGCTCGCGAAATTGAAGCTGTGCCCGACGGCGACGACCCGTCACCACCCGCTCGCGTCCAGGCGCGGGGACAGTTTGTAGCCGAGGCGGCCAGCGTGTTCAACGGCGAGTTGATCGAATTGATCGATTCCATCCGCCGCGACAAAGAACAGACCATCGATCATGAGAGCCTGGACACCGTGCGGCGAGCTGAATGGAAAGGCGACGCGCACGAGAACGCCGAGGCCCTTGTCAAAGACTTCCGGGACTATCTTGAAGCCAATCGCGATGAAATCGAAGCCCTAACCATCTTTTACGCTCAACCGTACAGGCGAAGAGACCTGACATTCGAGATGATCCGCGAGGTTTTCGAAAAGCTTAAAATCGATCGGCCTCGACTAGCCCCTTTGCGTGTATGGCAGGCATACTCCGTATTGGATGAATACAACGGCAGGCAACCGGCCAGTGAACTGACCGCGCTTGTGGCTTTGATCCGCCGCGTCTGCGGGATTGACGAGAAAATCTCAACTTATTCGGATACCGTTCGCCGCAACTTCCAAAATTGGATTATGACACACCACAGCGGCAGCGGCGAAAAGTTCAACGAAGAGCAAATGCACTGGTTGCGCATGATCCGCGACCACATCATCACCTCCTTTCATCTGGAGCACGACGATCTGGACATGGCTCCATTCGATGGCAAGGGCGGCATGGGGCAGATGTACAAGCTCTTCGGAGACCGAATGGATGATGTGATTGAGGAATTGAATGAGGCATTGGCAGCGTAAAATGGATGAACTGGTTTCTACCAAAAGTAACATTCCGGCAAGTTGGATTGTAGAGAATTTAGACGTACTCTGTCGAAAAATAACCAAGGGAGCGACGCCTACAAGCTATGGATATAAATTCCAAGATTCTGGTATCAACTTTGTCAAAATTGAAAACATCTCGAATGGGTTGATCGAGTCAAACACCATTCAGACATTTGTCAGTGAAGAAGCCCACGAAAACCAGGGAAGGTCAATTCTTGAAGAGAACGACATCCTATTTTCGATAGCGGGAACAATCGGTCAGACTTGCATCGTAAGGAAAAGAGACCTCCCGGCAAATACCAATCAAGCCCTCGCGATTATTTCTGGATTTGCTAATTGCTTAGTCCCGGATTTCTTGGAGTTTCAACTCCGATCTACCGTTGCTAGTCGTGCAAAAGCGAAAGCCAGGGGTGGTGCGATGAATAATATTTCCCTAGGGGATCTCCGCAGCCTTCAGATATTGGTTCCACCACTCAAAGAGCAACTCCGAATCGTCGCCAAGATCGAGGAGCTTTTTCCCGAACTGGACAAGGGCATTGCGAGCCTGAAGGCGGCGCGGGCGAAGCTCGATATCTACCGCCAGGCCGTGCTCAAGCACGCCTTCGAAGGAAGGCTCACGGCCCAGTGGCGCGAAGAGAACCAAGACAAGCTTGAGCAGCCCGGGAAATTGCTCGCCCGCATCAAACGGGAGCGAGAAACACGTTACGAACAGCAACTTCATGAGTGGAAGGCCGCCGTCAAAAAATGGGGGAAAAGCGATAAAACGGCCAAGAAACCAGCGAAACCCAAAAGGCTGAGAAGCTTTTCAGTTTTTTCTGAAAATCAGCCGCTCAACAGTATTTGGCCGAGTTTTGAACTTGGGGACTTAATCAACGTCTCGAGCGGACAAAGCCTAACATCGAACGCCATGAGAGGCGGCAAATATCCAGTTTATGGTGGCAATGGGATTAATGGGTATCATGACGAATATCTGATTTCGGAACCAACTTTGATTATCGGCCGAGTGGGCGCGAAGTGCGGGGTAACCCATATTACCTTGAAGAACTCTTGGATAACTGACAATGCTCTAATCGCCTCGCCTCTTGTAAGATCGTTTGACAAACGCTATTTCAAATACTTACTGGAGCATAAGAACCTCAATGTATTAGGAAGTTCAACTGGACAGCCCGTTATATCTGGGGCGAAAATTTACGCTGTTCGCATTCCACTTCCCACGCTTGCTGAACAAATACAAATTGCAGATATAATAGAAAAAGCGAACTCATCAATCGACGAATTGACAACCGAAATCGACGATCAGCTACTTCAAGCCGACGTATTTCGACAATCGCTCTTAAAGAAAGCCTTTTCCGGCCAGCTCGTCCCACAGGACCCAAACGATGAACCTGCCTCGGTTCTTCTGGACCGAATCAGGGCCGAAATAGTGAAGACGGTGAAGAACAACCACTACAAGAAAACAAAGAAGAGAAAGACAACTGCATGAATACCGCTCCCATCGTATCCAAAGTCTGGAGCTTCTGCACCACCCTACGCGATGACGGGGTGAGCTATGGCGACTACCTGGAGCAGCTCACCTATCTGATCTTCCTCAAGATGGCCGACGAATATGCCAAGCCACCGTACAACCGCGATGTTGGCATCCCAGCCGAATTCAACTGGCAGAGCCTGAAGTCAAAAAGAGGTTCCGAGCTTGAAGGCCACTACGTCGCCCTGCTTCGCGAACTCGGGACCAAGACAGGCATTCTTGGTCAGATCTTTACCAAGGCCCAGAACAAGATCCAGGATCCAGCGAAGTTGTTCCGCCTCATCGACATGGTGGACAACACCGAATGGGTGACCATGGATGCCGACGTAAAGGGTGATATTTACGAAGGGCTTCTTGAGAAGAACGCTGAGGATACCAAGTCGGGTGCAGGACAGTATTTCACACCTCGCGCACTCATCCGTACTATGGTCGAATGCATACGACCCGAACCGGGTACGCTCATCGCCGATCCGGCCTGCGGTACGGGCGGCTTCTTTCTCGCCGCCTACGACTTCATCACCAACCCGGACAACTTCAACCTGGACAAGGATCAGAAGGCATTCCTGAAGCACGAGGCGTTTCACGGAAACGAGATCGTCGCCAATACTCGTCGTTTGTGTCTGATGAACATGTTTCTCCACAACATCGGCGAGATCGACGGTGGGGTTCCCGTATCGCCCAACGATTCGCTGGTGGCCGATGCAGGCAAGCGCTTTGATTGTGTGCTGGCGAATCCGCCCTTTGGCAAGAAGAGTTCCATGAGCTTTACGAACGAGGAAGGCGTACAAGAAAGGGACGACCTGACATATAACCGCCAGGACTTCTGGGCGACCACATCCAACAAACAGCTCAATTTCGTGCAGCACATTCGAACAATGCTCAGGACCACCGGCCGTGCAGCTGTCGTCGTGCCGGACAACGTGCTGTTTGAAGGGGGCGCCGGTGAGACGATTCGCAAGAAACTGCTGGACAACACCGACCTGCATACGATCCTCCGACTACCGACCGGTGTTTTCTATGCGCAAGGGGTCAAAGCAAACGTGATCTTCTTCGACAATCATGAAGCCAGTCCGTCGCCATGGACCAAGCAGGTGTGGTACTACGACTACCGAACGAATATTCACCACACACTGAAGAAGAAGCCGATGCGCTTCGAAGATTTATCGGAATTCATCGAGTGCTACAATCCGAAAAACCGGCATCAGCGCAAGGCAACCTGGGACGATAAGCATGCACCGGAGGGCCCTTGGCGCAGCTACAGCTACGAGGAGATATGCGAGCGCGACAAGACCAGCCTCGACATCTTCTGGCTCAAGGACAAGAGCCTGACTGACCTCGATAATCTGCCCGAACCCGACGAACTTGCCGAAGAGATCATTGAAAACCTCGAAGCTGGGCTCGACAGCTTTCGCCAGGTTCTTTCGGGATTGGGGACGCGGTGACTGACCCTTCTGGTTGGATTTTTGTCCGCCGAAAAAGGTAAGATGTTGCCTGGAACACGGCTGATTAGCTCTTTGTGTGGGAGTGATTGTGAATAGGGCTGCACATCTTGGAGTCACAGACATTGATGTGCTTGCGCTTGATGTGCGTGACAGAGAGTCGCGCCGACTGATAGGCGAAGCGATAACTGCCTACCGAGGCGGCGCACTGCGATCTGCCATCGTGTCGACATGGATTGCGGTGGCATATGACGTCATTGCCAAGGCTCGTGAGTTAGCTAGCCAAGGTGAAGCAGCTCCCCAAGCGTTCGTGAAGGAGTTGGACGTCGCGATTGACACGGATGACAAGCGAAAGCTGCAGAGGTTTGAAGCCGAGTTGATTAAAAAGGTAGATAGCGACCTTCAGTTACTTGCGCGGCACGAATTAGATGCCCTTGTGCGCCTACAGCGAGATCGACATTTATGCGCCCATCCCGCTTTTGTCGTCCAAGATGAGCTTTACGAACCGTCACCGGAATTGGTGCGCGCACATATCGTCCATGCCCTCCAATACCTTCTGGTGCATGCACCGCTTCAGGGCAAGAGTGCAATTGCGCGATTCGGCGCTGATTTACTTAGCCCCTCGTTCCCAGCGTCACCCAAGGAAATCAGCGCTTTCCTCCGCACGAGATACCTCGACCGGGCGAAAGATGTACTGGTGATTAATCTTCTCAAGGCGATAGTCAGCGGACCGTTTGGCTCTGAAAAAGCTAGGTATGCCAGTAAGATCCAGACGCTGGCACTATCGTTACGGGAGATTGCAAACGCAAAAACGCAGATTTATGACTCAGTGATGCCTGAATATGTGGCTCAGAAATTCGAAAGCGTTGCGGACGACACCCTTCTACGCATTTGTCCATTCCTGACGAACGACCCGCGCATCTGGGATTGGCTGAAGGAGTCAGACCGCACGCGTATCAAGCGCCTTCTTGAGACCGTTGACGTCGAAACACTAAGAGCCTGCGCTTCGTTCGACGCAATTGCTATCCGTCCGGTGTCCGAAGTCCTTTTTGACCGGTTTGATACCTTCGATAGAGCCGAACAGATCAGCATTATCGCTGAGCACCCGAGCAAGGAGTTGGTCGGTAGGGGAATTGAATTATACACTAAGGCCGCAAGTTACCGCCATGCCGAGCAACTTGGTCAGTCAGTTATCTTGTCCCTCGCTACGTGCTTCGATAGCGCAGATGTTAAAGCGGTGCTGAAGGCCGCGGGTGAGAAAGGAGAGATTTGGAACGCGCACGGCACATCGGACATTCTTGAAAGACTGTTCGATGAGACGATTTCTCTTCTAAGCGAAAGCAGACCTCACTGGGAAGAATTCGTTCGCAAACAGGTAGAGCGAATGGATGGCGATGCGTCGGAATACTATAGTTATCCTGGACTGCAAAAGCGACTGGACCGGAATGTGGAGACGACCTGAGGGACGGATAATCAAACGTAAGACATCAGAGTACTCGCGCCCTATGAAGGCGGACACCAGCACTGAAATTTTCGGGTTGCGGTCTTTTGCGGAATCAATAGCAGCGCGGCGATCAAGTTAGCGCCAACACGTCCTGCAATCGGATTCGTTGACTGGTCGGTCCCTGGCTGCATTGAATCCTTTAACCACTGAGTCAATTTCCCGCCATTTATCGGTGCGGGTATCCGTGGTGCCCTCCAAGGTAGGTTGAACAGTACCTGCTCCAGGTGGCGTCCCGAATCAGCTCTCGGACCGATCCCAATGATCACCCTTTGAAATTGGCGATACATCTTAACTTCAGTCGTCCAGTTGACTTTTCGCGCTGAGACATTCAGTTTTCTTGAATTGCAGTTGAATTGTGAACGGTATAGAATTGTGGACCACTCCGCGTTGTATAATCACATCGTTACAGAATGAACACAAAGGATTGTTTTAACAAATGTTAGGAGAACAGGATGATTGAGATTCTTGATGAACTCAAGAAAGCTCCTACACAGAAAGGTCCAACTTACGGAGAAATATGAAAGGCTCCGGGTCGCCTGATTCGGGGCTTTTTGTTTTGTGGTGAAAACTCTCAACGGGTCGTTCCGTTACGATTCATCAACTCTTCGATACACATTTGTAACGCGCGGATTTTGGCGTGCACTGTTTTAGTGTGGGGCAGGCGAACAATGATTGACATTATCTCCATACCCGCAGAGCAAATTAGCGAAAATGATATTTATGCGCTCATCGACATGGAAGTCCCGGAGGGCGAGCAAGTCGAATATAAGGAAAGCCTGCGTAAGCGGAGCAATTCACCAGATCCCTGGATTCTTGGGGAGAATAAGATTGGTGAAGGAGCAAGAAACGAGATACTTGAGGAGGCCGTCGCGTTTGCAAACGCTCACGCCGGTGCTTTGCTGATTGGTATCAGAGAGTCCAAATCCAAGCCGCCGGTCGCGGCTGAAATAACGCCGGTCCCGCGGTGTGTTGAGTTAGCCGACCGCTTCAGGCTAAACTTTCGTGACTGCGTGGAACCACAAATCCCAAGTCTGGAAGTGTTTGGCGTTCCAACCGACGGCGAAAGCGGTGTCGTTATTGTTCGAGTTGGGCGATCACGCTTGGCGCCACATCGCGTTGAGCCCACTCGGAAATGTACCGTCCGGCGAGCAGATCGATGCGAAGGAATGACGATGCGGGAGATTCAAGATATGACACTGAATGTATCAAGGGGAATGGAACGCTTTGATAAACGACTTGAGGAACGATCAGAGCGCTTTCGGCGAGAGCTTGGCAGACTCGAAACCCCTGATGATTCGTACGGATTGCGGTTTACCGCACTGCCCGTTGGGGAGGAAGTTCAATTCGATCGCGTTTTTCACCAACAAGGGATAATTGATGATTTATATACGCCATGGCGCACTGTGATCTGGAAAAAAGGTAACGATAGCCGACGACTTGACGGCCTGCCTGAATTTCCACCAATGTACTGGCGGCCAATCCTCCGCGGAGCGCGAGCGGATATTCATCCGTCTGCTAATTCGAATCTGTACACTGGTTATCAGGAACTTCATTGCGACGGATTGGTAGAGTTGGGCTTTGCGGCATGTAATCAAGTATCACCTCTTGATCCGGATTTGCCTCTTGTCTTGTTTGCCAACACGGTTGTTTGGGCAAATTATATCAGACGTCAGTCATCGGTGCCTTTGGCGGAATACGGGCTTGAAGTAGAAATACACGTTACGGGGAATTCTGTTCGCGTAGGGAAATACAATGACCCTATTTTCAAGGCTATGACTGCAAGTGCGGCAGCTCAGGGAGATGATAGAGAAGTAGATAACTATTTTCCCAAAATATCAAATGTAAAGTTTCCCAAATATTCCCTGGATAGCGAAGAAACACCCGCCAAACTTCTGTCGATATTCAATCAAGATTTCTCGAACTGGTTGGGAAAGTATATCCCGAGCGAAGGGGAAGAATTCGAAATTAGCGAATGACGATTTTCAATCAACCCAATCGCCCCGCTTGAGTCGGTCTCGACCAAAAGGTCCGGAGTAGGACAAAGCAACTCGGTGGCGTCGACGCCCAAACAGTTTTCAGACACGCGTCAGCTTACTGTTACGCATTTGGCACACGTAGAGTCACTGATTTAGATAAGGAAGCAAGATAGTGATTTCGGGCGGCATCGCAAACAAGCTGGGAAACGAATACGAACGCAAGTGGGCGGTTCTTAAGCTCCTCGACGTGATTGCGGGCGAAGCGAACGCGATCAGGTACGAGGGCGTACCGGAAGAGTTCCTCGGGTTCGAGTTCGCCCTCCATCTATCGGACTCCGTGGAGTGGCATCAGACCAAGATCAACGCCCAGGACGCCAACTGGACGCTGAACGCGCTTAAGAGAAATGGCGTCACAGACGCTTTCAAGAGGCGTCTATCGGCCGATGCCGCCGCCAAGTGTGTGTTCGTTTCTCAAGACCCGGCCAGACAAATGCGAGAACTCTGCAATAAGGCGAGGCTGGGGAACGATGTACACGAGTTTCGGGGAGCGACCTCAAAAAAGGATGGAGAGACGTTCGATAAACTGGTGGAGATGTGGGATATCGACAAAAGGAATGCGTTCGAATGGCTGCGTCGTTGCGAGTTCCGCACTGAGTCCGAGCGATCAATCGAGGAATTTATCGATATGTTCGGCCGGCATCTACTGCGGGGCGAGGCGGATCTCATCCCATCACTATCGAAATATCTGGTGGATAATCTGAATGCTCCGATCACAACGGAAATCGCACGGGAATGGATCCGAAAATGTAGCCCTTTCACGTTTCGTCCCGGCTCACTTGATCCAACGCTTGGCGAGAATGTCGACGCGGCCAACCAGAGATATTTGCATAGCTACACGCCTTTCGGCGTGGCGGGCCAGCATATTCCGAGAGCCGAAGCCAGCCATGTTGTTGCCAAATTGCAGACAGCGGACGGACCATCCCTGATCCTCCTGACGGGGGAGGCGGGCTGCGGCAAGTCAGGTGTTGTACGGGAAGTCATGGATCGCTTAACGACCAACTCAGTGCCGTACCTTGCGTTCCGCATCGATAAGTACCTTAACTGCCGTTCAAGAACGGAACTGGGTTCGGTCGTTCTGGATCGTGAAGAAAGCCCTGTGAGCGTCCTGGAACATCTGGCCGGGGGAAGGCCTTCCGTTCTAATCGTGGACCAGATTGACGCGGTGAGCGAGGTTTCGGGCCGTACTGGCGCGATCAAGGATGGCCTGCGTGAACTGGTTCAAGAAACCCAATATTTCGGGGACGTCCGGTGCATTCTGGTGTGTCGCAGCTTCGATTTGGAACACGATCCGCAATATCGCGAGTTAGAAAGGGAACACCGGGCTAAGCGGGTGACAGTTAAGCCCCTGTCGTGGGACGATGATGTTGTGCCGGTACTTACGCGTAACGGAATTGGAGCCGAACGCTTCACAGAAAGCGAGAAACGATTGTTATGTTTACCCCTTAATCTGGCTGTATTTCTTGAAATCGGCGATCCGAATTTTGGCTTCAGCACAGGCACTGCACTGATGGAAGGACTGCTCAAAAAGAAAACACGCGATCTACACAGGGACCGCAATGTCGGATGGAACGTCCAGGCTCCGCTGTGTGCGATGGCTAAGTGGATGAGCGAAAAGCAGGAGTTGAGTTGCCCCGACGCTGTCCTCAATGAATTCGACGGCGCAAAAGACTTGCTGTCCTCGGAAGGGTTAATCGTCACCGAGCAACATCGGCTGGCGTTTTTTCATGAGAGCTTTTTCGATTTTATCTTTGCGAGATTGTTCGCAATATCAGGGGACGATATTGTTGCGTTCCTTACCTCGACGGAGCAGCATCTCTTCCGGCGCACGCAGGTACGCCAGATCCTGACCGCGATGCGGGAAACCAACAAATCACGCTATCTGAGCGCTCTTGCAGACGTTTTGACCAATTGCAAAATACGGTTTCACGTCAAACACGCCGTGGCGCAATGGCTTGCTACCGTCCACGATGCGACTCATGGCGAGTTGAAAATCATCCAGTCGCTGGACGACGGCGCTGAAGAGTTTCCCATCCTCCTGCGCAGGGCGCTTTTCACGGAAGAGGCGTGGTTTGATCTTCTGAACGAAGGTGGCCATCTAACCCACATGTTGGAGGATGCGTCGTACCCCAGACGACATTGTATGCTTGGGTGGCTGTCTGTTATCTCCCGAAAGCGTCCGGGCCCGGTCGCGACGGTCTTTAGGCATTGGTGGCGCAATGATCCTTCGCGGACTGATGAACTCACCGTAAGGTTCCGCCTATGGCGCCGGATTCCGAACAACCCGGAACTCACTGCTCTGCTTCGCGATGTGATCTGTTCTCGATCCGATAGTGGTTCCGAGCAATACGATCTGATGGGCCGCATGAGCCTTTTGCTTCCCATTTGGGACACCGAGCCTGAGATAGCAATGGGAGTCGTTAAGGAACTCTTCGCCCAATGGTTCGAGGATAACCCTGGCAGCCATCCGTTCAAATACCTATCAAGACCGGTAGGCAACATTAGTGAAATGTCGAAAGTCGTCAAAATTACCCCAGCGGTCTTTCTGGATGCGATGATTCCGATGCTCGTAAAGTCCGCTGAGATTGATTCGAACGATGATTCATACAGCAGCCGTATCCGTATTCGCCACAATCCCGACGCCGACGGTGGACCCGACGCTTTATTGTCGTTTTTCCGCGAAGCCTTTTGCACGCTTGCCGCAAGGTCGGCAACCGAAGCGGAAGCCCGTCTCGACCGCATCGACCCGACACTCCATCGCGCCGTTACTCACCTGCATCTTGAAACCATTGGCGCGAATCCTGGTGCGTTGGGACATCGCCTTGAATCGTTACTCGACGGACCGTTTCTCTTCAAGGCAGGCTATGAGCATGCCAAATGGAAGTCATTCGCCACAACAGCCCGATCCGTCGTTAAGGCGAACGGAGTCGCCGTGCGAACCGTCGAGGAACGCATTCTGAATCATTGCCCCGAATTGGAGGAAGCAACGCAGATTATGGGTATGATCCGGGCGAACGGAGAGGACGAATTCTTTTTCGTAACAAAGTGCTACGCTTCGAAGTTGCTTAGGCGCTCCGGGCAGGTACAATGGAACGTTTTAAAGACTATAGGGAGTGATTTACTTTCCTCTTGCGGCAAGAAGAAACTCGCGGAATTGCAGCGGAAGTTTTCTTCAGAAAGGGTTCCGAAAGCAGATAAAAGAAGCCGTGACGGTATCAAGTCGCCGATCCCACGGTCAGCGGCGAAAAAGATGTCAGACGACCAATGGCTTGCTGCAATCAAGAAATACCACCAACGAAATGCTTATGTGGAGCCAGAAAACGAAACTGTCGTCGGCGGGACTCGTGAACTGGCACGAGAATTGGAAGGCGCTACCAGGTCAAATCCAGGCCGGTTCGCGCGCTTCTTTCTGCGGTTGCCGGAGGATGCCAGTTCGATATATGGGCAGTGTTTGCTTCAAGGATTGGCGGGTGCGGAGCAGATAGATGAGGACGCCGCAATTGCGGCCCTGCGTGATGCTCACGCCCGTCCGCGCCGACCATTCGAAATGCAGTTTATTGAGCTTGTAAAGCACCATCCGGCGTGTGGTCGGGACGACGAGGTCTTCAAGGCACTGCTCTGGTATGCTTCCCACGGAGAAGTTCAAGAAACTTTGGCAACTGACGAGATTGAACATCCTGGAATATGCCCGGCTATTGATGATCTACTCGAAGCGAATCGAAATCTCTACCTTAAGGGTATCAACTCATCTCGCGGTGTGGCGTGGCAAGCACTAGGCCATGTTGTCGCTCACCAATCCGATCGCGCGACCGATTTATGGACTCTCGTCGAATGCCAATCAGCCGCGGAGATCTCGACCTCGATGCGGGCGATGATGCTGTATGCTCTTATTCCACTATACCGCCTTGACAGGGATCGGTTCTGCGTATGCCTTAAACGTCTTACAGAACCCATTGCCGGCTTACGTGACGAAATTTCTGCGCTCAAACCACTTGTAACAGACGCAGGGTTCGATCTTTTTTATTTCATAGAGCGTGATTTCCCGGATCTCGCTGTCGAGTTGATGGAAAGGATGATTGACTCATCGGATTGTACATTGCACCTGGTCGGGGTATGGTGGGCACTTGCAGAACGCCTGAGGCAGGGTAACACCGCGGACCGATTTGAGGGTATTGAACGGGAGTCGCCCGCCCACTCAAACTTGTGGGCCTCGATCCTCTGCGATTCGGCCGCGGATACGGAATACCGAGCCATAGCGATATCGGAACTTGCATGGCTTTTCGCACATGATGTTCCTGAGATCCGGAACGCCGCTGCGGGGGTATTCAGGTGGATACCAGAAAGTGAGCTTCCTGCTTTCTCTGACTTGGCAAAAGCGTTCATTCGATCGGCAACATTCACGGACGGCGAGGATAACGCCGATGAAGTCATCAGATACCTTGAAAAGGCGTCGCACGACGTAACTGAGCTTGTCTTGGAAGCGAGTGAAGTCGTCTTGCGGGATCGGGGAGACGGAGGTTCTGATTCCTATCACGGCATTGAGAACCTTCTAAGGCGGGAATACCGGAACTCCGAAAACCGACCAGAGCTTCGCAAGAGGACTCTCGACGTGATTGACGAAATGGCGGCGAGAAATTTCATTGGCATAGATAATCTGATGCGACTGGATGATCGACAATCATGAACAAAAAATAGGACGCCGTTTGGAAAATACCGAGCCCACACAGCCGACGGGCTTTTGTACCGAGAGTGAGGCAATTTCACCTCTCCAATCACCGAGAAACTTTTCTGAGAACGCTGGATTGGACAATACAGAGTGCGCCTACTGTTGGAGCTATCCTTCCGGACTGCGTTGTGATAGCGATCAACAAAGAAGCTGAAATCGCGCCTCTAATGTTGGCAGGGCACGATGACATTAGTGCCGTTGTCATGCCCGTTTCTCCAGAGAAGTTGCTTGTCGGCATTACGGATGGGTGCGCCCTTCCGCGGTCATTCAACTACAACGTAGAAGCTGCTCGTGCAAGCTACAGCTTTTTCCTTTCTTCACGTAACAATGCAGAGATCCTCCGCTTGTCCCCGGCGATCGCAGAGCGCTCGATTTTCGTCCTGGATGAAGAGGTCGAGAGCGGGATTCAGGACGTTCTGCCCCAAAGTCTTCCTTCACGCCTGGAAGACGACTTAGGGAAGACGGAGCCCACCTATTGTCCCATCGACCCCGACTCGAGCAAATTTCAATATGAACTGTCGTTCGACGGAGGCGTAGACCACCAAATAATCCAAGGACAGATCAACCACCTTCGCACCATTGTGTCGGCGCTTTCACAGGTACTCCCGCTTAGGCGACTAGACGGTATCACTATCGCAGGAGACTACCCCGCAGCACTCCGGAATCTCGATCGCGGTTTTGACAATGCCCCACCCGTCGAAACGGTCTCTCCGGAGGTCGGCGTCGGCGTTCGCAAAGATGGTTGCAGTCATGCGGTCCGGCGAAGTCAAAGGTCGCATTGTGATATCCAATGCCATTGGCGATGCCCTGACTTCCAATAACGCCGCAGATGCGGAGTTCGGCAACTACGCCGTCGTCAAAGAGCTTGCATTGGTTGCGATGTTCGAGTACGTCGAGCACGCGCTGCCGGGCGTCTTGCTCAGTTCCGTCGAAGGCAAACTCGACGGTTGGCTGTACGGTCCTGTCGACGCCGCGCTTCATGCCTATGTTGCCTCTTACATCGCGGCGGGATTCATTGATGAAAAAGAAATGGTAGAAGCCAAACGTCAGCTCTTGGCGGACTGCATTAATCGAATGAGGATTGACGTACCAAAAGAAAGGCTCTCGTACCGCGATCACAGAAATCTTGATCAGCTCCTTGATGTCACCCTGCCTGCTATACGTTATGTCTTGTTATTTGCTGCAGATCTTCTTGGCCACAACGCGGTTTCAGGCCGTTCTGCCTTCCTAGAATCAGACGAACTGCATAATTCGCTTGAGAAGGCTGGGCTCACGAACTGGTTGGAGACGTACAGAGTCGATCTCATGCAATTTCACAAACAGCTCGGGCGTTGGGGGTCGTTTGATGAGTTTCTTTCTTTCAACGTCCACGTTGAGCGGCTGCTTTGGCAGTTCGGCATGTTCCCTTGGGAAAAACCAGAAGGAATATGGGTCGAGGTTCGGTGAGGCAGATAACCTCTTTCGATACAATCCGTATAGTCAATCGGTGTGGCGGCGCATCCAATCCATCGGCGATCTGCGCAACGATGCGGCCCACGGCGAGGGTTCGACGATTGACCCCGAGGATGTCAAAGACGCCCATCGTTTCGTGCAACGATTCATCACAGATCACCCGGCGTGAAAGCGGACAATGAACAATATTGACGAAAAGACCCTTTCTAACCTGGCCGCTCTTGGCGAAGGCTATACCATTGAGTTTAAACGCTCGGGCACTTCCGGTCTCGGACGTGAGATATGCGCCTTTGCCAATGCTACTGGAGGCGTGATCCTGATCGGCGTTGCCGATGACGGCGGAATCTGCGGTGTTTCCAACCACAACCGCTTGAAGTCCCAGGTCCGATTGCCCGCAGCGCGGAGCCACCTATCGCGTTGGAGATCGAAAGCGTGGATGACGTGCTCTGTGTGACCGTGCCCGCACAGCAGAGCAAGCCATACTCTTTCGGCGGGAAGTTTTTTATTAAGGAAGGGGCGAGCAGTCAGCAGATGTCACGTGAGGAGATTCGGGAATTCTTCTATAAAGAAGGGCTGATCCATTTCGATGAAACCGCGTGTGACAAGTTTTCATTGGAGAGAGACCTCGATGAAGAGAACTGGTCCCTGTTTCAGGGTCGCGCCAAGATTCCCGAGGATATGGATCCGGAGACCGCGCTTCGCAACCTGCACCTGATGGGTGAAGATGGCCGGATGACGCACGCCGGCGCCTGGTTGCTGGCCAGGGACATTCGGAAGTTCAATATCAGCGCGGACGTCGCATGTGCGCTCTTCATGGGAACCGACAAGGTGCGCATTCTCGACAGGCGCGACTTCCACGGCGACGTCTATTCGATGATTGAAGAGGTGATAGCCTGGATTCTCTCGAAAATCAACGTGGAGTACATCATAAAGCACGTAAGGCGGGAGGAGCGGCCGGAACTGCCCGAAGAGGCCATTCGCGAGGCGGTCGTCAACGCTCTGGCCCATCGCGACTAACGCTCCACCGCGAATGTTCAGATCTATCTGTTCACGGACCGGCTCGAAATCGTCATGCCGGGCGGGTTGCCCGCCGGCATGACGGAAGCGGACCTCGGTATCAAGAGCATACCGCGCAACCCGCTGTTGTTCGGCATCCTGCACCGCATGGATGCGGTTGAGAGGATCGGTTCCGGCATCCGGCGTATCCGGGACCTGTGCCGCGAACACGGAGTGGCAGAGCCGCTGATCGAAGTGTCCGAGTCGTGGGTGACAACGACCTTCAGGCGTCCGGTAACCGAGTCCGAGGAGGAAGCTGGGGACAGGTCGGCACTAAGTCGGCACCAGGTCGGCACCAAGTCGGCACCAAGTCGGCACCAAGTCCAAATCCTGCGTAACTGCCTGACAGAAAAGGCGATAGGGACGTTAATGGCGTCAGTCAGCAGAAAGGACCGAACCAAGTTCAGGAACCAGGTCCTGAAACCCCTGTTGCAGGGCGGATGGCTGGAAATGACCATTCCAGACAAACCGACCAGCAGCAAGCAGAAATACAGGCTGACGGACAAGGGACAGCAGCTTCTGGCGGAGTTGGGAGAGGACGATGTCTGAAGACGGTACATGGAAAGAGAATCTGATTGAAAAAAGAGTGACCTATCACATTGAGTTAGATGGGCAGCTCTTCCTCGTTGAAAACGTCCCGGCGCGCGTCAACGTTGAGACAGGCGAGAAGCACTTCTCACCGGAGACTGTTGAACGATTGCAGCAAGTGGTGCCTGTCTGCCATCTGCACAGGCAGGTGGGAGCGATGCTGTCCCGTTCGAACCATCGAGACCCCGGTTTATGAGTATACCTCCCTCGCCTGAAGGTTCCGGCATCCGGCGTATCCGCGACCTGTGCCGCGAACACGGAGTGGCAGAGCCGTTGATCGAGGTCTCAGCGTCGTGGGTAACGACAACGTTCCACAGGCCAACCTCAGAATTGGGAACCCGCACCGGGCTAAAGCAAGAGTCAGGCAAGAGTCAGGCAAGAGTCAAGGCAGGAATCGAGGGCAGAGGGCGTAGAACAACGAGTACTATCGATTCTCCGACAGACTCCCCTGTCCAGATCCGAGATCTCAATCGGTTTGGGCCACAAATCCATATCGGGCCGGCTCAACGAGGCGATTCGCCTCTTGATGGATGACAAGCCGATCGAATACACAATTCCAGAAAAACCCAACTGTCGGTTGCAGAAATACAGACTTACCGAAAACGGCAAGAGTCGACGGGCAGAATCGGAAGAAGGGCGATCATGAAACCAATCACCTTTACTGGCAAAGCTCCTCATGGCCGCCGAACAGCGAGAAATTATCCGCCTGTTGGCGGAGCGACTCGAGATGATCATGCATCAAGAGCGAGAGATTGGTTTCGCCTTGAAACAGGCGAAATTGCTACGCCAAGCTATCCTCAAGAAGGCCTTCGCGGGGCAGCTCATCCCGCAAGATCCGGAAGACGAACCTGCATCCATCCTGTTGGAGCGCATCAAAGCATGTAAATCTGCACCGTCTCAAGTCAACAAGCGAACAAAACGCAGGCGCGAGAAGGCAACAGCATGACCGGCAAACTGCCCATCAACATAGACCACCTGCTTCGCCAGCGCCCCATCGAAGGCGAACGCGTTGAGTACAAAGCGGGCTGGAACCCGCAGAGCGTGCTGCACGCCATCTGCGCCTTCGCCAACGACTTCCACAATCTGGGCGGTGGATACGTCGTCCTCGGCGTCGAGGAACAAAATGGCCGCCCAGTTTTGCCGCCCAGGGGCATCAGGCCCGATGCCATCGATGCGATACAGAAGGACCTGCTGAATCTGGGCAATTCTGCGATCCAGCCCTATTATCACCCGCTCACGGGAACCTACGACGTCGACGGACGGAACATCCTCGTGCTCTGGGCGCCCGGCGGCGAAACCCGTCCCTATAAAGCCAAAGTGACTCTGAGTGCGCAACGCAGCGAGTGGGCTTACTACATCCGCAGACACAGCAGCACGGTTCGCGCCAGGGGTCAGGACGAGCGTGAACTGCTCAGTCTGGCGGCCACGGTACCTTTTGATGACCGCTATCGCCAGACTGCATCTCTCGACGACCTGTCCCATCGGCTGATCCGTGAGTTTCTAGGGGAAATCGGCAGCGAACTGGCATCGGAAGCAGTGGGCCTGTCTGTTGAGGACCTGGGCAGGCGCCTGAACGTCGTCGGAGGCCCGCCCGAAGCGATGTTCCCCAAGAACGTCGGGCTGCTTTTCTTCAACGACCGCCCACACGACTTTTTTCCGGCAACCCAGATCGATGTCGTGTGGTTTCCGGATGGGCCGGGCGGAGATCAGTTCGAGGAGAAGGAGTTCCGTGGGCCGTTGTCCATCATCCTCAGCGAGGCGATCGGCTACATTGAGCGGAACTTTCTGAAGGAAACCGTCGTCAAGTATCCCCACAAGCCGGAGGCCGAGCGATTCTTGAATTTCCCGATTGGCGCCATTGAAGAGGCGCTGGTGAACGCCATCTACCATCGCTCATACGAAGAGCGGGAGCCGGTGGAAGTTCGGATCACCCGCGAAGAATTGCTGGTCTTGAGTTATCCCGGGGCGGACCGCTCCATACCTATGGATGACTTCAAGAAGGGGCAGGCCGTGAGCAGGCGCTACCGTAACCGGCGTATCGGTGAATTTCTGAAAGAACTCGACCTCGCCGAGGCCCGCTCAACCGGGGTGCCGAAGATTTTCCGGTCCATGCGGCAGAACGGCTCACCGGAACCCATCTTCGAAAGCGACGAGGATCGGACCTGGTTTCGAGTGCGTCTGCCTGTGCATGAGCGGGCATTACTCGTCGCGACCGGACAAGATACCCAACAAGATAAATCGTTGATAAATAATGAAAAGGGACAAGATACCCAACAAGACACCCAACAAGACACCGACCATATCGAGCAACTGGTGGCTGTGCTCACTGGAGAGATGAGCCGCGCTAGTATCCAGGCAGGATTGGAACTCAAAGACCGACCCCATTTCATTGAAACGTACCTAAAGCCTGCGCTGGAGGCCGGGTTGATTGAAATGACCCTCCCGGACAAGCCCACCAGTCGCCACCAGCGCTATCGCCGAACCGCTCACGGCGAGGCACTCGCAGAGCAGATTAAAAGAAAGATCGGCCCTGCATGAACACTGCACCCATCGTCGGCAACGTCTGGAGCTTCTGCACCACCTGCGCGATGACGGGGTGAGTTATGGCGACTACCTGGAGCAACTCACCCATCTGATCTTCCTCAAGATGTCCGACGAGTACGGCAAACCCCCTACAACCGCGACGTCGGCATTCCGGCAGGCTTCAACTGGCAAAGCTTGAAGACGAAGAGAGGCGCGGAACTCGACGGCCATTACGCCGCCCTGCTCCGCGAACTCGGGACCAAGACGGGCATGCTTGGTCAGATTTTTACCAGGTCCCAAAACAAGATCCAGGACCCTGCAAAGCTATACCGCCTGGTCGACATAGTCGATGACACTGAATGGGTCACGCTGGGCGCCGACGTAAAGGGAGACATAAACGAAGGGCTTCTTGAGAAGAACGCTGAGGATACCGAATCAGGCACAGGTCAGTATTTCACGCCCCGTGCTCTCATCCGTGCGATGGTTGAAAGACGGCCTCGGTCACACCTGCCTGCCGAGGCCGTCTTTCATTTCAGGGACTGCCGGGCGGTCGACAGTTTTCAGTGATTGCCTGCAAGGGTATCCATGATAGGTGACGCCGATCATTCTGCGGTACCCTGTCTTCCTGCAATCTACTCACGTATAGGAGGTTGGTTATGGCTGGACCCATGTATGCAGATGAGCTCAGAGATCATCGGACGGATATCAAAGAGCTCCTCGAATTGATCGTTGCACAAAACCACGCAGCAAGGACAGCTCTTGACATAGACTGGCATGTTGCAAAGAAGCGAATGGATCCCGTGTTTAAGGAAAGACTCGATAAAGTTCTCAGGCGCTAACAGGAGAACCGATATTTCTACGTGCGTGAAGAAACGTCGTCAGTCCGTATGAAATATGGGCGTTTTTCGTAGCTATTCAGCCGTTCACGGAATAAGCTCATTCGTCTTATGTCGCTGCTGTCCAGGAACGAAGCCGATTTCCGACAGGTGTGACGGAAGGTCTAAACGCAAAAACCACAAATAATGACTCACGCTGGCTGCATACGGTAAAGGCTTGAAATCCCCCCACCGCATCAGCCGTCGCCGGGCCCTTCGACAAGCTCAGGGGGCGGCTCGGCTTCTGCCTGCCTGTCCTGCGGACGCAGACAGGCGACTCCCCCTCAAGGGGGAGTGATTGCGACGTGAGCGCACGATAGCCGGTGTGGAATGCCTCCGCGAGGCGGAGTGATCGCGAGGTGTCATTGGGCGGCTCTTCAGTGATACGCCGACCAGTAACAATTCGCCGAATATTACAAATGTGACTGTACGACGCTCGCGCCGTCCGCTCGCAGCGTTTTTCGACGCGGCTGACAGACTCTTCTCTTGACCTTTGCGTCCCGATCCTTTAGATTGTCACGTCGCTATCATTCGACAAATGGACGCTCTCTTAACCGTCAATTGGCCGCTTGCTAATCCGACAAATGGACGCTAACCGTTCCCTGTTTCTCCGCTCGCTGGAACCCGTAATCCGGGAGGCTTTGGCCGACACGCCGGTGGTCTGCCTGCTCGGACCGCGCCAAAGCGGGAAAACGACGCTCGTGCAGCAACTTGCGCCAGACCGTGCATACGTCAGCCTGGACGAGCACAACTACCATCAGACCGCCCTGGCCGATCCGGCCGGTTTCGTCGCCAGCCTGCCGGAGACAGTGACCCTGGACGAGGTGCAACGGGTGCCGGCACTGCTCCCCGCCATCAAGCTCGCCGTGGATCAGGACCGCCGTCCCGGTCGTTTTGTGCTGACGGGCTCGGCCAATCTATTGCTGGTGCCGACCGTAACCGAATCCCTGGCCGGCCGGATGGAAATGGCGCAATTGCACCCATTGACGGAATCCGAAAAAGCGCGCGCGCCGGGTCGCTTCCTCAGCGACCTGCTGAACGGCACAATCAAGCCGGGCATCCGACCCGAGGCGGCGCCCGAAGGGCCGTCGCTGCCGGAGCGACTGGTAGCCGGCGGCTATCCCGAGCCGCTGACTCGCACGCCCGGCCGCGCCCGGCAATGGCACAGGCAGTATCTACGCAGCATCATCGATCGGGACGTGCAAGACGTGGCGCGGGTGAGAGATGCCCACGAGTTGGCTCGCCTTTTGGAGCTGTTGGCCCTTCGTAGCGCTGAACTATTGAACACCCTCAATCTGGCCAATACCTTAGGACTGCACCGGTCGACGGTAGATCACTACATCGCCGTACTCGAGCGGCTCTTTCTGGTGCGACGCCTTCCCGCGTGGCACCGCAACCCGGCCAAACGGCTCATCAGAACACCAAAGGTCCATCTCCTCGATAGCGGGCTGGCTGCAACCCTCGCCGACCTGACCGCGGACGATTGGCTCGGCAGGAGGGACCGCATGGGACATCTGTTGGAGTCCTTTGTGGTGCAGCAACTCATTGCCCAGGCCACCTGGACGGAACCGGATTTGCGTTTCTGGCACTATCGCGACAAGGATCGGGTGGAAGTCGATGTAGTAATTACCCGGGGCCAGAAGACATGGGGTATTGAAGTCAAAGCCGCCCATGCGCTCACCTCCGGAGACGGGAAGGGGCTTGTCCGGCTGGCCGATCGCTGCGGCGAGGATTTCGAGTCCGGCGTACTCCTCTACGCAGGCCGCGATCGACTCCCGTTGGCCGACAAGCGCATAATCGCAGTGCCGTTGAGCGAATTGTGGGAGCGGTAGGGCCTGCCCACTCGTAGCACTGTTCGGCCCGGCTGACCGACTCGACACGTGACTTCGGCGTCCCCTTCCCTATAGGTTGCCACGTCGCAGCCATTCGACAAATGGACGCTCTCTTAACCGGCAATTGGACGCTAATGAAACAAATGGACGCTAATCATTCCCTATTCATCCGCTCGCTGGCGCCCGTAATCCGGGAAGCTCTGGTCGACACGCCGGTGGTCTGTCTGCCCGGACTGCGGCAAAGCGGGTAAACCGCCTCCAGCCGCTAACGGAATCCGGATCGCTGGAAATGATCATACCGGAAAATCCAACCAGCAGCAAATAGAAATATCGAGTGACAAACAAGGGTCGGCAACTTCTGTCGGAGTTGGGAGAGGACGATGTCTGACGACAGCGCATGGAACGAGACGCTGGTAGGAAAAAAGGTGACCTACCATATTGAGTTCGATGGGCGGCTCTTCCTCATGAAAACGTCCCGGCGCGATTGAAAACGTCCCGGCGCGAGTCAACGTGGAGACGGGTGAGAAGCACTTCTCACCGGAGACCGTTGAGCGCCTGCAGCAAGTGGTGTGGGAACGATGCCGTCCCGTTCGCACCATTGAGACTCCGGTTTATGAATACGCGGCCCTGGCCTGAAGGGCCTGCCTGCCGCGCTCACCGCGGCGCACGCAGGTCGGATTGCGATGCCGAAAGAGCGCCTATGTTGCGATATTGTGATACGACCTGCCGGGATTGCAGCCTCTCGCCGGCTTTGCGTGCAGGCAGTAATAATCGATTGTTGAGCGATCAATCAAGCTTCTGTGTGAACAGTCGGGCAAACTGACCGGATGATTTTGCGCCCGGATCTGGATAAACGGTATGAAGACAACGCGCTACTTCAAGGAGCAGGTGTTGCGCAAGCGCCCATACATCAATCCTCACTGGTGCGTTGACGTCATCGCCTCCCCGCTTCGACGCGAAAGACAGCCGGACGGTCGTATCCGCTTCCGGGGCCAGGTCTCCCGCCCGGGAGAAGAGATGCTACGCATTCTGCGAGTCGTAACGTTGGATGATGGTGAGACCATCCACAACGCTTTCATTGATCGCGGTTTTCGAAAGGAAAGACCATGAAACTTCATTACTATCCGGAAACCGATAGCCTGTATGTCGAGTTCAAATCCGGACCAGGGACCGAAACGCGAGAGGTTGCCAGTGGGCTGAACGTCGATCTCGACGCCAACGGAGATGTCGTAGGCTTCGACATCGACGAGGCCTCCAAGCGCCTGGACCTTTCCACACTTGAAACGGAGGCGCTGCCGGTACGCGCTTACAAGGTGGGCTGAAGACGGACGATGATCGATTATAGACGAAAAGACTCTCTGTGGCCCGCATACCTCTCGCCTTGGAATCTTACAGTAAGACTTCTACACACAATGCGAGTATGTTTATTCACACTGCTTGAATTCGGTAAGGCGTTGAAATCCCCCCACCGCATCAGCCGTCGCCGGCCCTTCGACCCTTCGACAGGCTCAGGGACCGCAGGCTCAGGACAAGGCTCAGGGCCCGGCTCGGCTTCTGCCTGCCTGTCCTGCGGACGCAGGCAGGCGACTCCCCCTCAAGGGGGGAGTAATGGGAGCGTTGGAAGGGGCATTTCCACGCATGTCCCTCCAGCGGCTTATTCCATTCGGAGTCCTCTATGACAAATGCCATTGACCACCATCGGCACGCCCGTATTCTGGTGGGCGCTGTATTATGCCTGTTTGTCCTACCCTGCAGCGCGAATCCGACGGACGGACCCCGGATGACCCTGGAGGCGTGCCTGAGGCAGGCCCTGTCCGGCAACCGCCAGCTACAGGCGGCCAGGTTCGCCGCGGAAAAGGCGAACTGGGATCGTTGGAACGCGTGGTCGCAGTTCGCGCCAAGGGTCAGCTTCAACACGGAAATTACCCGGATTGACGAACAGACGCTGGCAGAGCGGGATTTTTCGCGGTACTTCCCTCCCGAGATCCCCGTGCCAAAGGTGGCATTCCGCACGTCATACTATTCGTCGTTTGAGGCGCACCTCCCAATCTTCGACGCGGAACTGATTAACGGCCTGTCGGTCGCGAGGACGGGACAGGCCGCAGCCGAACGGACGCGAGAGGCCATCCGGGATCAGATCCTGTACCAGGTCACATCCGGCTACCTGGAGGTGTTGAAACGCGGCGCGATGCTTGAGCTTCAGCGGGAGTTCCTCGTCCTGACCGGCCTGAACGTCGAGAAGGCCGAAAGGATGCACCGCGCGGGGAGATATTCGAAGCTGGATCTGCTACGGTGGCAGGTGGAAAACCAGCAGCAGAAAAGCAGCGTGGCCACCGGGGAGGCTGCGTTGCGAGATGCGACGGTTCGTCTGCGCCGGCTGCTAAACCTTCGTATGCTGCACTCCGGTGCGTTGGTGGACCGCATCCCGCCCCGACTCGACGTGGAGGTGACCCGGGTGGCGAGTCTGTCTGAAGATGAAATTCGGGCGCTCGTGGGCGTAGACAACCAGACATTGGTCGAGGGAAACGCCTTGCTGGCTGCCGCCGCACGGGACCGCGAACGCAGTCGCCTTGTCTACCGGGGGCAATATTCGAGCTACCTGCCCGACGTCTCTCTCAGTTATTCCACGGCCTGGCGCAGAAACGATACGCTGGCGTTGGACGACTACAGACCCTCGATGATCATGCTCAATATGTCGGTTCCCCTGTTCACCGGATTCCGCAACCTTTCACGTCTGAAATCGGCGCTCTTCAGTTACCGGGCGCAGGATACACGCTTCTCCGATCTGGTGGACGAAACCCGGCAGACGCTCGGCGAGACGGTAAATCGGATCGTTAATCTGAAAAACCAGCGCGAACTGATCAGGACCAGCCTGGACTTCAATGAGAACAACTACCGGATCGTCTCCCGGGAAAAGGAACTGGGGCGGGCATCGAACCTGGACGTCATCGACGCCAAGCTGAATCTGCAGAACGCCCGATTGATGGAGGTCACGACGCAGTTCGACCTTACCTCAGCGGTAATCGAGTTGAGTTATCTGATGGGCAGCCTCGACGATCTGGTCGAAGAAATGGTGGAGTCAGAATGAAAACCAACGAGGCAATAACATACGCCTTCGCCGCTCTTTGCTGCTGCCTGCTTTCGTGCGGTCCGCACGAGGACTCCGATGCCGGCGGATCGGCCGACCGGGGCGCGGAAACCCTGCGGGCGGTCCCGGTCGAGGCCAGGGTTGTGCGGCTTGAAAACGTGGAGGAGGCTGTTGAGGTCTCGGGCGTTATCGTTCCGCACCGGGCGGTCGACGTGGTCACTGAGACCGGCGGGAAACTCACGCAGATCAGGGCCGAGGTCGGGGGCCGCGTTCGGTCCGGAGACACCCTCGCGGTGATCGACGACCGCGTGGCCAGGGCCCGGCTGGAACACGCGATGGCGCAGGTCCTTTCCTCCGAGAACAAACTGGAGATCGCACGGCTGAACTTCGAGAGCGACCGTCAACTGTTCGAACACGAGGACATTTCCAGGCTGTCCTTCGAGAATTCCCGGCTTGCCGTTAAGGCTGCAGAGGCCGATCTGAAGTCGAATCAGGCTGATCTGAGTCGTGCTCGTAAGGGATTTGAGGACACGCGGCTGACCAGCCCGATCGACGGATGGATATCCAGAAAACACGTCGAGTTGGGCGCGATGACATCGACCGGAGCTACGACGTATCGGGTGGTGAATCTGGACACGATGAAAGTCATACTCGGTATCCCGCAGACCGCCATCGGCCGCGTACAGGAAGGCGGGCCCGTACGCATTACCGTTGCCGCGCTGGGAGACCGGACCTTCGATGGTTACGTCCGCTACATCTCCCCCCAGGCCGAGGAGACTACCGGCGCGTTTCCCGTTGAGGTCCACCTGACAAATACGACCGACATGTCCATTCGCGCGGGAATGTCGGCCCGGTGCCGCGTGATACTGGACAATTCAAGTCTCCAGTTCGTTGTCCCGGGCAACGCGGTCGTCGCCAGGGACGGGAAGGAGCATGTCTATCGGATCCGGGATGGCATCGCACGGCTTACCGAGGTGAAAACGCGGGAAACGTTCGGTTCCCTTGTCGCCGTGGAAACGGGTCTTACGGAGGGGGATACGATTGTCGTGGAGGGCATGAATCGCCTGGGGGCTGCAACACACGTGGCGATTCGCGCTATACGATGAGTCGAAAGCCCATCGGAGGGTTCTGGTACGTGAGGCATTCCTGATATGTCGATAGCAAAATTCTCGGTCCGGAACCCGGTATTTGTGAACCTGGTCATGGTCGGGCTGTTCTGTTTCGGCGGCATCTGTCTCTTAAGTATGCCGCAGGAATTGAATCCGCAGATAGACTTCAACTGGGTGACTATCGCGATCTCGTACCCGGGCGCGAGTCCCGAAGAGGTGGAGAGCCTGATTGTGGACCCGATCGAGGCGGAGATCCACGATCTGGACAAGATCGATGAGCTGAAGTCCACGGCTGCCGAGGGGCTGGCCCTGGTCCTCGTCAAGTTCGAAGACATGCCGGAGTCCGAGTTCAGGGAGATTTACACCGATCTGAAGGGTCGTATCGACCGGGTGGCGCTTCCGGCGGAAGCTGAGGATCCCGAGATCGACGACTTCGACAGCGGCGATTTTCTCCCGATACTCACGGTCAACATGGCATTTACGATCCCCGGGGAAAATGCCCAGATTGTCGCCGACGATCTCGAAGAGGACCTGAAGAATATCTCCGGCGTTGCCAAGGTCCAGATTGCCGGCCTGCCTGAGCGTGAAATATGGGTCGAGGTCGATCCGTCCAGGCTGGCTGCCCGCGGTCTTACGATCCTGGACGTGGTTCGGGCGATGAAGGCGAGAAATCTGAACGTACCTGGCGGAGTCCTCACGCACGGCGCCAAGGAATACGCGATCCGCTCCCTGGCCGAGTTCCGGAACGTGGACGAGATCCGCGAGACAATCATCCGGGCTACACCGGGCGGGGACGCCTTGAGAATCAGTGACGTCGCGAGGGTCCGGGATCGCCGCGAAGAGCCCGAAGTCCTCTCTCGATTGAACGGCAACCCGTCCATCACGTTTTCTCTGTCGAAGAAGAGCGACGCGAACACAAACGACGTGATCCTCGCGGTCAAGGAAACCGTCGGCCACTATGAGCGCCGGGTACCGGACGGGATCAGCTTCAGCTTTACCGACGACAACTCCGTCTACATCAACCGCGTGATCAACGCGCTTCGGAACAACGCGATCACCGGGATGATACTTATCTCGCTCGTGCTCTGGCTCTTCCTGGGATCCTGGAACGCCTTTCTGGTAACGCTTGGGATACCCATCTCGTTCTTCATTACCTTCATCCTGCTGAGCGTTTTCGGTTACACAATAAACGGGAGCACGCTGTTCGCAATGGTGATGGTGTTGGGCATCATCGTGGATGACGCCATCATCGTGATCGAGAACTGTCACCGTTACCGGCTGCAGGGCCGCAGCGCCGGCGAATCCGCGATCCTCGGGACGGGCGAAGTGACAACGCCGATCCTCAGTTCGGTCGGCACCAACATCGCGGCCTTCCTCCCGTTGATCCTCCTGCCGGGCGTGATGGGCAAGTTCATGCGCATCATCCCGCTGACCTTCGCCCTGGCACTGGCCGCATCCGTGTTCGAAGCTTTCGTTCTGCTGCCTTCCCACTACGCGGAATGGACGAGGCGTTCCAATGCCCACAAACGGGGTGAACAGCCGTTCTTCAAGAGACTTCGAAGGATCTACGGGCGTCTGCTGATACGCACGCTGCGTCGGCGCTACTGGGTCATCGGATGTCTTGTCGTTGTGCTGATCGGGGCTGTGATGCTCATTCCGCTTCTCGGGGTGGATTTTTATTCCGACGAGGAATTCGACGCTTTCAAGGTACTCATCAAGTTCCCCGAAGGGACGAGCCTGTACGAGTCGGATCGCGTCACCCGCGCCTACGAGGCCGAGGCGCGGGGGCTTTCCGATGAGGATATCGAGGCCGTGGTCACGAACGTCGGCCTCCTTCAGAGCAACAACGAGTGGCTGACCCGGAAGAGCGTCTCCCAGGTCCTCGTACAACTGAAGCCCAGGGAGGAGCGAGTGAGGATGTCGGACGATCTGATCGCCATGCTCCGGGAGCGCACGGAACACATCGCCGGAGCCACATCGGTCAACTTTGAGAAATTTACCGGCGGACCGCCTGTGGGCAAGCCGATCTCGGTGAAGGTTCAGGGTCGTTATCTCGAACGGTTGAAGGCAGCGGCGCTTGTGCTGCAGGATTCGTTACGCCGCATTCCCGGCGCGCTCGAGGTGACCGACGACTTCCCGCCCGGCAAGGAGGCGATCCGGATCGAAGTGGACGAAGTGCGCGCGGCCCTTTACGGATTCTCGGCGCAGGAGGTGGCTCTCAACGTTCGATACGCGTTCGACGGCGTCGAGGCGACGAAATTCCGGGACGGAGACGAAGAGGTGGGCGTCATCGTGCAGTACGACCAGGCCAAACGGTCGACCGTGGACGACGTATTGAACGTGCAGGTAACGAACGCAGGCGGGAGCACGGTCGCACTGCGGGACATGGTCTCCTTCTCGATCGGTCCCGGACACACGGAGATTAGCCGCTTCGACCGGAAGCGGACCATCATGGTCACCGGGGAGATCGACGAAGACACAACGACGGTGGATCAAATCAGCGACAGACTGCTTGAGATCTTTCCGTCGATCGAAGCTCAGTTTTCCGGCGTAAACTTCGAGATCGGGGGCGAGTTTACGGATTTCATGGAAGCGTTCGAAGATATCGCGTCACTGTTCGCCATCAGCCTGATTCTGATGTTTGTGATCCTCGGAACGCAGTTCAACTCGTACGCTCAGCCGCTGGTCATCCTGACTGCCGTACCGTTCGCGATCATCGGCGCGTCACTCGGCTTGTTGATTTCAGGTAATCCGTTCAGCTTGATTTCGCTCTTCGGTTTCGTCGCCCTGGCGGGAATCGTCGTAAACGACGCCATTGTGATGGTCGCTTTCATTAACAGACGGAGACAGACCGGCGGGTCCGTGACGAACATCTGGCGGAGCATCGTGAACGCGGGGCGTTTGCGACTGCGACCGATCATTCTGACTTCGGTAACAACGATATCCGGCCTGATGCCGATGGCGGTCGGCATCGGAGGAAAGTCGGCCCTCTGGTCCCCGCTGGCGAACGTGATCCTTTTTGGATTGCTCGTCTCCACCGTCCTGACGTTATTTGTCATTCCCTGTTTCATGGCGGTCCTGGATGATATCAAACGGGAGCGGAAAAAGGCGCAGCGAGATTCGATGCGGAGGGTCGGAAGAGGGCGCCTCTTTCCGAGTACCTGAGGATTACTCACGGTCTGGCGGACATTCAAAGGCAGAACAAGGAGGCAAATTCCAGGCGAAATTAGATTCTCCTCGAATCGGCACGTCGGTCCGAACGGTACACTCGCGTGTTAGCAGTCCGTTGATAAAGTCGCTCTGCAGGCGAGGCCGAGTCATTGTGGCCGAAGACAAGGCGCGCGACCGCGTCGAATCGGGGGATTCGGGGAGGGAGTGCAACGCAGTAATTCGGCCACAAGGGCCGGACGCAGCCCGGATGGACTTTTTCAACGGGCTGTTAAGCCCGGAGAAACACGGAACTATTCCTGAGCTGATAAATCATAGAACAACGCCGCCAATTGAGTTGGAGCGACACGAGCAATGCGCCATGTTGGGAGTTTGTTGCTGTCCTGGCGGAGCGTAACGCCCGCAAACGACAGGATAAGGAAGTTCCCATTGAGGTAGCGTCTACAATGTGACGCACGGACGAAGACAGGAGGTCCCTATGAATGAACACGATTCCATACTAACGATCCGTTTCGATGGCACTGGAGTTGGTCCGGGGAAAATTCCTGTCTCTCATTTGCTGCGATTTCTTTCCAATTTCAACAAAGTACTTCATCGGACCGGCAGAGTGTTGCAGGGCGATGCCGAGAGCTTGCGACGAGGCCAACCGCCTCAGCGCATTACGTCAGAAGTGGAGCTTGAGTTGGTATCTCTTACGCCGGGAAGCCAAGCAGCGGTATTGGCCTTCGATCGCGTACAGCAGCACCTCAACTTTCCCGGGATGGATTTTGGCCTGCAAATCCTGGAAAGCGCCATCGGCGGACTGGAAATGGTCCAGCGGCAAAATGCCAAAAACACATACCCGGCGGGATACGACTCCGGTGTATTGATGGCGTGGCGTGATCTCGGAAAACTCTTCAGGCATGGAATCGACAAGATCGAGTTTACGCTGACCCATTCACAGAAGGCTGCCCAGACGTCTTTAACGCCACAGGGCGTTATACAAATCAAAGAGAGAATCACGGGACCGCAGGTAAACATCCGGGAGATTGAAGGCCGGCTGTTGATGGCAGACTTCAAGGAGGACGGCACGAGGTTCCGTGTGCAGAGGTTGGATGACCTGCAAAACGAAGCCACCGACTTACTGCCTCGAGGGACGCCAATTTCACAATCATTTTGGAAATCGCCAACAATCCAGGAGTTGGCGCGTTCGCAGAATGTGCAGCCAATGGCGAACGTCAGGACGCTGTTTGGAACCTGGCCGGATGAGGAAAACGACGGTTTCGAGGCTGCAATTGACCAACTGCGACAACGTGGCGGTGAGACAGGTCCTCGGCCATGAGCGAATCACGGGTCATCCTCGACACGAATATAGTTTCATATCTGATGAAAGGCGGCAAGCTTGCTGCGGCGTATGAGCCACATCTCCGGAGTCGTTTACTCGTAATCACTTTTGTCACCGTCGGCGAGCTTTACTTCGGAGCGGAGAAACAAGGCTTATGATCGGCCAAACTTTCATTCTGAGCGCAGTCGAAGATCGCATACCGAAGCGTGGTCATTGAGCTTGTCGAAATGCCCGCGCTTCGCTACCCTGCGCCGACCCTTCGACAAGCTCAGGGAGCGGCTCAGGGTGCAAGCGCACATCCGTAGATGCCGCCGCTTGAAGAGGGAGCGGAGGTGCTGCCTGGCAGGTTGGACTCAGTGACAGACGTTCGGTATCATCCCACGCGAGCAGAAGATGCTGTCGTCAGCCTGACGGCGTCCTCAGCATGACAGTGCGTGCGCACGTCTGACGGACGCATTTCGCTGATGTTTCGGCGGCGCATAGTAGAGTCCTACAGTTTCGGTTGCGGCTGAGCATAGCGATGCCGCGCTACGTAAAGGAGGATTGAATGCCACTGACGGAAGCGGAATTGAAACAATACGAGGAGCAGGGCGCCGTCGTTGTCGACAGCCCGCTCACAACCGCGGAACTGGACCGCGCAGAAGCCGCGTGGGACAGGCTGACGGCGAGCGGCCGGCCCCCCTATGAAGACCCCGACTATATGGAGGTCTTCCAGCATCCCTACTTCGAGGAAGCGGCCAGGAAAGTGCTCCGCGCCGAGAACGTGCACCTGTGGTGGGGGCTTTCGCCCCACGGCCGTTTTCCGGCCAAAGCGCCCTTCGCGAGCCCGCGCGACCAATGGGCCGGCGGATGCCACACCGACATTCAGGCCACGTGGGAGGACTTCCAGGCGACGCCCCGCAGGATGCGCGCGGAGCTGTGGTTTTGGCTCAACGACGTGCCGGAGAACCGTGGGGCCATGCGCATACTACCCGGAAGTCACCGCCCGATTATGGAATACTGGAGCCGCGTCCTGACCCCGGAACACAAAGCAAGGCTGCCCCGCGTCCACGGGGTGCGCCCGGACCCGCCCGAAAGCGCGCCGGCCTACCCGGAGTACGTTCCCAACCTGGCAGACACACCCTGGCTGGAGCAGAATCCCGTTCCCGCGGTGGCTCGCCGGGGGCAGATGCTGATCCTGTGCAGTTCCGGCCTGCACTCGGCGTGGCAGAATGAGGACACGGTGCCCCGAAAGGCGATGCTTTCGGCCTGGGTCGCCTCCGGCGTTACATGCGGACTCCCGAAAGGTCAGCGCGACGGGTTGATGGATTTCTTCCCGCGGCTGCGCCGGAAACTACGCCCGGAGCGGGCGCATATCGTACCGGAGGACTTTGATTGGCTTTTCGAGAGCAACTACGAACCGAAGTGGCCTGAGACGTTTATCGGGACATAGTCCGGCCCTTCCAGAGCTTATTCGCCATACAGTGGAAACAGAGAAACACATGGAGGAATTACGATGCAACCGGTCGATCGCGATCGATTCCTGGAAGAGGGCTACCTGGTCGTAAAGGAAGCCATTCCCCGCGAGAAACTCCAGGGTGTTCGGAGGGCCTACGAAACGCTCGCGAACCAGCAGCGCGAACATTGGAGGGCCATGAGAAACGAGGGCGACCCGCCAGGAGGCGAGTGGGAGACGAGTCCGCAACCCCGCCTGATGCTCCAGCGGCCGCCGCTGGTCCACGGGATCAACGAGGAGACTGCGCCCGCAGTGGAGGTGTGGCTGGAACCGGACATCCGGGGAATCAGCTCCCGGCTTCTGGGTGTTGCCGACGCGGCGGTAACCGAAATGATGATGATGTGCAGCCCGGTGCGCGACCACGGCCCCGCGAAGTGGCATCGCGACCACCACCCCATCGACACGGCCCCCCTTCAGGGGTATATCGACGACATCCTCGAAGGGGGACCCCGTTACGTTCAGTGGAACATACCGCTTTACGACGACAACGTACTGTGGGTAGTACCGGGCAGCCACGTACGGTTAAACACGAAAGAGGAAAACGAGTTGTTGCTGGCCGACCCATGCCAGCCTCTGCCGAACGGCGTCCAGACCCACCTTGAAGCGGGTGACGGTGTCGTCTACATTCTCCCGATTCTCCACTGGGGCAGCAACTACAGCCCCCGGTTCAGGCGAACCATTCACGGCGGGTTTTCCACGCACACTTCGATTGACGATCTTTCTTTCGTGGAAAAGCTTCCGCCCGAGGCCGCAGCCGCATTCGTGCGCTGGATTGACAGCAACCGGAAAATGCAGGGGCATACGGAAGATGCGCTGAGAGCGGTTATCCGAGGCGACGGCGCGGCTTACAAAGAGGCGCTGAATCGGCTTCATCCGGACAGAGGCGAAAAGGGAGAGTTACTCTCCACCGTCTTCCTGTGCAAGGCCGTATTGGCGATCCGGCTTGCGAAGCATCCCCCGTATCCCGATGTTCCGGAAGACCTCTCCCGCCGACTGCGGGGCGGGGGACATCCGATCACGCTCAACTGGGGTTCCGATTTCACCGAGCGATTCAACGCACCCGATGCGGAGACGCTGTGGAGACGATTCGAACCGCTGGACAAGCTGCTCCAATCGCAGGCGGAGCATTTCGTACCCGGGTTTCAATCAGGACCGATGCGGTACCACTTCAACGAGATGCCGGGAGATTATTCCACTTCAGATTTCATCGCGGGATGGGCCTTGTAGCACGTGCCGTAGATGGATAACAGGACCGACCTCCGGCGGCCACGTCTCACCCGGACTAAAATACGAAAATGTCCTCAAGACCGACCTCGCTGACGGCGCCGTATTTCCCCAGCGCCTCGAGGTCAATCTTGTTTTTGTCGCCGACTATGGAGATGAGTTTGACCCTGTTCTTCAGGTTCTGCCCGTAGAACTTGAGCATGTCATCCATTTCGACGACCTGGATTTTCTCGAACCGGGACTTCCGGGGATCTACGGGAACGCCCAGACGTTCCCAGGAGCGTACGGAACCCAGTATCTGTCGAAAGCTGATTTTGTTGGTGCGATACCTGTTGAGAATCGAGGTGCGGGCTTCTTCGAATCTCTCGGGCGAAACCGGGATGTTGTCCATCAGATCCATGAATGCCTCGACGGCTTCCACGGTTTTGTCGGGCTGGCACGCGACCGAGCCCGCCATGAGGTTCTGGTCTCCTTTCCGATCGCCGTTGAAGTATCGTGCCCAGGCCGAATAGGCCAGCGCACGGGCTTCTCGCAGTTCCTGGAATACGATGCCGCTCATCCCGCCACCGAAATAGCTGTTGTAGAGTTCCGTATCGGGAACGGAAGCCTCGTCGTAATCCATATCGCCGAACTCAATGTAGACAAGCGCCTGAGCGAGCGATTTGTCAAAGAAGCGGATTTCGGTCTTTTCGGGAGTCCGCGCCTTATAGAACCGATATGGTGGGGGATCCTCGAGTTCACCCGATGCCGGATGGTGTTTTTTCAAGGTCGTCAGGACCTGTTCAAGGGGAAGGGAACCGGTATACGCGATCGTGTGTTTGTATTTGAAGAGGCGGCGGACCAGTGCGTGAAGTTCGGCTACGGTGGACTGCCCCAAGGCTTCGTTTGGCAACATGCGCAGGTAACGGGACTCTTTACCGTATCGGTTGAATAGAACAACACCGCCCTGTATGGTGCGGTGATTTTTTTTCGTGTCTTCACGTTCTGCAAGTACGATTTTCGTAAGTTCGTCAAGGGTTGCGTTGTCAGCAGAGGGGTTATTGACAAGTTCCTCCATCAGGGTAAGCGAAGCGTCCAGGTTTTCATCGAGTCCGGAGACGGTCACGGTGGTTTCGTTGTTGCCCGCCGACAGGGAGAATTCAGTACCGAGCTTGTACCACTCCTTCTTGAGGGCTTCGGCGGTGTGACGTCTGGTCCCGGACTTGTCGAGCAACCGGGCGGCAATCCCCATCTTGTTGTTCTGGTTGTTACCCAACTCCACGGTGATACTGAGAGTGAAGAGATCGTTGATGGGATTCCGGGAATAGTAGAGTCGGACGCCGTGGTGGTAATCCACGATCCGGTAGTCGCTGGTCGGATCCACGAATGTCGGTTCGATTTCTTCTGCCGGCATGGCCAGCACACTCTTGGCGAAAACGGACTGCCGGCTGGCGTCGATGTCGATTTTGTCGATCCGGGGTTTCTGAATCTTGGGAATTTCGTGTTGTTCATCGACGCGGTAGCCGGCAACATATTTGTCCGCGAAATATTTCCGTGCGACGCGGATGACGTCGTCTCTGGTGACGCGTTCCAGGCGGGTGATCTCACCCGCAGAATGGCGCCAGTCCTGGTATGAAAGAAACGAATTCCGCATCCGGCGCACGCGGGCGTCATCCGATTCCATTTCCCTCTTTTCGTTCTTTTTGAAGTCGGTGACAATGGCCGGAAGAATCCATTCTTCGAACCTGCCGGCCTTGACAATTTCAAGCTGTTCGAGCAGCAACTGTTCCAGTTGTTCCAGCGTCTGGTCTTTTTTCGGAACACCCCAGAGATACTGGGCGCCATGGTCGTTGTACAGCGTGGGGTACGATCCGGACCGCCGGACCTTCTGTCTCTGGTTGAGGTTGAGGTTGATCAGTCCGGCGGTGGCGTTGTCCAGGATCATATCCAGGAGTCTGAGCGCGTCCGCGTCCGCGTGATTCCTGGACGCGGTCCGGAAGGCCAGAAGGACGAATTCTTCACCCTGATATTTGACTTTCGCTCGTTCGACGCCGTTCAGGGGAGCTTCCTTCCAATCGGGCAGTTGAGGAAGTGTACCTGCACGCCATCCGGAGAAATGCTGGTCGATGAGTTTTATCGTATCGTCGATCCGGATGTCTCCCGATATCACGATCGCCATATTGTTCGGCACATAATAAGTATTGTAAAACCAATACATGTTTCTCAGCGACGGATTCTTCAGATGTTCCACCTTTCCGATCGTGGTCTGCTGACCATAGGGATGTTCCTTGTAAAGCAGATCGGCAACGGCGTAACGGATTACCCGGTCTTTGTTGTCCATAGACCGGTTTTTTTCTTCGTAGACGGTCTCGAGTTCGGACTGAAAGAGCCGAAAGACGGCGTTCTGAAAGCGTTCGGACTCGATTGCGGCCCAATGACGCAGCCGGTTGGCGGGCAGATTGATTCTGTAGACGGTCTCTTCGTGCCAGGTATGCGCGTTTAGCCCGGTGCCGCCCATGGTCTTGTAGAGTTTGTCGATTTCGTTTGGAATGGCGTATGCCGCCGCAAGCTGGGTCTCGCTGTTGATCTCGGCGTAGATGGCCTTTCGCTTTTCCGGATCGGTTTCGTTGAAATGTTCCTCATAGAGCCGGGTGATGCGGTCCAAATGCGCGTTTTCTTTTTCGAAATCCAGGGAGCCGATGCTTTCCGTGCCCTTGAACAGCATATGTTCCAGGTAGTGCGCCAGGCCGGTGGATTCGGCCGGATCGTGTTTGCTGCCCGCACGTACGATTATCTCTGCGTAGAAGCGCGGCGTCTGATGATTCTCGGTGAGATAGACCGTGAGGCCATTGTCCAGCCGGAAAATGTGCACGGCCATGGGATCGCCGGAACCCGGTTCGTGAATACGGGTGTACCCGCCGTCCGCGCTGGAGACGAAGGTGCAGAGAACGGCGAAGAGGAGAAGGGCGGACGACACGGATCGCAACCTGTACATGAATGAATCTCCCTGTTGTGAATCGGATTTGCCCGGTTGGAAGCGGGTTGGAACGGGTCATGAAAACATCACGGCCGGCGAAATACCAATATAACAAGAGTCCAGGACGAATTCAATCCCCGACGGCGCTGGCTGCGCCCGCGGCGCACGGCGTACCGTTCCTCTCGAAAGGAAAAGACGGCCGACGTCTTGTCGGCCGTCCAGTGCTGATTCCGAATGCGGTCGGGTGCGAGGTGCCCAGCGCGCCGCTCGGACCCGAAGCCCTTCTCTACTGAAGCTCTCCGGCCTGCGCCACCACCTTTCGGAAAGCCTCCGCATGTTCCCTGATTATTTCAGGGCGATAGTGTTTGAACCACGGGATGGAATAGAGACGCTCCGACATCCGCTCTGTCTGCGGCAGGCTCCCCTCGCCCTGGCGAACGTCAGAGTCGGAATGCGCGACCCGCGTGGGTTCGCCATGCCCGTAAACGTCGGCCTCGTTCAATACGGGATGCAGATGCATCAGCTGGTTGGCCCCCGCCCCGCAGGAAGTCCCTTCGGCCTTCACCGCCTCACAGAACTTCTGCAAGGTCAGCCCGCCGAGTTCCTCAGGCACATAGATTCCATGCGCGGCGTACCAACCACCCATTGAACTGCCGGAGTTTTTCGGCGGCCTGTGGGGGCGCAGCCCGGGCGCACCTTCGAGCAGGTCCCAGAAGTGGTTCATTGCCCTGTCGATCTCTTCCATCCGTTCCCGATAATGCTTGAGTTGGACCCGGCCTACGGCAGACGAAAGCTGGTGCATCCTGTATTTGAATCCGCCCAGAGGCAAGCCTGCGAATTTCTTCAACTCGGGATTTTCGATCTGTCCGGTACGCTCGTAATGTCCAAATGCAATCGCGCGCTCATAGATCTCTTTGTCGTCGGTGACCAGCATTCCCGCCTCACCGATGGCCAGCGACTTTCCCGCCATGCAGGACATTGCGCCCACGTGGCCTATCCCGCCCGTCAGTGTTCCCTTGTATTTCGCGCCGTGCGCGTGGGAGACGTCTTCAATCACCTTGATTCCGCGGGCGTTGGCAATCTCCATAATTGCATCCATATCGGTCGGATGGCCGAAATAGTGGACCGCCACAATGGCCTTGGTTCTGTCCGTAATCTTTCGTTCCACGTCTGCCGGATCCAGTGTGATCGTATCCGGATCGATATCCGCGTAAACAATGGTTGCGCCGAGATTCATCGCCTGCAGGACAGATGCCCAGAACGTCATGCTCTGGCAGATGATTTCATCTCCCACGCCCACGCCGCAACCGAACATCGCCGTATGGATGGCCGACGTACCCGTATTGTGCGCAAGCGCGTACTTCGTGCCGAACCAGTCGGTAAACTCCTTTTCAAACTGCACCGTTACATCCGTGCCTGACATGGCCCCGCGCCGTAACACCTCCAACGCGGCTTCTTCGTCCTCTTCAGTGATAATCGGCCAGGTGAACATATCTCCCGGATCGGTCTTCACCGCCCTCGATCCACCCAGAATTGCCAGCTTGTCCATCGTCGAACCTCCTCGGGAGCGTACCACCCCCACATTCAAGTTAGTCCACGGAAAACCTTGCAGCACAATACACCGCAACAGACGACTTTATAGCAAAAAAAAATCGAATCCGCAAGCAAATTATCGGGCAATCAACCTTTTACGTTTCCCCTTGATTTTTCGACATGATTTCGGTAATTAGGCGTCTCGGGCTCATTGAACTTCAGGATTGGTTTCCATGCCTATTCTCATCACTGGTATTACTGGCAGAATTGGCGCCAACCTTGCCAGAACTCTGGTTAAAGGAGGGCATTCCGTCCGCGGCCTCGTCTGGCCTCGAGACCCCCGCATCGACAAACTGAACGGCCTGGACGTAGAGCTTGTTTCCGGCAGCCTCACGAATCCCGGAGACGTGCAGAGGGCCGCAAAAGGCGTCAGGGCGGTTTTCCATCTGGGCGCGGCCTTTCAGGGCGGCGGACCCTTTTCCGAATCCGACTACTTCGAAATCAACGTTCGCGGCACGTTCAACTTGCTCGAAGCCGCCAGAGCACAGGATCCACCGCCAAGGTTCATCTACGCTGGCACCGACGCCATTTACGAAAAGTACGTTCAGGGGGGGTTGGCCGAGCCAATCCTCGAAGACCGAACTCCCCGACATATCCGAGGGTGGTACGCCCTCTCCAAATCGCTTGGCGAAGAACTCTGTACAGGATACTGGCTCACCTACAAGCTGCCCGTCGTCGTCCTTCGATTCTGCATGGTCTTTGGCGCGGGCGAGATTCTGGACTTTCCGCAATTCCATCTGAGCGGATTGAAGGGCCGTCCCGAATTCAAGGGCATGCGCCACGGAAGAGCGTGCCTGGTGGTACTCAAGGATCAGGAGGGCAGGCCCTACAAGAAACACGTCGCCGACGTGCGCGACATTGTGCATGGTTGCGTCGGGGCATTGCACGCCCAGGCCGTTTTCGGCGAAACCATTCAACTGGCCGGCCCCGAACCCTTCACCTGGGACGGAGCCGTCCCCTATCTGTCGGATTGTCTGGGCGTCCCGTTCATTGAAGCTGTCCTGCAGGGTGACCCCACGTTCTACGAATTCGACCTGACCAAAGCCCGCCGGCTGCTGCGTTTCAGACCCCGCTACGACATCCGACAGATGATCGACGACGCCCTGGCATACCGACGCGGCGAGGACATCGGCGTTCTGCCAACGGACTAGAAACGCCTGCTGCAATTGACGGAAGCCGGACCCGAGGAGATCGTCTTCTCCTATTGAACACAACGCGAAATGGCGGGCAACATCGGTCGCACGTTTGTGCGATCGTTCGTGCGAAAAGTGGAAACCATGGCCGACAACCCTTCATTCTGGCCTGAAGAACTCCATGGCGCCGTAAGTCTTACGTTCGACGACGGCCTCGATACGCAATTGGACAATGCGATTCCCTGCCTGGACGACTGTGACCTGAAGGGGACGTTTTACGTCAACCCGGGCCGGTCCAAAGCCTGGGAATCCCAGATTCCCCGCTGGCAACAGGCCAGCAGACACGGCCATGAACTCGGCAATCACACCTCTATGCATCCGTGTTCCTGCAACTTCGGATTTCGTACTGATGGCTTCTGTCTGGAAAACCTGGGGCTGGATGACATCGAGCGGACCATCGACGAAGCCACGGAAGACCTGAACCGCCTTGTTCCCGAACAGCAGGGCGACCGAACTTTCTGTTATCCCTGTTACCAAACGTACGTGGGGGCCGGCGAGAACCGGCAATCCTACGTACCGCTCGTCGCTCGCCGCTTCAAGGCCGCCCGGGGCTGGGGCGAACGCGCCAACCATCCGGAACGGATAGACCTGGCCTACACCTGGTCGCTGGCCGTAGACGGTCACACGGGAAAAGAGATAGTCGAGTACATCGATAACGCCGTCAATGACGGCCTTTGGGCTATCATTTGCATGCATGGCGTCGGCGGCCAGCATCTCTCGATCGAGACAGCGGCCTTAAGGGAAGTCGCTCGTTATCTGGATCGTAACCGAAACCGGATCTGGACCGCCACGATGATCGACGTTGCCGACTACATTATCCGGCATCGTCACTGACAGGACGGATAAAGGGACCCTCCGCCGGGCGGACGCCCCTTTGTCGAAAAACCCGAAACACGAGGATTCGGCATGATCGTACAGACACATCTCATCGGCTGTCCCAAGGAAGACCTGGACACACCCGCGCTCCTGGTGGACCTGCCTACGCTGGAACGCAATACCAGGAAAATGGCAGATACCATCATCCAGAAGGCGGGCGTCCAATGGCGTCCCCACACCAAGGGAATGAAAACCCCTGCACTCGCCCACAGATTGCTGGACGCGGGCGCCATCGGGATTACCTGTGCCAAACTCGGCGAGGCCGAAGTGATGGCCGCGGGTGGCGTCAAGGACATCCTCATTGCCAACCAGATCGTCGGCCACCGAAAAATCGCCCGCCTGGTCAACCTTCGCAAACAGGCCGACGTCATGGTTTGCGTGGACGACGAGAGCAACATTCGCCAACTCAATCTCGCCGCCCTGGAAAAAGGCGTCCGCGTGCGGGTGCTGATTGAAGTCGACGTCGGCATGAACCGGGCAGGCGTTGGGCCGGGCGAGCCCGTTCTATCGCTTGCGCAGACCATTGCCGCCAGCCCGTGTCTGCAATTCTCTGGCCTGATGACGTGGGAAGCCCACACGCTGGCCATTAAAGACCCCGGCGAAAAGCGGCGGGTCATTTCGGAATCCCTGTCGAAACTCACGGCCAGCGCGGATCTGTGCCGCCGCAGCGGCCTCTGCGTAGACATTGTCAGTTGCGGCGGCACCGGCACGTACTGGATCAGCGCCTTTCATCCCGGCATCACCGAAATCGAAGCCGGCGGCGGCATCTTCGGCGATGTCCGGTATCGCACCGTTTTCGGTGTGGAGCACGAAGACGCCCTCACGGTCGTTTCCACCGTCACCAGCCGCCCCACGCCCACCCGCATCATCTGTGACGCGGGGAAGAAAACCATGAGCAGCGACGCCGCCGTTCCGGAGCCGATCGGCATCCCCAATGTCACGTTCGTGGGCCTGTCCGCCGAACACGGCAAGATTGAACTGAGCGCGCCCGCGGAGACCCCGCGAGTTGGCGAAACCATTGAATTCGTAGCGGGCTACTCCGACACTACGGTTGTGCTTCACGACGAACTCTACGGAATCCGCGACGGCGTCGTTGAAGCCGTCTGGCCGCTTCCGGCTCGCGGCCGCCTGCAGTGACAACGCCCAATAGGCAATCCTGAATCCCTATGGGTGCAACAGTCTTGCGCAGACGCCCGCTTCAGCGCGAAGACGCTGGCGGCAGTTTGCCGCGGAACCTGTGAATCCGGAATTCACAACCGGCCGGACACCGTCGTGAAGGTACCGGAATCTGTCGATTCGATCCTCCCCGCCCGTCGTCGAGGACACCTCGAAATACGCCCAGTTTTGTATTGACGAATTCCGCATAGATCGTTATAATGGGTGCATTTTGCGAAGGAACTGAACGCGATCATCCTGCGCCTACAGGGGTCTTTAATGGACATACCGATTCACGACGTGCTTCTTGTAGGGGGCGGCGCGGCGGGCTTGCGTGCCGCCATCGCGACGGCGGAAATCGATTCCAGTCTGAACGTTGCCGTCGTCTCCAAAGTCTACCCCATGCGCAGCCACACCGTCTCGGCCGAGGGCGGGGCGGCGGCCGTCATGCGCGAATACGACAATCTGGATCTCCATTCCTTCGACACAATCAGAGGCAGCGATTACCTTGCCGACCAGGACGTCGTCGAAGCCTTTGTAAAGGAAGCACAGGACGAAGCCATACAACTGGAACACTGGGGCTGCCCCTGGAGTCGAGATGCGGACGGTCGCCTCAGCGTGCGTGCTTTTGGCGGCATGAGCGTAAAGCGCACGCTCTTCGCTGCCGACAAAACCGGCTTCCACATGTTGCACGCCCTGTTTCAGACCTCCCTGAAATACGACGCGATTACCCGTTACGACGAGTGGTTTGTCACATCCCTTCTTGTAGACGACGGAAGCGTCTGCGGCGTAGCCGCCCTGAACATGCGCTCGGGGGCCATCCACGCCATTGGCGCGAAATCCGTTATCATCTGCACCGGCGGGGGCGGCAAGATCTTTCCGTTTACCACCAATGCCGCCATCAAGAACGGTGACGGTATGGCCCTGGCATACCGCATCGGGTGTCCATTGAAAGACATGGAGTTCGTCCAGTACCATCCCACCGGCCTGCCCGGTACGGGCATACTGATGACGGAAGCATCGCGAGGGGAAGGTGGCTATCTGATCAATAACAAGGGCGAACGCTATCTGAGCGAATACATTCCCGGCAAAATGGAACTGGGCCCGCGCGATATCCTGTCCCGCGCTTTTGTATATGAAATGCGATCGGGCAGGGCCTTCGACGGACCCTATGGCAACTACGTACATCTGGATCTCAGACACCTGGGCGAGAAAGTCATCAACGAAAAGCTGCCTTTTGTCAGGGAACTCACCAGGAACTACGTCGGCCTCGATCCGGTCCGGGATCCCATTCCCGTCCGTCCCGTCGTCCACTACATGATGGGTGGCATCCATACGGATATAAATGGCGCAACGCCCGTTCGGGGCCTTTACGCCGCCGGCGAAGCCGCCTGCGTCAGTCTCAACGGCGCCAATCGCCTGGGCTCCAATTCTCTTACGGAATGCCTTGTGTTTGGCGCCCGCGCGGGTAAAGTCGCTGCGGACTACGCCAGCGGACAGGAAGCCCCCAGGCCGGACACGCTCGATAACCTTACCCGAGACGAGCGGCGGCGCATCGAACGGACATACCTGCAGCCACGCAACGGCAAGGAACGCGTCGTGGCCATTCGTACCGAGATGCAGCTGGCAATGGAACGCGGCGCCGGTATCTTCCGCGATGAAGAAACATTGAAAGAAACCTGCGAAGTCCTGAGGCAACTCCAGGAACGCTTCCGAAACGTGGGCCTGGATGACACCTCGAGAGTATTCAACACCGAACTCACCGCGGCGCTGGAACTGGGGTTCATGCTGGATGCGGCTGAAACGCTGGCCCATGCCGCCCTGCAACGCAAGGAATCCCGGGGCTCTCACTCCCGCACGGACTTCGAAACCCGAGACGATGAGCGTTTTCTAAAACACTCGCTGACCTACAAGACGGAAGCTGGTCCGCACACCGACTACCTTCCCGTGACGATCACCCGCTGGCAGCCCGAAGAACGCAAATACTGAAACCAGGATTCAAGAGCGTGAAATCCGATGCCCGGATTTCGAATCCTCCGCAAGGGGAATTTCATGAGTAATGGCAGGAAGATCACCATAACCGTTACACGCTACCGTCCCGAGCAGGAAGAAGAGCCCGTCGAACAGTCTTACGAAATCGAATTTCAGGAAGACTGGGTGGTACTGGATGCGCTCAATTATATAAAAGATCATATTGACGGATCGCTCTCCTTCCGCTGGTCATGCCGGATGGGTGTTTGCGGAAGTTGCGGTATGATGGTCAACGGTGAGCCCAAGCTCTCTTGCGCCGCCTTTGTGCGCGATTATTACCCGGGTGAAGTCCGTGTGGAACCTCTGCACAACTTTCCCATCGTCCGGGACCTGATTATCGACATGACCGATTTCATGGATAAACTCAAGGCGGTGCAGCCCTGGATCATCCGGGACGAAGAAAAGCCCATATCGGAGGGGGAATACCTGCAGACGCCCGACGAACTGAAGGAATACAAGCAGTTCAGTATGTGCATCAATTGTATGCTCTGCTATGCCGCCTGTCCCGTATATGGGCTTGAAACCGAGTTCATCGGCCCTGCCGCTATTGCCCTGGGGCATCGGTACAACCTGGACTCCCGCGACGAGGGCCAGGAACGGCGTCAACACGTGATTGCAAGCAGCGAAGGTATCTGGGAATGTACCTATATTGGTGAGTGCTCCGTGGTCTGTCCCAAAGACGTGGATCCCGCAGCTGCCATCCAGCGGAATAAGGTGGCCACGACGGGCGGCTGGTTCAAATCCGTACTCCTGCCCTGGGGGAAGAAGTGAGATGATGCGCAAGAACAAAACCGAACACAAGGCCTATGTGCGTCCTGTACCTGTCACATGGTGGTTGCATAACCGCCGGTACTTCCTGTTCATGATCAGGGAATCAACCAGTGTGTTCATCGGCCTGTTTGTCGCGCTATATCTGTACCAGCTATTCCTGATCTCCAAAGGCGCGGAGGTTCACAATCTGTTTCAGGAATCGCTCCGATCCGTACCTTTTGTCGTTTTTTACGCCATTGTCCTGCTGTTCGCGCTTTACCACAGCATCACATGGTTGGGTCTGGTCTCCAAGATCCAGATCGTTCGGGTTGGCCGCCTGACGGTACCGCCCTTTCTCGTGGGAATGGGCGCCTATCTTTCGTGGATTGTCGCATCGGCCGTCATTGCCTACCTGTTTCTGACATTGAAGTAGGGGGAATCCGTGTACAAAGAAGATAGATCCGAACCCTTCTGGTGGGGTATGTTCTCCCTCGGCGGCGTGGTTGCCGCACTGCTGATACCCGTCCACATCTTATTCGTCGGCCTTGCCGTACCGCTCGGCCTGATTGACAAGAGCCTGCTCGAATACAGCCGGATGAAATCCCTGTTTGCGAATCCCCTGGTCAAAGTCTACCTCTTCGCTCTCTTGGCCCTTCCGCTTTTTCACGCCGCCCACCGCGTTCGTTTCTCGCTCCACGAAATGGGCATCCGGAAATTGTTGCTCCCACTGGATATCCTTTGTTATGGCGGCGCCCTCCTCGGTACGGCGGTTACACTGTACGTTCTGTGGGTTATTTGAGGCTCCGTTTAAATACAACCTGATCTTCCAGGCCGGGTAATCCGGACGCATCGAATATCGGGATCGCCTATGAAACCGACATCGTTCAACCCGTCAACGGCCGCCGTATGGAAGGTGCTGCTCTGGTGCAACGTCCTTTCGGTCCTGTCGCCAACTACCCATGCGGCGGGTAACGCTCCGGAGAGCGTCTACCGGCAAGTGGGCCCTTCCGTTGTCGTATTTGATGTTGAAAGAAGAGACGGTTCCCGGGTACGGGGAATGGGCTTTCTCGCCATCGACAACCGAATTGCGGTTACTACCTGGGATCTTGTCGACGACGCGATACATGTTGTCGCCAGATTCGAATCCGGCGAGGAGTTCGGGGTTTCGGGCCTGATCGACAAAGACGAAAAACGAAACGTGGCGCTTGTCCGGGTCAAAGTCTTTGGCAGGCCGCTGCTTGAACTGGACGCCCGGGATCCGGTCGAGGTCAAAAAGGCCTATATTGTCGAGGCGGTCGAGGGGGAAGCATTCAGGCTCGTCGACGGCAGGATGAATCCGTTCGAAGTGGTCGACGGGGTGCGTGTCTATCCCATGGGCGCCGCCCTATCCATTGGCAGCGGCGGAGGACCGCTGGTTGACGAATCCGGTCGCGTCATCGGCATCGTATCGATTCAATCACGCGAAGGTCGAGTTTCAGGCCGTGCCATCCCGTCTGTATATGCCCTGGGCCTCGATCACACGTTGCCCACCCGGCCGTGGCAGGAGACCCTGGCGCTCCCGGCCCGCCCCGTATCGGCGGAGCCCGAGCCCGCCGCCGCGCCGCAACCGGACCCGCGCGCCATCCGGTTTCGCTTCTACCGCGCCCACGAACAGCGTTTCAGCGATGTCAACCGCAATCTGTGGACCGGGTCCATTCTTTGGTGGGTGGACAATATCAAAAAAAAATGCGGCGGCAACCCAACCATTGGCGCTACAGAAGACATGGGCGTTGACGCCGTTGCGATTCCCTCTTCGAAAGCGCGATTCACAACCCGGACTACGGGTTGGAAATCCTGGGTCCTGGGTATAGACAGTTTGAAGACGTATATCGCCAAGACCGAACGTAACCGGGACTTTCACATCGGCGTTTTTGAGGAAGTCAGGCAAAAACCCTCGCCGGAGGAGAAGTCGATCGCGGTTGCGGGGGTCCACGCCCCTCCCCACGTCCTGGCGCTTTATTTCAAAGCCACCCGGATCAAGGAAGATGAACGCGCTCACTTTATCGGCTATCTCTTTGGCCTGGACAGCAGCGACGGCGGGGTCATGTCCGAAAGATATCCCCGCGGTCCCGGCTCGCCCCCAACCTACGGCAACATGACCGAATGGCCGGCCCACTGGTGCCGGAAAATCGCGGGACATCTCGATCAATAGTCCTCGTATTCATGAAAACAAGAAGAGCCCGGCAGAATTCCTGCCGGGCTCTTCTTATAAACTCAAACTGCCATTCGATAGCGATGGATGAAGTGGACACTACATCCGTTCGCCGTTACCCGCCTGGCCCCGTCATCCTCTCCGGCCGGACCGCGGCATCGAACGCCTCCCCGTTCATCATTCCGAGCACCACCACCGATTCCCGAAGCGTCAGATTTTCGTCGAACGCTTTCTTGGCAACCTTTGCCGCGTTGTCGTATCCAATCTGAGGGTTCAGCGCCGTGACAAGCATGAGCGATCGCTCCAGGTGACTCTGGATATTCTCCCGGTTCGGTTCAATGCCCACCGCGCAGTGATCGTTGAACGACTCGCAGGCATCGGCCAGCAGCCGGACCGACTGCAGCAAATTGTAGACGATCAGCGGTTTGAACACGTTCAGTTCGAAATTCCCCGAGGAACCGCCCACCGCAATCGCCATATCGTTCCCGATCACCTGTGCGGCCACCATCGTCATCGCTTCGCACTGGGTGGGGTTCACCTTGCCGGGCATAATTGAACTGCCCGGCTCGTTGGCGGGGAGCGTCAGCTCGCCAATACCGCAGCGCGGCCCCGAAGCCAGCCAACGAGTGTCGTTGGCTATTTTCATCAGCGAGCACGCCAACGTTTTCAGAGCGCCACTGGTTTCCACCATTGCGTCGTGCGCCGCCAGGGACTCGAACTTGTTGGCGGCCGAAACAAACGGATGGCCGGCCAGTTCGGAAATCCGCGCGGCAGCCCGGTCGGCAAATTCCGGATGCGTATTCAGCCCGGTTCCAACGGCCGTGCCGCCGAGCGCGAGTTCATAGAGGTTCGACAGGCATCGCTCTACACGCTCCAGGCCCTTCGTCAATTGAGTTACGTACCCCGAAAACTCCTGGCCCAGCGTCAGTGGAACGGCGTCCATCAGATGGGTGCGTCCAATCTTGATGATATCCTCAAAATCGTCCGTTTTACCGGCCAGCGTATCCCGCAGCTTTCCGACCATTGGAATCAACCGCCTGTGAATCTCGCTAACGGCTGCAATATGCATTGCTGCGGGAAACGTGTCGTTTGAAGACTGCGCCATATTGACATGGTCGTTCGGATGAATCGGATCTTTGCTGCCCATCCGTCCGCCGGAAATCTGAATCGCCCGGTTGGATATCACTTCGTTGGCGTTCATATTCGTCTGCGTGCCGCTTCCCGTCTGCCAGATCCGCAACGGAAAATGGTCGTTCAGCTTACCCTCGATGACTTCGTCGGCCGCCTGTACGATAAGATCGGCCTTTTCCGACGACAGCTTTCCCAGTTCCCGATTCACATGCGCGGCCCCTTTTTTCAGGATGCCAAACGCTCTGATCAACTCCCGGGGCATGCGTTCTTCGCCAATATCAAAATGAATCAGCGCCCGGGCGGTCTGAGCGCCGTAATACCGGTCGTCCGGAACCTGAATCTCTCCCATACTGTCCGTTTCGATCCTGTATCCCTCCATCTCTCCTTCTCCTCTCAGATAGCGCGTGGGTGCGAGTTTAGGCGTTGCCGGGCGTTTCAGGATACAAAAACAGAACGTCTCCGGCAACCACATCCGGTAATTTACGTGCCATCATCAATAAACATAATGGTATATATTATTTTCTTGCTTTTAAAATTAATATTCCTTATCTTCAAAACTTACTTTAGCGCCGCACCTGGCGAGGTGCACCACACCGCGAAATCACGTCTGTCGGCTTCTCGTTCCGAAAAATACCTCAGCGGGAAGAAACGCCCGACAAAAATTGTCCGAAGGAGATGCCTGCGTGTTGATCCAGAGTCTGAAAATCTTCTGTGACCTCCTCGATACCCAGAGTTTTTCAAAGACGGCCGTCCTGAATGGCGTTACGCAGTCGGCTGTCAGCCAGCAGATTAAAAGTATTGAACATCGCCAGGGCAAACCGTTGCTGGAGCGCCATAAGCGCAAGATCGGCCTTACCAAAGAGGGAGAAGTATTCTACAAGGGCGCCGGCGACATTGTAAGGCGCTATGACGAGATGTTACAGCGCGTTGAGGCTCTGGACGGCGTCGTTTCAGGCACCGTTCGCCTTTCGGCCATTTACAGCGTGGGCATGCGTGAACTCGGACCGTACCTCAAAACCTATCTCAAAGCATATCCCAAGGTCAACTTCCGGCTCGCCTACAACCACACCCCCCGAATCTACGACGACGTCGCCAGCGGCGAGATCGACTTCGGCGTGGTCGCCTTCCCCAGACCCCACCGCAATATTAAGATAATCCCTTACTCTGAAGACAATATGGTGGTGGCATGCCCGCCCACGAATCCGCTTGCAGCGCGAAATCACATAACCGTTAGCGACATCGGCGATCATCCGCTGATTCTCTTCTCCCAGGAAACCCACACCCGCCATGCGCTCGACCAATTCTTTCGCAAACATCGCATCCAACCCAACATTGTCATGGAATTCGATCATATCGATACCATAAAGGATGCCGTCGAAGTGGACCTCGGCATCTCGATCCTTCCAGAACACTCGGTTGACCTGGAACACAAGGAAGGCAGCTTGAAAGTGCTGACCATCGAGGACGACGTTCTCACCAGGCCCCTGGGCATCCTGCAAAAACGCGGACGCAGCCTTTCCGTAGCCGCCCGAAAACTCCTCGACGTGCTCACCAGCGGAAAGCCCGAGCCGGCGAGTCGTCTTAGTCGCTCAACGCCGGATTAGCCTCAGATTTCTGCGGGAGGCCATCAAACGCGCCCGGATAATCGGGTCGATTACTGCTTTTCCGTCCCGAAAACAATGACCATACGCGGCCGTTCTGCCGGATCGAAGGACGTTTCGAATCGTCATTCTTCACGGCTATTGCCGGCAACCATCTCTCGAATCAGGAATCGAAGAAAACGGACTCCCGTGCGGAAAGAAAGCGCCTTCGATTCCCCTCCTACCCGGTTTCCCTCCCACGTTGGAATCTCCTCGATTCGCATCCGTTGTTTCATCGCCCGGATCGTCATCTCGTATTCGATCGTATACCCCATCGATCCGGGATTGAGCTTCAGAAATGCTCCCCGCGTAATTCCTCGAAATCCGTTGATTGTATCCGTCACGTACGATCCGCGGTTCCAGAGTTGGTTGGCGATCCGCGTAAAAATCTGATTCGTCCATTTTCTCAGCGGCAGAGAATCGTCGTCCTCCTCGTTACGGGAGCCCGCGAGGAACCGGGACGCAATCGCCATATCGGCGCCGTCTTCGATGGCAGCGAAAAGCCGGGGGATATCGTTCGGGTCTTCATTTCCGTCAGGGCTGAAGAAAACCAGGCCCTCTCCGCTCGATGCCCGAACGGCTGACCGAAACGCTTCGCCCCGCCCTGGTCGCTGCTGGTCGACCAGCCGAATGTGGTGGGATGCCAGAACCTCCCGGGTGCCATCCGTCGACCCGCCGTCGACGGCGAGCACTTCGCCGGCCATCCCAGACAGACTCGGCCCGGTTGAGAACAGCCAGCGAACGCCGTCGACCTCGTTAAGCGTCAGCAGAACAATGGTACGTGTGCCCATAGGGTACCCTGAACCCGGATCGCGGCTACGCCTGCCCGCCCCTGAAGAAACACCCGAATAGTTCCACGATACGATCCAGGTCGGTTAACGTAAGGTCCTGGTGGCAACCAATATAGAATCCACTTCTGTTGATCCACTTGGCAACGGGATAGTCCGCCTCCCTGATACCCAGCAGGCGCTGGTAGAGAGGCTGATTGGTCAGCGGAAGCATCTCCCGCGTCTCAACCCGGTTCTGTTCCAGAAAATCCACGAATATGTCCTTTTTCCGGTCCCTCAGGACAATCGGATACATCATGAATGAATGTTCACATTCCGGACGAACCCGCGGAAGCTGCAGGACCGCTTCGTGTTCAGACAACCTCCGGGTCAGATAGGCGGCATTTTTCCGCCTGGTGGCGATCATGTCCGTCACGACCTCAATCTGCGCCAACCCCAAAGCGGCCTCCATCTCGGTTAATCGGAAACTATAGCCGAGACTCACGAAAGAAAATCGCCGGGCTACGATTCTTCGAAGCTCCTCCGGCGATTTCCGGTCGTCGTCGTCTATATTCAGGTACGTCGAATCCCGCCCATGGTTGATCAGCGATCTCAGCTTATTCGCATAATCGGGATGGTCGGTCGTATTCAGTCCGCCCACTCCCGTGGTCAGCAGATGCGCCGCATAGGTGGAAAAACACCCGATTTCGCCGAGACTTCCGACGCTCCGACCCTTGTATCCGGCGAACATGGTCTCGGCCGAATCTTCAATGACCTTAAGACCGTACCGCGCGGCAAGTTCGAGGATTGGATCCATGTCGCACGGCTGTCCGAATACATGGACGGGAATGATCGCCCTTGTACGGGACGTGACCGCGGCCTCGATCTTTCCCGGGTCCAACTCGTAGTGGACAGGATCCACCTCCACCAGCACCGGACGCATCCTTCCGTGGAATACGATATTCGCCGTTCCAGCAAAGGTCACCGCGGGCAGGATGACTTCGTCCCCATCGGCCCACCCATGCAATTCCTTCAGCGCGACCAGGGCGACCAGCAGGGCGCTCGTCCCGCTGTTGCTCATCACACCGAACCGACAGTCGTGCACGCGGGCGAATTCGGCCTCGAACGCCTGCGTCTTGGGACCGTAAGACAGCCGGTTGCTATCCAGGACCTCGTTTACGAGCGCCCTGGCGCGGGGACTGATGTTCAACGTTCCGACGCCGATTGCCGGCGGCCGGATTTCACGATCTTCGGTCACCTCGAACCCGCCTCCAAGTACCGGCCCGTCCATCGAAGATTTGCACGGCTTTACGCCCTGCGCGGCTGCTTCTCGTACCACGAAATCATGTGCCGAAGCCCCTCATCCAGGGATGTTGTGGCTTCAAATCCGAAATGCCGCTTCGCCCGTGTCACGTCCACGCATCGCCTCGGTTGTCCGTTCGGCCTGTTCGGATCCCAACGCACCTGGCCGACAAATCCCGCGATATGCTGAATTTTCACGGCGAGGGCCCGGATCGAGATCTCCTCTCCCGATCCCAGGTTTATCGGCTCTGACAGATCATATAATTCCGAAGCGAGCAATATGCCCTCTGCCGCGTCCTCGACATACAGAAACTCACGGGTGGGGGAGCCGTCTCCCCAAAGGGTGACGTGGACGTGTCCCAGATTCCGGGCATCCACGAACTTACGCACCATTGACGCGAGTCCATGGGATGTCTCCGGATCCAGGTTTTCTCCAGGCCCATATAGGTTCGACATCAGCAGATGAATCGCGTTGTAGCCGTATTCCGCGCGGTAGGCCTGGCTTTGTACGAGCATCATCTTTTTGGCCAGGCCATAGGGCGCGTTTGTCTGTTCCGGATAGCCGTCCCAGAGGTTCTCCTCCCTGAAGGGTACCGGCGTGGACATCGGATAGGCGCACACCGATCCGATACCCACGAATTTGGGCACCTCAAACCTGCGGGCCTGTTCGAGCAGGTGTGCGCCCATAACCAGATTATCATAAAAAAAACGGCCTGGATACCGCTGATTGGCGCCAATGCCGCCAACGGAACCGGCCAGGTGAATGATCAGGTGAGGCCGCGCGATCTCGTACATGCGCCGAACGGCTTCCTGCTCCCGCAAGTCGTGGTCCCGGCTGCGCGGCGCGAATATCTGACGGCAACCCCGTTCGCGCAGCTTCCGCACCACAGACCGGCCCAGAAAACCGGCGCCGCCGGTAACCGCGGACCCGTTTGTCGGTCCAGAAACCCATTCGTCGGCCCTCCCGATCTTCCGTGTTTTGGAAAGGTATTGGGAATCGCGTTCAGAGTCAGGCCAGGGCAGGTTGACAGGGCGCAGGTTGAACCGATCGGAAGCCTACCACGCTCCTGTAATTCACGCCGGATCTGTCGTTCGCGCAAAGCTGCCAACCTGTGCTCCGTATTCAGATGGCGCGAGCGCGCCAGAAGCGTCTCGAAAAGCTCCCATTCCACGCCCCTGCCGTCCGTGCCGACCGTACGAACAAGCCGCCCTTCCCAGCCGTCGATTTCGCCCCGCGCATGAAGGGCTTCTCTGAGTTCTCCCGCCAGTCTATCCGCCCCGGCACGGTCGGATTTATTCCAGATCCTTTAACCGTCCTTTCATCGAAAGCTCACGTTTCGCGCAGCAACCTCTCGGTGGCGTTATACGGATCGTCACCCGCGCGGACCCTGGCCGCGGCGCGATCCAGGCATTCGGTAAGCCTCCGGTGCAAAGCGCATAAACCAGTCCGGCGCCGCATCCAATCGTAGAGCCAGCCGCGCCTCCACCCGCTCCTGTAATTCACGCCGGATCTGTCGTTCGCGCAAAGCTGCCAACCTGTGCTCCGTATTCAGATGGCGCGAGCGCGCCAGAAGCGTCTCGAAAAGCTCCCCCACGCCCCTGCCGTCCGTGCCGACCGTACGAACAAGCCGCCCTTCCCAGCCGTCGATTTCGCCCCGCGCATGAAGGGCTTCTCTGAGTTCTCCCGCCAGTCTATCCGCCCCGGCACGGTCGGATTTATTTAACGCAATCACATCCGCAATTTCCAACACGCCCGCTTTCAGCACCTGGATTTCGTCACCCGACTCGGGCACGAGGGTCAGCACAACGGCATCTACGCAATAGGTTACATCTGTCCCGCGCCGCCCGGCACGTCGGTCTGCCCGACCCCCGCCGTCTCCACGATCACCAGGTCCTTTCCCATGGCTTCCATCACCCGTACCGTGTCCCGCGCCGCCCGGCACAGCCCGCCCGGCAGACCCTCGTTCCCCATGCTTCGAATAAACACCGCCGGATCGCCCGACAGGCCCTGCATCCGGATCCGATCGCCCAACAGGGCGCCGCCGGAAAACGGGCTGGCGATATCCACAGCCAGAATACCCACCGCCCTTCCGGCGTCCCGAAAGCCTGTCGCGAGACGACCCGCGAGCGTACTCTTGCCCGCTCCGGGCGGACCGGTTATGCCGATCCGGTAGGCGCCGCCCGTTGATGGATACAGGGCGGCAAGCATTGGCGCCGAATCGGATTCCCGTCGCTCTATGAGCGAAATGGCCCGCGCAGCGGCGCGGATATCGCCCGCGAGGATTCGGGCGGCCAGATCTCTCATTTCACGGCTTCCCGGAGTCGCGCGACAATGTCGCCCGTATGCGTTCCCGGACCCCAGAAGAATGCCAGTCCTCCGGCCTTGAGCGCCTCGTGGTCGGCTGGCGTAATGATGCCGCCGCCCACCAGCAGAATGTTATCCGCACCCCGCGCCCGAAGGAGATCCATCACCTTCGGGAAGATCGTCAGATGGGCTCCCGAAAGAGAACTGATACCCAGCACATCCACGTCTTCCTGGATCGCTGTGTTCACCACCTCATCCGCCGTGCGATGCAGGCCCGTATAAATGACTTCCATCCCCGCATCCCGCAGCGCGCGCGCCACGACCTTGGCGCCCCGGTCGTGCCCGTCCAGACCTAACTTTGCAATCAGAACGCGTATTTTGCGAGCGGACATTTCTGACTCCCGGAGCAAGACCTTCTTCCTTGTAGAACTGGCCCAAATCCGCCGAGAACGAACAACTGAATTTCAGTATTTCGGGCTACCCTACCTGGTGGCTCAAACCGAAAACGAGGTTGAAGTGTGTTTTCCTTTTCCCAATCAGGCTAACGCGGCGCGTAGGCACACCCAGGCCACTGCCGCAATACCGGTCAGTCGAGATACCACTCCCGCCTGAAAACGGTAGTGTTCCAATCGTATCTAAGGTCGCGGTTCACACTTGCGGCGCCAGCGCATGGTTCGCAGTAACCTAAATGTGGTTCGCGCCAGACGTCGAATCGGCCTGAAACGATCATTGCACGTTGCAGTTTGTGGTTGTCCGTACGCCGTCGGGAGGCCGTCGTTTTGGAGATCACGAAGGAGCCGATTATACTCATGCGAGACGAAATCGAATTGTCGATGCCAGGATTTGTATCGCCGTGGAAGGGGCATTCACGCAGACGGAGGTCGAAGAAATAAAACGGATCACTGACGAGGTCGATTAGAAATCTCGTTGTGTTGCCCGAGGTAATGCCGTATCTGACCTGATTCGCGGACACGATGTCGACGGACGTGCGACTCCAGCGACAAACTGGCTATAGTCGCCGAAAAATCGGTTACGGGCGCGTTGGTAGTACACGAACAATTCGGGTACTGGTGTCATTGCGTGCCGTTTCACCGGCACTCGGAAATCCGCGGGATATGCCCATCATCCGGGCAGGGGATTGGGACCGTGTACACGACGGCCCGGAAAACCGCCCCGTGACTTGGCGCGTACAAGAGACGCGGAAATCTCTCGCATAGTTAGCGCCACCGCGATCAGCCCCTACTACAGACGTCTACATCGTCTCTCCTCCCGTTTCTGCGTGTCCACGGTCCTTCCAAAGCCGAACGACAAAGCGATCGTCTTCTTCTTCGAGATCCGGTTCCGTGCCATTGTGGCGCCGCATCGATTCGATTATTCGGTTGCGGATCCCCATTCCCTGATGCTCGATGTAACGGTAGTCGCGGAGAATCTCCTTGAGCAACTCATTACGGGCCACACGTACGACACCTTCTTTCATCTTGTCTACGGTAACGCCATTCGGCAGTCGTCCCGGCGAAATGACCTCCAGTCGATCCACGTACATCGAGACCTCGATGTCGGTTCCTTCGCGCGAGTAGTCTCGATGCACCACGGCGTTCACTACGGCTTCTCGTACCGCGTCAAGAGGGAAAGCTCTTTTTCGACGACGACGGGCACCGTCGAGCCATGCGACGCTTCCCATGTTGCGTTTCACGAAATCCACCGTGCGGTCGATGACGCCTCTCTCTACTACGGCCCCGCGCTTGGATGACAATCGGGACCAGCGGCCCGCGGATTCGCTCCTCATCGACCGTATTGTAGTCCTTCTCAGCGCTGGGAAATGCCGCTGCCGTCACACCAGCCTGCGGTAGACGACGGTTGGGATTCACACCGAACAGTAAGAGGCCCGCAACTGACGCGTTATCACCGTCTCCGGCAGCAACCAGCAAGTCGGAATTGAGCAAAAGGTGCCGCCAGCTTTCGACGTCGACCCTGCCCGGCACTGATCGCTTCAGAACATCACTGAGGTAGTTCTCGATCCGGCCGATGTCCAGGCTATCCAACCCCATTCCTGCCACGGCCTTCGTCTCGTAACGGACCAGTCTGGCAGCTTGGTAGAGCCTTCCTTCTTCCTCTCGTGTCGCTTCTCGCGACACACTTCCTACACGGGTGTATGTGACCCATGCCTTTCCACGCCTGGCTCTATGGGGCTTGCCCGGACTGTCGGCGGAAAATTCCGCGATACCGACTACGCACCCATCATCCATCACCATGGAGGTCCATACCGGTATTGATGGGGGTTGAAGGTTGTTGTGGGCTATATTCATGAGCCACTCTTCTGCTTCCTTCTGGCTCCTTGTGAGTCCAGAGATTCGACCATCATCTTCCACCCCGAGCAGGATGACACCGCCCTCAAGGTTCAACAGCGCGGACATCTCCTTGGTGACGTCATCCTGATGGCAGTCGTCCCGCTTGAACTCAACGCGGGAGTTCTCGCGATTGGCGATGATTTCGAGCATCTCCGTTCTGTTCATTGGTCAGAATCCGTACTTCCGGCGCCGCGTCTCGAACGCCTCGCGACCGCCCTCGAGAATCTCCTCCACGAGTTCCCGAACCATTCGGGAGTCAATCGATCCCGCATGTTCAGGTGCGATACGTGCCCGCCCTATACCTGCCTCGCCAGCGGCCGAAAGCCCGAGAATGAGCTCGGCGTCGCCGAGGACTGGGATGTTTGCGTTGTGCGTTGAGAAGATGAACTGGCGACGTTTCTTTTCCTCTCGCATGCGAGGAACGACGCCCTCGGTGATAAAGCGGTTATCAAGGTCATCCTCCGGCTGGTCCACGATCAGTGGAGCACCCGACTCAAGAAGAAGAAGAACAGCGGTTGCCTTCTGTCCCGTAGATAGATCGTCGAGGTGTTTCCATGCGGGTGCCTCCCCCGCCGGCGTGGTGTTGAGACGGATCGCTGTCGTCGGCGCAAGCTCCAGTTCCTCGATTTTCATAAACACTTCCCGCTCCCCGGCGGCGAAACGTTCCGCCTGGCCAGGCGTGATGCCGTACCTATTGCGCAACGCCTCGGCGCCGGATCGGCACGCTTCGACGAATTGCGTAAGCGAAAGCTCGGGAGCCCTGCGAAGACTCTCAACGGCCTCCGACATGCGACCTCCGATCTCTTCACGAAGCATCTTGAAGAGTGGCTCACGATCTCCCGCGCCGGTTATCTCCACCTGTACGCGGTTTCGGAGATTCTCGCTAACTTTCCTTGCCGCTTGGTCGAACGTGCGGAATTCCGCGGCCTTGATGTCTTCCCACTCTGCAAGTAGCATGCGACGTTGGTCGTCGTGCTCTTTCTCCAAACGACGAAGAAGGACAAGACGTTCCTGCAGCGGGCGCAGTTCCTCAATCTGGCGACGAAGCCGGATGAATTCCTCCCCGTCCACACGCGACTTCTGAAGTTCGCGAAGGATCCGTTCGTAGTCAGTCTGAACCTGCTGCCTTCGGACGTCCCAAGCGATCCGCACCTTGTCGATTCCGTGATCGGCCCGCTCCAGTGCGCGCATTAACTCGTCCGCGATGCGCTCTACTTCGATGCCTAGATCGGTGAGAACCTGGTTCGACCCCGAGAGGATTTCCCTACCTGGAAGGTCCGCTAGCGCCCGCTCAGACAAGAAGGCCAGATCGATCGGAAGCTCATTCCGCAAGAGATCCAAAGCCTCGCGGAATGCCTCCAAACGTTGGGGAACGGAGCCAAGCACGCGTTCCTCTCGCACGAGCAGGCTCTGCTCCTTAAGGCGCTCTTCAAGACCCACTTCCTGAAACCGTTCAAGCGTTTCCTTCAGTCGGGGAAGGGCGGCAAGTCGCTCTTCGGCCGACTCAATCTCGGCGCGGGTGTTGCACAATGCGCGACGGTTTTTGGTGAGTTTGTTACCCAGCGACGTCTTGCGACGCAAGAGTGACTCATCACGCTCGACGAAGCCGTCAAGCAAGCGTGTGAGCTTATCGGGGCTTCTTGCAAGTTCCGATATCTCGTGCTGGCCGTAGACCTCGACCCGAGGAAGAATGTCCGTGGGTGCGAGGTGCAGCACTTCCCCGTCGGCTTCGCGTACCAACGGCGGATTGGGTACGGTTCGCTCGATGCGATATTCGCGAACCCCGGGGCGTTGGACTCGGACCCTAAGCGATATCTTCGTCCCGTTGCGCAACACATGACGGACAATCCCTTCATGTGCGTGGCGAGCTTCTTCGCCGATCGGGGCGAGCCCAAGCACGCTGCGGATACTCTCGACTATCGTGGACTTGCCGTGCCGCGGCCGCCAATGAGCACGTTCAGGTTGGGATTAAGGCGTACGCTTACGCCATCGAGGAATCCGCCTTCCCAACCTATGGATACCAACTCCATGTGCTCCTCGGGCTCGAATTCCCCATCCTTGGGATTCATGCGGATGCGTGATCCTGGATCGAGGAACGACTGCCGTAGTCCGTCGATGCTGACTTCGTCCATCTTGATCCAGCAAGTGGCCGACCGATCGTCGAGTTGTTCAGCTTCGACGATGTCCTTTGCATTGACCGTGGCAATTGCGACTCCGGGTTCAGGGGCGTGGGTGCGGCGGTAATCTGCGTTGTTATTCTTTACGATCTGGCGGATATCAGGCGGCAGATCGTCAACGGCGCCCGGGATCTGAACGGCCAGGAGGTTCTCGTGCCGCCAGGCGCGAATCCTGGCCTGACCCAGTAGTACTTTGAACAGACCTCGTTTGCTCGTCGCGTGCGCTGCAATCGAAATCCCCCCGTGACTCTGAACGACGTCCAGAATGTCTGCGAACGTCTTGTTGGCAAGATCGGGAGAGGGGTCGGTATCGTGTATGCCAAATTCACCGAGATACCGTTCAAGCCTATCGAGTTCCGTATCCGGAGGGTAAAGGCAGAGGATGTGAACGCCCTCGCTCGACGACAGCTCAAACCCGGGAAAAATGCGGACTGCGCGATTACGTGCAGCGGATCGAAAAGCAGCGACCGCGCTGACACTATTATGATCGGTGATGGCGAGTACCTCGATGCCGAGTTCGACAGCCTTATCGACAATGGCCTGTGCGTGGCTGATCGTGTCTCCGTCGGACGGCTGCCCACGGAAGGTACCGCCGTAGTGGTACGGGTTCACTTGAAGCGCACACTTGTAGAAACGTGCTCCCGCAGGTGCCCGGGCGTCTAAGTTGGTATCCATCGTCACATTCACTTGTGTCCTACTGCGGTGTGCGCCGTTGTCGAGTTGATCGCCCTACCATGTTCCGCGCAGTCAGACTCTTCGATCAAGTGATAAACCTGGCGTTGCGATTCAATCGATTGGGCGGCGACGTACTTTGCAAACCAAGGTCTTCTCACGCCACCTTCGCGGGTTGCTCGTGGGGCAACTCCATGTGGAATTGCCGGCGCGATAAACAACGCTCATCGTCTATGGTCGTGCGTGCGAGGCAGACGGCGCGTCGGCGCCGCGAAATTTCAGTCTACAAGCGTCGCCCATTTTGCAAAGGCTTGCCGCGCATGCGAGTAAGATTCAACCGAATATGATTACGGAAGGGAGACTGTCCGCCGAGTCTGACAGACCGAAATGATAACCGTCGGGACAGCTTAAAATAGGCTAAGATGTACGTGAGTGTCAATCAGATTCTCCATGTCACAGCGGAGATCGCTAATTAGAAAAGACCCCACCGGGGTCTGTTTTCTGCAAACGGCGCTAAAGTTCACCTAGGTGAAAAGGCCTCCCAAAGTGATCAATGTGCAAACCCCGCTCGACCCTCCGCCGTCCCTATCCACGATTCCCGCAAAGCGGGTTCCCGGATCATTCCGTTGTCCGCCGGATTCTCCCGTCCACACGCGTACTCGCACATCGCCGGTTGCGAATCCGCGACTCGATCCTTATATTCACCCTATTCATGCACAATCGTACCACACGCCCATTCTCCGTTTATGAAAGGACTCGATCATGCTCACCCGGGAACAGATCGAAGCTTACCATGCCGACGGTTTTCTTGGCGTGGAAGGGGTGTTTACGACAGAGGAGGCTGACGACCTCAGGCGGATCACGGATGACTTTGTCGAAAAATCCCGGCAGGTGGCCCAAAGCGACGATGTATTCGACCTGGAACCCGGGCACTGTGCCGAAACACCTCGCCTCAGACGGATCAAGGAACCCACAAACCAGCACAAGGTCTATGCCCGATCCCAATCCGACATGAGATTAATGGAGATCGTTTCGCGGCTCATTGGCCCCAATATCCGTTGCAACGGACAAAAACTCAACATGAAATCCGCGGAATTCGGCAGCCCCGTCGAGTGGCACCAAGACTGGGCCTTTTACCCCCACACCAACGACGACCTCCTGGCCGTGGGAATCGCCATCGACGCCATGACCTCGGAGAACGGCTGTCTTATGGCCATTCCCGGATCGCACAGAGGACGCGTCTACAACCACCACCAGGACGGACATTTCGCGGGCGCCGTAACCGAAGCCGACTTTAACGCCGAGGGTGCCGTACCCATCGAAGTCGGGGCCGGAGGTGTTTCGATCCACCACGTTCGCGCGCTGCACGGCTCAGTACCCAACACGTCAAGCCGACCCCGCCGTCTGCTGCTGTTTGCGTACGCCGCCGCGGACGCCTGGCCCCTTGTGCCGCCGGTAACGGACTGGGAGGCATTCAATGCGAAGATCGTCGCCGGAAGACCCACGTACGAACCCCGTCTTACGGATGTTCCCGTCCGGGTACCCTATCCACCGGCACCAAGGGGTGGCTCCATCTACGAGATTCAAACCGCCCTGAAAAACCCCTTGTATGGCAGAAAGGCCGGATAATGGAGGCAACGGTATACCTTGATCCCGACGACGTTTCCGATTTCCACCGAGACGGATACGTCCTGGTCGAGGACCTCTTCAGCGAAGACGAGGTCCGCATCCTGCTCAACGCCGTTGAAACGGGCGCGCGGGTGGCGGAGAACACCCGCACCACTTCCGACGCGTCGGGAATGACGTCCAGGCTGGCTATCTGGAACGAATTGGGAAACGACATCTGGACCGCGGTGTCCACGTGTCCCCGCATTGTCAACAATATCCGTATCCTTCTGGGTGAAGAGGTCGCCTTTTTCCACGGCAAAGTGATGTTCAAAGATGCCCACGAAGGCGGGGCGTGGGAATGGCACCAGGACTACGGATACTGGTATAATCAGGGATTCGTCTTTCCCCGCATGGTCAGCGCATTTATCGCCCTGGACGAATGCAAGCGGGAAAATGGCTGCCTGCGGGTGCTGCGCGGATCCCATCACCTGGGGCGGCTGGATCACGTCAGAGTCGGCACCCAGACCGGCACCGATCCCGTCAGAATCGCGGGTATCGAACCCCTGTTGGATTGTGTCTCCTGTGAGATGCCGCCCGGCTCGGTCCTCTTCTTTCACTGCAATCTTCTGCATTCCTCGACGCCCAATACGTCCAGCCGCCATCGGCGGTCATTCATCATCTGTTACAACGCTCTGGGCAACCCCCAGCTTGCCGAGAAGAAGACCGCCGACCAATACCCCTGTCCGGTGGCGCCGGACAACGCCATCTCCAAGTACGGACCGGTCCCTGGATGATCCTGAACAGGGTTCGCGCTGATGCGCCTTTTGGAACCGCGTCCAAGCGCTTCCGGACATTTGCCCGGGGATGCGGCCTTCGGAAGCGTCCTTATCCGCACAATACCTCATGTTCACGGTTCCGTCCCGTCAGCGGCAACTCCACCCACGCGGCGTTCCTGGCATGGGAGACGTGGAAGCCCACGATTGCCTCCAGCGTCCGGACGGCTTCCGATGCCGCGTACGGAAAGGATGCCCCACCGTCCAGCCAATCCACAATCTCGCCCACCGCCACATCCATTGAAGAAGAAGAACCCTGCGGCGCCAGCCAGGTATCCCGCCGCCCGTCCCGGAACTCCAGGATCACGTCCCTGCCGTCTACACTTGCGCGGCCCTCTGTACCATTGATCGAAATCCGCGGCGGCAACATCGCATAATCCGCCGCGTCTACCGTGCAGATGAGTCCGCGCTCCAGACGCAGCATGCCCCAGCCGCCCGGGTCGCGGAACTGCGCGCCGCGGCAATCCGGCTTCCCGGCCCCATCCAGTGTTCCCGACACCGCCTCAACTGCCCGCCCCGTCAGCATCTGGATCGTATCGATAAAATGCGTTCCCACGTTGCCCAACCGCCCCGAGCCCCATTGCATGGATGCGGACGTCAGTTCTCCCAATACGCCGTCCGCCACGAGGTCGCGCAGACGCCGGGCGTTAGGCTGAAACCGCCGGTTGTGGTTCACGACGAGCAGGGCGCCGGCGTCTCCACAGGCCTTCCGCATCCGCTCGGCGTCTGAAACCCGGGTCGCAATGGGTTTTTCGCAATAGACGGCGCGCACACCCTGCCTCGCGCACGCAACCGCGATCTGGACATGAAAGGGCGCATAAGTCGCCACACTTACAATATCGAGTGTCTCCCCAGCCAGCATCTCCCGCCAGTCGGCGTAGGTCGGCGTGCCCGTGCGGGCATGGAAACGCTCCCGACGTCCGATGTCCCGGCTGGATCCGGACGAGATAACGACCCGGGGATGCCCGCCTAACGCATCGGCATGGGTTCCGTCCAGATCGCCCACGGATTGTCCGATTGCGTCGCCGGATACCTGGTCCGCGCCGCCGATAAAGCCCAGACCCACAATTCCGGCACGATAGGATTTACCAGTCATGGAATCTCCTCTTTCGGTTCAGTTTTCGGCGATTCGACGTCCCGGTCCATCTCCCCTGCCATAATGCACAGCCGTACTTCATTCGCCCGGTCGGGTTCCGTCGGCTCCGGATTCCTCATCCATCCAGTTCCACGGCCCGCCAGAGATACCAGCTTGCCACCGACCGGTATGGACGCCAACGTTCACCGTGTTCCAGCAGGCCTGCCGCATCGGGCAGCCCGCTCAACCCGTAGGTGAGCATAAACCCCTTTCTTACACCCAGGTCCTTAACCGGCAGCACGTCCGCCCGGCCCAGATCGAATATCAACATCATCTGCACGGTCCACTCGCCCACACCCCGGACGTGCGTGAAGCGCCGGATGATCTCTTCGTCGGGCATCCCATTCAACCGCCGCCCCGATGGAACCGCGCCCTCGCGCGTCTTTTCGGCAAGGTCTTTCACGGCCGCCACCTTGGCCCGGGACATCCCCGCACCGCGGAACGCGTCGTCGGGTACAGCCAAAACCTGTTCCGGCTCAGGATGTGTTTCTTGAGGGAACAAACCCAGAACGCGGCCGTAGATCGTCCCGGCCGCCTTTCCCGAAAGCTGCTGGTGGATAATCGAGCGCATCAACGCCCGAAACGGATGGTGCTGAGCCCGTGCTTCCAGCCTGCAGGGGCCGGCGCGTACCATCAGACGTGCCAACGCGGCGTCCACCCGTGAAAGCGCCGCAACCGCTTCTTCCGGATCGTATGTCAATCCACTTTCGATTCCCGGCATCGCGTCGCGACTCATGAAATAATCCTTTGGTTTTCGGAGTCTCGCATAACCCGCCGTTAGCGCGCGGGCAGACGTGAGACGCAGCTTCGCTAGACTACGATCTCGTTTTCACGCCTCAACGTCGCGGCCAGAGCCACTGCGCCTAACAGGCCCGAATTCCCGTTCAGCCGGGCGGAAAGAATTCTCAGGTGGGGCCGGTGCACGGGCATCAGAAACCGATCCGTCTGTTCGCACAGCGGCTCCAGGAGCACTTTGCCGGCTTTGGCCACGCTGCCGCCTATCACAATGGCTTCGGGCGCAAGCGCATTTATGGCAGCCGCCATTCCCATGCCCAGATATCGGCACGTCTCATTCACCAGTTCCAGGGCGAGCCTGTCGCCGGTCCGCGCGGCATCGAAGACCGCTTTGGCTGTAATAGGACCTCCCGCCGCTTTCCGGATCCCGCGGCCCCTTCGAGGCTGCATACGCACAGCCTCCTCCCCGCGGCGGCCAATGGCCGTGCCGGAAGAAAGGGCTTCGAGACACCCCCGATTGCCGCAATCGCAAAGCGGACCATCGGCAAGGATCGGCACGTGTCCGAGTTCGCCCGCGTTGCCGTTGGCGCCGCGGTAAATCTCTCTATCGATTATAATTCCGGCGCCAATACCCGTGCCGATATTATAATAGATAAGGTGTCGGCAGCCCCTGCCCGCACCGAACGTGAATTCGCCCAGCGCGCCAACGTTGGCATCGTTATCCACAATTGCCGGCACCCCGAGACCCCGTTGAATCGTCTCCGGAATCGCCAGGTTGTCCCAACCCCCCACGTGTGTGGAATTGACGATCCGCTGGGCCTCGAAATCCACAGGGCCGCCAAAACTGATTCCGCACGCCGATACTTTTCCCGGGGATGACGAGAGCAGCCGGCGCCCCTCGTTGAGAATTCGCTCGATCATCCATTGCGCGCCGCCGGAGCGATCGGTGGAACCGGTCGTCCGTTTCATAATACGACCGTCGGACGTTCCCAATGCCAGACTGAAATTGGTGCCGCCGATATCGACCGCAAGAATCATGGAAGCCGCCTCAGTCCGCCAGCCCGCGGGCGCGAAGGTAGTCCAGCGACTGCTCGATCCGCCGTTCCACGTCCCGCCGCGTCAGCGATTCGCCCCTGATCCCCTCCAGTTCAAACGTGTAGGGCCCGTTGCGTCCCTGGCCGGCGAATATCTCAAAAATAGCGGGAAAATCCACGATCCCCTCTCCGAGTGCGGGAAAATGCCAGGTCTGAAAGGCGCCGTTTGTTTCCTTCAGATGCACGGCGGCCACAGCGTGGGACACCTTTCGAAACTGCTCGACCGCATCCACGCCTTCATTGTAATAGTGGACGTTGGCCGTATCGAAATTGATCCGGATATTGGGATGGTTCACGCTCCGCATCGTCTCCAGCGCCACATCGGCGTTCGTAACCAGGTCCGGATGCGTTTCCATGGCCACGACTATCCCGCGTTCGGCGGCCGCGTCGCCGATGTCCTGCAATTTTCCGTAGACAAAATCCCGGTCTATACCTCCGGTCTTTATACTCGTAAACACCAGGGTTACCCCCATCTCCGCAACGGTATTCAGGGAGTGCACGAACCGCTGGACCACGTCGTCGGCGTGCATCTCACAGCGGATGATCAGACTCGACGGACGCAGTCCGAAACGGTCCAGGTCAAGCTGCACCGCACCCGCTTCCTCGGGCTCGGGACATGGAATTTCCACGTTGGTCAGACCGATCCGGCCAAGATGCTCGTACGCGCCGTCCCGATACTGGCGATAGCTGTTCAGGTTGCACGCAATCAGGTTTGCCATTATTCCTCCTTATCGCGGAACGCGTCGCAGTCTGCCCTGAGCAGGCTCTTGCGTCGTGCCGTTTCCGTACCGAAATGGGCGAGCCGCCGGTGCTCCGGCCAATGGTTGAGGCCGCGGCGCGATCCTCCGCATGTCATCTATCCGTACCGTACCCACCGGATCATCTCAGAAAGGGTGGCCCGTTTGCCCCGCATCAGGATGCCCACCCGGTAGATCCGCGCGGCCACCCACGTCAAGCCGGCAATGGTTGCGATCAGAATCAGAACCGACGCCGCGATCTCAGTCCACGGAGGCGTGAGGACGTTGACCCGCACAATCATAATCATTGGAGAAAAAAACGGAATCAGCGACATCACCACGGATGGTGTGGCGTTGGGCTGCCGGGTGATAAACGTCATTGCAAGCAGCGACAGGATCAACGGCACAATGACGAGTATCTGAAGGTGTTGTGCATCCTGCTCGGTGTCGCAAACGGCGCCTATGATTGCATAGAGTGTGGCGTAAAGAAAATAACCCAGGATGAAGTAGACACCGAAGTAAACCATCATACCCGGTTCGATCGCAAAGGGCAGGTTCGGGCCGAACGCCATCCTGCCGTATGCGGACGCCAGCAGACCCACGCCGATCCAGACCGTGACCTGAACCAGGCTGGCGCCTCCAATGCCCAGTATCTTGCCTGCCATCATCTGCAGAGGATCGACCGACGAAAGCATCACCTCCACCATGCGGGAAGACTTCTCTTCCAGCACGCCGCGCATGACCATGATACCGTATACGATGGTTACCATGTACAACAACATGGCGAAGGCGAACGATGAAAAATATTCCCGGGCGAAGCCGCTCTTCTTCTCCTTTCCCTTTACGATTTTCACCGTTTTCATCTGCACACGCCGTGTCCATTTTCTCACCGCATCCGGGTCCAGTCCCCGCTCCGCCAGCCTGTGGGCTACCACGATATGCGTCAACGCACCCCGCAATCGCCCGACCTGGCGAATATCGCTAACGTTTTTCCCGTAGAAGCCGACCTCACCCTTCTCAAAAATGTCGGCCGGCACCACCAGGTAGGCGTCCAGTCTGTTGCCGTTGATCTCATCCGTCAGTATCCGGCGGGTGGTTTCCAGGTCGGGACCGGGCGGCACTTCCTGCAACAGATATTCCAGCCTGCCATCCTGAAATCTATCGTCCAGACGCGTCTCGAGTGGCCGGAACAGGACTCCGGTCTGGTCGATCACTGCAACATGCTTTTGTTTGTCAACGTCGACCTGCGCCAGAAAAACCGGAACCAGGATGCTGGCCACCACGAAAACCGGTACCAGAAACAGCCCGATCAGGAAACTCTTCTTGCGCACAATCTCGATAAATTCCCGCCGGATGATTTTCAGTGTCTTATTCATCCTGGCGTTCTCCGGAATCTTCGCCTCGCACAGCCATCATAAAAATGTCCCTTAGAGACGGCTCCGAGATTTCAAACCGGTGGATCTGAGCCATGGATAGTGCGTGTCTCAGCAAGTCGCCGGGGTCGACGCCGGTTTGGAGTTCGACCTCCACGTGATTCCCGCGATGGTCTGCCCGCCGAACCAGCTTCGTATTCCTGAGAAAATCGTCATTACCCTTAAACGCAATACGCAACCGGTTCCTCGTATACAGCGACTTCAGTTCCGGTACCGTACCGTCCAGTACCTTCCTGCCACGGTTGATGAGGCAGATCCGGTCGCAAAGCGCTTCCGCATCCTCCATCTGGTGGGTGGAGAAAATGAGGATCTTTCCTTCACGCTTCAAGGTCTCCATAATCTCCTTCAGGACGGCTGCGTTGATCGGATCGAGCCCGCTGAACGGCTCATCGAGAATCAACAGATCGGGGTCGTGAATGACGGTTGCGATGAATTGCAGCTTTTGCTGCATTCCCTTGGACAACTGATCCACGCGCCGGTTCGACCATTCCGACAGGCCCAACCGTTCCAGCCATTCACCCGCTCTCCCGGCCGCTTCCGACCGGGAGAGCGACTTGATCTCCCCAAGAAACACCAGCAGATCCATAACCCGCATTTTGGGATACAGCCCTCGTTCTTCGGGCAAATATCCCACCCGATCCTTGGACAGTCCCGCTCCTCCGTTGTCATAGTCGATCTTCCCCGAATCCGGCGCATAAATTCCCAGGACCGTACGAATCGTCGTGGTCTTTCCGGCCCCGTTAGGCCCCAGCAAACCGAAGATCTCGCCCGCCGCGATGTCGAGGTCCAACCCATCCACGGCACGGACGCCGTCGAAGGTTTTCGTGACCTGCTGGAGCACAATCCTGCGCATAAGGTTCTCCCGGACTGATCCGAAGGGTTGCGGGAAGCGCGGGTTATCCGTTGCCGAAGGCTGCGAATCCACGCCTTGAGCAGGCATAAAATACGAGCACGGGCAAGGGCGCGCAACAGGACTTTCCCGCGGTTGAATGAAACCGCGGCATCGCGAGGCGGTTGCATCGGCTGCCAGGTCTCTTATGAAAGCAAAAAGACGCCGGCCGTACGGGGTACGATCGGCGTCTTTCGGGGGGGATGTAGCATGGTTGTATCCGCTTAGACGCGCTCCGAGTGGAGAGGTTGTCAAATTTCCACACGAAGTCGGTGATTCAAAAAGAAGGCACCCGCTTTCGCGGGTGCCCATTTTATTCTGGTGCCGAAGGTGGGACTCGAACCCACACGGGCTTGCGCCCACTGGATTTTGAGTCCAGCGCGTCTACCAGTTCCACCACTTCGGCGCCATTGAAATCAGGATTGTCAAATATCCCCATACCCGCCGAGGGTGTCAAGAGAAAACAGGCGCAATTATTCTCCACCGGTGTTGCCGGTAGAGAAATCGGCCGGCGGGACGGAAGTGCAGAGCGCTACGGCATCCGATCCGCCACGGGCGGACCCAGAATCTCCTGGTAGATTATCGCCTTGCGGACCGTTTGCGGTTTGAAATCAAGATCGATCCTTCGTCGGCGGGTTCCACGGAGAGGAGCCAGCGCCATCGGGAGGATTTCCGGCGAGTGGTCCCGATCCTTTTCGGCCGCGGATCCGGCCTCGGCGGCAGGTATCCCAACGCGCGCCCTTTCTATTTCCGCACTGCCGGGGCGCAATTCCTCCGGCCGGAAGACATCCACCTCCCTATATTCGTCCCCGTCGTACCCCTCACCCACAGGGCGCGCGCCACTTACTTCCCGAAACTCTCTTCCGCCCTGGGGCTCGCTCACATGGCGTGTGCCTTTTACCTCTCTGAACTCCTCACCCACGGTCGGCGTTCCGAACGGTTGCGGTTCGGGGAAACCATCTTCTTCCGAAAGATCGAAGCCCCGCCTGCCCATCGGGGGCAAACCCAGATCCTCTTCCTCAAGCTCCCGGCGCCGCCGCGCTTCCAGGACCTTGTTGATCAGCGAAAAAATCACACTCAGAACGATCACCAGGATAATGGCGAGTTCGAAACTCATGATTTAGGCGTCTCCCCGGTCCGACTCATTCTCCGGACTGTCCTGGGTCTCGGCGATTCCCTCTCGCATTGAGGTGTCTGCCTGGATATTCTTCATCCGGTAATAATCCATCACGCCCAGATTGCCGCTGCGGAACGCCTCGGCCATCGCCCGCGGGACCTCGGCCTCCGCCTCCACGACGCGCGCCCGCATCTCCACGACTTTCGCGCTCATCTCCTGCTCATGCGCGACGGCCATCGCCCGCCGTTCTTCCGCCTTCGCCCGGGCGATTTTCAGATCGGCCTCGGCCTGGTCTGTCTGGAGTTTCGCCCCGATATTGTCTCCCACGTCCACATCCGCGATATCAATCGAAAGGATCTCATATGCCGTACCCGAATCCAACCCCTTCCCCAACACGGTCTTTGAAATCAGATCCGGATTCTCCAGTACGGCCTTGTGCGTGCCCGAGGAACCAATTGTTGTCACAATCCCTTCACCGACCCGTGCGACAATCGTTTCCTCCCCGGCGCCGCCGACCAGCCGGTCGATGTTAGCCCGCACAGTTACCCTGGACGTCGCCTTGACCTGGATGCCATCTTTGGCCACGGCCGTGACCATCGGGGTGGAAATCACTTTGGGATTGACGCTGACCTGCACGGCCTCCAGCACGTTACGACCGGCAAGATCGATGGCCGCGGCACGCTCCGTGGTGAGGCTGATCCCGGCTTTGTCCGCCACGATCAGCGCGGTGACCACATTCTCCACGTGCCCTCCCGACAGAAAATGCGCTTCCAGGAAGGAAGTCGGGATCGCCAGCCCGGCCTTGGTTGCGCTGATCTGAGCTCCCAGGATAAGTCGCGGGGAAACGCGGCGCAGGCGCATCCCCACCAGTTCGCCGATACCGATTCGAACCCGGGCCGCAAGGGCCGAGATCCACAGCCCGAACGGGATGAAATAAAAGAACAGAAACAGAACGACGATTGCGGCGACAACACCAAACAATAGCGCGATTCCTTCGAACATATCACGGCTCCCCTTGTATCTTCAGTCGTTTGAACCGAACCGGCTCAAACGAGGGCCCTCTAGCGGGCGTCCTCAGCCTTACGTACCACGATCCGGTTGCCTTCAACCTCGACGACCCTGAATTGGGCCTATCTCTTTCAATAAACTCGCCTTCAGCGGCCACGTTGACCCGACGCCCGTCGATCAGGCCCGCACCCGAGGGCCGCAGCGGCGTATAGGCCACGCCCTCTTTGCCCGCGAGCGCGTCATGTTTTCCAGTGACTATGTATCCTGCTTCGGTGCGTTCGTCTGCATGAAGCACAAGCCATTTCCACAACAGAACCGCGATTGCGACGACAAACACGATCAATATCGCAATTCCTTCGATCATTAAACGGATCCCGTCCATCTACGGCCAATTTAACCGAACTCCCAAAACTCCATACGCCCCTAACAGTCCGTTGATAAAGTTGCTCTGAAGGCGAGGCCGCAGGCAGGATGGACTTTTTCAACGGGCTGCTAACCCGTCTCCTCGGTCTTGCGAACTACAATCCGGTTGCCTTCGACCTCAACCACCGTGATCGGGCTATCCTTTTCGATAAATTCGCCATCGGCCGCCACATTTACCCGGCGCCCGTCGATCAGGCCCGTACCGGAGGGCCGTAGCGGAGTAAAAGCCACGCCCTCCTTGCCCACGAGTGCATCGTGTTGTCCGGTGGCTATGTAACCCGCCTCGCTACGTTCTTCTTCATGGAGTACAAGCCAGTTCCATGCAGACGTGCGCGGCAGCATTTTCAACATCACACAGGCGATCACAACCGTGGTTATAAACGCCAGCAGCAGGGGCCGGGCGCCAATGCCCACGGACTGCCAGGTCCACAGTTCCGGGCGCCCCATCAGACTCAGAAACATACCGGCGAACATCAAGACCACTCCCGGGATGGCCAGCACACCGAATCCGGCAACGAAAAACAGGTCGGCGAGCAAAAGGATCAACCCGACAAGAAAAAGCAGCACTTCCGTCCAGTCAGCCAGCCTCACCAGAAGATGGCTGCCGAAAAACAGACCCAGACAGATCAGGCCCAACGTGCCCCCGACGCCCCAACCCGGGCTCTGGATCTCGAAGATCAAGCCCAGAAAACCGAGAGACATGAGCAGCGACGCCACATAGGGGTGCGTCAGCCATCGCACGACCTGCTCCGACCAGTTCGCCGACTGGTGGGTTATGCGTTTCCCGTCTAACTCATAATGTGACAGCACGGCCTGAAGTTTTTCAACCTCGCCCGTCTCCGAAATACGGTATTCCGCGATCTTTTTCGCAACCGCTTCGGTTGTTGTGAGCGTGAGCAGCTTCCCCTTAGGTGCGAGATCCTCAATATCCACGTCTTCGTCGACCATCGCCTCCGCAAGTTCAGGGGAGCGACCCGTCTTCTCGGCCGTTGCCTTCATCTCATTGCGAAAATACGAAATCACTTTTTCACTGGCCTTTTTCCCCTGCATATCTACGGCCGTGGCCGCGCCGATGGTTCCCCCGTCGACCATGACGATATGCCGTGTGGCCAGTGAAATCAACGCTCCGGCCGAAATTGCACGCGGGTTGATGAAGGCAATGGTTTTCACATCGCTGTAAAGAATTGCGTCCCGGATGACCAGGGCCGCGTCCAGGGCGCCGCCAGGGGTGTTAATTTCAAAAATCACCGCTGACGCGCCCTCTGCCTCCGCATCTTCCATGACCCGCGAGACAAACGCCGCCAGCCCTCGCTCAATGGTACCCTCGATCGGCACGATGTAGACCGAACCCTCCGCCCCGCACAGGGCAGGCAGAAGCAGAACGAGCGCCAGAACCCGAAGTGAAACTCGCATGCAGGAAAACTCCCTCAATATTTGGGATTTGAGCGGCATCAACCTGAATATCAGTGTACCTTATTCGATTAAAATTGTCAATGGGTATCAATCCGGGCGCCGGGTTGAACGGACCCCATTCAACGTCTTTTTCCGGCTTGACATCAACGCCGCATACTTGTATTATTCACACGGAAAAACAGGTGGCGGCGTAGCTCAGTTGGCAGAGCAGTGGAATCATAATCCATGGGTCGGGGGTTCAAGTCCCTCCGCCGCTACCAATTGAAATCACAGCGATAGAAACGGCGTTTGCGCCTCCAACGCAAACGCCGTTTCTACGTGTCGGAGACGGTGTGCCGCAAAAAGGGATGTGAACAGGGATACCCGTCCGTCGCCCACATTGCCCGATCGCCCGGGCACAGAATCAATCCGCTATCCGTATGCAGCCCGGCCTGCCCATGCTGGCAGACACCCACCGGGTCGGCGTGGGTTCGGTACATCTCGGCCAGACCTTCGAGGCTTCGCTCCACCTCTCTCTCCATCCGCTCGAGCAATTCAATGCGCGCGCGGCTGTTTCCCAGCAGCGGGGATTCCGGGTCGTCCTTCCCTATCAGCTCTTTTCCAAGACAGTGGTTGGTCTCCCACACCGCAGCCCCGGGGCCGGATGGTCTCCTGATGGTCTGCCCCGCCACGTGTTTTTCCAGAATAGCCACGTCTCCGGTGGCGTCGCCCATCAGAACGCTCATTCCATGCATTGGAATCTCGAACCCGGCGCATAACGCCGCAGCCTCTTCCACCGAACGGCACTGTTCGGCCATTTGAGGCAACAGAAACAGCACGGGTACTCCGCCCCGGCGGCGTTCACAGCCGGTCAATCCTGTCATGCCGAACCCGAACCCGGCTTCGTTGACCGCCGCCGACGTCCAGACCGTGCCTACGAAGTGCAGCTGTACGGAACGCAGTTTACCGGCTGGCGCGGCGTGATGGATCGCGTTAGCCCCCAGCTCTCTCTTTCCGAGGTCGTCGGATTTCCCCAGCCACACCCGCCCGTCGTTGCCGGAAAACCCGAATACGCTGCACGCGGGCAATGAGAATTCATCCAGATCGAAGACGAGATTGAGCTCGAACACGTCGTCGAACGGCAACCCGGCACCCATCGCAATGCCCTCTATTTCGCGAACGATGTCGGGAAACAACCTGTCGATCTGCTTCGTCCAGAGTTCCACCTTTCGCTTCCTCGCATCCGGCGCCAACCCCGGGCGCCAACCGCCCTCCCCGTCGGCAAACTCCTCCCTGTATCGATCGATCAACCCGGCGATGCGGTCCGATGCCGCGCGGCCGTGCGCGATACCCCGTGCCGTCGCGTCGCCTTCCGTCCGGAGGTAGTACATAAACTCCTCGTTGCCCATTCAGAGGTCCATGCAGCCGTCCGCCCGACAGCTGTCGAAGCCGGCAAGAGTCCGGCGCCGGAACCGTCGCAGTTGAAATCCTGCGATCGTTTTCGATGGGAACCCGCGCCCGGGTATCCCCTTATTTCTCCATCGCCCGCGCCATGGCGCGCACGTGTTCCGGGCCGGCACCGCAGCAGGATCCCAGGTACCGGATATCCGCCGCCATCGCGACCCTTGCGAACCGGTTGAATTGCGTTACAGTGGCCGCGGACCCCTCCCACCAGGAATGCCAGGCCGAAGGCTGGCAGCAAACCGGAACGTCCACCGCGCGGCGCATCTGAATTGCAAACTCAAGCATAGCCGCCGGGGGGCATATGCAGTTCAACCCCACCACGTCGGCGCCGGCATCCGCCAGTTGTCTGGCGCATTCAGCCGGCGAAAACCCGTCAAACGTCTTTGCGTATCCCTTTCCCTCCATGCTCACCGTAACCACCAGCGGGAGTCCGGATCCTCTAGCCAGGTCCACCGCCAGGAGCGCCTCGTCCAGCCACGAAAATGTCTCCAGGATCAGGAAATCGACGCCCCCGTCGCAGATCCAGGGAAGTTGCTCGTCCAGCCACGTGCGCGTCCGGTCGCGCTTTTCGGCATCGGAGGGATCGTAATCCATCAGTGAAATGCTCGGGCTGTTCAGGTTGCCCGCCACCAGCACATCGTCTCCCGCCACCTCTCTCGCGATCCGGCAGGCCGTGGTATTGATCTCCTTCGCGCGATCCCCGAATCCCGCCGGCTTCAACATATTCGACGTGCCAAAAAACGTGAGTGTCTGCAGAACCTCGGCTCCCGCGTCCTTGAACTCCTGCGTCAGCCTGCGCACTTCCTCAGGGTGGGTCGCCACCACCTGGGGCGTCATGGCGCCCATTCTCACGAAGCCCCTGAGCCGCAGCCCCATCAGATACCCCCCGTCACCCAACACAAAGCCCTTTTCCAGACGCTGCAACAGTCCTTCAGCCATAGGACAACACACTCAACTTTCTGATTTAACCCGCGCCTCCTGCAACAACGCGATCGCTCCTTCGCGGATTTGCGCCTCGGATTCCATCTCCAGGGGCGCGAACAACACCTCGCCGTCCCCCTCCACACGTGCGTGCGCCGTTGGCAGATACCCCACCTCGGGGCACGGGTTGCACAAAAGCAGAACCCTGTCGAACCCGGCGGCCTCTCGAATGGCAAACGCGGTCTCCATAAAGGGCTCGCCCGGAATATGGATCAACGCGCTATCGCCTAGTATGACCGCACGAAAGTCGAACGAACAGGAGGTCTCATCCTGATAAGTCTGCGCCAGCCAATATTCGTATCGCGCGAGACCCTCTGCCGCGGGGGGATTCGCCTGCCATTCCTCCCGGGCCGTCTCGACTGCCGCCACGGGCTGCCGTTCAATCCGTTCGGTACGTTTGAAAAGCCCCAATTCCACGTCCGCCCGTGGGGTGAGACCGTTGCAGACGTCCAGGACCGTTTTCGCGATCGATCTGCCGATGCGCCCGCAGGGATCATCCTACAGGATGCACATTGCCCAGCGCGCCCTGGATGAAAAGGCCGTCGATTCCCCTTTCGGCAAGTTCCCGGCATACCGCACCGGGGTAGTCCGCCGAAATGTTGCCTCGAAAATCCCACAGAGCAAGTGCGTGACAGCCGAAATTCATTAGCACAATGGGCCGCCTGCCGCCCCTGTCGAAATGCACGACGCCCACCTGGCGATCCACCGCATCGTAAACCAGATTGTCCGGCGGCCTCGAAAACTCCGTCAGCGACACCATCCGCAGATTGCCCTGCTTATCGTGAGCCCGGCGGTTGTATTGCAGCCCATTCTCCGCCGAGCCTGCGCCGACCGCCACGCGGGCCGGGGAGACGTCGGCCCGGGCCATTCGCACCGCCTCGGCGGCCGCCCGTGCGTAACGCGCCTCGTTTCCAAATTCCTTCAACGCTTCCGTAGGCTGATTCACGTAAAACTGGAACAGCGTCGGCCCCGTTCCCATATGGCTGGCGCCCGGGAGGATCCACGAAGGGTCCACGTCTGTCTCCGCCAAGTCCGCAGCCATCATGTCGAAACAGATTTGGTCGAACAGGAACATATCCACCGCCAGAAACGTTATCTGCCGGTCGCCCTGCCGTACGTGCAGCGCACGAAAAAAGATGGGATCGTAGACCTCAAATGATTCGTGCGGTGCAGGCGTTATATCCACCTTGCCGAAACCCGCCAGTATCTGTCGGCTTGCGTCCGATTCTCCCATGAGAGGCGTCCTTTCGGTTGAGACGGCGCGCTTCCCTGCGCGACGTCCAGGGCCGGGACTCCACATCCGATATCGGCGGCGGGCCCACGGTTGACGTCCAATCATAATACCACCATCCCAGACTGTCAAGTCGGGATCGGCAGGGTTCATCGCCCAGGCCTGCCGCCCGGGATTAAGTGCTTGACAATGGAGACTGGCGGGGGCTACTTATCTGAAAATCAGAGCGCGGAACGGCCAGGCTTTTTCCGGGACGGCGGCGAACTGCCGTCTCTTGTGCGCCGGTTGGCGCCGCAATCAGTCTATCTGGTCCACCGCGACGCGGATGCGCGCCCCACCCTGGCGTCGGACGTCGATGTATTCCTTATCTCGTGGAACTGAACGTAATTTCAGAAACAGTCGGCTGGCCGATCCGCATCCGGGAGTCGTCCAATCAGGGGCAGATTGCACGAGGAGAACGGTGAGGGTAAAATCCAATGATTGATTTTATATCCGCAGGTACACCGGCGGAGGTGCTGGCGGCAGGCATCTTCCTGCTTCTGCTTTTTGGATTGCCACAGCCGGGCAATGCGTCCGTTGCGCGCGCCTACTATACCCCCGCACGGATGGACGTGGTTCGGCGCAATCTGGAACATTATGACTGGGCTCGGGACCAGAGATCGGAGATAATGAGCAGGGCGGAGCATTGGGCCGGCTACGAAGACGCGAAGCTGCGAACCCTCGTTTCACCGCCTCAGGTACCGCGGGGATACCAGGTGCATAACGATGGGTGTCCCGTACACGGCGTGAAGGTCCACGAACAGGGACTTTACAGGTGGATTATAGACTTTGACAGACCCTACAAGATAACGTGTCCGGTGGGCGGAGAGACCTATCCATCGAACGATTTCGAAGCATTTCTGGCCACGGGCATGCAAGACAGGTCCCTGCTGACCGGTCCGTACGCCGACGACGGATGGGGGTGGCATCGTCCCGGCGACCACGTGCCGGCAAACCACTGGTTCGTGGCATATTACGCGCACTGGAGTATGATGCGGTTCCTGATGGAGGCGATCGAGGTTCTGGGCCAGGCGGCAGTGCTTGCGGAGGATAGTGATCGGGCGAAACTGTACGCGCACAAATGTGCGCTTCTGCTCTGGCAGCTGGCAGAGTACTATCCCGATTACGAATACGATAGGCAGTCCAGGGAAACCAAGGAGCACAACCCCAACTATACGGGCAAGCTGTTCAATATGATCTGGGCAACGCGACCGCCTCATACGTGTGCAATCGCTTACGATGCGGTGCGACCCTTTCTGGATGGCGACGTCGTGCTTCAGAGGCTCTCGGGCAAGACAGGTCCGGAGATTGACTCGACGATCCGGGAGCGGTTGCTTCTCGAGGCGGCCAGATGCATTATGGATGGGAGGGAGGGACGCATCAGGGGCAACTACGGAATGCACCAGAGGGCGTTGCTGATGCTGGCGCAGGTACTTGCGACTTCCGAGGGCCATCCCCACACCGGGGAGATGATACGGTATGTACTGGAAAATCCGAACCTCGTAAGAGACACGGATATGGGGTTGCGGGATGCGCTTGAGAATCTGGTCTACCGCGACGGCATGCCGCATGAGTCGCTCGGATACAACGTGATCTGGGTACACGATTTGACGGAGCTGGCGGCCTTGATGGTGGATACAGGCATTAACCTTTTCGAACACCCGCGATACAGGAAGCTCGTGACCTGGGCGTTTGACGTTTGTATCGCGGGAAAGTTTACCCCTTCCACCGGGGATTCGGGCGATATGTTTGCTCAGGGTGGCGCGTGGCAGCCCGCCGTATGCCAGATCGCGCTGCCGTATGTGAACGACGCCCGCCTCGCGTGGGTTCTGAAGACGCAGCCGGGCGTCCGCCAGGATCTGTTCACCAAACCGGTTGAGGCGCAGCTTTCGGAGCTGCCGGAAGAAGAGGACCCTGAGATCGGGACAAGCTCGTTTCATTTTCCTGCGTACGGAATGGCGAATCTTCAGTGCGGGAACGAAACGAACCGGTCGGCCGTTTCGTTCTTTTACGGCGACCACCAGGCCCACCGGCATTGTGATCAGTTGAACATCCTGTTTTTCTCCCACGACAACGCGCTGTTGACCGATATCGGGTACCCTGAGCAGACGGATTCGTTCAACCACCGGCTCGCCGGTTTTTTTACCAACACAGTGGCGCACAATACGGTGGTGGTTGATGAAGTCAGGCAGGGGCGTGGACCGGGGCGGCTGCACGGACTGGTGACGGGGGGTTTCGCGCAGGCCGTCGATGCGTCCTGCGACGGCGCCTATGAGGGGAGGGTTGATCTCTACCGGCGGGCGAATATGCTGGTTGAGGCGGCCCCCGGACAGCACTACCTGTTTGACATATTTTATGTGAACGGGGGCCGCCAGCACGACTACATGCTTCACGGCAATCAGGCGGAGTTCGTCTGCAGGCCCGCCCTGGGGCCGGTCCGGGAGTCGGGGACGCTCGCAGGTGAGGACGTGCCCTACGAGCAGTTTTACGACGATCCCGAGTTGAAGGATAAACGTCTGTCCAGCGTTCCGTACACCGGGTACCGCGGTAGCGGGTACCAGTTTCTGTACAATGTGCAGAAGGGACATATGAATGGGAACGCGATTGCGGAATGGAGACTTACGGAGCCTATTGAGGGCCAGCCGGAACGCCCCTGGCGGGGCATCGGACTTCGAGCGCATCTGATCGGACGGGACGAGGAACTTTTCGCGTGCGACGGCCCGGTCCAGAAGTACAAATACCTGCCGGACAATGTGAAGTTCCTGGTGCGCCGGCGAACCGGCCCGGGTCTTTCCAGCCGGTTTGTCACGGTGTTCGAACCCTATAAAGACCGGGCTTGGATCCGGCGTACCACACAGGTCGAATTGACGCCGGACGGGTTTGGGGCGTCCGCGGTCCGGGTGGACCTGGAAGACGGGAGCACCCACTATCTGTTTCACGCGCTGGATGCAGACCAGGAGCATACGATGGAGAACGGCATCAGGGTGGCGGGGCAGATGGCCGTTCTGGCGCTTGATAAACGCGGGCGTCCGGATCGGGCGATGCTATTCAACGGCAGGATTCTGGCAATGGACGGATTCAGGCTGGCAGGAAGAGGAGTGGGCCGCAGCCGGATCGCGTCCGTGGATTACACGCGGGGGACAGTTGAGCTTGTCGACCCCGTGATCGACGGCGAACTCCCTTCAGGGCAGGCCATTCCGGTGGTTTCGGATGGGTATTCGGGCAGTGTTACGCTGTCGACGGTGATTGACCGGCGGCGGTTTTCCATTGGAGACGAAGACGTGAGAGTGGCCGGCGGACCGGTGCTGGGTGTAAGTGCCGACCGCCTTCTCACGAGCGCGTCCAATCCTCACGCGCACGTCGGAATGTCACTCCTGAACAGCCGGAACGAGCCACAGGGACGGTTGGCGGAGAAGGTGGACGGCGGCTGGCGGATCGACCGCGAGGGTAGAGGGCCGATGACATTGGAAGACTTCCCTGTGGCCGAGGGCGATGCCGGGCCCCGGTATTCGGTGGCGATGGTGGGCGCGGGCGATTGGGTGGAGATTCCAAGCGTGGTACATTTTTCAAGGACGTGATTGTATTGCGGGCAGCGGGCGATGGTCGAAAGCGACGCCGCTGTTTCTGCACGGACTGACGGTGTCCGGGCGGGTCGCCGGCGGCTTGAAAGGACGGCTGGATTTGAAGAACTTTCTCGCAGACACGCGCGATCGCGGATCGGCCGCCCTGTCCGCAGGGCCGGGATGGGTCTTCTGATGTCCGGACGACGGAAGTTAATGGGTGCGCTCGACGAGGTCCGTCGGAAGGGCGCGGCATGGTTGATGAGGCATCTGAATGCGGATGGCTCCCTGGGAGATCCGACCGAAGGTTTTCATATTTACCGGGCGCCGTGGACGTTTTCGATTGTTGGCGAATCCGGGGCGGCGGCCGGGATCTGCGATTGGATCCGGCGGGAGATGTTGACCGCGGAGGGCAGAATCGAGGGGCCGTATCGCGTGTTCGACGATGCGTACGCCTACCGGAACGCCACACTGATTGTCGGCGCGCATCTCGCGCGGCAGTATGATCTGAGCTATGGGTTGATGCCGGATCTGCTTTCGTGGCAGGACAGCGCCTCGGGCGGTTTTCGCAACGACCGCATGGCAGACGGCGGCATGAACGACCGCATGGATATCCCGTACGCATGCGGTCCCGGGTTGGCGTGCCTTGCAACCGGTCGACTGGACATCGCGGGTTGTGTTTATCGTTTTTTGCAGCGAATGTATTCGGCGCAGATGGAATTACCCGAGCGGTTCTACTATGCCTGGTCGTGTAAAGACGGCGGCGTGATCACCGACTTTACGGATGATGAGGCCTTCCGGCACGTGGTGTACAACCCTGTGGACCGTCCGCAACGTTGGACCGTCGGGGGCATCGCGGCCGGGTTTCTGTGTCGACTTTACCTGGCGGAGCCTCGCCCCGAATACCTGGCGCTGGCGCGACGTTACCAGGCCTTTTCAATGGCAGCGACGAATGCACAGTTCAAGTACGCGCAGGTCTGCAAAAGCAGTTGGGGAGCTTCGCTTCTGTATCAACTAACCGGCGAACGCGCTTATCTGGACTGGGCATGCCGCATGGGCGACTGGTACATTCAGACCCAGCAACGGGAGGGGTGCTGGCACTGGACGGGATACGAGACACTTGGATCGCGCATCGAACTGACGCTGGAATTTGTCATGCACACGGACACGTTGATCGGCGGTCTGGCGTCCCGGATGTGAGGAGGATGCATCGTGCGGGTTCTTGTAACCGGGGCGACGGGCCGAATCGGACGACACCTGGTACGTGCGCTGGCCGAGGCAAGGCATACCGTCCGGGCGCTTGTAATGCCGCAGGACCAACGGGCGGCGGGTCTGGCGCCGGACGTTCAGGTCGTTTTCGGACGGCTCGAAGAACCTGCCTCGCTTGAACCCGCGGTGGGGGATGTGGACGCCGTATTCCACCTGGCCGGCGCTCTGACTTCACGAGGCTGCCGAGAGGAAGAATTCGTCCGGGTGAATCTCCAGGGCACGTTTAATTTGCTGAAGGCCGCGCGCGACCGGACGGCATCGCTCCTGCACTTTGTTTACGCCAGCAGCGATGCCGTTTATTTCGAGAGGCCGGATGCAGACGCCCGGTACCTGCCCGTGGACGAAGACCATCCCCGGTTGTCGGGTTCGGTTTACGGCGCCAGCAAAATTGGCGCGGAGGAACTCTGTCTGAGTTTCGGCCGCGGTTTCGGCCTACCCGTGACGATCTTGAGATTTGGCGCAACCGCGGACGCCGCGGAACTCATCGATCCGAACAGCGTATTCGCGCGCTGGTTGTTTCTGAGCGCGGCGATTGACCATGCAAGCGCAATGACTGCGGCGAATGGCGCGCAGATAAAGACGCGGGCGGTTTTGGAAGCGTTGTATTCCGGTGTCGAGCAACTCGTTGTTTACGCGGACTGCGACGGGAACGCCGAGGTTCGGCAGTGGGCCGATGCTCGCGATATCGCCGCGGGATGTATCCGCGTACTGGGGAAGGCGGCGGCGGTGGGACAGGTATTCAACCTGGGGGGACGGGAACCGCATGGCGCGAGGGAGTTCGTTACGTTCCTGGCCGCGCGATTGCAACTGCCGCATGTGACGGCACGTATTCCAACCGCACGACGGCCCTGGTATATCACCAGCGACAAGGCGAAATGCATGCTGGGTTATGAAGCCCGGTACACGGTGTATGATATGGCGGAAGAAGCGATTCGGATGCGGGTGACGTCGTGATGAATCTTTCATGTTGTGTATGGGCCATCGAAGGGGCCGAAAACGGGATTCCGGCACGGGCGGCCGCGTTGGGATTTGAGTGGATCGACGTACGGCCGTTCGCATTTTCTTCGGAGGAGGCGCGGCTGAAAATCCGGAAACACGGGCTCTCGGTTTCCTGTATTGCGGCATCGTTCGGAATGCCGGAAGGCGCGAGACTGAGCAGCCCCGACCGGGACCCCAAAACGAGAGCCGCATCCTATTACGATCGGACACTGGCCTTTGGCGCCAGTCTGGGAGCGTCCGCGGCCTACGTCGTTCCGGAGGATGACCCGGCGTCTCTGGATAGATACGCGGTCGGGTTGAAAAGGATGGCCGACCGGGCCGACGAATTGGGTGTGCGGTTGTGCGTGGAACATTTCCCGGATTCCGCGCTGCCCACAGCCTCCGGAACGATTGCCTTCTTGCGGGACGTGGGGCATCCAAACCTGTTCCTGCTGCTGGATATCGGCCACGCGCAGATGTCCGGCGAAGACCCGGCCTCGGTGATTTCGGACGCGGGACCCCTGCTGGGTTACGTCCATCTGGACGACAACGACGGATCGCATGATTTGCATCTGGGCCTGACGGACGGAATTCTGACCGAAGCGATACTGGCAGATAGCTTTGCAGCCTTGAGAGATATCGGCTACCGTGGCGGTCTGAGTCTGGAATTACACCCCGGTCTACCGGATCCGATCGATGCGCTCGGACGCAGCCGGGAGATCGTTCGACGGGTAAACATTGGATAGTTCCGGAGTCCAGCCAGGACGTATTCCGGTTCGGTCACACCCCGCTGAACCGTCAAAAGCGAAATTACGGCCGGTTGAATCAAGCGCGAGGATTGACGCCGTGACGTTCACGGTCGAAATCCCGCGCAGACGAAGCGGGGCCATCGAGCCCTGTGCGAGGAGGCCAGGATGCGGATAGACCCCGATAAAGTCTACTTGTTTCGAGCCGAAATTACCGGAAACGAGGCGCCTTTCGAGGCATACCGGGACCTTGCCCATGAGGCGTTGCGGAACGTGGATCTGGCGCTTCCCGAGGCAGGGCCGGTGCTGCTCAAGCCAAATGCGACGGTTCTGTTTCCCGCACAGAAACGAATTGTAACCCACCCGGGCTTTCTGGCGGGTATGGCAGACGCGCTTGTGGAGAAAGGTGCCGACGCCGGCAGACTGGTGGTGGCGGACGGACAATCCGGCGAACAGCCGGACCTTGGGAATACGTGGAGGGGCGCGGGGTACACGAAGATGGCGGTTGGCAGAAAGCTGACGTTGACCCCAATGAACGAGCGGCCCAGCCGGCGGGTTCCTGTACCCGGCGGGGTGGTATTCGAAGCCTATCCGATTTATCGGGACGTAACGGACTGCGCGTTCTTTTTCAATGTGCCGCTGGCGAAATGCCACAACCTGGGATGTACGACCCTGGCCATCAAGAACCTGATGGGAATCCTGGCGCGGCCGGAGCGACATCTGTGTCACATACAGGATGTTGACCGGCCGTACGAAAGTGGGATCTGGCGGTTGACGGAAAGCGGGTTGAGCCTGTTTGAAGACCGGTTTTACCACAAATTGTGCGACCTGGTTGCCGCCCTGCGTTCGCTGAAAATTCCCCGGCTTTGCATGGTCGACGGGTTGGTTGGTAGGGATGGCACCGCGTTTAACGAAGGCGAGAATCATCCGCTGGGTTGGACACTTCTAGGGGAGAACGAAGTACATGTCGACGCGGTTGCGACGTATCTGATGGGGCTGGATCCGGAAACAACGCCCTATTTGAGATTTGCGGCCCTGCGCGGCCTTGGCAGCAACAGGCTGGATGAGATCGAGGTGGTGGACCTGGCCGGCGGCGGGGCGATGGACCGGCAGGCGCTGGCGGAGGTTCGTTCGGGAAAGATATTGATGCCGATCGCCCGTTACGAGGGCGGCTATTATAATCGCTATCGGGCGGACGGTTCCGTGGTGCCCTGGCGGATTGACGACGTGAACAAGCAGCGGCTCGCGGACGGATTGGAGGCAATCGCGTTGTAGTGTCCCGGCTCACCTGTTGACTTGACTGGAGATTGGGATGAACCAGACAACCGTAGCGCCCGAATACCGGATGCCGCCTGATGAGATTGCGCCTATTCTGGACGCGCCAACCACACCGGATATCAGCGTCGACCCCAACGGCCGGTGGATGCTCGTGCTCGCCAAGCCGAACCTGCCGCCCATCTCGGAATTGGCCCGGCCGGAGTTACGCCTGGCGGGCCTGCGTATCGACCCTCGTACGAACGGACTGAGCCGTGGGGGATATTATTCGGGTCTCAACCTGATTCGAATTTCCGATGGCATGGCACGCCCGGTTTCGGGCTTGCCGCAGGAGGGTCGGATAGCCTGGCCGAAATGGGCGCCCGACGGGCGTTGTTTTGCCTTTACCGTCCGTGACGAAACCGGGATCAGGCTGTGGCTGGCCGAAGTGGATTCCGGCCTGGCGCGACAGGTGTCGGAGATCCGCCTGAACGCGGTCTTCGGCGCGCCTTTCCACTGGATACCCTCAGGACAGGGAACGGTGAACGTCCGTACGCTGATCGTCCGGGCGGTGTTGAAAGACCCGGGTGAAATCCCCGTGGCGCCTGCGTTTCCCGCAGGGCCTGAGATCCGGGAGAATGCGGGGCAGCTGGCGCCGTCGCGGACCTATCAGGATCTGTTGAAGGGGGTTCACGACGAAGCGCTCTTCGAATACTTTGCGGCGTCGCGCCTCGTTCTGATCACATCGGATGGAAGCGAGCGGGAATTGGGCGCCCCGGGAACTATTCGGCGCGCCGAGCCGGCGCCGGGAGGCGCCTACCTGCTGGTGGAGATCCTCCACCGGCCGTTTTCGTATCTCGTGCCGCACTATCGATTTCCGGTTCGGGTGGAATTGTGGGATATGGACGGTCGGGTTGTCCGGGAACTGGTCGATGCGCCGCTGGCGGAAAATGTACCCATCGCGTTTGACGCCGTACCCGAGAGCCCGCGCTCGTTTCAGTGGCGCAGCGACGCGAAGGCGACGGTGTGCTGGGTGGAGGCGCAGGATGGCGGCGACCCGTCGGTAGCGACAGACGTGCGGGATTTCGTGTACATGCTATCCGAGCCTCCTGACGACGCACCGGCGTTGTTGCAATCTCTCGAACTCCGGTACGCAGGGTTGACCTGGGGAGACGGTACGATGGCGCTGGTGACCGAGCGGTGGTGGAAGACCCGTCGGACAAGGACCTGGCGGTTTGCGCCAGACGCGGAAACCACCGACCGTGAGCTGCTTTTCGACCGGTCGTGGGAAGACAGGTACGGCGATCCGGGAACGCCTCTGATGACGTCCACTCCTGCAGGGCGGAGGGTGTTGCTGACGGGTGATGACGGCCGACATCTTTTCCTGGCCGGCAGCGGGGCATCTCCTGAGGGGGATTTCCCATTCCTGGACCGGCTCGACCTGTTCACGAAATCGTCAAAGCGGTTGTGGCAATGCGAACCGCCGTATTACGAGCAGCCCGTCAAATTGATCGATGAAGCCGGTTGTCTGCTGTTGACGTTGCGTGAGTCGGCCGAAAGCCCGCCAAACGTGTTTTTGCGGGCGCTGGAGACCCGGCACGTCCGGCAGTCGACCACGTTTCCTCACCCGGCGCCACAGCTTTCGAAGGTTCGGAAGGAAATCATTCACTACCGGCGGGCGGACGGAGTCGGCTTAAACGGCACCCTTTATCTGCCGCCAGGGTATTCCGAGGAGCAGGGTCCGCTGCCCTTACTGATGTGGGCGTACCCTCGTGAGTTCAAGAGCGCCGATGCCGCCGCGCAGATCACCGGCTCTCCATATCGATTCACACGTGTGACCTGGACGTCGCCCCTGCCCTGGTTGACGCAGGGATATGCGGTCCTGGACGGGCCCACCATGCCGATTGTTGGAGATGACGGCGTGGAAGCCAACGATTCGTACGTAACCCAGCTGGTATCCAGCGCTGAGGCGGCGGTGGAGGAAGTCGTGCGCCGTGGCGTTGCAGACCGGAAACGCATTGCGATCGGCGGACATTCCTATGGCGGGTTTATGACTGCAAATCTCCTGGCGCATTGCAATCTGTTTGCGGCGGGCATTGCCCGGAGCGGCGCATACAACCGTACGCTGACGCCTTTTGGTTTCCAGTCGGAAGAGCGCACGTTCTGGCAGGCGCCGGAGGTCTATTCCGCGATGTCCGCATTCATGCACGCCGACAAAATCAAATCGCCGTTGCTGTTGATTCATGGCCTGGCCGACGACAATTCCGGGACGTTTCCCATGCAGAGCGAGCGGCTTTACAACGCGCTGAAGGGCCACGGTGCGACAACGCGCCTGGTGATGCTGCCCCATGAGAGCCACGGCTATAGAGCGCGGGAATCGATAATGCATGCGTTCTGGGAGATGACGGAATGGCTGGCCCGCTACCTGAAGAACGCGATAGCGGCTCGATAGAAGGTTGACAGAAATGACGAACGAAAGACCGACAGCGAGGGGATTTTCGGATCCGGATCCTGCGGCTGCCATCGGGGAACTCCGATCGATGCTGGGCGATCGGATACATACGAATGAGGAAATCCGGGCAGCCCACGCCCAGGACGCTTCGTATCATACGCCCAGGCTGCCGGATGCAGTGGTCTTTCCCGTCTGCAATGCAGAAGTATCGCAAATTGTGAGGCTCTGTGCGCAACACCGCACACCGGTGGTGCCGTATGGGACCGGAACGGCCGTTGAAGGCGGTATTGTTGCCGTCCGGGGTGGTGTCTGTATCGATATGAGCCGAATGAATCGAATATTGAGAGTTGGCAAAGCAGACCTGGACGCAACGGTGGAGGCCGGGGTCACAAGGAAGCAGCTTAACCGGTATTTGGCGGATACGCAGACCGGGCTGTACTTCCCTGTGGATCCCGGAGCGGATGCCTCGCTCGGTGGGATGGCGGCAACACGGGCGTCAGGCAGTTCGGCGGTGAGCTACGGAACGATGCGGGAGAATGTCCTGGGACTGACGGTCATACTGGCTGACGGGAGTGTCGTTCACGCAGGCGGACGCGCAAGGAAATCGGCGGCGGGGTACGATCTGGCGCATTTATTCGTCGGATCCGAAGGTACGCTGGGTGTCATAACGGAGGTGACTCTGAAGCTGGCGAAGGTTCCTGAGGCCGTATCCGCGGCAGTCTGTGCGTTCCCGGACATTTCGTCGGCTGTGAATACCGTTATTGAAATCATGTCAGCGGGGATATCAATGGCCCGGATCGAGCTTCTGGACGAGGTCCAGATGGGTGCAATCAACGCCTATTCAGGTTTTGACTACAGGGCGTCGCCAACCCTGTTTTTCGAGTTCCACGGTTCCGAAACGTCCGTTGACGAGCGCGTGGCGGCGGCCACGCGAATCGCCGGAAGGTACGGCAGTGAAGATATCCGATGGGCGACTGGTCAGAACGAACGCGACCGGCTCTGGCAGGCGCGGTACGACGCCTATTACGCGTCGCGGACCATGCGTCCGGGCTCGGTGGGATACGTGACGGATGTGTGCGTTCCGGTTTCAAGGCTTGCGGATTGTATCCTGAGAACCAAAGAAGAACTGAAGACTACAGAACTGATCGCGCCCCTGTTCGGTCATGTTGGCGACGGGAATTTCCACGTCGTTTTCCTGATCGATCCGAATCGCCCCGAAGAGCTTGCCGAGGCGCGTCAATTCGGCGAACGGATCGTAGACCTGGCCCTGGAGATGGAAGGAACGTGTACGGGTGAGCACGGGATCGGAATGGGTAAACTGGCAGCCCTGGAGCATGAACATGGCGAAGGGATAAAGGTGATGCGGGCGATCAAGAAGGCACTGGACCCGCACAATATCATGAATCCAGGAAAGGTCGTGAAGATTTGAGTTCTGAAAAGCCCAACAGAATCTGCGATTATAAATATTTATTCTTTACATTTGATCATTTTTTGGGTATATTGGAATAATAATCCGATTTTGCGGAATAAATTTCCATGGGTGCGAAACAGGAACGGCAACGGCGGATTCTCGAATTCATCGCGTCCCGTGCAATCGGGACCCAAAAGGCGTTAAGCGACGCGCTCGGCACAGCGGGAATATCGACCACGCAGTCCACGCTCTCGAAGGATTTGAATCAGCTGGGCATTGTAAAGTCGCCGGACGGTGCGGGTGGTTTTCGCTATCAGGCGCCGGTCGAAGATGCCCAACCGTACGGCCGTCGGTCGGGTCTGCTCGCGAGGGAGTTGAGGGATTTCGTCGTCGAATCGGGCGGGGCGGGGCATACACTCGTGCTGAAGACGATTACCGGACACGCGCAGGGCGTGTGCGAGGCAATCGACCGGGCCGGATGGACCGAGGTTGTCGGTACGATCGCAGGGGAAAATACAATATTCATCCTGTGTCAAACCGTGGAGAAACGGGAGGTTTTGAGGGAACGGATTTTGGAGATTTCCGGATGATCGGACCTGAAGAAGTAGATCGCATGTCAAACGACACGGCAGGCCGTGTCGCAACGACGCCGGCAAAAACGGGATTAAGGCGCGAAGAATGGCCTCGCCCCGGTGTTTGCCAACACCGGACACAAGAGGGGGTCCATGGATCTGCAGGAGGATCCGCGTGGCTTTAAAAGTTGGCATTTACGGCGATACGGGGATGGTCGGCCAGGAGATAGAACGGGTACTGGCGCATCACGACCGTGCGGAGATCGGGTTCCGACGGAATTCCAGGCGCCGGCAGGGCGCCCTGGACGAGTGCGAACTGGTATTTCTGGCTACCAAAGACCCGGAATCAATGCAATTCGCTCCGCAGGCGTTGGACGCGGGAGCGAGGGTCATCGATATGAGCGGCGCCTTCAGGTTGCCGAAAACACTGTTCGAGGCGGGCTATGGAATGCAACACCGGGCGCCGGAGCTTCTTAAAGAGGCGGTCTACGGAATGCCGGCGTTGTTTGCCGACCGGATCGCCGATGCGCGATTGGTGGCCAATCCAGGTTGTTACCCCACCAGTGTGATTCTGGCTCTGAAACCATTGAAGGGGCTGGTTCAGGGAGAGGCAACGGTGGTCGCCACGTCGGGAAATTCGGGTGCCCGACGGGAGGTGGAGGAAGAAGCGGACGAAGTGACCTATAATTTCGGACGGCGGCACAGACATGTGCCGGAAATGGAGTTCTATTCAGAGTTCCGGGTGAATTTTACGCCGATTGTGCTGCGGTCGGTATATGCGGGCATCAACGCCAATATTCGAATCGAGCTTGCGGATCGTTTAAAAGCGCTTTCCGAGGCGGAGGCAGCGGGACATCTGATCGACGCGATCGGATCGGCGTATACTGACGAGGATCTGGTCTGCCCTGTAGAGGATTCGGAGGAGAAACAGTGGGGCACGCGCGACGTCGTCGGCACCCACAAATTGGCGATCAAGATAGGCGTGGACGAAGGATTCGCATATATCTGTTCGCTGGAAGATAATCTGGGCAAGGGTGCAGCCAGCCAGGCGGTCGAGAATATGAACCTGATGTGCGGGTTGCCCAGGCTGTGTGGCATCGACGGGGTTTACCGCACGGACTGAGGCACTGGCCGATACCAGGCGCCCGCAAGTGCCTGGTTTGCTGACGCCTGGTGTCCGAAGTGCGCGGTTGCCGGAAACGGATCCCCAACTCAAAAGGGCGGCCAGCTTACGGTCTTTGAAGACGACGCCCCGACCGCGCCGAATCCTGCCGGATACTGGTTTTAGCACCGGGTTATTGTATGTAAGGAATGTGCGATGGAGCAATTCATCCAGAAAGCAGCCACGCTCGTGGAGGCGTTTCCCTATATCCGTTCGTTTCGGGACAAGATTGTCGTTGTGAAATACGGCGGCAGTACACAGCCGGACGACGGCGGGTCGGACACGATTCTGGCGGATCTGGTCTTCATGGAAACGGTGGGAATGCGGCCGGTGGTCGTGCATGGCGGCGGCAAGGAAATCAGCAGACGCCTGCAGGACGCCGGGCTGGAGTCGAAGTGGATAAACGGATTGCGTATTACAGACGCGAAGTCGATGCAGGTGGTCGAAGACACACTGTTTGGGCTGGTGAACAGACGGATTGTCGAGGGAATCCAGGCATTGGACGGCTGCGCACTCGGGATGTCGGCGAAGGAAGCCGGCGTTATGCACGTACGTAAACACTATGCGCAAGTGGAATCCGATGGAACTCACGTGCCGGTGGATATCGGGTTTGTGGGCGACGTACACAGGGTGGACCCGGAACCGGTTCGACGCGCGTGCGAGAAAGAGACGATTCCGGTGATCGCGCCAATCGGCCTGGGTTCCGACGGCAAGAGTTACAACGTGAACGCGGATACGGCCGCGGGGGAAATTGCGCGAACGCTTCAGGCGGAGAAGCTGGTTTTTTTGACAGACGTAAATGGCATTTTGAGAGACAGCGCCGATCCGGAATCCAGGATTTCAACGTTGCACGTAAACAACGTGGATGGCCTGATTCAGGACGGTACGGCAAAGGGAGGGATGATTCCAAAGCTTCAGGCCTGTGTGCGTTCGGTGAGAGGGGGCGTGAATAAGACCCACGTTATAGATGGACGTGTTCCACACGCGCTGCTGCTCGAAGTCTTCACGCGTGAAGGGATCGGTACCGAGATTGTTCAATGAAGCGAACGCACGAATTGCGTAGTTTGTAGGGAACCCAACCAATCGGGGAGTGGATGATGGATACGAATGCCATAATCGATCTTGAGCAAAACTACATTCTGCAGACCTATGCACGGCCCGACTTTGTCTTGGAACGGGGAGACGGGGTGCATCTGTTCGACACCGACGGGAAACGGTATCTGGATTTCGTGAGCGGCTTGTCCGTGAATGCGCTGGGATACAACAACCCGGCCATTGACGATGCGATGACGGAGCAGGCGCGGAAGCTGATCCACGTCTCGAACCTGTACCATACGATTCCCGCGCCTCGGTTGGCGAGAATGCTGTGCGAACATTCATTCGCGGATCGTGTGTTCTTCTGCAATAGCGGAACCGAGTCCTGGGAAGCCGCGCTGAAATTTGCACGGAAGTGGGGGTACAGAAATTTCGAGGACCGCGCGAAGTATAAGTTCATTGCGATGGACAATTCGTTTCACGGACGCACAATGGGGTCGGTTTCCACCACGGGGCAGCCGAAGTACCACAAGGGATTCGGACCCTTGTTGCCCGGTATCTCTTTCGCGGATTTCAACGATCTCGAATCGGTGGAGCGGCTGGTCAATGCGGAAACGGTGGCGGTGATTCTGGAGCCCCTCCAGGCCGAGGGCGGTATTCATTCGGCAGACCCATCGTTCCTGGAAGGGCTGCGACAGTTGTGCGATGAGATGAAGATGCTGCTGGTGTTCGACGAGATCCAGTCAGGACTCTGCCGGACCGGATCCCTGTTCTGTTACGAACACTACGGGGTAACGCCGGATATCATGACGCTTGCCAAGCCGCTCGCCGGCGGACTGCCGATAGGCGCGACGTTGATGCGCCAGGCCGTTGCCGACGCCGTGGAACCGGGCGACCACGCGGCCACGTTCGGTGCCCACCCGGTTTGCTGCGCCGTTGGCATCGAGGTCTTCGGGCAACTCTGCAAACCGGACTTTATCGCGGGCGTCAGGGAGAAAGGCGACCACCTCAAAAGCCGGCTTGACGCGCTGAAAGACCGGTATCCGGACAAAATCACGGAGGTTCGTGGTATGGGGTTGATCGCAGGCGCTGTGATGGCCGACGTTCCGGCCGCGGATGTGATGGGCACGTTTCGGGAGCGGGGGATTCTGGTATGTGTCGCCGGGCCCGACGTGGTGCGCTTTCTGCCTCCTCTGGTGATTGGAATGGAGAATATCGACCACGTCATGGAGGTGTTTGACGAAATCCTTAAGGGATAATTGACGGTCGAAGGGAAAGGAGTGTGCGGGATGAAAGTGGAGGATATTCGGGGAAAGCGGATTGCGCTGGCGGCCTCCGGAGGGCTTGACAGCTGCACGGTTTCGCGCTGGCTGGCCGACCAGGGGGTCGAGGTGGTGAGTATGACGGCGGATATCGGGCAGCCGGACGAGGACGATATCGAGGATATCGGGCGACGGATGCTGGCCTGTGGCGCTGTTGAATCGGTTATCCTGGACCTGAAGACGGATCTGGCCGAAGAGGCGATCACCATGCTTCTTGCCAACGCCGTGTACGAGGGCGGGTACTGGAATACCACCGGTCTTGCCCGCCACGTGACCACGCAGGGGATCCTTAAGGAGATGCAGACGCGCGATATCGACGTGCTTGCGCACGGAGCCACGGGCCGCGGAAACGACCAGGTACGTTTCCAGCTTGTCGCCAATATGCTTTCCCCCGCCGTAAAGGTTTACGCGCCCTGGCGGGACGACGCGTTCCTGGAGCACTTCGGTGGAAGGCGGGAGATGATCGCCTACTGCCAGGCACGGAACCTCCCGATTTCCGCGACGCAGGATAAACCGTATTCGACGGATGCGAATCTTCTGGGGCTTACCCACGAGGCAGGCAAACTCGAATACCTGGACGTGGCGGCAGACTTTATCGAGCCCGGCATGGGCGTTTTTCCGCGGAACGGGCCCGACCGCCCGGAGATGTTTTCCGTGAGTTTGGAGGCGGGTTGTCCCGTACTGATGAACGGAGAGCCCGTAGACGCCGTGTCCGCGATCGCTACGGCAAACGAGGTCGCGGGCCGTCATGGAGTGGGTATCGGTATTCACACGGTCGAAAACCGTTTTGTGGGCATCAAGTCGCGGGGCGTGTACGAAAGCCCGGGGCTCGCCTTGCTGGGCGCCTGCTACCAGTTCCTGTTGCAGCAGGTGCTGGACCGGCGGGCGCGGCGATTCTACGATACGCTTTCATCGGCGCTTGCCGAACAGATTTATCAGGGGTACTATTTCGACCTTTCGTCGCAGATGATACGCGGCGCCCTGGGGCCGGTGCGCGCGTTGGCGGCGGGATCGGTGACGGTGTCGGTCTACAAGGGAACGGTAACCTATCAATCCTCCTCGGCCGTGGCGCATTCGCTGTATTCGTCCGAACTGTCCTCGATGGAAGCGATCGGGGATTACGACCATCGGGATTCGGAGGGGTTTCTGAATGTGTTGAGTGTCAGCGCAAGGGCCTTGAATGCTTCGGGACAGGTGAATGAAGGACCGAAGGGAAACTGAGAAAACCGGAGACGGTTGTTGTTACGGAGAATTCGATGGACGAATCTGCAGAAAAGTCCTGGTCGGGGCGGTTTGATAAGCCGTCGGACAGACTCATGGAACAATTCAACGCGTCCATCGGGTTCGACCGTCGGCTCTACAGGGTGGATATCGACGGGAGCCGCGCGCAGGCGAAAGCACTGGCGGCGGTTGGTGTCTTGAACGCACAGGAATTGGATTGTGTCCTGAAGGGCCTGGACCAGGTGGAAGTGGAGGCCGCCGAAGGACGCCTTGCGCTGGGCGAACATCTGGAAGACATACATATGGCGGTGGAGGCGCGGCTCATCGAGATTGTGGGCGAGGTGGGCGGCAAGCTCCATACGGGGCGCAGCCGGAACGATCAGGTGGCGCTGGATGAGCGGCTGTATCTGCGGGAGGCGACACGGGACACCGTTGCCGGAATCGACCGGCTGCAGGCCGTTCTCGTGGATTCCGCGGATCGGCACCTCGACGTATTGATGCCGGGATATACACATCTGCAGCAGGCGCAGCCCGTGCGCCTGTCACACTATACAATGGCATTGTTCTGGATGCTGGATCGAGACCGGGGACGGTTTTCGGCATGCTCGGAACGGGCGGATGCCATGCCGCTCGGATCGGGGGCCTTTGCCGGCAGCGCCTATCCGATCGACCGGAAATTTCTGGCGACGGAACTGGGTTTCTCGCGAATAACCGAAAACAGCATCGACGCCGTGAGCGACCGCGATTATCTACTGGAGTATATGTCCGCCGGCGCGATTATGATGGGACACCTGAGCCGGTTCTGTGAGGATTTGATCGTGTGGTCATCGTCCGAGTTTCAGTTTATCGAACTGGACGACGCGTACAGCACGGGATCGAGCATGATGCCCCAGAAAAAGAACCCGGATTCGCTGGAACTGATCCGCGGAAAGACGGGTCGGGTGTACGGCAATCTGATGTCGTTGTTGACGGTGATGAAAGGATTGCCGCTCACCTATTCGAAAGATCTGCAGGAGGACAAAGAAGCCTTTTTTGATACGGTCGATACAATAAATCAGGTGCTGGCGGTATTTGCCGGCGCGTGGGAAACAATGAAGGTCCTGACCGAGCGAATGCGCGAAGCTCTCGACGGCACCGTTGTGGCGACGGATCTCGCGGATTATCTGGTGCGGAAGGGGTTGCCCTTTCGGGAAACTCACAGGATTGTGGGCAGGTTGGTCCGGAAGGCGCTGTCGAGGGGTCGACGCCTGGACGAACTGGACCTGGCGACACTCCGATCGGAGTCCAATTTGATCGAGGCGGATGTAGGGGAGTCGCTTTGCGCAGAGGCCAGTGTCAACCGGCGGGAACTGGACGGCGGAACGGGTTACCACGCCGTGCTGGCGCAGATCCACAGCGGGAGGCAGATGCTGAGCCGGAGATCCCGGGGAGCGGAAGCGTGAAGTCCTTCAGTGAGCGGGATGTGCGGCGACACTTCCACCTCTTGCAGCACAGTCCGGAACTTGGCCTCACACAGCTGAAGGCGATGGACGGAGACCATGTTATCGGCATAGGGCTGTTCGATAATGAGGCCGATTTCGTTTCAGAGTGCCGGCGGTACAATGGGTTGGGCACCCTATACGTGGGTGTGAACCCGAGGTCGAATCGCCTTCTGCAGGACTATAGCGGATTAAAGAACCGCATGCGCACGCTGTTCATGGACGTGGTTGCAGAAGGGGATGTCGACTTTGTAACCGGAATGGCCGTGTTCGAACCGGAGCGGCTCGTCGGATCTGTCCGGGATTTCGTGAATGACGCTTCGGTGCTTGCGAATTACGAGGTTTTCTTTCCGCTCGATAAAGCGATGCCGGTATCCGGGGAATCACAGCAGGGGGTCCGGCGGCAACTGGACACCTGGCTTTACGGCCCGTACGACTCCGGCGGGATCGACTTGATGCAATTCGTACGGGTTGTGGGAACGGCGGTACCGGATGGCGGATGGTTTAAGCGACGGACGGTGTTCAAGAAATTTCGGCCCTATATAATGGATGGTATTACGGCTGAGATCGAGGATCTGAAAGACGAGTCGGTTTAGCGATGCCGGAGACGGAACTTTGGGTCCGATGGCGCGTCTACGAGGCAGTATTATGCGCCGACCAAGGTCGGGTGCGCGGGTCGACGACCCGTTTTTTTGTTTTGGTTGACGGTTCGGGCGCCTGACCTTCCGAAATATCCGCCTTACATTGAAGTCGTGCCGGGAAATCACCTTACATCCAGGGAGATGGTTATGTTTCGAAAAATAATCGCTTTGTTGTGCACCAGTTGTCTGCTGTGGACCAGCCTGGTTGGCGCCGGTCAGACGTGGGCGGCGGAATCCACCGGTGCAAAGGCGGAGAAGGGAGAAAAGGATGGCGAAGAACGCCCGAAAACCACCCGGACGATCGAAGCCCTGGAAGACGGGGGCTGGTCCATCGTAGACGTCCGGCAGGTTAAAGGGAATCTGATAGTACTCAGCCCACTCGTGGGCCCGGAAATCGACCTGGAGGAGAGCAACCGGTATTCTCTCTTCCATGGGCGCAGCGTCTATAACGAAAAGGTTCCCCTGCGGTTTCTCAACGTGGCCATTTCCGGTCTCCAGACAGCCACTTTTCTGAAACTTGGAGAACGCGTGATGGTGAGGATCCGGTACCGGGCGGGCTCGGAGATTGCGGACAGGACGATGCCCGTAGGGGACGAGGATGCGCTCCGACGGCTATGTGAATACGTTGAGCATTTCGACGAGGTCCGGAAGGGCGAATATAAAATCGGATTCGAATCCAAATTGCCCGAAGATGCGGAGTATCCCAAATATACCGATCGGGAAATTTCCTTCGTAGAACGGCGCACGCGCGTCGGGATAACGCGCCGTTTTCCAGGCGGGGTGGTTCTTAAGGACGGAGAGCGGATACAGGGACAACTGTTGCCGGAATTCGACGATGGAACCATACTGGTCCAATCCGGACTCGATGCCCGGCGGGTTCCGGTTGAGGATATCGAACGTGTCCTGTTCCTTCGGGGGAAACGTTCGGCAAAGCTTGGCACCGCTATCCGGATGGGCTTCGGGGGCGCCGTGTCCGGCGCCATTCTGGGTACGCTTGCCGCCTGGCAGTCGGACTCACCGGTTAAAGAGACAGCGATTCTGTTCGCATCGATATCGGGTGGAATCGGGTTTCTCACCGGTCTCTTCCGATCGCGAGGCGGTCCTGGCAAACGTGAGTTCGTGCTGGGTCCTGTAAAAGACGGGCGGGATCGCAAATGGGACAGTGAACAAGAAAAGGGGAAACGTGAGACCGGGGGAGAGTAGCCAGGTTTTGCGCATGAATCTCATCCAGCCGGGCCCGAAGCGGTTATGAATGTTGACGGCTGGACTCCATTTGCCCATTGGCAGGCATCAGAGAGGGGACATTGACCAGCTTATCCTATCGGGACGCACGTCCGGATGTTCACGAAACGGCTTATCTGGCCGCAGGGGCGGTACTGATCGGGAAGGTGTGTGTCGCGGCAGAGGCGAGTGTCTGGTTCAATGCCGTATTGCGCGGCGACGAGGAGCCGATCCGGATCGGCAAGGGGTCCAATATCCAGGACGGATCGGTCCTGCATACCGACCCGGGATGCCCCTGTACCGTGGGTGAGTACGTAACGGTTGGGCACAACGCGATTCTGCATGGTTGTGCGGTGGAGCGCGGCGCTACGATTGGAATGGGCGCAACGGTGTTGAATCACGCACGGGTCGGCGAGGAATCACTCGTGGCAGCCGGTGCGCTTGTGTTGGAGGGCATGGAGATCCCGCCCCGGACGCTGGCGGCCGGCGTGCCAGCCAGAGTACGGCGGGAACTGACGGATGATGAGATCGCGCGTTTCAGGAAGAATACCGATGGGTACATAAGGCGGAGTGAAGTTTATAAGGGTTTGAAATCGAAGGACTAGCGTCGAAATTTGCCGCAGGCGGGCTCTATATGGTTTTGGGCCCGCCATTATTATTTGTTCACCGAACCGCTGAAGCCATTTCCTGTCTCGGAATTCCGGCCTTTTCCTGAAGGGCGGCGGCTGCCTGGTCTTGTAACGGCCGGATCTTGTCTTGTACGCTCCGATTCACCCAAAGATACTGTGGATCCCACACACGATATTGCCGAGAGGTTCGAACGGGGCGTCCGCGAGTTCAATTCCGGCGACTTTTATGCGTCTCACGACACGTGGGAGGACGTCTGGATGGATGTCCGAGGCCCCGAAAGACCCTTTTTTCAAGGGATGATTCAGGTGGCCGTGGGTTACTATCATCTGACGTGTGAGAATTACGCGGGCGCGGAACACCTGCTGACCCGGGGGATTCGGAAGCTGAAGGCATTCGGTCCGACTCACCGGGGACTCGATTCCGGCGACCTGGTTGCCGGGGCGGCGACGGCGCTGGCGGAGGTCCTTGAGATTCGGGCGGGCATGCGGAAGGCATATCGATCGGAGATTGCGCCGAGGATTCGAAGGGTTTGACTTTTTACGATAGCCAATGTCGACGATAAGGGCCTTGTGGCCCTTTTTTTATCTCTCAACATGAAAGATCGCCGTGCGAGTGCGGCCTGTAGGCTGTTCAGATCGGTCACGGATACCCCGATGCGGCTGAATCCGGGTTTGAGACGGGGCATCCAGTTCGAAGTAGATCGCCTCGGTGACATCATCGCCAGTCCGTTCGCAGCTCACGACCACCTCCTCTTCTCCCGCTCCAACAATTCTACGCACCATTGACGATATCGCGCCGAAGATCCCCTCGCCACGCCGGTCTTACGGGAACAACTCTTCCCAAATATCGTCCTGCCATATCGCGCCCTCCGATATTGCTCCATCTCCCCTGGCTTTCGCCGCCGACACCGGCGGCATATCCCGTTTCTTCCAAAAGGATCGCAGCCATTCTTCCCGTTCCCTACCGGACCCGCCGTCGTATATCTCAAGCTCCGCCGGGAACGTCACATGCGACAGATCCTCCTACTACGCCTGCCCGCTGTTGGGGAGCGCCGGCACAGACCAGTAGAAGAACTGGAACCTGCACGGCCGGCATAGTGAATACATCGGAATGATGACGAATTACTCTACCAGCCTATCGGATAACGCCTTTCTGACTACCTGACTATGTATTATGTATAAGGAACGAAAAATGGAAAAACAGTCAATTATGGCGGGAGTTTCCCGAACCTACCTTCCGATGAATACAGACACCGGTTTGTCAATCCTGGTTCAAATAAATCCGGACTTCATTGATGTAAACAGTGGAAATTACTCTGGAAACTGTATCCGTCTTTCTGGATTTCACGTCCTTATTTGAATCCAGCCGCTATCGGCGTGTTTCACGGAATCCAGATTCGAGCAATGCTCGTTGACATGAACCGGCGGCTCATGTATATTGGTTCAAGGCCGTAAGATGTTATTATTTGGCAACGTAGTCGATGGCTAAGGGCAATTTCGACGATGCGACATCCAAGGAGTTTTCGATGCGGTTAAAGGGAAAGGTCGCCTGGATTACGGGCGGCGGCGCAGGCATTGGCAGGGCCGCGTCAATGCGGTTCGCGAAGGAAGGCGCGAAGGTGGTTGTACTGGAACTGGACCAGGCGCGCGGAGAGGCCGTCGTTGAGTCGATCCACCGGGCGGACGGCGAGGCGGCGCTGGTGGTGGGCAGCGCCACCGATGAGGCGGATGTAAAACGCGCGCTCGATATGGCCATGAAAACGTATGGCGGCCTTGATATTCTGGTGAACAATGCCTATTATTGCCATGGGACTCACGTCCTGGAAATTGATTCGGAATTATGGGACCGGAATATCGAGGGATGCCTGAAAAGCGCCTACCTGTGCAGCCGGGCCTCGCTTCCGCAGATGATCCAACGCGGCGGTGGGTCGATCGTGAATATTTCGTCCGTTAACGCGATCATGTCGTTTGGCGAAAGCGCGTATAGCGCAGCGAAGGCAGGCGTCATTTCGCTCACGAAAACAATGGCAGTGGATTACGGACCCGAAGGGGTGCGGGTGAATGCAATTTGCCCCGGAACCGTTATCACGGAAGGGTGGCAGCCCGTACTTGAAAAGGATCCACAAATATTCGAACGCATCGCGGAGGTGTATCCGCTCAAGCGCGTGGGCAAACCTGAGGAAATCGCGAACGTAGCACTTTTTCTGGCCTCGGACGAGGCGTCGTTCGTTACCGGCGCGGTTGTCGTGGCCGACGGTGGCGTGACGTCGGGAAATCCCGCATTTCTGGATCACGTAGAGGGTAAACTCTCGTGAATACAACCATTCGTTTGCGGGACGAGTCCGTATCAGATCGGGATCTGGTAGACTTGATGGCGCGTTGTGCGGGCGGGGGCGGGGATGTAACGCCGCCAACAATGGAGACCCTCGAAAAACTGCGCAATGACGAGATTGTGCTGGCGTACGTTGGAGCGACGCCCGTGGGTGTCTGCGTGCTGACGTTAACAGGCGGAGACAGGGACGCGTTGCTAAGATTCCTGGGTGTCCTTCCCCAGCACCGCCGCTCGGGTGTTGGCCGGCGGTTACTGGCGAACGTGGAAGCGGTTGCGGGCAGAAACGGGAACGAATCCTTGCGGACGGCCGCGAGCATCGCCAGCGATAACGCAGCCGCTGCCGGACTGCTCGAAAGGACAGGCTGGAAACCCGCGTTCGGCGCGGGCCTGAGAATGTGGCGGGAACTGACGAACCTTCCCGAAGCAAAACCACCGGCGGGGTACCGAGTCAGGACCTACGAAACCGGCGACGATGCGGCATTTGTACGGATCAAAAACGCGGCCTTTATGACGGAGAACGGTAACGGACGGGCGTGGACGGTGGCGAACTTTCAGAAGGAATATCTCGACTCCCCATATTTTAAGCCGGAACGGGTCCTGTTTGCAGTCTGCAACGGAGAACCCGTAGGAACGACAACGGCCTGGACGGCGATGAATCATGCCAAGGAAGTCGGTCTGATTCACTGGGTCGCAGTTGTTCCTGAACACCGGAGAAAGGGTTTGGGGTGGGTGTTGAACGTCCGGGCGGTACATAAATTGAAGGAACTGGGGTACGGGGAAGCGATCCTCAACACCAGCGAAACGCTGGAATCGGCCGTTCGCCTGTACCACCGGCTGGGCTTTGAGGTGGTTCTCCGGCGCGCGGTGTACGAGAAGCGGTTGGGTGGAAGTCGCAAGCCGTCCTTCATTTCACAGGATTAAACGCTGCAGCGTGGAATCTGGCCGGGTGAGAGGTCGACGGAAATGAAGCGGTGGCTGGGAATACTATTGATCATCTGCCTGGGCTGTGGATCGTCGGATCCCGTCGGGGTCGTTGAGCCGACACCCGACACCACGGCTGTGATGTTGTCGGTTGCTGTATCGGATCTGAATGCGTACCTGGTAAACGTCTCGCGGACCTACGAGACAGTGAATCTGATGAATGCCGAATTCGCGTCCATCTCCCAGGGATGGTCGGGCGGCGTGGTTTCAAGGTACTGGACACGGCAGTTCATGTCCAATTTGATCGCCCGTTTGGAGACGTTGCAGGTGCAGGTACGGGACATTCGGCCGAACGATAGCGAATTGAGCCGGATTCACGACCGGTACGAGCAGGGGCTGGCCACCTTCCACGAGGCTTTTGCCGGCTTTGTCGACCAGATCGACTTCCCGACGCCTGAAGGGATCGAAGGCGTGAACCTGCTGATATACAGAGGCAATTTGCGAATAGACGAGTTTCAGCTAATGTTGAGCAATCTTGCAGGAAGGCAAATTCTGTTTTAGCGAATTTGCAGGATTTTTGAGGCCAGGATTCAACCCAGATCCGGTGTGTTGGCGGGGAACTCGCGAATAATCCCCTATTCGATCCTGTCAGCATCATCTCCCCGTCTTACGTTTCATCGCTATACTATTTCATCAACGTGTGGAATGACCGGGCACGCGGGCATCCCAACGCCGTCTTCCGCCCTGGTATGACGCAGGCCGATCGTGCCATTCCGTCAAAGACAGGAATACTCGTGAAATATCGTCCAGGCTCCATTCTTCGACCAAACTCAGGCGGCACTGTGCCGAGAGACTTAATGCACTCGGCGGTCCTGGGCGCGATTGCCCTCTGCATCCTTGGCGCGGCGTCTCCGGCGTGGTCCCAGAACCCGGAACTGGTGCTGTCCGTGTCATCGCTGACTTTGACGGAGGGTTCCAGCGCCAGTTATACGGTTAAGCTGGAAGCAGAGCCGACGACCACCTTAACGGTGTACATTACCGGTACGTCAGGAACAGACCTTACATTGAACGAAGAATCGCTGACGTTCACCACGGACAACTGGAACTCCCCGCAGACGGTAACGGTGTCGGCAGGTGAGGACGGAAACGAGGTCAATGATATCGAGAAGCTGAAGCACATTGTATTTGGAGATTGCTGCTGCGGACGCCTTAGCGGCGAAATTCCCGTTACCGTGGTCGACAACGAAAGGTTCAATCTGGTGCTTTCGCCTGCCTCGCTGACGGTCGGCGAGGGTGAAAGCGCCACCTACACCGTCAAGCTGGCGTTGCAACCGACGGGAAACGTAACCGTGACCATCGGCGGTACTTCGGGGACTGACCTTTCGTTGAACAGATCCACCCTGACGTTCTCCACCGGCAGCTGGAATTCCCCGCAAACGGTGAGGGTCACCGCGCGCCAGGACGAGAACCGAAGTCATGACAGCGAGACGATCACACACACCGCCTCGGGCGGCGGCTACGGGTCGGTCAGCGAGGATCTCCCGGTTACCGTGACGGACGACGACGTGCCCGATCTGGTGTTTTCGCCCGCCTCGCTGACAGTCGGCGAGGGAGAAAGCGCCACCTACACGGTCAAGCTGGCGGCACGACCCGATAGTGACGTATCTTTGGACGTAGACGCTTTTTCCGGAGATAACCTCACCCTGGACAAGTACGAACTGACGTTCACCACCAACAACTGGAACAACCCCCAGAGGGTGAGAGTGACCGCAGGCCATGACCCTGACGGGGCCAACGAAAATGCAGGGGTGTGGCACGCGGGCTCGGGCGGCGGCTACGGGTCGGTGTTCAAGTTCATCCACGTTACTGTGACGGACGACGATACACCGGATCTGGTGTTGTCGGAGCGTTCGCTGACGATCAACGAAGGAGAACATACCACCTACACCGTGAAGCTGGCAATCGTGCCGACGGGCAACGTGACGGTGACCATCGGCGGCACCTCGGGGACCGACCTTACATTGGACAAGGATGAACTGACGTTCGACACCAACACCTGGAACTCCCCGCAGACGGTGAGGGTCACTGCCGACACGGATCCGGACGGAACCAATGACAGCGAGACGCTCACGCACACGGCGTCGGGCGTTCACCACCAACACCTGGACTACGGTGGGTCGCTGAATAAAGACCTGCCCGTTACCGTGACCCGGACAAGCTGACGATCAACACACCTAACCGTCTGGCGACACAGCCGACGGGCGTGACCGTGACCACGGCCGGGGACCGACCTCGAACTCCGGCTGGAATCCCCGCAGACGGTGAGGGTCACGGCACGCACAGACGCGGACACAAATGACAGCGAGACGCTCACGCACACGGCCTCGGGGGGCGACTACGGGTCGGTAACCAAAGACCTTCCCGTTGCCGTGACGGACAAGGACGTGCCCAATCTGTTTCTGTCGCCTGGCTCGCTGACAATCGACGAGGGAGACGACAAGACCTATACCCTCAAGCTGGCGACGCTGCCCACGGGTGACGTGACGGTGACCATTGGTGGCATTTCGGGAACCGTCCTTACATTGGACAAGAATGAACTGACGTTCACCACCACGACATGGAACTCCCCCCAGACCGTGAGGGTAACGGCTGACGAGGACACGGACAAGACCGATGACAGAGAGACGCTCACGCACATGGCGTCGGGCGGCGGCTACGGAGGGGTCAACAAGGGCCTACCCGTAACCATTAACGACAACGATAAGCCGCGCTTGATCCTTTCGCGAAATTCGCTGACGATCACCGAGGGCGGAAACGGCACCTACACTGTAAAACTGGCGACGCCGCCGACGGGTGACGTGACGGTGACCATCGGAGGTACGTCGGGGACCGATCTTACCTTGAACAATGCCTCGCTGACGTTCGACACCAACACCTGGAACTCCCCCCAGACGGTGCGGGTCACGGCCGGACAGGATCCGGATGTATCCAATGACAGAGCGACACTGACGCACATGGCCTCGGGCGGAGGCTACGATTCGGTGAGCAAGTACCTCACCGTTTCGGTGAGGGACGACGATACGAGCCGAAGGCGGGCGGTGATCGCGGTGCAGGTGTCGTTTGCGCGGGCGACCTACACGGCGACGGAAGGTGGTGGCACGGCGACGGTGAGCTTGTCCTTAAACAAGAACCCCGGGCGTAAAGTGGTGGTCCCGCTGATGGTAACGATGAATGGCGGGGCGACACCGGACGACTACTCCGGCGTGCCGGAAAGCATCACGTTTTATAACGACCAGTTGAAAAAGACCTTTGACGTCACCGCTACCGACGACGCCGTTAACGATGGCGGCGAGAGCCTGACGATCGGTTTCGGCAGATTGCCCAGTGGCGTCAGCACGGGCAGTCATGCGACGTCGCAGATAATCCTGCAGGACAACGACGCTGTGGTCGAAGTGTATTTCGACCAGCCGACCTACACGGCGGAAGAGGGCGGCGCCGCCGCAATGGTGCGCTTGCGCTTGAGCAAGGACGCCACACGCGAGGTAACGATTCCATTGACAGCGGCTTATGAAGGTGGCGCGGCGGAAGACGACTTTGCCGGTGTGCCGGAACAAATCACTTTTGCGCGAGGAGAATCGGAAAAGACCTTTAACGTCACCGCCGCGGACGACGACGTGGATGACGACGCCGAGAGCCTGACACTGGGTTTCGGCACGTTGCCCGACGGGTACGGTCCAGGCGAGACTGCCGCGACTTCCGTCAATGTCAGGGACAACGATGACCCGGTGGTCACCGTGTCCTTTGACCAGTCGACCTATGAGGGCGTGGAAGGCGGCGCCGCCGCGGTCGTTCGAGTGCGTTTGAGCGCGGATCCCGAGCGGCAGGTCTCGATTCCACTGACGGCGACACCGGGCAACGGCGCCACGGCAAATGACTATTCCGACGTGCCTGAAACCATCGTCTTCAACAGCGGTCAGACGGCAAAGGACTTCGTGGTTACGGTTATCGATGACGACATTGACGATGACGGTGAAACACTGTCGTTCAGCATTGGTACCCCGCCCGAGAGGGTCAATGTGGGACGTCCGTCAACGACAGTCGTACGCCTTTCCGACAATGACGATCCGGTGGTAACGATCTCATTTGGCGCGGAGGAATACACGGCCGAAGAGGGCGGCCAGGCGGCAAGTATAACCTTGAGTATGAGCGCAGACCCCGAACGCCGGGTCACCATTCCACTGAACGTGACTCCTGGTAACGGCGCCACAGAGGCGGACTACAGAGTATCGCCGAACGTGACCTTTGACAGCGGCGAAACGGAAAAGACAGTTGAACTGTTGGCGGTTGATGACAACGTCGACGATGACGGCGAGACCGTAGCGCTCGGATTCGGCGCGCTCCCCTCAATGGTCACTGCGGGTGATCGGACAACCGCTACCGTTACGCTGACCGACAACGACGAGCGCGGAGTGATCGTATCCGTGACGGAACTGGCGATTTCCGAAGGGGATGCCGGCAGCTATGCCGTGGCGCTTCGCAGCAGGCCGACAGGTACGGTTACCGTTAATATTACCGGCATGGAAAATACCGACGTGTCGGTAGACCCGAATCAGTTGTCGTTCACGTCGCAGAACTGGAACATTACCAAGGCGGTTGGTGTCCGCACGCAGGACGACGACGACGCAGTGGCGGATCAGGTGACATTGCGCCACGCCACCAGCGGAGGGGACTACGGGAACGTGGTGGCTCCGACCGTGGTCGTAACGGTCATTGAAGACGAAATGCCGGCGATGACGGTGGAGAACCAGCGCGCAACGGAAGGCGCGGGGGCGATGGTATTCACCGTTACGCTGGATATGCCGAGCAGTGAGGAAGTCACCGTGAAATATGCGACCTCTAACGGCACGGCATTTTCAGGCGAAGACTACAGCTCAACGCAGGGCACCCTGGGCTTCGCCGCGCTGCAGACTCGCCAGACGATCAGTGTGCCGCTCATCGACGACAATGTGGATGAAGACGCGGAGACGTTTACACTGACGCTGACCGAACCTGTGAATGCGACGCTGAGTGGCGGGAGGGTGGTTGCTACGGGCACGATAGATGACAACGATGCCGCGGAGGAAGCGCTGGAGGTTCTGCTTTCGAGCGTCGGTCGGATGGTGGTGACAGATGTCATTAACGTTGTCAGTGGTCGATTCGATCAACCCGTGGGCATCGAGTCCTCACTCACCCTGGGCGGGCTGCCCGCGGTTTCCAATGAAGGGCATCCGGGCAACCGGTCGCATTATGCCACCCGATCGAGGTTCGACAGGCTTTCGGCGCCTGGCGACGACCTCTGGATACCATTGAAAACGCAGATTTCACACCCTCACGGTCTGAACGCGCCGGCATCTTTCGAGAGCCGTGCCAGCGCATCCGGTCTGTTGTCCGGCAGCGACTTCGAGATGCCACTCACGCGCGCAGACAGAGTCGGCTCCTGGGTCCTCTGGGGACAGGTCACCCTGACCGGTTTTTCGAGTCTTCCGAACGCCATACGCAGGATGGACGCGGATGGGTTCACGGGGTATCTCGGCATTGAATACCAGATGCGGCAGAATCTGCTGGTGGGATTGGCGCTGACGCATAGCCGGGGCGACCTGGACTATAACCACGTGAAAACCAGGAATACGCTCGTGCCCAGCGACTACGGCATTACCAGTCTCATGCCGTACGTCCACGTTCAGGTACGCCCGCGGCTCGGGATCTGGGGAATGGCCGGATACGGGCGCGGAAGCTCGGATATGAGGGACCTGCTTGGGTTCCACGACGCGGACATGTCGCTGATGATGGGGGCCACGGGCGCAAGGCAGGAATTATCCAGGTGGCATGGCATCGGTTTCGCGGTTAAGGGAGACGCCTTCTACGTGCGGACGAAGTCCGACGGGACCGCGCGATTGCCGGATGTGCTTGTAGAGGCCAAGCGGGTGCGCTTGATGATTGAGGGCCGGCGGACCCTCGCCTTCGATCCGGTATTGCGTTTTACCCCCAGGGTTGAAATCGGCGGGCGATGGGACAGGGGACATGTAGAGAATGGCGCGGGCATAGACGTGGGTGGAGGCTTCGAACTGGCTCACGCGGAACGCGGCGTCAGTCTGTCTACTCACTTGCGATACCTGCTGGTTCACCAGCAGGACGCCCGCGAGGAATGGGGCGTCAGCCTGATTTTACGCATCGATCCGGGAATGGTCAGAGAGGGCGTCGTGATGGATATATCGCCGGTTTGGGGCGCGCCCGGGGGTGGTCCGGAAGCGATATGGCGTAGCGAGGCGGGCCTGGGGATCGGGGGTTACCCGGGATCGGAGCGTGCGCCGACCATGAGACCGGACCGCATGGCGTTCAATTTCGGATACCAGCTGTTGACGCAGGAAAAAGACGCACTGGTAACCCCCTACGGTGGGTGGACAACGGGTATCCGCGGTTACCAGAGCTATCGCGTAGGCAGTCGGCTGGTTGTGGGAAGGGGTGTGGATATGAATCTGGAAGGCACGCGCCAGGCCTATGACCAAAGTCCGGGCGCCTATGGGTTGATGCTGCGTGGACGGATGAGATGGTAGGTGGGGAGAAGCAAATTCAACATCCGCTTCTTCCAAATTCCCTGCCTCCGGCGGGTTCCTTTTGACACGACCAAAAGGAACCAAAAGTCGCCGCTGGGTGCGGTGCCTGCCATATGCATAGCGCGAATCGCCTCACGGGATGCACATGATCTTCTGCCCTACCTACCGCGGCAGATATCGGTGTTCGGCGCTGGACGGAACCACGCGCTCTGCTGTGGCTATCCTCCGGATGGGCTTGGCCAACAAGACTCGTTAGGCATCCAGACGACGAGTAAAATGGATGTGTTTTTCACACGCATTCTCACGCGATTCGCCTCTCGCGCGACCGGTCGTGGTGAGGGCGGGCTTTTCCGCGTTATTCCGTCCACCACCTGTGCTTGGTGAAGCCAATGAGGCACGTAGGGTACAGCCTCCGGTCTCTGCGTTTGAGGTGGTTCGCGGAAAAGCAGCCCCGCGGCGTCTGAGCGGCCTGCCTGCGCCGAGTCGTGCTCGGCAGGCAGGCGCCGTTCTTTTTGGCCCTTTTTCTTTGGCGAGAAAGAAAAAGGGATTTAGATCCTCCGCCCAAGACGGGTCCTTTCAGGACCCCTTTTTTTATTGTTCGTCAGACGACGGGCCTGGTGGCCGTTCTTTTTCGGGAAGAGTACAACATCTTCACTAAATTTAACGAACTCGAACCCGGCAAGGTGTGTCTTACAATATGGAACTGGTGCATCCCGAGATCCTGCGGCGGATCGCGCCTAATGCCGACCGACCTCGACCAAACCATCAACTTCAAGGCAGGGATGGATTCCCAAACTTAAGGTTGCCAATATGAGAAATTCTATCGGGACTGCTTTCCTTTTGGTGGTCGTTGTGTTCATTCCGCTGGTTTCACCTGCGGCTGAATCGGATTCGTTAAAGGCGCTTGAGGCCGCAACACTTGCTGATCCGAAGGACGGGCGCGCATGGGTGCGCCTCGGGCACGCCTATCTTGCCGCGGGTGACTTCAAGCGGGCAAAAGGGGCGTTCAGGAAGGGCATTCGAAGCAACAACAGGGCCGATGGATACAACGGTCTGGGTGTGGCTTACATGCGCGATCCGGGCTCCAGGGCGGTGAACAGGAAGGCTTTCGAGTACTTCAGGCGGGCGCTGGCGGCCGATCCCGGCTATGCCGAGGCCCGTATGAACTTCGCCCGTCTGCAGATACGGTTGGGCCAACTGGACGCCGAGAAAGCCCTGAAGGACGTCATCAAGCACCATCCGGGCTACGCGCCCGCGTATCTCACGCTTGCGGAATGGTATTCGGATGGATACGAAGACATGGGCGCGGTCCTGTACGAGCGGTACCTGGAATTGCGGCCGGACGACCTGGACGGACACTTCGGTCTGGCAATGGCGTATACCGGGCAACACCGATATGTTCGGGTGCTTGCAATCACGAACCGGGTACTCGAGAAACATCCTGGGTCCGGCCGTTTCCTGCCGCTGGCGGCGCAGGCATACGCCGCACGAGGTGACGCTGATAGAGCTCTGCAACTGTTTGAAACCTATTTTGGACTCATACCCGAGACAGAGCGGAGGCTCTATAGGGATGTTTCGCTGATCGCGTCTTCCGAGGAGTTGAAAGCGTACACCTCGACGCATTCCGGAACGGCGGCACACTCGTTGAAGCCGTTCTGGCGCCAGCGGGATCCAACCCTGGTATCCGGGGGAGCGCACCGCCAGGCGGAACACTACCGGCGTATCTGGTACGCGCGCACCTATTTTTCCGACAAGATGCATCCCTGGGATCGACGGGGGGAGGTTTACATCCGCTACGGTGAGCCCGACTATCGTTCCAGGTCGGACCGGACAAACCAACCGGCCAGTCTGGACGTACAGTCAGTGAAGGAATTGATCCATTTCCATTTGTATGGTGTGGAGACCTTTGACGTCGGAAATTACGAACAGGCGATCACCGAGCCCATTTATCCTGTAAAGAGTTTTCGTCTCGGCGGAAACCGGGTCGCCTGGGAGTCATGGGTTTACACCGGCGTTGGGGGTGGAATCGAATTTGTGTTCACGGATGAGGTCGGAAATGGAAAGTGGGATTTCGCGCCGCCGCCGGAATTGGATCCGGCAAACTCCAACATCGGTCAGATCAGTAAGTTCATGAAGTACAATCCTGCGGTCGTTTTTAAAGACGTGGCCTCCAGGACGCCGGATTATTTCGACCTGCCCCCCGGTGTCGAAGCCCTGGAGTTCTACTATGATCTTGCCACCTTCTATGGAGGGGTTGACCGCACGAAGTTGGAGGTCTATTTCGGCATCCCCGTGGAACACGTTGTAAGCAGGGAAATCGAAGATCGCCTTCTGTCCCAGGTTGAATATACGGTTGCCGTGGTTGACGAGAAAGGCGACGTGATCCACAGGGAACGGGACCGGCTCGCGTTTGCAGGACAGCAGAACGCGAAACCCGGCACGTTCGTGCCCCAGACAATGACGGTACGCCTGCCGCCGGGGGCCTATCGGCTCGCCGTTCAGTTGACGGACCTCTATTCGGACAAGTGGGGGCTGTATCATCAGGATCTGGATGTGCCTGCATATGGTGATTCTCTCAAGCTGAGCGACCTGGAACTGGCCTGGGGAATATCGAAGACCCGCGGAGCCGCCAAATTCCAGAAAGGCGATGTCTCGGTGGTTCCCATGCCCAGCCGGAGTTATGGGCGAGGCCAGAGCGTATTCATTTACTATGAGGTGTATCGCTTACTGAAGGATGAGTTCGGTCAAACCCGTTACCGGGTGACTTACACGCTGCGGCAAAACATCAGGCGGGGATTCAACCCGTTTGGCGCCCTGGCGGCGAAAATACGCCAGTTTGTCCGTAAAACGGAACCGGAGTTGGTGGTAAGCTATGAGCGAGCGGGTACGGATTCCTCCGAGCCCATCTACTTTGAGCTGGATATGAAAAAGGTAAAACCGGGTTTCCATCAGATCGAAGTTACGGTGGTGGATCTGAATGCGAGTACATCGACTTCCAGGAACGCCGCATTCCGGTTGGATGGATAGTCACGGACCGCTCCTATCGCTCGACTGTATTCGACCAGGATCGGGACCGGTCGAATCACGAATTTGAAACTGAAATGGTTTGATATTGCCGTCAATTGCATCCAGGGACGGACGGGAGGGCCTCGCGGCCCTTTTTCTTTTTGTAAGAATGGAGAATTATCCCGGATTTTACCGAACCCGGGCTCGAGAACGAGTGTCTTACAATGTGAAGGGGCTGAATCCGCCAACCCAGTTGCAAACCCTGCCGCCAGGTTTGTCTTTCCGGACTCTGAATCCAATAACGAATGGCGGGCGAGATCCTGCCGCTTAAGGGATGCAAGGAGCCACGAAAATGGTTCGCCTTTCGTTCACTGTCTGCCTGTTGGTTTTGAGTACCATCCGTGTCGATGCCAAACGGTCCGATCCCGTGAGGGTGGACTCGCTGCTGGCCGTTGCGGCGGATACGCTGCTTCATCAGGACCGTCGTGAAGCCCTGATGAAGGATGCGCTGAGGCATGACCGGTCGGGAAAGACAATGCACGCGTTGGCGCGGTTTTACATGGCGCAAGGCACGCCGGTATCCCGTCAGACGGCGGGCAATTGGCTGCTGCGGGCCCGGATCCGGGAGCGGAAAAACCCGGACTATCTGGCAACTTACGCTGAGTTGTTTTGGCGGACTTTGCAGCGTCCGAATTCTTACCGAAAAGCGCTCGAGGCTCTGGCGCTGGATCCGGATCATGTAGAGGCGTTATTCTGGGCGGGGCGCTTTGTGGTCTGGTCCTGGGAGATGACCTATTTTACGGATATGCCTGATGACGATGCCGCAGCGGGAGTGGGAAGACATTCAATCAACGGTAGAAAAACGCTCACGTACGTCGAATATCCGGATCTGGAAATAGACCGCGGAATCGCGTACCTGACCCACGCCATCGGCGTGGATCCGGTCCACTGGCCGTCTCACCAGTACCTCGGTCTATCCTACTACGCGGCCGAAATGCCCGAGCCCCTGATCGACCTCTTCGAAGCCTATCGAAAGCGCCGGCCGGAGAATTGGAACGCCCACTTTTTCGCGGGTCTCGGCTATCAGATGAAGGGCGACCTGGATGCGGCCTATCGGGCGTACGTGGATGGACTGAACCGGATGACTGCAACCGCCCGCAGGTTCATGCAGTCGGTCTTCCTGATTCGGGAACCCGTTCAGGATAAAAGGCGTGAGCCACTCCCGAGCGAAGAGGAGATTCGCAAGTTCTGGTTCGGAAAGGACCCCCTGTATCTGACATCAGTCAATGAACGCCTGCTGGAACAGTGCCGGCGCGTGGCGTACGCGAACCTGCGGTTTTCCGATCCCACTCACGGGCGGGAAGGTTGGCAGACCGACAGGGGGCAGGTCTATATCCGATACGGAGACCCACGCGTCCGCTTCATGAAAGATCCCGCCAGGGGACGGAAGGAAATATGGGACTATGGTCCCTTCACAGCGGTGTTCTTTAAAACGGTTTCCTGGGACTCCTGGCTGTTCAGAATGGCCAGACTGGGAAACAAACGCCTGACACTCGAACAACTGGTGAAGGCGGTACCCGACGTCTATGAGCATCCCCTGCAATATGACGCCCCCTACCAGACTGCCCAGTTCCGGCATAACGACGGCACGACGCACGTCGAGGTGTATTACGCCCTTCCGGATGAAAATGTGCGGCACGCACTGTCGGGGGGCAACGGGAACGCCGAAGTGGACGTCAGACAGGCGCTTTTCCTCTTCAATTCCGAATGGGATACCGTGAGTCACAACGTCGTTAGCGTGGAGCAGATGCCACGGGTCGCGTATGAATCCACGGAAGAGGGCTTCCTGTTGGCCGCGGAACGCGTAGTCCTTGCCCCGGGGCCGTATTTTCTGGCGGGCGAAGCCGAAGACCGGGCGACGAAGCGGGTGGGCACGTTTCGGGAGCGGTTGCGGGTAAGATCATTCGGGCAGGACACACTGGAGATCAGCAGCCTGTTGATGGCAAGACGCATTAAGATGCGGGAGAACGCCCCATACGGCCGTGGGCAGTTTGCCGTGCTGCCGAATCCATTGCAGGTGTGCCGACGGAAAGGGCATGCGTGGTTCTATTTCGAGATCTACAATCTTTCACGCGACGACTACGGCGCCACCCACTACCGCATCAGCTATCAGATGCAATTCCTGCCGGACGGGGCGGCCGGCAGTTCCACGGCCGACTGGACGACGGCCGTTTCGTACTCGTACCGGGGCGGGCGGGATTGGGAGCCGCGCCACCTGCGCGTGGATATGGACGGCGCATCGACGGGACTGAGGGCGTTTCAAGTCGTGGTGGAGGATCTGCACACAGGTCGAAAAGCATTGGCGGAAACGCGCTTCAGAGTAAGGTGGTAACTGGTGTCCCGTCCCGGAAATAGATTGCCGAAATTCGGCCGCCCGAGGGCATGGACCACGCATATAAGAGAGGGCCGAAGAGCATCTGCTTCGACCCTCTTTCTGCTGTTGCGACGAACCCCTCGTTGTCGTCGTTTGGCAGGGCTATTTCAGGATTGCGATCGCCCCTGTCGGGATCTGCGTTTCGGCGCCATTGTGCGTCACCTGCGCCGGCGCCGTGCCCGTGTTTCTGGCCCACACCACGCCGGTCTCGGCGGCGTTGATTTCCAGCGCGCCCTCTGTGGTGATGTTCAGGATCGCTTCCTGCAGAAGGGCTTCGCCCGCCCCGAGGCTTCGCGCATAGGCGACATTGTCGTCGTCCACGCAAGTAACGCCCCCGAAGATGGGAATCTCAGGGAATTCCGAGCGATTCGCCGTGAAGGTAAACGCACCGGCTTTTTCGCCGAAGTTCGCCACGGCCAGGTGATTGTCCGCGAGAAGGCCGATGGCGGGTCGTTCTGTTTGCATGATTACGTACTCGATGCCGGCCGTTTTGCTATGGGTGCGATCGGCGGCCACCAGCGCAGTGAGTTCGGAGATTGTGTTCCCGGAAGTTACCTGAACCGGCTCGTCGATGCGGCTTAGAATGAGGTCATCCGCCACGGCGCGCCAGACCTGGTAATAGTGCCGGTTGTGATAGGCGGTCTTGCCGGTGCCCGTGTAGACAATGCCCAGACGGTTGTCGACGTTGAGCCATGCCGGATGATCGTAGGTCTTGACGTCGTCGCTTTCCGGATCCCTCGTGACGAAACTCCTGAAGCGATCCGAACCGCCCGGCGTGTGGACGTTACGGTAGCCGTTGCAGTTTCCTTCCAGGGCGTTGAAGTCTTCGTTGACGATGCGAAGGAAACCCTGGTCGACACTATTGACGGTAATATTCTCTCTGGCCGTGAGCCGCTCACATGAAAGGGAAATACCGGAGGGCAGGCCCGCAAAGAGCACTTCCTGGCGTACCGATCGCTGGGCGCGGTTCAGGATCAGCGCGGCGGCAAAACCATCCTGATGTTCGTCCACGCGAATCGAGACCAGGTCGTGGCTGTCGGGTCTGTCCTGGACGTCAATGCTGGCCAGAAACGAATTTGATGCCGGCGCCACGGTATAGATGCCGTCCCTGTTCAGCGGAAGCGCCATAATGTCGTTGCGCCAGGAAAGAGAGGATTGGCCGGTCCGGTGCCGATGGAAGACAAAGCCGGATTGGGGATAGACCTTGACGCCGCGCAGCTTGCGTTCGACTTGTGCACTGGTTGCGGGTTCAGGCCCGTCCCCAAAGATCCTGTGAAAGAAATAGGTGTGGGCGGGACTCACGATATTGGTTTCCCGGATGATAAGCGGGTCCTGGGGACCATGCACAATTTCGGCGATTTGCTTCTCGTGCACGCGCCCGCCGGCGCTTTCCGCGCGCTGTTCCAGGGTCTCAAGCGCCTGGCGTTCGAAATACGCGGCGTCCGGGTCGTTCAGGAACTGGGCGGCCGTCGCATGAGTGAGCGTGCCCGGGTCGGGCGAGAGATACGGCCAGTCCATGCCCTGCACGGGATGCATCGAGCCGGTCCGGTCCGTGGTACGTTTGAGCTGGTCGTAGATTTCCTGCCGGTTGAATAGGCCATGTTCCGGAACATCCGCGCCGAACGTCCCGTAGATGATGCCGAGCCGCCCCAGGAACATCACCGAACTGCCGGTGTAGCTGGGGTGCACCATGCCGTGGTTTTCGGCCATGTAGTCCGGCAACGCGGTAAAGGTCTGGCCGGTCAATTCCCGCACGGTCTGACCGTCTGAGAACGGCGCAAGGTTCTTCGTGTCCTGCTGGGTTGTGGCCGTGGAGAACATCCAGCGACGGGCTGTTTCGGCCCAGGATTTGACGTGGGGCGAGTTGCTCAGAAAACATTCAACCGATGCCAGGCCGCACGACGTCCAGCCGTTTTCCTCCATCTGCGTGTTGGTAAAAACGCCGCTCTTGGGCGCCATGGCTCCGAACCGCTCGGCGTAGTCCTCGTGCATGCGTGCAATCATCGTCCACGTCTCGTCGTCTACAATGTCGCCCAGCAAGAGGGCGACCAGGCCAACGTCGGAAAGATTCGTGCCGCACTGGCTCTCGGGGAAAAAACCCCGGCCGCGTTCGCCCCACTTGGTGCCCCAGGTCCTGGGATTGCCAAGGCTCTTTTCGGGCCGAATACAGTCAGCCGGACCCGTGTCGTGTGTATAGCAGAGGTAGCGGATGCCCTTGAGCGCAATCTCCCGGAGTTCCTTTTTGGAGCATCCGGTCCGTTTCTCGTCGTATTCAGGCGAATTTGCAAGCGCGGCAAATACGAAGGCCGGCGCGGCCGTGTCGCTGCCGTACCAGTGGGCCCCGCCGAAAAAATGCCCGCAATTGGGGCGGTCCGGCCAATCTTCGAAATAGTCAAGGCCAATTGGCACCCAGTTTTCCAGGATGCGTTTATAACGCCTGCTCAGCGGGGTTTCCACGGCAGGCACGGACGTCCGCCGGCGGTTGGTCAATATTTCGGGTCGCATGGAGTCTCCTTTTTGCGATCAATAACGGAATGAAAGGGAGTCTAGACTCCTCGTAGTTCTCGTACGAACTGAAAACGCTGGGAGCGGTTTCGACCGCGGTAACGCGGCGGCTGAACGCATCTCATGCTCTCCTCTCCACCCAGTATACTACATTAATCTCGGAGGGGGAGTTGTCTCACCCTATATTGGCACGTAGGGTCGTACTGCTTCCATCTCCGAACAGTTTCTCACTAGGTTCGCTTGAACGCTTTGCAGCTTTGATTCGAGCTCAGCAATCGCCCGCTCGATCTGAGGAGATGCACGAGGAACTGTGTCAAGGCGCGATGAAATTTCCGTTAGTGCTTCTCTTAGCTCACTCATCTCTGGGAGATCTGTTGCTTCACGCAGGTCATGAGCGCAAAACGGACAGGCATGACTTTGTTCGGTCCCCTCAAAGATCTCGATCGACATCAGCCGAGCGCGTTGTTCGGATGCCTCACGCGAAAATCCAGACGTATCGTGTTCGAAGGCTTTAGCCGCGGCAATTTCATCTTGAAGTCTTCGCAACTGGCTGCGAAGTCGATTTCGTTCGTCGCTGAGCCGATGGTACTCTGCTTCGTCTGATATCTCAATATCAATGGAAGTTCCGGGAGTCTCTGCGACTTCACGTAGGGCGGGTACCGCTTCCTCCCAAGTGCTTGCCAATGACGCAGACAGGCCGACATTACGTGCCTCAGCCAAAAGAGTCAATGCTTTCGTAACGCCTTCGCCCCTTAAAGACGAGAGTTCATTAAGCTGCCTTTCAGATTGACGCAGCCGCCTGCGGAGCCGCCTAAGCTGCTCGCGTTTGTTAATGTATTCGTCGTCCACAGCACCTAACAGATAAGGCAGTGTATCCCTCAGAGCTTGTGCGATGAAATTGTCCGCTGCTCCGTGAAATAGCTGTTGACGCCTGATAATCTCATCTTGCGGCTGAAAACAGAGCGCTAGGGCATGGCGAATAGTCACCGTTAGGGGTTGTCTGCTTTGACCTTGCGCGGGCTCATGGATATAATCTTTGATGCCACCCCAACTGGTGAGCAGCGCACCGAGTCCTCTCGTATTCGTCGTTTGTCGAAGACCACTGTATTCAGGGATAACAACCTGGTCGCCGACGTCTACAAAACAATCCTCGCTCGAAGCGGCCGCAGGACCGGGACATCGACGAGCGATGAATGCTTCACCGCTGGCCAGTTCCAACCTGAGTCCAAACCATGATACAGAGCGTCGAATCGGTCCTTCAGGAACTCGGCACTCGCCAGCACCAAAACAGTAGTCGACTATATCGACGAGCGCAGATTTTCCTGTTTTGGATGTGCCGGTAATGATGTTGACCTGACCCGGTTTGAGCGACAGTACGCGCTGTCGACCATCGTGGCTGTACACAACTATATCAAGAATCTGCATGGTTATGGACGCACCCCTATCAATGCGAAGACCGTTGATCCGCTACCAGTTTGCCCGAACCACTTGCCGACAAATTCTGCCTTGCGAGTACAAAGGCGTACCTCATCACTCGCTCCTTGCAACGAACGATTGAGAGTTAGCCGCAAGTCTTCATTGGCGCGGAGTTTGCCTTCGTCAATGCTGATCAGGCCATGGGTTCCGCCAAAGAACATGCCTTCTTTAGTATATTCGACCAGTAGTTTCGCTCTAGTCGCAATCTTTCCTTGAGCGAGGGGATTGTTATTGATCCATACAGCCAAAGACGTGCGAGTATCGCGTGGAAGCGCTTCCCTAGTTGTGCGGTGAAGTACCATCGGCAAGACCAGGAATGCTTCCTCGAAGGATAAGCCACGCAGGTTGATACTGGCATACCCGCGTGCAGCGCACCAGAGCAAGAGAGAACAGAACGCCGGGTTTAGGAGCGTTTGTTCCTCACGCGAGCGTTCATGCCATCGGGTCATGACGTCCCCATATTCGCGCCTAGTAGATGAGCGAGATGGCATTGAAAATCAATGTGCCAACCGACCCGTAGGTCATCGGATAACATGTGCAAGGAGCCGCGACTGACGAAAGGCTCAGTTACGTTGGGGCGGATTGGAAATAGCGTTTGTTCGGCCCATGCGAGAAGATTTCGGGCCGCGCCTTCTTTTGCGGTCTCGATCGCAGCCTCGCCGAGTTCATCACACATTGCATCGAATACGAGCTCCCACTCTTCTACAAGGCGCTTCTCATATTTGTGCAAATCCATATCGACCACTAGATCGTCACGCAACCAACGAGATCGTTGTTCGAATGCTCGGTAGTAGTCCCGAATGGCAGCTGCTATTCGGCGCCTTCCAGCTTTCGTAAGCTCGATCTGCCGGACAAATTTGTAATCCTCATGTGCTTCTCTCGTTGCCTCATCAAGCGAGAATTCTAAAAGATCATCATCTATAGGTAAAGCTTCTTGCTTAAACTGCTCACGAAGGTCCGACATCTGTGCTTCCAGTTCAATTGATCCGACACGGTCGGATGAAGCGTTCGCAAGTTGATGCAATATTCGGTGGAACCACCAACCTTCCAGTCGCTGGAGAAATGCGAAATGGTGTTCCCTTCCCGCGGCCCAATAAACTTCCTGTTTAAGCTCGTTATCCAAATCTATGACGTTGGGAGCCGCATCAAACACAGTCACTCTACTCAAGATATCGATTTGTACGGATTGGTCGGAATCAAGAAAGACTTGGTAAGCCTTGGCATTCGCATTGTTCGTAGATGCTGTTGCTGTTGCTGTGAGTGTCTGCCGTGCGGCAGACACATCTCGCGGTCTAGCACGAAGATTCCAGGCCGCGCTTCCATCCGGTGCAGAAGAGGTGGTGACCAGATATAGATTAGTGCTCCCGGGAATTTTTCCTGACCGGTGACCCTCAAACCAGATGCGCAAGGTCTTCCATATATCTGGACTGGCGTCGGTCAATGAGCCGACGCCCTTCTTGTGGTGTTTGGTCTGAAGCAGATCGGTAGGTTTGCCGCCCGTGGTTTCAAAGTTAACATCGTCGAGCGTCTCGATGCCAATCAAGAACCCGGGGTCCGTTTTTAGCCGTCTAAGCGTCCAGAACAATGCCAATCGGACTTGATAGAGATAGCCAAGCGTGGAATCGACGGCGGAAAAATCGGATGTGCGTTTATCAGTCACTGGAGTCTCGTAGGTTTTTCGGTCTATACCGCAAATGCCACTAAGAAACTTGAAGCAATAACGTCTGGGGTATTACTATAGAATTCAAACATTAATGCCTCATTTTGATTCTCTGTCAAGGGATTTAGTACAAGCACCGTTCGGGTGATGTCCCCAACGCATGTGCGGCCGGAAGGCTGCAGACAGCGTCCGATGCTTGCTGAGATCGACTCGTGGTCCGACAGATTCAGCTGGGATGTCTTCCACAATGATGCGTTAGCTTCACAGACGTTCGGTGCGGAAGAATCTTAATCACGATGCCTTGGTGCCGTCCGGTGCTGGGGTGATGGGGCTCTCAGGAGACGCTACAAAAAGATCCGGTCGCGGGTTTCCGTTTTCGGTTCTCGATCAGGTCTCCGAATTCCTTCCGAAGATCTTGTCGATTAATGACCTCCGCGAAAGTCGTTCCACGGCATTTCGAGTGATGCGGATATCCGACGAAAGCTCGTCCACGACACCGAGCTTTTCATTGATTCGAGCGAGCGCTTCCTCAATTGCCTGGAGCCTTTCGTCGACCTGCAACGGTTCGGAGCGTTGTAAGAGTTCGACGGTATTCTGGAACACTGAAAGGGCGCTATTTAGCGATTCAATTGCGTTTCTCGCCACAGACGCGAGTTCCGATATATTGTCGTTGGCTTCCGTCAGCCCTCTTCCTGCGTTCGCGAGTGACTGCTGGAGCTCATCGAATTGCTCGAGCCGCCGGACGACCTCGGCGGCGCGGCATTCGGTTTCACTGAGCCGTTCCTGCAGATCTTCCAATATGTCCATTTACGCTCCCATTGCCTTTGCCACGCCGGACGCCTCATACTGCCGTGCGACCCGGTCAGAAACCATTTCCAACCGATTGAATACATTGCGAACGCTTCGCGTCGCAATCACGGCGCGGACCCGAGGGTCATCGAGTTCAACCGCGCGCTGAAATGCCCTTGTCTCCACGTATTCGAAACCCGGCGACGTATCAGCAAGGTCGAGCAGCGCGAGTGTGAGGGGCGGACCAAGATCCTGCGCACGGGTTGACGCGAGGTTGAACATCTCGTCAATCGTCGACTCGATATCTGCCTGCGAGATCTCGTACTTCTCCACACCGATGCGGATTGCCGCACCGATTCCCTGCGAACTGACAATCTCATCGTGATCCGAACACATGGACTCGGACAACGCGCGCGCCAATAGAAGGCCCGGGTGGTCCGGGTCGGATTCGAGCGCGCGAATGCACAGCCCACGAAGCTCTCCCGCGTCCATCGCTGACTGCACTTTGGAAACAAGATCCCACCACGCGGCCAACTCGACATTCTCACTCTGTAACAGGCTTTCGATGTGCTCGGCGCCAAAGCCCTCCTGGAGGTAGTCGAGCAGCCGCACCCGGATCTCCGCGTCGTCTCGCGCCTGACGGGCGAGCAGCAGGGCTTCGCGGATCATCCCCCGCCGCGACCGTTCCACGAGGTCGTAGGTAAATTCGATCAGTATGGCGGCAAGTTCAAGCGCCGCGTCGCGCGGCCGACCGGTGTCAATCCTGTTCACGCTTCGGACGAGCGACTTGCTCTTTCCGGGTTGCGCGGAGCGAACGTATTCAAGCAGACGTTCCTTGCAGCGGTTGAAGTCGAACGCGTCCACGTGAATCACAAACCTACCCGATCCGAAGTCGACCTCATAGTCGTCAATCACGCCAAGCCTGAGCAGCCGGTAGACTGCTTTCTCCTCTCGGAGGCGGTTGCGGCCGTCTCCATAGGGTCGTTCAATTCGCTTTCTCGAAGAGAGATCGCCCAGCGCATTCAAAAGATCGGATACATTATCGATTTCGCGCGCCGCTCCACTGAACGCCTGCAGGTGAAACCACAATGCCCGGGTAAGGTCATCCGCAGTTTGGCGATTTCCTTCAATTTCTTCAAACCTGCTGCGAAGGGCCTCGAGATCAAGGTCGGGATCAATCAGTTCCCCGGAGCGATCCGGGTCGTATTCCGAAAACACGACCGTCGCGCGCGCGAGTTTTCGGTCTCGCCCCGCGCGGCCGGCCTCCTGGTAGAAGCTCTCGAGGGACATGGGCATTCCGAAATGCACGGTATATCGGATATTCGGTTTGTCGATCCCCATCCCGAATGCCTTTGTGGCAACGAGCACGGGCACGCGATTAGCTTTGAAGTCGGCCGCGTTCTCGCGTTTCTGCGCATGCCATTTGTCGGCATCCAGGGACGCGGGCGGGTTGCCGGAGTATATGGTGACGTCCGCACCCATTGCCTGCTCCACGATACTGCGTGCATCCTGCACGCCGTAGGTACGGGCCTTGACCGTGGGAACGAATACGATACCCGAAGCCGTTTCGGCGCCAGACGACCGATAGAACTCCGCCCGTGGCAACCCGAATTTACCGGGCAATGCGTTCAGTACGCCCCGCAGTGCCGCCGAGGGTTCTTGGACCGGGGAGGTGCGTACGATTTCAAAGCGAATTTCGGAACGGTCGAACGACTCGGGGCGGATCAACGCGTCCGATCGGTTCCTGTCTATACCTAAATCGGCAAGCATATCCCGAAGGACCGCGCGCGAGGCGGTTCCGTTCAGGGCCAGGAGCGGCGGCGGACGAAATTCACGGTCCGCGCCGAGCCTCCTCAGGTTGTTCGCGAGATTCAGATACGCAGGCCGGAAGTCGTGCCCCCACTCCGATACGCAGTGCGCTTCATCGACGACTGCAAGGTTGATAAACGCACACTCCACAAGCGCACGGAGCGCCGTCCGAAATTTAGGCGACTGAAGCCGTTCGGGCGCATGAAGCACGAACAGGTACTCGCCTCGTTCCACCCGTCGGAGCAGACGCTCGCGCTCTTCGCGGTCGGCAAGTTGGCTGGTAATTGAAGCCGCCCGATCGATTCCGTAGGACCTCAGACCCTCGACCTGGTCTTCAATCAACGCAGTTATGGGATCGACCACCAGCGTTACGCCAGGCATCAGGAGCCCGGCGAGTTGGTAGATAATACTCTTGCCTCCGCCGGTCTGCAGCAGCACAACGCTGTCGTTCTGTCTCAGCACATTGAAGATGGCCTGCCCCTGCATCGGGCGAAAATCCCGTTTGCGAAATATGTTTCGGAGGAACATCCTGAGCGGCGCGCGAGCTTCTTCGTAGGTCGTCACCACCGCGGCCCGTCGGCGCAAGTCGAACGACTGCCCGGCCGCGATCAATGCCGGGATGTACACCGGGCGAATGACGAAATCCAGCCCTTTGCCACGGACGCATTGAAACGGGCTCGTTGTGGACTCGACGGCAATGGTCAACCGGTACACGGGTGCGTCGAAAACGGTGGTCTTCACCCACCGCCCGCCGCCGTCGCGCATCCAGGTCCTGACGAACCCGTTATCCGCGCGTACTGTACATCGGGTTGGGACCGAACAGCCGCCATACAGAATATCGATGCCTGCCAGTAACCGAAACGCGTCCAGCACGCCGGCAGCGGCAGTGGCGCCGTCCCCCCTGATATCGATCTCCCAGCTTTCGCCCGGCGTCAGCCACCCATACTCCAGCGCGCGGGCGACCACGAACTGCACCCTGGCCCCCTGGCGCAATCAACGGCGAGCGACGCGAAAGCCCTCTCCTCGCCGGTAGCCCTGGCGAATACGGTGAGTACCCTTTGGCATCGAACTCGAATCTTTTCGAGCATCGCTCCCCGGCCATTCAGCACTTCCGCGTTGGTGATGCGCAGAACGTCAATCCCGATTGAACGCAATGATTCATCGCGCGCTTTGTCCACCTCAATCGATCCTTCGTGTTCAGGACCGTCGATCTCTATGGCGAAAGGCGATCCACCGGGGTGGCTGAAGAGAAAGTCGACGCGACGGGCGCCGCTCCCGTATTCCCCTGCAGACTCGACCAGCCTGTCCAGCGGCGCCTGCGGGATAAACCAGTGGCCGGCTGCAGTCCCGAGCGCCGTGGGCACCCATTGATTCAGAAACCAGGCTTCGGCCTGGCTCTGCAGCAGCGATTGGTCTGAACCGGGATCGAAGTCGAAAGCAGGGTCGAGAATGAAGGGGACTTTTTCGGTTAACTTCGAAAGGACGACTTCGTCTGTCAAACGCAGCGACGCACCGGGCTGTGGCGCCCAACCGACATCAGCGACATCCTCGCAGAATTCGCTTACCCGATCCAGTAAACCGTGCGTGCGCAGCCCCTCGCGTTCAACATCCAGCGTCGCCAGGGGCGTATGGCCGCGACGCAGCAACTTGATAAGCAACGCGGTAGCGAAGCGGACGTGCTCAACCGCCTCTCCGCGCTCACGGCTTCTGGACGAGAGCACCACGCACTGGCTGAGGGCCCGTGTCAAACGCGCATTCTGGCCGAGCGTGTCTCTAAAGACTCCCGGCCTTGCGCCTACCGATACGTACTCGGGGATGAAATCCGCGCGGCGCACGCCTTCGATCCATTCCACCGGAAGCAAGGCGTCGGGTGACACGCGGGCCTTGCGGAAAGGTTCAGCCGGCTCCGATTTATCCCTAACATTCCGCGTACCTCGACACCTGGGAAATTTTGTACAGCCCCAGAACTGCTCTCCTGGGTTTCGTCCTTTCTTCGCCGTGCGAAGCGCCATTGAGGCACCGCAGGACGGACACCGTGGTGATTCAGACTGGGAGATCGAACTGTTCATTTCAGTTTTCGTGCGGAGGCAACGGAATAGACCGGTGGATCAATATCCGGGGACGTGTGTTTTCCCGCCGATCCAATCGATCATGGCGCCAAATGTTGGACAATGCTCCGCGATGTCGTGAAGGTCTGCGTTTCTCAGGATGGCTTCGCCATCCGTAATTTCTCGATAGGATCGCTTGAGATGTCTCTTGAAGAGTTCTTCGACGATTCTCTTCGGTGGTCTTTCTTGATTCTGTTTTTCGGGCGGTCGTTGCCAGCTTCCGGGTTCGTTCGACATGTTTAGGCGGGACCGAAGTTGACTCGTCGCCGCGAGGAGCAGCACTTCCATGTCATGTTTCATCGCGCTTGCATAAAATCGCGCTAAATGACTGTCCACATCGGCACCTCGCACACCTTGCCCTTCCAATCCGTTTCGTACAAGCCGGGTTTGCAAGTCGCGTAGATCTCTTACCCTTTCCTGCCTCTGTTCCGTATTTGCGAATTCTCGATTCGGGTAAAAATCCGGTAAACCTACGGCCACATCGCATTCGTCGTGAACCAATTTCTCCGCTACTTTGTCCCCGATTTTCTTTAGATATTTCGGCTTGTTGTCAAGCGATATTAATTTAACCCCCCAACCTTTGTCTCCAAGTTTTCGCCTCCACCCGCCCCACAACGCCTCCAATGCCCCAACGTCAGACCTCCCCTCCACAAACACCCAGACCTTCATGCGCCGGCCTCCAGTTCGCCGGAGCGGTGGAGATCGCCAAGGGTTTCGCCTGTAACATTGTTAAGCATCTCCACAAGCGTCTTCCGGTTCGCCGGACGATGCCATACGACCTTTGCATTATCCGAATCGCGAGCCATCACGGCTACATCGGCAATATCGAAACAGTTGAGCAGATCCGGGCTGTGCGTCGTCACCAGCACCTGGGTGCGCTCAGCTGCCGTCTTGATCAATTCAGCGACAATCGGCAACAGGCCGGGATGCAAGCCCAATTCGGGTTCGTCGATTGCAATTAGCAGCGGAGGCTGCGGATTCAACAGCGCTGTCGCCAGACAGAGAAACCGAAGCATACCGTCCGAAAGATCCCAGAGATTCATTGACCGCGACATTCCCTTTTCGCGCACCCCAACAAGCACTTGCGGCGGCGATCCAAAGGTCGTATCACAATGGATTTCCTCGAACGCGGGAAAGGCTGCACGCAGAAACTCCCGCAATTCCTCTGCTGCCGACCGGTAGTCATACCGGGTCAGTATTTCGTGCAGCACGGTGCCCAAATTCTCAGCGTTCGGCGCCAGTATCGCATCGCGCTTGATTTCGGCGGCCTTAGTGCGGAGTTCGGAAGACCGTGTCACATCGAAACCGGGATAGAACGCCATATTCGCCAATCGAACGCGTACCATAGCTGGAACGGGATAATCGTTAAAGAATTTGATCTCTGAAAGGAGCAACGCCTGCCCAAGCTGAGTAGGTTGCGGCGCACCGCCCTGCGATTTCGATTCTACGGAATCGGCCTCGCGGACGGCATCAGGTTCTGATTGCGATTCGTCAAACGGTACAAATCTACCTTTATTTCTGTCGAACAAGTGCCGCCGATAGGGAGTGGACTCCAGAAACTTGAGGGGGTTGGCGTATCCCTTTCTAGGTCTTTGAGTCCTGAGAACCTCGTATTGCGGGCGGATCTGGCCGTATGGATCGGCCTTAAGTTCAACCTCGTACACGAGGAGTTCCCCTCGCTCAACTAACACTACATCCCAACTTGCAGGTAGGCGAAAGGTGATTTTCCAAGTCAATGAATTGTTCTCGTTACGCGAGGTTAGAATGGACGCCGCTCCATAGTGCCAACCAAACACGGTATCCAGCGGAAAGCCGCAACATTCTGCGATCAGTTGATGACAATCAATCAGGGTACTCTTGCCAGTTGCATTTGCCCCGATCACAACGGTCAGTTGCTTGAGGTCCGCTTTGAAATCGTCGAGAAGCCGGTAACCTCCAATTTCGATTTCCGTAATCATGCGATACGACCTTCCGCTCTAATTGTTCACAGCTATACTTGGCACAGTTCCGTCGGTCGAGTACCTAGCGCGAGGCTTTAGTACTAGATTTGCAGACCAGAGTACGGGCTTAATGCAATAAATGGACTTCAGACGCTCTGTCAAGGGAGATAACACAGGCAAGGATCGTGCCATGCAGGAAGAGCTTTCCACAGTTCCTGTGGAGGGCTCACCTCGGAGACGCGGCCGCTCTACTCGACCGCGAACAGCCGGTTGCGAGCCGGCAGGCCGACGATCTTCGAGAAGTGGTGAATCTGCAGATCTGGGTGGCGGGAATCGACGGGAGTTGGCGCTTCGACCACGAAATCGGCGAAGTGGGGGGTATTGAAGGCCACGAAGGCGAGCGAGAGGCAGTCGACCAGCCGATCTGCCCGCGCCGACAGGTCGGGAAAGGCCAGCGGGCCGGTGTCGACCTGGTAGCGGTCGTCCTCGCGGCGGGTGTTCATCGTCTTCACCGGACATTCGATCAGGGCCCTGAGTCCGGTTTCATCGTTGCGGATTTCGGTCTGCGAGACCAGCGGCGCGAAGCGATACGTTTCCTCGCGGATGGACGCGTTCGACGGCAACTCGCGAATGCTCTCGCCCTCGACGAGGTTGAGGTCGTAGCCACCGAACATCTCCGCGTACGGCCGCGTTTCCCGGTAGCGGGCGCTGAGATAGGCGGGACGCCGGAAGATGAGACCATACCTGGCGCTGAAGATCGGCAGGAAATCGTAGTTGTCACGTTGAAACAGATCCCTTTCATGGAAGGTGTTCTCGCTCTTGCAGGAGGCGGTCTGGTAGAAATCTTCGCAGATCCCCTCCCTTTCGTCCAAAATTCGGGTGCGCGACTCGATCCAGAAACGCGCCTCGTTGGTCCGCCCCTTCCCGATCAGGAACGAGCGGCCGTAGTCGAGCGGAGTCACGGTCAAAAGAGCAACGTCATTCATTGGAAATCCTCCAGACGCGAAAACAAAAAAGCCGTCGCACACTCGACGGTTACCGATCCAAAACACAAAAACCCCGCACATCAAACGCTCCCGCAGGGTATCCCGAGGTTTAACCCCAATCCCTTGGAACTTCCTCTGTAGCTGCGATACTTTCGGTTAACCTAATAGCAGGTTCCGGCGGGCAATCTAAGTCGCAAAAATCGGGAACTTCTCATTGATCAGTATAATCGTTTTCTGCTTCGCAATGACCCGGTAGGAGCGACTGATGAACTTCCCGCCTTCGAGGTGCGCGACGGCACCCGGCAGACCGCCCAATGACTCCATACCGCACCAGAGCAGTTCTCGCCGAGTCTCCAGACCGATTTTCCGCAGGAGCCCGCCCAATCCCTCCCTGTCAGACGCCAACGCATCCAGAAAGGATTTCGGCAGACGATGCGGCACGATCAACGAGTCTGCGTACACATGAATGGTCGATGGAGAGCCGTCAGGCGTGTGGGCTCGAATCACCGACTGCCTTGAGATCACCTTCGCCCCTATGGGTAACTCCAACCACGGATGTCCGCCGGAGAGCGTCCGTTCCGACTGCTGTAGGCGGACAACCTCCACCGGCGCCATTGTATACGCTTCGATGAACCGTGTAACGGTCCCGTCCGTAACCAGCATCCCCCTCTGAAACGGAGTGAGGCGGGACAGGTTGATTTCTCCCAACGCGGAAGGCTTGTCGTGTTGCGCCACAAAGAGTTCTTTCATGCGTGCACCGAGGACGGCGTCCGATTCTTCAATGACGTCATGTTTCATGGTCCAGGTTCGCTTTCACCTGCGATGAACGCGCGTTGGCCGTGAAGAATCATTCGGCGCGGGGACAGACACCCCCACGAATCAATCTACGAGAGGCAGCTTGATCGCTTCGCCGGTATGGGACGAGCGGTAGGCAGCCAGGGCAATCTCTACGGCCGCACGGCCGTCTTCCCCCGTGACGGGGGGCGGTGTGTCGTCCACGATACAGGTGATGAAGTCCCGAACTTCATCGGCAAATGCTTTCTGCCGTGGATCCGGGACCGAGGCGAAGTCGTAGACCGTTTCCCATTCCGTCGCGCCGTCACGGGCAACTTTAACTGTGTTATAAGGGTCAACTTCCATCAGACCGTTCTCTCCGACAAGCTCGGCGCCGCAAGTGAAGCCCTTCCAGCCCGGTGGAGGAAGGGCTTCGGAATAGATGAGGTGGGCGCTACCGCCGTTCCGGAATGCAATCATCACCATATTGGACGTGATGTCTCCGGGGACCTCCGTGCGCAGCGAATAGGACCGGGCGAAGACGTAGTCGGCTTCGCTTTCGAACCACCAGCGCAGACGGTCGATATTGTGGACGCCCCACGCGATGAGGCCGCCCCGACCGTAGAGATCCGGGTCCGTGAACCATGCACGATCGGGATTGGGTCTGCGGTAGCCGGGCGTGGCGAGGGTATCCCTGCACATAAGCAGCCGACCGATGGCGCCCTCCTCCAGAAGCCGTTTGGAGACGGCGCCTCCTTCCCAGTACCGGTGGCTCTGCGCGACCATGAGTTTCCGATTCATTCGATCCGCGCTCTGAATAATCGCGTCGCACTTGTCCAACGTGAGCTCCAGGGGTTTCTCCACGAGCACATGTTTGCCCGCTTCGAGTGCGGCAATGGCGTGTTCGGCGTGCAGGGCGTGGGGCGTGGTCACAATGACGGCGTGAATATCGTCCCTGGAAACAAGCGATTCCAGGCTATTCTCGTAGTCCAGGCCGTACTGACCGGCAAGGCCGGGGCCGACTCCCGGAAGGTTGGCGGGATCGTTCACGGCAACGGCTTCGCCCTGCGTCACGTCTCTGAGGGCGTCGATATGCGTACGCCCCATTTTACCCGCGCCGACGATGCCCACGCGCACACGATCCATGGGATCCTCTCAAGTGTCGAAAAAGGTGAGCAGGCGAACGATTCACGTCACATCAGGCGTTTGCGCTTGGCCAGATAATTGAACAACACGGTATCGAAGGGCCTTGCGGTGTCCAGCAGAACGTAGTCGATGAGGCTTTCACGGCATTCACGGCCCAATCGACCGGTAAGGGCGTCCATATGGTCCCTGTAATCAGAGGCGACGTGCCAGGGTTCGGTGGTTACGGAAGCGCCGGATTCGAGATCCACGAATCGGGTTTCACGACCGAATTCGAGATCGCGTTCCCTGGGGTCCAGTATGTGGAAGACAATGACTTCGTGCTTTCGGTGGCGGAAGTGTTTCAGGCCGGAAAGCAGAGCACGGGGGTCGTCCATCAGATCGGACAGGACCACGATGAGGCCGCGGCGCACAATGCGCTCGGCAAGGCTGTGGAAGGTGGTGGCAAGGTCGGTGTCTTCGCCGTCGGGGTCGGTATTCTGCAGCGTTTCAAGCAGAGCGTGAAGATGGGTCCCCGTAGATCTGGGCGGCAGGTAGGATCGGATGCCGCGGTCGAAGGATACCAGGCCCACGGCGTCGCGCTGGCGCAGCATCAGGTAGGAGAGCGCGGCAGCGGTATAGGCAGCGTACTGAAATTTGGTGAGGCCATTCGATCCGTAGGCCATCGACGCGCTGGTATCCAGGAGGATGTAGGCCTTGAGGTTGGTTTCTTCTTCGTATTGTTTTACATACAGTCTGTCGGTTTTTCCGTAAACCTTCCAGTCGACGTTGCGGAGCGGGTCGCCCGGTATGTATTGACGATATTCGGAGAATTCAACCGAGAATCCGTGGTAGGGACTCTGGTGCAAGCCCGTGATAAAGCCCTCAACCACGAGGCGGGCAACCAGGTCGAGGCGGGACAGGCGGGCGACAACTTCGGGCTGGAGGTAGGTGCGGAAATCGGGCATCTGGCGCCAGGAATTGGGGATTCAGGTGGTTTTTTCAAGAAGGCGTTGCACGAGTTCGAACGCCGTGACTCCTTCGGCCTCGGCGTTAAAGCTGGTGACGATGCGATGGCGAAGAACCGGGACGGCGACAGATTTGACGTCGTCAATCGAGGCTGCGTACCGTCCTTCGAGGATGGCACGGGCTTTGGCGCCCAGGATGAGGAATTGGGAGGCCCGCGGACCTGCGCCCCAGTTGACCATGCGGGAGACGAAATCCGGCGCGCCGTCGTTTCCCGGCCGGGTCTTGCGGGCGAGGCCCACGGCGTAGTCAATCACATAGTCGGCCACCGGCACCTTTCGAATGAGATGCTGGAGTTCGACGATTTCCCGTGCGTCGAATACCGGGTCGATTTCCGCGGTGTAGGCGCTGGTTGTGGTGCGAACGATCCGTTTCTCTTCCTCTTCGGTTGGATAGTCTATCCAGAGGTTAAATATGAACCGGTCCAACTGCGCTTCAGGCAGCGGATACGTGCCTTCCTGTTCGATCGGGTTCTGTGTGGCCAGCACAAAAAAGGGTTCTGCCAGGCGAAACGTTTCGCCGCCGGCGGTAACCTCGTGTTCCTGCATGGCCTGGAGCAGGGCAGCCTGGGTCTTGGGTGGGGTGCGGTTGACCTCGTCCGCCAGGATGATGTTCGCAAAGAGGGGTCCCTTGACGAAACGGAAGGTCTTGTGTCCCGAGCGTTGGTCTTCTTCGAGGACTTCCGTGCCGGTGATATCCGAGGGCATCAGGTCCGGCGTGAACTGAATGCGGCTGAAGCTGAGGTCGAGTGCTCTTGCAAGGGTGCTGATAAGGAGCGTTTTAGCGAGGCCCGGAACCCCGACAAGCAGGCAGTGGCCGCCGCAAAGGAGTGCGATGAACAACTGGTCCACAATCTCCTTCTGCCCCACGATAATCTTGCCAATTTCGTCCGTGATACGGGTGTGGGCGGTTTTCAGTCTTTCGACGGCTTCGAGGTCGTCTGCGGGTTGTTCAGGCATGGTTGGGCAATCCTTCGAGGGGCGGAAGTAACCGTTTTCGCCGGTCCTCACGGATGCCGGCTGCTGGCCGCCGGGGTCGCGTTCAGGTTTTCCGTTTCTGTTTTTTGGCTGCCGGGAAAAGGATGTTGTTCAAAATGAGGCGATAGCCGGGGGAGTTCCGGCGCAGGGCGAGTTGCGTGGGCGGGTCGCCCACGAAGTGGCGATAATCTTCCGGGTCGTGGCCGGCGTAAAATGTAAACGTACCCCGGCCCACGTTGCCGTGGATGTATTTGACCTGGTCCGTTCCGCTGACCTCGCCCATTATGGTGACGGACTTCTTGATTCGACTCTTTCGAAACGCGGTGGTCTGTCCCAGAAACCCGCGGACTACAGGTACGTGGTTCTGGGTGAGCATGGTGGGCACAGGATCGAATTTGGCCGAAAACTCGAACAGAGTGAAGGCATCCGCGTCGGGCCCGCGCAGCTGCGCGACAGAGGTGGGCGAGATGTCGATGTCCGCGTGTTCATATTCCATGGGGTCCGTAACCAGGGTAAAGTTCTCGAAGGCGACGGTTCTTGAAAAGTCCAGGCTGGCCTGCGCCGCAGGGTGGGGCGGGTCCCCGTCGTAAAAGGTATCCACAATATCGACACCGGTCGCGGCCAGGGCAATGTCAAAGGTGTCCGTCGCGGAACACATCGCAAATACGAACCCGCCATCGGAGATGTATTCCAGGATGGCCCGGGCGACGGCGCCTTTTTCCACGGAGACCTTTCTGAAGCCGAGTCGCCTGGCAAGGCTTTCGAATTGGGCCTGCTGCCGGCGGTACCAGAGTTCCTGGCCATGGCTGCGGTAGAATTTCCCGTACTGACCGGTGAAATCTTCGTGATGCAGGTGCAGCCAGTCGTACTCGGAGAGTTTCCCCGAAAGCACTTCCTCGTCCCAGAGGATATCGTATGGGATTTCAGCGTGAGACAGAGCCAGGGTGACGGCGTCGTCCCAGGGTTGTCTGTTGGGTGGTGAATACACCGCAATCTTCGGCGCGTTTTCAAGCCGCACGGGGTTCATGTTTCCGTGCTCGATCTCGGCGTAGATTCGAGCGGCATCGGCTCCGGCGATACGCTCGAAATCGACGTCGCGCAGACGCGCCTCCCCGGCTGCCGCATCCACGTAGTCCAACATGAACGCGCCGCCCCGATAGTTGAGCAGCCATTCCACGTCGATACTCTGTTGTAGCGCCCAATAGGCCAGCCCATAGGCCTTGAGATGATTCGTCTGCCCGAGATCCATGGGAATGAGCAGTCTGTCGGCGGCGGCATTCGAAGATGCCCCGAACAGACACAGACACAGGGCAAGGACCCTGGCAAAGAGGCCGTTTGACGTGCGGGGAGGGAACTCGAAGCAAATGTCCCCCCGTGGACCCGCGACAGGCGTTTTTGGGTGCATCCGGCCGTGAATTTCCAACTATCCGGGCTCCTTTCGGGTGGTTTCATGCGCTTTGATTTTCTCTCGAAGCGCCCGCACCTGCTCCCGGGCAACCTCAGCATCCAGGCTGTGCGGATAAGCTGCCAGTACAGATTCGTAGGTGTGCAGTGCGTCGTGGTATTGGCCAAGTTTCTGATCGTAGATCCTGCCTATGGTGACCATCGCCTCGGGACACAGCGGGCTCCACGGGACGCTCGCAAGCAGGTGCCGAGACATCCGAATGGCTTCGTTGTACCTTCCGAGTCTTTCCAGAAGCCCGATCTGAGTCGCCAGGGCGCGATCCAGAAGCCGCGACTTCGGATGGGTTTCCGCAAACGCCCGGAACGCGCTCAGGGCCGCTTCCGGTTTTTTCCGGCGGGCGAGCCTGGACGCCGTCGCATAGGACTGAAGCACCCGGACACCTTCATGGTCCGCCATCTCGAGCAGCACCGAGAGCGCCAGCGCATCGTTGAACGCGAATCGATTGGAAGAGCCCGACAGCATGCTGTCGACGATGGCCCGGGCGGCGTCGACGTCGCCGGATAAAAACCGACACTCCGCAATGCCGAAACGAGCGTGTGCGGCGTCTTCCTTGCCCTGTTGTTCACGTGCAACGCGGGCGTAAACCGATTCAGCTTCGTCAGGCCGGTCCGCAATAACCATCATATCCGCGATTTCGAAGAGGGCTTGATAACGCCAGAAAGAACGCTTTTTCGCCCCGGCGACCGCGCGGAATGCATCCATTGCGGCCGCTGTATCGTGAGAGGCCCGGCGCAAAAGACGACCCAGCCGATAACCGGCCTCATGCGCGTACAGGGTTCCGGGATATCTGCCAATCAGGCTCCGGTACAGGGCCGCAGCCGTGTCGACCCGCGCCAATCCTTCGCTTGCCCTCCCCAGACCCAGCAGTACGCCGGGCTGCAGGGCGGTGGCGTCGGAGCCCGTCAGAAGCATTCTATAGGCGGCGGCGGCCGTCGCGAACCGGCCGGCGTCGAAGGCGTGTTTGGCGAGGCGTAACAGAAACGTCTTTTGAAGCGGATCAAGGTGTGGAAACGTCGAAAAAACCCGCAGCGCCGGTTCCTCACGACGTGCCGCCAGGGCGTATTCCGTGAACAGCCGTAGAGAAAGCTCGTCTCGCGGATGCGCCTTTACTTCCTGACCCAGTGTGGCAAGAATCCGGTCCTGCTGATCACCCTCCCTAGCGAAATGCCTGAAGCGGGATTCGACCAACCCGACAGACTGCGGCTGTTGCCGAACAAAAACGAGGTATTCGGCGACAGCGTCGTGATAACGCACGAACCGTTCTGAGATTTCAGCCATCTCTCTGGCGAACAGCCGCGGGTTTTTCAGGGTATTACGTCCCTGCCGGCAAACAGACAGGGCCCGGGATGGAAGGTTGTGTTTCAGGAAGCGGCTCGCAACCCGCGCAAAGGATCCCTCATCTACAGCTTCTTTGACGATACGGTTCCAGTTGGCAATTGCCCCCTCCATGTTGCCCGTTTCGGACTGAATGTCCGCCAGCCGAAAACGGACCGACCTGTCCTGCGGTCTCTTTTTGAGATGGGACTCCAGGAGGCGAATGGCTTCGCCGCGCCGGCCGGTACGGTATAGAATCGATTCCATACGAAGGAGAATGTCAGCGCGGCCCGGATACCGTTTCAAGAGATTACGGTAAAGCCGCAGTGCTCCCCTCAAGTCGCCTGAGGCTTCCTTCGCATCGGCCTGTTTCAGCGTTTCCCGGGCGGTGCCCGCAGTGAGACCCATCGGCGCGATCAAGAGAAAAACCGCAAGAACCGGGAATGTACTGGATAAAGTCCGCATCTTCATCGGGGATCTTCGCGCTTCAGCGCGTCCTGCATCAATGATTCGAAGTAGTTCCGGATGAGTCGCTGGTATTCGGTGGCAAAGCCCGCATCGAGCGCCGCCCGGAGACGTTTTCGGAGCGGGTTGTCGGCTTCGCCCAGATTTGGGGGCAACGAACCCGGACCCTGGTAAGCGAGGCCTGAACCCCGCCGCGCGCGCCGTTCTTTGCTTTGGCCGCGTTCCCGAATCGATCGCTGGGCATCCAGCAGGCGCGAGAGAATCCTGCGCTGGCGCTCCAGCGTTCGGCTGCCTGCGCGCCGGTTCTTCATCTCATGAATGACATCCTCCATTTCGGAAGCTATATTGTCAAGATCGCCTAGCAGCGTCTGTTGTCGGCTGCCCATCCGCTGGCGGATTTCCTGCAGCGCCTGCTGGATGGCTCTCTGCCGGGCGGCCATGCGAGCGAGGCTCAACTGCTGACCGTGCCCCTCCGCCGACGGAGGCCGCGAACCCAACATGGATTCACTCTGGGCGTTCAGACCCGCCTGCTGGTCGGCCAGTTCCTGCATGCGCTGGAGCATTTCTTCAAGACCCACCGAAGAACTGGCAGCGGCGATGTCCCTGACCACGTTCCGTAGCGCCACAGCCGCATCGTTCAGGGCGCCCATAGCGTCCTTGCCGGTACCGGTAGCCCGGGAACCGGCGCCGACCTGAATATGACCGGCAGTCTCCCGGATCTTGATGAGCGCCCGCCCCAGCGCGGCGCCGGTTTCAGGCGTCACAAAATAGGTCCTGTAAGCGGCTTCCATCAGGTGGTCCGCCAGACGCGTTGCACCGGCCAGGATACGGGCCTGTTCGATCGCCAGCGCCGTCGGATCGCTATCCCGCGAAATTTCCCCCGCCTTGCGCGCGGTCTTTTCCTGTGCGGTGGAAAGTCCCAGCAGGTTGTGCGTCAGTTGATCGAGTTGCCGCGTCAGCGCTTCTTTCTGGCGACTAACGAAGGCCTGCCTGGCCGCCTGGAGTTCGCTTGCGAACCTTTTGAGATCTTCCGCTATGCGTGCACCGCGGTTTCGAGCGGACCGTGTTGCTCCCCCGCGCAGTTCGCGACTGACATGCCGCATTCTCTCAGGGATGCGTTGCTCTTCAAACCGGTCCGACAGGCGTTCCAGCTCGTTCATCGCTTTGGGGTACACCGTCATTTTCTCTGCAGTCTGCGCAAGTTCATCCTCAAATGAATCGGCCCGCCTTTCGATCGCGTCCTGCTTCCCGGCCAGGGACGATGGATCGGGTTCATCGCCAATGTTTTCAACCACGCGCCGCTGCGCTTCGGACAGCGCTTCCACAGCTCGGACCAACGCCTCAAGGGCCTGCTCCTTGCGCAGTTGTTGCAGCAGGGCGATCGTCCGCTCCAGAGCCTGTTGAAACCCTTCCTGTTCGGCGCGGAACGCCTTCAGAGCCCCCTCCACGGCTTCAGGATCGACGCGCTGCATCGCGCCGCGGAGTTCCTCCATAGCTTCTTTCAACCCGGGCGTCTCAATTTCGGAGAGCAGTTCCTGTATCTGGTTCAGCTTTTGAAGGGTTTCGTCCCCCAGAAGTCCACTCTGTTGCAGCCTGTCGAGCATCTCTTCGAGTTTCTCGCTCACTTTCTCGAGCTGTTCCGCGGCGGTGGCCTGGTCATCGATCGCGGTTTCCAGTTCCTTGCTGTGCTGCCATTGCATCTGTCGTTCCTTCAACAGTCGATGCGCAATCTCCTCAAGGCGTTCCCGCACCGCCTCCCCCCCTTCCTGGATGGCTGCCATCCGTTCCAGACCCTCTTCCTGCACCCGTTGCGCCTGCCGGTGGATCTCCAGCAAAGATGGAAAGCGAATGGTGAAGGCCGGTGTTTCCGTTATGCCGGGACCGGATATGATGTTGGCGTCATACGCGCGTAACCGGAAGACGAGCCGATCGCCTGGCAGCAAGTCCAGGCTTGAGAGATCCCAGACATGGGTCTGGGTGAGTTCTCCGGCGCCCGGGTTATCCAGGGGGACAGCAAGGCTCTCTACCGCCTCCTCATCGTTCAGGCGGTAACGGATTTCGATCCGGGCAACGCCAAAATCGTCACGGGCCTCAACGAACAGAGGAACCCGCATGTTCTCCCCCAGTTCGGTGTCTTTGCCCGGGCGAAGGAGACGAATTTCAGGAGGATGGTCCTGAAGGGCCACAACGCGGTATTCTACAGGATTCGTGCTGGGTATTCCGTGTGTATCGCGGAGAGCGATTGTATATCGCCGGTTCTGTTTGACGGTCAGATTGACAACAGCGAGAGTTCCGTTTATCCGCGCAGTTGACGCGATGCTGTCGTCTAAGACGATTTCAGCCGTGCTCAACGGAAGGCTGGATTCGAAATTAAGGGTGGTCGAAGTCCCCGTAATGGCCGCAATGTCGCCACCGTCTATGTCGCGGACATCCTCCAACCCGGTATAGGCCGGATAACGGTTGTCGTGGCCGAGCCGCACGACTACCGGCCGGGGTTTCGCGGTGACCGTGTAAACCGGCGTTACCGCGTCGTTCGCACGAAGACGGTACTGGAACGACCTTGTAACGGCGGGCATCCTGTGCGCGATCCGCCCGTTTCGGACCGTAAGCTCTCGAGGTGTCCACGCGTCGTCTTCCCGTAATAGGATGTGGGCCTGAAGGGGCACGAGACCTGTGAGGGTCGCCGTTATTGCAAAGGGCTCGCCAGCGATGATTTCAGCGCTCCCGGGATGGAGGGCAATAAATGTTTCAGGTGGGCGGACATAGACCGTCGAGGGATGAGCAAGGCGGCGGGCGGCCGCGGTAAACGGCCCGGGCAGGATCGTGAATGCAAGGAGGATGGCCAGGCCGAACGCGCCGCACAGGGCGGCCATCCGCAAGGGTGGGGTGCGGGCGACCAGGGGATCCAGGTTCAGATTCGCGAGGGTTTCATCCGCCTGAATTACGGCGGCTTCAACCATCCGGGGCGAATAGTCGGTGTCCCTGCAATGACCCCAGAGTTGCAGTGCACTGATCAGGCGTTGCTGCAGGCCTCCGAACGCGTGTTCGACCTGCAACGCGACGTCTTCCGGTGAAGGTGGCAGGAACAACGGACGAACGCAGTATACTGCCGCAAGACCTAGCAGAACAAGCCCCGCGGCGCCCTCCGCTGCCAACTTCACAGCGGGCGATAGATACACGGCGGTTTCCAGGAGAAGCAAAACGAAAAAGCACCCCAGCGCGCAGCAGAGGGTCACTCCCACGCCGTACAGGATGCGGGCGGCCGTCTGCCTTCTCCGAAGCGCGTAGAGCGTGCGCAGCAGATTCTGGTACGCGGAATATGGGAATGGTCTGGACATAAGCGAGAGGAACGCGAGTACCGAGGCGCGTTCTGCCTTCGCGAACGAGGCACAGGGGAGAGGGGGGTGACATTACGGATCCCCCTTTTCATCCCGAGCCGGTCGCGCGGTTAATGCGTGAGCGCCCAGACAATGACGTTCGTCCCCATTTTCAAGGCGGCATCCCGCTTTTCCGGCGGATCTTCGTGAACGGCGGCATCGTTCCAACCATCCCCGAGGTCGCACTCGTAATTGTAAAAGACCACAAGCCGTCCCTCGTGAAAGATGCCGAAGGCCTGTGGTCGTTTACCGTCGTGCTCGTGGATTTTCGGCAGGCCGTCTGGAAATGAGAAAGGCTGTTGAAAGATGTCGAACGAGGGCGGTAGTTCCACCAGTTCTTTATCAGGGAAGGTTCGTTTGATTTCACGGCGAAACGCTTTGTCGAGTCCGTAATCGTCATTGGCAAAAAGGAAGCCGCCGCGTTCAAGGTACGTGCGAAGGCGCCTGACTTCATCTTCGGTAAATCGGATATTTCCGTGTCCGGTGAGATAAAGAACCGGATAAGCAAAAAGGTCTTCGTCCATGATTTCGACCCGGGCTTCCTGTTTTGCCGTATGGATCGTCGTTCGGCTTCGGATAAAGGCCAGCAGGTTGGGAATCTCGGTGGGCCCGTTGTACCAGTCTCCGCCGCCCCCGAATTTGAGCCTCGCCATTGTGAAAGACGCCGGTGGACCTGACAGCTGCGCCGGACAGCGGGCGGCGCCGAGCGCCAGAAGACAGAAAACAGCGCATACTACGCCCCATCGTACGGGTAATCCGGCGGCGTTGTTCTGCTTTTCTTTCCGGTTCATTCCTTTTGAGAATAGCCCTTCGGTTCAGCGAAACAGGGGCCGGACATGGGAAACGGGGGGCCTGCGTCCCCGCTTCCCGGCGCCCAACCCCAGTTTAGACGTGGTGCAAGAGTGGAAGTTCCAGGGCTCCGGTTAATCGGAGTCGATCTGAAGCAGTGGTTTCGCCTGTGCCGGTTCGACGTCGGAATTCTTCGCGAAACTGAATGTGCAATCAAATTCCACGTCGGCCAGACAACGCTCGTCGATCGGAAACGCGCTGCACTGGCGTGGCCGGTTTTCGTAGATGCTGCAGGCGGAAAACCCATCGTCCTGTTTGATTACGAACGGGCATTTGAATAGAATTTCGCAGCAGTTGCCGCAGCGGTTGCATTCGCCCATCAGGAGGGTTGCCTGCTCGGCAACATAGGATTTTCGGAAGTAGACAGAGAGAAAACGGCGAGCTTTCCCCGCGGCTTGTCGCGCTTTTAGCGGCAATTTCATGTATGCTCCGTGTTTCCTCTGTCGCAGAGAGGTAATCAGGGAATTTCAGTTCTGTCCCCTGAAGATCCACCTGTTTCTAAGGCTGCCGGCTTCGGTGGCCGGAACAGTTGACGGATTTCCTGCCACTCTCCCGTTTCAAGGAAGTTCCAGCCCCACAGGATGAGCGGATAGGCCAGCAACAGAATGCACCGTGTCACGATGCCCGACGGGCTGGCATCGGGAATAAATCCGGATACAACAAGAAAAACGATTCCGCCGGCGACCGCGACCTTCGCAAGCCGGGCGTACTCGTAGGCAACCGGATAAAACCGTCGGGTGTACAAATAGAGAAAAAGGACCATTACCCCGTAAGCGGCCAGGGTGCTCCAGGCCGCGCCGAGCACGCCCATGCGCGGGATAAGCAGAAGGTTGAATCCCACATTGACGCTCGCGCCCAGACCCACAACGAGGGGCAGCATGCGTGAACGACCCTCCGCGTAAACCCCGGCCGTCAATATAATGTATATTCCGGATAGCAGGAATGCAAGGGTTACAATTGGGATGACACCCTGTGCGGGCAGATATTCGGAGGCTTTGCTTCCACATCCCAGCAGGATAAGATCCCGGGCGAAGGTGCAAAGCGCCAGCAGCAATAGGGTTGCTCCCACCGAAAAATAGGTGGTCATCCGGGCGACAACCGCGCGGGCTTCCGTTCTGTCCGGAATGGCCAGGATGCCCGGCGCCCACGCGGTGCGGAATACCCGCGTAAGCATCTGCATGGGCAGGCAGAACCTGAAGAGGATCTGAAGAATCCCGACTGGATCCTTGCCAAGGAAGAATTTCAGGAGCAACCGGTCGGAAAGGTTAATCAGAAGAAGGGCCGCGGCGGAAGGAACAAAAGGCAAACCAAAGCGAAGAAGCTCGCGCAAGATAGACGGCGAATAGACGGGCCGGAGTGTACGGAACCCGATTGGGCACAGGACCAGAAAGGCAAAAACGGAGCTGACCAGGTTGCTCCAGAAAATAGCACGTACCCCGTGCCCTTCCCAGACTATCAGGTAAACCGTGAGACCAAGCTGCAGGGTGTGCTGGACGAACCGGACAGACGCGTAGATTCCGGATCGCTGCCGCACCCTGCACAACGTGAAAAAGGGCTCTGACAGGGTGTCCAGCAGCAGAATCACCGCGATAATGTGGAACACGTCCGCGTAGGACGCGGTATCGAGAAAAACGACGGCCAGGCGCGCAGCAGAGTTCCATACCAGGAAAGAAAGAAGGACGCCCATGACCAGAAGCGTCCAGTATGCCGTGCTGAACTTGAGGCGTGTCTCGGCTGCATCGCGCTCGACAGCAAGGTGGCGGACAAGCGCATGGTTCAGGCCCAGGGCGTACAGGAGAACACTGAAGCTGACAAAAGCGTACGCGAGGGCCATGTCGCCGTTTTCGGATAGGGAAAGAAGGCGGGCGTAGACGGGCACCAGAAGGATGCCCGTGGCCTTTCCGAGCATGTCGCCCATCCCGTAAACGGCAGTGTGTTTTGCGAGCGATTTGACGTGTCGGAAGCCCATGGACAGTACGCTGCCATCCATCTTCATCGGTTTTGGACACGTCGGCCGACGTTCCGGCTCGCGGCAGAAACTGGAAAACGCTTGTCGTATTCCGGTTCGCGACCAATGAGTCGAATGGCTGGAAAGATTACAACATCGATACAGGGTCTATGTCCACGTCCAGGGTCACGGCTGCGCGGCGATTTCGGCCGAATTCGCGTATGGCCCTGCGGGCGAGGACGTTCAGGTTTCTGGATGAGGGCGTTTTGAGAATGACCTGCCACCGATAGCTCCTGCGGATTCGGGAAATCGGCGCCTGTGCGGGTCCCATAACGTCAACGTGCGGCAATGCAATTGCGCGCAGGGCCTCGGCGCACAATCCGGCGGTACGGGCGACATCATTTTCATGCCGGCCTTTGAAGAGAAGCAGGGCCATCCGTCCGAAAGGAGGATAGAGTACGCTGCGTCGTCCCTCGAGTTCAAATTCAGCGAATTTCTGAAAGTCGTGTTTCCGTGCGCACCGCACGGCTTCCCCCTCCGGCAGGTGGGTCTGTATGACGACCTCGCCGGGAGAATGCCCGCGCCCGGCCCGGCCGCTTACCTGTGTAAGCAACTGGAAAGTGCGTTCTCCCGCTCTGAAGTCCGGCAGATGTATGCCGGTATCGGCCGAAATGACGCCGACCAGGGTAACGTCGGGGAAGTCCAGGCCTTTGGCCACCATTTGCGTTCCCAGCAAAACATCCGCCTGGCCCAACCTGAAGGATTCGAGGATACGCTCGTGCGCCCCTTTTCTACGGGTCGAATCGACGTCCATGCGGAGCAGGCGCAAGTCAGGGAATTGTTCCTTCAGGGCCTCCTCCACCCGTTGGGTGCCCACACCCAACAGCCGGAGGTTGGGTCCCTCGCAGGCGCGGCATACGGAAGGGGCCGAGGTAGCGAAGGCGCAATAGTGGCACACCATCCGCCGGCCCGGGGCATGGTAGGTGAGCGTGACCTGGCAATTCGGGCATTGTACACTCCCGCCGCAATCCTGACATTGTACAAAGGGAGCGTACCCTCTGCGGTTTTGCAGCAGGATGACCCGCTCCCGTCTTTCGAGGCGGTCCCTGAGTTTTTCCCGCAAAACCCGTGAAAAAAGGCCGCCGCCTTCTTTTCTCATATCCACAAGGGTGACAGTGGGCAGGGGGCGGGCGTCGATCCGTTCCGGTAGCGAAAGCAGATGGAATTTGTCGGTTTCGACGTTGTGATAGGACTCAAGCGCCGGCGTTGCCGAGCCCAGAATGATTGGGATATCTTCCATTTTCGCCCGCATCACCGCAACATCCCGGGCGTTGTACCGCGGTGCCGGATCCGACTGTTTGTAGGCGCCATCGTGCTCCTCGTCCACAATGATCAGACCCAGGCTCGATACCGGTGCAAAGACGGCGGAACGAGCGCCGATGACAATGGTGCGCCGGCCCTCGCGGACGTCCCGCCAGGCATCGTAGCGTTCGCTTTCCGACAGGGCGCTGTGGATGACGGCGACCCGGTTGCCGAAATGGGATCTGAAGCGGCGCACCGTTTGAGGGGTGAGAGAGATCTCGGGTACCAGAATCAGTGCGCCCAGGCCGGCCTTCAGAATCCGATCGACCGCCTGAATGTAAACCAGCGTTTTGCCGCTCCCGGTAACCCCGTGCAGGAGAAAGGGACTGAATCTGGTGGGATTGAACGAACACTCGATTTCCTCCAACGCTTTCTGCTGATGCGCGGTGGGCGTCAGCTGCTCGGGAGGAACGGGTTCCACTTCGGCGTATGGGTCCCTCCGGACTTCGCGCTGGTAAATCCGAACCAGTCGGCGATCCGCCAGCGCCCTGAGGACGCCGGGCCCAATCCCCGCGCAGCGGAGTGCCGCCGCCGGCATGGTGCCGCCGCAATCCCGAAGGCGCCTGAGACACTCCGCCTGTCGGGGTGCCCTGCGCTCCAGTGCGGGCCATTCAAGTTCGAACCACCGCGCATCGGGCACCAGCAGAACCATACGCTCCTGCCTGGGCTTGACTCGGGGGTCTTCAATGACCTGACAGGTTGTAAGCATACCCCTTCGAATCAGTCCGTAGACGGCACTGCGGACCTCGTTCCCGCGCATGCGATGCTGAAGTTGGCGGAGGCTGGCCGGGCCCCCCGTTTGCAGGTGGTCGAGCACCTTTTGCTGAAAGGCGGTAATCGGACCTCGACCAGCGCCGTTGAGGGTATTAACGTCTATGCGCTGTCCGCTATGCGTGTGAATGCCGGCGGGAAGCGCGGCCGTGAGGACTTCGGACAGGGTGCAGACATAATAGCCCGCCATCCAGCGACAGAGGTCGAGGACGTTTGGTAAGACGACGGGATAGGAATCGAGCAGTATACCGATTGACTTGACATTGTCCAGATCGGTCCGGTCTTGAAAACCGACGACAATGCCGGTCGTCCAACGGGGCCCCAGAGGAACGAGCGCCCTGCTTCCGACGTGAGTTTGATGCTTGAGGTCGTCGGGAACCAGATAGGTCATTTCCCGGTCTATTGGCGTGGCGAGGGGGACAATTTGCGCGTAGTTGGAATCCATTTCGGATTAACGCACGGGTGGTGGCGGCGCCACAGATTCAATCTCTTCAACCCAGATATTGGCTCGGGAGATGAACAGGCGGTGTTTCCGGCCGTGTTTTGTGGGGACGGAAACAGGCCTGTCCTGCAGAGAGAGGGAGACGGCGGTGGGGTCTAAAATTTCCACGCGGAACCGCTCGCGGGCGGTCCACTGCCGCTGTGTTCCGGAAAGCAGCCGGTTTTCAATGGTTGAATCGCCGTCGCTGGAAACATGTACCCGCGTATCCAGCAGTGCACGAACGGTCAGGACTAACTCGTCTTCCCAAATGTCTGAGTACTGCTGCGGAAGCGAATAGGAAGACACCACACGCTCGATCGGCGGCAAATTCCCCGAATTGTCCGGTTCCTGGGGGGCGGTATGGAGGGATTCGGAGGGCGCTATCGCTGCCGCGTTCCGGCCTGCGGGCTCATCCGGGATCGCCTCAGGTTCCGACGTTGTTGAAGTCTCCGGGCCGGATGTCGTAGATCGACTTACGTCTCCCGGCATCGGCGCTTCCGTCTCTACTGGCGCCGGCGGCGTCGAATCACGCCGGAGAATCACGACAGCGATAAAAACGACCAGTGTCAGTACACATAGAATCGCCAGGATGGGACCCCACGACAGTGACCGGTCTCGTTTCGGCCGTACGGCGATCTGGGGGGATTCCGAGTGGGGCCTGGTTTTGTCATATTTGTCCAGGGTCTCCTCGACGTCGAGGCCGACTTCCTGCGCGTACTTTTTGAGAAAGAGGCGAACATAGATATCCGGAAGGACGTCGAAGTTGCCGGTTTCGATGGCGCGGAGGTAATCCGGGTTGATCCGCGTACGTTCGAACAGTTCTTCCAGGGACATGCCGCTGGTTTCACGTTGAACCCGTAACTCCGATGCAAATTCTCGCATTAACGGCTCCGAAATCAGTCGTTCCAATGCCCGGAGGCAAACTGCAACGGCGACTCGCCCACCATACGTTCGAGGAGTGAGCAGAAGAGCGAGAGCGGTAACCCCACAACATTGTAAAAACAGCCTGAGATGGAATGAACGAACGCGGCTGCCCTTCCCTGAACCGCATACGCACCCGCTTTATCCATGGGTTCCCCGGTCTTCACATAGAGTTGGATTTCTTCCGGTTTGAGCGGTCTCATTGCAACGTCCGTCACGGCCACGTCCCGGAGAGAACGCCCGGACTCCGTATCGATCAACGTCAGGCCGGTATAAACGCGGTGAGTCTTTCCCGAGAGTCTGGACAGCATTTGAATCGCCTCATATTCACCGGCCGGCTTTTCGAGAATGTCGCCCTCCAGAACAACGACGGTATCTGCGCCCAGAACAAGCGCCCGGCGGAAGCTGGCAGCGACCGCCCGCGCCTTGCGGGAAGAGATTACACGGACGTAGTCGGCGGGTGGAATCGATCTGTCCAGGGTTTCCGAAACATGGCTCGGCACAACGTCAAAGGACATGCCGAGCAGATGCAGCAGGTCGGACCGCCTCGGTGATGCGGAGGCCAGGATGAGTTTTTTCATGGTGGGAATGGTAAGCCCGGTACGACTGCGCGGCGATAAAATCCCGTATTCCGCCACTATGTCTCAACCATCAGGGTAACCGGGCCATCGTTGTGTATTTCAACGTGCATGTTGGCGCCGAACTGTCCCGTGCGTACGGATACACCCTGGTTGCGCAACGCATCCACGAATTCGTTATAATGGGCCTCGGCCATCCCGGGGGGAGCCGCGCTGGAGTAGCCGGGACGACGCCCCTTTCGGGTATCGCCATAGAGCGTGAACTGTGAGACAACCAGGGCCTGCCCTCCGATGTCAACGAGGGAACGATTCATCTTGCCCTGCTCGTCTCCAAAGATCCGAAGGTGGATGCATTTGCCGGCCACGTACTGGATGTCTGCGGGTGTGTCCTGCCGGCCTACGCCCAGAAGAATCAGCATTCCCCGGCCGATTTCGGCGATGAGTTGTCCGTTGATGTACACCGCGGAACGGCTGACCCGTTGTACAAGCGCTCGCACCCTGGTTCCTGGAATTCAAAAAACGCCACCAAAGGCGGGTTGCGGTGGAAAAATAGCGGCATTAGGCACAAAACGGCATTCAAATAGGTAATTTAGCCGATTCGCGAGGGCGAGGCAAGGGAAAGAACAGGCGGCGGGATTTGGAACCGGACTCGGGGATGGAAAGGCGGGTATTCCGACGCTTTCCGGCTGTTCTCAAAGCCCGAAACCACCCCGGCGATGTTCCAGTTTGATCTGGGGGAAGTCTTTGATATTGAGTTTGAAATGGAAGCCTTTGTTGAAGCCGGTGGGATACCAGCTGAACGTGGCCTGCCAGCAATGCAAGTCTCTGTAGACGTATAGCGTCTGGGAGATTAGCCGGGTGTTTACCAGATCGAAGTTTACGGAATAGTTGAAGCGCCATGCGCGCGTGGGATTCAATGCCAGGTCCGCTTTCACCCAGGAACGCCTGGTCGAACCGGAGCCCGTGGTGAAAGACTCCCGATGGCTGAAATAGTGGCCCAGGTTGAAATGCCAGGGCTGTGTGGCGTCGCCAAAGTCGCGGTAGACGTCGTCTTCAAAATTAAAACCGGTACCCTCGGCGGGCAGCATGGACCCACGGTATTGGAGCCGATCGGATCGGCCTTCGGTGCGGCCGCTGAAGCGGAGGCTGGTGTTGACCGTGAGGCTGCGCAGATGAGGACGATACAGATTCAGACGGTCCAGCGCGTCGTAGAACGTGTGGGTCATGTTGAGACGAACGTCTATCCGACGGGCCGGCTTTATCGAGGCTGAAGTGCGAAGGTCACGCCATTTGCGCGTCGGATTGGTGTCGAAGTCGTATCCGGTAGAGAAACTCGCAGTGGCGAAAGTGGATCGCCGTACTTTGCCGTCTACCTCGGTTTTGATTTCGATCGTGTTGTTAAGGCGCAAATTGAGTGCGCGCCTGGGGTCGTTCCAGTCACGGCGGCCGTGGAAGCCCAGGGTGGCGCCATCGACCGTTGCGTTCTGGTAATACCTGAAGTCTATCTGCGGCTGGAACCGGTGGCGGATTCCCCTCAGCCGTCCGACTTGAGGCTGAAAGATGCCATAGAGCGCGTTTCCGGCGGCGAGACTGACGTTGTAGGATTCACGGCGCGTGCGCGCGTCCCGGCTCAGGCGTGAGGAGGTCTGACTGATGTTGAATCGGTGGGTGAGATCCAGCAAGCCGAAGGGACGGTGCTGGCTACTGACGCCCAAGCGGGAGTTAAGGGTCAGATTGTGGGTGTTGTCGGCCCGATCCTCGTTGCGTGTGAAAGCGTTCGACAAGCCGCCGGAAACGTCGTAATAGAACGCGTGGTACCAGAGGGCTTCCCGGTTCGATTCGGGTTGACCCAAAATGCGTCGTCTGCCCTGGCGGAACGAGAGGCGGGGGAATCCCTGGAACCGGTTCTGATTCTGATCGAGGTCCCGGTAGTAGTTGAGATTGAGATCCATGCTTCGCCGGGCTTCCGTCCAGCGCTTGTCAATGGAAAAAGATGACCGGAGTTGCCGGTTCAGGTATCGATAGAGGTTGTTCGCATTGTGAAGGTCGAAGCTGGAACTGTTCGTGAAATCTCCCCTGGCCCTCATGTTGAGTGTGGGGTTCAGCCGATGCTGATGGTGGAAGTTCAAACGCCAGTCGCGGCGGGAATCGCCCGAAGGCTGTCGCTCACGTTCATAGGAGAGATTCATATACCCGCTGAGTCGTTTGCGCACGGCGTAGTCGATGCCTGCGTCAACGAGAAAACCATTACGTTCCCGCAGGGCTGTCCTGAGCGTGGCATCCCAGTAGTCGCTGGGCGCCCAATAGTATCCGATGTTGCTTACGTTAACGCCGTCGCGGCTATTGCTGCCGATTCGGGGGGTCAGAATGCCGGAGCGCCTGCCCTGCGTGAGCGGAAAAACGTAAAACGGGAGCCACAACAGCGGGACCGGACCGACGCGAAACGTCACGGAGCGGGCGATGGCCTTGTCGTTCTCCACGACCTTTAGCGCCTGGCATAGAAAGTCGTAATGGGTGTGGTCCCTGTCACATGAGGACATGGAAATCGTACGGGCGTGAAGTTCACGTTGTTGATCGAGGAGGATCTGCTCGCCCCTGTAATATCGCCTCCCGTGACGCGCCCGGCCACCCCGTACACGGCCACGGCCGGTTTCGAGGTTGTAGACCATTGACGATCCGGTAAACCGCTCTGCACCGCGGATAAACTCAGGCATACCAATGGTTTTCCTGCCGGTGGAGTCCGGAAGCGCCTCGGCCTCCAGACGCTGTACCTCCCGGTGAAGAACGATGCGTCCCGCGCGCAGTTCCACATCTTGATATTTGAGGACGACGTTTCCCGTGAAGACGACGCGCCCTGTTGCGATATCGTCCACGACCCGGTCGGCCGCATATTCGTAAAGCAAGGAATCCAGCGCCGCCGCCACCTGACGGACGGGAAGCGGGCCGGGTTCCAACTGCGCGAAAGCCGCATCGCCCGGAAATAACACCAGGAAGAATAGCGCGCTGGAGGCGAGATGGATCGCCTTCCGGTGAACGGTTGCCGGTTTTACCTTTAGCTTGGTCATATGTCTGCGGTGCAGCCTGCTGCCGCGTATGATCGCCAGGAATCCGGCAGAGAAAAGCAACGGCGCATCATTTGAAGGATCGACGGACGCCCGTTTCACGCATCTAAGGCCGGTCCCGGTATTCACATCTCCAGGCGCTCCGCACGGGGACAGCCCCCATGTTCAGGAAAAGACAATAGCAGTTGACTTTTTTATGTTTTTCGCGTTATTATAGGCGCCGTCTCTGGCGCGCTGCATGGGTTGGAAACGACGTGCATACTTGAAATTCGCGTGATTTTAATTCATTGTAATTGAAGCGGAAGTGGTGGAATTGGCAGACACGTCAGATTTAGGATCTGGTGGGCATTGCCCGTGGGGGTTCGAGTCCCCCCTTCCGCACCAACGTTGAAGCCCGTCGGCGGGCTCCGAAAATCCGGGCCGTGCGCTGCCTTTTTTCTGGCGCACGGCTTTCCTTTTGTACCAGCAATAGACAAACCTGCCGGCGGTCGATTACCTAATGAATATTCCGTTTTTCGGCAGGTGAGTCAAGGCGAATTCCGGTAATATGAACCCCAGGGAGCGACAATGGAGCAGCTCGCGTTCTTGACCGAGGGAAAAATTCGAGAGATCAGGCGCCGGTTTGGCACGCCCGTCTTCGTCTACGACCAGGAGACATTGGAAGCCCGCGCCAGGGACCTGTTGGATTTCCCCAACGCGCATGGATTGACCGCCCGGTACGCGATGAAGGCGTTACCCACGGCGGCTGTTGTACGAATTCTGAACCAGGCCGGGCTGCACATCGATGCCAGCAGCGGATACGAGGCGGAGCGGGCCATACGGGCCGGCGTGCCTCCGGAACAGATCCAGCTCACGGCTCAGCGAACGCCCCGAAATCTGGAGAACCTGGTGAGACAGGGAGTCATATTCAATGCCTGTTCGCTGCAGCAACTGCGGAACTATGGCGAACTGTTTCCGGGTCGTTCCCTAACCGTACGAATCAACCCCGGTCTCGGGTCGGGTCACAGCAAAAGGACCAACGTGGGTGGACCATCCGCCAGTTTCGGGATCTGGCACGAATATCTGGATGAGGTGCTGGCCATTGCAAAGGCTTGCAATTTAAAGATTTCGAGTATGCATACCCACATCGGTTCGGGCAGCGATCCTGAGGTCTGGGAACACTGCGCGTTGATTTCGCTGCGCATGGCTGCCCGGCTGCCCGAGGTGAAGGTGCTCAGCCTGGGAGGCGGGTTTAAAGTGGGGCGTATGGCGGGGGAGGCGTCTACCGACCTGAAGCGGATCGGACTGCATGTGCAGGAAGCGTTCCGAGCCTTTGGGAGCGAACATGGGCGCGGACTTCGGCTGGAGGTGGAACCGGGCACGTTTCTGGTGGCCAATGCAGGCGTGCTGATCTGTTCGGTGATCGATTGTGTCGATACCGGCAAGGACGGCTACGATTTCCTGAAAGTGGACGCCGGTATGACGGAGGTATTACGCATCAGCCTTTACGGTGGACAGCATCCGATCGTGTCCGTGCCCGTACGGCCGGAGGTGCGGCGACCGCGGGAATATCTTATTGCCGGCCACTGCTGTGAGAGCGGGGATGTGCTGACGCCGGCGCCGGGCGATCCGGAGGGATTGAGGCCCCGGCTGCTTGCCGAGGCGAGAATCGGCGATCTTCTGGCGGTGGGCGGGGCCGGCGCGTACTGTTCCGGCATGGCCTCCAAGAATTATAATTCGTTTCCCGAGGCCGCCGAGGTTCTACAGGCCGCGGACGGCACGCTGCACCTGATTCGGAAACGGCAGACGCTGGAACAGATTACGGCAAACGAGGTAATGCCGGATTTTCTGGATGCCAGGCCCGTGTAATCCTGACGACGTACGTTGAGCAGAGGGCAACCGGGCGTCGGCGTGCGACTATCCGCTCTCGCCCATCAGATATTCCCAGCACTGACGTCGGATGGCGCGCTCCTTATAATGGTCACTCTGAGATACACCGAGTGGATTGCCAAATGTCAGTACATTGTTTGCATCCCCTGCCTCATCACGCAGGTTCCAATCCCGTTCGCCGTAAAGGGCGTCGGGATCGTGGTTCCACGTGGGACGGGTGTTGTCTTCCGTGCGGCGAAAGAGGAATTTAATCATGTGGCGTTTGGCCCCGGAACGGTTGGCAGCGGTGCCGTGCCAGAGATCGTAATGGGTGAAAGCCAAGGTGCCCGCATTGACCGTAAGGGGGATCTGTCCGCGGATGTTGGTATAGGTGGCCATGCGGTCTGTAGGCGCGTTGCGGAAATGGGTACCGGGTACAATCACCGTCGGGCCCATGTCTCCTGTTACGTCGCGTGGATAGTAGAGGCCCAGAACGCGGTTGAGACGGATGTCCCGGTTGTTGGTGCTGTCCTGGTGCCACTGCATGTGACCTGACCCCGGCTGTTTGCAATGCCAGTGGCGGTGGGACTGAACTTCGTACCCCAGGCCGAGCAGGCTGATGAGGACGCCCCTTACATCCGGGTGGTCCAGAACCTGCCAGAATTCCGGCACGGTATCGGTGACGGCGTCGCCGGGGTTCCGGTCCAATGCGTCCAGTTGCCGGGCGATGCGCTCGTTTAACCCATCTGGCAGGTCGGGTCGCACGATATGGTAGCCCGTGACGATGAACTGCGATACCTCGAGGTCGATGAGCAGGTGACAATTACGTGTCATGGACGACCTCTATTTTTTGCAGGATGAATTCATAGCCCACCACGTCCAGATTGGTATCGTCATAAGGCGCCTGGAGGTGCGGGAATTGCACGATCTGCCAGCCGTCTACCAGAGCGTCATGTACGGTCTGGTAGGGCCATTCCTCTTCACCGGCGGTGATTTCAGCCTGGTAACCCCGGACCGGTTCGATCAGCGTGAAACCCAGAATGGTCGAAAAGACGCTGGGGGTCCGGGCGTGCAGGTAAAGCAGGCGCTGTCGTGGCAGCGTAGATGGACTGAATGTTGCGATTTCCATGTGCGTCGCGCTCCTCTGAGAGGACTCCGCACCCTTTCCTCGTCCAACCTTCGTTTGGACAATCTGCCTCCAAAACAGCTGCATAACCCCATTGGCTCTTGCCCTGAACGGATGGAACCTGCTGTCCGCGTTTCGTATTATTCGGAAACCCGGTAGCTGTAGAGGTGGGATCCGCTGCCGAAGTAGATATGGCCGTCGAGGATGTCTCCTCCCGGACCGACAGGTACGGGCGATTCCGCCAGCATCCGTATGTCGCGTGTATCGGGTTCCACAATGGCGATGCCCTTTGTGAAGAGGATGTAAATGGCGCCGTCCGGCGCGGTGACAAACACCCTCGGGCCCTGTTGCGAGGTCGTGAGACCGAATTCGGATTCGAGATCGCGCTGGTGGACCACCCTTCTGTCGCCGGGATCGAAAGCGAAAAAGCGCCTGCGGTCGGCGATTCCGTAGACGACACCCTGCGGCCCCGAACACATGTCGGTATACCCCTGCACGCCCGCGAAGACGACCGCGCGCCAATCGAGTTGCCTCGTTGCCATATCCATAATATAGAGTTCTGCTTCATCGGCCTTCTGTTCACCGCCGGTGCCAGGGCTGATCGTGGTGCCCCCCAGAAGCTTGTCGTCGGGCAGGGGAACAAGGCTCATGGTGGAATGATCGGGCAGGATGTCGGTATGTTCGAGCAGGGTGTGCTCACGGGTCTCCCTGTCCCAGAATAGCATGCCGCCTCCTGTAAGCCCGTACCCGGGGGTGCCGGCAAGCACGACGGTTCTTCCGTCCGGATGGGCAAGCAGCATGTGGGGGCGGTTGATGACCTCGTGGCATTCGTATAGCAGTTCCGGGTTGCAGCCGGCTTCGTCTCGCTCGGTTTGTACCCATGGTTTGGCGGGGTCCCATTCTTCCAGCAGTCCGTGCGTGTATGCGCCGACAAAGAACATGTCGCCCTCTCTGGCAACGGTATTCCATTGCCCCAGGGCCGGGCGGTTGGTCCAGCCGTCGGTATCCGGATTAAAGCTGAAAAAGTGCATCGGAAAGGCGGTACCTCCGCAAATGGTGTTGTCCGGAGCCGTGGCCACGCCCATAATGTGAGCGCCTTCGCTGGTGTAGTCGAAGGAAACTTCGCGGGTTTCGCCGGTACGGAGATCCTCAACGGCCAGGGTGCGGTCTACGAGGCTGCACGCGACCATTCGTTTGCCGTCGGGGAATTCGGCGTGGAACAGGCCCTGGCTGCCGGCAATGATGGGTTTCTCGCGTCTGTTCTCAATCTTGCCGATATCCGTCCGCGTACCCCGGTACAGTTCAATCCATCCATCCTCGGAACCGCCGCTTGTGTGACCGTAGACCTTCCCGTTCAGGTCGCGGTACACGTGCGCATGGGCCTGGGTTCGTTCGTCTTCGGCCAGGAGGGGTTCCGCTTTGCCGGTTTCCGGGTCCAGGGAGATAATCTGACTGGCAGTGCTGCCGGTACCGAAATACACCCAGCCGGTATCGTCAGCGGCGATAGCCCGGGGATACTGCCGCCAGTTCTGGTCATATAGGTTCCCATAGTCGCGGAATTCCCCGTTGAGGGGGTTGTAGGAAGCCACCGCGCTGTTCGGATACGTACCTGACCAGATGCGGCCGTCGTCGTCCTCGGTCATGCTCATGGACATCTGCGGCACGGTCTGGTGGTGGAAGGTGAATGCGCGCTTTTCGGGGTCGAATTCCACAAAGTGGCTGTTGAAGTGGGTGTAATATCTGTTTCGGCTGGACAGGATGGCCGCAAACGGACCGTCGCCGCCCGGCGGATAGGGCATGGGGAATTCTTCGCTGTTTCCCGTTTCCGCATCGATCATCAGGAGGGCGTACCCGCCCCGGTTGTCATAGAGCCAGATAAGTACGACGTTGCGGCCCGTGCCGTCCACGGTAACGGCGGTGCCCCGATGGTTGCTGATGGGTGTCGCTACGCCGTGGTGAAAAAAGCCGTTGCCCATTGCTTCGGTATTGGTACCTGACATGAGATTGCCTCCGTTGGGTTTCCGTAAGGGATTCGGGAGCGGGTTGATCGATCGGAACAAATATAATATGCGGATACCGACAGAAAAACCAATTTTTCACGACGATCACTGAAGTCCTGAAAAACAGGTCCAGGCACCGCTTCCGGATTCAGGGGTCGGGCTTACCTGGGGGCATGAGGAGTGAGAGCGGCTCGGAGATCTCGTAGACGCTGTCGACCGCCAGGTCGTGGTCGAAGGGTTTTCCTTCTATATTCCGCGCGTCGGCGCAGGCGTTCCTCATGAAACTCGACCACGTCGGGGGGAATGGGCACTCCGGCCGGGTCCAGGAAACGCAGATAACCGTCCGCGTCTCGGGCGGGCAGTACGCGGCTCTTCACAAACCGGTTGGGCGACCAGGGCACGTCCAGCAGGCCGGCTTCGAAGGCTCGCACGCTGCCGATTGCGACGTCGCCGTCTCCCATTTCCAACACCCTGTCGACCACGGGACGAACTTCGCGCCGGACAAGGTCGATCTCCCGTTGAAACTCCGGCAGGCCGCTGATATCGATGTTGCGTGCGAGATAAACCGCCATGCGGGCGGTTCGAAGTCCTTCGACATTGGCCTTCGGCGTGGGCAGCCCAAAGGCTTCGTGGGTGCTTTTGGTGGTCACGCTGACGGCGCCGCCAATTGCGGCCGCCATCCCGCCGTAGGCGATGAGTGCGGCACACTGCGCTTCATCCTGTGGCCAGGCGCCCATCCAGTGCAGGGAGATGACAGGTGTGAACACCTCCGTGTACCCGCAACGAGCCAGATAATCCTGGCATAGTTGCGCGCATGCACGAATCGCGGCCGCGTCCTGGACCAGGTGCAGGGTCTGGCCAAGCTCCAACCCGTAGTTGCCAACACCCTGCGCCGCTGCAAGTAGAACATCGAGAACACAGATTGTGATGGCCAAAGAAGGCGGTATGTTGGTGCCGGTCAGGAACCCGGGCTGGCGACGGTGCAGTTCGACGCCCCGTTCGAGATACAGCGCCGCAAGACGGTCCAGATACTGGTAGTTGCGGATCCCGTCTTCAATGGATAAATCCTTCGTATATGACACATTATAGGCAATTCCCGACCCCAGATACCCGGTGTAGCCCGCCGCGAAGCCAATTTCGGACGTGAGCTTCGGCATTGCGGTTCCCGATAGTACAATAGCGGGTTTGTCTATGGCCTCGATCAGACGCCGACAGGAAGACACGCCGTAGTTGACAATGGGGAGTCCGTTCAGCATGGACCGGCCGGCCCGTTCCGATTCATCAATGCCCTTCTGCGCCAGTTCAAACTGCTCGTTGCGGGTATAACTGTCGGTCGTAGTGGGCACCACGTCGGCCAGCCCGTCGCGGTCGAGGCGCTGCATCAAATCAAGCTGCATGTCCAGGGTGCCGAACCCGCCCCGCGGTTGTGTCAGACACCGCCCGTGGGCCGCAGCCTGCCTCAGAACCCTGGCGAGTTGTTTGTGCCGCGGAAGGCTCCGGTGAAAGGCGACCGCATCGTCGAGGTCCACCTGCGAGCCGGTGGGCCAGCGGGCGAGGTTCTCCCGGCGCAGGTGGTGAAAGACGTCTTCCGGTATGGTTTTCTGGCTCAACGGAAGTTTGGTCGCGGCGTCTGTTGAGAGCGGCATGTTACACCTGCTGAGGTTCCCGTCCGGTGGGTCGGATTTGTGTGAGCGCGAGCGTAAGCGCGGCTTCAGGATCGGCCGCCGCCAGGAGCCCGCAGGCGTAAAGGACGTGATTCCGGTCCTGAAGCAACCGTGGCTTACAGGGTTTCAGCGAGAATGGATCGCCTGATTCCGCGAGAGCCATCTCCAGGATTTCATCCGGCTGTCCGGACGCGGCCAGCACCCCGCCCGTACCCACGACGGCGCTGACGTCTGTCAGGTCTTTGCCGCGCTGGACGACGACCGGTCCGCTAGCCGTATGGACGGTTTCGACCGTACCGGCATGCCGGCTCACGGCAATGCGTACCGCGGCACGGGCAAGGGCACGGTCGACCATCTGGTCCTCGATATCACCCGGCAACCGTGAGACGCACTTGTTAACGGCTCGGACGATTGATTCCACCCGGATGGCCGGCAGCCTGGCGTCGCAGGCGACGGCTTCCAGACCCGCGGCTTCCAGCACCGATAACGCACTGTAACGCATTCCCAGGTCGCCCTCGACCGTACGCTTGGCGTGGGGTTCAGGCAGGTGGTCCGCAGAAATGCTGCCGAGGGTGGACTCCCCCGAACAAATGGAATGGACATCGGTCGTCGCGCCGCCGACGTCGACCGCCACCAGTGTTCCCAGCCCCGGGCGCTGGCCGTCGCCGTCCGCGAGCAGCCGGGCGCCTTCCAGGACGGCGGCCGGCGTGGGCATCAGAACCAGATCGAACATTCCCTTGGCGCGATCGATTCCTTTTGCATGAACGATGCGCTTGATGAAGATCCGTCGGATTTCCTCGCGGGCGGGCTCGATATTCAGTACGCCGTACGACGGCATTACGTTTTCGGTTAACGCAACGGGCGTACCGGCGGCTGTAAACACGTCGTTTATGCCGGCGGCGGCGGACCGGTTTCCCGCGACTACCACCGGGCAGCGAATCGGAAGATTCGCCATTGTCCGCGCATTGGCGACGATGACCTCGCTGTTGCCGCCGTCAGTGCCGCCGGCCAGCAGGATGATGTCCGGCTCGAGGCGGGCGATTTTATCGGCATCCGCGCGGGTCAATTCATACGCGAACGCCTCGATCAATTTCGCGCCCGCCCCCAGTGCTGCCTGGCGCGCCGCCTCGGCGGTCAACTCGCGTACCAGGCCGACCGTCACCAGGCGGAGACCGCCGGCCGCGCTGCTGCAGGCCAACCTGTAGCGGAAACGCGGCGGTTTGCTCAGGCGCCGGTCCAGAACCTCGAGGGCCTCGGTGAATCCCTCTGTTACGTCGGTCTCGACCGTGGAGGGCGCCTGGTCGGATCCCAGGAGTCGGCCGTTGCTCAAATCGACGGCTCTCAACTTGGTATAGGTACTTCCGAAATCGATGAGCAGTGCCACCGCCTCGCTCATGGATGGTCCTTGAGATATCCGCCGGCGGGTGCCTCAAAGTCGCGTTCGAGCGCGGATATCACTTCATTCGTACGCGTTCCGGGAGGGAAAGCCCGGTCGAAGCCCATGTCCAGAAACCGGCTTTCCACGTCGCGCCAGTCCTGTTTGCCGACAACCAGGTTGCCGCCGACATAGATCAGAATCTCTCCGATACCAGCCTCGATACAGATTTCGCGGAAACCGCGGCAGTCGAGTTCGCCCTGCCCGTACAACGAAGAAACCATGATGGCGTCGGCATCTGTTTCCACGGCCGCGTTGACGAACTCAACCGGCGGCGTGAGCGCCCCAAGCGACACGACGTTGAATCCCGCCTTCTCCAGGGCCATGCTGAGAATACGGGTGCCCACGATGTGGCAATCCGATCCGATCACGCCTGTAATCAATGTTCTCGACTCACTGGGCTGCATCGCGCATTCAGTCTCTCTCCAGGAAGTCAGGTTGGCGCTAAGACGGGTGCTTCACCCATGCTGCTGCGCCCATCGGCGCACGACGCGGCTCAACTGCTGAAGGCGAACCCGCCCTGCCTGCGGATACACCGGAAGGAACAGCAGTTGCCGTTGCAGGACATCCACGCAGACTGGCAACTTGCCCGGCAGATCCCGATCGGGCCGAACCACGCAAAGCGACGGCGGCCACAGATGTCCGTCCAGGCCGGCATCCCAGAGCCGCCGGCACAGGTCCGCGGCATTGCCCACACGGACGACGAAGAGCCAATAGGTGTGTTCCGCCCCGTTGCCCGGGTAGCAGAGGTCCGGAACGCTGCGGTGAAACGCCATGGCCTCAGGCCGGCTGCCGGTCCGCTCCAGAGCGTTGGAGCGCAAACGCCTCGACAATAAGGACAGAAGGGCGCCGCAGGGCTGACGGCGGATTTTTTCGAGCAGTTCCACTCCCCGGAAACCGCGTGTGGCGCGGTAACTCACCGTATCGTGGGACCTGCCCAACAGGCGGCACGCGGCGCACAGAAGGGTATAGGGTCCAGGCCTGTTGAGCAGGAGAACGACGCCGTATTTCGCCAGGCGCACGAAGAAACGGCCTTTGCTCTGTACCGGATAGTCGTTATGCAGCCGCCGAACTCTGTCTCGCAGGACGGGATCGCCCACAAAAAGAAGACCGCCACCCAAAGCGGTATTGTACTTGATAGGGCCGAAACTGAACATGCGCACGTGACTGCCCGGGTGGCCTGTAAAGCCGTCACCCCAGAACGCTTGGGCGCAGTCTTCCAACAGCACCAGGCCGTGACGCCTTGCGAAGCTTACGAGGGGATCCATGGGGATGCGGGCGCCGAACAAATGGGTCGCCAGCAGAGCAACGGTCCTGTGCGTGAGTCCGTTCTTCAGGCTTGTCGGATCCGGTTGAAGCGTCAGTGGATCCAGATCGACCGGCACGGGCACGAGACCGTGGCTGCGGATGATTTCGAGCATGTCGGGAATGGTGATGGCAGACACCAGAACGTGCGACCCGCGCGGAAAACGGGCGGCCTGGAAATAGGCATCGAATCCGCTGCGAAGCGAGAGAAAAAACAGGGCGCTGTCGGAATCGCCGGTGCTCTCCCGGCAGGCGGCATGGGCTTCGGCACGTCTGTCCTGCGCCAGGCATTGGCCCATCCCGAAAAGGAGATCGCGCCAGCCGATATCCAATCTTTTTCGAGGAATCATGGTCGATTCACTCATTCGCCGGCGCAGCCGGGGACGATGGGCTCAAACAGGGGAACCGACTCCGCATGGGGCGAAGGCCTTTTCGGGTTCTGCCTGATCTTCCGGCCCCGATAATTCAAACATCCACAATGCCCACGTATTTACATCCGGATTCCCTCCAAAATACCCATATCCTGTTGCTAACTGCAACACATTAATTGACTTCGATATTGCAATGCAGGGATGCCGACGGGCGCCATTGCCGACCCGGAAACTTCGATCGAAAGCGCGCATTTCTTCCGGCGCGTCTGCTCGTCCCTTGAGAATGATTGTAAACAATGGCCCTGTCGAGAGCATTTCCTCGGGTTCCACCATCAGACAGGCGCACGGTCAGCCGGCGGTCCGACCGGCTCGCCCCCGCGTTTTGCCATCTGATGGAACCATCGCAAACCGACCACGGCCAGGACAATACCGCACGCAAATAGCCACCATGGAAGGAATACCACGACATCCCAATCTTCCATGGGGCCGAATATTTCCAGACGCGCGGTTGTCATTGCCAAAAAATTGTTCAGCGCGTGTCCAAATAGTGCGGGCAGCAAGGAGCCCGATTGAACGACCCACCAGGCAAATACGAGCCCCAACATCAGTGCTGCGGGGAATTGCCATGGATTCATATGTACTACAGCGAACAGGACCGCCGACCAGAAAATGGCGCGACTCTGAGTGCAGTGGGCCAGCAAGCCACCGAGAATAACGCCTCTGAAGAAGATCTCCTCGGTAAGAGGCGCCTGAATCGCAAGGTTATAAAATGCGAAAGCATAAGGTGTTTCTCTCCCCATTAGGTCACGAAATATGTCAAGTGTTCCTTCTGGAACTGGAATCAGGTACTGAACAAAGTTTGCAAGGTTGAATAGAATGATGCCCAATCCGACAATGGATACCGTAAAGGGCAGATACATTTGCCAGGGTACGGTCCTGAAGAGCAGGATATCGGACCATGGCCGACCGGATCGACGTTTAGCGTATAGCACAAACAGAGCAAACACGGGTAAATATGAAATCCATCCCAAATAAACAAAGATTCGCGTTGCCTGGCCTGATGCGACACCGAGGAAATGAAGCGCCAACCCCGATGCGTTAATTGCCAATACAAGCAGAACCACCAGCCACACGGATTGCTTCAGATTCGGATACGTCATGCAACTCCTCCCATTCTTGGCATTCAGATGTCAGCAGGTACATTGCCCCGCATCCCCGGGGCCCGGTCCAGGTTGAATGCCACTCTTCCTTTCGGATTCAATCTTCCTGCATCAGCCGATTGTACCTCTTATAATGCGAACCACGAAGTGCTCTTAGACACGCTCCCGGTCTGGCGGAGTGTTGACCTGTTCGCCTCTGTTTTTTGCGATCTGACTGAACCACCACAATCCGATCAGAGCCAGGATAACGCCACATGCAAATAGCCACCATGGAAGGAATACCACGACATCCCAATCTTCCATAGGGCCGAATAATTCCAGACGCGCGGTTGTCACCGCCAGAAAATTGTTCAGCGCGTGTCCAAATAGTGCGGGCAGCAAGGAGCCCGATTGAACGACCCACCAGGCGAATACGAGCCCCAATATCAGGGCTCCGGGGAATTGCCATGGATTCATATGCACTACCGCGAACAGGAATGCCGACCAGAAAATGGCGCGACTCTGAGTGCAATGGGCCAAAAGACCACCCAGAATAACGCCTCTGAAGAAGACCTCCTCGGTAAGAGGCGCCTGAATCGCAACGTTATAAAATGCGAAAGCATAAGGTGTTTCTCTCCCCATCAGATTACGAAATATGTCGAGAATTCTTTCGGGAATTGGAATCAGGTACTGAATGAAGTTTGCAAGGTTGAAGATAATGATGGCCAATCCGACAATGGATACCGTAAGGGGCAGATACATTTTCCAGGGCACGGTCCTGAAAAGCAGGATATCGGACCATGGCCGACCGGATCGACGTTTAGCGTATAGCACAAGCAGAGCGAAAACGGGCAAGCATGAGATCCAAATTACATAATCAATGAGTCGCGGTGTTTGCCCTAGCGTGACATCCATAAAAGCCAACGCCGACCCCAATACGATATCGATAAACACCATAATAACCACCAGCCAAATGGATTGCTTCAGATTCGGGTACGCCATGTATTTCCTCCCGTTTAAACGATCAGATGTGAGCACATCCAACAATTCGCATCCCCGGGGCCCGGTCCAGGTTGAATGCCACTCTTCCTTTCGGATTCAATCTTCATGCATCAGCTGATTGTACATCTGATATTGGATACCAGAGCAGTGCCCTTAGACAAGCTCCCGGTCTGCTAGCGTTTCGACCTGCTCGCCTCTGCTTTTTGCCATCTCATTGAACCACCACAATCCAATCAGGGCCAGAAGAATGCCACATACATGCAGCCACCACGGAAGCAACATCACGGCATTGAAATCATCCACGGGTCCGAAAATTTCCAGATGCGCAACGGTAACTATCAGAAAATTGTTCAGCGCGTGTCCCACGATCGCGGGCAGCAGAGAGCCAGTTTGGACGACCCACCATGCGAATACGAGTCCCAATATCAAGGCCGTGGGAAATTGCCATGGGTTCATATGAAATATAGCGAACAGGCACGCCGACCAGACAATGGCCTGATTCCGCGTTCGGTGGGCCAACAAACCACCCAGTATAACGCTTCTGAAGAGGACTTCCTTAATCAATGGCGCCTGAACCACCATGACATAAAATGTGAACGGGTAGGACTTCTCCTTCCCTGCCAGATCCCCGAATACGTTGAGCATTATTTCGGGCACCGGTATCAGGTGCCGCAACAGGTTTCCCAGGTCCGAGCCAACGATTGCCAGTCCAACAATGGACACGCCGAGCGGCATGTAGAATTGCCACGAAACCCGCTCAAAAAGCAGGATCTCGCGCCAGGTCCGATCTGCTCTACGCTTTGCGTAGATTACCGTCAAAACGAAACCGGCTAATATCAAGAGCTGGATTTCGTGTGGACTGTGTTGTAAAGACCGGTCGAAGATGAGACCCAGGATAGCGATCGGCACCCCCAGTACCACGCTGATCAGGAAAAACAATATCAGGAGCCACACGGATTGCTTCAGATTCGGATACGCCATGTATTTCCTCCCATTTAAACGATCAGATGTGAACACATCCAACAATTCGCATACCAGTGGGGGCGCGGCCCAGGAAAAATGCCTTTTCTTCGTTGTGGATCTAAACCACCTGCAACTGTTGACTGCACAGGTGATAGTAAGGACCGCGCCGCCACGTCGGTTCACCGAACGTGCCGAAACGGGCACAAAAAAATCCCGCTCCATCCCCTCGCCATTCAGTGATGAACTTTCCGGCGGCACCCCGATTAAAGGGTGCCGGGCAGTGTCACCACTCACGCAGCTTTGAGGATGCGGGAAGGTCCTACGTATTCACCGGGGACAAGGGAGCTACCCTTGCCACTGAATGTCGGCTATTGTATTCGGTAGGCTACCCGACATACGGGTACTGCCTGAGTGGTGACAACCGGAATATAGAATCCGCGATTTGGAAAGACAAGCGTTAATTCAGGATGAGACTGAAGAAGGCGATCGGTCGGCAGCGAGGTGTTGCGCTTATTCGAAGCGTGCCATTATGATGGCGTCTGTCTGCGATTAAGCCCTTCTGCTGATAAGCGGAAGTTGTACCTCGAGGGCTGAACTGTGGCCATTGGTGCAGCACTCAGTGACTCGCCTCTGCCTGGTGTGCATCACATTCTCTGCTTCCCGGCCTCCCAGATCGGATAGCGTATGTCCGCCCGCTGCAATTCCCTTTGAAGCCACTGGCTGAATAATGTGTCGCGAATCTCGCTTCGAACGCGGTCGTCCAGCGTGGCCGGATAGGTTTGCTGCAGCATGAATAGCGCGAACCCGCCCGACGCCTTTTCGGGTCCGAATATCTCCCCCGGCGAGGCGGCGAAAACCCGCGCCGCGATTCCCTTCGGCAACAGCTTGCGCCGCACGCGCCCCATAAACCCGCCTGCCGGGCGCGTCCGCTCATCTTGCGAAAATTCGCGGGCCATCGCGCAAAAATCCGCGCCGTCTTCCCGCGTCTGAAGCGCAATCTCCTCGATAATGCCTCTGTCCGGGTGGAAGATCCGGCAGACCTCCGCCTCGTCGAAATCCAGCGTGTTTTGCGCGAAATAGCGTTCGATTTCTCCTTCGGCTATTTTTTCACACAGCAGGCGCTCCAACAGCCTGGCTTCGGCTTCCGCCGCAACGTCTCCGAGAGTAATACCTCGCGATACGAGCCAGGCTTCCGTGTCTTCCACCCTTTCCAGGCGATGTCGATATCGCCAATCGTCCACGTCACGCTGAATGTCTTCGGACGTCGTGTGAACACCTTCCCGGACGGCAAGCTGCCGAACCAGTTCTCTGCGTGCGAATTCACCGAAAAAATCGAGTTTGTCGGCAGCGCCCAGCTGACGTACGACCTGTTTGAGTGACACGTCAATGCCATTCACCCGGACCAGCGTTATTTCAACGGCCGTGGTTTCGGTTTCGCCTTCCTCCGGATGCCGCATCACATATCCCCCCGCTGTTCAACTGACGTTTCCACGGCGTCGTACGTTGCGGACTCGTAGAGCTTTCGCAAAGGACTGAGCAGCATCAGCAAGACCGATTGACGGTCGGTCATGATTTCCGCCGTTCCCCTCATGCCGAAAAGCAGTGGCTTTTGCTGTCCCTTTACGGCCATGGTGGTTTCTTCCAATTCAACAACAGCCCTGAAGATCGGCCCGACACTCTCGTCGATGACGGCATCGGGGGAGAGTTGTCTGAGCCACCCGCGTTTGATGCCAAAGTCCTGAAATGCAAACGCGTCGTATTTCAGTTTGACTATCTGTCCGGGTTTAAGCAGGCCCACGTCCCTGTTCAATACAGTGAGTTCGGCAACCATAGGAGCGGAGGTCGGCGCCACCGAAACCAACGCCTGACCCTTACTGATCACCTGTCCCAGGGTGTTCACCATTACCTGCGTTACCATGCCCGGCTCCGGCGCCAGAATCAGGTCCGATTCGGCTTCCAACTGTCGATCGACGCGTTTACGCGCCTGTTCCAATCTCAATCGCGCGGTTTCATACGCGTGTTTCATCTGCTGCGCCTCACGCCCGTGGGCGATGCGAGCCTCGAGAATCTGCCGCTGGAGATCCTGGACAGCCGTTTCGTTCTTGTAGATTTCCGACATGCGTCCCGGAAGCGCCGCCAGGGCGCTGAGGTACCGAACGCGCGCGCGATTAATATCCACGCGGCTGATCAGCTTGCGCTCAAACAGCATTTTCTGCTGCAGGTAATCCTGTTTCAAGTGGTCGATCTCAGCCTGGCGAAAGCCGATTTGTGCCTGCAACTCAGCGTCCGAAGCGCTCCTTCCCGCGGCCGCGACGTCACCCACGTCCGCGTGGTAATCCTGCAAGGCGTTCTGATGGGCCACCATGAACCGCTCCAGAACAGACAGTCTTTTTTCCATTGACGCGATGGTTTTCCGGTTCAATTCCGTCCTCTGGGGCAATACCCGTTGAAGATCGTACTCGGCCTTTTGAAACGCCATTTCCGTCTGTTCCAGTTCTCGAAGGTCTCCCCAGGTTTCCCATGACTTCAGTTTAAACAGCAATTGGCCTTCTTCGATCCGATCGCCTTCGCTGACGCCGATATGCTCGATTTCACCGCCTCGACGGGCCTGAAGTGTCTTCACCTTGCCCAGAGGCACTAATCGGAAGGGCGCCGATGCCACCACGTCCACCTTGCCCCGCCACGCCCAAGCCACCGCGATTCCTACAAAGAGCAGAACGAGATAAAGCAACGCTCGCCCCCAGAACGGCCTCAGAGACCCCACGAACGCCTGCATCTCTTCCGCACCGTCGTCCCGTCCCGGGAGAATGACTGGCGTCGCTGCTGCCGACGGCTTTGTTAGTCTGGGTTCCGCCATCAGATCGGCTCCTGGTCTGCCGGAGGTTCAGACCACCTGCAACTGCTGGCTGCACATGTGATAGTAAAGTCCCTGGCCCACCATCAGCTCTTCGTGCGTGCCCATGTCGACGATATGGCCCTTTTCCAGTACAACAATCGTGTCCGCATCCCTCACGGTGCTCAAACGATGGGCGATGACGAGAGCCGTACGATTCTCAAGGAATAGCGCCAGATTGGACTGAATCGCACCTTCCGAGTCCGTATCCAGCGCATTTGTCGCCTCGTCGAAAATCAGTATCTTCGGATCGCGATACAGCGCCCGAGCGATCGCGATCCGTTGCCGCTGCCCGCCGGACAATCCAATTCCCTGTTCGCCCACCTTCGTCTCGTATCCCAAAGGCATATCGCTTACGAAATCCTGGACGCAGGCCAGTCTGGCAACTTCCAGGAGCCTGTCCAAATCCGCGTCAGGTTCGCCGACCGCGATGTTCTCCGCAATGGTGCCGCTGAACAGAAACGAGTCCTGCATAACCATGCCCACCTGGCGGCGCAGCCAGTGAGGGTCGAAATCGCGCACATCCATCCCGTCCAGGAGCACACGCCCTTCCGAGGGATCGAACAGGCGGGGCACCAGCTTTACGAGCGTGGTCTTTCCCGCGCCGCTGCGGCCGACAATGGCGACCTTTCGGCCCGGTTCCAGTTCCAGCTCGATGTTGTTCAACACGTAGGGCTCGTCGGAACCGACGCCGTACCTGAAAAACACACCGTCAAACACCAGGCGGCCCTCGACCCGCTTCAGTCTCAGGCCGTGTCCGCGTTGGCGCGCATCCTCCATCTTCGATTCGTAGACGTCATTCAGCCTGTCCAATGCGACCCGGGCTTCCTGGACCTCCGGCCACACGCCGATCAGTCCCATAATGGGTCCCATCACATTGCCGATGAGGGCGTTGAAAGCCATCAACTGCCCCACCGACAACTCCCCTTTGATAACCAGGGAGGCGCCATACCACAATATCACCGTGGAACTCAAGAGATTGATCATACTTCCGCCCGCGCCGAACAACATCTCCATTTTCAGCCGCCGAAACCCGATCTGAACTTCCCTCGTAAACTTGCCCTCCCACTGCCATCTCGTAACCCGCTCGACGGCTTCGGCTTTCACCACGTCAATGCCATGCAGCGAGTCGATCAGAACGGACGACTGTTCCGCGCGGGCAAGAAATGCGCGCTGGCTGAAGGACTTCAGAATCGGGGTATAGATCAGCGTCAAGCCCACGGACAGCGGCACGAATATCAACATCACGAGCGTCAATTCCCAGTTGTAGTAGAACATCAGCCCTAGATAGACGAACAACATGATAAAGTCGAGTATCGCCGAGACGGTCGTGTCCGTAAAGAGACGCTGAATCGTGGCATTTTCCTTGAACCGCGTGGTCAGATCGCCGGTGCGGCGCAGCGCGAAAAACCGCATGGACAGGCCCAGCAGATGCCGGTAGAAGCGGGACAGCATGGTCAGACTCAACCGGGCGCTCATATACCCTATTAAATACGCGCGCAACGTCGAGGTACCCATTTGAAACAGTGCCACGACCACCATGCCCGCCAGCATCAGGTTCAGGAGACCCTTATCGTGATGAACCAGAACCTGGTCGACGATTGTCTGTGTGAAAATAGGCGAGGCAAGGCCGAATAAACTGAGCACGAGGGACGCCAGCAGCACCTCGATCAGAATTGCCGTATAGGGCTTGATCAATGGGAAGAATCGTTTGAAGGAAGACCTGGAGGGTTCATTCTCGGCCACCTGATCCGTGTACTCCAGCAGCAACGCCATGTTGGTCCAGCTTTTCTCGAATTCCGGACGTTTCAACCTGCGAAGGCCCAAACCGGGATCCGCGATTTTCACATCCTTTTTGGTGATCTCATACAACACCACGAAATGGTTGCCCTCCCAGTGCAGAATCGCCGGCAGTCCGGTCCGGATCAGCGCTTCATAGCCCGTGCGCACGCCCCGCGTGACAAACCCCAGCGTCTCCGCCGCCTCGGCCAATGCCGCCATCGACGTGCCGTCCTTCGACACGTTGCACATATCGCGCAACCTGTTCAACCCCAACGGCAACTTGTAGTACTTGCAGATCATACCCAGACACGCAGCGCCGCAATCGGACTGGTCGTGCTGCTTCAGGAATGGAAAACGAAACGACGTGGGCGCGCCTTGTCCACCCCCATCCGTATCGCTATCCCCGGTACTGGATGCCGGTCCATTCATCTCCGCGACGTTGTTCCCGTCCGTCCCTCCCGCCGGCACACGAAATCCCCCGGGTTTCGTCTCGGGAGACAGCGACCCGTCCGTTCCCTGATCCAGGTGTAATCGCCGGGCTATCTCCGGTAAGGACGCTAATTCAGGAATTGCATATATGAAGCTATCGAGTTCGTGTTTATCCAAATAATAGATAACGCAATCTTGCTGGCTGCGGATCGTCCGTTGCTCGCCATCTGAGGAATCCGTATCCTCGAAAAAATCGCCCGTGACTAAATTCAGCGCACTGCCGTCCTCTGAGATCACTTCCAACCCGCCGCTGCCCACAAGGCAGAACCGCCCGCGCGAACGACCGGGTTCGGCTATCGTCGTTCCTTCCGCAACCTCTTCGCGCTTCAAACGCCCGAAGAGGTTGCGCATTGTCTTCCCGGACACAGACCCCTTCAGATAGCGGGTGAAGTTCCGGTATGCGATATTCTCAACCTGGTCCTGGAGATTTGCTTCCAGATCCGGTTCTTTCTTCAACACCTCGAAGAATTCATCCCGCGGCACCCGCATCACCCCGGAATCCTCAACCGCCCGCACGGTTGCCCGGTGACCGCGCCCCGTCAACAGCGCCCCTTCGCCAAAGTGATCTCCGGGATACAGATAGCCCAGCGTCTCCGAACGGCCGTCCGCAGCCTGTTTGATGACCCGCAACCGACCGGATTGAACGACGTAAAATGCGTCGCCAGTTCCGCCTTGATTAAAGATGACCGCCCCGAAGGGAAACCGGGCGGATTCTGACTGAATCTCATGTTGGGAAAACGGGGACGAGACGTCCATTATTTGTAACCCTGCCAGAAAATCGCACAGGTGGGAACTGTGCGTCCGGAATTCCGGATACTGAAATTAACGGATAAGAAGCCATAACATACTAAATATAGTATGTAAACAGGCATTGACCACAAAAAGCATTGATCCATCCAGAAGATCAGTTACGTGGTTGGCGCTGTAGCGATCTATGGCAAGAGAATCCCGATTCGGTAAATGCTCAATTGACGTCGTCTGTCACGTCGATTACAGCGAGCCATCTCTACACTACTTTAAAGGCGCCATCTGCCGGATCCTTCGGTTCCGGATGGGTTTAGCCAGTGTCCGCGCATTTGTCCGCCGGCAATATGCGGAAGCCGAGTTCCGACGGGTGATCGTGAACGTATCTGTCATTCTCAAATCGGCGGACCTTGAAAAACAGCAGCACATCTCCGGCACAACCGCAGAACGTGAGACTGAAGAGCAATAGCGACCAGATCGCCGGGTCCCACCACAGTATCAAACCGGCGGCCGGTGTGGTCACAATCAGGGGCAAGAGCGCGAATACCCGGTAAACACCCACCGTCATGGGTCTGTCGACGTGACAATACAAGGCCACCCATCGCCTGAAGATTCCGAAGTGCAGCGATTGAATCGGAATCTTACCCCAGCACAGGGCGGCGAGACCGTGGAGTGCTTCGTGGAAGACATAGAAGGCGATCAGGTATCCTGGAAACTTCAGTAAATCGTTGAACGTCAGACGTATATCGATTTCCCGTGACAAGGCATCTCCTGCCAGGATACCACTTGCAAACGCAGTCCAGAACATGAGCATGAAAATTATGCCCACATCTTCTATATTGAGACCCACATCTATAGGTTTCTGCGCGTTGTTGCGATCCTCTTCCCCTGTTCCTGACGTGAAGATATCGCGTATGATCGACAGGAATCTGTCGCCATACGCACAGAGCGTCTTTCGTGACATCAAAAAGTACATCGACATGCCGGTCAGGACGCCAATTGCTATCGCGTAGTCGAGATCAAGCACGTACCTGAGGATGAGCATGGCCGGCGCCACGGATAGCATCCCAAACAATGCGGCAGCGACAATAAGCCGTTTCCACGTTCCACCGAGACAGGCGTACATCAACCAGAACCTCCGTTCATGGATACCTTGCCCCTTTTGGAGGGACAGTAGCGCGTACCGTAAGTTGCTCGTGCCGCGAGGCCAGATACAGTCGCCCAGCGTCTACCGGTCATCTTTATCAGCATCCGTAGTCACAGTTCCGTCCATGGTGTTGGCGTGTCCGCTCCTGGAAACGAGGTAGAACCACCACAATCCAAAGGCAGACACCAATGCCCCGGATACAATCCACCACCAGGGATTGAAAACCACAACATTCATGTCTTCTGAAACTGGGAAAAAAGGAACGTCAAAGTGTTGGATCGTCACTGCGATAAGGTTATGCAACGCATGTGCAAGAAGCGCGGGACAGAGAGATCCCGTACGAATAACCCACCAGGCTAAGATGAAACCCCATATAACGGCGGGCGGAAGTTGCCAGGGATTAAGATGCCCCACACCAAACAATATCGCTGAGAATACAACCGCGCGGGTCGGGGTGTAGTTATCCAGCAGACCACGTAAAATGACACTTCTATAAAGTAGCTCCTCGATCAACGGTGCTACGAAAACAACCACGAACAGGGCGGATGAATAGGTTGTCTTTTGGCCGGCCGTCGATTGAAAGACATTTTGAAAAAAATCAGACATGGGAATTATGGATATGACGGCCTTGTCCAATTCATCAAGAACCACTCCCATGCCTGCCACCGATATTGCTACGCAGGGCCAAACGCGCCAATCAAAGTGTATGTTCATGAGTTGCGATATATCGTCCCACGATCGATCAGTACGTCGAAAAATCCACATTAATAGAAGAAGGAATCCTACCAGTTGTAGCATACCAACCAGGAGGTTTTCCTCGTGCAAACGCTCGCCATAGTTGAGCCGCACGATTGCGATGAGCACTCCCGCTCCAACTTGAATCAGAAGGAAGAAGATCAGCAAATAAACCGACTGTTTCAGATTGGGGAATATCATTCAACCATCCTCTCTTGAAGCTCTCTTGATCCGAATCTCCCCCATATGTCACATTGCATTACATTACGATCGACCAACCATGAATTGCAGAATGGCCACTTCAGACTAAAGGAAAACAATGCGGTGAGTACGAAATCCAAAGCGTCCGGATTCTCTGCGATCGAATTTAGGCTAGACGGGGGCCGGTGCTATGCATTGCACCTGCTGCAAGCGCACACGCAACATATCAGTATTTACGAGTCTTTTCATTCAGCTTCTGGCGGCACGGATCCGGCCGCGGTATCGGGCTGGGTACTGTTCGTAACCTGATAAAACCACCATGATCCAAGAACAGCCGCTACAGCCCCGGTAAGTACCCACCACCACGGATTGAACGCTACAACATTCAAGTCTTCGGGAACCGCGAAGAATGGAATTTCAAAGTGGAAAAACGTTGTAAACAAAAGGTTGTTCAATGCATGTCCGACAACCGCCGGCAATAGTGATCCCGTCCGGATTACCCACCAGGCCAATACGCCTCCGGCTATCAAGGCCGCGGGAAACTGCCATGGATTCAGATGACTCGCGCTAAACAAAATCGATGAACAGATAATCGCGTACGTCCTGCTAGAATTCGCCAGCAGGCCACTCAAGACAATACCCCTGTAGAACAACTCTTCGACATACGGTGCGACGAAGGTTCCCCGAAACAGGGCAGATGGAAAGGACGTTTCGCGCCCAACCGTCGATTGGAAGAAATCCTGGATAGTCTCCGGCATAGGAAATACCAATACTACGGCTTTGTTGAGTTCGTGAATGACCACCACAATTCCGGCTATCGATATTGCAACGCAAGGCCATACGCGCCAGTCGAAGTGCGATTTCGCAGGTCGAAAAAAACTCACCCACCGTCGATCGGTCCGACGTGAAACGTAAGCGACAATAACAAGAAAAGCCGCGAATGCCGCCAGACCCGTTACATAGCTGTTATCTCCAAGGGATTCCCCGCTGATCGACTCTACAACGGAGATGAACAATCCAATGCCGACCTCCAGCAGCAAGAGCAGGGCCGTCAGCCAGATGGCCTGCCTCAAGTTCGGATACGCCATTTCAATTCCCTTTCCCTTTCTTACTTACGAACCGACGTAGTGCCTTGACTACAGAATATGGCGACGCGTAAATCCACGTTTACCGGGATAGAAGCACCTATTGCCGAGTGCTTCTATCCCCCTAAATTACCGCGTGGACCGCCCGCTTCGTGCTACCTCTTGCAACTGCAGCGGCAACAACTTGATGGCTTCTCCTTATCGTCGTTAGTAGCCTCAGCTGTCAAGTAACCGGCAACGAAACCTTGAACGACAGGGACGACATACTTGGCCACTAACTTCACACCTTCGCGGATGAGTATCCCCCAACCTCCCTGTGTTTCTACCATCTGACGGCTTCCCAACAGTTCTTCGCGCGGTTGCAAGGGGTCGCAAGTTACAAACATGCGACCGGTTTCTGTAGTCATTGGATCTGTCAACGCATGTATCATGATGTCCTCCTGACGGATTAATTGAATTCCTTGCAATTCAAGAAATGATGTGCATCTCCCTTCACTGTTACGGTGTTTGTCCTCCGCTGTCAAGGGTTTTGAGGATTGTCGTGATTTCGTAAAGCGTCTATGTGTCGAGAACTCGTTCTGCACCTGGAAGCATAGCCGTACAACAGTCTTCTTCCGTTCCGAACACCAACCATCAACGTGGTCTGGCCATGCGTTCGATAACTTCAGCGACAAGCCGCAGGGCGAAATTCACGTAACGCCCGAGTCGGTCATCACCTGGAGGAACGAACCCACCTGAAGCATGCGCCATTTCACACCGCGCCAAGTTGGTTTCACGGCCGGGGAGTCGAGTGCACGTCACGGAGACCTCGGTTGGCGTGGTCAGAAATCGATCCGTCATTAAATCACCTCCTTTCTTCAACATTACAGCGGTTCGTAAGGATGTCGCGTGGACTTTGCTACCAGATTAACGAAGCCCACCCCATTAACAGCGGTGTTCGCTAAGAGGAATTGGTTGGCGAAGGTTCTGGCCCCCGGTCAATCCTAGTCTTCAAAGTAATCGACTATGGCCTCTGCAATTCTCTCGGCAATAAACCAGATCATAGGGCTCCTCCCAAGGGGTAAGAAACCACCAGATGTATTCCTCATCTCACGACGCGCCAGGGCGATTTCCTGTCCGGGGAGCTGAGCGCAGGTCACGGTGGCCTGCCCGGGTGTTGATAGAATATGATCGGTCATTTCGTCACATCCTTTCTACTTTTGCTGTGGGATGTCCTTGCGAATGTCTCAGTCACCATAGCTCGATGAAATACTCCTCGACAACTACAGTACAGGACCTGAAGTGTCCGCTTCCGGTGGATTCGTGCCTAAATCTATGCCGAACAGATCCCGCAGGATGTCCCGCCAGCGTATACCTCCACCGGAGATACGTGCGATCTGCCCGTGGGTCAAGTCCTCCGTCCGGATGGGAAGCCGAGCCGGAATTCCGGACGAGTCCACAGGGCTTGATACAGTTCGTCTGTTCATGTCTTTCACCTCCTTTCGTCGACATCCCCGCGATATCCAATCAATCTCCAATTCCTTCGATCGTGGAGCCGGATACGCATCGCTGAGATGCCATGATGTCCGAAGCGTTTTGTATGCCTTTTTTTCCATCGCGGCACACGCCCCGCCGGGGCGGCTTCGGCTGCGAATCAACCGTAATAACCTGTCACGCGACACTCGTTGCCGGTGACTCCGTCGACGCATAGGACTCGCAAGGATTGTGCCACTCCCGATACCCCGGGGCATAACTGTCTGGCTTGCATATGCGAATTAATTTTCGAACCGGGGGGAGGTCGTCGTACCACGGCCGGTACTTGAAATTAGTGTTCCGTTGTACATCACTCAGATGAAACATTGTTGTATTTTGCGCCGCGCCGAACGCACCGGGAAGCGTTGCAACAAAAAAACACCGGTGACAAAAGCCACCGATGTTCGATCCAACAAGAAAGTTCAGATGGGTAATTTCAGCCCGCGTTCGACGGGCAATCACGCGAAGGGTATTGGGTCAACAAGGCTGCTTTATTCGCGAATCAATCATCTTCCCCGCGCACAATGGCTTGTCGAGCCCTTGAGGAAGCATGTGTGAAGGTGGGGCAGACATTCCTGTCTGCCCTTCTCATTGTCCTTTTGCCGGAATGCAGACAGAAGAAAGGCTTGCGCCGCCATTATAGAACCAATACTCGGGATGGCGCTTGAGCCTCAGCTTACGCGCTTCCTTGAAGGCGCGGCGTTTGTCCCGGGGGATCGCGTCAGCCAGGCGAAAGGTGATCCAATAGACAGCACCGTCCTTCTTCCAGTGGGGAAGACGGCGGCGAGTTTTGGCGTGCCCGGACACAGCATTCTGAGATTTCGGTTTGCTGTATATGAGCAGACAAGAATGTCTGCTCCACCTTTTCAAGCTTTTGTTCGAAGTATCGCTTGAGCGCATCAACCGTCCGAGACAAAACACCCTGTACTTGCTTCCCCCTCCCGAAACAGCAAGGCGCCACTGTCTCATGTGTGCGTGCGGTGACGCAAAGGCAGACCGGTCGTCACCGTCAAATGCGAGCGGGAAACCGCTGGCATCCGCGAAGCGACGGCGCCTGGCTCTATCGTTCCGATAACGCCATCGAATGCCGCCGCTCGCTTAGACGTATTTCTTCGAAAGACGTCCCGTTACAGTTGCCGAGGTTCCGAGATATCGTTAAACTTGGTAACGTCGTCGTTGAACGTTCCGCGGAACGCCAATGGAATGAGGCTAACAAAGTGATAGGGCCCCGTAGCGTAAGCCGGGACCGTGTCCATCCCCCACCCGAAACCAACCGACATCGATGCAACGATACGGAAAATTCCTGTCTCCGACATTGGTCAAATTCGTGCTGACCGGCCTCTCGGGAGTGTTCGTCAATCTCGGTTCATTTCAGCTGTTGCTCAGTCTCCGCGTGCACGAATTGCTGGCGTCGCCGATTGCGATTGAGCTGTCGATTGTCTCGAATTTTCTGCTGAACAACTATTGGACCTTCAGCGACCGCGCGTTGTCCGGAAAGAAGCGCGTACGGGGTTTGAAATATCACCTCGTTACCCTGTTTACGCTTATGCTGAGCTATGGCACGTTCGTGTTGCTTTCCTTCCTTTTTCCCGCGGTACCACTCGTGATTTGGCAGGGTTGCGCGATTGCCCCGGCTGGTTTGTTCAACTATTCCGTCAATTCCCTATGGACGTTTCGCGACGTGACCCTCGATCGGGCGGGAAACAGCGAGGACGGCGCCCAATGAATCGCGCGCACGCCAGGAATGAAGCGTTTAAACCGGCCCGCGATGGCGCCGCTCTGGTTGCGTCCATTGTGGCCCCGCTCGTGCTCTATGTGCTGACGATGCCGCGCACCGTTGTCCTGGAAGACGATGGGTTGTTTCTGATGGCCGGGGCACACCTGGGCGTGGCCCATCCGCCGGGATATCCGCTCTATACGTTCATTGTCTATCTCTTCACGCAATTGCCCTTTGGCAGTGCCGCCTTCCTCGGCCATTTGTCCAGCGCGGTACTGGGCGCCTTCGCGTGCGGTTGCATTTATTTATGCGGACGCCTGATAGGCGCATCGCCCGTTCCAGCGCTCACTGCCACCTGGCTGTTCGCCGCCTCAGAGCATTTCTGGTCTCAGGCCATTGTCACCGAGGTCTATGCCCTCAATGCGCTGTTTTTCTTCGGCCTATACGCACTGCTCGTGTACGGCGTCCGCCAGCCTCACCGTATCGGTATCTGGATAGCCGCCGCTGCGGCCTACGGATTGAGCCTGGCCAATCACGTGCCGCTGACCGTGCTATCAACGCCGGGGTTGGTGGTACTGGCCTTTACCGTTCGGCGGACTTTGTATAAGAAACTCCCGCTGCTTTTCGCCATTCTCGCGTGTTGCGCAGCATTGCCCTATATCTGGATGATCTGGAGGTCGCACCAGGAAATACTGATTAATTTCTACGGCCCTATCGATACCTTGAAGGACTTCTGGTTCTACATCAGCCGGCAGGGGTACGTCGACGTCGATACCAGCCCAAGCGCGGGATGGAACGACCGGTTCAAGTTCATGCAGTGGCTTGGCAACGAGTTCCTGTGGCAATTGACACTGCCGGGAATTGCACTGGCGGTCTTCGGCCTGGTCATCCTGTTTCGGAGGCGGCAGGTCGCAATCGCCTGGTCCGGAGTGTTGGTCTTTCTCGCGAACAGCATTGTGCTGACTGTCCTGCTGCGCTTCGATTTTGACTACTTCCAGGTTGCGGTCTTTCGGCCCTATTCCCTGTCCTGTTACGGCATCCAGGCATTGTGGCTGGGAATTGGTTTGCAGGTTGTCTATACCTGGCTGGCGAAAACCCTCTCCTCCAAAACAACCCACGAGCCGAAAATCAGAATTGGCGTGGCAACGCTGGCTGGCGCCGGATTGGTCTGGTGGTCTGTCCATTCTCACTGGCAGGCCAACGATAGAGCCAATAACGACTTCGCGGAGCGCTATGCTGAAATGCAGTTGGACCTCGTGCCGGAAGATGGGGTCCTATTTGTTTTCGCGGATGCAACCGGCCCGATCGGCTACTATCGATACGTTGAAAACCGCCGTCCGGACGTCACGCTTTACAATATGCAGGGACTCGTGTATGGCGAACGTCTCTTCGGCCCGTTCCTGTCCAAAGACAAAAGGAAAGAAGCACTCGAACAATTTATCGATTCGACCGATAACAGGCTCTTCTTTCCGGTGGACGTCGATATCTATCCCAGCCGTCAGTTCTGGCTCTACGGCTTTCTCATGGAAACCGTCAGGGACGGCCAGCCCGGGACCATAAAGCTCAAGCACCACCCGCGCAGCGATGATTTCTTCATTCAACTCATCGCCCGACAGCCCGTCGATCGCTGGGAACGCGTCCGCAGGAATGAACTGTTGTTCCATTATGGGCGATACCTGGGATTGGTCCGGTTTACGGGCGACCCGATAGGCGATCGTATGCAGAAATCCTTCAGCCTCGTGGAAGGAAGCTACGCCTGTCTACTGGGCATGGCCTCCGTCGTATTGGATAACGGAAACAGCTCAAACTGGGGGGAAGTCGCCGCGTGGTTGGCGAAGGCTGAGACCCTGAAGTACGAAGCGCTAAAGAAGAAATCTCTGGCACAGCTATACTACCTGAAGGGAAGCCTGTTACAGAAACAGGGTCAGGAGAACGCCGCCATCAGGTCTTTCCGGATGTCGCTGGACATATATCCACATCCGGAGAACACGTCGTCCGATGCCCTCGACCAATACAGGATCGACTTCAAGAGGGTCAATCCGCCTGGTCCAAAGAGCTCCAGATCCGGCTTACCGCTCCCTCGGTAAATACCCACCTTTGTTGCCCCCTATCCCGCCAGACATACGCCCATAATATACCAGCCTCATCCACGGGAGCCTGTCGATTCCGTGTAGGTCTCGCGCCCAAACCGATGTGTATTCGCCAAAACTGGATTGCGAGTTTCCGTCGAAACCCCATAGGTTGCGATGGCCCCCCTGAGGGCTATGCGCATGTTGCCGGACCGATGTATTCAGGCGTGCCGGTATTCGCTCAAGCCGAACATGGCGTAACTATGTATCCGCGAATCCGGGCTTTTGGACTGCGGAGACGAAACAGACAGGAGGGTAGGAGACTTCGAATCGTGACGAGGGGAAATCGCGAGGGGTGACAGTGGAGGCTGGATCAATCAGGATGGCTAGTTTTACAAAACTACATAGTGTATAACGGCTCCATGGGGTCGCGCCCGACGCACAGCGGATTTATCAGCCATGTATCCCATCCAACTCAGGCAGCAGCCGGACGCTTTCCTGTTCATTCGGGTCGGTGCGGGCGATGACGACGGTGCAGGTTTCGGTCTCGCTGGGATTGTAGGGAAGGTGGGGCACGCCGGGTGGGATATAGACGAAATCGCCGCTGTCGACGCACATGTGCTCCTCCAGGTTGTCACCGTACCACATTCCGGATCTGCCGCTGATGACGTAGACGGCGGTCTCGTGGCCTTCGTGCAGATGCGCCCTGGCGCGTTCGCCCGGAGGTATATTCAACAGGTGCATGCAGATCCCGCGCGCGCCCGTGTTTTCGGCCGCGACGCCGGTTCGATACGTAAAGGCCTGCTTGCCGGTGTAGACTGCCTGGGAGCGAATGACTTTGCATTTTGGAGCGGCTGGCGACGACATAGTTCCTCTCTTCCGGATTTGGCGACAAGGTCGAATCAATACACGGCGGGCCCCGCGTTATCGCGGGTTTCAGATCTTCACGACTCGACAACAGAAAACCGGCCAAAAAAACTCGAAATCGTCATCACCTGAACGACGTATCCCGAACTCACTTCTGACATCCTGAGATGCGGCAGCGAAATCCCGATACAATCCCTCCGAGGCCGCCTCAGGTGTACCCGACCTGTTGACCCAATCCCAGAACGTCATGTCCACCTGCGTCGCGGCAGTATGGGTTATTTCAAAACCGGTGTCTGTCACGTGCCTGCGCCATGCCGACGGTGTTGGAGCGGTTGCATGCGTAGGGTCGCGCGCCACCTCCACCTGATGATGCCACGCCGCGATGACGGGGTCTTCAGACGTCGTTGTATCGCACAGAAGAAAGACGCCCCCGGGCCGCAACACCCGGAGGACCTCTGAAAGAAACTTCCCGATGTCCCGGAAATGGTGCGGGGCGGTCCGGCAGGTGACCAGGTCAATGGATGCGCCCGGGTACGGAATATCGCTCGCATCGATCATTTCGAAACGGACGTTTGCAATGGCCCCGCCTGGCGGCGATTTTGCGGGCCTGGTCCAGCATGCCTTGCGCGATGTCCGAAGCCACGATTGTGTCGCAGAACCCGGCAACCGCGAACGCCGTAAAGCCGGGACCGGTGGCCATATCCAGACCCAACGGGTAGCGATCGAGGGATGCCCATTCCGTGAGGATGCGCAAACTCTCTCCGGACGAGTGCGCCTCGCTCACCGCGTATTTCGCCGCCTGGCGGTCGAACTGCTCCCCGGCCTCGGTCGATGTCATGTTCAAATTTGTACCTTCATCGTGAAATCAAACGTCCGATCCATCGAAACGCTCTTCCCTTACGGCCCTCCCGACAAGTCTCCGCTCACGACGCGCCCAAAACCGCCCTCAAGCGCCCGCTAACCACGCCCAGGTCCTCATCCGTCAACGTCGGCACCGACACATGGAGCGCGTTCCCGCTATCCCCCAGCACGATACTCGGGCGGCCCTCCTGCAATTCGGCCAGGATCTGCGATAGGGATTTTCCCACGGCCTCTTCGTCGAACCGGATCAGCAGCCCGTTGCTGAGCCCCCGTTTTTCCGTTACATGTTCGACCTCGACGTGAGGGACTCCCTCCAGGGCGCGCAGGATCTCGTCGGCCTTGCGCCGGTGATCGGCGAAGCGCGCATCGTGGTCCATTTCGAACCATTCCTTCAACGCGGCCGTAACGGCAATCACCTCCTGGCGGTCCACCTTCAAGGGGCGGCCCACCGTGCGCGGTTCCTCGGTTTCAAATCCGATAAAACCGTGCACGAAAGCCGCATCCACCAGGTCTTTCCGTCCGCACATAATCCCCGTGGAGTTGCACGCGCCGAAATATTTCGCGCCGTACCCCACCAGGTCCGCGCCCATCCTGGGGTACCGACACATGGCGTCCAGCGGAAACACCTGGGAGGCCGCATCCACGATCACGGGAACGCCACGGTCCCTCGCAATGGCCATGGCGTCCTCCAACGGGACAACGCCCGCCCCGCCACCCGGTGCGACATAGAGCAACCCGGCCGTGCGCTCCGTCATCGCCGCATCGAGTTGCCGCGCCGTCGTGCCCTTCGCGTCTCCCGCCTCCACCAGTTTTCCGCCAAAAATCGTTACACAGCGTTCGTACTTGTAACGCTGACCGGCCTGAATCAGAAACTCGTCCCGCATCCCCGTGGTGTCGGGCAACCGCTCCATCTTGCCGGGATCGTCTCCCGTCATGCACGCTGCCGATCCCAGCGCAAGCACCGAGGCGCAACCGGGCGTGACCAGCGCCGCCTCCGCCCCCAGCATCCCGGCAATGACCTCGCCCGACCGCTTCAGCAGTTCTTTCATATCCACAAAGTACCGGTTCGCATCCTGCATGGCCTGCCTCACCCCGGGAGACAGGCGCGAACCACCCAGTACGGTCTGGCTTCCCATCGCATTGATTACAGGGTTCACCCCCAGGTCTTCGTAGATCCGGCGTCCTCTTTCGCTGTCCATACACACCTCTTGTCTGGCAAATGATTCGTGCGGAAACTGAAAAATCGGCGGCTCCCTTCGCCGCTGATGACGCCGACAAGATAGCTTTCTTGTATCTGCCGATCAATTCCTTTCTGTTCACGGGCAAAACAACAAAGGGCGACCATAACGGCGGACCCTGCGAAACATCGGTAACCCGCCCAATGGCTCCGTCCGGCTCATCCGCGCGCGCGGTACGTGGGCGAACTCCCGGAGGGAACAACGTCAATACGGTAAGCCATGTAAAATGGGGATCCCGTTCCCGAACGCTCGGAGGAATCCCCAGGTTGTTCGCGTCTTCGATTGTCGAAACTCTACAGCCGCGGCCGGCTGCCCGTCCCGTACCCCACAAGTTCCACGTATCCCCGCCCCATTGGCTTACCATCCAGGCCCGTGATCTCCACGGCGCCCTCCCAGTAAAACAGTGACTTCATCAACGCGCTGCGATTCTCCTGGTCCGCCATTGCCGGCCGGATCAGCATCCGCAACCCCTCACCCGGCAACGCGACCTCCCAGCGCGAGGGATAGACCGCATCCGTCTCCGGACTCCTCCAGGTATCCGTGGACCGAACAGAAAAATCCTCAGGCGCCAGATAGCGGGCGTCCCCCGAAGCCGAGACCATCGTCCCCCGGGAAAAGTCCACGGCGCCCGTGGTATCCCGCAGCACGTACAGCATCGTCTCGCGCCCGTCGTCAAGCTGCAGGCTGAACCAGTCCCAACCCACCTGGTGGGCTTCGAGTTGGTTCGACCCGAACTCCTTGTCCATCCAACTCTGGCCCGTTACTGGTAGCCGCTCGTCGCCCAGCCGGATTTCGCCCGTTGTCGCAAGCCGCGTAAAACTGTAGTACTGGCTGGCTGCCGCCGCTCCCTTCCCTTTCTTGCTATATCCGTCCGGCCCCTGAAACACCATCGGCTTCGCCGGCCGGGTCGAAAGCAAAAATCCAATGCGCTGCCGGCTGTCGGCCATCGAAAAATCGAATCCCGACCCGTTCCAGCGCAGCGTCCACAGCGCTTCGGTACCCGCGGGGCCCCGGCTCCAGGCGATTAACGTATCGGGGTGCTCGCCAAACCCGCCCAGCAGCGGCGTCACGCGGTAGATCACCTCGCTGAACAGATGTCGCCCCGAACCCGGATCGCTGATGGCCGCGTGGCCCATGATCAGATTGCCGGTCGCCCAATCCGACGCCAGCGAGGGCCGCTGCGGTAACAGACCGACCCTGAAGAAGGTGAACTGGTACCCGAAACGCCGGCCGTCCTCCGCCGCCAGATGCCCGGTAACGTACCACCACTCCGTTTTGTACCCTTCCCGCGACCAGTGATCCTGCGGGAAGGACCAGGGGTAATCCTGCCGCGCGGTCTTCCACTCCTCTGCATGGACCAGAGAGGCGATAGCAAGCAGGCAAAAAGCGAGCGCAACCCTCATTCTGTCATTCCACAGGGGGGCGCGCTTCGATTTCCTGATCGATTTCAAGATTCGCGCGATCCGTCCTCCGATGGTTCTTCGAGATTTGTCCGGACGACAATTGTGCCCGCGATAAAGTCGTGGATGGCCCGGCGTTTGCAGTTCATAAGCATGGTGATGACTTCAGTCGCCGTCCATACAAGAAGAATAAATCGAGTCCACGGTCTAAAGGTGAACTCGTTGGAAACAGGGGATCGCTCGACCAATTGCCACAACTCCGTGTCAATTGGTCTCAACTGTCTCCAACAACCTGTTGAGCCGGTTGTCGAGCCCTTTGATGGCGGCCTGAATCGCGTTGACCTCGCGCTCTTCGAAGTACGCCTCGCCACATTGGTCACATACCCAGGCCGGGACTGTGTCGAGTACCAGGTGATACTCGTTGCGGTCAACGTGGAATGGCGCTTTCGAGCGTTTCATCTGCCCGCGACAGTGGATACAGTTCATTTTGATCTTTCCCTTACCACCCCCGAGAAGGCTTCCCGCCCGCGGCGGAAGAGTTCCCTGACGTCGTCGCGCTGCCGGTCGGTGTTGTATCGCCCCCACGTATCGATCCACTTCAGCGAGTCCTCGATTCCGTTCAGGAAATACCGGGCGGATTCATCTCTTTCGGCGGGGGGGCGGCCGCACGAGAAGTAAACCGGGCTGCTGTGGGCGTAGATAGACTGGTCGAAGCTGTCGCGCCGGTCGCCCCAGAGCCGTGCGCCGATCCAGCCGTCGCGGTCGACGTCCACGCGGTGGCGAATGACGCCCTCGCGTTTCCCCTCGGCGTGGCTCTCGCCGTGAATGACGCGGCCGTTCATCAGGATTTCCGTACGGTGGATGGGATAGAAGGAGGAGAACTTGGATTCGATATCGAGCGAACCCCCGCTGGGTAACTGAACCGTAGAGCCCATCGCCTGATCGTTGACGCGCAGATCGATGGCGGGACCATTGGTGATGAAGGTATTGCCCGCCTTCATGCCGGCGATCCAGTTTTCGTAGGAAAACGTGTCACTGGTGTTGACGTAAACGCGGTTGTTGGAGCAGACGAACCAGTCCGTGCCGGTGGAGGCAGGGAGGGCGATGCCGCAATTGAGGAGCTTGTACCAGAGATCATACTCGGGGTCCATCCAGAAGGGATCAAAAAGGTTGAAGGCGTCCAATTTGCCGAGGGCCGCGGCAACCGGAGCTTCCATCCCACGGCCGTTGTGGCACCAGATGACAATGCCGCCCTGGTCGCGGGCTTCGTCGCAACAAAAGCAGAGGGGAGGATAGTCGGGGTCGAACTGCGCGGTGAGAATGTGCCCCCGGCTGACGGGTTGGACGAGGTTGCGGATGTTGAGAAACATCACGTGTCCGTATCCGAAACCCCAGGGCGAGTTCTCGCCGTAGTGGCGGTTCTCTTCGCCGATGTCCAGGACGTGGTGGGCGGTGGTGAAGTCATTCATGACGCCGATGGGATATTTGTTGCTGGCGTACGGGAGTTGCCTTCTGTCCAGAACGCTGACGACGGTGACGTTATAGCCTTCCACACTGCAGTCGATCGCCAGCCGGTCGTCTGGCCGCGTTTCCTTTTCGTCGTAGTGTATGTGGGTGTTGCCCGGATACCAGTTGTTCTCCTGTGGGAAATACCATCGGTTCAGTACAATCTCGACGTCCCTGGCGCCGTGTTCGGGCATGTCCACCACGGTACGCAAAGGCTCGTATTCCGTTCCTCGCTCCACCAGAATGTCGGCACGTCCGCGGCCGGCGCGAACCTCGAAGGCTCCGTCGCTGAAGAAGAACGGCGTGCCGGGGCCCCTCTTGAGCACGGCCTCGCGTGGATGTGTAAAACGGCCGTCCGACGTCACGACGTGAACCTTGGCGTTGATCTGTTCACCGGTCGCGCCGTCAATGATATGCCCTCGCAGGATGCCCATGGTAAACTCCCGGGTTGGACGTGTGTTTGATTTCAGGGTGATTTTAAGGATGCAATCTACTGGGGGCGAGCCACATTTCCTTTCAGAAGCGACCAATCTTCTGCGTCAACTGCTCTCGAACGTCCTTTCCATCGACGATTTTCTCAGTGACCATAAACAGACCTTTACCCTCACTTGCTCGTTCCCACAATGCGCCAATAGTCCGCTTCTCAGCCGTATCCCTCCCATCCGCTATATGCGCACCTTTATATTCGACGACAAGAAGACGCCCATCCTCCAATTGCGCGACGAAGTCTGGATAGAATTTCCCGGTCGCGATCGGCAACCAGAACGAGTCCGCATGACGCGCCACGTTGCGAATCCAGAACGTCACTTCCGTGAGGCTGTCGATGACCTGGGCACACTGAACCTCCTCGCCGGTTTCGGCGCCGTCAAAGGCTGGCACATCATCGGAACCTAAAAAGTGTTTCACAGGTTTCCACTGGCCACGAAATCGCTGTTGGTCGCGATACATTCCCGCCCGGAACGAGAATCCGGTTTCGAACGAGACCTCAACTCTGGAACCGGACGCGAAGAGATAGCGCTGGTATATGCTGTGCCGTTCCTCTTGGCGGATGCGGTTGATCTTATCCTGAATCTTTCTGGCAAGCAGAAATTTGCAACGCATCAGCGCGGAAATACGCATGCCTCGAGCGATAACCAGATAATCAACCGATTCACGCAGCCATTTAAGCAGTTCGCGCTGATGAATATCCATTTGGCGCACCTGCCGGTCGAGCCACAGAACTAGCGCTTCTGGAGTCCACCCTTCCACGTCGACGTTAAGCGCCAGTTGTTCCTCCGCATTGACGAATTGGTAGGTCACACGTTTACCGTCGAGATCGATCTCGAAATTTCGTGCCGTTTCGCGAATCGTGAACTCGTTATCGTACATATTCGGCGAATGGTCGAGCAGCGACCAGTCGTGATATTCCATAAACACATCTGTGTCCGCGATCCCCAGTGTACCCTGAACATCCGACATAAGGCGCGGAACCTCGAATTTCCGCCCCTGTTCCGCCGGTGGGATACGGTTCCGGGCCTTGATCCGATACGTCGCAACGGCACAGGCAAATGCTGTTCGCTCCGACACAGGCAGAGTTTCACAAATGGCCTTCTCACGGCCATCATCGATCCACCCGGTAATCGCAATCTCGACCTTCCCTTCAGCAGATTCGCGCACCAATATCCCCTCGTGGGTGGCTTCCTTGAGCGCGTACCGGACTTCCGGCGTTGCCGTAATTTCGTGCGTGAATACCTGCTCAGCCTTCCCCTGCACGAGATAGAGGTCGCCCGAATCGTCGAAACTGCTCTGAACGGGTTCGATATGTTCACGGGCTTCGTCTTCCTCAAAACCCATAGCCACCAGCCTATCGGCTAGCCCGAGCGCAGCCTGTCCAAAAGTCGGTTCAGACAGGAAGGCATACGCTTTGTTGAGATCGGCAACCTTTCGTCGTTTGGCGTAGGGCATCCGAAGCACGCGACCGAGTAGCTGCTCCACGTCCTTCGCGCTCTGAATACGGGACACGGAGCAGAAGACGTACGCGAATGAGCAGTCCCACCCTTCTTTGAGTGCCTCGACCGTTATGACGTATTCGATGGGACAGGCCCGATCGAAGAGGTCGATGCCATCGAGTTGCCGCTGGTCGCCCGTGGCTACGGCAATCTTGGGTTCCGGAATTTGCTCAACGTCAACCAAATGGGCCTTGAGTACCTCAACCGTCACTTCCTGATTCCTCGGTTGGGCTTGGAACAGAACGATTGGACGGATGTATTCGGCATCATCACAAGCCTTTGCTGACAGGGCGGTGCGTGCGGCCACGGCCCCGCTAACCGCACTCTGCCAGGTGTCGAATTCAGACAGCGAGATCGGCAGCTTAATCATTTCCTCGCGTTTGAGTTCCTGCGCGGAAACGCTGTGCAAGATGTTCGATCCGGGCCGTGGGGTAGCCGTAAACTCGACAATCGCGCACGGGTTGACCCGCGCCTGCATCTCCCGGGTCAGGCCGGTAACCGCGTTGTGAGCCTCGTCGACGACCATAAGAGGGCGGTGAAGATGCAGTAGGTTGGCGAAGGAAAACTTGATTCCGCCTGTTACCAGCGTCTCCAACCCTGACAAGGGATTCGGCATTGCGGCGAAATGCGGTTCCATTTCCTCGTTGTGCGCGTAGACTTTACGCCCTCGGTAGTTCGCACCCTCAGAGTTTGGATCGTGCCGACCACAATGCAACACTTACCACGAATGTCGTGCGGTCGGATGTGGGTGAAATCCGCGATGTCGAATACATGCACCCTTCCCTCAAAGGCTTCGTCCAGCACTTCCCGATAGGCGTGGCGCGGGTTCTTCAAGGCCTCGACCGTCTGCCGGCGGATCGTATTTGTCGGCACCAGCCAAAGCACCAATGGATAGTCCTTCTCAACCCAAGCGTCGCGCACCACGGCCAAGGCATGTGCGGCGAGGATCGTCTTGCCACCGCCGGTGGGCAGGCGCAGGCAGACGTAGGGAACGTCCGGCAATTCTTCTAACGGTACATAAGCTCCGGTGTAGCCCCCCCAAGCCGCCCGGCCTGTTCCGGTTCTCTTGTAATCGCCTCGTAGGCGTTCTTGGGTCCGGCTACTCGCGCTTCCTCAAAAAACCGGCGCAGAACGGAGAGCGTGTCGGCTTGATATCGTTTCAGCTGCATGGATCAGGTCCGTTAACTCCCTTTATGACAACGGCGAGTTTGAAAGCGTGGCGTCTTCTTCGAGGCCGAGGTCGCGCAACAGAAACCTGGCTTTGTCGATCCGTCCACCCGTCGCTTTGAGAGGCTTGCGCATTTTCAACTCTTCGATGGCCCGTTCAGCGTATCCCTCTCTCCTCAGATAGACAATGGCAGCCGCGAGCTCCAAAACGGTATCCGATGTCTCCGCCATCTTCTGTAATCGTTCACGGGCATCGGTAGCCGACAGCTCACCCAGGTTGTCCGGATCGTCATCAGACGCTTTCTGTTTGAAACTCAAATACGAAACATCGTACCGGCCGAGCTTTTCCTCGATTTCAATCCGACCTTCGGCCTGTGCGTCCTCCCATCCATCGGCAAGCTCGAAGGAGTAAGGACCGCTATAGTGATACGCAAACGAGAGCTCAAATTTCGCCCCGCAACGATCCAGAAGGTAGGCTTCTCTCTGCAGCCGTGTCTGGCCGTTCAGTTCCCGACCGTTCAGTTTAACCAAATTGACCACGACGTCTCGGGCATTCATGGATTGACCTCCTTCAAAATCTGACTGATTTCCTCTATCTGGCTTTGATCCGGTGCGTAAACCCGCTGAATACGCTCCGCGTCACGAAGCGCAGGGACGATGGGGGACACATTGGCAATGTCCCTCGGTTCTTGATCCTCGGCGCGTGTTTTCACCAAAACTTTATTGAGTGCCGACGAATCGTCAAAATCGTACCATCTGTAGAACACGACCTCCGCGTCGTCTAATAGAAGGCTGTCATATTCCTTGTAATCAGCTCTCAATTTACGCCGGGAGCGAGTGTACAGATTGCCCTGTGGCTTGTCCCGAATGCCGATATCGAGACACTTGTAAAGCCGTCGGTCACGAAGACGGCTTGCCAACTCAGCTATGTGAGTGTGGGATGAAGAAGCAAGAGCCGCCACGGTGGCCCAAACTGAGGCATCGTCGAGCTTGAGATACGAACTCAACGAAGGCGATTCGGACATTAAAAAATCCAACACTGGATCCTGTTGCACCCATTTATCCTCTCCTAGATCCTTCATGCAGATCCTCAGCAAAGCCTCGAACATTTTCTCAGCGCCCCTCGTAGTCTTGTGCATATAGACCGCCTTGTAGAGGCGGAAACGGGCTTCCAAGTACTCCTCCGCGACCTGCACACCCTTGAAATTGAGATACAGACACTGCACTTCGACCGGTCCATCCATTTCAATAGTAACCGGTCCGGCCTCAAGGCAATCAAGCAACCAGCTACAATCGAGATGCGCGAACTCGACTCCAGTCATCAGGCGATCCCGCTGCAGGTAGTCGAGCCGGTCGGCGTCGAACTGACTGGAGACAATGGTGGCGTAGATGTCCTTCGGCTCTTCCTCCTTTATAAGCGCGCTGATGTCCCCCGGCAGCCCCGTGTCCACCTCTTGCAATACGCTCTTGACCTCCGTATCGCCCTGGAGGATCTCCGCACTCCAATCCTCATGGCGTTTACTCAAGCCCGTGGCCTGAGCCGCATGTTCGAAGACGTGACTCAAAGGCCCATGCCCGATATCGTGCAGTAGTGCGGCCAACAGCGCCACCCTTGTTCTGTTCTCGTCAAACTCCTGGTTCTTTAGACAGCGTCTGATTACGTCAACGATTCGACGCGCAGTGTGATAGACGCCGACAGCGTGTGCAAAACGGCTATGTGTCGCGCCGGGATATACCAGGTCGGAGAAACCCAAATGACGGATTCGGCGCAGCCGTTGGAACTCGGGTGTATTGAGCAAACGCCACGCGATCTGGTCCGTCTCATTTTGGGCTTTGTCGTTCCCGTCCCCGAACACAATCAGCCCATGGACCGGGTCGCGGATGCGCCATGTATTTCTATCGTTCATGCAGCCTCCGCTTGAACGCTCTCATATTTTCGACGGTGTGACGACGATTATAAACCACGCCCAAGCACATGATCCCCACTTAGTTCCTTGTCTTCACGTCGTAGGGTGTCTGCCTGAAGACGATGCCCTCACGGTCGAGTGTTGACGGCGTCAAGCGCGACTGCTCGCCATAGACCGTCAGCGGCCCGGCGAAATCAGCATCCTTGCGCGCGATCTCCCCCCGAATCACAGCAAGCGTCCTTCGGGTCAAGACATTGCCACCGCCCTGTTTCTTGTCGCCCATGATGCCGTTGTACAGCAGGGCATAAGCGCGACCGTCGTGCAGACCGAGGAATGGTGAGTCTCCGTTTCCGTCCCACGGACGCCCGGTCTCGCTGAAATAGACGTGGGCGGCCAGCACGGAAAACCGGATATCCGAGCGAATATGCCCTTCCTCGTCGAACACGGGCGGGCCGAGGCGATAGTAGCGAAACCCGCCACCACCCTGCCAGCCGACGCTCTTGGAGATACCGCCCTGCTCGCCGTCAATGACTTTCCGCAGACGCGGAACGCAATGGCTGACGGCGTGCTCGCCCATCTCGATGCCGATATACCGCCGGCCCATCTTATGCGCCACGGCCGCGGTGGTGCCGGAGCCGAGGAACGAATCAAGAACGAGATCGCCGGGGTTGGTGAAAAGCTCAAAGACACGCTTGATGAGAGCTTCCGGCTTCTTGCCTTTCGGAAACTTCACGCCACCTTCATTGTGAAGATTGTTTGATCGAAGATCGTCCCAAAGATTGGTGAGTGGTTCGCCCGATACCAACTCGCCATCGATGTTCTTGAGCTTTTCGCGATAAAATAGCCAGCGCTTACCATTACGCAGGTAGATATCAGAATAGCCCTGTCGAACTTGAAGAAATACCCGGTTCGGATTATCCCGTGAAGTGTCAATCAATTTTCGGGTCTCTTGACCTACGCCATCATATGCAGGCGGTACCGGCTGAACGACCCGATCTGCATTCTTAAGCACAAATTCGTCAAGCGCGATCTCATATTGATCGCCGAGGCGTCTTTTCTGTTCACGCGGCGTTTCGCCCAATGCCCGTGCAAAAGCCTGTGAAAGCGGAATGAGCCGCCAATTTGGATAGTCATCCTCATGGTTTTCTATGAAAGACGCATATCTAACATCGCGTCCGCGCTTGGTGAAAACCCGATTGGGCTTCCAGCTGTTGGTTTTATCCCGTGCGTAAATGACTATGTAATTAGTAACAGTAACGACGCCGGGATTGATAGCTTTGTGACCGACTGCTGCTGCCTGAAGAAATGTGCAGATATTGATACGATTCTTTCTGCCGAAGATTTCGTCGAGCACCACGATGCAATAGGCGAGTTCCTCATCGTCAAGGTGAATTGCTATCGTACCAGTTGGTGCGAGTAAGTCGCGTAGCAGTTCGAGGCGGGCATACATTATACCAAGCTAGATTGCGTGCTCAATATTGTCGTCATAATGCTGAAACGCCTGACCCGTGTTAAATGGCGGGTCTATGTAAATACATTTCACTTGACCTGCATTGAACGGCAGCAGCGCCTTCAGTGCTTCCAGATTGTCCCCCTGGATGAGCATGTTACCGTCGTCCAATTCGCCGGTGGAAAGGTCGGGGGCTTCTTCCAGCAGGCGATAGGGTACGCGGGCAGCGGCGTGGATGTCAGCGTCCCGAGTCAGCCAATTCAGTGTCGGCATAGTTTATCATTCGGGTTTGGCGCCCGTTTCCCTGGGTCGCATTGTAATCTTGGTGAGCTTGTCTTCGAGTACCTTATAGATTGGGTCACTAACTTGCTTTACAGTCTGGCGTGCTTCCAAAAAAGAGGGGTTCATTGTCTAAGATCCGCGGTATGTGTCAAGTAAAATGAGACACGTATCCCCGAAAATTAAGGAAGTTTTTCGTGAGTTGCGTGGTGTGTCGTGGGTTTATTAATCCAGACGGCGTCGGGCAAGGCCGGCGGCGTGGGCAGCCCTCCAAGAAAGCGTTTCGGGTGAGTCGCGTAAGCAGTGAGTAGCGTCTGCTGACGGGCTTGCTGAACGTGGGGGCGAGTCCATTGTGCACCTGTGCAGGCGTCATCAAGCCCAACCCGGTGTGATGATGCTGGAAATTATACCAAGAGAAGAAGGGTCGTGCCCAGGTTCTGGCATCCTGCAGCGCGCCAAAGCGATCCGGATAATCCGGTCGATATTTCATGGTTTTGTATTGCGCCTCTGAATAGGGATTGTTATTGGGTACGTGGGGCCTGGCGTGGGATTTGGTGACGCCCAGATCCGACAGCAACAGGAGGTGGCTTTTGGAGATCATCGGACCGCCCCGGTCTGAATGAATGGTCAATTGCTCACCATCCAGCCGAAGACAAATCGGCTGAAGATGTCCAGTAGGACATACAAATAGAAATAGGTCCATTTGACCGGTCCTCTCAACTTGGTAATATCTCAACTCCACAGTTGGTTGGCACCTTGGACCAACAGTTCCGACTTCTTGTAGGTCGGATGGGAAAGCTGGTTACGTCGCTCACGCACCGGGTCGTGGGGTCGTGGGCCTCGAGGATACGATACATAGAGTGCCAAGAGCACAGATACGTGCCTTCATCCAACAATTGTGCCAATACCTGGCGGGGTGCGGCATCCTGGAAGCGCTCGCTGTTGAGCACGTCCAGAATTTGCGCGCGTTCCTGCTCCTTTAGGGCACGTGTAGGTAACCGCCTGTCGCGGGACCGATCGGGTCGAGGCTTGTGCACCCTTGCCCGGTGTCGGTAAAGACTGACCCTGGACACACCGAGGACCTGACAGGCACGCACGACGCCCACTGTTGTGGCCAACTGGCTTGGCGTGCGACCCGACCGAACCAGCGCGACCATCTGACGCCGGAACTCCAACGGATAAGGGGATGTGTTCTTGGCATGGTGTGCCTCCTTTCTCCAAAGGCATAAGGTACCGCCCATACTGGGTCAAGTCTGGTCCGCCTTCAAAGAATCTCCAAGGTGTACCCGCCGAGAAAACCATGAAAAACTGTGTCATTTGGCGATTACTCCAGTCTTTGTGTCTCCATTTGAGCCGCACACACGGTAGGTTTTGCGATTTGGCTCGCGTCGGAGGAAGGAGAAAGTATCGGCTTCACGTTTTGCTGCGATCAGCCAAGTGACGAAAGCGATAATTAGCGCGGCTACTATACCACCAGAAAAAATCTTGATCAAATCCATAATACACTCCATCTGGCGTAACAGGTAACGGGCGGTATTTCGGGCGGCGCTCGTTCGCCCTCTCCATTGTTCTCTTTTTTTAAGGGAAATTGTCTCATTAATATAGGCACAAAGGGATCCTGTACCTCAGACAGTACGCCACGGCTCAACGCACCCAGCCAGGCCAGGCATCGCAAAGTCCTAGAACATGGTTTAGAGTGCAAGTTGGTTGTATCTTGGAGAATCCTCGGTGCGTGAGAACCCATTCGGTAGCGAATCCAAATACCCCTGACGGTAACGGAACCTCCGCCCCTGGATTGTAAAATAGCTGCCAGGGATCGTCTGAACCGCAGAGTGTCCACAAGTTTAGCCGTGGCTTAAATAAAACCGCACACACGTGCCGATTTTTGGGGTTCCATGGCGACCCGAACAATCCGTCAAATTTGTGCGTTGTTCTCGCTTTGACTTCGGAGTCTGGAGGGTTACTGCACGGCATTACAGTCTTTCGCCCGAACAAAGCTCTACGCAAGTCACTGCAATCCGCATACACGACCCCTGAGCCGACTACGATTACATAGGGCGACCGAGGGCGGTATTTAGAGGCTTTCGCTTTGAGCGCACTCCTAAGCTTGTCGTCGTCATGGCGCCAACCCCCGCTGACTTCCACGCCGATCGCGCGATCATCACCTATTTCACGGGTTTCGGAACCAACCGGAATTGCGGTTACTCTTACTTTCCAGCCTTCTCCGAACTGGATTTCCTTCTCGCGTATGCTTGATGTACGGTCCAGACCTGCCTTTTCCTCATTCGGGTCGACGGACGCTATCCATCTCTCTATCTTACTACAAAGTTGACTGGATTTCGGCTGTTTGCGGCCTTCCGCAATAAGCTCCCATTCTAATTTAAAACCCGTTACGTCAATGGAATCGACCGCTTTTTTGATTGTGTCTTCCCTTTGGTTCGCGTTGCAAATCATCGTCAGACTCCTGCACGACCGTGCATTCCACGATAATTCTTACGCCCTTGTAGGTTAATGCAAAGTCCGGAGTCGTCTTGTCTAAGACCTGGTCCACTTGCACGCCGGTTCCGACGGCGCAAAGAACCTCGTGAATTGATAGCTCTAGCAGTGCCCCCAGATGTTGCAGATCATCTCCTTGAAACCTGCTCCGAATATCGCTACGCTTTTTTTTCGGAAGCCTGGCAAACCATGATTCGAGCGTACTCCGGGCTCTTTCTTCTGATACCCGGGCCGAACGGTTCAGGTAGTCGAATTGGGACTCGCCGCGGCCTGCGAAACCCGCGTCAGTACGTTTCATACGATCAAACAATCCCGTATCAATAGACATACCCTGTATCCCTTCGGCGTTACTTTCTCTCAAACGGATAGTCTCTTGGCCTTTTTCGGACTCTTCCGACCCGCACCTGAATAGCACGCTTTGAATGCTTACCAACCAAGGATTTCCGCCAAGATCATCGTGCTTCAACAGCGGCTGCCACGCGGACGTGAACCTTGGCGTTGATCTGTTCACCGGTCGCGCCGTCAATGATATGCCCTCGCAGGATGCCCATGGTAAACTCCCGGGTTGGGGTGCATACGTTCAGGAAGATTTCTAATGATGCAAGCCACACGCCGAATGGTTGCGTCAAGTTACAAAAGCGTCCTGGCTTCCGCATCAACGGACGACGGATTTCCTTCCCTTCAATCGTTTCGCACGCACACGGAGTCAATACTTCCTGCAAAGATTGTGATGCAGTCGTCGTCCGGGGAGAGATGCCGTACCCGATGAGCATGTTGCCTGCATGCCCGCCTACCTGCCAAAGGCTTTGGCAAAGATCAGAAAATCGCCAAATCCAATGGCGCCGTCCCCGTCTAAATCATAACCCGTATCATACCCGGCATCGCCAAAATTCAACCCGAAATGCGCGGCAAACTGCAAAAAGTCGGCGAAGTCAACGGCGCCATTGTCATCAAAATCCGCATTGGCGATTTGTGGGGTAATGTACGGTGACGTATCCCACAGCACAATCGTGTTGTCCTGACTTCCACTGGCGAGGATCCTCCCGTCAGGTGAGAACGTCAAGAAATGAAGATTCATACTCTGCCCTCGCAGTGTGGCTTTCTCCTGGCCGCTGGCCACATTCCACAATAGAATATCCACAAGACAAACTGCGAGTGTACTTCCATCCGGAGAGAACGAAAGGGAGACGGGAACACTTATATATCCCTGTAGCGACGCCTTCTCCTTAAGGCTGGCTACATCCCACAACCGAACGACTCCGCCGGGCACTGGCCAGGGTTCTACCGTCCGGCGAGAACGTCACGGACCTAACCCAACTCTCATGCCCCGTCAGTCTGGCCTTCTCCCTGCCGCCGGCCACATCCCACAATCGAACCGTGCTGTCCCAACTCCCACTGGCGAGTGTACTCCCGTCCGGCGAGAACGACACGGACCAAACCCGACCGGTATGCCCTCGCAGTGTGGCGCCGCGTTCGGGCAAACTGATGGGGTTATTTTCTTGAGCGAGGCTGTTCTGCACCAACAGGACACAGACAAACAAGAGGGTAAAATGAAACGTATAGCGATTTTTCATCCGACACCTCTTTCTTTCGCTGAATGTGGACGCATCGGCGGTTTCTTAAGTGTAACACGCTGACCAAACACGATATTTCGCCTGGAATTTTTCATCAGTCCGAACGTCTTCGGCCAATCCAACCGTTCATCAACCCATCGCAGTTCCCCCTTCCTCTCAGGAAGGGGGCCAGGGGGTAGGTCTCGTCTGTTTCCGGCCTTAGCTTTCGTCCTCACCCGCCCCTGCTGTGGCTTCCTCGTATTCGGCGATCCATTTCTCGGCTTCTTCGTCGGCGTAGGTTCCGATGACCGCTCCGCTGTGTTCCGGAAGTTCGTAGGACGTCCTCTTGCCGATGTGCGGCGTCAACTTTTCTCGTAACACGGATGCCATTTCGTGGTACATCCCATCCAGAACGGACTCCACTTCCTCCAGCGTCAATCCGCCCGCGAAGATCGCCCCGCTCAGGTCGCTCTCTTCACCGATTGACTGCGTCACGCGCTGAGCAAAGGAATCGGGGTAGTCCACGTAACTCCTTACGCCTTGAAGCTGCGTCTCGGTGAGGTCCGCCCCCTGCAGATTCGCTCCAACAATAAAAGCGCCTTGCAGATGCGTCCGGGAAAGTGCGGCGCCGCGCAACATCGACCGGGCAAGGTCGGCCCCCTGCAGATTCGCCCTGGAAAGGATCGCGGCGTCGAGCCGCGCGCCGACAAGATCCGCGCCCTGGAGCCTCGCCCATGAAAGACCGGCCACCTGCAGATGCGCCCATGACAGGTCAGCGCCCTGGAGTTGCGCGCCGACAAGATCCGCGCCCTGAAGCCTCGCCTCCGAAAGATTGGCGCCGCAAAGGTACGCGGCACAGAGCGTCGCCCCGTTCAACCAGCTTCCCTGCAGGTCGATGCGAAGGCCTTTGCAGATCCCGTCAGACGAGGCAAACAGCAGGTTCAGCAGGCTCTGGACCTCCTCCGAAGGTTTCGACCTGTGCCTTCTACGATACGTGTCCTGGGCCGTAGTGCGTCGGATATGCGCGCAGAGAATGTCCAGCACCGGCTGGCGCAGCGCGCCGGTATCCTGGGCGAGATGGAAAAGTTCGTAGGCTCCGCCCAGGCGCACGGCCACCGAGTCGTGTCCAAGGTGTTCGACGCCGTTATGCAGGCGTTCATGCCGCCGCCCCAGTTCGGCGTCGCGGCTGGCTCGCGCCTGCTCCTTTGCGGCCGTGGCCTGCTCGCCCGCCGCGTCGGCCTGCGCTTTCGCGACCTCTTCCATTTCTCTGGCGCGCTTGTAGAACATCAAGGCGTTCAGGGCAACCAGGATACCCGCAGCGCCGATTCCCAGGAATTTAAGCGTTTCGGATTTCTGGTATAGACCCAGAAGCGCGGATATATTCAGCCCGGCGACAGGGACAAACAGGAGGGCCAGAAACGCACCGAACGCCAGGACGAGCAGGGCGATAAGTACAATCTGCAAGATCAAAAAGAGATTCATCGGGTCCTCCGGTTAAGTGGCAAAGTTCACAATCAAGGTTCGATAGCCGATCCAATACTACAAGTCAAAGTTCGCCCAATATAGGGCGATATAGACGCTGAATCCAAAAACCCCGCGACATCATGTCTCTATCAAACCCAACAGGAGAAGGCCACGCTTCACTTGCTAGGGACAAAAAGCGCCCATTAACCAATACTGATTGAACGACGAAAAGACCTACCTTACTCTTCCTTGACGTTTTCCCGCATGCTCCTGTAGGTTCGAATGTGATCTTGTTTCGTATAGCTTGGCCTGTGTGCATTCAGGAATATCCGCCAGTTATGGCTTGGCCGCCTCGTTTTCCTGACTTTCTCTATCCCACCAATAAAGCCTGTCAGAAACGGGAGGATTTGAACGGCGGTGTTCGAAAATTTCGTCCTGAATACTCCTAATATCCTGTGGTGTTGGAAGTGTTTTTTCAGAAAAGTTCGACAGAATCCGATGTATTCTATCGGCACGCTCGATCGCCTCGACCTGATTCCTTTTTTCATTCCATACCCACGCGAAGACGCGAATATTCGCTGCGAAGATGGACAGGGCCTTTGCAAATGAGATTCCAGTTATCACGAACAGAAAAAAGACAAAGGTCAGAAAAATCCAATTGCCCAACATCAAATACTTACTCCACCTGCGACGCAGATTCTCATCCCACCAGACATTCATTCGCTGACAATGAATCTTAGAAAGAATCGGATCGTCAGGTATTGAGTTTGGTGTATACCAGTCTTGTAGTTGCATGGACAATTCAGGCTTGCTTTCGGCCTTAGCGAAAAGCTGTTTGACTCGGTCAGGGGTAGGCCGTTGAATACCCTTTTGTGTTGGCCACGGTAGATCAAGTACAAAGCAATCGAAGTCTTCCTGAATTATAGCCGCCTCGGTCTTATGCGTGCTCTCCTTCCTCTTAAGAATCTGCTGATCAAGAAACCAAGCAATGAGAACTATTAGAGGTACGAGTTGGTTAAATGTCTGGTTCTCCAAGACAGAAGACGCGAGACCCAAGAGCGCTATTACTACGATTATCGCTATGCCAGCCTTACGAATTCGCTTGGCCTGACCATACAGTAAGCGCTTCGCAGCCAGTTTCCTTAGAGATTGTTGCTGGTTCTGTCGTTCTTGAATACTCATTTGTAGTAACTTGGAAACCGGTAAGCGAAGAGTTTGTCCCACCAATAGAATGCATTTTTGATATCGCCGCAATCTTCTGCTTCTCGTGCCTTGGTTGTTCGGAATAGCGCAGTTGCGACCCTTGACTTTGCATTCGCTAAATCAGAATCAGATTTACACGGTGATATTAAACCTGAAATTCCCATTGGGTCACGGATCTGCGCCAAGTCTAAACTGTCGAGCAGCGCGGAAACACGTTCGACGTCGATCGAGTATATTATCGAAGACTCCTCCGACGTGTATTTCGTAACTCGAAGTTCAAGATAAAACGAGGATATACGCACATTCTGATAGTATTTCCATGCTTTAATGAAGCGAATTAACGGCTTCACTTTATACGATAGCTTACCATCGACCGATCGCACGTAGTCGTTGTGGGCATCGGGGCTTGCCTCCATCCATTGGAACAGTCTGGAATCTCGTAAATATCAAATCCGTTCCCAGTACGTGAATAGTCAGCAGGTGTCACCTCGGTGGTCTCCTTCGCATCGGTCCCGAAGGGAACCACCACAGCCGGACAGGAAGTTCGAACCCTCGTATTTGGAAATCGTGTCGCAAAAGCATTCTGTAGCTTCGATAACGAGCTAGACGAATTTTGCTTAAGATTTTTTCCTGGGATGCTGGCCATGTAGTCAACGTCACTATAACCCGAGATGGATGTACCGTTTCCGAATGATCCCGTGCGCCAAAACCGTAGGAGTCCGAAATTCGATCTGATACATTGTTCAATAGACGCACGATGTCGTTTCGCTGCATCCGATTCGAAGTCTGATGGAGTTAGGTTCCGAACAAAGTCGCGAAATCCTTCGTCGATTGTTCGCGGCATGGCTTTTCCTCAATCAGGTCAATTTCAAAGATTCGTGAAACGAGGTGCGCGTGAACACTATGGTTGCTGTTGGGCCGTAGGAGAAATTACAATATACCCAAAGCAAAACTTGGTTCGATCTTTAAGCGGCTTATGCCGAACACCACATTTCCCCTCCTCTTGGAATTACGTTGACAACAAATCACGGAAACTGGTTAGCCTGGACCTGAAGCGGTGTTTCGTCCCCCACTCGATCAGAGGCCGATCGGCTTCATCAAGGGTCAAGTGATCGGTCTGGATCAATTTCAACACCAGGTCTTCTGTCTGACAGAGTTCAAGGTCGTTGTCCAGGCGGCGGCCTTCATGCCGTGCCCTCTGATCCTGAAGTCCGGCGATCCAGCGCCGCCTGCTAGCAACCGCCAGGACGGCGCATTCGCCTGCTCCCAGCCGCCCACCTGCCCGAAGATGGACATATAACGCAACTTCCTCGGAATCCTGAACGCTTTGTAAGTCAAATATGCCCGAGGCCACGGCATCTTCGACCGCTTCCCTGTGCTCGGGACGCCGTACTTCATAGAAAACCTGGTCCGGCAGGACGATCGATGATCCAATATTTCCAAGTAACTGAATACGACCGATTTTTACGAAGTTCAGTAGAACCGAGGCATCGAGCACAATTGGCTTTGGGCTATTCGGTCGCACTCAGCAAGCCTCAATCAGCCAATTCCAGGATGGTCTCGTCTTCGATTTCCAGGAGGCGGCCCACTTCGAGCAGGCGGTCCCTTGAAATCTCACCGCGCCACCAGGCTTCCAGCGCCAGAGACAGAATCTGCCAATCCAGTTCGTGGTCCGAATTCGATCTTTCTTCGAGACCTTCTGTGCCCGAAATCGCTTTCACTGAACGCAGGTATCGATTGGCTTCTTCAGTCTGATCCAAAAGCGTTTGGGTCTGTTCCTGGCTGACGAGGTTCAGGCCGCGAAGCCGCCACACCGCCGCCGCGTAACTTACCTCAAAATGCCATGCCAGAAGTGCCACGTCTGCGTAGGTTATATTTCGTGGCCGCGCAGGGCTGTTCAACTGGCCGCGTATACCCCGTCCCTTACCCAGGCTGTGTAAATATTCGCGCACACCCTCTTCCGGCAATAGGAAGGCGGCGGCGAACGCGTTTGCCCGTTGTTCGGTTTTCAACCCTACATTGTGGGCGCCGGTGACAGTAGCTTGCTTGTCCCGGTCCATCAGAGCATGACCATGTTCATGGGCGTACGAAAACCGTCGACGAACCACCGATTGGGTGAGGTTGGCCAGAATTGCCAGGCCAAAGTCGGGGCTGCTCAAGAAGAGACCCGAGATTTCGTCGGGCAACGGAAGTGCGGCCGTCCAGATATTCTGTTGGGCAAGGGTCTCAGGCACTTTGACCGGCACATTTCCCAAATTGAGTCGGCGGCGCTCCTGTTCGGCCACCTGTTGGCCCTGCGCGATGGCCTGTCCCACCGAGTCGGGAGAGGAAAGCTCATATCGAGGCAAGGACGCAGTCGCCCCTCGACCCGCCAGTCGTCTAAGAGTGGCCCCTTCTCTCAGCAAGCTAAGGCAACGGGAAGCTTGTTGCTGCACGACGTCACCCTGCAGGCCGGGCTCGGCGCGAAAGAGGGTGACGACCGGATCTTCCTGTTGGACGGAGAAATCCCGGTTTACGAACCAACCCATCGACCGACCATATAGATCTGCAAGACGGGTCAGTTCGAGCGTTGAGACCTGACGTTGCCCGGATTCCATGAGGCTTATTGCCGATCTCTGCAGCCCCAGCGCCGCCCCGGCGGTTTCCTGGGTGATATGACGGCTTTCGCGCGCCATTCGTAATCGTCGACCGATCTCTTCGGGGGTAATGGCCATGTCGCACCTCCGAGTTAGTGGGGTTCCTCGGCGTCAACTCAGTCGAATGCTCGGGTCGAAACCACGTGCGTAGCACACAACCTGATTTTAATTTAGATATTCGAACTCTATTTGTCAAGTTTTAAGATAACTGTTTGAATATCGAAACTTTTCTTGCGCCCTGCTCCCTCCACGCAGCCGAGATTTGCACGGCATCCTTTCGGCGGCCGATTTCACGCCAACAGGTCGTCCCGGCCCAACTCCGTTGCCGGTGTCCGGCTGGCGCGTGCAGCCGGATAGAGGCTTGCCAGCACGGCCGCGCCGAGTATGGCGGCCGCCTGCTGAAGGATTGGTTTCCAGGGCCAGTATACCTGAATGGTCCACCCGAAATACGCCCTGTTAATCTCGAAAACCAGGATCCCCGCCAACAGCACGCCCCCCAGGAGTCCCAACCCCAACCCCATCAATCCGAAACCTATGCCCTGACCCATAAACACTCGGAAGACCTGCGTGCGCTTCGCGCCGATTGCGCGGTACAACGCCAACTCGGAAACCTGTTCCCGGACCATTACAAGCAGCATCAGCGATATCCCGCAAACGGCAATCAGCAGACTCATCCCCTGCAGAATCCGTGTTACCAGAAACGTCTGATCGAAAATCCGGATCACCTCGTCTCTAAGCCGGCGATTGCTGCGTATCTGAAGGGGCGCCTCCGAAAACCGCGCTTTCAGACTGTCTATGACGGTCTCACCGTCCCAACCTGGCTTCAGAAAAAGCGCAGCGCCGTTGACCGGTCCGGGGCCGAAAAAGGTCTCCATTGTCTTCAGATCCATAACGACCGCGCCGCCGCCGGTATGGTAGTCATAGTACACGGCTGCCACGGGAAACCGGATCTCGCCCTCCGGCCCGGAAACAGGGACTTCGTCGCCGGTCCACCTATTGACCGCCCGGGCCAGCGTTTCCCCGACAAACACCGCTCCCTCCTCCCGCACCCGCCGGTACGCCTCATCCGCGTTCCCATCCAGCAGCGGAAAACGCGTCTCGCCGCCTGGAAGCGCCATATCCACGCCGGCGAGTCCGATCTGACGGTCGCCGGACCAGGCGGGGAACCCGCGGAGGCGGTCCACCGCCGCCACTCCCGGATGAACGGTCAACGCCTCGATCAATTCATCCTCCAGGACACCCTCGGCTCCCCGTCCGCGCCATGAAACGGGCGAAATATACACATCCGCCCGGATCGACGCATCGATCCACACCTCCAGCGTCCGCCGGAAACTCCCGATCATCAGCGTTATGCCCACCAGCATGCTGACCGCAATGGCCAAAGACGCCACGGCGAAAGACGTCGTGCGAATCCGAACGCCCAGACTCTTCAGACTGTACCCCAGCCCGAATCCTCTCACCCGCACGCTCCCGCAAACCTGCCGGATTGTGAATGGCGCGAATAAAGGCAGCCCGATCAGGAGCGCCACACAAAGCACGAACCCAGCGTGTTTCCATTCCCTCCCCCACACCAGGTACCAGATTCCAACCGCCGCAAGAATGCCCATACCCGCTGAAAGGAGCCGTAGTGCCAGCGAACCCGTCCGTTCCTGAAGCGGGAGCACCGAAAGCAAAGCGCGGGTATCCCGCCGGCTCATATCCAACGCCGGCGCCAGGGCGCCCGCCAGGGCGCCACCCATTCCAATCGCCACACCCAACCCGTAAAGCCACCGCGGCAACGCAAGGGACGAGATCTCCTCCAGCAGGTAGAGATTGGTGAGCGTTGCGCTCACGACCTCGAGGTTCGCCTCAGCGGCCCAGTAACCCAACGGCAGCCCGAGCAGCACGCCCAGCGCGCCCAGAAGCGCCACCTCCCCCAGTATCAACCCGAGGACCTGAGCCCGCGTGGCGCCCAGAGAACGCAGGAGCCCGAACTCCGCCCGCCGCCGTTCCAACCCGGCCTGCGTGCTGCTGTAGACCAGGAAGAGCCCCACGAACAGGCTGATGAGACTCATCGCGGTGAGATTCAGTCGAAACGCCGAAAGCAACCCCACTGCCTGCCGGGACCGCTGCCCCGGCGTTGCCACACGCACTCCGGGGCCAAGCCGTGTCTGCAATCGTCTCCTGACACCCTCGGCGCTGGCGCCCAGGGTCGTGCGCACGTCAATCTGGTGAAGCTCACCGCGCCGCCCCAGCAACGCCTGCGCCTGCGCGATATCCATCACCACGAGTTTCCGGCTGGCCAGCGGGCTCAATTCCTGGAAGTCCACCAGCGCCCCCACGCGCAACCGCGCGCGTCGAACCCCGCTGTGGACTTCGAACGTATCGCCCACGGCCCAACCGAACCGCGCCGCCAGGGCCGGCGTTACCGCACTCCATCCGTCTCCCGCAAGCGCCGCCGGGATATCGCCGGGGCCGCCCCGCCACGGGATCCGCATCGGCGTGAAAAAGTCGACCCCCAACACCTCCAGGAAAAACCTGTCCCGATCCGCCAGCGCAACGTCCACACGATAGAGCGGCCAGGCCGCCGCCACCCCCTCCACGGCCAGCACGTCGGCATACAAATGCTCGGAGAACGCCGGCGTTCTTCCCAGCACACTTAAATCGGCCTGCCCGCTAACCGCCCGCACGGTCCCCTCAAACGCTGCCAGCGCGTTGTAATTGACAATCTGAATGGAGAGTACCGACGCAACGCCCAGCGCCACGCCGAATACCGTCAGAAAATAAAGGCTGCCCCCCGCGCGAAGTTGGGCGCCCAGCGAATTTGCGAAGTAGCGGACCAAAAGACCTGCCCCGATCTCCTGTGAAAAAAAATTGGCCGCCGTACCCGACTCCCGCGGCCCGGAGCGGGTCACGCGCGGGCGTTAGGCACGGGCGGAAGGCTCATCTCTCCGCTGTGCAGTTCCCAAACCTCATCGGCCAGCGAGGCGAATTCCCGGCTGTGGGTTACATATACCAGCGTCGCCCCCTCACTCTCAACCAGGTCCATCATCAGGTTCATCACCCGCCGCCCGTTCTCGTCGTCCAGGTTACCCGTCGGTTCATCCGCCAGCAACAAACCGGGCCGACGCAATAGCGCCCGGCATATTGCCACCCGCTGCTGTTCGCCGCCCGACAGCTTCTGCACCGGATCCCCCGCACGATCGGCCAGTTCCACGCGCTCCAGAAGCTCCCGAACCCGCGGGCGATAAATCCGCGGCTTCTCCCCCGCGATCATCGCCGGCAGCGCGACGTTATCCGCAACCGGCAGGTGCGGCATCAGATAGAAAAATTGAAAAACGAGCCCGACCTCGTCCCTTCTCAGCATCGTTCGCGCTTCCTCCGACAGTGCGCCCAGGTCCCGATGGCCCACCCTCACCACCCCGTCGGTGGGGACGTCAATGCCCGCCGCCAGATGCAACAGGGTGGACTTTCCGCTTCCGCTGCGCCCCACCACCGCCACCTTTCGGCCCGCATCGACGACAAAAGACACGTCGCGCAGTGCATATCGCACGCCGTTGCCTGCATCGTAAGCTTTGGTAACCCTTTCAAACGAGAGCCCAGGCACCATGTCGAATTCACCGTTCATCAAGACCGAACCTCGGAAAAGCGCGAAGAATCGCCGGTGCCGGACCACCGCCCCGGCTCGGACGCGCCAATGGATTGGAGTTGCGATCGGGGTTGTTTTCGCGTATCTATTTCAGCGCCGATCGCGATGCACGTCAACTCCAGGAGGCGTCCCGGTGTTTTCTTTCATCAGAAAAAAACATACCCTCACGGGTCTCGCGCGGACCTGCGGGTGAGCGGCCAAAGTCAGTCCGGTCGGACTGAAGAAACTTCTTGACCGCCTGCCTCAAAACGCCGATCCGAACCTGATGGTGGGATTTCAGACCGGCGACGACGCCGGCGTCTACCGAATGGACGATGAGACCGCCCTCGTGCTCACTGCGGACTTCATCACGCCCCCGGTGGACGATCCGTACGTTTTCGGTCAAATTGGCGCGGCCAACGCCCTCAGCGACGTCTACGCCATGGGCGGACGGCCCATCGCGTGCCTGAACCTTATCGGATTTCCATCCCGGCGCCTGGCATCGGAGATCCTGGAGGGCATCGTCGAGGGCGCCCTCGGAAAAATCACCGAAGCCGGGGCAGTCCTGGCAGGCGGTCACACAACAGACGACGAGGAACCGAAATTCGGCCTGTCCGTCACCGGGGTCGTGCACCCCGATAAATACTGGCATAACGCCGGGGCACGTCCGGGCGATACGCTCATCCTGACCAAACCCGTCGGCAGCGGCGTGCTGTTCAACGCCAACCTCAAAGGATGGGTCTCGGACGCGGCGCTGCAGGAATGCCTGAACACCACCGCCGCCCTCAACAAAACCGCGGCTGAAGTCATGGACGGCTTCGACATTCACGCGGCTACGGACGTCACCGGCTTCGGACTGGCCGGCCACGCTCTCGAGATCGCCAGGAGTTCCGGGCTCACCCTGGAGATTAACGCCGCCGACGTGCCCATAATGTCTGAGGCCATTGACATGTACGAAAGAGGCATGAGCACCGGCTCGAATGCCGCCAACCGGGAACTCATTCGGGACGCCGCCCGTTTCGACGCGGCCCTTCCTGAACGACACGAAGAAATATTCGTCGATCCCCAGACCAGCGGCGGTCTCCTGGTCTCGGTCGCTCCCGATCAGTCTCGGAGTCTTTTGGCAGCCCTGCACGACGCCGGCGAGAGCCGGGCCCGCATCATCGGATCCGTGAGACCGCTGGATGACGATGCGCAGATCATCTTCACGTAGTCGAATGGCCCCACCCTCGTACGGACGGGGGGCACCCGCCGGTATGCCCGCCAGCGTGGCGCCTATCGACCCACTGTGCTTTCGGCCACGCGAAGCCCGGAACACTGCGTCAGTACCATCTGTCCCACCCTCCCCACCGCCTGCTTCACCCCCCAGGTGGGCCTCGGCTGTCCGATCGGCGACAATTTGACCAGCACCCGATTTCCGGTGCGCCTAAGGACGAGAACGCCAAAGTGCTGGGAGAATACGCCCTCCTTCACCATCGTCTCCACCATGTAGTCTCCGTTGTGGTCGGTATACACTGCCACCAGCTTGATCACCACCGTCACACCGCGGTGATCCGTCCACCACGAACAGGGCTCGAAACCCGCCGGGAATCGAGTACGATCGTACTTTCCTTCCAACAACATATTCGGCATCGGTCCAACCTTTTCAACGGGTTTCGGGACGAGGACACAGGCATCCCGTCGCCAGACGAAATAACGAACGGGCACGCCGGCATTCAGGGCCTTCCGTTCGTACTTGGTGGGTTTCCGCCCGGGCAGCCCCGACACCGACGCGGAGGGGAAGCCGGATCGCAGAAGCGGCTGTGCCTCCAGCGCCTCTGAAATCCACGACGCGTATCCCCCGTGGTCCGTCGCCACGGTCACCGTGCCGCCCGGCGCCAGTCGCTCCGCCAGCGCCCGGACGAATACCGGCTGGATCAGCCGTCTGCCGTGATGCCGCTCCTTGGGCCATGGATCCGGAAAGTTGATATAAACCTGTGCGACGCTATCCAACGAAAAAAGGCGCTCGAACACAGAATCCGCCCCGCCGTGAACCACCCGCACGTTCGTTGGGCCGCCCCGCTCCAACCGCCTGAACAACCTTTGGACGGACACCCAGGATCGGTCGACGCCGACGAAATTCATCTTGGGATTCGCCTGGGCCCAATCCACCAGAAACTCGCCGGTGCCAAAGCCGATTTCCACGACCAGCGGGCCGGAGCGGCCGAAGATCGCACCCCAATCCGGCGGCCAGTCCGCCGCGATCCAGGGAACCATGTAGTTCAGGATGGCTTCGCTAAGCGGCATGGCAGCCATAAAACCGCTCCACACTAGGGAAACAGATCCGGCGTCGAATACATACATGCAACAGGCGGTCACCCATTCTCTCTCGAATGTTGAATTTAGTGGATAAGAGAACCCGAATCAAGCGGCGCGTTCCACCGCGCCCGACGCCGCGAAAAACCGTTGACTTCGTTCCTCCCGGGCCGCATGTTTGCTTCCGCCCTGCGGAAGCAGGTTTGAAGATGAATAAAATCAATTAGATAGGGAATTCGACAAGTTCAGTTGACGGTGAACGCCACGAGGCGTGGGTGCACAGTCGCGATGGTGCGGCTGCCGCACGCGGCCACGGTATTCGAAGGGCAACGGTCTTCCAGAGGAGGCATTGCGATGAACGTGTTGATCCTGTCGGGTGCGAATCACGGATTTGATCAGAGCGCCGAGATGATCCGCGGGTTTCTGGACGCACAGGCCGACCTGTCGGTGGAACTGAGCGCGGACAAGGACCTGCTGGCGTCGGGGATGGACCATTACGATGTTTGCGTTTTCGGAACGGGGTTCACCCGCGCCGTAAAACGGGAGGACGGTTCGATTGCCCGTGAATCGGACCTGACGCGCGCCCAGGAAGATGGACTGTTCGGGTTCGTGACCGGCGGCAAGGGCCTGGTGGGGATTCACGGATCGGGATGGTGGATCGGCGGACGGGCGGTGGACATGCTGGGCGGGCATGCCAACTGGCACCCGCCCGGGTTGACGTTCACCGTAAAGGTGGAAGATGAGGGCCACCCGGTGATGGAAGGCATCGAGGACTTTGAGGTGGACGACGAGATCTATATCTCGGCGTATGAACCTCAATTGCGGATTCTCGCGTCCGCGCAGTGGCATGGCGGGACGTTTCCGATTGCGTGGGTGAAAGCTTACGGATCGGGGCGGGTATTCTATACAGCGCTTGGCCACGGCCCGGGAACGTTCGCGCGGCCGCCGGTACAGGCGATGCTTTGCCAGGGCGTGCGCTGGGCCGCAGGTTGTTAGCCCAGGGGCCGAAAAAAACTACGGGAGACGCGGAAAGCCCGTCACGCGTCGCGGGGCCCGACTGCGTTCGCGTCAGGCTTCCGAAGGCAACGTTGACGGCGTAGCGTTTCGAGTCGCGGAGGGATTGAAATGCTGGAGTTGAATCTGTCGGGGCGGGTGGCGCTTGTGACGGGGGCCAGCGAGGGGATTGGAAAAGGGATAGCCCGGAAGTTGGCTGAGGAGGGGTGCAGGGTTGCGATATGCGCGCGGCGGCGGGACGTTCTGTCGGGCGCGGCGGAGGCCATCAGGTCGGAATCGGGCGCCCAGGTGCTTGCGGTGGCGGCGGACGTCACGCTCACCGCGGACGTGGAGCGGTTCGTGAACGCGGCGGTGTCCGAATTCGGTGGTGTTGATATTCTGGTCAATAACGCGGGTCGTTCCGCGGCCCATTACTTCGAGGATGCGACGGAGCCGATCTGGCAGGAGGATTTCGATCTGAAATTCTGGGCCGCGGTTCGCGGTTCAAGGCTGGCGGTTCCACACATGAAGGCCCGGGGCGGGGGCAGCATTGTGAATATCACACACCCTGGAGGAAAGGCGCCCGGGCCGGGTTCGGTTCCCACGTCGGTGAGCCGGGCAGCGGGTATCGCGCTGAGCAAAGCGATGTCAAAAGACCTGGCTCAACACCGGATACGGGTGAACACGGTCTGTCTGACCAATATCAGGTCCGCGCAGGCGGAGCGGGCCTGGACGGCGTCAGGCAGCGACCTGGATTTCGATTCCTGGTGCGATGATCTGGGAAAGGACGTCCCGATGGGGCGGATGGGTGAACCCGGCGAGGTGGCCGATCTGGTCGCGTTTCTGGTCTCCGACCGTGGCGCCTTCATCACAGGCGCCGCGATTAACTTTGATGGAGGATCGGGGGAGACGGTTTAGGGAAGTCTATATGGCCAGTTGATGTGCACGGGTGAAGCATCGGCGGCGGACGACGTGCACGACAACCACGGAGCCGATTGCGGTGGCGGCGACAATCATCAGCATCACGATTATCTGATATTTGATGGCGGTCATCGGATCCGAGCCGGCCAGAATCTGACCTGTCATCATCCCGGGAAGAGAAACCAGGCCGACGGTCATCAGTGCGTTGATGGAGGGAATCATACCGGCCTTCACCACGTCGCGCAGAATGGTGGCGGTGGCTTCCTGGTAGGTGGCGCCCAGACACAGCGCGAGTTCGATCTGGGCTCGCTGTTTGCGCAGGTCGGAGAAGAGCCGTTCCAGCGCGATCGTGACTGCGTTCATGGAATTGCCGATAATCATTCCGCCGAGGGGAATGAAGTACTGCGGGGTGTACCAGGGTTTGACCTGGACGATTACGGCGGTGACCAGGATGGACACGGTTGTGTAGCTGGCGACCATGGAAATGAAGGTGGGTACGAAGTAGGCCACCTCCTTTTCCTTTACGCGGCCGCGGATGGCGTGGGCGGCCCAGAAGACCATCCAGATAAAGAGGATGAGAATCAGGTAAGGGTTATTGATCCGGAAGATGTACTTGAGGACGTAGCCGACCAGGTAGAGTTGCGCGAAGGTGCGCACCGTGCCCCACGCGAGGTCCTTTTCCAGATTGAGCCGGAAGATGACCGAGCCGGTACCCGCGATAAGGACGAAGACGAGACACAGCAGCAGTTGCAGGGGAGAGATCTCGATCAGGTTCAAGCGGAGACCTCCTGAAGATCGCCTTCGAGCCGGTAGCGCCGGGGCCTGACTCGATCCGGCGTGAAGTCAAGATGCGTAACCAGGACAATGCCGATGCTCTGTTCCAGCGCGAGGCGTTCCAACCAGGTTTCGACGACGGATTTGGACTCGGGGTCGAGGGCGGAGGTGGGTTCGTCGCAGAGGAGCAAGCGGGGCTCGGACAGCAACGTACGGATCAGGGCGATCCGCTGTTTCTGGCCCACGGAAAGGGTTTCCGCGTCGTCGTCGAGGTCCACGTCCTGAAGCAGGAAATCGTCCAGAAGAATCCGGAGCCGGTCTTCGTCCGGCCATTGCCTGTCCCTTGCGGCTCTAAACGTGAACGACAGGGTCAGGTTGTTACGCACGGCGCCGCCGGCCATTGCGGGCGTCTGTTGGACGTAACCGATCTTTCGCCGCAGTTCGGTGACGTTATGGCGCGTCACGGGTATGCCGTCAAGAAGGATGTCGCCCGAGGAGGGTTCCTGTAACCGGTTTGGCAGCCTGAGGAAGCTGGATTTGCCGCTTCCCGACGGGCCGTGAATCAGGACGAAATCCCCGCTGTCAACGGTGAGATTCACCCGTTGAAACAGCGGTTTTTTTTTGCCGTATTGGAGCGAGACGTTATTGATATCGAGGCGCATGGCTGCTTCCAATACATGAATGGTTAAGCGTTTTCAAAGATTTCAAGCACATCGATGATGCTCAGACCGGTGTGATATCCGGGATCGGCATCCGCGGTGGCGGGAATGACAGGTACGACCCGGCCGGTTTCGTCGCGCGTCTGATAGGCCATCAGATGGAGGTCCGGGCGGACGAAATGCCGCGTGAACGCGTTGTGGCAGGCGCTGAAAATGCCAAGGGCGTTTTTCCGTTGTGTTGTGGATCGGGCTATCGAATAGCAATACGCAGCGGCACGCAAGGTCTCGGGCAGGTTCCACCACGGCATGTCGGTATTGGCAGGGGATCGGGACACCAGGTCGAATACCTTGCAGATGCCGCCGGGGCCGGGTTGGAAACCCCCGGCAAAGGTATGTTCGAGCAGAGCAGGCATATGGGCTTCGACGCCGGCGATTTCCCTCCGCTGTTGGGTGCCTGCCAGAGCGTTTTCCCTGACGGCCGAGGTGAATTTCAGCGTCAGGCCGATAAATTCGAGGACGTGGCCCGGATCGGAAAGGATCTTTCCATTCTCCTCGTAGGGTCGTCCGTCGTCGTCCACGGCTTCCCAGAAGTCGTACTCCCGGAGCCCGGGCACCCGCTCGCTTAGATTGACGTAGGTCTCCAATTCGTGGCGGATGAGGCGCAAACCCATCTCCACGCTGTCAGGACTTCCATGCTCGGCCAGCAGGGCGGCGCCGCCGATCTGAATCATGAACGCGCCGTGGGGGTGGCGGCCCGGTCGGGGTCCGGTGGGATTCCTGGGATCCAGCGAAATCTGGTCCGTGGTGAAACGACCCTCGTGAATGGCCTCGTCCACGCGGCGGCAGTAGTCCATGGCTTCGGCTTCTGCGTCCTGCAACTCAAGATATCGTGCCGCGGCGACCATGCCCTTGGCGCTGAACAGGTCGCTGAATCCGTAGCTGGTGCCTTCAGTGAGGACCAGCGGCCGAATTCCGCCTTCGTGATCCAGGGTGAATGGGTCGCCATCGGGGGTTATGAAAAAGGAAAGGCGGCCGGCGTTTCGGGCGCGGATTTCAAGCAGCTTCGCCAGCACGTCGGCCGCGATGCGTTCCAGGCGGCGCCGGAGTTCCGGGTCCAGGTTGTGGCGGCGCATCCAGAGGCAGTGCCCGGCCAGGGACTCGAGACCGCGCCCCTGGATCCAGCCATAGACGGCTCCGGGGCCCCTCACCGGGTCGTCCGCCGCAAAGTCCTCTCCTGTGATGAGGTCCAGTTTGGTATCGATGAAGGGGTAGTCGGGTGTATGTTCGTACCGATCCGCAATGGCGGCCATGACAGCGATCAGCATGACGCGGTAGTCGGGCAGAACGGACCGTACTGTGTCGATGGATGGATGCTCCGGCAGGAGAACTCCACGGTAAACGGCTTCTGACATAGCGAGGACTCCGGAGAACCGGCCCGGGGTTCCTATTCAGCAGGCGTCAGGGTAGACGCAACACACTCCGATGTTCTCCCGCGTGGCGCTTACGCGACCGGGGAGCATTACGACCAGACGTAGATTTCGCTGTCGTCGTCGGAATAGCCGATGAAAACGGCCAGGACGATTCTGGGATCGGTTCCCTCGACCGCGGGGACCTCGTGGATACAGCGGGTGTTGAAGAAGTAGAGGTCGCCGGGTTCAAGGTCGACGCGGCAGTGTTCGATGTTGTTTTCCCGGGCGTATTCGTGAAAGGCGTTCGCGGCGATGTGAGAGTCGACGTCTTCCGTCCACAGACAGCGGTGCAGGATGGCCTGGGTGGCCGGGCCGGTCTGGGCCGCGTTCTGGAAGCAGATTACGCCCGCGAACTGGTGCTCGAACCGGGAGACCTCGTAATTGAAGCGTTTTTCACGGAGCGTGACGTGGTCGATGTGCGGCACGTAGGTGTGGTGGGTGTAGTGGATCCGGAAGATGGCGGGTCCGTAGACGCGGGCGTCCGGTTCACGGGCGGTGAGCACCCGTTTCCCTGCGGCCAGGGCGGAGAGGCTGCCATAAATGACGTCGATGGGGTTGTTGAAACCGTCGAAGAGATGTCCGAAAAGGTCCCGGGTGAGGGCGGCTTGTTCGAAAAAGTCTTCCTGGTCGTTGCCTCTGTTACCCAGACTGGTCCCGATGTCAATGCGCGTACGGGTGTCGTCGGATTCCGTGTCCGCCGGATCCCGCATGAGGCCCCGGTCTATAAAACGACGAATAAGGCCGGCGCACTGGTCTGGGTGATAGGCCTGCCTCAGAACGATCGCCGGTATCTCGGCCCTTGAAAGGGCGCGGAGTGGATCTCCGTACCTCGCGGTGACAGTCTTCAGGTCCGATCCGACCGGCAGCCAGGAAACGGCGGTGGGCATATCGACTTCCTTTCAGGCCAGGTCCCTGAATTCGATGTGAAGGTGTTCCCGGTACCCGGTGAGTTGGCGGTAGTCGACTCCGGCACTGTTGAACATGCGTTTGGAGGCGCTGACGGAATCGGTCTCGGCGTATTTGTCCGCCAGGTAGATGACTTCCCGAATACCCGATTGAATGATGACTTTGGCGCATTCGTTGCAGGGAAAGTGGGTGACGTAGATCGTGCAATTGTAGAGGTCCGTGTCGATCTTGTTCAGGATCGCGTTGAGTTCGGCGTGGCAGATGTACGGGTACTTGGTATTGAGAAAGTCGCCCTCTCTTGCCCACGGATACTCGTCGTCCGAGCAACCGATGGGCAGGCCGTTGTAGCCGATGCCCACGATTTTCTTTTTCTCGTTGATGATGCATGCACCCACGCGGGTGTTGGGGTCCTTGCTTCTCAGGGCGGAAAGCAGCGCAACGCCCATGAAATACTCGTCCCAGGAGAGATAGTCTTCGCGCTTGTTCATTTGGCTTCCCGGTCGGTTAGAACCGCTCGCGGCGCGGAGTTGGGCCGCCTGTACCGAAGACGGAGAGAATCGAGGGTCCCGGTCATCACATTGTATCGCGGCTTTGCGCAAACGCTGTTAATATGACGCTCGGGAATCGAGATTGCAACGCTTTCTTAAGCCGCAGCGGTATAAGTTCATCAGCTGTAAAACCACTGAAAAAGGCATCCGCCCAATCGGCGGATGCCTTTTCCATGTTCGTAAAGAAAAACGGGTTGTCAACCTCCGAGGTGATAGGTTGCCGCCAGCTTTAAACGCCGTCCCTTGGGATCGTGGGTGAAGCCGTCGTAGGCCTGCTCGATATTCACGAGAGGAGGCATTGTGTCGAGCAGATTCATCCCGGAAAGCGCGATGTTCACTCCGTTGGGCAAGTTCCACAGGAAACTCACGTCCCAGGTTACAAACGGATCGATGGTACCGAACAGACTCTTGATGTTCGAATTATCGGAACCCATCGACCCCCGGTCCTCATAAGACGAAATGTAGTTCAGATAGCTCGCGACACTGTAGTCTTGCCAGTAATAGGTGCCCGATATCCGGGCCTTGAACTTGGGAAGCGACGTCGCGATAGGATTTCCGAAGTTCAGGTAGCCGGCGACGTCCGCCGCCTCCTGGAGCACCAGGCTGCCCAGCATCAGGGCCTTTGTCTCGTACGCCAGCGTATAGGTGCCGTCCAGGCCCGCCGCGAATTTCCCCGTTCCCGCCCGCGTCCGCGTGCCCAGATGCAAATCAAGCCCCGAGGTCTTGACCCCCGGCCAATTGACGACGTCGACTTGCACCCGCTCGAGCTCCGAGGCCGCGCAGGTGCCGGTACCTATCCCGTCCGGGCAGACGATGAATTGCTTCAGGGCGTTCTTGTTCGCTTCATCGGCGTATAAGGCGGTAATGGCGCCGTGGGGCATGGAACCGATCACATCGCTGAAATTGTAACTCCAGTAGTCGAGTGTCGCTTCAAAGCCCGTCTCCGTGACCAGGGCAAGGCCCGCGTTATAGGTAAACGCCCGTTCGGGTTTGAGATCCTTGCTCCCGATTCTGTCCACCGTTTGGTAGGCGCCGGTCTCATTGATCCACTCGAGCGTCGAAAGCGGGCTTTCATTCACGTCATCAAGTGCCGGCGTGCGAAACGTCGTCTGCACCGAGCCGCGCAGGAACAGGGACTGGGCCGAGGATTCCACCAGCTGATAGCGCCACCCGAACTTGGGATCGAAACTGCTCGCCACGTCGTGGAACTCGTAATTGGCGGCGAGTTGCACGTCAAGCCGCTCTCCCAGGCTCAGGGGAGTCTCGGCAAATAAGCGATGCACCGTCTGAGATTCATCGTAAGGCCGATGCACGTTTGTAAACGCATAGGGTCCGAACCTGTCCTCCGCTGAACAGTTATTGTCGCCCACGACCGGACAGGGGTTGACCGTCACGTCGCCCTCGTTATTGGGGTCGCCGCTGGCATTGAACTGACGGAACTGGTAGCCTGCCGCGTAACTGGCGACGTCCTCGATCCAGGTTCCAGTCAGCGTCGCCTCGGCGACCAGCAGGTCGGCTGTGCTTTGCAGATCGACTTCCTGGTTGAACCATTGCCGCAATTCGGAGCTGTTGGCAAGGCCGGCACGGTAGTCGGGGTTCGTCTGAGTTGTATATTGCGAGCCATGTTGATCCGCAAACTCGATGGCGTTGCCGAAGGGATTGTAGTACTGGCAGTCACCCTGACCCGCCACCTGGCCGCTGAGCGAACCCAGACGCATCCCGGCAAGGGAACTGCGATCCGCCTCCACGCCAACGCCGCAACGCGGCCCCCCGAAGCCCCGGAAGCCGAGGAAAAGCCGCTCGATGTACACACCCGGCAGGTTATAGTTACCCTCGGTGCGGGAATAGGTCAGGCCCACGTCGAAATGCGCGTCCCGCCCGCCGAATGCCTCGAAGTCGCGATTCGCGGAGGCCGCCACTCGCCACGTGCGTGAGTCGCGGTCCAGTGTGCGACCGGGGCCCGAGTTTCCGAACGGACGACCGTTGAAGTACCAGTTCTCTCCGCCCTGGCACGCCTCGTAGTATGGGTCGGACGGATCGGCGCCGTAGTCCTCGCAGAATGCCCCCCGGCCCGGGTGGTCGGCCGCCACCTCCATAATACTGGTGTCGGTCAGGGGAAACGGAGGATAGGAGGGCGTGGTGTACCAATCGGCAATCCTGGCCGTGGCCCACAGGCCCTCGATGTGATACTCCGTACCATTGTCCAGCGAACCGTTGATCTCGGCGAAAGCGCGGGTATGGCTCATGTCCTCGATCAGATTCTCATACTGCTGATAGCGGAAACGGCACGTCCAGGACTCCCGGAAGCCCCCGAATTCCTCGCAGCGCGGCGCGTGGATCGCGGCGGTCCACGGGGCGGGAGCCCCGATGGCGAAGGTGCCGGGATTCCCCAGGCTCGACCATCCCAGGCGCTGCCCGCCGCCGTGCCACGGCTGCAGCAGGTAGTCCCTCTCGGAGGCCGGCAACGCTTGCCGTCCACGCCATTCCGCGGAAACAACCGCACGGGCTTCGCCGAGTTTCCCACCCCATATCGCGCCGCCGTTGGTATCGCCGGCGCCCGGGAAGTATTCGTGCGCGGCGGAAACTTCGAAGCCCTCGAAGTCGCTGCGCGTAAGGAAATTGGCCACGCCGGCCACCGCATCCGACCCATAAATGGCGGAGGCTCCCTCCTTGAGCACTTCGATCCGGTCAATGGCGATGGAGGGGATCACATTGACATCGACAAAGCGCCCCCCGATCAGGCGTGCGGGGACGTAGGTCTGGCGTCGGCTGTTGATCAGCACGAGGGTGCGCGAAGCCCCCAGCCCCCGCAGGTTGACGTTCGCGATGCTCTCCGTGAGGGTGGCGGCCTGGCCCGCGTTGTACCAGCTGCTCCGCTCGCCGATCACGCCGTGGCTCGCGCCCAGGTTTTTGAAGAAATCGACGGCCTGCGGAGAGCCCTGCTCGGCCATTTTTACCCGCCCGACCACGGCAACCGCGTAGGGCAGGTTGATGGGAGATTCCTTGAAGGCCGTGCCGGTCACCACCATTTCGTCCATGTAGAGCAAGGTAAGTTCCATCTGCAGCGTGACGGTCAGCGTCGCTCCGGCGGTCACGGTAATCGCGCGCGTCACCGGCGGGTAGTCGATCTGGTCCACCTTAAGTTCGTGGACGCCGGGCGGCACGTTGAGGATGGTAAAACGGCCCTGCGCGTCCGACACGCCGCCGAGGTTCAGGATTGCGATAGAGACGTTTGCGCCTTCCAACGGGTCACCGCTCTCCATGTCGACCACGGTGCCCGCAACGGTACCTGTCGACTGCCCCACCACCGTATGTGCGTGGAGAAACATTGCCGCGAATATCAGAACCGGAATATACATACCTCGGAAAATCATAGGATTCCCCTCTCATGTAGATTCAGGCGTACCTCGATATCGACCTGTTTCTCGGACCTCGGGGACGGTATTCACATCCGCCCATTGGAGATTTTTTCTCGGCGCGTTTCGTCCCGGAGTCCTTTCCAGAGGCAGACCGCCATTGCCACCAGGACGATGGCGAACGGCAAACCGGTTGCCAGAGAGGCGGCCTGCAACGCCTCCAATCCTCCGCCAAGCAGGAGCGCGATCGCCACCAACCCCTCGATTGTACACCAGAAAACGCGCTGCGCTACCGGCGCGTCAACCCGGCCGCCGGCCGCGATCGTGTCGATGATGAGCGATCCCGAGTCCGACGACGTCACAAAAAAGACGATGGTCAGAAGCATCGCGACAGATGAAAGTAGCGTCGACATCGGGAGTTCGTCAAACATTTTAAACAATGCAATTTCAAGCTTCCACGCCTCGACATTCTCGGTAACGCCGGTATAGCCCTCAACGATGTGCTGGTGGAACGCGGTGCCGCCAAAGGCGCCGAACCACAACAGACACAGCAGTGTGGGCACCAGCAACACGAAGACAACGAATTCGCGTACCGTACGCCCCTTTGAAACTCGGGCGATAAACGTGCCCACGAACGGCGCCCATGCAAACCACCAGGCAAAATAAAAGGTCGTCCAGTTCTGCACGAAACCGGTATCCTCGCGCCCGATCCAGTTGCTGAGGGGGCCTATGTTCGCCACGTAGCTGCCAACCCCGGCAACGATACTGCTGATCGCGTAACCTGTCGGCCCGAGCAGAATCACGGCCAGCAGCAACAGAAGCGCGAGTATGACGTTGAACTGGCTCAGACGCTTGATACCCACATTGATACCGGTCAGTACGGATGTCATCGCGATGGCCGTGATGACGACGATCAAGACAACCATGGTCGTGTTGTTCGCGGGAATATTGAATACATAATCGAATCCGGACGACACCTGTCGAACCCCAAGACCGAGAGAGGTTGCAAGCCCGAACAACCCCGCAAATATGGCAAACGTGTCAATGACGTGTCCCGGCCAGCCCCAGATACGGTCGCCAAACAGGGGGTGGAAAGCCGAGCGGATCGTGAGCGGCAATCCGCGGTTGTACGCGAAGTATCCGAGCGCGAGACCCACAACCCCGTAGATCGCCCAGCCGTGGAGCCCCCAGTGAAACGCCGTGGCGGCGATACCAGCGATGGCGGCCTCCTCCGTTCCCGGAGCAATGCCCAGCGGCGGGCTCTTGAAGTAATAGACCGGCTCCGCCACCCCAAAAAACAGCAGACCGATGCCCACGCCGGCCGCGAAAAGCATGGCAAGCCAGGTTGAATTGGAGTATTCCGGTTTCGCGTGAGCCCCTCCCAGACGCACCCTTCCAAGCGGCGATATGGCGACATAAAGGCAGAACAACAGGATGAGATCGGCGGAGATAATGAAAAACCAATCCAGATTCGTGGTAAGCCATACACGGGCTGCCTTGAAAACTTCCGTCGCGGTTTCCCGGAAAACAAGCGACCCGATGACAAAGGTGACAATGGTGATACTGGAAATCACAAACACTGGCGTCAAATAGATTTCCAGACCGAACAGCCTGCGGTATTGCCGGACATCCGCTGGCGGCCGCTGTTTTCCCTCTGCAGACATGCGGTTGTTTTCCTTGCGATTCTTTACAAAGCTACATCTAACCGGGAGTGTTGGCCCTGAAATATCGCGCCAATTCGTCGCGAAACCTTTCATTACTCTAATGTAAACTATCTACTTTAATGTAAACCATTATTGGGGTACGTCAAGCCAAATGGAGGAGATCCTGTCCAACATTGCAGATGGCCAGTCGGTCCTGCGCGTCTGCCGCGCGGCGTCGCGGCTGGCCTCAGAGCGGGAACCCACGCAATCGGGTTTTCGCCAGTGATAGCGAGCAGCGTTGTCGAACATCATTGACGATCAGATTTCACGGGTCTCGCCGACACGGGTCAGCGCCTGCTTCATCGCTATAGGGCCGATCATCCGATTCACGGCGATGACCGCGACGATCACAGTCACGAAGGCCTCACCCCAGCCCGGAAAGCGCCGGGTGACCTCCAGGGCCAGTCCCAGGCTGACGCCGGCCTGCGTCAGATAGGCCATGCCGGCAATACGGTTGAAGCGCGGCGGGGCGCCGCCGAGGCGTCCGCCGGCGTACGCGCTCAGGTAGATGGCAGCGGCTCTGACGCCGACGAGCAGAAGCGCGATGGTCCAGGTCTGCATCAGCGCGTCCAGGTTCAGTCCCGCTCCCGCCAGCGTGAAAAAGAGTACGTATACGGGAAGGCTGACGGACTCGATCGCCTCTATGAAATGAGGACCCTGGCGGGAGACGTTCTGCACGGTGAAGCCCGCGGTAACGCAGATCAGCAGGGATTCCAGGTGAATCGTGAGGTTATAACCCTCTTTGAGATATGCGGGAACACCGTGGGAGATGCTGGTTACCATCAGAGCCGTGCCCAGCAGGAGAAGTGGAAGATTCGCCCGCACCCGGTCGATATAATAGCCCATTGCCAGCCCCACGGCCACGCCCGCACCGATACCCAGGAGGACTTCGACACTCAGGCCGGCAATGAATCCGGGATCCAGGGCGGCGGCGGGAGACATCACGACTTCACAGAAGGAAATCGCTGCCGCAAAAAGCACGATGACGAAAACATCCATTGCGACCGTGACGCCGAGTGCGGTCTCCGTGAAGGGACCCAGTGCCCGGGTTTCGTTGATAATGGCGATCGCGCTGGACGGCGACCGCGCTACGGCAAGTACCCCGAAGAGCATGCCCACCGCCAGCACCTGGAGACTCGAAAAGGCGGCGGTGAACGGAAGCTGTGATCGCGTAAACCAAACGAACATGGTGACAATGGAAAAGACGATGGCTGTGAGCGAAAGTATCGTAAAGAGGATGACTTTCATCCGGTCCTTCAGATCGGCAACCCGCAGTTCGCCGCCTGCCGCCAGTGCGATGAAGGTAACCGCCAGTTCGTTCAGAAAACCGAGTTGGCCGACGGCTTCTCTCGTGAGGAAGCCCAAAAGATACGGTCCCGTGAGCATGCCCACGCAGAGGTATCCGGTGATCCGTGGCAGGCCAGCCTGGAAAGGACATGGCCAGCCACATGGCCGGAGAGCAGAAGCAGCCCCACAACAAGGGTGGTGTAAGCCCCGGAGCGTCGCCGGGAGGGGCTGCTCCGGCCCACGCCATGAGAAAACTCAGGGCCGCAAAGACGAGAATTAGCCTCACGGGATTTTTTCCAGCAGGCGCCCACCAGGATGAGAAAGAGGATATAGATGGAGTGCTCGCCCCTCATGAGGACATTGCGAATGCCGGCTCTCGCACGGCCCCTTGCCAGGTTGGCGACAACAACGCCGGCGATGAGGTTGACGAGGAGGGGAGATAGGCTGAGGTACAGCGCGAGTCCGCCGGAGAACGTAATGGCGCCCATGACAACCAGGAGCATTTCTTCGTTCTTGAGACGGTAGGCGGTGAGCGCAACGACCAGCAGACCAACGGTGAGTCCGAGCCCGGCAGAGACGCCGATTCAGACAATTGTGGATGTGCCGGCGTGTAATACGGCCAGGCATGAAATGAGACCGAAAGCGGTCAGGCCAACGAGGTCATCGATATTCGAGACGTTCCTGAGAAGCCGCATCAGGGGCCGCGCGGAAGACCGCGTATTCCGGGCAAATAGCGTCAGACCGCTGGATGCCGTACCCGATGCCGCGGCGGCCACGGTGACGGCGCCGATCAGCAACATGCCCGTTTTGTGCGAAAAAAGGACGCGGAACAGCAGGAAAAAGGGAACAGCGACTACGAAGACGGTGATCAGGCTCTGGACGAGCGCAATGCCGAAGACCCGTTGGGGAATATGGCTCAACCGTCGAAACTCCCACTGAATGCCGAAGAGCATACCGATCCATGAGAGACCCATGCCCATAAATGGATAGAGGCCGTCGAGCGTCGGTGCGTCGAGCAGGTCAAGCGCGGCGCCGCCGAGAAGAAGGCCGACCAGGATGTATTCTATACCGGTGAGAAAGAGATGTCTGAGACCCAGTGGCAGGCGGATTTGGACGAAGCTGAGGCGGGAACCGACGAAGGCGATGACGACGATCAGGATGGCGGCGGAAACCAGTTTCATGGAGGTTCTCCGCTGTCCGGACCCAGGCAGAAATCGACGGGCAACAGAAAGAGTCTGCCGACGCCGGGCTGCGTGAAGTCGACACCCGTTTCTCTGAAGAGCCGGATGAGGGGGTCGAGCATGGTGCGATCCTTAACGGGTACGGCGATGGCGCTGGAACGACCGGGTCCGGCCTGAAGCAACCCCGCGAAAATGGGCACATCCTCGGAAAGGATCCGCTCCATGGCGGTTCCATCCAGAACGGTTGCACCGGTAATTTCCATTTCCACGAGACCGGAAAGAACCTCGTCGAGGAGGTCCTCGCGGTTGAGTGTGATAAAAAGCAGATGCATTGAGATAGCAGGCCCGCCATGGAATGGAGAAACCGGATCACAGAAGGGTATCAACCGCCCGTCCATCCGTGTACCGGCCTCCCGCTCCCGGCCCCTGGTGTTCTGTCCCGGAAATAGATTGCCGAAATTAAGCCGACGAGTCGCCCGGCTGGCAAGACGCCTGAGCAAGGCGACATGCGCAAGGTCGGGGAGCGAAGGCAACGCAGTCAGACGGGATGAATCGTTGGAAGAATGGTGACATATTTCTGGGACGGGACACTAAAACGGCTCCTGTGAGCGGATGATGTCGATAATCTCTCCCTGTGACGCGGCCCTGAGTACCTCCCGTCGGATCTCCTCGCGGTCAAATATGCGGGCGGTGCGGCTCAGTACGCTCATGTAAGCCGGCATGGATGCCTCGGAAGAAAGAATGAGGAAAATCAGGTGTACGGGCTGCCCGTCCAGGCTCTGAAAGTCGATGCCATTCCTGGATATGCCCAACGCCGCGACCACACCCCCGATGTCGTCCGACCGGGCGTGCGGTATCGCCACGTCCTGGTCCACACCGCTGGTCTTGATGGCCTCTTGTTCCAGAATGAGACCAAGCAGCGCGTCGGGATCGGGCAGATTGACCGACCGGCCCATAGTTTCGATCATCTCGCGGACGGCCCCGTCCCGATCGGGACTGGCAAGGTTGAGCTCGATACGGTCAGGGGCCAGTGCGTCGCAGAGTTTCATAGGGCTGGTTTCCGTTTTACCGGATCTCTACGGTGGTCGTGCGACGTTGCGGATCGAGCGCGACGTAGGTTGCGCCGTTCTCCCGGTAGAAGGTCCGGCTTTCGAAGGCGGCCCTGGTGTGTGCGCGGGCAAGCGGCCTGCCGTCTACGGACACGGACCTGATCTCCCGGTCAGTGAAGCATAGCGTCAGTTCCGGCATGCGTACGGGCAGGTCGAGCGTGACGGTGTTGCCTTCAACTGTGAGTTCGGCCATCTCCCTCATGATGGCGTAGGTAGTAATCTCGCTGCATTTGCGCCACCGGGTGCGTTCATTCGCCGGATCGCGTTCCCTCAGCCGGCGGACTACGGTTTTAAAGGCGTTAAAGCCCCGGCGGTCTGCGTCGTGGAGTCCGTAAAAGCCCTGCCAGTGGCTGATGAGTACCGCAGGATCACCGGCATCGATAACAGCCGGTAAACGCCCGCCCTGAAGGTCGGCGGTGATGTATTTGTCGGGATTGACTTCACCGTACCCCGTCCAGGATCCGGTCCAATCCCCGGTACATGCGATAATCTCGCCCATCGCCGTTCCGGCGTTGCGGTCGGGGTACCACACCGGGGTCTCCACCGCGCCGTTGGACACGCGTTTAAACAGATAGGGCGTGGGGTTGCCCGTGACACGCCGGCAGGCGGCTTCGGCGCATCTGGCGTAGAAGTCGAGCGGATTCCCGAACCCGCCGGGCGACGTGACGCCATCGGGCGTCAGGCCCACGTTGTGGAGAATTTCACAGGCGAGCGCGATGTAGTCCGTTACCAGTTCCTCCCTATCGGTCGGAAGCTGGTGCCATCCCCACTGTTCCCAGAGGTTGGGGTCCACCGGCCGCAACGTCTCCAGGTCCACCACAAATGTGTGGGTAATCATTTCGGGTGTGATGTCGTAGTTGGGCACGATGAATTCGCGGCACATATCCAGCCAGCTTTCCTGCTGGGCTTTGCTGAAAAGCGGCAGACCGTGGTCGATGCGCCCCAGCGCCGCGGGACAGGGTACGACGCTGAACTTCCCCTTTACGCCCTCGTCGAGGCAGTATTCGGCGAATTCCCGGGTGAAGGACTCGGGGTGGACGACGGGTACGTCCTCCCAGCGGCGGTGCTGGCCGTCGATAGGGTTTCTGTCCCTCATGAAGAAGTAGTTGAGGTTGACCAGCAACGTGGAGTCGTCGAAGATGATCGAGAGGGGCACGCGGTCAAGGGCGTGACGGGCGATTTCGACGCGCATCAGGGGCTCCGTGGGGCTATGACTCCGTGAGATTCCAAGTGCCGGGTCTAAACAGACCCGATCGTAATTCTAGGCTGAAGGCGCGGCTTCCAGAACCTGCTTCAGTCGGCGGGCGACAATGACGTCCTCGCCGTATTCCATCATGTAGGGCATGACTTCCACGCCATTCCCGGTGTGGAAAAGCTCGATGCGCGGGTCGGCGTCGGAGAGTTGCCGCCTGGCTTCTTCCGGCGTGATGCGGACGGTTTCCGGATCCCAGTTGACGGCCAGCACAGGGGCGACGTTGGACCGGCCGGGTTGACGGATGTCCGTCGTCAGGGTCGGTATATGTGCAACCGAGTCTGCGATCGTGTCGAGGCGGCGCTCCCATTCCTTCCACTCAGCGGCGTGGTCTCGTCTGGCCCATTGTTCCACGGCCGTGAGGAGGCCCATCACTTCCTCTTTTCCCGCCTTCATCGGTCGGGCGAGCGAATGGTGGGGGGCGCCGTTCATGAAAGCGGCGTGGAGAATGTCCTTCCGGCCCAGAACCAGACCGGACGCCTGGGGACCGCGAAGACACTTGCCGCCGCTGTAGGCGACCACGTCCACCCCTTCGGTCAGATAGGGATTCGGCACGTCCGGACGTTCGGCGGCTGCGTCGACGAAGGTGGGGACGTTGTGTTTCCGGGAAATGGAGACCATGTCCGTCACGGAGACGGTGCCCCGATCGGCCGCGTCGCCGAATATGGCGATCATGGCGGTCGACGCGTCGATGGCAGCCTCCATTTCGTGAGGGGTTTCAACCTCGACGATTTCCACGCCGACCATGCGGATGGCGTGGTCATAGACGTGCCGGTGGGAGGGCTGCGTGATGACCCGGTTTCTCATGCCCGACGTATCGGGCAGGCGTTTCATGCTTTCGGGATCCAGGCCCGCCACGCAGGCGGCGGTGACCTGGCATAGCGCTGCGGCGCAACCGCTGGTGACGATGCCCCATTCGCATTCCATAAGTTCCGCGATCCGGGCACCGACCCTTTCCATCAGTTCGTCCAGATGCACGTACGCTTTGGAGGCTTCCTGTACGGCCTGGCGGACTTCCGGCAGCATCAAAGAGCCCGAGATGATGGTGTAGGTTCCCATACAGTTGATCAGTGGACGAACCCCGATGGACTCGTACGTGGCGCTGGCCGGAGACGACGTGGACATGGGCAGTTTCCCGTTGGAGTAAGGTGTAAAAAAGTGAATTGTTCGCACCGGCTCGTACAACCTTAATTCGTTCCGAGTCAGTCGCCGCCGCCTGTTGGATTGATCCCACGGGACTGGTGTCGCCTGCTGTCGCCAGACGCAGGCCGGCGCCGTTCCGGACGGGCCGGGCCTCCGCCATCAAGATTCTACAACAACCGCGTTGGGATTGCAAGTCCGATATTCTCAGGATTTCCAGGGGCCGTCTCGCAACACGGATCGACACGGTTTTCCCTTTCTGGCGACAAATCGTAAGGATACCGGCACGGGAACGTAACTCAGATGTGATACCAGTAATGGATGGACGTTCCTCTGAAGGTGTGATGCTGGAGGCGGGGCTGTGCGGGCTGCCGACAATCGGGGCGAGCATCGAGGGAATTCGCGATGTGATCCACGAAGGCGAGAACGGACACCTGGTGGAAAGCGGTGACGCCGGGGCCTTTGCGCTGGCGGTGATGCAATACGCCGGGCGCCGGTTTCTTCTCGAGCGTATATCCGAAAGGACCGAGCGTTACACAAGACAGTTCGGCTGGTCTGAAATCGTTAGTCGTTACGAAAGGATGCTGAGGGAAGTTTGCGTCCGACAGACGGGACTCACAGGAAACCCGGGAGACATCCGGGAGTCGGGTAACGGAAGGCCGGCGGGCTGCCGTTGTTGGAGATGCACTGGGCCGCACCGGCGGCGCGGATCGGACCGGCGAACGGACGGGGAGGCGGAAAGGTAAGCTGTCCGGATGTACGCAACATCAGGATATCGTCTCCTCAGACCGCGCTTCCCGGTAAAATCAGGAAACATGTGACGGTGGTGGCCAGACCGCCGACGCTGAACTCCGGAAGGCGAGCCGGCGCGGATACGTTGCAATCCAACAGATAGTGATCGATGTCGATTAAGGTATATGACGATTGTTACCATCTGGTGAAGGCGGTGTTAAGATTCGGAGAAGTTCGGGTCGTTGCGGGGAGGGCGATATGAAGTGGGGCTGATCGAGCGTTGAAATCGGACACGATCGCTTTACGCGGGGATCGGGAGGAAAGGGCGGGATTTCGACCGGCCGGAGGATGTGGGAGATGTGGTGCGGGACGAGTTGCTCAGCAGGACGCGCCTATGGGCAGGTTCTCTATTCACTGCGCTATAACGTCTCCAGAGTCGTCAATGACACGAGTCACGAAGGAACATCGCGGGCGGGCGGGTGCGCCCGGGATGGCATCGGGAAGACGTTCAGGGCAAGACCCTACTGCGCGAGGATAAAACTGGCCTGTTTCCGGGCCATTTCACCGCTCTTCATATCGATAACGGTTACGTTCAGGGCGTACTTGCCCGCGGGGCGGTTCTCCAGCTTGAGTTCCACGTATTCGACTTCCTGGGTGTCCACACCCTCCAGTTCGTAGGCAACTTCCAGTGCTTCCCGTTTGCCTTTCCTCCACCGGGTCAGGCTGGAGATGATACCGAGAACGCCAGGGTTGTCATCAGACGTGACGTTGTAGGATACCTGGAAGTTCGTATGCCCGAATTCGTCCTGCGTCAGGTTGTAGATTTCGTAATAGACGAATACATTCTGGCCTACCCTGTAGGTCCGCGTAGGCATCGGTATGACCCGCAGCTTGCCTTTGTTGAATTTATCCTCGTTCGTGCTTCTGGAAATCCGCCATGCCATTTCCAGGTCGCTCACCTGCAGGCTCTTTCGGTCATAGGACTCGATCTCAACGTCCTGCCGATACCGCCCTTGCTGTACGGCCAGGTGATCTTTTATTTTAACTTCCATCCGATAGAGCCCGGGGGGCACGTCCATGCGCGCGAGGTCCGGCACGAACGCGCTCCGTTCCCCGGTCACGTCCCCTTTTGCCGCGAAGTATATCTTTTCCTCGCTCCGGTAGACCGCTCCGGTTGTCGGATTCCGCAGGGCCACGGTCCGGTCGACCTTTATCTCCGTCCGGTTGCCATCGTCCAGGTAGTGTCCCTGGTGACGCGGTATCCCCACGTAGACTTCAAGCGCGGTCGCGTATTCCCTTTCGCTTTTGAAATCAGCCGAGGCGAAATAGAATTCCATTGGCGACGTGTTTTTCGGCGGTACGTAGTAGTTCGGCTGTGCCGCGACGGCCATATGGTAGACGTTGCGGGGGTTGTACCGGGTCATCATAGCCTGCTGGCGGACGGGAATACCGGCATCCAGCGGGACAGGCGCATAGTTGAAGGTGCCGTTGTGGAATTCGTCGGTGAGCGTAATCTCGATTCCGCCCCCTACGTTGACGTAGGTCCAGGTCTCCCATGGGACCATCGAGGCGTCGTCCGCAGCAGTAACCGGGCTGAAGCCCCCGGATCTTCCGCTGCCGCGCAGGCTGCGCACCGGGTAGACCGGGCCGACGTAGGTGGCGCCGGGTCCGGAGGACTGGATTGGCGCATCGGCCCAGCTGTTATCCTCGACGTCGTTTACGGGATCCACCAATATGTTCGGCGGCATGGCAGACCCGTACAGCGCCCTGGCAAGCCGTTCCTTTACCCGCTGAACCGGTAGGGATTGCTGGAAGTTCATGTCGTCGGAGCGGGACCTGTGGTTGGGCTCGCCGAACCTGATGTAGACTTCGCCGCGCTGGTCCCACGGCTGCTTTCCCTCCGAGAAATTCTGCCGGGCGTACCACACGCGCAGATAGTGCTCGAGGCGGCGTTCATTGGCCGCCGTGGTCAGGTCCGGGTCTTGTTGCGACCAGAAGGCCTCCACAAACGTACGTCTGCCGGACGCCGGAGTCTCGTCAAATGCCGCCAGTGTCTTGGAAGGGGAGACCAGCCGGATATCGTCGTAGTGCACCCGCTCGGCCTCGTCGGCCCCCTCGAGATAGTCTCTGAAAAAGGCGGCGGCCCTGTCGTAGGCCTCAAGCTTCATGCAGGCCTGTGCGAGAATCGGCAGGACCTGGTCGTCTTCCGGATTCTGCACGGCGTAGTCCTCCAATACCTCCAGGATACGGCCGTAGTCCTTCGTTCTCAGGTAGATCGCTCCCAGCCGCTTCCGTCCCTCCGGGTCGTCGGGTCGCAGGCCCATATATTGAGCATAGTAGAGCGCGGCTTTTTCGTAGTCTTTCTCGAATTCCTCGACCCATTTCCCCATCAGCAGATAGGCCGGGGCATAGCGGGGGTCTATTGCCAGCACTTTTTTGATTTCCCTTCGCACGTCGTGTTCTTCCAGTTCGTGCCGTATATCGGCAATATTGAATCGGGCTTCCACGTGGTCCCGCTTGTACTGGAGGGCTTTCTGGAAATAGCGGATGGCGTCGTACGATCCTCTGGGCCATTTGCGATAGGTGAGACCCAGCCCGTAGTAGGCTTCAGCCAGTCTATGGTCGCATTCGATCGCGCGTTCGAAGGCTTTAATGGCGCGCACCAGCCTCCCGACCTCCAGATAGGCGAACCCGAGCCTGCTGTGCCCGCGGGCGAAATCCTGCGCCACGCCGGCCAGAATTTCCAGGGTAGAGATCGCCCGGAGCGGCTCATGTGGGGTGAGTTCAATGCCGAGGGTGAGGAGGGAGTCGATCTGCGTCCTTCCCACGCGCCGGTCGACGGTTCGGTAACCCGCGCCGCTGCGGACGGATTCGACCAGGTGACCGTCGTGGAAGAAACTGGTGACAACGGCTTCGCCGCCCTCGGCTTCCGGACGGTATCCGTGCGCATAGCTGATCCGGCGGCCTTTTTCAGGGTCCACCGCCGAGCGAAACAGCGTTTTCATGACAATCGAGTCCGCCGGCGTCAGCGGTTGGGTTTCAATCCAGTTTTTGAGGGTCGCCAGGTCGGACGGCCGCTGGTTTTCATGGGCCCGTTCATAGGCGTAAAGGACGTCCCCGATAACGGTCAGATGGTCCCGGCAGACCCAGCGGGCGCCGGGCGTCTGTCCGGCTTCCCGGGCCGTTGCGGCCAGGGCCTTTACGTAAGACAGGACTGGCTCCTCGTAGAGCCCGTGCTTTTTGAATCGCCCGGGCAGGGCCTCCCATGCCCGGGCGGCCTTACGGTAACGGTCCACCGCCGAGCGGAATTCCCAGCGGTGCACGGTGTTGTACGCCAGGGCCGAGGCGTTGAACGCGGTCGCAACGCTCCACAGCACCGCCCTGGCGGGCGGACTCGGGGCCGGAGGGCTTACGGGCTCCGCATCCGGCGGCGTTCCCGGTTCCACGTCGACGGTGTTGGACAATCGTACGATGGAACCATCGCGGATCGAGATTTCCCAGACAGTGGATGGGACGAGCGGTACGGATCGCTCCGGCACCATGGTAAGACGTATGCAGGGGGACTCTTAAGGGGCGTTTCCCGATAGCGAAGTCGCTTCCCCGCGCGCAACCCACTCGAGAGGTCCGGGCTGGCCCGGAAAGGTGCCGAGATGGCGAAGCGGGCGACCGCTGGTTTCCACCCAGATCTCGGTAATGGCGGCGGAACCGGTTTCCAGCCCGATCGCCCATGCGGAACGTCCTCCGCTGGTTGTAGATATCGCGGTTTGTCGAACTTCCGCGTTGAGATCCTCATACGGCTGAATGTGGAAATCAACAAGGCCGAAAACAGAATCAATACCCGCTCTTTCGCACGCACAAATTCACCAGGTGGTGTCATTTCATTAACCTCTTGCGCTAATGGCGGTTGATCACCTACTCCTGTCCGAGGCCGTGAGAACACGTCTCGTCGTATTCCTTCCCCTGCCGTATCTTTTTTCAAGACGATAGCCGTTTGGAAAAACCCATGTCTGCCTGCCAGGCTATCGGACGGCGACCCCTCCCCCGGCGCGGGGAGGGGAGCAGTGCCCGTACACGGGATTTCCAGGCTTCGGGTTGATGTATGCGAGCAGACAGGAATGTCCGCTCCACCTTCCAGGCGTCGTTGTCGCTTGTCCGGATCCGCGAGACGTTGAGGAAGTGCGTGTGATGGTGGGGTAGACATTCCTGTCTGTCCTTCTCGTGTTTACGCGACGCTTCGTTTGACTCCCCCTCTCCTCGCAGGAGAGGGGGCAGGGGGGAGAGGTCCTTCTGCCGGAATGCAGCCAGACGGATACCGCCGTATGAAGAGGGACTGACGCGCTGCCTGGCATCGACATCTCTATCGTGGATCTCCTGATGGGTTGCGGTTGAACATACCATAGTCGCGCCTGGTCATTCCCAACATCACGTCCATCACAGTCTCTCCACGACTTTTAATCAGGTTCCAATCCTGTTAATCCCGTGAATCCTGATCCGGGTTTTAATCAGCTTTTATCATTATTTTATCACAGTTAATCCCAGTCCGGGTGTGGTTTTCGCCCCGAACGCCCCGGCGAAGATCAGGAAGTCGGAGAACCCCACGGTCCCGTCCCTGTCCAGGTCGCAGCGCGCGTCGTACCCGTCGTCGCCCTGGCGTTGTCCGAACTTTTGGGCGAACACCACGAAATCGCCAAAGTCTATCTCCCCGTCGCCATCCAGGTCGGGGTTGCCGTGGGCACGTGCGGTAAAAACCGCCGGGGCGAGATCGGCCGCACGCGCCACCACGGTGTTCATCCCCGGCGTTGCGCCCAGCGTCAGCACCGTGGCCGCGTTCCCGCTCGTATCGGCCCTGGCCGCCGTTGCCGAGACCGCGCCTCTGCCTTCCGTAACGGTGAACAGAACGGGGATGCCCGGAAACGGGTCCCCGTGCTCGTCACGCACCGACACCACGAACGGCGCCGCAAGCGCAGTGCCGGCCGTCCCCTGCTGCCCATCGCCCGAGACCATCCTCACGAGAACGGGACGCCGACGCACCCACTCGGAGGTGTCCCACACCTCTATCCTGCCTCTGTAGGTTGACGCCGCCAGCACGGACCCGTCGTGCCAATAGGCGAGCGAAGAGATCGCGCCGGTATGCGCAAGCCTCTCGTAGAGCTTCCCCGTCGAGACGTTGCGCAGGATGACCGTACCTTCCGCGCCCCCCGAGACCAGACTCTCCCCGTCCGGCGAAAACGTCAGAACATTGACCACAGGCGCATGCACCATGGGCAGGTCCGCGATATTGTTCCGCGTGGCCACGTCCCACAATGCGATCAACCTCTCCGCTGACGCGGTGGCAGCCAGCACACGCCCGTCCGGCGAGAACGCTATCGATCTGATGCCTCGCCCTCCTACACGCACGAGCCGGTACCGCAGTTTTAGTGCGGCCGCGTCCCAGAGCCCGATGGAATAGTCGTATGAAGCCGACGCCAGGATGCTGCCGTCAGGCGAAAACAGCAACTGTTCGATTGAGTCGGTATGCCCTTTCAGGACGCCTATCAATTCTCCGGTGGCCACGTCCCATACCTTCATCTTGTCCTCGTCGGAAAATGCGCCCGAGATCAGCGTCGCGCCGTCGGGAGAGAATGCCAACGCAAGCGTCCACCCCGTGTGCCCTGCCAGCGTGCCCGTCCGCTCCCGCGACGCCACGTCCCACAGCGTGATCCAGCCTCTGAAAGTTCCCGCGGCCAGCATCGACCCGTCCGGCGAGAACGCCAGCGACCAGATCTCGCTGTCGCTCCCGCGAAGGGTGGCCGTCTCTTCATACGTCTTCGTATCCCACAGCTTGATGGTGCTGTCCAATGATCCCGATGCCAGCGTCGTCCCGTCGGGGGACATGGCGAGCCGTAGGACGAATTTCGTATGTCCTTCCAGCGTCGCCACGTGATACGGCGACCGCTGCGCGAAATACCAACCCTCGTATTCTTTATCGCCGCGCCTATCCACCACCACGAATTCGATAAAATGGGACGGCGGATCCGACAACGACGTGGCACGAGGCGCGATCACGCCGTCATACTCGTACTCGATGACCGCTTCCTTAGCACCCGAGAGTACGCGGCAATCCTTGAGTTCCATTATCAGGTACTGCCCGAGCGGGTCGGCAACTAGCATGATCAACTGATGCAGGCCGTGCGGCGCTTCGAGCTTCAGACGCACGGTAATGCTTTGCGAACCCTCTTCATACCACAGGGGCGACAGCAGCTCCACCGTGGGACGTGCGTCCCAATCCCTTTCGAGGGGGACCTCCGCGTTGAAAAAAGGGTGCACGGACAGGAACCCCGCGCTGCAGGACGACAGACGATCCATTCCGCGCCCTATCGAGAGGATATGGGCGGGATCCCGGGAATCGTGGTAGAGCATCCCGAAGGCGTGCGCCAGTTCGTGCGCGGCTGTGGAGAAGCTGACACCGCCGGGAACCCACACCGCGCCACCATCTTTACCCCCGGATGCGATGCCTGCTACCCGAAAGCCGGGAACGTACCCAACCTCGTCCCCGGCGCGGTTGTCAATCACGATGAAGAGAACGACGTTGTCCGGATCGAACGCCTCCCGGACCTCTTCGCACACCGTTGACGACGTTCTGTCGTAATAATAGCGGTTCGCGTGGGCGCCGTCCAGGCGGTGCACCACGGGCTCGCCATCCGCGTCCGCCTCATAGCGGAACGTCGTATAGCCATACCCGTGCGATTCCATCTGCTGCCCGAAAAACGCCTGCAGACGCACCATCATCGCCTTCATCGTATCCACCACCGACTGCCGGTACGGACGGTCGTTCGGCAGAAAGTAGATCAGTCGCACCGTACGCGGCTCGCCTACGTTCAGCTCCGACGCTACCTTGCCCGCAACAGCAGCATCGTCCCGCCGCGCCTCGTGATCCAGCACCACGCAGCGGTACTCGCCCTCGGCAGGCGGCGATGCAGCATTAGCCGGAGGCAAGCAGAGCAAGGCCAGAAACCATGTCGCCAGCGTCAACGTTACTTGCAAACGATCAACACCGCACCTCTTCATACCAGCATCACTCCCTTCACGTTATTGCAGACATCACCCACAGGCTCTACATGGGGTTCAATCAGCCTTCAATCACAGTAATCATTGTCCGCTTTGCGACGACGCGTCGCTCTCGATATAGCCCGTCAACATGATGAAATCCGCATAATTGATCGTCCCGTCTTTGTTCAGGTCCATCCGCCTGTCATACCCCGCTTCCGACCTGCCCAGCCCCATCTACTTATTGAACAACTTCGCATCGGTTGCATCCCGCCTGCCGTCACCGTTGAAATCACCAGGCAAGGCGACCGTCATCCTGAACGACGTGGTTACCCGCCGGTCGTCCTGGTCGTCGACAACTACCGTCACCGTGGCGCTGCCCAGTTGCGTGGGGGTGCCGCCGATACTCCCACTCGACGAAATGGAGATGCCGGCGGGCTCGCTTTCCAGGTCATACGTATACGATCCCCTGCCCCCGGATACCGACACCTGGATTGGGTCCATGTCCAGATACCACGTCACCACCGCATCCGAAATGGCCGCGATGGTCAACGGAGAACTGACACGCAGCTGAAACGACGGGGTCGTGTCCGTTACGCCCTTCTTATCGGTGACAGTCACCGTCGCCGTGGACGTGCCGGTGCTTGACGGCGTGCCGCTGATACGCCCGCTCGATGCGTTGAAACTTACCCACGAAGGCTTGCCCGACATCGTGAACACATACGGTGTCTCACCCCCGGACGCCGACGCCGCTCTTGCAGGCATCGCTTGCCCCACGGTCGCCTCCACGTCGTCTATGTCGCGGATCTTCACCGGCGGGTTAATGACCTTGATCTCGAACGTTGTCGTGCCCCAACAGCGGCCGGCATCCGTCGCCTTCACCGTCACGAGGTATGTGCCGGTTGTGTTCGGGGCCCTGCCGCTGATGGCCCCGCCGGTGGATACCGTCACCCACGACGGTCCGAACTCCTTCGTGAATGTATACGGAGCCCGGCCTCCCGAGGCGCTCGCCGTCATCGAAGGCATATTCTGTCGCACCTCCACGTCCACGTTCTCGATCTCCGCAATGGTAATCGTGGGACATGCCACGGTGACATTGATTGTCCCCGAGCCGGTATTCCCTTCCGCGTCCGTCGCCGTCACGCCGAAGGTGTAAGGGCCGGGCGCCGTGCCTGACGGCGGTTCAACGGTGTATTGGTTGCTCCCCGTTTTTCTCACCCAGCCCAGCCCACCCGGATTCCCGAATGTCTTCGTCCCGCATCCCCCTTCCGCGCTTACGGTCACCGTCTCTGTTCCTCCGGCCGCCACCGTCACGGGATCGGGACTCTGCGTGACCACAATGTCCGGACATGCCACGGTGACATTGATTGTCCCCGGGCCGGTATTCCCTTCCGCGTCCGTCGCCGTCACGCCGAAGGTGTAAGGGCCGGGCGCCGTGCCTGACGGCGGTTCAACGGTGTATTGGTTGCTCCCCGTTTTTCTCACCCAGCCCAGCCGGCCTGGATTCCCGAATGTCTTCGTCCCGCATCCCCCTTCCGCGCTTACGGTCACCGTCGCTCTTCCGCCGGCCGCCACCTGCACCGGATCCGGGTTCTGCGAGACCGTGATAGGATCGCAGATACGTGGTGTTACAGTGACGTTGAACCGACAACTCTCCAACGCGCCATCGGAATCGCGTACTGTCACCGTAACCCTGTAAACGCCTACCCGCGCGGCCTCTCCGGTGACCGTTCCCTTTTCTCCATCCTGTCCAGCCGTTGATATACCAAGCGTCAATCCCGACGGCGTAACGGACGGCCGCGAAAACGTATACGGCGCAACGCCCTCCCACGCACTCGCCGTCGATTTGATGGAGTCACCCACCGTTACAATCGTGTTCGAGGGGCACATGATCCCCAATGGTGGCGGCGGATTGACAACGGTGATGGTGAACGTCGTACTTGCGAAATTCGTTGAAAGTACATCGTCCGTCGCCGTCACCGTGGCCGTGTATTCGCCGGCAGCAGAGGGCCTGCCGCTGATGACCCCGGTCTCAGAAGCGAACGTCACACCCGGCGGCAGCGTACCCGTCTTCGAATAGGCAATCGAACCACAACCCCCTCTTGCACCCGGCGTGATCCTGATTTCCTCGCCTACCACCACCTGCCTGTTCGTGATCGGATTGATGACCACAGGGTCACAGACGGTGATCGTGAACGATGCATCCTTCGCATTGTTTCTCGTGTCCGTCGCCGTCACCGTGGCCGTGTAGTTGCGTGCCGCCGTGCCGGCAGGAGGAGAGACGGTGATGCCACCGTCCTCTGCGACCGTCACCCACGTGGGGGTCCCGCTGTTGACCTTCTTCCTAAACCTCTTCGTCCCACACCCGCCTTGTGCACTGGCCGTGGCTGTCGCGGATTGGCCGGCCACCACCTTCACGGGAGACGGGTTTATCGAAACGGTAATCGGAGAACACGGACGAGGACGCACGGTGACAACGAATGGATCCGAATCGGATCGGCAGTCGTCCGCATCCGCGGTCACCGTCACCGTGTACGTTCCTGGTGTGCTCGCGCTGCCGGTGATGCTTCCGCGTCCACGAGCGTCCTTCTGAATTCCGAGACTCAATCCCGATGACGGGTGAATTGACAGTGAATAGGTGCGCGACGCGCCACCGCCCGTTGCCGTCACCGTGCGCGAGATGTTCTGACCCACCGTCACCGTCACGTCACTGCCTGCATCAACAGTGATCTCGCAGCGACGCGGCACAACTATTCTGAATGACTTCTCGGCGGTGATGCCGTAATCGCTCGTTGCTCTGACCTTCGCGGTGTACGTGCCGGTCGCCGTGCCCGTCGGCGGCGCCACGGTGATGGAGCCATCGTTCTCGACCGTCACCCACCCGGGCCCGTCCGATCGCTCGTATGTTTTTTCTCCGCATCCCCCGTTCGCAACCGCCCTGCGCGAAACTGAACTGCCCGCCGTCACGGTTACCGCATTGATGGCTTCAAATACCATTTGCGTACACACGGCCACCGTGAACGAACCCGTTCCCGTACACCCGTGGACGTCTTCAATGCTCACCCCGACGGGGTACGTGCGCTGCGGCGCGGGCGCCTCGCGCACGTTCACGTTGCCGCCCTCGGTCACTGTCACCCACGACGGACCGCTCGTCTTCGCATACGTATAGCCCGGCTGACCCCCGGCAGCCATAGCCGTGGCGGTTTTGGAACTGCCCACCGTCACCCCCACCGTCCCGGGTGCGGTCAACGTAATCTCCCCACACTGCACGGTTATCGTGAACCTCTCATCGCCGGTGTTTTCTTCCGCGTCCGTGGCGGTCACCGTCACCTCGTATTCACGGGCAGGTCCCCCAGGCGCGCCGCTGATTTGTCCCACGCTTTGCCCGTTTTCAGTTACGGTCTCGATCCGGACCCCCTCCGGCGCGCCGGTCATCGCATACGTGATCGCCCCGCATCCCCCGGTTGCGCGCGCCGTGCGAGAGACATTGCCTCCTGCCGTCACCGAGACGTCCTCGATCGCAGCCACGGTGATGACGGGGCACACCTGCACCGTGAAGGTGTGCGACCACGTACAAGCTCGATCGTCCGTCGCGGTCACCGTCACGGCATACGTGCCCACGGCCGTGGCCGTGCCGGTGACGGCGCCGCTTTGTTCATCGATGGTCAGGGACGACCCCTGTGCGGGCTCCACCATCAGCGAATACCGGTTGCCCTGCACACCGCTCACGGCGGCCTGCATCGACAGGGCCTGCCCCAACGTCACCGTCGTGTCATTGAGCCCATCCACGACCCTGCGTCCAGACAAGGCAAGGGCCGGGCACGACAGCGCCATGGCCGTCACTTCCGCCGCCGCGCCGTGGACCGCGCCTGCCCTCACCCGCACCTCGAACGTATAGTCCGTCCCGTTCGTCAGGCCCGTCACCTGGTGGTCCGTCGTGCCGGCGCGGCTGCCGGCCACGTAATGACGCTCACGCCACCCCGGCAGCGCCGCGCCGCTTTCCGCGTGGCGTACCTGATACCTGTCGATGGCCGCGTCGCCGGGGTCCTCCCACGAAAGCACCACGGAACCGTCTCGCGATAACCCCGTGAGCCCGGCAGGCGCACCAGGCACCGGCGTGTCCGTCGCCACCGACGAATCGCCGGGGGTGGCCGTCGCCTTCGCACGTACCTCGAACGTATACAGCCTACCGTTAGTCAACCCCCTCACCAGGTGCCTTGTCGTGTTGACGTCGCTGCCTTCGATCGCGTCCCACGTATCCGGCAGCGCCGACGTGCTCACCTCGTAACGCACCTCATACCCGGTGATGCCTGCATTGCCGGGGTCCTCCCACGTCAGCACCACGGTCGCCTCACCCGGCCACGACGTTAGACCGTCCGGCGCAGCCGGCCGCGGCATCGGGCCTGACCGTCACCACCGACGAATTGCCGTGGACCGCGCCCGCTGTCGCCCGCAACTCGAACGTGTACTCGTTCCCGTTGGTCAGACCCCCGATCGCATGCGACGTCGCCACGCCTACGTTGATCCACGCCGTATACGGCATGCCCGCGCGCGAAGAACGGAACTGATACCCCGTGACCGCCGTATCCATCGGATCGGCCCAGCGCAGCGTCACCTGTCCCACGCCCGCCGTCGCCTCCAGACCCGCAGGCGGTGCAGGAACAGGCACGGCTGACGCACTCGACGCCGCGCCGGCGCCGAACGTGTTGACCGCACGCACGTCGAACGTGTACGCCGTGCCGTTGGTCAGGCCACGAACCGTGTGCGTCGTCGTGCCCGCGCCGCTGCCCGCGATATTCCTCCAGTCCTGAACCAATACGGCGCCGCGGCTTTATTTCACCTCATACCTCGCGATCGTCGCGTGACCGGGATCGTCCCACGTCAATACCACCTCACCGACACCAGCCCCACCCGAAAGCCCCTCCGGCGCCGCGGGAACCGTCACCAACATCGACGTCACCGCGTCGTACAGGATCCTGTTCGTCCATCCGCCAGACACCGAGCCCCGCACCGCGCGCACCTCTAACGTGAAGTACCTTGCACGGCCACGGTTGCCCACACTGAACCTTCGCCGCGTGACGCCGCCGGACGTCCGAATGGTACCCACATTCACAATCGACAATCCGCTCGTCCACGATTGGTGCCTGATCGTGTATCCGCTGACGGCGCCGCATCCTCGGCAGGGGCCGTCCACGTCAGAAGGACGTAGTCGCCACCATCTGCAGACGCGCCCAGATCCGTCGGCGCATCACCGCCCTGTGAGAACACCGGCGACGCATACACCGTCAACAGCAACGACACAAACATCCATCCACAGAGGTGACACCATCTGCGACACACAAGGCCGATAACACACCCACACGAAACCAAACAGGAAAAAACACGTCCGCACGTTGCTTTCAGCACGATACCCCTCCCATCGAAATAAGTAGAATCCTATCGAGACATCACTCGAACCGGCAATAGAACCGCATCCCTCAAAATCGCCTGAACCCGCGCACCCGCACGCTCCCATCACGGATAACTAATCATTAATAACGATTTATTCGTGGTTTATCTGTGGAATAACAGCTTCTAATAATGATTTTTTGGTGGAAAATAGCGCGCGCCGCCGGCAAAGGCCCCGGCCTTACGCGATACAAACAAAAGAGCGGAGCCGGAAACTCCGGCTCCGCTCTTAATTCAATTACGGTTGGGACCTCTATGCTCTGCGATCCCGCTCGTCGTAAGACCCGTTCCAGGTCGCGCTACGAAGTGCCGGCAGAACCGCCTGCGGGTCGCCGGGACGCTCCTGACGTTCGCTCCACTGCCAGTGCGCCAGGTACGCGTCCGTTCCGGCCAGACCCTCCTTCATCGCACGCCGGTCTATCGCCTCCTGAAACCTGGGCGGCATCTGACGCGAAACGCGACCTCTACCGTCGAAGACCCGCACCTGCGTGGGGATATCCTTCCAGTACAACACCTGGTACACGGCCACCCGCCGCCCCTTCTCTCGTTGTCAGTTCCCCAGGTTCGTAAGCTCGCCGCCGCCGGCAAGAGACGGAGAGGGAGACATTCCGCAGTTGATGCGGCACGTGCCCTGGTTCTGTCTCCACTTCCACAGTGAAACAACGAAACGGGCAGACAGGAATGTCTGCCCACCTTCAGACTTGCCGCCTCCGCATGACAGTTGTAACTATCGGCCCGCTGTCATTCTACGACGTGTTTTTCCCATACGCCCCGGCGAAGATAGGGTGTATCACGCCGTCATACTCGTACTCGATTACTGATTGCTTGCCCAGATAGGCGACGGCGGCCGTCTCTGAAGGGAATCTGCCCGCTTGGAACGTGGTCTCACAATCCTCCGGGATCGTTAATTCCGACGGGAAATTCGATCATCTCCTCTCACGTCAAAGCGATCCGCGGTTTGTCTTCCTATGCCAGGCGCAGCAGGGTTCCATCTGATCGGGTGGTCCGAGGATCGATGTTGATCGACAGCATGCCGGCTGTTTCCTGCGTCTCCAATTCGGTCCGCGCGCTGTCTCCGTGTTGGAGGAAGGCGCCCCGGTATGGTGTCCGAATGGATAGCCGGGCCGGAGTTGTGGTTCGCACGCGGTAGGTATCGTCCGAGGCCTGTTCGATCCGGAACAGCGACGGGATATGATAGGTGGTACCTGCGTTGAAGGGGAATTCGTCCACGTCGATCCGGCTGGCAGCCGCGGACCTGACGCGGTAAGCCGTCCAGCAGCCCTGATCGGGATCCCGGACCCGGACGAAGTGATCCACAAGGGCGTCGGGATGCGGAAGGGTATCGCGCGTCCGGAAGCCCCTGCGGTCCCGGTCGACGATGTCACCCTCGATCGAGGCGACCTCGAGGGCGACGGTCAGGCCAGGCGAGGCGAAGCGGGTGGCTTCCGTCAGAAAGAGCGATTGCCGGGCATCCTCGCATCGGGTGTAAACGGCGGCGCGACCGGCAAAGGCGATGTCATCGTAGGTGCGTTCGGTCTGATCGAGGGTCTGGATAACCGTGTCGGCGCCGGTTCGGCGGCCGATGCGGAGCGCGACAGGTCCACCGGCGTCGCCGGGAAGACATAGAGGTTGAACTTCGCGGATGTCAGGGTCTTTCCGGAAATGGTCGATCACGGCGACAAAGGTGTTTCCGGGGCCGGCTTCGGCCTTGCGGGCAAAGAGATAGTCGTGGCGGGCGCCGATTTCAGCATGGTCCCGCTGGCCGGGGCCTTCGCCCAGGATGATCTCGTCGACCGGCGACACCAACCGCGCGCGCATCGTCATGCCGCAATCGGTCCAGGAGACGGTCCACTGGGCCGCGGGTCTGCCGACGTGGAGTTTCTCAATGTCTTTTCCTAGTACGCCGGGACGTTCCTCCAGCGGAATTGCGCGGTGATCGGCGGGCGGGGCGCTGATGCGGCCCTCGCCATGGATGGCGTAGTCGTGGACGGCGCCGCCCCTGACGCGGAACACGTCGACCAGGTAGGCGGGGCCCGTGCCGGTGTGAATCATCGCGCAACAACGGCGGTACGTTTCGGCCTGCTCATAGGCTCTGCAGTCGGCTTCGATAATCTTTGTGGCCGGCGATGTCGCCAGGAGCCGGAGGTTGCCGGGAGGTCGGCGGTCCCGCAGGAGTTGTTCCTGCTCGTCCATGACCACCAGGTTATGCTTGAGGGTGCTTCGGATACTTGCGTTCAGGGGATGGTCTCCTATATATCCCAGGTCCGAAAGGACCTCCACCCCTTCCGCTAACATGGCGATGTTGAGGGCATCCGGGTGGTCATGACCTTCCGGTTTGTAAAAGTTCATCAGGAAGGTGGCCGTTCCGGTGAGGTCGGATTGGAACATACCGTCGTAGCCGGTGTTGAAGATCGCCAGCAGCCAGCCGGGGAAGAACCGGTCGCGTAAGGGCGGCGGCGCCGCGGGTTGGAGTTCCGCGGGTCGGTTGAAGAGGGCGAACGCGTCACCCGTGTCCAACCGTACAAATGGAGCGAAATCGTCGCCCATACGCACGAGACCCAGGTTGTGAATCCACGCGGGATAGGGCCAGTCGGTGGGCCCTTCGAGCGCGTCGGCGGTGTGGGGCAGGCGACCGTCGGGCAAGGTCATCAGGGTCCGTGCGCGGAGTACGGTGTGGAAGGGGCCGCCCGGCTCATACAGGTCGAGGTTGTCGTAGCGATCGTCTCTACGGTACGTGGGAGGATCGGAGTATCCATGGGCGACTTCAGGCAGATTTCGCACATTGGCCACGGCGTAGAGGTAATAGCTGGAGCCTTCGGCGGTACTGCCGTCGAATTTGAAGAACCCCTTGATGTACGGTTCAAAACCATCGACGCCTCGATGCACGTAGTCCGGGACGCCCAGGAAGCGGCCCAGTACGACTTCGCCTTCGCGGCAACCCGCGACTTTGTTGTTGATACCCTCCCAGTGCGTGAACGTGAAGAGGCCCTCCACGAGCAGGTCTTTCACGATGCGCTCGCGTTCCTGTTCGGTCAGGTAGAGATGTCCATGGCCGCACTTTTCGTCCCAGAGCAGGTCCAGGGCTTCGGCGAGCATGGTGATGTAGTGGGCCTCAGACTGAACGCCGCCGCCAGACAGGCGCCCGCAGCCCCAGAACGTTTGAATGAGTCTTCCGCTCTTCATCGGGGAGCGGGCGTCCTGGTCCGGACACGGGTTGACTTCGTACCGGGCGATACCCCTGTCCTGCGCCATGAGTTCGCAGGCGTAGAGGGGATCGCAGTCCATGAAAGTATTCCAGTAGTCACGGAAGAGATAGGTGGGGTAGACGTCAGCGAAGCGTTTCAGGATGGCCGCCGCCGCACGGGCATAGCGGTCCTCGCCTTCCATTCGGTAAAGAATGGCCAGATTGCGTGCAACCGCCGGCATGCGGTGGACCTTCTGCTGCCGGACGGCGCCGCTGTACGAGGAGTGGACCCGCCTCCCGGCCCAGATGAAAGCGTTGCGTCCGGTGGTGAATTCAGGATCGCCTTTTTCTTCCGGACGGACGTAATAGGTGAGGGTCTGGCCGGAACGCGGCAGTTCGAGGCGTCCCTCTTCGGGAAAGGCGTCGTCGGTCATGGTGGCGCCGCAGTGGAAACAGACCAGTTTGTCGGGGTCGCGATCGATCCATCTCATGCGGTAGGTGTTGTCGGCGCCGCAGGCGGGGCAGAATGTCCCGTAAACCTGCGCAGGTGTCAGACCCGGGACCATGTGGGCAATCCAGGCATCGGAGCGATCCGCATAGTAATCCCCCAGTTCGAGCAGATCCTCGTAGTGCTGTTTTGCCCAATCATGGCGCCGGATATTGGCGCGGGCGATATCAAGGTTGTCGTCCCGTACACCAAGGCATGGGTGTTCAACGTCCCCGGCGCTGCGACAGTAACTCGCCTTCTCTTTTTCCAGTCGACGCCTGCATTCTCTCTCTTCATCGCTGTTCCAGGCCGGCATAAGACCTCCTTCCGGGGAATGACCTCTAACAAACCGCAACACACTCAAGCGGCTTTTCGGGCTCCCGCGGGAACGCCTTTCGGAAGATAACGTCCAGGTTCGCACGTATTGGAATTAACGACACCTTCGCATCGCTCCGGCGAGACCGACGCGTTTCTCGAGGGAACGAATTGACGGAAATCACCCCGGTCCTGGATGTCCGGGTGAAACTCGTTTGATGCGCCTGTGGCGGTCGAAAAAACAATAATGGAGAAGGAACTCGCGCCTGTCAAGAGGAAAGAACGATTCGGGCAAATTCGGGGAACCAAATGGTCTCCGGCCTGGAAACCGATTCCGAGATGCGAAAATAAAAAATCATATGTTATTGAAAACAATATAGTCTGAAAAGATAATTCGGGGCGCGAACCGCACCGGACTCGGCAGTCCGGTTATCCCCGGACGGAATGGAAAACGCGTACGGAAAAACGGTTGACAATTGAACAAAAAAATAATTGTTTTGTATCAATTGGAAGCATGAAGTAGATGGATGAAGTTTCTGTCTCCTTTGCAGTCCCGAAGTGCGTCTGGCAAGGATCAGAAGTTCCGGTCCTTGCCCTTTTGAGTTTCATCAGATTTCTAACGCTGAAAGGTGGTGAAGTACTGTGCCAGAAGGTCGCGTAAAGTGGTTCAACGACGCCAAGGGTTACGGCTTTATCGAAAGGGATGACGGCGAGGATATCTTCGTGCATTTTTCGGCTCTCCAGGGCGATGGCTTCAAGTCGTTGACCGAAGGTGAAGTGGTTTCATTTGAAGTCGTGCAGGGGCCCAAGGGCGCCCAGGCTGCGGATGTCGTAAAGCTGGGGCAGGCTTAACCTGTAGCCGCGATCCGATTTCACCCCATGTGAATCCTCAATCGATCCGTTCGACGGGCGTCGGTTCAAGAATCGACGCCCTTTTTATTTGATCCTGGCAGGGTCACCCGGAGGCCAACGGAATACAGCGTCGGGACCGTTAGCCGCGGGCATTGCCGGGGACATGCCTGGCGCGGCTTCACTATGCTCAGCCCGGTCTGCGCCGTGCCCGGCACGGCAGGCAGGCCGTCAACGCCACGCCCTACCCCTGACCCTTGATCATTAACACGAATCCCTGAACAAGCAGTTATGGACAAACATGTATCCATTTTGCGTAAGAGCCGCACTGCAGGACTCTAAAGATCCAAAGAGAACTTGATATTGCACACAACAATCCTTTAATTTCATGGGTAGTTCAGGGTGAAGCGGGCAGCCCCGGATAGGTAAAGACCAGGGTCGGAGTCGCCAGGCAGGACTCAACGGGATAACGTTTTTTCGTCAACCTACGAACAGAGCCGCGCGGTATGGAAAACCAATATGACGTGATCGTAATCGGGAGCGGACCGGGCGGAGAGGGCGCGGCCATGAAGGCGACCAAGGAGGGGAAGCGGGTCGCCGTGGTGGATAACCGGCCCTCGGTGGGCGGAAGTTGCACCCATCAGACCACCATTCCCAGCAAGGCGCTGAGGCACGCCATCCAGAAGCTGGTAGATACCGGTCGGTACAACGACTCCCGGTTTCAGGATCTTTTGCAGACGGCGGAGGGCGTGATTCGTCGGCAGGTCGACCTGCGCCAGGGATTCTACGCCAGGAATTTCGTGGATGTGATCCACGGGCGCGCCGCGTTCGAGGACAGTTATGGAATTCAGGTCCTTCTGCAAAACGGGGGTGTGAGCCGTTACCGCGCGGACGGATTCGTCATCGCCACCGGTGCAAGGCCATACCATCCGCCTGACTTGGATTTTTCGCATCCGCGGATCGTGGACAGCGATTCGATACTGGAGTTTCAGGAACATCCCAGGTCGGTGACGATTTACGGGGCGGGGGTGATCGGCTGTGAATATGCGTCTATTTTCAGAGGATTGCAGATCAAGGTCAATCTGATTAACAGCCTGGACCGTCTGCTGGCGTTCCTGGACGACGAGATTGTGGATGCGCTGAGCTATCACCTGCGTGAACAGGGGGTGCTGATAAGGCACAACGAGGAGTACGAACGGGTGGTGGCCGACGATCGCGGCGTACGCCTGCATCTCAAGTCCAATAAGGAAATTTTCAGCGACTGCCTGTTCTGGGCGCAGGGCCGAACCGGGAACTCGGATGAGATGGGGCTCGAGGAGATCGGCATCCAGCGAGACTTCAGGGGCAATGTTGTGGTAAACGAGTTCTACCAGACGGCTCAGAACCATATCTACGCGGTGGGCGACGTGGTGGGGTATCCCAACCTCGCCAGCGCCGCGTACGACCAGGGGCGTTTCGCGGCCACCCATCTCATATTCGGGGTATGCGAGGCCCACCTGGTCAAAGACATCCCGACGGGCATCTACACGCTTCCGGAAATCAGTTCGGTCGGGCTTACGGAGCAGGAATTGACGGGGAAGAAGATCCCCTTCGAGGTTGGACACGCGTCGTTCCGACACCTTGCCCGGGCACAGATCACGGGTCGGACCACAGGGATGCTGAAAATTCTGTTTCATCGGGAGACCCTGGAGATTCTGGGCATTCATTGTTTCGGATCCGAGGCATCGGAAATCGTCCACATCGGCCAGGCGATTATGGCGCAGAAGGGTGACGGCAATACGCTGATGTACTTTATCAACACAACGTTCAACTATCCGACAATGGCCGAAGCCTACCGCGTGGCGGCGCTCAACGGACTGAACAGGGTGCGATAGGCCGGATCTCGGAAAATCACCCTGACAGCTTCCAACGAGAGTTCCGCGATTCCCGGAAGGGGCCCCACAATATTACAGGGTGTTTTCGCCTATGCGGTCTAACCCGAAATCATCCACAACGAATCTTGAAGTCATTTATATCGACAACCATCTGCTGGTGGTCCGGAAACCCTCGGGAATGCTTGCACAGGGAGACCGCACGGGTGACCGGTCGCTGCTGGAATACGGCAAGGCGTACGTGAAGGCGGCGTTCAACAAACCGGGCGACGCCTTTCTGGGGCTGGTGCATCGTCTGGACCGGCCTACATCAGGGGTAATGGTCTTTGCCCGGACGTCCAAGGCGGCTGCCAGGCTTTCGGAACAGTTTCGAGCCCGTCGGATTGGAAAGATCTACTGGGCGCTGGTGGAGGGAAAGACGCCCCGGGAGGGCCGCATGGCGGATACGCTGTTGCGCGCCGGACCTTCGAGTAGGGTGTCCGACAGGGGACAGGAGGCGGTGCTCGGGTTCCGTCGATTGCGGTTCGAACGGGGAATATCGTGGGTGGAGATCCGGCCGAAAACGGGCAGACATCATCAGATCCGGGTACAGTTCGCGCACCGCGGGCATCCCGTTGTCGGCGATTTCCGGTACGGTGCGAGTATCGGGTTTCCGGAAAAGAGCCTGGCGCTCCATGCGCGTGCCCTCACGCTGCTCCATCCGACCCGGAAGGAGGAGATGACGTTCACGGCGGCGCCCGAGGTGTTCTGGCCGGCGAAATTCCGGTGAGACGAGCGCCGGGGGGGGTTCCTGCGGACATTGCCAGTCACATGGAATCCGGGTGACGCCGAACCATTGTCCTTTACTCGGAAGTACGGCACAGCAGATGGATACGAATTCATTTAGCTGAAAGGAGATTGTGCGTGAACCGGAACGAGCAGCAGCCGTTGAGCGACATACAGGTTGATCGGAACAACCTGTATCGGGAAGAGAACTATACTGACCTGAAGGTGGCGTCCATCCGCAGATTGGTTCCGGTGAAGCCGGATGGAACGCCCGATAGGACCCGGCGTCAGGTGTTTATCGGACAGACCCATCTGATGTCACAGATGGGTCCGCTCCCCGTGCAATGCAACATTGAGGCCGCAGACCTGGAAGAGGCGCTCCGGAAGTTTCCGCAGGCGCTGGCGCGATCCGTGGAGGATATGATGGAGGAGGCCAACGAAAAGCGGCGCCAGGAGTCCTCCCGGATTGTGGTGCCGGGCGCGGGTGGACTGCCGGGCGCGCCTCCGCCGGGCGGGGCGATCAATCTCGGGTAGGACATAAGCCGGCGCAAGGCTGCCGGAAGTTGAGGACGGCTGGCTGGAATCACTACGCGTTGTGGTTGGAATCAGGGCGCATCAATATGCGCCCTGATTTATGTCAGCAGCGGCTTCATGGCGTCTCTGAGTTCCGCCATTTCGGCTACCGTGAGCGGCTGTACGGGCTTGCGGCACGGACCCACCGGTCTGCCGGAGAGGTTGGTGGCGGCTTTTACGGAGGCGTTGTAAACGTGGGTCCAGAAAAAACGGTTGGTGGGAAACATTCGCCGCCAGAGGTCCCTTGCCTCGGAAAGATGCCCGCCGGCGACCAGATTATAGAGATCGACGGCCTCTTTCGGCATGGCGTTGACCGCACCCCATACGCAGCCCGGGCATCCTGCAACCAGGCTGAAGAATGCGATGGGGTCCCCTCCGTTGAAGACCTCGGCGCCGATGGCGAGCAGTTCCTGGATACGTAGAATGTCCGCCGTGCTGTCCTTGATATATCGAACGTTTTCGATTTCCATGAGGCGTTTGAAGAAGGCCGGGGAAATATCGATGCCCGTGTGGACGGGGATGTTGTAAACCATAATCGGCGTGCTGACGGATTCGGAGATTTCCGTATAGTGCGCGTACACGCCTTCCATGTCGGGACCTTCAAAATAGGGCGGTAGCACAAGCAGGCAGTCGGCACCCACGCCCTCGGCGTGTTTGGCGTATTCTATCGTCTCCGACGTGCTGACCGCGGAGGCCATGGCCACAAAGTCGGCCCTGCCATCGAGGTGTTCGGCAGCGAGTTCGGCGAGGCGCCTGCGTTCCTGAGGTCGCAGACAGGCGAACTCACCCGTGCCGCCGTTGATGAGGATACTGTGGACGCCGGCTTCCAGCATGGAGTCGATATGATTTCTCAGCGCGGTTTCGTCGATCCGTTCACCGTCGCCGGTAAAGGGAGTGCATAGAGCCGCGCAGATACCCCGGAGCTCTTTCATAACGGTCTCCTGTTCGATAAATCGCGACACCTCAGTGCGCCGAACGCAGATCCGGCCTGCATTCCACGGCGGGTGGTCCGAACTGCGTTCTGCAAAGGTACGGCGAAATCTGAATTTCTCCAACAACGCAACGTCGAGAGTGAATTGAGTGGGGGATCAGGGGTTGAGAAGGGTCTTGACACGGTCCGGGGAAAAATCAATATTGGCGGAAATCAGGAACGACCGGGGCGCACGAACTTTTGCCCGGATGACTTTGTCTGGCGATTCCGTGTGATATCCCGGGTGATCTTGAAGTCTCTGCGGTTCGCGATACCGCACCCTGGTTCCATGGTCCGTGCGTCGGGTTGAGAGTCGTCCATGGGCTAGAATTGTCGGACTTTCGGAGGAGGTTGACATGTCGCAGGTGAGGGAGGTTGGTATTCCGGTTCGCGCGGTAAACCGCGCGCAGTTGTTTGCGGGGCGAAACGGTGCCGGTGAACCGTGTCTGTATGCCACGATGTCGCAGCAGGCCGCGAATCTTTTCGTGTTGCAGATCGATCCGGAAACGGGGCGGTTGCGTCAATTCTGGCCGGACGTTCCCGACTCGAACTACACCACCGCCGTCTATCAGGCACGTAACGGACGGCTCTATATCGGGGCGGCGCATTCGGGGCAGCTGTACTGTTTCGATCCCGAGCAGGACAATCTGGTGAATTTCGGCACGATCAACGGGAAGGCGGCTATTTTTCCGTGCAGGATCGACGAGGATTCACGGGGACTCATCTGGATTTCCAGCTATGGCACCGCGGATCTGACGAGCTTCAACCCCGAAACCGGGGAGTTTACCCGGTACGGCCGGCTGGACGAGGTGGATATGTATGCCTCCTGCTACGTGAATACCGACGACACCGTCGCGTCGATGATCATGCAGACCCGGCCGCACGTGGTGGTCCTTGACCCGAAGACTGGCGAGAAACGGACGGTGGGGCCGGTCGTGACTCGCGGCGAAGGGACGCTGACCCTTCACCGGGGTGAGGATGGCAACCTGTACATCGAGTCGAGTGAAGGGAACTACCGCCTGGAGGGTATGGATGCCGTCCCCGTGGATGAGACCGTTCCCGCGGAAGCCGTCAAGTCCGCCTTGCCCGATGGGAGTACGTTCCGGTTCGTGGACGCGGTGGAGCAGACCTGCCGAATTCTCGAAGTAACGGGCCCCGACGGCGCGGCGAAGACCTTCAACATCGAATTCGAGGCGGCCGGAACCGATATCTTCTGTTTGCACGGCGGTCCGGATGGTTGCGTGTACGGATCCAGCGTCCTGCCGGAGCGGCTGTTCCGATTTGACCCCGACAAGGATGATCTTACGGACCTGGGCATCTGTTCGACCGCCACCGGCGAGGCGTATTCGATGGCGAATCTGGACGGAAAGATCTACATCTCGTCATACCCGGGTGCTAGAATCTCCATTTACGATCCGTCTCAGCCATACCATTTCGGCGAAAGCCGTGGCAGCAATCCATGGGACATAGGGCGGGTGGACAACATATCGTACCGGCCGCGTTCAACGCTGGGGGGTCCAGGCGGCAAAGTTTGGCTGGCATCCATTCCGGACTACGGGAGGTGGGGCGGGCCGCTTTCATACTACGACGCGGAAACAGAGGAGAAAAAGGCGTTCTATCGGATTGTGGGAGACGGAAGCTGCTATACCCTGGCGCATCTGGAGGCGGAAGCACTGATCGCCGTCGGCACGAACATCAGCGCAGGGAGCGGGACACAGCCCCGGGTGGACGAAGCGGTGCTTTTCCTCTTCGATTACGAAGAAGAAGAGAAAGTCTGGGAAGGCGCGCCGGATCCGCCGGTGACAGTCTTCAACGCACTCGTTTCCGTTCCGGACGGGCGGCTTTTCGGCACGTTCAGTGGCAAAGAACGCGGATCGGAGCTTTTCGTGTTCGACCCGAGGGATCGGGCGTTCACGGATCGGATATCCGCCCCCGAGGGCGGACCGGTGGACAATGGGCTGCAACTGGGTCCCGACGGACAAATTTACGGCTTGACCCATACCCTGATCTACCGGCTGGATCCCGACTCGCTCTCCGTAGACGTCATCGTGGAATTCGACGAGAGGTTGATTGGGCACGGGGCGGCCGGGCCGATTGTGGGGAATGACATATATTTCTCTTCGGGGCACCGGTTGATGGCTGCCCAGATATTGTAACCGCGCAGAAACACCGGCAACGCACACTCCGGAAGGCCGGGATTTCCCATGCATTCAACGCGCGTTTCGGAGATCGACTGGACCACGTGGACGGCCGTGGACCCGGCCACGCTCATCTTCGTGATCCGCGGTGGCCAAATTCTGTTGATTCACAAGAAACGCGGGCTGGGCGCGGGCAAGATCAACGGGCCGGGCGGACGCCTCGAGCCAGGGGAAGCGCCGGAGGCCGCCGCGATGCGCGAACTGCGCGAAGAACTCGGCGTCACCGCGGTGAATCCCGTTCGCGTGGGGGAGCATCGCTTCCAGTTTGTGGACGGGTACTCTACATACGTCCACGTCTACCGCGCCTCGGGATTGCACGGGACCCCGGTTGAGACGGATGAAGCGGTCCCGCTGTGGGTCGACCTGGATGCCATCCCGTACGACCGGATGTGGGAGGACGACCGCCTGTGGCTGCCGCTGCTGGTGGCCGGGCAGCGGTTCTCCGGCTACTGGATCTTCGACGGCGACCGCATGATGGACTACCGCCTGGACGTGCTGGAGGAGTCCTTTGCCACCGGCTCCTGAACGTCGTCCGACCCAGAGGGTGGTAAGCCCCGCATGGGGTTGCCTATCTTGAACTTGACCGCGAAAGGAATGAAAGAAATGGCAAACCTGTGGAAAATCGAGCCTGAAATGTCGGAGGCGTTGCTGGATGCGGTGCCCGGGATTCTTGCGGATCAGCGGACGGATGGACGGTTTGGCACGGAGCCCTGGATCTGCCGGGACCAGCATCTGATACTGCCTCTGGCCGCGGCCTGGACGCTTGATAATAGTCCTTATAGAGGGAATGAGGAGGTCCTGGCGGCAATTGTGCGCGGCGGCGATGCGCTGATTGAGGCCCAGGACGAGGCCGGGATGTGGACGTTTTTGAAGAAGGACTATTCGGAGTGGGGGCAAATCTACATGCCCTGGACGTACAGCCGTTGGATTCACGCGTATCAGCTGGTTCGGGAGGGGATGGACGGCCAGGCGCGCGCCCGATGGAACGAGGCATTGATGCTGGGATTCGAGGGTATTTCGCAGACGTGCCTGCATCGGATTCACAATATTCCCACCCACCACGCAATGTCGCTCTATTGCGCCGGGATGGTGTTTGAGCGCCAGGATTGGAAGACGCAGGCGCAGGAATTCATCCACGAGGTAGTGGCGGCGCAGTCCTCGTACGGGTGGTGGACCGAAAACGTGGGGCCGGTCGTGTCCTACAACTACGTGTATTCGGATGCAATGGGCATTTATTACAAGATGTCGGGGGATGGGCGCGTGCTGGAGTCGATTGAGAAAGCAGCGCGGTTTCACTCCAATTACATTTATCCGGACGGGAGCGTGGTGGAGACGGTGGACGAGCGCAATGTGTACAAAGACGGCGTTCGCCAGGGCAATCCGGGGTTCAGCCACACCGCTCCGGGAAGAGGATATCTGGCCCGTCAACATCGGTTGTTTCTGGAGAACGGCGGGACGTTCGACGTTGACTATGCCTCCCACATGCTGCTTTACGGGGGCGAAGGGGAAATCGAGGAGACTGCGGCCGACCGGGAGCGGCATACGTACGCGATGGGTGGCGATTCGCTGATCGTCTCGCGCAAGCCGTGGTTCCTGAGTCTGTCGGCCTATTGTTGTCCGCTTAATGAGAATCGGTTCCGGCAGGACCGGCAGAATTTCGTCAGTTTATTCCACGAGAAAACCGGGTTGATTGCCGGGGGCGGCAATACCAAGCTGCAGCCGCTGTGGAGTACGTTCGCCGTAGGCGATACATCGCTGATGCGGCATACGCCTGGGGATATCGAACCGGATTTCGGCCCTTTTGACGGGCTGGCGCATATCCCCGACAGGGCTGAAATCGTCAAATATGAAGACTCCCAGGGCGTTGAGTTGCACTATGGTGAAGACGTGGGGACGGTGACCCTTGCTCCCCAGGGAGACAGGAAGCTGCTTCTGGTTTACGAGGTGGCAGGCAACTCCGGAATGAGCATGCAAGGGCACATGACGCTGATCCCGCATCTGGAAGAAGAACTTCGGTCGTCTTCGGGCGAATGCATTGAATTGGGGGCGGATGCCGTGGAATGGAAGGGCGCGGATGGTGCCTGGTTCGAACACGCGGGCTGGCGACTCTCGCTACCGTCGGGCGCGAGGCTTATTTGGCCGGCGCTGCCGCACAACCCCTACACCAAGGCGGGAGAGGCACAGATCGGAGAGGCGCGGCTGGTGCTGGTGCTGCCTTTTTCAGATGGCATGGATCGGTATGAATTGACGCTGGAGATCGTCTAGCGGCGCGGATCCGTCAAACGCAGGACCGGAACGAAAGGACCTGCGGGGCCACGACAGGGAAGTCGTGGCCCCGCAACATCCCGGGAAACAAAGGAGGCCGTCGTGGCTGAGAAAATTGATAAGACCGACGAGGAGTGGCGGGAAAAGCTATCGCCCGAACAGTATCAGGTGACAAGAAGGGGCGGAACTGAACGGGCGTTTACGGGCGAATACCACGACTTCAAGGGGAAAGGGATTTATCTTTGTGTGTGCTGCGGAAACGAGCTGTTTCGTTCCGACGCCAAGTACGATTCCTGCACGGGCTGGCCCAGCTTCTGGGGCCCTACGGATGCCTCGAACGTGGAAACGGAAACGGATTTGGCCTACGGCATGGCGCGCACGGAGGTCAAATGCAGCCGGTGCGACGCACATCTCGGACACGTATTCGACGATGGACCCCAACCGACAGGATTGCGGTACTGCATGAACTCCGCGGCGCTGGACTTTGAGGAGAAAGATACGAAAGAAAAGGATTGAACAGCCAGCCGCCAGGGTTGGCGCAAAACTGGCCCCGTCACTGCACGCGGACGATTTGAATACCGACCGGAAGACACCCCGTCAATGGAGGATCCATCAGTGAGTTTGAACTTCGCCACCCGGGAAATCGTGTCGCAGCCTATCGTGTGCATACGCGCCACAACCAGTATGGAGGAGATCGCCGGCGTCATCGGCGCCCTTTTCGGCGACGTAATGGACTATCTCAACCGGAACGGTCTCGCGCCGTCGGGGATGCCCTTCACAATTTACCACGAGATGGATTGCGAGCAGCTCGTAATGGAATGCGGGATGCCGGTGGCTTCGGCCGTAGAGGGCACTGAGCGCGTTCGACCAGGCGAACTTCCCGCAGGGAAAATGGCGACGGTGACGCACATGGGCCCCTACGAGCAGTTGGGGCAGACGTGGTCCGCTCTGAAGGATTGGATGGACGGACGGGGGTTGCAGGCGGCGGGAGCGCCCTGGGAGGTCTACGTTACGGATCCGGGTGCGGAGCCCGACCAGTCAAAATGGCGCACCGAGATCTTCTTCCCCGTGCACTGAACGACGGCGCGGGTACAGGAGTTTCGGTGGAATCCGGATGGGCCGTTGGCGAACAGGCATCGGCCATCGTTGGCGTAAACCCGAAGAGATTCATGGCTTAAGGAGTATAGAATGAAATATCGATTTGCCGAAATGATATGGTATGAAATCAAGGATGCCGCGGAACAGGACCGGGTGGCGGTTCTGCCCGTGGCGACATACGAGGATCACGGTCCTCACCTTCCGGTGGATACCGACGTCGTACTCTGTACCGAGATCTGCGAACGGGCCGTGGCGCGGATCCCGTCGGAAGCCGTTCTGGCCCCGCCGGTTCCGCACGGGTACAGCCCCCACCACATGGATTTTCACGGGACCCTGACGATCACATGGGATACGTTCATCAGGTACGTCAAGGATGTCTGCTGCAGCCTCGCCTACCACGGCTTCAAGCGGATTCTGGTTGTAAACGGCCACGGAAGCAATGCGCCGCCGCTGGACCTGGCGACCCGGCTTTCGGTGATCGAATACGAGGGCAGGATTCTGTGCGGTTCGGTGAACCACTGGGGGCTCCGGAAGGTGAAAGAGGTGGGCCGCGAACTGAGGGAATCCGACTACGGCGGGACCTCCCACGGAGGAGAGTTTGAGACATCGCTATACCTGGCGTTGAAGCCGGATCTGGTGGACATGAGCAAGGCGGTCGACGAACGGTCGCCCCTGTCGAACAGTTTCCAGTCCGATCTGCTCGCAGGCGCCCACCCGGATGGGTCCAGTGCGAATTTCACGCCGTACTGGAGCACGAAAACGGCCAGCGGCGTGATGGGGGACGCGACAAAGGCCAGCCGGGAGAAAGGGGAGCAATTCCTGGAGGCCGCCATAGAGGGACTGATCGAACTGGTTCGGGAACTGCGCGCCACGGAAATCATGGACCGGCGTGACCAGCATTAGTGTTCCGGCCCGGAACACCAGATCTGCCGCGAGGCCGGATGAAAGGGTGTATACGTGAAGATGAATGTTTTCACCAGCGGCCAGGATGGGTACCACACCTACCGGATTCCGGCCGTTTTGGTGTCCCCGAGCGGATCCTTGCTGGCCCTTTGTGAAGGCCGGCGTAACAATCAGTGGGATCACGGAGATATCGACCTTCTGATGAAGCGTTCGGAAGACGGGGGACGTTCTTGGTCGGCGCAGCAGGTGGTGTACAGCGAAGAGGGTGAGATCACGATCGGTAATCCCTGTCCGGTGGTGGACGCGGAGACGGGCACAATCCGGATGTTGTTCTGCAGAGACAACATGGATGTACTGGTCACACACAGTACCGACGACGGCTGGCACTGGTCGGATCCGACGGACATTACCGAGGGCGTCAAGAAGCGCGAGTGGGCCTGGTATGCGACGGGTCCCGGGGTGGGCATTCAACTCCGGAACGGAGCGGGAAGAGGGCGGCTGCTGATTCCCTGCGACCATCGGAACCCGCATGCGTACGACTGCGGTTCACATTCGATTTACAGTGACGACGGAGGAATTTCCTGGCGGTTGGGAGGCACGGTCCGGCCGGGAGCCAACGAGTGCCAGTTCGGTGAACTTGCGGACGGAAGCGTCGTCATGAACACCCGGATGCAGACGCACAGCGAAGGGTATCGCGGAACTGCGCTGAGCCGGGACGGCGGGGAGTCCTGGCAGGCGTTCCGGCACGACCGGAACCTGCCCTGTCCCAAATGCCAGGCCAGCCTCGTGGAAGGCAAAGGCAGGAACGACCTGCTGTTTTCGAATCCCGCAGCTCCCGGGCCGGCAAATCCCGGTGGAGGAGAGCGGGTGAACATGACCGTACGGCTGAGCAATGACGGGGGTATGACCTGGCCCGCGGCGAAATTGCTGCACGATGGCCCGGCGGCGTATTCCTGCCTTGTGGTGCTTCCGGAGGACACGTTCGGTTGTTTATACGAAGCGGGATCGGCCTCGGCGTACGAGCACATTGTTTTCGAGCGTTTCCGGTTGGATTGAGAAATCGCCATGGATGAGACATCGGTTGGACGCGGACCTTCAGTGGAGGAACAATATCGGGCGGGTAGCCCGCGTTCCGAGGCGGCTTTCGAACAGGCCAGGGCGGTGATGCCGGGAGGCGTGAAAGGGGCGTACTTCTACAAGCCCTATCCGCTGACCATCGAACGGGGTGAGGGGTGTTACCTGTACGACCTGGATGGCCGCAAACTGGTGGACTTCAACAACCACCATACGGCGCAGATTCTGGGGCACAATCATCCCGCTGTGGTGGCGGCGGTGCAGGCGCAGGTCTCGAGGGGGATCGCGTTGAGCGCGCCGGCGGGCGTGGAGACGGGACTGGCCGAGGAAATGTGCAGGCGCGTGAAGTCCGTTGAGAAGATCAGATTCTGCAGTTCCGGCACCGAAGCGACCCTGCACGCCATTCGGCTGGCGCGTGGGGTCAGCGGAAGGACGAAGATCGCCAAGTTTGAAGGTGGATATCATGGAAGCCACGACGTGGTGGAGGTGAGTGTGGCCCCGCCCCTTGATAAGGCCGGGCCCGCGTCGGCCCCGCGTTCGGTATCCACGGCGGGCGGCGCTTCACCGAACGCGGCTGGCGAGGTGGTGGTCCTGCCGTACAATGACGAGAACGCCGCGGAGCGATTGCTCGCGCGGCATCGAGGCGAACTGGCATGCGTGATATTCGATCCCCGGGCCGGAATTCTGTGGCAGCGCGCGGAGTTCGTGCAGTTTGTATGTGACATGGCGCGTCGGAATAATGTACTGTCGATTTTCGATGAGATCGTCGGATTCCGGGTCGGCACGGGCGGGCTTCAGGAGCACTATGGCATCACGCCGGATCTGACAACTTACGGAAAGGTTATCGGCGGCGGCTTTCCGGTGGGCGCCTTCGGAGGCCGGGCGGACCTGATGGACCACTTCGACACGTCGCGGGGGCCGACCGGATTCTTCCAGAGCGGCACGTTCAGCGGGCATCCCGTGGCAATGGCCGCCGGCCTGGCAACCCTGGAGCAGTTGACGCCGGACGTGTTCGCCCACCTGAACCGGCTGGGAGAACGGCTCCGGGACGGGTTGAATCGATTGTTTTCAGAGAGAAACGCGGATGCGATTGCGGTCGGTGTGGGATCGCTGTTCAGCGTTCATTTTTCAGGTGAGAAGATGGTGAATTACCGCCATCTGGCCCGAACGGATAAAGCGGCCGCGCACCGCCTGCTACTCGGGCTGATCGAACAGGGATATTTCCTGGGCAACGGGCTGTTGATGAGCGCCGTCTCCACGCCGATGGATGAAAGCCACGTGGATGGATTGATCGAGGCGGTTGGAAGGACGATCTGAAACCGCACGCGGATGTCTAGTGTTCTGTCCCTGAAATAGATTGCCTGAATTCGGCCGCAGGGTCGCCCGGCTCGCAAGGCGCCTGAGCGAGGCGACCTGCGCAAGGTCGGCGAGCGATGGCACTTCGACAAGCTCAGCGCAAGCAACGCAGCGAGACGGGATGAACCGGCGGATGAATGGTGACATATTTCTGGGACGGGACACCGGGAACGAGTTCCCTTTTTTGTATCCCCTCGCAACCGCGAAGGCGTTCGTCCACGGACGGCCGCATAAGGGTGTTGATTCCGGAGGATATTGAAATGCGATATATCGATACACACGCCCATCTGGGGCCGTGGTTCGACGAGATTACGACGTTTACCGCCGAGGGCTTTGTGGCACTGCAGGAGCGGGCGGGCATCGAGCGGACCGTGGTGACGTCCGGATCCGCTCTGTTTACAGAGTTGATATATGGCAACGAGTGGACCATACGGCAGGCTGAGAATCTGGAACATCTGCTTGTATGGCTGGTATTGAACCCGATACACACGCCCACCTGGGGCCGTGGTTCGACGAGATTACGACGTTTACCGCCGAGGGCTTTGTGGCACTGCAGGAGCGGGCGGGCATCGAGCGGACCGTGGTGACGTCCGGATCCGCTCTGTTTACAGAGTTGATATATGGCAACGAGTGGACCATACAGCAGGCTGAGAAGCTGGAACATCTGCTTGTATGGCTGGTATTGAACCCGTTGAAGATGAGCGAGTCACTGGAGTTGCTGGAGCGGTTCAAGGACCATCCCAAGGTCGCGGGATTCAAAATCCACCCCGTGCAGCACAAGTATCCGGCGGACATCAAATCCACGTTCAGGCTCTTCGAAAAACTGGAGCCCCTCGGGCTGCCGGTGCTTTCCCACGGAGAGAACGAGTCGTACGCGGCTCCTGCCCGGTTGCGGCGGCTGGCAGAGGGCTTTCCGACCTTGACACTCATTACGGCGCACTTCGGCGCGGGGCAGCCGGGGCAGACGTACGAGGCAATCGACGCGCTTCAGGATTGCAAGACGGGCAACCTCTACACGGACATGGGCACGGCGCGGGCGATTCGCACAGGCATGATCGGATTGGTGGTGCGTGAGGTGGGTGCGGACAGGGTGTTGTTCGGTACGGATTCGCCGCTCTACGAACCGATGGCGTTCCCCGCGTTGCTTGCGGCGGCGGATATAACGGAAGCAGAACGGGAACAGATCGCTTACAGGAATGCGGAGCGGCTGGTGCTGGCGCCGAAGGGGCTGGCATAGTGACCGTCGATGGTGTTGAGGCAAGGCGTACGGAGGAATAGCCCGATGAAACTGGATCGGCGTCAGCGCCGATTGCTGAAACGGACGTTTCTGGATTATCAGCAGACGTCGTCCTTTATGGAACATCCGTTTCTCGTGAAAAGGGCGCATGGCCTCTACTATTGGGATATCGAGGGCAAGCGCTATTTTGACGGGATCGGCGGCATCTTTGTGGCTTCCCTGGGTCACGGCCACCCCCGGGTTTTGGAGGCGATGCGAAAGCAGGCGGAAACGCTCTCTTTTTCACCGCCGATGCACGGACTTTCAGACGTGGCGCTGGATTTCGTGGAAAAACTGGGTGGCGTCACGCCGGGGAATCTGAATTTCATCAAGTCCTACAGCGGCGGTTCCGAAGCCGTCGAATCCTCACTGAAGTTTACCCGGCAGTACTTCAAGCAGAGCGGCCGCCCGGGCAAGTACAAATTCGTCAGCCGTTACTTCGGGTATCATGGCGCTACTTTTGGCGCAATGGCGGCCAGCGGAACCGGGAAACGCAAGACGCCGTTCGAGCCGCAGATGGGCGGATTCCTCAAGGTCTTTCCGCCTACGTATTACAGAGACCGTTTTGCTTCCTGGGAGGAATGCAACCGGTTCTGTGCGCAAATGTTCGAGGACGTGATCGTCAATGAAGATCCGGATACGGTGGCGGGTGTCATTCTGGAACCGATCGGAAATACCGGAGGGATTATTACGCCCACCGAGGAGTATTTTCAGATTATCCGCGACGTCTGCGACCGTTACAATGTGGTGTTGATCTACGATGAGATCATTACCGGGTTCGGCAAAACCGGCTCGATGTTCGCCGCCCAGACGTTCGGGGTGACGCCCGACATTATCTGCGCGGGCAAAGGGATCTCGAGTGGGGCGTATCCGGTGGGGGCCATGATGGCGCGGGAGGAAATGGGAGACGTCTTCCTGGGGCCGGTGGAGGCGGATGTCAACTTTGCGCATGGGCATACGTTCGCGGCCAATCCCGTTGCCTGCGCCGTGGGAATGGCCGTAATCGACGAAATCGTGGAGCAGGAGCTGGATCGGAAGGCCGGGGAACTCGGCCATTATCTGGCATCGAAGCTGGAAGGGTTGAAGGATCTGGGCGTGGTGCGCGAGGTGCGGGGCCGGGGGCTGCTGCAGGGCGTGGAACTGGTGAAGGATACGAAGACGATGGCCCCGTTTCCGGAACTGGGGCAGGCACTGAAACGGACTTCACTGGAGAATGGTCTGCTCATTCGGATCGACCCCACCTGGTTTGCCGTAGGGCCGGCGTTGATCGTACAGAGGGAGGATATCGATGAGTTGTGCGATCTCGTGAGAAAGAGCCTGGTTGACGCGCTGGAGCGGGTCGGACAGGGACGACCCTGAAAGGGAGGCGCAAGTGTCTACAACGAGGTTAACGATACTATTGTGTATCTTGCTGCTGATATCGTCGGAGACCATTTATGCCGGTGGCCTGGAAAAGCGATCGCGCGTTGAACTCAGGATGGGAATTCGGAATCAGGGGGGAAAGACCGAGGCAAGAACGCAGGTTGGACCACTTGGGGTTGAAACGACCGCTGAGTCCGATGGTATACTTGTCTCGCTGGCCTATGCGTACACATTGCAGGAGAACGTCGCCGTCCATGCCACGCTCGGGGTCCTGGCTGTCGAGGCCGGTTCTCGCGTTGGGCTTCCGGGAATCTCCCAGCGGGCGGGCGTCGTTTGTCCTCTGATCCTGGGCATGAGATATTATATGCCTCGGACGACACTCCAAGCCCCGTTCAGGCCCTTTCTGACGGTGGGCATAGGGCCCAACATCGGAGTTGAATCCAAAAACGACGTCGGCTTGCAGTTGGTGCAGAAGTCCACCATTATGACGTCATTGGGAAGCCGGGCGGGAGTCGGGCTGGACGTTCGGCTGGGCCGATCCGCAGTGGCAATTGTAAACCTGGGATGTAACCTGATGACGGATTTTTCGGAGCCGTTAGGCGACAGGCGCAACTATAGCGGACTCGAATTCGGCGTAGGAATCGCCTGGCTGTTTGGCGGGGCTGTTGAAGAATAAGCACGACGCAATCAAGCCATGGGATGACAAGGAATCGAATATTCAGTACGGTGGGAACCTGATGTCTCCCCGATTTCAATCCGGGTAAGCATTGCCTTCTCTTACGGGAGGTCCTGATGTCGAATTACCGCGTGGCGATCATCGGCACGGGTCGCGTGGGATACCAGTTCAGTTTCGGAGATCTGCCGGACAACCATGCCGATGCGTTGCGGCAACATCCCGGCTGCGAACTGGTGGCGGGTGTGAACCGGGGGCGCGAGAAACTGGAGACCTTTGGAGAACGCTACGGAATCGACGCGCTCTATCACGACTACCGGCGGATGCTGGACGAGATCAGGCCGGACATCTGCATCGTGGCCACCCATCCTGAATTGCATTGCGAGATGGTTGAGACATGCGCCGCTGCGCCCGCGACAAAGGCGATCATCTGTGAGAAACCGATGGCCCTGTCCCTGTCGGAATGCGACCGGATGATCGAAGCCTGCGACAACGCGGACATCCCGCTGCAGATCAACCACAACCGGCGGTGGTCACCTGAATGGAACCTGGGACTGCAGCTGTTGCGGGACGGCGCGATCGGAGACCTGAATCACGTCTATTGTTATATGGATGGCGGCAAGCCCGCGCCGTGGTGGCGAAGCGAGAACGAGGGGCCGCTTCTGCACGACTTTACCCATTACTTCGACCTGATGGATATGTACGCCGGCGAGGTGGCATGGTTGTGCGGCATGGCGGAGCAGCGGATGCGTCCGTGGGCCGTTGAAGACTTCGGCGCGGCAATGATGAAGTTCGAGAACGGGGCTACAGGATTGGTGCATGGCGCGGAACTGACAGCCTATACGGACAATGCGTTTGAACTGCGAGGAACGGAGGGCGTGATCCGTTTTCTGGGAGAACGGGTCCATCTCTACCGGGCGGTTGAGGACGATTACGAACCGGATAGCGGATTTCAGTGGAGCTCCTTGAAGCTGGCGCAGGTCGAACATCCGCCGCCCGCGTCAACGTATGTCCTCGCGCTGAACGAGTTGGTAAGTGCGCTGGAGGATCATGGTGAATTGCGGAGCGATGGGCGGGTGGGCCTGCGGTCCCTGGAAATGGTGATGGCAATCTACCAGTCCCAGCTTGGGGGCAATCGTCCCGTCCAATTCCCGCTCGAAGCGCGCGGCTCGGGTGTGGCGGCCCTGCGTGAAGCGGGAGCGTTCGTAGAGCGGAAATGAGCAATAAAAGATAAAAAAGGGGATTGCGATGGCGGAATCCGAGGCGCGCGGCTCGTGGATCGAGTACGATGTGATCGTCCGAAAAAACGTGATGGTGCCCACGCGAGACGGTGTAAGCTTGGCGACGGATCTGTATTTCCCGGCGAAGAAGGGCGGCATTGTGCCGGGCGAATTTCCAGCGGTTATCGAGCGTACTCCGTACGATAAGGAATCCAAATTCAGCGAGGGTCGGTATCTCGCGCGGAGAGGCTATGTGGCCGTACGGCAGGATGTCCGTGGGCGATTCGAATCCGAGGGCGTGTGGCATCCGTTTGCAAAGGAGGCGCCCGACGGCTACGATACCGTGGAATGGGTTGCCGCGCAGCCCTGGTGCGACGGTCACGTAGGCACGATGGGCGGGTCTTACTGCGGAAGCGATCAGAGTGCGCTGGCCACCCTGAATCCGCCGCATCTGAACGCAATGGTTGTCGCGGTGGGCACGTCGAACTATCACACCAGTTCGATGCGGCAGAACGGCGCGCTGGAGTTGCGGTTCATGATTTATGCGTTCAGGATGGCAACGACGAGCAAAGAGGCGCTGGCGGATGCAACCCTGAAGGCCGCATTGGACGCGGATTTTGCACGGATAGGAGAATGGATGACGCGGACGCCCTACCGAAAGGGATCGTCGGCCCTGCGTCTTCTGCCCACCTATGAACAGTGGGTGCTGGATCTTCTGGGCGAAGGGGATTTCAACAATTATTGGAAGCAGCGAGGATATGCAATCGACCACTACTACGACGAGCACGCGGACGTGCCCACGATTTATCTGGGCGGGTGGTATGATTCATACACCCGGGGAACCACTGCCAACTACGTGGCGCTGTCGAAGAGGATGAAGTCGCCACAGCACCTGCTGATGGGTCCATGGACGCATGGCGGTTGGGGCAACTCGTTCGCGGGAGACGTGGATTTCGGGTCGGAATCCGTGCTCGACGATTACGATGGATACCGTCTGCGCTGGTTCGACAGGTGGCTGAAGGGAATTGACAACGGTGTCGACCGGGAAAAGCCGGTACGGATATTCGTGATGGGCGGCGGCGGCGGCATGAACCGGGAAGGGCGCCTCTCCTATATGGGCGCCTGGCGCGACGTGGAGGATTGGCCGCTGCCCGAAACGCGGTTTACGCCGTACTACCTGCATTCGGACGGCACAATCGGCCAGGAGCTGCCGGAACCTTCCGGGCCGAGTCGGTACACGTTCGATCCCAGGGATCCGGTACCCACAATCGGCGGCAATCTGTCCGCAGGGGATCCGGTTCTGGTTGCCGGCGCCTACGACCAGCGAGGGGATACGCGCTTTTACGGATGCAGGGACAACCTGCCGCTGTCGGCGCGCAGCGACATCCTCGTCTTCCAGACCCCCGAACTGGAGAAGACCGTGGAAGTGACGGGGCCGTTGACGATGATATTGTGGGCGTCTTCGTCCGCACCGGATACGGATTTCACCGTCAAACTGATCGACGTACATCCGCCGGACGCGGACTATCCCGATGGTTTCGCTCAGAATATAACGGACAGCATCATCCGGGGGCGCTATCGGAACTCGCGGGATAAACCGGAGTCGATGGTGCCAGGTGAGATTTATGAACTGGAAATCGTAATGTATCCGACCTCAACCGTATTCGGGGTGGGGCATCGGATCCGGCTGGATGTCTCCAGCAGCAATTTTCCCAGGTTCGATATCAATCCGAATACGGGTGGCGCATTGGGGCGGGACCGTCGGGTTGTCCTGGCGGAAAACGCGTTATATCACGATCCGGATCATCCTTCGCACATTGTTTTGCCCATTATTCAGGGGTGTCGACAGGCAGATGGGTGACGATTCCGAGATTACGTATCGGGACCGCAGGTCCGGGAGAATGGTAACGGAGCCGCTGTCTCACGCATGCTTCCAGCGGTGGTTCGATTCGTCAATCTTCCTCGGACTTTTCCACCTCTTGCTGAATAATTCGGTCTTTTGCCGGTTATACGGCTGGCTACAGGCGCGTCCAGGAAGTGGCCGGAAGATTTTCCGTTTTGTCAGGACATACGGCATTGACCTCGAAGAGATCGAATTTCCCCTGGATCGATACCGCAGTTTCAACGCGTTCTTCACACGCCGGCTGAAAACCGATGCCAGGCCGTTTGACCTGGCGCCCGACACATTCTGCTCTCCCGCGGACGGAAAGGTTCTGGTCTATCGGCAACTCGTGGACGGCGCCCGGATCCCGGCAAAAGGAGCATCGGTTCCACTGCAACTCCTGCTGGATTCAGAGGACGAGGCGGGGACCTACCGCGACGGTTCGGCGCTTGTCGTGCGGCTCGCGCCTTACGACTATCACCGGTTCCATTTCCCGGATTCCGGGAAGGCCGGACCGGCGCGCGTCGTCGCCGGGCGGTATTATATTGTCAATCCGCTGGGCCTTGCCAGGGTACCCGGCGTATTCTGGCGCAACAAACGCGCGATTACCGAATTTGCTTCACGGCATTTCGGACGGATCGCGTACCTCGAGATTGGCGGCTTTGCCGTCGGAAGCATCGTTGAGACCTACAGGCCCGGATCGGTCGACAGGGGACAGGAGAAGGGGTATTTCCAGTTCGGAGGATCCACGCTGGTACTGCTGTTCGAGCCGGGTGTCATCGCGTTTGACGAAGACCTTGTCGAAGACTCCCGGCGTGGAGTTGAAGTGCACGTACGGGCGGGCAGCGGGATCGGCAGGCGGATTTAGAATTGAACCATCAGTGACTCAGTGAATGCCGGCACGGCTGGTCGCGGGCCGGGAAGACCGCCGCCGGTCCTGATCGACCAGAGCGCACGTGATCTGCTGTACCGGAAACCCGATCAGGGCGAAGCGCCTCAGCGTTTCGCCCTATCTTTCTTCCGGTCCCAGGCGAACGAATTCCGCTGGATTCGCAAGGTTCTGATAGGTGACATCGATCCACTGATCGGATCGGGCGGTACTCGAGATACGGACTTCCTCGATTTCACCTTGAAACGGCGCCCCGCCGCCTGCGAGGCGGCCGATCACGATCGGTGTCTGACTGGACTGAATGGGACCCGACGCTTCGGACGAAGCCACCGGCGTACCGTCAATATACAGGGTCGTCCGTTCGCCGTCGTATACGCCCGACAGGTGATGCCTGCCGGGGGTGAGCGTCCTGTTGGCGCGTACGCTCCGGGTGCCGCTTTGTGTGTTAATGGTGAAGGTTGGACCCGGCAGGGAGGCGCAAAGTCCGCCATTGTGGCCGCATTCGGCGTATTTGAGTATGAAGGAGGCGTCGCCCGCGGTGTCGTAGCGAAGCACTTTTCCGTGGGGTGTGTATTCGCGAGCGTCGTTCTCGTCGGGATCTTCACGCCACGGGGCGAAGTAGACGTAGCGTCCGTCGAACGCGCCCCCATTGAACCCGCCGGGATTCGGCGGATAGGTGAAGACGCCCCCGTCGGCGGCATCCCAGGCGGCCCTGTCGGTGAAGTTCATGCACGTGTTGTAACGCAGGACACGACAGTGGAAACCCCGCTGGGGTTGATCGCCTTCGTAGAACGGAATGTAATAAACGTACTGGCCGTCGAAGGCCGCGCCGTCGTAACCTTTGGTATGCAGACCCGACGCTCCTGCCGCGTCATAGGCTTCCCAGCTATCCGGGTCCATGAAGTCGGCACGAGTGTCGTATCGGACCGCATTGCTGTGCGCATACGGCACATAGTAAATGTAACGTCCGTCGAAAATGGCGCCCACGCACATCCCCATGCCCTGACCGCTGGCACCCAGTGCCTGCCAGGCTGCGGGATCGTCGAACTCGCCGCAGGTATCGTGCCGGAGCACGATTCCGCGGTCGTTGAGGGGCGCATAATAGACGTAACGTCCGTCGAAGGTGGCGCCGTCGTAATTTCTCGACTCCAGCCCGCCGGTGTTACCGGCATCGTAGGTGACATAGCTGGCTGGATCCTTGAAATCACCCCGCGTATCGTACCGGACGGCTCGGCCGGTTTCGGAACCGTCTACCTCGTATCCGGGTACGAGGTAGATGTAACGTCCGTCATAGGCGGCGCTCTGGTGGGAAATGTTATTGCCGATATCGTATGCCTGCCAACTTCCGGGATCGTGGAATTCTCGGCGCCGGTCGTAACGCAGAATCCGGCTGTGATGCGCACGCCCGTCGGTACGTGGGACAAAATAGATATAGTCCCCCGCGTGTACGGCGCCGTAATATCCTTTTGTGTTGAGGCCGTCGGTACTCCCCGCGTCGTAACCCTCCCAGCTTTCAGGATCGTTGAACCCGCCGCAGGAGTCGTATCTCAAAACCTGGCCGTGGCGCTCCTGGGAACCATTGAGTTGAGGCGCAAAGTATACGTAGCGTCCGTCACAGACGGCGCCGAAGAATCCCCTGGTGTCCAGGCCGTCGGTGTCGCCCGCGTCGTAGGACTCGAACGTATCCATAACCGGTCGCAGCGACCACTTGGCGACCAGGGCCTGAAAGGCGTCCGAACCGGCATGGCTGCTCTCGACCCAGGCTTCGACAGTCAGGGTTTGTGCGTGTTCGAGTGCTTCGGAGCGTACCGATTCGCTTCGACAGCTGACCAGTTTGTAGTGGGTATCCCAAACGGGGTCCGGGCACGAAACCGGTCCTGCGCCATAGCACAGGTATAGATTCGTGTCCGCGGAGAGTGAGGGGATTCTGACTCTCGCCCTGAGGGCGCCGTTTTCGGGATCGTAGGACTCGATACGGTACGCCAGCGCATCGCCCTGGCGGGATGCGAAGTGGATGTCACGTCCGTCTTCTCCAAGCACATGACCGCCCCTTTCAACCGGTTTCAGGTCGTTGTCCCGCAGGACCACGAGAAGAGGAAAGTCCTGAAGATCCGGGACGACCCCCTCGGGGTTGATGCTGAGTCTTCGGCGGATGAGTTTCCCGGCTGTTTCCATGGTATCCTCTCTTAATTAAAAGCCGAAACTGTGTCTGACTCAGACGGAATCCCTTACGATCCGGTATGGATAGCCCGCGATGTGGCGAATGCCGCACAACGGCATTCCCGGCGGCCAGCCCGCATGGTCGGCCGAAGATCTCCGGACCCTTCGCACCTCGACCCTTTACGGCTGAAGCATGACTTTGATGGAACGGTCGCCGGCGGCGACGAGATCGATGCCGTCCTGGAATCTCTCAAGAGGCAGGCGATGGGTCACGATACGATCCATTGGCAGTAGGCCCTTTTGGATTATATCGATAGCGATGGGGTAACAACCGGGTCCCAGGTGGGCGCCGTGGATGTTGAGTTCCTTGGTATCGCCGATGATTGTCCAGTCCGTCGTCACCGGATCACGAAGCACGCTGAATTCCACAAAGGTGCCGAGTTTACAGATCATGTGCAGACCCTGTTCCACGGCGGCGGGATGTCCGGTCGCTTCGATGTACACGTCACAGCCATAACCATCGGTGAGATGGCGCACTTCGCGGATGACGTCTGTCTTGCTGGGATTGAAGACCAGGTCGGCGCCGCAGGCGCGCGCAACGTCGAGGCGGTCTTCGTTGAGGTCCAGGGCGATAAGCAGGCGGGGGTTCTTGAGCCGGGCGGCGGCAACCATCCCCAGCCCCAGCGGTCCCGCGCCGGCGATGACCACGGTGTGGTCCAGTTCGATATCGCCCCGCTGCACGGCATGAATGGCGCACGCAAGCGGCTCGATGTACACGGCGTGTTCGGGCGGAATGCACGCGGGCACCTTGTAGTTGAGGGCATCGGCCGGGAAACGCATGTATTGGGCCATCGCGCCGAAGGTGTTCTGCCGGAAACCGTAGATATCGTGCCGCATACACATCCAGTACTGGCCGCGCCTGCAGTAGCGGCATGCATGGCACGGGACGATCTGTTCGGAGATCGCCATGTCGCCGATAGCGAGTCCGTATTTCTCACCGGCGCGCGGGCCGAGGAGAACGACTTCGCCAATGAATTCATGGCCGGGGATAACGGGGGCCTGGCAGTATCCCTCGCGGTGTTTATCGCCCCAGAAGAGCGGGGCGCCCAGATAACATTTGAGATCGCTGGCGCAGATACCCGCGGATTCGACGCGAACAACGACCTCCTCCGGTCCCGGACGCGGCACGGGGCGTTCTTCCAGGCGGTAGTCTTCGGGTCCGTGGCAGACGACAGCCGGCATGGTGTCGGGAAGTCCGGTATGTGCCGTCAATGCCACTCTCCTCTGAAGCCCAGGCTCGGCGGGCAAGCCCCGCCGGCAGGACTATGCGGAACCGTCGGGAAAACGACCATGGGTTCCTCAACAACCTGAACCCATTGGATCCGCTCTTCCGTTACAATCCGGCGTCACCCGGCGACATCAAGATAGGATGAAAAAAAGCGGATGGCAACAGATTCGGATGGACCGGCCACCCCGCTTTGGTCTTGTGTCCGCCGTCCACGTCTCTTTACATTGCGGGCGTTTACGTTCGTGATTTCACTTTCCCACGAGAGGAGTGGTTGATGGACCGCCGTGATGCGATGTGGCTGTTGGTATTCCTGGTACTGGGCGTGGGCGGGCTGGCTGTATTTCTGAATTTCTACGCCGAGGCGATTCCGTCCGCGTCGCTGGACTTCAGGTTGAGCCGCGACGAGGTACTCCGAAAGGCGCAGGGTTATTTGGAGGACCTTGGATACGATCTCGCGGACTATGAGAGCGCCCAGGTGTTTTCCAGCAGCCAGATGCAGCAGATTTTCCTGGAGCAGACGCTGGGTCTGGAGGAGACCAGCCGGCTGGCGAGGGAATGGTTGTCGGTCTGGTCCTGGAGTGTGCGGTGGTTCAAGCCGCTGCAGAAGGAGGAACTTCGGGTGGGGCTGGATCCGGGCGGGCGAATTGTGGGATTTTCGCACCGCATCCTGGAATCGGACGAAGGTGCGAGCATTGAGCAGGACGCAGCACTGTCGATTGCATCTGATTTCCTGAGGGATACCCAGAGGTACGACCTGGACGGCTACGAGTTGATCGATCGCTCCAGCACGGAACGCAAGGCCCGGGTCGATCACCGGTTCGCCTACCGGAAGAAGGACTTCACCGTCGGAGACGACGGGCACTACCGCCTGGACGTGGTGGTTCATGGGAACCGGGTGGGAAGGTTCAGCGAATACCTGAAAGTGCCGGATAGTTTCTCCCGGAACTACCGGGAGGTGCGTTCGCGAGCGAACCTGCTGACGCAGGTCTTTTTGCCGTTCTGGCTCGCGCTGGGCGTCGCTATGCTGGTGATTCTGGTCAAGTATTATCGCGGGAAGGGCTTGCACTGGCAGGCCGGCCTTGTGGTGGGAACACTCGTAGCCATCGCCTGGCTTGCGGCGAACGTCAACGCCCTGCCTCTTGCGCTATATAGTTTCGATACAACGGTCTCCTTCGGCGCCTTTCTGGTGACTGTTTTGTTCAGTGCTGTTCTGGTCGCGGCGCTCTACGGCGGGATCGTCTGCCTGGCCGGGACGGCGGGCGGGGCTCTCGGACGGGACGTGCTATTCGAGGGACGCGTGAGCCCGCTCGGGCGCCTGTCGCTTAAAGGGGTGTTTTCAGCCGGATTCCTGCGGTCCACGGTCGTGGGTTATGGCGTCGCCGGGGCCGTGCTGGGATACGTCGCCGTGTTTTATTTGCTGGGCGGGCGGTATTTCGATGTCTGGGTGCCGGCGGACGTCAGCGAGTACGACAACGCTTTCAGCACGGCCATCCCCTGGATTTACCCGTTGCTGGTGGGATTGTCCGCCGCGGCGCTGGAGGAGTTTTTCTTCCGTCTGCTGGCGATTACTCTGCTGATCCGATGGTTGAAACGGCGGTGGCTGGCAGTGTTGCTGCCGGCGGTGGTGTGGGCGTTTTTGCATTCCAACTATCCCCATGAGCCCATTTATATACGCGGAATTGAGATAACGGTTATAGGAATCGTCTTCGGTATTGTGTTCTTGCGTTTCGGGATATGGGCGTCTATCATCGCCCATTATGCGATTAATGCTTTCATTGTGGCGTTGCCGATGGTGAAATCTTCAAGTCTCTACTTCCAGGTTTCCGGTGTACTCGTCATTGGGATTTTGCTGCTGCCGGCCATCCCCTCGGCGCTCGCGATTCTGACCGGGCGGTCCCGGCCCAGGGAAGTCGACGACGCCGTCGATGAGGAGCCGCCTGAAGAACCGGTCGAAACCGGTGAACCGGCGCCCGAACCCGTCCGTGCGGCCGTGATTCAGAAAGACCCCGATGCCTATCTGCCGGATCGAAAACGGTGGCTCGTCGCCGGCCTTTGCGCCGTGGCGGGTATCACGTTGATGATCGGATTCCACGTGGACCGGTTCGGCTCCCGTACGTTGAAGCTCGAAGTGACCCGGAGCCAGGCGGTGGGTGTCGCGGAGGCCTTCTGTAACGAGTTGGAACTGGATGTGTCGGATTACCGAAGGTCGGTGCAGTTTCGCAGCGGGGTCGGTTCCTCGCATTACACACATCTGATCCGAAACGCGGGTGTCGCGGGCGCGGATAGCCTGATGGCGGAGAACACAACCCCGTGGTATTGGCACGTGCGCTGGTTCAAACCGATGGAGAAGGAGGAGATCCAGGTCCGCGTGGACGCGGTCGGGCGCGTTGCGGGCATAAACCACATCATTCCGGAAACCCGGGCCGGACCCGAATTGGAGACGGACCCGGCAAGGAGTCGGGCGGAAGCGTTTTTAGAGAGCCGCTTTCACCATTCGGTAACGGATACAACCCGATTCAAGCTTCTGGAGGCGCGTTCGGAGAAGGAAAAGGAAAGAACAGACCACCATTTTGCGTGGGAACGGATTGACCGGAAGGTTGAGGATGGAGAGTTCCGCGTAAGTGCACGGGTTCAGGGCGACGAGGTCGGATTCTTCGGTACCCATTATAAGGCGCCGGAAAAATTCCTGCGGTCGCTCCGACAACAGGGCGCCGGGCAGGTATTGGCCTCAACCGTGCCGGTTCTATTGGCTCTGGCAACCCTGATACTGGCGGGGATCTATTTCTTCCGGCTTTACCGGGCAAAGGAGATTTCCTGGAGACTCCCAATCAAAATAGGCATTGCGGTTGTGGCGCTGATGGTACTGAATTGGATCAATTCGTTACCGACCTTTTTCCACGGATACGATACAAGCCAGGCGATGACGACCTATATGGGTATTCAGGGGGTCGGTATACTGATCGGCACACCCCTGATGGGACTGGCGATAGCGGTCATGATAGCGTTGATGGTTGCGCTTTGTGGATCTCTCTATCCCGAAGAGATGGGGGCGGGCAGATGGCTGGGGCTATTACGGATGCAGGAAGGCGGCGCGCGCTTCTGGGCAGGAACGCTGGCTCTGGCGGCGGCATTTTTGCTGCTTCGGACAGGTACGGGCAGTGTCGGTATATTTGTGAAATATCACGGGTTGACGGAGTTTCTGCAGGCGGACGGGTTCAACTTGCCGGGAATAAACACCTATCTTCCCTTCATCAACGCCGCCGGTGACGCTGCCCTGGAGTTATTCGAACCCTTTGCAGTGCTGGCGATTCTGCTGATATGGAAAGCCGGAGTGAAACAACCATGGCTGATTGTGGCCGGAATCGCGGTTGCAATGTCGTCCACGGAGGCGATCGCGCCGGCCAGGAGTTTTTATCACTTCGCCGTTCTGGCCGGCATGGCGCTCGTGAATCTGGGTGTGCTGGTTTTCCTGGTCGCGTGGCTGGTCCGGTTCAACCTGATGGCCTATCTTGTCGCGATATGGTCCGGCAAGCTCATCCTGGGCCCTGGAATCGCAATTATTCAACGGACAACGGAATCCGTCTATCAGTGGCACGGCGTTGCCATGCTCGTGCTTGGCCTGGCGCCGCTGCTCTTCCTGTTGGCTGCCTGTCTGCGTGAGCGGCGCGCGCACATCGCCGGATAACCCGCAGCCCTTCGCGCTCAGTTTTTCAATCTGTTGACGCAATGCGAACCCCCTCCGAGGCGCCTCGGAGGGGGTTTTGTGTTATTGCCGGACCGCCGACCATCAAAGTGGACATTCGAAAACATCTCGGCGTTTCGACGCTGTTCGTCCCAGACCTTCACGATTTGGAAGCCGTCGACGCTGGGCGCGGTCTTCAAGGTCGGTTCGCTGTATTTCGTATAATAGAAACAATGCGTTCCACCTCGCTGCCAGGTATAGGACATGTCGTCTTCGACAGGCATGGGTTCTCTTAAACGCAATGGATCGAGCTCGTCCATTTGCGCGCCGAACCACATCCCATGCATGTCACAACGGATAATCCCGGTGCGAATCTTTTCCGACACGGAAAGGAAGCCTTTCGTTCGTGGAGCCCGAATTGCAGCGGAACCGGAAGGTTGCAGGCCGAAATCAGTGGAATTCCGGAATGCCCGGGAGCCGTGTTGCAACAACACCATCCGGGGATGCCCGTTGTTATAGTTCCAATGCGTCAGCCGTCCGAATGACGAAATATTTCTTTACTGGCTGTATGACGTGCCAATGGGTCTTGAGTCCCGCCGGAAAGTGGACGGTATCGCCCGGCCCAAGGGAGTAACTTTCGCCGCCGTCCTCTTCAATAGTGATCCTGCCCTCGAAAACGTGCGCGAATTCGTCCCATCCGAACGTCCATTCGAACTTGCCTTCGCTGCATTGCCAGTAGCCGCAGGACACCTTCTTATCCGCGCTCTGGGAAACGATTGTGCCGTGGGCCGTGGGATCGCCTTCACGGATCCAGTCGGGATCGATGGGCATGGCGGGCAGATCTTCCGGCATGGCGGCGGTCTTCATTTTGAACTCGCCCATTCTGCGCTCCTTTCCTTTATATTGCGACGCCGGCAATCCATCATGCCAGCGTGCGTGTCCTCGTTGCGTGAAAGTGGTTATGCACAATGAACGGCACGGAGATCCTGGCTGTCACCCTGATCTTCCCTCACTTCGGGGACGTGCGGATTGTGATCGCCGCCGACCTTCGGATATAGGGATTTACCTACAACGCCAGGATTTCCTCCCAGCAGTCCTCTGCGACCGGGACGCCCAACTCGAGGTTCTCCTCTCGGGTCCGGAACATCCGTTCGCCGGGGTAGGACACGGGCTCGCCGCCTTCGAACGATTCGGCGGCGTGAAAATCGGCGAGGGTCTGGTCCACCAACTCCCGCATCCGGTCTCCGGCGACAGCGTCGGCGTGGATGGCAATAAAGACCTGGGAGACGCCGTATTCGGCCTCCTCCTGAGCGATCTGGAACGTGGAGCGGCCCCCCGACAGCAGCGAGGCGACCAGATCCAGCGACATCGCAAGACCGATCCCTTTCCAGTGACCGATGGGCAGCGGACGGCGTGCATCCTGGATGGCGCCGGCGTCGTATGAGAGGTTTCCGCTGTTGTCGTACCCCCCGGGGACCGGAAGTCGCCGGTTGGCTTTGCGATATACGTCGAGCTTGCCGTGGGAGTACTGGCTCATCGCCATGTCCAGCAGTAAGTGGCGGCCTCCCGGGCGGGGTATGGAGAAAACCAGCGGGTTGTTGCCCACCTTGCGGTCGGTGGAACCGAAAGGGGGGATAAGCTGCGTGGTATTCGTCCAGCAGATGCCGATACAGCCCGCGTCCGCGGCCCTCAGGCCGTAGGTTCCCGCCCGCATCCAGTGGTTGGTGTTTCTGATGGCCACACAGCCCATTCCTTGTTCTTTTGAGACTTCAACGGCGCGGTCCATGCACACGCAGGCGTTGAGGATACCGGGGCCCAGTTTTCCGTTCCACTGTTCCAGGACGCCGAAGGCGGCCACTCTCTCCGGTTCGGCTCGAAGGTCCATGCCCTCGCCGGAACGGGCGTGCCTGACAAACGGCGGGAAGCGGTTGACGCCGTGGGAATAGACGCCGTCGCGGGTGGTTTCGGCGAAAATTCTCGCCAGGCGTTCGGCACGTTCGGTCGTGAAGCCGATATTGAGCAGGACGCGGTTCAGTTCCGCCACCATCGCGTCAAATTGGATACGGTGCATTTCCATCGGGCTTCCAGTGTTCTGTCCCTGAAATAGATTGCCTAAATTCGGCCGCCGAGGCGCCCGGCTCGCAAGGCGCCCGAGCGAGGCGACCTGCGCAAGGTCGGCGAGTGAAGGCAACGCAGCGAGACGTGATGAACCGGCGGATGAATGGTGACATATTTCTGGGACGGGACACTAGTCCCTCTCTGTATAACCCAGGACAACGAGCAGGCAGGGACCGCCGGAGACGACAGCGATGCCGGCGTTTTGAGCATCTTCAACGGCTTTCAGGCTCTCCGAGCCAGGTTGCATCCAGATGTATTCAACGCCGGAGTCCGCTGCGTCCGCCACGATCTTTTCCGTAACTTCGGGCGGTGTGATAACGGAAATGCGCGCCACCGGTTCGGGAAGTGCGGAGAGGCTGGGATACGCCCGTTGGCCTTCGATTTCTGCGGAATCCGGATTGACTGGATACGCCTTCAGGTCGTGCTGCAGATAACATCTCAGGACCTTGTTGCCGTATTTGGAACGGTCGTTGGACGCGCCAACGACGGCATAAGGACCGGTCTGCAGGAATGCGTCGATTTTCTCATCGAGTGTCACGCGTATTCTCCCCGGCGGCATGGATTCGTGAATGGTTACAAATCTTCATATCGTGGTAGAGAGCGCAGGAATCGGTAGCTGCGCTTCCTGCGGTCGAGGGCGTAGCAGTAGTGCGTGATGCCATTGGTCACAACCAGGAAGTTCGTACCCACAGACGTGTTGTAGCGGGCGATCTGATCGAATGCTTCCTGTTTGATTTTCACGCCGGGTGCCTTGCATTCTGCCATGAGAACGGGTTCACCCCTGCTGTTGTAGACGATAACGTCGGCGCGGTGCTGCGTACCCCCGTAAGCAAAACCCGATTCGACGGCGGTCCGGCCTGCCGGAAAACCCAGGTCCTGAACCAGGTGCTGTACCAGGTTCTGGCGCACCCATTCCTCGGGCGTCAGTCGCACATGTTTCCGGCGAAGCGGATCGAAAATGGTCCTTTTTTCGCCGGCGGCGCGAATATCAAAGTCGTACTGGCGGGGAAAATTCAGACGTTGCATATGAATCGGTTGCAAAGCACGGAACCACGGCGGCAGAGGCCCACAATACGAATCTCCATCGGATTCGCGTCGAAGCCGGCAGGTTCACCCGCGGGCGCCATTGTGTTACATTAGCGGGAAAGCCAGAGTGCGGGACGTTCGACGTGGCGGCGGATCGTGTCCAGGAACCGGGCGGCCGGTCCTCCGTCTGCCACGCGGTGGTCGAAGGTAAGGCTCAGGGCGACCATGTCCCGGGGGACGATCCGGCCCTGGTATACTGCCGGTTTGGAGACAATCCGGCCCACACCCAGAATGGCGCACTGCGGCAGGTTGATGATGGGTGTAAAGACGTCGATCCCGTACGCGCCCAGGTTCGTAATTGTAAACGTACCCCCTTGAAGATGCTCCGGTTCGAGGTTTCCCTCCTTGGCTTTCTGAACGAGGTCCGCGGTTTCGCGGGCGAGATCGGGCAGGTCTTTGGCGTCAACGTCAGTGATGACGGGAACGAGAAGGCCTGCATGGGTATCCACGGCGATACCGATGTGGATCTCCTCGTGCCTGTGGACGGTTCCGTCCCGCCAGGAGGCGTTCATGTCGGGGTGGTCGGCCAGGGCGAGGGCCGTCAGCTTCAGAAAGAGATCGTTGTACGTGAGGAAAGGGATGTCGAGTTCCGCGCGCAACACAACGAAGTCCGTTGCATCGGCGTCGGTGGAAAGCGTCACGGGCGCGGTCTCGTTGTGACTTTCGGTCAGACGCCGCGCGATGGTCCGGCGGATGGTACCTTCGGCCCTGTCCCGGGACGGGGCCGATGTCGCGGCCCGGACGTCACGTTCGACAATACGGCCGTTTCGACCGCTGCCTTGAAGCATATTCCAGTCGACACCCAGTTCCTTTGCCAGGCGGAGCGCCCGCGGGCTGATCGGGGGTCGATTCTTCCTGGCTTGGGTTCGATCGGCGCGAGGTCGGGACGGGGTGGATTGTTGCGGTCCGGATTCCGCTTCCTGTTCGCCTGCCGGCGAGGCGGGTGTCGCGACGGGAGGCTTTTCGCCAGGTCCCAGCAGAAAGGCCAGCAATGTGCCTATGGGTACGGTGTCGCCCGGTTGGGGCGCATCGGGCGGTATATACAGGGTGCCGCTGTCGAAAGATTCAATTTCATTTATCGCTTTGTCGCTTTCAACCGTAAAGATGATTTCTCCCGACTCAATCGTTTCCCCGTCCTGCTTGAGCCATTCGACCAGGGTGCCTTCCTCCATGGTCCATCCCAGGCGGGGCATGACGATTTCAATGGGCATCGAGATCATCCTTATGAAAACGAAAGGAAGCGAACGGACACAAACTGATTCTCCTCCCGGCGCCGTGTGGAGATGGCGCCTATTCCTCCATCAGATCGCGGATGGCCTGCGAAATGGTTTCCGGTTGAGGTGTGCAGGCCGCCTCCAGCGGGGCGCTGTACGGCGTGGGGGCATGCGCGCCGTTGAGGCGGCGTACCGGCGCGTCCAGATCGTCGAACGCCAGACTCTGAATCTGAGCCGCGATTTCGGCGCCGATGCCGCACGGACCGAAGGCCTCGTCCACGATGAGGAGACGGCCGGTCTTGTGTACCGATTCCAGTATGGTGTCCATGTCCAGCGGCGCCACGGTGCGCGGGTCGATGAGTTCAACCGAGATACCGTCCGCGGCAAGTGGGTCGATGAGTTTCCACGTAACGGGAACCATGTTGGCAAGCGCGACAACAGTGAGGTCCGTGCCTTCGCGCCGTACCTCGGCCTTCCCGAAGGGAATGGCGTACGGTGTTTCGGGTACGGGACCCCTGTGGTTGAGGATGGACTTGTGTTCGAGGAAGAGAACGGGATCGTTGCCTTCCAGGGCGGTCTTGAACAGGCCCTTGGCGTCGTACGGCGTGGCGGGCAGGGCCACGCGGAAACCGGGCAGATGAGCGAAAACGGGATAGTAGTTTCCGGAATGGTGGGTGGCGGCGGCCCCTCCGATGCCGACGCAGCCTCGCAGAACAACGGGCATGGAAAGGCGGCCGCTGCTCATGTATTGCATTTTGGCGACCTGGTTGACCATCTCGCCGAAACCGTCCAGGATGAAATCGATAAACATGAAATCGACCACGGGCCGCGCGCCGGCCATGGCCGCGCCCGTGCAAAGACCGATAAAGCCCCGCTCGCAAATCGGGGTATCGCACACGCGCATGGGACCGTAGAGGTCGTAGAGTCCGGTGGTGGTGTTGAAGTTGCCGCCGCGTTCGCCCACGCCTTCGCCGACGACGAAGATGGTGGGGTCCGCCGCCATGGCTTCGGACAGGGCTTCGCGGGCGGCTTCCGTAAAAGTGATTTCACGCATAGGTTCGCTTCCTATCCACTGAAGACGTGGTCCGTTACCGTGGCGGGGTCCGGCCAGGGGCTCGTTCTGGCGAACTCGACGCCCTCTTCAACGGCGGTCCGGGTCTCACTTTCGATCCGGTCGAGCGCTTCCCGGTCGGCAATGGCGCCTTCTATCAGTCTCCCGGCCAGCATTTCGATGGGATCTCTGGCCCTCCACGCGTCGAGTTCTTCCCGCGTGCGGTAACCGGTGTCTCGCATCCCCTCGGCGTGAGGACGGGTTCGGTAGGTTTTGCAGTCCAGCAGTGTGGGGCCGCCTCCCTCCCTCGCGCGAACCACGGCCTCGCCCGCTTTTTTGTAGACGTCGATGACGTCATTGCCGTCAACTGAAACGCCGGTTACGCCATAGCCCTCCGCGCGCTGGGCGATATTCGTATTTCGGGTGGCGTACTCAAAGGCGATTTCAGTGGCGTACCGGTTGTCTTCCAGGACGAAGATGACGGGCAGTTGCCAGATGGCGGCCATGTTCAGGCCTTCATGAAAGGCGCCGTTGTTTACGCCCCCGTCGCCGAAAAAGGCTACGCTGACCCGATCGGTTTCGAGCAACTTGAACGTGTACGCGGCCCCCGCAGCCTGCAGGATGCTGGGGCCCACGATGCCGCTGGTGCCCATCAGGCCGATTTCAGGCGAGAAAAGGTGCATGCTGCCACCCCGCCCCCGGGCGCAACCCGTGGATTTGCCGAAGAGTTCGGCGATAAGTTCCCCTATGGGCACGCCCTTGGCGAGCGCGTGGCCGTGGCCCCGATGGGTGCTGAAGATCGTGTCGTCCCTGCGCAGATGGGCGCAGACACCCGCAGCGATAGCCTCCTCGCCGACGTAGGTGTGGCAGGCGCCGGGGATGAGTCCGGCCTGATACGACCTGGCAATCTGCTCCTCGGTGCGACGGATTGTGAGCATCTGCCGGTAAAGGGTGAGGAGTTGTTCGGTTCTGAGGTCGCCTGACATGGGGTTCCCCTGCTTGTTCTATGGGCGTGACGGTGATGGAACCTGGCTATCCACTGGCGATCGGGCCCCCGGGATAGGTGCCGCCCGCGTTCATCGCCAGGTTGCCGCCGTCCATTGGCAACAACACGCCGGTGATCCACGCGGACGCATCGGAGGCGAGGAAGATGGAGACGCCCACGATATCCTGCGGCTCGCCGAACCGGCCGGCGGGTATGCCGCCCAGCCAGGTATCGGCCATTCTGGGTTCGGCCCGCAGGCGTTTTTCCAGGAAGTCGTTCATGACCTGCGCGGGCAGGATGGCGTTCACACGCACGCCCCTGCCGCTCCATTCCGTGCTGAGTTCCCGCGTCATCTGGGCCACGGCGCCCATGCCAACGCTATACGCGATATGGCCGCGGCCCATAGCGGAGACGCTGGCCAGGGAGCCGATATTGATGATGCTGCCCTTGCCGGCGGCGAGCATGCGCCTGCCCCCTTCCTGGCAGCAGCAGAAGCGGCCGATGACCAGGGATTGCAGGCTCTGTTGAAGCTCGTCAAGGGTGAGATCCTCCGGTTTTTTCACCATGGTTCCACCGGCGACGTTACCCAGGACGTGAATGCGGCCGAATTCCTTGTCAAGGCGTTCGAACATAGAGCGGACCTGGTCGGTATCGGAAACGTCACACCGCACGGGAATGGCGCGCCGGCCCAGTGATTCGATCTCGTGGGCGGTTTCCTGCGCCCCCGGGCCATCGATGTCGGCCAGCATAAGGTCCGCGCCGGCTTCCGCAAAGCCGATGGCCATGGCTTTGCCCATACCCCTGGCCGCACCCGAAACAAGGGCGACACGGTCGGTCAGGTCGAAGATTGGATGCGACATGGTCATTCTCCCGATAGATGCCGTAAGACGCGCCTGCCACCCCAACCCCGAACGGGACTCTCTATCTGCCGAGGTAGGCGACCGCGTCGATTTCGACGAGGATGCCCTTATACATGTCGCCCGCTCCGACCAGACGCCGTGTGGGCAACATGTTCCTGTTTTTGAAATATCGCATATAGGTGCGATTGAAATCGTCGCGGTCGGCCATGTCCAGGAGGAAGACGTTGACGCGGACGACGTCGTCGAAGGAGGCGCCCTCTTTTTTCAGTACGTCTTTCATGTTGTCCATGGTAAAAATGGTCTGTTCCTCGATATTTCCTCCCACGACATCGCCGCCTTCTACAGGGCCGAAGCCGGAGAGGAATAGCATATCGCCGGCGCGACGGGCCATGGAATAGAAGGGTTCGGGACTCACCTTATTGGCCATGGAAATAATCTCCTGGAGTTATGAATTCAAAGCCGAAGAAATGGACTGAGGCGTAAAGGATGTTCGGTCACGCGGGGTGTTCAGGTTTGAATATCCGCCTTTTCAGTTCTGCGTGAAAAGCGCCGCATTCCTTCTATGGTCAAACAGAGAGGGATCGTGTTCCTTCAGCGGCAGCCGCGGGCGAACGTCCGTGTTGACAATGTTGTCGGGATGGGGCCGGCGGCCGCTGAGTACCGAGACGAGGTTCTCTACGCCCGTGGTTGCCACCTCCTGGCTGGCCTGCACGGATAGGCCGGAGATGTGTGGCGTAAGGATCACGTTATTCAGCCTGGTCAGCGCATGGTCCGGCGGAGACTCCTGTTCTCCGAAGATTTCAATGTCGTCGAAGGTGTCCAGGGCGGCGCCGGCCAGGTGCCCGCTTCCGAGCAGACCGGCGAGCGCGCCTTCGTCCGTGATGGCGCCGCGGCAGGTATTGATGAAATAGGAACCGGGTTTCATTTTTTTCAGGTTGGACTCGTCCAGCAGGCGATAGGTGTCCTGTGTGAGCGGCAGGTGCAGAGAGACAAAGTCCGACGTCCTTAAAAGCGTGTCAAGGTCCACCATTCGGACACCCAGGGCGTCGGCTTCGTCCCGCGGCGCATGCATGTTTTTCCGGGTGGCCAGGATATCGAGGCCAAAGGGTCTTGCGCGGCTTACCACGGCCTTCGCCGAGGCGCCGAAACCGATCAGACCCAGGGTGAGGCCCGATATGCGCCGGAGCCGGAGACCCTCGTCACGAGCCTGCTGGTACGCGCCAGCGTAGAAATGCCGCGACATTCCTGGAATTTTCCGGGCGAGGCCGAGCAGGGAGGCCATCACGTGATCGGCCATTTCTTCGTTGCAAAATGAAGGGACATTTGAAACAAGAATGCCCTCTTCGGTGGCGGTTTTGACGTCGATCTTGTCCGTGCCGTTGCCCAACCGGGAGATGATCCGGCATTTGGACAGGCTCTTGATGACCGGCTCAGGAAGCGACGCTGAGACAACGGCAAGCGCGTCGCAATCCGCAACGCGGGCGACGATGTCGTCCGGTTCATAGGCGTCCACCGGTATGGGCGCGATACCGTAGTGCCTGTAGAGCGCTGCCTCGGTCGGATTTATCCGTATAACGTCTGCATTGAGGCGGGCGAAGCGGACATCTTCAAAACCGGTCCCGGGCATTGGACAGACCGATGGCAATGAAGGTGGATTGAATTCACTCAGCGGATTTTTCCGCGCGCGTGTACCGGCCAGGTCGCTTCAACCTTTCCATTTCGGGTAGCAACCATTTTATCGTGTTCGTTGACGCAGGGGCAGGGATGAACGGGAAGCACCTGAACGCGCTCGCCAATCTCCGGTTTAACCGCGCATCTGGAAATGTCCACGTGGCCGTGCTCTTCGGACGCGATCCCGATCAGGGCATCGGGGTATTCGACAATGTGACCCATGCAGTCGCCCCGGTCCGTCTTGTAGACTGACGCGCTCAGCGCTTTGCTTCCTGCATCCAGGAACATACGGTCTTCGGTGGGCCTGCTCACGACGGTCGTGATCACGCGAAGCGCGCACTGCTCCAGGGTGTGTCGGCCTTCGGCCAAGTGCATGGCGCCCCCCACCGGGTATTCGCCCGCGCGGTACTCGGTGAGTTCAGGAATCTCGTGTGCGGCCATGGCGTTGGGCGTGCCACCGCCGCTTACAACGGCGCGAGGCAGGCCGGCCCTGTCGAACAGGTCTATGGTCTCCTGAATGAGCGGTCTTGATTCGGGTGGCGTGGGAAAGCCCATGAATCCCCGGAGCTCGAGACCGGGCAGTTCGTGGACGAGTTTCGCCAGTTCCGTGGCTTGCTGCGGCGTGGGAACGCCCGTGCGTTCAAATCCCATTTCGACTTCGATCAGAATGCCGATGGAAACGCCCTCAGCTTCGGCCGCTCCGGAGAGTCCCCGCACGGTGAATTCAGAGTCCGGTGCAACGGTAATCGGCAGTCGTTTCGCCAGGGCCGTCAGCCGGTCCAGCTTCTGTCTGCCCAGGATATTATAGGGAACAAGCAGGTCGGTGTGGATGCCACCCGCGGCGAGGACTTCGGCTTCGCCGAGCTTCTGACACGTGAGGCCTATGGCGCCATATTTCAATTGCATCTGGGCGACGGCCAGGGTCTTGTGGGTCTTGATATGAGGACGGAAGCCGATGCCGTGTTCTTTGAAATAGCGGTGGTATCGATCCAGATTTTCTTCCAGGGCGTCCAGATTGATGACAAGGACAGGCGTGTCCAATTCGTCGATGCGCATGCAGGGCTCCTTCGCCGGGAGTCGTCGGGTTGACCGCAGTGACATTAAATAGCTTGGACAGCGCCGCAGGTCAAGGAATTTCGCAACCGGAGACCGCGGGATTGCTTTTCGCTTGACATGCGGCGTCCGCGGCCCAAAGTTTAGTGCAATAAATAATCCTCATAAGCCTGTGGATCCCGTTAACCGGACCGTGGCTCCCGCCGCCGGAAACAGACGACCGCCCGGGTTTCGGGCGGTTATGGGTTATTGACCGGAGACAGCAGGTTGGATAGTCTTCCAAGGAAAAGCCCGTGCTGCGCTATCGATGGGCAGGCGAGGGGTTAAACGGTTGCAGGAGGGACAGGTATGACAAACGAACTCTACCACAATAGCCCGAACCGGCTGGTCTGCGTTTTTTTCTGGTTATGTTTTCTGGTTGCCTCACTGGTGCCGGAGGTCCCCGCGGGCGAGCAGGCAGGTTCCGCCGTCAACCCGGCCGAGAGAGATTCGCTGGCATTGACGGCCGAACAGCAGATGCGATCGGGAGCTTTTCAGGAAGCGGCCGAAATCCTTCGGCAGCTTGTCGAGGCATTTCCGGACGACGCCGACCTCCTGAACCGGCAGGGGAACGCCCTATTGAAAACGGGAGATTTCAAATCCGCCATAAAGGCTTTCGAATCGGCCATTAAACTCGATCCCGACCGTCCGGACACCTACGTGGGGCTCGGGCTGGCCAGATTAAGGAACTCGGGAAGGGGAATGGAGGCGTTTTTCAACGTTCGCCAGGCCGTCGGCCAAGCCAAATCCGCCATCGAGATCAACGCCGCTTACGGGCCGGCCTACCGGCTCCTGGGGGAGGCCTACGGACGATTTGAAGAAGACCACGAAAAGGCCATGGGCTACTATATGACGTACATCGAGTTGGAACCCGATAACCCCGATGGACGCTACGAATTCGGGCTTTCGTGTATTCAGCTCGGGCAGTACGAAAAAATCGACACCTATATCACCCCCTTTGTCGAGAAGCACCCGTCGGAGACCCAACTGCTTCCACTGGCCGCGCAGGCGCATTTCTACCTGGAACGTTTTGGACGGGCACTGGAACTCTTCGAGCGATATCTGCAGACGCTGGACCACGCGGAACGCGGTCTATATTCCGACATCTCCCTGATTGCCTCGCAAGAGGAACTCCAGGAATACCGGGCCGCCACCGGCGAGGAACAGGCGGCCTACCTGAAGAGGTTCTGGTTGAAAAGAGATTCCGATATCCTGACCGCGATTAACGAGAGGATAATCGAGCACTACCGCCGCGTCTGGTACGCCCGGACTTTCTTCGCCATCGGCGCCCACCCGTGGGACAGGCGAGGGGACGTTTATATACGTTACGGGGAGCCCGATTACCGATCCCGGTCCACGCACAGGCAATTTGTGCAGAATCCGAAGGTCCAGGCCGTACGAGACAGGATGGCAGTCGCCCTTTACGGTGACGAGGCCGCCCTCCTGACCTTTACCGGCCCCGTGTTTCCGGTACGAGCGAATCGCAGTCACCTGGCGGCCACGCTCTTCGACCGGGAGGATACGCCGGGTGCACCCGGCACGACATCGGCTGACGACGACCTCGGAATCGACGCTTCCGAGGTGTCGGTACTGGCGGAGAACGAAGAAGACCCCTTCGAGATGATTCGGGGAGACAGCCGTTTCGACGAGTTCGGGAATCTGAATACACGGCTCAATTTCGGTGGGTACGCCCCGATCACACTGGACAACGAGGGTGGAACCGTGCCCTGGGAAACCTGGACGTACACGCGTATCGGAAACGGCATGGAAATAACGTTTACGGACGAAACGGGCACCGGAGCGTTCGACTTTGCGCCCATCCCGCCTCCGTCGCTGGACACGAACATTTCCCGGCTCTCCCGGTTCACCGAATACGCCCCCGGCGTCGTTTTTCGCAACGCGGTTGCCCGCATGCCCGACGTCTACCGTCCCAGGTTTCACCATCCCCCGCTGGACTTTTACTTCGATCTGGCCAGTTTCCGCGCTCCGGAGGGCAGGACGACACTGGAGGTCTACTATGGGATACCGGCCGCACAGGTGAAAGTCGGGCACAGACGCAATGTGTCGTATATTCAAGTCAAGTGCGCACTGGCACTGGCCCCCGTGGATTACAGCATTATCCATCGTACGGCATCAAGCCGCGCCTATCGCGTCGCGAGCGATTACAGAGGATCGCAGAAAGCATTCATGCCGGAGTTGCTCAAACTCCAGGTTCCACCCGGAAAATACGACCTTCAGGTCCAGATCAAGGATCTGATTTCCGGGCACACCGGTATATACAGGCAGTCGGTGGAGGTGGAGGAATATCCCGAAGACCGGCTTCGTATCAGCGATATTCAACTTGCTGCCTCAATCGGCGAAACGAAAGTGCAAGATCGTTTCAAGAAAGGAGACGTGTGGGTCGTACCCATGCCAACCCGGAACTACCGGGGGGCCCAGCAGGTATACGCCTATTACGAGATCTACAATCTAAAGAAAGATCGATTCGGCCAGACGCGTTTCAAGGTAAAGTACGTTGTGCGTTACGTTTCAAAACCCATCCATGGGGCGCTCGGATCGGTCGCGTCCGGTCTCCGCTCGCTTTTCAGAAGCAAGAGACCCCAGGTCTCGGTTTCGTACGAACACGAGGGAACCGACCCGAACGAACAGGGATACCTGGAGATCGATCTCGGAAAGGTCAAACACGGGGTGAATGTCCTCGAGGTAAAAATAGAGGATCTTGTCAGCGGCAAGAGCGAGGACCGGGAAATTCGTTTTCAACACGGAGGTTAGTGGACGACTGGCGTGCGTATCAGATGGCTGAGAAAGTGGCGCCCGATGCGGCGGATCGAGCCTTTCCGTCAATATCTGCTTCGCCTGGACTATCGGACGCATGAAAAAGAGAATGGAGATGAAGCCCCGCTCCGGATACATGCTGCTTTCGGCGATTTGCTTCCTTGCGCCTCTTTCCGGTCAGGAAACGCGGGCACAGACCGCCGGGTTCGATCCGGAAACCCTGGCCAGGCGATTCGTGGGCTTCGACGTCTCTCGAAACGCGGGAAAGGCATTTTCCGAGAGCGTGAGTTCCGCCACGCTGGCGTGGGGTGAGAGTTACTACCTGAACGCCTACGTGAAGATGTACCGGGTAACCCGGTACATGCGGTGGCTGGACAAGGTCGTGGACCACTTCGACCGGATCGTCGCCAATATGAGCGACCACGACGGCGACGGTATTCCGGGTTGGCACACGGACCGGTATTCAGTGTCCCGGATGCGGGCCCGGGCGCTGCACAACCGGGGGACGGCGTCGATCGGACCCGAAGAGGCCACGGTCACGAATATTGAGCAGGCTCATGAAGCGATCGACGCGGAGTACATCTTCGAACGCGTCGGACCCAATCGGTACGTGGTGCGGGACCTCACCGGCCCGGAGGTGGTTTACGACGGACCGTATTCTCCGGGCCAGGATATCCCTGGCATCGCGGGATTCAAGTTGCGCCTGGACAGGGTTCCGGAGATCGGAGACAAGTTCCGGGTGGAGACGTGGTCGGTGCGTCCCCTGGAATACGCCGTGCACGAGGGGATGATCCTGTACCCCATCGCGCAGTTTATCGAACTGGCCCTGCGGAACGAGAGCCTTCAGGGGCGCTACGAGGAAAAAGCGCGGTCCTACCTCGATTTGATCGAAGATCGCGTATTGAGAAAGCAGGAGCGCTCTTGGGTGCAGATGGCGCCTGGTATGGGGGCCTACCGGTTCACCGAATCATTGGCCGAACGATTTCCCAACCGGATTCTGCCGCACAACCAGTACCTCGCGCTCGGCCGCGTCTTTCTGGTGCTGAAAGACGTCTCCGAGAATCCTCTGTTCAAGGAACGCGCCACGCAGATGGCCTCGTATTTCAAGAGTTCGCTGAAGGAAACCGGGGGTGCGTATACCTGGGCCTACTGGGACTGGGTCGAGGCCGGCAGGTCCGATCAAAGCGGCACGGAGGACACGAGCCACGGGCATATCGACGTGGAATTCGCCGTCGAGGCCTACCGGCGGGGCGTGGTCTTTACGCGGGCGGACATGCTCAGGTTTGCGCGGACGCTTACGGATCGGATGTGGAACGGGTCGCTCGCAAATCCGAAGATCGGCGCCCGCGTGGACGGGCAGGACGGAGACGCAACGATAATCCGGGGTTGGATCGAACTGTGCCGGTGGGATCCACGAATCTGGGATATTTACTGGGCGCTGTTCAACCGCCTCGACGGACCCGGGCTGGAGATTCCGCACATCCTCCACACCAGGGCAGTGCTCGACGGCCCCCCCGAGCTCAAGTCGTCGGACTTCAACGGCGACAGACAGGTGGACTTCCAGGACTTTCTTGCATTTGCGCGAAACTTCGGTTTGACGTCGGATTACGATTCGTTCGACGAAAAGTACGATCTGGACGGTGACGGGCACGTCAACTTCGCGGACTTCATTACTTATCGCCAGCGCATTCGGCGCCTGAAGCACGTGGAAATATATAACCCAACAGGTATGGTGCGAACGAATACGCGCCAGCCCGAACCCGGCGGAATCCAACACGAGACCAGCAATGGGAGAGAGATCGGCAATGCCCGTCAATGGGCTTGCGCGGGGTCGTCTGTCGGCTCGGGCCATGGCCGGTACGGCCTGGTTTTGCGTTCGGATAGCGGCCGGCGTCGCAATCGTTGTGGTGCCGTTCGGTTATGCGATCACCGGCGTACACACGGATGTCCTTATGGGGACAGGTTCCGGGCTCGCGTTCGGCGTCGGCCTGGGGCTCCGCATGGGAAAGAGGTCGGGCCTGTCGACCGGCATCCTGGTCGGTTCGGTGGCCGGGCTGATCACGTCGCTTCTTGCCGGCATCATACCCCAGGATGGCACACTGTTCATCGTTCCGCCGGTGGTTGCGCTCGCTGTTGGTCTGGTCGACGGGATCTCGCCGGCGGCTCAGCGCGGATATCGGCGCGCCGTCCTCGAGTCCCTTACGATGTCCGTCCTGCTCGGATTGGGTCTGCTGCCCGGGCTCGGTGTCCACGGACTGATATCTTCACTAATGGTGATGGCGCCGACCGCCCTTATTGCGGGCTCGTACCGACAGATCGCCGCCAGGCGCCCATTCCGTCCCCCCGTGTTGCTGATTCTCGGATCCCTGGCTATATGGGCCTCGGTAGTCTTCCTGGCAGCGGGCGAGTTCGAGAAGTCCACCTCTCCCGTCCACATCAACAACGTTCCGATCAGCCACGTTCTGATCGCCACGGTATATGTTATCGTGTGTATGCTTTTCGTGCCGACTAGCACGTTCCTGGCGGGACGGGCGGCCGCGGTGTGGGTTCAACCCCGGCTCCGCGTCTACGTGCAACTCACCGAGTACCTGAGGGTGATGTGGGTCCCCATCGGAAGCTTTGCGATTGGCTACCTGACGCTAATTGTCCTGTTCACCGGCTTCTACGGCATGCTGGGACGTTTCAGCCTGGATGCGTTCACGGGCGACGGGGATGCGTCCGGTTTCGTCGACTGGTTATCGTTCGCGTTCTTTACGGCGCTGGCCAGAGATTACATGGATATTATCCCGGTATCGGTTGCCGCCAGGGCATTGGTCGGAGGGCACTTGATCCTCTCGATCGGGTGGGGCCTGGTCGTGTTCGCCGCCGTGATGTCGTACATCCAACCGCAGATCGAGCGGATTTCCCTACGGGAGAAAACAGCCAGCGACGACCAGGGGTCCCCCTGACGCGCGCACGAAGGCTCTGGCACGGAGGGCAGCGATGTTGAAACTACAGGTTTTGCAGGTTGCGGTGAACCACGTACGGTTGGGGGTGAATCTTGCAGGTCATACCGGGGCCCGGATATACAGGTCGCGGCGGGCGTCCGGGCCCTACGAAGAGGTGGGATTGGCGTTTGATGAGACGTATGACGATACGGTTCACCTGGAACCGGGAAAGACCTATTTCTACCTTGCGGTGGAATGGCGGGCGCCCAGTCTGTATCCGGAAACGAGCAGCCTCAGGGAAGGAAGTCCGCTTCGGGTTACCGTGCCCCGGGCGCAGAAGGAACGGCGCTTCGTGCTGACGGGGAATCACGAGGAATTCACGATTTCCATGGGGGGGTGCCTGGACGAATCGAATACGGTGACTGTGGGCCCGGAGGTCTACTGTCCCGGTCCCAATTCGAGTATGCCGCCCTACGATCAGGTCTTCGAGCCGAACCAGTACGTCGCCATCGAAAACCTGGGAGATACGGACGTGGAGAACCCTTGGGTGGTGGCCAACGGGCAGCGAGACTGGTGGTCGGCGGAGACAATGGCGAAAGAGATCTCCGGCATCGCCGGCGGCGGCCGGCTGAGCGACCGGGACAAGATGATGGCAATCTGGAAATTCGTGGTCGACGAGCTTTACGACAGCCGGATCGGTCTGTCCTGGTTCGACCAGACCAGCGACCCCGTCAGACTCTTCAATGTCTACGGATTCGAGGGCTGCGTGGCCAACGCCATCACGAGCCGGCGCATCGCGGAGGCGATGGGCGTGGAGGGCCGGGAAATCTGGCTTGGAGGCACCATCGACGGACACGGCCGCGGGCGCAGTTGCGGGCACGATATCTTCGAGGCGTTTGCGGACGGGGCATGGCATTTTCTGGATACGGATCTGATGGTATTTTTTCTGAATCGGGACAACAGAACGGTTGCAGGGTCGGATGACCTGGCCCGGGATATCGACCTGCTGCGCCGCTCCCACCGCAACCTGGGCCTGTGCGGGCGCGACCTGCCAGAGAAAGACTACTACTACACGCCCTTCCGGGAACGGAAGTTCGTATATCCTCCCAACAAGGGCGGCGCCTGGATGGACGCCGCGGGTAGGATAAAGCAGACGCCGGGGGAATTCCCGCCCGCACGGACAATGGCGCTGCGGCTGCGCCCTGGCGAGAAACTCGTCCGCTACTGGGACAATGTGGGAAAGAACGTGATCCGGGGGAAACGGCTTTACCCTACAGTGAGATATTCCAACGGCAAACTGGCCTACCGGCCCGACCTGCGCAACCCGCTCGCCTTGAGGGGGACCGAGTCGGCCAGGAATGTCGTACAGGAGTCTTCAGGGAGGCGGGTTGCGCTGCATCCTGAAAAGAAAGGGGAGGTGTCGGAGGTGGTGTGGCGTGTGGCGTCGCCCTACGCGATTGCCGGGGCGCAAGTGGGTATCAGATGTCGATGTGACACGCAGGAAGACGGGCTGGAAGTGCTGTTTTCCAAAGATGGCGAAGACTGGCGGTCTTTGTGGGTCGCCATCGGGCGGCGGCTGGACGCCCGTGTGGAACTGGACTGGTATCTCAACCCGGCGCTGAACGATTGGCGCGGGGAGACGGATCTGGGTTGGCGGATGGGCCCAGGTTACGAATACTACGTCAAAGTGGCCATGTGGGCGGGATCCCGGCCCGACGCGGTGGGTCTGGACGCGATCCGTTTCGATACGGATATCCAATGCGCCACGCGGTCTCTGCCTTCGCTATTCTGCGGCGAGAATAAGATCGCGTATCGCGACGACGGCCCAGGACACCGGAAGGTGCAGGTGACGTATGGATGGAGAGAGGAACGATCGATCCGTCCTCCGGGAGCCCCCGGGCTGGTGTACCCTGAACAAGGCGCCGACGTGAACAGGCTGGATTTCGAATTCCGATGGAAGCGTGCGCGAGGGGGCAGCGGAAAGGTGGACGATTACCACATCCAGGTCAGCCGGTATGCGGACTTCAGGTGGTGCGTATGCCCCGCGTTCGACCGGTACGTGGGAAGAACCGCCTACGCGGGCGGGACGAAGTGGCAGGCGGAGTTTCCCAATCTGCTGAATCCGGACGAAACGTATTACTGGCGTGTCCGGGCGCGGAACGAAAAGGGGGTGTGGGGGGATTGGAGCGAAGTGCGTTCATTCGTGCCCCACGGCCCGCGTCTTCCGGTGGGCCTGAGGTTGGAGGGCAGGGGCAGAAAACGAACGCTGGTATGGTCCGCGAACGACGAAGGGAACCGTGCGAGACGTTATCTTGTTCACGGCTGCCGGGAGCCTGGAGGGTTTTCCGCGACAAATGAGAATTTGCTGGGCGCTGTCGGTGAAACCCGTTGGCCGTTGAACGACGCAGAGAAGGGGATGTCCTATCGGGTCGTGGCGGTGGATGCCGGTGGCGTCCCCAGCACACCGTCGGACTATGTAACGGTGTGAGCGCCATTTGAAGTTCTCGTTGAATGCCGTCTCAATAGTCTAACAGTCCGTTGAAAAAGTTGCTCTGCAGGCGAGGCGGAGTCGAATCGGGGGATTCGGGGACGGAGCGCAACGCAGTAATTCGGCCACAAGAGCCGGCCGCAGACCGGATGGACTTTTTCAACGGGCTTTTTAATGGAGGTGACAAATGTCCGGAGGTGAATACCGCGCGGTTATCGTAGGGCTGACGGGAATCGGGGCCAAACGGCCTGTGGAAGAAGAAAATCTGCCGGTATATGGCGCGATGCCGATGTCGCACGCCTCGGCCTATTACCGGTGTCCTCAGACACGGCTGACCGGTGTGTGCGACCTGCGTGAGGAGGCGCTGGACAGTTTCAGGGCGAACTGGAACGACGTGTGGCCCGATATGCGCTATTACGTCGATTATCGGGAGATGCTGGAGGCCGAGAGTCCCGACCTGGTGAGCGTCGCGACGTCCGACCACCTCCACGCCGATATCGTTGTGGCCGCTGCTGAGCGCGGTACGCCCGCGATTCTTTGTGAGAAACCGCTGGCTACAACGCTCCAAGACGCCGACCGAATGATTGCCGCGGCCGAAGCGAACGGGACCATTCTTTCAGTGGATCACTCCCGCAGGTGGTATCCACACTACCTCCGGGCCCGTGAGATCGTCCGAAGCGGCCGGATCGGACCGTTGCGCACCATCGGGTGCGAGATGTTCGGTCCTCGCTCGATGTTGTTTCGCAACGGGACCCATGCCCTGGATACAGTCTGCTTTTTTGCCGACGGGGACCCTCAGTGGCTTGTGGCGGAATTGGAGGAAGGTTTCGAACACTTTACCGAGTACCAGGGCGGGGGAGGAAAGGATTCCGCAAGCGATCCGTATGCCTCGGCCTACATACGGTTCGGAAACGGCGTAAGGGCTTTTTTCAACTCCTTTAAGACGGCGTTTTCCGGGTGGCGGTTCGTTCTGACGTGCGAGGATGGGCGGGTGGAAGCAACCGATACGTCCGCCAGGCTGATCCGGGGCGCCTCGTTCGAAACTTCCGAGATCGTCCCGGAGAATTACATGCTGCAGGCCAAGGGCGCAATCGTGGCGGAATTGGCGCATCTGTTGGAGCACGGCGGAGACCCGGTGTCTCCCGCGCGGGAGGCGAGGAAGTCGCTGGAGGTCATTCTGGGCATTCTGAAATCACATCACGCGGGAAACGCCCGGGTCGACTTTCCACTATCCTGAGGAGAACGCTGAATGAATATTGTCGATCCCGTCGCGGTCTGGGACGTGCGCCCGTGGGGGTGTCCGGCTTTCACCGTGCGGGACTTCAACGGCGATGGGAAGAACGAAGTTCTGTTCGTACAAAGCGCGGGTGCGCATGCCAACGAGGCGTTCGATCCCCGGTTTCCCGACATACAGGGGTACAAAACCGGCGTGGAAGACCAGGAGCTTTTTTGTCTGACCCTTACGGATGGGGCGGGTCGGATTCTCTGGCAGGTTGGAGAACCCTGGGCGCTCGAGCGGCCCTTTTCCTGGAACGGAAGCAATTTTTGCGAGGTTGTGGACCTGGACGGCGACGGACAGATCGAAATTATGATCATCTACAAAGCCGAGTTGATGGTGTACAAAGGAGGCACGGGCGAGTTGTGCAGCCGGCATGAGTTGCCCCATTCGGGGTTCTATTTCTCCCGCGCGGTTCGAACCGATCACTCCGGAAAGTATCACATCTTTACAAAAAGCGTAACGTCTTCCGCCACGCATGGCTACGGAAATCCCAGCCTGCTTCTGGACCACAACTTCAATGTAGTCTGGAAAAAGGAAGTGGACGGCGCCGGGCATGGGGGCAACAACGCCGACGTGGATGGAGACGGGCTGGACGAACTCCTGATCGGCTTCAGCCTGTTCGACCACGACGGCAGCCCCCTGTGGTCCCATCCGCCGATGTCGGAAAACGACCACCTGGACGATTCGGTGATAGCGGATATCGACGGCGACGGACGGTTCGAATTTGCCCTTGCCCACGACGGTCACGACGCGGTTGTTCACAACACCGATGGAACGGTGCGGTTCACCGTTCCGATGCATCACTGCCAGAACATCCTGCCCGGAAGATTCTTCGACGCTGAAACCGGGCTTCAGTTGGCCTTTGTCGACAAGGCGATGGGGCGTGCGGAAGAACGGGAAGCCGCGATCGTAAACGCCCATGGCCGGGAGTTGTCTCGCCACCGCACAATGGGCTATTACGCTGTTGTCGACTGGCCCACCGACGTGGGCCAGGACAGCCTGATCCGCCGGGAATGGCCGGCCGAGACCAACGCCGACCACCGCGTACTCTGGGTGGACCCCTCGGGCAGGGAACTGGCGCGGCTGAACGTGCGGAAGAATTTTTACGACAGGTTTCAGAAGTTCGGTCTCGAGTCTTTTCCCGCCGGAGGCCGTTATTTCGGCACGAGCCATACCGCGGCTATCGGCGATCTGGACGGGGACGGCAGCGAGGAAGTGCTGGTTTCGGATCGCGAGAAGGTATGGATCTTCAAGAAGCCCTGACGCCGGATGCGATACTGAAAAAGGTCTGCGATTCGATCGACGTGCTGATTGAGTCCGGGAAGGCCTATGGCGGTTTGTTTCCCTCTCTGCTGAATCTGGATACCCATCGAATGTTGACGGAACTGCCCCCGCCGATACCGGGGCAGCGGATGGGTGACCGCGCCTTTCTGGGAAGCAATCTGATGCACGACCAGCACGTGCTCAAGATCATGTATGCGCTGGACCGCAATGGGTATCCGGAAGCGGCGGACAGGTATCTGCGCCGTTTTGCGACCCATTGTACGGATACGGTTACCGGCCTGTTCCCGTGGGGCGAGCACGCGTACTGGCACCTGGAAGAGAACCGGGTGGGCGACAGCCACCGGCTGGCCGTTCCCGAAAAGGAGACCGGGACGACGTTACACGACCATCTGCGGCAGGCGCCCGTCTGGTTGTGGGAAAAGCTGTATGGATTCAACGCCCGGTGTGTCGAGCGATTTGCCGAAGGACTGGATTACCACTACAAGGACGGGGAGCCGCGGGAATATATCCGTCACGCCCACGTCGAACGCAAAGAGCGTCTCGAGCGCGGGCCGGAGTCTACGGATTTCCCGCGTCACGGGGGGTTTTACATCCTGGACTGGTCGTTCGCCCACGTGAAGACGAAACGCGAGGATTTTCTGAGACAGATCGGGATCATGCTTGATTACTGGTGGCCGCGACGGGACCGGACCGGTCTGCTGCTGTCCAAGACGAGGTGTCCTCAAACGTCGGCGCGAATGCACAACGCGAACACCCCGCCGCAGACAGTTTCCCTCGCGGCCAGCCTGCTGGAGGCCGCTGAACTGCTCGACGGAAGTGCAGGAGGACTGATCGATCGGATGCGGAAGCGTGCCGGAGTGTATATCGGCGGCTTTCTGTCGGCCCCCCACAATCCGGACGCGGGCGTCTTCGTGTCTGCATGCCGGCGTCAGACGAATGAGGTCTTGAGTACGACGCCCGTCTGGGGAAGCGTATACGGAAATTGGCCGCTGGCTTACGTGGCTCTGATCGCCCTATGCATCTATCGGTTGACGAAAGATGAACGGCTGCTGAACTGGGCGGACAATGCCGGACGCTGGTACTTGAAATCCCCGTTCCCGGACGAAGTCTCCATCCCGGCAATGGATGCCGGGCTTGCGGTGGAGTTGCTGGCGGACCTTTACGATCTGACCGGCGACCCGGATTGGCTGGAACGGGGATTGAAACTGGCCGGGACGCTCATCTCCATTTACATGGATGGGGATCTCATCCGCGGCGCGGCGGGCGTCTCGTGGTACGAGTCCCAGATGGTTCCGGGGGACCTGCTGCACGGGCTGGCGAGGCTGGCGTTGCTGGCCCGGCATGGGGATGAATGTCCTTTGAAACCGAACTATACCGCGAAGTGAGGCGCGAAGTGAGTGCAAGAACGTTCAAACTGTGGGCGGGAGGCGATGCGCACGTGGGCACGGACCTGGCGGCGGGCAATCGCCGGAGCCTCGCCGAGGCGATCCTTCAGGCCGAACAGGGCGGCGCCGGAGGGGGGCCGCCGTTCCGGTGGGACATTATGCTGGATATCGGAGACCTGTCGGGGTCGCAGACGCCGCCGGATGACGATGAAGGGGAAGAAGTCGTTCGACAGTACGGCGTGTCCACCATTCATCCGAGGGAAGACTTCTACAATATCGTGGGCAACCACGACGCCAGCGGCCCGGAGGAGCCGTGCCAGTGGTGGTTCCGGAAGTGGGTGGACCCCACGGGTGAAAATACCGGATATTCCAACGTTCACGCCGGCAGGCGGCCGTATCCGATCGAGGGAACCTGGGAGCGGTATTCGTTTCAGGTAGGGAACATCCTGTTTCTGTCGATGGGAGACCGCAACGACGGCGGGCCTCCGGCGGGCAGGGCCGATAGAGGTGGATTTCCAGCCGGTGCGGTGACCCGGGAAACGTTCCAGTGGTGGAAGAAGAAGGTGGAGGAAAACCAGGAAATGATCATCGTGACGGCGCACCACCATATGTTGAAAGACACGACGGTGGCGTCCGGACCCTGGGAGGGCGTTGACGGAGGGTATCACGGCCGGTTTGAAGACGGTGCGCCGATTGGCGCGTCATACCTCTATTTCGTCGGGGGAAAACCGGATGCAGGGGTATTCGAGTCGTACCTGGAGGCGAATCCGGGGGCGATCGACCTCTGGCTCGGAGGCCATACCCATACGAATCCGGACGACACCCACGGCGGGCGAACCCACGTGGAGCGGAAATGGGACGTGACCTTTGTCAACGTGGCGGCTATCTCGAAATATCACGGAAAAAAGAACATTTCGATGAGCAGGCTGCTGACGTTTTCCGGAGGGGCAGCGGAGGTCAATATAAAGTGTTATCTCCATATGAGCGACTACGCGCCACAGGGTTGGTACCACAGCGCGGAGCGAACGGCGCGGCTTCGGACGGCATTCTCATATTGAACGGCGTACCGCGCCAGGTTCGGCCGGTGGATGCGCGCCAGTGGCGCTTTGCCGGACCCTTTTTCCCAACAAGGACGGCTGGTATCGGCAGACGGAGCGAAAGATGAAGACATTCGAGATCGAAGGGCGCGACAAGAAGGGACCGATCCGGCTGAGGATCGAGGTCGATAACCAGTTCGCCGGAGGGGGCCGCTGGCTTCGGGGCGGCCTGCATTCCCACGTGGCGCAGATGGGCGAGTCCCGCGAAGTTTGCGTGCACTACAGGAACCTGGGGTTCGATTTTCTTGCGACAACCGACTATCTCAGTATCACGCCAATGCCGGAAGCAACGGAAGCCTTCGTGACCGTGCCTGGAGCAGAGGTTTTCTGCCCCGAAGGGAACGATCTGACCCACATTATCTGTCTGGGCCTCACGCACCTGCCCCGGCCGCTGGACGGCACCGTTGAGGATGTCTCCCGCCTGGTTCGGGAAACCCACGCGCAGGGCGGGCTGACGGTTATGGCCCACCCCGCCTGGAGCGACTACTCATGGGAGAAAGCCTATGCACTGGCGAGATCGGGGCTCGTCGGGCTGGAGGTAAGCAACCGGCTGACCTGGCAGATCAACGGCAAGGAGTGTTCCGAGGAACTCTGGCAGATGCTCATTAACGCCGGGGTCCGCCTGGCCGCAATCGGCGTGGACGATGCGATTGTGCTGGACGATGCGGACGTGACGGGGCGGACCTGGACCGGTGTGCTTGTGCGACGACCGGGGGTCGAGGGAATTCTGGAGGGTATTCGCGCGCACCGGACGTACGCCAGCGAGGGGCCTGAGATTCACGATATTCCGCATCGAGACACGTGGCGCGGTTGTCGTGGAATGCAGCCCCTGCACGGCGTGTCACATCCGGTCGAAAGGGTTCGGAGTCCGCAGCGTCCAGGCAGCGGCGCCTTCGAAACGGTTTGAGGTCGATCTTGCCGCGGACGGTTACCGCATGCAGGATTGGATATTCGCGTGCGTGGAGGAAGAAAACGGGCGCCGGGCCTGGACCAGCGCGATTCCCGTCCGTGTTGAAAAGACAACCCTGTAATTACTGGAGAGGGGCAGGATGAAAAGGACCATACGAAGAACGGCGATGCTGCACTTTGAAGAGGCGAGCTTTTCCCGCGACTACGTCAAGTGGGTCGGCGAGGAGGGATTTACGGATATCGGACTGGGGTTGAAACCGGAAGACGACAAATTCATCGGACAGGGTTACGTCTGGGAAAAGGTCAGCCAGTTGGCGGAATGGGCCGGGGAATTCGGGCTGGGTGTCATCGTGTTTACGGGATACATGAAATACCGCGAGACGTTCCTGCGGACCCATCCCGAACGCAGCCTCGTGTGCATCGGGGGCAGCGGCACGGCCCTGGACAGCGACAAACTCGTGATGACCAGGTGGTTGTGCCCGTTCCAGCCCGAGAACAAGGCCGAATACGTGGACCTGATTCACAGAGTCATCCGGCTGTCGTCGCTTCGGGAAATCCATCTCAACGACGAGGCCGAAATCGGGTTCTCGAACGGAGACGTGGGCTGCTATTGCGACCACTGTGTCGCCGAATACGAACGCGATTCCGGCGAGCCGCCGCCCCGGGAGGTCGATTGGGCCTCACCATCCTGGTGGCGGTGGGTGCAGCACCGCATGGAGGCCTGGACCGCCGTTCACGCCTATTTTCGCGAGGAAATCAAGAAGGTGCGCCCCGACGTGGTCGTGGGCATCCAGCATTCGCCGAAAGTGGTGACCTTCAACGACAACCCCTGGCTGTCCGGCATCGACCTGTCTCGCGACGCGGAGGCCATGGACGTACTGTGCACCGACCCGTACCACCACATTCACTATTCCCATTTTACCTATCGTCCCATGCGCCGCATTCAGGCGGAGGCGACGCGCGCGCTGGCCGGAGCGACCGTCGGGCGTTCCCTGTTCATCTATCCCCAGGGTTTCATGCCGCCGTCCGGAAGCCTGGAGCTGACGCGCCGGGACGGGTTCATGGCCGGGGCGGTTCCATTCGCGCTGGGCGCGGAGAATATCTCGCCCTATACGTTCGATCTTTGCCAGATTATCCCCGGTTACTACGACGGGCTGAAGGAGGCCTCGCGGCTGATTCCCTATTTCGAGAAAACGCGGCCCTACAGCGCCGCCACGGTGATCAAACCTTCCCAGACGGAAATCTACGGGTATCCCGAAAAACACTGGGGGCGGGAGGTCCTGGCGATTTGGCCGGACGTGATGAACCAGGTCGGGCTGCCCTGGCGATGGGTTTTCGACCGGCGGCTTCCGGATGCGGACGGGGCGTTGAGCGGCCCGGTGATTCTGCCTGAGACCCACTGCCTCACACGGGAACAGCGCGGCGTACTGGACGCGCATGCGGAGGGAGGCAACGGGCTGCTCTGGGTTGGGCGGATGCCGGCCGGGGAGTGGTCCGGCGAAGGCGCGCATCCACCCCCGCCCGGCGACGCGGCGGGGCTTTCAGAGTTGAAGCCGGTCGTTTCCGATCACCCGGTTCTCGAGGGCATCGACGCGCCCATTATGCTGGGGTCGGCGTTCCTGGAACCCGGTCTCGAAGGGGAGACGATCGCCGAAGTGGACGGGTGCCCGGCGCTTGTAGCGAGCGAATCCGCCGGTCGACGCGAGATCTGGATGGCGGGTACGCCGCTGTTCAACTACGTGGAACCCGGCGATCACGGCGCGGTCCGCACCCCCACCGATGGGATGACGCTTCTTCGGAACGCACTGGCCTGGTTGTCCGGAGAAGCTCCCGCGGCCAGGCTGTGGCCCTATCCTCCCAGGAACGACTATGGAGACCTGCGCCCCTGGGATCGGCGCGACGTGCCGACGATGGAATTGTTTCCTATGTTGGGAGACGGTTGTCTCGTCTGTCTGATTTTCAACTATCTGGGGTTGGCTTACGAGACCAACCTGGTAATGCGGGTTCCGGAAGGGGCGGCAGCCACGACACTTGTGGATATATATTCAGGCGAGGATCTGATGGCCTCCGCGGAAGTCGACGGGCAGATCGTGAGGCTGCCGGTGACGATGCCCGGCGACAGGGATTTCATGGCCGTTGAGCTGCTTTGGGAGTAGTCGATTCCGGATGGCAACACGAAACCAGCGAACTTACCGGAGGGATCGAACGATGTACGAACGAGCCGACGCGCATATTCATCTTTTCGAGGGAGGCTACCAGGACTCCTTTATGAAGCGACTGGGCCGGCCCATCGATGAAGCCGTCGTTTACGCATCGCTGGCCAGGGATCACGGGGTGACGGCCGCGCTTGTGGTCGGGTATGCCGACGTTCCGTGGGCGGCGGGAAATACCCGCTTTCTCACACAAATGGTGGCCGAATACGACTGGGTGTATCCCGCGGCCTATTTCAATCCCGCGGAACCGCCGACAACCGAAGCGTTGGAGCAGTTGCAGGCGAACGGATTCGTGGGTTTGAGCTTTTACATATTCGGGCGGGAACGCGTGGACGCGCTCCTCGGCATATCGGACGATGTCTGGCGATGGCTGGTTTCCAGGCATTGGCTCATAAGTGTGAATTCAAAGGGCGAGGACTGGAACGCCTGGCAGGAGGTCCTCCGGCGGCATCCGGATCTGCGCCTCGTCGTGTCCCACCTTGGCCTGCCGCCGAAGGTGGCCGAAGCGCCCGACGGCGCCGGGGCGACGGCGGCGATGGACAGCGTGCTCGCGCTGGCCGGATTTGCTCAAACGAGGGTTAAGCTGAGTGGATTTTATGCGTTGACCGATCCGGGTCACGATTATCCGAACCGGGCGGCCTGGCCGTACGTGGAAGCCCTGCTGGATGCCTACGGCGTTGAGCGGTTGCTCTGGGCGTCGGATTATTCGCCCTGCCTGGACTTGCTCACGTTTCCACAGACGTACGACCTGTTCAGGATGATGCCCTTCCTGACGGACGCGGATCGGGAGCGGATCGAAGGGGCCAATCTCCTGACATTGCTGAGCGAAGTCGAAGGGTAAGCCGGGTGTCGAATGGTGCGGGGAACAGACGCGGCAGAATCGCGATCGGATTACGTAAGCTGCCGAGGAGGGCTTGCAATGGAAAAACTGGGCGTTGGGATTGTGGGCATCGGACACGCGGGACGGGAACATTTCATGGCATTCGAGGAGAATCCCCACGCTGCAGTTCGGGCGGTCTGGGCGCCCAGCCGAAGCAGACTCGACCTTTTTCCGGGTCCGGAAGCTCTGTTTGCCTCGAGCTACGAATCGATGCTGGAATGCGACGATATCGATATCGTTTCCCTGTGCAGTCCCAACGACGCGCACGCCGAACAGGCGGTGGCGGCGCTCGAAGCCGATAAGCACGTGATCTGCGAGAAACCCCTGGCGACCACGCTGGAAGACTGCGAGCGGATCGTGCGGACGGCCGATACAAAACCCTCGCTCAAATTCATGGTGGGTCAGAGCGCGCGGTTCAATCCGATTTGCAAGACCATTAAACGCCTGTACGACGAGGGAGAACTGGGAGAGGCCTTCTACGCGGAGGCGGACTATCTGCACAACATCGGGAAACGGATCAAGGACTGGTGGGCCGACGACAGGAATCCGCACTTCGGACTGATGGGCGGTGGCGTACACCCCATCGATCTCCTGCGATGGATCGTGGGAGATATCGAGGAAGTATTCGCGATGTCCAACCATAAGGTGCTCGCCGACTTCCCCCACGACGACGCTTTCCTGATGAATTTCAGGTTTGAGAACGGATGCCTGGGAAAGATGGCCGCGTTTCTGGGATGTCAGCGGCCCTACCAGTTGAATCTCGCGATTTACGGAACCAGGGGCACCGCGATCAACGACAGGTTGTATCTCAGCAAAGTCGAGGAACTGGAGGATTTTATCCGGTTGCCGATAACGATTCTCGCCGAGCACCCCACGTTCGCGGAAGAGATGGCGCATTTCGTGGATTGTATTCTGAACGATAAAAATCCGATGATCGACGTGCGTGACGGCGCTAAATCCGCGGCTACCTGTATCGCCGGAGGGGTATCCATCGAGACCGGCAAGCCAGTTCGCGTGAGAAACGCGTTTTGAATACCGGTCAATTCAGGAGGATCCGATGAAGCTTTCGCTGTCCGGTCGACTGATTGAAAAAACGAAACAATCCTATGCGATGACGGTGGAAGAATTCCTGCAACTTACCGTGAAAGCGGGCTATCAGGGGGTACATTTGAGGGACGGGCAGATCGATCACCTCTTCAGGGAGGAACGCTTCGATGAACTGGAAGCCCTCTTTGTCGAAAATGAGCTGGGCTGCAGTATGCTATGGGGACGGCTGGATTCCGCTTCGTTCGACGCGGATCTGACCCGGAAGAAACTGGCGTTCCTGCGGCGGGTCGAACTGGATCAACTGATGATCGGATATCCGACGGATATCGAATTGATCCGTGAATGGTGCGACCTGGCGGCGCGGCAGGAAATCACGCTCGTTATCGCGTGCCACTACAGCAGCCTGTTTGAGAATATTCTTCGCGCCCGCGACTTCGTAAGGAAGGTTGACCGCCCCAATCTCGGACTGAATATCGATCCATTGAATATTCACATGGCAGAGCAGGATTATGGACTGGCCACCCTGGAACAGGTGAAAGACCTGTTACGGATCGTCAACATACAGGGCGGCGTATTGCACCAGGGCGATCAGACCATCCGCCGGTATTACCTTAAGACCACTCCGAAGTTCCGCAGGGTCTACCTGTGCGACGAGGATCATCTGGACATCCCCCGGTTTATATCGGATTTGAAAACCATCGGTTACCAGGGGTATGTCAACGTCCTTGAACCGTATTCGAAAGACCACGACCTTGTGCGGGTGGCGTCGGAAACGGCGCAATTGCTGCACGGATATATCGCCGGTTGATTACAGGCGCCGGCATGCGGATTTCCTCACGAAAGTTTCGTCGACCGCCCGCTTTCTGAAGCGGAAACCCGTTCCTGTCGCCTGATCGCGATCTGTGCGCGTCCGATATTTTTTTTCGAACCCGTCTGAAAACCACTTGACAAACCTAATATTTATTATAAATTGCTATCATTATGGTAGAAGTGACGCGGTCCGTCAATATGGACGAATTGAAACCGGTCTCCAGGGAGACGCTGGCAGACCAGGTTGTGTTTATTTTAAAACGCTTCGTTCTGGCCGAAAAACTGAAAAAAGGCGATAGGCTGCCGCCCGAACGTACCCTGGCAGCCAATCTGGGCGTCAGCTTTCGGGTCGTTCGCGAGGCGCTGGCCGTTCTTGTCGGTGAAGGCGCCGTTACAAGACAGCAGGGGCGCGGCACATTTGTCAGAACCGTGGACACCAACCCTCTCGAAAACGGCCATCTCGACGTTTTCCCGTCCATCTCCAACCGCACGGACATTTACGCGCTGCGCATTTCCGTCGAGATGGCGGCCGCCGGCATGGCGGCTGAAAATGCGACGGAAGAAGACCTGGCGCATCTCAAGGCCATTGCCGACTTCAAGGCGCCGGACCTCGACCAGGGTATGATGGCGTATGAAATTCGCTTTCATCGCGCCCTGTTGCGGGCAGCGCATAGCCCGACGCTGCTGCAATTCGAACACTTGATTGTCGAGGCCCTGCGACTCAAAGCGTACGACATAGACATCCCTGTTTTTGGCGAGCGACTGCTGGCACAGGATTCCGGAAGGATTGCCGTCGCCCAGCACCGGGAAATTGTCGACGCGCTCTATGCACGTGATGGCGAGAGGGCAACCGCGATTATGTATAATCAGATGACCAGTGTCCGCGCGATGATACTTGCTCTGGAGGGAAAAAACGGTCAGCCACGAAATGGAGGTGATCGCCCCTGAGGATTTAAGGTACGTTTTTCAGAAAGGCACCGGGGGGTCCGGATGTCGCATGGGCATCGGAACAATTAAGGAGGTTGTATATGCGTAACGGTATGCTGGTATGTATTGCAGCGGCAATTCTGCTGTTCTCGGCAGGAGCGGTCCATGCCGACGGTATGGGCGGCAGTTGGGGCCTCGGGACGTTCCTGGATTATAACCGGTCGATCTTCAAGCTGAAAGACTGGTACGAAACCGGCCGTGGCGAGGTCGGGGTCGTGTTCACCTACGTTATGAGCCAGAGGACCAGCGTGGAGATGGAGTTTCACCGGTCCAAATTCGACAATGGAGCACTCGAGAACCGCCCGTTTACCTGGCCCGTGGACGGGAAGGACTATATGTCCCCCAATGCCGTGAGCGAGATGCGGATCAGCAGCTTCCTCGTGAATGCCGTGGTCAGGCGTGGAGGCAAGGGAATCCTGGCCAAAGAGAGCTATTCCACGTATGTGACCGTCGGCGCCGGGTTTTACGACTACAAGACGGATGTGCGCGGCCTGATCTATCCCGGCCAGCGCGAGGCGCCAATAAACAAGGAGCTGGTGATAGACCCTTTCAGCGATTCGCGCACGGCGCTCGGGGCGAACGTGGGCGTCGGTGTCGAGGCGTTTGTGTTCGACAACATTTCGCTGGATGTACGCGCGCGATACAATCTCCTGCTTGGCGAGTTGAGGCCTATGGAGGCGTGGGACCTCGACGGCCAGACCTTTCCCATGCAGTTCCTGAATGCGCGCGGAGGCATCCGGTTTTATTTCAGGAAATAGCAATGCAGGCGTAACCGGTAATTGGCAGGCCGTTGGATCTCAGTTGGAGAATCTCGCAAGCGAAATGAGTGCTGTGTAAAGGAGGAACCATGAGAAGGCAAAGGTTTATGACGGGCGCTGTGGCCGTGTTGTGGTCCGTGTTTTTTGTCGCCAGCGTGGTAACGGCCGCGACAACCGGTAAAATTGTGGGCCGGGTGACCGACGAGCAAGGAGAGCCCCTGCCGGGGGCCAGCGTGGCGATCGAAGAAACGCGGCTGGGGGGAACGACCGATGCGGATGGATTCTACGTCATCGTTTCCGTAACGCCCGGCCAGTACAAATTGACGGCTTCAATGGTGGGTTATCACTCGGTAGTCAAAGAGCAGGTGGCCGTGCGGGTGGACTTCACCACGACGATAGACTTCCAGCTTAGGGAGACCGAACTGGAACTGGAAGAGATGGTGGTGGTCGCCGAGAGGCCGGCGGTCGACCCCGACAAGACGGACAGCCGTTATGTCGTGACCGCCGAGGAGATCAAGCGAACGCCCATTTTAAGGAACGTCACCGAGGTTCTGGAATTGGAGCCGGGCTATGCCGTTGACGGCAGCGGCGCGATCCGTGGCTGGGTTGCGAGCCACAACGTGGTCTACGTCGACGGCGTCCCGGTATCCGGCAGGGACGGACGCGGCATTGGTGGTGGATGGGGCGACGGCGGCGAGAGGCAGTGGTACGGCGTCAACCTCAAGGCGGTGCAGGAGGTCTCGGTAATCACTGGCGGTATGAACGCCGAGTACGGCAACGCGCAGGCGGGCGTCATCCGGATTGTTACGCGCGACGGCGGCGCCGACTACCACGGCGAGGGGGAATATCGTCTCACCCCGGCCGGCAAGAAGCACTGGGGTACGGACGTCTACGAGGCGCCGGAGTTGCGGGGGAACGCGAAGTGGAACGATCCGGCCTGGACTTCCGAGGTGGAACCCGAGACGGGAAATCTGGTGCACCAGCGAACCAATTATACAGACTGGAGAGGCCACTACCTCGACGGATTTTTAAGCGGCCCCCTGTTCGGGCAGGCGTCCTTCTTCGCCAGCGCCCGGCACCAGCGCGACGCCGCCGTGCTTCCCGGCCCGTGGCGCACCCGCCCGCCGAACATCCGGACCACGGCGAAGCTGACGGTCCCCGCCGGGCTGAACATGAAACTGCGGATCGGTTGGATTTACGACTGGTCGGAGGGAATCAACAACGGACGGCTGTCCAGGTACAGCTTCCCGAACATCCTCCGAGGACCCGGGCGGGATCTCTTCATTCCCGAGGGGTCGGTCGCCGGGACGGAATCCCAGTTGGACAACATGGTCTACGGCGTTCTCACCCATACCGTCAACCCCAGGACGTTCTACGAGGTGAGCGTGTCGCGCTACCGCAGCAGGACCGACACGAGCGGCGTGGGGAATGCAACCACGGCCGTCAGGACCGACAGCGACGGGTTTTTCTACATCGGCCGGAATGACGTTAGGGCCTTCAAGGTCGGTGAACAGAACCGATACAGCGTGAAGGCCGATCTGTCCAGCCAGGCGACTCGCGGACACTTTGCCAAGACCGGCTTTGAGTTCATGACGTTCGAGAACTGGTGGACGTGGACCGGCATGACGCCCGGCGACGCGAAGCGGGATATCCGTTACATCGGACAGCCCGAACCCGGCGAGGCCGTGACGCCCAGGCAGTTCAGTGTCTACGTCCAGGACAAGATGGAGTTTGAGGGGTTGATCGTCAACGTCGGACTGCGCTACGACCGCATGTGGGGTCAGGACGTTCAGTTGCTCCCGACGTTCACGTCGGGATGGTACAACGCGATGGATACCTTCATCCAGGCGCCCACGGGTCCCATGCGGCCCATATCCGGATGGAGCCCCAGGCTGGGAATCTCGCACCCCATCACGGCCAGGTCCAGTATGCACTTCTTCTACGGCCGGTATATGATGCTCCCCTCCTTCCGGCACCAGTTCGGCAGCCACTGGGAGACGGCCTCGGGTCCCGTGGGGATTCCGGGTGTACCATACAGTCAGTTCAATGCCAAGGACGAAAGCTACGGCGCGAACGTCGTCAGCCCGGTCTGGGACCGGGGGCATCCGACCAACAGCTTTGAGGTGGGCACCGACTGGAACTTCGTGAGCGACTACGTGCTCTCGCTGGCCGCCTTTTACAAGAGTGGCCAGTCCCAGAGCACGGGGATTTGGCACGACGCCGTCGACCCGGTGACCGGCAGGACAGGCGCCATCGGAGGCACGTACGGTTCCGAGCGCACGGAGGACGTCAAGGGCTTCGAGTTCAGCATGAGGAAGGGATTCAGCAACTATTTCTCGTTCCGGGCCGCATTGAACCTGGAGTGGCTGGAGGCCATCCACTGGCTGGGCTCTCCCGAATCCGTCGCGAGCATCCTGGTCTATCCCGATTCCAGCTTCATCGCCAGCGGGAAGTACCATAAGGAATGGCGGGTATCAGGCAGCCGGAGGGAGCCGGTGCCGCTCACGCCCGATGAGATCCGGGAGCTTGGCCACAAGGCCAACGAGAACCTGAGAAAGGTCAGGAACGACCGGCTTGCCTTCAATAGTAGTGGTGCCGTGCCCGACATTCTGCCAGCGTGGGAAGCTTCGGGGGTGCCGGACGAGGCGAAGGATTACCTGCAGGGCATCTGGTATCAGAAGTTCTGGTTCAGTGCTGGAAACATCTTCACGCGGGGGCGCCGGAGCCAGGGCAGCCTGCAGATGTTCTTCTCTTCCCCGCTGGACTTCGGGCCGGGTAGAAAAATGGGCGGAGCCACGCTCCTGGGCGGCATCAACATCAACCTGATCTACCGGATCTATACGGGGAATAAGTTCAATTACCTCAACCTGGAAGGGAAGAACACACCGGTGAGGGGCCCCCTGCACACGGAAGCCGATTTGAACGTGCAGAAGCATTTCCGCCTGGGGGGCGTGAATACCGACGTGTTTGTGGAAATGTTCAACGTGTTCAACCAGAGGGACGCGGGTAGCGTCACCAATACGGACTACATGTGGTGGGGGCTCCAGCAGCCCAGGCCGGACGATGCGAACTACCAGGCCTATGGGGACTTACAGGACCGCTCGCGCTACATCGGCAATCCCCGGATTACCCACGTGGGGATCAGGTTGAATTTCTGACGCGGTTGAACCCCTCCGGTAACGGAGGGCCCAACCCTGTTGGACATCTTTGAGGAGGTCTAGGTGATGAAAAAGATTATGGTATGCGGGATGGTGTTCCTGGTTCTGGGCCTGCTGCTCTGGAGCGATGTCCCGGCGCAGGAGCTCCGGATCCAGTCCCGCGCGAAGGTGTGGGATATTTACTGGAACGTGGGCACCCAGGGGGTGCGGGCGGCCACACCGATGAGTTGGTACCGTCCCGTTGGCATGCAGTATCCCGGCTATCTGTGGACGCAGTACCCGAAGGAGTTTATCGACTACTGGAGTCAACGGAATTGGGGGCCGGGATCTCAGTGGAGGCGCTGGAACGGCGAAATGTGTGGCACGATGCCGGGTTGGAACCAGTTCATCGCCACGCAGGTGGGAGGCGAGTTCCACGTCTCCGAGTCGAAAGCGACCCTGGAGTCGGAGGACGTGGTTGCAATGGGCTACGATCCTTCCCAGGGGCCTGAGATGAATATCGGCTACCGGAAGGTATCGCCCCTGGGTCCGGTCATGGCCAACTGGTGGCCGGGGCAGGCCCCTCCGGGCCCCAACGAGCCGGTGGAGATCCACAACTACCGGTACAGCGACTACATGGAGCCCGACAAAGACAATTTTCCGGAGAGCACTATCGTCAGCAAATGGACCACGCGCAACGGCATCACCGTTACCAAGAAGGCATACGCGTGGAGCTTCCCCGACTACGACGATTTTGAGATCCTGGAATACACGTTCGAGAACACCGGTGACTCCGATGGGGACGGTGCGGCCGATCTGGGCGGTGGAGGGCTGCAGCTCAACGACACGTTCTTCATCTTCTCGACCCGCTTCTACGTCTCCGGGTGCGGCCAGGGAAATTATACGGGGAACTCCTACTTCAGGGCCACGGAACCGATAGCTCTGGACGACTGGTACAAGTACACGGAGGCGGCCAACTTCGACGGTCCGGGCGCGGCCATGGGGTTGAAGATGTGGTACTCCTTTGATGGGGAAAATCCGGATCTACCCGGGGAGGACATCGGCAAGCCCTACAGCTCGAACCGGGCCTACGAGTCCTGGCACAACTGCTGCCTCAGGCACACGAAGGTGGAGGGGGAAATGGGGTCCTACCAGTACGTGGGCGCTGCACCGCTCGCGTACACGCCCGGGTCGGTGAACGATCCGTCAACCTTCACCTACGACACCGGAGGCGATGGGAGCTTCGTGGCGCCACGGGTCGCGGACCAGCCCCACACCGTAAAGTGGTGGGACTATCGGGACCGCACCGATTTCTCTGAACCCGGTTCGGAGAGCAGGAGTTCCGAGCAGATCTATACCGAACTGACGAGTCCTGCGCCATTCATAAAGGACAATCCCACCACCATAGACGGGCTCACCGCTTCGTTCGCCTATGGCCCGTACGACCTGGCCCCCGGCGACAAGGTGAGAATCGTCTACGCCCTGGTGGCGGCCGCCCCGGTGGAGGAGAACATGTGGGGATGGGCCAAGCAAGGCAGACAGGAGGACATGTACACCGACAAGGCGATGGACAACCTGCTCAAACACCACAACGCGGCCAGCGACGCCTTCCGGTGGGGCTATGACCTGCCCGATCCTCCGCCGGACGTAAAGGTGGAGGCGACCGCCTCGGTCGACGGGTTCAACCTGGCGAAATGGACCGACGCGGGCGACGATGCGACCGATCCGGACTACTCGGGCGCCGAGGCCCAGGACATCGTGGGCTACCGGGTCTACCGGTCGGACTTCAAGGTTGACGACTGGAAACTCGTGGCCGAATTCCCCCTGAAGGATTCCCAATACTATAAGGGGGGCGGCTATGAATATGAGGACAGAAGGTCGGTGGCGGGATTCGAATATTACTACCGCGTTGCGGCCTATGACTCGGGCCACGACGACTGGAACGGGACCGGGATGGCCATTCCCTCCTTAGAGGGCGGGAACAGCTCGCCCGAGCAGTGGGCGAACGGCGTGCTGACCAATATTCCGTTCGTACCGTCCAACGCGGCGGCGGACCAGATGCAGCGGGACGTGATCGTTGTACCCAACCCGCACAAGGCGGACGGCGCTCACAACTACCCCACGGCGGGGTTGATGCGGTTTACCAACGTCCCCCAAAAGTGCATTATCCGGATCTATACGGTGGCCGGAGAGCTTGCCGCCGTGATCAGACACAACGATCCCAGCAGAGGCGAGGCCTCCTGGAACCAGATCCCCGACTCGCGCGGAGGGGGTGTGCCCGCGGGGGTTTATTACTGGGTGCTGGAATCGCAGATGCCGGGAAGCCAGGGCCAGACACAGTCGGGCACGTTGATGATCATCAAATAGGGGCAGATCTCTATTTCTGCACGGCTCAGGTCCATACTGAAACTTAAGGAGAGTACACGATGAAACGGACGTTGTGGATCGGACTGACAGCGGTGGTGATCTGCGGCCTGCTCTATCCACGGGGAGCAGATGCCCAGGATCAGAGGCGGCTCTCGCGGATGGTCCTTCCCGTACTGAAGATCGATCATGGAGCGCGTATGGCCGGTATGGGAGGTTCGTTTGTGGCCGTATCGGACAATATCGATGCCATCTTTTCAAATCCATCCGGGTTGACGCATATCGAGGGTTCCGCGTTCACGCTCGGATACACCCGATGGCTGATGAACGACCACATTCTGAACGGCGGCCTGGCCTTCAAGACCGGGTACGGGGTTGTGGGTTTGAGCGTGGTCACATTCAGACCCACGGGGTTCGAGGAGACAACCATTTTTCAGCCCACGGGCACGGGCCGGGAACCGGATATGGGCGATCTGTCCCTGGGCGTGGCCTACGCGAAAAAGCTGACGGACAAACTTTCGGTGGGCTCCTTGTTCCGCTGGACGCAGGAAACGCTGGACACGGACCGGTTGACTGCGTTCGACGTGTCGATTTCCACGCTGTTTTACACCGGTTTCAAGAGCCTTCGCCTGGGGATGACGTTCGAGAACCTGGGCAGAGACGTCAAGGTGATCTCGTCGGTCGCGCATATGCCGGTGTCCTTCAGCACCGCGGCGGCAATGGAGATTTTCGGTTCCAGAGGCGACCCGGGGTATCTGACGTTGACGGGCGAGAACTACTACGCGACGGATTTCGCGGAGGTTCAGTACCGGGTGGGCACGGAGTTCTGGATCCAGAACTCGTTCGCGTTGCGTGGAGGATATAAGATCAACTTCGACGAAGAGTCATGGACGCTCGGGGCCGGTTTGAAATTCACGATGGTGGACGGCCGTGTGGTGCAGGCGGATATCGCCTATGGCGATTTCGGCGCATACCTGAATGCCCCATTGAGGTTCACGCTGAGCGGGGCGTTCTGAGTTTTCAGGTGGATTCGTGTGTAAGAGAAATGGCGGTCCCCCCGGGATTGCCATTTCTTTTTTCGTGAAGGATTCCATAAATTCCGCCACTATCCGGATCTCGTTACCATCGCGCCGATCGGGGGCTGTCGTGAGTCGATTTCAAACGATCTGTATGAATTGCGACGCGCCCCAACGGGACGCGACCGCCTCCAATTGCGACGTTTGTACCGGACCCCTGGGTTTTCGCTACAGCTATACCGATGTAAGCTGGGACGACCGCTTCGAGGGTTCCATGTGGCGCTACTGGCCACTCCTCCCGGTCGCCGGCCCTGACGGGGTCGTCACCCTTAAAGAGGGCGGTACTCCGCTGCTTCCCGCTCGCAGCTTTGAGGGATGTCCGGTCTATCTGAAGGACGAAACCCGTAATCCCACCGGGTCACACAAAGACCGTTCTCTCTCGGTCGCAATCACACACGGAAAGTCCATTGGCGCGGATGTTTCCGTTATTGTGTCAACGGGAAGCGCCGGCATCTCGAACGCCGCGCTGGCGACCCGCGCCGGAATGCGCAGCGTGGTGGTCATGGCCGAGGGAACGCCGCCCGAACGGCTCTACCCGATGTTCGGCCTGGGCGCAACGCTTCTCGAGGTGAGTGCACAGATCGACCCGATCGTGGAAGGGGTTATTGCCGTCTGCCGCAGCCAGGGACTCTATCTGAGCACCACCAGCCGGAACTCCAATCCGTACCAGTCCGAAGGGAACAAGACCATCGCCTACGAGATCGTGGAGGAACTTGGCAGGGCGCCGGACTGGGTGGTGGTTCCCGTGGGTGGCGGCGGTACGGTTTCGGGTGTCTGGCGGGGGTTCCGGGATTGCCACGCGCTCGGGCTTATTGACTCCCTTCCCAGAATGATTGGCGTGGTTCCTCGTGACTACAACGCACTCGAGTTAGCCTTCGAACGCGGGCTGGAACAATGGAAAGAGGTACTGGCGCTGCCCTATGACAACCCGCCGCCCTCAATTCTTGTGAAGCTTGCCCACAGCTATCCCCCCGACGGAATGGAAGCCCTCCGGACCATACGTGCGTCGAGGGGAAATTTCATTTCCGTCACGGACGAGGAGGCCCTGACGGCCCAGGAATTTTGCGGGCGGCAGGAAGGGCTGTTCGTGGAGCCGTCCACGGGTGCCTGCCTGGCCGGCACAGCCCGGCTGTTGGATTCGGGACGTGTGGATCCAGGGGATCTCGTGGTTGCCCTCGTGAGCGGTTCCGGGTATCGCGAGACTGCCTGCACCATGGCCTCGCGCCCCCTGAAGAAGCAGGCAATTTCGATCGAGGAACTGTCCGGCACCCTTGCGGGCTTTGCCGGACCCGGGTGAACGGCCCGGGCTTCCCATCCTCAATTGACCGAGTCGCCAGAATGGAACACCGGACAGGCATGAGCGGCGGCGAACGTGTTTAATCTGGACAATTCACAAAAAAGTAGTTTCCTTACTCAAGTCAACGAGAAGGGCAGACAGAAGTGTCTGCCCCACATTCACACACGCTTCCTCAACGGCTCCACAAGCCATTGTGCGGGGTTGAGATGATTGATTCGCGAATAAGGGCAGTAAATCCAATCCACCTGTCCTGCCGGGAAGTGGCGCGGCTCGACGCTGGCGAAGGGACTGAATGCATGTCCATGCATCTTGCGAAATGGCAGCGACGGGAAGAGCCGGTTCTGTCTGCCCTGACCACCCGGCAGGACTGGTGCCGGGTTGAACTCTACAATCCGACGGTGGTCCGCGTGGCGGACAGGTACATGATGTGGTACATCGCTCACAGTACCGCCACCCGTACAGACGATTCGGTCGTGGGCTTCGCCGAGTCGGACGACGGAATCCACTGGAACGAGCACCCGGACAACCCCATCCTCACCCGCGACGATCTGCCCGCCTGCGACGCTTGGCAGACGCCCCATGTGATCTTCGACGCGGACGAGGGCCTGTACAAAATGTGGTTCATTATGTCGACCGTTGTCCGGGGCGGTCCAACCTGGCTCGTGAGCTTCACTCAACAGTTGGGTTACGCTTCAAGCCGCGACGGTCTGAAATGGGACGTTCATCCCGAGCCGATCTATCACAGCGGACGACGTCCGTGCGTGATCAAGGACGGTCCCGGCGCCTACCGGATGTGGATGAACTCATCGCCGACGCCGGATGGAAGCTTCGACGATCTGGTCCGGCACATCTATCGATTCGAATCCACCGACGGCATTGATTGGACGCGGGACCCCGAACCCGCCGTAAGCTTCAACGAGAAGCTCAGGGGCACAATCTATCCTTTCGTTATGCGGGACGGTGACGGATATATCATGTGGTACGGGGCCTGGCCTGCCGAAGGCGAAGTGCTGATTGACGCGGGTGCCGACACCCCCCTGGTTCGCCCCGTATTCGAGATATATTGTTCGACGTCCGCCGATGGCCTGAACTGGACCCACCACCAGGACACGCCCGCCCTGCCGGCGACGCGTAATCCCGTCGACTACGACGGGCGGTATACCTCCACGCCGTGTGTCGTCGACGGCGGGGACCGCTATCTGATGTACTATTCCGCCAGGGACTGGGGTACCCTCTATAGAACCGGAGCGGACACGCTGGGCATCGATAAAGCCGGAATCTATCGTCACATCGGCGTGGCCGTGTGCCCCAGGACTTGATATGTCGTCCATAACAGTCCGTTGAAAAAGGGGAGAACGAGTGGAAGGCTCTCAAGCCCGAAGCCTGTGGAATCGGGCCGACCCACAACAACACGCGTCTTCGGAGAATCATCTCGCGTCTTCACGGGACGGTCTGACGTTGCGGGCTTTCCTGATCGGGCTCCTCCTCTGCGTGTTCCTTGGTGTCGCGCTGACGCACAACCGTATGGTCGTCCAGGGGCCCTTCATGGGCAGCTACTTTATGGACCGGGGCGTGCTGTTCGTTTTCTTCGTCCTTGTTCTGGCCGTAAACCCCCTGGCGGCGGCCCTGAAGCGCCGATATGCGCTGGGGCGGGGCGAGTTGTTGGCCATCTACGTCATGTTGCTGTTTCTGATGCCGTCGTGGAAAATCACCAAGGCCCTGCTGGGCTTTATGACGGGCGTCACCTACTATGCCTCGCCGGAAATGCGGCACCTGGAAGCCGTGTTGCCCAATGCCCTTCCGTGGCTGTCTATTCTGGATACGCAAGCGGTAAGGGGGCTGTACGACGGTCTTCCCGCCGGCGACCCGGTGCCCTGGTGGACGTGGGTGGTTCCCCTGTGGAGCTGGGGGTCGTTCCTGGTGGTGTTGTACGTCGTTCTCATCTGCCTGGCGGTCCTGATGAGGAAGCAGTGGGAAGAGCACGAACGGTTTGCGTTTCCCATCATGCAGGTGCCGCTGGAGATGAGCGAGGCGGGCGCGCGAAAGGTGGGGCCCCTGTTCCGCAACAGGATGATGTGGGCTGGATTCGCGGTTCCGTTTCTGATCGGATTGTTGAACGGGCTTCAGAGGTACTACTACTCCCTGCCCCGGATTCCGCTGAGAACGGTGATCTGGATCTTCCGCCGCGCGATTCCCTTGCATATCGGCCTTCATTTCGCGATCCTTGGGTACTCGTATTTCGTGAATACGGACGTGAGTCTGAGCATCTGGCTGTTCAACGTGATCGCCAAGTGCGTCAGCGGAATTCTGGCCATAGTGGGGGCGGAAACATACGGCGTTTCCGGGGTGGTGGGCCGGCACAGTTCCCAGGGATCGGAATTCCTGGCGATGATGGGCATGGGCTATATGCTCGCCCTGGCGGGGTACAGTCTGTGGATCGCCAGGGCGCACCTTCGCGAGGTGTGGGCCAGGGCGATGGGCCGCCCGTCACGCCTGGACGATTCGGACGAGGTGATCCCCTACCGCTCCGCGGTGGCCGGGATCGTTGCGGGGACCCTGTATCTCGGATGCTGGCTCTACCAGGCGGGCATCTCTCCCCATCTCGTCCTGCTGCTGGGCTTTTTCTGTTTTGTCGTCTTTCTGGTTCTCGCCCGAATCGTGAGCGAGACCGGTTATTCGGTGACCTACGCCCCGCTGAACCCGTCAGAGTTCGTGGTGTGCGCGGTGGGTTCCGCGGCGTTCAGCCCAACGGGGCTGACATCTCTTGGCGTCAGCTTCGCCTGGACGATGACCCGGCTGAATACGCTGTTGCCGCGGGCCTTCGGCGCACTCAGACTCGCACGGGAGATCGGCCGCAAGCGGGGGCTGGTCCTGGCGATGGGCGCCGCGCTGGCCGTCGGCCTCGCCACCGCAAGCTATACGACGCTTCAATTGGGATACGAGCACGGCGGCCGCAACCTGGATTACTGGTTCAGGGACGTAAACGATTGCGCGCTGCCGTTCGACGAATACATCGGACGCCGGCTGCTCTCGCCGTCGCCAATCTTCTACCCGGGATATCTGTACACGGCGCTGGGGGCCGCCGTTGTCGTCGTTCTGATGTCGCTCCGGTCGCGCCTCCCGTGGTGGCCGCTGCACCCGGTGGCGCTGCCGGTGAGTACGATCGCCTTTACGCATAATTACTTTTTTAGCGTGTTTCTCGCCTGGGGAATCAAGGCGCTGGTGTTGCGGTTTGGAGGGGCCAACCTGTACAGGATGACCAAACCGTTCTTCATGGGAATCATCTTGGGTGAGGCGGTCTGCCTGGGGATGTGGATCGTCATCGACAGCATAACCGGAAAAGTGGGCGGGATCTGGATCCTGCAACCCTGAGCGGGCGTCGGGCGGGCGTGGAACTGCGAGTTGCGGTGCAGACGGTGTACCATTCGAAGCAGAATGCGTCTCATCTGCCGCTGCCGATCGGTGATGGTTAAAGAAGGATCACCTGATCCGGAAAAGAACGCCTCAATGCGCATTGCTCTGGATACCACACATCGTCGGCGCGTGCTATTCGTGGACCTGCAGGAGGTCGAGTCGCTCGATCGGGCCGAGCAGGTGTTCAACGCCGCCGCCAAATGTCCGCTTAACCCGATCCTCGCGCTGGGTCAGATCGATGAATGGGACGCCATGCAGGCGCGACCGTGGCCCGGCGGCGTGATGTACGACCCCGTGGGCAGTTGGGTCTCGGTAGAGATCCTGGACGCGGCTACCGGGCAACCGATTCCGGGATATGGCAAGGCGGACTGCCAGCGCATCCTAACCGATGCGGTACGTATTCCGGTGACCTGGCGGAAGCACCGGACGCTCGCGGGAGTGGAGGTCGATCGGATTAAGTTGCGTCTTCGGCTGTATGGCCGCGCCAAGCTATACAGTTTTGCGTTCCAGGCTTCGAATGAGGCTAAGTGAGGACGGTCACCCCACGGAAGGAGAGTTGTGAAGATATGGACGCGGGAACTGAATTGGACAACCGGATGCAAAGCGAACTGAATCAGATGCGCGTCAACGGCTGGTGTGTCGTCAAGAACGTCGTCCACCAGGACCGGGTCGCGGCCGTGAGAAAGAGCGTTATGGATGCCGTGCATCGGCACGCGAATGCCGACACTCTGGATGACAAAGGCATCGGCCACGTCTCCGGATTCGTGGCCCGGGAGCAGTCGTTCGCGCCCTATGTGGCGGATTCTCGGGTCATGGGTGTCGTCAAGGGCATGTTAGGCGACCACGCCCGGATCTCATTCACGACGGCAACGGTGAATTTCCCCGGAAACCCGCGCGGCGTGTGGCACGCCGACTGGCCCTTCAACCAGAACAATGCCGGGCATATCACCGCACCTTATCCCGACGCGGTCATGCACCTCACCACGCTATGGATGCTCTCCCCTTTCAGTACGAAAAACGGAGGTACCCTCATTCTTCCCGGCAGTCACCGGTCGAATAACAATCCAAGCGGGGAGAACGGATTCGACCCGCTCGGCACGATTCCTGGCGAATGCAACGCGGAAGGCGACGCGGGAAGCGTGCTGATGCTGGACAGCCGGCTCTGGCACGCCACGGCGCCCAACCGATCCGACGCGCCGCGTGCGTCGGTCGTCATTCGCTACGCGCCCTGGTGGCTCGATACCGATGTCCTGATGCCCGGTTCCGACGAGCGGAAACTGATGTTGGAAGCAACCGGGTTGAATGCGCCCGAGGTCCCGCCAGTTCCCCAGGAAGTCTATGATACCATGCATGAAAAGGTGAAACCCCTGTTCCGGCATTGGGTGAGATCAGAGAACTGACGAAGAACGGCCACGGGCTCAATGACGTTCGCTGAGCTTGTCGAAGTGCCCACGTTTCGCTATCCTTCGAGACCCTTCGCCGACCCTTCGACATGCTCAGGGAGCGGCTCAGGGTGCAGACACGATAGCGGTTGTGGTGACGTTGCCTGTGCTGCCCGCACTGTTTACGCTGCCTGTGCTGAGCCTGTCGAAGCAAGCTTGTCGAAGCAAGCCTGTCGAAACATGCCAATCTTCTTTGGAGGTGCACCGAAATGGGAGAGACAGCAACAAAAACCGAGTATACCGCGCCGAATCCCGGTTTCGGGTTCTCGGACGTCCCGCAGGCCGAACCCGACTATCCATTTCCGGCCCTGACGCTGGAGCAGCGGATGCGGTTCGAGTTGTTCGGATACACCATCGTCGAGGATCTGTTTACCGAACAGGAGTTGCAGTCCATAGAGGCGTCAGCCAACAAGATGAAGGCGGAAATCCTGGACGCAGTAGGCGACAAGGAGATCACGCCGCCGCCGCCGCCGAAAAAATACGAAGACTTCAGGGACGGGGCGATCTGGCGGGCCAATCGAAGGAGGACGGCTTCGGGTGACTTGCACATCGAACGTCTGGAAATCGAGAACGTGCTGGGGCTGGACCCCATCTACCTGTCCGTGCTGACCAGGCCGCGCGTCCTGGGGATCGCAACCGAACTGCTGGGCGGGACCTTCCGATTCCACCAGGTCGCCGTCCGCTTCAACCGGCGCTCCGAAACCCCCGTCCTGGGTTGGCACGGCGGGGTGACGCGGCACAAGGACCGGGCGGTTCGAAAAAATGGCTGGTTCCATACGCAGATCCTCGGCTTGATTCTCTACCTCACGGACGTGGGGCCCGGTGACGGCGGTACCGGGATCTTTGCGGGAAGTCACAGACTCGACCTCTCATACGACGACCTTAAGCAATTCATCACGGACCATCCGGATTCCGAGTTCTTCCATCAGACCACGGCAAAGCGGGGGTCTGCGCTGCTGTTCGCCGACGGCCCGCTGATGCACCGCACCATCAATATCGAAACGGACAAGGAACGGCTCATCATGCTCTCGCGGCTGGTCCATTCAGACTACGAGTTCGGCGGCATGGAGTCACTCGGGCGGACCGACCACGTACCGCATGAGCTTATGCCGCTGTTCTATGGACGGGCGTTCACGCCCAGATATCGACCCCGCGGGGAATAGCACACGGAGGTAATACGGGTGGCAGCGAGTGTTCTCGAAGGGCCGAAGTGGTATTTGCCCCGAATCTGTGGGATCAATCCGACCGGTCCGCGGATTTCAGTCAAGGCCGGAGGCGCTGTGGACCTGCGTCTCGAGGTGGAGCCCTGTCAATGCCTCCCGACAGGGCAGGTCTGGCGGCGTCAGTCCGAGCCCATCCTGTCAGCAGCGACGACCCGTCAGGACTGGTGCCGCGTGCTCCTCTACATGCCCTGCGTGCTGAAGGCGGACGGCATCTACAAGATGTGGTACGTGGGCAGTTCCGACCACGCGCGCAACCCTTCGTACATCCATCTCGGGTACGCCGTGTCCAAAGACGGGCTGCGCTGGGACCCGCAGCCGGATAATCCGATCGCCACCGACGATGCGATTCCGTGGGGCTGGCGTTTCCAGGCGCCGTACGTGCTCTACGATCTGCAGGATAAGATATACAAGATGTGGTTTACGGCGGTGGATGAGAGCGACCGGGAGGGCAGTCCGTGGTTGAACCAGCGGGTGGGATACGGCGAGAGTCCCGACGGGATTTCATGGACGTTCCACCCGGAGCCGGTGCTGCGTACTGGGCGGCGTCCATGCGTGATGAAACAGGATGATGGGACGTACAGAATGTGGGTCAACGCCCCGTCTGCGGACACCCCGGATCTGAAGATGACCGAAAACATCATTTCGGCCCGGTCCGAGGACGGTCTGCATTGGGACACGGTGGGAGACGCGGTTCGGTACGGCGGGATCTATCGCTCGTGCGTGTATCCCTTCGTGATGCGCGATCGGGACGAACTGGCGATGTGGTTCGGCGGTCACCGGGCGGGCGGCGCCTTCGACATTTCGTTCGGGCGCACCCGCGACGGCAGCACCTGGTACTACCAGAACGACGTGCCGACGTTTCCCCCGAACTCGCGCAGGGATGCGTTCGACGGCAGGTACACGTCCACCCCGCACGTATTGAAATTGCCGGGCAGATACCTGATGTACTATTCCGCGCGGGACCTGGACGACGGTTGGATCGCCCCGGACGGCTCGCGCCAGCGGGACAGCGACGGGGTGTATCGCCACGTCGGGTGCGCCGAATTGCCTGTCGACGAAGCTGAAGATCCGGGCCTCCGGTTTTCGTGGACATCGGACGGCAGGACGATGCCCGGAAACGGCAGTTCTTTGCGGTTTGAGGCAGACAGGGCGGGCAGACATTCGGTCACCTGCCGCGTGGAGAATTCCAACGGTTCCGCGGCTTACACTTGGGAGGTGGATGTAGAAGATGGATAGACACGTAATCCTGGCTGCGGGCCGGCGCGCACGATGCGCGGTGGAGGTGCCTGCGAATCCCGAAGCCGCCGAAAAAACAGCCGGGGAAGAATTGGCGCGCTACCTGGGCAAGCTGGCCGGGGCGCCCATCGAGCTGCTTCAGGGGAAGAAAAGCCACGCGCCCGTAAGGATCCTGGTGGGGGCCAGAGCCAGGGAGGAGGCTTGCGACCTGCCGCTGGATGAGGTGCGTGATGACGGGTTTGTACTGCGGGTAACGCCGGACCGGATTGCACTGGCCGGTGCGAATGCCCGGGGCACGCTGTACGCCGCGTATGAGCTGATCGAGCGGCTGGGGGTGCGGTGGTACTGGCCGGGTCCCGAGGGTGAGTATGTGCCCGCGGCGGGGGACCTGTCGCTTGCCGAAGGGACGGCGGTGATCAACCCGTCCTTCCGGTTCCGGTTCCTCCGGTGCCTCTTCTCGGCGATGGTCGGGCTGGGCAAGTCCGGACTGTGGCAGCCCTTTTCGTCGCCCCGGCAGGAACAGTTGCTGGACTGGGGCGTGAAGAATCGGCTGAACGCCGGCTTCTGGCCCTTCGACGATCCGGACGTCACGTCCTTCTTCGGCAGGCGCGGCGGCGTGGCATGTGTGGACCACGCTCACGCCCTGCCTTATATGGTGCCGCCTGACCAATACTGGGAGTCGCACCCGGAATACTTTGCGGTCGACGAACACGGAGAGTTGTTCGAGAGGAGGGCGAACGAATACGGGATACACGTGTGCAGGTCAAATCCCGATGTCCTGGACCTGGTGGTCCGGAAGGCCCTTGAGACGATGGAACGCAACCCGGATGCGGGCTTCGTGAGCATTTCCCAGGCGGACGGCCAGTTCCACTGCCGATGCCCGGCCTGCCTGTCGAAGTGTAACCAGGGATCTCTGGTATTTCTTGGCGAGGAGCAGATCATCCGGACCGATTGTATGGTGGACTTCGCCAACCGGGTGGCGGAACGGTTCTGCGAGCGTTGGCCGGACCGGAACCTCATGATTCTGGGACACCATCAGACGATTCCGCCGCCGACGATTGCCGTGCATCCGAACGTGATGGTCAAGCTGGCCTGTTCGCCGCATGGGTTCGTGTCGTTCAACCGGCCCCTCGAGGATCCCGCGGGGAACCACTTTATCTTCCAGAGGGCCGTGGAGGGATGGGCCGCCACGGGTACGCCGCTGGCCTATTACGGTTATAACCCCCACAGTTCGTTTGCCCACGCCCCCTTTTCGGCGGGCCGGAGGTTTCACAGCGATATCAGATGGCTGCACAGGCACGGCTTCGTGGGCGCCGAGTTTCAGGGTGAGGGGACGCTGTGGGGATTCTATGGGCTGAACCACGTCGTGCAAGCCCGGACGATGTGGGACGTCGACGTGGATTTCGACGGACTTCAGAAGGACTATTTCCGCTGTCTGTTCGGCGCCGCGGCCGAACCCGTGAAGGCGCTGCACGAGGCGTTCGAGCGGGCGGTGGTGGAACACGAACCCATGATGAAGGGCCTCGGCGCATTTCTTTCGCCGGAGGTGATCGCCAGGGGAAGAGATCTGATTCGCGAGGGTCGCGACGCGGAGACGTCTGATGACGTCCAGGGCCGCCTGAACGTCCTGGCCGCCCAGGTTGAATATGGGGACCGGCTGATGGGCGCCAGACGAACCGCGGAGACGTACCACCTGACTCGGGAAAGGGACCATTTGAAGCGGCTGGTCCGCGAACGGGACGCGATTATAAGCTACATCGAAGCGAATCCCGTGGACGGCGCCTATCACCTGGGCGGTATCGGAGGGGAACGAGGCAATATAAACGGGTTCCTGCAGGGGCATCTGTGGGGAATCGACAAGATTTGAGCAGCCTGATAGGCTGTGATGTAAACATCGAACGAGAGCTTGTAAGGGTGGAGCGGACATTCTTGTCTGCTCACATACATCAAACCGGAACCTCGGAATCCTGCGTCCCGGCACGCCACGACCCGCCGCCGTCTCCCCCACTGGCAAGACGACGGCGCTATCTATCGGATTACTTCTGTCTGCATTCCGGCAGAAGGACGATTAGAAGGGCAGACAGGAATGTCTACCCCACCTTCACACACGCTTCCGTCACGTCTCGACAAGCCATTGTGCGGCGGTGGAGCTGATTGATTGGCGAATAAAGCAGCTAACCGTGACAATTCAGTAGAGTCGAGATGTGGCGCGGTGGTTTAGGAGGGGCCTATCTGTTTCCGCCCCTTTCGTCTGGCGGTGCCTCAATAGCCTCTCCGTGCTCTGTTTCCACATCCCGCTCATCGAACCGGACTTGCGGATTTCCCGCATCCGGCTCTCGGACTAAGGATTCATGCGTTCGCCCACGGAAAGTTGCGTGTCTGCACTTCCAGCCGGGTCAGGCCCAGGGTATCGTAGAGGACCTCGTCAGGGAAGCGTGATGTTCCCTTTCCCGGTATCTTGTGCTTGTTACACAACCACCAGCGGAGCCGTTTCCGGGTGTGGGCATCCACACTCCGGTAGGCTTTGCTTACCGGTCCAAGACGGAAATAGTTGCCCCAGCCGACCAGCTTTCGGTTCAGGTGGGCAATCCGTTCTTGAAGGTCTTTCAGCAACCACCGTCGCGCTGTGGCCTCGCTGATGGCCCGACAGATGTGCCGGATAGCCTTCTTTGACGGGCGCGTGCCGATGTAGGCCCTGCCCGTCTTTGGCGAGTAGCAGCGTGTGATGGTGTAACCCAGAAAGTCAAATCGTCCTTCTGGAAGGGTGCATACGCTCGTCTTCGTCTCATTGATGGTCAACTTGAGCGCTTTCATGATGGATCGCATCGCTCGCATCGCTTCGGGCGCACTGCCGCGGCAGCAGATCACATAATCGTCCGCGTAGTTGACAATATGAGCGTTCAGGCGCTGCTGATGTCCCAGAAGCTGCCATCCCAGAATGAACCGGCGCATATACAGGTTCGCCATCATCGGGGAGATGGGGGCGCCTTGTGGTATCCCCCTTCCCTGATCCTTGTTCGGCGTTGTTCGCCGTTTCCGTCCCCGCGCGTCGGTCTCTTCAACCGGGGCGGTCAGCCACATCTTGATCAGACTCAGCATCTTCCCGTCTGAGATGCGCCGCGCCACCGATTTCATCAGCTCGGCGTGAGGGATCGTGTCGAAGTAGCCGCTCAAGTCGGCGTCGATGACCTGCGTATGGCCCCTGTTCACCAGGGCGTGGACCGCCCTGATGGCGTCGTGCGCGCTCCGATTCGGGCGGTAGGCATACTGCTGTGCTGGCAGGTCCGCTTCAAAGATTGGCTCCATTACCAACATCGCTGCCCTTTGCACCACCCGGTCCTTCACCGTCGGTATCCCCAGCGGTCTTTGCTTGCCGTCACCCTTGGGGATGCAGACCCGACGAATCGGATCCGCTCGATACGATTTGCTCCTCACGGCTTCCGCCAGTTCGCCTAACCACTGGTCCCGTCCGTATGACTCGATATCCTCAAAGGTCTGTCCGTCCACGCCCGCCGCACCGCCGTTGGCCTTGCAGCTGCGGTAGGCATAAAGCAGGATGTCCTCGCGATACACCTTGTCATACAGCGCATAGAATCGGTAATCGGGCGATTCCTTCGCTTTGGCATGCAACGTCCTCTGCAGCTTCCGAACCTTTTCCGGAGGTCTTAGGCCCATGCCACTCTCCCGGCTCTCGCTCCTTTGACGTTGCCCTTGAACCAAGGCCCCTTCCCTCCACCGGCATTACCCGGCTTCACAGGTACTACGGGCCTCTCCGCCACCCCTCCCGGCCCGGCCCTCGCGGGTTGCCGGTTGGTGACCATCCACCACCGCTGGGGCTTCCCGCGTTGCGTCGGATCTCCTTGTATACATGCCGTCGCCATTACCCCGGCGGGACCGTTGGGTGCAAGCGTTGCTCCCTTCCCCAACGACGGCGGCCTTCCCCGAAATTCAGGCGGGTCGGCTCCCGCATTACCTTTTTCGAGGCCTGCTCAGCGTTCACTCACGTTACGGCCTGCATACTCGCCGAGTCGCCTTGCGACCCTCTACACCGGAGGCTTCGGCGATTTCGTTTCCTACGTCACCGCTCCGATTGCTACCGACCTGCCTGCCGAGCATCCGGCGCAGGCAGGCTGCAGCAACATTTGTCGGGTGGGACTCTCACCCACTGGAGTTCCGCGCCTTTTCACGGCGCACTGAATTGATCAGGTCAGGTGACGCCTGCCAGCCGCGCACTCACAAGCCGGTTCAGGCTCACGCCCTGTTCCGCCGCTTTTATCCCTCTGCAAAAAAGGTACCTGCATGGAACAGCCGATACTGATTCTGCGCACGGGCGGCGATCCGTCGGAAGGCCTCTGTGCCGAGGTGCTCCGGTGCGAGGGTTTTCCCTGGCTTGAAGAGCGGCCCGCTGGCGAATTCGACGGTGTATCGCCGGGCGAAAGCGTGGTGATTCTGGCTGGATCGGGCGTCAGCCGAACCACCGCCGAGCGGCTGGCAGGGGCTGTTTCCGAGGGTGTCTCTCTGATCGCGACGGCGCCGGACCCGGCCCTCGCAGCCGCGTTAGGCGTCACCATCTCCGAGCCCTTTACGGATGCCCACCTGTCCGTCACCCGGTTGGAGGCCTGGGAACACGGGGAGGTGCCGCTGCTTTGTCCCGACGACACCGCGCGTCCCCTTCATGGGGGACAGGAAGTGGCGGCGCTGCGGACGGTTGACGGCGAGCAATGCGGACCGGGAATCGTGTCCGCCCGTTTGGGTGAGGGGACGGCCTGGATTTACGGATATGACCTTTGCCGAACCGTCGCCACGCTGCGTCACGGCACGGGAGACGTGCGCGAAAGGCCGGCGAAGGATATGGGCCCGCTCACGGGGCCCCGGCATATTTACGGTTTCTTCGACCTTTCCGACAAGCTGCCCCGGGACGTGCCGGTATGCGACCTTCACCAGGATATTCTCCGGACGCTTGTCCTGTCCGCGCTCTCCGATACCGTTCTTCCACGACTATGGCACTTTCCGGACGGCGCCCCGGCGCTCTGGTTCGTGAAAGGGGACGGATGCGGAGAGTCCGGCGCCGACGTTGAGGTGGAAGTCGTGGAGGAATACGGCGCCTATCTGACCTTCAACCGGCCGCCCGTGAGCCAGTACAGCGGGGACCTCATGAGAGATTGGCACGAACGCGGACACGGCATCACCATAGAAGCGAGCCTGGACGACGTCACCCGGCCCACCGTCGAGCACTCGGGCAAGATGCTCAGGCGGTCACGCACCGCGGAGGACCTGAACGATAACGCACTGCCCGATATTCGCGCCAACCTCGAGGCGCATCGTGACAGCTTTGTACGCGACACCGGCCTGGATATGGACACGATTTGCATCCACGGATGCCAGATCGCCAATTTCCACCCGAGCTACGTCGCCATGCCCCAGGACCATCCCCGGGCGTCCCGCCTGGCGCTGGAAATAGGTCTCGAGGGCGCCCGCTCGGCGGGATGCCGGTTCGAAAACCAGGAGCGGTGGTCCCGGTTCTCCAGGGCCCGGGCGGACGTGCGGCTTGTGGATCGGTGGAATGAGGGCGGGGCCGTTTTTCTGAAGATAGTCTCCCCCGGGGATCTGCATGGGCTCACGCTGCTGCTGCCCGATCCCGTTACCGGGGTCCGCGCCGCCGAGACGGGCGAGCCCTTGGAAATTCGCGACACCGTTCTCGAGGGGCGGAAACAGCGCCGGGTATGTCTGGATCTCGCCGCCGGTACGCCATACACACTGCGGATGTTGCATGCTGAAAAAAGTTGAATGGACCGTGCGCGTGGATGCACGGCCGTCGAAACACCCATGAAAAGTTCAACCATAGGACGAATCCAATGAACAGTCAGATGTGGGACCCCGTGCAGGAAGAGGTACGTCGAAAGCTCGGCGCCATTGTATTCTCGGATCATCCACACCAAATGGGAGACCAGGACTTTCCATTTCCGGCCCTGACCCTGGAGGAAAGACTCCGGTTCGAGTTGTTCGGCTATACGATCGTGGACGATCTGTTTACCGAAGGTGAGCTTGGATCGATCGAGGCCGCGGCGAATACGGCCAGGGAAGAAATCCTCGCGTCCCTGGGCGACCGCCCGTTTCAGCGACCGCCTCCCCGAAGAAATACAACGACTTCAAAGAGGGTGCGATCTGGTGGGGGCATCGGACGGTATCGGAGTCGGGCGAACTTTATCTCCACCGCTTGATCATCGAGAGCGTACTTGGACTGGACCCGGCTTTTCTGAACGTCCTGTCGAAGCCCCGCTTACAGGGTATTGCCACGGAATTGCTCGGAGGGACATTCCGATTCCTGTCGCTCGCCGTGCGCTTCAATCGGCGTTCCGACCACCCCGATCTCGGCTGGCATGGCGGCGTTGGCCGGTTCAAGGACCGTGTGGCTTACAAGAACGGCTGGTTTCACACGCCCATTCTCGGGATGATCATCTTCCTCACGGACATCGGGCCGGAAGACGGCGGAACGGGGTTCTTTGCCGGAAGCCACCATCTGGACCTGCCCTACGATACAATGAAACAGTACATCACGGACTGTCCGGATTCGGAATTTTTCCATCAGGTCGAGGGCAGGCGCGGTTCGGCGCTGTTTTTTGCCGATGGTCCGCTGATGCACCGGACCATCCCGATTCAAAGCGATAGGGAACGCCTCATCATGCTCTCGCGCCTGGTCCATTCGGACTATGAAATCGGCCAGACGGAGCCGACCGGCAGCGTTGAGCACGTGCCGCCCGATCTCATGCCCATGTTCTACGGACGCGCCTTCATGCCGAGGTATCGACCCGCGGGGCGATAGTTTCGATGACGGCAGATAAATCCCGCTTGCCGGCGTGGGTTGCGGTCGGACCGCCGTTGCCTGCGAACCAAACCGCGCGGGGAAAAAAACGCAGCGTCGAGGCATTTCACCCGACCTGGGTCACGGAGAAGATGGATGAAACGGACGATTCGCAGGACAGCGTTGTTGAATCTGGAGAAGGTGAGTTATTCGCGCGACCACGTGGCGCGGGTCAGCCGAGAGGGATTTACGGATATCGGCGTTGCGCTGAAAACAGGCGAAAGGAAATTCACCGGCCAGGGATTCGACTGGAAACAGGTGTGTCAATTTGGCGGGTGGGCATATGAATTCGGCCTGGGGATGACCGTTTTTACCGGGTATATGAAGTACCGGGAGCCGCTTCTGCGGGACCATCCGGAACGGGCTATGGTGTGCGTCGGCGGCTCGGGGACCTCCCTCGACAGCGACAACCTCGTGCGAACGAAGTGGCTGTGCCCGTTTCGGCCGGAGAACAAGGCAGAATACCTCGATCTCTTGAGCAAAGTGATCGGGCTGCCGGCACTGCGGGAGATCCACCTCAACGATGAGGCCGCCATCGGATTCGCGAACGGCGACATCGGTTGCTACTGCGACTATTGCGTTTCCGAATACCAACGGGAATACGGGACACCGCCCCCTGCCGACTTCGACTGGGAGTCGGAGGCGTGGTGGGCCTGGATACAGCGCAGAATGGCGCGGTGGACCGAGGTCCATGCCTGGTTCCGTGCCCAAATCAAAAAAGAGCGCCCCGACGTCATGGTCGGCATTCAATATTCCCCGGTGGTCGTGTCTTTTAACGAGAATATCTGGCGGGCGGGGATCGATCTCTCGCAGGACGCCCTGGCTCAGGACGTGCTCTGTACGGATCCCTATCACCACAACCACACGTCGCATTTCACCTACCGGCCCGCGCGCCGGATCCTGACCGAGGCGACCCGGACGCTCGCCGGCGCCACGGTCGGGCGTTCGTTGAATATTTACCCGCAGGCATTCAGACCGCCCCTGGGCGGCCCGGAGTTGACCCGCCGCGACGGCTTCATGGCCGGCGCGGTTCCCTACGCGCTCGGCGCGGACAACATTACGCCGTATTCCAATGATCTGGCGCGTATCATACCCGGTTTTCTGGACGGGTTCCACGAGGCGGGGAGGCTCATTCCCTATTTCGAGAAGACAAGACCCTATGCGTATGCCACTGTAATCAACCCCACTCAGACGGAGGTATACGGGAATCCGGAAACCGGTTGGGGCCGGAAGGCGCTGGCGATCTGGCCCGACGTCATGAACCAGGTGGGGCTGCCGTGGCGCTGGTTTTTCGACGGTCGCCTCGCGGATGCCGGGGAGGCGCTGCAAGGGCCGTCGATCCTGCCGGATACCCACTGTCTGACAGGCGAGCAAAGGGCGGTACTGAAGGCGCATGTCGAATCTGGCAGGGGTTTGCTATGGGTGGGACGGACCCCGAACCGCGATTGGCCTGGATATGGGCCGTGTCCTCCGCCGGAAGGGGAAACCACCGACGGCGCGGAGATGCGGCCCGTGCGAACGGACCATCCTTTTCTGGAGGGCATTTCGCTTCCCGTAATGCTGCAATCGGTGTTTTCCGAGCCGGCTATCGACGGGGAGACGGTCGGCGAAATCGAGGGGAAACCGGCACTGGTCGTGAACGAGGAAAGCGGCGGGCGCCAGGTCTGGCTGGCGGGGGTTCCGGCGTTCAACTATCTGACGCCGGGAGATCACGGCGGTTTCCGGACGCCCACGCACGGTATACCGCTTCTGCGGAATATCCTGAAATGGCTTGCGAAAGATGAGCCGGTTGCCCGCCTCTGGCCGTACCCGCCGGAGAACGCCTACCGCGACCTGCGACCGTGGGACCGCCGTGACGTGCCCACGATGGAGTTGTTTCCGATGATCGGAGACGGCTGCCTGGTCTGTCTGATCTTCAACTACGTGGGCCTGGAGTACCGGACAAATCTGGTGATGCGTGCGCCGGAAGGCGCGGAGATCGCGTCCCTGGTCGATGTTTACGCGGGTACCGACGAGCTACCCTCTTCTCTGGTCCGCGGCCGGGAGGTCACGCTGCCAATCAGAATGTCGAATGAAACGGAGTTCCTGGCGGTGGAGATGACGTGGCGATAGCCTCCCTGGTCCGTGCCGCGCAGCGAGAATTGCCGGCGGCGACAAAATGTAATTTGTAGCGTGTTTTTAATCGGGGACGCGGTTTGATGATCGAGGTCGTTGACAGCGGCATCCTTTCCCGGCAGCCGGGGCGCGGGGCGTACATGCCAGCCATCACCCCGCTGTCTGACGGGAGCCTGATCGCCTGCCAGCACGTGGGCGCACAGCTGGGTTCCCCTGACAACCATATCGAAGTCCTTCGCTCCACCGACGGGGCCGCGACCTGGGTGAACGAGGGCGGCATCCACGGTGGCGGACCCCCGGAAGATGGATGGACCTACAGGAGTCCCCATATCAGCGAAGCGCCCGGCAACAGGCTGGTGATGACCGCGACGCGCTTCGAAATGCGGTCCGGCAAGCTGTTCGATCCGAACTCGGAGGTGCTGCAGCGACCGGAGATGCTGTTGTTCTGGTCGGAAGACGCGGGGCGCACCTGGTCGGCGCCCCAGGTCGTCCACGTGGACCTGCCTCCCGAGAAATACACGTGTAACGGCGCCGGGGTGCTGCTTCAACTCGCTCCGGACCGGTGGATGTACCCCGTGGAGACCTGGAAGCCGGAGGGGTTTGCGGGACCGCCCGATCAGAAGGCGGCGGCGGTGTTTTCGTCGGACCAGGGACGAACGTGGGGGGCGTTTACCGTGGTGGCCGACGACCCTTCGGGGGCGTTGCTCTGGTGGGACCAGATGTGTACGTTGCTGCCGGACGGGAGAATCTATACGATGCTCTGGACCCACCGTTACGGTACCTCCGAGGACCTGCTCAACCACTGGACCGTCTCCGATGACGGCGGGCGCACGTGGTCGAATCCCCGGCCCACCAACCTGCGCGGACAGGTCTGCACGCCCATCGCGCTGGCCGACGGACGGGTGGCGGCCATCTATAATTTCCGCCACGACCCGCAGGGCATCCGCGTGGCCCTCAGCGACGATTTGGAAACATTTGACGTGGAGGGCCAGGTCGTGGTCTTTGACGCGGGGGCGGAGGCAACCCTGGGGGAACCTGAAACGGACAATTTTCTGGCCGAACACATGCAGATCGCTTTCGGCAAGCCTGGTGGAATCCGCCTGGCCGACGGGAATCTGATGACGTATTTCTGGTGTACGGTCGGAGGCGTCACGCACACGCGCTGGGCACGGCTCAGGGTCAATTAGGGGTTTACGCACCTCGGTCTTCGCCCACGTTTCGCTACCCTTCGCCGACCCTTCGACAGGCTCAGGGCGCCGGCTCAGGAAGCGGCTCGGGATCCTGGCAATAATTCCACGCGAAATCCGCGCTTGAGACAACTGAATACGGGAGATTGAGAATATGAATGGCATCGATCAGGCTGAAACCCGCGTGGCTGCCGACGTGCTGGAAACATTCGTGCGCGACATGTTCCTGGCTGCCGGCGTGCCCGGCGGGGATGCGGAAACGATTGCCCGAACGATTCTCAGCCAGGAAATCCGCGGCAATACAACCCACGGGCTCCGGCTTGCCCATTTCAATCTTCGGGGGCTGGACGATGGTACGATCCGCGCCAATCCGGATCAGCCGGTCCTGAGCGATCGGGGCATGACCGCGGTCATCGAGGGAGACCACGGCGTTGGCATTGTCGGTTGCATGAAGGCGATGCGGCTGGCGATCCGGAAGGCCCGGGAGGGTGGCATCGGGATCGCTCTGATCGTACGTAACAACCATTTTCTCGCTGCGGTACCGTATTGCCTGGAAGCGGCCAACGCCGGCATGATCGGCATTGCGTTCTCGAACACCAAGGGTTCCATGGGATATCCGGGCGCCCGCGGCTCGGTCATCGGCAACACGCCAATGGGGTTCGGCATACCCACTGCCGGCGGTTTTCCGATCCTGTTCGACGCATGCATGACCGCCTCCGGGGGCAGGATGAGGCAGTGGATTCGAGAGGGCAGACGGATTCCGCGGGATATACGGGGGTTCGACCGGGACGGCAGGCCCACCGACGATCCACAGGCCGTAATCGGCGGTGGTACAACACTGCCCATTGGTGTCCACAAGGGCGCGGGTCTGGCCATTCTCGTGGAGGTGCTGACGGGCGTGCTGGGCGGCGCCGCTTTTCTGAGTGATATCACGCCCCGCGATCAGGCGGACAGAACGGACAAGACCCACGCGGTCAGCCACTGTTGCATCGCCATCGCCATTGAGGCGTTCATGCCCGTGGCGGAGTTCGAAGCGCGTATGGCGGACTTCATTGCCGATCTCAAGGACAATCCCCTGGACGGTGAGTCCGATGAGATCAGGTTGCCCGGCGAACGAATGGAGCGAACCAGGCGGGAATGCGAGATTCACGGAGTCCCCCTGGAACCGGATGTGCAGGACGAACTGGAGGCGTGGGCAGAACGACTGGGCGTGCGTTTTCCGGATACATTATAGCACGCAGCCGAGACGATGCTAGGGGATATGGACGACAGATACCGGATTCGCGCCGCAACCGGAGACGATCTGGACCGGATTGGGGAAATCATCCGCCAGGCGTGGGAGCCGATTTTCGGACTGCACGAAGAGAAATGGGGCGAGGAACTGTTCGAAGTGCTCTATGCGAACTGGCCCGAGAACATCAAGGCCAGTGTGGGACGCCATCTGGCGGAACACCCGGACTGGGCGTTCGTCGTGGCGTCGCGCGAGACCGGCGAGGTGGTGGCGTTCATCACCTACCTGATGGATCGGAAAAGAGGGATTGGAATCGTCGGCCTTAACGCCGTCTCGGCAGGGTTGCAGGGACAGGGTATCGGGACGAAGATGTACACCTTCGTCATGAATCGATTCCGGGAAGCGGGGCTTAAATACGCCCAGGTGCGAACCGGATTGAACGACGCGCAGACCGGCGCCCGGAGGGCCTACGAGAAGGCAGGCTTCAACATCGAGCGCAAAGAGATCACGTACTACGCGTATCTGTGATAGGGTAGCGATCAGACTTGCCAGGGGAACCTCCGGTCATCATTGATTCAGAGCGCTCATAGAAAGGGGGCGGGATTGGAAAAGTACACCTTTCGGGGAGGCCCGGCCGAAGCGGGATGGGCGCAGGGTGCGCTCAATCCCGAATATGCCCAGCGGGAGTTGGAGCGAAGGTTGAAACCGCCCCAGAACTTCGAGGAGAGCTACTTCCGTGAGAACATGTCCTTCATGAGGAGGGAATTCCCGGAACTGGTGGCGCAGATGGAGGCGTACGGCGAGGCTGCGGGGATTGAAGACTTCGATCATACGTATCTGCTGCACGTCTACTTTACGGCCGCCGACCTGGACGGATGCTCGGCGCTGGGCATAATGCTGAAGGACGACGGTCCGGCAATGGTGAGGACCTACGATACGAGTTCGGTCAGCAGGGTTGAAGATTTCGTGAAGGATAAAATCCTGATGAGCCTTCCGGACTGCAGGCCGCGCGGGCTGGTCGGCATCGGAGAGCGATTCGGTATTACGGTCGGCACGGCGATCAACGACGCCGGTCTGCTGTTGGGCTGCGCGTCGGGCCACCGGAAATTCAATCCGGGTACCAACCCGGAACACGTCAATCTCTATTTCACCACTCACCTGCTCGCCCAGTATTGCTCCGACTGCGACGACGTGCGGCACTTCCTCAGTCAGTACCGGATCTCGGGCATCAAGGGGCTCACGGGCGTCGCCGTGGACGCTGCCGGAGATATGGTGGGATTCGAACTGGAATCGGAGAATATCGCCCTTCGGGAACCTGAAGACGGGATGGTGATCGAGACCAACCACTGGCAGGACCCGGACCTTCAGCGCCCGTCCCGCGAGGCCGATCCGGATTGGTGGACGAGCACATCGTATTACAACTCTCAGAACCGGATCCAGTACGCGGCCTGCCACCGCGACCAGTTCCAAACGATGCGAACCGTGGATGAACTGGTGGATTTCTCATTCGACGTGCACGCGCCGGGAAGGCTCCTGCAAGCGCCGGAAACCAATATCGGAAACTGGTTCACGACTCACGGGAGCTTTATGACGTCGCGGGACCGGAAGATACGCGTCCACCGGTATCCGCTGGAGAAGGAACAATTCACGGAAATGGCGTACGGCGAGTGAAACGGATGCAGGCCACCCATAAGAAGCACTCGCCACGTTTGGTTGCGGCCTGCTGGTTCGATTGGCAAACAGACCCGGCTAACCGGGAGGAGAAACGAATATGAAGGAGAATACGGAAATGGCGGATAATCCGGACCGGATGAACACGGACCCGGGCAGCGGCAGACGGGTTTCCTGCTCATGGACGGAGTCGAGTCCGTTTATCACGTGGCTCAGGCCGTGTGTGAGGCCGAAAAGCATCCCCTCAACCCCGTACTTCCGGTGGGCGACTCGCACGAGTGGGATTCGACGCACTGCGCGCCATGGTCGTCGCCCTCCGTTATCTACGACGACGAGGACAAACTCTTCAAGGCCTGGTACGCGGGTTCGGACATCGCGCCCTCGCGATGGTGGGCAACCGGTTACGCGTTCAGCGAGGACGGCGTCAACTGGCACAAACCCGAGCTGGGCTTGTACGAGTACAACGGGAGCAAGAAAAACAACATCGTCATGGACGGGCGAGGGCCGATCATCAAAGACGACACCGAGCCGGACCCGAACAAGCGATTCAAGGGGATCAAGCGCAGCTTCGGCGGACAGGCGGTCTATGCGCGCAAGGGCGCCCGGGCCAACTACTCGTCCGACGGGATCCACTGGACCGAGGGTCCGAATATCGACCTGCCCGAGTGGTTTCGGGGCCCACCCGATATCGGCGTACTCGTCCGCGACGACCAGGACCCCGATCCCTCTCGGCGGTACAAGACCGTTTTCCAGGAGATGGTGCCGTTCGACAAGCCGGATATCAAGTGCCATGCCGATCGGTACCGCGGCCTCGGGCGCGCCAAGATTCTGGCGTACGGGCCGGATATCGAGCACTTTCGACGGGCGGAAGAAAACCCCCTCATCTCCCCCGCCGACGGCCTCGAGTACGAGGACCATCACATCATGATGTCGCCGTACGGGGGCGCGTGGATCATCTGCTACGAGTACGGTTGGTACGTGCCGAGCCGCTACGGCTGCTACGGGATGTACGCGGCCGACATCCGTCTGGCCGTGAGCGGGGACGGACTCAATTTCCACCGTGCGAATCCCCATCAGAAGGTAATCAGTCGCGGCGCGCACGGCGAGTGGGACGGGGGGCTGCTCATCATTACGGATAAGCCGGTCGTCAAGGACGGGACCATCTACATGTTCTATGGCGGATCGGGCGAAGAATTCACGAGTTGGCCGCCGGAAAACGAGGTCCCCGAATTCATCCATGAAATGGGCAGCGGGAGCGCGCGCATGGCGCGGATGGGCCTGGCCACGCTCCGCGAGGACGGGTTCACCTGCCTGGAGACGCCGGACCGCGAGACGCCCGGACACGCGACGACCACGCCGCTGGCATTGACCGACCGTTCGACCACGCTGACGGTCAACGTCGGAGACGTTCGACAGAACCGAAACTGGGTAGAGGTCGAGGTCATTGACGCTGATTCCGGCGAGCCGATTCCGGGATATGGATGCGAGGACTGCGACGACATCTACGTCGACGGACTGCGGCGCCCCGTGGAATGGGGCGGGAAACGTCTTGCCGACATCGGTAGAACCCGGTTCAAACTGCGATTCCGGCTGTATGGCGCGGCGCGGCTCTACGGATACAAATTCGTCTGAGGGATACCGCCGACGGTGTAAGGATTCTCATGGATGAGCAACCGAGGTGCGACGTTATTGTTGCCAGGGACGTGATGGTCCCCATGCGGGACGGCGTGCGCCTGGCAACGGACATCTACTTCCCCGGGAAGTTCGCGCGCGAACGAACCGGGACCTTCCCTGCCGTCCTGAACAGGACGCCGTACAATAAGACCGGCGGTGCGAACACGGCGAGTTTTTTCGCGCGTCACGGCTATATGTCCGTCGTACAGGACTGCCGGGGACGCTATGGTTCCGAAGGCGTGTTCTTTCCGTTCAGAGACGATCCGGAGGACGGATACGACACCATCCAGTGGATTGCCGATCATCCCTCGTGCAACGGAAAAGTGGGAATGCACGGGTGTTCTTACGATGCATGGGTGCAGTTCCACGCGGCCACCCGGAACCCCCCGGCGCTGGCCACGATGATCCCGTTTGAAGGACCCATCAACGCCTACCATTACAGCATGCGGGAGGGCGGCGCCCTGCATCTGGGGCTTCTGAACTGGGCGGTCCGGATGTCGACCACGGGCCACGAGGCGCAGGCGAACCCGGCGATCGCCGAGGCCATACGGCCGATGTCCGCCGACGGACGGCAATTCCTGGAGTGGGCTTCCCGCATACCGTGGAGGCGCGGTCAGACCCCTCTGGCGATCGTGCCCCAGTACGAAGACGCGGTCTTCCAGCTATATTTCGAGAATAACGACTATACCGAATTCTGGCGGCAGCCGGGATTCGCCATGGACGAGTACTTCGATTCGTTTCCCGATATGCCCATCCTCTGGATGGCGGGCTGGTTCGACTGGTATCCCAGGACCATCATCGACGGATTTCAAAAGATGGTAAGCATGGACCGGAAGCACCAGCACCTGCTCGTGGGTCCCTGGACGCACGGCAACTGCGAACCGTCCTGCGGCGACGTGCACTTCGGGCCGGAGGGCGGTCTCCATTTCCAACAGGATTTTCTTCAGCTCTACCTTCAGTGGTTCAACCGGTGGCTCAAGGAGGACGACGCGGTAGACGTGGGCAGCGCCGTGCGGATGTTCCGGATGGGCGGCGGGGACGGCGGCCGCGACCGGGATGGACTCCTGAAGCACGGCGGGAAGTGGTTCAGCGTGGATGGCTGGCCGCCGGAGGGCTCGCGTGCGACACCGTACTATCTCCACGAAAACGGGATCCTGTCGGCCGAAGCGCCCTCCTTGGAAGACGCATCCACGACGTACACCTACGACCCGCGCAACACGGTGTCCAGCAACGGCCGCTGCATCGTCCCCTACGGTCCGATGAAGGAGGGGTGGTTCAAGGGGATGGGACCCCGCGACCAGATTGAAATAGAGACCCTTCCCGGCCATGGTATTCCGGGCATGCCCATCGCCTCGCGGCCGGATGTGCTGGTCTTTCAAACCTCGCCATTGAACGCGGATGTTTCTATCGCGGGGAACATCAGGGGGATCCTCTGGATATCTTCGGACGCGCCGGATACCGATTTCTTTTTGAAGCTTCTCGACGTACATTCGTCCAGCCCTGATTATCCGAACGGATACGCCTTACCGGTTTCCGAGGGTATCCTGCGGGTGCGATACAGGGACAGCTTCGAACAACCGTGTCCGATGGAACCCGACACCGTGTATCCCATTGAGATCGACATGCAGCCGTCCGCGAACCTCTTCAAGGCCGGCCATCGCATCCGTCTGGACATCTGCAGCAGCAACTTTCCCAACTACGACATCAACCGGAACACGGGCGATCCGGACGACAGAAACTGGCGCATCGCGCGGAACACGGTCTATCACGAGGCCGGGCGCGGTTCGTACGTTCAACTGCCCATCTGGACGGCGTGATGGATCGCCTCGTCCGCCAGGGGAAACCCTGGCAAAAGCCGGGCAAAGGGCAGAAGCCCGGAGACCAGGCGTTTCACGCGGAAATGCCGGACGAAAGGACACCGCTCGGCCGATGGAGGATAAATTGGGATCCGAGAGGACAGATTCTACCCCGGAGACTCGTGGAATTGCGGGCAGAAAGCTGCTCTGCCTGGATATTCCGGAAGAACCCATCGTGGTGTCGGGCTTCGCCTGGCTGGATCGGGAGCGACGGTTCTGCCGGCTGCCGGTCGACGCTTTGCCAGACGTGAGCGAGGCCGTCCGGAGACTGGCTTGGTGCGCCTCGGGCGGGATGGCTCGTTTCAGGACGGATTCCGGCACGATCGCCATCCGGGTGGAGTTGGCGGAAGTCGTCGACATGCCGCACATGCCGCGATCCGGAAATTCCGGGTTCGACATTTATGAGGGAGTCGGAACGGAGAAGCGGTTCATAAACGCCGCCAGACCCCCCATGAATGAACAGGTATACGAAACGCTCCTGGTCGATGGACCGGACAGCGGCATGCGGGAGTGGACGCTGAATTTTCCGGTTTACAACGGCGTCAACCGGGTTGTTGTCGGACTGGACCCTTGCGCGAAAATCGACCCTCCCTCGCGATTCACGGTTGAGAAGCCGCTTCTCTTCTACGGATCTTCAATCACGCACGGAGGCTGCGCGTCCCGGCCGGGGAACACGTACCCCCACGTCCTGGCGCGTTGGCTGGATGCGAACCTGGTCAACTTCGGATTCAGTGGAAGCGCACGGGGGGAACCGGCCATGGCCCGTCTGGTCGCAACGGTGGACATGAGCGTGTTTGTGATGGATTACGACCACAATGCGCCGACGGCCGAGCATCTGGAGCAGACACACGAGGCGTTCTTCCGGATTGTGAGGGAGGCCCGTCCCGAGCTTCCCGTTATAATCGTCTCGAGTCCCTCAATCAATGCCAATCCGTCACGCTGGGCGGAGAGGCGAGAGATCGTTCGAAGGACATATCTGAATGCCGTGAGTCGGGGTGACACCAGGGTCTGGTTTGTGGATGGAGAGACCCTATTCGGCACAACCGATCGGGACGGCTGTACCGTCGACGGGGTTCACCCGAACGACCTGGGATTCCTGCGCATGGCCAAAGCGATTCGTCCGCCGGTCGAGGCCGCCTGCCTTGCATAACGTACCGGGCGGACCTGATCTGGAATTGGGAGTCGGAAATCAGGAAGAAAAAAGATCCACGACACAAGGAGGCTTATATGAAGACGCGTATTTTTCGCGGCAGTCCCGCGGAAATCGGAAAGGCACAGGGCACGATGGACCCGGAAGCCGCGCGGGACTATCTGAAGTTCTGGCAGGCCCGCCCGCACGATTTCCGGAATTCCTACTTTCGCAAAAATATGGCGTTCATGCGGCGGGAATTCCCCGATATGATCGAGCAGATCGAGGCGTTCGGTGAGGCGGCCGGAATGGCCTCTTTCGACCACGCGTACTATGGCCATATACTCTGGACGGGACCCGCGGGGGATGCCTGCTCCACCCTGGGAATCCTGCTGGAAGACGACGGACCCGCGATGTTGTCCACCAACGATGGAGGGACGGACACAGTGCCCGGGACCGTATCGAGTACCGTGGTTTCCACATTTCCGGACACGAAACCCCATGGGATGATGGGGTTGGGCACCGCGCGACACGTCACCCTCGGGGCGGCCGTGAACGATTCCGGCCTGGCCGTGGGCGCCAACTCCGGGCACCGGAAGTTCAATTTCGTCTCCAATCCCGAACACCTGAACCTCTATTTTGTCGTTCACCTGCTCGCCCAGCACTGCGGCGACTGCGATGACGTCCGCCATTTCGTGGACCAGTACCGTCTTTCCGGACAAAAGGGGATGAATCTGGTCACCGTCGACGCCTTGGGGAATATGCTGGGCCTGGAACTGGAGTCGGAGAATGTCGCCATTTCAGAGGCGCAGGACGGTATGCTCCTGGAGGTGAACCACTGGCGGCATCCCAGGCTCCGGAAGCCGTCGCGCGAGGCGAACCCCGATTTCTGGGACGGGCCATACTATTACAACTCCCAGGCCCGCGTCATGTATTTCGAGCACTATCGAAACGTGTTCGCGCGGATGAAGACCATGCAGGAACTGGTCGACTTCTCGTTCGACGTCCACGCGCCGGGGCGCATCCTGCAGATGCAGGGGCTGAACGTGGGCGATCTGATCTCCTGCCAGGTGATGTTCGCAACCACGAGAGATCGACGCATGCGGCTCTACCTGCATCCTATCGAAAAAGACAATTACGAGGAGTTTCAATTTCCCACTTGACCATAGGGTGGCAGGGTAATCGCGAAAAGCGACCTCCATGGGCTTCCGTAGCCTGAGGTGTCGCATTTTGCGACAGAAAATGGCGCCCCGAATGAAGATGCCTGTTGCGATACGGAAGCGAATATTGTAGACTTTGGAGTAAACTCATCGATTCACAGATGAGCTTCGGTGGCAGGCATTCGTCGTCGTCCTTGAGGCGCGGCTTTTTACACGTTTGTCCTTCTGGTTTGCACGACATTGTCCGACAAGCCGGGGGACGTATCGAAAAGGAGCAGGATTTGAGCCCCATTGCGACAATTCCGTACCCGTACGTGAAGGTAACGAACCTGAAGTTCTTCTCACGTATGGTCCCCATTCTCATCCTCGCCCTCGGTATCCTTGCGCCCAGGGCCGCCTTCGCGGGCGCGTGGACGTTGGAAAAGGGCCAGGTTTGGAGTAAGATCACCGGGTTGTACCAGGCCACCGACAAACACTACGGCCAGAATGGAGACGCGAGCAAGTTCGCCGCCGATTACACATCCCAGGAGGTGTATTTCGACGTGTTCTACGGCGTGACGAAACGCTTCGACGTCGGCGTGCAGTTCGCCGCCATAAACAGGAAGTTTGAGAATTTCACTGCGGATACGCACAGAAGCATGTTCGGGTATCGCGCCAAGGAGTCAGGTCTGGGCGATATTCGCGGCTTCGCCAAGATCAACCTCGTGCACGAACCTGTCGTGGGCACCCTGAAACTCGGAATCAAAACCCCGTCCGGTGAATTCCGCGCCGCGCCCGAGGCCATGTCCGCCAGCGACGGTCAGTGGGATTTCGAAGTAATCGCGCAAATCGGCCGTTCCTACTGGCCGACCCCGGTCTACGCCAATATCGATCTGGGGTATCGCCTCCGGGAGACGAACGATACCATCCACCACAACCCGGACGACGAGTTGATCTACAACGCCGAGGTCGGCGGCAGTCCCATCGAGATGCTGAATCTCGCCCTCAAACTGGAAGGTATCTCGAGCGCCGGCAGGCGCATCACCTATCTGATACCCACGGTCCACGTGAGTCTTCCTCAAGGCCTGGGCATCGAAGCCGCGGCGCGTGTGTCCGTGCTCGGACGCGCCGACCCGTCGGTGGGTCCTCCGCCACATACTTATTTCGCCGGCTCCACGTGGATGCTGGGGATCTCCTATACCGGAAACCTGATGATGCGCTAGCCGCACCATTGGGGGAACCCGCCGTCGTCTATGTAGCGACAAGAAGAACACGAAACAGAGGGGAAGGGGCGATCGCCCCTTCCCCTGTTTTTCAACTCTCGAATTCAAGCCGCAACAAACGAAACGAAGCCGGATTAAACGAGGATCCGGAACTGTTAAGCCTTGATTCGTCAAAGACGCCGGCCCGCCGACCTTTAAGTCTTCACTTCGCCATCATTAACCCACCGGGGGCGTCGCCGCCTCCGATCGGAGACTTCTGTAGCCTTAACGCCAGTGTCTGCATCCTGTGCATTCTAGAACGTGCGGCCTTAACGTCACCGGGATTTCAGACAAAGGGATCGACGAGTTCTACACCGCTGGCTTCGAAATCGCGACGATTTCGGGTCGCCAGGAGTAATCCGTTAGTCAGAGCGGTGGCGGCAATGAGGCTGTCTTTGATCGGCATCGGCTTTCCGAGAAAACGGAGATGCGCCAGCAGTTCGGCCCAGCGCAATCCCGTCTCGGCATCCCACGGGACACAGTGAATGCGACGGGCGACATCGTCGAACCAACGCTCGAGCGCGCGACGCCGACGCCCCGGTGGCAGCATAAGGATCCCGAAGCGGATTTCTCCCAGGATCCCAGGATCGACGGCCAGGTCGCGTTCGGTCCGCGCCAACCATTCGATCACCTTCGGATCCGGCCTCGGCTGGGTCGCTTCGCACAGTACGTTGGCATCCACGAGATACATCACGGCGGCCATCCAAGGGAGTCAGTAGACTCCGATTCGATCGGCACGAACCAGCCTTTTTCAGGACACGCCAGGAGTGTATTCAACAGCCCGTGGTTCTTTGGGGGGTCGACAATGACCAGGCGATATTCGCCTTTGTCCACCCGTTCAATTGCAAACGATTGGCCAGGTTCGAGCTTGTCCTGATGGCGAAACTCGGCCGGAATGACTATCTGACCCTTGGACGAGAGGACTGTCTTCATAGGAAGTAAGATAACGTCTTACACAGTAACTGTCAATACCCGACTTGCGTGGTCTGTCCTGGCAGTCTGATGCGCCATATCGGACAACCGTGGTTCCGATAACCACACGTATGATCGGTGAATCTACGAATAGATCTGGCTATCGGGCCCTTTGCTCTACCGGGAAGGTGCTTTATTGAAAATATAGCGCCCCCAATCGTCAACGGAATGGTCCGACAACCGAAAGGTTCGCCCTTTACTTTATTCACTAACCAGGGTATTTTCTCCCCGCGGGAAGTGGGTGACGGGCCGTGCAATTGATAGTTCGAAGCACGGAATGGCCGGAGAAGGGACGCAGGGTTGACGAAGATCCGAAGGATGATTGGACTTTGCGGGTTTGTTCTTGTGAGCACGGCGGTACAGACTGAGGCTCAGACCCCGGCTTCAAAGGTGTCGCCCGTGACGGAAAGACACCGCGGAGTCTGTTTCGTGGCCGGGCCGGGCCGTCCCGTGGAGGAGGCTTTCGACCGCCTGGCTGCGCTGAACGTGAACTGGATTTCTCAGACGCCGTTCGGGTGGCAGCGGGGCATCGACGCCCCGGAGGTGATCCTGGCGACTTCCGGACGGGTCTGGTGGGGGGAATCGGACGAAGGATTGGTGGAGACGACCCGGCGGGCGCGGCAGCGGGGTCTCCGGACCGTACTGAAGCCTCACGTCTGGATCCGGGACCGCAGCGATGGGAGGTGGCGCGGCAATATTGATTTTTCGACCCAGACCGAATGGGACCGGTGGTGGGCGAGCTATCGGCGGTTCATCCTCCATTACGCCGAACTGGCGGAGACAACCGGGATGGAAGCGCTGTGTGTCGGGACGGAACTTCGCAGCACCGTTTTGAACCGACCCGACGCGTGGCGCAGGCTGATTGCAGACGTACGGGCGGTGTACAGAGGCGAACTGACCTATTCGGCGAACTGGTACCGGGAGTTCGAGGAGGTACCTTTCTGGGACGCGCTCGACTATATCGGTATCCAGGTCTATTTCCCGCTGGCGGACAGCAACGGCAGCAGCCTGACGCTCGACGATTTAAAGGCGGCGTGGGCGCCACACGTCAAGCGGATCGAGGCAGTACAGCAGCAGGTGGGAAAGCCGGTGCTATTTACGGAGGTGGGCTACCGGAGTACCGCGGATTCGGCCGTGGAGCCATGGATTTGGCGGTCGGGGGCGCCGGTGGACCTTGAACTGCAGGCGACCTGTTACGAGGCGATGTTCCGGACTTTCTGGCACCGCCCCTGGTTTGCGGGCACCCACATCTGGAAGTGGTTCCCCGAGGGAAGCATCCAATTTGGAGGTCGGCGCGCACTGCGGCGCGAACGGGGGTTTACGCCACAGGGAAAGCCGGCGGAAAAGGTGCTGGCCCGGTGGTACAGGGGGGCCGGGGTTGAGTGAAGGCAGTTCTTCCGGCATGTCGGCAAATCTGACGTGAATCGGGAAGTGGAAGCAGAGACAGGCGTTTTATCCCCGATGGTCGATGCGCTAAAGCGATACCTCGATCAAAAGCTTCAAAAGGTGGAGCAGACATTCTTGTCTGCTCACATACATCAAACCCAAACCTCAGAATCCTGTGTCCGGGCAAGCCACGACTCGCCGCCGTCTCCCCCACTGGAAAAAGGACGGCGCTATCTATTGAATCACCTTTCGCCTTGGATGTGGACCGACCGATCCAACCCCACCATCTGATACCTCTACTCTGACGGAAAACGGAATCGGGTTTCTGGCATCCTGTGCCTCCTTTTCCAAAGAGTAAAGGCACCCACCCAACCGCGTCAGGGCCGCGCACCGTCTGCAGCATTCAAACGCTCAATGCGACAGTGGCCCAACCTACCCGAAACGTGAAGCTACGGCAACACGCCTGTAGCCGATAGCCGATATCGGAAGTTGGCTACTGCCCTCTTGGATAAGGACGCAGTCCTGCGGATGAAAACCCGGCTCGACGCGGCGGGGGTGACCAACCAGGACGCGGCGTTGCGCCAGGCGTCCGGTGAGGCCTTTTACAACGCTTCGCCCTTCAGGCTCCGCGATCTGACATCCCGCGCCAGACAGCAGCAGTTGAAGGCCGACTTCGAGGCGTATCTCGACGGGTTCTCGCCAAATGTGCTGGAAGTCCTCGAGAGGTTCAAGTTTCGCAATCAGATTCCTGAGTTGGTGGAGAACGATTTGCTCGGGTTTCTTCTTGAGAAATTCCTTGATCCTTCGATCAAACTCAGCCCCAAACCGGTGTTGAACGCTGATGGATCCGTGCGTCTGGAGGCGCTCGACAACCACGGAATGGGCACTGTGTTCGAAGAACTGATCCGCCGTTTCAACGAGGAAAACAACGAGGAGGCCGGCGAGCACTTCACGCCTCGCGACGTCGTACAGCTCATGGCGCGGCTGATTTTCATACCGGTTGCCGACGAGGTCAAATCGGGCATATGGGAGTCCCGTTTCATCGTGGAACATGACGACGACCCGGAACACTCCCTAATTACCCGTTCCAGCGACGGACAGATGATGTTCCTGGCCAATATGCTGAGCAAGATGAAACAGGACACCCCTCTAGGCAGCCGCATCGCCGAAGTCCACAACGGCAGTTCACTCTTCACCGGAGACGCCGGACAGGGCGAGAGCAACATCCGTCGATGGATCATCGAGAACGATTGGCTCGAGGCTATTGTCGCGCTGCCGCTCAACGTGTTCTACAACACGGGCATCGCCACCTACATCTGGGTGTTGACGAACCGCAAACCCGCGCATCGCCGGGGCAAGGTGCAACTCATCGACGCAACGCAATGGTCCAAACCGCCACGAAAGAATCTAGGAAACAAGAACTGCGAACTTTCAGACGAGGATGTCGAGCGGATCTGCAATTCCTTTCTCACCTTCGAGGAGAACGAGCAGTCTAAGATCTTCCCCACCGACGCCTTCGGCTACTGGAAGGTCACGGTTGACCGGCCCTTACGGCTCAGCGTAGACCTGTCGCCGGACCCTCGCGAGCGCTTCCGGACCGTCTGTTGCGATGCAAAGGAAGAGTCGCTTGCAGACGTCATCGATCGTGCGGCGGAAGCCGTAGGCGCAGGTCCTCACCGCAACTTCAACCAGTTCCTGGACGTCGTGGCAATGTACGCCCCTGAGTGCGGCGTTAAACTGACTACCGGACGAAAAAAGCTGCTTCAGACTGCCCTGGCATCCCGCGAAAAGGCCGCCGAGCCCGTCATAAAGAAAATCCATCGTCCGGGAAACGTCGAACCCGACAGCGAACTTCGCGACACCGAGCAAGTGCCTCTGCTCGAAGAAGGCGGCATCGAGAGCTTCCTGTGTCGCGAGGTGTTGCCCTACGCATCGGATGCCTGGTACGACCCCGCCAGCGTCAAGGTCGCATACGAAATCAGCTTCACGCGGTACTTCTACGAGCCGCAACCGATGCGCACACTTGAAGAAATAAGGGCCGACATTCTGGCGCGGGAACGGGAAACCGAGGGATTGCTGGGAGAAATTCTCAGCGGGCAGAACTAAAGGGCTCCGTTGTTGAACGCAGCCCTTTACATGGAAACCCTTGTTTCCCATATTAGACGCAGACTTTAACAAGGCCGCGGTCATGGGGACACGTTGAACGTAGGCTTTACTATGGGTTCGAGAAACGCGTATATGACGGGGCTGCTTTACCCATCCGACACTTGGTACGATCTGCCGAGCAGCGAACGTCGAGTCTTGGAATCTCTCCACGAACGCGCGATGTTTTCGCTCGGCGACGTTCGGGAGTTGACCGGGAGGACGTACACGGCAGCCAACAATCTCGTCAACCGATTGTTGGCGATCAGCGGCATCTCACACGAGTTCTCCGGCCAGGCGCGCAAACGCAGATTCATATGCGGGAGCTACATTAGTCTGTTCCACGAGTCTGGATCGAATGGTGATGGATAAATCCGTCCTCCAAATGTGTCTCGAGTATGTGGATCCAAAATGTGCAGTTGTGGAATTATTGACAGAAGTTCGACGAATCGAAAGGGGATTTGCCCATGAAAGCAACTGAGGCCAATCTACTGGCATTTCTCAGGAAATCACCTCAGTTTAACATTCCTATATTTCAACGCACTTACTCCTGGACCGAGTCCCAATGTAGCCAGCTATGGGATGACATCTTGCGGGCTGGAGACGACGAGAATATACCTGCACATTTCGTCGGATCCATTGTCTATATAGAAAAAGGCCTCTACCAGGTTTCCAGCCAATCGCCGCTATTGGTGATCGATGGACAACAACGCCTCACTACGGTCACACTAATTATTGAGGCGTTGGCACGACATTTGGAAGATCGCGAGCCGATCAAAGGCTTCTCAGCCAGGAAGCTTCGAAATTACTATTTGCTCAATCAAGATGAAGACGGCGATCAACGTTACAAATTGCTGCTAACTCAAACTGACGAGCAGACGCTCCTTGCGATAGTTGATCAAATAGAACTGCCCAAGCCCTGCTCCTTACGCCTCAAAGAGAATTTCCGCTTCTTCGAAACGAAGGTCAAGGACCTCGGCGAAAATGTCGTGCCGCTTTGCAATGGATTAGCGAAGCTCATACTTGTAGACATATCGTTAAGCCGCGACCACGACAACCCACAGTTGATATTTGAGAGCATGAATTCGACCGGTCTAGAATTAAGTCAGGCAGATTTGATACGTAACTTCGTGCTAATGGGCTTGGAACGTACCGAACAGGAGAGACTCTATAAAGAATACTGGCGACCCATGGAACTCGCCTTTGGTCAAGATGCCTACAGCAGGCATTTTGATGGCTTTATGCGGCACTATTTGACCATCAAGACCGGGGACATCCCCAAGATCGGCAAGGTATACGAAGAGTTCAAATTATTCGCGAGAAGGCAGGAACACATTGGGATTGATTCACTGCTTGCAGATTTGCATAAGTTCGCTAACTATTACTGTGCGATGGCACTCGGAAACGAGGGTGAGCGGCGTCTTGCGGACGCCTTCCGCGACCTCCAGCACCTCCGAGTGGACGTTGCCTATCCGCTTCTTTTAGAACTATATGACGATTATTCTAGTTGCGAACTCTCGCTCGACGACTTCGACGAGGCCGTTCGTTATATAGAAAGCTACGTATTTCGAAGAGCTGTCTGTTCCATCCCAACCAACTCGCTCAACAAAACCTTTGCCACGTTTGGCCGCTCACTGAAAAAGGATCGATATTTGGAGAGCATGCTTGCACATTTTCAGCAGTTGCCGTCCTACCGACGGTTCCCCAATGACGACGAGTTTTCGCGTGAAATCAAGGTGCGAAACCTATACAACAATCGAACCAGCTATTGGTTGCGTAGACTTGAGAACTACGACAGGAAGGAACCCGTACCTGTCGACGAATACACGGTGGAGCATATCTTGCCTCAGAACGAAAATCTGTCAACGGCATGGCAGGTCGCGATGGGGGACGATTGGCGAAGCGTACAAGAGAATTGGGTGCATACGCTTGGGAATCTGACGCTCACAGGCTACAACGCTGAATACAGCGATCGACCATTTGCAGAGAAACGCGACATGAAGGGCGGATTTCGACAAAGCCCGCTTCGGCTGAATGAGGGCCTAGGCGAGTTGGATACATGGGACGAGGATGCGATCCGTGATCGCGCCGAGCGTCTGGCAAACAAGGCTGTGGAGGTTTGGAAGGGACCGTCCCTAAAGATCGAAGTTCTTCGAGACTACTCGCCTGACGCTGGCGCGGGAACAAAGAGCTATACCATAGAAGACCATCCCAACCTGCATGAGGGAAGTTCCACTCGAATTCTCTTCGAGGAATTCAGAAGGGAAGTACTCGCAATTGATCCGTGCGTCTCAGAAGAGTTTTTAAAGCTCTATGTTGCATATAAGGCCGAGACAAACTTCGTTGATGTCGTTCCCCAGACCTCACGAATGAGATTGGCCCTGAATATGAAATTCCACGAACTGCATGACCCAAAGGGAATGGCAAATGACGTGACTAATCTTGGTCGGTGGGGCAACGGTGATGTGGAAACGATGATTTCCAGCATTGACGAACTGCCCTATGTGATGGGCCTCGTGCGTCAGGCTTTTGAAAGGCAAATGGGCGACGGCGGGACACTGGATTGACCGCTGATCTCAATCATTACCCTCTCTTCAGACCTTCTCCGGTCACATTGTTTGTGGGTACACCCCGAGCATCGGGACGTGTGGTAGCTAAGGACGTTCCGCAAGTTGTGACCACGGAAATTGGCAATACACTCGTCGCCGTCGGCACACTCTAAGGAAACGACATCGGTGTAAACTCTGGGAATTGTAGCGCTAACGCTCACAATCGGCGTATACGTGTCCGCAGAAGAATCGAGCCGTGATCTTGATCTGTCCACGCGCAATACAAATTTAGGCATACGGTCGTTAACCGAAGATCGGTAGAATATAGGTTACCCTGGAAGATTAGTGTAGGATTGTCAAATTGACCACAGTGAGGTCAGCAATGAACCTAAGGAAATGGTTTGCAGATTTTCATTTGGATAAGGTCAAGATAGGGCCAAGCTGGGCTTCGGTCGAAATCACCTTTGAAGAGAGTGATCGAGATGCTGCTTGGGAGTTATACGTAGAGATGCTAACGAGAATTGTAACTCAGCCGTTGCCATCCGAATCAGGCGACGAAAAAACGGCTTTGGAAAGTGTGTACGCGCTTTTTGGGATTACGAGAGAAATTCTGCGCCGCCGTGGGCGCGCGACGATGCAGTTCAGCAAGATTGCAATACCTGTTCTTAACCAAATCGTACGACCCTTTACCGCAAAGTGGCATAAGGAAAGTATCGCGGGTGCCTTTGCCTGCGAAACGAAACGAAGAGAATTTCGCAAGGAACTGGAAATCCTGCAGAGTGAATTACGAAACTATAACTCGATGTTGGCGAATATCGCAGAAGTGGAAGATCTTACTGATTTGGAACTGCAAGATCCCGAATAACAAAAAACATGCTACGAGGGAATCGATATAATGGCCGATGAAACGAAAAACGTCTTTATTAGCCACATCCACGAAGACGATGATGGTCTGGGCAAGCTGAAGAGTCTGTTGAAGGACAATGGAATGACTATTAGGGACTATTCAATAAACAAAGATAACCCGAACAATGCCCATTCGGAAAGTTACATCAAGTCGGAGATTCTTGCACCCCGTATACGGCGATCAAGTACGTTGGCCGTTTACGTCTCGCCGGAGACTAAAGATAGTCCCTGGGTAGACTGGGAAGTTGAGTATGCACATAAACATGACAAACGCATTGTAGGTGTGTGGGCCCACGGTGAATCCGGTTGCGATGTTCCAGACGCACTGGAGAAATACGCCGACGCTATAGTTGGTTGGACGGGTAATCGCATCATCGATGCCATAAACGGAAAAATTGATGGTTGGGAAAACCCTGACGGCACAACTAGATCTCCTCGGAATATCGAGCGATATAGTTGTGGATAGAATCGAAAGTCCAAGGCTGTTCTCATATGTAGTCGCTCGCGATTACGGATTTGCGCCTAATCCTTTTTTTGGTTTCTGTACTTTAGCCACATGCAAACCCAAGATTCGACAGACAGCTTCCACAGGGGACTGGATCATAGGAACCGGTAGCAGCAAATACGGGAGACAGGGATTCCTAATTTTCGCCATGCGCGTAACCGAAACAATGACATTTAATGAGTATTGGGACGACGACAGGTTTCGGCGGAAAAAACCAAACATGATGGGGAGCATGAAACAAGCTTTCGGCGACAACATCTACTTTAAGGATGATGTCGGTCGTTGGCACCAGGAGAATTCTCATCATAGCTATGATACCGGATTAAATAACCCTCACAATATTCGAAACGACACAAAAGCGGACAGGGTTCTATGCAGTACAGACTACGCATTCTGGGGAGGATCTGGACCTAAAATACCCGAAGAATTCAGGAACTTTCGTGGTAAAGACATTTGTTGTCCGATGCAGGGGCATAAATGCCGGTTTCCAGACGATCTAGTTGACCGTTTTGTCGAATGGATAAGGTCTCTAAATCAAAATGGGTATTGTGACGCACCCATAGAGTGGGGGACAGCATGACCATCAGACCGTCTGTGTCTACGGTGGACGAACGTGACAAGTCAAAAATAGAGACAACGATGCTTCTATCCGACTATATGCAACAGATCGCACCCACCGATAGATTACCTCGAGACAATCTGCAACCGGTCCTAATGGGTCTTTTTGGAGAGGTTGGCAGCATCATGGCAACGGCCAAGAAGGCTCACAGGGAACAAGAGGCATATGTCGGATTCAAGCAGGCCGTGGAGGAAGAATTCGGCGACGTTTTGTGGTATTTTACGACTTTGTGTCGACGTCTTGGGACAGGAGTTGACATCATCGTTTCCGAAACGACAGATCGATCTCGATACAGCAAGGTTGTTGCCGCAAGCGATCTTTTGGATGGCCCGGTTTCTCACATTTCCTCTGTAGGTGAACTGCATGACCTTGACAAGACGCTACTGAATCTCGGAGAAGCTACGGCCGCACTTCTTGGAATCGAGAGAATGGATGAAGGCACGAGAGATTCGCTGCGCGTGTTCTCGGATTGCTATTTGCAAGCACTTCAAGCTGCCGGTGTGAGCTTTTCCAAGATAGCTCGTTTGAACATCAAGAAAGCTCGTGAGCGTTTTCTTGATCCCGATCCATCAAAATTACCAACATTCGATAGAAACTATCCCGATGAGGAGCGCCTTCCGGAGCATTTCGAGATCAAAATTATTCAACGAAAAAACGGACGAAGTTATATGCAGTGGAACGGTGTATTCATTGGCGATCCACTCACCGACAACATTACGTACCCGGACGGCTACCGATTCCATGATGTGTTTCATCTTGCTAATGCCGCCATCCTTCACTGGTCTCCTACGTTTCGCGGCCTAATAAAGCGTAAACGCAAGAGCAACAGGAAGGTCGATGAAGCCCAGGATGGCGGCAGGGCGATCGTCGTTGAAGAAGGACTTAGTGCGTGGATATTTTCGTGCGCCAAAGATCTCGATTTTTTTTGTGATCAGAATACCGTCTCCTTTGATTTGTTGAAAACCTTGCAGCAGTTCGTTCGGGGATATGAAGTCCAAGAATGTCCGCTCAGACTTTGGGAAATGGCTATCTTGGAGGGCTACAGAGTATTTAGGCAAGTTCTGAAGAACGATGGCGGGATCGTAATTGGAGATCGTAAATCCCGTACTATAAAGTATCGTCCAATTCGTGGAGATTAGTCCGTGAAACTGATCCAGTTTTTGGATGCATTGAAGAACTTGAGCTTTGAGAATACATTTAATCCTTACTCAAATCGTTGTGCAGTCCACGATTTGGACGACGCACCAGAGCGCCGCCTAAAATTGTTGCATTCTTTGCTTGAAGTGGCAACAGTACGGGAAATAGATTCTATATGGATCGGACGTGATCTTGGCTATCGTGGCGGTAGGCGAACAGGGCTTGCCTTAACGGACGATGTGCATATAGGCGAATACGCCGCGCGATGGGGATTATCCGTTCAACGGCTAACGAAAGGCGAAATTGCTGCCGAGCGGACAGCCGCTGCTATCTGGAGCGTACTCTCACAGATTAACCTATCTGTTTTTCTATGGAATGTCTTCCCATTGCACCCGCATGAACCCGGTAATCCTTTCAGCAATCGATCTCATAACTCTATCGAACGCAGGACAGGGGAAGAGCTACTTTCTCAGCTTATTCTCCTTCTGAAACCGCACCGACTGATTGCAATCGGCAATGATGCGGCACGAACAGTGCGTCGCTTAAGCGACAACCTGGAGTTCATTCAGGTACGCCATCCCAGCTATGGCGGAAAATCACGGTTCTTAGCTCAAATGTGCGACGCGTACAATCTGCAATCAGGAATCTTTCAAGGTTCGTTATAATCAACTCCGTTGACTCCTTCTCAGAAGTTGCGAAGAGGAATATTGGGGCTATTGGTGCATTCAAATCATAAATCCTACCCCACCTACATTCCCTCCGGCGTCGATTGGCTGGGCGATATGCCGGCGCATTGGAGGCAATTGCCAGGCAGAGCCTGTTATCATGAGAAGAAAGTGCCAAATACTGGTTTGCGAACAACTACCGTGCTTTCTTTGAGCTACGGCAAAATTGTAGTCAAACCCGTTGAGCAACTTCACGGGTTGATCCCTTCATCTTTCGAAACATACCAAGTAGTTGAACTAGGGGATATAGTCATCCGACCGACGGATTTACAGAATGACTGGAATAGCCTTCGTTTTGGCTTGAGTCGTTATCATGGAATCATTACTTCGGCCTACATGTGCTTCCGCACAAGAGGAATATTGTCGCGGGAATATGGGCACCTGCTACTCCATGCCTATGACCTCAAGAAAGTATTCTATGGCTTAGGATCTGGACTTCGGCAGAACCTGGATTGGAGCGATTTTAAGTACCTGCCTTGCCTTGTCCCACCCCTCCCCGAACAGACGGCCATCGTACGCTACCTCCACCACATCGACGATCGCATCCGTCGCTACGTCATCGGGAAGCAGAAACTCATCCAGCTGCTGGAGAAAGAGAAGCGGGCCGTTATCAACCGCGCCGTCACTCAAGGCCTCGACCCCACCGTTCGCCTGAAGCCTTCGGGTCTTGAGTGGCTGGGCGACATCCCGGGACATTGGGCGGTGCGGCGCATACGAAACGCGGTCGAAATGAGGGTTAGTAACGTTGACAAACATATCAACGATAACGAATTGCCCATCCGTCTTTGCAATTACGTTGACGTCTATAGGAATGACCGAATCACCGAGAGCGTGACGTTTATGAGAGCTACAGCTACTGCGGATGAAATCGACCGCTTCCGACTGGAACAGGGAGACGTTCTGATAACAAAAGACTCGGAAGTATGGAATGACATCGGCGTACCCGCATTAGTCGAATACACGGCAGCGGACTTGGTCTGCGGTTATCACCTGGCACTCTTGCGACCCCTGCGCGGGTTGCTCAATGGCGCATATCTCTGTCGGGCATTGCAGACACCGGCCGTGACGTACCAATTTCATACAGGGGCAAATGGGGTAACTCGCTATGGCCTGTCACACCACGCGATAAAGTCGGCACTCTTACCCCTACCACCCGTCATTGAACAAATCGCTATTGTGCGCTATCTCGACAAGTCGATCGCCGACATCGATACCGCAATCAGCCGTGCTCGCCACCAAATTGAGTTTGTACAGGAATACCGTACTCGTCTCATCGCCGACGTGGTGACGGGCAAGCTGGACGTGCGTGGTGACGGGCAAGCTGGACGTGCGTGGGGCGGCGGCAAAGCTGCCAGACGAAGGGGGGGACACCGGAGGCGCTGGGCACCGTGAAAACATAGAGTGGTTCCACCTCAAGAGCGAGCATTCCTCCGTGCCGACAACTCTGTACGACAACAAACAACCGACAGATTGACAACATGGATGCCCGTTTAAAACAAATTCCACCGCCAAACACGTGGGAAGTTTTCGAAGACCTCTGTCATCAGCTATTCATAGCTGTTTGGCGCGACCCATATGCACAGAAGGTGGGAAGACGAGGCCAAGCTCAACAAGGAGTCGATATCTTTGGGTCGCCTAACGGGAACTATGAGATTTATCACGGCGTGCAGTGTAAATTGAAGGAGCACTCTCACAGCAGTAAACCGAGTATCGATGAACTCCAACGGGAAATATCCAAGGCTGACAGTTTTGAGCCAGCTTTGCATCACTGGATATTCGCAACTACTGCCCCGGTTGACGCCACCCTACAACAAAAAGCACGACAAATCTCGGCAGTTCGAAAAGAAAGAGGGCTATTTACCGTCAGCGTGCTTGGTTGGGGTGACATCACGAATCTACTCTGTCAACACAAGCAAGTACTCTTGGAATTTTATCCCGAACAAGGATTTGACGTATCCCAACTTCTTGACAACATTCAAGCAATGCCACATGCGTCGGAGGTTCGTGAATTACTAGATACCGTAAGGCGAATGGGCACACCCCGACATTCCGCTTTTCATCCACGTTCTATTTGGCGACCCATAATTTTCGGTGGCGGCCGAGGCCTCGGACCAGCACTGATGGGTCGTTCGCTTGGGCCGCAAGACGCTGCTTCCTGTCCGGAGTTCCAGGAAGTGAACGCGGCGATCACTGAACTCAAGCGGGCTTACTCGGCGCGCATCGTCGGTGAACCCGGCACAGGAAAGTCGATTTGTGCATACCAAACAGCGCTTCATTTCGCCAAAAAGGGCTGGCACGTCCTTCGGCTGACCGACCCTCGTGTCGAGACAATAGAGTTGAAGGATGCTGACAATGAGCGGCGCACAATCTTCATTATCGACGATGGCCACCTCACCAGCAATGCGGTCCTAAGGATCGCGGAAGACACGGCTGGTCCGCACCGACTGCTACTGTCAACCCATAATGCTGTAAAGCACGATACATCATCCCGTGGCGTGATCATCATTGATGCAGAACGTGCTGTTCGTAATATTGCGTCCGCGCTCTGCGATGATCCAGAACGCACGCTGACGGTAGTGCGCCGCATAGACAACACTGTGGGAAAATTACCGTCCGAAGTCTCCCTTGAGGATCGAATTCTCCAAGCGGAGCAGGATGCCAAGTACCCTTGGCAATTCTGTTTCATTGTTGGTGGTGGCTGGCGTCGATCTAAATTAGCCGTTACAGCCGCACGATCAGCCAATGCTGACGTAGCATTGGCCGGCATCGCTATTCACCAACTCGCCTCTCGCGATGCGCGCCCAAACCTAAATCAGCTAATATCTCTGTTAGGTGTCGCCGGGTTAGAGACTTCGGAAGTGGACGATTCCATCCGGTGGTTAATAGACAATCGTTTAGTCATCGGCCCACACGACCTGCGGTGTCCTCACCAGCGATTTGCATCAGTCGCGCTCAAAGAAATACTTGAAGGACAGGACAACGACGATTTGGAGCGAACTGGCAGCATGTTGAGACATATAATTGCCCACGTTGGGTACCCCATAGCAGGACTGTGGATTCTCTTGCAGGAACTTCGCATTGACGGAGATTTTCGGCAGGGAAGATTTCTAATCCGCGAAGCATCATTGGAAACTCTCATGGAACGGTGCTGGCAAGCGACTAATCCGGAGGAGCGGACGTTTGCCAGCCTCGTTCTGAGGGAAATTGAATTCTACGCAACGGGTTGGCCACAAACACAATTGCAGGGCCGCGAACACATTCTCGGTCGTTGGATCTCTGATCCTGTAGAGCCAACCGGCTACGGTCTCGCGCGTCTTCTCCACGCGGTCTACAATAAGGACAGAGCATTTGCACGTGCATTGGTGGAAGCGTCAGAACCAAGAAAAGTGGCCGCGTCTGTCTCCTCAGTCACGCCCAATACGGCCTACAATTTGGGTGAAATCCTTGGCGCAATTCGACCTGATTCGGGTACTTCGTGGGGCCGGACCTTTTTGGACGGCTTGGATCGCTCGAGGCTTATTGCATTTGCGGCCGATTGGCCTGAATCAGAATCCGCATCGGGATTTACGAACTTTTGCCGCTCGATGACTTGCTCTGACGAGCCATTGGCGCTAGATATGTTCGAATCTTTCATTCCTATCGCACAGAAGCTATTGTCTCGAGATACCGTCTCAGCGTTTGGTGACCTTTTCCATATCGCACACCAGGTACTTCGGGTGTTGGACGTTCTTGGCATTTTTGTGGGCAAAACCGCACCAAAGTCTCGCCACCGCGAGTTGGCGCGTGAAATGATGCAAGGCGTTTCACCCTCACTTCTAGCTGATCAACTTTCGGCCAGCCAGCTCCGGCAGTTTCAGAACACGGGATTTCTGCTCACATTCATGGCGAATGCGGTACCTGCAAAGTTTCGGGCTACTGTAGCTGCGATGGATTGGGCACGCATCGCAGAGACGATTGGCGATCACTGGAGAGATCTTCCGCACGAACCAGAAGTCCTGTTTGGAATAGCCTATTGCGCCAGAAGCTGCCGCGAGAAAATCGCACAAGTTATCAATGACAATCTTCATCGGATCGAGGCATTTCCGCCCAGATTGGTCTTAGTCGCACCAAATGCCGCATATACGCATGCGGAGCACGGTGGTCTTATCCGACTAGCGAAATATGACCATGTGGATTGGCGGTTTGGCGTCGCGGTTTTAGAGTGCTTTTCCGAAGAGCGTCCAAACCTGTTAGAGGCCATTCTAAAGCCATCTGAGATCACTACTGGACGCGCATTTTCCCAAGTTCACCCCAGTTGGTACGATAAAGCTGGCGACTATGTTCAACTTCTAAGGGAAATTGCCCCACTGAGTCTTCAACGAATCCTTAACAATGTCGATGTACGAGGCGCCGAAAAGGGTTGGACAGCATCGCTACGTTCTACGGCTGGGCCTCGAAGGACAGTGGCGTTGCTTGTTGAGTCGAGCCTCGAAAGGCAAGATGGGCTTGGGGCGCTGGCGAGGCGGGTACGTAAACGCTTCCCAAGAGCGTCTGTGCCGCGTGGTTCTTAGAACCTTATATCAAGGAGAACACAATGTGACCCCCTCTCAGAAATACCGTTGGGCGGCTCCTTCGCTAGCCCGAGAGGCCTTAAGCGTTCTACTTAACTGGAGCCTCCGTAAGGACCCTACTCGCATGGTCAAGGGATTAATTAATAGTGATATACTCTACTTGACGGGTACTTGACTGAGTCCGCGCCACAGATACGAATCGGTGTTCTATTTTTATCCGCAGAATCGACCCAATAACCACCGACACTACCGAATCAGGTCGTTAGCGAATTCTTCTGTCTGACAAGTCGGCGATGTTCGACGCGAGGAATGAAATTCGGGCAATGGAGAAAGGCAGTGATCCTGCTGATTGACGCCCTGAACGACCGGTGGATACGGTATGTATAGAGACCCCTGAATCCGTTTTACGTCCTGGTCGGCAAGAATGCGTCAGGTGGTGCAACGCTTTTTGTATGTGACTGTTTTCTTGCGTGATCCGGTATCCGATCGCCCGCGACGCTTTCGGCACACTTCCAACCAACGCGCGCGCGCTGATATCCGGGCAGGCGGCTAACCGGGAATTGTGCCTGAAAATAAATAATAGGCCCAAAAGCATAAATTTGGCACAATGCTGGCACAACTTATATATAAGTATCTGTTTATTTAGAATTTGCTGTTACAAAGTACAAATCTACAAGTGCAACAGTTGTAATTCATAATGTTAATAGTGGTCAGGGCATTTGCGGGTACGCGGGTGCTTTAATCCGCTCCCTTGTTGAATCTCGGTAGTCGAGCGACGTAGGAATGGGAGGTCGGAACTGTTCTACAATACAAAGCCAGGGCCCCTGCAAGATTCCGGCGCACTCGTAAAGGTTCTTATCGATCAGGGTGCGCCAGAGCCTCACTGACGGTATTTCGCCGCACACCCGGTGGATACAGCCTCGTAAAGCAACTGATCCGACGCGGATTACGGAGACCGATCGAGCAGGCGGCGCAGGGCAGATATCACGCCTTGTCGGCCAACGACATTCAAACCCAATCAACTTGGAAGTGAATTCAACCAACATAGAGGTGCGCGGGGCGGCGGCCCAATATCCAGAAAAAAGATGAAAATCAGTTCTTCTATGACACTGACGACAACAGAGATGGCTATGGCTTGTCGAAAGACCAACAATCAAGAATGGAGGCGAAAATGGCGCGAGCGTTCGTAGTCAAAGCAGTCGCCGACGGGTGGCCGATTTCCGGCGTTTTCGAGGAACTGCGATCCGGCAGAGCGAGGATTGGCTGGTCCGACCGGGACGATCTCGACCTTCGTCTTATACAGAAAGACCTCTCAAGGGGAACACCGCTGAATAAGGATCAAAAAAACGCCAGGCGATGCTTGGGATTCCTTACCAGAGTTTCTCCAGACGACTATCTTATTTATCCCCATCAGCCAGAGAGAGGTCAGTTCTGTGTTGTCTTGGCCACAGGCGAATACGACTTTTCGGACAAGGAAGAGGGTCTCGACAAAGACTTCCGGTCATTTAGACCCTGCTCCCTTGTGACGACGGAGCCGGTAAACGTGCACGACGAGATCGTTTCTTCGCAACTCCGGCATCGACTCGGAAGACCGGGTCGGTTCTCCGAGATATACAACACCGGGCCGTTATCCGAATTCCTTGAGGATCTCCCAAATGCAGGACGGCTCCAAGACGACTCGAATCGGGCAAGTTTGCAGAGGATACACAACAAGCTTCGAAGGAAACTACCTGAAGTACTTCACGAGGAGTTCAGTAGAGCCGATTTATCCAGGAAGCTCTGTCGTGACCTTTTCGAGCGCATGGGTTACGTTCACGAAATTCGGGAGGGTCCCACCGAAGTTGGCTCCGATGTCGTCGTGACGCTGGGCGATCCCCTATTGCCTGATGAAGTCGAGATCCGAATCGGTATCCAAGTTTTCTCCTACGAAGGTAATGTCGAAGAGTGGGACCTTAGGGAAAAACTGGACCAGTTACTGCGCGGCTGGGAAGAGAACAGCCTCAAATACGGAGCTCTACTTACAACGGGACGCTGCGGTGATGAAGCTAGAGCATTACTGCTTAGACATAATCAAAATGAGAAGAATCGCCCGGTGCGTCTGATTGACGGTGACGACCTTGCCGATCTCTTCTTGCGATACTTTCCACCTGCAACGGATCGAGCAAGCTACGACAGGGAATGAGCGGTACAAATGTTAAAGCAGAGCGGAGTGTTCTGGCGGTCTTGTCAGCATGTCCGCTTGTGGAGCCCGTCGATCCTTAAAACATCATCGACAACGAATGTATTGTATATTTGATGCAAAACTCCATTGTGAACATATCGCTTTCGCACCGGTTCGCTATTTCTGAAGAGAATCGTGCAGTGGCCTCGCGCCCCATACTCGACACTTTGGCAGCGGGCGTTATCGTAGCCCGAGAATTCTGACGCGGCGCCCAAATACCTGAAATATGTACGCTGGAGGGTGTCCGCTTCATCACCGGATAAATTTCGATCTCGCAGTAAACGACGATTTCGATTTTGACAGATTCACTGGATTAAAACACGACACATTACAGAGGGCGCTGAAAGTGCTGCCAGATTAATCAGGCTGCATATCGTAAGGAACGATGTTAATACACTATTTGACAAACAAGAGGCCATATGACGGTTTCCGCGAATGAACTCCAAGCGTGGATGAACAACCGGGAAGATGAGCATCTTGAATTCAAAGAGGCAAAGACGAGGTTCGACTTTAAGACCTTGGTGAAGTACTGTCTTGCCCTCGCCAATGAACGCGGTGGAAGGATTATCTTGGGCGTTGCGGATAAACTGCCGCGAAGGGTTGTCGGTAGCACGGCTTTTCGAAATCTCGAAAGGACAAAGGAAGACCTGATTGAGCGACTGCGGCTTCGTGTTGACGTCGAAGAGATTCAACACCCGGATGGTCGGGTTCTGGTCTTTCAGGTACCCTCCCGTCCGATCGGTGTGCCTATGCAGTATGAAGGCGCGTATTGGATGCGTGGTGGCGAGGCCCTTATTCCAATGACACCGGATCAACTCCAACGCATTTTCGCCGAGGGGAGCCCCGATTTCTCGTCTGAAATTTGTGCGTCTGCCCAAATGGACGATCTCGATCCACTCGCCGTTGAGGTTCTGCGTCAACTCTGGCAGCGTAAGTCACCGGACCAGGATATCTCGACCCGCCCCGTAGAGCGACTCCTGGAAGATGCCGAGTTGGTCGTTGATGGCCAGGTGACGAACGCGGCGCTGATCCTGCTGGGCACGCGCAAAGCCTTGGGCAAATATCTCGCCCAGGCGGAACTTATCTTCGAGTACCGATCCAACGAAATTCCGGGTCCCGCGGCGGAGCGACATGAGTTCAGACAGGGCTTTCTCCCTGCGCTCGACGAGACCTGGCGACTTATCAACCAGCGAAATGACCTGCAACACTTTCAGCAAGGACTCTTTGTTTGGGATGTGCCCACTTTCAACGAGCGTGTGGTTCGCGAGGCCGTCTTGAACGCAGTCAGTCACCGTGATTATCGTCTCGGAGGATCCATCTTTATTCGCCAGTACCCTCGACGCATCGAGATCGTGAGCCCTGGCGGATTTCCAGCCGGAATCACCCCAGAGAATATCCTTAGGCAACAGAATCCGCGCAATCGTCGTATCGCCGAAGTCCTTGGCAGATGCGGTTTGGTCGAACGGGCAGGGCAGGGATGTGACCTTATCTTTCGCGAGTGTATTCGGCAGAGTAAGCCGTTGCCCGATTTCTCCCTTACGGATGCACACTCCGTATGGCTCATGCTGGACGGAGACATCCAGGACCTGGAATTCCTGCGCTTTTTGGAGGAGATTGGTCGGGAACGAGTGGCCACATTCGGCCTTGACGATTTGCTGGTGGTCGATTTCGTCCACCGGGAGGAACGTGTTCCGGATAACCTCGAACCAAGAGTTGAGCATCTGCTGGACCAGGGGATCATCGAGCGCATGGGACGCGGGCGGGGCGTGCGGCTACTGCTTTCACGGCGGTTCTACCGCCACATCGGTAAGCCAGGGGTCTACACGCGCAAGCGGGGATTGGACCGCGAGACTAACAAGGAACTGCTACTGAAGCACATTCAAGAAAACCGGAAGGAAGGGAGTCCATTGAAGGAACTCGTTCAGGTGTTGCCAGCTCTTTCTTACGTCCAAGTTCAGAAATTACTCCAAGCCTTGAGAATTGGGGGGCAGATCCACAAAGTCGGAAACACTAGCGCAGCTCGCTGGTATCCAGGCAGAACTCCTTCGGGAATTGTGCCTGAAAATAAATAATAGGCCCAAAAGCATAAACTTGGCACAAGTTTGGCATAATTTATTTTATAAGTATCTGTTTTTTTGTGCTTTATTACTATATTTTTTCTTGACAAAGCATAAATCTTCAAGCAAAAAAGTCATAATTCATATGTTCGGTGGACAGATCCTCCGCGGATGATGAAGAACGTGCTCGTTGCAGCCCAACCGCGATCGCCGCACCACCTGGCATGCGGCCCGATCTTGGAGGTTGTCAGGCGCCGGAGCCTGGATTTCCATTGGCCGCTAATTGATCGAGAATCGTCGGAACGACACCCGAATTCTATAACCCATTAATTTTATTGCATTTGTTTAATTGACGGGTAATTGACTGGAAACGCCTCATGACCACCGCCGTCCGTGCCCTTCTCATCTCGAACGTGAGTGCGGGCGAGACCGATGAACACGAGGCGGAGTGTCTCTACGGTAAGTCCCTAACTTCAGTCTGAGCCATGCCAAGCCGACGGACAAGAATAAGCTTGCAACCCGATGTCCTGCAGTGGGCACGAGAACGTACTCGCGTCAGCCGCGACGAACTTGCTCGCAAGATGCACTTCCCGAATCTGGTCAAGGTGGACCGCGTCGGGGTAAGGGCCGGATAGACACATTGAGAGAGCGTAGAGTGGGAGGAAACCGGCAACATCAGTGTTGCCCAGGCAGACAGGCTCGCGGAACGCACACATACGCCCCTTGGATTGCTGTACCTTTCAAAGCCGCCCGAAGACTGACCAATCTGCCCGCATTCGCGAGGCCATGGATACCTGACTTCGTGAGTACGGGCGAGAACGAGAACCAAAATGCAGGTCGACCCATACGGAAGCCCCTCCGCTACGTCCGAGCCCTGACCTGCTGGAAACGGTTTATGCCATGCAGCGGCGACAGGACTGGATGCGAGAAGAACTGATCAGGAACGGCGCAGATCCGCTGCAGTTCGTCGGCGCATACGACCTTGCGCAGAATCACGTGCAGGTGGCGAGCGCAATGCGGAACGTGCTGGGCATTTCAATTGGCTGGGCGGCAAGCCTGGACTCCTGGACTGCCGCGCTCAGATTCCTACGGAACAGATTGGACATGGCCGGCGTACTCGTGGTCTTCAACGGGGTCGTTGGCAACAGTACCAGCCGAAAGCTCAACACCGACGAGTTTCAAGGCTTCGCCCTGGTGGATGAATACGCTCCATTGATATTTGTTAACAACGCAGATTACATAGCGGCCAAGATGTTCACGCTTGCCCACGAACTGGCCCACGTATGCGTCGGAGAGTCGGGTGTATCCCACTTTGAGAGGTTGCAACCTTCACAGAATGCTACGGAGCGATTCTGTGATCAGGCGGCAGCGGAGTTTCTGGTGCCGGAGTCCAGTTTTCGGGATTTGTGGAATCTTGTGGGCCGCAATACCTTGGGGCCGACAAGTGTTCCTTTTGAGTCGATTGCGCGTCAATTCAAGGTAAGTGCAATCGTAGCGGCCCGGCGAGCCCTGGACCTGGACCTGATTGACCTCGAGACCTTTTTCGCCTTCTATGAAAACCACAAGGCAACAAGGAGGTTCCAATCAACCCACAACCGTACGGTGGCGGTAACTTCTGGAGTACTCAGAGGTGGCGCATAGGCCCTCGGTTCGCGTCTGCGGTCTGCCGTGCGACAAAAGAAGAACGCCTGACATATAGGGAAGCGTGCTCTCTTACCGGGCTGAGCGGCGAGTCCCTTGAAAACATGGCCGTCAAGTTGGATATTCCACTATGACGAGTCAGAACCGAACAAAGCTCCTGGATGCTGATGCCCTGATAGCTGCACACCGCAACTTTTACGCGCCGGATATATGTCCAGGATTCTGGGACTGCATTAACCATCACATTGCAAGTGGACGACTGCTTATCATTGACCGGGTACTTAACGAAATCAAATATCCACCGGATTTGGTCGCGTGGGTGCGACGACTTCCGCAACACGCACTTGTATCCACTTCGGCACATGCCGTTGCTGACGCCTACGCAGCCATAATGGATTGGGTACAGAACAATTCGCAGTTTACGCAGTCGGCCAAGGGTGAATTTGCCGATAGGGCCGATGGATGGCTTGTCGCATATTCGACGTTGAATGATACTTGCGTTGTTACCAACGAAGCGTTCGATCCCAATGTTCGGAAAAATGTGAAGCTCCCCAACGTCTGCGAGCAATTCGGAGTCAATTATCAAGATACATATGCGATGCTTCGCTGGCTGGAAGCGCATTTTGACCACCGACACTGGGAGCCTCCTGCTTGAACACCGACATCTCCGAACACGGGCTTGAAAGCCTCATCTGCACGGCGTTAGCCGGCGACCCGAACGCCACGACGCATCCGGGCAATGAAAAAGCCAGGGCACGGTACGAGCACAACCGCTTCAGTGTTACTCGGCAACTCCAATACAGCCGCGACAATACCCGGCTTGCTCGCGATTTGTGCCTGTTCATCAACGGCCTGCCGGTTGCCGCGTTCGAACTGAAGAACAGCCTGACCAAGCAGACGGTCGAGGATGCCATTAAGCAGTATAATCGCGACCGAAGCAACGGCGAAAAGCTCTTCGAGTTCGGTCCCGTACCGACCTGCGGAGGCACCGGAAAGCCTGAGCCCGAGATTGACCGCCTCAGCAACATATTGAAGACTTTTAACGAACTGTTCGGGAATATCGATTGGAAGGACGGGACAAGATCGGAAGGGTCATCGCCGAGGAGTTGCCTGCGAAGGTCGCCGCTGATAAGGCTTACCGGAACGCGATGGAAAACTCGGACAGGCAGAACGCACGGATCGAGCACGACAAGGCGCTCGAAAGGGCCGTGACGGAACGATTAACCGACCACACCGAGCTATTCATGCAGTTCAGCGACAACGAGTCGTTCCGGAAATGGCTATCGGAGACCAACTTTCGTACTACCTACCGTCAAACAGCCAACGTTTGAAGGACCCACTGCCATTGGGCTGTGTATTATTCCGAGGCGCTGATGAGCCCTGAACGCCATACCGATGATGATCGGTCGATTCGCAGAATCGGTTCTATTGTGACGGCCCCTTTTCGCAACTGGGAACGGGCTCGTTTCTTGTTCCTCACGCAGGATTTCAGGCGGGTTGATTAATGACAATACAGGTCGAAGGCAGTGTTCGGGAAATGGCATCGGACCGCGGGCTGGTGAACGTCTGCGTTTCCAACGGGGAGCACATTATTCGGACGGATGCGGATGGGCGCTACGCCCTGGAGCTATCGCCGGGCGGGCATCGATTCATCTTCGTCACGGTTCCGGATGGCTACCGGCTCGGGGAGAATTTCTACCGGTCAACGCACGGATGGTCCTGCGATCAACGCGGGGTCGATTTCGAACTCAAGCCGCTGCCGGATCGGGATCAGCGAACCTTCTCGATGGTCCATATCAGCGATACCCACGTCGTGTTGGACGAAGACCGGATTCAAGGCGAGGTGTTGTCTCAGGATCTGCGACAGCTCGTGCGGGAAGCAGCGCCGGACCTGCTCGTTGTGAGCGGGGACCTGACCGATTGGGGGACGCTGGCGGAACTCGAACAGTTTCGCCACGCCATCAATTCCGTTTCGACGCCGGTATTGCCCATGTTCGGCGGTCACGACGGAAATCACGAGCGCTTTGGCGATCTGACTGTCGACGAGCTTGTCGCATTGAAACACCGGAGGGAATACGCGAAGATCGAGGAGATCCTGAAGCGGCGCGACGGTGAAACCTTCACCCGCAACTACGAACAGGTACTCGGTCCGCCATATTCCAGTTTCGATCGCGGGCGCTGGCATTTTGTCCTCTATCCGAACGAGGAAAATTTCTTCTCGCCACAGGACCGGAAGCGGAAGGAGGAATGGCTGCGGGCGGACCTGGCGCAGCAGCCCCGCGACCGTGAAATCGTCGTGTTCCTTCACAAGCCACCGTCCATTCCATTCCTGAATTCGTTGCGCCGGTACCGGGTAAAGCTCGCTATGCACGGGCATTGGCACTCCAGCAAGGTGTTCACCCGGGACGGGGTTATCGTCGCGACGGCGCCGCCGCTCTGTTTCGGTGGTCTGGATACACGGCCGCGGGGTTATCGTATCGTGGAATTTCGAGAGGAGGACTTCGCGTTCAGGCTCAGACCTCTCACACGGACTGCGAGCCCATCGCCACGCGAGGATAATGAGTCAATTTCGCTCGATAAGACCGGCAGGGACCTGCGGCTTCTCTGGACGCATCAACTTCCCGTGGGGCTGCACCGGGCGTCGCCGGTCCGGTCCGGCGAGCGAATCCTGGTGAGCCTGGCCGACGAAGGTCATCCCGCGCAAAGTGGCGTGGCCTGCATTGACGCCCGAAGTGGCGCGCTTTCGTGGCGGATGTTTACGGAAACATCGGTGAAAAACAGCGTGGCCGTGACGCCTCCCGCGGAATCGGCAGAAGACGAGTCGGATTTGTGTGCGGCGGTGTCCGTTGCCGGTAGAGTGTATATCATTGAAACGGGCTCAGGTCGCATTCGCTGGCAGGCCGACCTGCCCGGTTTTCCGGAACGGTGGATCTATGCCTCTCCGGTGATTGACGGCGAGACGGTGTACGCCGGCGGCAAGGCCGGTATCGGCGCTTACGACCTCAATACCGGGGCCCAAAAGTGGTACGCTGAAATCGAAGGCGGCGACGGCTGGCCCTGCTACGCGAGCCCACAGGTCTGCGGCGACCTGCTCATTGTGCTCGTTCAGCGCCGGGGGTTGTTGGCGTTGGACAAGCGCAAAGGGACGGTGGTCTGGGAGCGCACCCTGGGCGTCGAAAATCCCTATGCTCGGCCGGCGGTGGACGGAGGACTGCTGGTCACCGGCAGCGACGCCCCCAGTCTTCACTGGTTTGAAGGGGACCCGGCGCACCTGGCCGTCCTGGGAGTCAATTCGGGCGAGTTGGTTTGGCGCCGGCCCGTGCTTCCGTCGAGGTATCCCACCGGTCTGGCGTTGCGGGGCGACCGGCTGTACGCGACAACGCCGGACGGCGAGGCATTGTGTTTCGACGTCCCATCGGGTGCGTTGCTGTGGCGCTTCCGGACGGACAATGATCTAATGGACATGGTTCCTGCGCGCCGCGGGGTTCGATCCATCCTTGCGGCGCCGGTCATTTATAACGACTGTCTGCTCATCTGTGGTGGAGACGGTTGCCTTTACGTACTGAATGCGCGGACCGGCGCATGCATCAGCCGTGCGCCTTTCGGCTCCCCGATCACGGCCGCTCCATGTCTGACGGAAGACGGGTTCTGCGTGGGTACCTATAACGGGCGGCTGTATTGTTTCGCTGAACATGAGGAATGAGCAAAAGGGGGCACGCACCTCAATTACAAACTATTTTGGACTGGCCGGACAACAAATGCAGAACAGTTTCTTGTTGCACTGTGCCGTATTGCGGTATACTTTACGGTACGGTATCTGGTGATGGGAGACAGGCGTGCGGCGTTTCACCGATGAGCGTGGAAACGAGGTTCGGCTTACCGACGAGCGGCTCCGGCACCTGCTACGAAGGCACCCTGAAATGGCCTTCCTGATGCACCGGTTCGACGAAACACTCGCCAGGCCCGATGCGGTGAGGTCCTCCAGGTCCAGCCCGACGGTCCAGCTCTACTACCGGCTATACCCGGACCTGCGGGGCAGGAACCGCTATATTTGCCTCGTAGTGAAGAGGGGGACCAGCTACTCCTTCATCCTCACCGCCTATCTCGCCCGGAGAATCAAAGGAGATTGAAGATGGCCAGTAAGACGGTGTCTGTCTGGTACGACGACGAAGGGGACATGCTAGAGGTCTTGTGGGCGTTCAGGGAGGGGTACTTCAGCCCCACCAACGACGAGCGCATCCTCAAGCGGCTGAGCGACGACGGAGAGGTGATCGGGTTCCTGATCCACGACATCAGCACGCTCAAGCAGCCGAGCCCCGTTGAGTTCGAGTTGGCGTCCGAGACCCCCGAAGATGATGTCGCCAACGTCACGGTCCGGCAGGCTGCCATTCGGTTGGGCGTCTCGGAACGCCGAGTGCGGAAGCTTGCCCGCGATGGCCGCGTTAGGGGGGCGACGAAGGCCGGAGGGGAGTGGCTGATTCCCACTCCTGTAGAGGTGATTCCGGGCAAGCGCGGCCCGGCTGGTGTCGCCGCGCGTATGGGTGTAATCGAGGACTGACTGATCCGGATTCGTCTCATCAATGTAGCGGCAGACACACTCCCGGATCCGCACCAGGGTACACGATTACAGAATTCGGGTAAAAGTTCACGGCACGACCACCCATTCATGGAACAGGTGCAGCTAATTTCGGAAGTGTTTGTTTCGGATTTCTAGTTGGGTTTCGGGGCGAGGCTTCGGCTCGGGAATCGAAACGCTAGTTTCCACGCGAAACCTGGGAGGTACTATGACGGCACCATTACAATCACAACCGTGGGCGAGACCGGATTCACCCATTTTCAGCAATTCGCCCCCGCCGCAGCCGTGGATGAAATGTAACATCTATTGTCCGCGTGTCATTTACGCCGAGGGTAAGTACCGGATGTGGTTTTCCGGTTCGGAGGTGCGTCCGACGCTGTACAGAACGTGTATCGGATACGCCGAATCGGACGACGGCCTCGCATGGACGCTCCACCCCGACAATCCGATTCTGACGGCCGACAGTCTTACATGGGGTCAGAGCCTGCATACCCCCAGAGTGCTGTACGACGAGGACGAGCAACATTACAAGATGTGGTTCCTGAGCACGACCCACGTGGAGTATCGAGACGACGGCATCCTCGCGAAGGATATCCGGAGCGACCTGGGTTACGCGACCAGCAGGGACGGAATCCGCTGGGATTTCTGGCCCGAGCCCCTGATCCGGGAATGCCGGGCGCCGTGCGTTCACAAGGAAGACGGCCGCTATCGTATGTGGCTCAACGCCAGGCCCAACCCCGATGACTCGTGGGAAACGGCCTATGCGTACGTCTACGAATACGCGTCGGAGGATGGGATTGCATGGACGCGGCGTGAACACCCTTCCGTTCAGGCAACGGGCAACACGAAGTCGTGCGTTTATCCGGACGTTCATAAGATCAATGGGACCTGGTACATGTGGCATATAGGCCATCTGAAGGAGAAGGACGGTCCGATGAATATGGTCTACCACGAGATCTTCTGCGATACGTCGACAGATGGAATTAACTGGACGCTGAATCACGAGAACCCCGCGTTTGCCGCCTCCCGGGATCTGGAACGTTTCGACTGGAAGACGGTATCGACGCCGTGCGTGGTGGATATCGGTGACACGTTGCGGCTGTATTACGCGGGGTGCAACCTGAAGACGAATTTCAATCTGTTCGAGGGTGGAGACAACGGCGAGGGGATGCATATCGCCGTGGCGACAATGGCCAAAGATCAATTGTAGAGCCCATGGGGGTATTTCATATACCAAAGTGGAAGACCAGGCGGTGAAACAGGAGCCGGTATGCCGCGCGCAATTGATTTGACATTGGAGGTTATGAAGGCCGACGATATCTTTCCCATACCGGACCGGAAGAGCCGGATGAAGTGGAACGGGCCCTGGTGGCACATGGCGGCGCTGTACGAGATGGGGGAATCCGTGCGTATTCCGGAATCGGCCGTCATCAAGGCGCTGGCACTGTTGAAGAATGGCGCCTGGCCCAGGTTCGTCATCAGACGCGAGGATGCGCCGCGACGCGATTCCGACCGGGCTAAAATGGACTGTTGCCACTGTGAATTAGGCGTATTTTACATGATACTTGCGTCGTGCGGCTGCGATGTGGATGCCGTACTGCCCTGGATTCGAGAGTGGTTGCTCCAACACCAGTTGCCGGACGGCGGTTTGAATTGCTCGCCGGCGGCCTATCGCGAGTCAGGAAAAAGCTCCATCGTATCTACGCTGCCTCCGCTGGAAGCCATTCTGTTCTTCACCAATCGAAGATACACGGATGCTGAAATGAAATTCCTGGATGAGGGCGCGCGGTACCTCATCGAACATCGACTGGTTTGCTCGAAGAAAGATGGCCGCGTCATCAATGGTGCGTGGTTGAAGCCGCTCTTTCCCCGCTTCTTCGAATATGACATCCTGAGGGGGATGTACTTTCTGGTGGAGTGGTCCCGAAGAACCGGTAGGTCGCTTCCCGATGAGGTTATCAAGGATGGCCTTGACCGGCTCCGTTGCCATATCGGCCCATCCGGGGTTGTCATCGGAAGACATGTGAACGATAAAAACGGCGGGTGGCATGGGTACACGTTCCCGCTTCTTGAGTCGGTCGGAGCCGTTGGGACGGTATCGCCATACCTGACGAAACAGTTGAACACGGTGCTCCAGGCGACTAGATAGACATCGGTTGAACCTGGGAAGGCACATGCCTGATGATCGGCTTCTCTGTCAATCTGAGCGCAGTCGAAAAGCGCGTACCGTAGCGCGGTCATTGAGCTTGTCGAAATGCCCGCGTTGCGCCACCCATCGGCGACCCTTCGACAAGCTCAGGGAGCGACTCTGGGTGCAGGCTCCATTCCGAGGTTTCTGCCGAGCGATGTACATCTCATCTCTTCTTGTCGCCATCAATGCCTTTTGCACAATCCCAGGATTGCATCAATTTCAGTCTCTTCATGCGGCTTAATCACATATTATCACGACAATCAAAGTCAATCACAAACCAACGGACGCGTTTCAACGATAATTCCACGGCGCCTTATAGAGACTTATGGTCTTGGTTGCTGCTGAGCCAACCGATGCCGCGCTAGGTAGATGACCCGAAACCGGGAGGCGCAACTCATGATGGCGGCGCGATATATCTTCTTTACGGACAACGTCGAACGTATGGTTTCGTTCTATCGGGACCTGATGAAGATGACGGTCCTGATGCCTCCGGAAGTGATTGACCACGACCCCAAAGGCTGGGTTCGGTTGTGCAGCGGCGGGTTCGAGGTCGGCATCCATCGCGCCGGAAAACCCGGTTGCGCGGGGCGGAATCGGAACAAACTCGTCTTCATTGTCAAAGACGTCGGCGCAACCCGCGAGGAACTTGGGAAAGCTGGAGTTCGTATTGGTAAGCACCACATCCTCTCGAAATTCGAATGCTGCAACTTCAAGGATCCAGACGGAAACACGCTGCAGATTGCGAATCGGTGATGTCGGGGACCGTGTCAATCACGAAAAAAGAGGTGAATCCCGTGGAAGTCAGTAAGGTCATCCCCTTTTTCGCGGTGAAAGACATGGAGAAGTCATTGGCGTTCTACCTCAAAGGGCTGGGTTTCAGGATGGAGGGCAAGTGGGTAGACGAAGGCGTTATCAGGTGGTGCATGTTGCGCATCGGTAAGGCCGCGGTGATGCTCCAGGAATTCAGGACCGAAGGCCACGATTCACGGCAATTCAGCGAGAACAAAGGCGAAGGTGTTTCGCTGTTCTTTTTTTGCGACGACGCCGTCGGATACTACCGGGATATCAAGTCTCGTGGCATAGACGCCTCTGAGCCGTTTGTGGGCAACAGGATGTGGGTCACGTCCGTTTTGGACCCCGACGGGTACAATTTATCCTTTGAAAGCGCCACGGACGTCCCGGAGGAGACGAAATTGTCGGATGTGGAGTGAAAGCAGGTGGGTTTCCGATCGAACTGAGCGGTCAGAGCCGTCCCGAACGGAGCGAGAACCCGGTCAGCAGAGGGGGTGCTGCATGACTGACGCGGAACTGGAAGCAAAAGCCAACCGAATTCAGGCGGTTGTCGAGGACAACGTGCTGCAGGCGCACGGAATGATTCCCATGCTGGTGCGCGCCGACGATTTCCAGTTGCCGTCAGCGGAGGACTACCGCGGCGCATACCGCCACCGGCATCTCATGGGCAAGACGGAAGCGGAGATCGGGATGGCGCCAATGCACGTCTGGCGGGCATGGGAGAATACGCCTACCGACACCGCGTGGTATCTCGGAGCGATGAGCTACCGGTATCGATGTGATGGCGATTCCGACGTCCTGGCGATCTGCCGGCGTACGTTCGGGGCGTTAAAGTATATCCATGGACTCGGCGTTGAGAGGGGCGAACGAGGGTACATGTGCAAACCGTATGGGGGCGTGTACAGCAACCAGTCTTCGGGCGATCAGGTGCAGTGCATTCTGGTCGGTCTGGCCGCCTACCGTCCCATCGCGCCGCCCGAAGACCTCGCCTGTATAGACGAAATCCTCGTGGACATGGCCGAGTTCGACATCAAATGGGAGTACGTCTCCCCCCACGGTTATTTCGGCTATACCTATGAATCACTGGTGAAATCCATTCTGGGCGAGAACTGGATCAATGCCAACTGGTCCTACGCCATCATACATACGCCCCTGCTCTACCTGGCCTGGCAGGCCACGGGTGATCCGAAATATCTCCGGGAAATCGAGCGATGGTACGAGGCCTGCGATACGGGCGTCAGGTTCGAACGCCCTACGGGAAAGCTGACCGGCGGCATCGGCTGGCGCGCGCTTTACCTGCCGGCACTATTGATGTGCTTCGACCCGGCGAACCACGAATTGTGGCGAAGCCTGATGCTGCAGACATACGACATGCTTCAAACCGGCGTGCTGGACAACGGCACGTCACCCTACCAGTGGACCTGTGACATGGAAAGCGGTGAACGCGAAATCCTGCCGGCGACACTGTGGGGGGCCGGCCCCGCCACGACCGGCAGGTCGGGCATCTTCGCCAGGGCATGCGTCGCCGCACAGCCGTGGTTTCGCGAGGAGGATATGGCGCCCACGGCACGGCACATTCTGGAAAATCTGGATCTCGATACGTTTCGGTTTGTCATGCCGATGGAAGAAAACCAACCGGTACCGCCGGAGTGGAAGGTCGAGACCCGGCTGCTGGACATGGACAGTCTTACAGGATGGTTGTGGGGTTATTGGGAAGGACGGTGGCGAGGGTACTGGTAAGCGATCGGCGGGTAGCCGGAATCTGCCCGGTCCCTAAGCCGGTCATCCCCCTCCCTGAGTATGAAATCTCACCAGCTGCAGGCAGACCTTCAGCACGAATTGGCTCATTGAATGTCACACGGGAGGATCTCATGAAACAGCGGAAAATACAGCGGATCGCCTTCCTTCAGGACTACCGGAACCGGCCGGAATCCCTTGTGGACGAAATTCCGGAGGTGGCCGGCCTGGGTTACCACGAGGTGACGGTATCGGCCCGGATCGGGCACGAAGAGGCCGTCAAGGCGGTGGCAGGGAAGGCAGAGAAATACGGCCTCGAGTTCTCGACGTTTACCGGATTCATGAAATACGCTTATGAGCACCTGGCCGAGCATCCCGAGCAGAAGACCGTATTCAGCAAAGATGCGGACCACGAGGAGTTGGGAAACCTGCCGGCCGTGTGGGGATGTCCGTATAACGAGGTGTTTCAGAAGCGGTACCTCGATTTTCTGGAAAACCTGGGTGGGATTCCGAATCTCACGGAAGTCTGGGTGAACGACGAAGCGTATTTCGGCAGGGACGTGGATCTGCTGGCGTGTTACTGCCGGACCTGCCAGGCGGACTGGGAAAGGGAATACGGGGGGCGGATCCCCATGCCGCCGTTCAGGGATCTTGAGGAAAAGGCGCGGCTCGTGACATGGCGGTTCGACCGGTGGAATGACGTACACGGAAAAATGAAAACAGCACTGAACCATGATCACCAGGTCCGGGCGGTATTTCAGAGCGGCCCGCAACCCTTCTGGGATATCAATCCATGGGTGTGCGGCATAGACATCGACGGCATGGTCGAGGCCATAGACGGCCTGGCCGTGGATGCCTACTACACGTGCGTGTTGCCGGCGGTAGGCAGCGGGCTGTTCACGCCGCCCGAGATATTTCTGAGCGAGTGCTGTCGTTTTATCCAGGGGATGACGCTGGGAGAGGACAAGGTGAGCGTGATGCTGGCGCAGGGCATGTCTCATCCCGAATTCCACCGGCCGCTGGACGAACGTGACGGATGGTGGCAGGCCGTGGTTCCGCCCGCCCTTGGCGTGGATCGCGTGACGACGTATACGTACCGGCTCCAGCGTGTGTCGCCGATGCACCGGACCTTCCAGGACGCGTTTCGCCTGGACCCCTACTTCGAACGTACCGAACCCGTGGTCTCCGTTGCGGTGGTGGACAGCCTGGAAACGCAGTGTTACGACGAGTCGTTACCCGCCAGGGGCCGCGAGAACTGGCGCATGAGCCGGATGTTCTCCATCGGACAGATGGCCTCACATAACGGTCTGTCCCACGGGTACCTGCCCTCGTCGAAGCTGGCTCCGGAACATCTCGAACGGTATCCGGTGGTGGTGCTGCCCAATGTCTCCTGCCTGTCCTCCAGCCAGCGGGATGAGCTCCTGGCGTACGTGCGGGATGGCGGCACGCTGGTGGCGGCGGGAGAGACGGCCACCAGGGACGAGATGGGACGTCCGTCGAACGGATCGTTTCTCAGGGAGGCATTCGGGATTACGTCGTGTACACCCGCGGGGGGTTCCGGCATCTTCAAGGCTACCAGCGACCACGAGGCGTTCGAGAACCTTCCATGGCCGGACGAGAGGACGGCCTGGGACCCCTGGAAGGGCAATAACCACCCTGTCCTCGGGCTGGACCTGGCGGTCGAAGCGGAGGCGGACGGCACGGCCGATGTGCTGGCGGTCTTCGAGGAAGCAGGGGCCCTGGGACCGCGTCCGGCAATCACATTGAAGCGACTTGGGGCCGGCTGGGGCGTGTTCGTGGCGGGCATCCCGTCCCGGTGGATGGACCTGAGGCCTGCGGGTACCAATGTCCTGAGCTATTCGCGCCAGGTGGTGGCGCAACTGATCCTGTCGCTCGTAGACGATCGGCTGCCCGTCAGGTTAAAGGGATTTCCGCCGAGGGTGCCTTTGCAGGAGGTGAGGCCGTTGGATATCCGCTGGAAGCCGACCGTGGAGATCATGCCCTCTGTGGGCGAGGACCTGATCCTGGTCACGGTGCCGTCGTATTTCAGGGAACCCGGCGCATTCCGGATCGAAGCCAGGTTGCCTGAGGGCAAACGATGCACAGAGGTCCGGGAACTGGTGTCGGATCAGCCCGTTACCGAGACCGGACAGAGTGACGGTACCGTGGAAATCGACGTCAACCTGACCACCGAGGACTTTCTGAAGGTGTACGCATTCTCGCTGACGCCGGTGTAATCTCCCGGCCGACCGCACCCATCAGGGAATTGCGAAAAACACGCCACCCAAAAGATCACGAACGCGAGTACCGCGACCGGATGCAGGCGTCCACGCCGTATTTTCCCGAGCCGACCAGCAGAAACATCACCGCGATGGCCAGGTACAGAAGCGCCATCTCCTTTATGCCGAACGGATCAGCCGCGTGTACACCGAATGCGGCGACCATCATGGTAAATCCCATAAGGAACGTGCCTGGACGCGTCAGCAGTCCCAGCGCCAGCAACAGCCCGCCGCCAAACTCCCCGAAGGCAGCCGCCCACGCAAAAAACTCGGGTAGCGGAAACCCCAGCTTTGCCGTGCCGGCCACGAGCCCGGCGGAAGGCGGGATCTTCCCGATCCCGTGTCCGAATGCTATACTCAGCCCGGAAATTACCCTCAGGATCGCCAACCCGATGTTGGCGTGTTCCGATTCGATTTTCGCTCCACCGAAAAGAAGTTCCCTGTTCATACACCGTCTCCCTCTTGTGGAATGAATTAATGCATTAGTGAATCAATTCTCAGCCTTGGACGATAGACAGGACGATCATTACGGGTACTCGCTGATCCTCGAAATCGGCAGCATGGCCTCGACGTAGCGACAATTGCATCTGAAACGCTAAACCGTACGGGCGCTAAAGTAGCCTTCTACTCGACGAGCGGATGAAAGTCGTCGCTCGTCATCGGTTCGTGCTCATTCCAACGCCCACTCATCTCGATCAGAACCCGCTGCTTCGACGGCGCAGGTAGCGGATTTACGCGTACCACCTTGGCGCGATAATCTCCAGACGACTCAGCCATCGCCTTTACCAGGTCCTCGACGAGATAGCGCGGCGCCCATCCGATCATATGGTAATCACGGGTTTGAAGTTGAACGGCGAAACCGGTGGCTGGATTGGTCAATTCGAGGGTCACGTAAAGCTGCTCGTCAGCTTCAAGGCGGTCGATCTGCTTCTGCGCTGATTCATTGACGTGCCGCCAGCCGTGCAGAAAGAACCGGCAGACAAAACTTCCGTCTTCGTCTTCTTCGAGTTTTGGAAAGACCTCGTAGGCATCTGTCACCCTGGAACCGCCGCTTGCCGACAGAATCTCAATGGGATCGGCGCTTTCACGCAGGTCGAGATAACTGAGATAATCGGCAAAGTCCGGTCTCGCCCGGTTGATGACCCGGTTCTGGAAGAGCGGAAAGAGTCTCGGCGAATCGTACCGTATCTTCCAGGTTCGGAAACTCGAGAAGCTCCGAAAATCCTGCCTCTGCCTGTGCTCGTTTCGCCCCTTTGATGTAACGGAAACGATACAACGGACAATTGATATCAGCATCCAGTCGGCCGACCGGGAACCATTGCCCGCTCATCCCCTTGTCCTGCCACGATAGAAAAAGGATTCTCTTATTCATCTGTTTCAGTCCCGACTTCCGTTCCCGATCATACGATTGATGTAATCGAGATAGACGCGACTAAACCCGTCCTCAATCTTCGAAACAAAATCCGCCTCGGCTTGCGTCGTCAATCGTGTTGCTCTTTGCACCCCATAAGGTTAACTTACGCTTAACACAATCTCGGCCGATGTGGCCCGGAATCGGCATATTCAACCTCGCTTGAGACCCCATTCAACCTTCCGAACATAATACCGAAAGCCAGCACCGCGAACGATTAGGATCGGTGTCGTGAGTTGCCTTCAAGTATCCTGATTGCTACTCTACAACCCGCCCGTTCCAAGTATAGTCTATTGCACGTTGAAAAGCAAGATCGGTCCAATCCCATGCTCTTGTTGGGCACGGGCGGCCACTATTTGGCTATAGTCAGCAATGAAAGGAGAAAAGCGCATGAAAATAACGGACGTGAAGGTCCTGCCGATCGATCGGTATCTCTTTGTCCAGGTTCTTACGGATGAGGGGATCGTGGGGCTGGGTGAATCGGGCGCATGGGGATACCTGGAGGCGTCGGGAGAGGTGGTCAAGAGCTTCAGGGAATACCTGATCGGCAAGGACCCCCTGCGAATCGAACACCACTGGCAGGTTCTGTACCGGTGCACACATTTTCGTGGTGCGGCGATAATGGGAGCGTTGAGCGCAATTGATATCGCTCTCTGGGATATCGCGGGCAAGTTTTTCGACGTGCCCGTCTACCAGCTTCTGGGTGGCAAATGCCGGGACAAAGCCCGTGTCTACGGGCACGTGATCGGCCGTACCAAAGAGGAACTTCTGAGAGGCTGCGTTCAGGCCAAGGCGGAGGGGTATACGGCCGTGGGACACCTGACGCCATTTCTGGATGAGTCGCGAAACGTCCCGTATTTCAAAACCCACGTGGACAAGATTCAGGATGCCATTCAGACGGTGGCGGCCTACCGCGAGGCGGTCGGCGACGATGTGGATCTGTGTATCGAGATACACCGTCGGCTGGACCCGGCCGAGGCGATTGTGCTGGGCAGGGGCATTGAACCCTACCGCCCCTATTTTTTCGAGGATCCGATCCGTCCCGACAATCTTGACGCCATGGCCGAAGTCGCGCAGAAGATCGCGGTTCCGATTGCGACCGGGGAACGCATCCACACGATCTACGAATTTGAAATGCTCCTGACGCGGAACGCGGTACAGTACGTGAGGCCGGATGTCTGTATGGCTGGCGGAATCACCCATTGCAAAAAGATCGCGGCGCTCGCCGAGGCGCACTACGTGGGGGTGGTGCCCCACAACCCGCTCAGTCCGGTGAGTACGGCCGCCTGCGTTCAACTCGCGGCTTGCATTCCCAATTTCGCACTGCAGGAGTACCCCAGGGGTGAAGGCGATCCGCCCAAGAGCGAAATCGTGTCCGGGGTTCTCACGCTTGAGGACGGATTTCTGATCATCCCGGATGCGCCCGGTATCGGCGTGGAACTCGTGGAAGACGCAATGGAGAGGTACCCATTTCTCTCGCACCGGCCCCTGCTGGACGAAGGAATGATGGTCACGAGACTACACGTGGACGGATCGGTTGTGGATCAGTAGAAAACATAACACCGGCCAATCGACAAACGGGTTGATCTCCGTCCCAAACGCTTGATTTCTGTACCACAGGAGGACTCGGTATGCCTGCGCATATCAGTGACGAACAGTGGGCGCGGTTCGAGAAAGAAGGGTATCTTCGCCTCGGGAAGGTGATGGACGATGACGAACTGGCGGGCCTGCAGCAGCGCATCGACGACATCATGCTGGGCAACGTGAAAGTGTACGATCAGATGTACATGCAACTGGACAGCGAGACTGGCGACTACTCGGAGAAGCGGATCACAACGAAAGGGCACCAGGTCTCAACGTTGAACTATCGAAAGATCCAGGACCTGGAGTTCGATCCGCTGTTCCTGTCCTACATGCAGAAACCCCTGTTTCGTGAGATCTGCGCGAGGGCGTACGGTCCCGAGACGCCGATTTCGTGCTACCGCGCGATGTTTATCAACAAACCGGCCGGGAAGGGTACATACCTCCCCTGGCACCAGGACCGGTTCGGCCTCCTCAACACGGATCCAATCGCGACCTTGTGGACGGCGCTGGACCGGGTGTCGGTTGAAAACGGCTGCGTCGGGATCGTACCCGGATCCCACCGTGGCACCTTCGAGCAGGACGATTCGGCCGGCTTCGCCTTTCTGACCGACGAGCAGGCCACCGCCGTCCTGGCCGGAGAAGCGCATGAATACCTGGAAATGGAGGCAGGGGAAACGGCCCTGTTGCACAACTGGCTGCTCCACGGATCGGGCGTGAACAAGACCAACACCTCCCGCCGCGCGTTCAGCGTTTGTTACATGGACGCCGCCACAAGATCCGACCGGGGGAACGCCTACTCCGTCATTTTCGGAGAGGGCGCCATGAGTCCCGCGAGTTTATAAATCGTAACGCCAATTCTTCTTCCGTAGAGGATTTCACCATTGGATACCGCAGCGGCGAGAGAGCGGAAACCTCCGGCTCCGGCGCCTGGCAATGAGACTGCCGCGCGGGACGGTCTGACGCCCCGTGCGTTCGGAATCGGCCTCGTCCTGTGCGGTCTGATGTGCCTGGGCCTGACCTACAATCGGATGATCACCCAGGGTTCCTTTCTGGGCGGCGCGTATTACATGGACCGGGGCGCGCTGTTCGTGTTGTTCCTCCTGGTCGTGGTCGCAAATCCGTTGCTGGGCGTGATCAAGAAACGGTTTGTCCTCACGCGCGGCGAACTACTTGCCATTTACACCATGTTTCTCATTCTCCTGCCCGCCTGGGTGATGACCAAGCCGGTGATTCTCTATACGACCGGCACGATCTACCACGCGACGCCTGAGTTGCGTCATATCGAGGCCGTGCCTCCTCACCTGCTCCCGTGGCTGGTGCCGCAGGGGGAAGGGACCGTCAGGGATCTCTACGAAGGCCTGCCGAAGGGAGGTTCGATTCCGTGGCTGGGTTGGGTTCTTCCGCTGTGGAGCTGGGGCTCGTTCCTGATCGTACTCTTCGTCGTACTGATTTGCATCGGCGTGCTGATGCGGAGGCAGTGGGAGGAGCACGAGCGGTTTGCGTTCCCCCTGATGCAGGTCCCGCTTGCGATGCTGGAGCCCGGAAAGGGCCGGATTGCGCCTGTGTTCCGCAGCCGGTTGCTGGCCGCCGGGTTCGGGATTCCGTCTCTGGTCGGCATGCTCCGGGGGCTGCGGTATTACTTTCCCAATATTCCAATTATCAACCTGGGAACACACGTTCGGATCTTCCGGCGCACGATGGTTCTGCCCTTCAAAATCCATTTCCTCGTCCTCGGGTATTCCTATTTCATCAATTTGGACGTGAGTTTCAGCCTGTGGGTCATCAACCTGATTACCAAGATTGTACGGGGAGCGCTGGCGATGGTTGGCGCGGGACAGACCTGGGGGGTGTCGGGGGTCGTGGGACGTTACAGTTCTCAGGGGTCCGAATTCCTGGCGATGATGGGGATGGGGTATATTCTCGCGCTGGCCGCGTACAGCCTTTACGTGGCCAGGGGCCACCTGCGGCAGGTGTGGGCAAAGATCCGCGGCAGGGCGTCGCACCTGAAGGACTCGGATGAGATCATCCCCTACCGGTCGGCCGTGCTGGGTATTGTTCTGGGCGTGAGTTACCTTGGATTGTGGCTCTACCAGTCCGGGATTTCGCCGCCGCTGGTTTTGTTTCTGCTTATTACCAGTCTCATTGTCTTTTTCGTGATGGCCCGGATTGTGAGTGAGACGGGTTTTGTTGCGACGTATTCACCCATCAATCCGTCTGAGTTCGTGGTGTGCGCGGTGGGATCCTCGGCGTTCAGTCCGGCGGGCCTGGCGACCCTGGGAATCAGTTACGTTTGGACGATGACGCGCAGAAACACACTGATGCCGCACGCTCTGGGCGCCCTGCGGCTGGCGCGTGAAATCGGAAGGAAGCGGGGGTTGGTCTGGGCGATGGGGGCGGCACTGGCCCTGGGGCTGGTCGCCACGGGCTACACGACGTTGAATCTGGGGTATACGCACGGCGGCGTGAACATCGACTACCCATGGTTCACCAACGTCAACGACGCCGCGTCTCCATTCGACGAGTTTATCGGACGGCGCCTTCTCGAACCCAGCCCCGTCTTCAAAATGGGTTTTCTCTATACGGCGTTGGGCACCGCGGTTGCCGCCGTCCTGATCCTGCTTCGGATGCGCCTGCCATGGTGGCCGTTTCATCCCGCCGCGCTTCCGCTAAGTACGGTTTGGTATATGGACTGGTTCGGATTCAGCGTTTTTCTGGCGTGGGGAATCAAGGCGCTCATTCTGCGGATTGGCGGGGCGGACCTCTACAGAAAAGCGCGTCCGTTCTTTATCGGGATGATTCTGGGAGAGGTCGTATGCTCGGGGGGATGGTCGGTGGCGAGCGCCTTTACAGGACGGCTCAAGACCTGGCCCTTTATGGGCTACTGGAGTTCATCGTGAGTCACCCATGGGATGGACGCTGAATAGGTACGTCACGGGTCGATGGTTTATCATCAAGGTCTACAGTAGAGGGAGAACGTAATGCCAGACCAGAACCGGACGCTCCGCCGGTCGGCACTGCTGCTTTTTCCGGATGCCGTGCTGAACGAGGCCACGCTCGACCAGATTGTAATTGAAGGGTTTACCGACGTCGGCGCGGGCGTTGCGGTCACGCCAGCGATAAAACAACAGGGCTTTTCGCTGGAACAGTCGGAGAGGCTTGCCCGGATGTGCGAGGAGCGCGGCCTGGGCATGATTGCCTTTACCGGATACATGAAGTATAACGAACACCTGGTGGCGGAAGAACCCCACCGTCTGATGCAAATGGTCGGCGATGGCGAAGTGTTGGATCTGGACGGATTGCGGATCCGGTGGATGTGTCCTTTTCGCCCCGAGAACAAAACCCACTACCTGTCCCTGCTGATGGAGATTTGCAAGTGGCGGGCGATTCGGGAAATCCACCTCAACGACGAAGCGTGTCTTGGATTCGGAGACGGAACAATCGGCTGTTACTGCGAGTTCTGCCAGGCTGAATTCCACAAACGGAACGGCGTCAACCCTCCACGGACTGCGAATTGGGAAGACCCTCTGTGGTATGCATGGCTGGAAGCCCGTTTTGACAATTGGGAGGCGGTGCACTCCGAATTTCGACAAGTAATCAAAGAGGTCAGGCCCGACGTGGCCGTGGGCATCCAGCACAGTCCGGCCATTCCCGAGCGCAATTACAATGCCTGGCAGACGGCCATCCGTCTCGCCCGCGACGCGCGTTCACAGGATGTTATCGCCACGGATCCCTATCATTTCAATCACGACGACCTCATCCTGCACCGGCCTCACCGCAGGATCCTTTCGGAGACGACGAGAAGCCTGATGGGCGCGTGCATGGATCGGCAGGTGGATATCTATCCGCAGGGCTTCATGCCGCCAGCCCAGGCGGTGCCAATGGGCAGGCAGGACGGTCTGCTTGCCGGCGTGGTGCCGTTTGCGCTCGGAGCAGACCTGGTGATGCCGTTTACGTACGAGCAGATGAAGATCATCCCGGGGTTTTTCGAGGCGTTCGATGAGTCCCGGCGACTCCTTCCGATGTTCGCGTCCCACCGACCTTACAGCTTCGCCACGATGATGATGCCCCAGCAGTCCGAGATCACCGGCCACTACGATTCGAACTGGGGGCATCAAGGGTTAATCCGGATGGTCGACATGGTCTACCGGACCGGCCTGCCGTGGCGTTGGTTCTGGGATCAGCGCCTGGACGACGTGGGCGGTCAGCTGAGGGGACCGGTGATCCTGCCCGAGGTGCATTGCCTCACGCAATCCCAACTCGATTGTGTCAACGCGGTTGCCGAACGCGGAGAAGGTCTCCTCTGGATCGGCAACAGGCCGGCCACCCCGTGGGCAGGTAGCGGTCCATGCAAGCTGCCTTGCGCGATCGACTCGGGGGTCTTTGAACTCGATCTCCTGGACAATCATCCGCTGACAAAGGGCCTGGAGCACCCTGTGATCCTCAGCACCCGCGTGAATGGTCCGTGTCCGGACGGACAGGTGTTGGGGACGGTGGATGGCCGGCCGGCACTCGTGCTGGTGGAGGATGGGGAGCGGCGGGAGGCCTGGATGGCGGGCATGCCGGCTGTAAACTACACGGGGACCGTACCCGGCAAGTCTTCGATCGAGGAGACGTCCAACGTGGAACTGCTGCGCAGGCTGATCCTCTGGATCGCGGGACGCAGGCCGTTGGCGCGGCTGAATCCCTTCCCGCCCGTGGACGACTACCGGTCGTTGCGTCCGAGCGACCGCCGGGCCGTGCCCACCATTGAGATGCTGCCGATGGTGAGAGGCGGCGATTCCCTGTTGGCAATCGTCTTCCCATATACGCCGGTGAGATGTCAGACTGCGCTGGAGATCAGCCCGCCCGAAGGGAAGATCGTGCACGACATTGACGAGATCTGGTCAGGGAACAACTGGAATGACCGCGTCGTATCGGCGAAAGAGGGCGCGATACGCATACCGCTCGATGTTCCGGGCGATTGCGACCTCCTGGCTATTCACATACGGATGGAAGGTTAAACGCTTCCACCGGACCATCTGGAGGCACAGGCCCAATGGAGCCGAGAGCCCGGCCTGTGATGCAAGAAAACCGGGTATCCAATCCAGCGGCCGGCGATGGACTGTCGCTTCGCGCGTTGCTGATCGGGCTTGGTCTGTGCGCCCTTCTGGGTGTCTGGCTGACCTACAACCGGATGGTGGTCCAGGGTCCCTTTATGGGCTGGTATTTTCTGGACCGGGGCGTGCTGTTCCTCTTCTTCTGTCTGGTGGTGCTGCTGAACCCGTTGCTTGGCCTGCTGAAACGCCGTTACGCCCTGGGCCGGGGCGAGTTGCTGGCCATTTATGCCATGTTGCTGCTCCTGATGCCGGCATGGTCGATGAGCAAGGCCTTGCTTGGGTTCATGACCGGCGTGACTTACTACGCCTCCCCTGAGATGCGTCACCTGGAGGCGGTGCTGCCCTATTCGCTACCGTGGCTTTCGATCCTGGACGTCGAGCCGGTCAGGGGGCTGTACGAAGGATTGCCGAAGGGCGGTTCCGTCCCCTGGTGGGCGTGGGTGGTTCCCCTGTGGAGTTGGGGATCTTTCCTGGTCGCGCTATTTGTGGTTCTGGGTTGCCTGGCGGTGGTCTTGCGGAAGCAGTGGGAGGAGCATGAGCGTTTCGCCTTCCCGATCATGCAGGTACCCATGGCGATGGGCGAACGCGGAGAAGGTGTGATAGGACCGCTGTTCCGCAGCCGGATGATGTGGTCGGGATTCGCGATTCCGTTCGCCATCGGTTCGATGAATGCGCTTCACAGCCGTTTCCACACCCTGCCCAGGATGAGCCTGCGGTCGGTGATCTGGATCTTCAGGCGCGCGATACCTCTGTCAATACGCCTTAACTTCGCCCTCCTGGGCTATGCCTATTTCGTGAACCTGGACGTGAGTCTCAGCATCTGGCTCCTGAATGTAATTTCGAAATGTATAAACGGCGTGATGGCAATGCTGGGTGCGGATCGATACGGCGTGTCGGGGATGGTGGGACGGCACAGCTCCCAGGGGTCGGAATTCCTGGCGTTTATGGGCATGGGGTATATGCTGGCGCTGGCCGGCTACAGCCTGTGGATTGCCCGGGACCATTTGAAGGACGTTTGGGCGAAGGCTTTGGGCCGCCCGTCCGACCTGGACGACTCGGAGGAAGTGATACCCTATCGTACGGCGGTGGCCTGTGTGTTGACGGGGACGCTGTATCTGGGATGCTGGCTCTACCAGGCGGGGCTGTCACCGCCTGTAATCGCATTCCTGTTCATCGCCTGCTTTGTTGTCTTTCTCGTCCTTGCGCGGATCGTGAGCGAAACCGGCTATGCCGCGACCTATTCTCCGCTGAATCCATCCGAGTTTGTGGTTTGCGCGGTCGGTTCTTCAGCGTTCGGTCCCACGGGTCTGGTAACCGTAGGGATGAGTTACGTCTGGACGATGACCCGGTTGAATACCATCATGCCCCGTGCCTCGGCGGCGCTCAGGTTGGCTCGGGAAATGGGAAGGACGCAGGGATTGATCTGGGCGATGGGCGCGGCCCTTGCGGTGGGCCTGGTGGTCGCAAGCCATACGACCCTGGAACTGGGGTACGCGCACGGAGGGCGGAATCTCGACTATTGGTTGGGGGACGTAAACGACGCCGCCCTTCCGTTTGACGAATACGTGGGACGCCGCCTGTTGGATCCGAGCCCGGTCTTCTATCGAGGGTTTGTATACACGGGATTCGGCGTGGGCATCGCCGCGCTTCTGATGGTGCTGCGAACACGGCTGCCCTGGTGGCCCCTGCACCCCGTGGCCCTGCCGGTGAGCACGATCTGGATGACGGAGCACTATTATTTCAGCGTCTTTCTGGCATGGGGAATCAAGGCGCTGGTGATGAAGTTCGGCGGAGCGACTCTGTACAGGAGAACCAGGCCGTTCTTCATCGGGATCATCCTGGGAGAGGCGGTCTGCCTGGGGACGTGGAGCCTGATCGACTTTGCCACCGGAAAGGTGGGAAACATGTCCCTGCTGTAATGAACGACAACCTGCCTGTCAATCAACGGATCACTTCATTCAAAAGGAGTCCTAATCATGCTGACTCAGGAACAGATCGACTTCTACCGGGCCAACGGCTATCTGGGACTTGAGAACGTTCTCTCACAAGCGGAGGTCGGAGAACTTCGCCGGGTCACGGACGCGTTCGTTGACGCGTCTCGACAGGTCACCAGAACCGACCACGTATTCGACCTGGAACCAAGCCATACGCCTGAAAACCCGCAGTTGCGCCGTCTCATCGACCCGTCCAGGCAGCACGACGTGTACGCCCGCGGCCTGCGCCACGAAAAGATCCTCGACATCACCGCACAGCTCATCGGTCGCGGCATCCGGACAAACGGGGATAAGCTCAACATGAAATCCGCGGAGGTGGGCAGCCCGGTGGAATGGCATCAGGACTGGGCGTTCTACCCCCACACCAACGACGATCTTCTCGCCGTTGGCGTCGCGATAGACGACATGAACAGGGAAAACGGCTGCCTTCTGGTCATTCCTGGATCTCACCGGGGTCGCATCTACGACCACCACCTCAACGGCCGCTTTGCCGGCGCGGTCACAGAACCGGATTTCACTGGCGACGGCGCCGTACCGATCGAACTCAATGCCGGCGGCATCTCCATCCACCACGTCCGAATGTTGCATGGCTCAGCCCCGAATACGTCCGGCAAGCCTCGCCGTCTCCTCCTGTGTATGTATTGTGCCGTGGATGCCTGGCCGCTGGTTCAGCCCATAAATAGCTGGGAGGATTTCAACGGCAAAATTCTCCGCGGTGAACCGACCCGCGAACCACGCCTGGTCGACGTTCCCGTCCGGGTACCGCTACCCCCTGCCGAGCGTCGTGGGTCCATTTATGAAATTCAGACCGTCCTCGAGTCGAGCAAGGTAACTCCCGGCGATGTCGGAACTCCGAGTAAAATCTCCTCGATTCTTTCAGGAGAAGACAAAGTTGCGTGATTTTCCGTCAAAAAACGAGGTCACCATCTGTTTTGCCGTTACCTATCAGATGGCGGCCAGGTTTGAGAAGCGTGAGTCCGGTATCAGCCACTACCAGGCGTGGACGCCGGATGAGGTGGCCGAGCGAATCGGCGAGGTTGTCGTGTTCGTGGGTTACGGATTCTGGCGCAACGATCTGCTTGACCTCGCGCCTCGGCTCAGGTTGATCCAATCAATCGGCTCGGGGTACGACGTGTTTCCATTGGATGAGTTGAGGACACGGGGCATCCGGCTTACCAGTTCCCAGGGTGTGAACAGGAACGCCGTGAGTGAGCACGCGATGGCGCTTATTCTGGCGTTTGCCCGACACATCCACACCGGACGGGACAACCAGCGCCGGCGCCACTGGCGCGGAATGATCTCGGACCTGTCGCGGCGAGAGGACGAACTGGGTGGAAAGACGATGCTGATCGTGGGGATGGGAGGTATCGGCTCCAGGCTGGCAGCGCTGGCCAGGGCGTTCGATATGCGCGTCCTTGCCACGAAGCGGGACCCGGCGACCGCCCTGGGACCGGCGGACGAAGTGCATACGCCGGACCGGCTGCGGGACCTGCTGCCGCAGGCGGACTACGTCGTCTTGACCTGTCCGCTGACGCCGGAGACGGAGAAGATTATCGACGCAGAGGCCCTGTCTGCGATGAAGAGCTCTTCGTGTCTGATCAATGTGGCTCGGGGCAGGTGCGTTGATGAGCCGGCGCTGTTGGAAGCGGTACGCAGCGGGTCGATAGGGGGTGCCGGGATCGACCTTTTGTGGGACGAGCCGCTGCAGGAGGACTCGCCGTTTTGGGACGTAGAGAATGTGGTGATCACGCCCCACACCGCGGGCCAGACCCGGATGTACGAGGAGAATACAATCGATATTCTGTTGGAGAACCTGGAACGGCTGTGGCGTGGGGAGGTGGAACTGCGTAACCAGGTTCTGTAGACGGGGGCCCTCACCCGCCCGGCTGTGGCGGGCAGGGCATGAATAATTGGATCTTGTGTACGGAGAATATGGGTATGGTGAGGTTAGAGGTGTTGAAGGCTGCGGTGAACTGTGTGACGCTGCAGGTGGACCTTCAGGGCGAAAGGGGCGCGCGGGTTTATCGTGCGCGGCGGGCGTCCGGGCCTTATGAGGAAGTGGGGGTGGCGTATGAGGAGCGGTATGTGGATGGGGCGGATCTGGAGCCGGGGAGGCGGTATTTCTATTTTGCTGTAGCCTGGAACAGTCCCTACCTATATCCGGAGACAGGGTGGTGGAAGGAGGGGAAGCCGGTTTCTGTAAATGTTCCACGAGCGCCGAAGGAAACGCGGGCCATGCTGACGCGGAAGCGGCAGGCGTTCAGGGTCAATATGGGCGGAAACCTGGATGAGTCGAATACCGTGACGAAGCAGCCGGAGACGTACTCTTCCGGACCGGGCGGGAGTATGCCGCCCTACGATCAGGCGTTTGAGCCGAACATGTATGTGGTAATCGAAAACCTGGGGGAGACAAATGTGGTGAATCCGTGGGTGGTGGCCAATGGGGAGAAGGACTGGTGGTCGGTTGAGAACATGTCGCGGGAGATACTGGCGACCGCAGGTTCCGGCGCGTCGGATGGCGAGAAGGCGATGGGCGTGTGGCGATTTGTTGCCGAAGAGCTTTACGACCAGAGGGCGGGTCTGTCGTGGTCGGACGATTTTGGCGATCCGGTGAAGCTGCTCAATGTGTACGGGTTCGACGGCTGTATTGCGAATGCTGTCGTGAGTTGTCGTTTAGCTGAGGCAGTAGAACTGAAGGCCCGTGAGATCTGGCTGGGCGGAATTGCCTCAATAGATGGCTACGGCCGGGGACGGGCCTGCGCCCATGATATTTTTGAAGCGTATGCGGAAGGGGACTGGCGTTTCCTGGATACGGATCAGATGGTGTATTTCCTGAAGCGGGACAACAGGACGGTGGCGGGGTCGGAGGATCTGTCGCGGGATATCGATCTGATGCGCCGGTCGCACCGAAACCTGGGTCTGGCGGGAAGGGATATGCCGGATAATGAGTACTATTTCGAGCCTTTCCGTGAACGGCAGTTTGTGTATCCGCCGAACAGAGGGGGGGTCTGGACGGACAACGCAGGGGTTTTTACGCATGCGCCAGGGGAATATCCGCCGCCGCATACGATGGGGCTGCGGCTGCGTCCGGGGGAGAAACTGGTGCGCTACTGGGACAACGTGGGAAAGCAGGTGGTGCGGGGGCCTCGAATGCATCCGGAGGTACGATATTCCAACGGAAAGCTGGTCTACCGGCCGGACCTGCGCAGTCCGCTCTGTCTGAAAGGGACAACGGAGATGACGAATGTGGCGCAGGAGGGCTCGGTACGGAGAGCCGCGCTGCATCCGGCAAAGGCGGGGCTGGTGTCGGAGGTGGTGTGGAAGGTGGCGTCGCCCTATGCGATTCCGGGGGCGCAGGTGGGGATCACCTGCCGGCGGGAGACCCGGGAGGACGGTTTTGAGGTCTTGTTTTCAAAGGATGGGAAGAACTGGCGTTCGGTCTGGATCGCGTGCGGACAGATGCGCGAGGGCAGACAGGATATTGTGCGCAAGCTGGACGCGTGCATAGAGTTGGACGGGCTCATCAATCCGGCGCTTAACGACTGGCGGGAGGAGAAGGACCTGGTGTGGCGGATGGGGCCATGCTATTCCTACTACATCAAGGTGGCGATGTGGGCAGGCTCCGGTCCGGAGGCAGTGGGGCTGGACGCGATCCGGTTCGACACGGACATCCAATGCGCCACGCGATCCCTGCCCTCGCTGTTTTGCGGTACCAATACAATCGCCTACAGGGACGACAGCCAGGGACGGAGAAAGGTGCGGGTGACGTATGGCTGGCAGGAGGAACCTGCGATAGGACCTCCCGCGGCGCCGGAGCAGGTGTATCCCGGGGACGGGGCGGATGTGAACCGCCTGGATTTCGAGTTCCGGTGGAAGCGTCCCGGGGGGGGCAGTGCACGTGTGGACGAATACCACGTGCAGGTGAGCCGGTACGCGGATTTCCGGTGGTGCGTCTGCCCGACGTTCGACCGCTATGTGGGGAGGACGAAATATTCGGGAAAGACGCGGTGGCAACCGGAGTTTCCGAATCTGTTGAATCCGGATGAGACCTACTACTGGCGGGTGCGGGCGAGAAACGCGAAGGGGGTGTGGGGAGACTGGAGTAAGGTGCGGTCATTCGTGCCGCACGGTCCTCGTCTTCCGGTGGGTCTCGAGGTAGAGGGGCGAGACAAAGGGAGGGCGCTGGCGTGGTCGGCGAATAAGGAGGGAAATCCGCCGATGGCGTATCGGGTTCACGGATCGATGGAGCCGGGCGGTTTTTCGGCAAGCGAGGAGAATCTGGCGGGCGTCGTGAAAGAGACGTGCTGGCCGCTGGACGGTGCGAGAAAGGGGACGTCGTATCGTGTTGTGGCGGTTGATGCGCGCGGGGTACCGAGTACGCCGTCGGATTACGTCGAAATATGACCGGGATGGACGATATAGAGAGGACGTAGGAGATGACCGACACCCGGGCGGAAGGCATTCGAGGTCGAACCCCTGGCGAACGCGGGATGTCAGGTGAGGAAGTGGTGGATGGACTGACGGGTCGGGCATTCCTGATCGGGCTTGCCCTTTGCCTGTTTCTGGCAGTGGCGATCCCTTACAACCGCATGGTGATCCAGGGCACGTCTCTCCATTTCTATTTTGTAGATCGAGGCGTCTTGTTTGTTTTTCTGTGTCTGATCCTTCTTGTAAACGTCGTCCTGAAGCCAGAGCACACACTGAAGCGGGGAGAACTCCTGTGCATCTTTTCGATGCTTCTGGTGTCGATGCCCACCCTGTGGATGGTCAAGTGGCTGATCGCCTTCCTGACCGGCATGACCTACTACGCTTCTCCGGAGCGTCCCGATCTGGAGGCGGTGCTGCCCCATGTTCTCCCGTGGACGGCCCCCCGGAACGCCTCGGCCGTGCGGGGGTTCTACGAGGGGCTTCCGCAGAACGTTCCCCTGCCCTGGCTGGCATGGCTGGCCCCTCTGGCGAGTTGGGGTTCTTTTTTCCTGGTATTGTTCGGGGTGCTGATATGCATCGCCGTGATTTTTCGAAGGCAGTGGGCGGAACACGAGCGGTTCGCGTTTCCGATTCTGCAGGTACCGCTGGAGATGGCGAAAACGGGAAGTGGGCGGTTGGGTCCCCTGTTCAGGAACCGGCTGATGTGGGCGGGATTTTCGATTCCTTTCCTGATCGGTATGTTCAACGGGCTGAATCACTATTTCCATACGTTGCCCAGAATCCGGATGGGGACGATGCTTCGGATCTTTCAGGGAACGACCTCGTTGCCCCTCCGGCTGCACTTTGCCATTCTCGGGTATTCATACTTTGTGAATCTGGACGTTAGCCTGAGCATCTGGATGTTCAACGTGATCTCCAAGGTCATCCGTGGGATGTTGGCAGTCGTGGGCGCTGAGTATTCGGATGTATCCGGGATGGTGGGTCGGTTCAGTTCCCGGGGCTCGTCGTTTCTGGCATTGACGGGGATGGGGTATATGCTGGTGCTGGCCGCCTACAGTGCGTGGACCGCAAGGGGCCACCTGCGAGGGGTTTTCGCCAGGGCGCTGGGAAGGCCGTCAAATGCCGACGATTCCGATGAAGTCATCTCCTACCGGGCGGCTGTTCTCGGGGCCCTGGCGGGGTTGGTGTATCTCGGGTGCTGGCTGAATCAGGCCGGAATTTCCGTCGCTCTGATTTCGTTTCTGTTTTTTTCCTGTATCGTGGTGTTTTTTGTACTGGCCCGGATTGTGAGCGAGACGGGATTCGTAGCCACATATTCGCCGATCAACCCCGCGGAGTTTGTGGTCTGCGCGACGGGTTCCTCTGCGTTCAGCCCGGCGGGGCTCGTGACGCTCGGGTTCAGCTACGCCTGGACAATGACGCGGGTCAGCAATGTGATGCCCCGCGCTCTGGGGGCTCTGTGGCTGTCGAGGGAGATGAGGCGCAAACGCGGCATGATCTGGGCGATGGGCGCGGCGATGGCGGTTGGGCTGATTACGGCAAGCGCGATGACGCTGGACCTGGGCTATGCGCGCGGCGGCCTGAACCTGGACCGGCACTTCCGCGATTATTCGCGCATCCCTTTCGATGCCTTTGTGGGGACGCGCATGCTGGAGCCGAGTCCCGTATTCACGAAAGGGCTGCTTTATACCGGACTCGGCATAGGGGTTGCGGGTCTGTTAACCCTGCTGAGAATGCGCCTTAGATGGTGGCCTCTACACCCGGTGGCGCTGCCTTTGAGTACGATCTGGTACACGGATACCTATTTTTTCAGTGTATTCCTGGCCTGGGGGATGAAGGCGACCGTGTTGAAATTCGGAGGGGCGAGGCTCTACCGTAGAACCCGGCCGTTTTTCATGGGGATTATTCTGGGAGAGGCGACAGGTGCGGGTGTGTGGGCCATCGTGGACTATTTCACTGGAACCATTGCGAACAGGGTTTTCGTATAAACGACGATCACATAAACGGGAGATGGGATGGATATTTTCGACATGAACTGTATGCTGGGGCCGACACGTACAGACCGCGAGCCGTGCTTTCGGACACCCGAGGCGCTGCTGGCCGAGATGGATCGACTGGGCATCTCGGAAGCCCTGGTCTACGCGAGCCACGCGGCCATGGGACATCCGGCGGACGCGAACGCATGGGTGGTGGAGGCCACGCGTTCCCATCCGCGCCTGCACCCGTGCTGGGCGGTGTTGCCACCGGGAACGGGGGAACTGCCGGAGCCGGAAAAACTGGTGGCGCAGATGCGCACCCAGGGGGTGCGGGCGGCCAGGATATTTCCGGGAGTACACGGTTTTCCGTTGCTGGAACGAATTCTTCGGCCCCTGTTGAAAGCGCTCTCCGAGGCGGGATTTCCTTTGCTTCTGGACGAGGGACGCACGAGCTGGAGCCAGCTCACAGACTGGCGATCGGTCTTTGAAATCTCAGAGGCGCACGCCGCGCTGCCGCTCGTGCTGATACGGGAAGGCGGCACTACCGCGAGGGCGCTGTTCGGGGTTTGGGACGCGTTTCCCAACCTCTATATCGAGACGTCCTACATCCAGGAGTCTCGGATCGTGGAGGAGATTTCAGGGCGTTTCGGACACCGGCGATTGTTGTTCGGAACGGGGATGCCCGCCTGGGACCCGGGAGGGCCGCTGGGCCTTCTGGAAGGCGCGCGGATTTCCCGGAATCAGTGTGCGGATATTGGAGGGAACAGCCTCAGACGCCTGCTGGGTCTGCCCGAGCGCGAGGCTGGCGCGGCGCCGGTCTGGCCCTGCGGTGCGGACGGTTTCCGCGTGTTTGACGTTCACGGGCATCTGGGCAGGTTTCATTCGAAGTACCACCTGGACTGGTCGGCCGAACAGATGGTGTCGCGCATGGACGAAGTGGGAGTGGAGCGGTTTGCGGTCAGCCATTTTCTGGCCATCGGAGCCGACTACCGGACAGGCAACGACCGGATCGGGGCAGGCGTGGCGGCCTTTCCGGATAGGCTCGCGGGATACGTGGTCTACAATCCGAACTACGAATCGGAGATGGCCGATGAAATGGCGCGCGGGTTCGACGAACTCGGCTGCAGTGGTATCAAGCTCCACTGCGGGCTTCACGACACGTCAACCGAGGACCCACGCTACCGTTTGGCGTTTCAGACGGCGCACGAGCGGAACTGTCCCATGCTTTGCCATGTCAGCTACGGACCGTCTCCCGCTTTTTTAATGGATACGCTCGCGGCGTTCCCCGACGCGAAATTCATCTATGCCCACCTCGGCGGAGGAAGCCGCGAAGGACTGAAGCCCTTTCTCGATGTAGCCCACGCACGGCCGAATCTGTTTTTCGATCTGGGTTTCTCGAAAATGGCGCGTGGCACGCTCGCCTGGCTGGTCGAGCAGGCGCCGCCAACGCAGATCCTGTACGGCTCGGACCACCCCGTAAACGGGTTTCCGTACCAACTCGGACGGGTGCTGTATGCGGACATTCCGGATGCGTTGAAGCGCGTAATTCTATGGGACAATGCGGCCAGAATATTCGGCGTGCAATAATGGATTCTCATCAAACGCGGAGGTCTTCATTCATGCAAATCGGCATTCTGACGCACCCGCCCGATCTTTCGGACTATACCGCGGAGATTTTCAATACCTGGGGGCTTGTCGCCCATGAACGGGTTCGGGCCGGCCAGGTGGACGCACTGGATCCGGAATCGACTCCGGTGCTGGTCTGTCCGGCAGCAGAAGGTGACGGAGACGTCCACGAGCGCTTGATCGATTTCGCCAGGCGCGGCGGCACGGTGATGACGTTCCTGCCCAGGGATGCGCTAGCCGACGCCGCGGGACTGGTCTACGTAGGGACCAAGGCCGCGCCCCTTCGCCTGCGTCCCGTGCGTTATCCGGCGGCGGGCGTTTCAGGTGAGGACTTCCCGGTCGTCGGGGAGGCAGGTCATTACGATGCGCGACCCGGTGCGGGATCGGGTTTGGCCTATCTGTACCACCCGGACGGATTTGAGGGAGAGTCAGTCGGGGTAATCGAAACGCCAACCGGAAAGGGTCGTATCGTCGCCTTCGCTTTCGACCTGCCCAGGTGCGTGTTCACCCTGCGGCAGGGCGATCCGGATCAGGTCGAGCGGGCGGTGGAAGGCAATGTCCGGGCGGATTCCATAGGAATCGACCTGGGTCCGGCGGACAGCGGCCTGATGCCATTTGCCGATCTGCTGGCGCGTTGGCTGGTGGAACTGGTCTGCCGGTTTGTTCCGGCGCCCGTGCCCCTGCTGTGGCATCTGCCGGGAGAGGCGGCCGCCCTTGTGCTTTACTCCGGCGACGAGGATGGCGCGGAGATTTCGGCGGTGGAGCAGGAATTCCGGGAAGTAGCGGCGTCTGGGGCGCGCATGAGCCTCTATATCATTCCTATCGGTACGGATTCGACGGCCGCGGACGTGCAGCGGTATCGTCAGAACCACGACGTGGGACCGCATCCGAACCTCCGGTCCCTGGACGGACGGCCGATACCGGAGCGCGTCGCGGAATTCGAGCGACAGATTCTGCTCTTCGAAAAAATGTACGGGTTCAAGCCCACGAGCGTCCGCAACCACTGCCTGTCCTGGGCGGGATACCTCGAACTGGTGGAAGCGGAGGCGCGGCTGGGTATCCGGATGGATGCGAACTATCTGTGCTCCGCGTATATGCGGGACCGGTGCAGTGGTCCGTACCATCTCAGGGGTGCGGCTATGCCGATGCGATTCTGCCACCCGGACGGCCGCCTGGTCGACGTGCTCCAGCAGCACACCCACCTGTCCGACGACGTCTGGTTCCAGGAGAGCGCACCTAAATCCTTCCATTATTCGCCGGAGATGTATGGCGTTCTTGTGGACCGCATCCTTGACGACAGCGCCACGCGATTCCACGTGCCATACGGCGTGATCCTGCACCCGGGAAACTGGGTGAGATATTCGAGGGAGCACGGGCTGGTTCTGCTGAAGAAGGCCGCGGAACGGAACGTTCCCGTCTGGTCCTACGATCAGTGGTGCGACTTCTGGTTTCTTCGGGACCGTTGGCGTGTGGAAAGTCTGTCCTGGCGAGACGGCACGCTGAGATTCACTGCCACGGGCGCGCCTGACGACGGAAATCTTCGCTGGCTGATTCCCGAGAAGTTCGGTGATCGGGGGCTGAGCGCATTGTCGATGGACGGCCAGCCCGCGCCGTACAATATCGTCTCCCGGTATGGCCGGAGCGTGGCGCTGGTGCCATTGGGCAGTGGCAGGGCGACGTGCGAGATAGAGGCTGTTTACTGCTGAAGGCGCGGGAAGCGCCGTTTGGAAGCGCAACGGACAGAGAGGCTCGACCGATTCGCAACAACCGAATGATGAAGGAGGCGGCGCATGCAGAAACTGGTCTTCCTGGGCATCGGATCCAACAACTCGGATATTCTGGACGCCGTCGTGGAAACCAATGCCTTGAAGCCGACCTACGATGTGCTGGGGTACGTGACCCGAGACGGCAAGCCAACAAAAAGGGGCGGGCTGAAACACCTGGGCGACTTTGACGCGGTTCGTTCGCTACCGGAGGATGTGCAGATAACCGGCTTTACTTTCGGTCCGGGGAGTTATCGAACCTGGCCGGATACGGTGGCCGGGCTGGGCCTGCCGCGGGAGCGATTCGCCACAATCGTCCATCCCCGCGCGTTTGTTTCCGCGCAAAGCACGGTAGGACGGGGGTCGGTTGTTCTGGCGGGCACGACGGTAGGCGCATTCGTGACCATCGGCGACCACGTGATTGTCCTGCAGAACGTGGGACTGTCCCACGACGACGTGATCGAGGATTACTCATGCCTTGCGGTGGGGGTGAGCTTTTCGGGAAGCGTACGGGTGGGACGGAACTGTTTTCTGGGTACGAACTCGACAATCATCGGCGCCGCAATCGGCGAGGGAAGCATGGTGGGCGCCGGCGCGCTGATCCGGCACGACGTGCCCGCTGGGGAGGTCTGGGTGGGAAATCCTGGGAGGTATTTGCGGAAGGTACGATAGTGCTTACAAGAACACCTGGGTTTCACTTGCCTATATTTCTCTCAGCTCAGGCCATTTTATTTTCTTTTTGAATGTCGGATCGTGCAGCATCAAACCTCCTTGTATAGCAATCTGCTCTAGGGTTAAGCCAGTTAAGATGGGTGCAATGTGCTGAATAAGATCTCCATGCATGAGTTCGAGATTCTGTTTTGCGTGTCGATCTATTGAAACCCTTGAGGAGATCCAGGTCTCTCCGTGAATCTGTTGGAGTTTCTCGGCGGTTCCCGGTGTCAGACTGAATCTTTGCTGGTTTTCGCAAATTTCACGCTGAATGACAATCCAAGGTTTTTCAGTCCGCCATCGAGGAGGCTCTCGCGACTCAAATAAGCGAATCGCCCGTTCTGCAAGGGCCTTATACTCTCTAACCTCTTGTCCCCGCAAGCCGTAAGAGATACCAAATTTGACGGCGATATCTTGCCTGGAATCGGTGAAGGGTTCCTGCTTCTCTCGAAAGTGACGTTCAATATCGTGTTCCTTTTGATGAAGGAAGTCACGAATGGGCTCTTTGTCGAGACCTTCCTTGCCAACGACATCGACAAAGCTTAGGACAGCATTGCTTCCCGGCACTAAATCCACAGATTCGGCGATGAGTTTTCCTGGATTTTGATTGGCGATTTGGTCAACGATACTATTATCATCTTTCAAATTTTCGGGAAGGTCATGCTCTTCATGCTGGTGAAGGAAAACATTGACACCAACCTTGGCCCTCTCCCCCTTTATCCGTCGAACCCGGTGAGCGGAGAGATACATCAGGCCACCTCCCGAAGTGTACCAACCGTAGTGCTGGAATTTCCAACTCTCCAGATGTCTTTATCGGTCCAATCGCGATGTGGCAATAGAAACAAGGATATTCGATCTAAAAGCTCACGGAGTTCGTCTGCGATCTCTGGATGTGGATCCTGACCGAGTGCTTTGGTTACGATCTCCCTGGCCTTTTGGGGCTGGTTGCAGTCTAAAGCCAGCGTCCCAGCGCTACGGTGCAATACCGAGTAAGTTGGTTCGGTTCGCCCTTCTGCTTCTAATCTGGAGATCGCCTCAAGTTCATTTTCCAATGCCGTCTCAGACAATCCTATCGAATCTTCCGTATGGCCTTGTATTCGTGCCATAAGGGCGCGCTCCGCAAATTCCATGGCCTTATTGTGAGAATCGCCAACACTCATCTTTCCTGAACCTCAGCAAGAGGACATCCGAACTCAACGACGATGACATAGGTTGGGAGTGACCCGTCAGATCGATCGGTTTGATTTAACTTCTGCCGTATTCTTGCCTTCACTTCCTGGTCGTTTCCATTACGAATGCCGGATATTTCCAATCTCGCCTTGTTCTGAAACGGAATAGACTTCTCTCCCATCCAATAATCAAAGCCAGTGCCTCTTCGAGAACGTTCGATCACTGTATAGCCGATCTCCTTCTGCGCCAGCAGAACCGCAATACCGACCGCACCGTGTTCAGTGGCTACTTCCTGGTCATTCCAACACCTGCGGGTTTGCTCAGTAACGTTCGGCCATGCCAGGGGATGGCTTTTGTTACTATATCCTCGGATGCGAAGTTTGACGCCCTGAGCGTGATTCTGTGATTCCAGGCATACGCCCGCCGCCTCTGCCAGTGCCATTCCGAAATTCGGTGTGATAGCCGGAAGGCCATGACCAAGATCGTTCAAATCCAACATATATCAAAACGTCTCATTAATGCGGAAGCGGCCGTGACCTTCGATATCTTATGTTCGCTCTTCAAGTAATCCTTTGAACAGGGCATTTTTGTCGTAGTCGTCGGGACGAACGCCAATGTTAAGAGAACAAGCTCGGATGAAAGTCAGAGGAAAAAAGGTAGCCAGAAATAATCCTCGCGTCAAGAGGCGGAGTTAGGCGAACCCGCGAGTAGATGAAATCTAAATTCACTTTTCACCTTCCTCACCACGGCCAGCCGCGCCGCGCCCTGTCCCGACTTACGGTGTCACGCCGATCACAATATCAAATTTCGCCGTTAACTCACCGATTTCCGATCCGGGCAACGGCTTGAACGGAACCGACAACAGATCGTGGGAAGCGCGGCCGGACCTTCGAAATATGGAATCCCTCTCATTGTCCGGGTTGCCCTTTACGTACAGCTGCGTGGTCAGAACCCGGCGTCCCTTTTTATTAATCGCGAAATGAATATGCGCGGTTCGGGCGCCGGTATACCTGACGGGCTTTATGGTCCGAAAACGATATTCCCCCGTGGAACCCGTTTCAAATCGCCCGAAACCCTGGAAGTTCCGATCTCGTCTGTTCCTCCGCGGGCTCTCGGTATGGATGTAGACGCCGTTACTGTCGACCTGCCAGATCTCCACTTCGGCATTTTGCACGGGCTTGCCGCTCACATCGGTAACGCGCCCGGTCAGATGTGTGATTTCTCCCACCCCCGACGTAATCGCGTCGTTGATGATCAGGAGATCGTTATCGTTATCCAGCGGCAGCCTGTCCGGATAAAAGGGACCCTCGGTCTGCCACGGCGTTCGCATGAGTTGCTCGGCAAAAGCCCCTGGCGCCACAAACGCAACGGCGCCCATTGTCGCGGCACGACAGAGAAAGCGTCTTCGATCACTTGACATCAGGGCCTCCCCACGGAATGAATTCCCGTCCAATTAGAGATCTCAATGATTGTAAATCAGGTTCAATTCGACGAAACTGTCGCGACGGGTCGTGTAGGATAAATCCGTGTTGTCAACGTCGAGAAGGGCGATCGCCTCCAGATGCACGGACCAACTGTCCGAAATGCGCCGGTTGAATTCAAAGGTTAACACGCGCGTGGTCGCGTCGAGATCGTTCATCATGCTGCCGAGCACCTCGGTACTCTGGATGTCATTGAACGCGAAGCGAGCGGCGAGGAAGAGATCGTTCTGAAAGATATTCGTCGCGTTCCTCCCGCGTCCGTCGTAATTCCATTCTCCGATCAGGCTCAGATCGGCTGCTGATCCGAGTACGGAATAGATCGTATACTCGCCGCCCAGTGTGGAAGCAACGTAGTCCTCTTCCACGCCGCGAAGGTCCCGCGCACCGGCGCGCCCAAGCGCTTCCAGCTTGAACCAACCAGGGTCCGGCTGTCAGTTGGGCGTCCAGCCCGAACTGCCGGATCCGCTCATAATTCGGTACCAGAATCGGCCCGCCGTTTCGGTCAATGTCGGGCAACAGCAGTGGCTCCCTGTTATTGCCGTCGAATACGCTGATACCCACGTCCATGTTTCCAGAACTGCAACTGTAACGGGCGGCAAATTCCGGATGCCACCGCCCGTACGAAACCCGCTCATTGTCTACAATAAGCGGGAAATGCAAACGGCCGGAGCGCCCTGGAAAGGTGCGGGCCCGGTGGTAGGTCATTCCGAAGAGTTCCACCGCGCCCCAGTCTCCCGACCATGTGAGATGGGCCATGGGTTGGCCCAGTGAGGGTTCTTTGTACGGGTGTTCCACAAGGTCGATCTGGTTGACGATATTCACCAGGTGGCGCGATTCGGTCACGCCCCAGAATACCCTGTCGACGTAGATCCTGGGCTCGGCGACAAAACCGCTGCCGTGTGAGCGCTGGCCGGAATAGGCGCCGGTCTTGGGATACCACCGGCTTTCGACGCTCAGGCGCCCCGAAAACTCCCGCGTTTCAATCTGAGCAACAGCCCTGCCGTGAAAAACCAAGGCCAGAATCCAGGCGACGACGAGCGGCGCGCAGTGGAGAACGATACAGTTTGGCATCAACGTACCCGCTTCAGCCCCGTTCGTGTGAAATCCCTATCTTCGAGATCTGTGCGGAACTGATAGTCAGCCCAGGTCAGGACGGTGCTTTTGCCGGTCAGATGATTGACCATGGTCATCACGCCCGCGCGCCAGTAACGATTCAGGTATTGCTCGTAGTTCTCCAGAGTGAGCGTCTTCAGATGTGCGTTCTTGCGGTCATAGTATTCCACCTTCCAGACGCGAAGTTCGTCCCTGTCGCGCCACACCGCCTGGCGGCTGTAGCCGGATTTCCTATCCGTGGGAATACGTTCCGATACCGTGCACGTCAAATTGCCGCAAGGCTCGTCACGCAGATAGCGGTAGGTGAATTTCTCCACAGCCTGCGCGGTCATGTCTTCATAGGCGAACTCACTGCCCATGAAGGAACCGGACCGGTTCGACGAACTGATGCGCTTGACGCGTTTTAGCGCGGGCAGATAAAGCCATTGGTCGTCCGCGCTTTCCGGGTGCGCGTGAACGAGCAATACCGTCCCCCTGACGTCGCGGGGCTCATCGAATACGAACAGGCTTTTGTCGCCGGCTCCGGGAGCCTCCAGGACTTTTACGCGAAGTTGGCGCCGGCTCTCCTGCCCATGCTTGTTGCGCAGCACCATGGCCTGCTGCGCCGTGAAATTGCCAAAGCCTTCCTCACGGGCGCTGGATTCCCGGGCGATTTTCAGGCCGGTTTCCTCCGGCGTCGCGCTCTCCGAATGAGCGGGCGCCGACGCAACGACACTGGCAAGGACGATCAACCAGGACGCCGAAAACGTCAGCATGGGGCGTGGGTAACTCATGAATTTCTCCGGTCGATGGTAATCAGTAGCGCCGGGAGGAGCAAAAAATCGGCGACCAGCGCGAAGATGATGGTGATTGTGACCAGAAGGCCCAGGGCCCAACTCACCTCAAATCCGGACGTCTGAGAACACCAGAAAGCCTGCCGACAACACCGCCGTCGTCGTCCACAGGGCATGGCCTACGGTCCGGAAGGCGTAGTGCACGGCGTCGGGCGCAGATAGGCCCTCGCGCCGGGCTTTCAGATATTTACTCAGAAAGTGAATCGTATCGTCCACGACAATTCCGAAAACGACGGCGATGACCACCGACGAGGCAATGCCCACGTTCCCCACGAGATATCCCCATAGGCCGAAGCTCATAATTGCGGGGATGAAGTTCGGCAGCAGACTCAGGAGTCCGATGCGTACGCTCTTGAAAATCCAGATCAGAATAAACGAGATGAGCGCCATGGCCAGGATCGTACCGCGCAACATGCTATGGATATTCCGCAGCGACAGGTGGGCAAAGACGATACTCAAGCCCGATGCCTCCTGTGCAACTGTGGGCGCGTTGGCGCGAAGCCAGACCTGCGCGCGTTCATCGAGTTCGCGCAGATCGCGAGACCATGCATTCCTGGTTGTCACGACCATGCGGGTAGCGGATTTAGCAACGTCGATGCGGTCGTTAAGGTCGCTGCCGAATGGAAGCGATAGTTCGTAGAGCAACAGGTACTGCGCCGCGAGATCCGGATCTTCGGGCAGGCGATGGAAGGCCGGATCGTCGCCGTGCATGTTTTTGTTGAGACGTTTCATAATGTCCGAAAACACCTGGACATGGGTCACCTCGGGTTGCTGCCTGTACCACGCGGCGAAAGCATCGACCCGGCGCAGATAGTCGGGATCGGTGATGCCGCCTTCTCGTCCCGCATCCAGCGAATATTCCAGCTTGTCAAGCCCGGTGAGATTGTCAATGATATAATCCGTATCGCGCCGGAACTCGTAACGGTCGTCGAAATACTGCGCCATGTTGTCGCTCAGCTCGATGCGGGAAACGCCCATAAACAGGAAGGCGACCACCAGGATGAGGACCACAAGCAGGGATTTGCGACGGGCGATGACGAAGTCGGCGAAACGGTCGAGGAATTGGGTATCTCCTGGACTGCGGGCAGACACGCGCAACGGCAAAATGGACAGCAGCGCCGGCAGGAGCGTGATGGAGTACAGGAGTGCACAAAAAACACCCAACGCAACGTAATTGCCCAGGATGTGAAAGGGCGGCGAGTCCGAGGCATTCAGGCTGAGGAATCCGATCGCGGTCGTGACCGAGGTGATGAATACCGGATGGATATTGATGCGAAATGATTCTGCAATCGCCTCATTTTTATCGAGGCCGCGCCTCATTCCCAGCAGAACACTCGTGACAATGTGAATTGAATCCGCCATGGCGATCACCATGACGATAATCGGTATCCCCGCGTTGGTGGGGCTGAACACCACGCGGCTCCAGCCCGCGAGCCCCTGGTGGTATTGATGACAAACACGAGCACAGCGACGATGGCCACCGTGCCGAGGACCGAACGCAGCAGCACAATCGTGGCGCCTATAATAATCACGAACACGATCGGTGTCAGCGTCTTCAGGTCGTCCTGCGTGGCATCGGAAAAGGTCCGGTTCATGACGACGTCGCCGGTGAGGTGGTAGGCGATGTCCGGATGGCGTTCCCGGGCTTCGTTCAGGAGCGAACGGAGATAATCGGTTATTTCATTGACGGCCTGGTCCGGATTCGCCGGCAGGACGAAGTTAACGACAACACCGGCCGTGCGTCCGTCCCGGGAAATCAGACGCCCTGCGATTTCGACGGCTTCCAGTGCGATCTTTTCAATTCGGGGCAGGTCGTCGTCCCTCAGCGACTGCGCATCCTCCACAAGCGGCGCGACGATAAGCTCATCTTCGGACGCCTCGCTGTGCGTATAGTTGGTGAGGGAGTTGACGCGGCTGGAATACGGCGCGCGCCACGCGGCGTCGGTCATATCCTCAACCGCGGCAAGCGCGTCGCTGGTGAACACCGAGCCATCTGCGGGCGCAATGGCAATCAGCGCCGCGTTGGAGGCGGAATACGTGTTCTCGAGGGCATCAAAAGCGAGGAGTTGCGGGTTGTCTTCGTTGAACAGAATGCGGTAATCGTTTGTCACCGTAATAAAGCGAATGCCAGCCGTCATTGCCAGCATAAACAGCGTTGCGAGCGCAACGACCAGCCATCGATGGCGCAGAATATTAGCGATGCAGCGATCCAGGAGCACATGAGTCATCGCCGCTCCCATCCCGAACCGGGAGCGGCGATGACCTCACCGTTTTGAACGTACGACGCTGTCGACACGGGTAACCCTGCGTCCCTTCGTTCCATCTATCCGATGAATCCCCGGCTTTCTGTTAGCAAACGGAGGCGGTCACACCACGCCGCAGGATCTTCACCATTTGATTGATTTGTGTGTGTGGACGTGGTTGGGCATCTTGTAACTCAGTCCTTCATCGTCGTATACCGAAATCTTGAGAAGCTGAGAGAAGTTATCCGATCTGATAACCTGTGTATTGGTGAGCATTCGATGCACGCGCTGCTTCATCCGGTACATCCACAGTGCGCCGAATGTGGCGGTCTTTGGAAACTGGAACTGGTCGGCAAGTCGGTTTCCTATGAGCGCTCGTGAAAGACGGTAGGCCAGATCTGTCAGTTTTTCGCGTTCAACCGGATCGTTTATATCCGCAACTGACGGAATTGAATTTATCAACATATTCGCCACGCCTATCGAATCGGCGTCCGGCGGCGGCTCGACCATATAGCCGATCTTGTAGATCTCGTCCGCCTCCTTGCTGGTCTTATAAAGGATGGTCTCAGGAATCCCCATAAGTAGCCGGCATAGCGCCACACCTTGATAACGCTCTCTTGTTCTTCCTTGCCGAGGGCCGCGCCCACCAGCAACGAGTATTCCACCAGGCGCCTGGAAAAGACGGAGATGGCAAAACCCAAGTGCGCCGCGCTTACCGGCATGCCCCAGGCTTCGTGATTCCAATCGTCGGATTTCGCCAGCAGGTTCCTTATTCGAGTATGGACGAAGCGTATTCGCGTGGACAGCTTCCATCCGTCGCCGTGTCTCTGCATGCCGCCGGGGAAAAAGATATCCATCATGTGGCGGTTATTCTGTTGGAGGCGCCTTTTGGTCGTTGCTACGCGCCCGGTAATATTGAAAGACTTGGCAATAAGCGTGGAGAATCCTTCCACCAGCACGCCGGTAACGAAGGCCACGAGCATGAGGTTTACGTTTGCGTGGAAGGCGCGAATCCCCGGCCGAAAGTCCTCGTAGTTGAGCCAGGGAGGTTCTTCAAGACTTTCGAAGAAATCGCGCAGGGCCTGTGGCGCACTGCACAGAACCTCATCGCGCCCCTCTATCCCCGCCCCGACAAACCGGGGCAGATCGTGAGGAGGCATCGAGGAGAGCTCCTCCATAATCGGGTCCAGCACGGGATCGCCAATGGTGGTATGCCTGACGTAGTTGTCGGCCATTTCCTGGTCGTGGCGGCGCGCCTTCGCATACCCCTCAACGTACGCAGACGGTGGATGTTTCATCCTTCAATCTCCTTGACATTTTGGCCGACGAGTCCCCGGAATGTACTCAAGCGCATCATCGTTCGGCAGATCGAATTTCAAGACCGGCCTGGAACTTTTCGTCAAAAAAAATAGGGTACACCAACGCCGGGAGAGTGCCGCCTGACGTTCCCCATCCACCATTCCGAACCCCTCGGAGTCCTTTTTCTCATGAACACAATCACTTTATCTAATACTGAAGCGAATAAATATAGCCGCCGGCAACAGCAATGGCAATAGTATTCACCTGTACAGTTCGCGTCGTCTGGTCCGCTGACTGCTCATTCTTCTGATGATCGGAATACGCCCGCAAGACAGTATTGAGTTCTTTTTTGTCCCGTATATGGAATATGAAAAACCTGGTCGAAGTCCATAGGGAATCTCCGGTTACCAGGCGAGAAAGGGATCCCGTTTCCCGAGGATGGAGATGGGCTTGAGGACATCATATACGCGACATCCCGGATGAAAAGCCCGTTTATCGCGGTCGCCTCCCTCAAGTTTCTGCTTGAGCATGACGAAGAAAAACATATATCATACAGTCCGAAGAGTTAATATTGGTCAAGTCCGGCGGACCCAATTCCAACGGCTGGCCGAGGCCGATCTCATCATCGAGCATCCATCCCACATCGAGCTTGTCGAGGCCAGGTCCGCCGATACGCCTTCGTCGAGCCTGTTCGATGGCATAAACCGCGTCCGGAGGCACTTCACCGATTTACCCCTGCCATGTCCCGCGTTCGTTGCCTATGGCGGCAGTCAACACCAGCGCCGATCGCGGGGGAGTCTGATTCCATGGCGCAGCCTCCACGAAGCGACATCCCAGGTCAACCCTGCGGACGACGAGATTGGGAAAAGCCGGTGACGGACATTACGGGTTTGCCAAATCGACAAGAGCCCTGCCACCGAAACCCTGATGGTAGTGCGAGAATCACCCACGGCGATTCCCTGCAAGACCTCGCTAAACGTGAACGACGTATCGTTGAGGTCGCTTCCCGATGTTTCGCCATCGGCACGGTGCGTCGTACGGCGCGCCTGACAGGCGGCGTGCTCAATGAAGTGTATCTGGCGGAAACGTCGCGAGACCGTTTTGTCGTACGAGTGAATCGCGTCAGAAGATCGATGTCCGAGATCGAACGTCTTTCGTCATTCCTCTCGTACCTGAGCCTGCGGGGGATACCCGTGGACGGGTTGGTTCCGGCGGCCGACGGGCAGGTCGCCGCGGAGATCGATGGCGAACTGCTTTCTGTACACCGATATATCCCGGGGTCGGTATACCCTTCTCCGCAGGACCTGAAAGGAACCCAGACCGCGAATATGATGACGTTTCTGGCGGACTACCATTCCGCGGCGGGAGGATATCGGATCGCCGGGAGACTCGCGGCCCGGGATGAAATGCTGCCGGTGAAGTACACCGACGATACGAACACCCTGAGAGAGCGGTTCGAGAGCCTTCCGAAAACGACCCGGGTGGGTAGAATCCATCGTCAACGGCGCCATCGACCGGCTGGCCTCGTTCTTTGCCTCCAGGCTATACAGGGAACTCGGACGAACCTGGATCCACGGCGATTATAGATCCTGTAACGTGGCGTTCGATGGAGACAGCGTGAACGGGTTGTTCGACTGGAATTTGCTCTGCAACGGCCCCCGACTGTGGGATGTCGTGGTTGCATCAAGCGACCTGGCCGGAATGGTCGGGGGTTCCCTTTCCCGCAATCTCCAGGTCTGGAGGGAAAACTTCGCGCTTCATCTCGCAGCCTACCGGAAGGAAGCATGGCGTCATGGGGCGGACATCACCGAGCCCGAGGTCAGGTCCATTCCATACCTTGTGGTCGCTGACACAATTCTCAGCGGCGTTCTCTTTGCGTTGCACCTGAGAAAGCTGCCACTAAAACCCGGTGAATCGGCAGGCCGGCGCCGCCAACGGTCGGACAGGCTCCTGTCGGATTCTGTAGACGACCTGATTACAATTGACAGACAGATAGCCAACGGGACTGCGATGATTTCCGTGGATACGTGAAATGGCCGACTTTGCAGTTGCATCCTTATCTAATGTGTTGCCCCAGTATTAGATTGTCAAAATTCGGCCGTCGCGTCGCCCGGCTGGCATGGCGCCTGCGACCTGAGCCGCTCCCTGAGCTTGCGGTCCCTGAGCGCTCGCCCTGAGCGCTCGCCCTGAGCCTGTCGAAGGGTGTCGAAGGGTCGGCGAAGGGCGTTGAGGAGCGCTAAACAGGTTAGGAAACGCGGGCATTTCGACAAGCCGTTTCGATAGGCTAATCACAGGCAGTGCATTCGACGTAGAGAGACGGGATGAACCGCCCAAAAAATGGTGACATATTTCTGGGACGGGATACCAGGCGCCATGATGCACAATCCTATGGTAACGGTCGCGACCGAATGCATCGCTAATTCCAGTTTTCACACTTCAAAGCGTATAGATGTCAGGCTATTTCAAAGTTAAATATTGACATAGACTGATTCTGCTGAATGAGTACAGGAAAGGCAGATATGGATCTGAACCGTGTGGTCCTGGACCTGGGAATCGAGAAAAGCCGGGCGGCCCTTGAGTCGGAGTGGGAGGTCTCACACAGCGCGATACCGGAAGGGGAGATCCGCTTTCTCTCGCACGATTTCGTGAACGAGGCCTGCCGTGGGATTTATCTGCCAGAACACATCGTTCAGGCTGCCGTCGACGCGGCGGCCCGGGTGGCGGAGAGCCCCGCGTTGCGCGCGTTGGCCTGGCACTGTCACTGGTGCCTCTACCGCGTGGAAGGATATCCCAGCCGCCTGGTGGACAATTGGCCTTGTATGAAGGGTCCGCTAGGGGAAACGGCGGGCCTGTTCTACCTGCTGGTGCTGCTGTCATGGTTTCCCAATATGCGAGCGGTGCACCGGGCGCACGGGCTTCCGGAACGGGTCGTGCGCGATAGCATGGATCAGATTTACCTGCGGGGCGGGACCTGCAGCGTAAATTTCGGCCGATGGGGCCTGGATGGACACGCGGCTCGCTGGCTGGCCAATTTCCTCCGTGGGGAGATCTACGCCCTGGGTCGCCTTGAACATCAGTTCAGAGTAATGGACGACCCGTTTAAGGTCTACCGCCACAGGGAGTCGTCGAAGGTCATCGCGCTGAGCGAGGACGGCGTCTCCTATCGCCCGGACGGTCAACGACACAGGGCGGGAGATACGCAGCCGGCGTGCACCTCCCGTCTCCTGATCACAAAGGACGAGATTGCCGGGCACCCCATCCTCCCGACCGGTCGCGCCGCTGAAGAGATGGTAACGATTTCCGCGGCCGACTGGATTCCTGTCCTCGGCAGGGGGGACCCCATCCTGTATTTTCATATTCCGGGCGGAATCCCGCTGGACCACGCCGCGTGCGGGGATTCCTTCAGGGCCGCGATGGACTTCTTCCCCCGCCATTTTCCCGAACGCCCCTACAAGGCGTTCTTCTGCGGTTCCTGGTTGCTGGACACCCAGTTGGAAGATTGGCTGCCGCCCGGGTCGAATCTGGTGCGTTTCCTGCAGGAGTTCTATCTGCTGCCGGGCGGCATTTCGGAACGGTCAATTTTACAGACGGTGTTCGGAAATGCGTCAACTGACCTCGGCGATGCGCCCATGGACACGTCGCTTCAGCGGGCAATACGGGACCATGTATCCATGGGTGGACGGATCGATCCCCGCGCCGGCAAATGCTTCTTGTTCCCTGAAGATCTGGCTTGGGGTAGCCAGGCGTACCGAACAACGAAATTTCCGTGGCATCTGGTACGTGATTGACTTGAAATGCGCGGCGGATACGCCCTGTTACACTTGTGAACGCACCGCGCGAATGGAAACATAAGGAGGTTGGCATGGAGCGGTTCGGACAGCTTGAGATGGACTACCTTGCGAAGGTCATCGCCAGCGGGACGTTGAACAGCAAGACCGGGAAATTCACGTCGCAATTGGAGGAGCGGTACGCAAAGTGGGTCGGGGCCGAATACGCCGTGGCGATGAACAGCGCAATGAGCGTGCTGCACGCGTCCGTGGCGGCCGTGGGCGTCGGGCCGGGCGTTGAGGTGGTCTGCGACCCGGTCGTCCACTTCGGCGGCGCAGCGGTGATGTATCACAATGGGGTACCGGTATTCTGCGATATCGACGAGGATAGCTGGAATATGGATCCCGATTCGCTGGAAGCGTGCATCACCGAATACACTGGGGCGATCATCTGCACGCCGATGTGGGGAAACCCACCGGATTACGACGGGATTCTCCGGGTGGCGAACAGGTACGGGCTGCCCGTGATCGAAGACGTGGCGCACGGCGTCGGGGGTTCGTACAGAGGCAGGCCGCTGGGAACCCTCGGGGCGATCGGGTCATACAGTTTCCAGGAGGCCAAGCACCTCACCAGCGGCGACGGCGGAATGGCGGTGACCGATCGGGCTGAAGTGTTCGAGAAAATGCTGGAAATGAGGATCCTTAAGACGACCCTGGGCTGGAATTATCGCATGACGGAATTGCAGGCGGGGGTGATGCTGGCGCAGATGGAAAGGGCCGAAGGGATTATCGCGGCGCACCACAGGGCGGGGGCGCTCTACTGCGACGCCGGGAAGGAGACCCCGTGGCTCGTGCCGCAACGTGTGGCGGAAGGGTGCGTGCATGCCTATCACGGCGTTGCGTTTCGATTCGAAGGCGACAGCGAAGGGATTTCGGTGGAGCGCTTTCAGGAGACCATGACCGAACACGGATGTCGGGTCTCCATCGGGTACAAGAGACGCTCCGCGGCCGAAGATCCGATTTTCACCGAGGTCCTGGCCTACGGCAGCGGGTGCCCTATCCGGTGCCCCCATTACAAGGGCGAAGCGCGCTATGGAAAAGGGGTGACGCCCGTGGCCGACCGCGCGGTGCCCCGCATGGTCGTGATGCCGATGGACGTTTACACGCCGGGAAAGACCGAGGAATATGCGGAAAGGTTCCACGCGGGTCTGAAGGCGCTCGGGTAAGGCGAGGATCGCTTACCGGGAACAGCCCACGCTCGGGACGCCCGACGAGATCCGGCACGCGACGGAGGTTGCGCTGTCAATCGTGGCGTCCGCCCGGAATGGGTGCCCGGTTGATCTGAATCGATCCGAAATGTAGATGCGTAGAAAGAAAACGGCGGGGTTCAATGCCCGTGCGGCGCTTCCGTTCCATGAACAGCGGCGGATTCAACGAAGTAGAGGGCATAGGCAAGACCGATTCCCACGAGAAGGGATGCGATGAGCTTGCCGCGGTCGTGGCTGTGGAAATGGATCTCAGGGAGCAGATCGCTCAGAGCGATGCATAGAAACGCGCCAGCGGCAAAAGCCAGCACATAGCCGACCACCGAGCCGTCGTCCAGGCCGAACAATCCCACGCCCCAGAAACTGGCAAGAGCTACCACAGGGCACAGCAAGGCAAACCCGACGTTGACCGCCGTTCGCGCGCGCGCGCCATGACCGGCGAACTTCATCATCCCGATAATGGAGTACGCATCCAGCGGCTTGTGAAGCAGGATGGCGAGGAATACCCCGAGTGCGGGCAACGCCCCTCCGTCTTCATTCGTCGAACTCACCTGCATACTGGTGCCCAGGGCGACGCCTTCGGTTACCGTATGCACCCCCAGGCCCATGGCGACCCCTATCAGGCTGCGCGAATGTACGCCGGAATCGCCGTGGTCGTGATGATCGTAGAGACCGCTGGCTTCCGTGCTGAAGTCGTGCTGATGGAAATGGAAGATACGCAGAAGGAAGATCATCAGGACCATCCCGGCCACCACCCACGCCACGGCTCTTTCGACAACCTCGGAGCCGGTGATGCGTTCGAGGCTGTGAGGGAAGAGATGAAACATGGCGATGCCGAGGATGAAGCCGGCCACGAGACTCATCAGAATCTGAATCCTCGTGTGGGTCATGGATCCCAGAACCGCCAGTTTCCCACCAACAAAGGAAACGGCAAAGATGCCGACTGAGTATCCCGCAACGATGAGCAGAGCGTCGTAATCCACGATGAACTGACCTCAAATTGGCTTGAGAAGCCGTCCTCCCCTTTCAGGCGCCTGCGCACGGCCCCGGAACAGATTCAGCAATAGCGACGAACTTTCGGCGGAATACAAATTCGGACCTGTTTTCGTGAAATGGCAGGGGTGCCGCAAAAGGCGTTAGCCCACTGGAACTTTTCGGGGGCAACCCTCGATCTGTGCCCCGGGTTGCCCCCTTTTGCAATCAATGCCGCCTGCTGCCGATCCTCCCCGGCCGCGAGGGCGCGATGCAAGTTCCGTACCACCTGCATGCTGGTGTCGTTGGCATTGGGCATCACCTCGGAGACCAGAATCCTGTCGTTCGGCGCGTCGATCCTCTTCTTCAACTCGTAGGACAAGACGAACGACAGATTGGCCATTATGTATCTGTCGCCCAGGGAATGCGCCAGATTGATGATTTCAGCATTGGCGGCATAGGCGCCCACGATCAGGATGGACTTCACCTCCCGTACCGGCCACTTGTCGACCTTTACGAAGGGCCGGGGGGCGAGATAGTGCAGGCCCGGCTGCAGGTCCCGCCAGTAAACCTCGCCGAAAAGGCGACCGTAGCCGATCGAATTGGGTGGTACGGTTGTGAAACCGCTGCCCAGGAAAAGGCCGAGCAGCAATGCCCAGAGCATCAGGCCCATCGGCGCGGCCGGAGAAATGATGCCCACAATGAAACGACTACGGGTCAGGCGGCCCTATACCTTTCGCCACAGTCCGGAGAGCGGTCGGATATTCAGAACCAAGTCCTCCCAACCGCTGCGGAGCGCGCCCGCCCGGAAACGCCAGACGATTAAAACGACGAGAATTACCGCGCCCGCCCATTGCAGGAACTGTATGGCCGGCGAATGAGACCCGCCAAGGTTTACGGGAACCATTATGCCCGTGGCCAGAAGCAGCGCATCGACAATAATGCCGAGTGCAACCGTAACGGCGATGACAGTCGAGACATAAATGGACGCGAAACGCCCGCCGAACTGACTGACGATAATCGCGATCGTACCGGAATTGGTGGCCGGCCCGGTCATGAGAAAAATCAGCGCCGCCCCGGGGCTGAATCCCTTGGCGACGAGGGCCGCGGCGATCGGCGTACTCGCGGATGCACAGATATAGAGAGGAACGCCGATCAGCACCATTACGGGATAGGAGACCCAGCGGGCGTATTCGTTCGACATCAGATCGCTCGGAATCACCAGGAAGAGCACCCCGCCCAGCGCGACACCAACCAACAGTGCGAAGAGAATGTCGTCTGCAATCTCCACGAAACCGTAGCGAAAGACGTGCTTCACCAGCTTTTTGAAGTCGAGCGAGTGATCGTCGGAGGACTTGTCGCTGGAAGTAGCCTTTCCGGCCTCGGACGCCTGCAGTTCGTCGTGATAGAAGGCCGGCTTCACCCAGGTGAGGGACTTCCAGCGGCCGGCCGCCGAAGCGACGCCCTTCAGCCATTGCACGAAAAGGACTTTCAGCCGCGAAAAGCTGACGTAACAGTCGTCATTTTCGGGAATGAGCGGCTCGTGCGAACCGTGATCGTGGTCGCAACAGTGGTCATGGTGGTCGTCATGTTCGCTATGGTGCGACCCGGCTTCATCGTGGCCGTTTCGTATAAGGCCGATACAAAAGATCCCGGCGACGACTGCCGTGACGAAGCTGATAACCGGACGGACGACCGCGGCGACAAATCCGAAGAAGGCGTTTGTAACCAGGATTGAGTCCGCCCCCGTCTCCGGCGCAGTGATCAGGAAAGACATGCAGGACGAACGGGACGCACCCTTCCTCCGCATCTCGGCAACCACAGGTACAACCGAACAACTGCACAAAGGTACGGGCACGCCGACGGCCGAACTCACGGCCACGGATTTCAGACTGTCGTCTTTGAGCCAGCGGAGAATGGCCTCCCGCGAGATGAACACATGGATCAGACCGGAGAGGAACAACCCCAGCAACAGCATGGGCGCCAACAGCATGAAGGACATCCAGAGAAAGTCAAAAAAACCGGCGAACGTCTGCAGAATCACTCAATTGCCTCCTGTGCAACGGCAGAAGCGAGCCGACGCTTGGAAGAAGTTTCAGAAACCGTGGGCTGAAGGTGGGACGGGGAAAACGACTGACATCGCCCTGCGCGCCGCTGCGCCGGCCTCAAACGGTTAGCGTTGTCGCCTTCGGTCAGACGGGCGTATCCACGGACACAAATGCCGGCTCCACTTCAGAGACCGGACCGGAAAAAATAATGATTACCAAAATTCAAGTCAAGGACAATATATATACCTAAATATAGGATATTTTATCACCGCTGCAAGGGGGCGAAACCCTTTTCGACGAGCCCCGGAATCGGTATGGTCGCGCCGACAGTACGACGGCGGCAGGCCGCTCACGGTTTCGATTTCACCTTCCAGATTACGTTTGGTAACGAAGGCGGGAACCACGGCTTGACTTCGGCACGGAATCCGTTCCGGGGATCGGCAGGCTCAGGGTCGGAGTCGCCTAGTGTTCTGTCCCGGAAATAGATTGCCTAAATTCGGCCGTCGAGTCGCCCGGCTCGCATCCTTCGACAGGCTCAGGAACCAGCGCCTTCGACCTGCGCAAGGTCGGCGAGCGAGGGCACTTCGACAAGCTCAGCGCAAGCAACGCAGCGAGACGGGATGAACCGCCGGACGAATGGTGACACATTTCTGAGACGGGACACTAAGCTGTGCTCCGGACATAACGCGGGCGGTTGTGCATCGGGCGGAACCCGATCCTTTTGTAGACCCTTTCGGCTGCACTGTCAGCCGCGACTTCGAGCACGGTCCAGCGATTGCCCATCGCCTGCGAGTCCGCAACTGCGCGCGCGGTCAATGAAGAGGCCACGCCTTTGCGGCGGTGTTGCGGCAGGGTGCCGACGAAGTCCACGCAACCCATGCCGTATCGGGAGTACAGCAATGCGGTTCCCGCCGCCTCGCCTTCCACGTATGCGAGATAGAGCCGCACTTCGGGAATGTCGAGGACCTGCCGGCCCAGGGCGCCCACGTCATCGGGAAAGTCGAAGCTGCGACACATGGTGTTTGCCCAGATCCCGTACCGGCCGGGATCCGGTTCTTCTATCTGAACGCATCCGGGTGCGACGGGTTGTGCGGCCCGGTCGCAGTGCATCGCCAGGGCCTGCAATGCCAACGTGAAACCCCTTCGTTTCAATCGTGCCGAAAGATCAGTGGGTCGGTCCATGGGCGAAAGGGTAAACGCGCACTCGAAATCCCTTTCCCTGAAATAGGCGAGGGCGTTGTCGATCATCGTATCCACTCCTGAGTCGGACACGTCTATCTGTACGACGCGGTGCAGCATGGGCACTTTGACGCACTCGTGGCTCAATGCCATGGCCCCGCCCAGGTCGTGGCTGTCGCACCAGCGGGCGCGGAAACCGACCCAGAGTTTTTCGAAAATTTCCGTGAATTGACCGGACATACGGTGTGAAGATATGTGAACTTCCGCTCCGCTTCGTATTGCAGCGGAAGCCCTGCCGCTTCCCATTCAAGCTAACGACTGCGCAGATCGGGTGAAGCCATCCTATACGTCTAAAACGGGTTTTTGAGGGCTTTTGGACCGACATCCATTGCCAAAGTGTGCCATATTGGTATATTTCCTTCTCCGCCGAATAAGATCGACCATATGAAAATCGCGGGCGATCGGTCCTTGTCTGAAGCCGGCGGGGAGAAACGACGAACGGCCTCGAAGAAAGGTGGATCGATGAGTCATTTCATTGCATGCGGCAATCGGGGTTTTGCACCATGAGATTCATTGTAACGGGCAGCAACGGCTTCATCGGCCAGAATACATGCCGTAGCCTGATCGAACTCGGACACGATGTCATCGGTGTCGACGACCTATCTTCCGGATCGGCTGCCAACGGCGTCGAAGGCGTTCAATACCACGTCCACAGCGTTGTGGATGCGGAATGGCTCGTGCGGCTCCTGAAGAACACGGTTCCGGACGCGGTCCTTCACCTTGCGGCGAAGCCGCGTGTTCCGGACTCTGTGAAGAATCCGCTGCGCAGCGCGGAGGCGAACACAATGGGAACCCTGTCCGTGCTCAACGCGATTTTAAAGACCGGGCTGACGGGGAGAACACGCCTGGTCTTCGCCAGCAGCAGCGCGGTCTGTGGCGACGCTTCGCTTCTTCCCACGCCGGAGGCATGCCCCTCGAACCCGCAGTCGCCCTATGCGCTGGCGAAGCTGCACGGCGAGCAGTGGTGCGGCATGTTTCATCGATTGTATGGACTGGATGTCGTAAGCCTGCGATATTTCAACGTATTCGGACCCGGCGGGCTTTTTGGCGGCGCCTACTCAACCGTATTGTCGGCGTGGTCCTATCACCTGTTCGTGAATCCGACGTACCAGCCCTTCCTGGAAGGGGACGGTACCCAGACAAGGGACTTCTGCTTTGTCGACAACGTCGTGCAGGCGAATGTCGCCGCTGCAACCCGTGAACGCGGCTTCGCGGCGGACGTGCTGAACGTGGGCCAGGGTGAAGCCCACTCCCTGCTGGAGGTGAAGGACGTTCTCGAGCAGGTTGCAGGCAGAGAACTCCCCCTTGAACGCCGTCCGCCTCGTGTCGGCGACGTGGCACACACGCTGGCCGACATTTCACGGGCGCGGGAGGAACTCGGGTTCGAGCCGTCGACCGACTTCTACCACCAGGTCGAACGCACCGCGATATGGCACCGTGATTGTTATCCCCAACGGCCGTCGGAGCGTTAGGGCGGGAAGGGAAAGACCAGACAGGTAAAGGGAGAGGATCTTTTCGCCGCGAACGTCTGAAGGCAGGTACCCCGACGACCGGGCTGGAAAATTGGTGGGCGATACTGGATTCGAACCAGTGACCTCCTGCTTGTAAGGCAGGCGCTCTAACCAGCTGAGCTAACCGCCCATGGACTTTTCGGACGCATCTTCGGTGGGTTTTTTTGACCCGCCCAACAGCAGCCCGAGAGGGATCAGCACACAGTACCCTATCACCAGCAGAACAGGCGCAAGCGTGAGTGAAAGGAAACCGTCGACGGGCGGTTGGGACAGGCACAGGTAACCGATAAGGATCGTACCCACGCCCGCGCCAAGGAAGGTCCAGTTCCTGCGGGAATAGGGCAGGGGACTCCGGGCAGGCTCCCGCCGCTGCGTCTGCCCCCTGCGCCCGGTGCGGCCGCGAGGGCGTCGTCCTGGATTGCGCGTCGCCATCCGGTGAACCGATTCCCTTCGACTAAGCGGTCCGTTTTTCCGGAATCCTTGCGGCTCTGCCCTTCAGCGCGCGCAGATACTTAATACGTGTACGGCGCACCTTGCCGCGTCGAATCGACTCGACCCTCGCCACGCGCGGTGAGTGGAGCGGAAAAATCCGCTCGACGCCCACGCCACCCACCCCCACCTTTCGTACCGTGAAAGTCTCGTGGATCCCGTGTCCCCGACGCTGGATCACCACGCCTTCGAACAACTGCGTTCGCACCTTCTCGCCTTCAACCACCCGTACATGCACCCGCACGGTGTCCCCGGCGCCAAACGGCGGCACGTCGGACTTGATCTGATCCTCCGTTAAGGATCTCAACAACGCGTCCATGGTGACACTCCTGAAACGATGAAAAACACCTGACGAAAAAACTGCCGCTATCTGCCCGTTGGATGCACTGTGAAAATTCTACAACCAACGTCAGTTACTTCCCGTGCCCTCCAACATTGTCCTTTTCTGAACCGGCCCTGTCTCCGACGCCTTTTCTTTTTAACAGATCCGGACGCCGTTCCCGGGTCCGTTGCACCGCCGTGTCGTGCCGCCATCCTGCAATCCTCTGATGGTCGCCACTCAACAGAACATCGGGAACAGGCAAGCCCTCAAACTCTCTGGGCTTCGTATACCACGGACAATCAAGAAGCCCGTTCTGAAACGAATCCTCCAGGGCGGATTCCGCATCTCCGATGGCCCCGGGGATCAATCGCACGATCGCGTCCAGCAACACCAGCGCGGGCAATTCGCCGCCACTCAACACGTAATCGCCCACCGAAACTTCTTCGGTAACGTACAAATCGCGAACACGTTCGTCAATACCCCGATACCGTCCGCACAAAAACACCAGATTCGGCGCAACGGACAATCGGTTCACGGTCTTCTGATCCAGCCGCTTCCCCTCCGGCGTCAGGAAAATCACGTGCTCCAGCGGCCGCCCGGCGTCTTGAATGGCGGCCAGCGCCCGGGCAATGGGCCCGGGCTTGAACACCATTCCCGCTCCGCCGCCGTAGGGTGTATCGTCCACCGTACGGTGAACGTCATCGGTGAAATCCCGCAAATCGTGCGCAACGACGTCAACCAGACCCGCCCGGATCGCACGACCCGAAATGCCATACGCAGCCACGTCTCGAATCAGATCCGGAAATATGGTGAGGAAGTCGATATACATGGGCTCTACCCGGTCGCATAGAAGCTTTCCCGCATTCTAATCCAGGAGTCCCTCAACGTTCTTCACGACCAGACGCCCGCCCTCCAGGTCGATCCGAACCAGATCCCGTGCGGCGGGTACCAAAAGTTCCCTTCCATCTTCCCTGTTGACCACGTACAGATCGTTTCCGGGATGGGAAATCACATCGATCACCTGCCCGACTTCCAAACCTGCTTCCGTCTCAACCTTCAACCCCACGATCTCAAAAACATAAAACGTATCTTCAGGAAGCCGGTACACCTCGTCGGCGGTGACCAGCAACTCGCTTCCCCGAAGCGGCGCAACAGCGGCGGGCGTGTCTATATCGAGGAATTTTATGGCCATACGCCGTCCAAGGTTCCGAACCCGGTCGATCCCGAGTGTCACCCGGTTCCCGTCGGGTTTTTCGACCAGAACTTGCTTGAGATCCTCAAACCGTTCCGGAAAATCCGTCAGAGGATGCAGGAACGCCTCACCCCGGAGGCCTTTGGGTTTCAGAACTCTGCCGATGGCGACGTATCGTTCCCGATCTGCCGGATTTCGGGACAAGGACTATTCCTCGGCTTCAGGTTCGGTTTCGGCCGATTCGTCCGTATCCGTTTCGGATGTGCTGCCCGGGCTCAGTATTCCCTGCTGCCGAAGCAGACTCTTCACCGTTCCTGACGGCTCAGCGCCCAAATCCAGCCAGTGGCGCGTCCGCTCAGCGTTCAACCGTAAAACCTCCGGATTCTCGGTTGGATCGTAATATCCCAGGCTTTCAATGAACCGACCGTCCCTTGGGGACCGGCTGTCTGCGACCACGACCCTGTAAAACGGCGCATTCCTGGCTCCTTTTCGGGTCAATCGAATCCTTACCAAAATCCATCCTCCTAATTTGAAAACAAGCTGTCAGCCTTCAGCTTTCAGCGGTCAGACCACCCATCCCACAACCATTCGGGGGTCGGGTGGAAGGGGCTGACCGCTGCATGCCGAGCGCTTATCGCTTAGAGACTCACACATCAGCCGATGCAACAACCTTATGGTGTACGAACGGCATTGTTGACTACTTGGATGCCATGCATCTCGACGATTTCAACATCTGTTTCAACGACCCGGAATTCAAGAACGCGCAGACGAACGCGATTGTTGGATGCCAATCGCATTGCCGGTCAGCCGGCCGCTGCTTTCCTGAAAATGGACTTCGATTCAACCCAGAAACGGAACAGGCGCACCGCGGCCCTGTTTCTCCGTCCGCGACATCCGTTTCATCATCTTGCGAATCATCCCGAACTGCTTGATCAACCTGTTGACTTCCTGGATGCTACACCCGCTGCCTTTCGCAATGCGTCGGCGCCTGCTACCGTTCAGGATCTGGGGGCCTGCCCGTTCCTGCCGTGTCATTGACAGGATAATCGCTTCAGTATGCACAAACGCGTCTTCATCCAACTGCATGCCCTTCATTGCCTTTCCCGCCCCGGGGATCAGGTCCATCAGCTGGTTTAATGGCCCCATCTTGCGAACCTGATCCAGCTGCTGCAGAAAGTCGTCGAATGTAAATGCGGCGCTTCGCAGCTTCTTCTCGAGCTTCTGCGCCTGATTCACATCCACCGCGTCCTGAGCCCGCTCCACCAGCGTCACGACGTCGCCCATACCCAGAATCCGGGAGGCCATCCGATCCGGATGAAACGGCTCGATGCCGTCCACCTTTTCGCTGACGCCCACGTACTTGATGGGTACACCCGTGACTTCACGGATCGACAGCGCCGCGCCACCGCGCGTATCGCTATCGAGACGCGTAAGTACCACTCCCGTAAAGTTGAGTTGCTCGTAAAACGCCGTCGCCGCTGAAACCGCATCCTGCCCTGTCATCCCGTCCGCCACAAACAGAATCTCACCCGGCGAAACCGCGTCACGTATCCGCTCCAACTCCCCCATCCGCTCATCGTCCACGTGCAACCGGCCGGCCGTATCCAGAATCACGGGGTCCATCCCGTCCGCGTGCGCCGCGTCCACGGCCTCGGCGCAAATCAAGGCCGGATCGGTCCCCTCCGCCGCCCGGTGGACCGGCACGTCTATTGACGCGCCGAGTACGCAAAGCTGGTCGATAGCTGCCGGTCGGTAAATATCAGCGGCCACAAGGAGCGGCCGCAGTCCCTTCCCTTTCAGGAGTCGAGCCAGCTTGGCGCACAGCGTCGTCTTGCCCGACCCCTGCAGGCCGACAACCATCACGACGTTGGGCGCCGATCCCGTCAGATTCAACCCCTGGTGCTCGTCTCCCATGAGGTGAATCAACTCGTCGTGGACGACCTTGACTACCTGCTGGCCGGGCGTAATGCTTCGCAACACCTCCCGCCCGATCGCCCGCTCTCTTACACGGGCAATAAACGACCGCGCCACTTTATAGTTGACGTCCGCCTCCAGGAGCGCGCGGCGTACGTCTCTTAGCGCTTCATCGATATTGGCTTCGGCCAACCTGCCCCGGCCACGAAGCTTTTTGAAAACCCCTTCCAGCTTTTCCGTGAGATGATCGAACATGAGGCCGACCTGTCGTTGATCCTGAAATGGGACACAGAACTTTAAAAATACGGGACGACAGGATTTTACGCAACAAAAAACTCCAAAATCAGGCGCTCTTCGGAAGTACGGCGCATGCTGTCGCAACGATGCGCGGCCGCGAGCCGAAGTACGCCCGGGAGTTGATGTCAATGAGGGGGCGTAAGTTAGGTGAAAGTTCGCCCAGTCGATGGTCCCATGCCTGCGGGACACGCCGAATTCCGGATCCGGTGGGACCCGCTAAGTGTCTAGGCCAGTCCCGCCAATCCCGCACGCCTCAACGCAGCCACGTTTTCAACCACCTTGCCATCCCGAAACGCGGCCGATCCCGCCACAAGCACGTCCGCCCCCGCAGCGATGGCCTGCCCCGCGTTTTCCAACCCGATTCCCCCGTCGATTTCGATCTCCGTAAGCACGCCCTGACGCACGATCTCCGCCCTCAATCTCCGAACCTTTTCCAGAGACTCCGGCATGAACGCCTGACCGCCAAATCCCGGCTCCACCGACATCACAAGCGCAAGATCCAGCGACGCCAGCAGGGGAAACAACGCCTCCACGGGTGTTGCCGGCTTCACCGTAGCGCCCGCCCGCATCCCCATCGCCCGGATTTCACGAAGCAAAGCCGGCAAATCAGCGTTGACCTCGACGTGTACGGTGCAGATGTCGGCCCCGCTATCCGCGAAATCCCTCAGGTACCGGCCCGGATCGGTAATCATGAGATGCACATCCAGTGTCAACGCCGTCCTTTTACGAATGGCTTCCACGACCATTGCACCGAACGTGATATTCGGCACGAAATGACCGTCCATCACATCCAGATGAATATACTCCGCACCTGCTGCTTCCACCGCCCGAATCTCGCGTTCCAGCACGGCGAAATCCGCAGCCAGAAAAGACGGAGCGATTTTAATCAAAAAAAACCTCCAGTTCTCGGATACGGGGGTTCGGGGGTTGAACGCGTAAACCAACTTGCGACGATGACCGACCGTTACAACTTGCTCACCACCAGTCGCACACGCGTCCCCTGCTTCACCTCTTCCCCGGAATCGGGCACATGCCGGATCACCACGTTCAATAGATGCTGGGTGCTGAATTCGTATCGGATATCCCGCAACTGGAGCCCGGCTTTTTCCAGCTCCGACCGTGCCGTCTCAAGCGGTTTGCCGACCAGATTCGGCATCGGGACCATCTCTCCCGGAGGCCCGTTACTTACCGTTACCAATATCGGCGTTCCAACCTGTACCCGTTGACCCGGGAGGGGATCCTGGCTGATAATCAACCCTTCCTTGACGGTTGGAGACGCATCCTCCAGAGTATCTCCCATGGCCAGGCCGGTCTGTGCAATCCACACCTGCGCCTGACGAAGTGACTTCTCCCGAAGGTCCGGCACTTCGTACAGGCGGGTCCCGCGACTGGGCACCGCATATACCGTCCGGTTGATTTTCACATGCGAATACGCAGGCGGGTTCTGCTGTACCAGCCTGCCTTCGGCAATCGATGCGTCCCATCGGGGCTGCTGAAGCTTCAGCTTAAGACCCCGTTGAGACAGCGCCTGGCCGGCTTCTTGGTGTGTCAGATCGACGATATCGGGTACCTCTACCCGCTGGCCGGCCCTTACCAGACGAGGCATGATGAATCGATTGAGCAAGATCAGCGCCACAGTACCGGTGATCACCGCACAGCCTGCGAATAGCACCACCTCTCGCAGAGCCCTTTTGGCCATCATTCTGATAACCCACCTCTTTCAAAGTAAAAACCGCGCTCGGCGTGGGGGTTTGAACCCTCCGGTCAGTGTCCGACTCAAAAATAGGACAACATCCCCCCGGTGTCAAGATCACACCCCCTTCAACGTCCCAGCGTCAAGGAAACCCGGTGTGACAACCCCAACACCGTGTGGTACAAAGTTCATCGGGCAGGTTCAGGTCAGGGCACGCAAATAACTTCGCCTCGGATCCGCCTTGACCTTAGTGTCCAGTTCACGGTACCTTGACTTGCAGATTGGAGTTGGTCTCGCCCCGGAATTCATCCCAGACCGCCTTAGAGGATCCAAGGGACGGCGCACTCCCGCACTGAGGCTGGAGCGCAGTGGCTGCCGGCGTACCAACGGCCGACGGTTCTGTTGAAAGGAGAGAGGTTACGGGCCAATGATGAACGTGTGGAGCATCCTAACTGTTGTGCAGGCTCGGGTCCGGGTGGTCGTTCTTCTTTCCGTTCTGGCCTGGTGCGCCGGGATCACATCCGCGTTCGGCAACCTGCCGCGTCATTCCGCCGACGCCAGCAACGAGGCTTCTATCCTTTACTCGACGCCAGAGCGCGTCGCGCGGGAGATCCTGATCCATGTGGCTCCCGGTGTCATGGGGTTTCCTCCCGGCAAGGTCGCCGCAGCGTGGCACGAAATCAAGTACATTGAGCGGACGTTACGCGAATGGCTTGACAGATACGGACCGGAAGTCGTGCTCATCGCTTTTCCAGACTTCGACCCGTTAACCGACCCCGCGATGATGTCGCGTCTGGGGTATGAGCTTACCGTCATGGATTTCAGCAGGATATACAAGGTGCGGTTCCCTCCCGGTGCGGATCGCAGCGCCATCTCCGCGGATATGGCGGATCTCCCTGGTGTCCTTTTTGCAGTGCCCAATCCGCTTGGCGTCCTGGATCCGGGCTCTTCCGGAGGCGGGCGTGCGGACATCGGAAGCGCGACAGCCAGTGATTTTGACGGCGACGGGGTGGTGGGCTTCACCGATTTCCTGGTGTTCGTGACTGCGTTTGGCAAGACGTCGGACAGCGAGGGCTTTGACACCCGGTTCGATCTGGACGGTGATGGTGCGATCGGCTTCGGCGATTTCCTGGCGTTTTCCAGTAACTTCGGCAAGGTGGTCGGCGTGAGCGGCGAGGGCATCTGCGGGCGTACGCCGCGGGTGCGTAACGGGATCCTGAGGGTGCTCCCGGACGTGGACGACTGTGCGCTGGTGACGCTGGAGCACCAGGCGACCATAGAGAGCCTGTCGCTGTTCGGTCAGGGTATCGAGGCGTTGCGGGAAGGAGACTTCGCCGGTCTTTCTAATCTGAGGGGGTTGGAGCTTTCCAACAACAGGCTCACGACGCTGCCTGAACGCATCTTCGCGGGCCTGGACAGCCTGCGGGTCCTGGAACTGCGCCAGAACAGGCTGGCCACACTGCCCATCGACGTGTTTTCCAAGTTACACAAGCTCAAGGGCCTCGCCCTTTCCTACAACAATCTGGGTACGCTGCCGCACGGACCCTACCGCTCGGTCTTAACCCGTGGGATCTTTACCGATCTTCGCGATCTGGATCGGATAGAGTTGCAAGACAGTGGCTTGACCTCGCTGCCGAAATGGGCTTTCGTCGGTCAGGACGACCTGCGCAGCCTCATATTGGGCGACAACAAGCTAAGCGCGCTGCCCGATGGTGCATTCCGTTATCTGAGTGATTTACAACGTCTCGATTTGAGCGGCAATAACCTGACCACCCTTTCGAAGGCCGCGTTCTCGTCTCTGAGAAACCTGAGTATACTGGACCTTAGCGATAACCCGGGCGTACCCTTTACCTTGACTTTGAGCCTGGAACGCACAGACTTTTCCGACACGACGTCACAGGGCCTCGCCGCCATAGTGGTCAAGGTGGACCAAGGCGCACCGTTTGAGATGCCCGTTAAGCTGTCGGCGCACGGTGGTACCCTGACAACCGAGACCGCGACTGTCTGGAGGGGATCCACAACCAGTGAATCGCTTGTGGCCACACAACGTGGGGAGGAACCCGTCACGGTCAGTTTTGGGCCAGCTCCCGAGATACCCGTCAGGGGCGAGCGCCGGATCTATACGGACGCTGGAGATATCCCTCCCAACGATACGGGCAAGCGGGAGATGCGCCTTGCCTATAGGGGTATCCAGATCGCAACCGGGTCGCCGCTTGTATTATCGGCGCCGTCCGCCAGCCCCTATCATCGGCTGTTCAAGATCCCCGTCGACAGCGTGGCGGTAGCGTCTCCGGTGTAGCAATTTCGCGACCACGGGAGGGGGCATGTATCCCGTTACCTGGTGCCGACGACATCTCCCTTGGCAGCTACGGATACGATGCGTGTTCAATTCTACGCTGGTATCGGTGGGGATCTATGTTCCTGGTTTTCCCACTTTGACACAACACGAGTGGATTCAGGATACAACGTGAGGCTTTGGGGAATGAGGGATGACCGTCCGGACATAGCCTGTCTTTTTATGGTGGCCGAAATGAGGGGATATCCTCCACTAGTGTTCTATCCACCTCTTCGGATTGGCACCTGGTCCTTCTTCGTGCGTCAGCCGAACGGCGCCGTCCTAAGAAGGGAGGTCGTCGTTCGAAGGTGAGCGCCAAGGATCATTGGGAAGCTTGCGACTTGCCGGTATATCCTCTAACCTTAATTGGTCAAGGATGCAGGGCGGCGATATGGTGTGGCGTGCCGTGTTTTTAAGCCTGGGTGCGCGGGCATCTTGCCCGCGCTGATCGTCCATACGTGGAAGAGTGCAATGAGACCTGCTATCTCGATCCTGTCTTGCGTCTTTGTAGTACTGGCGTCTGCAGATCCTATGACCACGTTAATTGAAACGGCCACTTCCCGGGAAACCCCCTCTTCGTCAAACAGATTTCCAGGTGATTTCGATGGGGACTTTGATGTCGACTTTGCCGATTTTTTGGCTTTCGCCGCCGTTTTCGGGTTATCGTCATCGGATGATGGATATAACGTCAATATGGACATGGACGGTAGCGGCACTATTGACTTCGGCGATTTTGTAGCTCTCGCCAATGTCTTCGGGACAACATACCCATCGCATTCGCTGGCGACAGACCGGGAGGCGCTGGTCGCCCTCTACAATGCGACTGATGGACCTAATTGGAGGCGTCAGGCAAACTGGCTCACCGACAAAGACGTGTCGACATGGGAAGGTGTAACAGTTACTGACGATAGGGTCACAGATCTGCATCTTGGGGGGAATAACCTGAATGGTGCGCTGCCTCCCGCGTTGGCGGGACTATCCAATCTCCAGTCGCTGATTCTTTCCGAAAATGCGCTGACCGGGTTTATTCCGTCCGAATTGGGCAATCTATCCAACTTGGGTTATTTGGAGTTAAGTTCGAATCTATTGAGCGGACGGATCCCGCACGAATTGGGCAATCTATCCGAGATGTTTTGGTTGAAACTAAGCCGGAATCTGTTGAGCGGCCGGGTTCCACCGGAACTTGGCCGTCTCGTCAATCTCTTTGCGTTAGAGATAGACGCAAACTACAACCTGTCGGGCCAACTTCCACGCAGCCTCACACGGCTACCAGAGGTAGAGATATTTTCCTTTACCAACACTCGGGTATGTGCGCCGCGCTATCGTGCGTTTCAGGAGTGGCTTTTAGACATTCCAGATCATTCTGGCTTGCGTTGCCCTTCTCCAGGTGGGTCGTTGGCAACCGATCGAGAAGCGCTTGTGACGTTGTATCACGCAACCGGCGGGCCCAACTGGAACGACCAGACAAATTGGCTCACTGACAAAGACCCTTCGACGTGGCACGGCATTACAGTTTTCGACGGCCGTGTGGCGCAAGTGCAGCTTCACCAGAACAACCTGAGGGGAACGCTCTCTGCCTCGCTTGGAAACCTGACCGGTATCGAGCCTTTGCGGCTTTGGGGCAATGAGCTTACCGGCTCGATCGCGCCTGAGTTGGGCAACCTTGTCAACCTCGGAAGTCTGGCGTTGCACGACAACAAGCTCAGTGGGATTATTACCCCGGAACTGGGCAAGCTCGTTAACCTGACGATCCTATCACTTTCCGGAAACGCATTAACCGGACCGATCCCCCCCGACCTGGGAAACCTGATTCACCTTGATGAACTATCGCTCCATACGAATCAACTGAGCGGGACGATACCCGCCGAATTGGGCCGGTTGATGTACATCGTACGGATGAATCTATCGGGAAATGGGCTTGAAGGATCAATCCCGACCGATTTCGGAAAGCTCTCCGACCTGACGACGCTGCAGGTTCACGACAATACAAACCTTACCGGAGCCCTTCCACTAAGCTTCACCATGCTCCCGTACCTGGACGAATTCTACTTCCATAACACCGGGCTATGTGCGCCAGCAGATATCGCTTTCCAGATGTGGCTTCAGGGTGTTAGCCAATGGAATGGTGGCAGCTGCGAATAATCTGACGGCCAAGTGCCCGGGAGTGATTCGTGGCTTATAACGGCCCTACATGCCGTTATATAGTGAGACAACTTTCTCTCCGAGTTTAATGCAGTATATTGGGCGGAGAAGTCGACAGCTCACGAGGGCGATTTGCGTTGCGGCGGCCTGCGGTTCGGACATCCATCAAGTTGCCAACACCGTTTCTATTTATCACAGATACACCTGTATAGAATTGGACACTTTAGAGGGGGTTATGTGTCGATCGGGGCAGCATGGAATGCTCCTTTTCAGATTTATTGAAGCGGGTGTGCAGGCAGTCCTGCGAATGTGTGATGTCCGTTGGAGGTGCCAAAATTGCGCGCGTTTCAACGTCCCAGCGTCAGCGAGACCCGGTGTGACAACCCCAACACCGTGTGGTACAGGGTCGCGTAGTCGATCCGGAAGCCCCTGTGAATCACACCGGCCCCCATCGACAATCGCTCCGCCCGACCCCCGGCCCCAAGCCGCAACATGACCCGGCGAGCGAAGCTGTATTCCATGCCCGCGCTTACCCCGGTTCGCCGGCCGGCCTCCTTGCGAACATCCAGCAGCAGTGCCAGATTCGGTACGACCTCGAACCCCACGCCCGCCATACCTCCCTGACCCAGCACGTCAACCGACTGCCCGCCGGCATTCCAGGCCGAGAGCCCCAGCATCACCTGCGGACCAAGTACGATCCTCGCGCCCAGGTCAAATGCCGTCCACGCACGTTTCGCGCCTCTCGCGATCGACAAACGCATGTGTCGAATCCTCAGCCCGAGACCCAGCCGGGATGCGACTCGAAGGCCAAATGTAACCCCGGCTGTCCGCTCCCGATAAAGGCTGAAGCCGTACTCCCGGTATCCCACACCGACTGCCGCCCTGCCCGTAGACGCAACTGTCCCGATCGCATGGGCATCTAACACGGCCATGCCGAACGGCCGCTCATATCCTACCGTTATGCTGACGCCCTCGCCCCATGTTACCGCGCCCGCATTCCAGAAGACTGCGTCTACGCCCGCCGCCCAGCCCACAAAGGTGTCTCCCAATCCGCCGGCACGGGCGCCCACGGGATGAAACTCGAAAGCGGCGGTGGCTGGAAAGGGAGCCACCAAAACACACAACAATCCGAACCAACTCACGACAGTGGTCAACGCCGGGAGGAGTCGGTGCGACACACCACGACAATGGCCGTACTTCAGGGGCCCGGCGTATCCCCTGACTACGAACCGGCGTCGTTCCCCTTCACTGTAGGGGACACACCGGCGGGTTTGTTTCCACGGAAATTCCATCCTTTCCTCCATCTCGGGCAGAACCACCAATAAGCGCGAAACCCGACCGGCGCCGTAAAATACAAGCACCACTGGAGCCCGTCATTCGAGGCACCGGATCCGCGAGCTTTTTAGCGGGTTGATTCAAGACCTGTTGGTCACCGTGCCGGGCAACCACTGTTTCCTTTTCACTGCGTGGCGATATCTTCGCTACAACTTCTGTGCCAATCATTTCCCATATTTCTGTCCGTCCGCCTATCTAGTTGATTCTTCTATTGTTGGAACGGTACTCACCAGGTCTGTAGTCTCTCAAAGATCCTGGTTCCGTCATGCCGAATTAGACAGTCCACCTTCAAATTGCAGCATGAAGAAGGACAAAAAAAACCGCGGGTGCTCACCCGCGGACAAATTGGACATAGACCAAACCTAACGGCAACGTTATATTGCGTCACTCAGGTGGAACAGAACGGACCTCTCCCACGTACCAGTACATGGAACTCAGGCCAAAGGTTTCAGAATTTTTCGTGTTGCACCACGGTGCACGACGGTTTGAACAGCTTTCCAGGCTCCGCCATGCATGACCCGCCGGAAAATCAAGGCTGGATCTATCACAACCTCGTACAGAGCGATGCATCTGGACAAACGGTACTTCAGTTCTATCTCCGACGATATCCTCATTCCTCCAGGGAAGTGTGGCTGGAACGGATCCTATCCGGCGCAGTACGGCTGAATGGCAACCCCACCACGCAGGATACACCGCTTGCTTCGGGCCAGCGGCTCACTTACCACCGAAGGCCCTGGCGTGAGCCCGACGCTCCCTGTTCGTTTGCGCTGCTCTACGAGGATGAGCACCTTATCGCCGTAGCCAAACCCGCCGGCCTCCCCGTATTGCCCGGCGGCCATCATCTCCGCAACACGCTGCTCGCCCGCATCCGCGAGCACTACCCGGAAACCCCGGGCCCCGCGCCCCTGCATCGACTTGGGCGGGGAACCTCCGGCATCGTTCTGTTCGCCCGATCCGAATCGGCAAGACGGATCCTTTCCGAGGATTTCCGAAACCGGCGGATATGCAAGATATACCGCACACTCGTCGCCGGCACGGACATGACCGATCGGTTTGCGGTGGATGTTCCCATCGGTCGGATTCCCTATTCGCCAACCCGGTACCTGTACGCGGCAACGAGCGACGGTAAACCGGCCAGAACGGAATGCCGGGTGCTCAACCGCAATCCCGACAACAATCGGAGCCTGATTCGTGTCAATCTCGTCACCGGCCGCGCCCATCAGATCCGGATTCACCTTGCTGTTGCCGGACATCCCCTGATTGACGACCCTCTGTATCGTGCCGGTGGCCTGCCCGTCGTTACACCCACTGGAGATCGTGCTCCGCTCCCCGGTGACGTCGGATACCACCTTCACGCGCATCAACTCCACTTTACCCACCCGGCCACACGTCGCACTGTAGACCTCACGTGCCCGCCGCCTCCAATCCTCCGCACACCCGAGGAGATTGCCGAAATTCGGCCGGCGAGTCGCCCGGCTCGCAAGGCGCCTGAGTGAGTCGACCTGCGGAAGGTCGGAAAGCGAAGGCACTTCGACAAGCTCAGTGCGAGCAACGCAAGCAACGCGGCGGGACGGGATGAATCGGCGGAAGTATGGTGACATATTTCCGGGAAAGGTCGCTAGTCCCTGATTCTGGTCGTCTTATCCGTAAGCGCCTGTTCGATGTGTCTGCCGGTGAAACCCACGGCGTTTCGCAGGTCGGCGCCGCGCAGGTCCGCATTCTGAAAGTTGGCTTTATAGAGGTCGGTGTTTTGCATTCGGGCCTTGACGAGCCTCGCGCACCGGAGGTCGGCCTGTACCAGGTCGGCATTCTGCAGCCTCGCACTCTGCAGATCGGCATTCCGGAGGTCCACCCCCTGAAGGTTCGCACCCTCAAGGTACGCGCCTCTCAGATTGGCGCCGCGCAGGTCGGCGTTGAGAAGATTGGCGTCCTGAAGGCGCGCCTTCCGCAGATCGGCTCCGTTAAGCGTGGTATCACGAAGGTTGGCGCCCCGCAGTGTGGCCTCCCGCAGCCGGGCGCCGGAAAGATCGGCATTCATGAGATCGGCGAGTTCCAGGTCTGCGGGCGCAAAATCGACGTTTTTGAGATTTGCGCCGCGTAATAGGGCTCGCTGAAGGCGGGCGCCGGAAAGATCGGCGTCCTGAAGGTTCGCATCGCGGAAGTTGGCTTCGTAGAGCCTGGCTCGCTGGAGATTGGCGCCGTGAAGGTCCGCATTCTGGAACCGCACGCCGCTGAGGGTGGCTTCGCTCAGGTCGGCGAATTCAAGTCTGGCATCCTGGAGTTCAGCCCTGTTCAGGTTCACGCCGCACAGGTTGGCCCGTTCTCCTTCGGTTCCTCCGGAATCGATCCACGATCGGTGCCGGTCGATGACAAACCGCAGTTCGGAAGGTGACATGGACATGCCGATTTCCCGTCTGGTCTGCAAACAAGCTGTCAGCGGTCACCCCGCCAATCCAACCCTGCACAGGGAAAGACGTGAGAGGGAAGACGGTAGAGGTGAGACGTAATAGATATCTATTAGCTATGACGCGCCTGCATTCTGAAACTCGCCGAGACGAAGCGATGAGATATTCGCTTGGTGCTAAACAAGCGCGGGTGCGAGATTCGCGGGGAGAGGCGTGGCCGTCTCCCGTCTTACGTCTACCCTCTCACCGTTTCCAGGGTTTCACCCCTGTCACGTGGTGTGTATTTCAGATTCCGTGATGACCAGGTCCATCGAGATATCGCGAGGGCCTGTCGGCAGACGATCGAAGAGCTGGAAGTCGTATGCCAGGCCCACTTTGGAAGCAGTGGTCATTGAAAGAAAACGGTCGTAGTAACCGGCGCCGAAGCCGATGCGGTTTCCGGCGCGGTCAAAGGCGAGACCGGGAACAAGAACGATGTCGAAGGTGTCCGGCGGAACCACGGCACCCGCCTCGTCGGACGGCTCCAACAGGCCGAAGCCCGACGGCTTTAATTCAACAAGGCTGCGAATTTCCCGGTGGACCAGCATGTGGTTCGGCTCTGCAACAGGCACCGCGACCCGCTTGCCACTTTTCAGGGAAAATTCGATGAGGGTATGCGTGTCGACTTCGTTCCTGACCGAGACGTAGATCGCCAGGGATCCGGCGCGGCGATAATCCTCCTGGCCGGTCAGGCGCGCGATGATGTATTCGCTTCTGGAGCGGACTTCCCCCGGCGACAGTTCGGACCGTCGTTTCTTCATGGTATTTCGAATTTGCTTTTTGGAAGGCATCCGGATCGTTCCGACTCAAGGCCTGTCCGCGACGTCGGGATTCATAACTATACCCCGAGCGTTGCGGGTTGTCAAGGCAGGAGCGCGTTAGCGGACCGGTTTTACCCATCGGGACTGGCGTGGTCAGACGGAAAAGTTCGCTTGACTTTAACTGTGTGGACTTTTAAATTTACAAATGCCGATTTTTGTGGTAATAACGGCAAATCCTGAGAGGGAATCTTGGATCACCACGATGTGGAAATTCAGAATGAACTGAAGGCAGACGGCAACCTCCCCGGGCATGTCGCCATCATTATGGACGGGAATGGTCGCTGGGCGCAAAAGCATGGGCTGGGCAGAACCCAGGGACATCGTTCCGGGCGAAATGTCGTGCGCGACGTTGTGCGGGCTTGTGGCGAACTGGGAATCAAAATCCTCACTTTGTTTACGTTTGGGACGGATAATTGGAGGCGACCCTGGAGAGAAGTCCTTGCTTTGATGCAATTGCTGCGCGACGCTTCGGTTGAAGAACTGGAGGAACTCCACGAAAACAAGGTGCGCCTTATTGCTACCGGGGATACGGACCGTCTGGCCAGGCAGACGCGGCGGGCGTTGAGTTCTACCATGCGCAGGACGGCTGAAAATACCGGGCTGACGCTGAATCTGGCGTTGAGTTACGATGGCCGTAACGACATTCTTCACGCCGTCCGACGGATTGCCTCCGAGGTGCAGCAGGGTAAAATAAGCAGCGACGGAATCGACGAAAAGCTGTTTTCGAGGATGCTTTATACCGTCGACCTGCCGGATCCCGATCTGCTGATCCGCACCAGCGGAGAGTTTCGTTTGAGTAATTTTATGCTGTGGCAATGTGCTTACACGGAGTTCTGGTTCACGCCGGTCTTGTGGCCCGATTTCAGGCGCGAACATCTGTACGAAGCTATTCGGGCGTATCAGTCCAGAGAGCGCCGTTTCGGGAAGACTAGCGCGCAGATCCGTTCCACGACGGTTGGCACCGGGAACGGGGTTGCGAAGCGGTTGGGCGCGGCGACGGGATAGAAACTCCCGCATGGGGTTTCGATCCAATTCTCGCTTCCGTCAAGCAGGGGTGGTTTTGGCGGTACATTCGAACTTGTTTCACCGGATCTCAGCGGCGGCGTTCTTCGGGCCGCTTTTTCTGGTTCTGTTTTGGGTTGGTGGAATACCACTCCTGATTGGCGTATGTCTGGTGGCCGCGGGCGGGACGTGGGAGTACTGCCGGATGCAGAAAAAAAGGGGGCTGCATCCCTGGACGGTAGCCGGGGTTGCGGCCTCTTTGGTTTGGTGTCTGTGGTTGAACTGGTTCGGAGAGCGACTCTGGCTGATTCCGGCCACGGTGATTCTGCTTGTTCTGCTAACCCTGGCGCTGGGACAAAGGGAGGGTCGATTCAGGCTGGCTGACGCCGAGGCAACCTTTGTCGGTACGTGCTATGTCGGGTTGCTGTCGGCCTTTGCGCTGCTGGTACGGAACCATTCCGGATTTGAGACGACTGAAGACGGCGCCGCGTGGTTTGCCGTTGTGGTACTCCTGGGAATCTGGGGCACGGATATTCTCGCCTATTTTTCGGGGCGTCTTTGGGGGAAGCGACATCCTTTCCCGAAGATCAGTCCGGGTAAGACGGGGGCGGGTTTCGCGGGCGGAATCGTCGGAGCGATTGCGGTTATGTTCGCCGGCGGCCATATCTTGAATTTGTACACGCTTCCAGCGGGTATCGCGCTGGGGATGGTGGTGGGCGTTAGCGCTCTATGGGGAGATCTGGTCGAATCGATGATCAAACGGAACGCGGGGGTCAAAGATGCCTCCGCCCTGATTCCCGGACACGGCGGCGTGCTAGACCGATTCGACAGTTTTCTGTTTGTGTACCCTGCAATGTATCTTTACCTCCGCGTGATTCATTAGACCTTCGTACATTCGGGGAACCTTCAGTTTCATTCACCCGTTGACATGAACGGGATTTGTGTATGAAGCGAGTTGCGCTGCTTGGATCAACTGGATCTATCGGTACCAGTACGCTTGACGTACTGGCCGGCCTGCCCGAACGGTTCGAAGTGGAATGCCTCAGCGCGGGGGGCAATATCGATCTGCTCTGCGAGCAGGTCGCGCGTTTTCGGCCGAAACGGGTCTGCGTGAGAGAAGAAAACGCGAAAAACGCCCGCGGGAGACGTGAGTTGCAGGGTATTGAGGTGTTACACGGTTCTGACGGACTCCTCGCGTTGGCGACGGATACGGAAGTGGATCTGGTAATCAACGGGCTGGTGGCGGGGGTAGGACTGCGGCCAACCCTGGCGGCGGTCGAGGCAGGCAAGGACGTCGCCATTGCAAATAAGGAAACGCTGGTCGTAGCGGGGCATCTCGTAACAGAGCTCGCTGAGCGGTACGGCGTGCAGTTAATTCCGCTGGACAGCGAACTGACCCCTTTGTGGCAGAGCCTGCAGGAGGTTCCGCCGAAGCAGGTGAAGCGCATCGTACTTTCCGCCTCCGGAGGTCCGTTTTTCGAGATGCCATTGGACGAGATGGCTCGCGCAACACCCGACGAGGCCCTCCGTCATCCGACGTGGCGGATGGGACCGAAGATTACGATCGATTCGGCTACGTTGATGAACAAGGGTTTCGAGGTGATTGAGTCCCGCTGGTTTCTTGGGCTCGACATCGACCAGATCGATGTTGTGATTCACCGGCAGTCGATCGTGCATTGTCTGGTGGAGTTCCTGGATGGAAGCCTGACCGCGCATATGAGCCGGCCCGATATGCGCCTGCCCATTCAGCAGGCGTTGACCCATCCGGATCGGCTGCCGACAGCCGTCCCGTCGCTGGACCTGGTAGCCACGGGTTCGTTGAGCTTTCATGCACCCGACCTAGAGCGATTTCCCTGCCTTGCGCTTGCATATGAAGCGGGGCGTGCGGAAGGTACGGCGGCGGCAGTTCTGAACGCGGCCAACGAGATTGGTGTCTATTCCTTTCTGGCTGGGCGCATCGGGTTTCTGGATGTACCCGACGTCGTACGCCGGACGCTCGACGCGCATGTCAACGCAACAGGCTCGAGTCTCGATGCGGTGTTTGAAGCGGACCGCTGGGGGCGGGAGAAGGCAAGGGAGGTTGTCGCACGTCTGGAAAGCTAGTTCGAAACAACCCCGAAACCCCCGCTGGCGGACCAGAGATCCGGGCGGATTTACACCGCGCCGTTTTTCGTTCGCGGTAATCCCAGGACGCCTCCGACCTGAGCCGCGGGGGATACCCTACAGGAGTTGAGCGCTTTGGAATTTCTGGAAACTATTTTTTATTTCATTCTCGTATTGGGTGTACTGGTTTTCGTACACGAATTCGGTCATTTCGTAGTGGCCAAGAAGTCGGGTATTCGCGTGGAGCAGTTCTCCTTGGGATTTCCACCCAAGGCGATCGGGATAACGGTCGGCGAGACCGAGTATTGCATTTCCTGGCTGCCACTCGGAGGATACGTGAAGGTGGCCGGGATGTCGGATTTTGGCAGTGCGGATGTCAAGCGAGAACCGTGGGAATTTCAGTCGAAGCCCAGGGGAATTCAGATGGCGGTGATGGTCGCAGGGCCCATTATGAATTTCCTGCTTGGTTTCATGCTCATTCTGGGGCTGCGTCTCGCGCTGGGGGACTATGTTCTGCAGACGACGAAGGTGGGCCGTATCGAGGCAACGTCTCCGTTTCACGGGGCGGGTTTGCGCGCGGATGACCGCATTCTCGCGGTTAACGGGACACAGGTGGAAAACTGGGACGAACTGATCGAAGCATTCAACGCGGCGGGCACCGGGGAGGTTGCCCTGAAGCTGGCTCGCGGTGAGGATGCAGTGTTTCTTGCAGCGACACCCGATCGCGGACAGAAGTTGGGCTTCTATCCTTTCCTGCTGCCAACTGCCGGATCGGTGATGCCTGGCTACCCGGCGGCAAAAGGGGGGATGGAGCCCGGAGACCGTGTGCTATCGATCGCCGGTGAATCCGTGAGCGGATGGGAGGAGATGCGAAAGAAGATTTCCGCAAGGCCGGGGCAGGAGACCGAGATCCGGTGGTTGCGCGGCGAAGAGGAAATGTCGGCGCGTATCGTGCCTCAGCCCCAGCGAGGCGAGGGGCGAACCATCGGTGTGATTGGCATCGGCCCGTCATACGAGCCCAAGGAGCGGGTACCGGTGAACCTTACCACCGCCTTCGAGCGCAGTGGGCGGGACCTTGTGGGTTATACCACGCTCATTTTCGTGCTCATCAAACGCCTGATCCTTGGCGAGATATCGGGAGGCATGATTGCGGGCCCTATAGGAATCGCTCAGATGGCGGGGAGCAAGGCGCGGGAAGGTTTGGAAGCGTTACTCGATTTTATGGCGATGCTGAGTATTAACCTCGCAGTCCTGAATCTGTTACCTATTCCAGCGCTGGACGGGGGCCACCTGATGATCTTGAGCGTAGAAGCCATTACACGACGGTCGCTTTCCACCCGGCAGAAAGAGCGGCTCCAGCAATTCGGGTTTGTATTCCTGCTTGGTCTTATGGTGTATGTGACCTTTGGTGACATTGGCCGGATCTGGGGGTTGTTCTACTGATACCGAGGAAGCTGATTCGGCATTAACGAAGCAATGAGGGCGGGTTTTCGAACCCGCCCTCATTGCTTTTTGTTGATGTACTGCTTGCCTACGATGTTCCGCTTCATGGTCTTCTTCCAGCTTGCGAAAACGCTATCGGCTTCGAGTGTTTCCATAATTCTTCCTGTGAGGACCTCCAGTCCTTCGGGGTCCGTCTTCCAGGTTGAAATCAGCCGTTCGAGGTCTTTCTCAGTGAACTGAAATCTTTTCAGCATGGCTTCTCGCTTGATGGCCAGACTATCGGGATGCTCCGCGTACTGATGATGCAGGCGGATAACTTCGAGAACAACGTGGGCCAGTTGTCGTTCGGTGGGTGCGGGTCCATTCCGGGCCGTGCAGGCCAGCAGGCCGCAGAACAGGAGAGTGAAGAGTTTCGGTTTCATCGTCGGAAAGATATCCGGACACGACGAAAGGGTCAAGGCAAAACAGCCCGCGCCAGAATTGATTGAGGGCAAGCGGGATAACGGGAACCCACTCCGACCCGTTCGCCGTGCCGTAAGGAATGGACGGAGACAAAGGGCGCCCTTGCACAATATCTGGTGTTTTTTTTTCATATTCCTCTCGATAGCCACCATATTTTCCCTTGAGGACTCGTTGCGCCATGTATGTGCACACATGGTCACGTGGTTGTTTTTTTTAAAGATAAGGCAAAAAATCGATTAGAAATCCCTTGACTTTTGTATAAGCAAGCCCTAATTTTAGTGGTGGAAAGTGGTGGAAAGTGGTGTATCAGGGAGGATCTGAATAGATCTGTGAAGAACTCGCTCAGCACGACGAGCCCCGACCATTTAGTCGGGGCTTTTCTCCCGACTCTTGGCTTGGCGATGGTGATCTTCAAATACACCTACCCGACGTAGGTTCCGGCGCCACAGGTCCCCTGTTTCCCCCGAGTCGCTCACATGCCAGACGAAACGCCACTGTTCATCGGAGAATATGAGGATATCCCCGTCGATAACAAGGGACGGCTGATTGTCCCCGCCGCCATTCGCCGGGTATTGCCTACACATGTCACTTCGCTTGTAATCGCCAGGTGGTTCGATGGCTGCCTGGCCGGGTTTGATCCGATAGGTTGGCAGCAGGTCTTACAGCAGATAAAAGACGGGAACCATAAAGGAAAGGTGAAGCGGCAAATCGCCCGCTGGGTTATGGGGGGTGCGGCGGAGACGAGAATCGACCGGCAGGGGCGTCTGTTGGTTCCACGAAAGCTGCTTGATTTATCGGAAATTACGGATCGCGCGACACTCAGCGGTGTGGGCAACAGGATAGAAATCTGGAATCCGGCGCGATACAGCGCCGATATGAGCGATGTCGGCCAGAATCTCGAAGAATTCGCGGAAGATCTGGATATTCTCTGAGAGCCGGGGTCGGTCTCAATTCTTTATCTGTTCTCGATTGTGTGGTGGTGCGGGGGTCTGTGCGAAATGAATAACGGAAAATTTTCTCGAGAATGCGAAAATGCGCGGGGCCGTGGAATTTCACACGCCGGTTATGGGGCGGGAAACGGCCTGCCGGGTGGTAAACGACCCGAACGGCGTGTACATCGATGGCACGGTGGGCGGTGGCGGCCATGCTGAATATATGCTGGAGCGGATGGGCCGGCACGGACGACTGATCGGGATGGATCGAGACCCGGAGGCGGTTGAGGCCGCCTCCGGTCGGCTTCGCAGATTCTCCCACCGTGTGGAAATAGTCGGGACGACTTTCCGGGAACTGTCGCGGGTCTTGGACAATCTGGGGGTAGAACGGATATCAGGGGCGCTCTTCGATCTCGGCGTTTCTTCGCATCAAATCGACGAGCCTTCCCGTGGTTTCAGCTATCTCCGAAGCGGACCCCTGGATATGCGCATGGGGCCCGATGCACTTCAGTCCGCGCGCGAGGTCGTGAACTTTTACTCCGTGGATGAGCTAACGCGAGTTTTCAAAGAATTCGGAGAAGAGCGTGCGGCCGGCAGGATTGCCCGGTCTATTTGTCGTCGGCGAGTCCGGAAACCTCTGGAAGACACATCGGAATTGGCCGCGCTGATTGCGGAGACCACCCCGGGACCTCGTTCAAAAAAGGCCATGGCAAGGATCTTTCAGTCGATCCGGATCGAGGTCAACAGTGAGTTGGAGCAACTCCAGGAGACCCTTGAGTGTACGATAGGGAGGTTGACACGGGGCGGGCGAATTGGAATTCTGTCATATCACTCGCTCGAAGATCGCACGGTGAAGAAGGTATTTCGGTCGGCTTCCCTGGGTTGCGTCTGTCCGCCGAATCTCCCCGTTTGCGGATGTGGACGAGTCCCGCAGGTGCGTGTCCTGACCCCTGGTGGTATTCGCCCGGATCCGGAAGAGCGACAGCGAAACCCGCGGTCCAGGAGCGCGACGTTGCGGGTCGCGGAGAGATTGTGAAGTCGAGTGTCTGGAGTGAAAGAGAATGCGTATGAATGCCAATTCCCAGGTAAACACGTCGGGTGGGTATCGATACGTACTTTTGACCGTAGCGCTGGTAGTTCTGGGTCTCTTGGGTTATCTGTGGGCGCAGGCGCAAACCGTGCGGCAGGGTGACGAGATCGTACGGCTTCGAACCGACCACCAGCAACTGTTCCGCCAGCAGGAGCGTCTCCGGGCCGAGATCTCGGGACTCCGAAGAAGCAGTCGAATCCGTGAGATCGCTTCAAATAGACTGGAGATGGTGTTTCCAAAGGGTCCGCCTCGAAATCTATATCTGGATGGGCAACCCGGCCGCCACGCACTTTCCGGACACAAAAACTGAGCCATGCGTATTGAAGTGCGCCACATTCGCCGGCAAAGAGCCATTTGCCTGCTGGGCAGTATCTTCGTTCTGGTCTTGATCTACAGATTGTCTGCGCTTCAGGTCTGGACGGGTGACCTTTACAGTGCCCGTGCAAAGAGGCAGCACGAAAAGCGGACCGTATTGCAGGCGAACCGCGGTCGTATTCTGGACCGGCAGGGTCGGGTACTTGCGACGAACCTGGAAGCCCAATCGTTCTTTGTCAACAATGTAGCCGAGTTGGACAGCCTCCGATCCATCGCGGTGCGATTTTCCGGTCGCGATGGCAAGAAAAACGCCGCACTCCTGCGACGGCTTCAAGAAAAGAAATTCGTCTGGCTGGCTAGAAAGGTAATCAATGACCGGCGACAGGATCCGCTGCCAAAGGGTGTGGGCCGAATTGTCGAGATGAGGCGAAGCTATCCGATGGGTGTGCTTGCCGGACAGATGCTGGGGTATACGGACATCGACAATATCGGAATCGAGGGCGTGGAACTGGCCTGCAATTCACTGTTGCAGGGCAAACCCGGAGATATGACGTCCACGCGAGATGCGCGTGGCGAGGTACTGGGCGCCCTGGGGGTTGTGCGGCGGATGCCCGAAGACGGCGAGGATGTGATGTTGACCGTGGATGTCGATTACCAGTCGATCGTGGAAGAGGAGTTGGCTGTGGCCGTGACCGAATTCCAGGCGGTGAACGGGATGGCGATCGTCACGTCGCCCATGTCAGGTGAGATTCTGGCGATGGCCAACGTGCCGCTCTACGATCCGAATCATTTCGGCAAGTACGACGCGGCGGTCAGACGCAATCGAGCGGTAACCGACCTCTTTGAGCCCGGTTCCACGTTTAAGGTGGTAGCGGTGGCCGGCGGTCTGGACGCGGGTCTCTGGCAACGTGAAGATCGAATCTACTGTGAGAATGGCCAGATGTACATTTCCGGCGGTGTCCTTCGAGACACACATCCGTGCGGATGGCTCACGGTCCAGCAGGTCGTCGAAGAATCCAGCAACATCGGAACCGTGAAAATCTCTCGAAAACTGAAACAGGCAGGTCTGTTTAAATATGTCCGTCTGTTCGGATTCGGAAGCAAAACGGCCGTGGATTTGCCGGGTGAAGTGCCCGGAAGCGTGAAAAAACCGACACGATGGTCCGGAAGAACGCGGGCATCGATGGCGATCGGGCAGGAAGTGGGTGTAACGGCATTACAGATGGTGATGGCTTACGGCGCCATTGCCAACGGCGGCAATTTAATGGTCCCGCGCATCTATCGCCGCCGTTCTCACGACGGCAACTGGATCTCCGAACGACCCCACGTCCTGCGGCGGGTGGTTTCTGAGGAAACGGCAAAGAACATGGCCGAAATCCTCGAAGGGGTGGTGCAGCGAGGCACGGGCGCAAACGCACGGATACCAGGCTATCGCGTAGCCGGAAAAACGGGCACCGCTCAGCGGGCAAGAGAAGGGGGGAGGGGCTACGATCCGAACCGGTATGTATCCTCATTCATCGGTTTTTTGCCGGTCGAGCGTGCTGAATTCGTGTGTATTGTGATCGTCGACAGCCCAAAGGGAATTCACTGGGGCAGCAAGGTAGCCGCACCGGTCTTCAGCCGTATTATGAAACGCATCTTGAGTCTGCGCGACACGGAAATGCGGCATCGGGCAGTCGTTAAGGCAGGTGGGAAGGAAGGCGTGGAAGCGTCCAGGCCGATATTGGCGGGATTGTCGCGGAATGTGGCGAAACGGGTAATGGATCGGCACGGTTTCAGCCCAATGAAGGTGGCCGCGGGCTCACGATTGTCAGTAAAGGCGCAGGCCACGTCGAATGATATCAGGGAATCGGAGCAGGCGACGGTTTCGGCAGATTCAGCGAAGACCATCGATTCCATCACGACGCCCAATGTGCTGGGGGTTCCATTACGCCAGGCTGTGGTTCAGTTGACGTCGTCCGGATTAGTGGTGAGCGTCTCTGGCAACGGGCGAGTCGTTTCGCAAACCCCCAGCGCCGGAATGCTGGTTGCCCGGGGCACGGTCTGCAATGTGGTGTGTAGCCCGCAGGACGTGCCATTCCCGAACGATATGTGACAAAAGCCGTGTTATGTGGCTGGTCGACTTCATTTCCCGGATTCCAGGGGCACAATGGCTTCATACGGGCGATCCATGGGTTACCGGTCTGGCCACAGATTCGCGGAAGGTTCGACCGGGCGATCTGTTCGTTGCCATCCGAGGCGGACAGCTTGAGGATCGACACGCGTTTGTGCCGCAGGCCGTGGCGGCGGGGGCCGTGGCGGTGGTGGTTGAAGAGCCGGTTGAGGCGGAAGTTGCGGTCATCCGGGTACCGTCCACGCGGAAGGCGCTGGGAGTATTCGCGGATCATTTCTACGGGTCGCCCTCGCGGAAACTGCGGATGGTGGGGGTAACGGGAACCAACGGTAAGACCACGACGGCAATGCTTATACAGGCGTCTCTGGAGGCGGCCGTTGGAGTCTGCGGATTGCTCGGGACGATTGAATACCGCCTTGGCGATCGTCGGATGCCGTCGTTCATTGGAACGCCTGAAGCACACGATCTACAGCGGTTGTTGAAGGAGATGACGGACAGCGGCTGCACTGCGGCCGTGATGGAAGTAACGTCGCACGGATTGGCATTGGACCGGGTACACGGCATCGAATTCGACACGGCGGTGTTTACTAATTTTTCGCGGGACCATCTGGATTTTCATGAATCGTTGGAATCCTATCTGGCCGCCAAAAAGCTGCTCTTTGACAACTTAAATCCGGATGCGCGTGCGGTGGTCAACGCGGACGACGCGGCGACCGATCGCCTTTTGCGCGACTGCAGCGCGCGGGTGGTGTCCTTCGGCCGTTCGCCGGCTGCCGATGTACGAATCATGCACGCGAATACCGACGGTTTCGGGACACGGATGGATCTGGAAACGCGTTGGGGAACCCTGCACCTTGCACTCGCGCTGCGGGGCCGTTTCCATCAGATGAACGCCGCGGCGGCAATTGCCGCAGGGCTGGCGATGGATGTAGACGCGGAATCGATTGCTGCGGCCATTCGGGACGTGCAGGTACCTGGTCGTTTTGAAAGCGTTCAGGAAGGACAGGATTTCGGTGTGATTGTGGATTATGCACATACTCCCGACGCGCTTGGAAATGTCTTGCGGGCGGCCCGTGAGTTTACGGAAGGTCGTTTGATCTGCGTGTTTGGATGTGGGGGTGATCGAGACCGCGGCAAGCGGCCTCAGATGGGACGAATTTCCGCAGAGATGTCCGATCTGACGGTTGTGACGTCCGACAATCCCAGGACCGAAGACCCGCAGTCGATTCTCAGAGACATATCGGTGGGCGTTTGCCGCGCGGAACACCAGGTCGAAGTTGATCGGCGAAAGGCGATTTCACTGGCTATTGGACATGCGTCGGGTGGCGATCTTGTCGTAATAGCGGGCAAGGGACACGAGAATTACCAGGATATCGGTGGAAAGAAGATTCACTTTGACGATCGGCAGGTGGTGCGGGACGTCCTGAGGGGGCACGTATAGTCCACTTCAGGATTCCAGAAGCTGATCGGGCTGAGACACGAAGATCGTCACCTGGAACGCGCAATATGGAAGGAATGACACTGGCGGAAGCGGCGGATGCAATGGACGGAGAGCTGGTTGGAGCCGTTGACTCGGCAATCTGTCCAACTGGTGGGTGCATCGATACGCGGGTGTTGAAGGAAGGGGAGTTGTTCTTCGCGCTCGAGGGAGAACGCGTCAACGGAATTCGCGACGGGCATCATTTTGTGGGCGATTCCTTGAAATGGGGCGCATCCGCGGCTGTCGTTTCGCGGCAATGGGCTGATGATCGAAATTCCTGCAGATTACCCGGGACCCTGATCGTGGTCGAAAACCCGGGCCTGGCGCTGGGCGCTCTAGGCAGGGCTTACCGCCGACGATTTCAGATTCCGGTGGTGGCCGTTACGGGTAGCAGTGGGAAAACAACAACCAAGGATATGGCTGCCGCTGTGCTGAGTACCCGATACAGGGTGCTGGCTACGGAAAGAAATTTAAACAACTGGCTTGGGGTTCCACTGACTCTGCTGCGGCTTTCAAACGCCCACGAAGCCGCGGTTGTTGAAATGGGCATCAGCGAACACGGGGGTTTGAAATGCCTGTGTGAAATCGCCGATCCGACGATCGGTGTGATTACAAATATCGGACCTGCACATCTGGAATTTTTAGGCTCTGTAGAGGGTGTGGCTAAAGCCAAAGGGGAACTCCTGGATTATCTAGAAGAGTCTTCAATGGCTATCTTGAATTTCGATAACCTGTTCGTGTCACAGGAGCGAGCAAGACTTAAGGGGAGACTCCTGGGCTTTGGTATCGAGAAGATATGTCAGTTTCGTGGGGAGGGACTTGTCATAGACCAGGAGGGCTGCGGTCACTTCTCTCTGCAGGGCCGTTTTTTTCATCTGGTTGTACCCGGCCGACATCAAGTTTATAACGCACTGGCCGCAACGGCGGTCGGCGCGGCGCTGGATGTGCCGGTTGAACAAGCCGCGAAAGCCCTTGGCGCGTTTCGGCCTTCGAAGCTGCGGGGCCAGATGGTTGAGAAGAATGGAATCCGGCTATTGAACGATTCGTACAATGCCAACCCCGCCTCGATGCGGGCGGCTCTGGAAACTCTGGCGCAAATGTCCAAAACCGCGGACGGCCGGCGGGTGGCGGTGCTGGGCGACATGCTGGAACTTGGCGCATCGGCCATACAGAGCCACAGGCGCCTGGGCATGCTTGCCGCCAGACTCGGAATGGACGCCATTTTCGCGCTCGGTGACATGTCAGGTCACGTATCCGAAGGAGGTATATCGGGCGGTTTGTCCCCTGAAAGGTCGCGGGCATTCAAAGACCGAGCATCCCTGGTGACAAAACTCAAGGCATTTCTCAGACCGGGCGATCTGGTACTTATGAAGGGGTCTCGCGGCCTGGCGATGGAGACGACCGCGGAAGCACTGGGTTTTAAAGTAAAATTATGAGATATGGCGGGCTGACAAAATCATGATTTTTTTCCATCGACGGTCATGGGCGTCTGACATTTCGTTCTTCATTCACAATCCCGATCCTTGACGTCCTGTCTTGAGATTCCATTTCGGGATCCTTATTCTCAATAAGCTCGAATATATGTCGACCGGAAGAACAGAACAGCAGACTTATCTGCTGATGTTGCTGGTGATCGGGCTGGTGGGATTCGGCCTTGTAATGGTGTATAGCGCCAGCACAGCGCTGGGGCAGGTGCGGTTTGAGAGCGGCCACTTTTTCCTGAAGCGGTGGGCGTTGCGTACGGTGGTCGGTCTCGTGGCGATGTTCTTGATTATGCGCGTGGATTATCGATTCTGGGCACGTTTTGCCCGGATCTTTCTGGCCATCGGTTTCCTGGGATTGGCTGTTGTCCTGGTTTTCAAACTCGCGGAAGTGGGCAAGGTGCGCGGCGCATATCGATGGATTCAATTACCGGGGGGCACCCTTCAACCTTCGGATATGATGCGTCTCGCGCTGGTAGTTTATCTGGCGGAGTCTTTGAGCAGGCGCCAGGGACTGTTGAAGGATCTCGTTCAGGGTTACCTCCCACATATTGCCATAATCGGCGTTGCGATGGGAATGGTAATGCTCCAACCCGACCTCGGGACGGCTCTGGCGATCGGAATGACATGCACGCTAATGTTATATCTGGCTGGTGTGCGAGTCAAGCACATTGCTGGTACGGGGATGGTTTTGCTACCGTTGTTGTATCTCGTTGTATTTGTTGTGGGTTATCGAAAGGAACGGATGATGACGTTTTTCAGTCCGTCCGACGACATCCAGGGCGCCGGATATCACGTAATGCAGTCTCTGCTGGCGCTCGGAAGCGGCGGTTGGACCGGATTGGGTCTGGGGCAGAGTCTGCAGAAATATTTCTTTCTTCCGGAGCCACATACCGACTTTGTATTCAGTATCGTCGGCGAAGAGTTCGGCCTGGTCGGCACGGCCGGCCTGGTGATTTGCTTTCTCATTTTTGGCCGGTGCGGGTTTCAGATTGCCCGTCGTGCACCGGATCTGCACGGATTCTTCCTGGCGTCGGGTATTACACTCATGATTCTGGTCTATGCGTTTGTGAACATGGGGGTCTGCACGGGATTGATACCGGCCACCGGGCTTCCGCTGCCCTTTATCAGTTACGGTGGATCTTCACTGCTTTTCACGTTGCTTGCCGTTGGTATTCTGATCAACATCGGGCGGTGCGGTGCGGCCGATCCTGGAACACTTCCCCAACGAACCGGTGTCGTCAGAATGCACCGGACAGGAGATCGCAGGTTCTGATGCCGTTACGCCTGTTGTTTGCCGTTACCCTTACCGGCGGTCACACGGTACCCGCGCTTGGCATGGCGGCCGCGGTACGTAAGCGGTATCCGGATACGGTGATCCGATTCGTCGGTGTTGCACGAGGCGTCGAGGCCAGGCTGATTCCACGTGAGGGATATGTCCTTGAGACCTTGCCGGTTATAGGCCTTAAGCGTCGCCTGCATCTCGATTTGCTGCAATTTCCATGGATGCTTGTGAAGGGCATCTATACCGCCTTTCGCATCCTGTTTGCGTACCATCCTCATACGGTGATCTGTACCGGAGGCCATGTCAGCGGCCCGGTGGGCGTAGCCGCGCGGTTGCTTGGCATTCCGCTGGTTCTGCACGAGTCGAATAATTTCCCCGGGCTTACCGTTCGCCTGCTGTCCCGCGCGGCCAGGCAGGTCTATCTGGCATTCGAGGGGGCAAGGCGACGCGTGGGCGGGTGTGAGAAACACGTCGTTGGCAACCCGATTCGGGAGGGATGGAAGCGCGTGGACCGGACCGAGGCGCGCCGGCGGTTCGGGCTGGACGTAGACCGGGTCACCCTGTTCGTCACGGGAGCCAGCCAGGGATCGCTGGGAATTAATCGCGTCGTGGCGGCGGCACTACCGGTATTGACGGAACGTGGCTATCAGATTTTGTGGCAGACCGGTAAGGTGGGCTACGATGCAGCGGCTTCCGCCGCGCGCTCCTGCGGAGACCGCGTAGTCGTCAGGGACTTTATCGACGACATGGCGATGGCTTACAGTACGGCCGACCTCGCGTTGACCAGGTCGGGTGCCATAACGGTGACGGAAGTGACACAACTAGGTGTTCCTGCGTTGATGGTGCCATTACCACTCGCGGCCGAGAACCATCAGGAATTCAATGCAAGGGCCGTGGTTCGAGCCGGGGCCGCGCGGATGGTGCCTGAATCGGAACTGAGCGCGGAAAGGCTGGTTCAGGAAGTGTCCGTGCTGGTTGATTCGAACGGCCTTCTTTCGGATATGGCCCGTCGCAGCCGCGCGCTGGCCGTTCCGGACGCGGCTGTGCGGTTGGTGGAGGGAATGGCGCGAAGTGGACTTCTGCGCGGTGAGTCTTAAAGGATGGATGCCGCATGGTGAAATTGAAACCGGGTTGCCGGGTGCATTTTGTGGGCATCGGGGGAGTGGGAATGAGCGCGGTCGCGGAACTGCTGTTTCAACAGGAATGCGTTGTTACCGGATCGGACCGCGAGGCCTCCGCGCTGACGGATCGGTTGGGAATGCTGGGAATTCCCGTTCAAATCGGACACACGAGGGAGGCTGTAAAGAACGTAGACCTGGTTGTGTACACACCAGCTGCGGGACCGGACAATTCGGAGTTGACAGAAGCCCGGTCCAACGGGATTCCAACGATCAAGCGAGCCGCCCTTCTGGGGCAGTTGACGGCAGGGCACCGTGTTGTGGGGGTGACCGGTACACACGGGAAGACGACAACTACAGCCATGGTCGGCGGGGTTCTCGACGCGGCGGGTCTGGATCCCACCGTGCTGGTGGGCGGGATCGTCAGGGGGCCCGAGACAAACCTGCGGCCGGGCTCACGAACATTGTGGGCGGTCGAGGCCGATGAGTTCGACCGTTCCTTTCTGACATTGCGTCCGGAGGTGGCGGTGGTGACGTCGCTTGAGGCGGACCATCTGGACTGCTATGGAGACATGAAGGGCCTCTTTCGAGCGTTTCAGCAGTTTCTGGAACAGACAAGCCGATGTGCGGTGATGGCCTACGATGGACCTCTGGTGCGGAAACTGAACACGGGGCATCTTGAAATTTTCTCGTATGGTCTGAAGGAGGAAACAGGGATTTCTGCGCAATCCATCCTCCACGATGGCCACGGAAGTCGGTTTCAGGCGCTCGACGGCGGAAAACCCCTCGGCGATGTTGTCCTCCGGGTTCCAGGCCGGCACAATGTGAGCAATGCGCTGGCAGCTGTGGGTGTGGGCCTGGCGCTGGAACTGCCCTGGAAGGCAATACGGTCCGGACTGGAAAACTTCCGGGGTGTGCGACGCCGGCTGGAGGTGCTCGGTGATCCGGGCGGTGTGCGGGTTGTAAACGACTACGCCCATCATCCAACCGAGGTTCGCGCCGCCCTGGAAACCATCAGAGCTGGATGGACGGGCCGTTTGGTGGCTGTTTTCCAGCCACATCTGTATTCGAGAACCAGGGATTTCGCGGTTGATTTTGGGAGGGTTTTGAGTGAAGCCGATCAGGTTTGGGTCGCCGACGTCTACGCCGCTCGTGAGGATACGATTCCCGGTGTGACCGGCGAGACGGTGGCACGCCAGGTACGGAATGCCGGCTGTTCCGAAGTACACTATGTCGCGGGCCTGGACGATCTCGAGATTCGCCTTTCAGAAGCGCTTGCGTCGGGCGACCTCGTGTTGGTGATGGGTGCCGGCGACGTGGAGCAGGTTGCGTATGGACTGACTCACCGGCTGTCCGAGGGAGCACTACGGTCTGATATATGATGCTCAAAAGCGGAATTCGCTCGCCCGTGAAATTCGGGCACGCTGCAGGGGCGAACTTCTGGTTGACGAACCCTTGAAGAAACATACCCATTTGGGTTTGGGTGGGGCCGCGGATCTGTTTTTCCGGCCCGCGGACATGGACGATCTGATTACGGCGGTGCCGCTCGTTCTGGACTCCGAACTGCAAGTGTTACCTCTGGGCGGCGGAACCAACATGCTGGTGGGCGACACAGGTTTCAGGGGGCTCGTAATCTGTTTGACCCGTGGACTCGCAGGAATGGCGGTTGAATCGGATCAGGGCGAAGCGCAGGCGGGCGCGAGCCTTCAGGTGTTTTCCAGACGCTGCCAGCGCGCCGGACAGACCGGGATGGAGTTCGGCTGCGGAATTCCCGGAACCGTGGGCGGCGCAATTTGGGGAAACGCCGGCGCGTGGGGGGGGCAGATCATGGAGCGGACGGCGTGGCTGAGAGGTGTGAACCTCCGAACGGGTCAAGCGATGGAATTGCAGAAAGAATCGATACCTTTTTCTTACCGGCACACGGATCTTCCGGCTGGATTTCTGATCGTGGAGGCGGGGTTTTTTCTGGAAGAGGACGATCCGGTGATGGTGCAGACACGCATGGACGAAATTCTTGCCCAGCGAAGAAGCTCCCAGCCGTTGTGGGCGCGCAACGCTGGCTGCATCTTCAAGAACCCGCCGGGCATGTCGGCGGGGTTGCTCATCGACAGAGCCGGTTGCAAAGGTCTATCCGTGGGCGATGTCGAAGTGTCGGATGTTCATGCGAATTTCATCGTGAATCGGGGCCGCGGCACCGCGGCGGATGTGCTCTCACTGGTCCGGAAGGTTCAAGAAAAAGTACACAAGGCTTTTGGGATCGAAATGAAGATGGAAGTTCGCGTTGTCGGCGAGCGGGGAATCGAGAACCCCTAAAGCAGGGTACTGCGACGGGTTCCGGCAACGAATTCACCTTTGTGGCGGCTGTTTCCGGATGTGTACGCCCGAGGCACCCGGCGGATACCTAAAACGACGGAGGTAAATATGTCCAGCCATCGACCGATCTATTCCCGGACTCAGGAACGGGAGCGGATTCCTCAAGAGGAGCCCGAATCCCGATCGCCGGTTCGCATATTACGGTGGATTGTCGTTCTGGCGCTTGTTGGACTACTGCTATTCGGCATTCAGAACGCGTATTCGGCACTCACCGATTCCGACCTTTTTCGTCTGGACCACATTACCGTGGTGGGCAACCGGCTGTTGAAGGAAAGCGAGGTAGCGGTTCTTTCGGGCCTGAAGATCGGCGTCAACCTTTTTGCGGCCGATCTTAAAGCGGCGACAAAGCGGTTAGTGGCCGATCCGGCGATAAAGGACGCATTGTTGTTGAGACAACCTCCGGGCGGGTTGCTCATCGAACTGCAAGAGAGGCGTCCGCTTGCGCTGGCGGCAACTTCGGAAGGGCTGTACGGTCTGGACGAGGATGGCGTGCTCTTTCCGCTCCCGCAGGCGCCTTTTAATCTGCCGATCGTGACAGGTATTGGAGCGGCCGTGGACTCACCGGGGGTTTACCGGTTTTCCAACCTTGTATCGTTCCTGGAGCAGCTTCGTTCAAAAGTGCCGGCGTTCCTGGATGAGGTCTCCGAAGTACACCTGGTGTCTGTCACTGAGGCTCGGATCTATCTCGTGGGAGATGGGCTGACACTTCGCATGCGACTTGAAGATGCGGTCGACCAGGTCCGGCGTTTTGATGCGTTTGTAAAGGCGGGGCCACACAGAATTCAGACATCCGTTTACATCGACCTCCGGTTTTCGAATCAGGTCGTTGTGGGTACAGGTTAAGGCTTTCGCAAACCCGTACCCAGCACCTGTCCGGCAGTTGTTGGAAAGGAAGTGAGGATGGCCAAAGGGGATCAGATAGTCGGGATGGATATTGGAACGACCAAGATTTGTGTGGTCGTGGCCGAGGTGGAAGAAAACGACCATCTCAAGATTACGGGGATCGGCACAAGCCCGTCGAACGGGCTGAAACGCGGGGTTGTGGTGAATGTGGCCCAAACCGTCCAATCCATCCAACACGCCGTGGAAGAAGCTGAACAGGCTTCGGACGTACGTATCGGGGCGGTTTACGCCGGCATCGCAGGTGATCACATTCGCAGCCTGAATTGCCGAGGTGTAATCGCGGTATCCGGAACTGATAACGAGATTACCGCTCAGGATGAGGCTCGTGTGATCGAAACCGCAAAAGCGGTTTCGATTCCTATGGACCGGGAAATTATCCACGTGTTGCCCCAATCGTTTGTGGTGGACGACCAGCCGGGAGTCAAGAATCCGATTGGAATGTCGGGAGTACGCCTGGAGGCCGACGTGCATATGGTGACTGGCGCCGTGACGTCGGCACAAAATATATGCAAAAGCATCCGAAGGGCGGGCGTAGAGGTCGTGGATCTCGTGCTGGAGCCGCTGGCATCCAGCTACGCCGTATTGTCACCCGAGGAAGAGGAAATGGGCGTGACGCTGGTCGACATTGGCGGTGGCACAACCGACATCGCGGTATTCTACGACGGGAGCATTCGACATACTGCCGTCTTGGGGCTGGGCGGTGAGAACGTAACCAATGACATATCAATCGGATTGAGAACGCCCCTGCGCCAGGCGGAAAACATCAAGCGTTCGCGTGGCTGTTCGTCGCGCTCGTTGGTCGACAAGGACGAGACCATACAAGTACCGGGAATTGGCGGCCGGCCCTCCTACGAAGTACCGCGGGAGGAACTGTCTGCGATTATCGAAGCGCGCATGGAGGAAATTTTCACCCTGGTCCATCGGGAAATCCGCAGGACCGATTACGCCGACCTACTGGCGGCCGGCGTCGTCATTACCGGCGGCGGATCGATGCTCGAGGGGACGGTTGAGCTGGCGGAGGAAGTGTTTGGAATGCCAGTCAGTGTCGGCAATCCGAACGGCGTGACCGGCCTGTCGGACGATGTCTTCGCGCCCATTTACGCTACCGGGGTCGGTCTGGTGAAATTCGGCCTGCAGCAACGGGAATTCGGCGGCGCGTTAAGGGTCGGCGGCAATGACTCTTTCGGATCGATTCTTGGCAGGATGAAGGCGTGGGTGAAGGACTTTTTCTAAAGAGAACGACGGCCGGGTCCGGCCGGATTCACAACAAACCGGCATTTCAACGGATGGGTCGACCGAAGGGGTTTGCCCGCTCCACAACGCGAATTGACAGGAGAAGCTAAATGGTGACATTTTCGATTGTTGACAATGACAATCAGGCGAAGATGCGGGTTGTGGGGGTAGGCGGTGCCGGGGGCAACGCGGTGAATCGGATGATCGCAACGGACCTCAAGGGTGTGGAGTTTATCGCGGTCAATTCGGATCTGCAGGATCTGGATAAATCCGAAGCATCAAAACGTGTACAGATCGGTCAGGCGATTACAAAAGGGCTTGGCGCGGGCGCCAATCCGGAAATCGGACGGCAGGCCATGGAGGAAGACCGGGACCACGTCACGGAACTGCTGGCCGGTTCGGACATGGTTTTCATAACTGCCGGTATGGGTGGCGGTACAGGTACGGGCGCTGCGCCGGTGGTGGCCGAGATCGCAAGAGAAGTTGGCGCGCTGACGGTGGGCATCGTGACAAAGCCGTTCAAAATGGAGGGCGTACCCCGGTTACGCAACGCCGAGATGGGCATCGCTCAGCTGAAGGATTCCGTGGATACGCTCATCGTAATTCCAAACCAGCGTCTTCTGGACATTTGTTCCGAGGACACGACGCTCCGCGAAGCGTTTAGAGTGGCCGACGACGTTCTGCTACAGGCCACGCGCGGGATTTCGGATCTGATTGCGATTCCGGGCGAGGTCAATCTGGATTTCAACGACGTGCGTACGGTAATGCAACAGGGCGGAGACGCGTTGATGGGAACCGGCATGGCCAAGGGGGAAGGCCGTGCGATTCATGCAGCCGAGGCAGCCATCAGGAGCCCCTTGCTGGAAGAACTGTCCATTGATGGCGCAAGGTGCGTGCTGGTAAATATCGCAGCCGGGAGTGAATTGAAGCTGTTCGAAGTGGACCAATCGGTATCTACCGTTACAAAAGCAGTTGGCCCAGAGGCGAATATTATCTGGGGTACCGTGTTGGATGATGCACTCAGCGATGAACTTCGGATAACGGTGATTGCCACCGGTTTCTCCAGGGAAGAGGATCTCGTTGGAACGAAAACGCGGCGGGTTCCGACGGACAACCCTCTCGGCCTCGACGTGCCTGCGTATATGCGCAAAGCCGACAACGCCGAGGCGACGGAGCCGCAGGTCGCGCCGGAGGAAAACGTAGACCGGGACATCTCACTGGACGACCTGGAAATACCGTCGTTTCTGAGGCGTCGTCTGAAGGATACGGCCTGACCCACGCTACTCCCCAGGGTATGTTTTTTCGGGATGACAGAGGACCAAGGGCATGGAGACCGTGCGATGGGGTATGGTGGGTTGTGGCGACGTCACGGAGGTGAAGAGCGGGCCTGGATTTCAGAATGCGAACGCGTCCAGGCTGGTGGCGGTGATGCGGCGGGATGTCGACAAGGCAGCGGATTACGCGAACAGACACGGCGTGCCGCGGTTTTACGGACAGGCAGAGGCATTGATTGAGGATGCCGAAGTCGACGCCTTGTATGTAGCAACCCCGCCTTCGTCGCATCTTGACCTGGCGCTTAAGGTTGCGCACGCCGAAAAGCCGTGTCTTGTGGAAAAACCCATGGCGATGAATCACTTTGAGTGCCAGCAGATGGTGGCGGCCTTCCGAAAGATAGGACGGCCGCTTTTTGTGGCGTATTACAGGCGGGCGCTGCCTCGATTCCTGCGCGTTCGTGAGCTGCTGCGGGAAGGAGCGGTCGGCGAGTTGAGTTCAGTACACATCACGCACTATGATCCCCTTGCCTGCGCTGACGAAGCGAGTGGCTGGCGTTACAGGCCGGAAATCTCGGGAGGTGGGTTGTTTATGGATTTGGGTTCTCACGGTCTGGATTTGCTGGATTTTCTCGTAAGTCCGATCAAACGGGTTTGGGGATGTGCAGCGAACACGAGCGGCGCCTACGAGGCCGAGGACGTGGTTGCGGCCAGCTTTGAATTTGAATCAGGGATTGTGGGAACGGGCATTTGGAATTTCAATGCGGATTTTTCCGAAGACCGAATGACGTTCACCGGCTCGGACGGGGAATTGCATTGTCCGGTTTTTTCGGACACCGATATTCTGGTCAGGAAAGGCGGCGTAACGACGGCTCTGGAATACAGGAATCCTACCCATGTACATCAGCCGCTGATACAGACGGCGGTGGATGAACTCCTGGGCAGGGGAACGTGCGAGTCAACCGGCGAGAGCGCGGCGCGAACCGGCCGGGTGATGGACCGATGTTTGAAATCGTACTACGAAGAACGAATTGCTACGTCGTAGGGGGTCCTTTTATCGGGGACACGTACACGTCAGGTTCGAAATCCCGAGGTGCCTCCGGACAAGAACCGGCCTGCCAGAAGGTCAGGCGGTTTTCCCCGTTTGAAGATATGCCTTCAGCGCGGACGGATCCATCCCTGCAATGCCCAGTTCACGAACGTCTCTACCGGAGACCCAGCCGTCCACTCCGATGACGATCGATCCGATGTCGACCATCGCGCGCATTGTGGGAGCGGGTACATCGTACTGGGCACCGACCGAGTGCCAGGCGGCCAGACCATAGGGGATGTCTTCGGTAAGCCAACGGCTTTCCAGGGAGCCGGGTGCTTTTAGACGGGTGAGCATGTAGCTGCCGTTGATGGTGGCCCAGAGATCGCCTCCCGGTCCGAAGCCGGCGCGATGAAATGCGACATTCGCCGGGCATAGGTCGTAACCGAGTCGCCTGGCAATTGCACGGCGTTCGTTGTCCACCTGCGTGATCACGCTGGCCACGGCGGGGGTTACGCCCTCTTCGTAAAAGTAGAATTCACCACGGGAATATTCCACTCGGCCGGCGTTCAGGAGGACACCGGCGGGATGGACCACCGGATTCATTGCGGCCAGGCCGCACGCCATCACGTCCGGATATCCCGTTATGCCAGGAAAGAGGGAATCCAACCGTCCCCGCACAAGTTCGAACTCGCTGGCCGGCAATACGCCCAGACCCAGGCCGGTGACGGTGCCCCAAATGGTGGCGGTGTCCGGCGCCGTCTTCCTGCAAACGAACGGCGCAGTGTCCACTTCGGCGAGAACGACGCCCTCGGTGCCGGCCTCGCGGAGGATGCGCGCCCATTCGAGGGTCCCGAGGGTGCCGGGCATGATGACGACGGTCTGACCCGGTCGCAGGTGCGGGGCGCAGACTTCGGCAAAGGGTTTGTGCGCGTACGCCGGTACGATGAGCAGGATGACATCCGGTGATTCAAGGGCTTCCCGGATATCAGTGGTGATGCGATGGATCCTGGCCTGACCCTGTCCACCTACGCCGAGCAGATGGATGATTCCGTCGTTAACAACAGGATCCAGAGATTCCTTAAATTCGGGAATCTCGTAGAGCGTAATCTCAAAGCCCTTCAAGCTGAGGTTGGCAGCCACGGCAAAGGCCGTGTTGCCGCCGCCGAGAACGGTTACGGATTTCAGGGACATTACTTACGCCTCTTAAGTGGACTAGCGTGAAACATAAATGGAATTGTCATTGATTTGCATCCGGACTTGCGAACCAATCTGCTGTTCACGTCAGGCACAAATATAAACTCGCGGCCGTCGACGGACAAGGCCGGATTCGTTCAAAACCGCTGTCGATCCCAACTGACGAGTCAACCGTTTCATCCGCGCCTTCATGCTGAAATTCGGGATGGGATTCCCTTAAGGGCCGCCTGAGCCGGCGGGATGCCATATGCTCTTCCGCCGGTTCCAAAACGAGGAGGGACGAATTTTGCCCTACCAGGACCATAAAAAGCAGGCACAGGGTGCCGTAAGCTGCGCCGTACTCACCATCAGCGACACGCGCACAGAAGCCGACGACAAGAGTGGCAGGATTATACGGGATCTGCTCGAAACCGGTGGTCACACGACTGGTTTTTACCAGGTCGTCCCGGACGACCCGGCCCGCATCCGCGACCTGATCATCCAGATTACTGACAGAGGTGATTGTCAGGCGATTCTGACCAGCGGCGGCACGGGCATCGCGGCCCGGGATACGACCTACGAAGCCGTGGTCGGTCTGCTTGAAAAACAGCTGGACGGTTTCGGTGAACTCTTCCGCTATTTGAGCTGGGATGACATCGGCTCCGGCGCCATGCTCTCTCGCGCCGTCGCCGGAGTCTACCGCGACACGATGATTTTCTGCATGCCCGGGTCCTCCGGCGCCGTACGCCTCGCGATGGATAAATTGGTGGTTCCCGAACTTTCGCACCTGGTCTGGGAAATCTGGCGCCAGAAATAGCGCTCCGTCACCCGGATCGGCGGGAGCCCTGACTCACCCTAATGGCGTTTTCCACCACGCTTACGAATTCTGGCATAGCTTGTACGACTTCGCCCGAATATGCCCGATTTCAGGCATCCCCTGGGTAAACTCCACCGCTTATTTATTCCGAAAGACGGCGTCTGGACGTGTTCGCCTGATACTCTTCACCTGTAAATTAAGGGATGCCATGCTCACACGCGCGATCCATGTCCTTGCGCTGCTTGTCTTCGTCGCCTGCGCGCGATTCGTCCGAACCCACGAAGCCGGATTTCCCCGTCAACACAACGCGTCTTACGACACGGCCGCCCACGATGCCCGTCCCTCTCCCGTGCCGGACCGCATTGTACTTACATGGTCCGGCGATCCCGCCAATTCACAGGCAGTTACCTGGCGAACCGACGCAACCGACTCCGTAGCCGTCGTCGAAATTGCCCCCGCCACGGCATCTCCCCGGTTCATGCTCAATGCTCGAAAGATCCAGGCGCACACAAAGTCCGTCACGACGGAAAACGGCTCCTCACACTATCATTCCGCAGTCATTGGCGACCTCCAGCCTGGTACCCTCTACGCGTACCGCGTAGGAAACGGCGACATGTGGAGCGAATGGTTTCAATTCCGGACGGCCATGGATGAACCCGCACCCTTTTCCTTCATCTACCTCGGCGACGCCCAGAACAATATCCTGTCGCTCTGGTCCCGCACCATCCGTGCCGCCTATGCGAACGCGCCACACGCAAGCTTCATTCTACACGCCGGCGACCTGGTCAACCGCGCCAACAGCGACGGCGAGTGGAGTGAATGGTTCCGGGCCGGCGCCTTTCTCCATGCAACCATCAACGCCGTTCCCACTCCGGGTAACCACGAATACGCCAAGGACCAGCAGGGCGTACGTCGCCTTTCCCGCCTCTGGCGCCCCCATTTCACACTGCCTCAAAACGGCCCCGAAGGCCTGGAAGAGACCGTTTATTATATAGACTACCAGGGCGCCCGCATCATCTCCCTCAATTCCAACGAAGAACGCGGCGACCAGGTACTCTGGCTGGAAACCGTCCTCCGGGAAAATTCGAACCGATGGACACTTGTCACGTTCCATCATCCAGTCTACGCCACGGGAGAAGGCAGGGACAACAAAACGTTGCGTGACCTGTGGAAACCATTGTTCGACAGATACCGGGTAGACCTCGTACTACAGGGACACGACCACACCTACGGCCGCGGTTCCAATCTCCCAACGGGCGCCATTGCCCGTAACGACGGAGACGGCACCGTCTACGTCGTCTCCGTGAGCGGACCTAAACAGTACAAACTCAAGTCAAAACGGTGGTGGCGACGCGCCGCCGAAAACACCCAGCTCTACCAGACCATCGAGGTGGACGGGGACACCCTGCGGTACGAAGCCCGAACGGCCACGTCCGAACTCTACGACGCATTCGACCTCATCAAACAAAAGGACGCTCCCAACATGCTCGTGGACCGCATACCAGACACCCCTGCACGCACTCACCGAAACACCATCGGTGATCGAGACTAGCCGCACGTCCGCGAACCACGCTTCGGCAATGTCCGCACCGTGTATATTGGCGCCCTCAGGCACTGCCGATGCGACGGTCCGATGTATCCGACGAGGCATGGATCGCAGCCCGCCCTGCCAGCGGTTGATTCGCGTCTCCTTTCGTGGTTCGAATCCGGCCTTAAACCCATCATTCACGTATATTGACTTCTGTTCAAGCAGCGGGCGCCGAAGGGCCGGGAGGGCCTATGTCAAGGGTGGGGCTGATCGCGCATCCTGATTTTTCGCAGCATGAAACCGGTTCCGGGCACCCGGAACGACCTGAGAGGCTCCACGCAATCCAAAGACGATTGGATGAAACCGGTCTCCAAGGCCGGCTCTTTGACATCGCGCCGAGAATGCTTGAAGCCGGCTGGCTGGAGAAAGTCCACACTTCCCGGCATATCGCCGATGTACAACGCCGGTGCGAACAGAACATGCGCCTCATGGACGCAGCCGACACCTTTATATGCCCTGCATCCTTCAACGTTGGCCGTCTCGCGGCAGGTGCAGCCTGCGAGGCGGTTGACGCCGTCATGAATAGCCGTGCCGACGCCGTATTCTGCGCCACGCGTCCACCGGGCCATCATGCGGAACGCGACACGGCGATGGGCTTCTGCCTGTTCAACAACGTGGCCGTCGCCGCGCGATACATCCAGTCTGCCCACCGTCTGGAACGTATCCTCATCGTTGACTGGGACGTGCATCACGGAAACGGTACGCAGCACATCTTCGAAGAAGACCCCACCGTTTTCTACTTCAGTACCCATCAGTACCCCCACTATCCGTGGTTTAGCGGCAGCGGCGGCGAAATGGGAATCGGCGCAGGTAAAGGAGCGAACCTGAACGCGCCCCTGCCCGCCGGGGCGGGCGACGAACAATACCTTCGCGCGTTCGACGAACTACTGGCCCCGGCAATGGAACGTTTCCGCCCGGAATTCGTCATCGTCTCCGCGGGATTCGACGCGCACGTCGACGACCCCCTGTCCGCCACACAGGTCACCGAAGAAGGATTCGCCGAAATGACGCGCCGGGCACAGAAAATCGCAAGGATCTACGCCAACGATCATCTGATTTCGGTTCTGGAAGGCGGCTACGACCTCAACGGCCTCGCCCGTAGCGTCGAATACCACTTAAGCGCCCTTTTGGAAAACGGTGAGTAGACTGCAGCTATTCTGATTCCGATCACGTGCCGGCGGAACCTTTAACTCGATTCAGTCGTCTACTACTTCGACTGCCCGCACTTCGGCCGTCATCGGTCGTTTGCGTCGAACCCGTCCATGGAGGTTCAGTGAACACAAACGATCCCGTTGTTGCATTCCAGGGAGAAATGGGCGCCTTCAGCGAAATGGCCACCCGCAGTTACTTCTACGAGAACGTCCATGTGGCCCCACAGCCCGATTTCGAAGGCCTATTCAACGCGGTTTCCGGCGGCGTATGCACGCACGGCATGGTACCCATAGAGAATTCCCTCATGGGAAGCATCCACGAAAACTACGATCTGCTCCTCCGGCAGGATCTCTACATCGTGGGCGAAATCAAGCTGCGCATCGTACACAACCTCATTGTCAATCCCGGCGTCAGGATGGAAGACGTCAGACAGATCTACTCACAGGCGCCTGCCCTGGCGCAGTGTACCGAGTTCATTCGATCCACGAAAGGTGTCGAAGCTGTCGCTGCCCACGACACGGCCGGCGCCGTCAAACAGATCAAGGAAGAGAACGCAAGAGATGCCGCTGCCATCGCCAGCGCACAGGCGGCCATCGACTACGACCTGGAAATCCTTCGGGAGGGTCTTGAAAACGACCATCGGAATTACACCCGGTTTCTGGTCGTTGCCTCCGAACCTGCTGAACCCGTCGAACCCGCAAAAACCACCGTCGTCTATGCACTGGATCACATCCCCGGTGCCCTTTTCAAAAGTCTGGGCGTATTTGCGATGCGGGATATCAACCTGCTAAAAATCGAATCGCGCCCGTTAAGCGGCCGGCCCTGGGAGTATGTCTTCTACCTGGATTTTGAAGGCCACCTGTCAAGTGAAAAAATCCGAAAGGCGGTTGAGCACCTCGAACAAATGGCCAGCTTCCTCAAAATCCTCGGCTCCTACACCCATGGCAAGACTGTCGAAGGCAGTTTGCGGGAAAAGAGGGTAGCACCATGAACCTGGCGGGCAGGATGGCGCAGCTTGGCACCGAATCTGCGTTCGAAGTCCTGGTCAAAGCGCGAAACCTCGAAGCCCAGGGCAGAGATGTGGTCCACCTTGAAATCGGCGAACCCGACTTCGATACACCGCCCCATATTGTCGATGCCGCCCAACAGGCGCTTCATTCGGGTTATACGCACTACGGTCCTCCGATGGGCCTGCCGGAACTCCGCGAAGCCATCGCGAAGGATGTCTCCCGGTTCCGGGGAATTTCAGTCAATCCGGATCAGGTTGTGGTCACCCCGGGCGCCAAACCGATTATGTTCTACACCATTCTGGCCCTTGCCCAACCAGGAGACGAGGTTATCTATCCCGACCCCGGGTTTCCAATCTACGAGTCCGTAATCAGATTTGCGGGCGCCCAACCGGTACCGATTGCCCTCAAAGAGGAACGCGCCTTCAGTCTCGACGTGAACGAACTTGCTGATCTGATCACGGAGCGCACCCGGCTTCTCATCATCAATTCCCCTCAAAACCCCACCAGTGGCATCATTCCACCGGGAGACCTGGAGGCGATCGCGGAAATCGTCGTCGACAAGGGCATCCCGGTCCTTGCCGACGAGATCTATTCCCGGATCCTGTACGAAGGCGAATTCCACAGCATCTCCGTTTACGAGGGCATGCAGGACCAGACCATCATCCTGGACGGCTTCTCCAAGACCTACGCCATGACGGGATGGCGCATCGGTTACGGGGTGATGCCGCGAAGCCTTGCGGATAAGTTCGGCCTCCTGATGGTCAACAGCAATTCCTGCACTGCGTCGTTCACCCAACGCGCCGCCCTGGCCGCACTCCAGGGTCCGCAGGATGACGTCCACGCGATGGTGGCTGAATTCAGACGGCGGCGGGATATCTTTGTCTCAGGACTCCGCGAAATTCCGGGCATTCGCTGCCCACGCCCCGGCGGCGCATTCTACCTCTTTCCGAATGTCTCAGACCTGGGTCTCTCGTCACAGAAATTCGCCGACCACCTCCTGTACGAAGGAAATGTCGCGGCTCTATCCGGACATGACTTCGGCGCCCGTGGCGAAGGCCACCTCCGCTTTTCCTACGCCAATTCGGTCGAGAATATCCATAAGGCGCTAAACCGCATCGCAGATTGCGTGCGGAAAATCCAGGGATAACACGTCCCTTCAACCCTGAAACTCCGGTTGAAGGGTTCCGGGAGCTTGTCGAAATAGTGAAGCGAGCCCGATGTTTCGACGGGAAACCCGGCTTGGGGGCCGCACACAAATCGCCTCGGCAACGAAAAGTTGTCGGGGCTCTGTGCTTTGAGGACGGACGGGGATCCGCATCAGCCTTTCGAAGGCGAACGAAACACCCGAGGGATCCGGTTCTCCCGCAGATTTACCACATCACACGAAAAGACGTCGCCGCGCTCACCTCCTGCCGGCTGTTCAAATCCAGGACTATCACCCGGAATTCCCTTGGCCCGGGGAACATCTCCAGGTTCAACACCTGGTAAATCGGCTCCCACACCTGCGATCCCTTGTGGGTGTAGGAAACCGCCGTGGTCCACTCCGGCTCCGCCGCCTCGTCTTCCTTTACGTTTCGGATTTGGTAGGTCACCTGGTAGTTGGTGCCGCCGAACCGATCCTTCTGCAGATTGTAAATTTCATAGTAGAAATACGCCTGCGCGCCCTGCTCATACTGTTTGAGCGGATTGGGCAGAATGAGGTATCGCTTTCGCCCGTAGGGCGCTTGCTCCCTTTCAACAATTCGCCGCGCAAGCAGCATATCGCTCACACTCAGCGAATCGTATCCGAATGTTTCAACCCGCAACACGCTCCGAAACGTACCAATCGATTTTGTCTTCCGGTCCTCAGCCTCTGCCGCGATGAAATATTTCCCCGGCGCAAGCATCAGCTTCTCGCTGGCAAACAGATACCCTTCCCGGGTAGCCGCATATTGTACCCACGGCATCACATCCACCCTTCCGATGTCCTTCCGCAATGTATCCCAATTGGCGTCGAACAGAAACAGACCCTGGCGTATTTCCACGGCCTGCGCCCCGGTTTGCGCTTTTCTGTGTTGTACTTCCTCTCCCGGAAGCGCGTAATATACCTCCACTCTGGTCTTGTCCCCATCCCCTCGAAATCGGGCCATCTGGTAAGGCGCGTCGTAGCGAACCCATTTGTATGGATCCTTATAGTACTCCGGTACCTTCGTCGTCATCGCGTCGAAATCCACCGGCCGATTTCCCAACCAGCCCACCCGATAGCGCCAGGTATCCCGCCCATCCGTATTTGCAAACAGCAGACGAAATCCGCCGTAGTCCCACATCTCCAGACGGGGACGATGTTTATACGGCATGGATCCCTGCTGATTCAGCCAATACAGATGATCCTGGTACCACATCGGTTCATCCAGACCGGTATCGATCTCGGGCGGGCGGACACTCCTCCCCTCCGGACGCCCATACCGGATATACGCCTGCCCCTTGTCCGTCGTCCATCCCGCGATTCCCCGTTCCGGATCTCCGAAACGCAGGTTGGTATACGCCACCCGTCCGCAATGCTCCATCAGGCGTTCGTTAATCGGCGTCAGGAATAACGGATCACGCCCCGTCCAGAATGCCCGCAACGCCTCCTCATCCGGCAGTTCTTCGTCCGCCTCCATACTCTTTTTTCCGACCAGCATGAATACGGACATCATGAACTGCTGTTGGCGCGGCTGCATCCGGCGCAATCCGTTCACATAGGCCGGATAGGCACGCTTGAGTTCGTCCTGCGCCTGGTATGCCAACCCTAAAAAGAAATAAGCGTTCGGATCGTCCGGGTGGCGTTTCAGGAAATCCTCGAATAGCAACGCCATCTTTTCCGGCATCTGGGCTTCGTAATACACCAATCCCAACAGAAGCAGCGAAGGTCTGTGGTCCGGATCGACATTCAGCGCTCTGGTCAGATATCCGATCGCCTGATCCCGGTCTTCCTCCCCGAATTTTTCCAGACTGAACGATCTCGTGCGTCGATTGCCTAAATCGTCGTACTGATAATCGACCCGCTCGCCTTCCAGGTAACGCGACATCTGCCAAGCCGCGTACCTGCCGGCCAGGTACAGAGCGCCAACGTGGTTCGGATTCAGGTCAATGCCTCTCTTTGCATTCTTGTAGGCGTGGCCCCGTCTGCCCAGGGCCCATAGCACTCTCGCGTACTCAATACGGAAATCCATGTTCGTTTTGTCTTTCCGCATCGCGCGCCGCAGCCAGGTGGAGGCCTGCCTCCGCGTACCCGGTGTCCGTTCATCGCCGTAAAGCCGGGCGAGTTCGTACATTGCCCATCCTGTATCGTCGAACCGAATCGCCTCTCTGATAAGCCTTACGCGGTTCCGGTATTCGCCCGTGGTGTCCGACGCCGCCGCAAGGAGCGAATCCACCCGCATCGAAACCGCTCTGGCGGCTTCGACGGGCGCCACGCAGACCAGAATGGCCCCCACAATCACATAAGCCAATGGCCGCATACTCCCTCCTGAAAGTGGCTCCCAACGTCGCGAAATCTGTAACAACGCGATAAATGGCAGTTTGACAATGAAACAGATGCCCGGTATCATGTACCGGTATCATGTATACGAACGATCCGTTGAAAAGTTCTCCGCCAATTCCGCCGGGCCCGCATCTCAACTGGAAAAAACGCCGGGAATGAATTGTGCTGACGGCGTCCCACTCTTGAGGACGTGCAATCCGGGGCGGAGACGCACATCGGCTGCCACGTTCCAATATAAAGCGCTATTCTCGGAGATTTCCATGTTCAGCCCCTACAGCCAGCCCCCTGAGGTCATCAACCGCTGGATCAACGATCGCCAGCGACTGCTTCGAAATGAATCCGAAGACTTTCTTCGCAACGAAGTCCTGAACTACGGCCCGCGGCAGGCCGCGCACTGGAATCGGGACTACAGTTCGGTTGAAGCCTTTGAAAGTTCAGTCGAAGCCAACCGCCGCCGCTGGCAGGAAACGATCGGCATCTTCGATGCCGACGGCACCCGACTCGAACCAGTACTGGATCTATGGTACGAAGACGACAGGTTCACCGCGTGGTGGCTTACCATCGGATTATTTGGCAATCTGAAGGGCCGCGGTATACTCGCCCTGCCCAAAGGCAAGGACGATCCTTTCCCGCTTGTCATCGCCCAGCACGGTATCGGATCGTCGCCCGAAAAGGCATTTGGCCTGGGTGATCCTGACGATACATACAAGTCCTACGGTCGTCGCCTGGCGGAAGAGGGGTTTGCCGTTATCGCCCCGATGAATATTTCGGGCGCCTCTCCTCGAGCCCGGCAGGAACGCCTCTGCAAGCTCCTGGGCAAAACTCTTTGGGGCCTCGAGATCTACCGTACCCAGCGCCTCCTGGACTACCTGGAAACCCGCCCTGAAATCGATACCAAACGCACAGCCATGTATGGCATCAGCCTCGGCGGCGCCTACACCATGTTCACGACCCCGATCGAACCCCGCATCAGGGCCGCCGTGGTGTGCGCCTGGTTCAACCACAGGCGTAAGAAAATGGCCGTGGACGACCCCCGGTACAGCTGCTTTCTTTCTGTCAACGAAGAGCACGTATGGATTCCCGGCTGGCTGAGCGCGTTCACCGACAGCGACCTGGTGTCGCTCATCTGTCCCCGTCCCCTGCTGGTAGAGCAGGGCAAAGCCGACGGCATCGCGTGGTGGCCAATGATGCTCGAGGAGTATCACCTGGCCCGCGAACACTACGCCAGACTCGGTTTATCCGAAAGTATCGAAATTGACCTTCACGAAGGCGGCCACGAGATCCGGCTCGACAGGAGCCTTCAATTTCTCAAGAAATGGCTGGCGCCGTAGCCGGTCCCGTCTTAAGACGCCGGAAGCCGGGGCCCGGTGGTTAGCTGAATTTCGTTCTGAATCTTGACGGCTGAACCATACCGTCTAAAATACATTACGCAAAGGAAAAAAACATGGTAAAACTCGGTGTCTTCGGATGCGCGGGCATTGCGACCCATCAGCTGAGTTCCATCTGGGCCGGCAATCGCTTCGAATTGGTGGCCGGCGCGGATGTCCGCCCGACGCAATTCGATGTATTCAGGAAAAAATTCGACATGCGGCACGGGTACACCGACTACCGGGTTCTGCTTGCCGAGGCCGATATTGAAGCCGTCATGATCTGCACGCCCACCTTCCTCCATCCGGAAATGGCCATCGCCTCCGCTGAGGCCGGCAAACATATCTTCTGCCAGAAACCTATGGCAATGAACTCTTACGATTGTTACCGCATGATCCAGACATGCCGCAAGAATAACGTCAAACTGCAGATCGGTTTTGTACGGCGTTTCGACAACGACTGGGGCACGGTCAAAAGAGTCGTCGAATCCGGCAGGCTGGGAAGTCCTGTTCTCTGGCGCCAGATCGCCGGGGGCTCGCCCCCGGGCAGCCCGTTTTTTATGGATCGCTTTCAGGGCGGCGGACCGATGATCGACGGAATGGTCCACAACTACGACTTCGCGGTCCACTGTTTCGGCCAACCCATGGAAGTCAAGTCCATGCCTATGAAAATTCACCACACATCCACGGCATGGGATACGGGCACCGTCCTCGTCCGCTTCGAACGGGGCGATGCCATCATGTGTTCCTGGACCTGGGGGCTGCCGGCCGGCGTTCGCACCGTAGGTGGCACGGACATCATCGGTCCCAACGGCGTGCTCTTGTTTCCCGGAAACTACGATCCGAAAAAAGCCGAAGGCAAATACGACGCCGATACCCAGGGCGCCTATCTCCTATCCATGGCCGACGGCGAAGAGGAAGTCATCCCCTTCGAAAAGAAAAACATGTTTCGGGATGAGATGCTGCATTTTGCCGATTGGGTTCAGAGTGGAGCCGAACCGCTCGTCACCGGAGAAGACGGCTTGTGCGCCACCCGGATTGCCGAACTCGCGCTCAACGGCGGCGGTCTGTATTAGACCAGAGAGCGTGAAATGTTTGAACGGATTTACTTCGATCGTGGGGGCGCTGGCACACAGCGCAAGCCCGCTGTTCGCCGACACGGTGAAGCCGGAAGCGTATGCCGCCGCGCTCGAGGAGAACAATTCCCCATCCGGGGCATCGCAATGACCACTCGAACCATCCTGATGCTGGCCGTTCTCCTCTGTACGGCGCCAACCCTGTATGCGCAGGGCAGCGAAACTCAACCGGACGTCGACTTCAACGGCGACGCAGCCGTCGACTTCCAGGATTTCATCCTGTTCGCGAGAGCGTTCGGCACGAATCAGACCCTTTACGACCTGGACAACGACGGGATTGTCGGCTTTAGAGACTTCCTGCTCTTTGCCCGGTCGTTTGGCCAGACCGACGCCCCAATTCCACATATCCGCAATATCGGCATCCCTGTACGTTCGGTAAACTGGGTCCGCCTCCATCCGGGCCGAAACAGCGAGGACCGCCCACGGGTGTACGTCACTATGGGTCAACAGGCCGACAACCTGTTCGTCCTCCAGATCGACCCCGAAACCGGCGACTTCCACCAGTTCGTCTCCCCGGTACCCCGCTCGAACTACCCTACCGCCACCCTGATGAGCCGGTCAGGACGCCTTTACATCGGTTCCGCGTATGCTGGCCATCTCCTCTGTTTCGATCCTCGACAGAACGCCCTTCTGGATCTGGGCGCCATCAACCCGGGAGCCGCCACTTTCCCATGCCAAATCGACGAAGATCAGAACGGTCGCATCTGGATCGGTAGTTATCCAGGAGCTGACCTTACGGTTTACGATCCAAAAACAGGCGAGTTCACACGCTACGGTCGCGTGTCCAGCCTCGACAAGTACAACTATCCCCTGGTCGCCCCTGACGGAAAAATCGCTTGCCGCATCTGGCCGACACGGCCGCATGTCGTCGTCTTCGATCCCACCACGAAGGAAAGTTTCCTTGTCGGGCCGATAACATACAAGGGCCAGGGTACGCTTACTTTGGAAAGAAGAAGGGACGACAACCTCTACGTCATCACGTCGGACTACGGCAATTTCCAGATTTCCGGCAACGTAGGGATTCCCGTCACGAGTCTGCCGGGGCGCATACCCCGGCCCACGCTGCCCGACGGCAGCACTTTCTTTTTCGCGGACGCCCGCCAGCAGATCAATCGCACCCTCAGCATCCGCAGCCCCTTCGGCCGCGTCCGCTCTTTCGAACTTGACTACAGGGCCAGCGGCAGCGACGTCTTTTACGTTCATACCGGCCCGGACGGCCTCATCTACGGTTCCAGCATCCTGCCACTGCACCTCTTCCGCTACAATCCCGCCTCCGGTGATCTCGCCGACCTTGGCAAATGCTCCACTTCCGGCGGCGAAGCCTATTCCATGGCAAACCTGGAAGGTAAACTTTATATCTCCTCCTATCCGGCCGCTCGCATTTCCGTCTACGACCCTTCACTCCCGTATCACTTTGGTTCAGGCCCGGACGACAACCCTCGTGAGTTGGGTCGGCTGGACGACATCTCCTACCGGCCTCGCTCCACGCTCGCCGGTCCAATGGGCAGGGTGTGGATCGCGTCTGTACCGGACTATGGCCGGTGGGGCGGCCCTCTCGCCTATTACGATCCCGAGAACGATGCCAGAAAATCCTACAAGCGCATCGCGGGGGACGCGAGTTGTTACACCCTCGCTCATATGGAGCGCCAGAATCTTATCGCCGTGGGCACCAATATCAGCGGCGGCAGCGGGACGGATCCCAGAGTCAGCGAAGCCACGCTCTTTCTATGGGACTACAACGCCGAAGAAAAAGCCTGGGAGGGCACGATTGAAGGGCGAAGCGCACCCGTTTCGGTCTTCAATGCGTTGCTCGTTGGGCCCGACGGCCTGCTATATGGAACAGTGCGGGGCGGAGGCCTCGATGAGCTCTTTGTGTTCGATCCCGACACCCGCGCCTTCATCCATCGAATCTCGCTGCCCGGTGGACGCCCTCTGGACCTGGGACTGCAGAACGGGCCTGACGGCAAGATTTACGGCTTCACCACGTCTCTCATCTACAGTCTCGACCCCTCCACCCGTCAGGTTGAGGAGATTCTCAGCGTGGAAGACGGTATCCAAATAGCAGGGCCGATTCTGGACAAGAAGATTTACTTCGCGACCGGCGTGGTGCTTCGGTCGGCCACCATATTCTAACCCGTTTCAAGTGTGAACAATACCGGTATTCGCCGGTCGATGCCGGGATAGGTGGGCGTTTTTGAGTTGCATGGCCGCCTTTCAGGCGATATTGTAGGGACTTGAGTCAGCATCGGTCATCCACCCGCCGGAAGACGAACGGGCAGATGACCGATTAAGCGACACCTCCTTCAAACAAACCACGGGCGACCCTCCCGCCACACCAGGACATCTGCGTTGGCGGACCTGTCTTTTTGTCTTTGTGACCGTATGTCACGCCTCACAGGGGTACACCGAATGGCCCGCAAAGCCTCGACGAGAAAGCTCCGTATCGCCTTCATTGGCGCGGGAGGCATCGCCGGAACCCACATGCGTTGTTTCACGGAGATGGACGACGTGGAAATGGTCGCCATGGCCGATATCTCAGAGAAGGCCCTGGAACAGCGATCAAAAGAGTACAACATCTCGAACTGTTTTACAGACTACACGGCCATGCTGCGGAATATGAGACCCGAAGCCGTAAGCATCTGTACTCCAAACGGCCTCCACGCTCCCACCGCCATTGCCTCGCTCGCGGCGGGTGCTCACGTCATTGTCGAAAAACCGATGGCCATGAATGCCCGTGAAGGGATGGCTATGCTCGACGCTGCCAGGAACCATCGGCGAAAACTCGTCGTCGGCTTTCAGCAACGCTTCGACCCGAAAACCCAATTCATCAAGAAAGCCGTGGACGGCGGCCGTCTGGGAAGGATTGTGTTTGGCCGCGTGCAGGCCCTGCGCAGACGCGGCATTCCCAACTGGGGTGTTTTCGGCCGGAAAGAACTCCAGGGCGGCGGTCCGCTCGTCGACATCGGCGTCCACGTACTGGAAGCCGTCCACTACGTCATGGGCTCACCCAGACCCGTCGCAGCCAGTGGAAATGTCTTTACCTACCTCGGCAATAGAAAATCAGAAACGGCCTGCAGGTGGCCGGACTGGGATCACAAGACCTACACCGTAGAAGACCTTGCGGTGGGCCAGATCCGCTTTGACGACGGCGCCGTCATTCACGTTGAATCCAGCTTCGCCGCCCACATCCAGTCCGACGTCTGGAACTTCCAGCTTATGGGCGAAAAAGGCGGCGCCACATGGAATCCTCCGTCCATCGCCCGGGACGACAACGGATACATGGTCAATACCGAACCCGGCTGGCTGCCAAAATCTGATTTCGGTTCGGCTTTTGGCGCCAAACTTCGCAACTTTGTAGACCATGTCCTTCACGACAAACCCACTCTTGCACCCGCCGAACATGGCCTGATGGTCCAACAAATGATGGACGCCATTTACGAATCCGCCGAAAAGGGACGTGAAGTTGGCATCGATTGAGTCGGTGCGCGGGTCAGCGATTCGCGTTCCTGGTCCAGGGGCTGAACGAAGGACGACGGATCGACGCTTTTCTTGAACCATCTATTACAACGGATTCAACGAGGACGACGCCTCTTACGGAGAGGCGGAATTCGATCCGTTCGGACATCAAAATACCTTTTTCACTTCCCATACGGCATGGAAATACCGATGAATACCGATGACCTCGTGGCCGCATCGCGCCACCTCTGGCAGAACTATTTCCACGGCGCGCAGCCCGAAAAACGACCAATGACGATTACCCATGGCAAAGGCCTCTACATTTACGACGCCGAGGGTAACGAATACCTGGACACCTTTGCCTCCCTGCTCACGACGCTGTGCGGCCACGGTCGATCGGAAGTCATCGGCGCGGTCAACAGACAGATGGGGAAATTGGCCTACTTTCCCGGCGGCCAGGACTACCTGATCGAGCCGGCTGTCAGACTGGCCGCAAAGTTGGCCGAAATCGCCCCTGAAAACCTCTCCGTCTCATTCCTTGTTAACGACGGCTCGGAAGCCAATGAGGCGGCCATTAAACTGGCGCGCAGCTATTACTGGGCCAAAGGCGAAAAAAACCGCTTTAAGGTCATATTTCGCAGGGGTTCGTATCACGGCGCCACCCTCGGCGCGCTCTCGGCCACCGGTCTGGCCGGCACACGCGAGCCCTATGAACCGCTACTGCCGGGGTTCACCCATGCCATGCCGGCGCATTGTTACCGCTGTGAACTCGGCCTGGATCCGGACACCTGTGCGCTGGCCTGCTTCAAGAATCTGGTCTCCATTCTGGAATGGGAGGGACCCCAATCCGTCGCCGCCGTCATTATGGACCCAATCCCCGGCTCCAACACGGGATTTTCCCTTCCCCCCGATGGATATCTCAAGGGCGTGCGCGACTTGTGCAACAGGCATGGCATCCTGCTTATTTTCGATGAAGTTCAGACCGGGTTCGGCCGCACCGGAAAGATGTTCGCCTGTGAGAACTGGAACGTCGCGCCTGACATTATGACCGTCGCGAAGGGTATCTCCGGTGGTTATCTGCCCATCGGCGCCGCCATTGCAACGGAGGAGATCGCTGAAACCATTCGAAGGGCCGGCACGGGATTCCGTCACATCCACACCTTTTCCGGCCACGCAGCCGCCTGCGCGGCCGCACTGGCCCATATAGAAATCATCCAGAACGAGAACCTCGTGCAACGCGCCGCCGAACTGGGCGATTATCTCCAGAAACGGTTGGAAGAACTCTGCCAGTATCCTCTGGTGGGAAGTATTCGCGGTCTCGGGACCCTCTGGGCCGTCGAACTCGTGGCGAACCGGGAAACCAGGGCGCCTCTGGACCCTCCCGGAAAAGCGGGCAGCTTTATCGCCGATTACTGCCGGAAATCCGGCGTGATCCTGCGCAACAACGGCGACATCCTTGTCCTGGCGCCCGCCCTCGTGATGACCTTCGCGCAGGCAGACAGGATTCTCAATCTGCTGCATAGCGCCATAGATTCGGCGATGAGTCATTGTGAACAAAGAGCAGACGGCCTTCAGTGGATCACGGAAGCGTCCGGGAATTAGAGACCGGACCGCCACCCGACCCCGCGTGGCGCCGCCTCTCCCTTCCTGCCGCGGGAGAAAAACCCAATGATGCCTCACAAAGGAAAATGCCTCGAGATGCTCCGACGGATGTACCGTATCCGCTTTTTCGAGGAGCAGGTGAGAACTCACTACGACTATACCAGCTATCTTCGCGAAAATCCAGAAAGCGAAGGGGTCATCTCTGGCGCGGCCCACTTGGCTATCGGCCAGGAAGCCGCGGAGGTCGGTGTCTGCGCCACACTCGAACCGGACGACTTCGTGGCCAGCACACACCGGGGTCATGGCCATGCCATTGCCAAAGGCGCAGATCTCAAGCCGATGATGGCCGAGTTAATGGGGCGGAAACGCGGGTACAGCGGCGGATGCGGAGGCTCCATGCACATCTTCAGTACCGAACTCGGACTGATTGGAGGCAACGGAATCGTGGGCGCTCAAATCCCCATCGCCACCGGCGCGGCTTTCTCCGCCAAATACCGTGGAACACGTCAGGTGGCCGTCGCTTTTTTCAGTGAGGGGGCCGCCAATCAGGGCGCGTTTCACGAAGCCCTTAACATGGCCGCTCTCTGGAACCTGCCAGCGGTCTACGTCTGCGAAAATAACCTCTACGCCGCCACCACGCCCGCTTCCATAACGCTCTCGCCTCCCGATGTTGCCGCCAGGGCGGCCGCTTATGACATGCCGGGCTTCATCGTAGATGGCCAGGACATCCTCGCGGTGTATCATATTGCGTCGGAGGCTGTTGCCAGAGCACGCGCCGGAAACGGACCCACACTCGTCGAATGCAAGACCTACCGCTTTGTGAGCCACGCAGGCGGCGGCAAATCCGCCCACAACAACCCGGAGGAGCTGGAAACCTGGAGACGCAAGGACCCGATCGTCCTCTTCGAACGCAAGCTCACTGGCGCCGGATTCCTCACTGTCGGGGAGAAACAGACCATCATTTCCGAAGCCAGAGCTGCAGCGCGCGAGGCCGTCGTCTACGGCAAACAATCACCCTATCCTGAATTCGAAGATATGCCTGTCACCTCAGGGGTCGCGCTTTAGCACGTGTGCAAGTGTTCCCATCCGGATAGGTCAACCTGAACTCGCATTAGACATTTGGAGGCCGTTCATTGCCCCACGTCACGTACGCCCAGGCCATTAATGACGCCATTCGAGAAGAGATCGCCCGCGACGAGCGTGTCTTCACCATCGGTGAGGATATCGGTCCGGTCCGCGATCCTGAAAGACTCTGGGACCAGTTCCGCAAACGCCGCACGTGGCAGACGCCCATATCCGAATCGGGCTTTGTCGGATTGGCGGTCGGCGCCGCCATGACCGGCCTGCGTCCGGTCGCCGTCATCATGTATTGTGACTTTGTCACCGTTTGCATGGATCCCATTGTCAACCAGGCTGCCAAAATCCATCTGATGTCCGGCGGCAACGTCAATGTCCCGCTGGTGATCCGTACTCCTGGCGGCGCCGGCACGCGGGAGGCCGGTCATCACAGCCAGAGCCTCGAGAGTTGGTTCGTGCATACTCCGGGACTGAAGGTGGTAATGCCGGCCACGGCCGCCGACGCCAAGGGCCTGATGAAATCCAGCATCCGCGACGACGGCCCGGTTGTTTTCATTCAGCACCGACTGCTGGGCGAAATCGAGCAGGCCGTGCCGGAAGGCGATCACGTCGTTCCCCTGGGTACGGCCGACGTCAAACGCAAGGGCGTCGATGTTACCGTTGTCGCCATCTCCTACGCGTTGCCGAAGACACTTCAAGCGGCTGAATTCCTGGACGCGGAGATCAGCGTCGAAGTGATCGACCCCCGTACACTGGTCCCTCTGGATGTGGACACGATTCTGCGTTCAGTAAAAAAGACCGGCCGCCTCCTGGTTGTACACGACGCGCCGGCGCGGGGTGGTGTCGGTGCGGAAGTCGTCCGCCAGGTTGCCGAACGGGGTTTTGAACACCTTCGCAAACCCCCTAAGGTTCTTGGCGGCCTGAATACGCCAATGCCGTACAGCGCCTCGCTCGAAGATGCCTGTCTGCCTCAGCCTGAGGACATCGCCAACACGATCAGAAACTGCGTGCGTGGTTAGTCCTATTCGGTAAAAGACGCCGGAAGCCTCCTCTACACCCTCTCACGTCAGCACCCCCTCCTCGAACTTCGGCGAACGCAACAACCCCCATTCGCTACGTTGCCGCCGCAGATCCATCCGCAAAATGCGTCCGTCGCCCGTGCGCCCACACTCTCAGAAAGCGGGTGTGAAGGTGGGGCAGACATTCCTGTCTGGCCGCGTCACACAGCATCCCCCGTCATGGAGAATCAGGGCAGGTTTGAAACCTGCCCCTACGGTCGGACCGTCGAGCCCGAATTGGAACTTTTCATCGGAACTGACTTGGGAATCTTCGACTCCGATCAGAATGATGGTTCGGCCGATCGGCAGGTTTTTGAAATCCGCCACATTCTTCACCCGAACTGTCATCCTGAGGAAGCCGCCAGGCTGACGAAGGATCTCCTGCGGCATTGGATGATGGCCCAGCGTCTGTCATTCGTCACCACCTGACAGGCAGCACCAAAGCTGCCTTTTTGCAGCGGCGGCATCCATCCGCGCGAAGCAGGCAGACGGATAGGCGCCCGCACCCTGAGCCTGTCGAAGCGTCGGCGAAGGGTGGTCCCTGAACCCGTCGTAGGGTAGCCGAGACACGGTCCAATCACTCGCTCATTGAGGAGGAGTCGGAGAAGCCGAGCCCACCGGCAACGGCTCGACAAGCCAAAATCGGGTGTGGCGATGATCGATTCTTGGTATCTGTAGGGGCGACCGGCCGGTCGCCCCTACGTCTCGTTACGCCCTCACCGGCCCTGCCGCGTCACGCAGCCGCCGCCGCTGGGGAGGGTCACCACAGCGAATTCATCCACGGGTCCGACGTCAATAAACCGGCTTGACGTTCATCTCTTGCGAATAAAGAAAATCACGTGAATCACTACGAATTTGTAGATCAAAAATCAAAAAGTATATAAAATAAGCACTTGTATAAATTAAATTCATTTATCACATTACGGGTTCTGCCTTTTGCGGTTTGTTGGAAGAGCACTTATTCTCATTGACCACGACGTATCACGACTAATTTACCGTCGGTTCCCTGGCCGGCCTGCGTCGAAGACCGACGGTTATCCTGGAAGGCGCACATCCCTTCTTGTCCCGCGGCGCTAACGCGCCGTGAGATTGGGTGCGGCCCTTGCCAATTGGAAGGTACCCTGGTATGCCTCGCGCGGCTTCGCTTTGCTTCGCCAACGCCGGCGCTTGCCCTTCACCAACACCTCTGCATCGGGAACCTGTTTGGACAGGTCGGCAACATGCGCCTTGACCTTCGATGCCTTCATCCCGTTCTGTCCAGACGTCGCTACAGATGCATCCATCATCGTTCAGCGCTCCTTCGCCCTCTACATTGCTCTCTAATTATTATGGGGGAAATTGTCTCATTAATATAGGCACAGAGGGCGCAACCGACGCCATCTTCGCCGGCCTCCATGGGTAGATCCGGCAAGAATGGAAGTCCGACATGCCGGCAATGATAACGGTCAATTCTCCAAAGGAGGTAAATCATGCCGGAAATAAGGAAAAGCTTTGTCGTCTTTTTTTTTCCGGGTTTTCCACGGTCGTCTCTCTGTCCTCGGTACGGGCCTCGATCGAATTGCCACCTGAAATGATGGCCGATAAATACCTGATCAAGGCGTAACAGCTACAGGCAGAAAGGGACTATGCGGGCGCCATCAAGGTGATGGAAGAGATCATCGCCCTTCAGAAGCGGCACAATTTCAAGTTGCCGGACGGCTTTCACTTCAAGTATGCGCGAATAGCCCTTTCTGCAGGTTCGGCCATGATCGCAATCGATTCGATCGGTAAGTATCTGGCAGCGACCGGGAGAGAGGGCGAGTTCTACAGGGACGCGTTAGCGCTATTGCTTGAGGCTGAAGCAACTTAGATCAGAGTCGAAGAAACCTGCACCGGCAAGCCACGAGGCTCCTCGTGCTGGAGGGAGCTGGCCAACCTTCCTCAATGGGACAACGGTGACCTGGTCCGGCAACCGTTATGGCAGCTATTTCGTTGAGGAACAGACGGTGACCTGGTCCGGCAACCGTTATGGCAGCGTCGCGCACGGGCAGGGAACGCTGATCTGGGCTAGGGGCGGCGAAATGTACTCGTGGACGGGTCGTCTTGAGAGAGGCAAGAAGCAAGGCCATTGGGTCGTGCGAGGCAGGGGGACGTCCGATGGTTCTTTCGTGGATGGGAAACGACACGGGCATTGGGTCACACGGTGGGATGACATGGGAAAGATCAAGTTATTTTAGGGACATAACACTAGGGGCGGCGAAATGTACTCGTGGACGGGTCGTCTTGAGAGAGGCAAGAAGCAAGGCCATTGGGTCGTGCGAGGCAGGGGGACGTCCGATGGTTCTTTCGTGGATGGGAAACGACACGGGCATTGGGTCACACGGTGGGATGACGGAGATAAACAAAAAGGCGATTATGTCGCCGGAAAGGAAGAAGGTCGGTTTAGTTTTCGTTCGCGGAGGCCGCCGGGAGAAAGATGCAGTTCTGCTACATTTCGAAATGGCGATCGAGTAACGGAATGGAATTACTTAAATGATTCAGTGTGTGATTTTTAGCGGAATCAACCGCGATTTTGCCGCGAGAATGAGAGCTTTGCAGGCGTAGTCGTGTCAGTGAAAAATCACCCGATCATCGGTCGCGCTACGAAGATTGCATCACCCACAATGGCGCAGATAACATCCTCTGTAACGATTTGCGACACATCCGTTTCCGTCCCGCCGGTCCCATGCTTTCGCGGGTTGGTGGGGCTGAACAACCTCCAGACCCTAGATCTAGGACAAAACCGCGTTGCGGACATTTCACAACTTGCGAGGTTCGAAAATCTTACGCGGCTGATCGTCCGAGGGAATCCCCTGTCAGGGAAATCAATACAGACGCATATTTCTGGTTTTCGGAAGCGAGGGATTCGGGTGGCATGGGAAAAGCCGGTCGCGAAATGACCGGGCGGCGTTTCGCAGACGCGAATATATCCAGGACTGGGTACTTTGACTGCCGCGCGGTGCAACGCCTTGAGGCGCTGCACGTCGTCGATAGTCTCAATCCGAGCGGCGTACGGATGCGACGCAGGCTATATACGTGTCCGTCCCTTTTTTTTAACAACTGTTGAACGCCCTGGCCGCTTTTCCAGGACATTCCGCGTATATTTGCAGTTGGGCCAATTCGAACAACCGATAAACAGTCCATATTTTCCACTCTTCTCCTGCAGCCATCCAAAGCACGTCGGACATCCCTCAACGGCCTGCCGGCAGTCTCGGCAACGGTAGTTCCCATCAGCTTTCGCCAGTAATCCAGTCCTGCAATGGGGACACCCGGACTGTCGATACTCGCAATATGGCCAGTGCGAACAACCGTAGAATATCCCCCTGTCCTGAGCGCTACCTCTCCGCTGCAGCCTTCCATGGATGCATTTGGGGCACGGTACATCCCGTTTCGGTTGCTTTCCATGAACCTTTACGTCATAACCGTCCTTCATCAACTCCTCGACGAAAGCCGAAGGCGTTCCGATATCGACAACGAGATAGACGCCGCGCCTGGCGCGAGTGACCGCGACATAGAACAGGCGGCGCTCCTCGGCGTTTGGATATGCTTCTGGCGCAGCCTGAACGAGATCCAGTAGCGGGTCGTCATCGATCTCGGTGGGGAAGCCGTACTTTCCGGAGCACAGGTCGAGCACCACCACATAGTCGGCCTCAAGGCCTTTGGAGCCGTGTACAGTCATGAAAGAGAGTTGAAGATTGAAATGTGCTCGCGCCAACGCGCCCATATTCTGAGGCCTGGTGTGCCTGTACCGGCCCAGCAGCAGAACCGTAGAGTACTCGTCGTCCTCGGCTGCATGAGCGGCAATTGCGTTCAACGCCTCCGCCAAAGGATCGGGACACGTTTCTCGGGCGAACATTACATGCACGCATGGTTCGTCTGCATTAAAGATGGACGAAACACGCTTGCGGATCTGTGCGGGATTGCTAAGCACGAATCGGGTTGCGAGATCGGCGATACGATCCGTGCACCTGAACGTCGTTTCCAGGTTGACGCGTTCGCCCTCGCCAAAGCGCGCCGTGAACTCTCGCATGATGGCGATGTCCGAACCCGCAAATCGGTAGATGGCCTGCCAATCGTCGCCGACCGCAAACAACTGTGCGGTGTTCGATGTGTCCAGCAACGCCTTCAGCAGTCGCGCTCTCCCGGCCGAAATATCCTGAAACTCATCGACGAGTATGTAGCCAAACCTATTGCGGTAACGCCCGCTCTGCACATGTTCCGTCGCGTTGGTGATCATGTCGTGGAAATCGATTTGCCGCAGCCGTGCAAGCGATTCCTGGTAGCGCTCATATACCGGAATGAAAACGGTCAGGAAAGCATCGGCCCGAGGACGGTTTCGAGCCCTGGCAGCGCGACGGGCCACGTCGTTTGCCGATAGTTGCGCACCCTTGTAGTGATGGAGGAACGTCGCAACCAGACGCGTGAAAGGATCGATTCGACCTTGCTGTTCGAGGACGGAGAAGGTGTCCTGGGATGGGATCGGAGATAGCGTTACCCCATGGACGGCCAATTTTTCCGCCAGGTTCTCGGTCAGTCTGCCCGCATCCTTTTCGTGACTATAGGTCTCCACGAGAACCGTACCATGTTCCGCATGCAGCCGTCTTTTCCAGTCCAATGACCTGAGGTATTCGTCGCGATCGATAAAGGGAGGCGTTTTATTCGATTCCGAGAGTGCAATATGCTCAATGTATATCCCCGCGTCGGGAAGGTAGAAGTCGGGCCGGTATTGCCTCTTGTCCGACGTGGCGGTTTCGTGTTCGTAGTCGCGTTCGTACTCATAGGGCACACCGTTGAGGTAAAGGAAGTTGGCAATCTCGCATTCTTCGAAACTCTTGAGCTTCTCGCCTTGCAGGGACCGGACCCCGTTGTCCCGGAGATAGGCCCAATACTCTCCCTGAGTCTGGAATTCGAACTCGCTTCGATACGGAGCAAAATGCCCTTCGAACCATCTGAGCATGACCCCGGAGAACCTGGGATCGGCGACGAGGTCGCCAACGATGCCCTTCAGCAGGTCGAACAGGGCTTGTTCATCTACCGCAGCCTTGGCCACGGCCGGGCGTCTGCGTTCCACCTCGCTGATGATCGACATGCCCAGGCTGTGGAATGTTCGAACCGTGAGTTCGGCGCCCAACTGAACGCCAAGGCGTTTCCGGACCCTTTCCTTCATTTCTTCCTGGGCATCTTTGGCAAATGCAAGCAGAAGCAGTTCCGATGGGCGCCGGTAACCCTTATGAATAAGCCAGCCGGCCTTGGCAACGATGACTGACGTCTTGCCGCTTCCGGCGGCTGCAACGACCAGGTTGCGGTCTTCATCGACGACAACCGCTCTCCGCTGCTCGTCCGTGAGCGGCCTCGCCTCGATCCTTTCGAAGAAATCCCTGGATCGCACCAGTTCGTTGGCCACAAACGTTTCGCAGGCTCTCGCCCGACAAACTTCGGAATCATCCGCGAAGTCCTGAATCGCCTTCAGCATTCGGATTTCTGCGATGTCGGATAGTTGTTCGGGCCACTGAGAGGGGAACCGGGCGACCACGGCTTTTGCATCTTGCTCGATTGGGGAAAAGACAGTACGCGCCACATACCGCGGCGGGTCGGTAAACTGCGCCAGGCGGTCGTAAACGGATTGAATCGTTCCGACATGTTTATCCAGGGCGTCTCGCCACCAGTCGACTCTCCCGCGTATAAGTGCGTCGCTGAACAACTCAGCGTCCGGCTTCGACAGTCCAGATACCGTTACATTGCCAGAGACGAAACGTACTTGCAATCCTCCCCAGAACCACCCGTGCGCCACCTCCGCGGTCTCGATTTCCCGAAAGGGGATAACCATCGACCTGGACGGGTGTTCCAGAATCAATGTTGCACTGTTCAACGTGACCGCTCTGGCATGTCCCGGACGAAGGATCGGGAACACGTACGAGGCCAGGCCGGATCGTCCGACGCGCATAGATCCCCTGGGGCCCGAATTACGACTGTGCGCACGGGCCAAGTCTGTCTTCCACACATGCGAAGTACATTAGTTGACGCGGCATCCTTCCCGTAAGCGTGGCCTTCAGGCACACTCGAAATATATCCCGATAGCCTATCCTTTTCAAGATGGGCAAGTTTTTTTTCCGGAAAACGTACGCCAGGCTGGTCGGATACCGACTGTAAAACCAGTCGTGCAGGGGGTCGCTACGCGGGCGCTGGGCTCCGCCTCATCGGCCGCCGCGCCCGCGTCAATTTCCGCCCCGAAGGGAGTTGTAAGGCATTCCAACATGAATTCCGCCTTTGTTTTCCGTTGACACGCTCCCACAATACCGCTTTCTTTCGCCTTCCTGCACGTGGCGTTTCGTCCCAGACTCACGGGGGTCTCGTGGCTTCCCAATGTCTCAGAGCCGATGGAGATCTCTGTCGAGAATTGTGCATTTCGTCACAATGCAGTCTTACATTTTATACGCGCGCTCCAGCACGAAATTGACGGTTCACACGTGTACAGCTTTGTGGGACTTTTTTCGTCAAGGAAAGGCCAGCCAATGAAAACCGTACGCGACAGGCTCTGGATTTTCACCTGTGTGGCCGGGTCGGACAACGACTCTCTCACCCAGGCCGGGTACCCGCAGGGATCGCGCATGACACCAGCCGAAGGCGCGTTATTTCTGGATGTCCCCAACCTCCACATGATCCGGTGGCGCGGCCTGCCCGCGTATCCGTACGAGCAGTATGCCGTTACCTTTTCCTCGCTGAAACAGGTCACCTGGTCCATTGTGGGTAGCGGCGGCCAGGTGGAAGGAGATGAACTGCAAAGGGTTCTCGATCTCGCCGAGAGGCATCCCAACGTCACCGGCGTCTATCTGGATGACTTCATGCGAAAAGACGGCCGAGGCGCCCTGGGCGTGGATGACCTGGCCAACATACGTCCGAGATTGAACGTTGCCGGCAGAAGGCTGGACCTCTGGGTTGTCCTGTACGTCAAGCAACTCGACCTTCCCGTTTCCCCCTACCTCGAATTCTGTGACGTGGTCAATCTCTGGACCTGGAACTCCGAAGATCTGCAAGACCTGGAACAGAACTTGGAACGTCTGGAAGCGGTCAACCCCGGCGGCCGTGTTTCCCTGGGGTGTTACCTCTGGGACTTCCATAACCAGCGCCCCGTTTCCATTCCGAAAATGGAGCACCAGTGTGAACTCGGTCTCCGGTGGCTCCGGGAAGGCCGTATCGAAACCATCGTTTTTCTCGCCAACACCACCTGCGACATCGGTATCGACTCCGCACCATGGACCCAGGCGTGGATCAGGAAGGTCGGCGATTTGACACTGGATCCGGCCCAGGCTTGAACGCGGGCACGGCGTTCGGTTCGGAAAATCCGACGCCGCAGAGCCAACAGATACAACGTGGAAATTTACACGCCTGACGGAGGTGTTGTCGCATTAGCGCAGATCGGAGACAGACAATATGAATAGCAGCGAGCGAATTGGGGGCAATGTCGTCAAGAGCACCCACATAAAAAGCGAAGGACTTCATGCGTTCTACGCGGGAGGACAGACGTACACGGGCGCGACCGGGGATAGAATCGTTGAAACGGTGACCTCCGAGGTCCTCCAATGGGTGACTCACGAGGATGGGCGCACAACCCTGGATGCCTGTTACGACGGCACCTGGCTGAGGATGTCTGAAGATAATGGATCAAACTGGACGGATTGGGGTCCGAGGGTACGTTTCGACATCGAAATCGCGGAAGAGCAGTTGATGCCGGCTGGATTCAGCCTGGATACGAAGAACAACATCCTGTTACGTTTTTTCCGGGGGCAGAAGGCCGACAGGAGTTGCTACGGCTACATCAACCAGGGCGCCTATCGGGCATATTACAGCGTGTCCGGAGATCAGGGAGCAACCTGGAGCGATCCCGTCCAGATGATAGACCGACGGAAGCGTTTCGACGCGGATTGCTGGGGGCCGGGCTTCAACTATGGCGTGCGCGGCGGCATCCTCAACGGCAACCACTGCATCTGGCTGGAAGACGGGTCGGTGCTGGCGCCCTTTACGGAGTACGAACGATTGGACGGTTCCAAGCCCTGGTATTTTCGGGTCGTCTGCGCACGTGGATATTGGAAGGACGACATGAGCGGGCTTGACTGGGAATTTGGAGATTTCATCGAGGTACCGCTCGAGAAAGCCACCGGTGGATGCTGCGAGCCGGCGATCACGGCATTGAATTCGGGTGCGCTGTTCGTCACTATGAGATGCCAGGGGAGCGAGGCTCAGGGTCTCTATTCCACGCCGTATACCGCCGTTTCGAAGGATGGTGGGATGAACTGGAGTGAACCCGAGCCGCTGGTCTATGACGATGGGACGACCGTCTGGACCCCTGCCTCTGTTACTGCCTTTTTTGAATCCACTGTAACCGGCAAATCCTACTGGATCGCCAATATCCTGGATGGCCCCGTCTTCGGACAGATCCCTCGATATCCTCTGAAGATCGCCGAATTCGACCAGGACAATGCGTGTATTGTGAAAAACTCGGTCCGGCTCATACAGGACCGGCCCGACGATGCGCATGAACTTGTGAGATACACCAACTTCGGGTGTTACGAAGACAGAAGAACGGGGCAATTGATTATCACGCTTCCCGAACAGTATCGTCGCAAGGGTTGGGATGAAATGGAAGAGCCGGAAGACTTTGCGGCGGATTGTGTCAAATACACGGTGGATATCGACACATAGGCCTTTTATTACCATGAACGTGTGACCCCTAAGCCTTGCCATGAGCTTGTCGAAGGGTCGGCGAAGATGTCGAAGGGCACCGTACGGTGCACCCTGAGCGGTAAGAAGTTGACCTTTCTTGCCCTGCTGCAGACGAGGCGGATGTAAACTATAAGGTGCTTGCCATCGTATCATCCCCCGTATTTGGAGATGAGATCGACAGTGACCTCATCTCCTTTTTTTTCTGCCCACGCACGCGGCGCGGCCCACACTGCGCCCGCCAGCTTCGGATCGGCGCCGCGTTCGAGATAGAAACGGGCCAGATCGTACTTGCCCCACCTGACCGCCCAACCTAGCGGTGTGGACTGAAGAAGTTCGTCAATGACGTTCAGATCGGCGCCGTGGTCGAGGAGGACGGTGGCAAAGGTGAGCCGTTCGGGTTCGGTCATAATGGGTTCTCCCCACACAATACCACAGGCCGCCAGATGATGAGCAAGCCGGTACCCGAAACGACCCACGAGATTAGGGCTGACGCCATGGTCCAGAATCATGCGGAAAATTTCAGGATAAACCGTGCGGTCAAACTCGCGGAACTTGCGGTGCGGATTGGTGCGCCAGAGTCGAAGGGGCTGCTCGAGCAGGCCGAACCAGCGACGGTCGTCTGGCGCCCAATCGAGTTGCCGCAGGCACATTCCCACAATATCGGGGTCGCCGCCGCATCCGGCCGCCCAGAGCAGCTTTTCCGCTATCGACGGGTCGTTGGGGAGGGCGACTGCTGCGGCGGCGGTTTCAGCTTCGAATCCGATGGTGCCGTGATCCAGAATGCCGCCGTATCGAAACAACAATCCCTTCATCCGATCGTCGCGGTTATTGTACGCCGCGCCCACGGGATTGGCGCTGGCATAGATGCTGGCGTTGGGGTCGGCCCCGCGTTCGAGCAGGAGTTCTGCAATATCGTACTGTGAATTTGCGGCTGCGCGTGCGAGGGGTTGGCCCCAGGAATAGGGTTTGGATTCGTAGTGGTGCAGTTGATGCCGGTCGTCGGGATCCAGACCAAGGTCGAGCAGCAGGCGCAACATATCGATATTGTCATTCTCGGCCGCGATCGCCAGAAGACCATTTCGCTCGCTGTCGTTGGATTGAAAGCGTTCGGGATGGTCTTCGGCGCATGAGCGAACATATTCGATATCCCCGAGAGCGACCGCGGATTCTATAGATTGCTCGCATCCGGCCTGGAGCAGAATCCCCGCGCAGATCAGGCACCCTTCGTTGAGCGGCCTGTTTCGGCCGCGAATATTGTGCACGGCGCCGTCCAGGGGCGACTGTCCCTCGGGCGTGAGATGGGTGATATCGGCGCCGCGCCCGAGCAGTTCAAGAACGAGTTGGTAACAACCTTGGGACGCGGCGGCGTGAATAACGCTGCCGCCGTTGCGATGGCATGCGTCCAGCAGATCGGGTTGCCCATCCAGAATCCGGAGCGCATCCCTGTCCCGGCCCTCCCGGACAGCCTCGAAAAGCGCGTCGTTTTCCCCGGTAATTGTGATGTTCTTGCAATCGGCCAGTTTGCGTTTCTCGTCTTCTTCCCTCATAACGTGAACAATGTCGTCCAGGCCGCGTTCCCGCGCCATCGTCAAGGCGCCGGTCGCATCCCGGTGGGGATAGATGCCCGCATTGTGATTCGCACCCGCTTCCATAAGTACGCGGACGGCATCTGAGTGCTGATACATCACCGCATAGTGAATGGCCATATGTTCGTTGTTCTCCGCCATGTGTACATTGACCAGGTCGGGCTGCGCATCGAGGATACGTCGGATTTTCGAAACATCACCCTTCGCTGCAGCTTTGCAAAGGTCCGCGACCCTGTAGACACCATTTGTCGTCATATCTGTTCCTTTCCGGGTTTACCGTTCATCCAATACCGCGAGCGATAGCCCTCACCGCCTGCGTTCAAACCTGAACACGAAATCCGGTAACCGCAGGTCTCGCCTCGAGCGGGTCAAAGGCCGTATTCGAACCTGAGATCCCTCGATACATCCGTCCGCTCCACACTCCGTTTGATATCTTCCATCATTTCCAGCCACCTGTGTTCCTTGAATTTTTCAAAGTCGAGGACAAATCCAGGAAGCGCCCTGCTCTCGATCCGGCCGGCCGGCTCCTGCCCGAGAACCTCGAACTTCCCCACTCGAAGCTGGTACCAAGTCGCCGGTTTGCCGTTCTCCACGAACAGTGCCTCCTGTACCCCTGAAGCCTCATATATCTGAAGTTTTTGCCCAGATTGGTAAATCCGTGCTTGGACTCCATTTCCAGTACGAAATTCGGCGGCCCCTCGGAGACCTGGTGATCGTGGTTCTTTATACAGATTTGCCTGGGGCCGTTTCTCCGCACGATCACACCTACGTTTGGATAGACCATACAATCCGACTTACCGCCATAGCTGAGCCGTACCGGAGGGAAGAGAACCACGTCCATACCCGTAGCGAGCATACGATAGTAGTTGATTACGGTAAGCACGTCCGTGTGATCTCGCGAAACGTTCGCATCGGGTATCCACATGATTATCCTCCTCCTACGTAGATTCCGTTCGTGGTCATCCCTGTTCCCTTCTCGATACGTCCTTAATCTGGATGGACGTTTTTATTCGTGGCGCAGAGCTTCTATGGGGTTAGCACTGGAGGCTTTAAAGCACTGGAATCCGACAACCAGCGACGTGGCGAAAACAGATCCCAATGCGCTGACAACAAAGGGGAACAGGCCCATGTTTGCGCGATAGGCGAAATCTTGCAGCCAGTCTTGCATGAGGACATAAGCAAACGGCCATGCGATGAGATTGGCGATAAGCACCAGCTTTGTGAATTCGGCACCCAATAAGATCGCGATTTTGGCGATGGATGCACCGAAGACTTTGCGAATGCCAATCTCTTTGCGGCGGCGTTCGCCCGCGTGGGCGGCAAGACCAAGCAGGCCAATAGATGCGATGAGAAACGAGACTGCGAATCCAACGGCAAATATGCGTTGAAAGCGCCTGTATTTGCCGTAATTGATCTCCAAACGGTCATCGAGAAACGCATACATGAATGGACGAACCGGGATATAGGTTTTCCAGATTTCTTCGAGGCCCTGCATGGTTTCGCCGATGTTTCCGGTAGCGAGTCGCAAGTTGACCACGCGAAATGAACGTGGGCGCAAAACAAAGGCATTGGCGCGTAGTTTTTCAGTCAGCCGGCGCATATGAAAGTCACCTACGACGCCGATGATCCAGCCTTCATTGTCGAGAAGTTTGAACGGTTTTCCAACGGGATTTTCAAGTCCGAGTTTCTCGACCGCTGTCTCGTTGAGAATATAAGCACTTTCAAAATCACTCTTGATGTCAACGGAAAAATTGCGCCCCGCAAGGATATCAACGCCGATCATGGGGAATAGATCTTCGTCAATACCGTATTGGCGTATCTCAAAAGCAGCGCCTGATGGATCCAAGACCATTTCTTTTCTGCTTGTCCAGCCTTCGCCTGGAAGGCTGGCAGATGCGGCTGCGGCGAGCACATTGGGGTATTTGAGAAAGCGCTGTTTCACTTCGTTGTAGGTATTTCTTAGCGACCCATCGACATCAAAGATACGGAGCGCGAGGATGTTTTCTTTTTCAAACCCCAGGTCTTTTTTCAGGACATAGTCGAGTTGGACAAAGGCGACAAGGGCGACAAAAACGAGAAAAATGGAGATGGCAAACTGGGAGATCACGAAAACCTTGCGAGGGAATGATCCGCTGGACCCCGAGGCGGTTTGGCTGTGCAATGCGGTAATAGGTGAAAATCGGCTGAGGAGAAAGGCTGGATAAATGCCCGAGAACAGACCGACCAGAACCGTTGCAGCCAAGAGTACAATCGCGATGTTCGGCTCTAAGAATGCAGAGAGTGTATCCGTTTGTCCCACGATTTGTTGCCAGTAAGGCCGGGTTATGCCCGTGAGGATAAGGCACAAGGGCAGTGCGAGAAAGGTGAGCAAAACAGACTCAAGGAGGAATTGGGATGCCAATTGTCGTTGACCTGCACCGACGACCTTTCGCATACCCACTTCCTTGGCCCGAAGGGCCGCGCGCGCGGTAGAGAGATTGATAAAGTTGATACAGGCGACGAATAAGACGAGCATGCCAATGGAGGCGAGGGTACGAACCGCTTTGAGATCGCCGGCGGCAATGCCAGTGCCCGGACCACTGATGCCTTCGGGGAAATCTTCAGGGCCATAGAGACGCATACGCAAGAGTGATTGTAGGCGATGGTTGGTTGTGTTTTCCGGGTTTTCTTCGGGTATGACCAGCGCACGCAATTTCTGTTCGGTTCGTTCTGGACTGGCATCCGTGCGCAGACGGATAAAGGTTTGCACCCAGCGAAATGAGGTGCGGAATTCCCAGATGGACCAGGCATCGCGGACGCCTGCCGGCAGGGTTGCGGTTACAAAGTGAGGGTTAAAATGCGTGTTGCGCGGTTGCTCGTCTAAAATACCAGTGACAATGTAAACGCGGCCCTGACATTCGAGCACTTTGCCCATGGGGTCTTCCCCGGTCGGGAAGAATTCGACAATGGCTTCTTGCGAGATGACCACACCGCCGGGTTGTTTGAGAGCTTTGTGGAGATCGCCACGCTTTAATCTGATCCCCCAGAATACGAGATAGTTGGGATCGGTGTACCAGAACGCACGGCGTTGGGCAAATTGGCGATATTGCACCCACCGATGGCCTGGATGGATGCGGTTGGCAGATTCAATTTCGGCGATGGATTCGATCATTTTTAGGGTGAGCGCACCGTGAGTGTCGATCTGGAAATCCATTTTGTACGGGGTGGTCAGTTGCCGCAACACCCGATAGGTGCGATCGGCCCCGGGGCGAAAGGTGTCGAAACTGAATTCGTGGGCGACATAGAGCCACGTTAGGAGCATGCACGTGAGACCAACGCTCAAGCCGAGGAGATTGGCCAGAGTATACAAACGCTGGCGAATGATGTGCCGGATGGCGACTGTGAGAAAGTTGCGTAGCATGTCTTATTCCTGGCTCAAGACATCGACGGGGTTGGTACGGGTCGCCTTCCGGGCAAGATGAACCACCGTTGCAACGGCGATGAGAAACGTAATAGCAATGCTCGAAAGGAATAGCCAGACCGTGAGATCGATCCGGTATGCAAAGATCCGCAACCATTTCTGCATCAACAAATATGCATTTGGACACGCAACCGCCCCGGCTACGATAACGAGCGATTGGCCCATCAGAGTCGAAAACAGCGGCAGCAGTGCCTGCGTCAATCCGAGGGATACCGGTAGCGCGACAAGGGTAAACAGAAAGGACTCGAACAGAAATTGGCTGATTACGTTACGGCGATGCGCACCGCCGACTTTGCGCAGGCCCATCTCACGGACGCAGAAGCTATGGTTTGCCTCCTCGTGTTCTGTCCCGGAAATAGATTGCCTGAATTCGGCCGACGGGTCGCCCGGCTCGCAAGGCACCTGAGCTAGGCGACCTGCGCAAGGTCGGCGAGTGATGGAAACGCAGCGAGACGGGATGAAACGGCGGATGAATGGTGACAAATTTCCGGGACGGGACACCAGGTTTCAGGACATCCAAACATAAACCCGTTTGTAGTAGGCGATCTCAAATCCATTTCGTTTAAGGTTCCCCAATGATGTCTTGAGCATCGAAAGTGTCTCGCTGCAGGCCACCCGGCATCCCAGTTCCGCGGCACGATTCAGGCGCGCTCTTATGAGTGCATTCTGTCCGCCTTTTCTTCTGTGCGCTTCGGCGGTTCCTGCCCATCCGAGATAGGCGAAATCGCCGTGGCGGGCGAGTATCGCGGCGCTGACAGGCGCACCCGCGTCATACGCCACGAAATGGTCGAATCCGGGTTGATCGACGCTTTCAAGGAAAAACGTGCAGGGCCACGGGTCGAATATGCGGAGAATCGCATCCCCCTGATCCTCAACCTCATGCCCCGATACGCGGCACACGTCAAGATGGGTCTGGAAAGGCGCTACTTTTTCGACGGGACGAATCAGCGTCGGATACCGGGTGCCCCCAAATGGTTTGAGGCGGTTGTCTCCGAGCCACCCGACGATTTCCTCTTCCTGGGGATTCGGGCTCAGCCAGAAGAAAAACCGCTCGACCTGCGCTTCCCTGAATACCTCCAGTATGTTCAAGAAATCGGTCCGGGAAACTGTGGTCCCGCATCCGAAAAAAAATACGCCGTTTCGATTCGCCGATGGATAGGGCGATGGTGCGGAAGGAGTGTCCAACGTGACAATGGCACCTCCGACATCTACCTGGATCCTCGAATCGTACGGACCGCATTCGAGTTCCTTTTGCCTGATCGCCATTAAACGCCGTGCGATTTCATCCCGTCTCATGTCGGTGTGCGAAACCTATCTCCTTTCCAGGTGCGGTTTCAGGTACTGTCCCGTATGCGACTGACCGGCCGCGGCAACCGCCTCGGGCGGACCTGTTGCAATCACGTCGCCTCCGTTGTGCCCATCCTCCGGGCCGAGGTCGATCACGTAGTCGGCGGTCTTGATCACGTCGAGGTGGTGTTCGATAACCACAACCGTGTGACCGGCGTCGACCAGGCCGTTGAGCGCATCGAGCAACTTCTGGATGTCGGCCAGGTGCAATCCCGTCGTCGGCTCGTCCAGAATGTAGAGATTGTGTTTGCCGCGTTTGATCTTTCCGAGTTCGTTGGCGAGTTTAACACGTTGGGCCTCTCCGCCCGAGAGGATGGTGGCCGGATGGCCGATTTTCAGGTAACCCAGCCCCAGGTTGTCGAGCACGGCGAGCTTGTGGGCAATGAGGTTATTTTCGGCAAAGAACGCGACACCGTCTTCAATGGACAGGTCGAGGACGTCCGCAATGGTCTTGCCCTTATATGAGACCTCCAGCGTTTCATCGTTGTAGCGCGCGCCCTTGCAGGTGGGACAGGATACGGAAACATCGGGCATAAAGGCAAAGCTGGTCTTGATTTCGCCTTCGCCGGCGCATTCTTCGCAGCGGCCGCCCTTGACGTTGAAGCTGAATCGGGAGGCCGTATAACCGCGTTCCATGGCTTCCTCGGTGGACGCGAAACACTTGCGGATATTGTCATAAAACCCGATGTACGTCGCGGGGTTGGATCGTGGGGACCGGCCGATGGCTGACTGATCAATGTTGATCACACCTCCCACGTTTTCATGGCCTACGAGATCATCGTGATCGCCTGAAAAGACACGGCTGTCGTGAAAAAGGTTGTATAGTTTTTTATACAACACCTCATGAACGAGGGTGCTTTTGCCCGAGCCGGATGCACCCGTGATGCAGGTAAAGATGCCCAGCGGGATTTCGACGTCGATGTTGTTGAGGTTGTTTGCCCGGGCGCCTTTGATTTGGATGGCTTTGCTGTTCTTCTCGCGGCGTTGGTCGGGTATGGCGATTTTTCGTGCGCCGCTCAAATATTGCGCCGTTGGCAAATCCCGGCATTCAAGAACCTCGCCGACCGGGCCTGTTGCGACCACGCGGCCCCCATGTACCCCTGGACCGGGACCCATTTCAATAATGTGATCGGCGGCGCGGATGGTGTCCTCGTCGTGTTCGACAACGATAACCGTGTTGCCGATGTCTCGAAGTCGCCGCATGGTGCTGATCATCTTGGCATTGTCTTTGGGGTGCAAACCGATGCTGGGTTCATCGAGAACGTACAACATGCCCATTAGCCCCGAGCCGATCTGCGTGGAAAGGCGGATGCGCTGAGACTCGCCGCCGGAAAGCGTACCCGTCGGGCGGTTGAGGTTAAGATAGTCGAGGCCGATGCCGATCAGGAGTTCGAGGCGGGACGAGATTTCGTGGATAATCTGCGAGGCGACTTCCTTCTGTTTCACTGGTATGGGAAGTTGTGTGAGAAAGGCCAGCAACTCCGGTAAATGCATTTCGCCGAGACTGTGGATATTGCGTTCGTCGATTGTGGCCAGAAGACGCTGTTTTTTTAACCTCTGGCCACCACAGTCCGGACAGGGGTTTTCAACCATGACTTTGCGCAGATAGTCTTCCATATGACCGTGAGCGACGGCTTTTTGCCTGTATCAGCGGTACTGGCGTTCGATCTGATTGATGACGCCGTCGAAACGAAACTCGCGCCCGATGTATTTCGCGCCGACTTTGGCGTCAGGGGGCTGCTCAATCATGACCCTTTCACCCCTTGTACCGTATAGAAGCAGGGCCTTTGTATCGTCGGAAAGGTCCTTGTATGGGGTGTCGAGGTCGAAGTTGTATTTTCTGGACAGGCTGTAAAGTATACGCCCGCCCCACGAATTGACATCGTACTTCAGCGCTTCTTTGACGAATGCGCCTTCGCGCAGACTGCGATCTTTGTCGGGAGCGACCAGGTCGGGATGGGCTTTGAGATAGGTGCCCAGACCCGAGCACGTTACGCAGGCGCCGACGGGATCATTGAACGTAAACATCCCATGATGCATACGGCCGGCGACGACGTCCGCGGATGAAGCGCCGAGTTTACGGTAGAATGTATCCGACGCCGCCTTGCTGATATCGGGATTTCGAGGTGGATATTCCGCAGGTTGTTTTCGCGGGCGCCTTTGACTTCGATGGTTGATCTCATCCCGTGTTCTTTCCCGGTCATTTCCTTCGTTCGATACCTGCGCCCGTACCCGCCAATTCTACAGGAGTTCGACGCCGTCCCCGTCATAGTAATAGGCGGGTTCTTCCACTTCAATCCGGCTTTTCTCAGTCAGGTGGATGGGACTCGACAGTTTTTGGATGATTTCCTGGTGGACAAGCCATTCACAGGCCGCCTCGAGGCCGCCGCCCTGGATTTTCTTTTAAAATAATCGCTGATTTCCGAGAGTTTGCGGACTCATGAGTCTTGGGTTGATTCACAAAATCCGTGTAGATCGCGTTGAAAAACTGCGGATTGTATTTGAGCGCCTGGTGAACCACTTCGCGACCCGGCGCTTCGTTGTGCAGAAGCACCTGGATTGATGCCAGTTCGCGCACGACCTGCATCAGCCACCAGAAGCTGTATTCGAAGTCCTTTTTCAGGTAAAAGTACTTCTCCGCTTTGTTGAGCGACGGTATCAGAAAGGAAGCATACCTCAACAGTTGCAATGCATGGTCTCGCGTTCCGATGTGATCGATGGTTCCGTACCATTTCGCCACGGAATCGTCCCTGGCAAAAAGAAGGGTGCTCTTGGAGAACGTGAAGTCCAGCCAGCCGCCGGCGAGGTCGCCTTCGATGCGGCGTTTGAAGACGCTGCGGGGAATGCGTTGCGCCTGGATGTTGACTTCGTCTTCGCACAGTGTAACATGGCCCTGTTTTTGTCCATCCTGCATGATGATCCACAGGTCGATATCCGAATTCTCCCAGACTTCGTCGTAGGACAGACTGCCAAAGAGTATAGCCGCGAGTACCGTTCGGTCTTTTTCAAGTTTTCCGACCAGAGACAATAGTGCTTTCCGGTAGCGCTTCTGAATTACCTCCGGCTCGACATGAGACATGGCAACTCCACCATATAGTGTATGCGAAGGAGCACGTGATATACGCAGGTTCGAATCAGGTGTCAAGGTCATTTCCGGGAAAGCGCCGGCATCCGTGCAGCGGAATCCGGGCTTGTCAGCCCCTTGACGAATCGGATCATTTCCGGTATATTTTGTGTGCATCTTGATGAGGTTTGCCCTTCTACTGGAGACGATAGAGTGTTTTATTCCTCCAGACGGATTTATCCTTTTGCCGTTTTGGCGCTGGTGATATTCGCGGTCTACCTGGCGGTATTCTTACTTGCCGCCTTCCCCGGTCACGATCACGATCAACAATGTACTGTCTGCGCCTGGTTCAACAACCTGAGCGTCGGTTTGCCGGCAGTGCTCGTGTTGCACCTTTGCTTCATGCATTTCCGGCAGTGGTACCCCACGTGCCGATCCCTTCGCACTTCCTTCCTGCTTCCCGATGGACGCGCCCCTCCTGTGTCCTGATCCATCCTCCAGTGTCCTGAGGACACTTCCGCAGTTTTTCAAGCATTTTCCAAATTGTATCAGATCCGCTCTACAACTGTGTTTACGTTCACAGGAATCCGGATTCCCTGGACCGTAACACGGCCCTCCACCTGCCGCGATTCTCTCTCTGTGTCCGGCAGGAACGCGGTTCAGTAAAGCGGGAATACCAGCCAAGAAAACGGCATGCCACCAGCATGGTGAAATATCCGTATCGCGCCTTGCCAGTTGCGGGTGAAGGTGAAATCCTGGCATACGGGAGACCCCAGATGCTTCGCTTGATAAAAATGATAACATCTTGTACCAACATTGCCACGGCGGCGGCCGTAGCCGTGATCCTGGCCGGTTGTGGCAAGGATGACCCCCTGACTCCACAGGAGGAACATTACGAAGCCGAAGGCCTGGTCCTCATTGACTCCGGCCACCGGTTCTTCCGGTATTTCCAGGGTAAGGTGGACTCGGACGACGGCCGGGTGGACGTCCTCGAGGTTCCTCACGGCCAACTCACCAACCATTGGAGCATCCGCTTCCTGGATGAAGACGGAAACGAAATGGCGCCCCCCGGCGGCGCGGGCCACACTTTCACGTGGGAAATTGCGGATAAGTCGATCGTGGAAGTCGTCCAGGACGAGGGCGACGAGGGTAAATTCGTCTTCTACCTGCGCGGTCTCGAAGCCGGCGAAACCACCATCAAGCTTCAGATCTCGCACGAAGGCCACGTGGACTTCACCACGCTACCCATTCCGGTGCGCGTCGAGTCACAATAATTTCCAGGCGGATGGCGCCCTGAGTCGCCATTCTATGGTTCACAGAATCGGAGTTCATTCCAAATGATTCATTTACTCGAAATCCGGGGTGTATTGTCGAACGAAAATGTGAGCGATCCAATCGTCACACGGTTGCGCTTGAACAGGATCGTGCTGGCGCTGTTCTGTCTGCTTTTTCTCACAGGAACCGGCTTGGCGAATCGAGCTGCGCTGATCGAAGGCTACGTTTTCGACAGCGAAACCCGGCGCCCCATCGGGAAAGTGAACGTCCAATCCACAGATCACTCGACGGGCACGTCCACCGATGACGGAGGCCGGTTTGTGCTCCACCTGTCCCGTGGTGTTTACCGGCTGTCTTTTACCCACGTCGGCTATCAGGAAATGCAACGTGAACTGACCGTCTCGGAGGCGAAGCATCCCGTCATATACATGGAAATGGACCGGCTAGACCTCAGGTTGGACCCCATGGACGTCGTGGCCAAACGCGCCGAAACCCGATTTGACGAACTCCAACGGGCCACAGGCGTGCTCTCAGGAGACGAACTCAGGAAAAAATACAGCATCACGCTCGCCGAAACCATGAAGAACGAACTTGGCGTTGCCATCCGCAGCATGGGACCCGCCCCGGCCCGTCCGGTCATCCGCGGACTCAGCGGCGACCGCGTACAGATCAACGTCGACGGCATTCAGGCTCAGGATCTCTCTTCAACGTCCGCAGATCACGCGGTGACGGTCGAGACCTTCAACGCGGAACGCCTGGAAATTATCCGGGGGCCCCGCACGCTGCTGCACACGTCCACGGCCGGCGGCGGCGTTATCAATGTCGTCAAGCACAAAATTCCCGAAGCCCGGCCCAAGCGCTTTTTCGGCAGTGTCGGCGCCTATGGGGAAACGGTCAACCGGGGCTATCTCTCCTCCGCCGCCGTAACCGTGCCCGTAGGGCCGCTCGCGCTCTACGCCGAATCCACGTACCGGGATACACGGGACATACAGACCCCCATTGGCAGCCTCGCCAACACACCCATCAACACCCGTACCTATACACTCGGCCTGTCCTACGCGGTGGATCGAGGCTATATCGGCGCTTCTTTCGATCAATTCGATACACGGTACGGCATTCCCGGAGGGTTTATCGGTGCTCATCCAAACGGCGCAGACCTTGACATCATGCGTCGGGTCTTCGACGGCAGGGCAGTCTACCGGTTCGATAGCCGGACGATAGACAGAGTGGAGGCGGGTTTCACAAAGGCGTATTACCATCACGTCGAGTTCGAATCCAGCGGCCGCATCGGATCCGAATTCTTGTTTCACGACTACAGCGGCGATCTCAAGCTACACCTGAACACGCAAGGGCAAGCGCAAAACACCGTGCTGACCGCCGGCTTTGAACACCGCAATCTCAAACTGGGTGCCTTTGTCTTCACTCCGCCCACGCGAAAACAAGACGTAAACTTCGGTTTGTATCACGAAACAACCTACCGCCATATTGAGCTTCAGGCCGCTGCCCGGTACACCTACGCCTCCTTCGACCCGCGCCTCAACGTAATCTCAAACACGAGTCTGGACATAGACCGCACCTTTCATGTCTGGTCCGCGGCCTTCAGCCCTCTCGTGCCGATCACCGACCAGCTGACCGCTGGCGCCAGCCTCAACCGCTCCCAGCGCGCACCCACCATCGAGGAACTCTACAACGAGGGACCTCACCTTGCCGCATACACCTTTGAGAAGGGCAATGTCGAACTCAATGCTGAACGGAGTTTCGGCCTGGAGGCATTCTTCCACTACCTGCAACCGGGTTTCGACCTGGTCTTCACGGGATTCTGGAATGAATTCGGCAATTACATCGCGCCTCGAAATACGGGTGAAATAAACTTCGCTCTACTCCTCCCCATCTACGCCGCCGAAGGCATCGATGCGAGAATGCTGGGCGTGGAGACGCACCTGAAGTGGCGTCCGAATGCGCACCTCGAACTGGAAATAAACCTGAGCCACGTACGTGGTGAAAATCGGGACGAGCGTATGCCCATGCCCGAAATGCCGCCGCTCAAATTCGTCGGCAGCGTAACCTACCGGCACCCCTGGCTGACCGCGGGAGGGACCGTTGAATGGGCCGCGGGGCAGGAACGCGTGGACACGTTTGAGGACCCCACGGCCGGTTATTCCGTTTTCGGCGCCTACGTACAGCGCGATTTCCTCACAGACCACGCCCGCCACAGCCTCATCCTTTCACTGGAGAATCTCTTTGACACTGAATACCGTAACCACCTGTCGCGCATTCGGTCCGTGATGCCTGAAACAGGCCGGAGCCTTAAAATGCACTACAAGATGTATTTCTTTTGATATTGAAGGTCCTCATCAAGCGGGCCCTGCAACAGAATCTGACCCCGGCCGATAGATGCCGGCAGGAAGACATACCAACAACCCCGTGTCAGTCTATTGGCCCGGGGCCTGTTTTTCGTCATCCTCTTTGTCGACCCGCCGCATTCCACGGGAAAATAAAGTGTTCGTCTCCTTACCGGCCAGCGCCCCCTTTCCGAATTCTTTCCAGCAACGCCCGCCGCATAACGGGCTCCACAATACGTGGACACCATCTACCCAGAAAAGCCGCCGCACGATTTTCAAAACCCGGAACAATGAGACGTTTTCTCTTCTCGATGCCTCGAAAGATGGCCTCCGCCAATTTTTCCGGGGGCATGCGTTTTTCCTCTCGCGAATTGTCCGGGCTGTACCGGCGGGCATGGGCGGTGCGCGTAGGGCCCGAAAAGACCGTCATGACATGCATATCCCATTGAGCAAGTTCGACCGAGAGACTTCGTGAATAGGACGCCAGCACGCTCTTGGTTGCCGCGTACGTCGCGGCCCCCGGATAACTTATGTAGTGGGAGAGAGGAGACGAAAACGAGGAATCCGCCAGGGACAATGCGGTTGGCCTCCAACAACCTCGCCGTCACCGCCATGGGCGCGTAGAAATTCACTTTAGTCACACGTTCCTGCGCTTCCAGGCTCACGTCGGAAAACCGTCCCACGGCATTGATGCCCGCGTTGTGGATCAACACGTCAATAGGAACCATTGAAACCAATTGATCGTGAGCCCTTGCGATGCCCGCATCGCAGCTCAAGTCCGCAAAGACAAAACGTGCGCCTATTTCCCGCGCAAGATTCGCCCCACCCTTCGCATCTATGTCCACGCCGGTCACGGAATACCCCGCACGTACGAATCTTCGGGGCAGCGCCTCGCCAATACCATTCGCCGCACCGGTTATGACCGCGTGTTTCACTGTGCTCTCCATCGCATCAGGGCATCCACAACCCCACCGAAATAACGCCCGCAGAACCGCAACCATTGGTTTCCCAAACCGATTGTCACCACGCGCCTACGTCCATCGATCGCACGCACAATCCGCCGGGCGACCCGATCCGCCGGCGGGAATACTCTCGGATTCTCGTCGTCCCACCTTGCCTTTCGATGAATGCCCGTCTGTGTCCCGCCGGGGTGTATGACCTGGACGTTCGCTTCGCCTTCAACGCGGAGATTGCGTCCGAGAACATCGAGCGCCTCCTTGGTCGCGGCATACACGGCATAATCGGGACACGGAAACGCATGAGCGATGGAGCCAATGAACACGTGTTTGCCGCCTGCATTCTTAACGTACGGTACCAACGCGTGCGTCATGCGCAACGGCGCCAGAAGATTGACGGCTACGATCTCTCGAATGCTGGCGACGTTCTGATTGGCGAGGGAACCGTAGTACCCCGTTGCCGCGTTCTGAATCGCCAGATCCAGCTTATCTATAGTCCGTGATTCCAAATATGAACCCACTTTGTCCGCGCAATTGTCCTTCATCAGATCGACCCTGCAATAGGTCCCCTCGCTGGAAAGTTCGCCTTCGAGCGAATCCAGCGCGCGCCTGCCCACCAGCACCAGCCGTTCTTCACGCGCGCGATAAATTTCCGCAAGCGCCCGTCCAATTCCATCCGTTGCACCTGTGATCAATACGGTCTCTCTTTCCTTTGCCATGACATACATATCCTTCGTCGCATCTGTCCCCGACACCCACGCCGCCCCCACTGGCCACTGGGGAGTTCGGGTGGATACGCACAGCACTGTATTGACCGTCCCATCCAGGGCTTGCTCTGCGACGCGTCAGATCCTATCTTTCCTTGAGCCCTTGCTCACACAATGCCGGAGGCCAAAGACAATCTTCGCGAGTTGGCCGCCAAGCCCGATACCGTTGACATCTTGTCGGTAGCGGAAGCCGGTATTTTACGGGAGGCGGCCGGAGAGACGAGACAATGAATGATTCGCAGATGTTGACCGAAGGAGTGTCCGACGAGCGGGCATGGCGGACGAGTAGCATCGATGATTCCGCAGCGTGGTACTATCCGTTGTCCGAGGATTATCTCTCCAGCTCTGAGCGCATCGTCCGTGATGCGCGAGTTCGTCAATTGCCCATTAGGGAGATTTTCCGCCAGGGCGTATCGTTCAATTACTCCGGAGAATGCCTTCAACCGGTACGTGACGCCCTCGGATCGGGGCGTGGATTTGCCATCGTCAATCGCGTGCCGATCGAAGGGTATGTGATTGAAGAAGCGCTGTCGATGTACTGGATGATTGGCGAGAACCTTGGCACCCCCGTGGAGCAGAATATTGAGGGAACGCTATTGTACGATGTCCGAGATACGGGCAAGAATGTGGCGCAAGGAGCCAGGTTTTCAGTGACCAATGCGGAGAGCACGTTTCACAACGACAATGCCTTCGGCGAACCGCTGCCCTACATTGTGGGACTGCTCTGCCTGCGCACGGCGAAATCCGGCGGGCAGAGTCAGCTTGTCAGCGGCTACGCTCTCCACAATGAACTCCTCGAAAATCACGCCGATGTCCTCGAAATACTCTATCAGCTGTTCCATTTTGATCGTCGAGGACAGTTCAAGGCCGGGGACTCGCCGACGTCTCAATTCCCGATTTTTCAGTGGAGCCGGGGCGAACTGACGCTCCGATACATGTACTATTACATCCAGGTGGGTCACGAGAGGGCCGGCAAACCGCTAACCGCCGATCAGAGAAGCGCACTGGAAGTTGTGGAACAGTTGCTTGGCTGCGCGGATTTCAGGGTGGAGTTCAGTCTACAACCCGGACAGATGCTATTTACGAACAACCGCTGGCTACTGCACAATCGTACCGCATTTGAGGACGATGCCGACCCTGCACGTCGGCGGCATTACGTGCGACTCTGGTTGCGGCACCAAGGCTGAAGGATCGAAATCGCAAAAAACGGTCGCTCGTTTCTGCCGCGAATTCGCTGCTTTCGCAGTGTTCTGTCCCGGAAACAGATCGCCAAGATTCGGCCGACCAGAAGCAGCAAAAACAGTTGTCAGCTCTCAGCCGTCAGCTTGAATCAAAAACCCGATCAGTTGACGTCAGCGCCGTGAAGAGGCGGGACCAGAACGGGCGCAGTTAGACGGGATGAATCGGCGGTTGAATGGTAACATATTCACGGGACGGGTCTAGTCCACAATCTCGTAAACACCCGAATTGTTCATGTTCTCCCGCGTCTCCACCCGGTAGACCCGGCAACGCCCATCCGTCTTCTCACGTATCATCCGATCGGCATAGTCAAACACGTACTTGGAGGAGGCCTCCATCCCCACGTTGGGTATCACACGAAGGTCCACGATCCCCCTGCGGTGCATCTCCTCGAACAGCTCCCGCTCCGGGTCGTTTTCGTTGATCAGCATCGTGTGGTCAAACATGTTCTCCAACCAGGCCTTCAGTTCCTTAAGCTTACCGAAATCCACCACAAAGTGATTCTCATCCAGTACCTCGCACGCAAAATGGAACGTAATGACCCGGTTGTAACCGTGGATAAACCGACAGTGCCCGTCGTGATGCGCCTGTCGGTGCGAACATGGCAGATTGTGAAATGTCTTGGTGGATGAAAACCGCCCTTTTCCGCTGGCCATAAACCCGTCTCTCTTCCGTGTTGATTTCTGACGATCACCATAGAAAATACGAATCTCATCTTCTCTGTCAAGGCTTCTGCACCCGAAATGCACGAGGAGCGCGCCGATGATTATCGACACCCACACCCATTTCTACGATCCCCAACGCCCTGAAGGGGTACCCTGGCCGCCGCCGGACGACGCCCTGCTCTACCGCCGTGTGTTTCCTGAAGATTACAAAGCCGTGGCCGTTCCCGAGGGCGTTACCGGCGCCGTAGTCGTGGAAGCCAGCGAATGGGTTGAAGACAATCGCTGGATCCTCGATCTGGCCGAAAAAGAGCCCTTCATCGTGGGCTTCGTTGGCAATCTCGACCCGGAATCGGACGCTTTTGAAAGGCATCTTATTGAACTTTCAGAAAACCCCCTTTTCCGCGGCATCCGCCTTCACCGGAACGAGATTCAGACCGTCAGCGACTCGCTGTTTTCCAAACTCGACCTGCTCGCGCAGAACGACCTCTCCCTCGACCTCCTCATCGACGTCGAGCAGCTTCACTCCGCAGTCCATATTGCTGCCCGGCTACCGGACCTGCGCATCGTGCTCAACCACGTTATCCATGTACCCATTGACGGCAAGACGCCCAACCCCGAATGGATCGACGGCCTGCACAATGCCGCACAGTACCCGGGCATCTACTGCAAGATCTCCGGCCTCGTCGAAACCGCCCGGGAGAGACCGGCGCCTCCTGACTTGATCTACTACGCGCCAACTCTGGACCACCTCTGTGAAATCCTTGGCGTGGACCGCCTCATCTACGCCAGCAACTGGCCCGTGTGCGAACACGGCGCCGACTATGCCACGGTACAGCGCATCCCCATGGAATACTTCAAGGCCATTGGAGAAGATGCGGTCGAGAAGGTATTCTGGAAGAACGCAATGGCTGCCTACAAGTGGTCCGCGCGCGCGCATTAACGATCCTCGAGGCGTTGGAAACGCGCCACCCGGACGATCCCACCGGGTGCGGAACCGGCGTCCGGGGACCGTTTCGCATCCCGCCAGATCGCGGGCAATCGTTATCTTTGCGGGGTGAGCATGGGCCCGAGGGGCCGGCCGCCGATCAGATGCATATGCAGGTGGTAGACCTCCTGACCACCATGGTCCCGGCAATTCACGATCAACCGGTACCCGTCCTCGGCAAGGCCTTCCTCCTTCGCAAGCCGGGCAGCCACCGTAAACAACCGGCCGAGCGCGGCCTCATCCTCTGACGATACATCGCTGACAGTTGGAATCACGTTATTTGGAACGATCAGAATATGAGTCGGCGCCTGTGGATTGATATCTCGAAACGCCGTCACCAGTTCATCCTGGTACGTTATTTCCGATGGTATCTCCTTCCGGATTATCTTGCTGAAGATCGTTTCTTCCGCCATGGATTCTCCTTTCCGTAACCAGCCCTTTTTGCTATCTTCTCGCAGCCGGCATCGGCCGGTATCAAAAAAACATCTCGTTATTCGAAAATCAAGCCAATCCTGATCCTGGCCGTGGGAGACCGCCGGAACATGCTTCGCTCCATCGACCGCCTTCTGGCCGCTATACCGATTGTCATTTTACGGATTTACCGGTTGCTGATTTCTCCTTTTTTTCATGTCGTTTTCGGCCCCGGCAGCGGGTGCAGGTTCCACCCCAGTTGCTCCCGGTACGCCCGTGATTGCTTTCGTCAACATCCCTTTCCGGTCGCTCTCTATCTATCGGTCTCGCGAATTCTAAAATGTCATCCCTACCATTCCGGCGGATATGACCCCGTCCCGCCGCGATGTTCTTAGCCCAGACTCCCATGTTCGGAATCGCCCAGATCCATTGGAGTGCCGACCCCGAGATTTTCCGCATCGGCCCTGTCGTCCTGCGCTGGTACAGCCTGTGCTTTCTGGTCAGCTTCACCCTCGGCTACTTCATTATGCGCCGTATGTTCGGGTTCGAGGGAAAATCGACAAAGGACCTGGACAGCCTGGTAAACCACATGGTGCTGGGTACCCTCATCGGCGCGCGCCTGGGACACTGTCTGTTTTACGACCCCGCATTCTACCTCACGAACCCGATCGAAATCTTCAAAATCTGGCGAGGCGGCCTTGCCAGCCACGGCGCAGCCATCGGTGTCTTCACCGCCCTATATCTGTACGCCCGAAACCGGCCGGATCAATCCTATCTCTGGATTCTCGACCGTGTTGTCGTTACGGTTGCCCTCGGCGGATGTTTCATCCGCATTGGAAACCTGTTCAACTCAGAAATCTATGGCACCCCGAGCGACCTGCCCTGGGCCATTGTTTTTTCAAGCGTAGATGCGGTCCCGAGGCATCCGGCGCAACTCTACGAATCCCTCGCCTACGGGCTTATTTTCCTCCTCCTGTATGCCGTCTATGCAAGACGACGCGCCCAGACTCCCTCCGGACTGCTTCTCGGCATGTTCCTCGTTTCCGTGTTCTCATTCCGGGTAATCGTCGAATTCGTCAAGGTCCGCCAAGCCGCTTACGGCCACAGCTTCCCCCTCAGCGTGGGGCAATGGCTCAGTATTCCCCTCATCGTCCTTGGCATCGTCCTGCTCGTAAACGCATCGAGAAAATGAGGGCTCGACAGCACCCATTCGAGGTCGTCTCCAAACGCTACGAGAAGGGCAAACCCATTATCCACACCTCCAACTAATCCTATACCGCCTGGGGCGACTTCTTCCCCGATCCCGTCCTGGCCACCGCCCCTCTTTGATCGACTCCTCCATCACGCCACCACCATCTCCATCCACGGCGACAGCTACCGCCTGCTACATCGCAGAAACGCAGGACTGTCAACACATACTCATCAACACACTTAAAAAAGGGAACTTCTCATGCCGCCCTGATCAACCCATAACCCCGTCTATATGTGTCCAATTCTATACCGGCGTATCTGTCAAAATCGAAAACGGTGTTGACAACAAACACACCTGTCCCCAATATACCACGGAAAGGTGGAATCCCATGAACTCGTATACGGCCATTGCCGGAACGCTGCAGAAATCCCTGAACCTTGTCCTGCCTCCCATTGCCGTCTGCATCTCGGACGAAGTGCCCGAGGGCATACCAGATTACGATGGTCGAGCGCCGGCCGGCTGTCTGTTCTGGCAGGAGGCTGAGAACGGACCCTTTGCCACCCAGACCTCCCACCACGAACTGTGCGCCATCGGCGTCCACACACACCATATGGCCAGCCCTCCGGCCTCGTACGAAGCCGAACTGGGCGACGTCCTGAAGACTATGGCCGACATGGACTACGTTCGCGAGCAGGACGTAATGGAGATCCCGGTGCTGGAGAGGGAAACAAAGCACGTGATTTACGCCCCGCTGGACAAAACTCCGCTTGAACCGGCCGTGGTCCTGCTATTCGCGCATTCACGGCAAAGCCTGATAATTACCGAAGCCGTCCAGCAGGTCGACCCGGCCGTGCCGCCCGCAATGGGCAGGCCCGCCTGCGCCGTGGTTCCCCAGGCCGTCAGAACAGGACGGGCCGCCCTCAGCCTGGGATGTTGCGGCGCGCGGGCATACCTGGATACGCTCACGGACGACGTCGCCATATGGGCGCTGCCCGGCGACAAGGTGAACGCGTATGCAACACGCATCGAAATTCTTGCCAGGGCCAACTCGGTCCTGGGTGAATTTCATTCCCTGCGTCGAAGAGATGTCGAAGCCGGACTTGAACCCACCGTTGCTGAGTCTCTTTCAAGGCTGGGAAACTGACCCCACACCATCGGATTGAAGGTGCGCGCCCCGACCGGACACCGGACGCCCATCTTTCGCTTGAAACAGCACCAATCCATGGTATATTGTGAAAAAATCGTCGCCCGTAGATTCACTTCCTCATCAGATGGAAACTTCGATGCGTTCCACTTCGAAAGAAGAAACCCTGGACCTGCGTGAAAAAGGCAAACCGATCAATGGACAGGTTCAGGCCAGCAACCGACGGCTGTATATGCAGTTGCACGTCTTTGGAAACTGCACGCGCACGGACGTTGTGGCCGGCGCACTCCGCGACTCCGGTGTCGATGCCGTCCTGTACGTCGACCTGAACGATCCATACGGCGTTGCCTTTCTCGCCATATCCGAATCTCCGGACACCTTCGTGGGGGAAATCCGCACATTGCTTAACAGCCAGCCCTTCACTGAGCTTCGACGCAATCCCGACCTCACCATGATCGGACGAACCTACGCCCACGGGTACGAACCCGATCTTGAAGAAACGCTGTTACACAAACCACGCCGTAAGGTCCTCAACCCGGACTGGCCATGGGCCGTCTGGTATCCTCTGCGACGCAAGCCCGAATTCGGACTGTTATCGGGTGACGATCTTCGCGGAATTCTGGGCGAACACGCCAGAATCGGGCGCGCCTATGCCGAGGCCGGTTTTGCCCAGGACATCCGTCTGGCCTGCTATGGCATGGACCGCAACGACAACGACTTCGTCATCGGCCTGCTGGGGCCCGAGTTGCATCCGCTCTCACACGTCGTCCAGGAAATGCGGAAGACCCGGCAGACCGCGCAATACGTGCAATCCCTCGGGCCGTTTTTCGTTGGTAAAGCCATCTGGCAGACTCCTTTCTGACACCGGCGAAAAAGGACAACGAGGTCGCTTCACCCACGGCGCGTCGAAATGATCCTAAAAATCGAAGCCCTGCGCTACCGCTGTCTGCGTTTCATCAGCCGACCGCTTGATGCGTTCCACATTCTGGTTGGGCCGAACGCCAGCGGGAAAACCACCCTGCTGGATGCCATCGCCTTCCTCTGTGACCTCGTTTCGGTCGGCCTGGAGGAGGCCGTCGAAAAACGCACGGCCGACCTGCGCGATCTGGTCTGGCGCCGGACGTTCGACCCGTTCGAACTGGCCATCGAGCTGAGTATACCTGCTCAGAAAGCCGACCTTTTCGAAAACCGGCAATACAATCGATGCCGTTACGAAATCGCCATTGGGCCAACAGCCGAAACCGGTGAGACCGCTATTCTCGCCGAACGTGTTCTGCTTCTCCCCAACGCACCCCAGGAAGACGAGGAGTGCGAACAGCAGACGCTTTTCCCCATCGACCGCCCGATGCCCGGCACGCTTGCCCTGCCCCGCCTCAGAGGCGCCAGAACCATCGCACACAAGGTTCACGGCAGCAACGACAACTTCTACTACGAAACCGGCACCGGATGGGACCACTCTTTCAAGCTGGGTCCAAGACGGTCCGCTCTTGCCAATTTGCCCGAAGACGAAACCCGATATCCCGTTGCCACCTGGCTGAAGGGCGTACTCAACGACGGAATCCAGCGTCTGGTTCTAAACAGCGCCAGCCTGCGCTGTCCCAGCCCGCCCGGCCGACCCACCGGATTCAAGCCCGACGGTTCCAATCTGCCCTGGGTCATCTCCGCCATGCAAACCAGCGCACCCGACCGATTCACGGCCTGGATCCGTTGCCTGCAATCCGTCCTTCCCGACCTGAGAACCATTCGCACATTGGAACGTCCTGAGGATCGTCACTGTTATCTGGTCTTCCAGGATCGAAACGGCCTCGAAGCGCCATCCTGGACGATTTCAGACGGCACCCTTCGCCTTCTGGCCCTTACACTCCCGGCCTACCTGCCGGACTTTGGCGGCACCTATCTCGTTGAAGAACCCGAAAACGGGATACATCCACGGGCCGTCGAAACGGTTTTTCGAGCGCTCTCATCCATAGAAAACGTCCAGGTCCTCTTAGCCACGCACTCTCCCGTCATTGTGGGCCTGGCGGAAGGCAGTCAGGTCATCTGTTTCTCCAAGACCGAAACCGGTGCCACCGATATGGTCCTCAGCACCGAAAATCCCGCGCTTCGCGAATGGCAGGGCGCAACCGATCTGGGTTCCCTGTTTGCCGACGGTGTGTTGGGATAGAACCGTGAGCACTGGAAACGAAGTTGCGTTACGTGAGATTTCCTGGAACCCTGAGAACAAGAATCGGCCGGCGTAACCGCCGACGCAGCACGGAAGACCGCGGGATGACCCACCGATGACCCGACCGCCCGGGCAGTTAACCTTCATCGCCCGGGCTATTGTCTGCCGGGCACATTCATGTTGATTTTTGTAGACATTCGAGGACAAACGCCATGGTTGAACTCGCCCTGAAATACGGATGCAACCCACACCAGAAGCCCGCGAGAATATACAACAGGCACGGCACGCTGCCCTTCACCGTGTTGAACGGCGCGCCCGGCTATATCAACCTGCTCGATGCGCTCAATTCATGGCAGCTTGTAAAGGAACTGAAGCAGACGCTAAGCACACCCGCCGCCGCTTCCTTCAAACACGTCAGCCCCGCCGGAGCCGCGGTGGCCGTACCCTTGAACGAAGACCTGAAGAAAGCCTATTTTGTCGAAGATCTGGATCTCTCCCCCCTGGCCGTGGCATACGCCCGCGCACGGGGCGCCGACCGGCTTTCTTCATATGGCGATTGGGCTGCCCTGAGCGACACGGTGGACGTCGCCACCGCCAGACTTCTGCGCCGCGAGGTTTCCGACGGCGTGATTGCGCCCGGATATGAACCGGAAGCCCTGGATATATTGAAGCAGAAAAAAGGAGGCGCCTACCCGGTCCTTCAAATCAATCCGGATTACAAACCCGTGGAAATGGAGTGCCGGGAGGTATTCGGACTCACCTTTGAGCAGCAATGCAACACCCGGGTCACCGGTCCTGAGATATTGAAAAACATCGTTACCCGCAGACAGGACATCCCTCCGGACAAAGCCCGCGATATGCTGGTGGCCACCATTACGCTCAAGTTCACCCAGTCCAACTCCATTTGCTTCACGTTACAGGGTCAGTCCATCGGCGTAGGCGCGGGCCAGCAAAACCGCCTTGCATGCACGGATCTCGCAGCAAGCAAAGCCGAAGCATGGTTTCTTCGCCAGCACCCGGCGGTGCTCAATCTGAAGTTCGGAAAGGGTGCCAGGCGGCCCGAAAAGATAAATGCCATCGAACTCTATCTCAAGGGAAACATGACACCCGAAGAACGAAGCGCCTGGCGGTCTTCATTCCCCAAGGCGCCGCCGCCATTCGGCGATACGGCGAGGCGGGAATGGTTGCAGCGTCTCAAGGGCGTCATACTGGGCTCCGACGCGTATATTCCCTTCCGCGACAATATCGACCGCGCCGCTCGAACGGGTGTAGAATACGTTATCCAGACCGGTGGTTCCGTGCAGGACGATGCGGTGACCGCCGCCGCAGATGAATACGGCATGGTCATGGTCAATACCGGCATCAGGCTCTTTCATCATTAGTTCGCCGGTTGTTTCCTGCCTGAAAAACGGTTTCGTCTCCAGGCGACGGTCTGGAGGTACGCGAGGGAAGCCGAGGTCGTCGCCTGCCTCGAATAACCTGAAAAAAAGTCAAATTTTCCATTGACGACCGTGCACCGCGTCTTATATTTATCGTTTGACGCAGTTCGATTTTCATAAGTAAAACGACTGTTTTTCGATCCATTGCCGTCGAAAACCGTCGACACGTACACAGTAGCTCAGATTCAGCTCCTGCTATGCGGTGGACGCCGGAAGTGCAGGATGAGTATCAAAAGCTTCTTGATGGATGCATGGGTGTACCTGAAGCATACACCAACGCATATGGAGGTGTCCGGACATGCAATCCAGTGGTTTGGACGGCGACACCAACATTTATCTGCGCGATATCCGAAAATTTACACCGCTCAGCAGAGAAGATGAGGCCGGTGTGATCGCAGACGCTCAGAAGGGTAACCGTAGAGCCCTCAACCGTCTTATCACCGCCAACCTGCGATTTGTGGTCCGTGTTGCACGGGAATATAGCGGACGGGGGTTGCCCCTGTCCGACCTGATTGCCGAGGGCAACCTGGGTCTGATCCGAGCCACAAGGACATTCGATCTTGCTCGTGGGCACAAATTCATCACTTACGCTGTCTGGTGGATCCGGCAAGCCATACTGTCAGCACTCAATCGGTATGCCCACCCCGTGGTGTTTCCGGTGAATCGGATCGACGACCTCGACGCAATCAACAGGTCAAAGAACGCCCTCTCGCAATCGCTGGGCCGACTTCCCGATCTGGGCGAACTGGTTGAGAAAACCGGAATGCCGCTCAGAAGGCTGCGCCGCGCCCTCGAAGCCAACCGGACGACCGTATCGCTCGACAGCCACACACACGACGGATCCTCGGCAGTTTACGCGGATGCACTTCCGGCACAGGCCTCCCGCCCGGACGAACAGTTCGAGGATGCCCGGATCAAAAAACTCCTGAAGGAATGCCTGAACCGGTTGCCCCGGCGTGAAGGGCGGATCCTGAGTCTTTATTTCGGCCTGAACTCGGACAGGCCCGAGCCCCTCGAACGGATTGGCAAACGCCTGCAGATCAGCAGGGAGCGGGTCCGGCAACTCAAAGACAGAGCGCTCAACAGGCTCCGACTCAATTTTGCACAGAAAACCCTGATTTCGTAGACAGAATGAATCACACCCACAGACAAAGCGGGCGGCCACTCAGGCCGCCCGCTTTGTCTGTACGGATAATATCCGGTTACTGCCCGGAAAAACCCGCTCATTTCTTGATCGTTTGCTGCTTCAACAACTGTATCTCCCGTTGGAGACGAAGGAATTCCCGGTACAAGGCCTGGTTACCATGCTGCATTGAAAGCTGCGACGAGACCGAAAATGCGTCAAGACCGACTGGTGGAAATTCACTGGATTCCACCGAGAGTTCGCCCACCTCGACGCGGGGAGTGTCCGGTTGTTCGCCTCGTTTGACCTTCATTCGAACCTCGGTTCCCGGAGTTGTGGAAAGGACCATACTCTGTAAATGCTCGGCGCTTTCCACCTGCCGCTCCTGGAACGAAATTATCAGATCGCCCCTCACGATACCACTCGTCGCCGCAGGTCCGTTGGGCGCAATACTATCTACGCGCACGCCGTGGTATTCGGGATCGTATTCTCCAGTAACGCCCAGCCATCCGTATACTGTCTGTGAACCATTTAGAAGACGCTGGGCAATGCGAATCGCACGGTTGATAGGCACCACGAATACGGTGTTTGGAATCTCCTGTACCATTTGGGCGCCCGGAGCCCCTTCGGGCAAAATACCGGACCACGGCTCCAACAACGCCCAAACCATGCCCAAAATCTCTCCAGAACTGCAAAATACCGGTGCGCCACCAAAGCTGAGGTGCACCGGTGCCGCGACACGAATCAGATCCTGCGTGCGGTCGACATTGTAAACGAAACCAAACGATGGCGTCAGTTTTCCAAAATTGTTACCCAGAATAAATGCATAGTGGCCAATGCGGACCCTGTCGGAATTCCCGATTGCGATCGGCTGCAGACCTTCCGCTTCAACCCGAATAACCGCCACATCCGAAACCGGATCCGATGCCACGAAACGGGCCTGTAGACGACGCCCCGTACCCAGGGTCACCCAGATTTCCTCGGCATCTTTTACAGCACGATGGACGGTTATGATGGTGCCTTTGGAATCCAGGACAAATCCCGTGCCATGCATGAAACCCTTACCGTACTGCAGCCCTTCCACCGCCCCCATTTGGGTATAGCTGGCATGAATGCGGACGACGCCGGCCCGGTTCTCTTCCAGAATCTCTGCTCTCTCTTCTTCGATTCCCTTGAGCACGCTACCGGCGCGGCAATCTGTCGCACCTTGCCCGGCAAACAGTAACCCCATCATTACGGGAACCGTCCATAGGGATCTGCACCGTCGTGTTTTCATTGTCCGTGTAGACTTTCTCTCCCTGAGGATTCGCTAAAAGGACACCCGGCGTAAGTTGGCCAGGTGCCTGCCCGGCCGCATACGCACCATTGACGCGGCCTTTACGGAATCCGCCCGCCCGGTCCGATAAACCTGTTCTGAAATCGGAAAGGATGTTTTCTGGGACAACATCTTCAGCGCCCCCCGCCGGTCCGCGGCGGGAAACGGCGAAAACGCGGGCGCAACCACCGTCAGTTGATGCACTCGATCCGTAGTGACCGCGCGTGTCTCCGGCGCCTCATCCAGTGCCGCGGTCATGCCGAGCGCCATCAGCACAACGGCCGCGGCCGATGCAAGCGCCCTTGGCAGGGTTGGGAAAAATACGTTTGGCAGCCTGTTCCAGAACGAAGTTTTTTGAGCCGCCTCCATCATCAGCCGGCTCCGAAGCGCAAAATCAAATCCGGCGGAAGGCCGTACACGGGACATCCGGGCCAGTCGCCGGGTCAGGTTCCTGACGCCTTCCATGGAATTGGCACAGGTGGGACATACTTCCACATGGCGATCCATCTGCGCCCGCTTTGCGCCTGCTACGTCGTCTTCAAGGTAGGCCGATAATCGGGCCGCAAACTCGCCGCAAGTTATGTGACCCTCACCCATGAAATTCCTCCAATGGTTCTATTCGATTGCGAATGTCCGTGCGGTCCGGCAGACGGCGTCACGCTGTCAGATCAACAGCCCCACGTCCCTTCCCTCATTCTTCAGCTTTTGCTGCAGTTTCAGACGAGCCCGGTTCACGCGAGACTTGACCGTGCCCACCGGACACCGGCTGATTTCTGCAATCTCCTGGTAGGACAGCCCCTCCACGTCCCGAAGCAGGATGACCTGCCGGTAGTTTTCGGACAACGACATGATGGCCTGATGAATCTGCACATCCGCAATCGAAGATTCGGTAATTCGATCAGGCCGGTAGGACTCGTCCGGTAATTCCATCCCCGTCTCGTTCTCCTCGTCCCGGTGAAGCGGAAACAGCCGCCAACGTTTTCGACGTCTTAACTCGCTCTTGGCCAGGTTGCCGGCAATTGTAAACAACCACGTGGAGAAATTCGCTATCGCCCGATATTCGTTCCGCTTGCGATAAGCCCTGAGAAAAGCCTCCTGAACAATATCCTCGGCTGTCTCCCGGTCTCCGACGAATCGAAAAACAAAGTTGTAGAGCCGTCCTCTGTAACGATTTACAATCTTTCCATAGGCTTCAATATCGCCATTCGCAACTTCCGTCAGAATTTCAACATCCGAAACCGTTCCGCTATCTGTGTTTACCATAAGCATGGACTTTTCCCCCTTTCACCTGCAACATCCTCGGGAATGGGGTATGCAAAACCCTCAATCCAGACGATCACCAAACAGCTATTAAACCCTCTGGTTTGAGAAAAGTTCCCGAAAAGCAAAAAATCACAACCGGTACGCAATACGCGGCAACTCGCCTTTGCTAAACACTTTCAACCGTTTCAAACCGAATGCACACCCGTCGCGTAACCATATATCAATACCTTCAACATCATCGATCTATACCGGATCGGAAGTACAACCGATCAAACGACAACGAAATCCAGGAAAGAAAACAGCTGGATTTCCAGGCTCTCGATCCGGTTTCTCGGCTTGACATCGGCCCGGGATGTGGTATAATTATAGCCGTTCCATCGAGGAATTGCAAGACCTGTTTTACTGACGTCGAATCTGCGGTTTCAACCGTTTCAAACCGAATGAAGGGGTCTTCAATGGCTGCACATCCAGACCGGATTCTCGAACAGGGCGGACGATATTTCCCGCCTCAAGATCTCAGTGGCCGGGCGCATGTCAATAGTTTCGAAGAATACCAGCGGCGTTATCAGGAATCCATAAAGGACGTCGATGCATTCTGGGCTGACGTAGCAGGAGACTTCCACTGGTTCAGAAAATGGGATAACGTACGTGCATACAACTACAACGTCGACGAAGGACCCGTCTACATCAAATGGTTTGAAGGTGCGAAGACCAGCATTGCCTACAATTGCCTCGACCGTCACCTGGAAACACGGGGAGATCAGGTTGCGATCATCTGGGAAGGCAATGAACCGGGTGAAGACGGCAGGCTGACGTACCGGGAACTCCACCATCAGGTCTGCAAATTCGCCAACGTGCTTAAGTCTCGAGGCGTGAGAAAGGGAGACCGCGTTTCCATATATATGCCAATGATCCCCGAACTGGCCATCGCGATGCTCGCCTGCGCCAGGATCGGCGCAATACACTCGATCGTTTTCGGCGGCTTTTCCGCGGATGCGCTTGCCGACCGCATTGTCGATTCCACCTGCCAGGTGGTCGTTACGACCGACGGCATGTTTCGAGGCGACAGACCGATGGAGCGTAAGGCGTTTGCCGATCACGCCATCGCCAATGCCGACGGACGTATGGATGGCAAAACCGTAGATACCTGCATTGTCGTCCGCCGCGTGGGCGAACACGCGGGTATTTCCTGCCCCATGAAGGACGGCAGAGACATCTGGTGGCACGAAGCCATGGATACCGCCAGCCCGGATTGTCCGTGTGAAGAGATGGACGCGGAAGACCCGCTATACATCCTGTATACGTCGGGGTCCACAGGCAAACCCAAGGGCGTGCAGCACAATGTGGGCGGATATATGGTATACACCGCCTACACCCACAAAAGCATCTTCGACTATCACAATGGCGACATTTATTTCTGCGCTGCCGATATCGGCTGGGTTACCGGACACTCATATATCATCTACGGTCCATTGGCGAACGGGGCTACGTCGGTCATGTTCGAAAGCACTCCCCTATATCCCGATCCGGGGCGGTACTGGCAGGTGATCGACAAATACGAAGTCAATCAGTTCTATACGGCGCCCACGGCGATTCGGGCAGTTGCCAAAGAGGGCGAAGCGTGGCCGGCCAGATACGACCTCTCCTCCCTGAAGCTTCTGGGGACCGTCGGCGAGCCCATCAACCCGGAAGCCTGGCTCTGGTACCACAACAACGTGGGTCGAGGCCGGTGTCCGATCGTCGACACCTGGTGGCAAACCGAAACCGGCGGCATCCTCATCACCCCGCTTCCGGGCGCAACCGCCACGAAGCCCGGATCCGCAACCTTTCCCTTCTTCGGCATCAAACCAGTCGTACTCGACCCGGAGTCGGGCAGTGAACTGGAGGGTAACGACGTCCGGGGCGTCCTCGCCATTGCGGAACCCTGGCCGGGGCAGATGCGCACCGTTTACGGCGACCACCAACGCTTCGAGGAAACTTACTTCCAGCAATACAAAGGCTATTATTTCACCGGCGACGGCTGCCGCAGGGACGAAGACGGCTATTACTGGATTACCGGCCGGGTGGATGACGTCATCAACATCTCCGGGCACCGCATGGGTACGGCCGAGGTCGAATCCGCGCTGGTCTCTCACCAGGGCGTGGCTGAAGCGGCTGTGGTGGGTTTCCCCCACGAAATCAAGGGTCAGGGAATCTATGCCTACGTAACCCTGAACGTCGGCGTGGAATACATCGATGCGTTGAAGGAAGAACTGAAGGCATGGGTTCGAAAAGAGATCGGTCCCATCGCCACACCCGACGTGATCCACTGGGCGCCGGGATTGCCCAAAACCCGATCGGGAAAAATTATGCGCCGGATCCTGCGCAAAATCGCCGCCGCCGACACCAGTGATATGGGCGACACGTCCACGCTTGCAGAACCGGCGGTTGTGGATCAACTCCTGGAGAATCGGTAGGAAAACAGCCAATACGCGCTCAGTCACGAGGGAGCCGGATGGCTCCCTCGTGACGTTTTTGTGAGAAGGGCCCCGCCCCGGAATGAACCCCTTGCCCCGGAAATCCCTGCTCCTGCTCTCCGGCGGCATGGATTCAACGACCCTGCTCTGGTGGATGCGAGACCACAGCATTTCCGAGATTCACACCGTCTCGATCGACTATGGCCAGCGCCACGCTATCGAACTCGAATCCAGCGCAACACTCTCCCGGATGGCGGGCGCAACCTCCCACCGTTGTCTCAAAGTCGACCTTCGGCAGATCGGCGGGAATCCGCTGACGGATACGGGACGTCCGGTTCCCGAAGCGGAACAGGATCGGCAGGCTCTAACCGTTGTCCCGTTCCGCAACATGCTTTTTGTCACGCTGGCTGCCGCGTGGGCAGAGGTGAAGGGTTGCAAGGATCTCTTTCTCTCGCCGGTACGGGACGACTTTAAAATCTACCGGGACTGCCGTCGCGAATTTTACGATATGCTGGAGAAGACCCTGTGCCTGGGCGCCACACGGCAGACCGACTACCATATCCATACCCCATTTGTGGAGAAATGGAAGGACGAAGTCGTGAGCACGGGCCTGAACCTGGGTGTGCCCTACGCCGAGACCCACACCTGCTACGAAGGCAAACGCCCGGCCTGCGGCCGTTGCGACGCCTGCGTGGAACGCATCGCCGCCTTTCGCACCAATCGCACCGTCGATCCCCTGGCCTACGAAATCGAAATCGACTGGACAATATCCCACGCACCGCATCAATAGGCAACTCCGCGCGACGTTCCCCGTGCCGGACTATGCGTTTTTCAACGCCGTTACGGTGTCGATCAGACGCCGATCCGCATTGTACCGCAGTTGGACAATCTGAACGAGTGTCTCCGGACTGGCGTCCTTGGCCGTCAACCGATAGACCTCGAGTCTGTCCGCCAACGCGTTCATAACCATGTCGAGCAGGATGACGTCTGATGCATCGTCCTCGACCATACATTCATCCGCAAGCACACGGCGAACTACCTTCAGGCGGTCCCGCAACGCCTCCTCGTCTATCTCCTCGACCTTGTCTCGACTGACCAGTGGGGTGGAAAGCGTCGCCAGAAACCCTTCGCTCAGATATTTGCGGGCTTTCTCGTCGGTCCAGGTGTCCGTCAGAATTTCCACGACGGACTGCGGGATCCGCTCTGCCCGCTCCCGGCTTTCAGCGGTCCCACCGCTTTCGTTCTGCCGGCGCGGCTGCCGGCGCCTTCTCGTTCGGCGATGTTCCTGCGAAGCGCCCCTTGTGGGGGACTCCTGTGTCGTTTCAGCCGGGGTCTCCACGGGTGCGCCCGCTGCCGCATCGGGCGGTGACGTCGCCGCAGCCTCCGTGGTCTCCGATGATGGCTCCGCAGCGGATTCCCTGGTGTTCGCCGGTTCAGGGGGCGTCGCGACTGCTTCCGCCGGTTCCGCCGGTTCAGGGGGCGTCGCGACTGCTTCCGCCGGTTCCGCCGGTTCAGGGGGCGTCGCGACTGCTTCCGCCGGTTCCGCCGCTTCCACGGTTATCTCAGCCTCTTTCTCGGATTGATTCAGCTGCGTGTCCTCCGCTTGCACGCGTGTCGTGCGCTTCGTGGGCGTTGTTGAGCCCTGCGCCCGTTTCGCCGGCCGTCGCGATACCACACGCTTCTCCGGAACTTCCGCCGTTTTCTCGGTAGACTGACCTGCATCTTCCGGGGCGTCAGCTTCGGGCTTCTCCCTTTTCTCCTCTACCGGCGTGGTTCGTCTACGAGTTGTCCTTTTCGGCTTCTTGCTGGCGCTTCGGGTACGCTTGGCCGGCCGCCGCGACACCACCCGCCTTTCAGAATCCGTGGAGTCGTCCTTCTTCTCCCCGTCCGGGGCTTCCGACACGGGTTGATCATTTTCCCCAGATGGTGGGGAATCCAAAATATCGTCCATATACCTCCGTTCGAGCTGCAGACGACGCACAACAGACCATTTCGTCTCCAACCCACCACAATGTTGAACCTGCCCGAAAACATCAAGCCGACACACCAATATAAACAAATGTGATCATCGTTTACCAGATGAAAAAAGGTCGGCCAGTATCGGCCGACCTTTGAACTCTAGACGGATATTACGGACAGGGCACTAATAATGATCGTGGCCGTGGCCGTGATCCTGCGGCTTTTTTTCCTCTTCCGGAACTTCCGTTACCAGCGCTTCCGTTGTCAGCAGAAGCCCGGCAATGCTGGCCGCATTCTCAACCGCGGAACGCACAACCTTGGTGGGATCCGCTACGCCGGATTCGATCAGGTTTTCGTAGGTTTCGGTAAGCGCGTTGAATCCGAAGGCGCCATCTCCCTCTTTCACCCGCTGCACAACCAGGCTGCCCTCGTGGCCCGCGTTATCGGCAATCTTCCTCAGGGGCGCTTCCAGCGCCTTGCTGAGAAGGTCCACGCCCGTCTTCTGATCCCTGCGAACCCGGCTGCGCACCGTGTCCAGCGACAAAATACATCTCAAGAGGGCTACGCCGCCGCCAGGCACAATTCCTTCCGCCACAGCCGCCCGGGTCGCGTGCAGGGCATCTTCCACTCTCGCCTTCTTTTCTTTCATTTCGGTTTCGGTCGCGGCTCCGACGTTCACCACTGCCACGCCGCCGGCCAGCTTGGCGAGTCGCTCCTGGAGTTTTTCCCGGTCGTAGTCCGAGGTTGTCTCCTCAATTTGCATGCGAATCTGGCTGACGCGTCCCTGGATGTCGTCAGTCGACCCCGCGCCTTCCACAATTGTCGTATTGTCCTTGTCAATAACGATCCGCTTGGCCTGCCCCAGATCGTCGAGCTGGATATTTTCAAGTTTAATGCCCAGATCTTCGGAAATTACCCTGCCGCCGGTGAGAATGGCGATATCGGTAAGCATCTCCTTCCGGCGGTCGCCGTAGCCGGGCGCTTTTACCGCCGCCGCTCTAATGGTCCCCCGGACTTTATTCACAACAAAGGTCGCCAGCGCCTCACCCTCGACGTCTTCGGCGATCACCAATAACGCTCTGCCCGTTTGCGCCGTTTTCTCCAGCAACGGAAGGAGATCTTTCATGTTGGACAGCTTTTTCTCGTGGATGAGGAGGTAGGCATCTTCCAGAACCGCTTCCATATTGTCCTGGTCGGTTACAAAATACGGCGAAATATAACCTCGATCGAACTGCATGCCTTCCACCACGTCCAGCGTCGTCTCGATCGACTTGGCTTCTTCGACCGTTATCGTACCGTCTTTGCCCACCTTCTCCATGGAATCGGCGATAATTTCACCTATACCGCTGTCGTTGTTGGCTGAGATCATTGCCACCTGGGCGATCTCCTTGCGACCCTTGACCTCCTGTGACTGTGCCTTTAACGCATCGATCACGGCCCTGACGCCCTCGTCGATTCCCCGCTTGATATCCATTGGGTTGGCTCCGGCCGTCACGTTCTTGAGCCCCTCGCTATAGATGGCTTCTGCGAGCACTGTGGCAGTGGTGGTGCCGTCACCTGCCACGTCTGACGTCTTGGAAGCCACCTCTTTCACCATCTGGGCGCCCATATTCTCGTAGGGATCAGGCAGTTCAATCTCTTTGGCTACCGTGACTCCGTCTTTGGTTACGGTTGGCGAACCCCATTTCTTGCCCAGAACGACGTTCCGGCCACGGGGGCCCAGCGTCGCTTTCACGGCTTTACTCAGGATGCGCACGCCATCGAGAACCTTTGACCGGGCGTCAATCCCGTAGCTCAGTTGCTTGGCTGCCATTATGACCCTCCTAATTGCGGTTAAGTACGAAAACGGTACCGATTCCGGGGATTCTGTTCCCCCTTACCCTTCAGACACATCCCATCCGTGCCCGGCTCGAATCAGGACACGCATAATTGCGTTGTCCGTGACTGTTTATTATTCCAGGATTCCCAGAATATCGTCTTCCGACGCGATTACAAGCTCCTCTCCGCCCACCTCCACATCGGTGCCGGCATATTGGCCAATGAGGACACGGTTGCCAATACCCACCGAAACCGGTACCGGATCGCCGGTTTTGTCGTTGACTTTGCCCGGCCCGACCGCGACGACCTCGGCTTCGAGTGGTTTTTCTTTGGCCGTATCTGGAATAATGATGCCGCCCTGGACCTGTACATTGGCTTCAATCCGCCGTAGAAGTACCCGGTCGGCAAGAGGCTTCACCGTCATCAGCTCCCCCTTCGCAAGAATGGCGTTTACGTTAACCCGTTTATTTATAGATATTTTATCCAATTATTAGCACTCATTGTGCTCGAGTGCTAATAGGACAAATATACAAGCTTTGATTTCATGGCGCAAGGACAAATTCCCGAACTGAACAAAAAAGCGCATTACGACTGGTAATGCGCTTCGACCGAATTCCGCCGGTTCGTCTTATGTTAGTCCGTGATGCTCCGCCTAATTTATCGAACTCCTCAGCAGCTTTTTCTTCCGTGCGATCCGCTTCTCCAGGTGTTCTATTTCAGCCTCCAGCAGTTCGGGGAGATCCAGATCGTCGGCTTCTTCGGGCGGCGGCGGGTGTTCCGACGGAAGGGCGGCATCCGCCCAGTCTTCGTACCCGCCCGCCATCGAAATCACCCACTCATAGCCCAATTCCTTCAAAGACTCCGCGGCCAGCAGTGAACGTACCCCGCCAGCGCAATACACCACCACTTCCCTGGACTTATCGGGAATCCTGGATTCAGCCTCCGCTTCCAGGCGACCTCGCGGAATGTGAACGGCCCCCTGTAAATGTCCCGACTCCCATTCTTCCAGGGCGCGCACATCCAACAGGACCGGGCTCTCGCCGCTTTCAAGATGGCTGTGCACCTCCTGTACGCTCATCTCCGGAATCTCCCTGCGGGCTTCACTCAACAGGTCATCTCGGGATTTCATCGCCTCTGAGCTCCTTTGTGTCGTTTTTCCGGGTTTCGTTTCAAACTGAAATGACTCCACTGCGTTGGTTCTCACGCAGGCACCCGACCCGCCTGACCATGACATTTTTTATATTTTTTTCCGCTTCCACAGGGACATGGGTCGTTTCTGCCCACCTTCTGCACCCGAACCGGACGCTTCCTGGGCGGACCGCCTTCGGAAGCGCTGGTGGCGGTATCCGACATCGGCGACGCCTCGACTCCAGGGGCAAATCCCATACCTGTGGCGTCCTGATGCATGAGGGAGACTTGTTGAGGTTGGCGGCTTCTGGGCCTTGTCAATTCCTCTTCAACGGGGATGCGAAACAGGGTTTTCAGTGTTTCACGGTTGATCTCGTCCAGGAGATCGACGAACATCTGAAATCCTTCACGCTTGTATTCGATCAGCGGGTCCTTTTGTCCGTATCCGCGCAGACCGATACCCTCCTTGAGATCGTCCATCTCCCTGAGGTGGTCCTTCCACTTTTCGTCGGTAACCCCCAGATAGACCATCCGCTCGATGTCCCGCATCCTTCCCGCGCCAATCAGACTCTCGCGTCGTCTATAGGCCGCCCTGATCCCGTCGAACACCTTTTTTCGGTATCCATCCTCTTTAAGCTCGGGCAACGCCTCCGGGGGTACTACCGGAACCTGAAGGAATATCTGGCGCAGATCGCGATAGAGTCCGTCCAGATCCCACTCTTCGTGGGTGCCTTCATCCGGAAGATGGCTCCCAAACGAAGCGTTCACCACCTCCTCCATCGTTTCGTCGATCTGTTCGTAGAGATTGTGTTGCTCCAGCGCGTGGCGCCGCCGGTCATATACGACCTCCCGTTGCTGATTCATCACGTCGTCGTATTCAAGCAGATGTTTGCGCACCTCAAAGTTTCGGCCTTCCACGCGTTTCTGCGCCCGCTCGATAGATCGGGTCACCATCCGGTGTTCGATCACCTCGCCCTCTTCGGCTCCCAGTCGGTCCATAATCCGGGCAATCCTTTCGGATCCGAAGAGCCGCATCAGATCGTCTTCCAATGAGATGAAAAACCGGGAATTTCCGGGGTCGCCCTGTCGGCCAGCGCGTCCCCGGAGCTGCCGGTCTATCCGCCTCGCCTCGTGTCGCTCGGTGCCGATAATATGCAATCCGCAGGGCAACTCCTCCCGGCACCGGTATTCTTCCAGGTGCGGGCACAACGGGTGACCGCCATTGGCCCCAGGGCCGGGTATCAACGCGCATTGATGCCCTTCCGGCGCCTTGACCACGCCCTCACCCAGCTTGATATCCGTACCGCGCCCCGCCATATTGGTGGCAATGGTCACGGCTGCCGGCTGTCCTGCTCTGGCAACGATCTGGGCTTCCTGCTGGTTGTGGCGGGCGTTGAGCACCGAATGTTTAATCCCCTTTCGCTTCAACATGCGGGATAACAACTCCGATATTTCGACACTGATCGTACCGACGAGTACCGGCAGGTTTATGCCGTTCAACCGCTCTATCTCATCCACGATGGCGTTATATTTCTCCCGTTTGGTTCTGAAGATCAGATCCTCCGAATCAACCCGCCGCACCGGTTCGTTCGTAGGCATCACCACCACGTCCAGCTTGTAGATCTGAAACAGTTCCGCCGCTTCGGTTTCGGCGGTACCCGTCATCCCCGCCAGTTTGTGGTACAATCGGAAGTAGTTCTGCAAGGTAATCGTGGCAATCGTCTGGGTGTCCCGTTCCACCTTGACCCGCTCTTTCGCCTCGAGAGCCTGGTGCAGCCCATCCGCGAATCGCCGACCCGGCTGGGGGCGCCCGGTGAAATCGTCTACAATAATCACGTGGCCGCCATCCACGATATACCTTACATCCTTCTCATAGAGCGTATAGGCGACCAGAAGCTGTTGCACACTGTGAATCGCCTCGCTCTTCCGGGCGTAGTCCTGATAGGCGTCGTCCTTAGCCCTGACTTTTTCGTCCGTCGCCAGCGAATCATCCGTTTCGATTTCGTGCAGGACTTCATCCAGGTCCGGCATCACAAAGTCGTCCGGCTTCCTGCTGATCTCGACGCGCCCCGTGTCAGTCAGGTCGATAACGTGACTCTTCTCGTCCACGCTGAAGTAGAGACCTTCGTCAATCTCGCCCATTCGCTTGTCGCGCATGTAATCCGACTCAACCCGACCAATCAGGCGTTTGATTCCCTCCTCCTGCACCAACTTCATGAATCGGCCGTTTTTGGGCATCCCACGCCGAACCTGAAGCAGCCGGACCCCCGCCTCGTATTCCTCTTCGTCGAGAAGTTCCTCCGCTTCGTTCAAAGTCCCGGTTACAACCCGTGTCTGCGCCCTGACCAACCGCTCCACCAGTGGCCGCATCTCATCGTACCGCTGGTTATCGGCCTCCGCCACCGCTCCGGAAATGATCAGCGGCGTCCTGGCTTCGTCGATCAATATGCTGTCCGCTTCGTCGATTATCGCGAAATAGTGGTCGCGCTGCATCAGGTCATCCGGGCGAACCGTCATATTGTCATAAAGATAATCGAACCCGAACTGGTCCTTCGTGCCATAGATGATATCGGCCCGATAGGCCTCCCGATGATCGCACTCCCGCAGGCGGTACCCGCCCTTGCCATCCTCCTCGAGGCGATACGCCTCCGCCTCCATGGATCGGTCCTGGATGATGCCCACGCTCATCCCGAGAAAAAGGTAGAGGGGTCCCAGCCACATGGCGTCCCGCTTTGCCAGGTAGGAGTTCACCGTGACGAGATGCACGCCCCGTCCCGTCAATCCGTTCAAATAAAGCGGCATTCCCGCCACCAGCGTCTTGCCCTCGCCAGTGGCCATCTCGGCTATTTTTCCCTGGTGCAGCACGATACCCCCGACCAACTGCACGTCGTAAGGTACCATATCCCAGACAATGGATTCCCCCGAACGCTCCCACTGCTTCCCCTCCGCCTTGAAGCGGCGACACGTCTCCTTATAGACCGCATATGCCTCCGGCAATATCCCCTCCAGAGCCTCCGCCTCAAGTTGCCTGACCTCGTCCTCCAGTTCCGAAATTTCATCCAGCAGCGAGGAACGATCCATTTCGTCCTCACTTTTCAACTCCGCCCGCAACCGATCCACATGTTCCGTACATTCCTCTGTCGCGTCCTGCAGACTTTGTTTGAACTCAGCCGTCTTGTCGCGCAGACCAGCATCCGAAAGCGCGGAGAAAGACTTGCAAAGGCCGTTAATTCTGTCCACCATCGGCCAGAGTTTCTTCAGATCCCGATCGTATTTGGTCCCGAAGACTTTTTTGATCACACCCATCATAAGCGGTTATCCACTTTCTAACGACAATCCATGGGATTTGCCTGCAAACACCCACCTGTTGCCGGTCGTCACACCGGTACCTGGTTTATCTGCCCACGGCAAGGCGTTCCGCCAGAATACCCGGAAGACCGGCGTCCCGGATCTTGGCCTGCGCCAGGGATATGTCATAACACACACGGCAGAGATGCATCTCGTCGGCGGCCCGGTCCCACATCACAAATGCCGCTCGGGGGTCCCTATCTCGCGGCTGCCCCACGCTGCCCGCATTAACGAGATACCGCAGGGAGGCTTCCACTTTCACCGAGCCTTCCCCCAGAATCTCCACGTCTCCGCCCTCGGAACAGATGAACGCGTGGTGAGAATGGCCAACGAAACAGATGCGCGCATTCGTATGGACCAGACACATCCGGCCCTCATTCGGACAGCGGATATAGGGAAATGTATCCGGACGGTCCGGCGACGCGTGCGCGTACAGCACCATGTCTTCCTGTACGGTTAACGGCCGTCCTTCAAGGTACGCCACGTGGTCTTTGCTTAACTCCGCCGCCGTCCACCGGATCGCGGCCAGCGCGGCGGGGTTGAAGTTGCGTGCGTACCGGAGAGACACGGCAGCCCGATCGTGATTGCCGGCGAGCACCGTCTCGGCCACGGCCCGCACTTTTGCAATACAGGCATTCGGATCGGCGCCGTACCCCACCATGTCTCCCAGACAGACCACACGGTCCGCATGCATTCCTGCGCACCGTTCCAGCACGGACTGAAGCGCCTCTAAATTGCCATGGATATCGGAAATGATCGCGATGCGCATGAGGGCAATACGGGCGGAGAGGAACGGTCGCCCCGTATCGGTTATCCTGCGTGAAAGCGCCAGAACACGACTGGGATCGATACCGGCTGAACGTTACAGCCGGAAGCGACACCCTCAATTTCCACTGGGACGTGGAACCGTCTTTTCCACGGAACCCGCTGCGGCGTTTTCTCATCTGGAAAGGAATGCCTGTCCGAAACGCCCGATGCCGTCGGCTCTTTCCATCCTAATCTGCGGTTTCTGGCATTATACCCTGTTGCCTGACCAGCGCATCCAGTATTCCGTTGATAAACGTCGGCGCCTTCTCAACGCTGTACCGCTTTGCGAGTTCAATGGCTTCGTTCATCGAGACCCTGACCGGGATATTGTCGAATGCCAGCATTTCGGTAAGCGCCATCCACAGGAGGATCCGATCGATTCTCGAGATGCGTTCCAATGCCCAGTTCCTTAAAATCCCCTCAACCATACGGTTAAGTTCGTCTTTCCGCGTCCAGGTCTCCCGACCCAGCGCCTGTGCGAATTCGGCCGCATCCTCTGACAGCTCCGCGCGAACCGCCATGGCATGGAGCGTCTGATGCACGGGGTCTCCCGAACTCTCGCTCCAATATAGCGCCTGCAGCGCAACTTCGCGGGCTTTTCGGCGTGAACCCGTCATGCCTCGTCTTCTTTCCAGGATGCCAGCAGATTCGCCATCTCGACGGCGCCCAGGGCAACTTCCCATCCCTTGTTGCCGGCCTTGGTCCCCGCCCTTTCGATTGCCTGTTCGATGGTATCGGTTGTCAGCACGCCAAACAGGCACGGAACACCCGATTCCAGCCCTACCGACGCAATGCCCTTGGAGACCTCATTGGCCACGTAATCGAAATGGGGTGTACTCCCGCGAATCACGGCACCCAGACAGATCACCGCGTCGTAGCACCCGCTGCGTGCCATCTTCTGAGCCATCAGCGGGATCTCGAACGAACCCGGAACCCAGGCCACGTCCACGTTCTCCGGTTCGCATCCATGCCGCTTCAGACAATCCTCGGCACCGTCCAGCAACTGCTTGCTAATCAGCGCGTTGAATCGACTTACCACAATACCGAAGCGTTTGCCGTCCGCACTCAATCCACCTTCAAACACTCTGGCCATACGTTCCCTCCGGGGCGCCATCGACCAACTTCAGATCTTCTTCGTCAAATAAGTGTCCCATCTTCTTCTGTTTGGTGCGTAAATACCGGATATTCCATGGCGTTGGAACAATCTTGACAGGCACTCGCTCCACGATCTCGATTCCATACGCCTCCAGCCCCACCCGCTTGGCCGGATTGTTGGTGATCAGTCGCGCCTTTCTGATGCCCAGATCCAACAGGATCTGCGCACCGATGCCGTAATCCCGCTCGTCCATCTTGAATCCCAGCTTCAGATTCGCCTCCACCGTATCGTAGCCTTCCTCCTGAAGCTGGTAGGCGTGTATCTTTTCGCGAAGGCCGATACCGCGGCCCTCCTGCCGCATGTAGACAACGGCACCGCGCCCCTCCCGTTCAATCAACTCGATCGCTGAATGGAGGTTCGTGCTGCAGTCGCACCTTAGCGACCTGAACGTGTCGCCGGTCAGACACTCGGAGTGCATCCGAACCAGCACGGGATCACCCGTCGACAGGTCTCCCTTGGTCAGTGCCACGTGTTCCCGCCGGTCGACTTCGCTTTCGTAAAGGTGCAACTTGAACTCGCCGAACTGGGTGGGGAGGCGCACGGTCTCCAGGCATCCGACCAGCTTTTCCGATCGGCGGCGATATGCAATCAGATCGCGAATTGTGATAATCTTCAGGTTGAACTGACGAGCCATTTCCATCAGCTGCGGCAGCCGGGCCATCGTCCCGTCCGAATTCAATATTTCGCACAGGACACCCGCCGGATAGAGGCCGGCGAGCCTCGCCAGGTCCACCGTCGCCTCCGTGTGCCCCGCTCGGCGCAATACACCTCCTGGACGGGCACACAGAGGAAAGACGTGCCCGGGTCTGGCAAAATCAGGTGGCCGGGCGCCCGGGTCCACAAATCGCTGTATTGTGACCGCCCGATCCTGCACCGAAATCCCGGTGGTGGTGCCCTCTACCGCGTCGATGCTGACCGTGAAAGGCGTTCCGTGCAACGCTGTGTTTCTGCCCACCATCATCTCCAGCTCCAACTCCCGCAGTCGCTCCGGCGTTGCCGGCAGGCAGACCAGCCCGCGCCCGTGAAGGGCCATGAAATTGATAATTTCAGGCGTGACTTTTTCCGCCGCTGTGATCAGGTCCCCTTCGTTTTCCCGGTCCTCATCGTCCACGACGATAACCAATTTTCCCGTCCGAATGTCGTCCAGCGCCTCTTCGATGGACGCAAAACAGAACCCGTTGTCGATTTCAGACATGAAGTGCCGCTCCCGGCAAAGTGACGAAGAGATATGTACAAATCTCAACCCGTGCGAATCTCATTGAACCCCTTCTCTTTCACTACCGTACACGATGTCCTGCGTTGCCGACAATTCCCCATTGGCCGCGTGGCGGCCTGTCAACCTATCCAGATACCGCGCCACCATGTCCACCTCCAGATTCACAGTGTCGCCGACCCGGCGTTCACTGATCGTTGTCGCTTCCATCGTATGCGGAATCACCGACACCGTGAAGTCGCGTGCGCCTGCGGACACAACCGTCAGGCTGATCCCGTCTACGGCTATCGAACCCTTATCAGCCACGAACGGGGCGAGTTCGGCCGGCATCCCTATCCGGAACACGACGTTGTCCGCCCATCGCCGCCGCTCAAGCACCCGGCCCAACCCATCCACGTGTCCGGACACCAGATGGCCACCCAGGCGATCCGACAGTTTTAGCGATCGTTCCAGATTCACCCGGTCGCCCGTTTTCAACTTTCCCATGGTCGTCCGCTCCAGGGTCTCCGATACGGATTCGAATGAAAACCCCTGCCGCCCCACTTCGACAACGGTGTGGCAGGCGCCGTCGATCGAGATGCTATCGCCAATCGCAACATCCGCCAGCACGTGCTTCACTTCCAGTGTCGTTCGCTGATACCCCGTCCGCCTCTGAACCGTACGCACCAGCCCCACTTCCTCGACAATTCCCGTAAACATCAAGCCCATCCTTTCGGGGGCCACGGCGTTCGGGAAATCAGAGACACACCAAACAATGAGTCCTGGTTTGGCGTTCTATTCCGCGGCCCATGGCGTCCGTGTCGGAACCGCATCGTCTTTCACCCGTGCCGTGTAGAATAAATCGGGTCCGGTCCAATCCACGTCGACCTCGTTGAGACGAATCGCATCGGCCATTCTTGTTATCCCCAGATCGCCCACCGAGGCAATCCCTTTACCCAGAATCGCGGGGGCGATAAACACTGCCAGCCGGTCGACCAACCGGTCTCGCATGGCGGACGCCGCCACGGCACCCCCGCCTTCGATCAACATATGGGTGATTCCTTCGTTGCCCGCCCGGGAAAGCACGTCTCGAAGCAAGGGCCTTCCATTTATCTGCGAACAGACCCACACGCGTGCGCCGCATTTTTCCATCGCTTCGATTTTTTTTTTTGATACACCTTCCGCCGCGGCAAGAATCAGAGGCGCCCCGTCGAATACCTTCGCCCCTCTTGAAATCTCAAGGCGACTGTCCAGCACGATTTTTACCGGATCGACACCGTCCAGATGCCGGACAGACAGCGCCGGATCGTCCGCGTCGACCGTCCCCCGCCCAACCATAACCGCCGTTGCTTCGGCACGCAGCCCGTGCGCCCGTGTTCGGGACACATCCGAGGAAATCCATTTCGATTCGCCCAATGCGGTCGCAATCCGACCGTCGAGGGTCTGGGCCAGCTTCAGAGTGACAAAAGGAAAACCCGTCGTCCGGTGTTTTATAAAAGCCTCGTTGAGTCGTCGTGCCTCTCCTTCGAGCACACCGACCTCCACCCGTATGCCCGCCTCGCGCAACCGGTCGATACCTCGGCCTGAAACCCGTCTATCCGGATCCACCATTCCGCACACAACCCGCACGACCCCTTTTTTTATCAATAAATCGACACACGGCGGCGTGAGGCCGGTATGGGCGCACGGTTCAAGCGTCACATAGAGCGTGACGTCCGGCGTTCCGTCCGCCACGCCTTCAAGCGCATAGACCTCAGCGTGTGATTTTCCCGACTCAGGATGATAACCCTTTCCTACAATGTGCCCGTTCCGGACCGCCACCGCGCCCACCAGCGCACCGTCCCTAACCCGGCCGCGTCCTTTTTCAGCCAAAGACAACGCCAGCCGCATATTATCCACATCCGTCATATACCACCCAGTGTCGCCGGGACCGGGAATCCCGGAACGTGGAAGGGCTCTACTTCAAATCTACCGTCGCCTTGCCAACCCCCACGTTTCCCAGCGAGTCGGTCACACGGACGACCACCGTGTATTCTCCCGCAGTCAGCTCTGGAATTTCAAAACGCAGGGTTTCGGTCCTGGAATCGAAAATCCGATCTACAGGAAAAACCACCTTCCAGTCTCCAGAATTCACCGCATAGTCCGCCTTCCAGAGAGGGCTCGCAGCGTCGTTCAGCGAACCCTCGACGACTATGGACCTGTCCGCAGCCGGCCGTATCTGCAGCCGCACAGCGGGTGGCGTGTGGTCAAGATCGAACGGCTCGCTTACTTTTTCGCCAACCAGCGCGAGTTCTTCCGGATTGTTCAACCGGTCGGACGCCACCACCCTGACAAGCATCGTGCCTTCGGGGGCAGATTCGGTATGCCACTCGTAGGAATTGGCAAGCAGGTCCTCCTTCAGGAGTTTCCACTCTTTCTCGGAGCGACCCCGATAATACAACGCGTACACCAGTCGGTCGTCGTTTGCGTCTGCCGCTTTCCAGGAGATTCGCCAGACACCTCTCGCGTTACCGGGCGCCTGCCGGCCCTTTCCGGCGTCCTGAGGCGGAGCGCCGTTACCCTGGGCCTCAAGGGGCGAGACGACGAGTGCAAGCACCTGCGGGCCCATGTTTTCCTGGAGGCCCACCAGACTCACTTCTCGAATCATCGGTGTGGTCGCGCCCGTTACCGAACTCAACTCGGCCCGATACTGCAGGAATCGGGCAGGCGGACTCGATATCTGACCACCCTGGGCGGCTGAAGACCATTCACTCCAGGTATTGTCCGGTTTTTCGCTGTTTCCCGACCGCGTCTGGAATTGAATCGACGCATCCTGTGCGGGTTCTGAATCCCACCGGATCTTACCCCATCTGGAGACCAGGAAGAAATCTCTCGCCCTGGATTCCAACCTGCCTTCGCGTGTGTGTGCCTTCCCCAACCGGTACACTTTTCCAGCACCCGCGGTTCCCACCCAGAACTCCCCGGATCCGGACCTGCAGAATGCCCACGGCTGTACGTCTTTCAGACGGGTCAACAGGGTTGCCCGACCATTCAGGTCCACGCGATAGATGCTCCCCCTGTCTCCCGTCAGCGCGGTAATTTCCCGATCGTCGACGTCCAATGCAAGAAGCATCGGCTCATCCACCTCCCAAAGACGAACCGTCGCACCCGAGGGCCGTATGGCATACAACACGGAAGCCTGTTGCGAGGAAGAGGATCCCTGACCCTTGGCGGCTGGCTGGGACCCGCCCTTTCCGCTCCCCTTGGAACGCTTGGACATCGCGCCCGCGAACAGGATCCCGTCCGGTCCCATCGCAAGCGCATGAATTTCATCTTCCGCCGCATCGTAAAGCACTTCAACTCGTCCCTTTGCATTGACCCGATAGACCAGACCACTCTGATCCGTACCCGCGTACACCTGCCCGTCGGCGTCCCGAATCAGCGAAACCACATTGTGGTCTTCGCTCTTATAAACCTCGTCGACCTTTCCGGCCGCGGAAATACGCAGGATGCGTCCGTGTCTGCCGCCGGTGGCCGCGTACAGGCCTCCCTGTCCATCCACCACCAACACCCAGACGTGTTCGTCTCCGGTTCGACAAAACATCTCAGGCTCTTTGCCAGGAACAACCCTGTATACAATCCCGTCCGGGGAGGATCCGGCAAAAAGTGTTCCGGCCGGTCCGACGGCGAGACTGAAAATGGCCACCTCGGGAGAATCAAAGAGAAGCACCGGCTCACCAGCGCCATCAAACGCAAAGATCTTTCCGCTATTACCCGTCCCAATATACAGACGGCCACCTCGCCCCTCCGCAAGCGCCCACACGAATTCTTCGCCCGTATCCGCTGCGGCTTGAAGCTCCGGCGCGAGCAACACCATGCCCTCTCTGGTTATCGAGACGCCGTCGGCTTCGCCCCTGGCAAACGATTCCTGCGAATGGTCGCGCCAGACGATCGGCTCGACGCCGTCTGATGAACCCGGCAGGCAGCCTAGAACGAAACAAAGGCCCATAAATAATACACGAAACTTCGCATGTCCGTTTTCTCGATCCAACAGCCTCATCTCCTATCCTTACGCAATAGCTCTTCGCTGTCAGTTACCCCCGCCAGGCCGCGTGCGGTCCATCCGTTGCTGGCGCGCCAATGCGGGTTCGCGACGGGTTCGTTCCGGCCGGGCGTCTGGCGATGGCGTTCCCGGGATTGGCTATTTCCCTTTATCGCCAGCGCTTCCACCCTCGGCAAAAACGACGCCATTCCGTTTCCTGTTGACATTCAGTACGACGACCTGACTTCCGGAAAGCACATAGTCCGTGGGAATTCGAGCCCTTTGCACAACGGTCTGCAGAACCCGTTTTACCGCATCCGACGAACGGGAAAACTGAAGCACCGAAAGCACCGAGGACGGCAGCCTTGACACCTCCCGTCCCTCGATCGTCACTCCCAGGGCGCCGGACAGCAACTCAACGACCATCTCGTTGTTCCGGCCCACCCGCCCCAACAGGCGGATAAGATGATCCAGATCTCTGGCATTATATTCACCCGGCGCTCGCTTGGCCTCCTGTTTGCCGTGGGCGGATGCGCTGGAAACCCTGAGAATCAACCGGCCGCCCGGTGTTTGATTCGGAATGACCAGCGCCTCCTGCACTTCCTCCAGGCCGCCCCAATAGGGCTTTAAAGAAACCGTGACGCGCACCGTATCGCCAGGCTGGAACGATGTCTTCTGCAAACCAATTGACTTGATGCGGGCAGTGTGCGCCCGCTCAGCTTCAACATCCAGGTCGAAGGTAACCCGCTCGATCTTAACCGGCTCAAATGGATTCCGGATCAGCTTTGCAAGCGGCGTGGTAACCCCCAGCACGGCATTACTCAGCCCCAGCGGTCCGGCATAGACGTTTTCGGCCTCCACTGATGGACGTCCGTTCAGGTCAATTCGCACACGGGACTTCACCGTTACCTCTCCCGTCAGCTTCTCGGACGAAATCATCGCGCTGAATACCGCCATTCTCAACAGAGTGGGGCTGAGATCGCGGTTTCGCAGAACCTCCATCCGGAACTGCGCCTGCTTGCCCGGGGAACGCAAATTGATCTGCGCCGGCATCATGTCCACCTCGAGGCCGATGGTGCCCGCTATGCCGGGCGCGCGGTCCTGAACGATGGCACCTATGGTTTCCCCGACCACACCCAGCTTGAAGGACGCGTATTGACTGGGCAACACTTCGTGAATATAGGCTGCCGTCATCGGCAACGCCGTGGCGCCGCCGAAAATCATGGAATGCCCGAAACCGACCACGCGGTCTCCGTCGCGATGGGTCAGCGTTCCGATTCCCGTAACGCTGAGATCACCACGTACCAGCTGCACACCCATGGCTGCGCCCGGTTCGAACGCACCTGAAGGCAGACCAGGATCCATTCCACCTCCGCCCTGAACCGGCGTCCATCCCATCCTCGAAAATTCATGTCGGAATTCAGCCACCGCCTGCCGTGCGAAACCGGAGATCACGATCGGCAGGCTGATCGGCGTCAACTCAGCCGCATTCATCCCCGTCAGATCGACCAGACGGCGCGCGCCGGTTTCCGTCAATCGGGCCGCCGAACTGACGCCCTCTGGCGCTGATGGTCGATTGAACAGATCAACCATGGCCGCGATTGGCGTTATCCCGGCGATGGGTTCTTTAGCAAAGGCGCCAACTCGATACGATACCGCTCCTACCAACTTACCATCGATATAAACCGGGCTGCCGCTCATCCCCAGGATCACCCCTGTATTCGACAGGGGGCCGCCGGACAGCCGGGCGAGAATCAGGTCGCTTCGTGGACCGATCGCGTTGTGCAGCACACCCAGGATTTCGACCTGAAACGTATCGATCCGCGTGCCCTGGAAGACCGTCCGGCCGATACCCCGCATGCCTCTCCGGAGCTCTTCGACGGGCATGGTCGCCACGGTCCCCCAGGAATTGCCGACAATTATGCCCGACAGCAAAGCGGGGAGCGTTATTTTCAGTAGGCGCATCACGACACAGACCCTTTCTCGTAAAACAGTATTGAAGCCACGGAATCTACGGTGCGCCCTCAAAAAAGTCAAGCATTGCCACGTCCTAATGTTCTGTCCCGGAAATAGATTGCCGAAATCAGGCCGACGAGTCGCCCGGCTCGCAAGGCACTTGAGCGAGGCGACCTGCGCAAGGTCGGAAACGCAGCGAGACGGGATGAATCGACGTAAAAACGGTGATATCTTTCCGGGACAGAACACCGGGTTCTTGCGGAACAATATCGGAACGATCTTAATTACGCAGATAAAATACCCGTTTTTGGAGCGTGGAACAAGCCTCTTGTGTAAATCTGATCTTACCCTTATCATAATTCCATGCAGATCATGTTGCTGGCGGTTGGCAAATGCCGCAAACCTTACCTGCGAGAAGGAGTGTCGGACTATATCAATCGCATCCGGAGATACGCCAGCCTGGAGCATATCGAACTGAGAGAGGAACGGACCCCCAGGAAGGGCGCCACGCCGAGTGGCCTTTGCAGAGAAGGCGAACGCATCCTCCGAAAACTGCCGGAAAACGCTTTCCTTGTTGCCCTGGATCCGACCGGAGACACCTGCAGTTCCGACGCCCTCGCCCGGCGTATCCAGAGAATCGGTATTGAGGGCATGCGCCGAATCGTGTTTGTGGTTGGCGGCCCCTCCGGCCTTTCCTCCCCGGTTATCCGGCGTGCCGACTGGCGCCTTTCGCTTTCTTCCTTCACCTTTCCACACGAAATCGCCCGTCTGATTCTCCTTGAACAGATTTACAGGGCATTTACCATTATGCGCGGCGAACCGTATCACAGGTAGTCGCCGCCACATACAGACCCTTTGCAACGCGGGAAGAATTCAGGCCGTACATTTCCGGCAGTCTGCAGAAACAAAAAGCCCGGAAAACAGGTTCATCCGACAGCCGTGGAGAGATGATTCCGCCACTGGAATCCGGCTGCCGCGAACGTCTCCTGTTTCCGGGCTTTTTAAATGCGGACTGAAATGCCTAAATATACAGTTTCGGGGGAATGGGAGAAATCCGAATCCGACAACCACGGTGAACGGCCGGAGGGGTATCGGCCCGAGGGGTGCCGGAAGAAGGGTTGTCTCAATCGCATGCCTTTCCAGAGCAATTGAAAGATAAGCCATTGTTTTTTTTTAGTCAAGGGTAAGTTTGTCCTAATATACTGTTTTACATTATCTTGTGGTCTCCACGTCGTAACATACCTTAATATATGGATTTTTGCGCGGCGAACCCTCGAAAACCGCATATCGCGTCGCTGGCCGCGAAGGGATTCCCGGATTCGCCTGACAACTTCGCCACTTCCCGCCATACCTTATTCTCTGACGATTTCGCAATATCGTCTCCGTTCAATATCGCCACTTCGAGCGAGGAAGGCGGACGTTGCAACCTCAGGCGTCGAGAGATACTTCTGGACAGGTTCCCTGTTCGGCGCTATCTTCGATGCTCGGTGAACGGAATCCGGTCCTTACATATCCAGCTCACAACCTCTTCTTCTTCGACGCGATTTCCCCATGCCACATACCCTTACCATCACACAGGCAGCAGCGGAAATCCGGGCGGGCCGTCTTTCTCCCCTGGAGCTTCTACACGCCTGTTTTTCACAGATCGACGCCCTCGACAGCCGCCTGCACGCATGGGTCATCGTCGACAGGGAAGGGGCCGAGAATCGCGCACGGCGTCTTCAGGAGGATCTCGCCTGCGGCCGGTACCGCGGTCCCATGCACGGAATCCCGGTGGGGATTAAGGACATCATCAACACGAAAGGCTTGCCTACCGCCGCCGGAGCAAGACACCTTTACAACATGGCACCGAAGGAAGACGCAACCGTGGTTGCCCGCTTGCTCCGCTCCGGGGCGATCATCCCCGGCAAAACGGTTACCACGCCCTTTGCATGTTTCGATCCGGCGGAAACCAGGAACCCCTGGAACCCTGATCATACCCCCGGCGGCTCCAGCAGCGGATCCGCCGCCGCGGTCGCGGCGCGTATGTGTCCCGCCGCCTTGGGGTCCCAGACCGGCGGCTCCATCAGTCGTCCCGCCGCGTACTGCGGCCTCGTGGGTCTCAAACCCACCTTTGGCCGGATCAGCGTTTATGGGATCCTGCCCGTCAGTTATGAACTGGACCATCCGGGTCCGTTCACACGGTCAGTCGCCGATGCAGCCGTCATCCTGGAGAGCCTGGCCGGGAAAGATCCGCTGGATCCGCTCAGCACCGACGTTCCTGTTGGGAAATATCGCATCAACCCGTTGACGCGTCCGCCCCGAATCGGCATTATCCGTACATACTTCCCTGAAAACGCCGACGAAACCATGCGTGCAGCGACCCACTTTGCAACAAGCCGTCTCGACTCCGCCGGCGCCGAATTCACCGACGTGCACATGCCCGGATCCTTTGCGGAATTGCACGAGAACCACGCCCTTCTGCTTGCCGTCGGCGCGGCAAGCGTTCACCGGGAACGATATGACGCGCACCGCGACCGCTTTCCGCCCGGCCTCAGCGAAATAATCGAAAGGGGTCGCGCCGCCAGCGCCGTCACCTACGCCGATGCACGACGCCACCAGATTGCATTCAAATCGGAGGTTCTCGCTGCTTTCAAGGGCGTGGACCTGCTCCTCACCCCCGCAACGCCCACACCGGCTCCGTCAGGCCTGACATCCACCGGCAACCCTGCCTTCAACAGCCCCTGGAGCTACGCCGGCCTTCCCACGATCGTCCTGCCGGCCACGTGTACCCCCGGCGGACTGCCCGCCGGAATCCAGCTGGTTGCCCGCCCCTTCGCCGAAGCCCGCCTGCTCTCTATCTCCGCCTGGTGCGAAACCCACCTCGAGTGGACCCGCACTCCATCGAATCTATCTGGCAATTAGCACCATGTATCCGCACCGGGCCCTCAGGCATCTCACGTGTTTGACGCTCCTTTTCCATTTTTCCGGCATCGTCCATGCTTCCCGCGTGCATGTCCCAAGGCAGCATGCCGTCCGCCAGGGAATCGACCATGTGCTTAACGAACGGTTTGACCTCTCGCATGCCATATTCGATTCCCTTGTCGCCGTCGAACCCGACCGGCCCGAAGGTTTTCTGGGTAAAGCCCTTACTTACTGGAACGAAAGTGTGCTTCTGGCAGACGGCGAACGGTTTGCCGACCGCGTCGACCACCTGACCGGACGCGCCATCAAGTCTGCCGAGCAGGCGCTCAAGACCGACAATGACAACGCGGAGATGGTCTTCCTTCTCGGAAAGGCCTATGGCCTGCGCGCGGGCATGGCGCTCATCCACGGCAGCCCCGTAGACGGCGTACTCCACGGCTTGAAGTGCCGCGACTACCTCAAGGAAGCCATCCGCCTGGATCCGAACCTGGCGGACGCCTATTTCGGACTGGGCCTCGCAGACTACGTCGCCGCCCGCCAGCCGCGTTTCCTCAGGATGGTGAGCCGGCTCCTATCGCTACCCGACGGCAATCGGAAACGCGGCCTCGCACGCCTGCAGCGGGTTGCCCGGGAAGGCATCTACACCCAGCGGCACGCCGTCTCCAGCCGTGCCTACATCGCCCTCTACTACGAGAAGGACTACGAAGACGCCCGCCGTCGTTTTGCGGACCTGCACCGACGCTACCCCCACAGCCTGGACTACCGTATCCGTTACCTGGACGCGCTCTTCGGGCTCACCATTCGAGGCAGGCAGGATCAACGCCAGGCTCTGATCGACTCCGCGAGATCGATCCATCGCCTGGCAAGAGAGCGCAACTGGGACCTGAACCGCTGGTCGCGCACCAAACTGGACTTTATTGAAGGCTTTGGCCACTATCTTACCGGCAACGTGGATGCAACAAAAAAACATCTGGAAATCTACATACGGGATGCCTCCAGAAAAAGCTGGCTGCTCGGCCCCGCACATCTCATTCTGGGCAAACTGGCCGACCTGCGAAACGACCGGAAAATCGCAATCCGCCATTACCGCCGCGCACGAAAACATGAAGACGTATGGGGCGTCCACGACGAAGCCGACACCTATCTTCGGCAACCGTTCGTCGGAGATGAGCCCGTCAGGCGTCCGCCGGACACGGTACGGCGTTATCCTGAAAAACCTTGAATCTTGCTAAATCTGAAAAACTCCGGCATCGTCCCACAAAGCTCCATACTTCTCCGGCCAAAACGACACGAGAGCAGTGCGTTCCCTTTCTCCCGCAAGGGTTCCCTGAAACTGCCACGAGATCGATCAATTCTTGTGGGACGGCCTTGACCACCCTCCCGGAATACGCGTTATTGTATCGGATGGATTGCAGTAAAACCTCTCAGACGGGACGATCAGCGGAAGAAAGGCTTGAAAAACCCCCCAGCCGTGTTCCCTATTGTGAACATGCCGGAATCTCTTCTCCCAGGGACAGGTTATGGCGTTCGCGTCCTTATACTCCCTGCGCCATCGAAGGCTCGAGTTTTTCCGGGAGCGTATCCACTACCCCGCGCCTTCGTCAACACCGTGGATCGGGGCCAACGTAGTCCGCATTAAAAGCCCGGACGTAGACCTGAAGCGCCACTATCTGAAGACCTTTGGCGTTTCCTTTGTCCTCTCCTCAATACTCCTCGCCGTTCTGTGCCTCATCTTTCCGAGATATGAATTTCTTAGCAATTCATCCTACCCCGCACCGGTTATCTTCACACTCGAAGACATCCCCGAAACCTTTCAGGCGCCAAGACCTGAAACCGAAGAAATGATCCTGGGCTCGGACGACCCGGATGGCGTGGCGGTCGTCGACACCCTCGAAGAAGAGGAATCGGACATCGACTTTCTCGCCAACCTCCATATCGATGACACGCTTGGAGATATGGATCGGACGCTTGACGAGGAAGCTGTAGATTTCTGGGCCGTCTCAAAAGAACCCGTACTGGTGCGCGAGGTTCTGCCCGTCTACCCCAAAATCGCCCACGAGTCCGGCCTCGAAGGGGTTGTCTTCGTCAAATTCGCCGTTGGTTCGGACGGACTGGTCAAAGAGACCTCCGTTCAGAAAGGCCCCCGGATTTTTCACGCGTCCGCCCTGGAAGCCGTCAACCGGTTTGTCTTCAGGCCGGCCCTTCAAAACGACAAGCCAGTCTCGGTCTGGATGACGCTTCCCATACGTTTTCGCATTGTGGACAATTTGCTTGAAGCACGACCCGTTCAACATGTCCAAAAGCTGCCGGCCCCCCTATCGCCATAGAGGCAGCCTTTCCTCAATTTCCCCGATCGCGATCAACCGCTCCTCCTGAATAAATCACTTCCTTTAAACGACCCTGTTCGTCCAGCCGAACCCGCAAGGTAAATGCTCGCCTTTTCAGAAATTCCGGATTGTGATCCAGCGCCATCCGCAAGGCAAGCGACCCCAGCCAACCCAGGCCGTCGGCCCGTATCCCAAACCGCAAATCGTGGATCAAAAACGCGCGACCGCTTTCACCGGACTCCGCCACCACCGGGAAACGCGCGAACCAGCGATAAATCTGCCCGACCCTACGTTCCCACAGGCGTTCCAGACGGGGCTCGTCAAGCGCCGAACGGTACGTTTTCGGCGTCCCGGCTACTCCTGAAAACATTGACACGGGCACCTCGTACCATTCTCCCTCACCGAATGCGATTCCCCGCCGGTGCAGAGGTGAAAAAGGCACTGGAACGGCCGCTACGGCCGTCAGGCCCCTTTCGGTTGCCCAGCGGTCCATGTAAAGGAAGGCGATAGCCGAAACGGCGATATTGAGTGCCATATAGGCGGCAAGCGCCGCTGCACCCATGCGGTACCCCCTTTCTCCCCATCCCTTCCACCCGAGAACCAGCCCGCCGATCAGAATCAGATCCAGGTACGGGTCGATAATGAACAGCACGTCAAACAACGCCCGGTACCTGGAAAATGGCATAAAGATCATGGTCCCATAGGAGGTAACCAGGTCGAACAGAATATGCAGCGACAGACCGGAAAGGGCGACAGCATACAGCTTGAGAAACGGAACTTCCTTGAGTATGAATCGCCGGACAACCCACGCGAGGGCGAGGGCGCCGATTGCAGCACCGAAAAACGAATGTGTCATCCCCCGGTGCGTCTGCAGGCTGTCGAGCGCGTCGCTGGACAGGAACACATCCACATCGGGCAATACACTGGTGAGGGTAACCAGATTCACGAACCCCCGGTTCTGCGGCCATACGGATCGCGCAACCAGACGGCCAACCAGGCCGTGCGTCGGGGTGTCCATCCTGTCTGCCTCTGCTTCGGAAATGAATGAAACGGCAATCGGCGGCGGCGTTCTCTCGATTCAAACCCCACCCGTCAGGCATCACTACCAGCGATCATTTGTCGCCGGAACACTGCGTCTGCCCTTGAACCGCCGGACCCACAGAATATACCCAATGCCCCGGCTGAATCAACCCCGCACAAACGCCACTTGACAGCGTGCGTCCTGCCGATGTAACATAGGAACAGGTTTCCGGGACAGGACGCTAATTTCCCCTTCCTCACAGATGAAGGGCTGCTGGGAGGCTGAATGCAATGTCAAAACTCGAAGGTAAGGTCGCGCTGGTAACCGGCGGAAATCAGGGCATCGGAAAGGGAATAGCGCGGGCGCTGGCGAAAGAAGGCGCGGATCTGGTGTTGACCGCCAGAACGGTCGAGAAGCTGGAATCGGCGGCGGAAGAGATCAGGTCGGAGGGCGTGGAGGCGCTGGTCGCTCCCGCGGACGTCACCGACGAATCGCAGGTGGAGGCTGTATTCACTCGAACGATGGAGCGGTTCGGGAGGGTGGATATTCTGGTCAACAACGCAGCGGCCTTTGACGGGGGACCCATCGACGAACTTTCCGCATCCGCCTGGGATTGGGCGATGGCGGTAAATCTGCGGGGACCCTTTCTGTGCACGCGGGCGGCGTTTCGCATTATGAAAAAACAGGGCGGGGGCCGGATAATCAATATAGGCAGCATTTCCGCTCAGCGGGTTCGTCCGAATTCCGCTCCGTACAGCACGAGCAAATTCGGCATCACGGGCCTGACGCATGCCACGGCGCTGGACGGCCGGGACTACGGGATTGTCTGCTCCTGTCTGCACCCCGGCAATACCCAGGTGGAACGTCGCCAGGAATCCGTCGCGCCCACGGACGATGAACCGATGATGACGGTGGATGAATTGGCGCAGGCCGCGGTGACAATGGCCACGCTGCCGCTTCACGTCAACATGCTGGAGGCAATCGTTTTGCCCGTAGGGCAGTTGTACGTTGGAAGAGGATGAATAGATACCGGTATGTTTCAAGAACCACCCGGACCCGAAACCCGGTGCCCGCCACAGGAAATCACTGGATGGGGACACGGCTGAATCGGGACGGGATTCCAGGACCGTGATGGATCGGGACGGCTCGGTTCTTTCAAATCGAGGAATTTTCTTGACACTCGTGATATGATTGTTTAATGTTAGACCGTTCCTGTCGGCGTGGTCGTTCGGCGTAAGCAGGCGTCGGTGCGAGGCTGGCAGGAACCTGGATCATGGAGGATCGAACGTGACGGATCATGGTCGGAACGGATTTCCCTGGCGTGGATATTTTTATCGCTCCTACCGGTGGTATTACCGGGAGGTCGCGGAACGTCATGTCTGCCCACGAGAGTAAACCGTTGACAGAGTCGGGAAATGAGCCGTGGGCATCTGCTCACGGTTTTTTTTTGATCCGGTCGAAACATAAGGCCGGTGCTGGGACAAAGCGCCAGTCCCGGCCGGCCGGCTACGGATGTATAACAATCGCTCGTCCGGCACAAAGGGACGCGGATGTCTGATTCGCGACTTCTGATATATCTTTGGAAGCCAGGTGAATCTCGTGAGCACACCCGATTTGAAAACGCTAAAAACGCTGGCTGAAGGCCGGGGGGTGGTTCCGATTTCCAGGGAAATCCTGGGAGATACGGAAACCCCGGTATCCGCGTACCTCAAACTGCGGCACAGGAGTCCCTACAGCTTTCTTTTTGAGAGCGTGGAAGGGGGAGAGAAGATCGGGCGCTATTCTTTCCTGGGAGTGGAGCCGTTTCTTGCGTTTCGGTCGTGGAAATCCCGGATAGAGGTGGAGGATCTGAAGCGGGGTGAGGTCCGTGTATATGAAGGGTCGCCCATTGCCGAACTCAGGCGTCTACTGAAAAAATACCGTTCAGCGCAGTTGGATGGACTGCCCAGATTTACCGGAGGGGCTGTGGGCTATGTGGGCTACGACGCAATCCGGTTGGTTGAAAATATCCCCGACAGCACGCGCGACGACTACGGTCTGCCAGACGTCGTATTGCTTTTCTACGATACGCTTCTTGGCTTCGACAACGTTCGACAGAAGATCCATCTGATTTCAAACGTGCATACCTCCGGGGATATTGAAGAGAATTACCGGGCGGCGGAGGCGCGAATCGATGTGCTGGAACGGGCCCTGTGCGGGCCGATTCCCACGAACGGCGTTCCGGAAAGTGTGCCCCGGCGAGGAGCGCGCGCGATCCGGTCGAATACGGAGCGGTCCGTCTTTTTGGACAAGGTGCGGCGCTGCAAGGAGTATATCGTGGCGGGCGATATTTTTCAGGTCGTACTTTCGCAGCGCTTTGAGACCGAGATAACCGTCGGATCACTGGACATTTACCGCGCGCTTCGCACGGTGAATCCGTCTCCATACATGTTCCATCTGGATTTGAAAGAGGTTCAGCTTATCGGCGCATCGCCGGAGCTGCTGGTTAGGGTCGAGAACGGCGTCGTGCAAGTGCGGCCGATAGCGGGCACACGGTGGAGGGGGGCTACGGAAGAGGAGGATTCCGCTCTCGAGGCGAATTTGCTGGCAGACGAAAAGGAACGTGCGGAACACATTATGCTTCTGGACCTGGGTCGGAACGACGTGGGGCGGGTATCCCGTTACGATACGGTACGGGTTACGGAGCAGATGACGATTGAGCGTTATTCTCATGTGATGCATATTGTGTCCAATGTTCAAGGGCATCTCAAAGATGGCGTGGATGCCCTGGATGCGCTTTTTGCCTGTTATCCGGCAGGCACGGTTTCCGGCGCGCCCAAGATCCGCGCGATGGAGATTATCGACGAACTGGAACCTACACGCCGTGGACCGTACTCGGGGGCGGTTGGCTATATTGACTTTTCGGGCAACATGGATACGTGCATTGCCATTCGTACGATGGTTTTGCAAGGCAGCAACGCCTATGTCCAGGCAGGCGGGGGAATTGTGTTCGATTCCGTGCCGGAGAGCGAGCACCAGGAAACAGTAAATAAAGCGAAGGCGCTGTTTAAAGCGGTGGAATTGGCGGAAGGTGCGATGTAGTATCAGGGATATATACTGCCATTCTTCAACGATCACGTTTCATTGACCTATGATTCTGGTAATCGACAATTACGATTCGTTCACGTACAATCTGGTTCAGTATCTGGGCGAGTTGGGTGCGCGGATGGAGGTGTTTCGGAACGATCAGATCGAATTGGACCAGATCTGCGCATACCGACCTGAGAAGATGGTGATTTCGCCCGGGCCATGTACACCGAACGAGGCGGGAATCTCCGTGGATCTGATCCGGCGGTTTAGCGGAGAGATTCCGATGCTGGGCGTCTGTCTGGGGCATCAGTGCATCGGACAGGCCTTCGGCGGCACCGTCGTGAGGGCGCCGGCGATTCTACACGGGAAAGTGTCCGAGATTCATCACGACGAACGTTCGATTTTCACGGGGATGTCACAGCCCTTTATCGCCACGCGATACCATTCCCTGATTGTCGAACGGGACAGCCTGCCGGACTGCCTCGAGGTTACCGCGCAGACACACGACGGAACAATAATGGGGTTGCGGCACAGGGAGTATCCGGTTGAGGGCGTGCAGTTTCATCCGGAGTCGATTCTGACGGCTGAGGGCAAAGTGTTGTTAGAAAATTTCCTGAATGGCTGAATTCGTGGATCGGAAAGCTGGACCGGATCTCTGTTTACAGGCTGGGGAGATGGCTATGGCGATACAGGATGCGATTGCGAAGCTGATTGAGGGACAGGACCTGACACGTGACCAGATGATCGGGACGATGGATCAGATTATGTCGGGTGGGGCGACGGACGCGCAGATCGGTGGGTTTCTGGTGGCTCTGCGTGTCAAGGGGGAGACAGTTGAGGAGATCGCGGGCGCCGCGGAGGTGATGCGGGAGAAGGCAACCCGGGTCGTGACGCGACACACCACGGTGGTCGATACATGCGGTACGGGGGGGGATGGGTCAGGAACGTTCAATATATCGACGGCCGCGGCGTTTGTGGCGGCCGGTGCCGGGCTGTGTGTGGCCAAACATGGGAACCGCGCGGCGTCCAGCCTGTGTGGCAGTGCGGATGTTTTGAAGGAACTGGGAGTAAATATCGAAGCATCGCCGGAGACGGTGGGGCGGTGTCTGGATGAGGTGGGCATCGGTTTCCTGTTTGCTCCGGCTCTGCACGGTGCCATGAAATATGCGATTGGACCCAGACGCGAAGTCGGCGTGCGCACGGTTTTCAACGCTCTGGGGCCGCTGACCAATCCTGCAGGCGCAACCCGACACCTGATCGGGGTATATGGTCGATCGCTTACCGAGAGGCTGGCCGAAGTGTTGCGTACATTGGAATCAGAGCGGGCGTTTGTGGTACACGGGTCGGACGGACTGGACGAGATGACGACGACCGGGCCAACACAGGTGAGCGAGTTGAAGAACGGTAGTGTATCCACGTATGAGATCAGACCCGGGGATCTGGGCATTGCAAGGGCGGCGGCAGATGATCTGGCAGGGGGTAACGCCGAGACCAATGCGTCGATTCTGCGAAGGGTGCTGCATGGCGAGCCCGGTCATCGGCTGGACATTGTCCTGCTGAATGCGGCAGCCGCCATCGTAGCGGGGGGCGCCGTGGATGATCTGACGTCCGGTATGGAACTGGCCAGGGAGACCGTGGAATCGGGGCGGGCAATGGACAAACTGGAAAAACTGAAACTCGCCTCCGACGAGGGCAGCTGATACCTGGCGATTTCGCCACTCACGCCCTGAACGTACCCCATGAACGAGATAATCGGGGTTCGCCCGGCGCAACGAAGACGGGAAGCATGGCCACGATCCTGGATGAGATTATCGCATATAAACGGCGTGTTGTGGCCGAGGCGAAACAACGGGTCTCACCCGAGGAGTTACAGACGCGGGCGGACCTTGCCCGTGAGCCGGGCTCGTTGATGGACGGCCTGACAGCCGCCGAGGATATCGCGCTCATAGCCGAGATCAAAAAGGCATCTCCGTCAAAAGGGGTGATTAGAGAAGATTTCGATCCGGTGGAAATCGGCCGGGCTTACGAGGAGAACGGCGCGTCGGCAATTTCCGTGCTGACGGATGTAAAGTATTTTCAGGGCTCCGACGAGAGTCTGACGGCGGTAAGCGAAGCCGTGGAATTGCCGGTGCTCCGGAAGGATTTCGTGGTTGATCCCTATCAGATCCATGAAGCCAGAACAATCGGTGCGGCGGCGGTTCTGCTCATTGTTTCAGCGCTCTCGCAACGTGAATTGGCAGGGCTGCTCGCTGTTTGCAGGGACTCGAAATTGGACGCGCTGGTAGAAGTTCACACCAGAGAGGAAGCGAAGATGGCGCTGGACGCGGGAGCGGATCTTGTGGGGGTGAATAACCGCGACTTGAAGACGTTTCAAACGGACCTGCGAACCACATTCGACCTGATTGAACACCTGCCGGAAGATCTGGTAATCGTAAGCGAGAGCGGCATCGAGACCAGGGACCACGTCGTCCGATTGAGGGATGCCGGCGTGGATGCGGTGCTTGTCGGGGAACATCTGATGCGTCATCCCGATGTCGGTCGGACGCTTCGAACGCTGCTGGGGAAGGAAGGCGGCTGATTCAGACCATGGTTCGGGTGAAGATTTGCGGCATCACGAACCCGGAGGATGCCCATTTTTCGGTTGCCCAGGGCGTGGACGCCCTGGGGTTCATCTTTTATGAGCCCAGCCCGCGTTACGTGCATCCTGACCGCGTGAGCGAGATCGTGTCGGAGTTGCCGCCCTTCGTGACGCCCGTAGGGGTTTTCGTGAACACGGCCAGGGAGGAGATCCTGGGAATCGTGCGGTCGACGGGGCTTCGGGCGGTCCAACTGCACGGCGACGAAACGCCGGCCGATTGCCAGGGGTATCCTTTTCCGGTCATCCGGGCATTGCGGGTCGGCGAGGGATTCAAGCCTGCGTCGCTGGGCGATTATCCGGTAAACACGTTTCTGTTGGATACGGCAAAAAAAGGATGGTACGGAGGCACGGGAGAGACCTTTGACTGGCGGGTCGCAAGGGCGGCTGCGGCACACGGTCGGATCATTCTGTCGGGGGGGATTGATCCGCGAAACGTGGCGGAGGCGGTCCGAACGGTGAATCCGTATGCCGTGGACTGCGGCAGTGGCGTTGAGGCCGCGCCAGGCAGGAAGGACCACAACAGAATCGTGGAATTTCTCGAGACGCTTCGCTCCGTAACAAGTGTTCTGTCCCGGAAATAGATTGCCGGATTCCGAGACCATCAGCGTTCTTGAACCCGCTAACCGAATCGATCTGGAGCCAAACATATTGGATATCTTGGAAGATCTGGACTTCCGGGGGCACGTTTTTCAGGTAACGGACGCCAGCGGACTCAAGGCGCGGCTCGACCAGGGGCCGATAACCCTTTATTCGGGGTTCGACCCCACGGCAGACAGCCTGCACGCCGGCAACCTGATTCCAATTCTGGGACTGCGGCGGTTTCAATTGGCCGGGCATCACGCAATCGGCCTTATCGGGGGCGGAACCGGCTTGATTGGCGATCCGAGCGGCAGCAAGGAAGAACGCCCGTTGAACCCGCCCGACATAGTCGCGGCATACACCGAGAAGCTGACAGAACAACTGGCCAAGTTCCTGGATTTCGAAACAGGAACGAATCCCGCCCAGGTGGTCTGCAATATGGGCTGGCTTTCCGAGCTCAAGGCAATTGACTTCCTGAGGGACACGGGCAAGCATTTCTCCATGGGTTATATGCTGGCGAAAGAGTCTGTGGCTTCCCGGCTGGAATCCGGAATATCGTTCACCGAATTCAGCTATATGGTCATTCAGGCATATGATTTCATGGAGTTGTTTCGGACGCGAGGATGCGAGTTGCAAATTGGCGGGAGCGATCAATGGGGTAATATCACAGCGGGTATAGAGTTGATCCGGCGTCGGCTGGGCGAGCAGGCCCATGGACTGACGTTTCCGCTGCTTCAGAAAGCCGACGGGTCCAAGTTCGGCAAGACGGCATCCGGTACCGTCTGGCTGGACACGGGAAGAACAACGCCCTATCAGTTCTACCAGCACTGGATCAATACGGATGACAGGGATGTCGTGAGGTTTCTGAAGCTGTTTACCTTTCTCTCAAAGGATGAGATTCGAAATCTGGAATTGGACGTGGCACAACACCCCGAGAAGCGAGAGGCACAGCGGGTGCTGGCCGAGGAGGTCACCACATTCGTACACGACAGGTCCGCCACCGACAGGGCGCGGCGGATTTCCGAGGCATTGTTTTATGGGGATCTGCGGGATCTGAGCGCGCAAGAGATAGAGGAAGGGTTCAGCGACGTGCCGTCTCATTCGCTCAATGGCGTTTCAGGAGTGGGTCTGGTCAATTTGCTGGTAGATGTCCGCATTTCAACTTCCATGCGCCAGGCGCGAGAAGACATCAGGTCCGGCGCGATTCATATCAATGGCCTGCGTTGCACGGATATGGGGCGGATCCTTGAACCTTCCGAGAGACTCGCAGGGAAATACCTGGTGGTTCGCCGGGGCAAACGCCGCTACTTTCTGGTGCGCTGGAACAATTGATGGGCGGGTGTGTGGCCGCTTATGCTTATCGGAATGCAAATCAGGACATGATAATTCGGAACTCGGCAGGAAAAACAAAAGGAGAGGATTCCTTCCATGAAAGCACCCTGGATTACCTTTCGGCCGGAACTCAAAGTACTTGATTGTACGATTCGAGACGGCGGATTGATGAATGACCATCATTTCACCGATGATTTCGTGAAGGCAGTTTACGTAACCTGCGTTGAAGCAGGGGTCGATTATATGGAAATCGGGTACCGAAACTCCAAGGAGATGTTTCCAAAAGGACAGTTCGGACCCTTCCGACACAGTGACGAAGAAGATATCCGAAAGATTACGGGCGATCACGACCCTGAAACGACCGGCCTGAAGCTCGCCATCATGGCCGATGCGGGCAAGAGCGATTGGGCTGAAGACATCCTGCCGGCCAGCGAGAGCGTGGTCAGCATGGTACGCGTAGCCTGCTATGTCGAGCAGATCCCTGAAACCGTCGAAATGCTGTGCGACGCACATGAAAAAGGATATGAAACCAGTTGTAACATTATGGCCATTTCGACGGTGCAGGAGGTCGAGATTGACCAGGCGCTGGAAGTCCTGATACAAACGCCGGTTGGAACAATATGCGTTGTAGATAGTTTCGGTGCATTGTACCGCGAGCAGGTGGATATGCTCATTCGGAAGTATATGGAAGCCGTCAGTGGAACGGGCAAAGAAGTGGGCATTCATGCGCACAACAACCAGCAACTGGCGTTCGCCAATACCCTGGAAGCGCTCATTCTGGGCGCTAACCGCGTTGATGCCACGGTGGACGGACTTGGCCGCGGCGCGGGAAATTGCCCGCTGGAATTGCTGCTCGGTTTCCTGCGCAATCCCAAGTTCAAAATTCGACCTGTCTACGAGCTGTTGGAAGACCATTTTGTCAAATTGCGCGGTGAACTGACGTGGGGGCCCCTCATTCCGTACAATATCACGGGTCAGCACAACCAGCATCCCCGCTCGGCAATGGCGCTTCTGGACGGGGACGACCGAAATCGTTATCTGGATTTCTACGATCAGGTGATGAGGGAAATTTAATCGCCGGCGCCCGCGCTTCGGCAGTCCGCGAGAAAACCGCAGAGGTGGGAACGCCCGCCGAAGCGAGGGTCCGGAACGACGACGGCGGCTGAGTCCGCCTATGTCACCAAACCTAAATGGAATGGAAACAATGGCACTTCTCAAGGCAGATGGATCCAACCGGACATGGCCCGACTCCGGGGGGCATTTCGGACCCTACGGCGGGCGCTACGTACCGGAAACGTTGATGCCGTTGTTGGAGGACCTGGAGGCAGCCTACCGCGACGCGAAGGACCGTCCGGATTTTCAGGAGGAACTGGGCCGTTATCTCAGGGAATTTGTGGGAAGGCCGACGCCACTCTATTTTGCGCAGCGACTGACCGCCGAACTGGGCGGAGCCAGAATCTATCTGAAGCGGGAGGACCTCGCGCACACCGGCGCGCACAAAATCAACAATACGATACGATGGGGCAGGTCCTGCTTGCCAGGCGGATGGGCAAAACGCGGATCATTGCGGAAACGGGCGCAGGACAACACGGTGTGGCGACAGCAACCGTGGCGGCAATGTTCGGAATGGACTGCGAGATTTACATGGGCACCGAAGACATGGACCGGCAGGCGTTGAACGTGTTTCGTATGCGGCTTCTGGGGGCGAAAGTGACGGGTGTGGATTCGGGCAGCAGGACTCTGAAAGATGCGATCAACGAAGCCATCCGGGACTGGGTGACGAATGTGGAGGATACATTTTATATTTTCGGATCCGTCCTGGGACCTCATCCTTATCCGATGATCGTGCGCGATTTTCAGCGGGTAATCGGGGTGGAAACGCGCGAACAGATCCTGCAGGCCGAAGGCCGGTTGCCGGAATATCTGATCGCATGCGTCGGCGGCGGCAGCAATTCGATCGGGCTGTTTCACGCCTTTTTGGAGGACACGGAAGTGCGGATGGTTGGTGTCGAAGCGGGAGGGCATGGAATTGCCTCCGGCGACCATGCGGCGCGATTCCAGGGCGGGGATGTGGGCGTGCTGCACGGGGCAAGGATTTACCTCTTGCAGGACGAGAACGGGCAGATCGCGCTGACCCATTCGGTGTCCGCGGGCCTGGATTATTCGGGTGTCGGGCCCGAGCACTGCCTACTGAGGGATGCGGGTCGGATCGAGTATGTGTACGCAACGGACGACGAGGCCCTGAAGGCCTTCCAGCTGTTGAGTCGTACGGAGGGAATCATCCCTGCACTGGAAAGCGCGCATGCGATCGCTTACGTGTCCAGAGCAGCGTCCGAAATGGGCAAGGATGCCGTTATCGTCGTGAATCTTTCAGGCCGTGGTGATAAAGACGTACAGCATGCGGCGAAGTACGTGGACTAGGCGGTATTGGACCGATCGTTTTCACGTCGGAATCGAAGAATGGGGTCGATCGGATGACAAGGATCGGGAAGCGTTTCGAAGCGTTGAAGAGAGCACACAGGACCGGATTTATAGCCTACATCACGGCGGGAGATCCGGACCTGGCCACCACCCGCAAACTGGTGCCGGAGTTGGATCGGCGCGGGGTGGACATTCTCGAGTTGGGCGTGCCGTTCTCCGATCCACTGGCGGACGGGCCGGAGATCCAGCGGGCATCGCAGCGGGCCCTGCGGCATCGGGTGTCAATCAGCGATGTGCTGGATCTGGTGGCGGACCTGCGCCGGGAGACGGAGATACCGATCGTGCTGTTTACGTATTTCAATCCGATGCACCGTTATGGTCTGAAACGGCTCGTCGACCGGGCGGCCGAAGCGGGGGTGGACGGTATTCTGGTGCTGGATCTTCCGCCCGAGGAGGCAGCCGAGTACAAGGTTCTGATGTCGGAACGGGGATTGGATACGATTTTTCTAATCGCGCCAAATAGCCGTGAGGATCGCATTCAACGGATTGCATCTCATAGCAGCGGGTTTGTGTATTACGTGTCACGCACAGGTGTAACAGGCGAACGGGACAGCCTGGAGGTGACGCTCGGGGCAAAAGTGGCGACCATCCGACGCCACACGTCGCAGCCGGTTGCGGTGGGATTCGGAATTTCGACGCCCGAACAATCCAGGGAGGTCGCAGGTTATGCCGACGCAGTCGTCGTCGGCAGCGCAATCGTGCGGCGTATTGCCCAGTGGCAAGCCGAACCGGATCTCGTTTCACAAATTGGGGCATTTGTGGAAGAATTAGTGCAACCGTTGAAGGGAGCATCCGATGGATCTTGAAGACTGGCGCAAGGAAATCGACGCCCTGAATCAACAACTGTTGGAGCTTCTGAATAAGCGAGCCGAATGCGCACTTGAGATCGGCAGGATCAAACAGGCAATCGAGCAACCTGTTTATGCGCCGGAGCGGGAGACATCGATCCTGAACCGAATCCGTCAACTGAACACGGGGCCCCTGGCCGACGAAGCGGTGCAACGGATATTTCAGCAGATAATCGATGAGTCAAGGCGGCTGGAACAGGAACACGGCGAACGGGAAACGGGGGGCACGAAACACCTCTGAATCCGTTTGTGGAACCGGCCGCAACGGCAAACCATATTGACGGTCGCTATAGGAACCGGAGCTGAAGGCACATGGCGTTCAGAAGAATCCTGAAGATACCCACACCCGAAGCCGTGCTGGAAAAGATGTCGCTTCCAAAGGAGCTGAAGACCGTAAAGGAGGAACGCGACGCGGAAATCAGGGACATTTTCGCCCGCCGGAGCGATAAGTTTCTGCTGGTGATCGGCCCATGTTCGGCGCACAACGAAGATGCCGTATGTGAATACGTATCCAGGTTGGCGAAACTGCAGGAGGCCGTCCGGGAAAAGCTGGTTCTGGTGCCGCGCATCTATACCAACAAACCCCGCACAACCGGCGAGGGGTACAAGGGCATGGGGCATCAGCCGGACCCGCGCAAGGCGCCGGACATATCCGAAGGTATTTATGCGGTTCGTCAGATGCATATCCGGGCTGTCCAGGAGTCCCACCTGACGGCGGCCGACGAAATGCTGTACCCGGGCAACCTGCCGTATGTCGAGGATCTGCTGAGTTATATAGCCGTGGGTGCACGCTCCGTGGAAAATCAACAGCACCGGTTGACCTGTAGCGGCGTCGGCGTCCCCGTTGGAATGAAAAACCCGACGGGAGGAGATCTTTCGGTAATGCTGAACGCGATCCATGCCTCGCAGATTCCCCACGTCTTCATTTATAACGGTTGGGAGGTGGGCACCGACGGCAATCTCCTGACACACGCAGTGCTTCGGGGCGCCGTGGATGTTAACGGGCGCAGTATTCCGAACTATCACTTCGAAGACCTCATGTACGCGGCGGAACTCTATCGGCAGCGGCAGCTTGCCAATACCACAATCGTTGTGGATACGAATCACAATAACTCCGGCAAGCAGTTCAGTGAACAGCCCAGGATCGGGTTGGAGGTGATACGCAGCCGGCGGAGTTCAGAGATTTTAAACGACATGATCCGCGGGTTGATGGTGGAGAGTTATCTGGATGAGGGCTCACAGAATGTAAATGACGGCGTGTTCGGCAAATCCATTACCGATCCGTGCCTGGGGTGGAAAGATTCCGAGGCGTTTGTCAAAGAACTGGCGGAAAGGATATGAAAGCGTACGGGTTCTGGAATCCGGAGGAGATTGGAATGTCTTCTAGACGCTTTTGCCGGGTCTTCCGAGGATAACGGTATGGCGAATGATCCTCCGTTTGCGCGTGAGACGATCGCATTTGTTGGTGTTGGGTTGATCGGCGGATCTCTTGGTGTGGCACTCAAGGGTCTGGGTATCGGCCGAAGCATCGTTGGCATCAGCAGGCAGGAGACGCTGGATGCAGCCCTCGAGTTGAATGTAATCGACGCAGGCTATCGCTATGAGGACCTCGAAAGGGGGATTGGCGAAGCGGCGCTGGTTTTCCTGTGTACACCCATTGTACGTATTCTGGACCTTCTGCCACAGGTGCTGGGGGCGGCGCGGAAGGGTGCGGTCGTGACCGATGTGGGCAGCACCAAGCACGCGATTGTTTCCGCGGCGACGGCCCATCAACGTGATGGCGTGTATTTTGTGGGCGGGCACCCGATGGCCGGGTCGGAACATCGCGGGGTAAGCGCGGCGGATCCATTCCTGTTTCAGAACGCAATTTATGTGTTGACGCCGTCACCGGACACGCCCGAATTCGTGGTCGAAAAGCTCGCGCGCCTCGTAAGGGCGCTCGGAGCGAGACCCATGAGGATGACTCCTCAGGAACACGACAGGGCGGCGGCGGCGGTGAGTCACCTGCCACAGATGATGGCCACAAGCCTGGTGTCCATGATCGGACGGATGACCGAGGTCGAAGGGTTGCCGATAAGGATGGCGGCGGGTGGGTTTCGGGATCTGACACGCATTGCATGCAGCCCGTATGAAATGTGGCGGGATATCTGCCATACGAACGCGGCCCCGATCCGTGAGATGATCGATCTGTATATCGAGTCGCTGACAGCGATGCGCGGAGCAGTGGATCATGACCGGCTGGAGCAGGCATTTGTCTACGCCAATCGGGTACGCGGGCAGATTCCGAAGGACTCCAAGGGGTTTTTGCATCCTCTATTCGAAATTCTCCTGGTCGCGGAAGACAGACCGGGCGTGATTGCCGACGTCGCTCAGACCCTGGCCGGGAAAAATATTAATATCAACGACATCGAGGTATTGAATGTACGGGAGGGGGAAGGAGGCACCATCCGCATCGGGTTCGATTCGCGTCCATGCGCGGATCAGGCTGTAGACGTGCTGGGGAAGGCGGGATACAACGTCAGGCTGAGATAAACGGAAGGATCCGGAACGGGAAACGATGGAACGAAAGAGATCGCTATCCGTCCTTTTGTGACTCGATTTTGAAGAAGGCGTGGCTTTGAAATTCGCGGGTTCAGTAATTTCCCGGGACACGATCAGTCCCTCGCCGGGGCTTGTGGGGGCGTGCGACCTCCCCGGCGATGCCAGCATGTCGATTATGGCCCTTGTGCTGTCGTCAATATCCGATGGAATCTCACGGATTCACAGGTGTTCCCAACGACGCGAAGTCAAGCGAACCGGAGAATTGCTGGCGGAACTCGGGATTTCGGTGGCGTGGGACGGTGAGACCGCAACGGTGACCGGCGGCCACATGGAGGCGCCGGCCGACGTGCTGCGCGTGGGTGGGTCCCTTGTTCTGTTTTCCTGTCTTGCGGGATTGCTGTCCAATGCGCCCTTTGTGACCAGACTTTCCGGGGTTCGGGCGGATGCCGACGTCGACCGGCTTTTCGACGGGCTCCGCGCGTTGGGCGCACACGTGAACATTCCGGTTGAAGACCGGACATCGGCGGGTGTCGGAGGGGGTAAGTTAACGCCCGGATCCTTCCGTGTCGGAGCTCCGGATATAGCGGTGAAGTGTGGAATGCTTATGGCCGGGCTGGGTGTGGGGGGACCGGTTGAACTGGTACAGGACACGGGCGGGGATGACGACCTGGAAGTTTTGCTGCAAGCAGCAGGATGCGGGCTGAAAAAGAGCCGGATGAAGGGCGCCGGAGGTCATCGGTTGTTGTTGGAAGGACCGGTACGGCTCCGTGGCGTTACACACGAGTTGCCGGGCTGCTCGGATGCGGGGCTGTTTCTTGCCCTGGCCGCGGCGATGTTGAAACGGTCTGAGTTGACCGTAACCCATTTCGGAATGGATTCGAGAAGCCGCAGGATCGTGGATATTTTGCGCCGTATGAACGTATCCATGGATATGGAGCAATACCGGACGGATTCCGGTTTTTCCGTGCGTCGAGTTCGGATCAGGGGGTCCGAATTGCGTGGAATAAGAATCGCTGGCGCAAATGCCAGACTCTTCAGCGACGTGCTCCCACTCCTGGCGGTCGCGGGCGCGGTTTCGCGGGGTGAAACGATCATACGGGATGCCGAGGCGTTGAGAGACGGACCCGTAGACTGCATTTCGGTTTTGGTGGAAAACCTCAGGAAGATGCAGATTCAAGTCGGGGAGATGCCGGATGGGATGGTTGTGAAGGGCGGGCAACTGCAGGGTGCCGAACTGGATGCCGGCGGCGACATCCGTGTGTCAATGGCACTCGCACTGGCGGCGCTGGCGAGCGAAGGGGAAACACTTGTAATGAACGCCGGGCCCGTGGACCGGAATTTTCCGGGGATCACAAATCGACTGGCTACGGTATTGGAGACGTAAGTCGTTTGAATCGTTCAGGTGCCCGCCGCTTATGTTGGCGGCAGGGGCTGCACGAGACCACGTGGGTCAATCATCGGTACGAGGAGAGTCTTATGAGACTGGTTGTCAGGTTGTTCCTTCTGGCGTTGCTCGTGTTCCTGGGAGGCGTGGTTTTTATTCGGTACACCTACAACTGTTCCTGGAAGGAGAGTTTTGCAATTGCCGACCAGTTTGTGTCGGACCTGACCCGTTGAGCAACGCGTTGCCCGTTGCGGTGCGGGGAATCTCAATCGGCCAGACGTAAAATCGGGTATCGCCGTGTTCTGTCCCGGAAATAGATTGCCAGAATTCGGCAGCCGAGTCGCCCGGCTGGCAAGGCGCCTGAGCGAGGCGACCTGGGCAAGGTCGGCGAGCGATGGCAACGCAGCGAGGCGGGATGAATCGGCGGATGAATGGTAACATATTTCTGGGACGGGACACTGATAGGTCAGGGGAGTCTGTTTTGAGTATTGTCTCAACCACGCGGTTGCTTGGGGTAATCGGGGATCCCATTGCCCATTCGTTATCGCCGGACATGCACAATGCGGCCATAAGGAATCTTGAAATAGACTACTGTTACGTAGCCTTTCACGTATTGCCGGATGGGGTTGAATCGGCGCTTCAGGGTATGCGCGCCCTGCAGATCCGGGGTTTGAACGTAACCCTTCCACACAAGACTGCGGTGATGGCGCACCTGGACCGGATTTCGGTAGAAGCGCTGGCCGTGGGCGCGGTGAATACGATTTCTTTCAGGGACGGCGAACTGGTCGGGTACAATACCGACGTGTACGGGTTGGCTACCGCGCTGGAGCGGACCGCGGGCCTCGCCGTGCTGCCGGAGCATTGCGTGATTCTCGGCGCGGGCGGCGTGGCGCGGGCTGCTGCTTATGCGCTGGCTACGCAAAACGAGGTGCGGCGGGTGAGCATTCTCAATCGAACCGTTGCCCGGGCGGAGGCGCTCGCGCGTGATATGGAACGGACCACCGGCAAGTCCATCGACGCCGGCGATCTGACGACAGACACCCAGACGAGGCGGTTCGCGGATGCCGGCCTCGTCGTAAATTGTAATTCGCTGGGGATGTATCCGAACGTGGAGCGGACCCCCCTGGCGGATACAGACCCGATACACTCCCAACTGGTACTCTACGATACGGTTTTCAACCCGCTGGATACGCTGCTGATGCGGCAGTTTCGATCGGCGGGCGCGCCGGCTTTCGGAGGGCTGGACATGCTGGTGCACCAGGGTGCGAGTTCGTTTACCATCTGGACGGGAATCGAGCCGCCCGTCGACGTCATGAAGCAGGCGGTAATCGGCCGGTTTCGAGCGTAGCGGTGGCGCGGTCCAATCTGCAGGAACGCCGGGAAAAGCGGACCCTTGTGCGTCAGATGTTCGACGGCATAGCCGGTACGTACGATCTGTTGAACCATCTGTTGAGCGCCGGCATGGATATTCTCTGGAGACGATGGACAGTCGACGCACTGGAATTGCAGGCAGGCTGGTGGATCCTGGACCTTGCAACGGGAACGGGGGATCTGGGCCTCGAAGCGGCGGCGCGTGATCCGGGAGTGCGGGTTGTGGGTGCGGACCTGTCCCTGCCGATGCTTCGGCTTGGAAACAAAAAACTGAATAGAAGATCCGGCCAACAGTTTCTCTTATGTGGAGACGCGGAGCGGCTGCCGTTTCCCGATGAGCGGTTTCATGCCGTAACGATTGGTTTCGGCGTACGGAACTTTTCGGAACTGTCCGTTGGCCTTCGGGAAATACAACGGGTTTTGCGCCCCGGAGGCCGGTTGGCAATTCTGGAGTTTTCCCGGCCCAGGGCGTTTCTATTGCGCAGGGTCTACTTTTTTTATTTTAAATTCATCCTGCCCGGGATCGGCCGGCTTGTTTCCCGGAATCCTCTGGCGTATCGGTATCTTTATGAGTCTGTTATGGATTTTCCTGAGGGAGAGGCATTCCGAAGCCGGCTGACGCAGGCCGGTTTTCTAGATCCGGTGGAACGTCGGTTGACCTTTGGGATTGCGACCATCTATTTGGCTTCAAAACCGTAACGACTCTTTGCCCGTCATATGGTCGTTATTAATTCTTGCCCCAGTTTTATTGGGCGCATCGCTTGTGGCCTTTTGGCGGTTGCGGCAGAACGTGCCTGGCAACACCTGCGTGCGCATCGGTTTGATGGCTTTTACTTTCGACGGCAACAAATCATCGACAGCTTTATTGTCGATTTCTACTGTCATTCAGTCGGATTGGCAATTGAAGTCGATGGCGAGGTTCGCCAGAATCAGGTTGCTTATGGTGCAAAACGAGACGGCATTCTCAAAGCGCGAGGATTCCAAGTTTTACGCATTGCAAATGTTGAAATTCGCACGAATTCAGATGGCGTTCTCCAATCAATCAGAGCTTATATAAAATAGTGTATACTCAACACTTAGTTCAACTCCCCCTTTCCTTGTAGGAGGGGAAACTGGGGGAGAGGTCATCCTTTATGGTCAATCCTTTTATTGAAGAAATCGTATCGCTTGTGTCAAAAGCGACTGACATGCGCCCCGATGAGGTGAGGGCGCTGATCGAGGTCCCTCCAAAACCCACTATGGGGGATTACACCCTTCCGTGTTTCAGGCTTGCAAAAACGCTGCGAAAGGCGCCGAATCAGATCGCCGCGGATCTTGGGGAGCGGGTACGGACGGGCGGACGCATCGCCCGGGTCAGGGCTGAGGGCCCATATCTCAACATTTTCGTTAGCCAGACCGAATTTGTGCGGGAGACGCTTTCGGAAATTCTCGCAAGGGGCGAGCAATTCGGACGGAGCGAGGCAGGCGCGGGGAAAACGATCGTGGTCGATTTTTCGTCACCGAATATCTCCAAGCCATTCACTATAGCCCACATCCGTTCGACAGCGATCGGAAATTCGCTCTGCAGGATATACAGGGCCCTCGGTTGGAACGTGCTCGGTATCAATCACCTTGGTGACTGGGGCGCCCCACACGGGATGAATATCGCGGCGTACAAACGCTGGGGAGACGAGAACGCGGTTCGCAGGAATCCGGCCTATGAGCTATTTAATTTGTACGTAAAATTCAATACCGAGATGGAACGGGATCCGTCTCTCAGAGACGACGTGAAGGACTGGACCAGGAAGCTGGAGGCGGGCGATGCCGAGGCGCTCAGACTCTGGAATTGGTTCAGGGACGAGACCATAAAGGACTTCAAGCGAATTTATGAATTAATGGACGTGGAATTTAGCGAATATACAGGAGAGAGTTTTTTTCACGATAAGGTGGGGCCGGTTGTCGACGAACTCAAGGCGAAGGGGCTGGCCGTGGAGAGTGAGGGCGCCCTCGTGGTGATGCTGGACGATGAAGATATGCCTCCGGCCATCATCCAGACCGGACACGATACCAGCGTCTATCTCACGCGGGATCTGGCCGCTGCGATTTACCGCAAGCAAACCTACGACTTCGATAAGTTGATCTATGCGACCGACGCCGGGCAGTCCCTGCATTTTCGGCAGCTTTTCAAGGTGTTGGAACGGATGGGCTATGAGTGGGCGAAAGACTGTGTGCACGTCCCGTTCGGTATCATTTCCTTCAAAGACGGAAGGATGTCTACGCGCAGGGGCAACGTGATTTTCCTGGAGGATGTGCTGAACCGTGCGATAGAGCTGACACGGGATATTATAGAGGACAAGAATCCGGATCTTCCCAATAAAGACGGGATCGCCCGGGATGTGGGCATCGGCGCGGTGGTCTACGCGGATCTCGATTCCCGCCGGACGCGGGACGTGGTGTTCGACTGGGATGAGATCCTTAACTTTAACGGCGAGACCGGCCCCTACGTCCAATATACCCATGCGCGTTATCGCAGTGTCCTACGTAAATACGGAGGCGCCGTGCCGCCGCCCGATGCAGACCTTTCTCTGTTAACCGAACCCGAGACGGTGGCGGTGGTCAAGTGCCTGGAACGGTATCCGGCGCGAATCCGGAACGCGGCCGAGGCCTGCGAGCCGTCTCTGATTGCCGGGTTCCTGATCGAACTCTGTACAGAGGCGAACCGGTTTTACAACGCCCACCGGGTCATTTCGGATGACCTGACCCTGACGCGGGCGCGCATCGCCCTGGTTTATTCCATCACTGTCGTGCTGTCGGCCGGCCTTCATCTGCTCGGGTTGCGGGCCCCCGAGGAGATGTGAGTCACGGATAGCCGTACCACCCTTCCGAAAACGGCGCTGAACGCCATCGGAATCCTGATTTCGTCATTATTGAAGGCACCCTGGAGATATTTTTCTCAGAGGTGGTTGTGAATGGAAACCGGACTGGCTGCGCTTGATTCTGTTACCCCGTTAATGAAGGGGCGACACGCACGCCATTGTACTTCATCCAGAAAGAATTCCGCGCCGATCGTAGCCGCTCAGATCAATTGTACAGATCGCCACGCGCGGGCATGGCGGGGGCCCGTGCCGTGAACCGGTTGCAGGGCAGACAGATTTTCCTGACGGGGTTCATGGCGACCGGCAAGAGCAAGATCGGGCGGATTCTGGCGCAGCGCCTGGGTCGGATATTTGTAGATACCGATGCGTTGATCGTGGAGACGGCCGGGAAGTCGATACCCCGGATCTTTGCGGAAGACGGAGAGACCGCCTTCCGTCGTATCGAGCGCAGTTGCGTGGTGCGGGCGGCCGGGATGAGGGAGGCCGTGATTGCTCTGGGTGGCGGCGCGGTCACACACGAGGAGAACCGGGATACGATTCGCGCATCCGGTGTGTGCCTGTGTCTGCGGGCATCTGCTGAGACCATCTTCACGCGCCTGCGCAGGACAGAAGGAGAACGGCCGCTGATGGCTGGATTGAACGATGAAGACCGGATGGCAAAGATCCGGTCGATGCTGGCCGCCCGGGCGCCGTTTTACGACCGTGCGGATGTATTCGTGGAGTCGACGGAGTGTCGCACGCTGGAAGAGACCGTTGAACTGGCAGTGTCGGCTTTGGAAGGTCTTGAATTGCAATAAGGATGTTGGAAGACCACTGCCTATGGGATCTCAAGTCGTACAGAGCAGTATGCAGACCGTGCAGGTCGACCTGGGCAGTCGCAGTTATCCGATCCTGATTGGATACGGGATCCTGTCTGAATTCGGCGAGGCGTACGCGGCGGCCGGATTGGGTTCGACTGCGGCGATCGTGACCAACCCGACAGTGGCGCCGCTCTACCTGGATCCGGTCAGGGCCGGACTGGTGGCGCGGGGTGTGGCTGTGACGGTGGTGGAGATTCCGGATGGAGAGGAATTCAAGACACTGGAGACGGCAGGGCGGATATATGGCGAACTGATTCAGGCCGGCCTGGATCGGCGGAGTTGTATCGTAACGCTGGGGGGCGGTGTTGTGGGAGATACGGCCGGATTCGTGGCGGCGACGTATCTGCGCGGAATCGATTTCGTACAGGTCCCCACCACCCTGGAGGCGCAGGTCGATGCCAGCGTCGGCGGGAAAACAGGGGTGGATCACCCGCTGGGAAAGAATATGATCGGAGCATTTTATCAGCCGAAGCTGGTCTATGTTGACACGGAAACGCTGATGACCCTACCCAGGAGGGAGGTGGCTGCCGGGATGGCTGAGGTAATCAAACACGGATTGATCCGCGACGTGGGACTCGTGGAAGTCCTGGAAAATTCGATCGAGATGGTGGCGGATCTGGCGATCGAACCGGAACAGTTGGTCAGGTTAATCGCGCGAAACTGCCGCATTAAGGCCGATGTCGTGGCGGCGGATGAGACCGAGGCGGGATTACGGGAAATCCTCAACTATGGTCACACGGTGGGACACGCCATAGAGGCGGTAACGAATTACACGGTTTACAAACACGGAGAGGCCGTATTGCTGGGCATGCTCGCCGCGGGTAGAATCGGGGTCATCAAGGGGTTCTGGGAACACGCGGAACTGGAACGGCAGAACGCGTTAATCGGAAGACTCGGGATTCCGTCCGGCGCCGGCATACTCGTAGCAGACGAACTGATCGGACGAATGGCGAGCGACAAGAAAGCGCGGGATGGGGTGATCCGGTTTGTCCTGCCGGAGGCGATCGGCCGTGGGGTGTCGTGCGACACCGTGAATAGACAGGAGATCGAGGACGGGATTCGGTATATGCAGGACCGTTCAGACCGATAGGTCTACAGGTTGCGATCAGGAGATCGGACGGCGCCGTGTTTCGTCTCCCCGAGGAACGGACGCGGTCGATCTGCACCGCCTCAATCTGGCTCGGCCCACTGACCCGTTGAAACGTTCCTCTTCAACGGGTCAGTTGTTTGATAACCGCGCTGTGTTCGGGAAAGCTCCGAATCAGATCGGCCCGGTTCGCCAGTTCAAAGTCTTTAAATTCGAAACCGGGGGCAACCGTGCCGCCCACCAGCGCGTATGAGCCGGGCTCATTCAGCGTAGCTCCGTACCAGCAGCGGGGGTTGATGACCGCCGTGAACGATTCATCGTCTTCGGGGTTGTTGCCTAGCAGGATTCGGTTGTATTCGCCGCTTTGATCGATTGTATGGATGGTGATGGACGATCCCGCATAGAAGTGCCAGACTTCGTCGGATTGAATGCGGTGAAGGGTGGAAAAGTCGTCGCCCTCAAGCAGGAAGTAGATGGCGGTTGAAAACGATCGGGGGCCGTTGAACCGCTCCGGGAGGGCCTGAGCCGCAATGGTCTCCTCCGAACGGTATATTTCCCGATAAAAGCCGCCTTCGGGATGCTTTCTGAGTTTCAACTTTGAGATCCAGTAATCGGCACTCTGGCTCATGGCTATTGGAAAAACCTGCGGAACGCGGGCGAGACAATCTCACCTCTTTTGCTTTCTTTTAGAGGCGATCAGATGACAATCTCAGCTCCGGGGATGGCAACAAAACGTGGCGATATGCGCCTATGCTATAACACCTCCCCCCAGACAAATGTCGCCATCGTAGAAGACGGCCGATTGTCCGGCGGCCACACCCGGATCCGTTTCCGACATTTGCACGTTCAGCCGGGTACCGCCGGCGGGCGCAATGCGACACGGGACGGTCCGGGGGCCGTGTCGGATTTTGACGTGAACGTCGCGCCGATCGGGGGCGCCGGAGATCCAGTTCGGGTTTGATACCGTGAAACGACTGGACGCCCGGTCCGCCAGGTGTGTCCTGTGGGACACGTAGATGACGTTTCCATGGGTGTCTTTCCTGACCACGTACCAGGGGCCGGCGGCAAGGCCCAGGCCTTCGCGCTGGCCGATGGTGTAAAACCAGTAACCCCGGTGGCGACCGAGCCGGGCGCCCGATTCCAGTTCGATGATGTCACCGGGCCTTTCTCCAAGATGCACCCTGACAAAGTCGGTGTAACTGATTTTCCCCAGAAAACAGATGCCCTGGCTGTCCTTGCGGTTGTGGTTGGGCAGACCGAAGTTCCGTGCGTGTTGCCGGACCTGCGGTTTGGTGAGATGCCCGATGGGGAAACATGCGCGTTTGAGCTGCGCCTGGCTGAGTGCGGAAAGAAAGTATGTCTGGTCCTTGACGGGGTCCGGCGCCCGCCTCAGGTAACAGGTACCGTCTAATTCGTCGATTCGGGCATAATGCCCCGAAGCGACTTTGTGGTAGCTGCTGTCGATTCGTTTGGCGAACTCACCGAATTTGATGCGCCGATTGCAGACGATGTCCGGGCTCGGCGTGCGTCCGGCTCTGAGTTCGGACACGGCGTGGGAGACCACCCGGTCCAGGTATTCGGCCTGAAGGGACACAATACGGAGCGGAACACCGGCCTGTTCGGAGACAGCGCGCACGTACTTGAGGTCTTCCTCCCAGGGGCAGTCGCCCAGGAAGGCCAGTTCGTCTTCAAGCCAGACCTTGAGGTAGAATGCGGTGATCTCGTGGCGCCGCTCTCTGCACAACAGGTTGAGGGCCACGGAACTGTCGACGCCGCCGGAGAGCAGGAGGGCGATTTTCATGGCTGGCTTCAAGATGCACCATCCGCGCAAAGCGAATTTTTCGAATATCAGGGAACGCGCCCGCTGTTACGCACCGGCTTCCGTAGTGTCCGTTCGAATATCGGCGATGAAGGCATCACAGGCAATATCCACACCTTACTTCCCGCTCGTCGACCCGCCGCCGCTTCCGCAACGCGCGAGGCATTCGGCCAGCGGCTCTATTGTCCTCAAATCCGCGCAACGCAATACGGTCTCTACCAGGTGTTCAGCGCGGCATCCGTCCGTGACCTGATCGATGAGACGATGGGCCTTCGAGACGAGGTCGTTTAAGGTGACGCCGCTGTCCGGATCCCCGGGTGCGGGCAGCGGTCCTATGCTGTGTGTCCGCCCTCCCGAAGTAGTGACGATCACCCTTGCCAGGGCTTCCCCCGGGAATCGGGCCTCGATGTCCGGGTCGACGGACATTTCAACGCGGTCCGACAGGGCGAGGACCTCTTCATCGTTCATGCCGCGGCCGGCTATTTCGGGAACGCCAACCCGGCCGTGAACAAAGGCGCAGGCAACCGGATAGGGCAGGCTGTATTGGGCCTCTTCGGTGTTGGCCGGCCGGCGAGTCCCCAGATGGGTCGCGGCCTCAAAGGTTTCGATTCTGACCGAGGCGATGTTGTCGGGTGTCAGATCGTGCCTGGTGCGGAGTTCGAGAGCGCCTGCGATGGCAGGTTGGGCCCAACGGCAGCACGGATAAAACTTGTAATAGACCCTTTCGATCCACCAGTCGGTCCCGAGAGTTTGCATCGATCCGCGGTACTCGTCCGCATATGGAGTCGCGCTCGTGCCCGTGAAACCGCGGGCCGCGAGCTGAGCGGCAGTGACGCCCACAAAGGCGCCCCAGTGGATACCGTCTTTCACCATGGCCGGATGACGCACGCAAATCATAATGGGCGCGAGGGGCGCGTGATATTCGGCAATGGCGAGCGCGTGTTCCACCTCTTGAGGTCCGAGTTTCAGCAGACGGGCGCAGGCGGCCGCGGCGCCGAGACTGCCCCACGATCCGGAACCGTGGTAACTGGGTCCCCTTTGGGGATGGCAGTGCCAGATCGTGCCGGCGCGCATGCCAACTTCGTAACCGATGGCCACCGCCGCAAGAAAATCGGCCCCCGAAGCGTTTTCGGCCTGTGCCATCGCAAGCGCCGCGGGGATGATGACCTCGCCCGGATGTCCCTTGGCCCCCCGGAACCCGTCGTCGACATCCAGCGCATTGGCGGCACAGGCGTTTGCCAGGGCGGCGCCTGTGCCGCTGCCTATCCTTCCTCGACCTGCGATCGTGGCTTCGTCGCCCGGGAAGGCCGTTGCGGCGTAGTCCGCCATAATATTCGCGGCGGGCGTGGCCGTGCCTGCAATGGTTGCGGCGAATAGGTCCAGAAGGTTCTTGCTCAGTAGCTTCCGAACCTCATTCGGAAGATCGCCGTATCGGACGTGTGTGATGAAATCGTTTATCGGGTGCAAGTTGGTGAGGCGAATCCAAGAAGGTGATCGTGGACATGAGGCACGAAGACGGACTTTCAAGGTTCGACCGGGCTGATAGTACATTTGGAACGGTCCAGACGGGGCGCGCACCACCGACGCGGTCAAGGCGCCTTCCATGGCGCATTTTGCCGTCTCCAAGAGCGTCGCGTGAAAGGCGTTGCTCCTCAGGACCCGCTGCGCCGCTTCCAGTTCCCTCGGCGCCATATGATCGCTGCCCCGAGCACGATTCAGGGACGCGTCCTCAAACAGACCGTTGGACGCTAGTTGACTGCCGCCCTCGCTATGTGGGTGGATATGACTCCAGTCCTTACCCTCCAGATACTTCGCCGTGGACTCGGGTCCCGCCGCCCGGATCGATTCGGGGATCGCCTCCCAGACCTTCTGTGCCTCGGGCAAGCCGCGTGAGGCGCCTCGTGTCCCGGCGTACAGGTACTTTGTCGGCTCCACGTTCGCCCAGTCGAGGTTGAGCGAAAAGCGGGAAAGCTGACCGTAAGCATCCCAGAACGGCATCGGGTCGCGCATCACCTCCAACATCTTCTGGAAGGAAGCTGTTGTCCGCACCTTCTCTGAGACGACCAGGACACCCGCCGTCACTCCGGTGATGACCGGCGCGCCATGAGACCGGGTAACGGACACGACTGCGGCGACGCCCTGGCGAGCCTTATCGGCGGACCAAGCTGCTGAGTCCTTGATTCCGTCCATGGCCTGCGCCGCCCCCTCACGGGCACTTTCGGCGAATCGTTTCGATTTCTCACCCTGATTCAGTCGCGCCCGGATGGCATGTTTGACCGCGTCAGTCAATGACTTGTCGGTCATCTAGGCAAGCCTTCTGGCCGTGGCATGGGTTTGTGCATCATCTACTGTTAGCGCCATGCCTATATCCTCCGCGTCCAGATCAAAAAAAGTGGCATAAACAACCTGAAGTAGCAACTCTAACCTTGATTCGACATATTTCGGCAGCTTTAGCCGACGACTTGGTCTGAATTATCCGGGTTAGATCCGGTTTTCCCGCTTCATTCCATGAGAATCTGTCTCTGGATGTCCAGTCCGACCCGGTTGCACCACGCAGCCAGCATATCCCGAAACAATGGGCCGGGCTCACCGCTGCCAACTGGTATATTGTTGAATTTCGTACAGGGGGCGATGCAATATGGCGTAGTGGTCAGCCAGGCCTCGTCGGCATTCGCGACGTCGTATGGCTGAAGATCCTTTTCGATCCAGTTGAGACCGAGGTCGGCTGACAGTTCCTTGACGGTGAGGAGGCTGACGCCCTGAAGTATGTTGCGTGTGGTGGGGGAGTAGATTGTGCGGTCCACAACGATGACAAAGTTGGATCCGGCACATTCCGTGACGTTACCGTCCAGGTCGAGAAGCAGCGTAATCGCTTCCGGGTCTACCGCGTGGGTTTGCTGGTCGGCCAGCCACCAGTGCAGGCGGGACCGGTTCTTGGTCTTCGGATCCAGGCATTGGGGCGGCACGTGCCGCACGGCGGGTGTGACAACGTGGGCGCCGACCTCGAAGAGATGACGCCAGACGCGGAAGGGCAGCGGAAAGGAATGAATACAGACGGTTGGCGTGAGGCGCGCGCTGCCGGCGGCGCTACCGGCGTAGATTTCGTTTTCGCCCGGGGTGATGAAGTGTACAATGCCAAGGTCGGCCCCCGGCTCGATCAATTCCCGGTTCGTCTGGATGAGTTCGAGGGTTTTCTCCCGCATCCGGTTCCACGTGAGCGGTGGTTGAATGCCGGCGTATTTGCACGATCGGTAGAGCCTGTCCAGGTGATCGTCCAGGCGAAACGGCGCGTGGGCGAAGGTACGGGTCATTTCGGTGAGCGTGGCGCCCAGAATGATGCCCAAGTCGTAAATCTTGATTGCGGCCTGAGAGGCAGGCACGAAATCTCCATTGAGGTAGACGATGGGTTCCTTCATATACTTGCTCTAACCACCGGATTACTGGTGAGACGCCGAAATACGTTCTATGTGATCCCCCGGGCCTTGAAGGACTCGAGCGTCCTGTTGACGATTTCCTCCATGCCGGGCGCCAGCCGTGCCGGATAGCTATATTCCGGGTAGGCGACAACTTCGTAGCCGCCTTCAGGGAGCTGCCGAGACACGGGCAGGTACATGGCTTCACCGTTTGAATAACCCAATGGGAACGTGACCCCTTCGCCGTAGAAGACAAGAATGTTGAGACCATGTTCGGCCACGGGTTCCCCCTCGATGGCGGCGATTCGCAGGCCGTCTCCCAGCCGGATACCCTGAATAAGTACGGAGGCGGCTCCGGGCAGGTTGCGACCCCGGTCGAGCAGGTCCAGTTGCCGGGCGCCCCAGAGTTCGTAGATACCTTGGTCGTTGACGGGTGCGCCGGGTTTCAGGCCGGCGGCGCGTTCTTCGAATTCGTTCCGGTCGTATGCTTCCAGAGGCCAATGGGTTTCGGCCAGGGCTGACTTAAGGCCGGGTTCAATCCGTTTCAGACCGGCGTCCAGAAGGGCGATGACTTCGTCGCCAAGCTTCCTCCCCACCCGTTCCACAACGTCCCAGTCGTCGCTGAGCCAAGTGTCCCTTTCTTTCCCGGCGACGCTGGTTTTGCCATCTCCGCCGCAGCCCTGGAGAAACATGCTGCATTCGGCGCCCAGGTGGGAATCCACCCGATCCGTGGCGACGCCTGGATATTCGGCCGAGATCGCTGTGCCGCTGACTATGGAAGGGTGCGCGGAGATGGAGAACAGGCAGGCGACCGGCCTGCCATCGCAACCCGTGAAGAGGCAGACGGGCAGGGCATCGCAGACGATGCCCTCGGGAAAGGGCCGATTCTCGATCGACCCGTTCGGCATGGGTCTGCGCCGGGACATGGGCACCTGGGAACGTCCCATCCCTGCCGTGAGCACGACCTCACGCGCCCGCGCTTTCGCTTCGTTTTCCGCCTGCACCACCGCGGTTTCCAGTTCCTGGAGGTAGAGCCGGTCATGAGGCATATAGTCACCATAAGCCCAGTAACCCGAAGCCGGACCGACATGGCTGTGGGAGGCAATCAGAAGAATCTGGCGGGGCTTGAGATCCAGAAGGCGGCCGATTACACCTTTGAAACGATCCGAATCCTCCCGGCCGATAAAACACATATCGAACGCAACCACAACCGCCTCCTCGCCGTTGTGGGCGAGATAGAGCGCACGCGTGTAAATGTCGTCTCGAATGGATTCACTGCCCGGGCCTCGGTCCCGGCTGCCGAAACCCATCATTCGGGTGCCCCTGGGCGGATTCATGCTGACTCTGGAGAAACCCGCTCTCATCCGTCTTGACCCCTTACACTGTGTCTGATGAAGACGATCGTCACGATAGGTGTTGGTCCTGTCGTACCCCGCGTGATGTTGACTCGGAAATGTAAATGCGGCCGGCACACAACAGCGCACGAGTAGGATGTCTCGGCCTGTCGAAGGAGCGTGTTGCACGGAAAGGCGCCGGCTCCTGAATTCGACGAATTTGCCATTCGAAGCGGCGGGAAAGAAGGAGCAGAAGCAAGATTCACCGCAAGTCTTGCATTGGAAACAGGAGGCCTGGCACTGAGCAATACGGAGTGCCAAACAATCCGTACCTAATATACCGATTGTGCGATCTCAAGACAAATTGAAAGGGAATTCGCGGCGTTGAGAGGGAGAAACTCCGCTTGACTGCGGAGAGGCGGGTGCTTCCGTGCGGTAAACAGTCGACGACATCCTCTGGGTCTTGCTTGATTCTTTCGAGACGTGTCGAGCTGGATGTCCTGTCGTTTGGTTTTTTTTACCTGGTCAAGAACACTGACAGGTGTCACGCGGGTATGTCCCAGCCTGTTCGGCGCTACATCCACAGATTCCGGTCCAAACTGCGGTACTGAATGGCCTCCCCGACATGCTGAGGTTTAATTTCGGATTCTTCTTCCAGATCCGCAATGGTGCGGCTCACTTTCAAGATACGGTCGTAGGCGCGTGCGGACAGGCCGAGTTTTGTGATTGCCAATTTGAGGAGTTCTTCACCTTTGCCATCGATTCGGCAATATTCCCGAATTTCCGCGGAACCCATGTGCGCATTGCAGAACAGGTGTTTTTTCTCCTGGAAGCGATGAAGTTGTACCTGACGGGCCGCATTGACCCCTTCGCGAATGGCGTGGGATGATTCTCCGCCGGGTTCACCGGCAAGTTCAGTGTAGTCGACTCCTGGTACTTCAATGTGAATGTCGATGCGGTCAAGGAGTGGACCGGAAATTCGGGCCATATACCTCTGAATGCTCGGCGGGGAACACGTGCATTCGTTCTTGGGATCGCCGAAGTATCCGCAGGGGCACGGGTTCAGGGCGCAGGCAAGCATGAATTGTGCCGGGTAGGTCAGAGAGACCATTGCACGGGCAATGGTGACGAATCCGTCCTCAAGAGGTTGCCGCAGCACTTCGAGGACATGCTTCTTGAACTCGGGAAGCTCGTCCAGAAAGAGAACCCCGTGGTGCGCAAGGGAGACCTCGCCCGGTCGCGGGTGAGGTCCGCCACCGATCAGGCCGGCGTCCGAGATGGTGTGGTGAGGGGAACGGAAGGGCCGGACGGCCACCAGGGTGGTATCCGGAGGCAGCAGTCCGGCGACAGAGTGTATTTTTGTGGCTTCGAGGGCTTCATCCAGGGTCAGGTCCGGCAGGATGGTGGGAAGGCGGCGGGTGAGCATCGTTTTTCCGGAACCGGGCGGACCGATCATAATAATGTTATGGCCGCCGCTGGCCGCCACCTCCAGCGCGCGCTTGGCATGCACCTGGCCCCGGACATCGCGAAAATCAATACGGTAGTCCAGGGCCTGGCTGAGGATTTGGTCGATATCGACCTGGAGTGGCGGTACGGCACGATAGCCCTCGAGGAAGTCCAGCGTCTCCAACAGATCGCCGACCGGATGGACATCGATGCCGCCCACAATGGCTGCTTCGCGGGCATTTTCGCGAGGGAGGATCATACCCTTGAGACCTGCCCGGCGGGTCTCGACAGCCATCGGCAGGACGCCCCGGAACGGCCGGACGGCCCCGTCGAGAGCAAGTTCGCCGAGAATCGTGTATTGGGAGAGAATTTCAGGCGAGATATCTCCGGCGGCGGCCAGGATGCCCACCGCAATGGGCAGGTCGAAGGCCGATCCTTCCTTACGGATGTCCGCGGGAGCGAGATTGACGGTTACACGACGATTCGGAAAAGCCCGACCGGTGTTCTTGATGGCGGCGGTCACGCGATCCCGGCTCTCCTTGACGGCGTTGTCCGGCAGGCCTACGACCGAGAATGCGGGAACCTGATAGTCCAGATCGGTCTCTATGTGTACGATATAGGCGTCAATACCCAGAGTGGCGCAGCTCAACACGCGGGACATCATATGGGCCTCCTCGGAGCCTGCGAGGAATGCAACTGAACTCCGTGGAAGCGTTTTGTTCCGCAAGGAGTCCGGTGTTGGCGAAGCGAATCCCCGACAAGGCCTGAAAACGCAAAGGGCGTGCCAGAGAAATCGGATACATCTAACTTGCTGTCCGGAAAAGAGATGGGGCTGACGACAGGAGCAATGGAAGGAAAGGAGGGAAAGGGATTTTCAACGATCGGCGAAGGGATTGAACAATATGTTGATGGACCGGACCGGCTGACCCCTAGAGGAGCTGGTCCGGGTTTACGTCGGCCGCATAGTCGACCGCAGGAAGGCCGAAGCCGAAGAGCTTGAGGAATTCCTTGCGATAGCCCTGCAGATCCGCAATCGCCTCCAGATTTTCGGTCGTTACGGAATCCCAGAGGGATGAGATGCACGACTGCACGTCTTCTCTGAACTCGAGGTCATCGATGCGAATGCGCACGACTGCACGTCTTCTCTGAACTCGAGGTCATCGATGCGAATGCGCCCGCTCCCGTCGGTGGGAACGGGCGGACCGGCGTAGACTCTATCCTTAAGGAGCCGGTACATCTGTTGAATGCATCCTTCGTGAATGCCTTTCTCTTTCATGATTTTATATAGCAGGGAAATGTATAGCGGCACCACCGGAATCGCCGCACTGGATTGGGTGACCACGGCCTTGTTTGCGGAGACGTAGGCGCTCCCGTTTCTTTTCTTCATCCGGGCGTCCAATTTCTGAGCCGTGGCCTCAAGGTGAGTTTTCGCCTTCCCGATCGTACCCTCTCCGTAGATGGGCTGGGTCAGACGAGGTCCAATATAGGTGAAGGCGACCGTGCGTACCCCCTCGGAAAGTACGTCTGCTGCTTCGAGGGCCCGAATCCACATCTCCCAATCTTCTCCGCCCATTACGGCAACGGTATTGTCGATCTCGTCGTCGCTCGCCGGTTCTATGGTCACTTGCGAGACGACGCCCGTGTGGACATCCACCGTTTTGCCCGTGTAGGGTTCGCCCACAGGTTTCAATACGGAGTTGTATTGCACTCCTGTTTGGGGATGGCGTCGCCGCGGCGACGCCAGGCTATAGACCACGAGATCGACGTTTCCCAGATCTTTTTTGATGACTGAAATGGTCTGTTCCTTGACATCGTCGGAAAACGCGTCGCCGTTGATGCTACCTGCAAAATAGGCCGCGTCCCGTGCGGCGCGTTCGAAGGCGACCGAATTGTACCATCCCGCCGTGGCCGTGCGATTCCTCACAGCCGGTTTTTCAAAGAAAACGCCCACGGTCCTGGCCCCCCCACCGAAGCAGGCCGCAATTCGAGAGGCCAGCCCGTAACCCGTCGACGCACCGACAACCAGTACGTTCCGGAAGCCTTTCAGGGGCGGCTGTTTTTTTACCCAGTCGATCTGTTCGTGGACACCGTGTGCGCATCCGACGGGGTGCGCCGTCGTACATATGAATCCTCGAATTCTGGATTTGATGATCATTGGACCGTCCTATCCGAAAATCGGGCCTTATATGGCGGGTTCGGTTTCACATTTTCGCCTGTTGCGGATTACAGGTTTCACGAGATCCTGCACTTGCCGCCGCCGCGAAATCGTTGTGGAATCACGTTTTTCCCTCCGGTTCGGCAGCGGGTCGTGTTTCCCTCCAGGGCGAGAGCGATTCAAAGGCGGCGGAGGCGCGCAACACACCCACGTCGTCGCGCCAACGCCCGACAATCTGAAGGCCAACCGGCAATCCGTTCCCTGCAAAACCGGCCGGAACGGTGGCCGCCGGCTGGCCCGTGATATTGAACGGATACGTAAAAGCGGTCCAGCCGAGATAACTGGTCGGATGGCCCGCGATGTCACCCGGATGGTCGTGCCCGGCGGTAAAGGCCGTAACCGGAAGTGTCGGGCTGAGAAACAGGTCGAATGCGCTCATGAACTCGCGCCAGCCGTGGTAGTAGTCATTGCGCCGCCCATAGGCGGTTGACAGTTCGGCGCCGGAGACGCATTTTCCCGTTTCAATCACGGACACAAGGCCGGCGTCCAGCAGGTGCCGGACGTCGTTCAGATTGTCCTTGAACACGCCCGCGAACGAGGCGGACCAGATCGTGTCTGCAATATCCCAGGGGTCGGACAGTCCGGGATGGGCTTCTTCGACATGACAGCCGAGTTCCTGGAACCGCGCGGCCGCCGCGGCCGCGATCGTTCGGACCTCGGGGTCGGTCCGGGCGTACCCGAGATCGGGAGACCACGCAATGCGCAGGCCGGCAATATCACCGTCCATTTCGTTGAGGTAATCGGTGGAATCGGGCAGCGAGAGGCGGTCCATGGGGTGGGCGCCGGCCATGGCCGTGAGCATCATCGCGGCATCCTTCACCGTGCGGGTAATGGGACCGGCGTGGGAAAGCAATTCGACCACACTGGCCGGGTACTGTGGAACGCGCCCCCAGGACGGTTTGAGTCCGTAGAGGCCGCAGAAACTGCACGGGATGCGGATGGAGCCGGCGCCGTCCGTTCCCTGGGCGATGGGTCCCATACCCAGGGCGACGGCGGCTGCCGCGCCTCCGCTGGATCCGCCAGCCGTACGGCCGTACATCCAGGGATTGTGCACCGGACCGTTGACGCGGTTTCCGGAGTCTCCCTTCCAGCCCAGTTCCGGGGTGGTGGTTTTGCCAAGAAGGACCATCCCGGCGTTGGAGAGGCGCTCCGCAAGCGGTGCGTCGTAATCCGGCACCCAATTGTTGTAGAGCAGGGAGCCCCTGGCGGTGCGAATACCTTTTGTGGGGGTGAGATCCTTGAGCGAACCGGGGATACCGGCCAGAATCCCGGCTTCTCCCCTGATATAGGCACTTTCGGCGCACTTTGCCTGTTCGAGGGCGCGTTCGCAGGTGACGGTAACGTAGGGGTTGAACGCAGGGTTGAGCCGTTCAATCCGGTGCAGCAGCGTTTTCGTGACTTCGACGGGCGAGAGTTCACGCTTCCGATACAGGTTGCGCAGTTCGAATGCCGAAAGATAACAGAGATCGGCTGAATTCATCCTATCGCTCCGGGTTGGGAACAACGCACGTCCGGGGTTGACCACGCCGAAGGGACGGGGTGGCCCACTAGCGCCAGCAACTGCGCGACCAGGCGATATGAAATTCCCCAGAGGACACGCCCGCCGGGACCCGGCAGATCGATGGCTTTGAAGCGACGTTCCTCGTTGTCGATCCGGAAACTGCGCTCACATTGGCGTCCAGCGTCGGCGAGTACGTTCAACCGGATCCAGAAGGCATCTTTCACTTCGTCGTTTGGATGAAGCCGACCGCCAGTTCCGACGTTGTAGACGAAACCCGACACCAGGATGGGCAGCGCGGCGCCGGTGACGTCGTCCAGGCGACCGAGATACTCGCCGGTTCCGAGATCAAGGCCGATCTCTTCCCGTGTCTCGCGCTCGGCCGCCAGGCGCGCGTTCCCGTCGAGGGGGTCTATCCTGCCTCCCGGGAACGCGATGTGGCCCGACCACGGATCGTCATCACGCTGCGACCGCTCAATAAAGAGCAGTTGAACTGCTTCCTCCTGTTGATGCAGAACCATTGCAACCGCAGCGCGGGTTCTATCTCCGGAGGCCAGATGCGGCTGATATCCAGCCAGAACCCGGCGGATGTCTGCAATCGAGGTCATAAAGGCCTGGACGGGAAACAATTTCTGGGCCGGCGCCGGTTAGGCCGCGTTTTTGTCGAATCCGCTTAAGCCATTTTATATCAGCGGTTTGGTTATCACCTTGCTGGCTTGTATTTCCGATATTGGTTGTAAATGAGATATCCGATGCCGAGACCCGCATTGATCAGCACCGGCATGCGGTATATGCTGACCACTTCGTACCTGAACACGGCTCCCGAGGCGCCTGCGGAAACGATCAGAAACGACAGGACGATAAGCGGTTTACAGATTACCGTCGGTACAAACGGCGCCGTTACGATTGACAGAAGCGCAGCGTGAAAGATGAAGAACCCGGCGTATCCGTTTCGGACGGCCATCGCGATCTGCCAATCGTACCGGCAGGCCCAGACCAGGTAAACGTGGGCGACGACAACGAGCGCAACCAGGGCGATGGCCGGACGCTTGCATGTACCTCTGGAGACGAGCACCATATTCACCGAAAGTCCCAGATAGCCCAGAAAAGCCAGAAGAAACGTGAAGTTTTCGAGCGTCAAGACGAGGTCGTTATCGGCGACGTTGAAACTTGCCGTGAATGCACAAACCGGTGGACAGCGGGCCGGAAAGGTGCGCAAAAACCCTGAACGGGAATTTGCCCGTGAAGGCGTTCAGCATCCCGGTAGCCGGAGGCTGTGTGCCGTGCCTGGAGCGGACCATCGAGACAGGAAATGGAAACTTCAGGGAATGGGATAGAACTTGGACGCGCGCCGGTTGATGGCTGGCGGGTAAAGGATGTTTCCGGATGAATGCTTGTCCTGAAACCGGCTCTGGCGAGGTCCGACGACATGAAAACTCTGGCAGGAACGGGGTATACGGGGTATTTGTGAACCTAGCCGATGAAACTCCTCGATTCCCGGCGGGTTTGCAAGCGCCGGACGCGTCTATTCCGGAGGGCGCCGCATCACCCGCCGCCGGAATCACCGGCGGATGTTTTTTCGCCGGACATTTCTTATTCTGTGTCCATCGGGTTTTTGATCCGATCGATCTTATCCTCGCAATACTTCTTGAATTTTCGGTCTCTGAGTCCCTTCTGGTAGTTCTGTATCGCTTTTCCCTTCCAGCCCTGGGGCCGCCAGGCGTCGTATACATCGCCAATTATGACGTATGCCGGAACCCCGTACTTTCGGCTCGAGACGACTCTTCTGGCATGATTAAGGGCGTTTTGATATTGTTTGAGTTCGAAATAGGCGACCGCCGCCCGGTACTGGGCTTCGCTGTCTCTGGAGTTCAGTGCAAGCGCCTGCCGGTACGCGGAGACCGCGCTCTGGTAGTTTTTCCCCTGTGCATGGGAGTGTCCCAGCGCCGCGTAGACCTTGACTTTGTCTTTCTTGGTTGGAGCCACGGCAACGGCATTTCGGAGCGTAGCGACGGCCTTTGAGTGTTGTTTTGTTCGATTGTATACAAGAGCAAGGCTGCGGTAGGCGTTGATATTCTTCTTGTCCTTGCAATTCGGATCGCTATCGATCGCCCGTTTGTAACTGCGGATTGCACGGCTGTTTCTCTTGGTGACCCGATACAGGTCCCCCAATTGTCTATGGGCCTTGGCGTACCTCGGGTTGAGCTCTACGGCCGTTGCAAAGGCCTCCTCGGCCTGTTTGATTTTGCGCGCGAATCTGGCGGCCAGCCCCAGATTGTAGAAATTGGTGCCATCGGTCGGATCGAGTTGCGTGGCATTTTCGTATTCCCCGATCGCCTTTCTGTAGTTCTTGCGAGAAAGATAGTCGCTGCCCTGCCTTGCATAGGCTGCTTTCAGGAGTTTCCGGGCACCGCCGTCCTGAAAATCGGCGTCCAGATTCAGGACTGCCTTAAACGACGTCTGTGCGTCTTTGTATTTTTTCAGGTTGTAGTACAGGTTTCCAAGTTCATAGTGGGCTTCTACGTAATCAGGTTTCACCACAGTGGCCATCTTGAAATTGCTTATTGCTTTGTCGGTATCTTTGAGCTTCTGGTAGGTCTTGGCCATGCCGCGAAACGCCTGGGCGTTGTTGCCATCCAGTTTAACGGCGTCTTCGAACGCCTGAAGGGCCTGCTGATAACGCCTTTTCTCGAAAAGCGCCTGACCGTCGTTGTATTTTTCCGCCGATTCGGGAGCCACTTGAGCCCACGCCGGCTGGAAGACCAGAAAACACAAAAGCAGGGTTAAAGGCTGTCGACAACGCATATCAGGTGGTCCTCTCAAAGATGCTGGTTGACATGAACGCGATTTACAGACGCACAGTATTGCCGATTTCTGAGTTGATGTCAACCGTTTTGGACATGCGGAAAGGCCACCACCGGTTGTGTGATGGCCTCCGCGGAGTTGAAACTGCCTGGCTCGGGTTCAATTGTGCAGCTTGAAGGCGATACGCTGGGTCATCCAGACATTCACGGGTTTGTCGTTCTGTATGGCCGGTTTGAATACGAACTGTCTCACTGCATCGACGGCCGACTGCCTGAAGATTTCCTGGCCCTTCAACACTCGAACCTTGTCCGTCCGCCCATCTCTGCGCACCATAAACTTGACGAAGACATTTCCCTCCAGGCCCGCCTTGCGCGCAATTTCGGGGTAGGTGGGGTTGACCTGCTTGATTATCTCCGGTTTTTCCTCCACGCTCCAGAATTCCATCACTTCTTCTTCCATCGGAGCTTCGGTAGCGCCCGGCGGAGGGGGCGGAAGATCTACGGGCGCCTGATCCAGGTTGAGGTCGGTCGTTTCGATGGTCACGTCGTCGGGTACGTCGTCGCTCTCGGTTTCAACCGGCATGGCGGGCCTTGGCGGAGGGGGCGGGCGCTGAATCTGGCGCGTCTCCGGAATCTCCTCCATCTGGATGATGATCTGGTCTTTCCTGCCCGCCGAGGCCCGTATATCGAACGTGGGGAAAAGGATAGCCATAAAGATGTGCAGGGCGCAGGAGATGCCGACCGAAGACCAGAAGACTTTGGGATAACGCCTTCTGAGGTCGTATTCAGGGTGTTTCCCGCGGACAATATCCTTCCCTTTGATATAGGCCATATGCGTTACCTCTCTCGATCGGTGGCGAAGTTGACGCGAAGGGCGTCGGCTTTGCGAAGTTCCTCGATCACTTCGGATACCAGCCCGTAGGGCGCCCGCGTATCGCACTTCAGGGAAACGATCAGGCGCGGGTTCTGGACCCGGCGTTCGTAAAAGATTGACGCAACCTGTTTGACCTGGGCGATTTTGTCGTCTATGTAGACCTTCCGGTCTGCTGAAATCCAGATATAGGACACGTGACGGCGTGTCTTGATTTCCTCGATTTTTTCAGCTCTGGGCAGAACAATGCCCGTGACCCGATAGCGGACGAAAACCGTCGTGACCATGAAAAAGATCAGGAGGAGAAAGGCGATATCCGCCATCGAACCGGTCGGAATGGACGTATGTACCCCTGATTTTTTTGAAAAATCTGCCATGCTGAGGGTCTCCTGTTGCCGAACGGGCTTACTTTTCGGGGGATGCTAGAGAGATCCGTGTTGCGCCCGCAAGCTTGATCTCATCCAGAACGTTTATGAATGCGTTATAGGCCGTCTCCTGGTCCGCCTTGAGAGAAACGATCAGCTTATCGTTTTCGCTCAGACGCCGCTCGATGTCGGTGCGGAGTTGCTCTAGAGCAATTTCCTGTTCCAGGTTGATAAGAATATCACCGGAGGCATTTACCCAAATGTTGCAGATATTCTTCTTCTGGATCTTTTTGTTTTCTCCGGCGGGCGGAAGCTGCATACCAATGCCCTTGTCCTGGTTCATTGTGGTGGTCACCAGGAAAAAGACAATGAGCAGAAAGGCGATATCCGCCATGGACGAAGTCGGGATTTCGGGGTTGGATTTGTTCCGCCTTGACAACGCTGGCTTGTTAGCCATGGCTTATTCTCCCGCAGGCGTATCGTAGCCGGCCTGGATCAGTTCATCTACGAATTGAGAGGAACTTTCCTGCATATCGATGATGATTTTATCGATTTTGGAAACGAAAAGGTTGTGAAATGCCTGAATTGGAATGGCGATCACCAGGCCGGAGGCCGTGGTAATAAGCGCCTCGGAAATACCCGAAGCCACAATACTGGGCTCTACGTCGCCGGCTTTTGCAATGGCGTCGAAGGCGCCGATCATACCGCTCACGGTCCCGAGGAATCCGAGCAGCGGGGCGATATTGGCCACGGTGGATAGCCAAACCATGCCTTTTTCAAGGAAAGCCATTTCGATGGCGCCGGATTCTTCGATGGCCTTTTCTACGTGTTCAATCCCTCGATCGAGACGGAGAAGGCCGGCATGGAGAACCGAGGCGACCGGGCCGCGGTGGCTTGCGCAGACTTCGGCGACGCCTTCCGGCCCTCGCTGCTTCAGCGCCTCTTGAACCGCAGCGAAAAACTCCCTGGTGTCAATTGAAGACCGCCACAGCGACCAGAAACGTTCTATACTAACCGCAATACCGAAAAGCAACATCAGCAGGAGCGGGTGCATAAAGGGCCCGCCGTTAACATAGAGTTCAACCATGCTTCAATCCCCCAGATAACGTTGTGAATGTTCGCTGCGATGGAATAACGCGTGCAAGAAGCGCAGGCAGCCGACAATCGTCCACGGTTCAATTATGGACCCGGACGATCCGCGAGCCTCGGGATTCGGAATTGTGTCGCGACGGAAGAACGGAGTGTTCGTCGCATTTCCAGAGACCAGCATGCCCTATTTTTTGCCTTCGATATCTACCTCCTCCTCTTTCTTCTTTTTGAAAAATTCCAGTCTCTTTTTTTCTTCGTCGGACATGGGAGGGTCGATTTCATCGATCATCCGCCTGGCGTTTCCGGCCCAAAGAGGATCCTTGCGGGCTTTCTTGAACCAATTCAGCGCGTCGATGGAATCGCGCGCGGCATTGGATTTCTTCCACTTCCTGTAATGGAACTCTCCCCTCATGTAATTGAATTTCCCGTTTCCCGGATCCAATCTGAGCCCTCTGTCGACCAGGTTAATATCACCGGTTAAATCGGCCAACTGTTCGACGACGCTCAGGTTATTGGACTGAAGTCTCATCATTTTTCTCAAAAGGCCAATCTGAAACCGCCTGGGCTTGTTGAGCTGCTTTCCCAGCACAAGCAACTGGTCCACATAAAGGAAATCTTCCGGGTTGTGGGCGTGGAGTTTCTCATACGCGTTGAATGCCTTCTGGTCCATTCCGAACCGCCGGTACATTCTGGCGAGATTGTCCAGCGTGCCGTAATCTTCGGGGTTTATTTCCAGAAGCCGCTCCGTCTCTCTCAGGGCTTCCTCTTCGTCGCCCATATGCAGGGTGAGCTTGGCAATCGCATCCTGGACTTCGGGATTGTCCGGCTCCAATTCGCTCCAGCTGCGCGTATGCTTCAGCGCCGATTCATAATCTTTTATTTCGATGTAGAGCGTGACCAAATGATGCAGATACTGAATCTGCTGTTCCGGTTTCTTGGAAATGCTGAGAAGCTTTTCGTAAACCTCGATGGCTTTTTCCGGCATGGCTTCCATTGTGTAGAGCTGGCCGAGATAGTATAGAGCGTTTCGCGCGTTGGGACCTGCGGGATTCATTTCGATTGCTTTAGTGAACCAGGCAATGGCGTCCCGGGGTTTTTCCGTCTCATTGTATAACTTACCCAGATAGTAGGCGGTTTGGGCATTCCGGGAATTGAAGTCCCACGACTTGTTCAATTGCACAAGGGCGTCTTCGTATTGTTTGTTATCCAGATACTTTTTGCCAAAGTAGACGTGTTTCTTTGACATTGCCACCGAATCCACGGGCACCTCCCGTGGCTTGTGCTCGTCCTTTTTCGACTTGCTTCCGGCCTTGTCGGGCGACAACAGACCCAGGATCAGGAAGCCGCAGAGAAAAATGATGACGCCATCCGAAAGCCTGGACTTCATGACAACCACTCCTCGACGAGACAACCCCGCCATACTGCCGATTCCACGTAAATCGCTGGTATCAAGACGCATAGATGTTGTGTAACCCTTAGAAACATAGAAATTTAACGAATAGGAAATTGGATGTCAAGGCAAAATCCATACCTGTCCTCAAGGAATTGAAGACGCGACGAGGCGGGAAGATTGACCCGGAGCGACACGACGGATGAACCGAAAGCTTCTTCCAACCAATCCGCACCAAATGCCTGTTGACACAACCTGGCAAATCCGGTAATTTGGGACACTATTTTTAGGACGGCTGTACGATCATAGCAGGCGCACCCGGGAGTTTCAAATGTGCAAAAGAATCTGGGCACCCGACCTTGCCGTTAAGGACAGGTCTTCTCCGCCCGTGCTCACCTGCGCGCGGAGGAGGTGTCCGGCCTTGTAACGGGCAACTATGCAAACCCCTTGACCCGTGTGTCAAGGGGTTTCTTGTATCCGGATAGGCCGTGGTGGCTGAGTGTGAATGCGCCGCAATACTAAACGAGGGAGACACTTATGGACAGATCCACGGAAAAAATCGCCAAAGAGGGACTGACTTATGACGATGTGTTGTTGATTCCTGGAAAATCCGAAGTATTGCCCAACCAGGTGGATCTGACCACGCAACTCACCCGCAGAATCAGGCTGAATATCCCTCTGGTGAGTGCCGCCATGGATACGGTTACCGAAGCCCGGCTGGCCATCGCGCTTGCCCAGGAGGGCGGTATCGGAATTGTCCACAGGAATCTGTCCATCGAAGAGCAGGCCGAAGAAGTGGCCAAGGTGAAGCGGTCGGAAAGCGGGATGATCGTCGATCCGTTGACGCTTTCACCGGACAACTATATTCGAGAAGCGCTTGAGATGATGTCCAAGTATCGAATTTCCGGTGTGCCGATCGTAGATGGCGTTAAAAGGCTGGTGGGCATCCTGACCAACCGGGACCTCAGGTTCGAGAAAAACGTCCATCGGAAGGTGTCCGAGGTGATGACACACAAGGGGCTGGTGACGGCCCGGTTGGGGATCTCTCTGGAGGACGCGCAGGAAATCCTGCAGGAACATCGAATCGAGAAGCTGCCCGTCGTCGATGATAACGGTGTGTTAAAGGGCTTGATCACTGTAAAGGATATAGAGAAAAAAATCCAGTATCCGCACGCGTGCAAAGACAAACTCGGAAGGCTTCGCGTCGGTGCCGCGGTGGGGGTGGGGAACGATCTGGAAGCCCGTATCGGAACGCTGGTCGACAGGGATGTGGACGTGATTGTGGTGGATACTGCGCACGGACATTCCAGGGGTGTGCTCGAAGCCGTCGAACGCATCAAGAATGCCGTTCCGGGAACCGAAGTGATTGCCGGAAACATCGTAACGGCCGAAGCGGCACAGGACTTGATTCTGGCTGGAACGGATGCCGTCAAGGTGGGTATGGGGCCTTCGGCAAGTTGCACCACCCGGGTGATCGCCGGAGCCGGCGTGCCCCAGATATCCGCGATTATGGACTGCGCCGAGGTTGCGGAGAAGGCTGGCATCCCGGTGATCGCGGACGGCGGAATTACCCAGTCGGGAGATATCACCAAAGCCGTCGCGGCCGGCGCCAATTCCGTGATGATAGGATTCCTGTTCGCGGGGACGGACGAGAGTCCCGGAGAGACGGTGATTTACCAGGGACGGACGTTCAAGGTCTATCGGGGTATGGGTTCGCTCGGGGCAATGCAGCGTGGAAGCAAGGACAGATATTTCCAGGGAGATGTCGAAACCAACAAGCTGGTGCCCGAGGGAATTGAAGGGCAGGTCCCGTACAAAGGGTCAATTTCAGGATTCATCTATCAACTCACTGGCGGGTTACGAGCAGGCATGGGCTATTGCGGAACGAGAACCATTGCGGACCTCCGGAGGAACGGCCGATTCGTGAAAGTATCGCCGGCCGGAGTTCGGGAAAGCCACGCACACGACGTGTCGGTTACGAAAGAGGCGCCAAACTACCGGCTTGAGTAGAACGCGGGCGGCGGGACGGCACACGGCAGATGGTACGTTACATCTGCCGTTTCACATGGATATCCGAGGGGCCCGGGAGGCGAGCGTGCAGATCGATATCGAGGAAATTCGGACCGAGTTCCCGGTTGCGCGGAATTGGATTTATATGAATCACGCCGGTATAGCACCCATCTCACAGTGCGTCTACAGGGCAATGGACGGCATGCTGCGGGACCTGACCCGCAACGGCATGGCAAACCTGCCCGAATGGGACGAGGTATGTTTGCAGACGCGGGAATCGGCCGCCCGTCTGATTGGCGCAAACGCGGCGGAAATTGCCTTTGTCAAGAATACGACCGAAGGTATCTTGATGGTCGCCAACGGATTGACTTGGCGGGAGGGCGACAACGTCGTGATCCCAGATCGGGGATTTCCAGCCAATGTCTACCCGTGGTTGAACCTGCGTTCGGAAGGCGTCGAGGTCCGGCGCGTTCCCGAGGTTGACGGCCGTATTCCGCTGCAGGGCTTATTGAATGCCGTCGACGAACGGACGCGGGTGCTATCCGTGAGTTCGGTGGAGTTCGCAAGCGGATTCCGGCACAACCTACGGGAAATCGGCAGATTCTGCAGAACGCGGGGCGTTCTTTTTTTTGTAGATGTTATTCAGAGCCTCGGGGTGCTGACCCTGGACGTGGCGGAAGCCGAAATCGATTTTGTTTCGGCCGACGCTCACAAATGGCTCCTGGGTCCGGAGGGAATCGGCGTCTTCTATTGCTCACGCCGCGCCCGGCCACACCTCCGTGTGGTGAACCTGGGTTGGGCGAACGTTGTGGAACCGAGGGATTTTCTTTCCTACGATACCACGCTGTTGTCCAATGCGCAGCGGTTTGAATGCGGTACATTGAATACCGTTGGCATCCATGGGTTGAAGGCCGGTCTCGAACTCCTTCATCGCGTCGGCATCGAACGGATCGAAGCCAGGGTTTTGTCATTGACCGATCAACTCTGCGCCGGGCTCCAGGAAAAAGGCTATCGGGTGGTCAGCTCGAGAGCCAGCGGCGAAAAGTCGGGCATTGTCGTCTTCCACCATTCCCGGATCGACACGGAAGCCATTTATCGGAAGCTGTGTGAGGCGCGCGTTGTGTGCGCGATACGGGGGGGACGTATCCGACTGTCGCCGCATTTCTACAATACCGAAGAGGAAGTCGATCGTGTGCTGGAAATCATTCCGTAGAATTTTTCGCCGCGTGGAAGGCGGCGAAACCCACTCACGGTGCAAATGATGACGGAGAATGTCGCCGGCGGGATCGAGGATCTACTGGCCTCACTTGAAAATGCCGTAATCGAGCGCGATTCCGAAGCATTGGAAGAGGTCCTTGCGGAGGGTGTCTGCGCGTTTTTTTCGGGAGGAGACGCACCGGTACGCGGCAGGAAGACGGTGCTGGCGACATGGATACGACACTTCGAGCGCTGGTCTGACGTGCGAATCGTGCGAAGGACTACCGGGGTGGAAACTCGCGGAAATGTGGCCTGGGTGCACTTTCTGTGGGACGGCGAAGGCAGGATGGGGGCGCAACGTTACAGGTTGGAAGGCGAGCGGTGGACCGCGGTTCTGCAATTCGAAAACGGACGCTGGCGGTTCGTACAGATGCATTCGTCCATGCCATACCGGGATTGGGAAGCGCACCGCACGGCGTGATGTTCCGTAGATAACGTCCGGAGGCGGCATACCGGATTCAGGGCGTTGGGAATCCATGTATCCTTTCAGAGCGGGAGGATGCATTTACGCCTCACGATGCGGATTCCGTACTCCTGGACAACAGGGAAAAACGTCGGAGAAGACGGATTTCGAAAGAGGATCGTGATGGTGGAATTGCCCGAGACGATTCTGCAATTTGGCGGCGGCGGTTTTCTCCGGGCGTTCGCCGATGTGTTCGTACACGAGGCGAATGCCGGCGGTGAAGCCGTGGGGCGCGTCGTGGTTGTGCAGTCCACCGAAGGCAATCGCGCGGCTTTGCTGAACGCGCAGAGCGGGCGGTATCACGTGGTCTTCAGGGGGTTGTCGGAAGGGGAAAAAATCGACAGAACACTCGCGGTTCGAAGTATCAGCCGGGCGGTGCTCGCGAAATCCGAGTGGGCGAAGGTGATGGAGGTCGCCCGGTCGCCGGCGTTACACATGGTCATTTCCAATGCGACCGAAGCGGGGTACTCGCTCGTTGACAAAGATAATCCCGAAACGCCCCGATCATTCCCCGCCCGACTGCTTTGTGTTCTTCACGCCCGCTACGAAGCCGGCCTGCCGGGTCTTTCGGTGTTGCCCTGTGAGCTTGTAGAGCCGAATGGCGAGTTGCTTCGGGAACTGGTGCTTGCCCAGGCCGAGGCCTGGCGTCTGGATTCGGGGTTTCTGGACTGGATCCGCCGGGACGTGCGATGGGTGAACACGCTGGTGGACCGAATCGTAAGCGGCAGGCCGCATGCGCATCCGCTTCTGGCGTCGGACGGTTTGCTGACGGTAGCGGAGCCGTTCGCCCTTTGGGTGGTCGAGGCGGGAGCGGGGGATCTTTTCGCGCATCCGTGTGTCCGGTTCGTTGACGACGTTCGACCGTATGCATTGCGGAAGGTGCGCATCCTGAACGGGGCGCATACGGCACTGGTGTGCAGGGCGCTTCCGTCGGGATTGAAGACGGTTCGGGAGGCGGTCGAGGATCCGGTGGTCGGGCCGTGGCTGAGGCGCCTGGTTTTCGATGAAATCGTGCCGACGCTTCAAGATGTCGTGGAAGGCGCCGGTCGGTTTGCCGAACAGGTTCTGGAGCGATTCGCCAATCCCTTCCTGGATCACCGGCTCGAGGATATCGCGCTGCATCACGAAGAGAAAATAAAAGTCCGTCTGATGCCCACCTATGAGGCGTTTCTGAAGGCATTTGGCCAGCCACCGGACTTGCTGGGGAACATACTCGCTCGGGAAGCCGGGCGATGACGTCTTCCGAAAATCGCCGATATGCGATTCCGGCGGGAGTTTGCCGGAACGAAGAAGAGATTGAACGCAGCCGGTTCATCGCAACTTTAACACACGCGCAGACGGTGGATGCGGCAAGATCGGTCGTGGAGCGGATGCGCGCGGAGTTCCCGGACGCGAGCCACAATTGCTGGGCTTATCTGATCGGACCGCCGGGCACGACGGGTACGGTGGGAATGAGCGACGACGGGGAACCCCGGGGCACGGCGGGACGGCCCATGTTGACGACGTTACAGCATAGCGGCGTGGGCGACGCCGCGGTGGTGGTGACGCGTTTTTTTGGCGGCAGGAAGCTGGGCAGGGGTGGGCTGGTTCGCGCGTATTCGGGCTCGGTGAAAGCCGTGCTGGAAAAACTCAAACTTGCTGAAAGGGTGGTTTGCCGGACGCTGCAGGTCAATATCGATTATGCAGCGGTAACGGCTTTCAAGCGTTTGCTCGCGCGTTACGAGGCAGACGTGGAAGCCGAGACCTTCGCAGGGAAGGTGGAATATACCCTCCGATTGCCCGCCGAATACGAGAAAGCTTTCAGGGCTGAACTCTTCAATCTGACCCGCGGGGAGGCGATTATCGAGACAATGGCTCAGGTCAGGGGAGGTGTTGATGGATAAAGCAGCACTTTTGGGCGGAACCCCGGTCCGGTCCGAACCGTTTCCGTCCTGGCCGCAATCGGACGGGCGCGACCTGGATTATTTGCGCGAAGTACTGGATACCAGCCTCTGGGGAGGTACAATTCACGGCCCGAGGGTGTCGGCGTTCTGCGATGCATTCGCCCGGTATTCGGATGCGCGGCACGGCGTGGGGATGGGCAGCTGTACGGCCGGGCTGGAGTTGTCCCTCCGGGCATTTGGCGTCGGACCGGGAGACGAAGTGATCGTCCCCGCCTACACGTTCATTGCAACGGCGCTGGCGCCGCTTACGATCGGCGCGGATGTTGTTTTCGTGGACATCGACCCCCGGACGTTCTGCGTAACGCCGGAGACGATAGAAAGGGCGATATCCTCGCGCACGAAAGCGGTGATTCCCGTTCATTTTGCCGGGCACGCGGCGGACGTGGAAGGAATTCGGGCATTGGGGGACGAGCACGGGCTGAAAGTCGTATGGGACGCGGCCCATGCACACACATCCGGGTGGCGGGGCAGGACGCTGGGCGGTCTGGGCGACGTGGCGGTCTACAGTTTCAACCACGCAAAGAATCTGACGTGCGGCGAGGGTGGGATCGTGACCACGAACGACGAAGCGCTCGCGGATTTTCTGAAGTTTACACTTTCTACGTTCGGAAGGAAAAAGGGCCGGCCCTGGTACGAACATCACCATCTGGGCTTTTCGGATCCGTTGACGGAGTTTCAGGGCGCGATTCTGCAGGCGCAATTCGAGCGGTTGGAGGAGCAGAGCCTTAGGCGCGAGGAGAATGCCAGGTTGCTGATTCGCGGGCTGACGGAGGTTGAAGGGATCGAACCGCCGTACGTCGCTCCGGACGTCACACGCCATGGCTGGCACGTCTTTGTCATGACCTATAACGCAGACGCGTTCAAGGGGCTTCCCAAGGAGACGTTTCACAGGGCGCTCGAAGCGGAGGGAATCCCGAACGGCGGGTATACCTATCCACTGTATGACAATCCCATGTTCAACAAAGGAACCGGCGAGGTTGCCGGAGCGCAGGGCAGGTGTCGCGTGATGCCGTGTCCGGTGAGCGAATGGGCATGCGGGGACGGCGTATTCAATATAGCGCAATCAGTGCTGCTGGATGACGCCGACGGCATGAACGATATTGTCACCGCCATGGAGAAGGTGAAAGCGAATGCCGACGCGCTTCTGGAGTGGAAGGAGTAAGGAATGGCCGAGACGGTTGCACTGACACTGTCCCAGCGGTATCATTTCGACACATACGGGTACGTATTGCTGGAAGACGCGTTGACGCCGGACGAGGTGGGACGCATGAAGGCGGCGCTTTACCGGCTGAAAGCCGATCCCGAATCGGCGGCACCGCGCGTGTACGTGCGCCCGAGGGGCGACCACCATGTGCTGTTTGGAAATCTGGTGGAGTACGACCCTGCTTTGCTGAAATATGCGGCCCATCCCGGGCTGGTTCCTCTGGTGGAAGAGGTGGTGGGCGGGGCGGTTCGTCTGGAGGAGACGGAAGCGATTATCAATCGGCGGGATTCGAAGGCGGATCTGGATCAACTTCGGAAACGCCGGACCAATCCTACGGGTTTTCACAGGGGTACTACGGCGACCTGGGGTTGTTATACGGAGCAGGATCGGTTTCACTGCATCTTTGTAAAAACGCTCGCCTATCTGACGGACGTGGAGCCGGATGACGGAGGCACCTGCCTGATTCCCGGCAGCCACCGGTTGACGTGGCCCCGCGAAGAGATGATCCGGGCGGCCATGGACGACGAGAGGCTGATCCATCAGGTCGAGGCCAGGGCCGGTTCGGTACTCTTGTTCGGGGAGTCGCTGATTCACAGCACCACGGCCATCCGGAGCGATAGGGAGCGGGTGATTCTGGTTGCGGGATACACGCCGCCGATGCTCCGGGAGTGGATGGGCAACGAAGTGAGCCCCGCATTTGTCGCGACCCTTCCCGAAAAGATGCGGCCGCTGATTTCGGGCAGCGACAGCTGGAACTGGCGGCGGAACTATACACAGTAGCATCGATTCTTTCGAGGAGTTCTCTCAATGTCTGACTTGCGTGTGTTTGTCGGGGACCTGACCCGGACGGAATTTCGGAAGCGGATGGAGTCGGGTATGATTGAGGCGGGGATTGTGCCTGTCGGCGCCACGGAGCAACACAACGAACATCTGGAGATGATTCACGATGCGTTTCACGTGAGTCACGTCGCGGAACAGGCCGCCAAACGGCTTCATCCGCGGATCGTGGTGGCGTCTCCCATATGCATCGGCGTGTCGGAGCACTGGATGGAACATATCGGAACGCTGACGGTGCGTGCGGAGATTTTTTGCGAGTACGTTTACGACGTGTGCGATTCACTCAGGCGGGCGGGTATTCGGAATATTCTTATTCTGAATGGCCATGGAGGAAACGTGAAACCGCTTATGGGCCGCATTGACGAGTACCGGGAACGGCTGGGTCTGAATCTCCGGTTTCAGTCTTACTGGGACGTGTACGATCCCGCGCTGGTTTTTTCGAGCATGGAGACCAACCGTCTTCCCGGACACGCCTGTGAATTCGAAACCTCCACGATGCTGGCGCTCGCGCCGGAACGGGTCCACGCTGCGGATATGGTCAACGAGGCTGCGGCGCTGGCAACGAGAGAAAAAGGGGAGCGGCTGATCGGGCCGGCGGTTGCGGGTGTGGCGGACGTGTTGAGCAGAATGATCGCCGGCGAAGCCGTGAATAAGCCTCCGGTCACGTTTGTGGATGGACAGCGCATTCATATGGTAACCGGCGACCCGGTTTAGACCACTGCAAAAAATGGAGCCGCCCGGGGGACTCGAACCCCCGACCTACGGATTACAAATCCGTTGCTCTACCAGCTGAGCTAGGGCGGCTTGAATTCAGCGATTAACCACGATTCGGTATAAATCCGATGCCGAAGGACATCCGGAAAGCACCAACTTTCCGGATGTCGCGCCGAACTGGCGACTCCTCTTCAAACCCACTGCGAATGAACCGTCGATGGGAGTGCAGAACACCGTGCCCCTCCCGAGGATTGCCGGATTACGCTCTCCGTCACGAGAACGGTAGACAGACGAAGCCGGGGCACTCATGCGGCCCGGAAGGCGCTCCCGATCCGTCAGGACCGCTTCCAGACCGTCCCTTCCGGTGTGTCCTCCAGCGTGTAGCCCAATTCCGTGAACCGATCCCGAATCTCGTCCGCCCGCGCCCAATTCCTCTCCTTCCTCGCCTGGTCGCGTTCCGTGATCAACGCCGCAAGATCATCTGGAAGTTCGTCCTCCCGGGCATCCTCTTTTGGCGAATGAAAAACCCCGAGCACCTGATCGATCTCATCCAGAAAGCCGTCAATCCTGTCGGCACCGTCCCGGTCCAACTGTTCCTCAAGAAGCAGATCGTCCACGGCATTCACCATCTCAAAGACGACGCTCATCGCACGCGGTGTGTTCAGATCGTCATCCATGTGCCGGATAAACCCCTCCCGCGCCTTTTCCAATAGCGACGCGGGTTCGTCCCCGCCGTCTCTCCGCGTAATCTCGCTCAGCCTGCGCCTGAAATTGTCCAGCCTCCGCATTGTATTCCGTGCGGCGTCGAGCACCTCCGCGGAGAAATTGAACGCGGTACGATAATGGTTGCTCACCACCAGGTAGCGGAAGGCACGTGCGTCATTGGGCGTATGCACGATATCCCGCACCGTCAGAAAATTGCCCAGGCTCTTGGACATCTTTTCGTCGTCTACGTTGATATGCGCGCCGTGCAGCCAGTAATTGACAAAGCGCTTGCCCGTTACCGCCTCGCTTTGCGCGATCTCATTCTGGTGGTGCGGAAAAATCAGATCCACGGCTCCGGCGTGGATGTCGATGGTTTCCCCCAGATATTTGATTGACATGCAGGAGCACTCCATGTGCCAGCCCGGCCTTCCCTTGCCCAGGTCCGTCTTCCAGAATATATTTCCGTCTTCCGGTTTCCACGCCTTCCACAACACGAAATCCCGCGCGTCTTCCTTGTCGTATTTGTCCGTATCCACACCGCTGGCGCCTGCCTGCAATCCGGAAACATCCAGTTGCGCCAGTTCCCCGTACGAGGGAAAGCTCCGTATCGAAAAATATACGGATCCTTCGTGTACGTATGCATGACCTTCTTCTTTCATCCGCGCGATCATTTCCACGATTTCGGATATGTGATCCGTTGCACGCGGATAGTGATCGGCAGGGAGCAGATTCAACGTTGCCATATCCTCGAAAAAGGCCGCCGTATACCGATCGGTGAGTTCCTTTAGCGTTGTCTCTTCGTCGCGCACTTTCCCGATAATATTGTCGTCCACGTCCGTGATGTTCATGACGTGGAAAACCTGATAACCCCGAAATGTCAGATAGCGTTTAATCAGGTCAAAGACGACAAATGTCTTGAAATTTCCGATATGGGAATAGTCGTGAACCGTCGGCCCGCAACTGTAGAACGTGACCTTGCCCGGCTCAATCTCCCTGAATTCCTCTTTTTCCCGGGTCAGACTATTGTAAAAACAAATGGCCATTGACAGTTCCCTCGTTGCCGCGTTCCAGAACCCCCTCGCACGCGGCTATACGGATGTCTTCAACCGCCGCTCCCGACCGTGTCGTTCAAACGCGAACTGAATCAGGCGGTCGACCAGTTCCGTACAGGATATCCCGCTCGCCTCCCACAGCTTCGGATACATACTGATCCGCGTAAAGCCGGGAATGGTATTGATTTCGTTGATAAGTACCTCGTCTTCTCCGCGCAAAAAGCAATCCACGCGAGCCATGCCCTCACAGCATAGCACCCTGTAGGCCTGAATTGCCAACGCCTGAACCGTGTGTACAGTCGCCTGGGGAAGGTCTGCCGGAATCGCCAGTCCGGCTCCGTGTTCGTCGATATATTTCGCTTCGTACGTGTAGAACTCGTGATGCGGTATGATCTCACCAGGAACGGATGCGATAGGATCGTCGTTGCCCAGGACCGAAACCTCGATTTCGCGGCCGCCCGCGTCAGCCTCGATCAGAATCTTGTGGTCGTACTGAAACGCAAATTCGAGCGCGTCGACAAACATCGCCCGCCCGTCCACCCGGCTCACGCCCACCGACGAACCCAGATTGGCCGGCTTTACAAATACGGGCAATCCGAGCCGTTTCACAACCGCATCGAAATCAATTCTCGCACAGGACCGGAAAAATGCCAGAAAATCAGGGGTCGGAATGCCGGCTTCCCGCAGCAGGCGCTTCATGACGTCTTTATCCATCGCCACCGCCGAACCCAGGACACCGGCGCCCACGAAAGGAATATCGGCCAGTTTCAACATCCCCTGAATGGTGCCGTCCTCTCCGAATGGCCCGTGCAGAACGGGAAACACGACATCCAGCGCCTCCATCCGCTGATAATCGGAAGAACGGACGAGATGCGCACCACCGGTGTCCTGCGGCACCAGCGTCACGCCGACATCCGTGTCCTCTACCATCAGCTCCGGGAGTTCCGACCCCGCGGCCTCGACATAGAGACGAGAGGGAGCACTCAGGTGCCACTGCCCTCCACGGTCGATTCCTATCAATACCACATCGTATTTGCTCTTGTCAATTGCCTCGACGACATTTCTTGCTGACTCCAGCGACACTTCGTGCTCGGCTGACTTTCCGCCGAAAAGCACGCCGACGCGGATCTTTTCGCCCATCGACGTTTCCCCTGGTGAAAATTGGAGCCTGTCGCGCCTTTATTCGGTGAGTCCATTCAATGCGGGGGGCCGTCAGGACGCCCGATATCAGGTGGTGTTGAATCCCCGGAATCGTCTGAATCTCTCCGGCCCTTCTTTCTCCACCACAGCCAGTACCCGATTCCGCCGGCCACCATCAGTACGAGAATCACCCGATTATAAGCCCGCAGTACATCGACCACCAGCCCCCAGTTTTCGCCCACCTTCAGCCCGAAATACACCAGCAGGCTGTTCCACAGAAGCGTGCTCAGGACGACATAGCCCAACATCCGAAGCGGATGAATGCGGCTGATCCCGGCCCCGATCCCGACAAATGCCCGCACGGTAGGCAAAAACCGGTTGAAGATCACAATCCGATCGCCATACCGCAAAAAACCCGCCTCCACGCGGTTCAGATTTTTCTCTGAAAAAATCCGGGAATTGAAACTCAGGATAAATGCACGCCCTTTCCAGTACGCCACCGCGTAAACCAGCAGACATCCCATTGTGCTGCCCAGCCACATTGCCACATATGCCGGCACCAACCGGACAATGCCCACCCCGGCCAGATATGCGCCAAAGACGATTAGGGTATCTCCCGGAAGGGGCGGTACCAAATTCTCCATAAAGGCGCCGAGAAACAAAAAAAAACAGATCAATTCCGGTGGCTGATCGCCCAGAAACAGCAGAAACTGCTCCCATGCCCGCGACAAGAACACAAGATCGAACGAAAAATCCAACCGCCCCCCTTAATCCCGGTTTCCGTTTACCGGGTCATGGACTGCTGCCCTTAGCGCAACCAGCGCGACGGCCTGTGCGGCGATTCCCTCTTCCGTCCCTACAAATCCCAGGCCCTCGGTGGTCGTTGCCTTTATCGACATCCGTTCCGCCGCGATTCCAAGCGACCCTGCCATTTTTGCCCGCATATCTGAAATATACGGCGCAAGCTTCGGGCGCTGCGCAATCACTGTCGCATCCACGTTTATGATTTCGGCGGCGGTTTCGCGGGCCAGCCCCGATACCCGCTCCAGCAGAATCAGACTGGAAATACCGGCATAGGCCGGATCGGCATCGGGAAAATGCCTGCCGATATCGCCCTGACCCATCGCACCGAGAATGGCATCCGCGACCGCATGGGAAAGCACATCGGCGTCGGAGTGCCCCTGTAGACCCCGGTCGAACGGAACAGTCACCCCGCCCAGAATCAACGGCCGCCCCGAAACCAGCCGGTGTACGTCATAACCCTGCCCTGATCGTAATTCTGATGGCATGCCCTCCGCTCTGGATCTCAAGATCGATTCAGCCATCGCCAGATCCTCCGGCGCCGTGATTTTCAGATTGTCCTCACGGCCCGTCACGACGTATACCGGCGCCTTCAGTTGCTCAACGAGCGATGTGTCGTCCGTACCCACGTACCCGCTTCGGGCGGCTGCTCCATGCGCCCGACGTAATAATGGCGCGCCGAACGCCTGGGGGGTCTGGACGCGCCACAACCGTGACCGGTCCAACGTGCGCAACACACGCCCGTTTTCGATCTCCTTGACCGTATCCGTTACGGGAGTACCCAGCACCGCCGAGCCCTTCTCACGCGCCAGATCGATGACAGCGTCGATCTGATCGGGCAGAATCAACGGCCGCGCCCCATCATGGATCGCAATGAGCGTGGCGTCGGCCTGTACCGCCCGAAGTCCCTCCGCAACAGAATCCTGGCGCCGCACCCCTCCCGTCACCACGGCGGTTACCTTCCGTATTCCCCACCCGCGAACAATCTCCCTGCATCGATCCACGCAATCCGACAGCGTGACAAGCACAACGCGGTCGACCTGTTTTGCGCGCTCGAAGGCCGTCAATGTATGAACAAGCATCGGACGCCCTGCCAGGCAGATAAATTGCTTGGGCAGGTCGCCCCCCATCCGCCGGCCGGAGCCGGCGGCAAGCAGAATTGCGTAAACCATAGAGACTGACGAATCCAGAACACCACCTATAGAATCAACATCGCGTCGCCGTAGCTGTAAAACCTATATCGTTTCCGCACCGCTTCCTTGTACGCCTCCAATATGAATCCTCGATCCGAGAATGCAGAAACAAGCATCAGCAGTGTCGAACGGGGCAGGTGAAAATTGGTGACCAGCGTGTCTATGAGCTTGAACCGGTACGGAGGATACACGAATAACCGTGTCCAACCCGACCCGGGATTCAGAATCCAGCCATAGGACGTTCGCGACGCCGATGCCTCGATCGCACGCACGGTGGTTGTGCCCACCGCAACAACGCGCCCTCCATTCCGCCGGCATGCGTTCACCTTCTCAGCGGCTTCGGAATCAATCTCGAAGTACTCTGCATCCATTTGGTGCCGCCGGGGATCTTCCACTTCCACGGGCTTGAACGTGCCCGGACCCACGTGGAGCAGCACCGGGACGATCTCCACGCCGGACGCCCGGATCCGATCAAGGAGACCCGACGTAAAGTGCAGGCCTGCGGTAGGGGCCGCCACCGCCCCCAGGGTTCGCGCGTACACCGCCTGGTACCGGTCTCGATCCGTCGGATGCTCCTCCCGTCTGATGTATGGCGGCAGGGGGATGCGTCCATGGCTTTCCAGAACCACTTCCAGAGATGCGCCGCCCTTGAACCGAACCATCCGACGTCCGGAGGGCAGAACCGCGGTCACTTCCGCAACAAGATCCACGTCCGGGAAGGCCACCTCCGCGCCCTCCCGCAGCCGGCGGCCCGGACGCGCGAGTACTTCCCAGCAATCCCCGTCGCAACGAACCAGCAGAAGCTCCACGGCCCCCCGGGTGCCGGGCCGGTACCCGTTGAGGCGGGCCGGAAAAACGCGCGTTTCGTTGACGACCAGGCAATCTCCGGGACCCAGGAAATCCGGAAACGACCTGAACACCGCATGATCAATACGCCCGGTTTTCCGATCCAGAACCATCAACCGGGCGCCGTCCCGTTCGGAGGCGGGGTACTGGGCGATCAATTCCTGGGGAAGCTCGTAATCGTAGTCGGCAAGGTTCATGGAACCCGATGTGCGAAATCACGACGACACGTACATTGTTGCCGGCGTTTCGACCCGTATGGCGGGTTACCACGTCTGCTGGTTCCCGCAGGTAGATCGGCGAGCCCTTCACCCTCCGCGCCTGGCCGTCGGGACGGCCCTGAGGTCCACCTCAGGCCAACGCCGCCGCTGGCGGATTCGCCCGATTTACGTTACCGCCGGGAAATCAGGTTCAGGACCACGGTCAGGACGATGCTAATCACAATACACGTTACAATCGGAAAATAAAGCCTGAAGCCCTCCCGGCGAACGACAATATCCCCCGGCAGCCGCCATGACAAAGGAAATTTATCTCCGACCCAGAGCAAAAAGCCCACCGAAAACACCAGAATCCCTACAATCATCAGGACTCTGGCAAAGCCGGAAAACTCGTTCACGACAACAACCCTTCGGAGAAGCCGAAACTTACAGAATTCTCGAACCGACGTCAAGGTATTGCGTTCCGAAATGAGGTTTCGGAACAAGCGGGCGAGAAGCTGACGCCGGGCGAATCCGGCTTTCCTGAACACCCAGGATGCTCGATCGAATCCGTAGCGACTCTCGCCGTGGTCCCACAAAAACAACAAACGTGAAACACGCCACACCGCAGCGGCGGGCCGTTTCACGTTTGGCATCTCGCGCGGGGCGGCCTTTACGGCGTAAACACGACCTTCAACGCCTCCATATTCTCCGCGGCCGTGAACCCTTTCTCCCAATCTGTAAGGGGCAACCGGTGTGTAATTATCGGATCCACCTCGATCTTGCCGTCGGCAATCATCCAGATGGTTTTGTCCCAACTCGCGTATTCTGTCGACATGTTGAAAAAGAGTGTCACGACCTTGGTCATTGCCGCATCCCAGTCCAGTTGCACGGGACGCTTGCCTGTAAGGCCAATGGCGCATATCCGACCCCATTTGCAAACCAGATCGACCGCCTGGGCGATGGCCGGCGGCGCGCCCGAGCACTCAATCACCAGGTCCGCCCCCTTGCCGTCCGTCAGCTCCATGCAGCGCTCCACCGGATCCGCCTCCGCGAAATTCACAACGTGTTCGACGCCCAACCTGCGCGCCGTCGCAAGACGCAGTTCCTCGTCTGCCGGTGCGCCTACGATCATCACTTCCCGCGCCCCCGCCACACGCGCCACCTGGGCCGCCAGCAGACCGATAGGCCCCGGCCCCAGCACCACCACAAAATCGCCCACCTCAATCGCTTGCCGATCGATGATATCCGTCACCGTATTGGCCGCTGGTTCAACCAGCGCACCCTGCTCAAAACTCATATGGTCCGGTATCCGGTGCAACAGGTTGGTAGGATATTTCATATATCTGGTGAACGCGCCATCGATACCCCAGCCAGGAGATCTCTTCTCCAGGCAGTTCTGTATATGCCCTTTCCGACAAAGGAAACACTTGCCGCAGTGCAATGTATGGGGCTCGCCAACCACGCGGGCGCCGACCTTCCAATCCGTTACCGAATTTCCAACTTCGACGATCTCACCCGAGAACTCATGGCCCAGGATCACGGGCGGCCAGTACGGAAACGTATCGTGTTTAACGTGTACATCCGTACCGCAGATTCCTGCTGCCTTTACTTCAATCAAAACCTCGTCGTCCGTAATTTCGGGCTCCGGCACGTCGCGCAGTTCCAGAAACCCAACGCCTCGTTTGGTCTTGACAACCGCCTCCATAATCTGCTCCTTTTATGTTGGATCGTCGCAATTACGCTTTGGTGGCCGGCGTAAAGCAAACTCGACGCTGCGCAACGTATACCTCAGGATCGCGGGTCCCCCGCTGAGCCCTGCACGACGGTGAAATCTCGCGAATACGGCACGCACAAGACACGAATTCCCCTTGAAATTCGGGGTTGGATAATGTATAATCAACTTTATAATGCGGTCGACCGGCGTTTAACCGGTCGGCTGATCCGATTGTAACCTGAATCAACCGCAATCCAGACAACGCACTTCGTCGAAAATCCGATCCTGTTCATCCGGCTCGTCAATTGAAAAATTAACGAGGCACCTTACGGCCTTGGAAGGGTCCTCCAGACGGTATCGGGCGGCGATCTCTTCCAGAAACGCCATCTGGTGTGTTTCCAGCAAGATCTCGAAAGTCTTCTTTTCCTTGAACACGCCAGCACCTCCCTTTAGAGTCGGATTCCACGGTGTAGCCGATAATATTCCCGCGTTTCCGCAGATTCATGATAGGGTTTCGGCAGTGTATTGTCAATGGGGATTCGTCTCCCCGCACCCGCATTATCCGGACCGGCCCGTACCCGATCCGGCAAATCGACAACAGGGCCTTTACTGATCGCTGGCTCCCTAATTTATGTCCATACTTGAATCCTTCATCGCCATTGACCTCGAAACCACCGGTCTGGAACCCCCGGGTGCCGAAATCCTGGAAATCGGCGCGGTACGGGTGGAAAACGGTCGAATAGTCGACCGTTTCCAGACCTACGTCAAGCCCAGGGGCGTCATTCCGGACGAAACCGTCCGTCTCGCCGGGATCACGGCAGCGACGGTCCGGGATGCGCCGCCGGTCGAAGCGGCTTTCGGTGATTTTCGGAGTTTCCTGGCCGATCTGCCCCTCGTTGCCCACCACGGGCGCTTTGAATCCCGTTTCCTTACCGCCTTTGCCGATTTCCCCATCGAGAATTCGGTGCACAGCGTCAGGGAACTCGCCCGCGCCGCCCTCCCAACCCTCCACGATCACCGCGTGGAAACCCTTGCCGGACACTTCTCCGTTCAGTGCGACGCGCCGTACAAGGCCCTGGCCGACGCGGAAACCCTGGCGGGGATCTACCTCAATCTGGTAGAACTGCTCCGGTCCGTGTCCCTTCACCTGAAACAGCAAATGCTTCGTTTGCTGCAGGGCTCCAGGTCAGGGTTGCTTCCCATCCTGGTCGACCTGGCCAGCGAAGGCGCCAGGAAAGAGTTCCTGAGCTCGAAGCCGGGCGGCCGGCTACCTGACACCCCGCTATTCAATGCAGGAGGGGAGACGCCTCAGAATCAGGGCGACCCATCCGATCAGCCGCTGGACGCAAAGGCGGTCTGCGACATGTTGGAACCCGGCGGATGCTTTGATGAGGGGATCTCCGGGTACGAATATCGTCCCCAGCAGGTCGAAATGGCGCGGGCCGTGACCGAAGCCATCAATAATGGGCGGCACCTGGCCGTGGAAGCCGGCACTGGCGTGGGAAAATCGATCGCCTACCTCGCGCCGTCCATACTCTATGCCGTACAGAACAACGTACGATTCATCGTTTCGACCAACACCAAAAACCTCCAGGAACAACTCTTTTTTAAAGACATGCCCGTGCTGGCGTCGATCCTGGGCGTGCCATTCCGCTACGCGCTGCTCAAGGGGCGAAACAATTATATATGTCTGAACAGGTGGGATTCCGCTCTGACCAATCCGGACGCCAGCTTCACGCCGAACGAACGCATCGGTGCGTTGCCCCTGGTGCTGTGGGCGGAAACAACCGGCACGGGGGACATCACCGAGAATACAGGATTCGACCCGGGACGAAATGCAAGCCTGTGGGCAAAAATCTGCTCAGACTCGGGCTTCTGCCGCAGCCAGCGTTGCCGTAACAACGGACGGTGTTTTGCCAACAACATTCGCAGAACCGCCGCAAAAGCGCATCTGGTGGTGATCAATCATTCATTGCTCTTCTCCGATCTTGTCACCGAAAACGCCATCCTTGGCGAGTACTCCCACCTGGTTTTGGACGAAGCGCACAATCTCGAGAAAGTCGCCGCGCACTACCTGGGCAAGGAACTCAGTATATGGCGGGTCAAGAACATCACCGATCAGCTTTGCGGCCCGGGTTCGTCGGACGCGGGTACTCTGCCTGCCCTGAGACGCTGGATCGCCGTTGCGGATCCGGAACCGGCCACCGTCAAAGCCTTTGACGCCGGCATCAAATCGGCGACGCTTGCGGCACAGGACCTCTGGCTCCGGGCACAGACATTTTTTGAGGACCTTTCCCAACAACTTCTGCAACGGGTGGGCGGGCCGGGAAATGCGTACATAGAAAAGATCCGCTATCGACCTGGGGAGTCCACCTTCGATACCCTGGCCGAATCGCTGATGCCGTTTTCGCTATCCCTGGACGCGCTCTGCAGCCGCCTTAAAGACCTCTCAGACTGGCTTCGAGACCTGCCCGGGCACACCTTTGTCAACCAGGATGAGATCAGCAACGAACTGGTCGGTTGCATCGAGACCACCCAGACAATTGTGGACGACCTGAACGACCTCGTCGCCGCCAACGATGAGAACGCCGTCTACTGGCTGGAATTGCCGGGGACGGAAAAAAGCGCCGACACCCGGCTTTTTTCCGCTCCTCTGGATGTATCAGAGATGCTGAACGGTGGGCTCTACGAAGGTAAATCCTCCATCGTTTTTACGTCCGCCACGCTGGGTATCCGCGGCAGGCTTACCTATTTCCTCCGGCGCATGGGCCTCGAAACCATGCCCGAGACCCGCCTGCAGACCCTGTGCCTGGGCTCCCCGTTCGACTACCGGAAACAGGCTCTCGTATGCACGCCACGCTTTATGCCGTCGCCCAAATCCGCCGAATTTCAGCAAGCCGTGGACACGCTGCTGCACGAACTCATGCTCAAGACAAAACGGGGCATGCTGGCACTCTTCACCTCGTACGGTATGTTGAACCGCACGTACGACGCCATTAAGCCAGACCTGCGCTCTAACGGCGTTCTCGTGCTGGGACAGGGCATCGACGGATCCCGCACGAATATCACGAACCGGTTCAAACTCGAAGAAACCGCCATGCTCCTGGGCACCGACAGCTTCTGGGAAGGCATCGACGTTCCCGGTAACGCGCTCCAGGTTCTAGGCATTGTACGTCTGCCATTCGCCGTGCCCTCGGAACCGCTTGTAGCCGCTCATATCGAAGAACTGGAAAAACAGGGCAAAGATCCGTTCCTGAATTACTCGGTACCCGAAGCCATCCTGAAGTTCCGGCAGGGATTTGGAAGACTGATCCGCAACAAGACCGACCGGGGCGCGGTCGTCGTGCTGGACAGCAGGGTACTCAGCACCCGATACGGTCGGGCCTTTCTGCAGGCCCTGCCGGTGGGCCATCACACTTTCAATACCCGGGAAGAGATGATCGGCGCCATCGCCGCCTGGTTTGAAGACACAAACGGAACAAACCATTGAATCCCCAGGGCGTGACATCCATCAAGGAGCCCCTGGCGAAACTGCTCGCGCAGGTGCCCCAGGTGAACCATCCGCTGATCGGCCAGGCGTATCACCTCGCCAACGCGAGCCACGAAGGACAACACCGGGATGAGGGGCAGCCGTTTATTACCCATCCCATCGCCGTGGCGCTCATCCTGGCATCCGAACTCGGCTTCGCCAGAGATACGGATATGATTTCCGCCGCCCTGCTCCACGACGCCGCGGAAGATTCCGTGCTGACCCCGGACGAGGACATCCTGCCCACGTTCGGCGCCCGGGTCACCGAACTGGTGAAGGGCGTAACCAAAGTGGACGAACCCGGCACCCGCAGCCGGTCGGCCCGCCGGTCCGCGACGCTCCAAAGGCTGTTCACGGCCGCACGCCGCGACCCGCGGGTACTCATTCTGAAACTCGCTGACCGGATGCATAACATGCGCAGCATCGCGGGCATCAAGGAAGCCAAACGCCAACATCGAATTGCACAGGAAACCATCGACGTCTACGCGCCGCTTTCCCGCCTGCTGGGCATGGACCGCATACGCAGGGAACTGGAAGACCGCAGCTTCGGCTGCCTCCACCCCAGGGTCTACGACCAGCTTGTCCGCCTGATGCAAGATGGTCCGCCACAATCCTATCTCGACTTTCAGACCGGGATGCGCGATATTTTCGCGGACCACGGAATCCGCACACGCACCCGGCTCCAGACCAAGACGCTGAGGAGTATCTACCGAAAAACCACTGGCACCCGATCCGGCGGTACGCCCCTGCCTGTAGACAGCGTCCACGACCGATACACCGTCATCGTTATCGCCTCCAATCGTTACGCGTGCTACAGGACCCTGGGAATTATCCATCACCGGTTCACCCCTCTGGTGGATGGAATAAAGGATTTTATCGCCTCGCCCAAACGGAACGGTTACCAGGCGCTTCAGACGACCGTCATCGACAAAGGGCAGCGCTTTGAAGTCGTCATTCAGACCCCTTCCATGTACAGAATGGGTGAACTGGGCGTGGCGACCCTTCGCGGCGGAGAATTTCAGGAAGAGCGGCGGACCCGATGGCTTCAGGAACTGGCCGAATGGCATGAACACGGCGGTTCGGGCGTTCAATTCCTGGATGAGGTCAAACGCATGCTCTTTGTCCATGAAATGGCCGTATTCACACCCAACGGCGATCCCATTATTCTGCCCGAAGGCGCCACTCTCACGGACTTTGCGTTTGCCGTCCACACAGACCTCGGCCTCCACTGCATCGGCGGGCGCATCAACGGCAAACCCGCATCGCGTTTTTCGGTTCTGAACTGGGGCGACACGATCGAAATAGAAACCGCGCCCCACCAGCAACTTAAACGCAACTGGCTGCGTTATGTAAAGACCTACCGCGCCCGCCGCCTCATCCGGCGGCACATCACTCGCGCGGAATCGTCCGGCGAACAGATTATCGAGTAACCGGGAATCCACGTGCGAATCGCCGATGTCACACCCGGGTCGGTGTTTTCTTTCGACAATCCATCATTTGCATTTTCCGTAAATCACTGAGGAGTCAAGGTTTGAAATCCCACTTTTCCCTCTTAGCTGTCTTCCTGTTCCTCGTAGCCTGTGGCCAGGACGCCGGACGCGTACAGGCTGAAATCGCGGCGCAGGAAAAGAAGATCGTCCACGCAAAGACAGTTTTTGCACTCGAACAAAAGCGCCAGGTAGAGTTGCAGGACAGCCTCGAAATCAATATCCGGCAGAATATCGCCCTGAATATGGACACAACCGCTGCCATGTCGATCGAAAAAGACCGCCTGAAACTCCAGGAAACAATTGTCGAAACATCGAAACGCAACCTCGACAGCCAGGAGGAATTTCAGGCCCTCCTGAAAAAGCGCCTTCAAGCCCTCAGATAACCCCTGTCAGCCCCCGGATCGATCAATCCGCTGCACAGGAGTATGGTCCCGCTCGGCGGAAAAGCCCGATCTGCCGTTCCCATGCCGCTGCGGAGCCATACGATCCGAAGACGCTGACCGGGAGGCAACGCGACTGGCTTAAACAGATCAAGAGATACGCCCTTAGGGGAACCGAACCGGCATTGACTGCTGGCGGTACAAGCCCCACTTTCTTGTATTATAGTCACCCTGGACAATGCGAGCATTAAATGGGTCCGGGGCTACCACGCACTAATGTTCGACAACCCGCCTTTTGAATTTTTCCGCGTCCGGGCGCAGTTTCCGGCCCTTCATGCGATGCGCGGAAGCGGGGCCGCCCGGTCCGACAGTGCGGCCTCACGCGCCACTGGCAGGAGATCCCGATGAACGATGACTCAGCATTGATCGCACACTGGAAGTTGAACGGCGACTGCCGTGATCGTGCAGGCGTCAACCACGGAGAGAATCACGGCGTAGCCTTTTCCACTGACGGCGCCGGATTCGACGGTCGCGGCGCCCACGTCCTGGTGCCCTCCACCCGCTCGCTCAACTTCGGCACCGATGATTTCTCCATTTCCGTCCACGTTCATACCGACGAAATCCTGGACGACGTGCCCGGAGACATTCTCAGCAAATACGACCCCGCCACCCGCACCGGCTTTAACTTTGGACTGGCGAACAGCGCGGGCGTCACAGCAGCCCAATCCAACTACCGCCACCTCCATTTCGGTATCGACAGCGGCAGTACGTGTGAGTGGATGGACTGCGGTCGCCCCGGTAACAACCTGCGCGTCTACTCTCTGTGCGTTTACGATGGCGATCTCTACGCGGGTACGTTCGAAACCGGCGCGGACGAGTCGGGCGGCGTCTACCGGTACGACGGAGACGCCGGATGGATCGACTGCGGGCACCCGGACAGGTGCAATACCATGGCATCGCTCTGTGTTTTCAGCGGAACTTTATACGCGGGATCCTCCCGCTACAAGGCCGGCGGTTCCGCCCTTCCCGAATCCGAAAACCAGAACCCGGGCGGCAACATGTTCAGGTACGAAGGCGGTTCCGACTGGACACCCATCGGCCACCTGGAAGGCGCGGATTCCTGTGCCGGAATGGCCGTCTACAGGGGCCGCCTCTACGCAATCCCCCTCTACAGCCAGGGCGTTTTCCGCTACGGCGGCGGTGACGTCTGGAGTCACTGCGGCACCCCGGGGCGACGCATGATGTCCCTGGGGGTATTCAACGGCCATCTGTACGGCGCAGGAAACGAAGGAGATGCAGACGGCGGCGTGTTCCGCTACGACGGCGGAACCGGGTGGGCGCACGCCGGCGGCCAGGAGGGCGTGAACCAGGTCTATTCGTTTGCCGCCCACAACGGCAGACTCCACGTGGGCACCTGGCCGGAGGGCAAGGTCTTCCGGGACGACGGCGACGACACATGGACGTGCGCCGGACGCCTGGGCGAGGAACTGGAAGTCATGGCGATGGCCGTCTACAACGGCAAACTCTACGCCGGTACCCTGCCTCTTGGCCAGGTCTACCGGTACGACGGGGGTGACACCTGGACCCTCACGGGCCAACTCGACACAACCCCGGACGCGAAATACCGCCGCGTCTGGTCCATGGCCGTTTACCGGGGGAAACTCTTTGGCGGCACGTTGCCATCCGGCCACGTCTACGCAATGGAGGCCGGCGCGAACGTGAGCCACGACCGCGAACTCGCGGCCGGATGGCGGCATCTCGTGGCGGTCCGCCAACGCAACCGGCTCCTTCTCTACGTCGACGGCAAACATGTTTCCACGTCGTCGACCTTCGATCCCTCGGTATTCGACCTCACGAACGACATGCCCCTCAGGATCGGCGCCGGTGGCGCTGACACCTTCAACGGGCGGCTCAGGGATCTTCGTCTCTATGGCCGCGCCCTCACCGGGGCGGAAATCGCGAATCGGTAAAATCCGCGGGCCGTCCCGCCGCAGGGACAGGAGCGGAACCCGGATACCAACACCTATTGGAGGACCGAGATGTTAAAAGCAGGCGCATCCAGGGTCAACATTACCCCGTTTCTGGGCGGGCCGATGGCGGGTTACTCGGCGCGCAACCGGGGCAGCGAGAGTATCCACGACGAACTCCATGCCAAGGCGCTGGTGCTGGATGACGGCAGTACCGGCGTCGCGCTGGTTACCACCGACCTCATTGGCATAGATCGGGAGTTCGCGGAGAACGTCCGCGGCCTTGTCGAAGAGCGGGTCGGACTTCCGCCGGACCGGGTCTGGATGTGCGGGTCCCACACCCATTTCGGACCGGCCGTAAGCACAAGCCGGACGAACGACGGTAACGTCGATCCCTTTGACCGGGCCTACGGGGACGTCCTGGCGGCAAAGCTGGCCACCGCCGTACAGTTGGCCCATAGCCGGTTGTGCCCTGCCCGCCTGGGGGCCGGCGCCACCCGCGCCGAAGGCATCAGCTACAACCGCCGGCTCATTCGCGACGACGGCAAGGTGGAAATGAGCCTCACGCTGCCGCTACCATATGAGGGCCTCAAGTTCGGTCCCGTGGACCCGGAAGTGGGCCTCCTCAAAATAGAAGGCGAAGACGACGGCGACACCATCGCCTCGCTCGTCAACTTTGCCTGTCATCCCGTCTCCAGCACCGACCGCATGTATGAATTCACCGCCGACTATCCGGGTTACGCCATGGACCTTATCGAGTCCGCAGAAGGCGGCATCTGCCTGTTCGCCCTCGGCTGCGCGGGCAATATAGTTCCCATACAGCGGCAGGGCCGGTCCAAACGCCAGGTGGGTCTGTCGCTTGGCGGATGCGCATTGAACGCACTCCAGTGGATTCGGACCACCGGTCAGGTACGCATCCGCGCCGCCAGAAAGTCGATCGAATTGCCCCTGCGCAAATTTCCGCCAGCCGCGCGAATGGAGCGGCAAATTGCAGACGCGGAGGCCGCGCTGAACAGTGCGATGAAAAGGAAAGCGCCGTCACGAGAAATAACCGAATGCCGGGAAGCACTGGGTCTTGCCAGAAGTCTACCCCGCTGGTCGGAACGTTTCGGCGGAAGGAAGACCCGTTCCACGGAAATCCAGGTCTTCTGGATCGGCGACGTCCCGATTATCGGGCTGCCGGGAGAAGTCTTTGTCGAACTCGGGCTCCGGATCAAGAAAGCCCTGGATGCCTACCCGGTTCTGGTTGTAAGTCTCAGCAACGACAGTGCGGGGTACATTCCGGTCCGCCATGCATACCGGCAGGGCGGTTATGAATCCAATGTGTCGGCCTTCGCTCCCGGCTGCGGCGAACACCTCGTGAAAGAAGCCCTCGACCTGGCCGAATCGATACGATAGGCCATCGATCCACCAACCCGCGCCTCCGGGCGCGGCCCATGACAAGGAAACGCTTATGTCGATACTCACGTGTCTGTTTCTCTTCGTTGTGGTCCTTCACTTCACCAGAACACGTGCGGCTGCCGCCGAAATCACACTCGCAGCCGGCGTGGCCAGAACCGACATCACACCCGATCCCGCGATGGTGAACTGGGTGGATGGCAGGCCCTATGACGGCGTTCTGGACCAGCTCACTCTGCGAGGACTCGTTCTTTCGGACGGTAACACCGAGTTCGCTTTGATCTGCTGGGATCTCATCGACGCGACGGAGGAATGTGTCATCGACGTCCGCAGGGCGGTTCGCGGCGCAACAGGCATCCCGGAAACGCACATCCTCGTGGCCGCCTCGCACACCCACTCGTCGCCCCGGTCCCCATTTGCCGGATCCACGTTTCCCGGCCGCGGGAGCGAACGCCTGAGAGCCATTCTGGACGATCCCGTCTTCCAGGCCTGGGGCCGGCGTCTCCCCGGACGATGCGCGGATGTCCTGAAACGAGCGCAGGACCGCCGGCAACCCGTCACCTTGAACATCGGCCGCGCGAATGTCTCGGAATGGTTATTCAATCGGCGGCCCCTCGATCCCGATGGCAACGTTGTTACGATGTTTCAACCCAGAGATCCGCACACGCTGCCTGACGGACTGCGTTTCGGCTCGCTGGATCCCACCCTGACCGTCCTCGCCCTCCAAAACGCAGACAACACCAACGTTGCGACTGTCTACAGCGCGCCATGCCACCCCGTCTCCATCTATCCCTACCACCGCGGCGTTTCGGCAGACTGGCCCGGGCCGGCCAATGAGCGGATTTCCGAAGTCCTGGGAGGCGAAACCTTTTTTTTGCAAGGCTGCGCCGGAGATATCGTCCCCGCCACCCGAGGGGAAGCGGCGCGCACGGAAATGGCCCGTTTCTTTGCGGAACGGGCCATCGCGGCCGCGCGGAGTTCCCACCGCCTGCCTTCGTCGCCTCTGAAGGTCACGACCGGGGTTGTCGGCCTGCCGCTCGTATCCGAAGCACGAAAGGAAGCCGGCGCCGACATCCGACCGGTCGAGCTTCAGGTGTTTGTTTGCGGACCCTTGGGCCTCGCCGTGCTGCCCGGCGAACCCCTCAACGGACTCGCGCGTGAGATTCAGGCGCGTTCACCCCTCCCGCACACGCTTGTTATCGGCTACGCCAATGGCCGCGGGGTGAGTTACGTTGGCCTTCCCGGAGAAAAGGCCAGAGGCGGATACGAAGCGGGCGCCGGCCCGGGTACCGAAGAAGCCGGCGACTTTCTCGTCCAGACCGCTATTCGGCTGCTTCGGGAAGCGGTTGAAGATATCTAACGGGAACGGCGAATCCTGTTTAAATACGGCCCACGCGTTTTTGTTTGATCACCTGTCGGGGGACAACGGCTCCGTTGAACCTCGTTCCGGTGCGACGATAGCCTTTACCTCCCACCTCGTTTTTTTCCTCTTCGTCCTTTTTCTTGTGCGCTGGGAAAAAGGACCAAAGAAAAGCCCGCCGGAGACATGATTTTCAAAAAAAGATGGGCCGTTCGCCGGGCCCATCGAATTCTTTTCCTTCTTTCTCTTTGTTTTTTATTATTTTACGCCCTTTTTCTTTCTCGCAAAGGAAAAGGGCCAAAAAGAACGGCGCCGCTCGGCGCGGTGCCGGTTTTTCCGTGAATCACCTCAGTGGCACAAATGGAAATCGGGTGGCCTACAAGCCCTCCTTGAACTCCCGACCTACGGAGTTTTACGGAATGACACGGAAAAACCCCCATCCCACCTCCGGCCGGTCGTGAGTATTCGAGGCAAGGACCCCGGTCTGGATTTGGGGTTATACCGGCTTTTTCTGAACACTGCTTTTCCCTTTGTGCCTTCGTGTGAGGCCGGCTTTTCTGGTTTTTCTCCCCCTCTCCCCTGGGAGAGGGGGCCGGGGGGAGAGGTCTGCGCCCTTCGCGGTCGTCCACATAATAGCGCTGACGTCAACTGATTCGGTTTTTGGTTTTGGCTGACAGCTGACCACTGATAGCTCTTTCTACGGGGGCCAGGAGGAGAGGTCCCGCGCGTCGTTGAGCGACTGTGTCGCGACGATGGCGATGGTTTTCCCGTATTTGTGCAGCAGTGATATCATCGGTCGTCTCGAAAAAAAAGACCGCGAACAACAGGCCCGCGGTCTCTGAAAGTCATAAAAAAGCCAGCATCATGTCCCCGAGATGGCGTCGATCATCTCCATCGTCTTCACCGCGTCGTCCAGACTACAGGCCGGGAACGGAAGTGCGCCTCCATTCTGGACCCATCTCAAGAACGTGCGATCCTGCTGATAAAATCCTGGTTTGTAGCGGCGATCAATGTCATTCCCTTCGACGTTCTCCGGCTGTCCGCCTCTGCGTCTCAAGGTTGCGGCTTGCCCAAGAGCGGACGTGAAGGTAACCCCATTGCCGCGCACTTCCACGCGGTGCCCTCCCGGAGCGAACCAGTCCATAGAGGCACGCCCGACAGCCCCGCCTGTGAAGGTCAACAGCGCCGAACAGCAGTCCGGCATGGGACCTTCCACAGTATGGTGCATCGGCTGGACGCTCATCACGTCACCGCCGAAGAATCGCAACAGGTCCAAGGCGTGGATGCCGTTTGCTACGCTCCAGCGTTTCAGGACCTTTTCAGGAAATTTCGGGTTTTCCCGGACCCGCTGGATATCTTCGTGGGCGTCCACAGTGACGCTTTGTACCGGCCCGGATTCGAGGATCAGCTCCCTGCCCTTGAGAAGCGTGGAATAGAACCGCCGATTTACGCCCACCATCGCCGGCGTACCCACCGCTCGCGCCAGATCGGCCAGCGCACGGGTCTGGCACGTATAGAGGCCAGGAGGCTTTTCCAGAAAGGTCGGGATACCGGACCGAATGAAGTCTGCGGCGACCGCAGCGACCTGGAGGACACTCACGAGAACGAAAACGGCGTCGGGCCGATCCCCTTCCAGCAGGCTCTCGTGCAAGTTCAGGCGATTCGACACGCCGAACCGCGCTCCTGTCTCTTCCAGAACGCGGGGGTTGCTGTCCACAAGCGTCGTCACACACCCCTCGCGAAGGTCGGTGAGTACTTTCAGGTGCCTCTGCGCTATGTTTCCGGCTCCGACTACCGCAATGTTCAGCATTTCGTCCTGTTCCATGTAAGCATTGCACGCCTTGAAGTAACGAATCTGTTCCTCTGGGCTCAGATCTCTCGTTTTGAGCCCGTCGGCAAGGGGTGATACTTCACCTCAACTTCCACATCTGTGACTCTCAGCGGTCTCACCAAATCGTCCGGTCGCTCCACCAGCGGATCTCCAAACGGTTCGCCCCCTGATGTGGCCGCACCCGCTGCAAGTCAAATATCAGCCACATGCTCTGGTACGGAGCGACCTTATAGCCGTATTCCCGGCGGCATATCTCCCCTTGCAGCGACTGGCCGTTGAGCGCGATTTCCAAGCGGTCGTCCGAGACCAGATCGACGATCTTGATCCGCAAGAGCACCTGACTGACGCGGCCTTCTTGCGCGTCGTCGACCAAGTAAAAGGGAATGGTATGCTGTGCCCGGTCGTCGGCTGCGATCTCCTCCGGCAGCGGGTGACCTGTTGTTCCATTGGTTTATCGGAACAACAGGGGACGCCTGTTTCTGACGTCCGAGGCTGCTGGTGAGCGGCGCGTCTTCTGCCGCGAACAAACCCCCAGCCCCCAGACCGGACGCGCCGTCGTTGCATTATTCGGGGCGACCGCCGCGCGCCCCTACGAAGAACAGGCATTCGCGAATCGAAATCCGATGGGCGAAGGGGGGTCTTCTTACGTCTCCCGTCTCCCCTCTCCCCGCTCTTTGCTGATTGCTTTTATTCCTTTTCATCTTCGATTCGATGTTGTCGATCGATGGATTCGAAGAGGGATCTGACGTCGAAAAAGCCGCCGATGCCGACGATAACGGTGACCACTGCGAAGATTAGCAGTCCGATGAGGAGCACGGCGCCCGCACAATGGCTTGTCGAGCTATTGAGGAAGCGTGTCTGAAGGTGGGGCAGACATTCCTGTCTGCCCTTCTCATCGTCCTTCTGTCGTAATACAGACAGAAAAACGGCTTGCACCGCCTTTATGGAGCCAATAGCCCTGGCGGTTCTTGATCCGCAGCATACGCGCATTCTGTAAGCCGCGGCGTTTGCCCCGGGGGATTGCGTCATCGAGACGAAAGGTGATCCAATAGATAGCGCCGTCCTTTTTCCAGTGTGGGAGACGGCGGCGAATCGTTGGGTTCCCGGAGACAGGATTCAGAGATTTTGGTCTAAAATACGTGAGCAGACAGGAATGTCTGCTCCACCCTTTCAAGCTTTTGCGTAACCATAATAAAGCGAGTTGAATAAAGAAACGACCGTATGGATCATTCAGATTACGGCCATGTAGGGCGTTCCATCGAAAAAGATCCGGTGACGCACGCATAGTCCAGGTACCCGAGACGCCCCACCGGTTTCAGGGCTACGGTGTCGACAAGGCCATCCTTTATAGCCCGGTCGGCAATATGGATGCCAACCACCTGACCGAAAACAACCGTGTTCGGATCGTCCTGATTGTCCGTTGGCAGATCCACGGTGCGGGTATGGATACACTCCAGATGCACCGGGCTTTCCGCCACACGGGGAGGCTTTACAAGCATTGAAGGCGCCTGTGTGACGCCCGCGTATTCGAACTCGTTGACGTTTCCGGGTGCAGGTACAGCGGTCGCGTTCATCTGTGTTCGAAGCTCCCAGGTGGCGAGGTTTACCACGAATTCGCCCGTTTCCTGCGCGTTCTTTATGGAATCCTTCAATCCTCCGTGGGTGTGTGTGGTTGTGGCGGCGAACATGACCTGCGGCGGGGTATAGGCCACGGCGTTAAAGAACGAGTACGGGGCCAGGTTGAGCGTTCCCTGCGCGTCTATCGACGAAATCCATCCTATCGGTCTCGGCACAACGATGGCGTTGAAGGGATCGCGACGCAGGCCGTGGTGTTCGGACGTCCTGTAAAACATGCTCGGGGCCTCCCTTTCCGGAGGTTATGCCGCGTTCTCTGTAGATTGTACCGTGGATGTGCAGTCAACAGCCACCGCGAGGTCCATATTCCGTTACGAACCCACCCGATCCTCCGGGGCAGGACACCAGGCCTATTTCCACTTGAACACAACACCCAGTGCATCACTCGGATCGTCGGCGAGCATCGTATAGATTTCCTCGCACTGTTCCGGCTCCGCCACGTGGGTGATGAGGTCTTCAACGGGTAATTTGCCCTCTCCCATCAGGCGCATCACCAGCCGGCGGTCCCGTTCCTTTGCCCATCGGTAGTAGATGTGATCGGCCTCCGGCGTTTTGGGCTGGTGGGCGCCCAGGATGCTGACTTCCCTAAGATGCACATCGGCCAGGAAATCCATATCGACGGTGCCGCGCGGGGAACCCAGCGCAACCACACGGCCAGCCGTGCACGCAAGCCGGACGGCGGTGGGATATACCGAGGGCTTTCCCGTCGCTTCGATAACGACGTTGGCGCCGTCATCCACGCAGTGTCGGCCAACCGCCTCCCGGATGTCGTCCACATCGCCGGGATTGATGCAAAGGTCGATGCCGCGGCTTCGCGCCTTGTCCAGACGAAAGTCGTCGAGATCGATAGCGATTGCCGGCAGGGCGCCGGAGAGTCCCGCAAGCGTCGACGCGAGTTGGCCTACAATCCCCAGGCCGATAACGACGACAACCTCGCCCAATTCGATGCGCGCCACCCGGATTCCGTGGATGGCGATAGCGCCCATGACCATGAAAGCGGCGGCTTCGGACGACACGGAATCCGGAACTCTCTGGTGGAAGGACCTGGGGCCGGAGAGGACGCAGTGGCTGGCGTGGTTTCCCTGTCCGGCTACGCGATCGCCAGGACGGATGCCCTCAACGTCCTTGCCGACTTCCAGGACCGTTCCGACGTTGCAATAGCCGGTGGCGCGTGGAAAACGAACAGGGTTTCCGGGTTCGCCTCCGTGGGTCCAGCCGTGGATCTCCGTTCCGACGCTGACGGCGGTGTACTGGTTTTCGATAAGGATACCGTCATCTGGTACTGACCCCGTCTCGAAGGACGCCAGTTCCATCCGACGGATACCGGGAATGAGGAAACGTGTGGCTTTCATCGGGAAGACCTTTCAGGTTGTTCGACGGCGGAATGGAGCGGGTAATCGAGACAGACGCCGGGCGTGGTCTCTACGCCTGCCCAAGGTCCAGGGTCTCCCGGAAGAGTCGAAGGAAGTTGCCGCCCCAGACTTTCCGGATTTCGTTTTCGGAAAGGCCGCGCGCGAGCATGGCGCGGGTGAGATGCACGAGCTTTGAGACGTTCTTGACGACGGGTGTGAGCGAACCCATGCCGTCGTAGTCGGACCCGATGGCGACGTGGTCGATACCGACCAGGTCCGCCACGTAACAGATATGGTCGACCAGCCGGTCGACGGACGGATTCCCCGGATCGATGAAACCTGGCACGAAGGCGATGCCCATCACCCCGCCTCCGCCGGCCAGGGCCTTAAGTTGATCGTCAGTAAGGCAGCGCCAGTGGTTGCAGACGGAAAAAACCGCGGTGTGGGTCATCGTCACCGGGAGCGAAGATCGTTCAAGAACCTGGAAGAAAGCCCTGTCGTTAACGTGGGCCAGGTCGGTGATGATACCCAGCCGGTTGCTCTCCCGGAGCACGGCTTTGCCGAAGTCCGTCAGACCGCTGGCGTTCCTGCGTTCACGGTCACGGTCGTCAGGCGTGCACGGTCCAAATGGACTCCTGCTGCCCTGAAGGTAGGCCGGGGCGTCCCCGCCTTCGCCGTGGGTAATCCCCACGCAGCGCACACCCAGGCGGAAATAGAGACGTAATACATCCATCTCCCCTTCCAGCCAACGACCCGCGCCTTCGATTGTGAGAAGGATGCCGACTCTGCCGGATTCTTTCGCCCGTTCAACGTCCTGTGATGAGAGCACCAGCATCAGGTCGTCGGGATAACGATCCACCGAAGCCAGGGTTTGCTCGAGGGTAACCCGAACATTTGCCGTGGGACCGTTGCCGACCACGAAGAAACCGGCGTCGAATCCGCCTTCCCCCATCCGGAGAATGTCGATATGATACGCATCGTCCGGTTTTTTCAGGTCCATCGGGCGCTCGCCGCGGTGCACATGTTCCACGGGCGTGTCGTTGTGTCCGTCGACGATAAGGCAGCGATGGTGGACTGCCTGCGCTTCTTCAAGGGTGATGTCCGGCATGGGAATTGGGTCCTCTGCTGTGGGATAACGGTGTGCCCTTGCGGGTAGGTATGATGCGCTCTCAGGTCGGTCTACGGAGGGTCGACCGGTACGTTCTGGTTCTTGCGGACCAGGGGATCGTATGTAAATCCGTCGGACCGTTTTTCGAACTCGGCGCGCACCTGTTTCATGTTCTCCGGGCTCCGGCAGAGGTCAACTGCGGTTCCTGCGAAGACTTTGGCGGTCTGCTGGATCGCATGCTCGGCGAAAGGCAGGGCGGCCTGCGCGGCCATTTCCCGGTGATGGCCAGGCGTTCCCTTTGCATAACAGACCATCTGGAAGCGTCCCAGAGGGGCCAGCCAGGAAACGTTGTCTTCGTCGGAGGAGCCCCGGCCCTGCGAGCCGCCGCCCTTGCCGATCTTCGTATTGAACCCCTTTTTGTAGCCCAGGGCTTCCACGCGCTTCACGTCAGCTTCCGTCGGTTCGGGCGGTCCGAAGAGTTTCAGATTTTTTCGAACAATCTCACACATTGACTTGTTGGGCAGACGCGGGTACACGGCGGTGATACGCGACCATTTCATCCTCGTGTCCGTGGCTCCGGCGGCGCCCCGGGCGCAGGCGGTGAGGCGTTCACGCACTTCGTCTACCTGCGCGCGGTCCTTGCCCCGTACGAAGTACCAGATTTTGGCATAGGCCGGCACCACGTTGGGGGCGTCGCCTCCGTTGCGAATGACGGAATGAATCCTGACGTTTTCGGGTACATGCTCCCGGAGGTAGTTGGCGGCAATATCCGTGAGCATCACCCCGTCCAGGGCGCTGCGGCCCCGGTGAGCCCACGCGCCGTGGGCGGTACGGCCGAAGAATTCGTAAACGACGGAGTCCAGCGACGATCCCCCGAAATTGTTGACGCCGGAAGAACTCCCCGGATGCCAGGCGAGGCAGGCGTCCAGGTCCCGAAACGCGCCGTCGCGAGCCATATACACTTTGCCCGCCAGGGTTTCCTCCGCCGGACAGCCGTAGTAGACGATTTTGCCCGATGTTCCGGTTGATTCGAGGATTTTTGCAGCGGCGACCGCACCCACGGCCGGGGCAACGCCCAGCAGATTGTGGCCTCAGCCATGCCCCCAGTCACCTTCCTCGGGACCGCAGTTCGGGAGCGCGTCGTATTCCCCCAGCATCCCGATCGCCGGTTCTCCGTTGCCCCGGGTCGCTCGAAATGCCGTGGGGATTTTCTTGAAAGAGAATTCGACCTCGAAGCCGTGCGAAGCCAGGTAGTCCGCGACCGCTCCCGAGGATTTGACCTCCCGGAAGGGCCGTTCCGCCCAGGCGTGCACCCGCCTGGAAAGGTCCACGGCGCGTTTCGACTCATCCGCTACGGTGCGATCGATGAGGTCCTTTTTTTCTTTCGAGGTCATGACATATCCCTTCTGTAAAAAAACGCCGGTCCACGGTTACTGGAATTGCCGCGTTGGATCGTCAACTGTTCCGGATCGATCTTCGCCCCGAGTTTTCGAACGGTACATCTTGCAGTCCGTTGATAAAGTCGCTCTGCAGGCGGGACCGAGTCATTGTGGCCGAAGACAAGGCGCGCGACCGAGGCGAATCGGGGGATTCGAGGAGCGAGCGCAACGCCGTAAGTCGGCCACAAGGGCCGGACGCAGCCCGGATGGACTTTTCCAACGGGCTGCTAGGGATTAACGATGGCATCAACGACCGCGTCGGCCACCTCCGGAGTCGCAGCTGCCCCACCCAGGTCCGCCGGATGGTTTGCCGGATGGACAAGCGTTCGATCGACGGCGCGGTCAATGGTCTGCGAGGCGGCGGCGGCTTCCGGATCGTTATGGCGGCTGCCCAGCCAGGACAGCATCATCCCCGCGGAGAGGATCTGGGCTATGGGGTTGGCGATGCCCTTCCCGGCTATATCGGGGGCGGTACCGTGGGAAGGCTGGAAGACGCCGTAACGATCGCCTACGTCGGCCGAGGGCGCCATACCCATCCCGCCGATAGTAGCTGCGGCCAGGTCCGAAATGATGTCCCCGAACATATTTTCGGCAACGACAACGTCGTACCACGCGGGGTTGCGTAACTGGTACACGGTGAAGGCGTCCACGTAGGCATAATCCCGTTCGATGTCGGGATAGGATTCTGCAACCTCGTCGTAGATCTGCCTGAAAAAGGCCATGCTTTTCAGAATGTTGGCCTTGTCCACCGAGGTGACGCGACTCTTACCGTCGGCGGGCGCCCCCTTCCGTTGCTTCGCGATTTCAAAGGCGTACCGTACAATCCGCTCGGTACCGGCGCGGGTGATGACCATATTGTCGACGGCGAGACTGTCGCCGAGGCGAACCCCGGCGCCGCGGGAGGCGTAAAGGCCTTCGGTATTCTCGCGCATAATGACGTAGTCGAGCGGCGGATTCCCTTCGAGAAGCGGAGGCACGCCGCGATATTTTTTGATGGGCCGGATCCCGGCGTAAAGGTCGAGTACGAAGCGCAGTGTCAGTTGCGGAGCGATTTCCGTGCCGTCCGGAAATCGGATATCGGGATCGCCCGCGGAACCGAAAAGGACGGCATCGGCCTGCTTGCATGCATCGAGCGTGGGATCGGGCAGGTCATTACCGGTTTCGGCGTAACACCTGGCGCCCACCGGGTGTTCCGAAAAGGCGAATCGGAGATCTGGAAGCGGCTCCTCGAGCGCCAGAAGGACTTTGAGTGCTTCCGCGACCACTTCCGGGCCGACGCCGTCTCCGGGGAGTACGGCGATGTTGTACGTTGGCATGCACGCCCTCTCAAGGTATGTTGAACGTTGAAAACAGCGAAACGCGGGCATTTCGACAAGCTTGCTTCGACAAGCTCAGCACAGGCAATGACCACGCTTCGACAGGCTCGTTTCGACAGGCCGTTTCAACCGTTGCCAAACTGACAGTTTGCGCAACCTGATCGAGCGCCTTCACCTCCCCATCACCCCCGCCTCCGGGGGAGTCACCGCCAAGGGTGGCGGTGGAGGGCCTCCATATCGTCAGCGGCGGCGGGTAACCTAGCGATCGTGGATCCCGATACGGAATCCACCTTCGGATTTCACGCAACGTTCCAGCATGTCCGGCTCGACGTCTAATCCCGCGCCGGGCGTATCGGGTACGATCAGCTTGCCGTTTCGCATCTGCCATCCGTCCAGGACGATGCCCGGCATTTCCGCGGGAGCCGCTTCCAGGAGGCTGAAGTTGGGAATGGCGGCGGCGAAGTGGGCGTGCGCGTAGCGTTCGATGATACTCCCCCAGCTATGTGGCGCACACTTCGCGCCCCATAGCTGGATACGATCCGCGGTGGCTTTCCACCAGGTCAGTCCCATGTATCGGAAGTCGTGTTGCACAACGTCGATCCATCCATTTTCGACCATATCGAAGAAGTATGGCGGAGGCGGCCCGGATTCACCGTCGGCCACGAGCGTGTTGTAGCCTCTCTGTTCGATGGCTTCCTTGAAGGCCGGGTTGAACGCCCGGTCTTCGGGAAACGGTTCTTCGAACCAATAGACCCCCACGCCGCGGCAGCGTTCGAGAATATCCAGAGCGATATTGAGCGTGGTTCCGTTGTTGGCGTCAACGAGGATCTTCGCGTCCGGTCCCGCTGCTTCCCGGACGGCGTGGATCACCAGCACGTCCCTGTCCGTTCCTTCCCGGACGGGCATCCAACGCGCGCCACGGCCGATTTTAATTTTGAAATTGCGATAGCCGTGGTTGTATCCGGTACGGACCTCTTCGTGAAAGATGCGCCGGGCCTGGTCGTCGGTTGCTCCCAAATCGTCGATATAGATGGAGCCGTCATAGAGTTCCACTTCGCGGGAGCCACGCCCTCCCAGGAGTTGATAAAGAGGCGCCCGTTCACATCTGGCGGCCAGATCCCACAGGGGCAGGTCGATGGCCGCACCGGCCCCCTTTGACCCGTGGGGAAATTCAAACAGGTCCGCGGGTCGCATTCCGAGTAGCGATTCGGCGCGCTCCCTGTCAAGGGAAGACCAGCCGATACCGACAGCGCCGCCCTCGGTACAGATGCGCACAACCGGGTCGGTGACGGCCTGGCCATGCGCTCCGATACGGGCATTCAAGCCGATACTGCGCGGACGTTTCCCCCGGAGGACAACCTTTTCGATCTTGACGATGGGGTCGGAAAAAGTGCTGGACATCGTGGGAACCCAGAAGCCAGGATGGATGCGCGGGGAGGTAAAGTAAACCAAAAATCGACGATTGGAAATCAAAAAAGCCGGTGTCGCAATGCCCTCCGTTTTTGCACGCTGGTATTAGGTCTTGACCGACGGTACAAGATGTGGTATTTTTCAGGCATTGCAACGGATTTTCCCCCAATTTGTTGCGTTATCCGCACCTCCCGAACCTTCCCCGATTCTATTTATACTCGCTATTCCGGACCAATAGCGAACGTCCGCACAGTCCGGATGACGACACGACGGATCGCAACGCCTGTCGTTCCCTCGCGACCAGGGTGTCGGTCACGTGTATCCGTACTGACATGCCGGATGTTTGTGTATTTCAGGAGGCGATGCTTTGCATCTTTCCCGACTGACGGCACTGGGCTTCAAATCCTTCGTACAACAGCTGGATCTTTCACTTCAGAAGGGCATCACATGCGTTGTGGGCCCCAACGGTTGTGGCAAATCGAACGTGGTGGATGCGTTGCGCTGGGCGCTGGGAGAGCAGCGGGTACGGTCGTTGCGCAGCACCAATATGGAAGATGTGATTTTTTCAGGCACGCGGAACCGGAAACCGCTCGGGATGGCGGAAGTTTCGATTACCATTGACAATGCGGAACGGATTCTGCCGGTTGACTATACCGAAGTGACCGTTACCCGCCGGCTGTTTCGATCCGGAGACAGCGACTATCTGCTGAACAGGGTCCCCTGCCGGTTGAAGGATATCCAGAATCTGCTCATGGATACGGGACTGGGCGCTCACGCATATTCCGTAATAGAGCAGGGGATGATGGATGAAATCATCAGCGACAAACCCGAGGAACGCCGTCGGCTCTTCGAAGAGGCCGCCGGCGTAACCCGGTATAAGGTACAACGGCGGGCGGCGTGGAACCGTCTGGAGTCTGTCCAGAGGGATCTGGTGACCTTAGACGCTGTCATGGGTCAAATCGAACGCCAGGTGAACACGCTCGCACGGCAGGAGCGGAAGGCACGGCTTTACAGACAGCTTTCAGACCAGATGAAGGACCTCGAGGTCCGGCTTGGTCGCTACCGGTTCTTTCAGATGTCCGAAAGATCCCGGCCGGTTGCGGATGAGGTGGCCTTTCTCAAAGAGGACGTGGAGTTGGCCTCGGGAGATATCGCTCGCCTGGAGGCTCGTCTGGAGGCGGTTCGAACGGAACTGACCGAACGGGATCATGCACTCACGGAAGCCAATGCGGCAGTGAGCAGGCAGAGTGGACTGGTGCATCGGAAGCAGACAGAAATCGCGGTAGCGCAGGAGAGAGTCCGTTCAACCGACGCATTCCTCGAACAGGCGGACCGGCGTCAAGAGGAACTGGCCAGACGGCGGGATATGGCAAGGGAGGAAGCGGCGGCTGTTGCGAGGCGCGGGACCCAGGCCCAGGAGGCATTGCAACGCGCGGAAGCCGCATTGGAGACGGAACGCAGCGCACTGGAAGCGACGAACCGGGCGCTCGACGAACGGCGGACCCGCGCCGATGAACAGAAGACGCAATTGTTCCATGCCCTGGGAGAAATCAATCAGCGAAACGGCCGGTTGGAACGCGGACGGGAAAGGCTTGAAGGAATATCCCAACGCCAGGCCCGGCTGGAAGCCGATGCAAAACAGTCGACGCTCCGTAAAGAGGAGGCTGACGACACCGGTCGGGACGCCGAACGGCAGATTGATCGCCTGGTACGGGAGGTTGCCGAACAAAGCGGGCTGAGGGAGACTTACGCGGCTGAATACAGGCGGCTGCACGAAGAACAGGAAAGCATGACGGAAAAGCGCAGCCTGCTACGGGCTCAACGGGAGGCCGACGGTGCGCGGGTTGGCCTTCTGAAAAAGCTTCGGGAAGGATTCGAAGGGTATTCGGGCGGTGTACGCGCGCTGGCGGTCGATTCTCCGTTTGGGGATCGTGTGCGCGGCGTGGTTGCGGACCGGATTGAAGTGGATGTGCGGTATGCGACCGCCATTGAAGCGGCTCTTGGACGCGCGCTGGAATGTCTGTTAGTGGACGAACCCGCCGATGCGGTGAAGGCTATGGACTACCTGAGATCGGGCGACCGGGGATCGGCGGCGTTTCTGCCTCTGGATTCCGCTTTCAACGGTAACGGCGTCTCCTGGACGCCGCCGGACGCCGAAGGCGTGGTGGGTAGAGCGTCGGATCTCCTGCGCGGCGAAGATTCACCCGTTCACGCACTGCTTCACCGGACGCTCGTGGTGGACAACTCGGATAACGCGCTTCCACTTCTTAAAAGAATGCGGCCGCTGGGCGTGGACCTGGTTACCGAGAAAGGCGAACTGTTTTCGGCCGACGGTACGATATACGGCGGGACGACGGCCGATGGCGGCACGGGACTGATCGGACGCAGGCAGGAGATCGAAACGCTGGAAATAAATCTGAACGCCGCCGGCGTCGAACTGGCAACGTTGGATACGGGACTCGAGAACGTCGCCGCATCGATACACGAATTGCAGACCCGGATCGACGACACGGACGGTATTCTGGCGGACCTGAACAATCGTCTGGCCCAGCATCGCCGGGATCTTCAGGTCGCGCAGGCCGAAGAACAGCGACAGGTGCGTTTCGAGGCGGAACTACGCGGTGAAATTGCGACGTTGATGGCCGACGAAACCGGACTGAGGGAATCGAACGCTTCCGAGGCCGCGGAATTGGACGTACTGGAAAAACGTCGGGAACATTTGGAAACGGCTACGCGTGAGGCGGATGTGGCGCTGCGGGACCGTGATTATCGGCAGCGGGCGGAACAGGACGCGGTCTCCAAACGGCAGGTCGAGATCGCTTCACTGAAAGCCAGCGTGGACCGGCACGGAGACGAAGCGCAGAGATGGGCTCGGGACCGGTCCGAAACAGACCGGGAAATCAAACGCCTGGCCGCCGATTGCAAGGAACGGCAGAAGGAAAAGATCGACCTGGAGATATCCGCTCGGGCTGCCGCGAAAGAACTGGAGAACCTGCATCGCAAACAGGACGAACTGGAGGCAACGCGGGACAGGCAGGCGCAGCGCCAGCAGGCATTGTTGACGGATATCCGGCAGTTGGAAGGGAAAGCGCGGGACAAGAACCGGCGGGCGAACCAGAACCGGGATCGATTGGGTCAATTGCAGGTCGAGATGGCGGAGCTGAGAACGAGGGCCGAGGCGTTACGTGCTCGAATTCTGGATGAATACGAGGTGGATGTCAGAGAGACGGGAGCATTGGACGATCCGGAATTCAATGAAGACGTGACTGACAGGCGGACAAGCGAGCTTCGCGAACGGCTCCGGCGGATGGGTCCGGTCAACCTGGGCGCCGTGGAAGAGTATGAGGACCAGAAACAACAGTACGAGTTTATGTCCAAACACAGGAGTGATTTGCTGGAGGCGGCGGAAATCCTCCAGCGGACCATATCGCGGATCGACCGAACGGCCCGCGGCCGGTTTATGGTTACGTTCGATCAGATCAAGGGGAATTTCCGGAAGACGTTCGAGGCATTTTTCGAAGGGGGCCAGGCGGATCTCCTGATGCCCGCGGATCAGGACCCGCTGGAGGCGCCGCTGGAGATTATCGCACGGCCGCGTGGCAAACGGCTGCAGCATATCAACCTGCTTTCCGGGGGAGAACGGGCGCTGACCGCGATTGCACTGCTATTCGCTATTTACCTCGCCAAGCCGAGCCCGTTCTGTATTCTTGACGAAGTCGACGCCCCTCTGGACGATGCCAACGTCGCCCGTTTCGTGCGGGTGCTCAAACGGTTCGCGGCTGACACCCAGTTTATCGTGGTTACCCACAACAAGGTCACGATGACTGCGGCGGACTGCCTGCACGGTATTACTATGGAGGAGCCGGGGGTGTCCAGGCTGGTATCGGTCAGGCTGGATCACGAAGCACACGGCGGCAACGGACAGGCGGAGGCGATAGCGGAAACCACGGCCGCGGATGATTGAACGCGGCGGCAGGAATTCGCGCAAAGGGGCTCGAAATTTACCGCAGTAACAACCCGATAAAAATAAAGGATCGGCCGCGTAAAAGCTGCCGATCCTTTTCTTTCTTGTGATCGCCCCGTCGATGGCGTCCGTCGCCGTAAGCCTGACATTTGGGTTGACACAATCGGGTTATATTTAAACGGAACCCAGGCTTTTCAGGATCTTCGCAACAATGGCATCCGGATCGTGTACCCCGGACAACCGCTCGACGATTATTCCCTGCGGATCCACCAGGAAATAGGCCGGTATGGCCCGCACGTTATACGCGCTGGTGGCGCCGGAACTCGAGGTCTCCGAGCGCACATGTACTCCTTCGATCCCGTGTTTTTCGATGGCCTTGCGCCATGCGGCGTCGCTGGAATCCAGTGAAAGGTTGACGAAAACCACCGGTAGTTCGGCGGTTTTTTTCTTTATTTTTCTGAGATAGGGCAAGTTACCGATGCATGGCCCGCACCAGCTTGCCCAGAAATCCAGCAACACGACCTTGCCCCTGAACTGGCTCAGCGACACGGGTTGGCCTTCCAGATTCCTCAGCGTGAAATCGGGTGCCGGACGCCCGGTTTGCAGCTCCATCGCCTTGTCCAGGGCCGCCCGGACCGCCGCGTTGTATTCCGGGTAAGGATTCGTCGCCTGAAAATCCCGCCACATGCGGTTGGTCGACGCAAAGCCGTCACCTCCGTGTTGAAAACTACTGATCAGTTGTTCTGCCAGGTACCAATAGCGCACTCTTCCGCTCAGTTTCTGCTCGGCCAGATCGTACCGTCTTGTCTGCGAGGAAATCGTCCGATTTTTTATTGCATAGATCGAATCGAGCTTTGCCTGAGCCGCCTGCGACAGGCCAAGGCTCGCCAAGTCAAGCTTGTCGGACAGCCTGGGAGGTTTGCGGTTTTCGTACAGGGAGTCCAGTTGCGCGCCGATCTCCGGCGATATATCCAGGCCCGCCAGATCGACCAGATCAGACAACTTGCGTTTCTTCTTTTTGAAGGACCGCAACCCCTCCATAACGTCTGCGCCATCCTGTGCCGGTAGCCGGAAAACAAGCGCGCCGCCCGTGGTATCGATCTCAGGCTTTTCCAGTTTGCTTGACATGGCAGTTCTGTACAATCCATCACTCTTTTCGTAAAAGGAATCGAGCCGGGCCTGGGCCGCTTTTGATAGCCCCATCTTTGCCAGATCGAATATCTCAGATAGCCGGGGTTTTCCTCTGCTGGCGTACAATGAGTCGAGTTTAGCTGTGATCGCATTTGGCAGGCCTAACGTCGACAGATCGGTCATTTTCGATAGTTTGGGATGCCGCCCGAACCGCGCATAGAGTGAATCCAGTCTGGCGAGGGTCTCCTTTGACAGGTCTAAGCTTGTCAGATCGTACATGTCGGAAAGACTGGATGACGTGGGCACATTCATCAATCCCCAATCCAGTGTCCGGACGAGAAAGGTATGATAGGGGTCCACGCCAATGGCCTTTTCGTCGACCAGGGGCACCTCCTTGAGGAATTCGTAGTATTCCGGCGTGATATTTCTGTTCTCACGGCCCGTGGCAAACCGGTAGTTGGTAGGATAGGAGATCATCATGTAAGCGTACGTGTAGTTAAAGTAGCGCGACGCATACTCCACAAATCCTGGAGACAGCGCATAAACCGTGCGCCGTCTGTCCAGGTATTCCAACTGATCGGTTCGCCACCGATCCGCCATGCGGGTAAAGTATTCCACCTCCATTTCCCTGGAGTCCCTGATTTTCCCCTGGAACGCCTGAAATCGTGGGAACCACTCAGCGATGAAGCGGCTGTTGTCCGCGTTTTGGCCGCCGAACCGGAAGGAGGTGTAGAAATAACCGGGATGGATGGAAATGTGAAGGCTGTCCCCCGGTTCGACGAAGAAAACCAGCGGACTGGGTTTCAAGAGGAAGGCCACCGCCTGCCGCACCGGTTTCCACGTGATTCCCCCGCTCTTGTAGCTGCCCCGGACGAGGGTCCCCCGGACGACCGGGATCTCGAGGGTGAAGCGGTTCCGGCTGTCCAGAGCGACGCGCTGCTCGGCCTTCTTCCCCAACGCCACCGGCGAGTCGTAACTGAACGTGATCTCCCGCGAGGTCGGCTCCCGGATCTCGCCGGTGATGATCGCCACCGATGGCTCGCCGCTTTCTGCTGAAAAACAGACGGTCGACATGACGAGTATGGCGGCCAGGACACTACCGTATACGTTTTTCATAAAGAGATCCCTCCCTAAGTTCAAGTTCCGCTACACAGGCAACTCAAAAACCATCCGAACCCTGAGTCTCGGCTTGCCCCGGACGGATGTAACAAATCTCAAGCGCTTGCAATAGGCACTACGCCCGAGCGTCGCTTTTATGAGATATCGCCTTTCTCGTCCGGTTATTGCAATAATTGAGCGCCAATGGACAAGATCGATCAACCTATGTGCTCAAGTGTGAAATTGACCAATGGATCTTCTGTTTCCTCATACTCGAATAGTTCCTCCGCCTTCGGTGAGATATCCGGCAGTGTGCCGCGAGTTTCATCGCCCGCTTGAGGCATAGCCGCATAATACATCATTGCTGAAACGCCAAACCTTATCCCGCTCACGGGAAGCAAACCAGTCAAAGCATCGCCGGTGCTTTGCCTTCTCCCGCCCGTCTCTTCACCTATAAGCTGGCCCAGTCCGTAATCCTTCACAACAGCGGCAAACTCGGCTGCCGCCGAAAAGGTACGCGGACCAATCAGCACATGGAGATCGCCCTTAAACAAGTCCTCTCGCCGCTTAGGTATTACCAAGTCGTCCGACTCCGAGATAATCAATCCGGTCAAGTCGCTATAACGGGCGTAATGTGGATGTTGCTCGATCAGTAGGTCCGACAGTTTAATATCGACGCGAGACCACATCTTAAACGGCTTCTCTGTAAGAAACTCAAGTAGAAAAACGACAAGGTCTGGATTTCCACCACCATTTTGGCGCACGTCTATTATGAGGCGGTGGGTTTTCTTCGCCCTCAATTCACTAAATAGACCTGCTATATACGTCCTTCTATCGTCGGTATCAATGAAACTATCGCAATTGTAATAGCACGTATTTTCGTCATGATGGAAACGATGGAAGCCATCTGACTCCTCTTTTTCAGGCAAGAGGTCGTCATATTCGCTTATCGATATCAGGTCAATTCGGTGTGTTGAAGTCCTCCCCTTTTCTACAAATCGCATCGTTACGGGACTTTCCGTGAACATCGCACTCCACGCTCCATAGAATCGTTGGCTATCTACGAATTGCACCAGCCGGCGAGTATCCGATTCCCCGGAAATCCTGCACAACGCTGGCTGAAGAAACTCGTTGATCGGTTGATCATCTACGGATACGAGTGATTTCCATGTCAAATCCTCCAAACGCGGAATGGCATTTTCTACTACCAAATCGTCAAAAAACCGTTTCAACCGAAACGGAAACATAAGTACATCGGGAATGGCACCATCAATGATATCACCAGCAGGCATGATCTCGGTATGACCATCCTTCAAACGGGCGGCAGCTTCAGCCAGTATACCTGACAGTTCGGCGTACGAGATATGGCCGCGCGATGCTTCTTGCCGCTGCAAGCGATTGCGAATGGATTTCTTTAGATCCAGATAGTCGTCTCCGGAAATATGACGCAACGGATAGGGGTGTACCCTCTCAAGTGTTGTAAAGAAATACTCTGCGTCGACTTGGCCATCATCGGCGGAGAAGACCAGAGGAGCGAAATCATGATCCAAATTCCCACCATTGATGACTTGATCTTGTAATGTGACAAAAAACGTATAGTTCAACCTTAGACATTTCTTCATGCCTGTCAGGACTGTAGGGCTAGGGGCACAGAAGGCCGATATATGCCCGTCTCCCAAGGGATTGTGGCCGACAGATGCGAACCCAATTTCGCCCATCCCGCCTTCGAAAAGAAACTTCTGCTCCTCTTCTGACAGACCAAATGGCGTATCATTAAACGCTGCAAAGACAAGGTGGTTGGGCTTCGGGTCGAACAAGCCGTAAACCACATAATTTCCTTTCTTTAGTTTGAGACGTGGGAGACCTTCATTATCGTCCGTGCACCAAAAGGATACGCGTTGTATTGAATGACGCTCCGACCATGCCCACCAGTATTCCTTTAGAGCCTGGATCTGTTTTTCCCATCCGGCACAGCTAAAATCAAATACGACAACAAGCGTATCGCCTGATGATTCTAATACGCGTTCCATTGTCAACGCGGACTGAGTTGCCGATGAAGACTTCATTATAATCGTCTCAGGTAGAGTCTATCCGAGATATTGTCAAATGTTGTGGATGGCGGCGAGCGCATCCTGATGGATTAAGCGGCGACGTTGATGTTTCCATCCTGGAACTGAACCCGTAGGACAGTGAGTTCAATAAGTTTGTAATTGTATAATCGGTGGCAGCGATTTTGGGTTTGCGTTGCAAGTGGCAATTGCGCCGTTTTCACCGGACACTATCCCGTCCTCCCCGGCGCCCAAAAGATAGCCAATCTGCTGTTTACAAGCGAACAGAAATGTCCGACCGACGGAATGTACATATCCAATGGCACGTCGCGGCGCCGGTTGGCGAATCGAACAGGAATTATTCGGTCTTTCTGGGGTTCTCGAAGATAGCCAGCTCGTTGTTCAGAAGGGCATAGATATGTTCGCCCACTGGAATAAACATATCTCGCGCCAGGTGACTAATTCGAGTCTCGCGGGGAAAAATTCCGATATTGCGCAAATACTCTTCATAATCTCTAACAAGCTTCTCGCGCCGCGAAAAGGCGCCGTAGCCGGTTTTGACATAGGTCTGGATCGCTTCCCCATTCAGGGCGTAGGCGGACTCTCCCGAAATGGTCATTCGTCGGGGAAGATGCGTCCAGGGTATGTAATCAACCTCGACTGGTTTCCGCGGATCGCTGATGTCCACCACGGCAATTTCCCGTGGCAGGTGTCTTTCGATATACGCCATGTCATTCCCAACGGTGAGTGGCCCCAATGCAGGCGGTGCAGATGCTCTGTAAGTGCTCAGCGCGTCGGTTCCCAACAACATCCCGCGCAGTATTCTCCTTTTCGAGCCAGCCGAATCCATTTGCGCGACACGGGCCCAGGGACCACTTGAAGTCAGCTTCTGTCGGAACTCCTGGACCAACTTCTCGTAGTGAATGGAGCGTCCGAAACGCCGCAGCGGCGTCCGGCTCAATACTTGTGGTCGGCCGGGATCGGCCAGATCAAGGACTACGAAATCGTGTCCAAGAGTCAGAAACCCGTGGGGGCCCACAATCCGTATCTCCCATCCGTTGTTCCAGGCATGTTTCGTCGCCTCTTCAATCGGCAAAACTTGAACTCGTCGGGGCAAACCGCCATCCCGTACGTCGAAACTGTGTAATTCCAAGAATCGATCCCTGATTATGCCGCCGTACAGAAAACCATCCCAAACTGCCCAACCCACGAGCCGGGGAATGCGCCGAAGCCACGGACTAGGACCCTGCTCGATTGGAAAAAGCAAGCTATGGGCTCGCAGTCGCGGGTGTTCCGGGCGGCTGAGGTCGAACACGGCCACCCCAGCACTGTCCTGGGCCTCACCCCAGACATAGGCGTTGGTGCCCGACATGGCCAACCTATCGAGCCTCCACCCCTCACATTCCACCCTGCCTACCTCTTCGGGCGCAATTGGGCTCGTCACGTCAACTACGCTCAAGCCATGATCGAAAAGCACCACCGCCAATCCATCAGTCAACGCCATGTCCGCCACATCCATTTCGTACTGCAGGGTTCCCACCGGCGGTACTGGCGCAACTGGGGCGCGGCTATGGCGTGAACGGTCGACATTCAATGCAACGGCGACAATCGTACCCAATACAGCGAGGGCTACAACGGCCCACTGAAAACGTCCACTCGCTCGTTCTCTCAACACCTTGCAGGCGCAAAGTAAAGCACCCCCTGCCAGTAGGGCGGTGACGCCGGCCCTGATGAGTAAAAGGGATGTGTCGAAAGCCTGGCGAGCGATTCCGGCGTCGGTCATTATCTTTAGTACGAACAACAGTTTAAAATAGAACTTGGCTATCGGTGGGCTCAGCGTCCAGACGACTATAAATAGAACAAACGCGACCCAGACCGACAAAAGGCTGGTCATCGCTGCCTTCAGAGGGCGGTCGGCGAGAGTCGAGGCCAGCATGGCAACGCCGTACGGGATCAGATAAACCAGGAACCATAGCGACACAACCCGAACGTATCCGATATCCGATAGTACTACGGTTTCAGGAATGACATTTCGTATAGAGAAATCCCCGTAACGAATCTGACCAGTTATAGAAACTAGATCCCCGCTTGTGGCAATCATAATGAATACGCCGCCCCAATACGCGGCCAGCACCGCTAGTAATCCGATAGCTCCCACCGCGAATTTTACCACCAATATCTTCCACGACTCCAGCGGGCGGCACAACAAGTACGGTAGCGTCATCCGGCTGCGTTCCCGCGCGATCGCGTCCATGCCCATCAGGACCGCCCCGAAGAGACCCACCAGGTGGCTCAGAATCTGAATTTCTGAGTCGGGGAACTCCTGCTTGCCTGCGGCGCAGACCAACCCGACAACCAGCGCCAGGCCAGCGCCCGCGGCAATTTTGTAGGCGGCTTCGCGCCCTTCTTTCCAGAACAGAGCTCGAATCGGATTCACACACGTCCTCCTTACGCATTGCTCCCGAGCGCCAAAACGCCGTCCTCCAGGACCTGTTCCACGAGGTCGACGATCCGTACGCCACCCAAAGAGATTCCCCAACTGCGCCGGGCGGCATGCAACGATGGTTTATGTAGGCTGCGCATCTCTCCGTCGGTCAATCGCCTGGCAGGGACCCTAATCGGCTCCCTCGCCCGGGAGGCCTCACAGATGACAGGGCGGCCATACAAAACGGTGTCGAACTTGATGACCGCTGGCATGCGAGTGCCGGGGTGCGGCAACTGCACTTATTTGTGGATTGTTGTAACCAAGCCTTCGGAGAGATCAGAGGCTCTCCTTGATCTTTGCCGTAACCTTATCTGTATCCATCAAGTCCATTTGGGTCAGCCGCTCCACAATCCGTCCTTGCGGATCCACGAGGAAATAGGAAGGCACACCGCGGACGTTGTACATCTTGCCCACGTCCGAGCCTGTTGTACGCACGTGTACGCCTTTGATCTTGTGCTTTTTAATAGCGGTGCGCCAGGCCGTCTCATTGGCGTCTATCGAGAGGTTCAGGAAGACCACCGGCTGATCGGCCGTTTTTTGTTTGATTCTTCGGAGATAGGGCAGATTGGCGATACACGGCCCACACCAACTCGCCCAGAAGTCCAGCAGAACCGCCTGGCCTTTGTACTTGCTCAGTGAGACCGGCTGGCCGTCCATGTCATGGAGTGTAAAATCCGGGGCCAGCCGCCCCGGTTGCAGCGTCATCGCCTTATTGAGGGCCGCCTGAACTGCCTCCGTGTATTCGGGATACGGGTTGATCGCCTTGAAGTCTTCCCACTTGCGAAAGGCCAACGCAAACGCATCGCTGCCGAGCTTGACGCCATCGATCAGCTGTCCTGCCAGAAACCAGTAGAGCACCCTCCCCGACAGTTTTCGCTTGGCCAGATCGTACAACCTGGGAAAAAGCCAACCCCGCTGGGGGCTATTTGCATAGATCGAGTCCAGATGGGCCCGGGAGGCGTCCGTTAGGCCCAGGCTCGAGAGATCGACCTTCTCGGACAGCTTGAGCGGTTGGCGATGTACATAAAGGGAGTCGAGTTGAGTCCGGACCATCGGCGGCAGACCCAGGCTCGACAGGTCGACCTCTTCGGACAATTTCAGCGTCCTTCTGAGGGATCTCATCAGTTCACGAGGATCCGCCTTCTCCTCTATCGGCAGATGCAATACGAGCGCCCCGCTCGTCGTATCCAACTCAGGTGTGCTGATTTTGTAAGACGTAATCATGGTCAAGCCTCGCCCACTCTTCGCGTAGAACGAGTCAATCCTGGCATGGTCCGCCGGCGCCACGCCCATCTTCGCCAAGTCGTACCGCATGGAGAATTTCAGCTTTTTCGTCCGTTTGTGCATCGAGTCGAGCCGCGCCTGAACGGCTGGCGACAGACCAGCCGATGAAAGATCGACCATTTGCGACAGCCGGGGCTTCCGGCCCGTCTTTTCGTACAAAGAGTCGAGTTGGACTTGTGCCTCCGCCGGCAATTCCATTGACAATAGATCGTACATCTCTGACAACTTGAGCGGTTTGCGTTCCTTACCTAACTCCCATCCCAGCGTCCGCACCAGAAAGGTGTGGTAATTGCTCACGCCAATAGCATTCTCGTCGACCAGAGAGATTTCGTTCAGAAAGTCGTAGTACTCCGGGGTGATTTCTTTGTTCCCGTAGCCGTTAGCAAGCGAGTAATTGGTCGGGTAGGAAATCATGAATCTACCCCACCCGTAGTTGAAGTAGGTCGTCGCAAAGTCGATGAAGGCTGGGGACAACGAATATTTCTGGCGTCCCTTGGCCAGGGATTCGAACTGCTTGCGGCGCCACCGTTGTATCTTCCGCGTAAAGTCCGCCAACTTGAGATCCTTGTAGTCTAGATCCCGTTGGAACCTGCGAAATCGTGGGATCCACCAAGACATGAAGCGGCAGTTGTCAGCATTCTGGCCGCTGAACCGCAGGGAGGAGGAGAAATAGCCTGGTTCGACGACAACGTGAAGGCTGTCTCCGGGTTCAATAAAAAGGGCTATGGGACTGGGAGGTCCGAAGACGTAGAATACGATCCACCCCATCCATTTCCACGTCGGTCTTCTGGTTGGATAACTGCACACAACATAGTTCGCTCGTGAGAGAGGCACGGTGAGTGCAAAGCGATTGTGGCTATCGAGGACCACGCGCTGCTCGGAGCTTCTTCCCAGAGCGAGAGGCGACTGGAAGTTGAACGTGATCTCCCGCGAGGTCGGCTCCCGGACTTCGCCTGTAATGACCGCAACCGACGGCTGGCTTTGGGGACTTTCCGCGGCCAGACAAGCGCTTGAGGCCATGAGAAACGTGACCAGGACATGAAAGTATGTGTTCAACATGAGACTCTCTCCTGAATAAAGGTTTCGCGCACCGGAAAGCTCCTAAAGAACCCGTCGCTTTCAGCCGGGTTGGAGTATGAATCGCCCTAAGTCGCGATCGTGATGACCGCGCAGATCCGGGCTATCGCACGTGCAAGCCAATGCAACCATGCGCTCGCCTGCGTTCTCAACACCAGGCTGGCCCACTGCAGCTCTCGGGGTGAATTCATGGCTGTCCTCCTGAGTCCGGCTGGACATGGGCTACGAAGGCCTCCTCCAGCCCCACGTCCAGCACGTCCACGATGCGTCCGCCCTGCGCCTGGATCCGGGCGGCCTGTTCCTCGCCGTATTCCGCCACGGTCAACAGCCGATGCGGCCCCTCTCCCTGCACCTGCCGCAGTCCGCCGATTTCCGTCAATTCATCCACCCCATCGGGCAGCCGTACCGCGACCCGCTTGACCGACTGTTTCACCTCGTCCACCATGCCCTCGATCACCAGGCGGCTCTTGTCGATAATGGCCACCCGGTCGGCTACGCGCTCCACCTCATGGACGAGGTGCGAGGACAGGAAGACCGTGCGGCCCTCCTCCTGGATGAGCCCGATGATGCTCTCCAGAAAGTCGCGCCGCACCAGTACGTCCAGCCCCGAGGCCGGCTCGTCCAGGATCAGCAGCCGCGGTTCGTGACCCAGGGCCACGGCGAGGGCCAGTTGGGCGTTCATCCCGCGGGAGAGGTGCTTGACCTTCTGCTCCGGGTCCAGATCGAACCGGTGGATGAGCGCATCCACCCTGTCCTGGTTCCAGGTTTCGTAGAACTGTCGGTTGAACCAGATGAGTTCCCGCACCCTCATCCAGCCGTACATCACCCGATTCTCGGCCACGTATCCCACCTGCCTCCGAAGCGCCAGCGAATCCCTTTCCGGATTCAGCCCAAGGACCTCTACCTTCCCTTCCGTGGGCTGCAACAGGTTCATGAGTATCTGAATCGTCGTGGTCTTGCCGGCGCCGTTGCGGCCGAGGAAACCGCAGACCGTACCAGCGGGCACGTCGAGCCAAAGATCGTCCACGGCAGTGAGCTTGCCGAAGCGATGGGTCAATCCTTCAATCGAGATCGCTGAACCGTTCATATCGACTCCTTACTCCCTGTCAATCTTCTTTCCGAAACCGGTCAAGGCGTTCCCGGATGACCTGCTCCATCTCCTCCGGGCTCAGTTCCAGTTCGACGCCCTGCACCAGCGCCCTGTCCAGCAATTGCCGCACGATCTCCAACTTTTCCTCGCGAGATATGGTTACGTCCCGCTCTCCGACGTACGTGCCCATCCCCCGCTTCTTGTAGATGAAGCCCTCGCGCTCCAGTTCCAGGTAGGCGCGCGCCACGGTATTCGGGTTGATCAGGTACTGGCTGGCGAGATCCCGCACCGAGGGCAACTCTTCGTGCGCCTTCAGCACCCCCCGGGCCATCTGGTACCTGATCTGCTCCATCATCTGCAGGTAGATGGGTACCCCGTTGGCGGAATTGATGCGCAAGGGCAACATGAAGTCACTTCCAGTCTATCGCAGAGCGGCGCGACCGGTGACGGGACAGCAAGATCCCGCCGTCCTGCAACCGAGGGCCGGTCAGCGGTGGGTTCCGAATCGCGTCCTCGTCGGACGCCAACAGAGTATTACTGTATGGGTGAACCGATACAGTAATATACTAATTAATCCACCCCTGTAAATCAAGTACTTTTTCGCAACCAGGTTAAACAAAGGTCCGGTACGTGATACCGATATGTAGATAATTTATAAAAGAATCAATATGTTAGTGGAGGGGCTTCTTATTCTGGCGGGAACAAAGAAGCATTTTGGAGGGGCCGAACGATGTAGGGCACGAGGCAAATCTCGAAAATGTGGTCGAGCACAAAGAGGCGGAAGCATTGTGCAACATTTGTATTTCAACGTCTAACGCGACCTTAAGAGTTTAGAATAAGTCCCGTTGGTTCGACGTTAGTTTGTCTGGGGGCTTCGATTCCTCATCGACTCGAATTGCCTCAGATAGACTATCTGCTGATTCGAATATTTCCTCATCACATTCATCGTACAATCCACGGTATTTCTCCTGCGGATTCCGATCATAGATCAATTCGATTTTCCGGTTTGACAGCATCCTGATTTCCCTGACGTCATTGACCAATATCCCCACCTCCTGTTTTGTCATAACGGGAAATCCGTAGTTTTCGTTTCTGTATTTCAGCGTACCCCCTGAAGCTGTTCTTTTCCTTACGAACTCCATGTGTCTCGCCAGCCGCTCACCGATATACCGATTAGATGATGCCACAATGTCGGCTGTTCGTTCGGCTACCGCATCTGCGAAATTAGGGTCAATTTCATAGCCTACGCTGTCTCTGCACGAAGCCATCGCAGCCAACATTGAAGTGCCGGTCCCCAGGAATGGATCCAAGATTAAATCGCCTTTCAAGGAGAACATATTTACTAGCCTGTACGCAAGTTCAAATGGAAAAGCAGCACTTCTCTTGCGGAGTTTCTCGTCATCCAGGTTCTGCTTGGCTCCCTTCAAATCCATCCAGACATCCGAAAACCATATATTCCTTTCTTCCCAGAAAAAGCCGCTTCTCTTCCTTTGAAGTTTATCCTCTTCTCGTTTGAACCCCCTCTTGCCACCCTTTCTCAATACAAGGATAAATTCATGCTCCAAGGTTACGTAAGCCCCGGGCGGCAACATTCCACTACCCATAAATTTATTCGGTGCGTTCGTCTGTTTTCTCCAAAGTATCTCCGGCAAAGCCTGAAATCCCGTTTTCAAACACTGACTCAATATTCTTGAATGGCTGGGATAGAGCTTGAAGTTTCCGTTTATCGTTCGTGTGGCGTCGCCCACGTTGATGCATACAATGCCCCCCGGTTTGACGACTCTGTAGACTTCGTTCCATACCTTATCGAGAAGCTGATTCATCAACTCGAATGCGCGATTACCATCTTTGCTCTGCAATACTTTCCCTATTTCAGAATTCTGCTGGGTAAATACTCCATCCCACATTTCAATCATAGGATAGGGCGGCGACGTAATCATCAAGTCCACTGACTCGTCCCGGAGTTCTTTCATATTATTGGAATCTACGTAAAATACCGTGTGCGTTGTTTTCAAGTCGCCCATCTTGGCCCATCATCCTCCAGTCTTGTCCTCTCGTTCAATTGCCACATCCAGTTTCTCTTCCAAATTGACGTGAATTTGACTTTCCCGTCAAAATAGTGTCGGCGGGTTTTCATCTGGAATTTCTATTGTAATGCCGTCTTTCTTCTTATCATAGTAGACGATAGTTACGTAAATTGAATCTGCCAGACTCTGCTTTGATTTAAAAGTGATTGGTTTGATTGAAAACGGCTGGTCGCCAACAAATCCATCGATTCCTTGTGCCTCTTCATACGGATGTGCCAGACGGTAGTCACAACCCTTCAACTCAGCCAGCCTCTTTAAGATCGCCTCTTGAAACCGAAGGCCAACAAACGTCTTCACAAGCACTAAATCCTCGACCCATCTCTTAACAAGCTCCCGACCAATAGCCGGCAATGCTGTCTGTAATTTCTCCAACATAGATGTAATTCGTTCAGTCGCGTGATCAATGGTCTCGGGGTTGTTCTCAAGATACCACTGAACCCATTCCTGATATGTTCTGCCCGGAAACTGCTGAATCAGTTCACTCATCTGCCCGACGACTTTCGGTCTGGTTCCCTGCGCGTTTTGATTAGCCAGATTAATTATCTGGGTTGTGTACTTTGGAAACTCCGAAACTGGGGCTTCCAAGTATTCCTGAATCTCTTCGTTCTTGAGTTTAAATTTCACCTATTACCTCGCAGAATCATAGCCTCCACTATCAATCTCGCCCAAAGTCTCCGGAAGCTTATACGATGCTGGCGAACGCCGATTTTCTGTTGCCTCTTGTGCGTCCCAACGTTGCGAGTCCCACCCAAGCGTTCGCTTTCACCAATTTGCAATATTTCCAACTATTTGTACTATCTCCAAGGTTCTCCTATTGAGAGGCGTCAACGGGTTATGGAGAATTGATAACATGTGAATTGGGGTGTTGTAAATGGTTTTTTGGGAAATTTAACTTGACATCGTGGCGTGGTCGTACGTGATGTCAAAGGGAACAAAACAACAGCGCCTCCGCGATCTTTTCTGCTTTTTGGTTGATGTGGGCTCGCGCGCTGGGATGGATGCACTTGACGTGAGACGCATCAGCATGTCGGCAGGCCAGTGCTGCGCGGTTGCCCAGAGCTATGGCTTATCGTGCTGTAATTTCGTGTCGTGTAATGTACTCAAATGATCGATAAACGTACTCCCTCGGGATCTCTTCGGAGCGTCCTCTTGGAAGCAGGTAAAACGCTTGTGTGATGTATATATCCGAACGCTTCATTCCCGCAATGTCGAGGGCGTGGTCAAGCACAATATTGAACGGGATGTGAGGCAGGTAACCCTTTTCCTTCAGCGTGTCTCGGTGCTCAATCGCGGAGGGCCAGTCCAACCAGTGGTATGCAACCAAAAGGGGGCCGGTCTCGTTGTTCGAAATTTTCTAAATGGGCGCAACATAGTCTCCGTCAAGTCCAACATCGGTGAGTGTCTTATATCCCCGAATCGAGAATCGGCGGCGTCGAGCGATAATGTCGGACCTTGTCATGTTCGCGTCCTTTGTGTCTAAGTGGTTACGTCCATGCGGTGTACATACCCAAAATTCTTGACAACTTCTTGCTTCTTCAGTAGACTGCCGAAATAGAAAGCCGCTAAACGTTTGGGTCCGTACATCCAGTTCCGGTATCCGAATGGGCGTGTAGCTCAATTTGGGAGAGCATGCGTTGTTAAATTTCGTTGTGCTAAGCTTATTGCCCCCGGAGGATAGCATTCTCCGGCCAACGCTTCTGTCCGTGGCAGAGGCGTTTCTTTTGTATACAACATCAATCATAACATATAGTTATTGATCAGTCAAGGAATTACTCGGGGCGCAGGAAGCGGGTGCTGCATCGCGGCGTGACCGGTAGAACGCGGCCCCGCTTGACATCTCCAGCATGGCCTATTTCTACCCGTCCGTCACTGACTCACGAAAAGACTATCGGCCGATTCCCCCGGGAGTCGGCTTCTGATGGAGTTGGATGTCTTGTTGACTTCCGAAGAGTGGATGGTTCTGGCCCTGTCGCTGCGCGTGGGGCTGGTCTGCGTGTTGTTGAGCCTGCCTCCGGCGGTCATTTTGGGATGGGTGCTTGCCCGGTGTGAATTCAAGGCCAAGATGCTGCTGGACGGCTTGTGCCACCTGCCCCTGGTGCTGCCGCCCGTGGTGACCGGCTACGTGCTGCTGATGCTGTTCAGCCGTCGTGGCATTCTGGGTGGTTTTCTGGAGGAGTCGCTGGGAATCCAGGTGGCGTTTACGTGGAAAGGTGCGGCGCTGGCGTCGGCTGTGGTCGGATTCCCCCTGGCGTTGCGCGCCATCCGGCTGGCCATTGAAGAGGTGGACCCCCGGCTGGAACATGCAGCCCGGACCCTGGGTGCTGGACCGATCAGGGTTTTTGTTACGGTAACGATGCGGCTGGCCGCACCCGGGCTGCTGGCAGGCGCGTTGCTGGCATTCGCAAGAAGCCTGGGAGAGTTCGGCGCGACGATCACCTTTGTGTCGAATATCGCCGGGGAGACCCGGACACTGCCCCTGGCGATCTTCACGTTTCTAAACAGACCCGGCGGAGACACGGCCGTAGCCCGCCTGGCGATCCTGTCAGTGATCCTGTCATTTACAGCGCTGGTGGCCAGCGAAGCGGTGGCCCGCCGAATGAGGAGAAACTGAAGTGCTATCCATCCGCGTGAGGCGGGCGCTGTCGTCATTTTCGCTGGACGTAGCGGTGGATTGCCGCTATCCGGTGACGGCGATTTTCGGTCCCTCGGGCGCAGGAAAAACCACGCTTTTAAACCTCGTGGCAGGCTTGATGCTGCCGGACGCCGGAGAGATCCGGCTGGGCGACCGTGTGCTTTTTTCGTCCGAGGAGGGCATCAACCTTCCGCCTGAAAAACGCCGCGTGGGCTACGTATTTCAGGACGATCTGCTATTCCCGCATCTGACGGTGGCGGAGAATCTGCGATACGGGTACGATCTGTTGTCTCCGGATTCGCGCCGGTTCGAGGTGGAACCGATTGCGGACCTTCTGGGATTGACGGGGTTGATGGACAGGTATCCGACGCGATTGTCGGGCGGCGAGCGGCAGAGGGTGGCGCTGGGGCGGGCGATTCTGGCCTCGCCGGAGTTGCTCCTGATGGATGAGCCCCTGGCTTCGCTGGATCAGGAACTGAAAGATCGCATTATTCCGTACCTGCGGCACATCAGGTCGGACCTGGGCATTCCGATTCTCTACGTGAGCCACTCGGTCGCGGAGATCCTGGAATTGACGGGGCAGGTGATTGTCCTGAAAGCCGGACGGGTGCTCGCGCACGGGGATTTTTTTCACGTCGCCCATCACCCGGAGGTGCTGCCGCTGGCCGAGGCGCACGGGTTCGAAAACGTGTTACCGGTGGAGGTGGTGGCACAGGACGGGGTTCGAAAGGGCTGCCTCGTGCGCTTTGGAGATCAGGATCTTCGGGTGCCTCCCTGCAACAGGCCGGTGGGAAGCCGGATTTTTATCGGCATTCGCGCAAACGACATCATCCTGAGCAGGAAACAGCCCGAGGGGTTGAGCATTCGCAACGCTATGCGGGGCCGGATCCTCGACGTGGCGGACGTGGAAGGAAAACAGCTGGTATACGTTGACGTGGGAAAACGTCTGGCGGTGGAGGTCACCCTGGAGGCTGTGGAAGAGTTGGACCTTAAGGTTGGCGACCCGGTGATGTGCCTGGTGAAAGCCCACTCGATCCGGATCGGCCCGAACGTGGATTGAAGGACGACTGGCGTTCAGGCACCTGCCTGCCGCGCGTTGCTTGGCGCAGGCAGGCCGCCCGGGCGTACCCCGTCATGAGTCTGGCGGGACCCGCAAATCGCGACGTCCCGCCTTTTCGCTAAAGAGCTGCGTGAATCAACAGGGTGTCCTTCATCGTTCACCGGCTTCTTCACCTTCATATAGCAATCTGAGAAGGGCGAGGAAGAGCCGGTCCCTCCGGTTTCGTTCTTTATCGATGGATTCCGGCGTGTACTCGTGGAAACCGCGGCCGGTCTTCGCGCCGTAGTGCCCCGCGTCGACCAGCTTCCGGACGTTCCCGGGGAGTTCGGTGTCGGATCGGATTTCAGGAACGAGGATCTGGTAAACGAGGGCCGAAACGTCGAGACCCGCGAAGTCTCGAACCGACAGGGGACCGGTTGCGGCCAGGCGAAAGCCGACGCTGGCTCGAACCGCGCGGTCGATGTCCTCTGGCTCGGCGACGCCACGGTCCAGGAGATCCCATATTTCGCGGGACATGGCCACCTGGATGCGGTTGATCAGGAAACCCGGAATCTCCTGCTTGAGGCGCACCGGCAGTTTACCGATCCGCTTCAGAAGGTCGACGGCGTTCTTCACGGTTCGCTCGGTCGTACGTTCTCCAGGTACGACCTCCACGAGTGGTACTATATGCGGGGGATTGAACCAGTGGGTAACCACGGCTCGCCCGGGATTTCGAAGGTCCCGGGCGATGTCAGTCATGGGAAAAGAAGAGGTATTGCTGGCCAGAATGGTCTCCCGCGAGACAATGGTTTCTATCCTGGCGAAGAGTTCCCGCTTAACGTCGAGGTCCTCCCGGACGGCTTCCGTAACGAACCGAGCCGTTTCAACCGCCTCTCGCTCGCTGTCGAACACGGCAATGCGTCCGAGCGTTTCCCGGACGGAATCCGGCGTATCCATCCCGGCCAGAATACGTTGCCGCAGGTTTGTCTCTATCCGGCGATGCAGGGATTCGCGGGCCGCAGAGGATTCGTCGTAGCAGCGGACAGGGTGTCCTGCCGCGGCGAATGCCTGCGCGATGCCATGGCCCATTGTGCCCAGGCCGATGACCGCAACTGTCTGGAGTGCCATTTCAGTCTACCATAGTGGTCGGGTCAAATTGTGCGAGCCTTGAAGTGCCCATACACAGGGATTCTGAGGTTTCGGTTTGACGTATGTGAGCAGACAGGAATGTCTGCTCCACCTTTTCAAGCTTTGGTTCGAGGTATCGCTTGAGCGCGTCAACCATCCGAGACAAATCGCCTGTACTTGCTTCCACTTCCCGATGCAGCACGGTGCCGCTGTCACCTGTGTGCGCGCAGTATCGGTTATATTGTCTTACCGCCGTCCACAACCATCACCTGTCCGGTGACGTATTCATTCGTGACCAGGCTCAGAATCGCATTGGCGATATCCTCGGGTTCCGCGACACGCTTGAGGGGGGTGGCTTCACGGTTTACGCGGACGAATTCGTCCCAGCCTTTCACCCAGCGGGTGTTCACCACGCCGGGGGCCACGGCGTTTACCCGAATACGCGGCGCCTGGCTGATGGCCAGGGATTTGGTGAGAGAGATCATCGCCGCCTTGGACGCGCAATATGCAATGGAACTGCCCTGACCGCAGGTACCCGCGATGGAGGCCACGTTTACGATCTGTCCTCCCGTTTCGGGCATTCTGGATATCGCCGCCCTGGCACAGTAGAAGGCGCCCTTGACGTTGACGTCGAAAACCGGATCCCAGGCTTCATCGGTAAGGGCCTCGAGGTCGGCCAGCGGCACGAAGACGGTGGTACCCGCATTATTGACCAGGATGTCCAACCCGCCGAGTTCGTCAGCCACACGTTCCACCATCTCACGAACCACGCTTTCGACCGCCACATCTGCGCAGACGGCGATCGAATTTCGGCCGAGGGCGTGAACATCCGCAACCGTGGCCTCCGCTTCGGGTCCGGACCGCGAGTAGTTGACCGCCACGTCGGCCCCTTCCGAGGCGAAGAGCAAAGAGGTCGCCCTGCCAATTCCCGTGCCGCCGCCGGTCACAAGCGCGACCTTTCCGTCTAAACGGCCCATAAAGATTCCTTTCGATTTAGTTTATAAGGGTTGTGCTCAGGATTACAAGCAGGAAAACGGAATGGCGACGACGTCGCGGATGTGCTTTGCGTCGGTAAGCACCATCAGCAGCCTATCAACGCCCAGGGCAATGCCGCCGGCTGGCGGCATACCGGCTTCGAGGGCCCCCAGAAATCGTTCGTCTATGGGGTAAGCCGTCCGACCGCCGTGTTCTCGCTGCGCCGCTTCGTCTTCCAGGCGGACTCTCTGTTCAATTGGATTGTTCAGTTCCGTAAAGGCGTTGGCGAGTTCCACGCCCGATACATAGAGTTCGAACCGTTCCGCGATGCCGGGGGCGTTCTGTTTCAACCTGGCGAGAGCCGCCATTTCCGCCGGGTAGTCCACGAGAAAGGTGGGACGCCCCGCGCCGAGGTGTTTTTCCACGGCGTCCAGAAACACCTTGAAGTAAGCAATCTCAAACGAATCGCCCGGTCGGACCGAACGGTGGCCCCGCTGGCGGGCGTCGCGAATAAAAGCGTCCGGATCCTCGGCGGGATCGGTTTTCACGCCGGCGTACCTGGCAAATGCCTCCCGAACGGTCAGGCGCTCCCACGGGGGGGTGAAATCGACGGTGCGGCCCCGGTACATAACCGAAGATTTCCCGGTGATTTCACATACCAGAGCGTGAATCAGGTTTTCCGCATCTGCCATTATGGCGGTGTAATCGGCATAGGCCCTGTACCATTCGAGGAGTGTGAATTCGGGGCTGTGCATCGGGCCGGGCGCGTCCTGCCGGAAGGATTTGCAGATCTGGAAGATGCGTTCGTATCCGGCCGACAGGAGGCGTTTCATCGCGTATTCGGGGGATGTCGGTAGGTAAAGGCGCTTAACGCGGCCATTGCCGCTGTAAAGAGTTTCGAAGGCATCCAGATGAGGTTCCATGCCGGGGCTGAGGACGAGCAAAGGGGTTTCGACTTCCAGGAAGCCGGCGTTCTCGAAAAAGCGCCTGACAAACGAAAGAACCCGCGCGCGCGTACGCAGGTTGCGGGGTGAAGGCCCGGATTCCAGCGGGCGCAGGGCCGGCGCCAGAACGCGATGGCTTCGGACCTGAAATGTCGGAGGCCGCCAGATTCCCCGCACCTCCACGACGTCTCCCGTGCGGAGATTGTCCGATGTCTGGCCGGATGCAAGGGACACTTCGCCGGATTCGTCAACCAGTCGCGGCCTGTCCGTTGCCTCGCCGGCTACAATTCGACCGGCCAATATTGCATCGCCCCCGGGCTCAAGGTTCTCGATGCGGTGTGTACGGGCGCACCGGGCGGGATAGGCGGCGGAATCTGGCATTGGCGGATCCGGACATTCCGGGCATTCCCGGTATGATGTTGACAGACATTGGCCCCAACGCAAACGATTGCGCGCAAAGTGCGCTGGACCGAACTCGTGGAAGCGGCCCGTCCGCATCGGCGAACGTACGCACGTTGTGATCGACGCACCTCCGCTACACCCTAACTAATTGACGGGCGATGAGGAATATAGGATAACCGCTTCCGGGGAGCAATAACCATCCTGACGGGACCGGGGCCCCGACGGAAAAATCCCTTGCCGCCGGTTCTTTTCCGGTCATATATTGCGCCCGGCACGTTATACTTCGACACCTATCGCCGACCCTTCAACACCCTTCGACAAGCTCAGGGCGAGCGTCCAGGGAACGGCTCAGGGTCCGTGGGCTTAGGGCACGGCCGGGGAATCCCGTTCACGGCGCAATGACGTGCGTTGCCTGTGTTCGGTCTGTCGAAACCAGCTTGTCGAACATATTTCGGCAATCCATTTCCTCGACAAAACACTTGGCACTTATTCCGGAGAACCTGGCCGACGTGAGACGTCGAACAACCCGGCATCCGCTTTTACTGCCATTCGCCCTTTTTTCGGCAATGGCGGCTCTCTTTCTTAGCTCTCCGGCTTCGGCCGGGTCTTTCAAGGCGGGCGGCGGGATGTTCTTCAACAATAATGAACCAGGGGGGGGCATCTCTGTCGACCTGGGCGATGAGGGGTTGGCGCTTTCGCCGTTTGTGGATTATTTCGGCAAATCCGGCTCCCGATTTTTCAGCGGCGGGCTTAATATCGTCGCTAAACGCGCCGGGGGCGAGCAGTCGAAACTCTATATCGGCGTTGGCGGAGGCATCGCCTCCGTTGATGTGGAAGAAAGCTCGGCCGGCATTACCGGTTCCGCGTCGAAGACACAGGCACTGGCGGATTTCGTGCTGGGCATCGAGTTCGACTTGCACGACAACATCGGAGGTTTCCTGCAGGTAAAATGGCTGGGGACCTTCGGCGGCGGCCGGGTGGACATTACGGGTCAGGTTGAAGGGAGGACGGTTACGATTCCGGACGCGATTGACCTGGAACTCAGAAATTTCGCCACCCAGGCCGGCATTTCCATCGATTTCTGGCGCTGACGGGGATTTCCCGCGGGTGGCCAAATCGGTCGACGATGTCCGGCAATCGGGCTCCGGTTCAGGCGGGAGACATTAAGCGAACCATCGATCTGTACCGCATCAAGCTATCCGTTTCGGTGGGAATCTCCGTTAAGGATAGTGCTGTATGGGAGAAGCCCGTTGGAAGACACCGGTTGATTCCGATAAGTCTGTCCAGCGGTTTTTTGTTGATTTTTGGCGGTATTTTGGCGATTATTGTTGTTGTCGAATCGTTCTTGTATCCTACCGATCCAATAGTCAATGCCCACCGGACCCAGGGAGGCTTGAATGCACGCGTTGATCCGCGTTTTCTTTGTCGCTTGCTTAACTGCAACGTTCGCCACTTCTACCGCGTGGGCGCAGCATGCGCTCAAGCTGGGCGCCGGTATACACCTTGACGAAGAAACGCCGGGCATAGGACTCGCGTACGATTTCAATGCCTCGGAAGGGCTGGTCGCGTTTTCACCATTTCTCGATTTTTTCTCCAAATCCACCAACAGGGTCTTCGGGGGCGGGTTGAATTTAATCGTGAAACGTCCCGTGGGTGAAAAAGGCATATTCTACTTCGGAGCCGGAGGCGGAGTAGGCAGCGTGACGTCTACGAGGGAATTTGATGTTGATATTGGCGAAACCACCGATGCATCCCTTGAGAAGATCGAAGCTTCAAGAACGCAGGCGATGGTCGATGTGCTGATCGGCATGGAATTTGCCACGACCGAGAGGGCATCGGTTTTTCTGCAGGCCAAGTGGATTGGCATGTACAGTGGAAAACCCGATGTCATAGTTCTATCCAGTGGCCAGGAGGTGGCGCCCGCACTGGACGTGAAGAGTTTCGCATTTCAGGTCGGCCTATCCATCAATATCGGCCAGTCGCAATTTGAAGATTACTAGCCCATCCGATCGCATCTGAAAATGCGATCCTGGCGTGCTTGACGGCGTGCCGCCTGCCGTCAAGAGCCGAACGTGGTTTGCAGCGGTCCGCCTTAAATGTGTTTCCGCTGGAAACGGCATGGTTTATTTCTCGCGGTTCCCAGGGGGCGTATTCATTGGAGGCATGATGAGACTTCGAATATTGGCTTTACTGTCAGGCTTTGCCTTATTGGCGGCCACGCCCGTCGCGGCCAGGGACTTCGCTGTGAATGCGGGCGGGGGGACGCTGTTCGACCCGAGCAGGCCGGGCGGTCACTTTTCGTTCGAGATGTCGCTGAGCGACGAGTATCCCACCCACCTCACGCCATTCTGCGAGTTTTACGGCAAATCGGGCACATGGATTATCCCAATAGGCATCTCGCTGCTTTACAGACCGCCCCTTTCGGAATACGGCGGCACGATATATTTCGGCGCCGGCGCCGGCGCGTTGCTGGTTCGGGGTCAACCCGCTCAGGGCCTTCCAACAGGTACCGACGGGATGATCTCGGTGGCGGGCGGGTTGTCGTTTGACGTGGGGCCGAGTGCGGGGATGTTTGTGCAGGTGCGCTGGTTCAGATCCTTCGAAAATCAGTCGGCAGAAAACGAAATCGGCATTCAGGCGGGCGTACGCTTCAATCTGACCGGAGGTTGATTGCCGGACAAAGGACGGGTGAACATCGGGAATTGGAAAGCGCCGGATACCCTCTTCAGGGTGCCGGCGCTTTTTGTTTGAATCGCCAATAACCCGTGGATATTCAGACACGCTGCCGCGGGGAGGCGTGCGGCGCCTGATTCCTGTTGCGGCGGAAAATCAACCCCTGTTTCGGAGCAGATCAACCAGGAGACGCACTCCCACGCCCGTGCCGCCCTTGGGGATGTGCGGCAGGTCTTTGTGCGCCCACGCGGTGCCGGCAATGTCCAGGTGGGCCCAGGGAAAGTCCTGCACGAAGGCTTCGATGAACGCAGCGCCAGTGATGGCGCCGCCGGCGCGGCCGCCGGTGTTCTTCAGATCGGCAACATCGCTCTTCATCTCTTCCCGGTGGCCGTCCAGGATGGGAAGGCGCCACGCGATCTCGCCCGTTCTTTCACCGGCGGCGGCAATTTCGGACGCCAAAGCGTCATCGTTGGAGAAGAGGCCGCTGGCCTCGTGTCCCAAGGCGATGATGCACGCGCCGGTAAGCGTGGCCAGATCGATAGCGGCAGACGGTTTGAAACGGGCGGCATAGGCCACGGCGTCGGCCAACACCAGGCGGCCTTCGGCGTCCGTGGACCGGATTTCGATGGTTTTTCCGAGCAGCGAGCGGATAATGTCGCCCGGCTTGAGAGCGCGGCTGCCAGGCATGTTTTCCGAGGCGGCCACCAGGCCGACCGTGTGTACCGGCAGATTCAGCCGCGCCACGGCCTCCATGGCGCCGATGACGGCAGCGCCCCCCCCCATGTCGAATTTCATATCCCACATGCCCTCGGAGCCCTTGATGGAGATACCGCCGGAGTCGAAAGTGATTCCTTTGCCGATCAGCACCACGGGGGCCGTCTCCGGATCGCGCCCGTCGTGTTCGAGAATGATGAACCTGGGGGGTTGCGCGCTGCCCTGCGCCACCGCCTGGATGGTGCGCATGCCTTCCCTGGCAATCCGCGCTTCGTCGAAGACCTCGCACCTCAGGCCCGTTTCGAGGGCCATCGTTTCGGCTCGTTCCGCGAGTACTGCGGGCGTCATTTCGTTCCCCGGATGACTGCCCAGATCCCTGGCAAGACAGGCGGCTTCGGCGATGATTCGCCCTGCATCCGACCCCCTTTCAACGTCGGTCCGCTTGCCCGCCTCGAATTCGACCAGCGTAAGCCCTTCGAGTTCGTTGGTTTCGTCTTCTTCCCCGCTCTTATACGGCGTAAAGCGGTAAGTGCCGAGAATGGCGCCTTCGACAACGGCCTGCGCGGCGGCGGCAACGTCCATGCCGCCCGCCCCGCCGCCGTGAACCACGGTGGCCAGGTGTCCCGCGCCGAGACTTCGGGCACGCTGCGCCGCAGCCGCGGAGACCTGCCGGACCCGGTCGATGGTGAATTCCTCTCGTTTGCCCAGACCCACAAGGAGGAGGCGCTTTGCGGAAATGCCACTCTGCGGATAAAGAACGGCAATCTGTTTGAATTTGCCGGTGAAGTCGCCGTCGGAGATCAGATTTCGGATCTGGCCGTTCAGCGCCCCATCCGCGGCACCCGTAGCGCCGCCGGGTTCCGTGACACCCTCGAAGAGATTCAGCACAATAGCTTCCGCTTCCCGTTCCAGAATGTTATCGATCGCAACAGATATATTCACAAAACCTCCCCTCGATGACGTTTGCCTGGCCTCGGCATTGGATTCCTTCGGTCGCAACTGCCTTTGCGGTTTGTTCGTATGGCGGTCTCTCCGTACTCAGCGACGCGTCCGGACCGGTGCTGTCGCTGGGCATCCGAAACTACCACACGCCTGTATGCCCCACGAGAAACGGATTGCTCACTCTCTCACGCCCCACGGTGGTGAAGGGGCCATGTCCAGGATAGACCCTCGTCTCGTCGTCCAGAATCAGAATCTTCTCCCGTATTGATCTGAGCAGAAGGTCCACGTCGCCGCCGGGAAGGTCGGTGCGGCCGATCGAGCCGGCAAAAAGGGTGTCCCCTACAATCGCATGCCCCGGCCACTTGAGGGTGATATTGCCGCGGGCGTGGCCCGGCGTGTGGACAATCTCGAGGATTTCTCCACCCATCTTGACCACATCGCCCTCTTCGAGAAACCGATCGATGCGCGGCGGCGGATCGGCGTCCATACCTATGGATCCAGCGATTTCAACCAGGTTCTCGACCTCGTAGCGGTCGGCCGGATGAATGGCAAAAGGAGCGCCGGTTTCACGGACCACGGAGGCGGCATGCGCAATGTGGTCGTAGTGCCCATGGGTGGCTATGACTTCCACAACGCGGATGTCGTCTTCCAGGACGAGTTCAATGATTTCCGGAATGTTGTCGCCAGGATCGACGATGATGCCCTCGAGGGTATTTTCGCAGGCCAGGACGAAACAGTTTACCTTCAGCGGACCGACCACGATCGACTTGAAAATCAAGAAACACCTCTACAGAAAGATACAGCGGGAGCGGCGCGGTAGTACTCGTTTCGCTGCGTTGCGGTCGCTGCCTGCGCTGCTTGCGTTGCCTGTGCTGAGCTTGTCGAAGCGCCCGCGTTTCGCTACCCTTCGCCGACCCTTCGACAAGCTCAGGGAGCGGCTCATGGTGCAGGACCAATGTCGCTTCCTCATGCCTCCAGGCCTTCCTCTCCCGCATGGATGGACGCGAGGACCCACGGATCCCGGGTTCCGACCCGGAACGCCTTTACCTTTCGCCGCATCGCCTCAGCGACGTCCGCGACCTCCGGATCGTGAATTATATTGGTCGACTCCGCCGGATCGGCTTCAACGTCGAACAACGCTTCTCCATCCTGGTGCAGGAAACGCTCCGTGGGCCGCTGCCCCATCATCCCGATTCCCTCCGCCAGGACTGACTGCCACGTCGGGGACGCCCACAGATCGCCCGGTATCGGCGTTGTCAACTCGGGATAGAGATTGCGCACGTATTTGTACTTTCGTCCCCTCAACACACGATACGGATAGTAGTTCGTCACCTCGTGAAACGAATGCGAAAAGAACGTCTCTTCCCATCCTTTCGGTTGCGTCTCGTCCAAAATCGGGAGCAGCGAGCGTTCCGGAAGCCCTTCCGGCGGTTCCACCCCGCACCACTCCAGAACCGTCGGTGCGATATTGCACCAGTTCACAAGCGCATCGCTCCGCACGGGCGCCGCGTCCGGCCGCACCAGGATTAGCGGACAACGATGCCCGGAGTCAAACGACGACCCCTTCGCACCGGGAAACGGCATCCCATGGTCGCTCATCACGACAATCAACGTATCCTCCGCCCGGCCAACGGCCTCCAGTGCGTCCACCGCCATCCCGATACCCTGATCCAGCCTGGATATAGACTGGTAATACTCCGTCAGCTCCCGCCGCACAGCGGGATGGTCGGGCAGGAAATCGGGCACCACTACCTCTTCCGGCGAATAATATACCTCCTCCACCTGGGGATAGGTCCCCCGATTTCCGAAATCCCGATGCGGATCCCCGAATCCCATATGCAGATAGAAGGGCCTGTCGCCGGTCTGCGACAGGAACGCCCCGGCCTGCCTGGCCATCTCCGCCACGTTCCGCGTTCCGCCGCTCACCCGTTCGCCGTCATACGTCCACGGGTATACCTCGCTGGGTTGCACGTGCAGCTTCCCCACGATCCCGGTAGCGAACCCCGCCGATCCGAGGGTCCGGGGGATGGAGGGCATGGACAGATGCGTATGGAAATTGTGGATCCCATGCGTATGCCCGTACTGCCCGTGGGTATGGCTGTAATGTCCCGTCAACACGCACGCCCGGCTGGCCGCGCAGGATGGCGTGGTACAGAACGCCTGGGTAAACACCGTTCCACGAGACGCAAGTGCGTCCACGTTCGGCGTCCGGATCGCCGAATTCCCGTAACAACCGGCAATAGGGCTCCAATCGTCCGCAATCAACAGGAGTACGTTGCGATGTCGTGTCGCCATGGCGGTCCCTCTGTAATTTTCCCGAGAGTGAATCGGCTTGTCAGGCCAGGTGAGATCGTTTATCTTAACCACAGTCCGGCGCAGGTACGGGGGACCCCAGCATCCTGTTTTTCAACGCCGCGTTTTCCCCGGTTCTGATTTTCCACAACAGATAAGCCATCAGCAGAACGCCGGCGGCGTCATACAATACGTCGGTCCAGGTTCCCATGCGCTCCGGCACGGAATTCTGATGGATCTCGTCGGTCACAGCATAACAGACAGAGAGCACCGCGCTCCATGCCAGGCATGGGCCGAACCGCCGCGGCTCTGTCCGGATTGACCGCAGCCAGAGATACGTCAGAATCGCATATTCGGTCAGATGAGCGAGCTTGCGAACCGCATAATTCAAGACGCCCAGATATTCCCCCGTGGCATCCGCGGACATCCCGAATGCCAGCCATCTGCTCGACATCAGAAAAATCAGCCCCATCCAACCCGCCAGCGCAATTCGCCATCGTCTGACTGTCAATCTGACCTCGATTCGCCGTTTAGCCGGTTTGCCTCTTGAATTGATCTCTAAGATCGCCTTTTGACAAATTCACGTCAAGCACAAACCCGGCCGTTAACCGATTTCTCGGGCCGCTTCTACCGGCCGGGTACCATCAATCCGGAGTTTGCGCAATGCACGCCTATCAGCAAGAATTCATGGACTTCCTCATCGAGACCGGCGCCCTCCGCTTCGACGAATTCACGCTGAAAAGCGGCAGAAGGTCCCCCTACTTCTTCAACGCCGGACAATTCAACACCGGTGCGGAGATCGAGCGGCTCGGCTATTACTACGCCTGCGCCATCCGGGAGTTCGACGTTGAACCCACGCTTGTTTTCGGCCCTGCCTACAAGGGCATCCCCCTCTGCATCGCCGCGGCCATTGCGCTCCGACAGCGGTTCGACATGGATACGTATTATGGCTTCGACCGGAAAGAGATCAAGGAACACGGCGAGGGGGGTTGGCTGGTGGGCAAGGAACCCGACGGGCAGGACCGCGTCGTACTGGTAGACGACGTCGTCACCGACGGCGCCACCAAAATTCAAATGATCGACAGACTGAAGGCAACCTGCAGCGCCCGGATATCGGGTCTGGTCATCGCTCTGGACCGCAAAGAAAAAAACACCGAAGGCGAAGACGCCGTGGCGGCTCTCCAGACTGCCACAGGCGTACCCGTCCGATCCATCATCACCGTCCACGACATCCTCGAATACCTGCCCGGCCGCAGCATCAACGGCCGAATCGCCCTCACACCCCAATTAAAAAGACAGATCGAAGCCTATCTCGACGAACATGGGATTCCTGCGTAAACGGAACCGGCAATTGTGGACCGAAAGACAAGGGACGCCGGTAACGGCGGCGTCCTTTCAGTTCACGTTCCGGTTGTATATCCGCTCCCACAGTATTCTACCGCCGTCATCGCATACACCCGCGCCACCCGAACCAACTCGTCCACGGCCACCGACTCGGACAACGTATGCGCTCCCCTCGCATCCGGACCGTGGGTAAGCGCCGGAATACCGGCAAGGGCAGCGTAGGCATTGCCGTCGTCCACGAACGGCTTGCCGCCCAGGGGCAGTTCTCTACCCGAAACAGCCGCGTGTGCTGCCTGAAACGCGTTGACGACGGCGTCTTCGGGGGAGATCCTGAACGCGTCTCCCTGAACATGGAACTCAACCGTCACCGACGTCCCGGACTCCAGCGCGAGTTCGTCGACCAGCGCGCGAAACTCCCGCTCGACGACCCCCGTGCGGTCGGGCGTGACCCATCGCCGCGTGCCGTGAACGCTGCACGCTACCGGCGCCTGATTGTAGATCTCACCCGACTCCATGCGCCCCACGAAAACCGTATCGCATCCTGAATAAGGGTCGGAAGTCCTCACCAGCGCCCTGTTCAGGTTCCGAAGCCGGCACACCAGTTCGGCGCCGGCACCCAGAACGTCGGGCGTATCCGGCGCCCGAAGAACCTCGTGTACCGGATCCCCTTCCCTGCGCAACGAAATCTCGAAAATGGCCATTCCCCGTCCGGCCATAGGCAATCGATCCGCCAGATACTCCGGGAGCATCACAGCGTCGCCCACATAACCCTCCGCAACGAGAGCCCGTACCTGGCGCCGGTCTCCCCAGGGGCCTTCGTGATGGTCGTGCGCGGTGAGCAGAACGCCCCCGCCCGTAAGTGCTCCGGTCTCGCGCAACGCCCGGAGCGCCTCGACCGCGGCCGCGATTCCACCCTTCATATCCGAGGCGCCGGAACCGTACAGCACGCCGTCTTCCAGCCTGGGCGGCACAAAGGGCAAATGCACCGTATCCAGATGGCCGTCGAACTGCAGGGTACGTCCCTGCCGGCCTGTTTCCAACCGAACCACAACAGCAGGCGCCTCCGGCCAGTCTGCGTCCGGTCGTTCCACCTGAAATCCATCGTTGGCCAGTATCTCCGCCAGGCAATCCGCCGCGGCGCCGGCGCTCCGCGTGGGGCTGGGCAACGCGATCAGCGCCATCGCCGTTTCCGCAAGCCGTTCCCGATTCACTGCGGATCGAATTTCGTCCAGCCGGCCCGCATCCGATGTGTCGTCCATGAAACCCTCCCGGGCCCAACGCCCTTACGACTCGTACCGCGTATGCAAAACAGATGTTCAGTGATAGAGAAACCGCAAAAATGGTTGCGTCGTACGTAGCAAATATGGTATACATATACCCGTCCGGCGGCGTGCCGCCGGGAGGGCGAAAGAACAATATAGAGCAACTCCGGTGCACTTCAAGTACACAAACGAGAGCCGCCCGGCGGATCGTCGGGCCGGCTTCGCATTTTTCCGATCCGAGGATGTAAAGTGACGCAGGGCAGAAGCGAGGACCCCCTTGCGATAACGCTCGGGGTCGAGGAAGAATTCTTCCTTATAGATCCGGACACGCGCGATCTTCTACCGGACCCGGACCGCCGGATTTTCGAGGATTGCGAGAAAAACCGGGGGCCGCACAAGGTCGTGGCCGAGTTCCTCCGATCTCAGATAGAAGCCACGACCAGAGTCTGCCAATCCGTGGCCGAGGTGCGCGAAGCCCTGGTGGAGACCCGACGCTTCGTCATCAATGCGGCCGTAAATCACGATGGCGCTGTCCTGGCCGCCTCCACACATCCCTTTGCGGCCTGGCACAACCAGGTCGTGACCGCCGGACGCCGCTACGAGCAATTCGCGATGACCTATCAACAGGCGGTTCGGGAACTGCTCGTCGGCGGGATGCACATCCATGCCGGATTCGGCGACGCGGACAGCCGCGTGAGGGTGATGACGGCACTGCGGCAGCACCTCCCGTTACTTCATGCGCTTTCGGCCTCATCCCCGTTCAGCAGCGGGCGGGAAACGGGTTTCAAGTCCAACAGGATCACCCTCTTCAGCAGTCTGCCGCGCACGGGCCTTCCCGGACCGCTGTGCACCTGGGACGAATTCGACCGCCTGGTGGCCGAGAACTGCTGGCTCGCGCAGCGATACGGCGTCCTCGCCTTCCTGGGCAATACCGGCGGAGAGGGACGCACGGATATCGACGAACTCGCTCACGCGCTCGTGGACGAACTTACCGAAGACGCGCGGGCCCTGGGTTGCGAGGCGGAACTGCGGCATACCCTGGACGTCATACGGTTCGGTACCGGTGCTGACCGGCAGATCGATCATTTCCGCTTACGCCAGCTGGAAGGCGATTCGGAACCGGACAGACCAGCGCATCCGTTCGCTCCCGAAAGGCGCGGCGAATACACATCACATCCGCTACAGGATTTGGCAGCAACGTGACGAACTGCGAAACAGTGAAACTGAAAACGGGCGAGCCGCTCGTCATCAGCGAGGTCGAGCCGCCTCTCGGCCGCTTCGCCGACAGCGTGGGATGCTGGTGGGAAGCGGTGGAAGAGGATCTTCTCGTGGGCACGCTCGCGCCCTGGCTTGATTGCCCTTACTATATCGGAGAGATAGGCGGGGAAGTTGCAGGGTACATGACCTGCCTCACGTCCGTGCGGAATCCCGAGGTGGGCCTCGTGGAGTTCGTCAGCACCGCGAACGAACACCGGCGCAAGGGCGTGGGGACGGCGCTGCTGCGGCAACTGATCGCCCGCTTCGAAGCAAACGGAGGACTGGCCCTGTACCTGTGCACCACGAATCCGGTGGCCGGGCAACTGTACGAAAACTGCGGGTTCGACTACTCTGTCGGTGACGGTATGCGTTACCTGTCTGCCACTGCCGGTGACTTCGATGCCTGGTATCTGGCACGCAAGGGCGAGGCGATTGCGCGTGAGGCCCACTGGGGAGACCTGCCGGGCGCCACTGTCCTCTTCTGTCACCGGCAGCCGGCCTGGGAGATCAAGGAATACCTCAGCCACTGTTTCCGCGACACCCGTTTCGAGGGCCACTACGTGAAGCTGATGCGCCGCGTCGAGGAGGACCGCGGCGTCATTATGGTGCTTGAGAACCGGCGGCAACGGGTGGTCGGCTGTGCCATCATCGAACGCCTGCCCACGTTTCAACAGCAGCACGTGGCACACTTGAGCGTCCGCGTCGCCCCGGAATACACCGACCAGACCGTGGCGCTGCTCGACGATGCCGCCTCCCGCGCTCACGGGATCGGTATTTCGGTTCTGCAGACATACGTCTCGGACGGAGACAAGGACGCTGGAAGAAGGCTGGAGGAGGCCGGGTTCGAATGCGAGGCGGTCCTGCCCGGCCGCCTGCGAACCGCCGGCGGCCTGACCGGAGTCGCCGTGTACGGCAGGCATCTCGGTGAGACCGGCCCGTGGCGTCCCCTGAAGGCGTATTATGGAGAGAGGAAGCCCTGGCAGGCACAACGGGTTCGCGCCAGGGAGAAAGACGGAGCCTCATAAATCAGCCAATTCCGCCGGTGGTTCACGTGGGCCGGCGAAGCGATACGGTTAACGCCTGCCCCCTATCAATCGGCCACGTGACCTGGGCGGGCAAACACCACGCCTACGGCCGTCTCAAACGAATCAGCATCCCCTTCGGCAACGCAATAAGATTGTTGCGTTGCCGAAGGGGTGAATCTCTAAGCCATAAGCGTTGAACAGTCAGGCCCTTCCACCGTGCCTCCGGCTGGCTGTGTGATGGGTGCGCTGAAAGCTGACGGCTTATTTTCAGGCCAGAAAGGTAAAAGGAATTGTCTTACCAGGAACTGATAGCTCAACTCAAGGCGCAGGTCCAGCATATCGCCCATCAACTCATCGATGCCGCGCCCCGGATCGCCGGCGCCCTGGCCCTGGCGTTACTGGGTCTCGCGCTGGCTTACCTGGTCTGCGCCCTGAGCCGCAGGTTGATCGCCGGGCTGGACCGGTTGGTTCCGCGTCTCAGGCTGCACAGAGGGCGGGCGGCGGAATTCCGGACCGCCGCGGGTTGGGCCGTCGGTCGCGTGCTCTTCTGGCTGGTTCTGCTCTTTTTTCTCACGGTGGCCACCGAAATACTGGGGCTGCCCGTGGTGTCCGTATGGCTCAACGGCATTGTCGTCTATCTGCCCCGGTTCCTCGCGGCCGTCCTGATCCTGTTCGCCGGCCTGGTGGGCGGTCAGTTTCTAAGGGATGTCATCGTGTCGACGGGGATTTCCTACGCGACGGCCCTTGCGCGCCTGGGTCAGATGTCGGTGGTGGTCGCGAGTTCCCTGATCGCCGTGAACCAGGCGGGTCTGAACGTCGACCTGCTGACCAGCGGACTGCTTCTCGTCTTCGGAATCGGCCTTCTGGGCAGCGCCCTGACCTTTGCGCTCGGGGCCCGTACCACCGTGGCCAATATACTGGCCTCGTACTACCTGCAAAAAACCTACAGGGTGGGCCACCGGGTCCGCGTCGGGAACTACCAGGGAGAGATCGTCCAGATCACCGCCACCGTTGTGGTGCTGGATGCCGAGGAGGGGCGTATCTCGGTGCCCGCGTCGGTCTTTGCCGAACAGGCGTCTATCCTGCTCGTAGAGAGGAATTGAAACGATGGACAGGGCATCGAATCTGATTGATCACTTTATCCGCGGCCACGCCCCGGAAGCCGCCCGTGTATTGGAAAATTGCTCGCTGGACGAACTCGTGCCCTTCTTCTCCCGGACCCCGCCCGAACTGGCTACCGCCCTTTTCAACACCATGGAATCGAGCACTGCCGTGGCCTGTCTGGAGCGTATGCCGGCCACGAATGCCGCAGGCGCCCTGGAGGGGGTGTCGGCGGATCGCGCCGCCCACCTCGTTCGCCGACTGAAGCCGGAGACGAGAGCGGCGATCCTGGAAGCGTTGCCCGACGATCTCACAAGGCACCTGAATCGCCTGTTGCGTTACCGCGAGGAGACCGCCGGAGCATTGATGGAGTCGCTGGTCTTCACCGTCCCGCCCGAAATTTCCGCCGGGGAGGCGCTGGCCAGATTACGGGCCAATCAGGCCCGCGTCCTGTATTATGTGTACGTCGTGAAGCGCGATCAGACACTGGCCGGCGTTCTCAGTCTCCGGGAACTGCTGGCTGCCGATGAAGGGTTATCCGTGGCCTCCCTTATGCGAAAGGACGTGATGTTTGTGCGAACGGACGATTCGCTGGCTTCGGTGCTCGTCCATCCATCGTGGATGGATTTCCACATCCTGCCCGTACTCGACGAACAGGATCTGTTCGCCGGGGCGCTACGCCACAAGACCCTCCGTCAACTGGCCGGGCTCACCGACCGCCTCGTACAGCCCGGCCAGGCAGGGACGGCACTGGGAGAATTATATCGCATCGGGCTGTCTTCCCTGGTAAAAAGCGTCCTTGGGGCGGAAAATCTCCAACCGCCCAATGCCGATCATCCCGGTCGCCAGCTTTGATTGCGTATAGGTACCACACGTGCCGTCACCGGGATTCTCGTTGACCGGTCACCGGTACAGCGGGGACATGCCCTGACGTAGCAGGTGAGCACTCATCCGGCAAGGAGTCAGGTATGACTGAAAACACGCAGGCCTCGCAAGCCCTGATCCGAGCCTTTTTTCGGCTCCATCCGGGTGAGGCCGCCCGTGCGCTGGCCCAGACGCCAGTGCCCGAGGCGCTTGAGCTGCTTGAATCCCAGGCCGGCGACAGGGGCGCGCAGGTCTTTGAGCGCTTGGATCCGGATCGGGCCATCCTGCTTGTCGAGAACATGGAGGGTTCCCTGTTCCGGACACTATGGGCGGCTATGGACGAAGGCGTCGCGGCCTCGCTCCTGGCCCGGCTGTCGCCGAAAAGCCGGTCCGAGCGCCTGGACGCCCTGCCCGCCGGACTGGCTGCTGAAATGAAGGAACTGATGAGCTATCCGGCCGGATCGGCCGGTCAGATCATGGATAGCTCGGTGACCGTATTCAGCGCCGAGGAGACAGCGGTGGAGGCGCTCACCCGCATCCGTTCGTTTCCGGAACGGCGCATCCTCGATCTGTGCGTCGTGGACGATAACGGGAAGCTTACCGCGGTACTTCCGTTACAGGAGGTCGCCGTGGCCCAGCCCGGAGACCGCCTTGGACAACTGGCGGACGGGCCTCCCGTGTCCGTGCAGGCCATGTCATCGACAGAAGGAGTGGTAGAACTGCTTGACGCCCACAAGTTGGCTTCGCTGCCCGTTGTCGGTGGCGTCGAGGGTCGGCTTTGCGGAATCATCCGCCATGATGCCCTGGTGGTGGCCGCCAGGCATGAGGCAAGCGAGAAAGTGCAGACCATGGTCGGCGCCGGCAGGGAGGAACGCGCCCTTTCGGGACCCGTGCTGGCCGTGCGCAATCGGCTGCCCTGGCTGCAGGTCAATCTGGCGACGGCCTTTCTGGCCGCGGCGGCCGTCGCCCTTTTCGAGGACACAATCGCCATGTTCACCGCCCTGGCCGTGTTTCTGCCCGTGGTCGCCGGACAGGCGGGCAATACCGGCGCACAGGCCCTGGCCGTGACCTCCCGCGGCCTGGCCCTGCGCGAGTTCAGACCGCGCCGCTGGTTTTACGTTGCCCGCAAGGAACTGCTGGCCGGGTTTGTCAACGGGCTGGCCGTGGCCCTGGTGGCGTCTCTGGCGGCCTACCTGTGGTCCGGCACGGCGTGGCTTCCCCTTGTACTGGCCGTATCCATGGTGTTTTCCATGTCCATGGCCAGTCTCACAGGGGCCCTCATTCCAATCGTTCTCACGGCTTCGGGCAAGGACCCGGCCCAGTCGGCCTCGATTTTTCTGACCACCGTCACGGACGTTATAGGATTCGTCAGTTTTCTGGGGCTGGCCACCCTGTTGGCGGGATCTTTCGGCCTGTCCTTTTAAAAGCGCGTGACGTTATTTTCCCCCCGCCATGCCTGACTTTGTCGTCCTGATAAATTCGATAATATCGTCGGTAACGTCCATCACATGAACCCCCGCCGGCACGACAAATTCGAATCGATCGTCGTCTACCTTTACGTTTGTTTTCAACGTTTCAAAATGCCGTGAAAGCAGTTCCTTACCGGCAGCACTATAGTAACTCACCGCCCTCAACAACCCATCTTCCGGGTGAATGGAAAAACGAACCCTGGCGGGCGGCTCCGAGAGGTCTGCATATAGCAGTGTAACCTCCGGCACGGCTTCGAATACGCGAAGGATCCCGCCCTTCAGCGTGTCGGTCCCCACATATCGGATGGATTTCCATTCAAGCGCGAGGAAGGGGCGCGTGGGATTCGGCTGGTCCGCGTGCGCCTCCACCTGCGTCGCACGATAGACCCTCGCGTTGTTGATTCGGTAGACGATCTTCTCCTCGGGGTCATATCGCCACAACAGGCTGCCATCCGACACGATCGTCTGACGGATCCGCCCGGCAAGGACGCGCGCCACGTGCATTTTGGCCGGCGCCTGTATGGTAATATCGTCCAGAATCTCGAATTGCTCGCCTTCCACCGTCAACAGGGTTCTGACCCGGGTTTCACAGGTCTTGATCGGCTTCAGCTTTTCCTGAATCGCGACCATCAGACCATCGGTCTTCGTATCGCCGGTTGACATCTTGTCCGCGCTCGCCCGCCCTCCCATCGCCATCGCACACAGCGCAAGGCAAACCGTCAGCGTTGTCCGAATCGTAAACATACCGGAACTCCTTTCCCGGGTGGCAGGTTGAGAACATCTGATTGAAAAAACCGGCATCCCCTCTCCACGCCGGACTTCCCGCCGGGCCATCTATCCAACCTGATTGAACCCCGAAAGTCACTCCCTCCAGGACCTAAATCATCGTCAGGGTCCGCAAGACCGTCGTTGGCTCCCGTCGAACGGGCGACTGAGCGGACCCAACGCCTTTAACGGCCTGATCACGACCGCCCCCAAGAGAATCGTCGAACGCCCATTACAATTTTCGGAAGATCACTCCCACAACCAACCCCGCAGCCAGCGCCACGACAACCGAGATCAGGCCGTAGAGACCCCCATGCTGGAACGCGGCGTCGGAAAGCACACGAACGAGCCCGGCTTTTTCGACGGTAAACGTCCGAACGGTCTCCGAAACCGGACGGTCTTCTTTGAAACAGTAAAGTGTCGCGCGATAGGCTCCGGATCGAATAGCGGCGGGAATCCGGAATTCCGCTCGGAAATCAGCGATCCCGCCGTCTCCATCTGACAACACAATCGTCCCGGGCCGCACCGCGTAAAATCCACGCTGTGTTTCCAGGCGCAGGAACTCGTCGAACACGAAGCCGTCATCGCCGGGAGGCGACTGTTCAATGGTGACGCTCCTCCGAAGCGCTTCGAACCCCTCCCCGACGGTTTCCAGTTGCCGCGCGACGTCCGGCGAATCGCTCGAGGCGGCGACCACATAGAGGGCGGGCAGCGAGTCGAACACAACACGGCCCGTACTGATCCACAAAGGGCCGCGTCTGTCCTTTCTGCGATACGAAACGGCGCGCCGTTCCCCTTCAAGTTTCAAAACGACCCGGCAATCTTTCGGTACCCTGCCGGTTGCGACAAGCCTTGCGCCCTGGAAGAAGAGGTCGACCTCTATGTGTGAAGGAAGTAGCTGGAGCAAGGGTTCTGCCGCGCAGGGCACGGACAGAAGCGCCATCAACATCCCGGCCCAGGCCCGACTGTTCATCCGCGCCCTCCCCAGTCGGTAAGCAGAATAGCCGGCTCCGACAGAAGATCCGCCAGCATTTTTCCCATCACCAGGAGCACAATCGCCGCCAGAAGCATCTTGAACTGCTGCATCCCCAACCGCCTGCCAATGCGTACACCCGCCTGGGTACCCAGCGTTGACCCCGCGAGCAGCGTCAACGCCAGCACGAAATCCACCGTATGGTTCGTATAGGCATGCATCAGGGTCACGTTGATACAGGTAAACATCACCTGCAACAGGCTTGTTCCCACCACCACGGGCATGGGCATCTTCAACACGTACAGCATGGTCGGCACCATAATAAAACCGCCGCCCACCCCCATAATTGCCGACAGCATACCCACTACGACGCCCAATCCCAACGGCACCAGCAACGACATGGTCCTTCCGGCCGTCTCGAACCGCATTTTCCACGGTAGCGCCCGGTTGAGCCCGACGAACCAGGACGCCACCCGGGCCATCCTGCTCACCCAGGCCAGCGGGCGTACCGCCCAGGTTATCCGCAATTCCTCCCTGGCGCGGTCTGCAGCCTTTACCATGATTCCCGCGCGCATACCCAACACGCCGTCCACGAACATAATGCCGCCTACCAGCGCCAGCATGAGCACGTAGCTGATATGTATGGCCACATCCGCGCTGCCGGCGGCCCGCAGCACCTTGATAAGCTGCACGCCGGCTGTACCACCGGCGAACCCGCCGACAACCAACAAAAAGGCCATCCGCAAATCGACGTTTTTCAGCCGCCAGTGGGCATAGACGCCGGATGCCGACGCCGCGACGATCTGATTGGCATCGGAAGCCGCGGCAATTGTGGGTTGAATCCCGATCATGATTAACAGAGGTGTCAACAGAAAGCCGCCACCCACGCCGAACAGGCCGGAAAGCACGCCCACGCCGGCACCCAACGCCAACAGCATCCATAGGTTGACGCTAGTGCCCGCAATGGGCAAATACAGAGAAAGATCCACGCCGTCCTCCCGAAATCCGCGCCACGATCGGCGAATACACAACCGGTCTCATAATCTCCCACGCGGGGTGAAAAGTCAAGCGGAAATGCCGGGTTCAACGTCCACGAATGGGACCACGGGACCCCGCAGCAACCAGGCGTAACAAATGCGCCCGGGGCTGATGTCGCCCGTTCTCATTTGTCCAGGCCGTCTCATTTTCTCTTTTAAATTAAACCTGTACAGCTTAGCTTTCGATTCACGGACCCGTCAATCTCTGCCTGCAATATCCGGATTAAGGCGATCTGCGGCCGTTCCCGTCCGGCCACGGGAGATAAGCCCACAACGGGCTCTGGTTGTCCCGTGATCATTGCGCGCCACCTGTCACTTCATCGTAGAGGAGCGGATTTATGCCCCGCCTGACCGGCGGCCGGTTCATCGCTGAAACGTTCCACGGATACGGCATCACCCATGTCTTTTTCATGCCCGTGATCGCGCCTCGCGCCCTGATGGAAATGGAACGGCTGGGAATCCGGCGCATCATGACCCATGGCGAAAAAAGCGCGGCCTATATGGCCGACGCCTATGCGCGCGTCCGCCGCGGCGCCGGCATCTGCATGGCCCAATCCGTGGGCGCAGCCAACCTCGCGGCCGGGCTTCAGGACGCGTACCTCGCGTGTTCTCCCGTCATCGCGATCACCGGGCGTCAGACACAGATCAACCGGCACCGGCACGCGTACCAGGAAGTGGACCACGTTGCGCCTTTCGACGCGGTCACCAAGTACAACGTCCTGGTGGACCGGCCCGAGCAACTCCCCTATTTCCTCAGGCAGGCCTTCCGGGAAGCCACCACGGCAACGCCCGGGCCGGTTCATCTCGACATGGCGGGATTCATCGGGGAAGTCGTGGCGAACGGCGAAGCCGAAATGGACGTGGTCGTTGAAGAACCCTTCGCTCGCCTGCCCCCCTTCCGGCCTGAGCCCGATCCCGAAGCCGTTCGCAAGGCGGTCGATCTACTGGCGGCGGCGGAACGACCCATCATGGTCGCCGGTGGCGGGATCGTCGCCTCCGGCGCAGGCGCCGCGCTACGAGCCTTTGCGGAAAAACTCGCCATTCCCGTAGCGACGTCGTTGAACGCCAAAGAGGCCTTCCCCTATGACCATCCCCTCGCCGTGGGTGTCTGTGGGTTGTACTCTCGCGAATGCGCCAACCGCGCCGTCTCCGAGGCGGACCTGGTCTTCTTTATCGGGAGCCACACCGGCGGACAGGTCACGAACGACTGGACCGTCCCCCCGGCCGGCACCCATGTCATACAACTCGACATCAACCCGGCCGAAATCGGACGCTCCTACCCGATCCGGCTTGGAATCCAGGCCGACGCGAAGGTCGGCCTGAGCCGTCTGATCGAAGCTGTGTCTGCATCCGTCACACGTAGCGCCTGGACTTCGCGCGTCCGGCAACTTACCTCCGAATGGCGGGATAGCGTGACCCCGTTCGTCAACTCCGACGACGTTCCCATTCGACCCGAGCGGCTGTGCCGGGAACTGACCCGACACCTGCCCTCCGACGCCATTCTCGTTTCCGATACCGGCCACTCCGGAATCTGGACCGGTACCATGATCGATCTCAAACATCCGGGTCAGTCCTATGTCAGATGTTCCGGCTCCCTGGGCTGGGGCATTCCCGCCGCCGTCGGCGCCCGGTGCGCCGCCCCGGATCGCCCGGTTGTGTGCTTTACGGGTGACGGCGGCATCTGGTATCACGTCACGGAACTGGACACGGCCGCCCGAAACGACATTCCGGTTGTCATCGTGGTCAACAACAACCACTCGCTGAACCAGGAACAGGAACTCAACGAAGATATCTACGGAGGCCCGGAACCGGGATCCGACGAACTCTGGCATATGACGGACGGCGACTTTGTGAAAATGGCGGAATCGATGGACTGCATTGGCATCACGGTTCGCCGGGCCGGGGAGTTCGGGAGCGCCCTCGACCAGGCGGTTACATCGGGAAAACCCGCCGTGATCGACGTCAAGACCCACATCGAGGGCATCGCCCCGCCGGTGTGGACTCCGCCGGCCTGAGACAGGTTTAGCGACGCGGCACGCCGAAGTGCTTTCAACCCGCAGAGACGGACGGACTCCGTCGGCGCCGGGAAAGGGATAAACCCATGTCGTCCCCAAACGAAGGTGGTCTCAAACTACTGGTCGTGGTCGCTCACCCGCACGATGTGTGCCACATGGGGGGCACCTGCGCGCACCACGTCGACCGCGGCGACCACGTCTCCGTGGTGGCGTTAACCGGCGGGCAGCGCACCCACAATGAAAAACTGGCCGACGAACTGCGCAAGCCGCCCGCCCGGAGAGACAGGAACGTCGTTGACGGATCCCGGGAGAGTTATGCAAAGTGCAAAACACGCGAATTCGTCAGGGCGTGCGCCGTCTTCGGCATCACCGACGTGACTGTGCTTCCGTTTTCGGATCATCCCTTCGAGGTCACCGACGACGTGGTGTCGGCGCTTGCCGAGATTCTGTACGATGTCCGTCCTCAAATGATTCTGACCCATGCACCCTACACCTTGCCCGACCGCCGCTGTCACTACGCATGGGTCAACGACCATACCGCGGCCGGTATTGCCGTGCAAAAGGCGCTCAACCACGTGTCTATCCCCGACACCGAGCGGGGTCGCGCGCCTCACAGGGTGGCTTCCATCTACTATACGGGCGTCGACTACGGGTTCCACGAGGTCGACGTCTGTATCGATATCTCCGATCAGGTCGACAAGCGGATAGAGGCCGAGACAATATTCGAATCCCAGGGGCACACGGCGGAATTCGCGAGAAAGCGGATCGAGTCCAGCGCCGGATTTCAGGGGTGGAAGGCCAACATCGGCTACGCCGAGACCTTCATCCGCGGGTACAGGGAGATTTCACGGTGTCTATCCGTCACCGAGGAGAACCTCCGGCTCGCGGAGAGTTCACACGAGGAGCGCCTGCGCTGGATTACCGGCCAAGGCCCGCATGACGGTGAACAGGCTGTAAGTTAGCAAAGACGGGCTGTATGGCGCGTTTCGCACGCGCGTGCCGGGTACCCGTGGATTGCTGTTGCCAATACGCTCGGGATTCCACATATTCACGCAACTGACGTGCGTTTATCACTTGCCTATCCCACAACCCGATGGCAAGGAAGGTCCTTATGCATAGAGTCAATCGTCGTTCCGCTGTATTATTAAGTTCCATCTGGCTCCTGACGCTCGCCTTTCCCGTCCTGGCCTTTGCGGAGGGAACGGCCCAGATGGAAACCGAAACGTTAAACAGTTGGATACAGACCAATCTTGCCGACCTGGACAGCCTCTTCGGAAACACGGTCGAACTCATGGGGACGGTCCTCTTCGCGTCGTTCGGCACGGGAATTCCGCTCATCGTGATGATCCTTCTTCTGGGAGGTATCTATTATTCCTTTTTCTTCAGATGGTTATCCATAAAGGGGTTCCGCCACTCCATAGACATCATCCGCGGCCGCTTCGATAATCCCGATGATCCCGGAGAAATCTCACATTTCCAGGCCCTCACCAGTGCACTCTCGGCCACGGTCGGGCTCGGAAACATCGCAGGCGTGGCCATCGCCGTGAGCCTTGGCGGCCCCGGCGCGATTTTCTGGATGCTCGTCACCGCGGTCTTCGGCATGTCCTCCAAACTCGCCTCCTGCACCCTGGCCATCATGTACAGGCAGATACACCCCGACGGACATGTCTCAGGCGGCCCGATGTATTACCTGGAAAACGGCCTTAAATTAAAGGGCATGGGGCAATTCGGCCGCACCCTGGCCGTGATGTTCGCCTTTCTGACCGTGGGCGGAAGCCTCGGCGGCGGCAACATGTTTCAGGCCAATCAGACGCTGGAAATACTGGGTACCGTTTCGCCGGTCTTCAAGACCTACAACTGGTTGGTCGGCATCCTGCTCGCGGGTATGGTCGCCGTCGTGATTGTCGGCGGCATCCGGCGAATCGGCCGCGTCACGTCCCGGGTGGTGCCCACTATGTGCGTGTTATACGTGGCCACCTGCCTTCTGATTATCCTTACCAACTTTACCCGGATTCCGGAATTGCTGGTCACCATCTTAAGCCAGGCCTTTTCGCCGCAGGCGCTCTATGGCGGCTTCGTGGGTGTGATGGTAACCGGCATCAAACGCGCCGCCTTCTCGAACGAGGCCGGCCTCGGATCCGCTGCGTTCGCGCACGCCGCCGCCAAAACTAACGAACCCGCCCGGGAGGGCATGGTGGCCATGATCGGACCCTTTATTGACACTGTCGTCATCTGCCTGATGACGGGCCTTATCTGTCTGATCACGGGCGTCTACGCGGACCCTCAATTCCTCGGTCAGGCCCAGCAGGGCCATCCGGTGGGCGCGGCCATGACGGCCGCGGCTTTCGAATCCTTCATTCCCGGCGCCCGCTATGTACTCGCAATCGCCGTGGTGCTCTTTGCCTATTCCACCATGATTTCCTGGTCCTATTACGGCGAACGCGCCTGGGAGTATCTTTTCGGAGATGGCACGATCCTCGCGTACCGCATCATCTTCGTCGTTTTTGTTTTCTTCGGCGCCGTTACCGCCCTGGACAACGTGCTCAGCTTCACGGACATGATGATCCTTGGAATGGCATTCCCCAACATCATCGGCGGCGTGATCCTGAGCCCACAGATCAAGGCCGCCCTCTACGATTACTGGGACCGGCTGAAATCCGGACGGATGACCATGTACAAGTAACCGCAAACACCCGCAATAAAGGGGCGCTGCAATATCGCAGCGCCCCTCTTTTATTTAAGGGCATCACCTTTTTGCGAGTAACAACACCGGGATCTCGCGTTTCGCTACCTGCGAAATAGAATCTCCTCCACCCCCATAACGTCCCCTATTCCCTTGCCCTTTTTCTTTCTCGCCAAAGAAAAAGGGCCAAAAAGAACGGCGCCGCTCGGCGCGGGGCCGGTTTTTCCACGAATCCCCTCAGTGGCATAGACGGGTGACTGTGCCCTGCGTACAAATCCGACCCCGCGATGCTTCTATGCAGGACGGAATAACGTGGAAAAACCCCCCGCTCCTCCACCGGAAGGTCGTGAGGTAGACCTGGAAGGACGGCCGCCTGGATTTGCATTCGAACGGCCGATCGCCGTATGATTGCGCAGCGCGTTCGTTGTATTCCTAGGGGCGACTCATGAGTCGCCCGCATGGTGGTCCGCATATCGCCGATAGATTTCGCCAAGCCATATCGCTCGCTCTCAGATAGCCATTCGGTTATCGAACGCGACGTCTCCCGCGAGCACTCCCAGAGCAGAGCGCGCTATTCCGTTCCCCAGCGAACTCCGATATCCACCTTCGCTTGCAGGGCAGTGCATTACGTGCGTCCCCTGAGGGTATTCGCGCTGTGCATTTGACAGGCCCCGCGCCCAGCGGCGACTTTTGGTTCCTTTTGGTCGCTTCAAAAGGAACACGCCGTAGGCAGGGAATTTGGAGAAAGGTGGTTCTTGAATTTGGTTTTGATCCTTCATTGTCCTTCCCCGCCGGAGGCGTGGAGCCGGGGGGAGAGGTCCCGCCTTAAGCTGAAAGCTGATAGCTAATTCCGCTAAACTTCCGCAACGGATACCGGTTCGCCCGTCTCGAGCGAACGGTTCACCGCCACAACCACCTGCTGGGTTTTCACGGCATCCGAGTACGGACATCGCAGCTTCGATCCATCACCGGTGCGCACCGCCTCAATAAACGCGTTATCCATTTCCTGCCAGTAGTCGTTGCCGACCTCGATATACTCGGACCGATCCCCCTGCACAACTGTAATGGACTTTCTCTCCTTGTACTCAATCACCATATCCTTCGTGTAGATATCCAGCCCGCCGCGATGCCCACACGATAGGAAACAGGCCGAAAAAATCGTCGCCAGCGTTCCGTTCTCGAAAATCAACGTGGCCGCGCTCGCGTCTTCAATATCGTAATCCTCCACATCCGCCATCAATCCAGTACGGCCCCCGGCATATACCGTTTTCACGTCGCCGAAAAGATACCTGGCCATATCCGTCACGTGAACCGTCTGCTCAACGGCCTGCCCCCCTGACATCTGCTTCCGCCGCCACCAGTACGTGCCAGGCAGCCCGCCCATCCAATACCCGATGGCCAGCCCGACCTGGCGGCTCGCAAGCAGGTCCTGCGTTTTTTCAATAATATCCAGGTACCGACCCTGGAAGCCCACGCAGGAAATTACACCGTGTTCCCGAATGGCCGCGTCGGCCTCCCGCGCCGTATCCATGTGAAGGGCGATCGGCTTCTCCACAAACAGCGCGATCCCCTTCTCCGCGGCCAGGATCTCCTGTGCTTCGTGCGCAAAGGGAGGGATGCAGATATATACCGCATCCAACTCCACCTCGTCCAACATGGACCTGTAGTCCGTGAATACCCTGGCATCCCACTCCGCCGCCGCCGCGGCGGCCTTCGCCCGGTCCACGTCGCAAATGGCCACCATCGCCACGTCGTCGATGCGCTTCAGATGCCGGCGATGCGCACGTGAGATATTCCCCGCACCTATAAGACCAACTTTTACCGTCATCCGCAGATCCTTTACAGAAAACGAACCCGGCGGGGCCGTCCGGTTGCTATTTCAACTCTTCCTTCAGCGCCCTGATCGTCTCCTCCAGCGCTTTCATCTCCTTTCCCGCCTGCTCCCAGTCCCACTGCTGAAACGCCGAACGCACGCGGGAATACTGCGCGTCCGCTTTCGCCGCCAGTTCGGCCGCCGAACGGCCTGTCTGCAAGGCAACGGGAAACGCCGGCGTTTCCTCCTCACTTGCGGCCATGGTGATGCCGGATCCCCCGCCGAACAGGACGGTCAGCGCCTCATCGAACGTTTTCCGCATCACCACCCGTCCACCGAAAGCGACAATCACCTGCTTCAACTCCGGAATCGCCGAACTGCGTTCCTGCTGGCGCCTCGGCGGGGGCTGGCCCCCGGGTATGCCTTCCTCCTGCCCGTACCCCTGCTGTTCGGGCTCCTGCCTCGCTTGCAGATAGATGGGTTCGACATAGATGAACGACCGCTCCACCGGAATGGCCAGGAGGTTCCCCCGGATCACCTCCGACCCCCGCTGCCCCCACAACGTCAACTGGCTGGAGATCTCCGGCTGCTGGTCCACCCGGGCCTCGATCTGCATCGGGCCGTAGATCAGCTTGTCTTTGGGCAGTTTGTACACCAGCAGATGCCCGTAGTTTTCTCCGTCCGACCGCGCGGCGAGCCACGCAATCATATTGTCTCTCTTTGCCGGGGTAAACGGCACCATCAGCAGAAATTCCTCCTGGCTCTCACCCGGTAGCTTGACGATGATATAGTAAGGCAGCATGGGCTGCGGCTGGTCGCTGTAGATCTCGTTCGGAATCTCCCAGAGATCCTCCTGGTTGAAAAAGACGTTGACGTCTTCCATGTGATAATTCCGGTACATGGCGGCCTGCGTGAAAAACAGGTCGATCGGATACCTCACGTGCGCCTTCAAATCTTCCGGCATGGCGGACATCGGCTGGAACAGTCCCGGAAACATCTCGCCGTAGGATCGAATCAGCGGGTCTTCCATATCCACCTGGTAGAACGTGACCGTGCCGTTGTAGGCATCGACCACCACCTTCACCGAGTTCCTGATATAGTTGATCCGCATCCGCCCCGAGCGCGTCGAGTACGGATACATATCCGAAATCGTGTACGCGTCCTGAATCCAGAAAAGCCTTCCTTCGGAAGCCACGATATAGGGATCGGTATCGTACAGGAGAAATGGAACCAGCGTCTGAACCCGCTCCCGAATCTGCCGGCGGAACATGATGCGGCTTTCGGGCGATATGTAACCGCTCAACAGAAGGTTGACGTCCCAGAATCGAATGGCAAACGCCAACCGATTGAAGAAGCTGCCCGTGGGCACGCCGCCCAGCCCCTCATACGTCGAATACCGGTTATCGTCTCCCTTCGGGTAGTCGAATTCCTCAATCCCGGTCTTTACCACAATGTAAGCGTATGTTCTCTCCCCGTAATAAATCTCGGGCTGCTCGATCTCCAGCCCCGGATCCGCGACCGGCGGAATATCCTTTATCATAAACGCCGGCAGTCCCTCGGAGGTCACGTGGTTAACCGGGCTCATTGTCACCCCGTAACCATGGGTATACTGCAGACGCTCGTTGACCCAGTTCCTGGCCTGAGACGGCAGCCGGTTCGTATCCAGTTCCCTCGCGGACAACATCACCTGCCTGTAAACGCCATCCACTGTGTACCGGTCCACGTCCACGTTCGGAAATACGTAGTACGGCCGGATCTCCTGCACCTGCTGATAGGTCTGTTTCAGAGGGCGTTCATCCCAGATCCGGATATTGCGCATCGTCAGCGGGTTGGCGCGGATATCCTCCAGCGTCAGATCCTCCGAAGCCTCGAATGGCTGTTCGTCGATCCGGTCCAGCCCGTATGCCCGGTTGGTCGCCTCGATATTGTATTTTATATACGGGGCTTCCCGGCGAAGCTCGTTCGGCTCCACTACGAGCTTCTGGACCACGGTGGCGGGGACCGCCCCCACGACAATTGTGCCGACGACCAGTACACCGATACCCCGGAGCGGCAACCGGGTATTACGCGCTCTGACGTTCAGAAACAGGAAGACCGCCGCCGCCAGGAAGACAATCACCATCAACCAGTAAGCCCAGATCTGAACGTTGACATCCACGTAACCGGCCCCGAAAAACCGTCCCTGCGAATACAGCAGGCCGTAGATTTTCAGCCGGTACTTCCATGCAAGCGCCAGAAGAAATACCCCTCCCAATGCCGAAAGATGGGCCATGGGCCGTTTCGCCACCTCGAGCCCCTCCCGGATTCCAATACCGCCCGCGGCAACGTACACCACCACCACCACCAGCGCCGACAGGACCAGTGCTGCAATCATAAACCCGGACAGGAAATCGTAAAACGGCAGCAGAAACACATAAAAACCCACCTCCCGATTGAAAATCGGATCCACCGCACCGAAGGGCTGTTCGTAGAGGTACCGCAATAGAACCGGCCACTGGCTGGCGCCTATGTTGCCCAGGATAAACACCAATGCGGCCGCGATAAGAACCTGGGTTTTCCTGGACTGCAACACGCCACCGGGTTCGCCGTCGACCCGCAGCGCCTGCCGCGTAAAGCGTCCGGCAATCCATAGGTTCACCCCCACCACGACCGCCGCAAGCCCGCCGAAAATCATGCCCGACCCGAAGCGGGCGCGAATGATCCGCCAGAACACCGAATCGTAGTCCAGACTCCTGAACCAGAGCCAATCCGTATAGTAAGACACCAGGAAACTGATTCCGAAAAACCCGCCAACCAGCACACCAAGAACGACCCATCCCCACGAACGCCGATCCATGATTTCTCCTTTGCCGATAACCGGTGTTCTGCCCCAGAAATATGTCACCATTCGGCAATCTATTTCCGGGACATAACACGCGACGAAATGATGAATTCCACCACAAGTAAACAAAAAAAACATTATTTGTCAGTAAAAAAACGTGCCGGCGCCTCCGCCTCGGCCTTCGTGCTACACAGACACCCGGCAGACCAGCTGCTCCCGAACCCGTTCCTCCTGCCCTTGCGTTGGGTTGGGCGTGTCCGCGCTGGGTGTCGGGCCGGCCCGCCCATAGCAACGCGCCAAGTCGTTGACATCCGTTGCCCTCTTTATCTTATTGTCCCTGTCCGCCCGCAGGCTTCCGTGGCCTTTCTTGCACCAGGAGCGCGCCATGTCGGAATTTCAGGATAAAGTGGTCGTTGTCACCGGCGGCGCCAAAGGCATCGGCAGCGGCATCTGCCTGGCTTTCGCCAGGGAGGGCGCCCGCGTGCTCTGCGCCGACGTGGACGTTAAAGCCGGTGAACGCCTTGCCGCAGAAACCGCTTCTCTTCCCGGCCATATCCGCTTCCAGGAGGCGGACGTGGCCCGAAACGACGCCTGTCGCGCACTCGCTCAGGCCGCCGTTTCCGAATGGGGCGGCGTGGACATCCTCTGTAACAACGTGGGCGTCCAGCCCACCAGCAGCTACCTGCCCGCCCATGAACTTTCGGAAGAGACGTGGGATTATATTCTGAACGTCAACCTGAAAAGCGCCTTTCTGATGACCCGATACTGCATACCCGAAATGATCAGACGCGGTGGCGGCGTCATCATCAACACGGCCAGCGTCCAGGGCCTGCAATCCACGAAGGGCGTATGCGCCTACGCCGCCAGCAAAGGCGGCATCCTCTCGCTGACGCGGCAGCTTGCCCTGGAGTACGCCACAGACAACGTGCGCGTGCTCGCCGTCAGCCCCGGCACCATCGACACCCCGCTGGTCGCCGAAGCCCTGCAGGCCCTCGGCGGCGATGAGACGGAACATCGGGAACGGATGAGCCGGTCCCATCCTATCGGCCGCATCGGAACACCCGACGACATCGCGCAGGCCGTGCTGTTCCTCGCCAGCGAAAAAGCCTCTTTCATGACGGGCGAAAACGTCTGCGTGGACGGTGGGATGATGGCAAAAGGCGCATGGAGCTGAACGCCCGCATCCCAGGTCACAACCGCACCTATGGACTTCCATCCGTTTATCGTCCACTTTCCTGTCGCCCTGCTCACCGTCGGCTTCTTCTGCGACGCCTTCGGCATCCTGTTCCGCAGGGATCAACTCCTCCACACAGGTTACCTTCTCCTGGTCCTGGGCGCCGTCTCGGCGATTGCGGCCGCGCTGACCGGTAACGCCGCCGAGCAAGCGGCCGCCGACATCCCCGGCATCGACGCCGCGCTCGAACGGCACGAATCCATCTCCACCGCCGCCACGTGGCTGTCCATCGCGCTTGCCCTCGTCCGCACTCACCTCACCGTAAAGAGAAAATTCGCCGGAACGGTGCGTGTCGTCTATCTCGCCGGAGTGGCGGCAACGGCAGTTCTCGTTGCCGTGAGCGGATATACGGGGGGTCGAATGACGTACGAATACGGGCCGGGCATCCGGCCAGTGGTGGAATCCCTCGGTCCGGACCGCCCGCTTCCAGGCGAGGACACGACCACACCCTAAGGTCGTTCTTGATCGGGGAACCGTTGTACCATACCTTTCCTTGGGAAAGGCATGCGCGCCTGCGCCGTTCCCGGCCCCGCTTCCTCCCGCGACACTTTCACATCACGCCGTTCGGAAAGGTCAGGCAGAATGCATCCGGCAGCACATCCTCCGTTCCGCACCGCCGCCGTTCTGGGCGCGGGTGTCATGGGATCGCAAATTGCCGCCCACCTGGCCAACGCCGGGCTGTCCGTGCACCTGCTGGATCTTCCGGGCAATGAAAAAAACAGAAACGCTATTGTCGACGGGGCGCTCAAGGGACTCGAGCGTCTGAGCCCCGCTCCCCTGTTTACGGAAGGAACCGCCCGCCGCATCACTCCCGGGAACATCGAGGACGACTTCCACCTGGCGTCCGAAGCGGACTGGATCATCGAAGCCGTCGTTGAGAAGCCCCGGGTCAAGCAGCAGATTATGGCGCGCCTGGAAGCCACCGCGAACAGCCATGCCGTTATTTCCACAACACCAGCGGCATCCCGATTCACCTGATCGCACAGGACCGGTCTTCGGATTTCAAGCGACGCTTCCTCGGCACGCACTTCTTCAACCCGCCGCGCTACCTTAAGCTCCTGGAACTCATCCCCCTTCCGGAAACCGATCCGGCCGTTGTCGACCGTATTTCGCGGTTTGGCCGCGTACGGCTGGGCAAAGGCATTGTCGTTGCAAACGACGCACCGGGCTTCATTGGCAACCGCATCGGCGTGTACGCCATGTTGCAGTGTATTAAAGCCTTTACGGAGGGCGGCTACACCATCGAGGAAGTAGACGCCCTTACGGGCCCGCTGCTGGGACGTCCCAGGTCCGCCACGTTCAGAACGGCCGACGTTGTCGGGCTGGACACCCTCGCGCACGTTGCCGCCTACCTCCACGACGCCCTGCCGGACGACGAAAGCCGGGAACAGTTCCGGATACCCGAACTGGTAACCCACCTGGTTGAAAATGGGGCCACCGGCGCCAAGGCGGGCATGGGTTTTTACAAGAAAGAGGGGCGGAACATCCTCTCGTTCAACCCGGAAACCCGCGCGTACGAACCTCCGGCGGAACAGAAACTGGGGGATCTCGAACCGATACGGAAACAGAGGGACCTTTCCCTGCGACTCCGCGGCCTTTACGCGCACGAAGGGCGGGCAGGCGCCTTCTTCCGGAGACACGTCCTGGAAACGCTGGGATACAGCGCCCGCCGTATCCCCGAAATCACCGCGAATCCGGCCGACATAGATCGCGCCCTGCGCTGGGGATTCGGCTGGGAGGCAGGGCCCTTTGAAATGTGGGATATCATCGGTTTCGATACCATCCTCGAAGACCTGGCAGCCGAGAACATCCACGTGCCGGGCTGGGTCGAAACCATGTCCAGGGCAGGCGCCTCCGGATTCCGCGACCGCTCACGGGTTTATCTGCCTGACCGCGGATACGTGCGGGAATCCGTGGCGGCCGACGAATTCTCCTCTCCCGCCATCCACACGGAAAAGCAGCACATCCGCTGGCAAAACGAGGAAGCCGTTCTGCTTGACCTCGGAGAGGATATCGCCCTCTTCGAATACCGCTCAAAAGCAAACTCCATGGGCGAAAAACTCGTACGCGGTCTTTTCGACGTGGTCGACATCGTCGAAAAGGGGAATTACCGCGGAATGGTCATCTGCAACGAGGGCAAGAACTTCTCCGTAGGTGCGAATCTCGGGGAAATGGTCGCGCACGCGGACCAGAACCGTTTCGACCGGATGGACCGGCTCCTGGTCAATTTCCAGCAGATGATCCAGCGGGTCCACTATTCGGGCAAACCCGTCGTCGTCGCCACTCACGGCCGTGTCCTCGGCGGCGGGTGCGAGCTCACGCTGGCCTGCGCCAGCCCCGTGGCCGCGGCGGAATCCTACATCGGTCTTGTGGAACTGGCCGTGGGACTCATCCCGGGCGGGTGCGGCACCATGCGCATGGCAGCGCTTTCTCACGAGCGCGCGTCGTCCGAGCACGACAGCCACATCCAGCCCTTTCTGACAAGGGCCTTTGAAACGGTGGCCATGGCAAAGGTATCCAACAGTGCTCATCAGGCGAGGGAATACGGGTTTCTGCCGCCTGGTGCGGCCATTGTTATGAACCAGGACCACCGGCTCCACGCCGCCAGACAGGAAGTCCTGCGCCTCTCCAACCAGGGATACGCGCCGCCGCCGGTTCGCCTTGCTATCAGAGTCCTTGGCCAACCGGCACGCGCCAGGTTCGAGGTGACAACCTACAATAGGCTCCGCTCGGGTTTCATCACCGAATACGACCGCTACCTGGCCAACCGGTTCGCCTACGTGCTTACCGGCGGAGACCTTACCGGCCCCGCGAACGTACACGAAGATTATCTTCTCGAACTGGAACGCGAAGTCTTCGTCGCCCTTACGGGCGAAGAGAAAACCCGGGAACGGATCTACAGCATCCTGCGGACCAACAGACCCCTTCGAAATTAACCCGGACGGAATCCGGTCCGTCGGACGGTACAAGAGAGAAAAGGGCGAAACCGCCATGATCAACGAAACCTGCATCGTCAGCAGCGTCCGCACGGCTGTCGCCAAAGCCGGGAGAGGAGCCCTGCGCAATGTCCGGCCCGAAACCATGGGCGCCGCCGCCGTCAACGGCGCCATTGCACGGGTGGAGGGCCTTCCGCCCGCTCGTATCGACGACGTCATCATGGGCTGCGCATTTCCGGAAGCGCAGCAGGGGATGGTTCTCGGACGCGTAATTGCCCGGAAAGCGGGCCTGCCCGATACGGTTCCCGGCGTAACCATCAACCGCTTCTGCGCCTCCGGGCTGCAATCCATCGCGATGGCCCACCAGGCGATCTCCGCGGGCCAGGCCGACGTGATCGTCGCCGGCGGCGCCGAATCCATGAGTCTCGTGCCCATGGGCGGAAACCATTTCATGCCCGACCCCGACATCACGCGGGAAGACCCGGACCTCTACATCGACATGGGCAACACCGCCGAAAACCTGGCCGAAAGCCAGAACATCTCGCGGAAGGAACAGGACGACTTCGCCCTGCGTTCCCATCAGCGCGCGCTGACCGCCGCCGCCGATGGCCGCTTCAACGACGAGATCGTACCCCTGCACGTGGCGGACACCGTGTACGACAATGGCCGGACAACATCCACCGAAACGACGTTCAGGGCGGACGAAGGGCCTCGCGCCGACACCAGCGCCGACGCCCTCGCCCGGCTCAGGCCGGCCTTTCGCGTTGGCGGCACGGTCACCGCGGGGAATGCCTCCCAGGTGTCGGACGGAGCGGCCGCAACGGTGGTCATGAGCGGACAGACGGCCAGAGAACTCCAGGTGGAGCCCATGGCGCGGCTCGTGGGTTATGCCGTGGCCGGCGTCGCGCCGGAAATCATGGGCATCGGACCCGCCGAAGCCGTTCCGAAAGCGCTGCACCAGGCGGGCCTCACCCTGGAAGATATCGGCCTGATCGAACTGAACGAAGCGTTCGCGGCCCAGGCCCTCGCCGTAATCTGCAAACTGGGCCTGAACCCCGACATCGTCAACGTTAACGGCGGCGCCATCGCGCTCGGCCATCCCCTGGGCTGCACCGGCGCCAAACTCACCGCCACCCTCCTGCACGAGATGATCCGCCGTAACATCCGCTACGGCATCTGTACCATGTGCATCGGCAGCGGTATGGGCGCGGCGGGAATTTTCGAGAATCTAAAGGTGTAAAATGCATGGACGTTCTGACTTCCACCTACGGCGTCCTGTCCTTTTCTTACGTCGAAGCCTTCGGGATCGTGGTTCTCGTATGCGGTCTGGGTTTCAACGGCGCGCCGTTGTGGCTGTGGACCGCCCTCTCGGCCGCGGTTCTCTGGGCATTCGGTGCGACCGGCGGCCCCTGGTTGGGCTTCGGCGCCCTCGCGCTGCTCTTCAACCTCCGGCCGTTGCGGCGCATACTGATATCCTCCTGGATCCTCAGAGTCCTCAAGGCCCTCCGCCTCCTTCCAACCCTATCTCCGACAGAACAGGCCGCCATCGAGGCCGGAAGCGTATGGATTGACGCCGACCTTTTCTCCGGAAAACCCGATTTCCGACGCCTTAACAGCGAACCCTATCCGGAACTGAGCGAAACGGAACGGGCATTCCTCGGCGGCCCCGTAGAAGCCGCGTGCCGCCTGGCCGATGACTGGCAGATTCACCGGAACCGGGATCTGCCCCAGGATCTCTGGGATTATCTCAAGCAGCACCGGTTCTACGGTATCATCATCCCGGAGGAATTCGGCGGGCTCGGATTCTCCACCTCCGCTCACAGCGCGATTGTGGGCAAGCTGGCCTCCCGATCCATGCCTCTCGCCGTGACCGTAATGGTGCCCAACTCGCTCGGGCCCGCGGAACTCCTGATCCACTACGGCACCCGGGACCAGAAGGAACACTACCTGCCGCGGCTGGCGCGGGGGGAGGAGATTCCGTGCTTTGCCCTCACCGAGCCGAACGCCGGCTCCGACGCCGGCAGTATCCGATCCAGCGGGGTTGTCTTCAGAGACGAGGATGGGCGGCTGTGCCTGCGGTTGAACTGGAACAAGCGATATATCACCCTCGCTTCAATATCCACGCTCATCGGCCTGGCATTCAAACTCGAGGATCCGGACAATCTGCTCGGTAGAGGCGAAAATCCGGGCATCACCTGCGCCCTCGTTCCCCGCGACACGCCCGGCGTCGTCGTGGACAGACGGCACGACCCGATGGGCGTACCCTTTCACAACGCCCCCACCGGGGGCCGGGACGTAATCGTCCCGGCCGACGCCATCATCGGCGGGCCCGAAGGCGCTGGCCGGGGGTGGCGCATGCTCATGGAATCCCTGGCCGCGGGACGCGGCATCTCCCTTCCCGCAACAGCAGCCTTCGGCGCCAAGCTGACCGCGAGAGTGGCGGGCGCCCACGCCACCGTACGCAAACAGTTCGGCCTGTCCATCGGCCGATTCCAGGGCGTTGAGGAGCCGCTCGCGCGGATCGGCGCCTTTGCCTACCTGATGGAAGCCGCGAGGCGTTTTACCTGCGGCGGCCTGGACGGGGGCGCAAAATCGGCCGTTGTTTCCGCCATCGTCAAATTCAATCTCACGGAACTTCATCGGAAGGCCATTCTGGACGGCATGGACATCCTGGCCGGCAACGCCATCGCCCAGGGACCGAGAAACCTGCTCGCCCGGTCGTATCTCTGGGCGCCCATCGCCATCACCGTGGAAGGCGCCAATATCCTCACGCGAACCTTCATCACGTTCGGGCAGGGGGCCATCCGGTGCCATCCGTACATATACGCGGAAATACAGGCGCTCAAATCGGACGACCTGCGCGCCTTCGACCGCGCTTTCTGGGCGCATGCGGGCCACTTTATCCGCAACGCCTTCCGCGCCTCGCTCCTGAGCCTGTCGCGCGGATACCTGGCCACATCGCCCGTGGGAAGGCCCGCGTCCCGGTACATCCGCAAACTGGCCTGGGCATCCGCTTCGTTCGCCTTCCTGGCCGACGTCGCCGTGGTTACGATGGGCGGCGCCCTGAAAAAAGAAGAAAAGCTGGCCGGTCGCTTCGCGGACATTCTCTCCTGGATGTATCTGGGCTCGGCCGTCCTGCGCCGCTTTGAAGCGGAGGGCCGCAGACCCGGCCATCTGCCCTATCTGCACTGGGCGATGCAATACGCGCTTGCGCAGATTCAGCTCGGTTTCTCCGGCCTGTTCCAGAATCTGCGCGTCTTGCCCGGCCTCGATCTGATATTCCGCTATCCCGGCGCGTTGTGGTCGCGCCTCAATCCCATCGGCCGGATGCCGTCAGACGCCCTCGGCGGCGAGGTCGCCCGCGCCGTCCGGACGCCCGGCCCCGACAGGGACGCGCTTACCGCGGGCATATACCTGCCGGACTCGACCAGCGAAGCCCTGGGCCGCCTGGAAGCCGCGTTTGCACTCTCCTGCGAGGCCGAACCCATTTCCCTAAAAATCAGAGAGGCCGCCCGCGCGGGCCTGCTCTCGGGCCGGGACCCCAACCGTCTGGTCTTACAGGCCCTGGAAAAAAAGCTGATCACACAGGAAGACGCACAACTGTTCCGGCGCGCCGAGGCCGCCCGGGATCAGGCGATCAGGGTGGACGCCTTCACCCCGGAAGAGTACCTCCAGCTACCGAATAAGGGATAGAGGACCGCGGCGGCGGCACACCTCGAATCAGACACAAGCCCCCAACTCCCGAGGAGCGCAATCGATGCAAGGTCTCATGATGGACTATCCCCTCACCATGGACCGGATCCTTGAGCACGCGAATCGTCTGTACCCTCACAAACGTATTACCACCGGATTGCCTGACGGAACGATGCACCGATACACCTATGCGGAAATGTACCGACGGTCAAAGCGGCTCGCCAGCGCACTGGGCGGCCTGGGCATTGAACCAGGGGACCGGGTGGGCACCTTCGCGTGGAACAACTACCAGCACCTGGAACTGTATTTCGCCGTCCCTTGCAACGGCGCCGTCTGTCATACGCTCAACATCCGGCTCTCTCCCGAACAGCTGGCTTATATTATCAACCACGCGGAAGACAAAGCCATCTTTGTGGACGCGACCCTGCTGCCCCTCTTTGAAGCCGTGGCGTCCAGACTCGACCGCCCCCCGCGTACCGTCCTGTTCAACGCCGATCCGGGTATCCGGACCGGCCTATCCGACATTTACTTCTATGAAGACCTCATAGCCAGCGGAAGCGACGCGTTTGAGTGGCCTGTAACCGACGAGACCGCGGCCATGGGCCTCTGCTATACCAGCGGCACGACCGGCGAGCCAAGGGGCGCGCTCTACTCGCACCGGTCGATGTTTCTGCACACCCTCGGCGTTAACCAGTCCAACGCCTTGGGAATTGTGGAATCGGACATCGTTATGCCCGTCGTTCCTCAGTTTCACGCCATGGCATGGGGTTTGCCCTATGCCTGCGCCATGGCCGGCGCGGAGTTGGTCCTGCCCGGACCCCACCTGAAACCCCGTGCCCTGGCCGGGATGATCGAGAACGAAAGCGTGACGGTTCCCGCCGGCGTACCCACCATCTGGACCGGGCTCTATGAAGAACTGAAAGTCAATCCACGCGACATCTCCTGTATCCGGTCGCTGATCGTCGGCGGTTCGGCCATGCCGCGCGGCCTGATCGAAGCCTTCGAGACGGAACTGAACGTCCCGGTCGTCCACGCCTGGGGGATGACCGAACTCTCCCCTCTGGGCACCGTCTCCAGGCTGCAACGCCATCATCGCACCCTTTCGGACGCGGACAGGTGGGACGTCAAAGCCCGACAGGGCTATCCCATTTCCGGTGTTGAAATGCGGATCGTGGACGATTCCGGCAACCAGGCGCCGTGGGACGGCAGCACCATGGGCGAAATACAGGTCAGGGGCCCCTGGGTGATCGGTAGCTATTACAAACAGGAACCCGGACCCGATCACTTCACCGCCGACGGGTGGTTCCGAACCGGCGACGTCGGCTCGATGAGCCCGGACGGCTTCCTCACCATCACGGACCGGACCAGAGACCTCATCAAGAGCGGCGGCGAGTGGATCTCAAGCGTCGAGTTGGAGAACACGCTGATGGGCCACCCGGCCGTCACAGAGGCCGCCGTAATCGCCATACCCGACGCGAAATGGACGGAGCGCCCCGTCGCCATCGCGGTTCTGTCGCCCAGCGCCGACCCGGCCACGGGCGCAGAACTCCGGGCGTACCTCGCGTCCCAATATCCGAAATACTGGGTGCCCGACAGAATCGTCTTCGTGGAGCAAATACCCAAAACCAGTGTGGGAAAACTGAATAAGAAAGTCATCCGCCGGCAATATGCGGAGGGACTGTTCGGATAGCCGGCCACGTACCGGGACACAAGGAACCGCCATGCCTCTTCACCTCAAGAACCCTCACAGCATCCTGGCCGTCCTCCAAACCCGACCCCAGGACGTCTACGAAATACATCTTCCGGACCCTGTCGCCGGCCTGTGGAGACAGATCAGGGCGTCCGCCGCGGAAATCGGCGTTAAAATTACCCGCGAAACCCGGACTTCCCAGAGGCAAAACCGGGCCGGCCGCGCGGGCGGCGCCGAAGCCGCCGTCAAGGAACGACCCCCGGTCACCATCCAGGAACTCTTCGCGCACGCCCCCGCCACCGGATTGTGGCTTGCGCTTGACCAGGTACAGGATCCGCACAACGTCGGCGCGATCTTTCGAACCGCCGCTTTCTTCGGTGTTCACGGCATCCTGCTTACGCGGGACCGTTCCGCCCCGCTCACGGGAACCGTGTATGACGTCGCCTCCGGCGGCGTTGAACACGTGCCTTTTGCCTTTCTGCCCAATCTCAGCCGTGCTCTCGACCTGGCACGGACGTCAAACCTCTGGATCCTTGGCGCGTCCGAACACGCCGATGCCGGCCTCGGCCAAATCGCCGCCGATCGACCCTGGCTGCTCGTTCTGGGCAACGAGGAACGCGGGCTCCGCCGTCTCACCCTGGACAAGTGCGACGCCACCTGCAGCATTCCTTCCCTCGGTAACGTCCCCTCCCTCAACGTCTCCGTCGCCGCGGGTATCTTCATCCAGAAACTCGCAATCCCGCCGCAACAGACCTCCCCATAGAGGGCCGGTATCGCCCGTCACTACCGCCGGCAGGCATCATGGGACAAGAGCGCCGCCCTTGTCGCAGTCTCAGTTCTGCCGTATTTTTTTTGAAAAAATTCAGGAGAAGCGCCGATGCGCGAAACCATCTTCTGGGACGTGGATACCCAGTACGACTTTATCATGCCCGATGGCAAACTCTACATCCGGGAGGCGGAAAAAATCCTTCCCAACCTCAAGCGGCTCACCGCCTGCGCCCGGCAGCGAAAAATCCCCGTCTTCGGCTCGGTAGACTACCACAACCCCGAAGATCCCGAGATTTCGGATTCGCCCGACTTCAGGAACACCTTTCCGCCGCACTGCCTCAAGGGCACCCCGGGCCAGCGAAAGGTCCCGGAAACACGACCCGGAAATCCGATGTGGATCGACGGCGACCCGGAGGATCCCATTGCCCTCAGCCAGCGGATCCGCAGCCACACCGGTGAGATCATCTTCCGCAAACAGCGCTTCGACGTTTTCACCAACCGGAACGTGGACCCCGTACTGGACATCGTCAGACCCGGGCACATCGTACTGTACGGCGTTGCCCTGGACGTCTGCAATGCCCACGCCATCAACGGCTTCCTGGCGAGAAACACCGCCCCCATCCAGCTTGTCCTGGACGCCACGCAGGCTATCTTCCCCGAACGCGGAGAAACGCTCGTGGAAGGCTGGAAGGCACGGGGCGTCACCGTCGTATCTACCGACGAAGTCACACGATAGAGAGAGTCGCGATCGGGAGTACGCGAGGGGAAAGGGATGGGCGAATTCGGGCGGGGGACCTGCCAGAGGCCAATCCTGCAGCCGCAGTTGTAAACGAAAACACCATCGCCCGCAAATTGCGGGCGATGGTGTTATTTTTTGTGCGCGTCGCGCCTATTTTCCCGCGGACACATTGAGGTCTTTTAACAAATCGAGGTACTGGCCGTACCCGGCGGTCTTCAATTCGTTCATGGGAATAAACCTCAGCGAAGCCGAATTGATACAATACCGCAGACCGGTGGGGGGAGGCCCGTCGGGGAACACATGGCCGAGGTGGGAGTCCCCGAACTTGCTCCGAATCTCGGTACGGGTCGTGAAGAGGCTGCTGTCGACGTGCTTCACGATGTGTTCCCGGACCATCGGCTGGGTGAAGCTCGGCCATCCGGTACCCGACCGGTATTTGTGCGTTGAACTGAAAAGCGGTTCGCCCGAGACGATATCCACGTAGATTCCCGGCTTCTTGTTATCCCAGTACTCGTTGCGGAACGGCCGCTCGGTGCCGTCTTCCTGGGTCACGTTCCACTGCAGCGGCGTCAGCTTCCGGCGCAACGCCGACGCGGGGGGTTTTACCCAGGTCCCTTCGGAGGATTTAGCGGGCTTGTCCCGGCCCCAGACCCCCTCGATAAACCGGTCGCGACCCGAGCCCTTCCGGTAGCGGTTGTATTGGGCCGGCTTTTTCTTGTAGTAATCCTGGTGGTATTTCTCAGCCGGGTAAAACGTTTGCGCAGGGCGGATGGGCGTGACGATGGGAGCGTTGAAGCGACCCGACTCGCCCAGCGCTTTTTTTGAAGCTTCGGCCAGCTGCTTCTGCTTCTCGTCGTGGCAGAAAATGGCCGACGTGTACTGGTGGCCCCGGTCGTAGAACGACCCGCCGGCATCGGTGGGGTCGAACTGCCGCCAGAAAACGTCGAGCAATTCAGCGTAGGTGACGACGGAGGGGTCGTATGTGACAAGCACCGACTCGATGTGCCGGGTGCTGCCTGAACTGACCTGGCTGTAGGTCGGATTCAGGCGTTCCCCGCCGGTATAGCCGGATACCGCGGAGACGACCCCCTCGAGTTTATCGAAGGGAGCTTCGATGCACCAGAAGCAGCCGCCGGCGAACGTGGCCTGTTCCACGTTTTTGGTTTCGGACCGGCTGTCCCGCGCGCCGAAGGCCAGGGCGACAATCAGCGTGGCAGCGGTCAACAACAGCACAAGTGGCGTTTTCATTTGGTATCCTCCTGAGATTCCCGGCAATCGGGCTGGATGTTGCACGTTGGATCAAATCGACTAAAAAATAGCAAATTTGGGGTGCCGATGGTATCCCTAAACCTGAAAATGGCGAAGATTAAGCGATCATGGTCCCATCGGTCGGCATTCTGGAACTGCGTTCCGGGCGGACACAGGCTCTTCCGCTCCATTCATTTTTTTTCCTCTTCGTCCTTTTTCTTGTTCGCGCAAGAAAAAGGACCAAAAAGAACCGCGCCGCTCAAACGCCGCGGGGCTGCTTTTCCGCGAACTGCTCCGGCAACGGAGACCAGGGTTTGCGCCCTGCGAAGTCTTCAGCACTTCTCAAGCGACGTTGATGAACGGAATTACGCGGAAAAGCCCCCTCCCGATCGGACCGGGCGCACGAGAGGTTCACCGGATAGGACTGCTGTATGTCTTGGGCTGTTGCTGCACGAAAGACGGGCGGTTCCCGAACCGCCCCTGCCAAAACCAGACATCCGGGCATTGATATCGCCACGCCGTATCGCATTCCCCTTTTTGCTTTCTGTTTTAAGCTGACTGCTGATTCCTATTCACTGCCTTTTCCTTTGTGTCGTCGTGTCTCAGTGTGAGCTGATGTTTCGTCGACACTTTTTTCAGACTTGATATATGAACATTTGTTCAGTATATTCAGGATATGGCCCACTCCCATCTCGAAATCGAAGAGACCGGGGCGCGTTCGGTCCTGATGCCACAGGACGGTCCTCCGGTCACCCGATACACCCTAAATCCGTATGTCGGATGCGGAATGGGGTGCGCCTATTGCTACGTAATGAAATACCACTACGCCGTGGAACACCCTTTGCCGTGGGGCGCATGGGTCCAGCCCAAAATGAACGCGCCGTTTCTTCTGGGCAAGGCCCGCGACAAAATCTGGGGGAGGCGGATTTTCGTGGGTTCCGCCACCGACCCGTACCAATACGTGGAACGGCAGTACCGGCTGACCCGCCGCTGCCTGGGCGTCCTGCTGGACAGCAACCCGAAAGACGTTGTGGTGCACACGCGCAGCCACCTGGTTCTGGACGACGTGGAACTGCTGCGGACGTTCAAGAACCCCCTGCGCGTGTGTTTTTCCGTGCCCACCGACGACGACCGCGTACGGCGAAAGCTGGAGCCGCACGCCCCTCGCATCGACGCCAGGCTGAAGACCATGCGGCGCCTCAGGTCCGCCGGCATTCACGTTACCGCGGCGGTGGCGCCTCTTCTACACTGTGAGCCGGCCCGCTTTACCGGGCTGCTGAAAGACGCCGCTGACGACGTTTACACCGGGACAATGCGCTACACCGACAAAACGGGCCTGCAGTGGAAGGACCGGGCGCAGGCCTATTTCCGGAGCGCCCGTTACACGAACCTGGCCGCCGAGATGGACCGCTGCCTCGACGCTGCGGGTCTGAAGACAAACCGGGACGACGAAAGAGATTTCGCGTCACGATGAATGCTGCATGGCCACGCCGACGGAAGATCACCAGAACGACCATGACATCGTAGGGGCAACCCTTGTGGTTGCCCGCGTTTCCAGGGTGGTAACACGGTGCCACAAATTTTCTTGTGGTGCCATAAGAATTCTTATGGTCATTACTGTGGCCCGGAGGTTCCAAAATGCATTCGAAAAGTCACAGTCGAACTGCCGAGAATGCTCCGCGAGTCGCGTAATCCGGGTCGTCTTGCCAGCGTGTGTCGCCCAGGTTGTGACCTGAATGAGGCGACGGGCCTAAGGCAAACGGCGCGGCAGTTCCGTGGCATTTGGACGCAAATTCAACGAATTACTCAACGCAATGAGTAAAAATACTCATTGTATTGAGCAAATTGTCGTGATGCTTTCGGTGCGCCACGTACACCTGATGGACCGGATTGAAGGTTGTCGAACGTCCTGACGGTGTTTGCGAAGGTGGTCGCAGCCATTATCTCTATGGTGCAGGTTCCAAATTTCGGATTCTCTCCGCGAAGACGCGACGCAAACTCTCGAGTTGCTCCAGAAGCCAAGTGTACTGCTCATTGCGGGCATCCGGATCGTAAAGGTCCACGTCTTTCCGAGAGTAGATTCTGCAGGCATTGGCATCCTCGGGATTGTACCAGTTCAACTCTCCGCCCATCTCACGTTCGATCTCGGACTGTTGGGACTGAAGAAAGTCGTGAAATCTGCCCGAGAGTTCTCCCCGGTTGATGCTTAGTTCTGCCCTTAGTTCCTGACCTTTCCACCCCCTGGTCTCGGAATGCGTCGAGGCTACCGCGGAGAGGAGGAAGCCCGTACGCCCCAAGCCCCCGGCGGCCATACTGGATTTCGCTTTGGGACTCGCAGTAAGTTTGACCTGCTGTCCATGCCGCGAAACGTGGTCATCGAATCCATTCCAGAATGCAAGCTGAACTCTCTGCGTCTCCGTCAAACTGGCGACAGTTGATCTCCCTCCCCTCGTCCAGTTGTTCGGTTTGGCCACGATATTGAATTTCGGCGCGAACGCGGACTCACCGATTCGCCAGACCTCAATTTCCAACGCAAAGAACTGAGTCCCCTCGGCCGAGTTCTCGTTCAGCCAGTCTACAGCCGCTCGGTGTTGGTCGGTAAAGGCTTTCGCGACCCAAACCACGGTTGACGCCTTGAAATGCGCCGCATACGTCAGAAGCTTCCCCAGGTGGTCGTGGTCCGTTTCCTCAAGCTGGTTTTCGATAACGACGTAACTATCGTCGTCGATATCTCTACACAATATGTCCGCGGAGTATGGACCAACGGCTTCCTCGCGCGCCTGAAACTCTATCTGCATACCGAGTGTATCACCGAGATCGTCGAGGATTTTCTGCATCGCCAACCATGGCGTAAAATCGTCAGCTTCGTTCCGCCATACTTCACGAAGGTCAACTCGCTCCAGTCTTCCCAGGTTTTCCGGTATCATTAAAATAGCTCCTTCGTTCAGTGGTCAGACGCCGAGATCAATAAAGATTCCGCATTGGGGCGAGATCGCAAACCAAAGGGGCCTGCAATCGCACCGACCAGGCGATCATCCAACCGATGCTCACAAATCTCCAATTGCAGCCTAGACATCAAAGGAGATCAGAGTATGACGCCTCTGTCCCGAATTTCTCCAAATACCAGCGTTCCGGTTCGGGACCGCATTCCTCCCCGTGGACTGCCGCCAACTTGCGAATCAAATCCAGAATAATCTCCCAGCCCGTGGGAATCTTCGCGGTTCGCGATACGCCTGATCCCACAAGAACGGCATACACGCCAGGATTCGCCTGAATCGAGAACGCCAGAGAATGGACGGGGTCGATTGACCTCATTCTCCCTCTTCCTGCATATCCTCTTGCGGAATGACGGCAACAACGCGCGGATTCAACAAGCGCCGCCGTTGACCAATGCGGTCAAGGTCGCCGGCCATAATGACCGGTGCCTTTTGTTGATGAGCTTCAATGGCTCTCTCGTAATCGGACTGAGTAAGGGCGGCTACAACTGACTGAATTTGCCCGTCAACGTATACTCGCAAAGTGATTGTTCCGTACGTCTCCTCATGGCGCCCCTTGAGCCTTTGTATATAGCCGAATAGTAGCACATCCGGTTTGGGTCCGCGATCACGGAACAGCCGCGCGGCCGCGCGGAGGATCGGGGCATCACCCTTGCCAAAATGAACGACCTCCCGCGGCGTATTCATCGGTCGGGTGCGGGCCCAGGTCAAACTGACGTCCAGTGCTTCGAAGGGCTCGATCAACTTCACGAGCGCTTCGCACAGATTGGCGCTTACACCGTTGTCCACGGCCTGCAAGAAAGCGTCGACTTTTCCTCCCATTGTTTGTTCCGTTGCATTACGGGCGGCTCGCAGCGCGGAAACCAGACGCCTTGTCATCTTGCGCTCAATCGGGTCTTCGTTATGCTCCGAATCCTGAATGAAGGACTGTTGTATGGGTGGCGACACGACAGGGGTCAGCAGGGTTACAACAAGGCTTTCTTGCTCGGATTGCCCCATTCGTAACTTGCGGACAAAGTTCATAGCCTCCTTGCCAGCGGCAGCGCTATAGACCGACCGCGGATCATGCAGCGAACAGGCGGCTGCCAGGACCATATCACGTGCGCTGCCTACAAGATTAATCCTATCATTTGCGGATACGGCGCCATCGCCGGCTTCGGCTGCACGCACGCGAATGACGTCACGGTCGGCCGTAACCAGGTCTCGGTAGAGTGAAAGTTCGTCGGTATCTGCCACGTCGGCGAAGATATCGATGAGTTGTGATACCACGTTAGCGTAATCGCCCAATTGTTGGGTGCGCGGCACGATGATCTCCGGCAATCCGTCCGATACATAAACGTCTGAAGAGTCGCCGTAGCTGTCCGTCCGTGTCCAGCCCGCTGCACGTGCATAGGCCGACAGGGCGGCAGGCGAAATCTCCCTCAAGGGCCCCTTGTCCCGAATGCTGACCCTCATTGGATTCTCCCTTGTTGTGCCTGTTCCATGAGCGAATGCAAATTCTCGACGTCAAAAACGTTTTTCGTCGGTATTCGGATCTAATTCAACCAAACGCACCACATCGCTTGCGTAGTGCAGACAGGCCCTGATGTCCTGAGTGCTCAAGCCAGGATAGTTCGCGAGGATATCGGCTTCGCTCCATCCCTGTGCCAACAGGTCGATGATGAACTCTACCGCCTGCCGGGTTCCACGTACCACCGGCTTGCCGGCCAGCACGTCCGCATCAGCGACGATTCGATCTTGCCAATTCATGGTCCAATCCTCCTCTGTCTCTGGAGGCATCGAATCCGGCTGGGTCATCCTCCAAACGCCAGCCGTTGGGGGGTTTGCTTTAATCGCCTCGGGGATTCCGTGTACTTTCTACATTGCCCCGCTTAAGTATCTCACAGAATCGACGGTCGTTGTAGGTCATCTATGGCCGACAAAGCACTTTGACGGACATTTTTCCTTAAAAGTGGCCGCCAAATCAACTTTCTTCTCTCTACAGCGTTCAACAGCTCGCGAATGGAAACGCATTTCAACGTTCATCTCGGCGTTCAGACGGCAAAGTTGAACAGTTTCGTCGGCGTATTCGTGGATCAGTACATTGCGGAACGCGATGATGCGTTTAAACTCGCTGATTCGCGCAATCACGGCTTCGTCAACTCTTGCGAGTTTAGTCATAGCCTCGCCAATGATCTCAAACTCACGCTCTACTGCCGCTCGCAGCATCGCGTCGCTCTGATAGTCCGCAAACGTCTTATCACGGACGAATTCATTCAGTGAGCCCGCAGCCTTCCGGATGTCGTACAGATATTTGAGTGCTTCAAGCCGCATAGAGCGGTGTCCTGGTCTCGTCGACGCTTTGTCGGAAGAAAGGGTTTTTGATGGCCGAGTCGACAACGAGATCCACACGGTGTCCAAAGAGACGTTCGAGGGCTTCCAGCAACCCGAAGAAGGCGTCGGCATACTCTCCGGAGGGCAACGTTTGGAATTCAACCAGGAAGTCGAGGTCGCTTTCGCCCCTACGGTCGTCGTCCGTGGCAGCCGAGCCAAATAAGTCAAGCCGAAGGACACGGTAACGGACGCAGAGCCGCTGCAGTTCGACGACCCGCTCTTTGACAATAGGTATCATCGGACGTTGTCCTGTTTAATCGGACCGCCAGCAGCGACAGTCCATTGGCCTTCCTCGGCTCGCGATTGGATCCGCTATTCCCCTTACATCTCCGTGATGAATCTGCGCGCTCGGGCTGCTTCATCGGCGGAGCAAATGGCATATCGCCCGGGAAATCCGGACGCTCAAGCCGCCAGTTCTACTCTCGCATCTTCCCTCTGGCTCCACACTACCGGTCTGACGTCGTAGCTCCGTAGCGCGGCCATCACGGTCTGATCTACCTTTCGTTCCGAATCATTCAGCAATGCGTACACACGCGATCCCGGCGTGCGGACCTCCTTTGTGTCGATCCACGCGAGTACAACATTCTGAGCGGTTGAACGACTCGGACGGTTGACTGTTTGTATGAGCCGCTCCGACTGCTTCCGGGACTTCGGAATCACAAAATCAAAGAGATGATCATACCCTGTCTTTCCTGTAAACTTCACCTTTGGCGTATGGCGAATATCATTTAGATCAAGCCAGGCCTCGACATCTTCATAGAAGATGTTCGCCACCGTGGGTGCCGCCATGTAAAACATATCGTTGACGGCGAGCATCGCCTGCAAGAGACTGTGTTTGCGCACCGCAAAGTTGTCGGCTGATGCAAGGACCTGTAACTCACGTCCGTCCTTTTGGACGCCGAAACCATTGAGTGTCATTTGCAGCAGATCTTGACGTTTGGGACTCTCGAGATTGCAACCACTTTGGGAAAGATCCTCAATGGTATATCCGTCATCCGTTAACACGAATCCTCCGTTCGAATCTTTCGCATAGATCTGTAAGTAGTCGTTGTGTCTATCCAGACACGGCGTGGTGATCTCAACCCACTGGTCGATCTGGTGCAGGACTGTCTTGTCCTTGAGCCAGGCATAATAATCATCGATGAGAATCTGAATTTCTCTAATCATGTGAAAAGCTCCCGTACGACATTTGGCGGTCGCGTGACGTTGCAGAACTGCAGGAATTCTTCGAAGATTACTGATGAGTGACGGCGCCACACGTTTCGAACAGGGGATAATCCAGATAACACCCCAATGCGATGTCTGCACGATGGGGATTGGCGGATGCGCGTACGGATCCTACCGATTCCGTATTTTGTACAAAAACTCCTCCAAATCAGTCACGCCCTGCTTACACTCCTCGGCTGTCGCGCCAAAGATTCCGCTTGTTACGTACGGCGATTCATCTTGCATTGTTGCCAGCGATTCCTCAATCTCGTGAAAAACCCGGATTCGTTCTCGTCGGTATGCAAAAGCTCCAGGAGGCGCCCAGTATTCCTCCTCCAGAGGTTCTTTGTGAGCGCAGCCAAGCGCAATGAGTATTTCAAGTTTGTCGAATACTCGTGTGTACCGTTTGTCGTCGGGGATGATACGCTCTGTGTGCGTTCGCAATACGTCGTGAATCCAGTCGTTCAGCGATGGGTAGCGTTTTTCCATTCCTTCCAATTCCTGCATTACCTGTCCGCCCTCATCAAACAACAAAGACGGTGGAAGTATCCTTACGGCGGCAAGGTCCTCTTCGTGTCGCCTGTGAATCGTCGTCCCGAAGAGATTTCCAAGAAAGCGAAGGCGACCCGCCTCAACCGCGCCAAGTCCCAGTGCATAGAGCAGAAGTGTTGCCGGATATTTCTTTAAATCAATCCAAAATACAATTCCCCCGGTCACGTCAATAGAACCAAGACGCTGCAATGACTGTTGCCAAACTTGATCGTGTTCTTCCTCCGCCCAACGGCCACCGATCGTCGCCATCGCCATTAACGTCGCACATGCGGCCTCATATTTGCGCACGCGTTTGGTAACTGACTCGCTGTCTAGATATGTGCTACCTTGCACGTCGAAACCCTCGCCCGACGTTATCTCTACAACCTGCTCAACGGTCTGTTGGATCAGATTTGACAACTGAATCCGGTATCGAGGATCCGGAAGGTAGCGTTCCAAACTCGCTGCGGCCGCTTCGATGGATAACGGATGTACCTGCGAATACTCCTCGATTGACTCTACATGCTGTTGGACGGACGTGAAGAACGAATCCGCGTCATCAATGGGAATCAATTCGGCTCGGCGATGTTCAATCAACCTTCGGGCCTTGTCGCCGGGTTCGCCTCTTGCCGCCCAATAGGTAGTAAACCGGTGTGACGAAGCCCGGAACATTGCCTTGCACAACGCTCCGTCCCACTCGGCGGACCAGCCACAGACGATAAGGCCGAACTCGTCGAAAATACGATCGAGGAGTTTATCGAATTCTTGCGGATACTCATCGAGTTCGTCTGGGGTATTCCTTATGCGGGTATCGAGATAATCGCCATTTACCTTGAATACGCAACACTTGGTGTGGATCAAGGGACGAGCGCCCTGAACTTGATCCGGGGAACTGAGGATTGTCGGTACGACCCCTGCGTCGTGGAGAGCGGTTTCCACCAGACGGTCGAAATTCGTGGTGATGATGACCTTGATGAATCCCTTCACGGCCAATCCCGCGATGGCCCGGTGTGCCGCAGTAGGCGCTTTCGCACCTTCCTCACGCTCCTCGTCAATTGGCTCAAAATACGCCCGTAGCAACCTTTGTCTTTCTGCCTGCGTTTTGGCAATGTCGTTGAGCAGTTCGGAGTACGACGCCTCCTTCCCGAATTTCTCCAAATACCAGCGTTCCGGTTCGGAACCGCATTCCTCCCCGTGGACTGCCGCCAACTTGCGAATCAAATCCAGCGTTATCTCCCAACCCGTCGGAATCTTCGCCGCCCGGGATACGCCTGATCCCAAAAGAACGGCATACACACCATGGTTGGCTTGAATCGAAAATGCCAGCGAATGGACGGGATCGATTGACCTCATTCTCCCTCTTCCTGCATATCGTCTTGCGGAATGGCGGCAACAACGCGAGCATTCAACAAGTGCCAACGCTGACCAGTTCGCTCAAGGTCGCCTTCTGCGACGACTAGCGCCTTCTGTTCATGTGCCTCAATCGCACGGCTGTAATCGGATTGACTAAGAACAGATACAACTGACTGCATTCTGTCGTCAATGTATGTGCGCAATGTGATCGTTCCATCCGTTTCCTCCTCATCCCTCTTTAGCCTTTGAACAAAACCGTATAGTTGCACATCCGGTTGCGGCCAAAGATCACGGAACAAGCGTGCGGCCTCACGCAGGATCGGTGCGTCACCCTTGCCAAAGTGAACGACCTCCCGAGCCGTATTCATCGGATGGGTGCGGGCCCAAGTCAAACTGACGTCTAGTGCGGCGAATGGTTCGATCAGCCTTACGAGGGCTTCGCAAAGATTGGCGCTTACACCGTTGTCCACGGCCTTGAAGAATGAACCGGGATCACCTCCTACCAAGCTTTCTGTAGCGTGTTGGGTAGCTCGCAGAGCAGTAGCCAGACGCCTCGTTATCTTCCGCTCGATTGGGTCGTTGTGTTCCAGGTCCGGAATAATGGTCTGTTGCATGGGCGGAGAGACAACAGGGGTCAGCAGGGTAACAACAAAGCTGCCCTGCTCGGTCTGCCCCATGCGAATATTGCGCACAAAATCCGTAGCCTGTTTGTTGGCGCCGGCGCGGTAAACCGGTCTGGGATCATGCAGCGAACATGCTGCTGACAAAATCATATCGTGTGCGCCGCACACAAGGTCGATCCCATCGCTTACTGATACTGCGCCATCGTCGCCTTCGGCAGCCCGTACCCGAATGACATCTCGATCGGCCGTAATCAGGTCGCGGTAGAGAGAAAGTTCGTCGGTACCGGCAGCTTCTGCGAAGATATCGATGAGTTGTGATACGACGTTGGCATAATCACCCAAACGTTGGGTCCGAGGCAAAATGATTTCCGGCAACCCGTCCGACACATAGACGTCCGAAGAGTCGCCGTAGCTTTCCGTCCGTGTCCAGCCCGTTGCGCGGGCATAGGCTGATAGGGCCGCAGGCGAAATCTCGCTCAAGGGCCCCTTGTCCCGAATGCTGACCCTCATTGGATTCTCCCTTCTCTTGACTGTTCCATGAGCGAATGCAGATTCTCGACGTCAAATACGTTTTTCGTAGGTATTCGTACGGTGATGATCGATAGATTTTCCGTTTCTTCGTAACCTTTCAGATTCAACCAATATGCCCGGCGCCGCAGTACAAGTTCATCTTCGGTGATCGTCACCCACTGGTCCTTTTTGCTCGGCAAATCGAGTACCACGAGCAACCTCGGAGTCTGTGTTTCAATGCGTAGCAGATCGTAATTTCTGCGCTTCAGTGGAAAACGAAAGTACCCATCCTTCGGCACGCCCAGGTTTACCGTCGCCTTCAACTGTAATTCGAGCGCAGCTCGCATCCCGCCACCGGCTTGAATCCGAAGATCAACTCCATCACGGTCGAGATCATAGCTGGCTGTTACATAACCTGCCCGTGCCGCCACTGCGCGTGAATAAACAATAGACAGCGCTTCCTTCTGATCGGTATCTGTCATCAGCGCATCGGTCATGCAATGGCCTCCATTAGATGAAACCAATACCGACCAACTGAGCGATATTTTCACCTTCGAACCGCTTCACTTCACCATCAAATACCTTCACGTGTGGCAGCCGAAACAAGGCATCAGGAAATACCGTATGGGTATTCTTGGGATTGAGATAGAGACTTGCGGAAGCATTGTAAATATTCCACATGTCGACCTTCTGAATACTCAAGAATGCATCCATTTGGCTACCACGACCGCGGGACCAGACACCATTCGGCTCACGTCCTGGCCTCGGCGTTGCGTCAAGGTTGTCTTTAGAATAGAAGAGCTGTTCATTCCCGAACAGCACTTCTAAATCGTGCTGCCGGGCGTTGTAGAACATGTCACGGGTATTCACTGCCAACACGAACGGTGCATCAAGGTTGTGATATTTTCGCTGTTTTTCTCTTAACGCGTTCCATACGGGAGTCGCACAATCAGTGAATGCACCAAAGTGATGCCCCATGACGAGTTGCCGGTTCGAATCATTCCTTTGTTTTTCAGGTGAAATCGGCCAAAGCCAGCCCTTAAGTGTCCAGTTTCCACACTCGATTCTTTGAGAAGGGGCTGCGTTACTCCCATGCTTATCGATCTCACACTGGACGCCATTGGGGTCGTGAGACTCAAGCAATTCCTTGAAAGGACGTACCACATTCTCACGACTCAACGTCCGCGACAACGTTCCCTCCATATCCACGGTAATTCCGAATTTCGAATGTGTCAACGAATTGAGCTTATCTATAACGTCTTCCTCATTTCGGTTACGAGTAAAAGGCCCCGATCTTTGTCCTGACACTGTAGCTTCGAGGTAGAATTGTAGATTGTCACGAGATACAAGAAAATCCGGCCGAGCCCTTGCGCCTACAATCGCCGGATGTACCTCCAATGAAAATTCCAAGCGAGTCAGAAATTCGTGCAGGAAAAGTTCGAAAAACGCTCCTTCGTGATTCTGGTCATCGTCTGACCGAAGTCTCTCTCGCAGATCTCGGCGATGTGGAAGAGGGTAATTTTCGAACCACGACTCAAGGGTATTCCGGATGTACGTTGCTCCGGGCCAATCATAATGGTTAATGTGTCGAAAGATCGATTCAGACGGGGAATCACTCTTCAACTCATTCCGTTTAATGTCATCAAAAAGCACTGTCGGTTCGGTTGTCATCGCATGGCTTTTCTGGACTTGACTGCAGCAAAATATGCGGAGATTGCGACGGCAGCATATTGCTTAGGTTCGGAAAAACGGCATCCGTACCCAATCGTTTTTCTCCGCACCGTAGCCGTTGCTATTTGCGTGCTTCACGGGTTCAGTCCCGATTTTAGTGCATACGTCGGCGAACGTATCCCCTGTCCGATCAAAGAATCCTTGTGCAATTATAAAATATCCAGTGTGCGGTATTTTCGAATGACCGCCCGAAGAATGTGCGATCAACAATCTATGATGTTCGATTTATTATACTCTGCATTCTAAAGCCGGTCAAGGCACGGCATTTCATTTCCGCCAGGTAATAAGTTTCACCCCAATGCTAGCCCTGGCCCTGCACTATTTTTTTCTTCCGCCGCCGCCGTTTCGGTTTCGCCTTAGCAGCAAGCGGCGCAACCATTTTTTCGTATAGCCCGAGCAGATGTTCCACGCGCTCGCGCTCGGAGGCGAAGCCGCTACGTCGGTACAGCCTATCGACGGCGCGGTCCAGGACCTGGTGTGCTTTGCGGAGGTCGGGTGGCATGAGGTCTGGGTCGTACAGGTCAGCAAGTGTCGCTCCAAGATGATTCGCGCGAGTGGATAGAACGGCCTCGGTATGAGGAGCGAGACGTTCGAGGCGTTCTGACGGAACCGGGGGCAACGGATAGGTGTTGTACACGAGACCAATTGAGTAGCGAAGATCGCTCTTTAGTCTCCCGCCGATATAGCGTATCCAGCTTACGTGCATCGCCGAAGTTAACAGGGCAAATAGAGATTTGGTCGCCGCTTCTACTACCTCTACTGCATCGCTTGGAATGGTAGGTGGTTCCATCCATGCGATCGGGACGTATTCCCGTCGTTCTGAACTAACCCTCGGTACGACCAAGAATGGTGTGGTGGGAATGACATTTACGTGGTAGAGCTTTGGCGTCAATGCGAGTGACTGGGTTGGCTTACTCCTGCTCGCCAATCTATAGGCTCGGACGGCGGCGATCCGCTCTCGAACTTTCGGCAGGGCCTTTAGCACCTGCGGCGGCGCGTCGGCTAGATGCAATATCCAACGTTCTCCACCCTGCAGGAACTCGCGGCTACCCACGAAGGGTCGCAGATAGGGCTCGGCACCCGGTTCTTCGGCCAGAAAAGTGTCGCGTTCGTCCACCTTGAATATGTAATGGCCGCCATCAATGGGCTTTGAGCCAATAATCAGTCTTGGAAGCCCATTCAAAGGAAGGCTCGACTCCCTTACCACGATTCGTGGATCGCTCAATCCTCTTGCGTCGAAGAGGTAGGGTGAAAGCGCCGTGTGTTGGCTGTGCTGCGGATCGCTCTTAGGCGTATCGTAGGATAACAACCGTTTCAGTCTCGGTGCATCATCCCGTTTGACCAAGCCGATAATCACCACGTGAACGTGCGCCATGCCGCGTGCGTCCGATCCCCACGCGAAGGTGCGGTGCGCGAAGGCGATTTCCAGTTTGTGGCGTTCGAAAAGAATCGGCCAGAGTTGCGCGACCTGTTCGCCCTGCGTGATGGAATTGGTGGCCACAAAACCGATTCGCGCCGGGCTCTGTTGCACGTATTCGCCGGCTTTGATGAACCACGCGGTGACGTAGTCAAGCGTGCCGCCGCTCTTTCCCAGCGCGGCGATGTTGCGCACTTGTTCACGCTGCTCGGACGATTGAAACTTCGCACCGACAAACGGCGGATTGCCGAGCACGTAGGAACATTCCTCCGGCGGCAGTAATTCGCTCCAATCAAACTCGAGCGCGTCGGCCTGCCGAATATGCGGCGACTTCTCCAACGGAATACGCGCATAAGTCTGGCCGAATTCCAGGCTCAGACGGTTATTCATGATATGGTCCATCATCCATAGCGCGACCTCGGCGATATGCGCCGGAAACTCCCCCAACTCAATTCCATAAAACTGGTCTACGTCGACCACCGAAAGCAACTCTGCGAAGGCGTCGACCTGGCCCCTTGGGCGAATCTCCTTGAGAACTTCGATTTCCAATTCGCGCAATTCCCTGTAGGCGATGATCAGGAAATTCCCGCAGCCGCAGGCTGGATCGAAGAAAGACAGGTCACCGAGGCGCTGCTGAAAGGAGATCAGTTCGGGAATGCGACGCGTGTCGCGGCGCGCCTTCAGGCGTTGGAACTCCTCGCGCAGATCGTCGAGGAATAGCGGCTCGATTACCTTGAGGATGTTCTGCTCGGTGGTGTAATAAGCGCCCTGTCGGCGGCGTTCGTCCTTCTCCATTACGGACTGGAATAGCGAGCCGAAAATGGCTGGAGAGATAGCGGACCAATTGAAATGACAAGCATCAATGAGCCTCTGCCGCATCCGGGAGTCAAACGACGGAATGGGGAGCATGGAACGGAACAGGTCGCCGTTGACATAGGGGAATAGGGCGAGGTCTTCGTCGAGGGTTGTGGCGCGCCGGTCTTCGGGCGTATTGAGCACCTGGAACAATTGCGCGAGCCACCCACCCAGGTCTGAGCCGTCTTCCCGCGTCCGGCTTTCCAATAGGTCGAGGAAGATGTCACGCGGTTCGAAGATGCCGGTGTCGTCGGCAAAGAAACAGAAGACGATCCGGACGAGGAATTGTTCCAGGTCGTGGCCGATATAGCCGGAATCCGCCAGCGCGTCGTGGAGAAGGCCCACCCGCTCGGCCGCCTTAATGTTTACCGGGTCCTGATCCTTGAATGTCCGCTTCTCTACCCCAAGGATGAGTCCGAACTTTTCGACGTGTTCAGGCAGGTCAGCGAGGTTGAAAGCGACTTTCCCGTTCTCGCCTTCGTCGAGGTCGTATAGCTCAAACGTTGCGAAATCGCTTAGCAGCATGTAGCGCGGCAGATCGTCGTCCTTGAGACCAGGAAAATAGGAGAAGGCCTGGTTCTTGGCCGCGATAAGATCCCGGCCGGCGCTCTTTTGCTCGACGATCAGGACACCCTTCCAGAACAGGTCGATAAAGCCACGCTTCTCCCCGAGGAGCTTAACGGGTTCCTCAAAAGAGGCCACCCGGCGCACGGGCACGCCGAAAACATCGAAAAAATCCCGGTAGAATAGCTGGGTCTGGCCCTTCTCGTAGCCTTCGTCCTTCCAGTCCTGTACGAACTTGGCGGCGCGGACTCGAATTTCATTCCACGATAGTCGCATATAGTGCCTTCAATTTTATCGGTTGGTGGCGATTTTTGGCATCTCAGTTACAGTCTTCATTTACATCAGTATCGGTCAATAAACATCGTAGATAACTGAGTGTCGAAATGGCTTTGAGACTGTTTGTTTGTGTCCCGTAGTCGACTGACTCGCCGTGTATCACCTGATGCCGATTTAGTCCGTCGAAAGATTCGCTACGCTCACGTTGGCTTATCCAAAGAGGCGCCGAGATTGTGAGAGGCGTCCACATCGCCTCCATGAATTCTTCGGATGCCACTTTTCTTATATAATCACAAGCGACAGTTTCTCGATCCTTTTTTCTGAACAAGATCTTCGTCGATGCCTCCCAAAAGATCCCATCACATTGTGCCAGCAAAACAGGTATCGAAAGATTGTATTTGCCTTCTCGATGGGCTTCGAACGCGTCACGAAAAAGGTGGCTTCTCTTCGGATAGGACTGAGCGAGTTCCGACTCTATAGCATCTACTCGCGCCCGGAGAAAGTCGATTGCGATTGTTTCGGCTTGAATGGGGTCTTCGTTGGCCGCCTGCATGACTGGCAGCAGGTTGTCCAGGGGCATCCCCAAATCGGGGAACCATCCGATTTCTGCAAGCTTAGTCAAAGACTCTCGATCTATTTCGGGTTGTTTTTCCAACCACTCCAAGATTAGCACGGCATGAGGTGCAATCGCCTGCAATGTCTGATTGATCGTTTCTATGTCTTTCTCTAGCCGCGGAAACCGAGTGAGGAGCAAATCCGCGAAATGCTCAACTATAGTGTGATTCCGCTTATGGTGACTATCAGTCTGGCGCGCCATTGTCCGCGTTCCTCGGCGAAGGTTTCCTGTCAATTCAACCAGGACTCCCGCTAACGAGCCGCACTATTGATATCTTACGAACCTTAATCTGCAGATCACAGTTCGTCGGCAATTTCTTAAATCTACTTGATAAATGATCAGAGTCATTTGGAATATTCCTGTCCGATGTGGGGCTGAGATCAGAGGAACCGAATGGATGTAGATCTCGATTCCTTCTCCACAGACTTTCGCGCCAGTGCCCCTCATCCCCGAGCCATCTAATATCGGAATCGTTATCCTATCTAACCCCTTTTCCTGAAAGCTTGAAGAGCGTCTCGATAAATCGTCTTGCATGGGGCGACGCATTCGCGACTTTCTCAGGGTCTATTTTAGCCAGGATCTCAAAACTGTGACGCCCTTTGTCATAGCGGCCTTTCGAGGTACGACGCGTAGCCTGGCGAATTCTGTTGAGTACATCATTCTTGGCAACCTGCTCTATCTGTTGATTCGACGGGAGCGCGGTTTCCTGAAAGCCCTGGCCATAGTATTCATCAAGGGCCGAACGGTCCGCCAGAAACGATGATTCCATTGCTTGCACCATAAGGTGGCATTGTTCATCCGTCGTGCCGTCCGGGCGGTCCCAGTTATCAAGGTCCTTGACGTGTTCCCACGGCTCAGCTTTCCTGACCGGTGCCTCAGCGTCAACCAATAGCAGCGCAGTTTCATTTTTTTTGGCTGCATCGCGATGTCTCGTCTTAAAGTCCTCGTACGCGTTCCTGCGACTGCCCGAGGCTACAATTTCGGGCATTGTTCCTTTCAACCCCGATTTCTCAATGAATTTCCGAAAACCCCTGCGGCACGCCCTTTTGAGCGCCCTGCTACTGCCTCCTCCTTCGACATAAAGCTTGATCTTCACCACCGATTCCCTCCAATCTCCCCTTTGACCCAGAGCTCGCCAAGTCGGTATTTTTCAAGCCACGGCTTGAGTTCGTCGGCGTCAAGACGGGCAAGTTGCGTCGCACCGTCCGATTTCTCGCAAACAATCACGGCCTCCGGAGTATCTGTGAGCGCGTCAATGAGAATGTCCGAATGCGTCGTGACAAAGATCTGGCTGCGGGTTGACGCCTCGACCAGAAGCTCGGCCACCTCCGGGATTACGTCCGGGTGCAGGCCTATCTCCGGCTCCTCAATGCAAACAACCGGCGGCGGATCGGGATTGCAGAGCACGGCCAGAAGGCACAGATAACGAAGGGTCCCGTCAGAAAGCCGCGTGGCCGGCACGGGATGTTGCAAGCCTTCCTCGTGAAAAAAAATCTGGACCGTGTTACTGTGTAGTGAGCTGCGCATATCCTCAATTGACGGGTGAAAGGCTCTCAAACGGTCCATAATCTGGCGTTTTGTAGGCGGCTGATTCAGCAAGCTGCTGAGAACAAGACCAATATTCGAAGCATCCTCCAGCAGGATGTCCTGCCGCATGTCGGCTTGTTGCGGTAGGCGGGGCGGCGTGGAGCGTCCGAAGTTCCAATCACGATAAAAGTGCATACGTTCGAAAGCGTCAGCTATATAGGTTAATTCTGGATAGGTATTGGGATCGCGACGTTGCGAAAGAATCGACTGATCATGACGTAACTCTTCCTGCGCGAGGCGTTGATAGGATCGAGTCTGGTCTTTCGACAATACGCTGAGCATCGCCCGTCCCGCCCGGTATCGGTAGAACACAAATGGCGCCTCATTTTTTTTTATTGGCTTCTCATTCTCGATTGCTTCTTCCAAGAGTTCGAACCGTGCCCCAATCTCGGTGAAGGACAGCCGGTACCTGAGCGGCTGTTTCGTCGGATATTCGATCGTTACGTCCACAATTGCCGTGCCCAGTCGAGGGGCTCCCTTCCAAAGCCATTCGTGAACGCCTCCCCCTTCCCGAATCGGTGCCTGTAGATCCCTGGTAGGCGCTGCGAGGAGCGATAACACTTCAATCAAGTTTGATTTTCCGGAAGCGTTAGGGCCAATGAAGACGTTTAACGGCTCCAGATGAAACGCTTCTTCCCAGGATCCGTAGGATAATATGTTGTCCAGACGGATCGTTCGAATCAACCTTTTGCCATCCATAGAGCACTCCCCGCAGTTTCCCTTTCGGTGCCAATTACAAATGGAATCTTCGTCTTTCATCCGGATTATCACTGAATCGAAAAAATTAACTACGTTTCAATGCCAATCCCTGATTCTTGCACTGATTTATTCGATTAGCCGGAGGGTCTTGTGTACTTTCTGCAGAGCGCCGCTTCGGAATCCCGCAGAATCGATGGTGCGTTGTCGGACAGCAATTGCCGTCAACGTGCTTTATCGGCCATTTCCCATCGTTATTGACCGACAACTGACGTTGTGGGACATAAGTGGCCGACAAAATACTTTTTTGCCTACGGCGACGTTTACCCGCATCCCAAATCGAGTCCACCCATCCCGCGTAGGGGCCTGCCTGCTGAAGCAGACGAGGCAGGCGGCAGACAGGCAACCCTTGGGGTTGCCCTGGGTTCTCAGTCACTGCGGTTCCCAGGGATTGGTGACGTCAATGTCCAGGCCACTGAAATCCGCGACATTCCTCGTTGCAACCGATAAATCGTGAGCCCTGGCAGTTCCGGCAATGAGCGCATCCCCCAGGTCCAGCACCCGTCCGGCTCGATGCGCCTGTGTACGAAAGCAGGCCGCCCATTCTGCGCCCGCTCTATCGATTGGAAGAATGCGGTCCTGGTAATCCGTGATGAACCCGGACAGCACCGCGCGCAAGACGTCGCGACGTTGTCCATGAGGCAACATTTTCAAACCAAACGCCAACTCATGCACGACCATCGCCGACACCCATAAGTCGTGCTGCTCAGCCAGGAATGCCATAACCTGCGAGTCCGGCACGCTCCCGGTCAGTTCGGAGACCACGTTGGTGTCCAGGAGAAAGCCGCTCACCCCGTTCCTCCGTCGTCGAACGGAATCTCCCGCCGGGACGTTCTATCGCCAGGAATTTCGAGATTCGTGCCGCGCGGCATGTTGTCGATCAGCCACTGGCCAAGCGGTTTGCGCGGTGACGACTGAGCATTCCATACGTGCTCGGGCACCACAACAAAAGCCTTCCGCGCGCCGATACGCTGCGGGCCTTCCGCTTCGGAAAGACGAAGGATTTCAGACAACCGTGCCTTGGCCTCTGCGACAGTCCAGACCCGGCGTGGTTTGGGATATTGGGTGGTCATATATTCTCCTATCGATGTCTTATAGTCCAATATAGACCACCTTAATCAGGAATTCAAGGGGTTTCATATCGGCTATCTATAAATATGGCCGATCCTCGACCGACGCGGATCGGCCAACCATATCTACGATGCGACCCGGCCGGTATCCTTGCATAAGATATCTTGTGAAAATCATAATAAATCTTATTATCATCGCTTCAGACGTCTGGACGGCGGTTCAGGATGTCGGTCTTTCGCGGCCGGGATCGTAGAGGGGTTCGCGCGAGACCGTGGCGCGATGGCAATTGCCGAAGTATTCGATTTCTACGGATGCCCCCGGCTTCGCGTACTCCAGCGGCAGGTAGCCATACGCGATGAATCCGCCAACGGTGTACCCGTGATTGGCGCTGGTAACGTACCCGAGTACGCGGCTGCCGTCCAGTATGGGTTCTTTCCCCATCACAACCGCGTATGGATCGTCCAGGGTGAGGCAGCAGAGTTTCCGGGTGATCCCCCGGTTCCTGATTTTGATCAGGGCGTCCCGCCCCACGAAGTCGCCCTTGTCGAGTCTGACGGCCCAGCCGATGCCGGCCTCGCAGGGGTTGTACTCCGTGTGAATATCCGTGCCCCCCAGGCGGTATCCCTTTTCAAGCCGGAGCGCGTCGAACGCGCCGCCGCCGAGCGCGACGAGACCGTGAGCGCGACCGGCCTCCCAGAGCGTGTCCCACAGGCGAAGCCCGAACTCGGAAGGCGCGTAGATTTCCCATCCCAGTTCTCCCACGTAAGAAATGCGCAGCGCAAGGGCGGGAACGGGACCGATCCGGATCTGCCGTGCGGAAAAATACGGGAAGGCCCGGTTGGTCAGATCGTCGTTACAGACCCTTTGAAGGATCCCGCGGGCTTCGGGCCCCCACAGGCCCAGGCCGCAATACGTGGAGGTCACGTCGGCAATGTGAACGGCGCGTTCATCCCGGGCGTGGAGGGAAATCCGGGCCAGGTCCCGGGCTCCGGCCGCGCCCGTGAGGACCAGGAATCGGTCGGGAGCCAGCCGGGTAATGGTCAGGTCGGAGGCGATTCCACCCCTTGAATTGAGCAGGGCAGTGTAGATAACCGTGCCGACCGGGCGGTCGATCCTGTTGGCGGCGATGCGTTCCAGATAATTCAGGGCGCCCTCGCCGGCAATTTCGATTTTCGTGAACGGCGTGAGGTCGCACAGCCCCGCGCGGCTCCGTGTGGCCCGGTGTTCGACCCCCTGAATGGGAGACCAGTATCGCGCCTCCCAGCCGCTTCGCGATGGCAGATCTTCATCTTTCAGCAGGGCGCCGTTGGCCTCGAACCACTGCGGGCGTTCCCAGCCCGCGCCTTCGAAGAACACGGCATCCAGTTCTTTCAGGCGCGGATGAAAAGGGCTGACGCGCAGGTTGCGCGGATGAAAAGGGCTGACGCGCAGGTTGCTGATCCATCTGTTCCAGCGGATGGATGATATCATAGACTTCGCGGTATTGCTGCGTCCCACGGGCTTCGACATAGTCCCTGGTGTGGACGTGCGGACCGAAGCGGTTGACATCGGCGTCCCGGAGATCGATTTCGGGCGCGCCGGATTCCATCCATTCTACCACGGCCTGCCCGACGCCGCCGCCGTGCGTGATCCACACCGCTTCGGCAACCCAGAGCCCGCGAACGTCGACGGACTCCCCGAGAAGGGGCAACCCATCCGGCGTGAAGGAGAAGAGGCCGTTGATCCTGTAGTCGAGCCCCGCGTGTTTCAAGGCGGGCAGAAGCTCGTCCGCCGCCTCTCTCGCCACCCTGAAGTGTTCGGGCGTGAAATCCATTATGGAGGGCGAGACCTTTGCTTCATCCGGGCTGGCCAGGTCGTCCGGACTCACCAGTAGCGGTTCGTGTTTGTAGGAACCGATGCCATACCGGTCGGCCTGCTGCCGGAAATACATGGCGTAGTCCTGGTGGCGCAGGATGGGATGGACGACCTCCCGGGTTTCTCCCGCCAGTTCCGGAAGCGGCTCGGTGAGGGCATATAGATGCTGAACGGGCGCGAGGGGAATGGAAATCCCCGCCATTCGGCCGAGGCGCGGCCCCCAGATTCCCGCGCAGATCAACACCTGATCCGCGGCAATACGACCCCGATCGGTGTCAACCCCCCTGATCCGGCCGTTGGCGACCTCGATGCCCGTGACCGTGGTACTGCCGTGAAACGTCGCGCCGGGTTCCGAGGCGCGGGCCATGGCTTCGCAGGCGCATACGGCTTTGGCAATGCCATCCGATGGCACATAGTACGCGCCATGGATTCGATCCGCATCCAGGAGGGGGAGTCTGGCTCTGGCCTCGTCGGGCGAAATGATGTAGGCTTCCAGGTTCCATGACCGGGCGGCGCCCAGTTTGCGCTTCAGGTCTTCCAGCCGTTCGGGCGTGTACGCGACTTCGAAGCTGCCGACAGGATAGAAGCACGGCTGGCCGTCCAGGTTCAGCGCGTTGTAGAGCGCAACCGCGTTTCGCGACAGATCGGTCATCATTTTCGAGAAGTTGGTCTGGAAAACCAGTCCGGGAGCATGGGAAGTCGACCCGCCGGTATCGAACAGCGGCCCCTGGTCCAGAACCACAATGTCCTTCCAGCCCAGCCGGGTGAGATGGTACACGGTGCTGCAACCGACGATGCCGGCGCCGATGACAACCAGGCGCGCGTGGGATTGCATGGTGGCCTCTCCGGTTATGCCGGTCAACGGAATCGCCCGCGCACCAGGGCGACTGAGATGCGCCCGGATTCGAATAAATCGCTTGACATTGATATAACAGTTGCTTTCTTTACAATCCTATCCGATACCTGGTTTTGGTACCCTAAAACGCGTTGGAAGGGTTTCGGTTACCGGAAAATTCCCGCTGCGCCGGAGCATCTCAACGAATCACAAGAATAAGGAGGTCTGCTATGCCATTGCGATTGGGAGACGACGCGCCCGATTTCACCGCGCAGACGACAGAAGGTACGGTCCGCTTTCACGAATGGCTGGGAGACGGCTGGGGCATCCTGTTCTCACATCCGGCCGATTTTACGCCGGTTTGTACCACCGAACTGGGCGTTGTGGCCAAGCTGAAAGCGGAGTTTGCGAAGCGAAACGTAAAGGTCATCGGGGTGAGCGTGGACCCGCTTGATTCCCATAACGGCTGGGTCAGCGACATCAACGAGACCCAGAATACCACCGTAAACTTCCCGCTGATTGCAGATCCGGACAAAACCGTGGCCAGCATGTACGACATGATTCATCCGAACGTAGACGACAAGGCAACGGTACGGTCCGTATTCGTAATCGGGCCGGACAAGAAGGTCAAACTGACATTGACCTATCCGGCTTCTACCGGAAGGAATTTCGCCGAAATTCTGCGGGTAATCGATTCACTGCAGCTCACGGCCTATCACCAGGTGGCAACGCCGGCCAACTGGGAAGACGGCGAGGATTGTATCATCGTTCCCGCGGTGACCGACGAAGAGGCAACCGAGAAATTCCCCAAGGGGTTTACGACTGTGAAGCCGTATTTGAGGTTTACCCCTCAGCCGAACAAATAGCCGGAATCCGAACCGATACCTGTCAGCCTGCGATGCTCCTCCTTGAGAGATGCGTTGCAGGCTGTTTTTTTTTGGGTGCAGCGCATCTTCGGGTCAGCTGTCGAAGGGCGCCGCGTTTGGCGAGCCGGTTGTGGACGCCGCCAATCCAGGGGCTTCTCCGGAAGCCGGAACATCCGTCCGGGTCGCCAGGTATTATGAGACGAGTCCGCTTATGTCTTGCAGGCTGGATATTTCGTAGTGAGGCTCTGGAATGCGCGGTTTAAGTGCTTCACCGTTACGGTTCAGCCAGGCGACCTTGATGCCCGCCCGCCGCGCGCCGACAATGTCGTCGTCCTGGGAATCGCCCACGTAGAGGGTTTCCTCGGGGCGGCTGCCGATCAGGCGCAGGCCTTCGTGAAAGATTTCCGGCGCCGGCTTGTAGGAACGGGCGGACTCGGAACTGACGACCACGGGAAACGCCAGGTTGTTCCTCCTGAGTGCGCGGTTCAGATGGTCGTCATCCGCATTGGATACCACGCCCGTTCTGAACGATTCCAGTCCGGCCAGCGCGGGCTCGACGTCTTCGAAGATGGGCACATTGGCAAATGCGGCGAACAGGCCGTCGGTGTAGTGTTCGAAGGAAACTCGTCTGCCGAGGTTCTCGAACGTCTGTCCAAGGCTGATGAGATGCGCCTGCCGCATGGTGTAAAATGTATCGCCCTGAATGAGCGGGAAAAACGACCGGTCCCAGGTTTCAAAAAAGTCCTGTCCGGACATGCCGACGTCCTGTTCATCGACGATGCGGTCACACAGGGCATGGAGTTTTTCCATGGCGCCCGCAAGGAGGGTTTCGTAAGCGTCAAATAATATGGTGGTGATACCGTTCGACATTAACGGAGATCCTTCCCGGCAGCGGGAATTCTACAACCGCAGATGTCCGTTCCGTGCACGCAACCGGTCACGTCGGGGACTTCAGAGTGAGGGCAGGGCGCTATTTCCCGTCACGCTTTGCGGAAACGTCACGGCCCTTTGAGGCGACAGGACCGGCGGGTGCTTCGTTGCTGTATAGGGCGCCGCCCCGCTCGTAGGAAACCGATACCTGCCCGTTTTCGACTTCCAGGCGGGGGACGTTTTGGTTGAAGACGTCCCGGTCCGGACCGCGCATAACGGCCAACTGGGCGTCGGTCATGTCGTCTACGAGGTCACCCCACCGGTTCTCGGCGTGGGCCATCTCGCCGCCGCTGCGGTTGAAATTACGGGAGGAATACTTGATGAGGATCGCGCGGCGTGCAACTTCGTTTCTCCACGCCAACGCGCCGTGCGTCTGTCCCCCGTCCATGAAGAAAAGGACGTCGCCGGCTTTCATTTCGGGCTGACTGACGAGCCCCATGTCGTCGTCGCACAATCGCACGCCGGGGGGCATGCGATACTGGGACTTGTGGCTGCCGGGCACGCAGGCGAACCCGCCCATGCCGGCGGGAACGTCGCGCAACTGCCAGGTAACCGTCATGGCTTCGCAGTAGCTGCGGCCGTTCTGATAAACATATCCGCGGCCGGGGTTGAGCGGTTCGTTTGCGTCGTGCAGGGTGTGGCCGGAACCGCCCTTGACGGAGCAGAAGGCCGTGGCGTCGCCCAACCGTCCGCCGCTGGCGCCCATCCAGTTCAGGCGGTGCTCCACGACCGGGTGCGCGACCATTCGCCGGAAGGGATTGCAGTAGGGTTCCGGAAGTTGTAGAAGGTTGGACAGCAGCGGCCTGCCGGTTCCAGCCAGCGCTTTCGATCCTCCGGAAAGTTCCCTGCCCACTTCGATCCGGTCTTCGTATCTGTCGATGGCGTCGTTTGCCTGTTCCAGCCACGCTTCGTCCATCACGTTCCGGAGGACGAGGTGGCCGCAGAGATCCCAGAAGTAGAACTCCTTCTCGTCGATCCCGGATTCCGGATTCCTGACGTAAACTGACGGATGATAGACCTCACGGGATTCGTCGAGGCGCACCGACTCTCCGTCCGTGAGGATGGTGGGCGGCGGGGTGGTGCTTTCGTAGCCGGGTCGATAGAGGGAGGCCTTCTGTTCGGCGGAGATGGCGGACATCCAATCGCGTGTGGGGTCTTCTCCGGTTCTGGGGCCGCTTCCGGTGGAGCGGATGACGCCCCGGCCCGCGAACTCGTAAGAGAGAAGTCGCTGGGGACCGCTCCCCGCCCACGGTCGCATGCCCTGCAGCAGGGCGCCGGCAACCAGGAGCAGGTCGCCGGCTTTGAGCGCGGGCTGCAGCGTGAGCCCCATGTCGTCCCTGCCGGTGAGCACGTCGTGGGGGGTCTCCACGTTGGACTTGTGAGAACAGGGTACTATAACGAAACCGCCCGCGCCCGCCTCCGCATCCGCAAGGGCCCACGCGGCGCGAACCGTTTCACTGAAGCGGCGCCCGTTCTGGTAATAGTAGGCCCGGGTGGGGTCGCGCGGTTCGTTGCCGCCCTCAAGAGGCGCATCCGGTTCGCACGTGGCGTCGCAGAGCAATTCCGGTTCGGTCTCAAGACGGAAGCCCTGCCCGACAACCTGATTGAGATACCAGACGAGTTGGGGATGGACAAGAAGGTCGCGAAAGGGTTTGCGCAGGGGGTGAGGCCAGCCCAACATGCCCTGCGATGTCCCGCCGGCATCGATCGCCGAATTCAGGCCGGCAATTTCTCCCCTTGTCAGTACACCTCTGACAATAAGGTATCCGCCGATGTCGAAGCAGTAGTTTTCTTCGTTGCTCATAGAGTCGCGGTCCATAGCTCTTTCTCCCTGAAATGGGGTTTGTTGATCAGGAACTTTCCGCCCATTTTTCCCGTTCCCATTGCTTCTGTCCAATCCTTTCCACGTAGGACTCGCCCTTGTGCTTCAGAAGCCATCCCTTGAGCGGGACATCGGCATCCGTCGGCTGCCACCATCCTTTGACATCCACCCCGTCCCCCAGGAGTTGGCGTCGGATCGGATCGCATTTTTCGAGAATTTCCTCTTGAATCAGGTTGTAGTCCAATCCTCTGAGCCAGCGATAGCTGTATCCCAGGAATAACACTTTTCGCGTGGTATCGGACGTATTCAACCCCCGCGCATGCCATAAACGCCTGTCGAAGAGGACCGCCGTTCCTGCTTTTACCCGGACCTGCATCATGTCTTCGAAGCCTGACGCCCTGGATGACCCATTGCCGCCGGCGGGCCAGCGATCCGGCGGGATGTCGCGTTTGTGGCTGCCTGGAACAATGCGAATCCCGCCCCGTTCGGGCGCGCGGGTGTCAGATAGCCAGAATGCGACCTTCAGCGAAAGCCGGGGATGTGGACGCTCCATCTCCGGAACGGGACGGCCGCCATCCTGATGCCAGCCGCCGGTCTTCGGATCGGCTGTGGCTCGCGGCTCCGGCGGGTAACATATCAGGTGCGAAATATAGTGCTGGACATTCCAGCCCAGTATGTCCCAGATGAGCGGGAATGTCCGAGGCAGATCCAGCAGATCCAGAAAGGCGTCGTCTTCGACAATGGTCCGGAATTTGTTCATCAATTGATCGGGCTCGAGCCCCTGTTTTTCGCGTTCACGCGCATCCACGCGGTCACAGGCGTCCAACAGCCGGCCCAGCATTCGCGAATCCAGTGCATTTTCGACGATCAGAAAGCCTTTCTGATCGAAGTGTTCCCGCTGTTTGTCCGTCATACAATGGTCAAGACAAATGGTCTCCATCGTGTTTCTCCCATTGTGTTATCCATGTACCTTATTTCTCCTTGCAGGAGTAGATTGTCCCGGGATGCGTTGATTGAGGGTTCAAAAACGCTTCGACAACGCACTAGAATATCGGCCAGAACCGGGGGAAGGCAAGGACAAAAAACGGGGGGCGCAGGGTATTCGCGTTGATTTTTTCAGCCGGGCACATTAGATTGCGGCACCCCTGCGCCCGTACCTATCTTCTTCACCCGGGAAACAGGGCGCACGCGGATGTACATCTTCGAGAAAGTGAGAGTATATTGGCTTCCCGGAATACAAACGTCGTGTTTATTTTAACGGATGACCAGGGTGTATGGGCCGCGGGGTGTTACGGCAATGCTGAAATCCGCACGCCCAATATCGACCGGATCGCGGACACCGGCGTGCGGTTCGAGAACTTTTTCGTGGCATCGCCGGTCTGTTCGCCCAGCCGTGCGTCGTTCTTGACGGGACGCATTCCTTCACAGCACGGGGTTCACGATTGGATCAGAAATGGAAACGTGGGGCCGGATGCGGCTTCTTACCTGGCGGGAGAGGTGACATACACGGATGTGCTGGCGGAACACGGATGGACGTGCGGGATCAGCGGCAAGTGGCATCTGGGCAATAGCCAGATTTCGCAACATGGGTTCGAGCACTGGTTTGTGCATCAACAAGGCGGCGGAAAGTACAACGATGCGCCGATGGTGCGGGACGGCAGGCTGATTGCGGCGCCAGGATATGTGACCAACGTGATTACGGACGACGCGCTGGCGTTCATAGACCGGCATGAGAACAACGATGATCCGTTCTACCTGAGCGTGCATTATACCGCACCGCACAGTCCGTGGACGGGGCACCCTCAGGAAGTGGTGGATTCCTACGAGGATTGCGCGTTTACGTCGTGTCCGCAGGAAGCCCGGCATCCGTGGGCCATCGGACTGACGGATCAATGCCTGGGCAACCGTGAAATGTTGAAGGGATATTTCGCCGCCGTGACGGCAATGGACGCCGACGTGGGAAGGATTCTGGACAGGCTGGAGGCGCACGGCATTCGGGAACAGACACTGGTCGTCTTCGTAAGCGATAACGGGTTCAGCTGCGGGCACCACGGATTCTGGGGCAAAGGGAACGGCACGCGTCCCCTGAACATGTACGAGAATTCCGTCAAGGTTCCGGCCGTGATGAGCCATCCGGGACGAATTCCGGAAGGGTTCGTACAGCCCGCGATGGTGAGCGCGTATGACTTTATACCGACGCTTCTGGATTACCTGGACCTGCCGCTTCCGAAGGGACGGAATCTGCCGGGAAGGAGTTTCCTTCCCGCGTTGCTCGGCCGGGAAGACTCCGGCCGCGAATCCGTGGTGATTTACGACGAATACGGCCCCACCAGAATGGTCAGGACGGGGGAATGGAAGTTTATTCACCGCTACGCGGAGGGGCCGAACGAACTCTACGACCTGGTGAACGATCCGGATGAACGCGAGAATCTCGTGAACGATGCTGATCAGGCCTCGCGGGTAATGGCGATGCGGGCGATGCTTGAGGATTGGTTTTCGACCTATGCGGACCCGGAAAAAGACGGGCGCGAACGGGCCGTTACGGGCGGCGGACAACTGAGGCCGGTCGGAGGAGATTGGGAGGATGGCGGCGATGCTTTTCATGGAAAGATACGATAGACCGTACCCCGGTATACACGTCCGACGCGTGGGGTGGGGTCGGACCGGTCGGCGGTAAGTCGGCTCGATTGTCAAAACCCGTAAGAGCGAGGAGTAACCCATGAACGTTGCAGACGTGGTGGCCCATATATTGAAGGCGGAGGGTGTGGAATATTTATTCGCCTATCCGGTGAATCCGCTCATCGAGGCCGCTGCCAAGGTGGATATCCGGCCCATTCTCGTGCGCCAGGAACGGATTGGCCTTCATATGGCCGACGCGTTGAGCCGGATGACGTCCGGCAGGCAGATCGGCGTCTTCTGTATGCAGAGCGGTCCGGGGTCGGAGAATGCATTTGGCGGTGTCGCCCAGGCATATGGGGATTCGGCGCCGATCCTGGTGCTACCGATGGGTTATTCCAGGAAGCTGACCAATGTACAGCCGAATTTCAACTCCGCGCTGAATTACCGGCATGTAACAAAGCTTTCAGAGCAGGTTATCCTGGCGGAAACCGTACCCGAGGTGATGCGACGGGCATTTACGCAGGTTCGAAACGGACGCCCCCGTCCTGTGCTGGTGGAGTTTCCAACCGACGTTTTCGACGAGGAGGTCCCCGGAACGTTTGACTACCGTCCCGTTCCTGCATTGAGAGCCGGTCCCGATCCGGACGCGGTTACCGTGGCGGCAACCATGTTGCTGAACGCGCAGAGGCCCGTAATTTACGCGGGGCAGGGCGTCCACTACGCCGAGGCGTGGGAGTCCCTTCGGGATCTCGCGGAACTTCTGGAAGCGCCGGTGACCACCAGCCTCGGCGGGAAGAGCGCGTTCCCGGAGAACCATCCGCTTTCTCTGGGCTCCGGCGGCAGGTCCATTCCTAAGACCGTACACCACTTCCTGCAGGAGACGGATCTGATTTTCGGGATCGGATGCAGTTTTTCGCGCACCCATTTCGGGGTATCAATCCCCGAGGGCAAGACGGTTGTCCATGCGACACTGGATGCGGAGGACATCAATAAGGACGTGGAGGTCGAGCACGCCCTGCTGGGGGATGCAAAGCTCATCCTGGAAGCCGTGACGGCGGAGATTCGAGAACGGCTGGGTGGCCGGCCTCGTGGACGGACGGAACAGGTGGCGCAGGAGATTGCCGCAGTCAAATGCGAGTGGCTTGAGCAATGGATGCCGAAACTGACGCTGAACGAGGCGCCGCTATCGCCTTACCGGGTAATCCGGGATCTGATGCAGACGGTGGACGTACCCAATACGATCATCACCCACGATGCCGGCAGCCCGCGGGACCAGCTTTCTCCGTTCTGGGAATCTCAAACGCCGCTTTCCTACATCGGCTGGGGAAAGACGACCCAACTCGGTTACGGGCTGGGCCTTGCGATGGGCGCCAGGCTCGCCAGACCGGACAAGCTCTGTATAAACGTATGGGGCGACGCCGCCATCGGGTTTACAGGAATGGATTTTGAAACGGCCGTCCGTGAGCGGATACCGATTCTGTCGGTGCTCTTCAACAATTTCAGTATGGCCATCGAACTACCCGTGATGCCCGTCTCCACGGAAAAATACCGCAGCACGGATATTTCCGGGCACTATGCGGACATGGCGAAGGCATTCGGCGGTTACGGAGAACGGGTGGAATCCCCGGAAGACATCGTGCCCGCTATCAAGCGGGGAATCCGGAAGACGGAGGAAGGCGTGCCGGCGCTGCTGGAATTCATCACGGCGAAGGAAATCGAATTTTCGCTTTTCTGATCGCGTCAATTGAAACGGCTATTCCATCTCCGGCGAAACGCGAATCCGTTGCGCCATCCAACATCGGTTCCACAATCAGACAGGAGGATTTTAATGGGCCGGCTATCGGTTTTGGGCTTGGCGGTCCTTATTGGTTTAGTGATATCCTGTGGTGACGACAAACCCACGGAGCCCGTCCACGAACTGGTTGGATCCTGGACTTACCAGAGATCCGAATTCAGTGTCACGGCAGCGACAACCCTGCAGAATTACCTGATGGGCCAGGGCCTGGACCAGACGGCAGCGCAAACCATGGTCGCTGACTTCATGAATGAGATGAGTAGCGGCTTCCGGGAAACGGGCCTGGAGATCGTGCGATTCAACCAGGACCTAACCTACGAAGATAATTCCGGCAATTCGGGAGTCTGGTCCGTACAGGGCGACGTCCTCACGTTGGCCGGCGAAGATGGGTTCACCATACAATGCCAGTACTCTGTGGACGGCGAAGACCTGACGCTCATCCTGAACAAGGAGCGATACCTGAACATTGTCAGGCAGACGGAGGGTACGGTTGCGACCGACCCGGAGATCGTGGTGCTTCTGGATATTTTGTTTGGCGACGGGGACTCACTACGACTCTTCTATAAGGCCAGTTAGCGGGCGGGAATTTTCGTGCACGTGACAGGTGCGGACGCGAAGCTGAGGTTGCGACACAGAAGGAGGGCGTCCTGATGGGCCGGCTATCGGTTTTGGGCTTGGCGGTCCTTATTGGTTTCGTGATATCCTGTGGTGACGACAAACCCACGGAGCCGGTTCACGAACTGGTTGGATCCTGGGTTTACCAGAGATCCGAATTCAGTGCCACGGCAGCCAGAAACCTGCAGAGTTACATGGTGAATCAGGGCCTGGACCTGACGGCTGCGGTGCGCCTGGTCGCTGAATTCAAGAATGAGATGGATAGCGGCTTCCGGGAAACCGGATTGGAGATCGTGCGATTTAATCAGGACCGAACCTACGAAGACAATTCCGGCAATTCGGGAGTCTGGTCCGTACAGGGCAACGTCCTCACGTTGGCCGGCGAAGACGGATTTACGATTCAAAGCCAGTACTTTGTGGACGGCGAAGACCTGACGATCATCCTGAACAAGGAGCGATACCTGAACATCGTCAGGCAGGCGGAGGGTACGGTTGAGATCGACCCGGAGATCGTGGTGCTTCTGGATATTCTGTTTGGTGACGGGGACTCACTGCGACTCTTCTATAAGGCCAGTTAGCGGGCGGAAATTTTCGTGCACCTGGCAAGTGCGGGCGCGAAACTGAGGTTGCGACACAGACGGAGGGCGTCCTGATGGGCCGGCTATCGGTTTTGGGCTTGGCGGTCCTTATTGGTTTCGTGATGTCCTGTGGTGACGACAAACCCACGGATGCCGGTTCACGAACTGGTTGGATCCTGGACTTACCAGCGATCCGAATTCAGTGCCACGGCAGCGACAAACCTGCAGAATTACATGGTGGGCCAGGGCCTGGACCTGACGGCCGCGCAAACCATGGTCGCTGAATACAGGAGTGAATTGGATAGAGGCTTCCGCGATAACGGCCTGGCGATCGTGCGATTTAATCAAGACCGAACCTACGAAGACAATTCCGGCAGTTCGGGAGTCTGGTCGGTACAGGGCGACATCCTCACGATCGTCGGCGAAGATGGGTTAACCATTCAGTGGCAGTACTTTGTGGACGGCGAAGACCTGACGATCATCCTGAACAAGGAGGGGTACCTGAACATTTACAGGCAGAGGGAGGGTACGGACGAGATCGACCCGGAGACAGCGGCGCTTCTCGACATTTTGTTTGGCGATGGGGACTTAATACGACTTTTCTATAAGGCCGGATAAAGAACCTGACTCGTTTCAGCCTGGATATTCTCGAACTCCCGAACCATAGACACTCCAACGGAATTGGAACATTGCGCCTTTGGATCCAAAGCATCCAACGGCGCAAGCTTTAGAGTCTTACAATGCGACTTCTACCAAAATGGATACAGGTTTGTTCATGCTGCTTGTTCGGGGATTCGTGTTAATGATAAAGGATCCACGTAGGGCGTGGCGTTAATGGCCTGTCTGCCGCGCCGGGGTTCGTTGAAGGGATCTTACCGGCCCGATGATCGGCCGCCCTGTCATTCTGAGCGCAGGCGAAAAGCGCCTACCGAAACGTGGAAGGGGGATTCCGTTCACCGATCTCTGATGTTCGTTGCTTGCGCTGCAATCGAATGTTCGGATTTACTTTGAAAATCGAAATGTCTATTTTAGATATTCATGTATAATCGAATATCAATTTTAGATTTGTTCGGCGTTTCTGAGTGTTTTCTATGGGACCGCGCCAGACCTCGGACGGCATTTTGATATTGCCGTGGCAGGATTTCCTTGACCGGCTCTGGAGCGGCGCGAATTTCCCGCTACCATAGTCTCCTTTCTGCCGACCTTGTACGCAGACCGCCTTCCCCCAGTCCTTCCCTCTCATCACCGCTTTTTCATTCTCCGATTGATCGGTCCCGCGTCTCTCCCCTCCCCCGCCGGTTGGATGTATTCTATCCCACGATCGCATTGATGTTCTGCACAATAATGTCCGTCGCGCCCAGGGTTCGGAGGCGGATCAGAAGCCCGGCCGTTTGCGATTTAGGCACGACGGTTTCGATCGCGCTGGCGCAATCCGAAAGAGCGCTGAGCGTCGGCGCGCGACGGGCGGGCAGCGCATCCAGGACTGCATTTCTCTGAGAGTTGTCGACGTTCAATTTAATGAGTTGTTGATTCTCAGCCTCGAGCGCGCCGGCCATCAGGTCTCCCAGGGCGATCAATTTGGATATTCGACTTCGCGCGATAACGACAATGGGAGATACCATGATTTCATCGAATATCTCGAGGCCGTTTTCGCGCAGACTGCTGCCCGTTATCGTGACACCCGCGCCGTAGTCGAAAAGCTTCATCGCCACCTTGATTTCGGTGCTTCCGTGTGAGAAGTCGATATCCGCATCCGGGTACCGGTTGCTGGTGATCGCCGGATTCTCGAAGTCGGGAACATCCACGAAGGAAAGCTCTCCCCGTCCGCCCCGGGTGGTGATCTCGAACAGCGCCCGATCGCGGCCTCCGGTAAGCTCGTACCCGGTGATGTAGTCCCTGTCGTCCGGATCCGTCCCCACTATGGAAATGGTCCCGGTGAAGTTCTCATCCACGGTCCGGGAATTGTGGAAGATGGACGGCGGGCTGTTGGCGGTGACCGTGGTCTCGGTGACGTTCACCGTCACGTCATCGGCGGTTACCCCCGTATAGCCGCCGCTGACGGTGTGGGTGAGGGTGACCTCATCGTCATCGGTGTCGGTGTCGGCGGTGGAGCTCACCGTCACGGTTTGCGGCGTATCCCAGTTCTGGTCGGTGAAGGTCAGCGGCGACCGGTTCACCGTGACATCGGCGTCCGACGGCACGGTCACCGTCACCGTCACGTCGGCAGTGGGTTGCATGGTCAGCACCACCGTGTAGGTGTCGCTGTCGTCCTCCTCCATGGTCAGTTCCGTAGGATAGATCTCCACCCCGGATTCGGCGTCGATGACGACCAGCGGTAGGTCATCGGACCGCACCAGCTCGTACCCGTTATCGCTGGCCGGGAGGGAAGGCAGCGCCACGATATCGATGGTGACCGCCGCCGTGGTCCCGGCGGTGCGGGACACCGACAGGGGATTGCTCTCGACACGCCCTGGGGGATGGTGATGCTCGTCTCGCCGCTTTCGATATCGCCGTTGGAAAGCCGCAGCGGCAGGACCATATCAAAGGGCGCGCCGGTATGGGCCCTGGCAACGAACTGGTCCGTTCCTGCCGAATCCAGTGACACGGTAATCGGCAAGGGGTCAACCGGGTTCCACTGAAGTTGGAGCGTGGAAAGCGCCGTCAGCCCCTCGAAAGCGCTGTCCGGCAGTGACGACAGGTCCCATTGTCTCAGGTCCAGCGATCTCAGTTCCGTCAGTGCGGAAAAGACGGTTGACGGTAATGTGGCAAGGGCGTTGTTGTAGCCCAAGTCGAGAAACTCGAGCGCGGTCAGCCCGGAGAAGAGGTTGGCGGGCACGGAGGTGAGATCCATGCTACCCAGGTCGAGATGGGTCAGCGCCGTCAGGCCGGAGAACAGGTCGGCTTCGAGGCTGCCGCTGCCCATCTGGTTGCGGCTCATGTTGAGGTGTTCCAGCGACGACAACCCGGAGAACACGGTCGCCGGAAAGCTGGTGAGCCGCGCATACTCCAGGTCGAGGTGTTTTAGCCCGGGCAAGTTGGAGAAGACGTCCGCCGGAAAGCTGGTAATTCGGGTATTGCCAAGGTCGAGGTGTTCGAGCGTCGACAACCCGGTGAACTCGTCGGCCGCCAAGTCGCCCAGGAGGCTGTATTGAAGGATGAGTTCGTCCAGTGCCGTCAGATCGGAGAAACCGTTCGCCGGCAGGCTGTTGATTGTGGCACTCAGCAAATCGAGATGGGTCAGCGCGGTCAACCCGGTAAACAGGCTGTCGTCGAAGCTGCCGAGACGGCTGAAGGACAGATCGAGAGATAACAGCGCGGTCAATCCGGAAAACGTGTTCGCCCCAAGGCTGGAGAGGTTGTTCTGCCTGAGACTGAGTTTTTCCAGCGCCGACAGGTCGGAGAAGATATCCGCCAGCAGGCTGCTGATATTGTTGTCTGACAGATAGAGTTCTTCCAGTGCCGACAGTCCGGAAAAGTCATCGGCTTTCAGCGTGGAGATGCTTTCGTCAGACAGGGAGAGGCGCGTGATCGCGGCAAGATGGTCAGCGGTTACATCGCCGCACGCGCTGACCCCTGCAGCATCCACGATTGCGTTGCGCACCTTCACGGTGCGGTTGCAGACGTTCCTGAGGTTCGTCACCGACAGGTTGCTAAGGGCGCCGGCGGGATTGAGCGCCCGGTCACGGATCGGGTTGGTCCCCGGCGTGTACGCCAGCGCCACCGTCTCGCCCGTGTTCACGGCCGAGGCCAGGGTGAGCGTCACCACGGTGCTGCTCACCCCCACCGCCGTAACGTTTCGCGCCTCGCTGTCTACGGTGACGGTAAAGTCGCCGTTCGCAGGTCTCGAACCGCTGTCGAGCACCTCTTCGTAGGTCAGCGTCAGCCGGGTGCCATTGACGCCCGCTTCAGAGGGCGGGGGCTTTTCCATCGACCTTGTGGCTGGACTGGTTGGCGCGTGCAGCGTGCGCCAGGTCGGCATTTATTGTGGAATTGCTCCTGACGATGCGCCCGCTGTTGAGCTTGAGGCCGTTGGCATTGATGGTCGCGCCATTGGTGTCTTCGTCGGTGTCCGCCACCGTGTACTGGAACAGTAGCCGGGCCGTTGTCGTGCCGCTCTTGTAGTCCGCCTTCCGCTCGGTGGAACCGAAGGTCAGGTCCATCTGCGGCGTGCCGGTAACGGTCACCGCTTCGCTGAAGGTGACGTCGATGACGTCGTCTTTCTTGTAGGTATTGTTCTGTCCCGACGGCGGAGTGGAGGTAAAGGCAACGCTGGAGACCGTGGGGGCGGTGTGCGTGGTCCCGCTGCCCGTATTGGACCAGGGTCCCTTGCCTTCATCGTTCTTCGCCTGCACCTGGAACTGGTACGTCCTGCCCGCGCGGAGGCTGCTGAGAACCCGGGTACGCGTCACGCTGCTGTCCGGAGAGGCGGTGTATGACCCGCTGTCGCGGTATTGCAGGAAGTAGTTCGTGATATCCGGACCGGTATTTGTCGGCGCGTCCCACCGCACCGTCAGGCTGCTCTCCGTCGTGTCGCTCACCACCGGAGGGTTGGGCTTGCCCGGTGGCTCGACGGCGTCCTCGATGGTGACGGTGATGGTCTGCGCCGCCGTCAGCGCCCGGGTGTCCGCCCCGCCCGTCACCTCCACCTGGACGGTGTATTCGTTGTCGCTGCCCGCATCCGCCGGCCGTTCGAAGTCAGGGTCATCCTTGAAGTGCAACTCCCTGGTATTCGCAATCTCGAAGTCGTCCCGGTCCGCACCGCCCGTGACCGCGTATCCCGGATGCTGTCGTCCCTGTCCACGTCCTGCGCGGCCAGCCGCCCTGCCCTCAGGACGTTTTCCACAACCATGAACGTATCCACGCTGGTGAAGTGGGGGGGTTCGTTCTCGTCCGTGACATTGACGGTAACCGTCTGCTCGGCGGTGAGCGCCCTGCCTCCCGTACCCCCCGGTAGCCGTGACCTCCACGACGTAGCTGTTGTTGCTGCCAGCATCCGTGGGACTCTCAAAGTCCGGGTCATCCTTGAACGTCAACACGCCCGAGTTGCTGATTTCGAGCCTGCCGCGGTCGCTGCCGCCGGTCAGGGTGTAGTCCGTGATGGCATCGCCCTGGTCCAGGTCGTCGGCACTGACACTGCCGGCGAAGGACTGGTTCTCCGCCGCCTCCAGCGTCTCCTCGCCGGTGAACACGGGCACCTCGTTCAGATCCGTCAGGTCGATGGACACCGGGATGGTGCTCTGTCCGTCGTGGCCGTCGGTGGCCTTCACGTTCACCGAATAGCGGGAGAGGGCCTCGAAGTCGTAGGTCCTGCCCGATCGGGTCTTGAGCTGCCCGCTACGCGTGTCGATCGAGAAGGAGTCCGCGTGCGTGCCTTCCAGCGCGTAGGTCAACGTGGTCTTCTCGGCGTCGGTCGCACTGACTGGATCGCCGATGTCCTTCACGCCCGTCGTGTTCTCCGCCAGGGTGCGTGTCGCGCCGGACCCGTCAGTGAATGTTGGCAACTGATTGGGATCGGTGCTTCCCGTGCCCGATTCCGACCAGTCGCTCGCGCCTTCGTCGTTGCGCGCCAGCACCTGCACCTGGTGGGTGGTGTCCGGCGTCAGGCCCGTGATTGCGGTCGTACGTTCCGCGCTGTTGAACCGCCAGGATGTGAATCCGCCGGTGTCTCCTTCCCGGTACTGCACGTCGTAGTCGGTGATGTCGGGGCCTGTGTTTGTGGGCTCCTCCCACGTCACATCCAGGCTGGTGGACGAGGACGCCTGGACGCCGGGCGCGTCCGGGATACCGGGCTTTTCCTGCTGGTCCGTCAGGTTGATCGTGACCGCAATGGTGTTGCTGCCGCCCTGCCCGTCTTCGACGCGCACGATGACGTTGTAGCGAGACTTTGCCTCAAAGTCGTAGCTCTGCCCGGACAGCGTCTGAAGCTGCGCGTCGTCCAGCGCGAAGGAAGCCCGGTCCGTGCCTTCGAGGTCGTAACTTAGCGTGCCGCCGTCGGTATCCCTCGCGGTGAGCGGGTTGCCGATATCGTTTGTGCCCGTGGTATTCTCTGCCAGAGAGCGCGTGGTGCTCGTACCCTCGTTGAAGGTGGGCGCCCGGTTGGCGACGGTCCTGGCGTCGGCGGACTCAGACCAGTCGCTTTCTCCTTCGGGAGAGCGCGCCAGCACCTGCACCCGGTAGGGCGTGTTGGCATTCAGGCCGGTGATCGTGGTGGTCGTCCCTGGCCCGGTGTGCGGCCAGTCGGTGAAGGCGCCGCCGTCCTCGCTATACTGCACGTCGTAGTCGTTGATGGCCGGACCGGTGTTGGCAGGGGCCGTCCATCGAATGGACAGGCTGTTCAGCGTTTGTGCCGTGACCGTGGGCCTGCCGGACGCCTCCGGTTCCTCGGTGTCGTCGTCGATCACGTTTATGGTCACGGTGATGCTGGCGGTTTCGCCCTGTTCGTCGTGCGCTTCCACCGTCACGGAATAGCGGTCTTTCGTCTCGAAGTCGTAGGTGACGCCCGTCGCGGTCTGCAGTTGACCGGTATTGGTGTCGACGTCAAAACTCTCCGTGTCGCCGCGGGAGAGGCTGTACGTCACCGTGGTGTTTTCCGGGTCGGATGCCCGTAGCGGGACGCCGAGGTCGGTTGTACCGGTCGTATTCTCTGCCACCTCGCGCGTGGCGCTGCCACCCTCGTCGAATACCGGCGGCAGATTGGAACTGGTGGTCCCGAAGCCGGAGCGGGAATATAGGGAGGTTCCTTCGTCGTTGGTTGCCCGCACCTGCACCTCGTAGCGGGTGTTGACGTCGAGTTCGATGATCGTCGCGCTCGTACCCGGCCCATCGTGGGTATGGGGAATGAAGTTGCCGTTCTTCCGGTATTGCACGTCGTAGTCGGTGATATCCGGACCGGTATTGTCCGGCGCATCCCACGTGACCGTCAGGCTGGTGGTGGAGGCGGGCTGTACCAGAGGCGCGGCGGGAATCTCCGGCGGTTCGTTCACGTCGGCCACGTGGATGGTGACGCCGATCGTGGCCGATTCGCCGTAGGGGTCGTCGGCTTCCAGGTCAACGGAATACCGGTCGTTATCCTCGAAGTCGTACGCGACCCCAGACAGGGTACGCAACTGCCCGCTGCCGGTGTCCACGGAAAAACTGGCGGAGTCCGGCCCCGAGAGTCTGTACGTCATACGGTGTCCGTCCGGGTCCGTGGCGTTTACCGGATGCTGGATGGGACGGCGTGCGGGCGTGTTCTCCGCCACGGTGCGCACCGTGTTTGTCCCGTCGTCGAAGGTCGGCGGCCGGTTGTCTTGCGGCGGCGGGGGTGGCGGTGGCGGCGGCGGAGGGATGAACGGCCCGCCGGGACCACCTGTACCAGGCGGCGGGGATGGGGGTGTCGTGACGACAACGGCGAAGGTCGTCTGTGCACTGTTTCCATACGCGTTGCTGGCCGTGGCGGTGATGGTCGCGCGCCCCGTGGCCACGCCGCGCACCGTCGCCAACGTATCCGCGACGGTGACCGTGGCAACCCCCTCGTGGGACGACGTGGCGCCATACGTCAGCGCCCCCAGCGCCGGACGCGTAAACAGGCTGGCGAGGTTCACCCGCAGGTCGCGGTCTACGTACACCGTCTGGTCGCCGATGACGCCCAGGGGTCGCGGATCCACCGTAGGCGCGCCAACAACGGGCTCCGACCAGGGACTCTCGCCCTCGTCGTTCAGTGTGCGCACGCGCACCTGATACGTTTGTTCGTTGGTCAGTCCGGAAATCGTGATGCTGGTATCCGTGCGGCTGTCCAGCAACAGCCCCTCCAGCCAATCCTCGCTGTCTGCCGCCCGATGCCCAACCTCGTATCCGCTTACTGGGGGCTTTCCCGCCTCGTCCGGCGCCTCGTTCCAGGTCATGGTCAATGCGGTGTCGTGCGGGGCCACCGCCACGCTGGCAGGCGGCGCGCCGGGGGGTTCGTCCACGTCCGTGACGGCGACGTCCACCACGACGGTGGCGCGGCCCCCCTGACCGTCACTGGCGCGCACGGTGACGGAATACGCGTCCCTGGCTTCGTAATCGTACGCTGCCCCCTCCCTTGTGAGAAGCTGACCCGTTCCCGATTCTATTGTAAAGCTGTCCGCGTGCACGCCACGCAGGCGGTACGTGAGAGAGTCGCCGTCGGCGTCCGTGGCCGACACGGGGTTCCCGATGGGCTCGCCGGCTGCCGTATTCTCTTCCACCGAGCGCGTCACCGGCGGTGTGGCGCCGAAAGCGGGTGCGCGGTTGGCCTCTTCGCCGAAGCTGCTGGCAAAGATCACGAAGTCGTCGAAGCCGATGCCGCCGTCGTTGTTGAGGTCGAACTCCGCCACGTACTTACTATCGCCCCGTTGCGCCCCGAAGACGCCGGCAAAGGCCACAAAGTCGGAAAACCCTACAAGCCCGTTGCCGTCGAAGTCCGGAGAAGGCGGTGCGGCCACCTGCAGCGCCACGCCAATGGCAGAAGAGATCGTCTCGGTCTGCCCGCCACGGGCAAGTTCCGCGTCGACAAGCCAGATCTCTGTATCAGAGAATGCAGCCGTCGTACGCAATCGCACCGTGCCGACCAGGCCGGTGTTCACCGTTGCTGATCCACTCAACGACGAAACGCCAACGCTGAAGGAAGTGGAATCCTGCTGTAGGTTAGCATGGGCGTTCGGCAACGCCTCGCCGGGATCGAAGCCATCGAACGCAATCTGGCCCGGATCGTATCCGAAGCGCGCGGAAATGCCCTGGGCGTTCTGAATATCCGAGGCGAAAATCTGGACGGAGACAGGCTGATCGGGCAGGAGGTCGATCGAGGACACGGACTGGTCGCCAGCGGCATCGTTCAGGTCCAGCGTAAGGGAAAACCCGCTTGGTTGCGTGGACGGCGACCGCGGGAGCGCGAACAACACCAGGCAAAGCACACCCGCGGCGCCGAGGGTGAAAGACCCAATGCTTATTCGCGAACGACAAAGTACACCGAAAAAGGCCACGAAAACCTCGGAAAACTGCGAAATCCCGAAATTCGTGTGTTTCTGATAAATGCTCGCAGCATTGCTGTCCAAGAACCGTGGGATAATGAGACATCAGGATCGTAAAGTGGCTTAAATCGGCGATTTTGTAGTGGTTTGACCCGAACAATGCGAACCAGGTTGCCAAAGCGTGAGTATCTGCTGTCCAAGAAATCAGAGACGTAATTTGAGTTGTACAGGGACAGGGTGTTGGGGCGGTGTATGAAACGGATTATTGATCCAGGTCCACAAATCACGATAGGTGAAGAGGTTCCATCTCAACAAGGCGACGAGATTGGACAGTGCCCAATTGAGGCGTGAGCGCAGTTGCAGGTATTTGAGCAATAGCATCGCGATCAATGCTGTCCAAATTTGAATCTTGAGGGCGTTGGCGGAAGTGCCCACGAAGGTCTTGACCTTGAGATTTTGTTTCAACGCTTTGAAGAAGAGTTCAATTTGCCACCGGTCTTTATAGATGCGTGCAATGGTGGTGGGTCCGAAGTGCAGATGGTTGGTCAGAAACGTGAGGGTCTTGTCGGATGCGCTGTCGTGATAAGTGATGCGTCTGAGGCGATGAGGACAGGCGCGTTTGGCTTGCGGTCCGGTGAATCGGATGATTTCGTCGGATAAGATGCCCCCCTTTTGTGGCGTCTTGCGCGTCTGTACGACCTCATAAGCGGCATTGGACTTTTGCCGGGTCAAAAAATAGACGCCTTCTTCACTCCGGTGCGAGAAGAGGCTGTAATCGGTGAAGCCGCGGTCGACCACGACGATGCTTCCTTGTGGAAAGCGCAACGTCTGTGCGACATTGACCTCGTGCACGTCTCCTGGCGTGATTTGAGCGAAAACGGGCAGGTAGCCGTCGTGGTCAAGCAACAGATGCAACTTCACCGCTCCTTTGGTCTGACGGAATTTTGCCCAGTCAAAAAGGCTGACACACAGGTCGATCACCGAAGCGTCCAGCGACAGCAGTTTGTTGCGAAATCGAAATTTCCGCCTGCCTCCTGCACGGGCAACCTGTGCGGAATGATCCAGACGGCATTTCTCCAACAACTGGTAGAACACACGCTCAAACAACTGCCAGGGCCGGTGCTTGTTGGCATACGATAGCGTGGACCGCTTCGGCGCCTCCCGAACCCCCACATGGATCAACTTGCCCAGACAACACGAAAGCCCATCACAGATCTCACGTAACGAGTGCGCTTGCGCCAACTGGCAGAACAGCATCGCCACAAACTGTTCCCAGCAGGTGAACCCTTTACTGTACCGCTCTGCCTGATGCGCTTTCACCGCATGCTGAAACTGGTTGCGAGGGATTAAATCTAACAGTTGACTGAAAAAACTGGCTGTACGTACCATACACCTATCCTCCGGGATGCGCTTCATGGATTCTTGTTTTACTCTTCTACTTCCATGATCGCATACTCGGAGGAATTATTACTTTTCAAAACCGTTTTTGGACAGGTGTGTGCTGGCAGGACATTGACATGCGCCAAGATACGTTCCCGGATACATTTGTGCCAATGTTTATCAGAATCCGAATGTGGGACACCTGGCGAAAAATCAGCCCATAGACCGTGTTGAATGGTCGTTGTCGACCACAGCGTCCCGGCGGCAATCGCCTTCGTGCCCGAAAAATAGGTACCCGGGGCGGGATCGATGGGGGTTTGGAATGGAGTGAGGGAGGGGTTCTTCAACAGGTCGAGATTTATCCATGGCGCGGATCCGCATCCCAGAGCGTGGCCCATCTCGCGCAGAAAGACGGCATCAATCAAGCTGCCCGAGTACACGCTCAGGTAGCCCGGGTCAGATTCGATTATGCATGCATACGTCAGCGAGAAAGGGTCCTGGCTTCGTATGTGCGTCGTACCTGCGATGCCGCCGAACTAGTCGCGCTGCCGGCTGAACCGGGATCCACAAGGATCTCAGTACCGATCACATGAAAGGAAGCGGCGGCCGTATTTCCGGACAACGCCGTATACGTCAGCAGGTCCCTTTCTGGCTGCTGAACACGCCGCCTGCGGACACGATCTCGACGGCACCGTCCCACCGTCCTCGAACACCTGACTAAAGCTCGTTCACGACAATTTCATTGTCCGTGCCGCCAATAACCTCGTACTTCATCGGCGCATTCAATGCTCCACTTGCGTTCAGGGTGATCTTCCCCTGCCCCGAGGTTTGCACGCGGATTCCGATCCTGGCGGCCGTGATACTCCCGGTGTGGGTAATCGTGATATCCCCGCCCTGGCTCACCACGTCGATACCTATGCTGGGAGCTTCGGTGGCGCCCTCAGGGGCGCCGATGTCGCCGCTGTTCCAGACCACGACGTCGCCTATACGGTAGACGTTCTTACAAACGATGTCCGGGTCCACCGGATCGCCTGCCGCCGTCTCACATCCCGGTCCAGGAACATCCCCACCCATCCCAGCAATTGATATTCCCGCCGAGTACGAAGATTCCGCATTCGTCGAGTACTTGTTCGTCGCCAAGATATTCCCGGTGTTGAATACCTTGATCTCGCCGCCGCGGTAATGCTCGGCGCGAATACCGTGGGCCGCCTCGCCGTCCGTGCTGATCGTACCGGTATTTTCCACATGAACGCCATCGTGCTCCGATGTGTCCGGGGAGTCTGGAATGTCGGGGTACGAAGTGTCATCGAGATCTCTGTCGTTATCGTATCCGTAAGCATATATGCCGTGGCTCCATTTTCCCTCCGTATCGATCGTCCCCTGGTTGATCGCGAAGACCCGGCCGGACATCGAACTCCTGGCGATGATTCCATATCCGTGGCGGTGTCTCCGTGTGTCGTCCGTGCGTGTCGTCGCCCTCGTGGTGATGGAGGCGTCACTGTAGTTCCTCGCGTAGACATCGCCCGGCACGTTGCTGGTCCGGTCGGGGACGATCTCATCCAGGTTCCCGTGGCAACCGTTGTTCTCGAACGGCCACGGCGCGCAGTTCCCCGTGTGCAGGCCTATCGCGTACAGACCGTTGATTTCGATTGAGCCGAAGTTGAGACCCTGTGACGCTCCCCAGAGACTCTGAGCCGAGATCCCGCGCGCGCCCTCTCCTTCAATCCGGATCTGGCCTTCCGCATAGTTGACCAGTCGTGTGAGATGTCCGCTTCCAGTCTCGCACTTAAGACCGTCAACTCGCTTGTTGTAGGGACCGGTAGCAATGAGTTGGCCGCCGGGCATGTTGAACAACTCGACCTTGTGGCTGTAGTTCGAGAAGTCATGGGGCTCCGCCGCCTTGTTGAGGCCCCCGACCACAAGACGATGGTTGGATTGAGCCGAGTCCGGCGCGGTGGTGAGGCCGTTCAGTGTGATTTCTCCGTCGTTCACGAGGAGTATGTTGGCGGGGGAGGCCTTCATCACCGCGCGGATGCCGATGCCCGCGCTATCGAGAGTTACGGAGCCTTGGTTCAGGATCCAAAGGTTCCCGGTGTTGCCTTCCGTTGTGATGTTGGCCGCGACGCTTCCTCTTGCAGTTACCTCGGCGCTGTCGCCGATCGTGATCGCGTGGTACTCGGAACCCGCGTTCTTGTTGGTGATGTTGATCCCTGCAGTACCGGTTGCCGGCTCGAGCGTTCCGTCGTCGTATTCGACGTGGGTGCGGTTATGATCGCCGGGATCGAGCGTACTGGTGTGGTCGCCACTATAGGCGTGAGTCACCGGTTGACCGAAGCGATGGTCCTCATCCGGAGCCGCCGTGAAGACCGGAGTCGAGGAAGGAACAATCGACGCGGGGAGGATCGTGCCGTAGACCTGATCGGACCATGGGCCCTTCCCTTCGTCGTTCTCCGCCTGCACCTGAATCCGGCAGATCCTGCCCGAGCTCAAGCCGGTGATCGTGCGAGACCGGGTGGGACCGGTCTCGTGCCAATTGCTGAAGGCGCCGCTGGCGCCTTCCCTGTACTGCACGTAATAGTTCGTGATGTCGGGACCTTGGTTTTCTGGCGCATCCCAGCTCACGGTCAGGCTGCTCTCCGTCTCGCCGCTCACCGTGGGCGGGTCGGGCTTGCCCGGCGGTTCGACGTCATCCTTCACGAGGACGACGACCGTCTTGGTGCCCGGCATTTCGCGGGTGCCGCTGCCGCCGGTCGCCTCCACCACCACGCTGTAGTCGTTGTTGCTCCCTGCATCCGCGGGAGTCTCAAAGTCGGGATCCTCCTTAAAACGCAGCTGGTTCGTGCTCGCGATCTCGAACAGGTCCCCGTCTGCGGCGCCGGTGACAGCGTATCCGGTAATGGCATCACCGGCATCGACGTCCTGGGCCACCATTAGTCCGGCGAACCGGGTGTTCTCGGTGACCTTGAAGGTGTCTTCAATGGTGAAAACCGGCGGCTCGTTCTCGTCCGTGACATTGACGGTAACGGTCTGCGCGGCGGTTAGTGCGCGACCGCCGGAACCGCCGGTGGCGGTGACCTCCACGACGTAGCTGTTGTTGCTTCCCGCGTCCACGGGACGCTCGAAGTCGGGGTCATCCCTGAACGTCAGCGCGCCGGTGTTGCTGATTTCGAGCCTGCTGCGGTCGCTGCCGCCGGTCAGGGTGTAGTCTGTGATGGCATCGCCCTGGTCCAGGTCGTCGGCACTGACCCTGCCGGCGAAGGACTGGTTCTCCGTCGCCTCGAGCGTCGGCTCGCCGGTGAACACGGGCGCCTCGTTCAGATCGGTCAGATCGATGGACACGGGGATGTTGCCCTCGCCGCCGTGGCCGTCGGTGGCTTTGACATTGACCGAATAGCGCGACAAGGCCTCAAAGTCGTAGGTCCTGCCTGATCTGGTTTTAAGCTGACCGCTACGCGTGTCTATCGAGAAGGAGTCCGCGTGCGTGCCTTCAAGGGCGTACGTCAGCGGGGTCATCTCGGGGTCCGTGGCGCCCACCGGATCGCCTATGTCCTTCACGCCCGTGGTGTTCTCCGCCACGGTGCGTGTCGCGCCGAGCCCGTCAGTGAATGTTGGCAACTGATTGGGATCGGTGCTTCCCGTGCCCGATTCCGACCAGTCGCTCGTGCCTTCTGGCGAGCGCGCCAGCACCTGCACCTGGTAGCTCGTACCCGGGGTGCGGCCCGTGATGGTTGCGGTGCGCTCCGCGCTGTTGTGCGTCCAGCCGCTGAAGCCGCCGCTGTCCCCTTCCCGGTACTGCACGTCGTAGTCGTTGATGTCGGGGCCGGTGTTTGCCGGCTCGTCCCACGTGACCTCCAGGCTGGTGGACGACGCCGCCGAGACGGAGGGCGCGTCGGGGGTGCCGGGTCTTTCCTGCTGGTCCGTCAGGTTGATCCTGACCGCAATCGTGTTGCTGCCGCCCTGCCCGTCTTCGACGCGTACGATGACGTCATAGCGGGGCTTTGCCTCAAAGTCATAGGTGACTCCCGGTTGGGTCTCAAGCTGCGCGCCGTCCAGCGCGAACGCGGCCTGGTCCGTGCCTTCCAGGTCGTAGGTGAGGGTTCCCCCGTCGATATCCCTCGCGGTTAAGGGGTTGCCGATATCATTTGTGCCCGTGGTATTCTCCACCAGAGAGCGCGCGGTGCTCGTCCCCTCGTTGAACGTCGGCGCCCGGTTGGCCACGGTTCTGGCATCGGCGGACTCGGACCAGTCGCTCTCCCCTTCGGGAGAGCGTGCCAGCACCTGCACCCGGTAGGGCGTGTCGGCCGTCAGGGAGGTGATGGTCGTGGTCGTCCCCGGCCCCGTGTGCGGCCAGTCGGTGAAGGCGCCGCCGTCCTCGCTGAACTGCACGTCGTAGTCGTTGATAGCAGGACCGGTGTTGGCAGGGGCCGTCCAGCGTATGGACAGGCTGTTCAGCGTCTGCGCCGTGACCGTGGGCTTGTCAGGCGCCTCCGGCGCTTCGCTGTCGTCGTCGGTCACGTCTATGGTCACGGCAATGGTCGCCCGCCCGCCCTGCTCGTCCTGCGCTTCCACCGTCACGGAGTAGCGGTCCTTCGTCTCGAAGTCGTAGGTGGCGTCCGCCGATGTTCGCAGTTGACCCGTATTCTCATCGACGTCAAAACTCTCCATGTCGCCGCGGGTGAGGCTGTACGTCAGTCGTCCGCTTCCACCGCGGTGTTCTCCGGGTCGTCCGCTCGCAGCGGGACGCCCAGGTTGTGCACACCGGTCGTATTCTCGGCCACCTCGCGCGTGGTACTCCGTCCCTCGTCGAACACCGGCGAAAGGTTGGAACTGGTCGTCCCGAAGCCTGATCCAGACCACCCGCCCTCGCCTTCGTCGTTGTGTGCGCGCACCTGCACCTCGTAGCGAGTGTTGACGTCAAGGTCGATGATGGTCGCACTCGTGCCCGGTCCGTCGTGTGTATGGGGGAGGAAGTTGCCGCTCTTCCGGATTTGCACGTCGTAGTCCGTGATATCGGGACCCGTGTTGTCCGGCGCGTCCCACGTGACCGTCAGGCTGGTGGTCGACGCCGGTTGTACCAGCGGCGCGGCGGGAATCTCCGGCGGCTCGTCCACGTCGGCCACGTGGATGGTCACGCCGATCGTGGCCGATTCGCCGTAGGGGTCGCTGCCTACCAGGTCGACGGAATACCTGTCGTTATCCTCGAAGTCGTACGTGATGCCCGACAACGTGCGCAGTTGGCCACTCCCGGTGGCCACCGAAAAGCTGGCGGAGTCCGGCCCCGAGAGTCTGTACGTCACCCGGTGTCCGTCCGGGTCCGTGGCGTTGACCGGATGCTGAATGGGACGGTGCGCGGGCGTGTTCTCCGCCAGGGTGCGCGACGTGCTGCGCCCGTCGTCGAAGGTCGGCGGCCGGTTGTTCTGTGGCGGCGGAGGCGGTGGCAATACTGTCGTTACGTCGACGGCAAAGGTCGTCTGTGCGCTTTTGCCCTGTACATCGCTGGCAGTGGCGGTGATGGTCGCGCGCCCCGCGGCCACGCCGCGCACCGTCGCCATCGTATCCGCCACGGTCACCGTGGCAACCCCCTCGTCGGACGACGTCGCGTCATACGTCAACGCCCCAAGTGCCGGCCGCGTGAACAGGCTGGCCAGGTTCACGGGAAGGTCGCGGTCGACGACCACCGTCAGGTCGCCGATCACGCCCAGGGGCCGCGGACCCACCGTGGGCGCGCCGGCAACGGTCTCCGACCAGGGGCTCGCGCCCTCCTCGTTCACCGTGCGCACGCGCACCTGATACGCCCGCTCGTTGTCCAGACCCGCAATCGTCACGCTGGTGTCCGTGCGGCCTACCACAAGCAGCCCCTCCCGCCATTCTTGGGCTTCTGCCGGGTTGTGCCCCACCTCGTACCCGCTCACGGGAGGCTTGCCAGCCTCGTCCATCGCCGCAAACCAAGTCACGGCGAGCGCCGTGTCGCGGGAGGCCACCCGAACGCTGTCAGGCGCCGCCGAAGGGGGCTCGTCCACGTCCGTGACGGTGATGCCCACCACAACCGTGGCGCGGCCCCCCTGCCCGTCGCTGGCGCGTACCGTCACGGAATAGGTGTCCCTGGCCTCGTGGTCGTACGCAGTTCCCTCTCTTGTGAGAAGCTGACCCGTGCCCGGTTCAATCGCAAAGCTGTCCGAGTGCACGCCCCGCAGGCCGTAGGACAGGGAATTGCCGTCGGCGTCCGTGGCCGTGACGGGGGCCCCGATGGGCTGTCCGGATGGCGTGTTTTCTTCCATGGTACGCGTCAACGGAGGTGTGGCGTCGAAAGCGGGAGCGCGATTGGGATTTTTGCCGAAGTTGCTGGCGAAGACCAGAAAATCGTCGAAGCCGATGCCGCCGTCCTGGGTCAGATCGTACGCCGCCACGTACTTCCCGTCTCCGCGCTGCGACCCGAAGACGCCGACGAACGCCACAAAGTCGGAGAAGCCCACCACGCCGTCGCCGTCGAAGTCCGGAGAAGGCGGCGCGGCAACCTGCAGCGCCACGCCGGCCGCGGGCGAGATCGTCTCGGTCTGCCCGCCCCGCGTAAGCTCGGCGTGCTCCAGCCACACCTCCGTGTCCGAAAACGATGGCGTGGTGCGCAATCGCAGCGTGCCCACAAGCCCGGTGTTCACCGATGCGGAGCCGCTCGACCACGACACACCGATACGGACCGACGTGGTATCCGGCTGTGCAACGGCCTGCGCGTTCGGCAGCGCGTCGCCCGCATCGAAGCCCTCGAAGACAAGCTGCGTCTGATCATACGTCAGGCGCAACGAAACACCACTGGCATCCTGTATGTCCGTTGCGAAGATCTGTATCGCGAAAAGCTGATTAGGAAGGAGGTCGAGCGAGGACACGGACTGGTCGCCTGCGGCATCGTCCAGGTCCAGCGTGAGAGAAAACCCACTCGGCTGCGTGGACGGCGACCACGGGAGCGCGAACACAAACAGGCAGATCAGGCCGACGACGCCGAGGGTGATAGAGCTGATCTTAATTCGTAAACCAGAAATTGCGCCGAAAAAGCCCACGAAATCCTCAATTGAACTGCAAAAATCCGAAATTTGTGTGTCTTTTTTGTGAGTGGGTTCGACATCGATATTTTCCGGGATAAATATACAAAATGTAATAATAAATATTTAGAAGTAAATTTACCAATGCATTTTCCGATCCAAGTGTCGGGTACCCGCCGAATACAACAGCCCATAGGACGTGTTTATCTGTGGTTCGTCAAAGCTCCCGAAAAGGAAAAACGCCACGAACATATCGTAGCGTTACAGATTGCGTTACCGTGGAGCACAGCGAAGCCGCTCTGGACACGGCATCAAATCTTCGTTCTGGCCTTAAAGATCCAAATGTCTGTTTTAGATATTCATGTATAATCGAATATCAGTTTTGGATTTGACCGGCAAAAATGAGTCGCCTATGTGCGACCGCGCCGGACCGCGGACGGGATTCTGATCCTGCCCTGGCGGGATTTCCTCGACCGGCTCTGGAGCGGCGCGATTCTCCCGCCCGCGTAGTCTCTATTCTTACGACTCCCCACGTGTCCCGTCCTTTCCTCTCCGCTTTTTCTGTCCACGCCTTCCTGTTGTCCCGCCCGCTCTTGCCGCGTCCCCCTGCCCAGCCCGTTCGACCGGCCGCCGCTATCCCACGATCGCATTGATGTTCTGCACAATACGTGTCCCGTCCTTTCCTCTCCGCTTTTTCTGTCCACGCCTTCCTGTTGTCCCGCCCGCTCTTGCCGCGTCCCCCTGCCCAGCCCGTTCGAACCGGCCGCCGCTATCCCACGATCGCATTGATGTTCTGCACAATAATGTCCGTCGCGCCAAGCGTGCGCAGGCGGATCAGAAGCCCGGCCGTTTGTGATTTGGGCACGACGGTTTCAATCGCACTCGCGCAATCCGACAAAGGGCTGAGTGTCGGCGCGCGCCGGGCGGGCAGCGCATCCAGGACTGCATTTCTCTGACAGTTGTCGACGTTTAATTTGATGAGATGCAGATTTTCGGCCTCGAGCGCGCCGGCCATCAGGCCTCCCAGGGCGACGAATTCGGAAATTCGGCTGCGTGCAATGACAACAATGGGAGATACCATGATTTCATCGAATATTTCGAGGCCGTTTTCGCGCAAACTGATGCCCGTTATCGTGACGCCCACGCCATAGTCGAAAAGCTTCATTGCCACCTTTATTTCGGTGCTTCCGTGTGAGAAGTCGATATCCGCATTCGAATAGCGGTCGCGGGTGATCGCCGGATATTCGGAACTGATCGTCACTGTTGCATTTTGCGACAACGGCGGGCTGTCCGGCCGTCCGAACAGGATAACGCGGGCAGAGTCGCGGGTATCCCGGCTGATGTTCAGTTCCGCGAGGCGTTGAATTCGGGTGTCGATTGGGGATTCTTGTGCGAGTTCGGTTTCGACCACGCAGTCCAATCCGCAGATACCGCAGTCGATCTGTCCTTTCAACAGGGCCAGCGGAATATCCTGCGGGCGCATATAGACGGCCTGGCTGAAAAGGTCGAGACCGTCTATCGCAACCTGACCGTTGCGTCCGCTGGGGCGAATGTCCAGCCCAACTCGGGAGAGCAGGTCGCACAGCGGTTGTTGCATGCTGCCGTTGGGCAGACCGAGCGTGAAGTTCATGTGTCACTCCGGGATGGTTTTGGGATCCACGAATTTGAGTTTTCCGTTGGCTATGCTGCGGTAAAAGCAGCCGTAGCGTGTTCGATCGTTCTCCTTTGTGTGGCACGTTCCATCGCCCTTCAGGCGCACCAGATATAGCAGTGAGTTCTGCTCGCAGTTGATGCGCACGTCGATCAGTTCGAGCATATCCCCTGACGTTGCCCCCTTGATCCAGAGTTCGTCGCGCGATGTACTCCAGAATGTCGCCACTCGATGTTCAAGTGCGTGGTCCAGCGCCTGTTCTATTGGCGTAGCCGATCAGGAGTACCGCTTTGCTGTCCACGTCCTGTACGGCAACCGGGATGACGGAGTGGCCGGTTTTTGCAACCCTGGACAGCTTCTCGAAGTCGAGCTGGATCTCGGTGCCTTCTTCAATTGTGTGATTGGAGGCCATGGCGATTTCCTTCTTGCTTAGGATTGAGAGTCGGTCAGGCTTTATCGATGATCGCGACGTAAACGGTTCCCGTTTCAGGAACGAATTTCGAAATCCGCCATCCGGTGTCTTTGAGAATGAATGCCATCTCTTTTCGAGACACCATCAGGTAATCGAACCAGGCGCCGATATGTCGTTCGTACCGAATCCGGATTCTGAGCTGGCACGAGAACTTACCACGCCTCCGGTTCGATTCGTGATAACCCAGATGCGCTCTACTCGTATTGGTATATGGGTCCCGGGACTCGGCGATAATCCTCCCGCTGGAAGACGTCATATTGCGCATTTTCCGCAACAGCCGCCTGGCGCGTTTCAAATTGCCGAAAAGACCGAAATTGGCGCCCATCATGAGCAGGGTGTCGAACTGACCGAGCCGGGAGGAAATCTGCGTGATATTCAGAACGCTGGCATTCGTGAGGCCGCGTTCCCGGGCCACTCTGATCGCCAGGGGCGAGGCGTCGATGCCCAGGACGTCAAACCCCTTCTGTTGAAGGTGGACGGCATGTCTTCCCGGACCGCAACCGATATCGAGTACGCGTCCTGAAACATAGTTCATCGACTCCTGATGAAGTGGCGGCCAGTCACAAAAGGACTTGAAATAATGGCTCGAATTGCCGGCCGATATGTGCCCATCTTCGCGTTCCACGATTTCCCGGGCGGCCACGCCTCGATGAAAGTCCCACATCATGCGTCCATATGCATCGTCATTATGTGCCATATCTCATTTCCCTGTCCAGGATAAGCCAAACCCGAGAGATTACCGTTATCGGCGAAACCGTACCACGCCGCCACCCATCAAAAAAGCCCGCTGTCTCTCGACAGCGGGCTTTTGTTTTCTACACTTGAAATTAAGGACTATGCCACCGCCGAGCAAATTACGCGAAGGGTCGCGGAACCGATATGATGGGTATGGCGATGGGCTGTATGGGCGTACGGGATCCCCGTTGGAATGTCGTTGGATCTTTGGGAAATGGCCGCAATGTTATTCAGTGGTTTCATAACGCCACTAAAATAGAAAAGCCGCGTTCGCCCGTCAAGAAATTTCTTCCAATGTGCACCGTCGGGGCCACGTCCTTTTGCGTTGTCTCCTGGGGTTTGATTGCATATTATACGGCGATTTCGATTGTCGATGTCAACGCCGATTTTTAGCGGCGGGGACAAGATGCCCTCGATCCGGAAACCTCTCCCCCCGGCCCCCTCGGACAGAGCGATCAGCTTTCAGCCGTAAGCTGTCAGCTAAAAACGAAAGGCAAAAGGCATATCGCCGTACGGACTGGCGATGGCAATCCACGACGGGCGCGGGAACCTCTCCCCCCGTCCCCCTCTCCTAAAGGAAAGGGGGAGGATCTCTCGCCATGTCCGGCGACGCGACACAGAAGGCTCACACGGAGACACAAAGGGAAACAATCGAAAAACGGGCAACCACAAGGGTTGCCCCTACGAATACAATATGGACGCGGTGGGACGTGGATTGTTCGCGGCATGAAGCGCACCGCTCACCATCAGCCTCGAACGCCAAAACCAGGCGTCCCCTGTTGTCCCGAAGAATCGCCGGTACAACAGGTCATCCGCTACGCGGGTGGAGGCAGATACCGCGCTTGAAGGTACAACATCACTATTGAACAGTACATCGAGCAGTCCTATCGAGCGAACGGTGGTGGAGCTGGGGGTTTTTCCGTGCTATTCCGTCCGGCAAGATAGTTCGGGATGGGCTAGTCCGGTGAAAGGGCAACCCATTCCCATTTGGGCTCTCGAGGTGGTTCACGGAAAAACCGGCCCCGCGCCGAGCGGCGCCCTTCTTTTTCGCCCTTTTTCTTGGGCGAAGCAAGAAAAAGGGCAAGGGAATAGGGGACGTTTGGGGATGGAGGAAATTCCATGTCCCTGTAATCAGACGTTTTGTTGATCGAAAGGAATGGCCATGTCCAAGGTAAATCCCAATGCACTGACCGTGTCGATTGAAACGCCCATGCCGCCGCCGGAATGGGCGATGCTCGAAAGGGAATTGATCCGGGCGCAGACGCGGGCGTGCGAAGCGTTCTTCAACCGGTACTTTGACTCGAGGGGTTATCTCCAGTGCGTACCCCGATGGGGCGGTAACGACGGGCCCGACGACGCAATTGAAAATCTGACGGGTTGGCCCATTCTGCACGCGGTCGGTGCGCCGGATTGCATTCTGAAGATGTACAAGCTGGGGTGGGAGGGACACCTGTTACAGTATACGGAGGCGAAAACCGTGGAGGTGCCGCTGGCCCGGGATGGGATGATTTATAAAGAGTTTCCGGTGAGCCTGGACTGGTTCCACCACGGTGAGAGCCTGGCCGTCTTCAATTTACAGGGATTGTCGGATCCATACGATATCAGCTTTCAGCACCGGGCGCGCCGGTACGCGGGACTCTATATGGATGAGGACCCGCAGGCCAGGAATTACGATCCGGAGCACAAGATCATCCGCAGTCTGTTTACGGGAAGCGGAGGGCCCCTGCTCCGGAAGGCGACGGCGCTGGACTGGGCGGGAGACCCGATTGAGGTGGAGGGACGATTCGACCCGGGGCATGGCGAGCGCAATTTCGAGGAGATGCTGGCGCATTTCGAGGATTACACGGACGTGGTTGGCGACCATCCCATCAACCTGGCGGCCACTACGCTGGGTCTGAACGCGTTTATGGTGGCTGGAGAGCGGAAATACCGGGAGTGGGTGGTGGACTACGTGGGTGCCTGGGCGGAACGGGCGGCCGCGAACAACGGGATTCTCCCCAGCAATATCGGGTTGGACGGCACGATCGGAGGCGAGAGCGATGGAAAATGGTACGGCGGGTGTTACGGCTGGGGGTTCACGGTGGTCGTGCCGCAAACAGGCGAGGTATCAAACCGGAACGCGACATACCGGGGTGTCGCGGGCTTCGGTAACGCGTTGTTGTTGACGGGCGAACGGAAATACGTGGACGTATGGCGCAGGATGCTCGCCGCGGTGAATGCGAATTCCCGGACGGTGGACGGAAAAACCATGTACCCGCAAATGTACGGCGACGACGGCTGGTACGCCTATCAGGACTCACCGTACAGCCAGGGTGCGCTGGACGTTTACTACTGGTCGATGGATCCTGAGGATCTGAAATACGTGCCCGAGAACGCATGGCTGAAGTTTCTGGATGGAAAAAACGAGGGATTTGCGGAGGCCGCCTTGCGCCGGGAATTTGCCTCAATCCGTGAAAAGGTGAACGGTATGCGCCGGGATACCAGCACGCCCGATACGCGGATGTCGGACGATACGCTGCGGTACAACCCCGCCATCAATAGCTGTCTGACCCAGTTGATGCTGGGCGGATTGACCCCCCGCTATGGCGAGGCGCTGCATTGCCGCCTCCGATATTTCGACCCCGTGCGCCAGCGGGCGGGGATACCCGAGGACGTGGCGGCGCTCGTGGAGGGGATGACGGACGAAACGGTCACGGTGACTCTGGTGAACGTGAATCCGGTGGATCATCGGACCGTAATCGTCCAGGCGGGGGCCTACGGCGAGCACCAGGTGACCGCGGTTCAGACCGACGACAGTACCCATTTCGTGGATTGTCCCTTCTTCACGGTACGACTCGCGCCCGGAAGCGGCAGCCGGCTCGTTGTCACCTCGAAGCGGTACGTGAATCAACCGACATTCGCATTTCCCTGGGATAGGGAATGATTAGCTGTCAGCGTTCAGTTCTCAGCTGTCAGCTCTCCACCCAACCCATTCCGAAGGCACAAGACGCACCGATGACGGCCGAGACGTTTTAGCAGTAGCTGACGAATCTCGACATCCTGGCCAGCTACAGCAGGCCCCGCGTATCTGATTACAACCCCTATTCGGAAAGCCAATTCAAGACGCTCAAATACGCGCTATCATACCCCAGGCGCTTCACCGGTCCGCAGGACGCACGCACCTATTCCCAGGCGTTTCTTTCCCCGGTACAACACCCAACACCGGCACAGCGGCTTGGAACTGCTCACACCCGATACCGTGCACTACGCCCTAAAGCAGCAGATTCAAGCCGCCGGTCAACAGGTGCTCGACCAGGCTAATAACAAACACCCTGAACGATTTGTTATTGGAAAACCTCGACCTCCACACGTTCCCGACGCAGTCTGGAATAATCCACCCAGGAACACCATCGAATGCCATCAGTTGCTTCAGTAAATTCCTACGAGAGCCGTCTCATTTTTATTCACACGTTTCGAACATCACCAATTGTCTCACTCTATATTGGCACGTAGGGTTCTTAAGAGATAATAGGACCTCAATCTTTCGGTTGGAAATGTAAATAGGTTTTGTTATTTTGCCTACGTCAACAACCATCTCGAATTTCGCTATTTTGGGTATCCGCTCGCACTACATCCAGCCAGGAGGAGAAACATTGTGATGAACAAAGGAATACAATATTGGCTTCTGATAACCCTGCTGTTTGCTTTTGCTTTTACGAGTTGTGGCGCACTCCTCAAGGGTTCTACTCAAAGCGTTGGCATTAAATCCTTCCAACAAGGAAGCACTATTGAAGTTGACGGGCAAACCCACGTCAGCCCTGCTCTGATAGAACTGCCACGAAATCAGAATTATGTTGTTGCCATCTCAAAAGAAGGATACGAGACACAACAGTTAAGAATTACCCAAAAAATCAGTGGCGGTATCGTTGCCCTTGACATTCTCTGTGGAATTTTGCCCGTCATTGTAGATGCTGTCATGGGCACATGGTACAACCTCTCACCCAAAGAAATCAATGTCAACCTCGTCAGCAAACAAACCGGTGCCCTCGACATACCCGTCAAAATGGTTCTGATCGACAACGCATCGCTCAAGGTTGTCTCACCTCAACGTGTCCACATCAGAATAGAACAATCCGAATGAGATAACCCCTTGATTTCAAAACCTTTCAACCAGACCCCACTAACTCTGTTGGTAGGGTCTTTTTACCGTTTTGTCACTTTGGTGTATTATTCCCAAAAAAGCCCCGTGTCGGGGGAGTGTTCAAACTTACGGAGGATGTGAAATGAGTCTGGATATCGAAAGATGGCTCCGCCGGCCCAAGATCGACGTGCACTGCCACGTCTGGAACCTGGGGAACGAGGCGGACGAGGCGACCTCCGCCGAGCAGTTGATCTCGGCGGGAGAGATGCTGGGTATAACCGAATACTGGTGTTCTTCGCCCATTACGGGTGGCCGGCTTGCAAGTATTGAAGAAGTGCGCGCGGAGAACGACGCGGTGTTGCGGGCCATGCAGCGCTTTCCCGAACATATCAGGGGCATGTGTTTTGTGATTCCCGGGCACTACCGGCAGGCGGTGGACGAGGTGGACCGGTGTCTCGACGCAGGGATGATCGGCGTCAAACTCTACAACCAGTACCGGATCAACGACCCGGCGGTGTTTCCGGTTATCGAACGGGTGATCGAGCGCAAGGTGCCTCTCCTGGAGCACGCGGGTTTCGTGTGCGGCAGGGAATTCCTGGATCAACAGCCGCTGATTTCCGATGGACGTCATTTCGCGGAAATGAACCGGTTGTATCCGGAGGCGATGGCCATCCACGCCCACATCGGCGGCGGAGGCGACTGGGAAAACACGATTCGCGCGATGCGAAACACGTCGCCCAACCTGGTCTGCGACGTGAGCGGCAGCAATCTGGACGATGGACAGGTCGAACTCGCCGTGGCCGAAATGGGGCCCCACCGGGTGTTGTTCGGCACGGACGGAACCATGACCGGCAGCGTGGGGAAGGTCATCGACGCAACACTGACGGACGAGGAAAAGGACCTGATTTTCTGGGGCAACGCGGAGCGGATTCTGGCCGCTCAAGGCGCGGCGCCGATCTTGACGAAGAAGGAGGCCGTGGCATGAGGTACGTCGATATCAATGCGTGGTTGGGTTCCTGGCCTTTTCGGGGTTTGCGGGACAATACACCTGAAACACTCATCCGTCGGCTGGACCGGGCCGGTATCGGGACGGCCGCCGTATCCCGGATCGAGGCGATATTGCACCGGAGCGTACAACCGGCTAACGAACGCCTGTCGGAGGACCTGGAGGGGTTTACCGACCGATTGATTGCCATGGCGACAATCAATGCGGCCGATCCGAACTGGGAGGGCGACCTGCGCCGGTGTCACGAAGACCTGGGAATGCGAGGCGCGCGGCTGTTCCCGCAATATCACGATTTCGCCGTGGACGGACCCGAGGCCCGCAAGGTCGTTGCGGCATGCACCGAGCGGGGGCTTCCGGTGTTCATCCCGCATCGGATCGAGGACGTCCGGCAGAGGCACTGGATGGACCCCGGGCGGATGGTGGACCTCAATGGCGTGGCGAATCTGATTGCCGCGGCCTCCGGGGCGACAATCGTGATACCGAATGCGCGAGGGATTTCAAGTTCCGCCGTGTGGCAGCGAAAAGAGATTCGAGACCGGGAATGGTATTTCGACCTGTCCCTGGCGGAAGTACACTACTCCTTGAGTCGAAACGTTAATCAGATGGGCGATCTGTCGGACTTTATCGAACAGGGCGGCGCGGACCACCTGGTGTTTGGCACGCACGCTCCGTTCTCCTATCCCTCGGCCGCGAGGGTCAAGTGCGCGGTGTTGCCCGTGAACGAGGAAACGCTGGAGGAAATCTGTTACAGACGAGCGGAACGGATGTTGTAAACCATTTTATATTGTAGAGGGCGATGAAGCATGGTCACTGTCGATATGATAACCAGGCTGGAGGGTGCGTGCATACCCGCCGTGGAGACGCCAATGAGCCGGCGTTATCTGAGGATGGCGCAGAAGTGGCTTCCAACCGCGCTGAGCTATTTTGAGGATTGGGGAGAACGCCCGCGTTGCGGGCATTTTTTCGGTGGGGTCCATTGGTACGGTATAGAGACGGCGGTCCCGCTGCACGCCCTGGCCGCGGTGAGCACCTCGCCGGAGTACGATGAAAACACCACGGGATTGTCAATTGACAACCTCCGGGAGGTCGTCATCAAGGCGATCAGGTACCTGTGTTTCACGCACGATACGGGCCCCGAGGAATGCCTGCGTCCGTCCACGGGGCTGGGAATGCCGAGGTCCTGGGGCACCAAGTGGGGGGAAAGGGGCCGGGGGTTTTTTCCGGAAAGCCAGTGCGGCGGGACCATTGCGAATATGACCGCAGCGGCGCTGATGTTGCAGCCGTACGTGGACCACGAAACCCGGATGATGCTGGCGGAAATCTGCTTTGACTATCTCGAACGGTTTGGAGAAATGGCCCCAAAGAGCGGCGTCTACGCGGATACGCAAATGGAGGAGAACGCGTGGACGGCGCACGGCCTGGCGGCATGCTATCTGTTTCTGTCAGGACACGAGAAAGCGGAAGCGTGGGAAGCATGCGCCCGACGGTGGATGTTCTCGGCCTGCGCCGCCCCGCAGGACCGGTTCAACGAAGGGGCGCTGGAAACGGGGATGACGGCCGCAGCGCTGACCGGGAAGACGTTCACCACGCTACCGGACTACATGGCCGAGAACCACGGGATGGTCCACCCCGGTTACACCGCCTCCGGCGTGCAGTCGGTGGCCGGTCTTGGGTTGCTCTACCGCATGTACGGGCGGACCGAACCGCAGGAGGCCTACTGGAACCGTCAGCGGGTCTACGACGCGATCAAGCTGCTGACGGATGAGACGGGATCGGCGATGCCGACACAGGGGATGGACCGCCTTTATCTCGGGGAACAACACGCGTTGCACGCATCGGCCTATCTGTTTCTGAAGGATCCGGATGCCGGGTACTTCGAGGAGGTATCGCTGGCGCTCAGAGAGAAAAAGCAGGAAGGAAACGGAGGGCGGTTGATCGATCCCGAGGTTGCGGCCACGTGCCACGAGGTGGAAGATCCCATGTTGATCAAGGAGTCTGAGATGATCGGAGGGATCGTGAAACCCTACCTTCTGCACCGGTTGATGGATGGAGAGGCGCCGGCCCCGACACCCGAAGCGGAAATTGCAACCAAGTTCAACGGAGTCCGGCTTTTCCCGCATTCGGGATTCGTACATCATCGACACCAGAAGGGGCAGACGTCCTTTTCCTGGAGAAATTACATGATGGCGCTGCCGTTTACGCGCGACGGCGTACACACAGTGGGACCCAGCCGATGGAGTCTGCTGGCCAACGTCACGGTAAAGGAACGGCCGGGAAGCCACAATTTGCGCGTCATGTGGATCAATCGTAAAGACGACGGGTTTGCGGCGCTGATGGTGAACGACCGGGCCCAGGATACGATTCGCCAGCGCGTGCTGTGCTGCTCGCTTCCGGATGGACGCATGGTGTGCAGTGAACGACTCGAGGCGTTGCTGGATTGTGCGGTGGAGAGACTGGATCAGGGATTCATCAGAGTCGTCAATGAAAACTTCCCGCTGGTTGGCGGGGTGTGCGATGGAAAGCGTATTCTCTATCATCCGGACGGATCGGAGACGTTTCCCGGGTTTCCAAGCAATGACCCCGACGACGACGTCGTGTTTGATATGCAGGACCCGGGCTGGTTGAACGTGGACGATCAGCTGGGAATTGTGTTCCAGGGGACGGGCGGAACCCGCTATCTGAACCGTCACTATTTCCCGCCCTTCGCATTCAGGGCGGTCGCCGACGATCTGTTCCTGAGCCTGGACGACACGGCGAAGGCATACCGCGCGGGCGAGCGGGTGGGCGCGCTCGCCTTGCTGATTTGTCCCGAGCAGTCGCACGAGGAAACGCCGGCCCAGTTCCTGACAATAGCCGAATCCTCGGAAGATACAGTCTGTCTGATTGTGGACGGATATCTGTGCGCCGGCAATTTCGGATCGAAGCGGAAGGTATGCGCGTTTGAGACCGGAGTCGGGAATCCGGTACCGGTTTTTGGAAGCACAACGCGCGTTACAGGACAGCGCGTCGAGTATGCCATGCCCATCGAGGGCGGAGAGGCCGTCTACGCGAGGGAAGTGATGAAGGTCCGGACCGATGGGGATATTCGGATCGAAGCGGTCCCTGCCGGCGGCGCGTATATCACCAATGAAGCGGGACGAAGCGTGGAGGCGAGTGTTCTGAAAGACGGGAGAGTACGGATCTTGCAGATCGAAGCGGAACAGGTGGTGCGCATTTGACGTCAGGGATGGAATACCGGCAAGATGGTCGATGGTCCGTACCCACGGGTAAATGAATGGGAAATTGTAAAATGCGGCTGGCGATCTGCGGAATCAGGCATGAAACGAACACATTCTCGGCATTACGGGCTGGAATCGAGGATTTTCACGTCTTGCGCGGGAACGAGATTCTGGCTGATGGACCCTGGCAGGCGTTTGACAACGTTGAATGGGCGCCGACGCTGGTTGCCAGGGCGCAGCCCCATGGGCTCGTTCTCCGGGACACGTACGAGTCGATGGCGGCCGAGTTGGTGGATCGTTTGCGTCGGGCATTGCCGGTGGACGGCGTGTACCTGGATTTGCACGGCGCAATGGAGGTGGAAGGCCTGGGCGACGGGGAACGCGACCTGGTTTGTCGGGTCCGTGGGACGGTCGGTGACGAAATTCCGATTGTCGCCAGTCTGGACCTGCACGCCAATCTTGCGCCTGAGGTCCTGGAAAAGACCAATGTGCTGACGGCGCTGAGGACCGCGCCCCACGTGGACCGGACCGAGACGCAAAGGCGGGCAATTGGACATCTCATCCGCTGTGTGAAAGAAAATATCCGGCCGGTGAATGCCATTGTAAGGCTGCCCATGCTGCTGCCTGGGGAACACGCGGCCACGGGGGTGGAGCCGGCGCGGTCCCTGTACACAGGACTTCAGGAGGTGGAATCGCGTCCCGACGTTATCGACGCGTCGATTATGATCGGGTGCGCATGGACGGATTCGCCTTTTACGTCCGTCGCCACGATTGTGGTCTCGGAAAATCGTACGGCAGCCGGGGAACACGCGGAACGCATGGCCGAGGAAATCTGGCGACAGCGTGAGCGATTTGCGCCGGATGCGCCGACGATGCCGGTCGAGGAAGCCGTGAGGAGTGCCGTCCGAGAGACCCGGCACCCCGTGTTTGTTTCCGACTCGGGAGATAACGTCACGGCCGGGGCGGCTGGTGACATTCCCCTGGTATTGAAAACATTGATTGAAGCAGGCGCCAGAGATGCGGTAGTCGCCGGAATTGCCGATCACGAGGCCGTGGCGCGATGTCTTGAAGCAGGTATCGGCGCTGAGTTGGCACTGGCCGTGGGTGGCAAACTCGACAGGGTCAACGGATTTCCTCTGGAGGTAACCGGCCGGGTGGTCTCGATGAATCCGCCGCGGATTGTCGTGTTCCAGGTGGGAGGCGTAAGGGTGGTTCTAACGGCCGACCGCATGCCGTTTTTGGATCTCCGGGCCTTTGAAATGGCGAACGTGAATCCCTCGGAACACGAGATCGTGGTTGTGAAACATGGATATCTCGCGCCGGAACTGCGGGATATAGCCGGGACGGCGCTGATGGCGATCAGCCCGGGGTGTACGGCCCTGGCGCTGGAGACGTTGCCCTATGAACGGATCCGGCGGCCTGTGTTTCCACTGGACGAGGACGTCGTATTCCGGACGTGATGGAGCGGACGATCATGTTGATTTGTATGGTGGTAACCCTGTTTCTTCTGCTGTTTCTGATGCCGGACCGGCTTAACGCGGAACCGGTGTTTCGGCCTCAGGTCGACCAGGGTCACGTTGCGGGCCTTGAGGAAAACCTGGCGTCCGTAATAGCGCTGTCCGAAGAAGAACTGGTACGACTGATTCCGAACCGGTCCGGTTTTCGGTTTGTGGACTGTCCGAATTGCGAGGGAGGAGCGGAGGAGAATCAACTGTCGTGGTCGATCGAGGAACCCCACCGGGTTTTCTGCCAGTTCTGCAACATGCGGTTTCCAAACGAGATATACCCGGAAAACGGGGTACTTCGGGTGGCCAATCCGCGTGGCGAGGTCCAGGAGTATCCGTACTGGGAGGCGCCGTTCCCGCCGCCGGCGCAGTTGCCGGGACCGCTTTCTCATATCGAGCCCGACAAGAAGTACCGGCACTATTTCCGGGCAAAGGGATGGTACGTCGCCCGGATGTATTTTTCGGACGCGGCTTATCAACTCGGGAAGCTCTATTATCTCACGGGAAGACCGACATTCGCCCGCAGAGCGGCGCTGATTCTGGATCGCTTTGCTCAGGTTTATCCGGGGTATTGCGCCCGGTTCGACGCGCCCTTCCGGACCAAGGTGGTATTCGAGGGAGACCACACGTTTCCCTATCCGGTGTCTCCGTATCTGGCGGCAAAGTGGGATTACTGGGCGTATGGGGATATACCGTCGAACTTGATCCTCGCCTACGACCTGATTCGGGAAAGTGGCCAGATAGACGACGAGATGCAACGGCGGATTGAGGATGATCTGATTCGCGGTAGTGTCGGGTTCGTACGGTCGTATCCGATTACACTCAGCAATATGGACCCGGCGATCCTTCGGGGACTGATTTCGGCGGGGCGGGTCCTTGCCGAGCCGGCGTACGTGCACGAATCGGTACAATGGATTGGCGATCTGATCCGGAAGCAGTTTTTCGTGGATGGAATGTGGCGGGAAGGGGCCGTCTCCTATCATAATCAGACGGTGGAAGGCCTGGTGTCCGTCATGGACCTGTTGAAGGGATACAGTGATCCAAAGGGTTACTCAAATCCTGAAAGCGGCGCGCGTTACGACAACCTGGATCTCCTGGACAGCTTCCCGTTTTTTGAAAGGGCCAGACGGATTCCGGATCTCTTGCGATATCCGAACGGGCGCCTTGTCGCGGTGCACGATACGTGGGCCTGGCAGGAAAGGGCGCCAACGACGGAGACCGCTCCACATCTGCTGGCCGGCGTCGGACATGCCTGGCTGGGGCGGGGCAACGGCGCGTATCAGATGCAGGCGCACCTGCATTTTTCGGGCGCTTACGGACACGCCCATGCCGATTTGTTGAGCATTTCCCTGTTTTCACACGGGCAGGAGCGTCTGTCAGATATCGGCTATACCTGGACCCACCAGCGGCAGTGGGCGTCGAGTACGCTATCGCACAGCACCGTGGTCGTGAATGGCGAGGATCAGGCGCGGGGCAATGAAAACGACCCTTCCGATGGCAACTTGCTGCTGTTTGTGCCGGGAAACAGTTGGTTTCAGGCGGTGGCTGCACAGGGCGATCGGGCGTATCCCGGGGTCGTAAGGGATTACAGACGACTGCTGGTGATGATCGGCGTCTCGGCGCAGGATGCGTACGTGGTGGATGTGTTTCGTGTTGACGGGGGAGCGCGGCACGACTACGTGCTGGTGGGAGATGCGAATAACGATGGGTCTATCGAGACGGATCTGGATCGGTCGACCTATGGTGAGACACTGCTGCCGCCCGACGTGGAGGTCGTGTTTCCCAGCGGCGAGACCGTGCCGGGTTACGCGGAGGGACACAATTTCGTCTACGGTTACGTGCGGGACGTGAGCCGGGCTGAAGTCTCCGCGCCGTGGAACGTGGTCTTCACCAGCGAGGGCGAGCCGAAGGGTCGTATCCGTACCCACGGGGTCTCAGAGCCGGATGGGGAACTGCTCTTCGGGAGCATGCCGTCCGTTCGGCGTGCGGAAGAGAGCGAAGGCAGACTTGATGATTGCACCATGCCGGCATTGATCCATCGGCGGGAGGGGAAGGATCTCTCCAGTGTATTCGTGAATGTGCTGGAACCGTATGGCGAAGCGCCTTTTATCCGCTCGGTGACGCGGCTGGGCAAAGATTCCGACGGCCTGGCGCTGAAAATTACAGGAGAGGATTATACGGACTATCTGTTCTGTAACCCGGACGGTAAACGGATGGTTGTGGGAGACATGGCGCTGGATGGCCGGATCGGGTTTGTGCGTGAGCGCGACGGTGCCGTGGAGAGGATGACCCTGGTGGGCGGGAGGCTGCTGCAAAAGGGAAACGTACACCTGTCGGGAGCGGGTATCATCAGGGGTACTGTCCTTGGCGTGTTGCGGAAGGAAAGTGGCGCCGATATGGACGGTCTGGTGGTGGACGGCAGCGTTCCCGAAGGCGATAGAATGAAGGGATTGACGGTTGTGGTTAAAGACGGTGCAGGGTTTACGCTGGGGCTCCGGTTGTCGGATGTCGTAAGACGGGACGGACGGACGGTGCTGGTGCTGGCGGACGATCCTGGATTCGAAATGGATCCGGATGGGACGAGCCGGCAAGTTTATTTCCCCCGGCGGTCCTGGGACGGAGAGAATCGATTTGAGATTATGGATGTGAGACACAGAATCGGATCGAAGTGAAAAAAAAAATCGACCTGAACCGAACCTGGATTCGTCAAAGGTTGTCGAATGGACTTCGACCCGGGCAGGACGTTTTTTCAGTTAGAAACGCGATGGTGGACGAATTCATCTCAGGGAGTTCCTACCGGAGGTTTTAAAGGTCTTTGTAATGGGCGCATTCGAAATAGACGTGACTCGGAACATCCATATTTCCGCACCCACGGGTGCCGCAGTGTACGCGACGCCGACGTACGCGCGGGCATTCGGTGTGAAAATGATCGAGGACGTGCAGTATGCGGCAATGCACGTCAAACCCGATGGGGCGCCGCATTATTATGCAAAGCGGATTTACAGGAGACGTTCCCCGGATAACGGACAGACGTGGACCGACGCCGAGGAACTGCATCGGGCCGATCCTGATGACGTTTCGGAGGTACAGCGTCACGACCTGGCGACAATTCTGAATCCGGCTGATGATATCCTGATTTATCTGTATATGACTCACGAAGTGGACCTCAACGAGGGTCCGTTTACGAGGGGAAACCGGATCCAGCGGACACAGCGGACCTATTACCGGTTGTCGCACGATGGCGGTTGCACGTGGACGGGCGCACGGCAGGTAATAGACGGACGGGAGCCGTATGACGAAACGAACTGGGCGCCCGGTGTGGTATACGGAGTGCAGGGGGCCCGCTCGAGCGGACAGTGGGTGTTTTTGCCGGATGGGACTCCGGTCATCGGGTTCGACGTCATGCAACCCGAGCAACCACCCGGTTTTCCGCCGGGGATATCGAGTTACTACATCAACACAATCTACGCACAGGCCCGTCTGGCCGCGGACAGACAGACGCTCAACTGGCGGTTCGGGGACACGATTGAGGTGGTGTACCCCAAATCGATGGTCGGATGTTGCGAAGCGGCGCTGGCCTGGTTGGGCGGCGAACGGCTGTTCAATACGATGCGGTGCCAGGGAAACGCGGCGCACGGCATTCATTCCATTCGATATACGACGATTTCTGAAGATGGAGGGATAAACTGGACGGATCCTGCACCGCTGGTCTACGAGGACGGCGGAACGGTCTGGACGCCGGCGTCACCCCATCGGTTCTTCCTGTCGTCGAAGACCGGAAGAACATACGTTCTGGCCAATATCCTCCCGGGTCCGGTTCACGGGCAGACCCCGAGGTATCCGTTGTCGATCGCCGAATTTGATACGGATCGCCTGTGCGTGTTGAGGGATACGGTACAGGTAATTCAAGATCTGCCCGAAGGCGCGCCAGAGTCCAGGCGATACACGAATTTCTCAATGTATGAAGAGCGGGGTTCCGGCGACCTGATCTTGCAGATGCCGGAGCAACCGAAAGACGTGGAATTTGAAGCGATGACCAAACCCGAGGATTTTACAGCGGACTGTATTCGGTTTCGCATTGAAATCAGCGGATAACGCAGACCCTTGGGAGCAACCCCGAGGTGTCGACCGCCCACCAACGTGCGGCGCACCGCGGGTTCCGTGCAGTGACGGGGGAATACACAATGACGCGGATGGCAGACACAACGGAATTGAAGGCGCCGTTCTTGCCGGCGGAGGAGAATGAATTGAGCCGCCGGTACCTGAGGATGATCGAAAAGTGGATTCCGGTGGGCATCGAGTATTTCCGGGAATGGCCGGACCGGCCGAACTGCGGGCATTTTTTCGGCGGGTGTCACTGGTATGGAAACGAGACGGCGCCGCCCGTGGAGACATTCGCCCTGGCCAGCGTCTCGCCGGAGTACGATGAGAAAGGGGTTGGCGTATCCCGGGACGACCTTCAGCGCATGGCAATTATGGGATTGCGCTATCTTTGTTTCACACACGACTCCGGGCCGGCGGATTGCGTGCGGCCCAGCGTGGGAATGGGCCGGCCGGAGATCTGCGGAACCAAGTGGGGGGAACGAGGATTGGGGTTCTTCAAGGAAAGCCAGTGCGGCCATGGGATCTCGGCCCTGGGGCGCGTCTGCCTGTTGCTGCGGGACCGGGTGGACGATGAAACCTGGATGATGATGGCTCGTGTCCACGCGGACTATGCCGGCAGGTTCGGGGATATGGCGCCGAAGAGCGGGATCTACGTCGACACGCAGATGGAAGAGAATGCCTGGACGTCCAACGGATTGACGTCGTGCTTCCTGTTTCTGGAACGCCACGAAAGTGCGGCTCAGTGGGAGGCCACCTGCAGACGATGGATGTATTCCACCTGCGCGGCGCCCCAGGATGCGAAGGACCGCGGCGAGTTGAACGGCGCCACGGCGGGGGCGCTTGCAGGAAAGACGTTTACGGCGCTGCCGGATTACTGGGCGGAAAACCACGGGATGGTGCATCCGAACTACACCGCGTCGGGCGTTCGGCCGCTCACTTCGGCGGGAGCACAATTGAAGCTGTGGGGACGGGAACTGCCGCCGGAGGTGTTCTGGAACCGCCGCAGGGTGTATGAGAACCTTAAGGCGATGACCGACGGGTCCGGATATGCCCAGGCCGTGCAGGGGATGGACTGGCACTATCTGCCGTCCACGGGAAGCGAGACCCCGCATTCCGCGGCGGCTGTGTTTTTTGACGACCCGGACGCCGCCGCGCTGCTGCGCAGAGGACTCCGGAACGCGGAACTGCGGCAGGATGGAAACGGGGGTCGGATGTACGACAGGGAATTCTCCATGAGGGCGCACGACCAGCAGGATCCGATGATCATGCGGGAAGTCACCATTGGCGCCATCGCGCACCAGTATCTTTTTCACCGCTTGTTCGGTCCCGGCGCGAAACCCACCCCGGAAGATGAACTGGAACGGCGATTGGCAGGCGTGCGGGAATACCCGCACGCGGGTTTCGTCCATCACCGGCATCCCAAAGGGCAGACTTCCTTTTCCTGGCGGAATTCCGTGATGGCGATGCCGCTCACGAGAGAGGGAATCTATACGATAGCGCCCTGTTCGGATAGCTGGCTGGGCAGGCCGGTGGTGAAGGGACGGCCGGACAGCCATCGACTGAAGCAGGTGAGGGTGACCGACTATGACGACGGATTCGCCGCTGCGATGGTTATGGACCGGTGCCAGGAGTCACTGCGGCAGCAGGTGTTGTTCGCCAGTCTGCCGGATGGACGCGCGCTTTCATTCGAACGGTTCACCGCCATGGAAGATCTGACGGTGGAATCGCTCGACCAGGGGTTCCTGCGGATCACCAATGAATATTTTCCGTTGCTCGAGCCGAACTGCAGGGGCGTTCGCGCACTGTATCGCCCCGACGGGTCAACCGACTACAGAGGCTGGCTCGGCGATCGCGAGGAGGACGATATCCAGGATCGCCTCGGCAAGCCCGAATGGTTGAATATTGACGACCGGCTGGGCATTGTATTTTCGGGAACGGGCGACGCGACTTATCTCAATCGGCACTATTACAAACCGTATCGCGCCATCGCGGATGATCTCACACTTTCTCGCCTGGATCAAGAAAGGGCGCTGCGGGCGGGTGAGGAAGGCGGATCCCTGGCGGCGTTGCTGATTCCCGAGCAGGCCCACGAAGACACGGCTTCAAGTCGCCTCGACGTCCTGACCGGGCCGGACCAGAGCGCCTGCCTGGTTGCGGACGGCTTTCTCGCGGCGGCCAATTTCGACACGGAACGCAGGGTGTGTGGGTTTACCCAGGCCCGGCGGGAGGAAGTCCACGTTTATGCCGGCACTTCAGTGGACGTGAGCGAAGATTCAGTTCGGTATGGCGTCCCGCTCAACAGCGAGAGCGCCTGTTTGCTGGCCAAGACACATTCGCTGCGTGTGAATGGAGATATACGGGTGGATACGGCGCCGGATGGCGCGATCTATGTGACAAACACCGATACGGATCATCTGGTCGTCGAGATTGCAGACGGGGAAGATGCGGGAGAGGAGCGGGCGATCGGCGCCGGGCAGACCATACGTATCGTATAGGCAACGACCGGAAACGTTCGTTGCCCTTAGAAAGTCCTTCGCCGACCCTTCGACCCTTCGACACCCTTCGACAGGCTCAGGGCGAGCGCTCAGGGAGCGGCTCACGGGACGGTATAGGTGCCACAGTTCAGGATGCGGGCTCAATGACGTTCGTTACACTTGTCGAAACGAGCGGTCGAAATGTGGACGCTGCCTGTGCTGAGTTTGTCGAAGCAAGCTTGTCGAAGCGCGTTCATTGAGCTTGTCGAAATGCGCGTTTCGCTACCCGTTCGGTGCCCTTCGACAGGCCCAATTTCGGCAATCTATTTCCGGGACAGAACACCAAGGAGGCATTTCCTTGACCGATCAATGCATGCTACAAAACAACGCCCTTTGTCTGAAATGGGAGGGTGGGGATCTGCAGGTGGAGAATCGGCTTTCGGGCACGCGCCGCTCGTTTGACTTTCCGGCATTCATGATCCGTCTGGGAGACGTGGAGATTCCGGCCGACTGCTTTGTCCGGACCGGTATGCAGTCCGGTACGGATGAGGTGGCGTTCGACTATCGGCACGAATCGACCGGCATTCGGGTCCGGGTGCGGTACTGGATCGATGGAGACAATCCCTGGTTCAGGAAGCAATTGACGCTTCAGGCGCCGGACATTCCGAGCGCACCGACCCCGGACCGGCTCTGGGTGGACATACAGGAACAACCTCCGCGGCCGATTCGGCGGGTCGGATACGGCGTCCGCGGCGGGCCCGACGTAGAAGAACAGATCGGGCTCGACTCCTACGCTCCCCCTGTACCGGGGTGCGGGTATCCGGTCTGGGCCGGTGACTGGTTCGCCGGTCTGGAGCATCCGGTGGGGTTTGCCGTTCCCGGAGAAAGGCTGGAACTCTTCCACCACCCTGTATGGGACAATGAGCGACGCATCGAGAGCTACACGGCGGTCTACGGCGCGGCAGAAAGCCACGAGACCGTGCGAGACGCGTTTATGGACTATCTGTGGCAGATCCGCCTGCCCCGGCTTTCAAAACCGATTTTCCATCTTTCCGTGGGATGGTCGGTCCGTTATCTCGGAAACCGGGAGTATATCGACTCGTTCGAGATGAATCAGGCCTATGCCGAGGCGGTGTCGGACCTGGGTCTGAAGCCGGATTCCCTGGCGTTTGACGCGGGGTGGTTCGACCGGAAGTCCATCTACCGGCATAAGGGAGACGACGAGAATGACTCACGGCTTATCGCGTTTTCCGAAGACCTGAAACAGAAGGGGTTCTCGCTGGCATTGTGGGTGACCCATAACGGCCCCGTGGGTTTTGACACCGATTGGATCCAGGAACAAGGATGGCGCGTGGGTGAAGGTCCCGGCTCCTATGGAAGCGGGACGTTCGTGGTGATGGCGCAGCCGTCCTTCGAAGAGGCCCTGGCGCAACGCTGGGAGCGGCTGGTGAGAGACGTGGGAACCGTGCACTTGAAAATCGATTGGGACAACGAGTGCGCCACCCATCCTGAATTCCGGGACCGTTTCCCGACATCCGATCACATGCGTGAGGCTTCGGTAAACGCGTTCAATCGGATCGATCGCCGGCTGCGGGCAATTAATCCGGACCTGGTGACACGGAACGGGTGGTGGCCCAGCCCGTGGTGGTTATGCCTGGCGAACCACACGTGGCTGGTGCATTCGGGAGATTGTGAGTATGCGTCGTGGCCGTCTCGCACCCAGCGCGACCGGGCCCTGACGCATCGGGACGCGGTTTACTATCAGATCATGCGCCGGGCGGAAACGCCCATCTTTTTCGACGCGTACGACAATCACGAATTCGTGCAGGCATTGACCAACGCGTTTGCAGACCCGGACCATACGTGGCTGGACAACCTCGTGCTGGCGGCCTGCCGTGGCACCACCTATATGCCGATGCCGATAAATCCTGAAAGTTTGAGAGCGGAACGGGCTGAACAGCTTCAGGCGATGATGGACTGGATGCGGTTCAACGCGGACCAACTTGGCACGAAGGGAACGCAAATGGTGCTGGGGAGTCCCGCCTTTGGCGAAGTCTACGGTTTCCTGCATCCGTCGGACGGAAGTGCGTGGCTCATGCTGCGAAATCCGTCCGTCGAGCCGCAGGCTGTGGACCTTCGCGTGGATTACGGGTTGGGATATGTGCCGGGCGCCATCCGACAGGTTTATCCTTTCTGGCAGGACCTGGAAGGGTCGGTGACGATGTTGGGTCACGAAGTACGGCTGCTGAAGATCTTCGCTGACAGGCAGGAGGACGTCTCTCCGATACCCGGCGCGCCGTTCATGGCGCGGCTATGCGATGGCGGGTGTGAATACCGTTTTCCAGGGGACCGGCGACTCACGGACGACGTGGGGCCGGTGGTGCATCCGGATATGCAGATTCCCGGTCTCTCCGCCGAGGCAACGTGCGACGACCTGAACGACGGGATGCACAGGATGCAATGGTACGTCGCGGTTCCCCACCGGTTCGAGCGTCCGGAACTGCAGGTTGTCCTGACCGGGCCGGAGAAGGTGCTGGACAGCGTGGACGTCCGCGCCGGCGGATCGCGGTACCGGGGTGTGCCCGCTCGTTACTCGTACGTGACCCAGCGCGTCCACCGGCAGGATCGCAGCGGCCACGGCACGTCCAGGTTTCTGCCTCCCGTGGGTCCCAGAGAAAGAGATGACTATCTCTTCGCCATTCACGACAGCGGATGGTCGTCCGTAACGGTGGATATTACGGGCGACGACCTGGAAGAACTGACAGTAAAAGCCTGGATCACGGGATACGAGGCGCCCGCCAGGCAGACGATTGTCCAGGATAGACCGCCGATGCCGGGTGCGCTGTTACCGATGCATCCGTATGGGTTTTCGAGATGTCTTGAAATCAGGTGAGACGGCGGACGAAAGAAGATTGCGATTGCCTATCCAAACAGGAGACTGAGAGATGGCGTTGAGACACGATGCCGAACAGGACGTGTGGCACTTTGAGACGGAGCAGATGACGGGACACATACAGCCGGACGGGGACCGGCATGGGATCAAGGCGTTGACCCATAAGCCCACCGGGGAGCAGGTGGTGCATCCGAAGTACGACCTCCTGAATCTGTTTTTCATGTTTTCACAGAATCACTGTATGGGGCAGGCCCGCGAGAACGAGCGCAGTATTACAGCCGAGGGCAATGCGATCGACGTACACTGGGCGCCGACGGACGATCACAAGGCGGAGATGACGGCCAGGTACGAAGTTGTGGAACCCAACGCGGTGGATTTGTCGATAACCGTGGCGTCCAACTGGCCGTACCCGGCTTATGAAGTGTTCCTGTCGAACTATTTCGATCTGTCGCTGAAACCGTACGTGTACGTTCAGGGCAGTCCGTTCGATATCCCGGCAGACCAGGCGCGATGGATAGCGCCGGAAGTAAACGACGTATTTGTGGGAACGGGACTGGTATTCTCGAGGGATCAACACGCGGCCAGGCGGTCTACCGACGGGCGATGGGACCGAATCTGGGGCCTCTACCAGTGGAATCCCCAGCGCTATTTCGAATTTCCGGTGATCATGAGCGCGAACCTGGAAAAGGGCATTGCGGGCGTACTGATGTCCAGGCCCCGGGATTGTTACGCGGTGATCAGCGGGTACGAGAGTGAGAACATGAAAGATCCGTTCAGGGATCAGAACCCGCTCTACCTCTCGCTGTTCGGGGACGATTTCCGCGTTGGCGATGAACGGACCGTGGAGGTAAGGTTCGCCGTCACCGAGATCGATGAATCGATGGCCCAGCCCTTGGCGTTGTACGAGGCGTTTTTGGAAGAGAAGGGGTAGGTAAGTCGCGCTTGTCGAAACGTGGTCATTGCGTGCGTTGCCTGCGCTGAGCTTGTCGAAGCAAGCCTGTGAGCTTGTCGAAATGCGCGTTTCGTTACCCGTGAAGTTGAGGTTCCACCACCCCCCAACGTCCCCTATTCCCTTGCCCTTTTCGCGAGGCGGGGAGACGGAAGAGGTTAGAGGACCTTGCCACCTGATGTGGCGCCAAGCCTTGCCCTTTTTCTTGCATCGCCCAAGATTGAAAAGGGCGAAAAAGAAGGGCGCCTGCCTGCCGAGCACGGCTCGGCGCAGGCAGGCCGCTCGGCGCGGGCCGGTTTTTCCGTGAATCACGCCAGGGGAACAAATGGGAATCGGGTGCCCTACGCCTCTCAGCTGAACCAATACAGCGGTGCTGGACGGAATAGCACGGAGAATCCGCCTCCGCCCGCGCAGCGGGTGACCTGTTGTTCCGGTGATTCTGCGGGACAACAGGGGACGTCTGTTTCTGGCGTTCGAGGCTGATGGTGAGCGGCGCGTTTCTTGCCGCGAACAAACCCCCCACGCCACCGGGCGGGAAGAGGATAGACCCGAAAGGACCGCCGCGGGATTGGCGCAGTACCGCCTTAGGCTGATTGCTGAAAGATGACCGCTGTTTTTGCTGCTTCTTGATGGCACCTACATACCCACTTACCCATCAAAAAGACACGGGTAGATGATTATGGAGTTTCCCCGGTTTAGGGGACTTTCGAGGGGAAAATGGGAATAAATCGGCCCAGAGAGATGAGTGTTTTCCCAGGGCGCTGTATTTTCCGAAAAAATGATCAGTAGGTTAATAATAATGATTTTGCCGCACATCCTTAAGTTCTTTAGCAACAAATTCAATACTTAATGGGCAAAAGTTAAATTGTTCATAAAGTCGTTTTAGAATCGCATGTACTACCTCGATAAGATTATTTTCTATTTCTTCTGATTTAACTGTCAACCCGACCGAATATTTTTCAATCTTACTTACATAAATATCTCTGCGGAGACCTGGTACTTCGCATTGGCAATGTGACGTCCTTTGAGGCCCGTAAAATGAAATTGAAGTATAACCTGCTCTATTTTATCAAGAGTTTTCATATATCGATTAACAAATAATATTCCTTCACCTAAACGCCAGATCAGTGAAGAGTCATAAAGTACCTTACCAGGTGGTTCCTGACTATCTTCACGATAACCACAAATAGTGTACAACTTGCCATCAAGAGAAGCCCGCCAAAAATTACAGTGATGCGTCTCTTCAATTGATCGTTTATCATTAATTGGTATTCCAATATGCGCATTGATGAAATCATCATACGGGAATGGCGCCCAATCAGAATTTTGTAAGATGGGGAATACAGGCCACCCCGTATGGTTAATTTGTCCAGCTTCATAAAGATGTGATTGAAGTTCGCTAACATTTTTAAAAGGAGTTGGGTTTAGTAAGGAAATAGACATTTCATAGTAGCCATGCGGAAATCGAATAGGAGAATTAGTGGGTTGGTCTGCTACGGCTTTCTTCCAATAAGCACGAGCGTCACGGACAAATCTACGTAGTTTATCTATCTCATCTGGTTCTTTAGTTTCTGTTTCTTCAATATCTCCTGCTAAAGCTGTTCTAATTGCACTAAGTAGCTCTTCCTTATTGGCGATCACGCACCGCCTTAACAACTTTCGCCATTCTTCTGATGTCTTTGGCTCTTCACTTTTAGGACCTGGTTTACGGATATAACAACGGTGTTGTCGGATGATACCTTCACAAAGTCGTTTACTCATTATAGGTGTGGTTAATTCGGCTGGTACAATAATAACGGGATGCATTACCTCTGTATCGGGATGAGGTATATTATGGACATTACACTGCAATTCTGGTTCAGCAAATCTATTAATCGCTTGATTTACTAAATCTTGAGTCACTTGTGGCATTCTATCTGGTTTTGGAACTGATTTGAGAAATTGATCAACTTCACCAAAACCCATAACTATGTAACTCCCACCATGGTTAGCGAGAGCAATAGCAGCCTTTGCGAGTTTTGCTTTATCCTCAGTAATTGATAAATCAAGCCAATCTTTATATTCAACAGAGAGATCTTCCCGTGGTTGTGTAACAAGCGATTTAAGTTCTTCAATAGGAGGCATAAGACCAATCCTTAATTTTGAATTTGTCTACATCTGTGGGACGCCAATTCTTATCTCCTAAAAAGGAGGTGCCTTTTTGATGACCGGAGATCTCGGGAGATGTGGCTATTGAAGAGAATTAGATCTGTTATCGTGTTGCTGTACCGCCATCCCTCGACACTCATCAACTTCACGGCATCCAGATATTCCACTTGCCGTATTTTTCCCAGATGCGGCAGGTGTCGCAGGCGCACATCCACCGGAGGGCGAAACGCGGTTTATTGCTTGTGTTGAGAGATCCGGCGTGCACCAAAAGATAATGAAAAAACAGTACGTCTCCCGGGAAGGCGTCAGCTCAACAGGCTCTCCCAGATCGAACTTCTGCTGCGGGTTCTTTAAATCCGGCAGCATTCGATACCTGTCAGGGTCCTGCGCCGCCGTCTCGCGTAGCCTCCGGTGCGATCCGGGCCAGACAGCGGTACCGCCACCCTGAGCAACACCGGTATCGAGATACGTCAGCGACGAGACGCGAAATGATCCGGGAAAGACCGCGAAAGGTCGATGGACGCCGTCGGCATGCCCACCGAGATGATTCCAGATTCCCGATACCGGAAATACACTCTGCGTCCACACTGCCTCGGGCTGTGGTTTCCGACAATGAAACGCCTCTGGATTTCTCCGGGCAAGTTGGCTTTGCACATCGTAAAACGCTGGTGTGCAACAGGCCAGCAACGCGGACTGAAGCCCGAAATGTTCAATCACACCCTGGCTTACGGCTGTCATCATCCCTTCCGGTTCGTCCGGCAACGGAGACCAAGACGCCGGATCGTTCCGATCCATACCAAGGACAGACTTCATCGCGGTTTCGGCACTGGCAATTGTCTCTTCCGGAATTAATCCCGGAGACCAGCACGTACCCGTCCCGGTCGTATTGTGCCAATTTCTCTTGTGAAAGCATAAATATCTCCTGGATCGATTGAATTTTCTCTAAAATTGGACACCGATATCCGTAATATGCAATTCGCTGAAAGTGTACGCAAGGAGCCAGAAGGGCCCCTAAAGGATGAACTTTCATCGTGCGGTAACGCTCGGTAGTTTCATCGGAGAGCACACAGGTGACTGCTGTTCCCGTCAGTCCCTGGCGAATTGAGGAATTGGCCGAGAGACGCACATTGCGACGCGGTAAAGTCATTGGACGGTGCCGTTCCTTGTGCGGAGCATTCAGGCCATCCGTCCTGAGGCTCCGGTGATGATGAAATACAATGATGGTGTGTCCCCAGCGCAATGGCCGCTGAAATATGGAAACCAATGATCGAAAGAACATTCCAGAATATCTCTGAGGGCAAACTCAGCGAGGCAGATCAGCAGTCGTTCTTGGTCAGTTTAGATTGGTCGAGAGGGACGACATGGAAAAACCTTCTGCGCTCGAAGCGTGTGCTGATGATCTCAGAGGCGGGCGCGGGCAAGACGTATGAATGCCGAAAACAAGCGCGGCGTCTTTGGGATGCCGGAGAACCTGCATTCTTCATTGAGATGGCATCACTGGCGACGGGTGATCTACGCAGCCAGTTAGATGATAAAGAGGAAACGCGCCTGGACGATTGGCAATCCTCGCAATCCGACATCGCGACATTTTTCTTGGACTCTATCGATGAGCTCAAACTGACCCTCGGTTCATTTGAGCAGGCCCTAAAGCGCTTGAATAAAGGCATCGGTAGCCGGCTCGGCCGAGCCCGGATCGTCATTACGACGCGGCCGACCCCATTTGACGAACAGCTCTTGCGTAGCGTTCTGCCCGTACCTCCCGTGCCTTCGGCGGTGCCGAGTGAAGAATCGTTCGCGACGATCGCAATGCGTGATCATCAAACCCAACAAGCCGGGAACAATGACGATCACGCCCCTCCCAATTGGCGAACTGTTGCGCTGATGCCGCTATCCGAAGAGCAGATTATCGAATTCTGTAGCGATCAACTTGTGGAGAACCCTGCCGCGCTCCTGGAGGACTTGAAGAGACGGAACGCAGAGGAATTCGCGCGCCGCCCGCAGGACCCTAATCGAATTATGCGCGGATTGGCGAGAACACAACCACATCCGCACTCATCGCACTCAAGTGGCGGCAAATGTGCACATAAAGCTGCTGCCCCGAGACGACAGGCACGAGCCCGCCCAACTGTCTGTTGAAAAAGCCGTTGAGGGGGCGAGCCGATTGGCCCTCGCCATGATGTTCATGCGCCGAATGACAATCCGGCACAGCGCAGCGTCAGATATCATCGATGATGAAGCCGCCCTTGATCCGGAAATCCTACTGTCGGATTGGAACCCGAATGAGCGGAAAGCTCTACTTGAACGGCCGCTCTTCGGATTTGCCTCGTACGGGCGCGTGCGTTTTCACCATCGTTCCGTCGTTGAATACTTAGCTACAGAACGCCTTAGGGCGCTCCGTGCCATGGGCATGTCGTTCCGGGCTCTTAGGCGTTTGATCTTCGCGCAGACAAAAGGCAAGACGATTGTCCGACCATCAAAACGACCGATCGCAGGTTGGTTGGCTCTCACAGAAAATAGAATATTCAAGATGCTTCGGGACAACGAACCTGCTGTGCTTCTTGATGAAGGTGACCCAGAGGCTCTATCCCAAGACCGCAACGCAGCCAAGCACTAAGTGCCTATGTGGAACGCTATGGTCAAGGCGGACGGCGTGAACTGATCGTTCCATACATCCAGGTTCATCGTTTCGCGTCTCGGCCGAACTGGCGGACGACATCATTCAGAACTTTGGGGAATAGGATATCGAAAACCCTGATGTGCGTCTGATTCTTCTCCATCTCATTGAGGCGGGCCGCATCGGTGATTGCGCTGACATTGCGCACGGTGTAGCCGCTCGACGCTCTGGCGTGCCAGTTGTAGAGCGGCTGATTGCTGTCGATGCGATGGTTGCGATGCGGGATTCAAGACTCAAGGACATCGCGTGCGAGTTGGCGGCTGCTGATAGTCAATGGTCACACGAACTCGCACTGGGAGTCTTGTCGCAGCTGTTTCCGAGAGATCTTTCGATCGACCAGTTTCTACAGACCCTGAGTTGGTTGAAAAATGGAAAGCGGAATATCCGCCAACTGAGTTGTCAACTACCCCGTCTAATCGCCAACACTGAGCTTGACCCGCAAGACCTTAAGGCGCTTCGCGACGGGCTGGTCAAATTACTCTCTACAGGCCTCCGCTGGCGACCGGAATGGCCACACATCGTATGTGATCGGTCGTATCTAAGCGGCGCATTGGCCGTGGTCTGCGTGCGCGGACTCGGCCGGAGGAAAACCGATGGCTGGCTGCATGCGAGCGTTCTAGCGCTTCGTCTGAAAGATGATCGCGAATACAGCAATGACGGAGGGTTCGTTGAGCTTCGCGACCGACTGAAGAACTTAGCAGCTGAAGAGAACGCGCGCCTTTTTTTTGCGGAAGACGCCTTGGTTCAATCACTCCGCGCCGTCGCCGATCCCTGGCAGCGCTTCGCGGAAATCACGTTACACGACGGACCCGTCGAGCTTCGCTCAGATCGGGATCTGGACTGGATCAAGGAAGCTCTCGCCGACGCGGCCCGTTCCGAAAACGACCGAGCTATGCTATTGGAGGCGGCGATCCGCCTACCGCCAAACCGAAAACAGTGGCGGGATCATGTGTCGGGCCTGAAGGCGCTGGTTGCCGATCGGCCAAGTCTCCTTGCAGTAATCGATGAGCGCCTGAAGCCATCGAAGCACAACAAGGAGCGAGAGTACTGGGAGAAAAAGAAGGCGGAGTGGAAAAAGAAACGAGAGCGGCGAGCTGCCAAGAACCGTGCTAGTTGGATTCAGTTTTGGCGGAAAGTTGCGGAGCACCCAGACGACGCTTTCTCTTCCGAACATAGCCAGAACACAGCGTGGAAACTTTGGCAGGTAGTGAGCCACGACGGCGAAGATAGCCGTACATCTGGGTGGAATCGGCGCTTTATTGAAGAGCACTTTGGAAAAGACACAGCGGACCGGTTGCGACGCACACTGATGGATATCTGGCGCAAAGACCATCCCACCCTCCCAAGCGAAAGACCGGAAGACCAGCGCGGAACCTATCTCGTCTGGTGGCAATTAGGGCTCGCCGCACTCTATGCGGAGGCCGAAGATCCTTCATGGGCCGAGAAACTGACCGACGAAGAAGCCAAGCTTGCCGCACGTTACGCACCCATCGAACTCAATGGGTTGCCCAATTGGATGGAAAGTCTCGTCGATGTCCATCCAAGCGCGGTGGACGCAATACTTGGTAAAGAGTTGAGCTGGGAACTGAAGAGGGATCCTTCCGAAAATGGACATTCAATACTATTGCAAGACATTAGTCTCGCGCCTGAACCGGTCGCAAGATTGTTTTTTTCTCGACTTCGCAAATGGTTGGACAGGGGCGGAGATGTTGTCGATGATGCGAGCGACCTCGCTGGTTCCACGGAACGACTTCGGCAGGTAATCGGCATTATGCTAAAACATGGCGACAAAGAAACGCGTGCGTACGTGCTCGCCATGGCGCATCGGCGTCTCCAGAAAGACCATCCAGAAGAGTCTGTTTTTATTTGGCTGCCGACGCTTATGCGACTGGATCCCGCTCTCGGTGTATCCACGTTTGAGGATCGTATCCGTACGATCAAGCCGGGAGCTAATAGCGATGCGGTCAAATGGTTCAGCGTTCTATTCGGTGATCGTCATGATGCGATTAATCTGAAGACACCCGCATTCACGCCGCAACTGCTCCTTCGACTGCTCCGCCTCTCGTATGAGCATGTCAGGCCGACTGACGATGTCGAGCACGAGGGACCCTATTCGCCCGACACCCGCGACCACGCCGAACGCGCACGAAACGAGATTGTGAGCGCGTTGTTGGAGGCGAAAGGCGAAAAGGGCTGGAAAGCGAAACTGGAAATGGCTAGTGATCCGCACTGCGCACATTTCAGCGACCGCATTATCGCGGTCGCTGAGGAGCATCGGGCACTTGAGATAGATTCTGTCCCGTTCGACGAGGAGCAAGCCATTGCGCTCGACAGGACACACGAAGCACCTCCTGCAACAAACGAAGCAATGTTTGCCCTAATGAACGATCGGCTGGATGAAATTGATGACCTTTTGCAACACGACGCATCGCCACGGGAAGTTTGGGCAGCGATCACTGACGAAAGGGTTCTGCGGCGCGAAATTGCACACGAGCTTGGAAATATTGCGAATGGTCTATACAAAGTGGACCAGGAAGCTGTTACGGCGGACGAAAACAGAACGGATATTCGTCTGCGTTCGGTAGTGTCAGAGCACGAAGCGGTGATCGAACTCAAACTCGCCGATAAACGGACGGCCCGCGACTTGCGAGACACGATCTATGGTCAACTGGTCACGAAATATATGGCGGCCGAGAACAGAAAGTCAGGGTGCCTGTTAGTAACTCTGGCACGAGATCTGAATCGGAAGTGGAAACACCCGGATAGCGGAACCGATATCGACCTACCTGAGTTGGAGACGCTCCTCCGTGACGAAGCTACACGAGTGGAGATGACGATTGGGCGGCGCACTAGCACTGAGCGTTCGCGTTCTAGACCTGCGTCCCTGATTGGCTTCCCAGAAACTGCGAAAGAACATTTGGATGCTTCAGGCCGGTTGGGCAAGAAAACTCTGTTTTCAATCGGGTACGGCGAAACCGTCAGCCATCCCCGCACCTGTTTCCCGATCTCCAACTCAGCAAGTTCAAAACTCTTAACGACGTGAAGACGGCATCCGCGGCAAACTCGCGATCGAGGATCGCAGACTGTTCTGTTCGGCTAAATCAAACTGGACTCGATCCGCATGTACGCATATCTGACAATGCCGAGTTTATCAATGATAAAGCGTGTAGCCGCTGGCGGGAATATGGGGCTGTTGTTTAGACCGATGTATCCGAAAAACAAGCCGCCGACAGGATTTTGGATTGATTTCCTGGCAGACCCTTGTGTATTTGAAAGTTGCTACCGAGATTGCCGATTATGGACGTCGGGGGGCGGACGATATAGTAAGCGATGTTGTGCATTGCCATCGCCCTCAGATTCCCAGTAAACGATGTCGGTATAGCCTCCGTCACGATTCCGGTGAATTTCCCACTTTTTGAAACCTGACTGTTTGCTCATCCAATTCTTCAGAACATCACCAGCAAGCGGATTCAGTAGATGTTCCTCCGAGATATTCTCTGCCAACTCGTAACTGATGATGTCTTTGCTACATCTTCGTTACCCCTTAAATTGACGAGTTGCATACAAGTCGTGGGTGCGGGACAGACAAACGAGGCTTTCCGTCGCGACGACGGTCATTGGCGCAAGCGTCCAGATGTTCCGAGGATTTGTACAGTCGCCAACTGACGACGGCTTCGCCGTCACCAGGTCCCCCGAAAAAACGTCAGAACGACGTTCAATCTTTTTCCCGATGTGATGCCAGGCGACACGTTTTGTTGAACTGATGCGAGGGGAGGGTAAATATCCAAGGGGCGAGCATCACCGACGTTGAGGACCTTGCTTTTCGAACGCGATGCATAATCTGTGTTCTTTCTCGGGTAGCTCAATCTGCGTTCCGCGTAACAACAATACCGTTAGCTTGACTCAGGATCATCCGCTATGGACAACGAATTGTTGCAACGGGGGTTCGTCCCCCAGCCGCTGACGCCCGCGCAATACAGCGCGCTGGACACCAACGGCTTCGTCATTCTGGAAGACGTCATCGCGCCCGACTGGCTGGCCGGGTTGCGCCATGCCTTTGACGCGATCTTTGCCCGCGAGGACGACAAAGCCGGTGCTGAGGTCGCCCAGATGGAGGGCGTGCGCCGCCTCGCCGATCTGGTCAACAAGGGGACGGTCTTCGACGCTGTGTACCTGCAGCCGGCGCTGCTGACGGCGGTCTTTCACGTCTTGCAGCGGCCGTTTAAGCTGCACTCGCTCAACGGGCACGATCCACTACCCGGCAGCGGGTTACAGGGCCTGCACGCGGATTGGGGGCAGCCCACCGTGCCCGGCGGTCCGTACCACGTCGTCAACTCGATGTGGATGCTCGACGATTTCACCCGGGTCAACGGCGCGACCCGCTGCGTCCCCGGCAGCCACCGCAAACCCGGCAGAATCGCCGACCACGTAGCCGATCCCCTGGCCGATCATCCGGATCAAGTACAACTAACTGGACGCGCCGGCTCGGTCGCCGTATTCAACGGCAGCCTCTTGCACAGCTCATATCGCAACCTCAGCGACGCCCCCCGCCGCACCCTGCACTGCGCCTTTATCGCCCGCGAGCACCCGCAGCAGACGAACCAGCGCGGGTACCTGCAGCCCGAAACGGCCCAACGCCTCTCGCCCCTGGCGCGCTACATCCTCGACGTGGCGTGAACCTGGAGGGTTTTCTCATACTGCTTTTCTTTGAGATGATCCACCGCGTACCAATATAGGAAAAATAAGGCACCGATATCAATACTATGCGATTCGCAGAAAACGTACGCAAGGGTCCGGCAGCGCCCCTGTTGAATCGCCTGTCGCCGCACAGACTCGCTTCGCCATCATGTTCGACGATCGCGTCCCTTTTCATTGATCCACGAACGCCACTTACACGATATTCTTGACACCCCCGGCCAGAGACCGTTCTTGAAACTGCCTCAGCTTGGCCGCCGACGCCTTAATGAACCGCTTGGAAACGACATCCACCGCCCGCACCCGCCGACTGAACGGAATAACGCCCCGATATCGGCACAAAGCAGTTCCCAGCAGGGGGGTCCCCTGATGAATCGCTTTTTGAGGACGATAAGCCAAACGCCTCCGGTACCGCCTCGGCCAATGCTTGCGCGAACCCGCGCCCGATACCTCAACGCCATCCGGTGACCAGCGCCGTTTGGCCGTCGAGCTTAAAAAAATCCAAAATCCCCATGCTATTCCCCTTGGTTCTGTCCTTGAAGAACGGTCAGTGCATCCCACGTCGCCGGAAATCCGCCGAAAGCGCTCATCTGCAACATGACCTCCTCAATCTCCTGCCTTGTGGATCCGCAACCAAGGGCTCGGTCGATGTGAACAGCAAGTTGTTCCGGCCTGCCGAGAACCGTCAAGGCCGCGATCGTGCACAGCAGACGGGTCTTGATGTCCAGCCCGTCCCGTCCGTACAGGTCATGCATCACGTGCTCCATCACGAGTCGCTCGAACTCGGGATGAAGTGTGCGCATCTTCTTGGCAGAGGCTTCTGCAGCGGCCTCTCCGAGCATCGTCGAGAGAACTCTGCGCCCTGCTTCGTAGCGTTCACTTTCAGTCATACATCCTCCGCCCTTGGGTGTCGATTAAAATTTTGACCGTGCTGTCGCCGCAGTAGCAGGCCGCCTTCATCGCAGGTGCCAGTCTGCGTCTTCAAGCGCCTCGTAGACCACGCCGCCCCCCACCTGCTCGGGCATGGGGATGCCGAGCAAGTAGCACAACGCCGGCGCGACATCCACCGCCCGCACCTGCCGACCGAGCGCCAGCAGCCCCTCAGCTCGATTCAGCCACGGGTTCCACTTGGATGTACCCCGGATCGTTCATACAAACAGCTCTTGTACCAGCGTCCGAGCCCGCTCGACCACGGTTTCAAGGCAGCCGGGGGCGAGCTTTGCCCAGTAGGTAACGTCTTCGTTGGCCTCGTGTCCGCCACGGGTGTAGGCCGCCCTCGTCGGCAGGTAGCCGACATAGTGCGTCGTGAGGTGCGCTGGAAAGAGAAACGGTGCCGCTGAGTTCGTTTTGAGTGCGAGTTGTCCTTCGACAAAAGGCTCTCCAGGCAGGCCGATAACGCCGAGGTCGCCGATGCGGAAACCCTGGATTTCATAGGGGAACTCGGCGTCCCGCTGCCGGCATAGTTCGACGCTGCGGGTCGATGCGGCCCGAAACCAGTGCCGATCCACTTCGCTGTTTGCCTGGCGCGGCGGATGTGGATTCTCAGTGAGAATCGCATTGACCTCGCGCAAGCGCTCGGCCGGAATCTCGCGGAAGGGCAGGCCGACCTTGTCGACTCTACAAGCCAACGCAGCGTTGTTGGCAAACGCCATATTGTGAACAATTCGTTCGCTCATCTGCGCCAATTCGCGCCCCATTCGCTGGTGATCCGGTCGGCAATCCGGGTCGAAAGGATGCCAGGGGTTGATGTTGCCGCAACAGCCGTTGACGACCAACGGCACTGCGTCGGAGCCGAATAGCTGTTGCATCTCCCGCGTCCAGGCACCAGGCCAATCCGCCGACACCGCCCGGTAGGACTTGGGATTTCCGAACACATTGACCGGATGACAGGTGTAGTGCAGGAGAAAGGCCAGCGGCCGCATATCCATGTCCTGGACGCAGCACACGCCAACTTCCGGGTCCATCGGCCCTTCGAGATAGCAGATGTCCGCGATCCCGAACGGCTGTTGTTCCCGACCCAGCGGCTTGGGCATGGCGATGGTGCCGTCCCGGCGTATGCCGCGGCGATTGAAAGCCAGGTCCCCCAACACGCCACGCCCCAAACCGATGCGCACGGGTTGCAGCTTGCCCACCGCTTCGACCGCGGCCTCCACTGCGGCGGCAGCAACCCGGTCCCCGTAGGCGCGCTCGCCTCCGCGCAGATACTCCGTCTCCTCTTTGGTCTCCAGAGGGAAAATCCGCATCCAGCATAAAGTAGCCGAGGCTCGGGGCGGAGTGCGTCTGGGTCGCCTGGACCATGATCGCCTCCGGTGCGATGCCCGTATGCTCGCCTATAACGGTGCGGATCTGGTCCGTGTAGTCCCAGGTGACAATGGTGAGATCCAGGATCACCATGCAGACGCGCCGCTGGCCGACTTCAAAGACGATGGCCTTGGCAAAAAGCGGATCCATCACGGTTTGGGCCGGGCGGTGCTCGCCAGCCCCGCTTCCCGCCAGATGCGTCCCCGGCGGTGGCGTGATGTCAATCATCGCTGCTCCGGCTCTCAGTAGGTTGGTCTCGTGCATGGTTTTTCCTTTCGGCGCCAAGGGCGTTGAAGCGCAAAAGAGGCTCGGCGTCGGTCAGCGCCCCTGATGCATATGGCAGGATAAACGGAATTTTGGCTGATTTGGAAAGGATCCAGGTCGTCACGCGAACGTGTGCGTTGTTCGGCCTGAGGAGAAATAAGGTACCGATATCGGTAATATGCAATTCGCCGAAAACGTACGCAAGGATCCAGCAGGGTCCCTCATGAATCGCTTGTCGTCCCACAGAATCGTCCGGGAATGCTCAGAGTACCGCGGTAAAGGATTTTGTCGCGTTTCAGGGATCGGCCTGGCACTTGAGGGCGCACTCCTCCGTACGGCTCACGCAGGGAGCGAATCGCGTAGGAGGTCAGGCGGCGAACTCGAACTGCGGCGGAGGGGGTAGGAGACGATGCAATATTGGCAAAACGGAGGGACCAACTCGTTCTTCCTGAACCATACTTCCAACGGGGCTATGGGTTGCTATACACCCAGCACATTGAGCAGGCGCACATGGGCTTTGATTTTGATTTCCTTTAGTTATACCTTTACTGTCGAATTATTGAAGGAGAAATGCAGATGCGAACAGGCGGATATCGAGCGTACGTTGGCGGCCGTCTTGGAGGAGTGGGTGGAGGCAGAGGAAGCCATGGATAATGGAGACCCATGAAACGCAAAAACATAGCTACCAGCAGCCCGTTTGGCGCGGAGTTTGGTTATTCGCGCGCCGTGCGCGTGGACCGGCACGTCCACGTCGCTGGCACGTGCGCCCAGCCGCCTGACGACCAGGGCGATGCCTACGAGCAGGCCATGGGCGCATTGCAGATCATCGACAAGGCGCTCGTCAAAACCGGTGCCAACCTCGGCGACGTGGTGCGAACGGTCGTGTACATCACGGATACGGCTCATGCCGCTGGCGTCACCTGCGCTCACCACGAGGTGTTTGGCGAGATTTTGCCGGCTTCGACCTTGGTCGTCATAGCCGCGCTGCTAAAGCCGCATCTGGTCGTCGAGATCGAAGCCTACGCCATTTTGCCCACCGAAAGTGCGTGAACAAAGACCGCCAAGTCCTGTCTATTGGCGTGTTGGGCTGCGGCCCCATCGCCCAATTCGCCCACTTTGAGTCGTGCATCAAGGCCCGCAATATGCGGCTGTACGCGCTGTGCGACCAAGCGCCGGACTTGGCCGTGCGCATGGACTACCACGAGGGCTTTCACATCTACGGCGAGCACGGCAGCGTCGTCGGCAAAACCTACCTGCCGTGGTTTTTGAAATCCAGCGATGTCGAGTGCTTCTCCACGCGAGACGGTCAGTACCACCGGCCTTTAGGAGCCGACGCGCATTTCTACCGACTCCAGCTCGAAGGTTTTGCCGATGCAGTCCTCCACGGCGCGCCCCAAATGGGGGCCGATGTGGAGGATGGAACTCTAGCTATGCGGGCGATGGCCGCCATTGTCCGCTCGGTCGCAAGCGGCGATTGGGTCCGCTTCGAGACCGTCACCGGCGGCGTCTAACACAGGGGATCAATGCCCATGTCCTCGGCTCGCCCTCGCTTATGGCCTCTCCATCTGCTCGGAGGAGGCGTCGTCCTGGCGCTCCTGTTGATCTGGGTGCCCGAAGCCCCCCATCGCCAGCAACAGGTCATGCGCACCATGGCCACCTTCATTCTCGCGATTTTCTTTGCTTTGCTCTGGTTGCTCTTCGCGTCGCGGCTGGCCTGGGGATCGCGCCTGCGCTATTTCGGCGGTATCGTCCTCGTCATTGCGCTTGGTATCGGATTTTTTCGCGTTAAGGGTATGAGCGGCGACTTCGCACCGATCCTCGAATGGCGTTGGAGTACCAAAGACGAAGCAGGCGCTGTCGAAGGAGGGGACGCCACCGCGCTCGACGCCCGCGATTGGCCGCAATTTCTCGGCCCCGAGCGCAACAACCGCCTCCGCGGCGTTCACCTCGAACGCGACTGGGCCAAGCATCCGCCGCGCGAAATCTGGCGTCGCCCCGTCGGCGCAGCCTGGTCTTCCTTTGCCATTGTCGGCGGCCGGGCCGTAACCCAGGAGCAACACGGCCCCGAGGAGCAGGTCGTCTGCTACGACTTGGCAACGGGCCGCAAGCTCTGGCAACACGCCGACTCGACTCGCTACGAGACCGCCATTGCCGGCATCGGCCCGCGCGCTACGCCCACCATCGCTGGAGACCGGGTTTTCACGCTGGGCGCTACTGGCATCCTCAACTGCCTGGATCTGGCCAGCGGGGCGCTGATTTGGTCGCGGGACATTCTCGCCGACAATCAGGCTAAGGCCCATATATGGGGCATTAGCTGTTCGCCGTTGGTCCTCGACACCTTGGTCGTGGTCAGTGCCGGAGGCCCGGATGAGCGCTCGCTAGTGGCCTATCACCGCCAAAACGGCGCATTTGTCTGGGGCGGGGGCACAGACAAGGCCGGCTTCAGCTCGCCGCGTCTGGTCACGTTGGCGGGACGCGAGCAGATCCTGATCTTCAACAACCACAGCGTTGTCGCGCACGATCCGCAGAGCGGAGCTCCCCTCTGGCGTCAGCCTTGGGATCGGGCCGAATGCATTGCCAATCCCCTGCCCTTGCCCGGGGACCGGGTTCTGGTCTCCACCGGCTACGGCATTGGAGCCAGGCTGTATCAAGTGAATGCCGCGCCCAACGGCGAGTTGACGACCGATATCGTCTGGAAAAGCCCCCGGATCAAGGCCAAATTTTCCAACATGGTCTATCGCGATGGTTTTGTCTATGGCCTCGACGACGGGGTGCTGGTCTGCCTCGACCCGCAAGACGGCAAGCGTCGCTGGAAGCGCGGGCGTTACGGCCACGGCCAGCTCATCCTGATAGACGATATCCTTCTGATAATGAGCGAATCGGGTGACGTGTTACTGGTCGAGGCTCGCCCCGACCGCCACGTAGAACTAGCGCGCATGACGGCCTTCGACGGCAAAACCTGGAATCCCCCGGCCTTTGCCACACCCTATCTGTTAGTGCGCACGGAAAGCGAGGCCGCCTGCTACGAGCTGGCGCTTGCAAACGGTGCTCAGGCGCAGCGCTTCTAACAGGGCCATGGATTTTCCCGCTACCCCGCCAATCGCGACTCTAATAATCGGGCACTTGTAAGGAGGAAAGTCATGGAAGACTATTCGCACATTCAGAAGCCGGATTTGGGCTACCGCCATGAGTCCGGCCCGGGTGCTTGGGAGGTGCTCGACTACGAGCCCTTCATGGATATTAACCGGCACCTGATTGCCACCGACGAGTTGACGATCCACCGCTCGGCTGCCATCATCCGCCGGACCGGCTCGGCTCCCGTAGGGTGGCACACCGATTGGCGCGGCTATTCGACCGAAATCAAGCACTCGGGCGACGTCCTCAATCGTGGACTGTGGCCGTCGGACAAGTGGTTCTACCTGACCGGATCGCGGCGACGAAATTACTCATTCGGACCTCACTGCGTCAGCGAATTCAAGTGTTCGAGAATTTCTTCCTGTTCGGCCAAATCAAACTGATTCGAGCCGATGTACATACATCTGATAATGCCGCGTCTATCGATGATGAACGTCGCCGGACGGGCAATGCTGTTGCTGAGGTTGTGATCCGCGAAACCGATCCACCTGTGCAAAGCAAAGCCGAGTTTGTCGACGATCAACGTCGCGGGGCGGACGATGGTGTAAGCGAAGTTGTGCAACGCCAGGCCGAACCAGTGATGTACCCCGTAACTCTTGATGATGCTACAGTCTTCGTCCGCCAAAAGAGGATAGGTGATGCCACTGCGTTCGGCGTATTCGCGCAGTTCGCAAAGCTGCTGCCCTGCGGCGATAGCAATAGATGTCGCGTTACGTTCGGCGTAAGCGTCCAGATATTCTTGCACAATCGCCAACTGGCGACGGCTTCTTCTTCACCAGGTCCCCCGAAAAAACGTCAGAACGACGTGTTCTTTTTCCCGATGCGATGCCAGCGACACGTATTGTTTCTGATGCGAGGGGAGGGTAAATAAGGGGGCCGTATCGCCGACGTTGAGGACCCGAAGCTTGTACCGCGCAGTGAACCGCCGGCGCTTCGCCTTCTCTGACACTTCCGGGTCAGGGCGGGGCGCCTCGGTAGCAGCCCCTTCGCTCCGCTCCGGAACTGCTACCGACACCTGCTCCTGTCGGGCGTTGTCCATACTCATCATCTCTTGCTCTCCTCTCCGCCCTCAAGACTACACTAAACTCGGATGGGGAGTTGTCTCACTCTATATTGGCACGTAGGGATATAATATTTACATTTGACAAACGATCTCCAAAAGGCTATATCATAAGTAGGAAGTTAGCCAACAAAAGGGATCGGAAATGGAACAGAAAAAGACGACATACAAGCCGATTAAGGATATGAGTATTTTCCAATTTAGCAAGCGGTTTCCGAATGAAGCTGTTGCCATATCTTATGTCGAAAACCTGCGATGGAAAGATGGGATTTACTGTCCGCATTGTGGGGTTATCGGCAATGTTCAGAAAACGAAAAACGGCAAGCCGCAACCTTATCGCTGTCGAGAATGCCGCAAGCATTTTTCAGTAAGGACCGGAACGATCATGGCGCAGTCCAACCTGCGATTGACAACGTTTCTCAATGCTATCTATCTTATCATCACACATCGCAAGGGTGTGCCGAGCACTATGCTTGCCAGGGAGTTGGGTGTTACGCAAAAGACAGCATGGCATCTGGCCCACAGAATTCGTAAAGCGTTGGAGATGAAGGGCGGTTTGTTCTCCGGACCGGTAGAGGTTGACGAAACCTATATTGGCGGCAAGGAACGGAACAAACATTCTTCCAAGAAGTTGCATGCTGGCCGTGGTACTGTTGGCAAGACTGCGGTTGTGGCAGTGCGAGATCGTGAAGATGGTAAGGTTAAAGCCAGGCTGGTACAGGGAACGGATAAAAGGAAGTGGACCCAATCGTCAAGACCAATTTGAGGCGAATTTAAGGTGGATATGTTTTTGGTTTTCGATAGGGTTCTTCTTTGCGGCCCGTGCAACCGGCTGAAGAGCAATGTGTATACGCTTTCAGGGTTAAGGCGGGAGAACAAGAAGCGGAGATATTTGTACAACGGATAAAGGGGGTACAAGATGGGTGCTGTTACCGTTGTGATGGGTTTGATTAATCGAGTAGTAAAAGGGGAGCGTCCTGAGGTTGTCGTTCGAGAGGCGGAGGAAGATCCCTTTCTGGCCCGATCTCTTCAGATTGATGAGGATATTCGTACCGGGCGGAACCGTCCGTTATCACCGGAGGAACAGCGCCGGTTTATTGAACGAGTAAGAAGGGGCGGGAAGTGAATGAGGGGCGCGAGAGGCAACGGACCAGAAAAGCAGAGACGCCCGTTGAACAACCCAAACCGGAAGCACCACCGGTAGAGCAAGAGGTTATCATCTATCGGCGTGTTTCACGGTTTATAGAGAGGAAATTGCAACCAAAAGTACAGACACGTGCGCTTGCGGCGATTGATTCTCTCAAAGTCCCCACAAATATACGGGGGTCGGTAAAGATAGAGGGACGACCTGCCAACGATCCCATGTTCAGGATTGATAAAGATGCTTATAGGATCTTCTGCAAGCGTCTTGAGGGCAAGGTTCATGTGGTAGACATGGAGAATCGGCAAGGTGCTTATGACAAGGGTCGCACGAGGAAACGCTGATCTCCACAAGATGGGGACAGTGATATTAGATTCCATAGACGTTGCGGGGAAGGCAATGAAAAAGACAGGCAAGCGCAGGGCGGCAACCAAAGGAAGAATTAAGGTTGCAAAGTCTTCGTACAGTCCCACGAAGGCGGAGACGGAAGAGTTGGTAAAGATTCCAAAGAAGTTGGAAGGTGCGTCTTTTGACGCTTTTGTGAGTGTTGCGATAAGGCCAGTTGAAGTTGAGGAGTCGGACAAGCCGAAATAATTAGATTTTTCTCGTGTGCAAACTTCACTTCCCGTCGGCTAACATTGTATATAGTTCCCATTGTAAAAGGATTTCGGCGCGTTTCAGGCGTCAACCCGATACTCCCGCCACCCGTCTCCCCGGCAGTCCCGCTCCTGCGGAGCGCAGACGCCCGAACCTGTCCCATTTCCCGCCAGATTCCCCTTGCCTGTGAACGAGAGAACGTCGTATTTTCTTCCTATACGCCAACAATACACCAGGCTTGCAACGGTTCCGTAGGGTTGCGCCATATCCAGAACATCTAACGGGAGGTAAGACATGACTACCAACCAGGACTGGTGGCCGGATCAGTTGAACCTGAAGATTCTCCGCCAGAATTCTCCCATGTCCGATCCGATGGGCAAGGATTTCGACTATACTGAGGCGGTCAAGACGCTCGACGTCGACGCGCTGAAGGTGGACATCGAAGAGGTAATGACGACCTCGCAAGACTGGTGGCCGGCCGACTACGGCCACTATGGGCCTCTGTTCATCCGCATGACGTGGCACGCCGCGGGCACTTACCGCATCAGTGACGGTCGGGGTGGCGGAGGCTCCGGCCACCAGCGCTTTGCGCCTCTCAACAGTTGGCCCGACAACGGAAATCTGGACAAGTCGCGCCGTTTGCTCTGGCCAATCAAGCAGAAATACGGCCGGAAGCTTTCATGGGCCGACCTGATCATCTTCGCCGGCGACTGCGCTCTGGAGTCCATGGGGTTCAAGACCTTTGGTTTCGCCTTCGGACGCCCGGACGTCTGGGAGGCTGACGAGACTGACTGGGGGCCTGAGGGTACGTGGCTTGCAGACGAGCGCCACAGCGGCAACGGAGACCTCCAGGGACCCCTTGGCGCCGACCACATGGGCCTGATATACGTGAACCCGGAGGGGCCTAACGGCAACCCGGACCCGGTCGCCGCGGCGGAGTATATTCGCCAGACGTTCAAACGCATGGCGATGAATGATGAGGAAACGGTTGCGCTCATTGCCGGCGGACACACATTCGGAAAAGCACACGGTGCTGCCCCTGAGGACAATGTCGGTCCCGAGCCGGAAGGGGCCGGCATTGAGGACCAAGGCCTCGGCTGGAAGAACAGCCACGGCAGCGGCACAGGCGGCGATACGGTCACCAGCGGCCTGGAAGGCGCATGGACCAGTAACCCGGTGAAGTGGGACAACGAGTTCATGGAGAACCTGCACACACACGATTGGGAGCTGACGAAAAGTCCAGCCGGGAAATGTCAATATGCGCCCAGGAATGCCGCTGAAGCAGCCACCGTGCCGGACGCACATTGTCCCTCAAAGAAGCACGCCCCCATGATGCTCACCACGGACCTTTCACTGAGGATGGACCCGGAGTATGCGCCGATTGCAAAGCGCTTCCTCGAGAGCCCGGCGGATCTTGAAGACGCCTTCGCCAGGGCGTGGTTCAAGCTGATCCACCGCGACATGGGGCCCCGCAGCCGGTATATCGGGCCCCTGGTTCCCGCACAACCGCTGTTGTGGCAAGACCCTGTGCCCGACGTGGATGACGAGTTGGTCGGGGAGCAGGATATCGCCGACCTCAAAGCGAAGGTCCTGGCCTCGGGATTGTCCGTTTCCCAACTCGTCTCGACCGCCTGGGCGTCGGCGGCATCGTTCCGCGGTACCGACAAACGCGGCGGAGCGAACGGGGCGCGCATCCGCCTCGCCCCGCAAAAGGACTGGGAAGTAAACAACCCGGCCGGGCTCAAAGAAGTGCTGCAGGCGCTGGAGCAGATCCGGACGGAGTTCAACAGCTCACAGACCGGCGGGAAGAGGGTCTCTCTCGCCGACCTGATCGTTCTGGCCGGGTGCGCAGGCGTCGAGCAGGCCGCCAGGAACGCCGGCCATAACGTGCAGGTCCCCTTTACACCGGGACGCACGGACGCGTCGCAGGAGTGGACCGACGTGGAGTCGTTTGCCGTGCTCGAACCCACCGCAGACGGGTTCCGCAACTACCTCCAGGCAGGGCAGGAAGGTACACCGGAAAACCTGCTGGTGGAGCGGGCAAGCATGCTAACGCTCACGGCTCCCGAGATGGCGGTGCTCGTTGGCGGCATGCGCGTCTTGAATGCGAACACCGGGCAGTCCGGGCACGGCGTGTTCACCGATCGGCCGGGGACCTTGACCAACGACTTTTTCGTGAATCTCCTCGACCTGAACACCGAGTGGAACGCATCCTCCACGTCGCAGGACGTGTTCGAGGGACGCGATCGTCGGACCGGTGAGCTCAAGTGGACCGGCACCAGGGTGGACCTCGCCTTCGGTTCAAACTCCGAGCTCCGAGCCATCGCGGACGTCTACGGATGCGACGATGCGCAGCAAGTGTTCGCGCGCGACTTCGTGGATGCGTGGGACAAGGTGATGAATCTGGATCGTTTCGACCTGGCGTAATCTCAGCGGGTGCTCGCAACGGCGGCCTTCGAGCATCCGAGATCGGCGCAGATTGAAGGGCGTCAGTCGACAACGTGCCATTGACGTAGAGCAATTCGTCCCGAAGCCGCACTTCGGCCTGCAGTGCATATTCGATGAAGGTAGTAGAAGAAAGGACCACGATGGCAATCACGCTGGGGGCAGGCGATGTTGCCCCGGATTTCGCGCTCGCCGACCAGGACGGCAATATCCATTCGCTGGCCGAATACAGGGGCCGGACGGTCGTCCTCTACTTCTATCCGCGCGACGAGACCCCGGGTTGTACGACTCAGGCCTGCTCTTTTCGGGATAGTCACGCCGAAATCCTGGCCGAGGGTGCAATCGTGCTCGGTGTTTCGAGAGACGATGCCGATTCGCATCGGGCTTTCCGCGAACGCCACCGGCTGCCGTTTCCCCTGCTGGTAGATGCCGAAGCCACCATCGCCGAGCGCTATGGCGCCTGGGGCGAGAAAGTCCTCTATGGTCGTCGGTTCCAGGGAATGACGCGGTCGACTTTCATCATTGGCCCCAATGGAATACTGACCAGGGTTTGGAAACGGGCCAGGCCCGCCGAGCACGGCGCGGCAGTATTAAAAGCGCTGCGCGAGTCCGGTTAAACGGGACAGATATTTCTCCTTGGTCGGCGCCGCGCCGTGCGAGCGCAGATTAACTTGGAAAATGGTCGAAATGAGACTCTTCATTCTATCGATAATTCGCCAAAATCGAATACCCCTAACCATATACGTCTTCAGTCCGACAAGCTAACTGGCACCGACTTGACACCAGCGAAATGATCGACAAAGACTGGGGCAGCGACACTCTAACAAGATTTCGCTATCAGGCAGAAGCGACGCTTCCTTACTGCCTAGCGGTTATGTCCTCCCAGAATGATATTCTCTCAGTAATTCCGGAATATCTCGAAGACATAGCCCTTAGAACGAACGATGGCTGGCGATTTCTGCAAGTAAAGACGCGAAACCCAGAACGAGGTTTGTGGACAGCGTCTGAGCTTTTCACCAAAAACGGAGGCGCTTTACGCTCCCTATATCGCACTTACCTACTCACCATCGGGAAGGACCATCCACTTGAGCTTCTCCTTGAAGGCGCCGTAAAGCCTAGCGATCCAATATGCATGCTTTACCCTGGGAAAGACCGCTCCCAACTCGAGGACATAGTAGTTGATAAGCTAGGCCCATCCCGATCATCGGCGAAGGACTTCCTCCGACGCGTAACTCTCAACGAAAGTATGCCCCGTCGATCAGATATGCATGCAACAAATGCCCGGTTGCTGCATGAACTCAAACCCTCCCTGACTTATACGGAGCTAGAAGCCGTACATAATTCGATTCTTTTTGAAATCGAACAGGCAATGCGTTGTGATCGACTCAGTGCACTATGGCCACGCAGCATTGTTCATCCAAAGGCACGGTCCACAACAACTGAGGATAGACTCCGAGCCAAGACGCTCGACGCCGACCGCCTATCCGCGATAGTCGCCCCGGTCACGCGTGCGGAACGTCCCCTATTAAAGCGATTCGTGGAATCAGGTAGCCGGTCCGTTACGCCTCTGACTCAGAAGCTCGTCTTGGGTGGAGCTACCCCCGCTATTGTTGAGCTGGCACGCAATCTCCAGGCGAACGCACGCCACCAACGTTACGTACGAGCATCTAAGAGCCTTGCAAACGAGGATGCTATCCTCTCCGACCTGCGCGAGCGACTTCTCACATATGCACTGACGGCGACCGCGTCACAAGACCCAACAAACCGCCCTGCGGTCCGAATCTGGCAGGAATTACTTGACAAATTCGACAAACATTCGAGACAAATCGATCGAAGTAATCTGGTATGTGCGGATCCGATGCTATTGATGGGCGAAACATGTATCCTTTCTGATGAATGCGCGTTTGGTTGGGGGGAGGCGTCCGATGCGGGTTGATAGTTTTCAACCATCTCTCGACGGCGAGGCACGGTTATTACTCCTCATTGAGGCGTTCAGCCGCCGCGAAAACATACTTGAAGGGCGTACCAAGCTAGCGAAGCTCGACTTTTTTCTTCGTTATCCAATTTACTTCGAGCGAGCACTACAGATTAGGCGACCAAAACTGGCTATCGTGCAAGAGGTGCATAAGCCTGACGTGGAGTCACGTATGGTACGCTACCGTTATGGTCCTTGGGACCCCTCGTACTTTGCACTACTAGGCCGATTGATCGGAAAAGGGCTTGTACTGCCTGCCCCTTTTGCACGTGGAATTGGATACCGCACTACAGAAAAAGGCCGCATGATTGCAACGTCTCTGCAAGAGGAGCCAGCATGGGTCGACGTCGCACAAAGGGTCGAAATTCTTCGTAAGCATTTCAATCTCAGTGGAACGAACCTTAAGAAATTCATCTATGATTATTTTCCTGAAATTACGCGCGCGACCTGGGGGCGACCGCTCTGAAAACACAAGTACAGGAAATCACACTTGAAGGTGCTGGGCGAGAGGTTCTCCTTACACCAGGCCTGAATATAATTACCGGACCAATCGCTTCTGGAAAGACTACTCTGGTACGTTTCCTTCGTTTTCTGCTAGGAAGCTCTTTAGGACACCTACCTATAGAAGCTCGCTCTAACGTTACGGCCGTTTCTGGGTCAGTAGACTTAAAGGGCAAGTCATATTCAATTGTCAGGCCCGCAGTTACTACGACGACTGCACGTGTAGAAATCGCCGGTCCAGACGAAACTTGGAGGCTTCCAGCGCGCGAGGCGCCGGACGGCGGTACTTATACAAACTGGCTTCTTAAACAACTAGATCTTCCGAGAATCGAAGTGCCATCCGCCCCTACAAAACCGGATTCAAATCCCACTCCTGTCAGTATAAACGACTATTTTATGTATTCGTATTTGGCCCAAGATGAGTTGGGCTTCTCTGTCTTTGGCCATCGAGATCAGTACAAAAACATAAAGAGGAAGTATGTTTTCGACATTACGTACGGATTCTACGACCTTGAGGTCGCCCAACTTCAGGAACGCCTGCGAATTGTTCACAGTCGCCTTAGGGAACTACGGGCACGCAAAGATCTTTTTGAGACATTTTTCGACGACACGCCACTTGAAAACAGAGCAAGCATTGAACACGAGCTTCGCGAGGTAGATGGTCAACTGAAAGGAATCGAGACAGCATCGAGAGATCTCGCCTCGGTGCATCAGGAGGTTTCTGGTACGGCAAAGTTGCAATCTGAGATTCTGAAGCTCCAAAGCCACACAGCTGAATTACAGGCCGGTATTGATGCGGAGCATAAGTCCTTGAATAACCTACGAGAACTCACGAATCAATTGGAGTCACAATCGAGCAAGCTAACGCGATCGATTGTTTCACACAAACATCTGACAGACCTTGAGTTCGTCGTTTGCCCCCGCTGCGGTACCGAACTTACGTCAGACAGAGCGGAGGAGGGTATTTGTCACCTATGCCTACAAGAACCTTCACTTGAGTTTTCTAGGAAAACACTGATTGACGAACAGGGGGCAGTGGAACAGCAACTCACCGAGATTCAAGACCTAGTCAGAGAGAGAGAGACACGATCGACTGACCTTCAGAAACAGCTTTCACAGGCACAGTCCGATCTCACCAAGAAGCGCTTAGAACTCGAGTTTCAGACTGAGAGCTACGTTTCGGAGCATGCGACCCAAATCGCATCGCTCGCGGCTCAGCGGGCACGGCTTACCTCGCGGTTGGAGCAGCTACAAGGGTACTTGGATATTCTGTCAAAAACAGATGATTCTCAGAGAATCGCCGCAAAGTTGACAGTAGAGAAGGACAGCCTGGACCAAAAACTCGAACTTGCTACAGCTAAGTCCAATGAGGGGCAACGCCGGGTAGACCACCTTAAGAATCGGTTTAACGACATCCTAGAGCAACTTCGTCCCCCCAGATTCGGTGAACTAGAATCATCGGGTATCGATCCGAACACCTACTTGCCTGATTACTATGGGCGAGCGTTTGCTGCGCTCAGTTCTCCTGGGCTTGCGACGCTCGTAAACTTGGCACATGCACTCGCCCACCACCTTACGGCTATCGAGTTAGATCTGAAGCTGCCACAGATTCTGATAATTGATGGACTGAGTGAGCACTTAGGACAAGAAGGATTGGATCCGGAGCGTTTAGCCGCAGCGTACGATTTGCTCATCGAGACTTCGGAGAGGCATTCCGAACTCCAAGTTATCCTAGTCGACAACGAGATTCCGGATATTGCGCGGGAATTTGTACGTCTTGAGTTGTCTGAGGAGGATCGACTTATCCGTGATACTCACACAGGTTAAGCAATCAGAGATCCTATCATACGAACCCGTGAGTCGACCTGTAACAAATACACGTTCGTTCTAACTACGGTGTCATAACACCTTCGCATTCAATCACAACCTACGACCGCGAAAAACGTACTCTTGTCTCTGCCCATGATCATTGGGGAATGCTCCGAGCACAATTGAATGAGGGTACAACTTGCCTTGTAGGTCGCTAACCGCGGAAGTAGTCAGACAGCGAACTCGGCTTGCTCCCATCCTGGGTAGCAGCCGACGGAGATCAGGGTGATCGATCCGACTGTTCAGGCACAGATGCTCGTCCGGCGGCCGATCGACGAAGTGTTCAACGCGTTCGTGGACCCCGCAATCACCACCCGATTCTGGTTCACCAGGAGCAGCGGCAAGCTGGAGCCGGGGGCGAAGGTTACATGGGCGTGGGAGATGTACGGCGTCTCTGCGGATGTCCACGTCAGGGCGATCGAGCTGCCCTCCCGAATCCTCATCGAATGGGGCGAGCCCGCGACGACCGTCGAGTGGCAGTTCACGTCTCTCGGAGCGGAAGCGACCCTCGTTCAGATCTCCAACACCGGGTTCCAGGGGTCCGAAGAGGAGGTCGTCGGCATGGCACTCGACTCGATGGGCGGTTTCTCTCTCGTGCTCGCAGCGCTCAAGGCGTGGTTGGAGCACGGAATCGCCCTGGACCTGGTGGCAGATCGCAATCCGGAAGCCCACGTTTCTCATTAACCTTGCTACTTCGCCGAGAAGGCCGCATAGGCCGAGAGCGACGACGACGCTGAACCGGATGCCGGGCTGGGGGGCTTCCCCCCGAAGTGCGGCTGATGCGGTACACCCGACGGGAAACCGCCTGCAAGCTGACGGAGACTGCCATAGAGAATGACTGCGTCACTGGAGAAAGGAGTCTTCGATCATGATTGAATGTCTTGGTATCGGCCACCTTTTCGAGCTTTCCAGGACGGAAGCGATTGTGGGGTTTTTTACCCCGCTGGTGGTCTTCGCCGTGTTTTTCCTGGTGCAGCTCATTCTGCCCGGAAAGTGGGTCCCCGGCTACGTCATCAACCCCGAGACCGGCGAGCCACGCAAATATCGGCTGAACGGCATTCTGGTATTTGCAATCGCGCTGATCGTGTGGGCGTTCGAGCTCACCGGGATGCCGCGTGACTGGTTCTACCGGTCATCAATCTATGCAGTGGCCGGCGGAACGGTCTTCACCACTATCTTTACAATCCTGGCGGTGTTCACCCAGCCGCAAGGCAGGATAAAGAATCCGCTCCTGGCGCTGTGGATCGGGCGGGTCCAGGAGTTGTCGTTCTTCAACAGCCGCTTCGACGTAAAGATGTATTTCTATGTCGTGGGTGGAACGATGCTGTCGCTCAACGCCCTGTCCGGGGCCGCGTACCACTGCGAACGCTTTGGCGAAGACGCCAATCCGGGCGTTTTCCTGTTTGCGGCATTCCTCACGTTCTACGTCCTGGACTACTTCGTCTTCGAGCGCGTCCAGCTATATACCTACGACCTGATCCACGAACATCTCGGCTTCAAGATGTTCTGGGGCGGTCTCGTGGTCTACGGGTGGCTCTACATCCTCCCGCTGTGGGGCATGGCCGCTTACCCGGACCCAGGATTCTCGCCGGCGTGGACGAAGGTTTGGCTCGTCGGAACGCCTGCGCTGTTTCTGGTCGGGTGGGGTATCTCGCGCGGCGCCAATATGCAGAAATACACGTTCAAGCGATGGCCGGAGCGCAAGTTTCTGGGTCTCATCGAGCCTGAATTCATTGAGGCCGGCGACCGCAAGATCCTGTGCAGCGGTCTATGGGGTGTCGCCCGCCACTTCAACTACCTGGGCGAGGGGTTCCTTTCCCTCTCAATCGCTCTGGTGTTCGGCCATTTCACGATCCCCTGGGCCTGGACCTACTTCGTCTTCATCGTCACGCTGTTCACCATACGTCAGGTTCAGGACGACCGGCGCTGTGCCGAGAAATACGGCCCCGAGAAGTGGGCCGAGTATCAGGCACGGGTGAAGCACCGGATTATTCCCGGCGTCTATTGAGCGGGCTACCTGCGGAGTCTATTCAGGTTGCCTGTGATGCGTTGACCGAGCCGACGCGCGGTCCACACGAATGCGTCGACGGAGCGGACCGCCGCGGAGGCGTCTGTTCTGCATTGATGTTCTGTCCTTGATATAAATCTCCCTAATTGGGCTGTCGAGTCGCCCGTCTGGCAGGCTGCTTGAGCCCTGAGCCGCTCCCTTAGCACGTGCCCTGAGCTTGTCGAAGGGTGTCGAAGGGTCGGCGAAGGACTGTCAATTGACGCCGAACGGAAATCCAAACGTGAAAATTCGTCCTATTGGCTGAGCGACGTTTCGTTGATAATAGAATCGGAGAATTAATGACTGCCTTGATGTTAAGGCGTTTTTTTGTGGCCATCGTGGCGTTGTCAAGGCTGTATTCCTGTTCAGAAAATGACGACATGCCACTCGAAGCACCTGCAACGACAGGTTTATTCACACAAACGCTGAACCATAATGGAACAATAAGAGAATATATCGTGTATGTGCCGGATTCTTATGATGGAGATGCGAGCGTCCCACTGATGCTCAACTTTCACGGATTCGGTCAGAGGGCAGACCAATATCTGAATTTTTCAGATATGCGGTCATTGGCAGATACGGGAAAATTTATTCTGGTTTATCCTCAAGGTACCTTGCTGGATGGAGATCCGCACTGGAATGCCGGTCTAAAATCGGATGACAATAAAAGTGATGCGGAGGACTTCGGTTTTGTCGGAGCACTAATCAATGAAATTTCCTCGAATTACAAGATTGACCCGGCAAGAGTATATTCCTGTGGTTTCTCAAACGGCGCTTTCTTTACGTATGCACTTGCCTGCTATCATAGCGATAAAATAGCGGCAATAGGTTCTGTTGCCGGAACGATGATGGAGGAAACATATAACAACTGTAACCCATCACACCCTACGGCCATGATAAATATTCACGGTACATCAGACCCTATGTCCCCTATGGCGGGTGGAATGAAGGATTGAAATCAATTGACGACGTGCTTGCTTATTGGACAGGTTTCAATAGTACCAGTGCTACTCCCACAGTAAATCGCATGAATGATGGTGTAATAACAATAGAACACGATTCCTATACAGATGGCGACGACAATATTTCTGTTGAGCATTATAAGGTTATCAACGGAGGGCATGTCTGGTTCGATATCAACTACGACGGCTCCAGTACCAGTGGTTTAATCTGGAATTTTGTCTCGAGATATGACATAAATGGATTGAGGTAATTCGACGGGATCCAGGCATACCCCTCCAATGCCAACGTGGGCGGCCTGCTCCGCAGCCGCCCACGACAATAATACGCCGGGGACCGAATTCAAACACCCATTTCCCTCTATAGATCCAACCATCGACATCAAGGGCATCCAGAAATTCCACTTGCTATACTTTTCCCGGATACGACAGGCGTCGCGGGTATACATCGACTTCAATGCTTATATGCCACATGTCGATCTTCGTATTTTCCCTTTAGAAACCTTTCCGGATTGAGTTCTTCCGGCAAATAATGCCAAGCCGTACTATAGCGCGTGCGATTGCTGTGGTTATCATACGCACCGTGCAAGAGACTGGCGGAAAACAGAACAAGCGTGCCAGCGGGAATGACCAGATCCACAGCCCGCGATTCATCGACCTCCGTCCAACTGCCATGCCTGCCTGGATTTTTGCGGTGCTCGACAATCTTACCTATCCGGTGGCTGCCGGGCACCACCCGCAAACACCCATTCTCCACATCTGAATCTTCCAGATAAATTCCGCAACTGACAATGCGATCCGTATCGGTGCCAAAATAAAAATTGTCCTGATGCCAGCTCGTTGACGTGCCGCCGTTGGGCAACTTCGGAAAAAACTTGGTGCCAAACACATCGATATTTTCACCAATCAAACCTGCGACGCGGTCTAAAATCGCCGGTTCACGCGCCAGTTTCAACACGCGGGCATCGACCACGCAAACCCCCTGAACTTTGTGCAACAAACCCGCCCGGGGTTTACCGCGTTCGTCCAACTCGAGCGCCCAGTGCGGCGTCTCCTCGGTCATTTTACGCCCCTCTGCGACCAGTTCATCAAACACGCGCTTGTAATGGGCCAACCGCTCGCCTTGTATCAGGGCTTCAAAAACGAGATACCCATCTTCTCGAAACTGCCGGTCCTGTTCGTCAGTTAACATTAAGACCTCCTCAAATTCACTCGGCTACTTCGGTCGCGCAAACGCGACCAGGGGTGATTACGCCAACCAGTAGCCAGACATAGGACCTTTTTTTGGCTATATTAAGCCGGGAATCAAGGGTACGAGCGCTTGAACGCGCCCCGGCCGGGGACTTGCCCTATACGCTGACATTTCGGACGTTAACTTAGGTAAGATCAGAAAGGAGAAGACCGGTGTCAAGAATCGAACCCGCATCCCGACTAACCCGCCTGAATGGTGCCAGGATCGGACTTCTGGACCCGGGAAAGCGTACTGCGGGAGCCGTTCTCAAGGCAGTTGGTGAGCGGCTCGCGGCAGAGTACGACGCGAATGTGGTCGGACCCTGGAGAAAGTCATCGCCCTACCGCGTCTGCTCAAAGAAGCTTCTGGAGGAGATCGTTCCACATTGCGACGGGCTTGTCATGGGGGTCGTGGATTGATGTGGCGCCAGTTCGTGCAGTTTGCACGATATGCTGGAGTTCGAGTTGAGAGGCATACCGACCGCCTACATCACGGCCGCAGGAAGGGTTCCAATGGTCGAACGCGATGGTGATGGCTTCAGCCTATCGCATGCAACAGGAAACTATCTGGTTGAAGGATGGGAGGACTCCGGACCGCAGTCAGACGAGGTCCATCGCAGGCTGATTCACTTCGGAGTACACCGCAGGATGAGGATGAGCGATGTGAAGGAGGGGGATCGGGTTCGCTACGGCGGTAAGGACCTGCGATGGGAGTATCCTCGAATGGAGCTGGAAGCCGGAATCAGGCCTGCCGGAGCCGGCGCCTGGTCGAGCACCTTTGACGGCGTCGCAGGCTACAGGAATATCGAACTGCGCGCGACCGCTGCACCCGTGGAAGGCGATGAATTCGATGAAAGCGTGGAAGAGGCCGTCCCACAGGTGGTGTCGATTTTGACGGGTGGGAGGGCGTGAGTTCACGATCCGCCGTCGCAGTCTCGACACCAACAACCTCCTCGAAAAACCGTACCGATGCCGCACGATCCGTGCTCAGATGCTCCGACCAGACAAACGCGCCTACCTCCGACATAACTCCGCATCCCACGAACTCGTCGGGCTCCCACAGCGTCGTCACACAACCAGTCGGGTCCGCGATCACCGCCACCCGACCCGCGCGAACAACGTCTCTTGAACCAGCCAGCACAGCCCCACCATTCGCTGCCACCCGCTCGACGACGGCGTCGACATCATCCACCGAAACGTAAACGTTCCACTTCGCTGCCCCGTCTGAACGAATCTGCCCGGGGCCCGATTCATAAATCACCGCCGCCGCCGACAGCTGGACTACCTTCAGCGGCAATTCTCAACTCACTGGCGTCGCCACCTCCGACTTCGCCCCTGCCTAACGCTACTTCGGGCCTACCCCACCCAAGACGCCATTGAATCCGCCGCCGCCATCCAAGAAGGCACAGCGTACGTCGGCTCGCGTGACGGCCAACTCTATGCATTCGATATGCAAACCGGTGCACCAGTCAAGCCGTAGATCTTCTTTAGAATCTTCTATCCGGGGAAAGGCCACTTGTCAATCGGCAGCCTGGTCGGGCACCGCCAGTTGTATGACCTCAGACAGAAACGTCTCATCGTCCACAATGGGCCTTGCGCTTCCACAACGTTGCCCTTACTTTTAGGACCGGTCGTCGTTACCTCCAGGTCCGCTGGTGATCGGATCCGGCTTAACTCCTTTAGATATAGTCACCTTCCGTCGGACAAACGATGGCCTTATTTGCTTCATCCCTTTTGCAGAAATTCACGGGCGCAGTCCTTACGATAACCTCCGCGCTCGTGAGTCTGCTTGTGATGAACGACGAATGGAACGCGGTTGGGGACGCGCCATAGATTCCATCGATCATCCCACGGGCCCACGAAGTCTGGAGGGAGTTGGTGGCGCGGACGTTTCACGATTGGAGCAGACAGGAGGTCGACGCCACTGTTCGAGACTACTTCGATATGCTGGCTTCGGAACTTCGGGGCGCGCCGTACGTCAAGGCAGCCCACAACGAGACCCTCCGCGCGCTCCTGGATGATCGTACCCGCGGCGCGGTAGAGCGCAAACACCAGAACATCAGCGCAGTCCTGATCGAGTTGGGTTTCCCGTACATCAACGGATACAAGCCGCTCTCCAACATCCAACATATGTTGCGGGACGTGGTGCGCCAGCACGTTTCGTCGCTAGAGGACCTGGTCAAAGCCGATGTCGAGGCACACCAGATTCAAGTCGCCTTCGACGATCTCCTCGGTATCGGAGTCGATCCGCCTGTGCCCACTCCCGCTTCGGTACGTGAGGCACCCGTAGACTACGTCGTTCCCAACCACCATTTCCCAACAATCAACTACCTCCAGATGGAGGCGCTCAATCGATCTCTCGGGGATGCCGGAGAAGCATTGGTCATGGAGTTTGAGCGCGCCCGGCTACTGGGCGAAGGCAAGGACCGCCTGGCCAGAAACGTCGAGCAGGTTTCCAAAACTGTGGGCGACCATGCCGGGTTTGATATTCGGTCGTACGAAGTCAGCGGACGGGATCGATTCATCGAGGTCAAGACAACACGTTACGGCAAGCTCACGCCATTCTACATCAGCGCCGGCGAGGTCCGATTTTCCGAGGCGAACGTACACGCCTACCATCTCTACCGGCTGTTCGAGTTTCGGCAGAGACCCAGGTTCTTCCTTTTACCAGAGGGATGTCGGGCGTCACGTGCAGTTGCAGGCAGCCAGCTACCGCGCACACTTCTGAGAGCCCCGCCTGTATGGGCGGCGAAAGGCGCCGGACCAGTTCGCCCGTCACGCGGCAACCCTCATTGTAGCCGACGACCGCTCCCGCCTCTAACGCTTATGTCGACCGAGGAATATCCGTTTATTTCGAACATAGTTACGACTCTTCGTGAGTTTGGCGACGCGACGTCCCGCAATCTCCAGTTCTCCCATCGTCCAGACGTGTACGTCAGTTACGGTGAAGAAACGATCACCGGAACCAACCTGCTTGAGATCAGGCGCCGACATAGCGACCGCGTTCACCTTGAGACTTTTTCCAAGAAGAAGGAGGCCCATAGCGGCGCCGACTGGGAGTGGCACATCGTCGGCAAAAATTGGACCTTGAAGATGCGAGTACAGGCCAAGAGAACCCAATACAAGAAGGGTAGGCTGCGTATCAAGTACAATCAGCAGCGTAAGTTGCTCTTAACGTGCGCAAGGGCCGCCAACATGAGGCCAATGTACTGTATCTATTGCACCGAACCACAGCGCTCGTTCTGGACGCAATCGCATCCAGACCATGGTTCTGACAGATACCAAACCGGCTGTCTGATGGCGGATGCCAATAACGTACCTGAAACAACCACTAAACTGTGTAGAATCGAACGCAAATGCTTTCCATGGCATTTCCTGCTTGAAGGCGGCGAGAGCTGGTGGGATGGTCCCACAATCGCTGACCTTAACGAAAAAGGTGATGGCAAATTAAACCGCACCGGCGTTCATGCAACCTATCGAGACGATCTCGATTCGTCTTGTTCGCGACAAGAAGGTCCTGCGAAGACTTTGGACAGCAGAACGCATCGAAAACTCGTGATCGACGTTCGTGTTCAGGAATAGGTTGTTTTCGAAACCCGATGCAGAATGACAATGAGCATGGCAGACAGGAATGTCTGCCCCACCTTCATGCACGCTTCCCTCACGGGCTCGAAAAGCCATTATGCGAGGGATGGAATTGATTGATTCTCGAAAATAGCGGCTTACCTTGACAATTCATGTTTTAATCAGGCTAGCATGAGATCGCTCGGAACGCCATTGCGTTTACGTATTGTCAGTAGCGGAAAATAGTTGACAGTTTTTCGTCTGTTACACTGGAGAATGTAAACCATATGGTGCTCCCCGAACCTGAGGTCGTTAGCCTTGCCCTGAGCCGCTCCCTGAGCCTGTCGAAGGGTCGGCGAAGGGCTGTCCAATGGAGCCGATCGAGTTCCGAAACGCGGGCACTTCGACAAGCTCAGTGACCACGTTTCGGTAGGCTCAAAGACCGCTTTGACAAGCTGAGCCGCTATAGAGGAGGATGTAAACTAAAGGGTGCTCCCCGTAACAACTGCGAAAGCTGAGCGACTGGACGGTACCGCCTCTACATGTTTTCGAAAGCCGGTCTCACACTCAGCATTGTCCACCACCTAGACCACCCATCGCCCCTCACGCCCCTCCCGCATAAGGAAAATCGGAATGCCAGGAAGTCATCGCCCGTCGGTCCGCGGGAAACGGTACGTTGTCTCATCGGTTCACTATCTCGCAACCATGGGCGGGGTTCGTATCCTCGAAAATGGCGGCAACGCTGCCGATGCCGGTGTCGCCGTCGGTATCTGTATCAACGTGCTTCAACCGGGATCCACCCATTTTGGCGGTGTCGCACCGATTATCTATTGCCCGGGTTCGGGCGCACCCGTTGAAACCATCAGCGGACTCGGACGCTGGCCCCGGGCGGCAAGCATCGACTACTTCCGAAAACATCACGGCGGCGACCTGCCCCCCGGAATTTTGCGAACCCTTACACCGGCATCGCCCGATGCGTGGTTGACGGCGTTGGCGCGGTTTGGCACGATGACCTTTGAACAGGTCATCCAGCCCGCGCTGGACCTCGCCGAAAACGGTCACCCGGTCGATAATCAGTTCCACGCCTTTGTCAGCGGGGAGCGGGGAGATCGGCCATCGACGGATGCTGTCTTCAATCCCAATGGACATATTCCACAAATCGGGGAGATTTTTTTCCAGAAGGATCTGGCGAACACCTTCCGGCGGATGATCGACGCCGAACGAGGGGCAGGGGGTGATCGGGAAACGGGAATCAGAGCCGCACGCGACCTGATTTATTTGGGTGAAATTGCCCTGGAAATAGCCGAATTCCATGCGCAGGAAGGGGGGCTGCTGACCTACGAAGATCTGGCTGCATTTTCGGTTCGTGTCGAACCGCCGACGCACGTCACCTACAAAGGCTATGATGTATATACCTGCGGACCCTGGTGTCAGGGGCCAACGTTGAACATGGCGCTGAAGATTCTCGAAGGGGTTGACTTGCAGAGGATGGGGCACGAATCCGCGGACTATCTCCACACAATTATCGAGGGACTCAAATTGGCGTTTGCCGATCGGGAGGCGTACTTCGGCGACCCCGATTTTGTGCAGGTGCCAATGACGGGTCTGCTCGATGAGCGATATGCCGCTGAAAGACGGGGCGCCATTGACCCCCAACGCGCCGCTCGTGACATGCCGCCCGCCGGTGATCCGTGGCGATTCCATCCGGAACCGCGTGGGAAAAACGGTCCCTTCCCGACCCTGGATCCTGATCGCCCGCAACCGGAGCGTATATCACATTGGGAGAGTGATACCAGTTACCTTTGCGCGGTGGACGAACAGGGCAACGCGTTTTCGGCAACCCCTTCGGACGTCGTTGGTTGGTCCCCGGTCGTTCCGGGCCTGGGTTTTCCCGTCTCGGGACGGGGTACGCAGACGTGGCTTGATCCGGCGCATCCCTCCTGTTTGCAGCCGTGGAAGCGTCCACGCCTCACCCCGAACCCTGCGCTGGTACTTAAAGATGGAAAGCCGTTTATGCCCTTCGGTTGTCCCGGTGGCGATGCACAGGTCCAGGGGATGCTGCAGGTGTTCCTTAATATCATTGAGTTCGGAATGGAACCGCAAGAAGCGATCGAAGCTCCCCGTGTCATCAGTCACAGTTTTCCGAATTCGTTCTGGCCCCACGGATCATTGCCCGGCGAGGTAACGGTTGAAGCCCGCATCGCCCCACCTGTGCGTGAGGCTTTGCGAGGTCGCGGGCACCTCGTCAAAGATGATGACGATTGGAGCGCAGGGGTCAGCCTGGTGTGTGCGATTACGGTTGATCCTGAGACGGGCACACGTGCCGGCGGTGCAGATCCACGCTCTACGTCGTATGCCTTCGGTTGGTGAATGAACCCACCGAAGGTGGACGCTCGGTCACGTTCCAGATTCCGCTTGTCCTGAATCGGGAGAATGCCGTCTATTCTAACTGTCCACTTGCATGGTGATCAGTGGATACGAGAGCGATATATAGATGATCCATACAAGCACCCAACCGCTCTGTTCAAATCGTGGACAGTTCTCGTATGCGCGATGATCAGAACTTTGCAGACGGGATCGCTGGAAGGGACGGGTTGGGAAGAACCGGCGAGGGCAATGCAAGAGACCGCAGTAGGCTGACCGTCGACGATAGACCGAGCCCACTCAGCGACGAACCGAGGATAGGCATTAACGAACCCGCCAATATAAGTCGATTCAACCGACGTTCGGGAATCCCTTCTGTCCAGAAACAACCCAATCGAAGATAACATCCCGACAGACGTACTTTCAAAGTGTTGAACCAGGGCATATACATATCAGGGGTACGATCGATCTTGATGGAATTCAAAGACAAATGAGCAAAAAGAACCTTAAATCCATTGGACTCAAGAATTTCTGGGTTTGGATTCGCGAAATACGGACTTGGGCTTGGGATGGATTTCGGAGTGCATTTCCGTATCTCGTCTTGATATTCATTCTGTATGGTGTTTACTGCTACGAGGGTTCAATTACAGGATACAAGGCGCGTGATATCCGTCTAATTGGATTGTGTTTTCAGATCTTCGGCTTTGTGCTAGTTGCGCGGCAACTTAGAGATATCCGTGCTCTATTCGGAAAACCTTCTATTGTCTCTCGTATAGCGGATTACGTGAAGAGTTTTCCATCTCGGCATCTTAAGAAGTTTAGCTTAGAAGCGCAATTTAACGCTGAAGCAATGACAACCTCAAGATTAAGAATACGTGTAAAGCCTGGTCCTAATGCTACATTGGAGCGACGAGTAGAATTACTAGAAAATGCCGTAGAGAACGTGGAGGAAGAATTGGGAAAGGTCGGGCTAGATTTAGGATCTGTTAGATCGGAAAGTCAACAATCGCTAGAAGAATTGCGACAAGAGACAACAAAGGAAGTTGGGAATAATCGGAGATTGATTGACAATGCTGTCGGCGGCGGGTTACTCTTAGAGTGGGTCGGAATTATCTATTTCTTGATAGGTACTGTGCTTGCCACCATCGCACCCGAGCTATCTGCTTTGTTAGGTTATGTGGGGCAATGCGGTTAGCTGACCAACTGACAGCTTGTTTTTTGGTGCTGAATACTGACGTGTAATGAGCGCTGTCAATGGCTCCAAAATGTCCGTAGCGGCACCCTGAACTGTCGTCTCTACAGAAAGGGCTATGCTCACACTAACCGATTATGCTGTAATCGCGGTCTACGCGGCATTGATGGCCTGGATTGGAATTCTGGCAAAGCGGAAGTCCGGCAACGTGGAACAGTATTTCGCGGCGGGGCACGGGTTGCCCTGGTGGATGGCGGCCATCTCACACCATGTGTCGGGATATAGCGCGGTCGCGTTCGTGGGTTTTGCCGGACGTGCCGCGGTCACGGGGTTCAGCATGTGGACCCTGTTTTCGCTTGGCGTGTTCGTGGCGCTGGTGATCGGATGCCTCGCCTGGGCGCCGCGATGGTCGAGGTTGAAAGTCCTGACGCCAGTGGAATATCTGGAAGCGCGTTACGGCAATTCCGTGAGAGGTCTGATCGCGATTTCCGGAATTCTCATCAAGTTCATCGACCTCGGCATCAAGTTATTCGCGATCTCAATTGTCGTCCACGTGGTTACCGGTTGGGCGGTAGTCCCTGTTATCGTCGTTTCGGGTCTGATTACCATCGCCTACGTGTTTATAGGCGGGCTGTGGGCAACGGTACTTACGGATCTGGTGCAGTTCGTGGTACAACTCGTCATGAGTCTGGCCGTGCTGTTTATCGCGCTGGATATGGTGGGCGGCTGGAACGCGATGTGGGACGGGTTGCCACAGGAGCGTGCCGACTTTTTCAACGCTTCGGGTGGGATCAGCGTGAGCTTCTGGCTGGTTTATGTGGTTGTGATCATTTTCAGCTACAATGGGGGCACCTGGGGTCTTGCGCAACGATTCATATCGGTGGCCAAGCCGCGCGACGCCCAGAAGGCGGCCCTTCTGTCGGCGATTCTCTACTTGTTCTATCCCATCGTCATTTTCGTCCCCGCGTGGGCCGCGCCGCTGCTGATGCCCGAATACTTCGATCCGGTCACGTTTCAGCCAATCGCCGGCTTCGATCTGGATCAGACATATATCCTTGTAACGCAGAAAATACTGTCCACTCTGGCGCCAGGGCTGATCGGACTGCTGGTATGTTCCATGTTTGCCGCGACCATGTCCATGATAGACAGCGATATCAACGCGCTTGCCGCGGTGTTCACCAAGGATTTCTACCAGCGAAATTTCAGGCCGGAGATCGATGACAGGGCGTTGTTCAGAGCGGGCATGACCATAACGGCAATTTTCGGCATCGCGGTTGTGGTGACGGCAATTGTGATCTCCCAGAGTCAGGGAATGAATAAGGTGTTTGCTCTGACCGTAAAACTGTTCGGCGGCCTCCTGTCGCCCATCGCGATCCCATTGATGTTCGGGATGATATGGAAACGCCCGACGGCGCGGGGTGCAATCCTGTCGTTTATCGGCGGTGTGATCACCTATTTCATCATGATTCAGTTCACCGACAGGTTCGAACTATACACGGGGGTGGAAATCCTGGTTGCGCTGGTCATCTACTTCGGTGAGAGTTATATCGGCAAGCGCAGCGAGGAGAAGGAGGCGGAGGTCGAGGCCTTGTTCGAAAAAATCAGGAATTGATACATCGGCACTTAAGAAAATTACCCGTCGTAGAGGTCGATTCAACGGCGGGGTTTTTTTGTGGATTTACGAGAGCAAAACAGCGGTTAGCAAGAATCGAAGATAAGACAATCCACTCCCCCGCCCCCGAATTCCCTGCCTCCGGCGGGATGCAGAAGGAAAAGGGAAAACCAAATTCAACATCCACATCTCTCCAAATTCCCTGCCTCCGGCGGGTTCCTTTTGACGCGACCAAAAGGAACCAAAAGTCGCCGCTGGGCGCGGGGCCTGCCGTATGCATAGCGCGAATTTCTACACGGGATGCACATGATTATCTGCCCTGCCAGCGAAAGAGGAATTCGTGCCTTCAGAGGGGGACGGATCCGCGCGCTCTGCTCTGGCATTACTCCGGGCAGGCATCGCGTTAGACAACCGCGCGGCTACCTGAGTACGAGCAGCAATTGGGCGCCACGAGGGCTGGAAGCCCTCGGTCCGAGGAGTAGCAAGATGCAGTGGTAGCGATCAACAGATATGGTACAGTAGTCGGCGAAAGACAGTCAGGCTGCCCGGTCAGGGCGGAAGTGGCTTTTCCGCGCTATTCCGTCCGGCATCACGGGTTCAGGAACGGCTGGAAGGTACGAAGGGCACGAAAGTCTGTCTCCTCCGATTAGGCGATTCGCGGAAAAGCAGCCCCGTGCCGAACGGCCTGCCTGCGCCGAGCCGTGCTCGGCAGGCAGGCGCCGTTCTTTTTCGTCCTTTTTCTTTGGCGAGAAAGAAAAAGGACGAAAAAAATAGAAAAATAAGATAATGAGACAGAAGGAAATGACCTCAGGTGCCCAGAGCACAACCCATCAATCGCCTTTCACAATTTCCAGAATTGCCCTTCCCTGGAAATTTCAGTTGTCCTCCACCGACCCGTCCTCGTACCTGAGTTCCTCGCGGAGTTGCGGTTCGTAGGGGTGGGCCCGGGCTACCTCCTCGTTCAGTTCGAGTCCGAGACCGGGGGTGTCCGGCAACCTTACGAAACCGTCCTCGATCTGGTACCTGTGCCCGAAGAACAGGTCGTCCATCCAGTCCGTGGACTTCTTGAAGGGCTCGTTCGCGTAGGACCCCATCTCCTGGATGACGCTGTTGGGGCAGTTCAGGCCCATGTGGATCTCGGCGGTGAGACCGACCTTGCTGTAGGTGATGTGGGGAGAGACCTGAATGTACTGCGCCTCCGCCATGGCCGCGATCTTTTTGAACTCCGAGATGCCGCCGCAGTGGACGATGTCCGGATTGAGGTAGCTCACCAGGCGCTTGGCGATGATGTCCTGGAAGCCCCACTTGGTGAAGTTCCGCTCGCCCATGCACAGGGGCACCGTCGTGCGGTCGCTCAGCCACTCGAGGGCGTCGTTCGATCCTTCCACCTGGATCGGTTCCTCCACCCAGAAGGGACGGTAGGGCTCGACGGCCTTGCAGTACTCCAGCGCCATGGTCGGCGTCAGCCGGCCGTGGGCGTCGATGAGGATGTCGAAGTCATCGCCCCCTTCGACCCGCATCTCCTCAATCTGCCTGGCTGCCCGTTTCAGGTCCCAGGGCATGGGCACGGTGAGAGGGTCGTCGACCCTGGTCACCGGCGGCCCCGTCTTGACGGCATTGCATCCCATGCTCCGGGCGCGCTGCACGCCCGACTTTCCGCTGCCGCCGGCGTAGATGCGGACCTTGTCCCGCGCGGCGCCTCCGAGGAGCTTGTAGATCGGCAGGCCCGCGATCTTTCCGAGGATATCCCACAGGGCGATATCGATGGCGCTGAGGGCGGTGCTGAAGAGCACGCCCACGTGCCAGCGGTTCCAGCGGTAGAGCCCCTGCCAAAGATACTCGATGTCCGTGGGATTCTTGCCGATGAGGTGGCCCTCCAGGTCTTTGATGCACTGGGCGATCGTGCCCACCTTGTTGTCGCTGATCGAGCCTTCGCCCAGTCCCGTGATCCCCTCGTTGGTGCTGATCTTCACGAAACAGCAGTTGCCTTCCACCAGGAAGGTGTCCACGGCGGTGATCCTGATACCTGCGTACTTCGCGCTGTCTTCATCGGCCATCGTCAGTGTCTCCTTTCAAAGCGCTCTTGAAAAACCTCGCAATAGAAACTGGCGTGTTTCTCACACCACCGTGCTTTATGCAGCGTGCGTCCGGTGCGAACGGAAAGGCGAAAACCAAATCGAACTTCCACATCTCCCCAAATTCCCTGCCTCCGGCGGGTTCCTTTTGAAGCGACCAAAAGGAACCAAAAGTCGCCGCTGGGCGCGGGGCCTGCCATATGCATAGCGCGAATTGCCACACGGGATGCACCGGATCATCAGCCCTGCCGGCCGCAGAAAATCAACGATCCTGGGTGCTGGACGGAACCGCGCGCTCTGCTCTGGTATTGCTCCGTATAGGAATCGCGTGAGACAACCATATTGCTACCTGAGTAGCGAGCAGCAATTAGCCGTCAGCAGTCAGCTAACAACAAACAGCGGGAAAACCGCAAATCCACGCGGCGGTCCATTCCGGTCAAACTTGCTGCCGTCCGGTGGCGAAGTGGGGGGTTTTTCCGCGTTGATCCGTTCAGCAAAGTCGTCTCGTGGGTGCTGAACCGTCCGTAGGGCATCGGCATTTGTATTCACCAATTAGGCGGTTTGCGGAAAAACCGGCCCCGCGCCGAGCGGCCTGCCTGCGCCGAGCCGTGCTCGGCAGGCAGGCGCCGTTCTTTTTGGCCCTTTTTCTTGGGCGTACAAGAAAAAGGGCAAGGGAATAGGGGACGTCAGAGGGTGGGGGAGATTCTTGCCTTTCCGAATAACCCACTCACACCGGATAGTTGATTTCCAGGTCCTTGAAGTAATCGTTGAGCTCGAAGGCTTTTCCTTCCGCACGGGCGCGTTCCCGGTCGATGTTGTTGGCTTCCTTGACGAAGACATTGCTGACGACGTCCTCGGCCTTATAGTGGTTCCGGATCTGCCCAAGTTTGTGGACGGTGTCGATGTAGGCCTGCCAGGATTCCAGGTCGTTGTACCCATACCCTTTCCCGACGCGGTCGCCGTCAAAGTACATGGTGCCCAACTCGAGCATGGAATCCATCGCAAGCTGGGGCGCCATCTGTTCGCGAAGCGCCGGAAAGCGGCCGTACGTGATCTGACCTGCCGCACGCGGATTGGCTCGTGTAAACTCGTAGGCCAGACAATTGGCCTTGAAGAAGCGCGTCCAGATGTCGACGCGGGTTTCGTCCTTCAGGTCGTCTCGGTGGATGGCATAACCGTTGGATGGATGATTGGAGAACTCCATCCCGACAAGGAACTTGAGCTTCATTCCCAGGGCCTTCCACTGGGCGGCCAGCCCTCGCCATGCCAGTCCCGCGTCCGCGCGGCCGAGAGCGACCATCTGCCCCCACTGCGGGCCGCCGTTGAGGTAGGTCACGGCCTTGGGATCGACACCGGCTTCCACCAGGATGGGGTCGATGATCACACGCCAGCCTTCGGAAGCGACGGCGATGGTTTTGCCTTCCAGGTCCTGGACTTTCGCAATAGGACTGTCTTCGGGCAGGGCGAAGTCGAAGACCTGCTTCATCACCATTTCCCAGACGAGCACAACCGGGATACCCGCGTCGACACTGGACAGCAGAACGCCGGGAGACGGAAAACCGATGTCGGCCTGTTTCTGGCCCACGAGTTTGGTAACCGCCATGGCTTCCGTTGGACCGGGTTGCAACACGACGTCCAGGTTCAGTTCCTTGAAGTAGCCCCTTTCGTGAGCCACCCACAGGTTGAAGTCGTCCATCACTTCCAGGTTCCCACGGGGCGAAACCCAGACGATTTTGTCGGCCTCGCCAGCCCTGAGTGGGTTAGCCGGAAGACAAAACAGGACGCCCATGGCAGATGAATAACCCAGAAACTGGCGGCGTGTGACGGCATCTTTCTTCATCTTTTTTCCTCCTGGTTGACTCCTTACCGTTCACAAGGGTGCTAGCGTGAATTATTCGCGAAGAGTTGTAATATTTTTGAATAAGAGGTTGTTTTTAAATAAATTAAGCGCATAAAATAGCGACAACTTTTGAAGCTTTGGGATTGGGTTGTTAAGAGTGATGTCGCGCAGTCAATGGTGGACGGATTCATCGCTATAGCCCGGAATAGGGAGCACTCTTCCTGCTTTTCGTTTTTATCCCTTCCATCCTGTCCATCCATGTAAATTCCGGTTTCTGAGTTATTAAGGCTAGTTTTCCCAATTCGCCCATTTCTTTCCGATCAGATAAAAGGCGACGTAAAGCCCGATGCCGATTGCGGCAATCAGGATAATTACGGCGAAAAAGCTGGACATGCGTGCGAGGGAGGAATAGTAGACCAGGCGATTGCCCAGGCCGGAACCGCCCCCCACCATCTCCGCGCCTATCGCGGTCAGCAGGCCGAAGATGCCTCCCACCATGAGTCCGACGATGATCATCGGCAGTGCGAGCGGGAAGCGGACCTTGTGGAAAATCTGAAATGTCGTGGCGCCGTACGAGCGTGCGAGGGCGATTTTTGCCAGGTCGCTTCTGCGGAAGCCCGTGGCGGCGTTGATCATCACCATCGGGCCAACCGCGAGAGCAACCGCGATGACCCGGGGCGTCTGGCCGAACCCGAACTTGAGGATCAGCAGGGGCACCAGGGCGAGCATGGGCGTGGTGACCAGAATGAGGATATACGGCGTGACTATTTTTTCCACAAATGGAAACTGGGTGATGAGAGCGGCCAGAAGAATGCCGACGACAGCCCCGATAGCGTATCCCAGACCCAGTTCCTGAAGCGTGACCAGCAGATGCGGCAAGATTAACGGGAAGGACCGGTAGAGTGCGGATGCAATCTCACTCGGCAGCGGGAATACATAGGACGGAATGTCCCAGGCGCGGACCGCGAGTTCGGAAGCCACCACCACAACCAGCGCCACACCGGCAATCGCAGCGATCTGTACGCCTGCGAAACTCACGGAGGTCAGGGCTGACCAGTTGATGGACTGCTTTTCGTCCTTAGAAGGCATGGGGCGAACCCGAGGCGAAGTGTTCTGTCCCGGAAATAGATTGCCGAAATTCGGCCGCCGAGTCGCCCTGCTGGCAAGGCGGCTGAGCGAGGCGACCTGGGTAAGGTCGGCGAGGGAGGGCGACGCAGTCAGACGGGATGAATCGGCGGATGAATGGTGACATATTTTTAGGACGGGACACCAGGGGCGGATTCTGGACGTGTTCGGTCTCTACCGCTGCACGTGGCCGGCTTTCGTCAGGTTGGCGCGGCGTCGTTTTGAACGTCATGGAAAATGGTCTGTTTGATTTCTGCGACGATTTCGAAAAAATGGGGTTCGGCAGTTATGGATAACGGACGGGGGCGTGGCAGATCGATGTCGTAGATCTTTGAGTTCCTGCCCGGACGGGGGGTCATCACGTAAATCCGATCCGAGAGGTAGACGGCTTCGGGGATCTGATGGGTGACGAAGACGATGGTTTTTCGGGACTGTTCCCAGATGTTGAGGAGCATCAGGTTCATTTCGTCCCGGGTGAACGCGTCCAGGGCGCCGAAGGGTTCGTCCATGAGCAGAACCCGGGGGTCGTATGCCAGCGCCCGGACGATGGAAGCCCGTTGCTGCATGCCGCCTGAGAGTTCGCGCGGATAGTGATGCTCAAAGCCCTTAAGGGCCGTGATCTCGATCAGGTCATCGATACGATCCCGGTAGTGTCGCGCGTCTTCCCGCATGATTTCAAATGGAAAACGGATATTCTGCAGCAGGTTCCGCCACGGCAGCAGGTTGGAGGTCTGGAAGACCATGCCGATCTCGCGGCGGGGTTCCAGGACCTCCCGGCCGTTTACGGTTATCCTTCCAGCCGTAAGAGGCCAGAGCGCGGCCATCGCCCATAAAAGGGTGCTTTTGCCGCAGCCGCTTGGGCCCACGATGGAAACGAACTGGCCTTCTTCCACGGACATGTCGAAGCCGTTCAGGGCCTGGACCTCCCCGCGGTCTCCGGTAAAGGTCTTGGACGCATTCTCGACGGTGATGATGGGTGGGTTTTGCATCAGATAAGAAAACAGGAACGCCACGACAGCACGCGGCATGAAGGCGAGACACTCAAGCTTGCACGGGACATGGGGTGGAATCGCAGCGGGTTGGAGTCGACAAAAGGGCGAACGGGAGTATATTCGATTTCGTAAATGGCAACAAGGGATTTCTGGCGCGGCGCGAAGCAGCGAACAGCAGTGAGCCTGAAGCAAAAGGCGGTGAGACGACCTCTCCCCCCGGCCCCCTCTCCTGCGAGGAGAGGGGGAGGAGAACCGGTTACCGATGCGGCCAGGCGATGCCAATTCGCGGATGCCTGGTTTGTGTAGGGGCGACCGGCCGGTCGCCCCTATAAATGCAACGACGGCGCCAAACGCCAGATCCGGATATCGCGCATTTCAGTTACTTGTAGGGGCCTGCCTACTGACGCAGACGAGGCAGGCGGTTCGTGAACCGCCCGCCTTTCTCGGCAATCCTTTTGGGACAGCCTCGGGATCCGTCGCGGGTCCACATTGTATCGGAATGTCCGTGTATGTCTGTCCAGGTGCGAGGTGACGGACAACCGGCAATATTTCAGGAGTCTCGAAACGGACAATACTAATGGTTTATTGCCTCATTGATGACAAAATAATTAAAGTTATTTCACTTAATATCTGTTAATTAGTTGTATGCAATTCGTTGCATTTCCCGTATCGCAGATACACAGCCGCACATAGTGCACCGACGGGAAGGAGACTCACTATGAAAGTCGACTCTGATCGCCTTCGTACACTGCGCCAACGGAAGAAACTATCACGGCCCGATCTTGAACGGGTTTCCGGAATTACTGTGCGCACGATCCAGCGCCTGGAAAATGAACCGGATAAGTGTCGGAAAACCCGTGAAGACACTGTGAACGAACTGGCGAAAGCGCTAGATGTCGAACCGGGTGTGCTCACGGGTGAACTGCCCCTTCCCGAGCCCGATGAGGCGCCCGCTTCCGAACCCGACCCCGTCCGGATCGGCGCTCAGATCGCCCCTAAGGTCCGGCTCGCGTATGATCTCATCAAACGCCGCTACGGTGTCAACGCAACCGATGTCATCACCATGGCGCCGCTGTTTTTCGCGCTGCTAGCGGAGGGAAGCCTTACATGGCGACGAGAGAAATCGCAGTTAGCGGATGATGGATTCGACCTCTTATTGAAGTCAGGAATCGCCCATGATGTCCTGGATGAACCCTTTCGGAATGAAGACGAGTCTATCGACAAGGCCGATATCTTCGGCGAGCATCTGTTTAATAATGAATTTGGTCCCGAACCCTTCGATCCCTCCATAGAGAACCCATTCGCCAACTACCTGTGTAAGTTATCTGATGACCTTGAAATCCACCCTGGCGTTGTAAACGTGGACAAAGGCGGTCTGAGTTTCGGCTCACCGGCGGAGTTCCCGGACTACAATATTTGGAACGACGAGATCGAACGCATTACTAATGGTTCTGCCGCTGCAAAAAGAGCTCTTGAGACGGGATTTACACGGCTTCTGGACATTCCCGAGGAACTGATGGCCGAAGACAAGGATGCTGAACGCCAGCAATGGCTTGAAAACCGCCTCGCGCCCATCTACAAAGGTCCTAAAATGGATGTCCTCGCGCGAATGACGGCCTTGTCGCCAACTGGTGACGAACTGCGGGATGTTTTAAAGGACGTGCAGCCACAAACGAAAACCCCCGAAACAGAAGAGGAAGGTAACAACCAATGAGCGATATGATCTACACACGCCACGCCGAGATCCGTACGCAGCAGCGGGCGATGCGGAAAGAGGACATCCGGCTGATTCAGGAATTCGGGACACCCGTGGACGCGGAACACCTGGTTGATGCGAAGCCGGGACGTTGCTCGAGAGATCGAAAACCGCAAGCGGGAAATCCAGTTTTTGAGCCGGCTCAGGAATCGCAAGGTCGTCATTTGCGGAGAGCGCGTCATCACGGCGTATCCCTCACGGCCCGCAGACCAGAAACGCGCGCTGCGCCGGGGAAGGCAGAAGGGGTACCTGTAACTTTAATCCGTCAAAAAAACAGTAGCACAATTACCTCGCCATCACTCCCCCCTTGAGGGGGAGTCGGCAAGATGCGGGCGTCCCCCGCCTGCCTGCCGCGCCAACGCGGCGCAGGCAGGCACATGCCCTTTGAACCTGGGTGCGCGGGCATCCTGCCCGCATCGGACGTCGGAAGAGGCGTTGCTCTTAGTATTGCAAATGCCGCACCTGATGGTGGCGTTGGACAGCTTTGGCAGGAGGCGTATAATGGTACAGAAAGATAAGACGATACATGATGAAATACATGAAATCATAAACATGCAAGAATCGGATAGCCCGGATGATCATTGGCTAAGTACAAACGAATCGATCGAGACGGTTTCGGACTTCGAGATGTTTGCAGAACAGTTAAATCGAGTCACCGATGACCCTCGCCGGTGGAAATGGGCTGTCATTGCACTGCATAGTGGCCTGCAGGGCATGATGGTACTGGCACTAAAGGGAAGCGACTACATGAATGTTATCCGCCAAGACGATAAAAAACGGTGCACTGAGAGCCTGTCGGAGAACCCCGACTTTTGCGGACGATCATACAATATATTGAAAATACATCTTCCGAGAACGCTATATATTGTATGGAAAGGGATGCTCACATGGGTATTCCGACAGGCACCTAAAGTCAGTGATGACGAACGAAGGGGCAAATCGCCCCGGAACAATCTGAAGCTAATTGGCTTCACGGACCTGTACGCATGGATCAAGGGAAACAAGATGCTCATGTACACGGATAGCCAGAAGTTCGTCCCCAGGGGAACGCAAGGCAGATCCATCAAGATGTTGAACCGACTGAGAAATGACTTCGTCCACTTTAAACCCAAACACTGGCTACTTGAACTCGAAGGACTTCCCACGATAGCATCAGATTGCCTTGAAATAGCCGAATTTCTGGCCTGGGAATCGGGCAATGTGATGTGGCACAGAGATGACTTTATCGAAAGGCTGAAGACTGGCTTCAAATCCGCCAATGAATCCATCTGCGCGATGCGGCAGAAGGAGTCCTGCAATAAACGATGAATTTTCGGAGTAGATTTCCGTTGATCACTGCCGTTTACCGAACATACAATTACGAGAAACCGTATCGGGAGGATACCAATGTCAATATCTCGGGAGGATAAGAAACGGCTATACGCTGCCCTTCGATCCGAACTGAATAATCTATCGGTCCAAAACATCAGAAATACAGTCGCCGCTGCCGGGTTCGACGTTTCTCAGATTACTGCCAAAGCCGAAGCTCGTAGTGGCCTCGGTAGCCGAGCTGAGGTAATGCCAGCAGTGGACCGGCTATTCGGACTGATGAGCGAATCCACACAAGAAACGGCATTATGTATTCTGGCGGAGCGCCTTACAGGACGAAGTGCTGAATTGGATGCCAGCACCCACGATATACTTGGCCGTCACGGTTTTCAGTTTATAGATGGTACCTTTGTTCCCGTGCAGGAACTCGATGCACGGGAAGCCCGGTTCTTGCCACCAACTGCTGCGACCGAACTCGGCCGGGCGATGTCAAGGCTCATTGATGGTGACTACAGTGGGGCCATCACTTCGGCCTGTGGTGCGGTGGACCTGGTGACTCAAGCCATTTATGAAAACCACGGCTTTGGAAATCCGGGAAACACTTCATTTCAGGCAAAGGTAAATACAGCCTTTAAACGGCTGGACATATTTGAAGAAATGAGCAATGAGTTCGTCAGCATCGGGATGGATCCTGAAAAGGCTTCAGCGGTAGTCGAACAAATGAGGAAAGCAAGCAACCACGCAGCACACGCACTCCAGATACTCCGCCACGCGATGGGAGATGCGCACGGTTCAAAGCCAGCTCTGCGCCAGACTGCCTATGACGCGGTCAAATGGTCGTCAGCGATCTGTGGACTTTTCCAACGTGCAGCAGTGTCAAACCCAGATTCGGTATAAGGCCTCCAGACTTCGCCAGTACCAAGAGCCAGTTTGACGTCGGTCTGAACACGACCTGCGCCACTCGGTCTGTGAATAGGCATTAGCCGGTGGGGAATATTTCATGGAGGCGTCTCGAACGTTGGTTATCAATTTCGCACCCTATACCCCAGATTAAGAAAATACCGCCTCTTCGTGCAGGCACAACAACCGGCTCGCCTTGCCAATCTTAGGTTTGGAACGAATATCCTACATAGAAAAAAATGCAATCCAACCGAAATTCGCCTCACATTGATCTTGACTTTGCGGTTGACTTCGTACTACCAATAACTTTTGTGGCGACAACACGTCCCGTCTTTCAAACCCACAGGGGGCATAGACCGATGCGAAAGATATGTTTTCTGATGTGTCTAAGCGCGTTTATGTGTTATTGCTTCACATCTGGCAGCCACGCCTCCCCGGCGTCGGCCGATAGCGTCCATTTTTGTCTGCCACTCGACGTTGAAGAGATGCGGGCACGCGACAGCATCTATGCCGCGAGCAAACAGGCGTTGAATTTGAATGTTGGACCCCCGAATATCGCACCGTACGGATGATCTATTTCCTGCCCAACGACCGCCCGTTCCGCGCGAGCGTTGTGGACTCTATGAAGAGGACCATTCGCCAGATTCAGACTTTCTATGGCTAGACCTAAAATAAGCGAGTTTCGTTTGCGGCACATCGATCTGTGTTTGTGGTGAGGCGTTGGTGTCGATTTATATGGAATTGGCGTTTTGGATGGTTTTTAGGGCGGTGTTTGTCGTGGTCGCTATCGTGAATTGAGTATCCGAAGTGTCGGTCAGGCGCGTGGTGGACACACCGGTCCGTTGAGGGGTGTGGGGATGGCGCGGCGTGTGTGTGTCATCGGTCGTGCTGCATGGGTGTTATCCAAATCCGGTGCGTTCAATGATACGCCAGGTGCTGAAGAGGCGATCGAGGGTGGGTTGATAGCCGATGAGGCGCAACGTGGTGGTGTGCGCGCGTTGGATGACGTGGCAGGGAATCAAGATGATGCTGTGGATGAAGCGCCGGAATTCCATGCGGACGTACTGCTGTCGGTCCAGGTGTCGGTGCATCATCATGGCAAACCAGGATTTGAGGTTCCAGGCCAGGGCGGCGATGACCATGTAGGCCCAGTTGCTGACCAGGTCATACAGGGGCACGCGCAAGGCGTTGACGCCGTTTTTGAGTTGCTCGATGACGTTCTCCTGATCGCAGCGTTGGTTGGCGCAGGCGACGATCTCGGCGGGGCTTACGTCCGTGCGTGTCGTGATATAGAAGAAATAACGGCATTCGTCGAACAGGACAAGGTCGCCCTTCATTTTACTGATGTTCTTGCGCAGGACCACGACGCGATACACACGTTTACAGCGCGTGGGTTGGTAGTTGAACTCGGCCACGTGTTCGTGGTTGAGGACCAGGTTGGCGTAGGCCCGTTTGCGGACGATGCGCTGTTTCTCGTGGGGCTGATTGCGCTTCCGCTTCTGGTCGGTCACGGTGTGATAACGGGGTTTGCGTTGCAGGGGCTGCCATTGTGCCTCGTCGAGGGCCTCAGCACGGGAACGCATCGTCGCGTTGGCGTCCATCCCGAAGATGAAGTCGACGCTTTTGGCCCATCGATCAAAATGTCGGGTCAAGGAAAAGTCGGTGTCGCCACGTACACAGAGGCGCTTGGCGTGGGGCTGCACCAGCGCCAAGGCCGCGTCGATCCAGGGTGCCGCACCGGTGTGGCTGGGCACATTCCCCGGTCGGTTGACCAGGAAGAGCACTTCCTTCGTGTTGGCCAGTGAGATCACCAGCGGATGGTAGCCCCAGATGCCCTGGTAAGAGATGTCCATACCCCTCTTGCGCTTTCCATACGTCGGCACGTTTGTGCCGTCCACGTCGATATAGGTGATGTCACAAAGCAATTTGCGCCCACGCGATGCCCACAAGGAGGATCGCACCGCGTTGATGCACGCCATCAGTTCGACGATGTCCCGTTCCGAGAAGCGTCGGCAAAAGTCACCCGCCGTGGTCGGATCGGGAATCAACTGAGCACCCAGGGCATTCATGTAGGCCCCGTCATGTCGCAAACGCTCGATATCCTCCAGACGCGTGCCGCCGCACAACACGTTGTAAGCGATGTTGAGCACGTGGTCCGACTCATGATAGGGCAGATGCACCTTCAACAGGGACAGCGACGCGTCGATGCGCTTGGGCAGTCCCAGCTTGGTGACCAGGCGATGCACGGCGCCGATGCCTCCGTAACTCATCGCGTCGGTGTAGGCGCCCACCTCGTAGTGCACTTTGCCAGGACTGAACATGGGCCGGGGCTGCGCCTGCCAATGCCCCGCTCGACCGTGGCGGGCGGCCACTTTGCGTTTGCGACGAGCACGGTTCCTGCGGCTGTCATCAACCGATATTCTTTTCACCGGAAAGGTCTCCTGCGTTGGAGTGATGATTTCTAGCGCAATCCATCTATCTCCAACAACGGTAGGCCTTTCCGGTCTCTTGGACCAGAAAAATCTCACCGGTCACGCTTATTTAAGGACTAGACTACCTGAATTGGAGCGTGATTGTGACTGAACCATTGGGATTCTCGGTTAGAATCTTTGTGCCGTCCGGCGAGCCGGACGGCTTGCGTGTCGTCGAGAAATCGAATTGGACTGGGCAGGGTGTCGTTTTTTCCCGGTCGCTTTTTAGCACGGTTCGCGACAAGGAAGTACTCAATCACACTGGCGTGTACGTTCTCTGGGAACCCGGCGAATTGGGGCAACTACCACTGGCTTACGTGGGTGAGGCGGATGTGTTGTCACGAAGACTGGAGCACCACGCCAAGAACAAGGATTTCTGGACACACGTAATTGCGTTCCTGAGCAAGGACCACAGCTTGAATAAAGCGCACGCGAAGTACCTCGAAGCGCGGCTGGTGGACCTCGCAGACCAGGCAAAACGCTGCGAACTGACGAATGCCAACGTCCCGAGAACGCCATCGCTGTCGCCCGAGGATAAAGTGGACGCAGAGCTATATTTGGCCGACATGTTACTATGTCTTCCTGTTGTGGGCGTAAACTTCTTTGATAAGCCGCGACGCGAGGCAGGAACGAGTCGAGACCTATTGCTGAACGCGAAGGGTATACTGGCAGGCGGTTACGAAGCGGCAGGCGGTTTCGTCGTACGTGCTGATTCGCAAGCAGTCAAGGAACAGGTTGCTTCAATCTCTTCGTCCATATCAGACCTGCGAAACATACTCTATCAGAAGAAGATTTTCGAAGATACAGGCACCAAGTACAGGGTCGTTCAAGACTACCCATTCAGTTCACCATCGAAGGCGGCCAGCGTCCTCTTGGGAGCCCCGATGAATGGCCTCACAGCATGGAAGGACGGCGATGGAGGAACGTTAAAAGAGATTCGGGACGTAGAAGTAGATAGTGCGGGTGATTCGGTCGCCGGGTAAGCCGGTTTTCGTTCATTGACATAGACTGCTTTTGTATGTCGGAGGCTTTGTGCAGTAAATTAGCAGAAATCCAACCAACAATCGGGATCTGAATGGCAGACGCCGACCTCACTCAAGCAGAAGCAGACGCTTTGATTGCTATCGAAAAGCATCGAGCAAATGATGATCAGGCTAACTTCCCTATGGGGGGCGAGTCAGTTGCCGTCCCACTTCAGGCGGTCGACAGGCGAGAGCAGTTTCTGCTCGACTTGAGTCGTGCGAGTATCAATCTCTCAAAAGTCAAAATGCAGACTCGCGGCCAGCAAGTCGTCGTACTGGTTCGTCTGGATTTGGGTGGTGCGCCACATCGAAATCCGGATGGCGAGGAAATACCCGTACCGCACCTCCACATTTACCGAGAAGGCTTCGGCGACAAGTGGGCCGTAGGTGTCCCGTCGGACGGATTCCGTGCAGTCGGCGATGTCTGGACGATGTTCGAAGAATTCCTGCAGTTCTGCAACGTCACGCGACGGCCAAATGTCGTCCAGGGTCTATTCACATGATTAGAGAAATTCAGATTCTCATCGATGATTATTTTGCCTGGCTCAAGGACAAGACAGTCCTGCACCAGATCGACCAGTGGGTCGAGATCACGACGCCATATCTGGATCGGCACAACGATTATTTGCAGATTTATGCAAAGGAATCCAACGGTGGATTCGTGTTAACGGATGACGGATATACCATTGAGGATCTTTCCCAAAGTGGTTGCAATCTCGAGAGTCCCAAACGTCAAGATCTGCTGCAAATGACACTCAATGGTTTCGGCGTCCAAAAGGACGGACGTGAGTTACAGGTCCTTGCATCAGCCGACAACTTTGCGGTACGCAAACACAATCTCTTGCAGGCGATGCTCCCCGTCAACGATATGTTTTACATGGCGGCACCCACGGTGGCGAACATTTTTTATGAAGATGTTGAGGCCTGGCTTGATCTACACGATATTCGCCATACGCCAAAGGTGAAGTTTACAGGTCAAACCGGGTATGACCATCTCTTTGATTTTGTGATTCCGAAGTCCCGGAAGCAGTCGGAGCGGCTCATACAAACAGTCAACCGTCCGAGTCGTTCAACCGCTCAGAATGTTGTACTCGCGTGGATCGACACAAAGGAGGTCCGCACGCCGGGGTCGCGTGTGTACGCATTGCTGAATGATTCGGAACGAAAGGTAGATCAGACCGTGATGGCCGCGCTACGGAGCTACGACGTCAGACCGGTAGTGTGGAGCCAGAGGGAAGATGCGAGAGTAGAACTGGCGGCATGAGGTTCGGATTTCCCGGGCGATATGCCATTTGCTCCGCCGATGAAGCAGCCCGAGCGCGCAGATTCATCACGGAGATGTAAGGGGAATAGCGGATCCAATCGCGAGCCGAGGAAGGCCAATGGTCTGTCGCTGCTGGCGGTCCGATTCAACAGGAGAACGTCCGATGATACCTAATGTCAAAGAGCGGGTCGTCGAACTGCAGCGGCTCTGCGTCCGTTACCGTGTCCTTCGGCTTGACTTATTTGGCTCGGCTGCCACGGACGACGACCGTAGGGGCGAAAGCGACCTCGACTTCCTGGTTGAATTCCAAACGTTGCCCTCCGGAGAGTATGCCGACGCCTTCTTCGGGTTGCTGGAAGCCCTCAAACGTCTCTTTGGACACCGTGTGGATCTCGTTGTCGACTCGGCCATCAAAACCCCTTTCTTCCGACAAAGCGTCGACGAGACCAGGACACCGCTCTATGCGGCTTGAAGCACTCAAATATCTGTACGACATCCGGAAGGCTGCGGGCTTACTGAATGAATTCGTCCGTGACAAGACGTTTGCGGACGATCAGAGCGACGCGATGCTGCGAGCGGCAGTAGAGCGTGAGTTTGAGATCATTGGCGAGGCTATGACTAAACTCGCAAGAGTTGACGAAGCCGCGATTTCCCGAATCAGCGAGTTTAAACGCATCATCGCGTTTCGCAATGTCCTGATCCACGAATACGCCGACGAAACTGTTCAACTTTGCCGTCTGAACGCCGAGATGAACGTTGAAATGCGTTTCCATTCGCGAGCTGTTGAACGCTGTAGAGAGAAGAAAGTTGATTTGACGGCCACTTTTAAGGAAAAATGTCCGTCAAAGTGCTTTGTCGGCCATAGATGACCTACAACGACCGTCGATTCTGTGAGATACTTAAGCGGGGCAATGTAGAAAGTACACGGAATCCCCGAGGCGATTAAAGCAAACCCCCCAACGGCTGGCGTTTGGAGGATGACCCAGCCGGATTCGATGCCTCCAGAGACAGAGGAGGATTGGACCATGAATTGGCAAGATCGAATCGTCGCTGATGCGGACGTGCTGGCCGGCAAGCCGGTGGTACGTGGAACCCGGCAGGCGGTAGAGTTCATCATCGACCTGTTGGCACAGGGATGGAGCGAAGCCGATATCCTCGCGAACTATCCTGGCTTGAGCACTCAGGACATCAGGGCCTGTCTGCACTACGCAAGCGATGTGGTGCGTTTGGTTGAATTAGATCCGAATACCGACGAAAAACGTTTTTGACGTCGAGAATTTGCATTCGCTCATGGAACAGGCACAACAAGGGAGAATCCAATGAGGGTCAGCATTCGGGACAAGGGGCCCTTGAGGGAGATTTCGCCTGCCGCCCTGTCGGCCTATGCACGTGCAGCGGGCTGGACACGGACGGACAGCTACGGCGACTCTTCAGACGTTTATGTATCGGACGGATTGCCGGAGATCATCGTGCCGCGCACCCAACAATTGGGCGATTACGCTAACGTGGTATCACAACTCATCGATATCTTCGCCGACGTGGCAGATACCGACGAACTTTCACTCTACCGAGACCTGGTTACGGCCGACCGTGACGTCATTCGCGTGCGTGCAGCCGAAGCCGGCGATGGCGCCGTATCCGCAAATGATAGGATTAATCTTGTAGGCAGCGCACGTGATATGGTCCTGGCAGCCGCCTGTTCGCTGCATGATCCGCGGTCGGTCTATAGCGCTGCCGCTGGCAAGGAGGCTATGAACTTTGTCCGCAAGTTACGAATGGGGCAATCCGAGCAAGAAAGCCTTGTTGTAACCCTGCTGACCCCTGTCGTGTCGCCACCCATACAACAGTCCTTCATTCAGGATTCGGAGCATAACGAAGACCCGATTGAGCGCAAGATGACAAGGCGTCTGGTTTCCGCGCTGCGAGCCGCCCGTAATGCAACGGAACAAACAATGGGAGGAAAAGTCGACGCTTTCTTGCAGGCCGTGGACAACGGTGTAAGCGCCAATCTGTGCGAAGCGCTCGTGAAGTTGATCGAGCCCTTCGAAGCACTGGACGTCAGTTTGACCTGGGCCCGCACCCGACCGATGAATACGCCGCGGGAGGTCGTTCATTTTGGCAAGGGTGATGCCCCGATCCTCCGCGCGGCCGCGCGGCTGTTCCGTGATCGCGGACCCAAACCGGATGTGCTACTATTCGGCTATATACAAAGGCTCAAGGGGCGCCATGAGGAGACGTACGGAACAATCACTTTGCGAGTATACGTTGACGGGCAAATTCAGTCAGTTGTAGCCGCCCTTACTCAGTCCGATTACGAGAGAGCCATTGAAGCTCATCAACAAAAGGCACCGGTCATTATGGCCGGCGACCTTGACCGCATTGGTCAACGGCGGCGCTTGTTGAATCCGCGCGTTGTTGCCGTCATTCCGCAAGAGGATATGCAGGAAGAGGGAGAATGAGGTCAATCGACCCCGTCCATTCTCTGGCGTTCTCGATTCAGGCGAATCCTGGCGTGTATGCCGTTCTTGTGGGATCAGGCGTATCGCGAACCGCGAAGATTCCCACGGGCTGGGAGATTATTCTGGATTTGATTCGCAAGTTGGCGGCAGTCCACGGGGAGGAATGCGGTCCCGAACCGGAACGCTGGTATTTGGAGAAATTCGGGACAGAGGCGTCATACTCTGATCTCCTTTGATGTCTAGGCTGCAATTGGAGATTTGTGAGCATCGGTTGGATGATCGCCTGGTCGGTGCGATTGCAGGCCCCTTTGGTTTGCGATCTCGCCCCAATGCGGAATCTTTATTGATCTCGGCGTCTGACCACTGAACGAAGGAGCTATTTTAATGATACCGGAAAACCTGGGAAGACTGGAGCGAGTTGACCTTCGTGAAGTATGGCGGAACGAAGCTGACGATTTTACGCCATGGTTGGCGATGCAGAAAATCCTCGACGATCTCGGTGATACACTCGGTATGCAGATAGAGTTTCAGGCGCGCGAGGAAGCCGTTGGTCCATACTCCGCGGACATATTGTGTAGAGATATCGACGACGATAGTTACGTCGTTATCGAAAACCAGCTTGAGGAAACGGACCACGACCACCTGGGGAAGCTTCTGACGTATGCGGCGCATTTCAAGGCGTCAACCGTGGTTTGGGTCGCGAAAGCCTTTACCGACCAACACCGAGCGGCTGTAGACTGGCTGAACGAGAACTCGGCCGAGGGGACTCAGTTCTTTGCGTTGGAAATTGAGGTCTGGCGAATCGGTGAGTCCGCGTTCGCGCCGAAATTCAATATCGTGGCCAAACCGAACAACTGGACGAGGGGAGGGAGATCAACTGTCGCCAGTTTGACGGAGACGCAGAGAGTTCAGCTTGCATTCTGGAATGGATTCGATGACCACGTTTCGCGGCATGGACAGCAGGTCAAACTTACTGCGAGTCCCAAAGCGAAATCCAGTATGGCCGCCGGGGGCTTGGGGCGTACGGGCTTCCTCCTCTCCGCGGTAGCCTCGACGCATTCCGAGACCAGGGGGTGGAAAGGTCAGGAACTAAGGGCAGAACTAAGCATCAACCGGGGAGAACTCTCGGGCAGATTTCACGACTTTCTTCAGTCCCAACAGTCCGAGATCGAACGTGAGATGGGCGGAGAGTTGAACTGGTACAATCCCGAGGATGCCAATGCCTGCAGAATCTACTCTCGGAAAGACGTGGACCTTTACGATCCGGATGCCCGCAATGAGCAGTACACTTGGCTTCTGGAGCAACTCGAGAGTTTGCGTCGCGTCTTCGCGGAGAGAATCCGAAATTTGGAACCTGCACCATAGAGATAATGGCTGCGACCACCTTCGCAAACACCGTCAGGACGTTCGACAACCTTCAATCCGGTCCATCAGGTGTACGTGGCGCACCGAAAGCATCACGACAATTTGCTCAATACAATGAGTATTTTTACTCATTGCGTTGAGTAATTCGTTGAATTTGCGTCCAAATGCCACGGAACTGCCGCGCCGTTTGCCTTAGGCCCGTCGCCTCATTCAGGTCACAACCTGGGCGACACACGCTGGCAAGACGACCCGGATTACGCGACTCGCGGAGCATTCTCGGCAGTTCGACTGTGACTTTTCGAATGCATTTTGGAACCTCCGGGCCACAGTAATGACCATAAGAATTCTTATGGCACCACAAGAAAATTTGTGGCACCGTGTTACCACCCTGGAAACGCGGGCAACCACAAGGGTTGCCCCTACGATGTCATGGTCGTTCTGGCGATCTTCCGTCGGCGTGGCCATGCAGCATTCATCGTGACGCGAAATCTCTTTCGTCGTCCCGGTTTGTCTTCAGACCCGCAGCGTCGAGGCAGCGGTCCATCTCGGCGGCCAGGTTCGTGTAACGGGCGCTCCGGAAATAGGCCTGCGCCCGGTCCTTCCACTGCAGGCCCGTTTTGTCGGTGTAGCGCATTGTCCCGGTGTAAACGTCGTCAGCGGCGTCTTTCAGCAGCCCGGTAAAGCGGGCCGGCTCACAGTGTAGAAGAGGCGCCACCGCCGCGGTAACGTGAATGCCGGCGGACCTGAGGCGCCGCATGGTCTTCAGCCTGGCGTCGATGCGAGGGGCGTGCGGCTCCAGCTTTCGCCGTACGCGGTCGTCGTCGGTGGGCACGGAAAAACACACGCGCAGGGGGTTCTTGAACGTCCGCAGCAGTTCCACGTCGTCCAGAACCAGGTGGCTGCGCGTGTGCACCACAACGTCTTTCGGGTTGCTGTCCAGCAGGACGCCCAGGCAGCGGCGGGTCAGCCGGTACTGCCGTTCCACGTATTGGTACGGGTCGGTGGCGGAACCCACGAAAATCCGCCTCCCCCAGATTTTGTCGCGGGCCTTGCCCAGAAGAAACGGCGCGTTCATTTTGGGCTGGACCCATGCGCCCCACGGCAAAGGGTGTTCCACGGCGTAGTGGTATTTCATTACGTAGCAATAGGCGCACCCCATGCCGCATCCGACATACGGATTCAGGGTGTATCGGGTGACCGGAGGACCGTCCTGTGGCATCAGGACCGAACGCGCCCCGGTCTCTTCGATTTCGAGATGGGAGTGGGCCATATCCTGAATATACTGAACAAATGTTCATATATCAAGTCTGAAAAAAGTGTCGACGAAACATCAGCTCACACTGAGACACGACGACACAAAGGAAAAGGCAGTGAACAGGAATCAGCAGTCAGCTTAAAACAGAAAGCAAAAAGGGGAATGCGATACGGCGTGGCGATATCAATGCCCGGATGTCTGGTTTTCGCAGGGGCGGTTCGGGAACCGCCCGTCTTTCGTGCAGCAACAGCCCAAGACATACAGCAGTCCTATCCGGTGAACCTCTCGTGCGCCCGGTCCGATCGGGAGGGGGCTTTTCCGCGTAATTCCGTTCATCAACGTCGCTTGAGAAGTGCTGAAGACTTCGCAGGGCGCAAACCCTGGTCTCCGTTGCCGGAGCAGTTCGCGGAAAAGCAGCCCCGCGGCGTTTGAGCGGCCTGCCTGCGCCGAGACGTGCTCGGCAGGCAGGCGCGGTTCTTTTTGGTCCTTTTTCTTGCGCGAACAAGAAAAAGGACGAAGAGGAAAAAAATGAATGGAGCGGAAGAGCCTGTGTCCGCCCGGAACGCAGTTCCAGAATGCCGACCGATGGGACCATGATCGCTTAATTTTCGCCATTTTCAGGTTTAGGGATACCATCGGCACCCCAAATTTGCTATTTTTTAGTCGATTTGATCCAACGTGCAACATCCAGCCCGATTGCCGGGAATCTCAGGAGGATACCAAATGAAAACGCCACTTGTGCTGTTGTTGACCGCTGCCACGCTGACTGTCGCCCTGGCCTTCGGCGCGCGGGACAGCCGGTCCGAAACCAAAAACGTGGAACAGGCCACGTTCGCCGGCGGCTGCTTCTGGTGCATCGAAGCTCCCTTCGATAAACTCGAGGGGGTCGTCTCCGCGGTATCCGGCTATACCGGCGGGGAACACCTGAATCCGACCTACGGCCAGGTCAGTTCAGGCAGCACCCGGCACATCGAGTCGGTGCTTGTCACATACGACCCCTCCGTCGTCACCTACGCTGAATTGCTCGACGTTTTCTGGCGGCAGTTCGACCCCACCGATGCCGGCGGGTCGTTCTACGACCGGGGCCACCAGTACACGTCGGCCATTTTCTACCACGACGAGAAGCAGAAACAGCTGGCCGAAGCTTCAAAAAAAGCGCTGGGCGAGTCGGGTCGCTTCAACGCTTCCATCGTCACGCCCATCCGCCCTGCGCAAACGTTTTACCCGGCTGAGAAATACCACCAGGATTACTACAAGAAAAAGCCGGCCCAATACAACCGCTACCGGAAGGGCTCGGGTCGCGACCGGTTTATCGAGGGGGTCTGGGGCCGGGACAAGCCCGCTAAATCCTCCGAAGGGACCTGGGTAAAACCCCCCGCGTCGGCGTTGCGCCGGAAGCTGACGCCGCTGCAGTGGAACGTGACCCAGGAAGACGGCACCGAGCGGCCGTTCCGCAACGAGTACTGGGATAACAAGAAGCCGGGAATCTACGTGGATATCGTCTCGGGCGAACCGCTTTTCAGTTCAACGCACAAATACCGGTCGGGTACCGGATGGCCGAGCTTCACCCAGCCGATGGTCCGGGAACACATCGTGAAGCACGTCGACAGCAGCCTCTTCACGACCCGTACCGAGATTCGGAGCAAGTTCGGGGACTCCCACCTCGGCCATGTGTTCCCCGACGGGCCTCCCCCCACCGGTCTGCGGTATTGTATCAATTCGGCTTCGCTGAGGTTTATTCCCATGAACGAATTGAAGACCGCCGGGTACGGCCAGTACCTCGATTTGTTAAAAGAACTCAATGTGTCCGCGGGAAAATAGGCGCGACGCGCACAAAAAATAACACCATCGCCCGCAATTTGCGGGCGATGGTGTTATCGTTTACAACTGCGGCTGCAGGATTGGCCTCTGGCAGGTCCCCCGCCCGAATTCGCCCATCCCTTTCCCCTCGCGTACTCCCGATCGCGACTCTCTCTATCGTGTGACTTCGTCGGTAGATACGACGGTGACGCCCCGTGCCTTCCAGCCTTCCACGAGCGTTTCTCCGCGTTCGGGGAAGATAGCCTGCGTGGCGTCCAGGACAAGCTGGATGGGGGCGGTGTTTCTCGCCAGGAAGCCGTTGATGGCGTGGGCATTGCAGACGTCCAGGGCAACGCCGTACAGTACGATGCGCCCGGGTCTGACGATGTCCAGTACGGGGTCCACGTTCCGGTTGGTGAAAACGTCGAAGCGCTGTTTGCGGAAGATGATCTCACCGGTGTGGCTGCGGATCCGCTGGCTGAGGGCAATGGGATCCTCCGGGTCGCCGTCGATCCACATCGGATTTCCGGGTCGTGTTTCCGGGACCTTTCGCTGGCCCGGGGTGCCCTTGAGGCAGTGCGGCGGAAAGGTGTTCCTGAAGTCGGGCGAATCCGAAATCTCGGGATCTTCGGGGTTGTGGTAGTCTACCGAGCCGAAGACGGGGATTTTTCGCTGCCGGGCGCAGGCGGTGAGCCGCTTGAGGTTGGGAAGGATTTTTTCCGCCTCCCGGATGTAGAGTTTGCCATCGGGCATGATAAAGTCGTACTGGGTATCCACGTCCCAGAAGATGGTTTCGCGCATCGGCGCTTCTCCTGAATTTTTTCAAAAAAGATACGGCAGAACTGAGACTGTGACAAGGGCGGCGTTCTTGTCCCATGATGCCTGCCGGCGGTAGTGACGGGCGATACCGGCCCTCTATGGGGAGGTCTGTTGCGGCGGGATTGCGAGTTTCTGGATGAAGATACCCGCGGCGACGGAGACGTTGAGGGAGGGGACGTTACCGAGGGAAGGAATGCTGCAGGTGGCGTCGCACTTGTCCAGGGTGAGACGGCGGAGCCCGCGTTCCTCGTTGCCCAGAACGAGCAGCCAGGGTCGATCGGCGGCGATTTGGCCGAGGCCGGCATCGGCGTGTTCGGACGCGCCAAGGATCCAGAGGTTTGACGTCCGTGCCAGGTCGAGAGCACGGCTGAGATTGGGCAGAAAGGCAAAAGGCACGTGTTCAACGCCGCCGGAGGCGACGTCATACACGGTTCCCGTGAGCGGGGCGGAACGGTCCCGCGTAAGCAGGATGCCGTGAACACCGAAGAAAGCGGCGGTTCGAAAGATCGCGCCGACGTTGTGCGGATCCTGTACCTGGTCAAGCGCAAGCCACAATCCGGTGGCGGGGGCGTGCGCGAAGAGTTCCTGGATGGTGACCGGGGGTCGTTCCTTGACGGCGGCTTCGGCGCCGCCCGCGCGGCCGGCCCGGTTTTGCCTCTGGGAAGTCCGGGTTTCGCGGGTAATTTTAACGCCGATTTCCGCGGCGGACGCCCTGATCTGTCTCCACAGGCCGGCGACGGGGTCCGGAAGATGTATTTCGTAGACGTCCTGGGGTCGGGTTTGGAGGACGGCCAGGATGCTGTGAGGGTTCTTGAGGTGAAGAGGCATGGCGGTTCCTTGTGTCCCGGTACGTGGCCGGCTATCCGAACAGTCCCTCCGCATATTGCCGGCGGATGACTTTCTTATTCAGTTTTCCCACACTGGTTTTGGGTATTTGCTCCACGAAGACGATTCTGTCGGGCACCCAGTATTTCGGATATTGGGACGCGAGGTACGCCCGGAGTTCTGCGCCCGTGGCCGGGTCGGCGCTGGGCGACAGAACCGCGATGGCGACGGGGCGCTCCGTCCATTTCGCGTCGGGTATGGCGATTACGGCGGCCTCTGTGACGGCCGGGTGGCCCATCAGCGTGTTCTCCAACTCGACGCTTGAGATCCACTCGCCGCCGCTCTTGATGAGGTCTCTGGTCCGGTCCGTGATGGTGAGGAAGCCGTCCGGGCTCATCGAGCCGACGTCGCCGGTTCGGAACCACCCGTCGGCGGTGAAGTGATCGGGTCCGGGTTCCTGTTTGTAATAGCTACCGATCACCCAGGGGCCCCTGACCTGTATTTCGCCCATGGTGCTGCCGTCCCACGGCGCCTGGTTGCCGGAATCGTCCACGATCCGCATTTCAACACCGGAAATGGGATAGCCCTGTCGGGCTTTGACGTCCCACCTGTCCGCGTCCGAAAGGGTGCGATGATGGCGTTGCAGCCTGGAGACGGTGCCCAGAGGGGAGAGTTCGGTCATCCCCCAGGCGTGGACGACCGGGACGTTCAGTTCCGTCTCGAAGGCTTCGATCAGGCCGCGCGGCATGGCCGAACCGCCGACGATCAGCGACCGGATACAGGAGATGTCGCGTGGATTGACTTTCAGTTCTTCATAGAGCCCGGTCCAGATGGTGGGTACGCCGGCGGGAACCGTCACGCTTTCGTTCTCGATCATCCCGGCCAGGGCACGGGGTTTCAGGTGGGGTCCGGGCAGGACCAACTCCGCGCCGGCCATGGCGCAGGCATAGGGCAAACCCCATGCCATGGCGTGAAACTGAGGAACGACGGGCATAACGATGTCCGATTCCACAATTCCCAAGGCGTTGGACTGGTTAACGCCGAGGGTGTGCAGAAACATCGACCGGTGCGAGTAGAGCGCGCCCCTTGGCTCGCCGGTCGTGCCGCTGGTATAGCAGAGGCCCATGGCCGCGGTCTCGTCGGTTACAGGCCACTCAAACGCGTCGCTTCCGCTGGCTATGAGGTCTTCATAGAAGTAAATGTCGGATAGGCCGGTCCGGATACCCGGATCGGCGTTGAACAGGACGGTACGCGGGGGGCGGTCGAGTCTGGACGCCACGGCTTCAAAGAGGGGCAGCAGGGTCGCGTCCACAAAGATGGCTTTGTCTTCCGCGTGGTTGATAATATAAGCCAGCTGTTCGGGAGAGAGCCGGATGTTGAGCGTATGACAGACGGCGCCGTTGCAAGGAACGGCGAAATACAGTTCCAGGTGCTGGTAGTTGTTCCACGCGAAGGTGCCCACCCGGTCCCCTGGTTCAATGCCCAGGCCGCCCAGTGCGCTGGCGAGCCGCTTTGACCGTCGGTACATTTCCGCATAGGTGTATCGGTGCATCGTTCCGTCAGGCAATCCGGTGGTAATACGTTTGTGAGGGTACAGACGATTCGCGTGCTCAAGGATCCGGTCCATGGTGAGGGGATAGTCCATCATGAGACCTTGCATCGATTGCGCTCCTCGGGAGTTGGGGGCTTGTGTCTGATTCGAGGTGTGCCGCCGCCGCGGTCCTCTATCCCTTATTCGGTAGCTGGAGGTACTCTTCCGGGGTGAAGGCGTCCACCCGGATCGCCTGATCCCGGGCGGCCTCGGCGCGCCGGAACAGTTGTGCGTCTTCCTGTGTGATCAGCTTTTTTTCCAGGGCCTGTAAGACCAGACGGTTGGGGTCCCGGCCCGAGAGCAGGCCCGCGCGGGCGGCCTCTCTGATTTTTAGGGAAATGGGTTCGGCCTCGCAGGAGAGTGCAAACGCGGCTTCCAGGCGGCCCAGGGCTTCGCTGGTCGAGTCCGGCAGGTATATGCCCGCGGTAAGCGCGTCCCTGTCGGGGCCGGGCGTCCGGACGGCGCGGGCGACCTCGCCGCCGAGGGCGTCTGACGGCATCCGGCCGATGGGATTGAGGCGCGACCACAACGCGCCGGGATAGCGGAATATCAGATCGAGGCCGGGCAAGACGCGCAGATTCTGGAACAGGCCGGAGAAACCGAGCTGAATCTGCGCGAGCGCGTATTGCATCGCCCAGTGCAGATAGGGCAGATGGCCGGGTCTGCGGCCCTCCGCTTCAAAGCGGCGCAGGACGGCCGAGCCCAGATACATCCAGGAGAGAATGTCCGCGAAGCGACCGGCCAGCTTTTCTTCTTTTTTCAGGGCGCCGCCCATCGTAACCACGGCGACGTCGGCCAGGAAGGCGAACGAAGCGGATGCCCAGGCCAGTTTGCGGATGTACCGGGACGCGGGCCTTCCCACGGGCGATGCGGCCAGGTATCCGCGCGACAGGCTCAGGAGCGAGGCGCGGAAGGCGTTGCGGATAAAGTGGCCCGCATGCGCCCAGAAAGCGCGGTCGAAGGCGTGCAGGTCGTCCGATTTGAGCGCCTGTATTTCCGCGTATATGTACGGATGGCACCGGATGGCCCCCTGCCCGAACGTGATGAAGGTTCGCGTGAGGATATTGGCGCCTTCCACGGTGATGGCGATGGGCGCCCAGAGATACGACCGGGCGAGCAGGTTTCTCGGTCCCTGGGCGATGGCGTTGCCGGCCAGGATGTCCATGCCGTCCAGAATGGCCTTCCGATGAAGTTCCGTGAGATTGAATTTGACGATGGCGGAAACAACGGCCGATTTTTCGCCCCCGTCCAGGCCGCCGCAGGTAAAACGCCTCGCGGCTTCCATCAGGTAGGCAAAGGCGCCGATCCGCGCGAGCGGCTCCTCAACGCCCTGGAATCGGCCGATGGACAGGCCGAACTGTTTGCGTACGGTGGCGTGGGCGCCCGCCACTCTCGCGGTCAGCTTGGCGCCGAAGGCTGCTGTTGCGGGAAGGGAGATGCCGCGTCCCGCGGCCAGGGATTCCATGAGCATGCGCCACCCCCGGCCAGCGCCTTCGGGCCCGCCGATGATGGCGTCGGCCGGGACGATTACGTCCCGGCCCCCGGTGGGGGCGTTGTGAAAGGGTACGCCCATCGGGTCGTGCCGTCTGTCCACGACGACGCCGGGCGTGTCGCGGGGAACGAGGGCGCAGGTGATGCCCGGATTCTCGCCTCTACCGAGCAGATTGTCCGGATCCTCGAGTTTGAATGCCAGGCCGATGAGCGTGGATATTGAAGCGAGGGTGATATATCGCTTGTTCCAGTTCAACCGCAGGCACAGCCGCCCATCCTCGTCTCTGAAGACAACCCCGCTGGATCGGATACTGCCGGCGTCGGAGCCGGCGTTCGGCTCGGTGAGGGCAAAGCACGGAATCTCCTCCCCCCGCGCCAGCCGCGGCAGGTAGTGTTCCTTCTGGTCCCGGGTGCCGTAGTGGATCAGGAGTTCCGCGGGCCCGAGCGAGTTGGGCACCATTACGGTCACGGCGAGAGGCATGGATCGGGAGGCCAGCTTGCCCACAATCGCGCTGTGAGCGGAGGTGGAGAATCCGAGCCCGCCGAATTCCTCCGGGATGATGATACCGTAGAACCGGTGCTGCTTGAGATAATCCCAGAGATCCTGGGGCAGATCCCGGTTCCGGTGAATCTGCCAGTCATCGGCCAGGCGGCACGCGGCTTCCACGGGGCCGCCGAGGAATGCCCGTTCCGTTTCGCTCAGTTCCGGATAGGGTTCGCTGTAAAGGCGTCGGAAATCGGGTTTTCCGGAGAAAAGGTCGGCGTCAATCCATACGCTTCCGGCCTCGATGGCGGCCTGTTCTGTCGGAGATAGGGTTGGAAGGAGGCGGAGGGCCTTGAGGACTCTGAGGATCCAGGAGGATATCAGTATGCGCCGCAACGGCCGGA
>CBDDDZ010000005.1:0-1060000 GCA_965226795.1 Candidatus Latescibacterota bacterium
CCACCCTGCGGATGCGGTGTGTGCCGGTATCGGCAATGTAGACGTGGCCCTGGGCATCCGTGGCGGCCCCCAGGGGGATGCTTAGAGCAAGTTCGGTTGCCGGTATGTTCTCGCCTTCCCGGTCACCACCGCCTGCAATGGTGATCAGCGTGCCGCGATTCTGAGCGAATGACGCATTCGCGAGTGCGAGCAGGACAACAAGGAGGAACAGAGTCCGGTTATATGTTCGGATGGAGTGCATAGTCTGGAATCGGGCGAAAACGCGCTGCGCGACGCCCTGAAGGCCGGCCGGTTCAACGCCCTTCGTAGAGGTCCCGCCCCCTGACGAGGGCTTCGATCTTGCGGTCGGCGACGCTTCGCTGGAGCATCCAGAAGCCGCAGTCGGGATGGATGTAGGCGATTCGATCCGGCCCGAGGCGGCGGGCCGCGCTTTCGATGTCCGAGGCGATTTCGTCCGGGGTCTCCACGATATTGTTTTTGATGTCGATTACACCGATGCCAATTCGGACGGATTCCGGAAGATCCTTCAGGGTTGCGGCGTGTTCGATTCCCATGCGTTTGAATTCGAGGACCAGATGGTCTGCTCTCAGGGCGGCGAGAAAAGGGATCAGGTCCTGCCATGTTCCGCGCTGAACGGTTTGGCCGCCGTAGTTCCCGAAGCAGACGTGTACGGCCTTTTCGCACTGAATCGCATCGAGTACGGTATTTATCGCCCTGGCGGCCCACGTGGCTTCTTCAGGGTGTCCCGGGATATTCGCTTCGTCGACCTGGATCACGTCCGCGTCGACGTCCGTAACCTGCCTGGCAAGGAGTTCGCCGAGGGTCATGGCCACGGCCTCGGGGTCTCCGTAGTGCCGGTCCATCAGGACTTTGCTGAGCATGTGCGGCCCGGTGAGCGTGAACTTGAGCTTCGACCGGGTCAGAGGCCGGACCATCCGGAAGTCGGCCGGCAGATTGAGCGCGCCTTCGTCCAGCCCGCGTTCGATCATGCCTGCGGGCTCCGCTCGATAAGAGAGACCGGCTTCCGTGGCAAATGCGTTCATGTCCTCACGCCCGAACCGGGTGGTGACACCGCCCAGCCTTTGCGCGAAATAGTCAATCATGCCGTTTGTTTCGGGATGATTGACGTCGAACCGGTAGAGTTCGCCGTCGACGACGACGTCGATCCCCGCCTCTTCCTGGGTTTTGAAAACGACCCGTATGGCATCGATCAATGTCTGTCGGGAGGGTGAAGCTCGCAGCCAGTCCGGTACGGGATAGCTTCCAACGACGGTGGTGAGAATGCGGTGGGGCATGGCTGAGGTTTTCGCGGGGAATCCCGGCATCCTGTTGATCGGGTTCACTGTTGCCGGGTCTTCCCGGATCTCAACTCCTGGCGGATCGCCTCCAGCCTGCTGCGGTTGCCGGGGTCGGGGCTTTTCAGGGCGTCCAACAGGAAAGCGACCAGGATGCTCAGGAGCAGGCTGAGACCCGCGGCGGTGCCAACGATCAGCACGCGCCGGGGGCGGCTTCGGAAGTCGGGTGGCACGGCAGGGTCCAGAACCACGACCAGGGACGTTTCCTTTTTTTCTTCGAAGCTGCTTTTTTCGTATTCCTGAAGTACGAATTGATAGATGAGGTTTCGGATTTCCATTTCCCGCATCAATCGCAGTGCCTGAAGTCCAAGGTCGGGGATCTGATCCATCGGAAGCATGATGCCGGGCAAATTGTGAACCGCGCGGCCGCTGCTGTCCGGGTCCGATCCCGAAATGATGCCGTCCAGCGCCTCTTTCGCGCCCTCGATTTCGATATCGAGTTGCCGGACTCTGCTGTTGTCGGGGTTCATCTGGAGGGCGGCGATTTCCCGCCTGATAAACATTTCGCCCAGCGTTGAGGTGATGAGGGAGGAGTAGGCGTCAATCTGTGCCTTGGTCTGGGTTTCGATGTCGATGGCCGAATGCTCCTTTTGGAACGCATTGTAGGCCTGTTCGGCTTCGGTCATTCGTTGCTCGGCCTGCGCGAGGCGTTTTTCCAGGTAGTTGCGAAGGTCGCGCGCCTGTTGTTCGCGCCGGTGCCTGAGCGCAAGGTCGAGTTCTACGACGAAGGCATTGGCGATTTCGGCGGCTTGTTGAGGGGTTTCCGCTTCGTAGGACACGGTCAGGAATTGCTCGCGGGAGAGTTCCACTTCCAGCCGGTCGTCGACCATCTGCAGGAGTTCCTCGCGGGTTTCGGCCTCGTATGCTTCCTGAAGTTTGAAACGGCGTATGATGGCTTCGGCCACCCGCTGGCTCTTGAGGATGGGCACGAATTCGGTAGCCGAAACGCCGTTTTCCCCCAGGCCCAGCATGCCCACCGGCAGCTTTTCAAGAATGGCGGAGATTCCAAGCGATCCCTGGCTCTCGCTGGGTGGAAATAAAACGGCGCTCGCGCGGTAGACCGGGGTGATGATCAGACTGACGCCCGCTGTCAATACCGATACGGTGAAGCAGGTGACGAGTATCATTCGCCGCCAGCGGACAAGGACGGCCAGATGGTCGAGGAAATTCTTTTCGGGTTCCATTAACGGCTGATGCTCCGTACCGCAATGACCAGAGCGGCCACCTGTGAAAGCACGACCAGCGTCTCACGAAAGAGCCGCCAGCCGTGCACGGGTTTTTTGCCCATGATAAAAATGGTGTCTCCAGGATCGACGCGCTGAATTCTGGAGGCTTTCGTCCAGTTTCCGGTGCTGCCCTGTATCACGTATATTTCGCCTCTTTCCGCCTGTTCGTTCAATCCGCCCGCCCTGTTGATGTAGTCCTGGACGCCGAGATCCGGTTCGTAGGGAATTGCGCCCGGGGTGATGACGTATCCATTGACCGCAACCGAGGGTACAAGCCTGGGTATCCTGACGATATCCCCTTCTCTTAGCAGGAGGTTCTGCGAGTCGTCCTTTTTCTCAAAAAGAGCGACAAAGTCCACCGGCAGGCGGCCGGACATCTGCTGTTTTTGCATGGCCAGGAAGGTCCGCTGGGCGTCGGTCAGACTGATGGGTCCAACGCCCTGCAGTTGCTTCGGACCGGCCACCCCTTTCGGAAACTCGACGCGGCGGACCACGATGGATTGGGCGAGAGAGGCTTTGGGCGTGAATCCTCCGGCCTTCCGGATCAGTTCTTTCAGCGTCATCCCGGAGCCGATGAAATAGGATCCGGGGAAGTAGACCTCGCCTTCGACGTTGACCCGCCGCTCCTTCACGGCCACGTGCAGTTTATCCCCGGCTCGCAGCGGCAGGTTCGCATCCGCGTCGCCATCCAGTGCCTGCGAAAGTCGGACGGCGTGCCGCTCTTCGCGTTCTTCCGCGAAAAAAGAACGGAGCAGTTCAGCGCTTGCGGTGGTTGCCTCGCCGTTCAACCCCCCGGCAAGAGCAATCAGATCGGAAACGCGATCACCGGTCATGAATTCGTAACTTCCGGGTCTATAGACCGCGCCGGAAATACGCACGGAGTCCGTGAGCGCCGGGACGAAAATCTGATCTCCGTCCAGCAGGAAGGGGTTGTGGGAGATATCGCCCGAGAGCCGCCACAGGGCGAGATCCGCCCCGCGCTCGGCATCCATCGGTGCGCCGCTTTCGGATAGCCGCTGAATCTGAATGTTCCGTTGAGAAGCCCTGCCATCCGGCGGTTTCAGTACCCCGCCCGCCTGGCTGATGAGTTCGGAAACCTGCTCGGTCCCTTCGACCATGTAGGTGCCGGGATGGACCACCTGTCCGACGACGTTGACCGGAAAACTGCGTAGCCGGGCGAGCGAGATCCGGATGTCGAGACTTCGCAGGTTGTCACTGACCGCGTCCTGGATTCTCTTTCGGCTTTCTCCCAGGTTGAGTCCCGCAAGCTGAATGGCGCCGACATAGGGAATATCCAGTTTGCCTTCCGCACCCACGAGAACCGGGAGCGTGATGGGTTCCTCTCCGGCTTCGATATGGATGCTGAAGGTATCACCGGGACCGACGATGTAGCGCTCGGAACGAATGATGGCGTCGTAGGCGATTTTGCCGATCCATTTCACGTCCAGGCCCCGCATCTCGTCCGGTTGGAGCGTTGAACCGATGGATCTGCGATCCGATCTCCGCCGACTGGATTCCGGTCGGCCCGATCCGGATTGCGCGAAGAGCATGACGGGCTCCGAGATCAGCCCGACGGCAAGCAGGATCGCAAGAAGACGGCAAGCGGGAGATGGTTTACGATAAGAGAAAAACCCTGTCATTCGGTGGTTGCCCCGTCTCGATCGACGCGCAGAACGTCAGTGTCGGCCTGGATTTCCTGTTGCGCCCATGCGTTTTTCATGGCGGCCGCTATGTCCGGCGCGTCATCGGTCGCAAAAGCCAGCAACGTCGGACCGGCGCCGCTGAGGCAGGCGCCCAGGGCTCCCGCTTCTTCGGCCGCATCGAGCACGTGGTCGATTCCCGGCACGAGTGACGCCCTGTAGGGCTGGTGGAGGCGGTCGCGCATCGCGGATTTCAGAGCGAGGAGGTTCCCGCTCATCAGCGCTGCCGTAACCAGGCATGCGCGGCCCACGTTAAATACCGCATCCCGGTGCGGTACCTGTTCCGGCAGAGCTGCGCGCGCGGCTTCCGTTTTGAGTTCAAAGCGGGGAACCGCGACAACCGCGCGAAGTTCCGGTGGCGGCAGCGCCCGTATCGATTCAACCCGACCGTCTTCATAGGAGCAGATTACCAGACCGCCCAGCAGGCAGGGCGCTACGTTGTCGGCGTGGCCCTCCAATTCGGTGGCGAGATCGAGCAGGGCGGATTCGGAAAGGGGTTCACCCATGAGCAGGTTGGCCGCATAAACGCCGGCCACGATGGCGGTGGAACTGCTTCCCAGCCCGCGAGACAGCGGAATCCCGTTGTGCATCTCCACTTCCAGCCCCGGCAGGGATCGGCCGGCGCGTCGCGCGGCCGTGTCGGCCGATCGGAAGAAAAGGTTGGTTTCGTCCACCGGAAGTTGCCCTGCGCCTTCCCCTGTGACGCGCATCCGCCGATGCGCGCCGGATACCGTCCGGACAAGAATCCGGTTGTAGACGGTCAATGCAAGGCCCAGGGCGTCGAATCCGGGACCCAGGTTGGAGGTGGAGCCAGGTGCTCTCAGGCGGATTTCCATTCCATCTCCCTGACCAGTTCCGCACAGACCACATCCGCCAGCAGAAGTCCGCGGCGGGTGAGCCGGATCCGTCCGCCTCCGCGTTCGAGAAGGTGATCCGGAATGCAGGAGGTCGATCTGCCGCGTGTGCCCAACAATGTTTCGGGTATACCATTGGCACGGCGGAGACCGAGCATCACCTGTTCCACGAGCCTGTCCCTGGAAGAGATAACCTCTTCCCCGTCAACGGCGACGCCTGAAGATTCCACACTCCTTATATACGCCATGAGGGGGCGGATGTTCCAGGCGCGGCGGTCCCTGAAAAAGGAATGGGCTGAAAGACCGATCCCGAGATAGGGGCGCCGGTCCCAGCAGGCGATATTTTGGCGGCAGGCAAAACCGGGTTGTGCGAAGTTCGAGACTTCGTACTGGATATAACCGGCCGCGCACAGCTTCTCCTGCGCGATCTCGTACATTTCGGCCTGGGCATCTTCGGGAGGCAGCGGCAGGCGGTTCTCTTTCATCCTGCGGTCAAACGCGGTGCCGGGCTCGATGGTCAGCCCGTAGACGGAGACGTGCTCCGGACGGAGGTCCACGGCGCGGTCCAGGGTTCCCCGCCACGCGGTTGTCGTCTGCCGGGGCGCGGAGAAGATAAGGTCGATGTTAAGGTTTTCGAAGCCGGCCCGGCGCGCGGCGCCGACGGCTGCCTCGCCATCGGCAGAAGTGTGCCCCCTGCCCAGGGCACGGAGCGTGGGATTGTCCAGGGCCTGTACGCCCAGGCTGATCCGGTTGATGCCCATGGCCGCCAGGTCGGCGAATCGCGAGCGATCTTCCGGGTTGGCTTCGGCGGAAATCTCCGCATCCGGGGCGATCCGCGAAAACGTTCGGGCGGCATCCAGAATCCGATTCAGCGAGTCCGGTGGAATTTCCGAAGGCGTGCCGCCGCCGAAATAGACCGTGTCGAAAACCGTGCGGCTGCCCACGTGCGGGAGGCGGGTTTGAAACTCACGGATGATCGCACCCGTGTACCGTTCCGCCAGGTGCGTCTTGCCTACGTCGAAAGCGAAGTCGCAATAGGGACACCTGGATTTACAGAACGGAATGTGGATGTAAAGACCGGACATAAGCGCCAGGATTTAATGGAACAGCGAGACGTCTTTATTTAACCATCCGGCCGATTCGGCCCCACCGTGCGCGCCCGAATCCGTGTAGAAGGTTATAGATGGCCATCCTGGGTATTGAAAGGATGTTTTTGAACTCCGGAGCCCCCGGATCCGGCGCCCACGACCAGTAGATGATGTTCGCCTGCGCCCGGATGCGCTTTTTCTCCAGGAATCCCCAGTAGCGGCTGTCCTCGCTGTTGTCCCTGTTGTCTCCCATGACGAAATAGTGGCCTTCGGGAACCCTCGCGAGTTGCATGTTGTCGCGAACGCCGCTGGGAGACGAGACGGGCAGAATCACCGGATCCGCGTATTTGGAAAGCGGCGGATCCACGGTGCGCTTTCCATCCACGTATAGTATCTTGTCGCGAATTTCGACGTTCTGGCCCGGGCCGGCCACCACACGTTTGATGAAGTCCCGATCCGGATCTCTCGGATACTCGAAAATAACGATATCGCCCGGTCCCGGATTTCTGAAACCGGGGAGCCGGGCGTCCGTGAATGGAATTCTGGCGCCGTATATGAATTTGTTGGCCAGCAGAAAGTCGCCTACCTGAAGCGTGTTTTCCATAGAGCCCGAGGGAATGCTGAAGGCCTGAGCCACAAAGGTTCGCATAAAAAGCGCCAGGGCAACGGCCATCAGAATGGCTTCGAGATATTCTCTGGCCACGGACTTTTTCCCTCGCCCGGTTTTTCCCTTCCGGGCTTTCCGGGCCGGGGCCTTTTTGCCGGCCCTCTTGCGTCGCACAGATTTGACCATTTGTCTGGTTTTAAGGCTCGGGCCCGCGGAGATCCGGACCCGCAACGTTACTTTTCCATACGCAGGACGGCGAGGAATGCTTCCTGGGGAATCTCGATGTTTCCCACCTGCTTCATCCGTCGTTTTCCTTCCTTCTGTCTTTCCAGAAGTTTCCGTTTTCTGGTAACGTCTCCACCGTAGCACTTGGCAGTAACGTTCTTCCGGTACGGACGTACGGATGTCCTGGAGATTATTTTCTTGCCGATGGCGGACTGGATGACAACCTCGAACATCTGTCGCGGGATGAGTTCCTTGAGCTTGGAGCAGATCGCCCGACCCCATTCGTAGGCTTTGTCCCGATGCACAACGGCGGACAGAGCGTCGACGGGGTCGTCATTGATGAGCAGGTCGAGTTTGACCAGATCGGCGGACCGATGTTCTTTGTAATCGTAGTCGAACGAGGCATAACCGCGGCTGACGGATTTGAGGCGGTCATAAAAATCGAGTACGATTTCGGAGAGGGGAAGTTCGTAACGCAGCAGGGCGCGCGCGGGATCCACGTATTCGGTGGTTATGTAGTTTCCTCGACGTTCCTGGGCAACCTGCATGACCGCGCCGATGTACTCGGACGGAACCAGGATCTGCGCGTTGAGAACGGGTTCTGCGATTTCTTCGATCTTAATGGCGGGGGGCATCTCGGCGGGATTGTGCACGATTTCGACGTCCCCGTTGGTGAGCAGGACTTCGTACTCCACGTTGGGTACGGTGGTGATAATTTCCATGTCGAATTCGCGGGCGAGGCGCTCCTGTACGATTTCCATGTGAAGCAGGCCCAGGAAACCGCAACGGAAACCGAACCCCAGGGCGGTGGAGGTCTCCGGCTCGAAACGGAGCGACGCGTCGTTCAGACGCAGTTTCTCCAGGGCCGTTCGAAGGCCCGTATATTCTTCCGCGTCTACGGGATAGACGCCGGAAAAGACCATGGGTTTGACTTCCCGGTACCCGGGTAACGGTTCCCCGGCGGGTCGGTTGCACCCGGTAACGGTGTCGCCCATGTGTAGATCTTCAAGGTCCTTCACGCCCGCGATGAGATAACCGACTTCTCCGGCCCGGAGCGTCTGCGTCTTTACGCGTTTCAGTTTGAGGACGCCGATTTCTTCGGCTTCGAATTGACGCCCGGTGAAAAAAAACCGGATGGGCATGTCGGTCTGAAGGCTGCCCTGGAAAACGCGGATCGAGGCGACGGCGCCGCGGTAGCGGTCGAAGATGGAATCGAAGATCAGGGCCTGGAGAGCCGCGTCGGGATCGCCCGTCGGCGGGGGTATCCGTTCGATGATCGTCCCAAGCAGGCCGTCGACGCCCACGCCCTGTTTGGCGCTTATTTTGTGGATTTCGGATTCTTCAACACCCAGGAGGTCGTGGATCTGCATAACCACCCGGTCCACGTCGACGTTGGGCAGATCAATCTTATTAATGACCGGGATGATCTCAAGATCGTGTTCCAGCGCGAGAAGGACGTTGCTGATCGTCTGGGCCTCCACACCCTGTGCGGCGTCGACCAGGAGGAGGGCGCCTTCGCAGGCGGCCAGGCTTCGGGAAACTTCGTATGAGAAATCGACGTGACCCGGCGTGTCGATAAGGTTGAGCACATATGTCTGACCATTGGAGCACCGGTAGTCCATCCGGACGGCGTGGGACTTGATGGTGATGCCGCGTTCCCGTTCCAGGTCCATGTCGTCCAGGACCTGGTCCACCATATCTTTCCGTGTCAGGGTTGAGGTCTTTTCAAGGAGACGGTCCGCCAGGGTCGATTTGCCGTGGTCGATGTGGGCAATGATGCAGAAGTTCCTGATATTCTGGGTACTCATCCTCCGGACGCTCTTTGACTGATGTCCTGTCCCGGACATGGATTGCCGAAATTCGGCCGACGAGACGGGATGAACCTGCGGAAGAATGCTGGGATATTTCGGGGACGGGACATTAATGGCAACTTCAAAAAATTCAACCGTCTACACACACTTTATATTAAAGGCTAAAATATACTCTGTTCGAGGTTTGAAGTCAATCGCAGAAGGGGAATTGCCACGGGCTGGACGACCGTGAAGACCGGATTCGGGTGAAAGGCCGAGAGACCGGACCCGATCCGTTGAGTTCGCGGCGACGGGTTAGTGGCCGGGTTTTGGGGCTCAAAGGGGTTGACATACCGGAAAACCGGTCGGTATATTGAATAAAAACCGGAATCGGTTCTTGGGAGGATCCTGGCATTATGGAAAGGCTTCGGATTGCGGTGATTGGTGTGGGCGTGGATCCGGGTTCCCGGGCGCGCCAGTATCTCAGTACAATCGTGCGGCTGAAGGATCATTTCGAACTGGTCGGGATCTGCGACCGCGGCGAAGGCGCGCTGGCCGAAGCGTCAGCGGGCGCTTCAACGGCCTGTTTCCGGGATATCCGATCCCTCTTTGCCTCGGCAAAACCCGACGTAGTACTGAGTATGACGCCCAAGGACTCCCACGGCGTGATCGCGATGACGGCTGCACGGCACGGGGCCCACGTCATAACCGAAATTCCCGTAGGGCTCACCAGGAGATACGCACGGGCGGTCGCGCAGACCTGCCGCGAACATGGCGTGCTCTGGGAGGTCGCCGAGCAGGTATGGTTATGGCCCCGGGAGCGACTGAAGAGAAGAATCATCGAGGCCGGCCTGCTGGGCGAATTGACCCATTCCAGGCTATGGTACCTTACGGGTCAATATCACGGATTCAACGGAGTCCGCGCTTTGCTGGGCGAAGATGCGAAACGGGTGCTGGGTTATTGCGGTGAAGTGTCAACGGTCCCGTACGACGCGTACGGCGGGGAGCGAGAGACCACGGTGATGTGGGATCACGCGGTGGTGGAGTTCGAAAGCGGTATCGTGTGTCTCTTCGAAAAACCGCCTCGTGTCTTTCCCTCCGCGGCGCAGGGCTTCCCCACCGGATGGCACGTGGAAGGGACCAGGGGACACCTGGACCAGAGTCAACTTGTACTGTACGGCGAAGAAACTTCGCGGTCTTACGATCTGCAAGAGCGGTACGAGTACGTCGACGGGCAATCCGTACTGGATGTTGCGCAGGTGGATACGGACCCGCCCGTCGTCTGGGAGAATCCGTACAGGAAGTGGCGCATCGGATCGGCCGACGACGTCGCCAAGGCAAGCATTCTGGTCAGTTTCCACGGTGCGATAACCGGTGGCGGCCGGCCGCAGTACGGGCATGAGAACGCGTTGAAAGACTGGGAGATCTGCCTGGCGGTTCGGGAAAGTGCCGATCGAGGGAATACCTGGGTCGACCTGCCCCTGGGCGAACCGACGGGGCTGGAGCGAAAAATCGAGGCGGAATTCGTGCGGCGCTACGGCCACGACCCCGTTGAAGAGACCGAACAGCTTCTGGACGCGCCGTTCAACCGGTCGGCCACGCTGTGGCCCTTTGCGCATTGGCTGTGAGAGAGGAAGTGGTATCCAGAAGCTGTTTTTTTGCCGGACGTCGACGATCCACCCTTTCCTCCGGACACTTGGCTGTTGTAAAGGGCGGGCCGCTCGACATGCTGGCTCTGCGTGAGCGTTTGCAAACCAGAATAAAAGCAAGATTTGAGTGACAAAGGCCTCTCGGAATTGGGGAAATTGGTTATCTTATGGACGCAATACCATCTGCACGGCATTAGATTCGATCGACAAAAAGAATAAGGACGTTTAGGAGCCGGAATACCCGATTGAAAGGGCAAAGAGGTTTCTGAGCAGTGGGGCATGGTTGATAGAGGAGGCAAGGTTATGGGTCTTGTTGATGGGACAATAAGGTTGATTGAGCGTGTTGTAAAGGGCGGGCGCTCAGACGATTCTGTCCAGAACGTTACGGATGACAAAGCCTGGGACGAGGTTCAGGCTGCGGATATAGACGAGGGCCTTCGCAGCGGCAGGATTAAGATGCTGTCTGCAGAGGAGTCCCAGGAAGCGATTGACGCTCTCAAGAAGAAGTGGGACATTTCTTGAGTCGACGGCGACGGAGAAGACCTGAGCGTGTGCAGACCGAGCCTGGGGTGCAGGGAGATCCCAAAGTTATTCTTTCCAACACGGCTCCCAAAATGCTGGAGACGTTTCATCCCAATACAGGGCGTTTGGCTCTGGATAGGATCGAGGCCCTGAAGAACCCTCAGAATCGACGGGGCTCAATCAAGATTCAGGGTCGGCCAGCCAATGATCCCATGTTTCGAATCGAGTCCGGAAATTACAGGATCTTTTATAAGAGAATCGGTCCTGACGTTCATGTAGTGGATATCCGCCACAGGCAGGGGGCCTGATAGATAGTATGATTGTAGAACCAAGATAAACGCCGACGCCATCGGCTTATTCGGAAGCAGCAAAGACGCGGTCCCTCACGGATATGACACGGCCGTCATCGTCATTGATGCGAACGACCTTATAGGATCGCGCTGGGTGTCCTTCACCAAGCGCCGCGGTTAGAGGATTCTTATGGTCCCACGGGCGAGAGAAGCCGATGGTTATCTTCCAATTGTTAGACGCGTCGTCAAACTCGACCTCCTCAAGACCGACATGCGCGATTTCTTCGCCGTCGAAGAGATCAATCAAATATTCTTTTGCCGCTTGCGCGGCTTCCCTCACGTCCATATTCGTGTCGTCCATTGGGGGTCTCCGTCGGTATAGCCCAGAGTGAATTGCAGCATCACGGAACCATCGTCCAATATACCCAAAATTCCATCCTTGGGTAACTTGGCCGCTCTGTTGCACAGGTCAACAGCCAACAAACCTTAAGCATCAGAAGAGGACCTCGTTGTGAAAATCGAGTCCGCTGAGATTAGATATGTGGAACTGCCGCTGATTTCACCGTGGCGGACGGCTTACGGCGAGGACGCGTCGATTCACTCCGTGATGGTCAAGCTGTCCGGCGGCGGGGCAGAAGCCTGGGGCGAGGCGGCGCCGTTCTACGCGCCGACCTATTCGCCCGAATCCGCGCGGTCGGTTTACGAGACCGCCCGGGAGTTTTTTCTGCCCCGGCTTGTGGGTCATACGTTGGATTCTGCGGAGGAAGTCCTGGAGCGGCTGTCGATTTACAAGGGGAATCCGTTCGCGAAAGCGGCGGTGGAAACGGCGTGGTGGGCGCTCGATAGCAGGTTGAAGGCCGTACCACTCTGGCGCGTGCTGGGAGCGGTTGAGCCGGTGGTGAGATGCGGCGCGGACTTCGGGATTCAGGATACGATCGATGAGCTGCTCGCCCTGATTCAGGGAGCCGTTGACGCGGGTTATCCGCGGATCAAGTTGAAAGTGAAACACGGATGGGACGTAGACATGCTCGCTGCCGTGCGGTCGGCCTTTCCCGATCCGGTGATTCACGCGGATTGCAACTCCGGATACGACCTGAAAACGGATTTCGATACACTCAAGGCATTCGACCGGTTCAACCTGGCGATGATCGAACAGCCTCTGGACCATACGGATCTCATCGAGCACGCGGAGTTGCAGCGTCAGATCGATACACCCGTGTGCCTGGATGAATCGGTAACGGGCCCCCGCGATTTCGAACTTGCGCTGAAGATCGACGCCTGCCGCGTGATCAACGTGAAGCCGGGGCGCGTGGGCGGGCTGCGCAACGCGGTGCAGATTCACAATATGGCGCGGGACGCGGGGATGGCCGCCTGGGTAGGTGGCATGCTCGAAAGCGGCGTTGGCGCGGGCATCTGCGCCGCGTTGGGGACACTGCCGGGATTCAACTACCCGGCGGACGTGTTTCCTTCTTCGAGATTTTACGCTGAGGATATTACGGACCGGTGGGTAGAGCAGGATGAGAAATGCAACGTCGTTCTGGATGACACGCCCGGCGTGGGATTCGATCCGGTGCCGGAAAGGTTGGATGCGGTGACGACGATGCGGACTGTGATTAACTATGATGATCGTGATTTGCTGTGATTAAACCGCATGAAGAGACTGTAATTGATGTGGGATTGACCTGGATGGATTGATGGCGATAAGAAGAGGTAGGATGTCCATCGATCGGCTGAATCCACGGATGGGCGCCTGCACCCTGAGCCTGTCGAAGGGTAGCGAAGCGCGGGCATTTCGACAAGCTTGCTTCGACAAGCGCAGCACAGGTAATGACCATTGCTTCGGTATGCGGTTTTCGACTGCGCTCTGAATGACAGGTCGGCCGATCGTCAGATTCGTTTGATGTGATCATCCCCGTCGCCGATTAAAAATGCGACGGTTTTTTTTAGGGAAAAAGCCGCGCCAGCAGGTCGCCCGCAAGGTTCTCCATGGCAGGGGCCGTTCCGCCGCCGCCCAGGGAGGAGTTGGCCGCCCAGGTTTCGTACCCGCCCTCCCGGGTAAGGGCTTCGTCGGTACAGATATAGCCGATGTATCCGTTGGCAAGGCTTACGATGAAGACGGGGGCGGCGGGCGTCCGGGATTTGATTTTGAGGCCTGATTCAACAAAAACCTCGCCCGGTAGGGCCGCGATGGCTGCGTCGCCGAGTCTGATGGCCTGTACCGTGGCGTTCATTCTGGAGGGGAGATTCGCCAGGCGCCGGCATTCCATGGCGTAGATGTCCACGATGGACCGCGGGATGGGTTGGCCCACAACCCAACTGAACGGACCCTGGTCGTATTCGGGCGGATTGTCCGGAGACGCGAGGATTTTTTCCGCCATTTCCAGGTCTTCGGGCGTGATGGTTCTGGGCGAGAAATCGAATGTACCGGTAGCTGCCCTGAGTTCGAGTGTGTCCTGCATTTCCATGAGTTGGATCTCGGTGAGCATGTGTCCGGCCAGGACGTTGGCCATTTTCTTTGCGTGGGCATGCCCCCGGTCCTTCCACCTGCGGCGGCCGCTGAAGTCGATATTGTTGATCTGGCCGGACGCGGCATTCCAGAGCAGTGGGACGCAGTCGCCTCCCAGGTAGCGGCGCATGAGGCGGAAGAAGTGGCCGAAGTAGTCCGCCGAGATGCCGCTGCCGGCGCCGATATAGTGAAGGGAATAGCAGGCAACGGCCGACAGAGGGTCGCCGTCGAGGTCTTCCACGTAGAACATTGCGAGTTCCGGGTCGGTTGGGCCCGCGGGTTCGATCAGGTCCGGATTGGCGATTCCCGGGTTCATTCGCACGGTGCCGTCTTTCATGCGCCAGCGGCGGTTGAATGCGATGCGGTCCTCCTGCACGCTGGCGAAGCCGATGCGGGCGGGGCGCAGACGCCGGCACGCAAGTTCGGCGGCGTCTGCGATCTTGAGGTGGAGCCATTCGATATAGTCGCCGTCGCCGTCCGTACCCAGCAGATCGGCGATGCCGCCCCCGCTGTGGGTGTGGGTGGCGTTGATCATCGTATTTTCGATCGGGATGCCGCATCGCCGGGCAACGCGTTGCCTGGCACGATCCGCGATATTCTGCGGCATGCCAATGAGATCGCAGGTGATGAAGGCGAGGCGGGTATGGCCGTTATCCAGGACGAGGGCTTTGGCCAGGAGTTCGTCGTCCACGTCTTCGGCGTGCCTGGCGCGCACACTCCCGGGAATGGTGACGCCAAGCCAGGGGGTGATATTGGCCGTGGCGGCGCCTGCCTGTAAAGCGTCCATAAGAAATCTCCTTACGTTCCGAGCCTACTCGATTCTCAGGAATTCGCCGCCCCTGCGGGCGGATTCTTCGGCCATAATGCAGGCCCTGGCGACACCCAGGACGTCTGAGGTGGAGATGAAGTTTTCATTGTCGCGGGAGAATGCGTCGACCATGTTCTCCACGAAACTGCTGTTGCGTTCCGGCGGGAATTCGGGTTCGTAGGCCCCTTTGCCGTCGGTGACGATGCGTAGGCTGTCTCCCGCGTACGCCCGCAGATGGGCGGACCCCTTTGTGCCCATGATGATAAAGCGGGTGTCGCCGAAAGAGGGAGAGTCTTTGGGAGTCAGCCAATCCGCCGTGAGTATCGCGCATGCTCCCGTGCTCATCTGAAATGACGCCTGAATGTGGTCCATTTCCAGCTTTTGGGGGCCATCTGTGTGTTTTTTGCAGGCGCCGATGGCGTGGACGCCCACGCATTCCCCGCCTGTAAGCCATCGGACCTGGTCCACCCCGTGGCATGCAACGTCGCTGAAGGTGCCGGAGTAGATCCTCGGATCGAAATACCAGTCGGGAGCCCATTCTCCGAGCTTGTGGGGATGGGTGGAAATGAGGCTGACGATCTCGCCGAGTTCTCCGGCCAGAATGGCTTCTCTCAGTGCAATGAACGGTGGATAGCTCCGGGAGGTGTAGAACATCGTCAGGCGGATGTTGTGGTTTTGGACCGCGGTTTGTATGCGATTCCAATCGTCCTGGGACCGGCACAGCGGTTTGTCCAGGAAGACATGCGCGCCGGCCGCGGCGCAGGTCTCGATCATGTCCACCTTCTCGTGGTGGCCCACGCCTTCCATGACAGCGTCGGCGCGGGTTGCGCCCAGCATATCCTGGAGGGTGGGATACCGGGGCACGTCGACGTCGCGGGTATACTGTTTGTAAAGTGTATCGTCGGGTTCCACGATGCCGACCAGCTCCGCGTTGGGAGCTTTCAAGGCCGACCGGAACATACCGCCGATATGTCCGTAGTGGACGCCCATGACTGCGATTTTCATTGCGTGGCTCCCTTTAGACCTTATGTATTGACGTGCCAGCCGGCCGACTCGGCGGCCGGATTTCGGCAATCTATCTCCGGGACAGATCACTCGCGCCTACCCGGAATATCGCTTGACTCTCTCGTGGTCCAGTTCTATTCCCAGTCCGGGCGCGGTGGGTATGGTAAGCAGGCCGTTGTCGTCGAGTTGGAAGGGTTCGGTCAGGATGTCTTCTATGTAGGGCGACGGGGTGATGTATTCCACCCATCGGGCCGTGGGGTGGGCCGCGGCAAGATGGAGGTCGGCGGCGAGGCCGACTGCAGTGTTCCATCCGTGGGTGACCAGCAGGACGTTGTGGTTGCAGGCGTGCCAGAGGATTCGCCGGGTTTCCGATAGGCCGCCGACTTTGGTGGTGTCCGGCTGCACGATGTCCAAGGCGCCGCGCGCGATCCAGGAAAGGAAGCTCTGCCGGCGGGTCAGGACTTCGCCGCCGGCAATGGGAACGGGGGCGTTCTGCCGGAGGGCGACGTGTCCCTCGATATCGTCGGGAGGCAGGGCTTCCTCGAACCAGACCACGTCGTAGTCGGCGAGCATCCGCGCGGTTTCGAGCGCCCATTTGTAGCCGTGGGGCCAGAACTGATCGCTCCCGCCTGCGTCGACCATGAGTTCAACGTCCGGACCCACGGTTTCACGGGCGAGTCTGACGAGTCGCTCATCGGTGTGCTTATCCACGCGGCCGAAGGGTCCCCAGCCGAGTTTGAGCGCGCGGAAGCCGCGGGAGATGGCCGACACCAGTGTCTGCTTGAACGCGTCGCCGTCGGCCTCGAAAAGGAGTGAGCCATAGGGTTTGATCTTGTGGCGGTAGTACCCGCCCAACAGGCGCCCCACGGGTTGCCCGCTGGCTTTTCCCAGAAGGTCCCACAGGGCGATGTCAATGCCCGAGATTGCGTGCGTGACCGAGCCGCCCCGGCCCTGCCAGAAGGTCGCCTGGTGGAGTTTTTCGGAGACGCGTTCCGGTTCGATGGCCGACTCGCCGACATAATGAGGTTTAAGGAGGTCGAGCGCGGCGTCGACCAGGGCCTTGCTCGTGGCGACGCTTCCCAGGCCGGTGAGGCCGCTGTCGGTATGCACTTCCACAAGGGTGTGCAGGTTTTCCGACGGCGGGGTTTCCGCCGCCCAGCCGGATTTCGGCGTTGCGCCCCGGAGGGCGATTGTCCGGATGCTGGTAATTCTCACGTCGAATAACCTGTGTTGGAAGGTGAGGACCGCGAAAGGCCGGACTACGGATAATTGCGGATGCGGACCGAAACGGTGATGACTCCTCCAATAGTTCCCGACCCTGCAGGTCCTGGAACATCGCAATATATCGAATCCACGCTTTGGCTTCAACAGGAAATATATACCTCCCGGCAGAACCGGCGCACCTGCGATATGCCAAAATGGCAGATCGAGGATTTCGATGTGGTCCAATTGCAATCGAAGCGGGTTACGGATTCGGATGTTTATTTGTAATATTATATATATCAATATGATATCGACAACGAACACTTTCGGGCATAATTGTTGCTAATTCGAGAAGAGGTGATTACTTGACAACGATTTTTCGAATCGGGACGATCGACATACATAAGGAGCGGACCGGATGGCGGATGAGACAACGTCAAAAAGTATGGAAGTGATCGACCGTACGCACGTCCCCGGCGAGGTGCCCATGTTGAGAAGCAGGGACGTGGTGATTTTTCCCTACATGTTGTCGCCTTTGTTTATCGAAAGCGAACAGGCGATCCGGGCCGTGGATACGGCCGTGAACGGCGGGCATCGGATCGTAGCTTTGTTCGGGCAGAAGCCGGTTCCGGAACAACGGGAGACCGGACCGAAGAACGACGTCGGTGAGGAGGAAGGCGAGATTCAGGCCGAAGACCTTTACCAGGTGGGCACGGCGGTCCAGGTGGTCCGGATGCAGCGAACGCCGGAAAACAAGCTGCAGGTGCTTGTCAACGGAATTGCCCGCGTGGGCCTGCAGGCGCTGGTTCAAACCACGCCCTATCCGCTGGCACAGGTCAAGGTGCTGGAGGGATGGGCGGAAAAGACGAACGAGTTGGAGGCGCTCTCCCAGAACGTGATGGGTCTGTTCAAGAAGGCCATGGAATTGGTGCCCAATGTGCCCAAAGAGCTGATTGCGGCGCTGGATTCTCTGACCGAAAAGGAACAGAAGGTGGATTTTATCGCTTCCCAGTTCAACCTGAGGTTTGAAGAGCGGCAGGAGGTGTTGTCTGAACTCAACCTCAGACTCAGGTTGGAACTGATTCACAAGTTTCTGACGCGGGAGGTCGAAATCCTGGAATTGCGGCAGAAAATCCAGAGCGATGCGGCCGGTTCCATGGATGAGGCGCAACGGGAATATTTCCTGCGACAGCAACTGAAGGCCATACGCGAGGAACTGGGCGAAGGCGAGGACGAGGCCGAGGAGGTCGAGGAGTTAGCCGGAAAAATCGAAGCCGCGGGCATGCCGGGCGAGGCGCGAAAAGTCGCCGAGCGGGAGCTCTCGCGGATGGACAAGATGGCCCGCGAGTCCGGCGAATATACCGTGTCGCGGACCTATCTGGACTGGCTGGTCGAACTGCCATGGAGTAAGTCGAGCGAAGATCGTATCGACGTGGACCGGGCGCAGAAGATTCTGGATGACGACCACTACGGGATAGAAAAACCGAAGGATCGAATTCTGGAGTATCTGGCGGTTCGGGGGCTGAAAAACGACATGCGGGGTCCGATCCTGTGCCTGGTGGGTCCGCCGGGTACGGGGAAAACGTCGCTGGGCCGTTCCGTGGCGCGTGCCCTGGACCGCACATTTGTCCGGATATCGCTGGGCGGCGTTAGGGACGAATCCGAGGTCAGGGGCCACCGGCGGACCTACGTCGGTGCGCTGCCGGGGCGGATTATCCAGGGTTTGCGAAGGGCGGGTACAAACAATCCGGTGTTCATGCTGGACGAGATCGACAAATTGGGCGCCGATTTCCGGGGCGACCCATCCGCGGCGCTGCTGGAGGTGCTGGACCCCGAGCAGAATTGCGGATTCGAGGATCATTACCTGGACGTGCCGTTCGATCTCTCGCAGGTGATGTTTATTGCCACCGCGAACACGTTGCATACGATCCCGCCCGCGCTGCTGGACCGGATGGAGGTCCTGGAACTGCCGGGCTATACCGAGCAGGAGAAGATGCAGATCGCCCGCTGCTATCTGGTGCCCCGGCAGCTTGACGAGCACGGGTTGACGGCCAGGCGGCTGGAAATCGACAACGAGGCGCTAACGGGATTGATCCGATACTATACCTGCGAGGCGGGGTTGCGGAACCTGGAGCGGGCGGTGGGAACGCTTTGCCGGAAGGTGGCGCGCCGGTTCGCACAGGGTCGGAAGCGAAAGGTGAAGGTGAAAAACGGGCAGTTGCACGAATACCTGGGGTCCCGGCAGTTCCAGCACGAAATCGCCGAGGCCAATGACGAGGTCGGCGTTGCGGCGGGGCTGGCGGTGACGTCTGCGGGCGGGGACGTGATGTTCGTGGAGGCCACCCTGATGCCGGGCGCAGGGAATCTGAACCTGACCGGTCAGGTGGGCGACGTGATGAAGGAGTCCGTGCAGGCCGCGATGACGTACGTGCGCTCCCGGTGGGAGAGCTTGGGATTGCCGGAGAAGTTCAGCGAGGAAAAGGACGTGCACGTTCACGCACCCGCGGGAGCGGTGCCAAAGGACGGGCCGTCGGCGGGCATTACGATGGCGGCCGTGCTGGCGTCGGTTTTTACGGGGCGGCCCGTTCGAAAGGACGTGGCGATGACCGGGGAAATTACGCTGCGCGGCAAGGTGCTGCCGGTTGGCGGCGTGCGGGACAAGATATTGGCCGCGCACCGCGCCGGCATCCGGACGGTGATCCTGCCTGACAAAAACCGAAAGGACCTGGAGGACGTGCCGGATGCGGTTCGGAAGGACGTAAAGCTGGTGTTCGCCGACCATATGGACAAGGTGCTGGATACCGCTTTGGTCAAAAAGCGGCGGGCGTCGGCCAAACGCCGACCCTCGGTGGCGGGGAAACGGTCATCCGTCCGCTCCGGCACCCACCCGCGGCCGGCCGTGACGGCGGACGGGTGAGTGAGATTCGCAGGCGGAATATCGCAAGGAAGTATGGTGAACAGAGAAGGGTCGAGGCGCGCACGTGCGGCTTCGACCCTTCTCTTCGTTATACAATCGAGCAGATGCGATTAGAGATTTGGGACTGGATTACCTCGTATTTCGGCAAGGCTGGCACGTTCTGTGGCACGGAACCGTGAGGAATCATTGGCGTATGGTACTAACAACACGTCCCTGCGGGTCAATCACGTAGATGGGTTCATTCATTAGCCCGGCGCCGCACGTCAGCTCGGGCTCCGCGTGAGCCGGCGAACCTTCGCCCCACGTCCGTTGGTTATCCGGGAGATCGAAAGTTACGCCACGGCCCCAGATGCGTTCGGCGTCTTCAAAACGACCCGTTCGGTCGTCTCCGAGAATGGAAGGCGCTGAAACGGCGATTTTCGCGACTGCCTTACCGGCGGCGCCCGGCAGGTTGTATGCATCCGCCTGGGTGACATCCACGCCATAGCCGAGATCGGCCAGAGACTGAACCGTGATTGTGCTGAGCGCCCCTGTGCCGGTTGGCGTCATCAATTCGTCGCCGAACACGCCTCCCCTCCAATGCGACTCATCCTTTTGTAACGGCACTTTCGCATTCTTGTAGTCTCGTCCGCCCGCGTTGTCGAAAGCGGCAGTGGCCAACGGGCCGTTGAAGTGCGTGTCTCCATTTAGCGGATTCTGGTAGAAGCTGAACTCGTTCCATACGTTATTCACAAACCCAAGAACGTGCCCGATCTCGTGGAGTCCTGTAATCAGCAAATTGGCGTGGCTCAAATCGAACGCCATGCATCCAACGACGGGCAGATGAGACTCCTCGCGCAACAGAGATGGACCTCCATGCCCTAAAATTCCTCCACCCTTGAAGGTGCTCACATAGATCCGCAGGTCGTCTATCCGCTCACCCGAGGGAATATTGAACGACTGTCCGCCGCACCTGCCCGACCAACCCTGAGTAAATTCATAGCCCGGCAAGTCCTCGACAATGACCGCCATCCAGCGTCTGGCCACGTACTCGAGCACTTTCTTATGGTTTCCCGTGAAGGAGTCCAGAAAAACGAGTTCAATGTCAAAGTCGCCGAGGGGGAACACTGTGTCGTAGTACAATGTAGACACGTTGCCCAGAAGGGCGGGAAGGTGTTCTTTCTTGGACGCGTCGTTCAGGGGATTGCCACGAAGATCCAATGACGCGAGGTTGGTAAGGCCTGTTAGTACTGAGATGTCTGCGATGCTGTTTGCAAAAAGATCCAGATTAATCAGATTGGTCAAGCCTGCCACTGCCGATATATCTTTGATGTCGTTACTTTTTAGATTGAGCAATTTGAGTTTGGTCAAACCCGCCAACTGCGAGATGTCCGTGATCTTGCAGCGTATAAGCTGCAGCGCTTCCAGATTGGTCAAGCCCGCCAGCGTCGATATGTCTGGTATGTTGGTGTCGGAAAACACAAGCTCTCTGAGTTCGGTGAAACCCGCCACCGGCGAAATGTCCGCGATGTTGTTACGGTAAAGCCACAGATTCCGCAGGTTGGCCAAGCCTGCCAGCGCGGAGATGTCCGTAATGCTGTTATCGGCAAGGTACAGGTCTTCTAGTTTAGTCAATCCTGCCAGAACCGAGATGTCTGTGATTTTGTTTCTGGCAAGCGTCAGCCATTTCAGATTGGTCAATCCTGCAAGCGCTGATATTTCCGTAATGCTGTTGACCGCAAGCCCAAGGTGTACCAGGTTGGTCAGTCCGGAAAGTGCCGATAAATCGGAATCCGACAGGTTGTTGCCGTTGAGAGACAGCTCCGTCAGATTGGTCAGACCCTCAACCACCGAGATGTCCTCGATCGCGTTTTGCCAAAGGATCAACGTTGTCAGGTTTCTGGCGTACTCCAGACCGGTCAGTTCGCGAATGCCGGGTTCATTCGTAAAGTTTGGAGCAACCAGGGAGTCCAAGGTCGCCATTTCGGCTTGTGTGATCGGCACGCCGTTGGCCTTGTCCAGGGCAGCCTCGATCGCCGCTCGCAGGTTGGCGTCGGGGATAACGACAGCCGGGGAGGGGGCAAAGGAAACACTCACGCCCCTGGCCTGGAGCGCGGGAATGTGCGTGCTTTGGGATGCGGCGTTCAGGGGGTTGTTTGTGACATCAACCTGACTTCCCCTGCCCAGTCCCGTGTTCGCCGACAGGGGGGCCAAATTAGATATATGGTTACTCTCAAGAATTAACACTGTCAGATTAGTCAAGCCAGAAAGCGCCGAGATGTCGGTGATGTTGTTGAGACCAAGACTCAGCCGTGTCAGCTTGGTCAAGCCGGAGAGCGCCGATACGTCAGTGATCTGGTTGGCCCAAAGGCTCAGGACTGTCAGGTTGGTGGCATACTCCAACCCGGTCAAATCGCTGATGCCCTTTGCACTGGCAAAGAGGCGATGCAATGTCGCCATTTCCGCCTGGGTGATCGGCACACCGCTGGCCTTGTCCAGGGCAGCCTCGATCGCCGCTCGCAGGTTGGCGTCGGGAATGGCGACGACCGGAGAAGGGACATCTTTACCGAAGTTCTGCGCGAAGATTACAAAGTCCGAAAAACCGATCTCACCATCGCCATTCAGATCGTGCCGGTCATCGTACTTCTCATCACCGTCACGTGACCCGAATACGCCCGCGAAGATCAGAAAATCGCCAAAGCCAATTGTCCCGTCGCCGTCGAAGTCAGAAAGAGACGCGTTATTATCTCCATTGGCGTCGACCGCAATCGCATGTGTTGCTGTACGATCATCATCTGAATTGGCACCGATAGCGGCGTGACAGACAAGCGCCAGTGAAAAAAGGGCGGCACTGAACATAATTCCATTACGCGATGGCATATTCCGGTCTCCTGGCTATCGGTGTTGACAGATCGCTCCTGCTATTCCGACTAAGAATAGTACCTGTCCTAAGCGCAATCTGATTTGTGTGATCCTCTAATGTGCGATATTTATCAAGAATGTATTACATGTTGCTGATGCCATTCGACACCCGAAATTTGTCCCGTTATCCTTTTTTTGACACGACCGCATTTGCCGTTGGGCACACGACCCTCAATTGGGTATGGGACTCGCCGCGGTCGGCTCGGCAGCGAATCGTTGAACGGTCTCGCATTCAGCCGGCAGGGGACCGTGACCGACTACAAGGGCGGGTCGGGACGAGTGAGATTGTCAGGGGTAGCTGAGTGAGGAAGTCCGGGGAACAAAGAAGGGTCGAGGCGCGCGGCTTCGACCCTTCTTCAAGTTGTACGATACATCAGATGCGTTTTCCAGTTTTGGGCTGGATTGCTTCGTAATTCGAGGCGCTATCCGGATTTTGCGGTACGGAATCGCGTGGGGTCATTGACCGATGGTACGAACAACACGTCCCTGCGGGTCAACCACGTAGATGGGTTCATTTATTAAGGCGGCGCCGCACGTCAGCTCGGGCTCCGCGGATGCAGGTGGCGCTGCACCCCACATCCTTCGTTCATCCGCGAAATTAAAATTCATGCCAAGGCCCCAGACCCGTTCAGCGCTTTGCAGCCGACCTGTCTGGCCGTCGTCTCCGACGATCGACGGAAGGTTACTGACTATCCTACCTTGTCCGTACCGTTCGGCGCCGGGAAGGACGTCAGGATATGCCCAAGCGATATCGAAACCGGGAACGGTGACTGAGGGTTGCGCAAGCGCGATCTTTGCGCTTGCCTGAGTGGCACCGGGGAGGGTATAGGCATCCGCCTGTGCGACATCCACGCCGTAGCCGAGATCGGCCAGAGACTGAACCGTGATCGCGCTGAGCGCCCCTCCGCCGGAGCTCATGACGTCCCCCGTGCGGAACACAGATGACCTCCAGTGCCCCCCATCCTGAGACACCGGCACCTTCTTGCCCGTGTAGCCTCGTCCGCCCGCGTCGTCAAAGGCGGCAATCGCCAGCGGGCCGTTGAAGTGCGCGTCCGCATTCGGATCGTCCCGAGAAAAATTCTGAATGAGGCCGAGATCGTCCCAAATCGTCCCGAACCCCAGAACGTGCGCTGCCTCGTGGAGTGTCAGATACTGCACATCTTTCGCTTCCGAGTTGAACGCCATGCATCCGAGAACTGGCAGGTGCGTCTCCTCTCGCAACAGGGTGGGGCCACCCCACCCAGCAACTTCCATTTCCTCGCGTATCACATAGATCCGCAGGTCGTCTATTCGCTCGCCGGAGGGAATCTCATACGACTGACCGCCGCAGCGTCCGGACCAGTTCTGAGTAAATGTATAGTCCGGCAGATCCTTCGTAATAACCGCCATCCAGCGCCTGACCGCCCATTGGAGCTCTTCCTTCTGAGGTTCAGTGAAGGGGCTGAGGAGAACGATTTCGATGTCGAAGTCGCCCACCACGCGCCAGAAGTCATACAGAACTGTAACACCGTTGCTCTTGAGGGCAGGAATATGATCGTTGATGGAGGAGTCGCTGAGGGGGTTTCCCCGAATCGTCAGCGTTGTCAGGCGAGTCAAGCCCACTAGCACCGAGATGTCCCTGATTCTGAAGTTGAACCCAAGATCCAACTCTATCAGGTGGTTAAAATCCTTCAGCACCGAGATATCCGTGATGTCGTTATCGTCAAGGAACAACCTTTCCAGGTTGGTCAAGCCTGCAAGCACCGAGATATCCGTGATGTCGTTAAATCTGAGATTCAGGTATGTCAGCTTGGTCAAACCACGAAGCGCCGATATATCCGTGAGGTTGGTATCGCCAAGGAACAAACTTTCCAGGTTGGTCAAGCCTGCAAGCACCGAGATATCCGTGATGTCGTTAAATCTGAGACTCAGGGATGTCAGCTTGGTCAAACCGCGAAGCGCCGAGATATCCGTGAGGTCGTTATTGCCAAGGAACAACCTTTCCAGGTTGGTCAAGCCTGCAAGCACCGAGATATCCGTGATGTCGTTATTTCCGAGATTCAGGTATGTCAGCTTGGTCAAACCACGAAGCGCCGATATATCCGTGAGGTCTGTGCTAATAATCTCCAGCCATGTCAGATCTGTTAAGCCGGAAAGCGCCGAGATGTCCGTGATGGGGTTGCCCGATAGGAGCAGCCAGCTCAGATTGGTCAAGCCGGAAAGCGCCGACACGTCCGTGATGCCGTTATGACCAAGCGTCAGCTCTGTCAGGTTGGTGGCAAACTCCAGCCCGGTCAAATCGCGGATGCCCGCTCCCCACCCGGACAGGTTGGTCAACCTCTTCATGTCAGCCACAGTGATCGGCGCACCGCTGGCCTTACCTAAAGCCGCCGCGATCGCCGCCCGCAGGTTGGCGTCGGGGATAACGACAGCCGGGGAGGGGGCAAAGGAAACACTCACGCCCCGTGTCTGGAGCGCAGGAATGTGCATGCTTTCGGATGCAGCGTTCAGTGGGTTGTCAGTGACATCAACGGTAACACCCCTGCCCAGTCCCTTGTTCGCCGCCAGGGGGGCCAGATCAGATATATGGTTACTCTTAAGTATTAACATTGTCAGGTTAGTCAAGCGGGAAAGCGCCGCGATGTCTGTGATGTTGTTGCGACCAAGACTCAGCCGTGTCAGGTTGGTCAAGCCCGAAAGCGCCGAGATGTCCTCGATCTGGTTGTTCCAAAGCCACAGTTCTGTCAGGTTGGCCAATTTTGAAAGCGCCGAGATGTCTTCAATCCTGTTGTTCGAAAGCCACAGCCGTTCCAGGTTGGTCGATTTCCCAAGTGCCGAGATGTTCGTGATGTTGTTGTCGTTGAGGCTCAGGTATGTCAGGTTGACGGCAGACTCCAGTCCGGTTAAATCGTCGATGTCGGCATCGCTGGCTTCGAGACTGTCCATCGTCGCCATTTCGGCCCGGGTGATCGTCGCATCGCTGTCCTTACTCAGTGCCGTCTCGATCGCCGCGCGCAGGTTGGCGTCGGGGATGGTGACAGCAGGGGCTACAAAAGAGATACTGACCCCCCTGGCCCGGAGCGACGGAATGTGCGTGATCTGGGATGTGACGTTCAGGGGGTTGTCTGCGACATCAACTGTGTCTTCCCTGCCCAGACCCGTGTTCGCCACCAGGCTGGCCAGATCAGATATGTTGTTGCTTGAAAGGGCCAAGTGCGTCAGGTTCGTCAAGCCTTCCAGGATTGATATGTCAGTGATTTTGTTGGAAGATAGATCCAGCCATTTCAGGTTGACGGCAAACTCCAGCCCGCTCAGATCGCTGATATCTGCATCATTTGCCTCGAGACTGTCCAACGTTGCCATGTCAGCCTGTGTGATCGGCGCGCCGGTAGCCTTGTCCAAGGCCGCCTCGATCGCCACTCGCAGGTTGGCGTCGGGGATGGTGACCTCCGGGGAGTGTACGTCTTTGCCGAAGTTTTGTGCGAAGATCACAAAGTCCGAAAACCCGATCTCGCCATCGCCATTCAGATCATGCGTGGCTTCGTACTTCTCGTCACCCTGTCGCGCTCCGAACACCCCCGCGAAGATCACGAAATCGCCGAAGCCAATCGTCCCGTCGCCGTCAAAGTCCGGAATAGACGCGGTATCGTCGCCGTTGGCATCAACGGTGACAGCATGTATTGCTGTGCGATCTCCGTCAGCGTCGGATCGGGTCGCGGCGTAACACACAAGCGCCAGCATTGCAAGGGTGGCGCCGAACATAATTCTATATCGCGATGGCATTTTTCCGCTCTCCCCGCTATTTCTGTTGGCAGATCACCTCTGCAATTTTAGTCAAAGACTGCACCTGCCCAAAGCGCAATCTGCTTTGTGGGATTCTCTAATGTGCAATATCAATCCACAATGTATACATAATTGGAAATACCAGTCAAGACCGGAAATTTGTCCAAACTTCGTAATTCGTCCCTGTTTCCACTTTTTCGCGACATGACCGCAATTGCCGTTGGGCGAACCACGCTCAATTGGGAATGGGACTCGACCGGGTTGCCAGGGTTTCGAATCGGAGAACGGTCACGTATTCACCAGGCAGCGGACCGTGATCGACGATCACGGCGTGCGTGGACGAGTGAGACTGACAGGGGTAACTGAGTGAGGAAGTTTCGGAAGTAAAGAAAGGTCGGGGCGCGGGAGAGCAGCTTCGGCCCTTCATTTTTCTGTAGGGTCGTTCAGACGCGTTTGGAGATTTCGTGCTGAACCTTTTCGTACTCGGGAAGCGGCTTTCCTTGGGCTTGGAGAAGGCAAGTTCGCCGTCGATCGTGACATCACAACGTCCGCCGCCCAAGGGAATGAGTGTGAAGGTTTGAATATCCTGTTTGAATTCTCACGGGAATCCGTAGGCCCGCAGAATCTTCCTAACCTGGACGTCGCGAGAGGCAGACCTGCCATGGTGATCGCGCTTATTGGCCAAAACTGCTTGCAAAGATCAGAAAATCACTAAACCCAACCGTGCCATTCCCATCCAGATCGAACCGCGCGTCATACCCCGTGTCGCCCTGGCTCAGCCCGAACTGCGCCGCGAATTTCAGAAAGTCAGAAAATCCGACGTTCCCGTCGCCGTCGAAGTCGGTAGTGGAGAATGGGGGTGTGATGTAAGGAGCAATGTCCCACTGCAACATCGTGCCGTCGCGGCTGCCACTGAACAGGGTCATTCCATCCGGCGAAAACGCCACTGAATTGACGACATTCGAGTGCCCTTTGAGCGTGGCGACCTGTGTTCGCGAAGCCACGTCCCATAACCTGATCCTGCCGTTTGTCGCCCCGGAGGCCAGCGTGTTCCCATCCGGCGAAAACGCCACCGAATTCGGAAACGGCACCGAATAGACGCCATAATTCCGGTTTCCTTCGTTTCCTTCGAGCGTGGCGACCTGTGTTCGCGAAGCCACGTCCCATAACCTGATCCTGCCGTTTGTCGCCCCGGAGGCCAGCGTGTTCCCATCCGGCGAAAACGCCACCGAATTGACGCCAACCGTATGCCCGTCGAATGTGGCGACCTCCGATCGCGTGCCCACGTTCCATAACCTGACCGTGCCATCCTTCGATCCTGAGGCCAGCGCCCCGTCGAGCGAAAACGCCACCGAATTCACTTCATCCGTATGTCCCTGAAGTACGGCGACCACCGATCGCGTCGCCGCGTCCCACAGCCTTACCGTGCCATCCACGCCCCCTTCAGCCCACCCACCCGCCGTCGCCACCAGTGCCCCGTCGGGCGAAAACGCCACCGAATTGACCCAACCATTGTGCTCTCTGAGCGTGGCGATCTCTGCTCGCGTGGCCAGGTCCCACAGATGGAGCCGCCTATACGACCCGGCAGCCAGTGTGCCGCCGTCGGGCGAAAATGCCACCGACCTCAGCGAAAACGGAGCGGTAAACGAGGCATCCCACGAAAGTGTGACAATCCTCGAATGTGTGGATGGGTTCCATAGGGTAACCTGGCTGTTGCGCGATACGGTGGCGAGGATGGTGCCGTCCCGGGAGAGTGCCATCGAGTTTAGTGACGCATACCCGTAGAGCGTGGCGGTATTCTCCGTCTCTATATCCCGCAGTCGCACCGTGCCATCCCGCGTGCCCGCAGATGCAAGGGTCGCGCCGTCCGGCGAAAACGCCATTGACGAGACTTCTTTCTGTCCTTCGATCAAGGCAAGCCGATCCTGGGTCGCCACGTCCCACAGAACAATTGCGCCATCAAAAGACCCGGTAGCCAAGATGGCGCCATCTGGCGAAAACACCACCGACTGATCCCAACGACCCGGGTTCTCCAGCGTAGCGATGGGTGATCGCGTGGCCACGTCCCACAGAATCACCGTGCCATCCCATTGCGCGCCCGCAGATGCAAGGTGTCCCCCTTTGGGCGAATACGCCACCGATGTGACCGGCTTGGTGTGCCCTTGGAGCGTGGCGATCTCGGTACGTGTGGCCACGTCCCACAGCCGCACCGTGCCATCCTGAAACCCCGATACCAGCCTTGACCCATCCGGCGAGAAAGCCAACTCGCTCAGGCTATATGCGCTATATCCGTCCCGCGGCACCTCCCACGTGGCAACCTGACGTCTTGTCGCTACCTCCCAAACCCTGATGACCTGATCAGTTGATCCCGATGCCAGAACCGTGCCGTCAGGCGAAAAGGCCAGCCCATACACAGCGGTCCCATGCCTTAGCGTACCGATGCGATCCCCGGTTTCCACCTCCCATAATTCGACCTCTCCACTGGCCGACCCCGCGGCAAGGATGCCGCCGGCTGAGAACGCTACTGCATTTACGAGGGAACTCGGCAGCAGCGACAATGCGCGGGCCGTAGCCACCTCGTACAGCCATACGCCGATGTTGCTGGCCACGGCCAGCGTTCGTCCATCCGGAGATAGGGCTACCGCCCGGTCACCCCATCCGATAGTTCCTTTACCCAGGCGCGCCCCTGCCCCGTCCGGCAGATGCCACGCCACGTAGTCTCCCTTTAGGACGGTGACTGCGGTTTCCACGCCATCGGCTTGAAAAGTCGCCAATTCTTCACTTCCGATGAAGACTCCTACGGTGTATGTTCCCGGACGCGGACCCAGCGTCAACGGAATGGCGGCGCGGCCGCTGGCATCGCTGATCACGTGCTGGGCCGTGTACTGGCCGCTGAGCCTGCCATCGCCACCGGTGACCGTGAAGGTCACCGACGCATCGGGAAGGGGATTGCCGTGTTGATCTTTGACGATCACAACGAGCGGTTGGGCAAGCACCGACCCCGGCGTGCCATGCTGACCGCCGCCGGAGATGATCTCCAGCGAAAAGGGACGGCGTCGCGTCCACTGGGACGTATCCCACAGATTGACCGTTTTGTCCCACGACCCCGCAGCCAGGGTGGTGCCATCGGAGGAAAATACCGCCGAAGACACGGGACCCGTATGCCCGGTCAGCGTTGCGATCCGTTCTCGGGTTCTCACGTCCCACAGATATACCGCTGCGTCTCCCGCACCGGCAGCCAGGATCGCACCGCCGGGGGAAAACGCAAGTGATTGCCACCCCCCGCATTGAAATTCGAGCGCGGCGGTCGGAAGCCGCGTCGCCACATCCCACAGCCGCACCGTATTGTCTCCACTGGCACTGGCCAGGGTAGCGCCGTCGGGTGAAAACACAACCGAGGCAACATTACGGGGATGTCCTTCAAGCGTGGCGACCTCGGTACGTGTAGCGACGTCCCACAGTCGCACCGTGCCATCGTAGGCCCCTGAGGCGAGCTTGCCACCATCCGGCGAAAACGACACCGATGTGACGCGATCCGTGTGCCCTTCGAGTGTGGCGACCTCGGTACGTGTAGCGACGTCCCACAGTTTGATCTTTGCGTCTGAAGCACCGGAAACCAGGGTAGTGCCGTCCGGGGAAAACGACACTGAATTGGCCCCACCCGTATGTCCTTCGAGTGTGGCGATCTCGGTGCGCGTGGCCGTGTCCCACAGTTTGATCGTTGCGTCTGACGAACCGGAAGCCAGGGTAGTGCCGTCCGGCGAAAACGACACTGAGTTGGCCCTACTTGTATGTCCTTCAAGCGTGCCGATTTGTTCAAGGGAAGTCCTCACAATACTAAACCAATAGTGACTCGTGTTTCCCCGGGTATCAACGGCAATGATCCGTATTGGTTGAGTGGGTTCGTCAATAAGCGTATTGCCGCCGTCACGATTATAGGTACTGCCGCGGAAGTCGAATTCAACGACGGCGTTTTCTTCGCCCTTCAATCCACGACAAGCGTGAAATTCCCAGGATCTATAAAACAGGAGTACTTGATGAACCCCGTCGGTATCTCCGACTTCGACGCGGATAGGGACACTTAGAGATCCTGGAGGATACGTCAGCGGCGAAGCCACTGTGATGGTGGGAGGTGACGCCTGTTCAATCGGGATATCGGGATTGAAATAGGGATGTACCGCGAGGAATTCGGCATGACACGCAGATAGCCGAGTTTGTTCCGGGCCGTAGGACATGATGTAGGCAGGATCGCTAAAATCGTGTTGCAGGCCGAAGGCGTGTCCGATTTCGTGCCCTACGAGCACAGCGTCGAAAGCGCTGGTAAAGTACACAAACCCACCAACTTTCTCGACACGGCTTCCAATTGCCAACGCATACGGAACCTCGTCAGGACTCTGACCAATTTGCCCTCCACTGTTGTCAACGAGGATAAGGTAAACGTTGGCCGCATAGTCGAACGTCGGTGCAAGCTCGTCATCCACAAGTGATCTAGTATCCTTGAAATAGTGCAAATCAGGGTGCTGACCATCCACGCGGTGAACCATCGGCTCACCCTGTGCATCGTTCTCAAAGCTGAAAGTTCTGTTGCCGTAGCCGTGCGCCTCCATCTGCTCTGCGTAAAAAGTCTGGACCTGACGAATCACAACTTTCATCGAATCCACCACTTCCTGGCGATAGGAGCGGTCGTTGGGCAGGAAATAGATCATCCGCACGGTGCGCGGTTCGCCGATGTTGAGATCCGCCGTGCGCTTGGCCGCTGGACGGGGATTCTCCCGCCGCCACTGCTCGTAATCGAACGGCACGCAATAATGCACGCTGTCGGACACCGAGGACGACGCATGGCCGACCCCCGACCACAGCATCAGCGTGAGCACAGTCAAGACGGAAAACCGGAACAGAGTGGGGTTCATGATCCTTCCCTCCCGTATTTGGAATATGCAACTACTGCGGCAGTGACCCGCACGTGACGCCACGCCGTAAGGATCGAATCACTGCGTTACTCCTCTAAGGCCACCAGGCCCAGCACCGGTGCCTCATGCACCCTGGCCGAAGCTGCCGGCAAAGATCAGAAAATTACTGAGCCCGATGGCGCCGTCGCCGTCCAGATCGAACCGCCCGTCGTACCCCGCGTCTCCCTGGCTCAGCCCGAACTGCGCCGCGGACTGCACAAAGTCAGAAAAGCCGATCGTCCCATCACCGTCAAAGTCTGGAATAGACGCGGTATCGCCCCCGTTGGCACCTACGGCGACAGCATGCGTTGCTGTGCGATCACCGGCAGCATCGGATCGCGTCGCGGCGTAACACACAAGTGCCAGCAGTGCAAGGGCCTTACTGAACATTATTCTATATCGCGATGGCATTTACCGGTCTCCTGGCTATCGGTGTTGACAGATCGCTGCTGCTATTCCGACTAAGAATTGCACCTGCCCAAAACGTATTCTGTTTTGTGGGATGCTCTAATGTGCGATATTAATCCTGAATGTATACACAATTGGAAATATCAGTCAAGACCGGAAATTTGCCCCACCGTTCACAATTTGTCCCGGTTTCCACTTTTTTGCGACATGACCGCAATTGCCGTTGGGTGAACCACGCTCAATTGGGAATGGGACTCGACCGGGTTGCCAGGGTTTCGAATCGGAAAACGGTCACGTATTCACCAGGCAGCGGACCGTGATCGACGATCACGGCGTGCGTGGACGAGTGAGATTGACAGGGGTAACTGAGTGAGGAAGTTTCGGAAGTAAAGAAGGGTCGGGGCGCGGGAGAGCAGCTTCGGCCCTTCATTTTTCTGTAGGGTCGTTCAAATGCGTTTGGCGATTTGGGGCTGGATCTCTTCGTACTCGGGAAGCGGCTTTCCTTGGGCCTGGAGAGGGCAAGTTCGCCGTGGATCGTGACATCACAACGTCCGCCGCCCAAAGGAATGAGTGTGAAGGCTTGGATATCCTGTTTGAATTCTTACGGGAATCGGTCGGTCCGCAGAGTCTTCCTGACCTGGACGCCGCGAGAGGCAGACGTGCCATGTTGATCGGGCTTATTGGCCGAAGCTGCCCGCAAAGATCAGAAAATCGCTGAACCCGACGGCGTCGTCGCCGTCCAGATCGAACCGCGCGTCATACCCCGTGTCGCCCTGGCTCAGCCCGAACTGCGCCGCGAATTTCAGAAAGTCGGAAAATCCCACGGTACCATCGCCGTCGAAGTCGGTAGAGGGGAGTGGGGGCGAGATGTAACGCGCAATATCCCACAGCAGCACCGTGCCGTCCTCCGAGCCGGAGGAGAGCATGGTACCAACCTGCGAAAACGACAGAGAATTGACCGAACCAGCATGCCCTTCCAGGGTGGCGACACTTTCTTTCTTCAACACGTCCCACAGTTTTATAACGCCGTAAAACGAGCCGGTTGCCAGCAGTGTCCCATCGGGCGAAAACGCCCCAGACTTGATCTGACTCTCATGCTCTTCGAAGGTGGCGATGTTCTCTTTTGTAACCGCGTCCCACAGCTTGACCGAGCCTATAATGTGTCCAAGTTTAACATAGTCCGACCCGGTGGCGAGCATCGTACCATCGGGCGAAAACAACACAAAGCCACCGGCAATATCCACACTTGTGTGACCGATGGGTATCGTTGCGGTATTTTCCAGTGTCGCCACGTCCCACAGGTTGATGAAGCCATCGAAGGTTTTTGAAGCAAGCTGCTTTCCATCCACAGAAAACGACAGGGTGGTTGTGGAAGAAGCAACGGCGGTCTGTGCCTGCGTCGCCAGGTTCCAGAGAACGATCTCATAAGGTCCCCCCGAAGCGATCGTTGTTCCGTCCGGGGATGGTACGATACTGAAGATCCCACACCCGGGCCTGAAATAGTCGGCCATAAGCGAAAAAGCACTCGACCTCGGTGGAGCCTGCCACAGCTTGATTTCCTGGTTCGCACCCGAGGCGAGGGTGGTACCATCCGGTAAAAAAGCTAAGGAAGTGACCGCACTCGTATGCCCTTCCAGGGTGGCTACCTGTGCGCCTGTTTCCACGTCCCAAAGCCTGACCGTTTTATCGTCGTATCCCAGAGCGAGTATCGTTCCGTCGCCTGAAAACGCCACCGAAGAAACCGCGCCGCCTTTCACGAGCTCGTCCACAACTCCTCTCGCCGAAACATCCCACAGGTTGACCGAGCCATCGGAAAGACCCGAGGCGAGAACCCCATCGCGTGAGAACGCGACGGACGTGACTCCAACAGTAGGTACTTCGAGGGTAGAGACATTCTCTCTTGTCGCCACGTCCCACAGCTTGATAGTGCCGTCGCTTGAAGCCGAAACGAGGGTTTTCTCATCGACTGAAAACGTCACGGAATTGACTCTGTCCGTATGCCCTTCGAGGGTGGCGACATTGTTCCTTGTCGTTACGTCCCATAGCTTGATTGTCCAGTCCCAGGACCCGGAGGCAAGAATGGTGCCATCTGGTGAAAACGAAATGGATGCGACCGGGTACGTATGCCCCTCGAGCGTAGCGACCTGGGTGTCCGTGGTTACGTCCCACAGCTTGATCGTCCTGTCATGGGACCCTAAAGCGAGCAGCTTCCCGTCCGGCGAGAACGATACGGAGATAGGATCATTGAGATAATTGGATGTGCGCCTTCCTTCATATGTGGCGACATTGCGTCCCGTCTCCGTGTCCCACAGCATGATGGTGTTATCCAGGGAACCGGAAGCGAGCAGCTTCCCGTCCGGTGAAAAGGCCACGGACAAAACCCAGTTACCATATGCGGAAATAGTAGTGGTCAGTACGCCTGTCGCTACGTCCCATAGCTTGATGTTGTCCTGGAAATAGTATCGCTCGGACCACGCGAGGTTGGAACCGTCCGGTGAGAAGGACATGGAGGTGATCTGCTTCTCGGCGGGCAACAGGACGAGCGGCCGCGACTTCGCCACATCGTAAAGCCAGACGCCAATCTTTGTCGCCACAGCGAGCTGTTGGCCATCCGGCGAAAAGACAACCGCTCTCCCGTCCAGCGCAAGGCGGCCTTTTCCAAGTCGAGCAGTTGCACCATCCGGTAGATGCCATGTGCGGAATTCACGGCCCATGCTCGGGGGCATGACAGGCTCTCCATGGCCCACCGCATGAAATGTCTCGACTGCGAGTTCTTCCAGAGACACTTCAACGGCGTTCGCGCCTGGGTTGGGACCAAGGGTAAGGATACGCTCCGCCCGGCCACTGGCATCGGTCGTCACGTTTTTCAGCTTGAAGCGTCCACTGAGCCTGCCGTCGCCTGCAGTGACCGTAAAGGTGACCTGCGCACCCGGCAGCGGATTGCCGTACTGATCTCTCACTTCCACGACGATGGGAGTTGCCAATACAGAACCTGTCGCGCCCTGCTGGTCGTCACCGGAAATTATATCCAGCGTTTGAGGACGAGGGAGCGTCGATTCAGACGCAACTGCGGAAAGGACAAAATCCGTCTGGCTCACATTCCCCGCGGCATCGACGGCCCTGACCTGGATATCATGCCTGGGTGGCGTGGAAAGACTCGTAAAATCACCCTCTATTACAGCACTCGGAATGACGCCGTTGTAATCGAAGGTGACGACAGCATTCTCATCACCCGCCAACCCTCGACACGCCCTCACTTCAGTCCCACGGGAATTTTCGAACAGGATCACTTGATAAAGTCCATCCGAATCGCTGACTTCGAGCTGCACGGAAACGCTTTTTTCGCCCTCCGGATAGGTAAGCGGCGAGATCAGTTCGATAGCAGGGGCTCGCGCCGCTTCAATTGGTACACTCCGATTGAAATAGGGATGCACGGTAAGAAACTCGGCGTTGCACGCTGACACTCCGGACTCCTGGAGGTTACCGTACGACATGACGTACGCGTTGGCGCGGAAATCGTGCTGTAACCCGAAGGTGTGGCCCAATTCGTGGCTGACAACATTGTGGAAATTGAACGGATCCATTTCGTTGCTGGTAACCAGAGCCAATCCCCCTATTTTTCCAATTCGTGTTGCTTTCCCTCCCGCGAACCTGTCAATCACACCCGTGCTATTGTCGATGACGACAAGGTATATGTTTTGTTCCGGATCAAACGCGTTTTCAATCTCTTCTAACACCTTTCCGGTTGTGTCGTCAAGATAGTGACTGTCGGCGTGTTGCCCATCCACGCGATGCACAATCGGCGTTCCCTCTGCATCGGATTCAAAGCCGAAGGTTTTATCCCCGTAGCCGCGCGCCTGCAAGGATACGGTATAGAAGGTCTGAACCTCGCGGATCCTGTCTTTCATATCCTGAACGACCTCCGCGCTATAAGGGCGGTCATCAGGCAGGAAGTAGATCATCCGCACCGTGCGCGGTTCGCCCACGTTCAGATCCGCCGGCCGCTTGGCGGCAGGGCGGGGGTGATCCCGCCGCCATTCCTCGTAATCGAAAGGCGCGCAGAAATGCACGCTGTCGGGTGGTGAGGAAGAGGCGGAACTGATGGAAGCGCAATACAGCATTGCGAAAAAGCATATCGCCACGTTTACTGCCGTCTTTTCATACATTTGTATGCCCTTTCTTTAGAGCGACAAGCAACCATGCGTTGCAATCGCCGGATGTGTCGGCGCTCGCCGCACCTCGTACACTGCAATTTCGTCATTGCAAGCGGAACTTCGCAGCGAACTTCACGAAATCGCCAAAGCCGATCGTCCCGTCGCCGTCAAAGTCTCGTATGGACGCGGTATCGTCGCCGTTGGCATCGACGGCTACAGCATTGGTTGTTGTGGGATCAATGTTTGCATTGGAACCTGTCGCGGCGTGACATACGAATGCCAGCAGCGCCAGGGCGGCACTGAACATAATTCCATTTCGCGATTGCAATTTCCGCTCTCCTAGCTATCGGTGCTGACTGAACGCCCCGGCTACTTCGAAAAGATAAGCAAAACAGCACATGCCCAAAGCGCAATATGTTTTGTGTGGTCCTCTATTGCGCAATATTTATACTGAATGTATCACATGTCTCAGATGTCCGTCAAGATGCGAAAATTGCCCCTCCGTTCGCAATTTGTCCCGGTTGCAACTTTTTCCGGCATGACCTTATTTGCCGATAGGCACGGGACCCTCAATCGGGGATGGGACTCGCGGGTGTCGCCTGGCAACGAATCGGAGAACGGACGCTTCTTCACCTGGCGCCGGACCGAGATCGCCTATTAGGGCGGGCCCGGACGAGTGTGATTGACGAAGGTATCTGAGTGAGGAAGTTTGGGGAGCAAAGAGAATGGTAAAGGCGTGTACCAGCGGTTTCGACCCTTTCTTTCATTTATTTGCGCATAGATGCAGTAGGCTAATTGGGACGGAGTTTCCTGTATTTCGGTACGGCTGGCGCGTTCTATGGCACGGAAACACGAGGAATCATCGATGTATGGTGCGGACGATACGTCCCTGCTTGTCAACCACGTAGATAGGTTCATTCATCAGCCCGGCGCCGCACGTCAGCGTCGACTCCGGTACTAATGGCAGGCCCGGAAACGACTTCACTTGGTTATCATTGAACCCAGTGTAACCAGTCCAAACCCGTGCGAGGCTATTCAAACGCCCCGTCCGGCGGTCGTCTTCGAGAATCGCGGAAGGTCCATCCCAAACGCTTCCCTGTCCGTACAGGTCTGCGTCGCGTGACGGAGTTATAGTGTGCCGCGTGAGATCGAGAACGGAGCCGGAGACCGAGGGCTGGTATGAGGCGATCTTTGCGGCCATCTTGCCGGCGGTGGAAGTGGGAAGGGTATACGCATCGGCCTGTGCGACATCCACGCCGTAGCCGAGATCGGCCAGAGACTGAACCGTAATCGCGCTGAGCGCCCCTCCGCCGCCCGGCCCCATGAGTTCGCCCTCAAGCAAAGGTACCCTCCAGTGCGAATAACTCTTCTCCAACGGCACTTTTGCACCCGTGTAGTCCCGTCCGCCGGCGTCGTCAAAGGCGGCGATCGCCAGCGGACCGTTGAAGTGTCTGTCGCCATTCGGCGGGTCCTGAAGGTAGCCGAACTCGTTCCATACATAACTAGAAAACCCCAGAACGTGCCCCGTCTCGTGGAGCCCGGTCACCAGCCAATAGAGGAATTTCGTATTGAACGTCATGCATCCCACGATGGGTAGACGGGTGTCGCGTAACAGGCTTACCCCACCATACCCAGCTGGACCGTCGGCGTCTTCAAAGCGGCTCACATAGATCCGCAGGTCGTCTACCCGTTCCCCGGAGGGAATTTCAAATGAATGTTCGCCGCACGTACCCGACCAGTCCTGAGCAAATTCATAGTCCGGCAGATCCTCCGTAATGATTGACATCCAGCGCCGGCTCACCCATTGAAGCGCATGCTTCTGACCTTCAGTGTAGTCTTCAGTAATGTCGCCGAGCAAAACTAATTCGATGTCGAAGTCGCCCTTGTGGAACGAATCAAAGCGTACCGTAACCCCGCGGCTCTCAAGGACGGGAATATGATCGTTGATGGAGGAGTCGTTCAGGACGTTCCACAAAAGACCCAACTGAGTGAGGTTGGTCAAGCCCGAAAGTGCCGAGATATCCGTGATCGCGTTATGGCCAAGATCCAGGTTTGTCAGGTTGGTCAAGCCCCCCAGCGCCGACACATCCGAGATGTTGTTTCCGAAAAGGTTCAGGACTGTCAGGTTGGCCAGGCTCCCCAGCGCCGACACATCCGTGATGTTGTTTAATACAAGAACCAGCTGTGTCAGGTTGGTGGCATACTCCAGCCCGCTCAAATCGCTTATGTCCGCTGCTTCCGCCACAAGCGTGGTCAGAGTCTTCATTTCAGCCTGTGTGATCTGCGTGCGGCTGGCCTTTCCCAGGGCCAACTCAATAGCCGCCCTCAGGTTTGCATCCGGAATCGCGACGACCGGAGAAGGCACCTCTTTGCCGAAGTTTTGTGCGAAGATGACAAAGTCCGAAAAACCGATCTCGCCATCGCCATCCAAATCAAGCCGGTCATCGTACTTCTCATCACTCTGGCGCGCTCCGAACACCCCAGCGAAGATCACAAAATCGCCAAAGCCGATGGTCCCGTCACCGTCAAAGTCTGGTATGGACGCGGTATCGTCGCCGTTGGCATCGACGCTGGTCGCAAGTGCTGACACATCGCCATCGCTTGCATCGGAACCCACAGCGGCGTGACATACAAATGCCAGAATTGCAAGGCTGGCGCCGATCATAATTCTATATCGTGATGGCATTTTTCGCTCTCCTGGCTACTTTTGTTGACAGATCGCCTCTGCGATTTAATCAAGAACTGCACCTGCCAAAAGCGCAATCTGGTTTGTGCGATGCTCTAATGTGCAATATCAATCAAGAATGTATCACATATTGCTGATGCCATGCAATACCCGAAATTTGCCCCACCGTTCGCAATTTGTCCCGGTTTCCACTTTTTTTTCGTATAACCTCATTTGCCGTTGGGCACGGCACTAAATCTGGGACGAGACTCGCCGGGGTCGGCTCGGCGATGAACTTGAAAATGGCCTCGTATTCACCTGGTACAGGGCAGCGATCGACTATAACGGCGGGTTTGGACGAGTGTGACTGACACGGGTAACTAAGCGAGGAAGTTTGGGCAACAAAGAAGGGTAGAGGCGCGCGGCTTCGCCCCTTCTCGTCGTTATGCAATCGATCAGATGCGTCTGGCGACCTGGCGCTGGATTCCTTCGCTGCCCCGCAAAACGCCATCCATCACGGTTGTTCTGCTTCTGCCGAAATGTGTCTCGACGTCCTTTCGAGAACCTCGTGGCCGTTCCGAAATTCCAAGTGATCCTCAATTGGCGGTGGGGGCGTTCCAAATGAGCGCGGCACCACAATTTTTGCTCCAGAGCGGCGTCGAAGTTGTGCCAGACCGCCCATCGTGATTGTTCCCCGGCCGCCGGTTGCTTCGTGGAAGTTCCAAAGCAGCCAGCCACTCTTCTCCAGGTCGTCCTCACCCGCGTGGCTGAACCATAATGCGTCGTCGCTCACACTTTCCAGTATGTCTCGGGTCGCGGGGTAGTCCTCACTAACCAGCAGAATAACCGCGGCGCGAAAGTCCTTCTGGGATTGCAGGTGGTCGGGAGCGCGTGGTCCATGCTCGGCGATGATGTCGTCTATAGTGTATTTCTTTATCTCGCGTGCGGAAAAAATGCGATCCCCGTTTTCATCTCTGACAAGATCGCCCGCTTCGCCAAAAAGCCACTCCCCATCCACTGCGGCCCACACATCAGGGACCTCCTCTGGCGGCACGAAACCTGCCAGGTACAGTTCGAGAGGAGGATAGGGATTTCGCTTAGGGTCGATTGGGTCTTTGGCACCAGTGTACCTGCCTCCACCAAGGTCAACTATCTCTTCAAAATCAGAACGAAAGGCACCACCGAGAGATCCACGGATATTGCTCTTCCCGTTCCAATGTCCTCCATCTGATAGTGGCTCACCGAGGAAGGCTGCCCATCGATGCATCAACTCGTGCAGGAGGGTACCCTCACGAAAGTCGGAATACTCAAACACCGGGTGATATGGCTCATAGACAGAAAAGAAAATCACGCCCTGGAGTTTCCCTTCGGACCCCCACGTACTATTGTTGGAGAAAAGCGATAGTCCGATACCTCGCACATCGTTCTTCAGGTGTGCAAAAAAGCCTCCGTCCAACGAACCTGGTTCTAGCTGGGTCTCTCGACGCACGTTGGCGAAGAAAATCAGGAAATCGAACTCATCGCGGAAGCGCCCATAGAATCGCGCCGCATAGTCTTCCAGTGGTGGCTCATTGCCGAAATCCGGCCAAAGGGCGGCGAGATTTTCTGCTACGGGAAGGACAAATACGTTGTCATTGTAAATCTGCGGCTCGGTAAAGTCGGTTGAAGGCACGTCTTTACCGAAGTTCTGCGCAAAGATCACGAAGTCAGAAAACCCGATTTCACCGTCGCCGTTCAGATCATACTTCGCTTCGTACTTCTCATCACTCTGGCGCGCCCCGAACACCCCAGCGAACTTCACGAAATCGCCAAAGCCGATCGTCCCGTCGCCGTCGAAGTCCGGAATGGAGGCGGTATCGTCGCCGTTGGCATCGACGGCTACAGCATTGGTTGTTGTGGGATCAATGTTTGCATTGGAACCTGTCGCGGCGTGACATACGAATGCCAGCAGCGCCAGGGCGGCAAGATAGATTGTGCCCTTCAAGGAAGTCATCATTCGAACCATCCTGTTCATAACTACCGGATTTCTACTCAGACCCATTCAATCTGGTGGAACCCGGATGCCGAGTTACATCACTGCAACCGCCTCAGTTACGGATGTCGACCTCGTTATCGGGTATAATGCGTCCAGTAATGGTACGCAATGTGAAACCGGCGTTCAACGCAGTTTGTTTGTCGAATCGTCCGTAATTTGTCCTGGATTCCACCAATTACGATATGTCGAATGGGAGGATAGATTCGATGGTGGGGACCCCCCACCGTCGCGTTTCGACGTGCGAACCGTAGCGGCAGGTTTCAAGCCTGCCCTAACTGTCCTATGTGCACGGATGCGAGGGACATCGGATACTGTCTGCTGGGTTTCGGCGGCGAGATCCTCTCTTGAGTGCCCATGCCGGCAGAACGACGTTGAGGCGGGCAGACAGGAATGTCCGCCCCACCTTCAGGCAAGTTTCCTTAGGGTGTTGGCGCAATGCTGAAAACGGTGCTTAGACAAACAAAAAGGGTCGAGGTGCTTGGCTTCGACTCTTTTATTTGATGGATGATCGGTTAGAAGCGTTTGGAGATTCCGGGCTGGATCTAAACGACCAGCGAGGCGGGATCCGGATAATCCTGCCCGGAATCTCTATGAATCAAGGGCCAATCGTGCGGATGACACGACACTGGAGGTCAATCGCGTAGATTGGATTCATCCGGTTTCGTGGACGATTTCTGTTGACACCTTGCGGAGCCAGGCTCCTCTTCCCCCGTTGCTGTCAGTGGACGGATTCGAGCGATAATTGCCTCGACGGTCTCGGTGACCGCCGAGAGCAGCGTGTAGCGGTCTTCGATGACCACCTCTGCGTCTGCATAGCGGTATCGCACCGGGTATTCGGTCAGCCAAGCCAGCTTCTCGCCGGCCGAAGTGTCGATTTCGGCCGGACGCCGGCGCACGGTCTCCGCGAGCACCGTCAGGTCATGCGTATTGTGATAGTCGGTGTCGAGAGCAGAAATCCAGCCCTTCAGCGCGTTCTCAAGAGCCTGTTGGGCGGCAAACCCAATCAGTTCTTGCGAAGAACGGGGGTTTTCAATAAGAACGTCGAGATCTTCGAGACAACGCCTGGCATTGGCGATGCGCTGCCGTACGTCGGGCCAGTTGGTCGGTTCAGGGTTGTCGTAGCTTACTTTGTCGCCATTCGCATCGAATCCGTCGCGGACGGCCTGGCCTGCCACGTGGTTGCGCGCTCGGCGACCGTAATGGAATGCCCGTTCGCTCATGCGGACTAAATCGACGCTGGTCGAATCCCCGTACAGTTCCTCGACTTTGCGGTGAGCTGCGGCGCTCGTGCGTTGATACTTCCGGCGGTCCGTGGAATCGGAGTCGGTGATGATGAGCAGGTCGACGTCCGAATCCGGGCTGTAGTCGCCCCGGGCGCACGATCCGAACAGAATGACACGGTCCGGGCGGACCGCCTCACCTACGGCGCCAGGGACTTGACTGAGGCCTCGGCTCAGCCCGTCCAGGGCCCGGTGATGGCCAGGGTGATCCCGGGCGACTGGATGTTGGCGTAGAGCGTGCGGCCGTCGGGCGAGAACGTGGCGCCGGCGAACTCGGACTCGTTGAAGGCGTTGCGGCCGAGCTTGTAGATCCGCCCCTCCGGAGTGACCCCCACCAGGTGGTTGTCCCCGCCGCCGTCCTCGCAGAGCACGAGGTCGCCCCAGGGCGCCACCGTCAGGTTGTCGCAGTTCTCCACCAGGTTGCCGTCGTTGGGCTCGATGAACAGCTCCAGGGTCCCGGGCGAGGCCGTCTCGTCGGGCGTCCCCTCGCTGGGGCTTGGCTCGTAGCGCCACACCTGCCCCTTCTTCTCCTTGCCGCCGCTGGTGCATGCGAAGTAGACGGCCTCCCGGCCGTACCACATGCCCTCGCCGCGGGCGAAGCGGGCGGCGCCCTTGTCGAATCCCTGGTTGCGCAGGTCATCGTCCGGGGACTCCACGTCCTCCATATCGACCCAGGCCGCGGCCAGGCGGTCCCCGGGAGCGACGGTCTGCGACTTGTGGTTGGCCGTGTCCAGGCTCGGCCGGTCAAGGGCCATGAGCGCCTGCAGCTGGCCACCGGCCGCGAGACGTCCGGGCTCGTCGGGCAGGTAGCGGTAGATGAGACCGTCGCCGGCGTCCTCGGTCTGATAGACGATGCCCGTCGCCGGATGGACGGCCACGGCCTCGTGGTTGAAGCGGCCCATCGCCTTCAGGGCCACCGGCTCCACCGGCCCCGTGGCCGGGCCCGCCGGGACCTCGAAGTTGTACCCGTGGTCCTGTTCGTGGTTGTCGTCGGCGTGCTGGGTCGTCTCCTCGCAGGTGATCCAGCTTCCCCAGGGGGTGAGGCCGCCCGCGCAGTTGCGCACGGTGCCGGCGAGGCTGAGGTAATGTTTCTCCAGCTCACCGGCGGGGCCGAGCACGAAGGTCGTCGTCCCTCCCTGCGGCGGATCGCCGCGGCCCCAGTCGTAGAACCGTTCGCGCGGCAGCTTGCCGAGACGCTCGTTCTCATCGCCGAAGGCGCCGACCTTGCGGGCCCCCGCAGTGAGTTCGTGGTTGCAGACCAGCAGGGTCCGTCCCTCCGCCCCGGGAAAGGCGGCCATGGCGTCGGGCAGCCCCGGCACTCGCAGGCCATCGTCCATCTCGACGCCGATGCGGGAGATCACCCGGTAGGTGAAGCCCGCGGGCAGGTCGACGATCCCGCCCGGGTCCGGTCGCATGGGGCCGTAGCCCGCGGCGATCCCCTCCTCGGGGGCCTGCCCCCAGACCACGTGGAGCTGCAGCCCTTGGAATCCCAACGTGACGGCGGCCGCTGACTTCAGGAACTGTCTTCTGGTGACGGGCATCTACTCGATCCTCCCTCAGTAGTGAACAATCAAAGATAAGCTTCCTTCCCACTCACGACGGCGAGACGAGGCGCAGACGCGGAGGCCGTGAACCTCGCCGACTCCCCCTCAAGGGGGAAGTAACGAGGGGAGATATGTGGTACTGTCAAGTTATCCTGGCGTCAAGTAGGACTTCAATAGGAGGATGTCTCTGTCCCAAGACTTTGGCCTTTATTGCTTCTTCACCGTTTCCGCATTTTCCCCGGTCCCTTGATCGGTCCTCGTCTGCTCGTCGAGCCGGCGTTTCCTTTCAACGCGTCTGTCCAATTCCAATATGGCATTCCGGTATTTTCCGCTGAACTTTCTGGCATTGGCTTCCTGCAATGCGGTTCGCGCCTGGTCGAACCGATCGGTATACATGTAGCTCAGTCCAAGATTGAAATAGGCCTTATGGACTTCGGTTGAATTGGAATAGGTCTGCGTTGACTCCTGAAAGATGTTGAGCGCGGCATCCCAGTTGCCCGCGTCGACCATTCTGAAGCCGCGTTCCAGTTCCGGCATTTCCTTGGCGGTTTCGAAAGAGACGTACACGCGCTCGGTATAGGGCACAATCATCCGCACAAGGGACTGCACAATATCCGCCGTGCACGCAGCGAAAAGCCGCCTGCGATCGGCATTGTCGATACTTGCCTCGCTTTGAGTCTTACCCGACGTTCTTACTGTCTCACGTTCGGAAAATTTCCTGCTGGCCAGAATCCTCGATGTCTGCAAATCCACGATTCGCAGTTGGACTTCCACACGCGCGGTGCCTCTGCGGTCGTATTTTCGATTGCTGGTTTTCTTGGTTGTCTTCTTGTCCTTTTGCTTGACATTCTCCCTGGTTTCCTCCTCGTCGTAGTCGTAGGCCAGGATACCGCCCGAAATGAGGGCGACGTTCCCTTCAACGTCGTTCCTGCCATGTCCGATCTTCAGGCTCTCATAGTCCAGGAGTTCAAATCGCCCGGATTGTGAAAGCGCCTGCGACATCTCAGCGGAGAATCTCCGGAGCCAGGTGTCTTTGGATTCCACACCCTGCAGAAACTTACCCCAGTCGCTGAGTTTCGATACGAATCCGCTCCCCGATCCCTTTATTTCGCCAATTGCGATCTTGTCAAAATCCCGCAGGTTGATTTCAGCCGGACGCGTTACCAGGATGGAGAGTCTCTTGCTGCCGCTGCAACCTGCAAACAGACCCGAGATCGATAAGAGTGACCAGAGGATAAGATTCAGCCAACACGTTTTTTTCATATCGTCGCACTCGAAGTGGGGTTTTGTCCACGTTATTTGGACCTAAGTGGATCCGATGCGGATTGGATGCTGCAAGCTGTGCGAAAAACGCCTTGTCCCGCGTTGAAAGGGGCTTGTGACGAGAAAAGTATTGCGAGACTCCACCGACGTCAAGTCGAACACGGATGCCGGTGAGATTTCCGGAGCGTGTTTCGCTTTTGTAAAAGTGAGACTGGATTGGGATCGGGAGGCGTTCCGAAAGTCAGGTGGCGGGCACGGGGACGAGGAAGGCGAGGCGATTACAGGGTCATCTAACTCTTGTATGCGATGGCACGATCCATCTGGATGTTGTCTGAATATCCGAAACGGACAACGAACGGTCAGGCGGATAGAAACCAGCGGGAAACGTGGTACCCGCAATCTCGCCGAAACAGGAACGCTTTCTCGATAATATCGCCCTATTCAGGCGCCGGTTCATCAGGTCTCCCGGACGAATTCCGTTGAACTGTCCTGGAGCCGGGCTTCGTGAATGTCGTTTAAGTCAACGCGCGGATACGGACCATAATCGCTTCGACGGTTTCAGCTACCGCCGAGAGCAGCGTGTAGCGGTCTTCGATTACCACCTCTGCGTCTGCATAGCGGTATCGCACAGCGTACTCGGTCAGCCACGCCAGCTTCTCGCCGGCCGGGGTGTCGTTTTCGGCCGGATGTCGGCGAACGGTCGCCGCGAGTATGGCCAGGTCATGCGTGTTGCGATAGTCGCCGTCGAGCGCGGATATCCAGCCCTTAAGTGCATTTTCAAGAGCCTGCTGCGCGTGAAACCCGATGGCTTCCTGAGCGGAATTGGCCTCTACGAGAATCTTTAGAACGCCGAGTTCCCGCTCAGCATTGGCGACACGCTGCCGTATGTCGGGCCAGTTGGTCGGGTCCGGGTTATCGTAGGACGCTTTGTTTCCATTCGCATCAAATCCATCGCGGACTGCCTGGCCTGCCACGTGGTTGCGCGCCCGGCGACCGTAGTGGAACGCCCCTTCGCTCATGTGGACCAGATCGACGCTGATCGAATCGCCGTACAGTTCGTCGACCGTACAGTGGGCCGCCGCGCTCGTGCGTAGGTACTTCTGCCGGCCCAGGGGATCAGAGTCGGTGATGATGAGCAGGTCGATGTCCGAATTCGGGCTGAAGCCGCCACGGGCGCGCGAGCCGAACAGAATGACCCGGTCTGGGCGGACCGCATCACCAACCGCCCGGGCGACGGCGCATGCTTTCGGGTCAGGAGACAGATGAGTTGGCGGTGTTGGCATGGTTAACTTTCGGCTTCCACTTTGCTGTGTACGGATCACGAGAACCTGCCGGTCAAACCCGGAAACCGGTGGTTATGCTGAATAATCGGCTGTTTTTCAATGACTTTAGCGTAGAATGTACCGACAACCTGTCAATTCGCGGATTCGGGTTGTTCAGAGTGAGGTTGCGCGCTCTATGGTGGATGGATTCATCGCTGTACCCGGAAAAGGGAGCATCATTCTCGGGTGTTGTCCTTTCGATCCTGTCCATCCATGCAGAATCCGGTTACTGAATTAAAAAGTTCAGATGCGTTTCGCTATTTGGGGCTGGATCTCTTCGTACTCGGGAAAGCGGCCCTCTTTGAGTTTGGAGAAGGCGAGTTCGCCGTCGATGGTGACCTCGAATCGTCCGCCGCCGGAGGGAATGAGTGTGAAGCCTTCGATATCCTGCTTGAACTCTCTCAGGAGTCTGTCCGTCAAACTGACGGTCTGATCTTCGTAGCCTCAGGCCGCGCAGTATTCAATGTCGATTTTGGGCATGTGGCGCCTCCTTGACGTCTTCGGGTGGAAACCGGTATTGGGGCGGATGGCGAGGTGCTTTCAAATGTCATCGCAATATATCTCGTCCGCGGATGATTGTCAACACGGAGGTCGTGGCGTATATCGGGATTCCGCTTGACCGTCGCCAGTGAGAGGTTTAGATTGCGACGGCTTTCGACGCTGTTTTTGTTACGTATGAAAGGGAGCATGTCATGTCCACGCAGCGGGCTTACGAGGATCTCATCGGCCGGTGGAAGGAACTGCACTTGCTGGAATCCTGCGCGGCCGTGCTGGGGTGGGACGAACGCACCTATATGCCGCGTGGCGGCGCCGCACACCGCGCCGAACAGCATGCCCTCCTGGCCGGGATGGCGCACGAGCGGGCAACGGCGCCCGAGGTAGGGGAATTGCTGTCGTGCGTCGAGGAGGGTGATGTGGATTTCCAGCCGGAATCGGCGCGTGCCGTAAACGTCAGGGAAATCCGGCGGGAATACGACAGAAGGACGAAGTTGCCGAAGTCTCTGGTTGAGGCGCTTGCGAAGGCGACGACGCTGGCTGAACAGGCCTGGCAGGAGGCGCGGGAGGACTCGGCGTTCGAGCGTTTCCGGCCGCACCTGGAGGAGGTGGTGCGGCTCACGCGGGAGGTGGCCGCGGCGCTCAGGACCGGAGGGACTGCCTACGATGCGCTTCTGGATCGATTTGAGCCCGGAGAAACGTCTCACAATCTCAAAGGAATATTCGGCGCGCTCCGAGACGAACTGGCGCCGTTGGTGGCGGCGATCGTGGATTCGGGAAGGGCGCCCGAGGCGTCGATTCTGACCCGCGACTATCCCGTGCCGGAACAAACTGAGTTCGGCATCGCCGCAGCGAAGGCCGTCGGGTTCGACTTCGAGCGCGGGCGGCTGGACGAGACGGTGCATCCGTTCTGTACGGGAATCGGGCCGGGCGACACAAGGCTAACGACCCGGTACGACCGTAACCAGTTTGCGCAGGCTTTCTTCGGGACTCTGCACGAAGCGGGCCACGGCCTTTATGATCAGGGACTGGAGGCCGCGCATTCGGGGACGCCGATGGCCGAAGCCGTGTCCCTGGGCATTCACGAGTCCCAGTCCCGGATGTGGGAGAACTTCGTGGGACGCAGCCGGGCGTTCTGGACTCATTTCTTCCCGAAGGCGCGTGGTGTTTTTTCAACCGCGCTGGCGGGCGTTTCGCTGGAGTCGTTTTATTTCGCGGTTAACGACGCGCGGCCGTCGTTCATCCGTGTCGAGGCGGACGAGACGACCTATAATCTGCACATTCTCCTGCGGTTCGCGCTGGAGGAGGCGCTCGTGGAGGGTGATCTTCCGGTAGCCGACGTCCCGGGTGCGTGGAACGAGCGGTTCGAGCAGGATTTCGGACTGAAACCGCCTGACGATGCGCACGGATGTCTGCAGGACGTTCACTGGAGCGCCGGATTGATCGGATACTTCCCGACCTATACGCTGGGCAACCTCTACGCCGCTCAGTTTTTCGAAGCCGCACGCAGGGATCTGGGCGACCTCGACAGACAGTTTGCCGAAGGCGAGTTCAGCCCGCTGTTGGGGTGGCTGAGGGACAGGATCCATCGGCAGGGGAAACGCTACACGGCTCCTGAACTGGTGGAGAAAGTCACGGGAAAGCCCCTGGGTCACAGGGCATTGATGGCGCATCTGAAGGCGAAATTCGGGCTGTTGTATGCGGTTTGAGCCAACGGACAGACGGCCGGTGATTCTGGACGCGGACCCGGGCGTGGACGACGCCCTGGCGATGATGTTGGCGCTGGGATCCCCCGAACTGGCGGTGCTGGGCGTCTGCACCGTAAGTGGCAACGTGCCGTTGGACATTGGAACCGGGAACGCACTGAAGGTGCTGGCATTGCTGGAACGTAACGATGTCCCGGTTTACCCGGGCGCGGGCCGTCCCCTGAGGAGAGAAGCCGTATACGCCACAGAGGTGCACGGGCCCCGAGGATTGGGGGATGCCGCGTTGCCGCTGCCCGGCCGTTCGCCGTCGGGTGACGCGGTCTCGTTTATCGTTGAGACCCTCTCGAACCGGCCGGGGGAGGTGACGTTGATCGCCGTGGGGCCGCTGACCAACCTGGCCCTGGCGGAAGCGCAGTCCCCCGGGGTGTTGAAAAAAGCCCGGGAGGTGTGTGTGATGGGCGGCGCGGTCGATGAGCCCGGTAACGTGACGCCTGCGGCGGAGTTCAATTTCTTCGCCGATCCCCACGCCGCGAGGCAGGTCATGCGTTCCGGCGCAAGCATAACGCTGGCGCCTCTGGACGTGACCCATCGGGTGGCGTTGGAAGCGTCGCATCTTGCGGGAATACCGGCAACTCCGGCGGGTCGCTTTGTGAAAGACGCGGTGCGGCCGGCCATGGAACATTCCTTGCGGGTTCAGAACCGGTGTCATTTCTATCTGCACGATCCGTTGGCGGTGGGGCTGGCGATCGATCCATCTCTCTTCTGCATCAAGACGGTTTATGCGGACGTGGAGACAGAGGGAGATCTGACTTCGGGGCAGGTGGTTGTGGACCGGCGGCCGTTCTCGAGGGACGAATACCGGAAGGGTCTGCCGGTTAGATACGCGTTGGAGGTGGGCGCCGATCGGTTTCTGGCGTCTTTTTTCTCCCGAATTTTTCCGGCAGAGGTAACGCGGGAGGTGTTCAAACGTTGAAAGCGATTATCATCGGTGCCGGTCGAGGAATGCGATTGATGCCCCACACGGAAAACGCGCCGAAATGTCTTGCCGAGGTGAAAGGCCGGCGCATTCTGGATTGGGGCCTCGACGCTTTACGTTCGGCGGGATTACACGATATCGTGTTTGTCGGCGGCTACCGCATCGAGCAGGTGCAGACCGAATATCCTGGCCTTACGTATTGTCACAACGCAGACTGGCTCAACAACAATATCCTGATATCCCTGATGCACGCGGAGTTCCATATGGACGACGGTTTCGTCTGCGCGTATTCCGATATCCTATACAGGCCTGAGATCGTCGTGAATCTGATGGATAGTGCGCACGAGATTACCCTGGTGTGCGACACGGCCTGGCGCGCGCGATATCGAAAACGGTCCGAGCATCCCGAGAACGATGCGGAAAAGATGGCCTCCGTGAGCAACCGGGTCGTTGCAATCGGCCGGAACGTACCCGGCGAGATCGCCCACGGCGAGTATACGGGCATTGCCCGTTTCGGGAGAGAGGGGACCGTGCAGCTACGCGACGCCTTCCACTGTGCGAGGACCCTGTACGACGGCCGCCCGTTCCAATCGGCCCTCTCCTTTCAGAAAGCGTATCTGATCGACCTGTACCAGGAGATGCTGGATGCCAGGGTCCCGATGCATCTGATGGAGACGGAGGGCGGATATATGGAGATCGATACGAATCAGGATTTCGAGATTGCGCGAAAGGAATGGTAATATGGTCGGCAACCCCGTTCTCTTTCCGGCAGGCGTTGTGGGAAGTATGCCGCGGTCGCAGTTTGTGCGCGACCTGCTGGACCCAGACAAAGCGCCCGAAGATCCGTCCCGGTTTTCCATGCTGATGGATGCCGCGGTGGACTACGTTCTGGCGTTGCAGGAGGCCGCGGGGTTGGACATCGTTTCCGACGGCGAATATCGGCGCCGGTCCTATATCGGCATTATCGCGGATGTGGCGGACGGTTTCGTGCGGGAACGGAAGGAAGGACTCTGGTGGCACACGGTGGTGGAACCTGTGGAGGCGAAAAGGACGGGTCTGGCCGCTGCCGAGGCGAAATATCTCCGGGCGCGGACCCATAAAGCGATCAAGGTGTGTCTGCCCTCTCCCTATCTCCTGGGGCAGAGAATGTGGCATCCGGAAAGATCCCGTAACGCGTATCCCACTCGCGAGGTGTTTATGCGCGCGCTGGTACCGATTCTGCGGGACGAACTGCTTCTGCTGCGGGACGCGGGCGCCGACGTGGTTCAGTTCGACGATCCGCATCTCTGTCTGTTTGTGGATTCCCGTGTGCGCGGAAGGTACGAAAATCCGGATCGGGAGATGGACCTCTGCGTGGATCTCCTGAACCAGATCGTGGATGGCGTTGAGGGATTGGCCGTGGCGTTGCATCTGTGCCGGAGAAACAAGGGCCGTGCCGGATGGGTTGGTCAGGGCGGATACGGACCGATTCTGCCCGCGTTGCTACGACTGAACGTTCATCAGTACGTGATGGAGTTCACCGTTCCCGCTGCGGGTGATCTGGACGTGTTGAAACAGATTCCGGAAGACAGGCAGGTGGGGCTGGGTTGTGTGGACTGCAGGTCTCCGCAGATCGATCCCGTTGCGGCAATTGTCCAACGGGTTGAACAGGCTCTGGAATTTCTGCGTCCCGACCAGATCGTTCTGAACCCCGACTGCGGCTTCGCGCCAGGTAACGCGGCCGAAATACCCGTTGAAGAGGCTTACGCAAAGCTGTGCAACGAGTCAAGGGCAGCGCGAATTCTGCGGGAGAGATATGGCTAGTGTTCTGTCCCTTAAATAGATTGCCTGAATTCGGCCGCCGAGTCGCCCTGCTCGCAAGGCGCCAGAGCGAGTCGACCTGCGCAAGGTCGGCGTGCGATGGCAACGTAGCGAGATGGGATGAATCGGCGGATGAATGGTGACATATTTCTGGGACGGGACACCAGAGTCGAACCGCGGTTTCAGGGATTCTGACGGAGTTGGAGGTAGGATTCGTACCGCTGGCGGGAGACAACGTCCCGATCCACTGCATCTTTGACAATGCAACCGGGCTCCCGGACGTGCGTGCAGTCTCGAAAGCGGCAGTGTCCGGGCAGGCTCCTGAATTCCGGAAAAAGCCCATGGATTTCTTCCGGGTCTATCTCCCACAGATGAAATTCCCTCACGCCGGGCAGGTCTCCGACCATGCCGCCGGCTTCGAGTGTGACGAGTTCCGTGTGGGTGGTCGTGTGCCGGCCTTCCCCCGTTCTTTCACTGATTTCGCGCGTCCGCAACCCGAGGCCCGGCTGCAGCCAGTTGAGCAGGCTGGATTTGCCTACGCCCGAAGGTCCCATAAAGAGCGAAATCCGGCCTTTCAGGAGGCTGAGGAACTCCTTTTTGCCCCTGTCGGTAATGATGCTGGTGAACACAACCGGGTATCCGATTTGTCTGTAGATGGAAACCGACGTATCGAATGCGGCGGGGCAGGGCAGGTCCAGTTTGTTGAAGCAGATGGCGGTGGGTATCTCACACCATTCCGCAACAGCCAGCATACGGTCCAGCACATTCCAGTCCGGCGGCGGTTCTGCCACCGAGAAGACCGGAAGGAGCTGGTCGACGTTGGCGGCCAGGATCTGTTCTTTCCGTGAACTTCCCGACGCCCTGCGTGAGATCTTGTTCCGCCTCGGCAGAATTTCACGGATCAGACCGGTATTGCCTTCGCCGGTATCTATGCGGACGCGGTCACCAATGGCGACGGGGTCCACAACGCGCGCGCGGCGGACGGCCTGTACCCGTTTTCGGCGCGAACCGGGCGCCGCTTCGGGATACTGAAGCTGTTTTCGCAATCTGCTTGAGACGGCACAGTCGACCACCCGGTTTCCCGTGGCGACATGGTAGTGCCCCCGTTGTTCCCGGATGACAATGCCTTCGGTGTGATCCATAACTGGCCCAGGAAGTCGACGATGTACGGAGACACTTCCGGCTCCGGGGGTTTCCGATTTTTCAACATGCTGAAAAAAAACAATTTACGGTCAATATTCGCCATCGATGGATGGCGTTCGCAAGGCGCGGAAAATACATAGCCGGGAATTCTTTGTCAAGAAAAAAGACACCATAACGCCGGTTCCGGACCGCGCCTGTCGGGAGCCTGGTTAATCGGGTTGACTTTCAACTGCCATTTGTATATTCTTCGAAGACGGCGCCTATCTGAAGCGATTCGTTATGCGCCTTGTTCGAACGGGAGTTTTCCATGGAGCCGGATCTATTACCGATTTTCAAGCGCTGGATTTTCGATCCTCAAAAAACCTGCGCCAGGAAGATCGTGGGAATCGACGGACGGGAGAAGCTGCAGGTCCGATTCGAACTGGGCCTCCTGCAGATGGAAATGACCGGTCGACCCGACGGCACCTCCCCGAGAGGATATGAGTCGGCGCTCGATGCGTACCTCGACCGCCTGGAAGCCCACCGCAGGCAGCACGGTTCAGACGAAGGATTCTGCCTGGATGAGTGTGCGTGCGATGTGTTGTGGACGGAGGGCGTCCAGTTCTATCAGCGGTTCATCTGTCTTCTGCACCTGGGCGATTATGAAGGCGTTCTCAGGGACACCACGCATAATCTGGCGTTGCTGGATCTGGTCAGGACCTTTTCCGGAAATGACGAGATCAAGTGTGAATTTGAGCGTTCCCGGACGTGTGTGCTCATGGTACACGCCAGATCCAAGGGAGAAATCTGTCTTCAGAACGGAGATTCCGAGGGAGCGCTCGAAGTTGTGCGGGAGGGAATCGAAGAGATCCGGTGCTTCTTGAATGGATCCGGAGACCCGGAGCTTCTCGAATCCACAGACGAGCTTCGTTCGCTGAAAGATTGGGAGGAAGAGATTCGGCGGCGATATCCCGCACCCGCCAGGAAAAGCCTTTTCGAACAGATTGAGACGGCGGTTGCCCAGGAGCGTTACGAACAGGCCGCGATATTGAGAAACCGTCTGCACGGATTGAACTGATTTCGTTGTCAACAGTTGAATGGGATGTCCACGAGGCGGCTGCGGCGCCGCGTGGGTGAAGAGCCTGTATATTCCGATCCTGAAAAGCGATTCGTTTTCAGATCGGGATTTTTTGTATGTGGCGGCGGTACGGTTCCGACTGTTATCTATACCATGGCCGAAATCGTGCCGACGGGAATGGCCGCAGCCGGATGGAGGACCGGATGAACCCGGAGTTCATGATCGCCCGCAGGCATTTCCGGTCTCTGCGCGCCCGGAGGGGCATCTCGTTTACGATATGTATCGCCGTGGTCGGCGTGGCGCTGGGTGTGTCATCGCTGGTGATCGTAATGTCCGTCATGAACGGTTATACAAATATGATCCGCCAGCGTCTGTTGGGCGTGAACGCGCACGTGACCGTGCGCAAGTCCTATCGCAAGCCGATTGCGGATTATATGCCGGTCATGCGCACTCTGGAAGACCACACTGAAGTGCTTGCGGCGTCGCCTTATATCCACGCGGAGGGGTTTGTTTTCCGGAAGCCTGCCGGAGAGGAGGCGGTGAAATCGGGCGTTCTCGTGCGTGGCGTGGATCCTGCGGGTTTTCTTCGCACCAGCGACATCGGGACCTATATCAGGGAAGGAAAAATAGATCTCGGTCCACGGGAGAAACAGGGTCCGCGGGCGGTACACGGGGTTTTGCTGGGCCAGGTCCTGGCGCAAAAGCTGGGTGCGCGCCCCGGGGCCGACGTGTTCCTGGGTCTGGTTCCGAAGGACGTTTTCGGCGGCCGGGCACGCCGGTGGCAGCGTTACCGGGTGACCGGGGTCTTCAATACGGGTTATTTCGAGTTCGATTCCAGGCTGATCTATATTTCTCTCGCGGCCGCAAGGCGAGATCTGGGTTGGCAGGACGTCGTAACGGGTATTCGCCTGCGATTGCAGGATCCGATGGAAGCCGACCGGCTCAGCGAGACGTTCAGGCAGGCTCTTCGTGAGACATATCCGGGGCTGTTTGCCTCTTCGTGGACGCGGAACTTCGGGAACTTTTACGTATTGATCCAGCTGCAGAAGTGGGCCTTCTTCCTGATTCTGAGTCTGATCGTGGTGGTGGCGGGATTCAACATTATCAGTATTTTAACGATGAATGTGACCGATCGTCGCCGGGAGATCGGAATTCTGAAGGCAATGGGGATGATCCCGGCGCGGATCGGCCGGATTTTTATCCTGGAGGGGCTGGTGGTGGGCCTGTCCGGTATCGCGATGGGTAATCTGCTGGGGTTTGCGCTCTGCTGGATTCAGAAGCGGTTCGAAGTGATTCGCGTACCGGGGGAGGTTTACTACGTCAGTTCGTTGCCGGTGGAGATGCGCCCCGAAGAATTCGGATTGGTTTCCCTGTGCGCGGTTCTGATCTGTTACCTCTTCAGCCTCTTTCCGTCCCGGGATGCGGCGGCGCTGGATCCGGTGGATGCAATACGCTATGAGTGATCGTTGGCGCGTGCCAGTCCCCCGGGCCCAGGGCGCCTGTCTGCGCGTTGAGGTCTCCTCGACAGGCAGGCAGAGGGACGCGCCCGTGGGTCTTGACAATGTCCGGCGGCCAGGACAGGGGACCGGCGATGTATGAATTGTTGATTGCGCGACGGTATCTGCGCTCGATGCGCCGCCGGAAACGGGTGTCGTTCACGGTGATGGTGGCGGTTATGGGCGTGGGCCTGGGCGTAGCGGCGCTGGTAATCGTCTTGTCGGTGTCGAACGGGTTTTCGACGCTGGTATGGGACCGGTTGCTGGGAGTGAATGCGCACGCGACGGTGAGGAAGGAAGGGGGGCAGAGGATAGAGGATCCACAGGCGCTACTTGCCGCCCTGGCCGCCCATCCCCTGGTTACCGCCGTTTCGCCGTTTGTGGCTTCGGAGGGTGCCGTATTGCACCGTTCCTTTGAAGACGAGGTATATAGCGCCGGTGTGATGGTGAGGGGCGTGACCCCGGACGGATTGAAGTCGGTAAGCGATCTGGCGGACCATATCTGGGGAGGCGCCCTGGATCTGGGCACCCAGGAAACGGAAGGCCGCGGGGAGGTGTACGGGATCGTGGTCGGGCGCTATCTTGCCGATCAACTCGGCGTACGGGTGGGGTCGGAAGTGCATCTCTGGATCTTGCCGCATGAGGTTTTCGCCGTTCAGACGCGGTTTCGACGTTACATAGTCACCGGCATCTTCAGTTCGGGTAATCCCGAGTTCGATAGCGGACTGGCCTATGTTTCGCTTACGGCGGCCAGAAGGGATATGGGTTGGGGGCGCCAGATTACCGGTGTCCGCCTTCGGTTCGGTGATGCCTTTGGCGCGCAGGAAATCAGCACAGTCGTTGAGAAGGCGACCAGGCGGCTGGATCCTGCGCTTTCCGTGCATCCCTGGATGCGGGACCACGGCAACCTGTATTTTTCTATTCATCTGGAGAAGTGGGCGAGTTTTCTGGGTCTGGGGCTGATCGTGGTGGTCGCGGGCTTCAACATCGTCAGCGTGCTTACCATGAACGTGGCCGAAAAGCGCCGCGAGATCGGCATTCTGAAGACCCTGGGGGTGCCGCCTCGAAGGATCGGCCGCATATTTACATGGCAGGGGCTGGCTGTCGGGCTGTCCGGCGTGTTGCTCGGCAATGTGCTGGGTTTTTCCATATGCTGGGCGCAGCAGCGGTTTGAACTTCTGAAGATTCCGGGAGATGTGTTGATCACCCAGGCACTGCCCGTGGAGATGCAGATGTCTGACTTTCTGGCGATCTCGGCTTCCGCGGCGTTGATCTGTTATCTGTTTACGCTTATCCCGGCTCGAGATGCCGCGGCGCTGGACCCGGTTGAGGCGATCAGGATGTAGTCCCGACAATGCCTCTCGCTCCATCGGCGGTTTCCGGGTGTGGTGCGGGAGACCTTCCGTCGCCGGAGCGAAACTGGAACCCGAAAGGGCGCAATGGACCTCGATCCTTTCAGATCGTATCCGCCAGGCGACCCCAGGAGGCCGCCTTCGAGGATTTTTCTGGTTCTTCTGGCGTTTGGTGTTGCGATTGTGGTTACTTTGTTTGCCGCTCTCATTGTCTATATGCGTGACGTCTGGACCGCACGACCGCTGGGGTAGCAAAGGGTGTGAAGACAGGCATAGGTTCAACACAGAAAGGCCCGGACATCTGTCCGGGCCTTCACTATTCTCCCATTTGGGAATTCCGTTTAATACGTGGCGCGTCCGCCGCTGACGTCATAACACTGCCCCGTTGTAAAGGTGGCTTCATCGGAGGCCAGGAAGTGCACCAGTGCGGCGACCTCATCGGGTTTGCCGAGGCGGCCCATCGGTATTTTGGATGTCAGAAAGGCGGCTCTATCCGGATCCAGGCTCAGGGTCATCTCGGTTTCGATCAGCGCGGGCGCGACGCAATTGACACGGATGTTGTTGTCCAGTACCTCCCTGGCCAACGCCTTGGTAAAACAGATAACACCGGCTTTGGAGACCGAGTATGCCGCCATGTTGGCGTTTCCTTCCTTGCCCGAGATTGAGGCGATGGATACAATTGTGCCCCGATTGCGTTCCTCCATGTGTCCGATGACCGCGCGCGAGCAGAGGAAGACACCCTTGAGGTTGGTGTTCATTACACGATCCCAGTCCGCTTCGCCCAGATCCCGCACCGGCGCCTCCGTGCCCACGATGCCGGCGTTATTGACCAGGATATCGATCTGTCCCAGGCGTTCCAGCACGGTATTTACCATGCGGGTGACGTCTTCGCTGCTGGAGACATCCGCCTTCAGGACCAGGCCGATGGTGGAAGATCCGGCGGTTGCCGGGTCGATGTCCGCGATAGCGACCGTTGCGCCTGCGGTCGCCAGACGTTCCGCGATGGCGGATCCGATACCCCTGGCGGCTCCGGTGACGAGGGCAACGCGGCCGGTAAGGTCCATAAACGTTTTTGGCATGGTCGTTCTCTCGATTGGGGATTTAATGAGTCGCCGATTGTATCCGGGGGATTCATGTCGCTGGCATGGTGGCCGTTATAACACGGAGCAGTAAACAGTTGGCATTCGTTGCCCCTGCTACGGTGGAGTTTGATGTAAACTCATAGGAGTTCCGTCCGGTCCATGTATTCGATGAGTTTCCGGTTCGCCCGGGAGAAAGCATAGTCTCCGAGACCGTCGGGTGCGACCCAACTTACGTCCGAACAGTTGCGCGCTCGCGCTTTGCCGCCTCTGTATTCGCATTGAAAGGCATGCATGGTTACACTGAAGTGGGTGAAGGCGTGATTGACGGTCCTGAACCGGTTCCGGACGGCCGCGTCGACACCGGTTGCCTCACGTACCGCACGAATACAGGTGTCACTTAAGGGCTCGTCCTCCAACTGACGGGTTGAGGGAAATTCCCATAGCCCGCCCAGAAGGCCGTTTTCCGGCCGACGGGCGATCAGGACCCTTTCGTTCCGGGATACGATTCCCACGCCCAGAATGTGGTGGGGACGCGGTTTCTTCGGGGCTCTGACGGGGAGCGATTCCGCGGTGCCGGTTTGGAATGCGGCGCAATGTTCGTAGATCGGACATGAAGCGCAGCGGGGCGCTCGCGGGCGGCAGACCGTTGCGCCCAGTTCCATAATCGCCTGGTTGTACTCGCCGGCGTCGCCGCTGTGCAGAAGGTTGTCGGCCAGTTTCTGGAGATGCGTTCTGGTACGGCTCTGTGCGATATCGTCATGAATATCGAAAAGGCGACAGAGAACCCGGATGACGTTACCGTCGAGTACGGCGTAATCCCGGTCGTAGGCGATGCTCAGGACCGCGGCCGTGGTGTAGGGGCCGAAACCGGGCAGGGAGGAGAGATCGTCATAGACATCGGGCACGGTGCCGTTGAATCTGTCCACGATGTACTGAGCCGTTCTGTGCAGATTTCGGGCTCGGGCATAGTATCCGAGGCCTTCCCAGGCCTTGAGAACGCGATCACGCTGCGTGCGGGCGAGGTCCTGCACAGTGGGGAAATCTCTCAGGAAACGCCTGTAATACGGAATGACGGTTTCGACCTGTGTCTGCTGAAGCATGAACTCCGAGAGCAGAACGTGGTATGGATCGGTCGTATCACGCCATGGAAGATCCCGCTTTTCACGTCGGTACCAGGCGAGCAGGCCTTGTTTGATCGCAGCACGTTTTGAAGGGTTGACATCCATGGATCTACCGGGTGAATATCACTTCGCCGTGCCTGAACGGTTTTCTTTACGGCGACGTTTCTTTTCCGCAATATCACTGGCGTGCCCGGTGACGACATCCGGCGGGCTGCTTCTGATCAGTTGCTGGATCGCCAGCAGGAACAACAGGATATCTTCGCCATAGCCCAGGTGTGGGAACAACGCTTCCGGCAACAGATCCACCGGAGATATCCCATAGAGTATGATGAGAAAGACCAGCAGTTTGCTATACCATGGCACACGCGGGTCTTTCATCAGGCGCCAGGAGAGTCTGATGTATTGGGGCAGGCGAAATAGAATGGAGAAGATGCCGCGCATGGCAGTAGCGAGCGGGGTCAGGTGGACGCAATAGGCAAGGCAGGCGGCAGCAAAAGCGGTCAAACCCACCCGTATCTGTGATCGAGGCTGCGCGCCTCAAGCCTCTCATAGGCGGGTTCGCCCGCCTGGACCGACACGTTTTCGCTGGCGCTCGGGAACTCGTCGGAGATTTTAAAACAGCTTCCAAGTGACGATGTTGTCTAACTTCTGCCAAGAAAAGATCTGACCCTGGGATGGCTCAACACGTCCGGATTGATGATGTGCGCAGGTTCCCGACCCTCCATGGCGTCGGTGAGTTGCCCGAAGGTCCTGTGATCCAGGCGTACAGCCGAAGCGTCAGTCATTCCGGCGTTGTGGTTGGTACAGATGATGCGTGGGTGCCCCTTGTGGATGGCTCGAGGGCCGTCTACAGGGTCGTCTACCACGTAGTACCAGAGGCGCCTTTCGACAATGGCGCGGTTGACGGCGATGTCGTCCACGAGGGTCCCCCGCGAGGGGTTGATAAGTGAGGCATGGGGCTGCATGGCGCACAGGAGTTCGTATGTGACGATGGTGTCGGCTCCGGAAACGTGCAGCGAGACGGTGTCGCATTCTCTGAAGAGGTCTATGGGTTCGCCGACCGGTTCGGCCCCGAACCGGGACGCCAGTTCGGCAATGTCCGGCCGTACGTCGTATACGAGCAGGCGCCCCCTTTCACCCAGAAGAGGTTTCGCACGTTCGGCGACGGCCTGACCGATGCGGCCGAATCCGAACAGGCCAAGCGTGGTTTCAGCGGCTTCGTAGGTTCTGATGAGAGAGAAGTCGCCGCTGTGGGAGAGCTGGTTCAGGGTGTAGACCCTTTTCAGCGTTGCCATCCACTGGGCAATGGCGTATTCGGCTACCGTGACCATGTGCTCCGGGGAAATGGTGACGATAACCCCGTGTCGGGTGGCCGCCTCCAGGTTGACTTTTTCGTAACCAACACCCCAGCGGGAAATGATGCGCAGGTCCGCAGCGGCTTCGTAGAAACTTTCGTGAATAAGCGAGGAACTCGCGATAACGCCAACCACGCCATCCGCATCGTTTTCCGTGAGTTCGCCCGTGTAGTAGTCCACACTGGCAACGTCTGCCAGTCCCGCCAGTCCCTTCCGGCGGCTGTCTGAGTCGAATTCGGGGTTCCGCATGTTGGCGGACAACAGGATTCTTCGTGACATGCAATTCCTCTGTTAATGAAGTGATGCGGCAGGTTTATTGAACCGTTTCCGGCTGGAGTCCGGGGCCAGGCTGGCATCGACTAAACGGAAATATGGAGTTGGTCCAGTTACGCCTTTGTCCGGTTCGCGATTTCCTGTACGATTCGGCGCAAGGCGCCGCGTTGAACCTTTCCCGTGGAAGTCATTGGCAGGCGGTCGGGGTTGAATGGTATGGTCTTGCACGGCGCTTCGTAGGGGCTGAGGTTCGCTACGTTACCCGCGCGTCCCGCGTTCAGGATCCTTCCGGCGGCTTCTTCCTGCATTTCGGGAGCCATTCCGTTGCGGAAGACGAGCGCGGCGCAGACGTCCTGTCCCCAGCGTTCGTCGTCGAGGCCGGTAACGTAGGCCGCGGCAAGCTCGGGAAAGGCTTCTACAAGTGCGTTTTCAACCGCAATAGGTGAAATGTTGACGCCGCCCTTTATAACGATTTCTTTTTTGCGGCTGTGAACGAAGTAGTTATCGCGGCCGCCGATGGCGCGCCGGTAGCCGATATCGCCCGTGTGGAACCAACCCTCCGTGAAGACTTCTTCGGTGGCGGCCTGCTGGTTGAGGTAGCCGCCCGATACGACCGGCCCGCGAACCAGGATTTCACCGAGTTCGCCAGGCGGCGGGTCGCCCTCGAGGCGGATGTTGTTGTTTTCGAGTTCCACGCCCGCGGCGTTCTGCAGAAGTGCCTCCCGATATTCGTCCTCGGGCAGGTCGGGTGGAACACCGGTTACCCGGAGGCTGACTTCGGTGGTGCCGTAGCCCTGGATCAGGCGCACGCCGAATCGATCGTAGAACCGTACGGCAGGGCCCGCGGGAACGGGCGCGCTGCCGATCATTATCTTTTTCAGTGCGGAGATGTCGTGCCCGGCCGCGTCGAACGCGTCGGCGTCCGCAAGCAGGTCCCGCATGATTGTGGGGACAATGCTGCTGGAAGTGGCTTTCTCGTCTGCAATGACGGGCCAGAATCCGGAAGCGCTGTATCGGGAGTTGAGAATGAGCGTGCCGTCGGCCATGAGAAGTGCGATCGAGAAGACCGTTGAGTTGACGTGATGCAGCGGCAGGACCAGGCTGAGGCGTTCGTTCTCGTCGAGATGCAGCCAACGGCGAATGCCATCCGCATTGCTCACGATGCTCTGTCGTGTGAGCAAAACACCCTTGGGCTTACCGGTCGTTCCGGACGTATACAGAATGATCCCGGTGGCCTGTTCCTCGACGGGGTCGCCGCTCCACTCCGGTTCCGTGTCTGTGGGCTGATGTACCTCGCCCGCAAGAAGGCTGTCCGTGGCCGCAATTGGAAATTCCCGTGCGATTTTCCGTTCTGAGTCCAGATGATCCGGGAGGACACACAGCAATTTGACGCGGGAGTCTTCGAGTTTGTACCGTTTTCGTTCCGGCCCGTCGCGCCTGAGATCCAGCGGGACGGCGGTCGCGCCAAGACGGAAGAGGGCCTGGGTAATCAGAAGTATTTCGGGACAATTGGGCATGGCCAGGGACACCCTGTCTCCTGGACCGATACCGTATTCACCTTGAAGTCGGCAGGCCAGCGCGGCCGTCCGCCGGTTCAGGTCGCCGTACGTGACAACAGACCGTTTCTCCCGGTCCAGGTCGCGGAAAATGATGGCCGCGCGATCATCCCGATGAGCAGCCCGATGTTGAAGAAGGTGCGTAAAGTTCTTCCATGGGAAGCGATAGACGTGAGAGCGTCGGTTCTTTGTGCAGGTGAAAATCTGTGGATCCATAGAGATTGAACCGTGTGCCTGCGACAACGAATGAGGCGCCGGGAACCCCGATTCAGAGCCCGCTTTATCCACATCGGGCCTTGTGGAGGAGATGGTGGTCGGCCAGGACGAGCGCGATCATGGATTCGACCATCGGCACCGCGCGAGGCAGTACGCAGGGATCGTGGCGCCCGCGGCCCGCTAACGTGGCCGGGTTACCGTGAATATCCACGGTTTCCTGCGATTTGAGGATGGTTGCGGTCGGTTTGAAGGCGGCTCGGACAACGATGTTCTCGCCATTGGAGATGCCTCCCTGAATACCGCCGGAACGGTTGGTGCGTGTGCGTATCCTTTCCCCGTCGTTGAAGAATGGATCGTTGTGGCTGGAACCGGTGAGCGTTGTGCCGGCAAAACCGGAACCGATTTCAAATCCCTTGCAGGCTGGCAAAGAAAGGATGGCTTTGCCCAGGTCGGCTTCAAGTTTGTCGAATACGGGTTCCCCGAGGCCCGGCGGCACGTTGCGGGTCACGGCTTCCACGACGCCGCCGAGGGAGTCGCCGTCTTTGCGGGCCTGTTCGATCTGTTCGATCATTTGATCCGCAATACCGGAGTCGGGACAGCGCACAATATTGGATTCAATCTGATCCCGGGTGACGATGTCGGGGTCGACGTCGGCCGTCAGGTTGCGTACGCGTTTGACAAAGGCCAGGATCTCCATGCCAAGCGCCTGGTGCAGGATTTTGCGTGCAATCGCTCCGGCAGCCACGCGACCTATGGTCTCGCGCGCGCTCGCCCGCCCGCCGCCTTGCCAGTCGCGGATACCGTATTTTGCCTGGTAGGTGTAGTCGGCGTGGGACGGACGGTATTTTACGCGCATTTCCTCGTAGTCTTTGGAGCGGGCATCTTTGTTCCGGACAAGCAGCGAGATGGGCGTGCCTAGGGTCTTGCCTTCGAAGACACCGGAAAGGATTTCGACGCGGTCTTCTTCTTTTCGCTGGGTGGTGATTTTGCTCTGGCCGGGTCTGCGGCGATCCAGTTCGGTCTGAATCTCGCGGGACGTGATTTCGAGATTGGGTGGGCAGCCGTCAATAACGACGCCCACGCCGCCGCCGTGGGATTCGCCCCAGGTGGTGATGCGGAAGAGTTGACCGAAAGTGTTGCCCATGCGGCGTTCGCTCCATAGCTGTATGCTGCCGGATTTCCCGTTCGTGAAGCCGTCGCCTCACCCCGCCGGAAACGGCCTCAAGTTACCGAATCCCCATATGCGGGTCAAGCAAAAGTCTGTGCGTGGGAGCGCTACTTTCCACGCGGCCAGCCGTTGTGGAAGCCCCTGATCCGCGATATCTTGACAGCGTCGGGTTGCGGGCCTATCTTGTGATCGCAAATTTTTTACAGGAGGTTCGCATGGCTGAGAGTTACACAGGTATTCTCGAAGAAATGACCATCGACCAGGTTCGGGGGCTGAAGCCGGACGTTGCCGTGATTCCGATCGGGTCAACGGAACCGCACGGCCCTGCCCTGCCGTATGGTACCGATAGCTATCGGGCCGAGGCGATCGCCTGCGGCGCCACCCGGGAGGCAAACAGGCAGGGGGGCCGAGTGGTTTGTCTGCCCACCGTCCGCATCAGCCTGAACAACAATTTTCGCGCCTTTCCGTTCGCCTGCCGCATGCAGGTGTCTACGTTTATGGCCCTGCTGAAGGACCTGGTGAAAATGTGCGAGGCGGATGGCATCGAGAAGGTGGTATTCGTCAATGCCCACGGGGGCAATCCGGACGTGATCCGTGCGGCGATGCGCGACCTGGCTGGCGAGGACGGCGCATTCGTATGCCTGATCCAGGCATCTTCCTGCGCGTCGCTGGAGGCGCGGCAGGTTTGGGAGAAACCAAGCGACCACGCGGGCGAGGAAGAGACGTCTCAGATGCTCTACTTGCGACCCGACCTCGTCCATGCGGCCAAGATTGGCGACAATCCGCGCGTACAACCCGCGCTGGAAGTCCTCACGGAGTTTCAGGTGGATTTCGTCAGACCCTGGCATCTTTACATGCCGGCATCCGCCGGGGGAGACGCAAGCCGGGCTTCCCGGGAAAAGGGAAAGATTGTTATCGATTCAAGCATCGACGGCACGGGCAGGTTTCTGGCCGAACTGTCCAGGGCCGACAGGAATCGCAATTTCCCCTACCCGTAAGCCATCGGACATTCGGTCCTCGTTCCCACACGACGGGCGCCGTGCCCGGGGATGCCGCTTTTCACACCGTCAACACTCGTGTCCCGTCCCGGAAATATGCTACCATTCATCCACCGATTCATCCCGTCTGGCTGCGTTGCCCTCGCTCGCCGACCTTGCCCAGGTCCGCAGGCGCCTTGCCAGCCGGGCGACTCGGCGGCCGAATTTTGGCAATCTATTTCCGGGACAGAACACCGGAGGAGATCATGATAAACTACCAGGACCTTGGGGTCAGACCGTTCATTAACGCCAGCGGGACAATTACGACCCTCGGCGGCAGTCTGATGCCTTCCGAAGTGCTGGAGGCCATGCGGGCGGCGGCGGGGGCGTTTGTCGGTCTTCCGGAACTGAACGAAAGGGCGGGCGAATACCTGGCCGGAAAAATCGGCGTTGAGGCGGCATTCGTTTCCTGTGGCGCGGCAAGCGGCGTGCAGCTTTCGGCGGCCGCGTGTCTGACGGGTACGGACGCCGAAAGGGTTCGGGCGCTGCCGCATACGGAAGGCTGGCGGAACGAGTTCGTGATCAGCCTCGTGGACTCCCATACGTACATCCACCAGGGGATCGAGATCTGCGGCGGAAAGCTGGTGCGGGTGGGCGGCAGGAAGGAGGTGACGGCCAGGGACATTCTGGGAGGGATCACGGAGCGGACGGCGGCCGTGGTCCATTTTATGGGAACGCAGAGGAAGGCCCAACTCGAAGAAGTGGTTGCCGGGGCGGACGGCTTGGGGGTCCCGGTGGTGGTCGACGCCGCGGCCCAGCTTCCGCCCAGGACGAATCTGACGGAGATTGTAGACATCGGCGCGAGCCTGGTGGTCTTCAGCGGGGGCAAGGGCCTTAGGGGGCCGCAGTGCACGGGGCTGGTCCTGGGAAAAAGGGAGTACGTGGACGCGGTCAGTTTGAACGCCAGCCCCTTCAGCGCGGTGGGGCGTGGAATGAAAGTGGGCAAGGAAGAGATCCTCGGGCTGGTGGCGGCTGTGGATCTGTTTCTGGCAGGGAGCGACGAGGATGACCGGACCACCTGGCATCAACAGGCGAAGCGGGTGGTTGAGGTCGTGTCGGAAATACCGGGCGTCGGGGCCTACGTATTGGGAGAGGGCCAGCAGGCGTCTCCCGATTTCGCCCCCAGGGCGTACGTGGATCTCCCGGATGGGGAAACAGACGAGGTGATTCGGGCGATGGGGGAGGGAGAGCCTCCGGTGATTGTACGTCGAAGCGGGAAGGGAATCGTCGTGGATCCGATGACGCTGACGCCGGGCGAGGAAGAGATCGTCGGCCATCGCTTAAAGGAGGTGTTGAGCCGATGATTGACGCCCATCTGCACATTGGCCATCAGGGCAGGAGTATCGAGAATACGATCCGGCATATCGAGGGCATCGGCGCGGAGAAGGCGGTGTTCCTGCCGATTGAGACGGGCGACCGCGAATACGAGTGGCTATCCGACGCAGTGGCGATGGCGCATGAGCGTTACCCGGACAAAGTCATTCCCTTCTGCCACGTGGACGTGACACGGGAAGACGCGGTTGCGGAACTCGAACGACGCGCCGCATTGGGTGTGTTCAGGGGGTACGGGGAACAGAAACAGCACGTACCGTTGAATCATCGCGGGCTGGAGCGGGTGCTGGCGTTCTGCAACGAGATGCGCTGGCCCGTCACGTGGCATTTTCAGGAGGGGAGTCGGGGTTACAACCAGGGGATCGAACATTTGGAGACGCTGGTGCGCAAGTTTCCGGAAATCCGGTTCATCGGACACGCGCAGTCCTGGTGGGCCAATATCAGTGCCGAAGTGCCCCCGCCGGAGGAAACGCTGTACCCCCTGGGGCCCGTGGTTCAGGGTGGACTGGCGGACCGGCTGCTGTCCGACTACGAAAACGTCTATGCGGACCTGTCCGCCGGGTCTGGTCTGGGGGCGCTCACCCGCGACGAGGCGTTTGGCAGGGATTTTCTGATGCGCCACCGGCGAAAGCTGCTGTTCGCCACCGATTGCCCTTGTGCCGACGGGCAGGGGGCCGATTATCCGCCGGGGTGTTTTGCGGCGAAGAGTCTGCCTTATCTGAGGCGGATGGTGGACGATCCGGAAGCGCTGGAGGATATTCTGCATCGGAACGCGGTTCGCGTAATCGGACTGGAGGAAGTGTAGGGGCGACCGGCCGGCCCTACGCCAATATGGACGGAACGCTGCTAGCGCTGTCGGGGAATTTGTAGGGGCAACCCTAGTGGTTGCCCGCCTGTCCGCTGATTGTTGCTCGCTAAAATCGTTGCTAAATTCTTACTTTATGTCCTTTTTCTTTCTCGCCAAAGAAAAAGGACGAAAAAGAACGGCGCCTGCCTGCCGAGCACGACTCGGCGCAGGCAGGCCGCTCGGCGCGGAGCCGGTTTTTCCGCGAATTACCTCAAGGGAAACAACGAGCGTCATTGCCCTGCGACCGCTGGGAGCGATTCAGAACAACGTTGCTGGACGGATCAGCACGGAAAAACCCCAACCCAACCACCGGTCGCGCCAGGGGCAAAATGCACTATTGTGCGAGAGACCCCCTTTCTCCATACGCCAGTTGAAAGGCGAATACTATTTACCACGAGAAACCTACATCCACATCCCTCAACTTCAGGATGCCGATGGCGTCTTGTTGACCGGATCCATCCAGAGGACTACCAGAGCAGAGCGCGTGGTTCCGTCCAGCAGCGAACCCGGATATCCGCATTCGGCGTGTAGGGCAGAAGTTTCGGTGGATTCCGTGAGGCGATTCGCGCTATGCATATGGCAGGCCCCGCGCCCAGCGGCGACTTTTGGTTCCTTTTGGTCGCTTCAAAAGGAACTCGCCGAAGGCAGGGAATCTGAGGAGAAGTGGATTTTCGGTTTGGTTTCAAGCTAACGGCTCATTTATATCTTACGGTTTCCGAAAAAGGATCCGGATGTCAATCGCGATTAAAGATATCGATTTGAACGTGCTGAATATGAAAGCGCGAATGCCGTTCCGGTACGGGATCGCGTCTCTCGTCGCCGTGCCCCATCTGTTCGTCCGGGTGACCGCGGAGATAGGCGGACGCCGGGAGGTCGGGCTAGCGGCGGACGGGCTCCCGCCCAAGTGGTTTACCAAGAACCCGGAGGCGTCTTTCGAGGACGACCTGGATGAAATGCTGGCGGTGATCCGGCAGGCATGCCGTCTGGCTCTGGCGGCGGGCCCCGCGGAGACCGTCCACGAATTCTGGCGGGAAATCTACAACGCTCAGGAGGAATGGGCGGTATCGTGTGCTTATCCGCCATTGCTGTGGGGTTTCGGTGTGAGCCTGGTGGAGCGGGCACTGATCGACGCGTACTGCCGGGTAACCGGGTCCACGTTCGAAGGTGCGTTGCGGGAAAATGCGTTCGGCATTCGGCTGGGCGAGATACACCGCGACCTGAAGGGGGTCCAGCCCCAGGCGCTGCTGCCCGAACGGGCGAGCAGGTCGATTCTGGCCCGCCATACCGTGGGGTTGACCGATCCCCTGACGGACGCGGATATCCCCGGGGACGAACGTGTGGACGACGGACTGCCGCAATCTCTCGAAGCCAGTATACAGGCGTACGGTCTGACGCATCTAAAGATCAAATTGTGCGGCGATGCGGCTCGGGACGCTGACCGGTTGAAGCATATCGCCGGATTGATGGGACGACATTCCGGATCCGACTACGCATTTACGCTGGATGGGAACGAGCAATACACTGAAATCGATCCGTTCCGGTCGTTGTGGGAGGCCGTTACGGCGGATCCGTCGCTCGATCGGTTCATGGGTCGGCTGTTGTTTGTGGAGCAGCCGTTGAGGCGTGACGTCGCCCTGGGCGAGGGCGTGGGCGCCGCGCTGCGGGACTGGACGGGCCGTCCGCCGATGATCATCGATGAGTCGGACGGGACGCTGACCAGTGCGGCGGAGGCGCTGGAACTGGGATATGCCGGAACAAGCCACAAGAACTGCAAGGGAATCTTCAAGGGCGTCGCGAGCGCCTGTCTCATCGCGGACAGACGGCAGAAGGACCCCGGCCGGAAGTACGTCCTGAGTAGCGAGGACCTGGGCAATGTCGGCCCCGTCGCGCTGCTGCAGGACCTGGCGGTGGCGGCATGTCTGGGGGTGGGGCATACGGAACGCAACGGTCATCACTATTTCACGGGGCTGAGCATGTATCCCCACGACGTTCAGTCGAAAGTTCTCCAGCATCACGGCACGCTTTACCGCCTTCACGAGGCGGGGTTTCCCACGCTGAACGTACAGGGTGGACGGCTGAACATCGCCAGCGTCGTCGATGCGCCCTTCGGTTACGGGTTCGATCTTGATACCACGAGGTTTACGCCTCTGGAGGATTGGTCGGCGGCATCTCTGGATCTCTGAGGATCCTCGGCCGGAGAACGCCGCGTGCACGCCTGGCGGCAATCGGATGCGGTACCACGTGTTCAATTGCGGCCCTTGACGGCCCCTTAAGCTGGAATGTAGACGAATCCCCGTTTTCCCGGAGGACAGGTTTGGAACAGATCGACTGGAATGCGGTCCGTGAGGAGGTGGCGGGATATCTTCAGGATCTGATCCGCCTGGACACGACCAATCCGCCCGGAAACGAGATACTCGCGGCGGAGTACCTTGCCGGGGTGTTGCGGAGCGAGGGTTTCGATCCCCGGGTGACCGAGTCGCGGCCGGGGCGGGGCAACGTTACCGCTCGGCTGGCCGGCGGCGGCGAGCCGCTCGTGCTGCTGGGGCATACGGACGTGGTGGCGGTTGAACCCGACAGATGGCGGCATCCGCCGTTCGGCGGAGAGTTCCACGACGGGTACGTCTGGGGGCGCGGCGCGCTGGATATGAAAAATATGGTGGCGGCCGAGCTGATGGTGTTTCTGCTGTTGAAGCGGCAGCGGATCAATCTGAAGCGGGATGTGATTTTCGCCGCCACGGCCGATGAAGAGGCGGGTAAGGGAGACCATGGCATCGGCTGGCTGCTGGACAACCATCCGGAGCACGTGGACGCGCCCTTTGTGATGACGGAGGGCGGCGGCGCGGACTTTCGGGTGGGTGATGCCCGGTTCTATACGTGCCAGACAGGGCAGAAGGGGATCTGCAGATTTCGGATGGTGGCCCGTGGGCAGCCCGGCCATGGATCCAGGCCGCACCCCGAGAATGCCCTGGTGAGGCTTTCGGAAGCGGTCGCAGCCCTGGGACGGGCCGTGTTGCCGATGCATCCCTCCGGGACCGTCCGCGCTTTCCTTGACGGAATTGCGGAAACCCAGGATTCCTGCACGGCGGACCTGCTGCGACGAGTCCTGGATCCTTCGTGCAGTGAGTCGGCGCTCGGATCGCTTCCGGTGGCGCCCGAGATCGTGTCGAACCTGCGCGCGTTGCTGCGAAACACGGCTTCCGTGACCATGCTGCAGGCCGGGCAGAAGATCAACGTGATCCCCACCGAGGCGACGGCGTGGGTCGACGGCAGGCTTGCGCCGGGGCAGACCGATACGAGCTTCTTCGAGGAGATCCGGCCGCTGATAGGAGACGATGTTCGTATCGAGGTGGACCAGTACACTCCGCCGCTGGAGGCCGGGATCGACTCTCCGCTGTACCGGACCATTGTGGAGGTGATGGCGGATCACGACCCCGGGGTGCGTGTGGTGCCGTCACTATCCACGGGGGGAACGGATGCGAAACACATCTGCCCGCGCCGGCCGGAGACCCAGGTGTACGGTTTTATGCCCTACAGGGGCGCCCCGGGAGAAGAGGAATGGAATCTGATTCACGGGCATGACGAACGCACCTCGGTGGAGAACCTGTGGTTCGGCACACGGGTGCTGTACGATATCGTACATCGATTTTGCGGAGTCGGTGGTGGTTCGCGCCTCTCTGGAAACCAATCGGGGGTATTTTGATGCGGGTCCTGGTAACGGATTACGCGTGGGCCGACCTTACTGTGGAAAAGAGCGTCCTGGAAGAGATCGGGGTCGAGCTGGTGGCCGCGCCGGATGGAAACGAAGCGACGCTGGCGCGGCTGGCATCGGGCGTCAGTGGCATTATGACCTGCTGGGCCCAGACCACGAGGCAGGTCATTCAGGCCGCGCTGCCGGATCTGAAGGTGGTGACGCGTTACGGGGTGGGGTTGGACAATATAGACGTGGCCTACGCAACCGCGCAGAAGATACCCGTGGCATACGTGCCGGACTATTGTACGGTGGACGTAGCGGAGCATGCCATGGCGCTGTTGTTGGCGCTTTCGCGCAAGGTGGCGGGATTTGACCGGACGGTTCGCGAGGATGTTTGGGATATCCAGGCCTGTTTGCCGCTGAATCGCCTGACCGGGCGGACGCTGGGGCTGATCGGCTTTGGGCGCATCGCCCGGGAGGTCGCGGGCCGCGCGGCGGTTTTCGGGCTTCGCGTGCTGGCGACCGCCCCGTCACTGACGCCCGGGACCACGGGCGCCGGGGGCGTCGAGGCCGTGACGCCGGATGAATTGTTGCAGATGTCGGACTATGTCTCGATTCATTGTCCTTCCACGGAAAAGACGCGGGGACTGATCGACGCGGATGCCCTGCGAAAGATGAAGCCCACGGCCTGCCTGATCAATACGTCGCGAGGCGATATCGTGGATGAGACCGCGCTGGCCGATGCGCTGGATGCGGGCGAGATCGCGGGGGCTGCCCTGGATGTCCGTGTACAGGAGCCGCCGGGCGAGGGCGACCGGCTTATCGGGATGCCCCAGGTAATCCATACACCACATGCGGCATTTTATTCGGCGGAGTCCCTGATCGAACTGCGGGAGCGTGCGGCCATGGAGACCCGCAGGGTCCTGCAGGGTGAAGATCCGGAGAACCTGGTGAATCCGGAATACAGGCGGACCGGCGGGTGATGTCAATGCGTATGGCGAGGCCGATCCCCGTGGGTGCATGGAAGGAAGGCATTGCGGGTGTGGCTGTGTCCATGGTGCGATCCCTTATTGCTTTACAGGAGTCGTGATGTCCGAGAAGCCCAATTTACTGGTACTTATGTGCGATCAGCTTCGTCGCGACGCGCTGTCGATTCATGGCGACGCGAACCTGCAGACGCCGCATATAGACGCGCTGGCAACCCGGGGCGTCAGATTCTCAAACGCCTGTTCAACCTATCCGATATGCGTGCCGTTCCGTTTTACGTTCATGACCGGGGAATATGCGCACAGCCGAAAGGTGCCCGGTATCGAGTACCGCATGTCACCCACCGAATACACGTTGGCCGACGCGTTCAACGAGGCTGGGTACGAAACGGTCTACGTGGGAAAGTGGCACCTGGACGGCGGTCACGGGAGGATGGGTTCCGCGCTTGAATGCGGGCGTACGCCGGTACCCCGGGCGTACCAGGGCCGCTGGGAGAAGTGGTTCGGGTTCGAACTCAGAAACGCGCCTTTCGACACGTATTATTTCGAGGACGGCGATCCGACGCCAAAGCCCATCCGGGGTTATCAGACCGACGGGTTGTACGATATCGGAATGAACTACCTTGCCGGGGAAAGGGATCCGTCAAGGCCGTTTTGCATGGTAATTTCCGTCGAGCCGCCCCACGATCCATTCGAAGCCCCGCCCGATATCCAGGCGGCGTGGGAAGCCAGGGAGATTGAACTGCCGTCCAATTTCGAGGCGTCCGACGACGCGCGGCGCGAGGCATTGGTGCTGGATCGGAAGCGATATTACGCGATGGTGGAGAACCTCGACGCCAACGTGAAGCGGATGACGGATTTTCTGGAGGCACAGGGGCTGGCGGAGAATACCGTGGTGATGTTCGTTTCGGATCACGGCGAACTGGGCGGCAGCCACGGTTTGAGAGGGAAGCAGTGGCCGTACGAGGAGTCCGTCGGCATTCCGGCGATCGTTTACGACCCCCGGTTCCCGCGCCGGGCGGGTGCGATGATCGAGGATCCGATCTGCACCGAGGATTTCTTCCCCACGCTACTGGGTCTGGCGGGGCTGGCGCCCGGAGAGCACCTGATGGGTACGGATCTGTCGGCGTTGATACACGGTGAAATCGACTCGCTGGATCGCGAAGGCGTTCTGCTGGAATTCGTAGCCGAACTCCGCAAGGGGATGGCGTTCAACCAGTGGGTGTGGCGCGCGTTTCGCAGCCGGCGCTACAAGTATACCGTCCGGGGAGACAAAATGGGCGCGGGCGCCTGGCAGTTTTTCGATCTGGAGGCCGATCCCCTTGAACGCCGGAATCTGATCGATCACCCCAACTTCCAGGACGAGATTGCGCGGCACCACAGGCTTCTCAGAGAACGTCTGGTTGAGACCGGGGATCATTTTGTGTTGCTGCCGGCCTTTGGTTGCGAGGGCGTTAACCTGTGGCGGTAGCGCCCAGTACCGGAATTATGTCACCATTCTTTCCTGTCTGCCTGTCAAAACGCGCCTACCGAAACGTGGTCGTTGCCTGTGCTGCCTGCACTGAGCTTGTCGAAGTGGCCTGTCGAAGCAAGCTTGTCGAAATGCCAGTGTTTCGCTACCTGTGAGGTATAAGTTCCACCACTCCCTAACGTCCCCTATTCCCTTGCCCTTTTTCTTGCATCGCCCAAGAAAAAGGGCGAAAAAGAAGGGCGCCGCTCGGCGCGGGGCCGGTTTTTCCGCAAATCACCTCAGTGGCACAGACGAACCTTGGTACCCTGCTGACGATGCAGGCCTTCTAGAACGCCCTTGCTGAACGGATCTACGCGGAAAAACCCCCATCGCCACCACCGGGCGCTTGATAGGGCCGCGCCATTCGGGGGCCAAATTTCGGCATTCTATTTCCGGGACAGAACACTGGGCACGCATGAAACGGCATACGCGGCAAACGGACAAAGGATTCCCGGTTTGTCCGGTTGGATGAATTATGTGCCTTGGAACCAGGCGCGGAAGGTGGGTCCGTAGGGCGATTGCGCCACGCCCTTCTCCGTGACGATGGCCGAGACCAGCCGCTGGGGCGTGACGTCGAAGGCCGGATTGTAAACGTTGACGCCTCCCGGGGCGGTTTGCCTGCCCATGCCGTGGGTGATTTCTTCCGGTCCGCGTTCTTCGATGGGAATCTCCTCCCCGCGGGGGAGGGACATGTCGATGGTGGAAAGAGGGGCCGCGACGTAGAAGGGTACGTTGTGTTCCCTCGCCACGATGGCCAGCCCGTAGGTGCCGATTTTGTTGGCCACGTCGCCGTTGGCGGCAATGCGATCGGCGCCTACGATGACGCTGTCGATGTTCTTCTGCCTCAGGACCGTCGCTGCCATGCTGTCGCAGATCACCGTGACGTCGATGCCGCTTTCCCGGAGTTCCCACGCAGTGAGCCGCGACCCCTGCAACAGGGGGCGGGTCTCATCGGCGAAGACGGCGACCTGTTTCCCGGCTTCGACGGCTGCATATATCACGGCCAGCGCCGTACCGTAATCCGCGGTGGCGAGGGCGCCCGCGTTGCAGTGGGTGAGTACGGTGGCGTTGTGGTTGAGCAGTCCGGCGCCGTTCCTGCCGATCTGCCGGCAGACTTTCCGGTCTTCCTCGAAGATTTCGTGCGCTTCCCGCAGCAGCCGGTCTCGAATCTCCGCAGGATGCTGAAGGGCGACTTCGTCGAGCCGCCTGCCCATCCGATCGAGCGCCCAGAAAAGGTTCACGGCCGTGGGCCTGGTGCGAGCCAGTCTCGCAATTGCCTTCCTTGTCCCGGAGACGATATCCGCTCCCGAGGCAAGGGCTTCCCCTGCGCCGATAACGACACCGTACGCCGCGGCCACGCCGATGGCCGGGGCGCCCCGGACGCGAAGGCTCTCGATGGCTTCGGCAACGGTTTCCACGTCTCCGCATTCGATCCGAACGTATCGTTCAGGTAAAACGGTCTGGTCAATCAGCCGAAGGAAGTCGTTTTCCCAGGTGATGGTTGGAACGGGCATCGGTCAGATCCGTCCGGTGTTTAAGAAGCTTCTAAAGATGATCCGAACGGCCTTCAATAGAGGATGTTTCTGCGACTGAGGGGTCTTCTTCGATCCGTTCGGATGGGGCGTCGCCCCAGAGGCGCTCGAGGCGGTAGAACGCCCGAGCCTTTGGCTGGAAGATGTGTACGACCACGTCGATATAGTCGAACAGAACCCAGATGCGTGATTCAAGGCCCTCAATATGCCACTGCCGGTAGCCAGCCGCTTTCGTGCCTTCCCGCAACGCGTCTGCCAGGGCCTTGACGTGTACGCTCGAAGTGCCTGTGCAGATGAGAAAGTAGTCCGCGACGTCGGAGACGGTGCGTAAATCGATCAGAAAAAGTTCTTCGCCTTTTCGGGACCGAAGGCATTCGATACAGAGATCCAGAATTTCGCGTATCTGATTGGACAATGCGGTTCCATTCCGTGCCAGGATTGAATAACTCACCTTCATTGGGTGTGCCGCGTCTGACGTTATTGTCGCCGTCGATCGCGGGAGAAGACACCCAGACGGTCATAATCCATGCCTACAATGACCGCGACCTGTTCCATGAGGTAAGGGTCCTGGACGATCTGTTGTATATGTGTCCGAAGCCCCATTGCGCTGGCCACCCTGCGGGCGTTTTCAAGGTTGCCCGTCCGGTCGATGACGATGGTTTCGGGATAGTTGAAGCTGTCGGCGTTCTTCCACGTCATGACGTCGAAACCGGCATCACGCAGATGACGACTCACTTTTTCCGCGATACCGGAAACGCCGCAGCCGTTGAGTACTTCGATGCGGATTACCTTGAACGAATCCGGCTTTGGTCCGGCGAGCGGTTCCGGCTTCGGTGCGGCGGAAAGTTCAGGCTTCGCCCTGGCAGGAGGCTCAGGCTTCGGCCCGGCGACAGGTTCCGACTTCAATTCGACGGGAGGGGGTTTCGACGGCAGGCGTCGCTGGATGTCGAGGGCGACGAGCGCTGCAAAGGCCAACGCCGCCAGAGCAGGCAACACGATTTTTCGTGACATGTGCTATGCCCGAAAAACGGAACGGGACACTGCCCGGACCGGCCGGACGCATGTCCCGTTTGTAGGAGTAACCGGGAGATGAATATCAATACCGATATCTGCCTCTGGATCGACCATAGGGCAAATTGCTGAACTGAATTTCGATTTGGATGTTTTCCCTGGGCTGGTAAAACATGCCAACATATGGAATGACAAGCTTCGTGTTGTTACCCAGAGAGGATCCGAAGGCGGAGTTGCCCTGAAGAACGTGTTCAAGGCCGACTTGCGCCTCGAACAACAGGGGCGTTTTCGAATTTGCGCGATAGCTGATGGTATTCAGATAGTACTGGCTTGCGCCACCGAAGGCGCCTGAACGGAAGTTGAATCCGACCGTGTTTTTGAACGAAAGCCGGCCGGAATCGAACAGACTCTTGAATTTATTGCCCAGCCCGAAGGGTTTGGGGGTAAAATCGACTGTTTTCAGGGCGGAAATGTTCGCCGGCCGGGGTTCCAGCCGAACTTCCGCAGAGGCCAGAGAGACTGTGAGAAAGAAAACCGCCAGTGCACCCGTTAGCATTTTCATTTGGTCATTCTCCTCCATTCCCGGTCTGAATCGAATCCGCAGACTGCAACAAAGAATACGACAATTGAATTCGCTTGTCAAGGGCTATCGACGCCAATCAGCATCCGACGATTGTTGGACGTTTGACAGGCAAAAATGGTTCCATAATCCATCTACCGGCGTTACCGCACCGTTGAACAGCCCTGTGCCACGCATCCGGCGTGCCCGTTGAAAATGCCCCGCCTCGTAATTCAGGCATACGCGCCTGAACGTTACTTGCGGATCGTCTATGCCTCTTTCATAAGTTCCACAAACCGGTCGAAGAGATATTCGGCATCGTGCGGGCCGGCGGATGCTTCCGGGTGATATTGTACGCAGAAGACGGGCAGGCGCTTGTGTCTCAACCCTTCCAGGGTGTTGTCGTTCAAGTTGATGTGGGTGACTTCCATCTCCCGGTGATCCAGCGAATCCGCGTCGACGGCGAACCCATGGTTCTGGGACGTGATTTCCACCTTGCCGGTATCCAGTTCTCTGACAGGCTGGTTGGCGCCGCGGTGACCGAATTTGAGTTTGTACGTTTTTCCGCCAAGGGCCAGACCCAGAAGCTGATGGCCAAGACAGATGCCGAATGTGGGTTTGACGTGCATGAGCTGTCTGATGTTCTCCACCGCGTACGTGAGCGGCTCGGGGTCGCCGGGCCCGTTCGACAGGAAGATTCCGTCCGGATCGATTTCGAGCAGTTGATCCGCAGGGGCGTCCGCCGGAAAAACAGTGACGTCGCAGCCCCGGCTGACGAGGTGCCGGAGGATGTTCCGCTTGACGCCGAAATCGTAGACGGCCACACGGAAAAGGGGGTTTTCGCGGAGCATATCCGCACGTCCGCTTACATAGTCGAACAGGCCTTCGGTCCAGCGGTAGGGTTCGCTGCAACCTGCCGCGCGGGCGAGGTCACGTCCCACCATACTCGGCGACTTTCGGGCCTTTTCTACGAGGCTTTCCCGGTCCCGGTCCAGGGTGGACAGGACGCTTTTCATGGCGCCTTCCGTACGGATGCGCCGCGTGAGAGCCCGGGTGTCGATCCCCTGTATGCCGAGGACGTCGTGGCGTTTCAGGTAGTTCCCGAGGGATTCGCAGGAGCGCCAGTTGCTGGGTAGTTCGCAGTATTCCCTGACGACGAATCCTTCCACCTGGGGCCGCCCGGACTCGACGTCGTTCGGATTGACGCCGTAGTTTCCGATGAGGGGGTAGGTCATCGTGACAATTTGACCCTTGTAGGAGGGATCGGTGAGAATTTCCTGATAGCCGGTGATGCTGGTGTTGAAGACGACCTCGCCCTCGCATTCACCGGACGCGCCGAAGGATTCTCCCTCGTAGCAGGTACCGTCCTCCAGAGCAAGTATGGCTTTCATCGGTGGGGTTCACTCCTCAGGGAGGTTGGCAGGCATGTATATTTCAAGGTCGCGGGAGTCTTGTTCTACATGTGTTGTTCACGTCATGCGTCTCCGGCCGGTTCATCGCCGTCGTCTCCGGCCCGGTGCGTCACGCGTCCCCCGAGGATTGTCAGAACGGCTCTGCCGGTCAACGTGTACCCGTGAAAGGGCGTGTTCCGGGACCTCGAACGGAACGCGTGGGCGTCAACGGTCCAGGAACACGATGGATCGATTACCGAGACATCTCCCGGCGTGCCGGGAGAGAGGGTGCCGCCTGCTATCCCCAGGATCCGGGCGGGTGTCGCGGTGAGTTTGCGGATAACTTCGGATGCCGGAAGGATGCCGGGCTCAACCAGGTGGGTGAAAAGGGTTCCCACGGCGGTTTCCAGCCCCAGAATTCCGTTGGGCGCTTCGGGGAAGCGCTGGTGTTTTTCCTGAACGGTGTGCGGCGCATGGTCTGTGGCAAGAACGTCTATGGTACCGTCGGCCAGGCCCTCCAAGAGGGCATCGCGATCGTCTGCCGAACGCAGGGGGGGGCTCATCTTGCCCTGGGTACCGTAAACGCGCACGTCTTCGTCCGTGAGCGCGATGTGGTGCGGTGTGGCTTCGCAGGTGACGGCCAGGCCCTCGGACTTGGCCCGGCGCACGAGGTTCACGGCACGGCGAACACTGATGTGGAGGATATGCAGGCGGCCGCCGACGGCGCGCATCAGGTTGATATCGCGCTCCACCAAGGCGGCTTCGCCTTCGGCCGGCATGCCATCGATTCCCAGTTCGCGCGAGACGGCGCCTTCGTGCATGTGCCCGCCTCTTGTGAGCGCGAACACCTCGGAGTGCGGGCAGACCGGAAAACCGTGCTGTTCCGACCGGCGCAGGAGATCGCGCATAACGGCGTCTGACTCTATAGGAAGACCGTCGTCGGAGAAACCGACGGCGCCGGCATCGATCAACGCCCGGATGTCCGTGAGTTTTGCCCCTTGCATCCCTTTTGTCGCGCAGGCGATCGGATAGACCCTTGCATCCGCCTGTTTGGCCTTATTCAGAATGTATTCGACGGCTTCCGGGGAATCGATTGGCGGGTCGGTGTTGGGAAGGCAGGCTACTGCGGTAAATCCTCCGGCCGCCGCGGCCCGGCACCCGGTTTCCAGTGTTTCCTTCTCGGGAAACCCCGGATCCCGCAAGTGGACGTGCATGTCGATGAGGCCAGGTGCGACCAGGTTTCCGGTGACGTCGATGACGTGGGCATCGGCCGGGGGTTCGATTCCTGCGGCAATACGGTCGAGGCGGCCGTTCAGGATCAGAAGATCCGCGGACGTATCCACTGCATTGGCGGGATCGATGATCCGGCCGTTTTTGAGGAGAATTGGGGTGGCCGTGCTCATTCGGGGACGGGGCGGCGACAGTCGAGGGATTTTGGATGCAAAGTTACCGCCGGGGGCCATTTCTGTCAAGCGGATTCCTTCGAAGAAAGGCGGATCGGCTTCACTCGGCTTGCTGTTTCGCAGGACCGTGCGTATCTTGGTCTAAAACTCGCGTCGGATTCGAATGGAGGCATACAATGGTTTCGGTATTTCTGATAGCGCCGGTTCTTGTGGCGGTGTTGCTGGGTCCATCGAGGGCCGAAGGGTCTGAGTGGGACGATCCCGTCCTGCCCTTTCGTGCGATGCCCGGACCGGAAGATTTGAAGATCTCATCCGAAGAGGACGAGGGATTCCTGGAGGAGGTGCTGCGCGGCATCTTTCCGGAAGGAACGGAGGGATTGACGGACGAGCAGAAGGGGATCGCGATTCTGCGGTACGCGTCATCGGCGCTGGAACTGAAGAACAACGGCGGGTCCGCCACGAAGATTATCAGGGAGGGCTACGCGATCTGCGGCGGGCTCTCGCACGTGCATCGGGTGCTTTGCCGAATGGTCGGACTGCCTTCCCGGTATATCGGCGCGTTCAATCTCCGTCCCATCATGGGCAGCCACGCAATCAGCGAGGTGTATTATGGCGGGAAATGGCACTTGCTGGACCCCACGTTCGGTCTCTTCTTCTATTCGAAAAAGCAGTATGACGGCACGGGAGAAATCGCGTCTTTTCACGATCTTGTGATGGCGCCGGACCAATGGACGGCGTTCAAGGTGGTGGATCGGCCCTGGATCGGCCGGTACGACGATGCGGTGCGGGCGTATGGGGTTGCGGCGGCGGAAGAGGATTATCTGAAGGATGTGTACAGGACGTCGATTCTGGAACTCTACGGGAAGTACGCGGCCGAGGCATTTCCGATCGCTTACGGACATCGCGACCCGGTGTCCTATCCGGTCGACGCGGACCTGACGGAAGGGGAAGAGATGCGGGTTGGCGAGGTGGACGGGAATTCCGTGGACGTGCTGAGAATGGTGACGAACGGGTCCGCTTACGTGGGCGGCCACTACCTGGGCGGGTCGTATCCGCCCGGGTTTCATACCTGGTCGATCAGGACGCCGGGGCCGTGTCGTCTGCGGATCGAGTATTTCAGTACCCAGGACAACCCGCCCGGCCTCAAGCCGTCTCCTTTGAAAGCCGCGCGAATCGTCTCCGTTCACACCGGGGGGAGAAGGGTCGCTATCGACCTCCAGGCGATTGGGCCGGAGGTAATAGTGTCGGTATATTGCCCTGAAGGCACGTTTGCCGTGGATGCCGTTCGGGCTGTGCGGGTGCGCTGAATGGGTCCGCCGCCGGAGACCCTGTATCCGGAAAGCACGACAACCGTTTTTCCAGGATATTCATCAGCATCGGCGGGGTATCCCATGCGCCCCCGGCATTGCAGGTCGGGGCCGCGGGACGACGTTGGTTGATCCTGAACTTGCTCAAGGATATGATTGGTGAACTCGTATCGGATGGAGTGCGAAAATGATTCAGATCTTGCGTGAGAAATATCCCCGGCTGTATCGTCCGGTCGACGATCCGCAATACAGGTTCGAACCGCCGGGGGATGGGGCGCGAAGACAAATTCTCCATAACATCCTCGCGGATTGCGAGATTTATTATCCTCAACGTCCATGGAAACGGATTCCGGAACGACCGCATAGCCCGCACCCGTACCACCAGCTGTACCTCACGTTCTATACGGGGATGCACGCAACCGCGCTGATGGAGAATTATGCGTTCGCCTGGCGGCTGACAGGAGATCCGCGCTGGTTGAAACGGGCCAGGGATTGGCTGCGCGCGACGTCGGAATGGGAGCATAGCGACCGGGTGGAGGAGCATTTCTATACGGCCAACCGGTATATGCAGGCATTTGCGCTGGCGCTGGATCTGCTCGACGACGCGCTGCAGGACGTTGAGAAAGAACAGGCCACCGACTGCCTGGTTCGGCTGATGAACCGCTGGTGGCCGGACGTGGAACGGTCCAGGCATTCCTCGGATGGTCGACATCACGCCGTGGTGGACAACGGGCATTTCGGCGTGGCGGCCCTGTATCTGCTGGGAAAACACCCCGATGCGGAAGCCTGGGTATCGGCCGTGATCGACCGGTTTCGCAACGGGGTGATGCCCCACGGCTGCGGGCGGGACGGCGAGCCCGGCGACGGGCCCACGTTCTGGCCGTGGGAGAATCTGTGGATGCTTCACTTTGCCGACGCGCTTAGAAACGTGACCGGTGAAGATCTCTACAAGGATTTCCCTAAGCGGCTGGAGCGGCCCTTGAAGTGGTTTCGGTATCACCTGGCGCCGCCGAAGGTGATCGAAGACAGGCTGTATTATCCGCAGAATTCAAATGTGATATCGGGCAGTCAGCTCGACGCGTGTTCAGTCACCCTGCTTCGCCTGGCGCAGGAGGCCGGGGACGCGGAGATGCGTGACGCGGCGCTGGGCGATCCCAGACTGGGAAGGCTGTACAGATTCGGAATGGGCGTGAAGGGCACCATGGCGGAGTGTATGGTCGCTTACGGCCCGTATGCTTATTGCTATTGTGATCCGGAGTTCCGGCCCTCGCGTCGCAGGGCTGAATTGCCACTCTCCAGAATGTTCATGAGGGCGCACTATGGCGAGTCAGGGCTATTGCGCAGCAGTTGGAGCACGGACGCGGTCGTCTGCAGCGTGGCGGGATACAAGGGCGGGGGCGCGCATGGGTTCATGAATCTGCACGCGCAGTGGGCCGGATATCCGGTTTTGCAGTCGATCTCCGCGGAGGAGGCGCAGCCAGTCGCCTGCGGAAGTCTTCCCTTCGTGGGCGGACAGAACGAGATCGTCGCGTTTCTGGGGCGGCTGCATTCGGGGGTGCGGACCGACCGGTTACGCGTCCGGTCCATTCGAACCGATCATGAATACTGGTTGTTGAAGGGGGCGTCTCCAATCCTGGTGACGGCTTTGAGACGCCGGCGCCGTGGGGTGAAGTTGATGCGTAAAGGGGATGATGGCTTCGTGCGATTGAATGGACGGGACTATCTGCAATACGAACGCGAGCCGTACTTCAATCCCAGGGCGGGTGAATTGAGGATGCGTTTTCGGCTGAACGGTGTGAGCCGGGAAGACGGCCCAGGGGTTCTCTTCAATACGGGAATCGGCGTGGGGCGAGTCATGGGGAGCCGGGTGAATAACTATTCGCTGGTAATGATGGACGGGAACGCGCTGACATTTGCCGTGCAGAGCCAGCGGAACACGTCGGTGGAGGTGGTATCGTCGGAGAAGATCGAACCCGCCAGATGGCACGATGCGGCAATCCGATGGGGCGGGTTCAATCGGAAGGGAGACAATCCATTTATAGAGATCGAAGTGGATGGTCACCGGGAACGGTGCGACGACCCTGCGGTCTTCGGTGAACTGGGGGTGGATTCTCAGAACCTGGAGTCGCGTTCGGATCCCAGGACGTTCTACATCAAGTCGAATACCGTGCTGGCCTTCGGCGGTGCGGTACAGATGCCGGGGACGGGGCTGAAATACGACCTCGACATGGTGGACCTGAAGTGCCCGGGGCGAAAGCGGTTGAGATTGGATTTCGAGAAGGAACTGGGCCCCGAAACCGGAAGCGCCGCGCTGGGATGGAAGTTGAACCCGGTGGATCTACGCGAGGTACGGTCGAATCTCGCACGGTTCGGCGCAGGGGAACGGACGATCGATACGCTCCCGCTTTACGGCGAGGATGCCGGTTTCGAGCAGGAGGAGGTCCCCTTCGCGCCCGCCGGACTCGCGGCGGGGAGCCTGAAGAGCTTTGTCCCGGGGGGTCGGGATGCGAGTACCCGTTTACAGCTGTCGACCCACGGAGATATCCTGGTGTTTGCTTTCGTAGACCGCCAATTGGATGCACGAGTCCTGTCCGGCGAGAACGGGTTTGAGATTGCCGCCGGAAGAGAGCGGTACGCGTTCGAAGTAAACAGGACCGGCGAGGAGATCCTGACAATTATTACGGGGAGCACCTGATAGTTTACACCGGCCCTTCGCCGACCCTTCGACCCTTCGACAGGCTCAGGGACCGCAAGCTCAGGGCAGGGCTTATGGGCAAAGCCTCAGAGTGCAGGCTCAATGACGTTCGTTGAGCTTGTCGAAACGAGCTTGTCGAAATGCGCGTATCGACAGTCCTTTGCCGACCCGTTGATAGCAGATTACAACCGTGGCCGCATTCCTCAATAAGAAGAGCGGCTTTTTTAGTAAGGTAGAAACTTAAGCGCCGATAAATGAAGCAAATTTTCAACTCGACCCGTTTCGAACCGTTTCGACGCTTACCTTATCTCTTTGAAAAAGAGAGCCACGTCATCTGGTTGTGTCCGAACAAAATAACGGCGCACCGGTCGAATCGTTATCGAGTTTGGTGAATATGGATTCCGATCTTCTACATCGCTGCCTTTCGATCGACCTCGAAGTCGGGAAGAATAACGGCCGCATTCGCGCATTTGCCGCGGTTCGCGTGGATGCAGATCAATCCTTCATTTTTCAAAAGGGAAACCTGGCGACGGCGTTGACGGAACTCGACAGATTCGCCGATGACGCGGCCCTTCTGCTCGGCCATAACCTGATCGCCTTCGATCTGCCACATCTGACCGCGGCGAAATCGGATCTCCGTCTGCTGAAGTTGCCGGCCGTGGACACGTTGAAACTGAACCCCCTCGCCTTTCCCCGGAATCCCTATCATCACCTCGTCAAACACTATCAGGACCCACAGCTCAAACGGGGGCGCATAAACGACCCGGAACTCGATGCACGCCTCGCGCTGAATCTTTTCCGTGACCAGTGGCGCGCGTTGGAAACGGTCTGTGAGAACACTCCGGACCTGCTCCTGGCGTGGCATTGGCTCACCGCGCCTGCAGCTGACGGGGCAGGAATGGACGCCTTCTCGGGAAATGAAAGGGCTGGCTTCGGCGCCTTTTTCTCCGCGCTGCGGCGGTCTCAACCACCGTCGGACGTGGAGGCGCGCACAGCCATAGGCAGCCTGCTGAAGGGCAACGCCTGCCAGAATCACGGTCAGTCTTTTGTGGAGAATATCGATCAGGGCGCCTGGCCCCTTGCTTACGCCCTTGCCTGGTTGTCAGTTTCCGGGGGCAATTCGGTGATGCCGCCGTGGGTACGACATCAGTTCCCTGAGGCCGGTAAGCTGGTTCGCCAATTGCGGGATAAGCCCTGCGGCCAGTCGGACTGCGAATGGTGCAGGGATCGACATGACCCGCGTAAGGAGCTTAAACGCTGGTTCGGCTTCGACGACTTTCGACCGGAACCGACGGACGAAAAGGGCCGCCCGATGCAGCAGGCCATCGTCGAGGCTGCGATGGCAGGTGAGCACGTTCTGGGCATTCTGCCCACCGGCACGGGCAAGTCGCTCTGCTACCAGATTCCGGCATTGTCGCGCTATGACAAGACCGGCGCTCTCACGGTGGTCATTTCGCCCCTGGTCGCGCTCATGGCGGACCAGGTTGTGGGGCTGGAGGCGCGGGGTATCGGCTCCTGTGTCGCGATCAGTGGGCTGCTGTCAATGCCTGAGCGTGCCGATGCGCTGGACCGGGTGCGACTCGGGGACGCGGCCATTCTCCTCGTCTCGCCTGAGCAACTCCGCTCGCGATCCCTGCGAAGGGTACTGGATCAGCGCGAGATCGGCGCCTGGGTGCTGGATGAGGCTCACTGTCTATCCAGGTGGGGGCACGACTTCCGGCCAGATTATCGCTACATAGGTCGCTTTATCCGCGAAAAGGCGGGACAGGGGCCGATCCCGCCGGTACTTTGTCTGACCGCGACGGCCAAACCCGACGTGGTGGCGGACATAAAGCAGCATTTCCAGGACGAACTTGGGGTTGAGATAAGCGTGTTCGACGGCGGGGCCCACCGCACGAATCTGGATTTCGTAGTCGTCCAGACGACCGAACCGGAGAAATTCGCGCACATACATCAGATACTGATGGCCGACCTGCCCCCGAAGACGCCGGGCGGTGCCATCGTTTATTGTGCAACGCGTCGTCAGACGGAAGAGGCGGCGCAGTTCCTGCAGCTTAAGGAAGTCGCGGCGGAACATTTTCACGCGGGGCTGCCCCCTGAGACGAAGAAGCGCGTCCAGCAACGTTTCATTAGCGGCGAGTTGCGGGTGATAACGGCCACCAATGCCTTCGGCATGGGCATCGACAAACCGGACGTGCGGTTGGTGATACACGCCGACATCCCGGGCTCGCTGGAGAACTACATGCAGGAGTCGGGCCGCGCCGGACGAGACAGGAAGATGGCGCGCTGCGTGCTTCTCTATACGTCCGAAGACGTGGAGCGGCAGTTCGGCATGTCGGCGTATTCGCGGCTCTCCCGGCGGGAGATCCACGGCGTTCTGAGAGCACTCCGAAACCTGGATCGGAAGAAGCGTTTTGGAGGTGAGGTCGTCGCCACCGCCGGTGAGATATTAGGCGAGGACGACGAAAAAGCATTCGAGCGGGACTCCGCCACAGACGATACCCGCGTGCGAACGGCCGTCTCCTGGCTCGAAGAAAGCGTACTGCTGACCAGGGAGGAAAATCGGGTTCAGGTATTTCCCTCGTCTCTTAGGGTGAGTTCAGTGGAGGAAGCGGGCACCAAGCTCGCAAAGCGAGAAATTTTGGACGAATATCGGCGGCAGCTGATGAAATTAGTCGAAGCTCTGATCGATGCCGATCCCGACGAAGGCATCTCAACCGACGAACTGATGGGTGTGTCCGGGCTGAGTGCGGAAGGCGTGCGAGGAGCCTTGTACGCCCTGGAGCGGCTGGGCATCGCCAGCAACGATACGGCGCTGACCGCCTTCGTCCACGTAGGAGTGCCGCGCAACTCCCGGAAGCGCTTTGATGAGGCAATGGAATTGGAAACTGCGCTGATCGCACATATGCGCGAGGCAGCGCCGGATCTGAACAAGGGAGACGCGTCGACACTGCACTTGCGCGTCGCCGCCCAAACCCTGAGAAACGCGGGAGTGGTTAATCCGTTGCCCGAATTCTTGTGGCGCATTCTCCGTAGTATCGCTGCCGATGGGCGGGGTGAAGGCGGCGACGCGGGCAGCCTGGGGGTACGACGGCGGGATACCGAGACGGTGCACGTCGAATTGCGACGCGAGTGGCCTGACCTCGAGGAACTCGCGTCCCGTAGGCGCGAGGGGGCAAAACTTTTGCTTGACCACTTGCTGTCATGCCTGCCCCCTAACAGTCGCGGCACGGACCTGCTTGCCGAGACCACCCTCGGTAAGCTGTTGGACGCGATCACGTCAGATATCGTTTTGAAAAGCAGAGTGAGGAACCCCGAGAAACTGTTGGATCGCGCCCTCCTGTGGCTGCACGAGCAGGAGGTCATTCGCCTCAACAAGGGCCTCGCGGTATTCCGTCCGGCGATGACCATCAGGTTGGCCGAAGATAGACGAGGCTTCGCCAACGCCGACTTCGAACCACTAAAGCTCCACTACAAGGGGCAGGCGCTGCAGATCCACGTGATGGCCGAATTCGCGCAACGGGGCCTCAGGGATATGGCAGACGCCCTGCGGCTGGCACTTGATTACTTCAATCTCAAACAGCAGGATTTCCTACGTCAATGGCTACCGGATCGAGGCAAGGAAATCGAGCGGGAGACCACCCCCGAGTCCTGGCGAGCCATCGTCGAGAGCCTGAAGAATCCCGTCCAACAGCGCATTGTTGCTGATGATCGCGAGCAGACGAACGTCCTGGTGCTTGCCGGGCCCGGGTCCGGAAAGACGCGTGTTCTGGTGCATCGCATCGCCTACCTTATCCGCGCGAAACGGGAGAATCCCCGCGGCATTCTGGCGCTGGCTTATAACAGGCATGCCGCGGTCGAGATCCGGCGCCGTCTGACGGATTTGATTGACGATGACGCTCGAGGGGTGACTGTTCTCACGTGTCACGCCCTGGCCATGCGTCTTGTCGGGGTGAGTTTTCAGGACCGGGAACGCCGGCCGCTGGACGACGATGGGTTTAGGGAGGTGCTGCGCCAGGCGACGGCGCTGCTGCGCGGCGAAGGGCTTGAGCCCGAGGAAGCAGACGATCAGCGGGAACGGCTTCTCAGGGGCTTCCGCTGGATCCTTGTGGATGAATATCAGGATATCGGTAAGGATCAATACGCGTTGATATCGGCGTTGGCGGGACGGACGCTGAAAGACGATGACCGCAAGCTGACCCTCTTCGCAGTTGGCGACGACGATCAGAACATTTACGCCTTCAACGGCGCTTCAGTGGAGTTCATCCGGCGTTTCGAGGCGGATTACGGTCCGAAACCCAACTATCTGATTGACAATTACCGCTCCACCGGCCACATCATCAAGGCGGCCAATTCCCTGATCAATCCTGCACGAACACGGCTGAAGACCGGACACCCCATACGGATTGACCGTGCGCGTGCGAAAAATCCGCCTGGCGGCGACTGGGAGACGTTGGACCCGGTCGCCCGAGGTCGGATCCAGATTCTGTCTGCCATGCCCGATCCGAACTCGCAGGCGCCGATCGCGATGTTGGAGTTACAGCGTCTCGCCGCATTCTCGCCAAATTGGGATTGGTCGACGTGTGCGGTGATCGCACGCGAGTGGAAATACCTGGAACCGGTGCGCGCGTATTGCGAAGTCAATGGTATCCCGGCGCAAATGGCGAATGAGGTAATCCCGAGTTTCTGGCACCTGCGGGAGACCCGCGCATTCGTAGAATGGCTGAGGGGACTGGATAACCGTCTTGTAGATGGCGCGGCTTTGGATGACTGGGTGGATACTCGTCCGCGAGGCCCGTGGATTGAACTGCTCCGGCAGGCGCTCGAGGAGCACGCCCTGGAAACCGCAGGCGCGGAAGTGCCTGTGGACCACTTCATCGAGTGGCTTGCGGAATGGGGGCGGGATGTACGGCGCCGCCAGCGCGGGCTATTGCTGTCGACCGCGCATCGGGCCAAGGGACTGGAGTTCGATCACATCTTGGTACTCGACGGCGGCTGGAACAAGGTCGACAGGGGCGAAGATCCGGACGCGCCGCGCAGGCTCTACTACGTGGCCATGACCCGTGCACGGCAAACGCTCGCGCTTGTACGTTTTCAAGGATCGCGCCCCACGGAGGGACTCGCACGTTCAGATTTCGTTAGAGAGCCGGCACCCCCCGCGTACGGGGAGCGACTCCGCTCGCTGCCCTACAAGTTTCCCAACAACGGCGCGATTTTGCACCGCGAGCCCGCTGCGATTCCAAACGACACCATCGAACTCAGCCGCCAATACCGGCGGCCGACATTGGGCGAGGTCAACCTGGGTTTCGCGGGGCGGCAGAACGCAAGTCATCCTGTGCATCGCGCGATAGCCGCCCTGTCATCAGGCGATCAGCTGTGGACGCGGATTACGGATATGGGATCGTGGGAGTTGCTGGACCGGTCGGGTACGTTGGTGGGGCGTCTTGCACAGGCGTTTGAACCGCCGGCGGAAACGCGGTGCACGGCGGCCACGGTTTACGCGGTCGTAACCTGGAGCCGCGATGCATCGGAACCGGGGTTCCGTGAACACGCAAAATGCGATGTTTGGGAGGTTGTGGTGCCGGAACTCGTCTTCGAGCCTGAGAGCGAGTAGTCCTGTAAGGATACGGTGTTAGGGTTGCTGCTTCCCGGGCGTCATATAGCCAACGATCGCGGGAATCGCCCGATACCGCGTGTGAGACGCACATGCGACGGCTGCGATCCGGAGGGGGGCGTGGAGAGGTTTCGTCGTAGATTGCGTGGGAGTAGGGAGAGTCCTATCGATGTCAAATCTGAAGACTGGCCTGACAGAAAATTTGTAGATGGCAGGAACCACACGTCAGTCGATCCTGCTATTCTCGTGACTATCAACCGCATTGTGCGTCGAATGAGCGTCTCGATTGATGACCAGGCACCCAGCCGTAATGTCGTGAAGCCCTTGTTTTCGCTTCGTAAATGCCACTATAATAAAGCCAACGAAGAATATCAGCATTGAAAACAACTTACAGAAGTTTCGCCCAATAGCTATTCCAACGCCGATGCGATTTCCATGCATGTCGGTGACCTTTATACCGACGGCCAACTTACCCAGTGTCCCTTGTTTACTCGAAGACTCGAAAACCGCATAATAGACCCACGTTATCGCCAGGCTTATCACCAACCCAAATCCTTGCGCCTCTGTGTTTAACTCAGCTAGTTCTTCCGCCCCTGCGGATGTCACTATCGCTAATAGATAAAGGAATACATAAAGTAATCCATATTGCGTAGATGACCAGGCTATCGATCCATGCCGCCGCGAATCTCTTCCAAAACCCAGCATACACCACGCGAATTTCCCTCGCTGGAAATGCCCCACCTTTCGCCGATCCAGTGGGGTTTACGTGCCGTCGGAGCAGTGTATCGCAGGTGATACTTCGCCCTCAGCCATGTCTTTAATCCGATCGACCAGCCACCTCCAATCGGCCGCATCGTCACAATTCAACGTGCGCTCAGAGACGTCATCGGAGACCGTGAGGTTGAGTACATGCCACTCACCCAAATGGGTTTCGAAGTTCACATCAAGAGTGATCTCGTTCGGCTCGAGGGACCACTCGGCCTGAACTCCACCTGTCTCAGTCGGATAGAGATGTGGTAGGGGCAATACATCGGGAAAATTGCACTCGAAGACGTCGTTTAACCATTCAAGGCCATTGGTGGGCGGCGATATCCCTTCACCGTCGAGCCAACCGTCCTGCAGCAGGCGCAGTTCGTCGAGTTGTACACCGAAGTTCAGTGGGTCCATAGAACTGCTCCGACTTTGTCGTCATCCACTTTGACGGATTTGTTGTGAAAAAACGTAGTGTTGCTGATTAATATAGATGAATTCGAACCAGATCCCGTCCAGGTGTTGAAAGTCTGTATCCGTTGAAAGAAGCGTAGCTCCGCTTGAATGATCGGTATGTTCAATCGAGTTGGGCCAGGAGATGTTCGATCGGTTCATCTCCAGGCCAGGCCCCGGCAAGCTCAATAGGGTCGAATGCATTTACTTCCTTCCTCGGAGCAGGAAACAAGCCGCGTGAATCCGAAACGTCGACCGTCGGCACTTCTTCGAAGACGTTATCACCTCCCTGATGACCACTAATCCGACGAGCCTCGATGAGACGTGGTTGCCCGTTGACCTTGAAGTGCACGATGCCCTCGACAGTCGCGTGCTTACCCCACAAAGGACGCAGCGCTTCCACGTCCAATGATGTCGGGTCTACACGTCCCAAAAGCGCTGAACCCTGTCCCACCACCAGGCGAAAGCGACCGTTGCCGTGTTTGATCTCGTCAAGCCTTCCACTTACGATAAACGCTCTCGGTTCCGGGATGTCACTCAAACGATCTTTAACTCCCGCGCAAGCATTGTCGTCCAACGCAAAATGCCCATGCGCCGCGCCTTGAGGGACCAATTCATAACGCACACCGGCCACACCGGCCGCTTTTCCGAATTTGAGAATTGCCTCCAAAACAGAACTGTCGAAATAGTCTCCCACGGGATTGTCCAACTGAGTTTCATTTACGGATTGAGCGACGAGGTCGAGCGCCGTCTCGTCAATGCTCGGTTGTTTTCTCCATAAATCCTCCTGGGCGAATTGCTCGCGGGCAGTGTCACCAAGCTTTGGAGCTTCTAACTGAATAGTAGTCGATCCAGACTCCAATCCAGTTATCGTAAAGTCGATCGCAGAGCTCAGCCATTGGGGTCTCGCCCCCTTCCCGACGCCCACGCCAGTGGCGAACAGGCGGGTTGCCCGTTCTGCTGTAGCGAGAAGGGCGTCCATAACCCGCCGGAGGGTCGTTACCTTGATTTGACCATTGCCTTCTCTCAGACCGCTGATTTTTAGTTGATAGCGTTCTGTCTTCATGACGCTACTCACTCTCCCATAATGCAAGTTGACGAAATAATCTAAACGTCTTAGCCAAGCACTTCGACGAGCTCGGCAACGACCTGAAGCTCCCCTTCATCCCTCTCGTTCAGAACGATGGGTTCGAATTCGGGATTGTTTGGCAGGAGCGTAATGTGGTCGTGCCGCCAGGATTCACCATATTGGATTTTTTCGCTGTGATAACGCTTGATGGTGTAACGCTGGCCGGTTTCGGGATCGGTTGCGTCGCTGAGTTGCACCAGGACGGTCTTTCCCTCACGTGTACCTTCGACCGGAGCACGAAATAAGCCATACCCTCCGTTGGGGATCGCTGGTTCCATTGATCGTCCCACGATCTGCGCGACAAACATACCTGGCCGGAGACGATGGCGAGAATCCACGGATGCCCATTCGAATTCTCCGTCCTCGATGTGCTGCGGATCGCCGAATGCGCCAGCGGCGGCTTTGAGCGGAACAAACGGTACACATGTAACGTATCGTTCCTCGGGCCCGCCTTCAACCAGTCGCAGTGCGGCCGGGAACCCGTGATCTGTCGCAGTTTCATCTGTTACGGCCGATTCGGAACGCAGCCGTCGATAGGCTTCGGCAGTCATCCAATTGCGGACAGTATTCTGGAATGAGTCGTCGTTCATATATCGCTGAAAGATCGCCTCGTTCTGATCCATGCGTTCGACGAAGATTTGATCCAGTAGACTTCTGAACACCAGTTCGAATTTGTCCTCGGGGTTTACCGCTGCCGCCTGACGCATTCCATCGTCGGCAATTGCGGCCTCGACGATGTGATCGAAGAAGAGTTGGTCGGCCTGGTTGAAGTCGGTCCCAAACCGCTCGTTGACGACGTCGATCAGTTGGGAAAGCGGGACCGATTCCTCGTGTAATTCGCCGGTGCCGACCTCTTTTGGTCCGTCCAGGGCGTGCGCGTTCCCCTCAGCCAGGGAAATCGAGCCTTCGCTGATCTTCTGGAGGCGGTAGTAATCAAGTCGTACGTCGTCGTCGAAATGATAGGCCGGACCGCTCCTGCGTTTTCGCAGTTTCGGCGCCAGATGTCGAAGGAACACGTGCAGGCGTTCCAGGTCCGTGTCCTGGTACGGAATGATCTGGCTCAAAAAACCGTAGAGGTTGCGGAACACCTGGATCTTTCCACGCAGGAGTTCGGCCCCGTCTTCATCTTCTTCCCACAGTTCGTTAAAGCGTGAGACTGCGGGATCAAGCGCGGCGTTCATTTCCTTGTGGTCTTGCACGCTCTGACGCTGCCTGGGCTTGAAATATACGGCACAGAACCGTCTGATTTCCTCTTCGAGATAGATCCCTGACGCGTCGAGATCCCCCTTAACCTCGTACATTTTCCCGGGATCGACTTCCTCTCCCATCTCCGCGCCTTCGTAATAGACCTTAAACGCCTCCCGGATCTCTTCCCGGTCATTGACGAAGTCCAGCACGAACGTGTCCTCTTTGAGAGGATGGGTGCGGTTGAGGCGTGAAAGCGTCTGTACGGCCTGGATGCCCGCGAGTCGTTTGTCAACGTACATCGTGTGAAGAAGCGGTTGATCGAATCCGGTCTGGTATTTCTCCGCCACCAGCAGTACCTGATACTCCTGTGTGGCGAACTTCTCCGGAAGTTCCCTTTCACGAATGCCCTGGTTCATCTTTACTTCGGTGAACTCGACGTTTGGTCCTTCGTCGTCATGTACGGTTCCGGAGAACGCAACCAGCGTCTTGATCGGGTATTGCTTCTGCTCAATGTATCGATCGAAATTCAGCTTGTAACGCACAGCTTCCAGGCGCGAGCCTGTCACCACCATAGCCTTGGCCCTGCCGCCGATCTTGTGCCGTGTAACGGTCTGGAAATGTTCCACCATTACTTCGGTTTTTTGAGCAATGTTATATGCGTGCAGGCGCATAAAGCGCGCCAGCGCGCGCGCCGCCTGTTTACGCTCGACGTTCGGATCTTCTTCGCAGGCCTTCAGGAGCTTGTAGTATGTCGCATAGGTCGTGTAGTGCTCGAGAACGTCGAGGATGAATCCTTCCTCGATTGCCTGCCGCATCGTGTATTTATGGAATTGCTCACCGTCGCGCCCAAAAACGGCAAGCGTTCTGTGTTTTGGCGTCGCCGTGAATGCAAAGAAACTCAGGTTTGCCTGCCTGCCGCGCTTGGCTATGCTGCGGAACAATTCTTCGAGTTCTTCGCTCCCCTCCTCCTCCGCGCGTCTGCGTGCCTCCTCCCGCAGATCTTCTCCACCCAGGACCTCCCTGAGATGCGTCGAAGTCTCCCCGCCCTGCGAACTGTGCGCTTCATCGACGATGACCGCACAGCGCCGTGTAGGTAGTGTGCCGGTTCCGGAGGCGCCTCTGTCCTCGTCCATCTTGAGCAGATGTCGTGACACAAAAGGGAACTTCTGAAGTGTGGTTATGATGATCGGGACTGCGTTCTCAAGGGCTTCTGCGAGTTGCCTAGACCGTTCGTCGATCTTCTGGACGACGCCATGCTTGTGTTCAAATTGGTAGATCGTGTCTTGCAGTTGCTGGTCGAGGACGACGCGGTCAGTCACAACAATTACACTGTCGAACATGCGCTCATTTGTCTCGTTGTGCAGGGAAGCGAGGCGGTGTGCAAGCCAGCCGATTGTGTTGCTCTTGCCGCTGCCCGCCGAGTGTTCGACAAGGTAGTTGTTTCCGACACCCTCTTCGCGAGCCGTTCTCACCAATTGCCGGACAGCATCGAGTTGATGATAGCGGGGAAAAATCATCGACTCCACTTTCACCTTGCGGCCCTGGTCGTCGCGTTTTTCCTCGGTCTGCAGATGGATATAGCGTGCGAAAATGTCGAGCAGGCTGTCGCGTTCGAACACTTCCTCCCAGAGGTATGCCGTCCGATAGTCCCGCCCGTCTGGATCGGGCGGGTTTCCGGCTCCACCATCATTGCCTTTGTCGAACGGTAGAAACTGGGTCGCTTCCCCGGCCAGTCGAGTGGTCATGCGTACGCACTCGGTGTCGACTGCGAAATGAACGAGCGAACGCCGTTTGAATTCGAAGATCGGCTCTCGGGGATCACGATCCCGGCGATACTGACGCATCGCGTCCTCGACCGTCTGCCCCGTCAGCGGGTTCTTGAGTTCCACCGTAGCGACGGGTATACCGTTCAGGCTTAGCGCAATGTCGAGGGACTTCTCTGATCGAGGGGAGAAATGGAGTTGGCGGGTAAGGCCAAGCTGGTTGGCGGCGTAGCGGGCTTCAAGTTCCGGATTCAATTCATGAGCGGCCTTGAAAAATGCCGGATACAGCGTCCGACCGTAGCACTTGAAACCATGGCGCAACGTAGCGAGCGAGCCATTTGCGTCCATCCATTTGCACAGGTCCGTGAGAACCTGCTCTCCCGTTCTATCACCGTGCAGCGCCTCCAGCCTGGCCCATTCTTTGGGTTGAGTATCACGAATAAACGCTAGCACGGTATCGGGAAAAATCGCTCGGTCCCGGTCGAAGCCCTCACGGGCAACGGGAACGTATCCGTTCTGGAGCAGATGAGCTTCGATTACCGTTTCGAAGGCGGCTTCACTGGTCTGGTTCATGTTTTCTTTTAAGCATCACTTTGGTCATTCGTGATCTTCGATTTCCATCTTGCAGAGAAACTTGGGCGGAGCTTTTGGAAAGCCATAGTATTGGCGTGACTTGATGATCGTCAGTAGCTCCTTTACAACTCATGCTGGTTCATGGTTTTTCAGATAGAGAACCCGTAACTCGCGGCCCGTGATAGCGACTTCCTCTACTTCTTCATCACAGTAAAATCTGTAACGCCCGCCGACCTCCAAACCATCGAGACTGGGCCCCCCTCCCTTAACCTTGCCCCAACGCTTTCCTTCGTTCGTGAGCAATCCCCAGGAGCCGTTTCCACGGTTAAATCTCTCGAAGGTTCCCTCCAGCGTTATTGATTCACTTCCCAGATTAGTAACACTCGAAAGTGCTTCTATTAGCAGGCCTGCCTCGGACTGCGATACTGCGCGGTTGCTTGGGCGTTCTGATTTCGGTTCGGCCCACGAGTAGCGCAGCCCCGTTTCTCGTTCAACCAAAAAACGCAAGAGCTTCAGATATGTCCCTGCCAGGTGCCCACGTTGTTCCTTTACGGTGAGAAGTGTTTTCTCAGGGTTCGCAGTGTCCTCAAATAGCACATCGATTCGTCGTAGTGCTCTAGCAAGTTTACTGCCTCCGAAAAAATCCGGCATACTCGCTGCTTCAAGAACAATCTGAAATGATCCGGCTGCCGCTGGTACAACGACATCCATCATGTCTTCATCCGGCTGCCGATAGCGAGGATCATCTCCCTTCATTTCTGTTCTGTAAGCGTATTTGACCATGCCCTGAACGAGATTCAACATCTCTGCGAGCGTATTCGCACGGATACGATGTTGCGTCGTCGCCTCTGGTGGCTCTGCGACGACCTCAAGTACGAGGTTGTTGCGTTCCCGTGCTTCCCTGAGCACAGAATCGTCTGAAGAGCGGTCGTGTAACACAAAACCAGCATCTGGAAGAAATCCACTATCCATGAGGGTAGTAGACAGATTATTAAGCACTAGTACTTAGTTGGTTAAATTAGAGTATTTATTTTCAAGGGATTTCGGTGTGACCTTTGTAGCCTTCCACTGGAAGGGGTGGGCGTTCTCGTTATAGGCGTCAATGAAGTGGTCGATGGCACAACGGAGGTCGCGAATCGAGGAGAAGGAGCCGCCTTTGAGTGCGCTTCTCCACAGGATGCTGAACCAGATTTCGATCTGGTTGAGCCAGGACGCGTGGGTGGGCGTGTAGTAGAAGTGGACATTGTGGTTGCGGGGCAGCCATCGGTCGGTCTTGGGCTTGTGGGTGTTGAGGTTGTCCAGGATGATGTGGAGTTCCTGATCGGGGAATTCGGCGACGAGTTCGTTCATAAAACTCAAGAATTGGCGTCGTTTACGCCGCTTGTGATGCCCGGCCTTGACCCAACCGGTAGCGACGTTCAGTGCAGCAAACAAGGTGGAAGTGCCGTTTCTCTTGTATTCGTGATTAAAACCGGTCATCGCCTTACCGTTGGGCAGCTTGAGCCATCCCTGCACTCGTTCCAACGCCTGGATCGCTGGCTTTTCGTCGACGCATAATACAAGCGCGTTTTCGGGAGGGTCCAGATACAACCCAACGATGGCTGCGGCCTTGGTGGCAAATTCAGGATCTGTGCTGATACACCAGCTGCGCCTTCTGGCAAGTGAGATCCCGTGGTTGCGCAACACCTGCCAGACATAGTGGACCGAAATCCCCAGATTGTTGGCCAACAGCGGGCCGGTCCAGGTTGCATAGCCCTTCGGCGGGGCTTCGTCCAAGGTCCGTAGAATGCGCTTTTCACTCGACGCGTCGTACTTGGCAGGCTTGCCAGAGCGCGGCTTGTCCAGCAACCCGGAAAGGCCCGACTCGTGAAAGCGCCGCCGCCATTTACACACCGTCGCTTCGCGTGTCCCCAGATCCCTGGCGATGTCGCGGCCCACAACACCCTGCGATGCAGAAAGAACAATCCGGGCTCTCAGCGCGAAGCGTTGTTGCGTCGTACCTGATCGGGTCCAGCTCAACAGCGTCTGATGTTCCTCGTCATTCAATGTGATCAACGGTGCCGGGCGGCTCATAGGTGGTCTCCTCTTCACGATTGATTTGAGAATCGTAACCTACGAGCACAAGATATATTATTTCGCTTTCTTTATCAAGTAGACACTAGTGGATGATCCAAGTCGGTATCTACTGTCGCCAGATACCGTTCCTCTTCGTCCGATTCTATCAGCAATGACCGCAGATCGAGTGCGCCTGAACGGAATTCACGCAATTGCTCGGGAGGGACACCGGCTACGAGATAACGTTCATTTTGATTATCAGACTCCACCATGACCGCAACATAGTGTCCACCGATCGCATCGTGGGCCTCGAAGACCTGCGGGCCATCGTAATAGAAAAGCGTCTTGGTGTGTCGGATCTTTTTCATGGGGTTTCCACTACACAGTACGCCAAAATATCGAAATCTGCTAGCGGCCACCAAGTGTGATGTGAGCGCTGACCTGTCTGTTGAATGGAGCCCGCACCCTTTTCGAGCACTACTCGGCAAATTAGACGCCCGCGTAGTCTCGGGAGCTTCAATGCCTTTTGGGAATCGCCTCGTTCAGCAAAAACAGATAGTCCCCTGGCTTGGCACTCGGAGATCGGTCGCCAATGTCTCGATACCGAAAGTAGAAATAAAAACAGTCTGTTATGCTGAAAATACAGGTTGTTCAGGTTAGGCGATTCAGAAGAATAGGGAAGTCTCTCTGAAGTTTCGACGATAGCTGATGCTTTGGGAATCGTCGTATCGCTTCCTTCCAGGTTGCTATTGCGTCTGCCTTGTTTTGAGAATTCCAATAGACGCCTCCCAGATTGAACCACGCTAAATCGTATTTCTGATCCAGTTGCAGGGCACGCTTGTAAGCATTGATACATCCTGCAATATCGCCAGTTCCTTTCCTTGCGACGGCAACCTGGAACCAACTCTTCGCGTCCGGTTGATGTTCTTTCGCTTGCGGTATAAGTATAGGCAACGCCTCTTCATAACTGCCAAGGAAATTCAATGCAGTTCCAAGACAATACCCGTATTCGTCGGGTGACAGGTCATAAGCTTTGCGAAAGCATTTCTCAGCCTCTGACCAATCCTTTTCGTCTTGAGCCCAGTGGCCGGCTCGATCCCACAAAAACGCTGGGTTCGGTACGCCACAGGCCACAACATCCGCAACGGTCTGTTTAAACCCATCATAGTTACATTCCGTCCGACCGTCATTAGCGTGAATAAAATAGATGCAAAGTAGCCTCTCCCTTTGAGCGAGCACGTCATCGGCGAATCTTCTCAAGTATATGTCCCAAAATTGGACTGAGTCTTGTGCTGCGTCGATAGACGTTCTGCCGTATGTCGCGACCAGTCTTGCACACCACGGCGATACCCAATCCAGCCCACCTCCACCGCTCAATAGCGCGCGAATATCTCGAAAGGCTTCCTTGATCTTTCCCTGCTTGAATAGAATCTCCGCACGCCAACCTTGCACCGACGGCGATGTCCCAGCAGAGTTGGCAGGCCATACGATTGCGTCCAGGTGCTCCAGGGCACGATCAAGGTCCGCATTTTTGCGATTATACAAGACGGCTAGTGCGAAATGTGCCTCAGCGAGATTGCGGTCCAACTCCAGTGCCCGGGTGTACAAAATCTGGGCTGCGTCAGGCTTGTTCAGTTTCTCCAATGCCGCACCAAGATTCTTGCAGCATTGGGCAGAAACATTTGAGTAGACGTCGGTCTGATCCAGTAGAAGCAAAGCGGAATTATAGGCATCCCTTGCTTTTTCATACTCGTCAATGGCGAACCAGCCATTGCCAACGCAATAAAGCAAAGACCCCGGCAAATATTTGCCGTCATTGACGGCACCGAGTATTACTTCAATTCCATCGGCAATGCGGGGCTGGTTACATTCCCTTCCGTTTATCCCTAAGTTGATTTCGGCCATGTATGCGTGCATGAGCTTCTCCTTCGAAGGACCGAGGATCGCGCGGAACTTGTCAAAGGATCGGCTTATCGTTCTGTCATGACCGCGATCATAAAGCTCGGCCAGCATTTCTTCGGCCTGTTTTTGATCAGCGGGAACGGGCAGGTCGATCTCACCCTCTTCTGGGAAGGAAGGAATGTCCACGGGCGGTTGCGTCGCAAAGTGCAACCGATGGTCTCTCGCCCCTTTCGCACAAACAACTACGAATTCCTTCAGTGTCCGTTGAAAGTCGTGGTCAAATTCATCCTTGAATCTTACCGTGACGGTTTCTTGATTGCCCCAACACTTACCGCTGTGCTCATATTCGCGTAATACGTCATCAGCGCTTCTGACCAATATCTGCTTTGACGGTATATGGCAACACACGTATATCGAGTGCGGTTGCGTAAGCAGATAGTTCAAATTTGTTCTGTCGATCGCCACGCTTATGGAACCATCTGCGTTTTTTTCTGTCTCTGTCCCTTTCAGTTGGACATGCACTCTTACATTTGTCATGACCCCGGCGTCGAGGGCTTCAATCACATAGTCGGTACCGTAGTCTTTCTTGTCCGATTGAACGACGAACTCGCCACACCCAGATATCGCCGTTTGGAAAGCAGTTTCAGATTGCTCCTGGATCTGGCTGTTTCTATCGCGTTTTGGAAGGTCGTCTAAATGGGACATTGATTTCGTACGCCGGTTTAGTAGGTAAATTGAGCCTTGGCATTTGCGCCAGGAGCTTGGTTAAATGGCAACCTGTGTGAATTCTTAACGCCCTGCAGACGCTTCGTTTTTGCCCAATTCTTCGATTGGGGCTCGGGCATAAAGCTTGGAAAACGTCTCGGAAAATTCATAGGTTCACGGTCGAAACCGCTTCCCTTCACTGATACGCAACCATTTGTCAGAAGCTACGTTTCGATGCTGTTTTCGAAGGCTGCTTCGTAATGTCTGTCGTCTTAGTAAGTTACCTGTTCCTTCGTGCGAATTCTCTTCGCTTTCGGAGTTTCGTGAGGGCTGCCATATGCTCTGTCAGAACGGCACGTATTGCAATGCAGAACTCGTAAAAATTACCATTCCCGCTACGATCGCAGATCCTGTCGCGTACACGCTGCGCTGTGGTATAAGACAATGGTGTATCCCCTGTCGGCCCGTAGATGAACTCCTCGATAACGCGCTTTCGGTCTTCGATGAGACTCCTGTGATCCAGACCGAGGACCTTAATCGTGGTTCTCGCATCGGTTCGATTACCGATTGCCTCAATCTTACCATCAAGCCTGAAACGAAAGACTCGTTCGCAAGCAGGCTGAAGCGGAGATACGAATTCGGCACCATCGTTATCCCACCAATAATCCTTAAGCCGTGCGCCATAGCGAGGCTGTCCTTTCACATCGTGTCGTGGGAAACACGCGAGCAAATTGGCGTATTCCAAATCAGATCCATGCAGGTCCTTCCGACAGCGACTCTGTGGCTTGATATGCTCCACATGCGATGTTTTATTGTCGATTTGACGCATCGTATAGGCACACAACCCGCCTTGGTCTGCAATCATAGCCGCCAATATTAGTTCCTTATGGTCCGAAAACACCTCACGCCAATCAGACTTGCTCGTCCCCGCAACTTCAGCACACCACTCGGAATAAGAGTGCGGGCATCCGGTTTTCTGGATGTACTTCATTCGGCCAAAATCTCCATTCGAGCTATGCGCGCTTCAAGAATGGACCACTCTGGTAGGTCAAGCCCGTTCTCCTTAGCCTTTGAGATCGCGGCGCGCGCTTTCTCGAAGGTTCCTTCCCCAATTAAGCTCTCAACAGATTGAATAGCTGCCATAGCAACCTCGGGTCGGTCATCGGCCTCCATGAGGTGGCGCAGGATCCAGTTTGAATCCATCCCAAGGCTGCGGTCCGGATGGATGATTTCATTAGGAGCTAAGAGGAGGACCTGATCGGGCTGGACGGACGCCACGACCTGTGGTGAGTGAGTCGTCGCGATAAACTGGCACCTTGGAAAGGTTTTGGTCAGGTTGTGGACGATCTGTCGCTGCCACTTCGGGTGCAGATGCAAGTCAATCTCGTCGACCAGGACGACAGCTTCGGCTTCGGAGGCCGGGTCGGTAAGATTGGGGTTGGCTTGTGCAAGTCGCCGGGTCAGGTCCAATACGATAGCGAGTATCCCGCGTTCGCCATCTGATAGCTGCCGGACAGGAATTGGCGTAGAGCTCCGATTGATCCAGAGCTGCGGGCTATCCTCACCTCCTTGCCGCAGATTCCCGTAGTCTGGAAGGAAGCGCGTCACCGCCTCCTCGCAGGCAACCAATTTATGGCCGACTGCTGGATTCTCGCTACGCATGGATTCTTGGACCTCCAGCCAGTTACCGAAATCGCCGAGCCGAAGCTCGCGCTCCAAGAAAGCATCCGCGAACGCCCTTTCCACACCTCTAGCAGTGACACCCTTTCGCGGACCCCGCTTAGACGGGATGGATCGGTTGGTCGAGAAAAGCACGGCAAGAGGTCGTCCGTCAGGCTCGTCGCTGGATACCGGTGACGGTGGATCACCGATGAATTTCGCCACCTCTGGGGTCCTGTGAACCTGTTCTCGCGGCCGTCCCGCCTTCTTTTTCTGCGGGGCACTTGTCTCCCGCGGCTTATGGACGAGGTAGCGGTGTTCTTGTGCGCCCGTTTGGATACCGCACTCGATCGTTAGAGCGCCAGCACCGATGCGGATGTCGTCGCCCAAGAACGTTTTAACTTGGGTTCGCAGTTTGTTCGCCCTCTTCACTACGACCGAAAGGCAAACGCTCAGCGCATCAAGAACGCTCGTCTTCCCGACTCCATTGACGCCGACGATGAGGTTGAAGCCAGGCTGGAAGCGGAGCTCGGCTGCCTTGATGGCACGGAGGTCAACCAGCCTTAGATCTGTGACGATCATGGTCTGGTCCTTACGCCAATCTGTCCGGTCACGGCCGCAGCGATGAGAGCGGAGCGGCGCTCTTTGACTAGAGCAATCGCGTGTTCGGTGGCTCTGCGGACACCTTCGATTTTGGCGGTACAGCCTGTAATGTGTTTAATGATGTGTTCCTGTTCCTGATGAGGCGGCTTTAAAACTGGCATCTCCCGCAGGTTAGATGCCGAAATGGACGCCAAGTTTGTAGACTGCTTAGCGCGGCTTTCGAAGTAGGCTTTAGCAATGTCACTGGATGCCCACAGGTTAAGCCAGTCAGAAGAAATCTGGCTCGGACGAACTGCGAATACGTGATTCTGATGTAAGCAAGGGTTGATCTCGCCAGTCCAGACTGCCCCGCGACCAAGCTTGTCCGCATCGCCACCTTCGTTCATCAAGACATCCCCGGCTTGAAGGTAGAAACGAGCAGCCGCTTCGTCCGGCACCGCAATTGATTTCACCTCGGCAAGATCCAAGTAACCGTCTTGGACATTCACCACCCGTAGATAGGGATAATTCGTCATTGGCTTAGTTGCAAAGCTTCTGCCCAGTGCAATTCCCGTCTGTACCTTTGCGATGAATGCGACGCGAGTTACGTTCCAATGAGCGGGAATTTCCCCGAGCCACGGGATACCCGAATCGTGGAGCGGGGCGCTGAGGTCGAGTCCGCGTGTGACGCCGTGCGTGATTAGCGCCCGGCGCTTCTCGGTCAGCAGCCTAAGTACCTGCTCCCCCTCCGCCACCAGGGCATCAAGCCGCGCGGTTTCGCGGTGGAGGTAGTCGGCGATGGCACGCTGCTTGCGCCGCTCTGGAATTGGAACGGACATATTACCGATGAAGTCCCAATCAGCCCGTGGCATCTTTGAGCCAAACGTCGAAGCGGCTACCGCATCCACGAAGCTATACCAAAGAAAAATGTACCGAAGAAAGTGCGGCTCCATGTCCAATGGCTTCATGACAAGGAACTCAGTCGTAGACCGGCCCGAAAACTCCGCTACCCAGGCCTTTGCTAGATATGGACGTAGCTTTCCGAAGAGCACATCACCGGGCTCAAAAGTATTGCTTAGCGATGTGCCTTCCGCGATATTGGCTGAAGGACCCTCGTCTGCCGCTGCCCGGTTGCCAAGAAGTTTCCCAGTCCACGACTCGATATTATCTAGCCCTATATACGGCCTATTGTCCTCACTTCCATCAACTCGTGACCGGCGTAGTGAAACAACATGTTTTAAGCGCTTGGTCGGAAACGAGGATGCTGCCTGCTTGGTCACTCAGTCACCTCCCGCAACAACCGCACGACTTCCTCCTCCGCCTTCTTCAGATCCGCGTCGATCTCTTCCAGAGGGCGTGGTGGGTTGTACTTGTAGAAGTGACGGTTAAAGTTGATCTCGAAACCGACTTTGTCTTTGGTCCTGTCCATCCAGGCTTCGGTTACATGGGGGCGAACTTCGCGTTCGAAGTGGACGTCGATGTCCTCGGCAAGCGGGACATTCTCGTAATCGCGCAGTTCTGTGTCGGGCTCGAAGCCTCTCTCGTGGCTATCCTTGCAGACCGGCTCGGCCTGTGGATCCTTCTCGGTGAAGACATCCCGGAAGAGCCTCTGTTCTACCTTCTTCCAGCGCGATTGGCGCTCACGCAGGAGAGCGGCAATGCTCTCCCATGTCGCATTCCAGTCGTAGCTCGGCTCGCGTCCCAACGTCTTGTCGAAGGCCTGCACGTCGTCGAGCAGGTACGGGCAGGCCTCGAGAAAGCGGGACTTGTCTTCTATGGTCATCTGGTAGCGCAAGCGAAGGGGGCGCTCTACGGTTAGGCGTGTGTAGCCGAAGTCAGCGTTGTCGAAGAGCTTGGAGCGCTCGCCATCCTTGAAGCGGCCGTACAGCCGCACGATCTCCTCAATGTGTTCTGCGGCGAGGTGGCGCCGCTTGTCGCCAAGGCTGCGCCTATTGTCTTCGCTACCGCCGGCCGTCCACATCTCACGCGAGTCAAGAAGCTGAATCTTTCCTTTTCGACGGTCCTCCTTACGATTTGTAACGATCCAGATGTAGGTGCCGATGCCGGTGTTGTAAAACAACTGCTCGGGCAGAGCGATGATGGCTTCAAGCCAATCGTTTTCGATGATCCACTTCCGAATGTCGCTCTCACCAGAGCCAGCGCCGCCCGTAAAAAGCGGGGAACCACTGAACACGATAGCCAGGCGCGAGCCGTGCTGGTGTTTTTCCGGCCGTACGGGTTCGAACTTGTGGAGCATGTGCTGCAGGAACAGCATAGATCCGTCGTTTACCCGTGGCAGTCCTGCGCCGAAACGGCCCGCAGATCCAAGCTTTTCGTGCTCATTCGTATGTCGTTTCGTTGTTTTTTCCAGTCCACTCCGAAGGGGGGATTGGTAAGAAAGTAGTCAAACGTCTCTCCCTCGAATTGGTCCTCCGTAAAGCTGTCGCCGAAGCGGACATTATCGCCGCCACCGTTGTGGTCGACCTGCTTCATTAGCATGTCTGAGGCGGCGGTGGCAAAGGCGCGCTGATTGTAATCCTGTCCGTAAACGAAAAGCCGTGCAGCATTGTGGTGCTCTCGCAGGTAGTTCTGCGCTTCGGCCAACATTCCACCGGTTCCGCAGGCGGGGTCTAGGAGCTTGCGCACTGCACCGGGTGTAGCGAGAAGCTTATCGTCGTTTATGAACAAAGATGTTCACCATCAGCCGGATGACGTCCCGTGGCGTGAAGTGATCGCCCGCCGTCTCGTTTGCCAGTTCATTGAAGCGACGGATCAGATTCTCGAAGAGGAGCCCCATCTGCTCGTTTGGAACCCGGTCGGGATGGAGGTCCACGTCGCAGAACTTCGAGACAACGAGATAGAGAATGTTGGCTTCCTGCATCTTCTCGATTTCCGTCTCGAACTCGAAGTACTCGAATATGTCGCGCACGTTTTTTGAGAAACCTTGGATGTAGCTGACAAGGTGTTGGGCGATGTGGTCTGGGATCGCCCTTGAGCTTCTCGAAGTCGAGCGGTGAGTGGTTGTGGAAGCGCTGCCTCGGCGGCGCTGTTCAACCTGGTCTCGAGCGCACGACCTTCAAACTTGCTGCGCAGGAGCGATCGTGCTCAGCGAGTACATTGGACTTGGTAGGAGCGAGCACGCAGTCGAATCGCCTAAGCACGGTCATGGGCAACATAACGCGCTCGTACTGTGGAGGCCGGTATGGCCCACGTAGAAGATCGGCGATCTGCCAGATCAGATTCGCGAAGTAGCTGTGGTCAGGCATGGGTATAATCGACGAAAGCTTGGGTTGGGATCCTGGCTATGGCAAAGAGATGCTCACAGAAGGTCATGCTCAACGAGGAATTTCCGGCCACGGTCGGCAATTGCATACTTGGGCTCTTCGCCAATCGCTAGGGAATCGTACGCGTACTCACCCTTGACGAGGTGAGTCAGATAGTGCTTTACGCGGGTAACGTTCTCGCCCATTGAATGAGCCAGTGTTTCAGCCGTTACTTCGTTTCCTTCAAATAATGCCAGTGCCTTTATGATGTTGACTTGGGCAGAGTTAAGCTCTTTGTCAACGGTTGGTCTTTTTTCGGACAGAATATTCCCGTTGATAGACTATGCAAATGTAGTTTCCGCTTCTTGCAGCATCACCTGTCCACCGCGAAGATCGTCGATCAGTCTTTGGAGAACGTTGACCATTGCCCGCCTGGAACGGTTCAGAACTGTCGTCATTCGCGGCAGGGAGGCAACTGTCTGCCGGAAGTATTCGAGCTGGTTTTCTGTGTCGTTCATCGTCTCCGAAAGCATTCGGACCGTTGCCAACGTTTCCTTTGTCTGTTCCAGATCATCTCCATTGAAACTGTAATCGATGGACAATGCGGCAGCCTGCGTCAGGGCACGAAGGCCTGCGTCCAGTTGTTGGCTAAACAAGGGAAATTCTGACTCGATTCGATGTACATATTGATCCATATCTCCGGCAGCTTTAGCAATAAGCCGCTTTCCGGCCCTATGATTGTTTGCGTCGGAACCTGATGCAAATTTCGACATCTCATCAGCCCTGGCGTTAATCTTGTCGCCGATTTCTGCTGTTGCACTCGCAATTCGTTCGGTGATCTCCTGCACGGTCGAAAAACTATCTTCGAACTGCTCGACTAAATCTAGAAGTCCGACTTCGTCATTCTCGGGCTGATCTATAGCCTGCTCGGTGGTCGTAATTTCCTCCGCTGATGCGGCGAGCGGTTCCGTAATGTCGTTCTTTGCTTGCCACGCTTGGATATACTTCGTTAGGTGAATCCGAACGAGTTTCTCGAAGTCATCGGATGTCTGGAACGTCCAATAGAGCCCACCTTCGTTGCCGAGGCTTGATCGAAGCCTAGAGACTTTCCCCAACTGATCTGCATCAAGCTGTGTCGGGGAAACCGGAGCGGGTGAGTCCTTGAAGTAAATCATTATTTGTAAAGAATCCGGATCGGCATCGAAGCGATCTTTCGCACGTCGAAATTCCTCAACCGTTCCAGACTCTTCGCGGATGGTTGGTGTGCCAAATCTGTACCACATTATCCCGATGAAGAGATCAAAATCCTCTGGGATTTGCGCGTTTATTACCGATTGAGGATCCTCTCCAAAGCTCGGATATGCGTCAGTCTCCCACCTGATCAACTCCAAGCGAATTCTAATTTGACGCGACCAGAGTTTGTTAAGCTCACGAATCACATCTTCCAGACGATTTCTCTCTTCATCGACATCGTTAGGAGATGCGACAAATACGCTCAGGATGGTTTCCTGCCGTGGCATCTTAACCTTTTCCGCGTATTCCGCGCGGCCGCTGCAACTACGTTGAATTTAGTCACTTAACTACACTGACCGGCGAGCCCTGTTACCGAGCCATGTCCTGCCTTGCGAAACGCTTCCGCCAGTTCAACTGGCAGATTCTCGTCCAGCTTGAACCGCATGCCTGGTTCCCTATTTCTGCAACGAAACGACCCGCTCATTGGCCAACGCCGCGGCATAGCAGATCGCCGTCTGCACGGCTTCGCGTGAAACCGACGGGTAACTCTTCGAAATTTCTTCGGGATCAAGACCAGACGCAAGATTATCCAAAACCGTGGTCACCAGGACTCGCGTACCGGCGATGCACGCCTTGCCATGGCATATTTCGGGATCCACTGTGATGTGATCGCGCCAATCCATAGTGTTTGTCCCTATCGTGAGTCACACGTGCTGGAAATCTCCGCACGCGAAATTTGTCGTGCCTCATGCGAAACCTACCAAAGGCATTATGATACCGAAGCAACGCTCTGGTGGGTGGGCTCGACTATCGTTTTGGAATCCAGCGTCGATTCGTCAGAAATCCGTAACGTGCTTGCAGCGCAGTACGCTACGCATGCAGGCCGCCGCACCGCAGAGAGACCCAACTTACCGGATGTCGCGGCGGACCGGCCACGCCTCTTTAGCCCAATTGCGAGTGAACCCTGGAACGTTGGCATTCCGCCCACCCGTGCGGGCAAGATGCCCGCGCACCCAGGCTCAAAACACGGCACGCCACACCGAATCACCAGCCGCCGCCCTTAATCCGCGGGGATCATTTCCGGCGCTTTTTGCGCGAAGGCCTCGATAGGCGGGAGGTTGCGGTCGGGGCCGAGTTCGAGTTGGCGGGGGCCGACCAGGATGTCCAGGTTGTCCTGCATTTCGGCCATGTCCAGGTAGGCGGTTGAGGCTTCCACTTCACCCAGGTCCAGCGTGTTTTTGATCCACAGCACCCGGGCGTCCGACGCCTCGATGAGTCCGACGGATTCGAGTGCGATGTGCAGGACTTCCTCGTCGGTGGGAAAATGCATGGGGATGGCCGCCGCCGGGGGGTGCTGTCCGGTAATGGCGTTGATGTTCGTCGCGTGGTAGTCTATTTTCTCGACGAGCCGGTCTGTGGTAAATTCGGCCATACCGATTCCCACGGCGTTGCCGTGGGTTTTTTCTGTGAGATCCCGGACGAAGAGCCGCAGGACGCGGGGGGTGTCTCCGTCCATCGCTCTGCGTTCGTTGCGTTTACGCCCCACCACGTTGGTATCGATGCCGGAGCCGCTGATGTCTTTACCCATCTCGTCGATTATCAGCAGGTCCACGTCGTCGAAGGGCAGTCGGGGACACCAGGCCTTGGCTTTGACCAAAAGGTCCTTTTCCGCGTTTTCGAAGTCCGGCGCGGGAACGGCGGCAACCTCCGCCGTTTCGTCATAGCCGTTTTCGAGCAGGGCGATGCCGAATGCTATCGGCATTTTTTCCCTGACTGTCTTCCCAACGACGCGAACGATCTTGTCGAAGGAATGGTGGATAATTGCCCGGTGATAGATGGTGGCGCCTTTGTGCTTGCCCAGGCCGATGAGCATCATTTTCATCAGGCCGCTTTCGATCTCGCCGATGAAGCCGGTGTGGGGTTTGACGCGGTTGACAACGACCACATGGTCGGCTTCGGACGCGCATCTGTCGAAATAGACGGGCATGCCGAAATCGGTAACGTCGATTTCAATAACGTCCATGGAGGATCTGATGGGGGCGCCGACCGCTTCTTCGGTAATTCCGTACCCCGCCAGAATCTCCGCCTGACCCTCCGCTGTGCCCCCGCCGTGGCTGCCCATCGCAGGAACAATAAAAGGTCTGGCGCCAAGCGCGACCATCTCTTCGACGAGCGTAGCGATGACCGTGTCCAGGTTGGCGATGCCCCGGGATCCCGCGGCGATCGCTACGGTGTGCCCGGGCCTGATGGTTTCGCCGGGGTTGAGATTCCGGATTTCGCGCCGCGTGGCGCCCGGAATATCGTCAACGCGCGGCGCGTCGAAGCGCTGGCGAATCCGAAACATGTGGGGGTATTGCATAGGAGGCCTCCGGAGTTATAAAACGCAAGTCGGGAATTGGGTCTCGCATAAAGGGCGGTACCGCTGGCGATCGGATGCGATGGAAATTCACATGGCGGCTTCGTACAGCGCAATGATGTCCTTGAGTGTGGTATGACGCGGGTTGATCTGGATATTTCCGCTTTTCATCGCATCTTCCGCCAGGACGGAAAGACCTTCGGGTTCGACGCCGACTTCGGTAAGGGTATCGGGTATGCCGATTTCCGCCGACATCAATTTCACGGCTTCCACGGCAACGTCGGCGGCTTCAACGGACGACAGGCCTTCGATGTTCTCATCCATTGCAACGGCGATATCGGCGAATCGTTCCGGACACGCGACTTTGTTGTAGTCCATTACCCGTGTGAGGAGGATGGCGTTGGCGACGCCGTGAGGGACCCCGTAGTGGCCGCCCACGGCATGGGACATGGCGTGTACGTTGCCAAGGCGCGTCTGCGAGAAGGCGATGCCCGCCATATTGCTGGCGAGCAACATCTGCTCGGTGGCCCTGTAATTGTGGTGGCTTGCCGCGGCCTGCCTCAGGTTCCGCACGATAAGCCGGATGGCGTGCAGCGCCAGGCCGTCGGATATGGGGTTGGAGGCAAGGGCTACGTAGGATTCCACCGCATGGGTGAGCGCGTCCATCCCGGTGGCGGCGGCGATGGGCATGGGCAGGGCGACGGCCGCATTGGCATCGAGGATGCCGACGTCGGGAATCACGTGCGGGCCAGCCACAGACACTTTGAAGTGGTTGTTGTCCGTGACGACGGCGAACGGGGTGACTTCGCTGGCGGTGCCGTAGGTGGTGGGAACGCACAGCAGGTAGGGCACCCGTTTCCGGTTTCGAAGCAGGCCGAAGTGGTCTTCGATCCTTCCCCCGTTGGCAGCCAGCACCCCCGCGCACTTAGCGGTGTCCATTGAGGAACCGCCGCCGATGGCCAGCAACCAGTCGCAGCCTTCTGCCTCGTACAGATCGAAACAGGACTGAACAACGCGGACCGGAGGATTTTCTTCCACACCGTCGTAAACCACAAAAGGGATGCCGGCAGACTCCAGGACATCGGTGGTCTGCTGCGCTACGCCGGCTTTGACCAGGCCCTTGTCGGTAACGACGAGGGCCTTTCTCTCGGGGCGTTCGGAAAGAAGCTGCGGGATTTCGGCGACGCTTCCGCGGCCGACAATAAGGCGGGTGGGAGAATGGAAGGTGAAGCTGTTCTGATCCGTCACGATACGCGCTCCTGAAATGACGTTAAGTGCCGGGGATATCGATCCACAATTTAGGCGCTACTTTAAACGCGCACAAGGAGATTCGGAGATCAGTCGTCCACGCGACATCAGGGGAGCCGTTCAGAAAACTTTGCCGATTTCATCCCGGTCGAACTCCGGGAGGTCGTTCCAGCGGTCGTGTACGCGGAGCTTGATTCCGAATTCGGGTGATTCCACGCGGCCGATGATCTCGCAGGGGATGCCCGCGGTTCGGATGGCATTGCGAACCCGCTCGGTGTCTGCCGGCGCCAGGCCGATCAGCAGCGCGCCGGAGGAGATGACGCCGAGCGGATCGAGTTGGAAGGCGTCGCAGAGGAGTCGTGTTTCGTCCGAGGCGAAAAGCGCCTCCGCATCTACGGAAAGCCCGCAGTTTGAAGCCACGGCGAGTTCCCGCAGCGCAGTGGCGACACCGCCTTCGGTGGGGTCGTGCATCGCGTGTACCGAAGCGGTTTCGCAGGCGATGCGAGCCTCTTTAAGAATACTGATTCCCGGGTCGCGAAGGTATCCGCGTGCCTTCTCGAGCAGGTCGGGATCGAATCCCCGGACGCGCAGTTCTGCTTCTTTCTCCCTGGCCAGGATGGCGGTGGCTTCGACCCCCAACCCCTTGGACAGCAGAATGCTGTCGCCTGCTTGCAGTCCACTCGACCGAACAAGGTCTTTGCGCGAGACTTCGCCCAGCATCTGACCAACGACAATCGGTCGGTCCAGACCTGCGGTGATTTCGGTATGGCCGCCGCAGAGAGTAACGCCGATCTCACGTGTTGCGCGGCGGAGCGAGTCGAAGATGGTTCGAACAAGCGTTTCGTGCGTCTGGCTCTCGGGCAGCAGCAGCGTGGCCAGGAACCAGCGGGGAACGGCGCCCATTGTGGCGACGTCGTTGGCGTTGACGTGGACCGCGTAGTGGCCGATTTCGTCCGTCGCGAAGGTTATCGGGTCCGTCTTGACCACCAGGCAGGTCTTGCCGAAGTCGATGACGGCGGCGTCCTCGCCCACCTCCGGACCCACCAGAACGCGTTCGTCCTCTGCTGTGCAATCGCGCAGCAGGCCGGAGAGCATATCCAGCGGGAGTTTGCCCGGTGGCAGGAAGGTACACATATTCGTGAGTTGATTTGCGATGCAAGGGAACAGGGGGCTCACTGCCCCTGGAATTTACGATAGCCCAATTCCAGGGGGTTGTCAACCATTTTGCGCGCTCATTTCGCGATCCTCCCCGGCCGGGCGGCAGACACGCCCAACGGATTTTTCTTCATTATGAGCCCGTCGCCCCTTTGCGGGTGGGGCGGGGTCGACGTTCGAAAAAGGACCGGAGTTCCGTCGTGCGGGGATCGGCGCTGAGGGGCGTTGCGAGGATTTGTCGAAGTTGCTCCAGGCGCGCCTCCGGGTTCCGCCAGCTATTCAGCAGCGGATGATGGGGATCCGGCAGGGCCTGGAGGAGAGATTGCGCGGCCAGGAGGTGGAATATAAAGTGGTGGCCGTCCAGCAGGGCAGAGATATCCGTCCCTGACTCAGCACGGTATTCCGACGCCAGGGCGGCATAACTTGCGGTCAGAGCAGGTGTCAACGCGCTGTACGTCCGGCCGTCCGGCCGTCCGGCGCCGTGCGAGGTTGTGTACTGGGTCAGCCGACGTTCGGGCCAATCCCAGCCGATCTTTGAGAATTCGATGAAACGGAGGGATTGCGTGACCGGGTTGATGACGATGTTGCGGGCCTGGTAGTCGATCGGACCGGGCAGCGGTGCCGCCCGTTCGAGGAATCGGAGAAGCTCGGTGAGCGCATTGCAGATTGTGGTGGAGCGCTTGCGGATCGCGGCCCTCGACAGCTTTTCAGTGAGACGCGGCAGGGCCCCGACAAGAGGTCGGGTGGTTCGTCGCCAGGTCCGCCGCAGATCCTGCGGGTAGCAGCCCGGAAAGGTTCGAGGGGCGAAAACGTCGTCCTGTACGTGAAAGACGGATTGAATTCGGGAAAAACCCTCCACGGCGAGACTGCAGTAGACTTCCGCGACGCCATCCTGACAGACGTCGTCGAGCGTGTGGTCGCCGCACCATTCAAAAAAGACCAGGTCGTGGTCATTATCGGCGGCATAAAGCCTGGGGAGGGGTCCGTCGGACAGGCGCGCGTGGACGAGCTGTTCAACGGCCAGCAGGTCGTGGGGTTTGCCGCGTGCCAGGGGAGCGAATACGTGGTGTTTGGCGACGAGGAGTGAGCCGTTCGCGAGCGTCACTTGCCAGACGTTCGGGTGGCGGGGAATGGACCGGATCTCCGTCACCGAGAACGCACCGGGAACGGTGGCGGGAGCGATACGCCGGACGGCCGCGATCGTCGAATCGTTGGAAGGAACACGCATGGAACGTTGAGGACGCCTTACTTCTGCCGGGTCTTCCTCTTTCGCAGGGTGAGAAATTCCGGTGCTTCTCGAACACAGGAAACGAGGATGCCAAGGGAACGCCTGAAGGCGGCGAACCCGGTGCGGCGGATCTCGGCGGCGGTATCTCCCACGCTCTCAAATCCGTCTTCCGAGGGGGCCAGGCCCTCCCAGTTTCCGAAGAGCCGGCCCCATTCGCTTTCGAGAACTTCCCGCATCCGTTTCCTGGCGAAAAACGGATACCAGAAGCTGTCGTGGTAGAGAACGCTGGCGAGATAGGACCAGGGCGCCAGGAAGGTCTTGAGAGACCACTCGACGGGCTTTTTGAGAGGCCCCCAGTAGATTTTATGCTGCATTCGGGAGGCAAAGGTCATTTTGCGGAATGGACCTTCGAATTGCCAGTTTTCTTCGGCCGCAGCCGTATCCCCCACAATCTGAATCCGGCGCGGGTCGCCACAACCCAGGCCTCGTTCGTGGGCAAGGCGGATGTATTTGATGGAAAGCGGATCCATTCCCATCATTTTAGCGGCCACCGCATCGATGGCCACCTGGTCTGCGCCAGCGAGAATAACGTTTTTAACAAAGGGAATCATGCACCGCGGGCCGGGTCCGTCTCCGGCAAAGGTGCCGTCCATCACGGCAAATACACCGGGATGGATTTTTTTCTGGATCATCAACAGGTCCACAAGGGTCTCGTGGATGACCGGATGGGTCCAGTGACGCCGTTCGTTGAGGAGACCGCCGAAGGCGTTTTTCATGGCCCCGGTTGTCGTGGTAAATACGTGGGTCTTTACCGTGGGCAGATGGACGATGTTCTCCCCGATCAGGCGTCGGGGAATGTGAAAGCCCTCCGGGTAGACCTGGTTCAGGCACAGGAACTCGTCTGCGAGATCGCCCACCGCATCCCGGATGTGGATCCATTCCTCGCCTTCGTAGAGGTGGATATTCCGCAGGCCGTGGGTGTTTACCACGTGGACCTGTTTGTTCTCGCGCTCGCCCAGGCGGGCATCGATGACGACCGTGCGGTTGTGGCAGGCATGGATCAGGTCCTTGCGATAACCGTCCTTTGCCATGGCCCGGATCACGCCTTCGAGTTGCCATGGGGTCGTGGAACTACCGGGGTAAAAGAAATGCCAGGAGATATTGACCTTAAGCGCGGTGTCGAGCCCCTTGTCCAGGACGTCCTGGTACCCCGCCAGGTTCATGAGCCTGTGATAGTCTCTCAGGACGGTTCCAGGTCTGGTTTTTAAGACGGCAACCCGGCTCTGCATATCGAGTATTCTCCGGTGGTGGCGGGGAGGCGGTAAGGCAGGTAAAGGTCGAACGGCCCCCGTTACTTGAAATAAAGCAGGGCGATAACGGCGAGAAACCAGAGGCCGCCGTTGATGAGCAGCGATGGATCACCCATAATGGTGGAGGATGGATTGCCGCCCTGGTTCTTGGCGTAGACCAGATAGAGGTAACGTAGAAGCCCGTAAATCACGAAGGGTATGGTGAGGTTGAGATGCGGTGTTCCGAGTTTCTGTGCGACGTCGGGCGACATGGTGTACAGCGCGTATGAAACGAGAGCGCCGGCGGTGACGACGGCGATCATCTGATCCAGAAACTGCGGCGTGTATTCATCCAGAATCCGTCGATGGCCGGCAGCACCGGATTCGAGGAGGATCAATTCCTGCCGGCGTTTGACAAACCCCATAAAAAGCGCCAGCAATACCGTGCATAGAATGAGCCACGAGGAGATTTCCACGTGGATGACGAGGGCACCGGCAATGGCCCGCAACAGGTATCCGGAGGCGATGATCATCACGTCCAGGATGACGACATGTTTGAGAAAGAGTGAATAGGCGACGTTCATCAGCCCATAAGCCAGCAGAATACACCCGAAGGGGATACTCAGCAGAAAGGCCAGCGGGAAGATCGAAAGCGCGATAACGATGGAAGCAGTCCCCGCGGCGCCGGGGCTCAGCCGACCCGCGGCAACCGGCCGGTTGCGCTTTTCGGGATGCCGACGATCGGATTCGATGTCTCGAATGTCGTTCAGAAGGTAAACGGAGCTCGAGATAAGACAGAAGAGAAGGAATGCGCCGCCGCTACGCAAGAGGTAGCGTCCGTCGAGCAGGTGTTCCGAAAAGACCAGCGGTGCCAGCACGAACACGCTCTTTATCCACTGGTGCGGCCGCAGGGATTGTATGAGTGGACGCATATGGGTGGGGGCTCAGATGTCGGAATGCAGGGATTGAAGCCCGGGCGAACGCACCCCGGACTTCGATCCAGCCACAAATGTCAGATTGTCAACCCGAAGTAGATGCGGCTTTTGTCTATGTCGACGCCCTGAATGCGGTGGCGGGTGGGAAAGGCAATCTGGAAATAGCCGTACATGGGAAGTCTGTAGTTGTTGAACACCTGCATACGGAGTTCGAAGCCCCAGTCGGTCAGGAAGGCGGAGCGTTTGAACCTGTCGTCGGAATCGAGAAGCGCGCGCAGGCTTTCGAAATTGCCGGTGGCGCCGGTTTCCACGAAGACCGTGCCGTAGATTTTATCGAAATGGAAGGGCGGCAGTTCTTTCGCCGCATTCTTGAATATCGGGAAAGTCAGGCTGGCCCTCGCAAGCAGGGCTTTGCCACCAGAACTCGAAAAATAAGGATAGCCTCTGAGGGTGCCAATGCCTCCCAGATAGTACCGTAGGGGATAGTAGAATACGCCTTCCGCGGACGTGGTGTTCTCCTGGACGTCCTTTATGGGTTTGTCCTTGTACGCGACGAATGCCTGCAGGGCGAGGGTAGAACGGCCGGGCAGGCCGATGAATTCATTCCACGACACGATGTACTCGTTGATACCCAGCTTGGTCTGATCGGACCGGAAAGTCGGGGCGGCAACGCCGTCCGGATTTAACTGGGTCTCGAAGAGCGAGTCGGCAACGGTGGCGTTGATGCGCCTGTATCTCAACGTGATCGCCCTGCCCCGGGACGGGTTCACGAACGTATCTTTTGCGGGCAGGAAATTGAGGTATCGCCATCCGACGGCGAGGTCGTTGCTCTTGAAAAAGCTGAGATCCCGGTAGAGGAAATCGTCGAATACAACCTCATCTTCGCCCAGGCCGGGAATCTGGTCGGTTATGTCGGTTATCTCGCCGTTCCTGTTCTGAACCAGCCGCGTGCTGTCCAGTATGACCTGTTCGATGTGGGTGCTCTCCTGGTACCGGCGATGTCCGTAGGACAGGGAGAGCACCTGTCGCCGTCCCACGCTCGTCTCGACGCCGACCACGAAATCTTTAAACAGGTTCTTGTACCTGTCTTCCTCGGTGAGCGAGAGGTTGGTGAAATTGGTGACCCCCGGCACCAACCGGAGTGTGTCGTCGATCACGATCTGCAACGTCCCCGAGGTCGTGTCCCGACGGGAGTTCACGATTCCCCGATCGATCAGGCTGTTGATGGTCTGTTGGCTGGCGCCGATGTAAATCCTCGGGGCGTATGTCCGGTCTTCGGTGTGAACGGCGGGCAGGCCTTTTGTATAGAACGCGGAAAAATTGGAGTTGAGATCCACGCCTTTCTTCAGGTTCTTGCCGACGGTGAAGCCGGCGTAGATATTGTCGCTGCCCAGGAGGTCTCCCCATGCGGCTTCGGCGCCCGCGCTGAGCTGATCGAGGCCAAACCGATTGCCGATAAAGGTCGGTCCCAGAACGACTATGGGCACGACGCCGATGGAGGTCAGACGAGGGGTGTACCGGCCGGTATTGAACAGGTCGCCGATTTTTTTGCCTTTATATATGCTGCTATAGTCCCGCGTCAGGGAATCGGCCGGCGCAGCCGCCACGGCGTCGGACTTCCGGATGCTGTAGATGTTGTAATTTGCGGCTTGGTACCCGGAATACAGGATTTCGTCGCCCCGGGGTGAAACCGAGGGCGAGAAGGCGCCGCCGATGACATTCGTGAGTTGCTCCTGCCTGCCGGTTGCGAGGTCAAACGCGTAGACATTGAAGATTCCTGTCCGGTCGGACGCGTACAGAATACCGCCGCCGCCGGGAAGCCATACCGGGTCCCGTTCATCGGCGGTGGTGTTGATAATCACCTCGAAGCCAGCGTTGTTGGCGAAGGCCAGGCTGTCGGGGAAGGCGACCATGCTGTCTCGCAGGGCGGCTTCCGCCAGGGCGAGGCTGTCCGCCTCCGCCTGGGCGCTGTCGACCTCGGTTTCGGCCTTCTTCCGGGCAGCGATGCGCTCTGCCAACTCGATTTTTTCGGTCTTCTTCTTATCGGTTTTCTTGGGGCGTGGCGTGGCGTCCGCATTGATGACGGCAATGTCCCGGTCTTCCCCGCGGAAGATGCTGAAAAGAAGTCTGCTGGCGTCTTCCGACCACCGGGGCGTGTAATATTGCGTGCCGTTGTTGTTGTTGGTCAGATAGCGAACCTCTGTGCCGTCGATGTTCAGGATACCCAGGTTGGAGGTCCCGTCCCGATTGCCCACGAAGGCGATCTTCGTGCCGTCGGGAGACACCGCGGGGTCTCTTCCTCTCAGGCCGACGGTGAGCCGCCGTTCCTTTCGCGCGATGAGATCGTAGACAAAGATGTCCCAGTTTCCCCCTACGGATTTGCTATATACCAGGCTGTTTCCGTCGGGTGTCCAGGAGAAGGGCAGGTTGACGTATTTCCCGTATTTCCGGCTTCTGGCCACCTTCGTCAATTTTCGCGTGGTCAGATCCATCACCAGCATTTCCATGATGGCGTAATCGCTGCCCTCATTGCTGATGAAGGCCATTTTCGTGCCGTCGGGTGAGAAGGTGGGGAAATGTTCCACGTCGCCCCGGTCTGTGAGCAGTTCGCCCTCGCGCTGTCCGGACGCGCGGATGGAATCGGCCATGGCGCCGTATCTGCGATCGAGATGCTCGGTCCATTCGTCGTAAAGCCTGGGAGCGGAAATGCCCGTGCTCTTCTTGACGGCGGATTTGAAGTTGACAATGGGCCGATCCCGGGACATGGCGCGTACCGAGTCCGGACCGTAGGTTTCGGCCAGATAGTTCAGGAAGGCATAACCCTGGTTGTAGACCTGTTCCGACTTGAAGCCGTCTTTCCCGAACACGCCCATGTCCGTATAGGAAAGCAGGTCGTTTTCGAGCGTGGCCATCCGAAGGATCATATCCCGGTGGGTATCCCAGCGGTCGTCTCCGTACTTTCCGGCTTCAAACTGGGCGATGCCTTCGGCGAACCAGTTCGTCATCGCGGAGTGGTAGATCGGCAGGAAGAAGCCGAAGTCCGGATTCTGGTTGGAACGGCTGCTGCCGATCAGGCCGAATGCAAAGGGCATGCTGTTGTGGGAGGATTTGAGCGTGATGTGGTGGGTGAGTTCGTGGGTGAAGACGTCGCGTACCCAATCGTGGGTGCCTCGCGAGTCCCAGTTCAGCGGCGAGGCCCCGAATGTGATGACGTTGCCCAGATAGAAAGAGGATGCGTTACCCAGAATATCTATATCGGAAACGAGCACATGAATCGGGGCATATCTTTCTATGGAGCCCGGGTAGTGGCTGGAAATTTTCTCGAACGTGTCGTCTGCGATCTCCGCAATGCGACGGGCCGTATTCTCGGCTTCGGCGTAATAGATGGCGAAGTACCTGGTGCGGATTGCCCGGGCGCCGGGCACACGAAGGCCGAGCAGGGTGGGAAAGAAATGCTGCTCGTGTCTATCCCAGGTGTAGTCGGGCATGGTGCGGTTCAACGGCACGTCGGCAATGTCGACGGTGGGACCGCGTTTGAACTTTTTGGGGATCTGCTGGGCGTCGGAGGGGAAGAGTACACCGGACGAAAAAGCGATCAATATCGCGCTGAAAAGGCTGATGGAAAGGAACGTGGATCGGTTCACAATTGCTTCTCCTGGACTTCGGTGGTGGGATTGGACGGCCGTCGGGAAGTTGAACGATGCGCCAGGGCGCGGGTCGACAACCCTGTCTTGCTCGCGCCGGTCACGGTTCGGCCGCAAAGTTACATAATTAGACTTCCAAAGGCAACGAACGGTTCCAAGATCATGCCGTAGGGAGGTGCTGACGGGTCCGAAGGATACAGGCGACGCTGTGGTTTCCGCCAATTTCAAGCAGTTCGGGCACGATCTTTGTGCAGGCGTCTTCGCGCTCCGGGCAGCGGGGGTGAAAGGGGCAGCCTTGAGGCACATTCGACGGGCTGGGTACGTCGCCGGTGAGTACCGTGCGTTGTTTTTTGATACGCGGGTCGGGCACGGGAACGGCCGAGAGCAGGGCGCGGGTATACGGGTGTTGAGGATCGCTGCAGAGGGTGTGGCTGTCCGTGATTTCCACGATACGCCCCAGGTACATCACCGCGATGCGGTTGGAGATGTGTCTGACAACGCTCAGGTCGTGCGCGACGAACAGAAAGGTAAGGCCGAACCGGGCTTGAAGATCCTGGAGAAGATTGATGATTTGCGCCTGAATAGACACATCCAGGGCGGAGACGGGTTCGTCCGCAACGATAAATTCCGGATTCACGGCCAGGGCCCGCGAAATGCCGATGCGCTGGCGCTGGCCTCCGCTGAATTCGTGGGGATACCGGCGGGCGTGGTCGGGACGGAGGCCCACCGTGTCGAGAAGTTCGGCCACCCGCTCCCGCGTATTGTTGCGATCGGTGAGTTTGTGGATTTTTAGCGCTTCGGCCAGCATCCCCCCCACGGTCATTCGGGGGTTCAGCGAACTGTAGGGGTCCTGGAAGATGATCTGCATACGGCGCCTTACGGCGCGAAGTTCGGAGCGGTTCAGGCTGAAGACGTCGACTCCGTTGAACAGCACGCGACCCGCGGTGGCCTCGATGAGCCGGAGGATCGTTCTTCCGGCGGTGGTTTTGCCGCAACCGGATTCTCCCACCAGACCCAGGGTTTCGCCTCGTTGAACGCTGAACGAAACCCCGTCTACAGCCTTCACGTAACCGACGGTCCGGGAAAAAACTCCGCGGGTGATGGGGAAGTGTTTTTTGAGGCCGTGGACTTCGAGCAGTGGCTTGGACATATCGATCCGATCACGTCGCGGGAGAGGGATAATCTTCGACCATCCAGCAGGCCACGAGGCGGTTACCGGCGGTCGGTTCCAGGCGAGGCTCGTCCGTTTCACATATGTTCTCGGCAAACGAACACCGTGGCGCGAACCGGCACCCGGAAGGGAAGCGCGTGGCGTCGGGAACGGTCCCGGGAATAACGGATAGCCGGTCTTTTTCTTCGTTGAGTGAGGGTATGGATTCCAGCAGCCCCTTTGTATAGGGGTGCTGGGGGCTGGCGAAGATTTCGCCCACGGTTCCGGTTTCCACGATCTTTCCGGCGTACATGACCGCCACGCGATCCGCGACCTCAGCGATGACGCCGAGATCGTGCGTAATCATCAGGACGGCCATCCCCAATTCTCTTTGAAGCCGGTCCAGAAGTTCCAGAATCTGGGCCTGAATGGTCACGTCCAGCGCCGTGGTGGGCTCGTCGGCGATGAGCAGTTCCGGATTGCAGGAGAGGGCAATGGCAATCATCACCCGCTGGCGCATGCCGCCGGAAAGCTGGTGAGGATATTCGTTTGCCCGTTGTCCGGGATCCGGAATGCCGACCAGGTCGAGCATGTCCACGGTCCTGGCCCGAGCGGCGCCCTTGCCAAGACGCTGGTGGAGCATGACGGCTTCGTCAATTTGGTCGCCGCAGGTGAAAACCGGGTTGAGGCTTGTCATCGGCTCCTGGAAAATCATCGCGATGTCGTTGCCTCTTACACGCTGGAGTGCGGTTTCGTCCAGACTCAGCAGATTCCGTCCGTTGAACCGGATCTCCCCCGAGACAATTTCACCCGGCGGTTCGGGTATCAAACGCATCAGGGACAGAGACGTAACGCTCTTGCCGCATCCGGACTCTCCCACCAGTCCCAGTGTTTCCCCCTTTTTGAGGGTGAAGGAGACCCCATCCACGGCTTTGGCGACCCCGCCGTCCGTATGGAAATACGTCGTTAGTTCTTCGACGGTTAATAGAGGTTCCGACATTAAACCGACCATGAGTTGAGCATGCGTTTACTTCGGATGCGCCGCGAAACGGGCCGCCGCGCGTGTTTGAAAGGGACACCGCCGATCGGCAATCAACCGCTGGGCCGGATCAGAAGAGCGGCGGATTCAGATTCAGCCAGTCTTCCAGTAGAAAATCCACGCGGCCGATCAGCAGGGAGATGCGCGCCATAACGGTATAACCGAACGAAGCGCCGAATGAAACCATAAGGAAATATATGCCCACCCTGGAGATGCCGCCGACGACCCCCTTATGCTCGATGGAGAAATAAAAGTAAATGAGTACACTCACCACGCCGATCAGGATGATCGCCGGGTTCAGGGCAGCCCATCCGAAGTCCGTCGATACCTGCGAAAACGGGCTGATTGTGGGTCCGATCTGCTCGATGACGAAGGAGGAGACGCGCCGGGGGATGGCCAGGCCGGCGCCGAGCCCCACGAAAAAAGCAAAGGAGATGCGGCTGAGCCAGACTGCCCTGCCGAAAAAGCGTGTCATCAGAAAAAGACCGAGGCCCGCCGGGACGATCACCCACCAATTGACGCCCGTGTCAGGCGGTGGACGGAAGAGGGGGTTGATGACGTCCACGAGGATGCTCTGATACCAGACCAGGGCGAGTTCGTAGGCGGCGACAACGCCGACGTAGAGGTGCTCGGCCAGCTTGAAGAGCGGATTATCCCGATACAGGAAGCTGTAAAGGGCGAGCGTGATGCCTGCGGCGAGGATAACTCCGAAACCCGACCAGCTTGCATCCAGGCTGCCGACGGCCAGGAGATACCCGTTTACGACCGCAAAAAGCAGAATAAGGATCGGGAAGACGATGTGTTCTCTGTCCATGCCGGTGTCCTTTTACGAGCGTGATGCCCCGCGGTGCAGAAAGTAGACGACGTTTCCCAGCAGGATAAATCCGATGATGACCATATGTGCGACGGACTGGGGGCGCATACCGCTGACCGCCTGCGCTCGCTTGCCCACAAGGGTTTCGTATTCCGCTGCGCCCGCGAGCCCGCCGATGAGTCCGTTGAGCTGCCGGGACTGAAGGAAGGGAAAGAAATCAGGCGCCATCACGGCGGTACAACCGGCGCCAAGGGGAAACCGGTATCGTTCCTGTCCGTACGCGATCCATTCGTCGACGCCGGGATACCCGGCGGCCAGGTCGACCACGTAGTCGAAATCCTTCAGGGAGCGAAGATTTCGGGTGAGGGGCATTTCGGTGGTGGCAACACCCCGGATGTCTTCGGAAAACGCGGCGTGCAGATCCTGCCCCATGTTCAGGATCAGGATCGCACCGCCGGCCTTGAACCCGAGGAACGCATAGTCTGTACCGTTAACCCGTCCGTATTCTTCCGCCGCTGTATCAAACGCCTGCATAGCGAGCCCCACGGCTTCGGTGATGAGGGTCACGCCCACAACCCGGATGTTCCGGCTGAAGCAGTGTCGCAGAATGGCCAGGGCCATGGGCTGAAGTTCCGGCTGTGAACTCGGGCCGTAGTCGAAGGAGATGAGCACGACGGCATCCGACTTTCCTGCCAGGCCCTCCACGGTGTCGTAAACTGCGCGCACGTTGGGCGTGGCTTTGATGGGCAGTTCGAAGCCGATAAGCAGAGGAATACATACAGCCAGAAAGACGGCCAGGTAGATGATACGACGGTCGATGTTCAGAAGGCGTTCGATCATTGTCCTTTCTCTCCGAGATAGGATCTTTCGATGCCGAAGATGATGCGCAGGGCCGTCGCGATGGCGCCGAGGCTCACGCCCAGCAGGATGCCGCGGCGGGCGGCCAGGTTGGGAGTGGCCATCAGCCACTGGGACACGGTGGGCAGGTGTTCCGAGATGAGCGCGCCGATGGGTACCCGGCCCATCATGACGAGCAAGGCGGCAATAAGGAGCACAACGGCCTCGGCCGAACGGGCGCGGAACGTGCGGTAGGCGGCGGAAGCGATAAAGAAGGCGAGGAGAGAGAACATGGTGGCCCCGCCGGCCACGTGGATGTGGGTATACATCCAGTTAAGGTCCAGGCCATCGCCCTGCGCCATTGGCTGCAGGGGTCCATGTCCGTTGTTGTAGGCGGCCAGTATTGCCGTGACGATAAATCCGATGTACACAACGGCGCTGAAAGCCCACCCGGCCTGTTTGCGTTTGACCCGGTTCCCATGCATCTGCAACAGGCTGTGGATACCCAGGAACAGGGCGAAGGCGGCGATGATTCGGTACCAGGTGGAGGTTGTAATCTCAACCGGCTGGGCAACCGGAATATAGTAGGTGAAAATGCCGATCATACCCGCTGCAAAGGCCACGAGCAGCGGAAGGGTGCGTTGGAGGAAATACATTCGGTTTTCTCCGTGCGAAATGGGGTCTTGAACGTGGGCGTTTTGCCGACGTCGTCAGCCAAGGATCGGCCAGAAGCCGATACCGGCCAGTACCGAACCGAGCACCAGAATAAGAATCAGGATTGCCTTCCCCAGGTCCTGTCCCTTCAGGCTTCCCAGAAGCTTTGGGTCTCTGGAGAGATAGGCGCTGGCGGCGTAGAGTTCCTCCCCCATCAGGGTATAGTCGCAGGTCGTGATAAAGAACGGAAGCTGTGTATAGGCATCGGTTGCGGCGATCTGGATGGCGCCGGTCGTGGAGCCGGTTTCCGCCAGGAGCAGGGCTTCGGCGTAGAAATAACCGATCAGAAGATTGGCTGCCGGCTTCTCACGCACCATCAGGCCCTCCAGCGCGGCCGCGTAGCTGAACTGATCCGCAGCCGCCAGAAAGACGTTGTCCGGGTTGAACGCGTCCGGTCGCCCGGCCTCGATGCAGGATTCCTTGACCACTTCCTGGCTCACGGACATGACAATCGGATCCCGGTTACCCACCTTGAGCTGAGTATCGTATTGGGCGGTTCTTTTCGCCACCTGGCCGAGAATATTCACGGCGGCAATGGTGGAGGGGCTGCCCATGTCCTGCAGCCCGTGGATGAAAAGCACCGGCTTTCCCATTTCGGTTGCCCGGCCGAGGGCTTCGTCCAGAGCGTCCAGGCCGGCCAGCCGGCGGATATAGAGACTCTTGCGGCGGGCAAGCCGGATATAGGCGAGGATCATAATGGAGAAGAGCACGGCCAGTACGAAATTTGGGAGCTTGGTCCAGTCGAAAAAGTTGCCGCTGGCCTGGGCCTCGACAACAGCGTGGCCCACACCCTGGATTCCGAGGCGAACGAAAAAGGGCCGGTTGTTTTCGAGCCTGATCCGATCCGGTCTCTCCGGAACGCGGTAGGATTCAATATGGACGAAGTGACGGTTGCGGCTCTCCTCACCCCTGCCGAACGTGGCCGGCTCGTCGGCCATCGTCGGAGCCGTTTTCGGGTCCAGTTCCACGACGTCATAAAAGGGTCCGTCCACCGATTCGGAGACGCTGATACGATAGCGCGCGCTGTCCGGCAGGAAGTCGATCCGCCGCCAGGTGAGCGTGATGCTGTATCCCTGGTCGTTGGCCGTGTCGAAAGCCCGAACGTCGGCGAGCACCTGGTCTGCCGCGGCGGCAGGCGAAGCAGCGATGGCAAGAGCGAAGAAGAGAGATAGATACGCCATTGCGTGTCTCCTGGCGGCCCTATTCAGGCGCGCCGGATTCGTTGGGGCAAGGATGGAAGTGGCGATCGGGCACCGGATACATTACGCTTCGATCCTTTCGGCGTTTGCGCGGGGTATCACGGCCTGTTGTCCGTTCTCGAACCGGACTTCCAGGACGCGTACCCGGATTTCCGATTCAACGACCGCCAGTTCGGAAGGCAGGGCGGTGATCACACCGGTTTTTCCAAAATATGGCGCCCGGATCGTTCGGATCGGATCTCCGACGGAGAGGCCTTCCCGGTCGACTGAATCCTCGGCAGCGGCCGAACCTCCCGGGTCGGGAACGATGATTTCCGGACGAAGCACGCCGGCGCGGATCTGGGTTGCGCCCGAGATCGAAGCCTCGTCGCCGTTCCTTTCGTTAAGGATGTCGAAGGTCTTCCGAGCCATGGCGATGTCGCCGAATCCTTCGGTGACCACGACGGTGAGGCCGATTTCCTCGGTGCCGGTAATGGCCACGCCGAGGTCGTAACCCAGCAGGCTCCGCAGGTCGTGGTCGCGAATGCCCCCGCCAATGAGGCCGGCCGCTCCGGTTTCCCGCGCTTTCCGGATGAGATCGAGGGTAACGAGGCCCCCGGCGACGAGAATTTTTCCAGCACAGGAGGCGTCGATTCGATCTTCCGGGAGCCGCTCGTCGGGGGTAGCGGCAAGCGTACGGATCGCACCCCAGCTTTCGCCGCCAATGCCGAAAATGCCCTGAAGAAAGGCGCCGGCGGTTTCAACTACGACCCCCTGGCCGGGAATGGTTTCCACAACGGTGCCGTCCACGTAGGCCCGTACCTGTACGGGACGGGGCGGGCCGCGCAGGATAACTTGGCCGGTAACAGGCGATACGCTTTCCACTGTGCCCGTGACGGGCGACTCCACCGTGGTTTTGAACCACCGGATGAACGGTCTGGTCTCGGCAATGGGTTCCCCGGCCTGGACCGGTTCTCCGTCCTTCTTGAGCATCAAGGTCGGGAGTTCGTCGGGGGTGACGCTCAGCCTGTTGACCAGGTTCAGGATGGTCACGTCGCCCGGCAGATCCGTCCGGGCCACGACCTGGTCGCGCTGTACAGATTCACCTTCCGAAACCAGCACCTCTCCGGTGAGTGGCAGCTGACGTCTCTTCCGTATGGTTGCCCTGCGGGTGACGCGCAGGCCGGGGGTGTAAGTATGCGCCATTGGTTCAGAATTCCGTAAGGGTCCTTCCGCCTTATAGTCGCGCCGGCGGCGACCATTGGCGGGTGGCCATGCTCTCAGATTTTCATTTTTGGATCCAGGGCGTCCCGCAGGCCGTCGCCAAGCAGGTTGTAGAGGGTTACGGTGATAAAGATGGCAAATCCGGGTACGATAACCAGCCACCAGGCCGCGGTATTGTTCCGGGCGCCCGCGAGGATCGCACCCCAGGTGATGGCCTCGGCAGGTACGCCGATGCCGAGAAAGCTGAGGCCGGATTCGGCCAGAATGGCGCCCGCCACCCCGAACGCCGCCGGGATGAGTACGGGCGCGATGGCGTTGGGCAGAATGTGGATGAACATGATCCGGCCGCTGGAATATCCCAGACTCCTGGCCGCCGAAACAAAGTCGTAGCTTCTCACCTGCAGGAATTGCGACCGGGTGAGCCGGGCGATCCCGACCCAGCCGGTGAAGCCGAGGATCATCATCACGAAAAAGAGGCTGGGCGGGAAAAACGCGGCGACCGTAATAATCAGAAAGAGGGCGGGGATGGCGGCCCAGAGCTCGAACAGACGGGAGAGAATCAGATCGGGCCAGCCCCCGAAATAACCCGCCAACGCGCCAAGTGAGACGCCGATAATCATCGAGATCGCTACCGAGACCAGCCCGATGGTGAGCGCGTAACGGGTTCCGTGGATCAGCCCTGAAAGTACGTCGCGGCCCAGTCGATCCGTACCCAGAAAATGCGTCGTGCCGGGCGGTTCGTACTTCTCGCTGAGATTAACGTCGCTGGGACCATAGGGGACGGGCGGGAAAATGGCGTATTCGGAGTTCAGGCGCTTGAAGTTCCTCCTTCTCCTGAGCGGCTGCTGCCAGTCGGCCAGCCGGAGATAGACGGCGTACTGACGAAAAGCGGGGAAATAGGTCTTGCCCCCGTATTTCATAAAGTAGGGTTTGTTGCCCGCGAGAAAATCCGCGAACATCGCCGTGAGCGCCAGAACGCCGATCGCCGCCAGGCTGACAAGGGCCGGGCGATTTCTTCTGAACTGCTGCCAGACCAGCTTTGAATAGGTCTGGCTCTCCTGGACTGCCTCGGGTTCGGGCGTTCCAGCGTCCGCTTCGGTGAGGTCGCGCGTGGGAGTGGCGGCCATAAATTCATCCCTGCAGACGAGAAAACTCGATGCGCGGGTCCACGACTTTCAGGAGGATGTCCGCTAGCAGAATGCCAAGCAATGAGAGAAACGACCCGATGGTCAGAATGGCCATTACCATGGGATAGTCGCGTACGAGTACGGATTGAACGCCCAGAAAGCCCAGACCCGGTATGGTGAAAATGGTTTCTATAAAGACCGAGCCGGCAATAACGGCCGGAAGCAGATTACCCAGAATGGTGACGATGGGGATCAGGGAATTTCGGAAGACGTGCCTGAGAATCACGATTTTTTCGGGCAGACCCTTAGCCCGGGCGGTGCGCACGTAGTCCTGCCGGAGATTTTCCAGCATGCTGGTGCGCATAAAACGGGATAGGCCCGCGAAGCTGGCATAGCTGGAGGCCAGTACCGGCATGGCCATGTGATGGGCGTGGTCGGTTAACAGCCGCCAGAAGCCCCAGTCGGAGGAGGCGTCCAGGGACTGGATGCCCGAGGCCGGAAACCAGTAGAGAAATTCCTTGTTGCAGAAAAACACGATGAGCAGCATGCCAACCCAGAACGAAGGCATGGACCACAGGATGAAGGTTCCGGTGGTGAGTGTGCGATCGGTCCGGGTGTCCTGTTTGACAGCCAGCCAGATACCCAGCGGAAGTCCGATGGCATAGGCGATGATCAGGCTGATAATGTTGATTTCAATGGTAATGGGCACCCGCACCAGGATATGGGCGATGACCGGTTGCTGATCCTTGAAAGAACGACCGAAATTGAGTGTGACAAAGCGCCGGTCGAAGAGATGGAAGAGCAGCAGGCCGGCGCCGGTATATTCGTAGTTTTTCTCCAGCTTGACGGTTTTGCTCTCCCAGAAAGACGAAAGGACGAGTGCCTGCGCCTCGTCCGGATGATATTTTTCGAAATTGCGAATGAACCGCGCTTTCCGCGCCTCGCTTTCCAGTGCGGCCAACTCACTTCGTTCGTCCGGGTCCAGTTCCGCGAGAAAGCCGTCGACGCGCCTGCCCGTGCGTTCAAAGTTGTTCAGTGGCTCCACGTGTAGAACCAGGCTCGATAACCAGTTCAGGTACTGGATGTGCAGCGGCCTGTCCAGGCCGAGTTCGCGGCGCAGTTCCTCCCGCGTTTTTTCGAAATCGGACTTCCGATCCGTCGAGATGCCCTCCTCTCCCGCCATTCCTCCGAGAAAAAAGTCTACCGGGTCTCCCGGCGCGAGGTGCATGACAAGGAAAGAGATGAGGGTGATGCCGATCATCGTCGGGATCATCAGCAGGCTGCGCTGCACGATGTATTGAATCATCTGGCTTCAGGCCTCACCGTCCGGACGGCGGCGCATTGGAGATCGAGAAATGATGCGGTACCGTCCGGCGGCATCGGGGTTACTGATACAACCGGTTGCCGGCGCCTACCCACCATTCCTGGGTGTCCGCGCCAATGGCATACCAGTTATCACCCGCGAAACGCTTGCTGTAGGAAATGGCGGTGCGGGACTTCCAAAGGAACGTATATGGCTGTTCGTCGTACAGGATTTCCTGAAATCGCCGGTACAGTTGAACGCGTTTGTCCATATCGAATTCCCGGCGGTAGGTTTCCAGGATGCGGTCGACTTCCTTGTTTTTGAAACCGATGTAGTTCGATCCCTGGCCCTCGGCCTGCGAGGAGTGCCAGATCTGGTACGAATCCGGCGGCAGGCTCAGACTGCCTGTCCACCCGAGGGTGCACGCGGCGAAATCCTTTTTGCGAACCACACGGTCCAGAAATATGGTCCAGTCGAGTTCACGCACCTTGCAGACGATTCCAATGTCCTGGAGTTCATATTGCAGGGCCAGGGCGATGTCTTTGCGAAGCTGGTTGCCGGAATTGACGAGGAATTCAAACTTTAAGGGCCTCTTCTCGCCGTCGATGGTCTTGTCCAGGATGCCGTCGTTGTCGGTATCGGACCAGCCGGCCTCATCCAGAAGGGCGAGCGCTCTGTCGGGATCGTAGGGGAGGGGTTCGAGGTTGTGGTTGTATTCGGGACGGAATTTGTGAATGGGCCCCTCAACGGTTTCCGCCAGGCCGAACATAAGGTTCAGTACCATGCTTTCTCGGTCGGTGAGGAACGTCATGGCTTTGCGTACGCGTTTGTCGCGGAAGATGGGGTGTGCATTGTTCCAGCCGATGTACACGTACCCCGAAGAATATACCACGCTCTTCTTGAATCGGTCCATAAAGTCCGGAGACCAGCTCTTGTCTTTGAATTGCAGGGGTCTGAGCCCGAAGTAGTCTATGTTCCCGTTCGTGAGTTCGATGAACGCGGCCTCCTGGTCGTTCACGATCTTGAAGACGACCTTCTCCACGTATCCCTTGTGCATCAGATCAGCTCGGTCGCTTCCCCAGTAGTTGGGGTTGCGGGTCAGTATAACCTTCTGCCCCGTGACCACGTCGTCTTCCCAGTCTTCCACGAGATAGGGCCCGGAGCCCAGCATGTTTCGGTGGTAACGGGTGTTGAATTTCTCGGCAAACTGCTGCACGCGCTCGGCGTGTGGGCCGCTTTCCCAGGAGCCGTCGATCAGGCTTTGTATGTCGACAGGATCCAGCAGGCCGTCGGGGTCGTAGAAGTGTTTGGGGAGAATCTGCATGCTGCCCAGGGAGATGTTGTTCCGGAAGTAGGGTTCCTGGCAGACGAAGCTGATTCTGTATTTGCCCTCCTGCTCGACGTCGCTGATGGCCGCGTAATAATTGCGGAGCGAGGCGGCCAGAACTTTCGGGTTCTTGATGACCTTGATGCTGAAGAGGACGTCGTCCGCCGAAAGAGGCTTGCCGTCGGCGAAATGGACGTCGTCGCGCAGGTCGAAGGTATAGGTGAGCTTGTCTTCGGATACCGCGGGAGGTCCTTTTGCAACCAACCCTCTGAGTTTATAGGGTGATTCGTTCTCTATGTCGAGGAGCGATTCGAAGACGTACTGATGAACCGCGGATGCGCCGGAGTCATTGGAGACGTATGGGTTGAAATTCTCCGGATCCGACAGGAAGTGGCGGACCATCCAGTCTCCGTATTCCGGTTCGGCGTCGCCGGCGTACATGGCAGGCACTCTTTCCGTTCCATCCAGAACGATCGCCGCGGCTTTGCGTGTATCCATCAGCGTACGCTGAACCTTCTGCCAGGGGGTCTCGCCTTTGCATGCAACCGGCAAGACGAAAAAAAGCCCCAGGATTGCTAATCCGCGCCCGGTAGCCACCGTTCGCCTCCTTGTGACGCTTATTGGTGAGGATAGAGGTCCAATGCCCTGTTCCAGGCGGCAATCCGCCCGGCTCGATCCGTGTCTGAAAATGGAATCGGTCGGCCGCGTCCATCCAGAATCAGGCCGGCCACGCCACCCTTCACGGTCTGGCGAATCGTCTGACCCGGTCCCGCCCCGGCATTCCATCCCGACTCGGGATGCAGAGTGACGGCGGCCTCCTGGTCCGGGCCTACGTTAAACATTTGAAGCGCCCCGACAATAAGTTCCCCGGACACGGTGCTGTCGGAAAGGCCAATTTCGTACCTGGCGCAGACTTCTCCCGGTTTTCCCTCGCCGGCAGGGGCAACGCAGGTGCCGAGGTCGACCAGGCAGTCCCGCTCGAATACCTCGGTTGCGGCCTGTTCATTGACACCTGCCAGGACACCCAGGTGGGGCATCATGAAGATGCTGTCAACGGCCAGTCTCGTGAACCCCTGGGGCTGGAAGGCGTCGATGAGCATGGCGGCCGACTGCGCGCGCCGGGGCGCGTGGGAAAGAACGCCACCGCTGCCCACCAGCAGGTCCAGGTCCGGCATGTGAATCAGACTCTCGCCCGCGCCGGTCTGGTCGAAAGCGTCGGAGAGGGTGCGTTCCGTCTGTACGCCTTTAAGGCCGACAGCCAGGGCCCGGTGCTGCTCGAACGCAAGGCGCAGTGCCTCGCGGGCGATGGCCTGTTCGAGTTGCAGTTCCTCCAGAGTCTGAGGGACGGTCGTCGGACGGATCATCTTGTTCTTGACGCGGTCTCTGAGGTCGGCCTCTTCGATTTCGAACGGTACCCAGCGCATCACGTTCGGCAGCCCGGCCGCGGCCAGCACGTTGGAGATGCTGTATGACATGCCCAGATTGGCGCTTACCGTACGGTTGAATCGATCGTCGAAGACACTGAAGACGTCGGTGGTCGCCCCGCCGATGTCCACACCCAGGACGTTGATGTTCCGTCGACGGGCCACGGCCTGAATAAGCAGGCCGACCGCGCCGGGCGTGGGCATAATGGGCGCCCCCGTCCATTCCATCAGTTTGCGGTACCCGGGCGCCTGAGCCATCACGTGTTCCAGGAAGAGGTCGTGGATGACCTGGCGTGCCGGCCCGAGGTTTTCGCGTTCGAGTCGCGGGCGGATATTGTCCGTGAGTTTCAGTGCGGTTTTTTCGCCCAGAACCTGCCGAACGTTCTCCCGGGCGTCTTTGTTTCCGGCATAGATCACCGGCAGCCGGAAGCCGGCGCCGAACCTGGGTTTGGGATCCGCCGCGGCGATGAATTCGGCGAGTTCCACCACGTGGCTCACGGTACCGCCGTCGGTGCCGCCGGAGAGAAGCACCATGTCGGGCCTTAAATGGCGGATGCGTTCGATTTTCTGGTGCGGAAGGCGGCCGTCGTTGGATGCAAGGACATCCATCACGATGGCTCCGGCGCCGAGGGCCGCTCGTTGGGCGCTTTCGCCTGTCATTGCCTGGACGACGCCGCCCACCATCATCTGGAGGCCGCCTCCGGCGCTGCTCGTGGACACGTAGATGTCAACGCCGCGGCCGCCTGCGGCGGGCGTAATAATGCGTTCGCCGTCCAGGATGGCGCGCCCGGAGAGTTCTTCGATTTCCTGGATGGCGTTGAGTACGCCCCGGGTGACGTCTTCAAAAGGAGCTTCGACCGTGGTGGGCGCCTCGCCGCGACAGGTCTGCCGGTAGCACTCCCCCTTTTTTTCGATCAGGATGGCCTTGGTGGTCGTGCTGCCGCAGTCTGTGGCGATAATGACGTCCGGTTTATCCATTCAGTCGGTTTTCCGACTCCACGAGAGAATCGATCAACGTCTGCACACTCTGCCGTTTTTCGAGAAAACGCACAAATCGACCATATTCCACGCTTGAGAAGATAAGGGTGACAAAGGGTGAAAGAAAAGTCAAAAACTGACTGCCTACGAAGTTGAACGGACGGCTGGCTTCCAGCACCATCAACGCTGGCGTGGTCATCTGCCGGCGAACCACGAATTCCGCCATTCTCGCCGCCAGAGCCCGCTCGTCCTGCGTGACGCGATCTTCAGGCGGATTGACGGCGAACGCGTGTTCGCACCAGGTTCTAAGGCGCTGCATCCGAGAGGCGGGTCTGGACATAGGCGATGACTTCGTCCCGATTGTCGTGAAGGCGCAAGAAACAGCCTCGAAACGGATCGAGCCGGTGTGGGCTGGCGAATGGGCTTAGAAAGACGCCGTCGGGCGCGACGGTATGACGGCGAATCCGGCTCCAGGGAATTGTCCGCCGCGCGCCCACGTGTGCAATCAGGATATGACTTTCCTGGAGCGCGTATCGCGTGGGGAGGAAGTAGCGGGACATTGAGGCCGTGAGCAGCACCGCCGACAGGAAACCGAATGCGGGCGCTTCGAATGCGATGGCAACGAGTATCGAGAGCCCCAGGATGGTGAGGATGAGCAGGGCCGTTTTCGCCGGCGGGTCATCCAGGAGGGGATGGACGGCCCAGCGGAGTTCGGAGGCCGTTCGGGGCGTCTTGGGTTTGTCCATGCGTTCGGTGAATCGAGGGCGTGGCAATGTGGGGACGGCCAGGTCAAATTCGCTAGCCGGCGGGAATGCGGAGCCGACGCCGTAAAGGGTTTTTAAATGATGCGTCGGACGATCCGGGGTTTCTGCGCCCGGTTTCCAAAGTTCCAGGCGTCCGTTCCGTACTTCGTCGCGATGAGACGTCCGACGTCGGCCTCCTCCTCCGGAGTCAACGACGCTTCAACCATTGCGATGTCGAGGGTTTTCTCAAAGCCTCCCCGCAGGGCACGCGCGACCGTGTCGAAGTCCGCGGGTCGACCGGCTTCCGTCAGGGAGATGGTGTGGCGGTCCAATTCCCGTCGAAAGCGCTCTTTCAGGGACTGTCTGCGGTCCGGCATGAGATCGATGAGCCGCTTGTGTTCCGGGCCCAGAAGCAGCGAGCCGTGTTGAAGCAGCACGTCGCCCAGGCGTCGCTGGGCGCTGCCGATAATTTTCTTGCTATCCAGCGTCACCTCGTACTGCGTGGTGCTCGAAAAACAGGGCGACGTCAGACCCTCTCCGCGCGGCGACGAAACGGGCGTGCGGCGTGGCTCGAACTCGGCGGCCACGTCGAGCAGTCGAAGGCCAGCAACCAGGCAGGCGCTGATGTTCCGGTAGGACTCCTGTATCGAGCCGCCCAGCAGGGGATCGTCGGCCCGGCACAGCACGCTGTAGGTAAGTTCGTTCCAGTGGAGTACGGCGCGTCCGCCGCTCGGACGGCGGACAAGGTGAATACCGCGCTCCAGGCATCGATCCGCGTCGACTTCGCGACCGATCTTCTGGGCATAGCCGAAAGAGACGGCGGGCGGCGTCCAGCCGAATGTCCGGACCGTGGGCGGTGCGGTCCCCCTCTCAACGCCGCGGACAACGGCTTCGTCCACAGCCATATTGAAAAAGGCGTTTCCTGACCGGGTGTTCAGGAAACGCCATTGACGCGATCCGGTTTCCTGCATGGTTCAAGAAACCCCCAACTTCTCCAACGCCTCTTTTGCCGCCATCTGTTGTGCTTCTTTTTTGCTGCGGCCCTTTCCGAAGCCCATGCGTTCACCGCCGATAAGGACCTCAACACTGAACGTTTTGTGGTGATCCGGTCCCTCTTCCGAACTGACCAGGTAGCGGGGGTGTCCCCGCCCTTCGCCCTGAGTATGCTCCAGGAGGGCGCTTTTGAAGTTGAGGTAGCTGTCGTTGGCCACAATCGCCTCGATGTTGCAGAGGAGATGGCGCTCCACGAACGCGGCCGCGGCCTTGAGGCCGCCGTCGAGGTAAATTGCGCCGAGAATGGCCTCAAAGGCGTCGCCGATGATGGAGGTTCGGTCTCGTCCACCCGCCAGGTCCTCTTCCTTGCTAAGCAGGATGTGGTGTCCGAGCCCGATGGCACGGCCCCTCTGGGCGAGAATGACTTTGCTGACGAGTACCGATTTGATCTGGGTGAGGTCGCCTTCCCTTTTGTTCTGAAATTTGCGATACAGGCTCTCGGTGACCAGCAGATCCAGTACGGCGTCACCCAGAAACTCCAGCCGTTCGTTAGAGGCGATGCTCCCTTCGTCCATAGAGTAGACGTAGGAGCGGTGTTTGATTGCCTGGACCAGGAGGTCGGGATCGGAAAAACGATATCCGAGTTTTTCCTGAAGTTGCTCCGGAGAGTGCGCTTCTCGTTCACCCGTGAGCCAGCGCACGACCGCATGTCGTAATATGCCAAGTCCGATAAGCTTCACCCTCCAGGGTGTGAAGGCTATTCCGGATCGCCAAAAACGGTGCCAAAACGAACTCGGCCAGGGTTCCGTGCCGGAAACAGATTGTCGAAATTCGGCAGACTGGCAATGGCAACGCACGCAACGAAAATTATATAGCCGGGCTCCTGAGCCTGTCGAAGGGTAGCGAAAGCGGGCATTTCGACAAGCTTCAGTACACGCAACGCATGCAATGACCACGCTTGAACAAGCTCAACGAACGACTCGACAGGCTCGTTTCGACCCGGTATCGACCTTCGAGCGGTCCGGCGATTGTGTTTTTTACCGGCCGTCGTATTTGCGCATGGCGAGGACCGCATTGTGCCCACCGAATCCGAAGGAGTTGTTTAAAGCCACCCGGACCGGCATTTCACGGGCCGCGTTGGGAACGTAGTCGAGGTCGCACTCCGGGTCCGGATGTTCATAGTTGATGGTGGGGGGTACCCGGCCGTGATGGATGGCCAGGAGGCAGGCTATACTTTCAATTGCGCCGGACGCGCCCAGCAGGTGGCCCGTCATGGATTTGGTGGAACTGACCGCGGCGTGTTTCGCGTGATCTCCCAGGGCGGATTTAATGGCCGCGGTTTCGTTCCGGTCGCCAATCGGGGTCGAGGTACCGTGGGCATTGATATAGTCCACGTCCTCGGGGTTCAGGCCGGCCCGGTCCAGGGCGATTCTAATGGCCCGCGCGCCGCCCTCGCCGCCCGGGGCCATGTCGGTGACGTGATATGCGTCGGCAGTGAACCCCGCGCCCGCGATCTCGGCGTAAATCCGGGCACCCCTGCGACGCGCGTGTTCCAGTTCTTCCAGTATGAGAGTGCCGGAGCCCTCGCCGAGTACGAATCCGTCGCGCTCCATGTCGAAGGGACGACTGGCCCGCTGCGGATCCTCGTTACGCGTGGACAGCGCCTTCATTGAAGCGAATCCTCCCACCGCCATTGCGCTTATGGCCGCTTCGGCGCCGCCGGTGACCATGACGTCGGCTTCGTTGTGCCGGATCTCTCTGAAGGCGCACCCGATGGCGTGCGCGGCCGAGGAACAGGCGGACACGGTGGCATAGTTCGGCCCCTTGGCGCCGAGCAGGATGGAAACCTGCCCCGACGTCATGTCCGGTATAATCATGGGGATGAAGAAGGGGCTGATCCGCCGGGCGCCCTTCTCCATGAGGACGGTGTGCTGCTCTTCAAAGGTCCAGATGCCGCCGATTCCCGAGCCGAAAACCACGCCTATCCGGTCGGGGTTCCCGGCGTTCACGTCCAGTTCCGCGTCCGTTACGGCCATCTGCGCGCTACAGATTGCATACTGCGTGCACAGGTCGTTACGCCGCGCCAGTCTGCGGTCGAGACCGAACCGTTCCGCGTCGAAATCCTTCAATTCGGCTCCGAATGTGACCCGGAAATCCGTCGTATCGAAACGTCTGATGGGATCGACGCCGCTTTCTCCGTTGAGCAGCGCGTCCCAGTAGGCATCGGTATTCAATCCATTCGGCGCGAGGACGCCGAGGCCCGTAACCACAACCCTTCGGTTTCCGTTCAAGGGTACCTCCCCCCGAGTTTATGGTTCGAAGCGGCGCGGCATCCCGCACGACATCGATGCTTCCGCGCCGGCCGTAGGAATCCGGTTCTCAGGCGAGACTCGCGTCCGGACCCGAGGGTCGACGCGAGTCTCGGGCAGTCCGGCGTTCCGGTCCCGAGCCGGATCGCCGCATCTCCGACCAAGGGGCTATCGGAGCGGCAGGTTATTCATTCAGACGTTTTTTGAGATAATTCGTAACGTCGCTCACGGTCTCCAGCTTTTCGGCGTCTTCGTCGGGAACTTCCAAATCGAATTCCTCTTCGAAGGCCATCACCAGTTCGACCGTGTCCAGCGAATCCGCGCCCAGGTCATCTATAAAATGGGCTTCCGGAGTGACGCTGTCCGCGTCCACGCCCAACTGGTCTACGATGAGATCGACAACTTTTTGCTGAATATCTTCAGCCATGGCAACCATCTCCCTTTTTTATGGCGAACGGCGGATCCCGGCGAGCGAATTGGCGCGACCCTCCGTTCACGTCTGTCGCCAGACGGTTCATGTTCGACTTACATCACCATCCCGCCGTCCACAACCAGGACCTGCCCGGTGATATAGGCAGCGTCGCTCGAGGCCAGAAACGCGACCGCCGCCGCGATATCTTCGGGTTTCCCGGGCGCGCCCAGCGGAACCTGTTCAAGAATCTTCTGTTTGAGGTCTTCCGGGAGTTTATCCGTCATTTCGGTGGGTATATACCCTGGCGCGACCACGTTGGCGGTGATTCCCCTGCCGGCCAGTTCTTTGGCGGCGGTCTTGGTAAGGCCGATGAGCCCGGATTTCGCCGCCGTGTACCCGGCCTGCCCGGGGTTTCCCACCAGCCCCGTTACTGATGAGATATTGATGATCCGCCCGGACCGCGCCCTTATCATCGGCCGCACGGCCGCCTGCATGCACAGAAACGCGCCCTTCAGATTGACGTCGAGAACGGCGTCCCAGTCGTCCGGTTTCAGTCGCATCAGCAGCCCGTCGCGGGTAATTCCGGCGTTGTTGACCAGAACGTCCAGCCCTCCCCAGCGATCCAGAACGGTCTTGACAAAGTCCTTGACGTCAGCCGGGTTCGAAACGTCCGCCTGCAGGGCGAGCGCGCTGCCGCCGCGGCTCTCAATGGCTTCGGCGACCGCCTGCGCGCGGTCGAGGCTCCGGCTGGCGCACACCGCCACCTTTGCGCCTTCCTCCGCCAGGCGGTTGGCGATGGCCTCGCCGATGCCGCGGGATCCGCCCGTGACGATTGCGGTTTTGTCTTTGAGGCGATTCATATCGTAAGACTTTCCAGGTCGTCGAGAGTTCCGACCGACGAGACGGTGACACGCTTTTCGATACGTCGCATCAGGGCTTTCAACGTATTTCCCGGACCGGCTTCAATTGCGCGTTCCACGCCTTCCGAAGCAAGCCGATTCATCGAATCCGTCCATCGAACCGGCGAGACAACCTGTTTGATAAGAAGGTCTTTGAGCAAGTCCGGATCGGTGGTTGGTTCGGCCGTCGTGTTCGGCACCACCGGGATGCGAGCCGGCGAGAAGGGCACGTTTCCGAGTGCGCCTTCCAGCGTGCCCAGCGCGGATTGCATGAGGCCGGAGTGAAAAGCACCGCTGACCTGGAGTTCCAGAACCCTCCTGGCGCCTTCTTCCGATGCTTTGCGCATGGCCCGTTTCACGGCGGTGGGCTCGCCCGAAATCACGACCTGCCCGGGGCAGTTGAAGTTGGCGGGCACGACCATGCCGTTGGGACCGAGCGTTTGGCAGAGGTTCACGACCGCCTCGTCGCTCAGACCGATGATGGCCGCCATCGTACCAGGGTGCATCTTCCCCGCGGCATGCATGGCCCGCCCCCGGATCCCCACAATCCGGACGCCGTCTTCCAGAGACATCACCCCGGCGGCGACCAGCGCCGCCAGTTCGCCCACGCTGTGTCCGGCCACGAAATCGGGGTGGATGCCCCTGTCTTTGAGGATTTCAAATACCGAGATGCTGTGCGCGAAGATGGCCGGCTGAGTGACGGCCGTTTGTTTCAGGGATTCTTCCGGGCCGTCGAAACAGAATGTTTTCAGTCCGGTCTCGGAGATCCGGTCGGTCAGATTGAACACGTACTGGGCGATCGGGGAGGCACTGTAAAGATCGCTGGCCATCCCTACGTATTGTGCGCCCTGGCCGGGGAATAAGAAGGCTAAGGCCATAAAGGTCCAGGAACGTATTGGCTTGTGGTTTCCGGCCACCGGCTCAGGAATGACGGTTTCAGTACGCCCATTTCAGAAGGGCGCTTCCCCAGGTGTAGCCGGCCCCCGCGCTGGCCACTACGATGTAGTCGTCCCGCTTGACGCGGTTCTGTTCGACCGCTTCGGAAAGCGCGATGGGAATTGTGCCGCACGTCGTGTTAGCGTATCGATCGATGTTGATCAGCACGCGTTCCGGCGCCAGTTTCATTCGGCGGGCCGTGGCGTCGATGATTCGTTTATTCGCCTGGTGAGGCACGAGCAGGGCGATATCGTCGCCGCTTAGCCCGTTCCGTTCCAGCAGATCGACCGATACCGCAGCCATGCTGCTGCTGGCGAACTTGAGCACACGGGGCCCGTCCTGGTGAACGTAATGCATTTTTTCGTTCACGGTTTCGTGGCTGGCCGGACGCAGGCTGCCGCCGGCCGGCTGGCAGAGGTACTGGCCGCCCGATCCGTCCACCTTCAGGATAAAGTCCTGAATGCCGGCCCCGGTATCATCGGGTTCCAGAAGGACGGCCCCCGCACCGTCTCCGAACAGGATGCAGGTTTCCCGGTTGGTGTAGTCGACGACGGAACTCATTTTGTCGGCGCCGATGACCACCACTTTCCTGTGGGCTCCGCTCTCGACAAACTGCCCGCCGACGACAAGCGCGTACAGGAACCCGCAGCAGGCGGCGGAAAGGTCGAACCCCCACGCGTTTTCAGCCCCCACGTTGTGCTGCACGAGGCATGCCGTGGCGGGGTACATCATGTCGGGCGTCACGGTTGCGACAATAATCAGGTCGATTTCGCTGGCATCCAGGCCTTTTTGTTCGAGCAGGGACTGCATCGCCCGGGTGGCCATGTGGGAGGCGCCCAGGCCGTCCTCGAGGATGCGCCGTTCTACAATACCCGTTCGCGATCGAATCCATTCGTCCGATGTATCCACCATCTGTTCCAGGTCGGCATTCGTCAGGCGGCGTTCGGGGAGAAAACGGGAGACGCCGGTGACGGAAGCATTGACTTTTTTATTCATAGGCAAGGATAACGATTCAGGGGATAACGAACGGGATGCACTGCCGGATCCGGGAATCAGACTTTTTCGCCTTCGGTCACTTCGCGGCCGTTGTATTGCCCGCAGTTGGCGCAGACCCGGTGAGGTCTGCGCGGCTGGCCGCAGTTGGGACAGTCGGCGAAAGCGGGCTTCGAGAGCTTCCAGTGGGTCCGCCGCTTGTTCCTTCGTGAATTGGAACTTCTGCGTTTCGGGTGCGCCATTTTGATGTGCTCCTTCAGGATTGGTCTTTAAGGGCTCTCAGGGCTTCCCAGCGGGGGTCGATTCGGGTTGTCGTGCAGTTGCACTGCGTCAGGTTGAGGTTCTCCCCGCACGTTGGACAAAGCCCCTCACACGACGTCTTGCACAGGGGATTCAACGGCATTTCGAGCAGGATATAGTCCTTGATTTCCTTGCCCAGGTCCACCTTGTCTCCGGATCTGTCCAGCCAGATCAGGGTTTCTTCATCATCATCCTTCATGGATTCCGGACGGTTTTTCTGGAAGACGAATTTGAAATCGGACGAGAGGGAGAACGAGACGGGTTCCAGGCATCGCACGCAATCGAGCCGAAGGTCGGCATGCGTCTTTCCGCTTGCCGAAATGGATTCACCGACCTTGACGAACTCGATGCGCGTTTTGATGGGACCCACGAATTGCAGATCCTCATCCTGGATATGTAACTCTTCGGGGGTCTCTTCCCAGTCGAGACTGGCCGTGCCCGCGTTGAGTTCGTTGAGTTTGACGATCATTGAAAAGTATCCATCGGATTGGTATCGTGCCAGACTGCTGATGCTTGCTTACCAGGCGAACTAACGATCCAGGTCCTTTTCTTTAATTCTTGCCCACAATTCGCTTACTCCAGCTGAGATTTCATTGGAGAATTTACTCCTGGCTCCATCGTGTGCCATTAGCTCAAGATCGCTACGATCCGGGAATTTCAAATTCGGACGCGGAAATTCTTTAAACCAGGGCCACCACCAATCACTCTTACCTGGCCCAAGTTTCTCCTTGAACTCGTTGTACTCGACTTCATGGCTTTCCTGGGAGCAAGTCACACCATATCGAATGCAGTTTCCGACTGTAATGCCAAGTGATGCGCTTTTCCTATTCTTAAACCTATAGGATGTGCCTTGCCACTGGTATTTGCGTTGTCTGGTGACGAATTCCCCTATAAATCCCTTGAACGTATCTTCTGGATTGTTCTTGTTGGGGAGATCTGGAATATTGCTTAGACCGGACGTAATTTTATTCCAAAGCTTTTGCAGTAATGTAATTCTCGCATCGACCAAGGCCTTATTCAGGTCATAAACGAGTCCGATGTTTTCGGCTTCCTCGCAAAGATCTACCAACTCCTTCATGTATGCCTCACTTAAGTCCGTACCTGTAAGCTTTGCGACCAGATGTCGATACTGGACGATCGACTCTCGCAACGCCGGTTCGTCGTACGCGCGTTTCTGGCAACACTCCAACCATGGGCGAATATCGTCCCTGTAGGAGATGCATTTTACGTCGAGACTGCCGTGGCTGTGTTCCTCGGGTTCGTGGCCGTCAAGCGTAAGGTAAAGCAAATGTGAATCATAACCATCTCGCTTTTGTTGCTCGTCGTATCTCTGTAGTTGCTCGGGTTGATCTGCAGCCCAGATTTTGTTTTCGATAACAACTGCTTGCATTGATGAGGGGTCGCGGATCAGGATGTCGACCTCGGCACTTTCCCGGTCGACCCGTGCGCTTTTTGAACAGACAACGGGCACGTCATCGTCTTTGTAGACAGAGTCCAAGAAATCCTTGAGGTTCTCTCGCGATGCTTCAGCCGACTCCCGATAATCGAGCAGCGCGTGCAGAAACCTTGAGTGGAGATTCACTTCATCGTGTGCGGTGCGAAGAACTGTAAATACATTGAATGGTTCCCTGCGTCCGGCCTCGTGTTTCTCGTAGAGACGTGCTACTTCCAACAACAACAATCGATATCTGTCAATCGTGTCCTGCATGTCTTATTGTTACCTTGATGCCTGGAGTGCGCCTTCTCCGAAGAAAAGGGCGATTTCATTGGCGGCGGTTTCGGGCGAGTCCGACGCATGCACGGCGTTGCACTGTACGTTCGTGCCGAAATCTCTGCGTATGGTCCCTTCGGCAGCTTCTGCCGAGTCGGTGACGCCTACGACCTCGCGCAGGAACGAGACCGCACTCTCCCGCTCGAGCGCGAGCGGCACCACAGGGCCGGAGGTCATGAAATCGATCAACCCGTCAAAAAACGGTCGTCCAGAGTGTACCGCGTAAAACCGGGTGGCCTCCTTGCGCGAGAGTCGCGTCATTTTCAGGTGCCGGATCTTGAACCCCCCGTCTTCCACCCGTTTGAGAATGGCGCCGATGGCATTCCGGGAGACCGCGTCCGGTTTGATAATCATCAATGTGCATTCCGCCATCGGCGTCCGCGCTTTGCATCCGGGTTCGAGAGCTCAAGATTGCGTATCACGCTGAAGGTGAAGAAGATAGATTTTCTCAGTGGATTTGTCAATATCAAACTTCGTATGTGAGCTATCAGCTATCAGCGGTCAACCTACAGCTCAAAGGCGGCGATCTCAATGAATCGATGTCTGCGCGGAGCGCGCCTCGATCACCGCAGGCACGGTTTTTTTGTAGGGGCGGTTCGAGAACCGCCCTCCCGTGGCAGGGTGGGCGCAGCTCGTCAGGATTTCTTCAGTAGGGATCTCAGATGGAATCCCGCAGCCGCGGCGAGCCCCCCGACGAGGCCGCCGATCAGCGCTGCGAGCGCGACCAGCGCGGAAGGATGAGAAAGACCGGCGATTCCCGCAATCTTCACGGTGAGAATGCCACCGGATTTCAGATGGATATAACCTGCGGCAGCCAGCCACAGGATTCCCGCACCCGCGAATCCGGACCCCAGCGCCTTCCATGCGGAGGGTGCCTTCCAGAAACCCGCCACGACTCCCGCCAGGCCGACTCCCCACCACGGCAGCGTCAGGCCGGCAATCAGGCCGAATACGACAACATATATCGCGGTTGTGATCATATGAAGTAAGCTGTCAGCTATCAGCGTACAGCATTCAGCCAACAGCAAAAAGCGGACAGCAACAGTCTTAGAGCAAACAGTGGTTGGCGGTACGACCGACGATCCACGCGGCGGTCCTTCGCGATTTACATTACGGCCGCCCTGACCGGGCGGCAGGGGCTTTTCCGCGCTGATCCGTCCAGCAATGCGGCTAGCCAACGCCCATGATGTCAGCAGGCCACCATACCTGGCCTATGCCCACTGCGGCGATTCGCGGAAAAGCAGCCCCGCGGCGTTTGAGCGGCCTGCCTGCGCCGAGCCGTGCTCGGCAGGCAGGCGCCGTTCTTTTTCGTCCTTTTTCTTTGGCGAGAAAGAAAAAAGGACGAAAAAAAAACAAAAAGCAAAAGGGAGAGGAAATGTCTGTATCTGCCCGGAACGCAGTTCCAGCAACGGTAGTCCAGCAATAGAGGAGGTAAAAAGATGCAATAGGTAAAACGTAAAAGGACCACTCAACGCAGATACTCGCGTTCAATCCTCTCCGGACCGGCCGTTGACCAGCATCAACCTTTCCTCGTACTACGCCCACCACCGTCCTCCGGCGTTCGCATAAACAGCAGTTCGTCGAGTTCGCCTCTTGCCCACGTGTCGACAAAGCTGTCGTAGTGACGGCTGCCCGGGTTGCCGGACTGCCCGCCCGGATAGATTCCCCACGCCCGCACGTCAGGACCCAGCGCGACGACCATGCGCCAGCAGGGGCCATGGCCGCGGTTGGTTGCATTGACGATGTCGCCGCCGCCGCCGACGAACAGGTTCATACGCGAGAATTGAGGGATCTTCAGCAGGTGTCTGATGTCCGCACCCTTGTAGCGTCCCCACTTCCAGGCCTCGCCTATAGGTCCCTGCCTGCCGGTCAACTCAATGCATGTTGACTCAAACGTACTGCGGGCGAGGTCTGCCAGGGTCTCGACCTGTTCCGTCCGCGTGTTGTCATACCACCTTGCGTCGGGCTCACCGAGGATCAACTTGACCGTCCGATCGCTGGATGGGAGTTGTAAACCGGGCCCCGGGGCGCTGAATTCATCCTCCCAGATTGCCCGGTAGAGCTTTCCCCACCACGTGTCGAATACGGTGGGGGCGATCTTGTCGGCATCCGCGAAATAATCCCAGGTCTGAAGTTCCCGATAGACAGCTTCATGGTCACCGGTCAGAACGGCTGGCTCGATGAAGGACAGGAGGGTGGGCAGGATGGACCGGGCCCTGAGATGCTTTGTGTCGAGTTGTAAGGCGCGGAAGTCATCGGGTGTGATATCCGTCATTTCAGCCAGGCGTTCGTTGATTCGCCGGGCGCGCGTCGGGGAGGAATGGCCTTCGGTCAGCCAATACGGATACGAGGAATCCGCGGGGCGCTGGTTGGCGGAACTCACAAAGCCTCGCTCCGGATTTTTGACGTGGGGCTTGTGGGCGTGCGGTATCCAGTTCTGCCAGTCGTGGAGAGGATCCGAACCGTCGGCAATGAAGACGCCCTGACCCTCCCACCGTACCGGAAACTTGCCGCTGTGCCAGATTGCGATATTACCCTCAACGTCGGCATAAGCGAAGTTCTGGGCGGGAGCGTTGAGGTGGGAGAGCGCCTCGACGAAGTCATTGTAGTCGCGTGCGGAATTGAGGCGGTGACAGGTCAGCCACTCGTTCCCGCCGTCGTGAGCCACCCACCGGAACGCATGGCGTTCGGGTATCCGCAAGTCCGAGGGAGTGTAGTTTGAATCCCTCACGACGGGTCCGTGATGAGTGTAGCGCACGGTGTCTCGAATGGTCGCTTCACCGCGCACCTTGATTTCTTCGACCACCGTTTTCACGGGGCGCCATGCGCCGCCGTGACGGTATTCCTGCAGCGTGTCATCCCTGAAGGTAATCTCGTACCAGTCCGATACATCCGTTCCCGCATTCGTGAGTCCCCACGCGATATTCCGGTTGAATCCGATGACCACGCCCGGTCCTCCCGGGAGCGATACGCCGTAGACGTTGAGGGAAGGGTTGACGAGTTGAATCTCATACCAGAGCGACGGCAGCGCGAGGCCCAGGTGCGGGTCGTTCGCAAGTATGGGATATCCGCTGGCGGTCCTGGTTCCCGAGACCGCCCAGTTGTTGCTTCCGATTCCGGCGCTGGTTTCCGTGCCGTACGACCCTCGCTTGAACGGCGTATCGGGCCGGATGACTTTTCGGGGTTCGAAATTCCAGGGCGTTTCCCCGGGGATCACCGTATCGCCGCCAACGGATCCGGACGAGAACAGGTCTCTGACTACTCCCTCGCCGAACCGGTCGAGCGTGTTGTTCATCCTGAGATCCGAGTTCCGACCGCTCAGGATCCAGGCCATGGACTTGATCAGGATCGCGCATTTCAGCGGGGTCCAGGGCTCGGGGTTGTAGCCCAGAAGTTTGTACTCAATGGGGTAATCTTCTTCGCGCAGGCTGCCGATGTACGCGTTGACGCCCTCGGTGTATGCCGTTACGGAGAGCCGGGTTACGGGCGCGGCCATCATTTCCTTGAGCGTACTGCGTGCGGCGTGGACCAGGCCGACGCGCCTCTGATACCGGTCTCGCTCCAGGGCGCCGGATCCCAGGATTTCTGCAAGGCGCCCGGCCGCGGCGGCGGTCTGAAACTCCATCTGCCAAAGACGGTCCCTTGCTGTTACGTACCCCTGGGCGAAAAACAGGTCCCGGTCGTTCTTCGCGAAGATATGCGGCACGCGGCGGTCGTCATACACGACCGTTACAGGCTCGAGCAGTCCCCCGATTCGTAACGTGCCGTCCGCGGGCGGGTCTCCTGTTTCGGCATTCTGCCAGAAACCGTGAAAGGGACTCAGGAATACCCCCGCGGCAGGAAATCCGCCCATTCGGGTATCCAGAGCAAGAACGACAATCACGGTAATGGCAGCGAAAGCGATGAACTTGATCCAGGGCATATCAGCTGAAAACCGGCAAGACGTCAGACGTGAGAAGGGAGAAGACCGCCGCGCCACCCAGCGGTTAGCGATACGGACCAGCGATATCTGCGCGATTATACGGGTAACCACAAGGGTTGTCTCTACGAACTCAAACCTGGCGCGCCCGGTGGAAGGGAGGGGGCTTTTCCGCGCGTTTCCGTTCAGCAACATAGTCCAGGAATGCCTGCGCAGGCCGCAGGGCAACGGCTCACATTCTTTCCTCAGAGGTGGTTCGCGGAAAAGCAGCCCCGCGGCGTCTGAGCGGCCTGCCTGTTATTTCCCTAGAGGCCGAGCCGTGCTCGGCAGGCAGGCGCCGTTCTTTTTGGCCCTTTTTCTTTGGCGAGAAAGAAAAAGGGCGTTAAGAAATAAATAATAAAGGGTTTAGGAGAATGATCGCGTTAGCCCGGAGCGCGACCTATCATACGTCTTTCTTATCTTTGTGTCGTCATTCCGCTCATGTTGCCCGGCTGTCCTTAACGGTAATCCCCTTTGCCTCCGCGAATGCGGTAGCCGTAGCGATCATTTCGGGTTTGATGGTCTGGTTGTCACTATAACTCAATGCGGTGAAGTCAATCTTTACGCTTTTTCCGTTGTCCAGCTTGAACACGACTTTCATCAACTCGATATGAATCTCCGAGACTGACGTCCACGGGATTCTCCGGTGCCTGAACAATCCTCTTTCAATCTCCAGATTCGCATCGTTAAACGCGATTATGTGTCTGTTTAAACGGTGCAGGAGTCCAGCGCCAGACAAAACGATCAGACCCGCCCCTAACTGGACGGCGCCCAGCAACGTGTTTTCCTGCAAATACATGAGGCCAAGAATGATCCATATGACACCCAGACTCGTCCATAACACGCGAAATGGCCGGGTTACCGGTACGGTAAGATCAAAAGTCCGCTCTTCCATGGATGCAACCTCCTTCTTGGATGAACAATGAGGTATAATCGCATGCGAGAGGGTACGATACCGAGCCGAACTGTTTGCTCGATTATTCACCGGCTGATTCGGCTCCAGGACAATTGATACAGTTGATAGGGTAATGTACGCCCTTTCGGGTCAACACGTGAACCAAAAATAATGCGCCTTGCTTTCGCGGGGAATGCCTTGCGCAGATGGAAGAAAGGTCCTAATCGAGCGTAGTCGAGTCTGGAAACACGCCTCAGGTTCCGTCGCGTCTCGATTCGCTTTCGGATGGTTGAGGCCATGCGCCAAAAAGACAATCCGAGCGCGAGTTGCCTTTCCCTATCCATCCGCCGTGGCTATATTGATGGAGCGAAACTCCTACCCTGTACAATAGGTTAATCGACCGGGATGTTCAGGCTAAGGCCGCGACTGATCTCGAAAGACGCCCATGAAATATCGGTTCTACATCCTGGACGTATTCAGCCGTACTGCATTCGGGGGAAACCAGCTGGCGGTCCTGCCGGATGCGAGGGGTCTAAGCGCGGATGGCATGCAGAAGGTCGCGCGCGAGTTCAATTTCTCCGAAACCGCTTACGTGTTTCCGCCCACAAACGAGACCGCGACGGCCCGGGTGCGAATCTTCACACCGAACGCCGAGGTGGACTTTGCCGGCCATCCGACTGTGGGAACGGCGTGCGCCCTTCACTATAGCGGCCATACGGATTCAGAAAGCGTTATTCTCGAAGAGAACGTCGGCCGGATCCCGGTGAGGATATCGAATAAGGAAGGCGTATTGTACGGTACTCTGACCAGCGATGCTCCACTGGAACACCCGGCGGAGAAACCCCCGATTGCGTCGCTTGCGGCAGTCCTTTCCCTCGACGGGGACGACGTCCTAGACGGGTTCTTCGCCGGAATGGGATTGAACTTCTGTTTCGCGCACCTGGCGTCGAGAGAGGCCGTAGACCGCGCATCGATCGACAAACTGGCATGGGGCAGATTGCTTTCGGATGCACGGTCGTCCGATATATTTTTCTTCGCGGGCGAACTGAATTCCGGCGCGGAGATCTATGCACGGATGTTCGGCGCCCGCCCATGGCATCGAAGAAGATCCGGCCACGGGCAGCGCTGTCGCCGCGCTTGTCGGCGTCGCGGGGCTGAGAAGCGGAATTCGGTCCGGTGCACGGTGGAACTTGCAGTGACCCAGGGAGTTAAGATCGGTCGCACCAGCAGAATGGACGCGGTGGCTCGTTTGCGGGACGGGAAGGTCGTTTCCGTCGACGTGGGCGGTCCCGCCGTTTTAACCGCGTCCGGTGAGATTGAGGTCGGCGACGAATGGTTGGTGGTCTGACCCGGAGGTGACGAGGCGATGCGGCTGTTGATCGTGGATGGCTGGACCAGGGAAGGGAACCTGTCCCATGCGGTTGCCGGGTGCGAGAAACAGGCAGGTGTCTTCGAGTCGCTCGTCCGGGAATGCCTGCCTGAAACGGACATCCGGATCGTCGACACCCACAGCGACGCCGGACCGGCAGACCTGGACTTCAGCCAGTTCGATGCCGCTATTTGGACAGGCGGCGGCGGCAACATCTATAAAAACGATCTCTTTAATCGGCGCCAACTCGAATTGGGCGAGCGCGTGCTTGCAGATGTTCCTCACGTCTGGGGCAGCTGCTGGGGGTTTCAAGTTATCGTGACCGTCTGCGGCGGGGAGGTGGCGCCGGCCCGCACGCCGGAAATCGGAATCGCAGCCGGCATAACGGTCCGATCAATGGATTATGCTGAGACCATTTATCGAGGCAAACCGCCCATCTTCGATGCGCCCGCTCATCATTTCGACGAGATTGCACAACTGCCAGGCGGGTTTGACATTATCGCCGAAAACGCGATTACGCTGCAGGCCGTTGTATCGAAGGACAAGCGCGTCACCTGTACGCAATATCATCCTGAGTTGCCCTACGACTACATCGGAAAGCTGCTTGTCCATTGGGCGCCGAATTACACGTCGATGTTCACGGAGGATGCGTTTCAGAATCTGCTGGCGGGCTTGAAGAAAAAAGAGAAAGCGGAAAGAAGCCTGAGGAAAATCGAATTCAGAAACTGGCTGGAATTTGTCGGGAAGGGCAGGTAGCCTTATTAGTTCAGAAACAGGAACTTACATGGATAGACAGGATGGGCAGGATAAAACAGGAAGAAGGACCCCACGAAAGTGAGAAATCGCTCAAAAGACGTGGGCAGACAGGGATGTCTGCCCCACCCTCATAACGGCTTCCTCATCGTCTCCACCTTGCCGCGACTCCCCCTGGCCGTCGTAGGGGCGTCCCTTGTGGGCGCCCGGTCTCCCGCGACGAAAATGATCGCGCAACTTGTCATTCTTAGCGACGTCAACGAGTCCCTTTCGAAGCGTGGTCATTGCCTGTGCTGAGCTTGTCGAAGCAAGCTTGTCGAAATGCCCGCGCTTCGGGACCCTTTGACAGTCCTGTGCCGACCCTTCGACAGGCTCAGGGAGCGGCACAGGATGCTCGCGCCCATCGGTGGATGTCGCCGGCTGAATAACGAGTGGAGGTGCTCCCTGCCGCGTTGGGAATTGTTGAGAGGACCTCACAGTTTCGGTTGCGGTTGAGCATAGCAGAGCCCCGCAAGGCTGATCTCATAGTCACAGCAATCAAAGTCGTACCCTGGGTCTTGATCAGATCTTAATCAAAGTCCATCACATTAATCACACAAATCACAGTATGATCGGCCTCCCTGTCATTCTGAGCGGAGTCGAAAATCGCGTACCGAAACGTGGTCATTGCCTGTGCTGAGCTTGCCTGCATTGAGCCTGTCGAAATGTCGAAATGCCCGCGCTTCGGGACCCTTTGACAGTCCTGCGCCGACCCTTCGACAAGCTCAGGGAGCGGCACAGGATGTTCGCGCCCATCCGTGGATGCGGCCGGCTGAATAACGAGTGGAGGTGCTCCCTGCCGCGTTGGGAATTGTTGAGAGGACCTCACAGTTTCGGTTGCGGTTGAGCATAGCATAGCCCCGCAAGGCTGATCCCATAGTCACAGCAATCAAAGTCATACCCTGGGTCTTGATCAGATCTTAATCAAAGTCCATCACATTAATCATACGAATCACAGTATGATCGGCCTCCCTGTCATTCTGAGCGCAGTCGAAGAATCTCCCGCCCATTCGGTTGTAAGTGTGAAAGAAAACTTCGTTAACGAATGCGGGCGGACGCATCGGGGGTGTCACGTCGCCCGACTGTCCCTTGCAGCTATCCCCTCGCCTCCGAGAACTCAGTCAGCGCCGAGATGATTTGCGGTTTGACGATCTGGTTGTCAACAAAGCTCATATTGCAGTTCCACGTCACGTTTTTTCCGTTTTCGAGCATAAATTCGATCTTCATCAACAGAACGTGAATCTCTGTGATCGATGTCCAGGGGATATTTCGCGGTCTTAAGAGAGATTTGTCCAGCGTCAGATACGAACCGTCAAACGTGATGACATGTCTGTGTACGCGGGGCGTAAGACCAACGAAAAGCAGGGAAAACAAACCAAATGCTATCTGCACGACGCCGAAAATATCATCGCCCCTCTTGATGCTGAAGGCGCCATTGGCGATCTGGATCACACCAAAGATGCTCCAACCCACTAATAATAGACGGGAGAAAGAGGCAGATAGATTGAAACTTTGCGTTTCCATGGATGTGGCGTCCTGACAGAGGCGGGGGTTTAAGCGGGCTGCGAGTGGAACTACGAAGTAGAGAACACGCTTTTTGGCCTACGGAATGACGAATTCTGCCGGTGGGAAAGAGGAAATGTTTAATAGTTGCGGCACTAACGATGGTCCTACAACGGGATATTGCTGCATGTAAGTAGTCGAGAGGAAACTAACCAGGGTCTAAATTTCGAGGATGATGGAGTCGACAACAAAACGGAAATTTTTATGGCTCCAAAGAAGACTTACGCAATCATTCATCGTGCCACTTATACCAGCCATAACTTCCAAGCGTTTTATCACTGAATATGACGTCGAAAATCTCGCTGCAAACATGGTTCGGTATCTTGTCGATGCAATCTTTGCACTCCTGCCAGAATTCATACACCGTTTCCGGATGTAGGTGATCAGCAATTAGCATCGCAAAGAGGCCTGCGAAATTCACGAAAGCGGTAGGGATTTTCATCGCTTGGTGACGATTGGCCAATAGACATTTGTTGATGTCAGTTGGCTTAGCGAAGGTTTCAGGAAGACTTTCGATAGGGGAGTTTGACATCTGTGCATGGCATATTGGATGCCGGTCTTGAACATTTGAGTCGAAGTCGTAACGAATGGCCTCGCAGACCACCGGCTTCTCGCCATTAAGTCGAAAATAATTAAGGTGGAGCGTGGATCGCTGGCACTTTTCACGTTCACATTCGATGGTCTCTTCGATTTCCGCGAGGATATCAATTTGTTTTCGAGAGCCACTTCGATAAGGCCATCCCTGGAAATGCAGTGGCTCTCGAAGACGAACGACGACATGCTCGTCGATTTCCTTCGCTGCGACGACTATGCTGTTGTTGCTTGAAACTGTGTAGCCCTTTTTGCACAAAAATCCAGTTGTTTTCAACAAACACGCGGTGTAGTTTTGCTGAATTTCTCCAGGACTTGCCAAAACGACCTCGCAAATTATGTTCCTACAAGGGAAGTAATCTGTTCAAATGTACTCTTGCGTATCCTCGCGAGATCAGCTCCTGCCGGAAACCAATTTATGTTGCCTTTAGAATTCGACAGGCTGACTGGTTGTTGCGTAATCATACAATAGTATCCGGCACGGAGTCCCGTATCCTTATCTAGGCAAGCGTTTACATCGATGCCGCTCGAACGTAGAAATTCTCTTCCATCGGAAGCGCCGGAGTCTGCAAGCAAGTAGTCAAGTCCGTCCCGCCACCACCACTGCCCGAGACTGGCAAACGGACCGCTATAGATTGCTTCATCAAATGGCTCTTGCACATCTCTTCGACTAAACTCACTTTGGTCAATGTTTAAGTAACTCGCGCACGCGATGTTATTCACCATTAAACCCGGGAACCGAAGAAGTGAAAGGTATAACCAGGATCCAAGCACGCGGGGTATTCGCTGCGTGATTGCGTTTTGATTGTCCTGTCCATTGGAGACAATAAAGGTGAAAATCTCAGACATCACACTGCGATCACCGGAACCATATAATGCGATTCTATTGGCGGCGGATTCTCGTCCCGTTATGGCTGCCAATGCGACTGAAGGATCTAGATTATTCATCGCGCGATTAACATACTCGTATTGAATGGTCTCAAATCCCTGCAACAAAATCGCCATTTCTTTGGTCCATTCTTGGCTCCCAGATCCAGTTAATGTGACATCTTCCGAATCCCAGCGCTGGAGCGCTACGTACCTATCTAACTCTCTGCCTTTCGGTCGTCGTGAATATTGACAAAACGGTAATCCAAGGTTTCGCGCGGCAATAGAAATCGCATGTGCCGAAAGACCGGGATAATTTTTGTACAATCCCAATTCCTTGTCACAGGCAATCAAACCAATTGGCGCAATGCTGTTATTCTTGCATAATTTTCTTTCGATATCCCGTTCGTAGGGCTCGCCTTTTACCTCCGGTGCGCTGCGGGGATTAAAGGAGGCGATTTCGGCTTCTTCACCTAGATGTAGTTTAAGGTAATCTTCGATTTCCTTTCTGTAATGCTCGTCATCCTCAAACAAAAAAACCCTAGACATTGTTCTACTCACTTTGCTGATAGTGGATACGTAACACGAAAACAGGTGTTGAAACTGGGAGATGGATCCACGATTAGGACTTTTCCATTTACTTCAGAAACGAGCCGCTTTACAAGCGCTAAGCCCAATCCCATACCTGATCCTAGTGGATTGTAGTCCGACGCCGATGTCGTTGTAAAGAGCGGATCCCATATCCGGTCTTGTATGGTTGGGGGGATTCCAATTCCGCTGTCAGCAACTTCAAAGAAATGCGTACCTTTCTCATTCCAACTCTTGATGCCAACACAGCGTTTACGTGAGGCTAATTCTCCCCCCAACACAGCCTTGAGCGCGTTCGAGACAAGATTCATAACGACCCCGTTGTAGAGGGCTTTGGGGACTGGAGGCGCGCAAACATCCGGCTCGATTTGCAGTTCAATCTCTATACCCCGTTTTTGAATGAAAGACCTAAATTGAGCGAGGACTAACTCTGCGGCACCAAGAGCCTTGTATTCTCCAGGGTTCCGTTCTGAATCATGAACCGCAGTAATAAAGGCCATTGAGTAGTCGAGTTGCCCAGCTATTGTTTCGAGTGAACACTCGATTGTTTCCCTGATTCCTCTAATAGAAGTATCAAATTGCTCAATCATTTCCACCTTCCGAAGTAGCTCTTCGAGGCTGTGCAAGATACGCTGCATCTCATGTGTAACGAACCCTGCCATAACACCAAGCAGTCCCATCAACTCAAGCTTCGCAGTGCCGACACGATAATACTCTTTCGTGTCATCGAGTTCCACGGACAACTGTTGGAAATGCTGCACAACCGACGAGCGATTGTTCTCTGAAAGTCCCGGAACGGACTCAAGAAACTTTACGGCTGATTGTAAATCCTTCCTGAGAGCAGCGGTCTGGTCCAGTCGTGTTTTTTCTTCCTGCCGGCGTTGCTCTCGATGGTCAACGTATGCGAGCATCTCCAGAGCTGTGCGAATCAGATTTCGCAGTTCGGCGAAAGCCGCATTTTCGACAAAACCTTTTCTATCCATTGAAGGGGTTAGGTCGTCCGAGCCATTTACCCCATCCGCCGATGCCGACTCCACGAACACAGCTCCTACAAGCTGGTGAAAGCTGGGAAGATATAGCATGGGGTTCAGTTTGGAATCTGAAGATGCTCCACGCGGCATACCAAAGAGTTGATCCACTATCTCGCTACGCCACTCCCGCCGTCGATGGCCCGCATCGTAACTCAGTTGCAGCCAGTCATTTTCTCCATAACCATAGGGCTGGACGCGAAACCCATGATCGACGATTCCAATGCCGTTATTCCTATTGTCGCGAATCCATCCCCACGCTTTCCGCCCGTCAATCTTGGTTCCGACAAACATCCCTTGTCGTCTAGGGAAATATCGGATGTCTGCAAAGAATCCCCTGCAGATCTTCGAGATACCTTCGATTTTTCGATTCAATAATACCTTCCCACGCTTATCGGTAATGACAAATCGTGTAAACTCCTGCCTGCGAGTTACGGTTACGCGCGCGAATGCGTTATCTAGAATTTCACGACCAAGCTCAATCTCTTTCGACGAATCGTCATCAGGCAATACAATTCTAAATCCGGGATCGTCGCCTGAACGTCCGCGCCGAGTAAAGCCGCCATTTTCCAATCCCGAGTAGGGATGTATAATTGACAGGAGTCCTGTTCGTAACTCTTTAGATATCTGAATCAACTCTGGATTTCTCAACCTACGCATAGTCAGCTTGGTACCAGTCGGGGCATTCTGGCCAACACTATTAACTTGATAGGGGATTCTTGCAGATCGAAGTTCTTGATGGTCGTCAATCCAGGGCCAATCAAAAGTCGCCGCGAGTTTCTGTTTTTCCCCTGGCTCCACTAACGCAATTGTCTCTATGGTAAGCTCACGCCCAAGGAAACGTACCGCGAACCTACCGATGCCCTTCGAACCGGTCATGCGCCTTTGAAAAAACTTCGACAACCTGTTTAGCTGCTTGTCTGGCGTCGCGATTCCCATCCACTTCTCAAGGAACTCCGATTCTGACATACCGTGGCCCGTGTCTTTGACGATCAGTGAATCGTTCGTAAGTAAGACGTTACACTGGTTAGCATCGGCGTCGTATGCGTTCTTGATTAGTTCTGTCAACGCAACATCTGCTCTTGCGACTAACCGCTCACCAAGTTCCTGCAAGAGCCGTCCGTGGGTTTGAAAAGAAGCGGTTTTTGTATTTGCATTCATTGTCTTAACATTTGTCCGACACTAAACTCATTAAGGATGGTGTTGAGTTGGCGAATTTCAAGCTTCCGGAGTTTCCCAGAATGAGCTACGACTCTTGTCGATACTTTTGACCTCGAAAGGAAATCTTGTAGTGCTTCCCTCATCTCGAAAGGGACGTTGTATACACCGTGTACTGCCCCGACAGCATATGCTCCGACCGAATTTGCGAGCGATTTAGGTGCGGATCCAACAAAACCGGAACTTACGAAGAGATCAGGTGAGTCGAATAGCCGGTAGCGATACCAAGGTGTTCTGCTAAGACAGGTGCTAGTCGAACGAAGCACTACCGGTATTCCTTCGAGGTAGGACTCTAGTCGATCGGAAAGGTATTTCCTGTCACTGCGAACCAACCAGCACTTTAGGCCTTTGTCCACGAACTGGGTCTGGAACGCTTTTGGAGTTAGATTCGATAGATCTTCCGGTATTTCACGTAATGATGTTACACACGGAGACACATCTTCTGGCGAGAGTCCAGCATCGGTGCGTTCGGTTTCAGACAATGTAAACACTTTTTGACTTCCGGGACTCATTCCGCGCATTGACCAAATCTCACCTCGGCCAGAATAATCAAGTAGGGGGTCACTTGAACCAGTAATTCCTGGTAGAGCCGTAACGACACCGCCGCGGTCGATACCGAAGAAATTCCATCGACCACTCGACTTTTGTTTGTCAATAATTGATATCGACGCGGTTGTGTCCACTGAACTAAAGATAGGTTCTGAAAATCGATAAGCATCGACCTGCCACCCGTGTTTGTTTATGTAATTCCGCAAGGGTAAGGCAGCCGGTCTAGCTACCCATTCGTACGGAACGATCATGGCAACTAGACCCTTTGGACAACTCTTAAAGAGTGCAAGAAACAAGAAATAAACGTATAGATTACATGTTTGATTTACGCTATAACCGGTGGATTTGCAAATGCGTTTGGCAATCTCGTCACGCCAACATGGCTCAATGTCATGGTGCCGAGCGTATGGTGGGTTGCCCACGCAAGCATCATACCCCTCATTCTCGTGCTGGAACACGCATTCATAGGAAATCTTCGCCGATTTTGGAAGGCCGGTAGTCGGTTTTCTATCCGTATCAAGTTCGACTCCGACGTATTCCCTAAATCGTCCTCCCCCAAGCGCAAATCGACCGTCTCCGGCACCTAGATCCAGTACACTGGAAAAATGTCGGCGATACCGGTGAACGATATTCCAGAATAGCGATACGATTTCCACTGGGGTATCGACCTGCGACCGGTGCAACTCGTATGAATTTTCCCGTGACGTCATTGCAGTACGTAAATTTGCTGGGTTATTGGAGATGTTGTCGAGTACTTCGGATAGAGATGCATATGCATTGAAAATGGGCTGTCGTCTCAATCTCTCCATCGTTAACTATTGTCATTGGATGAGGATTACGTCTATCACGCGGTCTCTACCGACGTTAGATGCCCATTATTTGTACAACTTTAAAAATAACAATAATATAGGTGATTTACGCCAAGGCACAGTCCAAATCGATCCATTGACCCGAAATACTCCGATCCAGAGAAACTCGATTTGGTACTGGATATGGCCAATCTACATTAAATCGTCCTTGGGATCAACTCGACCCTGATCCGATTGGTCGGGATTCATTAGTCATCCTTGCTCGTAATGTGAGCGCACAAACCGCACATGGGTGAATGATCTAGTTCTTCGGGCGGGATTTCCGAGCCGCATCGCCAGCACGTGTGGTTTGCTTGCGCTTCACAGTAGGCGCAACGGTCTTCAGAAATTACATATGCATCCAATGAACATTCTGGGCACGAGACACGCGGAACCATATCTCCGTCTGTCATCGAGAGATATTGCTCCCAACTGAGCCCCTCCGTTATAGCTCTGGGGATAAATTGTTCGCTTGCTTCGTCGTTTCCACACGCGCGGCATTTCAATGACACAACATTGTGTGGAGATTGCGGCGGCGCTGCGATTAACAGTTCAGACCCACATTCTTTACAGCACAAAGTGGCTACGGAATCACAGAGTACTTGAGAACCCCAATCAATCGAGTCTATCGCTACTTCGCACTCTCTCCGTTCTGCCTCATAAACCTCAGTGGTCCGCAGCATTTCGTCCCAAATCGCCGTACCAAGTAGCAGAATCGGATCTTCGTGTAATTCCGTCTCAATGAATTCCTTGAGTATCACGAAGGTGTTTGCGATTACGCTCCTAAGGGCCACTGCGTTAATTCTTGGATAGTAATGTTCGACATCATTGCGGACCCTTTGGATTGATTCGAACTTGCGCCAGTCCGTTTCGATACCCAAAGTTGCAAACCGTTCCCTTATCTGCCGGATGTCAACAGTTTTTTTGCCTTTTCCTATCGTTACGATTTTTCCTGATGGATCCTTGCGAAATTCCACTTGTGCCTTGATCAGCACCTCGTTCGATCCATGAGGCGACCGGCGTCTCAAACCTTCCTTGTACATGAGAAGCAATCCTGCAAAAACATTACGGACGGAAGCTAGCAGCCTGGGACGGCTCCCGATATTGTAGTCCTCGACTCCAACCTGAATCGCTTCAGTTGCATTTTTTAACAAGTTCATGGTCGTATTGGCAGGTCTCATTTTCTGGATCTGGAAGGTCCCGTTAGACAATTGGGGGGTGGGGTGGCATCTTTCTGCAATGGGTTTTCAGGAGATAACAACTAAGCGACCAGATTGATTGGTCTTATGTTGACCTGGTACCCCTGTATGATAGCATGGCAGTCCGATCTGCCGGTAACGAATTACACATTCACGCACTTGAAAACACTCAATTCCCTGCCGATTTAGCACGCTTTAGTACCAGAGAAATCTGTCACATCCTTCTTTAAATGCTTCTACGTGTACGGATTCGTCGAACAGACCTTAGCCATTCATTGCTTTTCCTTCAGCTAACGCCATTTATCGAACTCATCTTCAACGCCCCAGCTCTTTGAAAACGTCCACAACACCTCATCTTGGTGTTTTGCCTATTTCAAAGTGAGACAATCGGCGTGTTTTTGGAAGCTTCGAGTTTTTGACGAGTTAGTAAGAACGCGGAAGCGTCATTTTTTTCAAAGTCCCAGTTGCAGGCGCTCGAATTTTTCCTGTGGTCCAACAAAACGAGATTGGCCGCACGGTGAAGCCACACATCTCGCCGTCCGGTGCCGTTTCGAGAATCGTGGTTGGGAGCGCCGTCCTGTAGCGGAAGCTATAGATCAGATCGCCAAGATTCTTAGGCAGATCAATGTTGAGTTCAGAGGCGAACGTGACGATATCCCCCCGTTCAAAATCAACTTGACGTTGTCCCTTCCGAAACCTGGCGTGGAAAATTGCCTCTATGATGGCTGAGTAGCGATTTGTGGCAGAAATACGTTACTCCTCTCCAGTGTTCAACGGCCGGGCCATTCCAGCATAACAACCTCTTCCCTGAGCTGTTCACCCGTCACCGTAGAAGGCCTGGTTCGAAACAGGTCGATCCCGGTGACAGTGTAACCCAATGTATCTGCAATACCGGCCAGAAGTTCGCCCGTTCTGATCATCACCCGCAGATAGGACGCCTGGTCGCCCACCACATACGCGAGCTTTGCCCCCCGTTTGAGAGCGGGTCGAAGAGACGCCAGATGCTTTGCCATGCCCCCGAAATAGAGGAGCGTGACGCGGGCGTATTGGCGCTCGAACCCCGATGTTTTGCCGAGGGCGATTCGCCGTTTTTCTATTTCATCCGCGAGGCTGCGTATTGCAACATTGTCTGCAATTTCCCGGTCATCGGTGTCGGCTTTGTAGACGCCGCGTGTGTTGGACCTGACCAGGTTCTGTTTCAGCATCCTTAGTTCGTGTCGGTTGCCGATCAAGCCAAGAACGACGGATTCCAGGCGGGTCGTTCTCGTGTAATCCTTCTCGTTGGGATATGGCGGGGAGGTAATTACAAAATCGACGGAACCCGGTTTCAGGATGTTTTCGACGTTGCGAGCGTCGGCGTTGATGATTCGGCTGGAGATGCTTGCGCGGCCATCATAACGGTGAATGTCCCGGACAGCAGTCCGTATACATTTAAGCCAGGCGTCGACGACCGGAGCATCGTATTTAATTTTCCCGACCCCAACCTCCGGTCCGAATTTCAGGTTGCTGATGTGGTGTACCAGTGCATTGGCAAAGCAGACGCGGCCGTAATGTTGCAACTGATGATTTCCGTGCCGGTCGATTGCATCCAGCAGCACGAGTGCCTTGTGCAGAGGACGCGGGCTGATAGAGTCCTTCAAGAGTATTTTCGACCGCTCAGCAGGAAGTTCCTTCAGCGTGGTTGTCGGATTTCCATTTGCTGCGAAAAGAGGAAGATCCTTCCATTCATCAAAGCCCTGTTCTTCCAGCGTCTTCTTCGTCGATAGCGCTACCTCTTCCGCGTAGCCGAGCAACTCTTCGTGACTTACACTCCAGTCGACCTTCACCGAACTTGCGAAATACGCCATGGGGTTCGGCTCGATCCCGACGCTGCCGATGCCGAGCTTTTTGCACTCTACGGGCGTGGTTCCGGTCCCACAAAATGGGTCGAGGACCGTGTCGGATCGTCTAACGTCGAACCGGTTGAGATACTCGCGGACCAGGTGAGGCGGGAATGACAGGACGAAACGATACCAGTCATGAACCGCTCTGTCTTCGGGCCGCAGTTTGTTCTGTGCCTTCATTTTATGATGCAATCGATCGGTCTGATTCGCATTTAACATATTATAATTTGTCAACATAGATAAAGAAAGGATCGAATATTCGTTGTGCAGGCGCAGTCTTCAATCCGTGTTTTGTGGTAATATAGTCAGTATCATTTCGGATTGCAAGGTGCGGAAGTGCGCCAGGGTCGATCCCAGCGGTAATGGCACCTCGAGGAGAAATACCAGCGGAGACCGGGACTTCCGGTCTACAGCGTGTGGCGCATATCTTCGGCATCGGCGGCAGTCCGCCTCTGGACACATGACAGAAGGTTGGTGAAAGTAGATTTCCCTTGACTCGAAGCGGTTCTTGAAGTTCCTTCTTTATCCGGCAAACGAACACCGGTGGTGCAGTTTTGGGTTGGCATTGCGCATTGCGATTTCGCGGAATTGAGTCGTCCCGTTCACTCGGCCTCCCGGGCCGAGGATGCAAGAGCAAAGTTGGCTGCTCTTCAGAACTCCGGCGTCTGTACTTCGTGGACGAGGAGACGGGCTTTTTGTCAACGACGGGATGTTATGCAGTCCATTTCAGAGTTTTTGAGCGGCAAGACGCTGTTTGTAACCGGCGCGACGGGGTTTCTGGCGAAGGGATTCGTGGAGAAGATCCTGTTTTCCGCGCCGGAGGTGGCGCGGATCTTTCTCCTGATCCGGCCGCGTTCACGATCCAGCGGCCAACGGGTTTCCGAAGCGGAGCGGCTGGAGTCGGAGGTTCTTCAGTCGCGCGCGTTTGCAAGGCTGAGGCAGAGATGGGGCGCGGCATTTCCGTCGGTGATGGCGGATAAGGTCGCCGCGGTGCCCGGCGATCTGACCGAAGATGGACTGGGGATAGCGTCCGATCAGCATGAGCGTCTGGTTCACGAAGTGGATTTCGTGGTGAACTTCGCCGGAACCGTGGTTTTCGATGAGCCCATCGACAGTGCGCTCGAACAGAATACGATGGGCGCCGCGAGGGTCATGGCCTTCGCGAAGGCCTGCCGGAAAGCCGCGCTGGTTCACGTGTCGACCGCGTACGTCAGCGGGCAACGGACCGGCCGGATCCCGGAGGCACCGTTTCCCCAGGATCGGAGCGCTTCGGATCTCATCAACGGAAGCCAGGCCGGGTTCGAACTGCAGGGCGAGATCGATGCGATTCGGGCGTTCACCGAGGAGGTCGAGGCGGCGTCAAAAAAGCCCGATCTGGAGGCGGCATTCCTGAAGCAACTCAGGCGCCAGGACCGTGGCAAACGTGTGACCGACTACAGGAAAGCGCATCAGGTCGAAGCGCTTCGGCAGCGCTGGATTCTGAAGCAACTGGTGGACGAGGGGATGCGGCGGGCGAGGCGCCTGGGCTGGAACGACAGCTACACGCTCACCAAGGCGATGGGCGAGCAGTTGATCGTGAAGTCGAGGGGAGACCTTCCAACGGCCATCGTCCGTCCGGCCATCGTAGAGAGCAGCCTCGAGGACCCGGAGCCGGGCTGGGTGGAGGATTTGAAAGTCGCCGACCCGCTGATCGTCCACTACGGTAAAGGTCGTCTGTCGAGTTTCCCCATCGATCCGGAGATCGTGCTGGACATTATACCTGTCGACCTGTTGATCAACGCCGTCGCGGCGGTGCTTCCACAGGTTCACGGGTCGCGGGAGATGAAGGTTTACCAGGTGGCGTCGGGTTCACAGAATCCGATGCGGGCGAGTGAGATGGTCGAACTGATTTACGGCTACTTCAAGACCTCGCCCATGCACGACCGGAACGGGCGGCCCATTGAAGTCCGGCCCTGGCGGTTCATCAGCAGGCGGCGGTTCTGCTGGCTGGTTGCATTGAAATACAAGCTTCCGCTGAGCCTGTTGAAGGTGGCCATTGATTATCTGCCCGCCCGCTGGGTTTCCCGTTACAGGCGACGGGTTTCCGCAATGGAGGCAATGCTGGTCAGGCTCGAGTCCCTCGTCGATATATATTGCGGGTACACCCATCTGGACTGCGAGTTCGAAACGGAGAATACGCGCCGGCTGTTCCAGGCGCTGAATCCGGAAGACCGGAAGGTGTTTAACTTCGACGTGACGCGCATCGACTGGCGGGAGTATATCCAGGAGATCCACATTCCGGGATTGAAATACCATGTATTGAAAGAGGGGGTTGGGGCGGTTTCCGTGTTGACCGCCGAGGCCGATTGACCGGCTTGTGGGGGTTCGAGGTTCAAGACCGTCAACGGTCGATGATTCCGGCGACGGGGATTCCACCGGGCGAATCGAAACCATACGCAGGCGGGCGTTCGGCTCTTTTTGTGGGACTGAGGACAAATGGATCGGAATCAATCAGTTCCCGTTCACCGCATGTTGCTGAAGGATCCTGCCAGGCTGGTAGCCGCTTACGATCAGGCCGCAGCCGAGTTGATTGCCGCGGTTCGGCCCGAAGGTTATTTCGAGGGGTGGGCGACCGAGGATCTGACGTGGCCCGAGGGTGCCGCCGCCGAGATCGGCCTCGAAGGCCTGCGCAAAAGGGCGCGGATCGTGGACGCGATTTATCGCGGCGTTCCGGCGTTGCGGGACAGGCGTCTGAAGGAAGCCCACGACCATTTCGATGAACTGACGTCCGCGTATCACGAAGGCAGCCGGATCTATCTGCGCCTGCGGGATCAGTTTGTTGGCAGCGGCGCCGGTACGGCGCGCGATTTTCTGAAACGTTACCAGTCTCTCTACGTGGAGGCGCTTGCCAAAGGGGATGATTTCTCCCCCGACCCGGCCGAAACGTCCCTTGCCCAGGCCCGGATCTCCCGGGTGCCGCTCTCACACGCCAGGGCCGTGGCGGAAGCGCTTTCCCGCGTGGCGATGGAAGACGATCCGCAATGGGAGGCCGAATACGTCTGCACGGTGGATGGCACGACCTGGAAGGGATCGCTGCGGGAACTGCTGGAAGACGTGGCGCAGAGGACGTTGCACTACATCGCCGCCGGAGAGCTTCTCGCCACGCGCTACAATACGTACAATAACCTGGGATGGTTCGGCAGTTCGGTGTGGAACGTAGTCGCGGAAGCCGACGTCATGCTGTGTCGGATCGAGGGTTTGGATCCCGAGCGCTCGGCGGCCCTGAAGGCAGACCTGGACCTGGGTCGGAGTATGCTTGTGGAGTTCCTGGCGGCGCACCGGGAGGATCCCTCACGGCTCAGGCCGGAGAACTACTGGTACGGGCAGCCGTACAGTTATCTGACGCGGGATATGTTCGACCTGAGCGCCCGGATTGTGGATGGCGTGAATTCGGAGGTACGGGTCCGGAACGGGTTGGCAGAAATGGCGCTTCCCCCTCTGCTGGCCGGTTCCCAGACGGGTCGGTTTCTGGACTACGCTCATGTGGGAAAAACGGAGGAACTGACGTCCTTCCAGCGCAAACTCCGGATGTTGCGGTGGGCGAGGCACTGCTGGCGGGTGGGGAAACGTCGGCGGCGTATCGCGGAGGCGGATCTTGCGCCGTCACTCAGGCACGAGCGCGCGTGGGAGGTCTGGCTGGATTGGTCCCGGGACACGATGAATGCGTTCGGCATCCGGCTGGAAGTGACGATAGCCCCGATGTTTCGCACACTTGTCCGGGAAATGGACCTTTCCGGTGGGGGTCAGAAGATTCTGTTCCTGCCCTCGCACCAGAGCATGCTGGAGCATTTCGTTGTGTTTTCGGTGTTCAACGATCCGGTGTTTCTGGATGCCATGGGATGGGATCGTTCCCGCCCTGTGGTGCAGCTGGCCCGCACGGGTCTGGCGAAGTCGACGTCGGTGAAGATCGGATCCCTCGAGATCAGTATCTTCGGTATGTCTCCGGACAAATTCGACAGGATGTTCGAGTCCGTCGACGGCTTCATCACCCGAGACAGTGTGGATATCTCATCCCATACGATACCGCGCATCCTGAAGGAAATGGAACACCGCCCGGGTCTGATTTATCCGATGGGCACAACGGCTTCGTTCGACGTGCAGTTGTTTCCGCTGCAACACGCTCTGTTTGCGAAACTGCCCCAGGACGTCGTGATGATTCCCATCGCCTTTCGAGGCAGCCATGCGCTCTGGCCAAAGTGTCCTGCACGCAATCTGAATATCAATCCGGGTGTGGTCGAGGCGGTGATTTTACCACCCATGCCGGGCGAGACCACGTTGCTGCCGCGCCGCCGGTCCCTGCGGATCCAGCTTGAGGCCGCCAATCTGCTTCAGGCGGTACATATTTCGAATCTGCTGAATCCGGAACCCTCTCAATAAGGATCCGGGCAGGTACGTCCGGTGTCATCTTACGGGATTGTCCGGTCGCATTGGCCGGGCCCGGACGGTTGTGGTTATGGGGAGCACGTTATGACTGAGTGGGAAATAACAGCGGTTGCCGTAGCGGTTGCCGTAGCGGTTATTCTGGCGGTTGCGCTTCTGTCGAAACGGAGGCGTTCAGGAAGCGAACCGGACGCTTTTTTCGATCATTCGGAAGGGGAACGATTCCCCCACAAGTGGGGATATACGGATACGCGGTTCGAGTTCGTAGACGACCGGACGGTGAGGGTAAGCGGGAGCCGGTACCCGATTTCGGGGTACGAGATGCCGTTTCTGGTCGCCTTTGTGGAGGACGTGCTGGGCATTGCGATCCGGAGGGAAGACTCGTACGCAGAACGTGAGGATATCGGAGCGCCCGAGCCGAATGTGGAAGCAGCTTTCGGGAACGCGGTGAAAGAACGGTTCAGAGACGCGCAGGTTTCGTTCGATCCAAAAGTCAGGCTGGTACACAGCCACGGACAGCTGAGTGTTGAAGAAGTGTATCGGGTGATGTATGGAGATTCAGTTCCGCGGCTGGTCGATCTGGTGTTCTACCCGGAGGAAGAAGCCGACGTCAAGGCCATGATCGAACTGGCCAACGAGCACAACGTCTGCCTGGTGCCCTATGGCGGGGGGACCAATGTGAGCGGGGCGCTGGCGTGTCCGACAGAAGAACGGCGAACGATCGTGTCCGTGGATATGCGACGGATGAAACGGGTGCAGTGGATTGACGAGGCCAATCTGCAGGCTTGCGTCGAGGCGGGTATTTCGGGAAAAGGCCTGGAGCAGGTGCTGGGAGAGAGGGGTTATACGTCGGGCCACGACCCGGATAGCGTGGAACTGTCCACGATGGGCGGGTGGATTTCGACAAACGCGAGCGGGATGAAGAAGAACCGATACGGCAATATCGAAGACATCGTGCTCGAGGCAACGCTGGTGACGCCTACAGGGGAAATCGCGACCCGCCGGGTGACGCCCAGAAACTCGACGGGCGTTCAGCCGAGGGGATTGTTGTTCGGCAGCGAGGGCAATTTCGGCATAATCACGACGGCCGTGATCAAGATTCATCCGATCCCCGAGGCGCGCAAGTACGGCGCCCTTGTCTTTCCGGCCTTCGAGAAGGGCGTTGCATATCTGAAGGCGCTTCGGCAGACAGGCATGTTGCCCGCGAGCATCCGCCTGGTCAACAACAACGAATTCCGTTTCGGTCAGGCCCTGAAACCGGAGCCGACGTCCTTGAAAGGGGTCAAGGAACGGATTCAGAAGTTCGTTCTGTTGAAGGTCCTGGGTTTCGATCCGATGAAGATGGCGGCGTGTACCATCGTGATGGAGGGCACGCACGCCGAAGTGCGCCAGCAGGAACGCACGATCTTCAGCCTGGCAAAAGAATACGGCGCCAGGAGCGCGGGCGCGAGCAACGGCAGGAGAGGATACTCACTGACCTTCGGCATCGCCTATATTCGGGACTTCCTGAATCAGTACGGCATTCTGGGCGAAACCTTCGAGACGTCGGTTCCCTGGGATCGGATCCACCAGGTATGCGATGCGGTATCGGAGGAACTGGTGACGCAGGCGGCCAGACACGAGGTGCCGGGTAAACCCTACCTCTCTTACAGGGTGACGCAGACCTATCATACCGGCGTCTGCATCTATTTTACGATGGGTATTTGCGGCAAGGGCATGGAACAGCCCGGCCGGACGTTTCACGCGATCGAACACCATCTGCGCCAGGTGATTCTGGACAACGGCGGGTCGTTGTCGCACCACCACGGCGTCGGCAAGGTCAGGCGGGAATTTCTGACCCAGATCCAGACCGATACCAGCATCCAGGTCATGCGCCAGGCGAAGAACGCGATGGATCCGAAAAACATCTTCGGGATCGGGAATGGCGTTTTTGGGGGAACGGACTGAGACATAAAGAATGAATGGTCTCGCTATGGGGCCGCGTGATGTTTCTCCTAAATATCTTATTATTAATTTTTTACGCCCTTTTTCTTTCTCGCCAAAGAAAAAGGGCCAAAAAGAACGGCGCCGCTCGGCACGGAGCCGGTTTTTCCACGAATCTCGTCATCGGCGAATACTCACGGTTGTTCCCTGCGTACGCACCCGGACCCATGGCGCTTCGGCGCTGAACGGAATAGCGTGGAAAAACCCACCTCTCCACCTCCGGGCGCGTGACGGACATATTCGGTGAGTGGGCGCCAGAAATGCGCCTGTCGCCAAATGTGCAGTTCAACGGCTCATGCGATGGCCCGCATGACGTCCTTTTACGCCGCGTTTTAGTTCGTAGGGGCAACCCTTTTGGTCGCGTCAAAAGGAACCCGCCGGAGGCAGGGAATTTAGGGGGAAGAGTTTTTTGATTTTGGTTTGCGCCTTTGGCTGACCACTGCCTGCTGTTCGCTGCACGCTATTTGCTAACTACTGATTTTTCCTTTTGTGTCTTCGTGCCTTTGTGTGAGAGATGAGTGCGAGGGCGCCAGAAGGGCTGGCTGATTGCTGTTTTTACTGACTGCTGTTTGAAGGATGGTTTTTTTTATGTTCAACGGAAAGATCGTCGCGATAACCGGGGCGTCATCCGGCCTGGGCGCCACGCTGGCGCTGGCATTCGCGGAGGAGGGAGCGGACCTTGCGCTGTTCGCCCTAGACGAGGGTGTGCGGGAGACGGCGGAAGCGTGCCGTGAGCGGGGCAGCCGCGTGATTACGGCCACCGGCGACGTTGGAAAACCCGGTGACTGCCAGGGTTGGATCGACGCGGCGGTTTCCGAGTTCGGGGCCGTAGACTACCTGGTAGCCTGCGCCGGGATCAGCATGTGGGCGCGGTTTGAAGAGGTGGAGGATCTGGAAATTTTTCGCAAGTTGATGGAAACGAACTATCTGGGTGTCGTGCATTGCGTGTATTACGCGCTGCCCCACCTGAAAGCCCGCGACGGGATGGTTGTGGCGATTTCATCTATCCAGGGCAAGATCGGTGTGCCCATGCACACCGGATACGTGGCGTCCAAGCACGCCGTCCAGGGATTCTTCGAGTCGTTGCGAACGGAGTTGCTCGACACCGGCGTGGACGTGCTGACGGTGTTGCCCCACTGGCTGCGCGGGACTAACTTACGCAAGGCGGCCTTCGGGAAGGATGGCGGCTCCCTGGGCGGGTCAAGCCGAAAGCACAGCAAGGAGTCGATATCGCTGGACGACGCATGCACGGCCATCATCGAAGCCATGAGAAAGAGGAAGCGGGAACTGATTATTCCGTTCAAGCTCAGATTTCTGCCCTGGCTGCATCTGATCAATCCGAAGATTGTCGAATACCTGGTAACGCGTGGCGTGGCGAAGCAGGATAAGGGTTGATGGCGGTTCGGGCCGGCGCGGGTTACGGGCGGAAGCACGGGACGGGGTTCAGGAAAATAGCCCGTCCACGTCCAGGTGCCGTTCAACCAGTTCGGGCATGTGTCCGATACTTCCTGCATCCACGTTCACGCCTGAATCATACGGCAGGATGCCCAGGGAGCGGACCCCGGTGAGGCGGGCGATTACGTCCGGGCTGGTGCGGGCGGCCCTCGGGTCGCCGGGTCCGGTCGTGTTGTACACGACACCCTTGATTTCCAGGTTTCGCCTTGTTGCGGCCTCGAGCGTCAGCATTGTGTGATTGATCGTGCCCAGTGCGGCACGGGCGACCACCATCAGTGGCAGGTTCAGACGGGCGGCGAGGTCCGAGACCAGGAAGTCGTCCCGGATCGGAACCAGCAGGCCGCCCACGCCCTCCACGAGTACGATATCGTGAAGGCTTGCCAGGCGGCTATAGGAATCCAGGATGGGTTCCAGTGGGACCTGGCGGCCTTCCAGTTCAGCGGCCACGTTGGGCGAGAGCGGCGCGGCAAGGCGGACGGGATTGACAAGTTCGAGAGCATCGGTAACTCCCGCGGCTTTTGCCAGGAATCGCGCGTCGGCCGTGCCGCCCGCAGAAACGGGTTTGAATACACCGACGTCAACGCCGCGTTTGAGTAAAACGGCCGCGAGGCCGGCGGTCACGGCGGTTTTGCCCGCGCCGGTGTCGGTGGCGGTAACGAAGACTCCCCTGGGGCGCATGTTCAAGTCGTCGCGGAATCGGGGCCGAATTCACACATGAGTGTCGCGATTCTCCAGTCAGGCCGCCGTCAGGCGGCTTTTCATCAGGCGTTTCCACGCGGGCGCCCGGCTGTGCCGACAGCGGCGCGGGCCGGGGTCAGGCCGGGCACGTGACGGCGCGGATGGATTCGTAGACGATATTCAGCAACGCTTCGAGATCGCGGTCGGAAATGGCCAGGGGCGGCATGAGGACGATGGTGTCGCCCAGCGGGCGGATGAGAAGACCCCGTTTTCGGGCCTCGCGGCAGACGCGGACGCCGATCCTGTCCGTGGCGGGATACGGTTTGCCGCAGGATCTGTCGGCAACCAGTTCGATGCCGGCGATGAAGCCGCACTGGCGCACGTCGCCCGTGTGGGCGAGTTTCCCGAACCGGTCGAGTCCGCGCTCGAGGAGTGCGATTCTGGTGCGCAGAGACGCCAGTACCCTGTGGCTTTCGAAGCGCTCGATGGCGGCCAGTGCCGCCGCGCAGCCGAGCGGGTTTCCTGTATACGTGTGGCCGTGGAAAAACGTCCGGCCTTCGCTGTCTTCGCCCAGAAAGGCATCAAAGATCTCACTGGTTGTCAGGGTGGCGGCCACGGGCAGGTATCCGCCCGTGATGCCCTTGCCCAGGCAGAGTATGTCCGGCGCGACGTCTTCTATCTCGCAGGCGAACATGGCGCCCGTGCGGCCGAAGCCGGTGGCGATTTCATCGGCAATGAGTAGGACGTCGTGCGCCCTGCAGAGGTCGGCGATCCCCTTGAGATAGCCATCCGGATGAACCAGCATCCCGCCCGCGCCCTGGATGAGCGGTTCGACAATGAAGGCGGCGATGCGGTGGGCATCCCGTTTCAGGATATCTTCGACCGCCCGCAAACAATCCTGGTTGCACGCGTTTTCGCGGGCGCAGAACGTACAGCGATACGGGTGCGGCGCCGGCGCGTTAAGCGAGGGGAAGAGGAGCGGCCCGTAGGTTTTGTGAAAGAGATCGATGTTGCCGACGCTCATGGCGCCGATGGTGTCGCCGTGGTAGCTCTGCGAGAGGCTGAGAAAGGTCGTTTTCCCGGGTTTCGGACCCGGTCGCTGTCGCCAGTATTGGAAGGCGATTTTAAGGGCGATTTCGACGGCGCAGGCGCCGGTGTCGGAGTAGAACACATGGTTCAGACCCGGGGGCGTGATTTCCACGAGTTTTTCAGCCAGACGGATTGCGGGTACGTTGGACAGACCCAGTAGCGTGCTGTGTGCGACCTGGTCCAGTTGTCCGCGTATGGCGTCGTCGATGTCCCCCACGCGGTGACCGTGCACGTTGCACCACATGGAGGAGTAGCCGTCGAGGTACCGGTTACCGTCGATGTCCTCCAGGTAGACGCCGTCCGCGCGCGCGATGACAATGGGGTCCTCGCGCGCGTATGTGCGCATCTGGGTGAACGGGTGCCACACCAGGCGACGGTCCAGGTCTTTGAGGCGGGCCTTGTCGTCCGGGGACATATTCACTGTGAACCGGGCATGGGAGACAGGTGACAGAGATTTAACGCGGATACTCCTGGTGTTCTGTCCCGGAAATAGACCGCCTCAATTCGGCCGACGAGCGAAGGCACTTCGACAGGCTCAGTGTAAACAACGCAAAGAGACGGGATGAATCGTTGGAAGAATGGTGACATATTTCCGGGTCGGGACACTACGGTCGTCCGGGACTGCCGGCGTCGGTTTACCACCACGCCCATCTCGATGGCGGCAGGCGCCGCGGACCTGCACCGATGGGTCCCGTGGCACGGCGCCGGTGTCTTCCGCCGGGCCGGATTCCACCGGGTCCTGGGTTATTGTCTGCGTGCGCCGATGCTCTCCAGGATTTTTATGGGCATTTTGCAGACCATCGTGTACGCGGGGTCGTAGATGTTGCCCACGTCGTATTCCACGGCCTGCCCCATGAGGATGTGAATGGATCGGGCATCCAGTCCGTAGTCCTCCTGGAGGAATCGGATCAACTCTGTGGTGGCGTGTTGCGTTGCCTGATCCAGCGGGCGGGCGTTGCCCACGGCCATCACGTGGGTTTGGTTGATTGACCGGGGCCAGTGGATGGTTTTGCCCTTCAGGAGCCGAAGCGTGAAGGTCACGTCGAAGGAGATTTCGATGCCCGTGCCCACGATTTCCCCGTCGCCCTGGACGGCATGGCCGTCGCCGATGTGGAACAGCCCGCCTTCGACGAAAACGGGAAAGTACACGGTTACACCCTGGATAAACTCCCTGTAGTCCATGTTGCCGCCGTGCGTATCCGACGTGGCCGTGGAGATGGCCTGGCCCCGGGGCGGCGCCACGCCGAAGCAACCGACCATCGGTTTCAGCGGGATCCGGAGCCTGCCGATGGGAAGATCTTCGAAGCCGATGGGCGTGGCCGTGTTGTTTTCGAAGTCGATTTCCCAATCCAGGCGGTTGCGGTCGTCGTCGAATTCGGGCCTGTACCCGAAATCCAGCACGTTTGCGGCGACAACGCCCGATGTGTAGCCGATTCTTCGGTTGGGCGCCAGTTTGTCGAAGGTAACTGCCAGCGTGTCGCCCGGTTCCGCGCCCTCGAGGTAGAAGGGCCCCGTCTGGGGATTGCCGCCTGGAGTGATCGGTTCGCCCGTGGCGTCATTTCCGCCCGCGTCCACGGTCGTGGTTGTGATTGTGTCGCCGCTGGCGACGTGCAGCACCGGGTCGTGCGAGCCAATGGCCGTATGGTAGGTTTCCGGGAGGAAGTGGTGGTGAGCCATGGAAACTCCTCTAAAGAAAGTACAAGTGGGGTGACGGGGCGATCGATGGAAGCAGTCGGTGCCTTCCGCCGGGACGTCCGGTTTGAGCGGATTCGCTACTGCTGCACTGCAATCATCCGGATATCTGCGGGCGCGTTCCACGCGGACGTCCAGGTAAGGCCTCGATCCTGGCTGCCATAAAGGGTGGCACCCACGACCGACCAGGCGTGGCCGTCGGGCGTGAAAACAACCTGGAAGGTGTCGATGTTGCCCGTTGTGGTTTCGGGGAATCCGTCCGTGACGTGCGCCCAGTTGCGGCCCGCGTTTTCGGTTCTGTAGAGTTGCCCCTGGGCATCTCCGTGGGGCCCCGTGCTGACCGTGGCCAGCAGGCAGTCCGGATCTTCCGGGTGCACGGCAATGGCCCTGCCGTAATAATAGGGAAAGCCCTCGGGGCGGTGTTGCCAGGATGTCCCGCGGTCGTGGCTGAGGTACACGGCCTGGGCCGTGTTCGCGTAAACCCGGTCGTTTTCCCGGGGCGAGGTGGCCACCTGATGCACGTCCTGGTGCAGTTCGGGTGTGACGGGTTCCCACGTGCGACCCTGGTCCGGAGACCGCATGATACTGCCCACGTGAATGTCGGCATAGACCCAGCCGTCCCGCGTGCGGGCCATGCTCCGCACGGCCGCCGGACCGCCCCACGGGGTATACCAGTCCCGGCGGCACTCGAGCCCGTCGAAGGAGGCCAGCCGTTCGGTTCCGTCCTCCGTCACGGCGTAAACGTGTGGGGCCTCCACGCCTACGAGGAAGCGCACCGGCTCTTCTTCAAGGATAAGGAGGCACTCTATGGGATATTCAATGCCGGTGGAGAGGGTCCGCGATCCGTTTTGCGACAGGACGGCGATCTCCCCGTCCTGCAGTGCCGCAAGCCCAACGGACCGTCCTTCCGCAATCCCCTGTACTTCGCCGCGTTCAATTACGGGTTGCGGCGCAGTCCCGTCTCCATTCATCTCAAAGACTGTTTCCCGGGTGGCGATCAACATACCGACTCCTTTCGCCCAACGTCGAGCGGGCCGAATACGGTTCCGACCGGAATCCTCCGGATCGAAACGGTGGCAGGTGATTCTCAGAAATAGCGGACATCGCGGCCGCCGGCGGGTAACGGCAGATCGACCGCCCGGTGTTCCGCGGCGGCGCGATTCCACGCCAGACAGAGTTCCAGCACGTTTCGCGCGTGTTCGGGCGTCACGTCCAATGAATGGCCGTCGATGACCGCACGGGCAAAGCGGTCTAGGGCTGCGTCGATGGTATCGTTCTGCGCCCGGTAAAAGACACGGGGATCGCCGCCGTCGTCTTTGTGCCAGATAATGCCTTCCATGGCATCCAGGTGCGCGCGGGCAATTCCGTCGGCGCCCACCACTTCCATCTCCCAGGATGGGGCGCCGCAGCTGACGTTGAAGATGATGTCCATGGAACCCATACGGCCGTCTTCGAATCGGACGGTGCCCTTACCGGTGTCCATCCAGATGCTGTGCGGCGTGGCCAGGTTGTCGTATTCGGCATAGGCGCGGACAGCCGGTGAATCGATGAGCCAGAGCAGCAGGTCCGCGGCGTAGAAGCCCAGTGAAAGCCCGATACCGCCCTGTCCGGGGCCGAATTCACCGCTGCCGTCGAAGACCATACCGGGACCGAAACAACCGTGTTGAATCCATGCCCTCGCGGTAATGACGCGTCCAACGGCCCCGCCCCGTACCCGTGTTCCCATCGCGCGGATGGCGCCGTCTTCCCGTCCGGGCAGCAGGGCGGTCAGCTGCACGTTGTTGCGCCTGGCCGCCGCGATCATGGCGTCGGCTCCCGCCAGGGTCATACACATGGGTTTGCTGATAAAGGCGTGGGCACCCGCATCCATCGCGCTGACTGCCTGCTGCGGTTTCAGGCTGTCCTGGCATGTGACGAAGACAATGTCGAGTGACTCGGCGTGAACCATCTCGGGCACTGTGGAATACGCCCGGATGCCGTATTGGGCGCCGAACGCCTCTTTGGACTTCATACCGAGACTGCCGAGCGTTCCGTCGCTCTGATCCAGATGCGCGTAAGCGGTCAGTTCGATATCGGGGTTCCGTTTCGCGGATCGGGCAAACGCGTTCGAGTAGAACGATCCGATGCCGCACACGCCCGCTTTTAGTGACATGGTTTCGAGTTCCCCGTTAATTGTTGATGAATGGCGCGGATTTCCGGGACCGAGGTTCTGCGAATCCGGGCCGGAACGATGCGCCGGTGCCGGGATTCGCGAATGGGTATTCATGCCAAAATCAGGGGCATTGTCAAGCGCAATCGTTCGCGGATGCGGTTTGGCGCCTGCGCCCGTTGTCCCGTGCGGGCAGGCCCGGGTGCGGTCTTTGTCGCCGAGCGAAGCGACGCATGTCGAACGGACTTCATGCCTTGCGCCCGCATGGTTTTCGCCGGTGTGACGGGAATTGACGGGCAATTGTGAGATACGAAGGTGAACGGGAGGCTGAATGAACGATGGTGAAACCGGTATTCGGTTGGAGGTGGCGGATGAGGCGAGGTCGCTGACTGACCATTCGTCAGCCTTTCGGGATATGGACAAAAGCCTGTGCGAAATTCAGAAACAGTTTTCGAGGGAGGGGCCGCTCCCGACGGATATCCTGTCGCGTTACGGACGCGCATGGACGCGGAGCCATCTGCAGGATGGGGATCTCAGGACGGTGATCGGCGTCGCGAACCGCGCGCGGAAGGACTTCACCGCGCTGGTCACGGTCGGCATCGGGGGGTCCGACATGAGCGCACGGGTCTTTCACGACGTGCTCAACCCTGCCTATTACGATCTCCTGTCCGCGGATGAACGCGGAGGGGCGCCGGAAGTCTACTTCACGGGGGATACGTTCGATCCCCGACGGCTGCGGGCACTGCTGGATATGCTGACCCGGCGGGGGTTAATGGACCGGACCCTGTTCAACGTGATCAGCAAATCCGGGCGCACTGGCGAGACCATCAGTGCGTTGATGGTCGTACGGGACTGGTTGTCGCGGTACACGCCTCTCAGCACGAAAGACTGGCGTAGCTACATTGTAGCTACAACCGGACCGGACGCCCGAAGCGCGCTCTATGAATTGCACAGGCAGAGGGCCTTCTACGGCGATGCGCTGTTGCCCGTGCCGGAGGGTGTGGGAGGCAGGTTTTCGGCGTTTTCACCCGTGGGGATGTTTTTTCTGGCGATGACAGCCGGCACGGGGACGTCCCCCGGAACGCGCGTACGAGAAATGCTGGATGGGGCGCGCAGGGCGGACGCGCGCTGGGCCATGGCCTGGCAGGATGAGCGAAATATCGCCTATCGCCTCGCCCGGTGGCTGCATGTGCAGGAGCGGTGCGGCGGGAAACGGGCACTGGTATTTTACAACTACGCGGACAATCGGCGCCTCGGAGACTGGTTCCAGCAGCTTTACGACGAGTCGCTGCAGGAACGCGGAGACGGCCTCCACGTCGTTCCGGCAATCGGACCCGCGGGCAACCATTCCGTTCTGAACGGGATTGTCGGCGGTCGTTCGGACCGGGCCGTTCTGTTCGTGCATTGGGAGGACCTTGGGCGCGATCTGCGAATTCCGGAAGGAACAGAGATAGGAGGCGAGGTTGACGCGTTCGGGGGGCTCCGGATGAGCCAGGCGCAGTCGGCGTCGTACCTCGGCACGGCACGGGACTTTTCCGTACGCGGGATTCCGAACGCGACGCTTCACGTGGCCCGGCGGGACGAGAGACGCCTGGGCGCGTTGATGCGCGTGCTGATGGATGCGGTTGCGGTGAAGGGACGGCTGCAAGGCCTGCACGTCAACGATGAAGGAGAGGTCGATCCCGCCGGCGATCTCACGTATTCGCAGGAAGGCGTCGACGGATACAAGCTGCGAACGCGCGAACGGGCGCTTCAGATTAAATCCCGACGTTGACCCGGCGGCGCAGAACGCGGCGGGCTTAACGGACAGCCCGGGCCGGGCTTCCGGTTGTGCCGCCTTTTCGTTGTGAGTATCTTGACGGCTGACTCGGTTTTTTAAATAGAGAGAAAAGGAGCGGAACGATGGCGGTTGAGATTGGCAGCTTAAGGGTCGACGAGATCATGTACAATCTGGTCAGAGATAAGATCGCCGCGGGTACGGACGTGGATCCCGATGCGTTCTGGACAGCGCTGGGAGAGATCGTCCGGGATCTGGGTCCCGGGAATCGGGAATTGCTGGAAAAGCGGGACGTTATGCAGGAGAAGATGGACCGGTGGTACCGGGCGCGGAAGGGCCGGTCCATAGACCGGGAAGAGTACCGTGCGTTCCTGACGGAAATCGGGTACCTGGTGCCTGAAGGTGACCACTTTGAAGTGACCACGGCCCACGTGGATCCGGAAATCGCGGCGGTGGCCGGGCCCCAACTGGTGGTTCCGGTGGACAATGCACGGTACGCGCTGAACGCGGCGAACGCGCGTTGGGGTAGCCTGTACGACGCCCTTTACGGTACGGACGTCATACCCGAGGAACCTGGCGCCGAGAAGAGTAAAGCCTACAATCCGGCACGGGGGGCGAGGGTAGTTGCCGTGGCCGAGGCGTTTCTTGACGACGTGGCGGGTCTGGCATCCGGCCGATATTCGGAGGTGACGGGCTTCGCCCTGGAGGACGTGGACGGGATCCAGCGACTCGTTTCGACGTTGCAGGATGGCCGGGCGGTTGGCCTGGCGAATCCCGGGCAGTTCCGCGGATATCGCGTGGACGACGGCGAACTCACGGCTGTGTTGCTGGAGAACAACGGTCTTCATATCGAGATCCGGATCGACTGGAACCATCCGGTGGGCGCCGCGCACCCGGCGGGCGTCAGAGACGTGCTGCTGGAAGCAGCGGTGACAACCATCCAGGATTGCGAGGATTCGGTGTCGGCCGTGGACGCGGAGGATAAGGCGAGTGTATACGGAAATTGGAACGGCATCATGCAGGGCACGCTGGAGACGACCTTTGAGAAGGGCGGGGAGGAGGTGACGCGGCGGCTGAATCCGGACCGTGAGTTTACGGCGCCGGACGGAGGGGCCCTGAACCTGCCGGGACGCAGCCTCCTGTTGGTGCGAAACGTGGGTATCCACATGTACACGGATTGTGTGACCACCAGCGACGGGGGAGAGATACCCGAGGGGTTTCTGGACGCGATGGTTACCGCGCTCGCGGCCAAACATGATCTGAAGCGACCGGGCAGATTCGTCAACAGCCGCACGGGCAGCATCTACATAGTGAAACCCAAACTGCACGGGCCCGAGGAGGTCGCTGCGACGATCGACCTGTTCGAGCGCGTGGAGGCGGCCCTCGGACTGGAGCGAAATACCATCAAGATCGGCATAATGGATGAAGAACGAAGGACCACGGTGAATCTGAAAGCGGCGATCCGTGAGGCGCGGGATCGGGTGGTGTTCATCAATACCGGCTTCCTGGACAGGACAGGCGATGAGATCCATACGAGCATGGAAGCCGGCCCAATGCATCCGAAGATGGACATCAGGGCTCAGCCCTGGCTTGCGGCGTACGAGGACTGGAACGTGGACGTGGGGTTGGAAACCGGTTTCAGCGGCCGGGGGCAGATCGGGAAAGGGATGTGGACGATGCCGGACGAAATGCGGGAGATGGTGGAGACCAAGATTGGTCATCCCCTGTCGGGGGCGAGCACGGCGTGGGTGCCGTCTCCCACCGCGGCGGTTCTGCACGCCATGCACTATCATCGGGTGGACGTAGCGGCCAGGCAGGCCGAACTCGCCCGGCGGGAGCGAGCGAGTCTGGACGAGATACTGACGCCGCCGCTGCTGGACCGGGAGTTGTCGGCGGACGAGATACAGAGTGAACTGGACAACAATGCCCAGGGGATTCTGGGCTACGTGGTGCGATGGGTGGACCAGGGCGTGGGCTGCTCGAAGGTGCTTGGCATCAACGACGTGGGACTGATGGAAGACCGGGCGACGTTACGCATTTCCAGCCAGCATATCGCCAACTGGCTGCATCACGGGATCGTGAGCGAAGCGCAGGTTCGGGCGGCGTTCGAGAAGATGGCAGGTATGGTTGACGAGCAGAACAGTGAGGTTCCGGACTATCGGAACATGGCGCCCGACTTCGAACAAAGCGTCGCGTTTCAGGCCGCACTTGACCTGGTTTTCGAGGGTACTGCGGAGCCGAACGGCTATACCGAACGCGTGCTGCACAAGCGCCGCAGGGAGGTAAAAAAACAGTAAGAGGAAAGACGGGAGAAGTAAGAGGTCCACCCCGCCACACACAGCAGACTGCAGTCGGCCAAGAGCGGTCATCGACAACAGCTATAAGCGGTCGGCTATCGGCGATCAGCTAAGACCGGTTCGCGTTGCGGTTTGGGGATAGGATTTGCCGCTGCCGGCGCCAATATGCGGGCAACTATGAAAGTTTCCGCTACAAATGCAACGGCGGCGCCACGTGGGCGGTTCGCCCGCTCCTGCGTCTAATCCATCGTGCAGCCGGTGGCGGAGATGGGGGCTTTTCCGCGCAATTCCGTCCACGCACGTCGCCTGGGAAGTGCTGGAGACTTCGCAGGGCACAACCGCTGGTGCCTATGGCAGGAGTAGTTCGTGGAAAAGCAGCCCCGCGGCGTCTGAGCGGCCTGCCTGCGCCGAGCCGTGCTCGGCAGGCAGGCGCCGTTCTTTTTGGCCCTTTTTCTTTGGCGAGAAAGAAAAAGGGCGTAAAAAAAAACAATAAGATGGAAGGAAAATGACCTCATGGGCCCGGACCGGGACCGATCAATCTCATTGTTCCCTTGTTCCGTTGCCCGCAGCTTGATGTTAGTGCATTGACTTTTCCTCAACTAATATTAACTTTGGAACGGGTCGTTTTAACACAGTGTCGCAGTGCGACAATCGAAAATGAGGAGGGCATGACATGCAAGCCCCAGGCGAGTTGAAATCCGTCGGGCAAAGGGTGGCCAGGCTGAACGGGCCGGATATCGTGACAGGACGGATTCAGTATGCCGACGATATCCAGCTTCCTGGCATGTTATACGGCCGCATCCTGCGCAGCCCGCACGGTCACGCGCACATTCGGAAGATCGATACCTCACGAGCCAAAAAGCTGCCCGGGGTCGTGGACGTGGTGTGCGGCCGGGACGTACCGGACCTGTCGATTTTCGAATCCGAGGAGGTTTGCTACCAGGGTCAGAAGGTGGCGGCCGTAGCGGCTGTGGATCCGGATATCGCAGAGGACGCCCTTGCGTTGATCGACGTGGACTACGAGGTATTGCCCGCCGTTGTGGATCCCGTGGACGCCATGGATCCTGACGCTCCGGAGGCCGTTCTGGGGGCGCCCACAAAGGATGTGAGGGGTTCGGACGGGCGCAGATTGCGGAATGTGACGGCCTGCAATGTATTGGAGGAGGGCGACGTCGAGAAAGGTTTCGCGGACGCGGACGCGATTGTCGAGGCGGAATATCAGGTTCCCTTTTTCAATCAGACCTACATGGAGCCGAATGCGGCCACGGCGCGCGTGGAGGCGGACGGAAGGCTGACTGTCTGGGCGGCGGGGCAGGGCAGTTTCACCAAAAGGGAGGGGCTCGCGGAGGCGCTGAACATACCCGAGGGGCGTGTGCGCGTGATAATGACCGAAACCGGCGGCAGTTTCGGCGGGAAGAATCGGTTGAACATCGAAGCCCACACGGCATTGCTGGCCATGCGCACGGGCCGCCCGGTAAAGGTGACGATCAACCGCGGGGAGGATTTTCGCGACAGCCGCCCGGGGCCGGGGTGCTGGGTGCGGTTGAAGACGGGTGCACGAAAAGACGGGACCCTGACGGCCGTTGAAGGGCGAATCGTGTGGGACGGCGGTTTTCTGGGCAGCGGCGGGGCGGCGAACCGGTTGGTGGGACCCTACAAGATTCCGAATATCAGGCTGGAAGGCATGGCCGTTCGCACAAACAAACCGGGGCCGGGTGCGTACCGGGCCCCCGGAGGGCCACAGACGGCGCTTGCCAGGGAGTCCAACCTGGATATGCTGGCCCACAAGCTGGGAATCGACCCGGTGGAGATCCGTTTGAAAAACGGGTTGGGCAAGGGCGATCAGCCGCTGATACAACACGACTGGCTGAAAGACACCATCCGAAAGGCCGCCGAGGCCGCGGGATGGGGCCGCCGCGAGCTTAAACCCAACCAGGGTATGGGAATCGCGGTTGGGGATTGGCACAACGCGTCCGGTCCGACCAACGCGTTCGTGACAATGTCCGCGGACGGATCGGTGGCCGTGGTGACCGGCCAGGTGGACATTACGGGGTTGCATACGGTGATGGCGCAGGTCGTGGCCGAGGAACTGGGTGTACCGGTCGAGAAGGTGACGGTTCGGCTCGGGGATACGGACACGGTGCCCTACGCGTCGTTGAGCGCGGGTAGCAAGGCGGCTTATTCGGCTGGAACGGCCGCGCGCGAGGCGGCCCGCGAGGCAAGGGAGCAGTTGTTGCGTATGGCCGCGGAAAAATTGGAAGCCGCAGTGGACGACCTGGTCATCGAGGATGAACGGGTGCAGATCGTCGGTTCGCCGGACCGTTCCATCGGCCTCGGCGAGTTGGCGGGCGTGGCGATCGAGTCCAGTGGCGCCGTAAACGGTCGGTGTGTGCTGAGCAGCGTACCCACCTACCCCTCGTATTCGGTAAACGTCGCTACGGTGGAAGTCGATCGGGGTACGGGGAAGGTGCGGCTGATCGATCTGGTGGCCGCACAGGATGTGGGCCGTGCGCTCAACCCCATGCTGGTGGAGGGCCAGATGCAGGGCGGCGCCATCCAGTCGATCGGTTTCGGCCTGATGGAGGGCTACCGGTACGACGAGAAGGGCCGGATGCTGAATCCCAACCTGCTGGACTACGCAATCCCGACGGCGCTGGACGTACCCAATATCAAGACCGTTATGGTCGAGGATCCCTGCGAGCACGGGCCCTACGGGGGCAAGGGCGTGGGAGAGCCGCCCATCATTCCCGGGGGCGCGGCGGTCGCCAACGCAATCTACGACGCGGTGGGCGCCAGGGTAAGGAAACTGCCAATGACACCGGAGCGGGTGGCGGAGGCATTACCGAAAGCCGACAATTGACGGGAAAAGGAGGTAGAGGCTGTGAATCGATTCGAATATTTCGCGCCTGGAACCGTTCGGGAGGCGGCGGAGGTGCTGCAGGCCCATCCTCGGGCTAAGATGCTGGCTGGAGGCACCGACCTGCTTGTCCAGATGAAAGAGCGGGCTCGAACCCCAGACACACTGGTGGATATCCGTCGGATTCCCGGTGCGAATGAACTGCGCTTCGACAGCAAAACCGGACTCACGATCGGGGCGGCCGTGACCATGCGCCAGGTGGAACTCATGCCGGCTGCGCAAATGCATTACGCGGGTCTCGCCGGGGGGGCTCGTGTGGTGGGTTCCTTCCAGATCCGAAACCTCGCTACAATCGTGGGCAACGTCTGCAATGCTGCGCCATCCGCGGATACCGCGCCGGGATTGATCGTCCACGGCGCCAGGGTAAAGATCGCTGGTCCGAACGGACAGCGGTCAATGCTGGTGGAGAATTTTATGACCGGCCCCGGTCGGACCACGCTCAAACCCGGCGAGTTCGTCATCGCCATTCAAGCGCCCGTGCCGTCCCCCCGAACCGGGTCGGCCTATGTCAGGCATACGCCCAGAGGTGCGATGGATATCGCGATGGTGGGTGTCGGCGCGGCGGTTACGCTGGCGCCGCGCACTCGCGTTTGCCAGGATGCGCACATCGTAATGGGCGCCGTGGCGCCCACGCCCCTGCGGGCAAGGGCCGCCGAGCGAATGCTGAAAGGACAAAGTCTGACCGACGGGTTGATCGCGGAGGCGGCGGAAATGGCGGCAGAAGAAGCCCGACCGATCAGCGACGTTCGAGGCTCGGCGGCATTCAGACGCGACATGGTGCGGGTATTGACAGGGCGGATGGTGGCGGCGGCATTTGAGAATGCGCAGCACCGGTCGGGATCGAAAAGGAGGGCGGCATGAACCATGAGATCAAATTGAACGTCAACGGCACGGTTTATCCCACGTCCCTGGAGCCGCGCAAGACGCTGCTGGCCGTGTTAAGGGATCGCCTCGGGTTGACCGGCACTAAAGAGGGATGTTCGACAGGTGACTGCGGCGCCTGTACGGTACTGCTCGACGGTGAGCCCGTAACGTCCTGCCTTGTGCTGGCGGTTACCGCCGGCGGCCGGGAAATTACAACGGTGGAAGGCATCGCGGACGTTGACGCTCTGCATCCGGTTCAGGAGGCGATGGTGAGTTTGGGAGGGCTGCAGTGTGGTTTTTGCACGCCAGGGTTCATTGTCTCGTCCTATGGGCTTCTGAAGAAGACCGCGGCGCCGTCTGAGGAGGAGATCCGGCGGGCGCTGGCCGGCAATCTCTGCCGGTGCACGGGGTATACGAAAATCGTGGAGGCCGTGCAGGAGGCCGCGAAGCGAATGGCTGGAAAGAAGGGCCGGAAACGGGCTGCCGCATAAGTGGACGGATTGTCCCAGATGAGTTCAGTATCGCCGAGCACGCCGTGTCGAATGACGCGGCGTCGTTCGATATCGGGGGGAACTGAGAGCGAAACGTCGCGGGGATAACAACCGGTTCCCGGTTTGTTGAAGATTCCGGAACGGATATCGCAGGCTGAATCGGAACAGGAGAGCCGAAGGGTCTATGGCGAGGTTTAAGGCGGGCATCATCGGATGTGGAGGCCGTGGGCGTGCACATGCGCAGGGGTATGCCGCATCGTCTGAAGTCAAAATTGTGGCGTGCGCGGATCCCGTTGAGGGGGCCAGGCAGAACATGGCCGACCAGTTCGACGTTTCGCGGACCTACGAGGACTATCGGGAAATGCTGGCGAGCGAGGATCTCGAATTCGTCAGCGTCTGTACCTGGATCGGAATGCATCGGGAAATGGTCGTGGCGGCAGCCGAAAGCGGCGCGCGCGCCGTCCACGCGGAGAAACCAATGGCCCCCACGTGGGGCGATGCGAAAGCGATGTGCCAGGCATGCGTCGACCGTGACGTCACCATTACGTTCTGCCACCAGCGGCGTTTCGAGGCGCCTTTCACGAAGGCGAAATTCCTGGCGCACGAAGGTGCGATCGGGCAGCTGATGCGGGTGGAGGGCGCGTGTCCCAATCTGCTTGACTGGGGCACGCACTGGTTTGACATGTTTTTCTTTTACAATAACGACGAACCCGCGGAGTGGGTGCTCGGGCAGATCGACGCGTCGGAAAAACGGGAGATATTCGGCGTGGAAGTGGAGGCAGGCGGGGTGTCCTGGATTCGCTGGCGGAACGGATTGGAGGGGTTGCTGACAACCGGTGACGCCGAACTGCACGGCGTGTCGAACCGGCTGATCGGGACGGAGGGAATTATCGAAGTGGGGGGCGGGCGCGACAGGCCCCCTATCCGGATCATGCGCTCCGGCTCGGGCTGGGAGGTACCGGACCTGCCGGGGCCCCAGGTGAATCCAACCGTGCTCTCGGTGCTGGATCTCGTAGATTGCGTCAAGACGGGGTGCGAACCGGTGTTGAGCGGCCGGAAAGCATTGCAGGCGACGGAATTGATATTCGCAACCTATGAATCCAGCCGCCGCCGGGGTAGGGTGGATCTGCCCCTGGACGTGGACGATTCGGCGCTGTTGACAATGCTGAAAGACGGGATGATCGGGACGGAGAGACTTGAGTGAGGTTACGGGAAGCGGGCCCTTGGCCAGGAGCCGACCAGACAAGAATATCCGGAAACTTCGAGTGGCGGGATAAACCCGGGTCGACAAGGAGGATCCTTTGAGTTTTGAGGTGTATGATTATCGGACGGATGTGGGCAACATGCTCGTCACGCCCCAGATCCGATCGCGTTTCGTGCGGATGGAACCGGGCGAAGCCGCGGCGTTGCACAGCCACGACCTGGGCCATGAGATTTTTCTCGTGTTGGCCGGGCGGGCTGAGTTCAGGATCGACGGCGGAACTCGAGAGGTGGGCCCCGGGCAGTTGTGCGTGGCCCTGGCGGATGAGATCCACTCGGTGCGGACCGTGGGGGATGAGCCGATGACAATGTACCTTTCCGTCACCCCGCACATCCAGCCCACGCATACCGGGAGGACGGCCGACGGCGAGCGGATGCCCACCCGCTTTGCGCCTTCACAATCGTACGACGTGGAGCCGGACGACAAGCCTTCGATGGGGGAGGTGGTCGATCTCAATCTGGAGGCGGCTCGCGCCCTGGCGCAAGATGCAGAGGCCCTTGTGCGGGTGCAGGAGGACGCGGCGGATCGCCTTAAGGGAGACACCAGGAAGGATGCCGCCGTCGAGGCGAGGGAGGCGGTGTGGCGGTCCCTATACAAGGTGTTCAGACAGGCGTACGATCTTGCGGACGGATGGAACGCTCTGGCGGATCGTATCGAACGGTTGCCGGACGCTTAGGAACCGGTGGGTTGGATTCGCCTTGATCTTTTTCGGGCTCCCGATCCGGAACACAAAGGCAGGGGAAATTCGATGGCTCCCGTCAAGCTGGGTGTTGTGGGATGCGGCGCAATCGCGCAGGTGCAGCACTTGCCGAATCTGGCGGGGCTGAGGAACGAGTTCGAGGTCACGACCGTATGCGATCTGTCGCCCGGATTGGCTGACTGGACCGCGAAAACATTCCATGTGCCCGCGTCGGTGACGGATTTTCGCAGGCTTGTCACGTCGGACGACGTGGAGGCGGTGCTCCTGTGCCATTCAGACCCGAAGACCGAAGCGGCCGTGGCCGCGCTGGACGCGGGCAAACATGTGTTCATTGAAAAGCCGGTCTGCTTTTCGCTCAGGGAGGCGGATGCGATCGCTCGGGCGGCCGAAGGGACCGGCGTTGTGGCGCAGGCGGGTTACATGAAGGTGTACGATCCGGCGTTCGAGACCGCGAAAGCCGATGTGGACGGGATGTCGGATATCCGCTTTGTTCAGGTGAACCATCTGCACCCGGACAACCGGCTACACCTGCAACAATACAGGCTGAAGCGGTTTGACGATCTGCCGGCCGGCCCCGTGGCGGAGACGCGTGCAGCCAGGGAGGCGGCGGTACTTGAGGCGATAGGTGAGGCCCCCGAAGACGCGGTTCGTGCTTTTTTTACGCTTTCAGGAAGCATGATCCATGATTTGTACTGTCTCCGGGCGATGCTGGGGATGCCGGAGTCGGTGATCAGCACGGAGGTGTGGAACGAGGGGCGGGCGATTTCGACAGTACTGTCTTACTGCAACGGCGCGCGCTGCGTCGCATCCTGGGTCGACCTGCCTGAGCTCTGGGATTTCAAGGAGACGCTGGAAGTGTACGGCGGCAACCGACGCGTGCTGGTTTCCTATCCGACGGGTTTCGCCAGGGGGATTCTGTCCACGGTCGTCGTGTACGAGATAAACGCCGGGGGCGAGACGTCCATCCGGCGGCCGGCGGTTGCATGGGAAAGCCCCTTTGTGCGGGAACTGCGCCACTTCCATTCATGTATTATCGGGCAGGGCTCCTGCCGGACACCCGTGGTTGAGGCGCGGGAGGATATCAGGTTGATCATCGACATCACACGGTCGTTTATGGAACGCCGCCCGATAACAACGTAGTGGCGAGACACACAATAACGAGACAAGGGCCCGGGAAGATCGAAGCGGGCCCTTTCGTTTTGTCCACTTACGGAAGCAGTCGAAACCGATTCTTTAGATGACCCGGATGCCTGCGCATCAAGGTGTTGCTATTGCCGACCATCCGAAACCGGGTAGAGCGTCAGCCTGGCTTTCCTCCCCCCGCCTTCATCGGCGACAATCAACGTGCCGTCCGCAGCGAAGGTAATTCCTTCAACCTGACGATGCCACTGCGCCGGAAACTTCCTGACGGCAACGACGCGCCCGGCCGGCGTAATTTCCGCAATGGCCCCCTGCCGGGCAGCTATTACGTAATAGTTCCCCGACACCGGATGCCGTTCGATTCCCGACGGATGAAATTTTCGTCCGCTGATGTGTCGAGAGAATTCAGCGACAGGGATTACGAGACGTACATCACCATTCAGCTGTTTTTTGTCAATTGACCACTGGTATATTGCCAGCTGTCCTTCCATTTCCAGACTGCGAGAGTCCTTGCACATCAGTAAGAGTCCCCGCTGGCTCCGGTCATACGTCAAGCCCTCTATTTCGCAATCTCTGCCCACCCCGGTCGTGTAGACATTAAAGAGAACGGACTCGCCGGAAGTTCCCTCACGAAACTCGTATAGCCGTCCTGAACTTGTGACCATGAAGATCTTGTCGTCAGTTGCGGCAATGCCCTCGAAATCACCGGCAACCGGGTAATTCAAGTCCGCCAGTTGGAATGCTTTTTGGATTGACCCGTTCTGATAATCGATCTCGAAAACGATCGCTCTTTCGTCGTTGTGCGCCAGGAGCCGGTTGTCTCCGGTCATTGCCAGACCGGAGATCTCCTCGAGAGGCCCGGGGAGCTTCCAGTGCGTCGCGGTTTCGGGGTTCAGACTATAGCTTTCGAGAGATATTCTCGTTTTCGGTGCCGCCACAGAGAGGACGATCGAAGTGTCCTGATCTGAATTTGGCGGATCTCCAATGAAATCTGCGGATGCATCCCTTCCGAATCCCATCGAGATCAGGTAAAGAAGAATGCCGAAAATGAGGAAGTCCAGCGGGGATCTGTCTTTGTGATTGTTCATCTTCGATAAGACCGTAATGGGTTCTTTTTCAGTTCGTGCCCGCCTTAACTTCCCTGGTATGCGGAAGGTCTTGAGATTACGGGTTACAAACTCTGATCTGTATTAACTCCTGTCAGTTCGACGTCTATTATACGCTTTTTCCCTCTCTTCTCTATATCCCGGACAAGAGAGGGCAGATCGACGGATCGTTTCGAAGAAACATCATACACAACCACGACCGAACCATCGTCTTTTTCGATTACTTCCGCTACCTTCCACTTTATGCTACCGGAGTTACGGGTCGGGTCTGCTGCTTTTTGCGCTGCATTGACGTTCGTTGCATGCACGGCTATCCGGCAATCACAGGAATTCCCGTTGGCATTATCCTCTAATTCGGAGGTTCCGACCGATTTCCTCGGCGAGACGATTCTCCAGCCGGAAACTACAGGAGGTCGTGCTCCATAGTTGGTTTTCCACACGCCCAGTGTTATGGTTACGAAAGCCAACGATGCGAGGTAGGCCACCGTCGTAAGCTGGGTGCCGGCGGCCAGCCCGATGCCGATGACCATAAACATGTACACGGCATCCATCGTTGCTTTGAGGGAGATCCGAAAACTGACGGCGGCCACGATGCCCGCCAGGCTGAACGCAAGGGCAAGACTGCCTTTAACCAGGAAAACAACCAGCGAAATGGCGACGGGCATCATGAGCAGCGTGTGTAAAAAGGACTGACTGTAATTTTTGGGCGAATTCGTCCACGCATATACCCAGGTAATCGGTAGCGTAACCGCGAAGGCCAGTACCAGAGCGACCACAACCGGAATCGTGTGAGCCGGATCCGCAAGTCGATTTATTCCTTCTTTGATGTTTCCGAGAGGAATGCCAGCGTCAATTCCGGAGTCGAGGGATTTTCCTATGAATATGCGCTCCCTCTCCTGGGCGACGTAATGGAGAATTTGGGGATAGAAGTGAAAAATCGAATTGAGAATCACAAGCCAGGTGATATAGTAAAAGAGCAGACGTACGATGATGTTGTTGAACATAGCATCCTCCTTCACTGGCTAGTCCTGTATCCCACATAGAGATTTACGTATTCGTTCGAAATTCCAGAGGATCGATCTTGCGGTTGCAGTCAAGTCGAATGGCCCGATCTTCTCGTAGTAGCTATCGGCAAAGGTTCGGATTCCGTTCGCGAGTTCCTGGACGGATCCGGAGGAGCCGCTTGAAAACAACATACAATGTTGCCAGGCAATATAAGCTTGTTGAATTGTATGGCATTCGAGCAGAATTCGGGTTCTCCGGCAGGCTCCTCGTGTTCTGTACCGGAAATAGATTGCCGAAATTCGGCCGCCGAGCGAGGGCAACGCAGCGAGACGAGATGAACCGGCGGATGAATGGTGACATATTTCTGGGACGGGACACTAAAACATGAAGCCACCACGAAGGTATACGCCCATCAGATCTTCGCCCTTTGCGACTGCCAGACTCAAGGTCTGACGTCGCTTGAGGTTGGACAACCAGATTCCACCTCCGAAACTGGTGTGCCATTTTGGTGTATCGACTGAATCTCCATCATAAAACACCCGGCCGGCATCAGCTGTACCGAACAAGCCGAACTCTCCCAGCGTTAATGTCTTGACTCTGGCCAGAACCAGCCGCAATTCGGAATTCACATACAGGGAGGTATCTCCGGCGAACCGGTTTTTCCTGAAGCCGCGTAAATTGCCGCTGGATATGCCAGTCCCTACAACACCGGTCCCGCCCAGAAACGCGCTCTCGTAGAAAGGAAAGGCCCCCCACACCTTCTTGCCACCCGCTCTTACGGCAAGGGTCGGGTTCGTTGGAATCGGAGCAGTCAGGTAAGTGCTGGCTTCCAAATCTACATTTCCAAAGGTCGATTCCATAGTCCGGATTCCCGGGTAGATGGCTCCGGCAGCCCTGACCCGAATCCCTCGGGTAGTGTACCCCGGGTTGTTACGCGTATCGTAGCTCATTTCTCCCCGTGCGCCTACCTGACCGAAGGAACCCGTACCGTACAACCGGTGATCGAGAGAACCGATAAATTTCCCCTTATTGGACATGAGCGGTATATCTGAATACTTTATGATCGGCCCGAAGTCAATGTTTAATTTCGAGCGAAGCGATTCCATGCCAGCATCGGGCACATCTCCCTTATGCTCTTTCGCTCGAAACTCCAGGGCCGGCGCGAAAACGAAGAGCCTTTGCTCCAGCTTATAGAAGGAAGTCGCCTGCGAAATCTCCGTATTGTTTCCGAATCCGTTGAACCGCAGCAACTGGATTCCGGAGTACTCGAAGTGGATCCTCACGTCGAAGGCGTGCACCGGCTGGCGATAGTTTCCGGTATAGGAAACAAACGGCTTGAGACTCTTGAACCCATTCAGTGCCGCCAGCCCGACGGTAAATTTGTGTTGAGAAGAGAACGGGTTTTTCCGATAACCGTAGTAGTGCCGGATATGATGTACTCCCGCATACACGTGCAGATCCGGATTGGTCATTAAAATAGGTAGATTCAAAACCCGCTTGCCCCAATCCAGTGCATACCTGGCATTCGGCGTATGCGATCCGGCAGGCCGCTTGTAAGAACGCTCGACGATCCCCGCTCCATTGCCCGTGACGAACCGATTCATTCCACGTGAATCATAAAACCTGGTTTTTGAGGCACCGGCCAGGGATAAGTTCGTGAGCGTGTCATCCCCACCTCCACCATCGATGCGTACGACAATCCGCCCCCTGGTTCCGGAAATTTCCGCACGGTCATCTCCCCTCCCGAGGTGTATCCGGATTTCCCGGGTTTCTTTGTGATGAAACGTCCGTTGGAACCAGGGCGCCTTCCTTTTTCCGCCAGTGCCTTCCATCAGGCCGATACGGACTACGAGATCACCGCTCGGCAGGTGCTCGCACTGGACGTACTCGTCCTGATCTGTTGCCTGGATTTCGGCTTCGCGGGTAATTAATTCATAGTATCTGGCTGTAAATTCAGACAAAGTATTCCGCCTCGATTTGAGGGCTTCGGCAAGGGTCTTCCCGACCATCTTGTAATACGGAGGCGGCAGCTTCCTCACGGCGTTCTCGATGACCGGGTCGGGTAGACTCGCGCGAAAAGCCGTTACTACCGAATCCCACGCTGCCTTGTTGAGTTCGACCAGAAATTCGCGGTCTATTTCCCAACCAGTCGTCGTGAGGCCGATTAAACTGGGATACGTCTCCTGAAACTGGATTTGTATGGGAAATAGTTGCCGCGCTATCGCCATGGCAAGCCCTTCGAAGTGGATAAAGGCCTGGTCGCGATCCTCGGGTATCGGGAGCCAGCTATGACAATTGCCGTCAGGAAACCGCGCCCATCTCCACTGACCGTAATGACGGTCCTTGTCGTTGATGAGAAAATCCATCAGTCTCGCTTTTAGAAAGGCACGGGCATTCACGCGGTTGCGGGGGCTTTTTTCCAGGTGTTTCCTCAGCTTGTCCGTTCCACTGACCTTCCGGGAACCGGCAAAGCCGGGGGAATCGTCCACCCCTTCGGACGGGTGTTCCTGCAGCGTTCCTATCAGGCCGGCAAACTCCCGTCGGTACACTTTAAGCCTGGGATCGTCCGGTATCACTACGAGCGTATGCCTGGAATGGAGGATACCGGCGGCCTTCATCAGCGGATCGACCACGAGCGCTCCTGTTGGCAGCATCGCACAGATCAGATCCTGAAGGACTTCGCCCACGAACGTATTCGCGATTTCGTCCGGGACCCTTCTGGTCGCATCCTTATCCAGCGAACGCACTGTATACCTGCGGCCGTCTTTCCCTGTAAAGTGAAGAGAGATGGATTGTCCGAAGCCGCCGGTGCGCAGCGGCGTCAGGCCGCCACCTACGGCGTCGAGATCCAGGACTGCAACCTCGATAGGGGTGTTCCAGAGGTCCCGGTAATTGCTGCCGTAGAGCCAGCGTTTGAATCCGCCGGCTCTGAATCTTTCCCCGGGAATCACCAGATGAGTCCGGGCGCCCTTCGGAGGAATGGATCGCTGAATCATGGACCCCGGAGCCGGTGAACTCTTTTGAGGTGTGGATTCTGCGGGAACGGAAAAAGCGAGCACTATCAGGAGCAGAACCGGGTTCCGTCTGGAAAACATCATTGTTGTCCTTATCGCTTCCGGAGATCTTGAGAACCTGAAATCGGACAGACGAATTCGCTTCTGCAACACTTCAACATGCAACTATCAGTAGTTATCCTGCACATCAAAACCCGAATCCGATTGCTGCATTAATCTTGATATCCTTTTTTTGATTGCTCACGATGTCGACGCGAATAGGGCCCAAAAGCGATGTGTAGACATAACCCCCGATTCCAAAACCGTGGATAGGGGTATATGCCCGCTCGGGATTCGAGTTCATGTCGTATAGACCGCCCTGATAGAAAATCCTGATACCACTGCGTGGCAGGGATTCCCAGAATTTAACGTGCTTCGATATAGATATGCCGACCGATGCGAACCTGGAAACCCTCAATTCATCGCGTTTGAGACCGACCACCGGCAGTGCCGCGCTACTGAAGTGTCCTGCACCACCCAATGTAAAGTATTCAAAAACCGGTGCAGGCAGTGTCACATAGCCTCCGTAGGACCAGAGGCCAACACTCAATCGCGAATGGGGACTGGCGAAGTACGCGAGTTGCGTTTGAATTTGCTTATGTGAAAACGTCCGATGAATCCATTTTGCCCGTGTTTGAAAATAGATGCCCCGCTTTGGCAATAGCGCATCGTCTCGTGTGTCAACACCTGCAGACAACCAGAAGCCGGGCAGATATTCGGACGCATCGCCTATCGAACGGGCCGCATAGCGGATACGGGCATGCTCCACCTGGTACCCAACCTCGAAACCACCCCAACTGTGGAACAATGCCTGCATTCCAAGTCGTGCGCGAAAACGTCTTTCCTCGTACCCGCCCTCGCGTTGCCGATCTCGAAAATACAACCGCTCCTGATCCCAACCCTGAACATCCCCCAGCAGACCAAGGCGCCTGGAAGACCGGAAAATCAGGACCATTTCGCCGAAATTCAAATTGCCCACCAGGCCGCGTAAATAGAGCTCTGATATGCGGCCAAGTGTATTCTGATGCGCAATCTCGCCCAGTACCGAAACCCGGTAATCGTTGTTGTAATGAAGCCCCACTTTCAACTCGCTGGGGGGGTTTTCGAGCACGTGAAAGACCAATTCGGTCTGGCCTTCATTATAGTTCACATGGTAATCCACGGTCTGAAACAGTCCAGTCGAATACAACCGGCCGGATTCGCGTTCCAGTTCCTGAAACGATATAGGCTTATTGACGAACTTTTCCAGCCGCAGCCTGAATAACGCTTTTGAATAACGTTTTAGACCGTCTATCCGAACCCGGGAAATTACAATATCCGGCGGTATATCCGCCCAGGTCGTGACATCGAACTCATCTGGTAATTTGGATGTTCTCGGCTTTCCGACGCGTTTTTGAAGCCCAAGCGTCCGCAATGCGCTCCAGATCGCATCCATATGTTTTTCGGTTTCACGCTCGCCGATCGGAATCAGGGTGTAAGACCGATTGAAATCGCTTGCATCGAATTTTTCCAAGTCGGGCAATATCAACATGTTGGAGCGTTTTCGGTTGGCGATTTTTCTTTCTTCGATTCGAAAACTGATAGCTTGATCGATGACGTCGATAATATCCTCAACTTCGTGTTTTTGAGTACGCAGGGGCGTGGCGCAATCCACGGCAATAACAAAATCAGCGCCGGCGTCCAATGCGACATCCACAGGCAGATTATTTACAATGCCGCCGTCTACAAGATGGGTATGTTCCGTACTCATTGGCGCGAACACCCCCGGAACAGAAATACTGGCCCTGATCGCAGCACCGAGAGAGCCATTATCGAGTACGACCTGTTCTCCCGAAAGAATATCTGTTGCAATTGCGCGGAAAGGCGTTGGAAGTCGATCAAAATCGTTTTGCGCCCTATAGGTCGCGCCGAGGGTCAATTGATTGAGAAAATGATGAATCTTCTGTCCGGCAAAAATCCCATACGGCAACTTAAGTTTCAGTTCTTCGAGGTGCAATGCAAGCATCTGTCGATCTGCCATCGGTTTTCTATTCATATTCGACAGACGACGGTCGGGGCTATTTGTGGTTATTTCCCACCAGTCTGTATCTACGATTATGCGTTCAAGGTTATCAACAGAATAGCCGGCAGCGTACAATCCTCCAACCAGAGCGCCATAGCTCACCCCCACAACCAGATCGATGGGTACCCCCTCGCGCTCGAGTACGCGCAACACGCCGATATGTGCGCCTCCACGCGCGCCGCCTCCGCTGAGCACGAGCGCGACACGGGGTTTCTGTTTTGCAAGAGCAGGAAGCGTGCTTAACATGGCAAAAACGAAACACGATATCAACACGCTCAGGACGAATGGGCGCTGAACTATCCCGCACTTTGTCGCGTGTATATTTCCGCCCGTCATCCGGTTTCCTGCATTGGATGGATTCGACCGCTTTTTGGGTCACACATCGCAACAACCGATCTGAATGATTCAGCGCGCAATTATGTGGCGTGGGCCTTCAGTGTGTGGGCGTGCCACCGGACAACGGCCGCTCCAGCCAACCTGCCGGGCATCGGACGCAGAAAGGCAGGAAACGACCGGGTTGGGGACGTTGGCAACGAGACCTTCAAAGCCTTTGATTCAGACCGTCGTAAGGAGGACTTGGCTGGCAAGGAGAACGAAACGTGATAGATCGCTGAGCGGGCCTCCGGAAAAGGCAAAGTGAGAGCCGGGCGACCGGCATGCACCTGATACCTCCGGAGAAGATTCGGAAACTGCCCAGGATGTCGGGGATTGCCTCTGTCTTCGTTGAAACGGACGAGGCTCCAATGTTTACTGGATACATCAATCCATTGAAGGAAACTGTATCCGCAACCATGGGAGCCTATGACGAAGAAGGTACCATCGAATTTCCGTGAAGTCAAGTTGAACAGGAACGCCGGTTCAACCACTGGTAAGGTCCCTGAGGAATAGGCAAGAGACGTTGTCGCTCGCGTGCTCAGAGGTATTGCCACGCGCCCCTACGCGCGCTACATTACTCTCCAATTCCAAGAATGGAGTTGACTTATCAATATAGGCACAGGGGTTGGCGGAATTCGGGTGGCTGCCACCCATTCCCCTTGCTTGGAAAGCCGCCCGACTGATAACGTACCTTGTCGAACGCAAGCGCCAGGCAAATATCATGCGGGGTGAACCGGGTGCCTTTATCTGCCACTCCGCCACGGTTCAGGCGCACAAAAGCTGTCGCGTAAACGATAAACGAAGTCCGACATAATTAGCAGCAGATAGAATCACGTAAAAACGTCTATGATGTCAAGGCTGAAAGCTTGTCCTATTGTGCAAGATTTGCCCTGGATTCCACTTTCTTGCGATTTATGTTCGAATCGTCTCGATCTCTCGTTTGGTAGACCGTACCAACGGTCGACAGATTCGCAAAACCGCTTCAAATTGTGCATCGTCGCCAAATTCACGGGTAGACACAAACAGCCCACTGTTACCCGACCTGGGTCCACCGGTAGGATTTCGGATATCGGGGGCTCCCATCTTGCCTCACCTATCCTTCACTTCTACTCCGATGCGGGTTTCTGAATGTTCGTGCACGTCAGGTCCCACCTCTTGTCCATCCTCCTCTATTTCTTCCGGGGTAAAACGGATAGGATGGAGCGGCGCGGACTAACTCCCGGTTGGACCCGGTCTTCAGTCCTGGCGGCGGATTCGACGATCGCCTATCGACTTCATTCAATCGGGCCGGATTTATCGCAGGACCCCGGACCTATCTTCAGGAGGTAAGATATGTTAAATCTGGCGTTGTACAGAAATGGCAGCCGGCCGTACGTGAGCAGCATTTCGTACAACCACCACGCGTCCAGGATCAACGATGGAACCAGGCCGGACGAGCAGGCCTCCACGAGCGATACGGCCTGGGCTTCGGCGTCGGAACGATTGCCGCAGTGGGCGGCGGTTGTGTTTCCGAGGTTCGCCCGGGTTGACCGGGTAGTGATATACTGGGGCAAAGGACGTTTGCCCGAGTCCTCCCGCAGGGTCGAAGTCCAGGGCAGGGTTGACGGCGCCTGGGTCGCCATCGCGGCGGTGAACATCCCGAAGCCCGAGCCGGAGACGGTATCGGTTTTTGATCCCGTACAGGTCGAGGCGGTACGGATATGGCAGAACGCGGACGGAGGCCCGGAATCAACACCGGGCCGGATACATGTCGCGCAATTAGAGGCATACGGCTCGTTTGTGGAAGGTCCAGCGGTGGATTTTCAGAGAATCCGGGATGCACTGCGAGAGGAATGGGAGCGCAATTACCGGGAGGCGCGGCGGGAGATCACCCGGGAGGTATTGCAACGGATCGATCGGTCTCCATTGGAACGCCAGCGGGTCGGGCCGGTGAGAGCGGAAGAAATCGCGCGGGCACGGCGGAACCGGGCTTCGACCGCGTGGGGCAGGACGCAGGCGGAGAAGATCCTGAAGGACGCGTCGTGGTGGCTGGACAAAGACGATGAGTTCATCTACGGGATGATACCCACACAGAATCCGCGAGCGATTTCACCGAGCTATGAGCGGGGTTGTCCGATCCACGGCGGGGGGCGCAAATGCATGCGGACGAATACGGCGCTGAAGTACAGCTGGCAGTGCGCAATCGGAGGAGAGCGGTGGTACAACGGGGCGGTTGTACACAATCCGGCAACGGGAGAGCGGGTGGAGGTGTGGGACGACGACGATGGTTGGATAGCGCCCGAGGGATTCGCCAACCCCGGTACGACCTACCACTTCAATTCCGCGTGGCGATACTACGCACTCTCAAGGTTGTTTTTTCATCCCTACGAGCAGACGATCCCGTCTCCGGATGCCTATACGGGCGACACGGCCATCGTACAGTTATCCCGCGCCTATGCAATAACAGGAGACGAGCGGTACGCGCACAGGGTCGGTGTCATGCTGAACCGGCTGGCGGAGGTCTACCGGTTCTTCAATGGAACGGTGGACGAGCAACGTCCGCTGACACGGGGGTATCTGGTGCAGGTGAGTTGGGAGGAGATGCCCATATACAACTGTATGGCGGCGTACGACCTGGTGATGGACTCGATGTTGAAAGACGAAGCGCTTCTGGCATTCTTCAAGTCGAAGGGCAACTGCGACTACAACCGGGACGGGCGGGAGGATTTCGAAGGCATCCGGCACAATATCCGGCACAATCTGTTTGGCTATATGTATGAGTGGCTGCACCGGGCCATGGCGATCCAGAAGGGGGACTATATCATTCGGGAGGGGATGGTTCTCTGGGCGCTGGGCGCCGTGCTTGGCAATGAGGAACTGGTTGACGAGGCCATCGAAGGGCGGTATGGGCTGGCCGTGAATCTGACCAACAACACGTTCCGGGACGGGAAGTGGTGGTACGATGCACCCGGTTATGCCGTGAGTTCGGTTACACGGGTAATTCTGGATCGCCTGTTTGCAATGAAGGGCACTGATCGGATCGGGGATTCCCGGCTGCGGATTCGGGAGTCGATCGAATTCGGTCGGAATATCGTTTGTGATGGACGGATTCCCGCAATCGGCGATACGGGCGGCGCCGATTCGAGGATGAAAGTGCTGGATCCGTTCGCAAGCTGTGACATTGAAGAACTGGCATATATCCACACGGGGGACGACGAATATCGAACCCGTCTGCTTGCGCTTTCGGAAGGGAACGTGGATCGGGTCAGAGAGCGTTACGCCGACGCCAACTTTCTGTTTCACGCGGATCCGGTTCGAGGCACAACCCTGCCTTTTGTGCCACGGACGGCCCTCTTTCACGATTCCGGCATCGCGATTTTGAGGACGGGAGGCGATATTGCGTCGCGGAAGCACCTGGTTTTGAACTACGGAAAGGGCAGCGGCGGGCACGGTCACCGGGACAAGCTGGGGATCAACCTTATCACGTTCGGGTATGATCTGGCGTGCGATCTGGGGTATCCAACGACGTTTACACACAAGAAAGTGGACGGTTGGGAGAAGCACACCGCCAGCCATGCGACCGTTTGCATCGACGGGCGGGCTCAGGAACTCGCCACGGGCAGCTTGCGGTTCTACGGACGTACGCCAGGAATGCAGGCCGTCTGCGCATCCGGAGAAGGGGCGTATCCGGGATGCGCGGAGGTGTACGAACGGACGCTGATGATGGTGGACGCGCCGGGCGCCGACGCGTATGTGGTTGACCTCTTCCGCGTGCGTGGCGGAGCGACGCACGACTATATGTTCCGGAGTTTGAGCGGGGACGACGGCGAGAATTTCAGGATTGGAATTCCCTTCGGGGACTGAGACGGTGCGCCAGGCTCGAGGCACGGCCGCGGGTGAGGATGTCGCATTCGGGACATCGCCGGGATTGGGATACATCAAGGATGTCTCCCGGACGGTCTGTGATGGATTGTGGTCTGCCGCGTGGCGGGTGGGGGACGAGGAGAATACGGGCATTCGGCTGACGATGCTGGGGGGTTCCGACCGGGAAATTATCAACGGAAAGGGAGAAGGATACGGATTTTTTGGGCAGAGTCCCTGGGACGCATGCGTTGCTGTCAGACAATCGAGCGGTGGTGGTGAGTCCATTTTTGTGGGCGTACTGGAACCGTTCCAGGGCAGCCCCTTCGTCAGGTCGGTGGAAGCATTGACAGTCTCCGGCGGTATCGGCGCGAAGGTGTGCCTGGATGGAAGAACCGATTACGTGTTTCTCAGGTTGGAGAAGGGTTCGGTCTGCACAGCGGAAATCGACGGGGTTCCCGTGGCGTTCGACGCGGAGGTGGCGAGGATTACCGTGTATGTGTCGGGCGGGTGTGACCTGCAGATGGTACAGGGCGTCCGGTTGCGGTTTGGAGACGAGATCCTCGAAGGCGCCGCATTACCGGCCGGCCGCGTGGATGCCGTTGACCCGGAAGGCCGGTCGGTCGACGTGACCCTGGATTCCGTTGACGGGATTGAGGACGGGGATGTGATGGTTTTCAGGAATCCAGCCTATATCTGCAATTCCAGCTACGAGGTCATCAACACTATAGCGATGGATGGAAACCGGTACCGGATCGGGTTGAATATGTCTCTGAATCTTTCGGAGGGGGTGGTGCGATCCGTGGACCGGGAGAGAGGGTTGTTCGCAACGGACACCTGCATGACCAAGCTGGAAGCCTGCTCCGGACTGTTCGACGGAAAGGCGATCCGCACGTCCGTCAAAGCCGTAGGGGCGATTGAGACGGCGGGGCCCGACATTCCGGGTCCGGAAGAACGGACGTTTGCGAGCGGGATGGGCGGCAGCGATCCGGCGACCGGCACGATCAACTATTTTCGGTTCCAGGATCCGCGCTCGGGTTCCGGGTTGAATGTGGGGGACCGGTTTCTGGTATGCGACCTGAATGCGGGCGATCGATTCGAGGTGATGCGATCGGCCCACCGGACCATCCCGTAAGAACAGACTCGGAAGAGAAAAAAATGGCCATTACCAGAGGCCCCAAGGTAGTGGTATTTGCGGGCTGAAGATCGATTGAACGATTTTCAGGTGCCGCTAAAGGTTGGCTACCTCTGGTGCCTGGGCAATGGCTTGCGGGACAAGATAGACCTGCAATAGCGGGATGTCAATGAGAAAACGCCGATCGTCCGATGCCCCCGATGGTCCGGTTTAATCCTATGTCAACTTGCCGTGGACCGCAATCCAGATGCAGGGGGGATCTGCGCTTGTGTGTTCCACGCGGTGTCTCTTGCGGGCCGGAATGAGGAGATGGTCGCCCGCGCGCAGGTTCAGGGTCGGGCCGTCTTCGCAGGCGAGGATGGCCTCGCCCTGAAGGAGTACGACCCATTCGTCCCGTTCCTGGTCGTACCACTCGCCCGGGGGGGTGGCCTGTCCGGTGGAGACGATACGTTCGATGAGCACACCCCGGTCCGGGATGAGGCGGGTGAACTGCTCTTCATCCTCCAGAGGGGTCGGAAGATCGTAGATATTGGCGGTCATGAGCGAGCGGTTGAGCGGCCTTGATGAGGGTGTTGAGATTTTGGGTGGCGGCTTCGGGGTCGGCATGGCAGCAGACGGCTGATATGACGGCGATGCCGTGGGCCCCGGACGTCACCACGCCGGCCGCGTTTCCTGCGCCGATACCGCCGATGGCAATAACGGGCGCCTGGACGGTTCGGGCGAAATCGGCCAGCTTTTCCAGTCCCTGGGCGTCGCCGGCGTCGTTTTTCGAGCCGGTTGGAAAGATGGGCCCGAATCCCACGTAATCCGCGCCGTCCGCGATGCCGCGCCGGGCTTCGTCGAGATTCCCTGCGGACACGCCGATGATCCGATCGGCGCCGAGGAGATTTCGGGCAAGCGCAACCGGGAAGTCGTCCTGGCCGAGGTGTACGCCGTCGGCTTCGGCGGCGAGGGCGACATCGACTCTGTCGTTTACAATGAGGGGAACGCTCCTCCGGGCACAGATGTCACGCATCGCTCGAGCGGTCTGGATCAAATCGCGCGTGTGGCCGGTTTTCTGTCGGTATTGCACGGTGTCGGCGCCGCCCGAGACTGCCAGCCTGGCCAGATCGGCGTGAGTGTATCGGGTCTGCAGAACGGTGTCCGTAAGAACGTGGAGGGCGCCGATTTTTTTCATCCATCGCCCTCCAGGAAGAAGAAATGATGGGTGGGCCCGTGGCCGCGGCCGATGGAGAGACCGTGGCGAATGGCTTCGGTGACGTACGTTTTCGCGTTTTCGACGGCCGATACGAGAGGCTGGCCTTTGGCGAGGTTTGCCGCGATGGCGGCCGAAAGGGTACAACCCGTGCCGTGCGTGTTCCGGTGGGGAATTCGTTCGCCGGAAAAAACGGTTTCTTCGGATCCGTCAAAGAGTACGTCCACCACGGCTTCGGGATCGAGCAGATGGCCGCCTTTAACCAGCACGGCCCCGGGGCCCGCATCGTAGATGATACGCGCCGCCGCCTTCGCGTGGTCCAGGGTTTCGACGGGCATTCCTGCCAATACCTGAGCCTCGCGCAGGTTGGGTGTGACTAGCGTGGCCAGGGGCAGGAGGTGCTGTTTAACGCTCGCGACGGCTTCCGGTTCGAGCAGGTCGAAGCCGCTAGAGGAGACCATGACCGGGTCCACCACCAGGTTGGAAACCTGGTGTTCGGCGAGTTTCTCGGCGACAAGGTTGACCGTTTGCCCGGATGAGAGCATGCCGGTCTTCACCGCGGAAACGTCGAAGTCATCGAAAATTGCGTCTATCTGGGCTTCGATAAGGTCCACGGGCAGGTCGAACGACCTCCTGACCTCCCTCGTGTTCTGGGCGGTAACCGCTGTGATGACCGACAGGCCGTAAACGCCGTTGGCGTGAAAGGATTTGAGGTCGGCCTGGATGCCGGCGCCCCCGCCGGAGTCGGACCCGGCAATGGAGAGAACCTGTTTCATGTGGGCTGCGGATGACGGGCACAGGGGGCTGAAGCCCAGGCCTCCAGGTAGCCGCTCACGGCGCACCGAATATCCTCAGCGGCGAGGATACCCGACATGACGGCCACGCCCGCGGCGCCCTCACCCTTGCACGCGGCAACCCGTTCGGGCGTGATGCCACCCAGGGCATAGACAGGAAGGGGTGAGCATCCCGTGGTCCGGCGAAGGGCCAGGGGTCCGGAGCCAGGACCGTATCCCGGTTTCGAGACCGGAGTGTGGATCGGGCTGAAGGTGAGAAAATCTGCGCCGTCAGCCTCCCTGCATTCCTTTCTGTTGTGCGTTGAACGACCGATCAGCAGGTGGTTTCCGTATTGTTGTCGAATTCCGGATGGGGTGGGGCCGATTGCGGGAAGATGGACGCCCGCCGCGCCGATATCGCACGCAAGCCCCGCATGCGTGTTGACGAGCAGGCGCGCGCCGTAATTCTCGACCCGGCGCTGGAGCCGGACGGCCAGGTGACGGAGCGCGCGGATTTCGAGGCGTTTTTCCCGCAACTGGACGAGGCGGACACCGGCGTCCAGCGCTTCCGCGAGAACGTCCTCCAGCGCACGGGGCGCACACGTCTCGCGGTCTGCGATCAAATAGAGCGGCGGCAACCCTATCGCATGGGCTGTCTCATTCATGGCTGACCGCGCCCTCCATGGGCGTGGATGCCGTGGCGTAGAGTTTTTGAGGGATGCGTCCGGCCTCGTAAGCGAGGCGGCCCGCACGGACGGCGTGGCCCATGGCTTTCGCCATGAGCACGGGGTGGCGGGCCCCGGCCACCGCCGTATTCAGCATGACGCCGTCGCAGCCGAGTTCCATCGCGACGGCGGCATCGGAGGCGGTGCCCACCCCGGCGTCGACGATAACGGGGAGGTCGACCGTGTCCAGGATAATGCGGAGATTGTAGGGGTTGCGAATGCCCATTCCGGAGCCGATGGGCGCGCCCAGCGGCATCACCGCGGCACAGCCGACGTCTTCCAGTTTCTTGCAGGTAACGGGGTCGTCGTTGCAGTAAGGCAGCACTGTAAAGCCGTCCTGAATCAGTTCGTCCGCCGCCTCCAGCAGCCCCGCGACGTCCGGGAAGAGGGTGTTCTCGTCGCCGATGACCTCCAGCTTGATCAGGTCGGTTTCCAGGGCTTCGCGTGCGAGTCTGGCCGTGAGCACGGCGTCCCGGGCGGTGAAACATCCCGCGGTATTCGGCAGCAGCGTATATTTCTCGCGGTTGATCAGATCGATCAGGCTCTCGCCGGAAGAATCCTCCAGGTTGATCCTCCGGATGCCAACGGTTACGATTTCCGCGCCGCTGGCGCGGATAGCGTCCAGCATGACCTGCATGTTGGGGTACCGCGCCGTCCCGATAATGAGACGGGAACCGTACGTCGTCCCTGCAATGGACAGACCATCAGACATATTTACCCTCTGTGAAAAACGGTTCGGACGTAGGGGCCGCCTGAACCGGATGCCCTTTCGACCTGGTCGACAATGGGGTCATGGTGTCCTGCCCCGAAAATATGTCACCATTCTTCCGCCGGTTCATCCCGCCTCGCCGCGGTTGCTGAGCTTGTCGAAATGCCCACGTTTCGACAAGCTTCGACACCCTTCGACAAGCTCAGGGAACTGGATCAGGTTGCACCGTTCGGTGCCCTTCGCCGACCCTTCGACAAGCTCAGGGAGCGGCCAAGGGTCCTCGGTCTGCGGGTCCGGCCAGGACAAAACACTATCCACCCTGTACCGCGGCGATGATGTCCACCCTGTCCCCGCTCCCCAGGCGCGTAGACGACCACTCCGCTCTGGATACGATTTCTGCGTTGACGGCTACCGCGATACCCCTGCGGCCGGGGTCGTGCGATAGGTCGATCAGCAGATCACGTATGGAAATGCCGTTGTCGACGGTTCGGTTTTCTCCGTTCAAAGTGATCTGCATGGCGTCTTGTTTCAGGCGAAGAAGCGGTCGATGCCGAAGGCTCGAATTTCTTCCGGCGTGTTGCCGGTGAGTACAAGCTCCGCAACGGCATCGGCGGTGATGGGCGCCAGAAGGATGCCCTTGCGGTAGTGGCCCGTTGCCATAATAAGGCCGTCGACGGGGGTTTTTCCGAGGATTGGTGCGTCGTCCCGGCTGCCCGGTCGAAGACCGGCGGCGGTTTCGATAATCGGAAGGTCGTAGATTCCCGGAACGACCTCCCATGCGGCGCGCAGAAGTTCGAAAATGCCGCCCGCCGTCAGGCTTCCATCGTAACCCATTTCTTCGGAAGTGGCCCCCAGCACCAGACGCCCTCCGTCTTTCGGACACAGGTAGGCGACCGCCGATGAGGCGGTTCGGTTGTACCATACGATTGTTTTCAGCGTGCAGTCGTCGGTCATTTGCAGGCGGAGGATCTGGCCCCGCACGGGGCGCACCGGGGGTTTGGCGGCGTCGGGCAGGCCTGGAATGAGACGGGACCAGCACCCGGCGGCGAGGATGATAGTCGCCGCCGGGTGGTTTTTGTCTCCGGCCCTTACGCCGTGCACGCGGTTCCGGGCGATGTCGATGGTCTCGACCGGAGTGGCTTCCTTAAGGGATCCGCCCGCCTTGAGAAATGCCCGACGCAGGGCTTCGACCAGCAGACGATTGTCCACCTGATGGTCTCCCGGGCACCAGACCGCGGCGCCGATCTGAGGCGAAAGATGAGGTTCCCGCGCGCGCGCTTCGGCTCCGTTCAGCCATTCGACGGGCAGGCCCAGGTCCTGCTGATAGTTGTAACGGAAACGGAGGTATTCGATATCGTCGCGGGTGACGCCCACCAGAAGGACGCCGTCGGGGCGATAGGCGACGGACAAGCCGCTTTCGGATTCGAGTTCCGCGACAAATTTCGGGAAACGACGTAGACTCTTCAGGCCAAGCCGCAGGAGCGATTCTTCCTCGTGACGCACCTCGGCCAGCGGGGTGAGCATACCGGCGGAAGCCCGGCTCGCGGCCTGGCCCGCCCGGTCTCTTTCGAAGATCAGGACGTCCCGCCCCGCCCTGGCAAGCCGCCATCCGATTCCGAGCCCGATGATGCCCGCGCCGACAATAATGATCCGGTCCGATGGCATCCGATGAAATCCCAAAAAAGCCGCCGCCTTCGATGTGGTCGAAAAGCGGCTGGGGTGCGGTTTTTCGACTCCCTGCGCCGGCATAATCCGGATCAGGTTCAAAGGGTATGTTCTCAGCTCGGCGGGCGAGCACCCCTGCGTTGTCAAGGTTAAGATAGCGGTTCGGCCGCCCTCAGTCAAGCGATTCCGCTTGACATCGACGGATGATTGATTATTAAGAATGGTAAGGCGCGAGACGTAAGAGGTAAGAGGACCGCCCCCCACGTCGTTGTTTTTTGCCTTGTCTCACGTCTTGCATCTTGCCGTGGCGTCGTGTGGATGGGCGGGCTGACTGCTGAAATCTCTTTTCGCAGCAGCCGAAAGCGTAAACTCATCACGTCTAACGCTTTTCAGGGAGGACCATGTGGCGGATTTCAAACTGAAGGTTCACGCCGGCCCGCACCGGCGCGTCGGATGTCCCGTATCCGCGTTCGTGGGACGATCGGGGGAAATGCAGCATTTCTTCGATTCTCCGGATCGACTGAGGCACCGGGAACGGACGGGAACGCTGGTGAGCCAGGATGGCGAGACAACGTGCCAGGTGCAACGTGAGGAAGACGGGGCGCGGGTCAGCTGGATTGTGGACGATCTGCCGGTGGGCGAGACAGCGCACTACGACCTGGATTTCGGGAGACAGGCGGCGTCCGGGAGCGGGGTTGAGTTATCGGAAGCCGACAACAGGATCCTGGTGCGGATCGACGGCGCCTGCTTTACGAGCTATTGCTTCGGGAAAGACGTGGTGAGACCGCACCTCTACCCGGTAATCGGTCCGTACGGCGACGGAATCACGCGCAGGCTGATTAAACCCGGGGAGGGTGACCATCATCACCACCGCTCCATCTGGATTTCGCATGGCCACGTGAACGGATGGAATAACTGGGGAGAGGGAGAGGGGCACGCGTGGACCCGGCACCAGCGATTCGAGGGCCTGGAAAGCGGTCCGGTCTACGGCCGGATCGTATCGATCAGTAACTGGGAAGGTGCTGATGCCTGGCGCGGAGAGCACGGGTCGAACGTGATCTGCGAGGAACGGGCGGAGTGGACGTTTTACCGTACCGCGACGGACGTTCGGATCTTCGACTTGCACCTTACGCTGACCGCGCCGAAGATCGACGTTCTCTTCGGCGACACGAAGGAAGGCGGCATGGCGTCGATTCGAGTGGCCGAATCCATGGAAGTGCGAGCCGGCGAAGGGGGAAAGATCGAGAACGCGATCGGGGGCGTCAACGAGGATGAGACCTGGGGCAAACGAGCCGCATGGTGCCACTATTCCGGGCCGGTGAACGGCAACCGCGTGGGTGTCGCCATTATGGACCATCCCGACAGTTTTCGGCATCCCACCTACTGGCACGTGCGCAACTACGGCCTGATGACGGCCAATCCCTTCGGTCACTCACAGTTTCACGGCGACCCGAAACGGCGGGGGAACCACGTGCTTCCGCCCGGCGAGTCCCTTACGGGCCACTACAGGTTCTACGTGCACAAAGGAGACGCCGCCGAAGGTCAGATCACAGACCGCTATCACGACTTTGCGCATCCGCCGATCGTGGAGGTGGGGTAGACAACATACGCAGGGCGCCGACTCACGGAAGGCAGGTATTGCCCGATGGCCGATTCCTTCGAGCGACCGCATATTGTCTTCATCACCACGGACCAGCAGCGGGGCGACTGCACCGGGATCGACGGACACGCAATTCTCGAAACGCCCCATCTGGACCAGCTTGCGAACGAGGGCGTGTATTTTCCCAGAGCGTATTCGCCCTGTCCTGTGTGTGTGCCGGCGCGGATGGTGATGATGACGGGGCAGTCGCCCTACAAGACCGGATTCTTCACCAATTCGAGCAACGCGCTGGGCACGACCGATACTCTGCCCGGGATTCTGCGCGGCCTGGGTTATCAGACACAGCTGATCGGCAAGGCGCATTTCAGCCCCCAGCGGGCGCGGCTGGGGTTCGACAATACGATCATCAACGAGTCGGGCCGGTACCGCGAAGGCGACGATTATCACCGGTGGTTGAACAAAACGCCCTACGCGGGTCTGGAGCGGGCAACGAGCATCGGGAACAACGACGTGTTCTCCCGAAGGTCGGTCGTGCCCGAGACGCATCATGTGAATACGTGGACGGCAAACGAATGTATCGAGTTTCTGGACAGGCGGGATCCCACCTGTCCGTTTTTTTTGTGGATGTCTTTCAGCCGGCCGCATTCGCAATACGATCCGCCCGCGCCGTACGACACCTGGTACGATCCCGAAGACGTGCCGCCACCCATACGGACCCCCGACGAGGATTTTCTTCCCCCGGAACTCCGGGAGGCGCCCCCGCGCTACGATTGGGATCGCATGTCGCCCGCGAGGATCGCCCGTGCGCGGCAGCATTACTTCGGGCAGATTACCCACATCGACCATCAGATCGGGCGGTTTTTAGCCGCCCTCCGCTGGAAGGGGTTGTGGGACAATACGCTGGTGATCTTTACCTCGGACCACGGAGATATGATGGGGGATTTCGGATTGTTCTTCAAATCCCATTTTTTCGAAGGTTCCGGTCGCGTGCCTCTGATTCTACGGCCGCCGAGAGGTTGGGAGGGGGTGATTCCCGCCCGGAGATACGAGAAGCCGGTGTCGCTCGTCGACGTGCTGCCCACTCTGATCTCGGCGGCGGGCGGCCGCGTCCCCGAGCAGGCGGACGGGGTGTCGCTGCTGCCGGCGCTGGAAGGAGACGATCCGGTTGAAGATCGGATATTTCACGGAGAAATTGGTGCCGAGAAGCGGCGCCACCACTGCCTGGCGGACGGGCGATACAAGTATATGTGGTTCCGGCTGGGTGGCTGCGAGTATCTTTTCGACCTGAAGGAAGATCCGAACGAGGTGAATAACCTGGCGCGAGATGAAGACCGGGTGGTCGAATGGAGAAACCGCTTGATTAAACTCCTCGAAGTGCGCGGCGATCAAGCGGTACGCAATGGCGCGTTACTTCCCACCACGTATGAGCCGACGCCTGAGGCGGAATTACGGGCTAATGATCCCTTCGGCAGAAGACCGTATTAGCCCGGGGAACGACAGGATACGAAGGGTGTTGGATTTGCCGCCGTTAAGCGTGCGGAGGCCGATCGGCACGACCGTCCGTCGTTGAGAATGTCTCATCGGTGTCACGCAAGCATTGTGCATCTCATCGCAACCCGCGTTCCCGTAACGTGCATCCTCGTGCGGGTTTCATGAAGGCATGAAACGGGGGTCCGGTCTCTGTGGCTGAATCTCTCGAAGCGCGATTGGGTCGATTGCTGGTCGAGCGGGGTTGGACCCTTTCGGTGGCGGAGACCACGACGGGCGGGTTGATCTGCGCCCGGATCGTGAGCGTGTCCGGGAGTTCGGCCTATTTCGAGCGTGGTGTGGTGGCTTACAGTACGAAGGCCAAAATCCAGGCGCTGGGGATATCCGAATCTCTGCTGGAGAGCTGTGGGACCGTGAGTGAGGAGGTGGCCGTCGCCATGGCCGAAGCTGTGGGCAGGGCGGGCCATTCAACGCTGGCGCTGGCCGAGACGGGCATCGCCGGGCCGATTCGCGGACGGTCGGCCAAGCCGTTGGGGACCGCGTATGTCGCGCTGTGGACGCCGGAGGGTTCTCGATGCGAACGCTTTGCGTTCGTAGGCGACCGGAGCACGATTCGCGAACGGATTGCCGAGCAGGCGCTGGCAATGGCGGTTGACTGTGCGGAAGATGCCGCTTGACACCGGCTGCCCATTGTCATACATTGAACCTTCGACCTGAAAATGGTCCCCTAATTCGATGTTGGAGGTGGCATGGCAAAAGAGGAAAAGGTCTCACTTGAAGGAACCGTCGCGGATACGCTTCCCGACGGGCAGTATATGGTGGAAGTGGAGGGTGGGCATCAGATTCTGGGTTACACGTCGGGCAAGATGCGGCGGTTCAACATCCGGGTTCTGGTGGGCGACCGCGTGACGATCGAGACCTCGCCTTACGATTTGAATCGCGGGCGCATCGTGTGGCTGCACCGATTGCCCCCGCCCGTCGATGGGGTCAAAAAGCGCAGGACGGGCGGTAACCGACCCAGGCGCCGTCGTTAACCTGGTCGGCGTCTTCGCCCGCACTTCGGCGGAGTTCCGATCCATACGCGCCTCTGTCCCAATAGCGATGTAACAGCGGCGGCATAAGTTGTATAGTGTTGCAACCCTCAACTAGCTCGGGCCGATTCTAAATATCGATCGGCCCATGTTTTTTGTTACCTGAGATCCCTTACTTTGCCCCCGTCCTTACGATGCGGCCGTACAACTTCGCGTCTTCACCGCCGGTATCGGCGAAGTCTCCGATATTCGGCCGCTGAATTTGTGCCGCATCGAGCCCGACACCCCCATTAACCCGGGTCGGCAGGTTTCCGAATGGAAGGGATTTACCCTGTCCCCCAGGTCCTACCAGACCATCAAACGCCACGTTCCGTTCGAGCAGGGCAAAATCGCGAAAGCCCTGACCCCCGAATTCACGCGGCTACAGCGTCTGGGCGAGGTTATCGACCGGGCTCTGAGCCTGTGACTGTGTCCAACCGCCGTGAGGTGGCGTCAGTTATGCAAGGCGCCCCCGCCACAATAAGAGAAGGAGCTACAGGTGCGGAATTTCCAAATGGTCGCCTTAACGATTTCCACCATGCTTGCACTCCTCACATTCCAGGTGCGCGGTTCCGTCAGTCTCCATGCCAGGGAGAACCGGGAGGCTGTGAGCGAGCGATTCAACACGTCCGCCCCTGCGATGATGACGGGCCGCAACGGATGGCGCGTGACGCCGCTGTTTACGGTGGGGGAAGAGGTCGGCGGGTACCGTCCGCTCGGCATCTTGGACGGGATCGGCGCCATGGAAATCCGGCCGGGCGTAGTGCGCTTCTTCGTCAACCATGAGCTGGATGCGGAGGACGGGTACGCGTACAGGCTCGGTAACCGTACGGAAATGACGGGCGCGCGGGTGAGCTATTTCGATCTGGATGCCAACACCAGGAAACTCCTGGATGCGGGTGTGGCCTACGACAGGGCGGTGGACAAAGCCGGCCGCGAGGTCACGGACCCGTCGCAGATCCACGAGGGAAATATCGCGGGGAGCGATAGGGACGGTTTCGATCGCTTCTGCTCCAGCAACCTTTTCACCGCTGGAGCGTATGGTCTTGCCGACGACGTTTACTTCTGCGGCGAAGAGGTCACGGACGGCCTGGCGCACGTGCTGGATATTCGCCGCCGCACCATTTACGCATTGCCGTGGCTGGGGCGCGGCACGTGGGAGAACGTGACCCTGCTGGACACGGGCGACAGCGACAAAGTGGCCGTTCTGCTGGGAGACGACCGGCGGGGCGCGCCGCTGTACCTCTACGTGGGACGGAAAGGCACGGGCGGCTTCCTCGAGCGCAACGGCCTGACAGGCGGCGATATGTTCGTCTGGGTCGCGAACAACGGCGAAAGGTCACCTGAGGATTGGAACGGGACGGGAACGAGCCGCGCCGGCATGTTCGTCAAGATTGACATCCACGCTCCGGACGGGGCGGGCCGGTCCGGGTACGACGAACTGGGCTTTGCGACACAGGCGAAGCAGAACGAATGGGTCGATGCCGTGGGCGGGTTCCGCTTCTCGCGCCCGGAGGACGTGGCCACGAATCCGAAGCGCGGCACGCAGGCGGTAATGGCCTCAACCGGGCACGGCGCGGCGTATCCCTCGGACGACTGGGGCGCGACCTATATCATCGACGCGAACGTCGGCGCGATGACGGCCACGATCCGAATCCTCTACGATGGTGACGATGCCGGCGACGGACAATTTTCGCATCCGGACATGGGACTTCGCAACCCGGACAACCTGGACTGGGCCGAAAACGGGATGATCTACGTTCAGGAGGACCGATCCACCCGGAAGGCGACTTTCGGCAAAAAAAGCGGTATCGAGGCGTCCGTGTGGGAACTGAACCCCGCCACGGGGAAGCTGATACGGATTGCCGTGATAGACCGCTCCGCGCTGCCTCCCGGGCAGACGGATTCAGACCCGACCGACCTCGGAGACTGGGAATCGTCCGGGATCCTGGATGTAACCCGGCTCTTCACCACCGCACCCGGCGAGGTGCTCCTCGTCGGCAACGTACAGGCCCACAGCGTCCGGGATGGACCCATCAAGAAATACAACCTCGTCCAGGGCGGGCAGATCGTGTTCTTCTCAACCAAGCGGTGAGTCACAAGGACCGCAAAAAATCTTGATTTGAGATCATCTCGCCATATCTTAAAATGTGGTGCCGTGTGGGATCAAGCGCGAATCCGGGGTAAAGAAATCTTCATACCACGACGGCATTATTGGTTGGTGGGCCCGTAGGGATTCGAACGCTCATCACACCACGTGCCCGCCAGAGGCGTTTTAAGGTCCTGGAGGATGCAGCAGCGTTCTCCAGGACCTTTTTTGTTTTTAAATTGTGCCTCATCCAGGGGAATTTGTCAGTCGTTTTTCCGGAAAAACAGGCGTATATTAATGTGGGAGTTATACATATACGAAATTCGCCCCTTCCCAATGAAGGATTTTCAGGGGCGTCCGTATGATTGGCGCCGCGGCGCCAATGGTTTTCGACCTGGGAACGCGGGCATCCTGCCCGCACAGGCCGGCATCAGATTATAGGGGAACAAATATCAGTCTTAGCGAGGGTACGCAATGACAACAAAGAGGAACAAGGCGAAGCGCAGGCCAGGACGCCCGGTTGTCAAACCGATTGTGGAAGCAGTCGACGAAATGCCGGAAAACGTAAAGCGTGCGCCATTCATCTCCCGGCAAAGAGTACCGGGAGAGTGGAAATACCTCGATCGCAGCCGATGAGGAGTCGCTGATCCTTGCGTTATTTAAACTCAACCGACTACCGTGAGCAGGTATAGATATGTCTGGCCGGTTATTTACGGACTATTTCCTCACAGATGGCATCAAGGACGCCGACGAATGGAGATCCTCAGTTGAGGATGCGGAGGAGTTTGCCACATTCAGGGAAGGCGTTAGCCAGCGTTACGAGGCCCTTTGCCGTTTCGAGAATCCAAACGAAGCGGTTACGGAGCAGGAACTCATCCGCCCGGTTCTACAGTTACTGGGATGGGTTGACTACCTGCCCCAGCAGGGCTCCGCAGGCAAAGAGGATATTCCCGACCATCTGCTTTTGGCCGATAGCGAATCCAAGGATCGCGCCACAGCTGAGCGTAATCCAAAACACCGATTCCGGCACGCAACCGTGGTTCAGGAAAGCAAGCGCTTCGGTCTTCCACTTGACAAACGCCAGGAAGACGACGATGTCCGCGTAAGAACCCCGCACGGCCAAATCCTCAGATACCTATTAACAGCCGATATCGAGTCAGAGGCAAACATCCGGTGGGGTGTCCTGACCAATGGCAAGGTTTGGCGTCTCTACGATCATCGTGCACGGCCCCGAGCGACCGGCTACTTTGAAGCCGATTTGGAAGTCCTGCTTCAGTCTGAAAAAGAAAACGACCTCCGCATCTTTCATCTGTTGTTCCACCGCGAGTCCTACGTTAAACAAGCCGGCGCCGCGACGACGTTCCTCGAAACGGCCCTTGAAGAGGGGCGTCGTTATGAGGAAAGGGTCGCGCAGGATCTCTCCGGGGTTGTATTTGAACGCGTGTTTCCCGGTCTGGTTGAGGCGCTGGCGGAGAAATCGGGCGAACGTCTCCCAGATTGTCGGGATGCCGCGCTGGTCTTTCTCTATCGTGTGCTCTTCGTGCTCTACGCGGAGGACAGAGGCCTGCTACCTGTCCACGATTCGCGTTACGACGACTACGGTATTCGCAAGCGTGTGCGGTACGATATAGCGAACAGAATGAAGGACGACGACACTTTCTCCGGAATGGCCACCAACTATTACGACCGCCTTGTCAATCTTTTCAAAATTATCGACAGCGGCGATCCGTCCATCGGGCTCCCTGCCTACAACGGAGGGCTATTCGCATCAGAAGCCGCACCAATGTTGGAACGCGTGCGCCTTTCAGACGCGGAAATCGCACAAATCATTTACGATTTGAGCCATGCGAAGGATCCACAGAATCAGCGCCGCTTTGTAAACTACCGTGACATGTCGGTGCAACAACTGGGCTCGATCTACGAGAGGCTGCTGGAGCGCGAGCCAGTCCGGGACGAAGCCGGCAAGATAATCGTTCGACCGAATCCTTATGCGCGAAAAGACAGCGGGAGTTTTTATACGCCGCAGGAACTGGTGGATCTTATTGTGGACCGGACCCTGAAACCGCTGGTTGAAGAGCGTCTCAAAGCGTTCGAGGAGAAAGCCGACGCGCTAAAAAGCGACCGCAGGCCAAAGTCGGAACGACGGGCCGAGCTTGAGCGGGTCGATCCGGCGGTATCGGTGCTTGATCTTAAGGTGCTGGATCCGGCCATGGGAAGCGGTCATTTCCTGGTCACTGCGGTCGATTTCTTATCGGACTACGTCGCTGAGTTGATCGAATACGTCCCTGCGGTTCCATCTTGGCTGGATGGCGGCTACGTGTCGCCGCTGGAGGGACGCGTGGAGGCGATCCGCGGGGAAATCATCCGACGGTCCAGGGAATCGAACTGGGTACTCGATGAAGCCCAGCTTACCGACCAGGCAATTATCCGACGCATGGTGCTCAAACGCTGCATTTATGGTGTAGACAAGAACCCATTGACCGTTGAGTTGGCCAAGGTGTCGCTGTGGCTGCACAGCTTCACGGTAGGGGCGCCGCTCTCCTTCCTAGACCATCACCTGCGCTGCGGCGACTCGCTGGTCGGCCTGCGCGTACGAGCGTCTATCAAAGACCTGGAAGAGATCGCTCACCTGTTCGTCGGCAGTGCCATACAGGGCGCGGAAACCGCCACCAACGGGATGCAGCTCATCGAGGAAATGTCGGACTCGGACGTGTCCGAGGTACGGGAGTCCGCCGTGCTGTTTCAGGGAGTGGAGGAGACGACAGCGGATCTCCGCGGTTTGCTCGACTTCCTTTGCGGTTGGCGCTGGTTGACGGCGGGAATGAAGAAGAAAGAGTACAAAACTTTCGAGACGCCGCTGGTTATGACGCTCAGCCAGCGGGCGGCGACCGCATTCAAACTTCTGGCTCACGGACCGCGGCAGGTGGATGACGACCATCGCGATCCCGATGACGCCACGTTCGCGCGTTTTTCGGAGTTATGGCACGACGTGCGAGCCATCGCCGACCGGGAGCGTTTCCTGCACTGGGAGGTGGCCTTTCCAGGTGTGTGGCGCAATTGGCAAAATACCCGACCGCAAGGTGGTTTCGACGCGGTGATCGGCAATCCGCCGTGGGACCGCATCAAGCTGCAGGAGGTGGAGTGGTTTTCGACGCGCGACCCCGAACTCGCTCACGCGCCGACGGCGGCCGCACGGCGGACGGGCATCCAGCGATTGCGCGACCGCGGATCGCCACTTACGGCCGAGTTCGACGCGGCCAGGACGCGGTCGGAAAGCCTTGCCCGGATGGTTCGATCCTATGGCGATTACCCGTTACTGGGCGGCGGCGACGTCAATCTGTATTCGGCTTTCGTCGAACGGGCTATGAGCCTCATCAAGCCTGACGGCATAGTCGGCCTTCTGACGCCGTCGGGAATCTATAGCGACAAGACCGCGGCCCGCTTTTTCAAGTCGGTGTCCACGAGCGGACGGGTAGGTGGCCTGTTTGATTTTGAGAACAAGAAAATTTTCTTCAAGGACGTTCACGGTTCGTTCAAATTTTGCGCCCTCATATTGGGCGGAGAGGAGCGACAGTTCAATCAGACCGAATGCGCCTTCTTCCTTCACGACACGGAAACGATCCAGGATGAGGACCGCTGCTTTCCATTGACGCCCGTGGACTTCGCCCGAGTGAACCCGAATACGGGCACTGCTCCGGTGTTCCGCCAGCGCAGTGACGCCGAAATTACCCTTCGAATTTACGAACGGCATCCAGTGTTAGTGGATCGATCGGGAGGTGAGGAAAAGAGTGCTTGGCCGTTGAAGTACACCACAATGTTTCATATGGCGAACGACTCGCACCTCTTCCGCACCGCCGAGCAGCTCGATTCGGAAGGATTCTATCGCGCTGCGAACAACCAGTGGAAACGGGGCGAGCAGCTGTTCGCTCCGCTGTACGAGGGCAAAATGGTCCAGGCGTTCGACCACCGCGCCGCCGATATCACGGTAAATCAGCAGAATCTATTTCGACCCGGTCAGCAAGAGACAATCGCAGAGGCAGCGAAGAAGGAAGCGGATCGATTGCCAATACCCCGGTACTATGTACAACTCGATGAAACCCGATGGGTTTCAAGTAAAGATTGGACAATTTCATTCAAAAATATCACAGCTTCTACCAATGTGCGAACGATGATTGCCGCAGTCATACCGAGAGTGGGTGCTGGGCATTCTCTCAATCTGCTTCCGATATCCAGTTTTGTAGACAACTCGGCACAAATTGCGTGTTCTGTAGTCGCAAACCTGAATTCCATAGTCTTTGACTTCGTTTCTCGACAAAAGGTACCCGGAAACAACTTCACGTTGTATTTACTTGAACAAATCCCCGTAATCGCATCTGACGACTACGACCGCAAATTCGGCGATACGTCCGCCCGGGACCTCGTGAGGGACCACGTGCTTCGCCTCACCTACACAGCCCATGACATGGCACCTTTCGCCCGTGACCTCGACTATGTAGGTCCGCCTTTTGTCTGGAATGACGAGGAACGCCGGCACCTGCGCGCACGCCTCGATGCGCTCTACTTCCATCTCTACGGTCTTACGCGTGACGACGCTGGGTACATCCTTGACACGTTTCCGATTGTCCATCGAGAAGACGAAAAAGCCTTCGGTCGTTACCGCACCCGCGAGATGGTTTTGGCCTACATGAACGCGCTCGCAGCAGGGGATACGGAGACGGTGGTTGATGTGTAGGCACTACACGCCGCCTGTGCCTACAGACAAGGATAACTTGCAATTTACAAGGAATTTAGATATAATTTGAGCAACTCAGGAGTGGGTATTTTCTTACGTCTGGATGAAGGAAAAATCCGCAATGGATGACTACTTGAGATTGCTATAAACGGCCAAGGACGAGTATCAGCAATACGTTGAAATCAGCGAACTGTATGAGTTACTGGTTAAAAACGATGAGGTTCAGGTGAAATGCCAGCCTCCCAGTCCAGAACGTCCTTTGACAACGAATGAGATTTCAATCAGCCAGATAGATCGCTTGTCACATGACTGTCAATTTTGAATTGGTACCTCCCTTGAAGCCCACCACAAACGATAGAAGAACAATTCGGATTACGCATAAACAGCGAATCCCTATTCCAACATCCCCGCCCCTGAGTCAATAACTGCCTCCCGCGATTTGTATCGCATCTGAGTTAAATCCTCTTCCACATTCAGTGTTGTAAATCTCGTTTCAGACAATTACTCCGCCTCGAAATATTCGAAATTTCCAGGTCTTCCGCTTTCGCAGTCACGACCTCGTGCGTTTCTACGAGACCACCATGGCATCAGGGAATCGTGGATAAAGTAATTGCCCGGATAATTTGATTTCTCATTCTTGACATATTGCAGGTATTAAGATACGTTTGACAGGGCAGTTTCTCTGGATGAGGCAGCACTGACAGAATAGGACGGATTCTCGGGCAGTTTTTCCAGGTGTTTTTTCGGTATGAGCAAGGGCAAGCCAACGCGCAATTATTCAGAAAAGACAATTAAAGTCATTTTCGGTTTGAGCGGAAACCAATGCGCGCATCCTGATTGCGAGAGCGCTGTCATTGAGCCGCCGACGCCGCAGTCTGACGCTCATGTCGTGGCTCAAATCTGCCACATATATGCCATTAGTGAAGACGGTCCGCGAGGAAAGGCCGGGCTAACGGTCCAAGAACTCAATTCTCCAAATAACCTGATCTTACTTTGTCCGAATCACCATACTGTGGTAGACGGCCAACATGAAACATATCCAGCCGAAATGCTCAAACAGTGGAAGAAGGAACATGAAGCTAAATTGATCAAGAATCGGTTGCATGCAGGCTCGGATGGCGTTGTGTGGGATGTGTCGTCTCAACCCGATTTTCCAACGCATCTGATCGATCAAGAAATCAAGAAGAAGACCGATCTGCTTCGCAAATCCCGATTTTTCGCGGAATTCGACAGGAATGGATTTTCATTGACATTTGCGAAAAAACTCGCAGGAGGCGAACTCTCGGGCGGTACCAGTGAGGTACGGAGCGAGGCGTTAGGATGGTGCGTCCGATTATTGTCAGATGAACATCTAGAAAAAGCAGAATCGTACCTCGAACAGGCGAGAGAAATAGGAACCTGCCCGGAAGTTTACATAGCAGCCTCGTTTATTTCTTCGCGAAAGGGCGACAAGGCGGCTGCTCTGCAGAGTTTGGCCGCCATTGACTCGCCCATGTCCCGTTCCGCAGCACTGATGATTTCCGAATATCACGACGGCCCTCAAGGCGCAGTTGACTGGTTGGAAGCGGCCGACATTGACGCTACGAAGTTGGATGCTGACGGTAAACGATTCTTATTGGCGTGTTATTTTGAACTCGCCGATTGGGAAGCAGCACGGAGATTAATTGATGTGCTAACTGATGACGATTTATGCAATTCTCCGACCCTTTTTCATATGACGGCGGTAACCCATCTTATAACGGCGGTACCAAACGAACTCCGCTCCAGCATCCTTTACCAACCACCTTTCGAAGTCAAAAGCTTTCCACTTGCTTCAGACTCTTCGTCGATAAAAGCCCTTCGAGTTGCCCGAGAATGCTTTGTAAGAGCCGTAGAGTTTGCGCATCAACTAAACTGTCCATTTGCAGCAAAACTGGACGATGAATACGCACTTTGGCTTGAACTCGTGGATCCCGATGAGTTCGCCCGTGGGAGAAAGCGACTAAAAACGGAACTTCGCAATGCAGAAAATTCCCTAAGTCTCGTTCGCTTCGGTTTTTAATTTGGAGTTAATCTCGACTTCGCAGCAATAGAACGGGAGATCGATCGTCAAACCGCCCTTTACGGAGGTCTAACTTACGACACTGCGATCGCTCGCCTTGCCCTTGTCTTCAGCCAGCAGACGCCGAAAGATGCCTCGACCTATATCGAGCGGCACCAGAATTCGCTTTCTGATTACGCAAACAAGGAATATCTGCATTTTGTGCGAATCGAACTGTTGGCGCGTGCCGGTCGCCTTGATGAAGCACGTGTTCGCCTAGAAACTCTCGAGAATGAGGAACTCTCAGAACCGAACAAGAGCCACCTTCGGAGAATCATCGCCGAAGCGGGCGGAGCCGATCCAATTGAACGTCGAAAGGTTCGGTTTAGAGAGACGAATTCAGTCCGAGATTTGTCGATACTTGTTGACCAACTCGAAGCTCAACACGAATGGGAGCAACTTTGCGAACATGGAGAAATCTTGTTCAAGCGAACCAACCGGTTGTCTGATGCCGAACGGTTGGCAATCGCGTTACACAATACAAGGAAAAATGACCGCCTGGTCGAATTCCTCCAATCCAATGAGACGATCATACCACAATCCAAGCAACTCCAGCAACTCCGTTGTTGGTCCTTGTACCACGAGGGCGCGCTGCTACAAGCCCGTACCGAAATGGCGAAACTTGGTGATAACTCGGATGACGGGAACTATCGCAGCCTCAAGATCAATCTTGCAATCTCTATGGGTGACTGGAACTCGGTTTTGGCGTTTGTAACCAACGAATGCCAAAAAAAAGAGCGGAGAAACGCACCGGAACTGTTAGGGACAGCACAACTGGCCCTTCGCTTGGATTCTGGTAACCAGGCAAAAGAGTTGTTATTTGCAGCGGTAGAAAAGGGAAACGACGATCCCAAGGTTTTAGCGACAGCATACCATATTGCAACTACAGCCGGTTGGGAGGGCCAAGAGGTCTCTCGTTGGATTCAAAAAGCCGCTGCTCTCTCAGGGGACGATGGGCCAATTCAGAAAATCACGGTGAGAGAATTTCTGGATCGGAAACCGGAATGGGAACGAAGAGAATCTGAAATCTCCCGGGGGCTGATGTGTGGAGACCTTCCGTTGTTTCTTGCTGCTCAACTGCGAAACATATCTCTTGGCAATATGGTGCTTTATTCGGCTCTTGCGAATCTGGATGAAAGCGATCCGAGACGGAGAAACGTGATTCCTGCATATAGTGGACAACGGCCACCGACGACGCTTGAAACGGGTGGACGTATCGGAATAGATGCAACCGCATTGCTAACCTTAAGCTTGTTGAAGGTGCTCGAAGAAGCATTAGATGCTTTTGAATCGGTCCATATACCACATTCAACTCTTGGTTGGCTTTTTGAGGAAAAACAAAGACTTACATTTCATCAGCCAAGCAGGATCAGGGATGCGCATCAGGTCAGTGATCTTGTGTTTGCTCGTACGATGGAGGTCCTATCACCAAACGCCGTCCCGGATAGCGAACTATCGGAGCTAGTTGGACATGATCTGGCGCAGTTTATAGCGGAAGCGAAAACGATGAGAGACGCAGATGTTTCTCAACGTGTTGTTGTTAGGCCGGCTCCGGTTTATCGAATCGCTTCTTTGTTGGAAGAAGAAGCCGACCTGACGCCGCATGAAGGCGTATTGAGTAGCTGCCAATCAATTATAGATAAGTCGCAGAAGCAGGGCCAGATTACTAAGAATGAAGCCGAAAGGGCCTGTGCTTTTCTCGGGCTTCAGGAGAAACCCTGGCCCAATCAGCCACGGATCACTGACGGAGCGATTCTTTACTTGGATGATTTGGCCGTGAGATATTTCCTCCATCTTGGCATATTGAGAAAATTAAATGCTGCTGGTTTCAGATTGATTATTTCCCAAAGCGTGGTATCCGAAGCGAAACAGTACATCTGCTACGAAAGGATCGCTGGCGAAGCCAAGAATGACATCGAACGTATACGTTCTGCACTTAATGCGCGGATAGAGTCAGGTAAGGTCAAGGTAAGTAGACGGACGAACTCCGCGAGAGATTCAGAAGACCAGGCAGCATTCGAACATCCTACCGCAGGAGCCTTGAACCTGGCAAACGAATGTGCTGCGATTATCGTGGACGACAGATACCTCCACCAACATGCCAATGTCGTTGATCACGATGTAAAGACGCCGATAGTCTCAACACTGGATCTTGTTGATGCGTTGGTTGCCGGAGGTGTCATATCGACTAAAGATCGACTCGCATACAAAACTCAACTTCGCCAGGCCGGATATTTCTTTGTGCAGGTAATCGAAGATGAACTGGCACATCATCTTGAGGCGTCCACGGTGGAGAACGGAGAAATCATTGAGACGGCCGAACTTAAGGCTATCCGGGAAAACATACTTCAGGTTCGGATGAGTAACTGGCTTCAGCTTCCGAAAGAAGAATACTGGCTTCAGACGATGTTAGGAGTGTCCCACCGAGTGCTGGCAGGAATGTGGAGAGCCAATGCTGACTTCGAACAGGTGCGAGCCCGCTCGGAATGGATCCTATGTGTGACAGACGTGCGTGGCTGGGCACACACAGTTGGCATAGAACGTGGTGAAAACATAGTCAAGTCGAAATTCGGCGAAAGTGTCCTGTCGTTGATTTCACTCGGGATCGAACTGCCCCCAAAGGTCAGAGATGAATTCCAAAAGTGGGTTGAAGAGAGGGTCTTGGCTCCGCTTAAAGAGAATAATCCCGACGTGTTTCGTTACCTGCTTGAATCGTACAAAGGACATATTTCGCACGTGGTGGAAAAATGCATGAAGGAGATGAAGAACGATGACCATGGATCTTGATGCCAAGACAGTATTTGCAGCGCAATGTTTGAATTTCGTGCCGCCACTAATACGTGAGACTCTCCTTGAAGATGGGGACTTTCGGGAGGAGTATAATGTACCGACGGACAACCGGATAGCGTTTGGTAAATCCGGTGTAGATTTCCAGCGTTACGATTTGTTCAATACGATTCGAGATGTTCTGGCAAACGCATCAATACAGCAAGTAGCGGATGTCAATGGCAAGTTGTGGACCCTTAAGGACATAAGTGGAGAAGGGGAACTCCCGAATCTTGAAATGAGTCGCAGCGAACAGTGTGTTCCCCTTCCGGCATTCGCTTCATTGTCCCCAGACAAAAGTGTACGCTTGCGTCTCCTCAAGGAGGCGACTTCTGAAACCAATTTACCGCGACACGTCTCGTCCTTTTGGCGTGACATTCTTGAGAATCGCGCTCTCGAAGACGACGAAGTCGATGCGTTCTATAGTGATTTGAGGGATACGCCGACCGCCAAGGCGCGAGACATACGCACGGATATACTGGCCGGACAGAGTACCGCATCTTCTCTTGTCCCGAGTTCACGCCAATATTACGAAAGGCTTGTGGGCGTATATGATGGTAGCGCTTCCATCCGCGATTATTCCGCGGGCAATGGTAGCGCGTTCTTAATTCAACTGGCCGAATGGCGCCCCTATGACGGCTTCTTGTTTAGTCTCTTTCTGTCATCACATTCCTTGCTAACTGACGAAATCAATGTCGACCGTATAAGCCGTGAAGACCTTGTGAGAGCCTACGGTTTCTTAGCGAAACACGGGGATCGGTTCTCGCAGTTGGGGGCCATCGAGGTCGGATTGCGGATTCTTCCATCAAATCCTGAGATCGAACCTGCGCTCAGTTGTCTCATTGAGCAGATTCGAGACGACGACATTGAAGGGCCGGCTAGCTGTTTCAAGCTCTTATCGGCGATGTTTCGTCTTGTCGATGGAGAGTTGTCCAGGATTCGGCTGTTTTACTCGGAACCTCCTTTCTATCGAAGATTGGCGGCCTTGTCACACGCCGCATTGATTCAACGCCAACTTGCGGATTTAGACATAAATGTTGATAAATTCGCGGAGTGGGCGTATAGCGATCGAGGAGAGCCGCATTATCTACAGTCCCTTGTAGATATGCGTGTGGAACCGCATTGGGATCCCGAACTTACGGGGGTCCATCAGGCGAAGGCCTATTTCTGCGGTCGTATCATGATCTCAGGTAGAAAATATGCGCAGAATATAAAGGGCAGCCCCATCTATGAGCTTGTATTTGGTGACGATGCGAGCAGTCTGCCGTCTATTGGTGATTTCCCCAATTCATGGTTGCGAGGGCCGTTGGAAGGAACCCATGAACCGGATCGCATCTTGCCTTCGGAGGTGGCGGACGCGATTGAGAAACAGCTCAGCACGAGAGAAGTAAGGCCATCGTCGTTCTTCGCGCTTGTGAATTTCGTCTCGACTCATCGCATCAGTGCAAATCATGCGCAGTTGGCGTCAGATGCGTTAAAACGTGCCGGCTATCGTCTTCAGGACGTCGAATGCAGATCCCAGCTTGTTACTATATTGAATAGGTTAGCAACAGTTGCTGCCGTCACGCGAAGCCTAGGGCTCGCGGACGCCGTGCGAATTCTTGCACGTAGATATAGGCGTGACCCCGAGTACAGGTTATCCATTCCAGAGGTCGTGAAGCTTTGTCTCACAGCTGCCGCAAGCCGTTCCGATTTAGCCGAGTGGATAGAATTCGTCGGCGAATGGCTAACAGAACTTGCATTTGAAGATTTGAAAAGTGAGGAAGGTCAGGTGTTTTACTCATCCTTGGATTGGCTTTGCCATGCCGTTCCTGAGCTATGGGTTTCCTGCGGTAGAGCCCACGCAGCCTTGATGGCGTTTAATGCAAAATGAGGGTTTTCCAGATCGGTAAAGTTCAATACCAGATGCAGGATCCTTTGTAAGGTTTTCCCTTGCCATTGCCCTGCTAATCAATTGTCGAGGTCACTAAAAGACACTGTATTTCGCCGTGATGTCGTTATTCTTGGAGTCCAGAAAATAGTCGTGGATGACCAGAGAGAACCTTAAATTAGGGACACGACAGGAGGCGTTGCGAGTGATCGGAGAATGGAGAGTTCGCCATTATCCGCGATGTACCCATCATGTTTTTCTATCGCATTGTGCTGAAAATAGACGTACTCGTGGTGCACCCTGTGTACACTGGCTTGCAGAAAGACCAATATGTACCGTGGCTTGACCGCCACCACTACCCGAGAGGCCAGGGTGCCTTTGCGGCGCTTAGAGAGGCAATTATACGGTGGCGGCACGTCGTGTATTTCGTTACTGAGGAGTTTCTATCGCAGGGGCGAGGATGGAATAGTGTGGAAACCGCCTATTCGGAGCTTCTTCAGGCAAATCTAATACATCCGTCCCTCGTATTGTGCAATGTCCAATTACCCCTATTCTTTCTACCTCGAAGTTATGAGACCCTCGAGAGATCGGCGTGGGGATCTTTCGTTCAATCCGGGCGGTTCTATCCCCCGGGAAAAGTGGACGGTGGCGCGGTGAATTGGGCTCACCAAGAAATCACGGCCTTCATTAAACAGGAAGAAAATCGAGGGCATTCCCTGGCGATTCAAATCGAGAAGGATCCATCCTTCCAGCGGATTCTCGAGGAAGAAAAGAACCTGCTATCAAGGGTGATGTGTGCATACCCTGTCGCCGATAAGATTGCGAAAGTGACGAACTAAAGGAGGTTTTCGATGCCCATAGACGACCAATACGTTAAGAACTTACCGGAAGTCTACCGCGATGTACTTTCAACTTTTCCGAGTTTCAATTCGACTCGCATTGCCGGCGACGGCCTGGCCTACCAATCGTTGTATTCGGCTTTGGCGGATGAAAAGAAGGGATACACCCTCGGTCAAATAAAGAAGGCATGCGAAAACATGGCTGAGGTGGGTCTTATGGTGATTAAACATAGGATATTTGCTTGCCCGACACCAAAAGGGGAAGAGTTGATTTCCGCAATAACGGGCCGCACGACCCCTGTCTCGGACGTTCCCCCCATCGAAGCCCCGCCATAGGTTTCAGATAGCCTTAGGCAAAGCAGTAACTTCAGTAGGCTTGATTCCTATCCTTTCTTTACCAATACGAAAAGCCGTCCATCACCTGAGTGGACGGCTCTTGATTTTGCCATGTGGCGCCGTGTTTGAACTTATCTCTTCCTCAATTCCTCCGTGATTTCCCCCTCCTCTATCCCCTTGGACGATTTCCCTCGTTTCACGGCACCTGCGCCCCGGTTGTCTCGATGTAGACCGAGAACAGCGACTGGGAGCAGGTCATGAACAGCCTGTTCTTTTTTGCGCCGCCGAAGCAGAGGTTCGCGCAGGGCGCGGGGAGGTGGATCTTGCCGATGAGGGTGCCGTCGGGCGCGAAACAGTGCACGCCGTCGTAGCCTTCCCCGGCCCAGCATGCCCCCGCCCACAGGTTGCCGTCCGCGTCGGTGCGGATCCCGTCGGCCGAGGCGGGTTCCATGTTGACGAAGACGCGGCCATTTGAGACGCGGTCGCCATCCACGTCGAACACGCGGATGTGGGTGGGATATTCGGGGCCGTCGGAGCGCCCGGTGTCAACGATATAGAGCAGCGACTCGTCCGGGCTGAAGCAGAGGCCGTTGGGCCGCTGGAAGTCTGCCGCGACCACCGTTGCTTCTCCGGTGTCCGGATCCAGACGGTACACATTGGCAACGTTTTCGAATTCGGCCCGGTGCCCCTCGTAGTTCATCAGAATGCCGTAACCTGGGTCTGTGAACCAGATCGATCCATCCGACTTCACCACGACGTCGTTCGGCGCATTCAGCGGCCTGCCCTCGAACCGGTCCATCAGTACCGTGATCGAACCGTCGTATTCCGTCCGGGTGACGCGTCGCGTGTCGTGTTCGCACGACACCAGCCGTCCCTGGCGGTCGCGCGTGTTGCCGTTGGTATTGTTCGATGGCTTGCGGAAAACCGAGACGTCTCCCGTTTCTTCTTCCCACTTGAGGATGCGGTTGTTGGGAATGTCGCTGAAGAGCAGATAGCGGCCGTCCCCAAACCATACCGGGCCTTCGAGCCACCGCCCGCCGGTCCAGAGCATTTCGATGGCGGCGTTCGCCAGTTTGTACTTTGCGAAGCGGTCGTCGAGCACCTCAATCCGGCTGTCGGGATATCTCACAAGTTCCATATTTTCGTCCCTGTCACGACAATCTCTCCTCTAAGAAACTCGGTTTACCGCACACGCTCGATGTCCCCCGGAACGCAGGAAGCGTCTGTGACGTTGCCCGGACACGAAATGCGATTCCTCACCGCGTTCAATTTCGTCGTGTCGCCGATGTAGCCCCTGGTATTCTTCATACGGGAAATATCCGTTGGTCAATGTGAACGGACCGGCCCCGGAACCGATGTACCTGCCGGAGTCGTCGATGCACGATCTGTCGCCGGGAACCAGACAGGGGTTGATGGATAGATCGGCCGGACTGTTGGGCCGGGCGGCACGCCGCTGACGGTGAAGCGGCCCTCTCCAGCCAGGTGTCCGACACACCGTCACGTCGATGCAGGATCGCGATGGCGACGTCTCAGGTTGGATTCCCTTCCACCAGGCGGCCATAGTCTCCGCTTTCAGGCAGGCTTCCGGAGAGGCGAACCCCGCCGCCTCGTAGTTCGATGCGCAGAAAGTCGTCGCCCTGGGTGATCGGCGCCAACGACCTGATTGCCGTTGAACAGCGTGATTGGTGGAAACGAAGGCGTCGTCGAGTAATGGGGAATATAGGCGTCGGCCCACATGAATTCGAGGTGATATTTCGCGTTGTCTCCCAGAGGCCCGTTGAGTTCGCCGAATGTTCGTATATGTCGCTGTTTCTCAATCAGAATATCCCAGGGCTGGTAGCGGAACCGGCACGTCCAGGTCTCGGAATGACCGCCGAGATCCTCGCAATTGGGGTCCACAAAGCGTGGCGCGTCCACGAGCGCCTGGACGAAGTCATCCCTGGTTTCCTCGCCTGTAAGCGCCGGCACGAGAAACGCGCCCGGGTTGCCGGTGCCCGACAATACGTCGGCCGTCGTCTCCACCGGGCTTTTCGGAAAACGACAATCGCCACGAGCATTCGATTACGATAAATAGCAGCGTCAGCGGCGGTTTGTCAATCGGTTTTGCCCGGTGACGTCCCCCGGATACCCATCCCGCGTGCCCGGCGCAGGGACGGTGTCCGGAAACCCCGCCGTGCCTTGACAAGCCCCGTGACGCCCCTTATATTCCAAAAAGGAAGACCTGGATGGGCGAGAATGGAGGAACGGCCGATGGAATGGATCGTTGCATTGATTGTCGGGCTTGTTGTGGGTGGCGGCGTTTGAGCGAACTGGAGGCAGACCATCGGGAGACCGTCGCCGGTCTGGAGGGACTCATCGCCGATGCCGGTGCGAGTCTCTTTACACATTGTCACGTAAAATATCAGTGATATGACAAACAGCCTGTACATTCGGGGATTGAGCTTGGCAACTGCCCTCGTCTGTCTATTTTCGCCGAATCAACCGAAGTGCCGGGAGGCAGACGCCGCAGGTCCGGCGTATCACGAGGTCACCCGGCAGGAAATACTGGAGGCGATGCGCCAGGTTGGCGATTATAACCTGACGGCGACGACGAACGGCGCCCGTTTCCAATGGGAAGCGTTGCTCTATCTTGCCCGGCGTGCAGAACAGCGCGATCCCAAGGGGCCGCCACTGTTTATCATCGGCGCGGACTGGTTTCGGGCGTTTATGGAGGTGACGGGACGCCCGGAAAGTGAAATGCCCCTGTACGCGCGGCTGTCACGCGAATACGAACAGCATATGGACGTGGAATACCGAATGGATCGGGTGATCCGGAAGGTAATCGACGGGCCGGCGCCTCAATTCGCATTGAATGTGCGGATCTGGTGGGAGGACCGGCCGGGAAAGCCGGATCGGTACTCGTACCTGGATACGCTCTCAACACCCAATCTCAAGGTTACCAACGGGCGGGTGATGGCCTATCGGTTGCTCGATCTTGGAGATTGGTTCGCTTGCGACAAGATTACGGGGCTTACGGGGCGCCCGACGTCGGGCTTGCTGGGCCTTATCTTTCAAATAATCGGCGATGGACGACTTATACACTCTCGAATGGCTATTTCAAACGACGGTCTCCAGATTGTTCGTGGGACGTCGAAGAAGGGGTTCATGAGAAAGACGACCACCGCAACGATTTATCCGGATGGTGAAATGATCAAGGATCTGCCGGAAGGCCGACCCGACCTATTGGAACTGAAGCAACGGATCAACCAGCCACTGGAAGTCGATTACGAAAAACTTCCTGACGACAGGATTCGGGTCCCAAAGAGCCCTGCTTTGGAGGAAACCGATGGACGAGCAGACAAGCGACGCGAGATACACGATGGGACGCAGCAAGGGGGAAGAGGAACGGCTGATTCATCAGTCGCAGCTGTACGACGCCATTACCCGCCGGTTTCTCAATGAAGCGGGCATTGGCAGCGGGATGAGGGTGCTGGATATCGGTTGCGGCCCTGGTGATGTTTCCCTGACGGCGGCCGAGTTGGTCGGGTCCGACGGTAGGGTCGTAGGTGTGGACGTCAAACCGGCGATAGTCGAAACAGCCCGAACGCGTGCTCGCGATGTGGGGTTCTCCAACGTCGAATTCATGGCGGGAGACGCCCGGACACTGGATCTGGGGAGCGACCTCGACGCTCTGGTGGGCAGGCTGGTACTTATGTATATGGCTGAACCGGCGCCTGCCCTGAAGCAGCTCGCGACGCGCGTGCGCCCCGGTGGTATCGTGGCGTTTCAGGAGGTCGATTTCAGCTACTACCGGAAACGACCGGATACGCCCGTGGCGAACGATCTGATCGAATGAGTCATCGCGGTGTTCGAACGCTCCGGAGCCCATCTCGACATGGGTTTCAGCCTGTACGGCGCCTTTGTCGACGCGGGATTGCCCGAGCCGACGATAAATTTCTCGGCGCCGGTCGGTGGCGCGGAGGCCTGGCCCGGGTTTCCGTACATCGCGGAAGGTCTTCGCAGCCTGATCCCGCTGCTCGAAGAGTTCGGGATCGCAACTGCCGAAGAGGTCGATCCGGATACGCTGGCCGAACGGCTTCGGCGCGAAGTCATATCGTCGAAACGCGCACTCATGCTCCCGCCCCACGTGACCGCATGGGCGGTGCTACCGGGTTGAATCACGGCACGAAGACCGGCCATACGATTGATGACGTTATGTTCTCGTAGGGACAACGCATGCGTTGCCCCTACATTGGTGTCGTTAACACGGAGATTCGATCCACACACTCTGAATTCTTCCTTACAGGCGTCCCATTTAAACCTGCCGTCCGGCCGCGAGGACACCTTTTTCTTCGTCAACCCGTCGTAGAATCAGACTACCCACGACGAACAGCACCGCCACGATCGAGATGCCGACCCTTTGGGACTGAAAGGCGCGGGTGAGTTCGCCCAGGGCAAGCGGACCTATAAAGGCCGTGGCTTTGCCTGAAAAGGCGAATAGCCCGAAAAATTCGTTCTCCTTTTCCGGCGGGACAAATCGACCCAGGAGCGACCGGCTGGCCGACTGGTTCGGCCCGGCAAAAAACCCTGCCATGATGCCGGAAATCCAGAAGACGGTATTGCTGTGGGTGAAGACGGCCATCAACGTCGCCACGAGGAGAAAGAGGAGGCTGATCTGAATGGTGCGTTTACCGCCCAAGCGGTCGTCGAGGAAGCCCAGCGCAAACGCTCCGGTTCCCGCGGAGACGTTCAGGACGATGCCGAAGACCATGATTTCGTTGAACGTGAAACCGAACGTACCTGCCGCGTAAATGCCGCCGAAGGCGAATATGGTGATGAGTCCGTCATTGTAGACGAGACGGGCGATAAGCAACTTGATAATTTCCCGATATTGACCGGCCTCCCGAAACGTCCTGGCGAGTTGGCGATAGGACGACGACAGGATCCCGCGCGTTCGGGTCGCGCGGGATTTTTTTTCTTGAACCCAGAGGAAGATGGGGACGCTGAAAACCGCGAACCAGACGGCGACGAGCAGATTGGTTGCCCGGATATTCGCGCCGGCGTCTCTTGTAATACCGAACCACGGCGTTTCCGGGCTGACAAATCCAATCATGGCGATGCCCATCGCCAGCAGACCGCCTATGTAGCCCAGACCCCACCCGTACCCGGAAATACGGCCAATGTATTTCCGCGGCGCGATGTCCGGCAGAAAGGCGTTGTAGAAGACGTTTCCCATTTCAAAGGCGAAGTTCGCCACGACAAACCAGAGCAGGGCCTTGACGACCTGGCCTGGTAAGGCCGTGTACAGGCCGGTGGTGGCAATGACCGCGATGATCGTAGAGAAAAGGAGGAAACCCTTCCGGAGCCCGCCGCGGTCCGCAATGGCGCCGGTAAGGGGTGAGAACAGCGCCACGGCGATGGCGGAAAACGTGATGCCTCTGGACCACAGGGTGGTGCCGATGATTTCGTCCGGCGCGAGGTATTTTACAAAGTACGTGGAATAGACAAAGGTGACCACGAGGGTGGTGAAGGCGGAGTTGGCAAAGTCGTACATTGCCCATGACGCGACGGCTTTTTTGTCAATTTTATTCAAGTGCGGGTGAATCCTTCGGATTGGTCGTTTGGAAAGAAAACCTTCAGAGGCGCAAAGAAATGACGGGTAGAAGCGAATGATGGGTCGCGCTCCGCGCCCGTAAAGTTATCCCTATAACTTCATTATTATTAAATTTTTACGTCCTTTTTCTTTCTCGCCAAAGAAAAAGGATCAAAAAGAACCGGGCCTGCCTGCGCCGAGCACGGCTCGGCGCAGGCAGGCCGCGCGGCGCGGAGCCGGTTTTTCCGCGAATTGCCTGACTGGTGAATACAGGCGCCTGTGCCCTACGGGCTAAAAAGGATACACGCACGGTGGTGCTGTACGGAATTAACACGGAAAAACCCCCCGCTCTACCGCCCTGCGGTCGTGAGGTGGACCGAAGAGGACCGCCGCTTGGATTGTCGGTTGTACCGCTGGCTGCGCTCACACTCTGAATTGGAAGACCAATTGGTCAACGAAAGCGAAACCTGACTGGAGGACTCCCAGAGCAGAGCGCGTGGTTCCGTTCGTCTGGGAGTATGGGCTTCCTCCCGGACTGGTAGGGCAGCAGGCGAAGTGCATCCTGTGAGGTAATTCGCGCTGGGCATATGAACGGCCCCGCGCCAAGCGGCGACTTTTGGTTCCTTTTGGTCGCGTCAAAAGGAACCCGCCGGAGGCAGGGAATTTGGGGAGATGTGGATTTTGAGTTTGGTTTTCGCCTCTTGCTTCAAGCTGTCGGCTAACCACTGTCTTTGCTTCAGTACTAGAAATCCGCCGTCAGGCCGACGGATAAGAGCCGACCGATTTCGGGGGCCCCGACGAATTCACGGTGTTTCTGGTTGAACATGTTGGTTGCGTTCACGACGAGCGCAACCGTTCCATCTGTAACCATGGACGGCAGTTCGTACCTGAGGTCCGCGTCGAAGACCAGGGAGGACTTGACGTCGCCGATGTAGACGCCCGAGTTCATCGGGAATCCGCTGCGGCCGCGGAGGCGAAACCCGATCCGGACCCCGGATTCCTGCATTTTGGCGGTTGCGCCGAGGGTGAATTTGTTGCGCGGGGCGTTGAGCGCGATGTCCGCGATACCGCCCAGATTCTTGAACAGGTCCTTGTTGACGTGGGAATAGCTGCCCGAAAAGGTCCACGTGTCATCCGCGTAGTAAGCGATGCTGACGTCCACGCCGTAAAAGTCGACGTCACCGAAGTTGCGGTAGGTCAACATAATCGCATTGGGATCGGTAGATTGCAAGGGCGACACGGTGCCGAAGGGGATGAATGCGGCGCCGTTATTATTTGTGCCTGCCACGAAGAGACGGGTGAGTTCGTCTATGGGGGTGTTGTTTCCGTTGCCGCCCTCTCCAGGAGAATCCAGGAATGCGAGCGCGCCGGCCAGTGCGGCCGCGGACGGGTGTTGAAGGGCCTGCGTGATAGCGGCGGACAGTGAAGTAGATAGAGCGGTTGGATCCAGGAATACGTTCGGCGTTTCCACCCGCAGTGGACCGACAAAGTCCTGGGTGCGGGTACGGTAGACGTCGGCGGCAAGGACGAAACGGTTAGCGAAGATGCCCTTGTAACCCACTTCATAGGTTTCCGTAATGGTGGGCCTGATTTTGTCAACGTCCCGTACGGTCGATGCTCCCAGGTCGGGCACCGGATCGAAGGCTGCGGTCGAGGGGTTCAGAACCCGGAGGGTGTTCCTCAGGCCTGGAAGGGTCTGCGGAATGATATTCTGAAAAGCGACCGCGAGCCCCTCCACCCGCTGGGCCGCCATGGCCGGAATCTGTTCCGGGGGGACCCCGGCGGCCGTGAGTAGTGCGGTCATCAGTTCCGTTGCCTTCGCCTTTAGTGACGGCAGGGCCGCAGCCATCACGGCGCTTCGCCCGATACCCCACATCACATTGCTGAAACGTGCGTCGTTCATCCCGATCTGGTGTGAAGGCGACAGGCCGATAACCTGAGCGAAGGGCGAACGGAAATAAGGAACGCCGCTGGCATCCCTGCTGAAGGTGAATCCATCCTCGGTTCCCTGTGCGCGGATATCGAAGCTCGGGCTGAATCCCAGGACCGGTTGAAAGGCGCGACCCGTACCGAAGGCGTCCCTGGCCTGGGCGACGTCCAGGAAGAGATTGTTTGTGGATGGCGTACCGAATGCCCTGTTGTACGTCAGCCTGAAGGTTTGCAAGGGGTCCGGTTTCAGAACAACGGCGGCCCGGGGAGAGAAGACCCGCTCGTCAACGTGGTTGTGGTCGTCGTACCGGGCGGCCGCTACCAGCGTCAGATACTCGTTAAAGGTGCTCTCGCCCTGCACGTAGACCCCGAGTTCGTTGATATCGTCGCGGGTTTCATTGGAACCGGTGATGGTACCACCTGTATTCGGGCGCGTGAACAGGGCGTCCATCCCGTAGGTAATCAGGTTACGGTCTGCCAGGCTAAAGCTATGCTGGGCCTGCAGGACCGTAAAGGAGGACTTGTCCACGATGAGCGCGTTTGTCCGCAGGAGTTTGGTATCCCCGGCGTCGCTGCCGTTGTGAAAGGCCTGAATGAATATGTCCTTGAAAAGCAGGCGACCCTGGAGGGAGTAATTGGCCCATCCGTCGGCCTGACCTCCGCCGATACCCGTCATTTCGATACTGTTGATCCGCGCAAAGCCGGCGGAAAGGATCCCCGTGAGATCCTCGCGGGGACGAACGTCGAGTCGCAGTTCCCCGCTGATGCGGCTCACATCGTAGTCTCTGGGATTCCTGCCGCGGAGGCGCACCTCCTCGGGGTCCGTGTATTCCCAGTCCGTTCCGGAAAAGTACTGGCCGGACAGTTTGACGCCGACCTTTTCGGTTGAGGCGGCGTGCCGGAAGGAGAGTTTGCGCAGGTCGCGTTCGCCGCCCATGACGCTGACAGACGTGCCTTCGGAGCCGAAGGGCGACCGGGTGATGATGTGCATCACGCCATTTGCGCTGTTTGGCCCGTAAAGGGCCGACCCGGGTCCCAGGACGACTTCGACGCGTTCGATGTCGTGGTTTGTAACGGGAATGAAGTGATGGGCGTTGAACCGGAGAGAAGGCACACGCGTAATCCGGTTGTCCACCAGTGTAAGCAGGGTGCCGGAGAACACGTTGTTGAAGCCGCGCGTGACGGTGTTGGCCTGGAAGAGGCCGGTCTGGGCGTTGTCCACGCCCGCAAGCCCCACGATGTAATCCGCGGCGCTCAAACCGCGCTGAGCCTGTACGGCGTCGGATTCAACGACCGCGACGGAGGCCGGCGCATCCAGGACTTTTTCCCGCCGGCGGGACGCGGAAACGATGATCTGGTCTCCATAAAGAACCTCGACGTCGAGACTGAAGTCGAGGTCGATCCCGTCGCCGTCGGATAGCCGGACGTTGCTCCGGGTCGCGGTCTCGTATCCGACGAAAGAAACGGAGACTTCATAGGTGCCGTCCGGTAGACCTGTGGCCTCGTACAAGCCGTTCATGTTGGAGACGACCTTGATGGTAGCCTGTAGAGCCGCGCTTTGGACAATGACGTTGGCGCCGTACAGAGCATCGCCCTCCGCACCGGTGATTTTTCCCTTTATGGAGCCCGTGCCCTGCGCGAAGGCGGGTGCGACGAAGCAGAGCAGCAGGGTCAGGACCTTTCTTGCGGATGTCATAAGCTCACTCCTTTTAGTAGAAAGTAGAGAATTTGGTATCGGGTTTGCCTATAAGAGGACGGAAGTTAACGGGGATGCCTTGCGTTTCAAAAATCGGCCCGGCATTCGGAGGGAGAATCCGTGGCGAATCGCCGTCTCGAGAGTTCCTGCCGTCACGACGGAGGGCGTTCAGCCGCCACGCCCGCTGTCCGGCCCTGGAAGGCGGGCAAGTGCTGCTCTGATAGCACCAGCCAGCGGTTCCGCCGAAGCCAGGTATTTGCGCGTGCTCGAGAAGACGCCGCCGCCGATCTGCTCGCCGGGCAGTCTCGGTATCAACTGAAAGTGCAGGTGGGTCAGCTTTCCGGAACACATGGTGACCTGGTAGACTTTATCGCAGCCTGTAACCGTCCTCAGTGCCCGTGTCAGCCGAAGCATTACTGTCATCAACTCGCAGCCGAACCCTTCCGACAGCCCGGCGATATCCGGGATGTGTGGTTTGGCGATCACGATCGTGTGGCCCAGGCCGCGCGGGTATTGCTCGAGGACTGCGAAACATCGTTCGCTATCGAACAGCAGGGCGCCGTCCGGGTTCGACGTGGCTTCACCCCGGGCAATATACTGGCAGGTATGGCAGACCCCCTCCGAGATAAGGGTGTTCCATTCGCAGTTGCGTTCGGCGCGCTCGTGTAACTCGCGCTCCGTGGCTGGTCTGACACAGCCACGGAGACGAGCGAAATCCGCCACCACCGGTTTACGATCTCCCATCGATTCGCCAGTGTCGCAAATTGCGACGGTTAGTTTCATTAATATATGGCATTTTATTGTTGGTGTGTGCAGAAATCAACCCCCGACGACCCGATTTTCGGAGTGTCAGGAAAGATCCGGCAAAGGCAGGGACCGCCAGCCCGTCCACGCGCGATTGGGACGGACGGTAGTCGGAGAAGGTGGGTATCCAGGGTAGGGGCATGCTGCTGTACGCGGTGTGGGCGAGCGGTTTCCGGAGGCTCCTCGCGGACGATGCGGACTACGGAAGTACGATTTTCCCCAGGTATTCCCTGAGCTTGGGCGGAACGTGCTTTCGTATCAGGCTTTTCTTAAACGCCCAGGCCGTTTCCCCGTCGAGCTTCATCTCAAAGTGAACTGATTTTCCTTCGTAACGAGCGACGGGTTCCCCGTCGCGAAAGAGGATCCGGTTACCGGGAATCGCCGGGATACGCCTGCCCGGCGTAACGACTCCGACCAGGTTGACCGGATCGCAGGCACTGACCGATACGAGTTCGCCCCGTTTCTTTTCCCGCTTAAGGGACCGGATGACGGTAATTGCCTCGGAGAGCGCGTATTGCTCTCCCCATCTCTCCACGAATCGTCCTCCCCGGACCTCGCCTCGGTCCTCCATCCGCCTCAATACCCGTACCAGATCGCGCCAGGGCGGTATGCCGTTCTCTCTGGCCAGTACCCGTCTGAAGACAACCCCGTAGCGTTTCAGCAGAATCCGCGCGCACTGTTCGATATCGGCCTCATCTTCGAATTCGGGTTCGATCACGGACCACCGGCCGGCTTGCTCCATGCCGAAGACCGGCCCCCGATTCCGACGGGACCGCACCTTGAATTTCTCAGGTATCAGGAGCGCCCGAAGACCCGCGAAGCTGTCGCACGTCAGCAATCCGGCCGCCACCAATTCGGCGATGGCGCTCTCGATTTCGCTCCTGAGCATTTTCGACCTGGCAAGGATGTCGTGGTAAAAAAGCGCGCCGCCGGCTTTCAGGCATTCGAGTACCCGTTGCGCGGAAGGCGTCAGGACCGGCGCGCAAGACTCCAAAGGGCGGAACGGCCAGGCCGCGAAGGTGGTTCGATTGACCAGGGTGATCGGCGTGGTTCGTATGGGGGTGTTTCCCGCCCTGACGCTTTGCGTCCTGAGATAACGGCCCCACATGGTTTTCCCCGATAAACAACAGGTATCCAGCCATAAATGGTCGTAGTCCTTGATGCGCGAAGGCAGGACGTCGCTCTCCCACGCGATGGCTGGACAGGAAAATCCGTCGAGCTGATCCAGAACTTCCTTAAGCGCTTCGGGGCCCTCTTTCCGGGTGCCCTCGGTCAGACTGTGCCAGCGGAGAAGAAACCGAACGTAATCCGAAGAGGAAATGGGTCTTATTGCCCGCCGGAGCTTTTCGAGCGTGTATCTGTGGATACGCGCCAGCAGGCGGCGCTCGCACCATTCCGTTTCGGCGTCGGAAGGCAGGTCCGGTGAGAAGTGGCCCCTGATCGCGAATCCCTCGGATTCCAGAGCGAGAAGAGCCTGGTCGATCCGCTGTCTGGAAAGGCCCATATCGCCTGCGATTCCGGACGCGGTTGTGGGCCCCAGCAGTTCTATCCGGCCCCTGACCACGTCCGTGAGTACCTGTTCCGGATCCTCCGACGAAAATGTCCGGATGGAGTCGTGAACCGCCGTTGCGCCGCGTCCGACGGTTTCGCCGTACAGGACCTCGAATTGCGGAATCCTCTCGACGGCAATCCAGAGTTTCGGTCCGTCCCTCGGGTCGACGGGTACCGCCTGACCCGATTCCACCAGCGACGCCAGGAGCGGCCGCCACGTTCCATCGCCGCTCTCCGTGATTTCCGCGTCGGTCAGGAACCCGTGCATCACCAGGACATCATACAATTCATCCGCGTCCGTAACCGCTGGCCAGGCCTCCTCCTTCACCGCATCGATCGCACCTTGCTCCAGCTTGCCCAGCTTCCTGGCGTCCGCGGGTTCGAGCCGCCTGCGTGTTCTGACGGCCTGTACCCGCCTTTCCTCAAGTGGCGCGTCATCCAGGAACGCATACGGCCGCGCATTGAGAATGCTCTCGGACATGGGGGAAGGTTCACGGAGATCACGAGCCGACACTTCGATTTCCCCTGTGTGAATCCGCTGGAGAAGACGCTCCAGAGCGTCCACGTCCATCGCCTCGTGGAGGCAGTCGTGAATCGTCTGGTACACCAGGGGATGGTCCGGTACCTCGCGGTCACCGGGGATGTTTTCCAGGCAGGCGAGCTGATCAGGAAAAATCAGGGCCAGCAGGTCCTCGGCGTCGGAACGCTGGATCTGGGGCGGAACGCGTTCTCCGCCCCTGCGCCTGAGCACAGCCAGCGCCGTGCAGGCGTTCCAGCGCCATCGCGCCTGGAACATCGGCGCATCCAGCAGGGCCTGTACGAGAACCTCGCGAACCGTCCGGTCGTTCAGATAGCCGACCACTTCCTCAAGAGGGAAACTGTGCGTGGGCCCGAGGGAGAGCACCAGGCTCTCTTCGTTCGCCGCCGCCTGGAGTTCGAAGTTGAACTTTCGGCAGAATCGTTTTCGAAGGGCGAGCCCCCACGCCCGGTTCAACCGGTTTCCGAAGACCGAATGGATGACGAGGTGCTGGTCGCCCACCTCGTCGAAGAAACGCTCCATAACGATGTGCTTCTGCGACGGTACCAGGTCCAGAGATGCCTTTGTGGCAGCCAGGTACGTGACCACCTGGTCGGCCGCCTCCGCGCTTGCGCCGACCTCGTCCGTCAGCCAGGCGGCGGCATCCGTTTTCCATTCTCCGGATCCGTTGTCGTCCAGTTCATCGAGGTTTATTCTCGCAGCCACTTCTTCGCGGACACGGGAGACCGACGTTGAGAGTTCCGCGGATCTGCCGGGGGCTTCGCCGATCCAGAACGGCATGGTGGGGGGAAGGCCGTCGGCGTCTTCGACGCGCACCTTTCCGGTTTCCACCTTGAGGATTCGCCACGAAGCGGTGCCCAGCTGAAAAATGTCGCCAGGAAGGCTCTCGACGGCGAAATCTTCGTGCACGGAGCCGATCTGAACGCCGGATGGTTCCAGGCGCACGTCATAGTCGAACTGGTCGGGGATGGTTCCTCCCGAGACGATCGCGTTGAGACGAGCGCCTTTTTTGGCCCTCAGTGTCCGCGTGACCGGATTGAAGTGGAGGTAGGACCGCCGCGTACCCCGCCTGAATGTGAATCCCTCCACCAGCATCTGGACGACGCCGTTGAATTCTTCAATGCTCAGATTTCGATAGATGGACGATTTCCGGACGAGGTCGTAGAGCGCTTCTGACGTGCTGTCCTCACTCGCGACCTCAGCCACGATCTGCTGGGCGAGCACATCCAGCGGTTTCTCGGGAAAGGGAAGGTTCTCCAGTTCGCCCCGGCGGACACTGTCCAGCAGCGCCACGGCTTCGACCAGTTCATCTTTGGTGAGCGGATACAGCTTCCCGCTCGGGGTTCCCTCGAGGGTGTGGCCGGAACGGCCAACGCGCTGAAGCAGCGTGGCGATGGCCTTGGGGGATCCGATTTGAACAACCAGATCGATGGATCCCACGTCGATGCCCAGTTCGAGAGATCCGGTGGCCACCAGGGCACTCAGGGCGCCGGCCTTGAGCCTCGTCTCCGCGTCCAGGCGTTTTTCGCGGGACATGCTCCCGTGGTGGGCGGAGACGACCTCGGGCCCCAGCCGGTCGGACAGATGATGCGAAAGGCGTTCGGCCATGGAGCGCGTGGGCACGAATATCAGGGTGGTCTGATGTTCGGTGATGGTACGTTCCAGGGATTGATGGATCTCTTCCCAGACTTCATTGGCCATCACTGCCGTGAGCGGCGATTCCGGCAACTCGATGTCCAGTTCCAACTCGCGCCGATGACCGATGTTGAGGATCTTGCAGGGTTCTGCGTTTCCGGTGAGAAAATGCGCCATCCGATCAATGGGCTTCTGGGTGGCGGAGATACCGATCCGGTGGACCGGGTTCCGGCTGAGGCGCGCCAGTCGCTCCATTGAAATGGACAGGTGGGCGCCGCGTTTGTTACCGGCAACGGCGTGGATCTCATCCACGATTAACGTGCCCGCGCTGCTCAGCATTTCCCGTCCGCCGTTGCTTGTCAGGAGAAGGTAGAGAGATTCCGGCGTGGTCACCAGGATGTGGGGGGGCGTCCGGATCATCTTTGCCCGTTCGGAGCCCGGTGTGTCTCCGGTCCGGACCATCGCCCGCACGTCCGCGTTGGGGTAACCGTTCTGTTCCAGGAGCGCCTTTATGCCCTTGAGCGGGACCTGCAGATTGCGATGGATATCGTTGCTGAGCGCCTTCAGGGGCGATACATAGACGACCTGGGTCCGGTCCTCCAGCGTGCCGTCGAGACGGCGCTCGAACAGGTCGTTCAGGACTGCCATAAATGCCGCGAGCGTTTTCCCGGATCCTGTCGGCGCGGACAGCAGGACATTTCTTCTATTCAGGATTTCAGGCCATGCCAGAGACTGAATTTCGGACGGGTCGTTGAAATTCTTATTAAACCACTGCCGGACAACGGGATGGAAGCTTTCCAAGGGCATGTGCGTTCCTCATCCGGAGTCTGTCGACGCCGGAATAAGACGTTTCGGCCGCGGTGTACGGGGGAACATCCGTTCACCAATATAGTGTACAGCCCTGTCAAAGGCAAGGCGCCGGAATCCGATTTCCGGTCCGGTTCCGGGACGCCACCTAACGCCGTGCATGATCCTGGTGTATTGGCCGGAACTCGCCCCAGTGGGTGATCGAGTCCGTCCACGTTTGCCGGTCCGTCGTCGGCCGGTCGCGCGAACGATCGAAATATACGGCGGCTATGCCCAGCGATCTCGGGGCCAGGACATCGTTTTGAAGATTATCCCCGATGAATAGGACGTCACCGGCGCGTTCAGCGGAAAGCCCGGCGCGACTGAGACTCTCACGATAGATTTCGGGGCCCGGTTTTCTGAACCCCAATCTGGCGCTGTCCACGACAAATTCGAAGTTTTCCAACAATCCGTAGTCGGCGAGCAGCTGTTCCGGCCACCCTGAAAGGTAGAAATTCGACACGACACCCATACGAACGCTACCGCGCCACGACGCCAGCATCGCCTCGACCCCTGGCGTAGGCCGGACCTGCTTCGGATAAGACCTTTCGAATTCTTCCACCATTTCTTGTACGAGCCGATGGGCGGGCTTTCGATCGATCTTTCCGGAAGCCATCAGCACTTCCATCAGGCGATCCGGGAGCAACACCTCCCTCGAGTCGTTGCCGGACAATCGGTGCCTCCGCCAGCGCGAATACGCATTCACGAAGTCGCGCGGCGTGGCGAAGTAACCCTCCCGGACCGGCAGGTCGACAATCGAGCTCAATCCGGACTCATCTCCGGTTTCATCGAAGTCGTCCAAAAGCGTATTGAAGCAATCGAAGAAGATCCAACTGGGTGTACGGTTGGTCATGGAGTCGACGAAGACGATTGGGAGAGATTAATGTTCGTGGCCACAATTCTCGAGGTCCAATTCAGAACGGTATCCAGACCGGCGAGATGCGCGTTCGTTCGCTGCGCCATCGGCCAGGCCGTGGGCGTCTCGAAGATGAGCACGTGGTCCGCGTGGTGATGATATACGTAGGGGACGGTCCCGCCGGTGCCCCACGACGGCGAGACCTTGTAGACGCCCCTTGAGATGGGGAGGTCGTTCTCTTCCTCTTCCCCGTCGGGATCGATAGCGCCCACCTTCTCGACTTCGCGGACGATATCCGGACCGGCCCACCGTTCATCGCGGCGGCCTTCGTACATGTAGAATCCGGTGGCCTCCCAGTCTTCGTGAAAATCCACGTACAGGTCGAACCGCTTTCCTTTCAATATCTGCTTGACAATATCGCTCTCGGGAACCCCGGGCTCCGAGAAAGACCGGTTGATGTCTGTGCCCTCCCGGTTTTCCCTTCTGTTGTGGACGTATCCGTAGGGATTGACGCACGGCAGAATGAGAAACGTAAAGTAATGAAGCAGATCCACCGGGTTCCGTTCGAGAAAGGCGAGAACCGCCTCCGGCCCTGCCGGTTCGTCCCCGTGGACGCCGCCGGAGAGAAGCACGGGTTTCCGACCGCGCGGGTCACCGCCCAACCGGATGCAATAGATGGGAAATCCGTCCACGAATCCGGCCGTCTCTATCTCCATATCCGCGAGATCCAGTGCCTCCAGCCGCCGGGTCAAGCGGCCCAAATCATGGCCTTCCATTTTTAGCATCTTTCGGTTTCATGGATCTGCCCGTTTTCTGAGATGGTAAGCCTGATTAATACATGCAATTGTCATGTTTAGCTGCTTTATTCGCCAATCAATCAATGCCACCCCCGTATAAAGGCTTGTCGAGCCGTTGAGGATGCGGGTGTGAAGGTGGGGCAGACATTCCTGTCTGCCCTTCTCAATGTCCTTACTGCCGGAATGCAGGCAGTTCGACTCCCCCTCTCCTCGCAGGAGAGGGGGTGGCGCGCCACAGAAGAATGGCTTGCGCCGTCCTTTTTCCAGTGGAGGAGATGGCGGCGAGTCGTAGCGTGCCCGGACACAGGATTCTGAGGTTTCGGTTTGCTGTATGTGAGCCGACAGGAATGTCTGCTCCACCTTCTTAAGTTTTGGTTCGAGGTATCGCTTGAGTGCGTGAACCATCCGAGATAAATCGCCTGTACTTGCTTCCACTTTCCGTAGCAGCAACGTGTCACTGTCCCCTGTCTGCGTGAGGTGACACACAGCCAGGATGGTCAGGACGCCCTCGTCGAAGGCGCCTTTCACATTCTTGCCGCATTGACTTGCAAGATAGACCCTGTCACAATTATCTAGAACATCCACCGTAGTTTGATCCCAATTCATTGTTATAACATTACTTGCGTCACCATAATACAATGACTTGGGTAGGGGAACTACCTTCTCAATGACTTATTCAGGTTAAGTAAGCGTTCTATAGCGATCCAATGCCTCTGCCCTCATGTCGCGGGAAACACATGCTGTGACCATCTTGAACGCACTATCCAGACCCCACGCATATCCCAAGTCCACAATTGCTTCCCCGGATGCTTCAATCGTCCTCCGAGTGGGAACTTTATTACTATTGGAAAGCTCGACCAGTTCATGAATACGGTTACGGTCCGAAATCAGGATTGGCGCACAGCATTCAATTGTTCTGCCCAACATGAGCGTTGCGAGGCGCGCCGAATCCGTAGGAAGGTCGTCCCACACATTCCAAATGATCGGTTTGCTGTTTGCCTTTTTCGCTCGATCTATAACGCGAAAACACTCAGCTGCATCGAGCATCCGTTCATTTTGCACAACACCCACGTACACTGATCCGCGATCGGTCTCCACATCACACCCGGGCACCTCCACGGTGCACCAACCCGTCCGACTTAAAAATGCCGGTTGTTCGTCGACTATTCCAACACGGATAGGCTGTTTTGCATTCGGGTTAGGGGGTTTCTTTGGTCTTGATGTCGAGAGGTTATCTGCTCGTGGAACCCGATTCCAATCTAATCCTCCTTCAGGCAGCCGCATGTCGAGTTCCACGACGTAGATCGAATCTGACTCTTTGCACTCAGAAAGCGGCCGCGACTTCTTGATACCCGCTTGCCTTGCTGAGAGCTCTCTTCCATCGGGAGAAAACGCAAACGGATGAGTTGGGGCACGCCTTTGACTACTGTCGTGCAGCGTACATAAAGAGAAGAAACGATTTTCTACCGCTCTTAGGCGAAGGATTGATGACCATTTGATGTCAACGACGTTGTCGTAACTTGGATTGATCCATATCCGGGCGCCGCGCCTTGCGAGAAATCGGGGCAGCAGGCCCAGATATTGGTCGTGGCAAATGGTCGCGCCAGCCCTCACGCCACTCAAGTCGAAGGTTGGTAGCGCATTGCTTGCTTGCCAATCCTGAAATTCAAAGGCGACGGTCTTTTCTGTGGAGTGTTTCGTGTACAAACGTGACACTGTTTCATCAGGATCTATACGTAAAAGGATCTGGCGGGTGCGTCCGATCGAATCGTCACTATGGTCGGTCGCGCCGACAAGCAATGGCGCATCCAGATCCGCAGCGAGTTTCTTCAGTAAGTTGATACGTTTGGAATCGGTCGCGTTAATGTATTCTTCCGGAAAGAGAACAAAGTCTACGCTTTCGCCTGCAAAGGATGCGTGGGTGGGTATGACGGGCTTCTGGGCATTATCTCCAAGAGGTACGATTCCGAGTAGCGCACTATGGTTTACCCGAGGAAACACGAGTGCCGCTCGCAGTACAGAAGTCGTTCGAGCAGCGGAGTTATGCCTTTTAGCCATCGTTTGGCTTGTTCTTAAGGGCTTCTGAGTTGAACTGTGAATGCCGATAAAAGCGGAGAATCGCTGCCGGTCGTTGTTGCTGTCGGGGTCGAGCGAACACCAGACCATATCGCGGGCGTACAGTCTAACTGTCGGCTGAAGTCCCTCTATCGACGGCACGAGATCCCGCAATGCGTCATACCATGCCCGTTGTTCGTCACGAAATGGGGGATCGTTGTCCTTTGCATCGTGGCGCTCACAGTGTGAGATCCATTGCTTTCCGGAAAAACCCAAGGCCAGGTCGTCCGGGTACGCGTGAAGGGTCAGTTTTCGCGGCGTCGTGAAGTGTTGTCGCTCATCGAACTCCAGGATAAATCCGGGGTCGGGTAACCAAAAGTCGCACGCGGCCAGCGTTTCGGTTCTCACGAAATCCTTAAGGGCAAAGCCACGGTATTTCTCTAGAATTGCTGCGAGTTCCCGCAGTGTCGAGTAGATCTGCGTTCCGGCGTATGAGGAAAGATGAGTTGGCCAGTCAAACCTGTGGTTCGCCAGGCATTTTCCGTAGATTCGTACGAGAAGCTCGCGGACCCGCGCCTTACAGTCAGGACAATGCTCAGAGTGACGTTCTTGCTGTATCACGAACTTCCTCTTTCTGGTTCGATTAGCACGCCGAGTGAGAGTCTTGGCGCGATAACCACCTCCGCAATTGCAATCAGCTATTTCGAAGCCACGTTTACTCAGAAAGCCGTTGGACTCACCGCCGCCAGAGAATTCGTACGAAGGGAGAAACCGACCCGTTGCTATCTGATGAGCCAATGCAACGGTGTACTTCGGCGGGTAATGACAGCCATCATTAACCAGGCAGTAATACCGCCCCTTCCTACGCGGTGGAACACCCTCACGCCTGATACGACAAATCGCTTCGACCAAGTGCTCGCTTGTAATGCATGACGGTATCATGGTTTTTCTTTGTGCGTTAATTTCCGAAGTGGGCTTTGAGTCTGCTTTGTGCTGAAAGTTGAGTCGAAGGTTTCCAACTTACATCCCTGCTGATTGGTCAGCCGTCTGCGGCCTCGGTGAACGGAGACTTGTCATACGCTTCGTCGTGGACCTCCACTTACGAGCTATGATTCTTGAGTACTGTACCGAATCTCGTGGTAGTCGTAATCGCTCGTAATCGGCACGGGCTTCCCCTCCAGAAACGCCCATCTCCCCACGTCGCATGCCGATGCCCGGACGAATCCGTTAATGTACGATCGCCGGGGCAGGTCCGTCGCATTCGGCGATGAGCCGTGAACCGTATACGACGTAAACATCAACACGTCTCCCGGCATGGCCTCGCAGGGCACGGCCGAGGAGACAGCCACCTGCGCTTCGACACTCCCTTTCGCGTACCGTTTCGCCTTCAAATCGCCCAGTTTATGGCTCTCTGGCACGACGTGCAGGCATCCGCTCGCGACGGTCGCCTCGTCCACCACGATAATGGTCTGCACATAATTGTTCACCTGATCGCGAAACGCGGGCGTGGGACGGACGTCCTGGTGCCACGGAAATTCGATTTTCCCGCCCGGCATCTTGAAGTTGATCTGATTGATAAACTGCTTCAGTGTCGTTCCGATCAACGGGTCCAAAAGGGCGGGAAATTTGGTACTATTGCGGATCTCCTCGAACGCCGGATGAATCAGTGCCGGCCACTGGACCTTTCGAAGATAGCGTACGGCTTTTGGTCCCGCCATCGGTCCGGGGGTCTGCAGGTGAACGTGCACGTCGTTCCGCCTGCCCTTGAGAATTTCATCCGGAAGATCCGTCCGCGATGCCAGTTCCAGGATGTAGTCGTAGCCTTCGCGCAGGCGCGCAATCTCATCGCCGCCGAATACGCCGCGCGCCACGTGGTATCCCTGTTCCCGGAAGGCTTCGACGTCTTTCTTGCTGAGAGTTTTCATAGGGCATCTTTCCAGAGTTTACCGGCAATCCCGTATCCTTAAAGAGCCTCGTGTTCCGCCGTTTTTCGATGGCGTGAGAGTTCGTGCGACCTCCTGGCCGCGATCGAGCCGTGTACTCCGGTATGCTATCCGCAACCACCGTGCGCCCTGTGCATTCGCGTTTGAGGGTCCGGTACGTCGTGATTCAATTCACCAGCGTTCTATTCCAGGTCCGGAAGATCCCTCTGGTCCAGGTTAAGCCTGATGGAGCGCGGTTGACGTGGAACCCTGGAGACAAATCCCAGCTGTTCCAATCTCTTGAGCATGCTATTTACGGTTGGAGGAGTTACGGCGAAATAACGCTGGATATCGGCCTGGGCCGGCGGAATGCCGTTCACCTTGGTGTAGTAATGGATAAAGGCCAGATATTGACCTTGCCTGTAAGTAAAGGATACGGTCTCCACGTAATCGCCGATTTCGTCACTATCGAACTGGGCCAGGGTCTGATTGACAAGATCAATAGGGAAGGTTTCGGGATCGAAATTGCCCCCAAGCCAGTCGATTGTCGAGGAATGCTCCGGGTGATCGCTGTCCCCCAGGGCCTCCAGGAACTCCTTATATCCCGAGATACCGCCTGCATTCTCTGGCGGGCACGAACGCTCACCCGCCAGACACGTAGCGTGGAATACCTCCGATTCCGGCTCTTTGATTGCTTCCACTTTCACCAGGTGTTTCCAACTGTCTCCAAAATCGTATTCGTAGAGAAATTCGACGCCGGTGAATGGTGCAACACGCTCCAGCTGGTATCCCTCTTCATCCAGCGTCTCCTCGCCCCAATCGTCGAGATCCGGATTGCATATGCCGAAGCGGGAGTCTGCTATGCGAAACTCGTGGAGATGGGAGTTCGTCCATCCCATCACGATTTGAATTATCAAATGGAGGTCGGCCAGGGAGCACTCGCCGTCAACATCGATGCGTCTCCATATCGGTGGCTCGATGTTCAGCAGGGTGATCTTGAGTTGGTAGATCATGGCTTTCCTTCCGCTTTTTTCAGCCACTGGATGCGCCCGCCCTTTGTTGTCGGATAAGGAAGACAGCGTCACCGAATGTGGGCGTATCCGAACGCAGGTTTCTATTTCCGGCCTTCCAGGTTCTGCCGGATTCTGGCTGTCATCGCGTGTATCTGTTCGGACGTGAGATGCGTGGGCGTAACCGTGTCGAAGCGGACGCCCTCTGCTCGCGCGATGTGCGGAGGGAATTTGCCCTGCGCTGTCGTCGTTTTCCACTGCGGCACCACGTGCAGGTGGAAATGCGGGACTTCCTGGAGGCTGGCGACGCCGTTATTCTGGTAGATCAGCAAACCCTCCGCATTCACCGCGGTTGACAGCGCCCTGCCCACCCGGCGGGCGACATCTAGCACCTGGATCATTTCAGATTCGGTGAGATCGAACACGGTTGGTGCGTGCCGCTTTGGCGCAATCAGGCATTGTCCCTTCAGGAACTGCCTGCTGTTCACCCGTGCAATGGTGCCATCCGTTTCTTCCACAAAATCATCGGGTTTACCGTTGCGCACGACTTCGCAGAAGAAACACGGATCCTGTTCCGGAAGTTCGAAACCGTCAAAGCTCACGGGATGGATTACCCTTTCGTCGGCGTACAGCGGGGCGGCTGCCGGCCGAATCGGGCTACGTGGTGCTGGCGTGATCGTCGCAAATCGCAACAGCGCCACACGGCAAACGCATGTGAGATCATCACCGCTTCCTGGCGACGAACAGACCGGGTCGCTTCACAATACGAACCGCTCCCTTTCGGCGATCTCCCTATCCGCGATTTTTCGCAGTTCGCACAACTCCTGAGCGCTGAGGCGTTTAAATGACGCGAAATAAGCCACCAATGGCGCGGATTCCGAGACGTGCAGAGCGGTCGTTTATGGTCCCGGCGGCGCGTAATCCACAAAAATGGGACTGGACCAGGCCATTTCCATGTCGGTTTGCGCCACCCGCACCCAGTAGGGGTTCACGCCCGGCACGGGCGAGGGGTCGGTGAAGGTGAATTCGGCGGTATCCGTCGCGGATTGTTCGGGCGCGAGGGAGACAGTGACCTTTCGCCCGAGAAGGCCGATGCCTATCTCCATGGGCTGTTCGCGAAGCTCCCGGAGGCTAACGCTCAGGCTTACTCTTTCGGCGGGGGCGTAGGATATCCGCCTGGGTCCTGTTTCGCCGTGGCCGCCGTAGGTGGGGCCTGCAATGAGCGAGGTGTGGATCGCAAGCCGGAGTTCGGCGTCCGGGCCCGCATTCAGGTCCAGGATCACGCCGCTCCGGTACCCACAGGTTACCGAGTGCCAGCGCAGGCTGCTTTCGCCGCGTTCCAGAATGTCGGAGCGCGGGCTGTCGAAGCGGAGCTTTTCAACCGCCGTGATCTTGGCGCCGTCCAGATTCAGGGTCCCATCCCAGATAACGCCCGAGTAGCTGCTTTTTCGACTCGCGCCTTCCCATAAGATGCGGACCCGGTTACGGGCGGGCGCCACAGTGAGGGGGTGCGTGTGGAGGGTTTCCAGCCCGCGGAAGAGCTCCACGGATTCCAGGGGCGCGGTACCGATGACGGACACCGAGATCCGGGGCGGGGAGTCGGTTATGGGTTCACTACCCATCGGGTGGCCGTCCATTTCCGTGTGCAGAACGATCCGTGCGCCAGTGGTGGCATAGCATCGGCGGGCCTTCAGGGCTTCCAGAAGGGCTTCCAGGCTCACCTCGGTGGCGTAAACGGCCGCAAGCCCCGCCTTTGCGTAGCGCCGGTGCTGGTGGCCGGGACGGTCGTCGCCTGGCCTTCCCGTGTGGCTGTCGCTGCCGCCGAAGAAGCCGAGTTTGTAACCGTGTTCCAGGGTTTCCCGTAGGAACCACTCGAAGCTGCCGTGGGTCGAGGTGACTTCCACGGCCGGTTCCAGCCCGGGATCGTGGTGGTTGAGGTCTGAGTGTTCACCGCCAACGTGGGGGGTGATGACGGTGTCCGTGCCGCGGTAGGTCCGATACAGGTTCGTGATGTGATGAATGTCCGTGCCGATATCCGAACGGTCCTGCAGGGCCAGGTGACTCGACCGGCGAATGGGTTGATTGTGCCGCCGAAAGTAGACATTGTGGTGGCCGCCCTCTTCAGTCCTGGGAGACCATTCGAATCCCGGGATGGCAATAAACCGTCCGGGCTGGTAAAATTCCCGTTCAGCCCGCTGCTGGATTTCCCAGTCGGATTTTGAGACGGCGTGGTCGTTGCGCTGGTAGCTGGCGAACTGGATGGCGGCCACGTCCCGGGCGTAGCGAAAGAAGCCGGAAATCTTCTCGGCAAGGGCCACCTGGCCCCCGTGGTAGTCACCCCAATAAAGGCCGTAGGGTTCGGGTTGATCCCTGCAGACGACAGGATTGCTCTGTGCCTCCAATCCGGACCCGGTGTCCGTTGCGGTGATTCTGTAAACGCCGGGCCGTGAAGGGGTGCATTCCTCGATCCAGCGAACGCCGTTGTCTTCGCGCTGGAAGATGAGGGATTGTTCGGCGAGTTTCACGCCGTCCCCGATGAGTTCCACGCTTCCCGCGTATTCGGCGGACGGGTTTCCCCAGGCGTCTTCGGCTTTGACCATCAGGCGAAACGGGTCTCCGACAGTCGCGGTTGACGGCGCGACAACGACCAGCCGGACCGCGGGTCCGCCCACGATGGAAACACAGGGCGAGTCCGTCAGTTCGGTGCAGGCGCCGCTGGCGTTCGTGTCCACAGCGACCCGGAAATAGCGCTTCGCCTCCATGAAGGTCTGTGCGCGGGAGCCCGGCCCGCCGCCGCTGCGGTCCCCATAGACGAGGATGACCTTCTCACCGGGCATGAGTCCGCGTCCATGCACGAGCAGGACCATGGATGTGACACTCTGATTCAGGATGCCCACGTGTACTCCTGGCGGCGCTTCAACCGTCATATAGTCTGCGCCGGCGGGCTCCTGAAACTGGGGAATTTCCCAGTCGGTGTCCGAGTCGGTGTAGACCCTGATGCGTCCGCCGGGCGCCACCCCTTCCAAGCCCGCCGTGTAGGCGAGTTTCCAGGTCCCGTAGCTACCGGCAACGATCTCGCCGTCCGGGTCGAGGGTGGCAAGGCCGAATCTTTCGGGATCTGCTGCAATCGTCATAGGGCATTCTCTTTGTGCCTGCGATGATATCCTATTCGAAGTAAGGTCGGCGAAACCGACTTTCCTTCTGCTGTCTATTCCTTTGCGCCATATCTCCTCAGCAAAGCGCCCATGTCGACTTCCTCCGTGTCGAGTCGAGCGTATTCCTTATGACCCTGCGGATTGTCGGTCCAGGCCAGAGGTGTCGCCCATGCCGCGCCCGCCAGATTCGGATCGGCGCCCGCTTCCAGCATGAACCTGGCGAGTTCGGGCCACTCGTAGCGTACTGCCATTGCCAGCGGCGTCGATTGTCTTTCTCCGCCCGGCACGTTTATCTCGGCGCCGTGGTTCAGCAGCTTTTGCGCGAACACGATTCGATCCTGCTCGCTGACGTGCCAGGTGATTTCCGCGGTCCAATGAAGGGGGGTCAAGCCGCCTTCCTTCGCGCGGGCGTTTGGGTCGAATCCGTGATCCAAAAGGAGTTCGAAGCAGGCGTAGAAGTGTTCCACGCGCGCATTGCCCGGTTTTCTCGGACACCGGAGCCGCCACACCCGCATTGCCAGGCACAGCACGTCATGCATTTCGCTTTCCGTAAAACCCGGATTCTGTGAGAGGCAGAGGTCCACGAGATCCGGATGCCCGCCGTGGACGGCCCCTTTCAGAACGTCCTTGACACACGAGGGATCGGATTTAACGAGCGCTGCATCGACAGTGATATTGTCACTGTGCTGTGCATAGAATCCTGGAGTGATCGCGTTGTCATACCCGGGAAATGCGCCGTGTCGCAAAAGCAGTTTTTCAATCTCATGATTCCCGTTGGAGATCGCCAGATTGAATGCATTGCCGGACGCATCCATCACGGTATGTGCCGATGCCTCGTGCGCCAGGAGCAGCGTCGCCATTTCCAAATCGTCGTTGGCTGCCGCGGCATGCAGAGGGGCGCCTCGCTCCGCCACGGGGTATCCCTCGTCCTTGTCATATGGCGTGTCCGGATCCGCTCCCCGCTCCAACAGGAGGCGCACAACTTCGCGGTGCCCCTTCTCGGCGGCAATCGTGATCGGATACGCGTCCATGCCGGGATAGTTTCGGGCCCAATCGTTCACGGCCTCGGGATCGGCATCGAGAATGCTCCGCGCCCGGTCGACGTCGCCGATTGCGCACGCAACCCACAGATCGTATTCCGTTCCACGTCCCAACAGAATTCCGCCAATCACCGGCCACAGCGGGCTCGGCGGCGGGTCCCACCCGCGTTTGGGTCGGGGCCCAAGGGCAAGGTGGATGGGCTTCTTCCCTCGTGCGTTCGCTCGATCTGTATCGGCGCCCCGATCCAGGAGTTCCTCGATCACCGTGATATGATGATTCTCCACGGCCACGTGAAGTGCCGTATCGCCGCTCTTGTTCACCGAGTGTATCCCGGAAGGGTCCGTGTCAAGCAGTTCCCCTACGCCTTCAATATCACCCCTGCCGGCGGCTTGGCAAAGGAGGATTCCTGTTTCTGTCTCTCCCGTCTGCCGGAACCGCCATTCTTCCATTGCTTCGGCCACTTCGGCATGCCCATGGTGCCGGGCCATATCGATCCCCGACACGCGCTCCCTGTAGGTTATCCGGGTCGGGCTGGCGCCCGCCTCAAGTAGTAGCCTGACCACGTGCAGGTGACCCTCCCGCGCCGCGTAGTGAATGGCCTGATAGCCCTGTATTCCGTCTCTGCGTGCGAGATCGGGTCTCTGCTTCAGGATCGCCCGGACCCGATCCAGGTCACCCTCACACGCGGCCTTGCAGATTCCGACGATACTCACAGAGGCGTCGTCACCTGACTGCACAATCTTCCGAAACTCTCTCTTTGACATCGTCAGCAACCCCTTCTTCAGCCGCTTCCACGCGGACCGCAGACGGTTGTTCACCGTTTGTACGGATCCCCCGTCCCCGTTCAGGATCCGTACAGATCGGACGTTTCCACCAGTTTCCACGTATTTCCGAGATCCGCGGACATCATCAGCGAGCGATGGCTGCCGGCGTGGTCATTCCTGTAGAACCAGTAGGTCGAAAAGTATTCGTACGAGAGGAAGAGCCGCCCGATGCGGTCTATGGTAAGGCGGTGGTAGAACACGCTGTATTCCGAGAACGGCGGCACGACAAGGACCCGGGGTTCCTGCCAGGCGTCGCCCGCGGGGCGTCGCTGATGCGCGAGGGTCGCGTAGTTGCCGGCCGGGAAGTAGCCGGTACCGTTCCACCAGAGCCTGAAGGCCGAGTGAAGTGTGTCCTCCGGATCACAGACGAAGCCGATGTAGGTCTGGCGGGCATCCGGCCAGGCGTCTCCGGGCTCGGACCACCCGGCGTGTGCGGTGTTGGGAGCCGGCGAACGGGCATACGGGAAGGGGCAACCGTGGGTACCCGAGAGGGCGTGCAGATAACCCTGGCTGTCCATGGTGATACTGGGTGAATTGTGGATGTCGTTTGCGGGCGGTCCGTAGCCGACCAGCACGGGTGCGCCCATTTCCCGGGTCTCCCTGTCGATGGTGGCGACGTAGGTCGGCACGCCGGGGACGTCTTCCTCCGGATCGGTAGCTTCCGCCCAGATGACGTGCACCTTCCCGTCCTTCGAGACCACCGAGGCGGGAATACCCGAGTGCTGTGAGAGGCCGATACAATTGTCTGATACGAGAATCGGACGACCTATCGACAGCCCCCCGGACGTTTTCTCCGGCAGAAAGAGTTCGAGGTCGTTGACTTTCCGCCAGAAATGAAGTACATCTTCTCCAGTACGGGCGTAACGAAGGAGGGGCGGCGGACCGTCGCACGTGTTATGACCCGTAAACCATTCGATATCAAAAGTGAGCGGAAATCCTTCCTTTCCGGGAATTGCGCACGCCGAGAAAGTAAGGCCGCGATCGGTGGAATACAGCAGGTTGGGTTGACCATTGACATTGACAACAAGATATAGTAAATTTTTGGCATCGAAGGCAATCTTGGTGGACGCGGTTCCAAAGGCGGCGTTCTCAAAGCCCCGGACGGAATCTCTGAAGTCGGTCGCCGTCCAGCGACCGTCCCGCAACGCGGTGATACCAGTTTCGGTCCGTACGAAGGGCCGGTTGTCGAGGTCGAAGTAGGTCTGATTCTCCACGGGACAGTCGGGCACATAGCCGAACTGTGCGTTCTCGTGTTCATAGGGTTTCAACACCAGGGGCAGTCGGATGGGACGCCGGACGGGCGAAGTTCCGGCATTGAGCGTCAACGTTGAATACGTGGAAACGTCCGGATATGTCTCGGAGGTCGCTCGCAATCGGCAGGTGAAGATTTCACTCTCGCCCGCGGTATCGGGCATACAGTAGCTGGCGGTGACGCCGGCACTTTCCATTGGGCCGAGATCGAAGGTGTCCTCGGAGAGCCGGACGGGAAAGGCCGCGGCCTCGTCGTATTCGGGCGCCAGGCGCACGGTCTGCGGTTTGTTCGAATGGTTCCGGACCCGGAAGTCGACCGCTCCTGACTCGCCCGGGCGGACGTAAAGGTTCCTGTTGTAGGGCGTCAGAAGCCAGCGGCAGGGGTGGAGGGGGAAGAAAGAATCCAGGTGTGGGGTCCAGTAGGACATGTCCGTGTGCGGATCGTCATCGGACCAGCGCGTGACCCCGTCGATGTGGATGACGGCTCGCTGGGAGGGCAGGTGGAGACGCCAGGGTGCGGACCGGTGAGTGTGCCCCGGGAACGTATGGGTGGCGCGTCCGCCCTGAACAGTCAGGGTATCAACGAGGCTCCCGGCAGCGTCGAACACCGGCAGCATTTCCACGGTCTCGGGCAGGTCTCCGATTTCAACGGAGAACGCGCCTTCGGGAGGAAGAAAGCAGACGTCGCCGGGATACTCCGGCGCGAGCAGGACGATGGGTTCCTGGTGCGTGGCGTCTTTGTGGCCGCGGGAAGTCTCGACGAGGTAACGCTTGCAGTTGGTTCGAAACGCCCAGACGATCTCCTCGCCGTATCTGTCCTGGGAGATGGTGACGTTGAGTTTATAGATGCCCTTGTGGTTGACGCGCGTGGACAGCCGGGCCCGTTGAAGCGGGCCGTCGCCGGGGCCGGTGTCCGGCAGGGTAACCTCCTGTACAACCTTCCGGTCGGGCGTTATCAGAAGCGCACGCAGATCCGTGCGGCGGTTGTGGACGTTGCGGTCGCGTTTCTGGAGGTCGATTACGAGTTCACCCGGCGTAGCCAGAAAATAAGCGCCTCCGGCGCCGCCGATGCCCCATCGAATCGTCGAGTTCATGGGCAATACCTCCCGTTTTTTTTATTCATGTTATGTGCAAATATAAGTATACTACATGTACGGATATTAAGTATACGATATGGGGGTCGTCATTTAAAACGAAAAAAAACCGGGGCCGGATCTCAGGGCCCACCCGCCGCCGGCGGCGCCCCGTCCTCTTAGCCCTGGTACAGTGAGGGACGGAGATCGGAATCTGGAACGAAGTCGTATATTGCGTTGTCGAACCTCTATAGAGCATGCCCGGCGCAATGTCGGGTCGTCTCCGGAGGTTACAGGTTTTCAACCTTCGCGCAACGGATCCGTAACATTTCGGAACTACATTCATAAGGGACGGGTTTCACGGCCGTTTCGTGGAATTACCGTGAGGGGGATCTGATGAAGTTCGTGCTGCAACGGTTTGACGGTTCAATACTGTCGAATCTGGCCGCTCAGCGAGATCGACGCAAGCGATTTCAGCTGCTTCTTGCGGATCGCCAGACGGATATCCAGGTGGAAAAACGGGACAAGAACCCCGAGGTGGACCTGAAGCGGCGATATAGGAAGGTTCTGGGCCTATCGTTCGTGATGTCCGCGGCGGTTCATGCTGGAATCGCCGTTCTGTTTCCAACCCTGGACATTCAGGCCACGCCTTCCAAACCCGAACAGATTGTGATTCAGATAGAGGATCTTCCGGAGACACGGCAGATCACTCGTCCGCCGCCACCGCCCCGTCCGGCTGTGCCTGTCGAGACCGAAAGCGACGACGTGCCGGACGATGTGACGATCGAGACCACCGATCTCGAACTGGAAGACGTGCCAGTGGATCTGCCGCCGCCCCCGCCGGCAGGAAGCGAAGAGGCTCCCTTCGAAGAAGAGGAGATTCTGGAAGTCTGGAAGGTGGAGCAGAAGCCCAGGCTGCTGAGGAGGACGTTGCCGGTGTATCCTCAGTTCGCGCTGCGTGCCGGCCTGCAAGGATCGGTCATGTTGAAAGTGCTTCTTGGCAAAGACGGAAAAGCGGAGAGTATCCGGATGTTGAAGGGCGAGGAAATCTTCCGGAAATCGGCCGAAGACGCGGTGCGCAAGTTCCTGTTCGAGCCGGCGCGCCAAAGCGATCGGCCCGTTAAGGTCTGGCTCGTGATTCCGATTCACTTCAAGCTGGAGGACGACTGAGGGCGCGCGTCGGTTGATTCGTAAGCACAAAGGGCTCCGGAAAAACCGGAGCCCGTCGTGTGTTCGAGGGTAGAGGTAAGACGTTAGACGGTAGACGACGTCCTTGCCCGATTGGTTTTTCCTTTATGCCTCCGGCACAAAATGAAACCGGACTCGGCAGGGGATCTCTCACGTCTTGCGTCTCACGTCTAACCGCTTCTCCAGGAACGCGTACTCGATTTCGCGGTGCGCGTCGTCGAAGCCATGACCTTACTTCGTGCAGGACCTGGCGGAAGTTGCCTTCGACGCCATATAGCGAAAAGACGCGGGAGACCGTTTCGGCGCCTCCCGAACCCCCACATGGATCAGTTTGCCCAGACAACACGAAAGTCCGTCTCAGATCTCACGTAACGAATGCGCTTGCGCCAACTGGCAGAACAGCATTGCCACAAACTGTTCCCAGCACGTGAACCCTTTCATGTATCGCTCTGCCCGGTGCGCTTTCACCGAACGCTGAAACTGGTTGCGAGGGAATAAATCCAACAGTTGACTGAACAGACTGGCTGTGCGTACCATACACCAATCCTCCGAGATGCGGTTCAGGGATTCTTGTTGGCTCTTCTACTTCCATGATCGCATCCTCGGAGGGATTATTCTAATACTTTCAAATTCCGTTTTTGGACAGATGTGATATCCATATTAAACTCAATTGTCAAGTATTTTATGCTCTGTTTATTGACGTTCTTACCCCGCTACCACACAGCAGGGGCAGATAAACTAAATCATGCTCCCCGTAATAAGGGCGAAATAGGGCACGAAGGCGTGATTTTTTGTCATTGCAATATGGCGGAAAATCCGTTACATTCGGTGATTGAGTGTGGCGTCCCGAGAATGACTTCACCTTGCCATCCCTCTCTATTATAACTCTTCTTTCCAGCAGAGACAACCGACAGCTTAATCAGAGATTCCTCAAGTTCACAATTACAAACGTAACCCATGGGGTCAGCCTTGTTTACCAAGATTCGCAGTCTGTTCGTTTTCTCGCTCGTCGCAGCCGTGAGCTGGGGCTGCGTTGCAGATGGTCTGCCCGAAAAGATCGAGATCGGCGTCGCACTCCCGCTGACCGGCCCGCAGATTTTATACGGCGCGCCGGCGTGGGAAGGCTTCCAGTTCGCACTTGAAGAAATCAACGGTTCATCGATACTCGGAGGCTCAAACATCGAGTTCATCAGGGAGGATTCCCGAGGCACGGTTGATGCCGCCACGAAAGCGTTCAATAAACTTATCAAAGAGGACGGTGTGTCCGTCATCCTGGGTCCCGGTATTTCCACCGTGGCGAAGGAGGTGTTTCCGATCGCTCAACAGAGCGAGGTTCTGACTTTAAGTTCGACATCGACCGCCGTCGGCCTGAGCGCGATCGGCGACTATATCTTCCGCACAGGCCTCAACGTTGGCACGCTCGCTCCAGGCGCCGTCAAGGGTACGAAGGAGAAACTGAGGTATCGAAGAGTGGCGATTATGGTCGATTCGACCGACGTGTATTCCCGCAGCTTGGACGAGGAATTGCGCAACGCCCTGGCCGAGAACGAGGTCCAGATTCTGACAAGGGAGACTTTTGCAACGGGCGACACCTCGTTTGCCGACCAGCTGAGCAGAATAATGGCTTTGAAGCCACATGCCGTGTTTGTCTCGTGTCTGGCGGCGGAGATGATTCAAGTTCTGGTCAACGCCCGTGAGGTTGGCATCACTTCAATGATTCCTATGATCATACCTGAACTGTCCCTGACCGAAGTTAAGAAAGCGGGCGACGCCGCCGAAGGCGCGATTTCCGTATTGAGTTGGGCAAGCAACGCTTCCACACCTGGGAACCAGGCCTTCGTTGAAAATTACATCGCCAGGTACGGCTATGAACCGCATCCATGGGGCGCGATTTCTTACGTCTCGCTGTTTGTTCTCGCCAAAGCAATAGCGGAAACTGGATCGATGGACGCGAGTGCGATCAAACGCGCGATGATCAATACCCGGGAGGTCGATACGATTCTGGGGCGTTTCTCGTTCAATCCCGATGGCGACGCGGTTTACAATCCCATTGTGCTGAAGGTGCGGAACGGTGCCTTTGAAGTCTTCAAGTAAGCCAATCTATGGGCCCCTACTGAGATAGTGTAACGGGCGCGACCCCGCTGTCGCCCGGCGGTCTGCCGGCAAAGATCGCCATCGGCGTCGCCTCTGCTCAGCGCGGCGGGCCTTCCGGGTCTCATCGGCGAACTCACCTGTGACGGGTTCGGAGACTGCGGCACCGGGCGTGTGAACATCTACCACCACACGGATACGAGCATCGTAGACCCGGCGCAGTTGCCCGTGGTCTATCGTTTTGAGCCGTAATGACCTGACGGACGTCAGGGATTCCGATACGGTTGCGCCCGGCGCTCTTTCTGCGCCATTTATAACGCGTTTGACGAATCAACTGTACCGATATCCGGCGACGGTCTTTTCCAGATTTCCGGTTAGCCCGCGACTCGCCGGTCAGGATGTTCCGCCCCGTCTGGTTGGGACCGAATAAATGACAGGCAGTGAAGGCTGCCTGTCATTTTGCGATTTAAAGGAAGACGACTTTCGGACCGTTTCGTATCCCTTCGACCCTTCGACAAGCCTGGCCCAGGCAGTGCAAGCGACGCCGCGAGACGGGATGAATCGGCGGTAGAGTGGTGTCGTATTTTTGGGAAAGGATTAAAGGAGGTCTGGTTTGTTTATTACAGGGAGCGTTAAATAGTTGACACAATTAGAGCGCGGCGTAGCGTACGGAAGGGGCATGAAAGGTGCGTTTTACGCTGGCCCTTTTTCGTTGTCTGCCGCGCAGGTAAGCGCGGACGTTGTCCATCATCTGTTGAAGGTACGGGGTCGCGTCGTATGAAAAACGACGGACGGAGGCGGGCGCTGAGGGGACCGAAGGCTTCCTGCGGACAGGGACGTGGGCCATAAGAACGGCTGTCGGTCGAACAAAACGGCGAAAGGAAGGGGGTGAGGTTGTGCTGCAGGTACAGGATCTACGCGTTGCCTACGGGGCTGTTTCCGTGCTCGACGGCATTTCATTCAGCTTGCAGCGAGGTGAGGCGGCTGCGGTCGTTGGCGCCAACGGATGTGGAAAAACCACGCTGTTGAAGTGTCTCATTGGCGAGATCACGGATTACGACGGAGACGTGGCGCTGGACAGGTCCGTCAGGCCTGTCTGCGTGCCCCAGGAGAGCCCTGTGGAATTCGAGGGCTCGGGACTGGAGCGAGCGCTGTCTTTTGACGCCGGGTTGGTGAGGCTTTACAGGGGCATTCAGGCGGGACGGCACGAGTTTTATCAGGACTACTACGAGTCCGGCGGGTTCGAGCGCGAGGACCGGGTTCGAGCCTATGCCGGGAATTTCGGCGTGGAGTTGGAGGTGCCGTACAGGACCATGTCCCGCGGGCAGCAGCGGAAGGTGGATCTCGCCGGGGTGTTGGCCCTGGACGCGGATCTGATGATGTTCGACGAACCGTTGAACTACCTGGATATCAGGGGCATTACGGCGTTCGAGGAGGGCATCCGTGTTGTCAAACGACGGGGTAGGGCCGTGTTGATCGTGAGCCACGATCGGGAGTTGATCGACAATGTGGCGGATCGGACGGTTTACCTGGAGCGGGGACGGATGTTCTCGGTTCAGGGCGGTTATTCAATGGCGCTGGAGCATAAGGAGCGGGACTTTCAGGGTAGGATGGACAGAGCCGGGACGCTGAGTAAGAAGATTTCCGGACTTCAGGAGGCCATGCGGCGGCGGATGGCGTGGGGGGTGAGCCGGGAGAACGAGACAAGGGATTCGTCAAGCCGTCGTCTGGCCGCAAAGGTGATGAAGGGCGCGAAGGTGATGGAGCGGCGCCTCGAACGGCTCACGGCTGCCCGGGAGGAGGAGAAACCCTGGATCGAGAAAAGAATCCGATTGAATTTTCCGCCGTACGAGGTGAACCGGCGGTTGGTGGGGAGGATGGAGTCGGTGGACAAGCAGTTCGGCGGCAACCCGATCCTTGAGACCCTCGACCTGGTTGTTGAGACCGGAGACCGGATCGCAATAATGGGCCCGAACGGGACCGGGAAGACAACACTCCTGAATGTGATGACGGGGAAACTGCCGCCGGATTCAGGCGCAGTCTACTTCAACGCGAAAGTAAAGGTGGGATATGTAACACAGGGCCTGGACGGGTTTTACAACCAGGAGATCTTCCTGGATAATTTCCGGGATGTCGATTACGTGGAAAGTGAGGTGCGGCAGTTCCTGGGCGCGGCCAGGCTGCACGCCGATAAGGTGGTCCGGCCGGTTCACACACTGAGCTATGGTGAGCGGATGCGCGGAGCCATTGTAAAGATGATACTGAAACAGATGGAGTTCCTGGTGCTGGACGAGCCCACGACGCATCTGGACATCGAGTCCGTGGAGGTGCTGGAAAGGCTGCTCGAGACATTTCCCGGCGGCTTCGTCGTCGTCAGCCACGACCGGCGTTTGATTTCTCACGTGGCGGATGAGATCTTTATGTTGGACAACGGACGGCTGGAGAGGTTATAGACGCGGAAGCCGTGGAGTATGCCGCACACGGGTATCCGGGAGGACGGGCGCCGTTCCGGGCACATCCACGGATTCCGGAAAGGATTCGACGTCGGGCAGGCAGACACGCCCTCAACACGATTGGGGATGAAATGAAGGTCATCTATTCCGCGAACCACAGGCGGCATTCGCCGCCGTTTCAGTTTGTCGCAGGCGGGCTGAAGCCATATCCGGAGGTCCCGGCGCGGGCGGAGGCGATTCTGCGCGCCATCGAAGGGACGCACGAGGTGATGCCGCCGCGAGGGTTTTCGATGGATGCCGTCCGCGCCGTGCACGAAGCGGGATATCTGCGCTTCCTGGAACGGGCCCACGCGGCGTGGGTCGAGCGCGGCGGAGGGAACGAAACCGGATTGATACCGGATACCTTCGCCGCGCGCGCGTCGTCCCGAAAGCCGCGCGATCCTGTGCACCAGGCGGGGTACTACGGCTTCGAGACACAGACGCCGATTCTGGCGCACACCTTCGCGGCGGCGCGCGAGGCCACGTTCTGCGCGCTGACCGGCGCAGCGATGCTGCTGGAGGGAGAGTCCCCGGTCTACGCGCTCAGCCGTCCTCCTGGCCATCACGCGGCGGGCGACCTGTACGGCGGCTATTGCTATCTCAATCACGCCGCGGTTGCGGCGAGATATCTCAGCGCGGGTGGACGGGTGGCCGTGCTGGACGTGGACTATCACCACGGGAATGGCACGCAGTCGATCTTCTACGCGTCGGATGCGGTTCTGTTCGTTTCGATCCACGCGGACCCGAACTGCGAGTATCCCTATTTCAGCGGGTATGCGGATGAGGCGGGTTCGGGCACCGGGCAAGGGTTGAACGTGAATCTGCCGCTTTCCATCGGCACGGGCGACACGTCGTACCTTGAGACGCTGGACCGGGCGCTGAACGAAGTGGATCGGTTCGCGCCCGCCTTTCTGGTGGTTTCGCTGGGTGTGGATATCTCCCGGGATGACCCGCTGGGTAAGTTCGACCTGCCGGTTTCTACGTTCCAGGCAATCGGGCTGCGACTGGCCCGGGCGGATCTTCCGACACTGCTGGTGCAGGAAGGCGGATACGCCCTGGACGCCGTTGGCGCGTGTGTGCAGAATGTGCTTGATGGATTTGGGCGTTAGGCGTTAATTGTCCGTTCGGACAACCCGAACGAAAATACGCAGTTTCGGCGCCATTGCGTCGTTGGCGTCCGCGTTGGCTGGCGAAAGGCGGAAGTGATGATTCTTGCTGAAATGACGTCCCCCGAAATCGACGCCCTGCCGCGGGATATTGTGGTTCTGATGCCTGTGGCATCCTGTGAACAGCACAGCCTGCATCTGCCCGTGTTTACCGACAGCCTGATCGGTGGCGAGGTGGCCAGGCGGGTGCACGAGCGCTGCCCGGACGACGTGCTGGTGCTGCCGGTGCAGTGGCTGGGGTACTCCCGGCATCACATCCGATATCCCGGCACGGTGAGTGCCGTGTCCCAGACGCATCTGCTTCTGATGATGGACATCGCGGCATCGATGGTGGGGCACGGATTTCGGAAGATTCTGATTCAGAACAGCCATGGCGGGAACGGCGCGAATATCTCGGTGCTGCTACAGCGGCTGATGGAACGGTACCCCGACGGCAACGTGGAGTTTTACTCACGCTGGGCGTGGGCCTCCGGCGATACGCTCAACAGGATACGCCAACTCGGTTCCGGCGGTTCCGGCCATGCCGGTGAGACGGAGACGTCGATGATCCTGGCGATCCGTCCTGAACTCGTGCGCACGGACCGGCTGGATGCGGATGGCGAGCGGGACGGCATGCGGGTGCCTGGCGTGGCGTCCTATTATCGATTCGATCAGCGCACGAGGCACGGCGGCGTTGGCGACCCCACGGTTGCAAGCGCCGAGAACGGGGAGCGCATGCTGGATGCTTCCGCGGATGAGGTCGCTGAACACGTGCGGCAGATTCGGGCCCTGAAGCCGTTCAGTTAGGAACTGTCTTGGAATTCCTGGACCTTTCGGACATTTAGGGCAACCCGCCGGCCTATGCCGCGGTCTGCCTCCAGATCCTATGGCAGATGGCCAGGATCACTTGAATTCAGCAGGTTGAAAAAACACCCGGAGGAAACGGCATGCGCAGGAATAGATTGAGTGAGTTGCTGAAGGCGGATCGGCCCAGTCTGGGGACCCACGTTCACAGCCCATGGCCGACCGTGATGGAACTGGTCGGAATATCCGGAATGTTCGACTACGTGGAATACGTGTCGGAGTACGCACCGTACGACCTGCATACGTTCGAGAATCTTGCCAGGGCGATCGAGTTGTACGATATGTCATCGATGATCAAGGTGGAGCAGGAACCGAGAGCGCACCTTGCTTCGCGGGCAATCGGCGCCGGCATTCAGAATGTGCTGTTCGCCGACGTGCGTTCCGTCTCGGACGCGCGCGAATGCGTTAAGGCGGTGCGTGCAGAAACGCCGGCTGCCGGAGGGCAGCACGGAGCCAGCATGCGCCGGACAATGCAGTTCGGGATGGCCGGTGGCCTGCCCGAGTTCGTGGATGCCATGGAGGATGTCGTGATTGCCGTGATGATCGAAAAGGCGCCGGCGGTGGAGAATCTGGAGGCGTTGCTGTCCGTTGGCGGCGTGGATATGGTGCAGTTCGGACCGAGCGATTATTCCATGAGTATCGGGCATCCCGGCGAATATGGACACGAGAGAGTCAGAGAGGCGGAGGGGTTCGTCATCGAGACTTCGCTGAAGATGGGCGTGGCGCCGCGCGCGGAAATCAGCAGTCCGGACCAGGCCAGACGATATCTGGATATGGGGGTGAAACACTTCTGTATCGGTACGGATGTCAGCATCCTGATGGACTGGTTCCGTACGCGGGGAGATGAGATGCGGCGGGTGCTGGAAGGCGCATGATGTTTCCAGCCGGACCCCTAACGAATTTCATTGCGGCGGTCACTGCGATTTCAGGGTTGCCCGGACCGACAGGAATCGAACATGAAGTACATATCCATCTGCTTTTCGCGGCGTCGGGATAACGACAGGTGCCGCGGATTCAAGAGGCATGTTCGCTAAGCGCGACAGGCCGGAGGGAGGCGATTTTGTGATGGCAGCGGATTCAACTGAAGTCGATCGGTCGGATCCTCACAGTCTCTGGAACGTGGATAGTCCTCGTATGCACGTGGGCACGCAGCGGTTCGACACAACGGACGAGCATCTGGCGTTTCTCTCTCGCCTTGGCGTGAACAGTATGGCCGCGAACGATATCACGTTCGATCGCGAGCGGGGTTGGGATGCCGAGGAACTTGCGGAGAAACGCGAGAAATGCCGGCGTTTCGGCGTCGACCTGGAAATGGTGGCGTTGCCTCTCCACCAGTTCAACGACGACGGCGGGTCGACGCCCAACTATATGCTGGGGAATTGGAAAAAGGGAGAGAAGGAGATCGACCGCGTCTGCAGAATGGTGCAGGCGACGGCCGATGCCGGCATTCCGGCAATCAAGTATTTCCTGTGTGAGATGGAAAACCAGCGCACGGAAAGCGTGCCGCTCGGGCGTGGAGGCGCGCGGTATTCCACCTGGGATCTGTCGAAGGCCGATGCCGATACGCCGCGTTATGATAAACCCGTGACCGCCGAGGAGAACTGGGAACGGGTGACGTTCTTCCTGGAGCGCGTGATTCCCGTTGCGGAGGCGTGCAAGGTGCGCATGGCGTGTCATCCCTGCGATCCCTGGCTGCCGCCGGGATACAAGGGCGTGGACCGCGTCCTGGGCGGGGCGGAGGGTTTCAAGCATTTTATAGACATCTGTCCCAGTCCCTATCACGGCCTGAATCTCTGCCTGGGCTGCATGGCCGAAAGCGTGGAGGATCCTGCCCGGGAGGTGCCCGATATCATCCGATATTTCGGTGAACGAAAGAAGATCCATCTGATCCACTTTCGTAATATCTTCGGCGGACGCAACAAGTTCCAGGAGGTCTGGCCCGACGAGGGCGACATGAATATGTTCACGCTGATGCAGGCGCTGAAAGAAGTCGGGTATCCGCACATGGTGGTGCCGGACCACGCGCCAGGCCACAGCGCGCCCGGGCAGCTTCGAACAGGCGTTCGCCTTCCAGTTCGGCTATATCAAGGCGATGATGCAGGCGGTGTTCTCGGCTGCGTGAGGACGGGCGGATATCTGCAGGTCCGACCGGAACATACGATACGTCCCGCCAGTGCAGCATCGGGATGTCGTTGGTCGTTCGAGGCAGACCGTGTACCCGTGGAGTCGTGACGATGTTTGATACGAGTGTATTCGATCGGGCTCTGGAGAAACGGAGAGAGAAGCGAAACCGGGAGAGAGCGGAATGTCTGCGTTCCGTTACCGAAACCCTGCATTGGATCCGGAACCAATACGACATTGGCGAGGCTTATGTTACGGGGTCGCTTCTGGTTGAACACAGGTGGAAACAGACTTCCGACGTCGATGTGGCTGTTGGCGGCTGCTCGGGGTCGGTCCTCGACGTGATGAAGGCGTTGGAAGATGCCACGGGCAGGGTTGTGGACGTCATTGATCTTGACACGCATCCGTTTCCGGAAACGATCAAGGAAAAGGGCTGGAAGGTATATGGATGAAGCCAGGATCGCCATCCTGAAGGCGGAAATCGATTCACGCGAGCGTGACATCGACCGCATTTGCGAACGGATCGAACAGCGCGCAGGAATTTTTCGCGAAACGGCCGAGAGTGTCGACAGTATGGCCTATCAGATCCACAACCTCTATTCCGCTTTCGAGCAGCTGTTCGAGACAGTTGTCCATTTCTTCGAGAACCGGCTCGAAGAGGAGAGGTATCATATAGACCTTTTGCGACGAATGCGCCTCGAAATCGAAGGCATCAGGCCTGCTCTGGTATCCGATGGCGCCTTTGATCTGCTGGATGAACTGCGCAGGTTCCGGCATTTTTTCAGGCACGCGTACACGGCCGAATTGAACCCTGATACGTTGGACGATCTTCTCGGCAAGGTCCGTCGCCTGAGAGAGATTCACTGGCAGGACGTAGAAGAATTCATGGAGCGGATCAGGCCATAGGAAAAACGCGGTTTGTGGCCGCCGGCCTGTGCTTGAGGCACCCAGGTTTCCGATCTGCCAGTCCGGTGAATAGGCCATACGCGAGATCGGAAGCCACCTGGTTTCCACGGTTCCCGCAGACGATGCGGTCGAACATATTGAAAAACCGGTAAGTGGAAGGCGTTGTAAAATGGAGGGTAAGGTAAATCTGTTTTCTCTGCAAGGGCGCGTCGCTCTGGTGACGGGAGCCGGACGGGGGATCGGGCATGGTGTCGCGAAGGGCCTGGCGGCGCACGGCGCCCGGTGTGTCTGCGCGGCGAGGACCCGTTCGCAACTGGACGAAACCGTGGCGGCGATCGAAGCGGCAGGAGGCGACGCCCTGGCTGTGGAAATGGATATGGCTGACCTGGACTCCGTCAAGCGGGGGGTGGAGACAACCTGCGCGCACTATGGGCAACTGGACATTCTGGTGAATAACGCCGGGATGAATATCCGGGAGCCGCTGGACGCGGTTACCGAGGAACATTACGATCGGATTATGGCAGTGAATCTGAAGGGACTTTATTTCCTGACACAGTTGGCCGCCAAACTCATGATGCCTCGAAAGCAGGGCAAAGTCATCAATATCGGCTCCCTGACCACCGGAATCGCGCTGCACGGCGTGTCGGTCTATACCGCCACCAAGGGGGCCGTGGGTCAGCTGACGAAGGCGCAGGCGCTCGAACTGGGACCCCACAATATCCAGGTGAATGCGATCTGCCCCGGATTTATTCTGACGCCTCTGACGGAAAAACTCTGGTCCGACCCGGCGATGCGGGCATGGGGCGAAGGCCGGACCCCCGCCGGGCGGCTGGGCATCCCGGACGACCTTGTGGGAACCGCCGTGTTTCTGGCGTCCGCCGCTTCGGATTACGTAACGGGCCAGCACATCTACGTGGACGGCGGATTCATGGCGGGCGAGACGTGGCCGCTGCCCCCGAAGGCGAGTGTTCTGTCCCGAAAAAAGGTTGCCTGAATTCGGCCGCCGAGTCGCCGGTCTCGCAAGGCGCCTGAGCGCAGGCGACCTGCGTAAGGTCTGCGAGCGAAGGCAACGTAGCGAGACGTGATGAATCGGCGGGAGAATGGTGAGATATTTTCGGGACAGGACACCAAATAAGGCGCACGTCGATGGATGCAGACAGGATCGAACAACAGATCGCTTTCGTTACCGAGATCGACAGGTTGAAGCAGGTGCTCCGGCGGACTTATCTGATCGACGGCAAACGCCGGGAGAACGACGCGGAACATTCATGGCACCTGGCGGTGATGGCCGTGCTGCTTTCGGAGTACGCGCGGGAAGAACCGGATCTGCTGAAGGTCGTGAAAATGCTTTTGTTTCACGACGTCGTTGAGATCGACGCTGGCGACACCTCGCTTTACGACGAGGCGGGACACGCCGATAAAACCGAGAGGGAGCGCCGCGCCGCCGAGCGGATTTTCAATCTGCTGCCGGCCGATTTGGCCAGGGATGTGTTTGCGTTGTGGGAGGAGTTTGAAGCTCGTGAGACTCCGGAGGCGAAGTACGCGCAAGCCCTGGACAGGCTACAGCCGATCCTGCTGAACTACGGATCAGGCGGGATCGCATGGCGGGAGCACGACATCAGTTCGGAGCAGGTAATTGCTCGAAATCGGCATATCGAAGCGGGATCGCCGGCCCTGTGGACGTACGTCCGGGAGTTGATCGACCGGGCTGAGAAACAGGGGTATCTGGCATCGGAGGCCTGATCCACGCGTGGGCAGTGCGGACCGGGTTTAACAGGAGGTTCGGGTTATGGCACAACAACAGGCGGAATCGATGTGGTTTTACGTGGGTGGCGCCGGTATCTCGGTCTACCGTCTGGATCTTTCCAGCGGGGATCTGGCGCATGTGAGTACGGTATCGGACGTGAAGAATCCTTCATTTCAGGCCATCCATCCGACGAACGGGTTCCTTTATTCGGTGGCGGAGGTACAGGAGGGCGGGGCGTTACACGCGTTCGCCATCAATCCGGCCACGGGAGCGTTGCGTTCGCTGAACCACCAGTCGTGTACGGGCGCAGGGCCGTGCCACGTCAGCGTAGACGCAACCGGAAGCGTGGCGCTCGTGGCGAATTATTCGAGCGGGGGTGTGGCGGCGCTGCCCATCCGGGAGGACGGGAGCCTGGGCGAGGCCACTTCCGTTTTTCAGCACGAGGGTTCCAGCACGCATCCGGGCCGGCAACAGGGACCGCACGCACATTCAATTACGATCGATCCGGGAAATCGATACGCCGTGTCAGCGGATCTCGGAATCGACAAGGTACTGGTCTATCGGCTGGATCCGGAAAACGGGACGATAACGCCGAACGACCCACCGTGGGTGGACGTTCAGGCGGGCGCGGGTCCCAGACATTTCGCGTTCCACCCGAACCGGAAATACGCCTACCTGATCAATGAACTTGACAATACGGCCGTGGCATACGCCTATAACGAAAGCCGGGGGGTTCTGGAGACCGTTCAGGTGATTTCCACGCTGCCCGGGGACTTTACGGATACCAGTTATTGCGCGGATATACACGTGTCGCCCGACGGGCGTTTCGTGTATGGTACCAACCGCGGGCACGACAGTATCGTGATTTTCAAAGTCGACGCGGCGACAGGCAAGCTCTCGTTCGTGGACTTCGAGTCGACCCGCGGCGAGTTCCCGAGAAATTTCGCGCTGGACCCCTCCGGGCAGTTCCTGTTCGCCGCCAACCAGAATACGGACAATATCTTCACGTATCGAATCGATGCGCGTACCGGCAGGCTCACGCCGACGGGGCAGGAGGTCCGGACGCCGCAACCGGTCTGCATCAACATGATTCCCGCCGCATAGGACTGAGCGGTCTCCCGCCGGCTCCGAACCCGCTTCCATCCCGATCACATTGATCCCGGCCGGCAACGATTGCCGATTATGCGCCGCTCCGCTCGGCGCGGGACAACTGCGGACGCCCGGAAATGCCGATCGAAAGACCACGGCGGCGGGCGTTTTTTTTGGAGCAACGACAGGCAATGAACATCGGCACGTTGCTGACGAAATCCGCGCGAACGTTTCCGCAGAATCTGGCCGTGGCGTGCGGCTCCAGGCGATGGACCTATGCCCGGTTCAACGAACGCGCGAACCGGTTGGCGCACGCGTTTCGCAGGCTTGGCGTCCGTCCGGGTGACCATGTGGCCATCCTCATGCACAATCTCCCCGAAATGCTGGAATCCATGTTCGCCTGTTTCAAGCTCGGCGCCGCGGCCGTGCCGATCAATTTCCGCCTGCATCCCAACGAATTCGCTTTTGTCATCGATCATTCGGAATCTGAAGTGGTTGTTATTTCCTCCGAATTCAACGCGCCGATTTCGCAGATCAAGGATCGCTTGCCGCGGGTTCGGCAGGTTGTCACTATTGCGGAAGCGCAAGGGGACATGCTGCACTATGAAACATTGATTCGCGCCGAACGCGCCGCGTTCGACGACGTGGACGTGGATCCCGACGACGTGGCATGGGTGTTCTACACGTCCGGAACAACGGATCAGCCTAAAGGGGCATTGCTGACACACCGTAGTCTGCTGGCGATGACGATGAACTTTTACGCGGACATCTGCCAGGGCTTGGGACCCGACGACGTGGCCCTGCACGCGGCCCCACTGTCGCACGGCAGCGGCCTCTATGCCCTGCCAAACGTGGGCAAGGCCGCGGCCAATATTATTCCGGAAACTGTTTCATTTGATCCCGACCAGGTCCTCGAGGCAATCGAAGAGTACCGGGTCACCAATTTGTTCGCCGCGCCGACCATGGTTAAGCGCCTGGTGGAAAGTCCGGCGCTGCACCGGTACGACCTTCGATCGTTGAAAACCCTCAACTACGGCGGCGGACCGATGCTGGCCGAAGACCTCCGGGTTGCGATCGAAAAGCTGGGGCCTTGCCTCGTGCAGCTGTACGGCCAGGGCGAGTCTCCGATGACGATCACCTGCCTGCCCCACCGGGACCACGTTCCGGATGGTACGCCGGAGCAGATAAAAAGACTCAGTTCGGTGGGGTTTGCACGCACCGACGTGGAGGTCAGAATCCTGGACGACGAAGGCTACGAACTTCCGGCCGGAGCCATCGGCCAGATCGTAACGCGGTCGGACCTGGTCATGAAGGGATACTGGCGGAATCCCGACGCTACCGCGGCCGCTCTGAAAGACGGCTGGCTTCACACAGGCGATGTGGGGTACATGGACGAAGATGGCTACGTTTTTCTCCTGGATCGCTCCAAGGACCTGATCATCAGCGGCGGCGAGAATATCTACCCGCGCGAGATTGAAGAGGTGCTCGTACGACACCCGGCCGTATTCGAGGTCGCGGTCATCGGTGTGCCGCATCCGGAGTGGGGCGAGGCCGTCAAGGCCGTCGTGGTTCCGAAACCCGGGTGCGACGTGTCCGGCGAGGAACTGATCGACTTCTGCAAGGGCCGAATCGCGAGTTTCAAGAAACCGGGATCGGTGGATTTTGTCGAGGAATTGCCGAAGAACAACTACGGCAAGATCGTGAAGAACCTGATAAGGGCGCCGTATTGGGGCGGCAGGGCGAGCAGGGTGATCTGACGGATAGTCTTGATGCTTACGGGATATTGCCAGGGCCGGGAAGCGTCACTTCCCTTTGTTCCCGCGCTCTCCGGTCGAAACGAAACGGGTGCCGAGGCGATATACGATGGATAAGAAACGCAAACTCGGGCGGGGCGTTGCCATGGTGGGCGCCGGCATGTCGGAGTTCGGCATGTTCGAAGAAAGAGATTCCAGGGATCTCTTCGTCGATGCCTTTCGTGGCATGATCGCATCGGTGGACAAAGGGTTGGACCCCGGCGACATCGACGCTCTCTATATCGGTAATTTCACGAACGACTTCTTTGTGCATCAATCCCATTGGGGCGCCATTCTCGTCGACGCGCTGGGCCTGGTTCCCGCACCGGCGACCCGCACCGAGGGCGCATGCGCCTCCAGCGCAATCGCCTTCCGCGAGGGCGTCTTTGCAATCGCGTCGGGATTTTACGACATGGTTCTGGTCGGCGGCGTGGAGGACATGTCAAAGCGCTCCACGGCCGATGTGGCGGAGGGTTTGGCGTCGGCAGCGGTACCCTACGAGCGGAAATCGGGCTTTACCTTTCCCGGGGTGTTCGGTGCGATCGCGACGGCGTATTTTCACAAGTACGGCGCAAGCCGCGAGCACCTGATGAACGTGACCATCAAAAGCCACGAGAACGCGCCGCTGAATCCGAAAGCGCAATTCCGGGCCTCAGTCGCTGATTTAATGAAAGCGAAGGTGGAGCGCGCCAGGGCAAGCGGCGCGACCGTGCCTGAATGGACGGACGAAAAAGACTTCCTGCGCGACCCCCGGGTCAACCCGCCGGTCGCCTGGCCGATGCACCTGTTCGATTGTTGTCCCATCAGCGACGGCGCCGGCTGTATCCTGCTGGTCGGCGAAGAAATCGCCAGGCATTTTACCGACGATCCGCTATACGTGGTGGGCCTTGGCCAGGGCAGCGGCAGGGGGCTCCACGCGGCGCCCGAGCTGACCAGTTTCGAGGCCACCCGCCAGGCCGCCCGGGAAGCCTATGCCATGTCGGATCTTGGCCCCGCGGACATACAGTTCGCCGAGGTGCACGATTGTTTTTCCATCGCGGAGATTATCCACATCGAGGACCTCGGCTTCTTCAGCCCGGGGGAAGGTTGCAGGGCCGTCGGTGAAGGCGCGACCCGGCTGCACGGACCGAAGCCGATTAACACATCGGGCGGTCTGAAGTGCAAGGGGCACCCCGTGGGGGCGACCGGCGTCGCACAGTTGATCGAGGTATGGGAACAACTGCGGCAACAGGCCGGCGGCAGGCAGGTGCCGAGCGGTGATTTGCGCCTGGGTGCGGCCCACAACCTGGGCGGCACCGGTGGTACGAGCACGTTTACGATTCTCGAGAGGCGATAGGCGGTGGGAAAGCGACCGATCAGCGATTACTGGTTCGAAGCATTCCTCCGTGAAGAAAAACTGACGGGGTCGACGTGTCCGCGGTGCGGCGCCTTGTACGTGCCGCCAAGGTCCATATGTATAAACTGTTACAATGCGGGAATGCAATGGCGCCGGATGACGGGCGCCGGCAAGCTGGTCGCCTTTACATGCATATCCATTGGCCCGCCTGCCATGCAGGAGGAGGGCTTCGACAGGGACAATCCGTATTGCACGGGGGTTGTCCAACTGGACGAAAGCCCCAGAATCGTCGCCCGCATAGAGGGTTTCGACACACGGAATCCGGAATCCATCGAGATTGGCGCACCCTTGACCGCGATCTACCTGCATCGAGGCAGCGGCGAGGATCGCACGACGCAACTGGCCTTTCAACCAGCGTGAGGGCGCGAGCGATGATGCCTGTCAATGGACGGGAAACGATTGCGGCGGGTGACGTGCGTGATTATATTTACGCGCTTGCCTGTCCTCGCCGAGAAAACGTCGAGCGTGTCATCCAGCGACGTGTTATGGTGCGGTTCCGGGAGGGGTAGTCAGATCGGCTGACGCCCCTGTTTCAACGGCAGGTTCCAATCCCGGATCCGGCAAAAAAGGAGACCTTCGGATATGAGTCGGACCCTTAAAGATCTGATGAACGAGAGCTTCGCAAAGCACGCGGATCGGACGGCGGTGCGCGTTCTGAGGCAGTCCGATCAGCGGGGCGAACGGGGATTGCGCTACGTTCCGATGACCTACGCGCAGCTCCGTGAGCAGCGGGACCGGCTGGCTTCCGGGCTCGCCCGCGCCGGTTTTGCAAAAGGCGACCGCGTGGGGGTACTTACGGACGGCGGTCTGGAGCCGGTGCTGATTTTCCTGGCGGCGGATATGCTGGGTCTGTCTTCGGTGCCGCTCTGCAATAAGCTGCCCGACGATATTCTGAAGTACAAAATCGACCATTCAGGCCTCGGGGTGCTGTTCCTGGACAGCAAAAGCCGGGAACAGGTGGAGCGGGTACTGCCGCGCCTGTCGAAATCACCGAAACTGATATTGACCGAGGGCCACTCCAAAGAGATCGGGTCATTTTTCGCCCTGGTGAAGGATGGAGGGGAGGCGCCTCCTCCGGACGTGGAGATCCACCCGGACGACGAGTCAAAGGTGGTCTACACCTCGGGTTCGTCGGGTCTGCCTAAGGGAGTGGTGCAGACCCATCTGAATCTGGTGGATAACGTAAGGTCGGTGTGGGACGGGATATCCCGTCGCGAACAGCCCGTTCTGTTCAAGTCCGCGCCGGATTACCATACGATGGGCATCCTGAATATCTACTATCCCCTTGTCAAGGGCTGGACACTGGATCTTGCGCGTTCGCCCGATCGGGTGCTGGTGGACATTCGTTATTCCGAACCTCATGGCTTCCTGACCGTGCCCCTGATTCTCGACAAGGTGTACGGAAACGTCCGCAAGGAGATAGACGCAGGCGGCGTAAAGGGCAGGCTGGTGGCGCGCGCGGTTCGGGCCAAGGCAAACATCTCGAGGGGCACGGCTTCCATCTCGGACCGGGCGGTACACGGATTGATCGGACGGAAGGTGGTGGCGAAGATCAAGGAGAAACTGTCCCAGCGCATGGGCGGCCGGCTGGAACTGCTGATCATAGGCTCCGCCAAGGCGGACCCCGAGGCACTGGATTTTTTCCAGGACGTGCTGGATATCGCCTCGCTTGAAGGATACGGGACGACCGAGTGCTGCCCGCTGATTGCGGTGAATACGCTGGACGCTCAGAAGACAGGTACCGTGGGAAGGCCGCTGCTGGAGGTGAAGCTGATTGCGGAAGACGGTGAAGAAGTGGGGTCCGGCGATCCGGCCACGCAGACCTACACCGAAAGCCAGGGAAGGGAAGGAGAGCTCTGGGTGCACGGTTCCCACGTGATGCGGAAATATCTGAATGATCCCGATCGCACCGCCCGGACGCTGGTGAAGGACGAGTCCGGAAAAACGTGGTACCGGACGGGCGATCTGTTCAGTATGGATGGGGACGGGTATCTGACGTTTCGAGGACGCCTGGGACGGCAGTTCAAATTGAGCAACGGTGAGTTTGTGAATCCCGAGTTGCTCGAACGGATATACGCCCGGGTTCCGCTGGTGGAGCACGTGATGGTCTGGGGCGATCAGAGCGGGTCCTTTCCCATGCCGGTTGTCACGATAAATGTAGAGGAGGCGCGGACGTTGACTGATTTACCCGATCTTCCCGAAGACGATGACGCCGTACGCCGGCATTCGGGTGTGGCCGAACGGTTGCGGGAACTCCTGTTGAACGAGGCGACCGCCGCCGGCCTGCCCAGTCACGAGCGTCCGCAGCGGGTACTGGTGCTGCCCGACGCGCTCAGCGAGGAGACGGGTACGCTGACGCGGGGTTTGAAGAAAGTGGTCCCGGGGGCGATTCTGGAGCGGTACCGGGACAGCGTAGAGGCGGCGTACACAAGTTAAAGTCACCGCGCGAAGCCCTGGTCCGGCGCTCGGGATCGCGCGGCCGGTGAATTCGCAAAGAGGAGAAATCGCATGCCGGTTTTTTCTGCAGCCGAACTGCGTCGAATAGGGCGTGAGATCTACGAACGGGCCGGCGCCACGTCCGAGGAAGCGGAAACGGTCGCGGGGCAACTCGTGGAATCCAGCCTGTCGGGTCACGACTCGCATGGCGTACAACGCCTGCCGCAGTACGTTGCGGGAGTGGCATCCGGACAGATTGTTCCGGGCGCCGCGGTCGAAGTGGAACGGGAGACACCCGCAACGGCGGTGTTGAACGGGAACTGGGGGTTCGGACATGTGACCGCGGTGGCTGCAATGAAAGTGGCCATCCGCAAGGCCCGCGAGGCCTCGGTGGGGCTGGTCTCGGTCCACCGGTGCAACCACGTCGGCCGGCTTGGCGCTTTTCCGCCGCTGGCTGCCGAAGCCGGCATGATCGGGATGCTGGCGAATAACGGACACGGGGCCGATCTGGCGATGCCCCCGTCGGGCGGCATCGGGCGGGTACTGCCCGCGAATTGCCTCGCCGTCGCGTGTCCATCGGCGGGGGAATTTCCAGTTGCCCTGGATATTACCACCGCGGTGGCGGCAGGCGGCAAGGTTCGCGTGACACTGGCGAAGGGTGAACGGATGCCGGACGGTTGGATGATCGATCACGAAGGCTATCCGACAAACGATCCCGGGGTGTATCTGTCGGAACCGAAAGGTGCGCTGCTGCCGTTCGGCGGTCCCGTGGCGCACAAGGGATACGGGCTGGCCTTCGTGATCGACATTCTCTCGGGCGCGCTCTCGCCGGCCGGATGTTCCCGCAGGGACTCTAAGGTGACGGGAAACGCGCTGTTTGTGCAGGCCATCAATATTGAGGCGTTTCAGCCGCTCGACGCGTTCAAGGCTGAGGTAAAGCGATTCGTCGACTACGTGAAAGCGGCCGAACCGGCGCCGGGGTCGCACGAGGTGCTGGTGCCGGGTGAGAGGTCGTGGCGGACCAGGAAGGAACGTTCGAAGTCCGGCATTCCCGTTCCCGACCCCACCTGGGAGCAGATTGTGGAGACCGGGCGGAAGGTGGGCCTCGAACTGTAACGGGTCGCAGACCGGCGGGTCCGTCAAACGGGAAATTTTCGTTGCCTTGTATGACCATTTGAGGATTTCCGAGGGAGGTTGTCGGAAATGTCAGACGAGATTCGAGCCAGAGCCGAGGGCGCACGGGCCGCGGCATTGCAGTTGAGCCACGCGTCCGAGGGGGAACGCAACGCGGCGCTGGAGGCGATCGCTCGGGGTCTGGAGGCCGGCGCGGGCGCCATTCTGGAGGCGAACAGGCGGGATCTCAAGGCAGCGGACGTCCTGCTGGCCGAAGGCAGGTTGACAGGCGCGCTGGTGGGGCGGCTGAAGGTGGATAAGGTCAAGTTGCACAATGAAATCGTCCCGGGAGTGCTCAGCGTGAAGGCCCAGAAGGATCCCATTGGCCGGACGCTGGCGGCGACGGAGATGGACCAGGGGTTGAACCTCTATAAAGTATCGGTACCGATCGGCGTGGTGGGAATCGTGTTCGAATCACGGCCGGACGCGCTGGTGCAGATTGCCACGCTTTGCCTGAAGTCGGGCAATGCGGTGCTGTTGAAGGGCGGCAGCGAGGCGTTTCATACCAATCGCGCGCTGGCGAACGTCCTCGTTGCGTCGACACGCGGGTTGCCCGGAATTCCGGACGGGTGGATGCATCTGATGGAGGCGCGGGAGGACGTGCAGGCCATACTGGATCTGCACCATCTGATCGATCTGATTATCCCCCGGGGCGGCAACGCGCTTGTCCAGTATATTATGCAGAATACCAGGATTCCGGTGATGGGGCATGCCGACGGTATCTGCCACGTGTACGTGCACGCGATGGCGGATCTCGAGAAGGCGAAGCGGATCTGTCTGGATGCCAAGACCCAGTATCCCTCGGCATGCAACGCGGCGGAGACGTTGCTTGTAGACAGGGAAATCGCGGGAGAATTTCTGCCGGAAATGGTGGGGATATACCAGCGGAACAGCGTCGATGTGCGGGGGGACGATCTGACGCGAACGCTGGCAGGAGGCGCGCTGGCACCGGCGACGGAGGAGGATTGGGGAACGGAATACCTCGACATGGTGATCTCTGTCAAAGTGGTAAACGGCGTTCGGGAGGCGGTCGAGCATATCAACCGCTACGGCAGCCACCACACCGATGCGATTGTGACGGAAGACAGGGTGGCGGCGTCCAGGTTCCTGCGCGAAGTGGATTCCGCGTCCGCGTTGCACAACGCGTCGACCCGGTTTGCGGATGGATTTCGTTTCGGTCTGGGCGCGGAGGTGGGCATCAGCACCAACCGATTGCATAGCCGGGGGCCTGTCGGCCTCGAGGGTCTGGTGATCTATAAATACATCATTGAGGGGAACGGGCAGATTGCGGACGATTATCTTGGAGAAGACGCAAAAGCGTTCACCCATCGACCCCTCGCCGAGACGTGGACTCCCCACAGCTGAGGATTTTCTATGAAATACGCATTGCGGTTACCGGTCGTGTTGAGTCTCACCCTGTTCGGCGCCTGTGCGTCCTCGCAAAAGGCGGCCCCGCCGCAACCACCCGCGCCTCCCCCTGCGCCGAAGTTGCCGGTGGATCCGAATCTGACGATTGGCAGGCTGCAGAACGGAATCCGATATTTTATCCGTGAGAACCAGCGGCCGGAAAATCGCGCTGAATTGCGCCTGGTGGTGAATGCGGGTTCGATTCTGGAAGACGAGGATCAGCAGGGGCTGGCTCATTTTGTGGAGCATATGGCGTTCAACGGAACCCGGAATTTTCCCAAGCAGGACCTGGTGAATTACCTGGAGTCGATTGGCATGCGTTTCGGGCCGGACCTGAATGCATACACGAGCTTCGACGAAACCGTGTATATGCTCCAGGTGCCCACCGATAGCGCGCAGGTTGTCACGCAGGCGTTCCGGATTCTGGAGGATTGGGCGTCGGGCGTTCTCTTTGAATCGGAGGAGATCGACAAGGAGAGAGGGGTGGTGATCGAGGAATGGCGGCTGGGTCAGGGCGCGGGCGCCCGGCTGCGGGACAAGCAGTTTCCAATACTGCTCAAGGGGTCTCGGTACGCGGAGCGCCTGCCCATTGGGAAAAAAGCTGTGCTGGATACGTTCAAACACGAGGCGGCGAAGCGGTTTTATCGGGATTGGTACCGCCCGGACCTGATGGCCGTCATTGCGGTGGGCGATTTCGAGACGGAATGGATCGAAGGATTGATTCAGGAACATTTCGCGCGGATTCCTCCAGCAAGCCAGCCCAGAAAACGGACGCTGTATCCGGTGCCGGGGCACGAAGAGACCCTGTTCGCGATTGCTACCGATCCGGAGGCGACGCGGACGACTATTTCAATCTACTATAAGCAACCCTTGCGCCAACAGGATTCGGCTGAGGCTTACAGACAGAATATTGTCGAGTCCCTGTACAACAGGATGCTGAACGCGCGGCTGCATGAATCGACCAAGAAACCCGATGCGCCTTACATGTTCGCGTTCTCCAGCCAGGGTCGTTTTATCCGCACGCGCGAGTTCTATACGCTGGGGGCAGGTGTGAGAGAGGGTGGCATCCAGCGGGGCCTGGAGGCCGTACTCACGGAGGCCAGGAGGGTGCGCCTGCACGGGTTCACGCAGTCGGAACTCGACCGCGAGAAGACCGGGGCGCTCCGTTCAATGGAACGGGCGAACGCGGAGCGCGACAAGGTGCGGTCCCGCAGGTTCGCATCGGAGTATATCCGGCATTTCCTGACGGGTGAGCCGATTCCCGGCATCGCGTATGAGTACAAATTGTATCAGGAGATGGTGCCCGGTATCGAACTGGCCGAGGTGAACCGCCTTGCGGGCGAGTGGATTACGGACCGAGAACGCGTCGTGCTGGTCGACGGTCCGGGGAAGCCAGACGTGACAATGCCGACCGAAGAAGATCTGACGGCGGTAATCGGGCGCGTCAACGAGAAGGAGATCGAGCCATACGAAGACGCGGTCTCGGGCCGCCCGCTGATCGAAACGCCGCCGCCGCCCGCCGAAATCGTCTCGCAGAAAGAGATAGCCGACCTGGGCGTGACCGAATGGACGCTGGCGAACGGTGTGCGCATTGTGCTCAAACCGACCGACTTCAAGAACGATGAAGTGCTGTTTACGGCATTCAGCCCGGGCGGGCATGGGCTGGTGTCGGACCAGGATTATCTTGCGGCGGCGACGGCAACGTCGGTGATTCGCGAGGGCGGCCTGGGGACGTTCGATGCGATCGGCTTGCAGAAGAAACTGGCTGGAAAAGTGGTGAACGTATCGCCCTGGATCCAGGAACTGCGGGAAGGCGTTCAGGGCAGCGCCTCCTTGAAGGATCTGGAGACGATGTTTCAACTCATCTACCTGACGTTTACTTCGCCTCGAAAGGACCCTGAGGCGTTTCTGGCCTACGTGCAGCGCATCCGCGGATCGCTGGAAAACCGCAGCGCCAGCCCGGCGGCGGCATTCGGCGATACGATTCAGGTAACGTTGTCGCAGTACCACCACCGCGCGCGGGTCTGGTCGGAAGCGCTGCTGGAAGAATTGAATCTCGAGCGCTCTTTCGAGATTTACAAGGATCGGTTTGCCGACGCGAGCGATTTCATATTCTTTTTTGTGGGCAACATCGATCCGGATCGCATCCGTCCCCTCGTACAGACTTACCTGGGCGGGCTGCCGGCGACCAGGCGAAGTGAAACCTGGCGTGACGTGGGTATACGGCCCCCGCGGGGGGTTATAGAAAAAACCGTCCATAAGGGCCTGGAACCCAAGAGCAACAATCGAATCGTCTTCACCGGACCATTCGAGTGGAGCCGCAGGAACAGTTACAACCTGGGGTCGATGACCGACGTCCTCCGCATCAAACTGCGCGAGGTCCTGCGGGAGGAAATGGGGGGCACCTACGGCGTGAGTGTGGGCGTGTCCACCTCTCTCTATCCTGAGCAGCGGTACAGTATCCGGATCGGTTTCGGCTGCGCGCCCGACAGCGTCGAGCAGCTCACCCGGGCGGTTTTCGCCCAGATCGACAGCCTCAAGCGGTTCGGCGCAGCGGACACCGATATAGAGAAAGTCCAGGAGGCGGACCGCCGCGGGCGGGAAGCGGCGTTGAAGGAAAATGGATTCTGGCGTAGGACCCTTTCGTCCAACTATTGGCTGGGACTGGATCCGGTTTCGATACTGGCGTACGACGATCTGGTGAACGGTCTGACTTCCGACATTATCCGGGAGGCGGCACAGAAGCATTTCGATACGGGGAATTACGCGCGTTTCGTGCTCTACCCCGAAAAGAAAAATGGCGAACCTCAGGACGGGTCAGGTGATCCTCCGGACGCGACAAATGGCTCAGATCGCTGAGGTTGAAAAGCAGTTCCGCCGGGGCAGGCTCAACGACCGGAATCCGGAAGGCAATTGTACTCAATGAAGAACAGCGGAGTCCCGGCATGTCCGGATGCCGGGACTCCGCTTTAGTGTGATACGGAGATACACGTTCGAGGGGCAAAATATGGCGAGGTTCGAACGGGCGGCGGACGTCAGGACAGGTGTGGTCGGATACGGTGCGGCCTTCGAAATGGGCCGGCGCCACCTGTCGGATATGCGAAAAGCGGGAATGACGCCCTGCGCGGTGGCCGAGACGGATCCGGCGCGGCTGGCCGCGGCAGAGACGGATTTCCCGGGAATCGAACAATATCGCTCCGTTTCGGAGATGTTGAGTAAATCGGACGTAAATCTGGTGGTGCTGATTACGCCGCACAACACCCATGCGAAGCTGGCCCTGCAGTGTTTGCGGGCGGGCCGGCACGTGATCAGCGAGAAGCCGTTCGCCATTACGACCGCTGAATGCGACGCCATGATCCGGGAGGCCGGGGCGCGAGACCTCCTGCTTTCCGCGTACCATAACCGGCACTGGGACGGCTGTGTTCTGGAAGCGCTGAAACATCTCCACGAGGAGAAGGCAATCGGCGAGATCTATCGCGTCGACGCGCGAATCGGCGGATACGGTCACCCGGGAGACTGGTGGCGGAGCAGCCGGTCGGTTTCCGGGGGCATCATGTACGATTGGGGGGTGCACCTGCTGGAGTACGCGCTCCAGATCATACCCGCGGACGTCGTCGAGGTCGCGGGGTTTGCAAAGACCGGCTTCTGGGCGGAAGAGACGCCGTGGAAGGACGATACGAACGAGGACGTGGCGTGCGCGGTGGTAAGGTTCGACAACGGCGCGTGGCTGAGTCTGACGGTGTCTTCGCTCGAGGCGAATCCCAGGCCGGGACAATTGGAGATCTCAGGTACCGGAGGCAGTTATGTCTTTGACGGACGCACTTACGAAATGATCCGGCAACTGGGAGAGCAGCGGGTGGTTACGAAGGGCGCCAATATGACCAGCCAATGGGAAGCATACTACGAGAACGTCGCCGAGCATCTGACGGGCGGCAAAGCGCTGGTCATTACCCCCGAATGGGCCAGGAGGCCGATACACATTCTGGACCTTGCCGCGAAAAGCGCAAAGCGGGGAAGGGCGATCAGAGCCAGATACAAATGAGGGGATTGAAATGAAGAAGGATACACGGAATTCACATAGCATCGCGCCGCCGGTGCATCCTCCCCCCGACGTCACCAGAATGCAGGGTTACGCTTCCCGGCTGAGCGCATCGCCCGACGACAATATCGCGTTCCGGATGACAACAATCGCCCGGTCCTACGTCGTGGCGTTCAAGCGCGTGGGAAAAACCGCCGCGGGAATCGGTGAGTTGAACGGGCTGCGAGGGAGGATGCAGGCCTGCCCCGGGAATGCTTGGGAGAACGGCTGCGATTGGGAGTCGGATTTCTACTGGATCGTGCCTGAAGAGACGCGGTCGTGGATCTATACGGCGGATTTCATGGACGAAAGGGGCGTGAAGTTCCACGTTCCGTTCGTTATCAAACCCCGTTTCCATCTGAAGGGCGACGTGGCCGTACTGGCATCCACAAACACCTGGCACGCGTATAACGGATGGGGCGGCCGGTCGGCCTACAGCGAGCCGCAGCCCAGGACCCTGAGCCTGGATCGCCCCATGCCCACGGCATCCCCCGAAGGCGAGGGCCGAAGCCATCTGTTGAGGGCCGAGATGTGGATTCTGGACTGGATGGAGGAAAGCGGTTATGCGGTGGACGTATATTCGGACATCGACTTGCATCGGGGATGGGATTGGCTGGCGGATTACAGCGCTCTCGTGATCAATACGCACAGTGAGTACTGGTCGGAGCCGATGCGAAACCACCTGGACGCCTATCTGGATGCGGGCGGGTGCCTGCTGTATCTTTCGGGAAATGGCGTTTACTGGAAGGTGACCTGGGATTCCACCTGCCGGATCATGGAAATCCGCAAAGACGGCAAGCCGCATTACCAGAATGGCGAGGACGGCGGGCTGTGGCGAAACCTGGGCCGGCCCGAGCATGCCGTGCTGGGGGTGGGATATCTACGGCCGGGATATATGACGTTTGCACCATACAAGGTCGAAGCCGCGTCTCACTGGGTATTTGAAGGCCTCGGACTGGACAACGGAGATCTGATCGGCGAAAAGGGTGTCAACGGCGGCGCGGCAAGCGGCTGGGAGGCGGATCAGGTACGGGAGCATTGGTCTCCGGAGAATATCACGGTGCTGGCAATGGGAATCAATCCGGAAGATTATATGCGAGACGGAGAATCGGCGGTCTATCCGAACGAAGAGTACGATTGGGACGGCTCGGGAGGCGCCCATATGACCTATTACGACCATCCCGGTGGAGGCGGGGTGTTCTCGGTGGGGTCGATCGCCTTTGGCGGCAGCCTGATCGCGGACGGGTTCCTGCAGGGGACCGTGAGAAATGTGCTGGATCGGTTTCTCCGCCGATAAAATAAGGGACGAATCAATGGCTGACGGACGGATGGCCGCATGCTACGATCTGCACCTGCACACGTACTGGAGCTATGATGCTCTTGCGCGGCCGGAGAACCATTTCAAACGCGCCCGGGAACTCGGGGTCGCCTGCTTCGCCATTACGGACCACCACGTGCTGGATTCGCTTCCGGAGGTACTGGAGATCTCGCAGCGCTACCCCGAGGTGCGTGTGGTGCCATCGGCCGAATTGACGATGACAACGTCGATTGGATCCGTAGATCTTCTGTGTTACGGTTTTCCCGCGGAACTGCCCTCTGCGATGAAACAGGTGCTTGAAGCGTATCACCGCTGGCAACGTGACTACGGCGCCGCGATTTCAGCAGGCCTGATGGCTCTGGGATACGGGTTTTCCGACGAGGACCGGCTGGATCTACTGAGGTCCTATCGGCCAGAGAAGACGATCGAGGTGCAGGGAAATACTCACGTGAAGGGCGGCGTGATCCAGCAGTACTGCGTGGCGCGGGGATTCATCGACCGGATCGAGGACTACGGAGATCTGATGTCGCGAGCGGGTGCAGCGACGCGGTTTCCGCCTTATCCCCACGCGAAGGATGCGATGCCGGCCGTCAAGGAAGCGGGCGCGCTGGTGGCGATCGCGCATCCGTTCGGCTATTTCAGGGAAGACAACGTGGAACGGATGGACGCGCTTCGCACAGAGTGCTCGCTGGACGGGATCGAATGCGCCCATCCCGGCGTGCCGCCGGCGTTCACGGCGAAATACCGGGAATATTGCGAACGTCACGGGCTGTTCTCCACGGGCGGATCCGATTGCCATACCGATGAGGACGTGGAGAGGGGTTTCGCGGGGCACGGAGGCCCCGACGAGTGGCTGGACGAATTCCTGGAACGGTTGGACTGACGAGCGGCTGGCAAGATTGTTGAAAACGGCCGGTCGGAGCAAACCTGTTCAAAAAAACCGCCGGTGCAGAGGTTTTATCATGGGACCGAGGGCATCCTGCCCTCGAAAACCGTTTGACGACCAGGACGCCTGCCTCTAAGGCGAAAAACGAAGGGGAGGTGGTTGATTTTCTCACGTCTTCCCTCTTGCTTCCAACCGATTCATTGGCGAAAAAAAAAGAAGGTTTACCGCGAGTGTTGATACAATGAAAGCCTCAGATCTTTTCGTAAAGGCCCTCGAGGCCGAGGGCGTGGAATTTATCTTCGCCATCCCCGGCGAGGAGAACCTGGACCTGCTCGAGTCGCTTCGCAATTCGAGCATTCGCGTCATTCTCACCCGGCACGAGCAGGCGGCGGGCTTCATGGCCGCTACGTACGGCCGCCTCACCGGCAAGACCGGGGTGTGCATGTCCACCCTTGGTCCCGGGGCGACGAATTTCGTAACCGCGGCGGCGTACGCCCAGCTGGGTGGCATGCCGCTGCTGATGATCACGGGGCAGAAGCCCATCAAGTCGAGCAAACAGGGACACTTCCAGATCGTGGACGTGGTTGAGATGATGCGCCCCCTCACGAAGTACACCACCCGAATTGTCAGCGGTGCGACCATTCCGCCGCGAGTGCGGGAGGCGTTCCGCGTGGCGGAAGAGGAGCGACCCGGGGCCGTGCACCTGGAGTTGCCCGAGGACATCGCCGCGGAAGAGGCGGTAGCGCATCTTTTTCCCAGGGATCGGGTCCGGCGCCCGGTGGCGGAGGCCAAGGCGGTCTCCCGGGCCGTCGCCAGGATCCAGGATGCTCGCCGGCCGTTGCTGCTGGTGGGTGCAGGAGCCAATCGCAAGCGAACGTCAAATATGCTGGCCCGGTTCATAGACATCACGGGCATACCCTGGTTCAACACTCAAATGGGCAAGGGCGTGGTGGACGAGCGCCATCCGCTGTACCTGGGGAACGCGGCAATGTCTTCCGGCGATGCCATTCATTGCGCCATCGAGCGGGCCGATCTGATTATCAACGTGGGCCACGACGTGGTGGAGAAGCCGCCTTTTCTGATGCAGGATGGGGGCCTTCATGTAATCCACGTCAACTTCTCCTCCGCCGAGGTCGATCCCGTGTACTTTCCGCAACTCGAGGTGATCGGCGACATCGGCAACAGCCTGTGGCAGATCTGCCAGCGGATCGAACCCCAGCCCCACTGGTCGTTCGACTACTTCATTCGAGTGAAGGAGTGGGCCGACAGGAAGTTGGCCGCCGGAGATGATGACGACCGCTTTCCGGTACTGCCGCAGCGGCTGGTGGCCGACGTTCGGCGCGTGCTGCCCGACGACGGCCTGATCGCCCTCGATAACGGCGTCTACAAGATCTGGTTCGCGCTCAACTACCGCGCCCACCAGCCGAATACCGTGTTGCTGGACAACGCCCTGGCAACCATGGGCGCCGGTCTTCCCTCCGCCATGGCGGCCAGCCTGCTTTACCCGGATCGCGAGGTGGTGGCGATCTGCGGCGATGGCGGCTTTATGATGAACTCACAGGAGTTGGAGACCGCGGTGCGCCTGGGCCTCAATCTGGTGGTGCTGGTTCTTCGGGATAACGCCTACGGAATGATCAAGTGGAAGCAGGCCCACATGGGCCTGGCCGATTTCGGGCTGGATTACGGGAATCCCGATTTCGTGCGCTACGCCGAAAGCTACGGCGCCGCGGGGCACAGGGTGGAACGGACGGATCAACTGGCGGGATTGCTCAAAGGGTGCCTCGAGTCCGGTGGCGTACACCTGATCGAAGTGCCCGTGGATTATTCCGAAAACCACCAACTGTTGGACGGACAACTGGTGTGTCCCCTGTAATGGACTCGGTTTCGCTTTGGACGGTCGTATTCTCGCCAACAGGGTATCCCCACGGGACCGAGGGCATCCCGCCCTCGAAGCGGGAACGACAGCTACTTGCCAATCAACCCAACGCCGTCATCTACGACTTGCGAATCGGGTTTCCGACCATGTATCGAATCGGGGCCACGGACGCCCTTCCGAAGTCCACCATAGCCGGATATTCACAGTGAAATCTCCCCAGGGAGTACACATTAATGAAGCCATTCTCAGAAGATCTGCTCGCGAAACTGAATAACGCAACGGTGGCGCCGCCAGAGACAAGGCCGCGAGTCCTGCTGGGCGCGGAGGAGGTGTCGGAGGTTCGAGACCGGGCGAGCGCGACACCGGGGTTTGTGGACAAGCTTGTCGTGTCGGCCAGAGAAGCTTCCGGCAGTGAGGATCTTTTCGGCGACGCCCCGGAGCTTCCGTACTTCTGCCAGACGCCGCTCCGGTCTCTGGCAAACGCTGCCTTTATTCTTGAGGATGAGGTGTTCGCGGCCAGGGCGCTGGCGGGCGTGGAGGTGATGTTCTCATTTCCGCCTGAGGAGTGGGTGGCGCGTCCTCACCGCCCCATGCGATGTGACCACGCCATGCTGAACGTGGCATCAGCAATCGGTTTGACGATGGACCTCTGCTCTGAACTCTGGCCGGCTGACGCGGTAGCGTCGATCTCCGAGCGAATCAACGCGTATACGGTCGCCCGGTTTCTCGAGACCTGGGAAAAACAGGATGCGCACTGGTCAAGTCCGGACTACCATTGGAACTGGAAGATCATGTGCTGCGGCGAGATGGGTACGGCTGCAATCGCGTGTGCGGAGGCAATTTCGGATATCGACGCGGTGTTGCGGGCGGCGCTCGAAGGATGTCTGGACATTCTGGATTTCGTGCCGCCGGAAGGGGACTGGGCGGAGGGCCCCGGTTACTGGCTGGGCACATTAGGTCACGGCGTGAAGTTCGGCGTCGGGCTGCGTCGGGCAACGGGCGGAGCGGTGAATCTGTTCGAGCATCCGGCATTGCGGGAAACGGGGGACTATATCGTTCACGTGACCGAGCCCGACGGACAGGTGTACAATTTCAACGATAACGGGATTTCCCTTGGCCCCAGTCTCGACTACTTGCTGCTGCTGGCAAATCTGAACCGTCGGGGAGACTGGGCGCGAACCGCCCGGGCCAGCGACCATGCGACGGTGGAGCGTCTTATCTGGGACGATCCATCTCTGGCCGACGCGATTCCGAGCGAGACCTCCCGAAGTTATCCCACAACCGGTGTGGCGACCATGCGCAGCGGATGGGACGACCAGGCGACCTTTGTGGGCCTCAAATCGGGTTCGAGCGCCGTCGGCCACTCACAGCTCGACGCGAATTCATTTGTGGTCACCTCGCGTGGGGAACGGCTGTTGATCGACGAAGGTATCTGGCCGTACGGCCACGCGCTCGGGTTTTTCGACAGCGACGGGGGCGAGCGGTGGAATTTTGACGGAAACGGGACGATCGGGCACAATACGGTGATGGTCGACGGCGAGGGTCAGCGTTACGGGGCCGACTATCCAGGGAGGATCGTTTCTTTCGAGCGTGGTAAAGAGGTGGACGTAGCCGTCGGAGACGCGACCGCGGCTTACGGCGGGAAACTGAAACAATATCTGCGCACGCTGGCTTTCTTGAAACCTGATGTGGTTCTGGTCTACGACCGGATTTCGTCCGAGGAGCCCCGGCTGCTGGAGTGGTTGTTCCATCACCGGGCCGAGGTGTCGGGCGACGAGCGGCTAACCGGGTTCAGGCGGAACGGCGTGACGTTGTCGCTGTCCAGAGTGATTCCGGAACACATGGAATGCTGGCGGATGAGCGACGTGAAGCGGACCAGCATGTACACGGAGTCCAACCAGTATCGACCCCATCGGGTCAGCGTCGAATATCGAAGTTTCGGGCCGTTTCATCCATGCCGGGAAATCGAGGTGTTGTGGGCGATTCACGTGGGGGACGCTTCAGATCGACCGGAAGTCGAGGCTTCGGTGGGGGATCGGACGGCGACGGTCCGGGTGGTGTCCGGGGGCGGGAACGAGCGGAGCGTGACGCTCAGGAAGTAGCCCGTCGCGCACGGTTCAGTTCGATGGCGGCGCTTTGCTCTGCGACGACTGTCTTGAATTTTCGCGCCGTGCGCTCCGTTCCGCCCTGATTTTTTCAATCAGCCATCCGTATTGCAGGAGTGTCTGGTCGTTGGTCTTTTTCTCCGCAGTAAGCTTTATATATCTGTTCAGGTACCTCGCCCCCCTTTCCGCCATGCCCACCCGGATCAGGCCCACGTAGGCCCCGGCCGACAGCCCGGAGTCCGCGATCCTGCGAAGTTCCCTCTTCGCGTCCGCGTGTCTGCCCTCCGCAAGATAGACCTCGCGGAGCAACAGGCGTCCCAGCGCGAAAGCCGGCTTCACCTCCAGGCTGCGCCGGAACGCGCTTTCGGCCCGCTTCCAGGCCTTCCGATGGTAGGCGACCACGCCGGCATGGACGTATCTGTCCGGCAGTGCCGGGTCTGTCCGGACTTCCGCCTTCCACTGCTCGAGCAGTTCCTGCACGTTGGCGTTCGTACGTCGGTACACTGCAACACTGGGATGATCGAATCCCGTGATCGTGGGTTCGGCGTCCGCTTCGGAAAACGTGTATCCCAGAATTTCGGGGGCGACTTTGAACAGCGCGACCCGTTCAAAGCCCAGGCTCTCATCGGCCAGGCGGCGGTAGTAGGTGTGAGCGACCGGGTATCGATGCGGCACCTTCATGAACGGTCGCATGCGGTTCTCCTCGATCACGACAATCCATTTGACGCCGGACAACCGGTTTTGTATGAATTCGACGTGTGCCTCGTAGGGCAGGTTGCCGTCGGCACTGAGAAACCAGGCCGCCTCGTCCAGCCTTTGTTTGTACCGCCCCGCCGGCGCCATCCAGGACGTCGGGTATCCGCCCCGCTCTGCCAGCACACGTTCCCCTTCGGGGATATTCCGCTTTATCCATCCGGCGGCTTCGAAACGGCCGCTTGACCGGTAGACGCGGGATGTCGCAATACCGTAGGCAACTGTGGGAACAACCACAAGCGCTACGGGCAGAGCGTAAACCCACACCTGGTTCAGACGCCGGCGCATCCAACCTGCGGCCTCAACACAGGCCCAGGCACCCATCACCGCCATCAGCGGTTGCATCGGTGTGGTATAACGGACAGGTTTGGTGTGGAGTCCCGCCACCATAAGGAAGTATGGCGCCAGCCAGGCCAGCAAAACCCACCATTTCCTTTCCCGCTTCCAGATGGCCAGTGCGACACCGCACAGCGCCGCGATTTCAAGGGGCGTTCCCAGCGCGTACCGGAATAGATGGGTGATAAAGAACAAATAGGGTGTGGTGGAGAAATCGTAGAGTCCCCAGATGCGGATCGTCTGCCCCTTCGCTATCTTCATGCTGGGCAGGAAATTCCTCATGTCTTTCGAACTGAAGAATTCTCCTGGCGTGAGCAGGAGGGGTTCGCAGACCACCACAACCGCAACCACGACCGCCCCGCAAAGCAGCGCTCTCGGCGTAACCGCCGGCTTCAGACGGCGCCAGACCCTTTCGGCCGCCGCCGCCAACCACCGCCACCTGCGGCTGCGTTTACGTTTCCCACGCCGGACTTCGCCGGTCTCCGTCCGTGCCTGCGCCGGCCAAACGTGTGCCAGCAGAAAAGGCAGGCACAGCATTCCCGCCATCAGCCGCGTTCCTGCAGCCATTCCGCACACAAGCCCGCAGATCAGGTAGGGACGGGTGCGGTCCGATGGCAGTTTCAGGATGAGGTAGACGCCCAGGGTGATCCAGAACGCAAGGGACACGTCCACGGTGTAGAAGTGGCACTGCTGGATGTGCCCGGCGCAAAACGCCAGTAGGGTCGCGCTGAGAACGCCGGTCCGGATTCCAGCCAGATGGCGGCCGATGGCGAATACGACCCACACGGTCAGAATGCCCAGCGTGGCAGAGATCCCCCGACCCACGAGGTGGGTGAATTTCACCGACCTGTTGTCGTCTTTGTCGAACGGTTCAATTCCTGCAACGAAACCTGCGCCACGAGCCATGACCCACAGAACGTACGCCGGGCCCTTGGCATAGGCCGTGACCGCCCGGGTTATTTCCACGCCCACCAGCCCGGCGCTCTCGACAACCGTACGTTCATCGGGATGGAAGGCGTGAAACCTGCCGGTTTCGGGATCGGTTCCCCAGCCTATCCCATAGAACCTCAAAGCTGCCGATGCAATCAGGATGAGGATAAGGAGCGCGTATGCGCTCCGATTTTCTTTTAAACTCGACATTGTGGTGTCGGTCATCGCGGGCGCCTTATCGATATTTGCGGCAGATTTCGACCATTCCGAATATGGCGATGACGAAATCGCGAAACCTGATCTTCGATCCGGCCGCGTCGCGCCATTCCGAAAGCGGGACCTCGTACACGATATCCCGCACCTGTGGTCGTTGCGTGCCCGTTCTGGCGCGCATGAGCCTCGCGATGATTTCGATGTCGAAAATCCATCGGGTAACGAAGGGTTCATGAAACAGGGCCGCCAGGCCCTGCGTTACCCGGAAGAGTTTCGCGCCGCATTGTGTGTCATAAATGTCGACGCAAAGAAATAAGGAGGCCGTGGTCGCGAACAGCCTGCTCAAAAAGTGTCTCAACCGGTTCCGCCTGATCGACCTTCCCAAAAGGCGCACCCTTGCGCCGAAGGCCATCTCGATGTCCGGCCTGCCTTCGAGGACGTCGCGGAACTCCGGGATGGCGTCCAGCGGTGTCGCGAGGTCCGCATCCCAGAATCCGACGTAGTCGGGGTTGGATTCAAATGCTTTCAGAAATCCGTGCCGTACCGCCTCGCCCTTGCCGGAATTCACCACGAGGGTATGGACGTCAAAGGATTCGGGATCCGACGCCCGCAGGGTGCGCAGGACCCCGTCTGTGGCATCCGTGCTGCCGTCGTCGACGAACAGAAACCTGATGCCACGCGACCGCTTGACGAATCCCTGAAACGCCTCAACCGGAAGACGGCCTGCTTCGTTGTAGCACGGGACGACGATGATCGTTTCCGACATGCGATTTGACTCGTGACGACGTAATGCAGGCAGCAGCAGGAAAGACAATCAACTCACACGAAGCCACAAAGACACAAAGACAAAACTCAGCTGTCAGCGTACAGCGGTCAGCCCAAAGCGGTACGACCGCTAATCCACGCAGCGTTCCTTCCCTGTCCGCCTAGCGCCCGCACGGCTGTGGAGTGGGGGGTTTTGTTTTTCCGCGTTATTCCGTTCAGCAACGTCGTTTTGGATAGCCTGCGGCGCCGGCAGGGCAACATCGTACGCATTCTCCATTGCGGCAGTTCGCGGAAAAACCGGCCCCGTGCCGAACGGCCTGCCTGCGCCGAGCCGTGCTCGGCAGGCAGGCGCCGTTCTTTTTCGTCCTTTTTCTTGGGCGTACAAGAAAAAGGACGAAAAAAACAAAAAAAGAGAGAAAGGGACATGACCTGACAGGCGCCAAGTACAACCCATCATCAGCCGTTTTCGATTGTTACCCCGTAACCGGTTCTGCCGTCTCGGCATTCTGGCAAAATATATCGTATGGCGATTCGCGTGTCAATTGAATCACCGGGTGCGGCTGCCGATCGTTTGAGGCGCGTACACCCGCTTCTGCGGGCACGAGATCGGTCCCCGTGGCGCTGTATCACATGGTTTGGGCACGGTGTTTCCGTTCTGGATTCGGGACAACCTGCCGGGCTTGACAAAGGGATGCGGAGGCCGTAAATTTCGGCTGGCTAACAGTCCGTTGATAAAGTCGCTCTGCAGGCGAGGCCGAGCCATTGTGACCGAAGACAAGGCGCGCGACCGAGTCGAATCTGGGGATTCGGGGAGGGAGCGCAACGCAGTAATTCGGGCACAAGAGCCGGCCGCAGCCCGGATGGACTTTTTCAACGGGCTGCTAAGAAGGCGCCGGACAATGGAACCGGAGCCGTCGAAATCGGAGATCCTTATGCTCAGGGACGAACATCGGGTCGACGTAGCGTTTGGTCGCGGCAGCGTGTCCATCAGCGCCGACCCCGAATTGGCGGAATGGGAGGTGATTCGTCCTTCCTTCGAGGCGGCGATACCGGATCCGAAACGTCGTTTTCGGCAGGCGATCGAGAAGCCCGTGGAATGCGAGCCGCTCGAAGAGATCGTCTCGCACCGGGACCGGGTGGTCATCGTGACCTCCGACGGTACCCGCGCGGTGCCCAACCGGCAGTTGATTCCCTGGATTCTTGAGGCTCTGCCAGTGCCCGATGAGAATATCACGGTGTTACTGGGAAACGGGACGCATCGGGCAAACACGGATGAAGAAATCGCGGGGATGTTCGGCAGCGCGGTCTCCAGGCGGTTGCGGATTCTGAATCATGACGCGTACGACGCATCGAAAAACATGTTTCTGGGCAAGTCCGCCTGTGGTACGGACGTCTGGCTGGACCGGGCGTATGTAGAAGCGGACAAGCGGATTGTGTTGGGATTTATAGAGCCCCATTTCTTCGCGGGTTTTTCGGGCGGGCCAAAGGGCGTTGCGCCTGGAGTGGCGGGAATTGAGACGATATATCGGCTGCATCGGTCGGAACTGATTGCCCATCCCATGAGTACATGGGGTGTCCTCGACGAGAACCCCCTGCAACGGGAAGTCCGCGAAGCGGTCGCGCTTTGCCCGCCGGATTTCCTGGTGAACGTAACGCTGAACGGGGAAAAGGCGATCTCGGCGTTCTTGCGTGGGAAACTATCTGGCGGCGCATCAACTAGGGTGCGTGTCCGCGAAGGCGTCGTCGATGGCGCCTGTAGAGAAGCCGTTCCGGATCGTACTGACTTCGAACAGCGGATACCCCCTGGATCAGAACCTGTACCAGGCCGTCAAGGGCATGTCGGCGGCCGCCCGCATCGTGGAAGATGCCGGGACCGTGCTCGTCGCGAGCGAGTGCAGCGACGGGGTCCCGGATCACGGAAACTTCGCCGAATTGATGCGCACTGGAGACCGGCCGCGGGACGTCTTGCAGGCGGTACACGACCGGGAACCCATTCTGGACCAGTGGCAGGCGCAGACCCTGGCGGCCATCCTCGAGCGGATTGAAGTAGGGGTTTATTCCGGTATGGACCGAGCCGATATCGAGGCATGCAAGCTGGACTCCGTGGCAGATCTGGACGCAACCCTTCGGGAAAAGATCCGGGCGATTGGCGGCGACGCGCGGGTGGCCGTGCTGCCGGATGGCCCGTTGACAATTCCATATCTATCTGAACCATAAAAAGGATCAACACGATCCAGGGCCGGATGTAAATTCCACACCTGAAGCAAGGCCTTCACACGATTGCCAATTCAGCGTGGAATGTGAAGAAATCCGCCGGAAAGGGATTTGCACATGCCGGAACGAGTGGCAATCGGGTTGCGGGTGGTTGAATCTGAGGGCGTTGCGCGTCGCAATTGGCCGGTAACGAGGGGGGTCCCGATTCCCAGAGGTGCTGTTCAGGATCCGACCGTGTTGGGGGTGAAAGATGCGGACGGCCGCCCGGTATCCTCACAGTTCCGCGTGTTGAGTCGGTGGCCGGACGGGAGTTTGAAGTGGGTTCTCACGGACTTCCAGGCGGATGTGCCGCCCGGTGGCAAGTCGTTGTATACGGTCTGTCAGAGTGGGGACCGGGTTAAGCCGGCCAATGAAGTGCGCGTTCAGGAAGCCGACGAAAGGTTGATCATCTGTACGGGCCCGCTCCGGTTCGAGGTGCATCGCCGCCGGTTTTCTCTTGTGGAAAACGTGGCGCTTGGGCGGATGGAGCCGGACGGCGAGTTTACGCCGGAAGAGGAAGTCGCAAGCCTGGGAGGGGACGCGTGGGTGCGTATCCGCGAGTCGTTTCTGGACGACGAGGGGAAGCGGTACATCTATGGGATGGGCGGCGATTGCCGGGCGTCTCTCGCGGAGGCCGTGTACGACGTGAGCGTGGAGGAGGCCGGCCCGCTCAGGGCCGTGATCCGGTGTGAAGGCTCATTCGAGGCCGATCTGCCGATGCACCACTATTCGGGGTATCGGCCGTTTCGTTTCGTGACGCGAATTTACGCCTACGCGGGCCGAACCGAGTTACGCGTGCTGCACACCGTGGTTGCCGCCTGCAATCCGAGAGAGACGGAAGTGGAGGAAATCGCATTGCGAGTGCCGGTCTCGCTCTCGGGTGCGGTGAATTACCGGATTTCCGCGAGCCGGGAGATCGCCGGTGTGGCGGCCGCCGGTGAATCGCTGTTGCTTTCTCAGCGCCTCCACAACCATTTTCGTCTGGACCGGCGTCAGGGCCAGGGCACAAGAACACTTGCCGAAGGTGACCGCACGGAGGGCTGGATCACCTGCGAAGACAGCCGGGTGGGTGTTGGCGTCGGTCTGCGCCATATGCCCGAGGAATATCCGAAAGCACTTGGCGTTTCCGGTACCGGCGGTGGGATCGACGTGTATTGCTGGAAGGATCCCGATGGGAAATGCCTTTCTTTAAAGCGGTATTCGGAGGCCGTGGCGTGGGATGAAGGCGAGGGGGTCTATGCCGATGGTACCGGCACTTCCAAAACGACCGAGTTCTTCGCTTGTTTCTACCGGACGTCGGACAGCGACGGCGTCCCCGGGCGCCTGAGAGGTTGGCTCCGGGCGCCGCACGTATCCGTGGATCCGGTGTCGATGGCGGAGGGTGAAGCCACGGGCGGGTTTCAACCCTTTGTTGAAGGGCGTTTTCCGAAATCCGAGCGGATGATGGCGGCCTTCGTTGATTGGCTGCAGCGGAATATTGAACTGGGCGCCTGGTACGGTTTTCTAGACTGGGGCGACGCGCTGGTGGCGTGGGATCAGGGCACCGACGACTGGCGATTTTACGGCCGGTGGGGTTGGTGCAACAGCGAGTGGGATCCGCGGCACGGAGTCTGGGTGCAGTACATGCGCACAGGCGACCCCCGGCATTTTCTGCTCGGCGAAGCGATGACCCGGCATTCGGTGGACGTCGATACCTGCCACTACCACCCGTTCAGACCCTATATGGTGGGCGGCTGTTTCCGCCATAGCGTGGACCATTTCGGGGATGAGAGCTGTGCGTCCCACACGTTTCTGGACGGCTGGATGGACTATTACTACCTGACGGGTGACCTTCGGACGCTGGAGGTGATCCGTGAGGCCGGGGAGTTTCTGTTGCGATACCGGTGGACGGAAGACCCGGCGTTCAGTTTCAGCCTGCGCAGCATTGCCAACGCAATGCGCGGTCTGCTTTATGTGTACCAAGTCACGGGCGAGGAGCGGTTCAAGACGCGTGCGCTTGCCGTGTACGAGGCGATTGCGCGGGGTCAGAATGACGATGGAAGCTGGCACAAGCGGTTTCAGATCTCCACCGCGGAACGGCTGTCCGATCAGAGGCCGTACGGAATGGCCACGGAGGGCACGACGATGGCCGTGGAAATGGGCACGGCGGCTCCGTTCACCGACGCCGAGTTTCGCACGTTGAGAGGCGATGCGAAGTCGACTCACCGGGTCCTGCCGGTTTCGGAACTGAAAGGGTACCAGACCCATTATCTGATGGTGGGGTTGGAACTGTTGCACCGCCTTACGGGTAGGGAAGACGTGGCGAAGGTCTACCTCAGGGCCGTGGACTGGTTCTGTGGCTATCCGGACGCACTGAATACGGAAAAAGCCATCCAGCAGCGGTACGGTGGCGTCCTGTGCCGGCACCTGGGCTACGCGTACAGGATGACAGGGAATCGGAAATATCTCGAGATCGGTCAGGCGGTTTTACAGGTCTCGATCGAGGGCCAGGACTGGGGAGACGATCCGAAACGTCACGGGGCGGTCGAAATGAGCCCGATGCACATCAGTTTGTTGTTTTTCGGCGTTCCCTATTTTCTCGGTGCGTTGTCCCACGCGGAAATGGGAGAAGAATAACGAAAACTGCGGTGGAATTCGTGCAGTGTCCGCCCGGCGTCCGATGCAATGGGGATGAGGGTGTACCGTTTGATTGAAAGCCGGGGAATCCCGCTAAACACCGATCCACAGTGGGTCGGCGGGAACACCGGTCCGGGCGGTCATGCGCCGCGGGAAGCCCGGGAGCGGGCAGACCTCACCAACATAGGGAGGTGGGCAAGATGGAAGGCAGGGCGCTTGTTCGGGTCGGCATTCTCGGTCAGGGACGCAGCGGTCGGGATATCCATGCGGAGTGGCTGTCACGGTCGCCAGGGAAATATCGGATTGTGGCCGTGTCGGATCTGCTGCGGGACCGTCGTGACCGCGCGGTACGTGAGTTTGAGTGCGATGCGTATGCTGATTATAAGGAGCTACTGGCGCGGCAGGACCTCGACCTGATTGTCAACGCGTTGCCCAGCCATCTGCATACACAAAGTACCGTGGAAGCCTTTGGTGCAGGTCATCATGTCGTCTCCGAAAAACCCCTGGCTGCCAGCACAAGGGAATTTCGGCGAATGGTGGCGGCGTCCGGGCGGGCAGGCAGGGTGTTCGCACCGTTTCAGCAGTCAAGATACGCGCCGCAATTTCAGCAGATACGCAGGGTGATCGATTCCGGCGTGCTGGGGCGAATCGTCCAGATCCGGATTGCGTTCAACGGGTTCGCGCGCCGATGGGACTGGCAGACGCTGCAGGAGTTCAAAGGCGGTAACCTTCTGAATACGGGGCCGCATCCGATGGACCAGGCCCTGTGTCTGCTGGACTGGAAAAAGCCCGCCGTGCACTGCATCATGGACCGCACGAATACGTACGGAGACGCGGAGGATCATGTAAAGGTGCTGTTGCGGCGGAAAGGATCTCCCACGGTCGATCTGGAGATATCCTCCTGCGACGCCTATTCCGGAGATATGTATCACGTTTACGGTACGCGCGGCGGGCTGACGGGCGGATCCGACGGGATCCGCTGGCGGTTTTTCGATCCCGCGGCGGCGCCGGAACAGCGGCTCTTGCGGTCTCCGCTTCCGGGACCGAGTTATTGCCGCGAAGAACTGCCCTGGACGGAGAATACGTGGACGCCAAATGAAGTGGAAAAAGATGCGTTCACGTTTATGTCCAGAGCGTTCTATGATCATTTACATAACGTCCTGCAGAACGGTGCGGCACTGTATATCACGCCAAAGCAGGTCGCCGTGCAGGTGGCGGTGATGGAGGAATGCCACCGACAGAATCCCCTGTCCAGGTGGCGGCCAAAAGGCTGGAAAAAAGAAAGTTAGTCACGTCGTACAAAGGGGTTCCGTATGGCGAATACCTATCGAACGGTCCTTGTGGGTTGCGGGGGGATGGGCCGCCAGCATCTGAAAATCCTTCGGGAGTTGCCCGAATTCGAGGTTGCGGGTGTTTGTGATGTGTTTGCCGAAGCGCTCGAGCAGACAGGAAATACATACGGGGTGTCTTCACGTTTTTCGGACTTTGAGCGGATGTACGACGAAACGCGCCCCGATCTCGCCGTTGTGGCCACCCAGACCCGGGGGCATCGCGCGCCGGCCGTGGCCGCGCTGAAGCGAGGCATTTCCGTGCTTTGTGAGAAGCCGATCGCCATCGATCCTGCCGAGGCGGACGAGATGGTTGCGGCGGCTTCCGCATCGGGCGCGAAGCTTGCAATTAACCAGCAGAACCACGTGAGCTCGGCGATTCTGAAAGCCCGGGACATGGTTCGCGGAGGGGAAATCGGGGAGGTCGTGATGGTGCGCGGCCGGAACAAGTGCGGGCGCCGGAGCGGAAACGAGTTTATGGAGATGGGGACCCACGTGGCCGATATGATGATGCGCTTCGGCGGCGCGCCCGCCTGGTGTTCCGGCACCGTCTATTATCAGGGGCGCCTGGCGGACGTGAACGACATTATGGAAGCAAAGGAGATGTCGCCGAATGACCGCGATTCCGGACCGGTAATGGGCGACCGGGCAACGGCGCAGTACGGATTCGAGGGCGGCGTTCTGGGAGAGATTCACTTTCTGGGATTCACAACGGGCATGGGCGAAAACTACGGCGTGGACGTTATCGGAACCGATGGGCAACTGTCGGTGCGTGCGTCAGGCAGTGTAGCGGATGCGCTCTGGCGCCTTCCCAGACCGATGGAAGGGTTGCCCGGCGGCCATGGAGGCTGGAAGCCCGTCGTGTCCGGCGAATCGGAGGACGGAAACGCCATTGCCAGGATGTACCGCCGCGTGGCGGCAGCGATTGAATCAGGGACGGAACCGCCGTCGAGCGGCGAAGACGGTCGAACGGCTTTCGAGATGATTCTGGGCATTTATCAGTCACACAGGGAAGGCGGGCGCCGGGTCGCGTTGCCGCTCTCAGATCGTCGGCATCCCCTGGATGCGTGGCGAAGCGAAACTTAAGATATGAGTCGGAATAGACATGCCGATTGCCGATAGCGTCAGGAAGGCCAGGGACGAACTGGATGCCCACGTGCGGGAAACCGTGGCCTGGCATTTCAATCCGGACACGGGCTGCCCGTTCTGGCTGGAATTCGCGGAGGGGCTGGATTTCGATCCGCGAAGGGAGATCGGCGGATTTTCGGATTTGAAGATTCTGGGACACTTTCAGGACGACTGGCTGCGAGGCGGACCCGTACGCCGGTGGATACCCCGAGGAAGCGCAGGGAAGCGGACGTATGTTTTCGAGACCGGCGGATCCACCGGGGTGCCAAAATACCGGATAAGCCAGGACGACTTCCAGATCGACTATGAGATGTTCAGCAGGCACCTTTCAAACGAGACGTTTCCCAGGGGGGCGGACTGGCTGATGCTGGGTCCCACGGGACCGAGGCGGCTGCGGCTGGCGGTTGAATATCTGTGCCAGATCCGCGGCGGGATCTGTTTCGTGGTGGACCTGGATCCCCGGTGGGTGAATAAGCTGATCGTGCGTGGCGCGCTCCAGGAACTGGACCTCTACAAAGCGCACGTGATCGACCAGGCGCTGACCATTTTGCGGGCGAACGACAATGTGAAGTGTATGTTTACAACCCCGAAGCTTCTCGAAGCGATCTGCGAAAAGATTTCGTTGGAAAAGGTCGGGATATCGGGGATTTTCTGCGGTGGGACCGAGATGGACGCGCAATTCAACCGATTCGCCAGGGAGGAATTGGTTCCCGGTATCGATTTCGTGCCCACATACGGAAATACATTGATGGGATTGGCTTATTCCAAGCCGCTGGAGCCCGCGGACAATTACGCCATTACCTATTATCCGCCGGTGCCCAGGGCGGTTATCGAGTTGGCGGACCCCGAAAATCCTGACGAACTGGTGGATTATAACGCCGTTGGCCGGGTGATGTTGACGACGCTGACCCGGGAGTTTTTCATGCCGAGATTTCTGGAACGGGACCAGGGAGAGCGGGCGGAACCGAGCGAGGCGTTTCCGGTGGACGGGGTACGGAATCTGGGTCTGTTCTCCGAGATGCAGGAGTCGGTCGTCGTCGGGGTTTACTAGGCGGCCCGCTGCCGCTGTTGTCCAGTGGGGCCGAACGACGGGAACCCCGTCTCGCGTCCGGATTACGGAGAACGCACCAGGAGGATGGCGTGACGCATATACCGGTCTTACGCGCGGGAAAGCCCTATACGAGTCTGGACGTTCAGGAAGTTCCGCACGTCCGGACCGGGGAATCCATGGTCCGGGTCAGCCAGGCGAATCCGGGACTGATCGCGAGGGATCTCAACGCCGCGCCGGCGAACAAACGGAACCTGGAAGCGTTGAGCGTTTCCGATCTGGTAACCGTAACCCGGAAGGCTGGCGGGTTTTTCGCGGATGCGGTTCTTCCGCTGGATAAGGAACCTCAATCTCCTGAGGACTACGTCCGGCAGGTTTCGGGGACAACGGGAATACCCGAAGCCCTTTGCCGGGCGAACATGGGAAAAATCCGGCTGGTTTGCAGCCAGATCGACGAAGTGCTCGGCGGGTTGACGCGTGACCTGGATCTGTCGGTTCTGGATGGGGGGTGGAACCCTCGTAGCGGTCGGCCATTGAGCTATCTGTGCCAGACCGATGCGCTGGGCGCCGTGTTGCCGAGCAATTCGCCAGGAGTGCATTCGCTCTGGGTTCCGGCGATTTCACTGAAGGTGCCCCTGGTATTGAAGCCCGGGCGGGAGGATCCCTGGACCCCGTATCGGATTGCACAGGCATTTTTTGCCGCAGGATGCCCGGTCGAAGCGTTCGGCATCTACCCGACCGCCCACGCCGGCGCCAATGAAATTCTTTTGCGGTGCGGGCGCTCGCTGTTATTCGGCGGAGGGGCCACGGTGGCGCCGTGGCGCAACGATCCACGGATCTCGATTCACGGCCCCGGCCGGAGCAAGGTGATTCTTGGTGAAGACCTGGTCGACCGCTGGGAAGATTATCTGGATGTGATCCTCGTTTCGATAACTGCAAACGGCGGGCGGTCGTGCATCAATGCTTCAGGCGTGTGGACGCCAGCGTACGGACGGGAGATTGCCGAGGCGCTCGCGTGCCGGCTTGCGGGGATCGGAGCCCGGCCGCTCGACGATCCGGAAGCGCAGCTTGCCGCGTTTGCCAATCCCGCGGCCGCGGTTCAGGTTTCAAATACGATTGACGTGCACCTGGGAAACGGCGGCGCAAAGGACCTGACAGCGGACTTGCGTCGGAACCGGCTCGAGGAAATAGACGGCCTCACGTTTTTGAATCCCACGCTGGTGTGGTGTGAGTCTCCCGAACACCCGCTGGCGAATACGGAGTTCCTGTTCCCTTACGCGAGCGTGGTCGAAGTGCCGCAGTCGGACGTGCACAACCGGATCGGGCCGAGCCTGGTGGTGACCGCATTGACGGAAGACGAAGCCCTGATCAGTCAGTTGCTGAGTTCACCTCACGTGGAAAGACTGAACCTCGGGCCGATTCCCACGAACCGGATTTCCTGGGACCAGCCTCACGAAGGCAATTTGTTCGAACATCTCTACCGGCAGCGGGCCTTTCAGTTCGCGCGGGGAGCGTAGAATCCTTCGGATGGAACCCTTCGACCTTCATCCTGCGCCGCGAGTGATATTCGGGGAAGGCGCACTGGGGCAACTTGGGGACCTGGCGGATGTACTGGGTGGAAGGCGGATTCTGCTCGTTACCGATCCCGGAATTGTCAACGCGGGCATCGCGGAAAGGGCATCGGCGCTGCTGCAGCGCGGGAACCGAGACGCCTTCCTGTTCGACGGGGCTGGCGAAAACCCCACAACGGCACACGTGGACGCGGGGGTGGAGGTTGCCGCGGCGCATGGCGGCATCGGTCTCATTGTGGGCCTGGGGGGCGGCAGCGCGATGGATTGCGCCAAGGGGATTAATTTCATCCTCACCAATGGCGGGCGGATCGAAGACTACCGGGGAATGGGCAGGGCGGCGCGCCCGATGTTGCCCTCGATCGGCGTTCCCACAACCGCGGGGACAGGCAGCGAGGCGCAGTCCTACGCGTTGATCGCCAGGGCGGATACTCACGAGAAGATGGCTTGCGGAGACCTCAAGGCGAGGTTTCGAGGCGTCATCCTGGATCCCGCGCTCACATCGAGCGTTCCAAGACATGTGGCTGCCGCTTCGGGTATCGATGCCATCGCGCATGCTGTGGAGAGTTACGTAAGTACGCGGCGGAACGCGGTGTCGCGCATGTACGCGATGGAGGCGTGGCGGTTGCTCGCATCGGGATTCGAAGGGGCGTTGGAGCCGACGGCAGGCCCGGACGCCAGGGCCGCCATGCTTCTGGGCGCGCATTTCGCAGGGGCGGCTATCGAGAATGCAATGCTGGGTGCCGCCCACGCGTGCGCCAATCCGCTGACGGCTCGGTACGGCATCACGCACGGCGTCGCGGTGGGCCTGATGCTTCCGTCAGTGATCCGGTTCAACGGGGAAACGGATGGGGCGCTCTACGAAGGACTTGGGTTGACGGCCGGGGCGCTCGCCGAGCAGATCGTCCGATTCAGACACACGGCGAATCTGCCCGGACGCCTGTGTGAACTTGGGGTTGGCCGGGATCGGCTGCCGGAGCTGGCGGCGGAGGCGGCAAACCAGTGGACGGGGACATTCAATCCGCGGCCGGTCCGCGAGGCCGAATACCTGGCGTTATATGAAGAGGCGTATTGAGTTTCGGGCCTGGCGGCAGACGAGACGCATTGAGGGCGTCTTTCTTTTCTTCTGCCTATTGCACGTAATGGTTCCCGTCTGCGTTGCCGGCGAGGCGGCCTGGCCGCGGTTTCGTGGCGACGCACAATCCACCGGACTTGCGCAGGGATCGCTGCCCGATAGCCTGGTGGTTGTGTGGACCGCCCGCGTACCGGTGGGAATCGAGTCCACGGCGGCGATCTGGCGGGGTACGGTGTATGTGGGCGGGCTGGACGGCAAACTTCATGCATTTGATCTGGACGGTGGCGGATTGAAGTGGACGTATACGGCCCGGGGGGAAGTCAAGTCGTCTCCGATGGTTGCCGACGGCGCCGTTTTTTTTGGTGATGGCGGCGGCGGGTTCCACGCCGTGGAGGCGGGAACGGGGAGAGGGATCTGGATGTTCCGGACAGGGGGGGAGATCATTTCTTCGGCCACGGGGGATGGAGCCCGGGTGTTGTTTGGATCTTATGACCAGTTCCTTTACTGCCTCGCAACGAAGGACGGTTCGTTGTTGTGGAAATTGGAGACGGGCGGATACGTCCACGGAACGCCGGCCCTCGTGGGCGGACGGGCGGTTGTCGCGGGGTGCGACGGTCTGATGCGGTTGGTGAACGTGGCCGATGGGGTTGAAGTCTCAAATGTGGTCGTGTACGACTACGTCGCGTCGAGTGTCGCGGTGCACAACGGACGCGCCTACCTGGGTAATTTCGGAAGCCAGGTCCTGGGTGTGGATCTGTCGGCGACGAAGGTCGTGTGGCGGTACGAGCATCCCAGCCGCAAGCATCCTTACTACGCCTCAGCAGCGGTGACCGACACGCGCGTGATCGTGGCCGGGCGAGACAAAATGGTGCGTGCGCTGAATCCGGACACGGGCGCGTTGTTGTGGATACGCTCGTTCCGTTCTCGCATCGATTCCTCGCCGGTGGTCGCGGGAAATCGTGTTTTTGTGGGGACAACAGGGGGACGGGTTCTGGCGCTGGATTTAAATACGGGCGAAGAGGAATGGGAATTCGTAACCGGTTCGGAAATCCTGGCCTCGCCCAGCGTGGCCGGCGGCAGACTCGTGATAGGTGCGACCGACGGGACCCTTTATTGCTTTGGGAGTGAAACGAAAAAATGACTGAACAAGTTCACGTTCCGGAACCTGCAACCTCCAGGAAAGATTGGAAGGAAACACAGGTCGGCAGTGTGTTCGTTTCCAACTATCCGCCCTATTCGTTCTGGCAGGATGAGCACAACCAGCAGGTCGTGGATATGCTGCACACGGCGGATCCGTCGGCGAGGCGGGTGCCGCTTGGTCTGTACCTGCATATCCCATTCTGCAGGAAGCGGTGCAAGTTCTGCTATTTCCGGGTGTATACGGATCGCAACAGTTCGGAGATCCAGGTCTATCTGGACGCGCTGGCCAGAGAGGTGGAATATTACGCCGGCCTGCCCAGAATTGCCGGACGCAGCTTGCAATTCGTCTACTTCGGAGGAGGGACGCCGTCTTATATCAGTGTGAGACACCTGAAGGCGCTGGTGGATCGATTGAAAGCCGTAATGACCTGGGACGGCGCCGAAGAGGTGGCGTTCGAGTGCGAACCTGGCACGTTGTCCCGGCCCAAGGTGGACGCCATACGCGAGATCGGCGTGACGCGGTTGAGCCTGGGATTGGAGAACCTGAATGACGGGATTCTGAGAGAGAACGGCCGCGCGCACGTCGGCAAAGAGATATACGAGGCCATGGGTTGGGTGAAATCACAGGAATTCGCGCAGGTGAACGTGGACCTGATTTCGGGGATGGTGGGCGAGGCGTGGCAGACTTGGAAGGAAACGGTGCAGGGCACCATTGACCTGGACGCGGACAGCGTAACCATCTATCAGATGGAACTTCCGTTCAATACCACGTATTCCAGGTCGATCCTGGATGGGAGAAGACTGAGCGTCGCCGATTGGGAGACGAAGCGTGCGTGGCATGCCTATGCGATTGACGCGTTCGAGGCCGCGGGCTACGAGACGTCGAGCGCCTATACGCTCGTAAAGAAGGGTCGATTGAAGCGGTTTGTCTATCGTGACGCGCTCTGGCGCAGCGCGGATCTGATCGGCGCGGGAGTCGCGTCGTTTTCTCACGTGGGCGGGATTCACTTTCAGAATCACACGCAGTGGGACCCCTATGTCGAGGCCTGCCGGCAGGAGCGGTTGCCGCTGAACAGGTCCTTTGTTCCTACCGACGAGGAGCGTCTGGTTCGCGAGATGATCCTGCAGCTCAAGCTCGGAAGGATCGAATCCGGATATTTCAAGGAAAAATTCGGCGTGAATATCCTCGAACGGTTCAGCGAGGCCTACCGGAGGCTGAGGAAATTGGGCATGTTGGATTTCGACGCACGGGAGGTCAGGTTGAGTCGTGAGGGGTTGTTGCGGGTCGACCAGCTGTTGCCGGAGTTCTATCACGAGCGTTATCGCAATTCAAGGTACACCTGAATCCTGGTCTGGCACCCTGAGCGTGCGGTCCCTTAGCCGGGTCCCTGAGCCGCCCCATGAGCTTGCGGTCCCTGAGCCTGTCGAAGGGTCGAAGGACTGTCGAAGGGTAGCGAAACGCGGGCGCTTCGACAAGCTCAGCGTACACATTTCGACAAACTCGCTTCGACAAGCTCAACGCACGCATTGACCACGCTTCGACACGCTCAGCGTCCACACCTCGACAGACTCTCCGCAATGACGGTCCACCGCACGGTCATTCGCGTGGCTGGTGGGTCCGTGCAGGTCCGAAAAGGAGAACGCATGGTACGTGGAATTGCCGCATTGGCCGCGGTATTGTTCCTGTCTGGCGTCCAATCCGTCCACGCGGACTGGCCGCAGTGGTTGGGGCCGGATCGGACCGGCGTCTCGCAGGAAACCGGATTTCTGAAGGCCTGGCCGCAGGCCGGCCCGGGTGTTGTCTGGAAGAAGAATCTTGGCGAGGGGTTTTCGGGGATTTCGGTGGCGAATGGCCGTGTATTCACCATGTTTGCCGCGGGGGCCGATGAGTTTGTCGTCTGTCTGAATGAGGAATCGGGCGCTGAAATTTGGCGGGTCAGGACCGGGGGGAGCTTCAAGGAGTGGCAGGGGGGCAACGGACCGCGTTCACAGCCGACGGTAGATGGAGAACGGGTCTATGTCCTTGGCGCGGAGGGCTGGTTGTACGCGTTGAACGTTGAGAACGGCGAAAGGATATGGGCCGTGGATCTGGTCGACGGTCTGGGCGGCCGGTTCCCACGGTTCGGATTTTCGACTTCGCCGCTGGTGGAAGGCGACCTGTTGTTCCTGGAGGCGAATACACCGTCGGGCACATTTCTGGCGATGTACAAGGACAGCGGTAAACTCAAATGGGCGTCTCAAAGCGACGTGCCGTCTTATTCATCGCCCATTGTCCTGGATCTCGCGGGCGTGCGGCAGGTGGTCTATTTTTCGGGTGAGGCCGTGGTCGGGCTTTCACCGGTGGACGGCACCCTCTATTGGCGGTTCCCATGGAGGACGTCGTACGATCTGAATATTGCCACACCCGTTTTTGTACCTCCGGATCAGATCTTTATATCGTCGGGCTACGATCATGGCGCAGCTTTACTGCGGATTGAGGCAGGGAGCGGCGGGATAGCGGCCGCCAGAGTTTGGGAGAACCGGCGGATGAAGAATCATTTCGGCACATCCGTGTTGATCGGGGACTATATTTATGGATTCGACAATGCCATCCTCAAATGTATCGAGGCCCGGACCGGAAAAGAGCAATGGAAGCACCGTGGGTATGGCAAGGGCTCGTTGATCTATGGAGACGGGCATCTCATCATTTTGAGCGACAACGGCAGGCTTGCCCTGGCGTTAGCTTCGCCTGAAGGATTTCGGGAGAAGGCCGGTGTGCAGGTGCTTACCGGCCGAAGCTGGACTGGGCCAACCCTGGCCAATGGCCGTGTATTTGTGCGGGATATGCGAAAAATCGTCTGCCTGGATCTCGGGCCGGGCGGATAGATTGGAATGTGGAGAGGAAATAGCGTGATGTATATATACCGAACGGGTTTGCTGTCTGCCATCTTTCTGTGTCTGTTTGGAAACACCCTGTTTGCCGCGGATGATAAGCCCGACAAGGATGGAGAAGAAGACCTTCCCGTCTACGTCGGCGAAGAGATCGTGGTCACGGAGAGCAAAGAGAAGATTGCCGCGATCAGTTCCGTAGCAAGCAAGGTACCGGTACGACTGAGCGAAATACCCGCCAGCGTCAGCGTGGTCAATCGAGGATTGTTCGATCATCAGAGCGGTGTTGTTCTGGGCGATGCGCTTCGAAACGTTAGCGGCGTAAACGTCCAGACCGTCTTCGGCGTGACGGACTTTTTCGTCATTCGAGGATTTGATTCGTTATCCAGCGGGCTCGTGTTGACGGACGGAGCTTCCGAGCCGGAGGCTTCATTCTACAATCTCTACAATGTGGAGAGGGTGGAAGTACTGAAAGGTCCCGGAGCGTTTCTCTACGGCGGCAATCCACTCTCCGGATCGGTCAATCTGAGCCGCAAGCAGCCCATCTTCAAGAGCATGTTCCAGGCGAAGGGCGCTTATGGGCCGTTTCGGAATTTTCGAGGTAGCGTAGACGCGGGTTGGGCGGATGCCGCTCGGGGCGTGGCCCTGCGCTTCAACGGGCTCAGGCAGGTTTCGGACAACTACCGGGACGACAAGAACAGCGGCATCTGGGCTGTGAATCCGGCGGTAACCTGGCGAAACGAGAAGACAACGGCAACGGCGAATTTTGAATACGTGACCAGCGAATACAGATCGGATTCGGGGTTGCCGGTGGTGGGAGGTCAATTGGCAGGCGTTCCCCGCACGCGTTCCTACCAGTCTCCATTCGACGTGTCCGATCAGGAGATTTTCCGGGTGAGAGTGGACTTGCGGTCCCGGTTGTCGCCGCGTGTGACGCTGCGGAACAAACTGTATTACACGGATTTTTCCTGGATCTCCAACGGCACGCTGTTTAACGGTGCATATCCGAACGCGGGCGGGGGTCTTGACCTGATCCGGTCACTCCTGCTGCTTGACGACCGGCAGAAGGTGCTGGGCAATCAGCTGGAGTTCGTGTTTGCCCTTTCTGCGGGACAGACGAGGCATACGCTGTTGGCGGGCCTGGAGTTGATGCAATGGAAGGACAGGTTTACACTCGACGTGGCGGCCTTGCCGAATATAGACCTGTATGAACCGGTTGAAACGGCGACGCTGCCATTTTTTATTGTGCCGGGCCAGTCACGAGGCGCGGACGCCACGAGCGGGGTGGTTGCGCCTTACGTGGTAGATCGAGTTGTATTCTCAGATTTTTTCCAGGCCTTTGCTGGTGGCCGATTCGATCGGATCACGTACGAAGATCCTGTAACCGCAACGGCCAGAGAATATCACGAGTGGAGTCCGATGGCGGGCGTCGTATTATCGCCCGAGGACGACCTGTCCTTCTATGCCAGCGCGGGCCGGGCTTTCGCGCCGCCGTCCAGCCTGGTTGCGGGTCCGAGGGACGTCGAAGCCAGCACGCAATTCGAGTTGGGCGCCAAACGATATCTTGTCGACAAAACGCTTCATGCGACTGTTGCGTTCTTCGATCTTCGGAAGTACGGTATCGGAATACCCGATGCGACAGGCGTGACAAAACAGGACGGCGACCAGCGGTCCCGGGGGATGGAACTGGAACTGATAGCCCGTCCGGTGGGCGCATGCCACGTGTTCCTGTCATACGCGTATTCAGACACCGAACTGACGCGGTTCACAGAGATGGTACCGGTGCCCACGGCCACCGGAGTGACGTTCCGGCACGTGGATCGATCCGGCAACAGGCCGGCCTTCTCGCCGCGTCATATTCTGAATCTTTGGACTGCATTGGCATCCGGTAAAGGGGTCGAGTTCGGGATGGGCGCCCGATACGTTTCGAACCAGTTCATCGCCGAGGACAACCAGTACGAAATTCTCGGAGTATTGACTCTTGACGCTTCGATATCGTACAGGTACAAGCAGGCGACCATTCGGCTCAATGCCCGGAACCTGACCGATCGCAAGTATGAAACACGCGGTTTTGGCGCCATGTCGGTGATCCCGGCGTTACCCTTCGGAATCCATAGTGCCGTCCAGGTCGATCTATGAGTTCTGTTTCCCCGACGCGGGCCAGGTGCAAGCTGGTCTCATCCCAGGTGAGGCGACTGCGGGAAATGCTTGTTCCGGTCATACGGGACAATGCCTTTTATAGGAAAAAGCTCTTGGGTGCCGGACTTTCGGATCCAGGAGATATTCGGACCCTGGAGGATTATCGCCGGCTGCCATTCACAACCAAGGATGAATTGTCGGCCGACCAGGACGCCTGCCCGCCTTATGGGAGCAATCGGACGTTTCCCCTGAAGCATTACATCCGGGTACATCAGACGTCGGGCACAACGGGCAGGTCATTGCGATGGCTGGATACGCCGGAGAGCTGGGAATGGTTCGCCGGGTGTTGGCGGCAAGTGTATGGCGGAGCCTCGGTGACGCGGGCGGACCGTCTTTTCTTCGCCTTCTCTTTCGGACCGTTTATCGGGTTCTGGACGGCTCATGAGGGCGCGCGTCTGATCGGAGCGATGGCCATTACCGGCGGATCGATGTCCTCCATCCATCGGCTTCATGCCATCGAAGAACACCAGGCGACCGTACTTGTCTGCACGCCGACGTACGCGCTGCACCTGGCCGAGGTGGCGCAGGCCGAAGGGATCGACATTGCGAATTCCGGCGTTCGAACCACGATCCATGCAGGCGAACCGGGGGCGGGTCTGCCGTCGACGCGACGGCGGATCGAGGAGGCCTGGGGCGCCAGGTGTTTCGACCACGCAGGTGCTACCGAGGTCGGGGCGTGGGGATATGAATGCCAGGCTCAAAACGGCATGCATGTGAACGAAGCCGAATTCATCTGTGAAGTGATCGATCCGGATACGGGCGCGCATGCTGAAGAGGGAGAACTGGTCCTGACGAACCTGGGGCGGGTGGGGATGCCGGTAATCAGGTATCGCACCGGCGACCGGGTGAAGCTCGCGAAAGGGACATGTCCGTGCGGGTCCGGGTTTCTCCGTCTTGAAAACGGCGTGATCGGCCGCATCGACGGGGGCCTGATCATCCGGGGTGTCGTTGTCTACCCCAGCGCCGTCGAAAACGTCGTCCGGACCTACCCTGAAGTGACGGAGTTCGCGGTCGACGTCTACCGCCGGCGCTCGCTGGACGAAATGGAGATTCGCCTGGAAGTCAGAGGCGAAACGCCGGATTCCGTTGTCGATGCCGTGGCGGAGGAGGCGAGGCGGGTGCTGGGGTTCCGTGTACGGGCTCGGGCGGTGAACAGGAACACGTTGCCGAGGTTCGAACTGAAAGCGAATCGCTTCACGGACCATCGGAAATGAGTTCGCGCCGGAAGACGACATGTTTACAGACCATTACGACGTCATTGTAATCGGTGGCGGGCCGGCGGGGAGCACGACCGCGGCTCTGGTGGCGGAGTACGGCCACCGTGTGCTGTTGCTCGAGAGAGCGCGATTTCCCCGGTTTCAGATCGGCGAGTCGTTGATGCCCGGAACCTACTGGTCGTTCGAGCGGCTGGGCGTGCTGGATAAGCTGAGGAACAGCGCGTTTGTGAGGAAATACAGCGTACAGTTTTTCGGTGGTACGGGCCGGGGGTCGGCGCCGTTCTATTTCCATCGACACGACCCGCACGAGAGTTCGGTCACGTGGCAGGTCCTGCGAAGCGAGTTCGACCAGATGATGCTGGAGAATGCCCGGGAGAAAGGGGCGCACGTGGAGCTTGGCGTGGCCGTGAACCAGGTGCATTTCACGGGCGACCGCGCCACGGGGGTTCTGGCAAAAACCCCCGACGGCGGCGTGAGAGACGTGTCGGCGCGCGTGATTGTGGATGCCACGGGGCGCAGCGCGTTGATTTCCCGCAAACTGAGGATCAAGACGGAAGAGCCCGCATTGCGGAAGGCATCCCTGTTTACACATTTTCGAGGCGGATATCGAGACCAGGGGATCGACGAGGGGGCAACGCTGATCCTGCACACCCGCACGAAAGACGCCTGGTTCTGGTACATTCCGCTGGCCAACGACGTGGTTAGCGTCGGCGTGGTTGGGGACGTCCACCATCTGCTTCAGAACCGCGACGGAACCCCGCAGGTAATTTTCGAGGAAGAATTGCAGGAGTGCCGGCCAATGAAAGAACGGCTGGAAGGGGCAGAGCAGATGTTCCCCATGAAAGTGACCCGTGACTTCTCGTATCGGGCCCGTTCGGTTGCCGGAGAGGGCTGGGTGCTGGTTGGCGATGCATACGGGTTTCTGGATCCCGTATATTCCTCCGGTGTGTTCCTGGCGCTCAAATCGGGTGAGATGGCGGCTGACGCGATTCATGAGGCGTTCGAAATAGACGATTTCTCGGCGAAGCAACTCGGCAGATGGGGCGACGAGTTTATTCCCGGAATGGAAGCCATTCGAAAGCTCGTGTATGCATTTTATACGAAAGAATTCAGCTTCAGCCGATTCCTCGAAGCGCATCCCGAGTGTCTGAACGGTATCGTGGATATTCTGAGCGGCAGGATCTACATCAACGACGTCACACCGATATTCGAACCGATGGGACAGATGTGCAATCTGCCCGAGGACGTAACTCATTACGCCGGGTCCGCTGTCTGATCCCGATCGTCAGGTGTATCGAACCGTGGATTGGCCGGAACGGCCGGGTTCCGACGATTCCGGCACGTGTCCGGCCTTCCGGTCCATGAAGTCTTCGGACGTGTTTGACCGTTGCGGCGTTGTTTCGGCATGCATGCCGCCCCTGGACAATGGCCTCGGGCGACGGCATTTCGAATCTCGCGAATGATTTGAAGGCGGATCGTCCAATGCGGGTTGCGCACATCGCCGCTGGCGCGGCCGGGATGTACTGCGGGAGTTGCATTCACGACAATACGCTGGCCGCCGCGCTCAAGCGCAAGGGCGTGGATATCGCGCTGATTCCAACCTATACGCCCTTGCGGACCGACGAGCCCGATGCGAGCATCGACCGGGTGTTCTACGGTGGAATCAACGTCTATTTACAGCAGAAGTCGAAGCTGTTCCGCCATGCGCCGGATTTTGTCGACCGCCTCCTGAACGGCCGTGTGCTTTTGAAATCTCTATCGTGGTTCAGCGGTTCGACGCGCGCGGAAGATCTGGGAGCGCTCACCGTTTCCATGCTGAAGGGGAAACTGGGGGCGCAGAAAAAAGAACTTGGAAAGCTGGTTCGGTGGTTGAGAGACGACCTGCGGCCGGATCTGGTTCATCTGTCCAATTCCATGTTTCTGGGGATGGCGCGCGAGATGAAACGGGAACTGGGCGTTCCCATTGTGTGTTCCCTTCAGGGAGAGGATATCTTTCTCGATGCATTGACCGAACCGTATCGTAACGAGGCGTTGGAACTGCTGCGGGATCGGGCGCGCGACGTCGACGCATTCGTGGCGACCTGCGATTGGTACGCGGATTTCATGGCGGCGTACCTGGACGCGCCGAGGGACCGGATCCACGTTGTCCGCCTGGGCATCAGCCTCGACGGCCATGGCTCGTGCGGACGGATGTTGCCGGAAGCCCCGTTTACAATCGGGTATATGGCGCGCATTGCACCGGAAAAGGGGTTGCATCTTCTGGCGGATGCCTTCCGGCGGTTGGCAGGAGAGGTCGGCAAAGAGAATGTGAGGCTCCTGGTGGCGGGATATCTCGGCCGCCGGGACAGGACGTATTTTCGGGAGGTCGCCGCGCAGTTGGACGTTCATGGGCTCTCCGACGTATTCGAGTACCGCGGCGAGGTGAACCGGGAGCAGAAGATCGAATTCCTGAATAGCATCCACGTTCTGTCGGTGCCGGCGCCGTATCGTGAGCCGAAGGGGCTGTTCGTGCTGGAGGCTCTGGCCAACGGCACGCCGGTGGTTCAGCCGCGGCACGGGGCGTTTCCTGAGTTGGTGGAACGTACCGGAGGAGGAATCCTGGTCGATCCGGATTCTTCGGCGGCGCTCGCGGCGGGCCTGTCTCAGATGATGCGGGATGGGGAGACACGTAAGGCATTGGGAAGAGCGGGACGGGCGGCGGTGCACCGGGTGTTCAGCGACGAGTGCATGGCCGGCGCCATGCAGGATGTTTATAGACATTTCGTTGCGGGATGATCCGCCCGTTACGGGCGGACGCGACGACGATTCATCAACGGGGTACGAAGGGGAGGATTCTATGCCGGCCGAACAAGCGTCGTCATCAGGGCTGACGTGGTTGATCTTTGCCGCGATGACAGTGGGGTCGTGGGGATTGTACGGGATTTTACTGCATACCGGGCAGATCGCAATGGCCGATCCGGTGAACGGGAGGTACAAGGCCTTCCTGCTGGTGGGCGTGGCCTATTTATTGACCGCCGTGATCGGTTCGATGGTTGTTCTCTGGGTCAACGGTGCGGACTGGTCGTTTCCCGCGCGCGGATTGACATGGTCCCTGCTGGCCGGCACCGTGGGCGCAATCGGCGCCTTCGGCGTGCTTCTCGCCTTCGGCGCCCGGGGTACCCCTGCCGTGGTGATGTCGATCGTCTTTGCCGGCGCACCTATCGTAAACGCGGTGGTGTCGATGGCCGCGCACCCGCCCGCAGGCGGATTGAGCGGTCTGAACTGGCAGTTCGTGCTGGGGATCGTGCTGGCGGCGCTGGGCGGGTGTCTGGTTACGCTCTTCAAGCCTGCGTCCTGACGGCGGTTGAGCTGGAGGAAACGGGGGAAGGTTAATCCTCGCGAGGAAGCCCTATGCCATGTGATTTCCGCGCCACGCGCAGAATAGAGTTTTCGGATACGGATATGGCCGGGATTGTGCATTTTTCCCGGTTCTTTGTTTTTATGGAGGCGGCCGAGCACGCGTTTCTGCGTTCGCTCGGTACCAGCGTGACGGGCGCCCTGGAGGGGCGGAAAGTCGGGTGGCCCCGGGTGGGCGCGTCGTGCGATTACGTGAATCCCGCCCGATTCGAAGACGTGCTTGATATCAGGATGAAGGTAATCAGAAAGGGGACGAGTTCCATAACGTACGGATTCGAGTTTCTCCGGGACGGCGTTCCGATAGCCCACGGCCGATTGAGCACGGTGTTCTGCCTGTGCTCCCCCGGGGAGCCGTTCCGTTCCATACCGATTCCCGATTTTATCGCGGATCAGATCCGGGAAGCGGAGGAGGCGGAGGATGACGCTGAGGGCTGAGCGGGTATCCAAACATTATGGGGACGTGTCCGTTCTCCGGGATGTCTCGTTCGAGATGGCGCGAGGCCAGTCTGCGGCAATTGTCGGGCCCTCGGGATCGGGCAAGAGTACGTTGCTGCACGTGCTTGGCACGCTGGACCAACCGTCGTCGGGGCGCGTGGAAATAGATGGCCGGGACCCGTACACCCTTCAGGAGAAGGACCTGGCGCGCTTCCGGAATCGCGGGATCGGATTCGTGTTCCAGGACCATCATCTGCTGCCCCAGTATTCGGTGCTGGAGAACGTCCTGATTCCGACGCTGGCGTTCAGGGATGAAGTGAGAGACGCCGCTGAGCGGGCCAGGGCCCTGATCGAACGTGTCGGGCTAGCGCATCGGATAGACCACCGCCCGGCCGCGCTTTCGGGCGGCGAACGCCAGCGTGTGGCGGTGGCGCGAGCGCTTGTCAACCGGCCGTCGCTGCTTCTCTGCGACGAGCCGACGGGCAGCCTGGATCGGGCGCGGGCCGATGAAGTCGGTGATCTGCTTTTCGAAATGCATACCCAGGAGGAAACGATCCTGATCGGGGTCACGCACAGCCTGGAGATGGCCGCACGGTTTGAGCGCCGGCTTGAGTTGCGGGAGGGAACTTGCGTCGAAGTCTGACCTTCTTCTGGCGAATTCATCTGTCCGTGATGCTGGGAGTGGCCGTGGCCACCGCCGTGCTCACCGGCGCCCTGCTGGTGGGCGATTCGGTCAGGGAGAGCCTGCGGGACCTGACCCTGGACAGGCTGGGCGAAATCGACCATGCGCTCGTTTCGGAACGCTTCTTTCGTGCGGGTCTTGCACGGGATATTGAGGCGGCGGGGGGCGAATTCACCGTTGTGCCGGCGGTGACCCTCACGGGATCGGCGGTGCATGCGAAAGAGGGGGCGCGGGCCTCGCGAGTCAGGATTCTGGGTGTCGATTCCCGATTCGAAAATTTGTTCGAAATGGAAATGCCCGACCTCGCCCGCCGCGGGTCCGCGACGCTATTTGTCGCCAATGAGTCCCTGAGGAGAGAACTGAACGCGCGCGTGGGCGATGCCATCCTGCTTTCATTTGAGCTGCCCGGCGACATCCACCGGGAATCCCTGTTCGGGCGGGACGAGGTTTCAGAATCGATACAGACCGTACGTGTGCGACTCACGGGTGTGTTGCCCGACCGGGGAATGGGTCGTTTCGGTTTGCGCGCACGGCAGGATGTGCCGCTCAATGCGTTTGTGTCGCTACCCGTACTACAGGAAACGCTGGGTTTGCCGGCCCGTGTGAATACGCTCCTGGCTTCGAAGGGGACCCATGATGCCGGCGATCCGGGGCCGGGGCTCTCCCGGGCCGCAATGTTGGATGATCTGGGGCTTTCGATGCGGGTGGAAGCCGGTTATTTTGCGGTTGAAAGCACACAGTTTTTCCTGAAACCCCACGTGGCGGATACGATCCTGGGCCTGGCGGACGGTTGGGGGATGCCGAGACTGGCAATACTGACCTATCTGGCCAATACGATCCGGGTAGGGGAGCGCGTATTGCCCTATTCGACGATTGCCGCGATGGACGTGGGGCGTGTCGGGATGCTGCGACTGGCGGATGGGAGCGGAGCGCCGGTTCCCGGCGAGGGGGAAGTGTTGCTGAATGCCTGGGCGGCGAAGGACCTGCACGCCGTTACCGGCGACGCCGTGGACGTGGTTTATTTCGAAGTCGGGCCGAAGGAAGCGTTGAAAACGCGGCGCGTCACATTCAGGCTTGCCGGCGTCGTTGCCATGGAAGGATTGGGTGCCGATTCCCTGTTGACACCCGAATTTCCGGGTCTGCGCGACGCGGAGGATATGCATGCCTGGGACCCGTCCTTCCCGGTGGATCTGAAGCGAATACGGCCCGTAGACGAAGCCTATTGGGACGCCTACCGCGCCGCGCCCAAAGCCATCGTGTCGGCTGCGACAGGTCAACGTTTGTGGCGGAGCCGATTCGGTAATCTCACGTCAATCCGGATTGGCCCCCTGCCCGGAGAAGATGTCCGTGGTTCCGCCGAACGATTTCGGGCAGGTCTGCGCGAGGCGCTCTCGCCGGAAGCAGCGGGGCTGGTATTTCAGCCGGTGAGGGAACACGGTCTGGCCGCTGCTTCGGGCTCGACGGATTTCAGCTTGCTGTTCAGTGGATTCAGTCTGTTTCTGATTGTATCGGCGGCGTTGCTGGTGGCTCTGCTTTTCCGGCTTGGCGTGGAACAGCGCGCCGACGAGGTCGGTGTGTTGATGGCGTCGGGTTTTACCGTGGCGGCGATCAGAAGGCGTTTTATGGGTGAGGCGATCGGGCTGGCCGGTCTTGGGGGCCTGGGGGGGCTTGCGGGAGGATTGGCGTACGGTTGGATCATGATCGCCGGGTTGCGCACCTGGTGGGTCCCGGCCGTTGGTACCACGGAACTCGCCCTGCATGTGAGCGGGTTCAGTCTGGCGGCGGGATATCTGATTTCACAGCTTGTGGTTCTGTTGTCTATACGAATGACGGTCCGCCGATTGGGACGCGTGCCCGTACGCGCGCTCCTGTCGGGGACCCTTTACGAGGAGTCCGCCGATGGTGGGCGCCGGGCAAGGACGTATGCCCTCGGAAGCCTGGGATTGGCCGCGGCCTGCCTCGCCGGCGCGGCCAACGCGGGCCGGGAGGCGTCGATGGCGCTGTTTTTCGGATGCGGTGCGCTTCTGCTGATTTCGGGTCTGGGCCTGCTCTCCATGTGGTTTCGCGGCAGGCAACACGCGACTGCAGTGGGAATCTGGAGAATGGGCGTTCGGAATAGCGCACGAAATCCGGGGCGGAGTATGCTGTGCGCATCATTGATCGCGTGCGCCTGCTTTGTGGTTGTGGCGGTTGGCGCCCATCGCCGCGCCGATGTCACCGAGGATGCGTTGAACAGCCGGACGTCGGGTGGAGGAGGGTTTCAGCTCGTCGCCGAAACGGATTCGCCGCTCTATCACGATCTCAACACGGAAGACGGCCGGTTTGAGCTCGGGTTTTCCAGGGAGGACGCGGATATTCTGGACCGGGCGCGGGTGCTGCCGCTCCGTGTCTTGCCGGGAGAAGACGTGAGTTGTCTGAATCTCTACCAGCCACGCCATCCCCGGGTTCTGGGTGTGCCTGAAGCGATGATTCGACGGGGTGGATTCGCGTTTGAACGGTTGTTGGAAGAAGCGGAAGCGCCATGGTCTCTCTTGATACGGCGCGCGGAGCCGGACGTGATTCCCGCGTTCGGTGACGTGAATTCGGTGACCTGGATCCTGCACAAAAAACTGGGCGACGAAATCCCGATGCGAACGGATACGGGCGCGATCGTCAGGCTGCGGCTCGTGGGACTGTTGAAGAATAGTATTTTTCAGAGTGAATTGCTGGTATCGGAGCGGAATTTCACCGCACATTTCCCGGATGTGGGCGGGTATGGCTATTTTCTGGTCGAGACCGACCGGCCCGGAGAAGTGGGAGCCTTGCTGGAGCGGCGGTTGCAGGACGCCGGTCTCGATGCGACGTCGACGGCGGCCAGGCTCGCACGTTTCCGGGCGGTGGAGAATACGTACCTGTCCACGTTTCAGACGCTTGGCGGGCTGGGAGTTCTCCTGGGCACGTTCGGTCTGGGGATAGTGATGGTGCGGAACGTCGTTGAGCGACGGGCTGAACTCGCGGCGCTGCGGACGATGGGGTTTCGCAGGTGGTTGTTGTCCGGACTCCTCTTTGTGGAGAACGGATTTCTGATGTCGATGGGCATGGTCATCGGCGGCGTGTCCGCGATGGTTACCACCGTGCCCCATTCTACGGCCGGCGAACTGCCATGGGGGTCGCTGTTGGGGACCCTCTGCACAATCTTCGGTGCGGGCCTGGCCGCGGGCGCCGTGGGGATCTTTGTCGCGCTCAGAACCCCGCTGTTGCCGGCGTTGAAGCGGGAAGGCGCCTGAATTTCGCAAAGGCTCGAGGAGAATTGGATTTCGATTGCGGACGGTTGCGGCGTATATTTGATTGAAGATTCGGCGATCCAGCCAACGCTGTCTATTCCTGGTGAAAGGAGCACAGAATGAAGACGATATTCCGGGCGTTAGCCGTGTTGTTTCTTTTGATCGTTACCGAACAGGCGGCGTCAAATTGGCCGCATTGGCGAGGTCCGAACGGGAATGGGCTGGTCGATGGCGGGAATCCGCCCGTGGAGTGGGGCGAGGGAAAGAACATAAGATGGAAGGTTCCGATCCCGGGTCTGGGCCATGCGACGCCAATTGTTTGGGGGGACCGGATATTCGTGCAGACGGCCGTCCCGACCGACAGCGTCACGGCGGGTTCCGGCCAGGAAAGGCGCGCGGCGACACCGAATCTGTTTCAGTATAAGGTGCTGGCGCTGGACCGGCGGAATGGAAAAACGGTGTGGGAAAAGACGGTTCGGGAAGCGCGTCCCCACGAAGGGATGCATCAGACGGCATCATTCGCGTCGAACTCCGGAATAACCGATGGCGAGCATCTTTACGCCTATTTTGGTTCACAGGGCCTGTACTGTCTGGATATGGACGGCAATTTGAAATGGGAGAAAAACTTTGGCAAATACTGGAGCCGGAACGCTTTTGGCGAGGGTGCTTCGCCCACGATTTACGACAACACACTGATCATCAACTGGGATCACGAAGGGGATTCGTTCATTGTGGCCCTGGATAAGAAAACGGGCAGGGAACTCTGGCGAAACGAGCGGGATGAGGTCACCTCCTGGTCCACGCCGCTGGCGGTCGAACATAAGGGAAAACGTCAGATCATCGTGAGCGCGTCAAGGCGCACCCGGGGTTATGACCTGGAGACCGGGGCGCTGATCTGGGAATGCGGCGGGTTGGGGACGAATGTGATTCCGACACCCGTGCATGCAAATGGGGTGGTCTACGTGACAAGCGGTCACGGGAGCCCGGCTATGCAGGCGATTTCTCTGGATAGGGCGAAGGGCGATATTTCGGGGTCGGATTCGGTGCTTTGGTCGATTACCCGGGATACGCCCTACGTGTCGTCACCGCTGCTTTACGGTCACAGGCTTTTCTTCCTGAAGAATCGACGTGCGATTTTGTCCTGTTACAACGCCAAAACGGGCGAAGCGTTTTTCGGTCCACAACGCCTGGAGGGGATGGGCAGCATCTACGCGTCGTTGATCGGCGTGAAAGATCGCGTGTATATCGCCGGCCTGGAGGGCACGACGCTGGTGGTCAAAAACAGCCCCGAATTCGAGATTCTGGCGGCAAACACGTTGGATGAAGGGATTGCGGCCTCGCCGGTGGTGGTGGGCGATGCGCTCTATCTGAGGGGCAGCAAGCACCTCTATTGTATCGTGGAAGACAGGATGGATCAATAGAACAGGAACCCGGGACCGAACGGAGAGAGGAGTTTCGATGAACCGGCTAGCGGGCATGGATCGAGTATTTTGCGTAGCCGTCATTATACTGCTTGGTGCACTTGGGTGTGAGGCGCCGGAGAACGAGCGAGAATCATCCGAATCCGCACGACGGTTCCTGAGCGTGGGTACCGCTCCGCCCGGTGGCGCGTTTTTTGTGGTCGGTGGTGCGATCGCCCAGGTTGTGGACGATCACGGGGGCGACCTGTCCTGGGACGTGAACGCGGAGGCGACCAAGGGGACGCAGGAGAATATCCGCCGGCTCGTGCGCGGGGAGCTGGAATTCGCGCTGGCCAATGCCGCGATTTCATATTTTGCGGTGCGTGGCGCGGGAGCCTGGGGTGAAAAGCAGGAGATCAACGCCGTGATGACGCTGGCGCCGAATATTGCGCTCTTCATTACGCCGGACGGAACGGGGATCCGGGCCATCCCCGATATCAAGGGCAAACGGGTCGTCGTCGGTCCGGCCGGCGCCGGGTTCGAGTACTTCCTCGCGCCGATCCTGGAGGCGCACGGTGTGACCTACGATGATTTCAGCCCGCTGCACAATACACAGGCGGGGGCCGTGGACATGCTTGCGGACGGATCTGCCGCCGCCGCCTTTCTGGGCGGCGCCGTGCCCACGGCGTCCATAACCCAGGCGAGCGCTTCTCAGGACGTCCATTTTATCCCCTTCGGAGCCTCTGAGAAAGAGCGCTTGTTTCAGGACTATCCTTTCTTCAGCGCCGCGAATATTCCGGCGGACACCTATCGTGGGCAGACCGAAGCCTTCGAAGGCATGAACGTCGGTTCGATGCACCTGGTGACGCGGGCCGGCCTGGACGAAGAGACCGTCTACCGGTTTACCAGGATCCTTTACGAGAACCGTGCAGACGTGGTCAGGAAGCATCCGGCAGGCAAAGCCATCCAACCGGGGAATGTGATTCGGGATACGGGCACACCCTTCCATCCCGGGGCGATCAGGTATTACAGGGAAATCGGGATCTGGCCTAACTGATATGCTCGAATCATGGCTTTTTCGTATCCTGGCGACCCTGCTGAGTCTTTTTGTCCTGGCTGAGGTCAACTATCCAGGATTGACGCCTCAAGCCCAACTGGCGGTTTTTGCCATGTTGGGCTTGAGTCTTGTTTTTCTCAAGCACCCGGTGCGTCCTGGTGCCGCCAGTGGAAAATCTCCAGGGACTCTGGATTTTTTCCTCGTTGCGGCTGTTTTTATTTGTTTCGGCTATGTGCTGGTTCAGACTGAGCCGGTCTTCAGGAACTATTGGTTGGGTGGCCGCAGCCTGGGTAACCGTGCGGGGCTGGAACATCCGCTGGATTGGACAGTCGGGCTGGTCGGCCTCATTCTCGTGCTCGAAGCGACCCGCCGGGCGATCGGCCTCACCCTGCCCCTGCTCTCCCTGGCGTTTCTCGCCTACGCCGCCTTCGGCCACGCGATGCCGGACTGGCTTTTCCCTCACAGGGGATATGGCTGGGAGCGTATCGTCTCTCAGACCTTTCTGCATTCACAGGGCATATTCGGCATCGCGTTGAAAGTGATGTTCACCTACGTGTTTCTCTTCGTTCTGTTCGGCACGACGCTGGATAAGACCGGCGCGACCGCGTACGTGTTGGATGCCGCGCGCCGGTTTTTTCGGCAGCGCACCGGCGGATCCGCGAAGGTTGCCGTTGTTTCTTCAGGGATGATGGGTTCGCTTTCCGGAAGTGCGGTCGCGAACACGGCCACGACGGGTACGTTCACGATCCCGATGATGCGTTCGGCCGGATTCCGGCCTGTGGTTGCAGGGGGGATTGAGGCGGCGGCCAGTTCGGGCGGGGCGCTGGTGCCTCCGATAATGGGCGCCGGCGCTTATATGATGCTGGAGATGGTGGAGCCGGCGGTCTCCTATCTGGAGATAATCAGAGCGGCGCTCATCCCTGCGGCTTTCTACTATACCGCGCTTCTGCTGATCGTTCACTTCTACGCAAAGCGCATCCGGGTGGACGCAGGGGAAGAAGAAACCTCGAGTCGCCCGGCGGGAGCCCAGGGCCTTGTCTTCCTGGTGGCTCTTGTGGGCCTGATCCTGCTGATTGTACTCGGGTATACGCCGTTTCGGGCGGTCAGCATCGCTTTGGTCTGCATGCTCCTGGTGGCCGCATTGTACCGGACGACGCGCGTGGGGCCTCGCGCGCTGTTGCATGCGGTGGAAAGCGCGGCTCACGGCGGCGTGTCTTTAATCGCGGCCGCTTCCTGTGTGGGAATCATCATCGGGGTGGTGACGCTTACCGGTATCGGCACCAAACTGCCTGGCGCCATTTTATCCCTGGCGCAGGACAACCTGGTCCTGGCGCTGATACTGCTGATGGTTTCCACCATCATCCTGGGGATGGGTCTGCCATCGGCGGTATGTTATCTCCTGATGGCCACCCTTGTCGGCCCGGTTCTGGGCGATCTGGGGGTTATACCCCTGGCGGCGCACATGTTTATCTTCTATTTCGGGATGATGTCGATGGTGACGCCTCCGGTGGCACTGGCCGCCTACACGGCCGCCGCAATTGCAAAGGCGGACATCATGCGAACGGGCTTGGCGGCCTTTCGTTTCGCCCTTGTGGGCTTTGCCCTTCCCTATGCTTTCGTTCTGCATCCCGAGTTGCTTCTGGTTTCGCCCGATCTGCCGACCACGTTGATCAACGTTCTCGTTGTCTTTCTGGGAATTTTTCCCCTGGCGGCCTCCATTTCCGGCCATGGCTTCGCTCCGCTCAATGCGTGGCAACGCGTTGCTCTGCTAGTTGCGGCTCTCGTCCTCTTTCTCACTCCTTCCGGAAGTATGCGGGTCTGGATTCAGGGATCCGCCCTGTTGGTTACCGGGATCGTCGCCGTTCTTAACCGTCGGTCCGCCGCGGCTTCGGTTCACAGTCAGGACGAGTGCGCTGATGCGCCCGACGGCTGAGTGATATCCGGCAGCCGTCATCGCTCGCAGGACGTCGTCGGCCCCCCGTGGCGACAAAGTCCCATCCAGAACACAGGCCTTCAGGATTCCGACGGTTCCCGTAAAAACGACACCTCTATCGAAACAACAACTCCTGGCGGCCCGGTCGTCCGTGGCAACAATACCGCCGCGGGTTTGCGCGAGGGTTATACACGAGGCTTCGCCGGGGGAGAGAGTCTGCAAGAGTTCCCGGTAGGTATCGCGCTCTTCCGGAGAGAAGCGTTCAACACCGCTCAATCTCCCGGTCGCAACTGCGGTCTCGACCTCCTGCAAGCCGGAGTAGCCGGCGACAATGCCGTCGGCGATCTCGTCCAGCACCTGCGGCGTGACATGTGCCCGAAGACCGTAACGGGTAATGACCAGGTCCAGGCGGACGGAAAGGACGAAATTGCTCAGCGTAACCGTATCGAAAAAGAACTGCCGGCCAGGTTCAGGCACGCGCGGCATCCTCATCGCCGTACACGTTGCGCTGGGGGATGCCCTGCTCTAAAAGCCACGACCTCAGGTGCAAGACGTGCATTCCCATCTCCCTGGCCAGCTTTCCGAGGCTGATAAACCCACCCTGGTAGGCGGCAAGCGCCTGGCTTTGGCGAAGCGGCAACTCGGCGAATCCAGGCTGGTAACAGGCGGAAATTGCTTCCCGCACGAGCTGCCCCTTGCTTTTTCGACGGATGTCCGACAGTCTTCTCAGCTTCAGGTCCGTCTCGCTGTCGATCTTGATGTGCAACGTCCTGTCATTTGCCATATTCGCCTCCTGAAAAGGTGTCTGGTTCTTGTATTAATATACAACTTCTTATACAAGATATCAAGATCGGGTACAATCAGATGCAAGGGCAAATAAGTCGATACTTTTTTTGGGTGATCCGCCGGAGGCAGGGCGAAACTGGGGAAAGGCGAATGATGGGTAATTCTCCGGGCCTGTCCGGTCATTTCCTACTGTCTCTTTAATCTTGTTTTTCTTTCTTATTCGCGTAAGAAAAAGGACCAAAAAGAACCGCGCCGCTCAAACGCCGCGGGGCTGCTTTTCCGCGAATCGCCTCAGTGGCAGTTACCTGGTTTGGTGGCCTGCTGAAATCGTAGGCATCCATAAACCGTGTTGCTGAATGGATTAGCGCGGAAAAGCCCCTTCCGCGCAGACCGGGAGGGTGAGAGGTAACAGGGACGGACCGCGGTGAGGATTTGGGGTTGTACCGCGAACCTACGTTAGCTAACCGTTGAGGGCTTTACCCGGGAGCGAGGGCTTCCAGCCCTCGACGCACCGTCGTTGCATTTGTAGGGGCAACTTTCAAAGTTGCCCACGTGATAGCGTTGACATCGGCAACTGACATCGCCAGGCCGATCGCTGACTGCTGCTCGCGCTCAGAAAGCCACGCAATTTGCGAACGCGGTTCCATTCCAGAGCGCTACCAGAGCAGAGCGCGCGGTTCCATCCAGCGCCGAGGATCGTTGTTCTACGGTGGCTGGCAGGGCAAAGGATCATGTGCCTCCGGGGAGGCAATTCGCGCTGTGCATATGGACGGCCCCGCGCCTGGGGGCGACTTTTGGTTCCTTTTGGTCGCTTCAAAAGGAACTCGCCGAAGGCAGGGAATTTGGGGAGATATGGATTTTGAAGTTGGTTCTCGGTTTTTGCTTCAAGCTGATTACTGACTGCTGATGGCTGACCGCTATTCTCGCCGGAGGCAGGGAATTTGGGGAGAAGTGGAATTGGATTCTGGTTTTTGCCTTTTGCTTCAAGCTGACTGCTGAGAGCTGACCGCTGATAGCTGTTTATTCTGATCGCTGACCGCTGCGCACGCTGTGGTCCTCTTCCGTCTTCGGACTTGCTTCTTGCGTTGGGAAAAACTACGGCGAGACGCCTCTTTTGTCGGTGGGGCCGAGCAGGGTTCGGAGGCGGTTGCGGGTGAGGGCGATGAAGTTGCAAAGAAAGGGGCGGGTTTCCCGCGGATCGATGATTTCTTCTACGGCAAAGGCTTCAGCGGAGCGAAATGGAGACGTGAACTGTCTGAGTTCCTCCTCCAGTTCTTTCTCGCGAGCCGCCGGGTTCTCGGCGTTCGCAATATCCCGCCGGTAGGCGGCGGCAACGCCGCCTTCGATGGGCAGGGAGCCCCACTCTCCGGAGGGCCAGGCAATCTTGAAGTCCAGGCCGTCTTTGTCGCAGGTGGCCATGCCGGCCATGCCGTAACATTTCCGAATGACCAGCGTGATAATGGGCACCCTGACGCGATGTATCGCGAAGACCGTCTTCATCCCTTCGCGCAGGGTGGCTTCCTGCTCTGCTGCGGTGCCGATCATGAATCCCGGGATGTCCACGAAAAAGATCAGCGGGATGTGGAAGCAGTCGCACATTTCGATGAAATGGGTCTGTTTGCGCGCTTCTTTGGCGCCCATGGCGCCCCCGGATACCATGGGGTTGTTGGCGACAATGCCCACCGGTTGGCCGTTGAGCCGCGCGAGACAGGTGATGAGCGCGCGTCCGAACGTGGGCTGGATTTCAAAGATGGAGCCCTGGTCCATAACCAGTTCCAGCAGGCGGTGCATCCGGTAGGGGGAGGTGCGTTCACGCGGTAATATGGATAACAGTTCCTCTTCACACCGGTCAACCGGGTCGTCGCTGGCTTCGGAGGGGGGCAGTTCCCATACGTTCTGAGGCATGTAGGAGAGAAAACGCCGTATCATGTAAAGGCACTCGCGTTCGGTGTCGACCGCGTTGTCGACGGTGCCGGCCATGTCCACGGCAATATCGGGTCCGCCGAGGTCTTCCTTCGAGACCTCTTCCCCCAGTGCGCGTTTGACGAGGGGCGGCCCACCTGAGAAAATCTGACTCGTACGTCGCACCATAACGGACCAGTGCGAGAGAATGGTTCGTCCGGCGGGTCCGCCTGCCGCCGTACCGAGTACGGCGGATATGACGGGGACTTCGCCGAGGAGTTGAACGGAGCGGCCGAAACTGTTGACCCCAGGGAAGACCGTGTAACCACGTTTTTCAGCGCCTCTCACCGACCCGCCGGCCCCGTCCGCAAGGTTGATGAGCGGAATGAGATACGTTGACGCAAGGTCTTCTATAAAGCCGCCCTGTCCGCCCTTTCGCCGGTGCGTGCCGGGGCTGCTGCCTCCCCGAACGGTGAAATCTTCGCCGCCAATGGCCACGGGCCTACCATTGATGCGGGCGATGCCCATCACGTAAGGGGCGGGCTGGACGCTGATCAAGTTGCCGGCTTCGTCGTACTCGCCTCTGCCCGTGAGGCTGCCGACTTCTGTGAATGAGCCGCTGTCCACCAGTGCATCGACGCGTTCCCGAATGGTGAACCTGCCCTGCCCGTGCTGGCGTTCGACGTTCTCGGACCCGCCCATTTTTCTGGACCAGGACCGACGCGCCTCGAGTTCATCGCTCTCTTTTTGCCAGCTCATCCGGACCTCCTGTACGACGGGCGATGTTTCGCCCGCGGCATCTGGTTTGCGCGCTTTTCGCCCGTTATCCGCCAGTCCGGCCTGGCGCCGTGTAAATGGTCTCCTGCCGGACCAGCGCGTCAATTTCGTCGGTTTCGAATCCTGCCACTCGCGTCAGCACTTCCCGGGTGTCAACGCCCACTTCCCTCCCGGCCCAACGCACTTTCCCCGGCGTTTCCGAGAGACTGGGTACGACGCCCGGCAACGTGACCGTGCCCAGGACGTCATCCGGCATTTCCAGCAGCATATCTCGCGCTTTGTAATGTTCATCGGCGAAAATGTCCCGCAGCGTGAAAATCCGCGCGGCGGGTACGTCACTTGAGACCAGCTTCCGCTCCAGCTCTGAAAGCGAGTTCGCCGACGTCCAGTCGGCAATGATATCGTCGATATCGTCTTCGTACCGGGAGCGGGCGGTCGCTGTTCCAAAGCGATCATCGTCAGCGAGATGCCGGGCGCCCATGCAGGTCGTCAGGCGCTCGAAGGTGGTGTCGTTGCCGGCGGTGATGTGGATGAAGTCGCCGTCAGCAGTGGGATAGAGGTTGTTTGGCGTGCTGTTTGGCAACCGGGATCCGGTACGGGTGGGGACCGTCCCAAGCGCGGCGAATGCCGGAACATGGGGTTCCATAAAGCTGAATGCCCCCTCGTACAGCGCCGCGTCGACAACCTGCCCCTTGCCGGTCCGGGTTCTGGAGAAGAGCGCCATAACGGCGCCGAAAGCGGCGTACAGACCCGTGATACAATCCGTCAGGGAGATGCTAACGCGGCTTGGCGGGCGATCCGGCTCGCCCGTTATTTCTCTGAGGCCGCCCACGGCCTCGCTGGTGACGCCGTATCCGGGCCGATGGCGGTAGGGGCCCGTTTGCCCGTACCCGCTGATGCGGACGAGGATGATGCCGGGTTGGATCGCGGAGAGGGCGTCGAAACCCAGGTTCCATTCTTCCATTTTTCCCGGCCGGAAGTTTTCAACAACCACGTCGGAGGCTTCCGCCAGTCGCTTGATGACGACCTGTCCGGCGGGTGTTCTCAGATCGACCGAGATGAGATGTTTGTTGCGCAGGATGCTGGCTGCATAGAGCGACCGGCCCCGGCTGCGTTTGCCCATCTGGCGCACGGGATCACCCGACGGCGGCTCCACCTTGATGACTTCCGCGCCAAAATCCGCCAGGAGGCGGCCGCAGAACGGACCGGAAACGGTGCTGCCCATTTCCAGTACGCGACATCCTGTGAGGGGTCCGGCGTTGGTGGATGGTGCCATTTTATCAAACGGTCGGGGATGGAATTTCGACACAGACGGCGCCCGGTACTTCGACGGGGCTGCCGACAGGCTCAAGGGCGCCGGTGTCCGGGTTGATCCGGAAACAGGTGACCGCGTTGCCGCGTTGATTGGCGGCGAGGAGATACTTGCCCGCGGGATCGAATTCCAGGTTCCAGGGCCACGCACCGCGCGAGGGTTCATGGCCGAGCGGGGTGAGTTCGCCCGTAGCGGCGTCGATCGACATAACCGCGATGCTGTCGTGCCCCCGGTTGGAGCCGTAGAGAAAGCGGCCGGAAGGGTGGACCCGGATGTCGGCGCAGAAGTTCTCGCCGCCGTAGTCATCGGGCAGGGCGGAGAGAGTCTGGCGTTCAGCGAGGGATCCGGACTCGGCATCGTAGTCGAAGACGACGATGGTGCTGTCGAGTTCGTTGATCACGTAGGCCCTGCTGCCGTCGGGATGGAAGGCAATGTGCCTGGGTCCCGCACCCGCGCGAGTCGAAACGAACCCCTGCTCGGTCGGCTCGATGGATGCTTCCGACGCGTCGAGCCGGTAGCTCATTACTTTGTCGATACCCAGGTCGGCGGCAAACGCGAAACGATGATCGGGTGAGAGAACAATGGAGTGGACGTGCGGGCCCTCCTGGCGTCCTGCGTCGACGCTGGATCCTTCGTGTCGGACGACCTGGGAAACAGGTTCGAGTTGTCCGTTCTCATCGATCGCAAGTGCTGTCAGGCTGCCGGATCCGTAGTTTCCGGCAAGCAGACAGCGGTTTGTCCGGTCAACGCTGAGATAACAGGGCAGGTCGCCTCCGGCATGCTGTTCATTGAGCAGCGTAAGGGCGCCGGATCCGGGATCAATGGAGTACGACTTGATGCAGCCCCCCGGTCTGCCGTCGAATTCGTCCACGGCGCATGCCCCGTACAGGACACGCCCGCCGGAGTCGGCGGCGAGGAAGAAGGGGTTGTGCACGTCCGGTACCTTCGACACGGCTTCGAGTTCGCCGGACGAGGTATCGAGATTGAGAATGTGCAGGCCTTCGGTACGATCGTCTGTATAGGTGCCAACGTAGACCGTGACGTGAGCGCCGGATTGATCTGACATTTTCGGGGCTCCTGTCTCTAAAAGTGATGTATTGGAAAGCTGTGGCTGGAATGTCGTACGAAACCGTTGTTGCGAGTATCGGTTTGTATTTGATTTAACCAAAATATAGACGGAAAAGGTGCGAGATCAAAATTTTTCTCACCGATCCACGTGCAGCGATTCGAAATCTACCAGCGACCGGCGTCAACCTGGCTCAAACGCCGCAGCCGCGTTCATCGCACTTCTTGTATTTTCGCCGCTGCGGATTTATCTTTAGACGCCGGGAGGTACGGTTGTAGAGAACGTCCCAAACAGCTGCTCGGGGACCTGCGGCAACTAAGCCCTGGCCGTAGCCGCTCCCTGAGCCTGTCGAAGGGTCGGCGGAGGGTAGCGAAACGCGGGCATTTCGACAAGCTCAATGACCGCGTTTCGACGGTCGCGCAAACTGACAGTTTGCGCAACTTAATCAAGCGCCTTCACCTCTCCATCATTCCCACCTTGAAGGGGGTCGCAGAAGCCGGGCCGGCAGGCGCCAGGCTGATGCGGTGGGGGAATGTCCTGGCGCGGCCGAAATCAACATGTGAGGACAGTTATGGATGCGGCGCTTCTTCCGACGACCAACGCGGACGGTCTGCCGGTTGTACCGATGACCGACGCGCAGAAGTACACCTTCGATCTGAAGGGTTGGATCTGTCTGCCCGATCTGTTCCACGAAGAGCGACTCGACCGGATCCGGCAGCATCAGATGGATTTCCTTTACCGCCGCGATGCGCTTCCGCCTGAAGAACGGGACAACCACGGCGGGCCGTCGCAGGTGCTTCTGGATCATCCCGCGGTGGTGGGGGTGCTCAACGAAATCCTCTCCCATCGCCCGCTGGCGACCGAAGACTGTTACGGGTTTCGATACGACCACACGTACACCAGCCATCGAAAGGCCGGGAACGATAATTTCGGGCCCCACGGGGGCGGCGCCTATTTTTCTTTCTGCGGCAATTCCCACATCTACCAGATGCTGCCGGGGCGGGTCCATTCGGGCCTGACCCGCGTGGTGTGGGAACTCAACGAGGTGGGCGACGGCGACGGGGGAACGATGTTTCTAACCGGCAGTCACAAGGCGGCGTTTCCAAGACCGGAGGAAATCAGCGGCAGGGAGAGTTCGCTATGGGAGACCTATACCTGCCCCGCGGGATCGGCGGTGATTTTCACCGAGGCCCTCTGCCACTCGGGCACGCTCTGGTCCAACGAGACCCGCGACCGGCTGACTCTCTTTACCTGTTACAACACGGTTAACGCCAAATGGGGGAAGGGGTGCCCGCCGCCGGAGGTGATCGCCGCGATGCCGCCCAAACGCCAGACGCTGTTCCGAGGAGTCTGGCACGGGATGACCGAAGTGCCAAAGATCAACAAGTACTACGACGAGGCCAACCGGGCGGTGTGAACCGGGTATTCTTGTCGGCTGTGCAAAATGGTGTAACACGGCTTGATGTTCTGTCCCGGAAATGGATCGCCGAAATTCGGCCGACCAGAAGCGGCAAAAACAGCAATCAGCGGTCAGCTTTCAGCCGTCAGCTAACGGCGGTTTTCGATACGGACCCGCGATCTCAATTCGCGGATGTTGATTTTCGTAGGGGCGGTTCGCGAACCGCCCGCCTTGTGGCCCTCAGGTTTTATATCTCGGCCACCGGGTGGAGGAGGCGTTGTTCGCAGCGTGAGACGTGTCGCTCACCATCAATCCCGAACGCCAAAACCATGCGTCCCCTGTTGTTCCGCATAACCCCGCAACAGGTCACCCGCTACGCTGGTGGAGGTTGGTTGTCGGCGCATTGACGTCAAAAATATCATCAACATATTGCGATTCTCCCAACGTGCGACAGGTGGTGTGGGGGGTTTTTCCGCGCTATTCCGTTCAGCGCCGTTGCACCAAGCGTGCTTACCCGTACGCAGGGCAGACGTGTACGTAACCGCCACTGGAGTCATTCGCGGAAAAACCGGCCCCGCGCCGAGCGGCCTGCCTGCGCCGAGCCGTGCTCGGCAGGCAGGCGCCCTTCTTTTTCGCCCTTTTTCTTGGGCGAAGCAAGAAAAAGGGCAAGGGAATAGGGGACGTTTGGGTGTGGCGAAGATTCTAACTCACGGGTGGCGAGCCGCTGTTGCTTCGACAAGCTCAACGCAGGCAGCACAAGCAGTGTAAGCGCTTCGACAGGCTCAGCGCAAGCAACGCTGCAAGACGGAATGAATCGGCCTGCCTGTGCGGAAGGCCTGCACGCAGACAGGCGGATGAATGGTGACATATTTCTGGGACGGGACACTTGAGGAGGGAACACAATGAAGGTCGGCATATATGCTTCGTATTTCGGCAAGGAAGAACCCAAGGCGTTCCCCGATGTCGAGTCTTTCATAGACCTCGCCTATGAGCTGCGTCTGGACGTCATCGATTTCCGGGTGGACGTGGGGTTCGGCTCCAAAGACACCGACTATCTCAGAGGCATCAAGATAAAATGCCTGAAAGCCGGGCTGCCGATCGGCTATCTTGCGTCGGGCGGGCATTTTGTGGGTACGGATGAAGAGTTGCGTCAGAAGGTCGAGCAGGCGAAGGCCGACGTGGAAGTGGCTGCCTACCTGGGAACGCCGATGATTCGGCTATTCTGCGGCGCTCCTGAGGAGGGGGGCCGGGAGAGTGAGATCCGGTGTTTTCAGGAAGTGTGCGATTTCGCCGCAGATGCCGGGATTATTGTGGGCCTCCAAAATCACCCGAGCACGGGTGACGGCGTTCTGCGTATCCTGCGGGAAACAGACCGCGAAAACTTCACCTTTATCATGGACACCGGCCAGTGGGTGGGCTCGCCGGGGCTGAATTTCGGTGTGGGCGATCCGGACGTCGATATCTACCACTATATGGAACAGACCGCGCCATATGCTGCCTACGTCCGCGCCAAGATCTACAAGATAGACAGCGGTCGGGAGGCGTGGCTCGATTACCCGCGCATCGTCGGTATTCTGAAATCGGCGGGCTTCAACGGCGTCATTTCGATCACGTTCGAGGGGAAGGACGTCAACCGCTGCGGCGACAGGGAAACCTTCAGGCTGGCGGCGCAGCACCTGCGCGAGACGATCGCGGCGGCGTAGACCAGGCGCGCCCAGGGATCGCAGGAGATAGCGACTAGCGGCAGAACCGCAATTCCAGGAAGCTGTCCTTACAGGTCTAACTCCTCGCCGTCCGGTGGCGGCGATGGGGGTTTTTCCGTGTTAATCCGACCAGCACTGTTGTATTGGTACAGTTAAGGAGCCCGTAGGCCACCGAATTTACGCTTATGCCCCTGAGGTGATTCGCGGAAAAACCGGCCCCGCGCCGAGCGGCCTGCCTGCGCCGAGCCGTGCTCGGCAGGCAGGCGCCCTTCTTTTTCGCCCTTTTTCTTGGGCGAAGCAAGAAAAAGGGCAAGGGAATAGGGGACGTTTGGGTGTGGCGAAGATTGTATCTCACGGTGGCGAGACGGGACGAATCGGCCTGCCTGCTGAAGCATGCGAGGCAGGCGGATGAATGGTAACATATTTCCGGGACGGGACACTGAGGGGCCAGTAGAGACGAGCGAATGCGCCGACTGACCGACTACCGTGTCCTGACCTTCGACTGCTACGGCACCCTGATCGACTGGGAGTGCGGAATCTGGGATGCATTGCAGCCGCTGATGATGCGCAACTGTGCCACGTGCCTCACGCGCGACGCGGTGCTGCGCGCCTTCGCCCATTGCGAGAGCCGGCAGGAGCGGGCCACGCCCGGCCTGCGCTATCCGGAACTGCTCGCCCGGGTGCACGCGCGCGTGGCGGCGAGACTCGGCCTGCAGACAGACGATGAACTCGACGCGGCGTTCGGCGCCTCTTTGCCGCACTGGCCCGCGTTCCCGGACACCGCCGATGCGTTGCGAATCCTCAAGCAACACTACAGGCTCGTCATCCTTTCCAACGTCCACCGCGATGGCATCGCCGACTCGAACCGGAAGTTGGGCGTCGATTTCGACGCCATCTACACCGCGGAGGACATCGGCTCCTACAAGCCGGCCGACGCCAACTTCGAGTACCTGCTCACGCACCTGAAGTCTGACCTGGGGATGGAACGATCGGACGTGCTGCACACCGCGCAGAGTCTGCACCACGACCATGTACCGGCAAGGAAGTTCGGGCTGGCCAATGCCTGGATCGACCGGCAGCGGCTATCGGAGGGCGGGGGTTGGGGCGCGACAGAGCGGGTGGAAACGACGCCGAAGACCGACTACGTCTTCTTCTCGTTGGGTGAGATGGCGGAAGCGGCGATGGGCATCTGAACCGGGCGGCTACGGTATGCTGGTGTCACGGGGTCGCCTCTCTCAACCTGAAGGCCGTTCCGATTGCACATTTTCCTTCCTGATTGGTCCTACCCGGAATACAACCCCTTCTGCTAAAGTGCGGACCTGGGTCTGGACCGCGACTCCGATTGCCGCTATATCTCGCGATTTAAAGGAAAATTCACTCAAAAGCCACCAACATTACCCAGAAAATCATCAGGTTTTTTAATATTGATATATTAAATTGCGTTAACAGTATCGTTAAGATAAATAACTCACTCGGCGGCAATCTTTTGGCGATGGCATACCGTACGATTCCACGTCACATCCTGTTCGTAGGTCAAGCCGATCCGCGGGGAGTAGGTCGTTGCGTGTGTCTGCATCAAAGGAATGGATATTGTCATTGCCGTGTGCAGTCCGGATCGGGTTTCAGCCGCACGCATCTGGTATCAATACATGAAAGGAGACAGGTGATGAGGCATTTTACCACGGCTATCGTGCTGATCGTTGTCTGCCTGCAACCGCTCTTCGCCCAGGACTTAATCGATTCCAATAACCATCAGATGCGGCACCTTCCTCACGGAGCGATTGCCCGGCTGGGTAAGGGCGCGATTGGTCAGAGCGACAGGGCGGTCGTTTTTTCTCCGGACGGCAGGCTTGTCGCGGTGGCAAGCGGAATTGGCGTATTTCTTTACAGCGTGGCGGACCCGGAACGATCCACGCTGTTTCCCTCCGACGCTGTCCATTCGTTGTCATTTTCACCCGACGGCAAAAAGCTTGTCACGGCAGGAGGCCAGTGGAGACATGGACAGATCAGGTTGTGGGACGTGGAAACGGGAGTCCGTACCAGGAACGTGGAGGGATGGTCTTTTGGCAATGCCACGTTTTCTCCTGATGGCAAAACCCTCGCCTACCGTGCGAAAGATGGCGTGAATATTGTACTCCGGGATGTGGCCTCATGGATTCCCGAGACCACCAGCGGCCGCGATGGCGTCAGTTTTCTTCACTGTTTGACGTTTTCACCGGATGGCGCGCTCATTGCTGCTGGGTACGGGGACGGCGCGATCATTCTGTGGGACGTGGTAACGCGCACCCCTGCCACGACACTAAAGGGACACAGTGACGAAGTCTATTCCGTAGCCTTCTCGCCCAACGGAAGCACGCTCGCCTCAGGTTCCGGCGACGAAACGGTCATGCTGTGGGATATGGCAACGCGCACGAACTCCGCTACCCTCAGGGCAAACTCCCCTGTTACCAGCGTCGCGTTTTCTCCCGACGGTTCGGTTGTCGCCTCCGGTACATGGTTCCGAAGAGTTAAACTCTGGAACACTACGACGGGTGAAAATATCGACACGTTCAACGACCATCGGGATCTGGTTCGCGCGGTCTCTTTCTCTCCTGACGGGAGCACGCTCGCCTCCGCTTCCACAGGTGGCACGGTCAAGCTGCGGAATCTGTCATCGGGAAACGTCACTACTATTGCCGGCCATTCGCCAACGGTTTTGGGTCTGGCATTTTCGCCAGACGGCGCTACACTGGCGACGTACAGCAGCGGATACTCGGCCGGGATCGAATTATGGGACACGTCAACGCGACGGATACTTGCGACGCTTCGCGGGCATAGCTTGCCGATCGCATCGATCTCTATTTCACACGATGGGACGACCCTTGCTTCGGCAGCTGGAAATACGGTTATCCTTTGGGAACTGGACACCTATAAGGATTTCGCGCATCTGGACCACGAGAACGGACCGTCGGCGGTATCGTTTTCTCCCGATGGCGCCGTTCTGGCCACCGGAGGTTGGCCGGGATGGGTCAATCTGTGGAACGTCAAGACACAAGAGCAAGGCATTGGAGTTTCCGGTCTCAGCGATGGGGTCAAGGAGCTGGAATTTTCACCGGACGGAACCATGCTGGCTTCGGGATTGAACAATGGTGAAATCAGGACATGGGACCTGGCCACCGGCAAGACCGTCGCCGTACTCGAGGGACTTACCAATTCTATACTCTCAATGTCCTTTTCTTCCGACGGGTCAGAGCTTTCTGCCGGTTCATATAGTGAATCGGTGATGGTATGGGAACTGGAAACGGGCACAGCCATCGCCACACGAAAACCGGAGTTGTTTGAAAGGGTCGCGTTCTCACCCGACAGGACGATGTTCGCCACCGGCTCGCAGGATCAAAGGGTCAGACTCTACGACATGTCGAACGGTGAGATTGTCTCCACCTTCGAAGGACATGCGCACACCGTCTCCAGCTTGTTGTTTTCGCCGGACGGCAAGACTCTCGCATCGGGATCTTACGATGGCACGATTCTACTATGGGATCTGACCCCGGACCGTGTTTCCCGACCCCCAGATCTCGACTATGACGATAACGGCGCCGTCGGCTTTGGCGACTTTATCGAGCTTGCGTCTCGATTTGGTCTGAGGAAGGGCGAACTGGGTTATCACGTGCGATACGACCTGGATGGCAACGGCATGATCGGAAGTGGCGATTTTGTGATCTTCGCGAAGAATTTCGGTTGAAATACGTCAACTCGTCGAGACGGGACAGGACCGACGGCGCTCGAACTGGTGCATGTCCTGTATCAATTCCGATGGACCACATCGGAGCGAGTGCGGATAACCGGATCTAATTGGTACTCTCGTCGGGAGGACTGCAGCCCGAGTTGGGTTCTCCAGCGTGGGTTTCCGGACTTTCGTGTAATGGGTGTGAGCCAACGAAGACGGGGAATAATGCCGAACGCGCGGGTGAGTCGCGCGAATTTGGTATCCATTATAAGAGGAGACATGACATGAGGCATCTTGCCTGTTCGTTCGTGTTGATTGTCGTCTGCCTGCAACCGCTTTTCGCCCAGGACTTCAGCGATCCCAACAACTATCGGACGCGGGATCTGCCCGACGGAGCGATCGCCCGGCTTGGAAAGGGAGCTATTGGCCACGGAGACCGGGCGGTTGCATTTTCACCAGACGGCGAGCTTGTTGCAGTGGCCAGCGGTATCGGCGTATGGCTGTACAGTGTGGAGGACCTCGAAAGTGTCACCTGGTTGCCCGCCGACCGTGTCCATTCGCTGTCCTTTTCACCCGACGGCAAAAAGCTTGTCACGGCAGGAGGTATGTGGGGAAGTGGTGAGGTTATACTTTGGGATGTGGCAACGGGGGCCCCCAGCCGGATTGAAAGGGGCGGGCCCATAATCGATGTCACGTTTTCTCCGGATGGTAAAACCCTCGCTTACAGTGCACGTGGAGGGCCGATGATTAGACTACGGGATGTGGCCTCGCGGACTGTTGTGACCACCCAGGGGAGGTACGATTTCGGCCTGGCGTGTCTCGCGTTTTCACCGGATGGCGCCATCATCGCAACGGGACATGGGAACGGCACGATCATGCTGTGGGACGTGGCAACGCGCACCCTTGCCGCCACGCTTGAAGGCCATAGCGGGGAGGTCTACTCCGTAGCTTTCGCACCGAACGGCAACACCCTGGCCTCAGGTGCTTCTGACGAAACCGTCAAACTGTGGAACGTGGCAACACGCACGAACTTCACAACGCTTACGGTAAACTCCCCTGTGACGACCGTCGCGTTTTCTTCCGACGGATCCCTCATCGCCACCGGAACATGGTTCCGCAGAGTCAAACTCTGGAACGCAACGACAGGTCGAAATATAGATACATTCAACGACCATCGAGCTCTGGTTCGCGCGGTTTCATTCTCTCCGGACGGGAGGACGCTCGCCTCCGCTTCCGACGATGGCGCGGTTGTGCTGAGGGATCTGACCGCCGGAAACGCCACCACCATTGCCGGCTATTCGGGAACCGTTTTGGGTATGACATTTTCACCGGACGGCGCCACACTGGCTTCCTATAACGGTTCATATGGGTCGGGGGTCAAAATATGGGACACGGCGACGCGACGGATGATCACGACGCTTCGCGGGCATGGTGGCTTGCCCATCTCATCGATATCCATTTCACACGATGGGACGACCCTTGCTTCGGCATCCGGCCATAGAGTTATCCTTTGGGACCTGGACACGTATACTGATTTCGCACATCTGGAACACAAGGATCTAACATCTGCGGTGTCGTTTTCACCCGATGGCGATGTTTTGGCCACCGGAGGCTGGCCGGGATGGGTCAACCTTTGGAACGTCCGAACGCAAGAACAGACCACCCGTGTTACCGGACTGAGCGATGGGGTCAACGAGCTGGAATTCTCGCCCGACGGAAAAATCCTGGCTTCGGGTCTGGACAATGGTGAGATAAGGACCTGGGACCTGTCCACCGGTAAGACCGCAGCCGTCCTTCACGGGCTTACCCGTTACGTACTCTCAATTTCCTTCTCTTCCGATGTCACAAAGCTATATGCCGGTTCGTACAGTGAATCGGTGATGGTATGGGACCTGATAACTGGCTCGACGATCGCGACACGAAAACCAGAGGGGTTCGAAAGGGTCGCGTTCTCACCAGACAGGACGATGTTCGCCACCGGCTCGCAGGACGGCAACGTAAGGCTCTTCGATATGTCGACGGGAGAGATTGTCTCCACCTTCGAAGGGCATGCCCACTGGGTCAGCAGCGTGTTGTTTTCCCCGGACGGCAAGACCCTCGCGTCGGGATCTTATGATGGTACGATTCTGTTTTGGGATCTGACTCTGAGCGACGGGTCTCAAACACCCGGTCCCGATATCGACGGCGATCGCGTTGGTCCCGATTTCGATGGCGATGGCACCGTTGGCTTTACCGACTTCATCCAGTTTGCGGCGAATGTCGGGCTTAGCCAGGGCGACCTGGGCTACGACGACCGGTACGATCTGGATAACGACGGTCAGGTGGGACTTTCGGACTTTCTGATCTTTGCAAAGAACTTCGGCCAACAAACGAAATCAAACTAGACCAGGATCGAAGGTATACGAGACTGTGCATGTCCTGCGCAATTTCCAACGGATGACACCGGCGCCATGGCTGAAACCGGACATTATCGCAATCCTTCTCGGCCGGACTGCCCAAGAGTGTCGCTTTCCCGTGTGGATGTCGGGAAATATGTGTAACGGGTACGGATCAGCGACGATGGGAATTGTCATAAACGTCGGATCAGATCGGGTTTCACAGGCTCACAACCTGGAGTCAATCAAGAAAGGAGACATGGCATGAGGCATCTTGCCTGTTCGTTCGTGCTGATTGTCGTCTTCCTCCAGCCGCTAATTGCTCAGGACTTCAGCGATCCCAACAACTATCGGACGCGGCAACTTCCGGAAGGTGCGATCGCCCGGCTGGGAAAGGGAGCCATTGGCCACGGAGACCGAGCAGTTGCATTTTCACCGGACGGAAAGCTTGTCGCAGTGGCCAGCGGCATTGGCGTATGGCTGTACAGTGTGGAGGACCTGGAAAGTGTCACCTGGTTGCCCGCCGCCGTTGTCCATTCGGTGTCGTTTTCACCCGACGGCAAGATGCTATTCACGGCAGCGGGACCGTGGCGAAAGGCTGAGGTATCGCTTTGGGATGTGGCAACGGGAGCCCGTGTTCGGACTGATAAGGGAGGGTCCATTTTCGATGTCACGTTGTCGCCGGATGGCAGAACCCTCGCATACAGTGCAGAAGGAGGGGCGATGATTAAACTAAGGGATGTGGCCTCGTGGACTGTTGCGACCACCCTTGGGAGATACGATTTCGGCTTGACGTGTCTGTCGTTTTCACCGGATGGCGCCATCATCGCAACGGGACATGAAAACGGCACGATCATGCTGTGGGACGTGGCAACGCGCACCCTTGCCGCCACGCTTGAGGGCCATAGCGGGGAGGTCTACTCCGTTGCTTTCTCACCGAACGGCAGCACGCTCGCCTCCGGTGCTTCTGACGAAACCGTCAAGCTATGGGATGCTGCAACGCGCACGAACTTCGCGACGTTCACGGTACACTCCCTTGTGACGACCGTAGCGTTTTCTCCTGACGGTTCTCTTATCGCCACCGGCACCGGGTTCCGCAGAGTCAAACTCTGGCACGCAACGACAGGTCAAAATATAGATACATTCAACGACCATCGAGCCCTGGTTCGCGCGGTTTCGTTCTCTCCGGACGGGAGGACGCTCGCCTCCGCTTCCGACGATGGCACGGTCGTACTGAGGGATCTGGCCGCAGGAAGCGCCACCACCATTGACGGCCATTCGGGAACGGTTATGCGTTTGGCATTTTCACCTGACGGCGCCACACTTGCGTCCTATAGCAATACATACGGGTCTGGGGTCAAAATATGGGACACGGCAACGCGACGCAAGATCACGACGCTTCGCGGGCATGGTGGCTTGCCGATCGTTTCAATATCCATTTCACACGACGGGACGACCCTTGCTTCGGCATCCGGCAATAGAGTTATCCTTTGGGACATGGACACGTATACAGATTTCGCACATCTGGATCACGAGGATCTACCATCAGCGGTGTCGTTTTCACCCGATGGCGATGTTCTGGCCACCGGAGGCTGGCCGGGATGGGTCAACCTTTGGAACGTCCGAACGCAAGAACAGACCACCCGTGTTACCGGACTGAGCGATGGGGTCAGGGAGCTGGAATTCTCGCCCGACGGAGAAATTCTGGCTTCGGGTCTGGACAATGGTGAGATAAGGACCTGGGACCTGTCCACCGGCAAGGCCGCAGCCGTCCTTCATGGGCTTACCCGTTACGTACTCTCAATTTCCTTCTCTTCCGACGTCACAAAGCTATATGCCGGTTCGTACAGTGAATCGGTGATGGTATGGGACCTGGCGACTGGCACGACGATCGCGACACGAAAACCAGAGTTGTTTGAAAGGGTCGCGTTCTCACCAGACAGGACGATGTTCGCCACCGGCTCGCAGGACGGCAAGGTAAGGCTCTTCGACATGGCGACGGGAGAGATTGTCTCCACCTTCGACGGGCATGCGCACACCGTTTCCAGCGTGTTGTTTTCGCCGGACGGCAAGACCCTCGCGTCTGGATCTGCTGATGGCACGATTCTATTTTGGGATCTGACTCTGGACGACGGGTCTCAAACCCCCGGTCCCGATATCGACGGCGGTCCCGTTGGTCCCGATTTCGATGGCGATGGCGCCGTTGGGTTTACCGACTTCATCCAGTTTGCGGCGAATGTCGGGCTTAGCCAGGGCGACCTGGGCTACGACGACCGGTACGATCTGGATAACGACGGTCAGGTGGGACTCTCGGACTTTCTGATTTTCGCAAAGAACTTCGGGACGACCGTAGGGGAATGAGCTGCTTTTGGGTTGGAAATTACGATGTTGGCGGAGGGGTGTTTCAGACAGCGATACGGACCGGCGAATTCAATTCACGGATGTTCGTTTTTTGTAGGGGCGGTTCAAGAACCGCCCGTGTTGCACGCGCCTGCCTGTAGCAGCAGGAAAGGGAACCGTCGTTGACCCAAATTGCATGTTGTAGATTAGTGAGGGCGCTAATGGATCGCAGGAGACATGTAATGCTCGCCGAGAAAGCAGGTGGAAGTCCGATGCGACGTTTCATTTGCCGACTCGTTTCGCCTTACGGTCTGGGAGCGTTGTTCATTGTGACGATAGGTTTCATCCTCTACCCGTTATTGGCTGTCGACATCTTTGCCCAGGATGCGGAAGAACACCCGCCGTTCTGCGAACCGATAGATTTCTCGCAGGAACAGCCTGAGGGTTCGGATGCTGCGGTGAAGCGGGCATTCAATCTGAACACGGGCGATCCACGCACGGTACGAGTGATTTACTTCGTGCCCAATGACCGTACGTTTTCCTCCACCGTGGAGGACTCGATAAAGAGGGCGGTACGGCAGGTCAGGACCTTTTTTGCCGACCAGATGAAGGCGTACGGCTTTGGTCTCGATGACATCAATATTGAAACCGGCGACGACGGCGAACCGCTGATCCACCGCGTCACGGGCCAGCATCCCAACGACCACTACGCCGACAATATGCACTCCGCTGTCTTCAGTGAGATCCGACAGAATTACGACACACAGGCGAACATCTATATCGCCTTTATCGACATCAGTCGCCTTTTCACTCAGATGGGCGGGAGGTGGGGAAAAATCGGCGGAGAGGCGTCGTTGCGAGCGGATTTCAAATGGCAGACATTGGCGCATGAGCTGGGACATACGTTCGGGCTGGAGCACGATTTTCGTAACGACACGTACGTGATGTCGTATGGCGACGAACAGGACAGTTTATCCGCATGTGCCGCACAGTTCATTTCCGTGCATCCATACTTCAATACCGGGATAACAACTGAATGGACGGTTAGTCCCGCCGTCGAACTCATTTCATCACCTAAATTTCCACCGAACGCAGATAACATATCCGTTCAATTCAAGGTGACGGATACTGACGGGCTTCACCAGTTGATCCTGTTTACCACGACGCCACACCTTAATTTTGGCGGCGGATTCCCTGAAGTGGAGGCATGGCGCGGTTTGGGGAAGAAACAGAATTCTGAGGTCGAGTTTGAGTACAGACGGGACATTGTGTCAACGACTTCTACTCCCACAAACCCTGTTCCGGAGGAGATTCATGTCAACGCGGTGGACATGGATGGAAATGTCCGACGGGTATCGTACAACCTCGTGAGTATTTCGCCATATCATTACGCCACGCTTGAGGGGCATGCGGCCGGTGTCCTTTCGGTGACGTTTTCGCCCGACGCGAAGGTTGTGGCTTCTGCTTCAAATGATAATACGGTCAGACTGTGGGATGTAGCCACAGGCACGACTGTCTCAACTCTTAATCACACGACGGATGTCACTTCGGTGTCGTTCTCGCCCGATGGGACGACCCTCGCTTCCGGGTCATCCGATGGCAATGTCCGCTTGTGGGCGGTTGCGACCGGCGAACACATCACCACACTTGAAGGACATACGGATGAAGTTTCGACGGTGACGTTTTCACCCGATGGGTCCACCCTCGCTTCCGGATCCTTCGACAACACCGTCAAACTACGGAAAGTTGGTACGGGAAAGACAATTTCCACACTCGTGGGCCATACGAATGGTGTGTTGTCGGTGTTGTTCGCCCCTAACGGGAAAGTTCTCACTTCCAGGTCATGGGACAATACGGTCAGGCTATGGGACGTGGCGACGGGCACGAATCTTGCCACCCTTCCGCATTCACACCATGTCTCTTCGGTGTCGTTTTCGCCCGATGGATCCACTCTCGCTTCCGGGTCACACGATAACAACATCCGGTTGTGGGACGTTGCGACAGGAGAACTCGTCGACACCCTTGAAGGACACGCACAGGAAGTCTCTTCGGTGTCGTTTTCACCCGACGGGGCGACCCTTGCTTCCGGGTCAGCTGACAAAACGGTCAGGCTATGGCGAGTGGATACTGGAAAGGCTATCGCCATACTCGTTGGCCATGACCGTGGGGTTAGCAGGTTGTTGTTTTCACCTGATGGTACAATTCTCGCGTCCACGTCGTGGGACAATTCGGTGAGGATATGGGACGTGTCGACTGGCGAGAGTCTTGCCACCCTTCTCCATTCACGCACCGTCAATACAGTCTCTTTTTCTTCGGATGGGAGGTTCCTCGCTTCAGGGTCAGATGACAAGACGGTCGAGTTGTGGGATATGTCCGCGTGGGCGCGGCCCCGCGCACGAACCGTGACAAAAATCTCCGGTGACAACCAGGAGGGTGTAGCCGGAGGCGCATTGACGAACCCACTGATCGTTGAAGTGCGAGACCAATACGGTGAACCCCTATCGGGCGCGCAAGTCACGTTTTCGATTATTGCGGGCGCTGGAAGCTTGAGCAGTGGATTTACGACCGAGAGTGCAACAACCGGTCCCGACGGACGGGCGCAGGTCCTCCTCACCCTCGGTTCCAATCCCGGACCAAATACCGTCAGGACGTCCATCGCCGAACTCGAAGTGAAGACGTTTAACGCCGTGGGCCTTGGATCCCCTGTCGTCGCCGATAACGCCCTCGATTATCCCACGTGGCATCTGCCAAAAGGGGCCACCCTGCGTCTGGGTAAGGGCGCCATCGGCGAAAGCCACGGGGCGGCCGCTTTTTCTCCCGGAGGTAAGGTTCTCGCCGTGGCCAGCGCCATTGGCGTCTGGCTCTACACGGTCGAAGACCCGGCAAGAGTCACTCTGCTGCCCTCAGGCATCGTCCATTCGGTGTCCTTTACACCGGACGGCAGAAAGCTCGTCTCAGCGGGCGGGTGGTGGGAAGGGGCGGCGGTCAGGCTGTGGGACGTGGAAACACAAACCTTTACACCCATTGTTGAGATAAAGGATATCGACCGCTATGCATCACTATCACCAGATGGTAGAACCCTCGCCTACAGCGTCTATGAGGGACGCTATTCTTGGACCATAAATCTATGGGATGTGGCCTCGGGCACTCTTGCGTCGACCCTGGGGAGGTATGACGGGGACATCCGTCCTAGGAGTCTGACGTTTTCGTCGAATGGAGCCACCCTCGCTTCCGGTCACGAGGACGGAAGGATCAGGCTGTGGGATGTGGAAACGCGTACTGTTACCGCCACCCTGGAGGGACATCATCGCTATGTCGACTCCGTGGACTTTTCCCCGGATGGGAAAACCCTCGCCTCCGTTTCCGTTGACCGAACCGTCAGGCTGTGGGACGTAGCGTCGGGCACACAATCCGCTGTCCTCCCGGATCACTATTGCGGTGTTTCCAGCGTCGCGTTTTCTCCGGATGGCGCTATCCTCGTGTCCGGGGGATGGAACGGCAAAGTCATACTTTGGGACGCGACGACGGGGCGAAATATCGCCGAGTTCAATCGCCACACGGATCTGGTTCGCGCGGTTTCGTTCTCTCCGGATGGGACGGCTCTCGCCACCGCGTCTGAGGACGGTGACGTTAATCTTTGGGACGTGGCCACCGGAAATGCCACCACAATTTCAGGCCATACGAGCCACGTTTGGAACATGGTGTATTCACCAGACGGTGCGACGCTGGCTTCCCATTCCCTAGGTAACGCGGTATATATATGGGATGCCGCAGCCGGAAGACTGCGGGCAACACTCCGGGGACACGCTAGGAGTGTCAGGTCGATATCCCTTTCATCCGATGGGACGACCCTTGCTTCTGCATCGCACGACAGAACGGTCAGAATGTGGGACCTGCACACGCGCAGCACCGTCACCACGTTGCCACATACGTTTGAACTCGAATCGGTAACCTTTTCACCCGACGGGACGACCCTCGCTTCGGGCGATTATAAGGGAATGGTCCACCTCTGGAACGTGAACACGGAAGAGAAGATCCGCACGTTCACCGGCCTCAATGAATATGTTCGGACGCTGCTCTTTTCGCCGGATGGCGCCACACTAGCTGCCGGGACGGACAACGGCGGGGTCAGGCTGTGGGACGTGGCGACGGGCACCACCATCCGCGACCTCGAAGGACACGAAAAATCGGTCCACGCCATGGCCTTTTCACAGGACGGGGCAACACTCGCTACCATGACGTTCTCCTGATCGCAACGTTGGTTGGCACAGGCGACGATCTCGGCGGGGCTTACGTCCGTGCGTGTCGTGATATAGAAGAAATAACGGCATTCGTCGAACAGGACAAGGTCGCCCTTCATTTTGCTGATGTTCTTGCGCAGGACCACGACGCGATACACACGTTTACAGCGCGTGGGTTGGTAGTTGAACTCGGCCACGTGTTCGTGGTTGAGGACCAGGTTGGCGTAGGCCCGTTTGCGGACGATGCGCTGTTTCTCGTGGGGCTGATTGCGCTTCCGCTTCTGGTCGGTCACGGTGTGATAACGGGGTTTGCGTTGCAGGGGCTGCCATTGTGCCTCGTCGAGGGCCTCAGCACGGGAACGCATCGTCGCGTTGGCGTCCATCCCGAAGATGAAGTCGACGCTTTTGGCCCATCGATCAAAATGTCGGTCAAGGAAAAGTCGGTGTCGCCACGTACACAGAGGCGCTTGGCGTGGGGCTGCACCAGCGCCAAGGCCGCGTCGATCCAGGGTGCCGCACCGGTGTGGCTGGGCACATTCCCCGGTCGGTTGACCAGGAAGAGCACTTCCTTCGTGTTGGCCAGTGAGATCACCAGCGGATGGTAGCCCCAGACTGGTAAGAGATGTCCATACCCCTCTTGCGCTTTCCTCGCGACGGGCAAGTTAAGCGCCACACTGTTAGAAGAGGTGTTCGAAAGTGTGGCATTCTCGCCCGACGGTACAATGTTCGCGACCGGTTCGCAGGATCAGCGGGTCAGGCTGTACGACATGCCCACGGGCGACATTATCGCTACCTTTGACGGGCACAATCACGTTGTCAAGAGCGTGATGTTTTCGCCCGACGGCAAGACGCTTGCATCTGGATCCAGCGATGGTACGATCCTGCTGTGGGACCTGCAACGCCTTCATTCCGTGCCCCATATTTTGAAGGAGGTCTCCGGCATTGAGCAGAAAGGTCCGGCAGGGACGGTGTTAGCCCAGCCGTTTGTGGTCTCGGTGCGGGATGAGAATGGGGAACCGTACGCCGGCGCCACCGTCACCTTCGTCGTTACCGCTGGCGGCGGCGCGCTTTCCGTAACCGCGGACACCACCGATGCCAGCGGAAACGCCGCTACGACCCTGGCTTTGGGAACCCAGCCGGGGACAAACACCGTTGTCGCAACGGTCGCTGATCTCGAGCCGGTGGCCTTCACTGCCATTGGCGAGGCCAACCCCGACTTTAATGGCGACGGTAAGGTTGGCTTTGGCGATTTTCTGCTATTTGCGGAGAGGTTCGGACTGAGTCAGAACGACGACGGATATGAAGCGCGATACGATCTGGACGCCAACGGCAAGGTGGGATTTTCGGACTTTCTGATTTTTGCAGGTGATTTTGGAAAGACCGCAGGGGAATAGGCCGTTTTCAGATTGGAAATGATGAAGTAGTAAGAGGGGTAGTTCGTGCAGCCATACCGACTGGCGATTTCAATTCACGGATGTTCGTTTTTTGTCGGGGCGGTTCGAGAACCGCCCGTGTTGCACGCGCCTGCCTGTAGCAACAGGAACCATCGTTGACCAAAATTGCATGTTGTAGTTTAGTGAGGGCGCTAATGGATCGCAGGAGACATGTAATGCTCGCCGAGAAAGCGGGAGGAAGTCCGATGCGACGTTCCATTTGCGGACTAACTTCGCCCTACGGCATGGGAGCGTTGTTCATTGTGACGATAGGTTTCATCCTCTACTCGTTATTGGGCGTCGACGCCTTTGCCCAGAATGCGGACGAATACCCGCCGTTCTGCGAACCGATAGATTTCTCGCAGGAACAGCCTGAGGGTTCGGATGCTGCGGTGAAGCGGGCATTCAATCTGAACACGGGCGATCCACGCACGGTACGAGTGATTTACTTCGTGCCCAATGACCGTACGTTTTCCTCCACCGTGGAGGACTCAATAAAGAGGGCGGTACGGCAGGTCAGGACCTTTTTTGCCGACCAGATGAAGGCGTACGGCTTTGGTCTCGATGACATCAATATTGAAACCGGCGACGACGGCGAACCGCTGATCCACCGCGTCACGGGCCAGCATCCCAACGACCACTACGCCGACAATATGCACTCCGCTGTCTTCAGTGAGATCCGACAGAATTACGACACCCGTGCGAACATCTATGTCGCGTTTATCGACAATAGCCGCCGCTTTACACCGCGCGGAGGCAGAAACGGGAAAACAGGCGGAGAGGCGTCCATGCGCGTGGATTTCGACTGGCAGACGGTGGCGCATGAACTTGGACACGGGTTTGGCTTACACCACGATTTTCGAAATGATGCGTACGTCATGTCCTATAGCGATGAACCGGACAGTCTTTCGGCCTTGGCTGCAGAATTCCTTTCCGTGCATCCATACTTCAATCCCGGGATAACAACCGAATGGACTGGTAGTCCCGCGGTCGAACTCGTTTCATCTGCCAGATTTCAACCGAACGCGGAAGACATCACCGTTCAATTCAAGGTGGCGGATACTGACGGGCTTCACCAGTTGATCCTGTTTGCTACGACGCCACTCATTAACTGGGGTGGGGGATTCCCTGAAGTGAAGGCGTGGCGCGGAATGGCGAAGGAGGCAAGTGCTGTCGTCAACTTCGAGTACGAACGCGATGCCGTGGGAATGATACAAAACCCTGATTTGGAAAAGATTCACGTCAACGCGGTGGACACGGATGGAAACGTCCGGCAGATTTCGTTCAATCTCGTGAGTATTTCGCCATACGCTCACGCCACATTTAAGGGGCATGCGAACGGTGTCGTTTCTGTGTCGTTTTCGCCGGACGCAAAGATCGTGGCTTCCGGTTCATACGATAAAACAGTCAGACTGTGGGACGTCGCCACAGGCACGACGGTCTCCACTCTTAATCATACGAGGAATGTCACTTCGGTGTCGTTCTCGCCCGACGGCTCCACCCTCGCTTCCGGGTCAAGCGCAGGGAACGTCTACCTTTGGGCGGTTGCGACCGGACAACACATCGCCACACTTGAAGGACACGCGGAAGAAGTGTTGTCCGTGACGTATTCACCCGATGGGTCGACTCTCGCTTCCTTGTCATCCGATGGCAATGTGCGGCTATGGGAAGTTGGTACGGGAAAGACCATCGCAACACTCGTGGGCCCCCCCATCGGTGTCGCGTCGGTGTTTTTCTCACCGGAGGTGCTGTTCACCCCGGATGGAAAAATTCTTGCGTCCTGGTCGGGAGACAATACGTTGAGGCTATGGGACGTGGCGACGGGGGCCAGCCTCGCAACCCTTACGCATACACACCTTGTCTCGTCGATGTCGTTTTCGGCCGACGGGACGACCCTCGCTTCCGGTTCATCCGACGGCAACGTCCGGCTGTGGGCGGTTGCGACGGGAGAACATATCCACACACTGGAAGGACATTCTGCGGCGGTCGCGTCGGTGTTGTTTTCGCCTGACGGGACGACCCTCGCTTCCGGTTCATCAGACAATACGGTCCGGCTATGGCGAGTTGACACGGGAAAGGCCGTCGCCTTGCTTGCAGGGCACGCGCAGGGTGTCTCATCGGTGTTGTTTTCACCCGATGGAACCATACTTGCTTCCACGTCACGGGACAATACCGTGAATCTATGGGACGTTTCCACGGGCGCGAGTCTTGCCACCCTTCGGCATGCACACTTTGCCCCTTCGATGTCATTTTCGCCTGATGGTAGACTTCTCGCTACTTCGGATAACAAGACGGTCGAGCTGTGGGATTTGTCCGCATGGAACCTGCCGCGCGCGCAGACCGTGACGATCATTTCAGGTGACAACCAGGAAGGCGCAACCGGCGCCGCTTTGGCTAATCCGCTGATCGTTGAAGTACGAGACCAGTTCGGCGATCCCATAGCGGGCGCGCAGGTCACGTTTACGGTCATCGCAGGCGATGGAAGCCTCAACACCGGTTTCACGACACAGAATGCCACAACCGGTCCGGACGGCAGGGTGCAGGTCCTCCTCACCCTCGGTCCCAATCCCGGTCCGAATGCCGTCAGGGCCTCTATCGCCGAACTCGAAGTGGAAACCTTCAACGCCGTGGGCCTTGGGTCCACCGTCATTGACGATAACGCCTTGGATTTTCCGAAATTGCATCTGCCGCGCGGGGCCTCCCTGCGCCTTGGAAAAGGCGCCATTGGCGAAAGCCAAAGGGCGGTTGCCTTTTCGCCTGATGGAAGGATTGTGGCCGTTGCAAGTGGTATCGGCGTATGGCTCTACACGGTCGAGGCCCCGGAAAGCCTCACCCTTCTTCCCTCAGGTGTCGTCCATTCGGTGTCCTTTTCACCGGATGGCAACACGCTTGTCTCATCCGGAGGTTCGGGGATCGAGGGCGAAGTCAGGCTATGGGACCTGGCAACGGAAACCCATACCCGCATACCCATGCAAGAGGGTAATTTCGCCAATCTACTGCTATCACCGGATGGAAAAACCCTCGCCTACCATGGGGGCTATGCGACATTAAAGTTGCGTGATGTGACGTCGGGCGCTGGTGCGTGGACCCTGGGGACGTACGAAGCGCTTAAGACCGATCCTACATGTCTTACGTTTTTGCCGGGTGGGGCCACCTTCGCTTCCGGGCATAAGGACGGGACGATTCGGCTGTGGGACGTGGCATCGCGCACCATTACCACGACCCTGGAGGGACATCGTCGCTATATCGACTCCGTGTCCTTTTCTCCCGATGGGGGTACCCTTGCATCTGCTTCCGCTGACGGTACGGTCAAGTTGTGGGACATCGCGACGGGCACGTCGACCGTCACCATCCGCGATGCGTCGCAGCCGATTTGTACGGTGTTTTCGCCCGATGGTGCCCGCCTCGCTTCCGGCTGGTGGGATGGGAACGTCACTCTGTGGGACATTGCGACACGGCGAAATCTCGCCAAGTTCAATGACCATGGGGATAGGGTCCAGGCGGTTTCGTTCTCTCCACTCGGGAAGACTCTGGCCACGGCATCTAAAGATGGAACCGTCAAACTCTGGGACCTGGCCACGGGGAACGCCACCACCCTTGCCGGCCATTCGGGACCCGTCTGGGGCATGGCGTTTTCACCGGACGGCGCAGTTCTGGCTTCCCGTTTCAGTACATTTATGGGAAGGTTGCTAATTTGGGACGCGGCAAAAGGTCGGATGATCGCCGCCCTTGGAGAGCAACGATGCTCCCCTAACAGTTCGATTTCCATTTCTCCCGATGGGACGCTCGTGGCTACGGCATCGCAGGACAGGACGGTCACAATATGGGACCTGGAAGACCTAAGCACAGTCGCCACGTTACCGCACGCATCTAACGTCACGTCGGTATCCTTTTCACCCAACGGGACTACCCTTGCGTCGGGTGATACCGAAAGAACGGTGTACCTCTGGGAAACGAAGACCGGAACGAAGCTCAACTCAATGACCGGCCTCAATCATCACGTTACAAGTCTGCTCTTCTCCGGCAATGGGGCCTCTCTCGCCGCGGGAACGTACGGCGGAGACATCAGGCTGTGGGACATAGCGACGGGCGTCACCATCCGCGACCTCAAAGGACACTCGGGCCGGGTTCTCTCCATGGCTTTTTTACAGGACGGGGCAACCATGGCCACCGGTTCGTATTCCGGATCGGTAAAGCTATGGGACATTGCGACGGGCTCAACCACCACGACGTTCGAGGGAAAGTCAAATCAATGCGTGGCATTTTCCCCCGACGGGACGATGTTCGCCACATCGCAGAATAAATCGGTGAAGCTGTACGACATGTCCACGGGCGACACTATCGCTTCCTTTGAAGGACACGACAATTTCGTCACTAGCGTCTCATTTGCGCCCGACGGACGAACGCTCGCGTCAGGATCTTATGATGGCACGATGCTACTGTGGGACCTGCGACGCCCGCATTCCGTCCCCCATGTTGTGAAGGGGGTCTCGGGCATTGAGCAGAAAGCCCCGGCAGGGACGGTGTTGGCCCAGCCGTTTGTGGTCACGGTGCGGGATGAGAATGGGAAACCTTACGGGGGTGTCGCTGTCACCTTTGTCGTTACTGCCGGCGGCGGCACGCTTTCGGTAACCACCGACACGACCGATGCCGACGGAAACGCCGCCACGACCCTGACATTGGGAACCCAGCCGGGGACAAACACCGTTGTCGCACGGGTCGCCGATCTCAAGCCGGTCGCCTTTACCGCCATCGGACAGGCCGTCCCCCATGTTGTGAAGGGGGTCTCGGGCATTGAGCAGAAAGCCCCGGCAGGGACGGTGTTGGCCCAGCCGTTTGTGGTCACGGTGCGGGATGAGAATGGGAAACCTTACGGGGGTGTCGCTGTCACCTTTGTCGTTACTGCCGGCGGCGGCACGCTTTCGGTAACCACCGACACGACCGATGCCGACGGAAACGCCGCCACGACCCTGACATTGGGAACCCAGCCGGGGACAAACACCGTTGTCGCACGGGTCGCTGATCTCAAGCAGGTGGCCTTTACCGCCATCGGACAGGCCGTCCCCCATGTTGTGAAGGGGGTCTCGCATTGAGCAGAAAGCCCCGGCAGGGACGGTGTTGGCCCAGCCGTTTGTGCGTCACGGTGCGGGATGAGAATGGGGCTTTGGCGTCACGGTGCGGGATGAGAATGGGGAACCTTACGCCGGCGCCGTTGTCACCTTCGTGGTTACCGCCGGCGGCGGTAACCTTTCCGTAACCACCGACATTTTCAGGTGGCCTTTACTATTCGCGGAGATTGGCTTTGGCGGTTCGGACTGAGCCAGGACGACGAAGGATATGAAGCTCGGTACGATCTGGACGCCAACGGCGCCATCGGATTTTCGGACTTCCTGATATTTGCGAGTAAATTCGGGAAGACCATGGGGAGTTAGGCTATTTTGAAGTTGGATATTACGATTTTCGTGGAGGCGTGTTTCGGAATGTTCCGGAAAGTCTCTGCCGGATCTCGTTGTTGATTGAAAATGTCGCCCCGCACGCCTCGCTCAAGCGCAAACCGGGTCGTCCACCTTCCAGCGATTGTACGTAGGATCCTCACTCCGGGCCAGTCTGCTTCTCGCCTCGTGCCACAACCTCGCCCACGCTTCCGGATCGTGCAACTCGTTTTGCGGATTTGAGCGGCTGCGCGCGACGAACCCCGGAAATGATCCCCGACCCGTCGGCTGGCCGATGGGGTTATACCGCAGGTCGAAACTCCATCGAATATTTTCGCTCCGGTTCGGAAGCGAGGAATGGCAGTTCAGCCGGTGGAAGAACAACGCGTCGCCGCGTTTCATCGGCAGCGGCACACCATCTCCTTGGCGCAGAAGCCAATCTGGAACGTGAAGCCCGAATCCTCGCGACATCGCCCCGCTCGTGTGGCAGTGATGTAGCAGTCCCTCTCGATGGCTTCCGGGTATGACCTCCAGACAGCCGTTCTCGATTGTGGCATCCCAGAGGCCGAACCACACGGTCAGCATATTCGTTTCATCGGCTTCCGGCCTCACAACGCCCGTATCCTGGTGCCACGGCGTGGCGCCAAGCTGGGCGTGCCCCGTTGTTTCGTTGACCGGGCACAGGTGCTCCGGCGGTTTAAGGCGGACGTGCTGCACGGGGTTGGAATAAATCTCGGGCCCGATCAGGGATTCCACGGCGTCCAGTAGCTTCTCGTTACGCAAAAGCCGGAAAACCGCCGGCCCCACCCACATCGGCGTGTCCGCCCGAACGTTCTTCTGCGGCAGCGAAAAGTCGAAATACTGGGCGTGAACCTTACCGGACTCCGCGTAAATCCGCGTCAGCCGATCGCTGAACGGGAGGTCTCCATACGTTGAGGAGATCTCCCCGCTTTCGTACAGTTCATCGGCAAGCCGATCCAGAACGCCGGCGTACTCCTCGATCACCGGATCGAGATCCTGCTCGGGGTCGAAAAGACCTTCCACCACCAGGTACCCCTGTTCCTCGATTCGCGCCAACTGTTCCTCGGTCAGATGTGCCATTTGTCCAGATTCCTTATTATAGCGTCCAGTGTCGAGGGTGCACCGTGCCGTGACTTGTGCGTTAGCTCTGCTCGCGTTCGTTCATCCAACATGGATCAAGTCCGATTCGCTTTCAAGGAATGACGCCAGGTCGGTATCTGCATCCAGGTCGATAAGGTCCGCGGACCGCGTGAGTTCCAGGAGCAATTTGCCCTGGAGCTTGTAAAACATGTTTGCCGGGCAACCCTTGACAGCGAAGTCGATATCCGATCGCGAGGAATTGCTCCCTTCTGCAACAGAGCCGAAAAGGTAGACGGCTTTACATCCTCCAGCTTTCAATATGTTTATTCCCCGATCCACGTCTTTCCGCATCACGTCTGATACACCTTCAATATCTGCACTTGTTGCCATCTTTCGTTCCTTTTCTTGACCATTCGTCGCTCGATCTCTCTACGGGCGTGATTTCACATCCGAGACGACCCACGAAGATACGCTCGCGTCTGGCTGATAATTTATCACGTTTGCCTTAACGTCGCAATATAAATGGGACGAGAAAGGGAACCGGCATCTCCAGTGGCGGGTCCTCTGTCCTTTGTACACACTAACGAAATCACCCGATGTAGGGGCAACCCTTGTGGTTGCCCGCTGTGTACCAGAAATCCTGCGTCCGCACTGCTGCACCTGTTGCCTCATGACCGACGACCGTCGCATTTTGCGATACTGCTATTGACGGCGGTCATATGCGTTTTTTGTAGAGGCGGTTCACGGACCGCCCGCGCGGGGTGGCGGATGAAGTGTCTAACCATCGTGACCTCGGTACGCCGGTGTAACCGGGTAGTCCTCAGGCTTACCCGTGTCCCCGTGTTGAACAACAAAGTCCCTTCGGTCCCGGTAAAGCCGGGCGCGGTTAATCACGTAATCGACACCGGGCTCTATGGCGTCCCATTGGGTCATCAGCCAGTATTTGTACTCGCCGATAAAGAGGTATGTGTTTTTCGTACCGAAAAAGCGGCAAGCCACACCCTCTCCGGCACGGAACCGCTCGCAGATTGCCTTGAGGAGTTCCCCTTGTCCGTCTTTTTCGGACATCACGTACTCGTGGGGCCACGTCTCCCGGTAGGTAACCGCCTTCCGCCAGGGCGCGCGGTCGATAAGCTCCATAATTATTGGCGCCATGCTTCCCAACCCTGAGTCGATAGGCGAAACGTTAACCTGATTAATCCAGAGACTGTCACGGTTAGCTGCTTTATTCGCCGATCAATAAACGCCACCACCGCATTATGTTTTTCGAGCCGTCCAGGAAGCGTATGTGAAGATGGGGCGGACATTCCTGTCTGCCCTGCTCATTGTCCTTCTCCGGAGATGCAGACAGAAGAAAGGCTTGCGCCGCTTTAATTGAGCCAATGTTCGTGCTGGTGCTTTTACCACAGCCTGAAGGCTTCCCGGCAAGCGCTGTGTCTGTCTTGATGGATCGCGTCAACGAGGCGAAACGTGATTCAAAAGATAACTTACTTTCCTTTTCCAGCGGGAGAGACGGCGGCGAGTTGTGGTGTGACCGGACACAGGATTCCGACGTTTTCGGTTTGATGTATGCGAGCAGACAGGAATGTCCGCTCCACCATACAAGGCTCTGATTCTACGTATCGCCGGAGCACGGGCATCTCGCCGGACGGCCAACACGCGCTCACCTCGCTATCACTCCCCCGAGCCTTGAGCCTGGGGGAGCCTGTCGCAGAAGCCGAGCCGGCAGGCGACGGCTGATGCGGTGGGGGGATATCAACGCCTTCACCCAACCGCCCACCCCTCCGACAGGACCTCCGCCTGTTCGATCACCGTCTGCGTGGCCTTTTCCTGCTTATCAGGCGGGTAACCGTGCCGGCGCAGGATGCGGCGCACCAGCACCCTGAGGTGGGCGCGAACGTTCTCCCGCAGCGTCCAATCGATGGTCACGTTGTTTCGGACAGTCTCCACAAGCTGCTGGGCAATGGCACGCAGCGCCTCGTCGCCGAGCACCTGTACCGCGCTGTCGTTCGTCTCCAGCGCGTCGTAGAACGCCAACTCGTCCTCCGACAATCCCAACCGCTCGCCCCGTTCGTTGGCCTCCCGCATTTCTTTCGCCAGTTCGATCAATTCCTCAATCACCTGCGCCGCCTCTATCGCGCGGTTCTGGTAACGGCGCAGGGTCTGATCCAGCATTTCGGCAAAGGACCGGGCTTGCACGACGTTTTTGCGCCGCCGGGTGGAAACCTCGCCCCTGAGGAGTTTCTGCAGGAGTTCGACCGCGAGGTTGCGGTGCGGCATCCCGCGCACTTCGGCAAGAAATTCGTCCGACAACACCGAGAGGTCCGGCTTGTCCAGGCCCGCGGCTGCGAAGATGTCCATCACACCCTCGGAAGCCACGGCGCGTGAGACGATCTGTCGTACAGCCAGATCCAACTCCTCCTCGGTACGTCTCTCGCCTGCCGCCCGTTTGGACAGGGCCGCCGCCACCGCCTGGAAGAATGCCACGTCGTCGCGGATACGTCGGGTTTCCTGATGCGGAACGGCCAGTGCGAAGGCCTGCGACAGCGCCCGCACCGCGTTCAGCCAGCGTTCCTTGCCGTCCTCCTGGGACAGGACGTGTTCCTGTGCGGCGGGCAGCAGGTTCAAACGCTCCGTAGGGGTGCCGGTGGTCCATGCGGCCCAGTCGAAACCGTGCAACAAGCCGCAGCAAACCTCGTACTTCTCCAGCATCACCGCCACCGCTTCTTCCTTGTCCAGCGCCGTCTTCCCGGTACCACCGCTTTCGGTATAGGCGGCCAGTGCCTGTCGCAAATCTTGCGACAATCCCAGGTAGTCCACCACGAGCCCGCCGGGCTTGTCTTTGTACACCCGGTTCACCCGGGCGATGGCCTGCATCAGGCCGTGCCCGCGCATCGGTTTGTCCACGTACATCGTATGCAGGCTGGGCGCGTCGAACCCCGTCAGCCACATGTCCCGAACCAGCACGACCCGCATTGGGTCGCGGGCGTCCCTGAAACGTTTCGCAAGCTCCTCCCTGCGGGGTTTATTGCGGATGTGCGGCTGCCAATCCGGTGGGTCGGAAGCGGAGCCGGTCATCACCACTTTGATGGTTCCCCTGTCGTCAGCGTCATCGTGCCAGCCGGGCCGCAGGCGGACCAGTTCGCGGTAGAGGTCGATACAGATGCGACGGCTCATACAGACGATCATCGCCTTGCCATCCAGCGCCTCCAGCCGCTGCTCGAAATGGTCCACGATATCCTCGGCTATCTGCCCGACTCGCTTCTCCGCGCCGACCACCGCTTCCAACTGCGCCCACTTCGTCTTGAGCTTCTCCCTGCGCTCCACCTCCTCGCCCTCGGTAGCCTCCTCGAACTCGGGGTCGATGTTCGGCTTTTCGTCCTCGTCCAGGGCCAACTTCGCCAGGCGGCTCTCGTAATAGATGGGCACCGTGGCCCCGTCCAGAACAGCGCGCTGGATGTCGTAGATGCTGATGTAGTCGCCGAACACGGCCCGGGTATTCGCGTCCCGAAGTTCGATGGGCGTACCGGTAAAGCCGACGAACGACGCGTTGGGCAGCGCGTCTCGCATGTGAGCGGCGAACCCGTCGATGAAGTCGTACTGGCTGCGGTGGGCCTCGTCGGCGATCACCACGATGTTGCGCCTATCCGACAACTCAGGGTGCGTATCCCCCGGTCCCCACTTCACGCCCTCTCCCGCTGGGAGAGGGCAGGGGTGAGGGTGCCGCCGAAGGCGGCATGAATTTTTGGATGGTCGTGAAGATCACGCCGCCGGCATTTACCGATAGCTTGTTCCGCAGGTCCGCCCGGCTCTCCGCCTGCGCCGGCGGCTGGCGCAGCAGATCCTGGCAGCGGGAGAACGTCCCGTAAAGCTGGTCGTCCAGGTCGTTGCGGTCGGTGAGCACCACGACCGTCGGGTTCTCCATCGTCGGCTCGCGGATGATGGCCCCCGTGTAGAACGCCATCGTCAGGCTCTTGCCCGACCCCTGCGTGTGCCAAACCACGCCGATGCGCCGGTCGCCAGGGTTTCCCGCCGGGTTTTCGCCCCGTCTCGTACCTTCCGCCAGTGTCGACAGTCCTGTCTGGCCGCTCGCTGTCAACTCCGCCGCTCTCGAAGCGTTTCGTCAACCGCGACTCTCACGGCGTGGAACTGGTGATAACCCGCCATTTTCTTCTCCAGCGCACCGCTACCGTCGTCATCGAAAACGATGAATTCGCGAACGAGCGCCAGGAAGCGGGTCCGATTAAACACGCCCTCCAGCATCACCTGAAGCTCGGTCAAGAGCTTATCGGCCACCGTCTCTCCAGCAACCGTGCGCCAGGGCTTGAACCACTCCTTGCCCGACGTCAACGTGCCGATACGTGCCTGGATCCCGTCCGAGACCATCAGCGCTTCGTTCATGGAGAACAGGCTCGGCAGTTCCGTCTTGTAAGTCTGAAGTTGGTTCCACGCCGTCCAGATTGTGGCGTCCTCGTCCGCCGGGTTCTTCAGTTCGATCACGCCCAGGGGTAAACCGTTCAAAAACAGAACAATATCCGGCCTGCGGTTGTTCTTGTTCTCCGTGACCGTAAACTGATTCACCGCCAGCCAGTCGTTGCTGTCGGGTTTATCGAAATCGATGACCCGTACCTGGTCGCCGCGCACGTGTCCCTCTGCGTCCCGATACTCGACTTCGACACCGTTCACGAGCATCCGGTGGAACGCACGGTTTCGGGCTTCCAGGGTCGATCCATCGGGACGGGTCAACTTGCGGCAGGCATCGTCCAGTGTGGACGGGGGTAGGGTGGGGTTCAGTTCGGCGATGGCGCCGCGAAGCCTGTGCTCAAGGACCACCTGTCGGTAGTCATCGCGCTCCGCGTCAGGCGTCTCCGGCGCAATATCTGGACCGTGCAGGACCTGCCAACCGAGACCTGAGAGCCAATCAAGGGCTGCCTGTTCAACGTCGGCTTCGGTGAGGGTGGTCATAGCGTCACTCCCGGATGCGAATACGCGAATCTTCGACGATCCAGAGCTGTCCCTGAAGAGAAGTGATCAACTCACCAATCAGGGCGCTCCCGATGTCCAGCAAATGATCTCTCGATTGCCTGCTGGGTCGAATAACCACTATCCCAGGATACAACTCCGGCGGGTAGGCCCTGATGTCGCTGAAATCCAAGTCCAACGTTACCAGGATTCGGCCTTCATGTCCGCAAACGGCGGCGAGGTTGGGATCGTCCGTGCCGATCATTTGCTGATCAAACACGTTAATCGCGTCGTGCCCGGCTTCCGCAAAGAGCGCTGCCATCTCCGCAGGCAGATTTTCGTCGAACTTGAACCGCATGGCTTCCTCAGCGCGGTAAAGGTACCATACGCTCTCGGGCCAATTCCGCCGCGTAGTGGAGAGCAGCATGCACCCCCTCTTTCGGTACCGAGGGATAACTCTTCGTAATGTCCTCCACAGTCAGACCATCAGCCAGACAGTCCAGTACGACGGTGACCATAACCCGCGTGCCGGTAATGCAAGCCTTGCCGTGGCAAACGTCCGGCTTGCTCGATATGTAGTCTTGCCATCTCATGCTAACCCTCCTGCACGTCCATTTTGAGACTCCAACCCCGACAGCCTCAGATCATCCTGGGTGTTCAGATCGTCTATGACGGCCCGGTTCGGATTCTCCTTCGTCAGCTCGGAGACCACGTTCGTATCCAGGAGATAACCGCTCATTCGTCTGCTTCGTCGACGAAGGGTATCTTGCGGCTGCTTTCGCGGCGGTCTGGGATTTCAAGGTTCGTACCGCGCGGCGTGTTTTCAACCAGCCAAGGGCCCAGGGAGATGGACACCTGGCCTTGAGTCTTCCATACGCGCTCGGGTACCACGATAAAGGGCTACCGTGCGCCGATGCGTTGTGGCCCCTCCTCCTCGGCAAGGCGAAGGATTTCGGATAGCCGGGCCTTCGCCTCGGCCACGGTCCAGACCCGGTGGGATTCGGTGATGTGCATGTTGGATCTCCTTGGTTATTCTGCGCCACTCGCCGCTTCCCTGCCCTATCTCCCATAGTAATGGATACGCGGTTTGCCATAAGCCTTAATCCAACGGTGCGATCCTGCCCAGCGGCTCCAAACACTGCGCACGTACCCAGGCTGCCATCAGTTCGTCCTGGTGAAGGGATGCCCATTCCTCCACAAGCCGGCGGGCACGGGAGGGAAGCCGCCCCTCCACTACGCTGATGCTGTTTATCTCTATGACAGCTTCATGTTCGCCGTACAGCGCGTGAAAATGAGGCGGATTGTGGTCGCGAAAATTAAGACGAATGCTGATGCCGTAGAATCTACAGAGTTCAGGCATCGCGGCTCTGCATTATCTGCTTCACACCAGGCATCATTTCCTCAACAGGTTTGCCTGTGAGTTCCAGGTACAGGGCATCGGCGCAGAGGTCGATGTCATCGTCCCAGGCTATGGCTCTGTGGGGAGTTATATGCACTCTCTCGAAATATCCCGGCTCGTCCCAAATTTTGAAAACGCCCTTTCCGGCCAGGTGCGACAGGTCAATCTCACCGGCGACGCCATCTGCATATCGAAGCCAGATGCGGTAGCCGGCTCGTGGATGTACTTCGGTTGGTCGAATCATTGTAATGCCTCCTCTATCGTCAATATGGTCTATTATTGACTGTCTTATCGGATCAATCTCGATCTGCGTCCCGTGCGACGCCGTTACGCACAGGCCTCCCTCTTTGCAGCGCCTCGACTGGGCGCCTGCGGGTGGTCTGCATATTACTGTGATGGCGTGGACGTGGTTGGATATCACAACAAATCCGTGACGTCGGTTTCGATGACCGTAGTCGTGGTTTTGTAGGGGTGGTTCGCGAACCGCCCCTACAAGATTACAGGTGGTTCCGCTTCCGGTCGAGCACGACCTGTCCATAGTCCTCTCGCTCGGCATTCGGTATATCCGGCGCGATATCCGGACTGTGCAGAACCTGCCATCCGAGTCCAGAAAGCCACTCAAGGGCTGCCTGCTCAACGTCGGCTTCGAGGAGGGTGGTCATGGTCTGACTACCTTGCTGCAAATGGTTGATTAATCAAACCCTTGTTCCGTCACTAACATAACCATAAACCCATTCTTGCCCCCAAACCCTTTACCGCCGCCCATGTTCCAGCCAAAGTTTCCGGTGTTTCCAACCCGCCCTTGAAAAACAGGAATCTTGCTCTGAGAATGAGCACGAGTAGTCTGGATTTCTAAACGATCAACGGAACCGTCGTGACACTTAATGAAGCGGCACTGATGTCCATTTGTTCCTATCGCACTTATTAAATCTTCTAATGTGCGTCGATTTTGGCTGGGACCATGCGCGGTCACTTCATGTTGCTCTGCCAGCCTGTAACACTCAAGTGCTTCGTTGAAGAGTCCAATCATCACCAGAGTGTTTCCTTTATTGAAGAATGTCCTTCCTGAGTTCTTTTCGTCCGCTCGTAACGACAGTGCCTTATCGTAGTCGTTGATGGCCTCGCCACTCTGGCCTAGGTCAAGGTACACGTTTCCACGATTGAAAAACGCTACCTCCTTGTCAAGAGAAATGGCCGCCTTCAATTGGACCGCTTTGCCGTAATAGCTCAACGCGGCGTCGTATTCGCACAATTCGGCCATCGCGTTGCCGCAATTGAAATAAGCCATAAAAAGCATCAAGCTTCGTACAGGATTGTCCTCTGCGGTTTCAATACCGAACAAAACTTGGTCTCTATGTGCAATTGCCTGTTCGTAGTCTTGCACAGCTTCACGAAAAAGCGTTGATGCGGACTTTGCATTCCCACGCAAAAAGTAGAACTCCCCTACGTTTGGAACAAGGTCTATGCATCTATCATAGGTGGCAATCGCATGCCCATAATTGCCTACTTGGTAGTGCTGGTTCCCTTGGACAAAATAGAACTTAGGATTCTTGACCCGAACAGTGGACGCCACTCCTTCCGAACCAGAAAATCCATAAATGTCGGGGAAGAGGAATGCCTGACTGATGTCGAGCAACGCCAGTTCCTCAATGAGCGACGCCTTGTCGTCCTTTGAGATTTCTATTTCTTGAATGATGTGGCTGTCCTTTGGCACCAAAGGTCGCCCGATCACAAAAACGCCACGCTGTCTAAGTATCCGGGGCATCGCATCACCGCTCCACATTGGCTCCCAATAGAGCATTCTCGGCGCATTGTCCGCACGGGTAAACACCGCTTCGATGGTTTGCAACTCTGGATCGTTTGGCACCTTGGCAACTTGAATGGTGTCATTTGCATTCAAGACAAAAAGCTTCCCATCAAAATCAGATTCACTACAGGCAAACCAGAGAGCGGTCAAAGGACTCCACGTGAAGTCCAGCAATCCTGTAGCTGCATTGAAATGTTGAAGTTTGGCGAGAAGCTGTAGATCGGTAACGTGGTGCCCGGTCTCGACTCCGAAACCACGGGTGCGTGCAGCCTCTACGAGGGTGTCGCGGTGATAGTCGATGTAGATGTTGCTGAAATGGGGATTGTTCCAGGCATCATCCCCTAAACTCTCAATCAGGCGACGAGTCGCTGCTGAACGTAGCGGCCACTCCGCTCTTGCTTGGCCTCGATACGCGTAGATCCCCGGTCTGGAAGTGGCTTGTCGTATTTCTTGCAGGTACTTCTCAAGTACGGAAGCCATTAGTCTTTACCCTTCAGGTTTACAGGAGACCGACACTTCAATCTACATCTCCCCGAATCTTGATTCGCTATAGCCAACTGTTTGCGGCTGAGGTAACTCGCGAATGACGCACAGGCTCCAAGCATGAAGACCGCCTCCTCTTGCCCGACGTTGGATTTATCATCGTCTAATAACGCGTGGCGGATTCCTTGTTCATCGTTCGTGTACCCATAGATTCTGTTGAAACCCTCACGCAGGGCCTTATATTCCAATAGGCCTTTCTTTCCCAACACACTCAGCGCTTCACCCAAAGTCTTTGCCTTCGGAGCTATCAATCGGGCGACGGATTCCACCGAGTGGATACTCTCTCGTACCGCCCCGGCCCAATCCTTTTGGTTAATATGCGAAGACGCCATTTGCAGATGTTGGCGAGGTGCGGTAAGTCCGGCAGACCGAAGGTGCGACAAAGAGTCGATAATGTTTGTGCCTTCTTCAGGCGTCGTTGATGGATAAATGGCTGGTGGAGGTCCTTCATCGACAAGATAAGCCAGCTTGCAATTTTGAAATACCTCAGAAATCTGAGCGATTGTAGCCCGAGGGCATTCTTTGTGGCGCATTACCGCCAACAGCAAATCGAATACCCTATTGAAGGGCTCATTCTGGATGAAGTCTTGGATGGGTCGATCAAATAATCTTTGAACGTCAGCATATTCGATTACTTCTGAGGTCATGGGCATGCTAAGGAAATGTGAGTAAATATACGAGAAGATCTCTTGCCACGGGTGCGTATAGTGACCGAATCGGTCTATACTTGGGGAAACCAATACATTCCATAACCGCACCCGTGCGTCTCCGCTTAGCTCCTCAAGTTTAAGCTGTTGAGGCAAAGCCTCATAGCCATGGGCTCGAGAAAACGACAACAATCGAGGGTCAACTGTACTCATTGCCTTTAACTCTTCCTTTCCGCACGTGATATTTTTAGACGCAATCTACTTAACCAATCCCCAACTCTCCTGTAACCAACTTCGGCAGAAGCGCGTCGCGCAGAGCGGTGAGGGTTCGAGATTCTTGCCGATTGTTCAAGACGCGGCGCAAGACTCTGGATGCGGTCAATCCGAATGCTTCAGCAATCTCCTTGGTCGGCAGTACAGTGTCAATAGAGAGCACTGCATTTGCCGGTGCCCTCTGGTGACTCTTAGAAGTACCTGTGACGAGGGATTTCATCTGCTCGCGGAAAAGAGGTGAACGCGCGAAGCAGTATACGTAACTCCGAGCAAATGGTGGGTTAGCCCGCAAAACCAAGAACTCGGTCGAGCAAATCGCTCTCTCGCATGGTAATATATCCGTTAACCACACCCGCTCAATCTCAGGGTTGAGTTTGGAAAGCAGGACGACATCCTGAGGCACCCGTGACTTTGAACTCTTGATTTCATTACCAAGCTCGCGCTTTGGCAGTTGTCCCTCGTCATAGGACGGAATACTGAAATGACTGAATTCGGTGTTCGGTGATAAACCCGGGTTCTCATTGCTGGTCAGTCTCGTTACGATATCACTTAACTTTCCCACCTCCCACCCCTCCGGTATCTCTCCAAGTTCCGAGTCGACCAGCCGGTCGGGGAAGAGGTCGATGACGCTTTTGTCCATGCTGTCGAGATAGGCGCGAGCTCGCTCCACTGTCCAATCGCTCCCCCCCGAGGGGGGAGTGATGAGCGCTGCCTTGGCGCGAACGGGGTCGAAGTCCACAAACCACGACTTGAAAAGCGCACGTGCCATCTCCTCCAGCGTCTCGTTCATCCGCCGGTTTGACTCGATTTTGTCGTCCAGTCTGCCGAGGATGTGGGCGATGGCGCGCTGTTCTGCCACGTCTGATGGTGCCTGCACTTCAAACGATTCGATCATCTGCTTCGTAAGGGCATTTCGGGTACCACCCGAACCCGCCCACGACAAGAGCATTGTCTGGATTTCAGGTGAAACCAAATAGTAACGCAGAAAGGTCGGGTCCAGTCTGTTGGGGTCGGGCCTAAGGATTGCCACATGTTGGTTAACACGTGCTGGAAGCACCTCCGGATCAACCTGACAGACGCGCGCGACTGAGTCACCCGTGATGTTTAACAGCACGTCTTTCGGAAACACGTCGACATTTTGGAGAGCATCAGCTTGCTTCTCGCTTATGAACGCCAAGCCGTCACGAGAAAATCCGGAGTTGTATACGTTCTGACTCCGAATTAGCGCGTAGGGGCCGTCATTAATATAGGCTTCTTTGCCGCCGCGAGGCGTCGCACCGCTGCCTATCTTTCTACACACGTCACCCAACTGAACTTGCACCCAGGAGGCCGCAGACGATTTTTCGCTAACGTCCTGTAGAACCTCATAGTTCCGCTCGATCTCTCGATGAAAACTCTCAGGTAACCGCGCCCAATCGTGTGCCTGTACCAGGATCGGGATGTTGGAATTCTCAATGGCCTCCAGGAGATCGAAAAAGCCGTCGCCCAGAGGCTTCAGTTCGGGACCTCTCACCACCAGGTCCAGGTCGCTTCCCTCGTGACTCTCGCCCGTGACGCGGCTGCCGTAGGCCCAGACCTCCGCGTCGGGAACGTGCTCACGCAGAAGCCCCACAAGGATGCGTCTGTATCGCTGCGGCAGATGCAATCTGTCAGTCATCGTCGCCCTTTGCGATGATTTTTGTCAACTCTCTGTCGTCCGTCCGTGCTCCGGAACAACCCTCTCCCAGTGGGAGAGGGTGGCGCGAATCTTGTTGCTGCGCATCGCTTCGGTTCGTCTGTCCGGCAGTCAGACCCTCTCCCTCTGGGAGAGGGTGGCGCGAAGCGCCGGGTGAGGGTGTGCTTCGCGGGTTTTGGCTGTGGCGACGCAGCCGGGCAGGTCGGGTACGTAGGCCGCGTAGTTATTGGGGGTCCTTTCGATCACGACGGTGTATTTCATCCGTTGAATTCCTCCTTCAAGCCGGAATGCAGTTGCGTGTGGTTCCGGGAGTCGTCATCCGAGGAAATAGCAACCCGTCTTCACGCTTTGAAGGGCCGATACTCGACCAGCGCCGATCGTCCGACAATTTCCACGATTCGCACGGTCATCTCGACGCCATTTGCGTCGGTGAGTCGCAGGTCTTCGCCAAGCATGAAATGCACCGGCTGCTGCTGGCCCTGGTTGATGGCAATGTTGGATGCGTAGAGATAGGTTCGGTCGAGGGTGTCGCGAATCGGATTCAAACGCCCGTTCAGCCCCGGAACCTGATCGCTCGCCTCAGAAAAAATAACGGCGCCACCACCGTGAAGGGACTCAAGCTCGATGGTGAGCGCACCATCCGAGGGGATCCAGTCGCGTTCGCAGTGCGCGGCAAAGCCGTGAGCAGCGGCGAATACGGTCATTGGGAGATCGTCCTTATGCAGTCCGATACTCGCTTCACCCAGCGCATCCGTCGTCGCCTGTTTCCAGGTCTTGTTCGGGAACAGCACCAGCAATTCCGTATTGGCGAGCCCGAGGTCGCCGGCGCGCACGCTGATGAGTACACGGGTCGGACTCGGCTCGGTGGAGGCCGCCGGCAGCGTAACGCGAAGTTCCGCGCCCCCGACCAGGTCGAACCGTGGCAGACGCCCGGCGAGTTCCCGGGTTTCTCTGCGAATGACGGGTACGCCGTCACCGCGCCGCTCCATGATGAAGAGTCGCCCGCCCGCCCCCTGGATTCCGCTGGTTGGCATCCGGCCGAAGACCGAGGCGAGGACCTCGTTACGAGTTGCCTGGCGATATTCCAACTCTTCAACGGTGAGACTGTTGGCCAGTGCGCCGGGAGACTGGATTTCCACCCGGTCGGCGAACATGGAAAGTCGAATTCGGCTTCCGCGTATCGAATAGTCGCGGTGGGCAACGGCGTTGGCGAGAGCCTCGAACAGTGCCTCCGCGCTGTACTGGGGCAGATCCAGGCGTGCCGGGTCCTTGTACGCTCCCACGCGCATGTTGCGCACTGCGAAAGCGATCGCTTCGGCGATTTGCCTGTTGAGGGGACCGGTGATCACCTGGGTGTCGAGTTGGCCGGAAGCCCGATCGGTACCGCGGTAATGGGTCGCGGTGATGCAGGCATTTGGTAGCCATTCCTCAGGCGAGTGGCTGCAAAACAGGATACCGGCGACAGTCGCACGCAGCGTACCATGTTCGTCGAGTCCGAGAAGGCCCATTTTCTCCAGCGCCGTCTCCGGATCAGCCCTTCCTTCCGCGCTCAATAATGGTTTCCAGAGCGCCTCATCCAGCGTTCCCTTTCCGGTGTTGGGTACGGGCTGCTTGTCGAACCACAGGAACCGCGCCTGTCCACGCCGTTGTGCCAGGCGCAACCGTTCGCCGCTCGTCATTATGCGCTTTGTTCCGCCTACCCGAACGTAACTACCCCCGGGGCTGTCATGTTGCGTTTCGCTCTGAGGCACTTCGACCAGAAGCAACCGTTTGCCATCCAGTTCTCTGTGATAGGTGTTTACACGAACGGAAGGCTTGATGGCGTCAGTGCTGATTTCTACCAGAGTGGAATCAAGTTCGACGATCTGTTCACGCGACATGCCCTGAATTTCACCCGCGTCGGTAGCGCCACAGAGCAGTATGCCGCCGTCCGAGTTGGTAAAAGCAGCGATTTCATCGGCCCAATCATCGCGGCTCGGATTTCTCGGACGGTTCCCCGAAAACTCGACCCGCTTGAATTCCCAATGGCTATCCTCGCCCAGGCGAAGTTGGCGCGCGATCCGCTGGTCAGTGTAGTTTATCGATTGTCTCCAAATCCAAGTGCCTTCAAATTCGCCTCAATTTCAGCGTCCAGCCGTCGCGCCTCGGCTTGTTGTTCCCGCCACTGGGATGTGAGCCGCTTCATCTTGTCCTCGAAAGGCTCTCCATCGTCCTCCTGAGGTTCCGCGCCGACGTAGCGGCCGGGGGTGAGGACGTGGCCGTGTTTACGTATTTCTTCCAGTGATGCGCTTTTGCAGAAGCCCGGAACGTCGGCATAGCCCTCGCCCTGACCCTCTCCGCCGCGCCATGCATGGTAGGTGTCCGCGACCTTGGCGATGTCTTCCGGCGAGAGGTCCCGGCGCGTGCGGTCGATCATGTGACCCAACTTCCGGGCATCGATGAACAGAACTTCGCCTCGGTAATGACCCTCTCCCCCTGGGAGAGGGTGGCGCGAAGCGCCGGGTGAGGGTGCGCGCGACAGGAACCACAGGCAGGCAGGTATCTGCGTGGATCGGAACAGTTGGCCGGGCAGGGCGACGATGCAGTCCACCAGGTTGGCCTCGATGATGTTCTTTCTGATTGTGCCCTCGCCGGATTGGTTCGACGACATCGAGCCGTTGGCGAGGACGAATCCGGCGGTGCCGCGGGGCGCGAGGTGGTGCAGGAAGTGCTGTACCCACCCGAAGTTGGCATTGCCAACGGGAGGGACGCCGAACTCCCATCGCTTGTCGTCCCGCAACCGTTCGCCGCCCCAGTCGGAGACGTTGAAGGGAGGATTGGCGAGGATAAAGTCTGCCTTCAGGTCGGCGTGCCGGTCGTTGTGGAAGCTGTCCCCATGAGCGATTTGCCCCTCAATGCCACGTATTGCCAGGTTCATCCTTGCCATCCGCCAGGTGGTATAGTTGGACTCCTGTCCGTATATGGAGACTTTCTCCCTGGCGTTCCCGCCGCCTGCCTGCCGAAGCTTCGGCGCAGGCAGGTTTCCGTTTCCACTGGTGTGAGCGTCAATGAACGCCATTGACTGGACGAACATTCCCGATGAGCCGCAGCATGGGTCGTAAACCCTCCCCTCGTAAGGTTTCAACATCTCTACCAGGAGCCGCACGATGCTGCGTGGGGTGTAGAACTCGCCACCCTTCCTGCCCTCTGCGAGAGCGAACTGCTCCAGAAAATACTCGTAGACACTGCCCAGAACGTCGGTGGCCCGTGCCTCGGCGCCGCCCACCTTTATGTTGCTTACCAGGTCGACCACCTGCCCCAGACGCGTCTTGTCCAACTCCGGGCGGGCGTAGTTTTTGGGCAGGACGTCTTTGAGCGCCGGATTGTCACGCTCGATGGCGGTCATCGCATCATCCACCGTCCGTCCTATAGTGGGTTGGCGGGCTTGCGATTGCAGTATCGGCCATCTCGCCTCGGGTGGCACCCAGAAGATGTTCTTCGCGCGGTATTCGTCCGGGTCTTCCGGGTCCGCCCCGTCGACGACTTCCTCCACCAGTTTGGCATGGGCTTCCTCAAACGCGTCCGAGATGTATTTCAGAAAAATCAGGCCCAGCACCACGTGCTTGTACTCAGCAGCGTCCATGCTTCCGCGCAGCGCGTCGGCCATCCCCCATAGTTCAGATCGAAAATCCGAAGCGCCGCTGTTTTGACTTGATTCGGCCTTCGTCGTGGATTTTTTGCGTCTACCTTTGGCCATCGTGTATAGCTCCCGTGTTTACCGTCCCTGAGCTAAGCCTTTGCACACCATTTAAGTATAATCCTTAATTATTGACAGTCAATGCAAAACAGGCAGTTTGGGACCGAGCCCGCCGCCCGGTGTCGCATTTTGTGACACTGCTATCGACGACGGTCATATGCGATTTTTGTAGGGGCGGTTCGCGAATTGGTGTTCACGTGAAGCGCGGGCATCTTGCCGGGCGGCCAAAACGCGTTCACCTCCCAATTACTCCCCCCACCGGCGCGCCTACGGGCTGGCGCCCCTGGCTTGCCGACTCCCCCTCAAGGGAGGAGTAACGCGCGATGTCCTGATGCGGTATCTCTGCCTGCGGGATAGGCGGGAGGCGGTTCCATCATACAATAACCAAAAAGGTTTGCGGGATATTCACGCAAACCTTTGTTTTTTATGGTGGAGCTGATCGGGATCGAACCGATGACCTCATGACTGCCAGTCATGCGCTCTCCCAGCTGAGCTACAGCCCCACCTCTGGGCAATGTGGACGAAGTGTAACAAAGCGACCGCTACCTGTCAAGCGAAAAGGCTTGTATTGGGCCCTTCGGGGCGAGTGATTTCGGGTTGCTCGAACGCGCGCCGGAGCGCCTCGTCTGCGCCGCGCTTCCGCGAGTCGTCACGCTTCGCCGATCAATCCGGCGAATTCATCTTCGGTGAGTATTTCGATGCCGAGTTGCTCGGCTTTGTCCTTTTTCGAGCCGGCGTTTTCACCGGCGACAAGGAGATCGGTCTTTTTGCTGACGCTGGAGGTGGGTTTGCCCCCGGCGGAACGGACCGCGTCCTGGCCCTGCTGGCGGCCCCAGCGCGTGAGACTGCCCGTAATGACAACGATCTTGCCGTCCAGCGGTTTCGGGCCCGCCGCGGCCGGTTCCTCGGTTCCAAGGTTGAGTCCGGCGGCCCGGAGCTTCTCGACCAGATTCGCGTTGTGTTCGTCGTTCAGGTAGGCGTGAACGCTTTTCGCGATTGCGCCGCCGATTTCGTAAATGGCTTCGATATCTTCCGGGGAGGCTTTTTGGAGTTCGTCGATGGATCCGAAGTGGTCGGCCAGGGTGCGTGCGACGGTGGCGCCGACGTGCCGGATCCCGAGGGCGAAGAGGACGTTGTGGAACGGACGGAGTTTGCTATTGTCCAGAGCAACCTTCAAGTTTTGGGCGGACTTCTCGGCCATCCGTTCCAGATCGGCGACCTTCTCAACGTCGAGGGCGTAGAGGTCGCCCACGTCACGAATCAACTCCGTGTCCACAAGTTGGTCCACGAGCGCATGGCCGAGGCCCTCGATGTCCATCGCAGTGCGGGAGGCAAAATGGCGTATGCTCCCCTTCAACTGCGCCGCACACCTTGAATCGACGCATCGGATCGCAACCTCGGATTCGTCTTTCACCAGGCCGGCATTACAGACGGGACAGGTCTTGGGGAAAACAAAGGGCTGAGCGTCCGGGGGACGGTCGGACTCGACCACCGAGACGACTTTTGGAATGACGTCGCCGCCTTTTTCCAGGATAACCGTGTCGCCTTCCCTGATGTCCTTGCGTTGGAGTTCCTCGGCGTTGTGCAGCGTTGCCCGGCTAACGGTGCTGCCCGCCAGGAGAACCGGCTCCAGTTCGGCAACGGGGGTGACCACACCCGTGCGGCCCACCTGGAGGGCGATTTTCAGGAGCTGGGTGCGCACGCGCCGGGCCGGAAATTTGTAGGCAAAGGCCCAGCGGGGGCTCTTGGCGGTGGCGCCGAGTTTGTCCTGCTGAGTGAGTGAGTCGACTTTGACGACGATGCCATCGATCTCATAGGACAGCGATTCCCGGTTCCGGTCCCACGTCCGCCAATACGCGACAATTTCCTCGATGGAACTGCATTGCCGGCGTTCCGGGTTGACGGAAAAACCGAGCCGCTCGAGGTAGTCCAGACTCTCGGAATGGCGGTCATCTACCCGGCCGGGCGTCAGGAGGCCGTACGCGAAAAAGCTGAGGCCGCGTTCGGCAACCAGGCGCGGGTCCTGGAGTTTAAGGGAACCCGCAGCGGTGTTTCGCGGATTGGCGAACAGGGGCTCTTCCTGCTGTGCCCGCTGGCGGTTGATCGCTTCGAAGTTCTGGCGTGTGAGGTAGACCTCACCGCGGATTTCGCAACGCGCCATGGGCTCCCTGAGGCGAAGCGGGATGGAACGGATCGTCCGGACGTTGGGTGTGATTTCCTCGCCCTGCAACCCGTCGCCGCGGGTTACGCCGCGCGCGAGCAATCCGTTTTCGTACGTGAGGCTCAACGCGACGCCGTCGACTTTGAGTTCGACCAGGTAGACCAGGTCTTCTCCGGGCAATTCCCGGCGAAGGCGGGCGTCGAATTCAACCAGGTCCGCCTCGGAGTAGGTGTTGTCCAGGCTGAGCATGGAGACGACGTGCCGTACGGTGGGAAAAGACCGGCTCAGGTCGGAACCGACGCGGCGGTTGGGTGAATCCGGCAATACCAGGTCCGGATGTCCGGATTCCTGTTCCTCGAGTTCGTCCAGTAATCGATCGAATTCCTGGTCGAAGATGGTGGGAGCGCCCAGGACGTAGTAGCGGTAGCTGTGTTCATTCAGTTCATGGACGAGTCGCTTGATCTGACTTTGGGCCGGGTCGGACATGGTAACCTTCCTGTTCGGGGCGCCGTCGATCCGGGCAAACGCCCCCGTATCCGGTATTTCGGCGCGCGGTCTTCCGAATTCATAGTGCGCTTGAGTTAATATAATCGATGAGTTGTGTAAAGTTTAAAGGCCCGCATGAGGTTTTTGGCCCATTGACGAGGACCTCCTCCGGCGAAAGATCAGCGTGCGCCCGCGAGAATTGCCAGCAGCCCCAGTACCATTCCGGCTTTGAGGAACCGGTTGACCTGGCGGAGGCGGCTTGTATCCGGGACGCGTCGCACGGAAAACATGACACCGACCAGCAAGGCATTCAGCGCACAAACGAGGATGAGATAGGGGAGCCCGTAGAGGTCCAGGATGTACGGTACCGGGGTAAGGAGAATCAGGAGCGCGTACGCGGCAATGGCCAGGCGGCAGGATCTGGCCGGTCCCCAGCCGAGGGGCAGGGTTCCGCCGGGCGCCATGCGGTCTCCGGGGATGTCTTGAGCGTCTTTGAGAATTTCCCTGCCGAAATGGTAGATGGCTGCAAACAGGGCGGGTACGGCGGCGGGAACGGGAGCGCGGACGGCGAACCCGCCGTAGAAGAAAGCCATGCCGCACAGAAGGCTTACCACAACGTTGCCGGCAACCGGGATGTGTTTCAACCGCCGGTTATAGGCCACGAGGCAGCCGCAGGCGGCCGCGGCGGTCAGCATGGCTTCTGGAGGCAGCAAAAGGCCGAGGCCCAGGCCGAGCGCCAGGAAGAAAACGCCTTCAATGCGGGCTGCAAGGGGGTTGAGACGGGCGGAAGGAAGGGGCCGGTGTGGGTGGTTGATGCGATCGGATTCCAGATCCCACACGTCGTTGAGCGCATTCCCGCCGGCCATAACGGCTGCGGCGGAGAAAGCGGCAATCCAGAGCGACGCGGGAAGCGCGTGGAAACCCAGCCACCCGCCCAGGAGCACCGAGGCGAAGGTGATGAGACAGTTCTGAGGGCGCGTGATCTGGAGGCCCGCGCGAAAGGCGGCGGCTTCGGAAAGGTCAGACCGGAGCGGCGCCGGATTCTTTGAAGACATCGGCGGCGTCCCGAATGGAATACCGGTAACCCTGTTCGGTAAGAAACGTCTGGCGCTTGCGGGCGAATTCCAATTCCCGGGTATCCGTGGTCACCAGGGTGTAGAAGTGCGCCAGGCTGCCATTGGTCTTGGGTCGGAGAATGCGTCCCAACCGCTGGGCTTCTTCCTGGCGTGAACCGAATGTCCCGGAAATCTGGATGGCCACGTTGGCATCCGGCAGGTCGACGGCGAAGTTGGCTACCTTGGAGACGACCAGAAGTCGGATATCGCCCTGCCGGAAACGCTCGTATAACCGGTCGCGCTCGTGGCTGGGGGTTTTGCCTGTAATGATTGGCGCATCCAGTTCTCTGGCGAAGGCTTCGACCTGGTTGACATACTTGCCAATCACCAGGATCTGATCCTTGTCGTGTTTTCGGATGAGTTGTTTTGCCAGAGGGATTTTGGACGGATTCTCCGAGGCGATCCGGAATTTACCGCGGCCCCCGGCAACGGCGTAGTCCAGTCTCAGATGCTGCGGCAACGGGAGGCGGATCTCACGGCATTCCGCTGTGGCTATCCAGCCCCGGGACTCCAGATCACGCCAGGGCACGTCGAAGCGTTTCGGGCCAATGAGACTGAAGACGTCCGCTTCGAGACCGTCTTCCCGTACCAGCGTGGCGGTGAGGCCCAGCCTGCGTCTCGCCTGGAGTTCGGCGGTAAAGCGGAAGACGGGCGCGGGCAACAGATGAACTTCGTCGTACAGGATAATTCCCCAGTTGCCCTGGTTGAAGATGGCGAAGTGTGGAAATGCATCGCCCTTTTTCTTTCGATAGGTGAGGATATTGTACGTAGCGATGGTGATGGGCCGAATTTCTTTGACTTCCCCTGAATATTCGCCGATCTGGTCCGCCTTCAGGTCTGTCTTGTCCAGCAGTTCCGCTTTCCATTGGCGAGAGGCGGTGATGTTGGTGGTGAGGATGAGCGCCTGGGTCTGAAGGCGTTCGATCGCGGCGATACCCACGATGGTTTTTCCCGAGCCGCAGGGCAGAACCACCACGCCGCTGCCCCCTTCCGGCCCGCCGCCAGCGTGAAAGATCTCCATGGCCTCCCGCTGGTAGTCGCGCAGGTGAAACGGAGCGCCCGACCGCGCGATGGCTCGTCGACGCAGCGTCAGATTCCGGCCGGGTACGTACCCGGCGAGATCCTTGACGGGAAAGCCGATGCGGGTGAGCGCCTGTTTAAGGTGGCCCCGGTAAAGCAGGTCGACTTTGATGCGATGCGCGTCAATCTTGCGATTCAGATAGGGCCGCACGGATTTGTGATGGCAGATTTCGGTGATCAGCAGCGGATCGTCGGCGGAGAGAATGAGGTCGTTCCCGGATCGTTCCAGTCGAATTCGACCGTATCGCCCGAGGGTCTCCCGGATTTCAACGGAGACGTTCTGCGGGATCTCATATTTGCTGAATGATTCCAGAGCGCCGATGATTTCGTCGGCCGTGATACCTGCCGCCGCGGCGTTCCAGAGCGATAGCGGGCTGACGCGATAGGTGTGAATGTATTCGGGGCTTTTTTCCAGCTCGGCAAAGCGGGCAAGAACGCCCCGGGCGGCTTCGTAACGTGGTCCGCCGACCTCCGCAAGAACCGACATGTCGCTCTGCACAATTAGTGGATTTTGGGAATTGTATGACATAGAGGCTGGAGAAGGGCGGGCAGTCTCCGGGAGAGAGCCGGGAAGGTTGGGACGCTGTTCCGGGATGTCTTCGCGTACCCGGTCGGACATCCGAAATCGGCGTCCATTCAGGCCGATGGCCTGCCGCAAGGGAGCCCTCGGCCTGAATGTGAATTGAGCTTGCGCCGGGCGCCGTGAGTTATGGGTCCGTAATTTATGCCGCGTCCGCGGAATCGGATTGGCGTTCTCCCTCGAATTGTGCGACGACCGCGGCGCCGATGGCGTCGCCCCAGACGTTGACGGTGGTGCGGCAGCGGTCCAGGAACCAGTCGATGACCAGGATAAGGGTGATGCCCTCGATGGGCAGGCCCACGGCTCGCAGGACGATGACCATGGTCACCAGACCGGCCTCGGGAATTCCGGCGGCGCCGATGGCGGCCAGGGTGGCGGTGAGAAAGATGATGACCATTTCAACCGGACCCATCGTGATGCCGTAGACCTGCGCGATGAAAATGGCGGCTACGGCTTCATAAAGCGCGGTACCATCCATATTGATGGTGGCGCCAAGCGGCAATACGAAGCTCGAGACCCGTTTGGAGACGCCGTTTCGCTTGGTAACGCAATCGATCGTGAGCGGCAACGTCGCCGAACTGGAAGCCGTGGAAAAAGCCGTGCCAAGGGCCGGGAGCTGATTGTGTCCGTATTTTTTGACGTTTCTCTTGCCAAAGAAGCGGAGGATCAACGGGAGGACGATCAGACCGTGGATCAACAGGGCCAGAATAACTGTGGAGGCGTACCACCCGAGCTTGGTAAGCTCCGGCAGAAAACCCGCCCAGCCGCCGCTGCTGCCCATGCGTCCGGCAATCAGACCGAATATCCCCACGGGAGCGAAACCGATGACGATGTGTACAATCTTCATAATGGCGTCGTTGATGCCCGCAATGACGTCGATAACCGGACGGGTCCGGTTCCCGAGAGTGGTCAGCACGCCGCCGAAGAGCAGGGAGAAGACGATCAGTGGCAGGACATCGGTTTCGACCATGGCCTTAAATATGTTGACCGGGATCATGCCAACGAGCATGTCGACAAATATATCGACAACAGAGCGGTCCTTCCCTCTTACCCGTTCGGACATTCCCAGGTCGACGTGGACGCCAAGGCCGGAAGGCATCGGCACGACGGCTTCCCGTGTGTCCCGGTCGAGCCAGCCTTCCACCCGGAGGTTGTCGGACGTGTGTCTTGCATCGGCGTCGATCGAGCCCACGATATTCTGGTCCGCCAGCAGAACCTGGTAACGGCCGTCGTAACCGGATTCGGATAGCTTGGCGTTCTGCAGGCGCACCCAGTTGTCCTCAACCGTATACCGGGCGCCATCCAGAGATTCGCCAGCCGACACACCCACGCCCGGCCTGATAATGTTGACCAGAATGAGCCCGACGAGGACGGCCATGCCGGTCGTCACCATATAATACATAATGGTGCGCTTGCCGATGCTGCCCAGCCTGCGAACGTCTCCCAGGTTCGTGATGCCGATGATCATCGAGGCAACCACGAGCGGAACCACGATCATTTTGAGCGCGTTGAGAAAGATCTCGCCCAGAAATTTGACGTGCAACGCCTGCTCGGGGAACAGGCCGCCGAACAGAGCGCCCAACAGAATGGCGAGCAGGATGTAAATCAGAAACCGGTTGTGTTGCGACATTGCGATACGCTCCCAGGTAAGGAATTCTGCCTGTGATTCTGAAAGGATTGGCCGGATCATCCGTGTTGGATAACGAATCTTAAGGATACGTAGACCGGATATGTTTGTCAATTGGTTTCGTGCGGGCCGAGCCGGCAGCGAAAAGAAAGAAAATAATTTGACTTTAACGGTTGGTTTACATAATTTTATATGCCTTATAATATAAAATGGGTCAGTCGTTTCTGGCGTCCTTGTTACACTCTGCCGACGTGTGTTGTCACTCTATGGGGCGGGGTGCTGCCGGTTTATTGCAGCCCATTTCGGGAGGAGCCACAAACCAGGTGGATGGGAGGGTACGGATGGAAAATCAATTTACACAGTGTCTGAAGTGCAATACGGGTATCTTGCTTCCTTTGTCCGACTACGGGCGCGATGGCGCGCCTATTCACTATAAGGCCTGGGTCTGCAATAGCCCCGATTGCGGGTTCAACCTGCGTATCGATAACGGCGAAATCAGCATGGGAAGAAACATCGCCGAGTCGTACAAATAACCCGATTCCGCATACTGGAACGACATATCCCATCCCGGGTGACGACCATGCCGGACGGGCCCCGCTCGAGGGCTCGCGTTCCGGGAGCCCGGGATTGATGTATCCGATGTCCTCGCTACCCACGGGATTCTTCGCGGCCCTGATGTGTCTTCGCCATCGCGCGCCGTCTCCACTTTTGAAGGTTTTGTTCAACCGGTTTTCGATTTCTTTCCCGCCTCCCATGGGGCCATCTCCCGTTTAACGGGGGTGGCGCTTTATTTCTGCCATCCGCTCCCCTCTGGTTCTTTAACATTCAGATGTCTTTCCAATTCAGGGACTCCGGGCAGCCGGTATGGGATCGTCCTGTACTGGGCATTGAAACCTCGTGTGACGAAACGGCTGCCGCGGTTGTGGCCGGTGGCTGTATTCTGTCTAATGTCATTTTTTCCCAGACAGAACACAGTCTCTACGGCGGTGTGGTTCCCGAACTCGCGTCACGGAACCACGTGCGCAAGATCGTGCCGGTTGTACGCGAGGCCCTGCACCAGGCCGGCATCCCGCTGAATGAACTCGGTGGGATCGCGGTCACTCGCGGACCGGGCCTTGTCGGGTGCCTGCTGGTGGGTATCTCGACCGCCAAGGGGCTTGCGCTTGGCAGTGGCCGTCCGCTGATCGGCGTCCATCATATCGAGGGGCATCTCTTTGCCGGACTGTTTGGGGATCCCGAACTGCGCCCCCCGTTTCTGGCCCTTGTGATTTCCGGAGGCCATACCCAGTTGATCCACGTACGCCGGTGGGGGCTGTACGAAATCTGCGGTGAAACAAGGGACGACGCAGCGGGGGAAGCCTTCGACAAGGTGGCCAAGATGCTGGGCGTGTTGAAAGCGGGCGAGACCACCATGGGCGGACCGGTGATTGCCGAACTGGCGGAACAGGGTGACGCCAGTGCGTTTGGGTTTCCGAGAGGGCTCCAGCGTCAGGAGGGATTCGAGTTCAGCTTCAGCGGGATCAAGACATCGGTATTGTACCACCTTAAAAGCCGGCCTGAAGCCGTCGGGGAGGCTGAACAGGCAGATATAGCGGCAAGTTTTCAGGCCGCGGTTGTCGACGTGCTCGTGGAAAAGACGATGAAAGCGGCAGGCGCTCTGGATCTGGGACGGATACTGTTGACGGGCGGGGTTGCGGCGAATCGGCGGTTGCGGGTAGAAATGGAGCGCGCCGCCCGCGAAAGCGGGGTTGAGGTCTGTTTTCCGCCGCAGGTTCTTTGTACGGACAACGCGGCGATGATTGCCTGCGCAGGCGCCTTCCGGCTGCGCAGAGGCGAGCGATCGGGGCGAGACCTGGATGCCGATCCGAGAATGAAGCTGGTTTGACTTATGTTTCAGTTGTCCGATTTGGATCTGAGCTTGAGCGATGGATTGTTGCTGGGTTTGCTTGCGCCGGTTTGTGTGTACCTGGCCTGGCAGGTGTACCGCGTCCGAAAACATGGATTCCGGTTGGTACGGTGGTTGCTTGTATTGCGGTGCATAGCGTTTCTTCTGCTGCTGGCGTTGATGATGGAACCCGTTCTTGCACTCACGATGCGGCGCGAGCGCAAGCCGCTTGTGGCTGTCCTGCTGGACGATAGCGAGAGTATGCGCATCGAGGATAACGGGCGGAAGCGCAGCGATCTCGCGGTTGGCCTCCTGAAGAGTGGTGTGTTCGAAGAACTGGAAACGCGCGCCCGGGTGGCCTGGTATCGCTTCTCCGAGTGGATGGCGCCCATGGCGCCAACGGGCGTGGATTCGCTGCGCTTCGACGGGCGGGCAACGGACCTGGCTGCGGCGCTGGATATGCTGCGCGACAAAACGGCTGGCGAGGGATTGGTCGCGGCGGTGTTGATTTCCGACGGGGTTCACAACCTCGGCGCAAGGCCGGAACGGGCCGCCCTCGAGTTGGGTGCGCCCGTGTTTGCGGTGGGTGTGGGGAAGGCGGATGCGCCGAAGGATGTGGCGATTGTTTCCGCCGTATGCGATCCGATGGTATACGTCGGACGACCGCTTTCGATTTCGGTGGGGCTTAAGTCAAGCGGATGTGAAGGCGCTGAATCGTTGTTGTTTGTCGAAGAGGGCGGGCGCCGTGTTGCGGAGGCGCCGGTCACGCTGTCGGACGGCGAGCAGGAGGTCCGGTTTTCCGTCTCGCCCGATCGGGCCGGCCGGCGTGTATATCGGATTCATATTGCCTCTCAGCAGGCAGAACGTTCGACCGCGAACAACACCGCCGTCGTTTCCGCGGAGGTCATCGAAAGCCGTCTGCGCGTTCTGATGGTCGCGGGTTCCCCCAGTGCGGATCTCGCCTATGTGCGCCGGTTGCTGGAGGCTAACGAGAATCTGCAAGTGGAGGTGCTGGTTGGCCGCAATACGGGCGAATGGCCTTTTCGGATGCGGGCGGAATTGACCGATCCGGATGAACTCGTCGTCCTGTTCGATCTGCCCGGCGAAATGCTTTCGGGGCAATTCGGCCGCGGGCTGGCCGAATTTGTGGAAAAGGGCGGCGCGTTGCTCGTGGTGGGTGGACGGGCGGGATTCAACGGGGCATACGCGCGGTCGCCAATTGCGCGGGTGCTGCCGATCCTGTGTTCTCCGGACGCGAGCACGTATCGGGAGGCATCATTCCGGCCTGAATTGTCACGGTCCGGAACTTTGCATCCCATTCTCCGGGTCTCGGACGACCCGCTGGGGGACCGACAGGCCTGGGGGGATCTGCCGCCGCTTCTGGCCTGCAATGTGAATAAAGGTCTTCGAGGGGACGCCGAAACCCTGCTCTATCATCCGATCGAACGTAGTGGCGGCGGAAAGATGCCTCTGGTTGCGGTGGGTCGCGCAGGCGCGGGTAAGGTGATGGCCGTGGCGGTCAGGACGTTCTGGCGGCTCAGTCTCATGATGTGGGGCGTGGGCAAGAACGATGAGGTTTCGAAGGCGTTCTGGACAAATTCCGTGCAGTGGCTGGTAAAACGTGAGGATGTCGCCCGGGTTCAGGTGGAAGTGGACAAACCGGTCTATCGCAGCGGCGCTCCGGTAACGTTCCACGCCCGTGTCTTCAACGAGTTGCTTCAGCCGCAGGAGGGAGCCCGCGTGGTGCTCTCCGTGATGGATGAGGACCGCGTGCGGCAGACGATTTTGGATGATGAAGGCCAGGGACGCTATCGGGGGCAATTGAAAGCGGGCGTCCAGGGAGATTATGCGTTTGAAGTACGGGCTCGCATGGGCGGCGTCGATCTGGGGAGCGGCGCCGGCCGGTTCACCGTGGGCCGGTACAGTCTGGAATTTGAAGACATGCGAATGAACCGGGATCTTCTGGAAAGTCTGGCTGCGCAGAGCGGGGGCGTCTATGCGGCGCCGGATCGTTTGAGCGCGGTTCTGAACGATCTTGACCTGGCGCCCCAGCCGGTGACGGAGTCGTACCGGACCCGGCTGTGGGGGAGACCGTGGCCGCTTTTCGTTCTCATCGGGCTCCTTGGCGTGGAATGGACGGCCAGACGCAGGTGGGGAATGATATGAAAAGGTGCGCGCAAGGTCGGTGTTCCGGGATTCATGGCAATGGTATCGGGTCAATTGTCGCAAGCTTCATCGTCCTTCTGTCGGTTCTGGTTTCATGTGGCCGGGCGGTGGGGCGCGTCGTGATTAGCGAGGTTATGTTCGATCCCGCGGGCAGTGAGTTTTACGACGAGTATATCGAGATACAGAATACCGGCCGCGAGCCGGTGGATCTGGCCGGATGGCGGGCGGGAGACGGCGACGAGGCAGACGCGCTGGCCTTCGAAAGCGGAGAGTCCGTGCTGCAACCGGGGGCTTTCGGGTTGATTCTGGATTCCGGGTATTTTACGCATTCGAACCATTACGATCCACTACCCGAGTCGGCGTTGATTCTCACTGTGGCGGACGCCACACTCGGGAACTCGGGCCTGAGTAATTCGAGGCCGGAGCGGATCGTGCTTGTTTCGTCTTTCGGCGATACCGTGGGCGTGATGGTCTACACGACGGGAAACAAACCCGGGTTTTCAGAGGAGAAAGTGGACCCCACAGCCGGCGACGGACCGGAGAACTGGGTGGATTCACGGTGGGAGGGAGGGACACCGGGTCGCGTCAACAGCGTGAGTCCGAAAGACAACGACCTGGCGCTGGCGAGGGTATCGGAATCGCCGTTTCCGGTTCCGGCAGGTGTCGCGCGGGATTTTATCCTGGAGGTGGTGAACCGGGGGCGGCGGCCGGCATCGGCGTTTTCCGTGAGGGTGGAGGGTATAGCCCGGTGGCATCGGGATTTCCCGGGCCTGGGGCCCGCGGATCTTCTCCGGGTTGAAACGCCAATTGGAAACGTGCCGCCCGGACAGTACGAGTATGCGGCTGCGATTGTGTTCAATGCCGATGAGGACACGTCCAACAACCGCGTGACCTGGACGGTGGTAGGCGGAGTTAGGCCCGGGGCGGTGGTCGTGAACGAAGTGATGGTTTCTCCAGCCGAGGGTGATCCGGAGTGGGTGGAACTCCACAACCGTTCGGAGCGGACGCTGGACGTGACCGGCTGGAGGATTCAGGACGCGAAGTCCGCAGGCGAGGTGTTCGGACGTGAGCCTTTGCAACTGCAGCCGGACGCGTACCTGGTAGTGGCTGAGGACGTCGACGGGTTCTACAGCCGGTTTGGCGATCGGACCGTGCAGGTTGTTGCCCCCGAGCGGTGGTTTCGCTTGAACAACAGCGGAGACGTCGTGGTCGTACGCGATGCTACCGGTGCGATTGTGGATCGGATGGCATACGATCAGGCAGTTTTCGCAGGGAGGTCGCTCGAACGGATTGCAGGATCCGGATTGAGCGTTGACGATCGGAATTGGCTGTCAAGTACCCATGAGGACGGCGCGACGCCCGGACGCGAAAACAGCGTGGCGCTGCAAAGCGGCATCGATGCCGTCCAAATCCTGGCAGAGCCCAATCCCTTTTACGATCGAGTGGAAATACGCTATCTTCTTCCCGCCCCTCGCGCGGATGTAAATCTGTGGGTGTACGACAGATCCGGCCATCAGGTAAAAACGCTCCTCAACGCCGCCGCCGGCGGCAGCCGACGGAGCGTGACGTGGGATGGGATGGATGAAAACGGAGCTCAGTTGAAGCCGGGCATTTACATCTTATTTTTGGAGACGTCGTTCAAAGGCCGTATCTTTAGGACCAAAGCCCCTGTTGTGCTGGCGAGAGGACTGTAGTTTGTATTGCCGGCGAATCCCCTGCGCCGGAGTTTAAGAAGCTGTCATGAAATTTCCTGTGCGTTCCCGAGCGCGTGGAAGGGTGTCGGTTCAGGAGGGACCCGCGTATTCTGTCTCCCCTTGGATGTGCCAAGACAAGGGTGGCCCATTTATGAGAAACGAACCGAACGCAGTAAAGGAGGATCCGCAGCATGAATCTGATCTGGTGAATCAGGTCTGCGGTGTTTTGCTGGTCGCGGTTGCGCTGTTGATGTTGGTCAGCCTGGTTTCGCATTCACCACAGGATCCCCCGAATTCGAGTCGTGCACCGGAATTGACGGAGAATATGGCGGGGTGGATCGGCAGCCAGATCTCCTACTTTCTTCTGTTTGCCGTGGGCCACGGCTCTTTTGTACTCGCGGGCATCGTTCTGATGTGGGGATGGAATCGTTTCAGAAACCTTCCCGCCTTGCCTCTTGTCTCCCGCAGCCTGGCATTGCTGGCCATGGTGGTGGTTTATTGCGGCGCGACGTGCGTGCCTTCGCGAGGAGAAACCCATCTGTCGTTCCTGATGGGCGGGTGGCTGGGAATTACCCTGGCGTCCCGGATCCTGGTACCCTATCTGGGCTTTGTCGGGTCGTATATTCTTTTGAGCGCCCTGTTTCTGGTGTTTCTCATGATTCTGACCCGCCTGCCTTTCTCCCGGATTCCGGATTTGCTGGCGGCCGGCGCTGGGCGAATTCAGACCGGGATGACCGGCTGGTCCGCACGTCGGCGTCTGGCGCGGCGGCAGAGGAAGGAGGGGCGTGAAACGGAACGTACGGAACCCAGCCTGCTGAACGATGCGGAAGAAGCCGCGAGTGATGCCGAATCCGAACCGCCTGTCGATCCCGATGTCGCCATCCCGGAGCCGTTTTCTTTGTACGAAGACGAGGCGGATGAGCCGGAGGAGGGACCTGCGGTTACGCTCGACCCGGACATCGTTGCCCACCCCGCGGAAATTCCCAGGTCGACAGGACGGAAGCCGAAGGCGCAGCAGCGGCGAGGCGAAGACTTACAGTATCATTTGCCCGACCTGGAGTTGCTGAATGAGCCCGCGCAAGAAGACGAGGGACCCGACCGGTCGTTACTGCTGGAAGGTGCGCAAACCCTCGAACACAGCCTCAGCAGTTTTGGCATCGAGGGCAAGGTGGTACAGGTGAATCCGGGTCCCGTGGTCACCGGATACGAGGTGCAGCCGCCCCGCGGGGTGAAGGTGAACCGCATTGTCAATCTTTCGGACGACCTCGCTCTGGCGATGAAGGCGCGGAGTATCCGGATTCAGGCGCCGATTCCCGGCAAAGCGGCAGTGGGCATAGAGGTGCCGAATGCGAATCCTTCAACCGTCTTCCTGCGGGAGATACTGGAATCCGATGCCTTTCAGGGCGCCGATGACAAGCTGATGCTGGCGCTGGGCAAGTCCGCCACCGGAGAATCCGTCTGCACGAACCTGGCTTCCATGCCACACCTGTTGATCGCCGGCGCTACGGGGAGCGGAAAATCGGTATGTATCAACGTGCTGATAACCAGCATTCTCGTGCGGTGCAGCCCAGAGGAGGTCCGTTTTATCATGGTGGATCCGAAGATGCTGGAACTGTCGATTTACAACAGGATTCCACATCTGCTGGCGCCAGTTGTCACTGAACCCCAGAAAGCGTCCGAAGCGTTGAGGTGGGCGGTGGGGGAGATGGAAGACCGTTATCGAAACCTGGCGCAGTATAGCGTGCGGAATATCACGGATTTCAACAACAAACTGGAGAAGATGCGGGCGGAGGCGGAGTCCGAAGAAGACCGGCAGGAAGTACCCCCGTTGTTGCCCTATATCGTGGTCGTGGTCGACGAACTCGCGGATCTGATGATGACGGCACCCGCGGATATCGAGGATTCGCTGGCACGGTTGGCGCAGATGGCGCGAGCGGTGGGCATCCATTTGATCCTGGCGACACAGCGGCCGTCGGTAAATGTGATTACGGGCACGATCAAGGCGAACTTTCCGTCGCGCATCGCGTTTCGCGTCGCATCCAAGGTGGACTCGCGTACAATCCTGGATTGCAATGGCGCCGAAAAGCTTCTGGGCCGTGGCGATATGCTTTTCACGCCTGCGGGCAAACCGGAGCCCGTGCGTGTGCATGGCGCGAACATGACTACCGAAGAAACGGAACGCCTTGTGGAATGGGTGAGCGGCCAGGGCGTGGAGCTCGAGCAACTGGATCTGGGCGTAGACGAAAACGAATTGATGCTTTCCGAGGGCACTCGCGACAAGCGGTTCGACGAGGCGCTTCGGCTGATCGTTACGCACCAGCAGGGTTCGGCATCACTGCTTCAGCGCCGCATGAAAGTGGGGTATGCCCGTGCCGCGCGTCTGGTGGATGAACTGGAGCAGGCTGGAATTGTCGGCCCGTCGGACGGGAGCAGTAAGGGTCGTGAGGTGCTTGTTGGCGTCGAGTATCTGGACCGGCACGAGGAGGATGAACTGGATGCGGTGTGAATTCCGGACAGCGAACGGTGAGGGGCGGGATACGGTGGGCGGGGGAACGCCCGGCGTCCCTTTGCCGGCGGGTTACACGAGGTGACTCGCATGAATGCCGGACGGCTTAAATTTCTTTTTTTCGTGGTCGCGATCCTGATTCCCGCAGATCTTTGGGCCATCGACGGGCGAGAGGTGATTCGCCGGCAGCAGCAGCGATATGAAAAGCTCACGAGTATTTCCGCCCGGTTCACGAAATACCACTACTGGAAACTCGTGGATCAGAAGACGAAACTGAGTGGTAACCTGTACGTGCAGAAACCCAATCGATTTCGTTTTGAGACACGGGTCCAGACGGTGGTTTCGGATGGAGAAAGCGCCTGGAACTATACACCGGAGAATGAGCAGGTTTTGCTGAGCAGTTACGATCGGGCAAAGGGCGACCGGAGTTACGAAAAGCTGCTCTTCGACCTCATTCTGCTGGGTGGGTACGAAGATCGTTACGTACCCCGGCTTGCCGGAGAGGAACGCGTGGACGGCAGGCGCTGTTATCGCGTGGAATTGACGTCGCGGCAGGAAGAGAGCTATATCGCCCGGGTCAGGTTGTGGGTAGACAGGGAGCTCTGGCTGGTCCGCCGGGCGGAATATCTGAATTTGAACGAAGATGTAACCACGTACGATATTTCCCGTTTGAAGGTGGATGGGGAACTGAAGCCGGGGTTGTTTGCTTTCGTGCCGCCGGTGGGTGTCGAGGTGATTGATTTGAGGTGAATCGGAGGTCGTCAGGGGCGGACGAGGCGCCGGCCGGACCTGGACTACCGAAATGGCGCCGAACGGGCCGATCCCCCGATCCGGGGTTTAATTTATCACTGAAAGGAGTTGGCGTTTATGGCTATCGATATGCAATGTGCCGATCTGAAATCCGGGCTGGCCGAATGCCGCGACCGGCTGGAAAACCTCCGGAGGTATCTTTGACCTGGAATCCCGGGAAGCCCAAATCGTCGAACTGGAAAGGTTGATGGAGCGTCCGGGATTCTGGGACGATCGGGAACGGGCCAGGCAGATCATCGATGAAGCGAATGGCCATAAGGATTGGGTAACCGGGTGGCAGGGCCTGGATGAGCGTCTCGCGGATCTGGATGAGTTTTACCATCTCGCCCGGGAAGAGGAGGACGAAGAGACGCTACGGGATCTCCAAAAGGAACACAGGTCGCTGGGAGGGGCGCTTGAAGAATTGGAGTTCCGGCATATGATGCGCGAGAAGGAGGATCGCCTGAACGCGATCCTTACGATTCATCCCGGTGCGGGCGGAACGGAATCGGCCGACTGGGCGCAGATGCTGATGAGGATGTACAGCCGATGGGCCGAGCGCCGCGGCTTCCAGGCGGATGTGCTGGATCTGCTTCCGGGGGAGACGGCGGGTATCAAGAGCGTGGCCATCGAGATGAAGGGAGAGTACGCGTACGGTTACCTCAAGTCTGAAATGGGCGTGCATCGATTGGTTCGGCTCTCGCCGTTCGATTCCGGCGGCAGGCGGCACACGTCGTTCGCATCGGTTTCGGTGTACCCCGAGGCGAAGGGCGAAATCGAGGTGGAAATCCAGCCGGAGGATATCCGCGTGGATACCTTTCGCTCCAGCGGGGCGGGCGGACAGCACGTGAACAAGACCGATTCGGCCGTACGGATTACGCACTATCCGACGGGCATTGTGGTTCAGTGTCAGAACGAACGGTCGCAACATAAGAATCGAAATTCCGCAATGAAGATCCTTAAGGCCAGGCTGTACCAGCACCACAAGGAAGAGGAAGAGAAAGCGCGCGCGAAGATCGAGAAGAACAAGAAAAAGATCGAATTCGGAAGTCAGGTCCGGAACTACGTATTCCATCCCTATCAGCTCGTCAAAGACCTCCGGACCGAGTTCGAAACATCCGGTGTTCAGGACGTTATGGACGGGGGTCTGGACGGATTCATGCAGGCGTTTCTCGAACAGAAAGGAGAGGCGTAACCGCAGGGGCAAAGGGCTTGACTTCCCTATCTGTATTGATTATTATATTTTCGACTGTCGTATCCGGCGGCTGGCAGCAAAAAATCAACCGGTTACTTTTTTTATGTCGGGAGGAATCCGTTTGGCTCAGGAAGGGGCGTCTTCCGCCCCGGAGGCGCAACTGGTTGCCCAGCGTTTGCAAAAGCTGGACTCGATTCGGGAGATGGGCGTGGAGCCCTATCCGTATCGGTTCGAAGTGACCCATCGCTCCGGGGAAGTCAGGGAGACGTTTCAGGCGCTCGAACAGGGTGGGCGGGACGTGTCGGTGGCGGGGCGTCTCATGGCCAGGAGGGACCATGGCAAGTCGGCCTTTGCCGAACTTCTGGACGAGATGGGCCGGATTCAGATCTACGTAAGACGGGATGCGGTGGGCGAAAGGCAGTTCGATCTTTGGAAATTGCTCGATATAGGAGATTTTGTCGGGGTCGAGGGGCCCGTATTTAGAACCCGTACGGGCGAGATGACCGTGAAGGCGCGCGGGTTGGAACTGCTTTCCAAGGCCGTGCGGCCGCTGCCGGTGCCCAAGGAAGAGGTGAAAGACGGTCAGCGGATTGTCCACGATGCCTTCAGCGACCCTGAACTGCGATACCGTCGCCGTTACCTGGACCTGATGCTGAATCCCGATGTGAAGGACGTGTTTCGCAAGCGGACGGCGACCTTTTCCGCCATTCGCAATTTTTTTGACGCCCGCGGGTTCCTGGAGGCCGACACGCCGGTGCTGCAGCCGCTTTACGGCGGCGCTTCGGCGCGGCCCTTCACGACCCATCACCATGCGCTCGATATGAAGCTCTATCTGCGGATTTCGAACGAGCTTTATCTGAAGCGCCTGATCGTGGGCGGATTTGAAAGGGTCTACGAATTCAGCCGGGATTTCCGAAACGAAGGAATCGACCGTACGCACAATCCCGAATTCACCATGCTGGAGGCCTACCAGGCGTACGCCGATTATACCGATATGATGGAACTGACGGAGTCGCTGTTTGCTTCGGTCGCCGAATCGGTTACCGGTGCGACCACGGTGGTATATCAGGGGAAGGAGATAGATCTTGGCCCACCCTGGCGGCGAATGACCCTCCTGGATGCCATCAAGGCTTACGGCAACTTCGACGTGTCCGACGCTTCGGAGGAAGAATTGAGGGAGATCTGCCGAGACCTGGAACTCGAAGTGGACTCCCGCGCACAGCGCGGCCATCTGTTGAATGAGATCTTTGAGGCGGTCGTTCAGCCTCACCTGATTCAACCCACGTTCATTACGGATTACCCCGTGGAGATGTCGCCGCTGGCCAAGCGGCACCGGGAGCACCCGGAACTCACGGAACGTTTCGAGCCGTTTATCTGCGGTTGGGAGGCGGCCAACGCATTTTCCGAACTCAACGATCCGATCGACCAGCGGAAACGATTCGAACACCAGGCCGCGTTGCGGGAGAGCGGGGATGAAGAGGCGCAGGTCCTCGACGCCGATTTTCTTAGGGCAATGGAATATGGCATGCCGCCTACGGGAGGTATGGGGTTTGGCGTGGACCGGCTTGTAATGCTACTCACCGATGCGCGCTCCATTCGGGACGTTATTCTATTTCCGCATATGCGGCCCGAAGAGGGCCGTTCGGAGATAAACGGCGATGCGTAGCCTGCTGGAGGCTGCGGATCTGGTTAAGCAGTACCGGGTCGGCCGTTCGGAAATACAGGTGCTGAAGGGAGTCGCCCTTTCCGTCGAGCAGGGTGAAGTGGTTGCGGTGGTTGGACCTTCCGGCGTCGGAAAAAGCACGCTGCTGCACATTCTGGGCGGGCTGGATCGCCCTACAAGTGGAACGGTTTGTGTAGAAGGCAAAGACGTCTTCGCGCTGTCGGACACGGAGCGGGCACGGTTCCGGAACGAGTCGGTAGGGTTTGTTTTTCAGTTTCACCATTTGTTGAACGATTTTACCGCTGAAGAAAACGTGATGCTGCCCCTGATGATCCAGGGGCGGTCGGTGCCCGAATCTAAGACCGCGGCCGAGGATCTGCTGAATTCCGTGGGGCTCTTCAAACGCCGCCGTCATCTGCCCTCGGAGCTGTCCGGCGGAGAATCTCAGCGCGTGGCCGTGGCCAGGGCCCTTGTCGGGCGGCCCAGGCTGGTACTGGCGGACGAACCCTCCGGCAATCTGGACGCGGAACACAGCCGGGAATTGCACGATCTGATCTGGAAACTGGCCGGCGGCCTCAAACAGACCTTTGTTATCGCCACACACGATCAGACGTTGGCCGCCAGGGCGGATCGGATCATTCGGATGGAAGACGGAAGAATCGTCCATGAAGGGCGTGGCGGTTAGTTCCGGGCCCTGCGGACGATATGTAAAGCCCTTTCGGGCAGTGGAGAGATGGCCCACGGGTCATGGCAGAGGATTCTGAGGAGATAAATCCCATGAATAGCAGGTTCTCGGATCGGGTGAAGCGCGTGATGCGGCTGGTCCGCGAAGAAGCAGCCCGGCTTGGCAATAATCATATAAGCAGCGAGCACCTCTTGCTCGGCATTATCCGGGAGGGTAAGGGTTCGGCCGTCAACGTGATGTTGAATCTGGGATTGAACCTGGACAAGATCAAACAGTCGATCGACGACTATGTCGCATATTCCGGCGGGTCGATGACGATGGGCGACGTGCCCTTCACGCCAAGGGCAAAACAGATTCTCGAAATTGCGGCCACCGAAGCTAAAGAGATGAAGAGCCAATATGTTCGAACCTGTCATCTGCTGGTGGCTCTGGTGAAGGACAAAGAGACGATTGCCGCGCAGATTCTGGTGGGTTTTGGCGTCGACTATAAGACCGTGAAGGAGGAGGTGATTGCTGTTTTGCAGGGGAAACCGACGGGTAAACGCGAGAAGAAGAAAAGCAAGACCCCTTATTTGGATCATTTTGGTCGCGACCTGACCGAACAGGCGCGTGAGGGTAAGCTGGATCCGGTCGTTGGCAGGGAGCGGGAGATTGAACGGGTATCTCAGGTGCTCAGCCGGCGCAAAAAGAACAACCCGGTACTGATCGGGGAACCCGGGGTGGGGAAAACGGCGATCGTCGAAGGACTTGCCCAGCGCATCGTGGAGCGCCGCGTGCCGCAGTTGCTGGCCGACAAACGCATGGTTACGCTGGATATGGGCGGCATGGTCGCGGGAACAAAATACCGTGGTCAGTTTGAAGAGCGCATCAAGGCGGTAATGAACGAACTCCAGCAGAGCCAGGACGTCATTATCTTTATCGACGAGTTACATACCATCGTGGGGGCCGGAAGCGCCGAGGGCACGCTGGACGCCTCAAATATGTTCAAGCCGGCGTTTTCGAGAGGCGAACTTCAGTGCATCGGCGCCACGACGCTGGACGAATACCGCAAATACATCGAAAAGGACGGTGCGCTGGAACGGCGTTTTCAGACCATTCTGGTCGATTCGCCGTCGGTGGACGACGCGATTGATATCCTCAAAGGACTGAAGGAGAAATTCGAGGCCCACCATCTGGTAACCTATACCCAGAAGGCCGTTGAGAGCGCCGTCCGCATGGCCGACCGTTACATCAGCGACCGGCACCTGCCGGACAAGGCGATCGACGTGATCGACGAGACAGGATCCCGCGTGCGTCTAGGCCGGTTGAATCCGCCTGAGGAAATAAAGACGCTTGAACTTGAAATCGAGGACGTTACACGGCAGAAGAATGCGGCTGCAAACAGCCAGCAGTTCGAAGAGGCCGCCAAACTCAGAGACCAGGAACGGAAGCTGAAGGAACAGGTCGATGAAATGCGTCAGGAATGGGAGCAGAAGGTTCGTGATGAAGTGGTGGAGGTGACCGAGCAGGATATCGCGGAAGTGATCGAAAGCATGACGGGTATTCCCGCGTTCCGGTTGGCGCAGGAGGAGTCAGAGAAGCTGCTCCGCATGGGAGAGAAAGTGAAGTGCCGTGTGGTTGGGCAGGAAGAAGCGGTAGACACGGTCTGCCGCTCCATTCGCCGCACGCGAGCGGGGCTGAAAGACCCGAATCGTCCCATCGGCACGTTTCTCTTTCTGGGACCGACGGGTGTGGGCAAAACCTATTTGGCACACGCGCTCTCCAGGTACCTGTTCGACGACGAGGAAGCGCTTATCACGGTAGATATGTCGGAGTATATGGAGAAATTTGCGGTCTCCCGGCTTATCGGCGCGCCGCCTGGATATGTCGGATACGACGAGGGCGGCCAACTGACCGAGAAGGTTCGCAGAAAGCCCTATTCGGTGGTTCTGCTCGACGAAATTGAAAAAGCCCATCCGGATGTGTTCAACCTGCTTTTGCAGGTCCTCGACGAGGGGCGTCTGACGGATAGCTTCGGCCGGAAAGTAAACTTCAAGAATACAATATTGATTATGACCTCCAATCTCGGAACGCGTGACATGGCGAAGGCCGGAGGGCTCGGATTCAAGCGGTCCGACAAAAAGAGCATTCGCGAAAAAATGAAGGAACGCGTGGAAGAAGAACTCAAAAAGACGTTCAATCCCGAGTTTCTGAACCGTCTGGACGAGATGGTGGTCTTCAATCCCCTCGAACGGAAAGAGATTGTCCAGATCGTGGATCTCGAAATTGCTGAAATATTCGAGCGCGTCAAGGAGAGGGATATTTCGATCAGTCTCACACCGGGCGCCAAGGCGCTTCTGGCGGAAAAGGGGTACGACCCCACTTACGGCGCGCGTCAGCTGAAGCGCACCATACAGAAGCTGGTGGAAGATCCGATGGCGGAAGAGATACTTCAGGGCAAGTACACCGCCGGGAGTGAGGTGCGCGTAAGCAAGAAGGGTGACGGGCTCCATTTTGTGGACACCAACGCGGTTGCCGCCGCCGCCGATCAGGAAGTGGTGGATCGTGTTTCGGAGGAATGAAACGGCGCTTGGCGCGTGGGCGTGTATCAGTTTTTCCCGGGTTTCACCGCGATCATGACCAATTGGGTCCGGACGTACGGCCGGACCCAATTTCGCCGTACAGGCCCGGGAATATAGCAGGAACTTTTGTTGTGACGGAGCGTTTGTTCGATTGTGGCGGACTTGGGCCCGGGTTGAATATCCCTGAATGTCGCAGGCTGGCGTTTCGGAGGCGAATGGCTTTGTTGGGAATCCTTTTTGGATGTTTTCTGTTGTTGCTGGACCTTCTGTCGCCTCTGGCGGCGGCGGCGCAGGAGGCGCCTGTTATTTCCGAGATCAGAGTCGAGGGAAACCGGATCACGGAAGCATCACTGGTCCGGTTCTCCTCCGGGCTGGCCGAAGGACAGCGTCTCATCTTACCTGATGACCCGCCCCGCGTGATTCGCAATCTCCACCGGCTGAATATTTTTTCAGACATCCAGGTCTACGCCGATTCGGATGTGGCGGAAGGTGTGGCCGTTGTGATTGTCGTGAAAGAATATCCCAAGCTGGACGATGTGTTTTTCGACGGCAACAAGGGAATCAAATCGAAGAAGCTGAAGAAGACATTGGCATTCATAGAGAAACAGTGGCTATCGCCGCATGAAATCAGGCGCGGGGAAAACAAGATCGTGGATCTGTACAAGGAAGAGGGATACCTCCTTGCCAGCGTCGAAGGTACGCAGGGAGACCCGAATGAAGAAGGTCAGGTTACGCTCACGTTCAAAATGAACGAGGGGCTGAAGGTGAAGCTGCGCCGCATTCAGTTCTTCGGCAATCAGGCGCTTGAAGGCAAGAAGCTGCGAAAGGTGATGAAAGAGACCAAGCAGGTCGGGGGAATTCTGCGCCGGAATCAGTTCGCTGAAGAAACCTACAAGGAAGACAAGCAGGCGCTGCTGGCGTTTTACCAGGCAAATGGATATCGCAATGCGGAAATTCTGCGTGACAGCCTGTATTACGACGACACAAAGGCGAATCTCTTTATTGATCTTTACCTGGATGAAGGGCCCCTGTACAAGTTCGGCAAGGTTACCTGGGAGGGAAACGAACGCGTCAAAGACGCGGGTATCGAAAGGCTGATTGTTGCCAGGGAAGGGGAGGTGTACAGTTCCGAACAGAAGAACAGATCCCAGGAAGAAATCCAGAATCTGTACAGCGATATCGGTCATATCACGGCTTCAGTCGCCGTCCAGGAAAGATTGGCCGAGACACCGCACACGATCAATGTGCACTTTGACATTGTTGAGAACAAACCGTGGAAGATTCGGCAGGTTACCATTTCGGGCAATTCCAAGACAAAGGACAGGGTGATCCGCAGGGAACTCTGGATTCGTCCGGGCCAGACCTTTCGACGGTCCGGCATTGAACGTAGTGTCCGGAATATCCAACAGTTGAACTACTTCAGCAACGTGGTGCCGGAACTCAAGCCCGTGGAGGAGTCATCCGAACTGGATGTGATTCTGGCGGTGGAGGAAAAGTCTACCGGCACGGCGTCCGTGGGCGCGGGCTACAGCCAGTACGACGGCCTGCTTGGAACCATCGCGCTACAGGTTCCGAACTTTATGGGCAACGGCCAGCAGCTGGAATTTCAACTGGAGTTCGGCGACCGGCGCCAGTCGTTCAGGACCGGGTTTACTGAACCCTGGTTGTTAAATACGCCCACGAGTCTACAGGGTCTGATCTTCAGAACCAACCGCCGGTATTACAGTGGCTTCGACGAGCGCAGGCAGGGCGCCGTGGCTACCGTCGGGCGCCGGCTGGTATGGCCCGATTTCTCAAGGGCATCCGTAGGTTACCGGATCGAGCAGGTTAAATTCCGGAATTTCGCCGAAGACTTCGAACGGTCCGCGCAATCTTCTTTTCGCGACAACGTAACCAGCAGCGTGAATCTGAATTTCACGCGCAACAGCAGGGACCTGCCGGTTTTTGCAACCAGCGGTTCCGTATTTTCCTACTCGCCGACCTTTGCGGGCGGCCCCCTGGGCGGCAATACGGATTTCCTCAAGCACGACTTCATAAGCAGCTTCTATTTCCCGGTCGCATGGCGATTCGCGCTGAATCTGAAGACGACCATCGGGCTTGTAAGGCCGTTCAACGATACCGACGTGCCATTCAACGAGCGATACACACCGGGGGGTGTGAGCATTTTTGAGGGCACCATGGTGCGCGGCTATCCGGAGCAATCGCTGGGCCCGCGCATAAACGGCGTTCCGGACGGAGGAAACTCGCAACTGCTCTTCAACCTGGAACTCACCCTTCCGGTCGTGCAGCAACAGTTTTATGCCCTGGCGTTCGCCGACGCCGGCAACGCGTGGGATAGCGTTTCAGAAACGAGTATTTTCGATTTGAGGCGATCGGTGGGTGTCGGGTTTCGCATGATAGCGCCGGTTGTGGGCATAATGGGATTTGATTTTGCCTGGGGTTTTGACAGGCGGCTCGTAGACGGCCAGATGCCACAGATGGTAACCCATTTCCAGTTCGGTCCGCAGTTCTTCTAAACGTTGGAGGGAGATTCAAAATGGGCTTGAGACATCGCTTCCTGGTTTCCGTGTGCGGCCTGATGGCGTGTGTGGTGGTGGCGTCCACGGCGAGAGCACAGGCGAAAATCGCCTTTTTCGATCCGAATGAGATCCGAACGAAATACAAGCCCTTCCAGGAGGCAGAGAGAGAATACAACCTGTATGAAGGGGAACTGCAGAAGGAACTCAAAAAGCTTGAGAGTGCATTGAGGAAGAAGCAGACCACCTTTGAGCGGCAGAAGGTTATGTACATGGAGAATCGGAGGCGGGAAGAGGAGCAGGCACTGAAGACGCAAGAGGAGGGATTACAGCGGTTTCTTGCCCAGGTCACCGATCCTGAGCGGGGTAAACTGGCGCTCAAGCAGCAGGAGTTACTTGCGCCTTTGCTGAAACGCGTCAACGACGTGATTTCTCAGGTAGCCAAGGAAGACGGTTACGACTTTGTGCTCAATGCGGCTTCCGTGGTGTATTTCAACGAAGAATACAACCTGACGCAGAAGGTGCTGGACGAATTGAATAGAGACATGGAGGACGGAGACAAACAGAAAGCCGGCATGGGTCCGATTCGGTAGCGTCTGGTCGTAGGCCGGAAGATCTGAGGAGAGCCGTCTGTGTTGGACCTCGAAGCGATACAGAGGATCTTGCCGCACCGGTACCCGTTCCTTTTTGTGGACCGGATACTGGATCTGGAACCGGATCGCAGGGTCGTGGGGGTCAAGAACGTCACCGGCAACGAACCGTTCTTCGCCGGACATTTCCCGGGGCGGCCGGTGATGCCGGGCGTGTTGATAGTGGAAGCGCTTGCGCAGACGGCGGGTGTCTTAATGGGAGACGAGTCCGGCCTGATACCGATGTTTATGGGCATCGATAAAACCCGGTTCAGACGTCCCGTAACGCCCGGTGATCAGTTGCGACTCGAGGTGGAGGTGTTGCGCAGAAGGCGGAATGTGTTCCGCATGACCGGCAGGGCATACGTGGGTGACAACCTTGTCGCTGAAGCGGAGATGATGGCTGCACTTGTTCCGGCCGATGGCACGGCGTGAAAAAAGAGACGTAGGCGAAGGATAACGCGGTTCGTTTTCTCGAGCAGGGGCGGGTTTGAAACCCGCCCCTGCGGCATTTTGGATGGTCCGCAATTCCAGAATCAATACGCTGAACGAAAAAGAGAATTCCTATGAAACGCGAACACATTTTCGCCCACTACGAGCAGGACGCTACCCGGTACTGGAAGCTGAGGGAAGGTGGGTACGCCAGCCCCATGAGTGTGTTTCAGGGGGAGGAAATCACATTTCATATAGCCAATTCCAGATCGCACTACGACGTGTTTGTATACCATGAAGGCGCCGGGCGGCGTCTCGTAAAGGAGATCAACAACCTGCACGGCGTACTTCCTCCGATTCCCGAATTCGGATACCGCGACGGATTTGCCTGGCCCGCGACGGTGGGATTCCGGGTGCCGAGCGACTGGAAAAGCGGCGTCTACATCGCCAGTTTTCCAACCGCCCAGGGGATCCGCGAGGTCCTGTTCGTGGTTCGTCCCCGCGTTCCCAGCGCGCCGGTCCTTCTCACGATCGAGACCAATACCTATACCGCCTACAATCCAGTCGGGGGGAAGAGCCTCTTTCACTACCTTTCTACAGATCGGAAGCACAGCGACCTGGTGACGTTCGAGCGGCCTCTGCAGCCCGACATTATGGGCGGATTCTACGCCTGGGACCAGTTCATCACCTCCTGGCTGGATGCCGAAGGTTATCCCGTGGACTATTGTGTCAACGCAGACCACGATCTCGAACCGGATATTCTCGACAACTATGCCGCACATTTGAGGATAGGTCACGGCGAGTATACCAGCCGCGAAGAATGTGAACAGCTCCAGCGGTTCGTTGCCGGCGGCGGGAACCTGATGGTGTTCGCGGGCAACTCGTTCTCGCACCTCGTGGAGACCCGGGCTGACGGACGCCAGCTGTACTGTGCCAAAACCCGGTACAAAAAGCATCCGCTCGGTACCCCTGAAGACCCGCACACCTCCTTGCTGCGTGGGATCGACAATTTGCGCCAACGCACGATCGGGGTATCGTATTCGGCGGCCGTCAACGCGAAAACCCGGGTTCCCGGTGTGTTTATTGCGCCCACAACCGGGGAGTACGGATTTTTCCGTGTGACCCGTCCCGACCACTGGGCGTTCGAGGGGACCGGGTTGGCGGAAGGAGACGAGTTCGGCCGCGAGGACTCGATTGTCGGAGTGGAGTGCGACGGCGGCGACATTGAATTCAGGGATGGAAAGCCATACTTCACCGGCAGCGACGGAATCAGCCCACACTACCGGATCATAGCGATCGGAGACGCCGAGGACCACGGATTCAACGCGGACCTCGGCATTCACTATGACCGGTTCTTTGCGACCGTCGCGGTAAACGAGACCGAGTTCAAGGGGACAGTCTTCACGGCGGCAACCATGGAATGGTCGCACGGTCTCTACCGGAACGGCGGTCCGGTGGCGCAGATCACCCGCAATGTCCTGAACCGACTGGGGGGATAACCAGCGTTCGCGGATTCTCCCACGCGCCCGTCGGCATTGCTGTCATTCTGCGCTTGACTTTGTCGGAGACGGGCTACATGATCCGTCTTATGGCTAATGGCGGCACGACGTACGACGTGGTTGTGGCCGGACTGGGCGCGATGGGCAGTGCGGCCGTGTACCATCTGGCAAAGCGCGGAAAGCGAGTGGCGGGTTTCGACCGGTTTCATCCGCCGCACACCCACGGTTCGTCCCACGGATACGCGCGGGTAATCCGGGAAGCATACGCCAGCGGGCCGGCCTATGTAAATTTAGTCCGACGCGCGTACGCGCTGTGGGAAATGCTGGAAGACGAAAGCGGCACGGAACTTGTCAAGACCTACGGCCACCTGTCCATGCGACCCCCGGGCGGGGCCGAACGCCACGGGGTTCTGGAAAGCGCGCGTGCGTACAATATCCCGGTTGAGCGGGTCTCGGCGGAAGACGTACGACGGCGGTATCCCATGTTTCGCGTCGAGGGCGGCTGGGAGGGCGTCTATGAGCCGAGGGCGGGCGCCGTCTTTCCGGAGGCGTGCATCGACGCGCATCTGAGCCGGGCGGAAGCCGCGGGGGCAGAATTGAACTTCGATTGCCCAGTGCTGGACTGGTCGCCCGATGGACGCGGGGTGCGGGTGAGGTTGCAGTCGGGCGTAATATCGGCGGGCAGGCTGGTCGTCTGTGCGGGCGCGTGGGTCTCCCGGCTCGTGGCGGATCTGGCGCTCCCTGTCGATATCGAGCGGATGACGCTGTTTTTTTTTCAGCCGTTACGGAACCCGGGGATGTTTGCGCCCGGGCGCTGCCCCAATAATTCCTGGGTGTGCGAGAACGGTGTTTCGTTCTACTGTCAGCCGGATTTCGGCCGCGGGTTCAAGGCGGCGATGCATTGCGGACGCGCCGGGGCAGACCCGGAAACGCTCGTGCGGACGACCACTGCGGAGGATGAAGCGGAGATACGTCCACTGGTGGAACGATTTATACCCGATGCGGCGGGGCCTGCGACGGAGAGCCACGTTTGCATGTACACGAATCTTCCGGATTCCAGGTGGCTCGTGGACTACCATCCCGAGTTTGAGCAGGTCATTATCGCCTCACCGTGTTCCGGACACGGGTTCAAGTTTTCTTCCGCGATCGGGGAAATCGTGGCGAATATGTGTATGGGTGAAGCCTATGAAGCGGATCGCGGGATGTTCGGCATCTCGCCGCTTCTGGCGCGAGGATCGCGGACATGACGATTCAGGATCACGTCTCCTGGGGCAGTTTCAACGATGATACGCTGCGTTTTTCGCGGGCGATCGGCGCGGACATGATTTGCCTGGATATTCGGGCGATGCATGGAGTGGATGCTTCGATGGATCTACGGGACGGCCGGGACAGCAGACCGTTTTTTGACGCCGCCCGAAAAAAGGTGGAAGCCTACGGCATGACGTTGAACAGCGTCTTTATGGCGGGGTGGGACGAACTGGCTTTCGGCCTCCCCGATCGCGACGAAAAGCTCGAAGCGTGGTGCCGGATGTTGCGGTGTATGGGCGACGTGGGCATTTCCGCGCTTGGTTACAATTTCAAGCCGATGGGTAATTTCCGCACCGCATCCACGCCGCCCGGGAGAGGCGGCGCCAGATACAGTACGTTCGATTACGGCGAGTTTTCCCGGAACAGGCCCCAGCCCAGGGTTCCGCCGGTCGATGAGGCGGAAATGTGGGAGAACATGTCGTATTTCCTCAAGGGTGTGATACCGGTGGCCGAGGACGCCGGGGTACGGATGGCCCTGCACCCGGACGACCCGCCAATCCCCGAACCGCTTGGCGGTGTTGCCCAGATCGTGTCCACGCTGGACCAGTACCGCCGGATTTTCGCAGCGGCGCCGGGGGACTGTAACGGGATGTTGTTCTGCCAGGGCTGCGTGACGGAAATGGGGGTGGATGTCTACGGAACCATCCGTGAGATGGGACTCCGGAACAAGATCGTCTTCGTGCATTTCAGGAACGTCCGGGGGGCCTTGCCCAGTTTCCAGGAGGTGTTTCTGGATGAGGGTGACGTGAATATGCTTCGGGCGATGGAGGTATACAAGGAGGTCGGGTTCAACGGGCCTTTCATGATGGATCATACGCCGGGCATCCCTGGAGACGGGAAATTCAGGGCCGGGCACGCCTACGCCGTGGGATATATCCGCGCATTGATACAGGCGGTCTACGGTTAGATATGGCCTGTCGGCGACTTTCGTGAGCAACCCCCGCCGGAATTGCGCCGTCAGCCACCTTTTGTCGATGTTTCAGAATGGAGGGATTGTCCGAATGTATATTCAGGAGCAGCTTCCGTGGGACCAGATCAATCACGACACGCTGAGTTTTTTTCAGGCGATCGGTGTCGATTACTTAACCGTGAACTCGATTCCGCCAGACGTGCGACAGGGCCGGGACCGCACGGATTTCTGGAAGGATCTGAAAAAGCTGACCGAGTCACACGGGATGAAGCTGATGAATCTGGCAGCAACCGGATGGGACGAGGTTTCCCTGGCGCTTGAGGATCGCGACGAAAAGATCGAGGCGTGGTGTGGGTTGTTGCGGAGCATGGGCGAGGTCGCCATTCCCACGCTGGGGTACAACTTCAAGCCGGCGGGCAATTTCCGCACGGAGTCCGTTCCGCCCGGCAGGGGGGGCGCCAGATACAGTACATTCGACTACGGGAAGTTAATGGAGGATCCGCCGTACTACCCCGATAAGGCCATTTCCGAGGAGAAAATTCTAGAAAATATCCGGTATTTCCTGGAACGCGTTATTCCCGTAGCAGAAGAAAACGGCGTTCGCATGGCGCTGCATCCCGACGATCCGCCCATTCCGGAACCGCTCGCCGGCGCTGCCAGGATCGTGTCCACCCTCGAACAATACCATCACATATTCGATATGGTCCCCAGCCGCAGCAACGCCATGTTGTTCTGCCAGGGCTGCGTCGCGGAGATGGGGGTGAATGTATGCGACGCCATCCGGGATATCGGAGGCCGGGACAGGATCGTATACGTGCATTTCCGGAATATCCGGGGCGGCCCCAGGAGTTTTCAGGAGGTCTTCGTGGATGAGGGGGATCAGGACATGTACGAGGCGATGCAGACCTACAAAGAAGTGGGCTTCGAGGGGCCGTTCATGATGGATCATACACCCGGTTTTCCGAACCCGGATTCCACGGTATGGGCGGGACGCGCGTTTGCCGTAGGGTATATGCGGGCTTTGATCCAGGCGGTCTATCAATAGACAACCGGTCTCCGGGCTCCCGGCGACAGGACGTCCTTCCCGGCGCCACCGGGCGCCGGCGGGTCGGAAATCGGGCCATGACGTGCAAAGACTGGAGGGGACTATGGCGAAGTCGGAGAAGAAAACAAAAAAAAAGATCCAGCAGAAAAAAACCGTACGTGTGGCGATGATCGGCGCGGGCGGTCGCGCAACCAGTGCGCATTACCCCGCGCTCAAGGCACTGGAGGGCGTCGAGATGGTGGCCGTGTCGGAATTGAGCAGTCAAAGGATGGCCGATGCGGCCGAACGGTTCGGCATACCGGGGCAGTATTCGAATTACAGGGAGATGATTGAAAAGGAAAAACCCGATGCGGTGTATGCCATTATGCCGCCCCACCATCTGTACGATATCGCGGCAAACGTGATGGAGATGGGTTGCCACCTGTTCATCGAAAAACCCCCTGCGATGACAACGGAACAGACCCGGCAGATGGCGCTTCTGGCGCGGAAGCATAAAGTGCTGACCGGCGTGACGTTCCAGCGGCGATTTGCGCCTCTGATCCGCTACGGGAAGGAACTCTGCGAGAAGCGGGGGGCCGTTCACAGCGCCGTGGCCACGTTTTACAAAAATGCCGTGGGTGGCGCGCCGTATTACAGGGGCGCGATCGATATCCTCACGTCCGACGCCATTCACGCGGTGGACACACTCCGCTACCTCTGCGGCGGCGAGGTGGAATCCGTGGCCAGCGATGTACGACGGGAGGGCGCCACCCACACCAATATTTACCTGGCGCTGGTGAGATTCAGTTCCGGGGCAACGGGTGTGCTTCTCACCAACTGGATGACGGGGCGTCGCATATTCTCCGTGGAAATCCATTCGCCCGGGATTTCGGTATTCGGGGATCCGGAAGAGGGCGGGCGGGTATACGCGGACAATAAGGACGAACCTATAGAAGTGCTCGATCCGTTCAGGCTCGGAGGTGGTGACGATGCCTGGCGTGCTTTCGGCGCGTACGATATCAACCGTCACTTTATCGACTGTATCAGAGACGGAAAACAGCCGGAAACGTGTCTGGAGGATGCGGTAAAGACAATGGAGCTTGTGGATCGGATTTATCAGTCACAGATTTAGATTCCTGCAGTGTGACTTCTGCGAAAAATGGGTTTACGTTTATTCATACTGCTTGTTTAACGATTCGTGTTAATGACAATGAGTCATGGGCAGGGCGTGGCGTTTACGGCCTGCCTGCCGCACCAGGCGCTTGCTGATGGAGAGAGTTGAGATGAAATACATCATGTTTACGAAACATCTGGAGGGTCTGGATGTGCCCGGCATCATTGCCGCGTTAAAATCGGTCGGTGTACAGGGCGCCGACCTGTGCGTGCGCCCGGGCTATCCGGTACATCCCGGTAATGTCGAAACGGCGTTGCCGGAAGCGGCACGGAGGTTTGCCGACGAAGGGCTTTCCATTCCTCTGGTAACCACGCCGGGCGACTTCATCAGGCCCGAGTTGGATTATGCGGACCGGCTGTACGCGGCCTGCGGCGAAGCTGGCGTGAGGCATATCAAACTGGGGTACTGGCACTGGGCGGCGGGGATCGATTATTGGGAAGAATTGGAGGCGGTGCGGGGGCATCTCGAAGGATTTCAAACCCTTTCCGAGAAACACGGGGTCCAGACCGTGGTGCACAACCACTCTGGCCTCTCGATGGGCCTCAACTCCTGTGCGGCCATGAATGCGGTCAAGGGCTTTGATCCCCGGCATATCGGTGTGTTCGCCGATCCCGGGCATCTTTCCATCTGTGGAGAGCCGATCGAACTGGCGCTGAATATCGTAAAGTCGCATCTGTCCGTGATGGCGCTCAAAGATCTGATCCGGCAGCCGATACTGCAGAACGGCAGGACAACCTGGCGCACAAGGGTGGTCCGGCTGGGAGAGGGGTTTGGAGACTGGCCCGCATTGTTGCGCGCGTTCAAGGCGGTGAACTTCGACGGACCCCTGAGTTTCCATAGCGAATACAGCGGGGAACCGGTGGACACGGTTATCGATCTGGCCAGGTCGGACGTGCGGTTTTTCACCGCGTTGCAAAAAGAGGGGTAACCGGCCTTCGAACCCGCAAACGCAGAGGGCGACCAGTAGAACCGGGTCGCCCTCTCTTTGATTTCCGGAAGCCGGCACTCAGTCCAGGAACGCTCTGCAGTTCGCCCGGATTCGAAATCGCCCATCCTTTTGCCGGAGGGCCGTAGCCGTCGGCGTGACGGCTACGGAGTCGCCCGGTCCGATGTCGTAGAGATATGCTATTTCGCCAACCCTGAACCTTGCGGCGAGGTCGTGTTTGCCCACCAGCCGGATGCCGGCATCGCGGCGTGCGCCTGGCCGGTGAGGCGCGAGGTCGACGTCGTCAACGGGCAGCCAGATGGTGTGGTCTTTGTCCGTGAGCCATGCGCCACGGTAATAACCCTGGGCCGCCATATACAGGTTGGTCTTGGTGGACAAGCCCGTTCCATCCGGATTTCGTCCGGTGATCACGAACCGGCCTATTCGGAGACTGTCGGTACCGAAGCGGATGCGATATCGCCGGCCCTTGCCTTCCACGGCGGTGATATTGTAGGCTGTGGCACGGCGGGCGTTCCCGATACGGGCGACTTCACCCTTGAGGCCCGCCGTGCGAAAGGCCTGGCTGTTGCGATCCCGTTCTATGGCAATGGTGGAAGACACCGGATCGATTTCTACGATATGCCCGTGAAGCGCTTTGGGTATGGAGAGACTACGCCCGTCGGCGCTGATGCTACCCGGGCCGGACAGGTGTAAGGAAATCAGTTTCCCCACCGCATCGTGGCGTACGATTCCGAAGCTGCTGCCGGAAGGGCCAAGGACATGGCGGATCGTATCTTCACCGTATTGGTGTTTAACTTTCAGCGCAAGGCTTTCGTCTCCGGCATCCAGTTGCTCGACGGCGTGGATCTTCTTACTACCTTTAAAGGGTTCATGAACGGCCACAAAGCGGCTGGCGACCCCCTCCCCCTCGTTGCGCAGCAGCACGTAAGTGAGTTGTTTCGGGTTGCCCGGCTTTCTGGGGGGATCTCCGTGGGCGACGATGGCTTCGCCCGAAGGCAGGAAAATCGTATTAAGGCCGATGCCGGTCTTTCCGTCTCGCCAGGTTGAGGACCACGCCGCGGTCGGATTCCCGCGTCGCGTGTCGTACAGATAGGAGTAGCCGCCCCCCCGGTAGGTGTAATAGGAGCGGCCCTTCCTTAACGGGTCGGTGAGGCCGTCGTCGTCGTAAATGGCGCCGTAAGGCACATCCGGGCCGGCAAGGGTGCCCTGCCGCTGCGGCGGGGTGAGTTCGATGTCGTTCACCGTAAATTCACTCTCAAATCCGTGCAGGCTGTAGTCGTGTTGCGCTCCCCCCGCCACGCGGAAGCAGTCGAGGACGTAGCGGGCGTCCTTTGCGATTTCGATGAGCGCGACAGTCCGCCGGTATTCGGAAGTATGGTGATAGGTGTCCGGGGCGTCGACCTGCACCCAGGTCAGGCCGCCGGTGCTGACGAATTGCTCCAGTCTGCCTGGCCCCTGCGTATCCTGCCTTCGTCCGTCTACCACGACCGTGGCGTGGGCCACAGTGTTCTTTGTCCATATCGCGGGACGGTCTCCCTCGGCGGCGTGCTCGCCGTAACCGAGATCCGGTATGAGTTTTCGGCCGTATGCGAAGAGTTCGATGTTGAGTCGATCGAAATGCGCGTGTTCGGTGGCCGCCCGTCCGTAGTACAGCGCCGCGGCTATGCGTTCGCGCCCTCTCCCCGACCGCAGCAGGGCGAGGCCGCAGCCGCCCATGAGCCGGCTTTTTGTCGTCATCTCCTTGAGTTCTTCGGCGCCATCTTCGTGTAACGAGGGCACAACCGATTCTTCCAGCATGGACTCGAAACTGTTGACGCCGGTCTCCCGCCCGCGGAGAAGTTCGCCGACAAAGGCGTCGCCCGTGGCTCTGTACGCCGCCCGCAGGGTATCGCTTCCGAGGGCGACATGGCCGCCGATCACGGTTCCGGCGTCGCCAATGCACGGGGTGAAGTGATCCAGGCACGTCATTTCCGCGGCCCAGCGGTACATGCGCCGGAACTTTGGCCTGTCCCAGATCCGAATTCCCAGGTCTTCCAATAGGCGGGCGATAACCGTAAGGTGTGTGACCCACCCGCTGTTGTAGCTGGGGGAACTCTCCCATCCCATACCCTCACGGAAGATAAGGTTGTCCAGGGCGAAGTTGATCCCTTCCGCATGGGCGGCCTTGTCACGAAAGAGGTACCCGTCGAAGTGGGTGAGCATTTCTTTGAGTTCCGTGGCTTCGCCGGTGTTGTTCATTGTCCATTCTACAGCTTTGACGATTTCATTCCGGTCTCCCGAAGCGAGTGCGGCAATCAGCAGGGCTTCCTGGTGTCCGCCGTAGTTGCTTCGGACGTGGCCCCCGTAGATTCCGTCGAGGCTCGCGCCGATAATGCCGGCTTCGAGCTTCCGTCGAAATCCGTCGCCATCTGAGGCGAAAACGGGGTCGTAGGGGATGGCGTCGCGGACGGCATCCAGGGCCTGGCAAAGCCGGCGTACGGTCCCCGCTTCGGAAATGAGATCGTTCATTTTTCCGGTATAGCCGGGTGAGAACTCCAGGGCGTACATGGATTGCCTGCTGTAATCCATGTGTGGATAGACTTCCGCGAGCCGGTCCAGAATCACGAGCGCTTTGTGAGCGTAACGGCCGTCGCCGCTGAGCAGATAGGCCTGCCCAAGGGAGGTAAGGCCGGCAATGACCGCGTTCCAGATACCACCACAACAATAGGCGATAAACCAGTGGCGAAAGGGTCCGTCATCGCTCCGCCAGCCCCATCCGTCGTCCGCGTAGGGGCCGGTGAGCAGGCTGCGGTCTTCCATGCCGCTTTCGTAGAATGCCTCAAAGTCGTTGCTGGGATAGGACTCGCCGCCCAAGGCGCAGGTGACGCGCCATCTGTCCTTGAAGGGATCGTGTTTCCACCCACCCTGCGCGTACCCGCCGTACCCGTTGGGCCCGCTGCCGTGGACGGGACAGCCGCTGACGAAGTTGATCGTCCAGCTGCGAGGTACGCCAGAACTCGGCATCAGCCTGCGGATAAAATCCTGATCCCGGTCCAGCCATGGATTCGCGTCGTCAAAGACGCGCCCCGCGATTTTTTTGGCGGCCGGATCCTCCGCCGCGCGTTGCCGGGCAAGCTGGATCTGTTCCGGTGTGTAGAGATTCACTTGGGCTCCTTGTCCTTTGTGATACCCGACACGGACGTTCCGGTCCGCTCCGGTGAACATGCTGACCGGGCGCCCTTGGGCATCGATGCGGCGCCGCAAGATCGGGCCATCAGTATTTCGAAAGCGAGATGAATTCGCAAGGGTAATCTCGACCGCCGGTATGAAATATGGCAGGTGAATAGGCGCGCGGTGGATCACACACCCGGCCAACGAAAACGCTTGATCCCCGCGCCGGGCGCCGCCATCCTGCGCGAAGTTGATGCCGGGGATGGCGCGGGACGGGTTGTGATGAACTCCATTCACGCGCCCCTTGCCGAAGCGCTTGACGGTTGGCCCGATTTTTGATAAATAGTCAATGTTCTCCGGCGGATTTGTCGCACCGGTTCAGCTTCAACGCATCAGCGAAGAACCGGGTTTCAGGCGGCAGTTCTCCGGGTCGAGCCTTGTCTTGGGCTTCATTTGCCGTCGCAGGGCCGGGTATACGGAACAGCGCGCATTCGAGGGGGTACCTGTATGGATTACCGCACGCTCGGACGAACGGGGCTTCGCGTTTCCGTCCTGGGCATTGGTACGGGCGGCCCGAGCCAATTTGGACAGGGATCGGGCGTACCTGAGGCCGATGTTGGCCGAATGGTGCGCAGGGCACTGGCGTTGGGTGTCAACTTTTTCGATACCGCTGCGGGGTACGGGGAAAGCGAGGCCATTCTCGGCAGGGCATTGACGGGGGTGCCGCGGGAGGATTACGTACTGGCAACCAAGGTGCAGGTGGCACGGGATGAATGGACCGCCAAACCCGAAGACGTGGTTTCCTCCGTTGAGCGGAGTCTTGCGCGGCTCAGGGTGGACGCCATTGACATTATGCAGTTCCACGGCGTGAAACCGGAAGACTATGCCCGCACGATGGAGCTTTTCCTGCCGGTGATGTCACGGCTTCGGGAGCAGGGCAAGTTCCGGTTTCTGGGCGTATCGGAGACATATTCACTGGATCCCGGACACGAGATGTTTCCGATGGCGCTTGCCGACGACTATTTTGACACGGCAATGGTCGGATACAATATGATCAGTCCCACGGCGGAGCATGCCTTGTTGCCGATGTGCCAGGAAAAAAACGTGGGTGTGATTTGTATGGTGGCGGTACGCCGGGCATTGAGCAAGCCGGAAGTATTGGCTGAACGCATCGCCTATGCGAAGGGGAAAGGCCTGATTGAGCGGGATTCCGTGCCGGCCGACGATCCGCTGGGTTGGCTGGTGAAGGGGCATGTGACTTCGCTGCCGGCGGCCGCTTATAAATACGTGGCGTCGCATCCGGCGATGGGCACGGTTCTGACCGGTACGGCGAACATCGAACACCTGGAGGCTAACGTGAAAGCCATTCTCGGTCCGCCGCTGCCGGAGGAAGACATGGCGCGGCTGCGAGGTATCTTCGGCGCTGTGTGGGAGCCCCTGGGGAATTGACTCTGTGGGGAGAAAGGTGGATGTTGAGCAGCAGGGTTCCGAACATCGGAAAACGGGTCCACCCCGACACGGGCGGATCTTCGGTTTAGATACCTCCCGACGGGGCGTGCCGGTTTCCGGCGCATTGCACGCAGTGCTGTACCGATTCGGCCGGATGGCCATTCGCCCTGTGTTGATCATCCACGCTCAGCATGACATAGAGCTCCACTCGCTTGCATCCGATGCCGCTGAATTCTGATAGCTATACGTTGACCGCTCGTTAGCCGAAAGGAGCGATCCATGGCCGAGACGAAGGCCGAATCCGAGGTATTGGCGACCAACGGCCGGAAACCCGGTGTCACCCTTATAGATGCGGACGCCCACAATTACCCCGATTCAATGGACGAAATCACGCCCTATCTGTCGAAGCGGTGGCAGGCGTACGTGAAGCAGTCGGGCTTTACGATACCGTCGGTATCCATCTATCCAAAGCTCTATGCCCAGGCCGCCCGCCGCGACGCGTGGCCTTCAAACGGCAAGAGGCCCGGGTCGGACGCCGAATTTGCCCGGGAACAGCTACTGGACACATGGGGTATCGACTATGCGGTCCTGAACCCGCTCGTCGCGGTGTCGGCCGTGCGCAATATCGATCTCGCCAACGCGCTGCAGCGGGCAGTCAACGAATGGACCAGAGAGGTATGGCTGGATGCCGACCGGCGGTGGCGCGGCTCGATCGTTGTCAATATCCAGGATGCGGACGCGGCCGCCGCCGAGATCCAGCGTCTCGCCACCGACCGCCGCTTTGTCCAGGTATTGCTGCTGGTCCGCTCTTATGCCCCTTACGGCCGGCGTGAATTCAGGCCCATCTTTCGCGCCGCCGCGGCGGCCGACCTGCCCGTGGGCATTCATTTTGGCGGTGGCGGCAATCCCATTACGGCCAGCGGTTGGCCATCCTATTATATCGAGGATCACACCGGAATGTCGCAGGCCTTTGAGGCCCAGGTCATCAGCCTGGTATGCGAAGGTGTTTTCGAGGAATTGCCGTCGGCCCGGGTGGCCCTCGTTGAGGGTGGATTTGCCTGGCTGCCGGCACTGATGTGGCGGCTGGACAAGAACTACCGCGGGTTGCACGGCGAAGTACCCTGGCTCCGGAGGCTGCCCAGCGAATACATCCTGGATCACTTCCGCGCGACGACACAGCCCATGGAGGAACCGGCCGATCCCCGGCACCTGCTCGCCATTCTGGACATGATCGGGCGCGACGACTTTCTCATGTTCGCCACGGATTACCCGCACTGGGATTTCGACGCGCCCGACCGGGCCCTGCCGCGGGTGATCAAGGGCGCCCTGAGGCAACGCATCCTCGCCGCAAACGCGGCGGCTTTCTATGGCCTTGAAGACAATCGACATCGGGTCAGTTGACGACTTTGAGGCTGGCCGGCCGCGTCGGGTCGAAGCGGGGGGGCGGGCGCTGATGGTGGTGCGGAGCGACCGGAGGTTCTTCGCGTTGCGCGATATCTGTCCTCACCAGGGTGCGCCGTTGTCCGCCGGAAAGTTGGACGGTACAGCCCTGCCGTGTCGTCCCGGCGAGGAGATCTCCTACGGGCGCATGGGCGAGATCCTTACCTGCCCCTGGCACGGGTGGCAATTCGACCTGGCGTCCGGCCGCGCCCTGATCGAGCCCGATCGATTCCGGGTGCGGATCTATCCCGTCCACGTTGCAGGCGGCCGCGTGGTCGTACAGATGGATTAGCTCCCCTTCCGCGTTTTCCCGCCCCGTCCGGTCTTAAGGATTCCGGATTTTCGCAGACCCGATACTTAAACGACATTTCCCCGATCGGAGTAACGTTTGATCCGGATCAGCAATCCGTTTTCCGAATGGAACCCGGACTTCCGACTACTGGGTGCGGCGGTGTTTTCCGTGGGCGTGTTTTTCGGAGTGCAACTTACGTTGTACAACAATTTCGCCGTGGAACGCCTGGGCATCGAGCCGCACGAACTGGGGTACGTGGAGGCCCTGCGCGAGATGTCGGGATTCATGAACGCGTTTTTCATCGCGCTCATGATGCGTCTGGCGCCGCCGGTCGTCGCGGGTGCTTCCCTTGTCGTGATGGGTGCGGGACTTGCCGCGTACGCGGACGTGGATACGGTGTATTCCCTCGCGGTATATTCGGCGCTGTGGGGCATCGGGTTCCATTGCTGGATTCCCATGGAGCAGTCCATGGCGTTGCGGTTTTCGCCCGATGGACAGAAGGGTAAATGGCTGGGTCAGTTGCGCAGCGTGCACGCTTTTGCGTGGCTGTTGACGATCGGGGTCTGCAATCTGGTCTTTCATATGATCCGCTACGACTGGCTGTTCGTGGGCGCCGGAGCGATCACCGTGCTGGGCGGGCTGGTGATTTTCCTTGCCAGCAGAAAACGCCCGGAAGTGCGGGAGAAGAGTTTTGTATTCCGACGGCGCTACGGTCTGTATTACGCGCTGAATTTTCTGCAGGGCTGCCGGAAGCAGATGTTTATCACGTTTGCCATCTTCGCACTGGTGAAAGTCCATGGGATGCCGGTGGAAACGACGATGGTACTGGTTCTGATCAATCAGACGCTGATAACGTTAACGGCCCCGTTGATGGGCCGGTTGGTAGACAGGCATGGAGAACGGGCCGTGCTCAGCTGGAGCTATATTGGGCTGGTGTTTGTTTTTTTCGGATATGGCGCGATTCAGCACCGTCCGACGCTGTACGTGCTTTATTGTGTCGACAATCTTATTTTTTTCGGGGGTATAGCGCTGACAACCTTCCTGCACAAGATCGCACCTCAGGAGGACCTGAAACCGACGCTGTCCATGGGCGTGACAATGAACCATTTCGCCGCGGTGGCGGCGCCGCTGGCCGGCGGGCTGGTCTGGCGTTACTTCGGTTACCAGGTGATCTTTTTCAGCGGCGCGATCCTGGCTCTGATTTCCCTGCTCGTGAGCCAGTGGGTGGATCCGGAGGGAATGCTGCGGCGCGAGCGGGAGGCGGTTGCGTTGGCGGATTGACCTGTGCGCCGTACCGCGGCGAATAAGGGGAGGTGGGTCCGGCACCCGGCCGTCCGGCGCTGTCGGGCGTGGTAATGGACGAAAGACGAACCGGATTCTGTCTTGGCAACTCATTGCGCGATAACGGCCGGTTTCATCGGATTTGGAGGGAAGGATGGAATTTCGAGAACTTGGAAAAACTGGAATTCGAATTTCGGAGGTGGGGCTGGGCTGCTGGCCCATTGGCGGGGCGTCGTTCAGGGGGGGCAGTCCAACGGGATGGTCCGGCGTGGACGTGATGGAGTCGATCGAAACGGTCCGCCGTTCGTGGGAGCAGAGTGTGACATTCTACGATACCGCGGACGCGTACGGTCGGGGGAAGAGCGAAGTGCTGGTGGGTATGGGACTTTACGAAAACAAAAACGAGGCCGTGATCTGCACCAAGGTCGGGATGAGTCTGGCGGCGCCGGGCCAGGACTTCTCGGAGCCGTATATCCTGGGCGCGTTGGATGCGAGTCTTACTCGTCTGGAGCGCGATTACGTGGATCTTTATTTGCTGCACGGTCCTCCCCTTGAGGGGATGACCGATGCGTTGTTCGGACTTATGAAGGACTTGAAGGGATCGGGCAAGATTCGTGCATGGGGCGTGTCGATCAGTCCGGTGGAGACCTCCGACAGGGTCGTGGAGGAAGGACTGCGCGCCATGGAAGGAGGAGCCGAGGCCATCCAGCTGGTGTACAATATTCTGCAGCAGAAGGAGGGCGACGCGCTGTTCCCCGTAGCCATGGAAAAAGGGGTGGGGATGATCGCGCGTGTTCCGCTGGCTTCGGGCTGGCTGACGGGGAAATACAACGCGCAAACGGCGTTTCCCGCAGACGATTTACGTAGTCTCAGATACACGCCCGAGAGGGTGCGAGAGACTGCCGAATTGGTCGCGAAGCTGGATTTTCTGCTGGAAGAGGCAGATTCGATGGTCGAAGCAGCCCTGCGGTTCGTGCTCTCCAATCCGGCGGTTTCAACCGTTATTCCCGGCGCGAAGACACCCGCGCAACTTAGAGGTATCGTCAACGCCGCCGGGATGACGCTTTCTCGCAACTCGCTGGATCGGATTAGGGAGTTGTTCGGCTGAACGTACACGGTTGGCGAACGACCGGGGAAGTGACGCCGGATCCGCAACGAGGTGTTGGCGCGAATCTTGTGTTTGTACAAGGCGCACGGACAGAACCTGCGATGAAATAAACGGATGGAGGGTTCAATATGGTTGGGTTTGCGGTGGTTGGCCTGGGTATGGGACACAACAGGTCCAGGATTATACAGGAAACCGACGGAGCGGAATTGAAGGTGGTGGTGGATCTGGACAAAACTCGGCTCAAGAGGGTAAGTTCAGAACTGGGCGTGGAGGGAACAACGGATCTGGACGCGGCGTTGAATCGTGATGACGTGGACGTGGTGATGGTGATGACGCCCAGCGGGACCCATGCCGGTTTGGGCATTCAAGCCGCTCGCGCGGGCAAACATGTCATCACGACCAAGCCCATGGATGTGTCTACCGGGGCGTGCGATCGGCTGATTGCGGCATGCGACGAGGCGGGTGTGCTCTGCGGCGTGGATTACCAGAGCCGGTACGTCGACAACAACTATCGGGTGGCCGAGGCGCTGCGGCAGGGGTGGTTGGGAAAGCCCATTCTCGGTGAGGTGCGATTCAAATGGTTCCGCGCGCCGTCCTATTTCACGGCAAGCGGCGGCTGGCGTGGCACCTGGAAAATGGACGGCGGCGGATCGCTGGCCAACCAGGGTGCGCATTTGCTGGACGTGCTGTGCTGGTTTATGGGCGACGCGGTTTCTGTCTATGGCGAAATGGCTATTATGAATCACGAAATCGAGACAGAGGATATCGGGTTGGCAATCGTGAATTTCGAGAATGGCGCAAAAGGTACGGTTCTGGGGACCACCACGTTTCCAACGAGTATCTATTTCAGCGCCGAAGTTCACGGGACGGACGGCGGGGTGTTGATCGACGACGTGCTAAGTGGCAATATGCGGGTATTCGGTGAGGGTCTGCAGGAGCGTCTGGCGGCGGTGGAGAACCCGCTTCAGAATATCGTGCAGGACGTGGTCAGCGCGGTGGAGAGAAAGACGCCGCTCCGTGTCGACGGAAGGGAAGGCCGCCGGACTGTGGCGTTGCTGGAGGCCATCTATGCGTCCGCTCGGGAGGGTCGGCCGCTTAAGGTCGGCGCATGAGTGATGGGATGGGTCTCCGTCATTCCCGGCGAGGCCCACCGCCGGGAATCGAGCTCCGCGATCGGCTCCGCGCCCGCCGGCTACGCGTGGCCGTGGTCGTGATCCTCGTGTGAATCCGAGGCGTATTCCAGTGTCTTTGCCGCCAGTTGTTCGCGGGCGACAAGGCCCATTTCGACGGCCAATTTCTCAAGCGAAGCCACCCATCGGGCGTAGTAACTCGATGGGTCGTTTTCTTTTTCTGCGGCGGCAATCCTGGAAGCCAACGCCGCGCTGAATTCGCGCCATTCGTACACGCCCCTCTCACAAAGCGCTACGGCCAGACCGAAAGCGCGTGCTTCCCACGGGGCATGGAAAAGCAGTTCTCCGTTTTCTCTGGGCAGCGCAAACTCTGCGTTCGCCTCTGCGATTTTCCGGTCGATGCCGCGGGTCATTTTCGTCTCACGTTTCCGGAAATTCTATTTTGGCCACTCCGATCATTGCATCGCGCGTGACCAGCGGGACAAGCTCCCCTTCGGTATAGCCTTCCGTGCCGTCGGGCTGTTCCGGCAGTACCATATAGCGGAGATCCGAATTGCTGTCCCAGACGCGGACCTCTACTGAATCCGGCAGATGAAGGTCGAATTCCCGAAGCACGGCTCGGGGTTCCCGGACGAGGCGTGAGCGATAGGCGTAGGACTTGTACCAGCCGGGCGGCAGGCCGAGCACCGGCCAGGGATAACAGGAGCAAAGGGTGCAGACGACGACGTGGTGGACCGTTGACGTGTTTTCCAGGACAACGATATCGGCGCTTTCTTTGCCGACGAAACCCAGTTCGGCTATCGCCGTCGTGCCGTTCTCCAGCAGTCTGCGCTTGTAGTCGGGGTCCGTCCAGGCGTGGGCTACCACCCTGGCGCCGTTGAGCGGCCCCACGTCTTTCTCGTACCTGTCTACGACTCTATCTATGATGTCGGTCGTCAGCAACCCTTTTTCAACCAGGAGCGATTCAAGGGCCCGGGTGCGCAGGGCCGCGTCGGACTCGCTCGGGACAGTTTCTCCATCTCTGCTCATGGTAGCCGATCTCCTCTATTCAAATTGTGATTACGCCGGTTCCAGGTAGCCTTCCCACATGTCCAGATACACGGCGTTTTCGGCTTCGGCCGACTCCCCCCACAATTCACGGGATTCGAAGCGGACGGCATAAAGCGGTTGCTCGCGGCGCACGCTCCCTCCGGGCATTACGGTGTCCTGGAGCTTGTGGATTCCGTAGAAGCGTGCGACGGTACCGACCTTGCCCCGGACGTATCGGGGAAGCCGGGTGTGTCCTTCGGGGTGGATGTTGCGCGCCATTACCGGGTCGCCCTTTTGAAATTGCCACCGGATATCCACTTGCGATCCGGGCGATGAAACGGGACCTGGACCTGCGCGTCCTGCCCGGACGGCATCCGGGTCGGGGTGGACCGGGGTCACGGCGTCCGGCCTGTTTCGGAATAGAGACATTCTCGTCTCCAATTCGTCTGCTGTCAGCACTTGGGCGTCGATCAGGCCCTTGATTCTGGAATGCAGCCATTTTTCATAGTAGGAGGAAGACAGGTAGAATGCCGGATCCATATTTTCGATATTGCTGCGTGAACCTCCGGGGACGGGTACGGGTGTGGCTACGGCGACGCCCAGCACGCGCCTTTCCCACCGATGGTGAAATAACGGTTCGTTTTCTTCGCGTACGATAGGGCCGAATCCGTGCATGCCGCCCATGTCGTGTATGCCGTCCATGTTTCGCTCCTGTGGTTCTGTGCGGCCCGTGTACCCGCTTCGGCACGTCCAGGGGCGTTTCGTGTTGAGGAGGATCGCTCAATCAGGTTCTTCGGGCGTCGTTTCCGTCGTACACGATATTGCCGCGGATCCGAATGCGTTTGGGGTTTGCCACATCGGAGAGTTCATCCACACTGTGGTATCCGATGGTCATACTCATGCGGGTGCTGCCTGTACGGTTCTGACCGATGCCGTGCATAATCATGCTGTCGATCACCAGCATGCCGCCCGCGGGCATGGGCGCGACCAGCGCCTGCCCGAGTAAGGAGCTGGTCCACGCCGGTCCGTAAAGGGGACCGCCGATGCCGGGAAAATGGTGGGAGCCAGGCACGAGAAGAGTGGCTCCGTTTTCGGCCGTCGTCTCTTCCAGGTAGAAGATTACCGTAAAGATCGTCCGTGTCCATTGTCTGACGTCGCGGTGCAATCCGTCCGTCCGAGTCTCCGCTGACATGTTCAGCGTTGCGTGGTTGTGCCGGTTCTTGACGAGTTCAATATTCGGCCCCATCAGACATTCCAGCGGGTCGAGCACAATGGAGGTGGACGCGGTATCAAGGAAGATCGGATCTCTGTCCACCAGATCTGAAATCCTGACCACCCTTCCGTCTATGTTCCTCACCACGGGCTCGACCTCCGCCTCAATATCCGCCAGAATAGCCCGCCGGAGACCTTCAATCGTCTCTAGGGGAATACGATCCGGCAGTTTCAGGAAGCCGTTGTGGCGAAACAGGTGTACCTGTTCGGGTGAGAGGGACATAGACGATGTTCCCGTTATGCGTGTTGCGGGAAAGGGTGGGGGTGCCCGATGTAGATTCGTTCTCCGGCCGCGAGTATTTTTTCCGGGTCGTCTTTTACCACGTCGTGCGGGTCGTGCGCCTGGTAGGCCAGGGTCATGCTTCTGCGGGAAGTGCCGGTGCCGTTGACGCCCGCGCCGTGGAAACAGCAGTCGTTGAAGAGCAGCACACCGCCCCGGGACATAGGCACCGGAAGGGATTTGTGGTAGAGATCGCTCGATTCGAATCCCTCTTCCGGACGCCGCTGGCGCTGGAAGGGGCGCCGATGACTTCCCGGCACGATGCGGATGCAGCCGTTCTCCAGGTTGGATTCCTCGAGGTAGATGAGGGCGGTGACCAGCGTGGGATGGTAGGGTTCCTCCCCGCTGTGCCAGTAAACGTGTTCGGACCCGGGCGGGCGCACCATGATGTGATTGTGTTTGTTCGTGAGCAGTTCGATATTGGGCCCAAGGATGGATGTCAGTGGATCCAGGACGACAGGATGAACGGCAGCTTCCAGGTACGCACGGTCGCGTGAGAGAATCTTTGAGAGCCGTCGCACGTCATGCGGTTCGCGGGAGCCGGTTTTCTCCCATACAACCGGCTCGATCATCCCGGTGATCTGCTGATCGGTCACGGTATTAAGGCGTTCGACCAGGTCGCCGGGCAGTGGTTCCGGAACCCTGTGGAAGCCGGTGTGGTTGAAATACCAGAGATCCTCTTCGTTCAGGGGCAAGACATTCTCCCGCGCTTTGTGAGCGGTTGAACCCAGCAGATCCGAGATTCGAATTTCTCGGGTATGTTATAACGTTTCCAGACGCTCTGTCAAGGTTAATCTGGAGGTCCGGGCGGTGGATGGATGCCCGTCCGTTCGAAGCCCGGCGCTGGCGGATAGTGGGGAGGCGACACCGGTCATTTTTACTTTGGCGTGAATCCCAAAAACCATTATATTCTAACTAGAAGTGTTTGATGCCCACTCCTGTCGGGCGTCAGCACGTCAGGATGGGTAGACGATCTGCTATGGTCGTGTGGCCATTCCCGAATGGTCGGTCTTTTTATGTGAACTTGGAAAGGGTTGCTACATGCCGAATGCGTTGCTGGTCAGTCCCCAGAATCCGGTTACGTTCTGGAGTTTTGAGGAAGCCCTCAAAATGGTCGATAGGAAAGTCGCATTTCCGCCACTGGGTCTGCTGACCATTGCGGGAATGATGCCCGATTCCTACAAAATGCGGATGGTCGACATGAATGCGCGCCCGCTGATCGACGAGGAGCTTGAGTGGGCCGATATTGTCATAACGTCGTCGATGATCATACATTGGCACTCTTTGGAAGACGTGATTGCACGCTGCAACCGGATGGGCGTGCCGGTATTGAACGGAGGCCCTCTGCCCACTCAATACTACGAAGAGATCGAGGGGGATGCGATATTTTATCTGGGCGAGGCCGAAAACGGGTTTTTGGATATTGTAGATCGACTCGCTTCCGGTACAGGAGAGGTTGAACGGGAATACGTGGATCGTCGCGGCAAATTTCTGGATCTGGCGGCAACACCGCTCCCGCGCTGGTCCCTCGTCGATTTCGAAGACTATAGCAATATGGTATTCCAGGTCACGCGCGGGTGCCCCGAAAGCTGCACATTCTGCAATATTCCTTCGTTATATGGAAAAACAACGCGCCTTAAGAGCAAGAGCAGAATGGTCGAGGAACTGGACGCGCTCTACAATGTGGGGTGGCGTGGTGCCGTGATGGCGGTCGACGATAATTTCGTGGGTAACCGGGACGCCATTCGGCACGCTCTGACCGATGAGGTCGTGCCGTGGCAGCAGGAGCGCGGGTATCCGTTCCAGTTCCATACCCAGGCCAGCATCCGCGTGAGCGACGATCCGGAATTGCTCGACGCCATGTATCACGCGGGGTTCGACAAAGTGTTCGCCGGAATTGAGTCACCGGTTGAAGAGAGCCTGAAATTCATGGGTGCCCAGAAGAATCTGCAGGGCAAGGCCTCGTTGATGGACAAGGTCAAAATTCTCCAGAAAACCGGGTTCGAAGTGCAGGCGGGATTCATTATCGGCCTGGACACCGACCCGGACGATATCGCCGAACGGACCATCGCCTTCATCAGGGAGGCGGGCATTCCGGTAGCTATGGTGGGTATTCTGGGTGTGTTGCGGGATACGCCCGACTACAAGCGGTTCAGCAGGCAGGGGCGGTTGGTGGAGGGTGCGAAGTACACCGGAGATTCGGGAATTTTCAGCCGTGAACTGAGCTACGTCCCGCTGATCGATCCGGATACGTTGCTGGAACGGCATCGGAAGACGGTTGAAATATTAAACAGCCCGGAGAACTTTTTCGAACGATGCCTCACATTCCTGAATCACCGGGGGCGTAATCCGATTTCCAGAGGACCTATCCGGATGCTCGAGGTCAAGGCGGTTTTCAGGTCGATCTGGCGCCAGGGCATCTGGGGCCGGAATTACCGGTGGCACTACTGGAAGTTTCTGTTACAAGTGCTCATTAAACATCCCGCCAGTCTGCCGGACGGGGTGCGTCTGGCCGTGCAGGGGCATCACCTGATACTGACCACGCAACGCGCGTTGCAGGTAGACGAGGTGAAGACGTTTCTTGACGAGGCGTCCGAACATCTGGAGCATTTCAGGAATGGCTATCGCGCGGCCTACCGGAAGAACATGGGCGCGTACGCCAGCCGGCTCATGAGATCGGTGCACCATCGCTTCGAGCACTTTCAGGACGACCAGAGGACCCTTCAGCATCACGCCAAGGTGCTCCGGGGGGCCGCCCAGGAGTACTATCAGGCAACCTGTGAGGAATTCCGGCACCAGATCCAGGAGCCGCTGGAACGATTTCAACAGGATACCGATCACTTGCTGCGGACCCTCTCGGCCGAGCAGGCCGCACTTCAGAGGTCGTAGTGTAAGCGCCGCGCTGTTCCCGGATTCAGTTTGAAGGCGGTGGTTTGCCAACCATACCCGGGTACGGCGCGGCGCTTTACAGTTTCCAGTAATCGTCGATGTCGCTCTGATAGGCGCTGATTTTCCCGCTGAGCACGTCGATGACCTTGACGACTTCGCCAGAATTTCCCGATTCATACAGCGCTTCGCCTACGGCCTTGCTGCGCAGGCCTTCTTCGGCGTCTATTTCCACGTTTCTCCCGGTACTTATCGCGTCAATGAAGTCCCAGAGTTCCAGGGGCATGCCGCCGGTGATGCCGTAGGGAAACAGACGTTCGTTCTCTTCTTTGCTCAGGCTTTTCCGAAACATATCCACGACTCTTTCCATGCTGAAGGTCACACCATCCAGGAGCTGGCATTCGCCGCGATGGGTGCTTGCCGCAGGATGGAAAATATCGTATTCCACAATGGTGCCCTTGCTGCCGGTCAGGCTGAGTTGAAGAAATCCTTTTCCCGGGGCGCTGTTAGTCCATGACCAGGTTCCGATAACGCCGTTCTTGAAGTTGAAAATACTGGTCCAGAAGTCTTCTCGTGTATCGTTGATGATCCTCCGCCCCTTCATGTGGGGGCGTTTTTCGATTTGTTCCACGCGGGCGTACACGCTGTGGACTTCACCGAACCAGTAGCGCATGGTGTCCACCCAGTGGGCGCCGCTGTCCATCAGCATGCCGCATCCCCCCAGGTGGCGGTCAACCCGCCAGTGCCAGGCCGGGGTGTTTTCGGGGTCCTGCCACGAGGCGCTGGCTGCCAGCCAGAATCGGGGTTTCCCCAGCATCCCTCCCGCGTTAAGCACCCAGTGGATGGCGCGCTGGCCGACGCTGCGGCGGCATTGTTCGGCCGTTGCGGCGATACGTTTGTGTTTTTTTGCCGCGGCGATTATTTTTTTCGTGGCTTTCACCGTGATGCCGATGGGTTTTTCGCAGAGGATATTCACGCCGCCGGCGAGAAGCTCACAGGCCAGGACGTGATGCAGGCCGTGGGGCCCGCAGATGTCGGCGCCATCCAGATGTTTCTCGCCGTTGAGCAATTCCTCCACGGTCCGGTAGGCGGTAACCGGCTGACCGGTGTGGCTTTCAATCCGGTCTGCCATGTCTCTGGCGCGTTCCGGGACGTCGTCTACGGTAGCGACAATGCGGAAGCGCGTTTCGTTTCTTTCGAGGAGTTCGGCGTAACCCCTGAGATGGGCTCCGGCAATGCCGCCGCATCCAACAATGGCGAGATTCACCCGTCTGCCGTTGGGTTGCTTGGCCATACGATTCCTTTTACTCGTCCGTGTGATCTGTCGTGGCGACCGTGTGAGTAGACGGCGCTGGATTCCTGAGTGCGGGCTCCATGTTACCCGGTTGGGTGGATTTGTCAAGTCGTTTGTTGGTGCTGTAGAAAGACCCTGCCGCAACCGAAAGACTCTTTTCCAAGTCGAGTCTGCGGTGTCTTGCCAATTGGCCGGGGACTGGCGGTCTCCCGAAATTGACAGCCTTCCAATGAAGCGGTTGAACGTACTGATGTCCTCGTGTTCTGGCGTCTTTGTTTGAGACCTTACCTAGGAGGTGAATTGAAATGCTGATCGACGCCCACAACCACCCGAATTGGCACGGTTACGATGCAAAGAGAATTCTGAACAATATGGATGAGCAGGGCATCGACAGGATGTGGTTGTTTACCTGGGAGGTGCCGGAAAACGAATATGATCCGTCCTATCACAAAGTCCTGCCTCCCGGCGGGATGGGCATTCCACTGGAAGACGTGCTGCAGGTGGGAAGGGAGGCGCGCGACCGCTTCGTGCTGGGCTATTTTCCGCACCCCAAAAGGCCCGACGCGGCGGACCGCCTGCGGGCGGCTCATGAAATACATGGTATCCAGGTTGCCAGTGAGATGAAGGTACGCGTATTGTTCGACGATCCGGATGCGATTCAACTCTATAACGCATGCGCGGAAATGAAACTACCCATTACGATCCACCTCGACTATCCCATCAATCACAGCCGGGGGAACTATCCCCGACCGAACTACTGGTACGGCGGGAGTATCGAGGCGTTCGAACGGGCGATCGCGGCCTGCCCCGAAACGACGTTCATCGGCCATGCGCCGGGGTTCTGGGCTCATATTTCGGGAGACGATCTCTACGACAAAGAGTCATATCCTCGGGCGCCGGTACTTCCGGGGGGAAAATTGTGGGATTTGATGCGCCAGTACGGCAATCTATGGGCGGATCTCTCGGCGGGTTCGGCGCTGAATGCCCTAAAGCGGGACCCTGAGGCCGGAAAGAAATTCCTTGTCGAGTTTCAGGATAAACTGCTGTGGGGGCGAGACTATTTCGACACGGCGCTGATGGATTTCTTCCGGGGCCTTTCGTTGCCCCAGGGCGCGTATGAGAAGATTACGTATCAGAACGCGCTGCGAATTCTGGGTGAGTCCGTGCCGGGTTAGGTGGCATGCACACGTAATCACAAGCGCCTCCGGACGATCGCATCCGGAGGCTTTTTTGAATTGGGGCGTTCGCAACCTGAACGTCCCTATTTTTTCACGAATTCCGAGAGTTTCCTGGCATACGCAACGTTGCCATACTCCTTGAGGATGCGGTCCTGCGCGCGCGCCGCGGCATGTTTCCGCCGGGTGTCGTGGGAAAGCCACCATCGCGCCTTGTCCCTGAGTTCCTCCAGGTTGGTCCACGTGTCGATCTCCGTTCCGATGTCGAAGATTTCTTCTATACCGGCGACATAGTCCGTGAGCATAAATCCGCCGCTGCCGGTGATTGCGGTGTCCCGCTGATTCAGATAACCGTACGCATCGGGAGAATTGTGCTGGTTGATATTGATCCCGGAGGCCCTGTATACCCCTGGAAGTTCCATGTAGCTCCGGAAGCCGCGATAGGAAGACCGGGGCAGGCCCCGGAACGTGCCGAATCCCAGGCCGCCGTAGACGTGGACCCTTCCAATGTCCGTGAGTGCGGCGACCACTTCCTGCCTCAGTGCGCGCTGGCGGGGGAAGGGGATTGTGTGGGTGATTCGTTTGACCAGGTCTTCCGATTCCAGGTATTCCTCCTGGCTGCCGCCTTCCTTGGTGTAGAGAGACATGATGGTGATGGAGAAGTCACACTGCTCGTGCCGTGCCGGTCTTGCGAAACGATGCAGCTCCGTCGACGGAGGTGGATAGAGCACGATGGCACGGATGCCCCGACTGGCGTAGACGTCGACGCTTTCCTTGCAACAGGTGGCCGCGAATTCGAATTCCTGAGTGAAATGTGGGCTTCGGAGCATGTCCCACGGATCGTCCTGGGTGTGTGTGACGGTTTTGCACCAGGGGAACCTTTCTCGCAGTTCCGCTATGAGCCCGGGCGGGCGGTCGTCTTTGCTGAACCACCAGATGAACAGTTCCGGTTCGTGTTCCATGATGATTTTAAACAGACCCTCCCGGAAAGCGCCGATATCCTTGTATTTCAGATCCCACGTTTCGTGCGGAGGGATGATGTCGGCCTCCTCCTTTGCGAGCGCGATATCCGCCTCGAGATGGGCTTCAATGCACCCGCGCGTGGGCTGATAGAGGACGTCGTAGCCGATGCTTTTGAATCCCTGCTGAATGCTCCAGAGGGATTGGCCGGGTTGGAACCCTCCCAACAAGAGGACCCTTGGCATTGACGATTCCTTTCGGTTCAGCCATTGCGTCTGTGTGAGGTAATTCTACCGCAAGAGGTTAGAGGCAAGAAGCAAGAGGCAAGAAGGGAGAGGAGCTGGTAACTTTGTCGTATGACATCCTCGGAACCGGACTGTCGCTAACGGGAAAACAGAAGTGCATCACGAAAGAGGGCGCGAAACCGGTGGGTGGTGGAGCGGTCGTCTCACTTCTCGCGGTTTTTCAGGTACCCGCCGGAGGCAGGGAATTCGGGGGAGCAGTGGATGTTGAATTTGCTTTTCGCCTTTCCTTTCGCCCCCGCGCCAATGCCAGGAAACCGGATCCCTCCTCCGGGCGTATATATGTACAGGGGCGGCCCCCGCCGATTCTGTCCATGATCCCGGGCGGTCCGGCGTCGGGCGATGGCAAAAAGATAGGTGAATCGAGGTTCTTGCGAAAGACGAAAGCAGCCCGGTCTTCTCGCCTCGCTTTTTGGGTTGCCCGCGCCTGATTTTCGTCCTTATTTGGAAGCGCAGGCCTTCGCAAGTGGCAACGTCGAACGGAGGTGTTACGTTGACTACGGACACGAATCTGGCCGTGCCCCGGTCTTCAATACGTTCCTGGTGGTCAACCGCCGGTCATCAATTCCTGCCGCCGGCGCTCATCACGTGCATTCTGATTGGCAGTCAGATTACATTTGGAATCCTTGAGGGTCTGACAAAAACGGCGTTGGCCATCGCGGTTGCAGTTGGCGCGGAGGCGGTGCTGGGATGGTTGCATGGGAGCCGCAAGCCGAATTTCGTGAGCGGATACATTACCGGAATCAGCGTGGGGATTCTCATCCGGTCGCTCTGGCTCTGGCCCTATGTGCTTTGCAGCGCGGTGTCAATTCTGTCCAAGTACGTGATCCGTTGGCGCGGGCGGCATCTCTGGAATCCCTCCAATCTGGGTGTGAGCGCGATGTTCTTCCTGGCGCCTGAGATGGCGGCGGGGCTGAGCATTCAGTGGGGCAACGCCGTCTGGGTCATGCTCATGATCTGGGTCTTTGGCTGGATGGCGGTCTGGCGAGTGAAGCGGCTGCATATCTGCTTGACCTACGTGGTAACCTTCCTGGCGCTCGGGTTTGCTCGAAGTCTTGTGACGGGGCAGGCGTATCTGGCGGGCATCGCGCCTATTACGGGGCCGATGTACCAACTGTTTATTTTTTTTATGATTACGGATCCAAAGACTACGGTGAAAACAAGGCGGGGACAGTGCTGGGTAGCGTTTTCCGTGGCTTCGGTGGAGGCAGTATTACGACTGTATGAACAGGTTTATGCCCCGTTCTATGCGTTATTCCTCGTGGGGCCCTTCGCGACAGCCGCGGAAATCTGGTTTGAGACGCGAGGTGCCGTATCTAAAGATGGTCGAACCCGTGGTGTAATCGGCGGTTGACGGTGCAACCATACGCAAGGAGGTGGCAATGAAAACTGAAATTACGGGGAAACACTTCGAGCTGTCGGTCCGCTTGCGTGAGTATATCGAAAAAGAAACAGAAAGGCTGAACCAGTATTATGAACCGATTCTGGACACGCGAATAACGCTGGAGCGGGAGAATCGGATGTACAGAGTCGAGATTGTGGTGCACATTCATAACCACATATTGAAAGCCACAGACGAACAGGATGTCGTTCACTACGCGCTGGGCGGCGCGATCGACAAAATGGTCCGACAGCTCAAGCGGGTTAAGGAAAGACAACGCAGGCCGCGGGTCCCCGTCGCAGCACGGGACTGAGCGCCGGCAGTTATATCGAAACGCTCCCTGAACGGTTGCCGCCGAAGGGAGCGTTTTTGTCTTTGTGCCAATCAGGGCGCGTCGGCATTGGCGGCAGGGCTGCGCCAGGTCACCCATAGGTTGCAGGCCAGCACCGCCGCCGCCAGCCACCCGAGGACGCCGGAGAGACCGAATGCTGTCATCGATGCCGGCAGACCGTAAGGAACACGGTCCAGAATCTCTGCCAGGAGCAGCGGAGCGATGCGGCAGATCGCGGCGGCCGTCGCCAGGTAGAAGGTTGCAACCACCAGTCCAGGAAAGGCCACTTTGCGTTTGTGGAGGAAACCGGGCACCATTCGAGGCGCCATGCCCAGCAGAAGGAGGGTGATAAATCCCGCGAGATGGGTGTGTCGCAAGGCATCCGGATCGAAGGGAGATTCGAACCGGAAAAGGACCAGGGCGCCGTCCAGCAGCTCAACCGCGGCGGCCAGCGCCAGGAAGACGAATGCGGCGTAAAGCAGCAGTTCGAACCGGCCGAACTCGCCGTAGTCCGGCAAGCCCGGGCGTGTCGGGCGTCTGTCGGGCCCGGGTTCGCCGATGCGATTCACGGTCCAGGGAGGATACCACCGAACGAGTATGTCCAGTTTCCAGATGAAGAGGAGGAGGGCGCCACCTCTGAGGACTTTTCCGATGGGCGACAGATGCGCAAGAGTTGACGCGAAGGACATCTCTGTGAGTTGCGCCAATACTGGCAGGTGGATCAGGATGAGCGCCAGGAGATAGACCTGCCCGAATCGAGCAACGGGCCAGCGGACGGCGGGCAGGCGCAGGTAGAGCGGAAACGTGCGAACGGAAAACGCCATCGCGGTCGGTAGAATGACAGAACCGGTGAAGAATTCAATGCCGAATCTGTTCCATGCGATGTGTAGAAGAGGGTTGTTTTCGATGCTCGCGTAAAAAGCGAGCGCGCCCGCGAGCAGTGCATACAATCCCCATCCCGCGATCGCAATTACCAGGAAGATGCGCACCGTCTGCAGGGCGGGGCGATTCGGAGCTGCACCGCGTAAGGTGATGACCAGCACGGCAATGTAACAATAGACGCCAGTGGTTTCCAACAACGCGGAGAAACCCAGTGCCCATCTCAGTCCATTTTGAAACGGGCTATCGAATCCCGCCGCCAGCAGCGGCTGCGAGACCGCGCGCAGCAGGATGCCGGTTGCAAGGAGGCAAAGAATCCACGCCGGAAGCCGGGGAAAGCGGAGCGGCGTACCTGCCAGACGAGGCAGGAAGTAGAGGTTGACTCCGATGATAAAGAGGCCAATCCAACCCAGGAGTTGGGCGTGGCCATGGGCCTGGAGCATGGCCACCCACCAATCGCCCATGGATAACTGAAAGCCGATCAGCACGGCCAGGATGGCCGCATAGCCGAATCCGACCGTCAGCGCGACAAAAAGCGACGCCAGCACAAAGCCGAAATGGAAATGGGTATGGTTGCGATTCTGGCTAACGGACAAGGTCATCTCCTCGAATTGGTCCGGATGACAATTCGAAATCGTAACGAATGTGGAGAGATAAATCGGTAGACCGATTTCACTGGCAGGAACGTGGAGTCGAACTCCCTTGTCCTTGCCGACGCGACAATCGTGTGTTCTCGATCGATCGAGTATTCGATAAATAAACCCGTTCTTCGGATTCGGCAACCTCTTTCGCACGATCGTTCGATCATGTCGATCGATCGCCGTCCCACCCTCGATTTTTTTATTCTTCGTCCTTTTTCTTGTACGCCCAAGAAAAAGGACCAAAAAGAACGGCGCCTGCCTGCCGAGCACGGCTCGGCGCAGGCAGGCCGCTCGGCGCGGGGCCGGTTTTTCCACGAATCTCGTCTGTGGCGTAGACTAGCGATTGTGCCCTATGTACGCATGCCGACGCCCGTAGCTTCGGTGCTGAACGGAATAGCGTGGAAAACCCCCCCACTCCACCACCGGGCGTACGGGAGGGAAAACGAGGGAACGCAAATCCGTCCACCCGGATTGGGCGGGCGACGTATGCCACGCGAGGACGCAAACCCTCCCGCGCCGCGTTTTTGTTCGTAGGGGCAACCCTTGTAGTCGCCCTCTCAAAGGCGCAGATATCGACCATTGATATCGCCAGGCCATATCGCTATCCGGTTCAAGCTGACTGCCTAAGGCTGACCGCCAATTACTGTTCGCGTTCAGGTAGCCACACTGTTGTCTAACGCAATGCCTATCGAGAGCGCCACCAGAGCAGAGCGCGTGGTTCCGTCCAGCGCCGGGGATCGGTTTTCTTTAAGAGCTCGTAGGGCAGCGGCTGAAGTGCGACTCGTGCGGCAATTCGCGCTATGCATATGGCAGGCCCCGCGCCAGCGGCGACTTTTGGTTCCTTTTGGTCGCTTCAAAAGGAACCCGCCGGAGGCAGGGAATTTGGGGAGAGGTTACGAATTTGGACCGAGTGCTGGACGAATTCCGTGAATGGACGCAGGTAGGGGCGGTTCGCGAACCGCCCCTACAAAGACACTGTCGGTGTAAACATCCTTTTCCATCTGGATTCTATTATGAAATCTGAAAATGTGGTTTCCATTGCCGTCCTGCTCCTGCTGAATCTCGTCGGATGTACGCCCGAGGAGACGGTGACCGTGTCTGGCGCGGTGAGCCGGCCTGGAGACGTGGCGTTTCGCCCTGGATGGGGTGTGCACAACTATGTAACGGCCGCCGGAGGATATCTGGCCGAGGCGGATACGGGCCGCGTCGCTCTGGTTCGGGAGATGGCGGATAGCGTCCTTGTCGGGCAACGGGGAAGTTTCCGCAGATGGATGATTGAGGACGTGTCTGCCGTGATGGCAGGCGACATGATCAGTGTCCCGCTGAAGGCATATCGGGTCCGGTTCGATACGGTGCTGGCGGTGAGGAATCTGGAACAGAATTGGAAGGACCACATCTACCGTATGGAGCGTGGAAAGGTTGCGCTGGGCACGACACTGCGGGGGGTCGTGGCGGCGGTGTTCTTCGGGAATGGCGAGGTAATCAAGCAGACTTCCGGTACAGCAGCCGGCCCGTTTCAATACCTCTATCTCACAATGCATCCGGACAGATCCGGCGTCCTGCTTCCGGCGCTCAGAGAGCCGGTCTCGGATCTGGAGGCGCAGGAGGACGCGGCATGTCCTTTATCCGGATGGCAGGGTGGAGATCGAGGTGCAGGGCGGCGTGCGGGAGACGCGGTATCCCGATGGAAGTGTCTTCGCATTAACGCACGAGGGGCACCGGATCACGGTCTTCAAGGACGGCCGGCAGTTTACGAAAATGAACGATGGTACCACGATTGAACAGTATCCGGATGGGCGAAAGATCCAGAAACATCCTTCCGGCGAGACGCTGGAGGTTTTCGCGGATCGATCCAGGCGCATTGTGTATCCGGACGGCTCGGAAACGGTACGCCGCCCTGATGGCGTGCGCGTCGCAAGGCTCGCGGATGGGACCGTGATTGAGGAGTTCCCGGACGGCAGGATTGTGTACAGACCGATACGTCGGGAGTGCGGCTTGAGGTCCTTTCTCCTGATCGATATGTAATTACGGACGGGGATGGCAACCGCGTTGAGGCGCGTCCCGATGGAACATCTCAATGGTAATTGGCAGAACCCTATCGGTACCGCGGTTCGATACGGCCCGACCTGATCCGGCTGGAGCGCGCGCCGGAACGCATCTCTCCGGGTATGGTTGCGTTCGTCCGGGGATCGGTGGAGGATGCCGTGAAGAAGATGTCGATGTCGGTGTTCGCGCTTCCGGACGGGGACGTCCAGGATATGGAGATCCTGCTTGACGCGGGGCAATTCGAGGGGACGTTGCAAGTAGGGGAGCCCGGGTATTATCGGTTGCAGATCCAGTGCGAGATGGAAAACGGCGATGCTTTAGTGGCGGAAGATCGCATGTTGAAAGTTGGCAACCCGAAGCCTCTCGAGGCGCCTGTAATCGAGGTCGCGCCCTTTCCCGGCGACGCGGCCGCGGGCCGGCGCCTGATGGAGTCGGTGAACCATGTGCGCGGCAGGAAGAGCCGCATGTTGTTGGAGTGGGACGACGACCTGGTCTACGCGGCCGCGTCACATTTGCAGAACATGCTGGCGTACGGTTCGGTTTCGCACTGGTCGCCTATGTATGGAGACCTGGTAAATCGTTTGGAACGGCTGGGCATTTCGTTTGAGGTCGCGCTGGAGAACCTGGCGATGGCGCCCTCGCCGGAGGAAGCGCACTGGCACCTGATGTTGAGCGCCGAACACAGGCGCAATATTCTTGACGAGCGCTTAACCCATATCGGCGTCGCAGTGGCGAGCGAGCGGGGCCAGGTGTGGGTGGTGGAAATCTTCAAGCGGAGAGAATAGGCGGAACCACGTGCGGAAACCTGCTCATTGTTGAAGGTGTACCCTGAAGACAAGGACGCATTGCTGTTCGTCGGGTTGGGCTAACACGTCAGCGGATATCTGGATAATGCATGACATTTTTACGTCCGGGCGCTGGCGGAGACCGCAGGAAAAGTGCGTTTGCGGGTCTGAGCGGTCCGGGAAGACGGTCCTGCCGAATATCATGTCAGATACATTCCCTCGGTGAGAAATAGAGTTTCATGGTCGATCCGAAATTTCGACAGGAATACGGGCGAAACAGCGGTGACCGTGCAGTACGAAGGAGACCGGACCGATGATTTCACCTATCTTCAAATCGATCTGTAAAGGGTACCCGTGGGCATCCACGAACTGACGGTGAAGATGCAGGATCTGAACAGTGATGGAAAGGGCAACGAACGGCGCGTGTTGTTCCGCGTGATCGAATGAAGCCGGGAGCACGGCGGGCTATTTCGGAGCATGCATGGTCACAATAGATGCTTCGAGGTGCGTGTGAGGCAAACGCGAAGAAATGAAGGGAAGTTGAACGGATAACACGGGCGTGTGCAGACGGGTTTTGTGACATTGCAGGTAAGGGTCCGGAAAGAACATCTTCCGGGCCTTTCTTTCTTTTACTGAACCGGTTCCGTCTGTTTGGTGTCTTTAGGCGTGGAAGGGCGTCGGGGATGCTCACATGAGTAAGTCTGGATGAACGACTCCATGCCCGGTTGCTCCGATATCCTTTGTCGCCAAGGAACATGAAGAATTATCGGTTCCGGGTCGCACGCTGCACCCAAAGGTCACCATTGCAAGCTCCGGAGGTTTCGACATGTCGGTCCTGCGAGGACAGGAAATACTACGATGCCGCACATGGTTGACTTTGTTAGTTCCGACCCTTTTGGGTCTTGCGTTCGCCTTCACAACGGTACTGGCAGCCAGCAAACCGCAGCATGCGGAAAGTCTTTATCAAATTGCGTTGGCGCGCGTGGAGAGCATTTCTGTAAAGGAGAACCTCGAGGCCTTCGGTGACGTATTGAATGTGGATCGGAACCATGCACCGGCTCACTATGAGATGGCGAAGTTGTATATGTCGATGGATACGCCGTTGGGTCGCCAGAGCGCACGCAAGGCGCTGGATGAGGCGATTCGGCTGGATCCCGGCAACGGGGATTATCAGCTGATGCTAGGGGAGATACTCGGCAAGCAGGGACTGTGGTTGAAGGCGGAACGACATTACGAAAAGGTATGTGAGACGCATCCGGAAAAGCGGGCCCAGGCGGCGTATATGGTAGGCTTCTTTGCCATGCAAGCGTTCTTTAAATATATCGATATGGAGCATATCGATATATTAGGTGGGCCGGGTGGTTCGACATACCACCTGTTTCGATGGGAGAAATACGGCACGCACGACCGTGAGAAAGCACTGATGTTCTTGATAAAGAGCATCGAGGCCGATCCTGGATTTCGAGACGCCTATTACGATTTGGGGCTGATCCATTATGAGAGCAAGAACCCCAAAGGATTGGTGACGGCATCAAAGCTATGTTTGGAACAATATCCCGATGATAAGGATGCGCTGCTTTATTGTGGACTGGGATACCAGGGGATGGGTGAATGGGAAACTGCCCATGAGTATTATATACGCGCGTTGGAGCGAATGTCGGCGGAGGAACGCGCGCTGATGGAGTCCGTGGACCTGATTGCAAGCCAGGAGGAACAATCGGTACTTGATTCGATTGCGACGACCGATACGACCCGAATCGGATCGCCGGACCACGGTGAACGAATGCGGTTTTGGCGGAAGCGTGATCCGCTGTATCTGACGGTATTCAGTGAGCGTCAGATGGAGCACTACGGGCGTGTGGCGTATGCCAATCTTCGATATGGGCAGCGATTGAAAGGGAAACCGGGATGGAAAACTGACCGGGGGAAAGCGCATATCAAATTCGGGCGGTTTCTCAGCAAAACGGCAACACGGCTGGAGTTACCCGGAGGTGCTGGTGGGGCGGACACACGGATTAGCAGAGTCGTTCAGGGTGGTAATGAGGAATGGTACTATGAAGGATTTTCAATCTCGTTTGTCAACAGCGACGGTCTGGATGCGTGGCGTTTCGACACCCGGCCGGGTAGGACATCGGCTCGATATACGTTCAATCATCAACCGACTCACTTTATGGACCCCTATCGTCATTACAAATACAGAATCCCATACCACGTGGCAAGCTTCAAGGATGGGGACAGCGTCCGCGTGGAACTGGCGTATGCGCTACCGAAGTACAACGTGTCTGCCTCGGATGCAGACAGTGGCTTTGTCTTGGAAAACGGAGTATTTCTGTTTGACGAGGACTGGGACGAGGTGTATCGGAAGCGGTCGGATCTCAACCTGAGGTGGCCTGAGTTAACGCCCAGCGGGTATCCTGCTGCGGACAGCCTGCGCAATAGTCATCTGGTGTTTCAGTTGGCATTCAGGGTGGCCCCCGGCACGTACCATCTGGTTGGCGAGGTTCGGGACAGGAAGCACGGGTCGATCGGGATGTTCCGCGAGGAGCGTGGTTTTGCGACTTTGGACTCTTCCCTGTCGATGAGCGATTTGCTGCTGGCCACGCAGATTGAAACTGGATCGCCGTTTCCGGAGAAAAGAAGCCACCTCAACGTCGTGGCGAATCCGCTGCGGACCTATCATCGGTCCGAACCTGCGTTCATCTATCTGGAGGTGTATAACCTGAAGCGAGATGAATACGGGCGCACGGAGTATGAGATCTCCTATCGGATCGGCCGGCCCGGGGAAGAGGAGATCGATCCGTACCTGTTCGTGGCGCAGCGGTTGCCAGGGGATGGCGATGCATCGGCAGCTGCACAGGTGATTATGACCCGCAACGAGAAATTAGAGGTGATGCGAGTTAACGAGGTTCTGGACCGGGAAGAAGACGAAATCGGGGACTGGATCAAAGAAACAGGAGGGAACCGGCAGGGCACGGAGACGGCAATTACAAGTCGTTATGAGGGCTCTCGTGGGGATGACTTCACGTATTTGCAGATTGACGTGCGCCACGTGCCCGTGGGTGTGCACCGGTTATCGGTGCGGGTGAAAGACATGCATACCCGCCAGATGGCAACGAGGGAGGAATTATTCCGTGTAGTTGAGTGAAAGTGGAAACACCTTGTGAAAGTGGCCCGAAGGCAGCAAATAACCGTCGGCGATCGTCCCGCCCATCCATGCCAATGCAGAAACGTGAGACTTTGTGGCTGTCGCAAATTGCAACGTTAGCTCTCAGCAGACAGCAAATTGCGGGTCGACGCCGTACCACCCGGCGTTCCTTTCCTATATTTCTCACGCCCGCCCGGTTGTAGGGGGGGACTTTTCCGCGTTTTTCCGTCCAGAAATACGGCTCATCAACGCCCTCGATATTGTCAGGCCATCAACTCAAGTTTATGCCCCTGAGGCGATTCGCGGAAAAGCAGCCCCGCGGCGTTTAAGCGGCGCCGTTCTTTTTGGTCCTTTTTCTTTGGCGAGAAAGAAAAAGGATATAAAAAAAGAAAAAATAAGAATTTATTTAGAAATATGTGGTTATCCGCTTCATTCGAGGCGGATGACGTCACTGGGCACTCTTAGCTCGAACCGGCGATCCGGAACGCCAGCGTTTATTGTACGGCTGGCAACCTGAATCAGGATCCTGTCGTTTCCCTGGATCATCTCCATCCTGCCGGGAAGAACCACGCCGTTTTGCCGCCGGTATTCCGATAGGAGTCGGCGAGATATCAATGCCCCGTCGGGCGTGTATACCCGTTCTTCCAGCAGGACGGCGGCGCGGGGGTCAAATCGAAGGCGGCGTGTCCAGAGCGGTTCGATGATTTCCACGGTGAGGCTGTCCCGGTGTGACGCGAATTCGCCGACGCGAGGTAAATTGAGTGGGGAGAGGTTGACGAGGCCAAGCAACGCGTGCCGAACGCCGTAAGGCGCGAGATCGACGCCCGTGATGGCACGCAGCACGTCTTCCGAAGGTCCTTCCAGGTAGTGGTTGGTCCTGGGCAGATAGACGGCCATGGTGTCCCCCTGCGCGCGGGCAGACAGCACGCCGATGCCGAGCAGGGCATGTTTAATCTCGATCTTCAGTTCGTCGGGCGATCGATAGAAGAGTACGGCGAACCCCTTTTGTTTGACGCCGTCTATACGCATGTTGATTCCGGCGCGGATTTCCAGATCCACAAGGCTGTCGGCGCGTGAGGATACAATGCGCAGCAGGTCGTCCGGGGTTGGAACCGGCCCGACGTCCGGGAGGCGTGAAAGAGTTGCGGCGCAGCCGGGAAGCAACAGGAGAAGGAAATAAAGGAAAGGTGTTGGGGTGAGGGAGCGCGTTCCGGACCGCTGACGGCATGCCATTTCAGGGTCCGTTTGCGTTGCTGGGGCCGATTGATTGCAGTTTTCGTCGAATGGTTTCGTTATCCGGGTTCAGATCAACCGCCCGTTGCCAGTGTTCGAGCGCTTCGTCGATATTACCCAGGGCCTGGGCGGTATCGCCGACGTGATCCAAAATGACCGATAGATTTTCGCGCTGACCGTCCGTTCGGAATTCCATCTCGATCTTGTTCAGCCTGTTTTCTTCTGCTTTCAGTGCAAGCTTGAGATACTTCATCGCTTCGTCGTATCGCTGTTGCTGAAAATGAACCCATCCCATGCTATCCAGATACGCGCCGTTTTGAGGGTCGCCCTGCAAGGCGCGTTCAATATAGTCTTCCGCTTCCCTGAGTCGCACTCCTTTTTCCGCGAACATGTAACCCAGGTAGTTCAACGCCTGGTGGTGGTCGGGCGCCCTGGCAAGAAGGCGTTGGAAAATGGCAACGGCGCTATCGAACCGCCCGGTGCGCTCGTAACTGTGACCCAGGTCGTAAAGTACTTTCTCCAGGAGGTCCGGGTCTTCTTCAAGGCGATTTTTCAGGCTTTCAAGGGCCGGAATCGCCTCCTTCCATTTTTTCTCGGCCAGATAGGTACGGCCAACCTCCAGTTGATAACGAAGCTCGTCTGGCCGGGCGTTAACGGCCTGGCTGTAGACCGTTCTCGCGCGCGCTGGGCGGTTGCTCACGGCGTACGCCCGTCCCAGCGCAAACACGATCTGGGAATAGAGTTCGGATTCCGCGGGTGTTTCGCCGAAGAGTCCATCAAGAATATCGATGGCGGGGTCCCAATCCCGTTCATTCAGATATGTATGTGCAACGCCCAGCCGGTACCTCGGATCGGACTCAAGGGATATCGCCCGGTGGAAGATGCGTCGGGCTTCTTCCGGACGGTCCGTGTATAGGAGCAGCGACGCCTTCCGGCCAAGCAGATCGTGTCGTTCCGGCATTTCCTGGATGAGGCGGTCCAGAAGGGTTTCCGTATGTCGATACCGGCGCGTCTCCAGGCCGCTTTCGGTGCCCGAACGTGGAATGCTCCGCGGGAGGTGAGTTGACAACCGGTCCAGAAAAAGCGTATCCAGGGGTGTTTCCGAGATCAGGGCTTCCACGTGCTCGTCACGGTCGTAGATTGCAACGAGCTTCTGCCAGAGCGTGCCCGTGGTCTTGTTCAAGCGGTGTTGAAAATGCGTCAGTCCGGAACGATAGATGGCTGCGGCTTCAAGGCTGTCGCCCGCGGCAATCGTCAGGTCGCCAAGTCGATTCCAGATCTGCGCCTGCTCCGGGTCGCGATGCAGGATGCGGCGGTAGATACCGGCTGCCTTCCGGGGCAGATTCAGCCGCTGATAACCGTCGGCTATCAACAGATCGTACCGGATGTTCGGAGCCGGCACGGACGCGGCCTGATCCAGCACACGGAGGACGTTCTCGCGCTGCCGTTTGGCAGTGTAGATTTGGAGCAGATGGGTATATGCCCGGAAATCCGCGGGATTCAGGCGGGCGATGGCTTCAAGCTGGGCCGTCGCCAGCAGCGAATCCTCCTGCCCCTTGACCAGGGTGTGGTAGAGCAGCCATCGATGGGCTGGCGCTCGGGGTTCCAACCGCACGGCTTTTCGTGCGACTTGACCGGCTTCACCAATCCGGTTCAACGAGATCAGATTGTGGGCAAGTGAACTGTACAGGGTGGCTGCAGTGGAGTCGATGGCAATGGCCGCTCTCAGCGACGCCACGGCGTCTTCAATTCGCCCTGCAAGTTCGAACCGCTTAGCGTCTATGTAGTGACCCATCGCGCGGGGGTCTGGGCCGCGAGGTTTCGGCTGCGGAGGGTTGACCGCCTTGAGGGAAGCTGCGCACCCCGCAAGGGCCATCAGAAGGAAGAGACAAATGATTGGACGTGTTTTCATATTTTACGCTGTAAACCGGGAAGAATGGGGGACGGACAGGCAAAGCAACCGCCTGTGAAGAGATTCTGAAGCTTTTACGATCCGGATTAAAAAAAGTTGCCCGCTCGTTTCTCAAGGAGCAGCTTGCCGGTTTCGTTCTCGATGGGGATCGGATAGTCTTGCGTGAAACAGGCGGTGCAATACTGGAGAGACGAGTTAGGGGCCACGCTGAGCATGCCGTCCAGTGAGAGATAACCCAGACTGTCGACGCCCAGGTGTTCGCGGATCTGTTCCACGGTTTTCGCGCTGGCGATCAGTTCCTTCTCGGTCTGAAAGTCAATTCCGTAAAAGCAGGGACCGACAATTGGCGGGCAGCTTACACGTACATGAACCTGGCGGGCGCCCGCTTCCCGCAACATTCGAACCAGATGTCTAAGTGTTGTGCCTCGGACAATTGAATCTTCCACGACAACCACCCGTTTTCCGTTCAGAACACCCCTGACGGGGTTGAATTTGAGGCGAACCTTGGACGATCGACTGTCCTGTCCGGGTGTAATAAAGGTGCGCCCTACATAGTGGTTCCGTATAAGGCCGATCTCGTGTTTGATGCCGGATTGATTGGCATATCCCAGCGTCGCGGTATTGCTGGAGTCCGGCACGGATATCACGATGTCCGCGGCGGCAGGCTGTTCAATGGCGAGTTGTCTGCCGAGCCGGCGCCGGGTCTTGTCGACGTTGTCGCTGAAGATGATGCTGTCGGGCCGTGAGAAGTAAATGTATTCGAAGATGCAGAACGCGTGGCGATCCGCTTTCGCGGTCGTGAAGGCGCGGAGACCGTGCGCGTCTATCATGATAAGTTCGCCGGGTTCGATGTCGCGAATATAACGTGCTGAGATGATGTCCAGCGCGCATGATTCGGAGGCGACAATCCAGGCATCGCCGAGTTTCCCCAGGCACAACGGACGGAATCCGAAGGGATCGCGGGCGGCGAACAGCTGGCTTTCCGTCGCCAGGACGAGCGAATACGCGCCCTCGATCTGCCGCAAAGCGTCCGTAATGCGATCGACCATTTTTTCTTCTCTGCACCTGGCGACGAGATGGAGAATCAGTTCGCTGTCGGTTGTCGTCTGGAAGATGGAGCCGTCGTTCTGCATCCGGCTTCGGAGCACGGCTGTATTGGTAAGGTTGCCGTTGTGCGCGACGGCGACAAAGGCGTCCCGGCATTCCGCCAGAAAGGGTTGGGCGTTGGCGAGGGTGTCGGATCCGGTGGTGGAATACCGGTTGTGTCCGATGGCAAGATGACCCGGCAGCCGGTCCAATACACCTTCGCCGGAGAACACATCGGCCACGTGCCCCATTGCGGTGTGGCGAAACACGTATTCACCGTTGCCGGAAACGATGCCGCTGCTCTCCTCACCCCGGTGCTGCAGGGCATGCAGGCCCAGCGTGGTGAGTTTCGCCGCATCTCCATTCCCGTAAATGCCGAAGATGCCGCAAAAGTGTTTGACACTCTGGTCCATCGGCCCTCCTGTCGGGGGTTTGCAGGTTGATTGTGCCGGGATAAATCGTCAAGTAGCTGTTTTTAAATCTCCTGGTGCGTTCCCGCGCGCGCGGGGCGCAGCGTTGTCGTTCGGAACCCGGACAGTGGACGACACAGGGCTCTCGTCTTACGCTGGGCAGACCGGCAAACCGTATCCGGACACCAGCGAACGCCCGCCTGTAACGTTAGTGCCTGCTTCGTCGGCGCCTTCCGTTTCTCCCTCTGTGGCGGCGGTCTCGTTCGGGCGTGGAACCACCTTCTTTAAGCAGAAAGTCGAGCCGGCGGAATCTACGGTCCGCCCGTACAAGCTGAACCACCACCGGGTCGCCCAACCGGAATCGCCGGCCGGTGCGGTTTCCGGTAAGGGCGCCTTCGGTTTCGTGATACACGTAGTAATCGTCTTCCAGTGTACTTACTCTCACGAGTCCGTCGATAAAAAAATCGTCCAACTGCGCGAAGAAACCAATGGAACGGACCCCAACGATAACGGCTTTGAAGGCGTCGCCGACGCGGTTTTCCAGAAAGCGGATCTGTTTGACCTTGATGGACGCTCTTTCCGCCTCCTGAGCCACTTTTTCCCGGCCGGTTGCGATGTCGCCGAGTGCGGGTAATCGTTCCCGGAGCCTGTTCGTTTTTTCTTCGGTCAATCCTCCGGGTTCTCTTAAGAGGCGATGGACCAGCAGGTCCGGGTATCGTCTGATGGGGGAGGTGAAGTGGGTGTAGGTGTCACAGGCAAGGCCGAAGTGGCCGATGTTTTCGGGAGAGTAGACGGCCTTTTTCATGGACTGCAACAACCATGCGTTCAGCATCTGGCCGGAACGCTTCCCTTCAACAGCGGCCAGAAACTTCTGAATGTCGGCTGAAGTGATCCTGTCCCTGCGCGGAAATCCGAATCCGAAGGCGGCGGCCGTGTCTGCAAAATCCGCAAGTTTCCGCGCATCCGGCCTTTCGTGAACCCGGTACAGGCCAGGCAGTTTCCGGTCTCGCAGATGGCAGGCTACGGTTTCGTTGGCCAGTAGCATAAATTCTTCGATAATGCGATGACTGTCGAGGCGTTCGCTCTTGCAAATGTCGGTGACGTTACCCTCGTGATCCACGACGATACGTGGTTCGGCAATGTTGAAATCGATCGCGCCCCGCTCCCTGCGCCCGCGGGTGATACGCCTGCGCAGGCTGTCCATCTTGCGCAAGAGGGCGCCGTGGGGCGTTGCATCGGACGATCCGCCTCCATTGAGGAACTTCTGGGCATGCCGGTAGGACAGCTTCGCCCTGCTTCGGACCACGGAGGGTGCGATCTCCGTTTTCAGCGACCGGCCGTTCGCATCCAGATCGATAAGTACGCTGACGGCAAGCCGGTCCTTTTCGGGCAGAAGGGAACACAGATCTGCGGACAGGCGCTGCGGCAGCATGGGAATCGCGCGGTCCGCGAGGTAGACGCTGGTCCCTCGCGTCAGTGCCTCATGATCCAGTGGGCTACCTTCTTTAACGTAGTAGCCAACGTCGGCAATGTGTACGCCCAGCCGGTATCCGCCTCCCGGTCGATCTTCCAGTGAGACGGCGTCGTCGTGGTCGCGGGCGTCTTCCGGGTCGATGGTAACGCACAAGAGATGACGAAGGTCCAGCCGGTTTCTGGTTTCCGTTGCGGGGAGCTTGTCTCGAAATTCGTCTGCAGCTTCCAATACGTGCGGGGGAAACTCAATGGGCAGGCCGTACTCTTTCACGATGGAAAGGGTATCGATGCCGGGGTCGTCGGGGAGTCCGAGGACTTCGACGATTTCACCTTCGGGATCGGGATTTCCCGGGAGCCAGGATCGTAGGCGGGCAACGACCACCTGACCGTCCCGGGCTCCTCCGACATCTTCGGGGGAGATGTAGACATCCCTGAGAAATCGGGGATCGTCAGGTTCCACAAAGCCAAAACGCGTTCCGGCGCGATAGATTCCCACTATGCCTCTGGCGCCGCGTTCCAGCACACGGACGATCTCGCCTTCCGGCTTGCCGCCGGCTCTGCGGGAAACCCGGGCTACGACTCGGTCGCCGTGCAACGCGCCGCGCAGGCCGCCAGCCCCGACAAAGATGTCCGGGCCTGCTTCGTCGCGGCAGACAAATCCGAAGCCGTCGGGGTTAACGCTCAGTCGACCCGTGGCGAGGTTAAGTCTGTCGGGAGGTCCAAAGCGGTTGTTGCGCAGCCTGACGATGGCTCCTTCCCGCTCGAGTCGGACGAGCAGGCGTCGAAATCCCCGGTAGTCGTTTTCGGGCACCCTCAACGCCCGGCTCAGCTCGCGAGGTTTGAGCGGGCGTCCCGCTTCCTTACGGATATAATCCAGAACCCGGTCTCGGGTTATGGGCATGTCGATATTCCATCCCGGGCGCGGGAGATCCTGAAACCGTCCTGAGGGGTCGGCGCCACCGCTATTTTCTTGATGCAGGGAGGCGAATTCCTTAACTTTGTGCCACCGTCTGAGTCTACATTTAATATATAGGTTAGCACAAAGAAAATCAAAAATAAATAGGCAAGAAAAACGAAACCTGCACAAAGAGAGAAGGAGGTGTTGGAGCGGTTCATTCGGGCTAATCAGGTCTAGTGTCCTTTCCCAGAAATATGTCACCAAAGGAGCTTCGTTATGAGACGTCTGGTTCCGGTAATTCTCCTCCCGCTTATTCTGTTGACTTTGCACGGGTCGGCGCTTTCACACTGTGAAATCCCCTGTGGGATCTACGGCGACGAGGCCAGGTTCGCAACCATTGCTGAGAATTTGAAGACCATTGAGAAGTCGATGAATCAGATTATCCAGCTTTCGGCCGATCCGGGCAAGAACATGAATCAGCTGGTGCGGTGGGTGAATAACAAAGAATCTCATGCGGATCACATTCGTGAGATTGCGGCGCAGTACTTCCTCGCGCAACGCATCAAGGCTCCCGCAGGCGTCGATCCGACCGCGCACAAGGCATATTCCGAGAAACTCGCATTGCTTCATCAGATAATCGTTTCGGCGATGAAATGCAAGCAGACTACCGACATTGCCCACGTGAAGAAATCGCGGGAACTATTGCAGGCGTTCCAGGCGCTGTACAACCAAAAATGAAGCGCCACGGGCTCCTTTTGCCCTGGATCCACGAGAAATATCACGCCGGGTCTTCCGAGGAAGGCCCGGTATTTTTTTCGTGCAACGGCCAGATTTTCCTTGCGAAGAATACGCCAGTTTGATATATTGATTGAGTGTTAGCACTCAACAAGTCAGAGTGCTAACAACGACGTTAAGCAATTAAAATCAATAAGTTTAACGCCGATCCAGTCTCATTTTTTCAAGGAGGTTAGAGACATGGCAGTCAAGGTGAAGCCGCTGGGAGATCGTGTGCTGGTCAGGCCCCAGGAAGAAGAAGAACAGGTAAAGGGTGGCATCATCATTCCCGACACGGCAAAAGAGAAGCCTCAGCGCGGAAAAGTCGTGGCCGTCGGACAAGGCAAACTGGATGATTCCGGCAACAGGATCGCGCCGTCCGTGTCATCCGGAGACGTGGTGCTTTACGGCAAATATTCCGGCACCGAGGTACGGCTGGACGACGAGGACCATCTCATTATGTCTGAGAGCGATATCCTGGCGATTATTGAAGACTAAGGCGATTCCCTTAAAGATACGTCAAGGAGGAAGAAATGCCGAAGCAGCTTGAATTTGATGTTGCGGCCAGAGATGCGCTGAAGCGCGGGGTGGACAAACTGGCAGAGGCGGTCAAGGTAACGTTGGGTCCAAAGGGCCGGAACGTGGTGCTGGACAAGAAATTCGGGTCTCCCACGATCACCAAGGACGGCGTGACGGTGGCGAAAGAAATCGAACTGGAAGATCCCTATGAGAATATGGGCGCCCAAATGTTGAAGGAGGTTGCCTCCAAGACATCCGACGTGGCTGGGGACGGGACCACAACGGCAACCGTGCTGGCCCAGGCGATCTACAGTGAAGGGCTGAAAAACGTCACCGCCGGCGCCAATCCCATGGATCTGAAGCGGGGCATCGACAAAGCGGTGGCGGCGGCGGTAAAGACGATACACGACATCAGCAAGCCGGTCGCCGGGCACACGGAAATCGCTCAGGTGGCGACGGTTTCCGCCAACAGCGATAAGACAATTGGCGACCTGATCGCCGAAGCCATGGGAAAAGTCGGTAAAGACGGCGTGATTACCGTCGAAGAGGCGAAATCGATCGAAACCAGCCTGGAAGTGGTGGAAGGCATGCAGTTCGATCGTGGGTATCTGTCACCTCATTTCGTGACGGATGCGGACAATATGGAAGCGACGCTGGAAGATGCCTACCTGTTGATCCACGACAAGAAGATCTCGTCGATGCGCGATTTGCTGCCGGTTCTTGAAAAAACGGCGCAGACGGGCAAGCCGTTGCTGATTATCGCCGAAGATATTGAAGGCGAAGCTCTCGCCACGCTGGTTGTCAATAAGATCCGCGGAACGCTGAAGGTGGCCGGGGTCAAGGCGCCCGGCTTTGGCGATCGGCGCACGGCGATGCTGGAAGATGTCGCAATTTTGACGGGCGGCCGCGTGCTGTCCGAGGACGCGGGGTTCAAACTGGAGAACGCGACCACGGCAGATCTCGGGCAGGCCAAGCGGGTCACAATTGACAAAGACAACACGACCATCGTGGAAGGCGGCGGGGCGTCCTCCGATATCCAGGGTCGCGTTGGACAGATCCGGCGTCAGATCGACGAGACCACTTCAGACTACGACGGTGAGAAGCTGCAGGAGCGCCTGGCCAAGCTGGCAGGCGGCGTGGCCGTGATAAACGTGGGCGCGCCGACGGAGACCGAGATGAAGGAGAAGAAGGCGCGCGTGGAAGACGCGCTGCACGCCACACGGGCGGCCGTGGAAGAGGGAATTATCCCGGGCGGCGGTGTGGCTTTTCTCCGTGCGATCGCCTCTCTGGAACGGGTCCGGAAAGATGCTCTCGGCGACGAGAAAATCGGCGTTGGAATCGTGCGACGGGCCCTGGAGGAGCCGCTCCGGCAGATTGCCGATAATGCGGGTGTCGAGGGGGCCATTGTGGTGCAGGAGGTCAACGCCGGCGAGGGCGGTTTTGGCTTCAACGCCGATACCGAGAAATACGAAGACATGATCGACGCCGGATTGCTGGATCCTACGAAGGTTGCGCGCACGGCACTGGAGAACGCGGCCAGTATTGCCGGGTTGCTCCTGACCACTGAAGTCGTGGTGGCGGATATTCCGGAAGAAGAGAAGGCACCGCCGGCGCCTCCGGGTGGTGGGATGTATTAAGAGCAGCGTCTCCACTCCCCGGCGAGGTAGAGCGGAGGTCAGCATAAAAAAGAAACGCGCCCCGAACAGGGCGCGTTTCTTTTTTATCGATTCCGCCGTTGCGGCGTCTCAATCGTCTGCGGCTTCATGCTGCGTCACACCGTTGCAGAAGGCGACGTAGTCGATGAGTTCGGTAATCTCGGGATTGTCGCCACAGACCGGGCAGCCGGGGTCGCGGCGAATCTTAAAGGTTCGGAAACTCATGGCCAGCGCATCGTACATGAGCAATCTGCCGATAAGCGGTTCGCCCTGGCCAAGAATCAGCTTGACCACTTCGGTGGCCTGAATCAGGCCCACCGTGCCCGGAAGTACCCCTAGAACCCCCGCTTCGGCGCACGACGGCGCGAGTTCTGCGGGCGGCGGTTCGGGATATAGGCAGCGGTAGCACGGGCCCTCCAGGTCGCAGGGGTAGATGGTCACCTGGCCCTCAAAACGGAAGATACTTCCGTCTACGATGGGCTTGCGCGCGAAAACGCAGGCGTCGTTCACCATGTAACGCGTGGGAAAGTTGTCGCAGCCGTTCACCACGATGTCGTATTCCACGACAATGTCCATCACGTTTTCGGAATTGAGGAATTCGACATACGGGACCACCTTACAGCCAGGATTGAGGTCTTGCAGGGTTTCCCGCGCAGAGATGGCCTTCGGCCTGCCCAGATCGGATGTGCCGTGCAGGATCTGGCGCTGGAGATTGGTGACGTCCACCACGTCCGCATCGACGATCCCCAGGGTTCCAACGCCCGCCGCTGCGAGATAGTAGGCCGCGGGACACCCGAGGCCGCCGGCGCCGACCATAAGAACCTTTGCATCCAGCAGCTTTCCCTGGCCCTTTTCGCCCACTTCGGGGACAAGTAGATGCCGGGAATACCGACGGACTTCGGCCTTGCTGAGCGTCCGGTCGCGCTGAACCGGGAGACCCGCCGCCACCCAGGCGTCGTAGCCGCCCTCGAGGTAGGCGACGTTTTCATATCCCATATTCTGCAGGTCCCGCGCCGCCAGGGGTCCCTGGTTATCGTCGCCGTATATGAGGATGGCGGTTGAGCGGTCGTTCGCCAGGGTTTCGATGCGCAGTTCGAGGAATCCCCTGGAGAGGTTTTCCGCCCCCTCGATATAACCCAGGGCGTAGTCTTCCCTTTCCCTTACGTCCAGCAGCAGGACGCTGTCCAACCGCCCCCGGGCGTCTTCAGGTGAAATGCCCCTCACCTCGCTCCTGACGGTATCCATCAGGGTTTCAAATGCCGTGCTCATAAAATTCCCCCGGCGCAAAGTGGTTGGAATCACGTACCGGTAATGTATCCAATTCCGTCCGGGAACGCAAAACTTAATGACGACGTTGGACTTTTGGCGTTGAAGGCGATTGCCCGGGAGAGAATCGGCCCGTGTTCCGCTCAGAGTGTCGGGCATTCAAGCGTATGGATCCGAATCTCCGTTAATCCCGTTCCGGGTTTTTCACGAAATGGTGATTCGAGGTCCCGGTTGTTCAAAGGTGTCGATCTGATCCACGATCTTCTGTGCGATTTCGAGGAAGGTTTGTGTCTCGTCGGATTCCCGTGCGGCAATCGGATTGCCGGTGTCGCCGCCTTCCCGAATCGCGGGCAGAATGGGCAGCCGGCCCAGCACCGGGATGTTGAAGTACATGGCGATCTTGTCGCCGCCGCCATCCCCGAAGATTGGCGCCCGCTCGCCGCAGCATGGACATATAAAGCCGCTCATGTTTTCGACGGCGCCGAGGATGGGAACGTCTAATTTCCGGAACATCTCGATGCCTCGAGTGACGTCTTCAAGCGCGACGTCCTGCGGCGTGGTGACAATGACCGCGCCGCTGAGCGGAACGGTTTGCGCGAGGGTGAGTTGGGCGTCACCGGTTCCCGGCGGAAGGTCGACAACGAGGAAATCAAGCGCACCCCAGGCGACGTCGGACATGAACTGCTGGATCATCTTTCCCACGATAGGGCCGCGCCAGATCACGGGTGCGTCCTCGCCGGCGATGAGCCCGAGAGACATCAATTTGACGCCATGGTTTTCGAGCGGGATGATCTTGCCGCTCACCGCCCGGGGTTGCCCGGTGGCGCCCATCATCCTGGGGACGTTGGGCCCGTAGATGTCGGCATCGAGCAGTCCAACGGACTGCCCCTGCCGCGCCAGGGCAATGGACAGGTTCACACTGACGGTGGTTTTACCCACGCCTCCCTTGCCGCTGGAAACGGCCACAATATGCTCGACCTCGGGGATGGGGCGGGGTTTCGGCATGCCGGGTGGGATTTGCATGGGTTCGGTCCCTGACTTGAATTGAGGGTTTCGGGATCTGTATTTCAGGGCGCGCTACCTGCGTCGCTGCCTTGCGTCGGAATATGGTGAAATTTCTCGCAGCCGTCCGACTTCGTCGACGACGCGCCCGGCCACATGGTCGATCTCGGCTTCGGTGTTGAACCTTCCCAGGCCGAAGCGGATGCTGCTTTCGGCCAGGCGGGTCGGCACCCCCAGCGCCCGCAGCACGTATGAGGGTTCCATCGCCGCCGAGGTGCAGGCCGAGCCGGACGAGAGCGCGATGTCATCAAGGCCCACCAGCAGGCTTTCGCCATCCACGCCTTCGAAGCTGATGTTCAGGTTCCCGTCCAGTCGCTCCTCCGGATGTCCATTGAGATAAATACCGTCCAGGCCGTCGAACAGGTGTGTTCTCAGTCGTTCGCGCAACGCCCGGAGGCGGGTCCCTTCAGCGAACATTTCCGCGCGCGCGAGTTCGCAGGCCGCGCCGAGACCCACAATGCCCGGCACGTTGAGCGTACCCGAGCGCATGCCGCGTTCGTGGCCGCCCCCGTCGATTTCCGCAACGAGGCGCACGCGTGGCCGGCTGCGAACGTAGAGCGCGCCGACGCCTTTGGGGCCGTACAATTTGTGGGCGGATATCGAGAGCAGGTCGATGCCGAGGGCCTGGACGTCGATGGGTAACTTACCCACGGCCTGCGTGGCATCGCAGTGGAAAAGGATGTTCCGTTCCCTGCAGATCGCTCCGATTTCGTCCAGTGGCTGTACGGTGCCGATTTCGTTGCTGGCCGCCATAATGGAGACAAGCATGGTGTCTCCACGGATCGCGTCCGAGACGGTTCCCGGGGCAACCTGTCCGTAACGGTCTACGGGCAGGACGGTAAGTTCGAAACCCCGCCGTTCTAGCGCCTTGCACGAATCGAGGACCGCGTGGTGTTCGGTGGCCTGAGTGATGAGGTGTCCGCCTCTCTCCCGGTGCACGGAGGCCACGCCCTTAATGGCCAGGTTGTCCGATTCAGTCGCGCCGCTGGTAAAGATAATCTCCCTGGCATCCGCATGGATCAGCTCCGCAATCTGTTCCCGCGCCCGGTCCACGGCTGCTTCAGCGGTCCACCCGAAGCTGTGGGTACGGCTGGCCGCATTGCCGAAATCCGCCTTGAAATAGGGCAGCATCGCGTCCAGCACCCTCGGGTCGACCGGGGTCGTGGCCTGGTTGTCCATGTAGATGTGGGTCATAGAGGCCAAATCTTTAAATGGTGATCCGGTGGAGTAAAGGATTAATGGTGGAAGGCAATTTTCCCACCCCACCTCTTCCCTTTTATTCTTTTTTTACGCCCTTTTTCTTTCTCGCCAAAGAAAAAGGGCCAAAAAGAACGGCGCCGATCGGCGCGGGGCCGGTTTTTCCACAAATTACTTCAAGGGAAAACACCAGCAACGGTGGCCTGCTGGCCACCCGGCCGCTCCAGCGCTGCGTTGCGGGACGGAATAACGCGGAAAAACCCCCCACTGCACCGTTCTCGCATTTTGTGCGACTTTGGAACGCGGTCGTGCCGCCCGCCCTATCGCTGGTCGATATTGCAAAGGATTCTCGCGGGTTAGATGCTTTTGGTTTCTCGCTGGCTGCTGCCCGCTACCCGTTCCTCCCGGGAGCGAGGGCTTCCAGCCCTCGATGCGCCGCCGTTGTATTTGTAAGGGCAGCCCTTGTGGTTGCCCGCGAATTGGCGCGGTAATCGCTGATAACCATCGCGGGTCCGTATCGCGAACCGGTTTTAGCTGACTGCTGACGGCTGATCGCTGTTTTTAGTCCCCTTCGAAGAGAGCCGTGACGAAGGCCTCCGGTTCAAAGTCACTCAAATCATCCTGGCCTTCACCCAGGCCGATCATACGCACGGGGAGGCCGAGTTCGTCGGCAATGGCGAAGATGACGCCGCCCCTGGCCGTGCCATCCAATTTCGCCAGAACAAGACCGGTGATGCCAATGTCCGCATGGAATTTCCGGGCCTGGGCTACGGCGTTCTGTCCCGTCGTGGCGTCCAGGACCAGAAGGGTTTCGTGAGGGGCGTCCGGGAGGCATTTTCCCAGGACGCGACGGATTTTTTTTAATTCCCCCATCAGATTGATACTGGTGTGCAGGCGCCCCGCGGTGTCGATTATGACGACGTCCATATCGCGGGATCGGGCGGCGGCAAGGGCGTCGAAGGCCACGGAGGCGGCGTCCGCGCCGGGCCGGTGGCGTACGATGTCCGCGCCGGAACGTTCTGCCCAGATGGATAGCTGCTCGATCGCGGCAGCCCGATACGTGTCGCAGGCGGCCAGGAGTACCCCCTTGCCCTGCGCGCCGTACCGGCAGGCCAGTTTTCCGATCGTGGTCGTTTTGCCCGATCCGTTGACACCGGCGACCAGGATGACGTGAGGCGTGGTCCACGGAGGCGCCGGGGTTGGAGGTTGGACGGCACGGAGGATCTCCAGCAGTTCGGCCTCCAGCCGTCCACGGACCCACTCTTCCCGCCGTTCCGGCTCCGCCTCGCGCTGGAGGCGCTCCCGAAGACGGTCGATGATCCGCAGCGTCGCGTTGACACCGACGTCTGCCCGTATGAGAATTTCCTCGATTTCCTCCAATGTTTCTTCATCCAGCCGGGGGCTGCGGCGCAGAACCTCGCTGATCCTACCGGACAGCCCGTCTCGTGTTCTTGAAAGGCCGCGTTTGAATTTCTCCAGGAAATTTCCGAGCATGCTGCCACTGACTCCTCGTTTGGCGCTTGCGTTCGCCCTGTGAACGGACACAACCAGACAGGGGGAACGGCGCGCCGTGCCCCCGTGGCGGGATCATCGGTGGGCGGCGACCGTCAGTACGATGTTTCCCGGAGGAGGTCCAGGATGCGCTCAAGGTCGTCGTCCGTGTAGAACTCGATTTCGATCCTTCCCTTTTTGCCCCGGCGGGTGATATTCACCCCAGTGCCAAAGCGCCGTTGAAGGTCTTCTTCCAACGATAGGGTCTGAGGGTCTTTGCCCTGGGGCAGGGGCCTGGGCGGTTCACGTCGCCCTTCTCTGCCAGCCTTGACAAGGTTTTCAACCTGGCGTACGGAAAGGCCGGCAGCGACAATTTTCTTGCAGAGAATCGCCTGCAGGCGGTCGTCGTCCAGGCCCAGGAGCGCGCGGGCGTGACCCATGGAGATCTGTTTGTCCTGGAGGGCGATTCTGACCTCTTCCGTGAGGTGGAGAAGGCGCAGCGTGTTGGTGACGGTGGATCTGTTTTTGCCGACCTTCTGCGCCACCTCTTCCTGAGTCAGGAAACAGGATTCCATCAGGGCCCGGTAAGCTCTGGCTTCTTCGATCGGATTCAGGTCTTCCCGCTGCACGTTTTCGATCAGGGAGATTTCCATCATCTCCCGATCGGTTTCCACGTCCGTGAGGATGGCCGGAATGGTCTCCAGGCCCGCCTTCTTCGCGGCGCGGAGGCGGCGCTCCCCGGCGATGAGCTGATATCCGGACCCGTAGCGTCGAACGACAACGGGCTGGATGACCCCCTTTTCCCTTATTGAATCGGCCAATTCCTGCACAGCGTCCGGATCGAAATCCGCCCGCGGTTGGTGCGTGTTGGGCTCAAGATCTCCAATGCCGATCTCGAGCACACGCGCGCCAGGGCGGATGTCACCGGTCTCCGATGACCTGCCGGGTTGTTCCAGTGGTGATTCGTCGGCGCCGGGGATGAGGGCGCCCAGGCCTCGGCCCAGAGCGTTACGCTTGGCCATGGTTGATAACCTCCCCAGCCAGGCTCATGTAATTCCGGGCCCCTGTAGACATTATATCGTACAGAATAATGGGTTTTCCGAAACTGGGCGCCTCGCCGAGTTTGACGTTTCGGCCGATGACGGTGTTGTAAACGCGCTCTCCAAAGTGGTGGCGGGCCTCATCCGCGACCTGCCGGGAAAGATTGAGCCGGGTGTCGAACATCGTGAGCAGTACGCCCTCGATCCTGAGCGGAGGATTCAGCTGGCGCTGAACCAGCTTCAGTGTATTCAACAGTTTACCCACACCTTCCAGGGCATAGTATTCGCACTGTATCGGAATGAGGACGGAGCCGGCGGCGGTAAGCGCGTTGAGGGTAAGCAACCCCAGGGATGGTGGACAATCGATCAACAGGAAATCGTAGGTGTCGTCGGCACTTTCCAGCGCAACCCGGAGTCTGTGCTCCCGGGCGCCGAGGTTGACCATTTCGACTTCCGCCCCGGTGAGGCGCATATGCGAAGGCGCCACGTTCAGGTAGGGAATCTCGGTTTCCCTGGTGATGTCGGAAAGCGGAAACTCCTGGAGTAGCACTTCGTAGATGCATGGGTCCTCTCGAGCCACCGACACGCCAAAACTGCTGGTGGCGTTGGACTGCGGATCCAGGTCAACGAGCAGGGTCTTCATTTCTGCAGCCGCCAGGCAAGCGGAGAGATTGACCGCTGTGGTGGTTTTCCCGACGCCGCCTTTCTGGTTGGCAATGGCAATGATTCGAGGCATAAATGGAAAACCCTGAGCGGCACCACGCCCGCCTGAAAATACGATGAAAATATAGGCTAACGCATATCGGAAATCAAGCGTGGCGCGGCCGGAAGCCATCGCGGCCGGGCCGGTCGAAATGCATCAGGAACCGCGTTTTCGGATCGGTCTAGAGCCGACGATGGAAAACGCTGCAACAGGAATCTCGGGGGAAACCGCAGCCGGAAGCGAACGCCCATCTGACGTTCCGTTCGGGCTTGACGACAACGTGGGCGGGACCGCGCCCCGGCCAGGCGGATTCGGCTATTCGATGGCGGCCTGAGCGGCGGCCAGGCGGGCGATAGGCACCCGGTACGGAGAGCAGGAGACGTAGTCCAGGCCCACCCGGTGGCAGAATTTAACCGATTCAGGGTCGCCGCCATGCTCGCCGCAAATGCCCACTTTGAGGGTTTTTCGCGTGGAGCGTCCGCGGTCGGTTCCGATGATTACAAGCTGTCCCACGCCGACCTGGTCGAGGCTCTGGAAGGGGTCCTGTTCGAGAATACCCTGTTTGATGTATTCAGGCAGGAATTTTCCGGCGTCGTCGCGGGAGAAACCGAATGTCATCTGGGTGAGGTCGTTGGTACCAAAGCTGAAGAATTCGGCCGATTCCGCAATGGTGTCCGCCACCAGTGCCGCCCGGGGAATTTCGACCATAGTGCCGACGAGATAGTCTATCCTGGCCTTGCCGCCGCCCATTACCTCATTGGCGACACGGTCCACGATTTTACGAAGCTCGGTGAATTCCTTGACCGTGCCGACCAGGGGTATCATGATTTCGGGGATGGCCTTGATTCTCCGTTTGCGCGCGTTTACGGCCGCTTCGAAAATTGCCCGTGCCTGCATTTCGTAGATCTCGGGGAAGGTAACGCCCAGGCGGCAGCCCCGATGCCCCAGCATGGGGTTGAACTCGTGCAGATTATCCACTTTCTCCTGGATGGTCTTTAGCGTGACCCCCATCTGACGCGCCATTTCGCGCTGCTGTTCGGGCTCGTGGGGCAGGAACTCGTGCAGGGGCGGGTCGAGCAGCCGGATCGTGACGGGCAGGCCCCGCATGGCCTTGAAAATGCCCTCGAAGTCGCCGCGCTGCATGGGCAGGAGTTTTTCCAGCGCCTTTCTGCGGCCCGATTCGTCGCCTGCAAGGATCATCTCACGTACGGCCAGGATACGGTCGCCTTCAAAAAACATGTGTTCCGTCCGGCACAGACCGATGCCCTCGGCGCCGAACTTCCGCGCGATATCCGAATCGTGCGGCGTATCCGCGTTGGTGCGCACGTTCAGCTTCCGCATCTCGTCCGCCCATTTCATGATGGTGGCGAAATTGGCGGAAAGTTTCGGATTCCGGGTGGGCACGCGGCCGAGCATCACTTCGCCCCTGGAACCGTCCAGTGAAATCCAGTCCCCGGCCTTAACCGTCTTTCCGTTGACGGTAAACAGGTCGTTCTTGTAGTCGATCGCGATGGCGCCACAGCCGGCCACGCAACATTTTCCCATGCCCCGCGCCACGACGGCGGCGTGGCTGGTCTGGCCGCCGCGTGCGGTTAGAATGCCGTTAGCGGCGTGCATGCCGCCGATATCTTCGGGCGAGGTTTCGAGGCGAACCAGGATGACTTCTTCGCCGTCGGCCGCTAACGTCTCGGCTTCGTCGGCTGTGAACACCGCCTTGCCGGCGGCGGCGCCGGGCGAAGCAGGAAGCCCGGACGCCAGAACCTCGCGGGGCGCGTCGGGGTCGAACGTGGGGTGCAGGAGATGGTCGAGTTGGGCCGGATCGATGCGGGCGATTGCTTCTTCCTTGGTGATGAGGCCCTCTTTCACCATATCTACCGCTATTTTGAGCGCGGACGCGGCGGTGCGCTTGCCGGTTCGGGTCTGCAACATCCAGAGTTCACCTTCCTGAACAGTAAACTCGATGTCCTGCATGTCCCGGTAGTGCAATTCCAGTTTCTTGTAAATTTGCTCCAGAGTTTCGTAGGCCTGGGGCAGCTGTCTTTTCATTTTCGCGACCGGTTCCGGCGTGCGAACCCCGGCCACGACGTCTTCGCCCTGGGCGTTGATGAGGTATTCACCGTAAAACTTCCGCGCACCGGTCGATGGGTCGCGGGTGAACGCTACACCCGTAGCGCAGTCGTCGCCCATATTGCCGTAGACCATGGATTGAACATTAACGGCGGTTCCCCAACTATGGGGTATGTCGTGGATGTTTCGATAGACGATCGCCCGATGTCCGTTCCAGGAATCGAAAACGGCGCTCACGCCTCCCCACAGTTGTTCCATCGGGCTCTCCGGAAAAGAACGGCCAGCGCGTTTCGTGACGAGGTCCTTGAAAACGTCCACGAGTTCCCGAAGATCATTGGTTGTGAGGTCGGTATCCAGTGTAATGCCCCGCCTGGCCTTTACCCTGTCGATGGCGGATTCGAAGGGATCGTGTTCGCGTTCTTCGGGCTGCACGCCCATCACAACGTCGCCGTATGTCTGAATGAAGCGTCGGTACACGTCCCAGACAAAGCGCTCATTGCCGGATTTTGCAATCAGCCCCTCGGCAATCTCGTCGTTGAGGCCCAGGTTAAGGACGGTCTCCATCATTCCGGGCATGGAGACACGCGCGCCCGACCGGACCGACAAAAGAAGCGGATTGCCTGCGTCGCCGAAACGCCCACCCATGGCTTTCTCAACGTTTCTCAGGTTCGATACAACCTGGCTCTCCAGCGCCGGAGGGTGATTTTTCTCGTGGCCGTAGTAGTAGGCGCAAACGTCCGTGGTAATGGTGAACCCTGCGGGAACCGGAATGCCGATGCGAGACATTTCTGCCAGGTTGGCGCCTTTGCCACCTAGCAGATTGCGTCTGTCACCGTCGCCGTCGGCCGTGCCATTGCCGAAGAAATAGACGTATTTTTCAGTTTTCGAAATCCGGTTCGACATGTTCATCCTCGTCGTGAATGTTAGGGATTCCGCTCCGCCGCCGTTCCCCGGCCTGAATCAGCCGGAGTGGTGCTCCTGGATGACGTCGTGATCACTGTATCGGATGCGGTTTGACGGGACGGGGAAGGTTGTGTTTCGCCAAGTCCGCGTGGATCACGGAGTTCCTGGCGACTGGCCTGGACCACATCGCGGTCATCGATATTCAGAAGGGTTTTGAGGATGCTTCGCCTGCCCACAATAATGCGCAGGTCTGCCGTGGAGCCGTATTTGAGTCGTAGCGGGGTTTCCACAATGCGAATTTCCAACTCAAAGGTGCGGACGCCGCCACCGTGCACCGCATACCCGTAAAACCTGGAGATTTCGCCGGCGCCGATGAATTTCTCGCGGTCCGTAAAGAGATTGCTCAGGATTTCGACGGGGTGGCCCAGCCGGACCTTCCAGGCGTTGGTTTCCGGGACCCATGCTTCGATGGTATCGTCCCCGCCTTCACCGGCGATGATGAGTACGATCTGACCCTGTTCGGCCAGCATGCCGGGATGCAGGTCTCGCCTGGCCACAGTGCCGTTTACCGGCGACCGAAGGGTGGTCAGTTCGAGGCTTTCCCTCGCCGCCTTCAAAGCGTTTCGTGCTTTGTCCAGCGCGGCGCCGGCGCGGCGAACCTCGGCCGCCGCCTGTCTGAGTTCCGCGGGCGACGCGCCACGCCGGGTGAGGTTGAGAATCTCGGTTACGACTTTCAGATTGGTTTCCGCGAGTTGATAGTTGGTTTTTGCGCGTTCGAGTTCCTCGACGCTCCAGAGGCGCTCGCCCAGGTAGAGGTGTTCGGCCCTCTGCATTTCCTGCTTGCGAGCCTTCAGTGCGATCCGTGCATGTTCGAGCCTGGATTCCGCAATTTTCAACGCTTCCGGAGTAGGTTTTTCTTTCTGCAGCGCCAGATTCGCCCGGGCGTGTTCCAGGTTGGCTTCGCTGCGCTGGACTTCCTTTTCGGCCTCTTCGACGGCGGCAAGGAGGTCGCCGCTGTAGAGTTGGACAACCGCCTGCCCGGCTTTGACCGGCGTTCCGGCCTCGCAATGAATGGCTTTAATGACCCGCTTGAGCGGTGAATCGATATAGATTTTTTCCCCGGGCTCGACAATGCCCTGGGCCATGACCACGTCGTCAATCTCGATAAAAGCCAGGGTAAGTATTACAGCCGCCAGCAAACCCGAAATCCACAGCACCCACTTTAACACGCGGTGCCTGCGTCGCCTGCGCATCATTACGGAAACCCTTTTGCTTGACAGCGGAGAACGGCTTGTCTATATTGATCACTTTGCCCGATCACGCACCGGTTTTCGAGGTTTGATCCGGGAACGGAATGGGCCCGTAGCTCAGGGGTAGAGCAGCGGCCTTTTAAGCCGTTGGTCGAAGGTTCAAATCCTTCCGGGCTCATTTAACTTTTTCAAAATAAAATACTTGCATTATAAAATGGCCCGGATCGAAACAGATCGGGCTTTTTTGTTACTTACATCGAATGGTTCCACGATGACGCGAAACGCCAGCGATTTTGGAGTCTTTTAAGTTATCATATCCCATGTTAAAAGTCAAGGCGATTCAACTCTCCAATTGCGCGGGTACTGACGATCTCCGTCCAATCAGCCGGCTCTCCGGACTATCGGAATTTTGCATTAATGACTTGACAAGGCGCAATGACTTTATTATTGTTGACTAACTTGATCAACAATATAGTAAAATAAGCCAGTAGAGGATGTGCATGGATTTCGACCAGCAGAAGATTGGCCGGTTGGCCGATGCATTGGAGGGGGCGCCGCCCGAGGAAATCCTGGAGTGGGCCTGGCGAGACCTGGGTCCCGCAGTCGCGATGAGTACGGCATTCGGGGCCAGTGGTGTGGTTCTCGTGGAAATGGCGCAGAGGGTGGTCCCGCAACTTCCTTTTTTTACAATCGACACCGGGTATCTGTTTCCTGAAACACTTGCGCTCAAAACGCGTATCGAGGCGCGGTACGATATTGAGATTCAGTCCTTACGCCCCCGCTTGAGCGTACCCGAGCAGGATCGCGTCTGCGGCCCCGATCTGTACAACCGGGATCCGGGTCGATGCTGCCGGATGCGCAAGGTGGAACCGCTGCAGCGCAAATTGGCAATCCTGAACGGCTGGATTGCAGGTCTTCGGAGAGATCAGTCCGGAACGAGGGCGGGTGTACGCGTCGTGGAAGGATACCGAACCAGCGGCGGTCGGGACGTCACCAAGATAAATCCGCTTGCCGCCTGGACGCGGAAGCAGGTGTGGGATTACATCATTGAAAATGATCTGCCGTACAATTCGCTCATGGACCAGGGCTATTCAAGCATCGGCTGTTGGCCCTGCACCCGGCCGGCAGCGCCCGGCGCCGACGAACGCGCGGGCCGCTGGGCGGGCACGTCCAAATCGGAATGCGGCATGCACGTACCGTTGATAGAGGTCGAAATACCGGAAGCGGAGGGGCAACTGGCGGCGGGATAATCGGAGCTGAATAGACAACGGTACCGGACAGACCTGATCTTCATTGGCGGAAGCCCTACAAGCTTCCGCCTTTGTATTTCGTCCGGCGAACCCGCTTTTGGATCTGTAGGGGCAACCCTTGTGGTTGCCCACGGTATGGCGAGGATCTCGCTGGTTTCCATGGGCAGTCCGTAATACCATCTACTTTAGCATGAACGCTGAAGCTTGTTGCCAACTAAGCTATTATTTTGTCTTTTTTTACGCCCTTTTTCTTTCTCGCCAAAGAAAAAGGGCCAAAAAGAACGGCGCCTGCCTGCCGAGCACGACTCGGCGCAGGCAGGCCGCTCGGCGTGGGGCCGGTTTTTCCGCGAATCGCCTAACTGGTGAATACAGGCGCCTGTGCCCTGCGTGCAAGTCAGGTGTACGAGTAACATGGTGGTGGACGGATTAACGCGGAAAAACCCCCCTCACCCCCGGAAGCGCGAGGGATGGAGCGCGAAGAATCCGCCTCCGCCCGCGCAGCGGGTGACCTGTTGGCCGGCGGTTTATCGGGACAACAGGGGACGCCTGGTTCTGGCGTTCGAGGCTGATGGTGAGCGGCGCGATTGTTGCCGCGAACAAACCCCCCACTCCGCCACCGGTCGCATGGGGGATAAATCACAGCATGGGGCGCTTAGTGTTGGTGTTCCAGGTTGCTGGTGAGCGGCGCGATTCTTGCGGCGAACAGGCCCCCCACTCCACTACCGAGCGGGGGGCCTGTTTTCTCGCGCAGTACCGCCGTATGGATTGACGGTCGTACCGCTTTTTCCCTGTCTGATGCCCGATTGGTTAAACTCCCTCTCTCCTCACAGGTGAGGGGGCCGGGGGAGATGTCCCCGGGACCGAGGGCTTCCAGCCCTCGACGCGCCGTTGTTGCATTTGCAGGGGCACTCTCAGAGTTGCCCACATAACGGCGCAGACTTCGCTGATTAACATCGCGGGTCCGTATCGCTGCCGGTGTTAGCTGATTGCTGTAAACTGACTGCTGATCGCTGCTTTGTAGGGGCAACTTTCAAAGTTACCCGCATATTGGCATTGCGGGAGACTTACATTCGGTGAGCATCTTATGGGGAATTGAGAGCTTGGTGCGGAAGGGTGCCGACTATGTTTTCGAGTGCGTTCAGCGGACAGAATAGAGAACGCCGATAGGGATCAGACGCAAGAATCTCGACAGGCAGGATGGCTGCTTCTACGATATAAACGTGTACAATCACAGTCCGGACAAGATAGAGCTAACTGTCGAAGTTCGTTCCGAAGGCCCTCGAGAAAATCAGAAAGTCTGAAAAGCCAACCTCGGCATCCTCATCCAGATCGAACGAGGGATCGAAATTCTCGTCGGCTGAGGACAGGCCGAACGCTTTCGCAAATGCAATGAAATCCGGGAACGCGACCGTCCCGTCGCGGTCGAAGTCGGGAGAAGGCGGTTTCCCTTCTACGACGGTCAATTTATAGTAATGAAACATAAAGAACCCACCACCACCCGGGAAATCAGCACCCTTAAAGTCCTGCTGTGCCCCCACATTGAGCAAATATTCTCCGATTTCTCCCCGGGCAAAAAAGATGTTTCTACTGAATCGCCCGTTCGTGACCGGTGCTCGCAAGATTTTCTCGTGTTCGTCGTTATAGATATGAAATTTGACTTCAATAGAAAAGGACGAATCGGACACGGTGCCACTGATCCAGATGGCCTGCCTGGTGCTGACTTGGAGAGGTAGTGGAGGGTGTAAGGTAATACGGGGCGGATAACCCGCCGGCAGATCAAGACGCGGAGAATAATCCTTCGGGATGGGAATAAACTGGGCGCGAATTTTGCCGTTTGGATCGGCATGAATGGTCAGTGTTGTCGGGCTTCGATCTCCCATAACGACGTATATAGGTCGAAGATAGTTGGTGAATCACCCCACTGACGGTGACTGCGCCGAAAGAGTCCGGTTTGACGGCCCATTGGTCGTGGTTGTGTTGATACCCACCCTCAGGCCAAAGCACATATTCCATGGGGAGCGGGAAGGCTCGACCTTGCGAAATGTTGTTTACGAGAGGAGCTGTCGTATAATTGAGCCTGGGGTTGAGGCCCAGCCCACTCAAAAACAACCTCGATACGTGCCGCTCGAAGATGTCTACGATTGGGCTACCGGTTGCATTCTCGATATTTGCAACTCCAGATTTACTTGTTTGTACCAGCCGTGTCACAATTCCCGAGCCAAATTCCTCAATGAGACTGCGTATGAACATGTAGGCGGCGCCTCGTCTCGCTTGTTCCGGAGAAGACGGTGCACCAAGGGCTCCCCTCTCCGTATTCCGGAAGAAGACATCGACATCCAGGCGCTTGCTTCTGCTAAACTCACCGATCAGATCTTCAGCGACATGAGATAACCCTTCATTGAGCCATGTTTCTTCCGATTGCCCGTTACGTAGCAACACGTGTTGATTGAAGCTGATGAGATGTTGAAACTCATGGGCAATCACGGGATCGAAGTCGTTGGGCTTAAGATCTGGATTGACGTAGAACATATCCGATCGATTTCCATTGCCTCCCTGGCGCGCGGGCAGAAGCGCCAGGGCATCGAAAATACCCCATGCACCTGCGAAAAGAACGTTGGGGTCAGGATCCGTCAGGTGGGTGTAGAGGAAATGGACTCTGCCATCGTTATCTACGTCTGATTCACTTCCGAATGCGGATGTGATTTTGGGATAGGTCTTTGTACTGAAGCGGTCGACTTGTGCCTGGATCTGCTCCTTGCTCACTCTGCTGGTATCGGCCACGTCCACATAGGCATTTGCCCGCTGGCTCGTCGCATAGAGGACGGCTGTAATTGTGGTATCTTCCTCGATAATCCAGCAAGCATAGCCAGGAAAGACAAAATCTCGGGTACTGCCGATTTGTTGGGATACAATCTTCGCTGCCGGTGCGTGATAACCACCGGACTGTTGAAGGCGGCCCGCAAGTCCGCGTTCTTGGTTTCGCAGCGTGGCTTCTAGACTGGCGCTGTTCGGGAGGTTTGTTGGCCGTCTTGCCCCGTCAAAATGCACCATTGCCGGTTCCGAATCGCCAAAGGCGGCAGTTTCGGAGAAGCCGAACGGATGGCCAATTCCAAATCCACTGGTTTCCACGTCAGTCTGTGTGGAATAGACGATCAACTGATAGTCGCGGTCTGAAAAATCCAGTGTCAATGTGGTTGAACCTTCAGCGAGATCGACCTTGAAGGGTTCGCCGATTTCCTGAGCGAAAAGCGGCTGAAAGCAGATCAATAACAAGAACAAAGAACTAGCAAGGTATCTCATTCTGAGCCTCGACTCACGATGTAGACCGACCTCACCTTTGAATGCGGATATGCATGGTGTCCCACAAGTGACTAAGATAGTTCGCCTGGCGTGTCGGGCCAAGTATATTTTTCGCGCATTAGTTGGACTCATAGTAAGAATGTAGCCTCCCGGCGTCCAATGCCCTGTGATCTGCGTGGTCAGATTTTGGGAAGTCCATCTGGCTCAGAACGCCGGTTGCCACGAGCGGTTTGAACTGGATGTTGGGCTGCCAGTTGATCTTAGCGCAGAAAGTCCGGATTTCATGTCAGACGCCTCAGGTGTCGCCGTTCTATGCTGATGGTGAGCGGCGCGGTTTTTGCCACGAACAAACCCCTATCACCACAACCGGGCGGGCGACTGGAGTACCCATGAAGCCGCAAGCCATTGCGCGCCGCGTTTGTGTTTGTAGGGGCAACCCTTGTGGTTGCCCACATAACGGCGCAGACTTCGCCAATTGACATCGCGGGCCCGTATCGCTGACTCTACGCCGAACGAAATCTGTAGGGGCGACCGGCCGGTCGCCCCTACCCCAATCGGACGAAACGCCCCGATGATGTCGAAGAGGCTCTGTAGCCGGTGTAGGGCTAATCAGAGTCGCACGCGTCGCATTGTGCGACACATTGGAACGAGGGCGTATCTTCCGCTCAATTGTCGGACAATATAGCCAAAGATTCTCGCGGGTTCTGTGCTGTATGTTCACGCTGACCGCTAATCGCTATTCGCACCTTTATCAAAGGAAACCACGCCGGTATCTAACGTGATGCCTTTCGAGAGGACTTCCAGAGCAGAGCGCGCAGTTCCGTCCATCTCCAAGTACGGGTATGCGCCTTCGTTGTCAGGGCAGCAGGTCATGTGCGACCCGTGAGGCAATTCGCGCTGTGCATATGGCAGGCCCCGCGCCCAGCGGCGACTTTTGGTTCCTTTTGGTCGCTTCAAAAGGAACCCGCCGGAGGCAGGGAATTTGGGGAGAGGTTGCGAATTTGGATTCCATTTTTTCGATTTTAATTTATGCCCTTTTTCTTTCTCGTCAAGAAAGTCGCAAAAGGAACGATGCTGCCCAGGCGCTGCGGGCTATGTAGGCGTTTCCGGACTGCCATGCTGAGCGGACGAGCGCAGAAAGGCCCCTTCCCCCCAGACTGGGCACCTGCAAGACGGGGCGACCGATATAGCGCAGGCCTTTCCCTTCCTCCCCGCGGGCGGTTCGCGAACCGCCCCTACAAAACCTGGCATCCTTGATATTGATATCGCCCTGTTTCGCGTCGCCCTGGCATTCGTAGGGGCGACCGGCGGTCGCCCTACAGAGATATTTCCGAGAATTGACTTCGTCAGGCCATCTCGATGTCTGGAGGACGCGGGGTGGTGTCCTCGACCGTCTCCCTTCTCACCGCCTTTCGTGGTTGCCCGCCTGATGTCGCAGATATAACTGATTGACGTCGCGCGTCCGTATCGCTAACCGTTTTGGCTGACAGCTAACCGCTGTTCTTGCTGACTTCCGCCGTTTACGCTTGACAAAGCCGGTCGTCGGTATATATTATTTTTGCTGCTTGGTCCCGGGCAACACGGGGCCATTTTTATAGGTGATCGGGGTGTATCCCACCCGCACGATCGGGAAGAGGTGGCTTGTGGGGCATCAGGCGCGGACGTCAAAGAAAAGTTCCCGAATTCAGCCGACAATTGTCGACGCCATCGGCAAGACGCCGCTTTTGCGCATCCGGAAGTTTGCGGATCACCTGGCTGGCGTTGAGATTTACGCGAAAATGGAGATGTTCAACCCGGGCGGATCGGTGAAGGACCGGCCGGCGTTGCAGATGATCCGGGATGCCATCGCGTCCGGTGAGTTGACACCCGATCGGGTGATTATCGATTCGACGTCCGGCAATACGGGAATCGCCTACGCGATGATCGGCGCGGCGCTGGGGTATCGGGTGGAACTGGTGATGCCGGGCAGCGTGAGCGTGGAACGCCGGCACGTGATTCAGGCCTACGGGGCGAGCCTTGTTATGAGCGATCCGCTGGAAGGCTCCGATGGCGCCATTCTGAAGTGCAGGGAGATTCTGGCGGCCAAGCCGGAGCGTTATTACAAACCGGATCAGTACAATAACCCTTCGAATCCCAGGGCGCACTATCTGCAGACGGCGCCGGAGATCTGGCGGCAGACGCGGGGGCGCGTGACCCATTTCGTGGCGACCCTCGGCACCAGCGGCACGTTGATCGGCACCGGCCGGCGGTTGAAGGAGTACAACCCCGACGTCCGGATAGTGGCCGTGGAACCGCACGAGTTTCACGGAATCGAAGGCCTGAAGAATATGGACGTATCCATCGTGCCGGGAATTTACGACCCTTCGGTGTGGGATCAGAAGATCCGCGTGGAGACCGAAGATGCCTACGCGGCCGCGAGGCGGTTGACGCGCGAGCTAGGCATTCCTGCCGGACAGTCGTGCGGTGCGGCCTTCGCGGGGGCTTTGCGCGTGGCCGAGGAGGCGGGCGAAGGGGTTGTGGTTACCCTTTTCGCGGACAGCGGAGAGAAATATATGAGCACCCCGTTGTGGCGTCTGGACGAGCCGGTTTGAAGGAGGGCGGTTTTGGATCGGGCGGTCTGGAAACAGATTTACGAACATGCGCGCAAGGATTATCCGGCCGAGTGCTGCGGGATCGTGGCAGTCGGGACGGACGGCGTCTACAAGGTGCATCCGTGCGAGAATATACAGGACCGGCTGCACGCCCGAAACCCTGAGGAACACCCCCGCACCTCCAGGAACGCTTACCGGATGGACGATCTGGAGGTTCACCGGATATTTACGGAGACAGAAAGCGCGGGCGGCCATGTGGTGGCGTTTTATCATTCGCACATCGACTGCGGCGCGTATTTTTCCGAGGAAGATCGCCAGGCCGCCATGTTTATGGACGAACCGGCTTTTCCGAATGTGGTGTACATCGTGGTCTCCGTTGTGGACGGAGCTGTTCGGGACGCGGCCGGGTTCGGATGGGACGAAAATACGAAGACATTTGCGGAGACGGCGCTGGAGGGTTACAATCCCGCAATCCATTAGAAATCGGATCGCAAGTGGGTATGGCTATGGGTGGAGTATCGGTCGCGCATGGGGGAAGAAGTGGCCTCACTCGGGAAAGAACGGACAGATTCGACACAGCTGAATTGCAATCCCGGCAACGCAATACAACCACCATTCAGGAGGTTCATACGATGGGCTTGACCGTACGGATTCCGACGCCATTGCGAAAATTCACGGGTGATCGCACGGATGTCGAAGCCAGCGGAGCAACACTGGGCGAGCTGCTCGACGATCTGGAATCGAAACATCCGGGTATCAAGGAGAATCTGGTCGACGCCGGCACCGGTGGTTTGCGCCGGTTCGTAAACGTGTACGTCAACGACGAGGACGTTCGTTTTCTGGAGGGTACGGAGACGCCGCTGAAAGACGGCGACAGCGTGACGATTGTTCCGGCCATCGCCGGAGGGCGGTGTTAAACTGAAAAACGTTTTGCAGGTGGGGTATGTGTCACCCGCCTGTCCATTGGGAGGCCGCCTGTGCAAATCTCCTCAAAGGGAAACTACGGATTGCGGGCCATATTGGATCTGGCGCTGCATTACGGCGAGGGGGTTGTACAGAGTGCGGATATTGCCTCCCGGCAGGATATTCCGGAATCCTATCTTGTACAGTTGCTGAATCTGCTGCGCAATGCCGGGCTGGTGCGGAGCGTCAGAGGTCCCAGGGGCGGCCACGAACTGATCCGGCGGCCCGAGGATATTACAGTGGGGGCGGTCCTGGAGGTCCTTGAGGGTCCGATCCAACTCACCGGAGAATCGACGGAGAGCGAGTACGGGGCAAAGGATGTTTTGCGGGAAGTCTATGAACGGTTGGAGGCAGCGGTGGAGGAAGTTCTGGCATCAGTAACGATAGGTGACCTCTGCACGAGATACCGAACCCAACGCGGGCGTATCGTCTTTCGAATCTAGATCGGAAGTGGATCGATCCCACCCCACGGCATATTGCATGGATACCCTCAGAAAAGGCGATAATATTCTGGATCTCATCGGCGCAACGCCGATGGTGCGTCTGAACCGGGTGGTCGATCCGGAGGGTGCTGTCGTCTGGGCCAAGCTGGAGGCGTTCAACCCGGCAGGCAGCGTGAAAGACCGGACGGCGCTGGCCATGATCGAGGCGGCCGAAGCGCACGGCGACCTGAAGCCCGGAATGAGGATTATAGAGCCCACCAGTGGGAATACGGGCATCGGCCTGGCGATGGTGGCAGCCGTGAAGGGGTACCGGCTGACGATTACCATGCCGGAAGGCGTCAGCGACGAGCGCCAGAAGTTGCTCAGGGCGCTGGGCGCGGAAGTCGTGTTGACATCGGCCTTTGACGGGATGCAGGGCACCATCGAAAAGGCGCTGGAACTGGTCGAGGATGGCGCGGAATGTTATATGCCGCAACAGTTTGAAAACCCGGCCAATCCGGATGTTCACCGCCGCACGACCGCGCGGGAGATCCTGAGGCAGATGGAGGGAGCGCCCGACGTCTTCGTTGCGGGCGTGGGGACGGGTGGGACGGTCACCGGCGTTGGAGAGGTCTTGAAGGCGGATTTCCCGGAGACCTGCATTGTCGGCGTTGAGCCCGAGGATTCCGCGGTGTTGTCGGGCGGGCAACCCGGACCAACGGAGATCGACGGGTTGGGTGCCGGGATGATCCCCGACGTGCTCAATGTGGATATCCTGGACCGTGTAGTTCCGGTTTCCAATACACATGCCCGCCGGATGGCACGCAGACTGGCGAGGGAAGAGGGCATACTGGCGGGAATTTCCTCGGGGGCGGCGGTGCACGCGGCCGTTGAGATTGCGGCATCCATGACGGCTGAAAAGCGGGTGGTGGTCATTCTGCCGGATACGGGCGAACGATACATGGACGCTTTTCTTTTTTCGTAAACCCAAGTAAACAAGAAAACGCGCCTGATGTCTTTATGGACACCGGGCGCGTTTTTGTTTCTGGAAATGTTGTCTACTGGGCGTTTGCCCGTCGGGCCAGGCTGGATTTGTAACGGGCAGCCGTGTTTCGATGCAGGACACCCTTTTTTACACTCTTGTCTATGACCGATACCGCCTGCGGCATCAACGTTTCCATTTCCGTTCTGTCACTGGTATTTGCCGCTTTTTTGAGGACGGTTCTCAGAGCGGAGCGTGCGCTTCTGTTGCGCAGCCAGGCTTTTCGGTTCTGACGAAGCCTTTTATAGGACGATTTAAGCGTGGGCAAAACGTACCTCCTTCGTGCTCCCGCATACGGCAGCGGGCTTTTCAAATTACGGAAAACATAGAAGTCCAAGAATCTAACAATAAAGTCGACTTTCCACAACAGATTTATTGAAAGTTGTTAAGAAATAGAAAGTTCTAACCCAGGGAGCGTTTGCCTTCCTCCCCCGGCGGGAAAATACGGGGTCTCCACGTTCCATCACCTCGGCCCGGCTGTCAATTGACCGTCAGCAACTCAACCTCAAAAATGAGCGTCGAGCCAGGTGGGATGCTGGGATTTCCACGGTCGCCGTAGGCGAGGTCGGACGGTATGAAGAATACGCATTTGGCGCCCTCTTTCATCAACTGCAACCCTTCCGTCCAGCCGCTGATGACCCGATTGAGGGGGAAAGTGGCCGGTTCTCCGCGTTTGATGGAACTGTCGAATTCGGTGCCGTCGAGGAGCGTACCGCGGTAGTGCACCGTCACTTTGTCGGTGGCCGAGGGCGATTTACCGGAACCCTCTCTGGTCATCCTGTACTGCAGGCCGCTGGGTTGTTCCACGACGCCCTCTTTCGTTCGGTTATCCGCCAGAAATCGCATGCCCTCTTCTTTGTTCTTCGCGGCCATCTGTCCGATATTTGGCCGTGAAGCCCGCGCCTTCATCTGTTCCTGCTGCCGGGCGATCATTTTTTGCTTTAATGAAGTCATAGCAGCTTCGATCTCCTCTTCGGTCATCCGTGTGTCTGTTTTTGATACGCGGTCCTTTACACCGAGCGAGAACGTATCGGGATCAAGATCAACTCCCGTACTCTGGCGCAGGCCGTTTACGACGTCCCTGCCTATGGCGTAACCCAGAGAATAATTGAGTTTCTGTTTGTCCGGCACGTCTTGCTCCTGGCGATAGGCTAGCAGCGTCTGCTCGATTTCGTCGCGGGTGTAGAGGGTCCCCCCGCCAGCCGCCGCTTCTCTGACGCCTTTTCCGTATGCGTCGGCATCAAGGTTTATCTGCATTTTTTCGAGCCCTTTCGCAACTTCCACGCCAATGGTGCATCCCAGGCTGTAGCTGGTTCTTTCGATGTCCGTCGCCAGTTCCTTCTCTCCGGCTTGGCAGCCTAAAAGAAGCACGGAAAGAAGCATTATCCATCCGGGTCTCATCGAGGTCTCCTATCTGAAAAAGTGTTTCCGCGGCAGGCCAAGGCGTGTCGCGAGATTTCGAGTGCACTTCGAACGGTCAAGAGGCCCGACCCGGTTTTCGGGAGCGGGCAACGGTTGATACTCACGTTCAGCGGATGTAGATCCCGCCATTGGCGTCGATGATTTCACCGGTAATGAAACTGCCCTGGTCGGAGGCGAGGAGCATCACGGCGCCAACCATTTCCTCGGGTTTGCCCACGCGTTTCAGAGGTGCGGCCTGTCCGAACGAATCGAGCTGTTCGGGTGTGGAGTGCCGGTGCTGCATCGGGGTGTCGATAACGCCGGGCGCGAGAGCGTTGACCCGGATGCCGTGCGGGGCAAGCTCTTTCGCGAGTCCCCGGGTGAAGGTGTTGACCCCGCCCTTTGCCGTACCGTAAGGCAGGGTGCCCCCCCCGCCGCCGGTATGGCCCGCGACCGAAGAGATATTTACAATGGCGCCTGCGCCGTGCTTTTGCATGGCGGGAATGGCCGCGCGGCAGCAGAGAAAAACACTCTTCAGGTTGACGTTGATCATATGGTCCCACAGTTCGTCCGGGCACTCCGCAATGGGCGCCTTGTCCATCCACTGGCCGGCGTTGTTTACCAGTACATCCAGCCGTCCGCCGAAGATTTCGAGGGTATGGTCCACCATGCGCCGGACCTCTATCGCGCTGCAGACGTCCGTCCGCACCGTTTCTATGCGGCCTTCCGACGTGGAGGCGTCTTCTTTGAGCGCGTCCGCGCCTGCCTTGTTGCTATTGTACGTGGCCACGACCGAAGCGCCTTCGTTCGCCAGGGCGAGCGCGACGGCCTTGCCGATGCCGCTGCTGGCACCAGTAACGATAGCGACTCTGCCGGTGAATTGTCGGTGGCTCATATCAGTCCTCTCTCCTCGTCGAATGACCCTGGCGTGGGATCCCGCGGCGCGTCATCCGCGTGTCCCGTCGACGGGGGCCCATCAAGGGATGTCAGGGCTTGTCAAAAAGCTTCTTCCAGTCCGAAAAGGCCATCTGCCCGCCGTCCGCAACAAGGGTCTGTCCGGTAATGAACCGGGCGTCCGGGGTGGTGAGGAAGTACGTGATGCCCGCGATTTCCTCGGGTTCGCCGTAGCGGCCCTGCGGTATCAACTTGAGGTAGTTGGCCAGGGTCTCCTTGTCGTCCAACAGGTCATCGTTTGCGGGCGTGTTGATGACGCCCGGGCAGATGGCGTTGACGCGGACGTTGTGCGGCGCGAATTCTCCCGCCGCGGTTCGGGTCAAGGCAACGAGAGCCGCTTTGGAGGAGTCGTAGGCGGCGGAGCCCTTACTGGAGACCATCGCGTTGCGGGAGGCGATATTGACGACGACGCCGTCACCGCGTTCGATCATTCCAGGCGCGATCTCCCGGGTAAGGATGAACGGAGCGGTGGTATTGATCCGGAAGATTTCCTCCCATCTGTCAAGGGGGATGTCGACCAGGGGCTCGTAGCACCAGGCTCCGGCATTGTTGACAAGGACATCGAGGGTTCCGTGTTCTCCGGTGAGTCGCGCCACCAGTTCAGGGATGGCCTCCAGGTTGTTCAGGTCGAAGACGCATGGTATGGTGTTGGAACCACATACGGCCAGTTTCTGAAGGGCGCCTTCCAAACGGTCGAGAGCGATGACGCGGTGGCCTTCGGCAGCAAACCGTTCCGCAATGGCCCTACCGATGCCGCTGGCGGCGCCGGTGACGAGAACCAGCCTGCCAGGTCGATTCATGGACTAACGCCTTCAGATTGACGGACGACTCCGGAACGTGGGACGATTTAGGACGCTGAATGTCCCGGCCATCCGACCGCGTTGTTAATCAGTGCGTTATAGCCAGCCCGCGATCGTCCACATGGCGCTCAGCCGGCCGAACGGTGCGTTGACGAGTTCTCGGGCGTCGGCCACGGGGTCGCCGCCGTAGTAGCGATTGAATTCGGCGCGGATGCGTTCTTCCAGGCTCGTGGTATCGGCCAGCGGGAAGTCAACCCACCCTCCCCCTGTGTCGGCGCTTTCGCGCAGTGCCACCCACATTTCATAGTCCAACCGACCGCCGGCCGCGCCGTATTGTGGACCTGTGTTACGGGTGGCAGCTGTGTGCAGACTCTCGAGGATGGCGGCTTTGGCCACGTCGTCCTGGCTGGAAATCTTGTACTGTTTGTAGGGGTTATCCCAGGCGAGGGGAGGGTCCGTGTCCACCTGAACCCTCGCGAGGATCCGTTCTCCATCGACTTCCTCGTATATTTCGTGGATGGGATAGATCTGGCGCCCACCGGTGTTGTAAAGGGTGAGTTCGCCGCCGGAGAGGTAACCATTTATGCCTTCGATGTCCCAATTCATGCCGGATGAGGCGCCGGGGATGGTTGGCATTTCGTAGATGCACGCCACGTCGTTCTCGAATTCGATCACACCGCTTTCCCACCAGCGGGTCGTTTCGTCCCCCCCGGCGTAGTTCTTGTAGGGCGGCACCTCTACGGCCTGGGCGAAACCCATCGCGCGCCGGGGTTTGCTGTCCAGGATCGTGCGGACGGCGTTCAGGCCATGGTAACTGCCTGCGGGATACCGGAGACGGGCGTGAGTGAGCTTGCCCAGGACGCCGGCCCGCGCGATTTTCTGTTTGAGCCGCTCGTTGGGCCAGAGCCAGACGTTTTCGGCGACTTCCCATTTCAGGCCATTTGCCCTCGCCGCGTGGTCGATTGCGTCACCCATGTCCCGGGTGAGCGCATAGGGGATTTCGGTGATGATATGGCAGCCGTATTCGATGCCCGCAAGGGCGGCCACCGTCTGGCCGTCGGTAGGGAGCAGGACAAAAAAGACATCCGGCCTCTGTTCCTCGAGCAGCGATTCGATACACGTATAGCGCGCCGACACGTCAAACAACTCGCCCGCGGCGTGCAGGGCCTCTTCACCGGCGTCGCAGATGGCGCAGAGGTCGTATAGATGCGCGAGTTTCCGAATGGTGGCCAGGTAGCCTCTGGCACGGGAGCCCTCCTGGGCGCCGACACCGGCAACGGCCATACGCAGCGTGGACATGTGGTGAGTTCCTTGGGGTTACCTGCGATTACGGCCCGACCGGCCGCTTTGAACCTGAGATCGGGTTACGGGATGTGGGGCGGATCGACAACGGCATACGGTCTGGAGAGTTTCAACGGAAAACGCCGGCGTAGCGTTCCACTCCGTCAGTAGACGCAATCCTCCGCGCTGTCATGCGGGACAAAGCCGAGTATTTCCCTGGCGTGGTCCATGTCTACCCAGCAGTACCTGTTGTTGGAGATGCTGTAGAAGATGTCAAATCGCAGATCATCCGGCGCGTTGATACAGTCTTCGGTGATCCGAACGACGTCGCGCTGGCTGCACCAGACCGCGGAAAATTCGGGGCTGGCCGGCCGGTCTTCAGCGTTGACAGCCCCGATACGCAGGGAAATGCACGAGAGCCCATGAACGTCCGAGTAGATTCGAGCCAGGGCTTCACCCCAGACCTTGCTGGCGGAATAGGGTTCCGTGGGCCGCGTCGGTTGTTTATGCGTAACGATGGGTATGGGATCGGGAACGTCGTCGAATCGACATTCTCTAATGGCCTTGTAGGGTTCGTCGGTCTGATAGCCCCAGTTGGTCATGATGGAACTGGCGTAAACGATCCGTCTGACCCCTGCGACGCGGCACGCTTCGAAGACGTTGTATGCGCCGATCACGTTGCTGTTCAGAATGTTGTCCCAACTCGCATCAGGACGGGGATCAGCGGCCATCTGGACGACGGTGTCCATGCCGTTGACGGCTCTCTCCATGGCCTGCATGTCGGAGAGATCCGCGAGGTGGAATTTGTCGTCGGGGATGTTGAGCACACGCGCGTCGGGCGACCTGTCGGACGGATAGCGCCTGCGCGCGAGGGCGTAGGTCTCGTACCTGTCCGGCGACTGTATCAAATGTTCGTAAATGGCGCCGGGTATGAGGCCGTATACGCCGGTGACGAGAACTTTTCGGGGGGGCATGTCACCTCCAGCAAGGGATGTGTTCGTGAAAAAATACGGCCAGGATGAATATCCGCATTTACACTGGAAATCCTTGTATTACAACCACTTGTACACATAAATCGGATTTCCGAAACGCCCCCGGCCACCGGAAGCGTTCCACTTCGATACCCAAATTAAGTTAACGTAAATATGTAAATAACGAAAGAAAAAACGCAACTGCTCGCCTCAGGGTCGGGGCGGATGGAGACAGTGGAAATCCTGCGGTTTCGAGCCTTCGCGCCCACCGAGCGCTGGCAGGTGGACCCAGCCGGCCGGTCGTCGAGAGTGTACTTCAGGGCGCGTATTCAGGGAGGAATTGAATTTCGTTGACACACGCCAGAACGAATCTATATTAAGCCAGTGTGGCAACGCTTCCAGGTAGAGAAAAGGATTATCGGCTTCCGAAATCCCGTGCGCGGGTCCCCACACGCCCGCGGCAATCACGAGATTCACCGACCTTCCCCGGGCCGAACTGAAACGCGTCCTGCCTTTCCTGGAGCCGGATCCCACTTCTCTTTTTCCCCCGATATTCATTCCCTATTTTTCTTCCCATCTGCTCTCCGGAGTATACAAGAAAAAATGAGATACGGGCGAATAGTCCTCAAGTTGAGCGGCGCGGCCGTCTCGGGTGACAGGGAATTCGGATTTGATCCTGTGGCGCTGGACTACATAGCGGATGAGATCCTGGCCGTTCACAGGCTCGGCGTCGGCGTCGGTGTCGTGATCGGAGGCGGTAACATTTTCAGAGGGATGCTCGGCGCACAGTGGGGTATCGAAGAGTCTGAAGCCCACAACATCGGAATGCTGGGTACGATTGTAAACAGCCTGATGTTGCGCGGCGTGATGACCGCCAGGAGCAACGCGGAAGTGCGCGTGATGACGGCAATTCCCATCAACGCGGTCGCTGAACCCTTCATCCGGCTGCGCGCCATCCACCATATCGAAAAGGGCTATATCGTGATCTTCGCAGGGGGTATCGGCAATCCCTACGTCACAACGGACTATCCCGGGGTGCAGCGGGCCCTCGAGATCCGGGCCGATGCCATTCTTTTCGCGAAGCACAGGACGGCCGGAGTCTATACCGACGACCCCAACAGGAGTCCCGATGCGCGACTGTATCGCCGCGTCGGATACGATACCGTCGTACGGGAAAATCTGGGCGCGCTGGATCAGTCCGCGGTGATTCTCGCCCGCGACAACCGGCTTCCCATCCATGTTTTCGATTTTGACACGAAGGGGACCATGCGCCGGATTCTGGAGGGCGAGGATCTGGGCACGCTGATCACACAAGGTTCCGAGGACGAGCTGGAATAGCGGCTGTCTGAATTCGCCGGACGTGTCATGCTGTGGTTGGACGGCCGAATTTCGGCAATCTATTTCCGGGACACAACACATGTCGTGCTCCGCGGTTGAACGTCCACGCTTCCTTATAACGGGAGTTCCGTACAGATGAAAGTGTTGATTGTGGGCAAGGGAGGCCGCGAGCACACGTTTGCGTGGAAAATTGCCCAGAGTCCGAAGGTGAGTCGCCTCTTTGCCGCTCCCGGCAACCCCGGTATGGCCGAACAGGCCACCTGCGTGGATATCGGTGTCGACGACCTGGACGGTCTGGTGGCATTTGCACAACGGGAGCGTATCGATTTGACGGTCGTAGGGCCGGAGGACCCGCTTGCAAACGGGCTTACAGACCGGTTCGAGGCCGTGGGCCTTCGGGTGTTCGGACCCTCGCGGAGGGCGGCCCAGATTGAGGCCGATAAGGACTTCGCGCTCCGCATCATGCACAAATATGGCATTCCCACCGGGCAGTATCGGACGTTCACCGACCCGGACACCGCGCGGGGGTTCGTGAAGGATTGGGGAGCGCCTGTGGTATTGAAAGCCGCGGGACTGGCTGCCGGAAAGGGTGCGCTGGTGTGCTACTCGGTGGATGAGGCGCTGCGTGCCGTCGACCGCGTACTGGTGGACCGGGAATTCGGCGCCGCGGGAGACAAGCTGGTGCTGATGGAATACCTGGAGGGTGAGGAAGCGTCGATTACGGGTTTTACGGATGGGGAACACGTGGTGTGCATCGTGCCGTCCCAGGATCACAAGACCATCGGTGAGGGCGATACCGGACCCAATACGGGCGGGATGGGCGCCTACGCACCGGCACCCGTGGTGACGCAGGAAGTGCAAACCGCCATTCTGGAACGCGTGATGCTTCCCACCGTGAAGGCGCTTGCCGCGGAAGGGCGGCCCTATAAGGGAATCCTATACGGCGGTTTGATTATTACTGAAACCGGTCCCCGGGTCATCGAATTCAACTGCCGCCTGGGCGACCCGGAGGCACAGGTGGTGCTCCCTCTGCTAAAGACCGATCTGGTGGATATCATTGAGGCCGTATTCGAAGGCACCCTCGAAGACCTGAAAATTGAACTGGACAACCGGGCCGCGACTTGCGTGGTACTGGCTTCCGGAGGATATCCGGGCGAGTACGAAACGGGTTTTGAGATATCCGGCCTGGACGAGGCGGAAGCCCTGGACGACGTACTGGTGTTTCACGCGGGCACGTCGCGCGACGAAGGGGCGACGGTGACCAACGGCGGCCGGGTTCTGGGTGTCACGGCCATCGGTCAGAATATTCAGGCTTCGGTCAATCGGGCCTACGAGGCAATCGAGAAGGTTCAATTCGATAACGTGTATTACCGGAGGGACATCGGATACCGGACGTTGGAACGTCTGGAAATTTGAGAGCGCTCTGAGAAGTCGCACCTGGCGTCGTGCCGTTGCTCGACAACGTCTTTGTTCGGTCGACTACAGGGTGGGCGCGGCGATTCGGCTTTGGTCTGGACGCAGAGGCCGTTTCGAATGGTGAAGTCGTCATAAAGGAGGAAGAGGACTGTGGTTGGTATAATTATGGGTAGCAAGTCCGATAAACCGATCATGCAGAAAGCAATGCCCATTCTGGATGAACTGGGCATCGCGTACGAGATGACCGTGTCGTCCGCGCATCGGAATCCCGATCGGACGGGCGAGTATGCGCGCACGGCGGAAGCGCGCGGTCTGAAAGTCATTATCGCGGGGGCGGGATTGGCGGCGGCGCTGCCGGGCGTGATGGCGGCGCACACCACGTTGCCCGTGATTGGGGTGCCGATCGCCTCCGGCGCGCTGAACGGCATCGATTCGCTGTACGCAATCGTGCAGATGCCGCCCGGAGTGCCGGTTGGCTGCGTGGGGATCGACAATGCGCGAAATGCGGCCGTGCTGGCCGCGCAGATCATCGCGCAGACGGACGCGGGGGTAAAAGAGAAGCTGAAGGCCTACAAACAACGCCTCGCGGAGGGATAGTACCGGGGGTTTTTGGGACGTTGTACCCGGCGCGCGGAGGTAACGGATCTATCCGTTGGAGTCAGCGTGAGTTCGGATGATACCACCAATTGGTCTCATTCCACTTTCGCTCACGAATCGCCGCGGTACCCCCAGAAATACGTTTGGTCGCAGCTTGCACAATACACCTGACCTAAAGCACCGGTGACGTTTTCAGCGTTCTTCGGAACGGCGGGCATCGGTCGCGACGGGTAGTTTTGTTTGATGGCTTTTTCCCCGAATTTGGGACAAACCACGTCGCCCTCCCTTCGCTCTACAATCACGAGATCACCGTTCATATATTTCCTTTCCCTTGGTTTTCTACCACCGCCCCAATGCAACATCCCAGCCTGCTCTTCTGCCCCTACCTTCGTATGGACGATCTCGTCTCATTTGCCGATTGGGAGTTGGGACCACTGCAGTCCTTCGAGGGCAGATGGGCTGACAATCATTTCAAGAACCAAGCCACAACCCTCCTGAGCAAGTTCGTCGGACCACAAGACGACCGGATCGATAACCCCGCACTCCTCTGCAAGAAGGGGAAGCAGATCGATGGTCAAAGGCCGACGGATGAGGAAGTAAGGGCACTTAGACTCTCTATCGCATTCGCCACCATCGACAGGAACCCAAGGAATCAGCGGGAAAATCAGCACGAATCGTGGGCGATTGTCACGGCGGACAACGCAGAGTTACATATATGGCCCATTGATTTGGAGAAGGGGGGAATTACACTGACAAGCGGGTACCTGGTGAAGGCGAATTCCGCGGGCCATAACATTAGTGATCCAAAATTAGTCCTGAGGCCACCTTTGGACCTCCACATCCCCACGGCATCTTCTTCCCCTGACGCTTTGATGCTGAGGGGCGTTTATTTGACAGTTCTTAAGTCGGTTCGCTCTCCAGGTACAGACCGGACTGCCGATAGTATTCGGGTCGCTGTTGAATGGTTCGCGAAGGCTTGGTCAAATGCTCCAAACGTTGAATGGCGAGAAAGGCTGGTGTACCTGAAGACAGCTTTTGAAGCAATAACCGGGACCAGCAATAGCTGGAAAAGTGCCCGCAAATTACGAAAGAATTTCGAGGCGTTGCCACATGTATCAGAGTTGGATTCCAAGGTCCTGGTGTGGTCACCAGACGAGGAACCGATTCACTGCCGAACTTGGTCTGATATATGCGGTGAGTCCGGGAATATCCTCATCACGGACTTGCAGCATTAGTTCTTGGCGTTCGCCGACGTGCGGAACACGATCATCCACGACGGCGGATCCCCACAAATGAACTACTGTATGTCAAATTCCGCCTACAACGGGCACTTCTTTTTCACTGCCGAGTACCTGCTTCGTGGCGTCATTAAGGTGCTGCTCTCGGTCGCGGGCTTCGAAGACGTCTGGAGAGACGAGCTGTCGCGGGATATTGCGTCGGCCATGAACGGTGGAGATTTCCGAGCGCAAGAAAACCATTAATCGCTAGGCGGCGCAAGATTTTCTTCTGTCTGCATTCCGGGACAAGGACAATGTTCAGGGCAGACAGGAATGTCTGCCCCACCTTCACACCTGCTTCCTCAACAGAGGGTGTGCCACGTGCATGGAATTAACGCCGGGACGCCCCGGCCGCGCCGTAAACCAGACATGCCCGGCCTCCTCTATCTTCCTGAACCCGCGCACTAAATTGTGAACGAAATCCCGTGGGCAAGTAAATAACCCACCTGTAATTAAGGCGCATGCCGGAAGGTATGCGCCTTTTTGTTGGAAGCGATCGTGCGGGGTGGCGCTAAGCTGGCGACGACAGGCGAGACGCGGCGGTCATTTCCCGCACGACAGACCGGGTATCGCCAGTTTTCTTCACGATATCCACCTGCCGCTGCGCCCAGGTCGGCCTGGACGCCAGATCCAGATTCCGCTCCAGGTAGGGAACACAATCCAGGTCTTGGGCGGTTGGCTTCAGTTGATCGACCAGACGTCTTACGAGTTCACGCGCCGGCTGTAGCTGATAGGTGTCAGAGTCGACAAGCTGAGCGTCGAGGCCGTACCGTGCCGCGCGCCATTTGTTCTGGCGTATGAGCATCGGGTGGCAGTCGTGCTGGTAGATACCGTGGTCGATGCGGTCGGAGAGATATTTTATGAGGGACTGCATCAGCGCGACGAGGCCCAGTGTATCGTGGAAGTTGCCGGGAATATCGCAGATGCGGATCTCGACCGTGCCGAATTTGTTGTGGGGGCGAACGTCCCACCAGATTTCCCGTATGGTCTCGATGTAGCCGGTTTCCACGAGGTGATTCACCAGCCAGACATATTCACTCCAGTTCCGCATCAGGGGCGGCAGACCGGCGGTGGGCAGGCCGTCCATGATCTTGGACCGCCAGGAGCAGACACCCGTGTTCCGGCCTTCCCGGAATGGACTGTTGCAACTCAATGCCATCAGGAGCGGCATGTATCGCAGGATAAACTCGCAGATCATCACCGCTTTATCCCCGCTGTCCACGCCGACGTGCACGTGCAGGCCGAACGTAACCAATTGGCGGGCCGTATCCTGCAGCAGGTCGACCAGGCCCGCGTAGCGTTTGTTGCGGGTGATTTCCTGGTCCCGCCAGGTGGAAAACGGATGGGTTGCCGACCAGTACAGCCGCACACCCTCCCGATCCGCAATGGCTTCCAGCGCGCACAGCTTCTCTTTGAGATCCGCCTCGACCTCCTGCAGCGTCATACCAACACCTGAATTGATTTCCACGTAACACTGCATCAGTTCCGGCTTGATCGTTCCCTCGAGGTGCGGCGGCACGCGGGCGAGCAGCCTCTCGCTCGGCGCTGCACAGGGCCATGGTTCTATTGTCCACCAGCGCCAGTTCGATTTCCACGCCGACCGTAGGTTTCCGGCTGGGGTTGAACACCATCTGGCTCATTGGGCGGCCTCACTGTCGTGTGTTTTCGGTTCCGACCAACGCACAACCGCGCGCGCCAGAATCTTTGCGCCGATAGCCAGCGCGCGTTCGTCGATGTCGAAATCCGGCGAGTGCAGGCCTGGGCCAGCCGACGCGGGAGCCGAACATCCAAGACGAAAAAGACTGCCTGGAACGCGCTGGAGATAATGTGCGAAATCGTCGCCGCCCATGCTGGGCTGTCCGATGTTCTGCACGCGGTCGGCCCCGAGCAGATCGACCGCGCACTGCCGGATCAGATCGGTCAGGCCCGGATCGTTCAGGACCGACGGCGGCCCCGATCTGAACGTGACTTCGATCTCCGTGCCGGACAATTGCGCCACGCCCCGTGCGATCTCGCTTACGCGATCCAGAGTATGGCGCCGGGCGCCATCATCCAGGCTGCGTACGGTGCCCTTGAGCACCGCGCGATGGGGAATCGCATTGTGACGCTTTCCGGCTGCAATGGAGCCAATGGTGAGAACCACGGTATGTTGCGGACCGAGCGACCTCGGCACGGATACATACAGGGCGTTGATTAACTGGGCCGCTGCGGCAATGGGGTCCCGGGATTCGTAGGGACGGGCTGCATGACCGCCGCTGCCCCGGACGAGTACGTGCATCTCATCGCAATGCGCGGTCAGGACGCCCGAACGCTCCCCGATGTATCCGGCCGGACGCGAGGGATCCACATGTAGCGCCAACATCCCGCCAACACCATTCAAGGCGCCGGCTTCGATCATTTCCAGGGCGGCCCTGGTTGGTCTCTTCGGCCGGCTGAAAAATGGCCCGCCAGGAAACGGGCCAGGGCAGAACCCCCGATTTTACGGCTGAAGCCAGTGCCAGGGAAGCTCCTAGCACCGTGGCCGTGTGGGCGTCGTGGCCGCACGCGTGCATCACCCCGCGCACGTTGCTCCGGTAATCTCTACGGATTTGGCGTCCTGGATGGGTAGCGCGTCCAGGTCGGCCCTAATGGCGATTTTGGGCCCGGACCCGTTCCCGGCCGATTCGGCGATCAACCCGCGCCCGGTGGGGCCGGTACGGACACGGAAGCCGTCGGACTGCAACTGTTCCTGTACATACCTCGTGGTCTCCGTTTCCTCGCCGCTCACCTCGGGATGGGCGTGGAGATGCCGCCTGGTCTGCACCATGCGGTTCTGGTACGAATCAACGGTCCTGTCGAGTTGCCGGATCCACGGATCCAGATCTGATTTCGTCGTCGTGCTCATATGGAAAATAGGCCCGGTATGCCGGTTTGAACGGACGTTGCGTCTGGTCTGCGATGTGCTGCCCCGGATTCATGTCCCGCGTCAGAGCTACGTGGTCCGTGCCGGTTGGCCGAAAAACTTGGCGAAGAGGATGAAGTCGGCGAAGTCGACGGAGCCGCTGCTATTCAGGTCGAATCGGCGGTCGCTGCCGCCGAAGGCTCCGGCAAAGAGTACGAAGTCGCCGAACCCGACTTCGCCGTCGGCGTCGAAATCGGGCGGGGCGATGGCGGTGGCGATGAACAGCACGGCGTCGAGTCCCTGTACTTCAGCCAAAACCGTGTTTAGTCCGGGCACGGCCCCCAGATATAGGGTGGCCGCGGCCCTGACCAAAGAATCGGTCGCAGCAGTCGCAGTGGTGAGGGTCCCACTGCTCCGGGCGACGGTGAAGGTGACCTGTGCGCCTTCCAGAACGTTGCCATTCTGGTCCCTTACTTCAACGACAAAAGGGCCGGTAAGGAGCGTTCCCGGTTTATCACGCTGTCCGTCACCCGAGACGATGGCCAATGCGTAGGGACGAGGCCGTAGCCACTCGGAGGCATCCCACAACTCGAGTCGTCTACGGGTTCCGGAGGCAAGCATTTTGCCATTGGGCGAGAACGCAACGACCCGGACTATTCCTCGGTGCGCGAGGGCGTCAATCTGGGTCCGTGTTGGCACGTGCCACAGTTTGACCACCTCTCCCGAGGCGCAGGCGAGGACCGTGCCGTCGGGTGAGAATGCCATGGAACTGCCACCTCGTATATTTTCGCGTGTGGCAACGTGACGCTGTGTCCTCACATCCCAAAACTTGACCAGTCCATCCCACCCTGCCTTGGTGGCGAGAGAGGCGCCGTCTTGTGGTGAGAACGCCACGGCACCGACCCAACCCCGATGGCCCTTCCAAGCCGCAAGGTGCTTCCCGGTCGCCGGGTCCCAGATGTGGATTACGCCATCATTCAAGCCGGAGGCCAGCCGTTCCCTATCGGGTGAGAACGCCATGGTCGTTACATCTGAATCATGGTCAAGATCGGCGTAATTTGCCCTCGTTTCCAGGTTCCACAGCTTCACCGTGCTGTTCCCGGACAGAGCCGCCAGCGTGGCGCCATCAGGTGGCGAAAAGGCCACGGAGCTGAATCTGGAATCCCCAGGTTGTCCCACAAGCTCGGCGTAATCTGTTCGTGATGCCAGGTCCCAAAGCGTGACCGTGCCATTGTGCTCGGAGGCAAGGGTGGCCCCATCCGGCGAGATCGCCACCGCCCAGGCAGGCGATTCAGGTTCAAAGCTCGCGATGATCTGCCGGGTCCGCAGGTCCCAAAACTTGACGAGGGAATAACCCGCCGCCAGTGCGGTCGAGGAGGGTGAAAACGCCAGGGAGGTGACTACACCAGGTTTGTCAAGGGTGTCGATGTGGCGGTCAGAAATCTGATACAGTGAGAATCCAAGGGCGCTAAACCTGCCGGATGTATCGAAGGCCCAGGAGCGCACTCGATGCACGATAGGATTGGCAAGACTCGTGAGTCCATTGGACGGAATAAGGCCGTCGTAGTCGAATTCGACAACCGCAGAGCGCTCACCCGAAAAAGAGCGACACGTCTTAACTTCAGCGTGGCCGGCCTCGAAGTGCGGTAGTTGTGTCGTTACTACAAATAGCACCTGATGAAGTCCTGCCGAGTTTACGATTCTGACTCGGACAGGGATGCTCTGTGAACCGGGTGCATAGCCGGGAGGCGAGACGAGGTGGATGGTCGATGAAGATTCGTCCGGACCTATTCCGATGTCAGCGTTGAAATAGGGATGGACGGCCAGGAAGCCGGCGGCGCAGGCAGATAGCTGGCCCTGGTTTCCTGCACGGTAGGACATTATGTATTTTTCGTCTCTGAAGTCGTTATTCAAGTCGAACGCATGTCCGAGTTCATGGGCCACCGTTCTCCAGGAAAAGGGACTCGGAACCAGCACCGTGGAGAAAAATAGATCACCTTCTCGCGACTTTTTAGTTACTGCACCCGCTTCGCTTCTACCAAGGTAACGTGCTGCTTTGACGTTAAGGTCAAGGACGATGAGTTCGATCGGAGATCTACCTACGACGTGCCAGCTCTCCCTTTGTGGGCCACTCGACTCGATATAGTGTGCATCTGCGTGTTCCCCATCCACACGGTGAATAAGTGGCTCACCCTGGGGATCTGTCTCGAAGCGAAAGGTTCACCTTCCATGGCCGTGTCTCTGCATTTCTTCCGCGAAGAAGGCCTGAATCTGGAGTATTGCAACCACCATCGAATCGACAACTTCCTGGCGAAAATGCCGGTCCTTGGGCCGGAAGTAGATCATCCGAACGGTGCGAGGATCCTCCGCCGTCTGAGCCGTCGGCTTTACGGCGGCGAAGGTGAGGTCTGTGTCTTGCCGGGAATGGACGACCCGGCAGCAGTTCGTATCCTCCGACTCCAGAGACCAGAGTGGACGCATATCCCGCCGGTATCGAAGCAAGGGACAGGCCGGCCACCGCAAGCGAGCATAACCTGCGGACCAGCGTCTGATCGTTCATCTCTTAGCTCGCGATCGCAACCGCTGGTTGCGAACCCTTCCGTTTCGGGGCCTCATTTGACCCTTCGCCGACCCTTCGACAGGCTCAGGGAGCGGCTCAGGGTTCGGGGCTCAATAATGTTCGTTGAGCTTGTCGAACGGCCTGCGAAGAGAAACCTGTATGGAGCGTCGGTGGGTCAACGAGCAAGCCGCAGGATCGTCTCTGCCGCCGTCGAGGATGACCATGGCGCGTCAGTCCGGCCCCCTCGTCTCGCGGGACTTCAGGCCGCGATCTCCCTGGCGATGGCGATACACTTGGCGGCAAAGGTGTCGTAGGCGGCTCGGAACTCGGCGCTGGTTTTCTGCACGGATCCGAAGTCCGGCCAGTCGCCGGGTTCCATGCCCCGGGTCTGCCAGCCGGCCACGTCGATGCCGACGACGTTCTGCAGGAAGTCTTTAAGAGACGGCGTCAGGTCGTATCCGCGGCAGAAATCAGGAAGTTCGCGCAGGCGCTGGTCCACGCCGGGTTCGTAGGTATCCAGCACGGCGTCCCTGAAGTCTTCGAGGTTAAAGCCGTCCGCTTCGGAGGCCGTCTGGACGGCCCGTGCGTGGTTCGGAAACTCGGTGTTGCACATGTTGGACGCGCCCAGCGTGTGGAAGGTGTCTTCGGGAATGCGTTTGGAGGCCGGAAGTACATCCATGGAATCCAGGATCCATCGCGCCTGGGCGTCCGTAACGCCGTAGGTTGCCCGAAGATGAGCGACCCACTTGGGCCGGTTCCCGGGGCTGAAGAAAACCCAGTAAACGCGGCGGGCGACCAGGGTGCCCGCTTTTTTAAGGTCTTCTTCCAGAAGCTGGATGGCGTCCGCCGATTGCCCGGCGGCTTCGGCAGCCTCCAGGACGATGGGGTGGTCCAGGGTTTTGAGGTACTTATAGTTGCAGACGTCCCGCGCTTTATCGGTAAAGGATCCGCTGGCCGCGTCCCGGGCGTCCAGATCGGCGGCCAGTGCGTCAAGGAGTTCACTCGCTTTGCCTTCTCCGGCTCTTTCCGCCGCGGAGAGAAAGATCTTCTCGGCTTCAACCTCCCGCAGGTGGCTTACAAACCGGCCGCCCATGTTGGTTTCGTAGGTGCGTACAACCTGCCCGCCCGCCTTCGCCGCGTGCGCCTTGCCCTCGAACGCGTCCAGTATGAGCTGAACTTCCTGGGCCACGGTGTAGACCACGGTGTTGTTGGAGCCAATGGCATTGCTGTTGAGAGTCGTTGTGATTTTTCGGGCGGCCTCGTGGCTGGCGGCGACTTTGAAGACGATGTTCGGGTTGACCCGGCCGGAACGATCGCCCAGGCCCAGCAGGCGGTCGTATCCTTCAAGGTAGTCGGCGGCCAACCTGTATGCATTTCGCGCATCCTCGATGCTGGCTTCGGCCTGGTCGGCGATGTTGGGATTGAGCTGGAAACTGACCATATAGTCTTTGAGGTCCGTATGTACCGCGAGCGGCCGGAAAATGGAAAGATTGGGCCAGAGGGCGATGAGCGTGGCCGCCATGGCGATCTCGTCGGCGTGGGCCTCGGGGTCTTGCTTCCAGCTATCGTGTTTGTCGACTTCGCCTTTGAGTTGCTCGGCCAGTGTGCCGTCTTCGTCAAAGGCCTTGGCCGCCAGTACGGGGTTGGTGGACACCTGGCAGAACCCGTAGTGGCGAAGGTATTCCAGGCCACGCGCGAAGTCGTTGCCGAATTTACAGTAATCTTCTCCGATCATTTTCCAGTAGACGCCGCTGCGCATCTGCCGTTTGAGCAGTGTCAGAAAAGAACGGCCCGGCCTTGCCTGGTTCAGGTCCGATTCGATGCGTTCGGCAAGAAGGCCGGAGAGGCTGTCGCTCAGGTTGACTGACTTCATGTCGGCCAGGAAATCAGCCACGACGCCTGCCATTACGGCCCCCTCGAGATCATCGATCGCAGCCAGGACCTGCTCGAGTGCGGAGTCGGCTTCGTCCGCGCTGTATCCGACGATTTCGGCGTCTCTCCCCACGAAGTTCATGCCGAGCCGGATCAGGGTGCTGCAAACCGCGGCGGCGGGGCAATCGTTATTCTGGATAGCGGACAGGAGTTCGTCTGCGCGGGCGGTCAGCGTGCCGGGCTGCGGGTCGATAAGTATCTGGTCCGCCGCGGCGAGCGTCTGCCCGTTTCCGATCGCTTCCACTGCTGCGGAGATGTCGATTGCCATTCTGGGGCCTCCCTTTGCATCGCACTAGACGTGAAACGGCGCTGTATACTACCGCCGCCGGGCGGTCTGTTGTCCGCCGTATGCCGGATAAACATCATTCAATGCCAAGGACGTCCCGCATGGTGAACAGTCCGGGGGGCGCGTTTACTACGTAGCGGATGGCCTGAAGGACTCCCACGCCGTAGGAATCCCGGCTCTGTGCACGGTGGACAAGCTGGAAGATTTCGCCCGTACCGCCAAAGATGACCGTATGTTCTCCCGCCAGATCTCCCGCGCGGATGGCGTGGATGCCGATTTCATCCCTGGTGCGGGCACCCGCTTCTCCGTGTCGGCCAAAAAGAGCTACGTCCTCCAGTCTTCGACCCAGGCCCGTTGCCGCGGCCTTCGCCAGCGCCAGCGCTGTGCCGCTGGGCGCGTCGGTCTTGAAATGGTGGTGTGCCTCGACGATTTCAACGTCGTAACCGTTACCCATCATGCGCGCGGCGTCTTCGACCAGTTTGGTGAGTACGGTTACGCCAATGCTGAAGCTGGGCGCAAAGACGCAGGCGACGTCCTTAAGGGCCTTTTGAAATTCGGCAAGCTGGCGGGCCGACATGCCCGTGGTGCCGACCACCATCGGCCTGCCCGCTTCGCCGGCGATTCGCGCGGCCTGAAGCGTACCGTCCGGGGGCGCGGTGAAGGCGACGACCACGTCGGCGTTATCAATGACGGATTCCAGGTTGTCGACAACATGAAGATCGGTGCGCGTGGCCCCCACAATCTCGCCAATATCCCGCCCGATGGCCGGATTGCCAGGCGCTTCCACGCCGCCGGCGATTTTCAGATCGTCGGTTTCCATAGCCAGGTTGACGATGCGGCCGCACATCTTGCCCGCGATGCCGCAGATAACAAGGTTTGTCATTGTGATTCTCCGGGGACTGACACCACTGCCGGGAGAGAAGGCGTATCGGTCGAGAATTACCGGTACCCCGGCCGGGTCAGGCCAATTCACCTCGTTTAACGCCGTGCCCGCGATTCTTCGACACCTAGGCGCCGAGCCGTTCCTCGAGGGCGTTGAGTTCGGTTACCAATTCCCCCGGCAGGCGTTCTCCAAAGCCGGCGTAGAACTCGCGGATATCGTGCAGTTCGGCGCGCCAGTCTTCCACGTTCACTGAAAGCAGTTCCTCAACGTCACCGTCCGGGATGTCCAGGCCGATGAGGTCCAGGGCTTCCGGCGTGGGTACGTAGCCAATCGGGGTTTCAACAGCGTCGGCTGTACCGGCTATACGTTCGCAGATCCATTTGAGCACACGGCTGTTCTCGCCGAAGCCCGGCCAGAGCCAGTTGCCGTTTGCGTCTTTACGGAACCAGTTGACGTAGAAGATTCTGGGGGCGTTGTCGCCCAGCCGGACGCCCATTTCGAACCAGTGTCTGAAATAGTCGCCCATATGATAGCCGCAGAAGGGCAGCATCGCAAAGGGGTCTCGTCGCAGTTTGCCCACGGCGCCGGCCGCCGCGGCGGTGGTTTCGGAGGCCATGATGGAACCCAGGAAGACGCCGTGTTGCCAGTTCAGCGCTTCGAAGGCCAGAGGAACGACTGATGAGCGACGGCCGCCAAAAATGAAAGCGGACATGGGGACGCCATCCGGATTTTCCCACTCGGGGTCGATTACGGGGCACTGCACGGCCGGAGCTGTGTAACGGGCATTGGGATTGGAGGCTTTGTCTTCCGACCCTGGCGTCCAGGAGCGCCCGAGCCAATCCTCCAGTCGGGGCGGCGGATCGTCCGTCATTTCTTCCCACCAGACGTCGCCCTCGGGGGTGAGTGCCGTGTTGGTGAAGATGCTGTTTTTCTCCAGGGCGGCCATGGCGTGACCATTGGATTTCAGGCTGGTGCCTGGCGCGACGCCGAAGAATCCGGCTTCGGGGTTGATCGCCCGGAGCCTGCCGTCGGGCCCATGGCGCATCCAGGCAATATCGTCGCCAACGCAACGGGCGTCCCATCCCGGGATCGTAGGCTGCAACATGGCCAGATTCGTCTTACCGCACGCGGACGGAAAGGCGGCGCCGATGTAATGTTTTCTTTTTTCCGGTGAGGTGAGGCCCAGGATGAGCATGTGCTCGGCCATCCAGCCTTCGTCACGCGCCATGGACGACGCGATGCGGAGGGCGAAACATTTCTTGCCAAGGAGGGCGTTACCGCCGTACCCCGAGCCGTAGGACCAGATGGAGGGCTCTTCGGGAAAGTGTACGATATATTTTCGATCCGCGTCACACGGCCAGGAGACGTCTTTCTGTCCGGGCTCGAGTGGGGCGCCCACCGAATGCATGCAGGGCAGGAAGTCTCCGTCACCCAGGGCGTCCAGCACGCGGTCGCCCGTTCGGGCCATGATGTGCATGCTGCAGACCACGTAAGGCGAGTCTGTAATTTCGACGCCGATCTTGGACGTAGGCGAACCGATGGGGCCCATGGAGAACGGGATTACGTACATGGTCCGTCCGCGCATCGAACCGGCGAACAGGTCCTTGATGTTGCGTTTCATTTCTATGGGTTCGCGCCAGTTGTTGGTAGGTCCAACGTCGTCTTCGTCCGTTGTACATATAAAAGTGCGGTCTTCCACGCGGGCGACGTCGCCCGCATCCGACCGGGCAAGAAAGCTGTTGGGGCGCCGGTCCGGATCCAGCCGGGTGAAAGTTCCCGCCCGGCATAGCAGATCGGCAAGCTGATCGTACTCTTCCCGGGAACCGTTGCACCAGTAAATGTCTTCCGGTTGGCAGAGGTTCGCGGCTTCATCTACCCAGTTCAACAGTTTACGGTTCTTGGTTCTTGTCGTTCCCATTCGACTCCTTCCAGGATTCACGGATTAGTCTACGTACGCCAGATTTTCCAGAATTGAGGCGTCCATGACACGGCTTGAAATGTCCACGTTAAAAAATTGTTCGATGGGAGCAAAGAGTTCCGGGTTGTTATCCTGCACGGTTCGTGCAATTTCAAGGACCTGCTTCAGACCACTCTGGTTCATCCTGCCCAGCGGCTGCCGGACCGGACCGGCCGGCATGCCAAGAATATTCATCAATGTCTTTACTGGAACGGGGTTACGGGCTTTGACCTGTGTCGTTCCGAAGGGAGTATCTTCTTCGGACAGAACGGTGACCATTCCAAAAAGGGGCTTGAGCGCGCCGGCCAGGCGATCGGCCTCAACCATATCGCCTTTGAGGATCGCTTGCGTGAAGCGCTGTATGGGGCCGGGGACCACGTTGGACATCACGGAGATAACGCCGGCCGCCCCGATTCGGGCGTCTGTCATCATGGCGTAGGTGATGTCGTCGTCACCGGAAAGAACGTAGAAATCGTCCCCGCAGACTTCACGCGTCCGCGCCATGTTTTCCCGGTCGCCGGTGGCTTCTTTGACGGCGTTGACGTTTCCGTAGTCCCGGTGCAGAATGGCCAGGTCTTCGGGGAGCAGTTTCGTTCCCGAGCGGCCCGGGATGACGTAGGAGACCATCTGAAGTTCCGGAAAGGCTTCCGCAACGGGCGCGACGTATTCCCGTCGAATCTCAAGTGAACTCGGGCCGTTGTAATAGGGATCTACCAGTAGCGCGGTATCTGCGCCGGCGTGCGCGGCATGCTCCGTGGCGCGCAGGGTCTCCTCTGTGGAACTTCCGCCGGTGCCGGCAATAGCGCGGCATTCCCCCCTGGCCAGGGCACAGACCCGTTCAGTGACGCTGTTGTGTTCTCCACTGTTGAGGGTTGGACTTTCGCCGGTCGTGCCCACTGCCAGGACACCGCTTACACCCTGTGAAATCTGGAAACTGACCAGTTTTTCCAGACCGGGTTCGTCCACGCTTTTGTCGGGGTCCAGGGGTGTGATGAGGGCGGTGTAACATCCGCTGAATAACATGGGGTCACCTCCAGGTTAAAATAGAGGGAACCGGATCGACCGTCAGCGTGAAGCAAAAAAAACAGCCGGTTCCCGAGTGGGGTGGAGGCAAGGCCGGCCGTGCAAGTTCCAGCATGGATGGCGCAAGAGAGCACTCCACGGAGAATTCCGTGACAGTCCAGCGGATCTTATCCGAGTGGACCAGCCCCTTTCTGCGACAGAGCAGATTCGGGACTTCGGCAGGTTTTCCCTTTCGCCGATGCGTTTGCAACGCCTGGTTATCACCGGGTACTCTTGAAAACCTGCGCCTCTACCCTTGCCTTTCGGAAGGCCAGCAAATTAGCCAATAGGTTGGCCTGTGTCAAGTGGAAAGATGGAACGAGGGATCTCGACACGGCAGGCCGTGGGAGATGAGGACGCTTTGAAGTTGGGAAATTTGCAATTTGACGCCATGTTTTGCTTTTGTTTTCGCACTCCGTAACCTATATTCCGTTTTTTGCCAATCTGTCGGACGGAGCCGGGCTTCTCGCCGGACCTTTCCATGGAAGAGTGACTATGCATTCATTTGAACCGCAGCGACATACCCTGAAGAATGGGATTGAAGTCGTTGTCGAGCCCATGCCCGGCGCCCAATCGGTTGTGGTTGCGTTCCGGTTCGGCTTCGGGACCAAAGACGACCCTGCCGATCGGCTGGGATTGGCATGGGTTGCCGAAGAAACGCTCTTGAAGGGCACGTCAACTCGCGACGCGCGCTCGATTTACGATGCGTTCGATTCCCTGGGCGTGCGGCGCGGCTCGGCCACGGCCGTCGAATTCACGGAGTTCCAGGCACAGCTTTTGCCGAGACACTTTCTGGACGGTTTGAAACTTTACGCCGAGGTGTACCGCAGCGCATCCTTTCCCGATGAGCACGTTGAAGTGGCGAAAATGCTCGCGCTCGAGGAACTGAAGCGTCTGGAAGACAATCCGACAAGTCAGGTTCTGTATATGACCTATCAGGCCGGGTTAGGGGATCCGATGGGCCGCAATCCGCTGGGAAAGGCAGCGACAGTTGCCGCGATCGTCCCGGCTGACGTGCGCGATTTCTGGCGGCGGTTCTGCAGCCCGCAACGCCTTCTGATCTCGGTGGCCGGCGGCTTGAGGACGGAAGAGATGTTCCGGGCAGTGGACGAGGCGTTCGGCACCTGGGAAAGATCCGGGCTACCGCCGGAAGATCCACACCCGATATCCGTGGCGGACCGGGCGGTGCACCATCCCAAACAGTCCGAGCAGGCCCACATCGGGCTTCTTTTTGGCGCCGCGCCCCGGGCCAGCGCATTCTACTATCCGGCCCAACTCGCTGTGGCCGTACTCTCCGGCAGCGGGTCCAGCCGTCTTTTTACCGAGGTGCGGGAGAAGCGGGGGTTGGCGTACAGTGTCTCGGCCTTTTATCGGGCGCGTCGCGGCGGCGGTCTAATCGCACTGTATGCCGGCACGACGGCCGACAGGGCGGACGAGACCCTTCAGGTCTGCATGCGGGAGGTACGGCGGATTGCGGAAGACCTCACGCAGGCCGAACTCGACCGGGCAAAGACTGTCCTGAAGGGCCAGTTGTTCACAACAGGCGATTTGCCGGAAGGTCGCGTGGGCAGCATGATGGATGGGTTGTTTCTGGACGGGCATCCGCGTTCGATTCAGCAGATCGCCCGAGGGATTGACAGTGTGAAATTGGGGCAGGTGCCAGCCTATCTCGAGGCGTTTCCACCCTCGCCGGCCACGCTCGTGACCCTTGGGCCCAGGGCCCTGGACATATAGGATCAACAGCGCAGATAACCGGGAGATTTCCATGCAGCCACCGTTCTCCACCCATACGCTCGATAACGGTCTTAAGCTCGTATTTGAGTCGATTCCCAGAATCAACTCGGCGGCTCTCGGATTCTTTGTACATACAGGTTCGCGCGACGAGCCCGCGGAACTGGCCGGGGTGTCGCATTTCCTGGAGCACATGTGTTTCAAGGGCACGGCGAACCGGGATTGGCGCCAGTTGAGCCTCGACGTGGACGATCTGGGCGCGATGTGGAATGCGTATACCTGGTGGGAGGGTACGGCCTATTTTCACTGGGTGCAGAGCGAACGGGCGGCGAGTTCTGCGGAGATTCTGGCCGACATGATGCGATCGACACTGCCGGAAGACCAGTTCGACATGGAGAAGAAAGTGATCCTTGAAGAGATCGCAATGTATCGTGACCGCCCCGATGCGCTGATTATCGACGAACTGATCCAGGAAGCGTACGCGGGGCATCCGCTCGGACAGAGCGTGCTGGGCACCGAGGACACGGTCGGGTCAATCTCCCGGGAGCAGATGACGGACTATTTCCAGAAACGATATGCGCCGGATAATATGACGTTGGTGATTACCGGAAGATTCGATCGCGACGAAATGATTCGCGTGGCTGAAGCGCATTGCGGCGGCTGGAAGCCAGGGGAGGCAATTCGGGAGCAGGTGGAGCCGACATTCCGGCCATCCAGTCGCGTGCTGGAGCGCCCGAATGTGATTCGGGAGCATATCGCCATGGCATATCCCGCTCCATGCGACTCGAATGAATGGGCGACGACTGCCGATCTGCTTGCCCGTTATCTGGGCGCGGCCAGCAATAGCCGTCTGTTCTGGTCGGTTATTCAGATGGGGCTGGCTGACGAAGCGTCGGCGGATTTCTGCGGATTCAGCGATACCGGTCTGTTTTACGTATATGTTTCCGTGGATCCGGAGAATGTATCGCGGGTGCTGGAGATTGTGCGACGAGAGATGGATGAACTGATGCGTGGAGTGGATGGAGACGCGCTTGCCCGGGCGAGGACCAAGCATGCGACGGCCCTGGTGACAGGCGGTGAGCACGGGCTCCGGCGTTTTTCACAGATCGTGGGAAGTCTGAGTACCGATACGCCGCTGAAAACGCTGAAAGAAGAGTTGGCCGAGATCGACGCCGTGACTCCCGAACGGATCGCCGAATATCTGGAGCGTTTTCCTCTTGATAGTGAACCGGCGGTGGTCGCACTCGGGCCGTTGACGTCCATTTAAACGGTGCGTCCGTATCGATCACCGAGAATACCGCCAGATATGTCAACCCTTCGAAGTACGTGAGGGCTTCGGCCTATTAAATGGCCTGGTCGCGGGAAAGCGTTATGGATCGGGTTTCAATGGGGGACATTGAAAGGGGCCCCTGGGGTTTCTCGCTGCTTAATGGAGAAGGCGTTTCCGGCGACGTCGTCTCATTCAGGTCCGTCCGTTCACGCGTAGCCGGCGAGCACTTCGTCGATGGACCGTGAGGAGACGAAAAAGGAGATGACGCGCAGCAGCACCGCATCGACAATGGCGTCGGGGCACGAGGCGCCGGATGTCAACGCCACGGTAACGGGGCGTTTGTCCGGCAGCCAGTCCGTTGCAACGGCGATTTTTTTTGTTTGCAGATCGAAATGGCGGATAACGGATTCCGAGCGGATCTCATCCGCGTCTTTGATAAAATAGGTGGGCATCTGTTTGAGGCAGAGTTCCACGATGTGGGACGTGTTGGAGGAGTTGTAACCGCCGACGACCAGGGCCACGTCCGCGTTCTGCTCGACAAGGGCATACGTTGCGTTCTGGTTTTCATTGGTTGCGTAGCAGAGGGTATCCGAGGTGTCGGCGTAGTGATTCTGTAAGTTTTCGTCCCCGTAACGGTCCGCCAGGGCTTCGCGCAAGACTTTCGCGACGTGCCGTGTTTCGGTGGCCAGCATGGTTGTCTGATTGACGATTCCGATGCGTTGAAGGTGGCGGTCCGGGTCGAAGCCTTCCGAGCACTTTTGTCCAAAGTGTTCTAAAAAAATGTCGCGGTCTGCCATTCCCCGGATGACGTCGGCAAGAATGTGCGCCTCGTTCAGGTCCATTACCACAACCGTGGGCGCGTTTCGGATGCTGTGGGAGAAGGTGGCGCGGGTTTCCTGGTGGGTGTCGTTTCCGTGCACGACCACGGAGAATCCCGAATCACCCAGTTTGGCGCTCCGGTTCCAGACCCGTTCCACAAACGGGCACGTCGTATTGTACGTGTAGGCGTCAATGCCACGGGAAGCAAGGGCTTCCTGAATTTCCAGTGTGGTACCGAAAGCGGGTACAACAACGATATCTTCCGGTTCAAGGTGATACCATGGGATGAGCTGAATTCCGCACGGGTCGAATATGAATCGTACGCCCCTGTCTTTCAGGTCGTTGTTGACGTTCGGGTTGTGGATCATTTCGTTGAGGAAAAAGATGCGTTGATCCGGGTGTGATTCCAGAGTCCTGTAAGCGATTTCGATGGCGTTTTCCACGCCGAAACAGAACCCGAAATGCCGTGCCAGCAGAAAGCGAACCGGACCAAAGTCGAGCACTGAAGGCGAGAGATCCCGTTTGCGCATATCCTGCATCTGCCTGAACGCCTTCACCCGTGAGATAACGGGACTCTTGTAGAAGTCAGGTATGTTGAATTGACGTGCCATCATTCGACTCGTATCGGTGATTGCTGACAAACGGGATTGAAAAAACCCGGGCGCTCGCACGGGGGTACGCTATTTGCCGGTGCTGCCGAATCCGCCCCGGTCTGGTGCGTCGAGGCGTTCTGGTTCCTCCCATTCGGCCTGGACGATGCGGACGAAGATGCCCTGTGCGAGCCGATCACGGCGCCGGACACTCACCGGACGGTCCGTAAAGTTGTAGACCTGGATGTGGATCTCATCGTTGGGACCCCGGTAATCCTGATCGACAATGCCGACGCCATTCGGTAACATCAAGCCTTTCTTGTACGGCAGGCTGCTGCGGGCGGCGAGCAGGAGCATATACCCGGGGGGCACTTCAACGATGAGATTGGCTGGAATAAGACAAATTTCACCCGGCGGAACGAGAACGTCGTTCCGGCAGAGCAGATCGAATCCGACCGAGCCCGGTGTCTGATGGCGCGGTAGAGGGAGCGACGGGTCCACTCTTCTGATTTGGATTTTCTTTACGGGCTCGCCCAGCGTCGCGCTTCCTTTCGGGGCAGGTTTGTCGATGACGACAATGTTAACCATCGGGTTGCCGGCTGTCAACAGTTTTCCTGGAATCGGTGCGGGCAGACGTCGATACGGACTGCCGTTATGGCTTGACTTTACCGTGACCCGTTGTAATCATATATGGCGTCCACGCACATTGTGGCAGATCATACTGTCGGCAGCACGATGGCGGTCTGACGGAAAAAGGGGAGCATCCGTGCGGCGGCAGCATGATCGGTGTTCTCGGCCGGGCTTCGGTTTAGGAAACCAGTAAGGATCTCTTGACCATTTGCCGACCGATTTGAGTCCAGGGTCGGAATAACCAGACAATGGGCAAAAAAAGGGATGAAATTAACTTACGAGCAATGGAAGCGGTATTTGCTGCCACTTCCGCACGAGATCACATTTGAGGGTGACGTTGAATGCCGTCCCGAAGGGGTATCGGTTGTGGTGAGGCCCGGTGCGGGCGCGATCGAAAAACATGCGGCAGCGATGTTGGAACGTCTGTGCGCCATGGCGGCAGGCGTCAAACCGGTTGGCGGCGCTTTTGAAATCGCGATCGGGGTGGTGAATAGCGGGCCGGATGCTGAACGGCTGCGGAGGTTGCCGAATCGCGAACAGGCATATACGATCCGGCGGGAGGGGCGTGAGCGCCTGGTGCTGGCCGCGGTGTCCGAACCGGGAATTTCGTATGCGGCCCAGACACTTCGCCAACTCCTGGAGCCGATGCGGGCACCCGACAGCATCCGCATTCCGCTCGTTTCGGTGACCGATTGGCCGGATCTGAACGAACGCGGCATGTGGAACTTTCCACAGCCCGAGGAATGGATCCCGTGGATGGCGTCGATGAAATTGAACTACGGCAAAATGGACTCCACGGAACTGTCGACCGTGGTGCGAGGAAAACCGAACACCGCCCGTATCGATACGGCGCTTATGGAAGAGGCGCGTCTCCTCGGATTTCATTATGTACCACTCATAACCCATTTGAATTTTCTGCATGACCGCGGCCTGTATCGCGCTTATCCCGAGTTGGCGGGCAAAGGCGACGGCGCGCTGGCAGGGCGATATTTCGCCCACAAGCAAGGCAACCGGCATCGGGCGCCGTGCGCGTCTAATCCCCTGCTGGTGGAAATTCTGGCAGAGTGGATGGCGGACATCGCGTCCCAGGGCGCACCGGAGGTGGGCTGCTGGTTGAGCGAGCGGCCCGCTCAGTGCGAATGCGACGATTGCACGGCCCAGGGGCAGTTTGTGCTCGAAGCCCGGGCGTTTGTCAAAGCCTGGAAACGGATTCGCCCGCGTTATCCCGGTTTCAACATTCGCATGTTTCTGTCAACCACGACGCCGGAGCGGGATTACCGCGTCGTAGCGGCGTTGCCGCCTGAAGTGAAGATCGAGCGCGCATGCGCCACCGAAATGGAGCGCGTGATGAACCTGCCCAGAGATCTGACGGCCAACCCGCTTCTGGATTACCATGCTTCGCAGGGTCGATGGATCGCCAGCTACGACGTGCCGATCAACGCGAATGGAAATGTGGAAACCCCCGAGTTCAAGGTACCGCAGTCGTCGGTTCATCGGATCCGGGACTATGTGGGCCAGTTGATTCGACGGCAATACAGCGGAGCCTACGGAATGATGGCGTGGGCGTCCAAGGGCACGGAGACGTGCGGGTTCAATGTCGCGGCCCTGGCGGAGTATTCGTGGAACCTGAACGGACGCAGTGAAAAGGAGTTCGCCATCGCGTGGGCCACGCGGGAAGGCAATGCCGACGTCGAGGCGTTCGGCGAATGGTCGGAACGAATAGGCCCCGTGGCGTTTGACGTTTACGATTCGGATTTTCCGATCTGTTATTCCTGGGGAAAGGCCGTCGAGATGATTCGGCGGAAACAGCGCCCCTTTCTCGGCGAAGGCATGTTCCGGTATTATGAACGTGTAGAAGCTTTTGAGCAAAAGTTGGACACGTGCCGCCGGGCAATACAGATTGCGTCTGAATTCGAGCGCCCGGATTGTGTCAATGAGACCCGCGTCGTTATGACCTACGTGGAACTCGCCCGTTGCGTCTTTCACGTCGCGGAGCAGGTGGCGACGCGAAACCTGGCCGACTCCAACGTTCAGACACAGCTTCATGCGGCGCTTGAATCGCTTAAGAAAGCCGGCGGGGCCAACGTGGCCGCGATCCGGAACTGGCGGGCGGCACTGGGGCCGGAGCCATGGCATTGTCGGGTTCACGATGCGATTCGAGGCACGGAGATGACCGTCTCCGAGATTGCGCGGTTCCTGCGTGAGCGGTACTTCCATTAGTTATTATGCCCTTCGGAACCCAATCGTCTTTTGCTTTGTCTGACCTTTTCCGTCTCGCGATTTGCAGCCATCAGGATCAGGTGAGAAGGTAGACGTAAGAGGACCACACCCCACTCTAACAGTCTTTCGCGCTTTGCCCTTTCTAACGTCTTACGTCTCGCGTCTTACCCTGGGATGGGTCGGACGGGCGGGGTCACCGCTGACAGCTTGCTTTCAGACCAGACAGACGCAAACAACATCTTTCGGAGAAGGTCGATGCCGATCTTGTCACATCTGAACCTCAGACAGTGTGGATATGCGATCTTCGAGGCCGCCGGGCTGCCCGAAGATCAGGCGCGAATCGTAACGGATCATCTGGTGGATGCGAATCTGGCGGGCCACGACTCCCACGGGATCCTCCGGATGCCTGGCTATGCGCGCGGGGTGAAGGCGGGTGGAATCAAGCCCGCAGGAGGCCACAAAGTGGTTCGGGAGACGCCTGTTTCGATGACCATTGACGCCGACGGAGGGATCGGAATCGTGGTAGCCAATCTGGCCATGAGTATGGCGGCGGACCGAGCCCTTCAACACACGATCGGGGCGGTTGCGGTCCATCGGTCTGGCCATATCGGCCGTCTCGGCGATTTCCCCGCCATCGCGGCAGAGCAAGACTGTATCGGCATATTGATGTTGAACGGGGGAGGGCGGTTCGCGGCGCCGTTTGGCGGCACCGGCCGGCGGCTGCCGCCCAATCCGATTGCGATTGGCGTACCCACGGCAGACGGGCCGCCGATGACGCTGGATATAACGACAAGCGTCGTGGCCGGCGGCAAGGTCGACATCTGCCGCGTGCGGAAACAGTCCGTGCCGGAAGGCTGGCTGGTGGATCCACACGGAAATACGGTGACCGATCCGGAGGTATTCTACGCGGGCGATGCGGCCATGTTGCCGCTCGGCGGGCCCGCCGGCCACAAGGGATACGGCCTGTCGATGATGATCGACGCTATTGCGGGCGGTCTTTCCTGGGCCGGGTGCAGTACGGAGGCGCCCACCCGGGGTGGGAGCGGGTTTTTGGCATTGGCAATAAAAATCGAGAGTTTCACCGACGTGGACGAGTTTAAGTCGGAGGTGCGTAACCTTATCGATTGGGTGAAGTCGTCGCCGACGATGCCGGGTGTGGACAAGGTCTACGTACCGGGTGAAATCGAGATGGAGACCCGCAGGAAGCGGGTGTCGGAGGGGGTGTTCGTGGAGGAGGCGACTTGGTCGGAAATCTGTTCCGTGGCCGAAGAACTGGGTGTGCCCGTGTCGGAAAACGGAACCATCACGTAATGCTTGAAACGTCCTCAGATTCCAATTTTACGATGGAGAATCAGAATGTACGGTCCGCATGGTTCGGTCGTTGACTTTTGTAAAACGGTGTTGCCCCTGTTGCACGGAAAAACTGACGGCAGACGGGTTCTGGAGGATGTGCGCGCCGTTGTGGCAACGGACCGGTGGAACTCATTCGATCGGTTCTCGGACACCACGGAGTTTCTGGTCCGCCGTTACGAGGAGTCTGGCGCGAAGGCGGAAGTCCACGCCATGCGGACGGGTGGTTCCATCGGCTCGGGGCGATGGATCATTCATAAGGCCGCGGATGTGCGTTCCGGGACGATGGACGTGATTCGTCCTGTCAAGACGCGAATTCTGGACTACAAGGAGAACCCCTGGCACGTGATTCAATGGAGCGACGCCACCCCGCCCGGCGGAATGGAGAACGAACTGGCTGTCGTGGATTCAAAGGAGGCCCTGAGTCGGATTCCCCGAGACGGTCTGGCCGGGAAGGTTGTGCTGACGCGAATGAATCCGCGCGGAATGTTGCGATCCTTCGCGGAAGCCGGCGCCGCCGGGGTGGTTATCGATAACCCGGTGCCGAACCTGCCCAACGCGACCGCGTGGACGAAATTCGGGTGGGGCGGTGTGCCGATTGAGGACGCGGCGGTTCTGATGGTGGGCCTTGTGCTATCTGAGAACCAGGGTAAACGGCTGCGGGGGCTGGTCCGGAAGCACGGCGCCCTGACGGTGCGGACGGACGTGGATATTCGGCACTACCAGGGTACTCACGATCAGGTGAGTGGGGTTGTGCCGGGCGAGGCGGACCCTCAGGATGAAGTGTGGGCGCTCGCGCACAGCGCGGAGCCGGGCGCGATAGACAATGCATCGGGCGTGGCGCTCTGCCTGGAAATCGCACGCATTCTCGAGGCGTTGATCGCGGACGGCGCGCTGCCCCGGCCCAGACGCACAATCCGCCTGATGAATGCCTACGAATGTCACGGGTTCTTCAAATACCTGGAAGACGTGCAGCGCCTGCAAACGCCCCTTGCGGGTGTCGTTATCGATACGGTGGGAAGCAAGCCTTCGGTATGCGGAGGACGGCTCGAGTGGCATGCGACGATCCCGATGTCGGCTGGCTTTGTGGACCGTTTGGGGGAGGCTATTCTGTCTGAAACGCTCCGCGTGCGAAATCCTGGGTATCGCCTGTTTATGGAGCCGTTTCAACCCACGTCCGATACGCTGATTGGCGATCCGAAGTATGGATTCCCGTGCCCCTGGCTCACCACTCACCACCAGAAATCGGGCCGGGGATTCGATGCTTATCATTCATCCGCCGACACGCCGAGTCTGTTGAGCACGGTGGGGTTGGCGGCGTGCGCAACAGCAATGGCGGGCTATCTGTACTGGCTGGCGGATGCGGGTGCCGAGAACATCGTCGACGTGGCCGCAGCGGAGACCGCGCGGACGATCGAGCGGGTCCGGCGGGCGAGTCTGTCCGTTGCGCAGGTGGAATATGAGCGTGAGCAGCATCGGGTGAATCTGAAGGAGCTTCATCGCTGGATGTGGGGCGGAAGCCGCTCGGACGTTCTGAGGCGATTGATGGATTACGAGCGCGAGGTTCGGGATGCCGCTCAGACCGCGGTGCAGGGCAAAAGGCGCCCTCGTCGCAGACGTACTGAAAGCGGGGACCGGATTCCGAGGCGTACCCGCTTGCTAACGCCCATCGGGGAGAACACCCCGCCTGAGATCGCCAGGCGGATCGGAGAGACAGGGCTTTCTCCCTGGGCACTATTCTGGGCGGATGGCAATCGGACGATCCAGGAGATTTCGCAGGCCGTGGCGTGCGAGACCGGGAGCGCGGTTAAGGTGGAGCGGGCGATCGCTTATTTCGAGGCCCACGCTGAACTGGGGTACGTAGAGCTTATGCGGAAGTCGGAACAGGTGACGCGCACGGACCTGGTGGCGGATCTACGGGCGCTGGGGCTGGCGCGGGGCATGGACGTGATGGTGCATAGTTCCCTGTCGTCGATTGGACACGTGGTGGGTGGCGAGGATACCGTGATCGAGGCTCTGCTGACGGTGATTGGAAAGCGCGGCACACTGATGATGCCGTCGTTTAACCATCGGGCCGCACAGGTATACAATCCGATGACGACGCCGACGACCAACGGCGCGATTCCCGATGCGTTCTGGCGGCGCCCGGATGCGGTTAGAAGCGACCATCCCACACACGCGGTGGCTGCCGTGGGGCCCAGGGCCGAGGCCCTTTGCAGGGACCACGGCAAAAAGGGATTGTGGACGCCGGACAGCCCCATCGGTCAACTCGTTCACGGGAACGGGTACGTCGTGTTGCTGGGGGTCGACCACAATGCCACAACGGCCTACCACGTGGCCGAGCTATCGGTGCCCTGCGGCTGCATCGACCCGTTTGGCAATACCTACCATGTTGTGATGCCCGGCGGCGGCGTGCGCCTGGTCAAGGGGCTGGCGTTCAGATCAACGCTGTGTCCGGTGCCGCCCGGGAAACTGAACAGGGCGCTGGATCGCAGAGGCAAGCAGCGCCGTGGAAAAGTTGGCCGGGCCGCCTCGATCTTCGTCCCGGCAATAGAGGTCTGGAAAGCGCGGCGAGACCATCTTCGGCGGGTATGTCCGACGTGTGACATCAAGCCCAGGATCGTGGAGCCTTAGACGCGCAGACCGATGAGACCGGACTGATGTGGCCGCGCGCGCAGGGAAAGGTCCAAGAGACCCGGCGCCGCCAACCTGATGCGCCTGACAACGAAACTCGGGATGGTGTCCGACACCGGGTGTTCTACACCGGAGATAGATTGCCGAAATTCGGCCGCCGAGATCGGAGTAATCGGCGGAGGAACGATGATATAGTTCTGGGACAGAGCACTTTAGAGGATTGTCTGCGATGAATACGGTTCGATCCACAGCGCTATTTGAAACGAGTTCCCGCTACCTCGCGATGGGTGTGTCTTCCGGGATGAGACGCGCTGTGACGTCGCCGCCGCTGTTCTTTGAGCGTGCCGAGGGGCCGTACTACTTTGACGTGGACGGGAACAGATTGCTGGATTATACACTTGCGTGGGGGCCGTTGATCCTCGGGTCGAATCACCCGGAGTTGAACGCGGCGGTGACGGCGGCGGTTCAGAATTCATACACCCTGGGCGCCCAGCATCCGGGCGAGGTAGCGTTCGCGAAACTGCTGGTGGAAACGCTGCCGGGCGTGGACCAGGTAATTTTTTCCAATACGGGCTCTGAGGCGGTTCAGGCGGCTCTGCGGCTTGCCCGTGCGGCAACCGGACGGAGCAAGTTTGTCAAATTCGAGGGGCATTACCACGGATGGTTGAACAATATTCTGGTGAGTTACCACGAGTCCGACGAAGCACTTGGCGCTCAGGAGGCCCCCAGGGTTGTTGGCGCGTGCGGCGGACAGCCGGCGGCCGAATACGCGGAGACCATCACGTTGCCCTGGAACCGCCTGGATCTGTTGAAAAAACTGTTCGCCGAACGGGGTGCGGATATTGCAGCGGTGATCACCGAGCCGGTGCTGGCCAACTCCGGATCCATCATGCCTGCGGAGGGGTTCCTGAAGGGGTTGGTCGATCTGTGTCGAACGAATGGTGCGGTATCGATATTTGACGAGGTTATTACCGGATTTCGACTTGCCCTGGGCGGCGCACGGGAATATTTCGACGTTATCCCCGATCTCTCGGTCTACGCAAAGGCGTTGGCCGGCGGCTTTACACTTTCCGCGGTGGCTGGGTCTCGGGGGATGTTCGACGTGCTCCGGGATGGCGCGACGATCCACGCGGGAACCTATAACGGTAGCACGGTCAATCTTGCCGCCGGGCTTTCGACGGTCAGGGTCCTGAGCGCCAATCCCCGGGCTTTCCACCAGATGCATGCGCATGGGTATGCGATTCGTGAGGCAATTCAAGCGGCCGCGGCTTCCACGGGTATCCCGGTTTGCATTTCGGGAGTGGGCACGGTCTTTAACGTCCATTTTGGCGTTCAGTCACTGCCCGTGCACTATCGGGACCTGAAAGCGACGGATATGGCGCTTTACACGCGGTTCCGGGCGGGCATGCTGGAGGCGGGCATTCAATTGTTGCCCGATGGCCGCTGGTACGTGGGACTGACTCATGGAGAAGAGGAATTGAATATGGTGCGCGCAGCGGTACGGTCGGTCGTTGCCGCGCTCTAGTGTCCTTTCCCATAAATATATCGACATTCTTCCACCGATTCATCACGCCTCGCTGCGTTGGGCCGACCTTGCGCAGGTCGCAGGCACCTTGCCAGCCGGGCGACTCGTCGGCCGAATTGAGGCAATCTATTTCCGGGACAGACCACTGGGCCGGTCTGCGCCTGCTGGATTTACAGGGTCAAAAGCCTTGACAACGCGGAGGCGTTGTGGTAAAATCACAAAGGAGCCGCGCATAACGGTTCTTTCGCGAATTGCAATTCGCTCAGATGAAAATCCGGAGGATAACATAAATGGGGATGGACGACATTCAACCTCTTCTGGATAGCTGGCCATACGAGCCCGATAAACTCTGTGTCAGGAGAATCAAGGGGAGGGATGGCCAGGAAAAAATCCAACTCCGGGTGGAGATGGGGATATTGCAGATGGAAGTCGAGGGCCGCCCCGACGGGCAGCGTCCCCACGGATATGAGTCGTTGCTCCATTACTACAAAGCAATGGTGCGGGCGTCGTTGCGGGATTCCAAGTCATTCAACCTCGATCCCGATGTCTGCCTTGCACTTCAGGTTGAAGGACTCCAGTATTACCATCGGCGGATCAGCTTTCTGGAACTGGGACAATATCGACTTGCCCAGGAGGACGCTCAGCGAAACCTCGACATGTTTGACTTCGTCAAGGAATACGCGCGCGAAGAAGAAGATAGTATGGTTCTAGAGCAATACAGACCGTTCGTGATCGGGCATCGCGTGCGTGCGGTGGTTCTGCAGGAATTGGAGGCGGAGAATTTCGATCGGGCGCTCCTGGAAATTAATAGCGGCATTGAAGAGATCCAGGGCTTTTTCAAAGAGTACGACCGGCCCGACCTGGTGGAAGACAGCGAAGAGGTGGTATTCTTGAAGGAATGGGCTGAAGAGATTCACAAGGATCGGCCCAGACCTCTGTTTCAAGACCTCAAGGAGCAACTCAGCGAGGCTGTTGCCATTGAAGATTTCGAACGGGCCGCGAAGCTTCGGGATCAGCTCCAAACGCTTTCCTCCGGGGCAGACCAAAAATCCGGATCCCGCAAATAGGGCCCGTCGCCCGGCACACCGGAACCTGTTCGGAAAGGGATTCATCTATTGGCAGGGCATGAGGTAATTACAGCCAGGGAGCCGGAACGCGCGATTCTGGTGGGGATGGCGCTTCCGGGCAATTCATCCTGGGATACTAACGACACGTTGAATGAACTTGCGTTGCTCGCCGATACGGCCGGCGCGCAGGTTGTGGACCGGATGGTGCAGGAGCGAGAAAGCATCGATCCGGCTTTTTTTATTGGCCGGGGCAAGGCTGAGGAACTTGCGCTCCGTGTGAAGCAGATGAATGCACAGGTGGTGATTTTCGACGATGACCTGTCACCTGCCCAGTTCAAGAATTTGGAGGAACTGGCGGGAGTCAACGTAATCGACAGGAGCCGGCTGATTCTGGACATTTTCGCCGTTAGGGCGAAAACTCGCGAGGCCCAGACCCAGGTGGAGTTGGCACAGCTCAATTATCTGTTGCCGCGTCTGACGCGTCGATGGACGCATCTGTCGCGCCAGGCCGGCCACGGCGGGACCACAGGCGGAATAGGAACACGGGGCCCTGGAGAGACTCAGTTGGAGGTGGACCGCCGGGCACTGCGGAGTCGGATCGGGGTATTGACCAAGGCGCTGAAAAGGATCGCCCGGCGGCGTGTGCTGGGGCGAAAACAGCGTGCGGATACATTCCGTATTTCCCTGGTGGGCTATACAAATGCCGGAAAATCAACGCTTATGCGCGCGCTTTCCGGCGCGGACGTGCTGGTGGAGGACCGCCTGTTTGCAACGCTGGACTCAACGACCCGCAGAGTATACCTGGGGTATAATCGGGAGATTTTACTTTCCGACACGGTCGGGTTTATTCGAAAACTGCCCCATCACCTTGTCGCCTCGTTCAGAAGCACTCTCGAGGAGGTGGTGGACGCGGATCTGCTATTGCACGTTGTCGATGTGAGCCATCCCAAATGCAGGGAGCAGATTGCGGCGGTGAATGAAACGCTCCAGGGACTGGGTATTGCAGAGTACCCGACGTTGATGGCCTTCAACAAGATCGACCGGTTTCACGATCCTGGAATGCAGAGGCATATGCAGGCCGAGTTTCCCGACGGCATCTGGATCTCGGCTCAAGAGGACCAGGGGTTGGACGATCTGCGATTGGCGATTTACGACCGGCTCGAGGGCGAGCGCACCCTGATGGATTTGCGCATTCCCCAGTCGGAAGGCAAACTGCTTTCGGAGTTGTATCGTGTGGGCGAAATTCTAAGTACGGCCTATGAAGGAAACGATGTGTTTCTGGAGGTCAAGCTGAACCATGAGAACGCCAGGCGGCTCTTGCCTGACGGGAAATTTCGGATCAAGCGGCGAATTGAAAATCTGCCGGTCCGGCCGTAATCCGGTTCGAAAGCCGGATTTCAGCGTTGATGTATGTACCTGGCCAAATTAAACAGGCGTTTGCGGAAAGGAACCGCGAACGCCTGTTTTTTCTGTAGAACCGTTATATGTGGATGCGCCGGACGATTAGTTCGGCGTTGCTTCATCTGTTTCGGCAGAGGGGGGCTCCTGTGTGTCGACCACCGATGAAGGCTCATTTTTTTCTCCGGCGGCGCACTTACCCTTGATGATGGCCCCTTCTTCCACGACGATCGAACGTGCGGCGATGTCTCCCGTAAAGACGGCACTCGCTTCCAGCTTGACACTTCCTTCTGCTACCAGTTTGCCCGTGACTTCACCGCCTATCACCGCGTCGCGTACCCGAACGATTTCTGCTTCCACTTTTCCGGTAGGACCGATGACAAGGGTGCCTGACGCATGCAGTTCGCCTTTTAGCGTCCCATCCAACCGGATGCTTTCTTCGGTTCTTACAGATCCTTCCATAACCGTGTTTATGCCTATCACCGTCTTGATGGCTTCCTTTTCCAATTTTTGTTTGAACGCCAACATACCGATATCCGTTTTTGGGTGTTTCCTTTGTTCAGGATGATTGTCTTACGGGTTTGGGGTTCACCGCTTTCCGGAACCCCGCAATGGGGGGATGGTCCGGTGAAAAGACTGAAGGATCCAACTGATTTTAAGCGGATATCCCGAATTCATCTGGCGTCTACGGAATCTCGAGGTGACCCGGAAGAGCGCTTCGCTGCGTTGGCGACGGCCGTGCCGTCATTTCCATTCTCCGCCTGGCGTCCGGATGGCATTGGATTCGGATAGGCGGCCGGCGCCAAACCGCCGTTGGGCAACAGCATCTGACGCAGTTTCTGATCGGTTCCCTGGATTCGCCTGAGAGTGAGTGCCAGTTCTTCAATGCGGGCGACTTCCGCGTTCAGCCGGATGTTTTCTTCCTTGTGTGTCTGTGCCGATTGTCTCCACTCTTGAACCTTCCAGAAAAAGGCAAGTTCCAGGGCCAGCAGTACTAGCAGCAGGACAAGGGTGCCGGCCGCCGCCCTCAGCGGCCAGTAGCCGAGCTTGAAAACCACGGTGCGCGAACTGTCATCGGGAACAAACAGAACGGATATGTTCCTGCGGCGTTGTCTGGCCACCCGTGAGGTCTCCTTCCCGGAAAAATTCAGACTCCAACCTGTAATCGTCAGTTGTCGGGTTCGGCAGGCAACGGTTGGCGTTGAATCCGGCGTTAGTTTGGGTTACCGGGGGTTTCACCGGTGGCGAGCCCCTTTGACCCCCACTGAGTTAGCCTTGATCCATCATATCTGAGCGACATTGGCTTGGATTTATCCGCAAGAACGCAGGCGATTTTATATCAAGGAGTACGTGATTCTATGGTTCACCTGATGTGAACGGAGAAACAGCGTATTTCAATGGAAGAAATATCTGATTTCTCCCGGCCCTGACCATGCTGCCGACTTTATGTTTTTGACGACTCAAGGTTAGGCCCTGGGCTTCCCTTTGTCAAGCGATTTCAGACGGGGGCGCCGCCCGATGACGGCGATTGTTCTCCAGGGTGCCGATCGGTGTCCCTGACCGGATGTTACCATTCAAACGCGTTTCTGCAGAAGCCAGCCTGCCGCGAACATCAGACCGCCGAGGATTGCAAAGCGTACCTCCCGGCCGATGTCCTCTTCGTATAGACCGACAAACAGGCCGTACCCCATATAGATGAGACCGGCAAGTTGAAGGGTGCGGGCAAGCAGGCGCATTGGAAACCCCATCCTCACCTCCTCCCGTCCCATCCGCGTTTCGCGACGGTAGATTCGGCGAAGGCGTGCCGTCTACACTTCAAACATTAAGAAATCGCCGTCAATCTGTCAATAGGCCAAGCCATCATCGCGGTTGAATCCGGCGCTATCGAGTTCGGCGAAACCCAAAACGCCGGTCCCCGACGAATGACAGGACATCCAGCAACAGTCGAAGTCCGGCTTCCCAACCGTGTTGAGGCGCCAGGAAACGCAAGCCAGCCGAATGAAGGCTTGCGAAACGATCCCCACATGGAAGAACAATAGCCGACATCGCAAGATATCGGCTTTCGATTGCGTGGGCCGCAGATGGCGATATGACCGCCCGGCGTTATTGTTTTCCGCTACACGGTATAGAAAGGCGGCGCCGGACGCCAGGTTGTGGCTAAAACGCTTTGTTAAGGTTTAATCGGACGCCTCTGCGGTTGAGGTCTCCATTCACGGCAAGGCCTATGCCTCTCATTTCGACCACGTTGTTTCTCACTTCGGGAGGTGGGAGGTCCTCTGCTTCATCCGACAGAAAGACGTGGACCGAGTACGCCAGGGTGCCGACGCCGAGGCCGAGCATGATGGCGGCCCTGGTGTCACCGGATCTACTTTCGCTGTAAAGTTCACCCGCAGTTTGGGATGATGTTGTGGTTCTGTATCGCTCGAATGAGTCGTCCGCGTCCTTCCTGGCTGCGTGTGCCTCCTTGAAGAACCAGATGCTCGCCCCGAGTGACAGCGTTCCGTAGAGTTTTTTGGAATAGAGGAAATCTTTCTTTTTCTTCTGCGCCTGCACCGGAACCGCCGAAAGTATCAGCATGGTGACGGCAACGGCGAGTGCGCAAACCCGGGTACGGTTCTCCATAAAATCCTCCCCAGAACTTATCTACCTTTACCGCGGTTTCCGTTCATTCCTCGGTTTGAACAAGCGGTCCGCCTACGTGCTGTTCCAACTGAGCCAATTCAATCTGATATTGGAATCTTTCCTGCACGAGCTGATTTCGGGCCGCAAAGAGCTGGAGTTGTGCATTCTGGCGTTCGAGGAAAGTGCCGCCGCCCAGTTTGTAGCGCTGGTCCTGAAGCCTGAAAGCTTCTTCGGCGGCTTTAACGGCCGCTTCGTTGGCGGTGATGCTCCGGCGAAGCCTTTCGAGGTTCAGGAACGACAGCTTGATGTCCATCGCTCTCTGACGTTTCGCCTGGTCGAGTTGATCCCGGCTCCTCAGATACTCCAGCTTCTGGATCTTGATGTTATTTTCTGTAGTCAGCTTGTTGAAAATCGGCAGGCTGACGTTGATGCTCGCGCTGTAGGAGTAGTTCTTGACGAAGAGGTCTTCCACGCCCGCGAAATTCTCGCCCCGGTTCAATTGCCAGCCGTACCCTCCGCTACCCGATATCGTCGGGAAGCGTACGCCGTATTTTGTGGCTCTCAGCTGATCCCTGCTTGCAAGCATTCTGTGTTTTTGCGCCAGTATTTGTGGATTTCCCTTTAGTGCCCGTTCCACCGACTCCTGGTAGGTGATGGGCGGGGGCGTAATTGAAAACGTCTTCTCGGTCGGATAAATGTTCACGTCGGGACTGAGTCCGAGTGAGAACGCGAGCTCTGCGCGAGCGATGGCAACGTCGTTTTCCCTGCCGATAAGTGCGACGCGATCGCCCGCCAGTTGAGATTCGGCGCTAAAGACGTCGGAGATGGCGGAAGAGCCGATCTCATACAGCGTATTTTCTCGGCGCAGGCTCTCTTCCGATACGCTGACCTGCTCTTTCGCCAGTTCCAGTTGCTCGTTTCTCTGGAGAAGGGTAAAATATCGCCCCTTCACCTGAAGAATGGTCTGCTGCCGGGTGCCGGAAAGATCCATCTCCGCCGCCCGCGCAGTCTTCTTGCTGGCCGACAGATTCGCGAAGTCGGCGGCGTTGAAGATGGTAAAGCTCAGGCTCGACCCCACCGATTGGGACCCGCCCACCCGGTCCTCGCCCAGGGTGGTGATGATTGTCTGCGTTGTCTGATCGAAAATGGCGCCTTCCCGGGGGCCGGTGATACTTCTGGAAATGCGGTAGCTGCTGCCCAGCGTTGGCAGAAACGCGTTTCGATTGTTGTCGATCCGGGCGACAGCGACCTCCCGCGAGAAGCGGGCCTGGGTAATTGCCGTGTTGTTGCCCAGCGCAATTTCGATGCATTCGGTGAGGCTGAGGTGCATTTCTCTGGATGCCTCCTCCTCGGCCGAGACCGGCGAAGAAATGACCGCGGCAATGGTGACCAGCAGCGCGGTTCTCAGCACACGTGACATACAGGGCGCTCCTAAATTCATCTCTTCACAGCCCTTTCGATGTCCTGGAAAAGGCGGAATCATTGCGTTGTTTTAGACTGGTTTGTACCTGTTCAGGTCCATTCCCGGTGAGTTCGATCCGGGGGGATTGTCGGGCTTGGGTGAACAATTCCTTTCCGACCTTCCTGGCCTGGACCGAAAAACACGGCCGGCCTGGTCGACATTTCAGAATGGCGGTCAGGCCTGCAGGATGCCGGTCATTCAATTAGACAACCCAAAACGAAAAAAGTTACCGGTAAATCGCTTCCCGCCGGGGATGACGAACTACAAAGTAAACAGAATTCAGGCGAAAAGGAAAGCGAAAACTTCCGTGTATGCAGACTCTGAATTGACGCAGTGGTTCCGAATCGGCGTGAACGCGGCGGGTTTCTGCGGGCTCTATGGGTCGTGCCGGTGAGTTGGCATCTGTTTCCCGCCCGCCAGGTTCTGACTCCAGGCGTCAATCCCCTCGATCAAGGAGGGAATAGACAGTCGGGATGACGACAAGTGTGAGCGCGGTTGAACTGATAAGGCCGGCAACCACGGTGATGGCCATAGGAGTTCGAATCTCGGAGCCTTCGCCCAGACCCAGAGCCATGGGCAAGAGTCCCAGGACGGTTGTTGCGGTCGTCATCAGGATCGGGCGCAACCGCACCGAGCCGGCCTGTACGATCGCGTCGGCCTTGGACAGGCCGTTGGCGCGCAGATGGTTGATGTAGTCGACAAAAACGATGGCGTTGTTGACGACAATTCCGGCCAGCATGATCAGACCCAGGAAAACCACGACGCTGAACGAGATGCCGGTAACAAAGAGGGTGAAAAGAACGCCGATCAGCGCCAGAGGAATCGTGAAAATGATGACAAAGGGATGGACAAAGGATTCAAACTGGGAGGCCATGACGATGTAAACCAGAAAGACTGCCAGGCACAGAGCGAAGATCAGGCTTTGCAGCGAGGTCTGCATCTCGCGGTTCTGGCCGCCGATGACAAAGGATACGTCTGCAGGAATGTCGATTTCCTCCAGGGCCTGCTGGATCAGCCCGGTTGCGGTTCCCAGATCGATACCGGCGATGTTGGCCGATATAAGCACCGCGCGTTGCTGGTCGATGCGGCGGATCTCGCTGGGGCCCTCCCGTACCTGTATTTCGGCGACGGCGGAAAGGTAGATGGGGGCCTCACCGTCGGGGTTGACCACCAGGCGTTTCAGATCGGACACGCCGGATCGATCGGCTTCGTCTACGCGAACCAGAACATCGATGCGGCGGTCGGCCTCCCGGAACCGGGTGACCACGTCACCCTGCACTTTTTCTCGAACCAGAGTGGCTACGCTTCGAAGATTGAGGCCATAGTTGGCCAGCAGGTCCCGGTGATAGACAATCTGTACTTCCGGGCTCCCGCGCTGGAGACTGGATTTAACATCGTATAACCCCGGGATTCCGGAAAGGGCGCGTTCCACGTTACGTCCCAGTTCTGCGAGGCTGCCCAGGTCGTAGCCTCGTATTTCCAACTCTACCGGCGTCTTGAAAGTAAACAGGGCCGGGCGTGAAAAGTTGACCGTGACCTGTGGGAAATCGCCAAGACTGTCCCGTAGCCTGGACATGAGATCCGACTCTCGTTTCGCCAGCATCGTATTGCCGGAAATGCCCGCCCAGACTCTCTTCGGTAACGTGCTGAAGTCCTGCCAGAGCCGGTGCAGGTCGTCGGCGTCGTTTGCAGTCTCGTCGGAGACAACGATCGTGACCCTCGAGGTATGTTCTCCCTGGTGTGAACTGGAAATCGAGGTCTTGTCCACGCCCACGACAGTTGCGATGCGTGCAACGCCACGTTCTTTCAGGACCCTCGACTCGACGTCGGCTACGGTCTTCTCGGTGTGTTCCAGGGGCGTACCCACCGGCATGGCGAGTTCCAGGTCGAATTCCCCTTGGTGAACGGCCGGGATAAGTTCGCGGCCGATGTGGGGCACCAGGAAGTACCAGCACAGAAGGAACGGCAGGGTGGCGATAACGATGATGGCGAGGCGGTTCTGCAGCGCCCAGCGGATCACGGAAGGATAAAACCGGCTGATGGCGCCGAAGCCGACTTCGAAGGCGCGAATAACGGGCGTGAGCAGGGGTACGGCGATGGCGGCAAGCAGGGCCACCACCGTCATCCCGACTGGAAAGGTCATCATCAGAGCCAGGATCAGCAGCTTGCCCAGCAGGGATACCGTCTGAAAGACGAAGTATCGCAGAACGAAGTAGAGAATTCCCAACACGAAGAGCAAGCTCACAAGAAGAACGCCCGCGAAGGCCGCAGGGACACGCAGAAAAATCGCGAGACTCCGGCCGCGCAACGGCCATTGGCACGTGCGTCTGGCGGCGCCCCAGGTCCATCGCACGAAGCCGGCGAGTCCAATGCCGAGCATGACCGGGGCGTTGAACACCAGAAGGTCGTGCCAGATGGCGTGTACGATTCCGGATCCGAACAACATCGGGTTCTTGGACCAGGCGCATACATCCCGCCAAGCATGCGCGGGGTTTTTCCGGATTTTCAGGACAAGGATGGCGACAGGAAAATACAGGGCTGGAGCCAGCATCACGCAGGCCGCCTTCAGGATGACAATCAGGATCGCAAGCACCACCCAGAGTGTGCGCCAGACGAATTCCGAAACCAGCCAGGACACATAGACGAGGGCCTTGAACCCCAGGGCCGGAAGGCGTGTCAGTGACCGATCGCCGGCAAGTTTCCTGAGCCGTGCGAGGGACTTGAATTGCAGTAGTTTCGAGTTGAACATGTCGCTGACGGACGGGCCCCCGCGTCCGCTTCCGGACCCGGCGATCCGGATCCGGCGAGAAGCCAGCATCGGAATGAAGAAGAGTGCGACAGCGAGTGACGCCACGAGCGAAAAGACGACGGTAAGGGCCATATCGCCAAAGACCTGGCCGGCCACGCCTTCGACGAAGACAATCGGAAAAAAGACGGCGACGGTGGTTAGCGTGGAAGCAAAGACAGCGCCGCCTACTTCGCCGGTGCCTCGGACGGCCGCCGTAACGATGTCGTCTCCTTCTTCCCGGCACCGGAAGATGCTCTCCAGTACGACAATGGAGTTGTCGACAAGCATGCCGATACCCAGCGCCAGGCCTCCCAGAGACATGATGTTCAAAGAGACGCCAAATATTTTCATTGGAGCAAACGTGGCGACGATCGAGATCGGGATAGCCAGGCCTACAATGCCGGTATGTGTGGGATTTCGCAGGAAGACGTAAAGCACCAGGATGGCGAGAATGCCCCCTATGATGGCTGTCTGCTTGACTTCGTCGACTGATCGTTTGATGAATTGTGACTGGTCCGACAGTACTTCCACCTGCAGTCCTTCCGGCAGTGAAAATGCGATAAAGCCGGTCATTTCCCGGAGTTGGATAAACTGCCGCACCTGGGAGGCGCGGTCCGGGGCCTTGGCCGGTTTGATTTCTCCGGCCTTGAGTCGTTGCACGTAGGCCAGCTGCTCGGGCGTGCCGAACAATCGATCCCTGATCCGCTGCGCGGTGGCGACGATATTTGCATCGGCCTCTTTGAAGATTTCGATTTCCACGCTCTCCACGCCATTGACACGGGTGATGATCTCGCGGTCTTTATGGCTGCGGACAACTGCGCTGACGTCTTTAAGCCGGATGTCCGCGCCGTTTTTCTGTCCGATGACGAGATTGCGTATTTCGTCGACCGTCCTGAATTCGTTCAGCGTACGAACCATGTACTGGGTCTGCCCGTCCAACAGACTGCCGCCGGCAAGGTTGACGTTCTCTTCGCCGAGACGACGGTTGATGTCGCCAATGCCGAGCCCCATCAGGGTGAGTTGCCGTTCGTTGATTCCGACACGGATTTCTTCTTCCATGCCGCCATGCACCCGGGCCGCGGCCACCCCTTTCATTGCCTCCAGCGCCTGCTTGATTTCTTCTTCGGCAATAAGCCGGAGCGTATATAGATCGGCATCGCCGTAGAGACCGATGCGCATTATGGGATCCTGCGTGGGATCGTAACGCAATATGAGCGGTTTGTTGACGCCCCGGGGCAGGTTCAGCCGGTCCAGATTTTCCCGCACTGTCTGTACCGCGTCGTTCATATCCGTGTCCCAGCCGAATTCCAGGATGACGTCCGACATCCCCGCCCTGGAAATGGAGACGATGCTGGCCAGATTGTTGACAACCCCCAGCCGCTGTTCTATTCGCCTGGAGATCAGGTTTTCGACTTCCTCGGGCGCAGTATCGGGATAGTCCGTGCGGATCGTGAGGGTGGGGTAGGAAATGTCCGGCATCAGGGTGAGCGGTAGCTGCTGGTAGGAAATGTAGCCGAAGACCGCGATGGCGAGGACGACCATAAAAATGGCCACCGGCCTGCGGGTGGTTATTTCGAAAGTGCGGGAGATCTGCGTCCTGGCGCGGGAAAGGGAATTTTGTGAAGCGGCGCCTGTGGAATCGTCATCCATTTTTTCGTGAGTCCTCAATCAGCCGCATCGACGCACGACGGACGCACCGCCGCCGTTGTTGAGCCGGGGTGCGCCCTATTCCAGGGATTCCTGGGGTTTTTGCTCCGTGGTATCCGGTTTGGCCGGAATACGCAGGCCCTTGCCCTCAATCACCCTGACTCTGGCCAGGTCCTTGAGGCCATTCTGGCCCACAACCACGATGCTGTCCCCCTGCGAGACGCCGCTGAGAACTTCCAGGTTTTCGGTGTCTTCAAACCCCACGTCGAGCTGAATTTTACGTGCGGTGCTGTCCTGAACCACGAACACATGAGGATGCCCGTCATCGTAGACGATGGCGCGTTTGGGCACCAGCAAGGCCTGTTCGTGGGTGGCGGTAACGATATACGTCGTGACGAACATCCCTGGACGCAAGCCGCCGTCGGCGTCGTCAATAGCCAGCGTTACCCCGACGGTGCCGCTGCTCGGATCGATAACCGGACTGATGCGAATAATGCGGCCGGGAAAATTGACGTCGGGAAGAAGATTCGTGGTAATTCGGGCCGTCTGTCCGACCGAGATGTTGCGCAGTTCCCCGCCGGGTACGTGCGCTCTGGAAATCAGGCTGCGCATGTTGACCAGAACGTAAAGTTTGGAGGTCGGACCGATCCGATCGCCTAGTCTGACAGTCCGTTCCGCCACGACCCCTGCTATCGGAGATCGAACCAGTGCATGATCCAGGCTTAACTGGGCGCGTTGCCACTGTATTTTGGCGTGTTCCAGGTCGAATTCGTCACTTTCGTAGTCTTTTTTGGAAAGCAGGTTCTTGGAATAGATTTCCTTGCGGCGTTTGAAGTTGCTCTCCAATTTGAGGTATGTAATCTTGGCTTCCGCTTCGGAGAGCTTGAGTTCGTGGTCGACAAGGTGGACGAGAACCTGATCCGCTTCGACCCAATCGCCCTCTTCGGCCAGCACGCGTTTGACGAGCCCCGTTCCGTGAGCGTAAACGTCCACGGTCTCTTCGGCCTCGACCTTGGCACTGTATTGCAGGTATGAGGAAATTGCCCCTTGTTCAATGCGATGGACCTTTACAGCTACGCCCTCCGGCGTTTTTTTCGTTTTTGCAACTTTGGCCGTGTCTACCGCCGTCGAGTCTGCCTTTATAGAATCGGCCGCGGCTTCGGTATTACTCTGTCCCTTGGTTTTTTTTTCGCCACCACACCCCGTGAGTGCGCAGGAGGCGAAAACCGCGGCCATTACAAAAAAACACTTGGAAATTCGAATTTCCGTCATCCGTACATCCTTCTGGGCGGTTTGTAGTCTTCTCCCACAGCAAGTGGAAATGAGGACCTCGTCCGGCGGGAACCTGGTCTATTTCGCCACCCATTCAGGCGATGCCGGGGTGGCTTGAAATTTCCCCCAGTCTTTGACTCCCCAGATAGGCCGGATGTTTCGCAAAAAAGCCGCTGGGCCGTCATTTATTCGACGGCCCAGGCGGGCGGGGTTCCGTATATCTGTCTGGTGCCGGGAAGGTCGGGCCGTGCACTTCATACGTTTGCTCGCCCGGGCTATCCTGTTTTTTGTTCGGACGATGCCAAGATCCGTGGGATTCCGGCTTGCGTGGGATTGGGGTGCAACGGACGAATGCCCGATAAACTATCCTTCCACTGCCTCTCTGACTCTTGACGCAATTTCGACGTAACACCGGGAGATTGGGGATTCAGGGTCGGCGGCCGTAATCGGTGTGCCGGTATCTCCGCCTCTACGTATCCGCAGGTCCAGAGGGATTTCGCCGAGAAGCGGCACGTTGTATTCAGCAGCCATTTTTCTTCCGCCGCCCTTCCCGAAGATATCGGTTTGTGTATTGCAGGTGCCGCAGATGTAAACGCTCATATTTTCGACGATACCAAGAACAGGTACGTCAACCGTGTTGAACATCTGAATGCCGCGACGCACGTCCTCCAGTGCCACGGCTTGCGGTGTTGTGACAATGACGGCGCCGTCCAGGCGCGCGGATTGAACCAGGGTAAGCTGGACGTCGCCGGTTCCAGGCGGCAGATCGATTACGAGAAAGTCCAGAGGCGCCCAGGCAACGCCCCGAAGGAACTGTATCACCATTTTGGCCAACATCGGACCACGCCAGATCACCGGGGCACCGGCTTCTGTAATGAAACCGAGGGAGATCATCTTGACATTGTGACGTTCAAGGGGGACAATCCCGCCGTTCGGTTCCGTGTCAGGTGTTTCGTTTACGCCCATCATGATTGGAACGTTGGGACCGTAGATGTCCGCATCCATGAGACCCACCGCGGCGCCCTGCCGCGCGAGCGCTACGCAAAGATTGGCGGCGGTGGTGGATTTTCCCACACCGCCCTTGCCGCTTGCTACGGCGATCAGGTGCTTGACACCGGGAATCGGCGCGGGTCGGGGCACGGTCGCATGCGTATTCAAAAGGGGCCTCCTCCGTACGGTACGCGAGTGATACATTCAGGCCCGCGTTTTCCGGCAGTTTCGAATACAGTCGGCCAGAATTGGGATACCCTTACGGATATCGTCGTGTGTTGCAAAACCGAACGCGAGTCTGATGTAAGGTACGTCCATATTGTACACGTGGAAGGCTTTGCCGGACGCGTAGTCGACGCCCATTGACTCCGCGAGCTTCTCGCAGGCGACTGTGTCGGTGGCGTCGGGCAGCTTGACCCAGATGAAGAGACCGCCCTTGGGCCGGCTGAACCACTCGAAGGCGTCAGGGAAACGCGAGAGCGTGTCAAACATAAGATCGCGTTTTTCCCTGACGATCGTGTTGATTCTGTCCACGTGCGACCAGAGTTCCTCTCTGAAATATTCGTAGACGATGGCTGCGCTGAGCGTGCTTGTGCCTCCGTCTCGCCGATACTGAAGAATCCGGTCGAGCAGATGTCGAGGCGCCGCGAGATAGCCCAGTCGGATTCCTGGCCCCAGGATTTTCGACAGGGATTCGATGTGGATCACCGGCGTATCGTGCTCGAGCGTCCACAGGGCGGGTTCGTGGTCGTCTTCGTAAGCAGTGTCGGCGTAACAGTGGTCTTCAACCACCGGTATTCCGAAACGGCCTGCTATGGCCAGCAGTTCCCGGCGCCGGTCGAGCGGCATGATTGAACCCGTCGGGTTCTGGTAGGTTGCCAGGGTGTAGATGAATTTCGGTTTTCTGTCCCGGGAAACCAGTCGGTCCAGCGTTCCTTCAAGGGCGTCCATCCGCATGCCGTACTCGTCCAACGGGATGCCGACGAGTTCTGCCTTTTCTTTGCGATAGGCGCCAAGGGTACCCGAGTAGGAGTATTCCTCGAGCACAATCACGTCGCCGGGCGACTCGACGAATACCTGCGCCATCAGCGTAACCGCCTGCATTGAGCCCGTGGTTAGGACAATCTGATCGACGGGCAGGGCAACGCCTTCACGGTGCGCGAACCTCTGGGACATCAGTTTCCTGAGCGGTTCGTACCCCAGCGAACCGGGATAACACGCCAGCTCATCACCCATCTCCGGCAGAATGCGCATGGCGGCTTCCGCGAGGCCTCGGTTGGGGAAGGATGCAGGGTCGGGACGGCCGCTACCAAATGGAAATGTCTTCACTCTGGACACATATCCTTATTTTACAGGTATTTGTTGTTTTTTTTAAATGCACAGGACGCCCCGGCAACCCTCGGTCGCCGCCAGCCCTTTCCGGATCGAGCGAAGGGTGCGCTCGGACGCGTCAAATCCCTTTCTCATTGCCCCGGATTCTGGGATCGAGCGTTGCGAGAAGTTCGTCGTCCTCGGTGATTTCGATGGCCCTGACGTTTGCGGCCGCGCTGCCCTTGCCAATTGTGTATTTGACTTCCGACTTCAGGTAGTTGGGTGCGATTTCCCCGAACCCTTCTTCCAGTGCGACCCATTCGTTGCCTTCGGAGTGCACTCTGGGCGCGCTGACCGCCCAGTCAAGGTCCTCTTCCAGCACCAGTCGGCGTGTGAGCACCTGAAACAGGGAGGATGGGATGCGGGTGCCACCCGACGCGCCGAGTGTCATCATCGGTTCGCCGTCGCTAAGGATGAGAATGGGGCACATGTTGTTGACAGGCGACTTGCCCGCGTCCACCGAGTTGGGCAGACCGGAGCCCGGGTCGAAGCGGGACATGCCTGCATTCATGATCAGTCCCATTCTGGGGACGGTGACAAATGAGCCGAAACCGGGCCCGTGGGTCAGGGTAAGTGAAGCCATATTGCGGTCGCGGTCTACGACGGAGATGTGGGTCGTGCCGCCGTACGAAAGCGGGCGTAACAGCGCCTGCCCGCGCGTGCCTTTCGAAACGTGATCGGCGATTTCACGCCCCGTTGCTCCAATCTGGATGTCGGACGTAAGGGTCTCGAGCGGGACCTTGACAAATCCGGGGTCGCCGAAATACCTGTAGCGGTCCAGCCAGGCGGAGCGGATGGTTTCAGTCATGCCGTGGGCGAGACGTGCGGCGTCGCGGGCCCACAGGTCCAGCTCGGCCATCTCGGCAACGCGACACATCTGAAGTACGGTGAGACCGCTGGAACAAAGGGGAGCGGTGTAAAGATCGTAACCAAGACACGAGGCGTGGACAGGTTCAACGTGGCGGGCCTGGAAGTCCGCGAAGTCTTCTTCCGTCAATATCCCGCCGTTTTCCTGGATGTATTTGACGATTCTCCCCGCGATTCTTCCCCGGTAGAACTCATCGATGCCTTTCTCGGCGACCTGTTCGAGGATGCGCCCGAGATTGGGATTGGCTGCCCTGTCCCTGGTGGTTGGCGGCGAACCGTCGACCACCAGAAGCCGTGCGGTGTCCTGAAACATGCCGATGCGTTTTTCGTTCGCTCCCACGGCATCCGCGTACTCGGGTGAAACCCGAAAGCCGTTCTTGCAGGCCCGAATGGCCGGAACAAGCGCCTGATCCAGTGATATTTTCCCATATTTTTCAAGTGCCGCAGCCAGGCCGGCGAGTACGCCGGGGACGGAGATCGCGAGACAGCCGATCTCGTTGGCCCGACTCCTGACCAACGACCCGAAGCGTCCGTCGGAGCGGACAACCTGGAACATCCTGCTTGTGGCGGCCTTCGGCGCCACCGTGTTGAAGTCGATGCAGCCGATTTCCCCGTTCATATATACCATGAGGGCGCCACCGTAGCCGCCGATTCCCGTGTGGTGCGGTGTGACCACGCAGGCGAGCAGGGCGGCCGTGACGGCAGCATCAACAGCATTGCCTCCTTTTTTCAATATGTTGACGGCTGCGGCGTCGGCTTCGGGCTGGCCGACGACAGCGGCCTCCTCAAACGTGGCTGACACTAATAACGTCTCCCTTCAAACGCTTGAAATCCGCGGATACAGTTTCAATGAAACCTCCTGGACGGGGCATCGGGGTCTCCGGTCTTCCGTCTGACGGCTTTTGGCGATGGTTGGACCGGTGGGGATTCGCCGCTGGCATCCTACCCGGTCCCGCGGACGCGTGCCCTTTTGGACCAGACGCGGCAGGTATCTGCGGCCGGCTGCAGATTGGTCGCGATTTCCTATCCTGAATGTGCCTTTACGGGAACGGATGATTCCGGGGCGAGCCACGGTTCGATAATATAAGCCGACCCGGTGCAGGTCAAGGTTTTTTTTATATATTTGCCGATTTTTGGTTGCAGGAACCTGTAATGCCGGCAAATGAGAGAGTCGTCGGTAACGCGTTCACGAGGTGACATAAATGGGGCTAGTCCAGGCTTTGGCGCCGTCGGTCTGCGTCACCCGCACCCAGTAGGGATGGCAACCGCCTGGCAATTCAGACTCCCGGCAGGTGAAACTGGCCTCGTGTCCGGAGCCATTGGGCGCCTGCTCGAAGACAACGGCGATGTCGATTCCGCCCGCGGGAACCCGGACAGGCCCACCGGCGATTTCTTGAAGCGTGACGGAACGGGACACGATATCCGTCCTGAAGTCGATGGTTGCCTGCGGTGGGGCGTCCAGGGTAAGTATGATGCCGTCGGCGTCGCCGGTCGTTACGGATTTCCAGGTTACGGAATGGTCTGAGACTGCCTGAATACCCTCGGAAGCCGAGTCGAAGGCATATCCCTCGGCCTCAAGTATGCGTCCGCGATCGAGACTAAGGCGGCCGTCCCAGCGCACCAGGCGGTTGCGCGCACGGATGCGCTGGCCCGACCAGGCAATGCGAATTCTATCTCGCGCGCGGGGTATGGTCTTGGGAAAACTGTATACGAGCTTAAGGCCTCTGAATACTTCCACGCTTTCGATGGGCGCGGTTCCGATCACGTCAACGGCGATTTCAGGCGGATCCGACGTCTTCAGGTCCGAGCCCATCGGGTGGCCGTCGGCGTTGACGTTCACCAGGATTCGCTGGCCGGTGGTGCCGTAACAGCGCCGGGCTTTCAGGGCTTGCCACAGGCCACGCCGTGTGAGTTCGGTTGCGAAGACGCACGTGAGCCCCCCGTACACCCCGAAGGAGCCGCTGCCCGGGTACGCGGCGCCGGGTCTACCCTTGTGGTCGTCGCTTCCGGCGGTGAACCCCACCCGATAGTCGTTCTCGAGAGCCCACTTGAGGAACCATTCGAATTCGCCCCACTCGGAGTAGACTTCCACCAGGCGCTCGAATTCGGGGTCGTGCCAGTCCAGATTGGCGTAGCGCCCGCCCACGTGCGGCACAAGCAGGACGTCCCTGCCCTTCATCGCTTTGTAAAGGTCGGTTATGTGCAGGCAATCGGTGTGGGCGTCGGATTTGTCCGGAATCAGGACATGGCTGGATCGGTGCAGGGGTCCGGTTTCGCCCGGATAATATACGTTGTGATCGCCGCCGACGGGGGTGTTTCCGGACCATTCGTAGCCGACGAAGGCGACAAATTGTCCGGGGTCGTTCTGGATATTGGCCTGGTGTCTTATTTCCTCCCAGACGGCTTCGGTGATCTGAAAATCGTTACCCTGATGCCCTGCAAAGTCGACAAAGGCGGATTCCCGGGCGAAACGAAAGTACGACGACACGGGGTTTGTCCCGACCGTCTCTTCGCTCTGTCCGTGCAGGTCGCCCCAGTACGGCCGGTACCCGCTCCCGGATTCGACGCACCGGAGCGGGTTGCTTTCGGCTTTCAGGCCCAGGGATTTATCCTGGGCCCGGATGCGAAAAACGCCGTTTCCTGGCGCGACCACGTTTTCAAACCGATGGGTTCCAAGGTCTTCGGGTCGAAAACGGAAAGTCTCCGGGAGCCCCTCCAGGCCGTCGGTATCCAGAGTGACTTCGCCATTGTAGTCCCGGCACGGATTTCCCCAGACGTCCTCGACCTTGATCCCCGCCCACTCGGATTCGCCGGGAACGGTTTCGGACGCGCATAGGGCCACGAGTTTGTGGGGAGCACCACTGACAATCGGCACTGCGGGTGAGGGCACTTCCACGTAGACCCAGGTGCCGCACCAGTCGACCGCCACGCGGAATTCAAACAGTTCCTTGCAGAACGTCTGCGCGCGGATGCCCGGAGACCCGCCGGAGGTATCTCCCAGGGTGAGGGTGACCGTGTCGCCTTCGCAAAGTGAGTCGTCGAAGACGTCGATGGTGACACATAATCGCCAGGGTCGCACGTAGCGCTGTTTTTCAAAGGCCGGGCGGAGCGACGAGGGTCCCGTGGTGGAAACGGAGGCGTACCCGGGCGCGGCCGGATCGGCGAACTGGGGCGCCTGCCAATCGCTCACGTCGCGCCACGCGATTTTTATTACGCCGCCGTCATCCACGCCGTATCTGCCGGCGTGATAGATGATTCGCCAGGTTCCTGTGGCACCGGCAGTTACCGGCCCGGCCGGGTCGATTTCCGCCCACCCATAATGCTCGCGAATTTCCGCTTCTCCCATTTCAGGGTCCGTTCGATTCTGGTACGCTTTACTATTGGCAGATCCGGCCGTGGAACGGGAACGCCCTCTTGTCGATCGGTTTCCGGCGAACCCCCGGCGGGTCAGGGCGCCTAAAGATATGGTTTATCGGAAGCGTGACAAGAGAAATCAGGGCCGGGATCGGCGCGCCCTTTACACTTGACGGGTGCCGGGTTTCACGTTAACTTTTCGGCGGATTCCGTCGTTCAACGCACCCTACCCTCCGCCGGTTTTCAGCCTCGGTCGAAGTGGCGCGCCCGCGGTTATACCCCAATGGCCGACAACCTCCCCGTAGTCAGGCTTTATTCCAGAAACGACTGCCACTTGTGCGACGTTGCGAAAGGGCGCATCGAGTCGGCGGGGCGGCGTGTCGCGTTTCGTTTCGAGATCGTAGACATCGACGGTGATCCGAAACGATATGCGCCATACAACGAGCGGATCCCGGTGGTGCACGTTAACGGCGAAGAAATATTCGCTTTCCGTGTGAACGAGAGGATCCTGGTGCGAAAGTTGAAATCGCTGTCGGCCCGGCCAAGGAGACGGTATGGGTGGGGATGACCTGTTCGCCGCGCTGGAACCGGAGGCGCCGCTTGCGGACCGGATGAGACCACGCTGCCTGGATGAGGTGCGTGGGCAGGATCACCTCACGGCGCCGGACGCTCCGTTTCGCAAGTTGATCGAAGGCGACCGGGCGCCTTCGATGATCTTCTGGGGACCGCCCGGATCGGGCAAGACCACGCTGGCGCGGCTCGTGGCCGGGTCAACGAAGAGCCGGTTTGTAGCGTTCAGCGCAGTCACCACCGGGGTGAAGGAGGTGAGGGAGATTGTCGCGCGCGCAAAAGGGGAACGTCAACTCGGGAGGCGGACCACCCTGTTCATTGATGAGATTCACCGTTTCAACCGGGCGCAACAGGACGCGTTCTTGCCGCATGTCGAAGACGGCACTATTAATCTGATAGGGGCGACGACCGAAAATCCTTCGTTTGAGGTAAACGCGGCGTTGCTTTCGCGGATGCAGGTGTTCGTGTTGAATCTGCTGGACGTCCCGGCAATATGCGAAATCCTGAATGCCGCGCTTGCCAGCGAAGGGCGCGGGCTGCCGGACGTTACCGCCGACCCTGATGCTCTTGAGACGATTGCCGCCGCGGCGGAGGGAGACGCCCGCCGTGCGCTGAATGTCCTGGAAATGGCCTCGGCATCCGTGGGGGCGGGTGACCGGTTGACAGCGGAGTCTGTCAAGGCGGCTATGGGAAGCAAGGCGTTTCTGTACGACAAGAGCGGCGAGGAACACTATAATCTGATTTCGGCGCTTCACAAGAGCCTGAGGGACAGCGATCCGCATGCGTCGCTATACTGGCTGGTGCGTATGATGGAATCGGGCGAACACCCGCACTATATCCTGCGACGGATGGTCCGATTCGCGTCGGAGGATATCGGAAACGCGGACCCCCGGGCGCTTTCCATTGCGCTGGCCGCAAGGGACGCGTACGATTTTCTGGGAAGCCCCGAAGGCGATCTGGCCATTGCGCACGCGGCCGTATACCTGGCCACTGCAGCCAAGAGCAATTCGGTTTACGTGGCCTACGGTGAAGCGCGGAAGGATGTCATCGAACAGCCGAATCTGCCCGTTCCGATGCACCTCAGAAATGCACCGACGAACCTGATGCAGGAATTGGGATACGGGCGGGGTTACCAGTACGCGCATGACGATCCCGACGGGTACGTGGCGCAGAGCCATTTGCCGGAAAACCTGGAGGGCCGGGCCTATTATCGTCCCTCCGATCGGGGATACGAGCAGCGCGTCCGGGAACTGATGGACTGGTGGGAAGCGCTGAGAAGGCGAAAGTCGCAATTGCAAAGAACATCGGCCGACGATTAGCGTCGAAAAGTGCATCCGCATTTGTGTTGAATGTGGAAGAGCCCTGTACTTTGTATCGATTTCGCGCGAAAGCGTATGAAACTTCCTCTTTGTTGACCATTTCTCAGGAAAACACCGATAAGGGAGGCGAATAATGAGGCTGACCGAAAACGACCACGTAACCTATCCGCCTCCTGAGCGTTTCTGACGGATTCACAGCCGTTATTTCAGCAACTCGATTGCCCTCCGGAGCCGCGGGTAGGCTTTGTTCCCGCGGTTTTTTTTGTGCCCGAAGGCGTGGCTCATCGTTACACGGAGGAGATGATCGAGTTTATGTACAATTCCGATTTCTGGGAAGTTCGGCTGAATCAATGCGAACTGGAGAAGATCTCTGACGAGGACGGTCTCTGGTTTGAGTCCGGCAATGATCGACGCCTGCGGTACGTGTGGGAGGACCGGACTTCGGACCTGGCATTCCGGATTCTCGAGGGGGTGCCGCGTTGCCTCACCAGGAAACAGAGAGAAGCGATGCTGCTGTATTTCCGCCACGGAAAGACGCAACGGGAAATCGCCGAGATTATGGGGATCTCCCGCCGCGTGGTCAGCCAGCATCTGTTCGGTATTACGCGCGGTGGTCGGCAGGTGGGCGGCGCGATACGCAAATTGAGGAAATACTGTAAAGACGAGGGTTTGGGTCTTGACGTGCGGGAATCGGCGTCGACATGAACGTCGTCCGCGTTTTCAGACCGCCCAATGATTCATCTTCTCTTCATCCAATTCAACACCGAGACCGGGTCCTTCAAAGGGTTCGAGCGCACCGTTCCGGTACCTGAACGGTGTCTTGCAGACATCGTCCACCAGAAGCCCCGGGCCAACCAGGTCGGAGGGGACGGTGACGTTCCGTGACGCCACGGCGAGGTGGACAAAGGCGGCGGTGCCCGGGCCCATCTCCACGGTGCTGCCCAATAGCACGGGGATTCCGGCAGTTTGCGCGATATGGATCAGGCGTTGACTGCGCAGGATGCCGCCGGCCTGGGAGGGGATGACGTTGAAGACATCGACAGCCCGATGGCGTACGAGAGCCGTTGAGAAGCCATCGTTGAGATCGGCCACGTGTTCGATAATCCGGATGGGAGTCTGTTTCCGAACGCGGGCGAGCGAGCAGGCCGCTTCATCGGCATTTTCGTTGATCCGTTCGGGATTATCGTTGGCAACGGCGCGGTTTACGGCGACCACCGGCGTCTCGCATGCGTCGACGCCTGCGGCGGCCATGTCCCGGATTTTTTCAATGGCCTCGCCCTCCTCCCACGCGCCGCTGGCGTCGACTCTGAGATGGACCTCGGGTCCAGCCACCTGGCGGATTCGCGCGATGCGGTCCAGATCGCGTGAATGATCCTCTCCGACCTTGAGCTTGAAGGCCCGAAGTCCCTGGGAGACCTTGGTGCTGATTTCATCTTCAAGCGCGTTGAGTTCTTCGTCCAGCGAGACGCCTCGTCGCATATAGGCCACCCAGCAGACGTCAACACGATCGTGACGGCGCCCGCCCAGGAGTTCGTAAAGGGGGGCGCCGTAGTATTTTCCGGCAAGGTCCAGAAGAGCGATCTCTACGCCGAACAGGGTGAGACCCCGGAGTTCCGGGTGAATGCCGGCCGGCAGTTCCGCGGCGACGCGGGCGAGAAGGCGGTTTCGATCGGCGACGTCACCGTCCTTCAATACACGCAAAAGGAGATCGCGCAGGTCGTCGGCCCGGAGGGGAAGCATCCTCTCGGCGATGTCCGCGACTTCACCCAGCCCGACGTGGTTCGTGTCCGTGAAGAATTCGAGGATCTGATATCTGGAACAGCTGAGGTCGTCGTCCGGCTGGAGGCCCTGCGGATCCGCGGTATAGGTTGTGTAGATGCGCGGGATCGAGACTTCACGTACCTGGATTTCGGTGATCTTCATGGGTATCGTCCTTCTGTTTCAGACGGAACCGGTTCCGGCGAGCTGGTTTCGTGTATATGACACGAGCGCGGCCGTCAGGATGCTGGCGATGAGCAATAATCCTGCCGGCATCAGCTTGCGGGTCCTGATGAATCGGCTCAGGGAAATCCCGGTAAGGAGCAAAGATAGCATCAGGCCGATGAGCAATCCCGTTGCTGGATCGGTCCGCCCGGTCCAATAGGCGTAGAGCGCGACCAGGCCGCTGATACCGCCCGCGTAAAGCGAGACTGAGCTATCCGACTTGAGCTTGCCCATGATACCGCCCGTGATCAGCAGGAGGCCGTACAGCGCCAGGACGGTTTGTGCGAGTTGGAGCATGGTCTTCCTCCGATTGCGGTTTGCGATTCGTGTTCCTTCGCGGAAAAGGATTGCCGAGATTCGGCCGACGAGTCGCCCGGGTCGCAAGGCGCATGAGCGAGGCGACCTGTGGAAGGTCGGCCCAACGCGGCGCGACGGGATACTCCTAGGCCGTGCGGTACTTGTCTACCGTGGCCAGATCCAGCTTAACGCCGATGCCGGGCGTTTCGGGTAGAATGAAGTGCCCGTCCTCTACGACGAGGGCACCGTTCACAACGTCGGCCACGCGGGTGAATGGCAGTTCGTCGCAGGGGAGGGTGGCATTGGGAATGGTTGCCTGGACGTGCACCGAATAAGCGGCGAGGACGCCGAGGCACAGGCCCCCCATCTGCACCCAGCAGGGGACGTCGTCGGCCTCTGCGAGGACGGCGGCTTTCTTCACCTGCTGGGCCGGTCCCCCGAGGTTGACGTAGTCGATGCATTCGGCCTTCAACGCGTTGAGCACGTCCCTCGGCGCGCCGAGGTGCAACGCGATGGGAATATGGGTTTTTTGGCGCAGGAGGCGGTACCAGTCCAGATTGTTTTTGAGTACGGGATCTTCGAAGTTGGCGACCGTTCCAAAGGGTTCCAGTTCGCCAGCGAGACGGGCGGCGACGCCGGGGCGCTGGAACGCGGTATTGGGATCTACGCCGACGGTGTATTCGGACCCCGCGGCTTCCTTAATGAGCCGGACGGTTTCCACGATGTTCCAGGGGCGCGCCTTGAGTTTGTGGTTGGTGAAGCCCATTCTTGCACCGACCTCGGCTTCGGCCGCCGTCTCCTCGGGTTGCATGGCGCAGGACCAGTAGGAGACGGGGATGCGGTCGCGGACTTTCTCTCCGAAAAAGCGGTAGAGAGGAATACCGTAGGCCTGTCCGGCGATGTCCAGGAGCGCACAGGCGAAGGGGTCGGGCTGTGCAAACGGATCCAGGGAGAGAGGGTCCTGCCCGGTGAGCGCGGCGGCTCTTTCCGCGAATAGGGCTGGCTCGCCCTGGCATTCGCCGATGCCCTCGATGCCGCCGTCGGTATGGATACGACAAAGTGTGATTGAATAGATTTTGGGATGGTATCTGGCAATGGGCGGAATGGGCGGGATCTCGACTTCGAAGAGGTCGATGTCGGTAATTTTCACGGTGGGGCCTCCTTTGAACCGTTCCGGCCCCTTTTCACCGCACGGAAAGGAGCCTGCTGATGGTTCCGGGTTTACAATCGGCCGTTAACGTACCTGTGATGACGGCCGGTGTTCTGTCCCGGAATTCGGCCGACGAGCGATGGCAACGCAAGCAACGAAAACCATTTAACCTGAACCTTGAGCCACTCCCTGAGCCTGCGGTCCCTGAGCTTGTCGAAGGGTCGGCGAAGGGCAGTGAAGAGCGCCAGACGGCGGAACCTGAGCCTGTCAAAGGGTAGCGAAACGCGGGCATTTCGACAGGCTCGTTTCGACTGGCTCAACGCACGCAATGACCACGCTTCGACAATTTCGTCTCGACAGGCTCCTATGTTCGAGCTCGCAGGCACTGCTTGACGGCCGCGAGGCAGACTTCGACGACCGTGTCCGTGTTCATGACGAGGGCATGCACGTCGTCGCGATTACCGGACATTTCGATGAGGAAGGCGGCGGGCGTGCCGCGTTCGGCCGCATAGGAGATGCAATAGGGTTCGGGCGGACGGAAATCGGTGATGCGATCCATGTTGACCTGCTGGTACGCGCCGGCGTACGGCTTCTGAGTCAGGTAACGGTTTTTCAGGCGATCTCGGATGTCCGCGTGAATGGCTGCAAGCAGCTCCCCGTCTCCCTTGTGGGGCAGCATCATAATGTAGTCGGCCGTATGGAAGTCGATCACGCAGAGCGGCCGGCATCGGTCGATGAGGCGCTGGATGATCCGGGTCTCCCGCTCGGAGGCGGGTTCCGTACCCATGTAATTGTAATCCCAGGGCGTCCGCACGTCCTGCGCATAGTGGAAGGCGTCCCAGTTGCAGTCGAAATTGCGGTTCAGGTCGACACCCCGGGAGTTCTGGCGGGTGAAGCGATCGAATCCGCCCGGGTTCTGCACCGGCAGCATCTTGAAATGCAATTCGTTGGTTTTCAACCCTTCCACGTTCGGATTCTCACACAGAACTTCCGCAAGGCGCAGGAGGCCGTAGGAGTTCTCCCATTCCCAGCCGTGTATGGCGGCGCCGAAGTACATTGTGGGGTTGGATTCATCGCCGACGTTCAGGGAATAGATCGGTCTGCCGTCGCTGGAGCGACCTTCATCCTCCAGGTGGAGGTCAGGGTACCGTTCCACGGTGTCGAACATCAGGTCGACAAATCCATCGTAGGAAAGGCGTTCCGGATAGTGTCTGCCGTAACGAACGGCGTTGTTGACGACGTTGCCCAGGAATAGATACTTGTTCGTGCTCCCCCAGGAATTGTACCATGGGCGCACCGGCGACGCGAGGTCCATGGCCACAATGCGGCCGTCGCCAACTCTTTCTTCCAGCATGACGGCGCCGCTGTTCAGGTTGGATATGCCCAGAACGGCGACGTCCGGGGAGGTTTCCATGCCCAGGATCTGACGCTGGAACATCTGGTTGGCATAGCTCTGATCCGGGGCGCTGGTGACGGTTCCGTACCACCAGACGGTATCGCCAACGGAATAGCCCCGGGTCGCGTCGCTTTCAACTTCGATTCGCATCCCGGGACGGATGCGGTCGTGTACGTGGGTTTTGCTGAAATGCAGGCCGCGGCTGCGCGCATACTCGAAGAGGCAGGAGATGACCTGCCCCCCGGATTCCGCGAATGCGGTGACGGCGTTGTAGTCCAGCATCCGCAGGTTGCGTCCGTCATTCACCACGGTGATTACGAATTCATGCTGACCGAGAACGCCTGCGTCGTGACCGTCATTCACGAAGTCCAGGCGTTTGACCCTGTCCGGATAAAGAATGTCCAGATCGGCCCCTATGGTGCCGCCCGGGCCGTCCGTGAGCAGGAGGATGTTCTGATCAGATTGCATGGTGACGTTGGGTCCCTGCCGCCTTCACGTCCGCGCCGCTTGGACCTTCGACGACCAAGCGGCTATGGCCGCGTGATGGTCGGCGGGTTGACGATATTTCTAAGCGGCTGACCGAGCAGAGCCCGTCTGCAGGTTTCGGCGGTCTTGACGCGCAGATCCGTCAGGCTCTGCTCCGAGTAAAAGGCCGAATGGGGCGTGATAAGCACGCGATGGTGCGCGGGGTGGCCGGGGTTGCGCCATGCCTCGATGAGCGGATCGTCTTCTTCGAGTTGTTCCCATTCGAATACGTCGATCCCCGCGCCCGCCAGACGGCCGGATGCAACAGCGTCCGGGATCGCCGACGTATCAACTATGGCGCCGCGGGCGGTGTTCACCAGGTATGCGCCTTCTGGCATCAGAGCGATGGCTTCGGCGTTGATTATGTGGCGGGTTTCGTCGGTCAGCGGGCAGTGGATGCTGAGCGTGAAGGCCTGGCCAAGGGTTTCCTCCAGGGTTTCCACGCGTCGTATGCCCAGGGCCTTGGCGTATCCGTCCGGCTTGTAGGGGTCGTAAAAACACACATCCATGCCCAACGCCTTCGCGCGCAGGGCAGCGGCGGTGCCGATCCGTCCCAGGCCGAGGATTCCAAATACGCTGCCACGGATGCGTTGCAGAGGCGCCGCCTGGGAGGGGGACCAGGGTCCCTGGGAAGCGCGCAGACGGGAGTTGAGAAACGCGACGCCCCGGATCATTGAAACCGCCATGCCGACGGCCGCATCGGCCACGTCTTCGGTTCCGTAGTCGGGCACGTTGCAAACCGGAATGCCCAGTTCTTGGGCGCAGGCGACGTCAACATTGTCGAATCCGACGCCGCCCCGGGCGATGACCTTACACCGCCGCAGGCGTCTGAGGGTGCTTCCGGAAACCGCGATATAGTGATACGCAATGATGGCGTCGGCGTCTTCGATTCTTCCTGTGAGTTCGTCTTCCCCGGTCGCATTCAGAACCCGGACGCCGGCGACGTCGTAAAGGATTTCCCTTTCGAGATCGGGATTGGCGATGAAGTCCGTGATAACGACGTCTAAATTCCGGCTGGACATTTCGGATAGGGCAGCAGATGAGAGAATTCGGGTTGGCAGGCTTTCAAAGACCACAACCTATGTTCGAATTCTGAGCAAGTCAAGCCCATTCCAGGCAGCCTGAAAGGTCCCGGGTAATGGGGAGTTGATGGTGTTGTTTATTCCAGCGTATGAAGACCGTACGCGGTACGAATGGCCGGAGGCTCAAGCATGGATCGTCGTGGTGCGTTTGCGATTCCTCTGTCAGCCATCGTACCCGAGCCCGCGCCATCGCGCGCGGGCGTATCGGATGGCATCCTGGCCCGGTTTCACGCAACCCCGCGTGCTGGGAGGAGGCTGGCCGCGCCCGGCGTCTTCGGGGTAGGGCGACCAGTGGTCCTCCACGTAGGGTCTGCAGGCGGTCTTCCTGTGGAAGTCGGGAACCGGATAGGGAGCGCCGTTCTCCAGGCAGGAGCGCCATGCCTGCACGCCTACGGCGGCCATGGCGACGCCGCGGTACACGTTCAAATAGGGCTGGCGGCCCGAACGGATCGCGCGCACGAAGTGAAAATTCGTCCAGAAGTCCCCGCCCCCATGGCCTGCCCTTCGTGCGAGGTCGCCGCGTTCGGGCCAGTCGGCGGTGTAGGTGCGGTCCACTGGCTGGCCTTTGTCTCGCAGCCAATCTTCATGGTGAATACGGACGCAACTCCAGTGGTTGGGTTCGGCGGTGGCGATGAGACCCCGTTCGCCGTGAATTTCGTAGCGCACCCGGTGGATGGAACTGAGCTGCAAGCCCAGAATTCGAAAGACGGCGCCGTTGTCCATCCGGACCAGTATCAGACCGCCCTGATCCCCCACGCGCACCCGGTGGGGAGATTGGGTGGGTTCTTCAACAATGGACAGCGCATTGACGGAAACGGGCATGGTACCCGTGACGCACATCAGGGGCGCGAGCGCGTGGCTGCAGTAGTAGGTGGGCGGGATCCAGTTGCGCCAGTGGTTCAGGCCCGGAGAGATGCCCAGTCGCCAGTCCTCTTCGGCTGCGTGGTTGTATTCGCCTTCGGCGTAGGTGACGTTTCCGATCTCTCCGCTGCGGTAGAGGCGGCGCAATTCCTGATTGGCCGAGGAGAAAGGGTAGTTTTCAGCGAACATGTAGATGTTGCCGCTTGCTTCCACGGCGCGGCACAGGGCAACCCCTTCGGCGAGTGTCTTGCACGCGGCGGTTTCGCTCATCACGTGTTTTTCCGCCCGAAGGGCCTTGATGGCGAAAGGTGCATGCTCATGGCTGTAATTCGCCAGGATGACCGCGTCCATTTCATGTTCCAGAAAACGGTCGTAGTCGGTGTATGTGGCCACCCCGTATTCTCTACCGACCTGTTCGAGTCTCTCCTTCCAGGTATCACATAGCGCCACGAGTTTCATGCCCACGGCGTCGGTCGCGCCCCGGGCGAAGCTCTGTCCCCTACCGACACCGATGATACCCACCCGGATGGGGTCCGTATCGGAATTGCGCTTTTCCATTCGCAGGTGCTCCTCTACAAGATGGGCTGAACACCTGGCGTGAATCCCACTGCAGGTATTCCGCGATCACTCCGTTCCGATCCGAAACGGGACCAGAACCCGTGCGGTCATACGGGATATGCGCCAAGATTGGTGAGCGGCCCCGGAGTCTTGTCTGGTGTAGATCAAGCGTCTAGCAACCGCCTCAAATACTCGCCCTGTTCGCCAAGTTTGGTATCGTCGTCGCCAGGGCCGAAGTCTTCCAGTGAGAGATAGCCGGCGTAACCGACGTCTTTGAAGTCACGGATGATCTGGCCGATGTCGGCAATGCCTTCCCGAAGGTCGGCGAAGTCCCATTCCCAATCCAAAGCGCCCAGGCGATCGCGGCCGGTGGTGACGGGTCGGCCATTGCCGATGTGGCAATGGGCGAGATAGGGGCCGAGCAGTTCCATGCCCATCCTGGTGTCTTCCAGGCCCACGCGCAGCATGTTCGGTATGTCGTATATCGCGCCGATACGTTCCGGGTCCAGGTCTCGCAGCAGTTCGATGGCGCGCGAACAGGTGACGGCGACGGTGCCCACGTGAATTTCATAGAGAATTTTGACGTTGTATTGCCGCGCGGTTTCAACGAGGCTCGCGAAACCCGCTCGTGCGTTGAGGAACTGTGCCCAGTAGGGCTGCGTGCGGTCGTGCCGGGGAGCGCCGATGCGGATCATGGGCGGATTGTCCGGGTTCAGCGTGGCGGCGCCGCGGAACAGTTTTTCCACGACGTCGGTATCTTCCAACGTGACGTTGGGGGCCAGGGCGATCACCTGTATACCGGTACGTCTTTCGGCGGCCCGGATCGCTTTGGCCTTGTGAATAATGTTGTCCGGGTTGATGCCGGAAAGGTGACGGCCCCAGAATGAGGGATCCTCGTCATCGTCTCCAGGGTTGTAGCGGCAGCGAAGTTCGATGCCGTCGTACCCATGTTCAGCCAGTTTGTCGAATGTAAGGTCCAGGTCCCAGCGTGGTAACATAACGGACGTGCAGGAGAGTTTCATTGTGCCTCCGGCTTAGCAGCCCGTTGAAAAAGTCCATCCGGTCTGCGGCTGGCTCTTGTGGCCGAATTACTGCGTTGCGCTCCATCTCCGAATCCTCCGATTCGGCTCGGTCGCGCGCCTTGTCTTCGGTCACAATGGCTCGGCCTCGCCTGCAGAGCAACTTTTTCAACGGACTGTTAGCGGTGTATTACGGTATGAATCGGGTCTTCGGGGTGATTGACAGGATGAATTCCGTGAGCAGGGCCACGGTTCGGTCCAGGTCTTTGAGCGAGAGGATTTCCACGGGAGTGTGCATATAACGGAGCGCCACGCTGACAAGCCCGGTTGCCACGCCGGCGCGGGTGAGTTGTATTGCGTTCGCGTCGGTTCCGGTTCCGCCGGAGGCGGCTTCGATCTGATAAGGCACATCGGCTGTTCGCGCCGCGGCCACGAGGCGTTTGAACACGACCGGATTGATGTTGGCGCCGCGAGCGATAACGGGGCCGGCGCCCAGTTTCAGGTCGCCGTCGCGGCGTTTGTCGACGTCGGGATGATCGGTTGCGCAGGCGACGTCCAAGCCGATACCGAGGTGCGGATCTATACCGTAAGCGCTCGTTTTCGCGCCGCGCAGGCCAATCTCTTCCTGTACGGTGGCGACGGCGAACAGGGCGGCTTCGGACGTTTTCCCGGACTGGGCAACGCAGCGAAGGGTCTCTACGGCGACGTAGGCGCCCATTTTGTTGTCGAAAGCGCGGGAGACGGCCAGATCTCCGCGGATGATTTCGAAATTGGGATCGTAGGTGATGGGGTCGCCGATGTCGACGATTTTCCCGGCCTCCTTCCGGTCTCCCGCGCCGATGTCGATCCAGAGTTCATGGGCCCGGGGTGTTTTCTTGCGGTCGTCCTCCGTCATCAGATGGACCGGTTTCTTGCCGAATACGCCCGGTACGGGTCCTGATGACGTATGGATACGGACTTTTCTGCCCGGGATGATGCCGGTATCGAAGCCGCCGATGGTATTGACGTAGATATATCCGTTGTCGTCAATATGATTGACCTGAAACCCCAGTTCATCCATATGTCCAGCCAGCATGATTCGCGGGCTGCCGTTGGCGTTGTGTACCGCAATCGCGTTGCCATGCGCGTCAACGGTGACTTTATCCGCGAATTTCTTCGCTTCCGCCGTCCAGACTTCACGTACGGGTCCTTCGTACCCGGATGGACCAGGCGCATTGAGCATGGCTTCGAGAAAAGCACGTGAAGATTTACGCATCGGTCTCCTTTCAGAAAACAGCCCGTTTACGGCATTGTTCGATAACGCGAATCAATTCGCGGGATTCATGGGTCTTGACATGGGGCTCTGCATTTCGCGCAAATGTCTCGTAGATGTTTGTGTAAAAGTCGAGTTGCGCATCGGGACGGATCGGCACGGTCTTTTCTTGCCACGGGAGCCGATCCCGGTTGTCGTAGCTGCGCCCTGGCGCCGCGCCGTCGAAAACTTCCAGTTCCGGTGCCTGATCGGGGTCGTAATATCGTATTTGGAAGGCATTTCCCGACTGGACGAGGGTTCCGTAACGCCCGCAAATGTGCCATGGTTCAAGGGGCAGGGCAGCCGCGTGGTTGATTTCCAGATCAAGGAGCTGATTTCCCTCGGTCTTTAGCCAGACTTTGACCACGTCGTCCGCGTCTCCGCGCGTTGCAACGGCCCAGAGATTGCATCGAATATCGGCAACGGGCGTGGCGTCGGAAAGGTAGAGCAACTGGTCGAGGTAGTGTGCGCCGTAGTTGTTCAGCATGCCGCCGCCGTGTTTGCGCAGGCTCTGCCAGTCGTTGCGGCGCACGTAACGCGTCAGACACCGGCGGATGAGGTAGACCGGACCAAGAATCCCGATATTGAGGATCCCTTTGAGAATCTGAGTTTCGGCAGAAAGGCGATGCGGCTGGTAGACGAGAACGCGGCGGCCGTGCCGTTGTGCTTCGTCGACAATACGGTCGGCCGACTTGAGGGTGGTGGTCATCGGTTTTTCGAGGATAACGTGACAGCCTTCACGGAGTGCTTTTCGGGCATGCCGTTCGTGAAATCTCGTGGGGGTGGCGACAACCAGAACGTCGGGGCGTTTTTTTCTCCAGAAAGCGCCCATGGTCGTGTAGGTCCGGCAACCGGAAAGAGCGGCTGCCTCCTCGAGACGTTCCGCTAGCGGATCGATTACGGCGACGAGTTGGAAATCGGGCGCTTCTTTGAGATCGTTGAAGTGCTTGGACCATCCGGCCCGGCCCAGTCCGGCAATTGCGATATTCAGCTTTTTCGCCATGGGGTGGTATCCTGATGCATTATGGGAGAAAGTTGACGGCGTTGTCTTCTCTGTCTATATTCCTGCGAACGGTGTAGAAAATAAAGCCTGCAACCCAAATGTCCACTGAAAATCTGAGGGGTTTGTGCTGGTTTCGCGGCGTCGCGGGCGGGTGCATTCTACTCGGGATTCATAGGCGGGAGGTCTACGGTGGGAACCGGGTCAGAACGGCCGGGCGCTTCTGAAGGCGTTAAATCAACGACGATGCAGGCGGCCATACTGGGCATGCTCGTTGTGAATATTCCACTGTTGCTGGTCAGCTTCGGAATGGGTTACGCCTCCCGTTTCGGCTGGATGTCGGTTTCCGTGGGTGCCCATTTGAAGGTGGGGCTTCTGGCCGCGTTTCTGACGGTCCTGACGCAGACGACAACGATGTTTTACTTTATGGGAACGGGTTCGGCCGTCAAGGCTGAGGTCCGGGAGCGTGGTCTGGACCCGGAGTTTCTGGCCCGCGCCCGCGCGTTTAAAGGTCGTTTTTTCTACCTGCTGACATTCGGCATTCTGCTGATCATGGTTGCCGCGATGATCGGCGGCGGCGCGCACGCGGACCTGCTGTGGAGCGGTGGCGAGGCCGGCCGGTCGTTTTATTCCATCCTGCACGAGGTCCTGGCGATTCTGAGCCTGCTGGTGAATATGATTGCCTTTGTCCTCACCCCGTACTATATCCAAAAGAACAATCGTCTGCTGGATGACGTGGGAAGCACTCGGGTCTCGGCTCCGGAGTAGGCCGCCGTGTCCGGACGCAAGAAGGCGCTGCTGAAGACGGAATTGTGGTGCGGCGGCGAGCCGACGAAACGAATCGTCGCCGACAACCTGATCACGGAGGAGGTTATGGACAACCGGGAGGTCGCCGAAGTCCTGGAGGAGATGGCGACATTGATGGAGTTGAACGGCGAGGGTGGATTTCGCATACGGGCGTACACCAATGCGGCCAGGGGTATCGAGTCGCTGCGGGAACCCGTGGCGACGCTGGCTGCCGAGGGGAAGCTGGATTCGGTCAGAGGAATCGGCAAGAGTCTGGCGGGACGCATTACCGGACTCGTGGAGACCGGGCGTTTGCCGGGTCTGGATGAATTGAAGGCGTCCGTTCCGGAGGGGCTGATGGAGATGACGGAAATCCCCGGTCTGGGGGCCAGGAGAGTGCGCGCAATTTACGAAGGACTGGGCATTGTGGACGTCGATGCGTTATCCAGAGCCTGCGAATCCGGTGAACTGGAAGCGATGAGCGGATTCGGCAGGAAAACTGCCGACCGGATCGCGCACGGAATTCAATATATGCAGAAACACCGGGGACAATATCTTTGCGATAACGCTTGCGAAGAGGCGGAGGGCATTCGGGTCTATCTGGAGGATCAGGCAAGCGTGGACCGGCTCGCCGTGGTCGGAACGATTCGGCGGCGTACGGAAACGCACAGGGACGTGGATCTGGTGGCGCGCACAACGGATGCGGACGGGCTGGCCGGGGCATTTGTGCGGTACGGAGAGGTGGCCGAGACTGTGGAATCAGGAGAGATGCGGGTAAGCGTCATGTTGGAGTCGGGCATGCGCGCGAATCTGTGGCTGGTCGAGGAAGAAGAGGCGTTCCCGACTGCTTTGCATCACGTTACGGGTAGTGAGGCGCATGTTACGCAAGTGCGCGACAGAGCGGCGGAACGGGGCCTGAAGTTGAACGAGCACGGGCTGTTTGACGGGGATCGTCGAATCCCCTGCGAGGACGAAGCAGCGCTGTTCGAAGCGCTGGGTCTGTCCCAAATCCCGCCGGAACTGCGTGAGGGTGACGACGAGATCCGACTGGCCGAGGCAGGGGTGCTACCGGGGCTGGTGTCACGCGTGGACCTGCGGGGGACGCTGCACGTACATACCCGGCACAGCGACGGCCGGGCGGATGTGATGGAGATGGCGAGTGCGGCGGCCGACCTGGGATACGGATATGTCGGGATATGCGACCACAGCAAGGCGGCGGCCTATGCGAACGGCCTGACCGAGGATCGGGTTCGCGCCCAGTGGGATGAAATCGACAGCGTGAACGGGGAATTGGAGGGCATCCGGGTGCTGAAGGGAATCGAGGTTGACATACTGGGTGACGGGCGGCTGGATTTCGAGGATGAATTTCTGGCGCAGTTCGACGTTGTGGTGGCTTCAGTGCATTCCAGATTCGGTATGACGGAGGCCGAGGCGACCGAGCGGATCGTGCGCGCAGTTCAGAATCCCCACGTGCACATTCTGGGCCATCCCACGGGGCGATTGCTGCTTTCGCGCGAGGGTTATCCGCTGGATCACCACGCTGTCATCGACGCCGCGGCCGAGGCCAATACGGCCATTGAGCTGAATGCCAATCCGCGACGGTTGGAGCTGGACTGGCGGCATATCGGATACGCAAGGGAGAAGGGAGTGAAGATTGCAATCAATACCGATGCCCACAGCGTCGCGGGGTTGGAGCAGATGGAGCACGGTCTGGGCGTAGGCCGAAAGGGTGGACTGACGCCTGCGGATGTCCTGAACGCGATGACCATGAAGGAATTTCTGGCGTGGTGCGCCATACCTTCACTGTGATTCGTATGATTAAGTGATTGCTGTGATTAAAGGCAAAGGCGATGCGGCGGGAGAGAGTTCGGATGGTGATAGAAGCGATCTGAAGAAGCGGGAAACATGGATGGACAGGATAGGCAGGATGAGAAACCGGAAATCTTTTCATCCATGTGAATTAACCGGAGCAGTCCCGTCGTTGGAAGCAGGACACGACGAGAAGGAGGTCGTTTGACACGCGAGGAGATTTTTGACACGGTCCAATCCCTCTCCGTAGAGAAGGACCTGTACGCCGCCAGTGAGTTCGTATTTGGACTCGCGGATGAGTCCGACGTCGTCGAGATATTCGGAAATCTCCTGCTCGACTGTTATTGGAAGGCCAGGTCCACGGAGCAGGTGATCCACTTTGCTGACGCAGGCATCCACTTTTGCCTGGCCTAGGCGTGCACGGACGACGGCATCGACGACGATTCCGCGAGGGAGCTTAGATTCGCCGCCAAGCGGATGGCCACCAACGCCGCATCCTTCACCTGGATCGGCTGGGAAGAACCCGGTGTGTCGATCTCGGGCGAGCAGATGCGGCACGGTCTTGACTTTGCCCGGTACAGCGTCAGGCAACTGCATGAACTGAACCCGACCGATGCGCAACTGGCGTTTACGTACTGGTTTCTTGGCGCGCATCTGATCGCCGAGGGGTCGTACGCGGAGGCGCTGTCGGTACTCGTGGACGCAAGACAGTACAACAGCTCGGACGGAGGGAATCCGGATTACGAGACCATGCTCAAAGGTTATATCGGGCTGACGAGAATTCTGTTGGGCGACAACGACGCTGGGGAATCGGAATTCGCCTCGGCGGTCGGTGCACTGGAATACCGCGAAAGCGAGGATGCCGCGTTCTACGCGAAGCAACTTGTAGGCGTCCGGGCGTTCTTCGAGAAGCGGTTGGCATCAGACGGCTAGCCCGGGCGTCAACGATCACCTGGCCCATCGGGCTTCCTCGTACGCAATTCTCACACAAAGGCACGAAGACACAAGGGTAAACCCAAAAACCCTTTAACTGTCGCAATTTGCGACACCTTCCAAATAGCGGCTACGATGGCGGTCGTAGGGATGTATGAAGGGGCGGTTTGGGAACCGCCCTGCGGTCGTATGATGGATGTGGACTTTGATTCGCCTTTCCGAAAACCGAACAGGCACCGAGGTTTGAATTCATACGCGGTTTTTTTGCCCAACTGCAGAAAACCAATTGCACGCTATTCTTGGGAATGATATATTCGCTATGAGGGCAAGAAGCAGTCGCCAGCGTCCGGCCTGTTTTTTTGGGAATGGTCGATTCTCAGACGTCTAATGATTCTCCAGGAGGATCCAATGTCTGCAGGTAATTTAACTGCCGTGATCAGAAAAGAGGACGACTTGTACGTTGCGGATTGCCCGGCATTGGGAACAGTCAGCCAGGGCACTTCCCCGAAGGAAGCGTTGGAAAACCTTAGGGAGGCCACAACACTCTATCTTGAAGAAACTGGCACGCGTAACGATGAGACGTAAACTCACGAAGCGGGGATTGACCGGGACGAGTTTCGAAGGGTCATATAAGGTATCGAATAACGCTGCACGCGAGGGTTTGTCGGCTAGAGCGACAAACCCGCTCGTCTATAATAGGAGACGGCAATCCCGTGCCATCTTTCAAGGAATGAAATGAGTCATTGCGTGATATAAATTAACCCACCCTCTGTTGGCTACCACATTGCCGTCGCATACCCTCCAAGAGCAAGTGATAATTGATGGTAATTGACAAGTCCAAAAACTTGCTGACCGCACGAATCTCTAATTGTGTCCCTCGCGCGCAGTTCGCCGATTTCTTCGGGGGCCTCGTAGATTCGCCTACAGTGCGGCGAATCTACGAGGCCAGGCAGCACGGGCTGCTTACGTCTATCAAAGAGATCATCGTCCCGCAGCCTGAATTAAACGCGCTGGTCTCCGAACTCGAGGGCTCGCTTGGCGCTTTCAAGTCAGCGGATTCCGATTCGGTCGGCAATGGTCTATACCTCTTGATGGGTACTTCCGGCTCCCCCAGACTTCCCTCGGTCGAGGACTACGCGAAGATCCTGGTGCTCGCCGCCGCCCGCATCGGTACGGCTCGTGTCGTGGGGTTGTTCTCCGCTTGGCAACAAGGTGCGCTTGTCCCCTCTCGTTCCTGCGCGCTGTTGAAGGGAATTGAGACGGAACGAGCCCTAGAGCCTGTGAAGGGGATGCGCCTCGAAACTCTACCGCCCAATCCAGGCTTCCGATCCACATCGATGCGGATCGACGAATACGGCACGCCACGCGACGACGATCTCGACAACCACGTAATGCTCACCCTTAAGTACGAAACCATCTGCGGACTCTACGACCCGACGTCCTACCGCGAGAGTTTTCCCCACCATTTGCCGCGTCGGCCTGTGAATCCTGAACTGAAGGCACTGACATTTCAACGTTTCTGCAGCGCGATGTCACTCGAAGTAAACGGCTATGTGGATTGGTTCGTACAATGGAACGACTACGCCGACGTAGAGGCGTTTTCGCTTCAACCGAACTTCTCAAGCATCACCAGGGACATCCACAGCCGGTCCGCAAAACCGGTTTCGGAGGATCTTGTCGTTGGGTGCCTAAGAACCGACGCTAATTTAGGCAGGTTTCAGAATGAACTTGCTCTCCCGGTCGCCAGGTGGTTGCGCTCAACACGCTCGCCGTCCGCACACGAACAGTTGGTAGAACTCCGGATCGCATTGGAATCCCTCTTTCTTCCCAACGACCACGAGGGAGAAAAAAGCTTTCGCCTCGCGGTTCGGGGTGCCCGGTTCCTGACCGAAAACCACCAGGAACGAAAAACCTACTTCAAAGCGCTGCGCAGTGTCTACGCGCGCGCCTCTGCAGTTATACACGGAGGGCCACTGAAGGAAAAAAAGGGACAAGAAATCGCGGGGGAAATAGCGCAGGTCCAGGATATTTGCCGCGACGCGATACTGCGCATTGCCCGAGCTGAAAAGATGCCGGACTGGTCGGAAGTCGTCTTGGGAGGTTGATTTCCAAATTCCGTGTGCTTACCTCGATGGCAGGGCGCCGCGGGGTATTGAAGCCACCCACAACATGCTCGTGCGCATCGCCAAGTTAGGATTGGAGCCACGTCAACCAGTCCGGCGACAAGTGACCCCAAACCTCGTTGTCCGCCTCGTCCTTCATCGGCCATTCGCTCGGCTGTGTATACAGGCTCACCTCAAATCGCGTGCATGCGGCCGCAAACTCAACTGGTAAGGTTTTCACGTGCCCCAAACCAATGAAATCGCCTTCAATTTCGAGCTGTCGAACGTGCTCCGCACCAAGCATCCGCGCTGGGGTGACCGTATTACTGCGGAACAAACAAACGTCTTCCGCGAGAGCGCCCGGCAGCCGGACGTGGTCATTCGCCCGCCAGGTGGCGTCCCGGTGGTCCTCGAAACCGAGTATGAACCGGCCCGCGGCGTCGAAGAGGACGCGAGGAAACGCCTGGGAAGCTCCTTGAAGTACGCGGGCGACCAGATCGAGCAGACCATTGCCGTGCAGGTCCCGAAAGACCTGAGCCAGGCGCCTCAGGCGGAACTGAAGCACCGGATCGAAGGCGCGGAGTTCCGTTATTGTATATATTCGCTGCAAGAAGCGGATGCGGCCACGCGGTGGCCAGCCACGGGTTGGCTGATCGGTACCATCGACGATCTCGCGACCTGTATTGAAAACGTAGCGCTGTCCGAGCGGCTACTGGCTCAAGGAACACACATTTTGGAGCAAAGCATCCGCGAGGCTGCCGGTAAGCTACGGGAATCAGCTGGCACAAATGCGCTGGCGAGCATCGCGAATTCCCTCCACCAGGAGGATGGCGAGCAAACCTCGCGGATGGCGATGGCCATCGTCGCCAACGCACTCGTTGTTCACACTGCAATTGTTCAAGCGCACGACATTGCCACGATCGACCAACTGCGCATTCCGGGGCGCAGCGACGTCAGCAAGAGCCGATTGCTCGAATGCTGGCAGCATATCCTCGATGACATCAATTACTATCCGATCTTCCGCATCGCGTCCGATTTGCTCCTGCCGATTCCCGACGCGGCGGCGAACGCGGTACTCAATCGCCTCGCTCAGGCGGCCAGCGATTTGGCGGGTTTGGGGGCTACCACCCTGCACGACCTATCCGGACGTATGTTCCAGACGCTGATCGCCGACCGGAAGTTCCTCGCCACGTTTTATACGCTGCCGACTTCGGCCGCCCTGCTCGCCGAGTTGGCGGTATCCCGTCTGGACGTGGATACGGATTGGTCCGACCCGGACGCACTCGTCCGTCTCCAGGTTGCCGACCTGGCATGCGGCACGGGCACCCTGCTCTCAGCCGCATATCGCGCCCTGGCAGGGCGCTATCGGCGTACGGGCGGCGACGATCAGGCGCTGCACCGGCAGATGATGGAACGCGCCCTCATCGCGGCGGACATCATGCCGGCAGCTTCGCATCTTACCGCATCCATGCTGTCGAGCGCGCATCCTGGCACGACCTTTGGCCGCACCCGCGTCCACACCCTGCCTTACGGACGGCAGGACCAGCAAAAACGGCATGCGATGGCGTTGGGCGCCCTCGACCTGATTGAAGATGACGCGGCGCCATCGCTATTTGGTACCGGCGTAAAAGTAGTGCAAGGCACGCGCGCGGACGTGGAGAGCGAGGGGAGCCAGGATATGATCCTCCCCCGCGAAACAGCCGATCTGGTGATTATGAATCCTCCCTTCACTCGGCCAACGAACCACGAGAAAACCAAAAAGCCGGTGCCGTCATTTGCAGGTTTGGGTAGAGGTAAAGATGAACAGCGGCAAATGAGCACTCGGTTAAAGGGGATATGCGCCAAGCTGAAAAAGAGCGGTAATCTAGCTGGTCACGGCAACGCCGGGTTGGCCTCCAACTTCATTGACTTGGCCCACGCCAAGACCAGGCCCGGGGGCGTACTCGCGCTGGTGCTGCCGGCCTCGTTTGTTAGCGGCAGTTCCTGGAAGGACGCCCGTAGATTGCTGGAAAGCGAGTACGAAGACTTGGCCGTGCTGACGATTGCAGCGCACGGCGATACGGATCGGGCTTTTTCGGCCGATACGGGCATGGCCGAGGCTCTTGTCGTAGCCACCAGGCGTCGTGCCGTACGCAAGGGAAACGGGGAGACGCTGTTCGTCAATCTGTATCATAGGCCTCACAGCCTCGCGGAAGCCTTTGAAATGGCACGGGCTGTACGTCGCCTCTTCTCCGCACAGGCGACACGACAAGGACGACTGTGCATAGGCGACCGTGAGACCATCGGCACGTACATTCGGGCTCCGTTGAGCCAGGGCGGTTGCGCGTCCCTGCGCGAGACAGGGCTTGCCGACACGGCCCTCGGCTTATTGGAAATAACTCTGCGACTGCCTCAAGGATACGCCGCACCACTTGCCACGATTTGCCTCGGTGCTCTTGGCGAAAAGGGACTTGTCGACCGCGACATATCAGGAAAGTCCAGCAGCGGAAAACCGAGAGGCCCGTTTGAGATTATACCCATTCAGGGAGTACCGCAATATCCGGTTTTGTGGGGGCATGACGCCCAGCGCGAACGGAGCCTCGTCATTCCGCCCGAAAGCGAAGGCGAGGTGCGCCCCGGCTGCGAAGACCGAGCCGTGCCCGTCTGGAATCGCACCGCCTCGCGGCTGCACTTCAACCGCGATTTTCAGATTAACTCGCAAAGCCTTACGGCATGCCTCACGCCCGCAAAAACGATCGGCGGTAGAGCGTGGCCTAACTTCATCCTGGAGCGAGAAGAGTTGACCCTCCCCCTTGTCTTGTGGTCAAACACGACTCTGGGACTCCTCGCCTTCTGGTGGGCCGGCACCAGACAGCAGCAGGGACGGGCGTGTCTCACGATCACCCAGTTACCCCGCCTGACGGTCCTGGACCCGCGCACCCTCAGCGAGGATCAGCTCGCCCAGGCCACGACCATCTTTGAGCGATTCAGGGAAAGGGAATTCCTGCCGGCCAATGAGGCATATCGGGATGCCGTGCGCCAGGATCTTGACCGCGCCGTTTTGGTGGAACTGTTGCGCCTGCCCGAAGGAGTCCTCGAATCGCTCGCGATTCTGCGCAACCAATGGTGCGCCGAGCCAAGCGTCCATGGGGGTAAGAAGACAAAGATTGATACGCCGACATGATCTCGCTGAAGTCCAACTACATTCAATTAGACACGATCATCCTTTGAATTTGTGCTGATGGCGTTAGTACCGCGATTTGTGCCGTGAGTAATGATAGTGTCGATCTGTTGTGCGCTGACTTTGCTGCTATGTGGCTCACGGCTGGAGGTTGTTTTTGGTCCTTAATCCTTGTACGGGTTATAGTTGTCTAACAGTTAGTTCGTGCTTTTTCTCTGGTCATTGGCGACCCAGAATTGAACTCGACAACGTTGCTTCAGGTTGAGAGTTCGGAAATCAGGAGGAGACAAGGCATGAGCGACTGGCTCTAGAAATAGTACAAATTTTAGCAATATGCATAGTCTTGTTCCTATTAAAACAGTTTGGGACGCTCTACATAACTAAGAAGGGCGAAAACCTTGCGACGAAACAGGATATAAGGAAGATTACCGACGAAATTGAAAAGGTCCGCTCGGTATACGCGAAGCATTTGGAAGACATATCACAGCAGAATTGTCTTATCTTGGAACAGGCAAAACAGAAACACGAACTCAGAGTCGCCGCATTGGACCGCCGCCTCGAAGCACATCAACAGGCATTCACGCTGTGGCGGAGGCTTCTACACAAAGTTCACGATGAAGAGATTGGTAAAATCGTTCTGGAATGTCAGGAATGGTGGGTGAAAAACTGCCTTTACTTGGATGCCGAATCAAGGGCTGCCTTTCGGGACGCGTACCATGCAGCATTCTTGCATCGGGATCTTGTCGATGGATATCGGGAAAATCCAGAAGGTAGTGAGAAAATCATAGAGAACTTCAAGGTAATCACCGATGCAGGTGAGCAGCTCGTGGAGGCTGCGGAACTTCCGAGTCTGGGCGAGAAAGAGTATAAGCCCATCGATCCACCAGAATCGGTCGAGGATTAGCCGAAGGAAACTGCACCAAGAACCTTTGAGGATGAGAATCATGGAGAAAAAGAACAAGCTTGAGTTTTCGTCAATTCGAATCCCTAAATCATTGAATGAAGCAGTTATGGGTGCTGCGGAATTGACTGAACAGAGTGTCGACGATTTCGTCTAAGAAAACCTTGCGACCGTGACCTGGCAAACCGAGTTTTAATGATGGTCAACAAACTTGCCACCAAACCCCAAACGGTGGCGCCCCGATACACGGTCACAGACTCATTGAACTCGTCGTCCAGGGCGTCGAATTCCGGGATGGAGACGTCAAAGCCGCCGCTTAATCCATCAGGATGCGCTCGCCGCCATCCACAACATTTGACAATATCTCTCCCAGGCTATTTCTCCGCTCCTTCAAAAAGCCACTTTGTCTCAGCTAATGATCTCCCATATGCGGCCATTGCAGGATCGGTTTAATCGGGCTACTTGGTTGCGATTGAGGTTTCGGACTTCCGAATAACGTTTCTACCTTCTGGCAGTCTCCGCTTCCGACAACAGTAGGGTCTTGCCGGCACGAAAATCTTCACTCCTTTGCAACGCATCCGCCAACTCAATCTTCTCCTCATCGTCAAGACCCGGAAGTTCATCTAAGGCAAGATACTCCGGGTGTTCCCTCACTGTCTTATCTATCAACGCTTCAGCCCACTTAAGCCTGCCCACTTCATCCCCTTCATCATATTTTTCCATGTCCTCCCCCCTTATAACATGTCGGCTTGACAAAATCCCCCGTTTTTTTTCAGGAAAGATGAAAAAAGATATTGACAGCGGCCTCCGATACATTAGATTTCTATTGTATCAGGTACGTATCCATTATGCATCAAAAACGCAATTTATCTACTAAAGTTTGAGCCCACTCCGAAAAGTGAGATTCCCGTAATTTTCCTCCAATTTGGATCATGAACGGCCATTCTTCAATATGACCTATATCCGCGTAAATCATTATATATCATAGTTATATAACAAGTATAATTTCGGTTTACTTCTGAACAGAACACCATTTTTGACTTTGTCGGAGTCGATTTTGACTTTTCGGAGGGGACTCAAGTTTTAAAATGCGTATCCTGGGTTGGATTCTTGAAATATTGGATACCGTCGCAAAATGGCTTTCATCAAAAAGCGAAAAAGATGGAAAAAGAGAATCAATTTGGAGCGTAACTGAAAGTGACAGAAGACGATTTGCTTACTTGTCTGTAATCCCATTCTTCGTGTCATTAATCGTTGTATCCTACCATGAAATATGGTACACGGATTTCAGCCCTCTCCATAAAACGTCCCACATAATACAAAATGTAGGAACCATCGGCGTCTCTTGTGTGACACTCGCCTTTTTCTTATTGGAAGGAGTGGAAGTTATGAGCCTCCTATTAGGGAATGCCAGAGAACTGGTTGAACGCCGAAAAACAGCCCGCGATGAAGCAGCCGTTCAGAAATTCGTTACAAAAATCGAAGAAAAATTCGGAGCAGAAAAAACAGTATCCATTGAAGATATTAAAAGCGTTGCACAAGACACAACCGCAAAAAACAAATAAACCCCTTTATCCCACCATCCGGCCAACACCCGCCTGCCAGTATTACAATTGGCAGGCTTTGTTCTGCCAACCACTTAATCCCTGTTAATTGCCTGGTTAACCAATCGCCCCGTCACAACATGAGACAAGGAAGCGACGTAAGTACTTTGCCGCTACCAATTTGCGATATCTACCAGACAACGGATTCCGCGACGGTGGTTGTGTATTTTGTAGGGACGGTTTCGCGAACCGCCCTGCGTTCGTATGATGGATGTGGACCTTGATTCGCCTTTCCGAAAACCTATCAAGCACCGAGGTTTGAATTCATGCGCGGTTTTTTTACCCATCTGCAGAAAACCAATTGCACACTATTCTTGGGAATGATATATTCGCTATGAAGGCGGGAAGCAGTCGCCAGCGTCCGGCCTGTTTCTTTGGGTAAGGTCGATTCTGAGACGTCTAATGATTCTCCAGGAGGATCCAATGTCTGCAGGTAATTTAACTGCCGTGATCAGAAAAGAGGATGATTTGTACGTTGCGGATTGCCCGGCATTGGGTACAGTAAGTCAGGGCACTTCCCCGAAGGAAGCGTTGGAAAACCTCAAGGAGGCCACAACACTCTATCTTGAAGAAACTGGAGCTACGGTGACGGAGTTCAATATTGCCTAAATTGCCGTCGGACAAATCGGGCAGTGAAGTAATAGCAGCACTCCAAAAACCCGGGTTCAGCTTTGTGAGACAAACGGGAAGCCATGTAGTGCTTAAACGCTTCGATCCAATCAGAAGCAGAGTGGCGGTTGTTCCTGTGCATAGACGATTGGCGCGCGGAACAATACGAGGTATACTCACACAGGCGGGAATAGACAGGGACGAGTTTCTACGTGTAATTTAGGGATTGAATAATGCTCCATGGGCAGGGTTTGTCGGCAAAAGCGACAGACCCTTTCGTATGTCGTAGGAGATCCGTATGCGGTCTATATGTACGCTTGAGCAAAGCCTTGCGATTGGCGTCGATTCGTCAGAAGACCGCAGCCACTACGCTTCATAAAGACCCGGGTCACTGTTGCAAATTGCGACACCTAACAAATACAGGGTACGATGGCGGTGGTAGGGTTATTTGAAGGGGGCGGTTTCGTGAACTGGCCTGCGACGGTGTGATGGATGTGGACGGGGTCTCCCTTATCGTACGCAAGATGAGTGGACCCTCCCGTTCGTACAGTGGCGAAACAGAACGCAGGGACTTCTCTCCTTCTGGTGGAACGGAACGCGACGGCGGCAAGGCCGGGCGTGTCTCAGGATTACTCAGCTGCCCCGCCTGACGGTCCTGGACCCGCGCGCCCGCAGCGAGGATCAGCTATCTCAGGCCACGTCCATCTTTGAGCGATTCAGGGAAAGGGAATTCCTGCCGGCCAACGAGGCATATCGGGATGAGGTACGCCAGGATCTTGACCGCGCGGTACTCACGGAACTGTTGCTCCTTCCCGACGGGGTTCTCGAAGCGCTCGCCATCTTGCGCGATCAATGGTGCGCTGAGCCAAGCGTCCGTGGTGGTAAGAAGACAAGGATTGTCTAACGCGCCACCCACGCAAGAATGCATACAGACTTGGGTAAGATTCAGGCGCCGTGTCGTACATCTTTCGGGACAGCTTTTCTTCCCGCACGAACGATTCGCCGTCGGGGCGGAAGCGGTTTGGGTAGAGTTGGGGCCGTTTGCCGAAGACGAGAAGGAAGACATGATCCACGAACTGAATGCCGAGGTCACACGTCTTTTGTGCTTGAACGAGCCGCAACTCATGCGGATTCTTGAGAACATTGACGAACGATCGCGCCATCAAGAGCACCTGGACGGAGTGCTGCGCCGTTCCCGTACATGGAGGAGTCCCCATTGACACTGCGCGTCAACGTCAAACCGGAGTTATTTCGCTTGGCGCGGGAGCGGGCGGGCATTCACGTGGATGCTCTGGTGAAGCGATTTCCCAGATATCTCGAGTGGGAATGCGGTGAAAAACAGCCAACGCTCAAGCAACTGGAGAAACTTGCCCGTGTCACCCATGCGCCGATCGGTTCTTGCTTTCTTTCTTTCGGAGCCGCTTGATGAACCGGTCCCGATTCCTGACATGCGAACGATCGGCAGTGAGATCGTGGGACGGCCCAGTGTCGAACTTCTGGATACCGTCTATCTCTGCTTACAACGTCAGGATTGGTACCGGGACTATGCACGCATCGAGGGAGAGGATCCGCTACGGTTCGTTGGGTCCGAGACGACTCGGAGCGACGTTGAGTCCACTGCGGAAAGGATTAGAGGCGAACTGGGTTTCGACGTCAATGAGCGACGCAAACTGCGTACCTGGACCGAGGCGCTAAGGCGCTTTATTGAGCAGGCTGATTCACTGGGTATATTGGTGATGACAAGCGGGATTGTTGGCAATAATACCAACCGCAGGATGTACCCCGAAGAGTTTCGGGGCTTCGCCTTGAGCGACGATCTTGCACCGCTTGTATTCATTAACGGGGCCGACACCAGGGCGGCTCAAATGTTCACGATGGCTCACGAACTCGCACACATCTGGCTCGGCAAGTCGGCGCTCTCCGACGTTGGTGCTGTTTCCGTGCCGTCCCACGACGTAGTGGGTTGGTGCAACCGGGTCGCTGCCGAGCTTCTCGTGCCATTTGCGTCATTACTTGAGAGTTACCGTGAGAGCGAGGAACTTCCAATTCAACTCAACCGCCTTGCACGAGAATACAAAGTCAGCACGTTGGTCGTGCTGCGGCGGCTTCACGACGTCGGTGTACTCGACCGTGAGGAACTCAGGTCCGCCTACGGCCGGGAACTGGATCGCATAAGGAACATTGAACCGACAAGCGGCGGCAGTTTCCATCCAACGCTCAGGGCGCGCGTAGGCCGGCGGTTTGGCGGTGCCATTGTGACCAGCACATTAGGAGGACGGACTTCTTTTTCCGAGTCCTTCCGCCTTCTCGGTAAAAAAAAGTGTCGACGTTGCGGGCCTTCGCGGCAAGCCTGGAAGTGGGACCATCGAGCACGTTTTTGCGTCTCTTTGAAACGAGGTACTGAACGAGATGGCTACCCGAAAGAAAAAGACCCAACCGGAAAAGCCCACTGATCCCTTTTCGGAACTCACGTGGGAAGACCTGGAGGAATGGGCCGGCAATCGCATCGTTGCCCGGGGTCGGTCCTATGCGAGAAAAGGGGCTGTTCAGGAATTGAAACGCGCCGAAGACGGGGCCCTGATAGCCTGGGTGCTGGGTAGCCATCGCTACGCCACCCGGGTGAGCGTTGAGGGAAGAAAGGACCTGATATCCGGATGTACCTGTCCCTACTGGACGACGTGCAAACACGGGGTGGCTGTCGTGGTGGAATATCTGGAAATGGCAAAGACCGGAACTGCCGTCGGCCGGGTTGAGGCAGACGACCCGCGGCTTGAGGAGTTGGATGCAATCACGGAAAACTCCGAGGAGCCGCTGGAATTCGACGTGGAGGAACTGGAAGAGGAGCCCGTCGAGACACTTTCGGATAACAATGGGTCAGGGCAATCCCGGCACTCTTCTTTGCGCGCGCACCTGCAAGAGCATACCAGGGCCGAACTTGTAGAGCTGCTGCTGGAACTCGCCGAAACGCACGACGAAGTGCGCCGGTCGCTTGAGGACAGGCGCAACCTGACCTCGGGACAGACCCACAAAGTGCTGAAAAAGATACACTCCGAGATCGCAGCCCTGGAAGAACCCGTATGGGAAACTGATGATTACGGGTACCATCCGGCCAGTACAGAGCGCCTCAAAGCGATGCTCCAGGCGCTGGTGGCGGCCGGACAGTTTGACGCGGCGGTGCGACTGGGACCGGAACTACTGGCCGCGGGTTGCCGCGCGATGGAGTACGACCAGGAGGGAGAGTCAAGCGAAGCAATCGGCGCCTGCCTCGACGTTCTTTTCCAGGCCCTGGATACGACTTCCATGTCGCCCGCGAACCGGATCGAATGGGTTCTGGACATGGCCCTGGCCGACGAGTACGAACTTTGCTGCCACGGATTGGAAAACTTCAAGGATAAAGACTATGCGAAAAACGATTGGTCTGCGGTGTGCGACCGCTTGGCGCAACGTCTCGAGGCCAATAGACCCCCGCGCGGAGGTGATGGACTTTCGACTGACTACAAACGGGACCGAATTGTCGACTGGCTCATTCGCGCCATGGAAGTGGCTGGCAGGCAGAAAGAAATCGTCCCTCTGTGCAAGCGCGAAGCCCCCATCACCCTATCATTCAATCGCCTGGTGGACCGCCTGATGGCCGAGTGCAAGTGGGACGAGGCGAGGCACTGGTGCAGGCAGGGGCTTGAGGCGATTTCCGACCGGTATCCAGGCCTGCACGCCGCGCTTCGAGAGCAACTGCAGACCATCAACCAGCGCAGCGGCAATCCACTCGCCGGGTTGGCCCTGCAGGCGGAGGAATTTTTCGCAAGACCCGGATCAGACGATTTCCAGGCATTGTGCAAAGCTGCCCGCGAACTGGGCGTTGAGGAGGGCGTCGAGGCGTGGGGGCGGTACTATCTGCGAACCGGCCGGCGACCTCGAATCGGCAGGAAACGCGAGAGCGACCCGGAGATGGATTGGCCCCTGCCGGTCCCCGAAGTCGAAATGCCGCCGCCACGCGGCGACAATGAGGCGCCTATGGTGGACGTGCTGGTCCAACTGGCCATTGCGGAGAAGAAGCCGAACGAGGTTGTGAAGTGGTACGACCATTCCCGTCGAACCAAAGCTGCGCACTGGATGCGTGACATTTCCCTCGACGACGAGGTGGCCGACGCCATCGCGTCGACGCATCCCGACCGGGCGGTGGCAATTTGGAGAGAACTGGCGGAGCAGCTGATCGCCCGGGTAAAGCCGAGGGGATACCAGGAGGCCGTTCCCTATCTGCGCCAGGTCAGAGATGTACTCATCCGGTCAGGTCGCGAGGGGGAATGGGAAGAGTACCTGGCCGCCTTGAGACAGCAGAACAAGCGCAGGCCCCGATGCCTGGAGGAACTGGATCGGCTGGAGGGTGGCCGCCGGCGCATTGTCGACGGCTGAGCCTGGACCTTGCCCAAGTATTACGTCGGGCTTCCGCCAACGCATATTTCACACGAAGCCACAAAGACACGAAGGGAGACCCGAAACCTGTAACTTTCGTACTTTGCGATACGTCCCGGATGCGGGTTGCCCTGACCCCGATCTGCCTCACGAACGAATTAACCGCGCCCTGGACATTTTAGAGTCACCCTAGCCTCGGCGTGAAGAGATAATGCTTCGAGATTGGTTCAAGTCAGTCTAATACGGGGGAGTATCGCTCGCTAGGTACTTGATCGACCGAATACTTGAAACCGGTCTCGAACCTGCCTCGCCCACGGCGCCGCTTCCGCCGATCCAACTGAAGGATATTGAACTTCTATGCTGGATTGGCATTGAGCCGGAGGACGACGAGGAAAAATGTGTGAGCTCCTAGGGCCTCACGCTTCGTGATTTCCTATAGAGACCGTTCTATTTCATGCGGTATGTTTTTCCGTTCCAGAACATTACGCTAAGTTAAGGAGAACATCCCCTATGGCCGACGAATGGAGCGCGGAAGCCGCCGGAGCATTACTTGGAGCATTTCGTCAGCATGTCCTGCTCCGTCCGGAGCGATCGATCAAGTTTGGAGTCGACCACACCCGATGAACGTCGAGGACCGTCTGCTGCTGTCCGGCCGCAACCTCCTCGGCAGTCTGTCGCGCGACGACGGCTACCTGCCGTACTGGCACATGGCCGTCGACGGGGAGCTGGGCGCCATGTACCAGTTTCGGCCATACTGCACCGGCCACAACGTCGGACGCTGGTGGAACACAATGCTGCGGCTCGAGCGCGCAGCCGGCTTCGAGGTCCCCGTGGAGATGGAAGCGGCGATGCTGGAGAACAGCCGGCGCCTGTCCAACAACGCCAGCGGCATCTTCCTCGAGGACGTCGACCCCCGGGACCCGGCGACCTGGTACATCCACTCCTACCGCGAGACCATGCTGTCCGTCGGACTGCTTGTCGAATGCCGCGGCAGCGGCCGCGCCGCCGAGTGGGGCAACCGGGCGATCGAGGGGATGAGCCGCGCCAGCCGGGACCTGATGGAGTGGAGGTTCTCGTTCGACGGCGGACCTGTGCGGGCAAAGCACGGCAACAGCGCCGCCCCGGCCTACACCCACGGCCGCGCCATCGAGGGCCTGCTCTGTTTCCACGCGGCCACCCGCGAGCCGGCCGCCCTCGAGGAAGCGGAGCGCCTGGCCGATTTCCACTTCGGACACCTGGTGAACGCAGACGGCAGCCTCGCCGGGGGCTGCGGCCACCACACCCACTCGTACCTAAACACCCTCCGCGGCCTGCTGATGCTGGCGGTGCTCCAGGGTTCGCGCGAACGCCAGGAGCTGATATACAAGACCTACCGGGAGGCCGTATCCGGGATGATCACTCGCTCAGGGTTCGTCACCCACGACATCGGCGACCGCTATGGCGGCGACATCGCCTCGGCGGGAGACATCGCCCACATCGCCCTGTTGCTATGGGACCTGTTCGCCGACCCCGGACTGCTCGACGATGCCGAGCGCATCGCGCGGGCCCGGCTGTTCCCGGCGCAGGTGCGGGAACCGGTTCCGATCCGGCCTGCCGAAGCAGCCGGCTCCCGCGACTGCTACCGCGACCTCCCCAACCGTTTCGTGGGAGCCATCGGCGGCTTGGTAGGCCACGTCAGCGGCCAGACCTGCGTCACCGATTTCACCGCCGCTGCCCTGCACAGCCTTATCGAGCTCTGGACCCGGACCGTCGACGTCGAGGGAGAGATCGTCCGCGTCAACTTCCACTTCGACCGCGAGCTGCCGGAGGTGGGGGTGCAGGCGGAGCGCGACGAAAACGGGGGCCGGGTCACCGTGGTCAACCGAACCGGAAAGGAGCTGCGGCTGCGTTTCCCGGGCTGGGCCGATGAGGGGACCTGCTCGGTGACCGTCGACGGGCGGCCTTTCGAGGCAACGGTGGAGAACGGGTTCGTGGTGGTGGCGCAGGGTGAAGGGGCTACGACCAGCGAGCTGCGCTTCGCTGTTCCCGAGTACGAGGAGGAGGAGCTGTCGCGGGACAAGTCCGCCGAAGAGGAGACGGTGACCTTTCGCTGGCGCGGCGACGAGATCGCCGACGTCAGCAGCGGCGGGCCCTACATGGAGCCGCATCCGGCATTGTGCCAGTCGCTGCTGTAGGGAGGTTGCCGGGGGCCTGGTGCCGCCTGGCGGATTGGTTCGCCCGATAGAAGGGTGATCGGCAGGCGGAAGGGTGTCCCGAAGCCAGCCTCTCCCGCTGAGTGAGCTCAAGGCAGCGTCGCTTACCTGGGAACGCGGTTCGGAAAGCAAATAGGCGGGAAGTGGTCCTGGAGGGGCCGCGGATTCGTCCCTCCCTTTCGCCGAACCAGTCGCCACACCGGGGGACCGCGACTCACTCCAGGCAGTTGAACATCGTCGTGATGCCCCGAACATCCCGGGAAAGCGCAACAGCTCCGGGTCCTGAGCGCGGGCTGGACGTCGACGCATCCCGACCGGGCGGTGGTAATTTGGAGAGAACTGGCGGAGCAGCTGATCGCCCGGGTAAAGCCGAGGGGATACCAGGAGGCCGTTCCCTATCTGCGCCAGGTCAGAGATGTACTCATCCGGTCAGGTCGCGAGGGGGAATGGGAAGAGTACCTGGCCGCCTTGAGACAGCAGAACAAGCGCAGGCCCCGATGCCTGGAGGAACTGGATCGGCTGGAGGGTGGTCGCCGGCGGATTGTCGACGGATAAGCCAGGTCTGCCGGGTCGATAATCCGGTATCGAAGAAAACGGAAAAACGGAGGTGAACCATGGATCTGAATCTGAAGGGAAAAATCGCGCTTGTGACCGGCGCGAATCGCGGAATCGGTCTCGCAACGGCAATCGGTCTGGCCACGGAAGGGTGCGACATTGCCATCTGCGCAAGGCGTGAGGAGACGCTCGCAGAGGCGTCCGAGCAGATTGGAGCGCTCGGTGTCCGGGTTGCCGCCATTCAGGCCGACGTGCAGAATCCTGACGACGCTGAGCGGTTTGTGCACGAAGCGGCCGCGCAACTCGGCGGGATCGATATTCTGATCAACAACGTGGGCGGCCGATCCGGCGACAGGCTGATGGATTCGACGGATGAAGATTGGGTGGAGACCTTCGACAAGAACGTGTTTCAGGGAGTTCGATTGACGCGCCTCGTGGTCCCTCATATGCGGGCGCGCGGCGGGGGGTCGGTGGTGTTCATTTCCTCCATCTCGGGATGGATACCGCAGTTGAGCGGCGCGGTGCAGTACGGCGCGTCCAAGGCCGCTCAAATCTTCATGGCCGAACCCATAGCGCTTGAACTGGTGCATGACCGGATCCGGGTGAACGTGGTATCGCCGGGATCGATTATCTTTGAAGGAGGCGGGTGGGATGGGTTGCGGCAAGAAAAACCGGAGGCGTTCGCCGCTTACGAGAAGAACGGATTTCCCATGGGCGGACTCGGCTCGCCCGAAGACGTCGCGGACGTGGTCGTGTTTCTGGCTTCGGACCGCGCCCGCTGGGTGAATGGCGAAAACATCCGGGCCGACGGCCTTGAGCAGCCTGTTCCGGTGGCACGTCCCTGGTAATCGCGAAGCGGTAGGGGTAAAACGCCCACGAGCGGAGGAAGAACCACCGTGCGTGGTTGAAACTGCGAGTCGACGGCCCGCAACAGGCGTATTCCCATCGTCTGAAAAGGGGGCGCCATGGGTCGCGTCAGGACACCGGAAACATAGAGGACGTAGCGGGATGAGGGGCTTGAACGAAGATCTGAATACGAGGCGGTCGCGGACGCGGGAGATTATCAAAAAACTGAACGGCATTTACCCCGGCGTCGAGTGTTCGCTGACCTATGGGAATCCGCTTCAGTTGTTAATCGCCACGATTCTTTCGGCGCAGTGTACGGACGAACGGGTCAATATGGTGACGCCCGGCCTTTTCGAGCGGTGTCCGACGGCCGCGGATTTTGCCGACGCGCCGCTGGAGGAATTGGAAGACCTGATCCGTTCGACGGGGTTCTTTCGCAACAAAGCGCGAAACATCCAGGGCTGCTGCCAGGCGCTGGTCGATATCCACGGCGGCGAGGTACCGCGTTCCATGGATGAACTGGTGGCGTTGGACGGCGTTGGAAGAAAGACAGCCAATGTCGTTCTGGGCAACGCGTTCGGCATCGCCGCAGGCGTAGTGGTGGATACGCACGTGCGCCGGATTTCCAATCGATTGGGTCTGACCCGGCGCCAGGACCCGGTCAAAATCGAGCAGGATCTGATCGCGCTGGTACCGAGGAAAGACTGGGTGGATTTTCCGCATCTGTTCATTCATCACGGACGGGCGATATGCAGCGCCAGGAAGCCGGATTGTGAGGGCTGCGGCGTGGGCGCGCTGTGCCCGTCACAAGGAAGGGCTTGACAATTTCCCTTCGCGAAATTTCCATTACAGGCACATGTTGCGCGATCAAAATCGGATAGCTCCCCGGTGTTTTTGTGGGCGGTGAATTTTCTGCAAATTTTTAAAAATTGGGTCTTGACTTTCGACATTCGGAACGATAAATTTTGTCCGAAAAATTCGACCCGTACGGTTTGGATCGGATCCGGTTCCGATGAGAAAAGTTGCGGCGATTCGGGTGCAACTTCGGTAGAACTGTAGCAACATCGTTACGGATTGTCGATATCGGGTGCAGTTTACGGGAATCACATGTGGCGCCGGGGAGGCAAAAAGTGAACATGACTAAGAAACTGACTCCTGAAAGGCTGGCGTTTTACAGGAAGCTGCTGCTGGATAGAAAAAAAGACCTGCTGAAGCACACCCTCCTGGAAGATGCAGACATCAACGAACTGAGGAGAGACCACTCCGCGGATCCGTTCGATATGGCCGGCAACGCGACTTCGCTGGAGTTGATGGCGGCGCTGGGAAATAACGAAAGGCGGGAGCTTGCAGAGATTGATCATGCCCTGGGCAAGATCGAAAATGGCACGTACGGTATCTGCGAGGTGTCCGGGGAGTTGATCGGCGAACTCCGGCTGGAAGCCATCCCCACGGCGCGGTATACCATGCAGGTTCAGCAGGAACGGGAACGGAATCCTCAAATCATCGACCGTCCAAAGCGGAGAGTAATTTCCGCCGAGGACCTGCCGATGAGCAGCGACGACGATTCATAAGGCGGGGCGAAATGAAATCAAAAAAGGGCGATTCGGGATCGGGTCGCCTTTTTTTGTGGCAGGTACCATTAAGGGTGGTAGCATCCCGGCAACGTTGCGCACGCATTAAACGCCACCACGATTAACTTCAACTCAGGTTGACATCCATGTCTTACACCAGGCAAATCGTGCGTCAACTGGACATACTCAGAGAGCTCATGTCGCGGACTTATGGAGCGACAATCCAGGATCTCGTAGGAAAATTCGGGGTAACACGGCGGACAATAGAGCGAGATCTTGACAACCTGGGCGACGCTGGCTTCACGATATATCCGGAAAAGCAGGGGCGCCAGAACCAGTGGAAACTCATTCACGACAAGGAGATGCCGCCCCTGAACTTCCCTGTAGGCGAACTCATCACCCTGACCTATATCGGCGGCATCCTGGAAGGAACACCATTCAAAGACGAGTTTCAGAAAACCCTGAACAGGATCCGGACCACGCTGCCGGATAAGATGCGCGCATTCCTGGAACAGGCGGCCTATCATCCGCATATTCGAGGGCAGAAGGCGCAGGTCTCCCCGCAGGTATTCGCAATGGCGCATCGCGCAATCACGGAACGACGAATTTGCAACGTAACCTACCGCGCGATCACCACCGGACAAAGCAAGACGTATTCGATCATACCTTTCAGGTTCTTGTACCATTATGATGGTGTATATCTGCTTTGCCGCAATCCGAACTATGACAATTTGCTGACCCTGGCAGCGGAGCGGATCCAGGAACTCGAGGTCACATCCCAGTCTTTCGAGGATTCCATCGATTCCAATGTTGAAGAGCAACTTCACCAGGCCTTCGGTGTAGTACTTGAATCTCCCATGGCGGTTCAAGTTCGCTTCTCGGCATCCCAGGCACCTTATATCAAACAACGGATATGGCATCCCTCACAGGAGATCAAGGAATTGGATGATGGCGCCATTGTCCTTTCTTTCCGAGCCGGCGGGATGTACGAAATCAAGTCGTGGATTCTGAGCCATGGCGCAAGCGCCGAAGTCCTGGCGCCAGCGTCCCTGCGGGAGGAAATAATCGAAGAAATCGAGAAAAACCTGAGTTCGTATAAAAAAACCTGACTACATACGACTTAGTTCGTCGTATATGCTGTTTACTTTGTGGCGTGTTCAATTGAGAACGCGCCTTTTTCCTGTACCGCTCCCCCGGTACGCGCGGAGAGGACTCACGTCGAGGTTCGTTGAAGTTTAAACACCGGGAGAAAATGCAGACCATGCGCAGACGCGATTTGCTCGGTTTGTTTTCTGATAGTGGGTGTATGTCGCCGACGAAGGATTTCAGCCTCCACCTTGCGCGCACCTATCTGCTGAACGTTCTGCGTGCCGCACAGCTCAACAGGACCATTCGGACAGGGCTTTTGAAATGGATGGCGGGTAATGAGGACCGGCTCAAGTCGCTCGGCGTTCATCGCCTTCGGCGTAAGGTAGACACTCCAAAAGGCAACCTTCGATTCATCGAGCATGCGGTTCAGTGCCTTGAGCGTAAGACCCGCCGCCCACCGCCGCGCTCCCCCGACGCAGAGGCCACGTACCTGGTCGTCCAGCGTTTCTCGCTTGGTCCTGCGGCTGCAGGGTTGCTTGAATTCGTACACAGTTGCAAATACAACGACTTCCTTCGCACCATTTTGCACAATATCGAGTTCCGATGCTCAAATCCTGCGGAGCAATTGGCACTCTGTCTTAATCGTCCTCGCCGCGACGTAGAAGTCGGACTGCGGGAACTCGCCGAATCCGGCATCGCAGATTGTAAGACCGTCGCTCGGTTGGACGAATATAACACTGCCGACGACCTCGTCCACGACAGGTTTTGGGAAGTGTGGCATCCGCCTGTGAGAGACATGGACGAGTTGACGGCGCGATTGGTTGGCGAACCCTGGGCTGCCCGGTTGCGCCTCGACGACTTTGCGCACCTCTTGGAACGCGACGATATTCGGCGCACGTTGAACGCAGCAAAGCGCGAGCGTTGCGCCGGCGCGCCGGCACCTGGTGTCAACATCCTGCTGGTGGGCAGGGCTGGCACTGGAAAAACCGAATTCGCCAAAACCATCGCGGAATCGTGTGGCATGACGCTCTTCTCTGTTGGCACAGACGAGATTGATGACGAGGAATCCTGCAATACCGCCCACGACCGGCGCTCGGATTACCGCAATGAGTTGCGGATGGCGCAGACACTGCTTCGATCTATGCCGGAGGCCGCAATTCTGTGCGACGAGGCCGAGGACGCGCTGGAGTCCAGCAGCGGTTCACGCCTCGCCAATCACCGGCTGATTGAGGAAAATCCCGTACCGGTGATTTACACCGCAAACAGTCTGAAAGACCTGGACGAGAGCATGCTGCGGCGATTCACCCACGTCGTCAGATTCACGGCCCACGGCCCGAAGCGCCAGACCGCCATTTTGAGGCGAATGCTCGCCGAGAGTGGCATCGAGGGTATCGACGCCTCCGCGTGCGCCAGACGACTCGTGGACGAACTCGAGTGTACACCGGGCATCCTCGCAAAGGCCATCGAAACGACCCGCCTCGTCAGTGGCGCGGAAGACGATCTCTACCGCTATTGCGAAGGCCTCGAACGTACCATCGCCACGCAATACGCCCGACCGAGGCTGGGACCGCCGGTCCGAGGCGAACTCCCGTGGGAGGCGTTTTCACATCTCGAAAAGGACGCCGCAGACGTCAGGGAAACCCTCGTTTCAGTCAAGGACAGCGAGAAGAAGGGGATCAACATCCTCCTGTACGGACCGCCGGGAACCGGCAAGACCGAATTTGCCCGCACCCTGTGCGCTGACGTTGGCGCGCGACTCTATGCCGTTGGCGATAACGAGGTGGGACCCCAGTCGCGGATTTCCGTATCGCGTACGGAAGCATTGGACTTTGCACTCGAAGCCCTCGCTAACGAACGTGGCGCAGTGGTCTTCTTCGACGAAATGGAGGACTTCGACCGCGTGGAGAAACATTGGCTTAATCGGGTCCTCGAAGAGAATCCTGTGCCGATCATCTGGGCGTGTAACTCCATTGACTACTACCGGATGTTTCAGCCGTTTTTCATCGACCGGATAATGCACGCGATCGAGTTTCGCCACATGTCCGTCGGGGCGAGGAGGCGCGTGTTCACAGGTATTCTTAGCAAGAAGCAAATTCCGGAGGCCGAAGCGTGCAGACTTGCCGTGGATCTGGCGCACGACCGGAAAGTGACGCCGAGGCAGGTGGCCATGGCTGCCGGTCAAGCGGGAATGGTCAGCGGAAATGCGGAGACCATACGGCGCAACATCGCACAGAAGGCGAAACTGCGCCACGGGATTCGCTTGCCGGAAATCAGACCGATCGCGTAGTACGACCCGGCCCTTGTATGCGCCGACGTGAATCTGGAGGATTTGACCGACCGGATTGTCTCCTTGGCCGCCCGCCGATTCGCGCTGTGCCTCTACGGGCCCCCTGGAACCGGCAAGACGGCTTACGTGGGCTACATTGCCGAACGGATGGGGATGGATATCCTGCCTAAAAGGGCTTCCGATCTCCTGAGTCCCTGGGTTGGACAAACCGAGCAGAAAATGGCAGCGGCTTTTGCCGAAGCGCTCGAGACCGGCTCGTTCCTGGTATTCGACGAGGTCGATTCCCTCCTGATGGACCGGCAATATGCCGTTCGCTCGTGGGAAACGAGCATGGTCAACGAATTGCTCAGCCAGATGGAGCGGCACCCACTTCCTTTCGCGTGTACCACCAACCGGTGGGAGGCGCTCGACCCGGCGGCAACTCGGCGTTTCCTGTTTCGCGTTGAGTTCTTCTTTATGGATCGGCCACGAATCGAACGGGCATTCAGGTTCTTCTATGGTTGCGAAGCGCCGCAGGAGACACTCGCATTGGACAAACTCACGCCAGCGGATTTCGCAAACGTGCGCGAACGTGCGAAGATCCTGAATTTTCTCAAGGACCCCGAACGTATCGGCCGTGCACTCGCCGAGGAGTGCCGCGCAAAGCCGGGCGGCGGGCAACTCGGGTTCTGAAGGAGCGGTGCTGACAGGCTAGGTCCCGCGGAACGCCGAAATCAGATCCAAACGCACAAAGGAGGTTGACGAGATGTTCTTGTCGAAGTGGTTGGTATCGTTGTTGGCATTGAGTATCCTGACGAATCCGATATATGCAGAGGAACCAGAAAGAATCTCAAAGCTGTCAAACAGCCTCGAACTCGTATTGGGTGGAGGAACTCACAAATACGCCGAAGAGATCGACCCTCATCCCGGCATGGCTTCACTTGGAACATCACTCTTCGGATACCACGCGACGGATCGTTCCATGATAGGCTTTCGATACTCGCTAAGTCAATACACGACCCAAAGGGTTGTTTCGATCACCGGACCTTCTGGCGATACCTTGTCACTTTCGTCCGGAGAGAAGGAAAGCTGGAAGGTATTTTCAGCCCTCGTTCTATACAGGCGATCCTTCAGAATCCGGAAACCTGTCCAACCGTATTTCGATATCGGACTCGGCGCCGCAAGCAACTACGCCGGATATGAAGGAGGAAGAAAATTCGCCAGTGCGATTGCGGTTGGCGCGAATTGGAGATTCACGAGCCACTGGGTCGTCGCGATTGAAGCGCGAGGCATTGCAATAAACACGTCGCTGCAAGGACATACGGCAGGGCCGGTTCCCGACGGGCCACTTACCGTCGTGGAGTCGACGCTGGGAATCGGTTGGACCCTGAAATAGTGTTCCGTCCCAGAAACATGTCACCATTCATCCGCCGATTCATCCCGTCTCGCTGCGTTGCCATCGCTCGCCGACCTTGCGCAGGTCGCCTCGCTCAGACGCCGGTTCCTGAGCCTGTCGAAGGATGCCAGCCGGGCGACTCGTCGACCGAATTTCGGCAATCTATTTCCGGGACAGAACACTGGCCGGATAGTGGAACGAAAAAATCGCCTGCGAAACGATTTGAGATTTTCTGGTGTGAAATTAGGGTGATTGCCGAGCGGATCGTGAGAACTGGCCGAACGAGTAGAACGTAAATCGATAATCCGTCCTTCGAACATAAAAACGGGAGATTTAACATGCACCCGGTTGATCTGCAGGAGAAACTGGAACAATTGGAGAGGCGACAGTGTTGGCACAAGCGGATGATTGCGGGTCTGATTGTAGCATTCCTATTCACTGCCTCGCCGACGTTGACAAAGGCGCCCAAGTGGCTTGAAGGTGCATTCTTGCCTGGACGCCTCGAATCCAACCCGACAAAGGCCGATTTCAGTAAAGCGCTATCAAACATGAACAGAATGGTTTCGAATCCGTCCGCGCTGCTTTCGAATTCGACACAGATGCTATCAAATGCTGCAGAGACGGAAAGGTTGAACAAGACGGCGCTTGCCAGAGAAGCGCAGATTGTCCAGGCAACGGAGTTTCAAATCGTGAATGATCGTGGACGCGTCGTTGCGGCTATAGGCGCCTCGGATACCGGAGATGGCACGGTGGTATTGTGGAACCGCGAAGGAAAGGTGATATCCGTGTTAGGCGCGGACACACGCGGCAATGGCGCGCTGGAAATTGTGAACTCGTTGGAGCGGACGACAGTATCGATGGGCGCCGATGAGTCAGAACATGCCAATGGTTGGATCAGTGTGGGCAGCGCCTCACAGGCGAGTATCCAATCGCTGGTGCTCGAGTCAGGCGTCGTCGCGATAGGCATCGTCAACAGCGACGGCAATGTGGCAGCCCTGTTGGGTTCAAGTGAAAATGGCAATGGTGTGTTCAAGATATTAAACCGTTCTGGCAATATCGTTATTGACGCAGGAGCCACTGAGGTTGGCCACGGTGGCTTGGACATTTTCAACGCTTCAGGAGGGATAGCCGCCGCCGTGGGACATGTGAAATCAGAGTATATACACGGTGGGGTGTTGGGAGTTTTCAATGCTGATGGTTTGCCTGTCGCGTCTATGCAATCGGACGAAAGAGGCAAAGGCGAACTGGTCATAGATCGCGGCAGATTTGCAGCATATGTTGATGATAACGGCAACGGGATTGTGGAAACCCGGGAGGAAAGTGGACTCTTGCGGTGGTCGTCTGAAATGGTGCCAGGCGGCAATGGCGGTACATCGAGCGGTTTAATGGGTGACTTCGACGGGGATGGAGACGTCGATTTTACCGATTTCCTGACATTCGCAGGCAATTTCGGCAAGACGATTGACGATCAAACTGACATGAATTGACGCAAACGATTAATGGTAAGGGCGACAGGAATGTGAGTGGTGAGACGTAGCCGAATAAAGGCGGTGAACCACGCTACAGGCGCAACCCGGAATCTCGAAGCCTCTTCGTGGGATACCAATAGGAAACGGAGGTGGATTCTTTGGAACTGTCAATTGCTCGGCTGATCCGCAAGCGCACGCAGGATCTTGGTATCACCCGCGGTGAACTTGCCCGCCGTATGGGATATACCAATGTCACCACGGGATGTCGACGATTAGACCAGATATGCGCCGGAGACGTTAAAATGGCGGAGAATCTGCGGGTCGAGCTTGCCCGGGGCCTCGACGTGGATGCCGAAGTGATCAATGATTCTATCGAGTACACCCGCGCCAAACAGCTTTCGGCGGAAGACAAGGCCTATCGTGAATCTTTTAAGCCACATGCGGTGATACTCACAGAGTATAAGATACCGACACAGATCACATTTTACGCAATGACCGGGGGATCCCGTCATCGGATTATTCCGTTCAAGGAGGGGTCAACCCCTGAAACGTACGCGGCACAGGCGCGAGAGGCCCTTCCGAACGTGGTTCGCTTTCTCGGGCGTCCAATTGGATATGTGGTAAACTACACTCCAGATTTCGCCTTAAAGTTTAACAAGGAGGGCAGATTGATAGGAAGGCTCGACCGCACGTTTCGCGTGGGGCAATCAGGCGTCGTTATCGGGGGCAAGGAAGTCGGCGAAGGGGTCTGGTCCACCCTTTTGGGTACCGCATCGGTTTCTCCTTCGCCCAAATAAGCTTGACACGTTTTGCAGGGAGTAACTGGGAATCCGCTATATCGCGGAGGGTGGAATGCGAATCCGTGGAGACATGGTCCTTGTAGGGGCGCCCCTTGCGGACGCCCGACTCTGGCAAAGACGCGGCCGCAGCTGCCAGTCAGTTGGGTCGTGCCGCATGATTGCATTGATTCTGCGCGAAGGCCGAGAATAGTGACCGGCGTCGAGTATGCCCGCCAAAGCCGGGATTATTTCACCGGTTCGGGAGGAGAGTGATGTCCGGGAGCTACCGAGTAATCCGGCAACAATTCTCCGAGTTGCCATTCGTGACCTTTCATATCTATGAGGTATATTATAAGGAAAACGATAAAATTACGGATTGGCACGAGTTTCGGGACGAAATCCACGGGGGATCGCTGGAGGAATTGCGAAAAAAAAATCAGGTTCTTTCTCCACGCATTCCGCTATCCGATACTTGAAGAGATAGAAACGGGAAAAGGGCGGACTCTCGTTCCTATCGATTCCGAATTTCGAATCAACGACGGGCGTTATATCGAACTCGTCGATCTAGGGTGTGAGGCGTCAAAATACGTCGATCGATTGCTGGGCAGCCATCCACTCGTTAACAAAAATAGTGTTCTACGAGGCCTGTATATAGAGTTCTGGTTGGCTCTTGACATGCTCACGGAAGAGGCTGTCCTTTTGGAGTATGGAAATGACAGAGCCAAACCCACGCGACAAAATAACGTCAGACAACTGGAACTCCCATTCTAATGTAGCATATTGGGCGGAGAGGAGCGCGGGATCTGGTGTTCAGAAAGAGCAAGATTGTTGTTGTCGACGGCGAAAAGACCAGGGAAAGGAAGGCGGTAGTAACGTGGAGCGACTCTTTTGTCACTCTCCGATTCAAGGACGGCAACGTTTCTGCGCGGTATCCCAGACATGAAGGCGTTTTTCGTTATGACCGCATGTCGGGAATGGTCTACGAGCGGTCCAAGCATTCCCGGATCGTAAGCGCGATATTGCTCTCTCCACTGACGCTGTTTTCCAAGCGCAAGCATCACTGGTTTTCGTGGAATTACGTCGATGCGGATAGCAGCAAGCGTTCAATTCTGCTTCGCATTGACAAGAAAGAGGAACGGCTATACAGGCGCCAGGTTCCGATCTTGACAGGCCTGGAGCTTGAAACCATAATTGAGGATTAGGGCCTTGGAATTCAGTCCTGCCGGGACGGCGGGTACGGGCCTTGCGCTGCTGTAGCCATCTGCTTGTTTTTGTGACGTTCTTCCGGACGTCAAGAATGCAGAGAGGCCTTTCAAACTAGACAGTTTCGTTGATCTGAGTCCCGCGCGAAATCTGCGTCGAAACATGGGGAAAAAATGGAGCGTTTTCGTGAATCGTCTATATCACGGCTGTTGACGCACGCCGACCGGTATGATTGTGCCGCAATTACGGCCTTTCGAAAGTACGAAGGCGGCCGAAAAGGACGGAAATATACCGAGAAGGAGAACGCTCAGAGGAATGCCAGCCTCCGAGTAAAGCTTACCGCCAGTGTCTATGAAATGGCGGCATTGGGCGGATCCTATTTTGAGGGCGGTGAAGTAACACGAGACCGTTTCTTTTTTGTGGTCAACAATGGATGGCGTGGGGATCCACGTTCCCTCTACCAGTTTACGCAGAGGATGAAGCGTTTCGGAGAAGAATTCGAGCAGGACGCCGTTTTGATAATCCCGAAGGGTGCCGTGCGTGGGGATGCCAGCCGACCTGCCGTGCCATTGGTAGAACGCTCCAAAAGGCGGGGTCGGGCGTTCTTCATTCGCACAAATGATAGTCCTGAAAACTGGATGAAAGATCAGGATTTGATGAGCGCTACGGTCGATGAGACCCAAATCAACCGTGCGGTCGGCGATTTTCTCAATGTTGTTAATGGTCATTCCCTTCATGTTCAGAGTAATAATGAAGATGAGGAAAGCGATGAAGTCGAAATTACGGCTGTCCACTATCTGCCCGGGAATATTTCTTCATTGCACTTAGCGAACCTAAAAGGAAGGAAGCCGTGGCGAGAGGCAGATGTGAGGTGGTTGCGGGGTTCGAAGCCGCCCGCAGATTATTCTCAGATATTCGAGTAGGAGTTGCCGTGAGGCGCTCGGCCGGGATGATTGCCGTTGTCGGCGACAATAATTCCAGGATCGGTGATTTGGCCTCGGTTCAAACGGGGGAGGTTGTTCAGCGTGAAACTGCACAAAGTAGTATTCGGAATTAAGGAGCATCACATAAGGAGCGGCGTCGCGTGGCATTGTGAGCAATGCCCGGGTGCATTGGCTGTTCTTGATCGTGTCGTTCCGGATGTGTGTGTATCGCTGGATGATTTTTTGGTATGCTTTTCACATCGGTCCGGCTGCGAGACGTCCGCCAGTGGGTCACGGGAGAGTTACAGGCAGGAAGTGCCCGAGGAACTTTCTGATTTCACGTACCGGTTTGATCGCAGGCACGAAGGCGTCCCTGTTGAATTTGTCCTTGACGTTCCTGAGTGGGCCTACAACGCGGAGAAGGCGGCTTGCTTCAGGCTAGTGAAAACGCTGGTGAGGGTGGCGGCCGCCAATCGCAACCAGGGTTGGATTGATGTTGTGGTTCCCAGTTGGCACTCAATGGAGAAGATTCGGTTGAAGAAAGACAGGATCCCCGAGGATGTGTTTCTCGCCGCAGCCCCCGAGAAGCGTTTTCATGCGTGGGTCAATGTAGACAACAATTTAAAAGCCGCTTTGCATTTTGCGGATTGGGAAGAAACTTGAGTAAATTTCAATTCGAAAGGAGCCACGCTGTGCCTATAATAGTGAGACAATTTCCCCAAAGATCGGAGAGCGATGTAGAGGGCCAAGGAACGGGTTTTCCAAAAAATGAAGATATAGAAGGGGCAACATCAAGCGAGGTGCGGCGGCGGCGATTAACGGAGGGTTAGAAGTGGAAGAATTATTGACACTGGGGATCGGCGGGCGAAGAATCCGTTAGTAGGGGCGTGCGACAGCTGGTATCAACCTACGAAGGCGGAAATGGATGATGACGTGGGTATAGAGGCCACGCAGCAGGAGGTAGCCCGCGCGTTGTTTGGCGGCAGGTTCGCCGGCGCCAAATCGGGCAAGAGAGAGGTTGTCTAACGTGCCTGGAGAAGGTGGATGGCCAGCACGTATAGTGGGATGGCAGGTTTGCATTCCGGCGGGTATTCTGGTACCGGGGTATATAGTCAGCATTCTGATAGCGGTCTTGAAATCCGTGCAGACGCGAATTCACCCCGCGTATTTAGAGGATCAACCACCGCGCGGAAAGTAGTGGAATTTGATGTTTTTTAAAGGCAACCAGAGCAGGGCCAAGTGTTCAGACTTCGCTTGGGGAGGCGCGGCATGAACGGAGAGAAAAACGACCAAGAGAACCTTCAGTGGAAGGGACGAACGGCGGCGGACGCGGCGGCCAAGGAGGCCAGGGTGATGGCGGCCTGGGCGCGGGAAACCGCAGAGTGGGCGACCGCCGAATATTCGAAGCGGGATGGCCAATTCAGGCGGCTTGCGGAAATGGAGTATCGCGGGGCCCTTGCGAGGTGTTGTTTGGAAGCGAAGGATGCGGCTAAATTCTGGGATGCCGCGGCGGACAAGTGGGAGGCCGGGGAGCGCGGCCTGGCGACGGACTTCGAGGAGGAGGCGAACGCTGCGATGCTGAACGTAATGGACACGCTGGACAAATCGGACGATCTCCGGAAGATCGAGCAGGAGAGGAACTCGGGCGCGCAGCCCTGAAATAAACCAGTTTGAGGCGGGATTCTTCGGCCAGGCCGCCACCCAAACCAGGGCAACCACAAGGGTTGCCCCTACGGCGCACCGGGTAGGTTGTGATCTAAAGTTGGGTTTGACGTAAACGTGATTGGATCGTGTGAATTGTGAGCAAGAAGGGCGACTCCAAAAGGAGTCGCCCTTCTTGCTGGTGCGCCATGCCTGGCGCGAAGTGCCGGTAGCAGATGTCGGTGCTTTGAACCGGTAAGGGAAACCGAGCCGGGAAGTGACTGGGAGGGTGGGAGTCCCTCCAGAGGCCGTGGTGACCGGAACTATTAGCGGAACAGCAAGGGCGTCGTCGCGAGGTGGGTCTGACGGAAGCTGAATGCAAGGTCCCGGCCCTCGTCAATCACATCCTCAGCGCCCATAACGATTTCCCTTCTATCGCCTCCTGGCCCTCTTGCGCCTATTTTGTGCCTTCTTCCCATACGACCCACTATGCCGAAATTCCCCGTCTACAACGTGAATCTCGTCACCTTCCCGTCTGAAATAGACCCGATACCTCCCATGTTTAATCTTGTACTCGGTAATTCCTGGTGGAAGACCTTCAACCTTCGTCGCTCTCAACTCCCGTCTCTTGTTTGGATTCCCAAGACTTTTGATCTTATCCAGAAGAACAGGTCCAGCATTTGACGGCAAATTCTCCAAAAACTCCTCTACCTTATCCCGAATAACTACTTTCTGCTCTACCAACGGGACCCTCTCTTGTGGCGAAGGACTGTGGCCTGCCGCGTACGCTGTCGCTTATCCGCCTCGCCTAACGTCTGCCCCATTTCCGCTCCATTTTCTCAAAAACCCGATTCGTCTCGTCAACCGTCAACATTCTGCTCTCACCCGTCCGCAACTCTTCGGTGGTACGCAATGCCCGCGCTACCTCCGCAGCCTCGTCCTCATCCTCCCGGATCACGTCTTCCGCACGCTCCCCCCTCACTACTCGATTGATCCATCCGATAACAAGAGTACCAGCACCCATTACGTCCTCCTTTCCTTGTCTCTGCCCACGACGGCCCTAACGCGCTTTATCATTTCAAACACTGTGCTCATGACATGACCTCCCTGTTAAGTTGTCATAAATTTCTTGCATCTTGTCAAGGGGAAAGATTACACTTTCCTCACCACCAACACCAACCTTCATCTATTTAACGGGTTATGAAATGGACGAGTTAAGCCAAATTTCTTCTTCTGCCGATATAACGACCGCTAATTTCACCGTGATTATGGCATTGATCAACATGCTAACAGTCCGTTGAAAAAGTTGCTCTGCAGGCGAGGTAGAGTGTCCCGTCCCAGAAATATGTCACCATTCATCCGACGATTCATCCCGTCTCGCTGCGTTGCCATCGCTCGCCGACCTTACGCAGGTCGCCTCGCTCAGGCGCCTTGCCAGCCGGGCGACTCGGCGGCCGAATTTCAGCAATCTATTTCCGGGACAGAACACTTGCCATTGTGATCGAAGACAAGGCGCGCGACCGAGTCGAATCGGGGGATTCGGGAAGGGAGCGCAACGCAGTAATTCGGCCACAAGAGCCGGCCGCAGACCGGATGGACTTTTTCAACGGGCTGCTAAGCCACTTTAGACCGATCTACGACGTTGACGGCATCCTCTTCATCATAATAATCGTCCCCTATGGGTGGGCCTCATCGAATTCACCATTCAGAATCAGCGACCTTAAGGTTTCGGCAACATCGCCAATGCACTCCATTCTTCTTCCGATTCCAGATAAAGACGCATTTCTCTGTTGCACCGATACGCCCTCATACCAACCTCCAAATGTTACTATGAGTCATCATCTATTTTTTGATTCATCTTCGAATGGTCGACCCGAGGTGCGGGTGAGAGCCGCCACCCAAACCAGGGCAACCACAAGGGTTGCCCCTACGGCGGATCGGGCAGGGTGAGATCTGAAGTTGGGTTTGACGTAAGCGTGATTGGATTGTCGGGATTGTAAGCAAAGCGGGCGACTCTTTTGGGAGTCGCCCGCTTTGCTGTCGTGGCTTTGTCCAGATTATTGTCGAATCCGGCGCAGTTCGTTTCTGATCTATCGGTGATGTCCCGGCAACGTGATTCCGCGTTTATCCTCTCACACTGTCGACCATGCTCCGGCAGCCGTGCAGATAGATGCCCGTATCGACCGACAGGGCGATATACCGCACGCCGGCGTCGATCCAGCGTCTGGCCGCGTCGGGGCTGTCCGCGAAGGTGCCCACGGTGAGTCCCGCCCGATTGATCTGCACCGTAGCCTCCCGCATCCGGTCCACCACCCTGGCGTCATTCACCTGGCCCGGTATGCCCAGTGACTGGGAAAGGTCGTACGGACCGAGGAAGACAACGTCCAGGCCGGGCACGGCGATGATGGCATCCAGGTTCTCCAGGCCATCCACACCTTCCACGTGGATCAGCACCATGGATTCCCGGTTCAGCCGCTCGAAGATCTGGCCGCCTTCCGAAAAGTACCGCGCCGCGCGCGTGTAGGGCGAGACACCCCGCATCCCGAGTGGCGCGTATTTTGCCGCCGCGACAAGGGATTCGGCATCTGATCGGGTGCGTATCTGCGGGACCTGAACGCCCTCCGGACCGATGTCCAGCGCTCGGAGCACCTGGGGCGGGTCGTTTTCACGGACGCGCACGATGGGGGAAATACCCGCGCTCTTTGCCACGCGGCACAGGTTCTCGGTGGTCTCGATGTCCAGCGGACCGTGTTCGGTATCCAGGATGACGAAATCAAAGCCGGCGTACGCGGCGATTTCGATGAGCGCACCGGAAGCGAGGTTGACAAAGGGACCCAGGACAACCTCACCGGCTTTCAGTTTGGCCTTCAGGCTGATTTCAGACATTGTGCATCTCCGCGAAAGGACATGAGTTATGGAACCGTTGAGTCGTTCAATATAGGCTGCCGCAGAAGTCGTGTAAAGTGGAAAGGCCGGTAGTGAATGTGGATCTGAGGTTACACACGCCGCCGCCGGCGCGGCTTGACTTTCGACCGCCGCTTCCTTATATACAACATAGACGATTTGAAATGGGAAGGAGGTGGAAATGTCCGCTGATCTGCGTAAATTTGCGTTGCGTCTGAAGGTCATCGAAATCTTGAAACGATACTGCTGGGTGCGGCACCAGTTGAGGGTCATTCAGCTATGGAAGAAACTTTACACCCACCCGAATTGACCCTTGCGAATTGTCTACTGAAAAGGCGCTCGGACGGCGACGGTCCGGGCGCCTTTCTGTTATCCGCGACTACCGGCCGTAGGCCTCGGTCCTCCTCCGGGCCCCGACACAGGCACCCCGCCCAGAATTGAATAGGTGTTGCTCATCATCCGTTGATTCGTTAAATTTCCGCCCATTATGGCCCCCGGACAGAACAGGATTCTTCCGGTTTTTGACCGGTTGCTGGATGCCTTCGGACCACAGGGTTGGTGGCCGGCGGAAACCCCGTTCGAAACAATGGTCGGGGCCATACTGACGCAGAATACAGCCTGGACGAACGTGGAACGGGCGTTGGGCAGGATTAAGGCCGCCGGGGCGCTCGATGCACGGATCATGCTGGATATGCCCGACGGCGAAATGGAGACCCTCATCCGTTCCGCCGGGGCCTTCCGCGTAAAAACGAGGCGGCTGAAGGCGTTTCTGGCATTTTTCGTTGGCAGGTACGGCGCGGACGTTGTCCGGATGAAGGATGTGTCCACCGCGCGTCTGCGCGAGGAACTGCTGGCGGTAACCGGGATTGGGCCTGAGACCGCGGACTGTATTCTGCTCTATGCGCTCGATAAGCCGAGTTTTGTGGTGGATGCATATACGCGGCGTGTTTTCGGGCGTCTGGGACTGATCGGCGGGGCGCTCGATTACCATGATGTACAGCGTACTTTCGAGGCTGCGTTGCCAGTGGACACGGTTGTCTACAACGAGTATCATGCCCTGATCGTGGCGCTTGGCAAGCGCGTCTGCCGGCCGAAACCCCTGTGCGGGCAGTGCGTACTGAACGCGATTTGCGAAACTGGAGGACAGGATGGCCGGGTTTGAGTTGTGTTTCAATACGAGTACGATACGGCCCGCACCGATCGTGGAAAAGATCCGGGCGGCGGGTGTAGGGGGGTATGACTCGGTCGAGTTGTGGAATGAAGACCTGACGGACTGGGAACAGGGCGGCGGGAGGTTATCCGAGTTAAGACAGGTGCTCGATGACTACAATCTCGCGGTGCCCGACGTGGTTCACTTTTCCGGGTGGATGGATGCGACCGATCAGGTTTTCAAAACCGAGCTTCTCGGTGAAGCCCGGCGGCTGATGGAACAGGGCGTGGCCATCGGAGCGCCCCGCATCATCGCGGGGCCCGCGCGCGGGCAGGTGGATCTTAATCGGGCGGCGGACCGCTATTGCCGGCTGATTGAACTCGGACAGGAGGTGGGATGCGTTCCCGCCCTCGAATTCCTGGGTTTCGTGGATCACGTCAATAACGTCGATACGTTGATGGCGATCGTGAACCTGGCGGATCATCCCGAGACCATGGTTGTGATGGACGCGTTTCATATCTATCGCGGCGGCGGTCGGGACGAGGATATCCTGAAGGTCCCGGGAGCGCAGGTAGCCATTTTCCACATTGACGATGCGCCGCGAACCGACCGCCGAAGGGAGACCCTTACGGACGGAGACCGGGTGTATCCCGGCGATGGTATTCTGAACCTGGAAAACATGCTGCGGATGCTGGCATCCCAGGGCTTCTCCGGTCCTGTATCTCTCGAGTTGTTCAATGAAGCCCTGTGGCGACAGGACGCTCGAGAGGTCGCCCGGGCCGGGGCGGAGAAGGTGAGACGATTGATCGAATCCGTGGAATGAATACGCGGAGCCCTGACATGGTATACGTTGGCAAAGCGGGGATCCCCGGGTCGACCGTGCTTGCGCCGCTGGCCGGCGTGACGGATCGGTCGTTCCGGTTGCTGTGCCGGGAGCAGGGCGCGGGTCTCGCTGTAACGGAAATGGTGAGCGCCCGCGGACTGGCCGACGGCAGCGAGCGCTCGAGCCGATACCTGGATTTCGAGGCGGACGAGCATCCGATTTCCGTTCAGATATTCGGGTCCGAACCCGATGAAATGGCCGAAGGTGCGCGGGTGGCCGCCGAACGCAATCCGGATATGCTGGATATCAACTGCGGTTGTCCCGTGAAGAAGATCGTAAACCGGCGCGCGGGCGCGGCCCTGCTGAAGGATCCGTCGCGGCTGGGCAGGATCGTTTCGGCGATGGCGCGGGCTGTGTCCATTCCGGTTACCCTGAAGATCCGCAGCGGGTGGGACGATGCCGACAGGGCATCGGAGGTCGCCCGTATGGCGGAAGACATGGGCGCCGCGGCGATCGCCGTGCATGGCCGGACGCGACAGGCCGGGTTTTCTGGCCGGGCGGACTGGGATGTGATCCGCGAAGTATCCGATGCCGTTTCGATTCCCGTAATCGGCAACGGCGACGTCAGGAACCCGCTGGCCGCGCGGGACATGATGGAACAGACGGGATGTGATCTGGTCATGGTGGGCCGATGGGCGATTGGAGACCCTTGGCTGTTCGGACGGATCGAGCACTTTCTGGCGACCGGCGTGCTGTTGGCGCCGCCGTCGGCCTGCGAACGGGTGAGAATGGCCATTCGGCACCTGCGGCTCTCGGTGGAAATCAAAGGGCTCCCCGCGGGGGTTCGTGAGATGAGAAGGCATTTTGCCGCGTATATAAAGGGCATCGATGGCGCCGCGCCGTTTCGACGCGCGTTGATGACGGAGGACGACCCGGAGGTGGTTGAAGCCATATTTAACGCCGTACGGCGGAAGGCGGAGGAGGTGTCCGGTGACGCCTGAGCAAATCCGGCATGTGCTGGAGGCGGTGCGCGAAAACGAACTGGATGTCGACAGCGCGATGGCACGGTTGAAGAAGCTGCCGTTTGAAGACCTGGGGTTCGCGCACGTGGACCATCATCGGGCCATGCGGCAGGGATTCCCCGAGGTAATCTTCTGCCAGGGCAAGACCGTCGAACAGGTTGTGGAAATCGCACGCCGGATTTCTGACGCGGGATCCACGCTTCTGGCAACAAGGGCCGACGTAGCCCAGGCTGACGCTGTGCGTTCGGCCTTGACCGGAGTGGACTACAACCCGGTGGCGAGGACGTTGTTTATGCGCGGAAGCGATTTGGGCAGTATCGCGACGACAGGAGAGGTCCTGGTTATTTCAGCGGGAACATCCGATTTGCCGGTTGCCGAAGAGGCCGTGGTAACAGTGGAGGCGATGGGAAGCCGGGTGAGAAAGCTGTACGACGTGGGTGTTGCGGGGATTCATCGGTTGTTCGCCTATAGGGAACAGATCGACCAGGCCGCGGTGATTGTGGTGGTGGCGGGAATGGAGGGCGCGCTACCTTCGGTCGTGGGCGGGTTGGTGGACGTCCCCGTGATTGCGGTGCCGACCAGCGTGGGCTATGGCGCGAGTTTCGGTGGATTGGCCGCGCTGTTGGGGACGTTGAATTCCTGCGCGCCAGGCGTGGCGGCTGTAAATATCGACAATGGATTCGGCGCGGGTTTCTTCGCGGGTCTCGTCACACGGGCGCATGCTCGCGGCGGGCGAGGGTCTTAGCCGCTACCGGCGTCCGAGGCCCAGGCGATTCTCGAGTGGAACGGGATGTCCGGCGGTATCCGCGAGCGGTCGCGCGGGAAACGAGTGTTTCGTTTTCAGGCTGAGAAAGACCAGAAAGAGCAGCGCGACCGGTACGGCCAGCAGGTCTGCCGGTAGATCCGGCGTGAGATAGATAAGGCAGATCCACGCGATGAAGCCCGAAACCATGGCCCCAAGCGCGCCGGGCAGATTGGCTCGAGACCACCAGATGCCCGCGGTGAGCGGCACAAAGAGGGTGGCCAGCAGGATCGACCATGAGTTTACCATCAGCGTATAGACCGTATTGTGCGCCAGTGCGAGGTAGACGGCAATCAGGCCGAGAATCGGTACGCTGATGCGGCAGATCCGCAGAATGATACGTTCGTCGGCGTCCGGACGGACGTAACGGACCAGATCCCATCCGATAACGCTGGCCGGGGCGAGCAGGGCGCTGTCCGCGCTGCTCATCAGGGCGGAAACGAGCGCGCCGAGAAAAACGGCCATCGCCAGGGGCGAGAGATATTTCATGCCCAGGTGCATCATGATCATTTCCGGATCGCCGAGGTCGGGAAAGATGAGGGTTCCGGCGATGCCGAGAAAGACCGGAAGCAGCCCGACGGTCATATAGAGCGCGCCGGCAAGGTAGGCGCTCTTCTGGGCGACGGATTCATTTTTGCTCGATAGGCTGCGCTGGACCAGATCCTGTCCCGCCAGATTGCCCAGGCCGATTACCAGCCAGTCCCGGGCGTAGGCGAACCAGCCGGGCGGACCGGCGTTTCGGGGATAGAGGTAAAACCGGTCTTCATGGATTCGCGCACTGAGGGCCGACCATCCGCCCATGTCGTTCAGCAGTAGCGGTGTAATGACCAGCAGACCCACCGTCAGAACGGCAACCTGGATGAAGTCCGTAAGCGTGACGGCCCACATGCCCCCCGCGGTTGTGTAGACGAGTACGATAGCGGCGCCGATACAGATGCCCAGGGTCGGGTCAAGTCCGGTGAGCGATTGGATGACCCGGCCGAAGGCGACCATAAGGGACGCCACCCATCCGAGATACGCGGGGATGGTGCACAGCGCGGCCACAGCACCCGCCGCGCGCCCGAAGCGGCTTTCAAAAAAGCCAGCGATGGTCGTCAGGCCCATCCGGCGCATGATCCGGACGTAGAAGAGCCCAGCCAGAAAGAGACACAGGGCGGCGCCGAACGGATCGGCGATAACGCCCAGAAATCCCTTCTTGTAGGCCTCGCCGGCAGCGCCGATGACGATGCCGCCCCCGAACCACGTGGCCGCCAGGGTTCCGGTGGCGAGCCAGATGCCCAGCCTCCGGCCGGCAACGATAAAGTCGGCCGAGCCTTTTACCCGCCGACCGGCGTAGAGCCCCACCCCGAGGGTGAACAGAATGTAGGCGGAGAGACCAAGGATGATGGAAAGGTTGGGCATGTCAAGACCTGGAATCAGGATTCAGAAATCGGGCGACGGCGTTCTGTAAACATCCCGATTCACTCTATGCGGTTGTATTGTTTTAGGATGTCGACAAGTCGGTCCAGGGGCAGGCCGGGAATAGTATTGTTGTCCCGGCCCGTCATGGTGTCCGCGGCGCAGAGCGCGTTGACAATGGCTTCTTCTGTGGCCTCGACCGTGGCCTGTAACAGCGGATTCAGGCGATGGTCGCGCAGTGTGTGTACGGTATCCGCCATCGCTGCGTTCCGGGGGATGCGGCGGGCGGTGGAGAAAGCGAGAACCAGGTCGCCGCTGCTCGTTCGCGAGAACGTGCCGGTACGGCTCACTCCGAGGGCGGACCGTTTGCAGAGCCGGCGAAGCTGAATAGGGATCAGCGGAGCGTCGGTGGCGATCAGGATGACAATGGAGCCGTCGCGGGCCGGCGGGCGGGGCGCCACTGGCAGGTGTCGTCCGACGGGAACCCCGTTGATGACCAGATTGGGACGCCGGCCGCAGTTGGCATTCACAAGTACGCCAAGAGTATACCCGCCCTGCGCGTCGTCGAGCACCCGCGACGCCGTACCCACGCCGGCCTTGAAGCCATAAGCCCGCATCCCCGTGCCCGCGCCCACCGATCCTTCGTCAACCGGCCCCCCCGCTGCGGATTCGATCGCCAGGATGGCATGGTCCTCCTTTACGTGGCGGCCCGCGATATCGTTGAGGCCGCCGTCGTAACATTCGGCTATAACGGGCAGGGGCACGCGCCCAGCATCCTGTTGGAGCATATAGGCGACAACGCCGCTGTACGCCTCGCCGACGCTGAGGGTGTTGGTGAGGATCACCGGCACCTCCAGCAGACCCCGTTCGTTGATCCACTCCATGCCGGTCATCTCGCCGTTTCCGTTGAGCGCTTCGGCCGCGGCGAAGACCTGGTTCAGGTAGACGTCGTCGGGGTGTGGTACCACGGCGGTGACACCGGTACGGACGGGACCCTTTCCGACAACCAGTTTCCCCTCGCCGCTGATTAGGGTGACGTGGCCCACCTGGACGCCCGAGACGTCGGTAATGGCGTTATCGGGGCCGGGCGAAAGCACACCGATACGGATACCGAGATCACGTGCCCTGGGACGCTGGGCGCATGCGGTGCCCGCACAGAGCGCGAGACTGAGGAGCGTGAGTACCCATCGGCGAAAATTTGTAAAGGAATCCATAACGCAGAAGTCGGAGTTCGGGCTGACGGGAGACCGGTGCCGCGGGAAGCACCCGTTTGTTTCAAATGCTCGGGATGCCCCGCTTACGTACGCGCCTGGCGCACCTTAATCGGCCTGTTCGGGCGGCCGACGTCAGCCTTTCGCCGGACACGAAATTCCGATTTGGAAAAGAAACCGGCTTTCACTGTTCCCACCTGGCGCGTCCGGTGGGTTCTGTCTTTCCAGACGAAACTCCCGAATGTTCCTGACAAACCCACCAGGACCGTGTACGGAATCTGCAGAAGTTCCCACACCGGTAAAACCGGGAGGAGGTCGGTCCGGCCGAAGAGGCGGGCGCCTTTCCATACCACGCCCAGATCCGCCAGTGTTTTGACCGCGAAACAGGCCAGCGGCAGGCCGTAGGCCTGTTCGCCCACACCCAGGATCGTGGCGGCAGGTATGAGAAGGTTGAGCAGAAAGACATTCGCGAGATAGACGAAAAATACGGGATTGAGCGTCACCACGTTTCGGGCGTTCGACGCCCATCGGCGCCGCTGGGTCCAGAAACCGGCCATGGATTCGGAGCGCCGGGTGTTGACAAAGGTGTCCGGGTGGTTTGCAAATGCGACCTTCGCGCCAGCCCGGCGGAACAACTGAAGCAGGAGTACGTCGTCACCGGACGGGCAATGGGCGACCTTCTCGAATCCGTCAACCCGTTCGAAGAGTGCCTTCCGGTAGCCCAGGTTCTGGCCGGTCGCGGCCAGCGGCATCCCCAGGTTGGCGGCACCGGCCGACGCGGACATGAGGGCGAGAAAGTCGAATGCCTGCAACCGTTCCACCGGCATCAGCCGATCCTGGTCGGTCTTGACCTGCGAATACCCGATGACGACGTCCGCGCCGGCTTCGAGTTGCGAGACCATGCCGGCGATCCAGGTGTTCGGCACGGCACAATCCGCGTCGGTGGTTAGAATGATACTGCCTCGCGCGGCCCTTATGCCCTCGGAAAGGGGCCGTTTTTTCGCGGCCATATGCTGAAAGGCGTCCGTGACTTCAATGTTTCGGACCCGGGAATGCCGGGCGGAATACCCGGCCGAGATAAGCGGCGTCGGGTCGGTTGAACCGTCGTCGACGACCAGGACTTCGTATCGGTCGGCGGGATAGGTCTGGTTGACCAACCCCGCGAGGCAATCGGCGATATATTCCGCTTCGTTTCTCGCCGCAACCACGACCGACACGAACGGCCGTGAGTGGGCGCAAGCGGGCCTGTTCTTTCGGCGCAGGCCAATCAGAAAAGCCACGGCGGCGCCGAGGTAGATTGCCGTTGAAACCAGCAGGAAGGCATTGATCAGGGAGGTCAACACGGATATATGGGGTCGGAAGCGGTTGGAACCTGAACTTGAACGACGTGAAACGACGAAAACCGATCGACGGCGGAAAGCGATCCGGGATCATGACGACGGCAGCGGGTGGAAGCGAGGCAGGCGGAGGCCCGGGATCCGGACGCCGATTCTGCGCCGGCGCGCGCATCGCAGCCGCGGGTTGCCGTCTCTAATGTTTCACCTCTTCGATATCGTAGAACATGCCTTTGATGCCTTCGGAACAGTTATTGCAAATGGGTACCGAAGACCGGTCCTTGAGGATGGCGTTTCTGAAGCCGGTATAGGCCGCGCCGGACCAGATGTTTTCGAAGTCCGGCTCTTCCAGCGTGTTTCCCAGTCCGTAATGGACGTCTTTGTCGAAACAGCACGGTGACACGGCCCCGTCCCAGTTGACGACTGTACTGTACCAGAGGTGCCTGCAGGAATTGGTAATCTTGCCGTTCATCGTGAGTTGGTCCGCATCGTAACGGTAGCGGCTTAAAGACTCGTTTTCAGGAAGGTACTGTTCCGCCTCTGTATCGGTATAGACCTGGGCTGTTTTGAGCGATAGGCGGTCAACGCCCAGATCCCTCGCCAGGTTCCGGGCGGCGTCGATCTCGGTCTCGTTGTGTTTGAAAATGATGAACTGCAGGTGGATGACGGGATGGTCCGCATTCAGCGTCTTCTTTGCCGTACTGAGGAGGCGGATCCCGTCAAGTACCCGGTCGAAGTTGCCGCCGACGCGGTACTTGACGTAGGATTCCGGGGTCACCCCGTCCAGGGAGACCACGATTTCGTCCAGACCGGAGGTGACGATATCTTCGGCATCGCTTCGGCTTCGGATGTAGTGGACGTTGGTGCTGGTGATGGTTGGGACGTTGTGTGCCTTGGCCAGACGGACCATGTCGGTCAGCCGCTTGTTGATGAAGGGTTCGCCCTGGTTCCACAGCATCAGGAGCACGAGGTCTTTCGCCTGTTCCTCGAAGATCCGCTTGAAGGCTTCGAATTCCATCGTGCCGCGCGGCCTGGTCAACCCCCCGTTGCCGGATGGACAGAGCGGGCATTTGAGGTTGCAGAGGTTCGTGGGCTCCAGCATCAGGATGAAGGGGCGGCCCATCCGGATATCCCGTTTGGCCAGGCGCGAGAGGGAGTAGGAGGCAACCACTTTGGCTGCGTTCCAGACCCGCCGGACCGTCAACGCTCGGTGGTAGCGCGCAACGATCCTGGGCAACAGTCTGAGTGAGAGCATATCTATTTCCAGCGGGAGAGGGAAAACGCGCCCAGTGCGCAAAATACGACGATATAAGGCACGGCGAGCAACTCCATGATTGGAAAGGACCACAGGAGTTGGCGTGCATTAAAAAGGCGAGCCGCTCCGTACAGAAGCAGCCAGTCGGCGAGTATTTTAGCCGCGGCTATCAGGCCGAAGGGAAACAGGAACGCCGGCTCCTGCCAGGCCAGAAGGGGCCCGGCGGCGAGAATCAGATGGAATATATAGATACTCACGGCGACAAGCAAGACCGAATTTCCGTAGTAAACGGCTTTGGACTGGTACCGGACCTGGCGGCCGTAAAGGCCGTCGGTATGGGGGCTTGAACTCACGCTGGCTTCGGGATTGAATCGAATGCGCCATGCCGTCCGCGAGGCGATGCGCCGCATCAGCAGGACGTCGTCCCCGCCGCGAATATGGCCGATGGGTTCGAAGCCGCCGGCATCGTGGAATGCGGATCTTCGGTAGGCCAGATTCCGACCGGTACAGGTCAGCGGAAAACCCAGGCCCATGCTGCCTGCCGCCAGGGCGGACACCACCAGACTTTGAAGGGCAAGCATTCGGGACAAGAGCCCACTTTTCGGGATCAGAGGCGCATATCCGGCGACCACGCCGACGTCAGGGTCAAAGGCGCGTACGGTGGAAGCGATCCAGTCCGGGGAAGGGGCGCAGTCCGCATCGGTGGTGAGGATGATCTCGCCGGCGCCGGAGTGAATGCCGAGGTGCAGGGCGTTTTTTTTGGGGCAGGCGAACGGCCCGCCGGTTGCGCGCACGACTCTGAGACCGGGGATCCGGTGGGTCCACACAAGCGCACGGCTGGAGGTGTCGTCGGTTGAACGGTCGTCGACGACGATGACTTCGGTGTGTTCGGGAGGATAGGTCTGAGCGGCAAGGGCTGCGAGGCACGCTTCGACGCGATGGGCCTCGTTGCGGGCGGGAACGACGACCGTGACGTCCGGGTTGTGGGCGTTGCGGCCCTGCGACAATCGACTCAGACCTTTACGGATGGCGCCTGCGACGACAACATAGACCAGGCAAAGGAGCGATGAGACGAACGCCAGCGTTTCCATCGTGGCCGTCATGTATCGCGGGCACCGCGGACATCGCCGATACACTGTCTGATCCAGGCCAGATTGGCTTCCGGCATAATGCCGTAATTGTAGAACGAAAAGCGGCGGATGCCCAGGCTCAATGCGCATTCGACGCCTGCCCGGAGTGTCCGGACGTCCGGAGAAGCCGGAGGATAGGCCTGAAGGCCGACCACGAGTTGCTGTGGGTTTTTCAGGTCGGGTACAATGTCGGAGATAGTCGCTTGTATGCAGTTGGCGTCGGGTGTATAGGCGAGGGTTTCCGCGTAATCCGCGATTTCCGCGAGACGCGAGCGGCCCACGGCCGTGCCGTATCGATCTCCCATAAAGATGAAAGAAACAGGAACCCCGGCGGCGGCCTTGACCTCCTTCAGCAGGCTCGCGACAACCTCGTCGCGCATCCGGAGAAATGGATCGAGTTGCGGCACCTCGGCGATGAGTTCCTCAGGGGATTCCGCAGGGGGGATGCCGGATGCCAGGGTCCGGCGCAGCCTGGACTCCACGGCCCGCGAAAGGGCGTTGGGATCCAGGCCTTTCTCTTTCGCCCGCGATCGACATGCGTCGCAGAAGCAGAGGGAGAGAAGCAGACGCCCCGCCGGCCCCAGCTCGACACCGTGTTTGACGTGGTAGTGGGTATGTCCGAATCCGCCATAGGAGAGAGACTCGCATTCAAGGAGGGCGATTCCGTAATTCTTCACCAGGTCTTTGGCCAGCGCGGCGGCAAAGGTGCGGACCCCCGGGTTGGCCGGGCAGAGCCGGGAAGTGCTGACGTCGCCGGTGCAGGCGACTTCGGCGCATTCCGGATGCCGGCCGGCCTGGTAGGAGTTGTGAAGGAATACCGTCCACGCGATGAGTTCCAGACCGGCGCCGGAGGCGGCCCCGGCCGCGTCCGCGTACCAGTTTTCGCCGCCCATCAGCGGGCTGACGTGGGGCTGTATGGGCGTGTCGGCATACAGGCTCCCGTCGGGCTGAAAATAGACGGCGGCTTGCGGGATCTGGAGGAGCACCTTGCCCGGAGAATGGGGGCGCAGCATCTCGAAGGTGTGGTACGCCGAGGCCAGGCTGATTGCGTCCAGGCCGATTTCGTCCCTGAGCCGTGTTGCGATGGCTTCGGGCCGGCCGTCGGCCAGGTCCCACGGGTATGACCACAGGGTGGTGTGCAGGCTGGACAATTCAACCTCTCCAGGTGCAGATGGTAAACCCCCGGGGACATAAGATTCTCGAACCCCGGATGATATGGTGAACGAAAGGCCTAACAGCCCGTTGAAAAAGTCCATCCGGTCTGCGGTCGGCTCTTGTGACCGAATTACTGCGTTGCGCTCCCTCCCCGAATCCCCCGATTCGACTCGGTCGCGCGCCTTGTCTTCGGTCACAATCGCTCGGCCTCGCCTGCAGAGCGACTTTATCAACGGACTGCTAAACTACGACGTTGATGGTACCACCTGTCTAAGGCAATTGCAAGGGATTTCGGCCGAGTGCCCTTGGCTTAGTTGGAGGGTAAGGCGAATGATGGGTCGCGCTCCAGGACCTCGATGTCTTTCTCCTATATCTCTAATTTTTATTTTCTTACGCCCTTTTTCTTTCTCGCCAAAGAAAAAGGGCCAAAAAGAACGGCGCCTGCCTGCCGAGCACGGCTCGGCGCAGGCAGGCCGCTCAGACGCCGCGGGGCTGCTTTTCCGCGAATATCGCCCGAAGCCGGAACATGAGACGCTGCCCTGTATACGTTTTAGCGCGGACGTTGCAATCGTGGGGAACGGAACAGCGCGGAAAAGCCCCCGCACCCCAGACCGGCCGGTCGCCCCTACAAAACCAGGCATCCACGAATTGACATCACCAGGGCGTATCGCTTACCGCTTTATATGTATCCCGTGGAGCCGTCGGGGCGGACGGGCGCCGTGCGCTGCCAGTGAGGCACTTCCATATCCGCAAGCGCGTCTTCGTTCACTTCGATGCCGAGGCCCGGACGGTCTCTGAGCTCCAGGTATCCGTCGACCGGCAAGTAGGGATCCGGGACGTAATCCATCCATCTCGACCCCACGGGTATCACGTATTCCAGGATTTTGAAATTGTGCGTAGCGGCGGCGAAGTGCACGTTGACCGCCGTTGCGATCGGTCCCATTGGATTGTGGGGCGCGATGGTGACGTAATGGGCTTCGGCGATGGCGGCGATTTTCCGCATTTCGAGGAGGCCCCCGCATACGCAGACGTCGGGCTGGATGATGTCGGCTGCCCTTGCGGCGATGAGATTCAGGAATTCAAAGCGTGCGTACAGGGATTCCCCTGTTGCCAGCGGCACCAGCATCTGGCTGCGCAACTGTTCCCAGGCGGGGATGTGTTCCGGTCTGAGGGGCTCTTCGTAAAACAGGGGATCATAGGGGGCCAGGGCATTGGCGAGTTGCAGGGCTCTGATGGGTTCGAAGATCTTGGCGTGCGGATCGAACGCGAATTCCCAGTCGTCGGGCGTATGCTTTCGCAGGTCTTCGAAGTATTCGGCGGCGGCTGCGCATACCCGTCCCCATCGGTTGGCGTCGGGATTTAACAGGAAGGGACTGGTCTTGAACGCGGTGAACCCCCATTCCGCATTCAATCGTTGTGCGCCCTCCGCTGCGGCTGCCCCGGTCGGCCCGCCACAGCTCTGGTAGACTCTTACGCGGTCTCGCAGGTTGCCTCCCAGAAGCATGTAAACGGGTACGTTGGCTGCTTTGCCGCTGATGTCCCACAGCGCGTGTTCGATGCCGGATATGGCGGCCAGGCCGGTGCCGCCCGCGGGAAAACGAAACTGCTGGTGGGTCTTCATCATCAGGTATTCGATTCGGCGGGGATCTTCACCCACGAACCACGTGGCGACATAGTTGACGATGGGCTCGATGGAGAGATCGGGACCAATCGAGTAGGCTTCGCCCCATCCGTCAATTCCCTCGTCGGTTTCCACCTTGACGAGCGCCCGGGGACGGTTGCTGTAGGTGACGAGAAAGGTCTTTATTGCAGTGATCTTCATAAGTGATGGGTCTCCTTTTTGATCGGGCTTCAGGAAGTTGCGTCCGATTCCGGTTTGTATTGGAAGAGGTCGCCGGGCGTGCAATTGAGCGCCTGGCAGAGAGATTCGATGGTGGCCAGATCGATCCGTTTCGCCCGGTTGTTGAAGATGGCGGAGACGGTATTGGCCTGAAGGCCCGTCAGCCTGGCGATTTCCGAGATCCGGTACGGCCGGTGCGGGCCCTTTTCGGCCATGAGAATGTGGAGTTGAAATTTCAACATTCGACGAAACGGTATAGAGGGTTTGAGGGCAATTGACTATCGGGGTATTGCTATCGAGAAAAAAGTAAGAACGAGGTAAAAAATTATAAAATATATAGTATTATACGTAATTAATTACTTGTATCATGGAAAAACAATGTGATTGGATGGCGCAACGCCGTTGACCCCGAGTCGGCTGTTGATTTGACAGTACAAGGACGGACAGATCCTTTTCACAGGCATTCGCCGTACTGCCTTTACTGTATCCATTGTGTGATTCCCGGTGTGTATGCGTTTTCTCAATCGATGATCGTGAGAGAGATGCCGGCCTTCGCGCCGTATTTGTTTTCCGTGTCGTCGGCCACGCCCCGGTCCAGGGTGGCTTCGGTAAAAAAGTGAAACGGACCCAGCCATTTGATGTTCAGACCCGCCACGGCGGTAAAAAGTACCTTTGTGGACGACAGGTCGATGAGTTCCGTATCCGATTCCTCTTTCGTGTATATCAGGCCGCTTCCGGCTCCGCCGTAAATGCGGAACTTGTCTCCCAGGGGAATCTTGTAGAGCCCCCGGATGGACAACGGCACGGTAATTACACCGTCTCTATCGTAATACTCGGCGGCGAGCATCACCCCGGCGGGTTTGCTGCCGAACGGCAGGATGATGGAGCCGTGCCAGCCTGGTTCTTTGTCTTCGATATACAATCCGCCCCCCGCACGGAAGGCGATCTGGGCGTGTGTTTTCGAGTTGTCCGCACCCAGCAGGAGGAACACGGCCAGTGCCGGGGCGAGGTATCTGATCATAGATGACGTTCTCCTCTCCTATGAGAAATGATGCGCCAAGGAACCCGACCTCAAAACCGGTAAGCGATTCCCAGGCGGCCGGCAGCCGCCCGCAATTTTCCCTCTGAAGTCCACAACAACAGGTCCGACAACCGTGCGGAGGCCATCAGGCGCGCATCGATCAGACCGACCCCCGCGGCGGATAGCTGGTGATGATCGATGAAATGCAGGACTTCACGCTGGCTGGCCGCGGAAGCCTGCGGAAGCGTTTGAAGCAACGTGAGAAACTCCGTCCTGTTGTCCAACTTCCCACAGGCCAGTTCTCCCACGATCAACGGATGGCATGCGACCCTTGCTTCATGCAGGAGGGCTCTCAATCGTCTATTCCCTGTGCGAAGGAACGAGACCCATATTGGCGTGTCGACAAGGACCATGGCTATGGGTTTTCAGGACGCCGCCTCGGGACCGGCAGCAGGCTTTTTTCCGTGCCTTCGAGTTCCGCGAGCCTTTTGCTGCTCTCGCGGGCGATCAGGGCTTCGAGGCCAAGCCTGACCAGGGCGGTTTTCTGTTTGATACCGGTTAAAGCGGATGCCTGGTTCAGCAGGGCATCGTCTATATTGAGCGTCGTTCGCATATGCTATAATATGCATAAATTATACATATAAGTCAAGTGCGATTCGGTATCCCAATAACGAACGAACCGACAGAACGTACACAGCACATTGGCCCGACCGGAATTTGCATTAGGGATTGATTGGCGGTATGTTAAGTTAGGTTGGAGCGAAGCTGTCAATTTCGTGGAGGGCGAGGAGACCACATCAAGAGGAACTCGCCGAAAGCGGAAAAAACAATCGGGAACGGCTAGCGATGGGATTTGCTATGTGCCAGCCCGTATATTTCCTATAAATCTTCTATTTTCATTTCCTTACGCCCTTTTTCTTTCTCGCCAAAGAAAAAGGGCCAAAAAGAACGGCGCCGCTCGGCGCGGGGCCGTTCTTTCCGTGAATCACCTCATAGGCACAAATGGAAATTGGGTGCCCTACGAGCACTTGAGGCGTACCAATGCATCGTTGCTGGAGGGATTCGCACGGAAAAACCCCCCGCTCCGCCACCGGACGGCCATGATGTATACCGCGACGGCGTTTTGTACGTGTTTGAGATCTTGCCGCCAGTCCAAATCCGAATTTCTCTACGTGGTAACGTATAGGTAATGATACTGGTCCGATTAACACGGAGAACCATCCTCCACCCGCATAGCGGTTAACCTGTTGGCCGGTGGTTTATCGGGCCAACAGGTGACGCCTGGTGTTGGCGTCCGACGTTGATGGTGAGCGGCGCGATTTTTGCCGCGAACAGACCCCCCGCTCCACAGCCTGACGGGCGAGAGGTTGATGGAAATGGATCTGCGTATGGATTTGCGGCAGTACCGCTATCCGGTTTTAGATGATTGTTTAACGCTGACGGCTGCACGCACTCAGATATCCAAACGGCTGTCTGGCGCGATGCCAATCCGGAGCACTATCAGAGCAGAGCGCGCGGTTCCGTTAGTCGGCGTGGATCGATGATCCTCCTCAAATGGTAGGGCAAAGAATCATGTGCATCCCGTTAGGCAATTCGCGCTATGCATATGGCAGGCACCGCGCCCAGCGGCGACTTTTGGTTCCTTTTGGTCGCGTCAAAAGGAACTCGCCGAAGGCAGGGAAATTGGGGAGATGTGGGTTCTGGATTTTATTTTGCGCCTTCAGCTGACCTGTACGCTAACTGCTGAATTGAGGTGATTATTTTCGCCAAAGGCACGTATTCGGGGAAATTTCGTAGATTAAGGTCTATTGCCTTCTTGTCTTTACACAACGCGGTGACAGATGGCTGAGAAATTCAAACTGATTCCGGAAGCGCATGTCTTTCTGATGAACGGCAACGACGAAGTGCTGCTACTGAGACGGTTCAATACGGGGTATGAAGATGGGAAGTACAGCGTGGTCGCGGGGCACATCGACGGCAATGAGGAGGTCAGGGCGGCGGCCATACGGGAAGCCCGGGAAGAGGCGGGAATCCACATCGAGATCTCTGACATCGAAGTGGTCGGGGTGATTCACCGTAAGGACGAGGACGAACGGGTGGCGTTCTTCCTTGCCGCCTCCAGGTGGAGCGGGGACGTCGTCAACGCCGAGCCTCACAGGTGCGACGAGCTGTCCTGGTATTCCATTCACGATCTGCCTGCCAATATGGTGCTTTACGTCAGGCGGGGCTTTGAAAACTATCTGAGCGGCCGGTTCTACGACAGTTTTGGCTGGGAAGTCGAGTCCAGGGCTCCCGCCGGATGATCGCCTCGGGATACGGCCTGACGAACGGCCGCTCTATCATTCTGAGCGCGGTCAAGAGAGGACATCAACGACCATGGAAGACAGCAAGATCGACCTTACGGTCCAGGTGCACCCTCAATTCAGAGTCCTTTCGGTCACGCTTGGCGTCTTACACATCATTGGCGGTATTCTCTTTATCAGCGGCGGAAACGACTATTTCGGTTTCCTGAATCTGGCCTTCGGTCCACTGTGGCTGTTATGGGGTTTGTTTTACAGCCGAATCAACAGACACATGATCGTGATTCATGAGGGGCACCCGGAAATCCGAAAAGGTCTCTTCAGGAGCCGCAGAATACCCTGGGCATCGATTTCGGAAATCCGTTTCGAGTCGACCGGGATGGAAATCCTGGTTGGCAGATGAAAGAGCGCGACCTCGAAATTCGACGAATTGAGCTATAGCGCAAATCAGACGATAAAACACGAGTGCGTCTCAAAACTCAGGCGCTTTGCCGAGGCAAACGGAGTGTCGATTGTGGGCGGTTAGCCAGCTTGGCCGAGGCGATCGAATCGTCTCAGGCTAATTTGTATATATGTGGCGTCAATCGGGAAACCGGCTGTCGGAGCATCACGGCATCCAGGAAGAATATCAGGTCGAGGATTGAACATGCGCGATTCTTCGTCCGAATATTTCAGTTATTTCGGGAACATCGCGGAATCGTACGATCGGGTCCAGCCGGTCCTTAGCCCTCCGTACGCGAGGGGCCTGGAGATGATTGTCGATCTGATTCCCCTGGATCCGGACGAACCATTCGAGTTTGTGGATCTCGGCTGCGGCACCGCGGAGCCGACGGCGCGCGTGCTGGAACGCTTTCGCCGGGCTACGGGCACGTGCATAGACAGCGAACCGGAGATGCTCCGACTCGCGCAGCAGAAATTGGCGCCGTATTTGGGAAGGATCGAGGTAAGGGAAGCGGACCTGATCGATTGCGCGGTGCCGTCGTGCGACGTGGTTTTCTCGGCGAAAACCGTTCACCACGTACATCCTGACCATCTGCCCGCGCTATTTGCGCGGATTGCGGGTGCGCTAAGGCCGAACGGTTGTTTCATCCTCTACGACACGATGTCGATCGGCCCCGGTTGGGGAGCGGAAATTCGCCTGCAATTGTCGCGATACCGCGAGCGTCACATTAGGAACGCGATTGAATCGGGGACGGTGACCCGGGAGGAAATCGACGCCAGGCGCGAATACAAACGAAGGATGAAGTCTGCGGGGAAGGACGTCGAATACGAACATCGCGCGGAAGACCTCATCCACGCGATGACGGGGGCGGGGTTCGACGACGTTGCCGTGGTGTGGCGGATGTTCGCCGACACGATCCTGCTGGGATTTACGCCGCCGGGCGATTCCTGAAGCGAAAATGCGGGGTGTGACAAATTCGAAAATTTTCTCGGATATTCTCTCCTGGTCCGCTGATCACTCGTCCACGAGACGCAAAGCTTCTTCTCTCAATGCAGTGCTCACATAGAATCCGGCAACATCGAGATCGATGAGCAAGGGTTCGATGGAAGACACGATATTCCTTTTCCTGGCGAGGACCAGAATACCGACCGTGCCAATTACGTCAAGTCCGAATTTTCTGGCGACACTTCGCGCGCGGCGATCATCCGTGATTATTCTACATTGTTGCTCCTGAGCGAGTGCGATAGCCTCTGCTTCTCCATCGTCAATGATCAGCTTCAGTGCAACAACCGATGATGGATCGGATAGTCGCTCTACCTTCAACCATGGCAAGGAGATTCCGACTTCCCGCTCCACAGCCGGTGGTATTAGTACGGTTTCAAATATGGCTGGAAGAATTTCGACATTTCCGATCCGTTCGAGCGCAATCAGGCACGTGCTATCCGATACGATGCGCTCGCTCACTCACCGATCTCCTGCCGCAACTCTGCAGGAGAATAATCGAAGATCGGAACCTGATGTTTCCCAAGAATCTCCATAAACGCGCGTTTGGAGTGTCCCGCGGTTCTGGCCGCCTGCCCAAGTGAAACTTTACCAGTTTCATAGAGCTTGATGGCGAGGAGTATTTTCGCTTCTTCCTGCGATAGTCCGGAAGGAAGCTCGACTCTCAAGTCTGTTGCAACCATAGTTTGCGTCCTAGGGAATTTGCACCTCGTAAGTCTTCGTCAGGAAGTTGGACCAGATTCGTCTTATGACGAAAATATAGGTTAATCCGACCCAAAATCAAAATCACGTGCTGACGTCGATCCGGACACTAAGCCGGGCCCCTTAGCCGCCGCCCTGAGCCTCGCCCTGAGCTTGCCGAAGGGTTGTCGAAGGGTCGGGGAAGGACTGTGAAGAGCGAATGGTTATCGAAACGTGGGCGCTTCGACACGCTCAGCACGCGCAACGCATGCAGCGTCCACGTTTCCTGCATCCGGCTACACCGGCCGGGCCTATTGCTATCCGGCGCTGACCACGGGCTGCGTCGATTCGTGCGAGCAGAGGACCACCGGCAGGTTGCTGACCATCTTCGCCCTTTGTTCATCCGTGAGCCTGATGACGTCCTCGTCCATGAGTCGCCGGACCGCCATTTCGACCATCCCCACGGCGCCGTCGACGATCTTCCCTCTTGCCGAAATGACCGCTTCGGCCTGCTAGCGCTGCAACATGGCGTTGGCGATTTCCGGGGCATAGGCCAGGTGGTTGATCCTGGCTTCCTCGATCCGGACGCCCGCGTCCTGAACGCGCTGCTGGATCTCCGCGCCGAGGGATTCCGATACCTCCGTGATCAAAGATCGGAGGCTGATGTCGTCGCCCTCAGCCTGGTCGTAGGGGTAGCTGGTTGCGAGATGTCTGATTGCCGATTCCGACTGAACCCTTACATATTGTTCATAGTCGTCAACGTCGAACAAGGCCTGTACGGCGACCTGCACTCTCCAGACGATGACGGCGGAGATTTCGATGGGGTTGCCCCTGCTGTCGTTCACTTTGAGCCGTTCGCTGTCGAAGTTCCTGGCGCGCAGCGAGACCTTTGTCCGACTCTTGAACGGGTTGGTCCATCGGAATCCCTGGGTGGTCTCGGTGCCCTTGTAGTCGCCGAAAAGCAGGAGAACGACGCACTGATTCGGTTCCACTGCGAATAACCCGGTGAGGAAGACGATCACGACCACGAGAAGCAGGATCGACGAGACAATGGGAACGGCCCCGCCACCGGTTACGCCGTATATAAACACGGCCACGGACAGGGCCAGGAGTAGAAGCAAGACGGCCAGCATCAACCAGCCGCTGGACTGCGGGGCGATTTTTTCTTCCGTCATGCGAGACCTCCATGGTTGTGTGATTGGATTCTTCGAATTCAAAAAAGGGTCAATCTGCGCCCCGGCGACGATCAGGTTCGGGGGGCGATACCACCTCCATTGCCGCGTATGTATCGGTACGACGCGGAAGTAAACCCTTTTGTTTCGGATTCATCAGAGAAATACGAGGCTACGCGTCGGAGGGCACGTTTCGACCGGGCTGACAATGCATCCCGGCGTTCGCGTCGGGAATCTCCGGACCGAAACCTCTCACGTACCGGTATATACAGCAGTTGTTCGATTGAGACGGATGACAAGCCTTCGGCACCGGACAGATGACATCCGTTTGCCGCGCGACAACATCGAATTCGTAGGGGCAACCGTTGTGGTTGCCCGCTCTTTCTTGTTTTGTCCAGTCGCTTCAAATGGAATCGGCCGTCGGCACGAGAAAGGCACTTGGGAAAGAGTGGATGATGGGATAAGCTCCGGGACTCTGAGGTCATTTCCCTCAGTCTTTAATTAATTTTCTCTTTTTCCCTCGTCCTTTTTCTTATTCGCGTAAGAAAAAGGACCAAAAAGAACCGCGCCGCTCAGACGCCGCGGGGCTGCTTTTCCGCGAACTACTTTTACAATGGAGACCAGCGGTTGTGCCCTGCGGGGTTTTTGGGCGCTCGCCATGCGACGTCGATGGACGGAATAGCGCGGAAAAGCCCCCTCACCGCCACCGCGCGGGCGTGAGGTAGACCCGGAAGGACCGCCGGACGGTTTGGCGTCTTACCGCTCTCGTCTGCCCGCTTTTCCCGGGAGCGAGGGCTTCCAGCCCTCGAGGCGCCGTCGTTGGATATTGTAGGGGCAACCCTTGTGGTTGCCCTCGTGATGGCGCTGATATCGCTAACTCGACATTGCATGGGATCTGTAGGGGCGACCGGCTGGTCGCCCTACACCAAAATGGACGGAACGCCCCTCATGATGTCGAATATGCTCTGTAGCGGGTGTAGGAGTATTCCAGGTCGCATGCGTCGCAATATGCGACATCGATAAGGCCGACGGGTCGTTTTCCATGTTCCTTTTCGATAACCGAAAATTGTAGATTTGGGTCGATATTTAGCGTAAAGGGAGTTTCGTCGTGTCGCAGGACACCAGCTTCGGCCTTTCGGTTATCGGTCCGATATCGTTGAATTGTCCAGGTATTCCTGTATAGATGGGGTCTGTTGAAATGTTACCTGCTACCAATCACGTGCTGCGGGTTTCCTCGGCGCATTATTTCTGGCAGGGCAGTGGAATGCTCTCCCTTAAATCGTTCCGGAATGGGGCCGCGCACTATCAGGTGGACGGCCACGACATTCAGGTGGATGATCGATCATACCTCGTGTTGAACCGTGATCAGGAATATACGATAGATATTGATTCCGCTCGCGTGGTAGACGCATTTTGCATCTTCTTTCGCGATGGGTTCGCTGAGGAAGTTCTGCGCACCCAAAACGTGGATGCGTGCACGCTTGTTGATCACCCGGACGGTGTCCCGCCACATGTGGAATTTTTCCAGGTGACACGCCCTCATGACGATATCCTCACGCCCGCGTTGAACAGTCTTGAAGAGTCGTATCCCCGGCGACGGCAGGAATCCGGGTGGCTCGATGAGAAGATGCACGTAATCATGGAGAGACTGCTGCGGGTGCAGGGTCGGGTGAATCAGGAAGTCCAGGCGGTGGAGGCAATTCGGGCTTCAACTCGAACAGAGCTTTACAAACGGATCCATAGAGCTCGGGATTTTATCTGCTTCGCTTACGCGGAGTCCATTTCGTTAGACGACATGGCTGGCGTTGCGTGCCTGTCCGTTAATCACTTTCTGCGGACTTTCAAGCAGATTCTGGGGCAAACGCCGCACCAATTCCTGGTATCGACCCGCTTGGCGCGAGCCGCGATTCTCCTTACCGATACGGATCGCTCCGTAACGGACATTGCCCTGGCTGTCGGATTCGAGAGTCCGGGTTCGTTCTCCTGGCTGTTTCGCCGGCGTTTCGGAGTTTCCCCGTCGGGATTTCGCAATATAAAAAAGTGATTTCAAAGAAGTGTTCGACGACGGATGTCCTTATATTTGGGTGAACACCCAACCCAATAAAGGAGGTTTCGCCATGTCGCAGGACAACAGCTTGGGACTGTCGGTCATCGGTCAGATTTCGGTAACCGTTCAGGATCTCGACCGTGCGGTCGAGTTCTATCGTGATCAACTGGGTATGCAGTTCCTCTTCCGCGTTCCGAGGATGGCTTTCTTCAATTGTTCGGGCGTCCGCCTTTTGCTCGGTCTTTCGGAAGATGAATCGGCGGACGTGCACGCTTCCATACTCTATTACAAGGTGGAGGACCTCGAAGGCGCCTGTGAAGTGCTGCGATCGAGGGGAGTGACCTTCGACAGTAAACCTCACAAGATTGCCGATATGCCCGACCATGAACTCTGGATGGCCTTCTTCCGGGACTCCGAGATGAATCTCATGGCCCTTATGGCGGAGAAGCCGAGACGGGAGCAATGACGGTCGCAATCTTCGGAGAAAACAAACCGGGCCGATACCTTGTGGATCGCACCCGGAAATTTGTCTGCTGCGACGGTCAATCTTCATTTGACATCGCCTGAAGCGCTTCTACGACGATTCCGAGGGCTGATACGGGGACGTGTTGGCGGGAAACCCGCCGCAACTTGAACTGCCCCGACATTTCCCAGCGCGCCGTGCCGGATATACCGGTTCACGGCGCGTTTTGGGTTTCAGTCGCGCCGTACATGGAAAGCGGACCGAGGGATTCCCCGGTCCGCGGGTTTTGGCGATACGGATTTGTCGATCTATTGGGAAGTTACTAAAGTCGGCGACAATGTGACGGGTGGCATCCGTGGGCTAACGATAGACCCATACGGCGTTTTTCTGGCCTGGCGGCGGCTAGGCGCCGTTTTCGTCAGGTCCGGCCGAGGGACCCGCCCCGGGGGTCGCGGCACTGCGTAAACGGAGCCAGATCGCGCGGATCAGCATCGGAATTCCGACCAGGACCAGAAATGGAGCGAGGGCGTAGATGACCACCATATGAGGGCCGAGCAATCCGCCTACCAGACTGAACAGAACCGCAAGCGGGGTCGCCACCGCCAATCCAACCAGTAACAAAATGCGCGGGGTTCCGCCAACGCCCCTCAACAGGCGTTGCGCCAGCAATCCGATCAGGGTACCGGCGATAAAGAACAGGATCAATCCGGAAAGGATGCCCGGAATCGCAACGAGCAACCCATATGGGTTCGCGTCATCCATCGTACCGAAGCGAATTACGGCGATCAGCACCTGAAGAATGCATAATCCCAGGCCGAACCACACCGGCATCTTCCAGTAGTCCCACGAGCGGCGGTTCGGAGCTTCCGTTTGACCACCAGCGGCGTTTCCTGCAACGTATTCCATGACGATGTTCCTCCGTTAAATCCGATCGAACGTCAGCGAGGTCTTCCATCGAAGAAGCGCAAGTCCCGCCTGTCGATCCGCCCGAAGTGTAAACGGAATACCCTCATTCTTTCACTTTAACTGGAAATTGAAGCAGGTATCCGGATTGGGTTCTTTTACTAGCGTATAGTGCCACCATTCCTTGTCGCAATTTACAAGACCGTGCGCTTCCATCAACGTCTTCAGTAGCTGACGGTTGCATTTTTTTTGCTCCGTGATCCGGGAAAGTGAACCTTTACCCGCCGGCGTGCGCCTTGCAGGGTAGAGGAAAGGCGATCGAATGACCAATCAAGGCGACCAACAATTGGCGACGCTGGTGCGGGAGGGCAACGAGGCCGCATTTGTTACCCTTATCCGACGCTACGAGCGCGTCATGGCGGGGCTGATCCGCTCCCGGATCGGTTCCGGCGAACAGGTGCAGGACGTATTGCAGGAAACCCTGGTCCACGCCTGGGGCGGTCTGCGCCGGGAACCCCCCGCGACGTGCGTCCGTGGTTGCTGCAGGTAGCCCGAAACCGATGTCGCGACTACTTCAGGTCGCCCCAACGCCGCGAATTGTACGTCCGGACCGAAGCCCTGGCGCGTCTGGTCAATCGTCTAGGTATCGCGCAATCACGGCAACACGAAGCCGCCGAGTCCATCGTGGAGGCCATGGACGAAGTACCCGATATAGAGCGGGCCGCCCTGCGGGCGTTTTATCTGGACGGTTTGAGCATTGCAGAAATCGCCGCCCGGCACCGATGTCCGGACGGCACGGTCAGGCGCCGGCTCTCGTACGGGCGCGACCGAATCCGAAAGACATTGGGTATCACCCCAAAGACGAGGAAGACCGACATGGAAGCAAGACATCAAGACTTTCCGCGATATCGCCCCGACATTCGCATTCGTTCCCTCGTGGAGAAATCCTTCCGTATCGATTTCAAGGAAATGGTCTGGTGGTTCGTCCTGCCGGAAGCCGGCGACCGGGTCGGCTATGGCTCGTACGACGGCGAAAAAGACGACAACGCGCCCTGGCGCCTGTTCAAAACGGTCTGGCTGACCGTCCGGCGGCCGGCGGTGATCCACGGACGACCCTGTGTGGAGGTCGAGGTGGAGGAAGAGGTGGAGGAAGAGCCTGCCGGAAAGACGTCCTCCGGAGAAAAGAGCCGCATCACGAAGGTTTGGGGGCGGCTGACGGATGACGAGGTGGAGTGGATCGCCGTAGAATCGAAAAAGGCCGACGACGTGAGAGAACTGACGACGTTTCTGGATGAAGGATTCCACGACGACTGGTGGGGTTCACCGCGGGTGGTCGAGGACTGCGGATGCTTGTCCGAACGGGCTGATGGCACCTGGGTCTGACAGCCAAATGCCCCCGCCCTCACAGGCGCGGGCGTTTTCGACGTCCACGTCGGCGGTCGTCAGTTCACCTGTTTGCGCGTCTTTGAAGTCAAGAAAAACGCCACTGAGCGAGACGTTCTGATTGAGGCATATATCACCCGCGCGGGACGTACGGTCCTGTTCCGGCGATATAGTGGAAGCCGCTGGAGCAAGCGCGACGCCCCGTCGCCCGCCATGAGATACAACACGGTTCGTCTATTGCACGCGACGGTAGGTCATGGTGTGAGACATCGTCTTCTTGCCTTGATCGTACATCGACCAGGTCTGCGACATTTCCTCCGAACCGTCGAAGGCGATCGAGACGGCGTGCATGTGCGGCTCGTCGGGCGAATCGAGAGAGCCGTCAACCAGTTCCCAACGTGAGCACCCCGTCCGTGGAACCGGTCAGGCTCATTTGCGGCTGATTGCCGAGCGCGCAATAGTGGGTCATCCACAACTTGCCGCCCCGGTCGTGGTACACGGAGATCATCTCTTTTGGGGTATCGGGGAAGTTGCGCTCTACGATCACGCTGCCGTTGGCGGCCACCCGGTACTCGGTTGCCACCTTGTTCATCGCGCTCTTCTTGCCTTCGGATCCCCCGCCCCCGGGCATCGGCATCTCCGACTCCCAGCGCCCTGCAAGCGATTTCAGGCGCTCGAAATCGGGCGATCCCATGTATGCCTGCGGATGCGTGCCGTCCTCTCCTTTGGGCGTCCCTCCGTCTTCACCGGCAAATACCGAAAAAGCGGCGGTTGCGAGCAGAACTGTCATAACGAGCGTAAGTCTCTTCATTTTAATCACTCCTTAATAGTAGGGACGTCTTCGGTTAAAGCCGCCTCCCTGCATGGACACGGGATGGAGTACGGCAATTCGTTATAGGATTCACAGAAACCGATTCACATTGAAGCTTATTATGTTTCGATGAATATCGGCATAATCCGGACTTCGAGGCTAGCGAGAAATTATGGCTCCGTTATCGAATAGGATGAATTTTTCCATTTATACGATTTTGATCATGCTCATCTGGTATTTGGTTGGTTATTGGGGCAATATACTTGCCTCTGATGAAGTGCATGGTGATCCACATCCGATTCTGAACGAGGGCTCATTATCAGACAGTCGACTTACCGAAGGATTCAAAGAACTTATTTACTTGGAGGCTTATCCCCACCATTCCTTTGATACTGATTCGATGGACGTTCGTGTAGGTTTTTGGCGACTATCCGAGACCGATTCAGCTCTAGCGGTACACGTCGACTCGATATTGGTGGAACAGGAAAAGATAGGCGACATCGAGCAGCAGATTTATTCTCTACGTCTCGACGTCTATCGTCCGCCACCATCGGAACGCTTGATTTTCTCAAGCCAAATACCTTTTCACGTTTCGCCGATGAGGTTTTCCATTCCAACCGCTGGACTTGAGGGTGTCTATCTTGCCAGGCCACGCGTTATTGACCCTTCTGGAAATACACACCAAATCTGGTACTCGCCAGAGGTTGAAGGCGAGAAACCGTATTCTCCAACTATTTTCCTAGGAATTCATCGCGGCCGCGACTATGTGATGGAGTCTGTTACGGATTCGACCACACCAGAATTCACCAGGCTGAAAGTAGTGGGGAGCCCTGGAAGGAATCGCTACCCAAGGGATGATAAGCAACATAGCTATGCTCGTAGTGTTTGGGATCTACACTATTATGAGAATCGGATATACGTTGGTGGTGGCGATTGGGGCAACAATAAGGGGCCGGTTGACATCTGGTCATTTGTAGCGGAGAACAGTAAATCAAGATATCAATTCCAGAGGGAGATAACCGTTGATGAGGAGTCAGTAGATCGCTTCCGTACGTGCGCCGAACGGCTGGTGGTGCCGGGCATTGATGCCACTGAATCCTGGAAATATGGCAACATGTACATAAAAGAGCGCGGGAAATGGTACAAGAGAAGGACTCTACCAGAATCACACCATGTTTTTGATGCAGCCTATTTCGCTCACAGGCTTTTCGCAACGACAGCCAGAAAATTAGGAGCCACATTGTACGAATCAAGTGATTGGGGAAAGACCTGGGTTCGCTATAGTCACGATAACGTCGACGAATTCAGCGATGGCGGCTACATTGAAATGGGGGTTTTGGGGGAGGGGCTTATCGTGACCCCTGGCCAAGAATATCTCTACATCTTCAGTAACGGAAAACTTGAACGGTTGGTTATCCCACTATTTCCCGGGTTGGAGAAGGATCATCGAAACCCCCATCGGCTGATTCCTTTTTTGGACGGCCTCCTCTATACAGACCTACGCTGGAAGGAAGAAGCCGCCCCCAAACCACTTTTCTTCCTCAACGATCTGCGGAAGGGAGCGGTAGTAATTCAACAATTTCAAGGAGATTGGGTACAGGACATTGTGGTGAGAGACGATGTCTGCTACGTCCTTGCGTGCCGCAGAGAAGAAGCCACTTACCATGGCTACGTGTACGAATCTCGGGATCTAAGAAAGTGGTCAATGTTGGCACAATTCGATGTAGGAGCTCTTCCCTACTCGCTAGAAATCATGGACGAAGTGTTCTACGTCGGTCTGGCTTCACTTGCTGGTCAAGCCTACCAGCAGTCAGGAAATATCTGCCGCCTGGATCCATGAATTCTTCGCCGTCCTCGGTCGTCGACCAATTCTTCGTAGTTTGGTTCCTCCAACCGTGCGTCCGTGGTCGTTCCGTTTCTGAAGGAGGCCTTCAAGGCGTTGGGCTTCCCTGGCAAGCAGCGAAACATACCAGTGCGAGGTAATTGTCCCACTAACGATACCATCGAGCCTGATTGCGGTACAGTTCAGCGTACTGACCGTTCATGGCTACAAGCTCCCGATGACTCCCTTCCTCGACCAACCGACCATCTCACAACAACAGGATTCGATCGGCAAGCCTGCAGGAGCCGAGGCGATGGGAGATCAGGAGTACAGTACGCTCTTGTGCGATCCGGGCGAAGTGACTGTATACATCCGCTTCCGCCCTGGCATCGAGTGCGGAGGCTGGCTCGTCGAGAACCAGGATGTCCGCCGGGCGCATATATGCCCGGGCGATTGCGAGCTTCTGCCATTGGCCAACGGAAAGCTCCGTGCCTTGTCGATATGTCTTGCCCAGCGGGGTTTCCAATCCGTGAGTCAGGGTTTCCGCCACCTGGTCGGCGCCACTCTTCGCGGCCGCCTCTTCAACCGCTGCTGATTCCCCTTCCATCCAGCCGCAGGCTATATTCTCCCTTACTGTGAGTTCATAGCGGTTGTAATCCTGAAACACCACACCCGTGCGCCGGAGCCATTCGTTTGGAGCGACTTCCCGGAGATCGATCCCATCTACCAGAATCCGCCCGTTTGTCGGATCAAAAAGACCCAGAATCAGCTTGACCAGGGTGCTCTTGCCGGCACCGTTCTCGCCCACGACGGCAATGCGTTCGCCCGGTCGAATGCTGAGATTGAGGTTGGAAAGCGCCGGAATATCGCTCCCAGGGTAAATGAACGAGACGTCCTGCAGGACGATCCCGGCCTGCAGCGTGCTTGGGATACGGCACCTTTTAGGCGATTCTTCCGTTGGACGATCGACAAACTCGAAATAGTCCTGTACATAGCGCAGGTCATCGTAGATGATAGATGCGCACCAGACGAGGCTCCGGTAGTGTGCCTGTAGCTGTTCGATAGCATAGAAAAAGGCGGCATAGGCCCCGATGGTGGCTCGACCTGCAAAGAGGAGTCCCAGGCTGAAGATCACCGCTGCAATATAGGTCACAGTGTTCAGACCATCCGATACGATTCCGAGCCCCGCCTCCTTCTTCGCAAGGCGCAGGCGCCTGCCGGAAAGCTTTCTCCACAATGCATCGGCACAATCGACGAGCCAGGCACCGAAGCCGAACATACGGATTTCGGCCGCTGCGTTGCGCCCCGACAATATTTCGTGGTAGACGTCAAACCGTCGCTCGTCGGGCGTTAGGTCTCGTACCATCAAATAGCGCGCTCTGTTGACGCGTTCGCGAAGGAAAACACCCGGACTCGTTCCAACGGCAAGGATCAGCGGTAACGCCCAGTGAAAACTCGCCAGGTAAAACAGGAGGGACGCAAGCGCTACGACGTCGCTAACGCTTCGCCACATGGAAGACATTGTGCTGAATAGCCGCCGCTCAATGCCGCGCCGCGCGCGCTGCAACTGGTCGTGGAATGCCGCCGTTTCCAGTTGCGCCAGGGGAACCGTTTGAACTTTCCGATAGCATCGTTCCACAATATGGCCACGGAGACACTCCTGAAAGCGATCGGCTGTGGTATTGGAGATCAGATTAATGCCGTGTTGGAGCAGGTTCAGCCCGACAAGGGCTACGGCCCACAGGATGGCATTGGTAAATTGGATTTCGCCTCTTACAACTCCCGCCGCGGCCTCAATGAACCGATATACAAGATATACGTGGGCAGTGACGAATAGTCCCTTTGAACCATTCAGTACCAAAAGGCTAATTGCGGCCTTGCTGTCGAATACGAAGAATGTCCAAATCAGCCGACGCAAGTAAAGTAGACGCTGTCGTTTCTGTCTTTCCGGTCCGATTGCACGCGCTTTCATCCCACGTTCCCTCCGGTGTACCATTTCGCCTGAAGGTAGTACATCCGGGCGTATTCGCCGTCGGCCTTGAGCAATGCCTGGTGTGTTCCCTCCTCCACAAGGCGACCATCCTTCAGGACAAGGATTCGGTTGGCGAGGCGAGCCGATCCCAATCGATGCGAGATAAAGACGGTACATCGTCCTTCGACTGCAGATCCGAACTGCTGATATATTTGCACCTCGGTCTTGGGGTCCAATGCCGACGTCGGCTCGTCCAAGACGACGATTTCGCGGTTTTTTCGAACGTATGCTCAAGCCATCGCTAATCGTTGCCATTGGCCCGTTGATAGTTCGACTCCGTCGTCGAATTCTTTGCTCAATATGGTCCGGAACATTAAAGGCAGTTCTTTTACAAAGCTATGAGCGCCACTCCTCCGGGCTGCTTCTACGATTTCGGAAGATACAGCGGCACCATGGTCTCCATCTTTAAGCAACGAAATTCACCCGATGCCGACGTTTTCATAAACCGTAAGTGGATAACACATGAAATCTTGAAACACAGCCGTCGCCATCAGGCGCCAGGCCGCCAGGTCCATTTCCGCGAGATCGACTCCGTCAACGGTAATCCGGCCTTGTGTCGGCTGGTACAATCCGAGCAGCAATCGCACAATCGTGCTCTTGCCCGCGCCATTCTCACGTACAAGGGCGATCCGGTCTCCTGGCGATAGTGTCATATTGAGATCGGTGATGACAGGGCGGACCGAACCCGGATAGCGAAAACTCACACCGTGAAAACGGATTCCGTGATGCAAGGGGCGAGGTGGCCGCATTTTGTTAACGGGCTCCTCACCTTCGTCGGCCAGTTCGAGAAACTCGCGCAGATGTCGCAGCTTTATCAGGTGTTGTACCAGTTGAGAAACGCTAAACGAAGCCGAACCCACCAATTCGCTGAAGCGGCCGCTGGCATAGAGTAAAGCCACCAACGTTCCTACACTTATGGTTCCCCTCGAAGCCACTACAACGAGCGCCAAACTGTTCGTCCATATAATGAGGTCGTGTGCGCATGCACTCAACAATTGCACAACGGCCAGCCGAAAGCGGGCATTCCTGATATCAGCGACATAGCGGTTAAAGGCACGTCGCCAGAACCCCAACAAATATTCTCACAACTGATACGCCCGAACTTCGGCAGCTGCGCGGCGGCTGGAAAGAAGCGCAGCCCAATAGTCGATTTCCTGGCGTTTCGGCGAACTCTTATAGTTGACTCTAACGAACTGGCCCACGTTCCTCGCGCCTACGATCGTATTGACGATCATCGTCACAAGAAGGACAACGGCCAGGGCCCAATGGGCGTGAACAAAAAGCACCAGCAAGCCTGCCACACTGACGGCAATCGATACCAGAGAACCGAACTCATTCAAGACGTCAACGAGATGTGGGCCAATCGCCCGCTTACCCGTTTCCAGCTTGTCATAGTACGCACGGCTTTCGAAGGAACTCAGCGGAACGCTGACCGACTTACTGGCTACGTCACGTTGGATTCTGCCACCGACCCGTTGATATATTACCGAGGCGAGATACCTGGAGCTTTCCGTGTTGACGCTCCGTATAAGCAGAGCAGCCGAGAACGCTGCAAGCCACGGAAGGACGCCGGGCCACCCGTCAGTCGGACTATCGCTCACGACATCGACAAGCCCCGTCATCCCCCACACGATGACTGGTGTGGCGAATCCAGACACAACGTTACTCAGAACGAGCAACGTGGATTCGAATGCCGCGTTCCGCCTGAGAATCCCAATCAGGTAGCCGAGGCCGTTGAACTTGGTCCGTAGCCGTGCCAGGCAAGTGGTTCTATGGCGATCACGGTTTGAATTGATCATTACGAGTCTCGAGCAGTGACCGGGATCCAGCCGAGGTTTGGTTGATTCGTCAACAAAGATGTCGTCTTTGAAACATGCGCGGGACTGGTATTGGACAATCCAGGATGTGTGGAAGGGGCCTTCAAGGGGCTGCGGAGTATTGAGTTCACGTGAACTCAGAAGCCCAAAATGGCGAGATCACCACAATTAAGGCGCAACGGTCGACGCCAATGATCGCCCCTATTGTTCTCAGGTGGCGAAAGATAGGCGTTCCTGAATGGGCGAGCCAGTTTATTGGTATTTGTCGAGCCGAATTCGGCTTATCACTTTGGTGCCCGACGTGAGTTAGGACGAAGTTGGGTATGGCCATCGGCAGCCGTATCGGAGCGGATTCGCCATGACAACCCGGAAGCGCCTATAGACAGGTGTCGGTTGTTTCTGGAGAATAGAGGCGGGATGAAGGGAAGGGCGGGCTAATTCGGAATGCAACATGTTATTTTTAATTGGAATATCCGATAAAACTGGTGACCCCGAGGGGAATCGAACCCCCGTTGCCGGGATGAAAACCCGGTGTCCTAACCTCTGAACGACGGGGTCACCCGAATCAAGGTCCGAAATTTATAAAAATCCCATTTCGCTGTCAAGTTAATCATTGCCAAAGCGGTGGACCGGGACGTGGTGTTCCGAACTGGAATACGCTTGACATTTCCAGTTGAATTTTGTTTATTCAGAAGGTTTAAATTCACTTTTGTCCCGTTGTTGAAACAACGATTTCGCCTGGCTTATAAATTAAGGAACGCACGTTAAGTGATCCGTCTGAACTATTCAGGTGGGCGATTAGCTCAGCTGGTTAGAGCGCTGGTTTCACATACCAGAGGTCACTGGTTCGAGTCCAGTATCGCCCACCATGATCCGATAGGCAAGGTGGCCTGGACCTGTCCGCGAGTGGAGCGGGACGGCCGGCAATCGTCAGGGTGCATTCGTCAAACGGATGCGCCTTTCTTTTTTATTGGAGTTCACGCATGAAAGAAAGCCTGCATAGTCTCTTGAACCTGCAACGCGTCGATACGGAATTGGATAAACTCAGAAAGGTACAGACGGATTACCCTGAAGCAATTGCGGAAATTCGCAAGAAGGTGGTAGCCGCAAAACAGGCGGTGGACGTCAAGAAACAGCAGGCTGCGGACCTCGAAAAGAACCGGCGTCACCTGGAGGGTGAACTGGAGACCATACAGGCCGATTTGAAAAAACACCAGGACCGTTTCTCTGAAGTCAAGACGAACCGGGAATATGATGCGCTCCAGATTGAAATCGACATCCTGAAAAACCGGGCCGACGAAAACGAGACCATTATTCTCGAGAGTATCGAGCAACACGATGACCTGAAAGAAAAGTTGAAGGAGGAAGAAAGCGCATACAAGGCGCTTAAAGCCGAATATCTGGCGGAGATTCGGAACCTGCAAAGCCGCCTGGATCGCGTCGACGAAGACGCCCGAGGCTGGCACGAAGAGCGGGCGGCTGCGGAAACCCATGTCGAAGTCCGGGTCCTGTCCACGTACAGCCGGATCCGGGCCGTCGTCAAAGACGGGGTCGCCGTGGTACCAATTGGCAAGGGTTCCTGCGGAGGGTGTTTCAGGCAGTTGCCGCCGCAGCGGCGCATGGAGGTCCGGCGCCAGGACCGGATCCTTCGCTGCGAGAACTGCGGCCGGATCCTGGTGTGGCGGGAAGAAGCCTGACTTGGTCGGCATGGGCGCATACAGCCTCTACGTCGACGGTGCGGCCAAGGGCAACCCCGGACCTGCCGGCATCGGCGTCCGGGTTGAACTCGAAGGCGAGGTCCAGACGGAATATTGCGGTTTTATCGGCAATGCCACCAACAACGTCGCGGAATACAAGGCCCTGATCAAGGGGTTGGAGATCGTCCGGAAGCTTGGCGCGACGCGTGTCGACGCCATTTCAGACAGCGAATTGATCGTCCGGCAGTTGATCGGCAGCTACCGGGTCAAGAGCGCTGCTCTGGCGCCGCTGAATCAGAGAGCTCGTGAACTTTCAGGGTCGTTTGACGTGTTCCGGATCCGCCACGTCCCGCGTTCGGAGAATCAACACGCCGACCGCCTGGCCAATCTGGGAATATCGAACGCCTTGAAACGAAGACCGTGAGCCGCGGGGCGGTTCACGAATCCACAACATTGGCAAGCGGGCCGGATGGCCGCGCCCTTTTCGGGTGAGGAAAGTCCGAGCTCCACAGGGCAGGATGCTGGGTAACTCCCAGGCGGGGCGACCCGACGGAAAGTGCCACAGAGAACAGACCGCCAGCGGGCGAAACCACGGTTTCGTTGCGGGCAAGGGTGAAACGGCGGGGTAAGAGCCCACCGCGCTCCCGGAGACGGGAGCGGCACGGTAAACCCCATCCGGAGCAAGGCCAAATAGGAGCGGAGAGGCGGCCCGTCTCTATATAACGCTCGGGTAGGCCGCGTAGAGGTGCCGGGCAACCGGCGTCCCAGATAAATGGCCATCCGTCAGGCGTACTGCGCCGGACGACAGAACTCGGCTTACAGGCCCGCTTGCCTGATTTCCAGTCCCTTCTCAGGAGCGAGGGGTGAGCTTTCTCGAGAAATTCCGCCACGCCGTCGACAACCGGAACAGCCGGGTCTGCGTGGGCCTGGATCCCGATCCGCTACGCCTGCCCGCCCACCTCGCGGGAACCGCGAACCCGGTCTCGGCGTTTCTCAAGGAAATCGTCTCCGCCACGCAGGACCTTGTCTGCGCCTACAAACCCAACTTCGCCTTCTTCGGCGCGATGGGACCGGCCGGCTGGCAGAGCCTCACGGAAGTCATCCATGCCATCCCCGCCACGACGCCCGTTGTGCTCGACTTCAAGGCGGGGGACATCGGAAACTCCGCTGCCCGTTACGCGCAGATGGCTTACGATGTGCTCGGCGTCGACGCGGTCACCGTGAACCCCCTCATGGGCTTCGACGCCGTGGCGCCTTTCCTCGACTACCCCGACCGCTGCGCCTTTCTGCTCTGCCTGACGTCCAACCCCGGCTCGGCAGACTTCCAGCGGCTTTCTACCCGGGACGGACCGTTCTATCAACACGTTGCGAGAAAAGCGGTTGGATGGTCCGAAACGGGACCCTGCGGCCTCGTGGTCGGCGCCACCCACGTTCGCGAACTCGCCACGGTCAGGAGCATCGCGCCAGGACTTCCCATCCTGGTCCCGGGCGTCGGAGCCCAGATGGGGGATCCCGCCGCCGTGATCCGGTACGGTGTTGACAGGAATGGCGGAGGGATCCTTGTCAACGCATCCAGGAGTGTGCTCTACGCGTCCTCCGGCCGGGACTTTGCGAGCGCTGCACGGGGGGCCGCCGAAGGGCTTCGCGTCGGCCTGGAACGGGAGCGGACAGCGTCGTTGAGCGCATATCCCAAAAACGTGAGCCGCCGCCAGGAACGGCCGCGCGACGAAATCTAGCCGTACCGTTTGAAGGAAGGTGACCGGCCGTACCGGAAGCCGGGATGAAGTCGGTCCGTAACGGAGGTCTCACCGATCTCAGGAGACTATGGTCATGGAACGGCGCAAATTGACCGATGAGCAGAAACAGCAGTGGGCGATAGATGGGTATATCCTGCTCAAGGGTGTCCTCTCAGCCGAGGAAACCGGAGACCTCAGGCGGGAGGTGGAACGGCTGCATCGGAAGTTTGTCCTCAACAAGGCCGACGCGGACCCGAAATCCGGCCTGGACCGCAGAAACGTATTGCCGGACAGCGACGCCTTTATCCATCTTATGGACCATTCCGGCGCGTTTGACGTCATCATGGAACTGATGGGCCCGTATATTCAGCTCAGTATGGCCGAAGCCGTTGTGCGTCCGCCGAATCCAGGCTATAAAAGCTTTATCCACACCGACGGCGGCCAGGCCCTGCGCCATATTCGCGTCACCGAAACAAGCTGGCCGCTCCAGCTCAAAATCCAGTATTTCCTCACCGACGTCAAAAGACCCGATTGCGGCAATTTTACCATTTTCCCGGGCAGTCATCTGCGACCCTACCCGGAGGGCGACACGTCCTTTACGGCCCAGACTCCCGGCGCGGTGCAACTCTGCGCGGAAGCGGGAGACGCGGCCGTCTTTTCCCATGCCCTCTGGCACGGCGTTTCCCCCAACCTCTCCAAGCGATCCCGGAAGACCCTCATTTACTGTTATAGCCAGCAATGTTTCCGGACGTTTGACTTTAACGGCCACTCCAGGGAAGTTCTGGCGAAATGTACGCCCAGACAACGCCGTCTGCTGGGTGACCTTGGCAGAGACTGGCGCCCCGGCGCGTACTTCTACAGTCCCGAAGACCAGGTTGAGATCATCGAACAGAGGTCTGAAGTCGCCTGAACGTCACTCCTCGTCCGCGCGTTCCGTTCCGCGCCGTCTCCCGCCCGCCTCGTTCCGAAATCTCCGCGCCAGGACACGTCTTAAACATTGCCCGAATCCTTTCGTATCGCGGTTGGATTGCGGAACTTCCGCGCACGCGAGGCAATGCCTGCATCTCATCCGGAACCGATTGCCAGCCTTCGGAGATGAACAGAAATGCCGCTGGTTCAACTCGAAAGCGTCCACAAGGCCTACGGGGCCAACACGATACTGATCGATCTCACGTGGAAGATTGAAGCGGGCAGCCGCATCGGGCTGGTCGGGCGCAACGGATGCGGGAAGACAACGCTCTTTCACCTCATCAACGGACGCCTGCAGCCGGAGAGCGGACGGATCCACACGCGACGGAACCTGAACGTGGGGTACCTTGCGCAGGACCCTGAATTGGAGGACGGGTCCGTCGTCCTGGACACGGTACTCGACGCGTTTTCAGACCTGCTCGACATGCGGCGGCGGCTGGGCATCCTTGAAGGTCGGCTGGCCGAGAGCCAGGAACAACCAGCGCTCCTGGAAGAGTACGGCCGTCTGCAGCACGCCTATGAAGCCCGAGGCGGTTATGAGATCGGGACCCGTGCAAAGACCATCCTCCACGGGCTGGGTTTCGCCCAGGCGGATTTCGAAACCCCGGTTTCTCTGCTCAGCGGGGGCCAGAAGAACCGGCTGGCCCTTGCCCGTCTGCTCGTTCGGGAACCCGACCTGCTTCTGCTCGACGAACCCACCAATCACCTGGACCTTGAGGCCATCGAATGGCTGGAAGGGTTTCTGCCCGCGTTTGACGGCGCCTTTGTGGTCATCTCCCACGACCGCTATTTTCTGGACCGCACGATCGACCGGATCGTCGAACTGGAAAACGGGTCCATGGCCGAGTACGCCGGCAATTACAGTTTCTATTCCGCCGAAAGAGAACAGCGCCTGGCAAATCGGCAAAAGACCTATGATCGGCAACAGGAATACATCCAGAGGACCGAAGACTATATCAGGCGCAACATTTCGGGCCAGAAAACCAAACAGGCACAGAGCCGGAGGAAAACCCTCGAAAAACTGGACAGACTCGAGCGCACCGGGCGGGAAAGGGAGTTCCGGCTGGATTTCTCGGCCGGCGAGAGGGGCGGCAACCGGGTAGTGGAACTGGAGCAGATATCGAAGGCCTACGGCGACACGGTTCTTTTCGAGAAGCTGGAACTGCTTGTCCGCCGGGGTGACCGCCTGGGCATCATCGGGCCCAATGGTTCCGGCAAGTCAACCCTGCTGAAACTGCTGGCCGGACATGTCACGCCCGATAGCGGAACCTTCAAAACCGGCTCGAACATCCAGGTGGGTTATTACGACCAGCACCGGGACGAACTCACGCCCGGCCATACGTTGCAGGACGAAATCTGGGCGGTCAACCCGGATGCGCCGGTGGGGGAAATCCGAAGCGTCCTGGGCGCCTTCCTCTTTTCAGGCGACGACGTCGAGCGAAAAATCAGCAGCCTCAGCGGCGGAGAAAAAAGCAGGGTGGCCCTTGCCAGGCTGATGAGGTCCGAAACCAATCTCCTGGTTCTGGACGAACCCACCAATCATCTGGATATCCCGTCCCGGGATGTTCTGGAAGGCGCCCTGAAAACCTACGACGGCACCCTTATCACCGTCTCGCACGATCGCTATTTCCTGAACATGCTGGTGGACAGACTGCTTGTTTTAGGGAACGGAAAGTGGGAACTGGTGGAGGGCAACTACGAAGCCTGGCAGCGCCAACGGGGAACGCGGGGGGATTTTCCTGAGGCGCACTCACCGAAGAAAACCTCCCAAAAAGCCATTTACGAACGGAGCCGGGCCGACCGCAGGTCGCAGGATAGACGCGAGCGGCGGCTCGAAGCCATCGAAAAAGAGATCCTGGAACTCGAGGCCGAACTCGAACGCCTGGAAGGACAACTTGCTCTGGATAACCGGGCGTCGGATTGGCAACACCTCCAGTCGGCTTCCGAGGAACGCCAGCGGCTCCAGAACCGGATCGAAGAACGCATTGCGGTGTGGGAAACGCTTGAGACGATTGTGATGAAGGGCGGGAAACAGTGATCCGATTGGTTTGCGCCGGTTTTCGGCAATCGGCAGAGAGGGCGGCAGGTTTCTCGGGAGATAGAGTCGTAAATACCGGCGGTTGGGGATCGGATTTCAAACTCTCGAAAGCCGATCGGTCAGAAGCCGTCTCTTCGTGACTCCTATACACGATCTTCCCGAAATCGGAACGATGTTCGATCGATCTCTGATGGCGCCCGCCGAATTCGAATTCGTGGTACTGGCGGACACGCACTACATGCTCGATCCGGGCGGACGCGCGCTGGAATTCGAATCCCGGCGCAAGCAGACCGCCCGGGCGAACGCGGCGCTCAGGCTGGCGGCGTCTCTCGGCACGGACTTTATCGTGCACATGGGCGACCTGGTCCAGGAATACCCCGAAACCCGGCGACACAGGGAGGCGATCGACAAGGCGAGGGAGCAACTGGCGCGCCTGGACGCGGAGGTATTCCACGTTGCCGGCAACCACGACGTGGGCGACAAACCCGATCCGACCATGCCCACCCTGCCCGTCACGCCGGAGTCCCTGAAGCGGTACCACGCCCGTTTCGGGCCTTCCCGGTACAGCTTCGACCACTGCGGTTGTCACTTTATCGTAATCAACTCACAGATCCTCAACGCCGATCTGCCAGAGTCCGGATCACAGCGCGTCTGGCTGGAGCGCGACCTGGAAAGCCATGGACAGGATCGCGTTTTCCTCTTTCTCCACCTGCCGCCGTTCCTGGAACACCCGGACGAGGCCCACCTGGGCAACTACGACAATATCGGCCAGCCCGACAGGCATTGGATACTCGACCTGATCCGTCGACACCCGGTCGAGGTGGTCTGCGCAGCGCACGTCCACTTCGCGTTCCTGAACCGGATTGGGTCGACTCGAATCTTCAACGTACCGTCGACCTCCTTCGTGCGCCCCGGCTTCAGCCACCTGTTCACCGGTCCTCCACCGCCCGAGCAGGGGCGGGACGACGCGCCCAAGCTCGGCATCTATCTGTTCCGCGTTTTCGGCGACCGGACGGACGTCCACTTCATCCGAACAGGGGGGGCGCCTGTTCTGGAAGAAGAAGCGCCCGGCGCCCCGAAACGACTGCTCACCCGGACTTCGGCGGGCATTCCCCGCGCCGCTATCGGCCTCACCCTCCTGCATCCCCTCGCGCCTCGAACCGAAATCCCGATCGCATTTCCCAGCATCGTCCGGCAGTGCGTAAGAAACGACTATCCATTGCTCGCCGCCGTGGAACTCGGCGCAACCGCCGTCCGTTTCCCGGCCACCGATCTCGAAGATTCCGTTCAGCGGGAACGACTCGAAATCCTCCGCGATGAAGGTCCGCGGCTCACGGCGATGCTGCCCGTGACCTCCGCCGCGGATCTTCTGCCGTTCGTCCGGCGACACGCGGATATCGTCGACGCGTGGGAAGTCCGGATACCCGGAACCCTGCTGCCGTCCGACGACCTCACCCGAGCGCTCGCGGTCTGCGGCAAAGAAGCCTCCACGCATTTCACGCTTTCACCCATCCTCCCGGGAGAGGTCCGTCCCGGCAAACAGCACCCCCGCACCCGAATCGGATATCTGCCCGGCGAACTGCCTGAACTGAACCTCCACCTGGCCGGACGGGACGTCTGCATCGACCGGGTCCTTTGCCGTGTTGACGGGACCGACCCGTGGAAAACCGCTCAGGATCTCCTGGGCATCGGCGCCCTCAGCCACGTCAAAGGCGTGGACCTTGCCGTGGCCCACGCCGCCCGCGATGACGTGTTGAATGCCAATGTGGCGGCAGAATCCCTCTTTTGCGCCGCCCTGCTTCCGGGCGCTCGCGTCTACTTCGAACCCTTAGTCGACCTGGACCGGACCCTGGACGTGGCCCACGGGCTTCTGGACACGTCCTGCAACCCCCGCCCCGCGTTTCACGTTCTGCGATGCCTCAATACGGTGCTTTTTCACGAGGCGATTGTCCGTCCGGTCCCCGGAGAGCTCGACCTGCCCGGGGCCAGGATTCGGACTCTGACCGGCCCGGCCCATTTTCATGCCCTGATCACCTCGCGGACCGGCGAGCTCCCGGATCCAGGCCGCCTCGCGTTTCCCGGTATTTCACCGGAAGCCCCGTTTCTTCTCTACCGCCTTGCCGAGGGCACCGTCCAGAACGGTTCCCTCGAACGGCTCCTTGAACACGCGAAGGGCCATTCGGCGCCTCTTCTATTGACAGCCTGCCCGTAATGCTCCCGCCTATTGGGTTGACATTTCCCGGGATTCTATACATCTTTCTGGCGCAACGGGTTCGCGAAATCTCTTTAGACTGCGATCCGCCGTTTTCCGAATTGCCGCATAAACAACGAGGTTTCGTCCAATGGCGAAAACGCTTCGCGTCTGTCTTGCCGCCCTCGAACAGCGGCCCTCCGTGCCCGAAGGCGTGAAGAAGCTGGTTTCCGTTCTGACCGAATGTCAGAAACAAAACGTCGATATCGTCTGTACGCCGGAGGCCTATCTTCCGGGTCTCAGGGGCGCTTCTTTCGATCTGCCCGACCCGGACCAACCCGCCATGGAGCAGGCCCTGCAGGACCTTCGAGCGGCCTGCCGCACAACGGGCGTGGCCATCATCGCCGGAATGGAGTGGCAATCCGAACTCGGCCTGGAAAACCGGGCTTTTGTTATCTCCCCGGCCGGCCGGGTGCTCGGCTACCAGACCAAAAACCAGATCACACCGGGCGGTGAGTCGGAGAACTACGTGCCCGACGGGCAGCGACGGGTGTTCACCGTAAAGGGCGTCAGGTTCGGAATCACCATCTGCCACGAAGGCTGGCGATATCCGGAAACCGTGAGGTGGCCCGCGGTTCGTGGCGCGCGGATCGTGTTTCAGCCCCAGGTCACGGGCAGCGACGAAGGTGGACAAAAGCGCAGGGAGTGGGGCGATTCCTTCTACGAGAAGGCCATGCAGTGCCGCGCGGGGGAGAACAACATCTACTTCGCCAGCGTCAACCAGGCCATGAAAGGCCAGAACTCAGCCACCAGCCTCATCGACCCCCAGGGCAATCTCATCGAGTACGTACCCTACGGCATGGAAGACCTGCTCATCGCAGACCTGGACATTGAAAAGGCCACCCGGTTCTACACTAGGCGGTACCGGTCCGAACTCTACCCCGCGTAGTCCATTCCGGAGGAATACCCATGTCAAAGGGCAGCCTCATGTTGTTCGGGATCTGTCTTTCGCTGCTCCTGAGCAGCGGCGTCCACGCGCAGGAATCCTCGCCGGTCGACTTCAATGGAGACGGCGAAGTCAACTTCGCGGATTTCATCGCCTTCGCCAGGGGATTCGGCAAGACGGATCAGGACGCGGACTTCGACGTCAGGCTGGACCTCAACAACAACGGTGAAGTCGACTTTCAGGACTTCGTCCTTTTCGCCCGGCAATTCGGCGGCTCGAGTCCGTCCGGCGGCGGCGACGAGGAGCCGTTCAACCCGCGCCGCATCTATGTCTCGGACCTTTGGTCAAATAGGGTCTTTGTGGTGGATGCCAAAACCAATTTTTATGATCCCGGCCTCTCCGTCACGCTCAGCCAGCCCCGCAGCGTGGCCTACTCATATCGCAACAGGCGCTTCTACGTTGCGGGTGTGGACTCGTTCTACGCACTCACAGAATCCAGCGAGGTCGACTACCGGTTACCGCTTCAGGATCCGCCCGGATCGCCAGGTGGTTCCCCGGTCGCGCGTGGCGGATTCCGTATGGCGCTTTCACCGGACCATCGGCTTGCCTATGTCACCGAAGACGCAGTTTGGCAGGTCGAAGTCATCGATCTCAAAAGCGCCGAATCCGTCGCACTTATTCCACTTTCATTGCAGCCCAGCGGCATCGCCATTTCTCCCGACGGCGAGGCAATCTACGTGGCTCATTCGGGAGATCCATGGATTTCCGTCATCGACGGCCCCGGACAGGCGCTCGTGGACAGTATCCGACTCGACGGATCGGGCAACGGGCGGGTGGCCGTCACCTACGAGGGCGGCAGGATCCATACCGCGACAACCCTGGGCGGCGACGACCCGTCGGTTCAAATCTTGTCGATCGATCCAGAAACGAAAGAAGTTGTCGATATGCTGGAGGTGGCGGCGGATTCGACGACAATCGTCCGTGACCTCCAGGCGTCGAGGGACGGCGGGAAGCTTTTTGCAACTATAAGGCGGGAATTTCTGGCGCCCACCTCATTGTTCGGTATCGTGATAGAGAGCTACTTCTGGACCATAGATGCAGCGACTTTCAAAAGAACGAGCGAAATACAGATCGACGGGGATGCTGTGACGTTCGGGGTGTCCCGGGACGACAAGACTGCGTACGTCGCCGTCAGCGACCCATTTACGGGATCGTTCAAGCTCACGAAAGTAGACCTTGAAAACAACGAGGTTCTTGGTGACGTCCCGGTATCTTTTCTGACGCCCTGGAACGTCAAAGTATACGGCGCCAAGCCCGCGTACGGACGTACCGTCGTTCCCGAAATAACCATCTTCTGAATCGGCGGCCGAAGGACGACGGACGGCTGCCCGCATCCGAACGCCGATCCTTTCGACTGCGTCCCTGCCCATACGGTTCCGGTGTTCCGGTGCGTTGAATTCAGGCAGCATATCTGGCGACTTTCCAAATGAAACCCTTGCATACCGCGCCGAATTCCGGTAGATTTCTATATAGAATATCAATGCATATGGAGGCGCACCTATTGAAAACGAGCGAGAACAATGCTTTCATCGCTTCTTCTTGAACCCGGCCGGCTTGAATTGCGGGACATCGACATACCCAGCACCGGTCCCGGCGAGGTGGTTGTCCGGGTGCGGTCCGCACTGACATGCGGCACCGAATTGAAGACATTCCGTCGCGGCCACCCGAAAATTCCCACGCCAACGCCTCTGGGGCACGAGTTCTCCGGAGATATCTACGAAGTCGGCGAGGGAGTTTCAAAGTTCAAAGTTGGCGATCAGGTGATGACTGCGCCAACGGCGCCCTGCGGCGAGTGCGTTTACTGCCTGAAGTCGCAGGAGAACCTCTGCCGGTACGCCATCGACGAGATGGTTTTCGGTGCCTTTGCGGAATACGTCCGTGTGCCCGCTCACGTTGTGCAAAACAACATGTTTAAAAAGCCCGCGGATCTTTCCTACGAAGAGGCCGCGATGCTGGAGCCGCTGGCTTGCGTGGTGTACGGTATGGACCAGGTGCTTATGGGGCCGGACGCTACGGTGCTCATCATCGGCGCGGGCGCCATCGGATTGATGCACACGGCCGTCGTACGCGCTTTTGGCGCAAAGCGCGTCATTGTCGCCGGCAGGCGCGAATACCGGCTCAGGCTCGCCAGCACGCTCGGTGCGGACGAGATTATAGACGTGGATAAGGAAAACGCGATTGAACGCGTTATGGAACTGACCGGCGGCATCGGCGCGGACCTGGTTATCGAGTGTACCGGCCAGCTCGCCGTCTGGGAGAGCACACCCGACCTGGTCGCGAAGGGAGGGACGATCGTCCTGTTCGGCGGCCTTCCGAAGGGAACCGTCGCCACCTTCGACACGGCCAGGTTACACTACGATCAGATTACCCTTAAGGGCGTGTTTCACTACAGCCGCAGCGCCGTGAAAAAGGCCTACCGGATGCTGGTCGACAAAAAGATCCACCTCAATGGTCTGATCTCGGGCACCTACACCCTGTCCGATCTCAAACACGTCTTTGAGCTTCTTCTGAAGAAGGGCAACGACGTCAAATTCGCGGTCGTGCCTTCCGAACCCAGCCCGGAAAAAGCCGGATGATGCGCGTAGCGCGTCTGTACGACTACGGCGACATCCGCATCGAAATAGAACCGATCCCCGAAATAGGACCCGAAGACGCCCTCGTTAAAATGGCGGTTTGCGGCATCTGCACGAGCGATACCCTGCCGTGGTACGTGCGCCGCAAGGCGCCCATCGTCCTCGGGCACGAACCCGCCGGGATTCTCATCGACGTTGGCTCCAGGGCCGTGGATTTCTCACCGGGTGAGCGCGTCTTTTTTCACCATCATGCCCCCTGCATGAACTGCCGTTTGTGCCGCCGGGGGCATTATTCTATGTGCCCCACCTGGAAGGCCTCCGCGCTGGACCCCGGCGGCCTCGCCGAGTTCGTCCGCGTGCCCGGCCTCAACCTCAGAACCGACACGCTGAAACTTCCGGCTTCACTTTCCCTTGAAGACGGCGCTCTCGTCGAACCGACCGCCTGCGCGGTACAGGCGCTGAAACGCCGCGCCCGCGTGCAACCGGGCGACCGCGTCCTGATCATCGGCATGGGCATTATGGGCCAGCTTCTTGCCTTGGTCGCCAGGCATTACGGCGCGTCAACCGTGATTGCGGCGGACATGGTGCCCTACCGGCTGAAAAAAGCGCTGGAACTCGGGGCCGACCTGGGCGTAGACGTAACGCGGGAGAGCCTGGTCGAGTCCGTCGCCGCCGCCACCGATGGGGACATGGCCGACCTGGTTGTGGTCGGTCCGGGCGCGCTGACGGCGATGGAGGCGGGACTCTCCGCGGTTGGCGTGGGCGGGACCGTGCTTCTGTTCACCCCCACCGAACCCGGCGGGACCCTGGCGATCCAACCATACGATCTGTATTCCGGGGACATCACCCTCATAACCAGCTACTCCTGCGGCCCGCCGGACACGCTGGAAGCCCTGGACATCGTCGGCCGTGGGGTCGTGACCGCGAAAAAACTCGTCACTCACCGGTTTCCCCTGGAAGAAACCGCCGTCGGATTTCAGACGGTTGCGGAAGCCGGAGACTCCATCAAGACCCTCATCGTCATCGACGAAACGCTGGCGTAGAGACCGGTCTTTGCACCGTCGTAAGACGGGCCGGACAACTGCACCAGGGTTCATCGGCCACATCGCAGTTGCCGCTGGCGTCGCGCAACCGATTCCAGCTTGCGTTTTGGCCGCTATTCTTTACTTTATCCCTTGTTTTCGGCCGCCAGGGTCCGACCCTGTATTTCACGACTTTTCGTTTCCAGAGAGGATGCCGGCATGCCCTTTGTCAACGTCAAAATGCTCGACGGCCGCACGACGGACCAGAAACGAGAACTGGTCAAGGCCATTACGGACGCCCTGCAAAATATCTGCGGGGCAAAACCGGAAGGCACCATGGTGGTCATCGAGGAAGTGACCCGCGACCACTGGGCTCGAGGCGGCGTGCTGATTTCAGACAGAGACGCATAACCCCGGGGGCGCCCCTGCACAAGCGTGCCGGCGCGGCGCCCGGAACTTCGTTATCGCAAAACCCGCCGCCGGATTTCCGCGCGTTTGGTCTTGACAGAATTATACCCGCCGCCTATATTGCACCGATCCTAAGTTCGCTGCCAAAAAAGAGAAACAATCTCCGATCGGCTCAACCCGGGCAACGGTTTGAGCCATGTTCCATAGGCTTGTACAGACGTTGGCTGAATCGACGGTACGTCGTGAAAAGGAAAGGGGATAGGCTTTGGACCTCATCATTCGATTCTTTCGCCGGCCGGGCGTTCCCGTGCTCGCGCTTCTTGTGTTGGCCACACTCGGAACCGCGCCGCAGGAGGCGTATGCCCAGAAGAAGAAAATTACAAAGGGCGACGCCAAAATAGCCAAGCGGTCTGCCCACCTCTACGTCAGCCAGCGGCTGTTCGACAAGGCCCTCGCCCAGTTGCTTGTCGTCATCGAAGGCGACTCCAACGACGTGCAGGCACGCTTCATGCTGGGCGAGATTTACTCCGAGAAGAACCTGCAGGACGAAATGAGAAAGGAATTCGAATGGGTCCTTGCAACCAAGAAGGGGAAGAAGAAATACGGTAAGAAAATTCAGCCGTACCTGGACATGTGGTGGAGCCGGAAATACAATAACGCAGTCCGGGCGATCGGCGCCGAAGACTACGGTGAGGCCATCGAATCCCTTCAAAAAGCCATCGCGCTTGCGCCGGAGAAGGCCATGTCCTACCAGGCGCTGGGGGTGGCCTACCTGAACATGGGCCAGGCCCAGGCCGGAATCGACGCCTATCTGAAAGCGGTCGAGGTCGACAGCACCGAAGCAGCCTCGTTTGTCAATCTTGGCCGGGCTTATATGAATCTCAAGAATTACGAAGAAGCAAGGCAGTACTTCACCAGAGCCCATAACCTGGTTCCCGAAAATGTTGCCTATCTGAACGACCTCGCCCACGCCCAGCAGAATATGGGCGACACGGCGGCCGCTCTCGAAACCGCCGAGAAGGCCCTGGCCATCGACCGCGAAAATCTGGAAGTTTTGATTATGGCCGGTCAGATGCACCTGATGGGTGGCAATTACGAAAAAGCGGCCGAATTCCTCGAAAGGGTGGCCGCACAGCGGCCGGAAGATATAAATACGCTGTTCAACCTCGCGGAATGCTACAGGAATCTGGGCAGAACCGACGAGGCTATCAACCTGTTCCTGAAGAGTGTCCAGGCCAATCCACAGGATTCCGACGCATGGTTTCGGCTGGGTCGGATTTACAAAGATCAGGGCAGGTATACGGAGTCCATAGAAGCCCTCAATATGGTCGTCAGCCTGAAAGCCACCAGCGTGCAGGGCTGGCAGGCACTGGCGCAATCGTGGGCTATGCTTTCCAATAAACAATCCGACGAGGGCTTGGACGATGCGGCGGCGGTCAGTAACAAAAAAGCACTAGAGGCTTACAATATGAGTATAAGCCTCGAGAACCAGGCTGGTGAGTGAACCGGACCGGCCGCCAGGAGAAGACAACCGATGTATCTGACAGACGAAAAAGTAGCCGTTCTGGGTGCGGCGGGAGCCATCGGCTCAAATCTCGCTCAGACCCTTCTGGCATCCGGAACCGCCAGCAGGGTTTCCTTGTTTGACCCGTTCGAACCGGGTTTGGAAGGCGCCGCCGAGGAAATCTACCACTGCGGATTTCCAGGTGCGAACGTCACCTGGACTGCGGATATCGCCGAAGCGCTTTCCGGCGCGGCCTATGTCATCAGTTCGGGCGGCGCGCCCAGAAAAGAAGGGATGACGCGCGAAGACCTCACCCGTGACAACGGACTGATTGCGAAACAGCTCGGTCTCGACATCAAACAGTATTGTCCGGACTGCAAATTCGTCATCGTCATTTTCAACCCCGCCGATATCACCGGGCTCACCACCCTGTTGCACTCGGGGCTTCCCGCCGGAAGGGTCTCCACGCTGGCCGCCCTGGACAGCACGCGGCTCCAGACTGCCCTCGCCCAGCATTTCAGGATCCAGCAGGACCGAGTGACCGGTTGCAAGACCTACGGCGGACACGGCGAGTCGATGGCCGTATTCAAGGGCGGCACCGCCGTCAACGGCATTCCGCTTACGGATATCCTCGCCGGCAGAACCGTCAACGGCATCGGCCTCACCCCCGAAGCCTGGAGCGGCATCCAGTCCCACGTGACCGGCGGCGGCGCCCGGATCATCCGGTTGCGCGGGCGCTCCTCCTTCCAGTCTCCCGCACAGCAGAGCGTTTTCATGTTGCGGGGGCTGTTCGGCGAACCCTACGATTGGCCGTGCGGCGCATACGTGAACAACGGCGAGTTCAGTAACATCATGATGGCCATGCCTGCGTCTCTTTCGGCCGCAGGCGTGACCAGCAGCATGCCGGAGGGCACGGAGGAAGACCTGCAGGCGCTGAGAGATTCCTACGCGCACCTCGTCGGATTGCGGGACGAGATCATCCTTGAGGGCATCCTGCCGCCAGTCTCCGAATGGGCGGACAGCAACCCGAACCTGGTATAGTATCGGAAGAAATGTCGCACGTCGAAGGGGCGCCCGTCGGGTTGCCCCTTTTCGTTTGCCGTGATTGCGCTTTTTCGTTATTTTCCGTCCACGACCGGCCGAACCCGGGGCTTTTTTCATTCCCATCGTCGAGGAACTCACGTGCCCGCGCCATACGATATGCTCATTAAAGGCGGTACCGTTATCGACCCGGCGCAGGACCTGCACGCAGTCCGGGACGTGGGCATAGCGGGCGGGCGTGTTGCCGCAGTGGACGATGAGATCTACGAGGAGACGGCGCAGACCGTGATCGACGCCGCCGGCTACCTGGTGACGCCCGGTCTGATCGATCTGCACGTCCACGTCTGGTGGGGGGTATCGCACTACGGCGTGGAGCCGGACCCCACGTGCCTGGCCAGAGGCGTGACCACCGTCTATGACACCGGTTCCTCGGGCGCCGACACGTTTCCCGGATTCAAGAAGTACGTGATCGACGCCAGCGCCACCCGCATCAAGGCCTTCCTGCACCTCTCCTCCCAGGGCATGTTATCGGCCGATACCGGCGAACTCACCGATCTCCGGTTCGCCGACGTGGGCCGCGCTGTACGGATGTGTGAAGAACACAAAGACGACATTGTCGGCGTCAAGATCCGAATGACGACGAACCTGGTCGGCGAGAACGGTAAAGAAGGCCTGAAACGGGCGCGCCAGGTCTGCGACGCCACCGGTCTCCCGCTGATGATCCATCCCAACGCCAGCCCTGTCTCTTTCGAAGACATGATGGACGAACTACGCCCGGGAGATATCGTCACCCACTGCTTTCATCAGAGCGGCACCGGCATTCTGGACGATTCAGGCGCGGTCCGACCTGCCGCTCGCAGGGCAGCGCAGAACGGGATCCTGTTCGACGTGGGCCACGGCCAGGGCAGCTTTGCGTTCGACGTTGCCGAGGCGGCGATGTCCCAGGACTTCCCCCCGGGAACCATTTCCAGCGACCTCCACGTCTACAATCTGAACGGGCCCGTATACGACCTCGTCACCACCGTCTCCAAATTTCTCGTATTGGGCCTCTCGCCGGACCAGGCCCTCGAGAAAGTAACCGCGGCCCCGGCGCGCGCCATGGGCATGCTTGGCGACATCGGAACGCTGTCGTCCTGGCGCGACGGCGGACCTTGCCATCCTCGAACTCAAATCGGGCAGCTTCGTTTTCTCCGATGCACTGGGATCGGACCCGTTCCGGCCGAACAGAAACTCCAACCGGTTTCCACCATCCGCGGCGGCCGGCTGTACGCGCCGTCGGCTTTCGACGATTGACCCCGGAGACGACCCTATGAATATAATGGTATTGTGCGACCTCGAAGGAGCCGCCGGCGTTGTGGACTTCCACACGCAGACCTACGACAACACGCGCTACAACGACCAGGCGAAGAACCTGTCCACCCTGGAAATCAACGCGCTTGTGGACGGCGCCCTCGAGGGCGGGGCGGACCAGGTGATCGTCCTGGACGGACACGGCAGCGGCGGTATCAACATCGAACTGATCCACTACGAAGCCAGGGTGATGTTCGGCCGTCCGCTGGTCTCCGCGTGGGACCTCGGCATCGACTTCAAGGCCATGTTTCTGTATGGTCACCATGCCATGGAAAACACGCCCAAGGGCGTGCTTTGCCACAGCTGGAGTTCGCGCGATATTGCCAACTGCTGGCTGAATGGAGAGCTCATCGGCGAAATCGGGTTCAATATCGCCCGCGCCGGGGAGGCTGGCGTGCCCACGGCGTTTATCAGCGGAGACCGGGCAGCGATAGACGAAGCAAGAGAGTACGTGGGGAATATCGAAGGCGTCGTCGTCAAGGAGGGGCTCAGCCGTACCGCGGCGCTCACGCTCTCTCCCGCAAAGGCCCGGGACCTCATCCGCAAAGGCGCAAAGCGTACGATGGACCGCATCGGGGAGTTCGTCCCGTGCAGCGTTCCGGGTCCCTACACCTTTGTCACGGAGTATCAGGCCGCATCCAGCGCCGCGTCAAAGTCCTCCCGCCGCGACGTCGAGCGGGTCGATACCCACACCGTCAGAATAACCGGCGACACGCTCGCCGAAATCGCGGAAAAAAGATAAACGTGCGTTTAAAGGAACTCTGAATGAGCTACTCTCCCGTCGGGTTCGACAAGTGGGACCTGGATACGCCTGCCCTGATGCTCGACCTGGACCTTCTGGAGAACAACATCGCCCGAATCGCCGCTCGGTGCAAAGCCTGCGGCGTTCGCTGGCGTCCGCATACCAAGGGAAACAAAACGCCCGCCATTGCGCACAAACTGCTCGACGCGGGAGCCATCGGTATCACCTGCGCCAAACTCGGTGAAGCCGAAGTCATGGCCGCTTCGGGTATCAAGGACATCCTGGTTGCCAACCAGGTCGTGGGCGAAAGAAAAATGGCCCGCCTGACCCATCTGCAGCGGCATGCAGACGTCATGGTAGCCGTCGATCACCCCGTCCACGTCAATATGATCTCGGAAGCGGCGCAGGCCGTGGGTGTCAGCGTGCGGGTCCTTGTCGAACTGGACATAGGGATGGGGCGCTGCGGGGTGGGGCCGGGGAAGCCCGCCCTGGAACTGGCGCAACGGGCCCAGGTTGCGCCCGGCGTGGTATTCTCGGGCCTGATGGGCTACGAGGGCCAGGCGATGGATCTGCCCGACAGGGAGAAAGAAACCGCATGCGCCGACGCCATCGCCCATCTTGCGGTATCGAGGGAGTGCATTGAGGCGTCGGGCATCGAATGCCCGATCGTCAGTGCAGGCGGAACCGGAACGCTGGCCTACACGCCGGACTGCCCGGGCCTCACCGAGATCCAGGCCGGCGGCGGCATCATGATGGACACCTTCTATGCCACGGCGCTGGGCGTCAGAGGACTGGATCACGCCCTTTCAATTCTTGCCACCGTGGTCAGCCGCCCCGCCCCGGACCGGGCCTATATGGACGCCGGTCGAAAAACCACCACCTCCCAGTTCGGCCTGCCCTGGGTCAAAGGCAGGGACGGCATCGACGTTGTCGGCCTCTCGGCGGAACACGGTTATCTGGAACTAAAGGGCGCCGATCACCCATTGAAAATCGGCGACAAGATCGAACTCATTTCCGGTTATAGCGACATGACGGTTTTCCTGCACAACGAGATCTACGGCATTCGCAACGACCGTGTGGAAGCCGTCTGGGACATCCTCGGCAGGGGCAAATTGCAATGAGCGGAAACAAGCCGCGTGTTGTGGTGGACCAGGCCGGTAACCGCGTCGCCGTTATCCTGGACGTCGACGAATACAACCGCCTCCTGGAGGCATCCGAACGGCTGGAATCCCTCCGCGCGCAGGAAACGGATACGGAGTCCGGCCCGGCCTATACCCCGGAAGAAAAGAAGCTGATGGAAGACCGCCTTAAGTCTCTGGGCTATCTTTAAGGGTTCTCTCACCATCCCACCTCTGCATTTCGCACGTGGCTGGCGCGATCGAATGAGTCCCATGGCCGATCCCGACGCGATCGTCGTCGTCTCCGGGCTGCCGCGTTCAGGCACCTCGATGATGATGCAGATGCTTGAATCGGGCGGAATGGACGCCCTGACAGACGGGCTGAGAATCGCCGACGAAGACAATCTCAAAGGTTATTTCGAATACGAGAAGGTCAAGGCGCTGAAGACGGATCAGAGCTGGCTGCCGGAGGCAAGGGGCAAGGCCGTAAAAATCATCTCCGAACTGCTGAAGTACCTTCCCCATACACATACCTACAGGATCATCTTCATGCGGCGGGCGCTGGAGGAAGTCCTCGCCTCACAGGACCGGATGTTGATCCGGCGGGGCGTGCAGCCAGGCGGGCAGGCGGACGAGGAAATAGCGCGGGTTTTCCGCAAGCATCTTCAACACACGGAAACCTTGCTGTCAGAACGACCCTTCATCCGGACCCTCTATACCGAATACCGACGGATCCTGGCGGATCCCGCCCGGGAGGCGCATCGTATCAACGCGTTTCTGAACAACTGCCTCGATGAATCGGCCATGGCCGCCGCCATAGACGCTTCTCTCTATCGCCAGCGCCGATAGCTCCCTGTTTTCCCCCGAAAACCCACCACAAGGCGACCCGGACCGGTCGCCATTTTCATTTATCGCCCAGGAGCGTCCCGAAAGCCGGTAGACGGTTCTGCTGCCGGCGGTCGTGCGCGACCTGGAAGGGGCTCACGACGAGCGGGATCGCAGAGAATAGAGGTCCCAACCGTAATTGAATTAAGAGCGGAGCCGGAGTTACCGGCTCCGCTCTTTTGGTGTGTATCGCGTAAGGCCGGGGCCTTGCCGACGGCGCGCGCGATTTTGTTACCAAAAAACCATTATAACAAGGTGTTTTTCCACAGATAAATCACGAACAAATCGTTAAAATAATACAGCTATCCGCGATGGGGGCGTGCGCGGGTCCAGGCGTTTTTGAGGGATGCGGTTCAATTGCCGGTTTGAGTGATGTCTCGATAGGATTCTACTTATCTCGATGGGAGGGGTATCGTGCTGAAAGCAACGTGCGGACGTGGTTTTTCCTGTTTGGTTTCCTGTGGGTGTGTGGTCGGCCTTGTGTGTCGCAGATGGTGTCACCTCTGTGGATGTGTGTTTGTGTCGTTGCTGTTGACGGTGTATGCGTCGCCGGTGTTCTCACAGGGCGGTGATGCGCCGACGGATCTGGGCGCGTCTGCAGATGGTGGCCACTACGTGCTACTGACGTGGGCGGCCCCTGCCGAGGATGCCGGCGCCGCTGACCGTGGACGTCCTGGATCTGTGGGAGGCGGTGGATGCGCCGATTCTGAGCGTGTTTGTCACTGCCTCCGGCGGCCAGCCGCCCTACAGGTATTCGCTGTCCGGCGGTCCGACGGGTCTCTCCCTGAACTCGACGACCGGGGAGTTTACCGGCGAGGTGGATCAGACCGGGACGTGGAACGCGACGGTCAAGGTGACCGACGCGGACAGCCGCAGCAAGTCGGCAAGTATCACGATCACGATCTACCTGCCTGGTGATTTCAACGGCGACGGGAGGGCCGATGCGACCGACTCCAAGTTATTCAATAAGAAGATGGGGCTTCGCAGGTCGGATGCGGGGTATGACCGGCGTATGGATATGAACGACGGCATCATCAACTGGGCCGATTTCGTTATCCTGACCCGCCATATCGAACGCGTCGCGTCGTCGGGCGGTGGGAGTGGATCCGGCGGTTCGGGCGACACAGGCAATTGAACCCCGGAAAGAGAGTGTGGGTGAAGAGGTATGGTGATTGAGCCGAAAGGGGTGATGCTGGTATGAAGAGACAGTGTGTACATCGTTTGCCTGCATCGTTGTGGCTGGCGGCCGGCTTTTTGGCGTTCCTGTGTCAGGCGTCTGTGGTTTCGCATGCGTCGTCGCCGTCTGCCGAGGGTGAGCACTACTGCGCGGCGGCGGAATACGAGGCGTGGTTGCGTGACAATCCTCCGCCTGCGGGGAAGGTGGCGGCGCAAATCAGCTCATGGGACCGCAATCGGCGCACGGTGCGTATGATCTACTTCCATCCCGCCGGCACCGAATTTAGTGAAAACGTGGTGGACTCGATGAAAGCGGTGATACGCGTGGCGCAGACCTTTTACGGGGAGCAGATGGCTGCGCACGGGTACGGCAGCAGGACCTTCCGTATAGAGACCGATGCGGATGGCGAGCCGCTGGTGCATCACGTGACCGGGCAACACGAGGCCGGTCACTACCAGGGAAGCGATGATTATCAGTACAAGCTTAATATGGACCTTCGACAGCGTTTCAATTTCTCCAACAACGTCTACGTCGTTTTTGTGGACCACATTGAAATACCGGGAGTTGGGGGATGGGGGGGGCGATGGGAAAGCATGGAGGGAGTGCGATGGTGAAAGTCAGAAGTGGATATCAAGGTAGGATTCACTCGTTCAAGAATCTCTTGCTAATAGTGGCCCATGAACTTGGCCATGCCTTCGGGTTGGATCACGATTTTCGCGACCGCGACAACGTGATGTCATACGGACGGCCGCATAGGATATCGGCGTGTGCTGCGGCCTCTCTGTCGGTGCATCCGTATTTCAACGATGATATCCCGCTTGAAGAGGAATCCTTGCCCACCTTCGAAGTCATTTCGTCCGACAGGTATCCATCAGGGGCGACGGGCCTGTCCGCGCGAATCAAGGTAAGCGATGCGGAAGGGGTTCATCAGGTGTTGCTGCAGGACGCTGTCAGAGTTCATGGTTCAATCCTGACGTGCCAGGTGCTGTCCGGCGAGAAAGATGCCGTCGTCGAATTCGAGTATGATTTTCTTGAAATTCCAGGTTGGGGTCGTGAAGGGTTGTTACAGCGTGTGGTACACCAATTTTACGTCGACGTCACCGATATCCACGGGAATGATGAAAGTGGCTACTTAAGGTATGTCGAGGTCTCCAAACACCAGGTTGCCGTCTTGGAGGGGCACGGTGCTTGGGTCGGGTCTGTGGCGTTTTCGCCGGATGGGACGACCCTGGCGTCCGGGTCTAGTGATGGCACGGCCAAACTATGGGACGTGGCGTCGCAGGAAGAGATCGCCACGCTGTATCCGCACGGTTATCAGGTCTCTTCCGTGGATTTTTCGCCGGATGGGACGATCCTGGCTGGCACGGCGGGGAGTGACATCATGCTGTGGGACGTGGCTTCCGGTGAAGTGATCGCCACGATCAGTGGCGATCACTATGGGCTCAGGTCTGTGGTGTTTTCACCGGATGGGACGACACTGGCTGCCGCGCGGCGGGGTACGATCGTACTGTGGGACGTGGCGTCCCGGGAAGCGATCGCCACGCTGGAGGGTCACAGTGATGTGGTCAGGTCTGTGGCGTTCTCACCCGACGGGACCACGTTGGCTGCCGGCTCAACAGACGGCAAGATTGTGATGTGGGATATGTCGCCGTACTTCGCGCCTGTCTACCGCAGCGCCGACCTTGACGGCGACAGCGAGGTGGGGTTTTCCGACTTCGTTAAGTTCACCGCGAAGTTCGGAACGAGCCGCGGCCAGGCGGGGTACGACGCGCGCTGCGACCTCGACTGGGACGGAACCATCGGGTTCGCGGACTTTCTCATCTTCGCGAATGCCTTCGGCAAGGCGGCGGCGACGTGAGACGCGCACGCCCGCACTGTGAGGAAGGCTCTGTGAAGGTGGGGCAGACATTCCTGTCTGCCTGCCCCGATGCCGACGATGCCACCGCGCAAATGCGTTTACTGCGTTTCTGCCTTAAGGACAATCGAACAGACGGGAGATTCTTCGCCTGCGCTCAGAATGACATGCTCTGCAATATCCATCGGCGAAACCTGTCCGTCAGGTCTTGGCACAAACTGTCATCCTGAGGAAGCCGCCAGGCTGACGAAGGATCTACTGCGGCATCGATTCACCCCTGCGCGACCTGCACGTGTACCGACCGGAAAGGCGGCACGTTTGCCTCCTGAGCAGAACGGCAGTGGCGGGAGATTCTTCGACTGTGCCCAGAATGACAGGGTGTCCGATCATCGTCCGCGAAACCCTTCCGCTACACGTACTTCCTCAACGTCTCGCGGATCCGGACAAGCGACAACGACGCCTGGAAGGTGGAGCGGACATTCTTGTCTGCTCACGTACATCAACCCGAAGCCTGGAAATCCCGTGTCCGGGCACGCCACGCGGCGACGCCGTCACCCCCAGTGGAAAAAGGACGGTGCTATCTATTAGATCACCTTTCGTCTGCATTCGGGCAGAAGAACCTCTCCCCCCTGCCCCCTCTCCTGCGAGGAGAGGGGGAGTCAAACGAAGCGTTGCGTAAATACGAGAAGGGCAGACAGGTCTGCCCTTCTCGTGCGCTTCCTCAACGTCTCGCGGATCCGGACAAGCGACAACGACGTCTGGAAGGTGGAGCGGACATTCTTGTCTGCTCACGTACATCAAACCGAATCCTGGAAATCCCGCGTACGGGCACTGCTCCCCTCCCCGCGCCGGGGGAGGGGTCGCCGTCCGGCGATTTCAATGGCGACGGCAGGCGGGATGCCGCCGATGACGATTTGTAAGCTTGGGGTGTCGATCGTATGTCTGCATCGTTGTGGCGGGTGACGTGGCTCTTGTGATTGACCTTTCTCCCGGCCATGGGTTCAGGTTCGCCGCTTGCTGATCGCGTACATAACTGCGTTCCGTTCGATTTCGACCAGTGCCTGCTTGGGCATTCCGTGCCTGCGCGTCGGAGGAAACCAAGCGGCCTTCAATAGTTGATGATCACCGCCGATTCTGACGGCCGAGGAATGCCTCGACCCGCGCCATCGCTACAAAAAGTGCCTTCTCTCAAGGCTCGTGCCCGCCTCTCGCTCGCCTCCCGTGACTGCGTGAATCCATCTAGCCGCCGTGTCGTACGGACCCTGTACACGCGGTAGCCAGTGCGGGGAGGGGCTGCAAGGCACGACTCTATCCCGATCCCTTCCAATCCGTTCCACCCTCCCTGGGAATTCGACAGTCGGGTCCGAACGGATCCTTCCTTGCGGTTTCGCCACTCGTGCGATCGTATCTCCCACACCCCCGAACGTCCCCTATTCCCTTGTCCTTTTTCTTATTCGCGTAAGAAAAAGGACCAAAAAGAACCGCGCCTGCCTGCCGAGCACGGCTCGGCGCAGGCAGGCCGCTCGGCGCGGGGCCGGTTTTTCCGTGAATCGCCTCAGTGTAGTAGGCTGGCGATTGTGCCCTGCGTACTTATGACGTCACATGTCGCTACAAAAGGAACCCGCCAGAGGCAGGGAATTTAGGGAGATGTGGATGTTGAATTTGGTTTTCCCATTTTGGTTCGCACGATTCACGCGAGGGATAAAACGCAGGAGGAGGCGAACTGACCCTGTAAAAAACCATCCATCACTGAATTGATCTCGCCTGGCCATTTCGCTAACCGGTGTTTTTTGGTTGAGACGCAAGCCTGTACCACCGGAAATCAGCTTGTTTATCCGGTCCGTCAAATGTCGCCCGTGTTCACAGGTGTGACGAAACACGACATAGTGGCCGCCCGACGTAAATACATATCTAATTGTTTATAAACATCTTGTGAATTTGGCACGCAGATTGCATATATGCTCTGGTGCAACAGTGACCACACAAAGCGATAGTATGTTCTTTTGCGAAGCTTCTTAACCAGCTGGGTTTATGGAGCCTCCATGAATAACCTGCTCAAATTGCGATCCGGCCTGCTTCTGTGCGTTTTCCTCACCGGTTGCGCAACGTACACCCACAATGCCGCCACCTTCAGGAGCAGCCTCGCCAATGGACACTACGAAACCGCGCTGCAAAGCCTGGGGAAAGCCCGGAACGGCCCCGCGCGCCTGCTCTATCTTATGGAGAACGGCCTTATCGCGCACTACCGGGGGGAATACCGCGCGTCCAACCGTTATTTTGAAAACGCCGAACGGCACTCGGCTCGGCTCTTCACGCGTTCGTTGTCCCGAGAGGCGGCCTCGCTGGTCACCAACGACCAGGTACGCGCCTATCGCGGCGAGGAATTCGAACTCGCATTCGTCAACTATTACAGAGCGCTCAACTACTGGTATCTCGGCGAGCCGGAAGAGGCTCTGGTGGAGTGCCGCAAGGCCAACCTGAAACTGGAGCGCTACGCCGCCCAGGCCGACTACGACGCCACGTACAGGAACGATGCCTTCATTCACTATATGACCGGTCTTATTTACGAATCCACCGGCGAACTCAACGACGCCTACGTGTCCTATCGGAACGCACTGGATGCATACGAGACGTACAAAAAGGCATTTGGCCTGAAGGCGCCCGCGGCCCTCCGGAAAGATCTCAGGCGCGTTGAAGAGGCCCTGGATTATGTCGATCACCCGGGCGAAGAGGTCGCCCCCGCACATTCGCGTTCACCGGCGGGCGGCGAACTGATCCTCTTCTCGGAAGTCGGCTTCGTGCCGCACAAAGTCCAGGAGGAAATCAGCCTGCCAATTTACGAAGGCGACGTTAAGAAAGAAAAAAGTGGCCGGCTCGAAGGTGTCTCTCGAAAAATCGCGCACCGCCACTTCAAACCCCACTATGCGGGCAAATCAAAAGTCAAATACTGGCTGCGCGTGGCCGTGCCCGCGTACGAGGACGTCGCACCACGTACACAGACCATCCGGGTCAGCGCCGCCGGACGCGAGACCACCACTACCCTGGCGGAAGACCTTTCGGCCATCGCATGGCAGTCATTTCAGGACAAACAACCCGTGATGCTTGCGCGTACGGTCGCGCGAGGTCTGGTCAAATACGCCGCTTCAGTCAAGGCAGAAGAGAAACACAAAGTCCTTGGCTTCTTCGTCAATTTGCTTTCCGCCGCAACCGAGGCGGCCGATACCCGAAGCTGGGTCTCGCTGCCGCACAACGTGCAGATCGGCAGGCTCACGCTACCCGCCGGTACTCACACCCTTACGCTGGAATCCCTCGACAGTCGGGGGCGCGTCATCGAAGCCGGAACCATTTCGGATATACACATCCGACCGGGAACCCGGACCTTCGTGAACTACCGAACGTATAAATAGACACAGCAACCGAAAGGAGGAACACCATGAAGCGACAGATCTGGATCTGTTTGACCCTGGCCCTCGCGGGGTGGAGCCAGGGGGGATGGGCGGCTGACATCCCCACCCGGGGCGCCGTTATCAACATTGTGACGTGGGACGGCAAGAACCTGCCGCCCATCTACGAACGCTCCGACCAGCTTCCCCTCACCCTGGAAGACGTCATCAATCTCAGCAGGAACGACTTTGGTGACGAAGCAATCAGCCGGATGGTTCGCGAGCGCCGGTTCGCGGGAAACGCTTCGGCCGACGCGCTGATCGAACTCAAAAAGGCAGGCGTTTCGAAGAAGGTGATTCAGGCGATCTCGCTCCATGCGCTGCCTCCCAACCGGGCGCTGAGCCTTGCCATTCAGCTCGAATTCGCCGGCCAGTCGCGAGAAGCCCGCAAACGGTATCTCTACGTCATTATACCGGACGGCCCCACCGAACGCATCTTTACCGCGGACCTGGGCGCCGTGCTGGCGGGGAACTGGCGGCGGGACGAGCGGGTGGATCTCACCGATCCCCTCCTGCCCAAGCAAGTTCGGCGCGTCACGTTTGCGGACCGGGTGCCTCTGAAGACGTACGGGTCCAAAACGATGCAGGTCTTCACGTCGACCAAACCGGATATCTTCCAGTCGTCCGATATTCCCGACGCCGACCGCGCCGGTATCCACGAATTCGCCTTCGACTATCCAGTGAGTTCGCCCTTGCAGGACTGCCGGCTCCAGGTGCGCTATCGCCAGGACGTCCTGTTGCCCTACAAGTGGCACATGGCGGGCGCCCATTTCCAATGCGAATGGAATTGAAATCGCAACCACTCGTCGCGAGCAACACGTGAAACGGCATAGCCACACAACCGCACCATCAATCACACGAGGAGGAGAATCGCCATGAAACCAGGAATCTGCATCACCGTGGCCGTTGCTCTCGCGTTCGCCGTCAGCTGCGCGGGACCCAGAGCCTTCACGAAGGGCACGTACGAGGATCCGAAAACCATCGCGTTGCTGGATGACCAATTCAACGAAAACGACATGCAACTCATCGCCAAGAAAATGATCGAGTCGATGGCCGGCAGCAACATTGCCGGGAGCAACGGCGCGCCGGTTGTCATGATCGGGAAAATGCGCAACCGCACGTCCGAGCATATCGACATGACCATGCTTTCCAACAAAGTCCGCACACAACTCGTCCAGAGCGGAAGATTTCGCTTTGCCGACGTACAGAATCGCGGGGATATTGCCGAGGAGTACGAGTACCAGCAGTCCGGATACGTGGATCCGGACCAGGCCAGGGGTCCTGGCAGCCAGACGGGCGCGGAGTATCTGCTGACCGGCACCCTCACGGCCAACGTGCAGCAGGTTGGAAAGAACAAACTGGTCTACTATAAGGCTACCTTCCAGTTGACCAATCTGCTCACGTCGGAAATCGCCTGGACCGACGAGAAGGAAATCCGGAAGGCCTACAAGAAGCGCCATATCGGAATCTAGCCCGCGGACAGGCGGCAACGCAACCCACCGGCTTCCTTAATTTGAAAGGAAACTCGCCATGAGAACCGCAAGCCTCACCCTGATCTTCACCATTTGCGCGGCAATGTTCTGCATGCGGTTGGACGCCGCGGAGCCCGGCCGCACCGACGGACCCGAAGGCACCGAACTGGGCCGCGGCGGCTATCCGTTCGGCGGGCCCGAAGGCCGATTTTACATCAGCCCGGCGTTCGGCTCGGGGATATTCGACAGAAATGCGGACAGCAGCCGCACCGGCCTCCTATACAGCCTGAACCTGGGATACGAGCGCGACGGCTGGCTTGCAATCGAGGGCGGTTACGCCTATCTTTCGGATAGAAAACTGTCCATTTACAGCCTGGGTTCCCGCTTCGATTACAACGCCGATCCCTTCGTCTATTATTTCTCTGCGCAGGCCGGACTCTACAAGCCTACCGAGGGCGAAAGCAACTTCGGCCTGGCCCCCGGCGCGGGCATCGACATCATTCTCAACGACCGGATCCGCGTTGGACTGAACTACAAGCGGGACTTCATCTTTACGGACGGCAACACCACGGATGTCGATCGCCTGTTCGCCGGGCTAAAGTTCTACTTCTGAGCCAGAGCATCGGACGACCGGCGCGGCGATTTTGCGCTATTTGCCGCGCGGGTCGTCCGGTTTTCGCGGGAATGACCCTCGTTCGAGGCTCAAGGGTAAGGATCAACCATGCGTCGTCTACGTTTAATCCATGCTGTTCGCGACCCTTCCTGTGTTATCCGGATGCGAGTTTCCCGTCCGGTCGCTGCATCCGTTCTATGCGGATGAGAATCTGATTGAACCCGCCTTGCGGCTGAGTTTTCCGGACCAGGACTGGCTGCTGAAACTGCTCAAAGAGAATCCCGGTGCAATTCGCCATGAAGCGCTCGGAAGCTCCGATTTGATCCTGACCGCTTCAACCGACGCATTGCAGCGCTTCTGGCTCGAGTACCCGGGTAACGAAGACGCTTTTATCGAATCGATCTACCTTCAGCGAATAAAGGATTCCACGGACTGACGTGGAGCCGACCTCATTGGTGGGCCGGTCTTCTCAAGTCGCCCGCGCTGTCAACGAAGCGCAAAACGAGAGAAGTTTCGAGGGCACGAAACGAAGCCTTCAGGCCCACAGGAAAACCAAGTGACCAGTGCAGACGGGCTGCCCGATTCCACTTCAGGCAGCCCATCTTGCATGTTGCGTTTCCGTTGCTACGTGTCGGCCGATTGGTTAACTTTGAACGGCTGTCAGGCGAGTGTATTTTTGCCTTTCGGCCATGGCGTCTCGAGAGGATGTCGAGAAAATGCGGGCCCCGTTGTCGCGCCAATCAACGACGTCCGCAGCGACGGGGAAGGCGAGGGGGCGTTCGGTTGTTAAGGCTTTGCTCCATGATCATTCGAGATCCGATCCACGGCGACATCCGCTTCAACGAAGTCGAACGCCGGCTGATGGATACCCGTCAGTTCCAGCGCCTTCGGGGCATCCGGCAGACCGGCACGGCCTATCTGGTGTACCCGGGCTGCACGCATACCCGGTTCGAACATTCGCTGGGAACGGCGTCGATGGCCAGGCGCATAATCGGGGTTCTCAGAGACTCGGGAATCAGTGTGAGCCCGGAACAGGAGACTGCGGTTGTCGTGGCCGCCCTGGTACACGACGTGGGTCACTTTCCGTTCGGCCATACCTTCGAAGACGAACGCAAACTGTTCCCGCGGCACGATACGGCGGAGCGGATGCGACATGCACTCTCCCAGGACGAACTGGCGAACGCCCTCGACGCGTCCGGCCAGCAAGAGCAGGTGGTGGCGCTCCTCACCGAGCGGGGTTTCGATCCACCCTGGATGCGGCAGATCGTTACAAGCACGGTAGATGCCGACCTGCTCGACTACCTCCGCCGCGACGCCTATTTCGCGGGTCTGAAACACGACTACGACGACCGCATCCTGAGTACATTCACGGTTGCAGACGGCAAACTGGCGATCAACCTGGAGAAACTCAGCACCCGGACGGAACTGCTCCATCTCCTGCGGCTGCGCTATTTCCTGACCGAACGCGTTTATTTTCACCACGCGAAAGTCGCATCCGGCGCCATGATCGCGAAAGCCGTGGAACTGGCCGTTCAGCAGGGGCTGCGGCAGGAGGATATCTACCATCTCACGGATGGCGCCCTGCTGCGGTCTCTCACCGCAAGAAAGGATGAGCGCATCGATCGTCTGGTCCGAGGTGTGGTCTACCGCAATCTGTTGAAGCGCGCGTATGTGCTGTCCACCGGTGAAATCGGAAGGCGCGCCCGGGATGAACTGATCGCCTCGTACAACAGGTCCATCGAATCAAGGCAATGCGTCGAACGCGAAATCGCCGACGCGATCGTCGTCGAACCCGACCAGGTTATCCTGTACTGCCCGGATATTTCCTCTATCAAGGAAGCGAGGGTATTCACGAAAACCAAAAACGGCGTTCGCCGCCTCAACGAACCGCTCGAAAGTCCGCCGTTCGACGTAAAGGCCGTAGAGGACCAGTACGAACGGCTCTGGAAACTCTACGTCTTCGTCCCCGACGGCTATCAGGAACGTGCCGGCAAGGTCTGTGAACGTCTGTTCGGAGAGAAAAACGCCGTTTAGCGGTGGATGTCCAACGTTGCGCATCATTCGAGATCCTGCCGCTGGCCGGGATGCCTCACCGCGTGGAAGAGCGGAAGTTCGTCGCCCAGCCTGTCCTCCAGGCGTTTGTGGCACGACGCGCAGACCGAGATCAGATTGTCCAGCCGGTTGGCTGCAGAGGCCGAAGCAAACAGCCGGACCGGCGTCTTGTGATGCACGTCCAGTTGCCGCCCCAGCGTCTCTTCGGTAACCCCGCAATTTCTGCAGCGGAAACCGTCCCGTTCTCTCGCCAGCGCGGTCTGCACCTTCCAGTTTCCACCCCTATATTCCGGGCGTCCCCTCAACACCGGCCGGTTCTCGCCTTCCGGAAGTACCGACGTCCACGCGTCGAGACAGGTTTTGCCGCAGAAGTGGAGGCGCACATTCCCACGGGCAAACCAGCGCGGGACGCCAAACGGGTTCCTGCACTGCTCGCAGCGGACCGCGATCGTCTGCCCTTCGGGCGCCCGCTGAGCTTCCGGAAAACGCAGTTGCAACTGATTCGGGAAAACGGGAACGCCGCTTCCCCTATGTGCGTACCCGGGCATAACCCACACCTGTGTGACCACCGTTCCGACAGCCGAGCCGCTATCCGAGAATATTCCTAACGCGTTGAATATAAGCTTGTTATGAAAATAAGTCAACGTCGGTTTCCGCTTTTGGGCGGGCTGCATGGACCGATATTGCAACACAAAGTGACCCGAGCGCTTCGCGACTGTATCCAGACCACGGGAATTTGCATGATAGCATGCAAGTCCGTATCTTGCGGATGTCCACGGCGCGGATCGTATTCGTTGCCCGATCGGGAACGACATCGGCCGGCCCGATAGTCGAAACCGGTGTTCAACCCACCTCCCACGGTATGATGGCAGCCATGGAGCAAATCACGTCGATAGACCCGGCGCGGGTCCTTGAACCGGATACGGGCTTCCCCAGGGGCAGCCGCCGTCTGATTCACACCCGCGACATGGGCTGGCATTTCGGCCAGGGAACCTGGCTGTTCGGCGATCCGGCCGAGCCAGATCATCTGAGGAAGTGGATACGCAACCTGGCTGCGGGAGGCGCGGACACGTACGTTCCGGAAGCGTATTTCGACGGCTTGATCGCTTACCAACGCAGTCGCCGGTGCCCGAATTGGAAATCGCCCGCATTCGGGCGGTTCGACGCGATGATGGACTGCGGCGTGATGCCGCTGGATATATTCGTTGACGAAGCGCGCAACCGGGGCATTGAAGTGCTGGCGGGCTTCCGGATAAACGATCGCCACGGGATCAACAACCGGCAGCCTGGCTAATCTTCAGAGCCGTCGGCAAGAGCACCGAGGATGAAATTGCAGTAACTCTGAACGGCCGGAAAATCCCGGTAGACACAATCAGGTCCATCTGGCATCCACAGGGTCGACCGGCCTGGGAGGGTAGGCCGCTGCCGCCCCATACCGAACTGCGCATGAACCTGACGTCGCCGCCGGGAGTTTACGGGGACAATACCCTGGGCATCGGGCTGGTACCGAAAAACAGCGCGGAAAGCCGGGAATTCACCGTGGACAAAGTCGAGGTCGTCGTCAACGTCGTCGACTGAACGCCGGTCGCTTCCATTTCGGGGCCGGATCTACAGACAGGAGACTACTCGTGCCCGTTCCGGACGTCTACACGGAAACGCGAATCTCCATGCTAACGCCCGACCTCAGGCAGAGGGTGAGGGACAACCTGGTTACGTCGCAGTTCAAGAAGGCGGGGTGTACCCGGCCGGATGGACAGGAATGGCCGGCCTGGTTCGACCATGCGCCGATGCGGCGCGTCCGGGTGGCGACGGGCTCAAGGGCGTTTGGCACCTACAATCATCAAGCCGGTATCTGCAGATGGCGTAACAGGTACTGGTATGTTTTTTCGAACGGCGCCGTGCATGAAGAGGCGCCGGGGCAGCGGACGCTGATCACCCGAAGCGAGGATCTCTCATCGTGGTCAAGGCCGGCCTGTGTGGCGCCCGGCGACGTCTCACGTAGACTGTGGCGCAATACCGGCGGGATTATGGGATACGAAGACCGTCTCGTCGTATTCGTACAGACGAAAACCGGCGGAGGGGCTGCCCCGAAACCGGGAATGAGCGCCAACGAGGAGAGCAGGACCACATGCACGATAGGACTCGTTATATCCGCCGACGGTGAGAACTGGATTGAGCGGGACGTCGCCGAAGACTGTTTCTGGTACGAAGCGCCAAGGATGACGCGGGAGGGCAGGCTGTTGTGCGCGGGATCCCGATTGGGAAAACCGATCGTGTTTCTGTGGCCGGGGGAGAATCCCCTGGAGCCCCCGGAGATCGTGGAGATCCCCTACGACGGCTCGCGAGGGATGGATTCCGGGCGGTTTCCGTACGGAGAAGCGTCGTGGTACCAAACCGACGACGGCGCGATCTTCATGTTTCACCGGAACGAGACGGACGAAATGCGGTTGCGCGTGGCGCTCAGCGACGATGGCGGCAGAAGCTGGACCCCGCCCATGCTCTCGAATATTCCCGACTCGAAGTCCCGCGTAAGCGCGGGGCGCCTGGCGGACGGGCGTTACTTCCTTATTAACAACGCCATTGCCGACCTCTTGAACCGGGTGCCGTTAATGATATTCCTATCGACGAACGGCGCGAAATTCGAAAGACAATACTTCCTCATTGACGAACCCACCACCATCGTCTTTTCGGGCGCCCTGAAAGCCCACGGACACCAGTATCCGTGCGCGATGGTCGAGCAGGACAGGCTGATTGTCGCCTACTCGGTCAACAAGGAGCACATGGAACTCCTCACGGTGGATCCGGGAGACCTGTGAGGCGACGGAGTCGCTCACTCGCTCAGCCGGAACCGGATGGGCATTGTCATTTTCACCGCGACGGAACGATCGTTCTGCACGGCCGGTTCGAATGCAAATTGCGAAACCGCCTCGACTGCCGCCTGTCTGAAGATTTCCGGCCCTCGCACCACCCGCACGTCTCTGACGCTTCCGTCGGCGCCTACCGTGAACGCCACGAACACCACCCCTTCCAGCCCGGCTCTCTTCGCCATTTCCGGGTAAACCGGCAGTGTGCGACCCACCAGCGCGGGTTGTCGCTCCACCCGCCAGTATTCCAGGACTTCCTCCTCAACGGGCGCGGTCTCGTGGCGCACCGGCCGGGACAGATCCAGGGGTACACGGTCGAGTTCCAGTTCCGTCGACTCGATCGTCACGTCTTCCTGTACATCGTCGCTGTCTGTTTCGACGGGCACGGCGGGGCGTTTGGGTTCCGGGCGGCGATCCTGCCGGGTTTCCGGTATATTCTCGACGTGTAGCACCTCGGTCCGGCGGACCCCCGCCGGCGTGTCCATCTCGAACGAGGGAAACAGCAGCGCGAGGACCAGAAGAAGCAGGAAGGAAATACAGACGCACCGCGTCATCACCTTATGGTATGCCAACTTCAGGTCCGCAGCGGGGAATTTATGGCTTATCATCGTCAGCCTCCTTTCCGCCGGAAAGTGTTTCCCGGCAATAAAAATATTATTTAATTAATAATTTAGTCCGAGTTAACCCCGTAAATTAAAACTCCTGCCCCGGATAGCGGGGAATGTACGGGCGGTGGCCGGGTGTCGACGCCCTGGGGTTCGGCCAGTGTCGCCGGGAGGATCAGTGGCGCCCGGCCGTCGCGAGGCGGTCCTCGTAAAACGGCCCCGTTTCAAACGTCCTGGCGACAACGTCCAACTGACGCAGATAGGTTTCTTTCTTTCGATTCGGGCCGTAAACCCCAAAGTCCACGAAGTAGAGCCGATCTGTCGTCTCGTCCACCAGCACGTAGCTTCTGAAGGGTCCGCCCTTCCACGCAAGATTGTTCTGCCACACACCTTCAAGATGCACCGCCAGCCGGCTCCCCAACTTCCGCTGACTTACCTTCAGGCCTGTCTGATCCACGACGTCGTTCTCAAAGAACCGGGCGGTGATCTCGTTCCGCTTCCGGATGCACCACGCCGCCGTCAAACGATCCGGGCTGACACCATCCTCACGGTAGACAAACATCCACTGTGTCACGCGCGCGTGCGTTCGCGTGAGTACCACGAACCCGCTATCGGCATGGGTATCGATGAAATTGAACCCGAAAGGAATGCGCACACGCCAACCGAACCGGTCCGCCAGTTCCGATGCAAGCCCCTCTCTTTCGCCAAACCGGAAGAGAGCCTCGGCGACCCGTTCATCGCGCTTCCCGTCGATTGCGCCGTAAATCCGATCCGCCTCCGTCATAATATTGGCTGTCAGCGCATTGCGATGCTCACCCGTAACCAGAACCACGACCTGGTCGTCGGCCCACATGTCCCGCCGGATGACCACAGGCGCCGCTCCATTCCGGATGGCGTTTCTGTGCGCCGACGGCACGAGGGAGCGTACCAGACCGCCTGCTTCACGGTCTCCATCCAGCGGCGCGGCGATCACGATATTCTTCCGTCGCAGCTTGCTGAAATCTCCGGCGTGAACGAATGAGACGTGGTAAAGGCGCTCCTTCCTTGGCGTCAGGATTACCTTGTGCATAACGTCCTGGAGAGGTTTCCGTAACGTCCGCGCATCCAGGGAATCCGCAATTACCGTGACCATGTCGACGCGTCCGGAACCGGTAGGCAGCCCATCCAGCCGCAGGAACGAGAGCAGCCGATCCTTGATCGCCGCCAGCTTTACGACGGCTTCGGACCGGCCCGGCACCTCGACCGTGGGGCCGACGCGTCCGCACTGTATCAACGCCGCCAGGATCAAACCCGAAGCCAGCAGCAGACCTGTGCGGGACAGGCGGCGTTCGCGGCCCCGCCTGGCATTCAGCAGCCGGAAGATTCGGCGAACGATCTGCTTCCGGTCTCCGGCGGCGGCAATGCCCATTGCCGATCCGACCGGCGACGTTACCATCGCCGTCAGGCGGGTGAGGCAGATCGCATACCCCCTGGCTTTCCCGGTAATGCCCACCACCACGTCGTCACACGCGACCTCCCGTTCCAGGTTCATCTGTCGTGCAATCCACCATACGGCCAGATGGAAGAAAAGAACACAACCCGCGAGCGCCTGAAACAGTCTGGACCAGTCGTCCAGCCGGTGCAGGTGCGCCAGTTCGTGCAGGACCACCTGATCGAATTCCGCCTCCGACAGCCGCTCCGGCATGGACCCGGAATCAGAATCACGGGTCTGAACAGACCCGTCGCCGCAGGCGTGCCTACTCGCGTGGAACTGCAAAGGCGCACCCAGCGCCGCGTTTCGCTTGAGCGGATTAAATGGCGCAATCTGTCTTGATATCGAGCGGGCAGGGGCTTTGCACTCTGTTTGAGGCGCCGGACGTGCCGAACGCCCAGATAAATCTTGGCCGACAGTGTCAGCGAGACCAGCATCCAGACCGCGAAAACCACCGGCGGCCATCGCCCCGGCAGTTCCGGCGTAAACGCCGGCTCCGCGTGTTCCCTGTCCCTCGGTTGATCAGCGCCTGGCGGAGATTCAAAGGCGGCAGCCTCGCCCGGCTTCCGTGAATCGTTCGTCTCCGGATCGTTCGTCTCCGCGGCCTTAAACCACATCCGTGCGGCGCCCGCACGATTGGGCGGTTTCCAGATCTCGGACCAGGACAGCGCGAATACGACCATCAACGTGGCCGTCCAGATCACGTACCTTGTCCGGGCGTTCAGCCACCGCACGAGGTACAACAGGCACGCGACCGCAAGCGTCACGACCAGGCCCTTCCAGAGTCCGTCGAGCGCGGAGGACACCGTCACCCGGGAAACGGCATCGAAAAAATCATAGGCCGCCAACATACGCCTTCCCCTAACCGCTGTCTTCCACCATTTGTTTCAGGCGCTCGAGAACGTCGGCGTCGACCGCTTCATTCTCGAGAATGTTCAGCACCAGCATCTCCGGCGAATTGTTGAAAAATCGGCTCATCATGTACCGGACCACGCTGTTTCTGGCTTCCTCGCGGCCGACCACCGGCTGGTAGACATAGGCCCTGCCCTCCTTTTCGTGGGACAGGTAGCCTTTCCGTTCGAGGATCCTGAGCGTTGTCAACACCGTACTATAAGCGAGCGGTTCCTTGCCGGGCAGCGCCGCGACCACGTCGCTTACGGTGGCCGTCTCCTTTTTCCAAAGTACGTCCATCAGCCTGAGTTCGGCTTCCGTTAGCGTGGGTGACTTCGGCCTTGCCATACAGTCATCTCCTGTAATGATAGCGTTTGAGTACGAATTTCCGTGATGGCGCCGTTCGACTGTCCGGTCAGCGTCTGAACGGCCACCAGCCCCATGAGGCGCATCTCGAGGCGGTGCGATTCACGTCGCCGCTGCCCGCGGCAGGGCGTAAACGCTGCGGCGCGATTAATTCCTTAATTTAAAATATAAGGAAGATTCGTTTCTTGTCAATTAAAAAATTAATAATTGGTTCGTGAACCATCGTTCAGCTTGGATGGGATTGATGACATTCACCCTTGTGCGGGGCCGGAACCATTCGTAAGCAGGATGAATTTCCCGGAATCCCTGGCAGATTCGCTTGACATGCGTTTCTGGAATGGATATATTAAAACGTTCGTTTTAATCATACGTTTGTTTGAATTCTGTCATTAGCGTTCTGAATCGATGAACCAGACCGACACCCAAAACCGCTTGCTCGACGCCGCCGAGCAACGCTTTGCCGAAAACGGAATCGGCGCCACGTCCCTGCGGGCCATTACTTCCGAGGCGTCCGCAAACCTGGCCTCCGTCCACTACCACTTCGGCTCCAAAGAAGCGCTGATCGAAGCCGTCTTCGCCCGAAGGCTGGAACCGCTCAACCGGGAACGCTGCCGCCTTCTCGACGCGGAAGTGGCGGCCTCGGGTGGCGCGCCCACCGTCGAAGCCACCGTAAACGCCTTCGTTTCGCCCGTGATGCGGCTGGCATACGACCCCGCGGGCGGCGGCGAGAACTTCATGCTGCTCATCGGAAGGCTCTACTCCGAACCGGGAGACCTGGCATATAGGATCACGGAACAGTTCGCCGAAGTCTTCCAGCGATTTACGTCGACTCTTTCTCGCAGCCTTCCCCACCTGTCCCAGACCGACCTGCTCTGGAGATTCTTCTTCATGGTCGGCGGCATCAGCATGCCGCTGATGGGGAGGCACATCATCCCGCGAAGGACGAGCGGCCTGTGCGATCCGTCCGACACCGAAAACAACATCAAACGACTCGTCGCGTTCCTCGCGGCCGGCCTACGGGCCGATGCCCCCAATGGAGACACATCTTGAGACGTGTACTTCCCATTCTCGCCCTGCTGCTGGCGGCCTGCGCCGCTGCGCCAAAGGTGAACCCACCCGACCTCAACGTGACGGTACCGGAGCGCTGGTCTGCCGGGCAGCCCGGCGCCGCAAAGACGGACACCCTCTGGTGGCGCGCGTTCAATGACGAAACCCTAACCGGCCTGGTCGCCGAGGCGCTCGCGCACAACCTCAACCTTCAGGCCGCCGCCGCCCGGGTAAACGCCGCCGCAGCGCGCGCCAGAATCGCGGGCGCCCCTCTATATCCCGATGCGGCAGGCCGCGCCGGCGGGTCACGCCGCAAACAGAATTTCATCGGCCTGCCCATCCCCGGATCCGGAAACGGCGTTCTGACCTCTACGTCCAACAGCGTCGGCTTATCGCTCGATATCTCCTGGGAACTCGATCTCTGGGGTCGTCTGGGAGCCGGGGCGTCCGCGGCACTGGCCGATATGCAAGCCGCGCGCGCCGATTACGCGGGCGCCCGACTTTCGCTGGCGGGACAGACCGCCAAGACCTGGTTTGCGGCTGTGGAGGCCCACAGGCAGGTTGAACTGTCGGAGGCCACCGTCGAAAACTTCCGGACCTCCAGCGAGGTCGTGCGCGAACGCTACAGGCGCGGTCTGAGGCACGCCCTGGACCTCCGCCGCGCACTGTCGAACCTGGCCGGCGCCGAGGCCGTCCTTCAACAAAACCGACTCGTCTACGGCGCGACCCGCCGCCAGCTCGAGGTTCTCCTGGGCCGATATCCCGCCGCCGCTCTCAGCCCCGGCATCGCTCTGCCCGGCCTGCCCGATGCCGTTCCCGCCGGCCTCCCCGCCGACCTCGTCTCCCGCCGTCCGGACCTCGTGGCGGCCGAACGCGGGCTGGCGGCTTCCTACGCCCGTTACACGCAGGCAAAAAGGGCGCTCTTTCCCCGCATCAGCCTTACGGGGTCCGCCGGTACCTCGAGCAAGGAACTGGAAAATCTGCTCGACGGCGACTTCAGCGTGTGGAACCTGGCGGGCAACATCCTGCAACCCCTCTTCCAGGGCGGACGAATCCGCGGCGGCATCCAGCAGGCGGCCTCACAATCCGAACAGGCGCTGGCGCTATACGTTCATAGCGTCCTGGCCGCCTATGCGGAAGTGGAAAACGCGCTTGCAGCCGAGGGTCTTCTGGCCAAACGACAGGCCGCGCTCGAAACCGCCACGGAACAGGCGCTTGCCGCGCGCCGCCTTGCCGAAGACCGGTACGCGGGCGGGCTTGTGGACCTCAATACGATGCTTGACGCTCAGCGCGGCGCCTACGCTTCCGAAAGCCAGTTGATTGCCGTGCGCCGCCAGCGTCTGGGAAACCGGGTCAACCTGCACCTCGCTCTCGGTGGGGGCTTTACGGGTTCCGACAGAGTGGTTTCAAGTATTCCCACCGCGCAACCGGAAGGACATTAATCCATGGGTCGGTATCAAAGGAGGAATCCGGACAGACCGCGAATTTTCGCACGTTTTTGGGGCGCCGTGTTCGGCTGGATTCGGCGGCATCCAAAGGCGCTGCTCCCCGTGGCCGTGATTCTAATCGGAATTCTGAGCGCGTACGTCCTCATCAGCGCGCGGTCCAAAGTCGTGGTGGCGCCCCCGGAAGTACCGCCTCCGCTGGTGCGAGCGATAACGGTCGAATCCCGGGACTTTCAATTGAAGGTTCATGCTCAGGGCATCGTCGCGCCGCGCACAGAAACCAGTCTGGTGTCCCAGGTTGCCGGACAGATCATCTCCGTCTCCCCCGCCTTCGCCAACGGTGGCTTCTTTAAAGCCGGTGATGTACTGCTCACCATCGATCCTCGGGACTACGAACTCGCGGTCGATCGTGCGCGGGCCGTGGTCGCGCAGGCCGAAGTGAGACTGGCGAGGGAAGAGGAAGAATCCGAATTGGCCATGCAGGAATGGAAGCGCCTGGGCGACGGCGAGGCCACGGACCTGGCCCTTCGCAAACCCCAGCTGGCCGACGCACGCGCCGCCCGCCAGGCCGCGCGGGCGTCCCGGGAACTGGCCCGCCTCGCGCTCGAGCGAACCCGCATCCGCGCTCCCTACGAAGGGCGCGTGCTCTCCAAATCAGTGGGCCTGGGCCAGCACATCAATCCCGGTGCTCCCGTCGCCCGCATCTACGCCGTCGACTACGCCGAGATCCGACTGGCCGTGCCGCACGAACAACTTGCCTACCTCGATCTGGCCTACAGCTTTCGCAACGAACTCGAACCCGCGTCGCGACCGAAAGCCCTGATTCGAGCGGTGTTCGCCGGACGCCGGCACACGTGGGCGGGTCAAGTCGTACGTATAGAAGGTGAAATCGACGCCCGCACCCGCATGGTCCACCTGGTAGCCCGCGTCGATGCTCCATACGACAGGGGGGATGATCCGGATCGTCCTCCGCTCTTCGCCGGCCTGTTTGTCGAGGCCGAAATCGTGGGGCGCGTCGCCCGGAACATCCTGGTTGTGCCGCGTGCAGCCGTCAGGGGTTCGGATGAGGTTCTCGTTATAGATGACGACAACCGTCTGCGTTTCCGTCGCGTCGATCTGTTAAGGCTGGAAGCGGAAAACGCGCTGATCCGATCCGGTCTGGCCACCGGCGAACGGGTCTGCATCTCGCCGCTCGCCGCGGTCGTCGACGGCATGCGGGTCCGCGTCCTTACGGAGAACGATAAACCTGCATCGAGGCGGCAAGGAGGTATCGGATGAACCGCGCCATTGCCTGGTTCGCCGAAAACAGCGTCGCCGCGAATCTGCTCATGGTTGTTATCCTGGCCAGCGGCATACTCACGATTTCCAGCCTTGAAGTCGAGCATTTTCCGGAATTCTCGTCCGACCTCATCTCGGTTTCAGTCGTTTATCGCGGTGCGGCGCCGGAGGAAGTGGAAGAAGGCGTCTGTGTGCGGATCGAGGAGGCGGTGCAGAGTCTGGAAGGCATCAAACGCATTCGGTCCACCGCTTCCGAAAACCGGGGCAGCGTCAACATCGAACTCAAGCCCGGCGCGGATGCCCGCAAGTTGCTGGAAGATGTCAAGTCCGCCGTTGACGGGATCGACACGTTTCCCGACGAAACCGAACAACCCGTCATCCAGGAAGTCGTGTTGCGTCGCCAGGTAATCAACGTGGCCGTTTCCGGCAACGCCGACGAAGCCACGCTCAAATACCTGGGTGAGCAGGTGCGCGACGAGATCACGGCCATACCCGGAATTACCCAGGCGGTACTCAGCGGCGCGCGTCCGTACGAGGTTTCCATCGAAGTCCCCGAATCCGCGCTGCGGCGCTTCAACCTGACCTTCGACGAAGTCGTCAGGGCGGTACGCCGATCCTCCCTGGATCTGCCCGGCGGCGCCATCAAAACGGAAGGCGGGGAAATCCTGCTGCGGACAAAAGGGCAGGCCTACCGGGGTCCGGCCTTTGAAAACATCGTCCTGCGCACCCGGCCTGACGGGGCCGCGCTCACCGTGGGCGACGTTGCCAGGGTTGTGGACGGATTTGCGGACGCGGATCTAACCGGACGTTTCGACCTGGAACCCGGTGTGATTGTACAGGTCTTTCGGGTGGGCGACCAGGATGCGCTTGAAATCTCCCGAAATGTCAAGGAATACGTCAAATCGGCGGCATCCCGGCTGCCCGAGGGCATTTCTCTGACCGTCTACTCCGATTTCTCCAGGATCCTGGAAGGGCGGCTCAACCTGATGCTGAAAAACGGGCGGGGCGGCTTTATTCTGGTCCTCATTATCCTGGCTATGTTTTTGCGTCTTCGTCTGGCCTTCTGGATCGCCCTGGGGATTCCCGTCTCCTTCCTCGGCGCCATCTGGGTGATGCCGTCGATCGGCGCGTCCATTAATGTGATCTCGCTGTTTGCATTCATCGTGGTGCTGGGCATCGTTGTCGACGACGCAATCGTCGTCGGAGAGAATATTTACCGCCGGTTTCAGCAGGGGGAGCGCGGCCTGCGCGGCGCCATCGCCGGCGTCCAGGAAGTGGCCGTGCCGGTCACCTTTGCCGTGTTGACCTCCATTGCCGCGTTTTCGCCCCTGTTGATGGTTCCGGGCAACACCGGCAAGATCATGAGATTGATCCCCGAGATCGTCATTCTTACGTTGGTTTTTTCACTGGTGGAATCCCTGTTCATTCTTCCCGCCCACCTGGCACACGTCAAGCTGCGCGGCAGAAAAAAAACAACCAGCCGTATCGGCCGGTTGTTGAGGGCGTTTCGAGACGGTTTTTCAACTCGCGTGGAATGGTTCATTCATGGGGTTTACCGCCCGCTGCTCGAACGCTGCCTGGAGTGGCGTTACCTCAGCGCGTCAGTGGGCGTGGCCGCGCTGACACTGACGGCCGGACTCATTCTCGGCGGCTGGATTCAATTCCTGTTCTTCCCCCAGGTCCCGGCAGACAACGTGGCGGCAAACCTGACGATGCCGCAGGGAACACCCGCCGAGACGACCGCGCGGGCCGTCAGCCGCCTTGAATCGTCCGCCATTCGGCTTCAGAGCGAAATGGAATCTGAAAGCGATCAGAAAATCTTCATGCATATGTTGGCTGTTGTGGGGGATCAACCCCTCAGGACGGCGCAGCGCCGATTTCAGGGTGGGAATGCCGCTTTCTCCGGTGCGCACCTGGGCGAGGTCAACATTGAACTCACGCCCGCCGAGGAGCGAACCGTCAGCAGCATCGAAATCGCGAGGCGTTGGCGCGAACTTACCGGACCCATTTCCGATGCAACGGAACTGACGTTCACCTCGTCCCTCTTTTCCGCGGGCGATCCCATCAACATCCAGCTTACCGGCCCCGACTACGCCGAACTCCGGGCCGCGGCGGAAAAGTTAAAGAGCAAACTCGCGGAGTACCCGGGTGTGCTGGACATTGCCGACTCGTTTCGCCCGGGCAAGAAGGAGGTTAAGCTCGCGCTGACCAAAGAGGCCCGCCTGCTTGGCCTCACCATGTCCGACCTGGCTCGGCAGGTGCGCCAGGCGTTCTACGGCGAAGAAGCGCAGCGTATCCAGAGAGGAAGGGACGACGTTCGGGTGATGGTACGCTATCCCGAGAGCGAGCGGCGGTCGTTGAACAACCTGGAGACCATGCGCATTCGAACGCCGGAAGGCGTGGAAGTGCCCTTCTCCGTTGCCGCCCGGACCGAAATCGGCAGGGGCTACGCCGCCATCAATCGCACCGACCGCCAGCGAATTGTAAACGTAACGGCCGATGTCGACCGGAACAGAGCCAATGCCAATGATATTCTGGCCGACGTCACGTCGCAGGTGCTCCCGGCCATTGTGGCGGACCACCCCCGCGTACGCTACAGCCTCGAAGGCGAGCAGCGGGAGCAGCAGGAAACCGTCTCCGGCCTATCGCAAAGCTTCGGCGTCGCCCTCATTGTCATCTTCGGCCTGCTCGCGATCCCCTTCCGATCCTATCTCCAGCCGTTCATTATCATGGCCGTTATCCCCTTCGGGTTTGTGGGCGCCATTTGGGGCCATATCATAATGGGCCTGGACCTCACCATTCTATCACTATTCGGTCTGGTCGCACTGTCCGGCGTGGTCATCAACGACAGCCTCGTCCTCGTGGACTTCATCAACCGCCGGCGCGCGGCGGGAAACAGCCTGGAAGAAGCCATCCGCGAAGCCGGCGTGGCCCGCTTCCGGCCCATCATCCTCACGTCTCTCACGACCTTCGGCGGCCTTTCACCGCTGCTCTTTGAGACCAGCCTGCAGGCCCAGTTCCTCATCCCTATGGCGACTTCTCTGGGCTTCGGCGTCATTTTTGGTACCGCCGTTATCCTGATTCTGGTTCCCGTCACTTACGCCATCCTGGAAGACGTGAGGCACGCCGTCGCCCGGTTGTTCGGCCGCCTGCCGGCCGCGGAGACCGACCTCTCACCCCGTACCGCAGATGACTGAAACGGCATTCCCTCCGCAGGCTAAACCGGACGGACACTATCGCGTGGCGCCGTATCACCGTCCCATCGAACGGGCTAAAAAAATATCCGCGAAATATTGCCTTTGGGGCTGGTCTGAGGTAGACAACGAAGGCGTCCGATTCGAGAACCTTATCGCATCCCATCTTCTCAAGTTCTGCCACTTTCTTCGAGACGCCAATGGGGTAAACGCGGACCTGCGGCTATTGCGAGATCGTGAGAAACGGGAAGTGGACTTCGTCGTTCCGTGGAATGAGAGGCCTTGGTTCCTGGTTGAATGCAAACCAACAGTACCCCGCAGGCACGGACACCTCGTTCGCTATGGTGAACTCCTGGACGTCAGGCAGAGATATGTCGTGACGCTTTCCGAAAGAGACGACTACTACGACCGCGATACGGGCGTCCGTGTTCTGCCCGCATCCAGGTTCCTTACGGCGCTCCCGCAGGCAGCCGCCAATCAGCCGCAGCTTTTTCGTGAACCCGTTTACAAAAGCGACCTGACAAAGCCCCCATCCACCTGCAGGGACGTGCCCGTGATATAGCTCGACCGGTCCGAAGCCAGGAATATAACGTAATCGGAAAGTTCCTGCACCGTTCCAAGACGGCCCAGCGGTATTTCGTCGACCAGCGGACGCATCTCGTCCTGAACGGAAGTTTCCTTTGCCCTGGCGGCTTCCTCGAACTCCTCCCTCAGGAGTTCGGTGTCGATAAACCCCGTGCACACGTTGTTTACCAGAATCCGATCGCGGGCGTATTCGTTTGCGAGGGTCTTCGCCGCGCCCACAACCGCCGTCCGCAACACGTTCGACGCCGTATTCCCCGCCGGTTGCCTGACCGCGAACGCGCACAGGTTGATTATCCTCCCGCCTCCCCGCGCCTGCATCAGCGGGATGGCCCGCCTGCACATCCGCAGCACGTAATTCAGGATCAGATCCGTGTATTCCCGCCACATCGCTTCCGACACTTCCGCGAAGGGGGTGGCGGGCGGACCCCCTGAATTGTTCACAAGAATATCGATTCCGCCGAACGCGCTCACGGTCTCTTCCACCAATCGATCCACGCTCTCCTCACGGGATAGATCTCCGGCAACGGTAAGCACTTCCGACCCGGTCGCCGCCCTGATTTCGGCTGATGCCGCTTCGAGCCTGCGCTCGTTCCTCGCGCAGATGGAGACCCGCGCCCCCTCCCGGGCAAGCGCCATCGCGCATCCTTTCCCCAGGCCGCGGCTCGCACCCCCCACGACCGCCACCTTATCTTTCAATCCCATGTTCATCTGAAGACCCCCCTCCGATAGACTTGACAACGGCGGTCCATTCGCCCGTGCGTTCGCATCGGGAAACGAACTTCCGCATTTTGATTGACATTCGTTCACGCCACGCGCATGATACCAATCCAGACCACTCGGCGGATTCTGGTGTACGGACAACCTGCCGCCGACCCATGTCACACACCAGACCGGAAAGAAGAGGCCGGAGCATGAGATCAACCGAGGTTCTCGCCCATAATTTCCGTCATCACGGCCCCGCCACCACCAGCAGCCACCCCAGGGGAACCGTTGCCGCCGCTGACGGCAACGGCCGGAACGTGGTTCTCGTCTGGCTGTTCGACCACCGCGGCGGGTACGCACTGCTGGTTATCGATGCCGCGACCGGTGAAAGCCGGGAGTTCCCGGTACCCTTTCCGCCCGGAGGCGATTGCCCCTATGCCTCACTCCTTTCCAGCCGGAATCGGTTCTACACCCACTTCAACGGCTACTTCGTGGAGTTCGACGTCAACGCTCTGGACTACACTTTCTGCCACGAAACCGCCCCCCGCATGGCGATGGGATTGACGGAAGACGACAGGGGAGTAATCTGGTCTTCCACCTATCCGCAAAGCGGGCTCGCGTCCTACGATCCGGATAGCGGAGATTTCAGGGACTACGGGCACCTGTACGACCAGAACTGGCGCCAGTATCCCACCACCCTTGCCGCGGACGACGCCGGCTGGATTTACTTCGGCATCGGCACGACCCTGTGCCAGATCATTGCGTTTGACAGGGAACGTGAACACGCAGCGCCGCTGCTGGCGGAGCACGAACGTTCCCGAGGGAGCGCGTCCGTCTACCGGGACCTCAACGGTAGAGTCTACGCGCTTCCACCGACCGGAACCCCATGGCCCGGGGACAACCCGGACGCGGAATCATGGTACGAACTCTACCGGGGTGAACGCAAGGCGGTACCCAGGCGGGAAAGGCGAGAAAAGCCCTATATTGCAGGAGATTCCGGCCACGTTCATCCACACTTCCCCGACGGGAGCACACTTCTGAAATGCTGTCTCGTCGATCGCGTGTTATCCGTGGAGGGCCCGGATGGCGTGCAATCGCCGGACGTGTCGTTCGACTACACGAGCGAGGGCGCGCACATCATGGGCGTCGCTGCCGCGCCGGACGGGAGCATCTGCGGGGGCACATTTTTCCCGAGGCGCACTTTCAGCTATCAACCCGATACGGACACCTGGATCGAGAGGGAGAGCTTCGGCCAGTGGAATACCGTGGGCCGCCAGGGAGACCGCTTCTTCGTGGGCGGGTACGGCAGCGGCTCCCTCCTGGAATGGGATCCCTTCAGGCCCTGGGTGACTACGGAAAAAGAGAATCCAGGCTCGAATCCCTTCTTCCACCGGATCTGTACGCCCACCCTGCATCGCCCACACAAACTGCTCGTCCATCCCGACGGCAAAACGCTGGTGGTGGCCGGTACCCCTGGCTACGGCTATACGGGCGGCGGCCTGCTCATCTGGAATTGCGACAGGCGAACCGGGACCCTTCTGGAACATACCGACCTGTTGCCTGATCACTCAACGGCAAGCTTGGCCGCTCTGCCGGGCGGGAAGCTGCTGGGCGGCACGACAACCAGTCCGGGAACCGGCGGGGAACAGAAGGCCGCCGAAGCCGAACTCTACATTTTCGACATGGCCGACAGAAAGGTGGCGTGGCGCGAGGTTCTCTTCCCCGGGGCGCAGGAATACACGGACCTGTGCAACGGGCACGACGGTCTTGTTTACGGTTTCGTTGACCGGGCGCGATTTTTCGTCTTCTGTCCCGACAGACGCGAGGTGGTTCATCAGGAAGAGACGGAAAGGAACTTCGGACCAACGGCGCATCAGCAGGGGCCGCGCGTCTTCGTGACGGCGCCTGACGATACCGTCTACATTCTATTCGAAAAAGGCATCGCCCGCATCGAAAGCGGCACGTTCGCGATCGACCTGTGCGCCCCCTCACCGGTGCCCGTCAGCAACGGGGGTGACTTTCTGGACGGCCGTATCTATTTCACCAGCGACTCGCATCTTTACAGCTGGGAAATTTCGTAATGGGACGCCACGGTGGGGCCCGTCTCCCGTCCTCGTCGCGTCCGTCCGGCACAAACCGCGATCGCTTTACCCTTCAATAATCCCCCGCAGCCGCTCATCCAGATCCGCCCAGACTTCCGGCTGCGATTCCATCAGGCGTCGGTCTCTCAGCGAACCTCCAGGCACGCGCGGGGGCAGGATCAACGCAGGGCCTCCGACCGCGCCCGGTCGTTGCCGGTCGGTTGTGTTAAGCAGGAAGTTTGGATGCGATGTCTGACTTAAACGCGCTTCTCCGTTCCGGTCTCGTGTGCACGCCTCCCGCATCGAGTTCGGACGTCGGCTCCGAATGTGTACCGCCGGCGATTTTTATGGATCGTATCCAAGTGCTTTTGCCTTCCAATTCTCGTAAAACCGCCTCGCGTATTCCCGAAAAAGATCGAGGCGGTCCATAACGGCCTGCTCGAAGTCATGCATGGCATCCTCGCCCAGCGTTTCGAGCAGGGCCTCGTGGTAGGCGGGCACGGCATCCCATTCCTTAATGGTCTCCGCCGTGATTTCTATGTGAAACTGGGCGGTGATCGCGTGATCCCCCATACTCATCGCCTGGACCGCGCACAACTCGGACGACGCAAGGACCTCCAGTTCGTCCGGCACGGTCTTCACCGCCGAGCTATGCCACTGCAGGCACGGGAGCCTCGCCGGGAAACCCGTGAAGAATCCACTTGCCTTACCTGGGGTCGTCAGGGAAATATCCATCACCCCCACCTCGGGGCTCTCGTTCGCACCGACCAGGCCGCCCAGGGCCGCGGCCAGCAACTGGTGTCCCAGGCAGATGCCCACGAAGGGCATTTTTTTCTCGGCGACCGTGTATCGAATGGCCGCTTTCTCCTCGGCCAGCCAGGGGTACGCGTCCTCCTGCCACACATCCATGGGGCCGCCCATCACCCACAGTGCGTCGTAGGCGTCCAGATCCGGGATGCGCTCTCCCGCATCCAGTTCCACAACGTCCCACCGGATTCCATCCTCAGCGAAGAACTCGCGAAAGAGGCCGGGATGTTCAACGTCCAGATGTTGGAAGACCAGCAGCCGCTTGAGGCCCAAGGTTGCCTCCCGGGTTTTCCTTCTGGATTCCAGGTTGTGAAATCAATATCTTAAGTCTGTGGCCCCTGAGCCCTGCTGTGAGCAGCACCCTGAGCCTGTCGAAGGGCTGTCACGGGGGCAATCCTGCAAGACACCGTTCAACGTCTCGTGGAGGCAGATACGATGAATCTGTTGAGAAAATGCGGGGCGGAATTTTTAGGCGCGTTCGCCATCGTGCTGGGCGGGTGCGGCGCCGTAGCCGTAAACCATATCAGCGGCGGCGGCGTCTCCCACGTGGGTATCGCCACCTCATTCGGGCTTATTGTGATGACAATGGTTTACGCCACCGGCCACATCTCCGGCGCGCACTTCAATCCTGCCGTTACGATCGCCTTCTCCTTCACGCGACACTTTCCCAAACGGGAGATCGCGCCGTACATTGCCGCCCAATGCCTGGGCGCTGTCCTCGCCAGCAGCATCCACCTCTTCACTCTTTCGCCCGTCCTGAAAGCCAGGCTACCGGGCGACAGCCTCGATCTGGGTGTCACCCAGCCCCTGGACGGCGCGTGGACCACCGCCTTCGTCTGGGAGTTTCTGCTCGCCTTCCTGCTGATGGTTGTCATTATGGCGGTTGCCACGGACTACCGTGCCACGGGCCAGGCCGCGGGCCTTGCCATCGGAGGCACGATCTGGTTCGAAGCCATGTTTGCCGGCCCCATATGCGGCGCGTCCATGAATCCCGCCCGCAGCCTGGGCCCGGCCCTTGTTTCAGGCAACTGGAAACATTTTTCGGCCTATGCCGCCGGACCCGTGCTGGGCGCGCTTGCAGGCGCCATATTCTACGAATTCATACGGTGCCGCCCCAACGGGGGAGCGGAAGCCAAAGGTTGCTGCTGAAATCTGCACTTGCGCCACGCCATCCAACGTTGAACCTGTCTGCGTCGTGCCGAAACGCATCCGGGCCTCTGCTAAATCACCAGCGCAACCGCCAGTACGGCCAGCCCGACACCGGCGGCGGCGACGCGGTTGAGACGTTCCTTCCAGAAGAAATGGGCGCTCAGATTGTCGAGCAGGATCACGCTGCAACCCACAGCGGGGAAAAAAAGTGTGCCCGGCAGTCGGCTGAGGGCAGTCATGATGACACACAGAGCCATGGCGTTGTAAGTGCCGAGGCTTAACCCCGTCGTCAGTTCGGGCCGCCTGGGCCGACGCATCCTCAACGCAATGAAAATAAAACCGATCGTGCCCGCGGTGGCGCCCATCACCGTCAGGATCTGGACGAATTCGTCGTCGAGTCCTGCGTAGTGGACCGAACGTAGGCAGGAGTGACTCAGGCCCTGGGCGAAAAAAACCGCGAACAGCAGGCCGAAGGTTCTTCCGCCAGTCGCGTGGGCGCCTCCCCTCGCGCCCGAGGTCATCATCATCAGCGCGGAAAAAGCAAGGATGATCCCGCCGAATTGAGCGGGTACAACCGGTTCCTGCCAGAGCCAGATACCCAGGGCAACCGGAACCGCAATGGACATTCGAAAAGCCGTCAGCACGGCACCGACGGATGCGATTTCCAGGACGCGCATCATCAACGACATCGAACCGATGAATACCGCACCTGTAATCAGGCCGGTCTGCAGCGCCGCGGCCGAAAACGTGAACCGACCCGTGGCCAGGAGATAAATGGCAAGGACCGCGCAGAGCGTCAGATAATTGGTAGATACGACGACGGGCGCGTAATAACCGCGCCTCTGGGAGAATTTGCAAATCTGGACGAATCCGAAATCGAGCAGAATCGCGAAAAACAGCCAGGACAATTCGGGCGCCTCTTTCGTCGTTTTCAGCCGATCCCGATGGACCGGCAGAGAGATATCGCGTTCGAGAAATCCTGCATGTGTGCAGATCGCGTGGGGCTCGCACCCGGACGGCGATCCCTCCCCGGCGCGGGAAGGGGGGTATTATACCTTTCCTCGACAAGCTTGCTTCGACAGGCTCGCGTCGGCAGGCTCAGCGCAAGCAACGCAAGAAACGACCGCACTTCGACAAGCTCAGTGCAAGCAACGCAGCGAGGCGTGATGAATCGGCATAAGAATAGGGACATATTTCCGGGAAAGGACGCTACTCTCCCCAGGCCTCACGGATCCAGGGCAGGGCCGCCTTCAACGGCGCAACAAATAGATCGGTCTGGAAGTGAGTCAGACCCTGTACAACAATCATCTCGATTCGAACGCCTTTGTCAATCAGCGCTCGCACCGTCGTTTCAACCGGATCGAACGGAATCACCTCATCCGCCACACTGTGGATCACGAGCAGGGGAATCCGCCAGTCGACGTTGGCGGCATTCTCCTCCGGCCGCGCCGAGATCGGAATGGCGGCCCGGAACAGATCCGGATGTCGCGCCGCCATATACCAGGTGCCCCGCCCGCCCATGCTGAAACCCGTCACAAGCGTCCGGGCTTCGTCAATCGTGTAGTTGGCCTTGATTACTCGGACCAGATCCAGCACGTTTTTCTCGCTCTCCGCGTTGTCCCAACCCCCCGACGTGGCGTCGGGCGCCACGAAAATCGCTCCCAATTCCGCCAGCGCCGGCAGGACCAGAATCTCCAGCATCTGGCCTCCGTAAAATGGCGTCACCGCTCCGCCGAAGTGCAGTGACAGAATCAGCGGCGTCGGCTGCCGGGTGTCGTATCCGGCCGGTATGGAGATGGTATACCGCTGGGAACCGGGCAGCAGCACCCTGCGATAGATACCCGGCGACTGTGGCATGCCCTCCTCGCCGGACCCCGCCGGATCGTCGGACCCGCAGGCTGTCACCGCAACTGCAAGCCCTCCCGCCAGCAACCAATGGCCGGCTGGCGATATTTTTCCTAACCATCGGCGCAAGAAATTCATATCTTTCCCCAATCCGGATCTGTGGACAGTTCCCCGTGGTTTCAATATACGGTATCCGGGATCCACAACAAGCGGGTATTGAAGGACGCATCATGACCGGTGCCGACATTCTTATTCGAAGTCTCAAAGCCCAGAACATCCGATGTATCGTCGGTATGCCGGGCAACCAGAATATCGACATTTACGACGCTCTGTTACGGGTCGGCGGTATAGACCATTACCTTATCAGAAACGAACAGGGCGCAACGCTTATCGCCAACGGATATGCCCGCGCGTCGGGCGAAGTGGGGGTTGCGCTCACCGTTCCGGGCCCCGGCGCCACGAACGCTTCCACCGGGATCGTCGACGCCCACACGGACTGCGTTCCGGTGCTGCTGATTACCGGCGGCACGGAAGTGGCCTTCAACGGGCGAGACCGGAGCAAGTGTTTCCACGGCCTGGACCAGGCCGCGTTCTTCGCCCCGATTACCCGGTTCTTCGCCCGCCCGGAACGCCTCGAAGACATCCCGGTAGCCGTCGCGGGCGCCTTCGCCGCGTTGCGCGCGCCCAGGCCGGGGCCGGCCGTGATCGAACTGCCCATGGACGTTGCCGCCGCGGAGGGTGAAGCCGACATTGCCGCGTACGTGGAGGGGAACCGGCCCGCGCCCGACCCGGCGGACCTTCGTCGCGTCGCCGAAGTGATCGCTCGCATGGAGCGTCCGGCCATCCTCACCGGCGGCAATACGGCCGATGCGAACGCGGCCCCTGAACTTCGGGCATTTTCCGAAGCCCTCAACGCGCCCGTACTCTTCAGCCGGCTCGGCAAGGGCGCCTTTCCCGACTCTCATCCGCTTTCCGCCGGCCACTGCCGCGCCCGGCTGGCGGAAAACGTCCTTCAGCAGGCCGACGGGCTGATTGCCGTGGGTTGCAGATTCACACAGATCGACACCTCCGGCTGGACCATGGACATGCCGTCATTGCGCGTGCAACTGGATCCGGACCCGGCCGAACTCGGACGCGAAATCCCTGTAGACGCGGGCGTGGCGGCGGACCTGAAGCAGTCTCTACCCGCGCTCCTGGAAGTGCTGAATGAGACGGGAAAACCGGTCAACACCTGGCAGGAGACACTGGATCGATCACGGCGTGGAATCGCCCGGTCGCGCCGGCCGTTGCCGATCATGTCCGCGATGAGAGAAAGTCTCGATTCAGACGCCATCGTATCCGTGGACGTGACTTCCATCGGCTACCGGTCCTTCGACGAATTCCCCGTGGACCATCCCCGCTGCTTCATGTATCCGTGCCATTCGGTCACCCTCGGTTTCGCGGCGCCGGCCGCGATAGGCGCGAAACTCGCCCAGCCGCACCGGCAGGTGGCCGCTTTCTGCGGCGACGGCGGATTTCAGATGACCGCTTTCGAGCTGGCTACAGCCGCCGAACATGGGATCGAGATCATTTGCGTGGTTATCAACGACGGCAGCCTCAGCGCCATTCGGGGCGCTCAGGCCAAGGCATTCAACGGCCGAACCATCGACACGGACATGCAGACGCCCAGAATCGCCGACCTCGCCCGTTCCATGGGCGCCCGGGGCGTCCGCGTGGATGAACCCGACCGTTTCCCGGCCGTTTTCGCCGACGTAATCGGTCTCGAGGGACCGACCGTTATCGAAGTCGTGATGCAGAAACAGCGCGATAGCCTCATCCGGCAGGTACCCTGGTTGTATCCCGACCCGACCTGACGACTCAATTCGCGAGAAAGCGAGGATCGATGAAAATAACAGAGGTCAAAACCTTTCCGGTCTTCTACGGTTCCCGGAACTACCTCTTTGTCAAGATTGAAACCGACGAGGGTATCTACGGCGTGGGTGAATTCGGGATCACGTGGAAGGAGCAGGCCGGCGTTGGCGCCATCCGGCACATGGCCTCCGACCTCGTGGGCAAGGATCCGCTCAACATAGAATACATCTGGCAACTCCTGTTTCGGGGCGACTTCTTCCCCGGCGGGCGCATTCACATGGCCGCACAAAGCGCAATCGACATCGCCCTGTGGGACATCAAGGGCAAAGCCCTGGGGCAGCCGGTCTACATGCTGTTGGGCGGCAAGCTCCGCGACCGAGTGGTCTGTTATACCGGAATTGGAGGCGGGACGCCTGAAGAGACGGCCCGATCTGCGGAGGGCCGGGTCTCGGAGGGTTGGAAATACCTCCGTATGTCCGTCACCGATCGTGAAGGCGTCCTGGAACCTTCAACAGCGGTTCGAGACTCCGTTGCGCATTTCGCAGCGGCTCGCGAAGCCGTTGGTCCCGACATCGAAATCTGCATCGACGTTCACACCCGGCTGGACCCGCCCGACACCATCCGCCTGGGCCGCAAACTGGAACCGTACGATCCATTCTTCATCGAAGATCCGCTGCGATGTGAAAACCCGCAGACCTACCGGCTGGTCCGCAACCACGTGAACTGCCCGCTTGCCGTGGGGGAACACTACGCCACCAAGTGGGAATTCCGCCAGCTCATCGAAGATGAACTGGCCGACTACGCGCGCATCGACCTCTGTATTGTCGGCGGTCTTACCGAGGCTCGCAAGGTGGCCAACTGGTGCGAGACCCACTACATCAAAATCGTGCCCCACAACCCGCTCGGGCCCGTGTCGGCCGCCGCCTGCCTTCACCTGGACGTTGCCACCGACAACTTTGCCGTGCAGGAAGGCGGTCTGGTCGGCCGCACCGTGATGGAGGATCTGTTCCCCGTACAGGTGCCGTACGAATCGGGATACCTGCTGGCTCCGGACCGCCCCGGGCTGGGGGTTGAATTCGACGAGGTCGCCGCCGGGAAATATCCGTTCCAATGGGGACACGGACCGCGCCTCCATCGGGAAGACGGATCGTTCACGAACTGGTAGGCACACCGGGAGGCGCGCACTGCAACGGGGTGGGGGAGTGACAACGTGCAGTGGACGATTGCACGTCCGGGTGGGGGATTCGTCACGGAAAAAGGCGAAATCGTCACTTGATCGCCACGCGGATGAAACATCCGTGTTTTACCATAACAGCGACCGAAGCGTCACTCTTCCCATGGAGAACGCTGGAACAGACCCACAGGCGCTCTCCAAACTTTTTTCGCAGGGGCACTAAAAAAGGGTTACGCCGAATTGACGTAACCCTTTTTTATTTTGGTGCCGAAGCCGAGACTCGAACTCGGACGGGCATTCGCCCACTGCGCCCTCAACACAGCGTGTCTACCATTTCCACCACTTCGGCAAAAAAGAACCGACCCTCTGCCGGACCGATCGGTGAGCCTAGAGTCAGGCGGAATGGCCGACACGGCACTCATTCGGTTCGCGCCGTCCGGGCGGGTCGGCGCGAATCGCTACCGCCCCGTATCGGCCGGCGAAGTTGCCGGCGCGGTGCTTTCGGTAGTCGTGCCCTGTCCAGTCTGGTCCAGCGGCTGCGGCAGGCCTGCAGGCATGCTCTGAAGCGGCACGGGCTGTTCCCGGAGCGCCCGCTCGGCCGCGGTTTCCGGAGCCGAGATATCGCCCCTGGAAGCGTACCAGAGTCCGGTGCAGGTTAGAAAAAAAACAACCGCCAGAACGGTGGTTACCCTGCTCAAAAATGTCGCGGCGCCAGCCCCGCCAAACATCGCGCTACCACCACTGCCGCCAAAAGCAGTGGATAGCCCGCCCCCCTTGCTGGCCTGCAAGAGAATGGATACGATCAGAACGAGGCAAACCAGAACATGAACGATCAGAAGTAGCGTTGTCATATTGAATCCTGAACCAGATCAGGCAAAATTGCAGCTTTGACGATCGCCGCGAATGCTTCGGGCTCCAGCGAAGCCCCGCCGATCAATCCACCGTCGATATCGGGCCGGTTAAACAGATCGGGGGCATTCTCCGGCTTGACGGATCCCCCGTACTGGATACGCACCGCCCGCGCGACTTTGTCGTTGTAAAGGCCCCGCAATACCCGGCGGATTGATGTATGAACGGTTTCGGCCTGTTCCGGTGTGGCCGTCAGGCCGGTGCCGATGGCCCACACGGGTTCGTAGGCGGCCACGCAGCCAGCCGCATCCGACGCGGGCACCTGATCGAAAGCCGCCGTTACCTGCCGCCGCACCACCCGTTCGGTTGCCCCGGATTGGCGCTCGCGGATGGTTTCTCCCACACAGACGATTGGCGTCAACCCGTCGGCCAGGGCGGCCCTAAGCCGCTGATTTACAGTTGCATCCGTTTCGCCGAAGTAGGTGCGCCGTTCAGAGTGTCCTAATATAACGTACTCACATCCGCATGTCAACAGCATCCCTGCCGAAATCTCACCGGTAAACGCCCCTTCACCCTCCCAGTGCAGATTCTGAGCGCCCAACTTTACCGAACTGCCCGCCAGCTCCTTTCGTACGCGCTCGAGAACGGTAAAGGAGGGACACACCACCACCTCTACCTCTTCGACGTGGTTCACGGCATCCACAATATCCCGCGCCAGGCCCTCGGCTTCGCCGGCCGTCTTGTGCATCTTCCAATTCCCCGCCACAATCGGTACGCGCATTTGCATCTCCACATGATGTGACTCGCTCACATCGGGCATCTCACGTCGAACGTCCCGACAACGCAGCCACGCCCGGCAACTCTCTCCCTTCCAGGTATTCCAGGAAGGCCCCACCGCCCGTGGAGACATGCCCCAATCGGTCCGCAAGACCGCACGTCGTCAACGCCGCTACCGTTTCTCCGCCGCCGGCCAGGGTAATGGCGCCTCGTGACGATGCCTCAGCAACGGCGTGCGCCACCGCCTCCGTGCCCGGGGCAAAAGTCGAAATCTCCGACACGCCCATCGGTCCGTTCCACACCACGGATCCGGCGTTCAGAATCTCTTCCGAGAATATCGCCCGCGTGTCGGGCCCTATGTCGAATCCCTCCAGGTCCGCCGGCATTCCGTCTCTTGGCACAATCCGTGACGACGCGCCTTCCCGCGGCTGGGCCGCGACCACGCAGTCGGTTGGCAGCAGCAGCCGGACCTTTTCGGCAGCCGCGCGCTGCAGCAGGACTTCCGCCATCCCCACGCGGTCCTCCTCAAGCAGCGACCGGCCGATCTCCAGCCCCATCGCCTTGAAGAACGTGTACGCCATACCGCCGCCAATCAGGAGCGCATCGACGAGGGTCAGCAAATGCTGGATGACGTCGATTTTTCCCGATATCTTTGCGCCGCCCATAACCGCAACGAACGGCCTGACCGGCGCCGACAATGCTTCTTCCAGAGAATCCAGTTCCCGCTGCATCAGGAACCCGGCGGCACATTCCACGAAATGATGCGTCACGCCCTCCGTAGACGCGTGCGCACGGTGTGCCGTTCCAAATGCGTCGTTCACGTAGGCCGAACCCAATTCACAGAGTTGGCGGGCGAATTCGGGATTGTTCGCCTCTTCCGCCGCGTGAAACCTTAAATTTTCCAGCAGGACCACGCCGTCAGCGTGTTTTGCGAGCGCCTCCACCTCCGGACCCACGCAATCCGGCGCCAATATGATCTCACGCCCCATCAATTCGCCCAGGCGTTCAGCTACGGGCTTCAACGAAAGCTCGGGTATAGCGCGTCCGTTGGGCCTGCCGAGGTGCGACATCAGGATCGGAACGCCTCCGTGCTCCAGAATGTATCTGACGGTGGGCACAGCGGCACGGATCCGCGTGTCGTCCCCGATCTCGCCGTTCTGGAGCGGCACATTGAAATCCACCCGTACCAGCACCCGCCGTCCATCAAGCTCCAGATCCGTAATAGAAAGCTTCCCCATAATCCGTGTTCCTCAAACCGTCCCGTTGCCGCTGGTTCTCTGTCCGATAGGCAATTTCGCGCCAGACGACGGCTAATTCAGCAGTTCTATCGCTTTCTCCAGGATCACGTCCCTCTCCAACGGTTCGTCAGAAGCGGCGACGTGAACGGGAATATCCGGAGGTATGCCCACGGCTTCAAAGAATTCGCGATCGGCGGAAAACCACCAGGACCTTCCCGTCCTGCTGCTGAAGGACGCAATGTGGATATAGCCTATCTCGGCGGACATCTGCCCATATGTGAAATTACCATTCCCCGCCGTCTGAAATCCCGAATTCAGATACTCACGTTTAACCAGCGCCATATCGAGCGTCTTCAGGGGCTTTCTATTCGCAGAGTTGAAATACGCGAACGGTGTCGTTAGATCGACGTGACCGTCCTTCAGGTGAGCAAGCATGGCGGACATGACGTCAAAGAGCGCACGATCGTCCGTGCGTTCCGTAACCTGCGGCGAATAGACGGCATACAGGGCATTCCAATTGATGTTCTTGAATTCGAACAGGGCATAGTAGCGATCGAAATTCTCCCACAGAATCTGAAAGTTGCTTCGCGGCGTGTCGGCAGGATCGGACCCGACCAGCGTGTTGCCGCAAGACAGCAACAGAGGGATACCCAGTATGCCCACAATTCGGAACCGACAATGCAACGCGTTCACTCTCAGAATTGGTACGACAGGCCCGTACGCAGGACGTGAAAGATTGAGACCGTCGTTAAAGGTTGAACATACCGATGGAAGATAAACCTGTACGCAAGGCGGAGCGCGAAATTAACGGACGGGGTGCGCTCATATTGCGCGGAAAACCGAATTCACTGGTAACTGTTCAAGCTGGTTACGACCCCCCCCGGAGAAGTTGTTCACCGCATATCCGTTTCGTAACAGATAGCCCAGAAACGGGGTTGACAGAGAGAAGACAACCCTGCGATTTTCAGGGCGCAGCAGCTCACATAAAAGGACCATATTGAGCGTTGAGGCCGCTGTGCCGGTTGGTGTTCCACTCAATGCCCGGGCGCCAAAGGAATAATCTCTTGCCGAAACCACATTATCCCAGATTCCGCCGAACCAGAATGTCAAACCTGCCCTGGAATCTCCTGACAACGGGCGCGCATAACCGTATTGGATGAGCCCGTAATAGTGGTCCGCGGAACTTGCCGACGACAAAGGTTTCAATTTACCGGTCATATATGCGACGCGCACCCAATGCCGATTCTTTGCCCCTCTATAGTCATAAAAGGCCCCAATTGTCCGTTCCGGTCCGCTATAGGACAGGGGCGACGCCAAATCGTCCCGGTTTGTGTAACTTGATACGCCAATATCGATACCGATACCGTGTTTTTTTTCGGCGAATACAACGGATGAATGCAAGACCAACAGGCTTGCGACTGCAATACCATGTAACTTCAGGAAAGGCACTGGCGCGATTTTCGTTTCCGGGGATTACAGGATAGGGAGCCGTACCGCGCTGGCATCCTTCGAAGTCTGGCTGCCCTATGCCCGCTTGTTGGGGCGTTCACCCGCAAGCGGCTATCTGATATTCTTTTTCTCAAGCGATTTCAGGCCCCGCCGGATATCGGGCGGCCGACCCCCGTTCGAAGCCTACTTGTGCGCCCATCGGGCTTTATCCAGCGCCTCGACGAGATCCACGCACCGGCAGGAATATCCCCATTCGTTATCGTACCAACCGCACACCTTTACCATATTCCCGCCCATTACGGTTGTCATTTCCGAATCGAACACGCAGGAGTGGGGGTTGCCGATTATATCCGCCGAGACGAGGGGCTCGTCCGAATACTCCAGAATGCCCTTCAGACGGCCCTCGGAAGACCCTTTGAACGCTTCGTTAACCGTCTCCGCGGTGGCCGGGCTCCGCAGTGTGGCCACAAAATCCGTATAGGAACCGTCAGGCACGGGTACGCGCACGGCCATCCCGTCCAACTTGCCGTTCAGCTCGGTAATCACCTTGCCCACGGCGCTGGCCGCTCCGGTGGTCGTAGGGATAATGGACAGGGCCGCAGACCTCGCCCGGCGCAGATCCGAATGCGGCGCATCGATCATACGCTGGTCGCCGGTATAGGCGTGAATGGTCGTCATCAGTCCCTTTTCGACACCGAACGCCTCCTGCAACACGCTCACCATGGGGGCCAGGCAATTCGTGGTACAGGAAGCATTGGAAATCACCCTGTCGTGCTCGGTCAACGTGTCCTGGTTTACGCCCATCACCACCGTAGGCACGTCGCCCCTGGCCGGAGCAGAGATGATCACCCGCCCGGCGCCTGCGTCGAGATGTTTGCCTGCACTGTCTTTATCCGTGAAGAACCCGGTGGACTCGATCACCACGTCCACCCCGAGAGACCGCCACGGCAACAGCACAGGGTCGCGCTCGGCCAGCACGATGACCTCGTTGCCGTCCACGGCCAGCGATTTATCCCTGATTTCGACATTGCCCGGGTATTTCCCGTGTGTCGAGTCGTACTTCAACAGATGTCCGAGCGTGCCGGCGTCGGTCAGGTCGTTCACCGCCACCACGTCAATGCGGGCTCTGCGCATCGCCGCCCGGAAAACCAGCCGGCCTATTCGCCCGAATCCGTTAATGGCCACCTTGATCGCCATTCTGTCTACCTCCAGGTCAAATTTAAACCCGTCGGCCGATCGGCGCCGGGGTTATGCAGGCGAATGCGATGATGCGCCGCGACAGTTGACGGGTCGGAGCGCACCGTACATAATAACTTGCCTGCGTTTTCGGTCAAATCAACGGAACTGAAAACCGTCACCGGGGGATGTCGGTGTCAGCCGAAAAAGACGCTTGCGATATCATAGAGGTCCATATCCACGGTGCGCAGTTTGGATACCGCGTCTTTCAGCGGTACCGGAACGATATTGGTGCCCCGCAACGCCACCATATTGCCGAAATCTCCGGCGTACACCAGGTCGATTGCAGCAATGCCGAAGCGGGTGCCCAGGACACGATCGAACGCAGTGGGGCTGCCTCCGCGCTGAACGTGGCCCAATACGGTCACCCGGGTTTCAAATCCCGTTCGTTTTTCTATTTCGTCGCCAAGTACGATTCCAATCCCGCCCAGACGGACGTGGCCGAAGGCATCGCGTTGCTCGGACTGAAGGACGTGGGATTCATCGGACAGCTTGGCGCCCTCGGCAACCACCACGATACTGAAGGTCTTGCCGCGATCGTGTCGTTTCTGGATGGAGGCACAGACCATTTCCAGATCGACAGGCTGTTCGGGAATCAGGATCATGTCGGCGCCGCCCGCAATGCCGGCTTCGACGGCTATCCATCCCGCGTGACGCCCCATCACCTCCACAACCATTACGCGGTTGTGGGACTCGGCGGTGGTATGCAACCTGTCGATGGCTTCGGTAACAATATTGATGGCCGTATCGAAACCAAAGGTCTGTTCCGTGCCGTCCAGGTCGTTATCGATGGTTTTGGGCACGCCGATCACGTTCAAGCCGTCTTCGTACAGCTTGCTGGCCACGCCTACCGTGTCGTCTCCGCCAACGGTAATCAGCGCATCCAGTCCCATCTTCAGTATGTTCTGTTTCACGATCTCGCTGCCGTTGGGCTCGTTATACGGGTTGGTCCTGGATGTGCCCAGGATGGTGCCTCCTTTGGGCAGAATACCCGAGACAGCATTAAGGTTCAGCGGCATGTAGATCGACTCGAGCATGCCCTTCCAACCCTGCATAACGCCCACGATCTCGTATCCGTAAGCGTCTATGCCTTTCCGCGTAACCGCACGTATTACCGCATTCAGCCCGGGGCAATCGCCGCCGCCGGTTAAAATGCCAACACGCATGCTCGCCATAGGTGCGCTCCGCGCCAGGTCCGATTGTAACGCATGAAATGTCGCAAGGACGGGGTCCGTTTACACGGCTTACTATCCGAAATACAATCCGTTCGGAACGGAGTGAATTTAAGACATCCCTCGCTTAGTGTCAAGCTGTTTTTTTTGTCAAAGTGTTTGGAATCAACGCGTTAGATGAAAATATGGGAGCCCGGGTCGTCCACCCTGGCACCCGTTTTTTTCGCGTCAAAATACGGACATGCTACGGCCGCCACGACGACTTCGGATGCGCCCGCTTCCAGCAGCGCCGTGGCGCATGCATTGGCCGTGGCCCCCGTGGTAACCACGTCGTCCACGAGCAGGACCTGGCGGTTTCTGACCAGATCGCTCCGCCGCCCTCGGAAGGCTCCTTCCATGTTTATACCGCGTTCCGCCGAATCCAGGGCCGTTTGTGTCTCCGTGGCACGTACACGCTTCAGCGCCCGTTCCTCAACGGACAGATCCAACACCCGCGCCAGCGCCCGTGCAATCAATAGGCTCTGGTTGTAGCCACGTTCCCGCAACCTGCTGCGGTGAAGGGGCACCGGCACCACGACCGGCCGGGCCTCCGAGAGCGGTTCCCCTGCCAGCATCCGACCCAATGCTCGGCCCAACGTCTGGCCGGCGACGGTCTGTCCCTGGTATTTCAAATTGTGAACCAGACGCTGCACCGATTGGCTGAACGGTGTTAGCGCATACAACCGGGAAAAAACGAAATCCTTGTCCGCGCAATTCGTGCAGGGATATGTAAGACCGGGACAGCCGCAACGGCCGCATCGCGGGCCTCGAATTATGCCCAGCGTCTCCCAGCAAGCGGGGCATAGACCGTCCGATTCGTCCAGCGGCGTTCGGCACAGCAGACAGTGCGGGGGGTATACGAACCCGAGTACGGATTCCAGGAGGGATTGAAGAAAGCGTCTGAAAGCGTCCGTTTTCACGTCATCACTATCGGAATGATGAAAAATGGCTTGCATAACCGGCCTGTTAACAATACATTCTCACACTCGATATGATCGTCCGCGCACGGTCTGCGAAGCCCGCTTCGATTGAGCGTTTCCGTCTCCCCGCATCTGCACGGCCACGCCCCTTGCGTCCTGTCCCATAAATATGTCGCCATTCTCCCGCCGATTCATCCCGTCTCGCTACGTTGCCTTCTCTCGCCGACCTTGGGCAGGTCGCCTCACTCAGGCGCCTTGCGAGCCGGCCGACTCGTCGGCCGAATTTAGGCAATCTATTTCCGGGACAGAACACTTGACGCCCGTTCCCAATCGTCATTCATGAAAAACACCCGCGCGATCATCTTCGATCTGGACGGTACACTTTTCGATCTGGATCCACTGGTTCAGGCGGCCCGAATGCGGGTCGCGCGCCATCTGTACGTCAATGGATTCTTCGCCTCCGAATCCTGCGCCCTCGGCCGGATCAACGACCTGGAACTGCGGCATGGGCCCTATTACTCTTCGTCTCCGTACTATTTCGCCTTCTACGACATCGCAAAAGCCCTCCAGCGCGACAAACCCGATCGACTTGCCAACTATATCAACAGACAGCGTCCCAACCATCGAAGCCTGGAAGACACCGATACCATCGAAGCCTTCGTTGCGGAGCTCGAATACGTATACAACAGCGACGCGGTTGAAGACGTTAAGCTTTTCCCCGGCGGCGTCCAGACCCTCAAGGAACTTCGTGACGCTGGCTTCATGCTTTTTCTGGTGACATTCGGAAGAACGCTACGGCAGAAAAACAAGATTGACCTTCTCAACATTGGGCACTATTTTCACGAAATTGTCAACGAAGGCCAGGCTTCTCACGACTACTGGTTCGCCGAACTCATCAAAGTCCATAAACTCTCTCCGGAGGAAGTCGTCTGCGTCGGCGACAGGGCCCAGGATGAGATTCGGGCGGGCAACCGTCTCGGATGCACAACGGTCTGGATGCGCCGCGGAAGATACGCAGAGGAAGAACCCGGAGAGGGCGACCGGCCAACCCATCAGATCCGGCTCCTCCCTCAGCTGTCAACCCTGATCCATCTGGCCCGCATGGACAAAGACCGGCGCCAGCTGAAGGTAGCTGCGCTCGGGGGCGGCACCGGGCTTCCCATCGTGTTGCGCGGCATCCAGACCTATACAGACAGCCCCACCGCCGTCGTGGCGGTAACGGACACCGGGGCTTCATCGGGCCGCATCCGCTGGAATCTGGGTGTTCAACCGCCCGGCGACATCCGCAATGCGCTGACCGCGCTGGCCGACCGACGCCGGGTCTCTCCCGGGCTCGTCCGGGTTTTCCAACACAGGTTTCCGGATAGCGAACGTGAAGCCGGGATCTTCCGAAATGACAATATCGGTAACTTCCTCATTGCCGCCTTAACCCAGCAGCTCGGGGATTTTCAGAAGGCCATCCAGACGGCCGGCGATATTCTGCGTATACGCGGGGAGATCTTTCCCGCCACAAACCAGAACGTGGACATTTGCGCCGAACTCGAGGACGGCGAGCAGCGATATACCGAGTGGATGGTACGCCAAACCGGCAAATCCCCATTAAAACGGGCGTATCTTGTCGCCAACAGCGACATCCTTCGGGAATTGCAACAGCCGGACGGGGCCCTTTATCGAAAAGACGATTCCCGAACGGGCCAGGTCGAGGTCCACGCGAGGCCCGGAAGAGACTTCCGCCCCGAAACGTGCGAAGTCCGCTCGCCGCGTGGCGCCGTGCAGGCCATCGCTGACGCGGACATTGTGGTGCTCGGCCCCGGCAGTCTCTTCACGAGTGTGATTACGAATTTGCTCGTTCCGGACATCAGACAGGCCCTGTGCGCCCGTCACCACGGAAAGACCTTCTACGTCTGCAACATCGTGACCCAGCCGGGTCAGACCGACGGATTTCGCGCATCGGATCATCTCCGCGCCATCCTGCGCCACTTCCCTGAGAGACATAACGGCTTCCTGGACCACATGCTTGTGCAGGAACCGGAAGGATTCAAAAGGCCCGGAGGCCGAAATTGGCGGCCGGTATTGAATGCCTACCTCAACGACGGCAAAGAACCCGTTTTCTGCGATCCTGATGAGATCCGCCGTCTGGTAACCTACACAGTTACGGATCTGCTTGAGGACTACACGTCTGAGGTGAAGAGCCGCCGTGCGGGAGACTTCATCAGCCACAATCCGGACAGGGTGGCCGACGCCGTCTGCCGGATTTATTGCGGGTTGGAAGTACCGGACTACGGGGAAGTGGACAATGGCTCGTCGGCGGATTGAAGCCGTCATCTTCGACCTGGACGACACCCTTTTCGACTGCACGGCTCAGTTGACCGAACCGGCGCGCCGCAGGGCGGCTGAAACACTTGCCGCGGCCATTCCGGATTCAACCGCGTCCGCCCTGCATCGTCTGCAGGCGGAACTGGCAGATCGATTCAGTTCATCCGACGCCATTCGAGAAATCGCGCGCCGCCACGGATTGTCCGCCGATGTTGTGGAAAGCGCGCTTTCGGTATACAATCGGGGCGAGGTGGAAGCCATTACGCCCTTCCCGGACACGCTCCCCACGCTGGATGAACTCACGGTCAGGACCTACCGCCTCTGCCTGGTGACGACAGGCCGCCCGGAACGGCAGCGGCGAAAGATACGCCGCCTCGGCCTTCGGGTCTATTTCAGCGAGGAAGAGGGCACGCTCTTTTTCCACGACGACCGTCGCGTCCGTGCAAAAGACGAGGCGCTTCGTCGGGCGGTCAGACACCTCGACCTTCCACCCGGCCGGATCCTTTCGGTAGGGGACAAGCTGAATTCGGAAATCTCCGCGTCGAAACGCCTGGGCATGCGCACTGCGCGCCTGCGCTTCGGCAGGCAAAAAAACCAGCGCCCTCGATCCCCCGTGGAACGCCCGGACCACGAATTGAACCGTCTGTCGGACCTGCTCGAACTGTTGCCCTGAAATGAACGCGCATTTACGCGGATTTCTTCCGGGTTCAGAAATCCACGGTGACCCGATCGCCTCGCCTCAACCCCAGTTTCTGCGCTGCATTGCCTCCGTTTATCGCAACCTCCAGCGTATCCTCGCTTCCGTATAGAACCAGGGCCTCGCCCTCCGGAACGTCGGTGTACGTGCGGAAGATACCGTCAAACACGTTTTTTCCGACGCGCACGCCCACCTCTCCGTGACCCACCTGTCGTCTGTCGAGATTGCTGATCCCGTTTCCGAAACGATCCACGTGCACGATCCGACCGACAACCACGTTGTCGCGCACCTGAATCGTCCATATATCCAGGCGGATCGGATCCGTAACCGGCGGCCCCAGTCCGGCCACGGGGACTCCGTTGCACAGATGCGCCGCGACCGGGCCGAAGATATCCCGGCCGTGAAAGGTGGGGCTCGCCGCGGACCTGAAAACCGCCGCATTCGTGATCTCAACGACATTCCACTTCGGCTCGCAGTGGAACACCCCGCTGAACAATCCGTTGTCCGGCCCGACAAAGCGGTAGTCCGGCGTTTCCACCGCGATTGCGCGGCGTTGGCTTCCTACGCCGGGATCGACAACTGCGAGGTGGACCGTACCCACCGGGAAATAGCGGTACGCGCTGAACAGGATATAAGCCCCGGCGGCCACGTCCTGTGGAGGGACCTGATGGGTGACGTCCACCAGCGAGACATCCGGCGCGATAGCGAGCATCGCCCCCTTCGTCGCGGCCACGTACCCGTCGTGAAGCCCGAAATCCGTTGTCAATGTAATCAGGCCCAAAAGAAACCTCCCCGGTCGGCTGCCACCGGACGGTCATCGCACTTTGCGGAGAGCCTAAGGAAAAAGCCAGGGAACCGACCGCTACAATATAAAGCAAGGAAAGCGGTCGCGCGAAACCGGATTCAAGCCCGCTCTGCGCCTCTGAACCACCCATCCTCGTGCCCGGCGGCTCCCCGACGGAATTGTCGGTTTGGTGGCACGGGATCGGCGCATTCCGACAGTCGCTGGCTGAGGGCGGGCGCGGGCTACGCCCGGTCCTGGCTCCCGTAACCACGTGACCGTGTCTGTTTCGTCAGAAAAGTTCCGCCTCCTTCATACTCAGGAAACGCTCCGCTCCCAGAATGATGTGGTCCAGAACTTCGATGCCCATAATCTCACCGGCCTGCACCATACGGCGCGTCAGTTCAATGTCCTCACGGCTCGGCGTTACGTCTCCGGACGGGTGGTTGTGCGCCAGGATGACGCTGGCCGCGCACGAGCCCACGGCAGGGAAAAATACCTCGCGAGGATGAACCAGCGACGCGTTCAGCGATCCCACCGACACCTCCTCCCTGCAGATGACCTGGTTTCGGGCATTCAGAAAGAGCGCCACGAAATGCTCTTTTCTTCGATCCTTGAACTCCGCTAGCAGCCCGACCGCGTCGGACGGTTTCGTTATAGAAGGCTCGATGCCCATCCCCTGGTTCAACGCCCGCCTCGCCAATTCGAACCCTGCCACGAGACCGGCGGCCTTCGCCTGCCCGATGCCCTTGATTGCCGTCAGTTCCGTCAGCCCCATCGCCATCAGCGCCTGGGGTGAATGCTGTTTCAGAATCCCCCCGGCAACCTCGAGGACATTCTTGCCTTCATAACCCGTCCGCAGAAGGACCGCCAGCAATTCCTCGTTCCTCAGCGCTTCCGCGCCAAGCCGCTCCAGTTTTTCCCGCGGCAGATCCACGTCCGCGACTCCGTCGATTCCCCTGCGCCGGGCGAGTACTTCCATTCTGTCGTTTTCCTTACTTAAGTCGACGGATGCCAGACCGGGCCTGATCTGAAGAAGCTGTCAGCGATCAGCAATCAGCGGTCAGCAAAAACAGTAAGAGGCAAGACGCGAGACGTGAGAAAAGGCAAAAAAGGCGGCAAGAGGCGAGACGGAAGAGGTTAGACGTGTAGATATCCTCGACACATGACACTCCGTTTAGCAGACCTTCGCTAAGACGAAGCTTTAGCGATCTCGACGGGAGGGATACAAACGCGGGTTCGAGATCCGTGGGGAGAGGGGTGGACCTCTCACTTCTGGGGTCTCGCTTTTTTCCGGTTGTGGCCTTCTTCCCTCTGGCGTCTGCCTTCTTGCCGAATCTTAAAGGTTCACCGTTCCGTCCTGCGTTTCGTCGAATCAGGCCGATTTCCGGCAATAGAATGAAGCAAACGCCGTTCCGATACGAAAAAAAACACGGTCGCCGCATGCTGCCGGGCTCCGCGCGTCCTCTCGCGTCTTTTCCGACGCCGCTCGCTGAACACGGTTTTCAGAGCGGCAGGGTCGTACGGAAAGATCCTTCCAATAGAAGGGTGAATGCGAGTACCGGGTTTTCATAAAACAATTCCGAAGAATTCGGCCCCTTTTGGTTAAATCTCGAACCGTGCATTCTTCGATTGTGATTGAATGACGTGAGAGCGAACCAATGGACACGGCACAAGCGGTGAGCTTGTTCGAGAAGAACTGGTTCCTGCGCCATCAGAAGAAACTGGATCTGAGAGCCGCGGAGTAACGCGCGGCCTTTACGGCGCTTCCTCAGCCGGCCACCTCGGCATACGCAGACCGTGCGCACTATACAGCGCTAATCGGTGAACACCGCACTCGCACCGGACAGGAGGTTCTCGACCCGTTCGCCGGCTTTCATCACGCGTCGGATCTCCTGCAAATACGCCACTTCCTCCAGGGGGTTTCCTTCCACGGCGATCACGTCCGCCAGGTAAGCCGGGCGCGAGGCGCCCCAGCCGATCCGACATACCCAGCATCAGGGCCGTATTCGTCGTCACGGCCCTGATCGCGTCGGCGGTTGAAACGCCGAGGTCCGAAAGTGCCCTGGCCTCCCGCCACAACGTCGCGTGGGTGCTGTCCGTTCCCAGGCAGACCTTCACCCCGGCATCGACGGCTTCCGGCAGGTAGCGCGACGTGCGTTCCCTCGCACGCTCCACGCGGCGCCGCCACCAATCCAGGCGCCAGGTCTCGAAGGATTCGAATCCGACCTCCCGGTCAAAGAACAGTTGAAGATTGGGATCGCTCAGGTACGCGCCGGACTTCACGAACAGTTCCACGTCCTTGGCTTCGAGCAGATTGGCGTGTTCGATACTGTCGATCCCCGCCTCCATCGCCCACCGCATGGCCGGCCCGCCGATCGCGTGGGCGGCAACCGGGATCCCCAGGTTATGCGAGACGCCGATGGCCGTCTCGATCTCCTTTCGGGAGTAGGCCGCCACGTCCGTAAGGTCTCCGCGGAGATAGTCCGCGAACGTATCGCCGTCTCTCACGTTGGTGATAAACAGCTTCGTCCAATCCGCGCCCTGCGACGCGTTCTCACGGATCCGGACGTCCAGTTCCGCATCGCCGTCGGCCGGAAAAGACAGAAAGGGCGCTGTGCCCTTCGTCGGACGCAGCGCCCGTACACATACCCTCAGCCGGGGTCCCACCGCCTCTTTTCGTTCGATCGCCTCCTGAAACGGCTTTTCGACGCCCGGACGATCTCCAAGTGTCCGCATCGTCGTCACCCCGGTGGCTAAGTCGCTCCTGAGGTTCATCGCCCCACGCAGGACCGCGGTTGTCGGATCCAGTTCGAAGTGGGCGTTCAGCGGAACGCGGAAGCGGTTGTTGGCCGTAATGTGGGCATGGGAGTCTATCAGGGCCGGCATCACCGTCCACGAAGACCAGTCCAGCGTTTCCCACGTTGGATCCACGTTCAGGTTCGACGGCGCTCCCGCGCCCAGAACGCGCTTGCCATCGAGTATCACGATACCGCCAAGTATGGGTGGTGCGTCAGGGTCGGCGATGAGTAGCTTCGATTTGATCAGGGTCGGCATGGGCGGGTCAGTGCGCTCTTCGGGTGTTGGTAGTTGGCGTCAGACGCGGACCAGTTTGCGGAAACTGCGCATTTCTCTGGGTGGATCCAGTTGCGAACCGAAAGCGCTCCAGGACACTTCTCCAACGTAGATATCCCCACGCGAATCCACGGCCAACCCGTGCGGAGCCGTGAACTGGCCGGGACCCTCGCCGGCCAGTGGGTCTCCCAACCTGGCCAGGCGGTTGCCCTCCACATCATGAATACTTACGCATGAGCCCACGTTGGGATAGGTTGCGTTGACGTCGAGTTGCGTGGGCAGCTGTCCGACGTAGACGAGGTCGCCGTCGATATGCAGGCCGCATGGGCGGTGGAGATTGTTCCACTGCGTAAGATAATTGCCCTCGGGGTCGAACACCTGCACACGGTGGTTTTCCCGGTCGGCGATATAGACCGATCCGTGGCTGTCCGCGCAGACGCTGTGCACAAGGTTGAACTGGCCGGGATCCGTTCCGTAGTTGCCCCAGGAAAAAAGGTGTTCGCCTGTCGACGAGAACTTGTGCACCCGCGCGTTACCGTAACCGTCCGAGATATAGAGATCTCCGATCGCAGGATCGAAGGCCACTTTGGTGGGCTGGTTGAACGGCGTCCCGCTTTGCGCCGGGGCGCCCCGACCGGGTGTTCCGATCACCATCAGCACCTCGCCATCCAGCGTGCACTTTCTGACACAGTGTCCCTGGTCGTCCACACAATATAGCATCCCGTCAGGACCCAGCGTCAGGCCGTGGGGGCGCGCGAACAGGCCTTCTCCCCATGAAAAAAGAAATTGCCCGTCCCGGTCGAACACGATGACCGGATGTTCTCCCCTGTTGAACACGTACACCCGGTCGTTTGAATCCACCACCATATCCACCACCTCTTTAAACCGCCAGCCCTCGGGCAAACGCGCCCAGTCGGACTGTTCCTCATACTGGAATTTACCGCTGCCGAGAAGAGCCATAGGGTACCCCTTTTGCCGTAGTTGATTGATGGACCGCCCACTGTGGGGGCCGCCTGCCGGAACCATGCCGTACCGCGATGTTCCCTGGATTTCATGCGCGATTCGGTCTGTGTCCAGTATACGCCCCCGCATTCCGGCCTGTCAACAGGAACGCGCGCCATCCGTTTACCGCGCACAATGTTCTTGTATGCGTACATACACATGGCTATCTTTTGCCGCAAGCCGTTCGAACAGACAGCGAATTCTACGACCCGACGCACCAACGGAAACCGAAATTATGGCCATTTCTCCCGTACAGGTCGCCTTCCGGGGTTTTCAGTGCGACCTCCCCGATGCGCGCATCCTGAATTGCATCCAGCAGGCGCTGATTGCCGGAAGGGTGAAACGTCCCGTATTCACGCGTTGGCCCGGGGGCGAACCGATCTCCGTCCACATCGGCGAGTCCCATCTGACGAACTGGAGGCGCCAATTCCACGAGGGCGTGAGCGTGGACATCCCCGCAGACGTGTCAGAGAAGCTGGACGACATTCTCGGCGTACCACGTACATAGACAGGCGTCTAAGGCGCCTGCGACCTGCGGAAGGCCTGCGAGTTCGCTTCGAATGTCTCAGTCCAGCCAGCACAAGCATCGTACGTTTCGACAAGCTCAACGACCGCAATGCACACGACGAACATCAATTTGACTGCGCCCTGAGCCGCTCCCTGAGCCTGTCGAAGGGTCGGCGAAGGGGTATCTATAGGCGCAGAACGCATCGCGAAACGCGGGCATTTCGACAAGCTCAATGACCTCGTTTCGGCAAGCACGTTTCGATGGCCGATTTCGACAAGCTTGTTTCGACAGGCTCAACGCAGGCAATGACCGCGCTTCGACAGATTCGTTCCCACAAGCTCAACGCAAGCAGCACAGGCAACGCGGCCAGGCACGAGAACCGCCAACCCGGAAAAGGAGACCGCAATGGACGACGAAGAGAGATATTTTTTTGATCTCAATGGCTATCTCGTGGTTGAGAACGCCCTCTCCTCAGCGGAAGTTGCCGCATGCAACGAAGCCATAGACCGGAACGTCCTCCTCATCCGCGAACGGCCCGAAGAACAATCCCTCTCGGGTAAATCCAGAACGCTTAAGGGTCAGCAGGGTCGCGGCGATCTCGGCGGCATGCTGACGTGGCCGAAGCCCTGGTGCCAACCCTTCAGGGATCTCCTGGCTCATCCCGGTATCGTACCGTATCTCAATGAACTGCTGCGCGAGGGTTTCCGCCTGGATCACCTTTATGGAATCATCATGCGCCAGGGAACGGAAGGACACGTGCTTCACGGCGGCGGCACCACGGATGACCTGACCCATTTCTACCAGTTTCACAATGGAAAGATGCGTTGCGGCCTTACCGTTGTTTCCTGGATCCTTACCGACTGCGGCCCGGGAGACGGGGGATTCGCCTGCATTCCAGGGAGCCACAAATCCAACTACCCGACCCCGCGGGGCGTGGCCCTGCTGGATAGAGACATCGGCGTGGTGCGGCAGGTGGAAGCGAAGGCCGGCTCGGCCGTCATTTTCACCGAAGCCCTAACGCACGGCACGATGCCCTGGGCGGCCGAACACCAGCGGCGTTCCATTCTGTACAAATACGCGCCCGGACCACTGACCTACGCACGAATCTACCTGCCGCAGGGCGTTGAAGAGGTTCTGGAGGAATTCACGCCGCAACAGCGCGCCGTGCTGGAACCGCCGTACCGCACCCAGCGGCCGACACTCGCGGCCAGTTGACCGATGGCCTGCGCCGACGCGCGGATGCCGCCGAAGGACATACCCTGACACGGCAATACCGGCGTGCCAACAGCCCGCAATCAGAACCTTCATCATGCGAAAGCCCCGGTCTGATTCGACCGGGGCTTTTGGCTGATCCTTAGTCGGCCGTCCCGCCAAAGCCGATCCTACAGATAATTCACACCATACCAGAGCGCCGGAATCGGGAACACCTCTGCCAGAATTTCGCCCGCACGACCTCCGGAATTCAGAAGCGACGCTTCGGCGCCGTCCAACGTGCCGAAAATCAACTGCACCGCCGCCCCCTGGTCGGGCGCCACCACGCGGTCGCCCCCATACGAGAAGATCATCTCGTCTCCCTGCTCATTGAAGACCAGGCTCCGGGCCTCCGTCTCGCCAACCACCTCTGCGAAATAGGGCCGCATCCGCTCCATAAACTGGACGAAATTGATCAGTGTGACCGTCCCCGACGAATTGGCCGGCGCACCGGTCAGGCCTCTCGCCTGAAGGCAATCCTGAAACCACCGATCGCAGCCCATAACGTGGAGGCTGAGCGCCTGGAGGTCCAGTTTCCGGATCAGTTTGCCCAGGGCGCCAGCCAGACACCGCCGGTCTCCCGCGGCCTCCTGCACCGGTATCCTGTCGTCGCCGTCCCGGGGCTGCTGCACGATCATGTATCCACGCATTATCCCGGCTTCACACACCTTGAATACCAGCGCGGGTCGGTTCATGACAAACCCGTTGAATGCGTGAGCGTAATCGGACGGCGGCCGCATCCACCGCACGGGCTCCTCACGGTACACCGAGGCCATTGCCGGTACGTCGTCCGGTGACGCATCGACGAGTTCCACGCCGGCGTCGTCGAAATCTCCGGCCTTGTCCGCCGTCAGCGAGAAATTCCAGTCTCGCCCGACGTACCGGCACCCGAACCGGTGATACATCTTTCGATATCCGGACACCAGCATGAAATCCACCCCGTCCTCCCTGCAGACCCGCATCGTGTCCTCGAACAGGGCGGTCGCGTAGCCCTTGCCGCGGTATTCTTCGTACGTGGCCACCCCGCCCAGAGACGACGCGCGTACCGTACATCCGAATATGGACGCGTTCCGCCGCAGCGCGCCAATGTGCGACACAACCCGCCCGTCCACCACCACCACCCGCATTTCCCCGGCGTGCGCCGGTGTGTAAAAGTGCGGGTATTCCTCGGCCAGGCCGGGGCGGAACACCGTGCCGACCAGTTCGCACAGACTCTCGAATTCATCCGGATGCAGGCTGCGCATGCCATCGCGCCACGAGGGTTGGGGGTCGATGGGCATCGTGGCCTCCTTAAATCAGCGAACCGGCGCTCACTGATGCGGCGGTTCATGATGTCGATTGAAATCACAGGGTCGAAGGGTTCGGGGAACAGTCGAAATTCGCGCCAGTCCAGGGACGTGGCGGCCAGGTCTCGTCCTGCCCCATAAAACCCGGGACACTGAAATATCGTTCCGCCGAATCGCAGATCACCGTGGCAACGCGCCGGCCTTCGCCCAACTCCTCCGCCACCCGGAGCGCGGTCCAGACATTCGCGCCGGCCGAAATGCCGCTCAGGATCCCCTCCTCGGCCGCCAGCCGCCTGGAGGTTTCGAACGCATCGGCCTCGGTCGCGCAGATCACGCGATCGTAGATCTCCCGGTTCAGGACCTCGGGAACGAATCCCGCGCCGATGCCCTGGATATCGTGAAGCCCCGGCGCGCCGCCGGACAGCACGTTGGACCGTTGCGGTTCCACCGCCACCACCAGCAAACACGGAAATTCCGCCTTCAGGACCTCGCCCACGCCCGTGATGGTGCCGCCCGTGCCCACGCCGGCCACGAACGCATCCAGCCGCCCCTCGACCGCCTCCAGGATCTCACGCGCGGTTGTGCGGCGGTGAACCTCCGGATTCGCCGGATTCACGAACTGCTGCGGCATGAACGTCTCGGCGGCGGCTTCACGCGCGATGCGCACCGCCTCGTCCACGGCGCCTTGCATGTCCTTGGCGCCCGGCGTCAGCACCACCTCGGCCCCGAAACTCTGCAACAGATCCCGCCTTTCGCGGCTCATGGAATCCGGCATGGTCAGGACCAGCCGGTATCCCTTCGCCGCCGCCACCAGCGCCAGGCCGATGCCCGTATTCCCGCTGGTCGGCTCCACGATTGTCATGCCCGGCTTCAGACTGCCGTCCCGTTCCGCCGCCTCGATCATCGCATCCGCAATCCGGTCCTTCACCGAAGCCACGGGGTTGGCGGCCTCGATTTTAACGGCCACCTCGGCCATGACGGTTCCACGAGCCGGTTCAGGCGCACCATCGGCGTCTCGCCGATCAGTTCCAGGATATCGTCCGCCACCGCGTTGGCCAATGGCATGTCGTCCCTTTCTAACGCTTCAACCAGGACCCGTCAACCCCCGTGATCGGGCAATCTCAAATGCTTCATTTATCCCGCTTCGCCCGCGCTCTCGACGCGAGTTGCCACGGCCTCGATCGCCATTTTCCCCAGGCGCTGGATGTCTTCGGCGATCGTATCGTCCTCCAGGTCGGCCGGGGCGCACCACCGGTATCCCTCTGCCTCGGAGGCCGCCACCTTCAGGCTGCCCCCCGTCACGCGCGCGAAATAGATCAGATCGATATGCTGGTGATCGGCTGAAATCTGTTCCAGGAGAATACATTCGGGGCGGCTCAGCACATCCACCGTGCCCATCCGGGAGCGCGGTGAAAGCAGGGCCACCTCCAGGCCACACTCCTCCCGGACCTCGCGGACGGCTGCATCGCACGGCAGCTCGTCCTTGTCGATATGCCCGCCCGGCGGAAGCCACAGCCGGAGCCGCTTATGGAATAGCAACAACGTCCTGCCGTCCTGAACGACGAACGTGGTTGCCGTAAAGTCCCGTGTGGTCATCCTTTTGAATATACCTTGCGAATTCCCAGGTGAAAAGGGGAAAAGAACTACTGTGATTAAGGCACGTGCGGCTTACATGGATGGACAGGATGAAAAGGATGGAAACCAGGAACTGCAAGACCGGTGTCTGCTGACTAACTATGTTAAAAAAAATACACCCCACGAGCCGTCCCAGACTCACGGGGAATTCTCAAACCAACACCGACAAACATGGGTCTACAGGATCTACTGTCAATCAGCCATAAGTCACGCGATTACGTTATTTTATGTGATTGTGCCAACCGCGTGGACAGGGTGGTTAGAGGGTTCCCGAGATTTTCGCGACTGTCGGGTTTCAGTCTTTATCCTGTCTATCCTGTGCATCCATGTAAGATGTGTCGTCGAAAGGATCACCATCGCATAACCCGAAGTCCATCCGCGTCCAGTACGATCACTCGTGTAGCCGGAACTTGATCTCGGCGATCGAAGCCGTCTCCAGGAATGATTCCAATTCTTTTTTCAGGTTTTCCTGGGCTTCGAATACAGTTTTTCCCTGGCTCGCGATGTCCAACTCGGGGCATAGAGAGACGTACCCATCGCCGACGCGCTCGATAATTGCCGTCAACTGTCTGGTCATCACCAACTCCCGCATTTCCGATTCAAAGAATTAACATGGATGTACAGGATAATACTGTGATTACCCTGATTACACTATGATTGCCATGATTAAGTCGGATGCGCGGACAGGAAAGACGAGCGAAATCCGACTTGGCATCTGAAACACGGAAAAAAGCCTGTCAGTACCTTAATTAAGGTGAAATGTATGATTACTGATTACCGTGATTAAGGCGCGTGGTCGCGGAAGGGCAACAGCGGAAATCCTGTGCATCATGTTAACCACAGTGTCTATCCTGAACATCCATGCCTCCCGCTTCGCCGCTTTTGCCTCGAATCACAGTCCATCATTATAATCACACGAATCATAGTCGTTTTTGGTCTTCATCCTGTCTATCCTGTGCATCCATGTTTCATGCCTTTTTACGAGGATCGCCTGTCAATTGTTCCCACGCTTTCGTGAAGGACTCAGGCTCGACACCGAGCGCATCGGCCACGCGGTTGATATAGTTGAAATAGCCGACGATCTGGACCGCGTCATGAATGGCGCGATCGTCGAAGCCGTGCCGGCGCAACCCGTCTATATCCTCCGCCGTTGAAGTCTGGGGATCCAGGCTGAGTTTTTCCGCGAAGGCACAAAGTGCGCGGTCGGCCGGGGAGAGGCGGGCCCCGCGCCAATCCGTGGCCAACTGATGCACCAGACGGTCGGCCTCGTCGTCGTCCTCAACGCCGAAATCTCTGGCGACCTCGGCACGGAGGTCGTGGGCGTGGGCGCGTATTCAGTACACGCAATGATTCGCGGCCGAAACCACCACGGCCAGCATCTCCCGCCGCCCGCGGCTGAGAGGGGAGGGGCCGTGCATCAGAATGCCATAAAAATCCAGCGAAGCCTTCATGACGGGGGGGTTGGGGCTCATGATGGACACAATGCCCCAGATACGTCCGGCGCGGGACATCGCGGCGTCGTACAGCTTCTTCAACAGGCCGGTGGCCTTATCTGGCGGGATGACATTGATATCGGGCATCACGGACCTCCAACCGAACACGGATCAACAGGGATATTCTAATCATACCAAAAACAAAACGACCTACATGGATGGACAGGATGAACAGGATAAAACGGGAAAAACTGGAAAATCCAGTACACCCTGGACCATCACGATGCTAAAGCCGACGATCGGACGTAGTGACGGATTTCGTAGAATCTCCAGAAAAACACCAAGATACAAGGATAGACAGGATGGTTGTCCCCGCTCCGGATAAATCCTACTTGGAGATTACGTCCCTTTATTGTTGGACGTAAATCAGCAACTTGACATAAGTCCGAAATAATACTATACTTTTGTGCAGTAATATCCAAACCACGAGGAACACTTGCAAATCTGATGCACTGTGGCACGAAATGGCTAGCGGTGATGTATCGTAAAGAGAAAACTGGGTTTGCGAATATGCAAATTGCTAATCTGCACTGCAGGCGACGATTGGTCGGTGGCATGTTAATCTAAGTTGCAGATTGCGCCGGGAAAACCGACGTTTGACGGCAAATACGACGAGGGACACAATGGCGAAAACAGTAATGATATTTGGAGCAGGAGCGTCGATCCCATTTTTCTGCCCGCCCATTTCGACCGATGGATTGACTGAATTAGTACAGAATGAGACGAAATGGCAAAAGCTCCTGGATAGGTATAACGCAGAGATGCGTCGTGCGAGTCGCCTTTTGGTTTGTAAGGTCAAATGGGATCCCATATCGCGTTTAAGTCAACGGGCACGTGAAGTGAAAGGGTGTGTAAACTTCGAGGAACTCATTGGGTTTTGCGACATGTATTCATCATTCGTTTTGGACGAAACATATCTCGCAAACCCTGGAATTGGAAGAGAATCCAAACGTCAACATGATCTCTTAAGGTTTTTCAACGTTAGACAGCCATTTCAATGTGGTCAGTACTGGCAATTTGTACCCTTCCTCTTCAGACAGCTGATTGCTGAAGAGATTGGAGAAAGGGATCGCCAATATCGATCAAATGACTTTTGCGACCTCCTGAGCAAACAATCGAGTTTGCTCTCGGGTCAATTGAAAGATGGGGATCTGTCAGTATTCACTTTTAACTATGATGATGTCTTGCCTCAGACCGTGGAAGTTGCAACGATACCTCTGGAAACGGGTTTCTCGTCAGGATACTTTTGTAGTGAGAAATTCCTAAAAGCACCGTCAGTTCTGGCATTTCTACACGGCCATGCAAAATGGGCTCTGGAAGATTGCGGTATCAGGGAATTTGCATCAATCTCCGACGCCAACACTTGGCGACTTAAGCGCCTTTTTTCCGCGGAGTCGGCGTCGATGGAATTCGTCGATGAATCTGGTGCCTACGACTTCAATTCATTTTTGTCCACTGGCTTAGACAAGGAGCCATCATTCAACCGAAACCCCTATTGTGCGTACCACCAGCGTATAGCCCGCGACCTTATGTCTGCAGATGCCCTTATTGTCGCTGGTTACTCGTTCAGTGACCCCCACATTGACAGGTTACTATTAAACTTCCGAAACCTCCGGCCGGAGAATAAGATCCTGGCAATTGACCTGTCGAAACAGGACATTGAGATAACGGAGGAATATAAGAATTGTGAAAGATTTGTTGGCCGTTTACTCCAAGTATTCGACGTCACAACAATTCCCGTAGAGTCTAGGAATCTAAGCTACAAATACGCTGGCGCATTGAACTGTACAAACAGAAATGGCTACGGCTTTTTGTATCCTCAAATCTGGATCTACAAAAATGGTTACGGGGAGTTTCTTTCAGAATGGCAGACCGTTCTCGATAAGTGGCGACGCTCTCACGATCCGTATTAGTACGACCTTTTCCCTGTGACGTTGTTGCCATTGCGATCTTTTTTTAGCGACAGATGTAGGCATGACACGGTCGGAAAAAACTGCTCTCAAGCAATACGTCGTCATAGGTCATGCCGACACGGGGACAGCACAAGTCTCGCGGGTTTGAACGGCCGCTAGTGCCTCTTGTCTTTGGGTGGGTTCGGGTCGTTACCGGGCGGTACCGTATCCGAATCACGCCAACGACCATCCCGTCCCTGAATGCGAACCTCTCCACCACCTGAGTTTCCAACAATCTCCTTTGCCCGTTGCTCGGCTTCGTACTGTGTGTCGTGAACAGAACTGGCTCTTTCCGAGTTTGGACCCTTTACAGCCCAGCCTCTCTGATGCTTCGTTACATACCGTTCATTCCTTCCCATGTTGACCTCCTTGATTTGGTTGGTTCGTGTTTACCGATAATTACCGAACGATCAAAGAGCGTTGGTTCATTAAGATTGAGCCCACTCCGAAAAGTCGTGTTTACTTAACCAGGAAAAAGTACTAAATTCGAGGTGTCAACAGGTTGCAATGTTTCAGATTGATGTTTGATCACAAAGAAGCGAGGGACATATGTTTAGAAGGAGTGCCCCTTCAAGTCAGCCGGATCTGTTTAGCAGCTTCGAGTCGCATTTCAAAGGTCCGAAGCTGGATCGGCTAAATGATCCGGCCGCCTGGAATAATCTGTTCTACGAGCACATCACGTCAAAGGTCGATGAGGATATTTTTCGTGTGGTGTTTGACCCTGACATAGGCCGTCCCAATGCGCCGATCCGGCATCTGGTGTCGATGATGATCTTGAAGGAGGGCTTTGGGTGGAGCGATGCCCAACTTTTTGAGCAATGTCGGTTCAACATCCTGGTGATGGGGGCATTGGGGTTGGTGAATCTTACGGATGAAGTGCCTGTCGAGTCCACGTATTATCTGTTCAAGCAGGCTTTGTATGCGTATCAACTGAAGACCGGTCGCGATCTGGTAGGAGAGACCTTTTTCAGCTTAACAAAGACGCAGGCCAAGGCCTTTGGTGTATTGGGTCAACAAATCCGAATGGACAGTAAGTTGATCGGCGCCAACATTGCCTTGTGTTGTCGGTTGCAGTTGGTGGTTTGTTGCTTACAAGGGTTCTGGAGGTCATTGGACAAGGATGAGAAGGGACGATTATCGGCAACGGATCAGCAGGTTTTGGAGGATCTGATCCAAGGGAAGCCCCATCAGGTTGTCTACCGTCTCACCCCTACTGAAAAAGGCGAGAAGCTACAGGAATTGGGGCGGTTATTGAGCAGGCTACAAGAGACCTATACCGAGAAAGACAGCGATCGATATGGTCTGATCGTGCGTGTTTTTGAGGACCAATATACGGTTTTGTCTTCCCCCGAAGAGGTGCTACCCAAGCCGCCGAAAGCGATCTGTTCATCCTCGTTGCAGTCTGCCCATGATGACGATGCGGCCTTTCGCAGGAAAGGCGAGAATAAGGTGAAAGGGTATAATGTCAACCTCACCGAGACCTGCGATGAGGATGGCCTCAATTTGATCACGGATGTTGACGTCAAACCGGCGACGAGTCCCGACAACGCGTTTGTCCAACCTGCCATTGAGCAGACACAACGCGTGGTGGGTGACGTCTTGGAAGTGTCAATGGATGGGGCCTATAATGATCAATCCAACGCCGAGTACGCAAAAGAACAGGACAAGCAATTCTATTACAGTGGCCTGCAAGGAACCCCAGGGCGTTTCAGTTATGAACGCGCAGCAGACGGTGTCAAGGTCATTGATCAACAAACCGGAGAGGTTCAGCTTGCCCAAGAATACAAACCGGGAAAATACAAAATCATCATCGATGGCAAACCACGATACTTTAAAGAACAACACATCGACAGTTACCTCAATCGCAAACAGATCGAAGCACTCCCTGCCCATATTAGAAACAGACGCAACAATGTCGAGGCCAGCATCTTCCAGTTGAGCTATTACACCCAAAATGGCAAGACGCGCTATCGCGGACTGATGCCACACCAACGGTGGGCCTGGTGTCGTGGCCTATGGATCAATCTGGTTCGGATCAAGAACTACCTCGCTACACCCCTGATGATCCCCGCATAATCGGGGATTTCTTGTGCAAAACCCTGATTGACAACACCCAGACCAACCTGGTGGCCTCCCTCTACGTTGATGCGCCGCAGGTCGCTGTAAAATCCCGGCACCACGATACATCCCTATACGCATCGCTGTCCACCAACACGAATCCTTCGCGGCCCCCTTTTCGGAGGCGACTCAAGATTGTATCCAGGATACTCTCGGTGACGCCGCCGTGGAACCCCCGTAGAGAAAGCGATCGGGCGGTGACGAAATACGACGCCATCGATTAAATGATGCGGTCAGATGTTCCCTTCTCATCAACTTCCCTATTTGTTACTTGCGATGTTGCATCTTTAGCCTTGGTTCAGGCTATCAAGGAAGGCCATGCATCTTGGAAGTCAGCGGACATTGGCACATAATTCCCCAAGTCGTCTATTCGGAAAGGAATTCCAGACGCAGAGGTTGGGATTTGCTACCGGTACGTCATCTCTTTTTACCTAATTCTTCCAATGACATCTCATCGATCTCCTTCGAAATCAGTACCTGTATTCTGAATTTCCTTTTGTACCGCAGGAACTTGGCATTCGGTATCTGCGCTGTATTACCCATACAAACAATGTATTTGTCCTGTATATTCTGGATTTTTTCGTTCGCCACATCAATTGAATGCTGATCGATACACTTATCAAGAAAATCAGCTTCTCTAATCAAACCTCCCCATATTGCTACCGCCGACTCGTGACGAGCCACCTTCTCCGTCCATTTGAAAACGGTGCTGTCCAACGCCTGAACAATCGCTGTTAAAAGAGGTAACAGAAAAATGAGTGACAGAATCATATCGCCTGTCCATACACGTCGAAAATGGAATCCGATTAACGCAGTGGAAACTAAGGATAACAATACAACGGAGAATTCTTTGCTACTACGAAAATTGTTATATCGTTCCTTTAGCTCTGCGTGACAGAATCGGCACAATTCTGCTTTCTTTCTCAGTTTCTTGAGAACATCCCGACTTAAATTCACGCTGTTATTTGACATTTTCGTCGATCCGCGGGCTTGGTTTCACGATTGACACAGTTTCCTTAAGTAATTTGAAAGTCAATGCACGGTCCGGAAAGGCCTGGGAAAGAGCTTCTGGATAAAATCGTAACCGAAAATCGGAGTATGAATATCCACTTTCTCCATACAATCCCCTAGTCGAGGTGAGAGACGCTAATTCGCATAGCTCTTTAGGTGCCAGTTCTATTCCTTGAAGATCCTTCTTCAGCAGTTCTAAACTCTCGTCTCTAGTCGGTCGAGAAAACTCCATGTGTAATGCAGCACGTCTAACAACCGCTTGATCGATAACATCTGCTCTATTGGTACACAGAAATACAACGGCTCGACCGCCCACTTGGCGAATCTCATCGATTTTTTGTATCAAAGTGTTAACGGCAGCCTTTTCTTCCTGGTGCATTTGTTCTGTGGACCGAAGCGATGCAATCGAATCTGCCTCGTCTATCAGCAAAAAGGACAGACGCTTCTTGCCCGCTTGAGTTTTCAGATTTTCGAAGGCCTCCTGGATGAGTTGGCTCATCTCTCCATGAAGACCCTTACCTCTCACCCGGGTGCTAAGTTTGAGCAGAAAACCTTCTTTGTGCATCTCTCTCGTCAACCGGTCAGCGGTACACTCGGCCGTAACAGTTTTTCCGGTCCCAACATCGCCACTGAAAAGAAAAAGCGGATATCTTTGTCGAATAACGTTACATAAGGGAATAATTCGTCCGTAGTACTTCTTGCTCCATTCATCTATTTGATCGGGCATTAACATTGTGATGAGCTGATTTTTCAGTGTTTCATAACGTCTCTCGAATCCAACAAGTGTTTCAGCGATATCTTTCAAATCATTTGATGGTAGGTCTCGTACTGTGTCAAACGTATTTTGTGTCATCATCTCGCCCCGTTTAGTTCACAAATGTATCCCTGCGTAATCCGTAGGTACTGCTGGAATAGAGTCTGCCGTCGTCGTTTTGCATTTCCGAGTAATCGGTCGACAAGGATGACGGACTCCAACCTAGTTTTAACTTGCCTGAACTCTTGAGCTCTTCCGCCGTTTGACGATCAGAGTATTCAACTATCACGCATAGGCTGCCGTCCGGTAAGCATGGCCACCGATTGTCTCCCGGCCTTTCGGATTCCGACACAATGTCTTCTTTCACGGAATATCGATGAACCTTAGTGAGATTTTCCGTAGCGTCATACAATTGTAGGTGGACGCGCGTCAAACACTGTTCTTGTGCCATTAAACAGACATCATAAGCACACTTCTCTGCATGATCTAATTCCATTGCTTGTGTCCTTACAGCAAGCATTCGCAGGTCTGCCTGAAAGTTTTCGAAAACTTTACGGATATCTGTTCTGGTATATGTTCGCGTAATGGTGTTCATTAGTATTACTCCTCCTTAATATTGAAACTTGGTCCGAAAACTTCCTTCCACAACTCCAATGTTTTTCCAGTCTCTTGCACCGCTTGTGCATAGGAAATCGTCTCAAAGCTTTGTTCGGTCATGTCAACAATCTCGTTCCACTCCCTATCAGACATCCTGATTGTATTGTTTTCGTTGTTGGTTGGATCCGCTATCCACGGGGCATTGCCGTCTCGTGGCCCAATAGCGCCCGAGAAATACACTTTAGCGGGATTACCGTTACCGAAGAACTCGAAGAAATTGATAATCGCCTGATTTATCGAAGATCCAGATACTACTCGCCCTTCCGCAACCAAATTGGCCACGGCCAATTCAATGGAAAAGGAGGAAAGTTCCAATTCTTGGTAGTTTCTCCAGCTTTTTATTATACGGACGATAGAAGTGAAATTGGGACACTTGCCCTTTATTTTTCTGGCAAAATCCAGTTGCTTGTCAACGCTCGTCTTAAACTCACCTGAATTGAGTTTCTTTCGAGGTTGCCTTCCGTAAGTCGTATTTCCTTTTTCGGGTATAAATGGCACTATATCTACCTCAAGGCCAGTGCCTCTGAACACAACACCGATGGTTTTTTGGCCGTCGGTAAAATCGGATCTTTGTTTGTTCGGGTACGCTCTACATAGGACGTCAATTATACCCTCTCTAAGATCCTCGGCGTTGAACAAAGTATCTTCTTCTACGTTCAGGTAAAAAACCATGTCGATATCGAGTGGATAGTCTCCTCGTGGTGCCAAGGCAGTGCCTTTCTTCCACGAGCCCGTCCTTAGCACCTTCGTTACCTTAGTGTTCTCCATTTCTTTTACTGCTTCGAGAACGTTATCTTTCAAATTGTCGATTTGGTTGCCGTAAGTGGACTTTTTCTCTTGGGTGAGCTTTATCCGGTTTACGTAATTGTTCAGTTGCTTGTTTGTATATTCCACGTACCACCTCCTGTTGTATTCTAAAAAGCCCTAAAAGAAAAAAAGCTCGATTGCGACTCTGGATGTTGTCGTAACTCGTTGTTCTAAATTATGTTACGGTGGTGAATTGATGGGAGCACGGAACCATTAATTTCACTTCTGATTTTCGTAGTTTCCCGGTTGGAAACAAACACATCTTGAGTCACAACTGCAGGACAATCTAACGGAAAAACCACCTTATATCAAGGAAAAAAAAGCAATTTTGCTTTGTATTAAAAATCAATAGCTGCGGTTTTGTGTCGCGTTTGAACGATATATTGCACAAATTCGCTTTTTATTGATTGACATCTGGGATTCAATATACCTATATTCTTACGTATGCGACGCCGACCTGAATCAGAGCGACTCTACGAGATTGTGGGGCAGAAGGTGGAACGTAGGCGGCGTGAGGCGAAGCTCACGCAAGCCCAGTTGGCGCGGCTATGTGGCCTCGCACGAGGTTCCATTGCCAACATAGAAAGTGGCAACCAGCGTCCAACAATTCATACGCTTTGGGACCTCGCAGATGCGCTTGAGGTCGATATGCGCTCACTTCTGCCTTCACCTGAAGAATTTCTGACGGATGTGGTGAGTACCGAGAGATCGGTTATCACAGGTCGGTTAGAGAAGGCGGCGGGGGGGAGCCGAAACCAGGTAGCTATCTTTATCGCTAACAGCCGAGCGGAGGTCATGCCAGATGTCTCTAGAGAGGCTGGCTGAGGGGCTACTCGCAAATGCAGGCGTCAAATCCGCACCGATTCGGTTGGATCGCGTCGCCAAACATCTGGGCGTAAGGATCCAGAATGCCGACCTCGGTGAAGATTGTTCGGGGGTGCTCGTTCGCAATGGGAACCGTGCTGTTATTGGCGTCAATGAGGATCACCATTCGAATCGGCAGCGGTTTAGCATCGCGCACGAAATCGCCCATTTCGTTCTTCACAGCGGGGATACGTACATCGACAAAGGGTATCGTGTGCAATTCCGCGACCTTGAATCAGGCTCTGGGACGAAACGGGAAGAGATGGAGGCTAATGCGTTTGCTGCGGCATTGCTAATGCCTGCCGCCTGGCTGAGGGATGCCTTCCTGCGGCAGCCCTTTGATTTGACCGAAGACGATGACTTGGAGATGCTTGCTGAGAAGTTCGAAGTGAGTACTCAAGCAATGACCTACCGACTAATGAAACTGCGAATGATCGGCTGAAAACCCGCTTTCTCCCGCACTCTAATTCTTTTTTGTCACCCACGCACCAATTCACCGCCTGACTCTTCCCCGCAAACCCTTCTACTGACAGCCATTTTTCCGATACCATTCAGGCATGTTGTTTGACTGGGATCTGGCATCTTCGGTTTTCTGTCCTGCTTATTCTGTTTATCCATGTTTCCCTTCTCCCCAAACCCTCCCAATGGCCGCCTGAATCCTTTTGTCAAATCGCTGGATCAACGCCCGGTTTGAATCCACGATCGATTGTTCGAGTTCTATCGCTCTCACGACGGCTTCTTGTGATTGTAGTGGTGGTAGCGGAATTTTGAATTCTGCCAGTGACTTCAAATTTATCCCGGCTTGGCCAATCCACTTATTCGCGCGCGCAACGAAAGCACCGTTGCGCCACGCTGAGTGAAGACTAATCGCCAAGAACCCGGCATCACAGCGCTCCCTTGCAGTTCTAATACGGGTCATGTGATTAGAATACCCGCCTTGAATTCCTTTCGAAATTACGCACGTCTTACCGACCAGTTCTTTGCTATTCGTATTGTTAAATAGAATGTCGTCAGCCTTGAGTGAGTAGTGCTCCTTACCTTGATATTTATCCGCGGGCAGGTACTTCATTCCTTCCCAAACAAACTGACCATCCTTTCCTATGTTCATTGGGCGGACGTGCGGAACGCCTTCCGAGTCGGTGCTCGTTTTTCCACAGGCAAAGCCAGCTCTGAGCTCTCGTGAGATCTCACCAATCGTCACCATCGGCCAATCGGGGTCGATGGGAATATGGGGCCGGTAGTTGTCGATCACCGCGCGCGCTCCGTCGATCACCCGCTGGTACCCCTCTATCTCCGCCACAATTTCCCGCTGCACCTCCAACGGCGGCACAGGGATTTGAATTTGCGCGACCGCGGATGGGTTTGCGCGAGAAAGCGAACCACCAACACCGGTTATTGTCTGCATAAACCGAACGTGGAAGGTGTCGGAAACGAGTACACGCTGTAGGAATTGGGGTATGATCTCATTGCTGGAGAAAACCAACCATTCCGTGGAGGCAATTTGACGCCTATTGTAGGGGTCTTCTTTGACAACCCAAGCACGGCGAATGTGTGGAATAATTCGTGACAACAAGACATCTTTAGGATATACGGACTTTTTTGCCGAGCCGATATCACGACCTGGAAGTATTTCTGGTCTTCCAGCATCAAAAGCGGGGATACTCCACAACTCGAATATTTCGTCCGGTGTGTTTCGAGGGTCAATGCTCTTAACCTTTGGTCTCAGAAAACGGCCTACGGGCACGAGATCGTAGACTGTGTTTAAAGTCTCACTCTCCCTGTACCGCTCCCCGCTTAGGTTATACTCCCCACCTGCCGCGATTTTGGTTTTTTCTACTATGAGGGCCGCGCCTTGCCGAACGAGTTCCGCCAACATTGACGATCTGGGGGCGGGGGCCGCTTTGTCTTTATCCTGTTTATCCTGTCCATCCATGTTCCCAACGTTGTCCATGTATTCCTTGACGGCATGCTCTGTTCCGGGCAGGTCGTTCTTGTCTATAGGTCTGCGCTGGGCGCCGAGGTCGAAGCCGTCGTTTTCGACCTTGAAGAATGCGATGCGGTCGGTTCTTTTCGCCAGGGCTCTGTCGAGGATCAGGATGGATGTTTTGACACCCGAGTAGGGGTTGAACACGCCCGCGGGGAGGGAGACGACCGCGACGAGGTACTCCTCGATCAGCATTTTGCGCAGCTGTTTGTGGGCGTTCTGGCTTTGAAAGATGATGCCCTCGGGTACAATAATTCCGGCGCGGCCGGCTGGCGTGAGATGCTCGGCCATGTAGTCCACGAACAACACTTCGCTGCGTTTGGATTTCATGGAAAAGCGGTTGTGCGGGCGGATGCCGCCCTTCGGCGACATGAACGGCGGATTGGCAAGAATGACGTCGGCGTACTCGTTCCAGCGGTCGTCGCTGGTCAGGGTATCGTATTCGATGATGTGCGGCTCCGGGAATCCGTGCAGGTACATGTTTACCAGCGACAGGCGGACCATATCCGGCGAGATGTCATAGCCCTGCAAGTTGGCCGTGAGTCTTTCTCGTTCGTCGGGTGTAAGCGTACTGTTTCCCTCGTCATCGGTATTGGCGGCGATTATATGCTTGTACGACGAAATTAGAAACCCGGCGGTGCCGCAGGCTGGGTCGAGGACGGTTTCGCTCTTCTTCGGGTCAAGGACCGCAACGATGAAGTCGATGATATGGCGTGGGGTCCGGAACTGCCCGGCGTCGCCCTGTGATCCGAGGACCGAGAGCAGGTATTCGAAGGCGTCGCCGAGCCGCTCGCTGTGGTCGTAGGTGAACTCGTCGATAATCTTAAGGAAAGCTCGGAGCGTCTCCGGGTCGCGATAGGGGAGATAGGCGTTGTTGAAGATGTCCCGGAAGAGTACCGGGATACCCGGGTTCTCCGGCATCCTGCCAATGGCCTCGGCATAGAGATTCAGCATCTCGTGCCCGCCCAGGCCTGAACGCATCAGCTTCGGCCAGCCAAAGCGGGCGAACTCACCGGCAAAGAATTTCCGCGTGCCACCGAGTTCCTCACTTTCCGCGTCCATGTCGTCCATGAACTTGTAAATCAACGCGATGGTAATCTGTTCGACCTGGCTCTTGGGGTCGGGCACCTTACCGACCAGAATATCGCGGGCCGTATCTAACCGCCGTTTTGTCTCGCTATCGAGCATAAGAAACCCCAACTTACATGGATGTACAGGATGCACAGGATAAAGATCGATAGTTCACAAACTACCCATTATCGGGGATCTGACGAACCGGGGGCTTTTGCCTCTCTCGAACAGTGAAATACACAGTCGCCTTTTCGGGATACATTGCCCGAACCGACTGGTTTTGGCCTTATCCTGCCTATCCTGTGTATCCATGTTTAGTCTTGTTTTTTCGGTGTTCGCGTAAACCGCTTAAACTCCAATTTGGGCTTCCCGAAGTTGATCAGTAGCCCGACCTCGAATCCGGTTGCGTTCAGGTAGTTGATGATCTGGGCTTTCATGTTCGCGCGTAAGCGCCTTGACTGCTTTGAGTTCGACGATGACTTTGTCTTCGACCAGGATATCCGCGATAAAATCCCCGACGGGTCTGCCGCGAAAACGCACGGCGATCGGTTTTTGCATCTCGTGTGAAACACCCGCATCCGATAGCGCAACGGTCAGGGCCTTCTCATAGACCGATTCCAGGAACCCGCTTCCAAGTTCATTGATCACCTCCAACGCACAACCGATAATCTTGCGGGTCAAACCGCCGTGCAATAGCCCGTGATCCTGTTTATCCTGTGCATCCATGTTGTCCTACCTTGCGAACTGGTACAGGAGTAACGACGCAATCCTGTGGTTATTTCGTTGTTTTTGTTGGCTATAGACCCAGTAACTGGATGATTCCTTTTGTGTTTTTGTGCCTTTTGTGGCCATTTTGTTTCAAGAAGTCCCTGATCCTGTCTATCCTGTGCATCCATGTAGGCTTACGCAGCAAACTGGTTCAAAGGTACGTAGTCTTTCACGTATTCAGGGACGAGTTCACGGTATTTCTCGGGCACGGCGCGCAGGTCCTGCATTGAGAGCACCGGGTTTGTGGCCAGGCCGGTGTAGTCCCGATTTTCGATGATGTGGCGGATTTGGTCGCTGGTCACGTACGCCTTGAAGTAGTTCTTGATCGCGGGGATGGCCTCGACCTCTTCCGGTGTGTAGTCGGCCACGAACTTCGCGAATTCCTCCTCCAGCATTTCGTCTCTGGATTTGAATCGCGGTATCAGCCCGAATACCTTTTCCAGAATCTCGCGCAAGGTGATGCGGCGGTCCACGGCCGCTGCCCGGCGGAGCTTTTCCAGGGTATAGTACTCTTCGGGCCGGTCGAAAACCTCATGGTTGACGTAGTCGATGACCCGGTCCCACTGACCGGCCTCGACGGCCGCGGCGATGACTTCGTCCTTACGCACGGTATCCTCGAATTTCTCGAAGAACATGCGGTCGATCTTCATCCCTTCCGAACCGACGGCCTCGACCTTGATCGTGGACAGGATGTCCCTGCCCAGGTACTCGTAAGAGCCCGCGTCGGATCCGGGCGATTCCGAGCCCTCTCTTTCGTGGGCATCCCTGTAGACAGGGAGTTCCAACACTTCGTCGTAGTTGAACTCGGTTTCGAAGTATTCGCAATTGGCGAAGAAATCGAACAGTTTGAACGCCGTCTTATCGGGCTGGTCCACGTCCTCCGCCAGGTTCGGATCGTGCAACTGGTCGAGGAAGCTGTGTTTTCGCGTACCGCGTCCCTTGATCTGGATGAAGTCGGTAGGGGAGAAGATGGGGCGGAACAGCACCAGATTCAGGATATCCGTGCAATCGTACCCGGTTGTCATCATGCCGACCGTCACGCAAACCCGCGCTTTACTCGTCCGATAGGAGGGGAGGAAGTTGCTCCAGCCGAGCAGGTTATTGTTTGAATAATTGATGGTTAACCGTTGGGCATCCGAAATCTGCGACGTGACCTGCACGGCAAAGTCCGACTGATAACGGCCGGGAAACATGACGTCGGCCATCAAGTTGAGGATCTGCGCCAGCCTTGACGCGTGGTTCTGGCTGACGGCAAAGACGATGGACTTGCCGACTTCGCCGCTCACGGGATCCCGCAGCGCGTTCTCCAGGAAAGTCTTGCAGAAAATCTGGTTGGTCGCGTCGGAAAAGAAGCGCTTTTCGAACTCGCGCTGTTTGTAGGCTTCTTCCTGTTCTTCTCCCTCATCGTCCGTAAAAGATACGACGAATCCCTGCTCCGAGAGCAACTCGGTCGTCACCTTTGTGCGTGCATCCACGACCGTCGGGTTGATCAGATAGCCGTCCTTCACGCCGTCGAGCAGGGAGTACTTGAATGTGGGCTGCCCGCTCTCGCACCCGAAGGTGCGGTAGGTGTCCAGGAGCAACCGGCGTTCGGCTTCGCGCGGGTCCCGCGTGGCAGGACGCGTTTCGTTGAATCCCTTGAGATAGTCGCGGGGGGTTGCAGTCAGGCCCAGCTTGTACCCCACGAAATAGTCGAATACGGACCTGGCATTGCCGCCTATCGATCGGTGCGCTTCGTCTGAAATGACGAGGTCGAAGTCGGTGGGGGAGAAGAGGGACTGATACTTGTTGTTGAAAAGCAGCGACTGGACCGTGGTGACGACGATTTCCGCCGAGCGCCAGTCGTCGCGCCGCTCTTTGTACACCACCGTCTGGAAGTCCGCCGAAAGCAGGGCGGAGAAGACCTTGCGAGCCTGCTCTTCGAGTTCCAGCCGGTCCACGAGGAACAGAACGCGGGAGGCGTTTCCGGAGCGAAGAAATAACTTGATTACGGCGGCGGCCACCAGGGTCTTTCCCGTACCCGTGGCCATTTCGAACAGAAACCTGTCTCTGCCGTCTCTCACCGCCCGCTGCAGAGCATGAACGGCCCGGAGTTGGTAGGGGCGGAGTAAACTCAGTTTATTGGATTTGATGAAGCCGGGGCGCTCGGCTTCGTTTTTCCAGGCGGCTTCCGAAGCATAATTCGGCCGCTGGGTGAGCACAATGTAGTCCTCGCGGACCCGCTCATCGACCAGGCGCTGCGGGTTGGGCTGGACTTTGTTATAGTCGGTTACGGACTCCGGCGTGGGGAAGGATGTGACAAGGTATGGATTACCACGGTCGAGGTCCCAGAAGTAGTGCAGATTTCCGTTGGAGAGGATAACGAAACGGCAGTTCTGCGAGCGGGCGTACTTACGCGCCTGTTCCTTTCCCACAAGAGGATTCTTGTCCTCGGACTTGGCCTCCAGAACGACGAGCGGGAAGCCCTTCTCGTTCAGGAGGAGAAAGTCGATACGACCCGTCGCGTTCTCGAAGTCGTCGCCCAATGCGTCCAGGTCCTCGCGCTTCAGGACGACCTTCTGTTCGACGCGAATGTTGCCGGGCTTGCCACCTTCGTCAAAGAAGCGCCACCCTGCCGCCTCGAGCATTTTGTTGATCTTTATTCTCGCCGCTGCTTCATTCATGGATAAGGCTTCTCTGATGTCGTTTAACAACATTTAACATGGATGGACAGGATGAACAGGATAGACTGTGATTACCGTGATTAGACTATGATTACTGTGATTAAGGCAGATGCGCGGGCAGGAAGACGAGCGAAATCCGATTCACCACGTGACCCACTGTTAAATGCCTGCGATTAGTTCGATTAAAGTGCAGGAATGGACTGGGTGGGTAGGGTGGGATTTCGGTTCGCGCGATTGTCAGGTTTTGGTCTTCATCCTAATATCCATAGTTTCCCGCTTCTCCGCCGCTTTTGCCTTTAATCACAGCCCATCATTATAATCACACGAATCACAGTCGTTTCTTGCCTTTATCCTGTCTATCCTGTTTATCCATGTTCCCCAGTTTGCGCCCTCTATGGTATTTCTACCAGCCCCCCACCTGCGTCCGGTCCACAATATCCCGTGTCAGGATCTCGAACGCCGCGCCGAGGCCCTCCAGGCGAACCTCTTCCCGCTGGCCGGCTGCGTTGTAGATGCCGTATCCTTTCAGGCGCTTCTCCTCCCACAGCAACTTCTTGTTTTTCGCATCGTAGCAACTGACATCCAGAAAAACCGATATCTGGAACTGATCCTCCTGGCCGCGGTAGGTGAAGGGGTCGTCCCGCACCTCCACAATCGTGCCGCGAAGCACGATATCCGCACGGTCCTCGTCCATCACGCGCAGCGCCGCATCCTGCAGGAACGCCTGGATCAGGCTGTCCGTGAGCGCCTGCTGGATTTCCGGCTCCAGGCTTTCGTTCTCCATCAGCGGAATGGCCACCGAACGAAAACCCGCCCCGCCGGTGGCCGATGTCGAATAGTACGCGCATCCGCCCAGCCAGAGCAGCAACAGTGCCGTGACAGGAAGAAGAGAACGGTTCAATCCGACTCCTCCTTCGACTCCGCGGACGCCTCGTCCTTCGGCGCCTCTGCTTCAGCGGCTTCGGCAGCGTCGCCGCCGTTTTTCTCCGCGGGCGCATCGGCGTCGGCCGTGGGCGCTTCGGCCTCGTCCGGTACTTTGTTAACCTCGTCGATATAATTCATCCTCAATTCGTAAAGCGCGTGTTCCAGGAACTTCTGTTCGTTGTCGCTGAGATTGCCTTTCGTTTTCGCCTGCAGCATTCCAAGTATGTCAATGGTGTTTTTTGCCTGGGCAAGGTCCCGTTCCACCTTGTTGGTCGCAGGGTTCATCACCTTGCCTATGTGCTGCCAGGCCGCCCCCTGAAACATCAGCACAACCTGCATGAACAGAAACTCGTTAATCTGCTCCTGTGTAATCGGCTCGCTCTCACCCATGTCAACAACCTCCTTGAAATAAAAGATTTAGGGGCATGGACTACCACCTTTTGCCTCTTGCTTCTTACGTCTCACCTCTTACATTTAACCGCTTTTTCCGTCTCACGTCTTGCTTCTCACGTCTCGCCGTGTAACGCGGTTTCAAGCCGCGCTATCGCCGATTCAGCGTTCGCCCATCCGCGAACGATGTCGATCTGCGCGTCGCCCCGCTTCACGACCACGCTTGGAAACTCCCGTACGGCCATTGAGCGGCGCAGGTTGAAGCCCTCCTGCAATAGCGCTTCGATCTCAGCCGATCTGATATCCCTCTCAAACCGATCCACGTCCAGTGACGGTGACAGCGTCCCGGCGACCGCCGTCAGCGTTTCGATATCCGAGGGGTTCCGCGCCTCCTGGTAATACGCCCGCTGGATGGCGTCGAACATATCGGGCACGGCGTCTTCACGCTGCGCCCTCGCCGCCAGCACCGCACGGCAGGCGGGGTAGGTCGACCGGCGGGGTTTGCATTTGCGCCAGAAGTCCCAGTTGAATTCCGCCCGCGTCGTTGCCGTAACGTCCCGCCAGTTCCGCTGCACGTACGCGCGCGTCTCGTCCGGCATCGGATCGTCCGAATCCCTCGCAAGCCCGCCCATCACGTACATCACCGGAACAGCCTCCGGAAGGGCCGAAACGATCTCCTGCAGCACCGGCCTGAACCCCCAGCACCACGAACACATCGGGTCTGCCACGTAATAAAGTCGGGAATTCATTTTTCGTTCCTCTCGAGGCTTCGTACCGGAAGGCGAGCCGTGTCGATGGGACCGGCTTGAATCGGCGTAAACGGAACGGCGCTTGACACCGGCTGCAACATTCCCGGCACGGGTACATGGGTACAATATTAAAGACGCAGGCTGAAAAAGGCAAGCATATCGACCCTGTCCATGGCTGCGCAATGTCGATCCTGACGGCCATTCCGCCGGCCCGATAAAATCCGCTTGCGCCTGCATATCACTTGTGAGTACGTTTCTCTTGAATTTTCTTGCCAACCCCGTCCCGTACCGGGGTTCGGTGTCGGAACAGCGAAATCGGAAAACATACAAAAAGGAGGTCGCCCGTGAACGTGGAAGTCACAATTAACGGCGAGCGACACAGCCACGACGTGGAGCCCAGGCTGCTGCTTGTGCATTATCTGCGCGACGTTGTCGGCCTGACAGGTACCCACGTAGGCTGTGAAACCAGCCTCTGCGGCGCCTGTACCGTGATGCTCAACGGGCAGGCGGTCAAATCCTGTACCCTGCTAACGGTACAGGCGAACGGCGCCGAAATCACCACCATCGAAGGTCTGGCCGAAAACGGCGAACTGCATCCGGTCCAGGAGGGCTTCTGGGAGTGCCACGGCCTGCAGTGCGGTTTCTGCACGCCGGGTATGATCATAGCCGCCCACCAGCTGCTGCAGCGCAACGCGCGGCCCACCGAGGCGCAGATCCGGCGCGGTATCGAGGGCAACCTCTGCCGCTGCACCGGGTACCAGCACATTGTGGACGCCGTCCAGTACGCAGCCAGAAAAATGAGACCCTAAAAGGAGGTCTTCCATGCCTGTCAGCAAGTCAGTAGGCGCCAGAATCAAGCGCAGGGAAGATCCCCGGTTGATTCAGGGCCTTGCGGAGTACGTAGACGACATCCAACTGCCCGGAACGCTGCACGTCGCCGTCGTCCGCAGCCCGTACGGACACGCGCACATCCGGGGCATCGACACCGCCGCCGCCGCAGGCCACCCCGGCGTGGCCGCCGTGGTTACCGGCAACGATCTCAAAGACAATATCGGCACCGTTCCCTGCGCCACCACCGATCCCGTAGCCTTTCCCGGCATCCAGGTCCCGGAGCATCCGGTTCTGGCCCATGGCAAAGTGCGTTTCGTAGGCGAGCCGGTCGCCGCCGTCGTGGCCGACTGTCCCTATACCGCCACGGACGCGGCCGAACTCATCGAGGTCGACTACGACCCGCTCGACGCCGTCAATTCTGCCGAGACCGCGCTCAGGGACGGCGCGCCCCTGCTGCACGAACAGTTCGGCAGCAACCAGGCCTTCACCTGGGCCATTACCGGTGGCGACATCGACGACGCCTTCGCCCAGGCCGACCGTGTGGTCAGACAGCGCTTCGACCACCAGCGTCTGGTCCCGAGCCCCCTGGAGACCCGGGGCGTTGTCGCCCGGTTTCAACCCGGCGACGGGAAACTCACCGTCTGGTCTTCCACCCAGATCCCGCATCTGCTCAAGACCCAGCTGTCCATCATTCTCAACCGGCCCGAACAACTCGTCCAGGTCATCGCCCCCGAAGTGGGCGGCGGCTTCGGCTGCAAGCTGAACGTGTACGCCGAGGAAGCCCTGGTGGGGTATCTCGCAATCCAGCTCAAAAAGCCGGTCAAATGGATCGAAAGCCGGCGGGAGAACTTCCTGCACACGATCCACGGGCGCGACCAGATCGGCGACGTGGAAATCCCTGTCAAGAACGACGGAACCATCCTGGGCCTCAGATACACGGTGCAGGCCGACGTGGGCGCCTACTATCAACTACTGACCCCCGCCATCCCGACCCTCACCGGATTGATGCTCTGCGGCTGTTACAGGTTCCAGAACGTCTCCATGGAACTCACCGCCGCCTTCACCAACAAGATGGCCACCGATGCCTACCGTGGCGCGGGGAGGCCGGAAGCCACCTACCTCGTCGAACGCATGCTGGACTGCGTGGCCTTCGATCTGGACATGGATCCACTTGAGGTCCGCCGCAAGAACTTTATCGGCAAAGACGAGTTCCCGTTTACGTCCGGTACGGGCGTCGCGTACGACAGCGGCAACTACGACAACGCGCTGAACAAGGCGCTCAGGAAGATCGACTACGAGGGTTTCCGGAAGGAACAGGAAGAGGCCCGCGAACAGGGCCGGTACCTGGGCATCGGCTTCTCTACCTACGTGGAAATCTGCGGGATGGGGCCCTCGGCGGCCATGCCGGCAGGCGGCTGGGAAAGCGGCACCGTTCGCGTGGACCCCACGGGCAAAGTCACCGTTCTCACAGGGGTATCGCCCCACGGCCAGGGCCAGGAAACCACGTTTGCGCAACTCATCGCCGACGGACTGGGGGTGGACATCGACGATGTCCGCATCATCCATGGCGATACCGAAGCCGTTCAATACGGCATCGGCACGTTCGGCTCCCGCGCGACCGCGGTGGGCGGCACGGCCATGGTGATGGCCATGGAGAAGATTAAGGAAAAAGCCTTCAATATCGCCGCGCACCTTCTGGAGAGCAATCCTCAGGACATCGTCGTCGAAGACGGAAAATACGGCGTCAAGGGTTCGCCCGACCAGGGCGTGACCCTGATGGAAATATCAATGGCCGCCCACGGGGGCGTGAATCTGCCGCCGGATACCGAACCGGGCATGGTTGCCACCCACTTCTTCGAACCCTCCAACTTCACCTATCCGTTCGGCACCCACATTGCCATCGTGGAAGTGGACGGAGACACCGGCGAAGTGGCCATCCTGCGGTATATCGCGGTTGACGACTGCGGCAAGATCATCAACCCGATGATCGTCGAGGGTCAGATCCATGGGGGCATCGCCCAGGGTCTGGGCCAGGCGCTTTACGAGGAAGCCATTTACGACGAGAACGGGCAGATGCTCACCGGATCGTTCATGGACTATGCCCTGCCCAAGGCGCACAACCTCCCGCGCTTCGAACTGGACAACACGGTCACGCCTTCTCCCGTGAACCCCATGGGCGTCAAGGGCGTGGGAGAGGCGGGCACCATCGGCTCAACGCCGTCCATCGTCAACGCGGTGGTCGATGCGCTCAAGCCATTCGGCGTCCGCCATATCGACATGCCGCTGCGTCCTGAAAAACTCTGGAAGCTGATGCAGGCGTAGGCTGTCTGCCCGGCCCATCGGGGGCAACGAAAACCGGGTGACGACCGGTTGAATGCGCTCGCGTGGAAGTTCAAATTTTCGATACCTGGAGAGATTACAATGATACCCAGCCCATTCGACTATTATGCGCCGAAGACACTCAGAAAGGCGCTCAGCCTGCTTCAGGAACACGGAGACGACGCGAAGATCCTGGCAGGCGGCCACAGCCTCATCCCGCTGATGAAACTGCGGTTCGCCTCGCCGGCAACCCTCATCGACCTGGGCGGTATCACGGGTCTGCGGAAGGTCGTCGCCGGAAACGAAACCATCTCCATCGGCGCCCTGGCGACGCACTACGCGGTTGAGAGCCACCGGCTGCTGAAGTCCAGGTGCGGCCTGCTCCCGGAAACCGCCTCGGCAATTGGAGACGTCCAGGTGCGCAATCGCGGTACGGTCGGCGGCAGCCTGGTCCACGCGGACCCGGCGGCGGACTGGCCCGCCACGATGCTGGCGTTGAACGCCGAACTCGACATCTCCGGCCCCGGGGGCGAGCGGAGCGTTGCCATCGGCGATTTCTTCGAAGATCTGCTCACCACCGTCATCGGCGACGACGAAATCCTCACCCGGATCCGCATCGCCACGCCGTCGGCCAACTCCGGCGGCGCGTACGTCAAGATGCACCAGTCCGCCTCGGGATTCGCCATTTGCGGTGTTGCCGCGCAGGTAACGCGGGACAACGGCAGCTGCGCCTCGGTCGGCATCGGCATCACTGGCGTATCGCCGGTGGCCTACAGGGCTTCGGCCGTTGAAGCCGCGCTCCAGGGGGGGCCGCTGACCAGCGAGACCATTTCGGCGGTAGCGGAAAAGGCCGCTGAAGGCGTCGAAGAGTTCCAGGAAGACCATCACGCATCGGGCGACTATCGCGCCCATCTGGCGCGGGTCTTTACCCGCCAGGCGCTTACCCTGGCCGCGGAACGGGCGGCCTGACAAGCCCGGGTCCATCGATTCGATGCAAGCGCGCCGTCGACGCAACCGCACGTCTGGCGCGCGCTTGCGCGTACACACCCCACGGAGCGCGCGGAGGAGGCGCATGTGAAAATCCAGGGCACCCATACGATCAATGCGCCGCGGGAACGGGTCTTCGAAATGCTCACCGATCCTGATGCTCTCGCCAGGTGTATACCCGGCGCCAGGGAACTGAAACGGGTCGATGAGAACATGTACGAATTGGAGATCAATGCGGGCGTCGGTCCAATCAGAGGCAGTTACAGCGGCACGGTTCGTCTGGAAGACCTGAACCCGCCCGTACACTATCGGATGATCGTCGATGCGAAGGGTAAGACCGGGTTTGTCAAGGGCGAAGGCAGCATCGATCTCGGCTCCGAGGGCGACGGAACGCAGGTTTCATACAGCGGCAACGTGCAACTGGGCGGCCCCGTTGCGGCGGTAGGCCAGCGCTTGCACCTGAGCGTTTCGAAGATGATGACACGACAGCTCTTCGGCGCCATCGAGGCCGAGGCCAATGCCGCTCCTGGCGAAACCGTGAAGCACGGCATCCTGCGGGACTATCTACGCGGCAAAAAGCCTGACGCCGGATTGTAGCGTTTCGCGCCCGGAAAGGCTCCGGCGATGACCGGCTGCCGCGCCGGAAAGACCCATATAAACGATGTACTTCATCTCACTTGCAATTTGCAGATCTGAGTTTCCGCATGCCTCACATCGACTGGAAAGATATCCCTGTCAACGAACTGGCGCCGGGCGTGCGCATTCGGGCGCCCTATGGCGAGAATCTCATGATCTCGCTGCTGGAAATGGACGAGGGCGCGGTTGTACCGCTGCATCATCACCCGCATGAGCAGGGCGGCATTATGCTGGAGGGACGGGTCGAACTCACCATTGGCGACGTCACCCGTACGGTTGAGAAGGACGCCGCCTATCTCATTCCGCCCAATGTCCCGCATCGGGCGGTCGCCGTGGACGGCCCCGCCGTGGTGCTGGACATCTTCAGTCCCGTCCGGGAAGACTACGTGGAACTGGGCAACCGCTACATCCCGCCGGACGACTCGCCCGGATAAACGCGCAGGCCGCCGTGTCGCAGAGCCTGATTCGAAAACAAGAGAGGGTCGGGATTTAATCCCGACCCTCTCTTCATGCATGATCAGGAAAATACACAAAATCCACATCTCTACAAATTCCCTGCCTTCGGCGGGTTTCTTAAAACCGCGAGAAGTAAGACGGAAGAAGCAAGAAGACCACTCCGCAACCCACCGCTTTCGCGCCATCCTTCGTGATACACTCCTACTTTCCAGTTAGCGAGACTCCGGTTACGAAGGTGTCATATGACAAAGTTACCAGCCCCTCTCCCCTCTAGCCTCTCGCTGATTCACTACCTCCAACCCCGTGTCTCTTCAACTTCTGGCGAAGAGAGAATAGTACCTGCAAACCCCCTCAGGAACCCCCGCAGGTCATCCAGGTACGTATAAAACAGAGGCACCACGAATAGCGTCAATATCGTCGACGATAACAGGCCGCCGATCATCGTGATGCCCAGCGGGGCGTAAGGTGTTCCGAGCATGGTCGCCGATCCGGCGGCCATCGGGAACAATCCGAAGATGGTCGTGAAGGTTGTCATCAGAATGGGCCGAAACCGGTTGTACCCGGCCTCCTCGATCGCCTCCGCACGGCTCATGCCACGCACCCGCAACCGGTTAATCATATCCACAAGCACGATCGCGTTGTTAACCACCACGCCGATCAGCAGAATGATGCCCATCCGTGCCATTTCTCCCATCACCGTATCGGTCAGGAACAGAATCCAGTACACCCCCAGAAAAGCGAACGGAATGGACAGCAACACGGAAAATGGCAGGACGAACGACTCGAACAGCACGCCCATCAGCAGAAAAACACAGGTAATCGCCATGGTGATCGCAAACGCCATCGTATCTTCCTGTTCCCGGAACCGGGAATAGGTCTCTCCCTTGTTCCAGGAATAACCCCGCGGCATGGCGAATCCGTCCATTGCCCGATCGATCTGGGCGTATAACCCCTTCATATCCTCCTTGGTGGTGTGCGCCCTCACCCACATCCGCATTTTGCCGCCCTCCCTTCGAATGGAGCCGCTGCCTTTCGTTACATTGAACGTGGCGAATGCCGAAAGGGGAACCTGGGTGCCGGTTTTCGACGGGAACGGAAAACTCTTCAGTTGCGCCAGCGTCTGCCGGTCGTTCTCATCCATAAACAGGCGGACCGAAATCTCCCGATCTTTATCGTAATAGGGCGCCAGGTTGACCCCGCGCAGCTGATAGGAAATACTGCGCCCCACGGCCTGGGGTGAGATTCCGTAGGATCGCGCCTGTTCCTTGTTGATGAGCACCTGCACTTCGTTGTCCGCAAACTCCAGATTGCTGTCCACGCTCACGACGTCCGGAATGCCCTCCAACCGTTGCCGTACCGCCTCCGACAGCCCGCCCAGGACGTCGACGTCCTCGCCATAGAGAAAGACCGAAACGCCCGGGTCGCTGCGCCAACTGGTCTGTACCGACACCCGGACGCCCACAAAGCGGGGAATAAGCTTCTTGACATCCTCGATCACCTCTGCCCTCGTCATCCGCCCCTTTACGGGGAAACCGACCTTCTTTCGAACGCTCCTGTAGAACTGTTGCCACCATGTCCGGTTCGGCTCTTCTTGCAGATAGACCCGGATAAAACCGCGTTGTCGCCAGTAACCCAGCCGCACCGTTTCAATATGGTACGGTTCACGTTTCCTATCCAAAAACGCCTCGATCTGGCCTGCAACGCGTTCCATCTCGGCTTTCCTGAAATGTGGAGGTGCAGCGAACCGGATATAAAACTCATTATTCACCCGCGCCCTTCCGGTGGTTTCTTTAATATTCGCCGCCGGATAGAAAACCGAAGCAAACAGGATGATGAATATCAAGGTTGCGTCCCGGCGGTGGCCAAGTATCCACCGCAACCCGACATGATATTGCCTTCGCAGCCCGCGGATCGACCTGGGGTCTTCCTTTATCGTATGCCTGCCGAGCGACTTCGCCGCCAGAGGAATGAATATCAGCGCCACAAAAAGAGAACCCAGGAGCGATACGACCACCGGAATGCCGATCCGCGTGAGTCTGAACGTTAACCACATGTCTCCCGTCATAGCCATCAGAGGCAGAAAGACGACCACCGTGGTCAAGGTCGCCATCGAAATGGCCATGCCCACTTCGCTCGCACCCGCAACCGATGCCTCGCGTGCATCCATCCCCTTTGCCCGCATTCGGTAGATGTTCTCTACAATGACAATCGCGTTGTCCACCACCATGCCCATCCCCACCATAAGGCCCATCATCGTCAGCAGATTCAACGACCAATCCAGGAAATAAAGCACGGAAATCGTCATCATAATGCACAGTGGAATCGAGAGCGTGATCAGTGCAGTCATCCTGATTGCACGCAGAAAAAACAGCAGGACCAGGGCCGCGAACAGGGCACCCCATATCCCGGTGTTGCGAATATTGGAAATCGAATCGCGTACCGCCTTCCCCTGATCCCACATGATGTTGAACTTCGTCCCGGTATCCGCGTCGATCCGTTTCAGTTCTTCTTTCACGCGACCGGAAACACCCACCAGATTTGCGCTCGATTCCTTGTATACATCCAGTCCCACTGCTTCTTTGCCATTGATTCGCCACGATCCCGGATCCGGCGGTCTTCCATACAGCACGTCCGCGACATCCTTCACCATGACCGGACCGAGACCGTCTGATCGTCTGATCGGAATCCTCCGGATCTCGTCCATGTGCCGGTACCGCGCCAGTGAGCGAACGAAATACTTTTTATCCCCTTCCTGTACGTACCCACCGGCAAGCGCGAAATTCTCCCCCCGTAACGACTCCACCGCGTCCCCGGGCCGGATGCCCAGCGAACGCATCCGTTGCTGGTCCATCACCACCATGATCTCTTTCCTGAATCGCCCCCAGAAAGAAACCTTGGCCACCCCGTCGATTCGCTCCAGACGCTTTTGAACCTGGCTTTCAATAAACGCCTGGACATCCTCCACGCCCGCCGGTGGCGCAACCCCCATCCAGATGATCTCCTGATCCGTCTCCTCGTTATACTTCCAAACGCCCATTCGATCGCGTAACTCAGGCGGTAACTCCAGCTTCAGGCGGTCCAGGCGGTCCATCACCTGGTTATAGGCCAGGGACATATCGGTTTCCGGACGAAACCGAAGACCGGCCTGCGTCCAGTCTCTGCCCGCCCAGGTGCGCAATTCACGGAGGTTTTTCACCGTTCCGAAGTACCTCTCGAACAGCCGGCAGATTTCCTGGTCGTTCTCTTTTGGCGACGTATCCCGGCTCTCCACCCACACCCACAGCTGCTTCCGTTCCCATCCGGAAGGGAAGGCCTGCATGCGTATTTTCATGTAGGATACGCTACCAATCACCAGCAGCGCCACCAGACACATCGTGACCGTTACCGGCCGCGATATGGAAAGCCGCGGCAATAGCGCATGTCGGTCCTTCACAGAAGGCTCCTGCAGGAATCGGATTCGAACAACCCGTTTATCCGCATTGGTTCTGACAGAAGATATACATCCGGTGTATCTAAAAGCAAATCTTCAGTTCGCGCTGAGGATGTGGTCGTCTCCAAATTCGTTGGGACAACCCACTGAATTTCCCCGTAATGGCCCAGGCACGGGCAATTGATATCGCCAGGCCAAATCGCCAACCGGTTTCAGCCGTCCGCTGATTGCAATTTTCTGTTTTTCTTCCTTTACACTTGACAGATTGCGTCCGAAATCCTATTTTTTCACCCAAAGCAATGACGGAGGAAAGTAAGCCGTCCCCGACCGGAAAGGGAGGGGGCGCCCCGGACTGAAAGCGCCCTTGCGGCATGAACGGCCGAAGTTCCCTCTCGAGCTGCAACGTTGAATGCGATTGCCGGATTCAGTCTCCGATCTGGAAGAAGGTGTGGCTGATCTCGCGGCAACCGTTACTAGGCGGCGCCGGTGACTCTCGCCGATAACAGAGAGGGGCGGTTGTGGCCGCCCGCTAAGCGGCGCCTATCCGGCGCAAATAGGGTGGTACCGCGGAAGGCATCACGTCCTTTCGTCCCTGCGGGGATGAAAGGTTTTTCTTTTTGTCGCCGGGGGTCGAAAACCCGGGGCCGTATCACCTTCCGCCTATCGCAGACCCCCGATTCATGGGAGCATTCACGTGAAACAACCGATCGACCTGTCGTCTCTTCACGCCCTCGAAATCAAGACGTTGCGCGCCTTCGAATGTCGCGAGGACCATCAGATCACCGATGCCGGCCTTCCGGAAGCCGCAGGCATCGGCCCCGGCCAGATCCGGCGCGCCGTGGAATGGCTGCGTTCCAAGGCGCTCCTCGAGGTCGTCGGCGAAGCCACGGTCTCGACCGTCAGCCTCACCTTATCGGGCGTCGCCCAGGCCGCCATCGGCGCCACTCCGGAAGGCGCGCTATTGATTCGGGCCGGAGAAGACCCCGCACCCACGCTCAAGGACATCCAGACAGACACCCGCTTCGACCGGGGAGAATGGGGCAGCGCTTTCGGCGGCCTGAAGGCCGAAGGCACGATCCGGCAGGAGGGCGCCGCCATCCGCATCGCCAATCCCGACAGCGCCGCGTTCTATACCGAAAGGCTTGTGCCGGGGCTTTTCGGGCGCTTTCAGGGCGCCGGCGACGAGGCGGTCTTGAGTCTCGGCGACTTTACGGACGAAATCCAGTCCTATATCCGGGAAAGAACGAGCAAACGCGGCAAGGGCAAGGCAGCCATCCGCGTGGACGAACGCCTGGAACGCACGTACAGCCTGACGCCGCCGGGCGTCCAGACGCTTCGCAGCATTCTGGAAACCAATCTGACCGGCGAAGAGGTCTCACGCCTCACGCAGGAAATGCTCCAGTCAGGCGATTGGAAGAACGTCTCCTTCCGCCGTTACGACATCAGCATCAAACCCCCGCGAATTCTCATCGGCCGTCTCCACCCCTACCGCGCCTATCTCGACGGCGTTCGGCGCAAACTGCTCTCGCTCGGGTTCGAAGAAATGAAGGGTCCCCTGGTGGAAACCGAATTCTGGAACATGGATGCCCTGTTCATGCCGCAGTTCCACGCCGCGCGAAATATCCACGACGCCTATTATGTCAGGGAACCCACCCATTCGAAGGAGAACGAAGAGCCTTTCCTATCGAACGTGGCTGAGGCCCACGCGAACGGCGGAGCCACGGGCTCCCGCGGCTGGCGTTACGAATTCAGCCCGAAACGCGCACGTCGCCTGATCCTGCGAAGCCAGGGTACCGCGCTGTCGGCCCGTACGCTTGCTTCCGGCCCGAATATCCCTGGGAAATATTTCGCCGTCGCGCGCTGTTTCCGTTACGACGACGTCGACGCCACCCATGCCGCGGATTTCTTTCAGGTGGAGGGTATCGTACTGGGTGAGAGCATTAACTTCCGGAGTCTGCTCGGCCTGCTCAAACTCTTTGCGCTGGAAATCGCCCAGTCGGAGGACTGTCGGTTTGTGCCGGACTATTTTCCGTTCACGGAGCCCTCGGTTGAACTTCAGGCCAGGCACCCCTCGCTGGGCTGGATCGAATTCGGCGGCGCAGGCCTTTTCCGGCCCGAACTCACGCGTCCCCTCGGCGTCGAGGTTCCCGTAATTGCATGGGGTCTGGGCATTGACCGTATGGCGATGGTGGCCCTGGGTATTGATGATATCCGCGACCTCTTCAGCACGGACCTGGACCTGATCCGAAACGAAAGAGAAAACAGGCCGACGGCAACGTAACAACGTCGGAACTGGTATTCGCACGAACGCAGTGCGCACGGATGAAGGAGCACGTATGCCCACCATCACCGTCATCAGGAAAGACCTCGAGCGACTCGCCGGTCATACCTACGACCTGCCCGAACTCGAACGCGCCCTCGAGGCCGTTAAAGCCGAGGTCAAGGTCGAAGACGAATCCCGCTTGAGGATCCAGCTGAAGGATACCAACCGCCCGGACCTCTGGTCGTCCGAGGGGGTTGCCCGGCTGCTCAAGGGCCATCGGACCGGCCGGCACGACACCTATCCCTTTTTCGATGAACCCCCCGCAGAACTCGAACTCCGCGTCGACCCGGCACTGGAACACATCCGACCCTTTATCGCAGCCTTCGCCTGTGAAGGGATTGCGGTGGACGAAGCGGCTCTGGAGCAACTCATCGAAGCCCAGGAAAAACTGGCCGACGGGTACGGACGCGGCCGAAGCGCGGTGGCAATCGGCATCTACAACGCCGCCGGTATGACTTTCCCCGTACACTATACCGCCGCCGACCCGGAGGCCGCCCGCTTTGTCCCGCTCGGGATGGAAACCGAAATGAACCTGCGTCAGATTTTGAGGATGCACCCCACCGGCGAGACATACGCACATCTTCTCGAAGGCTTCGACAAATATCCGCTCATCAGCGACAGCAGGGGAAAAGTCCTGTCTATGCCGCCCGTCATCAACAGCCGGAACCCGGGCGCCGTGGAGGTGGGGGACACCTTTCTCTTCTGTGAGGCCACCGGCACCGAACTCGACGCCGTGCTGCTCACCGTCGCCATTATGGCCGCCAACATGGCCGATCGGGGCGGCCGCATCCTCCCCGTTGACACGATCTATCCGTACGACACGCCGCGCGGACGGGAAGTCCGATGTCCTCTGGATATGACCGAACCGGTGGCGGTTGCCCTCGACGACTTGAGAAACGTCATCGGCGGCGAAATCGACTCCGGGAAAGTCGAAGCCGCACTGGCCGGCATGGGGTACCGCAACATCACGCTCGACGGCAAACGCGTACAGGCGCGCCCCGCTCCGTATCGTGATGATATCCTCCATCCGGTGGACATCATCGAAGACGTCATCGTGAGCGTGGGCTTCGACAACTTCGAACCCGAAATGCCGCACGATTTCACCGTGGGAAAATCCGCGCCCGAGGAAGACCTCGCCGACCGCATCCGCGGCCTGATGGTCGGATGCGGATTCCAGGAACTCTTCCTCCCCATCCTTTCTTCGCGCGCGGATCTCACGGAACGCATGCACAACGTGGACGCCGCGATTGTCGAGATCTCCAACCCCATGACCGAAAATTACAGCGCGGTCCGCAACGCCCTGCTGCCCGGGCTGCTCCGGGTGGAGGGGACAAGCCGAAAGGCCGTGTATCCCCACCACATCTTCGAAGTGGGCGAGGTCTCCGTCATCGCCCCGGACGACGTCTATGGCACCCGTACCGAAATTCGACTCTCCGCGTTGGAAGCCCACGCTGAAGCCAATCTCTCGGGGATTCAGAGCCACCTCGAAGCGCTGGCCTACTACCTCGGATTTGATTACAGCCTCACGCCATGTGAGCATCCCACCTTCCTGCCAGGGAGGGCGGGCGAGATCCGGGTGGACGGAAAGATCTATGGCATTATCGGAGAAATCCATCCGGAAGTTCTGGAGAGCTGGGGCATATCCGTGCCCGCAAGCGCGTTCGAGGTCAACATCGATATCGCCCGGATACAACCCTGATCGATTGCGGATGCCCCGGTTGCCCGGTTATGGCAGATAACTCAACTTGTGTCCCCCACGATATCGTAGACCCTCGCGGGATGACGGTGGTCCCGGACTTTGCTGAACAGCGCTTTGGCTTTCCGCGCCATCCCGGCGCGGCCGTAGAAGTAGATAAGGTTGCCGGCTTCGTTCGGTCTGCCGGTGAGATCCCACACCTTTTCCTGCATGCCCACGGCCCGTTCCCAATCTCCCAGGTGAAATGCCAGATATGAACCCATCTGTCTGAGTGCGACGTACGCCCAGATGGTCTTTATGTCCAGTCCGTACATCGTCTCATAGACAGGATAGGCCTGGTCCCATCGGTTTTGCCGGGCAAGCGACAATGCGAGGTAGTTCAGACACTTCTGGTCTCTCGGAGCCAGCTCGACCGCGCGCCGGGAAACCACTTCCATGGCCTTGAAATCCCGCTTCCACAGGAACATCTGCGCTTTCGCGGTAAGCGCGACGATGTCATCGGAGATCTGCGCAAGCCGGGTATCGCACAACGCCATGCAGTCGTCAACCGCCCTGGCCTGCTCTTGCGGGTCGTCCCGCCGCGCGGTGGCGAGCGCCAACGCGACCTCTATTGAATTGGGCAGCGCCTTTGCGGCTCGTTTCAGGGTAGCCGTCTCTTCCTCGGACAGGACCCTGATCGGGTCGCCGGTCGTTCCCAGTTCCATAATCGCGTCGGGATGGTCGGGACATACTTCAAGAGCTTCACTGAATCGTGCCCGCGCCGCGTCTGTCCTCATGTACAATCGATCCGTCCTTCCCTGTTCAAGGAGACGGGCAATGGTCTCCTCAACGAACCCGTCGGGCAGGTCGTTCCTGCTACTTTCGTCTCGTGCCATGCGGATGACCTCCTCCTGAAGTTGCTTGCGCGCCCTGTAGAGGCGCTGCTTTACGGCGCCGTGAGTCGATCCGACCAGAGAGGCTATGTCCTGGATGGAATACCCGTCCAGATAGAGCAGCGTGAACGCCTGTACGCTCTTCCGCGGGAGTCGCGAAAGCAGTTCCTGCAACGCCGCGTTGCGAATGATCGGTGCGTCACCGTGTTGATCCCGATCCGTCGCCCCGCCAACCGACTCTATCGTGGCCAGACGCCGGCGATTCTGTCTCAGCCTGTTCAGGCAGATGTTGCGAAGTATCCGGCTGACCCATGACAGAAAACGGGAAGGATCCTCCAGCGCTTCGAGCCGGATGAACGACGTCAGGAATGCTTCCTGGAGCGCGTCTCTCGCGTCCTCGTCGGCGTGCAGGTATCCCAGCGCCTGGCGGAAGAGGCGGTTCCCGTGGCGTGTCACCAGGGTCTCGAACGCGGCGAGATTGCCGGAACGTGCGGCGCCGGCCAACCGGGCGTCTGTGGGCGGTCTATCCATGGTTCAACTAAAAAGACACCGCAGGATGGCGGAAGGTAACACCGGAGGAGAACTTTGGCGAAAGTTGCACACGTTGAAGACGTAAGGGTGGTGGATTACCCTCGCTACCAAAAGAACCGTCGCGCATCGAAATCCACGTTAACCGCATCGCAGAAACGGGTTACGCCAAAACGACGTAACCCGTTGTTTTTTGGTGCCGAAGGGGGGACTCGAACCCCCACGAGCACAAGGCTCACTGCGCCCTGAACGCAGCGCGTCTACCAATTCCACCACTTCGGCATTTGATCCTGAGGCCTGCGGGTAGGAGCCACGCAGACGGGAAATCAAATATATAAAATCGCTATATGGTTGTCAAGATTTGTCAGGTGCAAACAGGGACCGGAATCTCTTGGGCATCCGCTTCGGTCTCCGTGTCGCGTAGTCCAGAAAGGCGATGCCGGTTTTTGCGCGGGCGATTTCCATCCCCGTATCTTTGTCCGAAATTCGGTAGTAGATGTCGCATCCGATGCGGCTGAGGCCGTCGACCGCGACCTGAAAGGTCAGGGTCTGGCCGTAAAAGGCTTCGGATTTGTACTGGATGACGGCATCGACCATAATGATGCCGACCCCTTCCACGTCCAATTCGCTGAAGCCGTGGCTTTCCAGGAAACGCACCCGCGCCTCGTGGACGAGCGACAGGACGGCGTTGTTGTCCATGTGCCCGCCGTAGTTGATGTCGGAGACACGAAGCCGGATATCGGTTGAGAACACAAAGCTTTGCGGGAGACCGAGCTTGATCCGAGGCATGAGGGTGTTGATCGCTATCCTTTTTTGTAATTCCTGCGACGATGAAGCGTGATGCGGCGTCAGGTCAGCCCGGAAAGGAGGCCGGTCGGCGCGGCATCGGATCGGCAGTGCGTCATATGGGAGGGTGCGGGGCAGAGATCCCTACACCGGTTCCGGGCGGGCGACCAGGAGACCGTCTTCCGGCGTCACGTTGATGGCAAAAGGGACGCTGTCGATCCTGAGCGCCAGGTCCCGGTCGCCGGGGTGAAAGTGGGGCTGGTCGGGGTCGTCGAATTTTTGGGATTCCGCGGCGGAGCGCACCAGGCTGCAGACGGCATCCGGATCCGGTGTGCAGCCAAGCAGGAGGTTGCGGAGGTAAAGCGCACAGAGTTCGTCCTCGTCGGTCCGCCCCCGCCCTTCCCAGCCCATGGCCACGAGGGTAACGGTATCGGGGTTTCGCTTCAATATCGCGCGCGCGGTGGCGGCGGCCACGGTCAGCGAGGCGGCGTAGATTCGCTCGGCCCTCCCCGCGGCTTCGACGCCCGTGGTCCCGGCGCGGGTGGAGAGGCAGAGGGTTTTGCCCGCCACGTCCGCGCCGCTGAGTTGAAAGGGGGAGTTGCCGAAGTCGAAGCCATTGGGCCGGATGCCGCCCACCTCACCGGCGCAGAGGTCGCACACACCTCGGCGTCGAAGGGCCAGGGCGTCTTCGATCCGGGCGACGAAGATGATTTTTTTCGCGTCTCGCTGGAACGCGACCGCAGCGGTCGTGAAAGCGCGGTAAACGTCGATGATAACGACCGTGCCGGACGCTTCTCGGGCGCCCTGAAGCAGGCTTTTGAGGTGTATTTCCACGGTTGGGTCCTGCCTCGTCGGGAGAGGCCCTTCTCAAAGACGTGGCGACAGCGAGGTACCGCCTCAGGGCAACGTTAACCGCCAGACGTCGTTTACGACCGGCCACGTGTTCCCCGCGACAACCCAGAGGCTGTTCCGGAAAACGTAGCACGTGGATTCGTGGCGGGGTGAAAAGCGGGTGTCGGGTTTGAATTCGTGCCACTCCCTGCCATCTTCGGTATACCAGACGTCCCCCAGGTTGACGGAGTTGGCGTTGTCGTACCCTCCGATGATCCAGAGTCTGCCCGCGTAGACTTTCGAAATAAACCACATCCGTGGCGACCAGGGCGCGTGTTCGAGTACGCGGGTCCAGTTGACGCCGTCCTCCGAACACCAGACGTCGTTCAGGGTCGTGTAGTCCGGGTAGCCCTTTTCGGGCGGGTCGTTGCGTTGGACGATGCGGCCCCCCATCACCCAGAGCCTGTCGTCGTACACGGCCACGGAAGCCGCGGACCGCTCCCCGTAGGTAGCGTCGCGCACGGCGGGGACCCAGTCGAGCCCGTCTCCCGTATGCCAGACGTCACTGCCGCTGCCAAGCTGCCACATCCGGTCGCGGTGGACGACCAGTTCGCCGTAACCTCGCGCCCGGAAGGGGGTTTCTTCCAGTACCCGTGTCCATTCAATGCCGTTTCGGGAGTTCCAGACGCTCCCTTTGACGGCCCAGATTCTGTCCTTGTAGGCCGCCATTTCGCTGTAGCCGTCGTAGGGCGTGGCTTCGCTCACCAGATACCAGCTGATGCCGTCGGATGAATTCCAGAGATCCCGGGTGAGGATACCAGAGTGGTAGTAGGCGTTGCTGATCCAGAGTTTGTCCTGAAACACCACGTCTTCGGACGTGTCGCGCGGCGTGAACGGGGCGTTGTAAACCAGGTTGATCCAGTCGCCGGTTCTGGTGGCGTTGACGTCGGACGTGTTGATACGCAGGCTGGTCACGGTGGGGATTTCGACGGTCGCCGGTCCGGTCCATGAGCGCCCGGGAAAGAATAGGAGGCGGCCGCCTTCCGCCGTGATTTCATAACCGGGGTCATCCTCCAGTTCCAGCTGGGTACCGCCTTCTTCGAGGTGTTGTATGGCTTTGATTTTGTGGCCGTAGGTAAATCCGTCGCCGTCCGTGACAATGGCGGTGAGGCCCACGAGATCCACGCCGGTTGGTAGATCGGTATCGATGAGGAGCCCGTCGACGTCGTCGCCCGCGGCCTTGCGCATGGTTTTGAGCACGGCGCCGGTACGGGTGCCCCGGCCGCCGAGCTTTCGGTTGCCCTTCTTGAGAAGCGTGCCCCCGATGAGGATCATCTGTTCGACTTCGCCGTTTCGCTCTCTGACAAAGCCGACCCGGCCGCGGAAGCTGAGGTCTCCGGTCTTGAGCGTCCGGTCGGCGTCTGTCGCGGACAGGACGTGGTCGGTAACGTCGCCGGAGACGATTCTGAGCGCGGTATCCGTGTCGGTGCCGCCATCCAGGTCCGGACGATCCACGCTGCTGATGGCGGGAATGTCGCCGTGGGGTTCCAGGACGGTGCTGAAGAGGGTGGAGAGGTTCTCGCCGGTCCGGCGATGAACGAGCAACGGCATGGTGATCTCGTCGAGACGGGTGTCATCCTCGTCGGCATTGCGGACGGAGGGCGCCCGGGCGGTGAAGAGGTCTCCGTCGGGGCGGGTCAGGCTGTGCACGCGGACCGAACCCGCGGGCTTGGCCATGCTGGTGAATGTCGCGCTCCACGGCCGGGTGGCTTCGGCGCGCCGCACGTCGCGGATGAACGCATATCCCAGGTTGTGGCCCCCGGCGTCGCCCCTGACGCTCTCCCCTGTGGGAAGGGTGGCGGTCACGCCCGCGGGGAGCAGCGTGTTGCCATGGGGCTCGGCGGGAAGGTCGATTTCGACGGCGCCGTCGTGGTCCGCGTCGCCTGCGAGGATGTATTCGTGGCGATGGCCGCCGGCAACCCTGAACAGATCGACCACGTAGGTCTGTTCGGACGACAGGCCGATCTGGAGAAGCAGCCTCCGGTAGGTGGACGTGATGCCCGGATAGGCGCGGTCGCCTGAGGCTTCGATGGCCTGGAACGTGTCGCTGTGCGGGACGAAAAGCAGGAGGTTGCCGTCCGAGGGCGCGTTTTCGGAGCCGAATGCCTGGTCTTCGCCGTCCACGGCAACCGTATTGTGCGACAGTGTGCTGATCGTCCAGCACCGGTGGCGCGTGTGGGTGTAGCCGATGTCGCTCAGGCGCTCCTGGCCGCGTGCGTAGAGGGTGAGGCTCAACAGATCGGCATGCTGGTGGCCGTACCCGCCGGAGAAATGGAGGTACGTCTGGGTCTGGTCGTCGCCGCTTCCCATATTCAGGCGGGCGTGGCCCATACCCGGAAGGAGCATTGGACCGGACGTTTCAGGGGCGTCCCTCCGTTCTCTGGCCCAGGTGTCATGGGTGGGGACCACACGACCGTTGGGATAGCGGAGAAGTTCCGGGATGCCCTTTGCCTTTTTCAGAATGGGAAAACGGGCGTTCAGGTCCAGATTGTCGTAGCGTTCGCCGTCAACGGGATGGACGTATCCGTCCGGGTCGCTGTAACCGTTCAGTCTCGCCATCACCTGCTGCAGCCCGCCGATGGTCTGATTGTGATAGGACACCGCGCCCTCTCGCCATGTGCCGTCCACGAGAAAGTTTGCGGCGACGAGTTTTTCGACGCGGTCCACGGCGTCGTGGATATAGTCAGGTTCCGCCAGGACCCGCCCGGCGGCAACAAGGCCGCGCAGCAGCGTGGGATCCATGTTGCCGAGCGCCGGCGGAAAACCCCGTATAAAGGCCACGCTGGCGTGGAAGAATTCGTCTTCGATGCGCCGGACCGTCTTCTCGTCCAGTTCCCCGCTGTCCCGGATGAGGTCGTAGGCGTAGATCAGGTTTTCAGGAATGTCCATGTATGCCCACCAGTCCCACTTGGAGGCGCGGTAGTCCTGAACCGGATAGGGAAACCCCTGGTCGCCCGGGAAGATGATTTTCTGGCGGAAGGGCAGGTCGTGGTGGGCACAGTACCCCGGATAGACTTCGGCGAAGCGGTTCAGAATGAGGGCCGCCCGACGGGCGAAGGATCGGTCTCCGGTCGCGGAATAGAGCGCGGCAAGGTCGTGGGCGGCGCTGGCGAAATAGGCCCGCGCCCGGTACCAGCCCTTGGCCTGAAAGAAATGTCTGTACCCGGATTCGTCCTCCCAGTAGGGATATTCCTGGGTCTCACCCACGGGGTTGACGACGCTCAGGATCCGGGTGTCCGGGAATTTCTCGTTAGGATATTCAAGGCCGCAGAATTTGCAGAAGACACGGTCCGGGTCTTCGATTGCCCAGTCGATCTGGCCCTCCTGGGCCCCGCCGTCGCAGTTGGGACAGTCCACAAAGTAGATGCCCGCGCGGTCAGGAATGAGGCGCAGAATTTCACTTTCCGATAGTGAAAGAACCGGTCGGAGATTTCGACGCAGCCGTTCCGCGTCGGAATCGTCCAGGGCCGGTGGAAAGACCGGGCCGGCGCTGGCGGCGTTAGCCCGGAGCGACAGGAGGGTCAGCACGAGGATAGCAGATAGTATGAGCATGGCGGGGCGTCCTTTCGAATCGGAAGGTTCCACAAAGGCTGCGACGCACATAGCGATAACGACCGGCGGACCGAGGGCTTTGCCGGCAATCTATTTCAGGGTCAGAACACTGGGCTCGTATCAGCCCGTCGACGATGCGTTGCGACGCAGTACACGGCCCGGGAGCGCGCCGGTTGGGGCGCCGTCCTCCACCACCGGCTTTCCGTTGACCAGTACACATTGGATACCCACGGGGCCCCCTCTGGGGTTCTCGAACGTGGCAGTCGCGTTTATGGTCTGTGGATCGAAGATCACGATGTCGGCGGCTTTACCGGCGGCGATTTCGCCCCGATCGGAAAGGCCGAATCGCCGGGCGGGAAAACCGCTCATTTTATGGATGGCTGCAGCGAGAGAGATCCATTTCTTCTCGCGGGCGAATACGCCGGGTACTCGTGCGAAACAGCCGAAGCCCCGGGGGTGGGGATGGCGCACGTTGTAGATGCCGTCGCTCGCGAGCATCATTCGTGGGTGCGTGACGGTGTTTTTTATGGTGTTTTCGATAATTTCGGGCGTGTCCTGCCACGGGAAGATGTAGGTGGACAGGCCTTCTTCCTCCAGGATCAGATCGTAGGCGAAATCCTCCGGATAGACGCCTGCCCTGGCGGCCAGGTCCGAGAGGGTGGCGCCAACGTAGCAACCGGAGCGGGTGTGGCCGACCACCTGATTGCAGGCGCCCAGCCAACCCCGGAGATGGGGAAGTATCCGCTGCTTCACCGCGGGGTCGGACAGGTGGTCCAGAACGTCTGACGGAGCGCCGACCTGGTCTTCGACAGGCAGCATGATGGTCATGTGCGACATACCGGCAGGATAGAGGTAGGACTCGAAGCTGAGGTCGATGTCCTCCCTTTCGGCAAGCTCGAGAAGCTCGGCGCCTTCCCGGTCGGCCCGTTCGTGGGAAATGTGAACGGGAATGCCGGATCGCCGAAAGATCTCGAATGTTTCCTTCCAGGCCTCCGGCCGGCCGAGAATGTGGTTGCGGATGTGCGCCGCGTAGATGCCCCCGTAGGACGCCGCCACTTTGCCCAGTTCGACGAGTTCGCGCAGGTCTGAATTGGCGCTGGGCTGATAGTCCAGGCCCAGGCAGAGGCAGCCGGCGCCCGCTTCCATCCATTGCCGCACGAGGTCGGCCATGGCGTCAATCTGCGAATCGGTGGCCGGACCCGCCGACCAGCCGCAGACGTTGAGGCGCACGGCGCAGTGGGGCACCTGCGGGTAGACGTTGCAGGGGCTGTTCCCGGGATAGAGCTTCAGGTAGTCCTCGATGGTCTCCCAGGTGAGTTCGATATCCGCCGAGCCGGCTGCGAACCTGGTGTACTCCCACATCTGGCTGCGCAGATCGAGAGGCAGCGGGGCCCATCCGAATCCGTCCGGCGCAAGAAGCTGCGTGGTGATGCCCTGTACGACGCCCGCAAACCGGTCGCTTCCGGTCAGCAGAGCGGGTTCGCAATGCACGTGGACGTCGACGAACCCGGGGCAGACCACGTGGCCAAGGGCATCGATCTCCCGTTCCGCGCGGGTATCCGCCAGATCGCCCACGGCGGCGATTCGGTCGCCCTGGACGGCGATATCCGCGGAGAAGGGTTCCCGACTACCTGTCCCGTCGACCACGAGGCCGTTGCGAATAAGGATGTCGAAAGACATAGGATTCACCGTCCCGTTCTTGGGATGCCGGTAGTACCACTTTGCCGGGGTGATTGAGGTTGCGGACAAAAGATAAGCACGTTTTTCTTCCGACGCATCGGAATTGTGGCGGTGGTTACCAGTCGTTCAGTTTGTGCCCGTCTCCGTTGAACCAGATGACGTCAGCGACGACCCCCAGACCCACGCCCACGAGATATCCCATGAACATACCCAGGAAAAGGGGAGTCATTCGCCTGTAGCTGTTGAGGCCGCCGAACTTCAGTATAAGGGCTTTGATGAGCCACGCGATGAAAATGGAGGTGACGCTGCTTCTAAGCACGTTGGATGCGGAAATGGTGAAGCCGATGGGATGGATGGGGAATCCCGGGAAGCGGTATCGCAGGAAAACGAGGAGGCCGGTGAAGGCGGCGCCGATGCCGAAGAATCCGACGCGGTCCCAGCTTGTGCCGGCGGTTCCCTGCTGGATGCGGGCGGCGGTATATCGCCAGATTCCCACGGCGCCGTCACCGGAGCCGTTGAAGCTGACCACGCCGAAGTTGTAGCTGCCCACACCGTAATAACCGTGGTAGAGAATGAAGGCGATCACGGAAAGGGCGCCGCCCAGGGCTCCCAGGAGAACGCCGGGCGCCAGCAGGCGACGTCGTTCGGGCCGCATGGCCATTCCCAGCCGGGGGATGTGTGCGAGGGCGGTGATCCCCCAGGTCTTGGCGTCGCAGAAAAACGTGTACGTCAGGCCCAGGGCAACCGCGCTGTGCGCGCCCATCCCGGAAATGCCGAAGAGGTGCCACGTGAATGCCTGGGCCGTGATCGGGCCGCGCAGATACACGAGGCCGCTCTCGACGATGATGCGCGCCAGACCCAGGTAGAGAACGAGGGTGGCGAACCAGAAGGCGAGCAGAGGGCCGGCGGCCATTCCGGCGCGGAAGAGCCACACCAGAAGGTACGCGCAACCGGCCAGGAGCAGGTACACGGCCGTACGGTATGAGATGAGTTCGTTTGAGTCGTCGATGAGGGGGTCCGCGCCCCCGCGTTTGACACGCGCCGTACCCGCAAAGGCTTTCCTGAATACGGCGGCCAGATGGCTTCGGGCAACCCAGAGGCCCCAGCCCGTAAAAACAGTGAGACCGCCGAAACTCTGCCAGCCGATGGTGGGATCGAAGGAGCACCACATATCCGAACTGCCGATGCTGAATCCCGTGCGATTGAAGACGCCGACCTGCAGAATGGCCAGCAGGTGGAAGAGCCAGATGCTGAGCAGGACGTTGGATTCGGTGAAGTACGCGAACGCGATCGTCATCGGATGAACGGAAAAGGCAAAGTAGGGGAAGCCCTGGCCGATGCGGATAACTTTGCGGCTCAGGACGGTCATGGGCACATCCAGGACGGGTATGGCTCTTACGAACCAGGTCGCGATGTTCCAGCAGAAGATGGCGACGATCAGCCAGAAACCGAATCGGAACAGGCGCGACCGGATCAGGGTCGCCAGGCTGCTTTCCGTGCCGGCAACCCCCGTAAGTTCCAGGACGGCGGTGGCGATCGGGAACGTCAGGCGTTCGTTGTCCATCCACTGTTTCCGCAGGATGACGACCAGGCAGAAGCTGACGGTAAGCACGGATCCCAGAAATCCGGCCCACCAGAAAAACGGCGCCGCCCAGGCGGCCCAGGGAAATTTCTGGCCCTTGAAAAGACTCTCATAGAAGCCGGTGGTGGCCGCCGGATCCGAGACAATAGCCCAGGATGGGACCCTGGCGAGCAGGTGGTCTGCCCATTGATTCTCGGGGGTTACGAAGTAGGTGGGTGCTGTAATCACACCAAGGAGATATCCCGAGAGCCATTCGCCCTGCATGGTTGCGGAAACCATTCCGATACAGCAGATGGCGAGCAATTCCGAGGCTGAAAGGCCACGACCGCGCCGATACAGCGGGAGATTGAGTCCCAGCAGGCAAATGAAGGGAATGAGCAGGGCCACCGACAGGTGCGCGTAGTCGGCCCGCGAAGAATGGGCGATCAGGCTGGTGTAGGTGGGCCAGAGGTTGACCCACACGGCCATGACCAGGCCAACGAGGAGTGCGCGCAGCGTCATGATTTCCACCGTCGGATTTCAGGAACGGTACACGTCCGGCCCTGGAGACGCGGTCTACGCGTATCTAAAAGGTGTATATGCGCGGGAACGGTTCTACAGGCTTCCCGATACGGCGATTTTTACCGCATCCTTGCCGTCCAGACGGTAGCCGCCCGCAAGGGCGTTGAATCCTTCGGGCACTCGGTCCAGCGGGATCGTGTGACTGACCATATCGGCAAACGGAAATTCGTTTTTCTCCAGGATGGGCAGGCCGCGCACGAAGTGTTCGGGTGAACTCGCCCAGACGGCTTCGAAGCGCAGGTTCTTTCGCATGAACATGCGATTCGGGTTGCATTCGAATGACCCGACGTCGACGAAATGCCCCATTTCGACGTAGGTGCCGTCCTGTCGAAGATAGTCCAGACCCTCCGGTATGGCGGGCAAAAAACCCGCGCACTCAAAGACGACGTCGGCTCCAGTGCCCCTGGGGGTGCCTTCTCTAACCATTCGCTTGCGTTCTTCGGGATCCGGGACTTCGGCGATGTCGACGGTGACGTCCGCTCCCATTTCGCGCGCGAGATCGAGGCGACCGGGTGGGCCCCCGACCATGATGAGGCGCCCGGCGCCGCTGACTTTCGCGCAGATGAGTGTGACGAGGCCGATGGCGCCGGAGCCCTGAACGACGACGGTGTCTCCGAATTGAATCCTGGCACGCATGACGCCGTGTACGCCGATCGTGAAGGGCTCGAGCATTACGGCGACCTCTGCCGGCAGATCGGTTCTGAAGAAAACGGTTTCCGGGTTCCAGAGATAGATGTATTCGGCAAAGCCGCCGCGAAGATAGGGCTGTTCTCCTGCAGGTATGAAACCGTAGGCGCCCTGAGACGTACCGGGCACAAGGGCGATCCGGTCACCGGCTCTGACCGGGCGCCCCAGGTGGTCATGGGTCACGCCCTCGCCCAGTCTGTCGATAATCCCAACGTTCTCGTGCCCCAGAATGATTTCGTCTTCCATTCTCTGGTACTCCCAATTGTGCAGGTCGGTGCCGCAGATGCCGGCCAGTTCCTGTTTCAACAGGACCGTTCCAGGGGCCGGTTCCGGGACCGGGTACTCGCGGATTTCAAATCGTTCGCCGACCATGACCGAGGCGCGGCCGGTTCGGGACATAAGGCAGTTCCTCCCTCCGGAACTTACGGAAGTTGTTATAAAATCCCGGGTGCGTTCTCGAGCGCGAGCGAAAGGGTGTCGGTTATGAGGCGCGAGGGGCGCGCTGTGCCGACGCGCAAGTCTGCCCATATCTAAAGATCGGGGTGGACTTGACCCAACGCAGACCGACGTTTTTGCAGCCGCTCGAAGACGGCCGGGGGTTTTGAGACAGCTTCTCAGGTGTATGCGTCAGGAATGGGCATAGAAACGAAGTTCCGGGACGTTTCCGATGCAGCCCATTTCCACGGCGTACCTGTAAAAAAGGTTCAATCCCTCCTGTTCGGCACCGCCAAAGTCGTAACGGATCTTGTTGCCGAGGTAGTCGGCATAGAACCCGGCCGAACAGGGATGTGAAGCCGCATAGGCCTCCGCAATAAGCGGGATCTCCCGGACGCCCAGGGCCTTGGCCCGGATCAATTGTCGGGTCTGATCGGGATTCAGCGCGTCCGACCGCCCCGTCCAGCAGGCGTAGACAAACGGAAGGCCGGTAAGCACGGTCCAGGCTTCACCCAGGTCCACGACACGATAGGGTGCCGTATCCAGGGCGAGCGCCGCGTCCCCGATGATGACTGCGGCGTCGGCGTGATCGAGCATGCGCCCGGCGTCCGGGGGATGGTGGAAGATCTCGGGTTTGCATCGGAATTGTTTTCGCAACACGAGACGGCTGAGGACGGTGGACGTTCGGGAGTTGACGTCCAGGGCGAGCGTCCGGATATCGGCCGGATCTTTTCGGTGCAGAAGCAGTACGCTTCGGACCGGGCCCCGGGAAGAGATACTGACGTCGGGTACGACGCTGTATGGATCGGGGCCGCGGGCGATTTCGATGGATGGGATGAGGGCCACGTCGGTTTCGCGGCTGTGAAGGTGTTCCGCGCAGCGGGAGGGCACGTCGTAGGTGAAATCGAAGCAGTGTTCGATGCGACCGGTTTCCAGAGCGTGCACCAGCGGATGGGTGTTCAGGAAAGAGACGACACCGAGGCGGGTTGCCATTCGCGCGGCTTTCAGTTCACGATTTCGTACCGGGTGTTGCGTCTCGCCGGCCTGTAGCCGGCGCCCCGGATGAGGCGCAACATGGCCGGAAGGCTCATGTCGTCGGTGTGGCTGGTACCGGCGGCGGAGACGACGTTCTCCTCCATCATGGTGCTTCCGAAGTCGTTGACGCCGTATTTAAGGCCGACCTGGGCAATTTTGGGACCCTGGGTCACCCAAGAGGCCTGAAAACTTGGGATATTGTCCAGGAAAAGGCGGGAGACGGAAATGGTGCGCAGGTAGTCGTAGCCGGTGGCTTTCTTCCCGTTCCAGCGGGTATTGTCTGCAGCCAGATCGGTGTCGTCCGGCTGAAAACTCCACGCAATGAAAGCGGTCAGGCCGCCGGTGTCGTCCTGGAGATCCCGGATGTATTTCAGGTGTTCAAGGCGCTGGTCGACGGATTCGACGTGGCCGTACATCATGGTGGCGGTGGTGTGCATGCCCAGTTCGTGCGCGGCGCGATGCACCTCCAGCCATTCGTGTACCCGGTCTTTGCGGAAGCCGATGATGTCGCGAACCTCGTCCGACAGAATCTCGGCCCCGGCGCCCGGAATGGAATCCAGGCCGGCGTCCTGCAGGCGGCGAATACAGTCCGAAATGGACAGACGCGAGATGTGCGCGATATAGATGATCTCGGTGGCCGAGAGGCAGTGCTGGTGCACGGACGGATAGCGCTCGCGGATACTGGAGAAGAGATCTTCATAGTAGTCGATGCGCAGCCTGGGATTCAGGCCGCCCTGCATCAGGATTTCGTTCGATTTTGGGGTTTTTCCGCCCGCGGCGACCAATTCGTCGATTTTCCGGAAGATCTGGTCCCGGGGCAGGACGTATCCTTCCGAGGACCCGGGAGGGCGGTAGAACGCACAAAAATCGCAGCGCACCCAGCAGACGTTGGTGTAATTGATGTTGCGGCCGATATTGTAGGTCACCACGTCTTTCGGCCATTTTCGCATGCGCACGGTGTCCGCAAGCAGGCCCAGTTCCGTGACGTTGGGATGAGCCATCAGCCGCCGGGCATCGTCTACCGAGATACGCTGTTCAGCGTCGATCTTTTCGGCGATATCATCTATCATCGATCCGTTCTCCAATCCGTATGTCTCTTCACCGCTTATTCGAATTGGCGATTCTACGAAATGGGCGCAGGGAAGATCCAACGGCTCTGAGCCTGCTTCACGGAAGCACGGGCAACTCGCCGGGAATGGTAACGGTGTCCTCGTCTTCCGGGACTTCCTGTTCCGTGCGGAGTTTGTTGTAGAGATTATCGCGTTCCGCGGGTTCCCGTCCGGTTTCAATAATGCGTTCCACCAGCTGTTTGCGGGTGAGCACCTGGCGGGTTTCCTCGTACGTGCGCCTCGTGATTTCGTACTCCTGGATGGTGCCGTCGATGTCGTCCGCGCCGTACCAGAGTGCGACCTGCGAGATTTCGATGGTGTTCATAATCCAGAACGATTTGATATGCTGGAAATTGTCCAGCATGAGTCGAGCGACGGCGATTTCGCGCAGGTCGGCTTCGCCGGTGGGAGCGGGCAGGTGTTCCAGTTCGGTGCGTTCGGGGTGGAAGGAAAGCGGGATGTAGGCCAGGAAACCGCGGGTCTCGTCCTGGAGTTCCCGGAGACTGACCAGATGCTGAACCCGTTCATCCGGATTTTCGATGTGGCCGTAGAGCATCGTGGCGTTGGTGGGCAGGCCCTCTTCGTGTGCGGTACGGGCGACCCGCATCCATTCGTCGGAGTCGGCCTTGGTCCAGAACATCTCCGCATGGACCCGATCGCTGAAGACTTCGGCGCCGCCGCCCGGGATCGACGACACGCCCGCTGTTTTGAGTTCCTGCATGACTTCCCGGAGCGGTTTTTTGGCGGCCCTGGCGATCTGAACCCATTCGATCGCCGTAAAGGCCTTTATGGCGACCTCCGGTCGGATTTCTTTCACGGCGTGTACGATGTCGATATAGTAGGAATAGGGCAGTTTGGGGTTGATTCCCGCCACCATGTGGATTTCGGAGATGGGAACGTGCAGATATTGTCTCACGCGGTCCCGGATGTCTTCCGGCGAGAGGACATATCCCCTGCGGTCTTTCGGCGGCACGTAGAAGGAACAGAATCTGCAGAGCTTGTTGCAGATGTTGGTATAGTTAATGTGCTGGTTCCGCACGTACCAGGCCACGTTGCCGCATAGACGCTCGCGTACGATATTGGCCATGTGCCCCACCGCGTTGAGATTCGACGTACTGTAAAGCCGTATACCGTCGGCGGCGGAGAGGCGTTCGCTGGCGATGACTTTCTCGAAGATGTCGTTGAGTTCGCTCGGAATTTTCGGTTTCACCGGGGAATCCTTCTCGTTGGGGCGGACGGAAACAACCCGCCTGGGGCGGGTCCTGCCGACGCAACTTCAATTCTGACTCAGCATTTCTCTCGCGTGTTCCATGGTAAGGGCCGATATTTTTTCCCCGCCCAGAAGTTTCGCAAGTTCCCGCGCGCGCTCATCTTCCTCCAGCTCGATTACCCGGGTGACGGTGCGGCCATTAGATACGGTCTTATGCACGGCCAGATGGGTATCCGCCATTCTGGCGATTTGAGGGAGATGGGTTATGCAGATGGTCTGGCGCGCACGCGACAGGCTCTTGAGCTTCCTGCCCACCACGTCGGCGATGCGGCCGGAGATGCCGATGTCGATCTCGTCGAAGATGAGGACCTGTACCGGATCGGATTGGGAGAGCACGGATTTCAGGGCAAGCATGATCCGGGACACCTCGCCGCCGGAAGCCACCTTGACCAGCGGCCTGAGGGCTTCGCCAGGGTTCGTGGAAATGTGGAACTCGACGCGCTCGATGCCCTTCGGGCCCACGCGAAATCGCCGGTTGTCCAGGCTTACCCAACCGTCGGGCGACTCGTCCCGGATGAGTTCAACGCGAAAATCGGCCCGGGGAATCCCCAGGTCGCCGAGCGCCTCCGTTGTCTCGCGGGAGAGGTCGTGCGCGGCGGCTTCACGCGCTTTGGAAAGCCCGGCGCACACTTGCGAAAGTCTGGCGCGGGCCGAATCGATTTCCCCTTCGACCTCCTCCAGCGAACGGTCCAACCGCTCCGATTGCGCCAGTTCCTCTTCCGCGTTCTCACGGTGCTCAAGCACCGTCTCAAGGCTGCCGCCGTATTTCTTCTTCAGGTGCGCCAGGAGATCCAGACGTCCGGCGACCTCCGCAAGGCGTTCCGGGTTGTGCTCGACGCTGCGTGCATAGTCCGAAAAAAAACGGGCCAGTTCTTCAATTGCATAACGCTGGGCGGCCAGTTCATCGGCCCGAAAGCGGAGCGATTCGTCCATCTGTACGGCGTCTTTCAGGAGATGCTCTGCGGCGCCCAGACGATCCAAAATGGAGTCGTCCCCCTGGTAGAGCATCGTTTCCAGGTGCATGGCGGTTTCGATCAGCCGCTCTGCGTGCGTAAGCATCGACCGTTCCTGCAGGAGGCGCTCGTCCTCGTCAGGTTCCGGATCGGCCGAAACGATTTCCTCCACCTGAAATTCGAGAAGGTCTCGCCGGTCGCGCATCCGTTGCGCTTCGGCATCGGCGTTTTTCCGCTTTGCAAGGAGGTCGGACAGACGACTGTGCGCAATACCGACCGATTCGCGGAGTTTTCCCAGTCTGGCGAACCCGTCCAGAAAGTCGATATGACGTTCCGTGTAAAGAAGAGACTGGTGATCGTGTTGTCCATGAAGGTCAACCAGGGCTCTGGCCAGGTCGAGCAGGCTGCGCAGGGGTACGGTGAGACCGTTGACGAAACAGCGGTTTCGGCCATTCGCGACGACCTCGCGGCGGATGATGAGTTCGCCCTGCTCGGCCTCGATGCCCATGGCGTCCAGGAGCGGCAGACACCGGTGATCGGGTTGTAACTGGAAAATGGCCTCGACGAGACACCTCTTTTCTCTGGTTCGGATCACTTCCGGGCTCGCCCGCATTCCGAGAACCAGACCCAGGGCGCCGATGAGAATGGATTTGCCCGCGCCGGTTTCGCCGGTAATGATGTTCAACCCGGGACCGAGTTCGATTTCAACTCTGTCGATCAACGCGTAGTTGACGACAAGCAGTCGGCAGAGCACGGTCAGGACTCCTGAGGTTCGCGCCGGTCCAGGCTCCAATCCAATTTGCGCCTGAGCAACTGATAGAAGGAAAGCCCCTGGAGGTTGATCAGACGGGTCGTATGAGCGGCCTGTCGGATGTGAACGCGTTCTTCGGGCTGTATGGGTGAGACGATCTTGCCGTCGGCGGTTACCATGATATCGCTGTGTTCGGCGATCACCTGGACAGTGATCGACTGATTGCCCGGGATGACCGCGGGACGTAGCGAGAGCGAATGCGCGCAGATGGGCGTGATAATGAATGCCCTCAGATCCGGATGGAGGATGGGACCTCCCGCAGAGAGGCTGTAGCTGGTTGATCCGGTCGGGGTGGATACGATAATGCCATTCCCGAAAAAGGAACTGAACGGCGTGTCGGAAACCCAGGACTTCACCTGGACGAGGCGGGCGAGCACCCCTTTTTCGATGACAATTTCGTTGAGCGCAAAGAAGGGTTTGTTTCCGATTTCCGCTTCGAGGGCCATGCGTTCTTCAAGCTGATATTCACCCCGCTTCAATCTTCCCAGACTCTCGCGCAACTCGTCGGGCGCGGCTCCCGCCAGAAATCCCAGTCGGCCCAGGTTGACGCCCAGAATGGGTTTTTGAGCGGAATCGACCAGTTTGGCCGCCCGGAGAATGGTGCCGTCTCCACCCAGGGCAACGACAATATCCGAGTGCGCGGCGAGGTCGGCGGCCGGGCGGAAAGTGACATCGTTGGAGAGACAGATTTCCCTTAACGGTTCCTCCAGAATGAGCTCGATGCCCTGGTCGTGCGCAAGCTGCACGAAATTCTGGATAATGGGACCGATGCCGTCCCGTTTGATATATGCAAGTATGCCAATGCGTTTCATGGGGACCGGGAGCCAGCGGGGCGATTGTTCAGTTGAGCTGTATGAATGTAGCCTGAATTTGAAGATCTCGCAATCGGTGTTGCACGGGACAGGACATCAGTCCTCGGCTTCCTCTGCGGCGTCCAGTTCCGTGAGCTGAAAGTCATTTCCGCTCTCGGCGGCCAGGACTTCGACACGCTGCTTGGCCTCTTCCAGCCGCGCACGACAAAGGTTTGACGCTTTCAGTCCCTCTTCAAAAAGGCGTAGCGCTTCTGCCAAGGGCAGGTTTCCGGCCTCCAGGGTTTCAACCGCGGCTTCCAGCTGCTTGAGCGCCTCTTCGAATGTGGGTTCTACTTCTTCCATTGGACTCCTCATAGAGTTGAAGGGCTCATTTTTTACCCAATTTCGACTGGATCCGGGAAAGATCCGCACCGTGGCGAACCCGCGGTGCGCGCAGCGGTCGGCACACCGCGTGCCCTATGGCATCTAAAGACAGGTTTGGACCGACGGGCATCTGCATCCAGGAATACCCTGCGTCCGGGGGATTTTGAGTGCGTCTTTCAAGCAATGTCCGGTAACGCGGTCTGCGGATGGTCGCGAAATTCCGTTTCCACTCAACGATTCGTCCGATTTCCGGCCAGGATACTGTCGACCGTGCAGGTAATTTCGCCTTTCGACAGACGTATGCGGACCCGTTCGTTTTCGGCAAGGTTCTCGGCGCGGGTGACCAGTTCATTGTTGTCGGCCCGGTGCGTGAGGCTGTACCCCCGACTCAGGACCGAGAGCGGGCTTAGCGCTCCGAGTTCGCCGGTGTGCCGGCGGTACGATTCCCGGTGCCCGTCGAAAATACGCCGGACGCTGTTCTGGAGACCCTTCTGAAGGTCGTCGACGGCCTGGATGTTCTGGAAGATGCTGTCTTCCACCTTCCGCAATCCGTAGCGGCCCAGGTAGCCGTCGAGCAGACTTTCGTTTTCTTTCAGATACCGGTTCAGGGCGCCGTACGAACGCGTGACGAGATTGTGTATCCGGGCGCGCAACTCGCCCGCGTCGCGAACGGCCAGTTCGGCCGCCGCGGATGGCGTGGGCGCCCTGCAATCGGCGGTGAGGTCGGCCAGGGTGACGTCGATTTCGTGGCCCACGGCGGAAATCACGGGGATGTTGGAGCCGCAGATGGCTCGAACGACAATCTCGGTGTTGAACGCTGCCAGGTCTTCCGCGGAACCCCCGCCGCGACCCACAATCAGCACGTCGGCCTTTCCGAAGGCGTTCAGTTCGTTAATGGCCAGTGCGATATCTTCGGGGGCGCCGGCACCCTGAACCAGCGCCGGCCGAAGGACGATTTTCACTCCGGGGAACCGCCGCGCCAAGACGTTCAGAATGTCTCGAATCGCTGCTCCCGTGCGCGAGGTGACCACACCGACTGAGAGGGGGAACGCCGGCAGCGGGCGTTTCCGCGCCTGGTCGAACAGACCTTCCTCCTGAAGTTTGAGTTTCAGCGCTTCCAGGGCGAGTTGCTGCAGGCCGCTGCCCGCCGGGAACAGCTGGGTGACATTCAATTGGTACTCGCCGCTACGTTCGTAGACCGTAATTCGCCCCCGGGCGAGTACCTTGACCCCGGTTTCGGGCCTGAAGGCCGGTGCGGCGGACCGCCACATTACACAACGAAGCTGACAGCTCTGGTCTATCAGGGTGAAATACCGATGGCCGGAGGCAGCCTGATTGTACTGCGATATTTCACCGACGATCCAGAGGACGGGGAATTTCGCTTCGAGGTTCTGTCGGATTGCCTGGGTTATCTCTGCAACGGTATAGGGCCGATCCGCCACACTCAAGACTCCTGCCAGTCGATTCGCAACCGTTCGATGCGGGTAGCTTTTCCGGATTCGTTTTCGACTTCCACGACGACACCGCAAAGCTTGATGTCGTTTTCAGCCGGTTCAAAACGGACCGGAGTACGCTCCAGAAACCGATGGATCACGGCCTCCTTCCGGGCGCCGATGACGGAGTCGTGAGGGCCGGTCATGCCGGCATCCGACATAAAGGCTGTGCCGCCCGGCAGAATGCGCTCATCGGCGGTCTGTACGTGCGTGTGCGTGCCGAGGACGGCGCTGGCGCGGCCGTCCATAAACCATCCGTATGCGATCTTTTCGGAACTTGCTTCCGCGTGAAAGTCGATGGCGATCACCGGGGTCTGCCGGCGGAGGCGGTCCACAATATCTCTCCCGACGCGGAATGGACAGTCCAGGTCGAGCATATGCACGCGGCCCTGTATGCAGACAACACCGATCCGGACGCCGTTTGAGGCGGTGAAAATACCGTAGCCGGCGCCGCCGACGCTCTCCGGGAAATTCGCGGGACGCAGAACGCGATCGGAACCCTGTATGAACGGGATGGCGTCTTTGCGATCCCAGACGTGGTTTCCCGTGGTGATTACATCGACACCGTACGCGAAGAGCTTCTTTGCGATATTCCCGGTGATGCCGAATCCCCCGGCGGCATTTTCTCCATTGGCTATACAGAAATCGATCCGGTGGCTCTCCTTGAGCCGTGGAATCAGATCCGCGGCCGCCTTTCTGCCCGGCCTACCGTAGATATCGCCGACAAACAGAATATTCAAATGGACACCTGTGAAAAACAGTCAACGATTGACGTTGCGTAACCCTCGGGAAGGCGGATTGTTCGCCTCCGGAAGGAAAAAAACCGGTAACGGACAGCGGGGCAATACGGTCGTTTGGGATACGGATGCAGCGGCAAGCATGGAAGTGGCCGGATTTGAGCCGGGCGCGTTAACGTGCAAAATCCACCGATCGCGTTTCTCTAATGACGGTTACCTTTACGGGCCCCGGGCAGGTGGCGTCTTCGGTAAGCCGCGAGACGATTTGCGTGGCCAGCCGTTCCGTGTCTGCGTCGCTCATCATATCGGAGTCCGCTACCACGCGGACTTCCTGTCCGGCCTTGATGGCGAAGACCGATTCCACGCCGTGTACCATCTTGGCGATGGACTCCAAGCGTTCCAGCCGTCTTACGTAATTCTCAATCTGTTCACGCTGCGCGCCCGGTCGCGACCGGGATATGCAATCGGCTGCGTCGACAAGCACGGCAACGGGCGAAACGGGATCCGCGTCTCCGTGATGGGACTCGATCGCGTTTATAACGATCGCGTCTTCACCATATTTGCGCGCAAGGTCCGCGCCATTCTCTCCGTATGTGCCCTCGGCTTCGTGCGCCAGCCCTTTGCCAATGTCGTGAAGCAAACCCGCGCGTTTGGCCAGCTGGGCGTTGAGACCGAGCGATGTGGCTATCATGCCCGAAAGAAAGGCCACTTCCTTACTGTGATTCAGCACATTCTGACCGTAGCTCGTACGGTATTTGAGACGGCCCAGGCAGGCGATGAGACGATCGTGCAGGCCCGGCACGCCAACGTCGAACGCCGCTTGAACGCCGGCGTCGTACATGACCTCCTGAATAGACTCTCTCGACTTTTGTACTAGTTCTTCGATCCGGCCCGGGTGGATGCGTCCGTCCAGAATCAGTTGTTCCATGGCAATCTGGGCAATGGCCCGGCGTATGGGGTCGAACCCCGACAGTATAACAGCTTCCGGCGTGTCGTCGATCGTGACATCCACACCCGTAGCCATCTCAAAGGCGCGAATGTTCCGCCCTTCACGCCCGATGATTCGCCCCTTCATCTCGTCGGAAGGCAGGCGCACTACCGCAACGGTGGATTCGATCGTATGGTCTGCGGCCAATCTCTGAATCGCTGCGGCTATGATTTCCCGGGCTTCATCGTCGGCGCGGACGAGGGCGTCGTCGCGGATTTCCTTTAGCCGCCATTCCGCATCGCGTTCAGCCTCTTCTTCCATGTTGGCCATCAGGACACGTTTTGCCTCTTCCTTTGTGAGTCCTGCGATTTGTTCCAGGCGCCTGTTCTGCCTCAGCCGGCTTTGTTCCAGTTCCCGTTCCTGGCCGGCGAGTTGCTCCTCCAGCAACCGGAGTTGCTCATTTTTATCGGTAGCCAGCTTTTCCTTGTCGTTCAACAGGTCCGCGCGTTTGTCAAGCTGCCGTCTCAGGCTGCTCAGCTTCATGTCTTCCCTGGCGGATCGTTCGCGCTTTTCCTCCAGTTCCTGTTCAAACCGGAGCCGCTCCTGCTGTATCCTGTCCTTGGCTTCCAGGACCGCCGTCCGCTTCATTGCATCCGCTTCGGTCTGGGCATCTTCAAGGATTTTTTCCGCGGAGAGTTCGGCGCGATGGATCTTGCTCTGCGCAATCTTGCCGCTGATCAGCCATCCCAGGATATACCCCAAAATAAGCAGGCCGGCCGACAGCATCATAACTGTCACGACTTCCAGGGTCGTATCTATCGGCAGGTTCATTTTGGTTTCACCGTCCTATTAAATCCATGCACAAAAAAACCCGCTTGCATTCATCCGGTTCCGTACATCCCGTCCGGTTTACAATGATCGCTCCGGATGGTTACAGATGAACGCAGCAGGCAACACCGAAATCGTCGATCCGGCAGGCGTGCCGGGAATCGTTGGCACGCCCTTACTGTTTGAGGTTGTCTCTACGCAATCCGGTTTGTGAAGGACGCCAGATTGTGGGTCTGTTCCGTCAGGGTCTTTCCCAACTTCCGACTGGCTTCTTCCTCTTTAAGCAGTTCGTGGGCGAGATTGACGGCCGCAACGACTGCAATTTTGGCAACCGAACGAAGCGAAATATAGTTCGCGACATCACGCATTTTCCGGTCGACGTTCCGGGCTACGGCCCGGGCATGGTCCGGGTCACCTTCCGTGTAGATGCTGTATTCGGTGCCGAAGATCTGGACGCGTATTACCGGTTGTTCAGACATGAAACCTCGGGACATCCGGAGGCAATGTGAAACTCTGGGGTTCGGTGTTGATGTAGGCTGTGCCGTTTACGCTGTATTCACTGAATCCAGACGCGAGATCATAGTTTCGATTTTGCGTTGGATTTCCTCCTTGTTCTCAATCAGGGAAGCGTTATCGTCGTAAATGGACCGGAGGCGTTCCCTTTCGGTCTGCAATTCGGAGATAGCCTGGTCCTGGTTTTCCAGCCGTTCCTGAAGCTCATGTTTGCTCTGCTGTAGTTCGGCGATTTCCCGTCGTAACTGTTGGATAATATCCACAGCGCGATCGATTTCACCAATAAGGAGATCAAGTTGTTCGGAAACGCGATTTTCCGACTCCAGCCGGTCCTCCTCCCGGTCGTCGGTTTCGGGCTGTCCGTCTGCCTTGACGGGCGTTTCTGCTGCATCATCCGACATCGACTGTACGTCCGTCTGTTCGACAGATTCGAACGGATTGTCGTTTCGAATGCCGGAATCCAGCTGTTCGTTTACCCGGTCTTGCGCTTCCATGTATTCACCCTTTCATCGCTGTCGGTTTTTCCCGATCGGTTTTTTTCAGTGAGGGGAAAAATATACGTTTGCGTAACCCTACACTACGCAATGTAATGCCTCCATGGCCTAAAGTCAAGGGTGGGATACCATACTTGACGCACGGGGAGCGAAAACGGAATCGATGCGAGGGGACGCTTTTCTGATGGATTCCGCGACTTGGAGGGCAATTTACAGGTGTTGTCGGGCCTGTTCAGCCAGCGCTGTGAATGCCGCTGCATCCGTGATTGCGAGGTTGGCCAGAACTTTCCGGTCGACGGAAATATCGGCTTTTTTCAGGCCGCTGATCAGGCTGCTGTAGGACAGCCCGTTAAGCCGGGCGGCGGCGTTGACCCGAACGATCCACAGAGAGCGGAAATTTCTCTTTTTTTGACGACGGTCCCTATACGCATAGGAAAGCGCATGGTTGACGGCGTCGTCCGCGGTGCGGTACAGCTTGCTTCGCCCGCCCCGGTATCCGCGCGCGGCTTTCAGTACTTTTTTCCGTCGGCGTCGCGAAGCGACGCTATTCGTTGATCTCGACATGTCGATGGTCTCCTTGTAGCGCCTGGCAGTGTCAAGGGCAGGTGTTGCCGCGCCCGCCATGGCCTTCTAATGATGAACCCCTGTCTGCTCGCGGGAAGGGAACTTCCGAAATAAAGGGGTAACAGCCCGTCAGTTCGGAAGCAGGCGCCTTACGCGGTTCTGGTCGGATTTGTGGACCGCGGTGGATTTGCGCAGATGCATCTTTCGTTTGCTGCTCTTGCTTGCCAGGTTATGGGTAACCGTTGATTTCCCGCGGCCGATCACGCCGGATTTCCGGCGTTTGAAGCGTTTCGCGGCCCCACGGTGTGTTTTCATTTTGGGCACGTTTAACTCCTCGGAAAAACCCGTTTTCGCCATCCGCAATGGACACGGAAAATGGGCAACCTGGAGCGAGGGAAAAGGCGAGATCCGAATTATACTGCCTCCTGTGTTCCCGCTCCGGGCGCTATCGGTGGATGTTATTTCGGCGCGATGATGATAAGGATGTTTCGGCCTTCGTCTTTGATGGGCAATTCGGCCACGCCGGTTTCCCGAAGGTCGTCCACCGCGCGTTCGAGAAGCACCCTGCCCTGTGGGCGGTACATATTCTGACGACCTCGAAATTCCACGGAAATCCTGACTTTGTGGCGGTGCTTCAAAAAATTCTCGGCATGGCGGATCTTGAATTCGTAATCGTGATCGCTGATTCTGGGACCCAGTCGAATCTCTTTCAGTTGCGACCCGCTTTTTTTGCCCTTTTTCTGTTTTTTGCTCTGTTCATATCGGTACTTGCCGTAATTCATGATTCGGCACACCGGAGGTCGGGCGTTAGGAGCAACTTCGACCAGGTCGAGGTCGGCCTCCAATGCCATTTCGATTGCCTTCCGGGTTTCAACGATCCCGACCTGTTCGCCCTCGTTGTCGACCAGGCGAATCTGCGGAATGCGGATCTGCTCGTTGACACGAGGTGCTTTTTCCTGCTTTCGATCTCGAAAACCTCTTGGACCTCTGTTGATACCGATTACCTCCGAATTTGATCCGGCCCGTTGTCGGCCAAATTGGATAATAGAGGGGCTACGCGGCGCTTTTCGTCTCTACTTCCTTCTGCATCCTGGCAATCAGGTCGATTGTGGACATGCTTCCCAGGTCACCGGCGCCATGCCTGCGAACCGAGATGGATTGCGCGTCGAGTTCCTGTTTGCCTACGATGATCATGTATGGAATCTTCTGAACTTCCGCCTCGCGAATCTTGAAACCGAGTTTGGCGTCCTGGGGGTCGATTTCGGCGCGGAGCCCCGCGCTGGTGAGATGGCAGGCAACCTGTCTGGCATAGTCGGCGAAGGGATCGGAAACCGGAAGCACGACAACCTGCACCGGCGCCAGCCAGAGCGGGAAGTTTCCCGCGTAGTGTTCGATCAGGAGGCCGAAGAACCGCTCCACGGCGCCCAGGAGGGCGCGATGCACCATGTAGGGCCGATGGAATTTTCCGTCGGGACCGACAAAGCTCAGGTCGAAGCGTTCCGGCAGATTGAAATCGAACTGAATGGTGGTGCACTGCCATTCCCTGTTTAAGGCATCGTTGATGGTCACGTCGATCTTGGGCCCGTAAAAAGCGCCGGCGCCCTCGTCGATCCGGTAGGGCAACTTCTGCCTGTCGACTGCCCGTTTGAGAGCGTCGGTGGCTCTTTCCCAGTCGGCCGGATCTCCAACCGACTTCCCGGGCCGGGTTGAGATGTAAACGTTGAAGTCTTCAAACCCGAAAGACTTGAGGATGAACAGCGTGAAGTCGATAACCCGGGCGACTTCGTCCTCCACCTGTTCGGGACGACAGAAGATATGGGCGTCGTCCTGGGTGAATCCGCGCACCCGCAACAACCCGTGCAGCGTGCCGACCATTTCGTAGCGATAGACGGTACCCAGTTCGGCCCAGCGAAAGGGGAGCTCCCGATAGCTTCGCCTCCGGGATTTGTAAATGAGGCTGTGGAAGGGGCAATTCATCGGTTTGGCGAAATACGCCTGGCCGTCGATATCCATTGGTGGGTACATGTTCTCGTGAAAGAAATCCAGGTGTCCACTGGTTTCCCAGAGTTGGGACCGGCCAATATGGGGCGAACCGACCAGTTCGTACCCGCCGCCGTAATGCGCTTCGCGCCAGAAATCTTCAATTTGATTCCTGATTCGCGCGCCCTTGGGGTGCCAGAGGACGAGACCCGGGCCGGCGGTATCGTTGATCGAGAAGAGATCGAGACGCCCACCCAGGGTGCGGTGGTCCCGATTCCTGGCTTCTTCAAGGTACTCGAGATAGGCGTTGAGGTCTTTCTGGCCCGGAAAGGAGATGCCGTAGATGCGCTGGAGCATCACGTTGTTTTCGTCTCCCCGCCAGTATGCGCCCGAAGAACTCAGCAACTTGACCGCCTTGATGCGGCCGGTGTCCGGAACATGCGGCCCCCGGCACAGGTCCAGCCATTTTTCAGTATTTTTATAGATGCTGATGGTTTCGCCGGGTTCTATTTCCTCCAGGATTTCCAGTTTGTAGGTTTCACCGCGCTCTTCGAAGTGATCGATCGCGGCTTCCCTGGTGATTTCCTGGCGCTCAAAGGGCTGGGCCTCCGCAATGAGTTCCCGCATGCGAATTTCGATCCGGTGCAATTCGTCCGGCGTGAACGGCTTTTTCCGGTCGAAGTCGTAGTAGAAGCCATTCTCGATGGGCGGGCCCAGCGTGACTTTGACGTCTGGAAACAGATCCTGCACCGCCTGCGCCATAATGTGAGCGGTGCTGTGCCAGTACACTTCTTTGCCGGCATCGCTGGAGAAGGTGAGGATTTCCAGCTCGACGCTGTCGTCCAGCGCACATGTGAGATCCATAGCGCGGCCGTTGACCTTTCCGGCCAGTGCCGCGCGGGCAAGTCCCGAGCCGATGGATTCGGCCACCTGCAGGATTGTGACACCCGCGCGAAAGTTTTTTCGGGAGCCATCGGGCAGGTTGACCGTTATATTGCCGGTTTCAGGCATCGTATTTGACACGTTCAGGATTAACGGGACGAATCGGCTGAAACGTCATTAACTATCAATCTAATGAATATTCTTTAGAATAACGAGTGGGACCACCGCTCTGACAGAACCGGCGCGACCTTCGGCGTCCGGCCTCTCTTTCGCATAATAAAAAAACGCGCGAACTGTCTACTTGCGCGTCGTATTCAGCAAAGCACCAGGTGACAAACGATCCTTTCCGTTGACACTCCTCCGCAAGTAGGTTGGTGGGCATATACTTATGCCATTCAATAAATTTAAATTATCAGGATCGGGTTGTCAAGGGAAAACTCCGGTTCCGGCAGTGTAATTCAACGCAGATTCGTCCCGCGAGGAAGGCCTGCGGCGACCGACGTTTCGAGTCCCGCGTTGTGTATCCGGACAACGCTCTTTTCAGGAATGCTCACCATGTCGTTACGGGAGGTCGAGCATCTTGTGGACCCGACAGGATAGCCGCCATGCGGGGTGGCGTTTGAGGATTTCGAGGGTTTTGCCGAGGTATTCCGGTTTGCTTGACTCGGGTTGGAGGTAGACATACTCGGCGCGGTCCTCTTCGACGATGTCCTCGTGAAAGTTTTTTCCGACCACGTACTTGAGTTCGTTGATGAACCTGAGACCGCCCGCGATGGTTTTTCTCTTGGGGGAGACGGTCCAGTGCTCGATAAGGTCGTAGAGGTCGGGATCCGGATCGATGGCGCCGTTGGTTTCGATGTGGATGAAGTAATTCCCCGCTCGGAGTTCCCGGCAGAGCGGGCCGATGTTCTGGCCGAGGGGTTCGCCGCCGGTAAGGCAGACCCATGAGGCGGTGTGGCGGCCGACTTCGGCCAGGATTTCGCCGATATCGAGTTCGGTGTACGTATCGAATTCGGTGTCGCAGAAGAAGCAGCGCAGGTTGCATCTGGCGAGGCGTACGAAAGTGGTGGGCTGGCCGACGCGCAGACCCTCGCCTTCAATGGAGTAGAAGATCTCGTTAATCTGCAGCGTCCGGCCATCTTTGCGCCAGAGCGGCATCCGGTCGGCTGGCGCGTGAGGGATGCCTTCCAGCATGTCGGGGTCTCTAGGGGACAAGACAGGCTCCGGTCGGTCGGCGTTATGTGGTTGTGTGCCGCAGAAGAGAAATAATGGAAAACCGGGACCTTAAACAAGGAAAATCCTTGACATCGTCCACCGCGATTTTAATATTCCTGACCGTTCTGGGCATCCACAGGGGAACACTCCTTTTTTTGTGACGATATCGTCGGGTGACCGGCGTTCCCGCAGGCGCGTCGATAGGATTCTTTCAAGCGGGTTGCGGTCCGCGGCGTTATTGAAGGGCGATCGTGTGGCAGACCGGACGTATGAAGCGGTGATATTCGATGTGGACGGTGTGATCGTGGATTCCGAAACGGTGTATTGCGAGACGTTCAACAGGACATTGGCGGATTACGGTGCAGGGATAAGCCCGGACGATTATGCGGTTTGCGTGGGGCATCCGGTGGAAGAAAACAGCGCGTACGCCGTCGAACGATACGGATTGGATGTGACGCCCGCCCTGTTCCGCGAGATCTGGATGGTTCGATTCGAGGAAGCGATCTCAGATCCCGAGCGGGTGTTGTTGATGCCGGGAATCCAGGAACTGCTGGCGCATGTCCGGTCCCGTGGCTACCTGCTCGCCCTGGCTTCGTCTACGCAACGTTGCCGGATGATGAAGACGCTGGGCAGCGGTCTGCTATCCAGAATGGATGCCGTACATGACCTGGCCGATGTGTTTGACGTCATGCTGTCCGGCAGCGACGTCGAACGGCTGAAACCGGCGCCGGATATCTATTTGATGGCGGCCGAGAAACTGGCGGTCGAACCGGAGCGATGCGCGGTAATCGAAGATAGCGAGGCGGGCGTCAAAGCCGGCAGGGCCGCCGGGATGACCGTGTTCGCGGTGCCGAATTTCTTCACAACGCGTCAGTACCACGGCGACGCCGATTTCGTCCTTGGCGGACTGACGGACGCGTTACGGTATTTTTGAAATCGGCAGCGACCCGGTGCTGGAAACGGCCGCTTCCCCGCCGGGCGTCAGGCGTACGTCTCGGCGTCGTCTTCGGGGGCGTAGCCGAGTTCCTCGCGGGCGTTTCGGAGGTCCCAGTATGCGCGGGTATTGTTCGATATGCCGTAGTAAATGCCGAAGTGAACTTCGGTTTCGATGCTGCATCTCACGAGTTGAACGGTATCGCGGTGGCTGAGCCAGGACGCGAGGATCCGGTCGCTCGCGCGATTGATGACGGATTCAGCGGGCTGGAAGGAACCGATGCGCAGGCAGATAACCGATAGTCCGAAGGCGTCCGCGTAGTAACGGCCCAGGTCTTCTCCGTAGGCTTTGCTGGCGCCGTAGAAACTGTCCGGCCGCGCGTTCACCTCGGTCGTCGTTCCGATGCCGTTTTTTTCGTAGTATCCGGTCACGTGGTTGCTGCTGGCGAACACGACGCGTTCGACGCCCGTCCGCCGGGTCGCTTCGTAGACGGTGTACGTGCCGCGGATGTTAGCCTCGAGGATGTCTTCGAAGGAGGCGTTCCCGTTCGGATTCCCGGCCATGTGTACAACGGCGTCCACGCCGTCCACCGCTTCCACCACTTTGTCCATATCCGTAATACTAGAAATATGCACCTCTTCATCGGGTCGGGCCGGCAGGATGGCGTTGTGGTAAAGCAGCCTGAGGCGGTAGTCGTCCCTTAATCCTTCTCGCAGAACGCGGCTGATCCTGCCGGCAGCGCCTGTGATGAGGATTTTCTTTTTTTCCACGCGTAGCCTCTCAAATAGGCCGTGAGTGCAGATCGGCTGGCCCCGCGACCCGGATCGATAATACGTAGATATGACGCTCTGCCGGCGGGGAACGTGTGTCGTCTTCCGGACATTGTCCTGCACAATATGTACTCCGGACGGCTCTCGGTCAAATCTGCCGTAAAGCGAAGGGTCGTCCGGGACCCGGTTCCGCCGCGGCATTCCCGGAAGGGCACACTGGGGCGTCCATGCCTGCAGGATGTTGTCGGTGAGGGATGGTCTGCTCGTCCGGTCGGGCCTTACAATGGCTTGACATCGGCCCATTCGGGAAGGAGCCTGGCGGCATTGTTCCAGAGAATGTCTCTCATGGTCTTTTCGGAAAGATCGGCGCCCAGGGTCTTTCCAAGGCATTGGCCGAACAGGCGGACCGGCAGGTCCGACGCGAAGACGACGCGTCCGCCTCCCAGGGCGTCCACGGCGGTTTCTACAATGCCGGTCTCGGGATCCCCGCCGCCGGTGTCCACCACCAGGTTGGGGCAGTCCACGACGTGCTCGATGCCCCTGAGCCCGCATCCATTGAGGTGGGCCATGATGATTTTCGCGCAGGGGTGTCGGCGAGCCAGGTCGGCCACGTCCTGAGGAAAGGATTCGCCTGGCAGGTTGCCGGTGGTTTTGTCCCACGCATGCTGCAGAACGGGGACGCCGAGTTCGGCGGCGCGTTGCATAATCGGATCCAGGCCGGGGTCGGTGGCTCGGCGTGCCACCCAGAGCTTGATGCCGCACATGCGCTCTTTTATGATACAGCGGTCTATTTCGTCGACGGAATGGTCGGGATAGGCCGGATTCACGTAGCAGAAGGGCAGGAAGGCCTCGGGCGCGAGATCGCGCATCCGCAGGTTGTAGTCGTTGCCGTCGCGGCAGTGTTGCATTGCGGGTTCATGGAGGCGGCTGCCTGCCCCCGATGCGGGATGCAGCAGAAAGATGCACATTTTCGTAATCCCGGCGCGTCTGGCGGCTTCCAGGATTTTGTGAGCGTCGGTTTGCACGGAGGGCGCGCCGGGTCCGAGAGGGTGAACGTGCACGTCCAGGACGTCACAGGGCGGCTTCAGTTTGTCTCTCAACGTCGAAAGGTTCACGCCTACCCCCTTTTTACCAGTTGACGATTCGCTCGGCATTCCCGCCGAGGATGGCTGCGGCATCGACGTCGGAGAGGTCGGTGACCACACGCGAAAGGGCTGAGTAGGGGATGAAAAGGGGAGCGTGTGAGCCGAACAGCAATCTGTCTCTCAGGCCGTCTTCGACCAGAACTTTTACCGCATCCATGCCGTCCGACTGGGAAACGTCGGCGTAGAGGTTGGGCAGGTCAAGAAGTCTGTCTTTAAGCGCCCTGATCTCACCCGTGCGAGGGCCGCCGATGATGACGAGAAGATCGGAGTGGCGTTCCGCGGCGTCCGCGATTTCGGCGGCTGGGACGTCGGGTACCTGGGCGAGCGGATGCTGCCGCCGGGGATCCTCGAGACGGGTCTGGACGATGACACCCAGCCCGGCGCCGGCGAGGGACGCGAACAGGTCGGACGCGAAGTCCATATCGTACCCGGAATAGGCGGGCAGGAGTTTGACCAGCCTGACCCGGGGCTGCGCTTTCGCCCGTTCGAGTTCGTCGCGCCACGTGGCGATGGTCGGATCCAGGACGGGTACGGGAAAGACGTCGTTGGTGGCGCCCGACGCGGCGTAGAGGTCGTCGTTGTACCGATGGGGGTTGCGGCACCACGCGGCGTCGAGGGGTGACACGCAGATGCGTTCCACGCCGTAGTCCGTGAGGGACGCGCGCACGCGGTCCAGGGCGCCGACAACGGGATGGGAGGGCCAGTGTCCGGTGTAGGCGTTGATGTCGATGATCATAGAGTTCTCCGTACGTAAATTGTATTCATTTCAGGCGAGAAGGACCCGCCGCTCCGGGGCCGCAACGATCGGTCAGAGGGTTTCGACGCCGACCCACGCCGGCAGAAGGCGGGCGGTGTTATTCCACAGGATCTCTTTTTTCACGGTGTCCGGGAGATCGGTGCCGAGCGTCTTGCCGAGTTGTACCCCGAAGTGGCGGATCGGGGCGTCGGAGCCGTAGACGATGCGCTCAGGCCCGATGGTTGATGCGGCCGCTTCGACGATTCCGCTGTCCGGGTCACCTCCCGAGGTGTCTACGTAAATGTTGGGACAGCCCGCCACGTCTTCCATGCCGGCAAGCCCGCAGCCATTCATGTGAGCCATGATGATGTTCGCCTTCGGGTGGCGCCGCGCCAGGTGAACCACGTCGGCGGGAAAGGACTCGCCCACAAGATTGCCGTCTGTTTTGATCCACGCGTGTTGCAGCACCGGAACACCGAATTGTACGGCGCGTTCCAGGATGGGATCCAGGCCCGGATCGGTGGCGCGGCGGGCGACCCACAACTTGATGCCCCCCATGCGCTCGCTTTCGATACAGCGGTCGATTTCGGCAACGGATTCTGCGGGGTACATCGGATTGACATAACAGAAGGGGATGAAGGTATCCGGTGCGAGATCACGCATGGCGAGGGCGTAGTCGTTGGCCCGCCTGCACTGCTCAACCGTCGGTTCTCTAGGGCAGGTGGTGTACAGCGAAAAAAGGCACATCTTTTCCACCCCGGCGCGCGTGGCGGATTCGATAATGTGCCGCGCGTCTTCTCTGGCGTCGGCTATCCTGTAAAGACCGAAGCAATCCAGAGGATGAACGTGGACGTCGAATGCCGGACATGGCGGTTTCAGGCGGTTCGTCAGTTGGGACGGCGTCATCGCTTTTTCTCCGGGATAAAGCGTTCTTTACGTACTGACACGGTTGCCGCGGTTGTTTTTTCCTATATTTCCCTTGCCCCTGCAATTGGTCCCATATATAATTAACCTACGGTGAATTGTCAGCAGATTTCGACCCTGCCAGCGCAGATACGGGATGTCGATCCCGTGTTATCACCGAACCCGAACTGCCTCGCTATTCGGAAGGCAAAAATGGATTCCTTCAACAAGCGGTCCTGAAGCGATACCGCACAGTCAGGGGCCCGTGCGCCGAGTGGTCGGACTCGGGCCCGTGGAAGAAGATGAAAGCAATCGTTATCGCGGCGGGATACGCCACCCGACTGTACCCGCTGACGGAAAATTTCCCGAAGGGGCTCCTCAAGGTAGGCGGGCGCGCGATCGTGGATTATCTGATGGATCAGATCGAGTCCGTTCCCGGTCTGGATGGGATCTATCTGATAACCAACAGGCGGTTCGCCGGCCATTTCGAGCGGTGGTCGGCCGCGCGGAACGGCCGCCTCGGCATTGACGTGATCGACGACGGTACCACGTCCAACGAGAATCGGATGGGCGCGGTTGGGGACATCCGGTTCGCCATTCGGGCGCGGGCCATTTCGGATGACGTACTCGTATGCGGTTCGGACAATCTGTTCCGGTTTCGTCTGAAGGATCTGGTGGCGGACTTCCGTGCGAATCCGGTGGCGCACATCTGCGTGTGTCACGTGGACGATCCGGAGGACCGCAGGAGGCATGGGATAGCAATACTGGATGCCGGGAACCGGGTGGTGAAGTTTGCCGAAAAACCCGATGAACCGGAGTCGTCCTGGGGCTCCGCGGCCTTTTACGTATATCCGGCATCGACGCTGAAGCGGTTCGACGAGTATATCGACAGCGGGCGGACGCCGGATGCGCCGGGGCACTTCGTCGAGTGGCTTTGTCAGGTGGAGCCCGTGTATGCGCACAGGATACAGGGCTCGGCGATCGATATCGGGAGTCCCGAGGCGCTGGATCGTGCCCGGCGTGAATATGGCAGTACGGGCGGCTCGTGTTCTGACCCGGAAATAGATCCCCGAAATTCGGCCGACGTGTCGCCCGGCTCGAAAGGCGCCTGAGCGAGGCGACCCGCGGAAGGCCGGCGGGCGCGTTTCGATAGGCTCAACGCACGCAACTCCCGCAACGCCCACAGTTAACGACATTGGGCCAGCACCTTGAGCCGCTCCTTGAGCCTGTCGAAGGTTAGCGAAACGTGGGCATTTCGACAAGCTCAATGCCCACGTTTCGACAAGCCGTTTCGACACGCTTGCTTCGACAGGCTAAGTACCGGCAACGCACGCAACGCACACGATTGGGGTGGGTATATGGGCCGCCGCGTTTTCAAAGGCGCGATATTTCTCCTGCTGATTCCAGTTGCGGTGTCTGCACATAGTCTGGGCGCGGATTTCGACGGAGACCGAGAGGTGGGGTTTTCCGATTTCCTGCTGTTTGCCAAATCGTACGGATCAACAAATGCCCGATTCGACCTGAATGACGACGGCCGGGTGGACTTCGACGATTTTCTATTGTTCTCCAAGGATTACGGTAAGGTCGCGCACGAGGAGGGAGAGACGGAGGTGGGGGGTGTCCGCTCGACGTTCGAGGCGATACAGGACCACATATTCAACGAAAGTTGCATCAGCAGTTCCTGCCACAGTTCGGCATGGGCAGCCGCCGGGCTATCGCTCGAACCGGACGTGGCATACGATCAACTGGTGGGGCGGATACCACAGAACGCGGCGGCGCGGGAAGACGGAATGCTGCTGATCAAGGCGGGGGATCCCAAACAGAGTTTTCTAATGACAAAGCTGACCGGGTCCGGGGTAGGCTACGGCGATCCGATGCCCAGGTCGTATTCCAGTCTGAGCGGTGTCGCGATCGACGCGATTCGGGCCTGGATCGCGGCGGGGGCTCACCGGGATAGCGTGGTGGCGAATGCGCCGGACCTGGACCGGGTGCTGCACAGGACGGAGTTTTATTTTGAACCGCCAGCGCCGCCCCCGCGGGGTGTACAGCTACACCTGAGGCCATTTGCGATCGCGCCACGGTCGGAGCGGGAGATTTTTTCGACGATACGGCTGGGTGCGGCCGAAGACCTGATGGTGAACAAGATCGAAGTGGTGCAGCCGCAGGGCAGCCATCATTTCATCATCTATCGGGCAACGGACGAGAACCCGCCGCCGCCTGGCATTCGAGACCTGGATCCGATCGATCCCTTGCAGGCTCTCGGGATCTTCAACAAACGGTTTATCGTGGGCAGCCAGTCGTCGAAGGCCGTGTTCGAGTTTCCACGCGGCATTGCCATTCCGATGCCCGCGGATGCAGTCTACGAACTGAACTCCCATTTCGTGAATACGTCGGGTGAGAGTACCCTCATCGGCGAGGTGTACGTCAATCTGCATACGATACCCGCCGACAGCGTCAAAACGGTGACAAGACCCATCTTTGTCAGTAATTTCGGCATTCGGGTTCCGTCGGGTCAAACGGTGACCACCGGTAACGACTGGACGCTGCAGCAAGACGTCAACGTGATCATGCTGTCCTCGCACATGCATCGCCATGGCCGGCGGTTCGATATTTTCCTGGGTGACGAACGGATCTACCGGAGCGAGGAATGGGACGAGCCAGTGACACTCGTGTTCAATCCTGCACTTGAGGTTAAAGCGGGAGAAAGGGTGAGATTCGAGTGTACCCACGAAAATGACGACAAGGATTTCACCATTCGATTCGGATTTACGGCTGAAAACGACGAAATGTGCATCATGCTGGGGTATTACTATTGAGAAACCCGGGATCGGGTTACCACGAAGGGATGCGCTCCAGGCGCAATCTCGGACAGGTGGCGCGGGATCTCTCAGGCGACGTTCCGCAGGACCTCTTCAAGCAAGACCCCGTTGGTGGAAATGGCTTCTCCGCCCCGAATGGTCGCGTTTCCGCTCCAGTCCGTAAACGTGCCGCCCGCTTCCTCCAGAATGGGCTGCAATGCGGCGCAGTCCCACACCGCCATAACGGGGTCCAGCATGATTTCCGCACGGCCGGTGGCGACCAGGATGTGACCGTAACAATCGCCCCATCCCCGGCAGTAGGCGACCTTTCCTGCGAGGTTTCGGTACGCGCCATCCTTGCCGTATTCGGCAAACGATTCGAAGTCGGTCGCACACAACAGGGCGTCTTCCAGACGTGAGACCCCGGATACGCTTGCCGGCCGGCCGTTCCACATGCAGCCCGAACCTCTGGCGGCGCAGACCATCTCGTTCATGGCAGGGAGATTGACCACGCCCACGGACGGGACGCCGCCGATTTCCACGCAGATCATCACGCCGTAGAGTGGAACGCCGTGCACGAAGGACCTGGTGCCGTCGATCGGGTCGATGATCCAGCGACGGCCGGTCCGGCCGGTCCGGTCGCCGAATTCCTCTCCGACGATGGCATCGTCCGGGAAGCTGTCCTTTATCAACTCGGCGATCCGTCTTTCCGCGGCGCGGTCGGCTTCTGTAACGGGGCTATTGTCGGACTTTCTGTCAACGTGCACACCTGTCTGGAAGTGCCGAAGGGTAATGCGGCCCGCCTGCCAGGCCGCATGGGTGCTGAAAGCCAGGAGATCCTGGAGAGAAGGCTCTGCCATGGGCGTCCCTTTCGCTGTTTTTCGAGGTGCAATGCCTCTATCCGGCTGTCCGCCTCCGCACGGCGGAATTGAGCCGGGGTTGATCCGTTCGTGGCTGGAATGTATGCAGGTGTCGGAAAGATGTCAAGTCCGCGCCGGCAATGCGCAGAGTTCTGCTTGCGTTTTCGGCACGGAATAGTTATATTTTTCTGTGGTGGCTGAATCTTTAGGATTCAACCTCTAAAAGTGCCTTGAATCTACGTAAGGGTGACCCAACCGGAAGTTATTCCACAGGTTACTGTGGAACTTCGTCAATAATTTTCGGCGCCTGGTAGGTTAGGCGCTTTTTTATTCCTAATAGCGTCGCCGTTCTGCGAGGGGAATGTGCCGTGCGTTTCGAGCTTGTCGAAGCCTGTGTAGAGGGTGTACAGCAGGCGCGCCCGCGCGTGCGGACTAAGCGGGAGGTCCCCATGCTGGACGTCGAGATTGTAGAGCCTGTGCAAGTGGAGAAAGCGGCCCGGATCTTTCACCGGGACGGATTTGTCGTGATGCGAAATGCATTAACGGCTGAGCAACTGGCATATGCAAGGTCGGGTGCGGAGCGCGTGATCGCACAGCAGACGGCGGCCATTCCACTGGAGGATGCGAACCGCGGGTATGCACGCTACTCTTTCGGCCCTCAACTCCACCATCCGGAGTGGGTGCAACTGATCGATTTGAAAACGGTTTTGCCGGTTCTGGAAGCAATCTGGCAGAGCAGTGGCTTCTATTGCTGGGGCGGTGGGGGAGACTACTCGCTGCCGGGAGCGGAGATTCAGAAATTGCACGCGGATACCGGGGACATGCTCCGTGATCCGCAGGGACGTGTGACCGTTATGGATCTGCCCACGCCGATAATCGTGGTTAATTTCCCGATGGTGGATTTTTCAGAAGTCAATGGCGCCACCCGGTTTGTGCCCGGTACGCACCGTTGCCGGCATCCGGTGCCCCCCCTGGAAGAGGAACCTGAATGGATGAAACGGTCTATCGTCTGTGGACCGGCCGGAGGGGCGGTGATTCGCGACATACGCTGCTGGCACGGAGGCACGGCCAACCGGTCGGATGAGATCCGCCCGATGACCAGCGTGGGTTATGCGGCGCCCTGGTTTCTGCGGTTCAGAAAGGACAATCTTCTGCCCCGGGCCGTGTACGATGCCCTGTCGGAGCGGGCCATGCAACTGACGCGATTCATCGTGGAAGTCTGAGTAGGGACAATAGCGACATGGCATGGGGATGAATGGGGCGGCAGGGCGCTGAAAAACAGTTGTTTCCGGATTGCGGCTGGATCCGGATCAAGTCAATTCGGAGTGAGCCGTCGTAGTGGGGCGCAACCTGTGGTTGCGCCCTTTTTTTTGCATCAGAGTTCAAATCCGATTTCTTGCAGTGTCACCTGTTCTCCGGCATTGTGCGCTTTGCAGGCTGCGGTGGAAACCGCGACGCTTTCCAGGATTTCAGGGTAGGGAATCGGAGGCTGGCGGGTTTCCACCAGCTTCCTGATCAGTTTGATGTTCTCGTAGGCGCCGCAGGGAAAGACATAGTCGCCGAGCGGCGCCGAATGTATATCGCCCACGTTGCCAAAGGCGCTGGCGTAGAAGGCGCAGTGGTAGGTTTCTCCCGTGTCGCAGCTGAGCAATGCGCCGCATCGGGGAAAGCGGGGTCCGTCCGGGTAGATGAGGTGCATGAAGCCGCCCGTGTTTTTCCCCATGGATTCTACGGCCCGCACCCCGGGACCAAACAGGTTCTGAGCCAGGCAGATGGCGTGGATCTGACCGGCCATGGAGGGACCTCCCCCACGGATGGAGACGAATTCCAGGTTGCCCACTTCCGGAAAGCGGGCGGCGAATTGCCTGGCCTGGGGGAGGGTGTTCAGGATGGACCGCGATAGCAACGGGGCGTTGTGTTTTTGCGCCAGGCTGACGATAGCGTTCGCATTTTCCAGGCTGTTCGCGAGCGGTTTGTCGATAAAGGTGGGTACGCCTTTTTCGAGGCCTGGCCTGGCCAGTTCGAGATGGTCGGCCCCATCGTAATTGCAGTCTGCCACAAGAACAAGGTCCACGTCGTCCGAGACTTCGTGAAAATGGTCGCATACCCGCGGCCTGGAGGTGAAGACCTGCGCGAAGATATCGCCGACACCGGGATGTTCGTCCCACACGCGAGCGATTTCGAATTCGTGCAGGCAGGGAACGGTCATGCGGGTGGGGTCGCTGTAGAACGTATAAAAATAGAAGTGGGCCCCGCCGCTCATCCATGTGTACGGTGCGCCAGCGCTGTTTACCATGGGTTTCTGCAGGCGCAGGGGTGCGTGTTCGGCCATCAGTGCGCCATAATACATACCGTGCATGTCACAGCGGATCAGACCGACTCGGATTTTCTTCATGGTATGTCTCCTCAAAACATCTGCACGATTACGCTCGACGATGAATGCAGGCACCTTCCCGCGGCTGCGAAAAGTACGAAAAAAATAGACCAAAACAAGAAGTTTCTTCTTGAATACTGAACAAATGTTCAGTATATTGTGGAGTACTGGAGAACACTACATTTTTCCATGGCGTGTCATTTTTTCGCAAAAGGTCGGGTTACTTCAGTTCACGGAGGTTAGTTCATGTCTGCTGAAACGTCTGGAGGTCGTCCCACGGTTGAAGACAGGTCGCTGGAATATTATTACAGAGAGGTCGATCGACACCCACGGATCGATTCGGACGAAGAAAGGGTTCTTGCAGCAAGAATTGAAGCGGGGGACGGCGAGGCGCTCGAGGCGCTTGTAAATGCCAACCTTCGTTTTGTCATTCATATTGCCAGGGGGTTCCGAAATCAGGGTCTGCCGATGGGAGATCTCGTCAACGAGGGCAATTGCGGGTTGTTGACCGCTGCTTGCAAGTTTGATCGGCGCAAGGGTTGCAGGTTCATTACGTACGCAGTCTGGTGGATCCGGCAGCACATACTCAAGGCGCTTGACGTTCAAACCCGTACTGTCCGCTTGCCCGCCAGTGTCATAAACGATCTCGGCCGCCTGCGCAAGACTGAAGACCGTCTTGTGCAACACCTGGCACGCAATCCCGTGCAGGAGGAAATCGTCGCGCAGTCCGGTTTGCCGGTGAAGAGGCTGAAACGGTGCCTGGATGCGGGCGCAAACGCCATTTCGCTGGACACGATCGGTGCCGAAGGCAGCCTCAGTCTTGCGGAAACACTGCCAGACCGGCACGCCCCACCGCCGGACGAGATTTTCGATGACCGGTGCAGAAACCGCGCCGTAAAGGAATCGCTGGACGGGCTTTCCGAACGGCACCGTAAGATCCTTGCGCTTTATTTCGGGATGCACGGAGACGAACCGGCGACGTACCAGGAGATTGGCCGCCGGCTGGGTATCAGCCGGGAACGGGTGAGGCAGTTGAAAGAGGATGCATTCGGTAGGTTGCGGCAGCCTTCGGTACGGAAACGTCTGGAGGCGTATCTATAGAGCGGTATCGAGGGTGGTCTCGGGTCAGGAATAGCGGATCGACGTCCATATGACCGGGTCGCGGAAGCGTTGCGGCCCGGTCTTTTTTTTGACGTATGAATTCACGGAAAAACCCACCGGTTCCGTACGTCAGCGCTGGTTTCCGGACGTTTGCTCTTGACGAATCTCGGGAAATGCTTCAACTTATATTCATTCGCACCGCTTTTCACATTTTCACGAGGCCGTCTGCCTGTGTTGGTCATTGTTTTTGCGATTCTCGGCGCCCTGGTCTTGATATGGGGTGGGATTCTTGCGCTGATTCATTGGGTGAAACCATTGTCGCAAAAGCACCTGCTGGGCTTTGGCGGTTATGTGAGCGTCGTGTCATGCGTGATGGTTTTCCTGGTGATTCAGACGGCACTCCAGCAGCAGGACGTCGCGATGAAAGATACCCGCGAGCGTTTGGACAAGACGGTCGAGACGTTCCGTGAGAAGCTGAATGAGCAGGGCGCGAAGCTGCTGGACCGAACCATGGAAAAGGTGGATCTGACCAAGTCGGAATGGGAAGTGCGGGCAGACTTGCAGGAGGAGCAGTCGCGCCATGCGCGCACAAAAGCGGACTTCCGGGACATGCGGATTCGGCTTCGGGACACGCAGGCGGAACTCACAAGAGAAACGAATGCTCACAGCGCCTATGCGGACAGCTTGAATACGGAACGTGCACTGAGGCGGGATTCTCAGACGCGTCTGGCCCGGGAAGAGGCGGGCCATATGACGACCCTCAAGAATCTCTCCAGTGCGCGCGAAAGCCTCTCGGGCGCCGAGGCGCGCGCGGATCGGCAGAAAAACGAACTGGCCCTGCTACGCACATCCCTGCAACGCGCGGAGCAGCGGGTTCGGGAATCGCTGAGGAATGCATCTGCGGCACAGAATGAACTCAGCACGATGCTGGTCCGGCAGCTTGAGGATGTGAACACCCTGCAGGCTGCCGTGGACTCCATCTACGTTAAGGTGATGAAGCGCCCGCGGAATCCGTAACCTGAAACGGGACGGAAAGTTACGCCGCTCCGGGTATCAGCCACACACACCATCGCGGTTCACCCGGCGTGAATCCGCGCACTTCGGAGGCTGCTCGTGAACAAAGAACCCGATTCATCCGGCGAAAAGAAGCGCATCGTTATTGTTGTCGGCTTTCTGGCGGCAATTCTGGTTGTTCTCCTGTTGACGATCTGGAAGCCCGGGACGGTTCCGGAAGTCGATCCGCAGGTTGTGCAACTGGAAAGCGATATCGCGCTCTATACGGGCCAGATCGATTCGCTGAATGCGTTGGTGGATGAAATGGATTCCCGTATCAATGGGATGCGCGCCCATGTCGATAGCGCAAAAGTGTCCAACCGGAAGCTCCTGACTTCGCTTCACAGAGTCACGAGCGAAATGAGGGAGTATCAGGCGCTATACAGGAAACAAAGGGCGATGAACGAAAAGCTGGTTGCGGAGCTCGTACAGTTGAAGGGTGAGAAGGATGTGGCAACCGCTGCGGTCCGGGAGTTGAAGATGGAGGTCGACACGCTGAACAAATTGCTGCACGACAAGACGACCCGCCTGATCAGGCTGGAATCCAGTTTCAAGGAGGCTGTCGAGCAGGTGCAGACCATGCAGGAAGCCGCAACTTCCGTGCTGGTCTATATCGGTACGGAAGATGACCTGAAAAAGGCAGGGTTCCTGAAGACGTCGCGGGGGCTTACAATCAGGAAGAATTACAAACTGGTCGGCTTTCCCGACGTTACCGACGAGCAGGGCCTGGATATGATCAAGAGGGTGCCTGTTGGAGAAACGATCTCGGTTCCGGGCGAACTGGCGGTTCTTTGCGACAGGCACGGCAAACTGAGCAAACGGAATGAATACCGCGCCAGTAAGGGGCCCGAGGGGCAGACCATGGTCACATTCTGGGATTCAACGTTGATGGGCCAGCGCGTGCTTGCGGTGATCAAGGAGAAATAAGCGAGGGATCCGCAGCATCTTCCAATCCGGCCGTCCAGTGCGATGGCCGGATTTTTTTGTGTGCGCCCGTGGTCACGTCTGCGAGGCAGCTGACTACCACATATGTACGAACACCGCGGGCCGGATTTTTCTGCCCGTCGGGGACGTGGAGAGCAGCGAGTCGGCGTAGGCCGCGTGGCTGACCATATAGTCCCGGCTGCCGCCGCGGAGGAAGAGGTGGAGGTTACGTTCGGGGTGTGCGATTAGCCCGGCGGTGAGGCGCTCAAACTCCCCCGGCCGGAGCAGGCGTTCGACGGATTTTCCGTCGCTGGAGAGCCCGGGGCCCTTTGCCGTGTAGATAAGGACCAGGTCTGCGGACCTTGGGTCGTGGTGGTGTACCCGCCAGACCGGTTGCGCGACGTTGAGGATCATAATGCCCAGGGTAAGCATGAGCATCATGATTCCCAGGAACAGTTCCTTGCTGACGTCGTGTTCTTCCGCCTGCGTGGCGGCGCGCTGTAAAAATCGGCCCCTCACCGGATTTCACTCCCCTGGTCATCTCTCAGAGCCAGCCACGCCCGCTCCAACGCGCCGACCCTCCCGAGTAGAATGTCAATGCACTTTCTTAACGGCAGGTAGGCCAGCAACGCAACGAGCGTGGTCTTGAACGCAAGGGTCAACCCGTTGGCCATGTCGCGGAGGACCTTGAACGTCTCGGTGGCTTCGTCCAGCCGAGCGAGCTCCTGCGCCATAAGCAGGATACCGCAAACCGTGCCCAGATAGCCATAAAAGGGAATACGGCTCAGGGCGCGATGGCCGAGGAGCAGTCGTTCACCAATAACGCCGATCAGGTCTGCGATCAGTTCGTCGTCCCGAACTTTCAGATCCGTGTACGTGTCGGTCGTTTGCTTCAGGTCATTCAGGGCGGCATTGCGCCGTGAAAGCAGGGTGCCCTGCTGGTGGTGCGCGGGGGAACTCAGGGCTCTTTCTTCGGCCCGGATATGCACCCACATATGGGTGATAAGAGAAAGATGCGCCGCGGATGCCGCCACGATCAGCGCATACGAAGACCGCCCCACCCACTCAATCCAGCTCTGAGGCGGAGGGACGAAAATGTAGTAGTAAATTCCAAGTGCGGCGATACCGAGGCCGGCCAGGCCGCCCAGCACGCCGCTCTTCAGATTCGCGTTGTTTGAAGGTAGTCCGTATCGGTTTTCGTCCCGGCAAATTGAAACGATCTCCTGGATCAGTGTGAGCGCGCCTGCCATTGCGCATGCTGATACGAAAACAGCCGCTATCAGGATTTCAAACCAGGTTAAGTTCTCCACGACCCGCGCTCCCTTCGATACATCAAAGACGTAAACCATCCGTACCTTTCGAAACAACGTACCCGATATATGCGGCAATAATGACGGTGGGAACCAGCAACCCCGCGCGCGACCCGCGTCCGCTGCTCCCCCCGCTTCCTCCTCGTCCACCAGATTCGGTTGCGGCGGATTCTCCTTCTCTGCCACTCTTTCCGGAAACCGATTGTTCACCGGGAGACCGTTCCTCGGGCGGGCGATAGGCGTCCAGACGGTCGCCGCTTTCCGCGCCGGACGCTGCCGTTCCCGCCGCCGCAATGGCGGCGCCTTCACCCTTCAGGGCGCGTTTTCTGGGGTAAAGGAGGCGTTTTTCAGTCTCGGCCAGTTTCTCCGCCCACAATTCGACTTCCTTGGCGAAGGTGAGTGACGTCTCTTCATTGAGTGGTCCCGCCTTGCCCAGCGTGAAGCTGATTTCCGGATTCCGATGTCCTTTGTAAGCGGACCGAAGGACCGGATCCGCGGACTCCCGAAGCTGACGTTCGAGTCCGGCGCGTGTTTCCTGGAGGGAAATCAGACTCTGCAGAAAGCTGTGGTAGTCCATTCGTTTCTGCCTGGTGCTCGGTGCGCGTGTCCGCGGCGCTTTTGACAGGGCCCGCTCGATCTCCCGGCGACTGAAGCGTTTCACGAATTCCGCCTGCCCGTATAACCGGGTGTGCCAGATGACCCTGGCCGTGGGAATGTCCGGCACGGGATGCGCATAGGTGATCTCGTGGGCCGGACCGTCTGTTGTCTGCCAGGTATCGTCGGAGACCAGAATCGGGTGCATTGCGCCGTTTGCGTACTTCAGATAGAGACCGAAGAGAAATCCGCTTTCTACGTGGTCCGTGTCCCAGCATCGGGCGCGGATCCGATTTCTGCTTTTCAAATAGACGTGCGGGATTTCGATCTCCACCGGTGTGAGGCGGGTTTCGCCGACGAGGAAGTCGTTGAGCCACACCCGGGCCTCGTCATCGGCCCAGAAGATGCAGACAACGGAGGTCCCTTTCGGAAGACGCAGGACGTCGGCGGATTCGGGAAGGCGTCTGTCGTCGACGGCGCCGGGGTCTGCTGCTCTCATCACGCGAACCAGGCTGTCGATCCGTGCCGAGACCGCGTTATATTCCTGGCGAATGGAAATCAGGCTGCGATCCGCCGAGGAGGACCCGGCTGCCTCGGCGCCGGGGACTTCGGATAACGCCCAAGGCAATACGGCCAGCGCGAGCGCGGTCAGCCATCGGTTTCGCGACGGGTGCATGGGGGATGTCTCCAGCGTGTCGGGAGCCCAGTCACGAGCGGCCACCCGATCCTAGTAATCAACGAAAGATCCATCTTCTTCGGAGCGCCACATACCGCGGAAGCGAAAGCGTTCGTCTCGCATCGCATCGAGGGCGTCGTCGTCAATGTCGAATCCGAGGCCGGGCCCGGTAGGCAGGTCGATGAAGCCGTCTTTGAAGGTGAGAGGCGGCAGAAGAAGACCGTCGCCGCGGACAGTGCCGCCTTCGCAGATCAGGAAATTCGGGACCGTGGCCATGGTATGGATCGACGCGACAACGCCAATGGGTCCGGCAGCGTTGTGCGGCGCCAGGGCAATATCCCGGATTTCAGCCAGTGTGGCGATTTTTTTCATTTCCGAGATGCCTCCCACGTGCCGGATATCCGGCTGCAGAATGGCGCAGGCCTGTTTTTCCACAATCGCCCAGAAACTCCAGCGGGTGAGGTGGCGTTCACCGGTTGCGATGGGCGTGGGGGTTGAACGGGAAAGGGTGAGCAGGGCGTCGTTGTTTTCGGGATGGCAGGGCTCTTCCGCAAAAAGCAGATTGTAGGGTTCAAGCGCTTTGACGGTAATGATGGCCATCCGGGGGCTGAGGCGGCGGTGCAGATCCACTGCAATGTCGACGCCGTCACCCACGGCTTCCCGGACAGCGGCCACACGGGAAACCATTTCGTCTACCGTTTTTGCCGTATCCACAAATCGGACGGGTTTGACGGATACGCCCATCTTGATGGCCGTGAACCCGTCGGCGACCCGCTCTCGGGCCTGTTCCGCACAGGATTCCGGCGTATTCCCTCCGGCGTGGGCGTAGACACGCACCCGGTCTCGAACCGAGCCCCCCAGAAGTCGCCAGACGGGCACGTTCAGAACTTTGCCCATGATGTCCCACATGGCCATGTCCACTCCGCTGAGCGCGCCAATAATGATGGGCATGCTGCGACTGTAAGTGGAGCGGAAAAAGGTCTGCCAGTGGTCTTCGATCTGGAGCGGGTCCTTGCCGATGAGGTATTCGGCCAGGTCGTCTATGGCGCGCGCGACGATCCGCCAGTGCGTATAGTCCAGGGGCTCGCCATAGCCTACGATGCCCTCGTCGGTGTGCATTTTCAGCACGAGGAACCGCTGCCCGACGGGGATGGTTTCGAGGCGGGTGATCTTCATCGGGGTTGACCCTCAACGGAAAATCCGACGACCCGGTGTTCACGGATTGTCGGGCGTGTGCGTCCGTTATCGAGCCCTGGGCAAGCGATTCTCCCAACCGCGGGTGCCGCGCGGGGACCCGCGGTGGTCAGCGGCCGGCCCTTCCACCCTGGTAGTTTTCCCGGTTTGCGGCGGCGATAACGGGCGCAATTTTGTCCGCGAACCGGATCTGGCTGTTGTCTTCCGGATCGTAGCCGATGATCTTCCGGGCGTTGGCGATACTCCAGAAATTGTGGCTGTTTCCGCTGATGCCGTAGAAAATCTGAAACGGGATGCCGTTCTCGTCTTCGATATTCTCCGTTTCGATGCTCTTAATCAGGAGTTGGGTCTGGTCCCGCGCGCTCAGGTAGGCCCCCAGGCCGCGGTGCATGCCCTTCGGGTTTTCCGGTCTGAGGTTGTCGGCAACGCTGTCGCGCGGCGCGCCGATGCGCAGCTGGATATTCTGAAGCTTCCTTCCGTTGCCGATCCTGCCCGCGGCAAAGGCGAACCCCAGCAGTTCGTAAGCGGCCTTGGCCCAGCCGTAGAAGTTGTCGGAAAGCGGGCGCATGTCCGGCGTGACGAATTCCATTGCCCCGGACCAGATGAGCGTCTCATAGAAGTCGGCGGCGTGGTTGGAACTGATGACGACCATTCGGCGGACGTTTTCTTCCAGACAGGTCTGGTAAACGTTATACGCTATGGCGATGTTGTCGGATTCGGCCCAGTATTGATCCTCCGGTTCTTTCGCACGGGTGAAGCCGCAATGTATCACGGCGTCTGTGTCCCTGAAATGCTCCCTGTACCCATCTCTGTCCCGGTTGAGGAGATCGGCCTGGATGATGCCCTCCACTTTATTGCCGGATCTGTCGGTTTTTCGGACGTCCAGCAGACCGAGGTTATATCGCTCCCTGAGGACAGGCAGGCTCCGTCCCGCTATGTATCCGGCTGCGCCCGTAACGACTACCCTGCGTTTCGCCATCGGAGTTTCCTTTACGGTAGTGAAAAGGGCATGGGGATTCCGGGGTGGTGCGTGTACCGGTTCTCGCCCCTGAGCAGGATGGGCCGCCAGTCCCGGCCGATCGAGTTGGATTCGATCTGTCTGGCTTCCGGCGGGATAAAACGGACGGTAAGGCCGCAACGCCGGCGGGTCGAGGTATTGGGCATGCTGGCGTGGAAAAGTTGGCCGTGATGGACTGACATCTGGCCTGCGCTGAGTTCCAGGTCTATCGCACGGCTGGTGTCGACGAGTTCGTCCGGAATTTCCTGGTTGATGCTCAATAGATTCCCCTCTCGTTCCGAAGCGCCGTGGGTAACGATGCCGCTCCTGTGGGAACCCGGGATAACCCGCATGCAGCCGTTCTCCGCGTCGCTGTCGTCTATGGCGATCCAGGCCGTATGCGCCAGCGGCGGCTTCAGACCCCAGTAAGTGACATCCTGGTGCCACGCCACGAAATGTTTCTCCGCTCTGTCGGGGTACTTGCAAAAAAAGTGCGTGGCCAGAAGCAGGATATCTCCACCCATGGCCTGTTCCATAACGTCGAGGATACGGTCGTCGGTGGAGAGCCTCCAGATGAATTCTTCTTCGAAATGGCGGGACTGGAGGCCGATCTGACAGATTTCTCTGCCCTCTCTGGCTTCGAGTTCGTCGAACTGCGCCCTGAATGCGTTGATCTCGTTTTCGGAGAAGACGTCGATTCGAGGCAGCACGCCATTGGCTTCGTAGTATTCGCCCAGGTTCTCGACGGCGGGCATAGCGGAATCCCCCGTTCAGTGATAAAACAGGTGGCGGATAATCTACGGTGAATGGCGCAAGGGTGCAACCCGTTTTTGGTGCCGGCGGCCGATCCCGCGCCTGAGGATTGACAGACCGGACGCGGGTGGGTATCATGCGAAACCGGGAACCACTGTCCTCGTGCGATTGCGCCCGGTCTCGATGCAGGAGCCAACTGTTTTCAATGATCGGAGGCTGGAAATGAAAATCACCCGTGTAACCGCAATGGTGTTGCGGCTGCCCCATGTCACTGATGCCTGCGACGGTACGCAGGATACCTGTCTGATCAGGGTCGAAACCGACGCCGGTCTCACGGGTTGGGGCGAGGTGGATTCCTGTCCGATGGCCGTCAAGGCAATTGTGGACGCGCCGCTGTCACACCAGATCTGCAACGGTCTGGCGAACGCGCTTCGCAACGAGAATCCGCTCGAGGTGGAAGTGTGTATGCATCGTATGATGGTCGCGACAAACTACTACGGCGGAGGGGGCGTGGCGCTGCACGCCATGGCAGGCGTCAATCTTGCGCTCTGGGATATTGCGGGCAAAGCATGTGAACGGCCGGTATACCGGCTTCTGGGGGGACCCTTCCGGAAGCGTTTTCGGGCGTATTGTTCGATTCTGTTCGGAGATACGCCGGCTCAGACCGGAGAACTGGGGCGGAGGTTTGCGGGTGAGGGTTTTACGGCGGTCAAGTTCGGCTGGGGGCCGATGGGAAGGGACGAGGAGACCGATATCGCCCTGGTAAAGGAAGCGCGGCGGGGCGTGGGAGACGGGGTGGATGTGCTGATCGACGCGGGGCAGGTATGGGACTGGAAGACGGCACTGAAACGAGCGCGTCAGTTCGCGGAGTTTCGCCCGTTCTGGCTCGAGGAGCCCCTGCAACCGGACGACCTGCGTGGTTACTCCCGGCTGGCGGCGGAGAGCCCCCTGCCCATTGCCGCGGGTGAAGCGGAAGCACGTCTCGACGCTTTCGAGCGCCTGGTGTCGGATGGCGGACTGGATTGGGTGCAGCCCGATCCGGGGCGGTGCGGCATTTCGACCATGGTGGAGGTGGGAAGGATGGCGCACCGCCACCATACAGGGGTGGTGAATCACAGCTTCAAGAGCGGGATAACGATCGCGGCGTCGCTTCACGCGCTCGCCGCGGTACCGGGCGGGGAGATGTTCGAGTATTGTATGTCGGATTCTCCACTGCGCCACGAACTGACCCACCAGCGCTTCGAACTTGTCGACGGGTACGTCACGGTGCCCGAAGGACCGGGGCTGGGCGTGACGATCAACGAGGACACCGTGGCGAAGTACCGGGTGGCATAATAGACATCCGTTCACCCACCGGAAGAACCCCGGTTTTTGTCCTGAAGTTCACGGATGAACGCCGGGCTCAGGGCGCCCTGAGCGACCTCCGCGACGGGACCCTCCATGGTAAGGCGGAACTCGGAGTTAACGGCGACGTGGAGAGCGCCGCCCGGAGCGTTCACGGTTACCGGCGATTCCACCAGCCCCAGGCGAACGGCGGCGCAGGCCGCCGCGCAGGACGACGATCCGGATGCCTGTGTTTCTCCTGCCCCTCGCTCCCAGATGAGAATGAAGATTTCCATCGGACCCGTGGGTACGGCCAATTGCACGTTGATGCGATTGGGGAAGAGTTCGTGATTCTCCAGGGCGGGACCCAGGCAGAGCAGTTCATCGCGCGTCCAGGCATGGTTCGAGGGTTTGAAGATAACGCAGTGCGGGTTTCCCACGCTGACGCCTGTGAATCTCAGGTCGCGTCCTGCGGCGGTTATCGGACAATCGATGAGTTCACCGCCGGCCAGCGTGCATGGGAGCGCGTCGGGATTGAAGTTGGCACGTCCCATCTCCACGGTTGCCAGGCTCGCTTCTCCGTAACGGTCGATGTGAATCTGGATCTCCACAAGTCCGCCCAGGGTGTCTACGGTAAAGTTACTCCTACGCGTCCGCCGGGTGGCGTGGAGAAACCGGGCAAAAATGCGAAGGCCGTTCCCCGACTTTTCTGCTTCGCTGCCATCGGGGTTGAAAATGCGCAGGCTGAAGTCGGCTCCTGCTGCGGGTTCCAGGGTGAGGATGCCGTCACCGCCGATACCCCGGTTGCGATCGCAAATATAACGGATATTCCCGGGAGTGAGTTCAAAGTCGAGTTCGGACGGATCCATAACGATGTAGTCGTTACCCAGACCGTGGCCTTTAAAAAAACCGTTTCTCACGAATCCTCCGTCAAACGTGATTCGGGCGTCGGCGTTTGGGGGCATGAATCCGGCAAACCCCAATACCGACGCCCGTATCCCTTACTTCCACACCAGTACCACACCCATCGTCTCACCCAGCCGCGTGTAAAGCAAGTCAAAAGCTTCAGCAGCTTCCTGGAAGGGAAAGCGGTGGGTAATCATCTCTTCGGCGCGAATCTCTTTGTGGGCAAGCAGCTGGAGCGCACGGTCCGACCCCAGGGAGCGTTTGCCGCCGTCCGAATAACCGCCGACAATGCGCCGGCCCTGGATCTTCCCGGAGTCGAGGGGAAGCGGCTCTTCCTCATATAAGCCGATGACCTGGATAAGTCCCCGGCGTTTCACCATATCCTGCGCCTGTGCGAAGGCGGCCGCGCCCGCGCGCCCGCCCACCGCCTCAACCACGACGTCGACGCCGGCGCCCTCCGTCAGCCGCCCGATCGCCCGCACCGGATCTTCCCGGGATGCGTCCACCACGTGGTCGGCGCCGAGGCGCCCTGCCAGGTCGCATCTGAGGGGCAGCGCATCCACCGCGATAACCCTGGCGTCCATGTCTGCCTTAAGCGCCTGCATGCAGATGGAGCCCACCAGACCCTGTCCGAGAATGGCGACCGTGTTTTCTTTGCGGGCGTCGATTTCCCACATCCACAGGACGGAACTCGTGCTCAGCGGCCAGAAGGTGGCGGCTTCGGAGGAGACCGCATCCGGAAGATGCACTACAGGATCTGTGTGGCGGGAACCCACGATTTCGACGGCAACGTACTCCGCGTGTGGCGCAATCGCGGCCACACGGTCTCCCATAGAGAAGCCGTCAACGCGCGCACCGACCTCGACGATGTCCCCCACGAATGAGTAGCCCATGCTCTGATGGTCGATGGACTCGGGACGGATGTAACGCCGCCAGATTTCGGAACCCCGGCTGATCAGGCTGCATTCTGCCCGGATCAGAACCTGGGTGGGCGCGATCTCGGGTATGGGTACGTCTTCGATTACGATATTGTATTCGCCTTCCGGCTTTGCAACGCGTTTCATGATGGAGTTCCTGAATTTGAAACATCGAACAGGGTGGACGAAAACGTCTTGATGAACGAGGGAGCGAAATGCTCGACGGAGCGACTCCGGTCGTGCGCTTCGGAGTTGTCGGTTATGCCACCGGCGTGAGATCCTGGATGTCGCATCGAAAAACCCACGTGCCCTCTCTTACGTAGTGTATGGCGAACGCCAGGCGGGGCCTGCCGATGGACCGGTTTGCGTACGAGCCGTGGATGGTTCCGCCGGTAAAGTAGACCCCCGACCCACGCGGTACCGTAAGAAAGGTGAGTTCGTCCGGGCGCGCGCCGGTGACTTCGTGGGAGTGCATGGTTTCGGACCACTCTTTTCCGTCGGGTCCGCGCATGGCATAATCTTTCACCCACGAGGCGTGTTCACCGCTGTCTTCGGGGGGGCGGGTTTTCCGGAGCGGGGCCAGGTGGCTGCCGGCGGCGACGCAGAGACCGCCGTTGTTTCTGTCGGTGTCGCTCAGTGCGAGCCAGCAGGCCATGAGGGTACCGGGTTCGTTCCGGATATAGTGGGCGTCCTGGTGCAGCGCGATGCCGGTGCCGCCTCTCGGCGCTTTCGCCATGTACATGGTTTGAACGATCATTGGCGGCCCACCCAGCAGTTGGGTCGCGATGCCCGTAACGCGAGGGTGCGACGCCAGATAGCGCCACTGCGGGTCCGCAGTGTGTCTGCGCAGGCCGAGTTCCAGGATTTTCGGAGGCTTCGGCTCTGCCTCCTCTTCCAGGAAGGTGTCGATTTCACGCCCGGTCAACTGGTTCGGAACCTGGATGAATCCGTTTGTTCGATACGCTGCCATCTGTCCGGGTGTCAGTGCGAGTTCCATCTCGGCTTCCGCTTCAAGCGAGGTCGTATGGATTGGACCAGGCCTTGGTGCCGTCCGTTCCGATGACTTCGAAACGTGCCCAGCGCGCGCCGGGACGCAGCTTGAAGGTGGCACTTGTAAATGGATTCCCGGATTCTCTGTATTCGGTACCGAAGGTATCGCAAATGGCAAGGATACACCGGGATTCGGAACATTCCACAGTGGCCTCCACGGCCCCCGGCTCACCCATGGTCTTGCGCAGGCTGATGCTGCGAATTCTCGCGCCCGTGCTCGAATAGCTCGCACCCTTTGCGAGCGCTTCGACAATGTCCCGCGGGGAGCGGTCTTTCACGCACGCCATCGTCCAGCCCCCGTAGGTATCGCGATTGTCGGATTCGAGGGCGTGGGAATCGTCGTTGGCCAGTGCGGGATACAGCCTGCTTTCCAGGTCCATCCAATCGTCCCAGTGAACGCCGGATTCGCCCCGTCCTGCGCATCGGCAGGTCGTGTTGAACACCTCCACGCCGGCCAGTCCCGTCAGGGGCAGGGTGTCGCGGAGTATGTTGACCGAGCTCCAGTAAGGGTGGGCCAGCCACGTGCTGCCGCCCTGGTCCTGCACGGCGTCGATAACGTGCTGGGGGGGCATGTTCTCCGAGTCCAAATCTTCGTGGATGTTCAGACAGAGAAAATGGTGTTTCTGACCTCCGAACGGGTTGTCCGGATGCAGTTCTGCGCCCTGAATGAGTACAAAATCCTCAGGACAGTCCACGGAATCGATCCGGGTGATTCTGCGATGGTCCGAAAGGCAGAGATAGTCGTATCCCTGGTTGACATAACCATCCAGGCGCTCCTGGGGCGACGCCCTGCCGTCGGAGTTCGTCGTGTGGGAGTGTAGGTTGCCCTTCAGCCAGAAATATCCGTCTTCGGCCTTAAGGCTGAAGGGATCGACAAGGTTGTGACGCGGCGGGTATTGAGCCATGGACATGCTCCGGTAGCAAACCGGATCGCGTCAATCAGGACCGGATCCGGGTATTGATTTGAGGGCGTGCGCACCGGGTCACCTTCGGCCGACAATTGACGGCAGATTGGTTACCGGACATGCCCTGGCCCCCTTGACGTCGTATCCCATGTCTTTGAGGATACAACTGATCTGCGCTTCCAGCTTGAGCAGATAATCCTTCTCCTCGGCGCTCATGGCCTGGCGTGGCGGACCGACGTCGAAACCCCGCACCGCCACGCCCGTTTTAAAGCCTTCCGGGAAGTTCACTCCCAGCAGCATGAGGTTGATAAGGTCCAGTACGCGATATTGCATGTCGCGCGCGTTTTCGATTTCGCCGGCCAGGGTTTTTTCGTAGATGTCCACAATGACTTCGGGAATGATGCCGGATGTCGCGATCGTGCCTCCGCTCGCGCCCATCATGATTGAGGGACAGAGGATTTCTTCGCAGCCGACCAGGACCACGTACTCGGGGCGCTGCGCGCGCAGCCGGTGCATGGTGTTGATCAGGCGCGGCATGTCCCGGCTGGAGTCTTTGGTACCCATAATGCGTTCGAACGGCAGCAACCGTTCCATGATGTCCAATGTGAGTTCCTGCGTGAACTGGGGGATATTGTACACGAGAACGTCTAGAGGTGTCTGTCTGGCGATTTCGGCGAAGTATTCGAAAAGACTGGTATCGGATATCTTGTAATAGTAGGGGGGTACAAGCGATATGGCGTCGACGTCAATGCTGGCGTAGTATTCGCCCATCTTGAGCACGTCGCGGAGGTTTGCCTCGCTGGCGCCGGCCAGAACCGGCACCCGCCCCTGGTTGACGTTCGTGACAACCCGCACCACCTCTTTGCGTTCGTCGCTGGACAGGCGCACGAATTCGCCCGTGCTGCCATTCGGATACAACCCGTGGATGCCGGCCTCGATGAGCCAGTTAACGTAGCGCTCCATCTCTCCGTAGTTGATGCGGTCGTTGCCGTCGAAGATGACGATGTTGGGGCAGAAGATGCCCTTGAATTCCCTTCTTGCACCTGCGTTTCGATGGCGGAACGGCACCGAGGTCCGCAGACCGGCGGGTGCGGCCTCGTTCCTCGTCACCTCCACGCGGTTGGCCGCCAGGTAATCCAGCGCCAACGGAGTCAGCTTTGCCCGCGGGCAGATTTCGACCTCGCGCTGCGTGCCCAGTTTATCCTTGAGCAGCTGTTCGGTAACGACCGGATCGTCAATGCGGATCATCAATATCCTCGGGAATGGGACAGGGCGTTCAGCACGTGATCAGTGAATCAGCCGCTCTTCCAGTGCCGGAATGGGGTTGGGTATGAGATGGGCGGATACCAGCTCCCCATATTTCTCTGCTTCCATCGCGCCGACTCTCAGCGCCGTGCCAACCGCGCCGACGTCTCCCCGGATTACGCTGGCCGTGAGAAAGTACCCCACCTTGTACCGTCCCTCGTATTCCACGTCGGCGGATTTCAACATCTGATCCATGGCTTTGACCAGGGCCACGGTGCTGCGGGTTTCGATCAGGCCCATCGCCAGGTTTCCGCTCGCGGGTCTCCCGGTGTCGCTGCCGCCAAAACAGGCCAGGATTTCGGAAGATGGACGGGAAACAACGCACGACGCATTCAGTTCCCCGGCTTCCTGAGCGCCGTCGACGCCGGCCTGGACGGCTGCCTGGACCGCGTCAAGGGTACCCTTCACCAGCGCGTCTACCCGTCCTCCTCCGGCAATGGCGAGGCGCACGAGGCCAACGTCAGCCGCTTTGACCATCGCGTCGCAGCCGCCGACCGCACACGCATAGCCGGTCGTCTCAAGAACACCCAGCGCGCCGACGTCGATCTCCGGCCCGTTCGATATCGGTGTATAGGGAAGCAGTGGCGCGATGCCCTCTTCGGGGCTCGGAATGTCCAGGGCGGCGTAGACCTCTCCGACCTCACCCGCGCACGCTTTACCGGCCTGGACGGCGGTCCGGACCGACGATATATCGCCCCTTACCATAAGATGAACCAGTGCGCCGCCGATGGATGCCCAGCCGGCGACGTGGACGGGCGCGCTTTTGATCATGGCGTCCGCGCCCCGGATGAGGGGCGCCATGCCGCGGGTTTCGAGGATACCCACCGCCAGGGGTCCGACCGGCCTCGCCGCGGTTGCACCCGTCCTGTGGGGCATGGATTCCAGGGCACGCGCGTCGGGACCCGGGATGACGTTGGCAGTGATCAGGTCGCCGTGATTCGCGGCCTCGGTTCTGCCTATTCCGACGGCGGCTTCGACGTCCGAAACGGACCCTTCAATGACAACGGTCACCCAACCGGAACCCACGCCGTGTCGTCCAAGAACCCTGACGTCAACGGTCTTCAGCATGGCGTCGAGGGCCGCAATGAGCGCGGTCATGCCGCGGGTTTCCAGAATCCCCAGGGCATGATTTCGTGCGTTCACGGCAGCCCCTCAGGGGCCGAATGCCCGGAGGACTTCGGGCAAGGGTTGGGGAATCAGCGCGTCACAGAGGAAATTTTCCCCGGCTTCAACGCTCGCGCGTCCCACGGGCAGTGCTTCGCCCACGGAGGCTACATCGCCCAGAATAAGGGAGCAGACCACCCGGTTGTGAACGGTGAGCACGTTATAGATCCGGACGTCGGCCGCTTTGACCATGTGGTCGTTGGCGGTGATGTGGGCGCCATATCCCCTGGTCTCGATCAGACCCAGTGCACCGGACGCTGTCCGCCGTCCATGCGCTCCTGCATTAGAGACGTATTCCCGACAGATGGGTTCGGGTTGTGTCATTGGCGCCACCACCACGTGGCTCACGACCTCTCTGGCCGCTTTTTCACCGCTCTTTAGCGCCGTATCGACCCTGCTTATGGATCCGCCCAGGAAAACGGTGGTGAATCCGCCGATGGATTCCCAACCCAGGAGATCCACGCCGGCGGCTTTACAGGCGGCATCCGCCGCAAGAATAATGCCGGCGACGCCTTCGACTTCGATCATGCCGATTGCGGCTGACATGCTTCCGTCCAGGTGTCGTTATATCGAACGGTTAGGATCGAATATTACAAGGAGCGGCCAAAGCCAGACTTTTCCCCTGCTACCCGAGGGGCGGACGTAGACTATAGGGTGCTCCCGGAAATTATCCAATCGGACAAAATAGATGCCGGTCGAACCAAAGTCAAGGGCTATCGACCGAACGGGCCGGGGGTACGACCTGAGAAGGGCGCACCACAAACGCTCCGGGCCGAGACCTCTGCGTTCATGCTCGAAATGCGTCGGAATCCCCCTCAAAAGCCGTCTGACAAATGCGGCGTGACGGGTGGCCTCATCCCGGTCGGGAGCATGGCAGTTCGTTCTGCCGGAATGCCTGGCGTGAGGAAATCGGAAGGCGGACGAAACGCGATTCGCCGGAGACGTCTGAAAGACCGGCGTGCCGGCAAACGACACTTCTTGTTTTCGCGACGCAGGGGCTCAGAACAACAGTACCGAAACGGCTTTCTGGATCATGGCAATGGAGACGGAGGCCATACCCACGAGGGACATTCCCACCGAAAATCCGACGTAGAGCACCGCGGCATAAAGGCGCCACTGCTGTCTGCCGAATCGCTTCCAGAAATAGTACCGCGCCAGGAGTGCACCGATGATCTCGGTGATGAGGAGGTGCGGAATGCTGGTCAGGCTCCGTATGTACCCGAAAATGAGCAGTATGGGCAGGCCGAAGACGGACAGAGCCACGAACGAGATCAGGCCGACGCCGAGTCCGATGAAGATAACCTTTTTCTTGAGGGCCTCGTACAGGATCGGCACGTCGTCCGAACTCTGAAGGTAAGAACCGTCGAAGGACGGTACCTGGTCCACTTCGAACTGGTATACCAATTCCCGATCCTGCGGGTCCCGGGCTTCGAGAACGACCATGTTGGGATTGGGGTTGTCCGCGTGGCTTTCGTCTGAAGGACTTCGCAACACGGGCGCCGAAGGCAGCCCTTGCCGCAGAGCATCGGAAATGTCCGGTTCCGCCCGGTCCACCGGGAGCGGAGGCGTGAGAGGCCGGGTGGCGTCCTCGAAGTTCGTATAAAAGTACCCCACGCGGGACCAGGGCCCGTAGGCGCGTTGTTCGTGATCTTCGATGTCAACGTCGGCCGAGGTGCGTGCCCGCCAGTACCACCAGTTGCCGTCGGGCAGATTGCTGGGCTGGAAGGACACGGTTCCGGATGACGTGTCGGTCTCCACCTCGCCCTGCATGGTGGCGGTGTACCAGACACTGCTCTGCAGCGCCCGAAGCGGCCACATCAGCTGGACGTAGGGGTAGGAGGCCGAGGGAATAGGCGCCAGCTTCCAGATGTAGGACCAGTACATGAAACTGGTGAACAGCACGAGAGGCACCATGAAATATTCTGCTTTCAGGATCCCGGTGAATTTCGTTCCCGTGAGTTCGATCTGGCGGAACCGTTCCGCCTCGGCTCCCCAGTTGTGGAGGGGGAACGGCACAAACCAGATCTCGATGCCTTTAAAGCCGCTCAGGAAGATGGTGGCTTCCCTGATATACGGGATATTGACATTCTGTCCGACCAGGCCGTCCAGACGGGCGTTGACGAAGGAGATCAGCGGGGTGTAGACAAACGCGAAGATGAAAAAGAAGGCGAGAAGAACCTTTCCAACCAGGTCGGGAAAGAGAATCTTGGCCAGGATGATGGTGTACAGGCTGGCAATACAGAAAAGGACGATGCAGATCCAGATACGGAAATCGCCCCGTCCGGGCGGCGGCGTCCAGCTTCCCTTTTCCTTCTTTTCCAGCCGGGCGGTCCGAACCCCTGTCCAGACCTGGTAGAATCCGATAATTGCGATGGAGACGGTGATGCCGATGCCGAAGCTCATCCAGAAATCGATGCCCGTAACGAAGTGGGTCATGATGGTATCCATTCCCATGAACCAGTGGGGCATGTATCCGTGCTGGTACAGGATGGGGCTGGCCACGGTGTGGATGACGACGCCGATGAATGCGCCCATGACGGCCCAGAATGGCGCCAGAAGGCCGGCGAAGATGGGCGCCAGGTGGAGCGTGAATCCCAGCGGCGTGGCCTCCAGGAAATACCCCGTATACTGGGTGAAATCCACCCATGGGATGGGGATGAGTTGAAGCGGGTTTTCCATGAACGCGCCGGTAATGGCGGGCACGGCCACGTAAATGGCCCCCCACACCACGCCGATCACGGCGCCGATGCTGAAGACGCGCCAGCGCCATCCGTATTGGCCACTGCTTTCTTCCGCAAGCGCCATGGCGCCCTGTGCGTTGATGGGCGCGAACGGGAAAGGCAGGCGTTCGTAGTCCGAGGTGATGCGGAAGAGCACGTAACTGGCGGTGAACCACTGGATGCGTGCCATGATCATTCCCAGGACGAGCAGGGAGATGGGCAGGAGCCAGTCCGCGTGCAGAAAGGTGCGGTCGATCAGGGCGGGAGAGTCGGGCGGGGGCGCCCACCAGCGGGGGATGAGGTGCGAGATGCCGAACTGTTTGGCGGCGGGTGACTGAACGTAGTACTGGTGCCAGAGCAGGCCCTCGAATGCGCCGGTTTCTCGGGCAACCAGGGCGCTGGTGACATAAAAGAGAAGGTAAAGCTCCTGCTTTTTCAGCACGGTGAACGAGCGCTTGGCCAGTTCCAGAAACAGAATGATCGTTACCCACTGGGCAGCCGAGCCAACGGACTGACCCACCATCAGTTCCAGATAGATGTTGCCCGGAACCATAATTATGGAGACGAAGAGCGCGCCGAGAATGGTCTTGGAGTTGAAGCCCTCTTCGAATTCCTTGGGGACTTCAAGGAGATCCCGGTATTCTTCGATTTCCTGGAACGGATTGGTTTTGCGCTTGCGAAAGAGGTTCGATAACGCCATGGAATTCTATCGAGATGTGAGGGTTAGCGGGCTGGGAAAAATACAAATAAAGAGGGAATTTGCAAAGACAATTTCCGGATTGCGATATCTATATCCCAAACGCGTCCTGTCTATGCCGCATCTTTTTTCATGTGGTTTTCGCCCCCTGTTCGTCGGAGACGAGTATTCGCATGCCTTTTTCCCGGTAAGCCGCTTTCTCGGCAGGATCGACAGTCCGCCAGATGAGAAACTGTTTTCGCAGGGTATTCATGAACCCCTGGTTGACCCTTCGCCAGGAGGCGACTTCGCCGGAGCGGCGCCTGAGTGAGAGTGTCAGGGTGTAGATGTCGAAATTGCCGGTGGGTTCGGCCTCGAAACGAAGCTCCTGGCTCACGCCCAGATCGAATGGCGCCAGCCATAGGGTCGTGTGGATGACGTACCCCTTTTTGTCCGCGCTACCCTTTCCGTAAAGATGGGCCCCGTCCGTATAAAAAGCCCCCATGGCTTCGCCACTGTGGGATTGGAAGTAATCGGCGAGAAAGACGCATAGCCCGAATACCTCATTGCCGCCGACCGTAAATGGGAATTCGAACCGCCAATCGTCGCCTTCCGGCTCTGGAAGTTTCCACCTGCGGGACACGTCCGGTACGGCCATCAGGGAGGCCTGCCGGGCCGGATAGATGGTGGACAGGATGACAACGGCCATTACCAGGACGGACGCGGCCACCGCGGAGCGGGCGGAGTAGTTTAACGTGACGCCCGAGAGCAGGTCCTGCCAGAGCAGCAGTTTGGCAACGCCCTGGCCCATCAGGTAGCCGCTCACCGTGCCGAGGACGGCGTAGACGCAAGCTTCGGCAATAAACAGAAAGGCGATATGGACGGGAGCCAGCCCCACCGCGGAATAGACGCCGATTTCCCGAAATCGCTCGTAAACCGATCCCATCATGGTATTCAGTACGATGAGTGAGGCAATGAGGATTGGGATGAACAGATTACTCAGCCCCCGTACCGAGGTGTCGCCGAGCGAACTGAAGACGGAGACCCTGATACGCCCGTCCGCGTCCGGAAGGCCGGCAAACAGGACAACGGAGAGCCTGGACAGCAGTTCTTTGACGTACGCCCCCACGTTTGCGCCGGCTTCAAAGCGCAGAGCAACCGATTGGAGCGGGCTGCCCACCTGACGCAGGAACTTGTAGGGTACGATCATGATATCGTCCGGGTTGATGTGCTCAAAGGGCATGATTTCAACTTCCGGTTGTTCGAGACCCTGTTTTTCTCGCGTTTCCTGGGTGGTCATCTGTTCGATGGCTTCCTCGTCCGTAAGTTTGAAATCCGCGGGACTGAGCGGTTCTTCGTCCAGGTCCTTCAGCCGATTGAACGCGCCGGCGTCGATCAGGCCGATAACCGGCAGCGATTCGCCGAAAATCCGGACTCGGGTCGCCTCCGGGCGGCCGGCGTCGACGCCGAGGAGGTCCGCTATCTTTTCGGGCAGGATGCAGGCGGTTTCGCCCGGACGGAACCAGCGCCCGGACTTGAGTGTGCGATGGACTCCGGTTACGTCCGCCTCCTGGGGCGTCATTCCCAGGACGCCAAGCACGTGCGTCGAGCGGGCTGCGGACTTTACGGGGATGATCTTCTTCTCCCGCGTGTAGTACCAACTCCGGGGGGCCGCTATGGCGGATTCCCCGAAGTGGGTGACGGCGTAATCGTAGACGACATCTTCCAGCGGGCCCCAGAACTTGCTGCGGATGAGTATTCCTGGATACGGACCCTCGGTGTCTTTGGGAATCCGGTGGAATTCGAGAGCCGATTTGATGGACGTGAACGAGAGAACCGTGAACGTGAGCAGCAGGAGCGTCGTGAACGTAAGCGCCGTGCGCAGTTTACGGCGTTTCATGTTCGCAATGCCGAGTTGGAAAGCGGCCATGGATGCGGAGATTCTACCGACGTCGGTTTCGTGCAGCAGCACTTCCGGGACCCGTATCCGGCGCATGGTTTCGTTGAAGCGCTTAAATACCAGGGAGATGACAAACGCGGCAAGCGCGAGAATGACAAAGGCGAGCAGCACAACCACAGGATTGGAGATCTCGAATGCCGGGTGGACATTCGATAAAAAAAGCCAGATGAGCAAAAAGATACCAACGAATCCTGCGATCTGTCTTCGGATATCCACGGCGCTGAAGATGAGGCGTTCGGCGAAAAACGCGCATGGGATGACCAGGGCCATGAAGAAAACGATGCCACGCACCACGTCGTTCTGGGTGTCTTTGACGTCCGGGTAGGCACGGGATTCGATGCCCAGCGCCGCGCGGGTGTGTTTCATGAAAACATCCCAGCGCTTTTCCGACATGGCGTCTTCGGCCATTTCCAGGTGGTGGCCGGCCTGGCTGTGCAGCAGGTTCAGACGCTGGTTTTCAATGGCGTATTTCTGCATTTCCTGTTTTCGGGCTTCGTTCAGGATCCACATGTCTCTGGCGGCCAGAAATGAGGTGCGCGCAAGGGCGCCGTGGGTGAGGGTGGGGTAGCCCCGGCCGCGGGCGATTTCCTCGCTCTGTGCGCTTTCGGCATTCAGCAACAGGTAGCGGATGCCTATGTCGCCTGAGCCCGCTGTGATATCGCCGCCGCGCATGGCGACTTTGACCCTCTCGCCCGGGCGCGTGAACAGGGTGCCGACGGGTTCCGTCGGCCCGAATCCGATGGCATACCCGTATTCCTGCGGCGTGATATTACCGCTTCCGTAAACGCTGATCTGAGAGAGTTTGGTAAGGTAACGCGGATCGACGGTATCGTAAAAATCCGTGGCGACGCAGGGAAACAGAATGATATTTCGTTTGGAAATCCACCAGTTCATATCGAAATCGCCCCGGTAGATACGCGCTTGCTGTCCGAAGTTTGGTGCGTAGGTGATCTCGCCGGTCTCGGGATCCAGAAAGTAGGCGCTGACGGAAACGCGGCGTTCGGCAACGCCGGGCATGTAGAATTCGCCGTTCTCGTCGGTCAGGTCGTAATAGATGCGCCGAACGCCCTTGACTGATTTGTCGATACCCATTCGGAGCGCGGCGATGGCGCCCTTCTTGGGGCGGTCGGGTACGATGCTGCGCCTTGGAAAGGTCCGCACGAATCCCTTAAGGCCGCGCATGCGGTCGTCCGGGTTGAGCCGATGGTCAGGGATGAGCGTGGGGTCGTTCAGGGCAATGTCGAGCACGCCGGTAATCAGTCTGATCTGTTTGGCGAGATTTTCAAAGTTGACCCCTTCGGGCCGGTCCAGCGGCGTATCGAAGCGAAAACGGGCATCGTTCAACGTAACCAGGGACAGCGCGAGCGTGCCTGCTTCGAGAACCACTTCGCCATCGGTCTTCAGGTTAACGCCGGGAATATACATGTCCCAGGTCATTCCACCCGTGGGATTGATTCCGTCCATCAGTGCCTGATCGGGGTCCAGCCCGAACGCAGGTGCGATTGCATGCGAGATGCGGACGAATTTCTTGCCGAACGGTGTGAAGAACCGGTTGTAGTAGAAGTTGCGCGTGCTGTTCCAGACACCTATCTGGGCCGTCTGGCTCGAGAGGTCCAGTCCGATGAAGAGACGAATGTCGATGGGATCGGTCATCAGGGCCGCGAAATGCCTTTCTTTTCTGGCGTGGCGGCCCAGGAAATCGCAGATGCCGCGAAAGCCCAGGTGGTGAGCCGAGGTGGCCAGAAAGAGTAGCGTGCGCGCGGTGGGATATCGCTGGAAGTAATTGACCAGTTCAAGCAGTGCGACGGCGCCGCTGGCCATCTCGGCGCCGGGGGCCAGGGCGGGAACCACGGACATGGCGTCGTAGTACGCGTTGATCACGACGATCTGGTCCCTGAGGCCCGGATCCGTGCCAGGCAGAAAGCCCAGAATATTGTGGGCGGTGTGTTTTTCCCACTCCATTCTCGCCTTCAGTTCAATTTCGAGTTCGCCGTGCAGGGCAAGCAGACGTTTGAGCGCCCGGCCGGACTGTCTGTCGATCCAGAATCGTTCCACGCTGTTAGGAACCTGCAGGAATTTCTGTTCGGCTTCGGTATAAAACGTGGAATCCGGTTCGATGAAAATAACCTGTTCCGCCCCCAGCGTGGCCGCGTTCAGCCAGTGGTTCCGTGTGTTGAATTCCATCAGGACGGCCGCGCCCTCGAGCGTGTGTCCGTTGAAGTCGGAAAATTCACCATTTGCCCCGTAGATCAGGCGAGTGCGAACCCCTTCACGCGGCAGTGTGGAGGTCTTGACCAGGTTCGGCCAGACGGCGTGGATGGGATACGAAGTGCCGTCGCGCACGAGGGTCAGGCTGCCGCCCTTGTCGATAGGTGCGGTCACGTCGAATGGCTCGGAACGTACGTCCTTAAGGCCGGCGCGTTCGAAACTTCGCCGGATGTAATCGGCGGCAACTGCATGGCCGGTATATCCGGGAACGCGCGATCCGTGACCCGTAAAGCGGGCCATGTGGGCGCGTACGCCGTCAGACGAGACGGTATCCAGGACGCGGACCGATGTCTTTCCCGCTCCCGGGACGGGCCTGGGCGGCGAGGGTCGGGGTGCCTTCAGACCCAGTATGGCGGCAAGGTAGGGGTTGACGCGTTCCGGGCCCACAGCCATGCAGAAGAAAGCAGTAGCGGTGAGCAGGAGCGTAAGCACGAGTCCGATGCGTCGGCGGCTATTCATAAGGATTGCAGGTCGGGGTTCTGTTGAACGCCCGTCGATTGAAGGTGGTGGTTTTTCGTTCCATGCCACGGCCCGGACGCGGGAGAAAGCTCCTGCTGCTGCCGATCAGAACCGATGAACGCTGTGGCCGCGTTCAGGGAACCAGAGGACGTCGATGAAGGCGGAGAGTGCAACCCCCAGTATATAACCGACGAGCAGGCCGATGAAAAGCGGGCGGGATTTTCTGTATACGGAGGGTCCGCCCATCTTCAGCATCACCAGTTTGACAAGCCAGGCGAGGAGTACGGTCAAGCTGGTTCGCCGCGCGAGGTACGAACCGGAGATGGCCATTCCCACCGGATGCAACGGCCACCAGACGAATCGATGCCGCAGGTAAATAAGCAGGAGCGTGACCAGGCCGCCCAGGCCGAAAAACACGACATGGTCGGGGTGTTCACGGTAAACCGGCGGTTCCGGTTTCTTAGTGAGGAAATTCTTGACGGAAGTCGCGGTACCTTCGAAATGTTTGGGTCCGGCACGCACGATTTCCCACGAGTTGAAGTTGTACGCGCCGTCGCGGTATCCCAGATGGATCGTGAGCAGCACGCTGGCGACGTAACTGAACATAAAGGCCAGTCCGACGGCAAGCATGAGGTTTCGGCGGTTGCCCCGGACGCCCTCCGCCACGCGCCCGGCGTGTGCGAGGGCGGGCAGGAAGAGCCCTTTGAAGTGGGAGGTAATCCTCGATGCGAACCGAAGCGCTACCCGCGTCTTTTCGTTGACTGCCGATCCGGCAAGGAAGGGCGCCACCAGGCCCCAGGGGCCAGCTGGTACGTTGGTGTACGGCATGCCGGTTTCGGCGAGAATCTTAGCCATGCCGACGTAGGTGAAGATCACTGCCGGAAGGAGCAGGGCGGCCAGGAGCGGATCAAATCCGATGCGCACAAGCCAGAGCCACATATACGCGAGGCCCCCGACCAGGCCGATCAGAGCCATCCGGCAGGAGAGCGGTTCGTCCCGGTCGTCCAGGGGTACGTCATTGCGCCATGCTTTGCGAACCACGTCCCTTATATGGCGTCGGGCAACCCAGAAAACCGAGGCGGCCAGCATGACAAATGCGCCTTTTGTTTGCCAATAGTAAACGCCCCGGTAATAGTAGGGCGATATGGCCGTAAGCCCCCGGCGATGCAGCCAGCCGCCTTCGAAGATAAACAGCAGGTCGAAGAACCAGATGCTGAATAGAACGTCCAGGCTGGCGAAATAGGAGAAAAAGATGGTGAAGAGACCGAGGAAACCATAGGCAGGCGGATGCTGCCGGTCGATCCAGTACCACCTGCCGCGATAGACCGGAAACTGCGGAAAGCCGGGAAGAAAGTAGTTGATGCAGTTCCAGGCGATCATCCCGAAGGCCAGTCCGAAACCGATCCAGAACAGATAATTTTTCGTGAAATCCGGCAGGGCGGACCTGCCGCTGCCGGGTTCTTCCGCCATGTGAATCAGGGGCGCCATGGCCGGAAACGCCAGTCGTTCGTTCTGCACCCATTGTTTGCGAAAAACCACGGCGATACAGGCCAGAACCACAAATGCCGCCACGATGAACGTGGTCCACCAGAGCAGCGGCAGCAGCCAGGCATCCCAGGGGATCTGCGCACCCTTTGGGACACCCTCGAAAAACCAGGTGACCGCATTGTTTTCGTCTGAGGGTATAAGCCACGGATTGATATACGGATGCAGGTAGGTATTCCATTCGTTGACTTCGGTAGCGAAATAGTATGGGGTCGCCATGTAACCGAGCAGATAGCCGCTGAGACCGAAGCCGGGTATGGCGGCTCCCACAACGCCCATCGCCAGAATGGTGTGCCATTCCGCCGGTGAGAGCTTCCATCGGGAAAAACGTGCGATCGCCGCGCCGATGACGATCATCAACGTAAACACGATGAGCATGGCCATCGGGACATGGCTGTAGGTCATTAACGAGCCATGCACGACGTACCGGACGTGGATCGCCAGGACGTCCAGTCCGACGACCAGGACCAGGCCCGAAACGACGGATCGGACCGTGACGCCGTTGGCAGTTTTGGCGCAGTTTGCGTCCGTTTCAATGGGTTCGGCTGTTCGTTCGAGGCTGGGCATCGTTCGGAGTTCGGAATCAGAGATTGGGCAGTTTTTTCCGGGGGTTGTCAGGCCGGCCGCCACGTCGAAAGCGGATGCAAGAGTCTTGACATCCGCGGGAGGTTTTGTTAGATTTGCGCGCTTGTCACATAACGGGAACGTTGCGTTCTCCCGCGGAATGGAGGCGCCCTAGCTCAGTTGGTAGAGCAGAGGACTGAAAATCCTTGTGTCGCTGGTTCGATTCCGGCGGGCGCCACCACTTTTTTCCGTGCAAGAATATCCGGCCGACCTTCTATCTTCCCGGGCAACCAGATCCCTGGAAGGCTTCGATGATGCTGGGGGTCGCCAGTTTTATCCGACGGACAAGACAGTTTTCCGGGCCCGGAGGGCAATGATGGCTGTTCCCGAATACATCGTGAGTCGCGATCGCCTGATTGAACTGGTTCAAGAGGGCCGGACGCCCGCTCAGATCGCAGAGATGTTTCGCGTGGACCCCGCAATCATTCGGGATATGATCCGTCGACTGGAGCAAAACGGATATTACGACTTGCTTTATAGAAATGCAAAGCGTTAGCGACCGGGCGTCATTGTGGCAGCCGGATGACTCCCGAACCCGCGGCGGGAGCGCATCCGGAGCACCGGGTACAGGAAAAGGCGTTCGTCGTTCTGACGGACGCCTTTTTTTTTGGTGCGCGCTGTCGGGTATCAGTTGCTCAGTTCTTCAATATCCAGCCCTTCGATCCGTCCTTCCTGAATGTCGATTTCGTCCCGCCTGCGCACCAGTTCCACCTGTCCGTCACGCAGGTCCACAACGCGGTCGGATGCGACCAGCATCTTGTGGTCGTGCGTGTTCGTGACGATGGTGACGCCGCTCTCCGACTGGAGTCTTTGCAGCAACTCGATGATTTCCTGGCCGGTTTTGAGGTCCAGGTTGCCCGTGGGCTCGTCTGCCAGGACCAGGTCGGGGTCGTTGGCGATGGCGCGGGCGATCGCCACCCGCTGCTGCTGGCCTCCCGAGAGTTCGTACGGGTTGTGGTGAAGGCGTTCACCCAGACCCACCAGTGAGAGTTTGTAAGCGGCCTTTTCTTCGTATTCAGATTTTTTCATTCCCGAAAAAACCATGGGCAGCGCGACGTTGTCCATGGCGGTCATCACGGGGATCAGGTTGAAGCTCTGGAAGATATAACCGATATTGTGGCAGCGCAGGTAGGCAATTTGCGCCTGACTCAGGGTGCCCATTTCAATAGCGTTGACCACTACCGTACCCCTGGTGGGGCGGTCCAGGGCGCCAACCATGTTGAAAAGCGTTGTCTTTCCGGAGCCGGAGGGACCCATAATTGAGAGGTATTCGCCCCGGATGACGTTCAGGGAGACGCCGCGCAGCGCATGGACTTCCTGGTCTCCCATTGTATAGGTTTTCCAGACGTCATGCACCTCGATGATGTGATCTACATTTTCGGGATCTGCGGATCCGGCATTGGGCGCCGACGCCATGACGACTTCTCCTGAACGTTTTTCTTGGATTTTGAAAATAGCCCGCTTATGTTAGAGAAAACAGGGACTCCTGTCAAGCATTTTGTCAGACCCGAGCTTAACCTGAATAATTCAGTGCGCCGTGAAAAGGCGCGGAACTCCAGTGGGTGAAAGTCCCACCCGACAAATGTTGCTGCAGTCGGTAGCAATCGGAGCGGGGACGTAGGTAACGACATCTCCGAAGCCTCCGGTGTAGAGGGTCGCAAGGCGACTCGGCGAGTATGCAGGCCGTAACGTGAGTGAACGCTGAGCAGGCCTCGAAAACGGTAATGCGGGAGCCGACCCGCCTGAATTACGGGGAAGGCCGCCGTCGTTGGGTAAGAAAGCAACGGGTGCACCCAACGGTTAATGGCGACGGCATGTATACAAGGAGATCCGACGCAACACGGGAAGCCCCAACGGTGGTGGAGGGACACCAACCGGCAGCCCGCGAGGGACAGGCCGGGCGGTTTGGGGTGGCGGAGAGGCCCGTAGTACCTGCGATGCCGGGTAACGCCGGCGGAGGGAAGGGGCCTTGGTTCAAGGGCAACGTCAAAGGAGCGAGAGCCGGGAGAGTGGCATGGGCCTAAGACCTCCGGAAAAGGTTTGGAAGCTGCAGAGGACGTTGCATGCCAAAGCGAAGGAATCGCCCGATTACCGATTCTATGCGCTGTATGACAAGGTGTATCGCGAGGACATCCTGCTTTATGCCTACCGCAGCTGCAAGGCCAACGGCGGTGCGGCGGTGGACGGACAGACCTTTGAGGATATCGAGTCATACGGACGGGACCAGTGGTTAGGCGAACTGGCGGAAGCCGTGAGGAGCAAATCGTATCGAGCGGATCCGATTCGTCGGGTCTACATCCCCAAGGGTGACGGCAAGCAAAGACCGCTGGGGATACCGACGGTGAAGGACCGGGTGGTGCAAAGGGCAGCGATGTTGGCAATGGAGCCAATCTTTGAAGCGGACCTGCCAGCACAGCAGTATGCCTACCGCCCGAATCACGACGCCACCAGGGCGGTCCACGCCCTGGTTACGCAGGTCATCGACGCCGACTTGAGCGGCTACTTCGACACGATTCACGCCGAGCCGGTGGCGCGGCGCATCTCAGACGGGAAGATGCTGAGTCTGATCAAGATGTGGCTGACCGCCCCGGTTGAAGAGACCGACGCGCGGGGACGGAAACGGCGAACAACGCCGAACAAGGATCAGGGAAGGGGGATACCACAAGGCGCCCCCCTCTCCCCGTTGCTGGCGAACCTGTATATGCGGCGGTTCATCCTGGGATGGCAGCTTCTGGGACATCAGCAGCGCCTGAACGCTCATATTGTCAACTACGCGGACGATTTTGTGATTTGCTGTCGCGGCACCGCACAAGAAGATGGCGTGATGCGATCCATCATGAAAGCGCTTAAGTTGACCGTCAATGAGCAGAAGACGACGCACGCTTCCAGAAGGACGATTTGACTTTCTGGGCTACACCATCGGTCGCTGTTACTCGCCAAAGACGGGCAAGGCCTATATCGGACGCGCCCGTTTGTCGGGCCATCAGCGAGGCCACAGCGCGACGGTGGTTGCTTCAAGAACGGATTGCTGAACCGAAAGCTGGTAGGCTGGGGCAACTATTTCCGTCTTGGACCGGTAAGCAAAGCCTACCGGAGTGTGGATGCCCACACCCGGCATCGGCTCCGCTGGTGGTTGTGTAACAAGCACAAGATACCGGGAAAGGGAACATCACGCTTCCCTGACGAGGTCCTCTACGATACCCTGGGCCTGACCCGGCTGGAAGTGCAGACACGCAACTTTGTCAAGAATCCTTGTCCGAGAGCCAGATCCGCAAGTCCGGTTCGATGAGCTGGAAACAGAGCACCTATTGAGGCACCGCCAGACGAAAGGGGCGGAAACAGATAGGCCCCTCCTAAACCACCGCGCCACATCTCGACTCTACTGAATTGTCACGGATTGCAGTTTCAGGAAGCAGAAACAGGTTCCGAGTGAATCGTGAAACGGAAGGAAAACCTGTCTGTGACGGATTTGGAGTTTTCAAGCCGCTTCAGTGGCACGTGCTGGTAACACGGTAGGGCGGGGGCGTCAGGTTGACCTTTATGCCCGTGTCAAGAGCACAGACATCTGTCTGGCCTTTGGTGGTGTCGATCAAGACGTGAAGGCGGATTCAACCGGACGATGCGTTATGGAACGGACGATGCCAGATTGTAGAGGATCTTGGCATAGAGGTGTTTGAGTGGAAACGCGGTTGGCAGATGGAACGTGATTTTGGTTTTCATCTCACAGACGCGTCCGGCCTGCCTGCCGAGCATCCGGCGCAGGCAGGCGACCTTCAAGAGGCGATTTTGCAGCGTATTATACTGGGCGTTCGTCCACTTGGTGCCGCGCAATCCCATTTCAGCCAAGGTCTGCAACAGGACATAGGCGGCGCTGTGGAGAAAGAGCCGGAAGTGATTGGCCTCGAAGGTGTGACAAGAGGTGCGATCGGAATGGAGAAAGGTCTTGTGATTCTTGATAAAGCCTTCCTGCCTGCCTGGCCGGCAGACAGGCCGCGTCCACAATAGACGGTTTTGTAGATGAATGAAGGGTTGGCGCGTTGCAGGTTGGTGGCCACGAAACGGATATTGTCTCCTTGCGGTGTCACTTCCGCCTTGCAGATGATGCGGCGTGGCGAAGCCCAGGTGCTGGCCTGATAGTCCCACGCGTTATATAGGCGCACGGTTTTGCCGGAAACGGCATACAGCGCTTTGGCCTGGTCCATCAAGGGCTGTGCCCTGGGCAGCAACTTGGCATTGCCGCTTTGTCCAAGGGCAAAATACACATTCTGTGTGTCACACAACGCGTGTACTTCCGGACACGAAAAATGTGAATCGCCACGCAACAGGATCGCCACGTCGGGCCAGGCTCGACGCAGGTAGGCGATCACCCGTTTGAGAATCGAAACGATCTCTTTGCCCGAAGGCCGCCTGCCTGCAGCAGGCAGGCACGCCAGGACGCAAAACCGTCGTGATCAACTTGCCGGTTTGCCCTTCATAGATATGCAACGGCTGGTAGCAATGACTCTTAAAATACGCATTGAATAACGACAACTGCCCAGAACCATACACCTTATCTTCCGTATCGTCGATATCCAGCAGGATGGCTTTGGGCGGTTTCTTATACGAGGCGATAAACCCATCGGCAAAGGCCTTCGCGATCCGATATAAGTCGCCTCTGGTGATCCGGTTCTCGAACCGACTCATCGTGGGTTGACTGGCCAGATCCGCACCGGTCAGCGGCAACCGATCACAGGCCGCCTTGAAGCCGGGGTCCCCGCGTAACGCATTGCAGTCGTTCGCATCCTCATACCCACACGCCATCTGAAAAACACGCTGTATGACCAGGTCCGCCAATGAGTGATCCACATAACTGGGATTCCAACTATCGGTTAAGGCCTCAATGATCCGACGCAAAATGCCGTTCTTGGCCTCCACCTCACGTATCAGCATTACTCCGCTGTCGCCTGTCTGCGTGCGTACACGCACAGGCAGGCTGGTCAGAATGCCCCCGTCGAAGACGGCTTCCACCTGTTTGCCCAAAAGACTTGCGAAAGACATCCTGTGATGTTTATCTTGAACATACACGGTAGTTTCCCCCCAGTTCATTGTTGTAAGGTTATTTGCGTAACCATAATATAATACAATGACTTGGGTAAGGAAACTACCTTTTTTGTGAATTATTCAGGCTAAGTGGCATCCGCCCGCATTCCGGAGTCACTTTTATCATCTTCCATTTGCATGCTGGCACGGCTCGGTTGCCGGAATCCCCACTGACGGGAGTCGCGTTCGATTGTAAAAGCGTTTCGTCCCTGTACGGGGCTGGGTAGGTCCGATTGCAGCGTCACAACACGGCGGCCGAAAATCGGTTGAAATTCCGGTTGGACGCCAGGAGGTGTCGGCTATGAAGCTTGCGGTGTGCAATGAGTTTTTCGAAGGCTGGGAGATCGAGCGGGTGTTCGACTACGCCGCGCGTATCGGATGCGACGGAGTGGAGATAGCGCCGTTCACCCTGGCCGAGTCGGTCCACGACATTTCATCCGCCAGGAGGGCGAACATTCGCCGTGCCGCGAAAACGGCGGGTGTGGAGGTCGTGGGGCTGCACTGGCTGCTGGTAAAACCCGACGGGCTATACATCAACCATCCGGATCGGCAGGTCTGGCAACGCACCCAGGACTATGTGAAGGCGCTGATCGATTTCTGCGGCGACCTCGGGGGAAGCGTAATGATCCACGGCTCGCCGCAACAGCGGAATATCCAGGAGGGATGGAATGCTGACGACTGCTTCGCCAGGGCGGCGGAACTGTTTTCCGGATGCGCGGACTTGATGGCCGACCGGGAGGTGACGTATTGCATCGAGCCGCTTACGGATGAGGAGACCAATTTCGTGACCAGTGTGGCCGAAGCCTTGACGCTGGTTGAGGCGGTGGGACATCCTAATTTCCAGACGATGGTCGACTGCCGGGCGGCGGCCACGGAGGCCAAATCCCATACCGAGGTAATCGCCCAGGCGGGACAGGCCATGCGGCATGTACATGTAAACGACCCCAATCGGCGTGGACCCGGATTCGGCGAGCTTCAGTTTGCGCCCATCCTGAAGGCGCTGCAGGATCTGCGTTACAACGGGTATGTATCGGTAGAAGTGTTCGATTTCGATCCGGATCCGGAAACGATCGCCGCACGCAGCATAGGCTACCTGGAGGGAATTCTAGAGGGCCTTGCCACCGGATGAGACCCCGGGGGTCAAGCCGGACGGCCGACGCCGTCTTGCATCCCGATCATGAGGTTACGGCCATACGCATAGAGGGGACTTCCGGTAGTAATGAAGTTCCACCCCGGTAGATCCGGGCGGGATCAGAATTCTCCCGTGTTTTCTTTCGCAATGGGTGTGAGGCGCAGTACCGTTCCGGGGTTGTTCAGTACGACGTAGATGGCGCCGTCCGGCCCGCTGGCCACGTCGCGCACGCGGCCGGCATTCTTGAGGATGGTTTCCTGGTAGATCACTCGGTCGGTTTCAACCGTGAGCAGACGGACCTCCTCATACGCGAGGGCGCCGACAAGCAAACGGTTCTTCCACCGCGGGAAAAGGTCGCCGCGATAGAAGTCGATGCCGCACACGGCGATGGAGGGCCGCCAGAACAGGACGGGTTGTTCCAGGCCGGGTTTGCGCTCGAACTCCGAGACGAGGGTCCCGTTGTAGTTTCGGCCATAGGTGATTGCCGGCCAGCCGTAGTTTATTCCTGCCCGGATGAGGTTGATTTCATCGCCACCCATGGGTCCGTGCTCGCTTTCCCATAAAGCGCCCGTAACCGGATGCACCGAGAGTCCCTGCGGGTTACGCTGGCCAAAGCTGAATACCGTGGGGAGGGCGCCTTTCCGCTCCAGGAAGGGGTTGTCATCGGGAATCCGGCCGTCCCGGTGGATGCGGTGGATTTTGCCGCCGGGCCGGCTCAGGTCCTGCGCATGACGGGGAATCCCGCGGTCTCCGACCGGGAAGTAGAGATAGCCCGCCGGATCGAAAACGATGCGGCACCCGTAGTGGTGCCGGGTTCTGCCATAGGTCTCGTTCGGGGCTTCGTAGATGATCTGCTGATCGGTCCATGAGTTGTTTTTCAGACGACCCCGTACGAGGCGTGTCATGGCGGGCGGACGGTCGCTATTGGCGGTGTCCTTCAACGCATGGCTGTAGGACAGGTAGATCCAGCCGTTTTCCGAATAGGCGGGATCGACGGCCACATCCATCAGCCCGCCCTGCCCCTGGTGCAGAACCTGTGGTGTATCCGACACCGGTTCGGGCCGAAGCACGCCGTTCTTCACCACGCGAAGCCTCCCGGGTCGCTCGGTGATGAGTGCGGTGGCCGCATCCGGAAAGTCTATTGACCAGGGTATCCGCAGGCCTTCCACCCAGCGTTGAACGCGGATTCGGTAGTCGTAGGTTTCGAGGGTGTCCGGTATGGGCGGTCTTGTGGCGCCTGCGGATTTTTCGATCTCCCTGATATAGGCCGAGATGGCGTTGATCTGGCCCCCGGTGAGCAGTTCTCCGAATGCTGGCATTCCCTGCTGGACGATGCCGAACCTGATGTTTCGAGCGATGTTCCCGCGTCCGCCGTATATCCAGACGCCGTCAATCAGACTGGGCGCGCTTCTGCCCTCCAGGTTCTGCCCGTGGCAGGCTGCACAAACCTGTTCATAGAGGGTCTGGCCGTCTGAAGACGAATCGCCGCCCGCAATTGGGGGGCTGCAGAGGACGCACAAGGCGCACAGCAGGAAGAAGCCTGACACTCGTAGCATGAATTCTCCTTTGAGACTGTCGAAATGTGGTCATTGCGTGCGTTGACGCTTGACGAAACGAGCTTGTCGAAGCGCCCGCGTTTCGTTACCCCCGTGTAACAGCCCGATAAAAATCCGAGGAATCCATGGCAGAACCGCTACAACCGGTAGGCGTCGCCGTTATCGGCCCGGGCAGGATGGGCGGTCTTTACGCTCGAATCCTCCATCAGTCGGCGCTGACGAGGCTGGTTGCCGTCTGCGGCCAGAGGGAGGTCACCGCCCGGAAGGTGGCGACTGAAATGGGGGTGCCGGTCTATACCGGGGCCCGCTACCGCGACATGCTCTCAGACCATCCGCAGATTGAAGCGGTCGTTGTGGCCACCTCCGAATGGGCGCACGCGGACCCCGTTGCGGCCTGTCTGGAGTCCGGGAAGCACGTCCTTGTAGAAAAGCCGATGGCGACGTCTCCTTCAGACGCCGTCCGGATGGTGCGTGAAGCGGATCGGAACGGCGTGCAACTTATGGTATGCCACAGCCTGCGTTTCGACCCCCGGTTCGCCGCCATGCGTGAGGCGGTCGTCCGCGGCGAAATCGGCGAAGTTCTCCACCTGTACAGCCGCAGATCCTCGCAACCCGCCGCCGTGGACAGGGCGCTCGGCCGATTTCCGCTGGCCTATTGGCTGCTGCCGCACGATATCGATCTGGCGCTCTGGACGTCCCGAAGCACGGTTGTGCGGGTGATGGCCTTCGCGCGATCCGGCGGGCGGCGCCGGCAGGATCTGATCGTTGTCGTCCTAACCTTCGACTGCGGCGCGGTTGCCGTTCTGGAAAACGTATGGGGATCGCCCGTCCGTGGTGGACGGCCTCAGAACCAACTCTTCACCGTACGCGGCACGGCCGGGGCCGCGGAGGTCCTTCCGTACGAGAACGGTCTCGCGATTTACGGCGCCGCCGGCGTCGAGTATCCCGATACGTCCGTCGCACCCGACGTTCAAGGTCAGACGGAGGGTATGTCTCGTTCCCTGATCCGGCACTTCGCGGGGGTGGTACGGAACTTGTGGAAGCCGCTGATTACATCCCGGGACGGACTGGCGGTCGTCCGGATCGCCTCTGCGGTCGATGCCTCGCTGAAGGAGGGCCGCGAAATTACCATTTCACCGATGGGGGATGCATGATCCGATCGATCGAGCATATCGCAATTGTTGCGGCCGATTCCAACACGCTCGCCCTGTGGTACTGCGACATCCTTGGCTTTGAGATGATCCTTGAAAACGACGAAAGCCAGACCTATTTCTTGCGCCTTCCAGGCGGAGGCATTCTGGAGTTCCTGCCGTCAAACGACCTGCCGCCCGCGGAGAGCGCCGCCGACGACGCGGGCATCCGGCATATTGCGTTCTCCGTGGACGACTTCGATTCGGCGTGCCGGATGCTGGAGGACCGTGGCGCCGCATTTGTCGGGCCGTACCGCGAGACGTCTACAGGAACCCGGTTCAACTTCCTGGCGGATCCCGAAGGCAATCTGCTGCAGATTGTGTACCGGCCTGAGCCCTTGTGACATCGGGGCCGACCGTATTGACGGGCGCGCCGGATCCGATACTCGACCGATTCAATCCTTACGTTGATATTTCGGCTGCCGGGGCGTCCTGTTTCTTTGCAGTCGGTACCGGCTCCCAATCAGCGGCAATTCGACCCTTGCCCCGCCCCGGACATGCGATTCGACAAACGCGAAGATAAGTTCGGTATTGGCGCGCGCCGTTCTGACGCCGCCGCGCGGCGGTTCGCCGGTGTCCAGCGAGTGGACGAGGTCTTCGATCAACCGAACGGTTGAACTGGCAGGCTCGAAGGCCGGAAATTTTCGCGGTGCCAGCACAGACCGACCGCGATGGTCCTCGGCGCCATGTTCGCGCACGTGCCATTCCTTGCCGTTGCTCGTGCCCGTGACCACGCCGCTGTCGCCCACCGCCTCCACTTCCATGCCTCTTCCTGAATTCAGCGCGTATGCGGTAACGCCGTTTTCGAATTGCAGGATGCCGTGTCCGACCGGGTCCTCAGTCAGGCGTTCGCCGTCGATCACCTGATCCCCGTTTGGCAGATGGGCCTGAACCCACAACACGGGATTGTCGCTGTTGAGCCTTGTGAGCGCGTCGAAGCTGTGACTGGCTCCATTAAAGAGTGGGCCGGTCTGATGGACGATCAGCGACCGCAACCGGCCTATCCGTCCGTTGTCGATCACGTCCTTCATCGCGTCGTATCCAGGATCCCAGCGCCGGTTGGTGCCCATGTTGAAAATCGCACCGTTACGCTCGAGTGCATCCACCATCGCGTCCGCTTCGTCGAGCGATGCGGCCATGGCCTTTTCTCCATAGATCGCGCGGACCCCCCGGTCGGCCGCATCGACGACGATTTCAGCGCGCTGCTCGGGCTGGGTTGCAACGCTGACGATATCGGGGCGCTCGCGTTCGATCATCTCCTTGTAATCGAAGTACTGCTTGTCGTCAGGCACGCCGTAGCGGAGTCCGACCTGTTTCATCGCATCGCCGCGTAAATCCGAACAGGCGATCATTTCCGTACGGTCGCACGCCTCGTATCCCGCCGCATGCGAATAAGCGCCAAAGGAATCCGGTACTTCGTTGTCGATAAAGGCTCCCATTCGACTACACCCGATCAGCGCGGCCCTGTAGATTTTCATGGTTTTACTCTCCACCTTATTGACGGGTTTCTGTCCGAGCCCAGAGGGAATTTTCAGGTTCGGCCAAGCCGAAACCCGCGCCGCATCGGAGTCCCCGAAAACTCGATCAGGCGTTTCCATGCGCGGGGTCGCCAATATTCGACCTTCGGGCGGGGATGTCAAGGGCAAACGACTGAAAGGGACCGGCAATGCCACCCGGAATCAGCCGCTCAAGAATGCGCCATATCTCCCGGAATGACCCTTCGCCCGCGTTGAACCTCGATCAGCCCGGCCTCAAAGCGGTCCTTGAGGCGGCCGCGTGCGCGCCGCTGGAAGGATGCCTGTTCCGCCTTGGGGGGCGCCCCCCCTGCTTTGCGGTGAGAAAAACCGGGAGAAGTCCCGTGGATCGTTTTGAGCGGCACCCAGGCGCTGGATGCCGTCGCGCATCAAGCGACCGCCGAGACCATTCGGGCATTCGAGGAGACGGGTTCGCCCGTCATCAGCGACGGCGAACAATGCAAGTTCGGCGGTTTCGACTTTTATTGCCTGCACGGAGCGGATAATATCGCTCCCGATGGCATAGAGGTTCGGTTTTCGGATGGTCACAGCCGGCAACTTCCGCGTCTGACATCCGGACGCTCATCCGACCCGCTCACCGCGTCTTCGTCGGCGTTATCGATGCGATCAATCCCCGCGTGGAGTCGCCCGAGGAAGTGAGAGACCGCGTTGTGGAGGCGGCCAGATACATACCGACAGCGCGTCTGGGCACAACGGACGATTGCGGTTTTTCGCCCTTTGCGGATGACCTGTCCACCTCCCGCGAACTGACATTTGCCAAAATCCGCGCGCGGGTGGAGGGTACACGGCTCGCGGAGGATGCGCTCCGGGGAGCCTGAAAACGACGGGTCGTCGCCTGTCAATATATGCGGCGCGTGAGCGGGAAGCCCGGGCGAATCGGCGGCCGCCGGAAGCAGCGGTACGATCCCACATTCCGCTTGACTTCGCCCCTGATTTCGTATAGATTTACGTTTTGGAAAAACAAATGGGATGGAGCCGTCGATACGAAATGACGCCAGTCCCGCCTGTGGAATTCCAATGGACCTCGAATTGGTTGTGTCCGGTTTCCGGGTGCTTTACATGACCGGTTTGCAATGGATGGGCGATTAGCTCAGGTGGTTAGAGTGCTTGCTTGACATGCAAGAGGTCACTGGTTCGAGTCCAGTATCGCCCACCATTTTTTACTGAAATTAAAAGGCTTGCGATAAGAATATCGCAAGCCTTGTTTCGTTTTTATCAGTCGCGTTCCAATATCCCTTTCTGGATGAACCATGGCGGGAACGACCCGGCATGCATCCATCGTGAAAGGAATAACGACCTGCGTGCGGATCGAGTCTCGGGGCAAACCACCTGTGATGCCCGAAACCGTTGAGTTCCCGGCAGCGGATGTTTTTCGTCGTTGTGCTTGCTTTGGCAGTCGCATTTCAGTACGATACCGCCAAGCCGTCGCCAGGTCGGGAACCATTGGCTTTAGCGAGAAAACCCATGGTCACCTCGGCAGGAGGAACAGGGTCTGTGCAGGAAACAAGCCAGCAGGAAGCGCGGTGTTCCGAAGATCTGAACACGTCGCCGTTGGGCTACGGGAGCGCGATTTTCAACAGGAGGAAGTTCGTTCAGGTACTCAACGATATCCACGGTCAGACGGATGTGGATGCACTGCGCAAAAGAACGTTGAGTGTTCGTAACGTCGTCGAATCTCCTGAACGCAGTTCTGACGGTTTCTCGGAACCGAGTCCGGGGCGCGATACCGTTTCGTTGCGAAGGGATGTGCTGGTTTCGGAACTGAATCAGATCCTGGAGGCACGGACGATTGAACGCGCAAGGTATTACGTCAATCGGTTGCGTGACGGCGTCCAGAAGGTCAGGAAGATGGAGATAAACGACATCAATCTCCTGCGGTGGAAGGAGTATGAGAACGTCGTCACGGACAGCTTATGGGTTATTGACCGGCGGGATTCGTCCGGCGGACATCTCGGATGGTATTGGGGCAACTTTGTCCCCCAGATACCTCAACAGATGATGCTCCGATACACCCGCCGGCAAGACTGGGTGATCGATGCATTCGCGGGCAGCGGTACGACGCTGATCGAGTGCAGGCGGCTCGGGCGGAACGGCATTGGGCTGGAACTCAATAAGGGAATCGCTGCGGAGGCTGAAAAGCTCGTTGACACAACACGCAATGACGACGAAGTGACAACGAAAATCGTGGTTGGCGACAGCCGAAAGATCGACATTCGCGGCGCACTGGAGAAGAATCGCGTCAAGCAGGTGCAGCTTCTGATCATGCACCCCCCCTACCACGACATCATTCGATTTTCCGACGACAGCGGTGATCTTTCGAACGCCGGGAGCACGGAGCGATTTCTTCAAATGTTCGGTCAAACGGTGGATAACCTGACACCGTATCTGGAGACCGATCGATACTTTGCTCTGGTCGTCGGAGACAAATATTCCAGGGGCGAGTGGATGCCGCTCGGGTTTTATTGTATGAATGAAGTGCTCAGGAGATCCTACGCGTTGAAGAGCATCGTTGTCAAGAATTACGACGAAACCAGATCCAAACGACACCAGGCGGAACTCTGGCGATACCGTGCCCTTGCCGGCGGTTTCTACGTTTTCAAGCACGAATACATATTTATTTTCAGGAAAACCGGCGACGCGTCAACCCGTGTCTGATTCTTTCCTGCGTCGTCTCAAGGCATCGGGAGTCTGGTCGTCTCAGGAAGTAAGCCTGCGACACGTATGTTTGCAGAAAGTATACGAAATTACCTGACGACACCGTCCATGACATAATAAGTCTGCACTTGCGACAGGAAAAACAGTGATTCCGAACCCGACGGCTGCAACCGCGGGCGGCACGTCCGCACCTTCCCAATCGGGGCACGGATTTGGCACGGCGCCTGTCTTTCTCGCGTCGATCAGCACGATCCTCGGGGCCATCCTGTTCCTTCGATTCGGATACGCCGTTGGCTCATGCCGGTCTTTGGGGCAGTCTTATGATCGTCGTTCTGGGTCATCTGGTGACTATCCCCACGGTCCTGGCGGTGTCTGAGGTTGCGACCAACCGTCGCGTGGCCGGTGGGGGAGCATACTACATCATCAGCCGGTCGTTCGGCACAAGTATCGGCGGTTCGATCGGTATAGCACTGTACCTTTCCCAGGCGATATCGGTCGCGTTCTACCTGGTCGCGTTCGCAGAGGCGTTCCAGCCGGTCTACGAGTTGGCTTCCTCGACCTATCAGGTTAACGCCGATCCACGTTGGGTGAGTCTGTCCAGTGCAATCCTGCTCGTCGTACTGATGCTAGTCCTTTAATAAGCGAGTTTCGTTTGCGGCACATCGATCTGTGTTTGTGGTGAGGCGTTGGTGTCGATTTATATGGAATTGGCGTTTTGGATGGTTTTTAGGGCGGTGTTTGTCGTGGTCGCTATCGTGAATTGAGTATCCGAAGTGTCGGTCAGGCGCGTGGTGGACACACCGGTGCGTTGAGGGGTGTGGGGATGGCGCGGCGTGTGTGTGTCATCGGTCGTGCTGCATGGGTGTTATCCAAATCCGGTGCGTTCAATGATACGCCAGGTGCTGAAGAGGCGATTGAGGGTGGGTTGATAGCCGATGAGGCGCAACGTGGTGGTGTGCGCGCGTTGGATGACGTGGCAGGGAATCAAGATGATGCTGTGGATGAAGCGCCGGAATTCCATGCGGACGTACTGCTGTCGGTCCAGGTGTCGGTGCATCATCATGGCAAACCAGGATTTGAGGTTCCAGGCCAGGGCGGCGATGACCATGTAGGCCCAGTTGCTGACCAGGTCATACAGGGGCACGCGCAAGGCGTTGACGCCGTTTTTGAGTTGCTCGATGACGTTCTCCTGATCGCAGCGTTGGTTGGCACAGGCGACGATCTCGGCGGGGCTTACGTCCGTGCGTGTCGTGATATAGAAGAAATAACGGCATTCGTCGAACAGGACAAGGTCGCCCTTCATTTTGCTGATGTTCTTGCGCAGAACCACGACGCGATACACACGTTTACAGCGCGTGGGTTGGTAGTTGAACTCGGCCACGTGTTCGTGGTTGAGGACCAGGTTGGCGTAGGCCCGTTTGCGGACGATGCGCTGTTTCTCGTGGGGCTGATTGCGCTTCCGCTTCTGGTCGGTCACGGTGTGATAACGGGGTTTGCGTTGCAGGGGCTGCCATTGTGCCTCGTCGAGGGCCTCAGCACGGGAACGCATCGTCGCGTTGGCGTCCATCCCGAAGATGAAGTCGACGCTTTTGGCCCATCGATCAAAATGTCGGGTCAAGGAAAAGTCGGTGTCGCCACGTACACAGAGGCGCTTGGCGTGGGGCTGCACCAGCGCCAAGGCCGCGTCGATCCAGGGTGCCGCACCGGTGTGGCTGGGCACATTCCCCGGTCGGTTGACCAGGAAGAGCACTTCCTTCGTGTTGGCCAGTGAGATCACCAGCGGATGGTAGCCCCAGATGCCCTGGTAAGAGATGTCCATACCCCTCTTGCGCTTTCCATACGTCGGCACGTTTGTGCCGTCCACGTCGATATAGGTGATGTCACAAAGCAATTTGCGGCCACGCGATGCCCACAAGGAGGATCGCACCGCGTTGATGCACGCCATCAGTTCGACGATGTCCCGTTCCGAGAAGCGTCGGCAAAAGTCACCCGCCGTGGTCGGATCGGGAATCAACTGAGCACCCAGGGCATTCATGTAGGCCCCGTCATGTCGCAAACGCTCGATATCCTCCAGGCGCGTGCCGCCGCACAACACGTTGTAAGCGATGTTGAGCACGTGGTCCGACTCATGATAGGGCAGATGCACCTTCAACAGGGACAGCGACGCGTCGATGCGCTTGGGCAGTCCCAGCTTGGTGACCAGGCGATGCACGGCGCCGATGCCTCCGTAACTCATCGCGTCGGTGTAGGCGCCCACCTCGTAGTGCACTTTGCCAGGGCTGAACATGGGCCGGGGCTGCGCCTGCCAATGCCCCGCTCGACCGTGGCGGGCGGCCACTTTGCGTTTGCGACGAGCACTGTTCCTGCGGCTGTCATCAACCGATATTCTTTTCACCGGAAAGGTCTCCTGCGTTGGAGTGATGATTTCTAGCGCAATCCATCTATCTCCAACAACGGTAGGCCTTTCCGGTCTCTTGGACCAGAAAAATCTCACCATCACGCTTGTTTAAGGGCTAGTGAAGGGTGCCGGCGTCGGTGTCAGCGCGCTTTGGGTCGTCAGCGCGATTCTGGGGATGTCGGTTTTGTCGTTCCTGTTGGGGCAGGGTCCCGAATCGATCCGCCCCGACGCGCTTCATCTGACCGATACCGTTGAAGGTGGAGACGCCTTCGGCGTCGTCTTCGCAACGTGCTTTCCGGCTTTCACCGGCATGATCGCCGGTCTGGGACTTTCCGGCGACCTGAAGAATCCCCAGCGGAGCATCCCGATCGGGACAATTGCCGCGACACTCACGGGCATGGTCGTTTACGCATTGGTCGCAATCAAGCTCGCACAGAGCGCGACGCCCCAGGCGTTGGATGCCGACCAGTTTATCATGGCGCAGATTGCAGTGTGGGGTCCTGCAATTCATATAGGTCTGGGCGCGGCAGCCATTTCATCGGCTCTTGGTTCGATCCTTGTAGCTCCGAGAACCCTTCAGGCGCTCGCCCGGGACAAAGTGCTTCCCATACCGAAATTGAATCGCCTGCTCGCAAAGGGCTGGGGCAGGGCGCAGGAGCCCGTATACGCAACCTGCGTTTCAGGTGCCGTAGCGGTGGTATTCGTCGTTCTGGGAGACATTGACTTTATCGCGCAGATTCTCAGCATGTTCTACATGGTAACCTACGGCGCCCTCTGTACGGTATCGTTCCTCGAATACTTCGCGGGGAATCCGTCGTACCGACCCACGTTTCATTCGCGCTGGTACGTTTCGCTTCTCGGCGCGATCATGTGTGCACTCATGATGATTCAAATGAGTTTTCAGTATTCCCTTTTAGCCATCACTCTCATGGCCGCAATATACTTCGGGCTGCGTCGCACGCGAAAAGGTGAACGGGACCTCACGGCGATCTTCCAGGGGACGATGTTCCAGTTGACCCGCCGACTCCAGATCACGCTGCAGAAGAACCAGGTGGAGAAATACGATGGCGGCTGGCGGCCCTCAATTGTCGCCGTGACCCGCTTCGGCGACCGGCGTTTGGGACACTTCGACCTGCTGCGCTGGATCAGCCACCGGCACGGATTCGGACACTTCATCCAGTACTTTCAAGGTGAATACTCGTTCGACGACGAGGCGAAAGCCCGTACTCACGTGGAAAAACTCATTGACAGGGCGGACGTCAGCAGGGCCGGTATTTTTGTCGATTCACTGATCTGCCCGTCTTTCAGGCAGGCACTGGCACAGACGCTTCAGATGCACGGCATCTCGGGTTTGCCCAACAACTGTGTTCTGCTCGAGTTCGACAAAGCGCAGTCGGAGGAAATTAACGAAACAGCAGAGGGCGTGCGCCTCGCGGCCGAGTCGATGTTCAACGTCCTGGTCTTGCGGTCGACAAACTACCGATTCGGTTACCGGTCCTCGATTCACCTGTGGGTAACGGAGGAGAATCTTACGAATGCGCCGCTGATGCTGCTCCTGGCGTACATCGTCGTGGGCCATCGCGAGTGGCGACGCGCCGAGATCCGGCTCTTCGCGTGCCACGAATCCGAGGGCGCGGAACTCGAGACGCACCGGCTTTCCAGTCTGATGACGGAAGGCAGGCTGCCGATTTCCATGCAAAATGTGACGTCCGTTGCATGCACAACCAGTGAATCCGTCGAGGAGGAGGTTTCGCGTCGGTCTTCCGAGGCCGATCTGGTGATCGCCGGCTTAACCGAAGACGAAGTCAAATCGGATGAGGTGGAACGGGCGCTCCGGCGCTACGACGGCGCTAACGACGTTTTGTTCGTACATGCAAACGAGATGATCGCGATCGAATGACTGACCGTCCGCTGGTGAAGTCCCCGGTTGTCGATGTCAGTATTCACGGCGGCACCCCGCCCGGTTTACAAGGAGCGCCTGCGATGAAGACGACAAATGAAGACACAAATGTCCAGTTACACGACCATCCCGCTCAGATCCACCCGATGTCGGATTACGAAAAGTTCCTCTTCGACCTGAAGGGTTTTCTCGTTATTCCAGCAGTGCTCACGAACGACGAAGTTCAAACGGTGCGGGAGCACCTGGAAATACTATTGAGAAATCCGGAGAGTCTGCCCGCACACCGCCGTGCACCCATCGCCGGGCCCGCGGAATTCCTCATCGATCATCCGAGAGTCATGGGTCTTCTGCAGGAGGTGATTCACCCGGAACGCGATCGCATTCGCCTCGAAAGCGTGTTTATCTCCGGTAGATCGGCCGAGACCACCCAGAATCAATGGCGGCCCCACGTGGGCGGGACGAATCTCGATCCGTCCTTGTCCTACCGTTTTCACAACGGCAGGATTTACAGCGGCATGACACGCATCGTCTGGGAACTGAACGAAGTCAGAAAGGGGCAGGGCGGCACGTGTCTGGTGCCCGGTTCGCATAAAGCGAATCTGTTTTCGGCGCAGGATGGAACGTGGCCGGAGCAGGCCGATGATCCCGACTCCGGTGTCTGGGAGACCTATGGATGTCCGCCGGGGAGTCTCATCATGTTTTCGGAGGGGGTACGGCATACCGGATCGACGTGGACAAACCCCGACAATCCCCGCCGCGCCATTCTCATCGCGTACAACCATGTGACGGTCCGGTTCCACGAACCCAAGCCCTGTATGAATCCCGACGTGATCGGCGGTATGTCCAGTGCGCGCCAGGCGTTCTTCAGGGAGGTCTGGTACCTGCGCAACAAGAGATAACGGGCGATTCAAGTCGAATCCGGATGCCGGGAATACCGGGATCAAGAGCGGTCCGAACGTGAAAAACGGAAAGCCAGGGAATCCTGCACCGCAGGCGTCCGTTCGCCCACGGGAGTGAAGACACCGGCGAGCCACAATCCCGCGTGTTCGGTGCGGTATCTGATCCCGGCGGGGAGAATGGAAAAGCCCGGCCAATAACCAACGCCGGGCTTTTTCGGTTTCCAATTCTCGTTTCGGATTTTGACCTGAACAATTTCGTGTCAGGCGGCGGCGATCAGTTCTCCCATCGCCCCGGATCGATAGCGGGTGCGTCGGTTTTCATGCCCCTGGGTTTGTGTGGTTGGTTCCAGTCCAGTCCGGTTGTGTTGGGGCTTTGCAGAAAACGCCTCGTCTGGGCCGGGGCGCCGGCCACGAGTTCCGGATCCCATTCCGGCATCGGTTGTATGGGGCCCGCCCAAGCCGGGCGGTATCCCAATTGAACCAGCGTGCGCTGGGAGCCGGTTCTGTTTGGATGGGTGCCGTGGAACAGATTGATGGGGATCACGAGCGCCGTACCGGCCCGAACGCAAAGCGTCACCTCGCCCGGATGATATTTGTAGCGTACGTAGGGATTCGCTTCGGCGTGAAACGACAGGTGGGAGCGAGGGACGAGCCGGAAGGGCGCCCGGTCAGGGGTCAGGTCGTCAAGGTAATAAAGGACGCGGAGCAGACGCGGGGAACTTCCTTCGTAACCGAAGATGGACGACCCGAACGGCTGTCCATCGGTGTGTAAGGAAATGGGTGGTGAACCGGAAAGCGTCTGGGTAAAGAGTCCTCGTGTGAACACGATGTCCTCGCCGAGCAGTGTCTTCAGGAACTCGATCATCGGCGGGTGCGCGATCAGTTCGGCCACGGCCCGGCTGCGCCATTGAGGCTCCAGGCAGAAGGTTTGGGCGTCGCTGTAGTCTTTCGTCTGCATCGGCGCGTTGGCCATTTCGCGTCTGATGCGATCCATGAATTCCGCATCGAGTACATCCGGAAAAACGACGTAACCTTCCACTTCGAGGTGGCGGATTCGCTCGGCCGGCGTGAAGCTCTTGAAGTCGGTTTCGTCCACGTTCATGAAACCGATCTCTTCATTCGGGTCGATTCGTTCGACGGCTTGCATCGCGGTTCTCCTTTTTCCAACGGCCGCCGCGGCCGCGGAAATCCCCCTCAGGGAGTGCCTGATCCTGGAAATCATGCATTTCGGGACGACCCATGACCGGGTTAAAGGATCCGTCTTTGGCATCCAGACCGCAGCGCGACGACCCTACCCAAGTTAGTCGGCCAAAGATAGTCATTTCGATCGGATAGGGCAATGGATGGATTGGGTGTCTTGTTCAGCCTTCTCGTACTGTGCTGGCTCTGGCCCGGGAGGTCCGGGGCCGCAACGGTTTCCCACCCGGTTTACAGCGTTTCGCTCCCGGCTGGATCACTGAAGAAACTGCGGTTTGTCGTCTCGCCGTTGATGGCAATGTCCGAGGACGAGTTGGTTGCCCTGGTGCCGGATCGTACCGGCTTCAGGTATGTGGCCTGCGCCTGCTGTGGTGAGGGAGTCAGAGAACGGCAACTCGACTGGTCAGTCGAGGATCCTCTACGAGTCCGTTGCCGGCACTGCGCAACGGTTTTTTCCGGAAGTGAATTTGCCGAGAATCGGACCTTGCGCATATTGAATCCTCTGGGGATCGAGGTCGAATACCCTTTTTACGAAGATCCGTCGGGAAGAAGATATTTCCTCCGCGCCAGGGTCTGGTGGTGCGCCCGCTTTTATCTTGCCGATCGTGCGCGGGATCTCGGGCGATTGTACCGGGCGACCGACCAGCGGCAATATGCCCGGCGGTCGGCGTTGATTCTGGATACATTTGCGCGGTATTATCCGGGTTTTCTCGTCTGGACGGACGTGGCGAATTCAGCAAAGCGGGTGTGTATGGACCCGCCTTTTCCCCGCAGGGGCGGAAAGTGGGGAGAGTGGCGCTACGCCGAAATCCCTACGGAGATGATTTACGCGTACGATTCGATACGGGATAGCGGCGAACTGGAACGGCTTTCGGAAGAACGCGGTGTGGATGTCAGTCGCCGCATAGAGGACGGATTTTTCAGGGGGGGGAATTCGGCAGGACGCCTTCCATGGCCTCCTGTATACCAACGCCAGTCCCGAGACCTACGAGGGATATGCGGTTGCCGGCCGCGTGTTGGGCGAGCCCGCGCTGGTTCACCGGGCCGTGCGGTGCGCGCACGGGCTCTTCCGGCGTTTTTCCGTGGATGGCTTCTGGTGCCAGGGAAGCCCCGCGTATCATCGGTATACACTGGGAGGCCTGCACCGCGTGCTTGAAGCCCTGGCCGGATATTCCGATCCACCGGGTTATCTGGATCCGGAAGACGGCAGGCGCTTTGTCTGTCTGGATCCGGTTCGCGAATTTACGGATGTGGAACGATGTACACGGGTTCTGGAGTCTTTCAGGTATCCCGACGGTCGGCTGATACCGGTGCACGATTCCTGGGCGAGGTATGAAGACCTGAAGCCCCCGGATCGGTCGCGCTCAGCTCTGTTTGCCGGTATGGGGCATGCGTGGCTCGGGCTGGGTGAGAAAAAATGCCAGACGCAGGCGCACCTTCATTTTTCGGAAGGTGGCCACGGACACGACCAGGCGGACCTCCTGAACTTGATACTGTACGCGTGTGGAGAGGAGTTGCTGTCGGATATGGGATACACCCATACGCGGTACAGGCCGTGGACCGTGAGCACGCTGGCGCACAACACGGTGGTTATCGACGAGCAGGAACAATCTGCGAGCGGAAATAATGGAGCGTCTCGCGGCAGGCTCCTGGCGTTCGAGACCGCGCACAATACAGTACAGTGGATGGAAGCAAGTGGTGAGGGCGCGTACCCGGGGTTGGCGCAGGAATACCGACGAATGGTCATGCTGGCCGACGCGGGTGACGGGAATGTGTATTCGGTGGATATTTTTCGTGTGCGTGGAGGTACCCAGCACGACTGGACGCTGCACGGGAGCGCAGACCGTGACGGATGGGCCAGCCTGGACGTGCCGTTGGAGCCCTACGGGCGTCATCTGCTGAGGGGAGTTGCGGTGCGGCTGCCCGAGTACGAAGGGGATGCAGGTGACGCCGAGGGGCGCAACATAAGCTACGGATTCGTACAGAATGTATCCCACGGTCGGGTTGAAGACGGTCTAACGTTGCAAATTGACCTGGCGGGAGTGCAAACCGGGCTGCGGTGCCATCTGCCGGGACTCTCAAAGGCCGAGGTATTTCTGGGCGACGCGCCGTCGGTTCGTCGAACAGATGAGAACGAAGGCGAACTGAGCCGGTTCAGGATGCCCGTTCTGGTAGCGCGCCGGCGCGGACGTGCACCGGTCGCGAGCGTGTTCGCCGCGATCCACGAGCCCTTCAGCGGATCTCCGTTCATTGAGTCGATCCGGCAGGTATACGCGGACGATTGGACTGTTGCGCTGGAGGTGAGACATGGGCGATATGTGGACCATATTGTGCATTGCACAGAACGGCGCAAGGAGCGGCTGGTAGTTGGGAATCTCAGCTTGAACGGCGAGTTCGGGTTTGTACGGGAACGGGACGGCGCCCCCACGTGTATGGGGTTGTGGGGCGGAGACGAGTTGATATGGGAAGAAGAGGTAGTTCGGGGCGAGGGGGCCTATAACCTTAAGGTGACAGGTGTTCTCAGAAAGGCGGATGGAGATCCGATCGACGGTTTGTGGGTGACCGGAGGATTTCCAGGAGGCGTGGACGTCGCGAAGGCGACGGCAATCGTGAGTTTCGGCGATGGTACGACGATGGGATGCCGCGTCAAAGGCATGGTCCGCAAGGGGCGCGAACTCACCCTGGAGACAACGGATGATCCTGGATTCTCAATCGTCAGCGGCGGAATGCGACATCTGTTTTTTCCGCTGTGTGCGATCACCGGGCCGGTGATCGCACACAGCCGGACGTCGGCGTTCGTGTGGTTGCACGGGGAAGGGCCTGAGCGTTCAGCGTTCTCCCGCGTCTGAAGCGGCACGGTACACGTCCAGTATCGGAATGTCCTGTTCGCTCGCAATACGGACGCAGTCTTCGTATTCGGGCGCGATACGCGTCCTGCCGCCGTAATTGGCGACCTTGACGTTCACGGGGCCGAATGCGGTTTCAACGACTTCTATTCGTCGGGAGACGGTCTGCCGCTCAACGCGGCGGAGCCGGACGCCAAGCGTCGTGGTTTCACGGAAGATAAGATCCGTGGCCGACTGTGCAAGGTCCGGATCGGCGAGCACGCTGAGCATCACCCCCGGCCGTCCTTTTTTCATAATGAGGGGCGTGAGATACGCGTCTCTGGCGCCTTCGGCGAGCAGGCGGTCGATCAGGTAGCCGTAGATTTCAGGTGTCATATCGTCAATGTTGGTTTCTATAAGGGTGAGCGCGTCTGTCCGCAGGGAGGACTCGGATTCACCGATTTCCAGACGGAGCAGGTTCGGAACCTGATCCACATCACGACTGCCTGCTCCGTAACCGATCTGGCGCGTTCGAAAGGGAGGACTGGCGCCGATCTGCTCCGCCAGCGTGGTCAGAATCGCGGCGCCGGTAGGTGTAACCATTTCAAACGGTATGTCGGTACGTTCGGCCGGTACATCCCTGCAAAGAGCGAGCACCGCGGGAACGGGAATGGGCAGTATTCCGTGACAACTTCGGGTCGTTCCGCGACCGAATCGAAAGGGTGAGGCGTAGACGTGTTCGACGCCGAGCTGTTCCAGGCCGATAACGGCGCCGGCGATATCCGCGATGGCGTCTGCCGCACCTACTTCGTGAAAATGGACGCGGTCGACTGAAATGCCGTGAACTTCGGCTTCGGCTTCGGCGAGACGGCGGAAAATGGCGCCGGTCTGCCGTCTGGATTTGCTCGTGATGTCCGCGGCCTCGATGATTCCCAGCACGTCCTTCAGCCGTCGGTGTATATGCCCCTCTTCGGCGACGACATCGACTTTCGTCGCAGCGATGCCGTGCCTGTGAACCTTTCCGGCCCGAAGTCGGATTCCCTCCAGGTGGAGTTTGTCGATTTCTCTCTGCAACGTCTCGATACACAGGCCCGCATCCACCAGCGCGCCCAGAATCATGTCGCCGCTTACGCCGGCATGGCAGTCGAAATACGCAAGTCTCAAGATGTCACCTTAATCTGCCCGTGCGACCAGTCGGGCGCAGGCGAAACCCGACAGTGGCCAAGGAAGGGCGTTATTTTGATTGTACTTTGGAACGTCGATCGAATGGAAACGGGGTTCTATCGCAGACGCGGCTGCTGAGAGCAGGAGTCTCTTTACCCGGCGCTTCGCTCGTGAGTTTATCCAGGCTGAGGGTTGGCTATCCTGCGACGAGGCTGGGGATGAGGGGATTTACGGCGAAGCCTGCAGGTTGGTCACAATCGACGCCGTCGGGTCGTCGAACAGCACCAGCAGGCGGTCGCGCTGATGCCTGAAGCTGGCAAGCAGATCCGGGGACAGCGGTCTGGCCTTGGAACGATTGGCGAAGCTGGCAGGATTGCTGAGGCGATAACCCTTGCCGTTTCTGACAAAGAAGTTGTAATGAAGGTGAGGTCCGGTGGCGCGGCCGGTCGCTCCGACGAAACCGATGACCTCCTTTTGGTTGACGTGCGAGCCCTTCTTCAAGCCGCGCCGGAACTTGCTGAGATGGCCGTAGCCGGTCTTGTAGCCGTTTCGGTGCCGGATTTCGATGTAGTTCCCGAGAGCGCCTTTTCGGCCTTTGAAAACAACGGTACCCGGAGCGGTTGCCCAGACATGTGTACCGTACCCTGAGGCGTAGTCGATGCCGTGGTGGGGGATGTACTTCTTAAGGATGGGGTGGAACCGGCGGCTGGAAAAACCGGAACTGATTCGCCGGTAGTGGAGCGGGGATTTCAGAAACAGGCCGCGCAGCGACTTGCCGTTCGAATCGTAATAGCCCACGTGGCCGTCCGCGGATTTGAACAGAAAGGCCTGATGGTTTTTTCGGGCCGACTGGTATTCGGCTGAAAGGATATCTCCATATCGCAGGAACCGGCCGTCTTTGTATATTTTCTCCAGTGCCAGTGCAAACCGGTCGCCGACGCGGCAATCGACCATAAAGTCGATGTCGTATTCAAAAATTGCGGCCATTTCGACGCTCAGCACGGCATGGTCTTCACCGGTTTCAAACAGTGCGCTCCAGAGGCTGTTGCGGATTTCACCCGTTACGACCGCGATCTGGAGTTCCAGAGGTATCTGCTCTTTGCGCGCGGTAAGTCTACCGTTCTTCCGTGTTACGACAAAACGGCTCTCGAATGCTCCTCTTTTGATGAATTCAAAGGACTGAATGGCTCCCAGGCTGTCTATGCGGAGTTCGTAGCGATCTCCGCTCTGGACGATTCTGGGATTGAGTTCCGCCCGGGAGATCCCTTTCTTGAAGGCGTCCAGCAGTTCGTAAATCTGGGATCGCGCGACGTCTTCCCGATTCAATGCGTCCCAGAATGTTTCTCTGTGTCGGATGCGCCCGTCGACTTCCGAGAATTGCGGTTCAGGACTGGCCGGAAGAAGGGCTGGAACCGGGGGCGCTTCGTAGACGACTTCCTGACTCTGCACGGTTTCAGGCTCAGGCGGCGGGGTGGCCGCGAGCCAGATCAGTACAGCAGCGGGTAAGAAAACAGGAGCAAACTTTGCCAGCCTGAACCGGCGGCCTGTTTGTGGAGGCCGGTTCGTGCGGTCACATTTGCGAATATGCATATCGGTAGTTGCTTGGAATCCCGGAACGGGTCTGAAGATAATAGGAAGACCCGCCGGATAACAGGCGGAAAAATGAACGTAACTTCTTGTTCTGAGGGCAGAACAATCTCTGAAAATAGGGCAAATTTTTCTTTCTGTCAACCACTAATTTCGCTTGCGTTTGGAACGGCGCACCGTTAATCTCATATGTGTACCGTTGTTTACCGTGAAAACAAGGAGTTGGACACATGGCGGGGGTTTCTGATCCAATCGACCAGGTCGATCTGAAGGGATTCTATCCCGAGGAACTCGAGGCATTTGTGGCTTCCCTCGGGTTGGAGCCCTATCGTGCCAGGCAGATCGCGGCGTGGATCTACAATCGCGGCACAACCGACTTCGCTGAGATGACCGACCTCACTAAGGCGGTTCGCGCAACGCTACGGGAGCGTGCGTCGATTTTGAGTCTGAAGGTGGCGGCAAGAGCGGGCGCGGATGCCGGCGACACGGTGAAGTACCTGTTTGAACTGCCGGACGGCAAGCGCGTTGAAAGCGTCCTGATGCGCGACGGCAGGCGCCGGACGCTGTGCGTTTCGTCGCAGGTGGGATGTCCGCTGGATTGTACGTTCTGCGCGACCGGCCGGATGGGGCTGCTCCGCAACCTGTCCGCGGGCGAAATTCTGGATCAGCTGGTTTGCGTCCGCCGTGAACTGAGAGCACGCGATGACGATCTGACCAATGTGGTGATGATGGGTATGGGGGAGCCGCTGTTGAATTACGAGAATGTCATTCGTGCGATCCGACTGATGAATCTGGATTACGGGCTGGCTATAGGAATCCGCAGGATTACGCTTTCGACGGTCGGATACGTGCCCGGTATATTGAGGTTGGCCAGGGAGGGATTGAAGGTGGGCCTGGCGGTTTCTCTGAATGCGACAGACGATGTACAACGTTCGCAAATTATGTCGATCAACCGGCGTTGGCCGATTGCCGAGCTTCTTGCGGCGGTCAGGGCGTATCGGCAGCGGATAGACCGGAGGGTGACGTTCGAGTACGTGCTACTGCACGGGTTTAACGATTCGAGCGATGACGCCAGACGTCTGGTAGCGCTTGTCCGGGGTATACCGTGCAAAATCAACGTCATACCATGGAATCCGATCGATGACGCACCATATGAACGGCCGCCCCAGGACGCCGTAAACCGGTTTGTGGAGATCCTCAAGAATGCGCATCTGACAACTACGGTGCGGTACAGCAAGGGAGTGGATATTGCGGCCGGATGCGGGCAGCTCTATATCCATCCCGAGGCGGCCGCGACGGCGTCCGAAGTCTGAATGGCCCGGCGGGCGGAGGCCGGCGGATTTCGTCGTAGTCGACCCGGTGCGTCGCGTCGCACATTTCCCTTGATTTTTCTGTAAAGATTTATGATATATTGCAACTTACCGAGATATACACACTATATCCGTTCTCCTGACCGGGAGTCGTCGGAGCACGTGTTTTTATGGAACAGTTCGTAATTGAAGGTGGTTTTCCACTCTCCGGAACCATCACGCCTTTCGGAAACAAGAATGCCGCGCTCCCACTCCTCGCGGCGACGCTTTTGACGGACGAGACGGTGGTTTTGAAGAACGCGCCGCCCATCGGAGACGTACTTACCCTTATCAAGCTCCTGCAGGATCTGGGTGTCTCGGTTCAACACACGAGCCGGGCCGAACTGACCGCGTCCGCGGCTTCCCTGAGCAAGACCGCTCTAAATCCCGATTTGTGCAGAAAGGCCCGCGGGAGTTTTCTGCTCGCAGGGGCGCTTTTGGCGCGACACGGCCGTGCGACAATGCCCCGGCCCGGTGGGGACAAAATCGGCCGTCGGCGACTGGATACCCATCTCCGCGCTCTGGAGGCCCTGGGCGCCCGCATCCAAACCAACCATGTCTACGAAATGTGGGCGCCGGACGGATTGGCGGGTGCCGACATTTTTCTGGATGAGCGGAGCGTAACCGGCACGGAGAACGTGATCATGGCGTCCACGCTGGCGGAGGGCACAACCGTCATCCGGAATGCGGCCTGTGAACCGCACGTACAGGAGTTGTGCAATCTGCTCAACGCCATGGGCGCCCGGATTTCAGGCGTGGGTACGAATGAACTCACCATTGAAGGCGTAACGACGCTTGGCGGCGGCGAACATACCATCGGTCCCGATTATATGGAAGTGGGGAGCTTCATCGGCCTCGCGGCGGTAACCAACGGGGAGGTACGGATCAGAGACGCCGCGCCGCATCATATGCGGCGTAGTCTGATGGTTTTTGAGAGGCTGGGCGTGGAGGTGGTGGTTGACGGAGAGGACATTCTGGTTCCCGACAATCAGAGGCTGGAGATCGTCCGGGACGTCGGAGACGCGATTCCAAAGATTTTTGACGATCCCTGGCCCGGTTTTCCCGCGGATCTGATGAGCATCGCGATCGTGGTCGCCACGCAGGCACGGGGAACCGTCCTGTTTTTCGAAAAAATGTATGAGAGCCGCCTTTTCTGGCTGGATCGGTTAATCGAGATGGGGGCCGAGATCATCCTGTGCGACCCTCACCGGGCGGTTATCGTGGGGCCGTCGAAGCTATACGGTGAGCGGATTACGAGTCCCGATATCAGGGCCGGGATGGCGTTGCTGATCGCCAGCCTTTGCGCCGAAGGCCAGAGCGTGATCCGGAACATCGAACAGATCGATCGCGGGTACGATTGCATCGACGAGCGTCTTCGCGCGCTGGGTGCCCGGATCGAACGGGTTCCCGTTCCCTTGGAATAAACGCAATGGCATCTGCTCGCGACACGGCAATCGAAGTGGTTCGACGCCTCCACGCGCGGGGGTTCCGGGCGTTGCTGGCCGGTGGGTGCGTCAGGGATCTCCTGCTCGGGCTGGAACCCCGGGACTACGACGTCGCAACCGATGCCGATCCCCAACAGGTGATCGGCATTTTTCAGCGTGCCCAGCCTGTGGGCGCGCTCTTCGGTGTGGTTGAAGTGAGGCTGGCGGGGCACGTCTTCGAGGTAGCACGTTTCCGGCGTGATCTGGGCTACAGCGACGGGCGTCATCCCGACGCTGTCATATTTGCGGACGAAACCGAGGATGCCCGGCGTCGTGATTTCACCGTGAACGGGATGTTCTGGGATCCCCTGTCGGATCGGGTGCTGGATTACGTGGACGGACAGACGGATTTGAAGGAGAAAGTAATCCGAACCATTGGCCCCCCCGAGGATCGGTTTGCGGAAGACCGCCTGCGAATGATGAGGGCGTTACGGTTCGGCTGCCGCTTCCACTGGCGGATCGATGGAGCCACGTTTGCGGCGATCGGGCGTTTGAGTGAAAACCTCGCGGAGGTCAGCAGAGAACGCGTCCGGGACGAATTTGTTAGAATTCTGACCGAAGGTGGCGCGCCTCTGGGGGTGCGGTGGCTGATCGATTCCGGGTTGATGAACGGTGTCGTACCAGAGGTGCTGGCCCTAGATAACGTCGCGCAGCCGCCTGAGTTTCATCCCGAAGGCGACGTGTTGACCCACACGTTGATTATGCTGGGGCTGATGCGCAGACCGTCACCGGAATTGGCCATGGCGGTGCTGTTGCACGATGTGGGCAAGCCGAGCACGTTTGTATCAGCGGACCGTATTCGATTTGACAATCACGTCCGCGTGGGCGCCGAGATGACCGACGCGATATGTCACAGGCTGCGGTTTTCCAGGGAGGCGAGCCGTCATATCGTTCGACTGGTGGCGGACCATCACCGGTTTATGCACGTCCGGCAGATGCGGAAGAGCAAATTGAAGCGTTTTTTGCGCACGGAACGATTCGACGAACACCTTGAACTGCATCGGGTCGACTGTTTGTCCAGCCACGGGAATCTGGAGAATTACCGGTTCTGCCGGCAGGTCCTTGAAACATTGGAACCCGAGGAGATACGTCCGGAACCGTTGATTACGGGCCGGGATCTTATCGAACTCGGATATCCGCCGGGGCCGGCTTTCAAGACTGCGCTGAGGGCGGTGGAAGACGGCCAGCTTGAAGGCCGCGTGAGAGATCGGGAAAGTGCGTTGCTGCTCGCCCGGAGTCTGTTTGAACGGGGCGTGACGTCCGGGTACGGAAGCCCTGCCGAAAACGGATCCGCTGCGGAACAGACGGGTTAGTGGCGGCCGGAAGCAGAAGCCGAAGGATATGACCACCCCTCCGGTCTATGGATATGGTGCGTCGGCAGGCACGTTTGGAACCATTGCCGGGCAGGGGCGTTTTTAGACTGAGAAGCCCGCTCCACTTATCCATTTCACATCCACTTTGCGACAGGTGGTCCGATGTCAGGTCTGATCCGATCCGCTTTGGCCATTGGTGCTATGGCCGTCTGGTTGCCGCAGCCTCAGGCAACAACCGTGGTACGGTTCGCGTTCGATTCGCTGTGTGAAAAAGCGGAGACGATCGCCCACGTTCAGTGTGTTTCTCGCAATAGTTTTATGGATGACGGCCGTGGAGAAATTGTTACACGGCACCGGTTCAAGGTAATCACACCCGTCAAGGGCTATCCGGGAGACGAGATCGTCCTCACGCTGCCGGGTGGAGCCGCCGATGGCCGTCGGCTTTATATCCCGGGCATTCCCGAGTTCGACGTGGATGAAGAGGTTGTCCTTTTTCTTACCGGCCCGGATATGCATGGATCGGCGTGGCCCCTGGGACTCGGACAGGGCTGTTATCGCGTGCCCGAAGCGCAGGAGGGCCCCGCCCAGGTCAGGATGCAGCCGGGTACCACGCCCCTGCCCGCCGGGCCTCTGTTCAAGCCGGCGCTCAACAGGCCCTCTCGACCCTTCAATGTGCCGCTCCAGCGTTTTCTTCATCAGATCCGGCTGACGATTCCGGAACCCTCTGACGAAAGGTGAAATACCGGACACGGTCCATCGTCGGTTCATGGATTGCCGAAACCCCTTCCTGAGAGCGACAACCGAATTTCCGGGAAGCTTTTTCCAAAGCAACGATTGTCACAGGATCCAGGGAGCGAATCCTCGTCTTCACCTTCGGATCCTTTTTTATTCCTCTTGACTTTGATCCGGCATTGTTGCATCATATTTGCGCGGTTCATGTGCCCGCTTATGCGCGTGTAAGGTTCTGAATTTAAGTGACTTTGGTACTTTCGGCATGCTTCGAGGGCGGCGTAATGCCCTCTTTTTGTTGGCTCTGAACCGGAAGGAGGGTTTGTCATGTTCAAGCTGCATTTTGACATTCGGGATATCTTTCGAGTGGTTCGGCTCGGATGGTCCGGCAAAAAGATCTGGGCGGGCTTGTGCGGTACGCTGATCGCCTATGCCGGATATTCCATCCTGGGCATTGTCGACCAGCTTTTGGCAGGGGCCACGCTTGGACAGATCTGGCAACGGTACGGACTTTTCCCCGGGCCTGCACCATTTCCTGCCACACTGGCGGGCACGGCGATCGACGTGGTTGCAATGCTGTATGTATGGGTTGTGGTTTTATTGACGGTGTGCATGATCTGCAAAATCACCTACCAGCAGCTGAAGGGAGACGACTTTTATTCCTCGGGCGACGCATGGGGATTTATCAGACAGAACTGGGGCGGCGTTGTCTGGGGGCCGGTAGCCATGCTGGCACTGTTGATCTTCTTTGTCGTCGCCGGCATCGTGATCGGGTGGCTGGCCGGGATGATTCCCTGGGCGGGAGAAGTGGCATTCGGAATTCTCTTCATTCCGATCTTTTTTGCTGCGCTGGTTGCTATTTTTATATCGATTGCGTTTGTCGTTTCCATAACGATGTCTCCGGCGGTCGTGGGGACAGTGGGCGAAGACGCGCTCGAGGTGGCCATCCAGTCCTTTTCATTGGCCTGGAGCCAGCCATGGCGGCTGGTACTGTATATGCTCTGGATGAAGATTTCTGTCTTAATAGGCTCGGTTTTGCTGGGAACCTTTATGGCCTCCGCAATGGGGTTGGTCAGCTGGGCCTGCGGCCTGTTTATGAAGGAAAAGCTGGCCAATATGGTCTACGTTGCGGGCCGGTATGTTCCGTTTGACTTCACCCGTTGCGATTGGTTGTCCCTGGATATTACGGCGTTTCTGCCGCCGGCAGGTACCCCTTCCGGCTCCGAACTGCTGGCTGGCGGAATTCTGGCCGGGATGTTGATTCTTCTCACGGTTATCTTCAGTTCATACGTGTTGTCCGCCTATGCTTCGGGTATCAGCCTGATTTACGTGATTCTACGGAAACGCAAGGACGATGAGAATCTGCTCGAGTGGGAGGACGACGGGGCGGAGGAAGATGAGGAACAGCCTGCAGAAGCGGAAGCGCCGGACAACGGCGGAGAGGAGACCGGTCACGGCACGTCCGAGGAATCGGAGAATGGAGACGGTGAGGCGTCGGACACGCAAGCCAAGCAGGAATGACAGCCGGCATTCGGGAAATGTAATTGCGGATGTGGCGGCCGATGCGCGCCTAGCCGAAGGTCCGGAAGGCGTTCGTCGTGTTTTGAGGGCTATTTATCGGGCGGGAACTCTGCCGGTTCGCGACCTGTCGCGGGAAACGGGACTGCCGGTTCCGGTGGTGGCGGCGGTTCGAGGCGAGTTGGAAACAAGGGGTTGGGTGGAGAGACGAGGGGGCGTCATCCTGTCTTCGGCCGGTCGGAATGCGGTTGAGAAACAGCTGGGTCTGGGTTGTCGGCGGCGGTTTGAGAGGCCGGTTTTTCCCGTGCTGGACGACGAGATGCGTGCGTTGCAAGTACGGATGGAGGCATTCGGGGAACAGAGGCCTGCCGTCGACGTGCGGCTGGATCAATCCCATGCGACGGCGGAAACCGCGTTGCGGCGCGCGGTGTATCTGTATGAAAATGACGGGCTTGAAGGCCGCGACATCCTGATTCTTGGAGACGACGACCTGACATCTCTGGCAATCGGCCTTCTGGCGGACTTCCTGAGGATTTCAGTGCGTCGTGTGGTCGTGCTCGAATGCGACCTGCGTCTGGTGGCCTATCTGAACGCCGCGTCGCCTGAAACGGGACAGGCCGTCGAGGCCGTCGAACACGACTTGAGGTCGGATCTGCCGAGCGATTTGTCCGCCGGTTTCGATCTGTTTTTCACCGATCCACCCTATACGCTTGCGGGGTTGTCCTTGTTCGTTTCCCGAGGCGCCTCCGGGCTTCGACCGGAGGTGGGCAAGCAGGGCTTTATCTGTTTCGGAAACCGCCGGCCCGAGGAGACGGTAGCCGCCGTAAGGACAATCACGGAAACCGGACTGGCGCCGGTCGAGATCGTTCCGGATTTCAATCGGTATGTTGGCGCCCAGATGCTGGCCGGTGTCAGTCAGATGATTCGCACGGTCGCCACGGCCCGGTTGACACCCCCGGTCCGTGGCATCTACGAAGGTTCGCTCTACACGGCCGACCGGACACGGAAAGAGGGATGAATCTGCCGTTTGAAGCCGAACCCATCCGCCCCGGGCATTCTGCCCGATTGCAGGGCATTTTCGCGTCTGCGTTGAAAAGCGCGTGGTGTTACTACGCCCCTTTCCTCTGCTGTTTCAGCCTGCCACCGGCACGGGAAGTGTTCGTGGCCGAGCACGATGGCGCGCTATGGCTTCCGGTGCGCCGCGTCGCCAGGAATGGCCGCGTCTGGTTCGACCTTGTCATACCTCCGATTCCATTGTCGGTTGAACCCCTGGTCGCCGTGCTGAGCGAGATGCGTGCGGTCAACCGTGGCCGGTGCCCCCGCATCTTGTGGCTGGATGAGGCGGACAGGCGGCGCCTGCCGCCGGATAGACTTGAAGTTCGGATTAAGTCGAGTGAATATTTGTACGATCCGTCGAAGGTCGTGGCGGCTGTGGGACGGCCGTACCGGGACCTGCGCAAGAAACTGAGGCGCTTCCGAGAGGAGGCGGATCCGCATTTTCGGGAAATGACGCCCGGCGACGTGCCCGCCTGTCAGGCGCTTTTGCGATATTGGCGGAAACGACAGGGGCGCAAGAGAGATTTCCTGCTTGACTGGGGGTATACACGGTCGGCGTTATCGATGTATGGACACTGGAGATCCAAAGAAGCTCAGGGCTTTTGCGTGGAGGTGGAGGGCCGGATAGCGGCCTTCGCCATCGCGGGCCGAATGCACGCGGGGCTGGCCAATTTCTTTATAGCTAAAACGAATCCGGACGTGCGGGGATTGTCGGAATATTTGCGAACGGAGGTCTATCGGGCTCTGGTGGATTACGATCTTGTCAATGACGCCGGAGACTTGGGGCTGCCGGGATTGCGGCAGCATAAGCAAAAATTCCGGCCGGTCGCCCGGATTCCGGTATACAGCGCGTCGTTTTCGGATTGAGGACCGGTGCGTCCGGCTTCATACACCGGCTGAATGGATCGAATTCCGGCAAGGCTGGTGAGTCGACGTATACGATCCCTAAACATGGAGGCTGTTCTTGTCTGCAGCGAAAGCAACCAATATTGTGTGGCATGAAGGCCACGTGGGTCGAGCGGAGCGGGAGAGGCTGTTGGCGCAGGCGGGGTGTCTGGTGTGGCTAACAGGTCTGCCTTCCTCGGGCAAAAGCACCATTGCGTTTACCGTTGAACACGCGCTGGTTGCGAGGGGGCGAATGGCCTATGTACTCGATGGAGACAATATCCGGCACGGGTTGAATAAGAACCTGGGTTTTTCGGCTGAGGACAGGGCCGAGAATATACGCCGTATCGGCGAGGTCGGGAGGCTGTTTGTGGACGCCGGGATCCTTACGATAAGCAGCTTCGTGAGTCCGTACAGGGCAGACAGGGACGGGGTTCGCGGGCTGCTGGACGAAGGAGATTTTCTGGAAGTTTTCATCGATACGCCACTGGAGATCTGCGAGGAAAGGGATCCCAAGGGACTTTACAAAAAGGCGCGGGCGGGCGAGATTCCGAATTTCACAGGGGTCTCGGACCCTTACGAGCCGCCGGAGAATCCGGAACTCGTGATCAAGACTGCCGAGTGTTCGCCGCAAGAGGCGGCGCAAAAGATTCTGGATATGCTTGAGTCGCATGGCAGGATTCTGGAAACGTCCGCGCGATAGTGTGTAATCCTGTGTCCGGTCGCGGCAAACCGTCTTTTCCATCCCGCTGCCCTTCTTGACGGCAGGAGGTTGGCCTGCGTTGTCGGACCCGAAAGCTGAATAGCGGATACCGCAATGGTTTCGGACGATCTGAGCAGACGACTCGCAACGCTCAACCGGGGCAGACTTCGGAACGTACCAGAACCGCAGGCCGCGGAATCGGCTGCGGTGCATTCTGGTGATGTTGCGGGAGAGATGGCAATCGCAGATCCGTACGCGTCGCCCCTGGATGCGGAATTTCCGGTCTCACTGGCCGACGTGGCGGACGGAATCGAGATTCACAACGCGGCTGGTTGTTTCTTCATGATTCGTCGTTTGCTCCCGGAACTGTTCGACGGGAGCGGCGCGTTTCAGATGCGGTACGCCCAGGCGATCTCATCTGTCGAGGACGGCGGTGTCCTGGCCCGGGGTAACGGGGTTTCCTCCAAGCTCAAGCACCTGACGCCGGACGACATCCTGTTTGTGGATATCGAAGCGACCGGGGTTGCGGCGCGGACGCCTCTGTTTCTGGTGGGCGTTTTGGCGTGCGAAGATGGTCGCCTCAATGCTTTTCAGTTGTTCGCGCGAGACGAATCGGAGGAGCCATCGTTGCTGGCGCATTTGTCCGGTATGCTGGCGGACGCGCGCCTCATTGTGACCTTCAACGGCAAGTCCTACGACCTGCCTTACATCCGTAACCGTTTGACGTTTCACGGCTTATCTTGTCAATTTCCACGTTGCCATATCGATATGTTGCATGAGGCCCGCCGGCGCTGGCGTGGCCGGTTTCCCGATTACAGGCTCCAGACTCTCGAACGATGGATCTGCCGTCGGGCCAGAACGGGCGATATTCCCGGCGCCGAGATTCCGGGCGCATACCGATCGTACATGCGGACGGGTAACGCGGTCCATATTGGGCAGATATTGCGCCATAACGCGCTGGATCTGATCACGTTGGCAGAACTGACGGTAACGATGTTGGAAGGGCGTGAGTCGTGATGCCGTTGGAAGGGCGTCGGGTGCTCGTAATGGGCCTGGGCCTGTTCGGTGGCGGCGCGGGTGCGGTGCGGTTTCTGTGCAGGGAGGGTGCGCGGGTGACCGTTACCGATTTGCGACCCGCCGAGGCGCTTCGGGAGTCGCTGCAGGCACTGGAGCCGCTGCCTGTTGTCTACCGGCTGGGCGGACATGAGGCGTCGGATTTCGGGGAGGCCGATCTTGTTGTGGCCAATCCCGGCGTTCCCCGGGCATCCCGGTTCCTGAAGATAGCCGAGAAAAGGGGAGTCCCCGTAACAACGGAAATATGCCTGTTTGTCGAACGTTGCAGAGCCCCGGTCGTGGGAGTTACGGGCAGCAGCGGAAAGACAACGACCACGTCTCTGGTCGGAGAGATGATGCGCCGCAAGACGCCAGGGACGATGGTAGGCGGAAATATCGGGGGGTCTTTGCTGGATCGGTTGGAGGAAATCACGCCGGCCACGCAGGTCGTACTTGAACTTTCCAGCTTTCAGCTCGACCGTCTGACCGATTTGAAATGGAGCCCGAAAACTGCGGTCATAACGAATTTTGCCCCCAATCACCTGGATATCCACGGTTCATTGGAGGCCTATAAACAAGCGAAACGGCAGATAATCGCCCATCAGGGTGTGAATGATGTCGTGGTGTTGAATGGAGACGACCCGGAAATCCGGCAGTGGTCCGGGGACGGTCGCCGCGTTGTTTTCAGCACGAAACGGACGTCGGGTTGCGACGTCTACCTGGACGACGGAAAAATTCGGCACCGGGTTGGCCATTCCGAAAAAACCGTTTGTCCCGCCAACGCCTTGGCTCTGCCAGGCCGGCATAACCTGGAAAACGCGCTGGCCGCCTGCGGGGCGGCGCTTTACAATGGCGTAACCGAAGCGGATATTGCAACCGTCCTCCGCACGTTCAAAGGCGTGCTCCACCGGCTGGAGCGGGTGGCAGAAATAGGAGGCGTCACGTACTATAACGATTCGATTGCGACAAGTCCGGATCGCACGCAGGTGGCGCTTGCAGCCCTGCCGCCGGGTGTGGTGTTGGTTGCGGGGGGGTACGACAAGGGTTTGGCATACGACGCGCTTGGATTCCATATTGGGCGGAGAGTGTCGCATCTGATCCTGACGGGCCAGACGGCGGACGCGATATCGGCTTCGGTACCGGCAGGATCCCCAACACGTGTTTTGCGGGTGGATTCACTGGACGACGCCGTGTCTGCCGCAGCGCGGCGGGCAGGATCGGGCAATACCGTGTTGTTCTCTCCGGCATCTGCCAGCTATGACTGCTTTCGCAATTTCGAGGAGCGCGGTGACCGGTTCAGAAAACTCGTTTTGGATATGAGGGCTTGTGATGGCTGAAATAATCGACTTGCGGGCTGTCGCTCCGACGGTCGCCCGTGTGCTCAACGTGCCTGCGCCTGGTGGCGCAGAGGCTGAACCGATTGCGGAGGTTGTCGAGACTCTGCATGCCGCCGACCGGCTTGCGTTGGTGTTGGTTGACGGTTTCGGCTCGTCGTTGTGGCAGTATGTCCGCGATGCCGTTCCGGTGTTGAACCGGATCGCGGCGCTCCGGCATCTTGAGATCCAATCCGTGCTGCCGTCGATGACCTATATCTGCATTTCGACGATGTTGACCGGTGTGTCTCCATCCTCGCACGGCGTGACGGATTTACAGACCTTGATCCGGGCTACCCGTTCCGCCGATATGGATACCGTCTTCAACCGGGTGAGAGACGCGGGCGGGCAGACGTTGATGGCCGTGCACAAACGGGATGTGGAGGGGCTGGACATCGAGCGATTTGCCGACCGAACGGTACTGGCCGAGGAACGGAACGACCTGGAGATATACGGCCGGGTTCCCGGTTTAATTGTTGAAAACTTGCCCACGTTCGCGTTTGTGCATTTGCTGGACATCGACGAAGCCGGCCACAGGTACGGTCCTTACACGCCGGAGGTCCGGCAGTCCGCCAGGGCGATGGACCGGCGTCTGAAGGGCCTGCTGGCCTGCCTTGCGACCTCCGGATACGCGGCGGTAATCCTGGCGGATCACGGAATGCACGAGGCTCCTCGGGAAACTCCCGATACGGAGGGGAATCGGGGAATGCACGATGGCTCGGTTCCGGAGGATTTGCTCATTCCGCTGCTGTGGGCGACGGCAGAAGAACTGGGTGATATTGTGAAAGGGAGTTAGAACGAAATCAAGGAAGCACGTTCCAGTCGTTCGGCCTCGAATTTTTCCTGGATGTTTTTCGGTCTCTGTTCAGGCGCCTTCGGAATAGGGCATGAGTTTGCGCACCCTGGTGGGATGGCGGAGCTTTCGGAGCGCCTTTTCCTTGATCTGGCGGATGCGTTCACGGGTGAGCCTGAACCGGATGCCGATTTCTTCAAGGGTCATCTCGGCATCACCGCCCAGGCCGAAATAGAGTCGAATGACTTCGCGTTCCCTTTCTTCCAGTGTATCCAGCGCCGCGAAGATCTCATCTTCAAGTGAATTCTGCATGAGAAGATGGTCGGGCGATTCCTGATTTTCGTCCGTCATGATATCGAGCAGGCTGTTTTCATCGTCTTCGCCGAAGGTCATGTCGAGCGAGAGGATGCGTTGCCCGCTGGCGAGGGTATCGACTACCTGTTTGACCGAGATGCCCAGTTCCTCTGCGATTTCTTCTTCCGGAGGTCGCCCGGACGTCTCCTGTTGCCGGTTGTTCACATAGCGGGAGATGCGCCGTAGAAGGTCCACCCGGTTGAGCGGAAGACGCACGACCCGTGAATGTTCCGCCACGGTTTGCAGGATAGACTGGCGAATCCACCAGACCGCGTAGGAAATAAACTTGAACCCCCTGGTCTCGTCGAATCGCTCCGCTGCCGTGATGAGCCCCAGGTTGCCCGCACTGATTAAATCTGCCAGCGGTACGCCCTGGTTCTGATACTCGCGGGCCACGGTAATGACAAATCGAAGATTGGCCTCGACAAGCTTCCTGCGTGCTTCGAGGTCTCCCTTCTTGATGCGGCGGGCGAGAAAGACTTCCTCCTGGGCCGTCAGCGGCTTGGACGAGGCAACGTCTTTCAGGTAGCGGTACAATGAATCTTTCACCTCATCGCGGTAGATTCCGCTCTTTCTGGCCACGATGACCACCTCGAATGGATGTGCGATCGGTGGATGGGATTCTGTAACCGGCGGGAGGACGTATGACCTGATACCAACTTGAATATTCGGCGTTCCCATTAAGTTGTCAAGCGAAATTTCCGAAGCGTACTGCGGATATCCTTTTCTGGTTCCAGTTGTGCTTTCTGCCGGCGCCAAACGGTGGAAATTCCCGGTCGCTTCGTTGCCATTTCAGCATGTTCGACACCCGAAGTCAGCCGCAATACAGGCTGTACGACCGGGCCTGGCTTGACTGTGTATTTTGTTTGGCATAAATTGCGCGTCGCTCTTCCGGATCACGGTTTCTTACATCACTAATGTCTCGTCCTATGCGGCGCTGCACGGCGGGCATCGGTAGAGGCGCAGGGCCGCGGCGTGGCGAATGACGGCGTGTGGAGGCATTCCAATGGATGTGCCAATTGATCGTTCACGTTTATTGAAGTTGCTGGAAAAACTCCTGATGGCCCATGCCCCTCCAGGCGCCGAAGGCGAAGTCGACGCCATTGTGATGAATGAGGTACGACCCCTTGCGGCGTCGGTCTGGCAGGATGCCGCAGAGAGTATCGTGGTCCACATCAGCGGCCGTGAGGATGGCGCGCCTGTCGCCGTCACGGCGCACAAGGATGAGATCGGCCTTATAGTCAAGCGTGTCCAGGACGATGGACGTTTGCGCGTCCGTCCACTGGGCGGCCTCCATCCATGGGCGGTGGGAGAGGGGCCGGTTGACGTTTTGACCGAAGGTGAACCGGTGGCGGGCATCCTGTCTGTAGGGTCCAAGCATGTCTCCGAAGAAAGTCCGGCTGGTACTCTGAAAACGGGCAAGGCGATAAAATGGGAGACGTTCTGGATCGAGACCAAGCGCTCCGCCGGGGATCTGCGGGAACTCGGCGTGCATCGCGGCAGCAAGGCCGTCCTGGCGCGGTCCAGAAAACAACCCATGTTCATAGGGGATTTCATTTGCGGTTACAATCTCGACTGCAGGGCCGGACTGGCCGTCCTGCTCGAGGCGGCCAGGCAGCTGGCCGAAACGCCGCCGCCGCGCGATGTATATCTCGTTGCAAGTTCCGAGGAGGAGATCGGCGCACAGGGCGCCGCCTTTTCGATCGGGCAACTGCCCGCTCAGACGGTGATCGCTCTGGATATCGCACCGGTGGCGGAAGAATATCAGATTGAGAATTGCGGCAATCCGGTTCTGCTTTGGGGCGATGCGTCGGGGGTTTACCACGAACGCACATTGCGTCACCTGGACGGGACTGGCGGCCCGGATGGGATTCGAAACGCAGCCGGCGGTCGTGACTTCCTATGGGAGCGACGCCAGTATTTCGAAGCGGATCGGGTCGGCCGGCCGGGCGGCCTGCATTGCGTATCCGGGAGAGAACACCCACGGGTACGAGATCTGTTCTGTGGAAGGAATTCTGAATTCGGCGCGGCTGCTGATGGCGTATCTGATGCATCCTCTGGATTGAGTGTCGATACGCAGGCGCCAGGGGTACCCGGTCAGCGGAAGGGCGGGTACGGACTCGGCGTTTAATTGTGGAACCCATCATGGGCAACGCGCGCAACGAACTCGACTGAACCGTTCCCCTGAGCTTGCGCCGTGAGACCGTCGAAGGGTGTCGAAGTGTCGCGAAGAATTCAAGGCTTCTATGCTAATCGACAATAAAAAAGGACAATATCAATTCCTGGAAGGAATTGATCCCTATTCATGCGGCGTCGTTGCCGCCCCCGGATACGAGGTCGTACACGCGACGTTCAAGGACGCGCTGCCGTGGCTGGCCGGGTTTGAGAAGGTCGATATGCATCTGTGTGACTCGGGTCGGGACCGGCATGCGCTTTGCGGGGTGGAACTACGCTGCTCGAAACCGCATCCAATGGACGGGTTCATCAGGTTCAACGAGGCCTATTGCGACCTTTTGAGATCCTGGAGCTTGCATGTGGACGGGATGAACCCGGTGGCGCGAACCAATGTTTCGCCGGTGTGCAATCCGCCGGGCGAGACCGTGATGCACGGGTTTTCATATACAATGCCCCACCGCGAAGAAAGCAGCGGCACGTTCGTAATCGCGGGTGCGGGTGAATTGCTTGAAGGCGAGTTGGTGAACGACGGCATCGTCAGGCGGGGTGAGACAGGCCCGGACGCGATGCGCGAGAAAGCGGCGTACGTGGTGCGGGTGATGGCGGATCGGCTTGCGGGCGTGGGCGCGAACTGGAACCAGGTAACGACGGTGGAGGTATACACTGCCCACCCGTTGGATGGTATTATGGATGACGTCGTGCTTCCGGGAGTCGGAATGGCGCAGCGGCACGGCTTCAGGTTGTACCGGGCGCGACCGCCGGTGTGCGGGATTGAATTCGAGATGGATATCAGGGGAATCAGACGGGAACTCTGCGTCTGACAACCTGAGGCGGGCCAGCGGATGCGCGCGCTTTCACAAACGTTTTTGTCGCGGCGCATCTGGTCGTCCGGGAGAGGACTCGGGCAGAATACGGGTCGGACGTTGAGTTCGCCCCGTGTATATATTTCAGGTATTCTATGGGGTCAGGAGCACCTTGCCCTTCGTCTGCCTGCCTTCCAGAAGCCGGTGCGCCTCGTGGGCATCAGAAAGGGGAAGCGTACGGTCAATGCGCAGTCTGAGTTTGCCGGTTTGCAGCCAGCCAAGCACGTCCCCGGCGCGAAGATGCAGTTCCTCCCGGGTCGCGGTGTAGTCGACAAGGGTGGGGCGCGTCATGAATATCGAGCCGTGACGGGTGAGCAGCAGCGGGTCTACGGGCGGCACGGGGCCGCTGGCATTGCCGAAGAGCACGAGGCACCCCCGGGGCCGCAGACAACTCATGCTTTTTTCCCAGGTGGTTTTCCCCACCGAGTCGTATGCGACGTGCACGCCCCCGCCGTTCGTGAGGCGATTGACTTCGGCTTCGAAATCCTGTTCGGTGTATCTGATAGTATCATCCGCTCCCGCGTCCCGTGCCAGTTGTGCTTTTTCTTCCGTTGACACGGTGCCGATGACCCGCGCCCCCCGCAATTTCGCCATCTGAACCAGGATGAGTCCCACGCCGCCCGCGGCGGCGTGGATGAGAACGGTGTCGCCTTCCGCAACGACATACGTGCTGTGCACGAGATAATGGGATGTCATTCCCTGGAGCATGGCAGCCGCGCCGGCGGCTGCGTCCACGCCATCGGGAAGTCTGACGAGTCGCTCCTGTGGCGCGGCCACGAATTCGGCATACGAGCAGGGCACCCCGGCGTAGGCCACGCGGTCCCCCAATTGGAATTCGGTGACTTCAGAACCCAGAGCCGCCACCGTGCCGGCGGCCTCGAGGCCGGGAATAAAGGGCAAGTCGAGCGGATAGAGGCCCGTGCGGTGGTAGGTGTCTATATAGTTCAGACCAATGGCTTCGATTTCGACCAGTACTTCACCCGGGCCGGGCTCCGGATTCGGGACTTCCTTATAGCATAGGACTTCCGGACCGCCGGTGCGGGAAACTTGAATCGCTTTCATGGAAATCTCCTTGTTGGGTTCAGTGCCTGGCCGTAATGCCGAGAGAGATGCGTCTGGGCGACCCCAGATTGCGTTCCACAACGGCATAGTTGTACGCCAGGGCGTTATGTGCCTTCAGGACCACCAGGACTTGTCCGAGCGTGTACGCGGCCGAGAGGTCGAGCAGATAAACCGGTATGAGATCGCGGTTCCCTTCCGGCAATATTCCGGATGCGCGCAGGATTCGGCTTCTGAACTTGAATCGGCCTTCCAACGTGAGACCGCGGAACGTGGTCTGTAATCCGGCGGTGGCAATGTGCCGGGGGCGATAGGGAAGCGGCTGGTCACCCTCGGGCAGGTTTTCAATCGCGCTGATGAAGGTATAGTTCCCTTCGAGGCGCAACGGATCCAACGCGGCGGCCAGGCCCGCTTCGACGCCGGCGGTTCGGCCTCTGGCGACGTTCCTGAAACTGACCACGCCGCCGACGTCCGGCCGTGCCTCGACGAGATCCTGATAGCGGCTCCAGAATGCCGCGGCGTTGAGGTGAGACCAGGGAGTCGGACGGTGATCCAGGGCGACTTCGGTGGAGATGCTTTTTTCGGCCACCAGGCCGGTATTGGGAACGATAGGAATCGCGGAGAAAGTGGCGTCGGTGTAGATTTCGGCAATTGAGGGTCCTCTGAAGCCCCATCCCAGGGTCGCGCGCAACGTGGTACGCCTGGATGGCCGATAGGAGAAACCCAGCTTGGGGCTGAGACGATTTTCCGCGCCGCGGTCGTCGGTACGGTAACGGTCGTAGCGGCTGCCCCCGGACAGCGCAAACCGATCCGCGGCTTCGATTTCGGCCTGGACATAGGCGGCCAGGTTAAGCCCGGTGTGATTCCCGAAGAGGTGATCCGAAGAATGCACGGTGTCATGGATCCACTGCGTTCCGACGGTTAGCGCAACCTTTGCGGCGGGCTGGAGGTCCAACTGGAGTTCCTGGCCGAATTTGTAGGCTTCCGACCGGGTTCGCCCGCTAATTTCGTTGTCAAATTCCGTGCGATACACAAAGGATTTGAGTCGATAGCCCGATTGCGGATTGAGCAGGTGATAGAAGTCGACGTTCAGATTCAGCTTCTGAGATACGGTTTTGTCGTTTTTTGCGCTCTCAGGTACTTCCAGGGGTTCGTTTCTGTCTTTCCACAGGACGAAGGTACCGTGATCGTCCAGGGCCCAGTTGCAGGTTGCGGTAAACGTCGCCGCAGCCTTGAAGCGATGCCTGAGTTTGCCGAAGAGTTTGTATCTCCTGTGCCATGCATTTTCTCTGAATCCGTTGGTCCACTTCTGTCCGGCGCCCAGAATGAAACCCGTGTTACCGGACTGCAGGGAATGGCTGATGTCCGTTCCCTCGAAGTACCGCCCACGCGACGACCAACGCCACTCCTGATGGCTGGGTTGGCTGTATCGCCCGCCCAGAAACCGGAAGTGCGTCTCCGGATCGGGCGACGGATTCCGGGTGATGACGTTGATGATGCCGCCAAGCGCGCCGGTGCCGTATAGCGCGGACCCGGCGCCCTTAATGATTTCCACGCGAGCGATCTGATCGATGGGAATGGCGTCCCACTTGACGTCGGCGTTGTCGGCGGATAGCGCGGGAAAACCGTCGATCAGCATAAGGACGCGGCTTCCCGTTCCCCTGGAATAACCGCTGGACCCCCTTATGTTGACCTGGCCCCCCACCATATTGACGCCGGGCACGTATTCCAGTGATTCGTTCAGGGAGACGGAATTGTCGGACTGGAGTTCCTCCGCGCCGATGAGCGAGACGCTTGTTGGCGCGTCGACGGCGTTTCGTGCGCGTTTGCTCGCGGAGACCACAATGGCGGGCAATTCGATGGGCGTGGAAGAGAGTCGAACGTACAGCCGGAGGGTATCGTTCGCGGTAACGCGAACGTCTTCCGCCAAGTGGGGTGCGAAACCCAGCATGGAGACGGAGACGGTGTAGACACCCCGCGGTAAACCGGTCAGGCTGAATTTGCCGTCCACGCCGGTTTCCGTTCCGATGCCGGTGCCAAGCAATACGATGTTGGCGCCCGGCAACGGTTCACCGGTCTTTTCGTCGTTTGCTCGTCCGACCATCGTGCCGGAGGTTTCCGCCCGCAGGGTTGAGCCCGGACAGAGAAGGCAGAGGAGGCAGAAAGCCTGTGCAAACGCGGCGATCCGGCCGATCGGCGCCTTGCACGAGGTCGAAATAGGTTTGGATATCGACATTTTTTGTGGTTTCACCCAGGTGAACCTGCACCGGTGTGGGAAGAGTGTCGTTGCCAACGTGGTAACAGCCGAGCAAGGAGTCGAAATTCCAGAAGCCGCCCTCGGGACGCCAGGCCACCACAATCCATTCGTAGGTACCCGGCTCTTCCAGTGGAACGAAATATTCGTAACGGTCCGCACCGATGGTCACGGTTGTGTCCCAGCCCGCAATGTTGAAGAAATCGGCCAGGGTTTGCGGGCGACGCCGGTAGACCGCCACGGCGACGTCGTTGGTTTCCGGCGGCCACTCGCCGTTGAATATGAGGGTTCCCTTGATGCCCGTTCCGTCGGGCGGCCCGGGACCGAGGCCGCGGCCGCAGGCGATAAGCACGAGAAGGATCGTTGGAATGAAGCGTTTCATGTCGGATAAGCGGCGGGCAAGCGGCGTTTCAGAGTTCGTGCGGAATGGGTGTCGCCACGCTTGTTTTCCTTGACATGGCCTAGGGTTCAGAATAAGTTTCATCAGCACGTAAACATGTCTTTTCGGCGTTTAATAGGGAGGTCGCCAATGACTGTTTCAGCGCTACATGCAGCCAAACTGGCGGCGGGCGCGGTATTCGAACGGATTGACGGCAGGGCGGCGGCGGCGCACTACGGCGATGCCGCATCCGAGTACGCTTCAGTTCGTGAGGCCGTGGGTCTGGTCGATCGGAGCGACCGGGGCCACCTGCTGGTTACCGGATCGGACCGTGTACGTTTTTTGCACGGGATGTTGAGCAATACGGTCGAGGGGCTGGAAACAGGAGGGGGCAATTATGCGACAATGACGACGCCTCGGGGTCAGACACTGACCGACGTATGGGTGTATCACCGTGCGGAAGGGTTCCTGCTGGAGACGGAGCCGGGATTGCAGGAAAAATTGATGGCGTCCCTGGATAAATTCCTGATCGCGGATGACGTCGATATCAAAGACGTTACCGGGGAACAGGCGATATTGGGCGTACACGGATACGGCGCTCGCGCGCTTATCGTGCCTTTGGTGGGTGATGTGCCCGCCGATCTTGCGGATTGCCATACCGTCGTCCGCACGATGGATGGCGTGGATGTGTCCGTGACCGCGCGCTCCTATACGGGAGAGCCCGGCTACGATCTCCGGATAACCGCTGACAAGGCCCCGCACCTGTGGAATGCCCTGATTTCTGCGGGCGCATCCCCCGTGGGGTTTCAGGCATTGGAAGCGTTGCGAATAGAGTCCGGAATTCCACGTTACGGAGTGGACATGGACGAGCGGGTTGTACCGCTGGAAGCGGGCCTCTATCACGCGGTCGATTTCGAAAAGGGATGTTTTATTGGCCAGGAAACGATCGCCAAGATGCATAATTTGGGCAAGCCTAGGCGGTATCTGGTTGGTCTCCGCCTTGAGACAGAGAAAGTTCCGCCGGCTGAAACACCCCTTCGAGACGGCGAAAAACAGATCGGGTGGATTACAAGCAGCCTGCGTTCCCCTGCCCTGGGGCGGGTGGTATCGCTCGCCTCCGTCCGCCGGGGGTACGAACAGCCCGGCGGATTCCTGTCTGTCGATGGGGGAGGCCGGGCCGAGGTCGTCGAACTGCCGTTTTTTCGACGATAGGCAGCACGACCCGATCCATCAACCTAGAATACAGGCGGATATCGGTGATGTCAAGGTCTTTTTGTCCAAAAAGATCCCAACGGTACCGGGCGGTCTTTTTGGCCGGTACCGTTGGGTTGTTGACTCTGCACATTTGTTCATTTATATTGATATTAATGAAGGGTCGGGAGTGGGGCTTTTCCCGTCGGCGCCGGTGTCGTTACAAGAGGCAATTTGAGATGTGCAAGGTAGCCCGTATCCGCTGGGAGTGGCTGAGATAGGCAATGGGAAACGACGTGTTGCGCCTGAAAAATATGAGGTTCTTTGCCTACCATGGGCTGTTTCCCGAAGAGGCGAAATTGGGGCAGTGGTTTGAGGTGGACGTGGAAGTCTTCTCGGACTTTCGGGGTTATGCCCGCGACGGCACCGCCGACGCCGTCGACTATTCGCGGATCTATGAAACGACACAGGCGGTTGTAACGGGGGAGCGTTTCGGTCTGGTGGAGGCCCTGGCGGATCGCATTGCTGAGGTGCTGCAGTCGAACCTTCATCTGAAGCGCCTGCGGGTCAGGGTGCGCAAACCCAATCCGCCCATACAGGCGGTATTTGACGGCGTAGAGGTCGAAGTGGAGCGGGGATGACCGATGGCGCTCTCTTACATCGGTATGGGGGCGAACCTTGACGACCGGGCGGCCGTATTGCGCCGGGCGACGGCCACGCTGGACGCGCACGACAGACTTAAGGTGAAGGCTGCCTCTCCAATCTATGAAACTGCGCCTATCGGGGTAACCGAGCAGCCGATGTTTCTGAACGCGGTGCTTGCCCTGGAAACAGACCTCGATGCGCGTGCGCTGCTGGAATGTTTGTTGGACGTGGAAAGACGGTTCGGAAGAGTCCGCAGACTGAGGTGGGGTCCACGGCTCCTGGATCTGGATATCCTGCTCTACGGGAATGAGGTTATCCGAAGTCGCGGTTTGCAAATACCCCATCCGAGGTTACACAAGCGGGCTTTTGTTCTGGTACCCCTTTGCGACTTGACGCCGAGAGGCCGCCATCCCGTGTTCAACAAGACCTTTTCGGAACTGGCCGAATCGATCGTTCCAACGCAGGAAGTGCGAAAACTGGACGGGGTTTCGCTGTTGGCGGTTTGCACATAAAGGCGTGATTCGTGGCCGTACGTTATCTCGCAATCGAAGGTCCCCCTTGTGTGGGCAAGACCGAACTCGCCCGCCTCCTCGGCAGATCCATACAGGCACGCCTGGTCCTTGAAGAGGCGGAGGAGAATCCGTTTCTGCGCCTGTTTTACGAGAACCCAGAGCACTACGGGTTTCAGACACAGGTCTTCTTTATGCTGCACCGGTACCGGCAGCAGCAGGATTTGCACCAGATGGACCTGTTCGAGTCCACTGTGGTCAGCAACTATCTGTTCGCCCGGAGCGGTATATACGCCCATGTCTGCCTGAACGACGCCGAACTTTCGTTGTACGAGCGTGTGGCCGAGACGCTTCAGGAGAAGGTGCCGAATCCCGATCTGGTAATATACCTCCACAATTCGACCGAAGATCTTCTGCAACGGGTTCGAAAGCAGGCACCGGCGTACGAACGTCTGATGACTGAAACGTACCTCGCACGGCTCGTAGAGGCGTACACCCATTTCTTCTTTCACTATACCGAATCGCCTTTGCTCATCATCAACGTTTCACAGGTCGACTTTGTGCGGAATCCGGAGGGCTTGGAGGAACTGCTTCAACAGGTGAAGGCGCCACCAGCAGGCACCCGCTATTATAGTCCGTTTCAAATTGAGGCCTGACGACGGAATACGGTTATGGAATACGGCTTTACGGATAAGGGAGTTCCGGGCGTGTCCGACGAGGAATTGCGCGCAGCCCCCGGTTTTCTGGCGGAGATGAAGAGGCGGGGCGAACCGATCGCCATGCTGACGTGCTACGATTTTCCCACCGCCATCCTGCAGGATGCGTCGAACGTGGATGTCATCCTGGTCGGCGATTCGGTGGGGATCAATATACTCGGATACGAGAGTCCCCAACAGGTTACCATGGCGGATATGCTTCACCATACCCGCGCAGTCAGGCGGGGTGTCCAGAAGGCAATCCTGTTGGCGGATCTGCCTTACCGGTCCTACGAGACAGATTCCCAGGCGGTCAACAACGCCCGGGTGCTCGCGGACGCGGGGGCCGATATGGTAAAACTCGAGGGCGCAGAGAATGTGGCCGGACGGATCGCGGCGATCACGGCCGAAGGCATTCCGGTGGTGGGCCATGTCGGCCATTTGCCACAGACCTGGAAGGGAAACCGGCATGTCTACGGAGACCGTGCGGACGAGGCCGCGCTGGTCCTTGCGGGCGCGCTCGCGCTCGAGGCCGCCGGGGCGGTTGCCGTGGTGCTGGAATGTGTTCCCGAGCAGGTGGCCGGCGTTGTTTCGCGCGCACTGAGCATACCCACGATCGGTATCGGGTCGGGTCGCCGGTGCGACGGACAGGTGCTCGTGGCGCCGGATCTGCTGGGCCTCAACGACTTTTCATTTCGGTATTCCAAACGCTACGCGGAACTGGGAAACACAATCTGCAAGGCCTTTTCGGCGTACGTCGACGATGTGAAGGCGAAGCGGTATCCTGCCGACGAGCATCGATATCGAATCAGGAACGAAGAGTTACGGAAGTTCAAGGCCCTCGCGGAAGGCTGAACACAAGGCCCGTTCGTAACAGCGACAACGCCGCGGGGCGGGGATCTCTCGCCCTGCTGTTTCGTGTGGAGAAAGGCCGCCGGCGTAGAATGGGAACGGTCAGGGTCATACGGACGGTGGAGGAAATGCACCGCATTGCAGACGGGATGCGCAGTGCCGGTTTGCGGATCGGGCTGGTTCCTACCATGGGCTATCTGCACGCTGGCCATTCAAGTCTGATACGTCAGGTGCGGAGGGTGTCTGACCGGACGGTCGTCAGTATATTCGTCAATCCCGCACAGTTCGGTCCCGATGAAGATTTCGCGACGTATCCGCGCGATTTCGAACGAGACAGGGAAATCGTCCGGGGAGAGGGCGGCGACCTGATCTACGCACCTCCGCCGGAGGAGATGTACAAAGACGGCCATGCGTCGTACGTCGAGACGGTACGGCTGGCGGACCACCTGTGCGGGGCATCACGCCCAGGTCATTTCAGGGGTGTGGCCACGGTGGTGACGAAGCTCTTCGCGGCCGTCAAACCGCACGTGGCCATATTCGGACAGAAAGATGCCCAGCAGGCAGGCGTCGTCCGCCGGCTGGTAAGGGATCTGAATCTTGACGTTGACATCTTGATAGCACCGACGGTGAGAGAGGCGGACGGGTTGGCCAGGAGTTCCCGAAACGTTTACCTGACGCCCTGCGTTCGCCGGTGCGCCACGGTGCTTTACAGGGCCCTGCAGGAAGGAAGGGATATGGCGCTGGCGGGCGAAAAGCGCGCATCCGTGGTGGTTGACGCCATGAACCGCCGCGTGCGCCAGAGATCGGGCGCGGAGGTCGATTACATCGCGGCGGTCGATGCCGAGGATTTTCAGCCCGTAGACAAGATGGCAGGCCGGGTACTTCTGGCGGTGGCCGTGCAGTTTGGGCAATCCAGGCTCATCGACAATATCGTGGTGGAAACCGAATGAACGGCGGTACAGGAAATGCGATAAGTGCAAGTTTTTGTTATAAGTAAGGGTGGGTGGAAATCGCTTGACGTTGAGCCGTGAGTACGTTATATTTTGTTTCCTTGATTCTTCGATTATAATGTCTGGATTTGTCGTCCATCCTCATTTAACAAGGAGTGTAATCAATGGCCTATTCACTGCCCGACCTGCCGTACAGTTATGATGCTCTGGAGCCCCATATCGACGCCCGGACAATGGAGATTCACCACAGCAGGCATCATAACGCCTATGTCACGAATTTGAACAACGCACTTGAGGGGCACGCCGATCTGGCCGCCCAGAGTGTTGAAGATCTCATCAGTAATCTCGATAGTGTTCCAGAGGCAATCCGAACGGCGGTCCGGAACAATGGCGGCGGCCATGCCAATCACAGTCTTTTTTGGACGGTGATGTCGCCCGGCGGCGGCGGAGAACCCTCGGGAGATCTGGCCGATGCGATCAACGACGCGTTTGGCAGCCTCGATGCGGCACGCGACCAGTTCGTCCAGGCGGCGACCACCCGTTTCGGTAGCGGATGGGCGTGGGTGGTCGTGAAGGACGGCAAGCTGGAGATTCTCAGCACCCCGAATCAGGACAGCCCGCTGATGACGGACGACGGCACGCCCATACTCGGGCTGGACGTCTGGGAGCACGCCTACTATCTGAATTATCAGAACCGGCGCCCCGATTATATCGTGGCCTGGGGCAACGTGATTGACTGGGACGCGGTAGCGGCCCGATTCGCGGACGCGACCTCCTAGCCCGGACCGCCGAAACCACGCGCCGGGCTTTAGTTGACGATTGTGGTCGTTTTTTTGTATACAGGGCCGGAATTTTGGAATTTCACGAAAGGATTATCCGATGGGGCTCAATGTAGGCGATCAGGCGCCCGACTTCACGTTAAAGAGCAAACGCGGCGACCTGGAAGATGTTATGTTGAGCAGTTTCAGGGGAGGCAAGAACGTCGTGTTGCTGTTTTTTCCATTGGCGTATACCTCGGTTTGTACAGACGAAATGTGTTCGGTGAGCGGAGGTCTTTCGGATTACGATGACCTTAATGCGCAGATGTTGGGCATTAGCGTGGACAGCCCGTTCGCGCAGGAGGCCTGGGCGGACCAGAATAACCTGTCTTTTCAGCTGCTGAGTGATTTTAACAAAGAGGTGAGCGCCGCCTACGGAGCTCAATATCAGGATCTTTTGGGTTTCAAGGGTGTCGCGAAACGCGCGGCATTCGTTGTAGACAAAGAAGGGATCATCCGGTACGCGGAAGTTTCGGAAGACGCTACCGTATTGCCCGACTTCGACGCTGTAAAACGCTGTCTTTCCACGATCGGTTGAACGGTAGCGTTTAGAGATCTCCCAGAAGGTTGAGGGCACAATGATTACGGTTACCGAGGCTGCGGCGGTAAAGATCAAAAACCTGTTGGAACGCGAAGACGTTCCCGAATCCGGCCTCCGAATGAAAGTGGTCGGAGGCGGATGTTCCGGGTTGCAGTATCAGTTGGGCTTCGAAAACGGGCCCGGCGAAGATGACGACACCATCGAAAGCCACGGCGTCAGGGTGTTTGTGGACATGAAAAGTGCGCTCTTTCTCGCCGGGTCCGAACTGGATTACGACGATGGGCTGATGGGTGCGGGCTTCCGGGTAGTGAATCCCAATGCCAAGAATCAGTGCGGCTGTGGGGAGTCGTTTGGTGTATGATGAAATGAACCGGCTTGTTTTTCTGAAGCGGTCGGTTTGTTTCCGGATTAAGGGAGGGAGGGGTCCGGGTCGGATGCCTCCCTTTGTTGTCCGATCGATCAGTTGAACCGGAGTCTTATGTTGTTCTTGTTGCACATTGCAAGCCTGCTCCTGCACGGGTGCCGGCTGCAATTGGCTCTATTAGGGAATTCCCGAGAACCGGCGTCGCATTGCTGCAGCGTGCAGGAGCGACAATTCACAGTGGGGCCAAATGTGCGTAAATCGAACGACCTGGATCTGAATTCTATCGAACACGGGAGGCTTCAATGGCGCTGGATGCATACTCAGTTTGTCTTGCCATTGCATGCGCGTTTCTCCTCTTCGCTGCCGGGTGGTTTTTATGCGCGAGGCTCAAAGCCCGCAAGATTCAGGAAATTGAACACCACACCGAGCGTCGGATTTCAAAAATGGTTGAGAAGGCGGGCCGGGAGCGCAGAGCCACATTTCTCGAAGAGAAGAACAAGTGGTACGACGCCAAGACGACGTTCGAGCGCGAACTGGATGGCAAGAAGCGCGAAATGGAACGGCGGGATGAGGACCTCAACGAAAAAGAGAACGGCATACAGGAACAGCACGGAAACCTCAAACTGCGAAACAAGGAGCTGAATCGCTCGGAGCGGGACGTACGGCAGCGGGCGGTACGTCTGGATCAGAATCAGCAGGAACTCGAACAGGTGCTGGTTGAGCAACGCGCCCAATTGGAACACATATCGGGCATGAATGTGGATCGCGCCCGGGAAATGCTTCTGGAGACTATCGAGACCGATCTCCGGCATACGGCAACCGCGATGGGTATGGAGATCATCGATCAGGCCAGGGAGCGGTCCGAGCGGGAGTCGAAAAAGATCATTGCGCAGGCGATTGAACGATGTTCAACGGATCAGACCGTGCAATCGTCAATTTCGGTCGTGGCACTGCCCGACGACGATATCAAGGGTAGGATAGTTGGTAAGGAGGGGCGGAACATTATCTCCTTCGAGGCTGCGACCGGTGTGAAGGTGATCGTTAACGATACGCCGGAAGCCGTTGTACTCTCCAGCTTCGATCCGGTAAAGCGGGATGTGGCCAGGCTGGCAATGGAGCAATTGGTCAAGGAGGGACGAATCAATCCCAGCCGGGTGGAAGAGGTTGTGGCCGATTGTGAGAATCGTATCGAGACCCTCATCGAAGAGGAGGGGCGGCGCGCGGTCAAAGAAGTGGGCATCGACAACATGCACCAGGAACTGGTAACGATGTTGGGACGCCTCAAGTATCGAACCAGTTACGGGCAAAGCGTGTTGGGGCATTCCAAAGAAGTTGCATTCCTGGCAGGCGCAATGGCTGCGGAACTGCGAATGGACGAGATGTTGGCGCGGCGGGCCGGATTGTTGCACGACATCGGTAAGGCGGTAGATCAGGAACAGGAAGGAACGCATACGGACATCGGCGTGGCGATGGTGCGCCAACATGGCGAAGGGCCCGAGGTGGGGAATGCTATTCTTTACCATCATGGAGACGCCGAAGCCAGTTCTCCAATATCCTTCCTGGTAAAGGCTGCGGACGCCATTTCGTCCTCCCGGCCGGGGGCCCGCAGGGATGACGCGGAAGGGTATGTTCGAAGGGTGCGCGATCTGGAGGATATTGCGCGGGGCTTTAATGGCGTACGCGACGCGTATGCCATTAATGCCGGCAGGGAAATCCGGGTGATGGTGAACGCGGGCCGGGTCGACGACGAACACGCCAAGAGTCTGTCATTCGAAATTGCACAGCGCATCCGGGAGGGAATGACCTATCCCGGCGAGATTCAGGTTACGATAATAAGACAGACGGTCGCCACCCAGTGGGCGGGCCGTTCCAATAAACGGCGCAAGGGCAGATCCAGAAACAGGAGAGGAGAACGCCGATATGAAAAAGGTCGGTCACGAAATGACGCTGACCGAAAAAATGTACCTTCCGGCAATCACAAAGGGTCTGTCTCTGACCTTCAGGCACCTGCTCGGCAAGAAGATCACGATGCAGTATCCGGAAGAAACCTGGACAAAGCCCAGCGGATACCGAGGGCTGCACAAACTAACGAAGGACGATAGGGGTCGCCCGAAATGCGTCGCATGCTACATGTGCGCCACGGCCTGTCCGGCGGAATGCATCGCCATCGAGGCCGAGGAAGCGCCGTGGGAGGATCGGGAGAAACATCCCAAGCGGTTTGACATCGATATGCTGCGGTGTATTTTCTGCGGCATGTGTGTCGAGGCCTGTCCCGAAGACGCGATCGTAATGACGGAGCGGACCGAACTGGCAGCGGAAAGCCGCGCGGAACTGATCTATTCCAAAGAGCAACTGCTGGCCGTGGAAGACCGGGTGACGCTTACGCCGCCTCGAAGGCCACTTGAAAATACCCGATGAGTCGACGGGTGGTTGGGCTCCATGGCCGAGACCTATAGTGAAATAGCCCTCGATCATTTCAGGAATCCGCGCAACGCAGGCACCATACACGATGCGGACGGCATCGGCTCCGTCGAGAATCCGGCATCGGGCGCGGTGGTATCGCTTCAACTGAAAATCGTCGATGAGCGGATCGTACGGGCTGTGTTTCAGGCCCGGGGTTGCACGGCCACAATCGCCGCCGCTTCCGTATTGACGGAAATGGTGGCGGGCCTGTCGGTTTCGGCTGCGGAGGTGGTTAACCGGGCGGATGTCGAGGCCGGGTTGGGCGGACTGCCGCCCACAAGGAAACATGCGGCCGCGCTGGCCTGCGATGCGGTCAGGGCGGCAGTAGCGGATTTCAGGGCCCGGGTGAGGGCCTGATGGCTTTGATGTTATCGAACAGTAAAGGACAGGGTACGTCCGTTCCCTGTCCTTTTGGGCTTATTTAGCGGCCATGGCGACGGATCTGGAAGCCGAACAGCGGAAGTTGACCGAGCAAATCAAGCGCAAGGCGCGAGGTATGGGTTTCAATCCGGTTGGGATTGCGCCCGCGGGGCCGCCGGAGCACTGGGGCTTTTATCTCGACTGGCTGGCGCGGGGGTATGCCGGCCAGATGGCTTATCTTGGCCGGAATCTCGAACGCAGGTCGGATCCACAGCAGGTGCTCCCGGGCGCCCGAACAGTCCTATGTGTGGGGATGAATTACAATCAGGGGACAGGCGCGCCTCCTGCGGATGGGCGGCCAAGGGGAAAGGTCTCCAGGTATGCCAGGGGCGACGACTATCACGACCTGATGACCGCCCGCCTGAAGCGTCTGCTGGAGTGGATTCAGCGTCTGCAACCGGAGGTAAGGGGACGGGTCTACGTGGATACGGGACCTGTGCTGGAGCGGGATTTCGCCGCCCTAGCCGGCCTGGGGTGGTTCGGCAAGCACACAAACCTTATCCATAAGCGCAGAGGGTCGTGGTTTTTCCTGGGAGAAATTCTGCTAACCATACCTCTGATCTACGACCGTCCCGTTGCCGACCATTGCGGGACCTGTACGCTATGTATGGATGCCTGCCCGACCGCGGCGATTCCACAGCCATTTGTGCTGGATTCCAATCGTTGTATCTCGTACCTGACAATTGAGTTGAAAGGCGCGATTCCCAGGCCTTATCGGGAAAAAATCGGGGATTGGATCTACGGATGCGATATATGCCAGGAAGTCTGTCCGTGGAACCTGAAACATGCCAAGCCGACCGACGAGCCGACGCTGAAAGCCCGCGACGGTCTGGACGCGCCCGACCTCTCCGAATTACTGGCCATGGATCAGCCGACATTCAGCCGGAGGTTTCGCGGAAGCCCCATCAAACGCGCCAAACGGCGCGGGATCTTGCGGAACGCCGCCGTGGCTCTGGGTAATCGCGGTACGGCGGCCGATATTCCCGCTCTTGCGGCCGTGCTATCCGATCCTGAACCCCTTGTCCGCGGGCATGCGGCCTGGGCACTGGGCCGCATCGGCGGGCCTGAAGCGCGTCGTGCGCTTTCAGTGGCCCTTGGCGCCGAGACGGACGCCGACGTCAGCGAGGAAATCAGGCTGGCGATGGACGAGATCGACAGGGGGCGCGATTCAAGCGGGCTCCACGAAATGAAGCGGGAATCTCCTAAGTCATCGAAGACGGACAATCATCCTGGAGTACCGCATGCGGCTTCTGGACATTGAACGACAGTCTGACATTTCCGAGGCGGATGAGGTGAACCTGCCCGTCTCCGTCGCAGGGCGTCGGGTCTATATCGAAACCTATGGCTGCCAGATGAACGTGTCCGATACGGAACTTATGATGGGTGTTCTTAAGAAGGCCGGATTCCGTCGGGCGCTCGGTTTTGAAGACGCGGACGTGGTGCTGTTGAATACGTGCGCCATTCGAGAGCGGGCGGAGGAACGGGTGGTGGGCCGACTTTCTCAGCTGAGCCACGCGAAGCGGACGCGCCCGGACCTCGTGCTCGGCGTGAGCGGATGCATGGCCAAGCACCTTGCCGAGCAACTTCTGAACGAATTGCCGTACGTCGATCTCGTGGTCGGTCCCGATTCCTATCGTCGACTGCCCGAGTTGATCGAAGAGGCGGCCGGAAATCCCGCACTGGACGTGCGGCTCGACCGGCGCGAGGATTATCTGGAACTGGATCCCGTTCGACAGGAAGGTACAAATGCCTGGATTACAATCATGCGCGGTTGCGACAAGTTCTGCACCTTCTGCATTGTTCCCTACGTGCGGGGTCGGGAGCGGAGCGTGCCTGCCGCCGACCTGTTGCGGCAGGTCCGGATGGCTGCGTCGGAGGGATTCCGGCAGGTGACCCTGCTCGGGCAGACGGTGAATTCCTACTACGACGGCGAAACGGATTTCGCCGATCTCTTAAAGATGGTGGCCGGTGTGGACGGTATACGGCGGATTCGCTTCACGTCGCCGCATCCGAGCGATTTTTCGGAAAAACTGATCGGTACCATGGCGGAAGAGAGCAAGATCTGCCGTTTCATCCATCTGCCGGTGCAGTCCGGTTCCGACGCGGTATTGAAGGCCATGAAGCGAACCTATTCCATGGAACAGTACCTGGACCTGGTCGCGCGTCTGCGAACGGCCCTGCCGGGGCTCTGTCTGTCCACGGATGTCATCGTGGGATTCCCGGGAGAGGCGGAGCCCGATTTCGAGTCAACAATGAAGCTCATGCGGCACGTCCGGTACGATTCGGCGTTTATGTTTAAATATTCGCCCAGGAAGGGTACGGTGGCCTACCGGGAGATTCCCGATACGGTATCGGAGACCGAAAAGGCACGGCGTCTCGAGGCCGTAATTGCCCAGCAGACAAGGATCTCAGGTGAGATCAACCGGCGCTATGTCGGACAATTACAGTACGTGCTCGTGGAGGGTGATGCGAGGCGGGGACGAGGACAGGCGGTAGGAAAATCGGACGGATTCAAAACGGTTGTGTTTCCGAGAAACGGAATCAAAACCAATACATTCGTGAATGTCCGAATAACAGATGCAACGTCACACACGTTAATAGGTCAACCCGAACACTGAGCGGTCGTGCACGATTTCGCAAGAGATTGCGTCGGCATGCCTTTATGATGCTACAAATCGAAAACCAGAACCCGAAGAAAAACCGGCGGTTGCCGGACTGGTTCCGGGTACCCGCGCCCGGTAGGGCCGGGTACCGGGAATTGAAGCGCCTCATGCGGGAACTGGATCTGCACACCGTTTGCGAAAGTGCGAAGTGTCCGAATATCGGTGAATGCTGGGGGGCCGGTACGGCCACGTTCATGATTCTGGGAGACATCTGTACTCGCAGCTGCGGGTTTTGTGCGGTGAAGACCGGGCGGCCCGAAGGTCTCGACGTGGAAGAACCCGGCCGGGTCGCCGAAGCCGTCCGGCGGCTGGGGCTGAGACACGCCGTCGTGACATCTGTGAACCGCGATGAATTGCCGGACGGGGGCGCGTCGATATTTTCAGCCACCATCCGGGCGATCCGCCGGCTTCGTCCTGAAGCCCGGGTGGAAGTGTTGATTCCTGATTTTCGGGGAAACTGGCGCGCGTTGGAGGCGGTGATGTCCGCCGGTCCGGATATTCTGAACCACAACGTGGAGACGCCGCCCAGACTGTATCGCACGATGCGCCCCCAGGCGAATTACGTGCAGTCCCTCGAATTGCTGCGCCGCGCCGGCGTGGCCAATGCCGATATCACAACGAAGTCCGGCATTATGGTTGGCGCGGGCGAGACCATGGAAGAGGTTTACCAGACCATCGACGACATTGCTGAACAGGGAACCGATATTCTGACCGTGGGGCAATATCTGCAGCCCTCGCCCGCCCACGTACCCATTGCCAGATTTTACCATCCGGAAGAATTCGAGAAGATCCGGGTTTTTGCGCAGATGCGAGGATTCCGCCACGTGGAGTCGGGTCCGCTGGTACGGAGTTCCTACCACGCCGCAAACCACGTCGTTGCAGGGTGAGACCGTGTTCAAGTTGAATCGATGGCGTCCGAAAGGCCAGTGCCGGACCGGTCAGTACGCCCCCGGCGGCTCTGGGCGAAACCAGCGGTTTTTTCGGGTGGCTTCGATGCGTGAAGTCCCCCCCGGCACCGGCAAGCTGGTGATGATGATGGGCCGCGAAATCGGGCTTTTCAACGTGGGCGGCAGAATTGAGGCGATTGACAATATCTGTCCACACAACCAGCGCCCCATCGGGACAGATGGGATCAGGGGCGGCACGCTAACCTGTTTCTGGCACAACCTGAGGTTCGATCTTGAATCCGGCGCTTGTCCCGAGGCGCCGCATTTCAAAATCAGAAAATACCCGGTGCGTATCCGGCAGGATGAGATTTTCATTTCTCCCGACGCAACGGTCTGACGGGTTGCCGGGCGCTTTGGCGTTGACTTGAATGTTGGAGTTCAATACATTGGCTGTTTCCGCCCGGCGCGGGAGGCTCTCCGCCCGCAGTTGATTCCTGGCCGCGAATAGTACGAACCAATCTCGGAGACCCTGGAAATGAGTAACACAAAACGGATTTGGATGGGCGTCCTGCTGTTTGTGGGCGCTTCGTTCTGGTTCACGCAGGGGCACTGCGGGGAGGCGCAGCGCGTGGACCTGCCGCTGATGGGCGAAGGAGATCTGACGTTTTTTACTGACACTGCCGGATTCCAGGCGTCAGTCGGATATACCCGCCAGGAAATTTACGTTCTTCTCGACGCGAGTCAGTTGAAATTCAGACGAAAGAGAAAACGGTACGAGGCGGAGCTGGAGTTGTCCATCGCACTGGCCGACTCGGGAGGTACCGTTGTCAACGAAGAGACCTGGAATCGAAAGGTCTGGGTCGAAAACGCCGACGATGTCGAAAGCGCGGGTTTGCCTTTTCGCGATATGATCGGATTCGACCTGAAGCCGGGCCCCTATCGGATGACGCTATCGATTCGAGACCTCAAGCAGGAAAACAAGGGTGTGGCAGAAGGGGTTTTGCAGGTCCGGGATTTTGAGAGGCAGGCCTTGAAATCCAGCGATCTCCTGTTCGCATCCGGGCTATCCAGAACGGACACGGACGGCAGGTTTTCGAGATACGGCTGGCTGGTGACCCCAAACGTGACGCGGGCCTATCCCGTCGGCGGAGATATCGAAGTCTATTTCGAGATCTATCACCTGTCACCCCCTGTGGAGGAAGCGGACAACACATTCATACTGGGTTACAGCATGCTGGATACAGCCGGAGCCGCGCTGATGACGTTTGACCACCAGCGGTTGCTGAAGCCAGGTACAAGCGCTGTAAAGACAGAGATCTTCAATACCGGGGACCTGCCCCCGGGCTCCTATTACCTTCAAGTGGAGGTGCTTGACCGAAGCAACCGGGCCGTTCACAGGGCGAGGCGGATGGTTTCGCTGGCCCGAAAGCAGGAAGTTGTTGAGTTGACGCAGGAGGAACGGGACAATATTCGCTATTACAAAGGCATTCGATATATCGCCACGGGTTCCCAGTTTAAGGAATACAGGACACTGAAGAATCGACGGGATCAGATGGCGTTTTTGAAGGCATTCTGGAAGGAAATGGATCCGACGCCGGCAACCGACGAGAACGAACGCCTGGTCCAGCATATCCAGCGAATGAGGTTTGCCGAAAACAACTACGCGGCTGGCCGGGGCAAGCGCGGATCGGATACGGATAAAGGGCGAATCTACGTCAAGTTCGGCGAGCCGAGCGACATTCAATACAATCTGGCGGCTTCCAATGAGAAGCCGTTTGAAGTCTGGACTTACGAAGATCAGCGGGGTGTCAGGTTCATCTTCAAGGATCGGCGCGGCGCAGGTGTTTTTGAACTTGTGCACTCCACGCATCCCACTGAAACGTATAACCCGCAATGGCGGATGATGGAGTAGCGCTCGGGCAGGGGCCGGAAACCTCGGGGGCGGTTCTAGGTTTGCGGTATTATGTTATCGTCGAGCGGACACCCATTCAAGGGAATCACTGTGGATCCGAGATTTCTCCTGGAAGAAGGCGTCGGGATCTTTACCGGCAATGAGCTCATTGTCAAAGGCGGACTGGAGCACCGCATGGGTATGCTGACCGGCTACCCCGGTTCTCCGGTCGCGGAGGTCTTCGACGCGGCGGAACGAATCCGGGAACTGCTGGTTGAGAAGGGTGTGGTGGTGCAGATCGCCAACAACGAAGCGCTCAGCGCCGCGCGGTTGAACGGTACCCAGATGACGCCCGTCCGCGCTATGGCGGTGATGAAGAGTGTGGGTGTACATGTGGCGTCTGACGGACTTGCTCTGGGAAATATGGCGGGTACGGCGCCCGGGGGAGCGGCCGTGGCGGTGTTTGGCGACGATACGTGGTCCGAAGGCACCCAGGTGCCGGCCGATTCCCGGTTTATCGCCAAACATCTTTATATGCCCATACTGGAGCCGAGTACGTTCCAGGAAATAAAGGACTGGATCGGAGTCGCGTTCGATCTTTCCGAAAAAACCCGCCTTTACGTGGCCCTTCTCATTACCTCCAACCAGGCGGATGGAGGGGGCACCGTCACGGTAGGGCCGAATCGTTTCCCGGAGCTGACGCCGCATACGCCCGTAACCATCGACAGCAGGTCGATTCCGCTCGACGACCGGGTGATCATTCCCCCCAGCACGGCCATCAAGGAGGAAGATGTACTTCATCGACGGATGCCGGCGTTACTCGAATACGCCCGCGAATACAATCTGAATCGCATTCTGTATCCGCCTGTTTCGGGGAAAAAGCGAATCGGATTCATCAGTTCCAGCCTCGCCTACTGTTACCTGGAGCACGTGATGAATATGGTGGGCCTGGAAGGCAGCATTCCCATTTTGAAATATGGGCTGACGCATCCCGTGGACTCTGAAATTCTGAAGGCCTTCGTGGCCCTGGTCGACGAGATATACGTGGTGGAAGAGAAGCGCGGGTTTCTGGAAGGGCAAGTCACGGCCGCGTTGCAGGGATTGTATCAGGATGGAGAAATCGGCGCGTTCCGTATCTGGGGGAAGCGCTTTCCAAATGGTCAACCGGGTTTTCCGGACAGCAAGGGTATGAATCCATCCATTCTGCTCAAGGCCGTGGCGCCCGTGTTGTTGGGCCTGAACGACCCCACCGTGCCCATTGACCGGGAGCGGATTGCGCGGGAGGTCGACCTCGTCGACGAGACGGCCAACTTCCAGGTGCAGGCGGCCGTTCGCACCCCCTCCTTCTGCCCCGGTTGCCCGCATCGGGATTCAGCCAGTGTGTTGAATCGGGTCATCGACGATTTCAGCAGTGCGGATTATATGCGGAAACACCATCAGAGAGACCCGGCGGACCTGGTGTTTCACGGAGATATCGGTTGTTATTCCCTGTTGAAATACAAGCCCTTTGACCGGCTCATGCACAATTTGTCCGGGATGGGGTTGGGCGGGGGCACAGGTGCCGGTGTCGATCCCTATATCAACAACAAGCAGCTCGTCTTTATGGGAGACTCGACCTTTTTTCACAGCGGAATGGCGGCGATTTCCGATTCGATAAAACACGGCCAGGACATTACCTACGTCATCCTGGACAATAAGACAACGGCAATGACAGGGCACCAGCCCACGCCGGGAGTAGACGTGGATATCCTGGGCAAGCCGACGTTCGCCCAGGATATCGAACTGATTGTGCGCGGCATGGCAGGGGCGGGGGATAGTGTGTTTATCGCGCGTAGGGATCCGGCGGAACGGACATCCTACCGACAGATACTTGAAAGCGCGCTGTTGAAGGATGGCGTTAAGATCGTTATCGCCGACAAGGAGTGTGGAATTACGTTCCACCGCAGGCAGCGCGCCCTGCAGAACGAGATTGTGCAGGATAGGGGATACCTGCCCGAGGAACGGCATATCAACATCACGCCGGAGGTCTGCGAATATTGCCTGGAATGCACGCGGGCAACCGGCTGCAGCGGATTGACGGTCGAGGAGACGTTGCACGGGCCCAAGATCGCCACGGATCTCTCGCTGTGTGTGGCGGACGGAGCATGTACAAGAGTGACCGTTTCAGATGGCGATGGCACTTGCCCGTCGTTTGAGGAGGTCATTGTAAAGCGCACCCGGCCAGCGCAAAGACAGACACAAGCAGTCGACCTTTCGAATCTGCCTGCGCCCGAAGTAAAAGCATTCCACACCACCTGGTACGCGTACATAGCCGGGGTGGGGGGCATGGGCATAAATACCATCGCCGCGATTCTCTCCGTCGCCGGCGCCCGGCAGGGTTATACCGTTCGGTTTACCAACAAAAAGGGGCTGGCCATCCGAAACGGGTCCGTGTATTCCCATGTGAGTTTTACGAAGGGCGACCGCGTGATTTCTCAAATCACGCCCTACGGACATGCCGACTTGCTTCTCGGCCTGGATATCCTTGAGGCGGTGCGTGGGCTGGAATCCAAGGGAAACGGGCGTGTCGCCAGCCCGAGACGTACGACCGCTGTGGTCGAGACAGGCAAGCGGCACACGGTACTGACACTTACCGGAGAGGACGAATTCGATACCTCTGAACTGGAGGACGTGCTGAAGCGGCACACGAAATCCGAGGGGTATTTCGGAATGGACCTGGGGGAGATCTCGGAGCGTTTCCTGGGCAACAAGATCTATGCCAACAGCATCCTTCTCGGGGTTGCCTATCAGCGGGGCGTGTTACCGCTGAAACTGGAACACGTAAAATGGTCGATGGAGCGCAACATTAAGCGCATCGACCTCGAGTCCAATTTGAAGGCGTTTGACCTCGGGCGTAAAATCGCCGTCGATCCGGAAGTTGTCGCCGAGGAGAAACCTCCGCTTTCCTACCGGGAATTGATCGAAGATAAGGCTGGCATTCTCGAACGCGGAAAGGGCAGGAAAGCGCGCGCCCCTTATCTTGAATTGGCGTCCGCGTTGGAGCCGTTGGCCCTGGTCGAAGAGGATCTCCGGCAGTTCGCCCTTGGCGTATACGATCTGATGCAGTGGGACGGCGCAGACTACGCCAGGTCTTACGTGCGACGGGTGCGGAAGGTGTACAAGTACGACCGGCCGGAGGAAGGGTACGAGGCAACCCGCGCCGTCATCAGGTACCTGCCTCGGGTAATGGCTTACAAGGATGAAGTGTACGTCGCGCATCTGCTGACGAGCGAAGAGAAGTACCGGCGCGATTGCGAGCGATACAACGTGTGCGCCGAGCGCGGAGACCGGATTGCCTACCGCCACTTCAACCGGGGAAATTTCAATATTCTGGGGTTCAACGTTTACCTCAAACTGACAACCCGGGACTGGATGCTGAAGTTGATGAAACGCATGAAGTTCCTGCGCAAATTGATGCCGTCGTGGCATAAGGAGGAGAAGGCTTACCGCGATTGGTATATCGAGTTTGTCGATCGGTTCGAATACGATCACGAGGAACGGTACGGGGAATATGTCCGCGTGTTCCGGATGCCGGACGAGGTGCGCGGTTATCGCGAGGTGATCCGTCCCAAAATCAAGGCCGCGTATCAGGCGGCGGCTGCGATGATGAACGGCGACGGACGTCCCCCGGTTACCGAACCTTATCTTTCCATCGAGCCCGTTGCTGAACGGGTCTGATACGGAAGGCGGTGAAGGCCTGGCAGTTTTCTCCATGCGGCCTCGCACTGTCTCGGACGGAGATATGTTGAAGGTCGGTGTAGCCGGTTTGAGGCGTGGACGAAGCCTTGCAAGTACGTTCCAGAACCATCGGGAAACGCGCTTGGCGGCAATTTGCGAACCGGATGCCCAGCGGCGGGAACATGCGGCTGAGGCATTCGGCGTCGGACAGGCGTACGCCGATTTTGACGCATTTCTGTCGGCAGACCTGGATGTGGTTGTCGTCGCGACGCCGGCGCCTCTGCATGCGATACAATCCATTCGGGCAATGGAAGCCGGAGCGCACGTCCTGAGCGAGGTGCCGGCAGCCTGGACGCTGGAGGAAAGTGACGCGCTGGCCGGGACCGTTCGTCGCACCGGACGGATCTACATGATGGCGGAGAATATGAACTTCTACCATTATGTTCAAGACTGGAAGACAAAAATCCAGTCGGGCGCGATCGGGCGTGTTTTCTACGCGGAAGCGGAGTATATACACGATTGCCGGAAACTGATGCGGAGCCCGGGAGGACAGCTTACTTGGCGGGCGTCGATGCCGCCCATCTACTATTGTACGCATAGCCTGGGACCGGTGCTGGATATCCTCGACGACCGTTGCGTATCGGCTGTGGGCATGTCAACCGGCACGCATACCGCACCCGAGGTCGGCTCAATTGACATGGAGGTGGGGTTGTTTCGGACGGAGAAGGGATGCGTCGTCAAGATCCTGTGCGGGTTTACCGTGACCCGGGAGCCCGCGATGCACTGGCAGATTTTCTACGGTACCGAGGGCACCCTGGAAAATAGGCGGGCGCCGTGGGAAGAGGCCAAGATTTCCCGTTCGGGGGAGGGGACAATGGTGCCAATCCCGGCGGAAGACTCGGATCCCGATGCGCCCGATGAGGCGCTTGCGGGCGGGCACGGGACGTCGGAATATTTCATGGTGGACCGGTTCGTGGCGGCGATTACCGGGCGAGGGCCCGTACCGATAGACGTATACCGATCGCTTGACTTCTCAACACCGGGTCTGTGTGCGCACCTGTCCGCCGAGCAGGGAAGCGTGCCGGTTGACGTTCCGGATTTCAGGGTCCATTGAGTCCTGCCGTCACCGGCTGGCAGGCGCCGGAGCTGGCGGAGCGGCGTACCGCATTGCGGATCCTTGTTTGCATTCTTGAATCGGTCGACCTGATTGTGTATATTCGACGGGTGATCAGGTGGAATTTCTGAGACGGGTCCGGTCGGAGCCACCGCGGGCCGACAGCATCGAACCCAATTTTCAATTTCCAAGGAGGGCGTGTTTTGGCTGCTAAAGATTGGACGACGTTCAATGCTTCGGCGAATCTGCGTGTGGTGGTCACCAAGGAGCTTCCTGGCGACCGCTGGCTGAATATTCTGGAACAGGCGGGCTGCCGCGTTGAATACAATACCTCCACCCGGATATTGCAGGTGAATGAAATCGAGGCGGCAATCGGTGATCGGTGCGACGGCGTGATCGGGCAGCTTACCGAAGATTGGGGCGAGCCTCTCTTCTCCGCACTGAAATCGGCCGGCGGCAAGGCGTACAGCAACTATGCGGTCGGTTTCAACAATGTGGATGTGGATGCGGCCACGCAGAATGGAATCCCGGTGGGAAATACACCCGGCGTGTTGACGGAGACCACCGCGGAGATGGCAGCTGCCCTTACGTTCTCGGCCGCGCGTCGCGTGGTGGAGGCCGATGAATACATGCGTGGCGGCAGGTACGAGGGATGGCTGCCTACCCTGTTCCTGGGGCAGTTGCTGAACCGGAAGACCGTGGGCGTGGTCGGTGCGGGGCGGATCGGCGCGACCTATGCCCGCATGATGGTCGAAGGTTTCAAGATGAACTTTATCTATTACGATCCCTATCCCAACGAGAGGCTCGAGAACTACATTCGGGATTACGCCGCGTTCCTGGAGGGGCAGGGTGAAGAGCCTGTTGGCGTTACCAGAGCGGACTCCGTGGCCGAGGTGTTGCGCGAGGCCGACGTGGTCAGCCTGCATCCGCTTCTCGATCCGACGACCCACCACCTGATGAACGAGGAAACTCTGAACCTGATGAAACGTGATGCGATTCTCGTGAATGCCAGCCGGGGCCCCGTCATCGACGAAAGCGCGCTCGTGGCGCACTGCAGGAAAAATCCCGACTTCCGCGTCGGGCTCGATGTCTTCGAAAATGAGCCGGAAATGAAACCCGGGTTGAATGAGTTGAACAACGTTGTGATTGTTCCCCACATCGCGTCGGCAACGAGTTGGACCCGTGAAGGCATGGCGACGCTCGCCGCTAGCAACGTGGCCGGCATTTTGAGGGGCTTTCCCACGTGGGCGGACCAGGACGACATACTGCCGTTTTTGGACGACAAGGCGCCCAACGCGTGTCCGAGTATTGTGAATGCAAAGGAACTGGGACTGCCGGTCGCCGGGTAGTTGAGCTGGTCCAAATGCGGAATATCAGGAGTACAGCGGCGGGGTTCTGCGCAAACAAGGCGTGAAATCCCGCCGCTCTGTTTATTCTGGCACGCCGTCGGTCACTCCGTTATCTTTGCGATTGCAATTCCGGATTCACCGGCAACCGAGTAGAGGAGATAGGTGTCGTGGCCCTCCCGGTAGATCCCGGGATCGCGAAGCTGTCGCACCCGCTCGGGGGACCATCCGCGCTTCGAGGGTTGCAAAGGCAGGTCCGTGCCTTCGTAGACGGTTTCAGGTTCGAGGACGACCTCAGCCTTTGACGCCCGCCAGTTCATCCAGTCCGGTGTCAGGTCGACTCTGGACAGCAGAATGCGTTCGGGGCAATCGTGCGCGTTGGAATAGAAGACCGAGAGGGTGTTGTCATCCAGTTTCAGGGCGGTGTGGCGCTGGTCTTCGGAAAATAGCACGGGACCCGGCCGGAAGTCCGTGAGGCCATCCCGCGATCGATAGAAGATGCCGGGCATGCCCAGCGCGTACGTTGCGCCCCGCCATTGAAAGACCCGGAAGTAGGAATTGCCGAGATCTTCCGGGCGGGCCGTGAAGTGAACGCCGTCGGCAGACAGCGCGACTTTGGACTGTTGGCCACGGCCCGGTACCGGGCCGTGATAATACATTCTGATTTCACGATTCTCGTTGTCTACGTGGACGTCCGGCGAGGCGAGGTGGCCGGTCGTGTAGGCGTCGTGCAGGTGCAGCACACCCGGTTCGTAAGTGGTCCATGGGCCGGAGAGACGGTCCGAATAGGCAAGGCGGATGTACTCGCCTCGATGGTGGCCGAAATAGAGATAATACTTACCGAGGGCGTTCGGGAGCCAGTCGGGAGTCAGGACGAGCGATGGACCGTTGATGTTGGCTCCCATCCGGGAGTCCATCTGCGGGCGGACGATCGGGTTGTTCGGAAGGCGTTCAACGCGCATAGACAATGTCTCCCTGAATTCTGTGGGTAAATGCCGCCGACCGCGGCGCTCCGGACTGTGCGGTCTTTCACCTGAACCGGGTTTTGAAGTTATCGAAAATAGTTTCAACAGACGCCTGTCGGTAGCGCCGATGATGGATTGGACGGACAGGCACGAACGGTATTTCCTGAGGTTGTTCTCCCGGTACATACTGCTTTATTCCGAGATGATTACCGTGGATGCCGTCCTCCGTGGTCGACGCGAGCAGCTTCTGAAACATCATCGCCGGGAGCATCCGGTGGCGCTTCAACTGGGAGGAAGCGACCCGGCGGCGCTGGCGCGCTGTGCGCAGATCGGAGAAGACCTCAGGTACGACGAGATCAATCTGAACGTGGGATGCCCGAGCGACCGCGTGCAGGCCGGGCGGTTCGGCGCGTGCCTCATGGCGGAGCCCGACCTGGTCGCCCGGTGCGTGGCGGCGATGCGCGAAGCGGTTGTGATTCCGGTAACCGTTAAGACAAGGATCGGAATTGATGGTCGGGATTCATACGCCAACCTCGTAAATTTCGTACGCGCCGTTTCCGGCGGCGGATGCCGGACCTTTGTCATCCACGCCAGAAAGGCCTGGCTGCAGGGGTTGAGTCCAAAGCAGAACCGTGAGATCCCGCCATTGCGATACGACGTCGTGTATCGGTTGAAACAGGACTTCCCGGACCTCGAGGTGATTCTGAACGGAGGAATCACGACCCGAGAACAGGTGCGTCTGCACCTCGAAAACGTAGATGGCGTCATGATCGGACGCGAGGCCTATCAGAATCCCTATTTCCTGGCTTCCATGGATCAGATGTTCTACGGCGATACGCGTCCGGTGCCCGGGCGTCGGGAGATTCTGGATCGTTTCTGCGAGTACGTCGAAGATCAGTTGCACCAGGGGATGCCGCTGGGTGGCATGACGCGGCACATCCAAGGCCTCTTCCAGGGGATGCCGGGGGCTCGCGCCTGGCGCCGTCATCTGAGTGAGAACGCGCACAGGCCGGGATCGGGTGTGGAGGTGATTCAGCAAGCCGCGAGGTTCGTCCAGGGGCCGTCATAGGTCGCTGAGAACCGCACCGCGTATGAGAGACCCTTCCCCGTATGCTTACTTTCGCACCGCCTGCCGGCAGGCTGCGACCACGTCGCCGTGGGATGTCGTGTATCCGATGTTGACTTCCGTGTCGATTACGGCCGCCCGCGACAGGTCCAGGTTTTCGGATGTGTCCGCGACTTCAATGGCCGAGGTGCAGTCCCTGATAAGGATGATGTCGTAGCCGCGGTCCTTCAATGCCCTCATACCGTAGTCCCTGAAGGGAACGCACATATTGGCGGCGAAGCCGGCGTAGAACAGGTGCAGGATCCCCCTGTGTTTCAGGAGGCGGTGCAGTTGGGCACCGCTAACGATAACGTCGTCGCCGTCGCGGGGTTCGGCTTCGGGAATGATGCGGCGGTTCTTGATAATCTCTTCGAAGACCTGATCGTGCGGATCCTTTGGCTGTGCGAACACTTCATATTCGCCCGTTCTGGAACGGAATTCCGCGGGCGGCCAGTCGTCGCGGGGCTGCGACGGACGGCCGAAGACTTCCTCGTCGCCCGCAAAACGGGTCCACGACGCATAGCGTTTGGCGCAGTCCGGGCTGGGCGCGTGGATTACGGCCGCGCCGACGGATCGGAAGGCGTCCGCAACGGGAAGAATACGTTCAAGTGTGATGTTCCTTCCCCGCTCCAGGTGGGTGGACACAAAGTGGTCGCTCCACACGTCTACCAGCACCAGCGCGATCCGGTTCACCGGGTATTCGTGGCGCAGGATTTTGAGATGGAAGTCTTCCTCTTTAACGTAGGCCTTCCTGGTGAGGTGGTAATACCGGACATCCAGTCGAATGGACTTCATAGGGGTCCCTTTCGGTACTTGGCGGCGATTATTAACCTCCGAATGCATGTGCAATATGGGAACGATCAACTAACGGTGTCAAGGGTAACCCGCGGCAGGGCGGTCACCTGCATTGGATTTCCCCCGTGGGCACGGCAGAGTTCAGCGGGCTGGCGCGAATCAGGTGCGACGTGGCTGTACCACTCTGGTCAGGGGCGGTTTATCCATTGGGAGAAAGGCGGTATCTGCGATGAAGAGAGAACACATATGGGCGCATCATGAGTGGGATGCAACGATTAACTGGAAAGTGATGGAGGGCGGTTATGCAGACCTGCAGAGCGTGAGACCCGGTGAGGAGATCACATTTCACATTTCAAACTCACGTTCGTACTACGAAATATTAATCTTCCGGGAAGGTGCCACGCGGGAGTTGGTCAAGACAATCGAGGGACTGCGCGGAACCCTTCAGGAGGTCCCGGAGTTGGGCTATCAGAATGGATACGGGTGGGCGCCCACGGTGTCGTTCGTCATTCCGGATACCTGGAAGAGCGGAATCTATATTGCAACTTTCCCCACCGGACAGGGGCTGCGGGAGATCCTTTTCGTATTACGCCCCAGGTCTCCGGAATCGCCAATGTTGCTGACGGTTGCGACAAATACCTACCAGGCCTACAACAACGTGGGCGGAAAGTGTTTCTACGACTATATTTCCACCGATCGGCAGCACGCCAAGTTACTGAGTTTCGAACGCCCCCTTCAGATGGAATGTCTGGGCAACTTCTATATCTGGGATCAGTTTTTCACATCCTGGATGGATTCGGCGGGGTACCGCGTCGATTATTGTGTGAACGGCGACCACGACGCGGAACCCGATATTCTGAAAGACTACCGGGCGAATGTGCGCTTCTGTCACGATGAGTACAACAGCCGGAACGAGTGCGAACAGTTGCAGCGATTCGTTAAGGATGGGGGCAATCTGATTCTGTTCGGGGGGAATTGTTTCTGCCAGGAGATCGAGTTGAGGAATCAGGGTAGGCAGATCTATTGTGCGAAGCCCTACTATCACGATCATCCGACGCCGGAACGGCCGGAGACGTCGTTTCTGTGTTTCCTGGACGATCTGCGCCAGCGCACGATCGGTGTGTTCTACACGTCGTTTGTCCACACAAAGACACCCGATCCGAATGTGTTTCTGGCGCCCACTACAGAGGACTGGGGATACTACCGTGTGTGCGAACCGGACCACTGGGTGTTTGAGGGAACAGGATTGGCCGAGGGGGACGAATTCGGACGTGAGGATTCGATCGTTGGCGTGGAGGCGGATGCGGCGGACCTGAAATTCGAAAATGGACGGCCGCGGTACACCGGCACGGATGGCGTGTCGCCGGAATATAGAATTGTGGCCATTGCGGATTGTATGACGCCCGACGGGCACCGGCTGGTGAAGGAGGGTGGGAAAGAGGGCGTCGCGCGGTGCTACGGCACGGTGGCCATCAACGAAACGGAGTACAAGGGTACGGTATTCAATGCCGCGACAATCGAGTGGGCGCACGGGCTGTACCGTGATGGTAGCGTGGTGGCGACGATTACGCGAAACGTACTCGACAGGTTGGCGACATAACACGGGTCGATTGCGATCCCCGACTCATTTGATCGGAAATCTTCAAACCGGGTATCTCCAATGTCGGATGGCGGCGTCCGGATCCAACTGGACCTGAAAATCCCCATGAGAGACGGGGTAAACCTTTACGGCGCGGCATATCGGCCGCTGCAAGGAGAGCGTTTTCCCGTTCTGCTGATCCGTTCGCCCTACAGTACGCAGCACCCCAGGTACGTGGATTGGGCGGTGCGTTTTGCCAGGTCCGGATACACGGTGATTATGGTGGACAGCCGGGGGCGGTACGAGTCGGAGGGTGAGTGGCGGGCGTACGTGGACGAGGCGCGTGACGGCTATGACACCCAGCAATGGATCGGGTCGCAGGCGTGGTGCGACGGGAATATCGGAATGTTCGGGATTTCCTATCCGGGTTTCACCCAGATCCTGCCGGCGCCGTATCGCAGTCCCTACGTCAAGGGGCTCATGCCCATTGCGAATCAGGAGGACAACTACGGTCATCTGCGCTATAACGGCGTCCTGCAATTGCAGAATGCGATGAACTGGATCTGGCTCGGTGAACGGACCAACCAGAACGCACCCAGGGACCTGCTGGACTGGGATCGGATCTACCGCCGGCTGCCGCTGGTTTCGGCAATGGATGGCATCGCGGAACGACCGTTTTTCCGAGAAGTGGTCCGGCACAACGAATTTGACGGGTTCTGGTCGTCGTACAGCATGAAGGGACGGTACAGGGACGTGCGAACGCCGGCCTATTTCGTGACGGGTTGGTACGACAATCTGGTACACGAGGGGTTCAAGTGTTTTCACGGGTGGCGAATGGAAGCAGGAGACGTCCGCACCCGGCGACTTAGCCGTCTGATGGTCGGACCCTGGACACACTCGCAGATCGGGAGCGCGGAGCCGTTCGGGGATATCGATTTCGGGTCGAATGCCGCCGTGGACATTCCCGGCGAACATCTGCGCTGGTACGATCAGCGATTGCGCGGGATCGATACCGGGATCGATTCGGAACCGCCTGTACGTATTTTCGTGATGGGCGAGGATGTCTGGCGCTGGGAAAACGAGTGGCCGTTGGCGCGAACGAAGTACACGGCGTACTTTCTCCACAGCGGCGGCCGCGCCAATTCGCTGCTCTGCGACGGAGAACTCAAACGCGAAGCCCCGGGAGACGAGCCCGTGGATGGGTTCGACTACGATCCGGAGGATCCTGTACCGACGGTGGGCGGACAGAGCATGTTCCCCGCCAACACAGGTCCGAGGGATCGGCGGCCGGTGGAACGCCGTGAGGATGTGCTGGTATATACAACGGAAGCGTTGGCGTTGGAGGTGGAAGTGACCGGCCCGGTGGAGCTCATCCTGTTTGCCGCAACCGATGCACGGGATACGGATTTTACGGCCACCCTTGTCGACGTACATCCGGACGGCAGGGCGATCCACATTACGGAGGGCATCCTGCGGGCGCGATTCCGGGAATCCTATCGCAAACCCAGTCTGATTCGGCCGGGGGCGGTGGTGGAATACAGGGTCGTTCTCTGGGAGACGAGCAATCTGTTCAGGGCTGGCCATCGGATCCGGCTGGAAATTTCCAGCAGCAATTTTCCGCGTTTCGACCGGAATCTGAATACGGGAAATACCCCGGGGCTGGACGATGATGTAAGGGTCGCCCGCCAGACAATTCATCATAGCAGCCAATATGCTTCATACCTGCGTTTGCCGGTGATTCCCGGATGAATGAACTATCGTATCGAATCGGCGCTGATGTCGGCGGAACCTTCACCGATGTGATCCTCATGGATAGTGAGGGGGATATATGGACGCATAAAATACCCTCAACGCCGCCGGATTTCGAGCGGGCCGTACTGGATGCCATCGGGCGCCTGCTGCTGGAGTCCGCCGTACCGGGCCGTTCGATCGGGGACGTCTCGCATGGGACAACCGTGGCGACCAACGCCGTCCTGGAGCGTCGGGGCGCCAGGACAGCGCTGATTACCACGCGCGGATTTCGCGACGTACTGGAATTGCGGCGTATCAGGGCGCCTCAGATGTACGATCTGTTCTTTGACAAACCCGAACCGCTGGTGGACCGGCACCTGAGGTTTGAGGTGACGGAACGCATTGCCGCCGACGGTGAAGTGCTTGTGCCCCTGCACAAAGCGGAACTCGGAGCGGTCAAAGCGGCGTTGGAACAGGAGCGGGTGGAGTCGATCGCGGTATGCACGCTTCACTCCTACGCGTATCCCTGGCACGAACATGCTATCGGCGAGTTTCTCACAAGCGCGTTTCCGGACGTACCGGTGTCTCTCTCATCGGAGATTCTGCCGGAACGGCGCGAGTACGAACGTACGGCAACCACTGTGCTGAACGCCTACGTGCGACCGGTGATGCAGCGTTATCTCCGGGCGATGCGGGATGGTTTGCTGGAGGAAGGAATTCTGGCGCCGGTGCTGATCATGCAGTCCGCGGGGGGGTTGACGCCGGAGGGTGATGCGGCGCGGCGACCGGTCTATGTACTCGAGTCCGGCCCCGCGGCGGGTGTATTTGCGGCCCGTTTCGCCGGAGCCCGGCTGGGCATCGCCGATCTTATCACGTTCGATATGGGAGGCACCACAGCAAAGGCATCCATCGTCGAAGATGGGGAGATTTCCTACAGCCCGGAATACGAGGTCGGCGCATCCGTGTCGGCCGGAAACAGGCTGGTGGGCGGGGGCGGCGAGTTGATCCGTGCGCCGAGCATCGATATCGCCGAGGTGGGATCGGGAGGAGGAAGCGTGGCGTATCTGGATCGGGCCGGCGGGTTGCGGGTCGGTCCCAGAAGCGCTGGCGCCGTGCCGGGTCCCGCCTGTTACGGCCGTGGGGGAGAGGAACCCACGGTAACGGACGCCAACGTGGTGCTCGGATACATCCGGCCGGGTGAACTGGCGGACGGCGAGGTCTCCGTAGACATCGAGGCCGCAAGAAGGGTCGTCCAGGATCGGATCGCAGCCCCGCTGGGTCTGGATCTGCTCGAGGCCGCGGAGGGCATCCACCGGATTGCCAATGCCCGGTCGATGCGGGCGCTTCGGGCCGTGTCCACGGAGAGGGGGCGGGATCCGAGAGCGTTCTCCCTGATCGCGTTCGGCGGCTCCGGACCGATTCATGCCGCCGGGCTGGCCACGGAACTGCGCAGCCCGAAAGTCATTGTGCCTCCGTTGCCGGGGTTGTTCAGTGCGTTGGGGCTTCTGTACTCGGGCGTGGAGCATCACGATGTGTTCAGTTGCCTGCTCTCGGGCAACGGTCTGAGTGCCGAAACGCTGGGTGCCATTCAGAAGGATCTGAAAAAGAGGATGCTTGCCCGGTTCAAGGCCGAGGGTTATTCCGCCGAACAGGTGGAGTTGAACGACAGTGTCGACGTGCGCTTCAGAGGCCAGGCATCGGAAATCCGGATTCCGCTGCCGGAGTCGCCGGCGGCGGATGCCACGGTACAAAGCCTTTGTAAAGCGTTTGAACGTGCACACCGGCAGCAATACGGGCATTCGTCAGACCCCGATAATCCGGTTGAGGTGGTTGCCGTTCGCCTGATCGGCAGAACCGCCCAACCCGAAAGGAGCGGACGAATAAGGTCCGCGCGGCGGGGTGGGCGGAAGATGTCCGCACGTCCGGCGTATTTCGGGAAGGCCTGGGGAAGCGTGGAAACCCCCGTAATCGACCGCACGGCGCTGACGGAGCCTCGCGATGGACCCCTGCTGATCGATGAATACGATTCCACGATTGTAGTCCCTCCGGACATGCGCGTGTATCGAGACAGGCAGGACTTTGTGGTCCTGGAATGGGCCGGGGCGTAGAAATGGCCCGCGGCAGGACAAGGGAGAAACATAGTTTGATGACGGAAATTGATCCTATTACCCGTGAGATCATGCAGAATGCGCTTGCCGCGGCCGCCGATGAAATGAGCGCCGCGCTGTATCGCACGGCCTTTTCCACCATTGTGCGCGATTGCCTGGACTATTCCACCTCGTTGTGCAACGGAAACGGCCAGATGATCGCGCAGGGCGTGACGATTCCACTGCATCTGGGGTCGGTACCGTACGCGATGGCCGCAATGTTTGAACGCTTCGGCGATGACATCGACCCTGGTGACGTGTTCATTCTGAACGATCCTTTCGACGGTGGGATGCATATTCCGGACATCTTTATTGTGCAGCCGATCTTCTGGGAAGGCGAGCGGGTGGCCTTTGCGGTGAGTACGGCACATCATCTTGACCTAGGCGGACGCCTGCCCGGAAGTTCCGCGTGCGACAACACGGAGATCTTTCAGGAAGGCCTTCGCATTCCGTGGTTGAAGCTCTATCGCCGGGGCGAGCCGGACGAGTCCATATTTTCCCTGATCCGGGCGAATGTGCGGGTACCGCAGATGACGATCGGGGATATCCGGGCGCAGTTGGCGGCCTGCCATATCGGGGAGCGGGCGGTGCATTCGCTGATTGAGCGGTACGGACGCGACATGTTCCTGGCATGCGCCCGGGACCTGATCGACTATACGGAGCGGCTGGTACGGTCGGAGATCGCGTCCTGGCCCGATGGATCCCATACCTTTACCGATTATCTGGACAGCGATGGCGTGGGCGGCCCCCGGGTGCAAATCCGGGTGACCGTGACCGTGCGGGGAGATTCGCTCACTGCCGATTTCACGGGGACGGACCCCCAGGTCTCGGGGGCGGTCAACAGCACGCTCTCGTTTACGGCAGCCGTGGTGGCCCTGTGCGTGCGCGCCGTGATGCGGGAGGAGATTCCGAACACGGAAGGCATGTTCCGGCCGCTGGAGATCATCGCGCCCGAGGGCACGCTCGTGAATGTGCGGATGCCTGGCGCGTCCTCGATGCGCGGCGTGACGGGGTTTCGGATGGCGGACGTGGTATTCGGGGCGTTGGCCGGGCTGCTCCCCGACCGGGTGCTGGCAGCGGGCGAGGGCGGCAATACGCTGGTGATCATCGGCGGCCAACGTCAGGACCGGTCGCCCTATGTCTACTATGAGTTGCTCTCCGGAACCTGGGGCGCCCGGCCGGATCGGGACGGAAACGACGGTTTGTGCAATCCGGCGAACGTGGCCAGCAATATTCCCATTGAACAGGCAGAGTGCGAATATCCGGTCAGGATCGACCGGTACGGACTGGTTTGCGACAGCGCGGGCGCCGGACGATATCGGGGCGGCCTGGCGATCGAGCGGGAGTGGACTCTGCTCGCGGGGGAGGCGCACCTGGCAATTCGGTCCGATCGAAGAGACCACCTGCCATACGGATTGTACGGGGGCGGGCCGGCGACAGGATCGAACAATGTGCTGTATCATAAAGATGGCAGCAAGGTGTTGCCGACCATGATATCAACGACGATGTCGGCCGGTGAGCGAATCTACCACCGCCAGGCGGGTGGAGGCGGATGGGGCGACCCGATGGAACGGGACCCCGAGGCCGTCGCGCGGGACGTAAAGAACGGGAAGGTATCCGTGAAACACGCGCGGGAGCAGTACGGCGTGGTGTTGGACCCCACGAACCTCGCGGTGTGCGAGACGGAAACCGCGGACACGCGACAACGGATGGCAGCGCCTCGTGCCCGGCGGGACGGTCGGGATCCGGATTGACTGATAACAGAAAGCAGGATATATTTTAGTTTAATGACCGGGGTTTTCACTGAAATCAAAATCGGAGGTGGTCTATGCCCTGGACGATAGGACGGTCTGCTGTGTTGCTGATGCTGTTGGGCGCGGCAGGATGCGGCGCCTCGTTGGTGTGCCGAGCATGATCGACAGCTTGGAGGTGCAAGTCCTCTATCCAGCCTGATGGCGGCGAAGGATTAGCGAAGCGCAAGGGCGTCGTCGCGAGGCGGTGTCTGAAGGAAGCGTGTAGCAAAGTCGCGACCCGATGGACAAGAACCGGATATGAGGCCTACCCGGCGGGACGAGCGAGCCAATGATCGCGAAGTCCACAGCCATCAAGGGCCGGGGTGGTAAATGCGGCGGGTATGCGATGAAGGCGGTCGGTCTTACCTCGGGAGGTCTGCGTCGTGTCCGGAAAGTCCGGACTGAGCGGTAACGTAAGGGCCGTGATCGCGGCGCAGAAGTCAGCAGAGGGCATAGTAGCCGGGCGACCGGCGAAGGCCCGAACGATGGACAGGACAAGTAGGACGATACGCTCATGCGTACCATGCGGCAGAAAATCCAGATGGAACTGGCCTTGGCGCCGGTGGCGAAGGGTGAAGCCCGGGACGCCGGTGCTGAAGGGACCGAAGTGCGCGTGGCGCGTGTCGACCCCGAACGCCCTGCGGCCCAAGCTCGGGCTCGCTCCTCTTTCGCCCGGCTTGACCGCATAAATCCATCGAACCGCCGTGTACGGACCCGTACGCACGGTGGTGTGGGAGGGGCGGAGCCGCAAGGCTCCCCCCTATCCCGATTTGGAACTGTCGAAACGCGGAGACCTGCAGGCGGTAGAGCAGGCGTTGCAACGTGGAAGCAACGTGAATGCCAGGACGGTTCAGGGGCACAGCCCGTTGTCGCTTGCGGCCCGGGAGGGCCACCCGGACGTGGTTCGTGCCCTGATTCAGGCCGGCGCGGATCAGGACGCCGTGGCATGGTCCTTAAGCACACATCCGCGCCCCTGTGCATTTCGCCACCAGGGGTCCGAACTCACGAGGGAACGTTTCGTGAACGCCGACAGTTCCGGGCCGCAGTCCAGGTTCATGGCCGAGAGTACGGAAATCGATGTGGTCTGGGTGCTGAAAGATGGGAAAACACCCCTGATGCTCGCCGCCGAGAGGGGTCACCTGGATGTGGTTGAAGCGCTGGTCGACAACGGTGCCGATGTGCGGTTGACAAGCGGCGGCTATTGGGCGCTCGACACAAAGCCCGATAGGGAGAGCTTCGACTTTCCTGCTTACCCGAGTGTTCCCCAGCCTCGAGATCCTGGCGACGTCTCTGGCCATTTCCTTCAACATAGCCGCTATTATAGCCATGAATCTTATGGATACGGCGACGACGTTGAAACGGAAGACGCCTCTGGCAAACTCTCCGCCCGTGGGTTTCACGGTTATCCCCGGCGGTTTTACGACTCGCCTGACAGAAAGACCGCAATGGATCTGGCGTATGAAAATGGTCATTTGGATATCGTCGATTTTCTCCGTAATGCCATCCGGACGAGGCCTGCATCGAGTTCAAGATAGGACCCTGGAGCGGTCTTCTCCGTTGGAGATTCGGTCTCGTAAAAGCGTTATCTTGCGAGACCGAATTTTGTGGTATGCGCGAGTTGTGTCCATGAAGTTCGTTATTGCAGGTTTGTTGGTCTAACCATAATACAATGACTTGAGTAAGAAAACGGCATTTCGTGAATTATTTTGGCTCGGCCAACGGAGCACATTGATGAAATTCGTCCTTTTTTTCTTGTTCCTATACCTCGGTACCTCCCCCGTTTTTGCACAGGAATCGGACGCGGATTCCACGCGGAGTGAACGGCCGACTTTTTCGATGACGCCTACGTGAGTAGGCTGACCCGGCGAAGGCGCACCACTCCGTGGGAGTGGCATCCATACGAAATATACACTTTCGGGGCGGTACGTAGATACCTCTATGGACCGACCGCAGTGGCGGTTCACGGCTAATTACCGGCTGCATCATCGCCTCCAGGTCGGGGTTGAGCTGAATCCGAAAGCAAAGGAGGCAGGACCTCTTGTAACCCTGTTTTTGTTTACCGAGACCGAGACGCGGCCTGCGCTCTTCTTGGGCACGAGTTCGGATCGAATCGGTTCGCCGTCGGGCGAGCAGTCCTACTTCGCGACCATAAGTAAATATATACCTCGGTTGCGCATTTCCTTTTACGGCAGTTTGAATTATTCGGAATGGGACGGGAAGTTCAATGTTCCCTTTGGCGCGGGGGTCGAATTGGGCAAAGGCTTTTCATTTCGACCGATGTACGACGGCGACCGGGGGCACGTGATGCTGAATTATTTCGCGGCGCAATACGGTGTCAGTTTGATGTACGTGTGGCTCGAAACCATGGGTATTTCGTTTTCTCTCGGGTTTTAGTGTGGAGGTTCAATGCGATTTCGCTATCTCTTATTTCTGATTGTTTTGGCCAGTTCGGCTTCGCTTATGGCCGAAGCTCAGATTCCCGATAAGGCACTCTGTAGTGTCTGTGCATTGAAGGGCGGCGAGACGGAGTTGGAAAAGGTCAAGGCCCATTCTGAATATGAAGGCAAGGCGTACTATTTCTGTTCTGAAAACTGCAAAAAGGAATTCGACGCAGATCCCGTGGCTTATTTGCCACCGGTTTTCCCACGGCCTGCACCAGCCATCGTCGTTGAAACGCTGGAGGGAGGGGACAGGGCGTTGGCGGAATCGAAAGGCAAAGTCGTACTCGTGGATTTCTGGGCGACGTGGTGCAATCCCTGTCTTGAGACAATGCCCCGGTTGCAGAAACTCTACAGCGCTTATTCCGGCAGGGGTTTTGACATCTGGGGTGTGTCAATAGATGAGGACAGAGATCGGGTTCAAAAGATCAGAAAGATGGTGGGCAAACTGGGCATTTCCTATCCCGTCTTTGTCGATGCGAAACAGACGCCTGCCTGGTATCAGTTCAAGGTGAAAGCGATTCCGGCCATGTATCTTCTCGATAGAGAGAGTCGGATCGTGGCGCAGTGGTCGGGAAAGATAGACTACGATGAAGTGGAGAAGGAAGTCTTGAGACTTCTTGAAAACGGGGTCGATGTCGAAGGGCCATGAGCGAATTCGTCGCGGAGAATTCCGGCTATGGTATTTGGGGTCGAGATACGATTTGACCTAAAAGGCGAAGGTGGATATATTTTCGATTGGAACGAGCAGGATCGATGATCGACTCACAGCGGAGGAGGCCTATGTTTAGAACGATCAAGCCATTTGCATTTCTGCTGATCGTGATGAGCGTGGGGGGTTGCGGCGCCTCGTTGATGGAATTGTCGCAGCGCGGCGACATCCAGGGCGTCCAGCGGGCCTTGCTCCGCGGAAGCGACGTGAACGCCACGACGCGTCACGGGCACACGCCATTGACGCTGGCGGCCAGGGAAGGGCACCTGGAGGTGGTTCAGGCATTGATCCAGGCCGGTGCGGATCTCGAAGCCAGGGCGTGGAGGTATATATTCGTTGCACAGGCAGAACAATATCCACGCGATCCCGAGTATGTCCGGGAACAGTTTGTCAATGTCGACAGTTCCGGTCCTCAGTCGCTGTTCATGGCTGAGCGAACAACCCGTGGTGACGCAATCCAGGTGCCGATAGACGGGAAGACAGCGATGATGTTCGCAGCTGAGATGGGCCACCTGGAAGTTGTTGAAGCGCTCATCCGGAGCGATGCGGACGTAAGTGCAAAGAGCGGCCGTTCCGGCGAACACATTTACAAGCCCATCCGCAATCGTTACCAATCTTTTAACCGGCGGCTTAAACGTTCGAACGAAAGAAAAACCGCAATGGACTTTGCAATTGAGAACGGGCATAAGGATATCGTGAATCTTCTTATAAAGGCCGACCTGCGGTTGCTTGAAGTGAGCAACAGGTAAGTGCTTTCAGTATTGGTGCCAGGTGTCGGGACGGTCTCGTAATGGCGTTACCTTGCGAGACCGATTTTTTACGTATGGGCCAGTTGTGTCCATCATGTTCGAGAATGGAATGGAACGATCATGGATCTGGTCATTACTGGCGGTACGGTAATTGACGGCACGGGTGCCGCTCCAGTCTGCGCCGACGTGGCCGTGGCCGACGGCAGGATCGTCGACGTCGGCCGGTTCCGGCGGCCGGAGGGCGTACCGTGTGTGGATGCGGCCGGCTGCTACGTGGCGCCCGGGTTTATCGATATTCACAGTCATTCCGATTTCACCCTGGTCGTGGACCCGCGGGCGGTGAGTTCGGTCATGCAGGGCGTAACGCTCGAGGTGGTGGGGAACTGTGGGCATGGGTGCGCGCCGATTGGCGACCCTGCGCGTGCCAGGGCGAACATATACGGATGTAGAGCCGAGCATAAGATTGACTGGCGCACCATGGGCGAGTACCTGGATCGCCTGGAGGCGCAGCGTCCGGCCGTAAATGTCATGACGCTGGTGCCCAACGGAAATCTGAGACTGGCGGTCTGCGAGGCGGTGGATCGTCCGTCCACGCCGGACGAACACAGGACGATGAAGCGCCTGCTGGCGCAGGGGATGGAGGAGGGGGCGGCGGGATATTCCACGGGCCTTGAATACGGTCCGGAGCGGGATTGCCCCGAGAGACAGATTTCCGAGCTGTGCGCGATCGCTGCCGAATACGGCGGGATCTACTCGACCCATACCCGCAACCGTGTGGGAGAGGCGGAGGAGACCGTCGCGGAGGCGATTCGCACGGCCGAAACGGCAGACGCGCCCCTGCAGATCTCGCATATTTCGTCCGTTGCCAGGCTCGCGGAAGACGGTCGGTGGGCGGTCGAACAGGCGCTCGAGCAGGTCGACCGGGCGCGCAGCAGCGGGCTGGACGTGCAGTTCGATATGCATACACGGCTCTTCGGGACCACCAACTTGAGCGCCGCTCTGCCGCCATGGGCGCTGGAGGGACGTTCAAAAGACATCGCGAGGCGGCTGCGGGATCCGTCCGTCCGCCGCGAGATTGAAAGCTATCAGAGTATCGTTGCTGCGCTGGCGCAGGGCGACTGGGGACGGATCGTCATCTTCCACTCCCCCGCGCAGCCCGAGCTTACGGGGAAGCGTATTGCCGAACTCACTGCCGCCGGAACCGGCAATGCGATTGACGCCGTCTGCGATATTTTGTATGCGGGAATCGACTATCTGCACGAAATTATGGTGATCGCGTTCAGTTATCGCGAGGAGGACGTTCGACCGGCATTTGAACACCCGTTCTGCATGGTCGGATCCGATGCGACCGCGCTGGCCGCGGACGGCCCGTTGAAGGATAATACTTTCCACGGCGCCTATACGTGGGCATCATGGTTTTTTCGTCATTTCGTCCGCGAACGGAAGCTGCTCAGTCCGCAGGAGGCCGTGCGCAGGTTGACGTCGCTGCCGGCCGCGCGGTTGGGGCTGACCGACCGCGGCGCGATACGCACGGGTGCGCGGGCGGACCTGGCCATCTTCGATCCGAGTATGTTTGCCGAGAGAGGAACCACGTTAGAGCCCAATCGGACAGCCGTGGGTATGCGGCACGTGCTGGTAAACGGCGGCTTCACATTAAGGGACGGCGCTCTCACGGGACAGCGGTACGGCCGCGTGCTTCGCCGAGCCTGACGGGCTTCAGACCCACATCGCGCTACTCCCGCATATTTCCCCGTGGAGGAGATTTATGGAACGGAACCCGCTTTCCAGACGGATAGTCTGGAGGTTCAGCGGCGACAATCCGGTGGTCGCGCCGGGTCAGCTGCACGCAGATATGGATAGCCGGCGCGCCGGCGCCGCGCATGTTGTACAGGTCGGAGATCGATACCGGATGTATTACTGGGGAACCGGAACGGATGGGTACCATCACAATCTGCTGGCCGAGAGCCATATTGATGCGCCGAACGACTGGCGGCCGCTGGGCTCCGTGCTGGACCGGCAGCCCGGCACGGCGTATAACGATCAGGGGCCGGGGTTCCCGTTCGTGGTTCCCAGGGAAGACGGCCCCTGGCTCCTGTATTTCTGCGGGTGGGGGAAACCCAGGGCGGACGGCAAACTGCCCAATACCACGGGCGTGGCGTTCAGCGAAGACGGCGGATACCGTTTTGATTACCTGCAAAAAGAACCGATTTTGCTGATGGACCGGGACTGGGACCGAGAGGGAACCGGAAGCGTATTTGTCTTGCACGACGGCGATCGGTACCATATGTATTATACGGCTATCGGGGCCTATTTTACCCGGCCCGAGGGCGCCAGGACGGGCCACGGTGATGTGATACCCCGCATAGGGGTCGGTTACGCGGTTTCGGCAGACGGGTTGACCTGGGCCAAGCCGCTGAATGGTCTGATGGTCAGTCCAAGGGGTTTCGACACCGAACCCTACGAGTACATCTGTTCAAAGCCCTTCGTCTTGCGGGAACCTGATGGTTACAGGATGTGGGTGAACACGTTTGGTACGGCCTATCGGATAAGGAGTCTGGTCGGACCCGACGGACGGGACTGGCGCTGGTGCGAAAGCGGGTCCGACGGGGAGTTGGGCGTGGGCGCGCCGGGCGCGTTCGACGACAAGCAACGGTGTTACGTGAGTGTCGTTAAATGCGGCGACGAATACAGGTGCTGGTATACCGGAAACGGGTTCGGCGCCACGGGGATGGGATACGCGGTGGGAAGGGTCGAGAGTGAGGGATGATTCTGGATTATTCGACGTGGGCCCTGCACGCGGCGACACCATATCCGCTATAGCGTTATGATAAACGCAGGTGATCAGGAGAACGTCACATGGAACTGGACGAGTCGAAATTGCGGCAGTACGAGCACGATGGATATACAACGGTGGAAGGGCTGATATCGACCGCCGAAGCGGCTGCGGTGCGAAAACGGCTTTTGGAATTGGTGGAGGGGGAGCACGACTGGCCGGACCTGCATTTTCAGATTCTGGACCCGGCGAAGTTCCGCAGTGCAAAGGATGGGTTCGTGCCGATCGGCGTCCAGAGGCCCGCCAGACAGGAGGCCGTCTTCCGGGAGATAGCAGACCACGTCAATTTGCAGGGGGCGATGTCCCGGCTTCTGGGCGGTCCGGTGAAGCGTTTTACGGATCAGGCGTTAATCAAGAACCGGGCAATCGACGGCCAATCGTTCTATCACCAGGATTCCTACTACTGGAAGATTGAGCCTGGACGAGGGTGCAACGCCTGGATCGCGCTGGATGAGGTGGGGGTGGACGCCAGCGCCTTGGGCATCCTGCCAGGAACTCACAGGGATTGGACACTGGCGACACACGAGCGCTATTACGATGAGCCCAATTTCTACGGCGCGCGGACCGGCGAAGCGTTCACCCGGTGGCGCATTCCGACAGAGGGATTGGACCTATCCAGGGAAGTCGTGTTGTCGATGCAGCCGGGGGACGCCGCGTTTTTCTCGAATTACACGTGGCATCGGTCAGAGGTAAACCGTTCGGGCGCGCACAAGACGGCCTACGCGATCGCGTATCAGTTGCGATAGTGGCCCGAAAACGGCGACCGTGGGAGCGGGGGAGATGGCGCATACGCGGCTGGAGATGCGTCCGTGTCCGTCATTGATAACATAGAGAGGGTCAGTATGGTTCGAAGAAAAGTGCCGGCCCCGACCTCCAGGGTTCGGCTCGGTTTCGCCCGTGTGGATATAACGCCGCCGGTGGGGATTTATCACCGGATGTGGGGCGCGGCCAGGCACGACAGGGCAACGGGCGTTCACCGCCCGATTCTGGGTGACGTGCTGGTGTTCGGGCCGGTGGACGCGCCCGATGAAATACGGCTGGTTCGGGCGCACCTGGACCTGGTCGGTCTGGTGGCCCGGCAGCACGCGGCGCTCGTGGATTCGCTCAGCGTTGCCGCCGGGGTGGGGCAGGATCGGGTGGACGTGACGTACTCACACACCCATTCCTCCGGGTGGTACGCACCGGATCGTTTCGAAATGCCGGGGGGCGAACTGATTGAGCCCTTTCTGAAGGACGTGGGGAAAGAGCTGGTGCGGGCTTGCGAAGAGGCGTTGGCGGGGATGCGGGAGGTGCTGATTACCTATGCGCGCGGGCATTGCAACATGGCGGCGGACAGGGACTATCGGGATAAAGTCTTCGGAGGCTACGTATGCGGGTATAATCCGGAGGGTGAGGGTGACGATACGCTGCTGGTGGGACGGATATGCGACGGAGAGGGCAGGACTGCGGCGACGGTGGTGAATTACGGATGCCATCCGACCACGCTGGCCTGGAAAAATACCCTGATCAGCCCGGATTACGTGGGTGCGATGCGGGAGGAAGTCGAGAGGGTAACCGGGGCGCCCTGCACGTTCGCCCTGGCGCCCTGCGGGGACCTTGGGCCCAGAGACGGGTTTGTGGGAGATCCGGAAGTCGCCGAGAAGAACGGACGCCAGCTCGGGTTTGCGGCGCTCTCCGTCGTCATGTCCATGGGGCCTCCTGGCACGGATTTCGAATACCAGGGACCCGTAATCTCGGGCGCCACGCTTGGTACCTGGGTGCACGTGGGATTCGGAGACGGGCGCTTGCGCTCCGCTTCGGTCGTTGGCGGCGGTGTATATTCCGTGGATCTGCCGATGAAAAAACGGCCGGACAGGGAGGCGCTTCTGGAGGATCTGGCGCGGTGGTCGGAAGCCGAGCGGGCGGCCGACGAGGCGGGCGACGCCCTGAAAGCCCGATCGTGCGGCGCCCGGACGGAGCGGGCCAGGCGCTGGCTGGCGCGGATCGCGAACCTGCCGCCGGGCGAGGCATACCCGTATCGATTCTCGGTTTATCGAATGGGAGACGCGATCTGGGTGACCTGCGGCGGGGAACCGTACAGCTTTCTGCAGGTCGAGTTGCGCCGGCGATTTCCCCGGTTCGTGATTCTGGTTTCTCCACTTTCGGGCAATTTACAGGTAGCTTATCTGTTGCGGAAAGACGCGTACGGCAAGGGACTGTACCAGGAGGAGCCGTCGAGCCTGGCCCCGGGCTGCCTGGAGACCCTGACCGACGCGATTGCGGCGCGAATCGAAGAACTCGTGGTAGTAGGTCAGTCTTAAGGGGGGAGATCGACATGGCGGAACTGGTATATGATGCCGGCACCGATACGTACCAATTCCAGACGGAAGCGATGACCGGTGAAATTCGTACGTCGGGAGACTATCACGGGGTGTGGACACTAACCGACAGGATCACTGGCAGGCAGGTGATCCATCCAAAATATTCGGCATTGAACCTCTTTCGGTTGTTCGCGGTTCACCAGGGTCTGGATCAACCGCGCCTGATGGACCGGACGGTCGAAGCCCGCGACAACGCCGTTGAGGTGCACTGGGCGGCTACGGATACGCACCAGGGCGCTTTGACCGCCCGTTACGAGGTGTGCGAGCCGAATCACGTCGACCTGACGGTAACGGTGAGGTGCGAAGGGACCTATGCAGGATATGAGCTCTTCCTCTCCAACTATTTCGATAAGACAATGCGGCCTCACATCTATCTCCACGGGAGCCGGTACGGCCGGGCAAGCGTGGACCCCGAACGGGTCGTTCCCATGGTGAACGATGTCTTTCGAGGAACCGTCATCGTATTTCCGCGGGACCCGCATGCCGCGCGGCGCTGCGTAGACGGGCGGTGGAATCGAAGCGAGCGCAACTCCCCCACCGTGCAGATGTGTCCGGTGCGGTACTATGGGCATCCGTTTTCCTTCCTGACGGACCCCGGGAATCGCCTGGGTATCGTGTTGATGTCCACGGCAGAGGACTGCTATGCCATCAGTACGCGTTACCACGTGGCCGACGAAGCCGATCGCATGACGGATTACAGCGCGTTTGATTTTTCTCTCTTCGGCGACGATCTGGTGCCCGGCAGCCGACGCACGGTACGCATGCGGCTTGCTTTGACGGAGGTCGATGAGGAAATGTCCCAGCCCCTGGCTCATTATCGTGCGTTTGCTGGCGACTAACGGCGGATCCGTCGATAGGCTCGAGTCGTACCTCCGCGGATTGCATCCCTTAAAACGGGCCAGGCGTACCGGGCAGGCGCGGGGCATCGCCGCCCGTTGAGTTTGTCCTTCGAAATGGTCGAAATCATAGCCCGATTCAATTTTAGGGTTGAATCGGCGCCTTATTGTACCTATTTTTGTTACGTATCGATCCTGGCTCGGATAGGCGCCGTTTCTGCTCAACTTGGAGAGGTCGTACAAATACGGATGAAGAGAATCCTCGAACATGTGTGGGCGCGGTACCTGCTGACGTTCGGCCTGCTCCTCTCTGTGGCTGACTGCGGTAAGACACCGCCCACCGTGGACGATGATCTGTACGAAGAGTACCCGGGGTTGCCCTACGGGATCATGATCACCCTCGCCGGCACCGGAGATGCAGGCAGGAATGCCGCGGGATCGGGTCCTCTGGATACACATCTGTATTTTCCCCAGGATATGACTGTCGGTCCCGACGGGCGGACGTACATTCTGGATTGGAACAACAATCGCGTTCTAGAGATCGACAACGGAGTCGTCCGTCCTCTCGTCGGCAACGGCGAACCGGGCGATGCGCCTGCGGGTCCGGCGCTGCAGGCGGGCATCGACCACCCGACCCATATTTCGTTCGATCCTCAGGGACGGCTGATCCTTTCGGCCTGGCAGAATTCCAGGATCCTGAGGTATGATTTTACCACAGGCCGCGTCGAACCCATTGCCGGCCGGGGCGAACGCGGTTTCGGGGGCAACGGCGGCCCCGCTCGCCAGGCCTCGTTAAATCTCCCGAGTTCCACTGTCTTCGACGAATCCGGTCGGATGTATATCTCGGATCAGGGAAACCTTCGCATTCGTATGGTGGATCTGAACGGTGTGATCTCCACCGTTGCGGGAACCGGGAGGGAGGGATTTGCCGGGGACGGCGGTCCTGCGATCCTGGCGGACCTCTATGCGCCGACGGGAGACGCGGCGCAGCCGGCCGGCCGGATCGCCATGGATAGCCGGGGTAACCTTTATATCGCAGATACGTTCAACCATCGCATCCGAATGGTGGATACCACGGGCAGGATCAGCACGGTGGCCGGCGGCGGCAGTATCGGCCCGACTGCCGGAACGTATTCCGGAGATGGCGTACCGGCGACCGAGGCCAACCTATCGCGCCCCAGCGACGTGGTCGTCGATGCGGAAGGAAACCTGTTTATCGCCGATACCGGTAACCATTGCATCCGCAAGGTGGATACCAGCGGTATTATTACCACCCTGGCCGGCCGGTGTGGCGAGCCGGGTTTCAAGGGCGACAGTGACCATCCCCGGTGGGGGAAACTCAGGAGTCCATACGGGGTCGCGCTCGATCAGGACGAGAATCTGTACATCGCCGATACGTTCAACCATCGGATTCGCGTAGTGTACAAGGAAATCGTCGAAAGGTGATCTTTCAATCGGTCAGCGGGCGACACCGCTTTCGGGTATGGATGTCGTTCCTTGAGGAAGTGATTATGGGCAGGACGAATCTGGGTTGGATTACCGGTGCTGTGCTGGGGGCGGGCCTTATCTTCTGTCTCCCTGATGTCGGGGCCGCAAAGGAAGAGAATTCCAATCCGCTGCCTCGGGTGCAGCTTGTGACGTTAGAGGGAGATACGCTGAGTCTGACCGAAGTCTGCGAAGGCAAGACATCCTTCATTTATCTGTGGGCAACCTGGTGCAAAACCTGCAAGAAGGATATGAAGCATGTCTTCAAGTTGAGGGAAAAATTCGGAGAGAAGGTGCAGGTCTTCGGCATCGCGTGGAAGAACAGCGCCGAGGAGATTCAGACCTACTTCGCAGGCAGGAAGGAATCTCTGCACAGTTATATCGATACGGATGGAAGGGTGTTCGAGGCCTTCGAGACCCGGCTCACACCCACGGTGGTGATCGTAGACGGCCGGGGGGAGGTCCTTTTTTTCGGATACGCTTCCTTTGGAAAATTCAGAAAACTGCTGGACCAGGCATTGAAGGGTTAGTCGTCGATTGAACGCTAACCAAACCTTGGAGGAGCGTGGACGATGAGATGGTTCTTGCTGGTTTTTGCGTTGGTCCTGTTCACCCCACTGTTTCCAGGAAACAGATCTGTTCTGGCGCAACCCGGCGTAAGTTGACGTCGTCCCGTACTCCCGGGCGGGAGAATGCTCCAGGGCAGTCTGATTACCCAGGATCTTTTCGTTGTGAGCGTGAATTACGAGTATGAGTTTCTGGGCGATGCGATGTTCGGTACAGGGCCGATCCCCAACGTCAACCAGGAAGTCACCAGCATTTCAACGGTGTCGGTGTTCGCAAGTTACGGGGTCAAGGAATGGTTCGGCGCCGCCGTAGTTCTCCCGTTTCGTTCCATAACCAACGACAAATTTCTTCTACCAGGTCAGTACGACAACCAGTATCAGGGCGGCGAGTATGTTCGGCATGCCGCCGGTCTCGGCGACGTTGTTCTGATGTTGAACTTTGCTCCCCCTCTGCCGAAAGCATTGCCCGGGCTGCTTTTTTCGGCAGGTGTCAAGCTCGCTAACGGGTCGACCCACGCGGTCGATGAGTACGGCCAGCGGTTCGCCGACTTGCTGCAGGTGGGTTCCGGCAGCGTGGACCCCATTTTCTCCGTAAGTCTGTCGCACGCCTTCAATAACCTGTTTTTCTCCGGTATGCTGTTCACACGCATTATTTCCCGCGAGAATGTATACGGTTACAAATACGGGAACGAGTTTCAGGGCATCTTTTCGATGGAATATACGCATGGGGGCATGTTTTTTGCGGGTCTCAGCCTGAACCATGTTTACACGGCTCGCGATTATTTCCAATATGGAAAAATCGCCCGAAAACGCGGGGGCGCCTGGCTCTATGTCGCGCCGAAGCTGGGCGTACGGACAATGGAGAACCTGAGCCTGGAAGCGAGGTTGCCGCTTCCCGTTTTCCAGAATGTTAACGAAAGCCAGCTAACCTCCGATTATCAGCTCCATGTGGGCGCCACGTATCATTTTTTGGCTCGATAAGCGGCTGGAAAGGGCCGCATCGCGTGGTTGCGGTAAAGTGCGGGGGCTGACGTGGCACCGAAAGAAACCGAAAAGATGTGGGCTGAACTGGCGCCGTTCTACGACGTAATGTATCAGTGGAAGGACTATCGTGCCGAGGCGGAACGGATCCATAAATTGATTCAGGCGCATCGCATGTCGTCCGGAAACACCCTTCTGGATGTCGCGTGCGGGACCGGGGGACACACCGAGTTTTTGCGAGAATACTTCGATGTAACCGGGATCGATCTGAATCGGGCGATGTTGAAGGTGGCTCGAAAGAAGATCCCCGGAGTCCCGTTACTTTGTCGGGATATGGCTTCTTTCGGCCTGAAGCGTCGGTTTGACGCGGTTGTCTGCCTGTTCAGTTCGATCGCCTACGTCAGGACCTACCGGAACCTGAAGCGGGCCATCGCTTGTTTTGGTAGACATTTGAAACCGGGTGGCATTCTGGTCATTGAGCCCTTTTTCAGGACAGAGACATTTCTTCCAGGAACGATCCAGGCAGGCACCCTTGAAGCCGAAGGCGTCAAGATCTCCAGGCACACCGTGAGCAGGCGTCGCGGAAATCTGGCCGTTCTCGACTTCCATTTTCTTCTTTCAACCATGAAGGGCGTACAGTACTTTCGGGACACCCACGAATTGGCGCTCTTCGACCGGGAGCGATTCCTCGAAATTCTCTCGGACGCCGGACTTCGCACGTGGTATTACGAGGACGGATTGATGCGAGAACGAGGACTCTACGTGTCGTTGAAAGCGCTTTGAACCACCGGCTCTGGCGTCGGCCGACCCGGATCGCCTATGAATGTCGTTTGATACGTCCACTTTAAGACCCCATGTTAGTACGCAAAACGCCGGTCGGATGGCTTCGAACCTGAGGTCAACGCCTATGAGGCACGATCGGTCAGGTCTGACGATGCACCGTCCGGCCGGATGCACACCCCGCCCCGGATGCGGCCATGCCGTCCGCGTTCGCACCACACCGTTTGCTCCTTTCACATGACGCGCCCTTACCGTATTTTCTATCAAATTCCCATCCGTAAAGACAACAAAACGCTTCAGAGCGCCTCGTAATCGGAGAATCGCCGGGGCGAGGCCGCCGGCCCCCTGACGCGAAGCCGGGAGTGAAATCTTATGGAATCGCGTAGAGACAATGGCAATGGCAGGACCGAGCGCAACCCTCAGGTTTTGGGCAAGAATTTCATGTTTCCGCCCCACGTGATCGACGATATCCATATCAAGGCGAATCTGGGTCGGTATCGCATGCGCGGGATGGCGCTCTTCAAGCAGATTCCATCATGGGACGACCTCACGTTTCTGCCGGGCACGCTCACCCGGTTCGTGATCGAGGGATACCGTGAAAAATGCGAAACCAGGACGGTGCTGGGGCCTATGGCCAGGCGGCCGCTGGTACTGGATATTCCCGTCTACATTACGGGGATGAGCTTCGGCGCGTTGTCCTACGAGGCGAAGGTGGCGCTGGCGAGAGGGGCCACGATGGCGGGCACGGCGACCTGTTCCGGAGAAGGCGGAATGCTGCCCGACGAGCGCCGGTATTCGGAGAAGTGGCTGTACCAGTGCATTCAGTCCCGATACGGGTTCAATCCACACCATATGCGTCTTGCCGACGGCGTGGAGTTTTTTATCGGGCAGGGATGCAAGGTGGGGCTTGGCGGCCACCTGATGGGCCAGAAGGTGACCGACCAGGTGGCCGAGATGCGTTCGTTGCCGGCGGGGATCGATCAGCGTTCTCCCGCAAGGCACCCGGACTGGCTGGGCCCCGATGATCTGGCTTTAAAGATTGAGGAGATCCGTGAGGCGACCAACTGGCAGATTCCCATTCAGTTGAAACTTGGCGCTGCGCGGGTGTACGACGACGTGCGGATGGCGGCAAAGACGGGGCCCGACAGTATATATATGGACGGGATGGAGGGGTCGACGGGAGCGGGGCCCCATCTGGCCACCGAGGAGACGGGCGTACCGGGCATCGCGGCCATCAGGCAGGCCAGAAAGGCACTGGACGACGTGGGTAAGACCGGGAAGATTACGCTCGTCTATGCCGGCGGGATTCGCAACGGAGCCGACGTGGCCAAGGCGCTGGCGCTCGGAGCCGACGCGGTGGCGATCGGTACGGCGGCGATGGTGGCGCTGAATTGCAACAAGGACATCCCCGAAGCGGATTACGAAGGCACGGTTGGCGTACCGGCGGGATACTGCTATCACTGCCATACCGGACTGTGTCCCGTGGGCGTAGCCACCCAGGATCCGGTGCTGCGCAGCCGCCTGGACCCGGACGACGCGGCCGAACGGGTTTATAACTTCCTGCATACCCTGGCCATCGAATGCCAGATGTTCGCCAGGGCTTGCGGCAAGACCAATGTACATTCCCTGGAGCCGGAGGATCTTGCCGCGCTCACAATGGAGGCCTCCGCTATGGCGGAGGTGCCGTTGGCAGGCACCCGATATACGGTCGGGCATCCCGAGATGAACAGGTATTGAGTTCCGGAAAGGACCGCACGGGGATCTTCAGCACCGGTACAGGCCGCCCGCCAATCGGGTGGTTTCAGTGGTGGAATCCGCACACAGGAGAATCCGATGGACGTAGCCAAAGACGTGAACTATTATCTGAAGTCCACGGGTCTGGACTCGGACCGAGAGAAAGAAATCGGACAGCACATCGGATATCGGTACGATGTAAACCTACCGCCGGACTATGAGCTCCTGACCCCGTTTTTGAAGCGATACATCGAGTTGATGGGGTGGCGTGACCTGAACTGGCTGGAAGATGTGCATATGGGATACGAAGACGGAAAGCCCGCGGTATTCGACCGGAATATCAATGGCTGGGTGCTGGTTCCGGAAGAAATGGCATTGCCCGACAACCAGCAGGAGCGTGACATGATTGCGCGGGAACTGCTCGTCAAGTTTCAAATGTCCGAGAAGCATCCGATTGTGGAACTCAGAGATGCATACGGAATAACGCTTGAATGCGATGCCGCGTCCTCCGGGTAGCCAGTACAAACAGTCTACAGCGGTGCGCCCGGCGGCTGTACGGCAGCGCTTCTGCGAAGGACCGACCGGGGTGCAGTGCGGCGATGTACTGTCGGCGGAAATCGTTGTGACTCCTTGAAAATACGTGTCTTATGTCATTCTCAGACGGCGTGCTTCTCCCAGGGCGCGTTCGACTCTGATTGCCGGCATCAGCTAAAACCGGGGAGGCATTATGAGCAAGACAAAGATGTGGGGCCCGGAGGCGTTCTGGGGAATGGACTACGACTGGGACCCCCAATGGGTACTGACATCTGAGCAGGAGGCACTCCAGGAAAAACTGATCGAACTTTGCCGGACAACGCTGCGGGATAACGCGGTAGAGAGTGATCGCAACCTTGTGTTTCCGCGGGAAAACCTCGAGGCGCTGGCTTCGCTGGGCCTGCTCGGATTGAACGTACCACGGGAGTGGGGAGGGTTGGAAGAAAACCATACGTGTACGGCGATGGTGGTGGAGACGCTTGCGCGTTACGGGTGCGCCAGTACGGCGATGTGTTATACCATGCACATCGGCGCCGTGGCCGCGGCCATGTTCCGGGCGCACGACAACCCGACCCTTCAGGATCTCATGAAACGCCTCGACGAAGACGTGCTGGTAGGCACGTTATCCTATTCGGACCCGGAGACGGGTTCTCATTTCTGGTATCCGATATCTTCCGGGGCCGAGCGGGTGGCGGACGGCTGGAAGGTACGAAAGAAGGCGTCGTGGACGACGTCCGCGGGTTTTGCCGACTGGTACATCGTGCAGACGACGAGTCCCGATTTCGCGGGGGATTATTCGAATCTGTCCTGTTTTCTCGTGATGGCCGACGAGGTGAAAGCCGAGCCGTCCCTGTGGGATGGCCTGGGTCTGCGCGGGAACCAGTCCGGCACGCTTGAGGTTGACAACGTGACGATGCCGGAGGACAGGCTGGTCGGGCCCGTGGGAGACGGGGCGAATTCGAACGACGAAACGGTGGATCCGTTTTTCCTGTTGTGCTCATCGGCTTGCTGGAACGGCATTTCTTTGGGGATGATCGATATCGCCACGCGACACACGACCGCCAGGCGGCATGCGGACGTGGGTATGCGGGTGGCGGACTATCCGACGATCCAGGATTACGTGGGTGAGGCCGTGATCGATACCAATACTTCCCGGTCCTTTGTCTACCTGATGGCCAGGGCGATGGACGATGTGACGAACCAGTGCGACTGGTCGATCCACGAGGACCTTTCCTGCATGCCCCGGGCACAGGTGCTGCACTGGATGTGGCAGGTGAAGTTCACGGCGGCAAAGAACGTGACAAACGTCTCCGACAAGATGCTTCATGCCTGTGGCGGCACTGGGTACAAACCCGATCTGGGGATCGAACGTTACCTGCGTGACGGTAAGGCCGGTTGGGTGATGGGCCCAACCAACGAGGTCCTCCGCCAGTTTGTGGGCAAGAGCGTGCTGTTGGGTTTTGACTCCCTGGATTATTGGAACCAGTCCGTGAACGAACGGTTATTGAGGAACGAACTCAGGAAGATGGACGGTAAGGAAAAGGAGGAACTCGCGCGGCAGCTTCTGGCCGAAGCCGATGAGGGGTGATGCCTGCAAACGTCCAAATGACGGGAACCGGATTGCCGAGATGGACACCGGGCAGGGAGCGCTACCGGGTGCCGGGCGGCGGGGCGATCGCCCTGGCGCTGTCGCAAGGCGATCAACTGGCGGTTGTGGACGTGGAAGGGCGCCAGCGTTGCGAACTGGGCGTATTCGGCCCGGACGGGGGTGACGATCCGTCGAGGCTGGGCCTCCGGGCGGATGGCGCAATGGAAGGATTCGCGGCGGCGCTCAGGCGCGGGGACGAAAGCGCGCAGGCGGCTGATGCTGCCCTGCGGCGGAGGGGCGTCGACCTGTCGGACGCGCGGGCGGTGCAGGTTTTCGGTGGAGAGACGAAAGCGGGCACCGAAGCGTGTTTCGCCGTCGAGAGGGACGCCGTTTGCGTGATTGCGGCGCCCGGCGGTCCGATGAGGGCCGATGCCCAGGATCCCCCCACGGACCTGGAAGTCGTGGTCAGGCGTTCCCGTGTAGAAATGTCCGAACGCCCCCCGATGCCCGCGCCCCTGGGTGACATGCGCCTGGATCGGGAGGTAGAAAGGGCGTCGGCAATCGCCTACGAGGTCAAGGCGGGAGAGTTCATCCAGGTGATCGACGTCGCTGGTCGCCAGTGTTCCGATTTTCTGGCATTCGACGCCAGGCAATTGCAGCGGGGTGTCGAGCGGGGGCTGGATGCGACCACGACGAGGACGCTCATGGGCGCGGCCTATCCCGGTCCGGGCCTGTTTTCGAAATTTTACGACCAGGATATGCATCCGCTGGTCGAAGTCGTTCGGGATACGGTAGGGCGGCACGATACGTTTGCGCTTGCGTGCACCGCGAAATATTACGAGGATATGGGTTATCCCGGTCACGTCAACTGTACGGACAACTTCAACGTGGCATTGGATCCGTATACGATTCAGCGCCGGCGCGGCTGGCCCGCGGTGAATTTTTTCTACAATACGAGAATCGATCAGAATAACGTCCTTTTCATGGATGAGCCATGGTCTCGTCCGGGCGATTACGTGCTGTTGAAAGCCTTAACGGACCTTGTCTGCCTGTCGTCCGCGTGCCCGGACGATATCGATCCGGCCAATGGCTGGGAGCCAACGGAGATTCAGGTTCGCGTTTACCCTGAACGGTACCGGTTTTCCAGAGGGATTGCTCACCGGATGACGGCAGACGCCGAGCCGAGGTTGACGAGGGAGACGGCCTTCCACCAACGCACCTCTGCCTTGACTCGCCATTTTGAGGAATATCGCGGTTTTTGGCTGCCCGCCTGCTATACCGGGAAGGGCGTCGTTGAGGAATATTACGCCTGCCGCGAGGCGGCGGTGGTGATGGATCTGTCCGCGCTTCGCAAGTTCGAGGTTCTCGGGCCGGACGCCGAGGCGCTGTTGCAGCACACGCTCACACGCGACGTTCGCAGGCTTTCGGCGGGGCAGGTGACTTATTCCGCCATGTGTTACGAAACAGGCGGGATGCTGGACGACGGCACGCTGTTTCGGTTGGGGTCCGAGAATTTCCGCTGGATCTGCGGCGACGATTACGGGGGTACGTGGTTGCGCGAGCAGGCGGGTCGCCTGGGGATGCGTGTATGGGTCAGAAATTCGACCGACCAACTCCACAATCTTGCCGTTCAGGGCCCCAGGAGCCGGGAAATTCTGCGCGAAATCATCTGGACGCCTCCGTCCCGCCCGTCACTGGACGAATTGGGCTGGTTCCGATTTACGGTGGGTCGAATTGGCGATGGAAGCGGAGCGGCGATTGTCGTATCCCGGACGGGCTACACGGGCGAACTGGGTTATGAGGTATGGTGCCATCCCCACGATGCGCCTGCGGTCTGGGATGCCATTTGGGAGGCGGGACAGCCGTATGGCCTGACACCGCTGGGATTGGAAGCCCTGGACATGCTGCGGATTGAGTCTGGTCTGGTCTTCGCGGGCTGTGAGTTTGACGATCAGACGGACCCGTTTGAGGCGGGTATAGGCTTCACCGTTCCGCTCAAGCGCAAGAAAGACGATTTTATAGGCAAGGAGGCGCTGATTCGAAGGCGGTCGCATCCGCAACGTGTGTTGGTGGGGCTGGAGGTATCCGGAAACGAGCCAGCCGCCACCGGCGACGGCGTCTACGATGGGCGCGGCCGCGTGGGCGTGATTACCAGCGGCAGCCGTTCGCCCATTTTGCGCAGGAATATCGCGCTATGCCGCATGGCGTTCGGGTACGCCGCGATCGGCGTGGAAGTGGAGGTGGGAAGGCTGGACGGTCATCAGAAGCGCATCCCCGCCCGGGTGGTGCGGTTTCCGTTTTACGATCCCGGGAAAACCCGGCCGCGTTCCTGATCACAAAGCAAAATCTGCTTCTCTTCACCGGTCATCACGGCGGCCTCGTTCAAGGAGCCCGGATGTCCGGCGGCGGACGGCGCCGTATGCGACACCGCTTTCGTTGAAAGGGTATTGGAATGGCGTTCGACCCGATGGAGCAACGCCGCATTATGGGTTGTTTTGCAACGGGCGTAACCGTTTTGACGACGGTTGCAGGCGGCGAGTCGCGGGGGATGACGGCCAATGCGGTGACCTCGCTGTCGCTGGATCCGCCGCTGGTCATGGTGGCGGTGGACAAGGACGCGCAGATGCACGGGTACTTGAGCGGAAGCCGGTATTTTGCATTGAATATTTTAAGTGAGGACCAGGAAGCGCTCTCCACGCAATTTGCGCGCCCCGGCCCCAAAGATTTTTCGAACGTGCCGACAACGACGGTTCGTACCGGGATGCCGGTGTTCGTGGAGGCCCTCGGTTACGTGGAGTGTCGGCTCGTGGAGGTGTTGCGGGCTGGCGATCACGATATTTTCGTTGGAGAGATTGTGGCGGGTGATGCGGTAGACGGTCGTCCACTGTTGTTTTACCGGGGAAAGTATCGGCGGATGATGGAAGAGCCGCCGCACCTCTGATGCATTACCATCGCATATGCATTTGCTTTCTTCAAGCTCAAACGGGGGGTAGGTATGGATAACGAGCTCAGTGCGTTGACCGTCATTTTTACCGAGTTCTATTACTGGGTATGTATTGTACTCATGTTTCTGATCCACGTCGGCTTCTGTCTATACGAAGTGGGTGTGTCCAGACGGAAAAACATGATGCACACCCTGATGAAGAACGCGATGCTGATTCCTCTGGTGACCGTCACGTTCTATTTTTTCGGGTGGTGGATCTATTTCGCGGTTCAAAACGGGCCCGGGATCACGGGTGGGCTTATCGAAGCCGCATGGGCTGCGCCCTGGAATGAGCTTATGGGATCACATATGGGAGGAAAGCCGCACGGAGGGGGGTTGACAGGGGCCGATACGGCGCTCTGGGCGCGGTTGAACGGCGTGTTCTGGGCGGCGTTTCTGTTGTTTGCATGGACGGCGGGATCGATTCTTTCGGGCGCGGTGATTGAACGCATCCGATCCAGCGCATTCTGGATTTTTGCGGTCTTGGTGGGATCGGTCACGTGGGTAGTCGACGCGGCGTGGGGATGGTCCGCAGACGGTTGGATGGTGCAGGTACTGGGGTATCACGATGCGTATGCCTCCGGCGTGATCCACGCGATCTGCGGCGGGTCCGCGCTGGCGATTCTCTATCACCTTGGGCCGCGCATCGGCAGGTTCAAGCCGGACGGGGCACCTAGAAATTTCCCGCCGCACAACACCTGGCTGGTGATCATCGGACTGTTTCTGATTTATACGGGATTCTGGGGCTTCTACGCGGCTTGCAACGTGCCCATTATGGACATCGATCCCGCCGACGGCCGGTCGTTCTTTTCGGCCACAACGATTTACCTTACGCCGACGACGCTTAGCGCCATCACCTTTAACTTTTTGATGTCGCTCGCCGGTGGATTGATGATGGGGTATTTCGTGTCAAAAGGCGATCCTTACTGGACCTTCTCCGGCGGGTTGGCGGGTATCATCACGGCATCGGCCGGAAACGATCTGTACCATCCGATGCAGGCGCTTCTCATCGGAGCATTCGGCACGTTCTGCATCTACAAGTTGCACAACTGGGTCGAGCGCCGTTTCAGAATTGACGATGCCGTGGGCGCCGTGGCGGTACATGGATATGCCGGGGTAATCGGGGTGATTGTCGCAGGATTCGTACTTTGGGGGTATCCGGGTGCGAATCCCGCTTACGCCCCGATTACGCCCTGGGGACAGACGCTTGGGGCCGTCATTATGTTTTTCGTGCTGGGTTTTCTGCCCTGTTACGTCGTGGGGGCAATCCTCAAGAAGCTGGGCGTTCTCCGCATTCCAAAGCGAATTGAACTGGCGGGTATGGATCACCGGACGATCGAGAACGAAACAGCGGACGCAATCGAACTCGTTCAGGTGGAAATTGATGAAGCTCAAGGGGGAAACTAGAGAGGACCTATGCGCGAACATGGCATATTGCCGGACATCGAAATCGCGAGACAAGCAAATTTGCTTCACGTTGGCGAGGTTGCGCAGATATTGGGCGTGCCCGAAGATCAACTGGAGGTCTACGGCAGGTACAAGGCCAAGGTTTCGATGGACTTCTACGACAGCCTGGCCGGAAATCCCACCGGCAAGCTGGTGCTGGTCTCGGCAATCAATCCGACGCCTTCCGGTGAGGGCAAGACAACCACAACCGTGGGTCTGGGCGATGCGCTGAATCGGCTGGGAAAGCCAACGACCATCTGTCTCCGTGAGCCTTCTCTGGGCCCCTGTTTCGGCATGAAGGGAGGCGCTGCCGGCGGCGGGGCGTCTCAGGTTGCGCCGATGGAGGACATCAACCTGCACTTTACGGGCGATATCCATGCAATCGGTGTCGCCCACAATCTGCTGGCCGCTGCGATTGACAATCACATTCATCACCGAAACAGGCTGGACATCGATCCCCGGCGCATCCTGTGGAAGCGTGTGATGGACATGAACGACCGGGCGCTGCGGGAAACCGTCATCGGTCTGGGTGGTACGGGGAATTCCTATCCCCGTGAATCGGGGTTTGAAATTACGGTCGCTTCCGAGGTAATGGCGATCCTTTGCCTGTCCGAATCGCTTGGGGAGCTGCGGGAGCGACTGGGTAAGATCATCGTGGCGTATACACGGGCAAACGAACCGCTCACGGCAGCCGATCTCAACGTGCGCGGGGCGATGGCCGTGCTGTTGAGAGACGCATTAAAGCCGAATCTGGTCCAGACACTCGAGAACAACCCGGCCATTGTTCACGGGGGCCCGTTCGCCAATATCGCGCACGGCTGCAATTCGATAATCGCGACCAAGCTGGCGATGCGCCTTTCCGAGTATACGGTGACTGAGGCCGGCTTCGGCGCGGATCTTGGCGCGGAGAAATTCCTGAATATCAAGTGCCGTCAGGCCGGCATCCGGCCCGACGCGGTTGTGCTGGTGGCCACCGTCCGTGGGTTGAAATACCACGGCGGAATTCCGGTCAGGCAGCTCGAACTGCCCAACATGCCTGCGATTGAAAAAGGGTTGGAGAATCTGAAGAAGCATATCGAGAATATCCGGCTTTTCGCCCTGCCCGTCGTCGTGGCCGTAAACGTTTTCCTGTCTGACACGTCCGAAGAAGTAAGGTTAATACAGGAAAAATCCGCCTGCCTGGGAGTCCCGATTGTGCCATCGGAACACTGGGCGCAAGGGGGGGCCGGGGCCGAAGCGCTTGCCTGCGCGGTTGTTGAAGCAGCAGAGACGGCGACCTCCGATTTCACCCTTCTCTATCCTGATAATCGGCGGTTGTGGGACAAAGCACGAATTGTAGCCCGGAAAATTTACGGTGCCAACGATCTTATAGGAGACAAGCGCCTGAGAGCCCGTTTCAAGAGGCTCGATGAACAGGGTTACGGGCGCCTGCCGGTATGCATGGCCAAGACACAGTATTCGCTTTCGACCGACCCGAAACTGACGGGCAGACCCACGGGTTTCGACGTGCCCATCCGCGACGTGCGGGTGTCTGCAGGGGCCGGTTTCGTGGTGGTATTCACGGGTGACGTCATGACGATGCCGGGGCTTCCCCGAAAGCCTTCGGCCGAAGCGATTGATTTTGATGAAGCCGGACAGACCGTCGGTCTGTTCTGAAGGCGGGGCCCATATGGATGGTGATCATCATATCCGGTGGGTAGGCAGATTGCAAATCTGGAATCTCGCGGTGTGAGACGCTTCGCTTGCGGTGCCGATTGAAACGACTCGTATTTGTACAAACACGAATGTAAGGAGGCGGCAGATGAGAACGGGTCTGATAGACACGTGGGTGGGGAATCCGGCTGACGTGGGGCCGATGTATCCCTTTGTGGGGTACGAGGTTCCTTTCTTCGTGGTTTGTCTTGTCCTTTGGATAGCGTACACGGTCTGGCAGATCAGGCACGAGAGAGCGAATTATCAGGACGAGCTGGATCAGTTGGCCGAGGCGAGTCCTCTCGTAACGGCAATAAGAGGTAAGGGCAGGAATTGCTAATCTTGATTCTGGAGGGAGATCTGACGATGACGCTGGCACAGGTTAAAGAGTTCGTATCCAGGAACGGAATAGATTTCTTTCTGTGTTCGTTCGTAGAGATGAGCGGGATGCCAAAGGCCAAGGTGGTGCCCGTCACCCACCTCGACGACATGGCCTCGGAGGGCGCGGGATTCGCGGGGTTCGCGGCGGGCCATATGGGGCAGGGTCCGCACGATTCAGATATGATGAATATACCGGATTTCAATTCCATGACCGTTTTGCCGTGGCGTAAGAATACGGCGTGGGTGGCGGGCAATATCCAGGTCGACGGAGAGCCTTTCGGGTACTGTCCACGGACGATTCTGCAGCGGCAACTTGCAAAGGCGGAGGCGAAGGGATATCGGCTGAATCTGGGCGTGGAAGCGGAGTTCATTCTCCTGAAAAAGGACGAACAGAACAACTATGTTCTGGCTGACCCTCTGGACACGTTGGAGAAGCCCTGCTATGATCTTCTAACCTTGCATCGCAACCTGGATGTGATGACCACGCTGATCGGGTATTTGCAGGAGCTGGGATGGGAACCCTATGCCAACGACCACGAAGACGCAAATTGCCAGTTCGAAATCAACTGGTCCTATTCCGACGCGCTGACGACCGCCGATCGGCAGACGTTTTTCAGATGGATGGTGAAAGTGAACGCGGAGGGGCACGGATACCACGCGACTTTTATGCCGAAGCCGTTTTCGCATCTCACTGGAAGCGGAGCGCATTATCACCTGAGCCTGTGGGATCCTGAGAACAGGACCAATCTGTTCCTGGATGAGGCGGATGAAAACGGGCTGTCGAAGGAAGCATACTGGTTTCTGGCGGGCATCCTCAACCACGCAAAAGGGATCTCGGCGGTTTCCGCACCGCTGGTCAACAGCTATAAGCGTCTTACGAGAGGCGCTCCTCGTTCAGGCGCGTCCTGGGCGCCAATCTGCATCACCTATGGCGGATCAAACCGGACGCAGATGATTCGAATCCCGGACGCGGGCCGTATCGAGAATCGGGCCATCGACGGGGCGGCCAATCCCTATCTGACGGCTGCGGCGATGCTGGCGGCCGGGCTCGATGGCATCGAAAACCGGATGGAACCGGGCGAACGCAACGAGGGCAATCTCTACGAGGTGCCGGAGAGCGAGTTGAAAGCACGGGGCATCGACCTGCTGCCGGGAACCCTGGCGGAGGCGGCCGATCACCTGGCGGCCGACGATGTGGTCCGGGAAGCGCTGGGTACGGAGTATGCTGACTATTATGTGCAGGTGAAGCGCGAAGAGTGGGCGGAGTACCATCTGCACGTCGACCAGTGGGAGCGTGAACGCTATCTGCCGGTCTACTAATGCCAGGCGCGGGGTGTGTGCCGGCCTCGTTCCGGGCATGCGGCATTCGGCTCATCGTAAACTGTGCAGTGTTGGATAAAGTCGCGGGGTTCGTCTATGGAGAATACAGCTGAGCGGCCGGTTCGAGAGGCGCCGCGGGGAGTGGGGGGATTGCTGCGGAATATCGGTCCCGGCGTGGTTGTGTCGGGTTCGGTGGTCGGGTCCGGAGAGTTGCTGGTGACCACGCGCATGGGGGCGGAGGTGGGTTTCGTGTTCCTTTGGGGGGTGATCCTGGCATGCCTGGTCAAGTTCTTCATTCAACTGGAACTCGGGCGCCAGTGCATTCTGCACAATAGCACGACAATACAGGTACTGGACCGCGTGCCCGGGGTACGGCTGGCGAATGCGTCCTGGGCGGCATGGTTATGCGTGCTGGGTTATTTCTCTGTGATGATTGCCGTGATCGGCATACTTGGGTCCGTAGCCGGATTGATGGTAACCCTCTTTCCCGGCGTCCAGTATAACGTATGGGCCGTGCTGATTTTTGCGGCCATCTCGGTACTGCTTTACCGGGGCTTGTACGCCGATCTGGAGCGGATGATCACCATTCTGGTCGCGGGTTTCAGCCTTGTCGTAATCGGTTCCGTGCTGGCCATGCAGACAACGCCGTACGCCGTGGGGGGTGCGGAGGTTTTGTCGGGGTTTCGCTTTGCCTTGCCCGCGGACGGGGCGTACATCGCCCTGGCCGTAATGGGGTCGGTTGGCGCGACTGCGGTGGAATTGTTTATGTATCCTTACTGGGTACGGGAGAAGGGCTATGCGGATTTTGTGGGGCCGCGGGAGGATACTCCCGAATGGCGGGCGCGTTATCGGGGCTGGATGCGGGTCCTGAAAACAGACGCGCTGGTGTGCACCGGGATCGCGTTGGTGATTACCTGCGCGTACTATCTGCTTGGGGCCTCGATTTTGAAGAAGCTGAACGTGATCCCCCAGGGCATGGAGGTCGTGGAGCAGGTATCGCTCATTTTTACCCAAAGCATCGGACCATGGACCAAAAACGTGTTCATGTTCGGCGCCTTCTGTACGCTGTTTTCCACGCTGCTCGTATTCACGGCCAGTTCAGGGCGCATCAGCGTGGATTTTCTGAGGCAGACGGGCGTCGCCAGTCTGGTTAACGGGGAGGTCCGTCTTCGGCTGCTGCGTGCATTGCAGATCGCTTTCCCGTTTCTGTGGCTCTGTGTGACCGTTGCAACCCCCGATACGCCGCTCGCCCTGGTGCTTATCGGGGCCAATGCCAATAACCTGCTGCTGATTCCGATGGCCTACGGGGTGGTGCACCTGGCGATGCGCGCCGCGGACACGGAACGGATGTCGACGTGGACTGAATTGGGACTGCTGATCACGATTTGGGCGATCGTCAACTTCACAGCAATCAACCTTTATTTGAATTGGATGCGTTAAGGACCTGGAACGACCCGGGATCCTCAAGGGCGGCCGGTTGCAGCCGCCCTTTTTTTGTACCGGTCCCAGGGACTTCGGGCACGGGAAACACGGAGGCGGTCATTCCTAGGTCTCCACCCAGATGGGCGTGCTCCATCCTTTGGCGCCCATGGCATGCGCGACGTTGTTCGGGTATTGGGGGATGGGATCAGGTGACAGGACCTCGAGGTGGTAGTAGTGCTTTCCGGGGCGGTACCGTCGCAACTGGAATTCTTTTCGCTCTCCCCGGGTCTGGCCGATGAACCGGTCGTCGTGCATCAGACGCCCGTCCCTGTGGATGCGCAGGATGTATTCCCGGCCCGCTTCGCCCACAACGCGCCACTTCAGCACCGGGTCGTCCCGGACGACCCGCGAGCTGCCCATGATCTGATCGTTAAGTGTGAATTCGATCAGGATTTTCTGGCCCGCCGTTGCGTAGCAGCGTCTCGCTCTGATCGCGTTCAGGAAGGCGGCACGATCCAGGCGTTCGGCCCAGATTCCGGTGAGTGCGCCGCTCAAGCCGGGGTTGCGGTGATGGCTGTCCCCGCTACCGGTGAAGGCGAATTTATGTCCTGCGTTCAGGTATTTGAAGTAATTGTCGTAAAGGTCTATGTTGATCATCCAGGCGGCACACACGTCGACGCCCCACTCGACGTCCGTATCGTAGAGGTTCCATTTCCCGTTGTGGGGGTGGGGGAGCGGAAGGTAGCCTTTTTCTTTGAACCAGCCGAGACACTCCCTGGAGTTCTTGTGGGTATGCCGCTCACCCTTCGAGTGTTCCTCCTTGTACTTGAAGTGAAGCAGATCCATTTCCATTTCGTCTTCGTCCGACATGACCGATCGATGGTCCCGCCCGGAGTCCACCCGGTCGGTGATGGTCATTTCGTAGCCGGGAAACATGGCGAACCGTCCGGGTTCGTTGAGGACCATCGCGTTGCCTTTGACGTAGTCCCACTCGTAGTCCTTCAGGTGGCGCACGTTCTGGCGCGTCGGCAGGTTCCAGAAACAGTCGTTGTCTGAGACGGTGAGCCCGTCGATCTGCGCCTTGTGCCGGGCGTAGTGGCCCAACTCATCCGGCTCGCCTTCCATTTCGATGGAGGCCGCCGAGTGGCAGTGCAGGTCCACCCAGAAGAGGTGGTATTTTCTGCTCTCCCCGCCGGGAAGCTCGTTCTGGGGGCGGTCCGTCTCTCGAGGTTTCTTGAACGGCAGCCGGACTTCCTTCCATTCGGTCAGGTCGATGCGGCGGTTTTCGGGGCACACAACGGGGAGGTCGGTGGAGAGGCGGACCTTTTTCAGGTACCGCTCATCGGTGATCATGTCCTGAGACAGGAGGTGGACCGTTGTCCCGACGGTGCCGTTGTGGGGAAGCTCATAGAAGATGTTCCCTTCGGCCACAGTGCGGGGCTCCGACCAGACGCCGTCGGCGCAGGTATGGCCGAAGAGGCGGCCCCTGGAGGTGAGTGTGCCCTGCTCGCTGTCCGCCTTGGCCTCGTAGAAGAGCCAGACGCCACCGGCTTCTGCGCTTTTGAGGATGGGGAAGAGCCGTCTGCCCATGTGCCCCAGGTTGGACGGTTTCGGGAAGTCGGTCAACAGCCCGTAGTGGAGCGGCGCAATGTCGGCACCTCCGTCCCCGCCCGTCAGGGGTTCCCAGGACCGACCGTCCAGACGGGCGCCCCGCAGGGAGTACTTCTGCTGGAGGGTGCTGCTTCGGTACATCACGTCCACACCGCGCACCCACACCGCCCAGAGTGAACCGCCTGCGTCCCGGCACAGGGTCGACCTGTTTTCCCACCCGTCGTCGCGGCTGATTCTGACCTCTTTCCGAGGCCCTGCCGGATCGACCGCACAGCCGTAGATGTCGTAGGTGCGGCCGATGTAGCTGTCCCAGATTATGTAGACGCCTTCCGACCCCCGTTCGACCATCCTTGGCCGGTAATTGTAGCGTGTCCGGTTTCCAATCGAATATGTTTCGGTCTCGCCATCGGGGAGGGTTCTGAGTATTTCGATGCGGCTGTCTCCCCTGACAGAGTGGGCCCAACAGATCCAGAGGGCGCCGCTTTCGTCGAGGAGGGCCTGCGGCTCCCAGACCTTCGCCGAGGCAGGCAGGATGTGGCGCTCCCGGCACCGGGTGAACGCGTTCCCGTCCTGTTTGCGGGTCCAAATCCCGTATTGGCGGCCGGTCTTTTCAAGCCAGACAAATACCACCTCACTCCCGTTCGGGATGCAGATGGGGCGCGTCTGCATGGTGTTGTTGGAGGATAGCGGTTCGATGGGACCGGCGATTTCCCCGACGAATTTCCGGACAAACGTCCTGGATCCCTCGGCGCCGTAGGCTGCCCATGCGGTCCAGGACGTTTTGCCGTCCCGTAGAGTGCAGAGGTTGGGTTCGTAGCTGTCTCTTGAATAGACGCCTTCCGTGACGGCAAGGTTCATTGTGATGGCTCCCTGTCTGGTAGCGGTGCCGAGAGAGGCGCGAAGCAGTCCATGAGAGGTAACATGTCCGGGAGGGACCGGGGTCGGGATCTCCGGCGTGGATCATTCGCGGCCGGTATTTCTTGTTCGGGGTACTACCTTGATTTCCAGGGTTCTCCGCATGACGTCACTTCCTCATGGATCGTGGCGTCGGGTCCGAAGCGGATATGGCGGAAAGCGAAGGCGACGTGGTGCCTTCCGAATAGGGCGTGGGTAAGACCCCACTGGCCCATTGTGAGAATGACTGTTGCTGTCAGACCGATGAAGAGTGTGTACCCGATCCACGTGGCGTAGGTACCATCGGACTGGATGAGCGGATGATGCGCGGCATCGGTCTCCACGATAAACGCCGCCAGGATCGTGCAGATAACCGCGTTGAGTGTAATCAGTCCCTCTGTGACCAGTCGCTGCGGACTGAATTCTACAATCTTCAGGGCGAAGTTGAAATTGACGACCCACCACAGAAAGACCAGATAGAAAAGCTGGCCCTTGCCCAGCCATGTATCGGGAATGAATGAAAGGGGCTGCGAGCGGTGTGTCTGCATCAGCCAGAAAACGGCGATGCCAATGGCTATGTAGATCAGTTCAAGCCATCCAATCCAACCCCTGGACCGCACAAACCAGCCCGAAACCGGCAGACCGTAGGGTTTCTCAGGTAACGATTCCACTCGATCCACCCAGCTTGCGGAAGCTTTTCTGTGATTCAGATAGGTGAGTCCTACCAGAACGAATCCTGCCGCGAACATCCCGGTCCACTGGGGTGGAGAGATGGTATTCGAGCCGACCGGACAAATGGTCGATAGAAGCCCCACGGAAATGGCGATCGCAATGCCGTGAAACAGGCCCTGGGTCTGTTCCATGATACTGTGCCAATTGGTATGCAATCCGGTGCGAATATTCAGCAATTTCAGGAACTGATCCAGGCTGAAGCCGATTCCTCCGATGAATCCTGTGACCAGCCCGGCAAGGGAAAGACCGTACAGGTCGTACCGCCAGCAGTAGATCAACAGGCCGGCGGTAAGGCCGACACAACCCGCCCAGTTGTCGCCCCTGGGCGGTGTCATCCGGAGCTTGAGGACGACGACAAGCACCAGAAAGGATACGAACCATCCGACCGTAAGGTGAAGCACCAAGGAGGTGGCAACGTCAAAGCCTCCACGGAAGCAGGCGACAATAATCCCGGCGGCCATCGCCACCAGGCTCGCCAGCCAGTCGGTATCGTACCAGTAGAGAGCGGCTTTACCGGATTTTCTGGCGCCCGAATAAAGCATGTCTACCAGAACCGACTGCAGCGCCCACCCCGAGAAGATCGCGGCCAACGGCGCAAAGAAAAGTGCAAGCCGGTCTCCGGTGAAAAATACCGGCAGTGCGGTTCCCGCGCCGCCCACAAAAGCCCACAGGAAGCCGATGACGAAAAGGTTGGCGAATCCGTAAAGCACAGAGGGCGGGTGGCCGGAGTGCGTGTAGCCTACAACGCCCATGTATGACATGCTTCCGCCGAAGGACCATCCGAGCGCGCCGAACATGGCGAAGTAGTGGACGTGCTGCATCCAGTCGGAACGGCCGGAGACCAAAACGGCCGCAATAGCCGCCAGTGCCGCCCGGTATGGCCGCGCCGTATTCGTGGCCGAAATTGCCCCGGATGCCCCATCCCACCGATAGGGAAAGGCCGCAGAAGGCCACGTGTTGCCATGTGATGCCCGCTGTTGCCAGGTGCAGGTCCATATCAGGCTGTCCTCAGCCGAGGTCGATAACGAGGTTTCCGTAGTTGTCTACATTCACCGTACACCCGGGGGGAATGAGCGTTGTGGAGTCGATTTCCTCGACAATGGCGGGGCCCGGGAAGCGGTTGTTCGCCTTAAGGCGATACCGGTCATAAATCGCGGTTGTTGTCCGCCCGGCGGATCCGGGCATGTGTACATCGCGTTCAGCCTTCAGGGCGGCGTGCGCGGATGGTTTGCCCCTGGGAAGCTGCCGCCGGCTGGGGCGGGGAACGGCTCCCACGGCGGAGAGACGTACATTGACGATTTCCGTGGTTTCATCCCGGGTTGCGAAACCGTACTGGCGTCGGTGCGCGGTGAAAAAAGCGGCGTTCAGTTTCCGGGGAAGATTCTCCGACAACCGGCCGACGGGTACCCGAAGTTCGTAGGATTGGCCCGTATACCGCATATCCGCCTCCCGGATGAACCGGATATTGGATTGGGAGACACCCTCGCTCAAAAGCAGGCGGGTCCCATTTTCTTCGAACTCACGGTAGATGCTCGAAAGGCCGGAAAGGTCCAGTTCGTCCGTCTTTGAAATGTAGGTACGAACGTAGTCGTGACGCAGGTCGGTAACCAGCAGACCGAGCGCCGTGGTAACGCCCGGGCTGGGCGGTACAAGGACGGTGCGGATATGCAGCGCCTTTGCAAGCGCGGCGGCGTGGAGGGGGCCGGCGCCGCCGAAAGCGACCAGTACGAACGCGCGGGGGTCCACGCCTTTCTGGACCGAAACGAGTTGAAGGATGCCCGTCATGTTGGCGTTGGCGATTTCAATCAGGCCGGCGGCGGCTTCTTCGACTGGCATATTCAGCGGCCCGGCGATGCGCCGGTCGATCGCTTTTTTTGCGAGAGACTTGTGAAGGCGGAGTTCTCCGCCGAGGAAATAATCAGGATTGAGGCGGTCGAGAACTAGGTTTGCGTCCGTGAGCGTCGGTTCCGACCCCCCTCCGCCGTAACAGGCGGGTCCCGGCGCCGCACCCGCGGATTGCGGGCCGACGGCAAGCGCCCCGCCGGGATCTACTTGGCCGATGCTTCCGCCGCCGGATCCGATTTCGACCAGATCGATGACCGGCGTTTTAACCGGATATCCCTGGCCCTTGTCCCGGGTGGTGGTTGCAACCGCCGCGTCGCCAACTTCGAATTCGGCGGCCAGGCGCGGCCGGCCGTTTTCAATGAGGGCTGCCTTCGCGGTCGTGCCGCCGATGTCCAGCGAAATAAGGTTTTCGAAACCGGCGAGTTGGCCGATGTACGTAGCGGCGATGACGCCCGCCGCCGGGCCGGATTCGATGAGTTGTACGGGCTGTTGTCTGGCGGTGCCGGAGGCGATGATCCCACCGCCCGAGGTCATCAGGAACAGGCCGGAGCCCGGGCTCACGTTCCCGAGCCGATCCTCCAGCCGTTCCACGTAGGCGCCCACAGCGGGAAGCAGGGCGGCGTTGACGGCGGTCGTGCTGGCGCGGGTATATTCGCGGTACTCGGGACAGATGTCGGAGGAGATGCAGACGGGCAGATCGGGACAGGCTTCCCGGATGATCTCAGCGGCGCGGCGTTCGTGGGTCGTGTCTCTGTAGGCGTGCAGGAAGCAGACGAGAATCGCTTCCACGCGGTCTCTTGCCAATTTACGGGCGGCGCGGTAAACGGCGCCTTCGTCCAACGGGACAAGCAGCCCGCCGTGGGCGTCGATGCGTTCGGGTACGCCAATGCAGAGGTGCCGCGGCACGAGCGGAGGGGGTTTGTCGTAATCGAGGTCGTAAAGGTTCGGACGGATCTGCCAGGCGATCTCAAAGAGATCGCTGAAACCCTGTGAGGCGATGAGACCTATCCGGGCGCCTTTCTGTTGAATGATCGTATTGGTTGCCACGGTGGTGCCGTGAACCACGAAACGCACCTGTGCGGACGTGAGATCCTGGTTGGCGAGGCCCCTGGTATACGCCTCCATGAAAGCCCGTGAAGGATCGTCCGGGGTGGAGGAAACCTTAACGGGATGGAAGTCGCCGGTTTTTTCGTCCATCACCACGGCATCGGTGAACGTGCCGCCGATGTCGATTCCGATGCGGTATGAATCATTCATCCAGTCGCACTCCGTTCAAGGCGCTGACGCAGAACCTTCGTCGCCTCGGGATCGACGGTCCAGGTCCTGGCATTGTAGACGACACCGTAGGTTTTGCGGGCGGCTCGAGGCGTTATTTTCTTGTCCCGGACGTCCCGGACGACGGCATCCGGGTCGCGTTCGTGTGGGTGGCCGTGGCCCCCGCCGCCCGGCGTCTGCACGCTCACGCGGCCGCCCTTGGGCACTATGATGCTCACTTTTGAGGGCAGTCTCTCGGCCTTGCCTTCCGGATCTCGGATGAACCGTGCGGGCCGGCCGTTGCCACCGCCCTCGAGCCCCCATGGAGGAAACCGCGTGCCATCCGAGAGGACGGTGAATGTGGTATCGCAGTCGGGAAATTCGAAATCCCTTCTGATGCCAAGGCCGCCGCGAAACCGGCCTGAGCCGCCGCTGTTCGTGATGAGGCCGTAGCGGGCAAAGCGGATGGGATAATTGATTTCCACCTCTTCGATCGGCGCGTTTTCGGTGTTGTGGATGGTCGTCTGGATGGCGTCGGGGCCGTCTTTGGCGGGGCGGGCGCCGTTGCCGCCGCCAACGGTCTCCATGTAGCAGTAAAACGCTTTTTTTCTCGGGTCGATGCCGGCAAAACCCAGGTTGCAGATAATGCCTTTGCCGCAGGCGGGAATCCTGTCCGGCAACACGTTGTGCAGAGCGGTGAGGGTAAGTTCCGCCGTGAGTTGCGCCAATTCCCACGCGCCTACAACGGCTGCGGGCCACATTGCGGTGAGCACGGTATTGTCCGGTCCGATGACTTCCAGGCATCGATAGAGGCCGTCGTTGACCAGGATGCGCGGATCGATCAGGCTCTTGATGACCACCGCAATGGCGGCCAGGGCATTGGAGCGGGTGGCGTTCAGCGGGCCGGTCTGCTGCGGCGCGGAGCCCGTGACGTCCAGTTTGGCGCTTCCATCGGCGATATGGACGGCAACGGCGATTTTGACCGGTTTGTCGTCGAATCCGTTGTTGTCGCGAAAACCTTCGGCCTTATACACACCGGTCGGCAATGCGGCGATCTCGCGCCGCGCCCATCGCTCCGTATAGTCGAGCAGTTCGTCGAAGAAGGCTTCGACCTGGCCGATCTCGTAACGATCGATCAGGTCGGCGATGCGTCTTGCCCCAACAAGGTTCGCTCCCATCTGCGCGCGCAGATCGCCGCCGGTCTCGTGGGGCGCGCGCACGTTTTCCAGTATCAGACCCAGGACGTTGTTGTCGATTTCCCCCCGCCGCATGATTTTCGTGGGAGGTATGATGATGCCTTCCTGGTAGATTTCGCGGTTTACTCCCAGGCTGCACGGCGTGCTGCCCCCCACGTCGACGTGGTGAGCCATGTTGGCGAGGTACCCGAGACGGGTCGTTCCGGCATAGACCGGCGCGATCAGCGCGATATCGTTGAGGTGGCTGCTTCCGCGATGGGGATCGTTCAGGATGAGGCCATCGCCGGGCGCGAGATTCTCTGCGCCGTATTCCCGGAGGGCATTCGGGATTGCGGTCTTCATGGATGAGAGGTGCGGCGGCTGGGAGAAGGATTGCGCCACCACCCGGAATGCCGCGTCGAAGAAGGCGCAGGAAAAATCAGCCCGTGTTTTGATATTGGTGGAGTACGCGGTGCGGCGTATGGTATACGCCATCTCTTCGGTGGCGTTGAGCAGCGCGTTCTTCATCACTTCAAAGGTGATGGGGTCCATGCTGAGGTGGGACGATTGATCGGGCATTCGCTATCTCCCTGTCACCCTTCCCCGAGAGGGAATTGAGAGGTACCTATTGAGGAGTGTTATCCGGTACGATACGCCGGTGAATCTGGAGATCCATCCTCAAGTTCGAACCGTAAGACTTCGTCTTCTACATGATCAGGCTTCTTGCCCGCTTCCTGCCCTCCGCCACCGGCAGAGGGTCACCGTTGCCAGTGACCCGAACCGAGGATCCGGAATCGATCCACGCCGGGGTGCAGAGCTGAAAAGGCGATCTCGTTACTGGCGGACAGGTGTTCGGGGGCGTCCAGGAGCAGGGCGTATCGGGTGCGGATTCGGGTACCCCATTCGTCCAGAATGTCCTCCGGGATCAGGTCGCCCAGAGGTTGCAGGAGGGCAAGGTCTTGATCCGGTCCTACTTTGAAGATGTTGAGGTTGTTTTCCTTGCCCTGGATAACCGGGGGTGGCTCCACCCAGGCGCGGTCTCTTTCGACGGCGGTGACAAGCAGATAGCCGACGGCCAGGTGGGGAAAGCCGTCCAGATGCAGGGTAAGGGATCCGTCAGGATTCCTATCGGCGGACAGGATGGTGTAGGCGGAGGCACGTTCCCGGTGACGGATGGTGATCGTCTTTCTCATTAGTGTGTCGGGGTTCGCAATATCGGTTTCAGGCTGGATCCTCAGAGATTTCTCGACGTCGTCGAATCCGGTGAGTAGACCTTCGACGGTGGGGAAGGATTCGATCTTGTGGCCGTCGGCTTCGGCGGCCGTTCCGCCGATCAAAGCAAGCGTGCGGAGACCGTGTGCATCAAATGATGCAAAGGCGAGTTCGCCGTCGCTGTGCAGCTCGCGGCCGTTATGGGAGATTCTGCAGGGTGCCCTGGACGTGTTGCTCAGGATCAGATCCATACCCCGGTTGTGAGTCACCTGGACAGCAGCGGCCTCTTGATTCTCACAGGATAAGCGGCTGATTTGTTTGATGAACGGGGCAACCCGGTAGGGTTCGTGGACGGCCAAAAAGGTGTCCGGGTGATGATGGTTCTGGCGGCGGACTGTGATTATTTTCATCTCTTCGCCCAGGTCGCGGTTGTCCAGCCAGCGCTGGGCGGGGCCGGTGCCCACGATGATCTCGGATCCGGGCACGTCGAGCATGTGTAATTTCAGGAAGGCGTCCCGGTCGGTTTCCGGTGAGCCGTCTGCGTTCGGGTATTCGGTAACGTCGCCCCAGGTTGCCGTCCAGGGCCCGTCGCTTTGACCGGCGCTGAGTTGTGTAACCCGCTGGGTGCCCCACCTGGCGCCGGCCCTGGGGGTACGGCGAGATGGTGTGAAACTGAAGCCGCTGTAATGGTAAAGAGATTCCGCCGGGTCGGGCCGGTCTTTGAGGTCGACGCCTTCTGTGGAAAAACGATGCCCGTTGCCGTGGAAGGTCCAGTCGTGCACGTGGCCGCCGTTTACGCGGAAAACGTCAACAACGTAGGCATCGTCGGGGTCACTGTCAATGAGGGCAACGGTGCGCTGGTAGCGGTCGGTGCCGGGCACTTTGCCGAGTTCGTTTGCGTCCTCCTCAGCGGCATCGATGGCTTTGAAACCGGGCAGGTCCACAAAAAACCGAAGGTCTCCGCGGAGGTTGTCCGTGCCCATCGGGTCGCCGTCCGGGGTGCGTATGGTGACGGTGTTGTGGGCGGGGAAAGTCTTAATCCAATCCACCGTCATAAAGTGAGTGGAGCCCATGTAACCGAGGTCGGTGGCCAGTTCGTGGCCCTTGGCGTAGAGCGTGAGGTTGAGGGGCGCCATGTGGTAGTGACCGACACGCTCCGTAAAGTCGAGTGAGAGCGTTCGGGTATGGTCTCCCTCGCCGCTGCGCAGGATGGCTTTGCGGTTCTGGCCCAGCAGGTGAGACGGGAGGGGCATGGGAAGCCTTAGGGAGACGACGGGATCGCCCTCCGGATCGATGTTCAGGTACTCGCGATAGGCATCCGGAATGCCTCCTCCCAGGGTTTCCGCCAGGGCGAGCTGTTCCAGGGGCATGGCGGCGCCGATCACGCAGTCTTCCCAGGTGATGGGGCGACCGTCGGGGAACCCGGTCTTAAGGTACTGACCCAGGCCATGTTTGAAGACGGGCAGGGCAAGCAGGTTGATCCCGTTTCGTTCCCGATTGTAATAAGGGGCGGTCGGGTCAAATGCGCCCTGCTGGCCGTGGCAGGCGGCCATGACGCTTGAGATACCCCAACTGGTGTAGGAGGGAGAGCCTTCCTTGCCCAGACCGTCGCCGGTAAAGAAATTATGCAGAAAGTAGACAATGTCTCTGGCTACGTTTTCGATGATCCGGTCGTCGCCGACAATGCGACCGAGTTGCAACCTGGGCATCTGGGTAGAGGTGGAGAGGTTGTCCGCGCCGGTGACGAGCACGTAGGGGTGCAGGGTGTATTCCAGAATGCCGCGTTTGAGTTGTTGGCCGGAGGTTTGCAATTTCAGGGAATCGCCCTCGACGGACGTGACGATGCGAAGGGCGGCGGTTTTCAGATCGGACTCGGCTTCGTCGAAGGATTCGGCAATCAGGCTGTAACCGACCATGAGATCCTGGGCCAGGCTGGCTTTCCAGTTCCACACGCCAGGGTAGATGGAAGCGCCTTTCGTACCATAGCGGTCTCCGGGCGCGTTCAACGGGCGCTTCGGGTCGCCTTCAATATGATCGAACGGGGCGTAGAGGCGGTAGCCGGGATAGGATTTGGCGGGAGCGCCGGACTCGTAAAAATCGTCCAGACGTTCCTGCAACTTCGTCTCGGATATTTCCAGCAGTGCGGCTAGATAGGGGTCGCCCAGGAAGGCTCTGGAAAGCGTTACGAGGAGGACCCGGGCTTTGCGGGCATGCCGCCTTGCTGTCTCGGGATCTGATCTGAGCCTTGCGGCATGGACGGCTTCGCCCAGGCGATGGAGCACGTTGCCGGATAAATCTCGGAGGGTATTCATCCAGCAGAGGGCTTTGAAAAAAAAGGCATTGGTGGGTTCGACATAACCGTGGGCCTCGCCGTCCCAGTGGTCCCAGGGTATTCCATCGTGCGCCTGGCTCCAGGCCTCGTCGTGGTCCTCGCGCCACACGTCGTCCGTGGGAAAGCAGCCGTCTCCGTTGTCCGGGTACCGGGGGTTGGGATAAAAGGCGTATTCATGGCCGGCTGCCTTGCAATACGGACAGTGAAGCCGCCACGGGTCATCCAGGGACCAGTCGAAGTAGCTGTAGTACCGTACCTGGAAAGGATGGATGGGACAGGCGCAGGTATAGATGCCGCGCGGCTCCCGATGCCAGATCGTATCCAGGTACCAGGCATCGGATTTAGCGGACCATTTTTCGGCGATAGCGAGTGACGCTTCTGCCCACGAGCGGATCTCCTCGTCTCCGGCTGCGTATCGGCGGCGGATCTCGTCAATGGAAGAGGCGCCAATCCAGATGTTGGGCTGGTCGGGAAATGCGACAACGCGGTGACCCTTGTTTTCCGGGGGAGTCCAGGATGTGTTCACGGACAATCGGTCTCCAGTCGGATCTGAAAAAATGCCATCGCGGAATCCTACGGTGCCAACTGACGCCCCGGACGCGGGGCGTCGTTTACGGAGTTCCGGATGATGGGTTGCGGGGAGAGGACGCGTCGTCGTGCCTGCCACGTAGGTTACGGCAGAACTGAGGGTCGTCTCTTCTGGTCGACTATTGCCGGTAGAAGTCGCCGACTACCTGCTGGAGACGTCTGGCTCAGGCAGCCGCATCGGCCGCGATTTCCGCGAGGCGTTCGCCGTGATGCGCCACTTTTGCAAAGGCCGAGGCAACCTGATCCACCCACGCCGGGCTGGGGTCCACCGGTGTGGACAGCCAGAAGCATGAGTCGTGGATGCGTTCGCTGATCGGCAGATCACCGGGGCTATGCGGGATCCTAGTGTCCTGGGGCAGGTCTCCCCACGGCCCGCCGAGGTCGTCGAACGGGAAATCGTTGAAGAGCGGTTCCAGATGCATCGCCCCGTAACCGAAGGGAGTAATTGCCGGAGTCGTCGCCACACCCTCCGCCACAAGGGCTTTCAGGATGACGGAAACCGGCGCGCCGATTTCGCCTGGATCGATAAGGCCGGTATACAGAAGGAGGCCTCCCCGAACCGCCTGCGGGTAAGTCTCCTGAGGGTGTACGCCTCTGACGGATTCCAGTTGGCTGCTTAGCCGGCCGAACCAGGCGCGTCTTTTTTCGTTCAATCCGGGCAACCGTTCAAGCTGCGCGCGCGCCATCGCGATACCCAGGGGGTTCGCCCGGTATTTTATGCCCAGGCCCATGTTCCGGAGGGCCCGGAACCTTTCGGTGACAAAATCCTTCTCGCATCTTCCGTAGTGGCCAAGGGCCAGCATGCGGTCGTAGAGGTCCCCGTCGTCGGTCACGACCACACCCGCTTCGATCCCCGTGACCGGTTTGCTCCCTTGCAGGCTGAAGCAGCCGATGTGACCGAGAGAGCCGACGGGATTGCCGTTCCAGAGGGCGCCGTGGGCGTGCGACGCATCTTCAATGAGGGTGATGTCGGTTCCGTCGACGAGATCCCGAAAAGCGTCCATATGTGCGGGGTTGCCGTATACGTGGGTAACGATGATGGCGCACGTGTTCTTCGTGATTCGACTCTCGGCGTCATTGGGATCTGCGCAGAAGGAACCGGGATCCGCGTCGCAAAAGACGGGCGTTGCGCCGCAGTGCAGAATGGGCGTGATGCTGGCGTGCCACGTGACGGAGGGCACGATCACCTCTCTGCCGATTCGGGCACCGGAAGCGAAGACGGCCGAGTGCAGGGCCGCCGTACCATTGCAGGTGGCGATGGCGAATTTCGTTCCGGTGAAAGCACGGAATTCTTCCTGGAAACGGTCAATCTGGGTATAGGATTCACCCATACCACCTTCGAGAACGCTGAGGACGGATTGTTTCTCCAGCCCCGTTATGGTTCTCCAACCCTCGTCCTGTGGCTCGGTTACCGCCGGGGGGCCGCCGTCGAGTGCCAGGTCCGATTTTGACATATCCCGCGTTCTCCCAGATGTCTATACGTGTGAACCGCCAAAGATGCGTCAGGTGCGTCGCCCGGACAAACAGACGTCATCCCGTAATGGAAACAGTCTGTATACGCCAGTACACCCCGTGGGCGCGGGTTGCCAGTACCGTTGACGAACATAATAGCATGCGCGATACGAATTGTCAAAGTGGATGGCGACCGGTCGAAGCTTGACAGCCGTACCGATGTGTGTTATATATAGTCCGTACATTTCGTCCACGGGAGGCCTTTCAGATGATTCGGTTCAGGTTGGTATTGAAGGCGGTCGTTATCCTGCTGGCGGGATCGGGCGTGGGCCTTGCTTACAACGCCCTCTCCGCCTCCGGCATTCCACTTCGGACACCCGGGAACCTGACGCCATCGGAACATGTGAACTGGAGCCTGTACCTGGAGGGAATCCGCGCAGGTCTTTCCGACGCGAAAGCGGCCTTCGACTCCGGGTCTGTCATATTTCTGGACGCTCGCATTCCACGCGTCTATGCGGCCGGACATATTCCGGGCGCGGTGAATCTGACGCCTCACGATCTCAGCCGGGGTGACAGGCAAAAGCTCGAGGGTGTTCCCAGGGACGCTCGTATCATCACGTACTGTGGGGGCGCCAAATGTCAAGCCAGCGTTCGACTGGCGCATTTGCTCACGAACGGACTGGGATTTACTAAGGTCCGGACATTCTTCGATGGTTGGGGGGCATGGGTCGGTGCCGGGTATCCGGTAACGACGGGGGTAGACCCATGAATTGGGCCCGATATGGAGTCCCGGTCGTTCTGCGCCTCGTCGTGGGCGGGGTGTTGATCTGGGCCGGGCTGGCCAAGGTGTCGGAGCCGGCGCTGTTTGCCGTGACGGTGCGGGCATACAACCTGCTTCCCGTGGCGTTCATTAACGGGTTTGCCGTGGTTGTGCCCTGGATGGAAATCGCCGCCGGGGTGTGCCTGTTGGCGGGATTCTGGTCGCGTAGCGCCGCGCTTGCCGCCCTGGCGTTGCTCTCGTCGTTCGGCGTCGCAATAGCGATAAACATTTACCGCGGCGCAAATCTCGACTGTGGCTGCTTTGGATTGGACGGCACCCGCGGCTCACTTAATGCGGCGCTCGTGCAGGACCTGTTGCTGATCGGATGTTCGCTGGTGTTGTTGTTTGTGCGCAATATGCCGCTTTCGCTGGATCGGCGTCTTTTCAAGGTTGCCGACACGTAGGTGGCATGGCCTGCTGAAAAACTCAGTTATCTGTATTGGCGTGTTCGGGAGCGGCGCCGTGTGCCCACGGTTCCGCCTTTCTGATTTAAGGCAGGACGGATCGTCCCGTTTCGGGGGTTGAGCGATGAGATACCTGGTGTTCGCGCTTGTGTTGGTCGGATTGTCCGCAGGGTGTGGAGAGCGGATGCCGGAACCCGGAAGCACGGCGTATCGGGAGGCGGTTGCGGATTTCTACGCCGGACTCGCGGCGCTGGACGTGGGCGCGCAGGACCGGGCCGCAGCCGCGCTGAAGCGGGTAACGGAAAACGTCCCCGGCGAGCCCGCGGGGTGGGCGAACCTGGCTTTGTCGCAGTTTTCGATGGGACGTGAGGAACAGGCCATGAGATCGTTGGAGCGCGCGCAGGGTCTCGCGCCGGAGAACGCGGAATTCGCGCTCCTGATGGGGGCATTCGAGAGCCGCCGCGGCCGTGCCGCCGAGGCGATTTTCCACCTTCGGAGGGCGGTGAGCCTTGGCGGCCCCGGGCATCTGAAGGCGGGTTACGCGCTGGCGCGTGAACTTGAGCGGCAGGGAGATACGGGGGACGCGCTTGTGGTGGTGGTGCGGATGCTGGGAGAAACGCCGCGGAATCTGGCGCTGTTACTGGAACGGATCAGGCTGGCGGCGAAGGAGCACGATGCGGAAGGCCTGGGGGTTTCGGTTGCGCGCATCGCCGAGCGGACCGGACGATGGCCGAAAACGGCAAATGCACAGTTACAGGCGCTCATGGATGCCGGGTCGGATTTTCGCCTCGCGGCCACGCGTGCGGTGTTTTTGCACAACGTGCTGCTGCGTACGCCGGTCTTTCGCAGGGACCTGAGTCAGGTGCGCATTCCTGCTCAGGCGACGGGCGAGCCACTGCGGCGGTTCCTGAAAATGCAGAGTCCATCCGGCGATCCCGCGCCTGCGGATACGGCGCTTGCCTTTATTTCGGAGACGCTGGACAGCGCGGCGGGCGGCACGATGCTCGGCCTCGCCTGGGCGGATACCCCGGTTGTGCTTGCCGTAGCGGATGGTACCGTACGTTGGGTGGATCCATCGGGCCGGACCGTTCCATCGCCCGCATCCAGGCCGGTGGGCTCGTACGGTCTGCTCTCGGTGGACTGGGACAATGACTTCAGATCGGACCTTGTGGTGGCGGGAGAGGGAGGCATCCGCCTGTTTCGCCAGCGAGAGGACGGGAATTTCATGGATGTCACGGATCTGACCGGACTGGACGGGAGTGTGACCGATTCGGCGTATGTCGGCGCGTGGGCCGCGGACGTTGAGATGGATGGGGATCTGGATCTGGTAATCGGGGGGCTGAACGCCTGCCGGGTATTGCGAAACAACGGGGACGGCACGTTTGGAGTCGCGCAGCCTTTTGAGGGCGTGTCGGGCATGCGTGCGTTCGAGTGGACGGATCTTGACGGGGACGGGGTTCCGGATGCGGCGTTGGTGGACAACATGGGTCGACTTGTTGTGTATTTCAACCAGCGCAGCGGGTTGTTCGAGCGTTCGTACGAGGGTGAGGACGAGGTTCACGCGCTTGTGTCGGGAGACGTGGATGGCGACGGGAGTCTGAACCTGATAATCCTGGGTAAACACGGGCAGGTTGCGTTGATTTCGCACCACGATGGCCGGTGGGATTTCAGGGAACTGTTCAGGGCGAAGACTTCCGGGACGCCGGTGCGTCTGTTTACGGCCGATATGGACAATAACGGGCAACTGGACCTGATTCTCAGCGGCGGAGTCGACGGAGGGTATTGGCTGGGGGATACTGAAGGTGCCTGGCGACACAAGGCCCTGCCGAACGGGGTTCGGGTCTTCGAGATCTCGGACCTGACCGGAGACGGACGCCTGGATCTGCTTGGACTCTCTGAAGACGGCCGGCCGCAGCTGCTGGTGAACCGGGGAAAACGTACCTACCACTGGCAGGTCGTGCGGCCGCGGGTGCGTGCGGTCCAGGGAGACGGGAGGATCAATTCATACGCGCTGGGCGGGGAGGTGTTGTTGCGGTCCGGGCTTCTGGCCCAGCGCCGGGCAATTCGGACTCCTGTGGTTCATTTCGGTCTGGGCGAATACAACCTGGCGGATGTGGTGCGGGTACAGTGGCCGAATGGAACCATACAGGCAGAGTTCGACGTGGAGTCCGATCAGATCGTTCTGGCGCAGCAGCGCCTGAAAGGGTCCTGCCCTTGGGTGTTCGCATTCAATGGCGAAGAAATGGCCTTTGTTAAAGACTTTCTGTGGCGCTCCCCGCTGGGGATGCGGATCAACGCCCAGGTGACGGCGGGGGTGTCTCAGACGGAGGACTGGATTCTTATCCGGGGAGATGAACTGGCCTCGCGGGACGGATTCTATGAAATCCGCATCACGTCTGAATTGTGGGAGACCGAATTTGTGGATTGGGTTGAGTTGATGGTCGTGGACCATCCGGCGGACGTGGCGGTGTTTGTGGACGAACGGTTTGCGAAGCGACAGCCGGAACTGAAGGTGATTCCAACGGGAACACCTGTGGCGCTCCGTGCGGCACGGGACGAAGCCGGGCAGGATGTGACGGCGCGGGTAGAAGCGAGAGACCGCCGCTATATCGACTCGTTTGACGTAGGACGATACCAGGGCGTCGCGGCGGACCACTGGGTTGAAGTAGATCTGCCTCGCGCGGCAGTTGAGGGTGGGGGGTGGTTGATCGGTTACGGATGGATCTATCCCACGGATAGTTCGCTCAACGTCGCGATGGGTCATGGCGCGCATGCGCGGCCCCAGGGGCTGCGTCTGGACGCGCTGCGAAGCGACGGAACGTGGGAAACCGTGGCTTCGAATCTGGGTTTTCCCGCCGGGAAGTTCAAGACGATTGCGATCGATCTGTCGGGTGTGAAGTCCAGCCGGTTGCGCCTCCGGACGAATCTGGAGATCTACTGGGATTGGCTTGCATGGGCGGCCCCCGCGGACGGCGCGCAACTGCGAGCCCGCCGCATCAGATCTCAGACAGCGGCGTTGAGGGGCCGCGGGTTCTCAGAGGTCTCGCAACCGGATCGGCGTTCTCCCGACGTCCCTCTGTATTCGTCCCCGGTCAATACCGCGCCACAGTGGTGGGACCTTAGGGGATATCACACCCGCTTCGGAGACGTGCGCCCGCTGCTTGCGGACGTGGACGATCGGTATATGATCATGAACGCCGGGGATGAGCTCGTCTTGCGGTTTCCTGTTCCGGGCCCGCCCCCGGACGGGTGGATGAGGGATTTTGTGCTGATGGGAGACGGTTGGGTGAAAGACGGGGACTACAATACGGCGTTTTCCAAAACGGTGCTGCCGCTGCCATCGCACGCCTGGTCGTCGTACGAAACGCCGCCCGGCCGGCTCGAGGATGACCCCGTCTACCGCCGTAATCGTGCAGATTGGCAGGAATTCCACACCCGGTACGTCACGCCGGAGATTTCAGGGATGCATGCCGGCAGATAGGCATCGAGTTTACCATGTTACGTCGCACTGTCCATGGCATTCTGCTCGCTACCTTTGTGTTGCTTCTGGCGGTTTCCGTCGTCCGCAAATACGGTCTGTGGCCACCGAACGACAAAAAAGTGGCACACTATGGCTTTGCGCTCGAGGAAGTTGCCAGTACAAGCGGCATCGATTTCGTGCACGGCGGACCCACGCTCGATGTGAAGTTGAACCATATAATGCCACACGTCGCCGCGATGGGCGCGGCGGTGTCGGTGGCGGATTTCGACAGGGACGGCTGGCAGGATCTTTACGTGACCAACAGCGCGGAGGGTTCTGCGAATCGGCTGTACCGAAATCTCGGAAACGGACTGTTCGAAGACGTGGCTGAACGGATGGGAGTGGCGAATCTGAATCGCCCCGGGACAGGAATCTCCGTCGGCGCGGTCTGGGGGGACTACGACAACGACGGCTTCGAAGATCTTTTCGTGTACAAATGGGGTCGGCCGGAGTTGTTTCGCAACGAGGCCGGGCAGAGGTTCGCCCGGGTGAGCGAGGAGGCGGGGATGCCCCGTTGGATCAACGCGGGGAGCGCGATATGGCTGGACTACGATTGCGACGGGCGACTGGATCTGTTTGTGGCGGGTTACTGGCCGGATGGGCTGGATCTGTGGCGCCTGGAATCCACCCGCATGATGCCGGAGAGTTTCGAATATGCCGAGAACGGCGGTCGGAAGTACCTGTTGCGCAATAGGGGCGACGGGCGGTTCGAGGACGTTGCGGAACGGCTCGGCATTCGAAGCCGGCGCTGGACCCTTGCCGTGGCGGCAGCGGATCTGAACCGTTCCGGTTATCCGGATCTATTCCTGGCCAACGACTATGGCGTATCGGAACTTTACCGGAACCAGGGCGGCACGGCATTTGAAGAAATCGGGCGCCAGGCGGGCGTCGGATACCAGCCGAAAAGCGGAATGAACGCGGTATTCGGCGATGTGTTGAATCAGGGCCGACTGGCGATTTACGAGACCAATATTTCGGAGGCGGGGATACTGCTTCAGGGGAACAACCTCTGGGTCGCCCGCCCAGGCGAAGACCTGGCGTTCGAAAACCTCGCGCAGGTGATGGGCGTGGAACTGGGCGATTGGAGCTTCGGCGCGCAGTTCGGAGATCTCAACAACGACGGGCGGCTTGATCTGTACCTGACAAACGGGTATGTGTCCGCCTCGGAGTCGGAGAGCTACTGGTACGATTTCTCACAGGTTGCCGGCGGACACAGGGCGATTATTTCGGACGCGAAGAACTGGCCGGCGATGAAGGGACGCAGCCTCGCCGGCTATCAGAGAGCACGTGTGTGGGTGAACGACGGGATGGGGCGGTTTGAAGACGTGGCTCGTGAGGTTGGCGTACACGACCGGTTTGATGGGCGCGCGGTTGCTCTTGTGGATCTGTGGAACCGTGGGGTGCTGGACGTTGTTGTGGCCAATCAGCGCGGGCCGCTTCTGGTATACAGAAACACGGTGGCTCCGGATAGACGGTGGATCGGGTTCGAACTGGCGGGCGGGAAGAGCAATCGCAGTGCGATCGGGGCGCAGGTAAGGCTGTTCTGGAACGGACAGGAGCAGATGCAGGAAGTGTCGGGAGGCAGCGGCTTCTCGTCGCAGAATCAGAGACGATTGCATTTCGGGCTCGGCGTCCGTCCAGTGCTGGAAAAGGTGGTTGTGACCTGGCCTTCGGGACGGAGCCGGACAATGGAAAACGTGGCGTTGAATGTGTACCACCGCGTTGTAGAACCGTAGGGGAACAATTACCCGCCGGCACGATCGTCGGGGTTCTTGCCAAACACGAGCAGTATCGCCGGGATCACCGAAAGGCCGATGAGCAGCCCGCACCAAACCGGATAGTAAAGGGTCGTGCCGACGTACCCCGCGAGTGCGGCGATGCCCATTGTGGTCAGGGCGTACGGGAGTTGCGTCCTCACGTGGTCCAGATGGTCGCAGGAGGTGGCAAGGCTGGACATGACTGTCGTGTCGCTTATCGGCGAGCAATGATCCCCGAAAATTGCGCCGTCCAGTACGGCGGCGGCGGCGAGAATGGTGAGTGGGAGTCCGCCCAGGCTGTGCGCAAGGGGAACCGCGGTGGGGATGAGGATCGCCATGGTTGTCCACGACGTACCGATGGCGAAGGCGACCGAAGCCGCCAGGAGGAAGATGAGCAGAGGCAGCAGGCCGGGAACCACGACGGGCGATAGTGCCGCCGCCAGATAGGTGGATGTGCCAATGTCCTTGCAGACAGCCTGAATGGCCCAGGCCATGATGAGGATGGCAATGGCATAATAGATCCCCGTGATTCCCTGCGCCCAGGTCTTTATCGCCACAAACGGTTGGATCAGCGCGGATCCGTTGGCAGGATGGTGCCGGGTGACGGCAATTAGCAATGCGATTGTGGAGCCCAGCATGGCGGATAGGAATAGCACCCGCGCGTTGTTGGCATTGGAGAAACACGCTGTCCAATACGAGAAGCTGAACAGTGAGCTTCCCAGACGGATCGGCCGGACTTCGGGATCGTTCCATGTATCCGCGGCCATGCCGGCGATCACGGCAACGACGACGATCAGAACCGGTACGGCTGCCACCCACCAGGCGGGTTGAACGCCGCTGGCCGGCAGGACCTCCCTGATCCGGCGCCCTGCCAGCGGAGTAGCGCCCGACCGAAGCACCCGTCCCGTTGTCCCGGCCCGGCGCTCCGCGCGGTACATGGGTCCATAATCCCGTTGGAGCCACGCCGAAGCGGCGACGAACACAAGCGTAAAGAGGCAGTAGAATCGAGCGGGCAGCGCGTAGAAGAAGAGCTGATAGCCGGATACGCCGGTGCCGAGATCCCGCATGAGGTCACCAAAGAGCCCGACTTCGAATCCGATCCAGGTACTGATGACAGCGACGCCCGCAACCGGGGCGGCGGTGGAATCAACAATGTACGCGAGTTTCTCGCGGGAAATGCGGAACCGATCGGCCATAGGCCGTAGCGTGGTACCGACCACGATCGTGTTGGCGTAGTCATCGAAGAAAATCGCCAGTCCCATAAGAAATGCGGCCACCCGCGTGGATCTGGCGCTTTCGGCGCGGGAGGAAAGAAGCGTTGCAATGCCCTGGTTTCCCCCGGCAAGCGAGGTTATCCGTACCATGCCGATCAGGGCCGCCGTAAAGCCGAGAATATAGAGCTGAAAGGACGATATCAGGGGGGTCCAGACGTAGTTCACCGCTGCTCGTTCGAGGGCGGCGAACGGGAGCTCGTATAGTGGGGCTCCGCCAACGGTGAGCAGGCCCCCGGAAAGTACGGCCAGGCCCAGACCCAGGAGCAGGCGACCACTGAGCACGGCAACGAGTATCGCCGCAATCGGGGGAAAAACGCTCCAGCCGTCAATCGGTCTAAGGAGGGCCTGTTGTTGTGCGTTGGATGTCGAGGCGGTCAGGATAAGTTCGCCCGATGCTTCCGCGCAGATAAACGTGATTTCAGGAGCGCCGGCTGCGGGCTTCTTTCGCTGCTGCCTCGCTTGTTTAAAACCAGGTTCGCAACGCGAATCCGAGGTTTCGGCAAGGATCCAGACGCCGTCGCCCAGCGTCTTCGCCAGCCTGGGCAATTCGGTCACGATCTGCTGGCGTACAACGCGGTCCCGGTTCTTCGGCAACACTGTCGCGAAAAGAGCCGCTAGCGTTAGCGCAAAAAGAATGCGTACAAACGGATACCTGCTGTTTTTTTTCTTCTCGTGCTGATCCATGAACAGTGCTTTCCAATCGCCTGTATCAATGAAAAAAGCCAATAGCTGCGATAATGCGTGCCTGGTCAGATCGTTGGACTCGTACGAAAAAACGTTTCCATTCGGACGATAGAATCCTATCTTATTGGGCCGCGAACAACGCCGGACGGGGATAGGCATGCCGGCGCCGAAAACCTCGCGCGATGCACGAGTCGCGGCGAAAGCGCGCGGGACGTCAGTCCTTCGTTATAACGATACAACGGCTTTCGCATCCGGCAAGCAGGGACAATCCGGGGAGGTGTCGTCGCCAACCCGGGGTATCGAAAGTGGACCATGCTGCATCGCACCAAAGAACGCACCTACGAAATTCTGGACAAGGCGCAGTCGGGAGACTGGACGAGTCGACTGATCGACCTGTTCATCATGGGGTTGATTATCCTGAACGTCATGGCTGTCATTCTGGAGACAGTCGAGGCCGTTCAGGCGTCGTACGGGTGGCTTTTTGAGGCGTTTGACGCCTTTTCCGTTAGCGTGTTTACTGTCGAATACCTGATGCGCCTGTGGTCGTGTACCGCCGATGAAAAGTATACCCGCCCAATTCGGGGTCGATTGCGTTATTTCCTGACGCCCCTGGCGGTGGTGGATCTGATTGCGATCCTTCCATTTTATCTGCCTTTGGTCACGACTGTCGACCTGCGCGTGTTGCGCGCCATGCGGTTGTTGCGGTTGTTCAAACTGGGACGGTATTCCACCTCCTTGCAGACGCTCGGTAATGTGTTACGGAAGCATAGCGGCGAGTTGCTGGTCACCCTTTTCGTCCTGCTGATCATGCTGGTGATCGCGTCGACGCTGATGTATTTTGCCGAACACAACGCCCAGCCTGAGGACTTCTCCAGCATCCCGTCGGCCATGTGGTGGGGCATCGTTACACTCACGACGGTGGGATACGGTGATACGTACCCGGTAACCGGTGTCGGAAAGGTACTGGGTGCGGTGATCGCGCTTCTTGGGATCGGGATGTTCGCCCTGCCGGCCGGCATCCTGGGTTCTGGTTTCGCCGAGGAGATCGACCGGCGGAAAAAGGCTGGCGGCGTTTGTCCACACTGTGGGCGCGAAATGGAATCGTGAACCTGTAGTAGTACGGGGGAATTAGCAAAGGAGCGACCAGGATGGAGACGACTGTTGGATGTACGACGCGGCCTTACGGCCAACTGAGTTACAGCGAAGCGTATAGCCGGATTGCGGAAGCCGGCTACTCGGATGTGGCGGTTTTCGCCAATGAAGGCCGGGTGCCGGTAGGTCCGGAGAGTTCTCCGGCGGAGGTTGCGGCCGTGCGGCAGGCAGCGGATGCCGCCGGTGTGGTTCCTTCGATGCTCATTGGGGGCACCCGGTTGGGCGGGGGCCTGTCGCCGGCGGTGGACGACTACAAGCGACTGATCGACAATGCGGCGGCGCTGGGCGCTACCTGGTTGTTGGATTGCGGCACCAGCAACGATGCCCACTTCGATGACTATTTCGAGTTGATGCGGCAGGCCGCGCCCCATGCGGATCAGGTCGGCGTGAAGATAACCATGAAACCCCACGGGGGTATCAGTCTCACGGTTTCCCACCTCCTCGGGGCCCACACAACCGTGAACCACGCGGCGTTCGGCATCTGTTTCGATCCGGGAAATATTATCTATTATTCCAAGGGTGACCTGCGGCCCGAGACAGACGTCTCGGAAGTTGCGCCGGTGGTGACGACGGGGATTATCAAGGATTGTACGGTTATCGACGGTGTACCGGATGTAATGGTGACGCCAAGCGACGGTCTTGTGGATTTCCATTCGGTGTTGTCCGGGCTGGTCGGCGGCGGGTTCGACGGACCGCTCTACGTGGAATGCGTGGGAGGCAAGGAGCCGGATGAGGTGGATCGGGACGTGGCGTTTACACGCGGTTACGTCGAGGGAATACTGACCGGGCTTTAGTCTTCGCTCACTGCGTCGGATGCGGGTTAAACGCTTACGGTCGGTCAGGGAAGAACGGCCGTCACCTCGATTTCAACATGGGCCCCGGCAGGGAGGGCAACCACCTGCACGCAGCTCCGCCCGGGAGGGTCGTTCGGAAAATAGCTTGCATAGACGGTGTTCATTTCGGCGAATTCCGAAATGTCCGTCATGTAGACAACCGTGCGCACCACGTGGTCCATCGTAGCGCCCGCGGCCTCCAGGATCGCCTTGATATTTTCCAGCGTCTGCCGGGTTTCCGCGGCAAGGCCTCCGCTGACAATTGCGCCGGTTCCGGGGTCGATTCCCTTTTCGCCCGCTACAAAGATCAAGTCGCCCGTTTTTATGGCCTGCGAATAGGGTCCCACGGGAAGAGCGGCCTTATCGGTGGTGATCACCTCTTTTTGCATAACGCGCAGTCTCCATTCTGAGTAGCGGGATGTATCGCGTAAGCGGCGATTAGCCGGTCGCGCGCCGCGGGTTGACGGCGGTCGGTGTTTTATATATCGGGGTTGTCTTTGATAATGTCAAGATCCGGAATTGTCAAGGAGAATTCCCCGGATGGCTCGCGCGGATAAATCCGATGTCCGGATTCATCGCGCCGGCTACACCGGATTCGTGTCCGACAAATGCGCTTTGTGCGGCCGAGAGATCGGCCATCAGCGTGTTTGCCGGGTCTGGGCTGGGGGGGGGGCGTAATTCGATATGTACAACGGTGTGGAGGAGGCCACGGCTGTTTTTGGCGGTCCCTGAGACGGAAGAGGGAATGCGAAAATGAGTATCGGATATCGAAGAGTCAAGCGGCTGGAACTGCCCAGTTGCGTGGAATCGCTCCATGAAGTCGTTGACGTCGCGGCACAGGTTACGGCCGAACTGGCGATGAGCGAGGATGCCTGCGTCGAAGTCGCGATTGCGCTCACGGAAGCCGTTAACAATGCCATTTTCCACGGTAACGGGGGTGTGCGGGAAAGGTCGTTCACCGTCGAGTTTACGGTGGTGGACGGCATGTTGCACATCGCGGTCCGGGATCAGGGGCCCGGGTTCGACCCGGCGGAGGTTCCGGATCCTCTTGCCGAGGAGAACCTGTTGAAACCCTCCGGCCGCGGCTTGCTGATGATGCGCGCCATGGTGGACGACGTCCAACACCACTTTTGCGCGGCCGGTACGAGAGTAATCCTTAGCAAACGCATTGCATCCTGAACAATGGAGGTCGCGCCATGCGTATCGAGCGCATTGAGACGATTTCGCTCACCTGTTTCTGGGGGCCGTCCGAGAGGGGAGTCAAACGGACCTGGCCCCTCCATCTTGTCCGGGCGGATAACGGGCTCGTGGGCATTGGCAGGGGTGGAAGCGCTGATATGATCGAGCGTGAATTCGCGCCGCTGCTTGTGGGTGAAGATCCCCGCCGGCCGGCCCATCTCTGGCAGCGGATGTATGATCTTGCATGGCGTTTTCGCGGTCCCGGCCGGGCCGCAATGGGGACAATCGGCGCCCTGGACGTGGCGCTTTGGGACTTGTATGGAAAGGCGTGCGGCGAGCCGGTCTGGCGCCTGTTGGGCGGGTACAGGAACCGGGTGACCGCGTATGCGGACGGAATCGGCTATGAACATCAAAACGCAGAGGATGTCGCCGCCCTCGTCAGAAAACACGCGGACCTGGGATTCAAGGCCGTGAAGTTCCATCTATCGAATGACGATCGCGAACTCGCATTCGACAAAGTGAGATTGTCACGCGAGGCATTGGGCGAGAGTCCGAGGTTGATGATCGACATACACAGGATGTGGGAAGGTAAAACGGCTGCGGCGATGGCGCGCCGGTTTGAGCCTTACAACCTGTTCTGGATTGAAGAACCCGTGCGTGGCGACGACGAAGCGGCGCATATGAGGATGGTGCGTGAGGCGACGCAGGCGCTGGTTGCCGGCGGCGAGAGCGAGGGCACGCTGTATGGCATTCGCCATTTGATCGCCGATGGCGGGCTGCAGGTGGTCCAGTCGGACATTATTGGAGGCGGGGGGTTTACGGGTCTGATGCGGATGGCTGCGCTGGCCGAGGCGCACCACATCTACGTTGCGCCGCACGGGGCTTCCTTTCCCGAAATCAACTGTCACCTGGTTGCCGCCGTGCCCAACGGGTTGATGGTGTCCGCCTGCCCGCATACCGAGCCGTATCAGATCTGGTCGGACCTCTACGATCCCCCGTTCCAGATCGTGGATGGCGAGATTCACATGGGTGACGAACCCGGCCTCGGACTGACGCTCAACGAAGACTTCATCGCGGCCCATCGCGCGTGACGATAAGAACGAGAGTGCGTCTTCTCGCGGCGATCCACTACAACAGGCAGAGAGTTTACATTCGTGCAATACTTACGCATGAGGAATACGATAGCGGGAAATGGAAGGAATAAACAATTACAGCAGAAATACAAGCGGCTCAAGATGTTTGGCCCAGGCTGACACCTCTTGTATTCGTCCCTCACGCGGAAAGTGAATATCAACGGCTGGTGACTGTCCTGGACGATTTGATCGACATGGTAGGCGAGGATGATGATCATCCCCTGGCCTCGCTGATGGAGGTCATTGGCGTGCTGATTGAGAAGTATGAAGATAAACACGTCCCAGAACTGATGGATGTATAGCTGTTGGATGACGGCTTCGTTGGGAAACCGACGCTTCTGCGAAGCAACGGACGCGCAGTTCGCCGCCGTGCCCAACGGTTTGATGGTGTCCACCTGCCCGCGCACCGAGCAGTACCAAATCTGGTCGGATCTCGATGTTCCTCCATTCCGGATCGTGGAAGTTGAGAATCCCCTGAACGACCGCCGCGGCTTGGGACCGACGCTCAACGAGGACTTCATTGTCGCACATCGCGCCTGACGGAAGGAAACTTCAGGCGGTTGTTATCCAGAAACGTGCCTAAAGCTCCGTCCGGAACGTAAGACAATATCCCATTTCAGAGAGCACAATGCCAAAACTCAATCTCAAACCCACACACAAGGCCGTCAAAGATTATTATAAGGCGCTCGAACAATTCGATAGGCTCGGTGTAGTGCATGAATCCGCAGTACGCTCGGCCTTCCAATATTTGCTCGCATGGTGTGGGCGGAAGTTTAAATGGACGCTCGTCCCGGAATATTCCATTCCTCTCCACAAGAATAAATGGATCGTCGTCGACGGTGCACTAATTGATGATTTCACTTTGGTACATGGCCATTGGGAAGCTAAGGATATCGGAGATGACCTCGAAAATGAGGTGAAAAGCAAGTTTCAGGACGGGTATCCCAGGGATAATATCCTGTTTCAATCTCCAAAACGTGCAATACTCTGGCAGAACGGAACTCAAGTGCGTGATGTCGATCTGACCGACCCAACGTTACTGATCGATATCCTCCAGGCCTACTTTGCGTACCGTCCTCAAGAGATCGTCGATTGGGAAGAGGCGGTTGGACAGTTCAAGGACAAAGTCCCGGACATCGGGGGTGGGCTGTCGAAATTAATCAAGGAGCAGCGAAACACGAACCGGTTGTTGGAAGTGGACCCCATCGTCAAGACCAATTTGAGCAACTTCCAGAATCCGTGCAAAGGGTTGCAACACGCAATTTTCGCCTTCTCAAATCAAATCCAAGACATCCGTCTCTCCGATTCCGTAAAGTCGGACGGTTTTGGTCGGTCCGCACGGGTCTTTCTCACCGAGCGCTTGCAATCGAAGATGGCGGAGACTTCATCTGGATTTAGATTAGTAGCCACGCCGAATATGTACGGCTGGTGGGGGCTTGAGCCGAATCCGGACAGATTAGTAGCCCACCGCCGCATGTTGGACCCTGGATTGAAGATCCCATATTTGCCGTTACAGCCCTGCCATAATTCCGAATTTTCTGGAGTCAACGCGCCATGAGCAGACCGGGCCAGTTGGAACGCGCCGAAATGAACGAGGAGCAGGCCCGCATCTACGACGCCATCATGGAATCCAGAGGCAGCATCGCCGGGCCGTTCGGGATCTGGCTGCACAGCCCGGAGTTGGCCGACCGCGCACAGAGTCTGGGAGAATTCGTCCGCTACCGCACCAGTCTCCCGCCCAGGCTCAGTGAACTGGCGATCCTCGTTACGGCGCGATTCTGGGATTGTCAGGTGGAGTGGTCCCTGCACGAAGGGTTCGCGATCGAAAGCGGGTTGAGCGAGGATATCATCGACGCGGTCCGTCACGGACGGGATCCCGATTTCGTTCACGACGACGAACGCGCCGTTTTCGACTACGTCAACGAATTGCTCCACAACCGCTTTGTTCCGCATGGCGTATTCGACGCGGCTCAGGAAGCGTTGGGCCAGACCGGCATTGTGGAACTGACGGGTATCGCCGGTTATTACAGCCTGGTGGCACAGACACTGAATGCGTTTCAGGTCCCCGTTCCCGCGGGTTGGGCGCCGACGCTTGTGGACTGCCCCACCTTCGAATCCTAGCGGCGTCATGTTGTCATCGACGGGCCCGGAACCGGCCTACGATAGGTTCGATTCGATGCATACCGGGGTTTCAAATCGCGCATAAGTAATTGAAAGTACATAGCTTCTGTATGAATTCAAACCGGCACATCAAAACCCCAAACCTTCGCCCGCGGCTGCGCGCCTCGGGGTTGGTGCTGCCGCTGATAGCCTTTGTCGGTTTCACCTTCGCGGCGCCGCTTGCGACGATGCTGGTGCGAAGCGTGTACGATCCCGTGGTTGCAGACGCCATGCCCCGGACGCTCGCCCTGTTAAAAGAATGGGACGGCCAGGGTGCTCCTCACGAGGCGGTCTACGAATCCGCCGCGCGTGAACTCGTGAAGGCGCGCGCGGCCGCGAGCCTCGGCGCCGGGCCCGTGCGTATCTTTCGACGCGTGCAACTGCCGCTGATCGCGCCCGGCGTGATCTCGGGGGCGCTCTTCGCTTTCGCAACGTCCTTCGATGAAGTGGTCGTGGTACTGTTCATGGCCGCTATCGAACAGCGTACGATTCCGCGCCAGATGTGGGCCAGTATCCGTGAGCAGATCAGCCCCACCATCCTGGCGGTGGCGACATTCCTGATTGTCTTTGCCGTCCTGCTGCTATTCGCCGTTGAATGGATGCGGAGGCGTTCCGCTTCGAGATAAGCCGCCGGCGAAACGCGCAGGTTGCGGCATTTCACCGCATTTGCGCCAAAAATAAACCGATCAACCGAACAGAGGATCCAAAGGTCGCCCAATGCACGAAAAAGACAATGCGTACGTCGAGTTCGAGGGTGTCAGCAAGAGTTTCGACGGCCGTACCCTCATCGTCGACAACCTCGATCTCGGCGTCCGGAAGGGGGAGTTCCTGACCTTGCTCGGGCCGTCCGGATCGGGCAAGACAACCTGCCTGTTGATGCTCGCCGGCTTCGAAACGCCCTCCTCGGGCGCGATCCGTATCGACGGGCGTTCCGTACATGCGCTGCCGCCGCGCAAGCGCGGGATCGGCATGGTCTTTCAGAATTACGCGCTCTTCCCCCACATGACGGTAGGTCACAACCTCGCCTTTCCTCTGGAGGTGCGCGGGCTCGACCCGGCGCAATGCAGGGAACGCGTGGCGCGAGCCCTGCGCCTCGTCCGCCTCGATGGCCTTGAGGACCGACGGCCCGCCCAGCTCTCCGGGGGCCAGCAGCAGCGTGTGGCCATCGCCCGCGCGCTGGTCTTCGAGCCCGATCTGGTGCTGATGGACGAGCCGCTCGGTGCGCTTGACCGCCGCCTGCGGGAGGAGATGCAATATGAGATCCGGCGTATCCACAAGAGCCTGGGCGTCACCGTGTTGTACGTAACGCCCGATCAGGAGGAGGCGATGGTCATGTCGGACCGGATCGCCGTGCTTCGGGGCGGAGACATCGAGCAGGTCGCCGAACCCGAGGTTCTCTACGAAGAGCCGGAACGCTCGTTTGTCGCCCGCTTCATCGGCGAAAACAATCGCCTGCACGGCCGGGTGACGAAAGTGGTCGGGGACATCTGCGAGGTCGAGACGAGCGGTCAGGTCATCAGCGCACTTCGCGTTGCGCCGTGCGGTTCGGGAGACGCCACAACCCTTTCGATCCGACCGGAGCGGGTCGCGATCTCGCCTGAACCCGGTCTATATACGAACGAACTCGACGCAATAATCGAGGATATCACTTTTCTGGGCGACCACCTGCGGGTTCGTGTTAGTGTCTGCGGACGTACGGATTTTATTGCGAAAATACCGAATATCGCGGGGCACGGCGCGATGCTGGCGGGCGACCGGGTTCGGATCGGATGGACGCCGACGGACTGCCGGGTGCTGGACCCGGATGACGAGGCGGAAACGATATGAAAGACGTTGGGAGGAAGGTCGTCCGTATCGCGAGGCTGGTGGGCCTGTCCGTGCTGATCGCGGGTACCTCCGTTGCCGGTGAACGACCGCTGACCGTGGTGTCGTGGGGCGGGTCCTACGCCCGTGCGTGCGTTAAGGGATACCACGAGCGGTTCACCGCCGAAACAGGGATTGTCGTCAATATGGAAGATTTCAACGGCGGCCTGGCGCAGGTCCGCGCGCAGGTGGACGTGGGAAACGTATTCTGGGACGTGGTGGACCTGGAGATTGCCGACTTGGTGCGCGGCTGCAACGAGGGCCTGCTGAAGCCCATTTCGGTGGAATCACTGCCCGCCGGGGCAGACGGAACGCCCGCTGCGGAAGACTTTCTCCCCGGTACGGTAACGGAATGCGGTGCGACGACACTGTTCAGTTCCACCATATTCGCTTACAACAAGCAGCATATTTCCGGCGAGAAACCCGCCGCCATCGCCGACTTCTTCGATCTAAAGCGATTTCCGGGACGCCGTGGCATGCGGCGTTCGCCCCTGGTGAACCTCGAGTTCGCCCTGATGGCCGACGGCGTGCCCATTGACTCGGTCTACGCCACGCTCGATACGCCGGAAGGTGTGGACCGCGCCTTCCGCAAGCTGGACACCATCAAGGAATACGTCGTATGGTGGGAGGCCGGGGCGCAGCCGCCGCAGATGCTGGCCGACGGAGAGGTCGTGATGACAACGGCCTACAATGGACGTATCTTCAATGCCCAGGTGCTGGAGAATCAGCCCTTTGTCATCGTGTGGGACGGCCAGTTCTTCAGCACGAGCGGGCTCGCGGTTGTCGCGGGAACCCCCAATCTCGATGCCGCAATGAAGTTTGTGAATTTTGCCGCGCGCGCGGAATCCATGGCCGGCCTGGGCCGGTATATTTCCTACAGCCCGGCGCGCCGGTCCGCGATGGCCCTGATTGACACGCACGCAGAGAAAGGCGTGGATATGAATCCGCACATGCCCACCAGTCCTCAGAATATGAAGCGCGCCCTGCGGAGCAACTGGGAATGGTGGAGCGATCACCTGGACGAAATGAACGAGCGCTTCAGCGCCTGGCTGGCGCGCTGACGGCGATTCCCATTCACGATAGACGGCTGTCTTAAGGTTGCGGTCGTCGAAATCCAAGGCGGCACCGGAAAGTCACGGAAAATGGAAACACAGCGGAATCTCGCACTTGACGATCCACATACCCGTACACGGAGCGAGGGGCTGGAAGTGGTCTATGCGTCCGCTACCGGTTCGGCGACGTTTGAAAGGGCGGCTCTATTTGGCGGCTTTACAGCCATGCGTGCGTTCACGTATACGCCAAGCATACCCATGATTATGGGGCTGCTCAGGGACTACGACTACGAGGATTTCGAGTGTATTTTCGGACACAGCGGTATCCTGTCCCGGGACGCTGCCGACCTGTTGGCGTTCCAGGCCGTTGTTGATGAAAAGCTGAATAAGGGATTCGTCGGAATCAAGGATCTCTCCGAAGGACGCAGAAAAACCATTTACGATCGAGCGGCGGATGAGACCGCTCGGTTTTTTGTCGTCAAGGACGTTATCGCGCACGCCAAAATCTATCTTTTGGAGCGGGAAGGACTTCGGAGGGTCGTTGTCGGCTCGGCAAACCTTTCGGAGACAGCGTTCTCCGGGCGCCAGGCCGAGACGTTGATTGCCTTCGACAACGACAGCGTGGCATGGGACCATTTCAGTTGCCAGTACGATGCGGTCCGGGAAATTGCTTCGAGCCGGGTACCTCTGCGGGAAAAGCCCATACCGGCCGAGCTCATGCCGATCGAAGAGACACCTGCACTGAAGCAGGCCGAAAGCAGCAGCAACGGCGTCTCGATTTTTGTTCCGGCCGAAAACGAAGGCGAGCCCGAATTCAGCGTACCTCAAGTCCTTTCACAGGTTGAACAGATCAAGCCGGTCCGCCGGCAGGCGCTGGCCGACATCCGCAAGGACAAAAACGGAATCATCAAATTCACGGCAAAGATCGTCAAACAGATGACGCGCATCGGCACGTCCAGGCATGAGGAGGAGGGTCCGAAGACGTACCTTTCCTGCAACGGCAGTGTCTTCACGCTCTCTGGTCGTGAATTCAGCCTTGAGGTCGACCCCTCTCAGGTCCGCAGTGACGTCGGGTGCCTGGTTGGAGTTCTTCGGGAATTATGAGAATGGATTCGTGGGTGATATTTCCAGGTTGCAGCGGGATTACTTCACATTCATGTGCTGGTTCTATTTTTCGCCGTTGATGTGCGACCTGAGAAATGCCGCCCTGCGCCAAAGCCGCTTCAGCTTCGACCAGCCGATGTTCGCGGTTCTCTACGGGCAGAGCAATTGCGGCAAGAGTAGCCTTATCGAGACGCTGATGGCGTCGATGTTTTCGCACCCCAGAATCGTCGAGACGCAGTATTTCACGCGCAGCAACCTTCGCGGTTTGCAGGAATCCTATAAGCGTTTTCCAGTGGTGTTTGATGATGTCACGCGAGATCGCTTCAGCCGTCATGCCCCCGAAATCATTAAGAATGAGACGATTACGTATTCGGAGTACCCGTGTTTTGCGCTTTCCATGAACGCCGATGCGCGAAGCTTTTTGCCTGAAATCGTAAAACGCTGCCTGATGATATATACGAGAACGTCGCTTCCGGGTGACGATCCCACCGCCCGTCGAAAACTCCAGAGGTCCGTCGCATCGATTCGGGAAAGGCTTACCACGTCCCTCTACCGGTTGTATCTGAAGAGGATGCTTGCGGAGATGGATGCCCTGCGCGAATCTGACGGATCGGAGGGCGATGACGTGGATGCGCTCGAGCTTTCGTCAACCGTGTTATGCCGCATTTTCGAGGAGAATCTGCCGTCCGGAACCGAAATCCCTACATGGTGCTCACCCATGACCTTGAGTGAATATCAGAGCCGCGCGTTTGAAAGGCCACGCCTTATACTTGCCAATCTTCTGCACCCGGACAAATACAGCGTTGAACGCAAACCTGCAGCCGGCAGTTGGACCACTACAGGAGACGCTGTAATCATCGCGGCGGATATTATGGCGTCCAGCCGCATGAAAAGCGATATTCCGGACTGGATCCTGGACGATACCGCAAGCGTATCGGACCAGATCGTCCTTAATCGCGACCGGTTGGAATCGTTTCTGGAACAACGCGTGAGCCCCCCGAGTCGCTGGCGCCGCCTATTCGGAGCCTGAGATGACCTGTGCGTGCAGGCGTCTATTCGACAATCACTGAGTGAGGTTCGCAATGGCCGGAGAACGGAAACTGAGGATTGCGCAGGTGGGCTGCGGCAGCCGCGGGCTGGGCGTACGGCTGCCGGCGATCCGGATGATGTCGGACGTCTTCGAATTCGCCGCCGTGTGCGACGTGGATGCGGGTAAAGCGCGCGCAGTCGGCGCGGAATATGGGGTCCCTGCTTATTCGCGTGTTCAGGATCTGGCGGCGAATGAAGACCTGGACATCGCGGCCGTGAGTACGCCGGGCGACTCACACCACGCCATCGGCGCCTATCTGGCTGAGCGAGGCGTGAATCTCATCGTGGAGACCCCAATTTCTCCGACGCTGCAGACTGCCGACGTCCTGATCGGAGGCGCCGAGCGAGGCGGGGTGAAGCTGGAGGTTGCCGAACAGTTTTTCCGGGAACCTATACATCTGATGAAGCGACGGGCGATCGAAGCCGGGGCTATTGGGGACGTTCTGCGGGTTTTCTCCCTGTTTCAGACGGGCGGCTATCACATCGTGAGCAATGTGCGGGCGATGGTGTGCGATTCCGAGGCCATACGGGTCACCGGCCTGGCGATGAATTCGCCGATTCCCAGGGTAAATATCAGCGAGATTCGGCAGTATGAAACCGAATACTGGACGATGGATCTGGTCGAGTTCGAGAACGGGGCATTGGCCGTGATGTCCTATTCATCCATGTATCACGGGCGGGCGCTCGGGCGCAAGAGCAAAACGTTGTTTCAGGTGGACGGTACCACGGGGACGATCGTGGAGGATGAGTTGCATACGACCACGGAAGCGCAGCGCCTGAATGGTGGCCGCGCCACCGTCTGCCCGATCAGGACGGAAACGCGCGAAATGAATGGGATGCAGGTGCTCGACCGGATGGTGGTGGAGACCGACCCACCGCTGGTGTGGGAGAATCCGTGGTCCCAGTACCGGACGCCTCCGGGCGGGTTGGCGATCGTGGAAGAAATGGACAGCATCGCACGAGCGGTTCTGGACGACCTGCCAACCCGATATGACGGGAGGCGGGCTCGGAAGGACATCGAGATCGAATTGGCGGTGGCGGAGTCCGGGCGGCTGGGTCGGAAACCGGTGGACTTGCCGTTGAAGGAACCCACGGCGAGAGAAACGAGACTTCTTGAACAATTCGTGCGGGATTACGCGTGCGATCCGTTCGACGTGGAAGCTTGCGTGGATGTATTCTTTCCGAAGAGGTAGTTGATTTCCCTGGAACTCCGAGTCCCGGAGATGTCGAGAATGGGTAAAGGTCGCACATTCCCACCCGAGGAAAGAACCCTGACGGACGAAAAAACGGGTGCATCCATCCGTCAGATCACGGATCATCCCTCGACCAATCACAATCTGTACTTTTCGAACCCCTCGTGGACGCCCGACGGAAAAACCATCGTGTTTACCTCGTATCGTTCCGGACGACCCAACCTCTTCAAAATGGACGAGGCCAGTGGCGCGATAACGCAGTTGACCGATACGGAAGGGTTCGGGGGCTTCGCCGCCTGCCCGGCACGCGACGGGAACCGGGTATTTTACAATGCCGCCGGAAAAGTACGCGCCGTGGACCTGGACACATTGGAGGAATCGGTTCTCGCCGATTTCGGTAGGGGTAGCGCGGGCGGGTGCAGTCTCTCGGCGGATGGAAAGCGCCTGGTGACCTCGTTGCAGCGAAACGGATATTCGGCGGTGGTTGCCGTGGAGACAGACGGGTCCGGATACCGCGTGGTGCGTGAACCGCCCCGCGCCGTCGGCCATGTACAGGTCTGCCCGGTCGATCCGGACCTGATGCTGTATTCGAGCGACGTGAATCAGCGTATGTGGGAGGTGAGGATTGACGGAAGCGGCGAACGCGCGCTGTTTGAACACGACAGGTCGGTATGGATTACCCACGAGACGTTTCTGGGCCGCTCCGATGAAGTGATGTTCGTACACTGGCCCTGTGCCCTGCGGGCAATCAGGGCGGGGGAGGACGAAGATCGGACCATTGCAGCGTTCAATGTCTGGCATCCTTCGCCACGTCCGGATGGATCCCTCATTGTATGCGACACCACCTGTCCGGATATAGGGTTGCAACTTATCGATCCGAAGACCGGGGAACACCAGACGCTGTGCTTTCCAGGCAGTTCCAATGGGGGTTCGCAGTGGGCGGACACGGTCCCCGCGGATGACGACAAGACCGTTCCTGAAACTTACGGACCCCAGTGGTCCCACCCACACCCCTCGTTCAGTCCCGACGGGAAGCGGGTCATCTTTACCTCGGATCGAACCGGCAGCAGCCAGATTTACGTGGTGGATGTGCCCGATAAGGGCGCGCCCTTTGCTACAGATGCCGCTTGCGAACTGTAGGACAAAAAATGCTTGACTCCCGGCGAGCAAATCTGTAGATTTGCGTTTCGCCTCTGCTTTGAATTATCCTCAATAAAATAAAGAAGATATAGACATCTGCCTCCGATGTTGCGGAGGACGGAAGCGTCCATGTCATTGCCTGGACGCTTCCTTCAGGAGTCGACGGGTTTGGGGTGACGGCCGGTAACGCAACGCGTTCAAGCCCGTCTTGCCGGTGCCGGGTCGGAACGGGCGCGACGCCTGCGAGCTGTGCGTTGAAAATTCCGGAACCGGGATACGGTTAAAGTGTTTTTTTATTAGGAAGGAGCGGAACTCCAGAATGATCCGGTGGACATGGGTTCTCGGAATGGCGGCGTCGCTTGCTTTCGGGTGCGCCCGCGAGTCCGCGGACGAGCTTTTTGCAAACGGGGAGGCGGCAAGCCACAAGGAGGCGACCTATCCGCAGGCAGAGGCGCATCTCAAGAAATTCCTGGATTTTTATCCGGATGACCCGAGGGCGGACCTGGCCATGCATGGGCTGGCGCGCGTGCTGCTGAATCGACACAAATTTGACGAGGCGATCGGGTTTTATGAGACACTGGTTCGGCGTTTCCCGGAAAGCCGATACGCGGACCAGGCCCAGTTCATGGTTGGGTACGCCTACGATCTCCAGGGAAAATATCAACGCGCTCGTGAAGCTTATCAGAAAGTCATCGATATGTTTCCTGATTCGGAATTGAACGATGATGCCTCCATTTCAATCAGGAATCTCGGGAAGCCGCCCGAAGAATGGTTTCCTGTGGATTCGACCTCAACCACAAAGGTAAACTGAATCGGGAATGGGTGTGACTAACGATCAGGTTCGGAATGAGATCTATACCGCCGCGCCCCGACTCGACTTCTCCCGCCGTTTCAGGCTGTCAGACAGTTCGTGAGGCCATGTCTTCTCGTAATTCTTTCACTGGAACCCAGCCGGGCGGAATGGTTATATACGGAAACCGTCCGGTCTTCTTTTTGTAGGATTCAACGATGATGATTGCAGCCGATATCCAGCAACTGAACGATGAAGTGGAACGGGAGAGCGGGTTTGTCCAGCGCCTGACGGCCGAGGTGGGCCGGGTGATCGTGGGTCAGCAGTCCATGGTGGAACGGCTGTTGATCGGGCTGCTGTGCAATGGCCACGTGCTGCTCGAAGGCGTTCCCGGTCTGGCAAAGACGTTAACCATCACGACGTTGGCGCGGGCCATTCATGCCTCGTTCAGCCGAATCCAGTTTACACCCGATCTGTTGCCTGCGGATTTGATCGGCACCATGATCTACAACCAGGCGACCGGCGAGTTCATGCCCAAAAAGGGTCCGGTTTTCGCGCAACTTGTACTTGCGGACGAAGTGAACAGGGCACCCGCCAAGGTTCAGAGTGCCATGCTTGAGGCGATGCAGGAGTGCCAGGTAACCATCGGCGATCAAACCTTTCCGATGGACGATCCGTTTCTGGTTCTGGCGACGCAGAATCCCATCGAGCAGGAGGGAACCTACCCCCTTCCGGAAGCTCAGGTCGACCGCTTCATGATGAAGGTACGCGTCACCTATCCGCGGCGGGAAGAGGAGCGGGCAATTATCGATCGGATGGAGGGCGGGGAACCGCCGGTAGCAAACCCCGTAGTCCGGCCCGAGGATATCATACGCGCGCGCGGCGTTGTCGACCGGGTGTACGTCGACGACAAGATCAAGGACTACATCGTCAGCTTGATGTTGGCAACCCGGGACCCGGCGGCCTTCGGCATTCCGGATCTCAACGCGCTGATTGAATACGGGTGTTCGCCGCGAGGATCCATTTTCCTGACGCGGGCGGCCAAGGCGCACGCCTTTTTGCGGCGCAGGGGATACGTGACGCCGGAAGATGTGAAAGCCATGGGCCTGGACATACTCCGTCACCGGGTGATTGTAACCTACGAAGCGGAGGCCGAGGAGGTCGATTCGGAGGATATCGTCCGCCGGATATTCGATCATGTCGAGGTGCCCTGACGCGATGATTCCCGCCGAGATACTCAAGAAAGTCAGGCGCATCGAACTGCGCACGCGGCACCTGGTCGATACGGTGTTTTCAGGGGAGTACCATTCCGTATTCAAAGGGCAGGGGATGGCGTTTTCGGAAGTGCGGGAATACCAGGTGGGGGACGACATCCGGTCCATAGATTGGAACGTCACCGCGCGGATGGGACATCCCTTTGTGAAGGTGTACGACGAGGAACGCGAGCTTACGGTAATGCTGATGGTGGATGCCAGCGCATCCGGAGATTTCGGAACGGTTTCGCAGATGAAGGGCGAAATCGGGGTCGAGATTTGTGCCTTGCTGGCATTCTCAGCCATACAGAACAACGATCGGGTGGGCCTGATTATCTTCACCGACGATGTGGAGGCGTTTATACCGCCGAAAAAGGGCAAGAGGCACGTGTTGCGCGTGATACGGGAACTGTTGTACTTCCGGCCCAGCCGGCGGGGTACGGACATCGGTGCGGCGCTGGACTATCTCAACCGGATCAACAAACGCAAGAGCGTGGTGTTTCTGGTTTCCGACTTTCTGGCATCCGGCTATGAGGCCGCGTTGCGGGTGTCCGGCAGGCGACACGACCTGATTGCGGTTGTGCTTCAGGATCCCCGTGAACGTGAATTTCCGGATGTCGGTCTCGTGGAGGTGGAAGACGCGGAAACGGGCCGGGAGATGCTCGTGGATACCTCAGACCAGGAATTCCGGTATCAGTTCAGGCAGTTGACCGACAGATTGGAGGAACGGAGGGAGCAGCTGTTCCGTTCCGTTGGCATCGACCGCGTGCATATCCATACAGAGGCGTCTTATATAGACGCGCTGATGCGGTTTTTCCGGAAACGGGCGAAACAGATCGCGGTATAGGGAGGACGTTGTGATCGAGGTTGATCATATTACCAAGCGATACGGATCGTTGGTGGCGGTCAAGGACCTGACGTTCAGGGTGGAGAAGGGAGAAGTGGTCGGATTTCTCGGCCCCAATGGCGCGGGCAAGACCACCACCATGCGCATCCTGACGTGTTATCAGCCGGCCACGCTGGGCACCGCCCGGGTGGCCGGCTTCGACGTGTTCGACGAACCGATGGAGGTCAAGAGGCGAATTGGGTACCTGCCGGAACATCCGCCCGTCTACAACGACATGTACGTACGGTCGTATCTGGATTTTGTGGCGCAGATAAAGGGCGTGCCGTCACGGAATCGCAGGTCCCGGGTGGAAGACGCGATGGAACGATGCGGGATCGCGGAACGGGCGAAGCAGCTGATCGGCCAACTGTCCAAGGGTTATCGGCAACGCGTCGGCATCGCCCAGGCCATACTGCACGATCCGGACGTGATTATCCTGGATGAACCGACCATCGGACTGGATCCCAACCAGATCCAGGAGATACGCCGGGTGATCCGCGGATTGGGCCGGGAACACACGGTGATTCTGAGCACGCATATTCTGCCCGAGGTGGAAATGACCTGCGACCGCGTGATCATCATCAACAGGGGTCAGATTGCGGCCGTGGATACACCGGCGAACCTGACAGCCAGGGCGTCGGGAAGCCGGCGGTATTACGTTGCGGTGTCGAGCGACCTGGATGCTGCCGAGGAAGCCATTGGGACAGTCCCGGGTGTCGTCGGTGTTATTAGGGCAAGCAACAACCTGGCGTTACATGTCGACGTGTCCGGTGAAACCGATATGCGCCCGTCGATTGCGTCGAGGCTGGTAGAGCGCGGTCTGGGGCTGGTGGAATTGAGACCGGTTACGGCCAGCTTGGAAGACATTTTCCACGAACTGACAACACGCGAGGAGTCAGGCCCCTGATGGGAAATATCGCAGCGATTTTCTGGAAAGAAATGCGCTCCTATTTCGGCTCGCCGATCGCCTACGTGGTTGCTGCGGGTTTCCTGGTGCTGATGGGTTATCTGTTCCAGAACGAGATCGTGGAGTTTCGTGCCAAATGCCTGAATTACACATTTCAGCATCAGGAGCACGGCGTCGATCCACCGAATGTGAACGAGGACGTCGTGTTTCACTTTTTCCTCAGCCAGTGTCTCGTCTGGCTGGTCGTAACGCCAATGCTGACGATGCGGCTGTTCGCGGAGGAGAAGGGTTCCGGGACGATCGAACTCCTGATGACATCGCCCTTGACGACATGGCAGGTCATACTTGGCAAATTCGCGGCCTGTCTCGGGCTGTATGTCATTATTGAACTGTTGCTTCTCTCGTTGGTCCTTGTCGTGTCGCTTTACGGCGATTTGAATTGGGCCCGGGTGCTGTCCGCCTGTGTCGCCGTTCTTCTGCTTGGAGGGTCGTTCATCAGTGTGGGCATTCTGGCCTCCTCGCTGACCGACAAACAGATCGTCGCGGTCGTCATCGCGTTTGTTCTTCTTCTTCTCCTCTTTGTCGTGCGGTATTCGCCCGAACTCATAGGCCGCGAATGGGCAACCGTTCTTTTCTATCTGTCGTTGATCGATCACACGAGGGATATGGCGCGGGGTGTGATCGAAAGCAGCGACGTGATCTTTTTTCTGAGCTTTACGTTTTTCTTTCTGTTCCTTACACGCACCGCGCTTGAATCCCGCCGCTGGAGGCAATAGAGAATGATCGGCTTTTTAGGGACACGCGTGGTAAAGTACGGTTCGAGTACGCTGGTTGCCGTCCTGGCGTTGCTCGCGAGCCTGGTCACGATCAACTTCCTCGCCACGCGCTATCATCATCGCATTGACATTACCGAGGGCGGAATGCACAGCGTGTCTGATCAGACCGCGACGTTGCTGGATTCTCTGACGACGGATGTGCACGTCCTGGCATTTTTCCACGAAACCGACCCGGAAGCGGCCGAATTCAAGGAAAGGCTCGAAACCTACGCCAACCACTCGGACCGCTTTACTTATACAATGGTCGATCCCGCGGTACAGCCCGGAGAAGCCAGACGATACAGGGTGGATAAGTCGCGGATCTCGGTGGTGATGTCGGATGGACGGGAAGAGCGCGTTGCGGGAACCGAGGAAAATAACCTGACCAACGCGGTTGCCAAGGTGGTCCGGAAGCGGGAGAAAACCGTCTATTTCTCGGCGGGCCATGGAGAGCGGTCGCTAAAGGCCCCGGAAGGCGATTTCATCCGCGTCGGGCAGGCGTTGCGGGAGGTCGGTTACGTGGTCCGGGATACACTCGTTCTGGATGCCGGAAAGGGTGTGCCGGCGGATTGCGACTTACTGATCGTGGCCGGTCCGACGGCAGCATTTTCCAGGATCGAAGTGGATTCGATCGGCAGCTATCTGGACGGCGGCGGATCCGGGTTTTTTATGCTCGACCCCCCTGGCGATACGGGCCTGGAATCGCTGCTGGCGCGATGGGGCATCCAGGTCAACAACGACTATGTCCTGGGATGGGGACCGGGCGATCCCTCGATGCCGGGTTCGGTCTGGTACGCGAGGCATCCGGTTACGGAAAAACACCTCAAACGTAATCTGAGGACGTTCTACAGACTGGCACGGTCCGTCACCCGGAGCGAAACCGCAACCGGCATGCAGACCCATCAACTTGTGGAGACCCATCCGCGGAACAGTTGGCGGGAGGAGACACTGCCGGACGCGTCAGCGGTTTACGATCCGGGCATCGATTTGCCAGGCCCCGCGTCGGTGGCGGTCGCTACGTTCGACAGGCCGAAATATCGCCGGTTTCGAACCTCCGACGTGGGGTTGCGCCACACCCGGATTGTCGTCTTTGGCGACTCTGATTTTGCGGGCAATGAGTTCTTCGATACGGTGGGCAACGGAGACCTGTTCATGAACGCGGTGAGTTGGCTGATGGAGGAGGGAGATCTGATCTCGATCCGCCCGAAAATGTGGGCCTTTCGGGGGGTTATCATGTCGGCGGAGGACCTTTTGTGGCTTACGTGGCTCTCCGTTGTGATAATTCCTGCCATACCCGTCGTCATCGGGATTGGCGTATGGCGCAGGCGGCGCTGATGCGTCGCCGTGAAACCGATCTCTACGCGTAACACGCACAGGCATGGATTATGAGTTTAAAGACAACAGGTGGTCTGGTACTGCTTCTGGCCGGGCTGGTCGGGTTTGCCTACTTTTATGAAATTCGCGGCGCCGATGAGCGCGATAAGACCCGCAGGGAAGCGGGGCGCCTTCTGCGTCTGAAAGCAGACTCGGTCAATGGGCTATCGGTTCACCGGGGTGATACCACCATCGTAATCGTAAAATCGGAGGGTCGGTGGCGGATCCGGCAACCGGTGGAAACCCGCGGCGACGACGGCGAGATCACGGGATTGATCCGGACGTTACAGAATATGGACCTGGAACGTGTCGTGGCAGACAGCGTCCGTATTGCGCGAGGACAGGCCCATCTTTCGGATTTCGGCCTTGACAGGCCGAATCTGGCACTGGCGATTAGACAGGTGGACCGGGTGGATTCTCTCTTCTGGGGCGATCGAAGTCCAACAGGCCGTTACGGCTATATCAGGTGGTCCGGGCATCCGGGAATACTCGCCGTTGGCGCCCAATTCAGGATGAGAGTGGAGAAAGGGCTGTTTCAGCTACGGGACAAGCGGGTTGCGGATTTCGATCGGGATAGCGTAAGTAAAGTCGAAATCACAAGAGGGGATGCCCGCGTGGTAATGGAAGCGTTTTCCGATGAATGGCGCCTCACGTATCCGGTAGTTGACCGCGCCGACAATGCTGCGGTTCAGAAACTGATCAACAGGCTGCATACTGCCGAATTCACGCGCGTGGTTGCTGAAGAGTCACGCGAACGGGGGCATTACGGCCTGGAGAATCCGACGCTGACCGTATCGATTTTCGACGGCAACCGGGAGAGGAAGACGGTCACGATTGGGCGCAGGGGAGATGCGGGCCGATTTCCGCCGTTTTTCGCGGCATTTTCGGCCAGGCGCATGGTTTTTCTGGTCGATTCGACCTTTGTCGCGGATATGACGAAAACGGCTTCGGATCTGAGGTTCAAGCGTATCTTTGCATTCGACGCCGCCGGAGTCGACAGGTTGAAGCTGGCGTATCGGGACCGCGTCGTGGAGTGTGTCAAGGATTACACCGGCGGCGCCTGGCAGGTGCTGCAGCCGAAGCTGCATATTGTCCTGGAACAACGTGTCAGACATTTCTTTCGCACCATCGAACTGCTCGAGGCCGATGAGTTTGTCGCGGAAAAGCTGATGGATCCGGAGGCGTACGGATTTGATCGTCCGGCATTGGAGGTCACCGTCTGGCGCGGCGGCGCGGTTGTGCAGAAGCTGATTATCGGCGAAAAGGAGGGCAAGGTGTACGCTATGGGACATCTCCGTCCCCAAGTCGTCCGGTTCGATCACAAGCATCTGACAAAACTGAAGCTCGAACTCGTGCACGTGAAACCGGACGTCGTTCGACCGGATACCGTGCGTTTGCCAGGCGTGCCGGAGGTGGCCAAATAGAATATGGTTCGCGTCCTGATATCGGTGTGGATCGGTGCCTGCGGCCTCGCGTTGTCATCCCCCGACACCGGCGCCGAAGTTGCTTTCGACGCGAGGGTAAATCGGGACACCCTCACGGTCGGCGATCCCGTTCTCCTCGGTCTGCGGATCAGGCGCGAAACGGGGGATGTCGCCGTACTTATGCAGAACGAGGGTTTTCTCGCGCCGTTCGAGGTGCGCCGCCAGGTGCCGCCGGCGGTTCGGGAGATGTCCGACGGACGCGTGGAGGAGACCTTGGCATTCGAGCTTGCCGTGTACAGGGTGGGTGTGATCGAAGTGCCCTCTCTGGTATTGCAGGTGCGCACGGCGGAGGGCGATTCCGGATTAATCACGTCCGAGCCGATACCGGTTCTGGTACGCAGCGTCAAACCGGCGGAAATGACGGACATCCGGGATGTTAAGCCGCCGGTCGACATTGAGGCGAGAATACCGGGCTGGCTTTGGTTCGCAGTGGCCGTTCTGGCTGGCGTCGTGGCCGGAACGCTTTGGTATTGGAATCGACGACGCAGGAAACCGGAGGTTGAGCCGCCGCCGCCCATCGTCTGGCCAGACGAAGTTGCGAAGATTCTGCGGATGCGATTGGTGGAAAAAGGTGCGTTCAAGCGGTATTACAGTCTGCTTTCCGAGGTGATGCGCCGGTACCTGGAGGATCGGGTCCGGGTCGATGCAATGGAGTGTACCACATCCGAACTGGTTCAGGACCTCAGACGTGTCTCGATCGGGGAAGCGGAGGTTGCGGCGCTGGAGGGCTTGTTGTCGGAGGCGGACCTGGTAAAATTCGCGAAGCTCAGGCCCCGTGATGAGGTTGCAACGAAGGCCGCGGAAACGGTTCTGGACCTGATGCGGCGGCTGGACGAACAGCGCCGCCAGAGTGAAGACGATGCTGTGAACGCGGCGCCGGCGGAAGCGACGGCATGATTGAATTCAAGAATCCGGAATGGCTGTTTGCCCTGCTTTTTGTGCCGTTTCTGATTTATCGATATGTACGCCGGCAGAGGCAGCGGCAGGGCAGCATTCGTTTTCCGGATCTGGGTGTGATCGGGCGGATTCCGCCATCGATTGTGCTTAAGCTGCGCCACGGTCTGATTGCACTCCGCTGTCTGGCGTTGATATTGCTGATTGTTGCGCTGGCGCGCCCGCGTTCGGGGCGCGAAGGGAGGGAAATCCTTACCCGGGGAATCGATATTGTACTCGCCCTGGACGTATCGGGCAGCATGGCGCACAAGGACCTGGATCAGCAGCGAAAGTCCCGGCTGCAGATCAGCAAGGAGGTCGTGAGCCAGTTCGTGCGCGGGCGGGTCAACGACCGGCTGGGGCTCGTCGTCTTTGCAGGTGAAAGCTACACACAGTGTCCGCTCACCCTCGATTACGGAATATTTCTGAGCTTTTTGAACGAGGTCCGGCTCGCGGAGGATTCCTGGGACGGCACAGCCATCGGAACCGGCATTGTCACGGCCGTAAACCGGTTGCGCCGTTCGGAGGCCAAAAGCCGTGTGATTATTCTATTGACGGACGGCGTGAATAACAGAGGGGAGGTGGATCCCGTTACGGCCGCGCGGGCGGCCCACGCGGTGGGCATTCGAATCTACACCATCGGGGCGGGAAGCGACGGGGTGATCGTGATGGGCCAGGGCTTGCTCCGGCAGCGGGTTCGGGTCGAAATCGACGAAGAGACATTGAAGGAAGTCGCCGACATCACGGGCGGCCGCTACTTTCGGGCGACCAGCGAGAAGAAACTGGAGGAGATTTATCGTGCCATCGGCGAGATGGAAAAAACGGAAATCAAAACACGCGACTACGTGAATTATTCCGAATTGTTCACCCTTTTTCTCTGGCCGGCTCTTGTTTTGCTTGGCGTAGAACTGATGCTGGCGAACACGCGGTTTCGAAGGATTCCTTAGGATGCGTTTCGGGGACGTCCAGGCATTTTGGTTCCTGTTGTCCGTGCCGGCGGCCGTTTTGTTTTTCGTGATCGCTTTTCGAAAGAAAAGGCGGGCCCTCGCTCGTTTCGGGAGTCCGGAACTCATGCGGAAGCTGACGGCGGCCACAAGTTGGAAGAGACAGTGGGTGAAGGCGGCCCTGACGGCTGGCGGACTCTTCTTTCTGGTGATGGCGCTGGCGCAACCACGGTACGGGATGCGGCTTGAACTGTTGCACCGCAAGGGTGTCGACGTGATTGTCGCACTGGATACGTCGCTGAGCATGCTCGCCGAAGACATCCGGCCCAATCGACTGACGCGCGCGCTTTTTGAGATTGAATCATTTATTGACCGGCTCGAAGGCGATAGAATCGGCCTTGTCGCGTTCGCGGGTCGGAGCTTTACACTTTGTCCGCTCACCCTGGACTATGGCGCCGCGAAGCTGTTTCTTGACTCGATCGACACCGATTTCATACCGGTTAAGGGCACGGCGATAGCCGAAGCCATTCGGGCGGCGACCCGGGCTTTCGGCAGCGAGGAACGCAAGTACAAGGTTATGGTGCTGATTACGGATGGAGAGGACCACGCCGACGATCCGGTAAAGGCCGCGAACGAGGCGGCGGAAGCCGGGGTGCGGATATTCGCGGTGGGTGTCGGGACGCCTGAAGGAGAGTTGATCCCGGTAAAACAGAACGGCCGGACCGAATTCTTGAAAGACGGCCGGGGCAATTACGTGAAGTCGCGCCTGGACGAGGTTAGCCTGCAACAGGTTGCCGGTGTGACAGACGGAGTCTATATTCGGGCGCAGTCGGGCGGTGTGGGCATGGACCGGGTGTACGGCGAGATCTCGCAGATGGAGAAGAAGGAACTGGGATCGCGAAAGTACACGCAGTACAAACACCGGTTTCAGTGGCCGCTGGCTGTCGCGGTGGCCTGTTTTGTCTGCGAGGCAATGTTGTCGGATCGGCGAAGGGTGCGAACACAGTGGCGAGGGCGGTTTCAGTAGCTTGAACTCGGATTCACCAGGAGTCTGCTCCATGCACCGGTATCTGATTGGCATCGTCGTCGTTCCGCTTCTGGGTTTCACAATTCTGGATCCGGCGGCGGACAAGAACCGGCAGGGCAACCGCAAGTTTCACGAAGGCAAGTTCGAGGAAGCGCTAGAGTTCTACCGGGAAGCTCAGGTAGAAAAACCTGACGCGCCGGAACTCAGATTCAATGCGGGCGACGCCTATTTCAAGAAGAATGCCTTCCAGGACGCACTGAGGGAGTTCGGGCACGCGTTGAAAAGCCAGGATCCCTCGTTTCTCGCGAGGGCGTATTACAATATGGGCAATGTCCACGTTCGCCAGCAGAAGCTGCAGCAGGCGGCAGAGGCCTACAAACGATCGCTGACGTTGCGGCCGGACGATCTGGATGCAAAGGTGAATCTGGAATGGGTTCTGGAGAAAATGCAGGAGGAGGAGAAGAAGCAGAACCGGTCACAGGAGCAACAGGAGAACGGCCAGGAGCAGGAGGAGAACAGGAACGAGCAGAACAAAGAGGAACAGAATGACGAGGAGAATCGGGATCGGTCAGAGGACCCGCCGAATCAGGACGCAGACGGGAATCGCGATCAGAACCGGGAAAAACAGGAAGATGGGGAGCAGGAGCGGGGCGGGAAGCAGGACGATCCCGGAAGGCAACGGCAGAATCAGCAGCCAACGGAATCGGAGTCGCGGTCGGATGCGCTGAGTCGGGAAGAGGCCGAACGCCTGCTTGATGCGATGAAAGACAGGGAGTTGAAATCCCAAAAGTACCGCCGGCTGCGCGTTTACGGCAAACGATACAAGGGAAACGAGTGGTAGGAATGGCACGAAAGCCCCTCCGTGTTGTTATCTTGGTCCTTCTGGTTTCGTGCGGTTCGGCGCTTGCCGAAACTCCGCGCCTTCAGGTGTCTGTCGACCGGACACGCGTGGAGGTGGGCGGGCAGGTCACGCTTACGGTAACGTTGACGGCCGGCGGCGACGTTACCGACCCGGAACTGCCGATACCGGACGGATTCGACGTTACGGGGCGTTCGTCCTATACATCCCAGGGACTGAATATCACGAACGGCCAAGTGGTAACGACGCGAAAAAACTCGTACGTATATACCCTGCGGGGAAGGCACGAGGGCAGTTTCTTCATTGGCCCGGCGCACGTGGTGTATCGGGGCAGGCGGCACGAGTCCTCGACGGTTCGGGTGAATGTCGTAAAAAGCAACGGGCGGCCGCGCACACGCCCCGCGCCGGCGCCGAGACAGTCCCTTGGCAGTCGGGATGTGGAGGAATTGGAGGAGGACCTGTTCGTTGCCACAACGGTGGATAAGAACAGAGTGTATGTGGGAGAGCAGGTAACCGTTACCTACAAGCTTTACACACGGAGGACGCTGCGCAATATCAGCTATGGCCGCCTGCCTGCCTATACCGGTTTCTGGTCGGAGACTCTGTTCGACGCTCAGCGCGCCAGTTTTGTTCGCGAGGTTTACGATGGGCGCGAGTTCGACGTGATGCGTTTGAAAACGATGGCGTTGTTTCCCACCGCGTCCGGAAAACAGGCGCTGGGCGAGCTTGAAGTCGTCTGCCAGGTTCAGGAACGCGCGAGGAGCAGGAACCTTTTCGACATGGACGGCTTTTTCGGTTCCGGTAACAACCGGGAAGTGCGCGCGGGTTCTGAAATCGTGGAGATTGAAGTCTTGCCGCTGCCCACGGGCGCTCCGGCCGAGTTCAGCGGCGCGGTGGGAAGGTTCGACATATCGGTTGCGGCGTCGCCGGTTTCGGTCGCGGAAGGAGATCCAGTCGCGGTAAAGGTGAGGGTGCGTGGAACGGGCAATCTGAATGCCGTGGGCGAGCCCGTTCGTCCGAAGGGGAACGCGTTAAAGTTCTACGACCCGAAGTCAACTGTAAACGTCGGCAACAAGAATGGTCGCATCGGCGGCGAAAAGACGTTCGAATATGTCGCGATTCCCAACCGGCCCGGCAACGGACGCATCGGTCCGTTTTTGCTGGCCTATTTCGACCCTGAAGAACAGCGTTATCATACCGTGCGTTCACAGGTGGTTTCGGTGAGCGTGACACCGGGCAGGCAGCCCGCAGGTTCCGGACCCCTATTGAGCCGGAAAGAGATTGAACTGCTCGGGCAGGATATTCGTCATCTGAAGCCGGATCTCGATTCTCTGGAAGATCACGGCAGGCTGTTATACAGGAACAAATGGTTCTGGGCAATTCAGTTTGTGCCCTTTCTCGGTTTTCTCGGTATCGTTGCGTATAAACGCCACCGGGACCGGCTGATGGGCGACGTGGCCTATGCCCGGCGGCGGCGTTCGGGTTCCGAGGCCCGGAGGCGCCTGATACAGGCTCGAAAGCGGCTGGATGATAAAGACGGACTGGCGTTTTATGTCGAAATCGACAGGGCGTTGGCCCAATTCCTGGCGGATCGACTGAATCTGCCGGTCGCGAGCATGACCCGGGAGTCCGCCGCGCAGGCGCTTTGCGAGAAGGATGTACCGGATTCAATCGTGTCTGAAGTGAAGGATGTCTTTTTGCGCTGCGATTATGCACGATTTGCCTCGGTCCGGATGCCGGAGAAGGAGCGGGAGGAATTCTATGGCGCTGCGGCTGCGTTGATCGATGCCCTGGGAGCCAGGATATGACGGGCGGGCACGGCCGGACCGACCGGCGCCGGAGGCCCCGCCGGGCTTTGGATACCGGCCTCCCGTCGGCGGGCACGTTCTTGCACACGGTGCTGATAATTCTGCTGGTTGCCGGGAACGCCCGGGGCGACGGGACGGGTGCGAGGATGTATAATGATGCGAACGCCCTTTATCGGCAGGGTGAATTCAAAACGGCGGCGGGTCGATACGAAGAAGTGGTGTCTCAGGGCGTGCGGAATGGCTATGTTTATTTCAATCTGGGCAATGCCTATTTCAAGACGCGAGAAATCGGACAAGCCATTCTCGCCTATGAGCGGGCTCTCAGGTTGATGCCGGGAGACGAGGATGTACTTGCGAATATGAGGTTTGTGAACGCCCTCAAAGAGGATAAGAATCCGGACGAAGACGTCAATCTTCCAACCCGCGTTCTATCGTCCGGTTACCGACTGCTAAGCGCGGACGTGCTGTCCGTTTTGTTGACCGTCTGTTTGTTTATGATGTCAGCGGCCGCCGTGTTCTGGCTTTATTCGTCCTCCCGTCGTTCGTTATGGATCGGGCTGCTGGTGCTGACGGGCCTCGGGTTGTGCGGTTCGGGCGCGCTTCTGACGTACAGGGTTCATGCCGAGGCGTCCGCTTCGGACGCGATCGTTATGGCGGAGGAGGTGCAGGGCCGAAGCGGCCCGGGGGACGATTATCTGCTGGTTTTCAAGATCCACGAAGGTACGAAGGTGGCTATTGAACGCGTCGAAGACCGCTGGTGTCTGGTGCGATTGCCAGACGGCATTGGCGGATGGGTGCCGGGGGATGCGGTCGAGAAAATCTGAACTGCGCAACACGGTTTTTCGGATGGGAGCGGTACGCTCGATTCAGGCCTGCGCGAACCGAAACAACCGGTTTTCCGAAAAATGCTGGTTTCGTCTTTATATCAAGGATCGGCATGATGTCGTATAGAGCATGGTTTCAGTGTTTTAGGGGATGCGGGGGGCGCTATCGACTGACGCAGATCATTTACGCGTGTCCGAAGTGCGGCGGCCTGCTGGAGGTGCGCCACGATCTGGATGCATTGCGCTCCAGGTCGCCGCAGTACTGGCGTGAGTTGTTCGATCGACGGTATATGCGCACGGTGTGGCCCTACGGCAGTTCGGTGTGGGGAAAGAAGGAAATGGTCTGCCCCGTTGTGGACGACGACAACGTGGTATCGATGTATGAAGGGGGCAGCAATCTGTTCTGGGCGGAGCGACTCGGGCGTGAAATCGGGGTGGAGAACCTGTGGGTCAAGCAATGTGGGAACAGCCATACCGGTTCGTTCAAGGATCTGGGCATGACCGTCCTGGTGTCAATGGTGAAACAAATGGTTGCGGAGGGTCAGCGGATCCCCGCAGCGGCTTGCGCCTCCACCGGAGATACTTCAGCGGCTCTGGCCGCATATTGCGCGCACGCGGGCATACAGGCGGTTGTGTTCCTGCCCCGGGATAAGGTCTCCACGGCCCAACTCGTCCAGCCGATGGCAAACGGGGCGCTGGTGTTGAGTCTGGACACGGATTTCGACGGGTGTATGAAGCTGGTTCAGGAAATATGCCAAAGGGAAAATATCTACCTGGCCAATTCGATGAATTCGCTTCGCGTGGAGGGTCAGAAAACCGTCAGCGTGGAGTTGCTCCAGCAGTTCGATTGGGACGTGCCGCAGTGGATAGTCGTTCCAGGGGGCAATCTGGGAAATGTCAGCGCACTGGGCAAGGGCTTTGGCGAGTTGAAGGAGATGGGTCTGATCGACCGGGTGCCCCGAATCGCCGTTGCACAGAGTTACCGCGCGAATCCGCTTTACCGGAGCTACTGCAACGGGTTCGATACCTTTGAGCCGCTCAAGGCACAAACGACCCTGGCCAGCGCCATCCAGATCGGAGATCCGGTCAGTGCGGAAAAAGCGATCCAGACCCTGAAGAACATCGGCGGCGTGGTGGAGCAGGCCACGGATCAGGAACTGGCCGATGCGGCGGCGCGGGCGGATCGAACGGGGTTGTTTTCATGCCCGCATACGGGTGTGGCCTTTGCTGCGCTTATCAAGCTGGTCGACCGCGGCGTCATTCGGAAAGATGAACGGGTTGTGGTGATTTCCACCGCTCACGGGCTGAAGTTCGCCGAGTTCAAGATCAGGTACCACCTGGAGGAACTTGGGGCGTTCGGCGTGGACCCGAACCATGCGAATCTGCCCGTGGAATTGCCGGCCGAATACGGACCGGTTCGGGATCAGATCTTTCGGACGCTTGATTTGAACGATGGTTGACAGCGATGGGACAATTGGTTACATTCAATGACCAAAATCAGCGTAGTGGTGATTTGAGGCATATTGCAGCCACTATAAAGAAATCGCTAAAAAGCTGACCACCAATACGACTGTCGGTTGCGTATTCAGGTTCTCTGGGGCTTTTTGGCTTCAGTTTTTTTTTGTGGACACCGGAGGATACGATGGAAAAGAAGCCATCACTGAATGGCGCTTGCAGTTCTACCCGTGCGGTTCACGCCGGGGAAGAGAGGGGGCATTGGGGCCATTCCCTCACGGTGCCGATCGCGCAGACGTCGACCTATGTATTCGAAAACACAGCGGCGGTGGACGACTTCGTATCCGGGCGCTCAACCCGACTTGACTACGGTCGTTACGGAAACCCGACGCAGCAGATTGCGGAACGAAAACTGGCCGAAATCGAGGGAGCGGAATCGGCGCTGTTGTTTTCCTCCGGCATGAGCGCGTTGACCACCACGCTTCTGGGCATGTTGTCAACGGGTCACCACGCCGTGATTACCGACGACTGTTACCGGAAGACCGCACAGTTCTGCGAACAGTTGCTGAAAAAGTTCGGTATCGCCACGACCTTCGTTCCGGCTGGCGACTATGCACGGCTCGAGTCGGCCATGCAGGAGAATACGAGGGTGGTGATTGCGGAGTCTCCAACCAACCCGCACCTGAACGTGATGGACCTGGAAGAGGTTGTCGCCATCGCAAAAGCGAACCGGACGAAGGTCGTGATTGACAGTACGTTTGCCACGCCGTTCAACCAGCGTCCTCTGGAATTTGGAGTGGACTTGGTCATTCACAGCGCAACCAAGTATCTGGGGGGGCATAACGACCTTATCGCCGGTGCTGTTCTTGGCCCCGAGCCGCTGGTATCGGCAATAAAGGACTATCGCGGTATCCTGGGCGGGGTGATCGACCCACACTGCGCGTATCTGCTGATCAGAGGCATCAAGACATTCCCGTTGAGAATGGCGCGTCAGAACGAGACGGCGCTGGCGCTTGCACGGTTCCTTGAGGACAGCCGCAAGGTGCGACAGGTATACTATCCTGGACTGGAGAGCCACCCGCACCATCGGGTTGCCCGGGAGCAAATGAAAGGGTACGGCGGCGTGGTGAGTTTCGATCTCAATGCGGATTTAGCCGGAACCATGGCGTTCCTCGATCGCCTGGAGATTCCGTATATCGGCGCGAGCCTGGGTGGGGTGGAGAGCATCGTCTCTCATCCGTCTACCATTTCCTACTACGAAATGGCGCGGGAAGACCGGGTCGCCATAGGGATCAGTGACGAATTGGTACGTTATTCTGTCGGAGTTGAGGACGCGGAAGACCTGATTGACGACGTGGAACGGGCGCTGGAGGCTGTTTAACGGAAAAGGGGAGCGAGGCCGCGGGTCGCGGCTCTTCGAAATGTATGTTCGGTCCGTTTGTTGTATTCGCGTTGCGGGCGCCGTTACAGGATGAGCGCTGGCGGCAAAAGGTCCTGCTGGGTGGTTTGCTGTCTCTGCTACCGAGTCTGGCATTGCTGCTCGCCGTCTTTATGGCGCTGGGAAAAGTCTCCATCATGTTTGCGCCCGTGGCGGTCGTTTTCTTCGTGTTCCCGACACTCGTTTGGTGGGGGTATGTCTATCGTGTCTTTGTAGACGCGTTAAACGGTCTGGAATTCCGCCGAATGCCGGAGTGGGGCGCGTGGAAGCAATACGCGGGCGTGGGGGTCCGGCTGGGAGTGATCTATCTGGGATATCTGTTCCTGGTCGGCCTGGGAGCACTTGCCGTGATGGCAGTTCTGGGACTGGTTCCTCCAGGAGAAGATCCGACCCGGCTGAGCGCGATCACGTTGCTGCTGATTGGCACCGCTATGATGCTATACGGGCTCCTGCCAGTCGTTTTTGCGCGGTTTGCCGCGGAGGGAAAGATATGGGCTTCGTTCGACCCGGGCGCGATCCTTTCGGACATTCGGCGGGTGATCCGGGGCGGTCGGTACACACAGGCGTGTCTTGCCTTTTATCTCTCTTACGGGTTGCTGTTTCTCCTGAATGTGATACTGGCCGCCGTACCGCCGGTGGCCATGTTTGTTCTCTCGGTTGGCTCGTTTTATCTGATGGTGGTGTTCGCCTGGGTCTTCGGGTGGCTGATCGGGGTACGGGGTGCGGATAATTCCAGGTAAATCGCAGCGGAGCGGGTACCTCTATGGCGTCGGTCTTGAATGTGGAGTTTAAGGCAGGAGGGCCCGTGACCTGCTGCTGATCGCGGAGCGTTTAAACCGGTACCGATGGCTGCCTCAAATCTGGGTGAGGTCAAACTCCGATGAAAGGAGCCGAGAGAAGAGATCATACCTGTGCCCATGCCGCGTCGAGTACCCTTTTGGCGTTTGCGATGACGATTTCAGGTGATTCACCCTCCATTGGAGACACCTCGAAGCTGAGAATGGGGCGCTTCTCCGGATCCAGGAATCCAATGTCGAGCAGTTCGCTGAGGAATTCAACGGCTTCCGGTACATCGTTCTCGCCGTCCTCACAACCGAAGCGTGGGTGGTTGTCTCCGTAGGCCGGATGATCGGGATTTCGCATCACACAGTTGCCGATATGGGCATGAACCAGGTGGTCGCGAGCAATTCGCAACGCATAGTTCGAGGTCTCGCCCTGCAGGGGAAAATGACTCAGGTCCAGCATTAATCCGAAGTTTGGATACTCTCGCCTCACCCTGGAAGACACGTCGACTGCCAGGGCATTCGGGCCTACGAGACAATTCTTGCCGAAGGGCAGACGGTCGAAAGTCTCCAGAACCACGCTCATGTTCCTGCCTGCTGCATCGTCGCAAAGGCGATGTAGCGAGTCGACCAGCAGGTCCACGCCCCGCTCGCGGGCTTCCGGGCCGGGATCGGTGCCCGAAAGCAGCGCAACCCCGGGGGCCCCCAGTGCTTCCGCCTGATCGATGCCGGCTTTGACCGCGTCCACGGCGTGGAGCCGGTGGCCCTCGTCGGAAGCGTTAATGTCCAACTTGCCGCCAAGAAGAATGGGTTGGGCGCCGAACGCCACATCCATATGGGCGGCCTCGAGCAATTCCGCGGCTTCCGCAAGCACCTTCCCGTCCTTCATGTGGGTGACTTCCACAGCCTGGAAATAAGGGTCAAGCGCGATTTTTTCAAGTGTTTCAAGAATCGGTCCTTCGCCGCCGATACAGGACTTGTAGGCCATAAAGTGGACGATGCCGATTCGAGCATAATTCTGAATGGGTTCGGTCACAACAGGGACTCCTTTCTTACCTGGCGAATTTGCTGTTCCGAAATGCGTGGAGGGCAATTGGGAAAACGGGAATGGGAAGCAGATTCCCACTAGCGCCTACACGGATAGAGAAAGGTTCGTCGGGATATCCGAGCGTCATCGGCCCTGGTGGAATTCCGGGGGCAAAATACGCATTCATACCTGTTTTGTCAATTGACAAAACGCACTTTTCCGCTTGACTTTCCGGGCGCCGGCCTGTATTATTTCTGCTCTGATTTTCATTGCGCGTGGGGAGGTACCCAAGCGGTCAACGGGGGCAGACTGTAAATCTGTTGGCTGACGCCTTCGGTGGTTCGAATCCACCCCTCCCCACCACCATATCACGGGCTATGCGCCCCTCCTTCAACAGGAGGGGCTTTGTCGTCTTTATGGAACTCCGTTGCCGGCCTGAATCGAGGTCAGGGAGTTTGCCCGTCGATGTCTGCTGGCGAGTCTCGCGCATCCCGTGGTCGGTCGTTCTGGAGATGTGGATGTTTTTCTTGAGTTTGCGAACACTCTTTCTTAAGAAAATTCTTGACATCGATACGTGTATGTGATAGCTTAGTAAGTCTGGAAACTTTCGTTGCCGGCCCCTTTGCATGTCCGGCCCGAAAGGAGTCGTTTTTCTTATCTGCGGGAATAGCTCAGTTGGCTAGAGCGTCAGCCTTCCAAGCTGAATGTCGCGGGTTCGAGTCCCGTTTCCCGCTCCAATTTCCAACGGGGTGCGTTATCAGCCCTTGTCTGTCGTGTAGACAGGGTACAGGGCCCATGTAGCTCAGTCGGTAGAGCACCTCCTTGGTAAGGAGGAGGTCACCGGTTCGAGTCCGGTCGTGGGCTCCAATAAAACGTTCTGTCACCGTCAATGCCCAGAGATCTCATTACATTGGCCTGCGCCGAATGCGCGCGTCGGAATTATACGGCGAAGAAGAATCGCCGTTTGCACCCGGATCGCGTCGAATTCAAGAAATATTGCAGGTTTTGCCGAAAACATGCTCTGCACCGTGAGACTCGCTGAGTTTCAGGATTTGCTGTCGATTTATTGGGGTTAGGGCAGTAGCTCAATTGGTAGAGCACCGGTCTCCAAAACCGGTGGTTGCGGGTTCGATTCCTGCCTGCCCTGCCATTTTCCTCCGAAACAGACACCAGACCCGCGCCTGAGTTACGCAGGTTTTTACGGGAGCCGGGTTTCTTTTACGAATCCCCATCAACCGACGTCGATTTCGGCATGCGCGAGCCCACTCTCGGGCTGTTTCAGGTGTTGGGGCGTTTCCCTGGCGGTATACCCGATGTTCGCGAAGGTGGCGCAGTTAATTAAAGACGTTCAGCTTGAAATGGGAAAGGTGACCTGGCCGACCCGAGATGAGCTGATCGCTTCCACAAACATCGTGCTGGTGGTTTCGCTGGCGCTTTCCGTCTTTATTTTTTTCGTAGACTTCGTGCTTTCGCTGGTCCGCAGGTTTGCGATGGGCTGACGGCCTCAGTCTATTCAACAGAGAGTGATGCCCCATGGCAATGCGCTGGTACGTCGTGCATACCTATTCGGGACACGAAAACAAGGTGCGTTCCTATCTCGAAAGTGCCAAGGAAGGCACCGAGATTGCAGACAGGATCAATCGGGTCGTGGTTCCCACCGAAGAGGTCGTCGAGATGAAGGACGGAAAGAAGACAACCTCCTTCAGGAAATTCCTGCCCAGCTACATTCTGGTCGAAATGGAAATGGATAAGGAGACCATGCATTTTGTAACCAATTTGCCGGGCGTTACGAGCTTCGTTGGACCGGGAAAGCGCCCGCAGCCGCTTCATGAAAAAGAGGTAGAACACGTGCTGGGTCATGTGGACCGGCGTCAGGTTCAGGACGATCAGCAAATTCCCTATCAGGTCGGGGATCGGGTCAAAGTGATCGACGGTCCCTTCAGCGAATTTATCGGGATGGTCGACGTCGTGAACCCCGAGAAGAGAAAGATCAAGGTGATGGTAAGTATATTCGGCAGGAACACGCCTGTGGAACTGGATGTCCTGCAGGTCGAAGAGGCCGTGGAAGGGTAACGCAATGGCAAAGAAAATAATGACAACCATTAAACTGCAGATTCCGGCGGGCCAGGCGTCCCCCACGCCGCCGGTCGGACCGGCGCTTGGCCAGCACGGTGTCAATATTATGGAGTTCTGCCAGGCGTTCAACGCACAGACCAAAGATAAGCAGGGGTTGATTGTTCCCGCGGTCATTACCGTGTTTGCGGATCGTAGTTTCTCCTTCATAACGAAAAGCCCGCCCGCCGCGGTATTGCTGAAACGGGCCGCAGGACTGGAGAAGGGGTCGCCCGAATCCAATCGAACCAAGGTCGGAAGTGTCAAGCGGGATCAGGTTCGGGAGATTGCCGAGATGAAGATGGAAGATCTGAATGCCGGCAGCCTGGAAACCGCCGTACGCATGATCGAAGGAACGGCCCGCAGCGCCGGTATTACTGTCGAGGATTAGGAGGACAATCATTATGGCGAGGCGTAACGGGAAGCGTTACAAGGCGGCGCTTTCTCAGATTGATCGACGCGCGCAATATTCCATCGAAGATGCGATAACGCTGCTGAAAGACATGCCGGCGCCGAAATTCGATCAGACGGTGGAAATGGCCATGCGTCTGGGCATTGACCCGCGCCAGGCCGATCAGCAGGTCCGAGGCACGGTGATGTTGCCGCATGGTCTTGGAAAGACGATTCGCGTCGTCGTGTTCGCCAAGGGTGAACAGGCGGCGGCAGCAGAAGCGGCCGGTGCGGATGTTGTGGGAGCCGACGACCTGGCCGAACGAATCAACGGTGGATGGACCGATTTTGACGTGGCCATCGCGGCGCCCGACATGATGAGCGTTGTCGGACGTTTGGGAAGGATTCTCGGCCCCCGGGGTCTGATGCCCAATCCCAAGAGCGGTACAGTTACCCCGGACGTGGCGCGGGCAGTGGGAGAGGCGAAGGCGGGTCGCGTGGAGTATCGCGTAGACCGGAACGGAAACGTTCACACGCCCGTGGGCAGGATTTCGTTCGATGAAAGCAGATTGGTTGAGAATGCCCGAACATTGTTCGATACAATCGTACGTGCGCGTCCATCATCTGCAAAGGGGCAGTATGTCCGGTCGGTCACCCTGGCCACCACCATGGGCCCGGGTGTCCGGGTCCATCGATCCAGCGTGACGAACTGACGGCGAGATTCCGCTCAACGGAAGGGAAAAGGATGCCAACGGCTGGAAAAATTAGCGCAGTTGAAGAGTTGACCAGTCTGATGAGCAGGTCCCAGGGATTCTATCTGGCCGACTTTACAGGTCTCAATGTCCCCGATGTCACCCGACTGCGAAAGCGGCTGCGCGACGAGGACATAACCTATAGGGTCATCAAGAATCGCCTGGCGTTGTTGGCAGTAAAAAATGCGGGGATCGATGGACTGGAAGGGGTATTGCAGGGGCCAACCGTGCTCGCGAGTTCCGAGACCGATCCAGTCGCGGCGGTGAGGCTGCTTCACGAGTTTGCGGCGAACGCCAACGGCCTGCCAAGGGTCAAGGGCGGTTTTGCGGACGGTCGTGTCTTTAGAGGGGATCAGCTTGAGGCGCTTGCCCAGCTTCCACCGAGGGAAGTGCTTTTGGGGAAGGTGGTCTCCTCAATTCAGAGTCCATTGAGTGGTCTGGTATTCTGTCTGGGCGGCTTGCTTCAAAACCTGGTTCTGGTTCTGAACGAAATTGCAAAGAAGAAAGATGAAACCGGGGTCGAAAATTAGACATGCCGGAGCATCTTAAACCGTTTCAATCAGCAGGATTAGACGTATGGAGGACATCCATGGCAATTGCAGACATTATCGATGAGATCGAGAAGCTTTCCGTTCTGGAACTGGCCGAACTGGTCAAAGCGCTCGAAGAAAAATTCGGCGTTAGTGCCCAGGCAATGGTCGCCGCGCCAGCGGCCGGCGCCGGCGCCGATGGAGAGGCTGAGGAAGAAGAACAGACGGAATTCGACGTGGTATTGAATGCCTTCGGCGATAAGAAGATTCAGGTCATTAAGGTGGTACGCAGCGTCACGAGCCTGGGCCTGAAAGAAGCCAAGGAACTCGTCGACGGTGCGCCTCGCAGTGTGAAGGAGGGCGTCTCCAAGGAGGAGGCCGACCAGATCAAAGCCGAGCTGGAGGAGGTAGGGGCCGTGGTTGAAATTAAATAGCCGCACCACAGCTTAACCTGCATTCCTGCCTTCTAACATCGGTCGATTTCACCAGAGGAGCGTGATCATCTTGGCGAAAAAAGGACTTATAGACAGGAAATCTTACGGAAAGATCGCTTCAGCCATCGAAATGCCGAATCTTCTGGACATCCAGATTGATTCTTACAACTGGTTTTTGCAAAAGGATGTACCGCCTGGCGACCGCCGCAAGCAGGGCCTCCAGGCGGTTTTCCATAGCATCTTTCCAATCAGCGACGTTCACAGGCTTTTTTCACTCGAGTTCGTCGACTATTCCATTGGCACACCCAAGTACGACGTGGGTGAATGTCTGGAACGCGGGACAACCTACGCGGTCCCTCTGCGCGCCACGCTGAGGTTGATTTCCCGAGAAAAGCAGGACAACAAAGAGTTTAGGATCAAGGATATCGTGGAACAGACGGTATTCCTGGGTGAACTGCCGTTGATGACGGACGAGGGGACGTTTGTCGTCAACGGTTCCGAGAGGGTGATTGTAAGCCAGTTGCACAGGTCTCCCGGTGTCTTTTTCGACGAAACCATTCACCCCAATGGTAGGCGGCTTTTTTCCGCCCGGATCATTCCGTACAAGGGCGCCTGGCTGGAGTTCAGCCTTGACATAAACGATATTATGTACGTGCATATCGACAGGAAACGGAAGCTGCCGTTTACCACGTTTTTGCGCGCGCTGGGTTTCAGCCGTAGCGAAGAAATTCTAAGCCTTTTTCACGAGAATACAACTGCGAGGGTCGACGAAGAGCTGGTGGGCGCCATAGCAATGGAGGACGTGGTCGACAAGGGAACCGGCGAAGTCATTGTCGAGACCCATCAGACAGTGACGGACGAACACTTGCAGGCTCTGAAAGATGCGAAAGTCAACAAGCTGACCGTACTCGACGTGAATATTGAGAACGATGGAGGGGTGATAGCCAATACACTTCAGAAAGATCCTTGCGATAACGAAGAAGAGGCGCTCTCCCGAATCTACAATCTGCTGCGACCGGGTGATCCGCCGAATCTTGAGACTGCCCGCGGCCTTCTCGAACGCCAGTTCTTCAGCCCCAAGCGTTATCAGCTGGGCGAGGTCGGACGTTACCGCTTGAATCAGCGGTTGAATCTCAACGTTCCTCTGGAATATACCACCCTGAGCATCGAGGATTTTCACCGGGTAATCCAATACCTGATACTCCTCTTCAAGGGCGAAGGCCATACCGACGACATCGACCATCTGGGCAATCGACGCATCCGGACCGTGGGCGAACTCCTGTCCTATCACTTTTCGACCGGTCTGGTCCGAATGGCCCGGACGATCAGAGAGCGGATGAGTCTCAGGGATGTGGAGCAAATTACGCCGCAGGATCTGGTCAATGCCCGGACGGTTTCGACGGTGGTTCAGGCCTTCTTCGGAAGCAGCCAGCTTTCCCAGTTCCTGCAGCAGACCAACCCGCTGGACGAATTGTCCCATAAGCGACGGCTGTCGGCTCTTGGCCCTGGCGGCCTGACTCGCGACAGGGCCGGATTCGAGGTGCGCGACGTTCACCATACCCACTACGGGCGAATTTGTCCCATCGAAACGCCGGAAGGTCCCAATATCGGCCTCATAGCCAATATATCCACCTACGCCAAGATAAACGCACTGGGATTTCTGGAAACGCCCTACAGAGTTGTGAAAGATGGAAGGGTTACTTCAAAGATCGAGTATCTTTCCGCGGATGAGGAAGACAAACACACCATCGCCCAGGCAAATTCAATGCTCAACGCCGACGGGCGATTCCAGGATTCCGCGGTCCAGGCCCGGCGGCGAGGCGATTTTCCGGTTGTAGCACCTTCGGAAGTGAACTATATGGATGTTTCCCCGTGCCAGCTGGTCAGTACGGCGGCGTCCCTGATTCCGTTTCTGGAGCACGACGATGCCAACCGCGCCCTGATGGGCTCCAATATGCAGCGGCAGGCCGTGCCTTTGCTCCGAACGGAGGCGCCGTTCGTGGGTACCGGAATGGAACATGCGGTCGCCGTGGATTCCAAGGCGGTCGTAACGGCGAGGAGTCCGGGAACGGTCTCCTACGTGAGCGCGGACAAGATTGTGGTCAAACGGCGCAAGGGCCGCGACGTCGAGATGATTGACCTGTTCGATGAAGATGTCTACCGGCTAATCAAATTCAAGCGGTCGAACCAGGATTTCTGCATCAGTCAGAAGCCCCTCGTGCAGGTCGGCGACAGGGTTGAAGCCGGAGATCTCCTGGCCGACGGCTGCGCTACGGACCGCGGGGACCTTGCCCTCGGAGCGAACGTGCTTTGTGCGTTCATGTCGTGGAACGGGTACAATTTCGAAGATGCGATCATTGTGTCGGAGCGGCTGTCGAAGAAAGATATTTTCACTTCGATCTCCATAGAGGAATTCGAGCTCCAGGTGCGGGACACCAAGAGAGGGGTCGAGGAGATAACCAGGGAAATTCCGAATGTCAGCGAGCAGGCGGTTCGCAACCTGGATGAACGGGGTATCGTTCGGGCCGGCGCGGAGGTGACGTCCGGAGATATTCTCGTGGGTAAGGTGACGCCCAAAGGAGAAACCGAACTCTCGCCTGAAGAGCGCCTCCTGCGGGCAATTTTCGGAGAGAAAGCGGGAGACGTCAGAGATGCGTCCTTGAAGGCGCCGTCCGGAATGGACGGGGTTGTTATGGACCGAAGGGTTTTTTCACGAAAAGACAGGGAAAAAACCCGACAGTCGGATAAAGAGAAGACTGCCACTGTCAAGAAACAGGTCCAGGAAAAAATCAAAGCGATAAAGGCCAGCCGGGACGAACAGGTGGTGGAACTGCTGCGGGACAAAAAGGTGAACCAGTTGCAGCAGACCGCCGATGGTTCGGTGGCGGCTCGATCCGGAAGGGTATTCGATCAGAAGTTCGCCGAAAAGCTCGACTTGGATGTCGTACGTCCGGACGAAACCTGGGTCGACGACGCCAAGACCAACCAGAAGGTCGACCGCATCATCGAACTGGCTGAGAAACTGATCCGGGCTGCGGAAAACGAACTGGAGCGAGAACTGGAGAAAATCGCGCGGGGCGATGAACTGCCGCCGGGAATTGTACAGCTTGTTAAAGTTTATATCGCACGAAAGCGCAAGCTGATGGTCGGCGACAAAATGGCCGGACGCCACGGCAACAAGGGTGTCGTTTCAATAATCGTACCTGAAGAGGATATGCCGTATCTTCCCGACGGCACCCCGATCGATATTATCCTGAATCCGCTGGGTGTGCCTTCCCGTATGAATCTGGGGCAGATTCTCGAGACCCACCTCGGTTGGGCGGCTCAGGCGCTCGATCTACACGTCTCCTCGCCTGTCTTCGACGGCGCTACATTGGAGGACATCAAGTCGGCGTTGCGCCAGGCCAGCCTGCCGGAAGGCGGGAAATCCGTGCTGTACGACGGAAAAACCGGAAGGCCTTTCGACAAAAAGGTGATGGTGGGGTACATCTATATGTTGAAGCTGTCGCATCTGGTCAGCGACAAGATCCATGCCCGATCCATCGGACCCTATTCGCTGGTCACGCAACAACCCCTTGGCGGCAAAGCGCAATTCGGCGGCCAGCGGTTCGGCGAAATGGAGGTCTGGGCGTTGGAGGCCTACGGCGCCGCCTATATGCTGCAGGAGATGCTGACCGTCAAGTCCGACGATGTTGCAGGTCGTTCAAAGATCTACGAAGCGATCGTAAAGGGTGAGAATCCACCTGAACCGGGGGTTCCTGAATCCTTCAACGTGCTGGTGAAGGAATTGCAGAGCCTCTGTCTGGACGTGATCCTGGAGAATGGTCAGGGCGGGTAAGATCTCGTAGTGGGGTCATCTTTTTTATTCGGAAAACGATCGCAAAAAGGGGGTAAGGCCCGTGGCGGACATCAATACTTCCAAGCGGCCCACAGAGTTCAACTCGATCCGCATACAACTCGCTTCTCCGGAAACGATCCGGGGCTGGTCCCGCGGTGAGGTGACCAAGCCGGAAACCATCAATTACCGCTCGTTCAAGCCGGAACGGGACGGTCTGTTCTGCGAACGCATCTTCGGTCCGGTTAAGGATTGGGAATGCAGTTGCGGCAAATATAAGAGGATTCGCTACCGGGGTGTGGTCTGTGACCGGTGCGGCGTGGAAGTGACCCAATCCAAGGTGCGTCGTGAGCGGTTGGGCCATATCGAACTGGCGGTGCCGGTTTCTCATATCTGGTTCTTCAAGTCGCTGCCTTCCCGCATGGGTTATCTTCTGGATATTACAATTCGCAATCTGGAACGGATCATCTATTACGAGTCCTACGTTGTATTGGATCCAGGCGACGCGCCCGATCTGAAGTATAAGGATCTTCTCTCCGAAGATGAAGCATTTGAACTCGAGGCCAAGGGGTACAACTTTAATGCGGATATGGGCGCGCCCGCGCTCAAAAAGTTGCTCAGCGAAATAGACATCGAAGAACTTTCCGCGGAGTTGCGCACCCAGGCGCGCATGGAAACCTCCGTTCAGCGCAAACAGGAGGCGTTGAAACGGCTCAAGGTGGTCGAGGCATTTCGCCAGTCCGACAACCATCCGTCATGGATGATTCTAGACGTGATTCCCGTTATTCCACCCGACCTCCGCCCGCTGGTCCCCCTCGAGGGTGGACGGTTTGCCACGTCCGATTTGAACGATCTGTACCGGCGGGTCATCAACCGGAACAACAGGCTCAAGAAACTGATCGAAATCAAAGCGCCGGAGGTGATCCTGCGCAACGAGAAACGCATGCTGCAGGAGGCCGTAGACGCGCTGTTCGACAATGGCCGACGGTCTAGAGCGGTGCGTGGCGACGGCAACCGGTCGTTGAAGTCACTCTCGGATCTACTTAAGGGAAAGCAGGGCCGCTTCCGACAGAATCTGCTCGGTAAGCGGGTCGACTATTCCGGCCGGTCGGTAATTGTGGTCGATCCCCACCTCAAGCTGCATCAATGCGGGCTTCCGAAACACATGGCGCTTGAGTTGTTTAAGCCGTTTATCATCAAGAAACTGGAAGAACGCGGGTTGGTCCAGACCGTGAAAAGCGCGAAAAAGCTGGTCGAGCGCGAACGGGTCGAGGTGTGGGATATTCTCGAAGATATCATTCAGGATCACTACGTCCTGCTGAACCGTGCGCCAACGCTCCACCGGCTGGGCATCCAGGCGTTCCAGCCCGTGCTCGTGGAAGGGAAGGCGATTCGTATCCATCCTCTGGTGTGCGCGGCGTTCAACGCGGACTTCGACGGCGACCAGATGGCCGTCCACGTGCCTCTGTCTTTCGAGGCGCAAATCGAAGCCCGCATCCTGGTCATGTCTGCGAACAATATGCTCAAGCCCGCAGACGGATCCGCGGTGATCGTGCACAACCCGCAGGACATCGCCATGGGATGTTATTACCTGACCAAAATGGTCCAGCAGCCCGACAAGAAGCAACTCAAGGCGTTCGGCAGCCCCAGCGAAGCGCTGGTCGCGCACGATTACGGGAAATTAGACCTCCACGAGGCCATTCGTGTGCGTGTCGACGGCACGCTGCTGACAACCACCGTAGGACAGGTGATTTTCAATGAAATTCTGCCCGATGGAATGCCCTATATCAATCAGATGGTGGACAAGCCCGTGATACAGAGAGTAACCACCGACGTCCATCGGCGATTCGGCAATCGGGCAACCGTTGAATTTGCCGACGGCCTGAAGCGATTGGGTTATGACTACGCCACCCAGTCCGGTGTGACCGTTTCTATGGACGACGTCGTGGTTCCGCCCAAGAAGCAGGAACTCATCGACAGAGCCAAGGGCGAGGTCGATCGGATTCTGCAACAGTACATCCACGGCGTAATCACCGAAGGAGAGCGGTACAATAAAGTCATCGACGTCTGGCAGCACGCCACGAACAATATCGCTGAGATGATGAACGAGGCGCTGGAGCAATCCGAGGCAGGATTCAATTCGATCTACATCATGAAAGACTCCGGTGCTCGTGGCAGCGACGATCAGGTGAAACAGTTAGGCGGTATGCGGGGGTTGATGAACAAACCTCAGAAGAAGCTCACTGGTGCGATCGGGGAGATTATCGAAACGCCCATCCTTGCCTCCTTTAAAGAGGGTCTCTCGGTGCTGGAGTACTTCATATCCACGCACGGCGCGAGAAAGGGGTTGGCCGACACGGCACTGAAGACCGCCGAGGCGGGCTATCTCACCCGTCGTATGGTGGATGTGGCACAGGACGGAGTGACCGGTGAAGGGGATTGCGGCACCATAATGGGCATTGAACTCGAAGCGCTTAAAGAGGGTGAGGAGGTAGTCGAGCCACTGGCTGATCGTATCGTGGGCCGAACCCTGTTGGAAGATGTTTACGATCCGATCGGAGGCGAGATCATTGTGGAGAGTGGTATGCTCCTCGACGAGGCATCCGCTGCCGAAATCGCCGATGCCGGTGTAGAACGGGTGAATGTACGTTCGGTATTGACCTGCGAAGCCCGCCGGGGCATCTGCGCCAAGTGTTACGGTCGTAACCTCGCTACCGGAAGACTCGTTGACATTGGCGAGGCCGTCGGGGTGATTGCCGCCCAGAGTGTCGGTGAACCGGGCACTCAGCTCACGTTGCGTACGTTCCATATCGGCGGCACCTCCAGCCGCATCGCGGAACAGGCGGAAATCGTCGCCAAGCGGGCCGGTGTCGTGCGATTCATCAATATGGATTCGGTCGCCCGTCGCGACGGACAGCGCATTGCGGTGGGCAGGAACGGAGAGTTCGAGGTGCAGGACGACCAGGGTCGTCCTCGCGGCGGTCACTACTATGTGCCTTTCGGCGCCGCGATAAAGGTAGAAGACGAGCAGCCGGTTGACGAAAATCAGGTCCTTTACGAATGGGATCCCTATAACAACAATATCGTCTCCAACCGACCGGGTATCGTCGAATTCGTCGACCTCGTCGAAGGGGTAACATACCGCGAAGAGGCCGACGAAACCACAGGTTTGGCGGCACAGGTGGTCGCCGAGCACCGAGATCGTACGCTGTCTCCCCGGATTCGAATCGTCGACGCCGCCGGCAATGAAGTCGGTCATTACATCATCCCCGTCGGTGCGCGCCTCGTGGTGCACCATGAGGATGAGATCGGCGCCGGAGATACTCTGGCGAAGATCCCGCGCGAGCGCAGCAAAACACGAGACATCACCGGTGGATTGCCGCGTGTCGCCGAACTCTTCGAGGCGCGGCGTCCCAAGGATCCGGCCGTAGTCAGCGAGATCGACGGTACTGTCAGTTTCGGCGGCCTCGTACGGGGTTCCAGGACCGTAATTGTCACAACTGACGACGGCGAGGAACGGAAATATTCGATTCCCTACGGAAAACACCTCAGGGTTCAGGAGAAAGACCGGGTCCAGGCTGGTGAACAGTTGTCGGAAGGGTCGGTGAATCCACACGATATTCTACAAATCCAGGGCATCCAGGCGGTACAGGAATACCTCGTGAACGAAATCCAGGCCGTCTATCGCATGCAGGGCGTCCGGATCAACGACAAGCATATCGAGTGCATTGTGCGCCAGATGCTGCAGAAGGTCCAGGTTACTGATCCGGGCGACACCAATTTCCTGGAGGGAGAAACGGTAGACCGTTTCCGCTTCCGGGACGAGAACGATAAGGTGATAGCCGAAGGCGGCGATCCGGCGACGTTTCAGCCGGTGTTGTTGGGTATTACAAGGGCCTCTCTGATGACCGAAAGCTTTATTTCCGCCGCGTCTTTCCAGGAGACCACGCGCGTATTGACAGAGGCCTCCGTCCAGGGCAAGATGGACGGCCTGCTGGGATTGAAGGAAAACGTGATCATCGGGCATCTGATTCCGGCCGGTACAGGTGCGGAACGGTATCGCGGGATTCGGTCGGTATCTCTCGAGAAGGAAGTCGACGAAGTTCCCGACGAGGGGCTTGAAAACGTCGGTCTTCCGCCGATAAATGCTTGACAAGCAGACTTCAAATTGTTATAATAGAAGTCTATGGCTAAATTTGACCGGACACGGCAATGTCGGCCGTCTGGATGGATTCGGCCGCGTTGTTCCGGATGTGAACCATACAGGAGGTTGTCTTGCCCACCATCAATCAGCTGGTGCGCAAAGGTCGTAAGCTGAAATCTAAGCGGTCATCTGCCCCCGCGTTGCGGGGATGCCCGCAAAAGCGGGGCGTCTGCACGCGTGTTTATACCACGACCCCCAAGAAACCGAATTCCGCCCTCCGAAAGGTCGCCCGCATCCGCCTCACGAACGGGATGGAGGTCACAGCATATATCCCCGGCGAGGGACACAATCTTCAGGAGCACTCCGTTGTGCTCATCCGGGGTGGTCGGGTGCGGGATCTGCCTTCGGTTCGGTACCACGTTATTCGGGGCGTCCTGGACACGACCGGCGTCTCCGACCGAAAACAGGGCCGGTCCAAGTACGGCGCCAAGACGCCTCAATAGGATCCGCAATCGTATGTAAAGGGTTTATTTCGGGGGATAACGCTGGACTGGGTTGTAGACGGTGTGTCCACCATGTTTTGAGGGCGTTATGAGAAAAAAGCGTGCCGAAAAGCGAAAATTTTCACCCGATCCCAAATACAGCAGCGTTCTGCTGACGCAATTTGTCAACAGTCTGTTTCGGAAGGGCAAGAAGAGCATCGGCGAAAAAATCTTGTACAGTGCGCTGAACCAGATCGCCGATCAGACGGACAAGACTGGGCTGGAGGTGTTTGAACACGCGGTCGAGAACGCCAAGCCGATCATTCAGGTGAAATCCCGGCGCGTGGGTGGGACGACTTACCAGGTCCCGGTCGAAGTACGGTCAGACGAGCGCCTTTCGCTTTCAATCGGCTGGTTGATTACGTTCGCGCGCAGCCGCGGTGAGAAAACTATGTCCCAGAGGCTTGCAGGTGAATTGACGGACGCGGCCAGCGGCCGGGGTCGGGCAATGCAACGAAGAGAAGAGACGCACCGCATGGCCGAGGCCAATCGGGCGTTCGCACACTATCGGTGGTAGGGGAAATGTCACGCAGAGAACAACTGGAACGGATCCGAAACATCGGCATCATGGCCCATATCGATGCGGGTAAGACCACAACGAGCGAACGGATTCTGTACTATACGGGCCGCCTGCATCGAATGGGCGAGGTGCACGATGGGGCGGCTACAATGGACTGGATGGACCAGGAGCGCGAGCGGGGGATTACCATTACGTCGGCCGCCACCACCTGTTTCTGGGATGGACACCGGATCAATATCATCGATACGCCCGGGCACGTGGATTTTACGGCCGAGGTTGAGCGGTCGCTCAGAGTTTTAGACGGAGTTATCGGGCTCTTCTGCGCCGTGGGCGGTGTGGAGCCCCAGTCGGAAACGGTCTGGCGCCAGGCCGACAAGTACAGGGTGCCGCGAATTGCTTTCGTTAACAAAATGGACCGTACTGGCGCGGATTTTTCCCGCGTGCTTGGAATGATGAGGGAACGTCTGGCTTCGAATTTTGTACCGGTGCAGATTCCGGTGGGCGCAGGCGAGTTGTTCACCGGATTGATCGATCTGGTGAAGATGAAGATGGTGTCCTATCAGGAAGACTCACTGGGCACGGTATTTACCGAAAGCGAAATTCCGCACGATTTGTTGGACCGCGCACAGACCTACCGAGAGCAGATGCTGGAGGCGGTCTCCGATTTCGACGATTCGCTGATGGAGAAATTCCTCGAGGGCGAACCCATCGCCGACGAAGAAATCAGGCAGGCGCTCCGGCTGGCAACCATCAACGTGAGTGCGGTGCCGGTCTTCTGCGGATCGGCGTTCAAAAACAAAGGCGTCCAGCGCCTGCTTGACGGCGTTCGAGACTACCTGCCGTCGCCACTGGACGTTCCGGCGGTTAACGGTACCGATCCTGATTCCGGTGCGGACGTTGCCCGCGCGCCCTCCCACGACGAACCCTTCTCCGCGCTCGCATTCAAAGTCAAAACTGATCCTTATGTAGGTCACCTGACGTATTTCAGGGTTTATTCGGGTTGTCTCAAGACCGGTTCGTACGTCAGGAATTCCAACAAAGGAAAACGAGAGCGGATCGGCCGGGTTCTACAGATGCACGCCAACAAGCGCGAAGAAATCGACGAGGTCGTAACCGGAGATATCGCGGCCGCCGTCGGGCTGAAAGCGACCGCAACGGGTGAGACGCTCTGCGATCCCGACCATCCGGTTATACTGGAATCAATGGAATTTGCAAAACCGGTCGTTTCCGTGGCCATCGAGCCCAGAACCAAAGCGGACCAGGATCAATTGGGGACCGCGCTCCGAAAGTTATCCGAAGAGGATCCCACGTTTCACGTTTCCGGCGACGAAGACACAGGACAGACGATAATTTCGGGTATGGGTGAATTGCACCTGGAGATCATTGTCGACCGCTTAATGCGGGAATTTCGCGTGGCAGCCAACGTGGGCAAGCCGCAGGTGACCTTCAAGGAGGCGATTCGCAAGACCGTCCGGGTAGAAGGACGGTTCGTCCGGCAGACCGGCGGCCGGGGGCAGTGGGGGCATGTCTGGCTGGAGATGGGTCCGGGAGAACCGGGGAGCGGCCTCGTATTCGAGAATAAGATCGTGGGCGGGTCCGTGCCGTCCGAATATATCCCTGCGGTCCGACAGGGTGTTCAAGAGGCCACGCAGTCGGGCGTGTTGGCCGGATATCCCGTGGATGATGTGAGGGTCGTACTTTACGACGGATCGTACCACGATGTAGATTCTTCGGAAGTGGCGTTCAAAGTGGCCGCTTCCATGGCTTTCAAAGATGGCGTCCGGAAAGCGGACCCGTACCTGATGGAGCCCTTGATGGATGTTGAAGTGGTCGTTCCCGAAGACTATCTGGGCGATGTGATGGGCGACCTGAACGCACGCCGCGGACACATCGTAGGCATTGTGATCCGTCCGGATGCCCAGGTGATTACGGCAACGGTACCCTTAACCGAAATGTTCGGTTATGCCACGCGTCTGCGGTCCTTAACCCAGGGGCGTGCGATCTATTCGATGGAATTTTCAAGGTTTCAGGAACTACCCAAAGCGCTCGCGCGGGAGCTCGCCGACAAGTAGCAGTTGGGAGGTCCATTTCATTCTTCACGGCGGGCGACCCCGATAGCCCAATAAAGAGATTTTCGCGACGTATATTGTACAGGAGGAGGTGACATGGCAAAGGAGAAGTTTGACAGAAGCAAACCCCACGTCAACATCGGCACCATTGGACACGTTGACCATGGAAAAACGACGTTGACGGCGGCCATTACAAAAACGCTGGCCGCCAAGGGTTTGGCGGATTATATGGCCTTCGAAAAGATCGATAACGCTCCCGAAGAACGTGAACGCGGAATCACCATTAATACCGCGCATGTGGAGTATTCAAGTAAAAAGCGTCACTATGCCCACGTCGACTGTCCCGGACACGCCGATTACGTAAAGAATATGATCACCGGTGCCGCCCAGATGGATGGCGCCATCGTGGTGGTTAGTGCCGCCGACGGTCCGATGATTCAGACGAGAGAGCACATCCTGCTCTCCCGGCAGGTGAATGTTCCGTCTATTGTCGTCTACATGAACAAAGTGGATTTGGTGGACGATCCCGAACTCCTGGAACTGGTGGAACTCGAGGTGCGGGAGCTTCTCAGCGATTACGATTTTCCCGGTGACGACGTTCCCGTGATTCGGGGGTCGGCGCTGCAGGCGCTCGAGGCCGACGATCCGGATTCAGAGGCCTGCGAATCCGTATGGGAACTGCTTGAGGCCGTAGACACCGCGATTCCGATTCCAGAACGCGATTTCGACCGCGACTTCCTGATGCCGGTCGAAGACGTTTTTAGCATTACCGGCCGTGGGACGGTGGGAACAGGGAGAATCGAGCGGGGCGTTGTTCATCTGAATGAAGACGTGGAGGTCGTCGGTATCAGAGAGACGCGCAAGAGCGTTGTCACAGGAATCGAGATGTTCCGCAAACTGCTGGACATCGGGGAGACGGGAGACAACGTTGGTCTGCTGCTGCGTGGAATCGATAAGGAAGATCTCGAGCGGGGTATGGTCGTCGCCAAACCAGGGTCGGTAACTCCGCATACCAGGTTCAAGGGCGAAGTTTACGTGCTCACGGAAAAAGAGGGCGGTCGAAGCAAACCATTCTTTACAGGTTACCGACCGCAGTTTTATTTCAGAACCACAGACGTTACGGGCGCGGTTCAGTTGCCAGAAGGTGTGGAAATGGTGATGCCCGGCGACAACATTACCGTAGACGTCGATCTTACTCCCCAGCCTATCGCCATCGAACCGCAACTTAGATTCGCGATACGTGAAGGTGGGCGGACAATCGGATCGGGCGTGGTCACCGAAATCCTGGAATAGCGTCGACGGAGGGGTCAGTGCCAGCACAGAAAATACGCATTCGATTGAAGGCTTACGATCACAATACCCTGGATCGGTCCGTCGACGAGATCGTGCGAACGGCGAAAAGGACCGGGGCGCTGATTTCCGGCCCCATTCCATTGCCTACCAAGCGTTCGTTGTATACGGTGCTTCGAGGCCCCAATATCGACAAGAAATCCCGGGAGCAGTTCGAAACCCGGGTGCATAAACGTTTAATCGACATTCACAACTCCACGCCGCAGACAGTGGATGCACTGATGAAATTGGATTTGCCGGCGGGGATCGACATCGAAATCAAGGCGTAGTGCCGTGTTGGGATTAATCGGAAAAAAAATCGGGATGACCCAGGCATACGACCAGGACGACAACTTGGTCCCTATTACCGTGGTTCAGGCGGGGCCATGTCCGGTCGTACAGGTCAAGGACGATGTGTCGGATGGATATCACGCCCTGAAACTCGGCTTCGGCGCCACCTCAGAACGGCGGCTCACCCGTCCAGTCCTCGGGATTCTCAAGAAAGCCGGCGCTGGCCCACATCGCATCCTGGGGGAGTTTCGAGTAGAAGACACGTCGGAATATGAGGTCGGCCAGATCCTCGGTTCCGGCATATTCGAGCCCGGCGAATACGTCTCGGTAACCGGGCGCACCAAAGGCAAGGGCTTTCAGGGCGGTGTCAAAAGGCACCACTTCAAGGGGGGCCCGAAAACACACGGGCAGTCCGACCGGCATCGGGCGCCGGGATCCATCGGTCAGAGTTCGGATCCCTCGCGTGTGTTCAAAGGGATGCGAATGGCCGGCCATATGGGCCATCGCCGGGAAACTGTGAAAGGGCTGATGGTTGTCCGGGTGGACAAAGAGCGCAACCTGTTGCTGCTCAAGGGCGCGGTACCTGGCCCCAGAGGCGGCATCGTAAAGGTGCAAAAGCAGCGGAACTAATGGGAAACGATAATGTTATGGCATCAGTTGACGTAACAGACCTCCAGGGCGAGGTGGTGGGATCCGTCGAACTCCCGGAGACGATCTTCGGGATTGAACCTTCTCACCCTGCCATCTATAATACGGTCAAGATGTATCTGACAAACCAGCGCCAGGGCAACGCCCATACCAAGACGCGCGCGGAGGTTCGGCGAAGCAAGCGGAAGCTGTATCGGCAAAAGGGCACGGGACGGGCGAGAGCTGGCACCGCATCATCTCCAATACGGGTTGGTGGCGGGGTTGCTCACGGCCCCAGACCGCGAGAGCTGAGCGAGCGCGTGTCCAAGAAAGTGCGGCGCTTGGCACTGAAATCGGCGCTTTCACTAAAGGTTCCGGACGGGGCGATCAAAGTGGTGGAAGACTTTACGTTTGACGCACCCAAAACAAAACATATGGCAGCGATGACGCAGGCCATACAGATAGACGATCGGAAGGTTCTTTTGCTCACGCCGGAGACGGCGCCGAATGTCCTGAAGTCATGTCGGAATTTATCCAACCTCCAGGTGCGGCCGGTAGTTCAGGTCTCGACATATGATGTGGTCACTGCTGACGCGGTCGTCTTCACCAGGGAGGCCCTGGGAAGGCTGCAGGCCACCTGGGGGGCGGCATGAAAAAAGACTTCAGAGATATCATCCGCAGGCCGCTGATTACCGAACGGGCTTCCGAGCTCCAGGAAGATCACAACAAAGTCGTGTTTGTAGTTCGTGTCGATGCCAACAAGCTGGAAATCAAAAAGGCCGCTGAAATGATGTACAATGTAAGGGTGCTGAAAGTCAATACGTCATCCGTCTCTGGAAAGCTGAAGAAAATGGGTCGGTTTCAGGGCCGCCGTGCAAACTGGAAAAAGGCGATCATTACCCTTGCGGACGGTGACACCATAGACTTTTTCGGAGAATCCTGATCAATGCCTGTCAAATCGTTCCGACCGCTTACCCCCTCGCTGCGGTTCAAAACCGTCTCCTCGTTTGAGGAAATTACACGATCTCATCCCGAGAAGTCACTCGTTGAGGCGAAGAAGAAGAGCGGTGGGCGAAACAATATGGGCCGCATCACGAGCCGCCACCGCGGCGGCGGCCATCGTCGACATTACCGCGTCGTTGATTTCAAACGCAACAAGTTCGGTATTCCGGCCAAGGCGAACTCGATTGAATACGATCCGAATCGCTCCGCCAGAGTTGCGCTTCTCCATTATGCGGACGGCGAAAAGCGGTATATTCTGGCGCCCACGGGTCTCGAAGTCGGCGCTCAGGTGGTTTCAGGCCCGGACGCAGACGTACGGCCCGGCAATGCGCTGCCTCTCGAGAATATCCCGCAGGGTACCCATGTTCACAATGTCGAATTGCAGCCAGGTAAGGGCGGACAGTTGGGCCGGTCCGCCGGAACCGGAATTCAGATCATGGCCAAAGAGGGCAAATTCGCGCAACTCCGCCTGCCTTCCGGCGAGGTTCGCCTCGTGCCGGTGACGTGTTACGCTACCGTCGGACAGGTGGGAAATCAGGAACATGAAAACGTCGTCTTGGGAAAGGCGGGTCGCAACAGGTGGCTGGGGAAGCGGCCGTCGGTGAGGGGCGTGGCGATGAATCCCATCGATCATCCGCACGGAGGCGGGGAGGGACGTTCCTCGGGTGGCGGACATCCGGTAACGCCCTGGGGGGTGCCCACGAAGGGATACAAAACGAGAAAACGCAAGAAACAATCCAACAAACTCATCGTGAGAAAATAGCGCAAGAGATAACCTCCAGCGAGGATTTAATGGCACGGTCGCTTAAAAAAGGTCCTTACGTGGACCAGGGCCTTCTGGCGAAGATCGACGGAATGAACAAATCGGGTAATAAGCGCGTGATTCAGACGTGGGCTCGCCGTTCGACGATTTCTCCTGAATTTGTAGGGCATACGCTCGCGGTGCATAACGGAAATAAGTTCATTCCGGTTTACGTCACGGAGAATATGGTGGGTCACAAGCTGGGTGAATTCGCCCCTACACGTACTTTCCGGGGGCACACGGGAAGCCTCACCGAGCGTTCGACGGGGCTGAAGTAGGTTCGGTACACCTTGTGGCCCTTTGCCCCGCCTGTCGATGTTGGGCTGTGGGTATCGGCACGCGTGAGGAAGGATTTTGATGACGGCCAGGGCAGTCTCCAGATATGTCAAGATTTCACCCCGAAAAGCACGACAGGTGGTGGATCTAGTGCGTGGTAAAGGGGTTGAAGAAGCGTTTCACATTCTTCAGTTTACACCCAAAAAGGCGGCCCGGATCGTGGAACGCACGCTGCGGTCGGCGGTGGCCAACGCCGCCAACACGGAGGCGTCTGCGGTAAGGGAAGAAGGCCTGTACGTTCATGAGGCGTTCGTGAACGGCGCGATCGCCTTTCGTCGGATTCGTCCAATGCCTCGCGGCGCCGCCGGGACTATCCGAAAACGCTGCAGCCATATTACGCTGGTCGTATCAGACGACAATTAGTCGTCGGGAGGATTTTACTTGGGCCAGAAAACACATCCAATCGGATTCCGACTGGGCATTGTAAAAGACTGGCGTTCTCGCTGGTTTGCCGGCAAGGATTTTGCCGAACTGCTCAAAGAAGATTTGATGCTGCGGCGTTACATAAAGAGCAGACTTCATCGGGCAAGCGTGTCTCAAATTGAGATAGAACGCGCGCCGAAACGTGTCACCATTTCGGTACACACCGCTCGTCCCGGAATTGTGATCGGTCGTAAAGGGCAAGAGGTGGACAAGCTCAGAGACGAACTGAAACACATCACCGGCAAAGAGATTTATATAAATATCCAGGAAATCAAGCGTCCGGAATTGAATGCACAGTTGGTCGCCGACAATATCGCACGTCAGTTGGAGCAGCGTGTCTCTTTCCGACGAGCCATGAAAAAGGCCATTGCGTCGGCTATGCGCATGGGTGCCGACGGCATTAAGATTGTATGTGGCGGACGCCTCGGCGGCGCGGAAATGGCACGAATCGAAAAGTCGGAACCCGCCGGTAGGGTTCCGTTGCATACGCTTCGGGCCGACATCGACTACGCAACCTCCACAGCCTTTACAAACTCCGGCACGGTGGGGGTCAAGGTGTGGGTGTGTCACGGCGAGGTCGTCGTGGAACGGCGCATTCCGGGAGTGCTGTCGCAGTAATCGGAACCGGGTTTCGTAAGGATCTAACTCCATGTTAATGCCGAAAAGGGTCAAGTGGCGAAAACAGCAGCGTGGACGCATGCGCGGCATGGCGTACCGGGGAAGCAAGATCGCTTTTGGGGAATTCGCACTCCAGGCGCTGGAGCCCGCATGGATCACCAGCCGGCAAATCGAGGCGGCGCGGGTGGCCATAACACGCGCACTTGGGCGAGGCGGCAAAGTGTGGATCCGTCTGTTCCCCGACAAACCGGTCACCATCAAACCCGCGGAGACCCGGATGGGCAAGGGCAAAGGGAATCCGGAATACTGGGTGGCTGTCGTCAAACCGGGCCGCATTATGTTCGAAATCGATGGGGTCGAGCGTGAGAGCGCCCGGGAGGCCATGCGAAAGGCCGGCCACAAAATGCCCATCAAAACCCGGTTTATCGAACGTGGAGACAGTGAGGAATGAAAGCCAGCGAGATTCGTAAGATGACAACGGGCGAGGTGGATGAGTTGCTCGTCGACAGGCTCGAGGAGTTGTCCAATTTGAGAATTCAGCATGTCGCGCAACAACTCGACAATCCGCTTCGTGTGCAGTCGGTCCGACGGGACATCGCCCGAATCAAGACGGTACTGAGCGAGCATGCACGGGATCTGAGCGCCTCAACCAGCGCCCCCGGTGGTGAATCCAATGAACCGGAAGGAAATTAGACTATGTCACAAACCGACGCCCGCGGCCGTCGTAAGACCCTTGTGGGGCGGGTGCTGAGCAATCAGGCCAATAAGACGATTGTCGTGGAAGTCACCTGGCGAACGCCTCATCCGCTTTATGGCAAGGTTATACGGCGTCGTTCCAAGTTTTCGGCACACGACGAAAACAACTCGGCAAATACCGGGGACACCGTACTGATTATGGAAACGCGCCCAATCAGCAAGACGAAGAATTGGCGTCTCACCGAGATTCTGGAAAAGGTTCAATAGGGAGTACTGCAGAATGGTTACGGAGCAGACGGTTTTGAACTGCGCTGACAATAGCGGCGCCCGAAAGGTAATGTGTTTCCGGGTGCTGGGCGGATCGCGGAGAAGATATGCCGGTCTGGGCGATACAATCGTGGTCGCTGTAAAAGACGCCCAGCCCAACAGTGCGGTGAAAAAAGGAGAAGTCGCGCGGGCGGTCATTGTTCGGACCAAGAAGGAAGCTCGACGCTCCGACGGTTCCTACATTCGTTTCGACGACAATGCGGCGGTGCTGATAGACGCCGAGGGAGAACCGAGGGCAACGCGCATTTTCGGACCGGTTGCAAGGGAACTGCGCGACAGGCGGTTCATGCGGATTGTGTCTCTCGCGGCTGAAGTGGTTTGACTTTTCGACAGTGAGGGGAGTCGATCGGTGAAAGTGCATATTCGCAAGGGAGATCAGGTCGAGGTTATCGGAGGCGTGGATGCGCGGAGGAGGGGACGCGTCCTGAAGGTATTCCCTAAAAAGGCGCGGGCGCTGGTGGAGGGCATAAACTTCATTAAACGCCATACCCGGCCCGGACCAAAAAACCAGCAGGGCGGTATTATCGAAAAAGAGGCACCCGTACATATTTCCAAGCTTATGTTGATCGATCCGCAGTCCGACGAGCCCACGCGGATACGCCGGACAAGACTGGAGAACGGCGTTCGCATTCGGCTTGCGGTCAAGAGTGGCGAACAGATTGCCGAAGCGAGCCGATAGAGAGGGTTTGATGAAGGCGCGACTCCGAGAAGTTTACAACAACGAGATCGTCCCGGCGATGGTTTCACATTTTGCCTACAAGAACAGGATGCAGGCCCCCAGGCTCGAGAAGATCGTCCTTAACATGGGCCTGGGAGAAGCTGTCCAGAATCCGAAGGCGATCGACAGCGCCATCGCGGATCTGTCAACCATAACGGGGCAGCGTCCTTCGGTACGACGGGCGAAGAAGTCGGTCTCGAATTTCAAACTGCGTGAGGGCATGCCAGTCGGGTGCGCGGTTACACTCCGCCGTGATCGGATGTACGAGTTCCTCGACCGTTTTTTCACGTTTGCCATGCCCCGTACACGCGACTTCCGGGGCTTGTCTCCCAATGCCTTCGACGGCCGGGGGAATTATACGGTAGGCGTTCGGGAACAGATCATTTTTCCAGAGATCAACTACGATCAGATCGATCAGATTCGGGGGCTGGACCTGACAATCGTTACCACGGCCCGGACCGACGAAGAGGCATTTGAATTGCTCAGGCGCTTTGGCATGCCGTTCCAGACTGCCGAAGCGGCCTGATTGCAAGAAAGCGAGCGTTGTTGTGGCAAAAAAGACGTTGATTGTCAAGGCAAACAGAAAACCGAAGTTTGCCGTTCGCCGGTATAATCGTTGCCATCGTTGCGGGCGACCCAGAGGCTACATGAGGCAGTTCGGAATCTGTCGAATCTGCTTCAGACAACTGGCATTGATGGGTGAGATTCCCGGGGTTGCGAAGGCGAGTTGGTAGCAGTTGTGACAGACAGGAGGTGGTTGGCCCTATGAGTATGAGCGATCCGATTGCGGATATGCTGACCCGTATTAGGAATGCAGCCGGTGCAGGGCACCGGAAAGTAGACATTCCGGGCTCGAGGCTAAAGACTGAAATTGCCCGGATTATGAAAACAAAAGGGTTCATCCACAACTACGCCTGCGTGGAGGACAACCGGCAGGGTTACATCCGGCTGTATCTCAAGTACAGTTCGGACGACGAGAGCGCCGTACAGGGGTTGGAACGCATCAGCCGACCTGGGGTCCGTCGTTACGTCGGTGTCGGTGAGATCCCCAGGGTGCTAAGTGGTCTCGGCGTGGCCGTACTTTCCACGTCGCGGGGTATACTTACCGATAGCGAGGCTCGCATGGCCGGGGTTGGCGGCGAGGTTCTCTGCCACCTCTGGTAAATGGGGAGGAGTTCAGGTGTCACGCATTGGAAAACAGCCGATTTCCGTTCCGGATGGCGTTCAGATACAGGTTCAGTCTGGCGGCGTGCTGGTGAAAGGGAGCAAGGGCGAATTGACGGTACGGGTTCATCCGTTAACACAGGTCCTGCAGGAGGACGGGATGCTCCGTGTCACGGTTGAGGATATAGAAGACCGGGAGTCAAGCGCGGTGTGGGGCCTGACCCGGGCGTTGTTGGCCAATGCGGTTGAAGGCGTGGGCAATGGATTTGAAAAGCGGCTGGTCGTCGTGGGTGTGGGGTATCGTGCTGAAATGAAGGGCAGGAATCTCGATCTACAGGTCGGTTTCAGCCATCCCGTGATTTTGGAGCCTCTTGAGGGCGTCGAAATGAGTGTTGAAGCGGCCCCCGCCGCAATTGAAATGGCCCAGGCGTCCATTGTCGTTCGGGGTGCCGATAAAGAACGAGTGGGGCGGATGGCCTCCGATATTCGAAAAGTCCGTCCTCCCGAGCCTTACAAGGGTAAGGGAATACGGTACGATAATGAATACGTCCGTCGCAAGGCTGGCAAGGGCGCTGCAACGTAAATTTCAGGAAGCACGGAGCGGATTTTCATGGCAAACCCACAGATCCAGAAGGCGAACCTGCGCCGCCGCCGCCGATTGCGAATTCGAAAAAAGATCCGCGGTACGCCCGGGCGGCCCCGATTGGCGGTAAGCAGAAGCCTGAACCACATTGAGGTGCAGCTGATCGACGACACAACGGGGCGGTCCTTGCTCGGTCTTTCCAGCAATTCCCGGGAGATCCGCGACACGCTCTCGGGCAACAAGAGCCAAAAGGGCCGCGAGGTGGGGCGGGCCGTCGCAGTTAAGGCACTGGAAGTCGGCATCAAAACGGTTGTTTTCGATCGGGGCGGCCACCTGTATCATGGACGGATTAAAGCATTGGCCGACGGCGCGCGCGAAGGCGGATTGTTGTTTTAGGGGTTGTTTCCAGATTCAAAGGAGTGCCCATTTGAAACGAATAGATCCTTCGGGATTGGACCTGACCGAAATCGTCATCAATAACAGCCTCAAGCGTGTATCCCACGTGCGAAAGGGCGGCCGTCGCTTTGCATTCAACGTGATGGTTGTTGTCGGCGACCGTCAGGGTCACGTAGGAGCCGGATTGGGCAAGGCGGGAGAGGTGGCCGAAGCAATCCGCAAAGCCACCGAAAACGCAAGAAAGGAAGTGGTACGTATACCGGTTATCAACGGAACGCTGCCACATGAGATCATCGGAGTCTTTGGCGCTTCCCGGGTGCTGCTGAAGCCTGCTGCGCCAGGAACTGGCGTGATCGCCGGGGGCGGTATTCGAGCGGTTCTGGAATTGGCAGGCGTGCAGAACGTGCTGACCAAATCACTGGGGTCCCAGAATACCCACAATACCGTGAAGGCCACGCTTCAGGGCCTGTCCGGCCTCCGGGACGCGCGGGCGTTTGCACGGTTACGGAATGTCGATGAAGCGGAATTGAGCGGTGCTCGGGAGTGATGCGGCATGGCACACGACGGAAGAAAGCTTAAAATCACCCAGGTTCGCAGTTTGATTTCTCGCAATGAAAAGCAGCGGCGTACACTCACTGCGCTCGGAATTCGCCGGATTCACCACAGTGTGGTTCATGACGATACGGCGCAGATTCGCGGTATGGTCAACACGGTTGCACACCTTGTGAAGGTGAAACACACAGACGGCTGATTCCGGGTAACGACGTCTGCACGGCCAGTCTGGAAGAATCGGGATTGTTTACTCGTACGTATAAGGGTCAGCAAGATGAAACCAGGGAAACTCAAGCCCCCGGCAGGTGCTGTCAAGAGCCGGAAACGACTGGGCTGCGGCGTTGGTTCCGGCTGCGGGAAAACCAGCGGCAAGGGGCACAAGGGTCAGAAGTCGCGTTCGGGCGCGAAGAAAAGGCCGTGGTTTGAAGGCGGGCAGATGCCGTTGCAACGCAGGCTGCCCAAAGTAGGATTCAACAACCCCCTGAAGGTGGTCTATCAGGTCGTTAATCTGGACGATATCGTCAAACGGGGATTGTCCGGTCAGGTGACTCCCGAACATCTGAAACAGTCGGGTCTGATACGGTCGATTCGGCGGCCTGTGAAGATTCTGGGGCGGGGTGAGGTTTCCGATGTCATACAGGTTCAGGCGCACGCAGTATCCAGTTCGGCTTCCGGGAAAATCGAAGCGGCCGGAGGAAGTGTCAGCCTGATGGACTCCGGTTCCCAGGCGGGTTAATTTGGAGAGGAGGCGGTGGTGCTCCAGAGTTTCCAGAGTGCCTTTCGAATCCCCGAGTTACGCAATCGCATCCTGTTTACGCTGGGTATTCTGATCGTCTTCCGGGTTGGCACGTACGTGACCATTCCCGGCATCGATCCGAGGGCCCTGGACGAATACTTCAGCACCGCCGCTACGGGCGTCCTGGGATTTTATGACATGTTTGCCGGTGGCGCATTCGGCCGTGCAACCGTATTCGCACTGGGTATTATGCCGTATATCAGCGCCTCAATCATCCTTCAGTTGATGGGCGCTGTCATTCCCTTTTTGCAAAAACTCCAGAAGGAAGGCGAAGAGGGGCGCAAGAAGATCACCCAATATACCCGCTACGGAACCGTTGCGCTGGCTGCCGCTCAGTCCTTTGGCGTCAGTCTGTTTATGGAAAGCCTCCGGTCGCCCATCACGGGAATGCTGGTTGTGCCGGATCCGGGTTTGGGCTTTCGATTGCTGACGATTCTGACCATAACCTCCGGAACCGTGTTTGTGATGTGGTTGGGGGAACAGATCGACGACCGAGGTATCGGTAACGGCATGTCGATGTTGATTTTCGTTGGGATAATTGCTCGTGCGCCCGCGGCCGTCATTCAGGAATATCAGGATTTCTTGGCCAACAACAAGCCCATTCTGCTGGAGTTGTTCGTGGTCGTCATCATTGTCGCGGTTACCGCGCTGGTGGTGCTCATTACGCAGGGCACTCGAAAAATCCCGGTACAATATGCCAAGCGTGTCGTGGGCAGGCGGGTTTATGGCGGCCAGAGTACACATATTCCATTGAAGGTGAATACCTCCGGGGTGATGCCGATAATTTTCGCGCAGGCCATCATGTTTTTGCCGTCCACTCTGGCCAATTTTTTTCCGATGAACGAGTGGGTGCAGGATATGGCGTCCCGGTTTTCGCCCGCCACCACATTACACGCGATGCCGTATTGGATTTTTTATTCAGCGATGATCATCTTTTTCGCGTATTTTTACACGGCAATCGTATTCAATCCTGTAGACCTGGCCGACAATATGAAGCGGCAGGGCGGGTTCATTCCCGGAATCCGGCCCGGAAAACGCACTTCCGATTTTATCGATCGGATTCTGACCCGAATTACGCTTCCGGGAGCGATTTTTCTGGCGGCAATCGCGGTCTTCCCGTTTTTCATTATCAGTTGGGCCGATGTGAATCCCGGTCTGATCGACTTCTTCGGGGGTACCGGGCTACTGATTATCGTAGGCGTGGCGCTGGACACGTTGCAGCGGGTGGAGTCACATCTCCTGATGCGGCACTACGATGGCTTTATGAAAAAGGGACGGCTGAGGGGCCGAAGATGACCGAAAGGATAGAAGGATGAAGGTTCGTGCGTCTGTCAAGAAACGCTGCAATCACTGCAAGATTATTCGTAGAAAAGGTGTGGTTCGGGTGATTTGTAAACACGATCCAAGTCATAAACAGAGACAGGGATAGGCCTTCGGAAACCGAACGGAGGAGGAGAAACGATGGCTCGTATCGCAGGGGTCGATGTTCCGCGCGAAAAGCGGGTTGAAATCGCGCTAACCTATATTTACGGTATTGGCAGAAGCGCCTCAAAACGGATCCTGGAGAAGACGCAGATTTCCCCGGACACCCGTGTTGACGCGTTGAGCGAGGAAGACGTCACCAAACTCCGGAGCGTGATCGAGGGGGAATACCGGGTGGAGGGCAACCTGAGGAGCGAGGTGGCCATGAATATCAAGCGGCTGATGGACATCGGTTGCTATCGCGGGCTTCGGTGGCGGAGGGGGCTCCCGGTGCGCGGTCAGCGGACCCGGACCAACGCCCGGACACGGAAGGGGCCTAAAAAACGTCAGATTGCCAAAAGGAAGAAAGCGCAAATTTAATCTCCACCCAAGGAGGCGATCACTTGCCGCCGGAACAAAGCAAAGGCAGACGAAGGAACAAGCGGGTCGACGGGCAGGGTGTTGCCCACATTAAAGCAACGTTCAACAATACCATTGTTACCCTGACCGACAAAGACGGACACGTGGTTTCGTGGTCCACAACTGGCAAGGTGGGTTTTAAGGGTTCGCGGAAGAGTACGCCCTTTGCCGCCCAGATGGCTGCGGAAGCCGCGGCAAAAGAAGCGATGTCTATGGGGCTGCGACGTGTCGAGGTATGGGTCAAGGGCCCGGGTGTCGGCCGCGAGGCCGCCGTTCGTGCGCTGCAGGGCGCCGGGCTGGAAATCGCGGCCATTCGCGACGTCACTCCCATTCCTCATAACGGCTGTCGGCCGCCGAAGCGGCGTCGGGTGTAACGGCATCCGACCGAGGAGGTCTATTGCATGGCAAGGTATACGGATTCGAACTGCAAATTGTGTCGCCGCGAAGGGGTAAAGTTATTCCTTAAAGGTGAACGCTGCCACCTGGACAAATGCGCTTTCGAAAAGCGTAGCTATGCGCCGGGCATGCACGGACAGAGGCAGGGTCGCAAGCCTTCGGAATATGCCCTGCAACTCAGGGAAAAGCAAAAGGCCAAGCGCCAGTACGGTGTGCTGGAGAAGCAGTTCCGAGGCTACTATCACAAGGCCGCCAGCCGGAAGGGTGTAACGGGAGAGCTTCTCCTGCAGACGCTCGAGATCCGCCTGGACAACGTCACCCACCGGCTGGGCTTCGCGCCTTCTCACAAGTCGGCGCGTCAGTTGGTGCGCCATCGGCACATTATGGTAAATAGTCGTATCGTAGACGTGCCTTCTTTTCAGGTCACGCCAGGCGATACAATTCAGGTACGGGAAAAGAGCCGCCAACTGGCGCTGATTCACGACTCCATCAAGCGGATCGGCGAGGGGCGCCAGGCGCCGTGGTTGTCTCTGGACAAAGTCAATCTCATGGGCACCGTTCTTGAGTATCCCGACAGGGAAGGTATTCCGACGCCGATCGAAGAGCATCTCATTGTGGAGTTGTATTCGAAATAATCGCTACGTTTTGATGAGGAGTAGTCCCGTTTTCCAAGCAAGGCACGGGCTGCCTTATTGCCTTTCAGAGGATCTAAGGAGAATTCTTGTATGAAGCCTAAAAACCTCCAGATGCCCAGGTCCGTCCAGATCGATGAGGAAAGCCTCACCAGTTCCTACGGGATGTTTACGGTGCAACCTCTGGAACGCGGGTTTGGAACCACAATTGGCAATGCGTTGCGCCGGTTATTGCTCTCATCCATAGAAGGCGCGGCCGTAAAGGCCATTCGGGTGGAAGGGGTGCAACACGAGTTCTCCGTTGTCCAGGGCGTTGTCGAAGACATGACTGAAATCGTTCTGAACCTAAAAGAGGTAAACCTGCGGATGCATTCAGACGAAGACAAACTGATTCGCATCGACAACGTGGGGCCGGGCGCGTTGACGGCGAAGGAATTGGAGGTGGATGCGGACATCGAAATCATGAACCCCGATCAGCACATCGCATCGCTGGATAAAGACGGTCATTTGGAAATGGAAATTACAGTAGGCAACGGGCGGGGTTATGTTCTGGCGGAAGAGAACAAAGTCGCCGACCCCGCTACGGACACGATCTTGCTCGACTCTGCGTTTTCTCCTATCCGAAAAGTGCATTACGAGGTGGGTAACGCCCGCGTGGGTCAACAGACTGACTACGACAAGCTGACATTGACAGTCTGGACCAACGGAGCCGTTCGGCCTGACGACGCCGTGTCTTGTGCGGCAAAGATACTGAAGGACCATTTGGAACTCTTTATTCACTTTGAGGAAGAGCCGGAGGAGGAGGACGAGGAAATAATCGACGAAGACACACAACGCGTGGCTACACTTCTGCAGATGCCGGTGGAAGAACTGGAACTGTCGGTCCGTTCCGCCAACTGTTTGAAGGCTGCCAATATTCTGACCCTCGAAGACCTCGTGCAGAAGACCGAGACGGAGATGCTGAAGTTTCGGAATTTTGGCCGCAAATCGCTGAACGAGTTGACGGCCATCCTGGAAGGGGTGGACCTGCAGTTCGGCATGGATTTAGCCAAATACAGTGGGATTGCCGCCAAGAGTGAAGAGGTGGCGGTGCTGGAAGATGAATTCTAACCGGAAAGACGGGCGATGAGACACGGAAAGAGAGGGCGCAAGCTCGGACGTACAGCCAGCCACAAGAGAGCGATGTTAAACAACATGGCCGCGTCTCTGTTTACGTACGGTTCAATACGCACGACCCACTCAAAGGCCAAGGAGTTGCGCGGAATGGCCGAACGCCTGATTACGTTCGCCAAGAGGGGCGATTTACACGCCAGACGGATGGTTCTGCGGCGGATTCGAGACCAGCGTGTGGTTGCCAAACTCTTCGACGAAATCGCAACTTCGTTTTCCGAACGTAATGGTGGGTATCTGCGGTTGCTCAAACTTGGTCCCCGACGCGGCGACCGTGTTGAAATGTGTCTTGTGGAGATGGTAGGGGAGGAAATGAGGGCCGATTTCGCCGGGCGTTCAGAATCTCTCGACGAAGCCGGTCCCGAGAATAAAGACGGGAATTCAGAAGAAGCTTCCGCTGAGGAGACCGCGGACGAATCGGGCGAACCATCTTCGGTTCCTCCCGATAAGGCCAACTCCGAGGGGGCCGGCGAATCCGAAGAGGAACAAGAGCGTACGAAAAAATGAGTCCGTTACGTCGTGACAATATCGGGACAAGAGGGCAAATCGACAAATCGGTCGATTTGCCCTCTGTTTTCAGAGCAGTTCCCGCGGGAAAACTCGCCTGTCTTTGCATTGTGCTCTGCCTCTGTTCGGGTGCAGTTGACGGATCCGGCAGGCCGAATGACGAGTTCAGGGGATTGTGGGTGGCTCGCCATTGGCTGATGAATCGGGAAAAGGTGATGCTTGCGGTGCGCACCGCCGTAGACGGGCGGATGAACGCGCTCCTGGCCCAGGTTCGGGGCCGAGGCGATGCCTTCTACCTAAGCCGTGTGGTACCAAGGGCGGATTCTCTCTCCGGAACGGAGTTCGATCCACTTGCGCTTCTCGTGGAGGAGGGGCACCGGGCCGGGCTGGAAGTGCACGCTTGGGTAAATATGTACCTCACGTGGCATCCGACAGAGCGGCGGCCTGAGTCGACCCGGCATATATTTCTGCGCCATCCCGAGTGGTTCATGCGTTCCGCCGACGGGATCGACATGGGGCGCGTTGAGCTCGATGGCGTAGATCTTGTCAAGCGCGGGGTGGAAGGGCGATATCTTTCACCTGGCAATTCCGGAGTCCGGACCCATCTGCTCAAGGTCATTGAAGAGATCGTCGAGAAATACGATATTGACGGCATTCACATGGATTATGTCCGGTATCCAAATATTCACTATGACTACCATCCCGCAGTGAGGGCGGAATTTACCAGACGCATCGGCCTCGACCCAACTGAATCGAAGGACAGCAAGCGGGAGCCCGGCGGCGAGACGGACGTGACCGATGTCAGGCAGGTATGGGAAAAATGGCGGAGTGAACAGGTCAGCGTGCTGGTTGGTCAGGTGCATGAGCTGATTGCACGGCTCAAGCCCGCTGTCAAGTTATCCGCGGCCGTCAAGCCGGACATCGGATCCGCATACTCACAATACGGCCAGGATTGGATCGGGTGGACCAACGGAGGATTCGTGGACTTTGTGGTACCAATGTTCTATGTCGGGTCCACGGCGGAGATCGAACTTCAGATGACCGTAGCCAGGAAGCGCGTGAAAAAGGGGAGTCTGTATGCCGGAATCGGACTCTGGAATCAAGAAGCCGGCGACACGGCCGCTCAGATTGACATCGCGCGACGTGTAGGATTCCAGGGTGTCGTGTTGTATTCCGTCGATGGATTCGTACAGCAGCACGGTCTGATGGGCGAGTTGCGCAAGGGCCCATTTCGAGAGCCGTCGGCCCGGCCGAAGCCGAAATCGAAGGAGGAGGGCACCTGTGCTGAAACCCAGGCGCGGTGATCAGATAGAAATCGACATCGAGCGGCTGGACCGACGGGGAAACGGGTTGGGTCGGATGGGCGCCTACACCTTGCTGGTGAGAGGCGCAGTGCCTGGAGACCGGGTCCGGGCGCGGGTGCGCAAGGTCAGAAACCGATTGTGGCGGGCTGAAGCTAGGCTGGAGGAGCTTCTCTCCACCGATATTCAGCGGACCAGTGCGAAATGTTCTCACTTTGGGCTATGCGGCGGGTGTTTGTGGCAGGATATACCCTATAAGGACCAGGTTCGATTGAAGCAGGACATGTTGCGGACCTGCTTGGTGGAGGCCGGAATTGATGCGGAACCCGACGCGCCGATACCTTCCGGGGAACCCTTTTTCTACCGGAACAAGATGGAATTCTCCTTTGGCTCGTCGCCGGACGGGCGGACCGAGGTGGGGTTGCACGTTTGGGGGCGTTTCGACCGTGTATTCGACCTGGATGCCTGTTATCTGCAGTCGGACACGTCCAACCGGATCGTTGAACGCGTGCGGAGCCTTACCAGGTCGCTCTCCGTTTACCATTTAAAACGGCACGAAGGCCTGCTCAGATTCCTGACCATACGTGAGGGTAAACTGACGGGTGAGACCATGGTTGTGCTGACCACGTCTGGAGAGGCGTTTCCCGAGGCCGAGACGTTGGGAAAGATGCTGGAGGAGACGTTTCCTGAGGTGAAGAGTGTGATCCGAAGCGTCAATCTGCGACGAGCTCAGGTGGCCACAGGCGACCGTGAAGAGGTGCTTGCGGGGATGGGTGCCGTCAAAGAAAAATTGGGGGATTTCACGTTCGAGATATCGCCGGGTTCATTTTTTCAGACCAACACCCGCCAGGCCCAGCATCTTTACAGACGGGTGGTTGAGTTGGCTGAACCGGGTCCGGATGACCGGATTCTGGATGTGTATTGTGGAACAGGCGCGATTTCGTTGTATTTGTCGCAGAACGCAGGCCACGTTCTGGGCATTGAACTCGTCGAAGGGGCGGTTCGTGATGCGGTTCGCAACAGCGCGATAAACGGCGTGTCCAACTGCCGGTTCATCGCGGGTGCGGCGGAAGATATCCTGTGGCAGATCCGGGAGCAGGGCGAACGATTTGAAACCGTGGTCACCGATCCCCCGCGGCCGGGTATGCATTTGAAGGCGATAACCGCGATCTGTGATCTGCGTCCGGAGCGCATCGTGTATGTCTCGTGCAATCCGGAGGCGTTGGGTACGGACCTGAAGCGCCTGGAGGCCGCAGGTTACAAGACGGATTACGTACAGCTCGTGGATATGTTTCCCCATACACCGCACTGCGAGGTCGTGGCACGGTTGAGGAACCAGGCCTGACGATCCGGTTTGTCGCAGGATATGGACAAAACAAAGCAGAGGACTTATACATCCTCTGCTTTTTCGGTTTTTCGAACCGGCAGTTCAATCCCTGCTGATATCCAGAATCTCATATGCGAGCGTACCCACCGGAACCTTCGCTTCCACCTGTTCTCCAACGCTTTTACCCAGAAGAGCGCGGCCAACGGGGGATTGTGTCGAGATCTTGTTCTGTTCGAAATCGGCCTCGTCGGTCGATACCAGCGTATACCGGATCTGTTCTCCGGTTCTGCGGTCCTTTATCGTGACCGTGGCGCCGAGATAGGCCTTATCCTTGGCAATAAGGCTCTCGTCGATGATTTCAGACCGAACCAGTTTATCGTGGAGTTCGGCGATCTTTTTCTCGACGAACATCTGTCGCTCTTTTGCGCTATGGTATTCCGCGTTCTCGCTCAGGTCTCCATGTTCCCGGGCTCTGGAGATGGCCTCGATAACCGTCGGCCGTTCCCGGGTTCTGAGACGCTCCAGTTCAGTCCGGATCTTCCTGTAACCGTCTCGTGTGAGGTAAATCCGATCCATTGTCGTGTCTCACTCCCTCGATTGCGGATTTCAGGGACTCGCGGGCCCTGTAATTTTAAGAAAAAATACCGGGGATCCGAATCTGAGGACGGCCCCGCCGTGTACGTCGAAAACGATGGTGGTGAATCCGAAAATGGACTCTAAGATGCTTAAAAATAAGATCTTTTTTGAACAAAGTCAAGATCAAAAGGACCCGGGGAGGTTCGGTTTGACATCTTCGACAAAGGTTGGTATACTATACGTTTGGTGAAACCTTCCCCAAGAAAAAATGCTGCGGGAACCTTGTGAGGGTGGGAATGGATACCACGTTTGTGCGCGGGCTTATTCCGGCACTCATTACCCCGATGACCTGCGACGAGGCGCTGGATGAAGCTGGCCTTGAGCGGCTGCTGAATTACGTGATAGCCGCGGGCGCGCACGGCGTATTTGTGGGAGGTACCGCCGGGGAGTCCTGGGCGTTGAGCGTGGAGGAGAAGATACGGCTTTACCAGTGGACCGTCGGCTATACAGCCGGACGAGTCCCGGTTTATGTGGGAACGGCGGCGAATTGCACAGGCGAGGCCGTGCGGCTGGCGGAAGCGGCACAGATGGCTGGGGCCGATTGTCTTTCCGTGCTCACGCCTTTCTTTGTCACGCCCGATCCGGGGGAGATGTTCAACCATTTTTCGGCTATCGCCCGCGCAGTAGACCTGCCGGTGCTTTTATACGATCTGCCGGCGAGAACGGGTAACAGCCTCTCGGTCGATCTGGTGATGCGCCTGGCGGGGTCATTCGGAAATATCGTCGGTATTAAAGACAGTTCGGGTGATTTTGCCCGGACACTCGACTACCTGCGGTACGCTCCCGAGGGATTTCGTGTTATCATGGGGCGCGACACGCTGATTTACGCCGCTTTGGTCCACGGCGCGGCAGGGGCAATTGCCGCAAGCGCCAATGTGGCGCCCGAACTGGGGGTTGGCGTTTACGAGCGGTACACGGCCGGGGACGCGGAAGGCGCCCTGGGTTTCCAGAAGCGCCTTGCTCCGTTGCGATCCGCGTTTTCGTTGGGAACCCATCCGGCAATGCTCAAGGCCGGGGCAGAACTCGTGGGCGCCGCCGGAGGACCACCCCGTCGACCCGTGAGCAGATTGTCGGGTAGCAATCTGCAAGCGTTGAAAGTCCTGCTTTCAAAGATGGGAAAGCTGCAATCCTTCGAAGCCGATTGAATGACTTCAATGGCCAGAGGCCTGAACGTATTGAGGAGCGGCGGAATGATCGATCAACGGGAAAAACATCGTGCAATTCTGGTCGTTGGAGCGCCCGGATCGGGCAAGGGCACGCAGGGAAAAATACTCGGGAAGATTCCGGGATTCCATCATCTGGCCTGTGGGGACGTGTTCAGGTCGCTGGATCCGAGCAGCGAGCTGGGCAAGATCTTTCTGGCCTACTCGGGCAAAGGCCGGCTGGTCCCGGACCAGTTCACCGTTCAACTGTGCCTGGACCATATTCGAGGCGCCATAAATAACGGCAGTTTTCGCCCGGATGAGGAAGTTCTTGTCCTCGACGGCATTCCACGCAATTTGCGCCAGGCCGAAATGATGGCGGATTATATCGACCTCAACCTGCTCATCTATCTGGATATAGCCGATGACAACGTTCTGGTCACACGTGCGCTGCGTCGGGCGCTCCGAGAAAACCGGCTCGATGATGCAAACGAAGCGGTAATAAGGCGCCGCCTGCGTGAATTCGAGCGGGAAACCGCGCCTCTACTGGACTATTATCCGGCCGAGGTGATACGCAGGCTTGACGGGGAACAGAAACCGGTAGACGTCTTGCACGAAGTAATCGGAATCATCCAGGAAGTTTATACGGTCACCGGTATCTGAAGCCCGCAGCCTGTTCGGGTGGATTAACGCCGTCTGTTTTTTCAGGCGGCCGTCGTATTTTCAGAGGTGGCGGAAGTTGGCGTCGCGGGATTGAGGTCGATTGGGTTCCGCGCAACCTTACCACATGTCGGAAACACGACGCTGTTCATTTGCGGTTCAATCCGCACCATATGGGGGACCATCTGAAGGCATGTTTAGAGTGTGTATCGGCTTGATTCTCCTGTTTGTGGTCCCGCCGCGCACGGAAGCGCGCTCGATGAAGGATTGGACGGTGTACCGGCAGGAAGACGGACTTGCCCACAACATGGTGACGGCAGTCGTAGAGGCGCGAGACGGCGCACTCTGGTTCGCCACACGGGAGGGTATATCCCGCTATGACGGTCGTACATGGCGCACCTATGGCGAAGAAGAGGGATTGCCCGGCAGCGGTTTCAGCGAGCTCTTCGAAGCGGAGAACGGCATACTATGGGCCACCGGGGGACTCGGATTTCGTGGGCAGGCAGAAAACCACATCGCCCGTCTGACGGGCGACCGGTGGGAACCGGTCAAACTGCCCGGAAACCTTGCGGACGTCGGCGTGGGACCGATCGTCGGCGTCGACGAGGGCGGCCTCTGTTTTGCAACGGCGGGTCTGGGGATACTCCATTATGCCGGTGACGAATGGAAGACCATCGACCAAGAGGATGGACTGGCGTCCAACCATGTGCAATGTCTCTTTCGTTCGAAAGACGGGGCCGTGTGGGCGGCGTACGCGGGGCGGCGCCCGGGCGCGCCGTTTTCACCCCCGTCCAGACACGGGCCCGGTCGGGGGGTCAGCCGGTACGACCCGGAAACGAAAGGATGGAAGCAGGTGGCCGCGCCCAGCGAACTGGCGATGGGCGCCGTGACCGCGATGGCACAGGCGACCGACGGCGCCGTCTGGCTGGGGACCGAAAACCGGGGGGTATTGCGTTACGACGGTATAAATTGGCAAGCGTTTGCGGCGGCAGACGGATTGCCCTCTGATCGGGTGCTGGCCGTTGCCGCGGCGCCTGATGGGTCAGTATGGGTGGGAACCGTCGGTGGTGTCGTTCGATTCACGACATCTGAAGGGGAATCGCCGGCCGGGGGTCGCTGGCGAATTCTTCAGGTCTTTACGGAAGAGAACGGCCTCCCCAGCAATCTGGTCACATCCGTCCGTGCTGGCAGGGACGGAACCGTCTGGGTGGGAACGGCGTGGGGTGTCGCGCGGTACGGCGCAACGGGATGGGATCACCACGATCGGTGGGCGGGCGCGGACGACAGGGGCGGCGTCGCCCTTGAGCGTACGGACGATGGACGCCTATGGGCGGCCACCGGAGAAGGGATTTACGGTTTCGAGCGTGGCATCTGGGAGAAGGTGTACCGAATGCGAACCGGACGCCGCCGTCCCGGGTTCGGGCGTGTTGTAGATCTGAGGAGAGCAAAGGGCGGCAAAATGTGGGCGGCAATCGATCGGCGGGTGGTGAGTTTTGATGGGACAGACTGGAAGGTGTTCGAACTGCCCGTAACCGGCCCGAGGTCTCGCATTCTGTCGATATTTCCGGCGCATGCGGGTGGCGTTTGGGTGGGCACGCGACGTGGATTGTTTCGATTCGATGGAAAGGATTGGTCGGCGCATACGCCGGAAATCGAAGGAGGGGTGAGCGCGATTTACGAGTCAGACGACGGTACTCTCTGGCTTGGCGCCGATGGCGGTGTGGTTCTTGAGAGGGACGGTGAACGTCGGGTTTTTACGTCAGTCGACGGGTTGCCTGGCGAGCCGGTCATCGCCCTGGCGGAGACGCACGGTGCGGTCTGGGCCGCAACGCGATTCAAGGGGATGTTTCGGTACAATCAGGGCGGGTGGGAGGCTGTGCCTAAGGGAGATCAAACGGTTTTCGGGGGGGCACACCGGCTTTTCGTGGATGACGATGGCATACTCTGGTTGGCATCACTTGCGATCGGGGCGGTTCATACCGACGGTAAGACTTGGACGCGTTATACGACGCGCAGCGGCCTTCCCGGTGCCCGGGTGTGGGACATCGCGCAGGACAGGTACGGACGGTTATGGTTTGCCACGGAGAAGGGACTGGGATGCTATTCGCGGGACACCGATGCGCCTGAAACCACGCTGTCGATGCCTTCCGACGAGGTAGCGCCCTACCAGAGTATCCTGTTCAAGTTCTCCGGTCAGGACGCGTGGAAACAGACACCGACACGCGAGTTGAAATACGCCTGGAGGCTCAATGGAGAGGTCTGGATGCCGTTTATTCGGGTCAGAACGCCTGGAATCTGGACGGCGTTTACAGCTGAAGATTATACGTTTTTGAGTGGGCTCGTTCCCGGCCGTCATACATTTGAAGTTCGTGCGATGGATCGGGAATTCAATATCGATCCGACACCGGCGCAACATCATTTTGTGGTTCTGGCGCCCGTGTGGCGGCGTCCGTGGTTCGTCGCCCTGAGTGTATTCTCAATCGTGGCCCTCGGCGTATCGTCCGGATACGCGCTTCACCGACATCGGCGGTGGCAGGAGGCTCAGGCCCGCCAGATTCACGAATTGGAATCCGAGTTACAGAAAGCGCACCGGATGCAGATGGGCCTGCTGCCTACGACCCCGATACGAGACGATTCTTTTGAAATCGCGGGGGTCTGCGCGCCCGCGAACCACGTTGGTGGCGATTATTTCAATTATTTCTGGCTGGACGAGTCTCGCCGGACACTGGGCTTTGGCGCGGCAGACGTGTCGGGAAAGGCGATGGAGGCGGCCGTCCACGCGATGCAGTTAAGCGGCATTTTCCGATACGAATTTCGAGGCAAAAAACCGCTTGCCGAGGTTGCGAGGAGGCTGGACGAGGATTTAAGGGAGCAGATGGATGAGGCCAGCTTTGTCACCTGCTGCCTTGGCACGCTGGATCTTGAGACACGGTGCGTGCAACTGATCAATGCCGCTCATCCCTTCCCGTACCATTATTGCGCCAGCGCACATGAATTGCGCACGATTCACCTGCCGTCCATTCCGCTGGGCATGGTGTTGCCTCCGGGAAGTCCCGGCGGGCACGCCGAGGCCACCATCCGGGTCGCACCGGATGATTTGCTTGTGTTCTACAGCGATGGCGTGACCGATATGAGAAACGTGGCCGGTGAATTCTACGAGACAGATCGGCTGGAACGAACGATCAAGGCGCATATTCGGGAAAGCGCCGGGGACCTGGTCTCGGTAATCCTCGAAGACGTTTACCGTTTCAAGGGTGATGCGCCTCAGCCGGACGATATGACGCTTCTGGTGATTCGAATGCTGGAATGGGGCGTGCGGACACCGGTGGGTGAGGCTGTCGAGCGCAGTGGGGTGCGCGCGGCGGGCGACGTGTGAAAAGGGCCTCGTCGGCGTTCGTTTGCGTCCGTGGGGTCGGATCAGGCGATTCTTTTCTCCGCGGATTCCACGGTCTGGGTGATTAGCGTGGCAATGGTCATCGGCCCGACGCCACCGGGCACCGGGGTGTACGCCGCGCATCTGTGGACGACGACCGAGAGTTCCACGTCTCCGACTGGGCCCGGATGGTAACCGGCGTCGATGACAACGGCGTTGTCTGCGATCCAGTCGGCCTTGATGAACTCCGGTTGCCCTACTGCGCCAACAACAATGTCGGCCGTGCGGACAATTCGGGGCAGATTTCGGGTTCTGGAATGACAGATGGTCACGGTGGCGTTTGCATTCAGCAGCATCATGGCCATCGGTTTGCCCAGAATTGGGCTTCGACCGATGACGACGGCGTTTCTGCCTTCCAGCGGAATATCGTATTGAAAAAGAAGCTTCATGATGCCTTCGGGTGTTGCCGCGCCGTAGGCTGACGCCCCCATAGCCATGAGGCCGAAGCCCTGCGCGGTGACGCCATCCACGTCCTTTTCGGTCGAGATCCGGTCGAAGCACGTCCGCTCGTGGATGTGGGAGGGAACCGGGTGCTGGAGAAGAATTCCGTGCACGTCGGGATTGGCGTTGAGTTTGTCGATCTCGGCCAGGAGTTCGCGTGTGGTGGTTTCTTCCGATAACAGGACTTTCAATGAGTCCATGCCCACCCGATTGCAAGCGTTGCCCTTCATTCTCACGTAGGTGGCCGAGGCGGGGTCGTCTCCAACCAGGATGGTGGCCAGGACGGGGACCTGACCGCCCGCCCTTCCCTTGATACGTGCAACGCGGCTCTTTAGTTCAGTTTCAATTTGCCTGGCAAGCGATTTGCCGTCCAGAACTGTTGCAACCATCGCGCCTCCCTGTGCTACCATACACCCGGGAATGGATACGGCGGCCTCACCGCTGCGGAGTCTATCCGTCTGATAACTGGCGGCGAACCTCACGCTCCGAAATCCGACCTCAGCGAATGCTCAAATTTCCTCGCACCATTCTCGGGCGTTCTGGAAGATCTGCAGCCAGGGCGAAGCACTCAGGCAATGCTTCCAGGATTCCGGCATCCAGCCCCATTGCCATTTCAAAAATGCTCGCTCGGGATGTGGCATCATCGCCAGATGGCGTCCGTCAGGGGAACATAGGGCGGCGATGCCGTGTGGAGATCCATTGGGATTGTACGGATAGGTTTCGGTTGTGCGATTTCCGTCGTTTACGTATCTGACGGGAGCCAGGTTGTCCCTGATGACGCGTTCCATCGTTTCCGGGTTGGGAAAATGGATCCGGCCCTCTCCGTGTGCAACCCAGATGCCCAGGGAAGCGCCGGCCATGTTCCTGAGCATCACCGCCGGACTTTCCTGGATCCACGCCGTGACGAAGCGTGACTCAAAACGCCCCGATGTATTCTGTATAAAGCGCGGTTGAACCCTTGTCTCGATTCCCGGCCAGGGCACCCATCCGAGCAGGGCCATCAACTGGCAGCCGTTACATACTCCCAGACTGAATGTGTCAGGCCGTTCGTAGAACGATTGAAACTGATCCCGTAGACGCGGACTGAACCGGATAACCCCGGCCCAGCCCTTGGCGGAGTCCAGGACGTCGGCATAGCTGAATCCACCTACAAAGGCGACGCCGCGAAAGACGTCCAGCCGGATCCGATCGGCCTGAAGATCGGACATCGTCACGTCCCACGGTTCCAGGCCCGCGGCATGGAACGCGGAGGCCATTTCACGGTCACCGTTGCTGCCTTCCTCGCGGACGATGGCAACGGGAATCTTGATTTCAGATTCCATTATTTCGGGCGCTGTCGGCGCAGGCGTGAACGGAAGGTTGTATCGGGGTCCGGTGCGCTGTCTCAGCGAAAGGCGTTCCTGTTCTACACACTGCGGGTTTGCCTGAAGTTGCTCGAGACGGTAGCTCGTTTCCTCCCAGAGGTCACGCAGGTTCTCCATGTGGTCTTCGAGTACCGTTATGCCGTTCAGGGCGATACGTACCGAAGTGTTCGCCGTGGTATTACCGATCGGAACACAGGGCACTTCAGCGGCTCTGAGGGTATCGAGAACGTGTTGTACTCTCTTGGCGCTCACTTCGAAAACCAGGCCCAACTCCTCGGAGAAGAGAGACGCGATCGGATCTGAGGATGTCGGAAGATCGACGCGGATGCCGCAGTTTCCGGCGAAGGCCATTTCGAGCAGGCTGGTGAGGATGCCGCCGTCGCTCCGGTCGTGGCCTGCGGACACGACCTTTTCGTCAATGAGCTGCTGCATGGCGTTGAACGCACGTTTAAGCAGACCGGGGTCGTCCAAGTCTGGCGGTGTATTGCCGATCTGGCTATACACCTGGGCGAGGGCCGAGCCCCCCAGGCGGGTCTTGCCGCGGGCGAGGTCGATGAAGAGCAGTTGACCTTCGTCGGGGAGTTTCAGGTCCGGTGTGACGGTTTTGGTGACATCCGGACAAGTTACATAGGCCGAAATGACCAGTGCACCGGGCGCGGTCACGGTCTCGTCGTTCCCCTCCGATCCGGGCGCCAGCGCGGCCATGGAAAGACTGTCTTTCCCGCCGTCTATAGCGATACCCAGTTCAAGCATAATATCCACCAGGGACTTGGCTGCATCGTATAGCGCGGCGCCTTCGCCCGGTAGTTTTGCGGCCCACATCCAGTTTCCAGAGCATTTGACGTCTTCCAATGCGCTGATCTGGGCCCACACCAGATTGGTTAGCGCTTCTCCGACACTCATCCGAGCCATCGCCTCGGGGTTCAGCAGGCCGATTACAGGTTGTTCCCCAATGGCCGTTGCGGCGCCTGTTGTGCCGAAGTGGCTCTGCGCGATCACGGCCACGTCCGAAACCGTGAGTTGGAGAGGCCCGGCGCATTGCTGCCGGGCAACCAGGCCGGTTACGCTCCGGTCGACCTTGTTGGTCAGAAAACGTTTGGAGCCAACCGACACGAGGCGCAGTACTCTCTCCAATGCGGACGCTACGGTGATGTTTTCGGGCAGATGGAGAGGCGTCAGTTCGGCCGGTTTACGGAACAATTCAAAGTTCTTGCGCGGCATGTCGCCCAGCACTTTGTCCAGTTCCAGGTCGACGGGGGTCGTGTTGTCGGCTTCGTCATAGAGGACGATTCTTCCGTTTCCCGTTACGTGCCCCACAAAGGCCGCCTGTATCTTCTCCCGCCTGCACAGGGCCTTGAACGCGTCCTCGTGCCGGGGATGCAAAAGCAGGGCATCGTTTTCCTGGTATTCTGCGCCCCAGATTTCCAGCACGGAAAGCGACCGGTCGCCAACAGGCAGCGCGCGAACGCGGATTCGGGCGCCTTCCGGCGCTACGATTTCCTTGAGTACGTTGCAGTTTCCGCCGGCCCCCTGGTCGTGGATGCTGACGATGGGGTTCTCCTCGCCCAGTTCAACGCAGGCGCGGATGACCCGGTTTACTTTCTGCTCCATTTCAGCATCGCCCCGCTGAACGGCGTTGAAGTCCAGTTCCGCCGTGTTCTCACCCTGTACCATCGACGAAGCCGCCCCGCCCCCCATCCCGATTCGGTATGCCGGGCCACCGAGTTTGACCACCCACATCTTTTTTTTAGGGCTTCCTTTTTCTGTGTGCCGGGCATCGATCTGGCCGATGCCGCCGGTGAACATAATGGGTTTGATCCACTCGCGGCGCTGCCCGTTCGGCAATCGAAGACCGAAAGCACGGGTATAGCCCTGAATGAGCGGTTCGCCGAATTTGTTGCCGTAGTCCGACGCGCCGTTGCTGGCTTCAATCTCGATCCGGAGCGGAGAGGCCATATTGTCGGGATATTCAAACGCGACGTCCTCCCAGGGCATTTCATAATCGGGAATACGCAAATTGCCCACGCAGTAGGCTGCGGTACCGGCAACGACAAGGGAGCCGCGACCGGCGGCATGTACGTCCCGGATGCGACCGCCCGTACCGGTTTCTGCACCGGCAAACGGCGCGACTCCGGTGGGAAAGTTGTGCGTTTCAGCGGTAAAAATGATGTCATAGTCCCGTTCGGAAGCGGCGAATGGACTCGGTCCACCGGGCCTGGCGGGCAGGATCGTTCTGGTGGAATATCCTCTGATACCGCTGGCATTATCCCTGAATGCGATGGTGCTGTTGCCGGGATTGGCCCTCAGGGGCTGTTGAATCATGCCCAGAAGATGCTGCGGCATCTTTTCGCCGTCGATTGTCAGTCGACCTTGGAAGAACCAGTGACGGGAGTGTTCGCTGTTGGACTGGGCGATGTCGAAACATTCCACATTCGTGGGATTCCGTCGAAAGTGGTCCAGAAAGAGGTCCGTATAATATTCGAGATCCCATTCGTCAAAGGCCAGTCCCAACGCTTTGTTGATACGTTCCAGTGCCGGTTTGCCCTCCTGAATGAGCGGAACTTCGGAGACGGGCTCGGGTTGCGCGCCGGTTTCGAAAGTGGCCATTGGCGTGCCGTATTCGCATTCGGTCATGCGGTCATGGATCATATCCAGAAATGCGGATTGTTGATCGCGCGTCAGGCCGGGTATCAGCAGATAACGCCTGGACCTCTCGATGCGCCTGATTTTCGCCAGGTCGCAGGCGTTGCACACGGAAACCGCGTTCGTGGACCAGGCCGTGCTGAAGTTCAAACGTGGCCCGACTTCGATAACCGTGCCACCGGCGCCCGGTAACGGCGTTGTGTCGAGTTTTTCCGGTTCAAAGGTCTCGCTCAGGAGCCAGACGAGTCGCGCCCGTTCTTCGGAGGTTAACGTACCGTCCAGTTCGACATTGAAGCAGGCTTCGGTTTCGAGCCGTACAACACGGCGACAGATGGTCTGTCTGACCCGGCTGAGCAGGGTGTCCCTTTGTGTCGGGGAGAGGTACGGCGCGCGGTAAAGATGAAGAAGGCCCACGGTCAGCCTCGATTCCTGTCCGAAGTTGACAATTCGGAAGTCTCCAGAAGCTCGGGTAAGTATCTGATGATTCGATCCGGACGAATATCACTGTCTTCCGGCAGACCCATGCCCCGGGAGTCGTTCCAGACGCAGTAGATGCCCAGTTTCTGCGGAACCGCGACTTCCCACTCCAGGTTGTCGCCGATCATCCACGCATCTTTCGGGGTGGCGTTCAGCAGGCGCAACGCATCCGTATAGATTCGAATATCCGGTTTCCCGTAGCCACATTCTCCTTCGATGAGGATGGCGTCAAAGAACGGCGCCAGGTTGAATCTGCGTATCTTTTCCCGCTGGGGCTCGGCACCTCCGTTGGTCACCAGGGCCGTCCGCACGCTGTTGGCACGAAGAAGACGAAGGGTCTCGAGTGCGCCTGGGAATGGCTTTATCGTCTTCTTGCGTTCCCGGTGGTAAGATTGGGCGATTGTACCCGCCAGTTCCCAGTCATTGATGCCAAGACGTCGCAAGCCATGGTGGACCATGCGCTGATATGCAAGGGGCATGTTCTGGCGGTTCGCCCGGTGCCGTTCTGGATCGGCCCAAAACCACGTTCGGATCTCGGTAAGCGTCCTGTACAGCTCCTCCGCATTCGCCCTGTCAATTCTGCCGGCCGCCTGGTGGCAGACCCGTTTCCAGCAGGGCTCAGCATACGTGGAATAGGAGATGATGGTATCATCCAGATCGATAAGCATCGCGACGGGCAGGCGCAAAACAGATTCCCCTGAACTGGCCGAGTTCAACGTTGATTCTTTCGTGATTCCCACTCCAGAGTCCGTGGAAAGGGGCAGTACCGGCGTTGTGGCAACCGACATAATAATAAGATACCACGAAATATATAACTAATTTATAAATTTGATAAAATCAATAAACGAATTTTATCGTATCCTCGTGAAAGGAATCTCTGCAGTCATCAAACGGCATGATTGAGACAACGCTTCGACAGGAACGAGGTGCGTAATGGGGGTTCTATGTGTCCAGAACGGGCTTACGGGACCATTCCCATCGGCGCCAATTCTCCGTCGTTGCCACTGACGCACCGAACCCGATTTCGGTTGACAACCAGATCTGATGGTTCTATTTTTATTCCGGTATCCGAACGATACCGTATTCGGCCTTCGAGGGAATCGCCGGGAGGGAGCCTTCGAGGGCCGTTTTGGTTTGGCGGTCGTTTGACCTGTCGGGGGTGACCATGAATCGCCGGGCGCTCTGTAAGGGCGGTCCCCGGATTTCGGAAGTGGGGTTCGGTGCTGGGCCGCTGAGGGGCTTGGACTGGGGGCCCGTGAACGACGAGACGTCGGTTCGCGCCGTGCAAAGGGCGCTCGACGTCGGTGTGACGTTTTTTGACACGGCGGACGCTTACGGAAACGGTCGGAGCGAACGTGTTCTTGGCCAGGCGCTGGCGGGTAGGCGGGAACACGTCGTGCTGGCAACCAAGGGCGGCTGGTGGTACGTGGATGGCGCGCCTTATTGCGATTTTTCGCTGATCTACCTCTGCCGGGCGGTCGAGGCCAGTCTGCGGTGTCTGCAAACGGATTATGTCGATCTTTATCACATCCACGATCCGGATATTGAGACCATTCGGCAGGGCGGCATTTTCGAATTCCTGGCCCGGATGAAGCAGGCCGGCAAGATCCGTTTCGCCGGGGTATCGATCGATACGGTCGAACAGGGGCGGGTATGCATCGAATCCGGCTGTGTGGATGTGATTCAGATCTATTACAATATCCTGGACCAGCGTGCGGATCCGGAGTTGTTTGAAGCGGCTCGGAAGGCCGGGGTCGGTACGGTCATCAAGGCGCCCCTCGAAAGGGGCTTGCTGAGCGGGAAATACAGGAAGGATTCGCAATTTCCGGAGGCGGACTTCCGTGCAGATTGGCAGAAGGACGGGCGATTGCGGCGAGCCCTTGCGCAGGTGGCCATGGTGAAGGCGCTGGTGGACGACAGGAGCCCTACATTGGCGCAGACAGCGCTACGGTTCGTATTGGGCCATCCGGCCGTGTCGTGCGTGATTCCGGGCGCCAAGACGCCGGAGCAGGCCGAGGCCAACGCGGCGGTATCGGAAATGGGTTCGCTGGACGGAGCGGACGTAGCCGCTTTGAAGACGCTCTACGGAAAGATGGCTGGGCCGGTTGACGCACGGTAGGGGCGGGGAACTTCGTTGATTGAACGGTTATGCGCCCCACACCGCCCGTTGCCAGACGACGATTGAAAACGTCGATTTACGGCTTCTGAAAAGAACACAGGCGGGGTGTAAGACCCCGCCTGTGTTCTTCTATTGATGCCATTTGCAGATGCGAATTCAGTCGGCAGCGATGCCCATGGGCTCCACATCCGAACTCGTCTCGGCCGCTAGCGTCTGCCTGGCATTCTCCATAAACTGCGCGATACGCACCTGAAGGTCTTTGGCTTCCGATTCAAACCGATCCAACTCGTCCACAAGATCCTCATAGTCGAGGCGTGGCTCGACACTTGTGCGGTTCGCCATAAAACACGCTCCCTTCGTGCAAGGGGAATCAGGGAGATGGGGGAGGTTGAATACCGTTCAAGCTCGCGTCATATGTGTGAGGGATCAAAATATAGGTCAGGCCGAAAGATGGGTCAAGAGAAAAGGCGAAAAATGAGGGGAATACCGTCGTCAGGGTGGCGATTGGCTCTGCGGCCGAGCGTCCAGCAGAGCCCGGATCTGCGGTTCTCGCGGCAGTGCAGCCCGTGCGCCGATTTCTGTTACCGCAAGGGCGCCCGCGCAGTTGGCAAAGGCGACCGCGTCCGCAAGGGACCGCGTTGCGCCGAGTGCGGCCGCGAGAGCGCCGTTGAAGGCGTCTCCAGCGCCCGTCGTGTCGCGCGCGTCGACCTTGGGCGCGGGAAGCAGAACGGTCTCGCGATCCGTCGCCAGAAGCGCTCCACGCGCGCCAAGTGTAATAATGACGTTGTTTACCCCGCGGCCCATCAGGATGTCCGTAGCCAGGCGTGCCGCTCTTTCGGTATCTGGCCGGATGCCGGTTAAAACTTCGGTTTCCGATTCATTCGGCGTCAGGAGAAAAAGATCGGAAAGGAGCTGTGCGGGCAGGTCCCGCGCGGGGGCGGGGTTGAGAATAACCGGAACTCTGTGTTCCCTGGCCAGACCCGCGGCGTGGAGAACCGTAGGCAACGGCGTTTCAAGCTGAAGCAGGCAAGTTGAAACGCGTTCGAAAAGGGAACCGGCGAGGTCGACCTGAACGGGTGAAAGGGCGGCATTGGCGCCTGGAACCACGGCAATGGCGTTCTCACCCTTGCAATCCACCAGGATCGAGGCGATCCCCGAAGGCAGATCCGGATCTTTCAGCACATAGGTGGTGTCGATTCCCTCCGCCTCGAGGCAGCACAGGGCCTGCTCACCGAATGCGTCGCTGCCGACTCTTGCAACGAAGGACACACTTGCCCCGGAACGTGCCGCCGCTACCGCCTGATTGGCGCCCTTGCCGCCCGGCAATGTGACAAATGTATCTGCCATCACGGTTTGGCCGGGTTTCGGCAGGCTCGACGATTGAACGATCAGATCCGTGTTGGAACTGCCAATGACCAGAACGTGCGTGCGTGACGCCATGGCGATCTCCGGAAAAGTCGGGGAGCCGCGAAACGTACAGTGTCAACGGTCGGGCAGGGGACCGAAGTGCCGCGGATGTCGATCGGTCCCCTCCTGAACGGCTCTGAAGCAATTCCAATCCGGAATGCAAGTTAACAAGAATCGGGTTCACCCGTCAAGATGAACCGGTGCGAATCCCTGCGGAAGAATCCGAAGCATACGGACCTTATTGTATTTCCTTGACTTGCCTGTGGGGTTTCCTTAAGTTTTTCCGATCTACGGACGAAAGCGGAAAGGAAACCGGGAGATTCCAAGTACACGAACTGGCATGATGGCAGGGTTCCCGACTGGTTTTGTTCGGAACAAACCGTGCGTGTCCAGAGTCACAAGGTAAAGGCGTTGTCTGGTTGTACTGGTTGTACTGGTTGTTCACGGGAAACGCACCACTCACAGATATCCGGGTCTTAGTGTGGTCGATTGCACCGACCGTTCGGGGTTGGTATAAACAGGGCCCCGATTTTCTGTTTTTGCGGGGTAAGAAGGGTATGTTGAAGCGGAGTGTTTTTGTTCTGTGTTCATTGGGTCTGGTGGCATTCGGGGGATGTGCGCAAAACAGGTATCGCCACCCCAGCGCGGACCTTTACCTGGAAAAAGCGAATGAGGAGCTGGAAAAGAAGAACTGCTGGGAGGCTCAGAAGCTGCTCCGAAATTTACTTTCGGATTTTCCGGGGTCCCATCTGGTAGATCGGGTCCAATATAAACTCGGCTTCGCGTATTTGTGCGATAAGGACTACGTGACGGCCGTATTTGAATTCGAGCGCCTGCTGAATGAATTTCCGACCAGTCCATTTGTTGACCAGGCGCGGTATCAGATCGGTGTGTGCTATTATCGGCAGTCCCGGGGAATCCACCACGACCAGGACGAAACCCACAAGGCCATCAGGGAGTTTGAACGGTTTATCGAGGATTTCCCCGATAGCGATCTCGTCCCGAGCACGCGTGACAGAATCCTGGAGCTTCGGACCAAATTGGCGCGCAAAAAACTCATGGTCGCGGAGAACTACATTCAGTGGGATATGTACGAATCCGCCGGACGTTATTGCGAGATTGTCCTGAAGGAATTCGACGATACCGCGCTCGCGTCAAGAGCCCGGTTTCTACTCGCCCGGGCTAAACATCGCCTGGGTGCATTGGACGAAGCACTCGAGATATTGAGGTTCCTGGCCGCGGATGGCGTTCAGGATGAACTTAAACAGGACATTGCGGAAGAGATACGCCAGATCGAGAAAACACGGTCCGCGCAGAAGACCGAACACCGGAAACCGGCGGAAAAGACAGACGGCTCCAGCGCTGCAAATACCAGGTGAGGCGGCATGGGCGGCAGGATCGGCATTCTCGGCGGGACGTTCGATCCGATTCATCTTGGCCATCTGATAATCGCACAGGAGGCGCTGGCGCAATGTTGTCTGGATCGGGTCCTGTTCGTTCCCTCGGCGGACCCTCCCCATAAAAGGGTTGCCGACGTGGCGCCGGCCGAAGCGCGCGCCAGAATGGTTGCGCTCGCCCTTGACAGACAGCCCCGGTTTGAACTGTGCCGGATCGAATTGGAGCGAACCGGCAAGTCCTATACCGTCGAGACCCTGAGACAGCTCCGGAGAAAACTGGGATCCGGGATTGAATTCTACCTGATCATCGGTGCGGACAACGCGTTGGAGATGTCAACATGGTGCGATCCCCACGGCGTTCTTGATCTTGCCCACGTTATGGTGATGGGTCGGTCCGGGTTTCTTCCAGATGATATAGATAACCGAATAGCCGCACGGATGCGTTTCCTGGATACACCCCTTCTTGAGATTTCTTCCACACAGATCCGTTCGCGAATTCGTACGGGTCGGCCCATTCGATATTGGGTGCCGGACACCGTCGCGCAATTTATCGAAACGCACCGCCTCTACCGATAGGAAAGCGGGTGAAAGATGGTGGAATCATCGGACAGCCGTAAACAGAGCAGAGCGCAACTGGGCGGAAAACCCGAGGGGCGAATCCAGCAGTATTTCTGTGTGGACGATGAAAAATACCACGCATTCGCGAGGGTTTCCAAAGACGCGACTGTATTGCGCCGAATGCCCAAGCGAATTCGTGTTATGGGCAAGGACGTGGACGGATGGGTCGTGGAGGTGACGGTACCGGCGACGGACGGCGTGGTGCGTGTGGATCCGCTTGACGCCGCGAAAAAGATTTGAGTCCGACACCATCGGTGCAGGTGGAGTCGGTTGGTCTTCGCGCGCCGTGGATTCCGCTCCTGGCAACATTCCGAATACATCGGAATTCGCGGATTTGTTGACGTCTCGATTGGCGAAACAAGCGGATGCTGTCGTCGTTAAGACTGGCGGCAGCGATGCTCCGTGGACACCTCAGGGGGGAAGAATGATACTGCCGGACGGCCTCGACAGGGGTGAGACTACCGACGTTACGATCTTTGGACGCCAGTATCCCGTCCAAAGTCGGGAGTCATCCGAGTATACCTATCGAGTTGCCGATCTCGTCGATCGCCGAATGTCGGAGATCGCGTCACAGCAGAAACTGGCTGAACCGACGAAAATAGCTATTATCGCGGCATTGGATATCGCCGACAGGCTGTTAAAGTACCGATCGGGACGTGAAGCGGCGGGCCGGCAGGCCGAGCGGGTGGCTGCTCGTCTGACGATGTTGCTTGACGACGAAGACGGGGGGTCCAAATCGGCCTGACCACAATAGTCGTCAATGGAATCGACATGGACGGGGCGAGGGGATTTCAACCCGGGGTGAGAGGTGTGGATCGAGGCGTTTCCGTGAATCTGTATCTGAAGATGGTATAAAGGATTTTCCAGCCCGCCTTGATCGTACCGCTTACGGTTCCGGTGATCTTGGAAACGCCGATTCGACGACGATAGCTGACCGGAACTTCCAGGAATCGGAAATCCATCCGGGCAGCTTTTACCTGCATTTCCACGGTCCAACCAAAGGTTTTGTCCTGCATATCGAGCTTTACGAGTGCCGGATACGCAAGGGCGCGGAATGGCCCGAGATCGGTGAAGTTGGCGCCAAACAGACGGCGGATGAGCCACGTGGCCAGCCAGTTGCCGAAACGGGCCTGCGGAAGTAGCGCGCCGGCCTCCCGTGTACCCAGTATGCGGGAGCCAATCACCATATCCGCGCGACCCTCAGCGATGGGCTCCACCAGAAGCGTCATTTCATCGGGATAGTCACTGTAGTCGCCGTCAAGGAAAACGACAATATCAGGTTTCTCCAGGGCGTCGATGCCCGCCAGGCAAGCCCAGCCGTATCCCCTGCGATGTTCGTGAACAATTCGGGCCCCCATTTGCCTGGCCAGGTCGACCGTTCGGTCGGTGGAGCCGTTGTCCACCACAACCACGTCGGCGTCGAGATGGCTCGGAATATCGGACAGTACGTTCCGAATGGCTTCCTGCTCGTTGAAAACCGGAATGACCACGGCGATTTTGGGAGAGGCATGCATGGCAGGCGGGAGAGGACTGAAAGGCGTTTATCTTCGTTCCGGCGGTTTTCGTATTAACCGGGTCGTTCTTGAGTTGCTACGGGCCTTCAGGCGAGCGACCAGAATGAAGACGCAGAAAACAACACACAGGATAATGCTGCCCGCAACCTTGTTCGGATGATCCACAAGCCACATCAGGCCCATGGTGATCAGCAGGCAGATGCCCGCAATGATACTTTCTCTGGTCATCGGATCCGCCTCTCTTTCGTGTAGAGGATCGCGGGAGTCTGTCTCCGGGAATCTAACGGGCGACGCGCGGCTTGTCAATTGATTCAGCCCGCACGCGGTTGCTCTCAGGCAGGTCGGGAGATTCGGTTCGCGGCTCCGAGATTGCAGACAATGTTGGGCGCTGTACGAAACCGCCTTGCGAACCTGCGCCCTGAATCGCGCGGGGTTTTTTTGCACGACCTGTCATTTTTGCGGGCCTTGACGCGGGGAACTGTCGGAAGTCGGTCGTCCCGTGAGGGTTTCAGGCACCAGGAACGCAAAGGTGCCGGCAGCGAGCAGGCCGAATCCTGCGATCGCAAAGGTGGCGGGGGAAAGGCCGAGCAGATCGGCGATGCCCCCAACCACGAGAGGCGCGCCCATATGGCCTGTATCGCCAACCAGGCGCCAGGCTCCCAGGAACTCGCCGATCGAATCCCTGGGCGCAAGGTCCGCGCCGAGCGTCATCATGGAACCGGAGCCAATGCCGTTGCCCAGGCCCAGGAGCGCGGTGGCCAGAAGCAGCCCCGCAAAGCTGTGGGTAAAGGGAATGGCCGCCATTGCGACTGCCTGGGTCAGGAAGCATGGTACCATCGCGAATTTTCTTCCGTACCGATCCATAATATGGCCGGCGGGATAGAAGAGAGACATGTCCACCAGCGCAGAAATGGTGATGATCCACCCGATGGCCTGAACGTCCAGACCGATCACGTCGGCGGCATATAGGGGCACGACGACGGGGCGTCCGGCTCGAATGGTCTGGGCAAAGAGTTGCCCCGATCCGGCGGTGGCAAGTTCCCGAAAATGCGATTTGAAAATTGTCAGCAGTCGTTTGATATGGCCGGCCCCGACGGCTGGCGCCACGCGCGCCGTTTCCGTTCCCAATGTCATCATGGTAATAAAAACGACTAGTGTGGCCAGGGCGGCAAACACAAGGAATGGGGTTTTAAGACTGTAGAAGGCGCCGAACGCGCCGCCCGCAGCGGGACCCGCAAAGCTTCCGATCCGGTGAACGCCGCCGAAGATCGCAAGCGCCCTTCCTCGACGAAAAAGGGCGGTTGCGTCCGCCAGATAGGCGTGACAGGCGATGCTCCAGAGTGAACCACCAACGCCGGCGGCGAGACGGTAGAACATGACCTCGTAGATATCGTTTGCCCAGAACAGCATGAGATTGGAGACGGCAACGCAGCTCACGCCAAGAATCATGGCGGGTTTCCGCCCGACCCTGCCGAGCAGGATGGCAGCCGGTAAAGCGCCGATCAGCCTGCCGACGCCTTCGGCGGCAAGCACGACGCCCACAAGTCCGTACGACGCGCTGAAGGTTTTTGCGTAGAGCGGAAGGATGGGGATAAGCATTCCGCTGCCAAACATCAGCATCAGCGACGGAACGTAAACGGGCAGGACGAGTGAATTGCGTGTGGATCCGGTCATGGGGTATGCCAGCGGTTGTTCGGGTGCCGAAGAAGGGAATGGTAAGCAGCGGATACGGTTTTGTCAAGCAATGCGGATCTGACCGAAGCGCGGGGACAATCAGAACTGGCTTGGCGCCGTGCGCAGGGACACGTCGTCAATGGACAGTTTTTCAGACCGTGAATTTGCCCCGGTGAGGTGAAGGTCGATCTGATCGGGTCGCGAAGAGTGCCGGAGTTCAAGCCGACTCCGGAAGACCCTGGCACCGGTGGACGGCAGGCGATTTTACCTGGCGGGGTGTTTGCCGCTGCATGCGGTTTCAGGGATGCGTTCATATCAGAAAGGTAGGATTCCCCATGAAGATTGTTCTGTGCCCGCCGGTGAGCGAGGCGTTGTGCGAACAGGTGCGTCGAACCGCGCCCGGGGCGGAAGTGGTGATGTCGGCAATGGACGAAGCGCACGCGGTGGTTGTAGATGCAGACGTGATATTCGGTATGTATAACGAGGAAATCATCGGCGCAGCCAGGCGGGTGAAGTGGATTCAGACCACCAGCGCGGGAATGGATATGTTGCTGGATATTCCCGGCGTTCGGAAGGGCCGGTTCAGACTGAGCAACGCCAGCGGACTGCATGCGCTACAGGTGGCGGAACACGCGTGGGCGCTGACGTCGGCGCTGTTCCGTGGCCTGCAAGTGTCCATAAGGAATCAGCTTGCGCACAAATGGAAAGGTACGCCGATCCTGGATCTTTACGGGGCCACGGCGGGGATTGTCGGGTTCGGAGGAATCGGACGGCGGTATGCCCGGCTGGCGCGCGGATTCGATATGCGAATCGTCGCCGTGGACGTCCAGCAATCCGACAGGCCGGATCACGTCGAGTCGCTCTGGGGAACCGATCGGCTGGACGATTTGCTGACGGCATCCGACGTGGTGTTTGTTGCCTGTCCCTACACGCCGCAGACAGACAGGCTGATCGATGCAGGTGCGTTCCGCTTGATGAAGAATTCCGCTTTCCTGGTCAATACCGCGCGGGGTCCGATTGTGGACGAGGCGGCGCTGGTGGACGCGCTCAGGTCCGGTGAAATTGCCGGAGCCGGATTGGATGTCTTCGAGACGGAGCCCTTGCCGGAGACCAGCCCGCTCTGGGAAATGGAGAACGTGATTATCACCACTCATGCGGCGGGCGCATCGAACTACCGCCCTCAACGCACGGTTGACTTTTTCTGCGAGAATCTGAAACGATTTTTGGCGGGGGCGCCGCTGTTGAACGAGACGGACCGGAATCTGGGATACCCCACGCTGGATAGACGTGTTGAGTGACGTTCGCCGGCCAATCGCGGAAATTTCCGTACGTTCCGCGTCGTGGATGCGCGACAAGGTGGCAGGGCCAGACGGTCATCCGTGCCGTGATGTCGTGAGAGTGGCCGCTGCGGCGATGGGGACGGAATCCGGCGGCTGCAGGCAAATTTCGGAGAGATAGCTGATGGCGGAAATCAGGGCGTTTCGTGGAATTCGGTACGCGACCGACAGGATAGGCAACGTTGAGGAGGTGGTCGCGCCCCCCTACGACGTGATTGACGGGTCGATGCAGCGGACGCTGTACGACTCGCACCCCAACAACATCGTGCGAATTATTCAGGGTGTGGAGAATGCAGGGGATTCGGCTGACGAGAATCGTTACACCCGCGCCGCGGAGACATATCGAAGCTGGCTTGAAAAAGGTGTCTTCGTCCGGGACCGGGAAGAGGGGATTTATCTCTACGCACAGGATTTCGATGTAAGTACCTCCGACGGGCCGAAGAATAAGACGAGGCTGGGGATTGTGGCGCTGGTGCGAGCAGATGCATTGGGAGAAGGCCCCATTTTGCCGCATGAGAATACCATGCCGGGTCCGAAGGCGGACCGGCTGGCGCTCATGCGGCACACCCGGGCGGCCTTTGGCCAGATTTTCTCGTTGTACTCCGACCCCAGGGGCCGCGTGCGAAATATCGTGTCGCCTGTCCTGGAGGACGCCCCGCTATTCGCGTTCACGGGAGGGGACGGTGTTGGACACAGGTTCTGGCGGGTAACGGATAAAGCCATGGTAGACAGCGTGGCCTGTACGCTTAAAGACAAGCCGTTCTTCATCGCGGACGGGCATCACCGATACGAAACCGCGGTGGTCTACCGGGATGAACGCGCGGCGGCCAATGGCGAGGATTGGCAAGGCAAGCCCTACGGGTACCGGATGCAGACCCTAGTGAACATGGACGATACGGAGGGGATGGCCATCAACGCGATTCACCGGGTGGTTCTGGATCTGGGAGCCGGCGGAGTCGCAAGACTCATTGAGGGATTGGCGGAACTGTTTGACGTGGAACGGGCGCCCCTCGGGGATACCGGATCGGTATTGCGGGAGTTGAAACGGCGCGGCGGCGGCCGGGCCGTTTTCGGATTCTGCCACGGAGCGTGTTCCGAAGTGCACTATTTGACGATGAAGAGAAGTGTGGATCCTTCGGACCTTGACGGCGGCGAACATTCGGAGGCGTGGCGTGCGCTGGACACGGGGTTGCTGCAACTGGTTCTGGGAAAGGTGCTGGATCTCAATACGGAGACGCTGACCAGAGGCGAGAAGGTGAAGTTTGTTAAGGTCGAGCGCGAGGTGCTGGATCTGGTGAAGGCTGCGCCCGATCGGGCTGGTTTCTTTCTGATTCCCGTGGGCATGAACCGGTTGCGCAACGTTGTGCTGGCCGGGGAGCGAATGCCTCCCAAGTCCACGTTTTTTTATCCGAAAGTATATTCAGGAATGGTAATTCAGGATCTGGAGTCGTTTTAGCAGAAACAAACGGCACGCGAACACACGGAAATTCACACGAAAGACCGGGGCGCTATGCGCCCCTTTTTCGAATCGGTCCCGGCGTGGATGTCAATGCGGCTCAGCGTGTCGGTGGCATCCGGCAGGCGACTACAGGACCGGCAATTCCCCGGGAGCGGGCTCCGAGAGGATTTCGCAGCCGGTATCGGTCACGACGACGTCTTCTTCGAGCATGAAGTACGCGCCGCCCGTGTACAGAGAAGGTTCGACCGTGAGAACCATGCCTTCCTCCAGCAGGGCGTCGTCTTCGAGCTCGATGAAGGGGGGTTCGATAATGTCGAGGCCGATGGCATGCCCGATTCCGGTGACGCGCTGCGCCTGCTCCACGTAACCCGCCCTTTTCAGCGTTTCGATCGAAACACGAACCAGGGTCGAGATCGGAACGCCGGGTCGGATCGCGTCGTTTGCGGCTTGCAGACACTCGTAGACGGTCCTGTAGGCGTCTTTGTGTTTTTGTTCGGCCCGACCCAGCGCGAACATGCGGGTGTAGTCCGACCAATATCCGCGGTACACGCCGCCGGCGTCGTGGGCGATGAGTTCGCCTTCGGTCAGCGTACGGTCGGTGTGTCGGCGCAGGCTGCGGTTGCTGCTACGCGCGTCGCCGGGGATACAGGTGGCCAGCGTGATCGAACCGGGCGCGTCCATCCCTCGTTTCAGGTGCTCTACACAGAGCAGGCTGTATAGATCCCTTTCGGTCATACCGGGTTTGACGGTGTCGAAGAGGGTGCGATAGGCCTGGTTGGTGATTTGGACGGCTTTGCGAATATAGGCGATCTCGGCGCGGGACTTGGAGAACCGGGTCTTCCAGAGTAGCTGCGCGGCATCGGTGAATTGTACGCCGGGAAGATTGGCCTTTAGACGGCCGAAGTTGTCGTATGGCATGCGCGACCAGAGGACGCCGCCCAGCTCGGCGCCGATGCGGGCACCGCCGAGGCCAAGTTCGCGGATGACTTCGGTCAGAAGGGAGACCCCTGCCCTCACGCGGATGGGCGGTTGATACGTGCGCACGTGTTCGATCCAGGCGTCCTCCTCACACATTCCTGTTTCCAGTGGCGGACGATGAGGACCGGATCGCGTTCGAGTGGAAGCAGGGCGAATAGAGAGGTGAACTTGTGTCCCCAGCGATGGGTCCAGTGCCCGCTGAAGTAGCGATGGTTCGTGTCGGTGGTAATCAGGACGGCGTCCATACGGTTGCGTGACATGAGATCCCGAAGTTTGGCCAGGCGTCGTTCATATTCGTGGGCGTCGAAATCGGCGAACTCTCCGGTCAGCATGACAGGAACCCTTTACGGTAGGTTTTGAGACGAGACCGTTGGTAACAGGAAACGGGTGGCGTGCACGGGTACGCTGGCCGGGATGTGACTGCGATCCTGTTTTTTTTATGTCGGTACTTGACGAACTGAGGTGACGCGATGCCGTTGCAGGCCTTTATTCTGGTCATGATTTCCACCGTCATGCACGCCGCCTGGAATTTCGCGGTGCGAAAGGTATCCGGAAACCTGGCGGTGCTCTGGGTGGGGATGTGGTTCGCGGTTGTTGCAAGCCTTCCAGCGGTTTGTTTTCTTTCCCTTCGGCTGGACGCGCTTGCGGCGGCCTGGCCCTTTATCGTGGCTACAGGATTGGCCCATTCCTTGTATTTCCTGATGCTGGCCAAAGCATACGAAGACGGCGAGATTTCGGTGGTATATCCGCTTGCGCGCGGCACCGGAGTGGGAGGAACGGCCCTAGCCGCGTGGATTATGATCGACGAGCGGCTTACGATCCCGGGAGTCATGGGCATCATAACCGTCTTGCTGGGCATTATTCTGCTCGGCGCCGGGGATGTGCGTTCTCGGAAGAATCGCCGGGCCATACCGTACGCGCTCATCGTAGGCGCAACGATCGCAGTCTATTCCGTTGTGGACAAGCAGGGCGTATCGCTTATCCATCCCGTGCACTACGTCTTTTCACTGTTTATGATTCCGGGTGTGCTCCTGTCCCCGTACGTGCTCCTGCGGCACCGACCGGCGGTTGTCCAAACGTGGCGCGAACTGAAAGGATATGCGCTTTGGGCAGGGCCCGGTTCGATGGCGACGTATCTGATTGTCCTGTTCGCCATGCGCCTTGGCAAGGTCAGCTATATTCTTGCCGTCAGGGAGTTTTCGGTGGTCATCGGCGCCTTCCTGGGTATTCTCTTGCTGGGCGAACGATTTCGATGGTATAAAGGCGTGGGAATTGGCGCTATTGTGCTGGGTCAGATGCTGGTCAAGTTTGGGGGATAGGTGACTGACGCGCAGCAAAGGACAGCCGGCAGCGGCCGATGTGATGTCAGATGGACGTTGTATCCGGAAGCCGGTTTCGTGTTTCAGGAGAAATCGACGCTCCAAGATAGACGCGTGCAAGGAGGGCGTCAAGCGTTTAATCCCGCTGCATGGATGCCGTGAGATCGGGAGATTTCTCTTTACAGGCCATCGGCCGTTCCGTATCATGTTGCGGCTGATTATGGCGATCAAACAACGCACGACGGCCGATCTGACCGATGGTCGAATCCACTATGTCGAAAGAGGCAATATACGTCATTCCGTATTCACGGTTGACACTCTTCGGGTTGGGTGATAAAGAGGCGTGTCTGTCTCGCGGTGCGGAGATCATCGCGCAAGTCCTGCGCCTGTTGGCGGCCCGGGACGACTTCAGGTTCCTGATCGAGGATCTGGTCTGTCTTTACGCTTATCTCGAGGCGCATCCCGAGGCGGCGGAGCGGATCCGGGCCGCGGTTTCCGCGGGGCGCCTGGAGTTGGGGGCTGGCTGGACCCAGATGGATCACCGGCTGTCCGCGGGCGAAGACCTGGTACGAAATCTTCTCTATGGAAAAGCCTTCGCCCGCGACGTGTTGGGCGCTGAACCGACGGTTGTAAATCTGGGTGACGGGACAGGTACGACTTCGCAATACGTTCAGGTTGCTCGCAAGTGCGGAATCGAGCAAGTCGTGCTGACGGGAATCGGGTGGAATCAAGACGTGTTATTCCGCTGGTTGGGGCCCGACGGTTCACAGGTGGTCTGTTGGAACGCAACCGGCGGCAGCCAGTTGCTCTGGGAAGCCGTTCGTGGAACGCCGCAGTCCAGGCGGGCTCGAAACGCGGTGATTGACGGACAGCGTGAGAGGCACGAGGGGAGGCTGCCGCTTCACTGGGGCGCACTGATGGTTCAGCCGCGCGAAGCGGCTCTGGTGGAATTGGCGGAGTGGGCAGAGGCCGAAGCGGTCGATCTCGAACTGGGGACACCTTCGGATATTCTCCCGCGATCTCAGGCAATTGAACAGCTGCAGTTGGTTTGCGAGCAGAATTCGCCGGCCGGATCGCATCTGGAGCCGGTATTTCCGGGAACCGCGTCTCTGAACGACCCTGCCGTCTGCGGGCTCATGCGGGCCGAGCAGATGTCGGCAATGGCGGAAACACTCTTCCCGTTTGCGTATCCCGGGACAGACCTGAAGGCGGCGTGGCTGCGGCAACTCGAGGCAACGTCGTACCGCTACGACGGCGCGGCGGCAAAGGAGGGGCTGGAGCGGAGGCGGAGCGATCAGCAGGCCGTCATCGCCACGGCGGTACGGATTGCACGCGAAGCTGAAAGGATGATTGCGGAACGCGTGATGCCCCGCGATGGACCGGTCGGCAGGTTGCCCATCGTCGTGTTCAATCCGCTTTCCTGGCCGCGCACCGACCTGGTCGAAGTACATATCACGTTTTACGGGGACGTGGAGGCGACCGATTTTTCCCGGTACGAAATATACAAACTGGTGGAAGCGTCCGGTCGCACAGTGCCGTTCCAGGAACTGGCGGGCAGGCAGACGGAGACCGCCGAAGTACGTCTGATCTTCGCGGCGCGCGAGGTTCCGGCCAACGGATACGCCACCTACTATCTTGTTCCCGGCGTTACGGAAACGCAGTCACTGGTGGGCATCCAGTCATCTGAAATGATGGCTCCGGGGCAGATGACGCCGGAATTTCCAGAGCCCTCGTTCGTTCTGGAAGATGTCGAAGACCACGTGTCCGAAGCATTCGGGAATGTGCGAATCGGCCGCCGCTTCAGGGCGGCTTTTGTCGGCCTCGAAGTAAACGAAATCACGGGATGGGTGCGCGTGTCGGACAGAAGCGCGGGCGTCTTGCTGGTTGACGGTATTCATCTCATCGGAAGAGAGGACGCGCTGACCGACGGATCCGCCGCCACCGGCAGGCGGTTCGAGATGGCGGTCGAACGCGTTGATCTTGAAGAAAGCGGCGAGGTGCGGGCAACGTTGCTGGTGGCCGGGAAACTGTTGTCGTCGCCCTGTGAGATCAGGTACCGGCTCTACGGAGAGATGGACCGGGTGGATGTGGACCTCCGGCTTCAATGGCGCGACCCGAAGCCGGTTCTGGTGCAAATGGTCTTCCCGGTCGCGGACGGCACAGTCCGGTATGGAATTCCACATGGACATCAGAGACTCGAGGCAGACGGTACTGAGGGAGATTCGCATGAAGTCCAGCGGGTCTGCCAGGGATGGGTGGCCGTGGATGGATCGCATGGCGGCTTTGTGCTCGCTTCGGACCGGAAGGCGTTCCAGTTCGGCGCCGGCGAAGTGCGCGGCGACGTTTTGCATTCCGGCCTCGATCCGGCATCGTATTCGTACAACGTCATCTGGCGCTCGTTTCCGGACGAGGTGAGGTGCAGGTACTCCCTCCGGGGATATCGGGGCGATTTCGCGCGGGGAAACGCGTTCCAGGACGGTTGGAACCTGCGCCAGCGGCTGCACGCCCGCGTCGTATATGACTCGGTTTCGGAGAAGTCATTGCCGGACCGATTGCAATTCCTTTTCCTCGACGGCCCTGGAATCGTATGCACAGCGATCAAGCGGGCCGAAGACGGCGAAGGACTGATTTTGCGCGCGTACGAAACCGTGGGTAGATCCTGTGAAGCCAGGCTGGTTTCCTGCCGCGACGTCGTCTCGGTTCACGAAGCGGATCTGATGGAGCGCCGAGTGCGCGATCTGGATGGGGATACCATCGGGTTCGCCCCCTTTGAAATCAAGACCCTCCGGGTTTTACTGGGCTAACGGCAGCCGCACCGGGGTCCGCCGGCTGCCCGATTCTCACCCGGCTGGGTGCAAGGCATTTTTCCTCGCGTGCTCCCTCTCCGGAACCAACGGGGCGCGCGATAACCGGGAGGAGGTGTCCCTTATGGCGAGCATCGAGATACCAGTACGTTTTTATAAGGATTACCCCGGCGGTTACGATTACGGGTTTGAGGATCTGAGGTTGCCTTTTGAGCGCTGTTGTTTCCTGCTTGTGGATGTGGATGGCGGCTATTCATTCAAGGGTGAAAGCACGCCGCATCCGACAACGCGGGATTACATCGCGCCGGCCCTGGAGGCGGCACGGACCGTGAAAATGAAAGTGGCTTATGTCCACAACGACCTGAGGCTGGTGGCCGATCCCGGTTGTGTGGCGGGTCAATTCTGGAGCAGGACCAAGGTACCCAACGGTGACCTGATGGAAAGTTGGACCAAGAAACCGGACTATAAGCCGGTCTACGTGGATTGCGTGGCGCCCCGCCCCGGCGAGCCGAATTTCCCCAAGTGGATGTGGAGCGGATTTCGCGATACGTTTCTCAACCAGAGGCTGCGCTCCTGGGGCATAGAGAATCTGTTTGTGGTGGGCTACAGCCGGCGGGCATGTCTGCACTACACATGCGCGGAGGCGATGGGCCACAACTATAGGGTAATCCTCTTGCGTGACTGTTCCAATCCGCCGGGTGAGATTGAATTTCCCGATACGCTGGACGCCAGCCTGCCCGAAGGCGGATGGGTGAATCGGATGATGCTTCGCCAGTTTGAGCACCTGATCGGGTTTACCACGACGTCTGCCGAATTCGTGGCCTCCTGTAAACAACTGGAGGGATCGACATGAAGATCCGTGACATCGATTCGATATTGATCAACTCACCAGGGCGGAAGTGGACTATCGTACGAGTACATACGGACGAGGGACCGGTGGGGCTGGGTGAGGCCACCTACTCGCAAAAAGAGCCCGTGGTGGTTTCGGCGCTTGAACATATGAAGCAGGAACTGGTCGGTGAGGATGTATCCCGGATCGAGTATCTATGGCACAAGATTTACCGGATTTCGTCACTCAGCGGCATCTGGCGGATGGTGGGGCCCGTCTGGATGAGCGCCCTGAGCGGAATCGATCAGGCGTTATGGGACCTGAAAGGCAAGGCGGCGAACCTCCCCCTCGTGGAGTTGCTCGGAGGAAGATTTCGAGACAGGGTCCGTGTTTATACCCACTTCAGCGGCGCGACGCCCGAAGAATCGGCAAAACGCGCCAGGTATTGGGCCGACCGCGGATACAAGGCCCTGAAGACCGGCGCTCGCTCGAATACAGGGCGCCCATTCGAATTCTACCTGGACGACGGGGCGCCGGCTGAAACGGCGGCCCATTTTGCGGCCGCCCGGGAAGCGGTAGGCCCGGAGATCGACCTTCTGGTGGACTGCCATGGGCGATTTACCGTTGGCGGGGCGGTACGGCTGGCGCGTGCGCTGGAACCCTATGATCTGTACTGTTTTGAAGACCCGGTACCACCCGAGGATCTGTCCGCCTATCCGAAGGTAAGAAGCCAGACGTCCATTCCGATAATGGGCAGCGAACGGCTGAACACAAAGACGCAGTACCGACAACTGTTGGAGCTGGATGGGATCGATATCGCACAGCCTGATCTCATTTACGCGGGCGGGATAACGGAGGTGAAGAAGATCGCGGCGATAGCCGATACCTATCATGTCCCCATTTCCTTTCACAATACGAAGGGACCCGTGGGCATTCTGGCGGCGGCGCATCTGCTGGCTTCCATCCCGAACGAAGCGCCGATGGAGTTTGTCACCGGTATCGAATGGCGTGATGACATTCTGGTCGAACCGCTGAAGATCGAAGGTGGCTGCCTGGTGGTGCCGGAAGGGCCGGGCCTCGGGGTGGAGTTGAACATGGAGGGCGTGGAGAAATATCGGTGGCGCGTGGGAGATCCCTATTGACGGTGCGGCGAGCCACGGGTGTCCCGGTGTCTGTCTCGACAATGGGCGGCCCTCGGTCCTGTCGTTCGTTCGCGTTCCGGAATCGTTCCGACAATGATTGACTTTGTGATCCGAAATGCCAGTATCGTCGATGGAACGGGAGCGGCCGCCTTTACGGGCGACGTGGGTATAGAAGGGGACAGGGTCGCCGCCGTGGGCCGTGTGTCCGGCCCGGCCAGGGTGGAGATCGACGCGGCCGGGTTGACGGCGTCGCCTGGATTCATCGACATCCATACCCATTCGGACTACAGCCTGCTGATCGACGGGCGGGGCGAGAGCGCGCTCTACCAGGGTGTGACGACCCACGTATGTGGAAACTGCGGGATATCGGCATTTCCGGTGGCGGGGAACGGATTCTATTTCGGCCCGTTCGAGTCCGCTCGACTGCGATCTGAAGTCGCGGCGGATTGGGCTTCCGCAGCCGGGTATTTCGACGCGTTGGAGCGGCACGGCGTCGCCATCAATGCCGCGTTTTTTGTGGGTCATGGCGCTGTGCGGCACACGGTGATGGGACAATCGGCGCAGCCGCCCGGCCGGGATGAGATGGAGGAAATGAAGCGGCTGGTCGACGCCCAGATGGCCGAGGGCGCGCTAGGCCTGTCCACCGGGCTGACCTATATGCCGGGCAGCAGTGCGAGGACAGACGAAATCATAGAACTGGCGGCCGTGACTGCACCATACGGCGGGATATACGCGACGCATATGCGCAACTATACGGCGTCCATTATGGAAGCGCTGGAGGAGGCGATTGCGATCGGGAGGGAGGCGGGCGTTCCCGTTCATGCCTCTCACATAACGCCCTGTCCTCCGGCGACGGGAAGTGCGCCGCGTCTGCTCGATCGGATTGAACGCGCGCGGGCGGAGGGGCAGGATGTAACGGCGGAAACGGAGTTCTATGCAACCGGGTCCACGTCTCTGAAGTCCCTCCTGCCGCCGTGGGCGCTGGAGGGCGGTAACGGGATGATGGTCGAACGATTGAAAGCGCCTCTATATCGACGGCGTATGTGGCGGGATATACAGGAAGGCGGATCGGAACTGGGTGGGAGCACAAAGACGGTATTGATGCAGCGCGGTCTCTGGAGCAAACTCTGGCTGGGTAATTGCGACGTTAACGCGTCGCTGACGGGTAAGACCTTCGCTGAAATCGGTCGGATACGAAATACGCACCCGTTTGAGGCGATCTGCGACGTTCTGATCGATGAAGATGGCGCTGCCAGCTTTTATGGAGAGGACAAGACCGACCAGGACATCGACAGTCTCGCGAGGGGGGCGTATTGCGGTGTGGGTTCCGATGGCCTGGCAATGGCCAATACGGGTCCGCTGGCGGGCGAAAGGGAGCACCCCAGATGCTACGGAGGCATGGCGTATCTGATTCGAACGCTTGTACGTGAACGGCGTGTCCTGTCCCTTGAATCCCTCGTTCGAAAGCTGACCAGATTTCCGGCCGAGCGGATGGGATTTACGGATCGGGGTCTTCTTCAGGAAGGAAAACAGGCGGACCTGGTCCTGTTCGATCCCGACGGGATGCTGGACCGGGCGACAATTCAGAATCCCTGTGTGTATTCTGAAGGGGTCCGTTGGCTTTTCGTCAACGGCGTAACCGCAATCAAGGACGGCAAAACTACGGGAAAGAGAGCCGGCATGGTGTTGCGGCGCGGGCTGCCCCCGAATGGCGGCCGTGATTAGGCTGCGCCGAGCGGCCGAGTCGAAACCCGGGAACCGCGGGTTGCCGCCCTTCCACGAGACGCAGATCGCGGATGGCGGGCTTGTGGCGGCAGCGGTTCGCTTCTGCCACCGGGCCATTTGTCTCAGGAGTCAATCTTGATAACGGGTTGTCCAGGTATACGATCAGGAACGCTCACGACACCGGAACGAAAGCAGTCTTCGCCATCCGGTGCGTGCCGTGCCGACTCGAAACGGGATTGTGGGGATTTCATTCGAGGACAGGGCACGGCTCGGGTCTTTGTACTCGTGTGGGTCTTGCTTGTCTGCGCCGCATGCGCCGGCGTCGCGGAACCGGCGCCTCTGTCCACTTTCCAGGATAGCGTGAATATCCTGCTCGCCGAGGTCCCGCTGGATTCGCTCCTGGTCCAGTATGGGGATTTGCTGTTCATTCCACCTGAAGGCACGGCTCGGATCCTGCGGGATCGTTTTGGCGTGCCTCACATTTACGGTTCGCGGGACGTCGATGTCGCATTCGGATTCGGTTACGCACAGGCCCAGGATCATCTGGTGCCAATGTTGCTGAACTACCGGGCGGCGGCGGGAACGGCCTCGGAGGTGCTTGGCGCCGGCCACCTGGAGGGCGATGAGCGGGCATTGCTCTGGCGAATTCGGAGCGTCGCCGTCGAACGATACGGCGCGCTGCCTCCCGAAACGCGGGATCTTATTGGCGCATTCGTGGACGGTGTAAACCACTTTATCGATGTCTACAGGGACGGGTTGCCGGATTGGGTGACGCACGTGGGCGGCACGGACGTCGTGGCACTGTCCCGGTGGCTGGTTATGTTGTTTGCGGAGCAGACGGGGCGATCCGAGCTGGCGCAGAAGGGGTTGACGCCGTTCCTGCGTACCCGGGCGACCTCAAATATGTGGGTCGTCGGAGGTTCTCGGACCGCCGCCGGAAACCCTGTATTCGTGATGGATCTGCACCTGCCGTGGGAGGCGCCCTTTCAGACGTACGAGGCCCACCTTGTGAGCCGTGAGGGGCTGAACGTCGGTGGTGTCACCCTATTTGGCATTCCGGTTATTCTGGCCGGCCACAACCGACACATCGCCTGGTCGCTGGCGGCGAACGAGGCGGATGTATTCGATCTTTACGAGTTGAAGCTGGATCCGGCCAATCGGAAACGGTATGTGTTCGAGAAGGGAAAAAGACGCATGTCATCGCAGCGCGTGCGGATCAGGGTCAAGGAGCCCCAGGGAGTCCGGGAGGTCGAGCGTGAATTAACCTATTCGCACCAGGGGCCGATCTACAAGGCCGTAGACGGTTGGGCGTATGCGGGGCGATGCAGCGCCGAGGAGATTGTCAATACAATAGGTCAGTTTTATATGATCAATCGGGCCGGGGATCCGGATGAGTTCGAAGGCGCGCTACGGATGCTCCAGCTTCCCATGTTCCATGTCATGTACGGCGACCTGGAAGGACGTCTGTTATATGTATACAATGCTCGCAGTCCGATCCGGTCGGAGGAGTTCGACTGGCAAAGTCCGGTCCCCGGCTGGGTACCGGAGACGGGATGGCGGGGAATTATGGGGTACGAGTGGCTCCCACGGATTTTGAATCCGCTGGCGGATTTTCTGCAGAACTGCAATGTTGCACCCGAGTTCGTAACTCGAAACAGCGGGCTCTCGCCCAGGGACTTTCCTCCTTACATGGGCTGGGGCGGGTTGGACGACCGGGGCCAGCGTCTGTTGTCATGGCTGTCGGCCAACCGGAAAGCGACGTTGTGCCAACTGAAGGAACTGGCCAGAGATCCGTATCTGATCGCGGCGGAGGAACTGAAGGGCTTCATATTGCGTGCCTACAATCGAACCTGGTGGGAAATCTACGACCCGGACGGGCAACTGGCCCACGCCGTAGAGCTTCTGCGCGGTTGGGACAGCCGGGCGTCGGTCGACAGCCGTGCAACACTGTTGTTCTCGGTCTGGAAATCGAGATTTAATGTACTTTTATCCGGAGTCTTGCCAGAGCAACTGGATCGTTTACGGGTCCTGGAGAAACTGGCGCTCGAGGCATTGAGGATGGCCGTCGAGCATATAATGACGACCTATGGGCGGCTGGACGTATCCTGGGGTGAGGTACACGTGATTGAACGGGGTGACCGTCTATTCCCGGTGGGCGGCTCGCCGCCTGGCACGCAGGCGCTGCATACCACCTGGTCGATGCCGGATGAGGACGGCCGGTTTCGCGTCAACGGCGGATCAGCCTATACAATGGTGGTGGAACTGGCGGACCCCGTTCGATCCTGGAGCCTTCAGGCTCTCGGCAACAGTGAGGATCCGGAGTCGGACAACTATCACGATCAGGCGGCGATGCAGGCAACCGGGGAGCTGAAGCGGTTCCGACTTGACGATGACGAAATCAGTGCGGACCTGCGGTCCGTGCTAACCGTGCCGCTGGAGCAGGCGGAGTTCGAGCGTGAGCAGTTTCGTGTCCAGTGGAAGCTTAGGTCGGCGTCGGACGAGACGGCGGAACCAGAGCCGGTAGGCGGAGGCGGTTGAATCGTGTTGCCCCGCATGCGTTTGGAGGACAGAGTCGTGATGGTGACCGGTGCGGGCTCCGGCATCGGCATGGCCGCCGGATGGTGAACGCCGGAGGCGGAAAGATCGTCAATATCGCTTCACAGAATGGAGTGATTGGTTACTATCGCCGTGCGGCCTACTGTTCGAGCAAAGCCGGCGTGGTGAATCTGACCCGAGTGCTGGCGCTCGAGTGGGCGCCACACGGCATCACCGTGAGCGCGGTGGGTCCCACGTTCATCCTGACGCCGCTGACGCAGTCCACGTTTGACGATCCAGGGCTAAGAGAGGATCTAAGAGAGGATCTGTTAAAACGGATTCCGCTCGGGCGGGTGGGGCGTCCTGAGGACGTTGTCGGGGCCGTCGTTTTCCTCGCGAGCCCGGCCGCGGATCTGATAACGGGACATACATTGCTGGTAGACGGAGGCTGGACGGCCGTATAGGACGCGATAATCGGCGCATTGAATCCGGATGTGCGCCTGCGACACCTGGATCCCGCTGGAGTGGGATGGACAAATGGATTCGCACGAGATATCTGCAGTCGCCGTAATCGGGGCGGGAACCATGGGCCCCGGTATCGCCGACATGTTCGCCCGGGCGGGATGTCACGTCCATCTGGTAGACGTGAGCAATGTGCTGCTGGATCGGGCAATGGCGCGCCTGCGGCTGGGTCAGCAGGCGCTGATTGAAGCGGGCCTGCTGTTTTCCGATGACGCCGATGCGGCCGTATCGCGGGTGACGGTGACAACGGATCTGGCCGAAGCGTGTGACGGGTGTGAGTTTCTGTTGGAGGCCGTGACCGAAGACCTGGCGCTGAAGCAGGAGATGTTTACAACATTTGGCAGGCTTTGTCCGCCAGAAACCGTTCTGGCCACCAATACGTCCGGTCTTTCCGTGTCCGCCATTGCCGGCGCGACCGTTCGTTCGGACAGGGTGGGTGGGATGCACTTCTGGAACCCGCCCCACTTGATTCCCCTGGTGGAAGTTATTCGCACCGATACGACCTCCGAAGACACGGCCGAACTCTTGAAATCGGTCGCACTCAGGCTGAACAAGAAGCCGATTGTGGTGCGGCGGGATATACCCGGGTTCGTGGGCAACCGCCTGCAGTTTGCCGTAGTGCGGGAGGCGTTGCACCTGCTGGAGGAAGGCGTGGCTTCGGCGGAGGATATCGACACCGCGATGACCGCGGGCCCCGGGCTCCGGTACAGCTTTCTGGGCCCTCTCCGGACGGCCGATCTGGGCGGATTGGACGTATTTCGAGCCATAAGCAGCTATCTGTTCGCCCAGCTTGGTGCGGATCGGGAGGCACCCGAAGCGTTGAATGCGCTTGTTGGGCAGGGAAAACTCGGTGCGAAAACCGGCTCGGGGTTTTATAATTATTCCGATGCCGATCTGGGGCGGTTTATACGGTATCGGGACCGGACCCTGTTGAGGTTGATGGAGGTCCTGAAAGCGGAAGAGGACGAAAATCATGGCTGAGTTGGCATCCGGCGCAGGGCCGTTGTTTACAGACCCCGACCCCGAGGCGGCGCGAAGGGTCTTCCGCAAGAAACGCGCGGCGTTCGAAGACAAAGTGACGTCCGTCCGCGATGCGGTGCGCCGATTCGTAAAGGACGGGGACTATGTCGCTTCCGGCGGGTTCGGCGCGAACCGGATTTCAACGGCGTGCATGCACGAGATCCTGCGGCAGGGCAAGCTGGATCTGGGTTTTGCGGGGCATACGACCACACACGACTTCGAGATCCTGGCTGCCGGCAATCGGAATGGCCGAAAGCTGCTATCGCGGGTGGATGCGGCTTACATAGTGGGGCTGGAAGCAAGGGGGTTGTCGCCACAGGCCAGGCGGATGATGGAAAGCGGCGAAGTCACCGTGTGTGAGTGGTCGAACTTTGCCCTGGCGGCGCGTTTCAGGGCCGCGGCTGCGGGGGTGCCGTTTATGCCGATGCGGAGCCTTCTGGGTACGGACACCTTCTGGCGCAGCGCAGCAAAGGAAATCATCTGTCCGTTCACGGGCCATAAACTCCTGGCGGTGCCGGCACTGTATCCCGACGTTTCGTTTATCCACGTGCACGAAAGCGATCCCTGCGGGAACTGCCGGATTCGCGGGATCACGGTTGCGGATTTCGACCTCGCGCGAGCGTCGAAACGACTTGTCATTACAACGGAGCGACTCGTCAGCACAGATAAGATACGTCGGACACCGGAGGCCACTGTGATTCCCGCATTCTGCGTGGATGCGGTCTGTGAGGTCCCGTTTGGTTCTTACCCGGGAAACATGGCGGGCGAGTATTTTTCGGATGAGGACCATCTGAAGGAATGGTTGGATGTCGAACGGGATGCGGAGAGATTCGAAGCCTTTCTTCAGAAGTACATCTTTGGGGTTGAGCACTTTGAGGAGTACGTGCACCTGTGCGGCGGCACGGAACGGCTTAAGGAACTGCGGGAAATGGAGTTGCATCCGGGTTCGTAGCCGGTCCCAAGACAAAGCGCTCCGGTTGTTTCCGGAGCATTCGCGGGCGACGAAGCGGCAGGAAGGAGAAGCGCATGCCTGAATACAGCGCCACTGAACTGGCGATCTGCACGGCATCCAGAATGCTGGAGGACGGTGCGACGGTGGGTGTGGGAACCGGAGCGCCGTGCGCCACGGCGATGTTGGCACAGAAACGCCATGCCCCGCATCTGCTTGTGGCGTTCGAAGCAGGAGGGCTCGCGCCCCTTTTGCCGTCTATGCCAATATCGGTTGGTGATTCGAGGACGTTCTTTCGAGCGCAGATGGCTACCAGTATGGGCGATGTTATGGAGGCGTGCCAGCGGGGGATGATGGACTATGCTTTTCTGGGCGGGGCGCAGATCGATCCGTTCGGCAATTTGAACTCAACGGTGATTGGGAGTCACAGACATCCCAGGGTACGGTTTCCCGGCAGTGGCGGCGGCAATGACTTCGCCAGTCTGTGCTGGCGCACAATGGTGATGACGCAGCACGATCGAAGGAGGTTCGTGGAACGGCTGGATTTTTTGACCACACCCGGCTTCCTGTCGGGCCCGGGCGCCCGCGAAGCCGCAGGGTTGCCGCGTGGCGGGGGACCCCACAAGGTGATTACGGATCTGGCGGTGATGGGGTATGATCCCGATACCTGTCGGATGCAGGTGGAGAGTCTGCATCCGGGAGTCACGTTCGAAAGGGTCCAGGCGAACACCGGATTCGAGTTGTCGCTGGCGCACGAGGCGAGCGAGACGGTGCCGCCCGACGTGGAAGAATTGCGCATCCTGAGGGAAGAGGTGGATCCATTCCGGTACATTCTAGGCAGATGAAAGGCGGAGGTGACCGATGGCATCTGTAAAAGAAACATATCGGTTCGACGAACTGACCTGGCCGGAGGTAAACGAAGCCGTGCGGTTGGGCAAGATTCCCATTATTCCGACGGGATCCGTGGAACAGCACGGGCACCATCTGCCGCTGAAGGTGGATCATCTCTGCGCCAATGCGGTGGCAACCGAGGCTGCGAGGCTGAAGCCGGAGTTAAGCCTGGTATTACCGCCGGTCAGCTATGGCTACGTCCACCACGTCATGGACTTTCCGGGTTCATTGAACATTCATTTTGAGCATTTTATACAATATGTGTTGGATATCTGCAAGAGTCTGGCCTATCATGGGTTCAAGAAGATGATTCTGGTGAACGGCCACGGATCCAACCACAATCTGGTGGATATGGTGGCCAGGCGCACGATTGTGGAGACGGACGCAAGCTGCGTGTTCTGTTCCTGGTGGCAGTTGTTGAAGGTGAATCCGGATTTCGACAGGAAGTGGCGGGAGAGCGTTTTTCCCGGCGGCTGCGCCCATGCGGGCGAACTGGAGACATCCATGATGCTGTACCTGGCGCCCGAAAGCGTGCGTACTGATCGGATCAGGAGTGAAATCGCAAAGACGAATAAACTCGGATCGAAATTCGTCTGGACGGATCTGTTTGCAAAGGGAGCGATGGGGTTGATCGAGTGGACCAGTCAGTATACGGACAGCGGTGTGATGGGCGAGGCGGAAAAGGCGACGGCGGAGAAGGGGAGGATCGTATTCGAGGAAGCCAGCCGGAATCTGGCGGAGTTCATCGAGGAATACCACGCGATGAAAATCTCAGAACGCACACCGCGCCAGACGGATGCGCCCACGTTTCCTTTGTCGTTTCCCACGGATTAGTTTCTTATCTCCGAAGCCGTGCGAGCACGGGGGTCGATGACGACTTCTCTGCGTTCGAGCCGTGGAAGCACCCGGTCGGCGGTGGTTGTGGATAGCAGGTTCCAAAAGGGGGTGTAGAATGAAGCTTGTTACATATGGGATTGGAAGAGACCGGTATGTGGGGTCCGTGGTGGCCGATGGCAGAATCGTCGTGGATCTCGCGGCCGCGGAAAGGGAACTGGCCAGCGGCCAGGGTCGGGAGGCGCGTGGCTTTTTTGGCAATATGCTCGCGTTGCTCGATGCGGGAGGGGCCGGTCTGCGCGCGGCGAAACAGGCAACGAAAATGGCTGAGGACCGGCTGGGAGGCAAAGCGGACGGCCGGCTTGGCCGACCGATCGGAATGGTGAAGATCAAGGCGCCTGTGCCGAACCCCCGCAAGGTGTTCTGCCTCGCGGGCAACTACCAGGACCATATCGAAGAAGGCGGCGGTAAAATAGCCATTCAGGACAGGGAGACGCCGCGGGTTTTCATGAAGCCGCCGTCAACGACCGTGATCGGCCCCGGAGACCGCATTCTGATTCCACCCGTAGCCAGGTCGATCGACTGGGAGGGGGAGTTGGCCGTGGTGATGGGGCGACGGGCGAAAGCGGTGAAGGCGCACGATGCACTGAAATACGTGGCCGGATATACCATTATGAACGACGTGTCCGAACGGGATCTGCTGATCAAGGAACGCACCGAGAGCCGTGACCGCGACAAGTGGTTTGATTGGCTTAATGGCAAGTGGCTGGATACGTTCGGGCCCCAGGGCCCGTGGATTGTTACGTCCGACGAGATACAGGATCCACAGGCGCTGGAGATCAGCACGTACGTGAACGGCGAAAAAAAGCAGAACAACAATACGGGGCAGATGTTGTACCCCGTCAATATGATCATAGAGTATATTTCAGCGATAATCACCCTCGAGCCGGGTGATCTGATCAGTACCGGAACAATATCAGGAGTAGGCGCGACCACCGGAACCTTCATGAAGCCGGGTGACCGCGTGGAGATTGAAATCTCCGGAATCGGAGTGTTGCGGAATGGAGTGGCGGCAAGCGAACGATGACATGCTGACGTGCCCGACGGAAGTCGTACCCGTCGGCGGAGCGCCGGCATGTTTTGCAACAAAACGGACGGTGATATGGACGCACGGAGCAAACGCAAAATCAACTGGTACAGGTGTCCGCTGGACAGGGAAACCCTTAATGCGCTGAATCGACGCAGCGACTTTAAGGGGTTTTTGCAGACCCTCGGTCACCTCGGCGTACTCACCGTCTCCGGCGCCTTCGCCTGGTACTCAGCTGAACACCTTGGGCCGCCTTTCCTGATTTTGGCCCTGTTCCTGCACGGAACCGCCTACGCGTTCCTGTTGAATGGATTTCACGAGTTCTGTCACAGTACGGTGTTCAGATCCAAATGGTTGAACGTAGTATTCCTCAAAGTCTTCAGTTTTATGGGCTGGTACAATCCTGTTTTCTTCTGGACCAGCCACTCGAAGCACCATCGGTATACCCTCCATCCTCCCGACGATATGGAAGTCGTGCTTCCGGTGGAGATTACGCTCGGGAGTTTTCTCAAGGCCGCGGTCGTCAATCCCTGGGGGTTGTACAACAGATTGAAGGGGGTCGTTCGCCTGAGTTTCGGTAATCTGGAGGGTCCATGGGAACACGCGCTGTTCCCCGAGTCGGAGCCAGCGCTGCTGCGGCGCCTGTTCAACTGGGCCCGTATCCTGCTGGCGGGGCACGCGGCGCTTGTGGGCGTGTCGCTCTATCTCGGTCTGTGGATGCTTCCGGTGCTGGTCACGCTGGCCCCTTTCTACGGCGGGTGGCTGTTGTTCCTCTGCAATAACACACAGCATGTGGGACTTCAGGACAACGTGCCCGATTTCCGGTTGAATAGCCGGACGGTGATACTGAACCCCCTATTTCAGTTTCTCTATTGGCACATGAATTACCACGTCGAACATCACATGTATGCCGCTGTTCCCTGTTATCATCTGGGAAAACTGCACAAGTTGATAAAACCCGACCTGTCCCGGTGTCCAGTTGGTCTCATCGCCTGCTGGAAGGAGATTGTCGGCATCTTGAGAAAGCAGAAGACGGACTCCGAATACCAATTCGTGCCGGAACTGCCCGCGCGGGTTGAAGGTTTCGAGTCAAAGCCCGCGGATTGACCTCTTCTTTCAAAACCCCTCTCCCCGAAGGACATATAGCCACTGTGGTCGACCGCCCGAAGATCGCCGCCGTCGTTACCGAGTATCGAAAGTACTCCCACGCCCAGCACATCTGCGACCGTTTTCTCGAAGGTTACGGGTGGAACGGCAGGCATCACCGCCCGCCGATGGACCTGGTTTCGCTGTACGTGGACCAGCGCCCCGAAGGCGACCTCAGCGGAGAACGGGCTGCCCGATTTCCCGGCATGGTCATCTATCCCACCGTGGGCGATGCCCTGACCCTGGGCGGCAGTGAACTGGCCGTGGACGGGGTCCTGCTCGTGGGCGAACACGGTCAGTACGGCACTAACGAAAAGGGACAGCATCTCTATCCGCGCTATGAATTGTTCAAGCAGATCGCGTCGGTGTACCGTACCTCGGGCAGGTGCGCGCCGGTTTTCAACGACAAGCATCTGTCGTGGCGCTGGGAATGGGCGAAGGAGATGTACGACATCTCCCGGAATATGGGCTTCGCCTTTATGGCGGGCTCGTCGCTCCCCGTGACCTGGCGCACGCCCTCCATCGACATGCCCCTGGACGCCCGGGTGACCGAAGCCATGTGTATCGGCTACGGCGGGGTGGACAGCTACGATTTCCACGCTCTGGAGACGCTGCAGTGTATGGTCGAGCGACGCATGGGCGGCGAAAGCGGCGTGCGCTGGATCGACACCTACCGCGGTGAGCGATTCTGGGCGGCTCACCATGACTGCGTCTGGTCCCGGGAGTTGTTCGAGGCCTGCCTGGCGCGCAGTCATACGCTCACGCCGGCCCGCGCCGGGTTCAACCACGTGTTTCCGACCCTGAACGAGATGAAATTGCTCGTGGAGGATCCCATCGCCTACCGGTACGAGCACCACGACGGTCTGATATCAACCATGATTCTGTTCAACGGCCTGGTGCGGGACTTCAATTTCGCGGTGAACCTGCCGGGGCGCGGCGAACCCCTGTCCACGCAGATGTACCTGCCCATGCCGCCCGCGCATACGACGCTGGCGAATTTCTTCTCGCCTCAGGTCAACAACGTGGAGAAGATGTTCCTCACGGGAAAGGCCACGTACCCCGTCGAGCGGACCCTGCTTACAACGGGACTCGTGGCCGCCGCTGTGGACAGTCTGAACCGGGACCAGATCCGTATTCCCACACCACATCTGCGTGTGCCGTACAGACCCAACCCCGAATCGACCTTCTGGAGAACATAAGTGGATCGTCCCGTAGAACAGGCCGCGCCGGGCGCCGCACCCGCGCGTCTTGCCGTGGTCGCCACGATCTATCGATACCTCTCTCACGCACAGCATATCGCGGACCGGTTCGTGGCAGGGTACCCGTACGAAGGAAAATGGCGGCGGCCGAACACGTGCATCGCGTCGCTCTACGTCGACCAGAAGCCCGGGGGAGACCAGAGCGGAGACCGCGCAAAGGAGTTCGGGTTCGACGTTTACGACACCATCGCCGGGGCGTTGCGCTGCGGCACCGACCGGCTGGCCGTGGATGCTGTACTGATTATCGGAGAGCACGGCGAGTATCCGAAGAATGACAAAGGACAGATCCTCTACCCAAGGTATGAATTTTTCAAAGAATGCGTGGAAGTCTTTGAACAGGATGGCGTTGCCGTGCCGGTGTTCAACGACAAGCACCTGTCCTACAGCTTTGGGAAAGCCCGCGAAATGGTGGCGGACTCCCGCCGGCTCCGCTTTCCGCTGCTTGCCGGCTCCTCGTTGCCGGTGAGCTATCGGCTTCCCGACGTGGAGTTGCCGCTGGATTGCCGCGTAGGAGAGGCCCTGATGGTGGGGGTGGGTGGCTCGGACGCCATGGATTATCACGCGCTCGAGGCCATGCAGTGCATGGTCGAACGCAGGCGCGGAGGGGAAACCGGCGTCAGGGCCGTGCAAATGATCGAAGGCGATGCCGTCTGGCGGGCCGGTGAGGAGGGCCGCTGGTCACGTGAACTGCTGGAGGCGGCCCTTTCGCGAAGCGATACGCCCTGCGGCCTGCCCGAAGATGACGGCCGCACCAGGGACCTGCTGGGAGCCGGCGAGTTACCGGGCCTCGCAAAGAATCCCGCAGCCTATTTCATCGAGTACCGCGATGGTTTGCGTGCGACGCTACTCATGCTTAACGGTGCACTGCGCGACTATTGTTTCGCGGCGCAGTTGGAAGGGTATGACGCACCGGTGTCCACACAGTTTTTCATGACACCCACGCCCAACGTGACTTATTCGGCCTGCCTGGTTGCCAAGATCGTGGAGATGATCAAAAGTGGGCGGGCCCCCTACCCGCCCGAACGCACCCTGATCGTGTGCGGCATTCTCGAGAGTTGTCTTGCTTCCAGGTTGCAGGGCGAACGGCGCCTGGAGACACCCGGCATCGACGTGGTATATCGAGCGCCCACGGAATCGCAGCACGCGCGGGCCTGATCCCGTCGGGCACTTCGTACCCACATGGTTTTCTGAGGGCGGGACGTAATGCGCAGGAAGCAGAGTGCCGACAGCGCGAGGCGGTAAGATCGCGACCCACGCGACGGTCCTTCCCGGTCTAACTCCCGCCCTCAGTCCCGGGCCCTTCGCCGCACTTCGACAGGCTCAGGGTTCAGGTGGGGGATCCCGTTCGCTGCTGAACGACGCTCGTTGTGGTCGTTGAGCCTGTTGAAACGGGCCTGCTTGTGACGAAGTTCTCTACTGGGAACGAGGGCATCCTGCCCTCGAGATCCGCTTGACCACAGGGGCGCCTGTCTCCAAGGCGAAAAGCAGTGAGAAGGGAGGAGTGGAAAAGGCGCAATACAACAGCCTGCGGGGTGGTTTTCTCACTTCTTCCCTCTTGTTTCTAACCGAATAGTCGATTTTTCCCCTACCACAAAGGAGGTGTGTCATGAAAATGAAGGCGTCGGTACTGCTGGAGCCGCTCAAGCCTCTGGTCGTTGAGGATTTGGATCTGGACGGGCCAAAGCAGGACGAGGTGATGGTGCGGATGGCGGCCAGCGGGGTGTGCCACAGTTGTTTGCACGTTGTGGACGGAGGCTGGAAGGGGTTCCCGATGCCCATGGTACTGGGCGATGAAGGCGCCGGTGTGGTGGAGGAGGTGGGGCCTGGGGTGACGCACGTGAAGCCGGGCGATCATGTAATCCTTTCTTGGTCGCCGACCTGCGGACGCTGTCACTACTGTGTCACCGGGCTTTCGCACCTGTGCGAGCGCGGCGTACCGTCCAACGGTATGCTGATGGACGGTACTTCAAGAATGAAATTGAGGGGCGAGACAGTCTACCACTACGGACCGGCGTGCAGCTTTGCCTCCCATTCGGTGATGCCGGCCTCGTGCGCGGTGCCCATTCGCGAGGATATGCCGCTCGACGTGGCCGCCCTGATCGGGTGTTCGGTGATGACAGGCGTGGGTTCGGTCATCAATACTGCTGCGGTGACACCGGGGGCGAGCATGGCGGTTTTCGGCGCTGGCGGAATCGGGCTGAACGTGGTCCAGGGCGGAACGCTGGTGCACGCACACCCCATTATCGCCGTGGATATCAATCCGGCGAAGCTCGAATATGCGAAGTCGTTCGGCGCCACGCACACGATCAATGCGGCCGAGGACAATCCAGTGGAGGCGATCCGGGACCTGACGGGGCGGGGTTCCGATTTCTCGTTTGTAGCCGTGGGCGAGCCGAGGGTGATCAACCAAGCGTGGGACTGCCTGGCGCCCAGGGGCCAGTGCGTGCTGATCGGTCTGCCCCCGACCGGTTCCACGGTGACCTTTGATACGGGGAATCTCCAGGCGAATGAGCGAATCATGCGGGGGTCGAGATACGGAAGTGCGAGGACGTGGGACGATTTTCCGCGGATGGTGGAGCTCTATCTGGCCGGAAAACTCAAAATCGACGAACTGGTAACCCGAAAATACGGTGTGGATGAGGCGAACGAGGCCTTTGATGCCCTCACTGCGGGGGAGGTGGCGCGGGGCCTTATCGTCTTCTGATCAAGGCCGAATGCGCGACCGTACGGCAGGAGACGGCCTGGCCCTGTCCACCGTCTTCCGTTCGACTTCAGACCCCGTTTCGACCTGTCTATTCATTCGACCTGTCGTCCCGCCACGACGGCGTCGTCCAGGTGTTAAACCAGTTCCATTTCCAGAGGACACGTTTTGATGGCAGTTCGACTTCGTATTCTACTCCCGCCGTGAAGGGCAACACGCGGGTTCTGGATCCAACGGCTTCTCGAATCCACTCGCTGAAGGCACCGGCATCCGTGACGTTGGGCGGCCAGGTGCCGTGCGGTATCGGGTCCGAAGCTCGGTCGGTGCGGTAGTGGATGGGAATAAGGAATTCCGGCTGGATGGCGTCAACGCATTGAAGGAGTTTCTCGGTTCGGTCCTCGCCGCCCCATTCCGTGAGGCCCATCTTCATGTGGATAAGGTATGTGACCCGTCCTCGCAGTTTCTCGAGCGCGCGGTAGGGTTCGGTGAGATCGCCGGTATGTAGAAACGAAATGCCGAATTCACGGACGGTAACGAGGTATCCGCAGTTGGGCAGGTCCGGTCTCTGATTCTCTCCGCTTTCGATGACGTCCACCTGGATGGGGCCGAGGTCCAGTTCACAGGGGCCGGGAAAGGTGCGGGATTCCCCGCCGATGTGGCTCAGGTGCCCGGGAAAGACAACCTGAACAATTTTGGGATCCAGGTATTTCGTGACGGGCAGGTCCCGGTCGAAAGCGGCGTCGCCGTATTTTTCGTCCACGGGCTTGTCGGGATCGCAGCAACCCGGGCTCACGTAGAGCTTCTTGAACCGTTCACCACGGCAGAGCCTGCGCAGGGTGGCGGGGTGGCAGTGGTCGAAGTGTTCGTGGCTGATGAAGATGTAGTCGAGGTCCGGCGAAGCACCGGTCAGATGTTCTCCGAACAGGTATGGGTCAAAGGCAAAGTTGATCGCGTCGGTACGGACCTCGAAACCGCCGCAACCGGTCCATTTCAGAAAGATCGGGTTCATGGTGGACTCGTGACGGAGAAAGGGTGAAGAAGTACCCGGGCGCGCTTCCCGTTAACGATCACATACGGCCGCACGCCGGCGTTGGCAGAGACAGAAGGGCCCCTGTCCAGACAACATATCGATAGCGAATTGTAAAGCAAAGCGGATAATAGGGTGCATACGTGGCACAAAGCGCAGACACTCGCGCTGAACCGATGCGCGGGCCCATCCATCCGTCCTGTTCGGACCACGAAAGAAGGCATAACTCTTCGATCCGTGCGACGAGGTGTTCGGCGCGCTCGAATGAGACCCATGCCGGTACGTCGATCAGCCTCTTCGTCTACGGCACGCTCAAACGCGGGTACTCGAACCACGACAGTTATTGTCGGGGCGTGCGGGCGATTGAAAAGGCGCTGGTCCGCGGACACCTCTACATCAGGCCCGATCGCATCCCTTTTCTCGAGGTGCCGGAGCAGGATATCCTTGCGGAAGGAACCGCAGACCCCATCGCCGACGCGGCCGCGCAGGAACGCCTTTCCAGTCACATCGGACCTCCACAATTGGCCGAAAGCCCGCCCGGAAAGCCCGCGAGCGGCCGGGGCGTCGTGCACGGGGAATTGCTCGTATTCGACGATCCCGAAACCCGCCTGCCCGCCATCGACCGCCTGGAAGGCTTCCGGCCAGGCGGTCGAAGTCTTTACCGCCGGGTACTGGCGCCGGTTCTTGTAAAGGAAACCTGGCGGGCGGCGTGGGTCTACGCGGTCGATACAAAGCCCCTCGAATGGCCCAGGCAGAACTCCGGGCGCTGGATGGGGTGATAGACGCACTGGGGAAACACGGATTGCGACGGCATAAGACCGGGACGCAGTTCCCGGACTTGCGGAAATCGACCAATAGAAAATTTGTGAAATCACAAGATTTCTTGTGATATCCCATCGCTTACCGGACGTACTTCCCCCTTATATTTCTGAATTCAGCCCCCAGAGCCCCGAATTCGTCCTCGTGGCCCACTTAATCGCCCAAATATAGCATCTGCGATAAATATTCGTGACAGTCACCCGATCATCATTTATATTTCGTGTGTCCTATATAGGAACGACTGAGAGGCCGTATGTCAACCGTTATGTCAAACGTGGTGCCAGAAGATTGTGCTTCGCGGATCAAGAGCGGGAGGGGCGTCAGGGGGCTGACCCAAACGCAATTCGCCAATCTGATCGGTGTCTCCTTTGCGTCCGTGAATCGTTGGGAAAATGGGCAGTCTCGGCCGAATAATCTGGCCTGGAAGCGGATTGCCGAACTCGAGCGGCAGTGGACAAGTTCCCGGGATGACGGTCAGTACGATTCATCGACGATGCCGACCACGGCGCCGATCCTTGATTTCGCTGGTGACCCGAACGCCGTTTCCGTCCTTGCAGAGGCGCATCGTCTGGCGTCAGGTCATCTCTTCAACCCCACGTTCGCCACCGAAACCTCGTCAATAGATCCACTTCCGCATCAACGCATCGCCGTCTATGAGACGATGATGCAACAGGCCCCTCTGCGATTCCTGCTGGCCGACGATGCGGGTGCCGGAAAGACAATCATGACTGGTCTGTACGTGCGCGAAATGTTGTCGCGGGGATTGATACGTCGCGTCTTGATTGTGCCTCCCGCCGGTCTGGTGGGCAATTGGGAGCGGGAGATGCGGACGCTGTTTCGCCTCCAGTTCCGAATCGTCCACGGCGCGGACGCCCGATCAGGCAATCCTTTCGCTGGACCGGATAGCGACCTCGTCATCGTCAGTGTCGATACGCTGGCAGGAAAAGGGATGTTTGCACATCTCCGAAACCAGGATACGGACGGTTATGACCTGGTTGTTTTCGACGAAGCTCACAAGCTGTCAGCCCACAGGGAACCGGGTTACCGGGTGCGGAGGACGGACCGGTACAGACTCGCCGAAGCAATTGCTGCCGCTGAATCCGATAATTCCGCCTGGACGCTTCCCTGGTCTGCCCAGCATCTGCTGCTTCTGACGGCAACGCCGCATATGGGGAAGGACTATCCGTACTTCGCTCTCTGGCGCCTGCTGCTTCCGGAAACACTCACGACCCAGGACGCCTTCGACGAGTTTTCGCCTGATTCCCGATCCAAACACTTTCTCCGTCGGACGAAAGAGGAGATGGTCCATTTTGACGGATCCGCGTTGTATCCACAGAGGAACTGCGATACCCTGAGCTACGTTCTTTCGCAGGGTCCGGGGAGCGAGCAGGAACTGTACGACGAGACCACTGATTACATCAGGTATTTCTACAACCGAGCCAGACAGCTGAACCGTTCCGCCGCACGGCTGGCGATGAGCGTGTTCCAGCGGCGACTGGCGAGTTCCACGTACGCGTTAATGCGTTCCTTCGAGCGCCGCGAAGAGAAACTGGCCGCTTTGATCGACGCAATACGCGATGGAAGCGTAACCGAGAAACAGCTTACTCGTGAACAGCGGAAGCTGGATGTTCTCGACGATGCATTTGAAACGCGGACCTTTGACGAGGACACGGATGATGCACAAGAGGGAGACGAGGCGTTCGAAAGCCAGGCGTTGGGTGGCACCGTGGCTGTCAGCCTTAGCGAACTCGAGGATGAACGTCAAAGGGTCGAGGGGCTACTGAGCAAGGCACGCCAGAGACTCGAAGCGGGCGAGGAATCGAAATTCGAAAAGCTCCGCGAGGTGCTCCGGGATCCCAGTTACGCAAATGAGAAATTCATTATCTTCACGGAGCACCGGGACACCGCCGTCTTTCTGGTACGTCGACTTGAGGGTCTCGGATTTACGGGGCGTGTCGCGATGATTCATGGTGGCCTGCCGTACCCGGAGCGCGAGAGACAGGTGGAGTTCTTCCGCCGCTCCGCTAACGAAGGCGGTGCCAGCTACCTGGTAGCGACTGACGCGGCTGGCGAGGGCATCAATCTCCAATTCTGCTGGCTGATGGTGAATTACGACATACCCTGGAATCCGGCCCGGCTTGAACAGCGGATGGGGCGGATTCACCGCTACGGCCAAAAGCACGATCCGGTGATCATTGTCAATCTCCTCGCCGGCGGGACCCGCGAGGGGCGGGTTTTGAAAACCCTGCTCGACAAGCTGGAGGTGATGCGTCGCCAGCTTCAATCTGACAAGGTTTTCGACGTGGTCGGACGGCTCTTTTCGGAAGTATCCATACGGGAATATCTTGAGCAGGCGGTCACTGAAGATCCCGGAACCGCCGCCGCGCGACTGGTGGGCGATCTTACTGCGGAGCAGGTCCAGGCGCTCGAACAAAAGGAACGCTCGCTCTTTGGCGATGGGGGCGACGTGCGCCGCCAGCTTGCCCGTCTCAATGAAGAGGCAGAGAAGGAAACCTTTCGCAGGCTCCTGCCCGGATATGTTCGCCGTTTCGTGGCTAAGGCCGCGACCCTGCTCGACCTGCGGGTGGATGGCGACCTGGAAGAAACCTTCGCCTTGGTTCCCGATCGCGTGCGGGCTGCCGATCCCCTGTTATCTGCACTTGACGTGTATCCCGAGACAGCGCAGGGCCGGCTCACGGTCTACAAGCCCACCAGCCGGGAGGAAGTCGTGTGGTTGCATCCGGGAGAACCGGTCTTCGACGCTATCTCCGCATCGATTATAGGTCGGTACGGACGCGAGGGTCTCCGGGGGTCGGTGTTTATCGACCCAGAAGCGTCCGTACCCTATCTGTTTCACATCGCGAGAATATCCGTCGAAGAGTACAGCCAGGTCGCCACCGTGGGTGCGGGCGAAACGACCGATGGGGATGGGCGCCAGGTAAAGGCCTCAAGACTCATCGATTCCAGACTGGTCGGGCTACGGCAATCGGCCGAGGGTACGGTGGAGGAGTCACCGGTGGAACGTCTCCTTCTTTTGCGAGAAGCGAAAGACTTTCCGCCGGGCCGCGTACCACTCGCGGCGGCGGCTCGGGGTCTCCTTTCCGATGCCGAACGGTCTGCGCGTGAGGACATACTGGAGTCCCTATTGCAACATTATCAACAGAGTCGTATCGCCGATCTGCCGGCTCACATCGACTTCGTCAGCCGCGGATTCGACTATGAGGCCGCCGAACTCGCCGCCGCTCGGTCGCGCCTTACCCACGTGGCTCGGGCCGGCGACAAAAAGGCGAATGCGAGACTGAGCGACGTCAAGGCGCGACAGCGGCGCCAGGCGGCAACCCGTGCTCGCCGGCTGGCCCAACTGTCGGCCGAGTCAGACCTTGTTCGGGCCGGCGAGGTCGAATTCCTGGTTCATGCGCTCGTCGTTCCAGTAAGGGATAGCGAAGACGCAAAACGCTACGATGCCGACGTCGAAGCGATCGCCGTGGCGGTCGCTGTCGATTTCGAAGAGAACTCCGACGCTGTGGTTAAGGATGTATCCAAGCCCGAACTCGCCCGGCGCGCCGGACTGCCCGACTGGCCGGGATTTGATCTTCTCTCCGTCGGAGCCGACGGAGAACGCCGCCGGATAGAAGTCAAGGGTCGCGCCGGAACCGGAAGTGTAGAGATGAGAGAGAACGAGTGGGCTAACGCCTGCATCCACAGGGAAGAATACTGGCTATACGTCGTTTTCGACTGCGCGTCGTCGAGACCACGCCTGGTCAGGGTGCGGGATCCCTTTTCCAAACTGCTTGTCCGGGGACGCGAGTCTATGGCCCATACCATCACGGCTGGCGAAGTATTAAAGGCGGCTGTGTAGTTTTCCGGAGATGGATGTAGGAACAAATTCTGACCACTCAAAGTCGGGAAATCCTGATATGAAACCCGGTGAGAAAGATTATCAGGCGTTAAATCAATATTCTGAAACTCGTTACAAAGAGTTATCGGGATTGCTCAAACCATACGTCGCAATAACCGACGCATTTGGAAAGCTGGTATGCCGCATCAGCATCTGCCTCGGCATCACGCCACCTACGGATACTCAGGATTCTGTGGTCAGAGATCTTATGGCTGATGTTTTCGATTTTCTCTTCGAATCCAGAGCCATGATTCTGCAGGGTAAAATCCAAATTGCCTATGTGCTGGCACGCAGAGCCTATGAATCGCTTTCGCTGTTGTCACTTTGTGCCCAAGACTCAGAATATGCAGATAAGTGGGAATCAGGTAAGAAGATTTTTAATAAAGAGGTGAGGAAGCAACTCGAAAAGCAACCATTCAGCGAATCAGCGGACCGAACACAAGAGCTATATAGTTTCTTTAGCAAGGTGGCGCACCCCAATAGAGACTTAGTTGCCCATCGCTACCTTGGGCAGGGCAACCGTTTCGTCTTCGGTTCAATAGGAAAGCCGGATCTTGTTTTTATCGCTGATTTCTGCTATAGGCACCTACAGCTTTGGTTTTGGTTTGGTGCCCTAGCGGGTTATAGACATCACGTGCTTCTGGATAAGCACGATCCAGATTTCATAAAGGAATATTTCCTCGCCACAGATCAAGCAGAAGAGATAGCCGAGTGGTTGGCAAAACAGTTCAATCGTCTGCTCAAAGAAGCCCAGGAAAACCTGGCAACGACATGAAGAGTGCCGCATAAACCATTCGCGAACTAGGTATGACACCAGTCAGCTATCAGGGTGGCAAGTTACGGTCCCCCAAAAGCTGTGACGAATGACGAAGTGCTTTGGACGCATAAGTGAAAGCAATTCTCGGGCATCAAACGTCTGTAAGATCGCGGCATTAGTGGTTAGTTGATTCCGGCAATTTGGATATCCAAGTACAGGTACTTCAACGGCTGCGCCGGATGTTACCGGCAGAGCCATGATGCGTTGACTCGAATGTGTAAATGTCATACTTGACCGAAATGAAAGTTGTGCGCGATCACATCTTTATCAGTTACGCGACTGAACAGTCCGCGCTTTGCGACTGGCTTGCCCGTCGACTTGCTGCCGAAGGGTACGCTATATGGTGCGACCGCCAGAAGCTGCTTGGCGGTGAGAACTGGCCCAACGACATCGATGCGGCGATTAATGAGCGAACTTTCCGTATGCTTGCGCTGCTATCCCGGGCATCTATGAACAAGCAGAATCCGCAAGGAGAGTGGCTGAAAGGTAATGCAATCGGAAAAAAGCTGGGCATTGTCGACTTCGTTATACCGTTGAATACGGAAGGGCTCCGACCGGACGAAATCACCTGGAATCTGCAACCCATCAACTACATTCCGTTTACGCCGAGTTGGGCCGAAGGATTAGCGGCGCTGCTGAAGAAACTCACTTCCTTGGACGCACCCCGGTCATTAAGGGACGGTCCGCGGATTGCCGTGGGGTCAATGGTCGCAAACAGCACGATTCGAGATGAATCCGAAATTCTGGTAAGTAACTGCTTCGAGATTGTGCAGACACCACGATACATTCGGAAGTATACATCTGAGACAAATCTCTCCCCGGCCGAGCGCCGTGTATTACGGAAAGAATGGGCATGTCGCGATTTGTCGCCGACTCTCGTGATTGCCTTTGACGATCCGACCTCGACGGTGAAAGAGAGATATAGTTTTTCGTACGTCAATCAGGTTTCATGGCGTGATACACCGTTCATAAATGGAATTAAAGCAAGAGACCTTGTGGTTAACCTGGTACATAAATCTCTCCATCGTCTGCTGGAAGGGCGGGGATTGAAGTACAGCGACGGAAGGAGGCAATGGTATATTCCGCCTGGCCTTCTAGCGGAAGATAACCTAACCTTCACGTCTCCTGACGGTAAGAAACGTTGGTTCAAGGCGGTCAGTGAACGTACATTTCATTCACGAAACGGAGGAGAGGTATACCGATACCACCTTAGCCCATCGTTATCGCTGCTGCGCGATCAAACTGATCCATTTGTGCTATTTCTTCGAAACAGGGTTTATTTTACCGATACAAATGGCAAACCCTTAGATGAACGCAAGATTGTATCGCGCCGCAAACATCTATGCAAAGCATGGTTTAACTACGAGTGGTGGGCGCGTACTCTTGGCGTAGCACAGCTACTCGCCGATGAAGATATGTACATCCGTTTCGGGCCGGAGGGAGAGCAGCAACTCGTCATCAATGCAGTACCCATTTCCTTAGATGTTTCCAAAGGTATCGACGATGATCATGTTGACGAATCTGATGGGTATTGCACCACTTGGCTTGAGGGGGTCGGGTTGGAAGTTGATATTGTCTCGGTAATTGAGTGAGGATCCGATGTTGAGGGATATTACAATTCTCGATGAGCCAAAGTTAGAGTTTCGGTATGGGCAGCAGCTCGCCGATCCACGCGATGGACTTTCGTTATTCGGGCCTTACGGAGCCGACGCTCCGGGCCATCCCGGTGCCGTATCGTACGGCGTCGTTGGCACACCCGTAGGTATTGAGCTATTCTCCGCGTGGTCGCACGCGATGGTGTGTTCCTGGACAGATGCGCCGAATGACCGTCGTCGGCTATGGCCACCGTACCCTGGATTTGAGGCAGCGTTCGCCAGCGTCTGGCGTAGCAAACCAGTATGGAAGAAGGCGTTGGAAAGTGATGAGCTGAGTGACTTCGCCAATCGCCATGATCCCTACGAACGGGTCTATTCCGTCGCAAACCAATATCTTTCAGCTGTTAAGGATTTAGAAAAGTTAGATGAGCGTGTGAGCGTCATGGTCTGCGTGGTTCCCGACGAAGTCTACAAAACATGCAGGATAAAATCGCGCGCGATCCAGCCGACAGGAGAGGTCGTTTCTAAGGTCAGACGCGACTCCCGCAAGAAACGACAACTTGAGCTATTCTCGAAGTACGCGCCGGAGCAGTACGACCTCTCGCTGGATTTTCGAAGACAGATCAAGGCAAGGACAATGGCGCATGGTGTTCCGATTCAGATTGTACGTGAATCGACGCTGAGGCTTAATGACGAGAATCCTTTTGGTTCACGGCAGCTTACACCGCTTTCACATAGAATGTGGAATCTCGCCACTACACTGTTTTATAAGGGAGGCGGTAAGCCATGGAGGCTTGCTACGGCCAGGGAAGGTGTGTGCTATGTCGGCCTTGCTTTTCGTCGGTCCGATACCCAAGACGGACCCAAGAGCGCAGCCTGCGCCGCACAGATGTTCCTTGACGATGGCGACGGTGTGGTATTCTTGGGCAACTATGGGCCGTGGTATTCACCAGAAAAAAAACAGTTCCGCCTCACTCGTAAAGCTGCCCACGATCTGATAAAGGGCGCTCTTGATACGTACAACCAGCTACACGGAAAAAGGCTGACCGAAGTCTTTCTGCATTCACGGTCTGATATCAATGCTGAGGAATTCGAGGGATATCGATCTGCTGCACCCGAAGGGTTGAAGGTCGTTGGCATTCGCGTGCGTCCGAATCACGACGGACCGCGATTGTACCGGCCGGACAAGAAGTGGCCGGTGATCCGGGGAACGCTGTGGCAGCATTCCCCAACGAGAGGATATCTGTTTGGATCTGGCTTCAAACCAAGGCTCGGAACCTACGATGGATGGGAGACGCCCGCACCGCTTCAAATTGACATTCAACATGGTGATGCGGATGTCGTTGATGTGGCACGCGATATTCTCGGTCTTACAAAGCTCAACTATAACGCATGTAACGCCGGTGACACCCAGCCGGTTACTGTCAAATTCTCTGATGCCGTGGGCGAAATACTTGTAAGCAACCCGACCGTGACCGACCGACAACCCACTTTCAGGTTTTACATCTAAGAGAGGCACAGTAGTAGGATGACTAAAGAAAATTCCGACAAACGCCTAATCGAAGTCGCCTTTCCGCTGAAACAGGTCTCGCTCGACTCTGTCCACGAGAAAAACGTGCGGCACGGGCATATCTCCACGCTTCACATCTGGCCGGCGAGGAGGCCGTTAGCTGCGTGCCGCGCGGCCCTGATCGCGACGTTGCTTCCCGATCCAGGTGATGCGGACACGCGAAACGAGATCTTGGAGCGTATGGCTGGCCGCATAATTGAGAAGATCGACCGCAAGCGCGTGAACGGCCGTTTGGTTGAAAAGGTCAAGGAGGAAACGCTTGGCGGCATCCTTCACTGGAAGCGGGAAAACGACCCGAATCTCGCCTGGTTTCGCGAAGAGATCCGCAAGGCGTATGGTGGTCGGGCGCCCAAGGTATTGGACCCGTTCGCCGGTGGCGGCGCCATTCCCCTCGAAGCGATGCGCCTTGGGTGCGACGTGACGGCCATGGACATCAACCCGGTCGCTTGGTTCATCCTTAAGTGTACACTCGAGTACCCCCAAAAGCTCGTCGGTCAGACCCGCCCGCTTCCCGGCTTCGCGCTGGAGGACGCCGAATTCATGGAGGCATTCCTGAAGGCGAAAGGGTTTAAGGGTGCGAGCTTGCGGACGTTTCTGGAGCGCCTCGGCCACGGCGATGGCGGCGAAATCCAGCTCAATGCCCTGGCCCGCAACGACGCTACGCTCAAAGCGGACCTCGCCTGGCACGTGCGCGCCTGGGGCCGCTGGGTGCTGGCAAGGGCGCGCAAGGAACTGGCTTCGTATTATCCGACCTATGCTGAGTTCGAGCCGCTGGAGCCGGGCAGAAAGTTCGAGCCGCACCCCATTCGGCTGCTGGAGATCGATGATAACGGGATTCCGCAACTCAATCCGCTCAATGTCGAATTCGACGACGCCTATCTCAAGGATCCGCGCAACCCGCGCTGGGTCGCCAAACCGACCGTGGCGTATCTCTGGGCGCGGACCGTGACCTGCAAACAGTGCCGCGCAACGTTGCCGCTGCTCAAGACGCGCTGGTTGTGCAAGAAGGACCACAAGCGGGTGCTGCTGACGATGGAGCCGATGACCGACCAGACCGGCCGGCCGGCCGAGCACGGCACGGCGCAGGCAGGCGTTGTCTTCGGCGTGCAGTGCGACATCCCGAAAAACGGCGGCAACTCGGCGCAACGGCGGGAGTACGACAAACGCATTGGAACGGGCACTATGTCGCGTACCGGCGCATCCTGCCCGTGCTGTGGCGCGATTATGACTATGGCGGACATCCGTTTCGAAGGCCGCGCCGGTCGGTTGGGCGCGACCATGACGGCTGTGGTGGTGGATGGGCCGAAGGGCAAGGGCAAGGGCAAGGAATACCGCTTGCCCACGGACCCTGAGCGTGCGGTTGCGGAAGTGCCCGAGGAACAGCTTCAGGCGCTCTATGCGGACATCCCGTTTGGGTTGCCGGAGGAACAGACGCCCAAGGCAGGAATCGGTGCGTCGCGTGCTTTTTCAGTGGACGGCTATGGCTTTGATACTTGGCGGAAACTGTTTACGAATCGGCAGCTATTGGCGGTTGGAGGGTTCGTTCTGATCCTTAGGAGACTGATGCAAGAACTCAAAAATTGGCCGGAGAGTTGGTCCGAGGCGCTGATTGCAAATCTTGCACTCGTGAACGACCGGCTGGCCGACTACTCCAGCGCGATTTGCTCTTGGCACAATAGTGGTGAGAAGCTTAGAAATACGTTTGGTCGCTTTGCTCTGCCTATCGTTTGGGATTATACCGAAGTCAATCCGTTGTCGGATACCTCCGGCAACTTCCTCGGTGCGCTTGAATGGGTTTCCAAGGTGTGCGAGCATTTGCAAAAAAGCGTCGATTCAGCCCGAAGCGGAGAGAGCATTTGTGCATCAGCCATCACCTGCCCAACCAATAGTGTCGATCTTATCTTAACCGATCCTCCCTACTACGACGCGATCCCCTATTCCGATCTGATGGACTTCTTCTATGTCTGGCTGAGGCGCTCGATACCGGGATTATCTGTCGAGGTTGAGGCGGTTTTCTCCGATGCCCTTGGCCCCAAATGGGATCATGACGAAGATGATGGCGAGCTCATAGACGACGCCAGCCGATTTGGCGGCGACAAAGAGCGGTCCCGGCAGAATTATGAAGAAGGAATGGCCCGCGCATTCTGCTCTTGTCACGCTGCGTTGCGGCCTCACGGGCGGCTTGTGGTCGTGTTCGCCAACAAGCTTCCCGATGCCTGGGAGACGTTGGTAGCCGCTTTGATCCGTGCCGGTTTCGTCGTTGACGGCTCCTGGCCCATCCAGACGGAGATGATTAACCGCAACCGAGCAATTGCCTCCGCCGCGTTGTCATCATCCGTCTGGATAGTCTGCAAGAAACGGTCCGCCATCCGCCCTGGATGGGACAATAATGTGCTCAAAGAAATGCGAGAGAATATCACCCAGAAGCTTCGAGATTTCTGGGACGCCGGAATCCGCGGGCCAGACTTCGTATGGGCTGCGACCGGCCCGGCTCTCGAAGCCTTTAGCAAGCACCCCGTGGTGAAGAAGGCAAACGATCCTAACCAACTGATGACGGTGTCGGAGTTCCTGCGCGAAGTGCGCCGCATGGTTGTGGATTTCGTCGTCGGGCGCGTATTGACACAGGTACCGGGTCAGGAGGCTGCGACCGGCCTCGACGACGTGAGCACCTATTACCTGCTCCATCGTCACGACTTCGGCATGTATGAAGCACCCGTTGGCGCCTGCATTCTTTATGCACTGTCGTGTAACCTCTCCGATACGGCCCTCGTCAATCAACACGATCTCCTTGCGAAGTCGGGCAAGGGGGGAGGGAGCGACGAACTTGAGGAAGACGACTCGTCCGAAGACGTCGAAGAGTCGAGCGGTGGTGCCAAAGTCAAGCTCAGACCCTGGAACCGCCGCGAGGGCCGCACCCTCGGCCTTGATGCCCCGGGCGGAGGCCCAGTACCCCTAATCGACCAGTTACATAAGCTCATGCACCTGTGGCGTGCCGGTGACCAGGTCAAGGTGGACGACTATCTCGACACTCGCGGCCTCCAGCGCAACGCCCTGTTCAATCAGATCCTTCAGGCCCTCATCGAACTGGCCGACGCTGGTTCTGACGAGCGATCAATACTAGAAGCCTTGAGCAATCACGTCGCGGCGCGGGGTGATGTCGGGAAACCGGGACAGACGCGGTTTCAGTTCGGACCGGTTAAATAATCAATTGCTTTCCGTACACGGCCCAGCGTGTTCCCTCTTTGCAGAAATTTTCGGATTTGACCCGAAAGAGACTCCGATGAAGTAGGGTTTTTTGTCGACTTGTATAACAACAGACATTGGAAGGGTTTGGTCACGAACCGAACTCAAACTTGATCCGAGGATCCTAGCATGAATCATCGCAAGCAAATCTCAGGCAATTTACTCGGTTCAACTCGCGCTGAAGCCGATATGCGCATGCTGGAAGAGGCCTTTGTAGAGACCAGCGACTATCTTGCCCTAAAAAATACGGACGACTTCAATTTCATTGTCGGACGTCGTGGCACAGGCAAGACCGCGCTTTACCTCAGGCTCATATCTGCATTTTCTCAAGATAAACGATCATTTATGCACTGTGTGAAGCCCCAAGAGCACGATTCGCTCATGGTCTTGGGACTGATTCGCAAACTTGGTCTTAGTACATACGAGTCCGTTCGCTCTACGTCGAGAGTATTATGGAGAGTGTCGCTGCTATTCTCCGTGGCCGTCGATCTTTGCGGTCACTGGAAGTTCAAGGGTACTCAAGAATGTGGAATTCTCAATGGATATCTCGCGAAGCGAAAACACCTGCGGAGACTCGGTGAACTTCAACGGTGTCACGGTATACTAAATGATCTGTCACCCTCTTTCAATCTGCCAGAGGAGTTACCGGCGCTCATCGCTTCCAAATTTGAAATGAGCACACTGGAGGCAGCAGTCAGGAAAGGATTGGATACCACTGGTTCAAAATCAGTCTTTCTGTTCGATGGCCTTGATGAAGGCTGGGGTACCGATACCCTCTCAATTGGAATTCTTGGCGGCCTAGCAATCACGATCTCCGGTTTTCAGGACGCCGCCCTACCCATACATGGCGAGGTTTTTGTTCGTGACAACATATTCAGATCATTGGCGGCCCAAGATAGTGACTACTCCCGACACATTGAGGGTAACACCCTGCGCCTTCACTGGGACGAAGACTCCTTGTTTAATTTTATCACAAACCGGTTACGCATCGTGCTTAATTTACAAGACGTAGAGAGTAATGTCCGCGTATGGAATCGATTCGCTCACAGGAATGTAAGAGATAGAGAGGGGTTTTATCGCTGTCTCCGGCACACATTGTACAGACCGAGAGACCTGTTGGTGCTGCTAAACAGCGCAATCGTCAGGGCCAACCGCGCGGGGCGAAGAGAGATCATTGAGGACGACATCCAAAGTACATCGAAGCAAGTGTCGATGGATAGACTGGCAGATTTGAAAAAAGAATATGAAGGTGTTTTTCCCGGCTCGAGCATCGTAACTGATTCCCTTGTTGGAGGTGAAGCCTTCCAGACGCTACGTTACATAACAAATGGTCTTCAAAGTTTGGTTGACGGATTGGACTATTCCCAGCCACAATCTGGGGACATCGCGCTATTGGGCAATGGATCTCAGGTACTGGACGCTCTATACAGCATCGGACTCTTGGGACTGGTCGAGCCTGCGACGAGCGCTGTTAGATTCTGTCATGACGGGGCACGCTCCATTATCTCGGACTTGCCCGAGGACAGGTACATCGCGATGCACCCCTGTTACTGGAAGGCCTTGGATATTCGCGCGGGTGAAATTTCCACAGATGTTCTCGTGGAGATTCACGACGATTACGAAGTGCGGGCTACCGGCACTGTCCCCGCACTGAGAGCGCGTCGGCTTGGCCGGTTGGTTTCGGACCTGTCAGATATTCCTCTCGGTTCCGGCGGAGCATCTGGCTTTGAAGATTGGATGTTGCGAACCTGCCGCATCCTGTTTTCGGGGTACCTGAGCAACTTTGAACTTCACCCAGCTAGCGATGGTGTGCAGCGTCGAGATGTGGTTGCTACGAACAATGCCGAGAGCGGATTTTGGAAGCGTGTACTTGACGACTATGGATCCCGGCAGGTAGTTTTCGAGGTGAAGAACTATGAAGACCTTAAGATTGATGACTTCCGGCAATCTCTGTCTTATTCGGGTCGACAGTACGGAAGATTAGTGATTATTGTTCACCGTAGCGAGTCGGAAGCGTTGAACCAGAGAGCGAGAGGGTGGGTCAAAGAGTTCTGGGACCAACATAACACTCTTGTAATGACTATTCCGTCTGTGGTGCTTGTAAGATGTATACAAAAAACTCGGAGTCCCAAAAACAGAAAGCGTAGCTATGTTGATCGTAATCTTGGCAAACGCCTTGATACATTTGAGCGTAGTTACGTGGTGCTGCGCCATATCAGGCGGTCTTGAACTAAAGTGACCAGGTGAGTCGGACAGCCATTACGTCCTACATGCCACTATATGGTGAGTTATATCCTCATCCGAGTTTTCGGGTGGTATTTGGGACGAAGTGCAAAACACGAGATAGCGGCGAGAACGGATATCGGTGATTACGGCACTGAGAAGGCCTTCGTTGCAGAGGTGTATTGGCAATCCCAAATCTCAACCGTGCAGAACTCTCACTTCCAAAACGATACTGATTGTCTGACTTTGAAAATAGGCAAGTCAGCTCCCTGACGACAAGACTGTTCCTGCACTCCTTATAAATAGCGAGGACGCAATTGCAATAGCAGTGTCCTGGTTACCACCTTATGTGGTTGTGAAACAACGAAAAACATCCAGGATTCTTTACATCACTTCTTAGTCAAGTTCGAGCGAGGACTCAGAAATGCCCAGGATAGAGGGTTTCAGAGTTAGAAACTTCAAGGTGCTCAGGGATGTTTCGTTGGGACGGCTTTGGAACCAACAACGAACCAGACCATTAACCCCTATGACCGCAGCAATCGGAAAAAACGGTGTGGGGAAGAGTGCTCTCTTCGACGCATTTGGGTTTTTAGCAGATGCACTCAAATCCGGCGTCGAAGAGGCGTGCGACGCACGGGGACGTGGCGGATTCGAGAAGGTGCGGTCGCAGGGTGAAACAGGCCCTATTGAGTTCGAAGTGTATTACAGACAACACGGCAACGCACGGCCGATTACCTACGAAATTGCAATTAAGGCGGACGAGTCTGGCCGCCCTTACGTAGTGCGGGAACGTCTTAGGCAAAGACGAAGAAACCAGAGATACGGCCGTCCATTCTCATTCTTGTGGCTGGAGGCAGGCAACGGCGTGGCGTGGAAAGGCGAGGAGGGGTATCAGAAGGAAGACCTTGAGTCGTTGCTTGAGAAAGCTCTCGAGCAGGATGACGTTGAGGCGAGGTTGTCGATGGTGAGGGAATTTATGGAATTGATGCGGAAGGAGGAACCGAACGATACAGAGCGCATTGAATTAAAAGATCCGCGCAGACTCGGGATAGCGACACTCGGCGCCTTGAAACAACATCCGCGAATTTCTGCGTTTAGCCAGTTTATTGAGGGATGGTATCTTAGCTACTTCACGCCGGATGCTGCTCGGAGCCTTCCCCTGGCCGGTCCCCAGAGCCGGCTCAGTATCCATGGAGACAACCTCGGAAACGTCGTTCAATTCATGGAGCGTGAACATCCGAAGCGATTCGAGACGATACTAGAAAAGATCGCAAACAAAATCCCGGGTATAGACCGGATCGACACGGAAAGATCCAAAGACGGTCGGGTGCTGCTCCGATTCAACGACAAGGGCTTTCAGGATCCATTTTACGCACAACAAATGTCCGATGGAACTCTTAAGATCTTTGCCTATTTGTTGCTCCTTGAAGATCCCAGTCCGCCTCCGTTTATATGTATCGAAGAGCCGGAAAATGGTCTCTATCACAAGTTGCTTGAGACGCTTGCCCACGAATTCCGCCAACACGCCAGCGGATCCGCGACCGGTTCGCAGGTCTTTGTTACCACACACCAACCCTATTTCATCGATGCTCTAGACCCAAGTGAAGTTTGGATTCTGGGAAAGGGAAGGGACGGTTTTTCAACAATTCGCAGGGCGAGCGACGATCCGATCGTCAACAATATGGTCGAGGAGGGCCTGCCCCTGGGCGGCCTCTGGTATAGCGACTATTTGGACGCGAGGTGATCGGATGCACTTTGATATACTCGTCGAAGACGCGTCTGGCAAGACGGTCCTAGATATTTTGATTCCTAAGATCATCGGGGATCAAGATACATTCAGAGTTACCAGTTACAAAGGAATTGGCCATATTCCCAGAAATCTGAAGAGTGGAGCCGATGCGTCAAAACGCATTTTGCTTGGCCAACTACCCAAGTTGCTCAGGGGGTATGGAAAGACATATGCCGGTTACGGCGCGGACTATCCTGCGGCGGTAATTTTAGTTTGCGACCTGGACAATGAGTGCCTGAAGACGTTTCGGCAGCGACTCTTCGCTGTCCTCAAGGCCTGCAACCCCAGACCGGAAACCCGGTTCTGTATTGCCATTGAAGAAAGTGAAGCATGGCTGCTCGGCGACATTTCCGCGGTGAGGGCAGCATATCCGAGACTCAAGGACAACGTGCTGAGTGGTTACAAAAATGACTCGATTTGCGGCACATGGGAGCTTCTGGCCGATGCCGTCTACACCGGTGGCTCGAGTGCACTCGAGGGTCAGGGCTGGCGGTCAGTTGGCAGGGAGAAATCTGCATGGTCCGAGAAAATCGCGCCTCTGATGGATGTGGACAACAACGCGTCGCCCAGTTTCCGTTACTTTCGAGAGAAGCTTCGTGAGCTTACCTGAGTATCCAGTCCGAGCCCACATGGTGGCAATTGATCGTTTTTTCTCACATAGACAACAGTTCGGCGGAATGAGGTGACTATGGCAATCAAATCTTCCCACAGACCCTGGCACGAAATAGTGCAGCTACGCGACGACCTGAGAACCGGGGAACTCTCGCTGGCCATATTCGCTGCCGATCTGTACGATGTGGTGATGCAGAAGGGTAGGAGACAGGTGTACGAGCGCCCAGAAGATTTCTTCGCCCTGACGTATCCGACTTTAAATCTTCGTGAACTGGTCAAGGACGTCGCGACACGGTTGGCCGGCCAGAGCGACAAGGCCTATCGGAAACTGTCGATAAATTACGGCGGTGGCAAGACCCACACACTCATCGCGCTCCGGCATCTCGCGCACGATCCGGACAACTTGCCGGACCTGCCGGCGGTCAGGGATTTTGATGCGCACATCGGGTTCAGGATGCCAAAGGCCCGCGTGGCGGCGCTATGCTTTGACAAGATCGACCTCGAAAAGGGTGTCGAGACGCTGGGCCCCGGCGGCGAGATCAGAATGCTCAAGAACCCGTGGAGCATCCTCGCGTTCCAACTGGCGGGGACAGACGGCCTCCGACTCATTCACGCCGACGGCGAGGACGAAGAGCGCGACACGCCCCCGGCCGAACCGTTAGTGGTGGAACTTCTGTCAAAGCCGCAAGCGGAGGGGCTCTCGACGCTGGTGCTGATTGACGAAGTGCTGATGTATATCCGTACGCTGGTTGAAGCGCATCCGGATTCGCGAGGACGCTTGATCAGCTTCTTCCAATATCTAACCCAGGCCGTGGTTAAAGTGGACCGCTGTGCAATGGTGGCCTCACTTCTCGCCTCGGATCCGAGGAAGCACGACGAATTTGGAAATGAACTCCTGCGGGACGTAGCCGACGTCTTCGGCCGCCAGATGGAAGAGGATGCAAGCCCGGTAAGCAAGGAGGACGTGGCGGAGGTGCTGCGGCGTCGATTCTTTAAACCAGAATCCATCCGCAACACAGGCGAATTCCGTCCGATTGTCACTTCCATAGTCGGCAGTATTGCGGCGATGGACGAGAATACGAGGAAGGAGCGCGCAGCAGCCGAGGAACGATTCCTTTCCAGTTATCCCTTCCACCCTGACCTCACGGAGGTCTTCTACACCCGATGGACTCAACTCGAAGGGTTTCAGCGCACCCGTGGTATCCTGCGTACGTTTGCCATTGGCCTGCGCGATGCCGAGAAGTGGGATACGAGTCCGCTTGTCGGGCCGAATATTCTGCTGGCCGATCGAGAAAAGGACGGTCTCGCCGAAGCCGCGAGTGAACTCGCTTCCTTTGCCAGCGTCGACACGGCTACGGGTAAGCATCAGGAATGGCGGCCGATCCTCGAAGGCGAGTTGGCGAAGGCGCGCGCCATCCAGGCCGAGTCGACTGGCCTCAGCCATCGGGAGATGGAACAGGCTGTTATAGCCGTATTCCTGAGTTCTCAGCCCATTGGTCACAAGGCACTTACCCGAGAAATCATGGTGCTTGTTGGAGCAGCCAATCCGGATAAGATTGAATTGGAGAAGGCTCTGCGTCGCTGGATCGAGGTGTCGTGGTTTCTCGACGAATCAGAGGTCGCCACAGGAGATAACGGATCGGAGGGGCAATTGCCCATGGCATGGCGGTTGGGTAATCGTCCCAACCTGCGCCAAATGCACCACGATGCCTGCAGCAATCGTGTATCTCAGTCTCTCGTAGAGGCGCAAGTGATCGATGCGATCGAGAAACAGCGTTCGCTTACCTCCGGTGCGTCCGCAGCCGGCGCAACGGTGCATAACCTTCCCGAGAGACCTCGAGACATCGGGGACGACGGAAAGTTCCACTACGCTGTGCTTGGCCCGGACATGTCGTCGGAGTCGGGCAAACCTAGTACCGCAGCCAGGCGGTTCATCGACGAGACGACTGCCCCCGACCGCCCGCGTGTGAATCGCAACGCAATCGTCCTCGCCGCTCCTTCCAGGGACGGTCTCGATGCCGCTCGCGTTCGCGTTCGAGAGTATCTCGGCTGGATGGAGGTAGGTGAGCAACTTAAGGGCCAGCCAATCGACCCGATTCGAGAACAGATGCTCTCGAGCGAGACCGAAGCGGCGCGAAGGCGGATCCCGGAGGCCGTCAGGCAGGCCTATTCCATTGTTGTTACGGTGAACGAAAGCAACGATGTCCATGCCTTCAAGGTCGTCGTGACTGAAGAACCGCTGTTCACGACCATAAAGGCCGACAGGCGAGCCCGCATCCAGGAGACGCCCATCAACTCCGAGGCAATGATGCCCGGAGGCCCCTATGACTTGTGGAGGGAAGACGAACCGTCACGTCGGGTAAAGGATCTTGTCGGAGCCTTCGCCCAGTTTGCAAAATTGCCGAAAATGCTGCGGCAGAAGGAAATTTCCGATACCGTAGTACATGGCGTTCAGGAAGGGATATGGGTGGCACAGGTAACCCGCCCCGACAGGACCATCAGGACTTTCTGGCGGACGCCAATCGACGAGACTGCCATACAAGATCCGGGCCTTGAAGTGTTTCTGCCGGAAGCGGCCACGTTAAGTGAACTCGTTCCAGACCTGCTCGTGCACAAAAAACTCCCTGGGCTCTGGTCGTCCGATGAACTCGCGGTGCAGGATGTTTATGACTATTTCTCGGGTGGCCACACAGTAGTCGTACAAAGGGAGGGTTACGAAGAAACAGTTATGATCCCTAAATGTGACTCAATGGATGTCGAAGCCGCCATTTCTCAAGGCGTTGAGCAGGGTCTGTTGTGGTTGACGAACGGGCCGGCCTCGATTCTCGAAGAAGCCGTGCCGCCTGGAGTACTCACCTCGTCGGCCGTGCTAAGGCCGCCGCCGGAAGGAATCGACGTTGCTCAATTGATGCCGCCTTCGATTCCGAGCGCATGGGTAGAAGGCAAGGCCAACGCGCTTGCCATCGCCACCGCGCTTTCTGCTCAGTGGGCAAGGACCCTGCCCTGGTCGACGGTCGAAGCAGTGATCGATGCTGGTATACGAGCGCGATGGATTGAGGTCGGCACTGACAGCGCGCCCTGGCCAAGCGGCATCGGCAACGCACAACACGTAATCCTGCAAATTCCGTTGCCGGGAGGTGTGGGCGACGCCGACGGGAGGCCATATGGCAGCGGAGATGAACCAAAGGGAGTGCTCCGTGCCGAAGCTGCACTTGAAGCCAATGGTATCCAGGACCTGGCTGATCAGATTCCGGAAATTACCAAAGCCGCTGTGGGTAATGATCTTAAATTCAAAGTCCGAATTGACTTCGGAGGAGAAAAGTCTCCCGATCTGGAGGCGGTGAAAAAGATTAACGAACTGCTTTCTGATGTGTCGGACTCATTCAAGCTTGAATGACAATGGACTCCTTCCACCGAAATGGATCGTATCGTTTTCTGATGTCACGTCCCTGAATCTGACGTGGTCTCGGTCGTGTTGCTTTCTGTATCAGGTGCACCGTCATTCAGGGCGCACTTGGTGCGAACTGCCTGATCCTTATCTTTAGCGGATCCAATGCCACGGCTGTTATGGACGGAGTGCAGTGATGCTTCTAGTCGACGCAGAGGAGGCCAGCACCCAACTCTCCCACCTAATGGCGCGAGTCGAAGCGGGTGAAGAGGTGGTTATTACCCAAAACGGTGTTCCGATTGTGCGGCTCGTCCCTTATGGGATTCGCGCTGGAAGTCGGAAGTTTGGTGCCATGAAGGGCCGAGTTGTGGTCCACGACGAAATCTTCGATCCGCTTCCAGAGGTCGAGTTGGACGCGTGGGGGACGTGATCGCATGCGCACACGACTTTACATTCTTAACTTTCTGCAGCCGACTGTGTCAACAACCCCGTTTCATTAACTCGATCCAGCCCAGTTTTTCAATCCATTCTACGATGCCGAACTGAGCGCCGGAAGGGATATTTAATGTCCGGGCGTGGTGAGTGGTTTCGGTGCCACGGTAAAGGCGTTCATGAATGACACAGGTCACAGATACTCTCATAGACCGGATGGTTCAGGCTATTGTTGATGAAGTCGATCCCGAGCAGGTGATCCTCTTCGGATCCCGCGGGCGCGGCGATGAGCGGCAGGACTCGGACGTGGATCTGGTTGTTGTGGAAGCGGCGCCCTTCGGCCCGAAGCGAAGTCGCCACAAAGAGATGGTCAGACTCTACCACGCCGTGGCGGGGTTTCCGGTCGCAGCCGACGTCCTTGTCTACTCTCGTGACGATGTGGACTACTGGCGCGACTCGCTCAACCACGTGCTGGCGCGGGCGCTAAGGGAGGGTGAGGTGCTCTATGAGCGACGTTAAGTGTGCACAGAGGGGATGCTCGTTCGTGCAGGGGAGCACGTTCGCAGCGATCAAGAGTGACGATGTTGCCAGGATCAAGGTACCACTGCCGCCGCTAGCTGAACAACGCCGTATCGTCGAAATTCTCGACCATGCTGATCGCCTCCGCCGTCTCCGCGCCGAAGCAGATGTCAAAGCGACGCGGGTCCCACATGCCCTTTTCATCAAATGTTCGGCGATCCGGCAACGAATCCAATGGGTTGGTCGGTCAAGCGTTTTGATAGCGTTTGTCAGTCACGTCTCGGTAAGATGCTGGATCAAAAGCAACAAACGGGTCGAATTCCCGTTTTTATCTTAGAAATGCAAATGAATACTGGGATCGGCTGGACCTACGTGAGGTTCTGGAAATGGACTTCAATGAGTATGGTCGTGATGAATTCAGACTAAGGAAAGGGGACGTCCTGATCTGCGAAGGCGGCGAGCTTGGTCGTTGCGCGATTTGGAACAGCTGAGGTGAATCAATGAAAACCAAGGCAATCAGCAGGAGTCCCGGCATCCTCGGCGGAACCCCCGTATTCTCTGGAACCAGGGTCCCGATACGTATCCTGATCGAACACCTGGAAGCAGGGGACTGTCTCGACGACTTTCTTTATAGCTATCCCACCGTGTCACGTGATCAGGCGATTGAGGTCCTCACAACCGCGAAGATGGCGCTGACCGGGAAAACTGATGAAACTGTTGTTTGACGAGTCCATGCCCAGACCACTCGAAGCGTACTTCCCTGGATCGTTTGAGTTAATTGCGGTCCAGCGCATGGGCTGGACGGGGCGATCATACGGTGTTCTCCTGCGCCTGGCCATGGCGCACGATGTCGAGCACGAGAGTTTCTTCGACTACTGCTCTGCTCGACTGGTTTTCAGTCGGTCCGAATCGCTGGGGTCGTTTCTAAAGGAGTCAAAGCAGCACCTCTTCCGTCGCGCTCAGGCTCCGCAGGCGCTGGCCTGCCTCCGTGACACGGATTCCGCCAGGTATGTGCAGGAGGTCCGTAGCCTGTTATCGGATGATAGAATCCGGCTGCAAAACTATAGAGACAAAATGGTGACACGATGCTGACCAAACTAACCATCCGCAACTTTAAGCGCTTCGGCGAAGTGGAGATCGAATTGGGGAGTCCGGTTGTCTTCATCGGGCCCAACAACTCGGGCAAAACCTCGGCGATGCAGGCGCTGGCGCTCTGGGACATCGGTCTCAAGCGCTGGAACGAAAAACGATCCGGAAAGAGCGCAACCGAAAAACGCCCGGGAGTGACCATTAACCGGCGAGACCTCGTTGCAATTCCGATTCCTGAGGCGAACCTTCTCTGGCGCGATCTTCACGTGAGGGACGTGCGAACCGTGGATGGGAGGCAACGTACCAGCAACATTCGAATAGACATCATTGTCGAGGGAGTTACAGAGGACAGGCACTGGAAATGCGGCCTTGAGTTCGACTACGCAAACGACGAGTCCTTCTACTGCAGGCCGCTACGCCTATCAGATTGTAAAACACCAGATCGTATGCCCGTTCCTGACGAAGCCGGAAGCACGCGAATTGCCTTCCTGCCGCCGATGTCGGGCTTGGCAGCGACGGAAACGCGCCTCGATGAGGGGGCCGTCAACGTACGAATTGGCGAGGGTCGTACGGCAGAAGTTCTGCGAAACCTGTGCTTTCAAGTCCATCAGACACAACCCGAACAGTGGAATATCCTTGTTGAGCATATACTGACCCTGTTCGGATCACGGCTCGATCCGCCCCGTTACATCACCGAGCGGGGGGAGATCGCGATGACCTACACCGAAGAGAACGTCCGTCTTGACCTGTCGTCATCCGGACAAGGTCTGCAACAGACACTGCTCCTTCTGGCGTACATTTACGCTAATCCTGGTTCGGTTCTGCTCCTGGAGGAGCCGGACGCGCATTTAGAGATTCTTCGTCAGCGCCAGATCTACGGGCTGCTCACCGACATCGCGAGAGAAAGTGGTAGTCAGATCATTGCCGCCAGCCACTCCGAAGTGCTGCTCAACGAGGTCGCAGGTCGGGAAGTGGTCATCTCGTTCGATGGAGGGCCGCATCCGATTGACGACAGCGGAAGCCAGGTTCTGAAGGCGCTCAATGGAATCAGTTTCGACCAGTACTATCAGGCCCAACATACCGGCTGGGTGCTCTACCTGAAGAGCTCGGCGGACCTATCGATACTGCAGGCGTTCGCCAGGAGACTGGGACACGAACGCTCGATCCGGGCGCTCGAGCGGCCCTTTGTGAAATACGTGCAAAATCAGCCGACGACCGCTCAGCACCATTACCACGGCCTGCGCGAGGCTCTCCCCGCGCTTCGGGGCGTTGCCCTCTTCGATCGCCTCGAATCGGAGAGTTCCGATATCGCCCAAATCGAGTGTTTGACGTGGACGCGTAGAGAGATTGAGAACTACGTCTGCTCGCGGGCGACACTCGAAGCATACGCGACGGGTACCGCAAAGGACGCCTCGGCAGGACCCCTGTTCGCTGCGTCTGAAGTAAGCAGGCGCCAGAACGCCATGCGCGAAGCTATTGCGGAAGTAGAAGCGGCGCTGATGACGCTGGGTAAGGAATCTCCCTGGAGTGCAGACGCCAAGGTAAGTGACGATTTCCTGGCTCCGCTCTTCGAAGCATACTTTTACAAGCTCGGACTACCGAACCTGATGGCCAAGAAAAACTCCTGTCAGTTGGTCGAATACGTGCCGGATAGCGAAATCGATCCGGAAATCTGTGCCAAACTCGACGCAATTGCGAACGTCGCGGAAATCGCGACACCTGGGGGAGAACGAACGTGAACCTGACTGCCTATAGATTCTCCATGGATACGAAACAATGCTAACCTTTAACGCGGTCGATGTGGAAACAGCCAACGCTGATCGCGCGAGTATCTGCCAGATCGGCATCGTCCATGTCCGGGACGGTGAAATCGAAGACCAATGGCAGACCTTGGTAAACCCGGAGGAGTGGTTCGATCCTTACAATGTCTCAATTCATGGCATTGACGAGGATGCAGTCAGGAATAGCCCGACTTTCTCCGAGTTGCGTGGCAAGTTGCGTTCTCTGCTTCGTGGCTCGGTTTTGGTAAGCCACACTTCATTTGATCGCGTTGCATTTGAGCGTAGTATGACTCGATACAACCTCGAACAGCTTCAGGTTACGTGGCTGGACAGTGCCAGAATCGCTCGGCGCGCGTGGCCACGAGAATACGGACAAAGTGGCTATGGTCTTAAGAATATCGCGAAGGATCTTGACATTTCATTCAAGCATCATGATGCCTTGGAAGATGCCAGGGCAACCGCTGAAGTCGTGCTCAGCGCGTGCGCGGCAACAGAGACAGACATCGATGACTGGCTGTCGCGGGTCAACAAACCGATCCTCCCCGGGTCTTCTGGATCCCGCCTTTCAGTTTCGAGAGAGGGAAATGCCGAAGGCGGGTTGTACGGCGAGACTGTCGTGTTCACGGGCTCGCTTGTTGTGCCTCGACGTGAAGCCGCTAATATGGCCGCAAAGGCCAGATGCAATGTAGCCACCAGCGTAACCAAGCAAGTTACGATGCTTGTAGTGGGCACGCAGGACAAGAGCAAACTGCCGGGTTACGAGAAGAGTAACATGCACAGGAAGGCGGAGACGCTGATCCGAAAGGGCATAGGTATTCGGATACTATCCGAGAGCGAATTTTTCGATCTCATGAGTCTGGATCTGTCTATATAAATTAACGTGGCAAATTGGACCCGTACCGAAAACCCAGTTCCGATTAAATCGTGTCCGGCCTGTAAAATTAAGTGTGGCGCCACCAAATATGATGACGGCGGCGAAATGACGCCAGTCAAGGTCATTGCCAATACGGCCATCTCTAGCAAACGGAAGGCGATCGACGGTGTTTTCGGGATTTGACGAGGCAGTGGTCGTCGATGTAGAAACAACAGGTCTCGATCCGACGAGTGACAGAATTGTCTCGGTAGCGATGGTACGCGCACGCTTCGCAGACCTGAGGCAAGACCCTGATGGATTACATGGTGACACCATCGACGCTATCGTTAACCCGCAATGCCGAATACCCCCACAAGCGTCGCGTATTCACGGCATAAGAGACAAAGACGTAAAACACAAAGGTCGCTTTTTCGAAATCGCGCAGCAGCTTCGGAATTTCATCGGCGACCGTCCGATAATTGCCCACAACGCTTCATTTGACAAGAATTTCCTTAACGCTGAATTCAAAAGGGCAGGGGTCAAAACCCTCTCTCGCAACAAGAGTTTTTGTACGATGCGGCGATTTCAGGAATTTAATCATGGCTTCCGACGGGGGAGCAATCTTGAGAATGTAGCTATCGTCATGGGGGTGAAGGGACGAAAAAGCTCAAAACATGAAGCCACCGAGGATGTCAGGATGGTGTGGGAGGTGGCTGGTTTGTTCTACATGATGGACAACCGGATAAATATACCAGGCGGCAAACCATCCCCTCCACCACGTAACAAACAGGTCAATCAACGTAGAGTCTATACACGCCAAAAACAAGATGACGCTAATGTCGGATGTGGCGTTATCGCCTCTGCAATTATAGTAATTGCGTTGTTATTCTGGTGGCTTTCCTAGCCTCTAACGCTGTTAAATTGAGATGCAGTTGGTCGTTTGAGGTGCGTCCCTTGCGTCTGCACTGTCGATCTTACGAACAGTTCTCTACCGAACGTGCGGGACATCGATTCTTGAGTATTGTTCGTATTCGACTCTCCCGACATCCGCATGCCCGCCATCGACCGCCTGGAAGGTTTCCGCACCGGCTGTCGAGGTCTTTACCGCCAGATGCTGGCGCCGGTTCTGGTGAAAAAAATCGGGCTGTCCGTGTGGATGTACGGGGTCGAGATAGAGCCCCTCAAATGGCCAAGGCTGGCCGCCGGCTATTGGACGGATTGAAAGGGCCACGTTTGAAATACGGATTGCGACGGGATCAGACGTGGATGCATCTGGCGGGAACGCGAAGATAGACCAGAAGGAAATTTGTGAAACCATAAATTTTCTATGTTTGACGATGTTCTGTGAGTCCGCACGGTGATTCTACTCCGGATTGACCGTACGCCTGGCGTCCGCAGGAGATCGACGCGGGCGCTTCCAGGCTGACATTGCGCGCGTTCGGCGATGGCACGTGGTTTGCACAGTCTTTGTCTGCTGCGAAAGCCGATCGGTGGCGCGTTCGAAACGGCTGAATTCGACAATGACTTTAATTTGACATGTAACTATTAAATGGTTACTTTGGATGTATCAAACCCTAATTAGGAGAAGTGTGCTGCGGCGTATTCAGAGGCTGCCAGATACGGTTCAACGACGGGTAGCCAACCTGGTCGAGGACCTGCTGGCCTGTGGGCCGATCAGAAATGAACGGCCCAACTCCCGAAAATCTGAACTGGACAAATTCCACGGCCACCTTGCGCGTGATTGCGTCGTCTGTTGGACATACAAGAAAGACTCTCAAGTCATTGAGGTTTACTATGCAGGCAGTCGTAAAAACGCCCCATATTGAGATTCTCATCAACGGAGACATCCCCGACAAGCTGATGTCCGTGCTGAATGATGAATACGGCGAACAGGTTCGGTTATCCGAAGACAACAGCGGCGACCTCGTCGATATCTTTGAGACCGACTGGTACCGCAGCGTCAAATCAGGAATGACACCGGGAGACAATCTGAGGATCTACCGGCAGAATCACGGTTTCACTCAGACAAGGCTGGGCGAGATGCTCGATGGCGTTCCTCGCCAGCATATCTCGAATATGGAGAGGGAAGTCCGGTCGATCAGCCTGAAGACCGCTCGAAAGTTGGCGGAGATATTTCAAGTGTCACCCGGGAAATTCATTTGACGAATAACGGCGCGCGAAGACTTTCAATGAAATGAAGAAAATGACCGATTTGTTCAATAAGCCTGACGATGTGTTTCGCGTTGTGCACACTGCCGATTGGCATCTGGGAAAGACGCTGAACGATCAATCCCGGGACGAGGAGCACGGCAAGTTCTTGGACTGGCTGCTCGGGGTTATTGAGAAACGCGAAGTCGACGCTTTGATTATTGCAGGGGACGTATTCGACGCCGCAAACCCGCCTCAGTCCGCACTGTCCCGATATTACGATTTCGTGTCCAAACTCTACAGGAAAACCGCGTGTTCGCTCGTCGTGATTGGAGGGAACCACGATTCGCCCTTACAACTGGAAGCACCGCGGGAGGTGCTGCGCGCGCTGAGGGTTCATGTGGTGGGTTTCCTTCCCGAGGATCCCGGCGACCGCCTCATTGTTCTTCCGTCGCCTGACAATCCGCGCCTGGTGATCGCGGCCATACCCTTTCTGCGTGACAGAGATATCCGAACGGGATACGCCGGTCAGGATGCGGAAGACATTCGAAGAGCGATTACCGAGGGCATAGCGCAGCGTTACGCGGAGACCGCAAGAACCGCCGCCAAGTGGGCCGAAAAAGGTGTACCGATATTGGTAACAGGCCACCTCACTGTCTTGGGCGCGACAAAATCGGATAGCGAAAGGGAAATCCATATTGGTGGTCTTGGTGCCGTTGCTCCAGACGCCTTTCCAGATATCTGTACTTATGTTGCCCTCGGACATCTACACCGACCACAAGAACCATATAGCCGCGTATGTTATTCCGGATCTCCCATTGCGTTAAGCTTCAGCGAAGCAAATGATACCAAAGAAATCCAAATCCTAGATTTCGCAGACGGCAACTTAAAAGCACACACGCCAATTCCTGTGCCAGTATTCCGCAGATTGGCGCAGATTCGCACATCATGGGGAGATCTATCGCAAGCAATCAGCAAATTTAGCCCGGACAGTGGCGAACTGAAAACTTGGGTCGAGGTCGTTGTCAAAGATGCGAGCTCTAGTGAGGATATCAACGAAACGGTACAAAGTTTGGTGGCAGAGCTGGATTTTATGGTGTTAAAAGTAATGAGAGAAAGGGCGACTCCGCTGCAGGGCATGCGTATTGGGGACGATTCGGATGACGAAGCAATCGAGACAGTCCTCGATAATCCCGTGCGCGTATTCGAACACCGATTGGATGAAGAAGCCAACTTGGACGACGAACGCAAGCGGGAACTCAAAATCGCTTTTGCTCAGCTACTCAATCTCCACCAGACGGAGAGCACGGACACATGAAAATCGATCGAATCATCCTCAATAATCTGAATTCTCTACGCGGCGAACATACAATCGACCTGACCGTTGAACCGCTTTCAACCGCGGGCTTGTTTGCGATTACGGGACCGACCGGCGCAGGCAAGTCGACATTGCTGGATGCCATCACCCTGGCTCTTTACGGCCGGGCCGCCCGGTACGGCCGCCGGCCCAATCCCGAAGACATGATGAGCCGCCGTTGCGGCGAATGTTCCGCCGAAGTTGAATTTGAAGTCCCCGCCGGCAAATACAGGGCCGTCTGGCAACTCCGGCGTGCAAAAGTTAGAGCGGCTGGAAAGGTTCAGGCGCCGAGACGATATGTATATGATATGGACGGCGTTACGCTCGCACAGCAGGTGCGTGAGTGCGACAATAAGATCCTCGACCTGACAGGGCTAGACTACGACCGCTTTGTACGAAGCGTTATGCTCGCACAGGGCGAGTTCGCGCGGTTCCTGAAAGCCGGCGCAGATGAACGCGCTGAACTTCTGGAATGCCTCACGGGGACGGAGATATATTCCGACCTGGGCATTCTTGCCCACAAGGAAGCAACACGCAGTGAGAATGATCTGATGCTCAAACAGCAACTGCTCGAACAAATCGAGATCCTTGAAGATGAAGAGCGCAGAGAAGTCGAAGATCATGTCACAGAGTTAAAAAGAGACAGACGTGTGGTGGAAAAAGACCTCGATGAAAAATCTGCAATTGTCACAAGCGTTGATAAACTTGCATCGGCATTGACGCGACGGACGGAAATAAATGAAAGTTTGAAAGATCTGGAAGCAAGTCAGAGAGATGCCGAACCCGATTTGAAACTCCTCACACGACACCGCGAGACGGTTCCCTTTCAGGCCAACCTCATTCGACTCCAAAATGCTGAATATACGGCACAAAACAGTCAAGAGAACAGACAAGTAGCACAAGACGAGCGCGAAGAAAGATATGTCCAATATCAGCAAGCAAGAATGAACTATCATAGAACTTTGAAAAATGAGATCGCCGAACAAGAATCGACAATCCAAGATGCCAAAGCTCGTGCGCGTAAAGCCAACAAAACTTCTATAGCAGAAAAGGAGTGGCTGGAAGCCCACCGGATAGACGCCGACCTTTCAGCCCACATCGCAGATCTGGCAGCTAATCTGACAGAACTAAAATCCAAACGGGCAACGCTGCTGCGGGAATTGGAACAGGTATGCGACATAACATCCGTATTGGAATCTGGCGTGATAGAACCGTTGTCACTTGAAAATACAAAAGGAGAAGAGCTAAGTACGATCCTTAGTGCAATTGCAGAAAGACTTGCGGAAGAACTTAAAAATGCCCGAGATGAGCGCACTTCTGCCGAGAAAGATCTCGGTCTTCGTAAGGATCATTTACAGAAGGCCCGATTGATTGCAAACTACGATACACATCGCTCTTCCCTTGCAAAAGGTGAACCATGTCCACTTTGTGGTGCAACCGAGCATCCTTATGCGGAAGGCGACGAGCCCAGTTTTGCATTTGAAGAACTGCAACTGGAAGTCGCGAGAGCGGAGGAAACGCGCAACGCCCAGACCGATCGCGTCTCGAAACTCTCTGACGCGATCGGTAAACTGACGTCTCAACAAACTGTTGCTATTAGAGTACGTCAAGATTTGACGGTATACGAAGCCGAGCTTCTGGAGCGCCTCCACGTTTTTGAGGTCGCATTGCCAGAGGAAGGCAAGGAGGAGGAAACGCGAAAATCCCTTCAAGAACGCGAAAAGGCGTATCAAACACATCGGGAAAATTTCCACGACACCGAAGAAGCTGCAACACACGCAAGAGAAGATGAGTACAAGGCTCAGGACTTGCTTGAGAAGCGGGCTCGTGATCTTCAACAACTCGACGTATTTGATACTGAAGATGTTGAAGTCGTTAGCGATGTGGTTGAACGGCTCAGTGTAGAAGAGGCACGGCAGGATTGGTCGGACAAAAAAACCAAATTGGAAATTCAAGAGGCTGAACTCAGAGCCCAGTTAAGGAACGAGGAAGCCGCGCGAAAATCTCTGAAAGAAATCCAAGAACGACTAATGTCGGCGATAGACAGTTCCGATTTCCAAAATCTGGATGATCTGCGCGACGCAAGTTTGGATCAAGAAGAAGCCGACCGTATCGAACAAATCGAAATCGATTTCAAAAACAGAAAACACGATCTAACCACCCGGCTGGAAGTTGCAAAAGAAGAAATCGAATCCCTTCGAGAAGCCGAAATTCCAGAAGGAGATGAGGCAGAACAGTTTAAAGCAGAATATGAAAAATCAAAAAATAACCGAGATATACTCATCGAAAAGCTTACTACCCAGCAAAATCGGGTTGAAATGGACGACAAGAACCGCCGGAAATTCGCCGATCGGAAGGAATTATTGGAAAAGGCACAAAAGGACGCGGCCATCTGGGACCGTTTGCGTTTGTTGATAGGCTCTCACGATGGTGCGAAATTTCGCAAATATGCACAGAGTATATCTCTGGATATACTCATTCGTCACGCCAACCAGCACCTGAGCCGCTTGAGCGATCGTTACCGAATTCAGAGGCTTTCAGGGGAGGAACTTCAACTTGAGATCGAAGATTTGCACCAGGCAGGAGTCACGCGGCCCATGACTAGTCTTTCCGGCGGCGAAAGCTTTCTTGCCAGCCTGGCGCTTGCCCTTGGCCTCTCTGAATTGGCAGGAAGAAATGTCCGTATTGATTCGCTTTTTATCGATGAAGGATTCGGCAGTCTGGATTCGGAAGTTCTTGATCTCGCCATTGGAACCCTTGAAGCATTGCATCAGCATAATAAAAGTGTGGGCGTGATATCACACGTCGAGCTGCTAAAGCAGCGTATCACAACGCAGATCAGAGTGATAAAACAAACGGCCGGCGACAGCGTCCTGGAAATCGTCTGACGCAAGACCTGCCTCGCTCGAATTGTGTCAGTGTTCTGCGGTGCCCGATTGAGCCGCGCCTGGCTTCGTCGCCATGCTTTTTTGGATTATTTGTAGGGAGAGATGGATGATCCTCAAGATCAACACGCGGCGGCGGGTGACCATTCCCGAGAGTGTGCTGGATGCACTGGGGATCCGGCCCGGCGACCAGCTTGAGTTGGAAGAGCGCCCGGACGGATTTTTCCTGCGGTCCCGGCAAGTCGACCCCAACCGGCTTGCGCCCTTGCGCGACAAGCTTGAACGCGGCCGCGGCGAGTTCAAACTATGGTCGTTCCGCGATCAACGGCATGATCCATCGCTTCGGAATTAATGCGATTGACATACTAAACTATCGGATGCCGCAAAAGTGTCATGTAGATATAAAGGGTTTTTGGGGAAAATGGCTTGACATGCGGGATCAGTGGACATACTTTTTTACATACCCGTCGGAAACGTTCCCCCATAAAGGGAGGTAGGACATGCCCGTAGTCTTAGATATGTCGTGTATGTCGCAGGTTGCTTCTATCTGGGCGCAAGGCGATACGCTTCCTATTAGCGGGAAAGAGGGGCAAATAAGAGACCTGAAGCGAAGGATGGCCAATTTTAGAGAACTATCTTCCAGGACGAGGGAAGCTTTGAGTCAGTTTGATTCTCTGATCCTCGAAGCCGTCGGAGAATTGAGAAGGGGATTGGATTTCCTGGAGAAAAACCCGGAAGAATATCTGGGTCTGTGTAATGGTGATGCGAAAACTGCAATCGAGGGGATGAATAGCGGAGAAGCCATGGCAAAGGAAATGATCGATGAGATTTCCCCGATGTTAGAGTTATTCGAGGAATTCGATGAGCCACTATTCGATTCAACTAAGGGGGTCATGGACAATCTTCGGTCGCTTGCAGCATTGATTCGAGAAATTCGATGGTATATCATAATTCTCCGTAGGAAAAACGAGCCTGCAACTGGAGGCATCTATTCAGTGGATGAAGCGATCGCCCAGCTGCGGGGTTGAATGTGCATGGGTATCGATTTCCACCCATAGAACAAATAGAGTACCACAACAATAGCGTCGAGAAATCTGCCAGAAAACTACCCCCAAACACAAGAAACAATCTTGGGAGATTTTACAAAGAACTCCAGGAGCAAGTCGTTCTGCCGGGAAGGAGGCTCAAGAAGATAGACGATGTTTGGACCGCTCGCATTGGGAAAAAACATCGAATAGGATTTGTGATCGAAGAAAACAATGCTCGAATTCTATACATAGAATCACATGATGAATCTGACAGATATTTGGATAGGGTTCGATCCGGAACAAACACATAAATCAAGTGGCTCCCAGAATACCGCCCACGTCCAGAAGGCTTAAGGCAGGCGGTTTTTTAATGTACGAAAATAACGCCGGGCGATTGCCACCTATCACGTGAACGGGGGGTCCATGTCGAAGAAGCGCAAGCAGTATATCCCGAAATTATACATTTTCTACTTTCCATACCATCCCGCCTGCAGGGCCCACATTCGTGCGTACTCTCCGCCCTTGGATATCAGATCATCGTGGGTGCCGTCTTCGATCAGCCGCCCTTCCTTGAGGACGAGTATCCGGTCGCACATCCGCGCTGAGCCGAGGCGATGAGAGACCACGATCGTGGTTCTCCCGCCGGCCATGGCAAGAAAGCGGCGGAATACGTCGGCCTCGGCCTTCGGATCCAGGGAGGCGGTCGGTTCGTCGAGGACGACGAGGTCGGCGTCCCGCATGAAGCCCCTGGAAATCGCAACCCGCTGCCACTCCCCGCCTGACAACTCCGTGCCGCCTTCAAACTCCCTGCCAAGCAGGGTATCGTAGCCCTCCGGGAGCCGGCTGGCCACGGCGTCCGCTCCGCCCCGGCGCGCCGCGGTTTCGATTTCGGCCTGCTCTCGCATCCGCTCCCAGCGACCGAAACCGATGTTCTCTCCCAAAGTGAAGGCGAAACGGGTATAATCCTGGAAGACCGCCGTTGACTGGTCCCGGAACTGGTGGCGGTTTGCCCGTTCCGCCGGGAGGTCGCCGTAAAAAAGCTCGCCGGTGGTGGGGTGGAACAGCCCCAGCAGGAGCTTGACTAGGGTGGTTTTGCCTGAGCCGTTCGCGCCAACCAGGGCCACGCGCTCTCCCGGACGGATGGTTAGGGTGACTTCCTGGAGAGCGTAGCGCTGCGACTGAGGATAGCGGAAGGAAAGGCCCCGAGCGACGATTGGCGTCCTGTCGAGGGAGGTGACGGCCGCGCCCCCTGGGGGCTCTTCCGGGCCCAGATCCAGGTAGATGAACAGGTCGGCGATGTTCAACAGCCGGATTCCAAGGTAGCCGATCCGGGAGATGACCCGGTCGACGCTCTGGCGCACCTGGCGCAGAGCGACGATCATGGCGGCGAACTGTCCCGCCGACAGCCCACCCTCAAGGACCGCCCACGCCGACCAGCCAACGCCGGCGGCGAACGCGAGGAGGCTGAGAGCCGACAGGACCCCTCGTAGGGCCCAGTTCCTGCGAAGTTGCTGATAGATGGCCTTGGCAACTCGCCAGTAGAGGTACACCCACCAGCCGGTCAGGGCGGGACCCAGGCCGAACACCCGCACCTCGTTGGCGGCCTCCCGCTCCGTTAGCGTCCTTTCCAGGTACCCGCGCAGCCGCTGCGCCTGCGTCGACCGTCGAAACGTGTAAAACCTGCCGCGGTCGTGAATCATGCACATGAGGGGAGGCGGTAATGAGACCAGCACGACGGCGACGAGGAGTACCGGGTTCCAGAGCCCGACAACGGTGGCGACGGAGACCGCGGTCACGGTTCCCGTAAAGATTGTACGGATTTCGCCGAAGAGGTTCAGGAAAAAGCCGGGTTTGGCTGCCTCCTGGGCACGGCGCAGGAGGTCGTGGAAGTCGGCCCGCTCGAAGGTCTCCAGGTGAAGCGCCCGGGACTTGACCTGGAGTTGTTCAAGCAGCCGATCCTCCAGTTCTTGCTTCACTCGCTCGAGCAAAATCAATCGGGTCCAGGTTTGAATGCCGGTTTCTTTCACGATAACGGCCGCCCACAGGGCCAGCCACGGAAGCATGGTACTGACCGGTAGCTGGCCCTCGTAGATGCCGAGGCCACGGTCGAACAGTTCCCGTACGATCCAGACCATCGCGGCCGGCAGCACACCTACCCCGAGATCCAGCCCCAGTGCGGCGATGGCCCTCCCCGGCTCGGCTCGGATCATCCAGCCCAGGAATCGGAGGAGGGTACGGGGCCCGCGAGGGCCCGTCGGAATGGGATCGGGTTCTACCGGTACCACGATGCCTGTTCCTCCCACATGCCGGCGCACACGCCTCCGGTCGCCAGCAGGTCGTCGTGCCGTCCGTCCTCGACGATGCGACCGTCCCGCAGCACCAGAATACGATCTGCCATGCGCGCGGAGCCGAGCCGGTGGCTGATCAGAAGGGCGGTTCGCCCCTCGAGGAGTTCGGCGAACTGCCGGTACAGCGCTGCCTCCGCCACGGCATCGAGGGCCGTGGCCGGTTCGTCGAGAACGAGCAACTCCGGATCACGGGTGAAGGCGCGGGCGATGGCGATGCGCTGCCATTCGCCGCCGGACAGCCCCTTCCCGCCGTCGAGGACGTGCCCGACGGGGGTGTCGTAGCCATTGGGAAGCCGTTCCGCGAGCTCGTCGGCGCCAGAGCGGCGCGCGGCCTCTCGGACCACCGCTGTGTCCGGTTGCAGCCAGGTGGGCCATAGTTCGGTGGCCGGCCCCTCCCCCGTGTTACCCAATGTGCCGATGCCGATGGATTGTCCCAGGGTGAGTTCAAACCGGCAGTAGTCCTGGAAAGCGGCACTTACGGCGTCTGACAGGCTGTCGGGGTCGATATCAGTGTAGTCCCAGACCGTCGGCCGCAACACGTCCCTTGGTCGGCCGGTAGAGACCGAGAAGGATCCTGGCCAGGGTGGACTTTCCGGCGCCGTTATCGTCGACGAGGGCGACGCGTTCGCCCGGCGCAAGGTGGAAACTGACACCCCGCAGGATGGGCGGGGCCGAATCCCCTGGAGAGGCTGCCGGGTAGGCAAAGTGGACGTTGTCGACGATAAGCCCACTGTCAATTGGCCTCGGAAACGAGGCGAATGGGGTTCCCCCTTTTTCACCAGGGGTTCGGGTCTCGGGGTCGACGCCGTCGGACAGGGCGAAGAAATCACGTACGTAACCGACTTCGGCCGAGTGGGCCTGCAGTTCCCGGGAATTGTGGCCGAGACTGGCGCCCGCGCGCAGCATGTCGTCGACACCCTGAAAAAGCGCCACGAATTGTCCGGGTGTTAGTACCCGGCCTCCGAGCAGGTATGCGAGGATGCCTGCGACGCCGAGGCCCACAGCGACACGCAACCCCGTGGCCGGCAGGCCTTCGATGACCTGGCGCTGGCGTTGGTCCAACAGCCGCTCCCTTAGTGCCCGTCGCACCGAGCGCCAGCGTTCGGTGAGTGGCGCGTGCAGGGCGAAGAGGCGCATCTCCTTCTGCTCGGTCCGCCCGGTCAGAATTCGGTCGAAGTAACCGGCCCTGCGCTCCTCCGGCGTTTCGCCGTAGGTGAAAGCCATGAACATGCGGCTCTGATCCATATCCAGACGAACCTGCGGCGCCAGTACGGCCAGCAGAACGAGGGTAATCCACGGCGAAACCACGGCGAACATGGCCGCCACGGAGACCGCCTTGATCGCGGCCTCGAATACGTGAAGGGTCGTGAAGAACAGCCGATCCAGCTTCCGTCCGGGATCCCGGGCCCGCTCCAGGCGGTTGTACGTCTCGCTTACATCGAAAAAAAGCAAGGGGAGCCGCGACGAACGTTCCAGAAGTTGTCTGCCCAGGATGTGAGCAAGGTTCTGCTCCATCCGGAGATGGAGGATGTCTCGCACGTTCCAGAGCACTTCTATGGTGGGCAGCAGAACCAGGCCGAAGGCGATGAGCCAGGGAAGGACGTCGTTGAAGCCTTTGGAGCCGCCACCGGCGGCGTCGACAACGGAATCGACAAGGTTCCTGGTGACATGGATGAGCAGGGCGGGTTGGATGCCCAGCAGGATGTGCACGGCGATCAGACAAAGAGCGGCACCTTTTGCCTGTTTCCAGATGTGGCTCCAGGCCCATCGAAGGTTCGAAGTAACCGCACCGACGCTCTGGCGGCGGTTCCAGAATTCCAGGTCAGATCGCGGCAGCAAAGAACGCTCCCTAAAGGTACTCGTGTACGCGAGAAATCTTACTGGCAGACAGACCGACAAAGATAAGTCATCCAGTGTACGATTGCAACGAAAAATACCTCCTAAATAATTGTTTATAAATAATTTATGTGCTTGACATTCAGGCGGTTTTATGTTATATTATCTACGTGGGAAATCAAAGAGGGAGTTGGAGGCAACCGCCTCCAACTCCCTCTTTTTCGTTTCTTTAATTCTGCCTTCGTAACCGTCCTGGGCACCAGACCGGAGAGGTATATCGTTCAACTGAAGGCTATACAACGCAATCAGTCGGGTACCGGTGGGGCGGTTGTCGACGAGTCTGGGCGATTGTCAACCTCCGGTTAGTACGTGTTCTCAGGCTTTTCGTTCACCGCGGTTACAGCTCGTGCTGCACCTTGTCTATCGACCAGATCGATCACCCGTTTCGGTGCCTCGATGCCTCCGTCTCATTGAGCGACAACCTGCGACCACGGACGTATATCGGTATTGGGATGGGCACGATGTGGAAGGCGCCCCGCCGCGTGAACCTTGAACAGAAATCCCGCCAATTCGTCTCCCCTTTATAATCGTTCATGCAGATATCGCTCTGCGTAAATATCCAACACTTTTCGGATCATGCTCTGATAGGGTACGCCATTCTCCCGGGCGCTCGACTTAAAGAAATCGACGCTTCTTTTGTTGAGATCAAGGGTCACCCGCACGGTTTCATCTTTCAGGACAAGCTGGTCGGGAGACGGAAGAAAGTCCGGAATCACCTCGGCATGTTCGATTGCTTCCACAAGTTCAGCAAGTGCTTTTTCATATTTCGTATTGCTTATAACGCTTCCTTCCTTCGCGCCAATAACCTGCGCCAAAAATGCGAATTTTGCCGTTCCGGTACGTAAAACGGGCGGTCAATATTCAATCCTCAACCAGTCCGAAACAGAAATACCGCGTTTCGTCGGATGTGCTATGTTAACGATCAATGGCGTTTATACGATACGGGTCCATAAACACAAGCCGGGCCCTGGCAAATGTGACACCGTGTCTGACCCGGTTGAAGCGGTCCTTTTGGTCATCCCGCTCAAATACAGGGTTCGTCTTCATTCAATCTCATAAAAATATACACATATATCTGTAGTTTATGTCAAGACCGTTTTCACACCAAATTGGGATTCCGTCTCACCGGAGACGGGAGCTGCGTGAGCATCCCTATGCTGAGGCTGCGCGCAAACGTGGTCATTGCGTGCGTTGCCTGTGCTGACTGCACTAAGCTTGTCGAAGTGGCCTGTCGGAGCAAGCCTGTCGAAAGGAACGTGTCGAAATGTGGACGCTGAGCTTGTCGAAGCGCCCGCGTTTTGCAACCCGTCGCCGACCCTCCGACAGGCTCAGGACTAGGCTTGGGGAGCGGCTCAGGGTTCAGGTGCCTTGCGATTCGGGCGATTCGACGGTAAAATGCCAGCAATCTAACGCTGGGACTTAACGCTAGCGATGATGGAATCCGTGACCCAACTCAAAGCGGATGCCTATTACCAGCGCATTTTCGAGCGTCCGATCGGCGCCGGGGTTGATGATATATTGAATGTCCGGCTGGATCTTCAACCTGTCGTTGATCCGCACAAGATACGATAATTCGATTGCTGTTTCGTGGCTACGTGCGCTGTTGGCGGCCCGAAAAGCATCGCCGCACCGCGCCATGGCGATTCCGAATTGGTCGCCCGGCCGTCCGGGGTTAAACCCCGATAGGACGGTTCCGACGCCGACGTAGCTCCCGAAGGGATTGAGCGCGTCGTTGGCGGTTCCGTAGCGAATGAAGGCTGATACGGACCGACGTTTGGCGGGGTCCACGTAGGGCGTACCTTCGGCGAATCCGTACCAGCCGGCATTGCCGTCCCGGCGCACGGGATTCCCCCAATCGTCGGTTTCACGAAGCGTATGGAACTCGGCACTATAAGAGAATGCCCCGAGCCCTATCCGAAACGCGCCGGAGAATCCGCGGGTGTACTCGATGGCATGCAGAACGCCCTCGCGGCTGCTCAACTTGATTGCGGTGGCCGAGGGATTTGCGGGATCGCCCGGGACGGCGTCGAGCAGCGCGTAACGTATGATATTATCGTTGTCAATCTCCCACTGCAGGCGCGCGGACAGGGACGTGAAGGGGAATACCGACGGCCCGCGCTCCCCGGTCTGGGAATAGGTGGGCACGATGCCGTGCGACCCGTTCAGAAACATGGCCGCCGAATTGACGACGTCGAACTCGCTGTTGAGATCGTAGAGTCCGAATTTCAGATTCAGCCCATCCGTAAAGGGATGTTGATACCAGAATTCGTACAGTCGGAAAGCCTGCTCCGCGTCGATATTGGAAACGACCTGCGTGTCGCCGGAATAACGGTCCGAAAACGTCGACGGGTTGTTCCAGAGCAGATAGGCGAATATCGATCCGCATTTCGGAACCAGAACCCGCCCCAGGTCCAATGTGATCATTGCATCGATGTTCTGCAGATAGGCGGAGCCGTTCCTGATCCCCCCGGAGGCGTTGTGGAAAAAATCCCCGATGTACCCGAATTCCGTAGTGACAGCCTCGGAATCGCCCTTTGGCTCCGCGGCTGCGGGGTCCGGTGCGGCGGAGCCGATCAGCAGCGTGCAGAATACAACACGCCGAAATCTGAACGTGGGTCCGTCTCTGAATATTCCCGATCCGGCTCTCACACTGGCGATGAATCTTCGCAGGATCGTAATCATAGGCGTACTCTTCGGTTGATGCCCGTTAAGGGTGTACAGTTGTTTCCAGGGTTATGGTTTAGCTGCGTTTTTCAGGTCCGGCGCCCGCCGATGTCTTCGCGACCGGTCGTAGAGCTGCTCTTCTTAGAATGTGAGTACGAATGTCTGCGAGCTGTATCCGGCGAAGATACCGTACCCGTTCTCGACGTTGCTGTAAATCCTGACTGGTTCGGCAAAGGGGTTGTCGACCGTAGTTTCGTGGAGAAGGGCGCTCTTAAGGTGTCTGTAATAATTCTCACTTACGTGGCGGACCTGGAGCCACATTACGCGCTCCAGGCTTGCCTCAACCGCAAGGTCAACGGACGATACCTCAATTTCGTGCGATTCACCGTCGAACAGGGCATCGCTGAAAAACGGCTCGGAACCTGTGAACGGCTCAACGCCCTCGGTGACGGGATCTTCAATCCGGTTGTCGGCGATGATGGATGGATCTCTTGTGGAAAAATGCAGGTCGCGTCTTCCCGATCGGCCGGGAGCAATGACGCGAATCTGATATCGGTTTTCCTCACCGGGTGGATCCTGAATTTGAAGAGTGATCCGGAATTCGGTGACCGTCGAAACGCCGGGTTCCCCGGGAACAGGATCGGAGGTCTCCACGCGATACGATTCGATGGCAGTCGGTGCGGGTGGGGGTGCGCTGTCAGTCGCATGGACGGTCTCAAAGCCCGGTGCTGACACCTGCAACGAGTATGACCTGCCCGCTTGCAGGAATTTTTCGCTTGCATACACCCTTTCCCGGTCGAGAAAGGTCAACCGATCGATGATCTGGCCATCTGAAAGCAGTTCCACACTGGCGCCGCTGACCAATCGCTCGGGTCCGGGCGAGGGGTCCAGAATGCCTACGGACCGACTGACGGATGCCGCCCATCCTCCGTCCGGAGTGAAGAAGGCCTTTATCACCAGTCGAGGCGTGTGTTCAGGCAAATCCGGGTTGATGATTAACTCGCATCCTGAGAACGCGAGGACGAGAATCGAGACGCTGAAGAATGTGTTCTTCATGGCTGGACCTCGACGATCAGTACTTGAACCGGTAGCTGAGCCAGGGGAGAAGCGGGAACAGGGTCACCTGTTTGGCCTGGTACTCTCTGGAAACGCCAGAAGGATCGAAATGGTCCTCAAAGTAAATGAAATAGGGGTTTTTCCGATTGTAGGCATTGTAGATCCCCACACGAAATCCGTGCCGTTGCCAGTCGAAGTTGAACCCGAAATCAAAGCGGTGGTAGGCCGCCATGCGGAAGCCGTTGCGTTCTTCGTAGATCCTGGTTTCAAAGGGCAGCACGCGAGGGGTCCAGAGTTCGTGTCCCCCTATCGATCCCCTGACGTACTCATCATAGTAACGCGCGACGGGTATGGTAATCGCATTGCCGGTTCCGTACACCCAGTTCAGCGAGGCATTGGTGATTCGCGTGAGTTGATGGGTCAAGACCAGCGCCACGTCGTGACGGCGGTCGTAGCGAAAGGGGAATTCCCGTCCCTCATTCAGTTCGGCGAAACGGCGCCTGGTCCATGAAAGCGTATACCCGATCCAGCCCGTTGTGCGGCCGCGCTTCTTTTGCACGAACGCTTCGACGCCGTAGGACCATCCACGCCCCGTTTCCACCTTGTCCTGCCAGTCCTGGTGGTCGCCGAACCCTGCCAGAAAGGTCGCGCCTTCCCGGTACTCGATCAGGTCGGTCATGGTCTTGTGATAGGCCTCCAGGCTGAATTCGTACTGTCCCTGCTTCAACGCTCCCGCCAGGCCGAGGCCGAACTGCCGCGACCCCTCGGGACGCGCGCGATCGGTGGCCGGCAGCCAAAGGTCGGTGGGGAGACCGATGGTGCTGTTGGAGAGCAGATGGATATACTGGCGCATCCGAGCATAGGACGCTTTAAGGGCCCATCGCGGGTTCATAAGGAAACGTGTCGAAACCCTGGGCTGCAAGGATCCGAAGTGCGAGCCGTCCACAGTGAAGCCGGAGGCGTGCAGCCCCACGTTGGCTCTCACGCGTTGGGAGAGGCGGACGTCGTCCTCCAGGTAAAGTCCGTACTCCATTGCATCCGTCGCCTGGGAAGCGCCAAGGGTTGTATCCTCCGGAGCGCCGCTGGCGGGATTGAACCTGTACTGCGCCGCTCCGGGACTGTAGGTGTGATACGTGCTGGTGCCTCCAAAGCGGAGATAATGATCGGGATTGGGTATGTAGTCGAGATCCAGTTTCAGGCCGAAGTCCCGGATGCCTGAGTGGTAGCGTAGGCTGAGGGTCTCGGTCTCGTGGACGTCCTCGTCGCTTGTCGTGGACCGATCGTCGATATCTGAGGAAAGCTGATAGCGGCTGTAGATCGCTGTCAGGTTGCCGAAAAGGCGGTTGGTAAAGAGGATGTTCCAACGCAGCGTGGAAGTGAAGTTGCCCCATCCGAGTTCTGCCGACGTCGCTTCTTCGCTTTGGAAGTCGCCGGATGTGTATTCGTTTCGCATATCGCTCCAGAATCGGTCGTTCCCGCCGTAGAAGCTGAGGAAAACGCGGCTTCTCTGCGATATCTTGTGGTTGACTTTCGCGTTAAGATCGTAGAAATAGTAGCCGCCCCGCTCGTCCGGGTTGAGAAAGGGGCGGATCAGCAGATCGACATACGTCCGTCGCGCCGAAACGATGAACGAGGTCCGGTCCTTGCGTATCGGCCCCTGCAGGGTCAACTGAGAAGCCACCAGCCCGATGGAGCCGTCGACTTCGAACGATTGCATGTTGCCGTCCTTCATGGCAACCTCCAGAACGGAAGAGAGGCGCCCCCCGAACCGCGCGGGAAATCCGGCCTTTGTAAGTTGTACGTTCTTGACTGCGCTGGTGTTGAAGACAGAGAAAAAGCCGAAGAGGTGGGAGGCGTTGTAGACCGGGGCGTCGTCGAGCAGGATAAGGTTTTGATCCGGGCCGCCGCCCCGAACGTAAAGGCCGCTCATACCCTCCGAGCCGGATTGAACCCCCGGAAGAAGCTGCAGGGTCTTCATCAGGTCAACTTCGCCCATGAGGACGGGTGCGTTCTCGATCTGGCTGACGGGTACTTCGACAACGCCCATCCGGGTCTGTTCCTGGATCGGGTCCAGCCGCTCGGCCTGTATCTCTACCGTCTTCATTTCAAAGGGGAGGGGCTGGAGGGCGAAATTCAAGTGAAGGTTGCGGTCTGGGCGGATTGCCAGGGTATCGCTCCGAAACCCGATGTACGAAACCACAATCCGGAGCGAATCCGCCGGCAGGGTCAGACTGAAGAAACCGTAGCGATTCGTCGTGGCGCCCTGCCGCAGGGTGGGTTCGTACAATGAGGCGCCAATGAGCTTCTCGCCGTTTGAGGCATCTGAGACGTACCCGCTGATCGTGTATTCCGTGCGAGGTTGCGCGTGGGCGTCGAATGCTAAACCGAGCAAGAGGATCGGCACACATCCGCGAAGAGACGGGAGAAACGCCCTAACCACGGAAATAGCGGCAATATTCGCGGAAGAAAATCGTAAGATGAAGTTTATCCGGAGGAATTTCTGGACAGTCGCGCGGTTCATTGCACTCAATTAGGATTGAAGCTTCCGCCTCTATAATGGTAGGGACCGAAGCGTAGGTGCGATTGCGCTTGACGATGATTTCGCGCAATCGAATGGAAGTTTTGGCCGCGGGCGGGGGTGCCCTCAAACAATCCACACCTGCTCCAACAGGCGCATCCAGTTGCCGCCAAGCAGCATTGTAATCTCACCGGCGTTGTAGCCCCGGTTGGCGAGCGCATCCGCGATGTTCGGGAACTCCGACGGCGTGGCGATGCCCTCGGGCTGGAAGCTGAGTTCGGTGTACGGGATCGAGCCGTCCGCGAACGTGGACGGGAACTTGGTTCCCTGTTGGGATCCGAGATAGTGCCAGAATTCGAGGGGTTGGTCGTGGGTGGCATCCGTGCCGATGGCGACGTGGTCGAGGCCGACCCGCTCTACCATATCGTCGATCGCGTCGACGAAATCGTCAACGGTGGAATCGAACCCGCGGGGAAGAAAGGGCGCGAACGACGTCGCGCCCACGACACCCCCTTTTTCGGCCAGGCGTTTCAGCGCTTCATCTTCCTTGTTTCGCGGATGGTCGCAGAAACTGCGGGCGTTGGCGTGGGTGATGGCGACTGGTTGTTCGGACATTTCAATCGCGTCCAGCGTTGTCCGGGGACCCACGTGCGACAGATCGATGAGTATGCCGAGGCTGTTCATCTCACGCACGGCATCGACGCCGAAATTGCTGAGACCGGCATCATTTCGTTCCCAGCAACCGCTGCCCAGAAGGTTGGTCTCGTGGTAGGTGAGTTGGATCACCCGCACCCCGAGCGCGAGGAACAGGCCCAGGCGATCCAGTTCGTTTTCGATCGGCGAGGCGTTCTGGAATCCGAGAATAATCCCTGTCTTGCCCTGCTGCTTGGCCGAATAAATGTCGGATGTCGATTTCACCTGCAGGATGTCGTCGCGCTCCCGGAACCGTCGCATCCATGCCGTGAGATGAGCCATGGTCTGTATGAAGTTCTGCCACGTGGACACGGTGGCGTTTATTGCCGTGAAATTGCCGGCGCGAAATTGCCGGAACACGGCATCGCTTTCCCAGTTGCAGATGGTTAACCCGTCGATCACAATTGCGTCGTCGTAGATTTCCCTCGGATGCGCTGCCACAAGATGACCCCCTTACTCGAAGCGTTTTCCAATCCTGAACAGATCGCCCAGCGGGTTCTCACGGTCTTCAAGCGCATCGGCGATCACGGGACCGATGGCGCCGCCGAATTTGAATCCATGGCCGCATCCGCAGCCCGCAATCAACACCCGCTTATATCCCTGGGCCCAGTCGATGACGAACTCCTCGTCCGCCATATTGGCCATGTTGGTATAGAGGCAGGATCGGCCGCCAACCAGTTGCGCAGCACTCAGGCCCGGGATGCGACAGGCGACGAATTCCCGGGCCCACGCCAGAAACTTGGGGGTCGGTTCACGCGGGACGTCCACCGCGGCATCGTCCCATTTGCTGTCTTCCGCCACCTTCACGAACCCCTCGTGCAGATATGGGAACCCATACCAGAGGTTGCCGGGTGAAAGGATAGACCATACCGGGAAACGGGTCCGTTCGAACGGCGCTGGATCATCCGGCGCGAAGAAAGCCATTTGTTGCCGCGTGATTCGCACCCGTTTCTCCATGGCCGACAGGAGTTCGGCCACCCATGGGCCGGCCGCTACGACGGCGCGGTCGCAGTCCTGCCATTCCGCGTCCGATCGGACTCTGGCGCCCGTTGGCGTCTCTTCCACTGCGGTGACTCGGGTGTTCTCGCGGATGGTCACTCCCGCGTCGCGCGCCAGCGTCGCCAGATCCTCCAGCGCCTGGCCGCTGCGCAGGTAGCCGGCCCAGGGGTCGAAGAAAATCCGGTCCTGGTCGCTTACCCTAAACTGAGGAAATCGCTCGCCCGCCTGGCTGGCCGTGAGCTCATAGACGTCTTTTCCCATCCGGCTCAGTGTCTCCCAGCCCGCGTGGGCTTCGTGGTCCGATTCCAGGTCGCGCGCCACGATCAGCTTGCCGTGCTGGAAGTAAATCGACTGGCTCGTACGGTTGTGCCACTCACGCCATTGTGCCGCAGCTCGCGTTACGAGTTCCACGTATGTCTCATTCGGGTAGTTCGTGCGGCGAATCACTTTGGATACATCCGAGCTGGACGCCTCCGGGTTGGGGATTTCACCGCGTTCGATCAGCGTTACGTCGTGGCCCCGGTTTCGCAACTCCAGCGCCGCAGCCATACCAAATATTCCGGCGCCGACAATGCAGATCTTCATGAAGCGCTCAAAGGTGGAGGGTGATGTTTTTCGTGCGCCCACACAAGTAGGCTGCGATGCCGCAGCCCTCTTAACGCGAAGGCTCAGGGGTCGCAACTCGCTCCAGACCAGTTGACGAGATTGCGTATGGATTGTTTAATGGCCACGTTCGGGAGCTTCAGAAATGTAGCGAGGACAGGTTCAGCGACGATTCGCCCATCGCGATGCAGCACCGCTAATCGATCACACATCTACGCCCGACCGCAGCAGCAAATCCGGTATCATGTCGGTAAACTCATCCTGTCCCCGGTCACCCCCATCCCGGAACCGGACGATGAGGTCTCTGACCAGCGGACTGACCTCCAGCGGTACCTCGAGTTCTGACCCAATCTCAACCCCCAGACGCATATCCTTCACCGCCAGATCAGTGGTTGAGCCCATTTGACCGCTGTTCAAGAACAGCGAAAGGGTGCGTTCAAACACCCTGCTTTGCCCCATACTCGCCTTAACCGCATCCAGCAACAGTTGCAGATCGATCCCGGCCTTGGCACTTATCGCCACGCCCTCGCACACACCGATGAAGTTGACGAACATCATCAGGTTGTTGATCAGCTTAATCACATTCCCGGATCCGGCGGGTCCCATGTGGACGATCTTGTTGCCGATAGTCTCCAACACCGGCTGCACCCGCTCCAGATCCTCCGCATCACCACCCACAAATAGCGTGAGCGTAGCATCCTGCGCGCCAAAGATGCCACCGCTGACCGGCGCGTCGAGAACGTGCAAGCCCCGTTCCGCTCCGAGCGCGAAAATGCGGCGCATCGCGGACGGTGCGATGGTGCTGGTGTCGACATAGGTCGATCCCTCGGCCAGACCAGCAAACACCCCGTCGTCACCCAACACTACCTGCTCGACCGCCTCGGTGCTGGGCAAGGAGGATAACACCACTTCGGATCGAACCGCCACCGCCTTCGCGTTTTCAGCCCAGGTCGCGCCCGCCGCCTCGAGGTCGTGGCCAGTCTGACGCCGGGTATCATGGATGGTCAAGGGGTGCTCGGCATCCAGGATATTGGCCGCCATCGGCTGTCCCATATTACCCAGACCAATGAACCCGACTCTCATGTGAGTCCCTTTTCGAAGCTAGCGCTGTTCTTCATGGGTGTCAAATTTGGCCGGCATGGTGATTTCGATCACTTCCCAATCATCGGAGTATTCGAGAACTTCATGCCTGATACCGGGTGGCTGATACCACGCGTCACCCGCTTCGACCCGAATCTCGCCGATGTCCTCGAAGTAGAGGCGGGCCCACCCGTTGATCAGATAGACCATCTGAAAATCCAGATCGTGTGAGTGATAGCCCAACGGTCCGGTACATGGTTGCCGGGCGCGGATGATGTGGGCCAGAACTCTTCCCTCCGTGGCGTCCTTGATACCCAGATCCCGATAGGTAAAATAGGGACGCAACCCCTCCTGCGTCCAGAGGGCATCTTTGGCGTGTGCGGCGAACGACTTGACCTTTTTCTTAGACATAGTACAACTCCTGTGTTGCAGGGGATGCCAATGGTTGATGGCGGAACAAACTCGTCGGCGGACCGGCCGAAAGATTGCCTATTAATTGTGCGCCAAACCCGCCCGGTGTGCAAGTCATTTCTACGAGTGGCGCCGGTGGCGATCTCACCGGAACATGCTGCCTGCTTTCGATGAGGTGTCCCGGTGGACGGACCCAGGAGCCCGCCAGCGAGCGGGCGCTGCGTTCATCGGGGAATCCTTGCGGACGCCACACCGGCCGGGGTTTGTCTTTCGCCTACCGGCGCGAGACTTGACGGCCGTCGGCCGCTGCATATATTGAGGCCATCGAAATTCGCCCTTTGTCGATCGAAAGGATCTGATATAGGTGCCGATCCTATGAACATATCCTGACAAATCTGACCCCACTTCAATCGAACCCGGCCAGCCGCTTTTCCTCGTGGGATACCAGCGGGCGAAACGACGACGCCTGGATCCTGGAGCCGGGCGAGACCCGCGTTTTGACCGCTATCGACGGCCCCGCCTGCATTACCCCGTTTTTGAATGACCCAGCGCAACCACTACCGCGAATGCCTGTTGAAGATCACCTACGACGGCGCCGACGACCCCAGCGTCTGCGCCCGCTAGGCGGCTTCTTCGGTCTGGGCCGCGCCATTCTCAACGCCTACCAGTCGCTGCTGTTCACCGCGTCAACGAACAGCAACAATGAACTCAAAAGCGGCTGCGCTTTCAACGCCTACGTCCGCATGCCCTTTCCCGAGGGCGTCCGCGTAGAGCTGGTGAACGAAATCGAGGAGCAGCATCGGCAGTACTTCTACGTGGATTGGGAAACCTGCCCCGATGGCCTGCCCGCAGACACATGGTATTTTCACGCCGAATTTCGTCGTGAGAACCCCTTTTGTGGCTGGGGGCGCGAAATCCGCGTGAACGGTCCCGAAGCCAATATTGTCAACAAGGGCCGGGAAGCCTGGGACAACAACTACGTCATCCTGGATGCCGAAGGGAGCGGGCACTATATCGGCTGCGACATCAGCGTGACCAAATTTCAGGTGTAATGGTGGGGTGAGGGCGACGATATGACCTGGGTGGACGGATACAGGTGACCCCCCGACCTCCACGGCACGGGCAGCGAGGACTATCTGAACCTGGCCTGGGGTATGTAACCCAACCCATTCTTACGCAATGGCTCCTCCATCTACGAGCGAGATACCGGCGGCTATAAAACCAGTTACGTTCACTATCTGGAGAATCCCGTGCGCTTCGAGCGCGAGATCAAGGTCACCATCGAGCACGGCCATGGAAACCACCTGTGCAACGAAAATAACCGCGTGGCCTAATGGTACGCCGACTGCCCCCGCCGCGCGGTGCAGCCGCCTCCCGTCGCCCTGCGCCTGCCCGTCCGGCGGGACAACCGGGGCCGCTGGCTGCACGTCGCGCAGACCCGGACTACGTCTCGTGCAATTCAGCCGAATGCCGAAATGGACGCCTGCAAAGCCCGATGGAAACAGTACAATTTATTAGGTTCCGCTTAACGAGCGTCCGATCCGCGTGGTGTACGTGGGGAGCGCCGATCATCGCAGGTGCCATACTACGTGGCGCGCCCCAAGGAAGGGGACCAGGAGAATAGCAAGCCTATGCGAAGGCACCGGGCGCCGCTTCACCCTTCCACGGGGCTTTGCCGTGCGTTGCGGGAGGGTCTGCGGCGGCGAGCTGACCCGGCGAAGGCGCCGGAAATGCAGGCGTATATGAAGTCGGAGATGCCCTATCTCGGGGTGCAGGCGCCTGCGCTGCGAGCGGTCTGCCGCGAGGTCTTTGGCGCACATCCGCTGGAGACATACAGGCGATGGCGCCGCGACGCCGTAATGGCGATCTGGAGACGCGCGGACTACCGCGAAGAGTGTTACGCGGCAATCCGACCTGTCTGGTTACCGCCAGTGTCGCGAATTCCAGACCTTGGAAAACTTCCCATGTTACGAGGAGATGGTGACCGACGGTGCGTGGTGGGACTATGTCGACGCCATTGCGGGGCGCCTTTTGGGCGGATTGCTCGCCCGGTATCCCCGGGAGATGAAAACACACATGCTCGATTGGGCGCGGTCGCCCGACATTTGGAAACGCCGTACGGCCATCCTCTGCCAGTTGAGCTTCAAGGACGCGACCGACACCCGGCTGCTCCACGCGTGTATCGAGCCGTCCCTCGGACACCCCGAATTCTTCCTGCGCAAGGCGATCGAGTGGGCGCTCCGTCAGCACGCCAGGACCGATCCGGAAGGCGTCATCGCCTACATTACGGAGAACGCGCGACGGATGAGCGCCCTAAGCAAACGCGAGGCGCTTCGCGTCGTCGTCAAGGCCGGGCTTGTCGACGCTGTGCCGTGAACGCCCGATCCGCTGACATCATCAGGGGACAACGCATCGAGGTGCTTGTGAAGCCCGTTGCCGCCGCCATGCTCTACGATGTCGTCCAGTACCCGCACAGGGTCTGGCCGAGTTTCAGTCAGGCCGAGGCGCCGGAGTAGTGACGGAGCCCCCATCGCCAGAACATACGCGAGGCGATCAGCATACCGGCCGCAATGAGGACGGCGGCCGCGAGGGACTCGGTATCGAGCCGGCCGGTCAATGCCCGGGCGGGGACCGTGATCGCGAACGCGACGGGAACGATAAAAGTCAGAATGAAGCGGAGCCAGTGGGGATAGATCCCAATGGGCCAGCGGCCGGCCTGAACCATCGCGTCGAAAATGTTGAGGATATTCTCGATCTTGATGTACCAGAATGAAATGGTCGACAGAATCAGGAAAAAGCTGTAGATCGTGGCCGCGCCGCAAAGAAGGACGAGCCCGAAGCTGATTGCGTCCACGACGCCGACGGCGATGCCCCTCTTGAAAAGCGCATACGACAGCACGATCCCGCCCAGCGCGAAGTCAGTTGCCTTCCAGATACGAAACTGGCTGATGCTGATCAGAAACTGCGCATCCGCAGGCTTTGTCAGTGTATAGTCGAGCGTTCCCCGACGGACGTCCGTCATCAATTGCGCCATGCTGGGACGGATAACGATAGAAATCGCCCCACCGATTGTGACGAACACGCCGATCAGGGCGAGCAGATCGCAGGATCTCCAATCGCCCAGTGTTTCGGTGTGCAGAAAAACCACATAGACCCCGAGAAGCGCCTGTACAAGACTCACCATGGATTGCAGGATCTGGACGTAGAAGTTGACGCGGTAGGCGAGTTCGTTGAGAATGCCGATCTTCAGGAACGTCCATATGACAATCAGCTTGTGCATCGTTCGGATCCCCGGCCCGTTTGAGATCTCAAGATCCCACTGCCGAGTATTTCCTGATACCACGGTACCAGATGAGTTTGACAATGGCGAGTCCGATGATGACCCAAAGAGCCTGCATCAGGAAACCATGCGTGATCTGTGCCCGGTCGAGCCTGCCCAGGAGGAGCTCTACCGGAAAGGCGACCGACCACTTGAACGGGAGCGCGTCGGCGACCGATCGCGCCCCACCCGGAAGCAGATCCAATGGGGCGATCCGCCCCGAGAGGAACAGACCGAAGAGATAGTATATCTGATTGACGGCCTCGTTTCGCGTCGTCCAGAAGGCGACCAGTGAAAGGGACCATTCGACGAAAAACCTGAGGATGTACGCCAGAATCAGCGAGACCAGGAAGAGGAACGCGTTTTTGAATTCGATGTCAAACGTGGGATTGAACAGGAGGCAGAGCACAGTCACGGACGGGATCAGCACGAACAGCGTCAGGGTCTTGTAGCCGATGTTGTCTGCAATGTCGCTGTGGATGGGATGAATCGGCTTCAGGAGCATTGCGGACAGTTCGCCGTGCTGCACCCGATAGCCCATCTCGTGCATGATCCAGGTGAACGTCCACATATTGACGACCATCAGGACGATGTAATACGCGGCGAACCCACCCGCATCGTAGCCGTCCACTTCTCCGCCGCGGGCTAACGCGACAGTTGACCACACGACACAATAGATCGTCGGCTCGAGAAGCCCCCCGATCATCCAGATCGCCATGGCGACGCGATATTGAAACTGAAGCGCAAGGGTGGTTTTCAGGTATGCCCAGTAGATCGAAAGCATTGGTGTTCATTGGCATCCGGGTTTTACGATACCGATCGGATGTAGTGGAGAAGCGAGAGGTAGAATGTGGGTCCGTCTTCCGGGGATCATGTGGACGGTTCCGGGCCGGCCGGATTTGGTGCCGGAACCCGCGGCCGAGTCCGGCTTCTACTTTCAGGTTCAGGCTGTTTTCGATTTCGCGAGTCCGATTTCGGCGCCGGTTGTCCCGGCGCCCTCTTCCGGCGTCTCAGCGGAAAAAACCTGCTCGATGACTTCCTCGATCGGCGGGTCTTCAACCGTCAGGTCCAGCACCGGCAAGTCACCCAGAATCTTCGCAGTCACGTGTGGGGTGGCCTCTTTGGGCACGCGTAAAGAGTAACGCAGCCCGGCTGCGTTAACGACTTCTCCATAGGGCGAGAGATCCACATTTTCGGTCTCGAGTTCAACTACAACGTTCTTGTGGGGGGAGAATTGGGTGACGAGGTCGGAAAGCGGACCGTCGAAAAGAATCTGACCGTGGTGGATGACGACAACACGTTTACAGAGGGCTTCGACGTCGGCCATGTAGTGGCTGGTGAGCAACACCGTCGCGCCGTGTGCGCGGTTGTACTCTCCGATGAACGTACGAATACGGCGCTGCATGGTGACGTCGAGACCGATTGTGGGTTCGTCGAGGAACAGTACCTTTGGACGATGCAGCAGGGCGGCCGCGATCTCGCACTTCATTCGCTCACCGAGCGAGAGGTTTCTGACCGGTTTCGGGAAAAGCGATTCCAACTCGAGCAATTCCGTGAGTTCATCGAGTGTCTCTCTGTAGCCACTGGGCGTAATCCGATAGACTGCCCGATTGCGTTCCAGTGAGTCGATCACCGGGATGTCCCAGATCAGCTGATTGCGCTGTCCCATAACCAGCGTAATCTGGCCGAGGAAAGCCTTTTCGCGCCTATGGGGGATATGACCCAGTACTTCTGCCGTTCCGTCAGTGGGATAGAGCAGGCCCGAGAGCATCTTGAGCGTTGTGGTCTTTCCCGCCCCGTTTGGACCGAGAAAGCCCACGATTTCACCGGGTTCGACGCTGAAGGAAATGGCTTCGACAGCCTTGACTACACGTGTTTTCCGGTTGACCAGGCTCTTGAGCGCGGCAGCAAGACCGGCCTCGCGTTCAGGTACGATGTAGAACTTGGAAAGATCTCTAACCGTAATGGCGTGCATGGCCGCTCGGATACCGCTGCAGGTGAAGTCTTTTCACCTTGAATATGAAAAGGGGAGATGCAACCCGCGTTGAAGACCCTACGTTGACTGGCCTAGGCCTGCCTCAGCCCGTACCAGTTTCCGTCCTCGTCGGTTGAAGATGGCAAAGAGCCCCCACGTCATCTCTCGGGGCTCCTGGGTGAACGTCACGCCCCGTGCGCTCATCTCCTCGATAAGTCGCGCGAATATCGTCGCATTGGAACACGATGGACGGCTTTCGTGCCGCCCGGTCGCTCATCAACGTTCCGGGATACAGAACCAGATTCGACCGGGCGCCGGGCGAACCGACTTCGATCCATTTCGAGTTGGGGCCCATATCTGCCTGGTAGCACACCTCGCAGCCAACCCGCTTTGACCGGAACCGAACCGCTTTGCGCTGGTCTGCAACATACACAGCAGCGGTAGCGATCTACGAAATTATCGCGACCTTCCCCGATGGGTGATAACCGACCCCGGTCATTCATTTTATGGATAACGAACCGCCGGCCTCTTGAATGCGGCGGCCCCTTACGGCGTAAACCGGGAAAACCATTCCAGACAAAATGCAACCCGGGCACTCATACCTGAACCCTGTCCTGTATCACTTGCCAGTCGGATTCCGTCATGTCGCTGTAATGCCAGTAAATGAGGGTGGTCAGGCCGCCATTCTCAACGGTTTGCAGCATGTGTTCCAGTTCGCGACTGTCCATGCGGACACCACCGTGATGCAGCCCCATCCAGGGCCGGATGCGTGAGACGTCGCCGAGGCGTTCCCTCATTTTGGTAATTTCGCTCAGGGCCACCTGCTCGAAGAACTCGGCGGGCAATGCGGCGTCCAGATCGGCCAGGCGCCGGGCGCCGGGAATCCAGAGGGCGAAGAGTTCGCGCACGCGGTCGAGCGCTTCCGCGTTCGGTTATGCCAGGGTTCCACTCGCACAGGGTTTCCCCGTAGCGGTACAGGGTGCCTTTCAGGCCGTCTATGCCGTGCTGCCAGAAATAGAGTTTGGGGCACTGGAAGTCGACGATTTCCGACAGGCGCGCAAAATTGTAGCCGGTGAGGGGCGCGAAGGCGGGCAGACGGGGGCCGCAGGCCAACTTTCGCGGCGGGTCGAGCGATCGGGCGGTGTCTGCGAAAGCCCTTACGTAGTGCTCGATGCTGTCGGTCTTGAAGCGGAACCAGTCAAAGAGACCGGGGTTCGAGATGAGTGTGTCAAGGCCATCGATCAGACCGCGTTCGCGCCGGCCCGTCGGCAGGCTTCCAAGGTTTTTTAGCTGGTCCTTAAGGCGGCCCTGGGCCTGCCAGAGGGCATCGAAGTCATACCCCCATTCTTTCGCTTGCGCACGGCAGCATTCGCAGTCGCACCGGAACAGGTTGCTCCGATCGGGTGCGATTTCGTACCCCCACTCAGGTCCGTCGAGGATGAATCCGTCTACTCCCGGAAAACTCCGAACAACGTCCCGCGTTCGCGCCGGGCCGTACCGGAGTTTCTCGGGATTGTTGATGCAGCCCGGGGAGGATTGAAGCCAATCGTGCAAGTATACGGAGAAGTTGCGGTTTTTTGCCTTTTCAACGGCACGTTGCAGCGTTTCGAACCGGGGGATGTCTTCGCGCGACATCTCCGGGGGACGCGTCTCACACCCCTGGTAGAGTTCCGGCGTGGCCGGATACGCGGGCGACGTCCCGAATCTCAGGTCGCCCAGCACGATCGTGTCGATGCCCACCCCTTCCAGGCGGTCCAGGATACTGTCGGCGCCTTCTTCTTCGAAGGCGTCGATGAGGCCGATAAACATCCATATATCGAGTGGCATGGCAGGTCCTTACAAAAAGGAGGGCGGGTATGAAACCCCGCCCCCGCGGCATACGTTATCTGTGAATTCAACCTATTTCCAACATCCGATCCACCGCGCGTTTGGCTCGAATGCGGATTTGCTCGGGTACCTCGATGATCTGCTCATTGTTTTTCAGGGCATTCAGCGTGTCTTCGAGGGTGATTTCGTTCATGTGCGGACACCGGATGCTGCACAGCCGAACCATTTCCTTGTCCGGGTTGTCTGCCATGATATTGTCACCCATGCTGCATTCCGTGAGGAGCAGATAGCTGGACGCTTCAGTCTCTTGCACATAGGCGCTCATCTTGGACGTGCTGCTGGAGAAGTCGGAAGCCGCCACAACTTCGGGGCTGCACTCCGGATGGGCGAGAACGAGCACGCCCGGGAATTGCTCGCGCACATCGGTGACGTCGCCGACGGTGAATTTCTCGTGCACTTCGCACCGGCCGTGCCAACCGATCATCTCGTATTCCAGCTCTGTTCCGGGCAGTTCGGGTTCCTCCCTTGTGGGGAAAATGATCCGCTTGCCGGTTTCCTGGGCCACGTTGGCCGCCAGGTATTCGTCGGGAAGAAAGATGACGGTATCGCAACCGAGCGATTCCACGACCCTTGCGGCGTTGCTGGATGTGCAGCAGACGTCGCATTCCGCTTTCACGTCTGCATAGGTGTTTATATACGTGACGATAGGGACCCCCGGGTAGTCCTTCCGCATTCTGCGGACGTCCTGAGCGGAGATGCTTGCCGCCAGGGAACACCCGGCAATCTTGGCCGGTAACAGAACGGTCTTGTCGGGGTTGAGGATCTTCGCGGTTTCCGCCATAAAACGCACGCCGCAGAATACGATGGGGTCGCAATCGGTTTCGGCGGCTTTACGGCTGAGTTCGAGTGAATCCCCCACCACATCGGGCACGGTATGAAACAGCGCAGGTTCCATGTAATTGTGACCCAGGATGATGGCGCCGCGCTCTTCCTTCAGGCGGTTGATCTCGTAGACCAGTTCGGCTTTATATAGAAGCTCGATTTCCGGCACGATACCGCTGAGTTTGCGCTCCATCTGTTCGTAGGTTTCGTGGAGCGTCTTTTCCAGAATTGCCATGACGTAGATCTCCGTGCCCGTTCAATGCGGGTTTATTTACGCTAAAGATAACCAAAGTGTTTCGTATCGGCAAGGGATAGATGCGGTTAAAAAGCTCGGATGGACGGATCCTATCGGCAAGAAGTTTGAGTGGCGCGGTCGACAAAAAGGCCGGGTGATCGGTGTTGTCAGGGATTTTCATTCTCTAGTCGTTGCATCACCGCGTAGATCCGGTGGTTATGTTTCATTGAATTCATCTGATCCTATCGTTGCGGATTATCCCGGACGGAATTCCGGAGACAATGGCTTTTCTGGAGCAGACCTGGAAGACGTTCACCCGCACCTGCCGTTTGATTTCTATTTTGTGGATAAACGGGTCCAGGGCAGTTATCAGTCGGAGATCCATCTAACCCGGACGGTTGGAATTTTTGCATTGCTTGCCGTTTTCGTGGCCTCTCTGGGTCTGTACGGATTGGCTGCGTTCACGACTGAGCAGAGAACCAAAGAAATCGGCGTCCGAAAGTCATTGGGGGCATCCGTTCTCCGTATTGTCGGGATGCCGTCGAGGGAGTTTCTGACCCTGGTGGCCATTGCCAACCTGCTGGCCTGGCCGTTGACTTACTGGGTGATGAACGCGTGGCTGAGGGAGTTTCCCTATCGGGTCGATCTGGGTATCGGTGTTTTTATTCTGAGCGGTCTGATCGCATTCGTGATTGCGCTGGGGACGGTGAGCTATCACGCATCCAAGGCGGCCCGGACAAATCCGGTGGATGCTTTGCGGTATGAATAGCGAGGAGGGATTTCTCAGTCGGCCGCCGATTCGTCTGCGAACAGGTTCCTCGCGCCCGTCGTCTGCCGACCCTGCCGGCGGACCCCCGGTGCCGGTTCGGTCTAGACCCTCAGATCTTCCTGCCGCGAACGCTTGAGGAGTTCCGCCTCCGCCGCCTGCCTGTCCGCGTCGGTCTTGAGCGGGGTTACGGTGACCCCCGGCGCCGGCCGCGGGGAAAGGATCCGGCTGGCGCCGGCATTTCGGAGCGCCCGGACAACCGGTTCAGAATCCGGCGCCAGCGCAATGATGGTGCCGCCTCCACCCGCCCCGGCCAGTTTGGCTCCCAATGCCCCTGCGTCCAGCGCCGCCTGAATGAGGCGTTCGTTTTCTGGCCCGGAACCGCCCAGGTCCCGCTGGATCTCGTGATTCTCGACCATCAGTTCGCCGAGTGTCTGCCAGTCTGCTTCCAGAAGCGCTCGTTTTCCCATCCGCGCCAGGTGGGCAATCCGGAGGTAGCTGCGTACGACTTCCCGGTCGCCCTCCAGCCAGCGTTCGCGAATTGGTCGGTGAACCAGGGCGGAGTTGCGTTTCACGCCCGTGTGGGCCAGGACAAAGGGGCATCCGCCTACATAGGGCGCGAGGGGCTCCACGGTGGCGTAGGGTTCGTCGGCCAGCGCACGGTAGAACTGTTTCTCGCGGAAATCCAGATAATTCAGTCCTCCGATCGTGCACATATAGGCGTCCTGGTAGCCGCACAGAACCAAATAGTGCAATTCGATGTGGCGGGCCATTTCAGCACGGTGGTACACGTGAACCGACCGGCCAATGTAGGCCAGAATGGCGTTGAGAATGGATACGATCAATGCGGATGAACTGGAAAGACCCGCACGGAAGGGGACGTCGCACGCCCATCGCAGAGAGAACAGCGCCTTCTTCAGGTCGAGGAAGTCGACGACGGCCTTTGCAACATCGAAATATCCACCGTCCGGTTTCAGTTCTTCGGAGGTGCGAACCACGTGGCGGCAGCCTGCGGTCTCAAAGACGAGCTCATCAGCCGGTTCGATCAGCACGACGGCGCGTTCCACCGTGGAACAGGAGATGACGCTGCCGCCATACATGTCGGTGGGGTTGCCTATAATGCCCGCTCTTCCCGGCGCCGTGCTCAGGTAAGCCTCCGGCATACTCAGAATTCCCTCAACTGTTTCTGGATATGCTGGCGGATGATATAACCGTGGCGCTGGTCGGAAATGGCGAAGTCTATAAAGGCTTTGTAGTAAGATACGGGGTCGCCGATGCCATATCGAAGTTCCTCTTTCTTCAGCCGGATGCACCGTACCTTACGGCCCATCTTGATAAGCGTGGCTATCGCGTCCGTCAACTCCAGTTTGCCGCTGGAACCGGGCAGGGTGTGCCGCAGCGCATCGAAAATCTCGGGATGAAATACATATCGGGCGGCGACTGCAAGGCGACTGGGCGCGTCAGCGAGAGCCGGCTTTTCCACGATGCTCTCGATCTCGAAGTCCGTCCTGGCCCTGCCTCTGGGCTTGACGATGCCGTAATTGGGCACGTCCGAGGGATCCACCTCCACGACGGCGATCGTACAGCAGGAATCGTGCTGGAAATGGGACCTGATCATCCTCCGGATCAGCCCCGCGTGGCTCCCGGATTTGACAATCGTATCCCCAAGCGCGACAACAAAAGGGTCGTTTCCCACGAAGTCTTCGGCTCCGCCGATGGCGTCTCCAATTCCGGGCGGTGTGTGCCGCCCGTGAGGGATGAGCTGGCGGGTGAAAAAAAATCTGACCGACTCCCGTCCGTAATCCACCACGCCCAGCAGTTCCCGGTTTTCGCTTTCCGATAGACGATTCAACAGTTCAGGGTCCCGGTCGAAGTGATCTTCGACAGAACGTTTGTCGCGCCCGGTAATGAACAGGAATTTCGTCAGGCCCTGGTCCACCATTTCTTCCACGACGTATTGGACCACGGGTTTACACGCAACAGGGAGCATCTCCTTCGGTTGCGATTTGGTGGCCGGCAGGAGCCCGGTGCCCATACCGGCTAACGGGATCACGACCTTCTCGATTTCCATAAGACGGAACTCCCTGGGTTTCTGCTTTCTGTTATCCGGTCGGGCGTACCGCCGGCGTCGGCAACCTGTTTCACAGCGGCCCCACGTGGCATTTGCCGACGGAGTTCACCTTCGAACGGTTCGCGCATGCGTGTCCGGCCTGATCGGGTTCGTCGTGCGGCGGCGGATTTCGGGGGCCTCTTTGCGCGTACGCCTTGAGAACAGGATCCCAATAGAAGGGAACATAAAATCAGGGCGTGCCTGCTGAGGCACACCCTGTATTCGATGTGACGGTCATGGTTCGCACCGCGGCGGTTGAATCCGCACACACCGGCGTGTCAACGAGATCGCGTTCGTTCGGCTCGCGTCGATGGGCCCGGATAACCGTTCGGGTTCGTTGTGCGTGGCCGACACGGGCCCTTTGCGACACTCTATAGAACCGGCCAAGGTTGTTTCCGGACGCGTGGCCGTTTTTTTACAGCACGGCCTCGAGTTTTTCGACCAGTTGTTTTTTGGGGACCGCGCCGACAATCTGGTCGGCCAGTTCGCCGTTTTTGAATATGAGCAGTGTTGGTATACTTCGGATTCCGTAGTCGGCGGCGATTTTCTGTTCGGAGTCCACGTCGACTTTTCCGACCTTGACGCGGCCCTCGTACTCGACGGCCAGTTCGTCCACAATTGGCGCAACCATGCGGCAGGGGCCGCACCACACAGCCCAGAAGTCCACGAGCACCGGAATGGTGGACTTGACCACTTCAGACTGAAAGCTATCGTCGGTTATGGTTATTGCATTTGCCAACGCACGCACCGCCTTTCGTTAATGTTTCAACGAACATTGAAAAGTTGCCTGCTGAACCGCCTGCGGTCGGATCGACATTCTGCCGATACGAACCATCGGAATTCCGCTCCGTCAGGAACTGTAAAATCTACCAAGTTTTCGTGGGCATGTCAAGAATCAGAAAAACGGGTGGAGACTCGAGGGAAGAGGCGACCCGGCTCCGGTTCAACCGGCGGGACCGGAACACATCCGGCAGACGAGTTTTGTAAGGGTGGCGGCGGGTGCACGAGAACGGGACTTCAGGCGGTTATCCGCGTCCAGGAGCGAGTCGTAAGCGTGCCACAGGTCCTGGTCATCGAAACGATCCGCCTGTTCGAGATAGTTGGAAAGAAAGAAAGGAGGCACCTTCAGTTTTCCCGCCAGTTCTGCCCGGGGCAGCCCCTGATTCCGGAGCCAGCGAGCCTTACGAAGAATTCCGATATGCCGTATGAGCATCGCGACAACAGCCACCGGGTTGTCGCCCCGTTCGAGAAGGTGGTGTAGAACCGCCAGGGCATCGCCGGCTCTCCGATTTCCCACGGCATCCGCAAGTTCGAAAACCGTCGCGCTTCGTAAATCGCCAGCCACCTGGATGACGTCGTCTCGCGTGATGGCATCCCGTCCGTTTGCATATATAGCCAGTTTCTCGAGTTCGCTAACCAGTTCGCCCGGATTCGGGCCGACGCCGAGGTGAAGCAGGTGTGCGGCATCAGGTTCAATCCGTTTATTCAGGGCAGCCGCCCGTCTACGAATCCACTCCGGGAGTTCGCTCTCGTAAGGTGGCTTGAATTCTACCGCAACGGCGTTTTTTCGCAACGCGACGCTGAGTTTCTTGCGACCGTCCAATTTGTCCGCGGTAATAACAAGGACAGTGGATCCAACGGGTTTGTCAATAAGGGGAAGGAGAGTTCGCGCGTCGGTGTCCCGCAACCGTTCCACTCGTTTGACAACGACAACCCGGCGTGACGCCATCATCGGAAAGGCGGTTGCACGGCCGACGGCGTCGGCCACATCCATATCCTCGCCGCGGAAGATATCCAGGTTGAAGGCTCGTAATGTGGGATCGACAGCAGCGTCGACAAGGGCTTTCAGGCTTTCTTCCTTGCTGACGTTCTCAGTTCCGTGCATCAAATACAGCGGCGCGAATTCGCCCCCTTGAATCTGCGCGGTCAGCCTATCCTGCGGGTTGCCGGATTTAGCTCTGGATTTGGCCACGGTCGTGGTAGATGGAAAAGATGCGAAAGATCTGAAAACATGCACGGAACTACTCTGCCAGGGAGCACTACACCGGCCCAAAGGGAGCGCTAACCGTCCAGGTCGCGAAATTCAGCATCCCTGATCCGATTCTTGTTGATGTCCCAGGATGGCTTCTTGCCGGGTGGACGTGACCCGTCTTTCTGGGGGGAGACCCATCGAAGCGAGGAGCGCAGAACATCCCGAAGTACGCGGTATACGAGACCCAGCAATAAGCCGAAAAGGAAAATGCGCAACAACATAGCGTACTCCCGCTAAAGGATTTGAACACCGGAACCCGGGTCGTTGACAACTTCACCCACGACGTAGCCTGTCTCTCCGTTTCGTCTCAACTGTTCGATCGCTCTTTCAGCCTGACTGGAAGGGACGACAAGCACCAGGCCCAGACCCATATTGAACACACGAAACATCTCGTCGATTTCAATGTCGTCGTCCACCTTCTGTAACAGGTTGAATACAGGCAACTCGGGCCAGGTTCCCCGGAAAACACGTGCGCCCAGCCCATCCGGAAGGGTGCGCGGCAGGTTGTCGACAAGTCCTCCGCCGGTGATGTGGGCCATCCCCCGTACCTGCACGGCTTCCATAAGACTGAAGGCCGATGATACGTAACTCCGGTGAGGGGCCAGCAGGGCATCGCCGATTGTACCGCCGAGTTCACCCAGGTGGGTGTCGACGGTCCATCCTGCGGTTTGGAAGAAAAGTTTGCGCGCCAGGGCATAACCGTTGGTGTGGAGGCCGTACGACGGCAGACCGATGAGCTTGTCGCCCGGCTGTACCCGGGAGCCATCCAGAATTTCTTCCCGGTTGACAATGCCGACGATAGTACCCGCCAGGTCGTATTCGCCGTCGGCATAGAAATCCGCCATTTCCGCCATTTCCCCGCCCAGAAGCGCGCAACCGCAGGCTTTACATCCGTTTGCGATTCCCTCGATGACGGCCTCGGCCACGACGGTGTCGTGTTTCCCCATGGCCAGGTAGTCCATAAAAAAAAGGGGGCGCGCCCCTTGTACAAGTATGTCGTTGGCGCAGTGGGCCACAAGGTCCGCTCCGACCGTATTGTGGACACCCGTCATAAAAGCAATTTTGAGCTTCGTGCCGACACCATCCGTTCCTGCCACCAGGACGGGATCCCGGTAAGCCTCCCACTGCGGCGCAAAAAGGCCGCCGAATCCGCCAATGTCCGTGAGTACTTCAGGGCCGAATGTTGATCGTACCAGGCTGGAGATGCCTTTCTTGGTCCGACTGGCGCTCTCGATATCCACGCCGGCGGCGGTGTATGCGCCTGACTTTCCCTTCATAAGGTTACCTTCCATACTTCGTTTGTAAATTCATAAGGAAGGGGGACAGGGTAAAATGCAGGATTTTCAATCCACCTTACGATAGTGCGACGTTACGCCGGGCTCATTCGACTGCGCCGCATTTCGACGGTGGGCAATGGGCGCGTTCGTCCGACCTGTTCGCATCGTCTCCCGGTGCAGCACACCCGGCACCGGAGGCCGCAACAATCTCTTCGGCCACACGCGCGGCCCGACCGGCTGCTCCAACGTCATGCACGCGTACAATGTGAGCCCCGGCGGCCACGGAGAAACCCACCGCGGCCAGCGTGCCTTCCAGCCTTTCTTCCGGCGGAAGATCCAGCCGGGCTCCAATGAATTTTTTTCGCGACGGGCCCACCAGCAGAGGGCAGCCGAGATCATGGAGTTCCTCAAGCCGGGCGAGAATTTCAAAGTTATGGGTATTTCGTTTTCCGAATCCCAGACCGGGGTCAATCAGAATCCGGCCGGGAGCGATGCCGGCGTTGAGAGCTGAGGCCAGGCGAACGTCGAGAAAATTGAAAATTTCGCGTATCACGTTGTGATACGACGGTTTGAACTGCATGGTTCGGGGCGTGCCCTTCATGTGCATAAGGACAACCGCGGCGCCCGATTGTGCGACAGTTTCGGCCATGAGAGGGTCGAAACGCATAGCGCTTATATCGTTGACGATGGATGCGCCCGACTGTATCGCTTTTTGGGCGACAGCCGCTTTTGTGGTGTCGGCGGAAATGATCAGGTCTGTTCTGGATGCAATTTCTTCGATCACCGGCGCCGTGCGGCGGATTTCCTCTTCCGTTGAAACGGCAAGGGCTCCCGCACCGTACGTCCCTGCCGGACGGGTGGATTCGCCGCCCACGTCGATGATATCCGCACCCTCTTCAGCCATCCGTAGCGCACGGGCAACGGCCTGTCGCGGTTCGAAATAACGTCCACCGTCGGCAAACGAATCGGGTGTGACGTTAAGAATCCCCATTATCAGGGTTCGTGAGCCCAGGTGGAGGATGTTGCCCCGGCAGTCGAGCTGGTGCGTGGGGGAGGTTATGTATCGCATCGGAAATGTGGACATGCAAAAGGGATGGCAAAATGACACGGCTTTTTACCATCCCTTCCTGAAATTTAAGTAAAGCGTTTACTCTTCGTTATCGGATGCTTCCTGCGATTCGGCTGTCTGTTCGCCCGCGGAAGGCGCGTCCGGCTCCTCGACATCGGCGGCTGCATCCTGCCTGCGCCGTCCGTTTTGAGATTGGGACGGTTCAGATGGTTTTTGCAGCTTTTCTCCAGCCAGAATACGGTCGAGTTGGGAGTCATCCAGCACTTCGAACTCCAGAAGCGCATCCGCCAGAATGTGGACCTGAGCGATATTCTCACGCAGCAGTGTTTCCGCCCGTTCTTCCGCGGCGAAGACGAAGTTGCGGATTTCGTCGTCTATGACCTGTGAGACTTTTTCACTGAAATCCCGGCGCTGGGCCAATTCACGACCGAGGAAGATCTCATCCTGTCTGTTTCCGTAGGATACGGGACCCAATTCCTCGCTCATGCCCCAGTCGCAGATCATCCGGCGCGCCAGGTCGGTGGCCATCTTATAGTCCTGCTGACCGCCGCTGGAAACTTCCCCGAAGACGATTTTTTCCGCCACCCGGCCACCCAACGCATAAGTGAGAACGGCGTCGCTGTAGCTCTTGGAATAGTTGTGGCGTTCGTCGATGGGTAGATACGTGGTCAACCCGAGGGATTGGCCGCGGGGAATAATGGTGACCTTATGCACCGGATCGGCCTCGGGAACGAGTTTGGCCACCAGAGCATGACCGATTTCGTGGTATGCCGTACGCTTCTTTTCCGAGTCGGAAATGACCAGACTACGCCTTTCTACGCCCATAATGACCTTGTCTTTGGCATTCTCGAAGTCATCCATAATCACAGAGGGCCGGTCGTACCTGGAGGCGAGCAATGCGGCCTCGTTGACCAGGTTTTCCAGGTCGGCCTGGGAAAAGCCGGGCGTAGCCCGTGCGAGAACGGTCAGGTCGACGTCCTTGTCCAACGGGGTATTCCGGATGTGGACTTTCAGCACACCCTCCCGGCCCTTGACGTCGGGCCGGTCCACAACCACCTGTCGGTCGAAGCGGCCCGGACGCAGCAGGGCCGGATCGAGGACGTCGGGCCGGTTGGTGGCGGCAATGAGGATGACCCCCTCCTTGGAGTCAAATCCGTCCATTTCAACCAGCAACTGGTTGAGCGTCTGCTCCCGCTCGTCGTGCCCCCCCCCGATGCCGGCGCCCCGGTGTCGCCCCACAGCGTCTATTTCGTCTATGAAGATGATGCAGGGTGCATTGGCTTTTCCCTGTTCGAACAGGTCGCGAACACGGGAGGCGCCAACGCCGACGAACATTTCGACAAAGTCGGAGCCGCTCATGCTGTAGAATGGTACGTCGGCCTCGCCTGCCACCGCTTTGGCCATATACGTCTTGCCGGTACCCGGCGGTCCGACAAGGAGCACACCCTTCGGGATTCGGCCGCCGAGCCGCTGGAATTTTCGGGGATCCTTTAGGTACTCGATGATCTCCTGGAGTTCCTGTTTGGCCTCGTCCGATCCGGCAACTTCTTTAAAGGTGACCTTTGGGCGGTCTTCGGAAAACAGCTTCGCCCTGCTCTTGCCGAAGCTGAACGCACCCTTGGCACCTCCCTGCATCTGACGGAAGATGAACAGCCAGAGGCCGACGAAGAGCAGCCACGGCAGGAAGTTAAAGAAGACCTTCAACCAGTCGAAGGGTTTTTCCTCGAAGCGGAAGTCGATTTCGTATTTTTCCCAGTCGGCGATTGCCTCTTCGCCGATGACGCCCAGGTTGACCACAAAGGTGCGATAGGCCTGCTGCTCGCCCCGACTGCTCGTATATTCGGGTTCGCGCAATGTGCCGTGAAAATCGCTGTCGATGATGATGGCGCTTTCGATCTTGCCCTGTTTCATCAGGGTCCGGTACTCCTTGTAGCTGAGTACGACGTCACCCGAGCCGGTACTGCTTCCGAAGAAGCGGGTTGCGAAGAGGGCGACAAGTACAAAAAAGACCCAGAATGCAAGCGTTTTTGAGCGCCGCCGCCACTCATGGCCGTCGTTTTCGGGCGTTGACCCGGGCTCACGGTTTTGCCGTGGGCGCTGTCGGCTTCGCGGGGCCTCCGACGCTTCCGGGTTGTCGTCAGATTCAGGTTTCAGCTCCGGTACGGGCGGCGATTTTTCTTTCCGCTCCGCAGCCGGGGTTTCTTCCTGGTCTTTACTTTCAGCCATAAAAACCGCCTTGACAATAATACTCAAGAGGAGGCGATTACGCCTCCCCAGCCACCCTTGAAGGTGATGTCCAGCACCGTTTTCGCCCGATGCGTGACGGCTGTGGACTGGGCCGTGCGCAAGCCGACCACCCAGAGAATGGCCTGACCGCCCAGTAGCAGCGGAATTTCGTCGCGCAACGGTCTGGGAATCTTCAGGTTGATAAACAGGTCGCTGATTTTTTGTGTTCCATTCAGGCCGAACGGTCTGAATCGATCCGCCCGCCGCCGATTTCTCAGAGTCAGCCCGCCGGGAAGTGCATCCCAGTCGAAACAGGCGTGATACGGATCGGACGATAGATCGTCCCTTCGCACCTGGCTGGCCGGCCGGATCCTCGTCTCCAGAACCGCGCCGATTTCCGCTATTTCGGTGATGCCCGGAACGGCGACCTCGGTCGAGAAAAACGGCGTTGGCCGACTAAGGATCAGCCATGGACTCGAACGATGAGCGGAGATATCGGAAGACACCTGAACCACGCCTTCAGGCGTCAAACGCAGGGCTTCCATGCGACTGACACTCTGCCCATCAAGCGCACGCGCACAGCCACGAAGACGGAAAAAAGCCGTTTTGAAGATTCGACGCTGAAGTGCTATATGATAACCGAAAACGGCGTTTTCATCAAGGATTATTTTTCGCCTGCTCTCATAACGCAAGGCCTTTCGATACGCCGATTCCGCCTGCTGGCCGAGCAGTTGATCTTCCCCCTGGATGATCTCCGCGGACCTGGCCAGGGCCGCTTCAATGGCTGGGTTGTATGCTGAAGCGATCTCCGGAAGAAGATGATGCCGGATCCGGTTTCGAAGGAAGCGGACGTCGGCGTTGGAAATGTCGTGGCGCACCTGCAGGTTTCGGTGTTCGACATAAGCCTGTATCTGTTGTCGCGAGACCGCCAGGAGGGGACGGATCCAGAGACCGTCGCGGATCGGGCGGATCGCGCCGAGTCCGGTTGGACCGGCGCCGCGGACCAACCGTATCAATACGGTTTCGGCCTGATCGCTGCGGGTATGGCCCAAAGCGATCCGGGAAGCGCCGGTGACGCGCTGGACCCTTTTGAGAAATGCGAGGCGCACGTCACGCGCAGTTTGTTCAAGAGAACACCCTGCGGGCAGGATCGCCTCTTCGGAGAAGCACGGGAGATCCCTGGTGGCGGCGAGGTCCGTCACAAATTGTTGGTCGGCATCCGACGCCGGGCCCCTGAGTTTATGGTTGAGGTGGGCGACGTAGAGCGTGATGTCGAGAGACTTCCGAAGCCGGAATAGCACATCCAGCAGCGATACCGAATCCGGGCCGCCCGATACGCCGATCACTATGCCGTGGCCGGGCCGGATCAATACGTGCCGGTCAATGTACGATCGCATGGCCGGAAGCAGGTCAGGTGTGTCGGAAATGGGTCCGGCGTGAGGTTCCATGGGTGGAAATCCTGAATCTGCAGAAACGAATGGGCAGGGGGCTTCGCCTTTTTTGAGACGCAACGCCCGGTAAACGCCTTACGCCCCTCCGCCCGGCGCAGAGTTCCCGGTCACCCCGGGCTAAGAATCTGGAATTGGGATGTTGTATTGTCTATCTGTTTATTAGACGCTGGATAAATCGGTTCGGTTTCTGAAAAACCGGACTCGGGATATCGAATCGAGCCTTCGATTGCTTCCTATTCAGCCGTGCCGGATAGGAGATAGACGACTAATGTCACCGAAGCTAAGGAACGAAAAAGACACGCTGAATTCAGCGTGTCTTTTTCGTGAATAATCCGGCGGAACTCAGGGCACGCGTTTGCCGAAGTTCTTTGCGAATTCCAAAAAGTCCGGGAAGTCGACCAGACCGTTCCCGTTCAGGTCGTAGGTAATGTTGTTTGTGTTGAAGGCCTGGGCAAAGGCGATGAAGTCTCTGAACCCGATTTCGCCGTCACCGTCGAAGTCGGCCCGGGCGTCGCCGTAGACAATGATGGCCGTTCCCGACAGGGTGACGGTAACGCTGCTGTTTTCAGGATCGTTGCTCAGGATGGTAACGGTGCCGGAGAAGGGGCCGGCATCGGCGGGCGTGAACGTGATTTCGACCGTCGCGCTGTCGCCCGACGCAATCAGTAGCTCGGTTTGACTGACGGAGGTCCCGTCGAGGTCGGATTGTATGCTGGTAATGTCGAGGTCGTTCCCGCCGGTATTGTGCACCACAAGGGTGAGGGTGTGAGACACTCCCGCCGGAACGTCCTCACCGAAGTCGAGTGATGGGTTGGGGAGCGTGATAGCTGGCGCCTGAGGGGTTAGCAATTCCCGGATACGCGCCGCCGTGGCGCTAAGACCGGAAGTCGTGCGCCCCCCGATGTGGCGGATGATCCCTGCTCGGTCCGCGACCAGCAACGTGTGGACGCCGCGGGAGGTCTGAATCTTGCCGCTGGCCTGCAACAGGAGCGGGAATGTGACCTTGGTCGTTGCTTGAAAGCCTTCCAGTTGCGACTTGTTGCCATTATATAGGTCAAGCCCCAGGACCGTTACGCCATCGTCCTGGAACGCCTTCCAGATCTGCTGTTCTATGGACGGACCCGCCCCTATGCATGTGGGTCAGTTATGGCCCAGAAAATAGAGGACTAAGACACTGCCCTTGTAATTCGCCGGGGTGTAGGTTTTTCCATCCAACCCCGTAAGCGAGAAACTGGGTACCGCGTCGCCGACTTCCTGTGCTTCCGCGGGTCCCAACGGGTAGAGTCCCAGGAGCAGCAGGAACACGACGCACGTAGCGATTCGACTCATCGCAATCCTCCTTTGAGAGAGTGTGTGGTCTGCGTCAGAAATGGGTTTTGAAACGCATTTCAAGACCGTTGAATGGCAGCACCTGATAGCATGTACCCGAAGTACATGCGACGCCGCCACGCCTGCGGCCGGCAAAAACGAGGGCTTCGTATCGATCGAGAAAGCGGACGTTCAGATTGACCGCCAACCAGGTGCGCGTCCCGGTCTCGATCCCATCCGACGTTGCGCCATCGTCCACTTCAAACGGATCGTCCGTGCGGTCCAGAACGAGGGCGGCGCCCACGCCGGACGGATGCTGGAATGAGAACTGGGTAAAGACATCCAAGAACGCCGGTTCGTTTCGTGGTAGCCTGGCCGCGCGCCGAACCTGCAGATCGACACCCACGACAGATCCGCCGGGTGTAATGGATTCGACCGCTGTGCCAGCGGTTCTGTGTTTCCCGATCCCCTTCAGTTCGTTTTTTCCCCAGTCGACGAACAGGTTGATTGAGATTGCGTGGCCCCGATCTTCGGACGGTAGGTCGACGTCCACGCCTAAGTACCGCTCGTTGAAGGTTTTCTCGAAGCCGGGCGCCAGCTCGTTCTCTCCCTTGCTTATGTTGGCCGTCAGCGTGCCCAGGCCGAATAGCGTATAAGTGGCTTCCGCCTGATAGCCCTTTTCGGTATCGGCAAGCACGGCGTGGGTAGATCTGTTGAGTAGCACGGCCGAATGTTCACGAACCAGGGATGGGGGATCGTTGAAACTGAAGGCGAAATTCTGATAGTCCTTGTATTCCAGGCTCAGGCCCAGGTTGGAAATACCGGAGTTGGCGGAAAGATAGATGGCGCTTCCGTCCACGTGAATGTCTTTCAGCCCGGCGTATTCGGCGTAGACAGCCGCGTAGGCGTCCGGCAGACCGGCTGCTTCTAATGCCGGAGCCATATCGAGTTCCAGGAATCCGGACCATGTGAGGGTGGAGTCGAGCCTCCCGGCGTGATGGCTGACGGCGGTTACACCCGTTTTGATCGGGTTGGTGGGACGCAGCGAGATCTCGCCTCCGAGAAGCCAGTTGTCACGTCGCGGTACATCACGAAGCGGATTACCCACCCGCACCGCAGGCGGAACGTCACCCAATACGGGTCGTCCGATCAGGGCTCTGGCCTCGGTCCGCGGCCCCGCCCAGGTGGCTATGCCGCCCTCCAGGTCTCGCGATGGCGAATAGCGACGCCGGTATTGAGCGCTCTCCAGTATTACCCCCGGGAGATCGAAGGCCCTGAGCGTGATTCCCCGGCCCAGGATGGCGTAGTAGTTGCCCGTAACCAGTTCGGTGGGTCCGTTTGTCCATCGCAGGTGCTTCTGGGCAATATGAACCACTCGGTATTCAACCTGCGACAGGCGCGAGCCGGGACCGATGTTGCGCCATGTGTTGAAAATTTCGGCCCGGAAACCGGCCTGGATCCCGTGCTGGATGTAGTCGACATCAAACTGTTCGTAAAGGTTGGAAACCGCAAGCGAATCCACGCCCGGTACCCGCCCGCGCTGCAGTTCGGTCAGGCTGGAAGCTGTAACCTGTGCTGCGGCGCGGTCGGCCATAAGGACAAGAAAAAGCGTCGCCAGTCTATTTATCGGCACGCGCATCGGCGTTTGCCTCGTCGTCTCCGGGCTTGGAAAAGAGCGACTCTACTGCGGCCAACAACGCATCGGCATGTTTCGAATTGTATCCGACCTGCCTGAGCGCGATCTCGCCATTCTGCGTGATCAACAGCGTGGTTGGCAGGACATTGACCTGCATCCGCCGCATCACGGCGCTGTCGGAGTCGAGTGCGATTGGGAAGCTGACCTTTCGCGCCCGGAGAAAGGGTTTCACCCTGTTCTGCCCGCGTGGCCCGTCCACGTTGACGCCAAGAACCGTGAGTCCGGATTTGCCGTATTTCTCGTGAATCTTCTGAAGCTTGGGCATCGCCTTGACGCAGGGCTTGCAATAAGTTGCCCAGAAATCCAGAAGTACGGGTCCTTTCGTGAGCAGGGCTTTGAGGTTGACCCGTTCGCCCTGCAGGTTCCGAAGGTTGAAGTCGGGCGCGGTGGCGGCATGTGTGGAAACGTCGCCGAGGGCGATCGCAAAGAATATAATAAACAATACGCGATTCAATTTCATGGGTAAAATCTCTTCGCTGGACTGCGCTGGGATAAGTGCAATGTAATTTATGCGTTAGATGCCGTGACGTCGCCGGGGTTTCAGGCCCGGGCCTCCCCGATTCGACGCAAATTGCGTCGAATCGCTTAACAATAACCGAAAACTACCGCCATATCAAGGGCGATTTTACCCTTCCGGAACTCCGCCGGGCTGCGCGGCAAGGCGTATGCCAGCGGCTGTATGCCCGGAAGCCACGAAAGACGGACATCCATACGCAATTGGCCGGAATCACCTGGCGCCCGGATGTTTACAGGCCGTGGCAGCAAGGGCTTTGCGGGTGGGAAAGTGCCCGGTCAATCCGGTTTGTCGGACTGCCGGGACGCGCCGAAATAAGCTGAAATGCCTTGGTGCAAACGTGGGCAGCGCATGCAACGAAGACCTCATTCCGGTCGATCCATTTCCGCTTGCAGCGTCTTTCCATTCAGCCTATATTGACAATATATATCGCATTTGCGGGCGCCAGCCTGTGCTGAAATATGAGGGCAAGACGGCGCCAGGATCGCGACAAGCGCACGTTATCGTGTAATCAATAGCGGGATCGGGCGCCAGGCCGTCCGTTTTGTGGACGGTCGTTGAATTTCAATGGAAGGGTCGCTATGGTACACATTGGCATTATCGGCATCGGATTTATGGGGATGACCCACTATCGCGGCGCCCGAAGAGTGAAGGGCGGGAAGGTGACGGCCATCTGTACGCGGGACGAAAAGAAACTGAGGGGGGATTGGCGGGGGATTCATGGGAATTTTGGGGAACCCGGAGGTATCGAGGATCTGTCCGGAATACGGACGTACCGGAAGGTCGACGATCTCTTGGCCGATCCTGGAATCGATCTCGTGAATATCTGCCTGCCTTCGGCGATGCATCGGGACGTAACGATAGCCGCTCTGCGGGCGGGAAAGCATGTGCTCCTTGAGAAGCCGATTGCGCTGAAACCGAAGGACGCGGATCGGATGGTTCAGGAGGCGGGAAATTCCGGGCGTTCGCTGATGGTGGCGCAGGTGTTGCCGTTTTTTCCGGAATTCGCATATGCCCGGAAGGTCGTGGAGGGCGGGGAGTACGGAGCGCTTCTGGGCGCGCATTTCAAGCGGATTATCTCCCAACCCGACTGGTCATCGGAATTCAGCGACGTCGAACGGAGCGGAGGGCCGGGTGTGGATCTGCACATCCACGATACCCACTATATCCTGTTGTTGTGCGGTGTACCCGACCAGGTATCGTCGACCGGTCGGCTGGTTAACGATCATTACGCCGAATATTTGTGCACGAGCTACAGGTTCTTCGACCGGCCGGGCTTGAGCATCACCTGCGCTTCGGGCGCGATTTCACAGCCCGGCCGCGCCTTTGCCCACGGTTTTGAAATCTACCTCGAAAGGGCTACATTGATTTACGAATTCGCCACATTGGGCGATAAGCCGGTTCTGTCCACCCCTCTCACGCTTCTGACCGAAGACAAAAAGGTCCGGAAGCCAAGACTGGGTTCGGGAGACCCGGTGGTGGCGTTTACCCGGGAGATTCAGGCCGCCGTGGATGAAGTGGCGAGAGGGGTTCCGGCCGAGGCATTGTCCGGGGTCCGGGCGGCGGACGCTCTCCGGCTCTGTTTCAAGGAGGTCCAGTCCGTTCGTCGCGGGCAGGCTGTGCGGGTAAAATAAAGAACTGGCGGGGATGGGGAAGAAAACGCTGGGACGACGAAGGATCACAGGTATGAGTCGGATCAGGAGCAGGCGGCGTGAGGACAAGCCGCCTGCTCCTTTTCGATGGGAATGCCACGGCGGATTCCAATGTCAAGTCTGCATGTGTGCCCGGGGCCCGGCCCGAACAGGAATCGCCGCATACCCAAACATCCAGGCTAATTGCTCATCGCGAAATCAGCCCGTTTGCCCTGGATGAACTCCGCTTCGACATTGCCCAGGCCGAAAAGGGTCGCGGAAAGGTCTAGCAGGGTGAGGGGTTCGGTTACGCGCAGACCCGCGGGCATATCGGGCCCCAAAAGCAGCGCGCGGCCGCCTGCCGCGTCCAGTATTGCAATGGTCGTTCGATTCTGGTACCGGTGGTGTCCCTGTACGATTTTCCATAGTTGTTCGATTGTCCTGCGGCTATCGGGTCCGCCGGTCAGTTGAAGAAACATCAGATCGGGTTGCGCCCTGGGAAGGCAGGTAAGAGCAAGCGAACTCAGGAAGGCGTTTTTGAGTTCCAGATTCTGGTCGGATGCAACGAGGCTCCTGACGATTAGCCTCGCCAGGACTTTGTCTTTGACGGTTTTGGTGATTTTGAGTTTTTTCGGGTTGAGCGTCGGGTAGACGACGTTTTCAATGAATGCCTGCGATCTGCCCTCCGAAAGGGCCTCGTCAAGTACCCGACGGACGGTTTCAGCCGCTCCGGATAACGACGAAGCCCGCACGGTCAGTGGGCCGAATTTCTTGTATTTCTTGTGTGTGCTGCGCTCCGGCGGGGCGCTGTCGTCGAGATAGAGCGCCAGCGTGCGGGTACGGGTCTTGTCTTTAAGGGCGCGATTGCGATATTCGAAAAGGGTCGGGTGTGCGAGCTTGGCGTCCCTCAGCGCGTCGTCGCGGCCGGTCAACAGAGTGGCCAGCCATTGTTCAGGCGGATTTGAATGGGGCACGGTTTCCAGAAGGGTTCCCTGCGTTAACAGGCTGTCGTGCAGTGTTGAATCGGATGATTCCGATTGTGCAGGCATAATTGCAATCGCGAGAAGCGCGGGTGAAAAGTCCGCACCATCATAGACGAACCGGTTGAACGCGGATTCGATTCTTGCCCTCTGCTCGGGCATTATCTGTACGTCGGGACTTCGGAGCCGTCTCTGGGCCGGGTCCCCGCGTTCCCCGGTTCCACGTCGTCGGCCAGGGTCGTGTCGCTGTCGAATGTCTTGTTGCTCTCCCGGGCCGCGACGTTGTCGGGGCCCGGTCGCCGCCCGAAGATTCCTGCAATCGCCTCGCCGAAAGCCGCGCGCAGATCTCCATCCGACGCTTCCTTGGCCTTCACGAAAAAGAGTCTGAATCGCTCCTGCTCCTGCGGGAAGAAATCATCCCAGTGTGTCAACGAGTCTAATATGTGAGTCCTTAAAGGGAAGGGCAGCCGGCGAAACATATCCTCGTTCCCCTTAACCAGATCGTAGGCGCCGGTGGGGGGGTTGGAGTACAGGCCATTTCGAATTGGACTGAGATCAACGCCCCCGCGGCCTCCTTGACCTCTGCCGCCGCCTCTTCTTTGCGCAAGCGTGTCCTCGGAGGCAAGCAATAGGACAAGAAGGGTTGCCGCAATCGATACTATCCAGTGAGAGGATTTGTGGAAAACGGACACTATTCGCCTCCCAGAGCGAAGGTCATCGACTGACGAACCCTATTGTATTGGGTGCGGACTCTGACTCGCGGCCGATTTCGCGAGCCGTGCACGATCGATACCGCCACTTTCGTCGAACGCAGTGCCGGCGTGTACCGGTGGACAGGCGGCAGGCGTTGCGAAGCATCGAGGTCGTTCAGAGGTGTTCTCGAAGCCACTGAAGGATTTCGGCGCGGGCGGCCGGGTTGTTCAGGAGAGCCGGACCGATGGCCGTGCCCTGGTATCCGCTGACCCGAACGGGGTCTCCGGTTCGTTGGGCCAGCAATTCGGACGACGTGTACGCGTATCCGTCGCCGTGCGACGCCACGAAAAGTACGGACCGCGGCTGAAAGTCTGCGACATTATTACCCAGAAGGATGTCTTGCCTGAGTCGGGTGATGAGAGAGATGGCAACGGACGTCTTGACTTCCGGATAGATGCCGGAACTGACGAAGGCGATGTTGGCTCCCAGCTCCGTGCCCAAGAGTCCGATGCGCGCGGCATCGACGTCGGCACGGGTCTTCAGCCAGCCGATGGCGCCTTCGACATCCAGCGGCATATTGTTGAAATCTTCTGTCTGGAATGTACTTCGCGGAAAATACACGTTGTTCTGAAAAGTGCTGCCGCCATGTCCCCGGATGTCGTAGGCAAGCACGTGGTATCCTTCATCGGTCAGGTCTGGCACGAAAGGAATCCAGATGCCGAGATTCTGGTCGTAGGGATGGATGAGGATAACGACGGGCCGGCAACCGGTCTGGCCGTCGGAGGTGAACCAGGCCGCGAAAATGTTAAAGCCATCAGGGGTGTTAAATGAAACCGTTTCTCCCGTAACCATTTCCGCCGGCGATGAAGGCTCGCCATCCGTGGGCTGCTTGCCGCATTCCATGGAAAAAAGCGCAATTATCAGGACAGCCAGAAATGTGCGTGTAGCCATGCCCGGGATTTCCTTGATGTACGGAATTAATTCTACCGCTTTGCGTATAAATTAACGACATGATGTGGCCTAAGACAAGTAACTTGTGAACGCCGCTCGAATTGGCTAACCTTCCGAATGAGATTCGAGTTCGTCGCCCGCTGAAAACGTGAGACCTCCACCCGACCGGGCCCTCAAACGACCACCCGCAGTGTCTCGCTGCCGCCACATGCCGGCCACAGCGTCGCGACCCCTAAGAACGCCCGATTTTCGGTGGTTTACTGTCCCATCTGACCGGAAAGGGTCGCGTGGATCGGTTGAGACGATGGGAGGGCAACCGATACATTGGCGGAGTGGGCATTTGGACTTGCGGTAACGACATTTAGACGATAACTTACTGTGATTCTTTCCGAACAGGGTGTGCGGATCCGTCGCTGCACAGCTGGGTTTTTTCCAATTGCATTCTTTGAGGGAGATCTGCGATGTTTCGATTCGGTTTTTTCGGGAAGGTAGCGATTGCACTCATCGTTCCGGTGATGGTCACAGAAGGAAGCGCCGTCGCCGCTAGGCGGAAGGCGATGCCTTCGACCAACCGCAACAGGGTGGGGATGGAGTTCGTTCTGATTCCCGCGGGCGGGTTTCGCATGGGTTCGACGAGCGACGATGCCGTAGAACAGGAGAAGCCCGTGACCGACGTGAGCATTGGCCAGGCGTTCTATTTGGGAAAGCACGAGGTCACGCAAAAGCAGTGGGAGGCGGTGATGGGGACCAATCCTTCAGACTTCAAAGGGTGCCCGGATTGTCCCGTGGAGCAGGTTTCGTGGAACGACGTGCAGGCGTTTATCCGGACGCTGAACGGGATGGACGACTCGAAGCGGTATCGACTGCCCACGGAAGCGGAGTGGGAGTACGCCGCTCGGGGCGGAACGGACGGCGACCGCTACAGCGCGAACTCTGGATACAATCGCGTGGTACGACAAGAACTGCAACGAGCGCCCGCATACGGTTGGAAATAAAGCCGCGAACGGATTTGATCTTCACGACATGCTCGGAAATGTCTACGAATGGGTCCAGGACTGGAAGGGCTCGTACCCTGGCGGCTCGGTGACGGATCCTAAAGGCCCCGCCCGGGGTAAATTCAGGATAATGCGGGGCGGAAGCTGGGAGACTGGCACGAAGAGTTGCCGGGCCACACACCGCCTCGACGCGACGCCCGGCTTCCG
>CBDDDZ010000005.1:1065000-3112756 GCA_965226795.1 Candidatus Latescibacterota bacterium
GTATAAGGGAGCTTAACTGCGAGACACACAGGTCGAGCAGGTGCGAAAGCAGGGCTTAGTGATCCGACGGTTGCGCGTGGAAGCGCCGAAGCTCAACGGATAAAAGGTACTCCGGGGATAACAGGCTGGTCCTCCCCAAGCGTCCATAGCGACGGGAGGGCTCGGCACCTCGATGTCGGCTCATCACATCCTGGGGCTGTACAAGGTCCCAAGGGTTAGGCTGTCCTCCTATTAAAGTGGTACGCGAGCTGGGTTTAGAACGTCGTGAGACAGTTCGGTCCCTATCTGCCGTGGGCGCAGGATATTTGAGGAGATCTGTCCTTAGTACGAGAGGACCAGGATGGACGAACCTCTAGTGTACCAGTTGTCTCGCCAGAGGCATCGCTGGGTAGCTACGTTCGGCAGGGATAAGCGCTGAAAGCATCTAAGCGCGAAGCCCACTCCAAGATAAGATATCCCGTGGGTTTACCCACCTGAAGGCTCCTTGTAGACTACGAGGTCGATAGGTCGCAGGTGTAAGCGCAGCAATGCGTTCAGCCGAGCGATACTAATCAGCCGTGTGGCTTGATCAATTAATGGTTTCTCGGCGGATCGCCTGTGCGTTCTGTATGCAGCGAGATTCGGTTCCGTATTTGGTTGTCTTGGTTTTTTCCTGGTGGCTGTAGCGGAGGGGATACACCTCTTTCCATTCCGAACAGAGAAGTTAAGCCCTCCAGCGCCGATGGTACTGCTTGGGTAGCCTTGTGGGAGAGTAGGTCGCTGCCGGGAAACCCTGAAAGGGTCCGGGATTCGAACGAATCCCGGACCCTGTTTACGTTATTGCGTGTAGAAAGAATGACTTGACAGGCGTGGCTATTCTATTTTAATTGGCTTCTTCGGGCCTAGTTATGGTATAGACGGCCGGCTCTCGTCTTTCAGGCGAGGTCGATGCAGCGGTGGGCGGCGGACACGTCGCTGCTTTGTTGCGATTTTACAGGGAGGAGGCGCGTGAATATCGAAACGCCTGACAGGATTCGCAACGTTGCCCTGGTAGGACATAGCAGCACGGGAAAAACCTCGCTGGCCGAGGCCATGCTTTATACGGCAGGCGGAAGCAATCGACTGGGAACCATCGATGCCGGCACGACAACGTCGGATTTCGCCGAGGCCGAGATCGCCCGAAAAATCTCCATCAGCATGTCTATGTTGCATTGTGGGTGGAAAGGAATAAAAATCAACATTTTGGACGCGCCGGGATACGCGGATTTCATCGGAGACGCCAAGGCGGCGCTCTGGGCAGCCGACAATGCGGTTCTCCTTGTTCACGCGGCCAACGGTGTGGAGATTGGGACGGACAAGGCCTGGGGATTCGCGGAGTCCTTCGGGCGTCCTCGTTTGTTTTTTATCAACCAAGTCGATAAAGAGTTCGCGGATTTCGAAAAGGTTCTGAACGCATTGCAGGAGCAGTATGGGCGACAGGTCCTGCCGTTTAATATACCCGTCAACCCGGGGGTCGGTTTCAACCGGATTATCGACGTACTGCATCAGAGGCTGCTTACGTATCCCGACGATGCGAACGGAAGACCCGAAGTGGGCGAGGTGCCTGCGGACCTGCGTGACCCCGTAGAGTCACTCCGTGAACAGATAGTCGAAGCGGCGGCCGAAAGCGACGATGAGTTGACCGAGAAATACCTCGAAGAGGAGGATCTTTCAGAAGAGGATCTTTTGCGTGGACTGAAGGCCGGCATTCTGAACGGAACGACGATTCCGGTTCTCTGTGGCGACGCCTCCAGGAATATCGGAACGGATCAACTGCTGGGTTTTCTCGTTGACAATATGATGTCTCCGTCAGAAATGCCCGCCACCAGCGTACGGATGGTGGCAACCGAGGAATCGGCCGAACTCCGGCCGTCTGCGGATGGGCCACTTGCAACCGTGGTGTTCAAGACCGTATCCGAAACCGTCGGCGATCTGTCTTTCGTGCGCGTCGTCACCGGATCGTTGCCGGCATCCTCAGAGGTCTACAATTCAAGCGGGAAAACCATCGAACGCGTGGGGCAAATCTACGTCCTGAACGGTCAGGACCGCGACGAGGTCCAGTCGATTCCTGCTGGCGATATGGGCGCGCTGGTCAAGCTGAAAGACACGCATAGCGGCAATACGTTGTGCGATCGTCGCAACCAGGTTGAGGTCGCGCCGCTGGAATTCCCGCACCCACTGATCCGTATCGCGCTGGAGCCGAAATCACGTGGGGACGAAGAGAAGATCAGTATGGGATTGCAGCGTATACACGAAGAAGATCCCAGTTTCATCGCCGGATACGACCCGGAACTCAAACAGATTATCGCTCAGGGGCAGGGAGAGGTGCACCTCGACGTTGTACTCGACAAACTGAAGCAGAAGTTCGGCGTTGAGGTAAACACCCTTCAGCCGAGGATCCCGTATCGTGAGACGATCACGTCTCACGCCGAGGGCCACCACCGGCACAAGAAGCAGACCGGCGGGCGGGGGCAGTTTGGCGAAGCGTTTTTGCGAATCGAGCCCTCGAGCCGCGGCGAGGGATACGAATTTCGAGATGAGGTGGTTGGTGGCGCCATTCCACGCAATTATATTCCCGCAGTGGAAAAAGGGGTTTTCGAAGCCATCCAGCGGGGGGTGCTTGCGGGTTACAACGTTGTGGATACACGGGTAACGGTCTACGATGGTTCGTACCATCCGGTAGATTCATCCGAAATGGCCTTTCAGATGGCGGGTTCTCAGGCATTCCAGAAGGCGTTCATGAACGCCAAGCCGATTCTACTGGAGCCTATATATCGAATAACGGTGATGGTACCCGACAAATATATGGGCGATGTCATGGGCGATTTGAACAGCCGTCGGGGTCGAATCCAGGGTATGGACCCGGAGGGCAGTTTTCAGGTCATCCGGGCGGAAGTACCGCTGGCGGAGCTATACAAATACGCAACGTCGCTCCGTTCGATGACACAGGGCACGGGTGATTACACGATGGAATTCGAACACTACGATCCCGTACCCGCCGATCTGACCCGAAAAATCGCAGAAGACTCCAAGAAGGAGGGGGAAACCGTAGAGGCGTAGTTCGGAATGACGAACCGACGGCCTCAAGGCGGTGTCCTTCCGGACATCGCCCGTTTTCGTTTACGGCGGACGTTTCTCCTGAACAGTCGGACCTCAGGACGAAGCCGAGATACGGCGCGCGGAACGCCGGGGGGCCGCCAGTGGGCCGGGCGCCGTGAGGTCGCAACAGTGGCGAGTGGTCCCATCGCCTTGCGTTTCAATGAAGCCGGACGCCGAAACTGCAAGAAAAATCGCTCCTTTTTGTATTGCTTTAATACCGTTTTGTTGCTATATTATCAAATAGTTAGAGCGATTTTTATGTAGATTTTGTCGATCTCCGAAGGAGGTGGGCGGTTTATGGCCGGTCATTCGAAATGGGCGAATATCAAGCATAAAAAAGGACGAGCGGATGCGGCCAGGGGCAAGCTGTTCACCAAGCTGATCAGGGAGATTACGGTGTCTGCGAGGGAGGGGGGCGGCGACGAGGCGAATAACTCTCGCCTCAGGGCTGCTATTTTAAACGCAAAGTCGGAAAACATGCCGGCCGCCAATATTGAGCGAGCCTTAAAGAAGGGCACCGGCGACCTGCCGGGCGACTCGTACGAATCGGCCGTTTACGAGGGATACGGGCCCGGAGGCGTCGCAATCTTCATCGAGGTGTTGACGGATAACAAGAACCGCACGGTTTCCCAGGTGAGGCATCTGCTCAACAAATGTAACGCCAGCATGGCCGAGAGCGGCTCCGTTGCCTGGGTTTTCGATCAGAAGGGACTGGTTGTCGTGTCCAGAGACAACGTCGATGAAGACACGTTGATGATGGCCGCCCTCGAGGCTGGAGCCGAAGACATCGTTGAAGAGGAAGCCGTATACGAGGTTTACACGTCGCCGCAGGGCTTTGACGGGGTGCAGAAGGCGTTTTCGGCGCAACAGATTCCCGTTGAGCGTGCCGAGTTGACGCGGGTGCCGCAGAATACGGTTCCCGTTGAGGGTGCGACGGCGGCCCAGGTGATTCGACTGTTGGAGATGTTGGAATCGCAGGATGACGTACAGCGGATCTATGCGAATTTCGAGATGGATGAAGAGCAACTGGCCGCCTTGGTTTCATCTTAGAACATCTGTGCCTGGCCGACCCGCCTGTTCGCCGCGGATCAGGTGCGCGGCACGGTCAGCGACCGTCTCCTCGCGCAACGCGACGAAACCGCGCCCTTGAAAGGCAGACGCCTTGCTTGTTATGGGTATCGACCCGGGCAGTGTGATTACCGGTTACGGTGTGTTGGAGTCCCAACGCCGGAAGAGTCGGCTGGTTGCGTGTGGAGGTTTGCGCCCGGCCCCCGGGCTATCTTTTCGCAGACGGTTGCTGGAGATTCACGATGGCCTGCTACGGCTGATTGAAGAGTACCAACCTGATGAGGTTGCCGTCGAAAGTGCCTTTTATCGGGCTAATGTGAAGACATTGATGAAAATGTGCGAAGCCCGGGGGGCGATCATGGTGGCACTCGCCAGGTCGGATCTGCGCGTCTTTGAATACGCGCCTCGCGAGGTCAAACAGGCCGTCGTGGGCCGTGGCGGGGCGTCCAAGGAGCAGGTTCAGTTCATGATACGAAATCTGTTCAGTGAGAAGCCGGTCGCCGGCCCATACGATATCACCGACGCGCTGGCTGTTGCGGTTTGCCACGTGAACCGGCTTCAGACGCCGGGCAATCACGGGCAGCACGAAAAGTCCCCTGAGGGAAAACGGGCGGTGACCTTTACCTCCTCGGGGAGCGCGAACGCGCGCGCGCGACAGATGGAGCGGTTAAAAGAGAAGCTTTCGGAAATGAGCGTTGAAAGGGTCCGGACGACCGGGGCGAAACGAAAGGGTCGGTAATCGAATGATCGCCTATCTGGAAGGCAATCTGGCCGTGAACAGCCCCACGCATCTGGTCATCGACGTTGCAGGCGTCGGGTTTTTTGTTCATATTCCGTTATCAAGTTATGACGCCAGCCGGAGTCGGGGTGAAACCCTCAGAATATTGACCCATCTGCATGTGCGCGAGGATGCACTGACGATTTACGGATTCGCAACCGAAGCCGAGCGGGATCTGTTCGAGCTGTTGATTTCAGTTTCGGGGATCGGCCCCCCATTGGCCCAGAAGATCCTCTCCGGCGTCCAAATTCGGATTTTTCGCAGGTTGGTGGCATCCGAAGACGACCTTGGACTCACTCAGATCAAAGGGATTGGGCAGAAACTTGCCCGGCGGTTGGTGCTCGAATTGAAGGACAGGATTGGCGATATCCCCGATGAAGATATCCGGGAACGGGTATCACCCGTGGTGGCGGGACGGGCGGAGGAAGCGGCAATGGCGCTTGCGGGTCTGGGTGTGCCCCAGGTACAGGCGCATAGCGTGGTGGCCCGCGTGATCCGAGATCAGGGTAACGACGTACCGGTGGAAGAGATTATCCGGGAAGCGCTACGGCGTCGATAGTCCCACCGAAAGCGGGAGACCAAATGCTCACGCGGATGTCTCGACGTCGGAGAAAGGCTATGGGATCAGGTCAATAAGGGAAGACAGATCGGCATGGATGGAAGGATAAGTGATCCCCAGATGCAAGACCAGGACCAGTTTGAAGGCGACGAGCAATTGCGCCCGGCGCGATTTTCAGACATGACCGGACAGGAGAAGGTCAAGGAGAAGCTGCGGATTGCGGTCGATGCGGCAATGCACAGGGGCGACGCCATGGACCACGCGCTTCTCTATGGTCCTCCGGGGCTGGGAAAGACGACGATGGCATTCGTGCTCGCCAACGAACTGGGGGCCGAAATCGTGCCGACTTCGGGCCCTGTGCTTGAACGTGCGGCGGACCTGGCGGGGTTGCTGACCAACTTGAGCGAAAAGGACGTCCTGTTTATCGATGAGATCCATCGGATGAACAGGGTAGTGGAGGAGACACTGTATCCCGCGATGGAGGATTTCGTGCTGGACATTATGCTCGACAGTGGTCCCGGCGCGCGTTCTTACAGGGTTCCCCTCGAGCGGTTTACACTCATCGGCGCAACCACACGTTATGGCCTGTTGACGAGTCCAATGCGAGACCGCTTCGGTATCATCGAACGGCTGGACTTTTATACGAAGACGGAACTGACAACAATCGTCGAGCGTGCCGCGAGAATATTGAAAATAAAGATCTATCCGGAGGCGGCTTTCGAAATTGCGCGCCGGTCACGGGGTACCGCCCGCATTGCGACACGGCTGTTGCGAAGGTCGCGGGACTATGCGCAGGCGCGCGCGCAGGGTACCATTACGTTCGATGTCGCGGGTCGCGCGCTGGAATTGGCCGGCATCGATAACGAAGGGCTCGACGATATGGACCGTCGACTCCTCTCAATGCTGGTGGAGAAGTATGGAGGCGGTCCGGTTGGCTTGAACAACCTGGCGGCCGCACTGGGAGAGGAGCAGGATACCATCGAGGATGTATATGAGCCGTACCTGATTCAGGAAGGTTATCTGCTGCGTACCCACAGGGGGCGCCAGGCAACGTCGCTGGCCTATCGGCATTTGGGGTTAAGTCCTCCGGAAGGACAGCAGGAGCGCCTGTTATGAAGCCGGGCGGTGACGGAAACCGTGCTTTCGTGTCGTAAGGCGGAGCGATGTACGTGTTGGGAATCGAAACCTCGACGCCGGTTTGTAGTGTGGGGTTGGTGGAAGACGACCGGATGCTGACGTCTTATTCGCAGAATACAGGGTTGCGGCACGCGGAACGGGCGATGGCGATGGTTGAACGGGCGGTGGAAGACGCGGGACTCATACCAGCGGACCTGCAGGGGGTGGCTGTGGGGTCGGGACCGGGTTCGTTTACGGGCTTGCGGATTGGAATGGCCGCGGCGAAGGGCTTGTGTATCGCGTTGAACCTGCCGCTGTTGGCAGTGCCGACACTGAAGGGCATGGCGGCACCGTTTGTCTTCGAGGGTATGCCGGTCTGCGCTATACTCGATGCCCGTCGTGGCGGAGTCTACGCGGGTGTGTACAGTCTTGACACAGGCGTTCTGACCGCGCGCCTGCCAGACGGCGCGTTTCCCCTTGAAGATCTGATGCCGAGACTGCCAAAGCCCGTGCTATTTGTCGGCGGAGGCGGATTGACATACCGGGATCGGATCGAGGCGTGCATGGGTGCGGACGCCCGGTTTGCCCCCGGAGCCGCCCATCCCAGCGGAGCATCCGTGGCGCTTCTGGGCGTTGAAGCCCTGCGGGCCGGGCATGCGGTCGACGTGGCGACCGCCGAACCGGAATACATGCGCCTGAGCCAGGCGGAGAATGAGGCAGTCACGCGATAGCAGGCCGATGCCTGCTCGAAGGAACTCCGAACCAATGCAGTTCGACTTGCAGGCGACATCGGAATTTACACTCTATGAAATGGGCGCAGGGCATCTCGATGCGGTTGTGGATATCGAACGCATGGGATTCGCGGACCCATGGCGGAAACGGGATTTTGAAGACGCGCTGTCCAGACGGAACAACCATTGCCTTGTTTTCCTGAGTGGTAAACGGGTCGTCGCGTATGCAGTTGGCTTTCTTGTTGCCGGTGAATATCACCTGGCCGATCTGGCAGTGCATCCCGATTTTCGGCGTCGTGGCCTAGGTCGAAAGTTTATGGAGGCCGTGCTGAGAGGGTTGCCCACTCGAAATGTAAAGGCAGTTACCCTGGAGGTCCGCGTTTCCAATCTGGCGGCCATCGGGCTCTACAGGCAGCTCGGATTTCGGACGGTGGCGATTTGCCGCGGGTATTACCGTAAGCCCACGGAAGATGCACTTGTTATGTTGAAGGCGTTGAACGGATGTTCTTCCGAGTGGGCGAACGGCGGCATTGCGGCCTTTCGTTAGTCATGTAGCAGGTGAGTGGCGTATGTTCGACCAGGCGGTCGCGGGGCAAAAACGCGTGAAGGAGCGGCTTGAGCGGATGACACGAAGCGCAAATCTGCCGCATGCCCTCCTGTTTACCGGGCCAGAGGGTACGGGCAAGTTGGCCGCAGCCCTTGAAATGGCGAGGAGCCTTTACTGCGAACAGGGGAAAAAAGGGTGCTGCGAGAATTGCCGGGGATGCAGGAAAACAGCGGGTTTGAATCATCCGGACCTGTCTATTCTGTTTCCGTTTTCTGCGCGAACGTCGCCCGAAATGGAGCGAGAGACGTTGCGACAGGTCGCAAGAGATCCTTTCGGGTACCCGCTGCCCGCCGACCACGCCACCCTTTCCATTGAGCAGGTTCGAATGTTGCAGAAGCAGTTTGCATATGGCGCGTTCGAGGGGGGCTGGCGGGTGGCGGTTGTTATGCATGCGGATCGGATGCGGGTGGAAGCCGCCAATGCCCTGTTGAAAACGCTGGAAGAACCGCCCGCCCGTTCTCTGCTGATTCTTACGTCATCCACCCAGGAGGCTCTGCTGCCGACGATTGTCTCTCGCTGTCAATGGGTGGTGTTTTCGTCCGTAGCGGTTGACGACGTGGCGCGGATGTTGATGGACGGGTTGGGGGTCGACGCCGAAAGGGCGTTGTACATAGCGCGATCCTGCGGCGGAAGCCTTAGGCGCGCCCGTGAAATGGCCGGCGGGGAGGTCGATGACCTGCAAGACCGGTCGTACAGGTTTCTTTCGGCGCTCCTTTGGGACGAGGAGGTCAGAACCCACGCGGCACTGGAGAAACTGGCTGCAGATCGAGATGAAGCGCTGCAACTGCTCGGCGGCGCGGAGGTGTGGCTGCGGGACGTCCTGCTTCTCCGGTATGGCGATGCCGATGGAGTGACCCACAAGCGAAGGGCGGAAGATATTCAGCGTTTGTCCCGTGCGTTCGGCCTGGAGAGATTGCAGCGGACAGCCGGCAGGATCGAGTCGGTGCGGGAAATGAATCGCCGCAACGTGAATCTGTACGTCGGCCTCGTTTCGCTCTGGCGCGAGGTCAAGAGAGTCGGTAATTAGTCGGCTTGCCCTTCGGACACCGTCAAGCATCGAATTTATCGCCTTGACAGACGGGCGAATCTCGAAGCGATAGGCGCTCAGCAGACAGCGGCCAGCCCCTTCTACCGGAAACCAATCGCCGTTTGCGTTGTCTGAACATTTCCGTCTCGCGACTTGCAGCCTTTATAATTCGGTGAGAAGGTAGACGTAAGACGTTTGAGGAACACACCCGGACAAGAGCGAGACGCCAGAAGTGAGAAGTAAGAGGTCCAACCCTCTCCCCGCGGATCTCGCACCCGAGTGTGTATACCGCCCGTCGAAATCGCTATAGCTTCGTCTTGGCGAGGGTCGGTACGCGGAACGTCAAGTGTCGAGGTTGTCTGCACGTCTGGCCTCTTGCGGTCTTTTTTGCATTTTCTAACGTCTTCCGTCTCACGTCCTGCTCCTGGGTTGGGGTGGATGGGCGGCGCGACCGCTGACAGCTTGTTTTCAGACCTGGAAGGTTGGGTGAATGGGGCGGTTCTATATTACAACACCGATATACTATGTGAATGACGAGCCGCATCTTGGCCATGCATACACGACCATCGTGGCGGATGTGTTTGCCAGGTATCATCGGGTTGCGGGCGACGAAGTGCTGTTTCTGACCGGGACGGACGAGCACGGTCAGAAAGTGGCGCAGGCAGCGAAGGAGCGCGGGATCAATCCGCAGGAACACTGCGACGAGATGGTCGAGCGCTTCCGGAAACTCTGGTCGTTTTTGAATATCTCATACGATGACTTCATCCGTACAACCGAATCCAGGCATCGGCACGTCGTGCAGGAGATTCTTCAGCGTCTCTACGACGCGGGGGAGATCTACGCGGACGATTACGAGGGCTGGTATTGCGTGCCGGACGAACGGTTTTGGACGGAGAAGGATCTGTTGGACGGGAAATGTCCGGAGTGCGGGCGCAAGGTGGCGCGGATATCCGAGAAGAATTATTTCTTCCGCATGGGGAAATATCAAAAGTGGCTGACAGACCACATCCGAAACGATTCAACCTTTGTGCTTCCCGCAACGCGCAGAAACGAGATGCTCGGGTTTCTGCGCCGGCCATTGAACGATTTGTGTATCTCCCGTCCGAAGGCCCGCTTGTCATGGGGCATTCCATTGCCATTTGACAACTCGTATGTGTGTTATGTCTGGTTCGACGCGCTGATCAATTACATTACGGCCGCGGGTTATCTTCAGGATACCCATGCGTTTGCACGGTGGTGGCCCGCTTCCTGCCATCTGATAGGCAAAGACATTCTGACCACGCACTGCATCTACTGGCCGACGATGTTGAAGGCTATGGGTGTTGAGACTCCGGACACGGTGATGGCCCATGGGTGGTGGCTCGTCGACGACGAAAAGATGAGCAAGTCTCTGGGCAATGCGATTCGTCCCCTGGATCTGGCGGAGAAATACGGCGTGGACGCCTTTCGATATTTTCTGGTACGCGAGATGGTGCTGGGGATGGACAGCAGTTTCGGCGAATCGGGATTCGTCCACCGGTATAATTCCGAATTGGCAAACGACCTGGGCAATTTACTGAATCGCACCGTCGTTATGGCCACCAGATACCTGGGCGGGCGGGTGCCCGAGGCAGACGTGAACCACCCTGACCTTTCCGCGTTGAAAGGGCAGGCGCGCAAGACGCTGGATGGCGTGATCGACGCGCTGGGAAACATGAACCCCACGGGAATTCTCGATGCGATATGGGACCTCGTCCGGCAGGCAAATCGTTTCGCGGAAGTGCAGGCGCCGTGGAGCCTGGCCAGGGATCCTGACAGCAAAGAAACACTTAGGGCGACAATCTACGGCCTTCTTGAAACGATGCGCTATCTGGCGGTGCTGCTCTTTCCGGTGCTGCCCGGTAAGGCAGGGGAGATCTGGGAGCAGATAGGTGCGGATGGCGATTTGGATATGCAGACGATGCATGCCCTTCATTCCTGGGGCGGTCTGCGCGCCGGGGCGGAGGTAAGTGCACGTGGCCCGATTTTTCCCAGGATCGAGTCGGTAGAAGAAGACCTCTTGGAGAAAAATGACATGGCTGACAGGAAAGAAGATCTGGTAACGTTCAAGGAGTTTCAGAAGCTTGAGTTTCGCGTGGCCACGGTGGAATCCGCCAAACGAGTTCCCGGCGCCGACCGGCTGCTGACACTGCGGGTCAGCCTGGGTGACCAGCAGCGCCAGATTGTGGCCGGGTTGGCGGAACATTATCTCCCGGAATCGCTGGTGGGGCGTCAGATTGTGGTGGTGGCCAATATGGAGCCGGCGACCATCCGCGGCGTGGCGTCGGAAGGTATGCTGCTGGCGGCGGCGGCGGACGGTCGTGTTGCCCTTCTCCAGCCGGATGCACGCGTTCCCGACGGAGCGGAGGTGGGTTGAGGACAATGCTTGTCGATACCCATGCCCATCTGAATTTTCCACAGTTTCTGGGGGAGGAAGAAGCGATTATCCGGCGGGCCAGCGAGGCAGGGGTAGGACGCATTGTCAACGTGGGTACAAACCTGGATGTGAGCCGTAGGGCGCTGGATCTGGCTTTGCGGCACGAGGGAATCTATGCAACCGTGGGGTTCCATCCGCACGACGTCGAACTGGCCGACGCGTCCGGCTTGAAGGCGCTGAAGCGGCTTGCATTAAATGAGAAGGTTGTGGCGGTGGGTGAGACGGGTCTGGATTTCTATCGGGATTATGCGCCCCGAACCCTTCAGGAGCGGATTTTCCGGTTTCATATACGCCTGGCACGGCAGGCGGGACTTCCGCTTATTATCCACAGTCGCGGCGCCGAGGACCGGGCAATGGAGATTCTCGAGGCCGAAGGCGGCATTGCGACTGGGGGGGCGTTGCACTGTTTTGGCGGACATCCGGACCAGGCGAAGCGGGCAGTGGATCTTGGCTTCCATCTGGGATTCGGCGGAACGGTGACGTATAAACGCTCCTCTTCGTTATCTGTGGCGATGGGCATTCCGCCGGATAGGGTGCTACTGGAGACCGATTGCCCGTATCTTGCGCCGGTCCCGCATCGGGGCCGGCGGAATGAACCGGCTTACGTAAGGCAAATTGCCGAGTTCCTCGCCCGATGCGCGGACGAGCCGGTGGAAAGGTTAGCCGCTCGAACCACGGAGAATGCCCGCCGGCTTTTCGGGTTGATGTGATGATGAAGCCCAAAAAGGGCCTTGCGCAGCATTTTCTGACCGACGCAGGGACCGCCCACAAGATTGTCAGAGCGGCTGGCGCCAACGCGGACGATCTGGTCGTTGAAATCGGCCCGGGCCGAGGCGCGCTGACCGACCCATTGTTGGCGCAATCGGCTAGGGTGATCGGGATCGAACGGGATGAGGCGCTGTGTGGTTTCCTGCTGTCGAAATTCGGCCACAGATTGCGTCTGTGCAACCAGGATGTGTTAGCTGTTGACTTTCGAGAACTGATTCGCGGGCAAGGATTTGAACGGGCGATTCTGGTGGGCAACCTGCCGTACAACATCACGGGTGCGGTTATCCAGCGAATCCTGGATGCACGGGTCCAGTTTAGGCGAGCCGTCCTGACCGTTCAGCGGGAGGTTGCCCGACGGATCGTCGCCGCGCCGGGCAGCAGGGACTATGGGGTTCTATCGATTGCCGTTCAGCTGCATACCCGACCCGAGATACTCTTCGACCTGTCTCCCGGTGTGTTTTATCCGGCACCCAGGGTCTTTTCGTCCGTTATGCGACTGGACTTCGACCGTAAGACGCCCTTCCGGATCCGGGATGAGGAATTCTTCTTTCGCGTGGTCCGTACGGCTTTCGGTCAGCGACGGAAGATGTTGAAGAATACCCTTCTGGGTATGGTAAACGGCAAGATTGAGATCCTGCAGCGCGTGGGTGCAGTGGCGGACATTGATTTCAGGTTGCGACCGGAAGCGATTTCCATATCGCAGTTTGAGCGGATTTGCCGCGCTCTCAAGGCATCCTGTTAAAATACCGGGCATATTCGACGGATCCGATAACGTTTATGTGGAACACGCCATTGCGGATTGCCGACATTGCCGCGCAGAATCGTCCGCCCGGCCAATACCCTGTCCACATCGGGCGTTGTGGACCTGTGCATAAATGAAGAAGGTGTTGGGAAGTTCCAGGTTGAATCCACCTGATGGGTACACGGCTCCCACGGCCCGCAAAGGGCCGGCGGCGGGAGTAAAGGGTGACGTGATGCAGGCGATATGTCTGTGAGGGACGTTTCCAGCAGAATACACATCCATCCAAAAAGGATTAGAAATGCCTCCGATGCCGAAGGCGGACAAGATCTGGTTTAACGGAAAGTTCGTGGATTGGGACGACGCCAGGATTCACGTGTTGTCACACGTCGTGCACTACGGATCCAGTGTATTTGAGGGGGTTCGCTGTTACAATACGCGGAGGGGACCGGCCTGTTTCCGTTTGGCGGATCACGTGAACCGTCTGTACGATTCTGCCAAGATCTACCGGATGCCAATTCCCTATGAACGTGAGGAATTGTCTCAGGCCATTCCGGAGTCCATCCGCACGAACGGACTGAAGGCCTGTTATGTGCGTCCCGTCATCTTTCGAGGATACCGGAGTCTGGGCGTGGATCCCTCGTCCTGTCCCGTCGAAGTCGTGATCGCCGTGTGGGAATGGGGCGCCTATCTGGGCGAGGACGCTCTGGAAAAGGGGGCCATGGTGCGATTTTCCTCGTGGAACCGCCTCGCGCCAAATACGATGCCGTCGTTGGCCAAGGTGGGGGCCAATTACATGAACTCGCAGCTGATCAAGCTGGAGGCGCTCGCGGATGGATACGTGGAAGGGATCGCGCTGGATGCACAGGGCCACGTGAGCGAAGCCAGCGGAGAAAACATCTTTATGGTGAAGAACGGCGCGATCTACACCCCCTCCACCGGATCGTCGATTCTGCCTGGTATTACCCGTCATACGGTGATTACGCTGGCGCGAGATCTGGGATACGCGGTCACTCAGCGCGCCATCCCGAGAGAGTCATTATATATCGCCGATGAAGTCTTTTTTACGGGCACGGCGGCCGAGGTGACGCCAATTGCGCAGATTGATCACATTCCGATCGGCGAAGGGACCCGCGGGCCCATCACAAAGGCGCTGCAGGACGCTTTTTTTGGTGTTGTGTCGGGCGAGACGGACGACCGGCACGGCTGGTTGACCTTTGTTAATCAATGAACCCATAATTATCCTGGAAACCACGTTAACACAAAGGAACTCCGGATCGAACGCGCCGGATGCACGGATATGGACGAAATCAGAGACAAAAATATTGCCGTCGTCGGTGCCGGAAATATGGGCGGTGCGTTGATTGCGGGTCTGGTGCAATCCGGTACTCTGCCGCCGGAACGGGTGACGGCCGTGGATATCGACGCTGCATTGTTGGACGAGCATCGGCAGACGCTGGGGGTGAATACAAGCCGTGACGCCGCTGCAGTCGCCGCGGAACAGGACGTGGTGGTACTGGGTTTGAAGCCTCAGGTCTGGGCCTCGGTTGTCGCACCGCTTGTGCCGTCGCTTACCGGTCGACAGATGGTGCTTTCGATTATGGGCGGCGTACGTACCGAGGCGATTGAAGAAGTACTGGGCGGGCGGGTTCCGGTTGTGCGGGCGATGCCGAATATTCTTGCGCAGATTCGTGCGTCTGTGGCTGCCATTTGCCCGGGGCGATTCACGCAGGAAGCACATATGGCGGCGGCTGAAGCCATCCTGCAAACGGTCGGTGAGTCGGTGCGCTTGAGCGAAGCACAAATGGATGCTGTAACGGGGCTTTCCGGCAGCGGCCCCGCATTTGTGTATCTAATAATCGATGCGCTGGCCGACGGGGGCGTGAAGATGGGAATTCCGAAGCCCGTGGCGCTAAAACTGGCCGCACACACGGTTTTTGGCAGCGCAAAGATGGTGATCCAGAGCGGACAGCACCCGGCGGTGTTGAAAGACCAGGTTACGTCCGCTGGCGGTACGACCATAGCCGGATTGCAGGCCCTGGAACAAGGCGGAATTCGCGCTGCGTTGATGAAGGCGGTGGAGGCTGCGACTCGGCGGTCGGAGGAGTTGGGAGCATAACGGGGTTACGGACGGGGGTTGTAATGATTGTAATTGTGAACTGCGGCATGGGCAATCTGCGAAGCGTGCAAAAGGGATTTGAACGCGTCGGTCACGCCGCGGTGATTACGGATCGCCCGGAAGATGTGAACCGTGCTGACCGCGTGGTATTGCCCGGAGTCGGGGCCTTTGGAGATGCGATGGTGAACCTGAATGCAGCGGGGCTGATCGAACCCCTCATGGATTCGATTGCCAGCGGTCGTCCATTCCTGGGGATCTGCGTCGGTCTCCAGCTTCTTTTTACCGAAAGCAACGAGATGGGCCGCCACCGCGGATTTGGCGTTTTACCCGGTTCTGTACGACGGTTCCCGGACGGTGTGCGAGTACCGCAGATCGGGTGGAACCAGATTCAAATCCAAAAACAGACGCCACTTCTGACGGGCATTCCCGACGAGGCATTCTTCTATTTCGTGCATTCATACTACGTGGATCCTGAAGTCGAGACAGATTGTGTGGCGACAACGGATTACGCGCTTGACTACACGTCGATCGCGGGCCGAGGGGCCACCTACGGGATACAGTTTCACCCCGAGAAGAGCCAGGACCTCGGACTGCGAATCCTGAAGAATTTCGTGGAGCGGGTATGCTAGCGAAACGAATCATACCCTGTCTGGACGTCAAGAACGGCCGGAATGTACGCGGGGTGAAGTTTTCGGCGGACCGGGACGCCGGAGACCCTGTCGAACTGGCCCGTCGCTACGACGAGGAAGGGGCCGACGAACTTGTATTTTACGATATTACGGCTTCGGCCGAGAAGCGAGAGATCGTCGCCGATCTCGTGCGCCAGGTATCGGAACAGGTGTTTATCCCATTTACGGTGGGCGGGGGCGTGCGGACGTTTGACGATATTCGCACGATCATCGAGGGCGGCGCCGAAAAGGCATCCATCAATTCGGCCGCGGTTCGCACGCCAGAGTTGATTACCCGCGGTGCAGAGCGTTTTGGCGCACAGGCAATCGTCGGATCCATCGACGCAGTTAGATGCGGGAGCAAGTCCGGAAATCCAAAGTGGGAAGTGATGATCGACGGGGGCAGGTCGCCGACGGGCAGAGATGCCCTGGAATGGGCGTTGGAATTGGTCGACAGGGGCGCTGGGGAGCTGGTGTTGAACAGCATCGATGCTGACGGTACGAGGGAGGGGTATGACATTGAGCTGAACCGCGCGGTGGCGGATCTTGTAGACGTGCCGATCGTGGCTTCCGGGGGTTCAGGTGGACCGGAGCACATGTATCAGGTGCTTCATCAAGGTAAGGCGAGTGCCGCACTGGCAGCGTCTATCTTTCATTATCGGCACTATAGCATTCCTCAGGTGAAAGCGTATCTTGCCAGGCGGGGCATCTGTGTGCGGCCCCGGGTGAGGGTGGATTTGTAATGGATCGTTGTATAACTAAAGGAAAACCGGGGCGTCGAGCGGAGGATGGAAAGATGGGTGATTCGGAGCCGAATCGGACCTGCCCCGAGCGAAGGAAGCTGTTCGAGGGTGTTCGGCGTGTCGTGGTGAAGCTGGGCACACGGCTGGTCACGCTTCAGGATCACACGCTGAATCTGAAGCTGATCGAGCGCCTGGCTACCGATGTGGCGGAATTGCGCCGGACGGGAATACAGGTTGCCGTTGTGTCGTCGGGCGCCGTTGGGGCCGGTATGGGCCGGCTGGGGCTTGAGGAGCGGCCGCGACGACTGTCGGCGTTGCAGGCGACCGCGGCGGTTGGTCAGGGGCTGGTGATGAATGCGTACAAACTGGCGTTCCGGGCCCATCACATTCCCGTTGGACAGGTACTGCTGACTGCCGATGACCTTGATAACAGACGTCGATACGTTAACGCCCGGAATACGCTGGATTCGTTGTTTCGATTCGGCGCCGTTCCGATCCTTAACGAAAACGACAGCGTGGCGGTTGAGGAACTCCAGCTTTCGGTAGGCGACAACGACCGACTATCCGCGCTCGTGGCGCATCTGGTTGACGCTGACCTTCTCGTTATCCTGACCGACGTCGATGGACTTTACTCGGAAGATCCGTACCGCAACTCTGACGCGCACCTTATTGCGCGGGTTGAGGAGGTCCGCCCCGAAATGATCGAGCGGGCCGGAAGAGCCGGCCGCCGGGTGAGTCTGGGTGGAATGCGTTCAAAACTGGAGGCGGTACAGAGTGTGACGCGGGGAGGCAGGTTGGCGGTGATTGCAAACGGGCACAAGATCGGATTGGGCCGAATCCTTGCAGGAACGCCGGCGGGCACGTTGTTTCTTGCCGAGAGAGAGAGGCTTCCTGGCCGTAAGCTCTGGATTGCCAATTCTCGTCGACACGGCGCCGTGATTGTGGACGACGGCGCGGTGGAGGCAATCGTGAAACGCGGCAAGAGCCTGTTGCCTTCAGGTATCGTAAAGGTGGTAGGCGCCTTTGACGCTGGAGAATTGATTGCCGTTGAAGACCGGAGACGGCTGGAGGTTGCACGTGGCGTAGTGAAGTACGGTTCGGAGGAGGTACAGCGGATATTGGGTAAATCAACTGGCGAGGTGGTGGCGATTCTAGATGTGGAAACGGGAGGAGAGGTGGTTCACCGGGACGATCTGGTGGTGCTGTAGTCGTCGGGGTCATGTTCGCGCCCGTACACCGTTTCTCCGGCGTTAGGTGTGCGCCTCCGACCGCCGAGGGATCTCGAAAGCGGTCGTCGGGGTATCGTCCGGTGAATCGATGGGCGGAAAGTGCATGGCGGTCCAATCATTCGCAGGGGTCTTCGGAATGAAATTCTATAGAGGAAAACGGGAATACCTGTACGCACCCCGCAGAAAGATGTATAGATTCCTGTGGGCTCTGCCGGCCCTGTGGTTCGTCTATTTGTTTTTCGCGGGAGACAGTGGGTATCTTCAGATTCGGGAGCGGAGCCGGGAGATTGAGGCGATGCAGGGTGAGATTGCAACCGTAAGGGTGGAAAACCGGCGGTTGACGGCCGAAGTCGAAATGTTGCAGAACGACCTGGCGATCATTGAGAGGATTGCGCGGGAGCGGTACGGGATGGTCAAGGAAAACGAAACGGTCTATATGGTGTACCCTGGTACGCCGGCCCCAAAGTCGACATCCGAGAAATGATATCGAAAACCGAAGGTCTGGTTCTGCGCGGCTACCGGATGAGCGAGAGTAGTAAGGTGGTGGTCATCTATACCCGTACCGCGGGTAAGGTTCGGGTTGTCGCCAGGGGCGCCCGGCGCCCCAGGAGTAAGTTCGGTGCCAGCGTGGAGCCTATGACCTGGGGAGCTTACGTTTTCTATAGCCGGGAAAACAGAGATTTACAGACGCTGAGCGAAGGCGATATTCTGTATGCCTTCGAGGGCCTCAAACGGGTCTATCGGCGCCTCGTTTACGCAAGCGCCGTTTGTGATTTGCTGGATCGCCTGACGCCGGAAGAAGATCCGAATTCACTCCTGTGCAGCGTTACGCTGGACACGCTGCGATGGATGGAAACGGTTGAGGAAAAGGCGATTGAATTGCCACTTTGGTATTTTCAGCTGAGGGCCGCCGCGGAGCTGGGATATCGTCCCCATCTGAGCGGGTGCGTCCAATGCGGCGGGCGGATAACCGGCGGCCGGGTCTGTTTCGACGCGGGGCGGGGCGGTACGGTCTGCCGCCGGTGCGAAAGCGGGGGCCTTGGAGTGAAAATGGCTACCATCCAATACCTGGAGCAGCTTCAGACAGCACGTGCAGACCGAATTGACGAGAAGGGTTTCCGGGCGATCGACACCAACGAAGCGCGTCGTGTGCTGCGTAGCTTTTTGTGGCGCCACATTGAAAACCGGGGCCAGGTCAAGTCGCTGGATTTTTTGAATCGAATGCTGGCTGCAGAGGGTCAATCCGTGCCCTACGGCAGTTGAGGATCGGTCGACGGCTGGCCGCATACGATAACAACTGATTGACTCCCCGCCTTTTGGAAAAGGATCAGGTCCGCGGAATGGGAGAACAGGCCGTGCTCGAAACAAAGTACGATCCAGGGTCGGTTGAAAAGACGTGGTATGCCTTTTGGGAGTCAAAGGGCTATTTCAGGCCGGAATATCGGGCCACCGGAAAGGCGTATTCCATCACGATTCCACCGCCGAATGTCACCGGAGAGCTCCACATGGGACACGCGCTGCAGCATGCGATTCATGATGCCGTGGTGCGATGGAAGCGCATGCAGGGGCATCGAACGCTCTGCCTGCCCGGTACCGACCACGCCGGTATTGCCACACAGATGAAGGTCGAGCAACGGCTTTTCGAGGAGGAAGGAAAGGGACGCCACGATATTGGTCGTGACGAGATGTTGAAACGGATCGCGGTTTGGAAACAAGAATACGGGGGAACCATTCTTAAGCAGCTCCGGGAATTGGGTTGCAGCTACGATTGGGACCGTGAACGGTTTACCATGGACCATGGGTACACCCGGGCGGTTTTGTCGGCATTTGTGAGATTTTATGAAAAGGGATGGGTCTACCGCGGCAAGCGGATGGTAAATTGGTGCCCGAAGTGCGGCACGGTCATATCGGACCTGGAAGTGGAGGAGCGGGATCATGAGGGACACCTGTGGCATATTCGGTATCCGGGTCTGGAGGGTGGGCCGGACGTGGTGGTTGCCACGACCCGTCCTGAGACGATGTTGGGGGATACGGGCGTGGCGGTGCATCCCGATGACCGTCGCTGGCAACGGGCAATTGGCGGCCGTGTCATGCTGCCGCTTATGGAGCGGCCGATCCCGATTGTGGCCGATCGGTACGCGGATCCGGAGATGGGTAGCGGCGCGGTAAAGGTGACGCCCGCACACGACCCCAATGACTACGAAATCGGGTTGCGCCACGGGTTGCCGGAGATCCAGGTCATTGGATTCAGCGGAGAGATGAACGAGGAAGCCGGATCATTTAGCGGTATGGACCGGTTTGCCTGCCGAAGCGCGGTGGTTGCGGCCCTGAAGGAGTCGGGACTACTCGATCAAATTGAGGATTACGAACATATGGTGCCGCACCACGATAAGTGCGGCACTCCCATCGAGCCACTGCCGATGGACCAGTGGTTTCTGGCCATGAGATCCCTTGCGGATCAGGCTCTGCCCGCCTTGAGAAAGCAAGAGATCAGATACGTACCTGATCGCTTTCGGGAGTATTCCGTCGAGTGGCTGGAAAACATCCAGGATTGGTGCATCTCCCGCCAGATCTGGTGGGGACACCGTATCCCTGTGTGGACCTGCGAAGACTGCCGAGGTGTGTTGGTTCGAGTGGATGCGCCCGTACGTTGCGACGCCTGCGGCAACCGAGAACTTGTGCAGGATCCGGACGTTCTGGACACCTGGTTTTCATCGGCCCTCTGGCCCTTCGCCACCCTCGGATGGCCGACTCCGGCCGAGGACTTGAAGGTGTTTCATCCAACCGATCTGATGATAACCGGCAGGGATATTCTCTTCCTGTGGGTGGCGCGGATGATCATGACGGCCGTTGAGTTTGTCGATGAAATTCCTTTCGGACGGGTTCTTGTACATCCGACCGTCCAGACGCGCGACGGCAGACGGATGAGTAAGTCGCTGGGTACCGGAATTGATCCCAGGGAGCTGATCGAACGGTACGGCGCGGATGCAACGCGACTGTCGTTGCTTTATCAGTGCGGCAGTTCACAGGACATTCGATTTGACGCCGACGTCGTTGACAACCATTTACAGGACTCTCCCATAGCGGAGTCCTGCAGGAATTTCTGCAACAAGATCTGGAACGCGGCGCGGTTTGTACAGATGAACCTGGATGGGGCTGACTCCAGGTACACGCCGCCGCCGCCGGCGTCGCCCGTTGATCCTGCGGATCGATGGATACTCAGCCAGTACAACCGCACGGTGCGCACCGTGACGGAGTCTCTCGAGGCCTATCGGTTTGACGAAGCATCCAGAACCCTTTACGAATTCGTATGGAACGCGTATTGCGACTGGTACCTGGAAATTGCCAAGGTGAGGCTGAACGTCGGCGACCCGGAAACCAAAAAAATCGCGCGGAGCGTGCTCGTCCACGTGCTTGAGGGCTCCCTGCGCTTGCTTCATCCGATGGCCCCGTTTATCTCCGAAGCGCTGTGGCAGCAACTGCCACACTCTGGAGAAGCGCTGATTGTTGCGAAGTGGCCGTCGGTGAATTCGAAACGATTCGACGAGACGGCGGAACACGAGGTGGCGCTATTGCAGGCGGTGGTGGGTGCGGTCCGGAATATCCGCGGTACGATGCGCGTGCCACCGGGCAGACGCGCGGATCTCCACTTGAAGGTGAATTCAACCGATATCGGGGACGTCCTGATCGGATTCGGGGATTACCTGCGAGCGCTCGCCAAGGTAGCGGACCTTCGCATCGGCGCTGATATCATCCGCCCGCCGGCTACTGCGAGCGCCGTGTTGACGGATGTCGAAATCTTTGTGCCCTTACAGGGGCTGATTGATCTCGACGTCGAACGCCAGCGTCTGCGGAAAGAGATCGAGAAGCTGGAGGGGCTGCTGGGCGGACTGGACAGGAAGCTGAGTAACGCTGGCTTTCTGAACAATGCACCCGCAGAGGTCGTCTCCAGGGAGAAGGGACGCCACGCGCAGTACCAGAATGCATTGGGCAGGTTGAACGAGAATCTTGCAGCGGTGACGTCATGAAGCGACTGCCCGCAACAGCGCAGGCGCTGCGGGCTCGAATTCAAAGCCTCACTCCGTGCGAGCCGACGGCGGTCGTACATGGCCGGAATGCCGCGGCATCGGTCCGGCGTGAAAGCGTTTGACTTGATTCAGATTGGAAGTCCGTAAGATGTTGAGACATTATGTACGGCGGATTTTTCTCTATTGTGGGATCTGTGTCCTGGTGTATGCGGGCGTCGCAGGCGGGGTGGTGCTTCGATTCAAGGATGAATTACCCTCCTTTTCGCAAATGGAGGAGGTGGAGCCCGCGCGAACCACCAGCATCATTTCCGCCGACGGTGTCGTACTGAAGCGTTTCTGGGTCGAGAATCGGGTGCCGATTACTTACAACCAGATTCCCGAGGCCGCGATCTGGGCCCTGACCGCGACGGAGGATCAGCTCTTCTGGCGGCATTGGGGTGTGAGCCTGCCCGATATCTTCCGCGCCGTATTGCGCAACGTGACGCAGGAGGGCAGTCTGAAGGGCCACGGCGCCAGCACGATTACGCAGCAACTCGCCCGGAATCTGTTCCTGGACCAGAAACAGACATGGACCAGGAAAGTGAAGGAGCAGTTGACGGCCGTGCTGCTCGAGCGGACGTATACGAAACGCGAAATTATCGAGATATATTTCAACAAGGTCCTGTTCGGCAACGGTGCATATGGCATTCAGTCTGCGGCTGAGCGGTTTTTCGGCAAGGCAGCCAGGGAGTTGACTCTGGACGAGTGCGCGCTGCTGGTTGGACTCCTCAGAGGACCCTATTTCTACTCACCGATCAACCATCCCCGACGGGCGAGAGATCGGCGTGACGTGGTACTTCGTTTGATGCGCAGCACGGGCCGAATCACTCAGGCGCAATACCAATCCGCCACGCGCCGACCCATTATCTTAAAGGATACCGAGGATGAAGAGATCGGTGAAGCGCCGTATTTCACGGAGTACATTCGTCGATATCTCGAGAAAAATTACGGCTGGAATCTCTTGTACAAGGATGGCGCGTCGGTCTATTCGACTGTGGACAGCCGTATCCAGTCCATTGCTGAAGAGACCCTGCTAAACCACCTGGACAAGGTGCAGAAAAGGGTGGATGCGAAACGACGGTGGAGCCCGCCGGATACGGCTTTTTGGGCTGGAATCAGCACCCGGGAAGACTCGCTGAGGGCCACGGTGGTGCAGGGAGCGCTGGTCGCGCTGGACACCCATACGGGACACATTCTGGCTATGGTAGGTGGCAGCGACTTCACCCAGACGAAATTCAACCGGGCCGTACAGGCGCTACGCCAGCCAGGATCGGCATTTAAGCCGATCATTTATGCGTCGGCCATTGCGCAAAAGGTCCCGCCCACGCGTCGGTATCCGGATACGGCTGTTACGGTAGAGATGTACGACGGCAGCCTGTGGCGACCGCAGAACTACGATCGGAAGTTCCTGGGCTGGATGACGATGCGGGACGGCCTTGCCATGTCTCGGAATGTGGTGACAACGAAAATTCTGGAAGAGATCGGGCCCCGAACCGCGGTGCGCCAGGCGAAACGCATGGGAATTTCCAGCAGGATCCGGGCCGTGAAGTCCCTCGGTATGGGTACAAGCGAGGTGAAATTGATCGACCTGGTGGCCGCATACGGGACGTTTCCCAACGGTGGCATCCGTGTGGAGCCGGTCGCCATTCTGAAGATCACGGACAAGGGCGGCAACGTTATCGAAAGCCGGGTTCAGGGCAAGGAGCACGAAGCGCTCAGTGCGGAGGCGGCCGCCGTAGCGACAAGCATGCTCCGGTCCGTGATGGATATGCGCAAGCAGACACCGAAAGGAATCTGGCGCGGCACCGGATCGGGCGCCCGATCGATATATGGGTTTCGGCGGCCGGCGGCAGGAAAAACGGGTACCACTCAGAACTTCGCGGACACGTGGTTTGTGGGCTTCACCCCACAGATCGTGGCTGGCGTCTGGGTAGGGTTCGACGACTATCGGGTCTCTCTGGGAAGCCGGATGTCGGGCGCGGCCGTGGCGTTGCCGGTGTGGGCGAAATTCATGAAAAAAGTACACGAGACACTCGATTTGCCACAGGAGGAATTCGAACTGCCACCGGGCGTGGCCCAGTTGGAGGTATGTGGCGATACGTTTGAGGTGGCGTCGATGTATTGCCCGAATCGATTGGAAGAAGTGTTTGTGCCCGGGTCCGAACCGACATCTCCCTGTCCTGACCATACGGCGGCCGTCGTCCGGCATCCGGAACTGAAGAAACAGGACCGGGAGAACGCGAAACGTGCATATCAGTTTTAGTGTCTCGGCCCGATTCCCTTGCCGCGCCTGTTTAAGCGGTTAAACAGGGCACAATTGGACAAGAAAAAAGCCCGGCGATGTTCGCCGGGCTTTTTTACAGGGTTCAGATTCCCGTGTTATGCTCTCGCGCGACGGGAGGCCACGACGGCTGTCTCCTTCCGGCGGTCGACGGCATTCTGCCAGACCAGCACGAGAGGACTGGCCACGAATGAGGAAGAATAGGTTCCTACGATCACCCCGATCATTAGAGCAAATGCAAAATCACGAATAACCTCCCCGCCAAGGAGAAGCAGGCCCAGGACAACGAGCAGCGTTGTACCCGAGGTGAGAACCGTCCGGTTGAGGCTGTCGTTGATGCTCCGGTTGATGACCTCGGCCGAGCTGTCGCGGCGGTAGAGTTTTCGATTCTCCCGGATGCGATCGTATACCACGATGGTATCGTTCAGTGAGTACCCGACGATCGTAAGCAGCGCGGCCACAATGGCGAGAGAAATCTCTTTATCCAACAGGGAAAAAACGCCCAGAGTGAGCAGCACGTCGTGGAACAGCGCCACGACAGCGGCGATGCCGAACTGGATCTGTTTGAAACGCCACCAGATGTAGAATACGATCAGAACCAGGGAGACGAAAATTGCGTTGACGGCGTTCTGTTTAAGTTCGCTGCCAATCTTGGGCCCAACCGCCTCCTGACGCCTCAACCACTGAGTCGGATCGGGAATGCTGGACGCAAATGTCGACTTGAGGGTGTTCTTTATGGCGTCGGCCGTGACTGTCCCTTCCGTTTCTTCCTCCACGCGAATCAGAATATCGGAAGCAGGGCCGAATACTTTGATTTCGCTGTGTCTCAGGTCCCGTTTTTTACCCTCCACGTCGACGTCCCGCAGGGCGTCCCGCAGGTTTGCGACCTCTACCGGCGGATTGAAGTGCAACTCCAACAGGGTACCGCCCGCGAAGTCAATTCCGAGGTTGTAGCCTCCCTTGGTGATCGTGGAACCCAGACCGACCAGGATAAGAAACGCCGAAAGCACGAACGCAGGTTTGCGCAGGGTAAGGAAGTCGAATGATGGACGACGGAAAATGGTCAGCCTGCCTATACTGATGGAAGTGAGTTGCCAGCGATTGATCGCGATATTGAAAAGGATCCGTGTGACGAACAGGGAGGTGTACATACTGCATAGAATACCGACCATGAGCGTCAGGGCGAAACCCCGGATAGGACCCGTACCGAACTGGTAGAGCACAACGGCGGTGATAACCGTGGTGATATTGGCGTCGACAATGGTGAGCATCGCTCTGCCGTATCCGTCTTGGACGGCGACGCGGAGGGTCTTGCCGTTACGCAACTCTTCACGGATACGCTCGAAGATGAGCACGTTGGCGTCGACGGCCATACCGATCATGAGAATGATCCCGGCAATTCCAGGCAAGGTGAGCGTGCCACCGAACCCGGCCAGGATCGCCATCACGAACAGGAGATTCAGGATCAATGCAAAGTTGGCTACGAGCCCGGAAAGGCCGTAGTAGAGAACCATAAATATCATAACGATTGCCAGACCGATCAGGGCGGCCTTCCGCCCCTGCTCGATGGAATCCCGTCCGAGCGAAGGCCCGACGGTCCGGTCTTCTACAATCGGCGCGTTGGCCGGAAGGGCCCCCGCCCGCAGCACAATGGCTAGGTCTTTCGCCTCCTCCAGGTCGCCACTGCCTTCGATAATGGACCGCCCATCACGAATCTTAGCGCGAACGGTAGGCGCCGAGTAAACCTGGTCATCGAGAATGATGGCCATGCGTTCGTTCAGGTGGGCCCCGGTTACCCGGGAGAAGCGTTTGATGCCCTCGTTTGTTGTGGTAAAGTTGATAATGGACTGCCCTGCATTTTCAAAACTCTGACCCTTGGTAACCTTGGCGTCCTGAACAATGTCGCCGGTCATTTCGATGCGCTTGTAAAGATAATAGAGTCGTCGATATTCCTGACCATCGCCGAACTCTTCCACTTCGTTTCCCCAGAGGAACTCGGTATCGTCCGGAATGAGATCCCGGATTTCGGGGTCTTTAAATAGGATGCCCTTTACGGTCTGTATCTTGTCGGCAGGAACAATCAGATCTTCGCTTTGGCCCAGGGCGAGCACATATCGTTTAATGGAGGGTGTTTCGTCGATGGCCTCCTCTTCAAAAAGGCCACCAACATCCCTTCTTGTCGTGTCTTCTCCGGCTCTTGCGACCAGGCGCGTTTCTATTTTGTCGAGTACACCCAAGCCGTCGTTCTTGGGTGCGAGAATTTTGAATTCGAGGCGCGCCTGCGTTTGAATGAGATTCTTGGCGCGCTCCACATCCTGCACGCCAGGAAGTTCGACCACAATTCGCCACTCCCCCTCCCGATGGATGATGGGTTCGGCCACACCGAACTGATCGACCCGGTTGGTGATGATTTCTTTAACGCGATCCACAACATCCGCCCGTTCGTCTTCGGAAAGGCCGGTCGGATCCACCTCAAGAACCAGATGGATTCCGCCCTGGAGATCCAGGCCGAGGTTGACGGCTTCCCGTTTGACGGCTTCGAGTTTATCGGGATCCGCAGGCGGGTCGAAATAATACCGGTACGTGGGAAAAAGGTAATACAACGCCAGCAGGATCGTAGCGAGGACAATCAGGATGCGATGGTTATCTCTTTTCATTTTTGAGTTTTGACTCCTGTGAACACGACGGATCCGGGATCGGGATAGCGTCTGGCGTCGAATGCTGTTCCTGAGGTCGCGTCGATCTAAGTCTGCCGATCAACCACGTGTCTCACCGCGAGTTCCAGCGCATTTCGGGCTTCCGACGATTTCAGTTCGGCCAGGCTCTTCAGACCGGACGAGGCGTACTCCCGTGCCTCCTGCCGGGCGGCTTCGATGCCCTCGTAACGCCTTACGAAGTGGAAGACTTCCTGGAGGTCGGCATCGGATTCAATGCCTTTCCGCACTTTTGCCTGTATCTGTTCGGCGTCGCCGTTGGGGCAATTGGCCAGAGCCCGAATCAACGGCAACGTCAGTTTTCTCTCGCGCACGTCGCTGCCCACCGGCTTGCCCAGAGATTCTTCGTCGCCAATAAAGTCCAGCAAATCGTCGGTAATCTGGAAGGCGATTCCCACTTCCTTTCCGAACGTGGTCATCCGCGAGACCTGCTCGGGTGTGCCGCCCCCCAATATGGCGCCAACCTCGCAGGCCAAGGACATCAGCGATGCGGTTTTCTTGTCGATCATGTTGAAATAGCGCGCAGCCTCGGCATCGTTTCCGCTCTCGACCTCCAGAATTTCGCCCTCAATCATCCGGCTGACGGCGCGTGTGGCGGCTCGCATCACTTCCATGGAATCGAGGCCGACCAGAAGTTGCAACGCCCTGGCGAGCAGGAAATCTCCCATCAGGACTGCCGCCTTGTTGCCCCATTTGAGGTTGAGGACCTCAGCACCCCTGCGTTTGTCGGCAAGATCGATAACGTCATCGTGAATAAGTGTCGCTGTGTGGATGATTTCAATTCCCGCAGCCGCATCCACGACCCTGTTGGAACATTGCCCGATGGCCTGTGCAGTAAGTAGAGAGAGGGCCGGACGAATGATTTTGCCCTTCGTCGTAAGAATATGGCTGCCCATGGCCTGAACCAGATTGACATCGGAGGCCAGCGTCTCCGTGAAACGCCTTTCGAATCGCTCGATCTGGTGTTGTATGGGCTGAAGAATCTGATCTAGCATAGGGTATTGGGATGGCCGTGTGCAAGCCGCGGGTCAAACCTGTGGATACTAGAGTTTCCTTATTGGGATAAGACCTCGAAAACTAACAAAAACGAGCGTATTTGTCAATCATTAGCTAAGCATTCGGTACACGTGCGGTTCACGATTTTCCACGTTTCGGCGGGAATGGCATCATATCCGAGACCGTCGCGTTTGGTGTAGATGCTCGCCGAGTGGTTGTCGGATTCAATGTGGAGAATGGGGTATCCCGTGTCATAGGGTCCGCCCCTGACCAGCAAGGTTTTGCCGATCAGATTCTCATCGGAAAGCGGCCGTTCGATCCGGTAAAGGCTGCGGAGGTTATCGGTGATCACGTCCACAATCGTTCCGCGCAGAACCGGATCCTCCAGTTCGAGCGCGTGGGCGTTCAGGCTTGCTCGTGTACCGCCAAGAAGATAGGCAAACGTCAGGTCCCCGTCCGATGCCAGGGAGAATACGGAAACGCGGCCGTTCGTATCAAGGGACCCTTCAGGAGTTTCAAAAGCGGCGGTTTGACCTTCAGGACAGACCGTCACGAGGTCCGTGCCCGATTCGCGTGTGACGCGGATACACACGCCGTCCCCGGTGCCGGAGACCACGCTCTCCACTGCCGTTACGAACTGACGGGAACGGGGACTGACGTCGTAGAGGCTTAGAAAGACGCTATGGGCGGGCAGCCCGGTGCGGCGGCGGATTACATACGGGACGGTCTCACCGGTCTGGATGTTGTCACGAGAGCCGGTGCCCCTTTCCCCCCATCCCGATCCGATGAGCACCTGTTCCTCGCCGCATGGCAGCGCATAGGCGGTGAACCGTTGCCGGTCCAGGTCGAAGTGGACGGACCAGGGCGTGTGGGCCTGAGCAGCCGCCAGGTTCGTTAAATCCCGCCATTCGGCGTCGGTCGGTCGAAGGTCCAGATTCCGCGGGACGCCTTCGGCGACCGGACCGTGGAACAGATAGTCGTGAACGCGGCCGCCGGTCACCCGAAAACAGTCGATCAAATAGCTGCCTCCGCCGCCGTGGTCGATAACGGCGCACAGGCGATGATACGTGTCGACATCGTATGCCCGGGACGAAACCGCGGCGACCTTTACCCGACCGGTGCTGTCGAACAGGTGGAGGCTGCCGCCGCGGCCGTCGCGTTTCTGGTCTTGCTCGTCGATGATTACGGTGTTGTGCGCAATGGTTCGAACGGTATGGTGTTTGTCGGGCCGGTCCCAGAGGTAACCGAGGTCGGTCAGGGCTTCCTGTCCGTCCTTCCAGTAGACCAGGTTCAGGCTGTCTTCGTGGTGATGCCCGCCCCAATCCGAGGCGCTCAGGAGCGCCGTACTCGCACGCCCGTGTTCGCCCGTGCGCAGCAGGCCGATCCGCAGGGCCGGAAAGAACTGGTCGGTAAGGAACAGCCGAGCCGACGGGTCGGCTCTCAAATCCGGTGCACGGTGAAACAGCGCGTACTCCCCCCCGTGGTTTTCCAGATCGTATTCGCACAGTTCGGCAAGCATGGCGATGTGGTTCGCGTCGCCGTAGCGGGCGACGAGTATATCTGCAACGGCAACGGACATCCTGCATGCGGTTACGTCGTCGGCGATTACGCCATAACCCAGGTCGGGCATCGGGCTCTTGACGTACCCCTCCAGTACCGCCCTGTACCGGCTGTCGCCGTAAATGTCCAGTTCCTGCGGGAGGCGTTCCGGTGAACCGGACTCCGCAGAACCGGCGTACCCATGCGCGGCGTCGGCAAAGTGACGAATGCCGTTGAGTGTCATGAATCCGTAGCCGGGCGATTCGGAACTCATTCCATCTTCCAGAAACCAGTTGTAGACGAAATGATTGAACCCGTCCAGGCCGAAACGGACCAGATCCGGATCGGCAAGACAAAGGCCGACGAGGCCCGCGGCAGAGCGGTTGGTGGCGCTCTTGTTGTTGAAGTTCGGATCCGCGAGGAGAAGGATAGTGCTTTCAAGAAGGAGGTCGCGTTCAATCTTGTTGCAGACTTCGGGGGTATACACCGGCCGGCTGTCGGCTTCCGCGCCGCATGTGAGATCGTAGGCGACGGTGACATCGGAAACGAAGGTTCCTTCCATGCCCACCCCCGTAGCGCGTCCGGCCATCCAGTAGCCCACGTGTAGTTTGCGGTCGGGTCGGTTTGGCGGCACCACCAGTTCCGGTTTCGGCAGATCCAGGATATCTCTCGCAGCGACCCTTGCGGGCGAGTCCGAAAATTCGCCGTACCCGGAGTGAACCATGTAACCGGGATAGACCTCGGCGAACCGCAGGAGGATGTCCCTGGCCTTTTCGGCGTGGCCAATCTCTTGCGTCAGGACATAGGCCACGGCGCACTGATGGGCGATACGCGCCATATACTCGCATTTGCGGGCCCGGATATTGGCGGTCCACGAGGAGACAAAGGGGAATCCGATGAGGTCCCAGTGTTTGCCCGTAAAGTACGTGATTTCCTGCCCTCCGCCGAAATCGGTCTTGAATACCACGTCTTCCGGGTAGTCGGCATTGGGATAGACGGTCTGGCAGGTGGTACAGATCAGTTGGTCGGGATTCTCCGGTACCCATTTATAGTGTCCGTGAACAGGGGCCGCCTCGCAGGCAGGACACATGGTAAAGAGCGCGCTGCCCGGGGTTTCCAGGGGAATCCAGCTCTCGAGGCCCTGGACGGACGTGTGCCGCACCTGATCGACTGACGACAGGAGATCTTCCAGAAAACGTCGGGCCCAGGCGTGACGTTCGATGTTTCCACGAGCGACTTCGAGATCCTGTGATTTAAACAAGGTTGTGGGGCGTCGGTCTGGATTGGTGCTGGTTTTCATAGCGCTCCCGTTTCGTATTTGGCGTCTTACGGGTGCAGTGACCGCTTCCTGACGTTTGTTATTTCCCTGCCCGCGCCAGGAAATCGGCGGCCCCCGCAGCGATCCACGCGCCGATATTGCTCAACAGAAAGCGCGCGCCCAGGTCCGTGTATTTCTCCACGTTATTGTTGCCGGTCAGTGTGCCGGGCGTGCGTCCCGCGTCCCGGATGCGGATCAGGGTCTCGTCGACGGTGCGTTGCACATCGGGGTGGTCGTTGTTCCCGATGTGACCCATTGAGGCAGCCAGATCCGACGGCGCGACAAAGAACACGTCAATTTGATCCACCCCGAGGATGGCGTCCAGGTTCCGCACGGCGGCGATATCCTCGATGAGTACGACGAAAAGCGTCTCGTTGTTTGCGGTATGCAGGTAGTCGGGTACGCCATAGCCCTGGCGGCTGGTGAAGAGGCCGCGTTTTCCGCCTGGCGCGAATTTGCCGCCATCGACGACGTTGCGTGCCTCTGCTTCCGAGTTGACGTGGGGAACGACGATGCCCTGCGCGCCCCGGTCCAGCGTACGGTATATGAGGGCCTGGTCGTTGCGGTTGACCCTGACGATCGAGGTCATACTCCAGATGTCGCAAGCCCTCGTGAGGTTGCCGAGGTCGGCCGCGTTGACGGGTCCGTGTTCTCCTTCCAGCCACACGCCGTCGAAGCCTGTATGGCCAAAGGCGTCGATGTCGTCGGGATGGGTGAGGCCGCCGGCGATACAGGCGACTCCGCCGTCGGCGAGTTTTCGTTTGACACGGTTTGGTCGGATGGTCATGGGCGGTTCTCCTTTTCGACTAGACCTGCGGGCCCGTAGAAACTGAAAACCCGTTCAGGTCGAACGTGGGTTGCATTCCAGATCGATGCTGACCGGAGCATGGTCGGAAACGGTCAGGCCGGCCTGGCGGTCTACGGTGGCGGAACGGAGGCGTGCGGCGACCGCGGCGTTCCCGAGCAGGTAGTCGATTCGCCAGCCCCGGTCGAGTTCGCGGGCCCTCCCGCGATTGGACCACCAAGAATAGGGACCCTGTACATCTCCAAAATGCTGCCGCACAAAGTCGTTCCAGCCGGCAGCCAGCAGGTCGGTCATCCACTGCCTTTCGTGTGGCAGGAATCCTGAGTTCTTTTCGTTCCCTTTGGCATAGAAAATGTCTTTTGCCGTGTGAGCAATGTTGAAGTCGCCGCCCAGAATCACGGGCTCACTACGTTGTGTGTGTTGCTTCGACCAGGGTAGAAACCGGGCCATCCAGAGATCTTCCTTGATCTTCTGGCGATCTTCGCTGGATGAGCCGGAGGGAAGGTAGACGTTTACCAATCGGACGCCCTTTACACGCACCTGCAGGATCCGTCCTTCCGGATCGGTCTCGTGGATTCCGGTACCGAGGATCTCAAACCGGTGGCGGGACCAGACCGCAACCCCGGAATAACCTTTACGTTCGGCGGGATGCCAGTGGACATGCCAGCCGAGCGGATTGATCCACTCGTTGGGAAGCTGCTCCGGGAGTGCGCGGACTTCCTGGAGGAGGAGTACGTCCGGCGCGATCCGTTCGACGTGTTGGGCAAAGCCTTTTCTGAGTGCGGCGCGCAGGCCGTTCACGTTCCAGGTGGTAATTCGCATGGACTGGGCGGGTGTGAGACCGCTGCCGGCTTGCCGGCGGCAGGCTTGGATTTATACAAAGGCCGTGTGGACACTGAGTGTTTGTGTGTTCCGGGAGATGGTGATGTGGCCGTTTTCGGCTCGCAAGGCGACGTCCGCGGTGTCGCAGTCGATGCCGAAGGCGACGGCGAACCTGGCGCGCCCGGGCGGCAGGACGGCATCGACTTTGAGGTATTCGACTTCCAGACTCTCGGCGTCGGCGTGTCCGGGCTTGAGGTCCTTGTGTCTGTCCTTGACGAACGTGGCGTCTGGTGGGGTCAAAAGGCGGGCGTTCACAACTGTATTTCCGACCATGATAGCGGCCGAGGCCCCGGTCGCCTTCGCCGCGCCTGCAAAATGAATGCGGGATTCCATTCCGGTCGCGTCCGCGACTTCAATCTCGTCGATGACGAGAAACAATGCCGGACGCACGTAGAGGAAATGCCGGACAAAGACCGTGAGTTTGTGAATGCCGTAGGCCGATGAGATGGAAGCCCGGAGGTAGTCGTACGTGGCGGTGAATTCGACCTCTTCCACGGTACCGACGAGGCGGCGGTCGCCGGGTTGGCCCTGTCCGTCGAAGAGTGGCAGATTGTGACCGTGGGTCGATTTGAAGATCCATTCGCCGGGATCCCCGTACCGGCCGATACCTAATTCGCGGACGGCGGTCCGGCGGCCGGCGTGGACAATATAGTTTCCAACATCCGCGTGGCCGTGGGGTTCGACCGTCGCGCCGATCTTCAGCGCCATGACGGGGGCATCGGGATCTTGCCATGATCCGCGCATGATGCACCAGCCGGCGTCGGGAAAGTAGGTCGACGGATGGGGCGGGGAGGGAAGTTCGGGAACGGTATCGGACGCATCCCAGAAAAGCTCCGCCAATTTGATGGAGGGCCGGCTGTCCGTGGTGAGCCGATCGAAGTAGGCCGCGGCTCCGTGGCCGTATTCCTGCGCGAATTTGCGGAAGGCCATACCTCCGGGAAAGTGTTTGCCGCAGTCGGCGAAGTTGACCACGCGGTCGGGCGGGAGAAAGCAGTTGATCGGAAAGTCAACCGTATTTTTGAGTTTGGGATGATCGTAAAGGTTGATCTGTCCACTGGTGAGCCGTCGTAGTGCATCGGAAAAGGGGAAGGAAGTACTGATGCCGTAGTTCCAGTACCCCGGACCCTCCTTCCACGAACCGTCGTTTTGGATGGCATCGTAGAATTTCGTGACGCGTTCGACGCATTCCCGAATGACGCCGAGCATGGCTTCACGAGGCCGAATGCCCGTCCGAAGATGGATGTGCCTTGCATCGAGCATAGCCAGGGCGCAGAGACCCATGTTTGAGACGCAGACGGAACACCAGTTGCTGTCGTACCGCGACGCCCAGAAGTGATGTTGCATGCCGCCGATGCAATGGCCCAGACCGCGCGCGAAGATCATGAATTCGAGTTCACGGCGCTGGTTTTCGGAAAGGTTGTCGTAGAGCAGGTCGTAGGCAGCGGCAAAACAGGTACAGGTATGGCTGCCGTCCAGATCCAGAAGCATGAATTCGTGGACCGGGTGGACCCACGAGGGCCAGCTCATCATTGAAGCGAGGCCCTCCCAGGCTTTTTCGAAGTAGGCCTGGTCCCGGTCGACCGCATAGGCCAATACATAGTCTTCAAGGAGGGACCGGGCTTGGCCTGAAAGGCGGCTGTATGTTTCCCAGACGCCGTTCCGGTAGCTTTTCTCTCTGGGTGGCGGCATCGGGAACGGATGATCGAGGCCAGCGTTGAGTCGTTCGCGTGTCTGCCGATAAATTTCCGCATGGGTGCCGTCGAGGCAGAGTGCGCGCACGCGTTCAAGGTCGGACCTGGAGAAGAAGAGATAGGGATGTTCCAGAGTTTCAGGAATGAGACGGTCGACGTCGGGGACGTTCATGGAAACTCCTGGAGGCCAAAAGCAGCTGAAAAGGCGCGGGTCACCGCCAACGTACGGCCCGAATATTCGGTCTTAAGCGGTTTCGTGTGTTAATATAGCGCTGGGGTATTTGCTGGTCAAGGAGATGTGTTCGAGGGATGCGAGTTCACTATGCGCTCTTCCTGGCCAGCAGAATGCGTTCGGTACCCGTGAGATCGGGAATGGTCCGTTCTGGGATGAGCCCGGACGACTTTTGCAGCAGATTCACCACCTCCGGGGCGGCGCCGTCGGCCACTTCCAGGGCCAGCCAGCCGCCCGGGCAGAGGTGCGCCGGAGCCCGGGCGATGATTGAGCGATGGAATGCGAGCCCGTCCGATCCGCCATCGAGTGCGAGCAGGGGGTCGAAGTTTCGGACTTCCGGTTGAAGGCCCGGCAGGTCGGCGGAGGCGATGTAGGGGGGGTTTGAGACGATCGCGTGGAATACGGCCCGGGATCGAAATGCGACAAGGAGGTCGGCGCAAACAAAGGCGATTCGCTGGCGAACGGCGTTACGACGGGCATTTCGGGCTGCCAGGCGCAGAGCTTTTTTGGAAATGTCGGACGCGATCAGGCGGCTCCTGGGCAGCGCGTGCGCAAGCGCGACGGCGATGGGGCCGGCTCCGGTGCCAACGTCCAGAACCGTGGGCCCGGTATGAATATCCAGGCGGTCGATGAGCGTTTCAACCAGGATTTCCGTTTCAGGCCGGGGGATTAGTGCATCGGGGCCGACGTAGAACGGCAGTGAGAAAAATTCGGTTTCCCCGAGCAGATGCTGAAGCGGCACACGACTGCGCCGCTCATGAACCAGGGCCCGAAGTCGGTCATATTGCACAGGTGTGAGCGGGCGTTGCGGGTTTACGTAGATGCCGGAGCGACTGGTGTTCAGAACCGACGCCAGAAGCCACTCAGCGTCGGCGCGTGGATCCGGTACACCGGCCTCCGCGAGACTGCGCTCCGTATTGGCGAGTACATCGGATGTCAAGGGAGGGGTGGAGAGTTCGGCCATGGATTGCCCGTGGAAGCCCCTGGACCAGGTTGGCGTCAGGCAGAAATGGCGGTGTTCTGTTCGCTGTCTTTGATTTTTTCGGCATGGTCGGCGAGGCGCAGGGCGTTGATGAGGTCGTCCAGATCACCTTCGAGCGTCTCCGCGAGCCTGTGGAGGGTGAGTTTGATCCGGTGATCGGTAACCCGTCCCTGGGGGAAATTATAAGTGCGGATCTTCGCACTGCGGTCCCCTGTGCCCACCTGCGCCCTCCTGTGTCGGGAAGTTGTTTCCCGTTGATCCTGGATGGCGCGATCCAGCAGCCGCGCACGGAGGACCTTCATCGCTTTGGCCTTGTTCTTGTGCTGGGACTTTTCGTCCTGACATTGCACGATAAGGCCGGTGGGCAGATGGGTAATCCTAACGGCCGAATCGGTAGTATTTACGCTCTGGCCGCCGGGCCCCGAGGAACGGTAGACGTCGACCCGAATTTCTTCGGGATTGATTTCGATGTCCACTTCTTCCGCTTCGGGCAGGACCGCAACAGTGGAAGTGGACGTGTGGATGCGTCCGCTGGATTCGGTCTCCGGAATGCGCTGAACGCGGTGCACGCCGCTTTCGTACTTGAGGTTGCCGTAGACGTCGCTTCCGCCCACCGAGAAGATGACTTCCTTGAACCCACCGATGCCGGTCGGGTTGGCGCTGAGCAGTTCGGCCCGCCACCCTCTGGATTCGGAGTAACGAGTATACATTCTATAAAGATCGGCGGCAAACAGCGCCGCCTCTTCGCCTCCGGCGCCGGCGCGAATCTCCACAATTGTATTTTTGCTGTCGTTGGGATCCCTGGGGATCAGCAGAAATTGGAGTTTCCCGGCGAGTCTGGATTCCTCCTGCTGGAGTTCCGCCTGCTCCTCGCGGGCAATATCAACCAGTTCCGCGTCGTTGGAATCCCCGATTATTTCTCCGGCTTCCTTGAGGCCCTTCGCAATTTGCTGATATTCGCGGTACGTGTTGACGATTTCTTCCAGCCCGTGATACACCTTCGTGAGTTTTCTGAACCTCTCGGGGTTGGCCGCAACGCCGGGCCGGGCCATCTCGGCGCGGATCTCGTTGAAACGCTTTTCCACACCATCCAGTTGACCGAACATTCGACATCCTCATCAGGTTTACGTTTGAGACGGTTGCCCATGACACGGTGCTTCAAAGGCATTACATGAAACGGGAACGGCGCCCGTCAGGTTGCAAGATTGCAAATGGGAACTGCCGGTGCGGCGGATACGTATTGCGCCCCGGCGTCGTCTCCCGGCAGATAGTTGCGGCAGGCAACAAAAAAAAGGCGAAGCGGTACGCACGTCCACCGGTAGGCGGACGATGCCGTTTCACCTTATCTGTGACAATCTGAATGGTTAATCTTCGGCGGCTTCCTCGACCTTTATATTGTACCGCCGCCGGTAACGTTCAACCATTCCTGCGGTGTCCACCAGACGCTGCTTGCCCGTGTAAAATGGATGACAGTTGGAGCAGATGTCTACCCGCAGGCCGGGCACCGTCGCGTGCGTGGTCAGGGTCTTTCCGCAGGCGCAGGTGATGGTGGTTTCCACGTAATCGGGATGAATATTCTGTTTCACGTGGTACAAGTCCTCAGATCCGGAAGAGTCGATGAAAAACGCAGATGTGAAATATATACAAAACGGAATTCTTGCGCAAGAACATAAAGGTCAAACACGGCTACCGGAGTAGAAAACCGCCCCCGTCCGTGCAACCCCGGATTGGGGGATCATGAAAACAATACCGGGCCCCTTACAACTGTCTGTTCATTGAATCCAGGAAGGCCTCGTTGTTTCTGGTGCCGGCCATCTTCCCTTTGAGGAACTCCATGGCGTCCAGAGCAGGCATCTGGTTGAGCAGCCGGCGCAGGATCCAGACCCGGTTGAGTTCTTTCTCATCGAGCAGCAGTTCCTCTTTTCGAGTTCCGGAAAGGGTTACGTCGATCGCGGGATAGATACGTCGGTTGCTCAGCCGCCGGTCCAGTTTCAGTTCCATGTTGCCGGTACCCTTGAATTCTTCAAAAATGACCTCGTCCATGCGGCTTCCGGTTTCGACAAGGGCCGTGGAAAGGATGGTCAGACTGCCGCCTTCTTCAATGTTTCGCGCGGCACCGAAGAAACGTTTGGGCCACTGCATGGCGCTGGAATCGAGACCACCGGTCAGGATGCGTCCGCTGTGGGGGATGACGTTGTTATATGCCCGCGCAAGGCGCGTAATACTGTCCAGCAGGATAACGACATCCTGTTGATGTTCCACCAGGCGCTTGGCTTTTTCGATGACCATATCCGCCACCTGTACATGCCGCGTCGGAGGTTCATCGAATGTGGAACTGATGACTTCACCATTGACGGACCTCAGCATGTCGGTGACTTCCTCGGGACGTTCGTCTATCAGGAGAACAATGAGATTGACTTCGGGGTGGTTCGCGGTGATTGCGTTGGCTATTTTCTGAAGCAACATGGTCTTGCCGGTAAAGGGAGGGGCGACTATCATTCCGCGCTGACCCTTGCCGATGGGGGTGAGCAGGTTCATGATTCGTGTTGAAAAGTCGTTCGCATCGTATTCCAGTTTCATGCGTTGCCGGGGATGCAGCGGGGTGAGGTTGTCGAAAAGGGTTTTCTGTTTGGCCAGTTCCGGATCTTCGAAGTTCACAGCTTCAACCCGAATGAGCGCGAAATACTTCTCGTCGTTCTTGGGTGGGCGAATCTGTCCGGAAATGGTGTCGCCCCTGCGAAGATTGAAGCGTTTGATCTGCGAATGCGAGACGTAGATGTCGTCCGGACCGGGGAGATAATTGTAATTGGGCGATCGGAGGAAACCGAATCCGTCTTCCAGGATTTCCAGTACGCCTTTGGCCAATATGAATCCATTCTTCGCGGTCTGCGCCTGAATGATCGAGAAAATCAACTCCTGTTTTCTCAGGCTTCCATAACCCTGGATCTCAAGGCCCTGGGCCAACCTTGCAAGTTCCGCAACGGTCAATTTCTGGAGTTCCAGTATATCTACGCCACTTGCCCGAGGTAGAGACTTTGGAATTTCTCTGGTCGTTTCGGTTGCCATTGGCAGATCCAATTCGTTGAAGTTACGGAGTGATCGATACAGGTAGTCAATCTCTCATGAATTCCGGCCGAAACTCAGGGAGCCGGAGGGAACGGCGGAAAAGCAGATCGGATGGAATTGTCGTTGTCGGGCAAAAAGGGAGTAAATCGAGGAAGTTTGTGTATCTAAAAGATGCCTTAGAGCGAGGGGCCGTCTGTATGTGTGCGGTAAAATAGCGGGAAGGAAGCGAAAAAATTACACTGAAAAAATAATTCAAGAGGTGTGTGTTGTCAAGTTTTTTCTTTATTTTTCCGGAAGATAGAGAAAATGTCATTCGATCGTAACGTCGGATCGATCCCAAATTCCGGCACTTTAAAGGAACAAAAAACCAGTTCCACCGGGCTCCTCGCCTGCGACCTCCCGGTCATAGCGGCTGCCCATGTGTCGGTGCTGTACCGGGCGTGCACTTCCCTGCAATCAGCATAGATCAGAGTCCGGATCAGGCACGGATGACCCATCGTCGACTCTCCTGCATAACGAAACCAGTGATTGCTTTAAGTCATTTTCGCAGAGTATGTTCTGCGTTCAAGGTGCCGGGCTTGGGTGAGGGTATCCCCCAAGTAGTGCCGGATCGGCAACCAGGCGAATTGCGGATTTCGGCTGGAGAATCGGGCTTGCCTTTTACGGATGGGTTGCATAGGTTAGACGGGACCGCATGTGACCGGGAGAGCCATCATGCCGAAATCTGCCGCGGAATACAGCGCCGCTCTGCTGGAGGGTTTAAACGAGGGCGTTATTGCGTTCGACCGCCACCGGTCGGCCGTGTTGGCCAACGGGGCATCGATTCGCCTGCTGGGACTGGCGGGACCCGAGGTGATCGGACGGGATGCCGACAAGCTCTTTGCCGGACATCCGGCACTGCTGAAAATACTGGAGGCCGGGTTTGGAGGTAAACTGTATTCGGAACCCAAAGACCTGATGATTCAGCAGGAAGAGGGTGGGATGCGTCGATTGGGCGCCACCACGTCGTATCTGCAAGCTGATGCAAGACAGGGCGTGGTTCTGGTTGTACAGGACGTCTCGGCCCTGAAGCGGATGGAGAGGGAGATGTACCAGGCGGCCAAAATGAGCGCGCTCGGACGCCTGGCTGCATCCGTCGCACACGAGGTCCGGAACCCCTTGGGCGCGGTCGATATCCAGTTACAACTTCTGGAAGACGATCTGAGGGACGTCGAACGGGGATTGCGGGGCCGTGTTTATCACAGGCTCAATGTCGCACAGATGGAAATCAAGCGGCTCGACCGGATCGTTCATAATTTCCTGAGGTTCTCCAGAACGCCGAGGCTGGATCTACAGCGTATAAGCTTGAACGACGTCGTTCGGCATGTCTTCGACCTGGTCTCCCCGGAAGCCCGCGAGCGGGGCATTCGACTGATGCTGGATCTCGTTGACGGTCTTCCAGCGGTGGATGGAGATGAAAGCCAGTTAGGCCAGGCCGTCTTGAACATGACGGTTAACGCGTTCCAGGCCATGGAATCCGGTGGAGATCTCTGCGCACGAACATGGACGGATTCCGACGGCAACCAGGTCATTCTGTCGATTTCGGATACCGGCTTCGGGATTCCAGATGAGGAAATCGATCGAGTATTCGAGTTCTATTATACAACTCGTGATGAAGGAACGGGCCTCGGTCTATCCATCGCACAACATATCATCTATCAGCACCGGGGGCACATCGAGGTGGAGAGCGAAACGGGCAAGGGAACCGTGTTCAGGATTCATATGCCGGCCGCCGAGACTTCGCATTAGCGGTCCGGCCGACGGACCGATGCCGTTTCGCTGAAACCCCTGTACTGGTCATCTTGACCTCCCGCGAATTCATTCAACGCACATACATCCCGCGCGTCATGCCATCGGCGCCAGGATGGTTACGGCCCCTGCGACCTGATATGATGCGAGCGTGGACGGAGCGAAATGAAAACAAAAGATATCCGGATCTTTGTGGCCGACGACGAGTACCACATATGTGAAGGGTTAAAGGAGTCGTTGCAGAACGTCGGATATTCGGTCGATGTCGCCTATGACGGCGTCAAGGCGGCCGAACATCTGAACGCCCGGGTCTACCACGCGGCCATTCTGGATTTGAAGATGCCGGGAATCGACGGTATTTCCCTGCTGAGGCGGCTGAAAAAAACCAGTCCCGACACCGGCGTTATCATTATTACAGCCTTTGGTGACGTCTCCACGGCAGTTGATGCAATGCGCATGGGTGCGTATGATTATCTGGCGAAACCGGTGGATCTCAAACGGCTGCATCTGTCCTTACAACGCCTGTTGGAACATCAGGCTCTGGTTGCTGAGAACAAGGAGCTTCGGGCCTGGCTGGGTTCGACCGAGGCCTTTGGACAGATCGTTCACCGGAGTCCCGCCATGCAGCAGGTCTGCGACACGCTGGCGCAGGCCGCAATGACCGATGTGCCGGTTCTGGTGACGGGCGATACCGGCACAGGCAAGGAGCTTGTTGCCCGGGCGATCCATCAGCGAAGCAGCCGCCACGACGGTCCCCTCGTCGCGGTGAATTGCGGAGCCATTCCGGAAACGTTGTTCGAACGCGAGCTGTTCGGGCATATCAAGGGTGCGTTTACGGGCGCACACGCCGACAAGCCAGGCCGGTTTGCCGCTGCGGAGGCCGGTACATTGTTCCTGGATGAAGTGGGTGAGATTCCACTGGCGAATCAGGTGGACCTCCTGCGCGTTCTGGAGGAGAAGGTGTACACGCCAGTTGGCAGCAACTTGCCGAGAAAAGCCGACGTGCGGATCATTTTTGCCACCAATAGAAACCTGGAGTTGGAAATCAGGGAGGGACGATTCCGGGAAGATCTGTATTACAGGATCAACGTCGTTCCCATTCGACTTCCGCTATTGAAGGAACGCAAGGAGGATATTCCCCTGCTCGTGGAAACCTTTCTGGATGAACTCTGCACGCTGCATCAAAAGTCCAGGAAGCAGTTCACCCCCGATGCGATGCGGATGATACTGGATTACGCGTGGCCAGGAAACGTCCGAGAGTTAAAAAACACGGTGGAACGAATCGTGGTGACGTGTTCGGAGACAGAGGTCCGTACCGAACCCCTCCCCTCGGGCATCCGTGCGTCCGCCCCGGTTCCGCGGGATCTTGTGATTCCATTGAATTCCTCCATTGAGGACGTGGAACGCCTGTTAATCGAAAACACGCTGACGCACGTAACGTCCAACCGGAAGGAAGCCGCACGCGTGCTGGGTATCAGCGTGCGGGCGCTGCATTACAAGATCAAGAAATACAGCCTCTAAGCGCACGCGGCGCATTCACACCTCAGTGGCGCCACCTGCAATTTTTGCGCTCCGCGCGGGATTTTTGGGTGCAAAATTTGCGTCAGCAGGAACAGGAGAGTGGAGATTATGCGCCCGGCGATTGGGATCGTCGGGCGTAAGTGCTTATATAATAATTATCTATACGCGATCTGAGAAAATTGGCATTAAAGTTGCTTATAATTTGGTTGACAATACCACGGGATTCGCTAAAACCGCTGAAATTCGTCAAAAGCCGCTATTTTACGGCGAATTTCAAGGGGACGATGCCGAGTTGACGGCGGTGGTTCGAGCCAAACGCTCTGCAATTATTGCATTTGTAAAAATGCCGAATTTCGATACAGTTACTTCGACGCACGAGAAACCAGACGCATGTCCGGATCGAACCGATCTCGGAACACTGGCGATATAGGTATGGCGTTCTCAGAGTACTATAATGGCAGTAAATGGAAAACGGACTTTCACGGTGTGGTCGATTTCCAGCCTGGTACGATGGTTGAAAGCCTGGAGCCCCGGGATCGGATGGGTGCAATCAAGGCGCTGGTGAACCGGTTGCACGGCGCGGGTTACGTGACCGACAGTTTGCGGTTTTTGCAATCCGTTCTGGACCGGGAAGACCTGGAGAGTACTGTTGTTGGCAACGGTGTCGCGTTTCCCCATGCCCGATGTCGGTCTGCCGCGCACCTGGGTATGGCGTTGGGCATTTCACCGTACGGTGTGGATTTTCACTCGGAGACACATCCCGAGCCGGTTCGGCTGATCTGCCTTGTGTCGGTGCCCGGAGAGGGTGATATCAGATATCTGCCCCTTCTGGGCTACTTGTGCAGGCTTTTCCATGAAGACTTTTTTTCAGCTTTTCTCAAGTCCCGTACGGCCGAGGAAATGAACTGCCTTCTGTTGCGGCAGATGAGCCGGCATGGGGCTTTGCCGGAGACGTGCAGAGCGCACGCCCCGGCGACGTAGACGTGCGTAACGCATATTTATTTTGTGGAGGTCGGACACGTGGCCGGAATATTGATACAGGATAGCGAATCTCTGGATCTCTATCTGAGGGATATCTCTTCATCGGAGCCGCTTACTGCCGAGACAGAGATTGCACTCGCGCACCGGATCCGGAAGGGAGACCAGCGGGCCAGGGACAAGCTGGTTGCTTCGAATCTCCGTTTTGTCGTTAGTGTCGCCCGGGAATACCAGAACCATGGCGTGCCTTTGGCCGATCTTATCAGTGCGGGAAACATGGGTCTGATGACGGCCGCCGAACGATTTGACGGGACGCGGGGATTCAAGTTTATTTCCTATGCGGTCTGGTGGATCCGTCAGGCTATTCATCAAAGTCTGGCGCAGGATTCGCGCGTTGTGCGGTTGCCCATAAACCGGATCGATCTTTTGCACAATATTGCGAAGGTGTCGCGAGAGATTCGCCAGTCGGAAGAGGCCGATCCGGATCCTGAGACAATTGCGGAAAAGCTCGGCGTTTCGGTGGACATGGTGCAGGATACACTTCTCAGGGCGCGCGACGTATGGTCGCTTGATGCGTCGTTCAAGGACGACGACGACCACAGCCTGCTTCATATCCTGGCCGATAGCTCTCAAAAAGCGCCGGACCTGGATGTGGTCGACGAGTCGGTGAAGGATCAGGTCAGGATGGTCCTGGATACGCTCGACGCGAGGGAAGCGGAAGTGTTGAGGCTTTATTTCGGGTTGGGCGACGACGAAGCGATGACCCTGGAGGAAATCGGCACCCGGTTCAGCCTCACCAGGGAACGGGTTCGGCAGATTAAGGAAAAGGCCCTCCGACGACTTCGCCATCCGCGCCGACGTCTGCAACTCGAGCCGCTGTTGGAGTCGGCATAGGGCCGGGCCGGCCGATTGCCAGGGCCGCATCTGCTCGATCCTGGCCGCACGGCCGCGCCGACTCTGGTTGGGATCCCATGGGGCGGAGACCGAAAATGGTCTCCGCCTTTGTTCTGGTGCGCTACGTGTGCCAACGGCGGGCTGTTTCCGGTATCGCCGTAGGAAACCCGGGCAAGGATCCGGCTCCAAACCCTCTTTTCGTGAAAATTGAACGATTATATCGAAAAACGCCCTGTCTTTTCTGTCGCAGGGTATCGGCGTACTTGACAAATTCCCACAATCAGTCCTATATTCAGGGAAAATTCCGGAAAGGGGGTGAATTGCCATGTCGAACAGGACCGATATAGTCGATGCGGTTGCCAATCAGGCCGGTCTGTCAAAAAGGAATGCGGAATCCGCACTGCGTGTCGTTCTGAATGAAATCGCCGATTCGCTTAAAAACGGCGAACGTGTCGCGATTTCAGGTTTCGGTACGTTTTCAGTTGGAACCAGGGCCGCACGGACCGGTCGAAATCCTCAGACGGGTGAGACTATTCAGATTACCGCGGGAAAGACCGTTCGTTTCAGAGCTGGCAAGGCGCTTAAGGACGCTGTCAATTGACCCAATAGAATCAAATTTTCCCAAGGAGCCTCGACAGCACCACACGATCGAGGCTTTTTTTCTTGACATAGCCCAATCCCCGGAATATACTGTTCCGCGTGTAACGCGGGCGGGGCGTTCAGCGACGTCCGTCCTGACGCCTCGATGGACCTTATGGAGACAGGGATGAATGGCCGATTGATGTTCGTTTTCTTGATGGTGAGCTCGGCGTTTACTCAGGGCTGTAGCGACCGTCTTGCGCAGATGCAGGAGCAGCTTGCAGGCACCTGGGAATTGGAGTCCCGATTGCTGCCGGATGGGACGGTGCTTCGACAACCCGACGTCTCGGGCGTGTTCTCGTGGCAGCCGATCGATTCGCGGAAAGCCCACGTGACCCTGAACCTGCTGGTCGACGCGGGCGACGAAAAACCCAGGACATTTGAGTTTGCCGCAAGCAAGTACGAGATCTCCACCTCTGCGATCACGCGTTCCCGGTATCTGCTCATCCGACAGGGTTATCGCTCGTCATCCGAAGCGCCGATCACGATATATCACAAGGCCAAGGTCGAAAAGGGTAAGATTACGCTGGAAGACGGTCTGATTCGCATCACGCACGAGCGAGGGTACAGCGAGGAGTTCAGGGGTGATCAGATGGTCGGATCGTTTCCCGATGTATTCGTGGATACCTGGAAGCGGGTGCGGTAGCGTGTGTAGAAACAGCACCGAAAACGCCTGGCCGGGGTGCTTTGCGTCGCCGAAGTGTACATAAACAGCGGTGTGCAGTTTCCTGACTCCGCGCCGCGGGGTCTTGGCGCCTTTCGATAGCAAAGCGTCGTGAATTCCCATCAGGCGTGTTGGACTCCCGATGAATGAACGTCGTTCGAATCGCAATGGAACCGGAAATGAGAAAGGCCGGACAATTTCCCGAGCCTTTTTTTTTGTTCATTTCCGCGGACTCGGACGACCTGCGCCGCGTCAGGTCGCAACGCGCCCGCCCGCCCCGGACGGTTGTGTTTTGCGCTCGCGGAGGGTATCTTAGGTGCATGTTCCGGAACGTGGAAAAGGGTGAAGTATGCCGACGTTGCCTTGGAATCCGAATTAAAATGGGGCGGTCTCTGTCGCGGTCGTGGCGGATGTGACGTTTGCCCTCTTCGACCGGGCCGGAGATGCGGCAGACGATGCCGAAGCCGAGAGGAGACTCAATATGGCGGGTCTATTTGAGCCACTGAAAGACTTTGAAGTCAGAAAGATGCCGGAGCGGAAGCCGTCTTTCTGGAAACTGGCCGGACCTGGCGCAATTCTGGTGGGGCTTTCAATCGGTGCGGGTGAGATCGTTATCTGGCCACGCATCGTAGCGGAATACGGTGCCAGTATGGTATGGGCCGCATGCGTCGGCATTTTTCTCCAGCTCTGGATCAACTTTGAAGTGGGGCGGTGGACTGTTGCCACGGGCGAAACGGTATATACGGGATACAGCCGCGTATGGCGTGGATTCGCTCCCGTGTTTATCCTGCTGACGATATTCAGCTGGATCGCGCCGGGGTGGGGCCGCGCTTCCGGACTGGCTTTGAAGGCGCTGCTGGTGGGGCCGTATGGATGGGGCTCGGACACGTTCTGGACGGTAATCACCTTCGCGGGTGTGGCCCTGATTCTATTCGGGCCGAAGTTGATTTACCAATCCGTCGAGCGAAGCATTGAACTGCTCGTGGTGGTGGTGACAATCGGCCTGATTGTGGTCGCGTACGCGGTTGGATCGGCGGAGACCTGGGCATCGCTGGGGAGAGGGGTCGCCAATGTCGGTTACATCGATCCGGGAATGAGTGTGAAGGCGATGTTCATCGCCCTTGTATTTGCAGGAGCCGGTGGTACGGCTAATCTCTTCTATACGTTTTACTTGCGCGATAAACATATCGGGATGGGCGCGCATCTGCCCAAAATGCGGAATCCGCTTCGAGGGCAGACCGAGGCGATGCCCTACACCGGATTTCGTTTTGAGGAGACGGAAGAGAATGTCGGTCATTTCAGGGGCTGGTTCGACTATGTAAAAAAAGATCAGATGCTGTTTTTCTGGGCTTTGAATTCCGTAACCATTTTGCTTTTTATTTTTGCTGCGCTTGCGGTTCTGCATCCGAATGGGATCGTACCCGCCGGAGGTACGCTGATCTGGGACGAAGCCGAGGTTCTGGCAACGGTTTGGGGAGAGTCGGGTAGATATGTCTTTCTGATTGTGGGACTGGCCACACTGTTCAGTACGCAGCTTGCTCTGGTCGACGGGGTATCGCGATCGATCGCCGACATGGTTTACACCAATTTCAAAGGGGCACGGAAGCGGGACTTAAGCTGGTGGTATCTGGTCGTGGCGGTAACATGGATCGTGGCCGGTTGCGCAATTACGTATGTGATGGAAGCCCGCGGGGTGAGTGAATTGGGATTCCTGTTCAACGCCGCCTATATTGGCGGATTTGCAATGGCGCTTTATACGCCTCTGACTCTCTACATCAACCATCGTCACCTGCCCGCGGCCGCCCGGCCTGGATGGGTGTGCACCGTGATGATGGGAATTGCATCGCTCGTATATATCGCATTTGCCGTGGCGTGTGTGATCTGGGAATTCGGGCGGATCTGAGGAGGAAGCCTAGAGCATGTGCCCCGACGGCGCAGTTTTCCGTGTGGCGCTTACCGCCGATTTTTACGAGTCCGACGGAACGCGCAAATTCAAGGACATGGGCCTGTCGGTATTTGACGACCAGGTCCATATTCGAACGTCGGTATTCGATGCACATCGCCCGGAGATCGGTGCCGATCAGGTAAAGGACGTACAGGGCGTGGTTGTACTCACGCCGGCGGTGACCGCCGAGACTGTGTCGGCATCGGAAGATCTGTTGGCCATCGGCCGGTTCGGTGTGGGGTACGACTCGGTCGACGTGGGGGCCTGTACGGAGGCTGACGTGGTCGTGCTCATCATGGCAGGCGCGGTCGACCGGTCGGTGGCTGAGGCAACCGTGGGTTGGATGATTGCCCTGACCCACCACATGCGAGCCAAGGATCGGCTGGTGCGGACTGGCGAGTGGGATGATCGAACCCGATATATGGGACGTGAGTTGAGAGACCGTACGTTCGGGGCTGTGGGGCTGGGCGGAATCGCACGGGAGACGGTACGGTTGCTGGGTACGTTCGGAATGAATCCACCCCTGGCATTCGACCCTTACATCGATCCCCGCGAGGCTCGGAAGCTGGGGGTGTCACTTGTGTCGCTCGAGGAGTTGATGGCGGCTTCCGATTTTGTATCCATCCACTGTCCGTTGACCGCGGAGACGGAAGGCCTGATCGGCGTGCGGGAACTGTCCCTGATGAAGCAGGATGCCTATCTCGTCAATACGGCGAGGGGTGGCATTGTGGATGAGGATGCGCTGTTCAGGTCCCTGGAAGCCGGTGCGATATCCGGTGCGGCGCTGGACTGTTTTGCGGTGGAACCAATTGTGGAACCTCAACGTTTTGGTAAATTCGAAAACGTCATGCTTGCGCCACATTCGGTCGCCTGGACGGATGAATTGTTTCGTGACATCGGACGTGCGGTCTGCCAGAGTATGGTGGATCTGTCACTCGGTATGCGCCCCCGGGGTGTGGTGAATCCGGAAGTATTCCACCGCGGTGGCTTTCAGGAGAAGTGGTCACGGCTGCGACGGGAACGAGAACCCCGCACGTTCGGGAATGACACCGCTTGAAGACGGGTCATTCGTAACTCACACACGCGAAGAAGGGGGGGGCTGTGTCTGACACTATCAGAATTCATCCGGAAAACAGAAAGGTCTTTGACTATCGCGGGCGCGCCCTGGTTTTGCTATGTGCGACCGAACACTACGGGGCGGTGACAAACAGGCCGTTTCGGTTCGAACGGTATCTGGCGGACGCCGACGAAAGGGGGCAGACCCTCACACGGTTGTTTACGCTGTTCAGAGAGTTGCAGACGCCCGTAAATCCGTATTCAACGTGCAAGCCCGAATCACCGGACTATATTGCGCCGTTTGAACGAACCGGCCCCGGCAATGCGCTGGACGGACAGCCGAGGTACGATCTGACCCGATGGGATAATGAGTTTTTCGAGCGTTTACACGCATTTCTGTCTCTTGCGGAGACGTACGGGATTGTCGTGGAGGTGGTACTCTTCAGCAACACGTACAAGGATGAGGTCTGGGCGCTCAATCCGCTGAATCCCGCCAACAATATTACAATGGATCCACCGGACCCGCCAGTACCCTGGCAGGAGTATATGACCTGCCGGAGGAAGGACCTGTTGGGCTGGCAGCGCGCGCACGTGCGGCGCATTGTAGAAGAGACCAACCGGTACGGGAACGTGATCTACGAGATCTGCAACGAACCGTGTCATTTTCCCGGCTCGGACGGTTTGCCCGGATCGGAGGAGGTGAATGGATGGCAGGCACAATTCATCGCACAGATCCGCGAACTGGAAAGTGAGATGCCGAATCGGCACCTGATTGCCGGCCAGGAGGCGATGACGATCAGGCCGTTCGATCAGCCCTCCGACGGATCGTTCGAGGCGATGGACTTCGACGTCGTGAATATTCACCCGTTGCCGAATACCCTGTGCGATGGTCGGAGTTACGATCTCGGCGACTTCATGTCCAAGCAGCTCAAGTTGCGGCCGCTGCGTGATTTTACCCTCGCGACCTATGGACGGCCGAAGCCACTCAATCACGATGAGGATAACATCGCGACGCAATACAAGGAAATTGAAGGATGGACGGTGCATCGCAAGCGGGCCTGGACCGCGCTTTTTTCAGGGGCGCATTACGATATGATAGACTTTTCCATCCTGCCGTACCTTGAGGCGGGAACACCCCACTCCCGAAACGGGATTCGGAGGTGGATGGGCCATCTGTCCCGCTTTATCCATTCGATCGATCTTGCCAGGGCGCGTCCCGTCATGCCGGATTGGATTCAGGAGCGGCCGGATCATACCGTGGAATCGGTGTTCGCGGTTGCAGGCGAGGACTATTGCATCTATCTCGCCGACGGCCGCGAACGGGAAGAAGCCGGATGCGGCGAACCGATCGAGGGAAAGCTTTGTTTTGACCTGCCGACGGGAGCGTTCGAGGTGTCCTGTTTTTCGCCGGCGGACGGCGTTTATTCTCCCCGTATCCCACTCGGCGGCGGCGAATTGCGCCAGGTGACTTTGCCGCCATTCCGGCACGACATTGTGATTCGTGTCAGAAAAGCGGAATAAGGCATGGGACGACTGGCGGGACAGGTCGCCTGGGTGAGCGGCGGCGCTTCCGGAATGGGAAAGGCCGCGGCCGAACTCTTCGCCGCTGAAGGCGCCCGGGTCGCCGTTGTCGACGTTCAGGTGGAACGCGGCCGCCAAGTGGCGGATCGCATTGCGGAACAGGGTGGAGAGGCGATTTTTCTGGCGTGCGACGTGGCGGAGGGAGAACAGGTACGGGACTCGATCGAAGCGACCACGGCGCGTTTCGGAGAATTGCAGACCATTGTCAATTGTGCCGGCATCGTGCACATTGCGTGCCTGCACGAGTATTCCGAGAAGGATTGGGATCGGTTGATGGGGATCAATCTCAAGTCAATTTTCTTTTCCCTAAAGTACGGTATCCCCTACTTCAGGCAGCACACGCGCAGTTATATGGTGAATATAGGATCGGTCGGCAGCTTTATCGGTCAGGCGGAAACGCCCGCCTATACAACGTCCAAGCACGCGGTGCTGGGATTGAGCCGGTCGATTGCGCTGGATTATGCCGTTGACGGGCTGCGCTGCAACTGTATCTGTCCGGGTATTACGGATACACCCATGTTACGGTACCATCTGAATACGACACCGGATCCGGAGGCCACGCTGGCACAGCGCCTGCAACGCGTCCCGACAGGAGCCGTTATCAGACCCGCCGATGTTGCACGGGCAGCGCTTTACTTCTGCTCCGAGGCGTCCGCGGGGATTACCGGCACGTCCCTGGTGATCGACGGCGGATATATCGCCGCGGCGGAGTGGGAGACGCCGGGTCCAACACGATTCACGGAGGAGCCGTGAACGCGAGACTGGCATGCTCGGATTTTACCTTTCCTCTGCTTCCGCACGACGGGGCGCTTCAGCTGGTCTCCATGCTGGGTTTCGAGGGCGTGGACATCGGACTCTTCGAGGAGCGCTCTCATCTGTGGCCTTCGCGTGAGTTTCAAGACGTGCCGCGCTCCGCGCGCCGGCTCCGAAGGAAATTGGATGACCTGGGACTGGAGCCGGCCGATGTTTTTTTACAAATGGCCATGGATTTCGTGCCCTATGCAGTCAACCACCCGCAGCGCGCGCGGCGTCTGAAAGCGCGGGACTGGTACCTTAAGGCGCTGGAGTACGCCGCCGAATGCGGGTGCCTGCACGTAACGACATTGCCGGGTGTGTATAATCAGGGCGAGTCACGCGCCGACTCGTTCAGCCGGGCCGTCGATGAATTGAACTGGCGTGTGGCGCAAGCGAAGGCGCACGGCATTGTATTTGGCGTTGAGGCACACGTCGGATCACTGGCCGCCCGGCCGAAATCGACGGAACGACTGGTACAGGCCGTTCCCGGCCTGACGCTGACGCTGGATTATACGCACTTCACGAAAATCGGGCTGCCGGATTCGGATGTGGAGCCCCTCATGAAATACGCCAGTCACTTCCACGCGCGCGGCGCGCGGCGGGGCCGGATACAGACGTCTTTCGATCGCAACGTCATTGACTACAGGCGTGTTGTTGAAGCGATGAGGGCGACCGGATATCGAGGATGGCTGGGCGTCGAATACGTATGGATCGACTGGGAACACTGCAACGAATGCGATAACGTATCCGAGACGGTAAAGTTCCGTGATTTTTTTAGATCGATGGATTGAGAGTACCAAGGAAATCGTCGGCCATACGTGCGTGCTTCGATACTTCGGAGGCGCGCGCGCTGGGTTTTGCCCTATTGACAAGCCTCGGAAACAGGAGTATATTCGATTGAACGCACTTACGGAAAGGTTAGTGCCATAGTCCATATCGGATTGTTTTTATTTTATTTAAAGGAGATAAATCATGGCACGTAGAGGTGTGAACAAAGTGATTCTGATTGGCAATATCGGTGCGGATCCGGAGTTGCGATATACACCTACCGGAACCGCTGTCACGAACTTCAATATGGCGACTAACGAGAATTGGACGGACAGTTCCGGCGAACGCCAGGAGCGGACCGAATGGCACCGGATTGTCGTTTGGGGCCGGCTGGCTGAAATCTGCAATCAGTATCTGCGAAAGGGCAGCAAGGTCTACGTCGAGGGGCGCTTGCAAACCAGCAGCTGGGAAGGGAAGGATGGACAGAAGCGATATACCACCGAGGTCGTTGCCAGGGATATGCAGATGCTGGACTCCCGGGAGGATATCGATGCGGGCGGGGGATTTTCCCGCGGTCCGGGTGGACCGACCGACGGAACGCAAGACGTCCAACCGGGGTCCGGCGAAGCTGGGGGCGGCACGGATTCGGGCGGGTCGGGCCCGCCGCCGTACAGTGCGGACGACGACCTGCCGTTCTGAACACGGTGGTCGCCGTCATCGAGAAATAGTACGGGATATCCCGAGATCAGAGGGCTGCGATTTCTTGTTGCAGCCCCATGATATGTACGTAAATTGAGTGCGCTCCCGCGCCCGGGACGAGTTTCGCGTCCCCCCGGCGAGCGGACATCCGCTGGTCTTTTGTGGTTAAACAACGGGTGTGGGCATGTTGAAGTTAATTACGTTTTTTTCCGGCGCGGCGCTCATGGGGTTGGAAATTGCGGGAAGCCGGGTGCTTGCGCCGTATTTCGGCAGTTCGGTTTTTGTCTGGGGCAGCCTGATCGCGGTTGTGCTGGCCGCGTTGAGTATCGGTGCGTATTCCGGAGGTAGGCTGGCTGACCGGATGCCGACGGGGCCGCCACTGGCTGGGTTGCTGGGTCTGGCAGGGCTGGTGGCGTTGGTTTTGCCCTGGGTGGCGGCGGCGGTGAATCGGGCCGTTTTTGTGATGAATCTGGGTCCCCGTGGCGGCCCGTTGCTGGCTTCGGTCGTGCTTTTCGCGATACCGGGAGTTGCGCTGGGGGCGATTACGCCGTTTGTTGTCCGGATGCTGGCGGATCGCGTGGACAGGGTCGGCGGCGTTGCGGGGACGGTGTCCGCATTGTCTGCGGCGGGCAGCATTGTGGGGACCCTGGGCACTGCGTTCTACCTGATTCCCGTAATGGGGGTGCGGAATATACTGCACCTGATCGGAGTGGTGCTTCTGGTGTTGGCGGCGGTGGCTCTGTGGGGAACGGATAGGGCCGCGCCGGAACATGCGGGAACACGCGCCTAGACCGCACGGCCGGGACGAGGCTAGGAAAAGGATGAAAAGCGATTGCGCGACGTGGAAACCTGTGCCGGATCGAGGCGGGCGAGGATGCGTTTATTCGAAGACAACGTCCAATCTGACTCTGAACAGTCTCAGTTTCAATCAGTTTCCCTCCAACATACGATTTTTTGCGATTCTGTTATTTCTGCATTCTGCATGTGCCGTCCGGCCCGGGATACCGGAGCGAGAACGCGTGGTTTATGTTCATGACTCACTGTACAATCATATAGTCGTTTCGGAAGACGACGAAGCCCGGTACCTCAGGTTCGGCTACGGCGCAAAGCAGAGCGTCATCTCGCGCGGAAATTCCACGGCGCTGCGCGTACCCTACACAGCATATCTTGCGCTGGGGATGGCCTTCACCAGACCGGAGCGTATGCTGATTATCGGTCTGGCGGGGGGATCGGTTGCCAGATTCGTACGGACTTTTCGTCCGGCTGTCATTGTGGATGTGGTGGAACTCGACCCGGAAGTGGTGCGCGTTGCCACACGGTTTTTCGGGGTCGAAGCGGACGCCGGTTGCAGAATTCACGTGGACGACGGCCGGATGTTTGTGAAACGAGCGACGGAACGGTACGACTGGGTCGTTCTGGACGCGTTTCATGCGGACTCTATGCCGCACCATCTTGCAACGGCGGAATTCTTCAGGGAGGTAAAGGGAATTCTGACACCGGGCGGCGTTGTGACCGTGAACGTGGCGCCTCTCGGTCCGGGTGTATTGTATCTCTCGATAATTCGAACGTTAGCCGAGGTATTTCCACAGGTGTACCTGTTTCAGGTTCCAGAGCGGAGCAATGTCGTGGCCGTCGCCACGCCCGATGGAACCCGGCGTACGGGAAGCGAGATCGCACGTGCCATAGGTGAGTTGAAGGTGGAAATTGGCGACGCGCTGAAATTGCTGATCGCGACGGCCCCATATGGAGAGCGTAAGCCGGTGGTTCGGGGTGTTCCGGTGCTGACGGACGACTATGCGCCGGTGGACTGGCTGCGATTCTGGCGGGCTACGGCAGCGAGCATCAGGTAGACGTGGCATCGGGCGGTGGCGCGGCTTGCGGCTCGATGTCTTAATCAGAAGGAGACATGCGATGGCCGAGGTATGGAATCCGGAACCGGAGTTTCTGGAGTCGCTGGACGCGGCTGTACCGGGAATTCTGGCATCTCAGAAGGAAAACGGACAGTTCGGTACGGAACCGTGGGTCTGCGGCGACCAGAACGTCATTTTTTCTCTGGCAGCGGCCTGGCACCTGAAGGAGAGCGAATATCACCGGAACGACACGGTATTGCAGGCGATCGTTCGGGGTGGGGACGCGCTGATTCACGCGCAGGATGAGGAAGGAAAGTGGACGTTCCTGAAAAAGGACTATTCGGAGTGGGGCCAGATTTTTATGCCCTGGACCTACAGTCGCTGGATTCGTGCGTACCAGATAGTGCGGGAATCGATGGACGCCGACGCGCGGGCCCGGTGGGACGAGGCGCTACGGATGGGGTTCGATGGAATTTCGAGGACGTGTCTGGCACATGTTCACAATATACCCGCACACCATTCGATGGGCTTGTTCTGTGCCGGTACGGTGTTCGGCCGGGAGGACTGGCGAAACCAGTCGCGAGCGTTCATGGCGAAAGTGGCTGACGCGCAGTCGACACAGGGCTGGTGGCCGGAGCACAATGGACCGGTTGTGGCTTACAACTTCGTCTATTCGGATTCGCTGGGGATCTACTACGGGATGTCGGGCGACGCGAAGGTGTTGCCTGCTCTTGAACGTGCGGCTGCTTACCATGCGAGTCTGACCTATCCGGATGGGAGTACCGTGGAGACCGTGGATGGCCGCAACCCCTATCACGGCGGCGTACATCTGGGCAATCCGGGGTTCAGCCATACGGCTGCCGGAAGAGGGTATCTGGCGCAGCAGCACCGGCTGTTACTGGCTGAAGGCAAACGGTTTGACCCGGACTATGCGGCGAGTTTGCTGCTATACGGCGGTCACGGAGAGGCAGAGGAAACCGCTGCGGGGCAGAAACGGCACGTCTTCCGCATGGGCGACGAGGCGACTGCAGTGAGGAACGGCCCTTGGTTTTTCTGTTTGTCTGCCTTTGTGGTGGACTTCCCCCAGAATCGATGGGGACAGGATCGGCAGAATTTCGTAAGCGTGTTTCACGACCGTGTTGGGCTGGTTGTGGGCGGCGGAAACACAAAGCTGCAGCCTCTGTGGAGTTGCTTCACGGTGGGAGACAAGCGTCTTCTGTCGCACACGCCCGGAGACGAAGATCCGGATTTCGATGTGCCCGATGGATTGATCCACGTACCGGACGAGCTTTCGTACGTCTCCGGCGAAAATGGCGGCCGTCTGACGATGCGCTACGGTGAGGAGACCTGCGGGCTGGCGGTCCACGTTGAGTCCGATACCGAACTGACGCTCGCGTACGAATCGACACGAAATTCCGGTATGCACGTGGACGGACATGTGACATTGATGCCGCAACTGGACCGGCCGGTGGGTTTTGCGTCTGGAGAAACCGCAAATCTGGGTGAGGCGCCACAGGAGTGGTCCGGGGAGGCGTGGATTGAACATGCCGGATGGCGACTGTTTTTGTCACCTGGAAGCAAGGTCGTCTGGCCGGCGCTGCCTCATAACCCCTATCGGAAGGCGGGTGACTCGACTATCGAGGAGGCACGACTGGTCGTGGTGTTGCCCTTCTCGGCCGACGTGGACCGCCATGTGTTGAATTTGGAGGTATAGTAGAAAGTACGGGACCACCGTTCGGGCGGCATTCGGGTATGGTATACAACGTTCAAGATGGATGGTTTAAAGTATGCGTGGACCTGCAGCAACATGCTTCCGATATGGTGTCCGAGCTGTTGTTTGGCCTGGGAAGCTGTGGGTTGGAGGAGCAAGGTGGCTCGGCATGTGGAAAGACAAGGTTGACGGCATACTTTCCCGATGGAAAAGACAGCGGTAGGGTATTGTCCGGCCTTGTGGATGGACTGAACGCGCTGATTGGAGACCTGACGACCGTAAGTGTCGAAGTGAAGGATGTCCCGCCGGAGGATTGGGCGGCAACGTGGAAGGCCCGTTTCAAGCCCGTTTCTCCGATTCCGACCCTTGTGGTTTGTCCGCCCTGGGAACGTGTCGACGATCCGGAAGGCGGATTCAGTCTGGTTATCGAGCCGAAGACGGCTTTCGGAACCGGTCAACACGAAACGACCCAGTTGGCCCTGAAGATGTTGCACGCCGTCGTGAAACCGGGCGACGCGGTCCTCGACGTTGGCACCGGCTCCGGAATCCTGAGCCTAGCCGCGGCCAGACTCGGTGCGTCGCGGGTGACAGGCATCGATATCGACGCGCTGGCCATAGAGAATGCCCTCGCGAATATGTGCCTGAATGAGATCCCCGGCAACGTGGTGTTTCGCACGGGAACGCTGGAAGACGTATCCGGTGTATTCGACGTCGTCGTCGCCAATATCGAAAGCCGGACACTGAACCCGATGCTGCCAGCGCTGGTTTCTCACATGGCGCCGCGGGGGAACTTGATTCTCGGAGGGGTGCTGGTTCAGGAGCAGGCGGAATTTCTGAAGCCGGTACGTGGGGCCGGATTGCAGGTGGTGGAGGTCTTGGAGGAAAACGGCTGGTTGGGTATTCGAGCAGCCCGATAAAACACGGTTGAAGTCCGGGTTTCGAATATCGCGGTGGGACGGACGACGTACGGAACACATCCGGTCCGGAAACGTCCGGCAAGCTCGATCGTTCGGTCCGGGCGGAGGGTTTACCGGTCGGCCAGTTTGAGCATTTTTTCGGTGGATTTGAGTCCGTGTCCCGTCAGAGGCGCCACGATGCACTCGTCTCCGGTCACAGGGATTTTCTTGAAGGCCGCTATGGCGGTTGCAGAAGTGGGTTCGGCGTATAAGCCCTGTTTGCAGATATCCAGCAGGGCTTTCTCGATTTCAGCATCGGTCACGGCGATGACCTGGCCACCAGTCTCGTGAATAATGTCCAGGATCTGGGAAGCGCGTGTGGGTTCCGCGATGGCAATTCCCTCGGCAACGGTATCCACCGAGGAGGCAGGGGGAATCTCCGACAGCTGATCCCGCCACATTCGGAAGAGGGGTGCGCAACCTGCGGCCTGCACGGCGATAAATCTGGGCACCCTGGCGATCAGCCCGTTCTTCAGAAGGTCCTGGAATCCGAGAAAGGCGCCGATGAGCAGGGTGCCGTGCCCCGTGGGGACGATTAACGTATCCGGTGCGTTGAAATCGAGTTGCTCCCAGATTTCGAATGCGTAGGTTTTGGTGCCCTGAAAGAAAAACGGGTTCCAGACGTGGCTTGCGTAGAAGTGGCGTTCGGCCGCTTCCATTGCCGCACGCGCCGTGGCTTCCCTGGAGCCTGGAACGCGGTTCAGTTTCGCGCCGTAGAGTCGTATCTGCGCGAGTTTTCCGGGAGAAGTGGACTCGGGCACGAATATTTCGCATTCGATGCCCGCTTTTGCCGCATATGCGGCGACGGCGGCGCCGGCGTTGCCTGACGAGTCCTCCACGACTTTTCCAACCCCGAGTTCCAGCGCGCGGCTGATCAGTACCGAGGCGCCACGGTCTTTGAAGGAACCCGTGGGAAAGAGGTTTTCCTGCTTGACGGTAAGGGGTTTGCCATAGAAATGCGTACGAATTAGGGGCGTGGATCCTTCGTGGAAAGAGACGACATTTGATTCCGACGCTATCGGCAGGGCCTCTCGGTACCTCCACATTCCCGGAGGCCGACTCATGATTTTAACCGGGTCGATGGCGCTCTCGAAGCCGACATCCAGGGGCGCGCCACACCCACATTTCCAGCGGCGGGTATCCTCGGAATGGACGATGCCGCAGGCCCGGCAAACGATCTGTAGCGTCATGTCAGGGTTCTTCCTTTGAGCATGGCGGAGGTGACAGCGATTGCTGTTCGGCGAGGGATGAGTCGTCCTGTGAAATTGAGCACTTTGTTGGCAGCGCCATGGATCACGGAGGGTTTTCTACCGAGTTTTCTCAGGGCCAGCGACACGACGGCATCCGGAGTGGCCTCTCTGAAGCCGCTGGCGTCCCTGATGTGGGCCACGCGGGTGAATTCGGTTTTTGTGAATCCAGGAGATAGCGCCAGACAGTCTATGCCCTTTGCCCTGTACTCCTTCCAGAGGGATTCGCCCATCAACAGATTGAAGGCTTTGGTGGCGCCATAGACGCCGAGGTACGGGGTCGCCTGGTACGCAGCGGTGGATGCAAGAAAGATGAGGCCGCCTCGACCTCTTTTTATCATTGGGGGCAGATAGTAGTTGGTAAGCATTACCGGCACGACGCAGTTCAACACGGTCATGTTGACCACTCGATCCGGGTCCAGATCGGCGTATGCGCCGGAAAGGCCGAATCCGGCGTTGTTGACCAATAGGCCGACTTCCAGGTCGCTGGTTTGATCTTTGACCAGGCAACAGGTATCGTGGACCGTGAGGTCGCCGGGAATGACGCGGGTCTGAATGTCATAAGCCCGTTGGACACCGTCGGCGAGCGCCTCCATGCGTTCTGCCCGGCGGGCTACGAGCACCACGTTCAGGCCCCTTGCCGCCAGCTGCTTCACGAATTCGGTTCCCAGTCCGGATGAAGCGCCTGTGACCAGGGCCCATGGGCCATACTTCTCGTGCCATTGCATAGCAACGGTTCCTTATCGGTCCGTGGGTCCAACGCCGTGTAAGGTTTGGAGACTCGGTACGAATATTGTCCTGTAGGGGATGTCTATTCTTCCAGCGCGGTTTCAGCGAGTGCGTCCGTATCGGCCACCATCTGTTTCCAGGCGTTATCGGTATAGTCGGGGCCGAAGTCAAAGGGCGAGGTCTCGATGCACATTGAACGCTTGTAGCCGATGCGACCGGCATGCCGGAAAAATCTGCGCCAGTCGACCCGTCCGTGACCGGGCGCGAGGTGGGAATCGCGGTCGCCCGCGTTGTCCGCCAGATGAAATGCGACCATGCGGGGGCCCATGACTTCAAAGAATCGGTGGGCATCCCCTCGGCCGGCCACCAGTGCGTGGCCGGTATCCAGGCAGAAGCCCAGTTTGGGGTGGGCGAAGTCCCGGATGATCCGTTCGAAATGCTCGGGTCTGGAGGTGAACCGTCCGCCGCCGGACGGCAACATATTTTCCAGAGCGATCGTGAAGTTGAGGGCTTCTGCTTCCCGCAAGAGTACGTCCAGGCTCTTGCCGATCTGTCGAAAATAGCTTTCGAGGCCCTCCACGTCGGCGTCAGAACGGTTCGTGGTGGGATGCTGGATGCCAACGGTGGCCCCGATCAGCGAGGCTTTTTCCATCCAGAGGCGCATTTTGTCCACGGCCCGCAGACGTGTGGTTTCGTAAAAAGAAGCGATGTCGTCGTCGGGAGAAAAGGGCAGGTGAAACGTCTCGATGCAAAGTTCCGCCGCTCGATAACTTCCGCCCAGTGCCTGTAGTTCGGCTTCGGTTTTTCCTTCAAACAATGGCGGTGCGCCTTCGATGCCTGCCAGACCGGCGAAGCGACAGGTTTCCATGATTTCACCATGTGCCTTTTCAGCCAGTCCGTAACCTGTCGTGGTCCACGTCCAGCCTTTCTTCATGACGGTTTCCTTCCTTTTTGGGTGAACCCTGTGCAATCATCGATTGTATGAAATTTCCCTATATGCTCTTTTTGCCGATCAGATCGAGTGCTAAGAGCGAGATCAATCTGAATCTATTTCTTTGCCGGTTGCGCCCGATTGCGCTCCCAGCGATCGTACCAGTCCAGCAGTTCGGGAGTTGGCGCGAAATTGTGAATTGTTATCCGTCGGCGTCCGGGCAGATAGTTGCCGGTGTGCCAACCATTGGGATGGTAGAGCGCAAAATCGCCCGCGTCCATATATAGCCGCTCAGACCGCGGCATCGCCTGCGTATACTCCAGACATGCGCGTTCCCTTTCTTCGTACGATTCGTCTTCCGGAGGCAGGGGAGCCCCGGCCGCGTCAATTTCATCCGGCAGGTCGTCTCTCAGATAGCTGCCATGTACATACCACGTACAGTTGTCCTCATATAGCGGGCAGTTGATTTGGTTGAACCAGAGTGGGTCATGGTTCACGCGGCGAAACTCTTCCGGGTCGGGTACGTTAGATGTTGCGCGCAAGTCCCGGTGCCACGCGGTGCACCAGGGTTTTTCCTCCGGCTCCAGCAAGAGTCCCAATCGTTTGAGTTCGCCATTGGCAATTTTGTGCTCGGGGGTGAGCACTTTGCCGATGGCATCTGCCAGAGGAGGAAGTTCCGCGTAGTCCCGAAAGGGCTTGATATCGATGTTGTAGTTGACTATGGGTTGGAGGCGCTGAGCCTGCGGGCCACGTTTTTGACGTGCATAGTGATGGGCCTTTGCCGTGGCGCGTCGGAGGTCGCGGATGAGCGACGGGGGCAGGATCTGCCGGAAGATAACGCAACCCCGTGCGCGGTAGTCGTGGATCATGGAATCACAGAACCTGAAACTCATTGCTGCCTCCTGCGGATTCGGTTATCTATTCTGGCAGATTGGGTTGGCAAAGGAACTCGGGGATCGTATTTCCCACACGATCCCAAACTGGGAAATCGCCTGAACCCCACACGTCGCTCTGGTGCCAAGAGTGATGGTTGCGGCCCTGTTGTCCTGATGATCTCTGTTCGCCCTTACACCTTTCTTACGATATCTCCCACCCGAACGGTGCCCGTTTGAACCACTTGCGCGTTGAGACCGCGCAGTCGGAGCCGCTTTCCCAGGCGCGAGTTGACGAATTTCATCGCATCCGCGCCAAAACGCGATACGAATTTTGCGCAACCGGTATGGGGTATCTCGGACAACTGGATCACCGCGGTGCCGAGCGAGAGTCGGGTGCCGGGTGGCAGATTGTCTTCGCTCAGGTCCAGGTCCACGTACAACTGGTCTCCGGCGAGTTGCCAGCGGTTGTTGTCCTGCGCGACAAGGGCGGCGCACCGGGCGTTCATGACGTTGAGCTGCATTTCGGGATTTGCCGATCCGTTGGGCGTTCGGGAACTGCCGCGGGACTTCCAGTTGTCGCCGACAAGGCCCTCCTCCGGGTGTAATTCACCTTCGGCGAGGACTTCGCGTCGGCCGATTGCCGGCCGTCGCACAATCATCCTCAGAATGCCCTCGTCATCCGGTGATTCCCGGACTTCATCCAGTCCCTCTTCGAGTTCCTTCGTTGTCAGATGTTTTACACCATCCATTTCCACCCTCCGTCTTCGTGGTTTTCAACATGGCGGGTCTGAATAACGCCCCGTCGCGGGGAAGGAGCCACGCCCCGATGCCGCAGGACGGTGCATGTCCCGGATGTCGTATCAGGTTCGGGTCGAAGGCCAGTCAAAACCGTAGCCCACTCCTCTAACGGTGGAAATCGCTCCGTTAAAGCCGGCCAGTTTCGCTCGAAGTCTCGCGACGTGCACGTCCACGGTGCGCATTCCTCCGTGATAATCGTACCCCCAGATGCGGTCGAGCAGGTCCGATCGGGTAAAGACGCGGTCCCGGTGGACAACCAGGTATTTCAACAGTTCGTACTCTTTCAGCGTGAGGTCGACCGGAGCGCCGCTTAAGCGTACTTCATAGCGCACGAGGTTGATGACCAGTTCGTCCAAGTGGATAACGTCCCGTCGTTCTGCGCGTCCGAGGATCAGGCGCAGGCGAGTATCCAGCTGCCCGAGGGAGTAAGGCTGGGTGATGAAGTCGGTTATTCCCGTAGAGAAGTCCAGGTTCGAGACGCAGGCTTCGTCGGTGATCAGCAACACCGGGGTGTTCCGGGAAATTGGAGGCCGCAGCAGTTGTTGAACTGTTTCAGGCAGTTGGCCAGAGGAAATATCGTCGTCGACCATGACGAGGTCCGCCGGATTGGTCGGCAGGCTGACGGCATCGTGCCTGTCGACATGGTTCTGGTTCCACGCCAGGTGAGAAACGGTATGACCGATGGATTCCAGGTCTGACTTGAGTGGTATGCCGTGTGTTTCGTTGGCAAGCAGCAGGATGTGGGACATAGAGTGGGTGTGGCGTCTTGCCGCGGGTGCAAAATGTGAAACGCTCCGGAATGCCAGGGGTTCGGTCTACCCCGTCCCGTTCGATGTGAGACTTGCAACCCGAAGGCGGAATATTATAGCGTTCGGCGCATCTTTGTCAAGGGTTATCTGAATGTGGCAGAGCCCCGAAAAACACCGGGTTATCGGGACGGAGGGTGGGGTGGGCGGGCGTGTCTTGCGGCTTATCGAATGTCACGTATGAACGGAAAAAGGCCGAAACGCCTCTCGGTCTCGGCCCGTTGTCCATTCTTGCCGGTAATAATATAACAACACCCAGACGCGAAGTCAATAAATTTAAATCCTTTAAAAACACAATATTATATTGACTTTTTTGTATCCGTTCCGTATTTTTGTCTTTAGACGATACGTTCCGTATCCCTACCCTTCTTTTCCAGCGGATGCTTGAGGGATCTCTATGGTTCGGAAACCGGTCATTCACGGGCGGAAGCAATGCGAGGTCTGCGGGGTGGAGATTCCGAAGGACCGTAAGGCTGAAATGCCCCGCGTGTCGATCTGTGTACAGTGTCAGAAAGAGAGTGAACTGCGGAAGGGCCCGGACCATAAACGGGACGAAACCGGAAGTGACTCGTCCGGCATGTCGACACTCCCCGAAGGGGGTTCGGTGGAGGTGAAGGGAAATCTGGTGCTGTTAGGAAATTGGTCCGGGAACCTGATCGACCTGGCCGCACGCGAAGGGGAGTTAAGGCAGCTATTGGCGATAGGCGACGTCGACCGGGCTCGAGCGCTGGTGCAGGCGCTGCCGGTTGAGGAACAGGCGGCGTTGGTGGCGATGAGTGAAGAACCCGAAGAGATGCTTTCGATGACCGGTGGAGACGGTTCCGGTGGACCCGGATACAGCCGACAGGTGGTGGAACTGCTGCCCACAGAGATTCTGGGAAGTCTGATTTCAGTGGACCCGGACGAATGGAAGTTCAATACGGAATTGATCCGGGCGATGTCCCCGCCGGCTTTCCGGCGTGCCATGGCCGAAACCCTGGATCGAGTGGACAATTCCAGTTTGCGCACACGCGTATCCTGGGAGTGGCTGCAGGCCCTCGCCACACTTGATGACTTCAACCACCGGACAGAGTTGCTTCGGGCCTTGGATCAAGCCTTGCTGGAGGATGCGCTGCTGGATCGCCTGGCACATCTGGATTTGAACGAGGTCGTCGGGGTCGGCGGTTTTCAGGTGTATCGTTTCCGGCTCTTCTCGACGGAGGGTCTGGGCGGTACCCGTCCCAGCGCGTTCATCGACGATCCGGAAACAGGCCTGGTTCTCGACGCGCTTTACGAAGCGTCTCCCGCCATGCTTTCCAATATCATTCGCGTGGCCTGGGAACGAGGGGAAAGCGACGACGAAGAGGAAATTGTGCGGGAACCGCGCAAACAGGAGTCGGCAGAAGACGGAGAGCAAGGAAAAGGGAGAACGAACCGATGAATGTCTTGGCAGGAGTTGACTTTGAAAAACTCAGGGTCGGGACGGAGGGGTTCCTGGGCCAGGCAATCGCCCTGGGGGTCAAGTACGGAAGACTGTCAGAACACACCCCGGACGCCCTGTTGGCCTATCTGCGTGATGGGGGTACGAGGTTTGGACTGCGGTATCGCACAGGAATCGCAGTATCACGCGATGTACTTGAACGGGGTGTGCGCCAGGCGCTGGTCTGCCTGGAACTGGGTCTGATCGTCGCCGCGAAGGAAGATTTGAACCGGGCGGTGGAACTGCTTGCCGAGGCGGATTTCGAGAAGATACGCAAGCGGGGTTGGGAGGAAGCGTACGCCCGGATGGACGAGATGGGCCGGGTCTGCCGTTCGATCCCGGGGAGGCCGGAGGCGCATTTCTTGCGGGATTATGGCTGGCACATTGATCGCTGGTCACGTGTTATCCCCGAGACCTGGACGGTTTCAGGAGGGGAGGATAATGACGATAATCCTTTGGATCCGCTGCATGATTACCTGAAGTTCAGGGAACTGCACGCCCGGCTGAGCTTTATCCGGCTTCTGCCGCTGCGGGCCTTGCGACCATTTGCCGAGGCCGTGAACGACTACGGATTCGGGAATTTTCTTCGACATCTGGTTCTGGTGCTGGCACTGGACCTCGAGACCCTGGTTCCCAACACACGTGATATAGCAGCCTTTGAATCCGATTGTCTCGGCCCTGAAGGGATGGCGGCCTGGGCGCGCGACAAGGTGACGACAAAAGCGAAGGAAATGGCACGCAGGGCGGTTGATGATTCCGGTTTACGGATGCTGTTGATCCAGGAGGTGGAAGCGGAGATCGCTTCTTTCGAAGGGCTCTCGGATGATTCGCTTTCGGATATATTCGTGACTGATTCCTGAGCCGGTTAGGTCGCCGATTTGTCGCGGGCACATCCCGGATCCGGGATGTGCCCGTATTTTTGATACGTCGAGCACGCGCCGTCGATACGGGTACTCAAAAACGCATCAGGATACCGATTTTCCGAAATGTCTGGCGAAGGCCAGGAAATCTGGGAAATTGACCTGACCGTCCCCATTCAGATCGAAGGTCGAATCGAAGCCGATCGCGCCCTTCTCTCTGCCAAAATTCCGCGCGAACAGCAGGAAATCACCGAAATCCACGTGACCGCTGGCATCGAAATCGAGTCTGACGATCGCCTCCCGCTCCCACGTGCGCATCCTGCCCATAAACGCGAGAATCGCTTCGGAATCGACGAAATCGTCACTTTCCAATATCAGCACATCCCGCCGGTCTTGCGATACGGCAATCGACCCGGTATCGGAAGGGTACGTTAGCGTGAGCAATTCACGATAGGCATCCGCGAAATCGTCCGCGTCGTCCGCCGTGTCCCAACTCGTGTACACCAGAAGCAGCAGGTCCCGTCCGTCCCGCGACTGGAACACCGCGTAGCGATCTCCATTCCACCCATCCGCCGCCGATTTGCCGCGGACTTCCATGTCGAACTCGGAAAAGATGATCCGCCACGTCAATTCTCCGATCGTATCCTCGTCCAGCAGCATCCAGTCGTCGAATAGACCCGCTTCCTGAAACGGTGGCCACGTAAACCGGTCCGGTCTTTCCCGGGTGACCCATTTTTCCGGATGCAGGATCTGTTCGGTCGAAACCGGCGGTTCCGCGTAGAGCCGATTGACGGTGTTCCATCCGTACCCCTGAATCTGGTAGGCAAAATTCATGCCGAAGATGTAGACGATGGCCTGCTGCAATATCATGAAATCAGGAAGTTTATCGATTGTCTGCAGTTCCCGTGGTGAACTGCCCTGCAATCTAGCAACTTGCTTCATCCCGTCCCGGAGTGAGTCGACGTCAAAATGCATCTGGCTACCGATCATGCTCTGTAACAGCCCGCGTCCCGGCATCCGCCCATTGCGGTTGTTCAGGGACCAGATGGTCTCGATGTATGTGGCAAAATGTGGCCTCGCCCTCCCCGACCGCCTGGCGCGCCAGCTGTTCGTCGGAATTCAAAGAATCGACTTGCGCAGGCAGGTATCGGTTCAGATCGAAATGCTGGTCCTGAAGACCATGGCAGAGTTCGTGGGCCAGTACGGCGTCCAGCACATTCTCAGGAAGGTTTTGTTTCAGGATGTAAAACCTGTCCACGTCCGGATCGTAATATGCGAGCGTGCCGGATTGCAGAAACGTGAGTACCAGCGAGCGATCGAGGATGAACTCTCCGCTGTATAGCCCCAGTTTTCGAATCACGAGATCGTAGTATTCCCAGTCCATAGCGGAATATTGCAGGTCGATCTGGCGTTCGGCGTACGCCTGAAACTCGGATGGACTCTGCACCGCGACGTCGATGGACCACTTGAACTCAAGCTCCCGGATCTGCGAGATCTCTCCTTCAATCTGCCTGGCTCTGCGCCTGAGTTTCGCCAGACTCTGAGCCCCTACGGGAACCTCTGAAAGGACGACTGTGAGACAGGCGAACGACGCCAGAAATCGGATGAGGCCCATAGGGATCCGAACCTCAAGTAACGGATTCTTTTTCAGAGGCGCGGCGGCGGGCTTCCCGGCCCTTTTCGGGGGTGGGATCTTTAACGAGGCCGTAGGATTCCCTGCCTTCATGTCCTTCCGGCAGGTATTCGGTGACGGGCAACCCTTCGGGGGTAACGAAGAGCAGGCAATGGCAGTATTTGTAGATCTTCATCTCGTCGCAGGCGCAGATCCATTCCCTGCTGCGTTCGAGTTCCGCTTTCTTGTCGGGGTAGAAGTTGCACGGGCACAATGGACGACCGAGTTCGTCGACGTGCGCGGCCAGGCCGTTGACAACGGCTTCGGTGATGCCGCGGTCGGGATGGCCGGTGGTGCCGGTTTTCTCGCAATATTTCTCGAAGTAGACCCACATGCGCTTGAGGCTCTTTTCCGATGGCTGGTCCATTGGGGACCTCCGGTGTGTTTGGGGGTGTCAGGGTCGATGGGTGAAGCGGGAGCGTCAAATTCTGAGCGGATCCGGACTGAGGGCGCCGAAATTGATTTGAACGTGGCTGTATGGTGAAGCTATACGTGCTGATCCACGAGAATGGGATTGCCGTCGGGGTCGACAAGAACGAAACTGGCCGGGCCGGTCGACTCTTCGTCTGCCTCAGATTGCAAAGCCACGCCTCTTGCTTTGAGTTGCCGTTGTAACTCTCTGACGTCTGTAAACGCATCCAGTTTCGCGGCGTCCTCATCCCAACCCGGATTGAACGTCAGGATATTTTTTTCAAACATCCCTTGAAACATACCGATTGTACACCCCCTGTTCTTCATTATGAGCCAATTCTGCGATACATCGCCTCCGAAGACCCGAAATCCCAGCTTTTCATAAAAGGACTTTGAAATCTGAATACTCTTAACATCCAGACTCACTGAAAATGCACCCAATTTCATGTTGTCTCCCGGCAGGCCCTTTGCGTTGCGGCTGACCTTGCTGTATGGGAATTTCTGATTCGCACCACGCGGCCGATCGGATTGAAAATGGGACCGGGAGGCGCGGGACATTTCGGGGCGAACGTAACCGCAACCCGAATTACGGAGTAAAATTCAAATCCCCGGTTTTACCGGGGATTTTTGGTCTTATCGCGGTGAGTTCGGCAGTTGCGTTCGACATTTCAGTTGCGGCGGCAATCCGAAGGATCACGCACGATGTGCGTGATTATTGATGGCCGGATCCTAATGTAAACTGTTGAGATAGTCCATGGATTTCTTGAGCTCGGCTTTGGGGTCGCTCCCGGGTGGGATCGCGCATTCAAAGCCGCTGTAATGTCTATAACCGATATCTTCCAGAGCCTGCAGGGCAGGCCTGAAGTCGGTATGTCCGTAGCCCGGAAGGATTCGGTTGCTGTCGGCCAGATGCACATTGGTGATCAGTTCGCCGCAGCTGCGAATCGCTTGGGCCATATCGGACTCTTCAATGCTCATGTGAAAGAAGTCAGCCATCAAAGTGACACCGGGTCTGTTGACGGCATTGCAGATTTGGAGCCCGTCCGCGAGGGTACACGGCCACCACTGTTCGTATCGGTTGAGCGGTTCGATAATGACGCTGCATCCGCATGTTTCGGCGTGTGGGGCGATATCTTGCTTGAGAATGTCCGTGAGCAGGCTCGATTCCAGCTGTGCGGTGGTCGCAAAGGGAGAAAGATCGGGAATACGATGGCCATTCTGGAGTTTTATTGCAATCAGCGGCGGGAATATGACACCTACGCCGCCCAGGTCGCCGCAGAGTGTGAGCGCGTCTTTAAGGTCCTGCGCCGCCTGCCTTCTTTCCGCGAGCCTTGCATCGAGAAGGCCCATCGTTCCGCGGATTGAAAAGATGTTAGGGGTGACGCCTGTTTCCTCAGATGCCTTGCGGATTTCGTCTGCGTGTTCGACCGAGCTGCTGGCTGTGATTTCGATGCCTTCGATGCCGATTTCCGCAAGGTTGTGGAATTTTTCCAGGATGGAGTTCCCTGGCGCCATATTTTCACGGATGGAGTATTTCAGCGGCATATGGGTCTTCCCGGGTGCCCGGTCACGGGCCTATGGATCCAAGTGAAATTGCGGCGGCTGTTGAGCCGTTGAGATAGGACACCTTCACGAATCGCGCAATATAGGGTCTGTGATGTGAAATGTCAAGGGATGCGCCGGCCGCGTTCGCGGGCCCATTCGAATTTCACGGTAAACCCGGGCGAGTTCGGCCCCGGTCGCATCATTCTGGAATTGAGGGAATCAATCTGGCGCTCCGAATCCTTTCAATCCGGAACGTCCGCTCGCCTTTGCGGTGCCTGCAAAAGCCGTAAAGTACGCCGTGATCTTCGAAGATCGGTTCAATCGAACGAGATGATGCCGTGGCGTTGCGTTCGGCGTGGTATTCGATTTCAAGGCAGAGACAATGGTCGATAGCATATCCGATGAGACTCCGTATGTCGGCCTCACCTGTGGCGGGGTTGGTGCCAGGGTAATGAATAAGCGCCTGGATACCGTCGCGAGACCGCCCGCCACTGAACAGCGATTCAAAAGTCTTGCTATAGTCGTCCACTGCGCCACGGCAGTCGCTATGTGGAATGCTTCGAAGACTCCAGCGAAGACGTTTCAGCAGACGTTCCAGTTCCTCCGGCAGCGGAACCGACCGTGCAGCGAAGGTCTGTACGGCGGTTTCGAGAAATCCTACCAGTTGTAACAGTTCCGAACTCTTCAGCACAACCTGGTGTTGTTCGTCGTTAGACTCCTTGCACGTTATGTTCGGCATATAACCACGCTTGTTCAGGGCATCCAGAAGTTCCTCGACGCGTGTCGACGGGTTGAGTGCGGCAGTAGTCGGTGAGAGTCGTACGCCAAGATGGGATGCGATTTTTTTCTGTACGAAAAGTTCGTCCAGCAGTTCGGGCCGTTCGCTGACAAGATAGCCGGAAGCCGGCGCGATTTCGATTTCGCCGTGTTTGCTTTCGCACTCCCGGATCAGGGCGTCCACCATCTCCGGCAATCCGGTGGCGCTGTGGGTCCGAAGAAACTCTCTGAGGGAGGCTCCGTTCCAGCCCCTGCTCATCGCCATGTGGACGGATTGGGGCGAAATCCGGAATCTTCCCAGTACGTCTACTTCCTTGAGTTCCGCTATGGAAAAAAGTCGGATGTACAGGGCGAAGGAGAGGTCCGGCGGAGAAAGGATTTCAAGATTTGGTTGCAGGATAAACTGTCCGGTGGGACGGGTCGTTGTTTCTCCGGGAGTATTCACGGGATCACGTCCACGTAGGAGCGCCGCGCCGGGGCCGGTGAGTTTGAAGACACCCCGGTGGCCCGGTTTAAGAGGCTCGCCGAACGCATCAGGATTTCCCAGGCTGACCAGACCCATCCACGTGAGAGCCGATACGAGGATACGCCGGAGCAGTTCGTCGGCGTCGCCGCCGACCGGGTCCCGCCCGGCCGTGGGACGTCCATCGAGGTGGGCGAAGGTTTCGGACCGGCGCGTGAGCAGTGTGTAAAATTTCGGGTACGATATCCAGCTGTCTTCAGGACAACTGGCAAGGCAGTCGAGCAGGTCGCGGCGAAGCGCTCTCAGCGTATCAATCCTGTTGTGAACCCGCGCGTCGGATCGTTCCGCGGTCCACTCATTCCATCGGTCGGTCTCGCGCCAGACGGTAAGCACGGCCTTCCGAATGTCAAACACCCGTGAGAGTCGGTCAGCAACGTCCCCGGAAAGGTGCCACGTCCTGGCGTCGCATAGGATGAATCCGGCCGTTTCCGCAAACAGGAGGAGGAATTCAGAATAGCCCGGATCTATGTGGCCCCGGTAATATTTTCTGACGTCTCGAAGCCGGGCCCTGGAAACGCCGCCATGTTTGAGCGCACGCGGCCTGCGCTGCTCGATAAAACCAAGAAGGGTACACAGATTGGGTACCAGGCAGGACGTCTGCTCCCGGGTCTGGGAGGGGTTTGGTCCGGTGTGTGCGACAATTTCCTCGAATGTGTCCTCAATCCGGTCGTCCAGGGACTGAATTTCCGGCTTCAGGTCTGAGGCCAGCCGGAGCGGTGTATCGGTCAGGAGTCGATCGTTTGAATGGAAAAACAGGGGCGTTTTCCAGATCATCTCGTCCAGTGCTCGTAGCCCCCCTTCACCCAGGGAACTAAGGATTTCGTCCTGCGTGATGGCATCTCCGACCAGAGCCAACTCCAGAATGGCTCTCTTTGTATCCGGAAGTTCGATGATGAATGTTTTCAGATGCTCCGGATCCAGTAGCCGCTTGCGGATGGCACGCGTCACAAATGCGCGGTGAGTATCTTCGTACGGACAGCCCAGTTCGCTCGCGAAGGCGCGAAGGAGTCCGATGGATCGAGATTGCATCAGACGGCGGAGCCGACCCTGATCCTTCGCCGGCATGGCAATGGCCTTGAGGACAGGTTCCGGAATTCCTACCAGGCAATTGTCCGCTCCGAGGGTTTCCGCGTCCTCGAAAACCAGACCCAGGTCGGAAGCTGCGTCCTGCATCTTCTGGAAGCGATGGGTAAAGCCCGCCCCCAACTCTTCGATGGCGTCTTCCTTGAGCAGTTCGCCTCCCTCAGCGGCCAGGTTGACGACAAACTCCCGATGTTCGGGCTGAAGCGAATTCAATCGTTCCCGGACCTGCGGTGGGTTGGAAAGATGGCGACACATCAGGTCTATCTGGACCGTTTTGTTGGCGCCGGGGTGAATCGGCAGATCGGTAGACGCGGCGATCCGGCGGAGCCTGTCAATGGGTTGGTGGCTGAGGACCGCTCTCAATTTCATAGGGCACCGTTGAACTCTGTATTGTCGAAACGTGAAAAATCCGCAGAAACGAAAAAACCGACTCCCACAGGCCGGCCAACCATCCTAAAGCAGTATAGAATAAATAGTAAGCCTTGTCAAGGCGCAATATCCGGGTTGCGTCTGAAGAGAAAAAAGCGGGATTTCGAGCGTCCAATTCGTATATTGTCGCGTCGCCTGACAACAATTTCACCGGGGTTTCGCCCGCAATACCCGAAAATCATCAGAGGACCGATGACCCTTCTCTGCGTTCAGCGGGTCGTGGCACGTACGATATCGGCGGTACTCAGCCCGCCGCTCGCGGCGGCCGGCGTGTCGTTCCTGTTGATTTTCCGGCTCACGGCGCCCCTGACACATCGCGCCGGCTGGCTGAGCATTTGTCTGGTCTTTGCGACCTGTTTGCCGACGCTATATGTCGGACTCCTGGTGGCGCGCAAGGAGGTGGATGGATTCTATATTGCAATTCGATCCCGCCGCCGGACGCCGCTGCTGGTGAGTTCCGCAAGTTGCTTCGCGGGATTTGTCCTGCTGTGGGCTACGGACGCGCCCCCGCCGGTTAGTGCGTTTTTGCTCAGCTATGCCGTGCTGGGACTGATAGCCGCCGGGACGAACGCGCGATGGAAGATAAGCCTGCATGCGGCGGGCATGTTTGGTCCGTTGGCGATGCTTCATCATTTGCTGGGGACTTCGGCCATATACTGGCTTCCCCTGCCGTTGGCGGTCTCGTGGGCGCGTATCGTTATTGGCGCGCACTCGATTCCGCAGGTTGCGGCCGGCTGCGGGATGGGCTATCTGGTCGTCCGGGTCGTGGCCGCTCTGTATATGACCGACTGAACCGAGGAGGTAGTTTTTCCCGTCTTGCCCGCCAGAGAAAACCCCGGATGATCGTTATCCGGAGTTTTAAGAGATATACAAAGGACTAACCTCCATAAACTTCCGTGTCCTGCCAGAACGTGATCCATGCGAACCAGAAGGCGCCGTGCCCCGGGATTTTTAGCAGCACATTGTCTTTCAGGGGCCCCGCAATAGCCCGGCCTTTCAAATCCCATGTGGAATGGGTCTCCCGATCCCGCAACATGAAGGGGTAGGTCTGCAAGGTGGACGGAATTTTCTCAAAGTTCAGCGTCAGTTGTCCATAGTCCCGGCTGAAGGCCACAGCCATTTGTTCGGCCGCATACCATACCACAACGATGTTTCTTTCCGCCAGCGTGTCATTGATTACCGCCTCTTCGCCCAGGGCCGATAGCGGATATGCTTTTGCTTTTTCGACAAACCGAATCCCGAACGTCAGTTCCTTGGGTAAAAAGAGCCCCGCGAGCGGATTGTCTTCAAGACGTGGAAACAACTGAGACCGCGGGCCGGAATCGGGATCCCGGTATAATCCATAAGGATAAACATTATAAACGCTTACGTCAAACGCGCCAGGTGTGTTGCTGCTGATGACGAACGTGTCGGGATAGAGTTGTTTCCAGTATCGCCACGTGGTTTCAATGAATGGCGGGGTATTCAGAATCCATCCGGTCCTGACGCCTGAAATGCCCGTATGTGTCATCTGGGGATAGCGAATCTGTTCGTCGTTCAGATCGTACATAATCAGGTTGTTGTTAAAGAGTTCTCCGGATGCGCCAAACTTGAGCCGGTTGATCGCGCCGCCACTCCACGCCGCGAATACGATGCCGCTGCCTGTTAACGGCGAGAATGTGACCGCGATCGGCTGGCCACCGATGCGGTCGTTGACGATCTGGTGGTACCACGCGATTTTGTGGGGATAGGCTTTGGAAATGCCGTTGAGACGCACGCCGATTACCGGGTCGTCGTCCGACAGATAACGGGCTTCAGCGGAAGCGGCGGGAACAAACCGCGGGTCGATCAGGGCCGATGCAGCGTCATTTTGAGAAACCCGCCCGATTTTGTCGTGGGGAAATGTCAGTGGGTTGAGGAAATTTCGCTCGGTGAAGTTGACGGACCGGGTTCCGCTCGAATCCGAATTGCCACCCGCGCCGTCCTGGAGGACGGTTTTGAAGTTCTCGGTGCCGTGCCGATCGGGCGAGTCGGCTGAATCGGTGGGTGTTTCCCTTCCGCAGTTTAGGACGCTTAATAGTAGGAGAGACAGAGGAAGCAGGAATGGGAGTCGTGTAATCAAGGGCGTCATATCAATTCGTCACCGGCGCTAAATCTGGAGGGTTATGTTTCCGACCACGTCGGGACGTGAACGAAACTGTCGGACGCGGCAAGCCCTTTTCCCGTCGCAAATGGCCCGGCCCCGTAGTGGCGGGACCGGGCCGGGCGCATCAGGTTTTACCGGGGCCTACCTGAAGAACATCGATACCCCGACCGTCGCAACGTGCCGGTTCAGGCGCCGGCCCCCGGTAAACAGGGCGACGTAAGAGTACCGGGTGGTGAGCGCCGTCCGGTAGGAAAGTACGCGCCTGAGCCCGATTCCTCCGCCCACTTCGCCAATGTCGTCCCACCCCCAGAAGTCTCTGGCGGCGAATGCCTCGAGGAACGGCGAGGTGCGCCTGTCCACTTTTAGCGGAATGTTGAGCCTATAGAAGCCGGCCATCGAGCAGCCGAATCCGTCTTCGGCCGACACGGGGTATCCCGTTGTGGTCTGTACGGGCGGCCGCGGTGTCTCTATTAGTTCTCTTCGATCTCCCCAGCGATCGTTCGCCTGATTGCCGGCCACAAAGGACCCGCCGATCTGGTGCAGGCGGCTCAGTGAATATCCAACCGACACGCCGCCTTGATAGACCACTGAGCCGTCGGAAATACCGACCGACAGAATGGGGATGACCTCCAGACGTCCCGCGCGAACGGGATTCAGGGTCACGCCCGTTTCACCTACGGGTTCCTCTCCCGGAAAAAGGTCGGCGTGCGCGAGGGTCGCCCATGCCAGCATTCCAGCCGTCAGAAAAACGATTACGCTTCTCATGGTGCGAATCCTTTCTTTATGTGGTGTCCGTTCAGCGCGCCAGCGGACAACCTTCCTGTCATGGCAATGGATTCCGCGGTATTGCCGTCGCTGAAAAGGATTTTTCTTTAGATACAACCCGGAATGGAGGCGCCCCTGACCAGCATGGCGTCGTTGTCTTCGGCCGGCCCCGTATAGCGGCACCTTGCGCTGACGTAGTGCGTGGCATACCCCCGACGGCGCAGATTGGACTTGTTTGGCCTGCTGCTGTGCAGAATCAGACCATGGTGAAAACTGCAGCTGCCCACTTTCAACTCTATGGGCCGCTCTTCCGGCAGTCTACCGTCAAGTGACATCTGTTCATAGTCCGCCCATTTCTCCGTGGTAATGATCCCGAACCGGTGCGTGCCCGGCAGCATCCAGAGGCAACCGTTTTCTATGGTTGCGTCATTCAACGCCGCCCAGCAGGTGACCATATCGGGCGGGTCGATGTGGAATCCGAGTGGCATATCCTGGTGGTAGTGTTGTCTGGAGCCAATTCTGGGCGGCTTCATGAACCACTGGTCCTGGTAAAGCTTGAGGTCCGGGCCGAGCAGGGACTCGATCACGTCCAGAACCTTCGGATTTCGCGCGTGGGATTCGAATACGTCGTCGCAGAACGCGAGATGGCTCATCTTCCGCAGTGAATCCGCATATGTGTCTGCCGCCGCCTTTCCTGAGTTCACCTCGGGTTCCACCTGTAGTCGCTGTCTGGTTACGTGTGGCGCCTGGCCACTGGCTACCCATTCCGCTCTCGCAAGGAGCGCTCCGACTTCATCCGGGTCGAGCAGGTCTTCAACCACCAGCACGCCTTCTTCCCGGAAGCTCGCCACCTGGGTCTCGGACAGCTTCATTTCACACCTCTTTTTCTCCGGGTTCCAAAAGCGAAACAGGAGAGATGGACCCCTGAGCGGCCGCAGGCGCCATCCGGCAGAGCGTGGGGTTTCGCGTTGCCGATGCGGCCCGCTTTATAATACCCGCATGTCCGAAGCGTGCGAACCGCGACCAAATGTTCATCTCGCGCCGTGCTTGAAGTCCCGCGGAAAAGGACTGCCCTTATAGGAGAGGCCAACGACCGCCATCCAACCCGCTGGATAGTTCCGGCCGCCCACGGAAATGTTCATGGCCGTTTCCACAGTGAATGTTCGAAACGGACCAAGGTTAATCACAGGGGAAATATAGGTGATATTCTTGATGTCCGAATGGATTTTGGCGTTAAAGACGGTAGCGGCCTTTCCACGGACGCCATGGAATTTTACGCCGGCCAGCGCCATTCGGTGCACCTGGAAGCCGGCCTCCGCAACGAAGAACCACTCGTCGCCAGGATCCCGGTCGATCTCCCCGTTCTTTAGTCGAAGCCTGTATCCGACATCCGAGTTGACGTAAGCCGGAATGGGCCAGAAGGAGCGGCCCAATTGGAAAATGGCATCGAAATCCCACTGTCCTTCCCCGACGGGGATCAGACCGTCTTCGTTGACAAATTCGCCGGTTGGCGCCTTGAAACCCAATTTCAATGTGCCCACAGTGCGCAGGTTCAACAGATTGACTTTGAGAAATCCGCGGATATCTCCAAAGCCGGTTGCCGTTCGGGGTTCCCCGAAGCCGGTAAGGAGGGCCGTGTCCTGGTATTCCTGCCTGAAAAAGGGTACCTGCAGTCCAATATCGAATCTGTCCGTTGCACCGTAAAAAAGATCGAAAAACAAGGCACGGGAGCTATGCATGCCGTCAAACCTGAACCTGGCGCGGTCTCCTTCCCTGTAGACCCGCGTGGGATCCGGCCCTCTTCCGGATCCGGCGGCGCCGACGTATTCTTCGCCGGTTGTCTGGCTCAGATAGGCAACCTTGCACCAAATGTGATTTCTGGGAAGCGTCCAGGCGCCTGCGATTGCGTTGTGGGGCGCGTAACAGGCGGCGATAACGAAAAGGGCGACAGTGGCCGGCCTCCGAAGCGCAGTCGTCATGTAACGGACCACGTGTCGGGACGAGGAGACGGGACCCGCGTCATCGATACCCGAAAAGTGAGATTAGCCAATAGCCCATCCATTTGGATTCGGAGTACCGGGTGTTCCCCGGACCGTGTTCAGGGCACGTAAACCCCGGTGTCCTGCCAGAAGGTTGCCCAGGCGAACCAGAATGCGTTGTGTGCCGGGATCTGATAGAGATGGCTGCCTTTGAGTTCGCCCGCCGATGCCTGTCCCAGCAGGTTCCAGGTGGTGCCGGTTTCCCGGTCTTTCAGCAAAAAGGAAAACCGCCGATTTGTCGAAGGCACTCTGTCGAAAGTGAGTGTCCGATTACCCACATCCCGACGGAAAGGCAGGGCCATCCGGGCTGCGGCATCGTAAATAACAAGGACGTTGTGATCCCCGATCTTGTCGTTGATAACGGCCTGATCGCCGCCCATTTGCGAAAAGGGATAGGCCATGGCGAGGTTCCCGAATCGAACGCCCAGTACCATCTCTTTGAGGGGATAATCGAAAACGATGGGATTGTTGTCCGGTTCGGGAAACAGGGGGAACAGCGGCGCCGACCCCGGGTTGCGGTAGCCGGTGTAGGGGTACACAGTGTAGCGTTCCGAGCGGAACGTTCCCCTGGACCCGGAACTCACGACCAGCGTGCCCGGGTAGAGCCTCTTCCAGTTGCCCCACGTGGTTTCGATCACGGGCATCAGCGTGAGGTGCCGTTCGGTGCCGAACCCCTTAATGCCGATGTGAGTCATCTGCGGGTAAAGGGTGTCGTCATGGCGACGGTCGTACATAACGAGATTGTTATTGAACAGCAGGCCGGATACACCGAGTTCCAACCGCTCGTCGCCCTCGCCCTGGCCGTCGAAGACCATTCCGGTGCCGGTGAGCGGGCATAGCGTGACAACCAGGTGCCGGTCGCTGGTGACGTCATTGATGATTTCATGGTGCCAACCGATATTGTGCGGATAGGCCTTGGCGATGCCGTTGAGGTAGAGACCAAGTACAAGATCGTCATCCTTGAGGTAGGCGGCATAACCGGTACTCTCGCGGACAAAATCCGGGTCTGTCAGCGCAGGAATGCCGTCTTTGGCCACGCTACCACTTATCAGATGGTTCATGGGAAAACGGGAGACGTCCAGAAAATTACTGGACGGCAGCGATGAGGTCCTTCCGGCCTCTCCGCCGCTTCCGGTACCCGCGGGGGACACGGGAACGGGGGGACTGCTGCCGCCGCAAGCGGAGAGCGCACCGGCAATAAAGAACGGATACGCGAGATGACAGAGACGATTCATGTATTACCCATTCAATCGTGAGTCTCCGTAAACGACCTCTCCGGACTCGTGCGCGTCAGTTGGTCGGCGTAACGTCTTCTTGTAATGAAATTTAAGCAGATTGAGCGAAAAATAAAAGTACAATAAGCGCCGAATCGTCGTATTTTTGCGGCCGCGGCTGATTTTGCGTATTCGTTCCGATTCGAACGGCCTCGTAGAGGCAGGAAAATATCGAGCGTGACGAAAGTCAGGATCTTGCGCATAGTTCTTGCTTTTCTAACGATCCATGTCTAAATTATCTATACATTTGGTCACTGTTTTTTCGACTGCGATAGTATCCCGAGGATGATGATGACGAGATTCAGGGTCCAGGCGCCGTTTGAACCGTCCGGCGACCAGCCCGAGGCCATCGCCGAATTGAGCGAGGGCGTTCAACGGGGCGACCGGTTTCAGACGCTCATGGGGGCGACTGGCACGGGCAAGACGTTTACGGTTTCGAAGGTCATCGAGGCGATACAGATGCCAACCCTGGTGATCTCGCACAACAAGACCCTGGCGGCTCAGCTCTACGGTGAATTCAACACGTTCTTTCCGGACAACGCGGTGGAGTATTTCATATCCTATTACGACTACTATCAGCCGGAGGCCTATAAGCCGGTAACCGATACGTTCATCGAAAAGGAAGCGGATATCAACGATGAGATCAACCGGCTGCGCCTGCGTGCGACGAGCGCGTTGATGGAACGCCAGGATGTGATCATCGTGGCCAGCGTATCATGTATTTACGGAATCGGCAATCCGGAAGAGTACAAAGGTATGCACGTCATGATCGACCGGGGGGAAAGGCTGGACCGGGACGATTTGCTTCGCCGCCTGGTGGATATACACTATACGAGGAACGACGTGGATTTCGGCCCGGGTTCGTTTCGGGTTCGCGGCGATGTGGTGGAGATCCATCGACCCGACCGGGACGATCCGGTTCGCGTGGAGTTCTTCGGAGACGAAGTGGACGCGATCAGTCTGGTGCGACCGGTGACCGGAGAGGTGCTGGAGACGCGGGAACGGGCGGCGATTTACCCGGCGCGGCATTTCGTGACCAGCGGCGAGCGGATTGAGCGGGCGATCGAGCAGATCGAGATTGACATGGCCAGGCAGCTTGACGAATTCAGAAACCAGGGGAAACTGCTGGAAGCCCAGCGGCTGGAGACCCGTACGCGGTACGATATAGAGATGATGCGTGAGATCGGCTACTGCGCCGGAATCGAGAATTACTCGAGATATATCGATGGGAGGGATCCCGGCCAGCCGCCCCACGTTTTGCTGGACTATTTCCCGGAGGAATTCCTGGTTGTCATCGACGAGTCGCACGTGACGTTGCCACAGATCCGGGGGATGTGGAACGCCGATCGATCGCGAAAGACGACACTGGTGGAACACGGGTTCAGGCTGCCCGCCGCGCTGGACAACCGTCCGCTGTATTTAGAGGAATTCGAAGGCAAGGTGAAGTCGGCGATTTTCATGTCCGCCACACCTGCGGATTATGAACTGGAAAAGACAAAGGGCATTGTGGTCGAGCAGATTATACGGCCCACCGGTGTTCCGGATCCGGAGATGCTGGTGCGTCCGATCCGCGGGCAGGTGGACGATCTGATCGACGAGGTCCGCGAGCGGGTGGGCCGGAAAGAACGGGTGCTTGTAACCGCGCTGACCAAGAGAATGTCGGAGGATCTGGCCGAATACATGCGTGATCTGGGTATTCGCGCACGCTATATTCATTCGGAAATTGACTCGCTGGAGCGCGTCGAGATTATCAGGGGATTGCGGCTGGGCGAATTCGATGTTCTGGTGGGCGTGAATCTGTTGCGCGAGGGGCTGGATCTGCCTGAAGTGTCCCTTGTGGCGATTCTGGATGCGGATAAAGAGGGCTTTCTGCGCTCGACGCGTTCGCTGATTCAGACGGCGGGCCGGGCGGCCCGGAATCTGGCCGGCAAGGTCATATTGTACGCGGACAAGGTGACGGACTCCATGCGACGGGCAATCGAAGAAACTGACCGCAGGCGGCAGGTGCAGCAGGCATACAATGAGCGGCTGGGTGTTGTGCCTCAGACGATCTACAAGAGCAGGGATGAGATTCTGCAATCCACGGCGGTCGCCGATGCCAGACCGAAGGAGATGCCGTTTGCGGCGGAGGAGACGTCCGGGTACGAGGTCGGCACCGACCTGCTGGAGGCAATCGCGGATCTGGAAGACAAAATGGCCAGGGCCGCTGCGCAACTGGCGTTCGAAAGAGCGGCCGAATATCGGGACGAGATTACCAGGCTGAAAGCGGGCATGAAGGGGGTCTCGGGCGGCACCGCGTAGAATGGGATTTGGACCGACATGGCGAACCTGTCTGAATGGGATGGTATCGACCGCGTCGTCGACGCAGCGATCCGGGAAGACGTGGGCGACGGCGACATTTCTACCGCTTGGACTGTTCGCGAGAACACGCAAGCCCGAGCCGTGTTGATTGCAAGGGCGCCGGGTGTGATCGCGGGGCTGCCGGTGGCGGAACGGGTATTTCAGCGGGTTCATTCTGGAATCCAGGTGACGCCCCGAACCACGGACGGCGCGCGCGTTCAAGTCGAGGATGTGCTGGCGGACGTCGCAGGCCCGGCCCGGGGCATCCTGACGGCGGAGCGGACGGCGTTGAATTTCCTGCAGCGTATGTCGGGAATCGCAACGATGGCGGCAGCCTACGTGGCCGCCGTTGCAGGGACGGGCGTCAGCATTCTCGATACCCGGAAAACCGCGCCCGGACTGCGGATGCTGGACAAGTATGCGGTTGTCGCCGGGGGAGGAACCAGCCATCGGATGGGATTGCACGATATGGTGCTTCTCAAGGAAAACCATATCGAAGCGGCGGACGGTATCGGACCGGCGGTCGCCGCGGTGAAGGCGGCAATGGCCCGGGACCGCAGGCGCGTCATGATCGAAGTGGAGGTAAAAACCCTTCGTGAGTTGGACGACGCGCTGGCCGTGGGAGTGGACCGGGTGATGCTCGATAATATGGATCTGCAGACCACGCGCCTCGCGGTGGCGCGGGCAATGGCGTACGGACAGGAGAGGCCGCTTCTGGAAGCATCCGGCAACGTCACACTTGAAACCGTTCGCACCGTGGCCGAGACCGGTGTGGACCTGATCTCGGTCGGTGCGTTGACGCATTCGGCGCCCTCCATGGACATGAGTCTGTTGTTCCAATGAGTGCGAAGCGGCCGTGTTTTTCCACGGAATCATACGTCAACGCCGGCGGCGTTGAGACCCCCATTTCGTATCGCGTACTCGAGGTGCTGGGCAAACAGCGCGCGGAGCGGGTCCCTATCGAAAACCTGGCCGCAGCGCTGTCGTGTAAGCCCGAAGCTGTCGGCAGCGCCATAGACGCGATGCGGCGCCTCGGGTATACCGTTTCGGATTGTCCCGGCGCCGGCATACGCCTGGAAACCGAAACGGATGTGATCCTCCGGGCCGAACTTCTCGGAAGCCTGAGGACCCGTGTCCTGGGCCGGTCTCCCGCGTGTTTCCTGGAGTTGGATTCAACAAATGCATTGGCCGCGCGTGCCGCTCTCGCCGGCGCACCGCACGGCACCGTGGTCGTTGCGGAACATCAGAGGGCCGGTCGCGGGCGTCTTGGCAGAAAGTGGTTTTCGCCGCCCGGCGTGGGACTCTGGTTTTCACTGATTCTCCGATACGAACTGAGGATTTCACACGCCTGGATGCTTACGCTCGGCGCGGCCGTCGCCCTGGCCGACGCCGTGGAGGTCTCGACCGGCGCCCGCCCCGATGTCCGGTGGCCCAACGACCTGTATCTGAACGACCGCAAGCTTGCGGGCATCCTGACCGAGGCGCGCGGCGGCGTCGACGGATTGCGCTTCGCCGTTCTCGGTATCGGGATCAACGTGAACCAGGAACAGTCGGACTTTCCCGCAGGTCTGAAAGACATAGCGACATCCCTCAGGTGCGGCACGGGACGGGTGTACGAGCGGACGACAATTCTGGCCGAGGTGTTCCTGGCGCTGGAGCGGGTATACGCCAGCCTGGATGCCCGGAGGATTAGAAAATTGTGGAAGGGGAAAGCCCGGATGCTCGGCAAGCCGATTCGCATCATGACGAGCGCGGGCCCCGTTAAGGGCGTGGCCGAGGACGTCGGAACCGACGGCGCGCTCCTGGTACGGGGTGTCGATGGTGGGGTCAGGAGGGTCCTGATTGGAGACGTGGATGGCGGCGGTGCGGTTTAGCGTTTCATAACAAACGGACCCTCGTTTGCGGACACGTGGTTTCCGGTCCGATATGCCACTATTGAGTATCTGTATGTTTCTTGCGCTTGACATCGGGAATTCCAGTATCGGTTGCGCCATATTCGACGGCAGCGACATGCGGACTCGCTGGTCCATGGACACCGACGTCGGGCTGGGCAGTGTCGAGTATTCAACGCGCCTGAGCGCCGTAATCGAACAGGGGGGTATCGAAATCCGGGCGATGGACGGAGCCATTGCTTCGTCCGTGGTCAGGGGAATGACAGAGGTTATGGGTAGGGCCGTCCGGACGTTGTCAGGGTGTCGTCTGATCGAGGCCGATGCCCGATCCGATCCGGGGATCGACGTCGCTGTGGAGAGGCCCGAGGCCGTGGGAGTCGACCGGCTTCTGGCAGCCGGGGCGGCGTTCCGGCTGGCCCGCGGCCCCGTGATTGTGGTTGATGCTGGAACCGCCCTGACCGTCGACCTGGTTTCAGCCGCGGGATGTTTCATGGGCGGAACGATCGCGCCGGGCCTGAAGGTCATGGCGAATTCGCTTGCATCGGGGACCAGTCTGCTGCCCGAGGTGAGCCTCCAGGCGCCGGCATCGGCGGTGGGGCGGGACACACATGAGTGCATACGGGCTGGCGTGGTGTTCGGGGCGGCTGGAGCCGTGGATCGTGTGGTCGAAGAACTGATCGACATCGCGGAAGGGGCGCCGCGCGTGTTCCTGACCGGCGGAGATGCGCCGTTCCTTTCACCTTATCTCAAATTGTCGCACGTTTCTGAACCGGACCTTGTGCTGCGTGGGCTTGCTTACGCGTTCAGGCGACGGCATCATCCAACGTAGGGAGGCGGTTCGGAAAAAAGAAATCCCGCGGGCGGTAACGCCTGGCGCGGGATTTTTGCGTACGTGCGCGATGGAATGGTTCGTTCTCTTGTCGCCCGTCATGAAATCGCGCTTCCGCTTGATTCCGCGACGGCCGATTCTACAAGAGACTTCAGGGTTCTCAGGTTGCGTTCAGCCGTTGACACCGCGTCTTCCATAGGAGGCGTCTCAAAGACAAGCGGCCCCCGGTAACCGACTTCGGCCAGCGCTTTCAGACAGCCCTCGAGGTCAATGTCGCCCTCGCCGACGTAACACGGAGTCCGGTCTTTTCGCGGGTCTTTGATGTGGACCTGAACAATCCGGTCTCCCAGGCAGTGGATATCAGCGACCGAGTTGCTGCCGAGCATCTGCGCGTTGCCAACGTCGAAGTAAGCCCCCACGTACGGATTGTCTACCGCTTCAACGAGTTCCCTCAATTGTTCGCCCGTGAGAATATGGCTCCGTCCGACATTCTCCAGGCCGATGTGAATGCCCATTCCGGCCGCCTGAGAGGCGACGGCGCGGGTTTCGTAGGCCCATCGATGGGCGGCTTCGATGGGGGGCAACGCCATTGGATTGGTGACCGGAATGAGTATGGTTTTGACGTCCAGGACCGTACAGGCATGGATGGCCTGGAAGACGATCTGTTTGGCCATGAAGCGGTTCGCCACGTCCGGGTCTGCAAAGGAATAGTGCCAGAACGTGTGCAGGCAAACGGAGAAGATGGGAACGCCCGCCGATTCGGCGCGCTGCCCCAGGGCTTCGATGCCCTCCTCGTTCCAGAGGTCGGAGGTGCGATAGGTGTTCCCCCGAACGCCCAGTTCAACGCCGTCGTAGCCGAGTGCCTTCGCTTTCGGGAAAACATCCACCCAGTCGGATTGCAGTACGTCTTCCAGAATACCGAATTTGAACCGGTTCATTGGTTCCTTCCCGTTATCGATTGATCCATTTCGTCAAGATATCCATCTTGCGGCATTCGGCGTGATGTTGGAGGAACATCGCGCGCGCGGACCAGAATTTCGTAAATCCCTTTTCGTGATGAACGGAAGGGACGACGGACTGGTTTCGGCGCCACGTGATGCCACTGCGTTCCGCTAAAGTACAAAAGGTCCGGAGCCCTGTCAATAGGATCCTGAATTCACATGAGCATCGTATCGAGAGCCTTTGTTCGCGACCCATTGTTCCGTGCCTGTGGTGAAGCCGCCTGGCCCAACGCCGTACACGAATTCATGGCTGCATCGCATCGAACCGGAGCGCGGCCGGGTCTATGGAACGGCATCCGGATAACGCCATTAGGTTTGACATCCGGACGTGGGCAAGGTATTATATTTCGACTTTCGAGGAGACGCGACGATGAAGACTGCGCTGTGTACAATCGCCTTTAAGGATAGGTCGTTCGAGGGAGTCCTGGATCTCGCGGTCGCGGCCGGTTTCGACGGTGTCGAACCGTGGGGAAAGCCGGATCACATGCCCGAAGCCTATGACGCGGAGTTTAACCGGCGAATGGCCCGGGCGATTCGTGACCGGGGGCTGGAGGTATCGCAGTACGGATCGTACATCAATCCGGTCTCGGACGGTTTTGAGCGAGAGATGTCGGAAGGGTTGGATATCGCATCGGATCTGGGGGCGGATACGATCCGAGTATGGGCTGGATCCTGCGGTTCCGCGGAGGCGGCCAATGAGGACTGGCAGTCCACGATCTCGGGATTTCGCCGGTTCGCTGACCGGGCAGGCGACCAGGGAGCGCGTCTGGTCCTGGAGATGCACCTGGGATATTTGTCCGACACGGCGTGGGGTAGCCTGCGCCTGGTGGAAGGCGTGGACCGGCCCAATTTTCTTCTGAATTTCCAACCGATGTATTCGGAAAGCGCAGACCGGGTAATGGCGGTGGCGCGGCGGGTAGCCCCTCGCGTGGCGACGGTGCACGCGCAGAACTATGAAGCCGCCGGGCAGAACGCCCGCAGCCTGATTTCGGGGGGTTACGTGGACTACCGCGCGGTCGTGCGGGAGCTCTCGGCGGCGGGTTTCGACGGATTCCTGGAAGTCGAATTTGTCAGGGAGAGCGACCCCGAGGCCGCGCTGATGGCCGATGCCGCGTTTCTCCGCACATTGTGTGAGAGTAGGGATTGACCATAAACTCTTGGGGCAGGAGGTCGGACAATGGAATTTCTGTTGGGATGCCTTGTGTTTGTTACGGTTTTATTGGCGGTGGATTCGGCGCATGCCGCAGGTCGTCCGAGCTATATGATTTATCGGGCCGGAACGCCCATAACGGTTGACGGGCGGCTGGACGAACCGGCTTGGGTGGCTGCGCCCGACGTGGGGGCGTTCGTCTTCCCCTGGTACACCGAAGGCAAACCGGAGCAGACGGTGGCGAAGATGCTCTGGGACGATACCCATCTCTACGTTTCATATATTTGCGAAGACGCCCATATCTGGGCAGATCACACCGAGCGCAACAGCGCGGTATGCGATGACGACTGCGTGGAAGTGTTTACCGCGCCGAATCCGGAAATGCCGCACGTTTATTTCAATGTCGAGATGAATGTACTGAGCATTTTTCTTGACCGGTTCAATCCGAAGGGGGCGGGTGAGGTCGTGGACACGGGGTGGCGGGCGAAAGGTCTTCAGGTTTCAACGTTTATCGCGGGCACGTTGAATGACGACGAGGATACCGATTCATACTGGGTCCTGGAGGCCGCCATACCGTTCGAGAATTTCGCCGGCGTCGCGAAAAACACACCGCCTGCGCCGGGTGACGTCTGGCATCTGAACCTGAACCGGCTGGGCGGCAAGACCAACGCGCAGTTCAGCCAGTGGTCCGCGAGCCGGACGCCGGAGCCGCAGTTTCATGCGCCGGACGATTTTGGCCGGGTTACTTTCTCGGCCGTGGCGAGTCCATTCTGGAAGCGATAGCGAATCCGCGGGAGGTCAGGTGACCGGCATGGCGCGGAGGCGGCATGGGAAAGGAGTACCTGATGCTACGAAAGCTTCCAGGCACCTATGGGAGAGACACTACGAAAATCGGTATTGGTGGGGAGGATTTATGGCTGAACTACACGACGCGGCACGCGTACATCGAGGCGCGCTGGTAATCGATTCACACAACGATGCGATCGTCAATCATATTCGCCGGGGAAATCTGGGATTTTCCGGTAGCCCCCCACCCGACTGCGACCGCCGGAACGGGACCGTCGCCCAGTTAAGAGGGCTGCTGGACCGGCAGGCCCTGGAATCCGGGGTACAGATTGATTTTCTCAAGATGCGCGAGGGGGGCCTGGACGCCGCGTTTTTTGCGGTGGACGTGACCCTTGCCTCGAAGAACCATCTGACCTACGCGCTGGATGCCCTGGGGTTTTTCGACTCTGAATTGGAAGTGCAAAAGGGCGACGTGGTGTTGGCGAGATCCGCCGGCGACATTTTGCGCGCAAAACGTGACGGCAGGCTTGCGGTCGTGCTGGCGTTGGAGAACAGCGACGGGGTGGAGGGCAGCGTGAATGTACTTCGCATGCTGCACCGGGTGGGCGTGCGGTCGATCGGATTGACGCACGATGTCAGCAGTCTGGCCGCGGGCGGAAACGCGGAGGCGCGCAGCCGCGGCGGATTGACCCGTTTCGGCGTGCGGCTTGTAGAGGAGATGAACAACCTGGGAATGCTGGTGGACGTTTCGCATATCAGCGAAACAGGATTCTGGGACGTGATGGACGTTTCACAAAAGCCCGTGATCGCTTCGCACAGCAACTGCAAGTCGGTGTGCGACCATCCAAGAAACCTGAGCAACGAACAGATCAGAGCGCTTGCGAAGAATGGCGGGTCGATGGGTGTGACGTTTGTGCCCCGTTTCGTCGATACGACAGAACCCACATTCATGCGTCTTCTCGACCATGTGGATCACGTCGTGCAGCTTGCAGGCGTGGACCACGTGGGAATCGGATCGGATTTCGACGGCGGGGGCACCCTGTTGGACGACGCGACCGCATTTCCTCGAATTACCGAGGGACTGCTGGCGCGGGGATATTTGGAGGGCGACGTCGACAAGATTCTCGGCGAGAACCACCTCAGGGTGCTGAGGGAAGCGATAGGACGCTGAAGGCAGCCCACGCGGGATGGTATCAGATCGGGCCGGCTGCGTCCGGGGGGTTCCGCACGGCTGTCCCGTGCGGCGATGAGAAACTCCGGACGTGTCCCGCCGACGTGCCTCTATGCGATGGACGGTACTTCGATTTTCTTTTTCTGGTCGATGGATTTCTCCATTGCTTCCAGTACGGCAACCGGCTTCAGCATCGACTCGCGCGTTTCGTCGGTGATGCCGGTTTTAAACATGTTGCAGAAGGCTTCTGCGCCGCCCAGATAAGGATTGTCGTCATAGCTGATGACGCGGTCGACGCGTCCTTTTTCGCAGATCACAGACACGTGGAATGCGGAGTGGCCTTCGGTGAAGAGATTGAGCGTGGAGATGGCACCGCTCGCGGAGTAAAGCGTGCCGGTATGATTCTTTTTTCCCCGGTTGACCTCCACGTGGGTAATGTCGCTGTCAAGCAGCCGCACAGCCATGTCGACTTGGTGGATGCCATAGAAGAAGACGCCGCCCCAACTGGATTTGATATCGCACGGACCGGTCGTAACCACGGAGACGATCCGACCCAACTCACCGATGTCTTTTTTCAGTTGGCTGAAGGACTTCTGTTTGGGTAGCACCGAGAAGGAGCAGACAGGGACCCCGAGTTCCGCCGCGCGGTCCAGGAAACGCCTGCCCTCCGAGACGCGATAACAGAACGGTTTGTCCACAAATACCGGGATTCCGGCTTCTATCAGCGGCCAGACTGCCGGCAGGTGGTATTTCGCGTCGCGATGGTCCACGCACGCGGCGTCGACCTGACCGATCATATCTTCGGGGTTCCTGACAATATTTGGGATCTGTCCACGATCCTGAGCGTCTCTGGCGTACCGGTCGGCTTCGCCCCATACATGGGTGACGCGGCAGCCCGGTATTTTTTTGTCGATGTTCAACGTTTTCGAAATGGCGATGGTGTGGCTGTTCTCCGCGCCGACAATTCCGATGTTGAGCATACATGTCCTCCTGGGTTGGAATTGAGCTTGCGGCCGTGCGAAGACCGCTGGGGGTTTTAAGGCAGCTTCTCAGGGCCTGGCGGGTGAGCCATCCGGCAGGCGGGCCTGCGTCCAGCCGACAATCTCATCCTGACAGGGGTGCTTCGAGGCGAGGTCCTCGTCAATGTCGATTCCGAGGCCGGGCCGGTCGTTGGGATACATGTAACCGCCTCTAACTTCAGGCGTGCCCGGAAAGATCTCGTAGACGAGATCGTTGAAACGGCACCACTCCTGGATTCCGAAGTTGGGCGCCCAGAGATCCAGGTGCAGGTTGGCGGCGTGGCCGACGGGCGAAACGTCGCCGGGACCGTGCCAGGCGGTGCGAATGCCGTACATGCCGGCAAATATCGCCACGTTGCGGGCGGGGGTAAGGCCCCCCATCTGGCTAATGTGCATTCGGATAAAGTCAATCAGCCGGTCCTGGATGAGTGGGGTCCACTCTCGCGGGTGGTTGAAGAGTTCCCCCATGGCGATGGGCGTGGCGCATTGACGCCGGATGTTTCGGAACCATTCCAGATCCTCCGGGGCGAGCGGATCCTCCAGGAAAAACAGCTTGAAGGGTTCCGCATTCTTCGCGAACTGGACCGCGTCGATGGGGACCAGGCGTTCGTGGATGTCGTGGAGGAGTTCGACGTGCGGGGCGGCGTTTGCGCGGACATGCCCGATCATATCGAGGATCCCGCGGGCGTATTCCCGCGGATCATAATACGCGCCCTCCGGCGCACCTTCCGGTTTGCGCAAGCGGGATGTCCTGCCGCCGTACCCGCCCATCTGCACACGAATGTGCTGGTAGCCCTGTTCGTGGAATTTCAGGACGTTGTCGAGGACTTCGTTCTTGTCTCGACCGTCGGCGTGCGCGTAACAGGCTGCGGCTTCGCGACATCTGCCGCCCAGGAGCTGATAGACGGGCATGCCCGCGCGCTTGCCCTTGATGTCCCACAGAGCGATATCGACGCCGGAAATCGCGTTGTTGAGTACGGGGCCGTTGCGCCAGTATCCGTTGACCATACACATCTGCCAGACGTCTTCAATGCGGTCGACGTCACGTCCGATGAGAAAGGGTTTGATGTGTTTTTCAAGAGCGGTGCGGACGGCGTGGAAACGCTGGGTGAACGTGGCACAGCCGAGGCCGTAGAGGCCGGGTTCGGAAGTGATCACTTTTACCACGATGAGGCGTGATCCGGCCGGCTGGGTGAGGATGGTTCTGACGTCGCGGATGGTGACGGGCACGGACGACTCTCCGGCAATGACTATCGATACAACCGTTACCTCGGTCCCTGGCTTTCTTTAATAAGGCCTGTGCGGTGGAAATGTCCACGGATATTTTCAGGGGCGGCCAGGGGACCGGGTAGTCCGCATACCGCCCACATGCGAGTCGGCCCGTGTCGTGGTCTACAGCCGCCCTTCTTTCTGAAGAATGTCTCCGGCGATGGCGTAGGTTGTGCCGTGCATACCGATCACCACGAGGCCGATACCCTCGGCCAGGTAACCGCCCGGATACAGGTTTGGTACGGCTGTGCATTCATAGTTGTGGGGATATATGGGCAATTGATGAACCTGGAAGCGATAATTGTCATATTTGTCGACCACAGGGAGCGAGGGAAAACCCTCGAAGAGGGTGTAATCCGCGATGCCGCCGATTTCAAGGATGGCGTGGTCGATTTCCAGCGTTTCGCGGTTGCCATTGCGACAAAGGGTGGCAATACCGCCCGAAACGCCCTGCTCGAAACCGAGGATCCGGGTTTCATAGCGGGCATTCAGAAGGTCGGATCGGCTTGCCATGATATCGGCGATGCGCGCGTAGTAGGGAAGGCCGAAGCGGCTGTCTGAAATGAGGCGCCAGTGCTGATCGAAGGGCTGGCGCATGACGTAGTGGATCTGTTTGCCGGCGTCGTGCAGCTCGGTAGCCGCCCAATCAGCGGACCGGCCTCCTCCCACGACAAGGATGCGATCGCCGGGATAGTTTTCTGGTTGATCGTAGCCTGCAGTTACAAACGGGAGTTCTTCGCCCGGAACGTTGAGTTTTCGCAGAATGGAACGCTGCCCCACCGCGTATACGAGGTACTTGCAGGTGTAACGACGGGTGATTTCCGTGCTGACGTCACAGGATGTGAGCAGAAAACCCCCTTCGTGAGGCTGGATGCGCGTAACTCTTTCGTGTGTGCGTATGTGGTCGGCGACTTCGAAGCGGCCCGGGACGGCGTGGTAATAGTCGATGAGGTGATGTTTGGCGATCAGGGCGTTGACGTCGAGATCGATGTGTTGTTCGCGGCAATGCCGGTCGAGCGGATGAAAGGCGAATTCCATCCATTGCCCCGGAGAAAGCGTAAGCATGTTTTTCGGTACATTATTCCACACGCCGCCGACCTCTTCCTGGGTGATAAGCAACACGTCGACGGGTTGGTGTTTGCGGAATTCCAGGGCGATTTCATCCTGGCCGCGGAACTTCTGTCCCGGGTGGTGCAAGAGGCGAAACAGGTCCACGGGACGGATGCCGGCATTCACGACGGCTCGGAAATCGAGGCCGAGCAGCGTGCCGTTCTCGCTCCGAAGGTAGCTGTCGACCTGACCGTATCGATTCCGGAAAAGGGCGCCACCGCGATAATACGGATACCATCCGCCGAGCACGACGGCCAATGGCAGCCCCGCCGGGCCCCCGCCCACGATGATGACGGTATGGTGTTCGGGTGTGGCCATGATATTTCCGGGGGACCTCCCGTGGCCCAACTGGCGCAGTGAGATTTGATTGGCGCACACGCACTTGAGGCGAACGGGCGATCCCTGGCGGTACGTATTTCCCGGGGAAGCGGTCGATCCGCTGCGTTGGTGGGCCGGGCGTGAACCTGGGGGGTTGACCTTGACTTCAGCAGTTGAATGCCGTATGATGATGCTTCCTGATATCGAGGATGCAAAGTAGATATGAGGCGCAGGGGAGTCAAGCCAAATATCGTCGTTTTGAACGGGAGAATCCGATGGAGGACATACACCAACTGGATGTCGGGGAGATCCGGGCCCAGGACCGCGCGCACGTGTGGCATCCGATGATACAGCACCGGTCCCTGGAGCGCCGGGATCTGATGGTGGTCCACAAAGGGAAGGGAACAAGAGTGGTGGATGCCGAGGGTCGGGAGTATCTGGATGCGTACGCGGGACTCTGGAACGTCAACGTGGGATACGGCCGCCAGGAGATTGCGACGGCCGTGTACGAGCAGATGTTGCAGCTTTCGTACTATCCCCATCTCCAGGTTAATCTGCCCGCCGCAGAACTGGCATCCAGACTGGCTGAATTGTTGCCCGGGGATCTGAACCATCTATTCTTCTCCAACAGCGGCTCGGAGGCGAACGAGACGGCGTTGAAGATTGCGCGTCAATACGGTCGACAGAAATTTCCTGGCCAGAACCGTTACAAGGTGATCGCGCGATACCAGGGTTACCACGGGTTTACATTTGGCGCCATGTCCGCGACGGGACAGGTTTCCAGGCGGGCCAAGTTCGAGCCCCTGGTGCCGGGTTTCTTCCACGTGGACCCTCCCTACTGTTACCGCTGCCCGCTGAAACTGACCTATCCCGACTGTGGCGTGGCGTGCGTGGACGAGGTCGAAGAGGTCATTGTCCGGGAGGATCCGACAACGGTTGTCGCCGTCATTGCAGAACCGATTATCGGCGGCGGCGGCGTGATCATCCCGCCGGACGAGTACCTTCCTCGCCTGCGTGAGATCTGCGACCGGTATGGCGTGCTGCTGATTCTCGACGAAGTGATCACGGGGTTCGGCCGTACCGGCAAGCTGTTTGCGTCGGAGCACTGGGATGTGGTTCCGGACGTGATGACCATGGCGAAAGGGGTGTCCAGCGGATATCTGCCCCTCGGGGCATGCGCGGTGACGTCGGAGGTGTTCGAATCTTTTATGGGCGAGCCCGACGAAGAGCGGGAATTCTCCTCGGTGGCCACCTATGGCGGGCATCCGGTTTGCTGCGCGGCGGCCCTGGCGAATCTGGACATTCTGACGGCCGAACGATTGTGGGAGAATTCGGCCGACGTTGGTGCGTACCTTCTGGGTAAATTGAAAGGGCTTGATTCTCCGTTGGTCGGCGATGTGCGGGGAAAGGGGCTGATGATCGCCGTGGAACTTACTGCGGAGAACGGCGCCATGCTGGACGCCGCACGGGTCACGGCGGTGCAGGAGGGTATTAAGGAAAACGGCGTGATTGTGGGGCGCATGAGCCACGTGATGGCCGGGCCGGAGAGCATTTTCTTCCTTGCGCCGCCCTTGATTCTGACGCGGAAGGAAGCGGATCAGATCGTGTCGGCGTTCGATATGGGGCTAAAGCGTATTTCCTGACAGAGGACGTTGTGACGAACGGCTACGAAACATCCGAACCATCGGGCGGAAAGACAGCGTCGCGTATCGATGCATTGATGGAGGTGACAACTGAACTCCTTGCCCTGGAGGACCGGGCGGCGCTTGCCCGCGTGTTAAACAGGCAGCGAGCGGCCGACGTGGCGGATCTCATTAGAAGGTTGGACGACGGTACGCGTGAAATCGTGTTCGGGTTGCTGAAAGACGGTCTGGAGGTTGAGGTGCTGGCCGAGTCGGATGTGCCCACCACTCGCGCCATTGCGGACGACCTGGAACCGGAGACCCTGTCCGAACTGGTCGAGGAAATGGCGCCGGATGATGCGGCCGACGTGTTGTCCGACCTGGAGGATGAGGATGAGGATGCGGAAAAGATTCTGGGTCTGATGGCGTCCGAGGAGGCTGAGGAAGTACAGGGGTTAATGGCTCACGACGAGGATACGGGGGAGCCCTGATGACCCCCCGGCTGGTCCTTGCCGACGTCTCGGCCACGGCGATCGAGGTGATCGAGACGTTGCGGCGTGACGCGACGTCGGCCGAAATCCTTAAACCTGTACGTGGTCGACGCCGAAGGAAGGCTGCAGGGCGCGGTGCCGCTCCATTTACTGGTTACCGCGCCTCCCGCTGCCGTGATGAGCGGATTGATGGATACGGATGTGATCAGCGTGACGCCCGAGACCGACCAGGAGGACATTGCAACGTTCTTTACGCGGTACGATCTTGTTGCGGCGCCCGTCGTGGATGGCAACGGACGGGTGATCGGTCAGATTACCGTCGACGACGTGATGGATGTGATAGTGGAGGAGGCGACGGAAGACATCTACAAGATGGCGGGCACACGCGACGTCGAGATAGAACGACCGTCGGTCGTGCGCGTCGCGTTCATCAGACTGCCCTGGTTGCTGATGTGCCTGTTGGGAAGTTTCCTGGCCGGCTTGGTCATTCACCGGTTTGAAGTGACGCTCGAACGGGCGATTACCCTGGCATCGTTCATTCCGGTAATTATGGCGACCGGCGGAAACAGTGGCCTGCAGGCGTCAACGGTAACCGTCCGGAGCCTGGTGACGGGCCACCTGTCTTCGGGTCTGATGCTCAGGATGGTGTTCCGGGAGGTTGGCGCGGGCGCCGTAATCGGGCTGGCGTGCGGGGTGGCCGCCAGTACGGTCGCCTGGCTGTGGTTCGGCCACGTGTTTGTTGGGGTCTGTGTTGGAATAGCGATGTTTCTGGTGATCGGTTTCGCCGTCTTTCTGGGTGTAATGACACCGATTTTCTTCAATCGTGTCGGAATCGACCCGGCCGTCGCATCGGGTCCGTTCATAACAACCGCAAACGACGTGGCCGGCATCCTGATCTATCTGGGGCTGGCGACGCTGCTCATGCAAACACGCTCCTAGACCGCATATGCACGCCTGTTTCGGACATTATGTCGCCCTTCGGACGGAGATGGAAGCCTGGCTGGCGCAGAGCCGGAGCATGGACCCGCCGGGCCGGCACGGCGGGGGAGAGGATGAAGCAAACTACGCTCTGGCCTGGTTTCCGCACTTTCTGGCGACGGGCAGCCCGGCAGTGATGGAACATTTCGAGCATCTCCGTGATCAGCTTGCGGGTTGGGTCCAGCGGGAATGTCTTCACGGTTACGAGGCGGAGGCCGAGGCCCACCACGGCACCGAACCGTTTCTGCTTTTCCTCCCGCGCTACCTGGGTCTGCTTCCGAAGGACCGGGTGGCAGCGGGGCTGCTCGCCGATGCGGCCGAACACATCGGGAACTGGGTGAAGGGGATTCCGGGGTGGTTCGACTGGGATCGGAATCGGTTTTACGGATACCACATAGGTACACGGATTGTTGGCAGGGATCCGGAGCACGCTGTGGAACTGGCGGAGCATTTTCGGTTTATCCATATCGCCCTGGCGGCTTACCGGGTAATGAAACAAGATCGGTACCTGGATTGGGCGCTGCGATACGGCCGGCGTCGCGCGGAGATGATCGTGACGGCTCCGAAAGGGGATTTGCCGGTGATGTGGGGGCCGGACGGCCAGCCGCTCCGTGAATGCGGGTACACGGAATCGCAGCGTCGAATGAGCGGCGCCAGCCACCATTCTCAGGGCGATCCGGCGGCGGGTGTGGAGGTCCTTCTCGCCTCCGGCGCGGTCCAGGCGTTGGGCGACCTGTTCCGACTTTCAGGCGAACAGGTTTTTCGCGACGCGGCATTTCGGATCGTCGAGCCGCTTGTCGCCATGCTTCACGACCCGTATTGCGATCCCGGCGCGGCCGCCGTCTCCTATTACCGGGGCGTATTTGGCGACGATACACTGGATGGCCGCATTCGGGAGATGGTTGTGCGGATCCCGGAAGAGGAAGCCGGCGAACTCGTGCTGATGGTGCCCGAGATTCCCAGGATGGTCTTTCCCGGCGTCGGAAAACGGGCGGATATGGTGCACTGGGGCGTGCTGGCAGACGGCATGGACCGGCTCGCGCCAACGCGCGAGCCATGCACGGCCACGTTGACGTTGGCCTACCAGATAACCGGTGATGTATCTTTCGCATCGCGGGCGTTGAGGCAGGCATCGAGGAAGTTAAGGCTGGCGCGACGCGTGTTGAGGGGAGGCCGGGAGCACGCGGACATGGGCGGGGCGGTCTGCTCCGTGGCGGCCGGCCACGGACGAAACTGGGGTTCGGGCGCTGTGACCGGTTGCTACGGTCCGCTGTTACTGGGTGCCCGGGAGCGCCTGGGTGCGGTGAAGCCCGCGGTGGAATTTCGCCGGTCTGGCGGTGAGCCCGGTTTGCCGGAGCGTGTGGTTTCGCTGGCCGTCCCACCTGGCCCGGCGGCGGGAAGCGCTCGAATTTACAACGGTGGTGATTTGGAAGAGGCCGTTTCCTGGAGGCAGCCGGGAACGGCGTGGCATGAGGTCTCACTGCCGCCGGGAGGCGAGATAAAAGTGGTGCTGCAGGAGGATGCATGATGAAATACCGCAAGCTGGGACAAACCGGGCTGGAGGTATCGGAAATCGGGCTCGGCGCGTTTCCGATATCGGGGATGCAGAGGCAGGCGGACGGTACGCGGTTTGGATGGACGGGAACGGTGGATTCGGAGTCGATCGCGCTGATTCATCGGTGCGAGGAACTCGGGATCAACCTGATCGATACCGCTGAGGGTTACGGCGAGGGGCACAGTGAAGTCCTTGTAGGAAGGGCCCTGCGAGGTCGGAGAGACAGGTGGATCGTGGCATCCAAGGTCCAGCCAAACGCGGGGATTCACTCGAGCACGCCGGATGAGTCGGCAGTGCGCAAGAGGATTACGGAGGCGTGTGAGCGAAGCCTGGATCGGTTGGGAATGGAGTATATCGACATCTATCAGTTGCACGCCATTCCCTACGACTGGGCGATGCCGACGGTAATGGATACACTTGCGGGGCTCCGGCGAGAGGGGAAGGTGCGGTGGTACGGAATTTCGACCAACGACCGGCGGGCGGTCGATCGGCTCCGGTTACTGGGTCCTGTACATATATTGCAGGTCGGCTATAATCTGCTGGAACGCACGGCGGATGGGTTTCTGCATTGGGCGAAGGCGGAGAATATCGGCACATTGATTCGCGTGCCACTGGCAAAGGGGCAACTGACGGGTAAGTATTTCGGCGAGGAGGCACGGTCCATCCCGGAAAACGACGTGCGATACGAGCGCTTCAACAGACCGGAAACGGTCGATGGGCTCAAGCGGTTGCCGCAGTTGCTGTTCCTGCAGAACCGGAAGCGAACCATGGCGCAGGCGGCCCTACGATTTGTGCTGGATCATCCCGGTGTGTCGTGCGTAATCGCCGGGGCCAAAAACCGTCGGCAGGCAGAGGAGAACGCCCGTGCCGTAGAGATGCCACCGCTGACCGATGCGGAACTCGAACGTGCCATCCCGATTGCGGATACCATTGGTACGCCGGGGTGGATCTAGGCAGCCGTCCCCACATCCCCGGATGAATTGGCCAACATGCCGGCACGGGTTAGAGCCATTTGGTTTGGGTTCGGCGCGAGGTTCGCCATTTCACGGGGATTCCGGAGGTAATCTATGTCTTCTGCTATTCGGATTGGCGTGGTCGGTTGCGGGCGAATCCTGAACGCGCATTTGCGTGGGTTCCGAATCCTGCAGGAAAACGGATTAGGGGATCTCTTCCGGATTACGGCACTCTGCGCCAGGAAAACCGAGGATGCCCGCCGGTTTCGAACGCGGGGCCAAGGGCCGGGACCCAGACCGGCGCCGGTAGACGCGCCGGGTGACCCCTTGAATGCGCCACACGCCTATATAAGCGATTTGCATCCCGGTCAGGAAACGGCGATTTTCACGGATTATCGCGACATGCTTGAGCGTGGACCGGTCGACGCGGTGTGCGTCCTGACGGGGCACGATACGCATCACACCATCGCCATCGATGCCATGCGTGCCGGCAGGCATGTGACGGTCGAAAAGCCGATGGCGATTTCGGTAAAGGCCGCACAGCGGATGTGTGAAGTGGCGTCCGAGACGGACACGGTATTGAGCGTCGCGGAGAATGTGAACTTCACTCCGTCGGTCCGGGCAAACGGATGGGCCGTCAGCCAGGGATTGATCGGCGACGTGCAGATGGTCTACCGCGGAACGATCGGATTCCGGTCTCACCGGCCGGATCTTGTTGCCGCGCGTACTCCCTGGAGGCAGTCAAGGCTGGGCGCCGGCGGAGGGGTATCCATTGATCTGGGGGTGCATCTCTTCAACGGCGTGCGGACGATTTGCGGACCGGTGCATTCGGTGCAGGCCGTGTGGCGGATTCTCGAGCCGGTACGGATGCTGATGTCGGACGACGACCGCAGGGTCGCGGATGAGGTCGAGAACCAGGTGGACGACGTGTTTTTTTCGAATTTCAGGCTTGTGAACGGAGCGATCGGGCATATGGCTGTGGCCCGAAGCGCCAGGGGCACGCAGATTGGGGTGCCGGGAGGTACTAACGTATTCGGCAGCGCGGGGGCGTTGTCCGATGGAAAAATCTTCACCGAGGATCGGGCCGGGGAAGACGTTTTGGAGCGTTTTCGACGGGACGCCCCCGAACAGGAACTGGCGGAAGCGATGCCCGCCGGGATCACGGATGCGTTCGCGCTGGAGAACCTGGACTGGCTTCGCGCAATCCGCGACGGGTCGCGGGTGCGGATGTCGGGGGAGGAGGGGACGATAGACCTGGCGTTGAGCTACGCGATCCTGGAATCGGGGCTGCTGGGACGGGAGGTGTCTCTGGAGGAGATGCTGCGCGGCGAGGTGGACGGATACCAGAGGGCAATCAACGCGCACTACGGGTTGTAGAGAGTCGAGGTTACGGGCGAAAATCGATTGTTGTAACAGCCCACCTGCCCTCGAGCGGGTGGGCTTCTTTTTCGGGTGGATCAGCGTTTTACGATTTCCATGTTGCGGAACCAGATCTGACTATTGTGGTCCTGAAGCCCGATGTAGCCGGTTTCGGTCATTTCGCGGTATGCGCGGTTGAATTTGTTTGACGCACCGTCGGGGTTCCGGCTCGGGGTGGTCCAGCGGCTGAGATCCATGTCGGTGACTTGCTCACCGTTTAAGGTAACCCGGATGATGTAGTCCACGGCGTAAAGGATCATATGATTCCATTCGCCCGCAGGCTTGCAGGCGTTGTGCGTGGGGGCCTGTACATCATAAACCGCACCGCAGCATTTGGTGGTTGCGGGTTCGCGACCGTGCGTATCCAGGATTTGGATTTCAATACCGGTTTGCACCGGGTCGTCCAGATCGGTCCAGCGGAAGAATACGCCGCTGTTGGCTCCGGGCGGGTGTTTGAACTCGAGCGATAGTTCGAAATTCCTGAATTGGTCGTTCGTATAATACAGGTACTCTCCGTTTTCAGCGGTGCAGAATATACAGCCTTGATCCACGGTCCAACCGGCGGGATTGCCGGTGGCTGCCCAGCCGTCGAGGGAATTACCGTCGAAGAGTTGCATGTATCGTCCTTTCAGTTTTGGATTGCAAGGGTTGCCGCGAGACGGTCGACACCTTTCGCTGCTGATTGAACGCCAATGCCATTTCATTTGAAATTTGCACGTGCCCTATAGCGACATACCGGGTTGACACCGACTGGCAACCATTCCATCGCGGCGCGTGTGGGAACGCGGGAACCATCAAACAGGCAATATCTGTCAAATTGGATGAAAAACAAGCTGAAAGTCACACTCTTGAGGAGGAAATTCCATGGTTGGTCAAATTACACGCGTGGTTTGTTTTTTGGCACTCTTCCCGCTCGGCATTCACGCTGATAACTGGCCGCAGTGGCGCGGGCCACAGCAAAACGGGGTTAGCGCGGCCCGAAATCTTCCAGCGTCGTGGAGTCTTGAAAAGAATATCATCTGGAAGACAGAATTGCCTTCGTGGAGCGGCAGCACGCCCGTTATCTGGAAAGATCGCATTTTCCTGACTTCGCCATCGCCTGCACAAAGGCCGGAGGAACGGGAACCGGGTGGGCCGGAGATATTTGTTCTGTGTCTGTCAAAACAAGACGGCAGTGAACGCTGGCGGTACAAATTGGATGAGGGCAATGAGCTGTGGCGCAAGCACAACAATACGTCGCCCTCGCCTGTTACGGATGGCGCGCACGTGTGGGTAATTACGGGCAATGGGGTTGTGACGTGCCTGGACATGGATGGAAAGGCGATTTGGAGGCGCGATATTCAAGGGGACTACGGCAACTTTGGTCTGAATTTCGGGTATGCGTCTTCGCCGATTCTATACGGAGGCAAGCTCATCATACAGGTGCTTCACGGAATGCGCACGGATGATCCCTCGTATATCGTCGCGTTAGACGCCGGGAACGGAAAGGAAGTCTGGCGCGAAGCCCGCGCGACGGATGCCGTGTGGGAGTCTCCCGATTCGTACACGACACCCGCGCTGTTGAAGCACGATGGCAAGACTCAGATTGTCATTACGGGCGGGGATTGTGTGACGGGCCACGATACGGAAACGGGGCGTGAAATCTGGCGTGCCTACGGGTTGAATCCCGAGCAACAGGGTAATTATCGGATTGTGGCCTCTCCCGTAGTGGTCGGCGACATGATCTATGCGCCGACCCGGAGGCGCCCCCTGCTGGCGCTGGCCGCCGGCGACACTGGCGATGTTTCTGACAATGTGGTGTGGAAGTGGGAGGGCGACGCCGCGCCGGATGTGCCAACGCCGGTCTGTGACGGGAAGTACTTCTACATGGTTGACGATCGCGGTCGGGCGACGTGTCTCGACGCAAAGACGGGTGCCGTTGTGTGGGGGCCTGTGAGGACGGCACAGGGTGTCGTGAGCGCGTCGCCCCATCTCGCTGATGGCAAGTTGTTTTTGCTGAACGAATATGCTGTGACGACCGTCCTGGCCGCTGGGCCGGAATTCGAGGTCCTGGCTACGAACGAACTTGACGGCACGTACACGCTGTCGTCGCCAGTGTCTTCCGGATCACACCTATTCATTCGGACGGCGACGCATTTGTATTGTATCGGGTATAATACCGATTAAAGTTTGGTCTACATCGCAAATCGGGATTGGCGTTGACAGAACGTTACAGAATCATATATTGATGCCGTTTCGGATACGGATTTGACATCAGGTCGGATAAGGGGGAGTTTATGGCCACGCGGCTGAATATCGGATTGTTGGGCTATTCGTTTATGGGCAAGGCCCACAGCAATGCGTTCCGCAAGGTATCGATGTTTTTTCCGGATACGGGCGTCGAGCCGGTGATGAAGGTGATATGTGGTTCAAACAGGGACAACGTGGAGGCGGCGGCACGGACGTTCGGATGGGAGGAGTACGATACAGACTGGGAGAACGTGGTTGAGCGGGATGATATTGACGTGATCGATATCTGTACGCCCGGGAATCTGCATATGCCGATGGCGATTGCCGCCCTGGAAGCGGGGAAACATGTCATCTGTGAAAAGCCGCTCGCGAATAACCTCCAGGAGGCGATGGAGATGTTGCGGGCATCCGAAGAGGCCGAAGGGAAGACGATGGTCGCGTACAACTACCGGCGCGTTCCGGCGGTTGCCCTGGCCAGACAGTTGATCGAGGAGGGGCGTATCGGGCAGATTTATCACTGGCGGGCCGTGTATCTGCAGGACTGGATCATCGACCCGGATTTCCCGATGGTGTGGCGTTTCGAGAAGGACAAGGCCGGCTCCGGGCCGCACGGGGATTTGAATGCGCACATTATCGATCTGGCGCTGCATCTCGTGGGAGATATTCATTCTGTCGTAGCCGCCGACACGACGTTTATCAAAGAGCGCCCGCTCGCGGAATCGATCGATGCATCGCTGGGCGCAACGGGCGGTAAATCCGATCGGATGGGAACGGTCACGGTGGATGATGCAACCCTGTTTCTGGCACGATTCAATAGTGGCGCCCTTGGATCGTTCGAGGCCACCCGGTTTGCGGCGGGCCGGCGCAACCACAACCGTTTTGAAATTAACGGAAGCAAAGGCAGTCTCGCGTTCAACCTGGAAAAGATGAACGAATTGCAGTTTTATTCCCGCGAGGACGAGGGGCATATACAAGGATTCCGGGAGATCATCGTGAATGAAGGCGTGCATCCGTACATATCGGCTTGGTGGCCTCCGGGCCATATCGTCGGGTGGGAGCATTCATTCGTGCATGAGGTCAAGGACTTTTTCGAAGCGATCGCCAACGACCGGGAGGCGTCACCGAATTTCAGGGAAGGCGCACGGGTCCAGGCCGTCCTCGAGGCGGCCGGCGATTCGGCGAAATCGGGCCGGTGGCACGAGGTCCCGGAAGTGTAACCCACGGCAACCGCCTGCGCGGTTCAAGCGCCAGCCGGACGCCGGGAGCATTTGGAAGGAGTTGCGGTTATGGCAAGACCCTGTACGTTGTTTACCGGACAATGGGCGGATCTCTCCCTGGAGGTGATGGCGGAAAAAGCGGCGGAGTTCGGGTACGACGGGTTGGAGTTGGCCTGCTGGGGAGACCATTTGGATGTTCGCGAGGCGGCGTCCAGCGATGGCTATTGCCGGAGTCGACACGAGATTCTGGAAAAACACGGCCTGAAGTTCTGGTCGATCAGCAATCATCTCGTCGGTCAGGCGGTTTGCGACAATATAGACGAACGTCACCGTGCGATTCTACCCCCCCACGTGTGGGGGAATGGCAATCCGGACGAGGTGAAACGCCGGGCGGCCGAGGACATGATGACATCGGCCGAGGCAGCCAGGGCCCTGGGAGTGAGCGTAGTCAACGGCTTTACCGGGTCGTCCATCTGGCATCTGCTCTATTCGTTTCCACCGTTGACCCCGGATGCGATCGATGCGGGTTTCAATGATTTCGCGGATCGATGGAATCCGATTCTGGATGCGTTTGGAAAAAACGACGTCCGGTTTGCCCTGGAGGTGCATCCGACGGAAATCGCGTTCGATCTCGCCTCCGCCGCACGGGCGGTCGCGGCGCTGGGGGGCAGAAGCGAGTTCGGGTTCAATTACGATCCCAGCCACCTGGTTTATCAGAACGTGGATTACGTGGCGTTTATCCGTGAGTTTAAAGATCGCATCTACCATGTCCATATGAAAGACGCGTATCTGTCGCCTTTGCCCACGCGAGCAGGGATTTTCGGCGGTCACACCGAGTTTGGCGACCCTGATCGTTCCTGGGATTTCCGGTCCCCGGGCCGTGGCAGCGTGGACTTTGAAGAGATTATTCGCGCGTTGAACGACATAGGATATGGCGGGCCCTTGTCTGTAGAGTGGGAAGATTCCGGCATGGACCGGGAACACGGCGCGGTAGAGGCTTGTGCGTTTGTGAACAGCGTGGATTTCGAACCGTCGGGCGTGGCATTCGACGCGGCGTTTGCCGAATAGAAAACGGATGTCTGCTACTGGTGTTCTGTCCCGGAGATATGTCACGATCCTTCCACCGGTTCATCCCGTTGCGATGCGTGTTTTGCGTGCGTTGCATGCGTTGAGCCGGTCGAAGCGAGCCAGCCGAAACGATCCTGTACCCTGAGCCTGTCGAAGGGTAGCGAAACAAGGGCATTCCGACAAGCTTGCTTCGACAAGCTCAGCACGGGCAATGACCATGTTTCAACAGGTTCAGGCGCCTTGCGAGGCGGGCGACTCGTCGGCTGAACTCAGGCAAGATATTTCCGGGACGGGATACTGGCGGTCAGCAGGTGTGTGATACGGCCTGCCGGCCGCTTTTTCTTGGGGAGATCGTCTATGCGGATGCGTGTTTTTTTGGTGTTTGTTCTGATGACGGCCGTCGCCTGCGTTGCTGAACGTCCCCGGACCCTGGTGTTCGGCCGGGGCGGCGATACCGTGGGTCTGGATCCCGCACTGGAAACCGATGGAGAGTCATTCAAGGTCTGTGATAACATCTACGATACGCTTGTAACCTTTCGTCAGGGAAATACCGAGTTGGCGCCGGGTCTGGCAGAGGCCTGGACGGCGTCGGACGACCTGAAAACATGGACATTTCGACTCAGGAAAAACGTGCGGTTCCACGATGGTACTCCGTTCAATGCCGATGCGGTGGTGTTTTCTCTGGCCCGGCAGTTTGAATCCGACCATCCGTTTCATCGTGTGGAAGGCGCGTTCCAGTATTGGAACAGTATGTCGATGAGCGATATCGTCCGGGATGTTACGAAAGTGGACGATCATACGGTTTCCATCGCGCTGGCGCGTCCCAATGCGCCGTTTCTATCGAATCTCGCGATGAATTTCTGCGGGATCGTGAGTCCTTCCGCCGTGCGGAAACACGGCGCGGACTATCCGCGGCACCCCGTGGGCACGGGCCCGTTCAGGTTTGTGCAATGGATCAGGGATGACCGGGTGGTACTGGAGCGAAATCCCGACTACTGGGGCGATGCGCCGCAGATCGACCGGCTGATTTTCAGGAGCATTCCGGAGAATTCCGTGCGTCTGATTGCGTTCATCCAGGGTTCGATTGACGGGATGGATCATCTGGTGCCGGATTTTATCCCGAATATCGAAAAGCATCCGAACCTTCGGCTCCTGACGCAGCCGGGAATGAATGTGGGGTATCTGGCAATGAATATGGATCGGGCGCCGTTCCACCTCATCAAGGTGCGGCGGGCGGTGAACCATGCCATCCACAAACAGGCGCTGGTGGACAATCTGTATCAGGGTCTGGCGCTGCCTGCGGTCAATCCGATTCCACCGTCGATGTGGAGCTATCACGAAGGTATTGAAGGATACGCCTACGATCCCGAGCGCGCCCGTGAGCTATTGGCCGAGGCCGGTTATGCGGATGGATTCAAGACCACGCTGTGGGCCATGCCGGTGCCGCGTCCGTATATGCCCCAGCCGAGGAAAATAGCCCAGGCCATCCAGGCCGATCTGCAGGCGGTCGGTATCCAGGCCGAAATCGTGAGTTACGAGTGGGGAACCTATCTGGACAAGGTTTCGAGGGGTCAGCACGATATGGCGCTTCTGGGTTGGACCGGTGACAACGGAGACCCGGACAATTTCCTGTACGTCCTGCTGGACAAGAGCGCGACCCAGCATCCCGCCAACAATATAGCGTTCTACCGCAGCGACGAACTGCACGACGTTCTTTTGCAGGCGCAACGGGAAGTGGATATCGCCGTGAGGACGGGGCTTTACCGAAAGGCGCAGGAGATCGTGTTCCACGATGCGCCCTGGGTGCCACTCGTGCACGCGGCGCAGACCGCTGCATTCAAGAAGACGGTTAGCGGTTTCACCCTGCATCCCACAGGTAGCAAGTGGTTCCGGAACGTCCGGATTGTGGAAGCGGATTGAAGACGCTGCCGGAACCTGCGGGGATTGGCACCTTCCCGGTAATTTCGAGGTGACACCCGATATGGGCGTCTATATCCTGAAACGTTTGCTTCTGCTTGTCCCGATGCTGCTGGGAATCGTGGTTCTGGTGTTCCTGATGATTCATTTCGTTCCGGGTGATCCGGCGCAGGTGATGCTGGGTGAACGCGCCAGCGCGGAACAGGTGGCGGAACTGCGAAAGCAATTGGGGTTGGATCAGGAACTGCATGTCCAGCTAGGCCTGTACCTGTGGGGATTGATGCAAGGCGACCTGGGGCGGTCCTTAAAGTCCCACGCGAAAGTTTCCTCCGAGTTGCTGGCCAGGTTCCCCGCGACGATTGAACTCACATTGATGAGCATGTTACTTGCCTGCGGGATTGGGATACTTGCCGGCGTGGTTTCGGCCTCCCGCAAGGGTTCCGTGATGGATTATCTCGGCATGACGGCTTCCCTGGCCGGGCTCTCGATGCCTATTTTCTGGCTGGGCTTAATGGTTATTCTGCTGATGTCGATGTTTCTGGGGTTATTTCCCGTATCCGGTCGGCTCAGCACCCACCTGTTCATTCCGGAGGTGACGGGTCTCTATCTGATTGACAGCCTGCTTGCGTGGGATTGGCCGGCCTTCGGCGACGCCGCCTGGCATCTCGTGCTGCCCGGTCTTACCCTGGGTACCGTGCCGATGGCGGTGATTGCGCGCATGACTCGGTCCAGCGTTCTGGATGTACTCAAGGAGGACTATGTGCGTACGGCCTGGGCGAAGGGGCTGTCGGAGCGAGTTGTGGTCTTCCGGCACGCCTTGAAAAATGCGTTTATTCCCGTGTTGACGGTAATCAGCCTGCAGTTCGGGTTTCTGTTGGGCGGAGCAGTAATTACGGAAACGATCTTTGCCTGGCCGGGCGTGGGGCGGTGGCTTCTGCTTGCGGTTTACTCAAGGGACTTCCGGGCAGTTCAGGGAGGGGTGCTGCTGGTTGCCCTGACGTTTGCGCTTATCAATCTCATTGTCGACGTGATGTACGCGTGGCTGGATCCGCGCATCAGACACCAGAACGAAACGTGAGACAATCATACCATCCACATCCGGGATCATCCTTGGAAACCGAAGCTTCCCCGGGCCTGAAAGCCGGTGGTTGGGGCGGGCTGTTCTGGAAACGACTCCTGAAGAACCGACTGGCAGCCGCCGGGGGTATCCTCCTGTTGGGATTCCTTTTGCTGGCCATTGCCGCGCCCCTGGCGGCGCCGCACGATCCCTTTGCTCAGAACTTGTACGAACGCCTTCAACCCCCGTCGCTGACGTATCTGTTCGGCACGGATGATTTCGGGAGGGATGTTCTGAGCCGCGTCATCCACGGCGCACGGATTTCGCTACGGGTGGGCGTTTCAGCTGTACTGATCGCGCTGATTGTGGGCGTTCCCATCGGGCTCGTGTCGGGGTATTGGGGCGGCGCGCTGGATCAGGCGTTGATGCGGGCGATGGATCTGATGCTCGCATTCCCCAGTATCCTTCTGGCCATCGCCATTGTGGCGGTCCTGGGGCCGGGGTTGGAAAATGCGATGCTGGCGGTCGGAATCGTGGCGGTGCCCCAGTACGCCCGTCTGGTGCGGGCTTCGGCGCTGGCTGTACGGGGACAGGATTACGTACAGGCCGTGCGAGCGCTCGGCGCGGGGGATTTTCAGATCCTGTTTTTTTCGGTTCTCCCGAACTGCCTGACGCCTCTGATCGTACAGTCCACGTTGGGGCTGGCTACCGCCATACTCGATGCGGCGGGCCTGAGCTTTTTGGGATTGGGCGCGCAGCCGCCGACGCCGGAGTGGGGCGCGATGCTGACTGGTGGACGGGAACTGGTACTCCGAGCGCCGTGGGTATTGGCCCTTCCGGGCCTGGCGATTTTTTTTACCGTATTGGCATTTAACCTGCTCGGAGATGGACTACGGGATGCGCTGGATCCGCGGACCTGACCCGGCTGTTTGAAGCATGAAATGCCCGTTTCGATATGGAATAAGCGACTCCCGCCGTGCCGTGTATATCGACCTGCAGGCGACGAATGGCGAATCCGCGCGGACGGCTCCGGTCAGCCAGTTACGTGCCAGCACGAAGCCAGGATGTAATGAGCGTCACAAATTAATGTTAATTAAGGTAATAAAGATATCTGAAACGAAGCACGCGTACGCCATGTTTCTGAAGGCTTCGGCTGGAAAAAGCGTTTGACTTCCTCGTTCGGTGGCGTATATTTTCGTTTACACGGAAAGGAGGTGGTCAAATGAGCGAAATGACCAGTGGAGGTGGCTGTAGTTAGGTGCGCTGCCGGGTGCGGGAGAACATCTCGTCTGGAAACGCGCCTGGCGAATCTAAACAGCCATCGAAAGACAGGCGATCCGTCATACCGATGGGCCCCGGCCATGTGTGTGGGGCGCCGTGAGATGGAGGCCGTCTCGAGAATTGCGCCGTGGTGAGATGTGGCCGAAAAACGGCTCCCGAATCGCGGCGCATTTTTTGTCTTATAAGGGTTTGTGCTTGACAAAGTCACGCTCACTCATTACTTTCAAAGGTTTGACATTGCGTGGAACTGTCGTTGAGAGGAGGTGAGTTCGAATTCGGCGTTTTTGTGGACGCCATTCGGATTTATTATGAATACGCCAAGCGCTAAAAAGAATGACATTGAACGGAAATGGGTTCTGGCTGATGCCGAAGGTAAGGTCCTGGGTCGCCTTGCAAGCGAGGTGGCACGGATCCTCATGGGTAAACACAAGCCATTTTATACGCCGCACGTGGATACCGGCGATCATGTCATTGTCGTAAATACCGAGAAGCTCATTGTCAAAGGCGCCAACAAACCCGAACAGAAGGTCTATAAGCGCTATAGCGGGTATCCTGGTGGCCTGAAAACCAAAACCCTCAGGCGGGCGCTCGAAACGCAGCCTGTGTTTGTGCTGGAACATGCCATACGAGGGATGTTGCCACGTACGAAACTGGGGCGCCGGATGATGAAGAAGGTCCGGATCTACGCGGGTCCCGACCATCCACATCGGAGTCAGGTGCCCGCCGCGATCGACCTGGTCTGAAGTCCGCGGTATCGAAACAACCTTGGAGAATCGTTGACCGAGAGGAGGTGGGGTCTTGGCAGAGATCCTTGTTTCTGCCAGAGGCCGGCGCAAGTCGGCGACGGCAAACGTAAAGCTCTTTCCGGGTTCCGGAGAGATCACAATCAATGGCAGGCCGATTCTGGATTATCTGAGACGTGAGACGCTGGTGATGATCGTGGAACAGCCGCTGGCGGTTACGGAGACGATCGGGCAATACAATATCGTCGCAAGCGCCAAGGGTGGTGGTCTGAGCGGCCAGGCCGGCGCCGTACGGCTGGGTATCGCCCGCAGCCTGCTCGCCCTGAACGAAGATCTCAAAAAACCGCTGCGCGAGGCCGGGCTGTTGACCCGCGACGCGCGAGAGGTGGAGCGAAAAAAGCCGGGCCGCCCGGGGGCACGCAAGCGGTTCCAGTTTTCCAAACGTTAGTCGGCTGTTTTTTTTCCTATCGGCGTGTTGCGCATCTGGCGACGCGCCTATTTCACATGTGTCCCGACCGCAGGCCGGGTGTCGGTTTCCGACTGGTTTGTGGAATGACGGTCACAGAGGATCAACCCGGAGTTTCAGGAGGATTGTATGGCTGTCGTTGAAATGAAGGCGTTGCTGGAGGCCGGGGTCCACTTCGGGCACCAGACCCGCCGATGGAATCCCAAGATGAAGAAGTTCATCTTCATCGAACGCAACGGCATTTACATTATTGATCTGCAGAAGACACTGAGGCAGATCGAAGAAGCCTATCAGGTTGTAAGCGAGGCCGTGGAGCGGGGAGATTCGGTACTCTTCGTTGGAACGAAAAAACAGGCTAAAGACGTCATTCTTCGGGAAGCGAAGCGCTGTGAGATGTTCCATGTAACCGAGCGTTGGCTTGGCGGGATGTTGACGAATTACCAGACCATTCGTCAGAGCATTCGCCGCCTTGAAACGCTGGACAAGATGGGAGCGGACGGCACCTACGAGAAGTTGACCAAAAAAGAGGTGTTGCAGCTGGAGCGTGAGAGGGAGAAACTGGAGAGATCCTTGAGCGGTATCCGGGATATGGGCCGCCTGCCGGGGTTGGTATTTGTGGTTGATATCAAAAAAGAAAAAATCGCCGTTCATGAAGCGAGGCGTCTTAACATACCGGTAGTGGCCCTCGTCGACACCAACTGCAATCCGGACGACGTTGACTATCCGATTCCCGGAAACGACGACGCCATCCGGTCCATCGAACTCATTACCCGCCTGGTCTCCGATGCGGTGCTGGAGGGCCAGAAGATCGGGCGAGAGGGGCCCGACCGGGCGGAAGACGAACCCCAATTGCTTGGCCCGGAAATTACCGTAATTACCGAAGTCAACGAATGACGACCAGAATAGAAGGGAGAGGCGTTACGCCTGCGGGGAGAACAAATGGCAATTTCTGCGAAGATGGTTCAGGAACTACGGGCCAAGACTAATGTGGGGATGATGGATTGCAAACGGGCTCTCGTCGAGAGTGACGGGGATATGGAGATAGCCATCGAGCTCCTGCGGACCCGTGGCGTCGCCAAGGCGGGAGACCGTGCGCACCGGGCGGCGAAGGAAGGGCTGATCACGTCGTACATTCACACTGGCAGCAAGCTCGGCGTGATGCTGGAAGTCAACAGCGAGACCGATTTTGTTGCCCGAACGGATCAGTTCCGGACTTTTGCCCGGGATCTTGCAATGCACATCGCCGCCAGCGCGCCCGTCGCCGTGAGCCGGGATCAACTGGATGAGTCCAGCATCGAGCGCGAACGCCGGATCTTCAGGCAGCAGGCGCTGGATGAGGGAAAACCCGAGCGGGTTCTCGACCGGATCGTAGAGGGGCGTCTGGAGAAGTATTTTCAGGAGGTCTGCCTCATGGAACAGCCCTTTGTGAAGGATCCGGACAAGACAGTCAGAGACCTGTTAATGGACCTGATCGCCCAGTGCGGCGAAAATGTGACCATCAGACGGTTTGTGCGGTTAGTTCTCGGAGAGGCGAGCTGAGGGCCCGGTATCCACGCAGCGAATCAGTCCCGTGACCAGTTCGGCGCGCCACGTGAGTTGAAGATCGGAATCTCTTTATCGTGTGAGTCCGCTATCTTCACGAAGGGACGCAGCAGATGGTTGACGAGATTCTTTCAGAGACCAGGCAGTCGATGGCAAAAGCCGTGGAGGCATTTCAACACGAAATAGCCACGGTTCGGACCGGACGGGCAAACACGGCATTGCTGGACAACATCCGCGCTGAGTATTACGGCACCAGAGTGCCTCTCAACCAGGTGGCCACTATTGGCGTGCCGGAGCCGCGGCTGATTATTCTTCAACCGTGGGACAAGAGCGCAATCCCGGCTATTGAAAAGGCCATACAGACGTCGAATCTGGGTCTGACTCCCTCCAGCGACGGAACGGTAATTCGTTTGCCGATACCGCATCTGACGGAAGAGCGCCGCACGGAACTCGTGCGCGTGGTTCGCCAGATGGCGGAAGAGTGCAAGGTTTCTGTGCGCAATGCCCGGAGGGACGCCAACGAGATGTTCAGAGACGGTCAGAAAGAGGGCGAAATCCCGGAAGACGATTCCAGGACGGGGCAGGAACAGACGCAGAAGCTGACCGACGATTTCGTGGCGGACATCGACAAGCTGCTTGCGCGGAAGAAAGAGGAGATTATGGAGGTCTGATTTCTCTTGTACGTCCTCCTGGAATCGCTGCTTTCAGATCAACCGAGGGCGGCGGTTTTTGTTTGCCCGCCGATGAGAGGCTTCCAAAGACCTGAACCATATGAATCCCGGTGAGAATAACTTTCCTCTGGGCCGGTGACCCGCGTGCTCATTGGGTTCATAGGCGACGGACACGGACGCGTGCAACGTGCCATCGCCCTGATCGCCACCTGGCAGCAACGAAACGACCGGCCTTTCGACTTCCTGATTCAGGTCGGAGACCTGCCCTACGTGCCAATATATAGTGAGACAACTCCCCATCCGGGTTTAGTGACGTATATTGGCCCGAGTAGAGAGCAGGAGATGACGGTAGTGACATCGCACAGAATCTGGAAACTCTGGAAAAAGGGCCTTGACACGTCGTCGATCGGCTGGACCGGTATCACGACGATTTCTGATCGCCTCTTCCCAGGCGTACTCTGATATGCTCTTGTTCGAGGTCATCGCGGTTATCTTTGTGGCGGCGCTCGTCCACTCAACGCTCGGGTTCGGAACCGCCCTGGTGGCGATGCCGATGCTTGTGACGGTTCTGGATGTCAACGTGGCGACGCCTTTGGTCGGCCTGACGATGTTGACCACAATCGCCCTGCACCTGGTTCGATCGTGGCGGGACCTGGACGTCAGGGCCGCGGTACACTTGCTCGCCGCTTCGGTTTTTGGAATTCCTCTCGGTTTGCTGATCCTTCGTTTTGCACCCCAGGATGCCTTCAAGGCCGGGCTCGGAATCCTGCTCATCGCTGTCGGTCTATATAACATGAGATCATCTGTCATGCCAAGACTTGAACATATCGGATGGGCGCACGCGTTCGGCTTCATGTCCGGCGTCCTCGGCGGCGCATATAACGTCAACGCGGCGCCGGTGGCTGTTTACGGGATCTTGCGGCGGTGGCCGCCGGATCACTTCAGGGCGACGCTGCAGGGGTACTTCTTTCCCTCGACCCTGCTCATTGTGGCGAGCCACGGCTTGGCCGGACTGTGGTCGGGGGAGGTATTCGGATTCTATCTGCCGGCCGTGCCCGCCATCATTCTTGCGGTTGTTCTGGGCCAAATCATCGGCGCGCGCATCCCTTCCGCCCGATTTCAGCGCGTTCTCTACGCGGCGCTACTGATATTTGGGGTCCTTCTGCTCGTTTAGCCGTTACAGACAGGCCCCGATTGACGCATTGCGTGTTTAATTGAACGTGACGTTCTTCAATTGCGCGGTTCGGCAACCAATTCGCAAAGGAGAGAAGAGTGAATGCTACAGAACCCATGGTCGTCCACTACGTCAACGAGATGGACAGGGCGTTGCCTTTTTACCGCGACGTCATCGGACTGGAGGTGGTTTTCGAATCGCCGGGTTGGAGCACGCTTCGCTGCGGGGGGTGCATCGTGGCCCTCCATATCCTGTCTACCGGGATGAGCGAGGGCGCCGTCGCCCACGCGGGGCTGAATCTCCACGTGGATGATCTCGACGCTGCGGTGAAGGAAGTGGTGGCCGGCGGGGGCGAAATCAGAAACGTCCGCGAAGCCGGCGGCGGTATACCGGTGCGTATCGCCGTCATCAGCGACACGGAAGGCAACGTCTTCGAACTGCGCCAATACGTCGGCGACTGATACCTAAGCCATGAACCAGTGTAAGGAACCGGAATCCGGTGGCATGTCGCCAACCATCGCCGACGGCAGCTCTTCTCGTCCGCGATCTCGAATTCGCACCGCACCCGAATCGGACGGTTTCGATACGTCCGTCGGTGCTGATTCCGTGGTCAACCACCAGAAGGAGGTTTCTCCGTGAAGAATTGTGTACTCGCCGTGGTTTTGTCTGCCGTTGTCCTGTTCGTCTGGGGGTTTGTCTCGTGGACAATTCTTCCGTGGCACAATATGGTTGCGAACAAATTCGCGGACGAATCGGCTGTTTCAACGGTCCTCAAGGAAAACGCGACGACTGCCGGGATCTACTATCTACCATTTGCCCAGGAAGATCTCAAGCCAGGAGGAGTATTCGCCCTCGCGAACGTATTGCCCGACGGCGCCGATACGAACATGGGCAGTATGATGGGCGTCGGCCTTGTGGGTCAAGCGGTCTCCGCCTTGCTCGTTCTTCTTCTGCTGGGTAACACATCGAACCTCGGTTACTGGGAACGGGTTCGCTTTGTCGCCCTTGCAGGTGTGGCCATCGGCTTTGTCAGCCACTTCCCCTACTGGAACTGGTTTGGCTTCTCGACGTCGTATACGCTTGTGATCATCCTGGACTCGTTGGTCGCGTGGCTTCTGGCGGGGCTTGTCATAGCCAAATTCGTCGAAGGGAAATCCACATAGGAATCGGTTTACTCCTACTTGGCAAACTTGTAAGCGAATACGGCTGCCGGAGAGGTATTGCCAGGAGCGGCGAAGGGCACCGAACGGTGCAACCCGAGCCCGTGCCCTGAGTCTGTCGAAGGGTAGCGAAACGCGCATTTCGACAAGCCGTTTCGACAGGCTCAACGCAAGCAATGGCCACGCTTCGACAGGCAAAGCTTCCGCAAGGTGAAGGTAGTGATGACGATCGAGGGATCGAATGGCTTCGCAGCAATCCGGACTGTCTACGCAAGCGCACAGGGCGAGCAGAACGGCGAATCTGGCGGCTTGCGTACGCGCGTATCATTGTGGCTGGCACGAGTCGCCGATCTTCGCCGACACCTATGCAATTGACATGATATCTAATTTCTGGCGTGTGATCGCCAGGAACAGAATCCTCAGCTGGTTCGTCGTTCACACGGTGTTTCGGGCTTTCCGTCCCATACACACTGAAATTATCCTTCGGGCACGGTATGCCGAAGACCGTCTTATGAAAGCCTTGCCGGCGGGGGTTGGACAGTACGCCATTCTCGGCGCCGGTCTCGATACGTTTTCCATGCGCCACAAGGGGCTTGCGGACAGGTTGCGGATATTTGAGCTGGACCATCCCGCGACCCAGGAGATGAAGCGTGAAAAGGTGCTAAGAGTCGATGGCGAGATACCAGCCAATCTGGTGTTCGTTCCCATCGACTTTGAAACCGATAATCTCGACGATGCGCTTGCCCAGGCCGGTTTCGATCCTCTGGCGCCGTCGTTTTTTTCGTGGCTGGGAACGACCTACTATCTCACGAAAGACGCGATACGCGAGACGCTCGGTCGTATTGCGGGCGTCGCAGCCCCCGGCAGCCGTATTGTTTTCGATTACAAGCTTGCCAGGCATCTCGTTCCGGCGGAGAGCCTGCAATTCGCCGACAAGCTGGACGGCTTCGTGGCTCGTCGGGGAGAGCCGATGATTTCCACCTTCACGCCGGAGGAGTTGAAAGAGGTGATGTCCGGATTCGGCTTTGCCGAAATGGAGAATATCCCCGCCGGCGCACAGAAATGCCTTTACCTGAACGAGAGATCCGACCTGGTCGATCCGGCACCGAATTTTTCCTTCGCGTTGTATGGCGTGACTTGACCTTTGGTTGTGACGACGTGAAGGTCACACTGTGTCCCTGGAACAAATTGAAGTCGTGAAGGCCCGGAACGTGCGTTTCCTGCCGAAGCCACACTCTCTTTGTGTTTACCGGCTGCTGTTGATCCTGATTCTCTTTCCGACTGCCAAGGCGATGGCTCAAGCCCGGTATCAGGTGGGGATCGACGCGACGCGGTCGTCTCAGATAGGGGCGGAGAACCTTGCCGCGATCCATCGTGTGGTGTATGCCCTTGAGAATCGCATTCTCAGCCCTCGCCTGTTCGACGAAAGCACAAAACGCCGAAAGACGGCCGGGATTCTTTACCGGCTGGGCAAGACGGTTCTTGTCGACAACATTGTCGATCACCTTCTGGTCCTGATCCAACACGAGGTCTTTGGACATGGCGCCCGGTTCAGGGAATTCGGATACCGGGATATTTCATACGATCTCAGTCTGTTTCCTCCTTACGGCAGCAGTCGCGGCACTGCCTACGGCTCACGTGACCCCGAAAGAAGAACGACACGACACGAGCGAATCGGTATTACGATAGGGGGATCTGAAGCCAATACGATTCTTGCAAAGTCCATTCGATCCAGATGGCTTCAGCGCGGCGTCGTCAAATCGCGAGAAATCATGGTGTACCTGCCTTCGTCGCTGGATCTGACCTGGTACATCCTGCGCACCCGTTTCGGTTCCCGGCCGAGACCGGGCAACGACGTGGCCAATTATCTCCGGGACCTCAACCTTCTTGAAGGCTATTCCGAAACAGACGACCGATTGACTCTGGAAGATCTGAGTGCGCAGACGCTGGTGGGCCTGCTCAATCCCACCGCACTCTGGGCGATGTACGCGTATGCCGTTTCTTATCTCTATCACGGATCGGCCGAGTCCGAACTGCCCATGCTCAGGCTTCGCGCGGTCGGGTACCTGCCTTCCTTCCGCCTCGGGTTGACCCCGTTCGGCTCGGTGGTGACCTTTGAAAATGTCATTGTACATTCCGGGCGCGTCTCGAACGTTTTCTTTCGTTACGGGATGCCTTCGTTTCATAGATTTGGCGGATTCGGTGTCGCCGTCGACAATCTCGCCGCAGCGAAGGGAATCACTGTCAGTCCGAGAGCTGAGTTCTGGCATCAGCCCTCGCTTCTCCTCGGTGGGGAACGGCTGAGGGCAGGGCGATCGGGACTGGGCGGTGGGGTATGGGCCAGGATCGACTATCAGGTTGGCGCAAGCGGTTACAAGCCGAGAATTGGTCTCGAAATCGGCGGCAAGACGGACGGCTTCGTGGAAGGGGAGGCATTGGGTAGAGGATTTACGCTGAGGCTGGGATTGAGTATTGCTGAGCATTGACGCCGTGGTTGGCTGCTGGAAATTCAGGGCCCTCAAACTGAAAAGACCAGATGATGTCCGATACAGGAAGGAAGCGAGGAACCATCTCTCTCCGCCAGGGTCTCCTCTTGATCTTTGTCCTCGGAAGCGTTGGGCTGGGAGCCGAGTTGCTGCTGCTGGAGCATTTCCAGGAATGGCGGCAACAGGTGCCCCTGGTACTACTGGCTTCAGGGTTGGTCCTGGTGGCGGCGCGGGCGCGCTACAGGCGGGCGGTTATCGTCTGCTTGTTCCGCCTCACGATGCTGGCGTACGTGCTGGGCGGGATCGCGGGATTCTGGTTTCATATCGCCGCGAACATGGATTTCGAATTGGAAATGTATTCAAGGTTGAGCGGTTGGGACCTGGTGTCCAGGACGGCGCGCGGCGCCCTGCCCGTGCTGGCGCCCGGCGCACTTATCCAACTTGGTCTTATCGGCTATCTCTACACGCACCGGCATCCCGATCCGGGCGCCGGACGATCTGGGAAATATTAGTGCCGTCCAGTGAGTCGTCCGCGCATTCATCTCCGCCGAATCCTCGGGGCTTCGGTCCAAAACCTGTAAAATCAGCGTGAACGGGAGGAGCGGCGCGTCTACAGCCAGACGCGCCGCTCCCGTTGGGATCCAACCTCGTGTACAACGTCTGCTACGGCAAATCGGCCATGTCCGGGGTTGTCCTAGTACTCGATTCGGTCCGGCATACTGTGCCACTCCCGAAAGACCGCGAGCGCCTCGTCTCGCAGCAGTTGACGGGAGGGGATCCGCCGGTCGGTACGCGGCAACTGCAACTCCCTGTAGAGGAATTCATCATCGAAACCGATTTCCCCCGCGTCTTCGGCGGTATTGGCGAAGTAAATCATATCGATCCGTGCCCAGTATATGGCAGCCAGGCACATCGGGCAGGGCTCACAACTGGCATAGATTTCACAACCGCCAAGGTGGAATGCGCGGAGCCGGGATCCCGCTTTCCTGATCGCCATCATCTCCGCGTGGGCCGTCGGGTCGTTGCCGGCGACCACCTCGTTGTATCCTTCCGCAACGATCATTCCGCTCGTGACGATGACCGCGCCAAATGGACCGCCTCGCCCCGTCCGCATCTGGATTCGCGAAAGTTCTATCGCCCGGGCCATGAATTCCGGCTGCATCTGAATACCCCCTTTGTTGAACTGCCCTACTGGTCTCGCAGGCATCCGTTTACTTTGTGATTCGGATCGTCGGGCAAACCGGCGTGGTCGAGATTCGCATCGGTACCTCTGGAAAGCGCCGTGATGGTTCCTCTGTTCAGCCGCAGCTGGTTTGGCCGCACCGATATCCCGTTCCGGTCTCTATCGCTCCGGTTAACACAATACTCAAAGGCAAGCCTGTCCGTACCCGATCCGCCTGTGTAGCGCGCACGTCGAAATATACTACTGCAGTAAAATTTGAGCATCAGAGAGGGATTGCCGGTTACAACGACTGGCACGTCGAAGGATACATCGACACTTATGGTCTCTCCCTGGCCATAGGTGTCGCCGCTTTCGGGAGTGGACGTTATACGGAGGCCCTCGATCACCGGAATGGCTGGTGATTCTTCCAGGACCACTTGTGCCGAAGCTGGGGTCGCTTCAGTCACGTTTGATGGAAGGTTGCCGAAGTTCAGTTGGATAACCTCTTCCGCGCCTTCACTATGATCACTGTCTTGCATTGCCGTCAGGGTAAAGGTCCGCATACTCGCGTCCGGTTCAAAGGTGAGACTGGCAGGGACCCCTGTATAGTCTTCCGGACCGGCTCCGTTTTCTTCTACCACAGAGATGGGGACCGTGATCGGCAGGGTGCCTGCCGCCGGATCCAGATAAACCGCAACCTCGACCCCCGAGGGGTCGCCCTCTACAGCAGTGTAACGCGATGCGCCAAAGGAAACGGTGCGTCTGATCTTCTCAACCCCCGATGTCGATGACCATGCGCCGGAACCTTCGCTGTTGGTGGCCCGGACCTGAATCTCGTAGGCATCTTCGGTCAGGTTCTCCAGCGTGACCGTCGTTTCCGTCTGATCGGTATCCGTCACTTCGGTCCATGTCAGGGATCCCGCAGCGCGGTAGCGATAGTCGTAGTCGGTCACCTCGAAGCCTGCTGGAAATGCCACCAGGGCCCCATTTTCAAAGAAACCGCCAGGTGTCGTCCACTCAACGTCAATCGCCGTGTCGTCCGCCTCCTGAAATTGCGCGTCAATGTCTCCGGGAGGCGCCGGGACCCCGACGTCCTTGACCCGGATGGTCAGGTCGAGCACCGAACCGCTGCATCCCGTCGGCGTTCCTTCGTTGTCCAGGTAATGGATATTGTGCGTGTTGACGACGCGTAACCGGTACTGATTGTCAGCGTCGCTGTCGCTGGGCACTTCAAAGTCCGGTACAGTCTTGAACGCCAGCGACACGGTTCCCGACGTCGCCCTTTCTTCTGAGGAAAGAGAGAAGTGCGTGACATCCTCACCGCCGTCCGGTAGCGTGTATGGATAGTAGGCGGTGAAGATCTCACATCGGATGAGAGGCGGCGACCAGTCGAATCCCCACTCTCGATGGTCGTCGGTGACAGCCGTCCACCTGGGCAATTCCTCGCTCGCGGGCATCGTGGTCCCTTCGTACATATCGATCGGGGTCGGGATCTCCCAGCGCTGGTCCGTTACGTATTCGGCTGGCGCTGAAAACTGGGCCGAGCCATCATAAACCAGGTGGATGTTGAAGACCTGGGGATCGCTTTCAGCGGTTCCATCGCTCGCGTAGATTGCGGACGGCAGGGTAGGGATGTTGGCGACTTCCCCGTAGACTGAGGTAAACCGGGCGGGGGCTATGTCTCCATTGCCGTGGAGCGCGAAGCTGTTGCCGTCGCGCGTGATGCGTAACAGGGCTTCCGAAGGCGTCTGAATGCCGGAAACACCGGGCACGGCAAACGCGAAACGGTAGGAGATGTCGTCTCCGTCCTGGTCTGTCGCCGGCTCACCTTCGAACCGTAGCAGAGCCGACGGGCCCCTGGGGAGCAGCAGGGTCAGTTCCTGGTTGCCGATGGAACCATTGAAAGTAGGCGGGTGGTTGTTTCCGTGGTTTCTGGCTGTCGTTTTGGAAGCTGTACTGAAGACCGCGGGCTTGGAGAGTGCCCCCTTGAACCGGGCACCGGTCGAAATATCCATGGATCGCAACTTTCCGGTTGATCCAGGTGACGTTTCTGCCGGTGCGGTGGGAAATGGGGTGCTGTTACCAGCGCAGCCCGACAGGCCAACGCTGAGCGCGAGTAGTGCTGAACGAATCGACATGGCGTACCCTCCTTATGGTTGTTTCATGTCTGAACGATTCGATTCCGTCCCGCGCCGTCAGGGGATAGTCGGCCGATTCTATCCGGCCCGAGGTGGCGGGGGCGGGTTAGTGCCGTAGATGCATAAGCATTAAGTCCTCCTTTAGTGATTGATAAGCTATCCTATATGACGACGCATCTGCGAGTGCGTTCCAGGAAAATGTTAAAAAAAACCGCCGCCATGAACATTCGAGTTCATCGTCTTGACAGGGATTTCACAAACACCTATGTTCCTGGTGAAGCGAAAGACATGGAATGGCGCCACGGCTGGAATGGCAGGCTGGAGGGGAAGTCCTTTAGGCGGGCGGACTCTACACCAGGGGTATGAAAAGGTTCAACATAAAGGATACATTATGGGCTTTTTCAACCCAACCCGTTGCGTGCGCGAGGTGTTGACCTGATATCGACTGGAGGGAAATCGACAATGACGGAATCGTCAGCACTTGGACGTATCGAACGGGCTGATCTTCGTGAGGCCTGGCCGCACGAGAGCGCGGATTTTACACCTTGGCTCGCGGACCATATTTCCGAACTTGGCGACGCTTTGGGGTTGGAATTAGAACTACAATCTCAGGAAACACCCGTCGGTGCTTTTTCATTGGATCTGTTGGCTCGTGTGTCGCAAACAAACCGCACGGTGATAATCGAAAACCAGCTGCAGCAGACCAATCATGACCACTTAGGAAAACTGCTCACTTACGCGGGCGGCTGCGATGCCCACGTGATAGTCTGGGTAGCAAAAGAATTCAGGGATGAACACCGGCAAGCGATCGACTGGTTGAACCAACGCACTGGCGAAGAGACTGAGTTCTATGCCGTCGTTGTTGAAGTATGGACGATTGACGGTTCTCGGCCCGCTCCCTACTTCAACCTGGTTGCCACTCCAAACGAGTGGCAACGCGAAGCCACTGAAACTATACGTCTGGGCAATACATCCGATAGGAACGTGCGGTATCAGTCGTTCTTCCAGAACCTTATAGACACACTCAGAGAACAAGGATTTACGAACGTCTTCAAGGCACAGCCTCAAGGTTGGTACAGCTTTTCAGCGGGATACGGCCATCGCGCTCAATATGGTGCCTGCTTCGGTCAAGGAGGAACGGTAAGGGTTGAGGTCTATATAGACTCGAACGATAAGGATTGGAACAAGACTCTGTTTGATCAGCTCATTGAAAGAAAAGTACTCATCGAATCCGAACTCGGAGGGTCTCTCGTTTGGGAGCGCCTGGACCATAGAAAAGCCAGCCGCGTCAGTTTAACACGACAAGGTAGCATTGACGACGATGAGAAGGCGCTGGCAGAAATTAAAAACTGGATGCTTTCCAAACTCTTGGAATTTAAACGAGTATTTGGGCCGTATCTGGATGAATTGGCAGGATAATAACCATGGCTAGTAAGCTGGCTGGCTGGCAGAGTAGCTTGGAGGACCGGAACAACGAAGGAGGTGTTCTTGACGCGGCAGGTTGAACAGCACACCATGCCATTCGCTACCGACACCCCGCTGCCGCGCGCGCGCCGCGTGGAAGTGATCCCGATCGACCAGGAAGGCGAGCGGGCGTTCTACATGCGCGATCCGCTGGCGTTCGCGCCGCAGCCGCTGTTGCTCGGACCGGCCGGGATGCTCGTTCTGTCGCATCTGGATGGCCGGCACACCATCGATCAGATTCACGAAGCCTTGCGAAAGTGGCTTCCAGGCGGTGACGTGGGAGTCGGAGAGATCCGCCATGTGTTGAGCAGATTGAGCGAGGGTTGCTACCTCGATGACCACGTGGCTGCGGCGCGGATCGCCCGGGTATGCGAGGAATTCGAAAATGCGGACGTGCGACCGGCATGGCACGCCGGCAACGCCTACCCTCAGGATCCTGGGGAGCTTGCGGCGATGCTCGACAGCTTTTTCGCCGCCGCTTCGTCCGTGAAGGCACAGGATGGAGGCGCACAGGAAAACCCGACAGCGCAGCTTGCCGCTATCATGTGTCCGCACATCGATCTGCGCGCAGGCGGGGAGACCTACCCGCCCGCCTTCACGGCGCTGTCCTCGGCCGCCGGTGGATCAACGCCGTTCGAGCTCTATGTCATTCTCGGCGTGGCGCACAACGGCGGCACGGAACCGGGAAAGAGCTTCGCCATCGCTACCCGGAAACATTACGAAACCCCTTTCGGGCGGGTGCCTACGAACGCCCGGGTAATCCAGGATTGGTCACGCTGCGCGGGGCGAGATATCACCCAGCAGCAGTGGCAGCATCGCACCGAGCACTCCGTTGAGTTCGCTCTGCTGTTTCTTCAGTACATCCATGCGCGGGCGGGACTGCCGCCGTTCGAGGTGGTACCTGTCCTTCTTGGTAGCGTCGATCACTACCTGCGCGAAGGACGGGATCCCTTGCAGGCCCCCGAGATCGCCACCGAACTTGCGGCGTTGCGGGCGGCGGTATCTGCCAGCGGCAAGCGTGCCCTCTACGTGCTCAGCGTGGACCTGGCACATATCGGACCCAAATTCGGCCATCCTGAGCGGGTCGATGATGCCGCGGCGGCAGCGTGTGAGTTGACCGACCGCGACCTGCTGGGTTACGCGCAACGATTCGATGCGGCGGGTTTCTGCCGTGCGTTGCAGGCAGACGGCAACGGTCGGAACGTGGACGCCGTCTCCGGGCTGTTTTCGCTACACACGCTTCTGCCCGGCGCCGAATGCCACGGCGACCTGCTCAGCTACGGGCGAAATCGCCAGGAGGATTCCGGTTCGCTGGTCAGCTACGCCAGCATGGCCTTCTATCAGACGCCGTCAACACCCTCGCGGCGCGCGTGAACCGGCGGACTCTCCAGCGTACCGATTTCTTTCCGTCCCTCTTTTCTTGTCTCTCGCACCCTTCCCCACGGCGTGTTATATTGTCCGTGCTCCGTGAATTGGCAATCTTCCAGGAGGCCGATATGTCCCAGAGGTGGTTGCGCGTCGCCGCGGTTCAAATGAACGCCGAAGAGGACATCGAAGGAAATGCGCGCAGGGTTGTCGACCGGCTGAATGCCTGTGCCCGTGAGGACGTGGATGTGGCAGCGTTTCACGAAGGGGTCCTGTACGGCTACTCGGACCGCCCCGAATTCTGGTCGAGCCTGGACCAGACCCGCATTGAAAGAGCCGAAACGCAGATCATCCGGGTCTGCCGGGAAAAAAGCATCGCGGCCGTGGTCGGCTCGACCCATCTGGACGACGGACGGCGCTACAATAGTCTGCTCATTGTGGACCGAGACGGCACCGTGCGGGGACGCTATGGCAAGATCCATCTTGCGGGAGAACGTTGGTGTGAACCTGCCCAACACCTGCCCATCTACAGGCTCTGCGACGTACCCTCCTGTTTCCTGATCTGTCACGATATTCGTTACCCCGAACTGGTGCGGCTGCCTGCGGCGGCCGGCGCGATGATTTGCTTTTTCTCCAGTTGTGAGAGTTCGGTCACGTCGGAGCACAAATTGTCGGCCTATCGGGCCATGCCCATCAGCCGCGCGACCGAGAATGGCATTTACCTGGTGATGGCCAATGCGCCCGCCGATCCGTCCAATATCGACCGCGCAGGGTCATCGCATGGCGAATCAAAGATCATTCATCCGGACGGCAATGTGATGGCGGAAGCCGGTATGTTTTCGGACGAGATTATCATTCGCAGGCTGGACCTTCGTCAGGCATCGCGAAATATCGCAATGCGGGCCGTCAATGACGTCACCTGCATCAGCGATTGGATGAAGGACGGTACGAGGCTTGTAGACGGAGGAATCGCGTGACTTGTATCTTCAGTCCGCAGACGGAGAGTGCATGAGAGGATCCCGGCCGAACATCCTGTGGATTTGCACGGACCAGCAGCGCTACGATACCATTGGCGCGCTGGGGAACCCCCACGTCAACACGCCCAATATCGATCGCCTCGTGGCCGAGGGATTCGCATTTACGCACGCGTACTGTCAGAGTCCGATCTGCACACCCAGCCGGGCGAGTTTTTTGACCGGACAATACGCGAGCGCCGTCCATGTGAATGGAAACGGCAATTCGCACTTCCCTGACACGCCTCCCCTGGTCACGAAGATGCTGGCTGACGGTGGCTACGATTGCGGATTGATTGGAAAGTTGCACCTGTCCAGCGCATTCGGGCGTGTCGAGGCGCGGGTTGATGACGGGTACCGGTACTGGCAATACAGCCACGCGCCCCGGGACGATTGGGAGACCGGGCACGACTACGCCGACTGGGTACGATCGAAGGGGGAGGTACTTGGCGAATTAATCAACAGTCCCGATGGCGTGCCCGCGGAATTGCATCAGACCACATGGTGCTCGGAGAAAACCATCGAATTCCTGAGCGAAGCCCATGACGGCCCCTGGCTGGCCTCCGTGAATATCTACGACCCGCATCCTCCATTCAACCCGCCCAGGACGTACCGCGATCTGTTCGATCCGGAACAGGTGAACGGGCCGCTGTTCAGAGAAAGCGATCTGGCGCAGCAGGAGAAGCTGGAAGCCATCGACTTTCAATCCAAAGGGCGCCGTCCCGATGCCCTGGACATCAAGAGCCCCGTGATACCCTGGACGCAGACCCACGGGTTGCGGGAGCCGGAGACAGCGGGAAAACAGGACGCCAAAACGCTGATCGCCGCGTATTATGCCATGATCAAATTGATCGACGATCAACTCGGGCGGATCATTTCAGCGCTGGAAGACACCGGACAGCGCGACAATACACTCGTGATATTCACCAGCGATCATGGCGAAACATTGGGAGACCATGGGCTGATTCAGAAGGGATGCCGTTTTTACGAAGGCCTGGTGCGGGTGCCGCTTATTTTTTCGTGGCCGGGTCGGGTAAATTTGGGGCAGAGGAGCGACGCGCTCGTCGAATTGCGCGACATCGCCCCGCTCCTTCTGGAATTGGCCGGGTTACCGGTTCCGGAGCGCATGCAGGCGTGTTCTTTGTTGCCCATGCTCGGCGGCGAGAAACCAGCGGACGAACATCGCGAATTCGTGCGCTGTGAATTTTACGACGCGCTGGACCAGGCCGACGGGACGTTTGCCACGATGTATCGCGACCGCCGGTACAAGCTTGTGGTCTATCACGGTCACGGCCTGGGCGAGCTTTACGACCTGGGCGAAGATCCGGGGGAGTTTGAGAATCTCTGGGACAGCGCCGATCACGCGGACTTGAAACTCGACCTGATGCAGCGCAGTTTCGATGCGTCCATGCTCGCCATGGACAGAGGACCGGAACGCATCGGACCGATGTGAGGGAGGGGAAGTTGGCGCTTGCTTAATGGACGTTCCGACGCAACCTCTTTTCGGCATTCAGTTGATCCTGTTATTATTTCGCCGGTTTTGTTACACTATAAACGAGATGTCACAATCCTCGTGTTATTGCATCGTATCCAAATCTGCTCCTGCGCCAAAACCCGGCGGTGCAGGATTCGGCCTGACAATTGGATTACTACGTTCTTAGACACAGCTTATCGCTCAAGAATATGGTGACCTCTTAACCACACTACCGGAGACATTGTAAGTGTCTGCAACATCACTCGCGTTAAAGTTGCCAGCCAGGATTTGCGAAACCCGCGAACATCAAGCCGAGTTGCCTTTTACCGTTCGGTATTTGGACGTTAAGCCGTCCCGAAACGCATTGTCCGAGTATATTATAGACATAAATTGTTAAATACAATGGATTAATGTCTGATATTGTGATTATCATAACACTAATTGCCGTCATCGAAATAACGAGGACTAGCGTCTGCTAATCAGCAGAATCCGGCTGAATCAAAGCGGAGGAGCCCAGGTCGTGCAGAGAAACGGAACCAATGACGCGCCGGAGTTCTCAGAGGATGCGGCTGAGTTAAAGAAGCGAGTTATCCGATCTCTAAGAGCTCAGGGATTTCGCGTCAGGAACGGGTCGATACTACCTCCGCAGGGTCTTACGAAAGAGGGGATCCGTAAGCTTCATGAAACGTCAATTAAGCACAAGATTGCACAAGCAAAAGGTGGTCTCATTCGCAGAGAACCAGATCTTCTAAACTATATTGCATCAGGAAATGAGATTTCTCCAACGAGAATCCGGCCGCGATTGGTAGAGGTGAAGTCGGGGTCGAAAGAGGAGCTTCTCTTTAGATATGCGAGCGTCCATTGGAGCATTCCTGTATCATCAGGATACGGACGACGTTTAAGGTTTGTGGTTATCGATGAAGACAACGGCAAGCTTATGGGTTTGATCGGGCTGGGTGACCCCGTCTACAACTTGAGGCCGCGAGATGAATGGATTGGATGGACTGCGGCTGACCGGAGGGGGCGTCTAACTCACGTCATGGACGCATTCGTCCTTGGTGCCGTACCTCCCTACTCGTTTCTACTGTGCGGGAAACTTGTCGCAATGTTAGCAGTTGCGAGCACGGTTATTGATGCATTTAAGGAAAAATACGGTGGCGGGCGTTCGGTTATCCGGGACAGACTGCATGATGGACGTCTCGCTATGCTCACTACAACATCAGCCCTCGGACGTTCATCCGTCTACAATCGGCTCCGATTCGACGATAGACTTCTCTATCGGAGCGTAGGCTTCACCAAGGGGTCGGGCGAGTTTCATTTCTCAAATGGTATCTATAGCGAAATAGCCAAGTTTGCTTCGGAACATTGTAAACCCACTGCAAAACAAAAACAGTGGGGAACTGGATTTCGCAATCGGCGGGAGATCATTAAGAAGTGCCTTCCCGCCCTCGGGCTGTCGAGCGAATGGCTTTACCATGGCATTGAGCGGGAAGTTTTCGTCGTTCCACTAGCTAGCAATACTCGGGATTTTCTTCAGGGGAAACAGGATGATTTATTGTGTTATACTCAATCTGAAGACGAGATATTCGAATACTTCCGAGATCGATGGATGCTTCCACGCAATGCGTGGGATCGACGATTCATGTCGTGGTCCAAATGGGAATGGGCGATTTGGCTGAATAGAAAAAATGTGCGTGACTGACGCGCTGCCGACGATAAACGAAATATCGGAGCTTCCCCATGGCAGATCGTATTCAACTTAGTGATGCGCAGCGCAGATATCTACTTGATCCACGATATCTACCCAATTCGATCTGTATAAACGATAAGACCTACACACCTGAGGAACCCATACATTCTGGGTACAAGGGGGTGATATGGCGTGTTAAAGACGAGTTCGGTCGTCTACGGGCGCTAAAGCTCTGCATTTACGCCGACTATCTAGATCGTTCCTATCTGCAAGAAATGACGAGAGCGTCCGCTCTCGAACCGTATCGCGAATTTGCGTCTTTTGTGGATGCTGGGCTTGTCGAGAAAAGTATTGGCCCCCTGGAGAAACAAAAGTATGTATGCTTCGTTGAAGAATGGATTGACGGGTTGACGCTCGAGAGCTTTGTTCGAAAGCAAGCCAGCGTCGTCACAGCATCCTTTATGCTCGCTTATGTAAAGGCTTTGTGTCACGCCTTGCACGCGCTCCATGTAATTGGTTTAAGGCATGATGATCTACACGCAGGAAATGTAATGCTTGAACGACCTGCACCGGGCGACCTTGCTGATGAATGGAAAGTAAGAGTCGTTGATACAGGTAGCATTAAGCCATTAGACTCGAAGCTAACAAAACAAAGGACCGACCATCAAAATTACGTCGGACACATCGTCCTTCTTTGGAACACGGTCAAGGCGCGTAAAGATACGACCATCCGGGATCGTCGTTTTCTAAAAGAGACAGAGCATCTACTTCGAACCATGCTGGATGATGATCCAAGCATCGCACTAGTAGAACCTGCTCAAATCATCAGACAATTCGAGCTAGCGTATACTCGCACCTGTCTGTCGCCGTTGGATCAAGAAAGCAGACCGGAGCCAGGGGACCCATTCGAGTTCATTTCGGCGGAACATATCGCCGATGATCGATTACTCGTTCGGATGTTTGCTCGTTCCTGTCCCTTTTTGGAGAAGGTCGATGGTCCGGACCCATGCTTGGTCACAGGTCCGCGCGGTTGCGGCAAATCAACCATATTTCGGTGGTTAAGCCTTAAGGCACATTTGCACCAATCTGTTGAGGAAATCGAACCATTTCGTATCGCGGGGTTTTACGTTTCTTGCAGTAGCGATCTCCAAAATAGACTCGCGTGTATACAGACCGAGGCGTTAGCCAGGAAGTTCCAACGAGAGATCGTCCACTACTTCAACCTTCTACTAGCTCGTGAGGTCGTGCACACTCTCTCCCTAATCTCTGCTCGTGAAGACCACCAAAGCTATTGGGGATTTGGAACGGAGCAAGGGGAAATTGTCGGCAATTTCATTCTCTCCGCGTTGAGTGCCACCACCCGTCCGCGCGTCCAAGGTGTTCCCCACTTGGTGCAAGTGTTGGAGGCCATCGAAGCGGAAATGTTTGCGACTCATCGCAAGATGCAGGATGGCGTTAACATTTCGTCGTTTTCGGGCAATTCCTTTCTGGGTGATTTGACGACTTTGCTGGCCAGGGAGGTACCGTATTTCAGTCGGAAACGCATAGCGTTTCTGGTGGATGACTTTTCCTCGCATCGTTTACCCGAGTTTGTACAGCGAGTAATAAACCAAGTAATCTGGGAGAGAAGACCATCCCATGTATTCAAGCTTTCCTCTGAAAAATTTGGTGCAATTCTTCTTGGCGGTCTCGACGCAACCGCGGAAGTTGGCAGGGAAATGATAGAAATCGATTGCGGAAGGGAATATGTTGCGTTAGACGACTCCAACCAGGTCTCGCGCACAAGGGTTTTTGCAATTGAACTGCTGGATAACCGGCTCAAGGCGGCGTCCTATAAGGGTACCTCGCGGACGTTGATTGGCCACTCCAAATGGCCGGAGGGCAGCCTAGGGCGAGCCCTTGCCGAGAAAAGCGAAGGGAGGTCGAACGATCAATATCATGGGATCGAATGCATCGCGGATCTGTGTTCTGGTGACGCTTCGACGCTTCTGTTTGTTTATCGAAGGATCTTTGATCGGGGCGGTGTAACACGGGATACAACGGCTTGCATTCCTAAGGCGGCACAGCATGGAGCCATCGTTAGTGCATCAAGGGAACTATTTGAAGCAATCAAACACCACTATCCGTTTGGTCCCGATATGTATACGATCGTTAATTCCTTTGGAAACCTTGTGCGAAATGTCCTTCAAAAGGGGAGGTGGCTGAAGAAGGGTAATAAGACTACACCGTCACAGGTACCGAGGATCGAACTAGATCAAAGAGAGGGTACTGTATCGGACAGTCTAAACGAAAACCAACAGAAACTCGCTGATGAGTTAGTTCGGCGAGCCATTTTTATAGAAATGGAGCCAGGTCTCTCACGGCACCAAAACTTGACGACACTACGCTGGCACATGCGCAGGGTTTATTTGCCGACATTTGGAGCGGCTTTGGCAAAAAACGACGCGATTAAGGGTCGTATTGATTGGTTCAAATATTTCCTTACCAATCCGCAGGAGGCTTGTTCTTTGATCTGGAATAAAAGGCCAAAACGGGTCGAGGAGCCCGAAGGATTGCCCCTATTTAATCAGCGGAAATGACATCGTTCTCTATTCTTCGTGATGAGCAGTGGCTAATATGGGACTGCAATGCCAAAGATCGTTAGGTGTGAGTTAACAGATAAAATTAACAACCTGAGTTCGATTAGTCGTTTGGAGCGGGATGAATTGGGAACTGCGTATCCCGATGATCTCTTTCTCTGCGCACTAGGTTTCGAGCCCCGGTGCTTGACGCTACCCTCGCGGCTGAATGATGCCGGATATCAAACTACGAGGGCCTACTACTTCAAATACAGCACAAACTTAGAGGACAATGCAGTTAACCTTTCTGAGTTGGAACGGTGCTTATTAAGGATTGCACCAATCGCTGAGCCAATAGAAGCCGACACGTTGGACCTTCCCACAAAGCTCAGTTCACTGCTCGATCTGGCATTGGGCGATTCGGAGACAAGGCCGCTTAGGGTAACAATGGATATTAGTGTGGCCGCCAATCGACTCTTGCTCCGGTGTCTTAGGGTTCTATTGAGATATGATATACGTTTACGAGTCATTTATTCCGAGGCAGCTGTCTACCACCCCACCAGAGAAGAGTATGAGAGAAACGCCGCCCAGTGGGAAAAAGCAGGATTACTTGGCTTAGAACGAGGTGTTAGCGATGTGATGCCAAGCATTGATCATCCGGGTGACGATTTGGACCCGCAGCCAGATTCTCTAATTCTCTTTCCAAGCTTTAAGGCTGACAGAAGCAAGGCCGTTATCAGTTCAGTTGACCCCTCACTATTGCAAAATCCCGGCGATAAGGTTATATGGCTGCCCGGTGTTCCTCATGTTGACAAAGACCGATGGCGTCTCGAAGCAATGAAGAGAATCAATGGTATTGGCGAGGGCACCCGCCACTTTGAGATAAGCACCTTCGACTACAAGCAGACATTGCAGTGCCTAGAGGGTCTACATGCTGAATTGTCAGAGAAACGACGGATCACGGTATCCCCATTGGGGTCAAAAATGCAGGCACTTGGAACAGCGCTGTTCTGTTATATGCATCCGGACATACGCGTTATTTTGTCAACTCCGATAGAGTATAACGCTACGCAGTATTCGGAGGGCTGCAAGGAGATATGGAAGATTGACTTCGGGCCTCTTAGGGAGCTACGTGAGTGTTTGGACCAAGTGGGAACGCTTCAGATTGTCGATTGAATCTCTCATTAAGGAAAGAACCAACTATTGCTTAACATCTTATACCTCTGCGCTATAACGAAACGTGCGAATGGACAGAAGTCCCGTCTACAACAGTCAGGATTACCCAAATGGTAAAAAACAAAGGTACACAGCTTGCTACTGCCGATAGAGAGCGATAATTGTGGCTGCCTTACTTATTGGGATTCCTACCCTCGCTTCAAGATCGCCATCAGCCATCCATGAATTTCCTTTTCCGAATTGGTTAGGTTCGGGTGGCACCTCCGTCAATGGAGCCGCACCAACAGTAGAAGGCCCCCTAATAATTGATTAAGCATATGCGAAAAACCTTCCGGGATATCCTGCACGTGCAATCGTGGTCGCGCATTCGATCCACTGAAAAATTGAGGTGGAAATTCGGTTATTGGTGGCACTAACTCTGAACACGCATTGGCACTAATTTGAGGTCGACCTCGCACCAGAACTGCGAATAGCCCTCACTCCCCCGTGTACCCCCGCGATGCCCAGACTTTTTTGGCCAGCTCTTTTGCGTCGTCTGACGGTTCGATTTCGCCAAGAATGCTGCTGGGCGGCTGTCCGTCCTTTTTGCGGGCGGGATCGGGCGACCAGTCGTCGTCTTCGTATCTTTTGCGCACCGATTCGTCGCGGAAGTCGGGCACTTCCATGGTGGCCGAGTCGTTCAGCGCGGAACGCCACGCCTGGATGCCGGCGATGCTCATGTCCAGGCCGCGATATACATCGAGATAGGGTGGCTCTCCGTTACGGATCGCCTCGGCAAAGTGGTAGGTGGTGAAAAAGTCGCCGCCGCCGTGTCCGGTGCGGGTTGCCCGGTTATGGTGGATGGGGAAGTCGGGGTTGTAGACCGTTTCGACCGGCTCGCCCCTGCGTTTTTCCCACGGTTCGTACCAGACGCGCAGCCGCTGTTTGTCGCCGTGACGGCAGTTCTCCATCACCCCCTTGTTGCCGTGGATGCGGACGTAGTTTCCGTGACCGCGCAGTCCGCCGTGCAGTGACTTCATCACCGCGTCGTTGTCCATCCGGCAGATGATCACCGCGGCGGTGTCCGAACGCCTCATGTGCAGCGTCTGGGCGGGGTCGGTGAAATCAAAGGGGATGACAAAGCCGTTCACCCTCGTGGGTCTGGTGTCTGTGATGTACATCACCGGGGCGATGGAATGGGTGCAGTAGTACGTGGCGGGGATCCAGTTGCGCCAGTGGTCTCGGCCGCAACTTCGCGCCAGTTTCACCTCGGGCGGGTCCGGGTGGACGTATTCGCCCTCGCCGTATTTGAACTCACCCACGCGACCCTTCCGGTAGAGCCGCTTCATCTCCTGGTTAAAGACCATGTAGGGGTAATTCTCGGCGAACATGTAGATCTTTCCGCTTTTTTCGACAGCCCTCGCCAGGGCCACGCCTTCGCCCAGCGTGTGGCAGGCCGAGGTCTCGCTCATCACGTGCTTTCCGGCGTTGAGCGCTTTTATGGCAAGCGGGGCGTGCTGGTGAAAATAGTTGGCCAGCACCACCGCGTCCATGTCGCAGCCGAGAAATTCGTCGTAATCGACGCAGGTCCGTACATTCAGCGTCTCGCCTTCCGCGATCAGCCGCTCTTCCCAGGTGTCGCAGATGGCAACCAGTTCCATGCCGGTCGCTCCTGCCGCCCGCGTAAAGGACCGGCCTCGGCCGACGCCGACCACGCCGACCCGGATTCGCTGTTTGCCGCGCTTACTCGCCATGATTCAATCCCTTGTTGTGTAGATGGGCAGATTCGTGAAATCTGAAAGAACCATCCGGTCCCCAGGAAGATAGTTCGGATTCTCGCTGGTCGCGGGAAATTTACGACTGCGCCGCACCTGTCGCAAACTGAGTTTTTTCGTTACAATAATAGGTACCGCGTTAATTAAACCATAATGCGACCGTTCACGTCCAACCCAAATAGGACCGCAACGCACTCTTAAGACCTTGACGAAGGCGAATTACGTTGGAAACCAGATCGGAATCAGAAAACAGACTGGCGCCGGCGGAACGTTATTTCTTCGACGTCAACGGCTACGTCCTGCTTCAAGGTATTTTCAGTCGGGCGGAATGTCGCCGTTTCATCGATCTCGCAGACCGGATGGACGCCGATGACGCGTGCGCATACAAGTACGACGGGTATCCGAAGACACCGACGCTTACGGTTCTCTCCCGATGCGTCTGGTATCATCCCCATCTGCTGGAAACGGCGATGCACCCGATCCTGTTACCCATCATTCAGGACGTGGTGGGGGGTGAGGTGCGCCTCGAGGAGCATCAATACCTCATCAACTATCCGAATGATCCGGAAGACGAAATCGTCCCGCGCGCGCCTCACGTCGCGGATGAAGGCTGGCACCGGGGCATCGCCCCGAATGTCGGCAGCTTTGAAGCCAATGGGCACTATCACTGTATGTTCAGCAAAGCGTTCATCTACCTGACCGACAACGGACCTGGGGAGGGCACGTGGGTAGTGCCGGGAAGCCATCGAATGAACATGCCCACCGGAACGTTGCGTGAGTTCATGGACGAGACCGTGGCGCGGCAACTGCAATCCCGTGCCGGGGACGTGCTCATCCTGAGCGAAACGCTGATACACGCCGGGCCCAGACTGACACCCGGCGCGCCGCCACGCTATTCGCTGGTCTATGGATACACGGCGCCGTTCATGCAGACGTGGAATCGCTATGACCCGCCGGCTGATCTGATTGAACGGGTGACGCCTGAACAGCGGCGCCTCCTGACGGGTGAACTCCGATACGGATTTCGCCGGGGGCAATTCTGAGTTGTGACGAAAACCCCCATGCATTCCGCTACCGATGTCGTGGCGGTCCGCGACCCGGAGCACCAGGATTGCATAACGCACGTTGTTTCTCAACTTCAGGTGTCTTGGAGGTTTTCACAGAACCCCACCGAGGTGTTACAAACGGCCGATCGGACTCTCTTCGTGCCACGCCTGACAGGATGAGCCATACCGCCGGCAGATGAGTCGTTCGATCGTCACAATGATGGGGTTCTACGTCCATAAGCCGCCGAATATTGCCGTTCGACCCGGCCGCTGGCCAGCAGGGTCCCGATAGTGATCAGCCAGAGGAAAAACGCAGTTCCAACCACCGGATGAATCCCGGTTGCCGCGCTGAGCCAGATGAATTGCATCGCGACGCCCAATGTCGCCGATACCGGCGCTATTCTTCTAAGGGTACCACCTACCCGCCACTGATATCGTGCGGCGACTGCCAGCGCGATCCCGGCCGCGGAAAAACCCAGCTTGCCGGTTATCCACCGAAGGTTATACGACACGTTCAACGCGGTGGCTTCGGTCGCGGCAGTAAGGCCGCCGGCTGAAATGGCCTCTGGCACCAGCTGAGACGCTATAAGGATGGCAAAGGCTCCTGAAGCGACGGTGAAGCTACCCGAGAGAACGAACAGATACGGGACGATCGGCGTTGCCCAGCGCCCACGGATGATCCAGGTATGCAGCAACAACCAACCTGCCACGAGCATCGTCAATCCGGAAATCGCGCGGGCAATTCCCGAGACGATGTACATCATGGGGTGTTCTGCGACAGATTGAAGAGACTTCAACAGCGGTGCCTGGTCGGCGTCGGCAGTCACTCTTGTGTAAACCATCGCGACTGTAAAGAGCGCGGTTAGCAGCAAGAGGACGCCGGAGCACCGAGCCGCGCGGTCGGGGAGATTTTCCGCCGCTGGAGTGGCCGTTGCGATTTCATCCGACATATCGATATCCTCCCGTTAGTGGATTTCGCCAGAATTGAAATGGACTGCTACGCTGACTCGCATCACACGTTTGCTCGACCTTCACACGATATTGCCATTGAAACCGCTCTCATCTTTCGGAGTTTCATATCGTTTTATATCGGTATTGTGCATCGAAACGTCAAGAGCTACATTGATGGTACGGACACAAGCAGAGTCCGCGGCGGCGTTCGCGGATGGCTGTCACCAATGCCGGTCCGGGGTTGGACGTACGGTCTTTTCTGATGCCTCGGCCCCGGGCCGCCGTACTACGGTTTAATAATCATCGTTAAGGACCAGTTGGCTCTTCGCCTCTCGCAACGCGCCCGCGGCGATCGGGTAGCCGGCACAGCAGAGGAGGCTTGCGCACATGGCACCGGAAAAACGGTTAGCCATCCAGTCAGAGCTCGTTCGCTGGCTCGTCGTCATCGTGTCTGTATACGTGCTGCTTGTGGCCGTTGGCCTGATCGGCAAAGGCTTTCGTACGGAATTCGGCGATGCGGAGGGCGTCGGATCCCTGTTCGCACTTGCGACCAACCCGTTCGTCGGACTGGTTCTCGGCATACTGGCGACCGCATTGCTCCAATCTTCCAGCACCGTTACATCCATCATCGTCGGTCTTGTAGCGGGGGGAATGCCCATTGCCGTGGCGATACCGATGGTAATGGGTGCCAATGTCGGGACAACGGTAACCAACACGCTTGTCAGTTTCGGTCATGTGGGTCGGGCGGGGGAGTTCAGAAAAGCGTTTGCGGCCGCCACCGTACACGATTTTTTCAATATTCTGAGCATCCTGGTATTCCTGCCGTTGGAATTCGCGTTCGGTTTTCTTGAAAAACTGAGCGGCGTGATGACCCATTTTATCGAGAACATCGGGACTGTTGATACAGGTGGAAAGGGCATATTCAAGGTCGTCATCGGTTTCGGTATCGGGCTTGTTGAGTCGCTCTCATCCTGGCTCCCCGACGTGTGGGCCGGTCTGGTTCTGATCGTCGCGGGAATCGCGCTCATTCTGCTCTCGATCATGTATCTTGGCATTGCGCTGAAAAGCGTGTTCGTAGGCAAGGCCCGGAAGTACCTGCAGGCAGCCGTCGGCAAGGGTCCGATAACCGGCATATTCTCCGGCACTCTGGTTACAGTGCTTGTGCAGTCGTCCTCGACCACAACAAGCATCATCGTGCCTCTGGCAGGATCAGGCGTAATCGGGCTTCGCCAGGTCTACCCATTCACGCTCGGCGCCAACATCGGGACGACGATCACCGCGCTTCTCGCAGCGACCGCGATAACGGGTGCCGCCCATGCCGTCGCGCACCAGATCGCGATTGCCCACTTTCTCTACAATCTGCTGGGCGTTATCGTCATCTATGGCATCCCCTGGCTGCGGGAGATTCCGATCACGGGAGCCGAGCGGCTTGCAAGGATCGGAAGTGAACGGAAATGGTTGGCCATCGTATACATTATCTGCGCATTTTTCGTCATTCCGGCAGCGCTCGTGTTTGCCAGCGCGTGGCTGTCCTGACCGCTGCGTGCTAAAGGGAGATCCTTTCCGACACGGTCCTGCCCGGGTACCTGCACGCCCGGGCCGACTTCGACCAGAACATCAAGACATTTTTGGGACCGAAGCTGACCTGCTCGATGATGGGCGTCATCGAATCCGGTGGTGATTCTCGTGGCGCCCGCTTCACGAAAGGGCCTCGGATTCCCCAACCGCGAGATGTTCACGGGCTCGTTGTGAGGACTGCGTGGCGAGTCGGGCCGTTGCTTCTTCCTGCAAGAAGCAGTGTCCTGTCAATCGACTGGAAAGCAGGTATGTGCCTTATGTCTTATGGTGTCGCAGTTCTGGGAACCGGCCGCATCGGCGGCAGGTACATCGACGTGGTGAAAAAGACGCCCGGCGCGGAAATCAGGGTGGTCGCCGAGCCCAGGGAAGATGCCGCCGCGACGTGGCGGAGCCGGCATCCCGACGTCGGGTTTGTCTCCGACTATCGGGAAACTCTGGAACGCGACGACGTTGACGTCGTCATCGGGACGCTGCCGCACTGGCTCCATTACCAGGCCGCGCTTGACGCCGCGGCCGCCGGAAAACACATCTACATGGAGAAACCGCTCGCAGCCTGGGCGTGGCAGGCGGAGGAAATGCTCGCCGCGGCCCGGGAGAATGGCGTCAAGCTCATGACCGCGCACACCCAGCGTTACTTCCCGGCGGTAAAGGCGATGAAGGGCGTCGTCGACAGCGGTGACCTGGGTTCGGTGATCATGGCCTATGACATGTGGCACAAGCTTTACGTTCCCTACAACCGTCCGGAGTGGATGCTGGACCGCGAACGGGGCGGCGGTATGGGCCAGATGGACGGCACCCACCAGATCGACCGGCTGCTCTGGATCATCGGGGACGACGTCGCCACCGTTTCGGCGCGGCAGGGGCAGTTCACCTACCCGAAATCGGAGCATCCTGCGATCGACTGCGACGATACGGGCATGTACTTTATCCGATGGAAGAGCGGCATCGTGGCGACGGTCTGCCGCATCGCGTGGGAACACGGCGGCACGGAATACGGCGGCGACTGGTTCTTCACCGGTGGCATGGCGCGCTTCCGGTTGCCATACGGCGGGGGAGATCCGCCGGCTTTATTCATCGCCGACACGGGCGGCGGTACCTGGCGGCGTGAGACCGTGCCGGTTCGCGACAGCCTGCTGGACGAGTTCACCGAGTTTATCGAATCGCTTCAACGAGGCGACGACGATACGCCGATACCCCAGGTTCACGGGTTGAACGTCCTTAAGGTGCTGGAAGCAACAGAAGCATCCGCGCGTACCGGTCGGGAAGTGGTTTTGGATCTGGAATAAAGATGGGAGGTTAAAATGAACAAAATACGCACATTTTTCGAGGAAAACGGGTACTACCTGGCCAAATGCGTCTTTTCGCCAGACGAATTGGGCCGGCTTGAAGACGAATTTGATCGAATTGTACAACAACTCGACGAACACGACGACAGCGGCGCCTCGAACAATAACGGTGTCATCAATACACGCAATGTGCAGCAGTATTCGGGGCTATGGATGGCGTCCCTGCTTCACGAAAAGTTCCTCGACATTGTTGAAAAGCTCATCGGTCCCGACATCGTTCTCAACCATACCACGCTCTTTGAGAAGCGGATGACAACTGCTCCAACACCCTTCCGGATGCACCAGGACTGGAGCTATCTGCCAACCCGGATGAACACAATGATTGCAGGAATGATCCATGTCAGCGAAGCCACGGCGGAAATGGGCTGCCTCAGAGTCTATCCCGGCTCGCACAGACACGGCCGGGTGGAAGGCTCTACTGCCGTTAATGCCGCGTTCCACAAACAGTTCCCATTTGAAGGCGCCACGGCGATTGAAGCCCAGCCGGGTGACGTCACCTTCTTCGATTACTTCATCGTACATGGTTCGACGTCCAACCGCTCTGAAACGCCACGGAAGGTGGTGATTGCGCGGATGTTTTCCGGCAGGGACGAAAAGGAGGACATCTACCAGTTCAGCGAAAATCTGGTGTTGCGCGGATGGAACTACCATACGACCTCAGCCACGGCCAGGAAAACAGTTTCGAGGCCTGCAAAGTACAACGCCTGACTTGCCTTGTCGACCGCCTCTGGCCGGACAGCTGCGTGCACCCCTTTTTTGGTCAGTCTCATTTTAGATTAGCTGATCCACAAGTCGGTTCGCCCACCCGATTGCATCACATCCAATTGCAACCGACGGATGAACTATTAAATTCTTAGTTGACCAAGTGATAATAAATCGATATATTAAATTATTAATAGATACAATGCGAAGCCGGGGATGCCGATCCCTGCCCCGGCCCCTCCCCGACACGGGGAGGGGAGGGATGATCCCGTCTCTCGACAGGTTCAAGATCCCGGATCAATGATGTTCGTTGCGCGCGTTGCTTGCGCTGCCTGTTCTGCTGGCGCTGAGCTTGTCGAAGCGCGCCTGTCGAAGCGAGCTTTTCAAAGCGAGCTTACCATAGCGGTAAGCCAAACCGAAGGAGGTTCAGGATGAAGCCTATAAGCCTCTCATTCTTCGCGTTTTTACTGTTTGGAACGCTCACGGCGAAGGCGACGCTAACGTTGGACGGCGCATCCACGGACAGTACGATCACCATCAAATATGACGTTGCGGAGTCATCGCACGTACAGATAAAGGTATCTTCGACAGTGGGCGTGCACGCCGCACCGAAATACGGATTCCAGGCGCCCGGGAACTATACGATCGTAGTGGACAAATCCGGATTTCCCAGGGAGGATTACTCTGTAAGGCTGATACTGGATCACGATCGGAAAAAGGTCACCCGGCGGAGCTTCTTCCACAGCCCTTCGGGAAGGCCGGTTACCCAGACCAGTGAAGAACGGGATCTGTATAATCGATGCTATGCCGTCACCGGATTCGACCAGAAACAGGCCGTCGAACTCTGGAATGAACTCCTCACCCGTTATCCGGACTACGTGGAAAGGGGCGTCGCTTTTCTCTATTCCATCATGGCCAGGATTCCAGCAACCGACAGCGTCGACGTCCACGCGGCCGCAGACAGCGCGGCGGCGATAATCCCGCATTCCGGAACATATCGCATAATCGGTCGTATTCTGAGCGGATTGGATGGTCCTCCTGGCGTGGAGGCAAAGTACCCTCGGATTGCATTGGTATTTGCCGATATGGCCGTAAAGCACATTGGCGATGTACCAGAACCATACCGCAACGAGGCGCTATATCGATACCAGTCTCTCAGGGGCCACTGCCTGCATCTCCTGGGCAGATTCCCAGAGGCCGAGAACGCTTACATCGAGGCCATCAGGATTCTTGAATCGCCGGGGGATGCCGGCACTTTCTCAGATTTCCGGGACGGCGATTGGGCGTACCGGGGTCTCGCGTCGCTTCATGAACAGAGAGGCATGCACGCGGAAGCGATCGAATTGTACGAAAAGGCCATTAAGGATGACCCCAGGGATCCTGATCTCTGGATGGCCTTACAGCGCAACTTCAACCTTGTCCATGGGTCCAACAGGGGTTATGTGGCATACAGCCGGAAACTCGAGGCTGAAATACGGGGCGACGCGCCGGAGAATAATGATGACCTCGTGGGCGAGCCCCTTCCTGGATTCGCACTGACGCGATTGGACGGGGACACCTTGACCCTTGAGCAGGTCAAGGGAAACGTGAGCGTCCTGAACTTCTGGGCTTTCTGGTGCGCGCCCTGCATGGCTGAGTTGTCCACTATGGCTCGCCTTTCGAGGGAAGTATCCGCCCGCGGGGTGAAGGTAATCGCCGTTCACACGCCACTGGAGTACGTTCCTGGCATCACAAAAAAGGAGTTCCCGGAAATTGTTAAAAACGCCGTGAGGAAGTACGAGGGCTCGTTCGATACCGTCTGGGACAGCAAGGAACAGAACTTCTCAGTGCGATCCGGGATCAGATCCCTGCCGGTAACGCTGGTCGCGGACAAAGAGGGGATCGTCAGATACCGGGTCGTCGGTTTCGATCCCGAAAACGCCTACCGGAAACTCAAGGCGGTTGTGGATAGCCTGAACGTCTTATCGTCCGCTCTCCGGTAGTCCTACGGGACGGTGCAGATCGAAGGCAAACGGCGAAGACTCGCCACGCCAACTCTTCAGTGTTCCTCGGCTTTCGTCCCAAAACGGTAGCGTTCGGTAGATATGCCGGATACGGATCGAAATTGAGTGAGGTACCTGGAAGCGCGTAAGCTGTGGCTCAAGCCCCACCCCGATCCGTGGACTGACGCCGAGTGGAAAAAACGACCGTCGTTTCAATGAGAAGATCGAATCCTGGCTCGATGCCGGCTCGGGGCGCACGTCGATGCCCGTGAAACCGTCATGAACTGTCTCTTGCGCTTCGTCCGCTACATCGCGGCAAACCCGCAAAACCCGGACTGCGTGAACACCTGTAGGGGCGACCGGCCGGTCGCCCCTACGCTATAAAGGCCGCGCAAGCCTTTCTTCTGTCTGCATTCCGGCAGAAGGACAATGATAAGGGCAGACAGGGATGTCTGCCCCACCTTCACACACGCTTCCTCAACGGCTCGACAAGCCATTGTTCGGGGTTGAGATGATCGATTCGCGAAGAACGCAGCACTGAGGACGAGCATGAGGAGCGGTCATGGAGGGGAACCGTTTTTCCTGGCAGACGTCAAACTATTGATGGAACGGGCTTAAACAGTCCGTACTATCCGTCGCATTTTGCGACACTCAGGGTGTTTACGAAAACTATTCCAGAAAGGCGCGCCAATGAGAACAATTCCCAGGATCACATGCCTCTGGCTTTTATTGACCGCATTTACAGCGGCCGGAGTTCGGGCGGAGACCGCCTCCCCGATGCTGCAGGCCATGCGAGAGGAATTGACCCGCTCCGTCGACCTGCTCAAACGACAGCCGGTCCCGCCCTATTATCTGAGTTATGAAATCACGGAAACGCATCTGATCCGTATCGGAGCTTCCTTCGGCGCGCTGTCCTACAACAACGAAAGACGCAGCCGTATGCTCGACATCGATCTTCGGGTGGGGGACTACGCCCTGGACAATACGCACCAGGTTCGCGGTAGCATAACCAGCAGGTCCGATCGCTATTCGCGGATCGCCATCCCGATCCACGATGACGTCGACGCGGTACGCTCGGTGCTCTGGTACCACAGCGATAAGAAATACAAGCGTGCCATCGAACAGCTCACCACGGTGAAGACCAACGTCCAGGTCAAGGTGGAAGAGGAGGACCGGTCTGACGATTTCTCAAGAGAGCCGGTCGAGCGGTACGTGGAGGAACCCGTTTCCCTCGATGTCCCCCGCGACGAATGGGTTAACCGGGTAAAGAAGTACACGGCCCCTTTCGCCAAAGATGGAAGCATTTACGAAGCCAGCGCAAGTCTCCTTGCAACCGTTTCGACTCGCCAGTTCGTCAGCAGCGAGGGCACGAGATCCAGACGTCACAGGTGCTTTACCGTCTGTTCGTCTACGCGTTCACGAAGGCTGACGACGGAATGGAGTTGCCGCGCTACGAGTCCTATTCCGCTTTCACGCTGCAAGGGCTGCCAGGCGACGACGAGGTCCTGGCCCTGGTGGACCGCATGATCGCCGACCTCCAGGCACTGCGCCATGCCCCTGTCGTGGCGCCATACGCCGGTCCTGCAATTTTGTCGGGACGCGCCAGCGGCGTCCTGTTTCACGAGATCTTCGGTCACCGCATCGAGGGCCACCGCCAGAAGCGCGAGGAAGAGGGTCAGACCTTTAAAAGGAAGATAGGGGAGAGGGTTCTGCCCGAGACGTTTTCCGTGTTCTTCGACCCCACCACAAAGAGCATCGCCGGAAGGGACCTGGTGGGCGCTTACAAGCACGACAATCAGGGCGTCAAGGCGCGGCGTGTGGCGGTTGTGGAGAACGGGATTTTCCGTCGCTTCCTTATGTCCCGTTCGCCTATCGAGAATTTCCCCATTTCCAACGGTCACGGACGCAAACAGCCGGGCTACGCCCCCGTCGCACGGCAGTCCAACCTGATCGTGGAGACCTCCGAGCCGCTGAGCCGCGACCGACTCAAGGAAATGCTCATCGATCAGTGCCGCAATGAGGGCAAGGAGTTCGGGCTCTACTTCGAGGATATTCAGGGGGGATTCACCATAACCGGACGTTTTTTTCCCAACGCCTTCAACGTGTTTCCGATTATGGTCTACCGAATTTACACCGACGGGCGTGAAGAACTGGTGCGTGGCGTCGATCTGATAGGAACGCCGCTTACCGCCTTCAGCCGGATCGCCGCCGCCGACGATCGCATCGGCGTATTCAACGGCAATTGCGGTGCGGAGTCGGGTTGGGTACCCGTGGCTGTGCTGTGTCTCCCGGCATTTACATCTCTCAGATCGAAGTACAGAAGAAACCGAAGTCCCAGGAACGCCGCCCCATCCTCGACGCGCCCTCCTCCGAACCGGATGAAGAGAAAACGGAAGGCGACCTCCTATAGTGACCTGCCCCAAAAATATCTCACCATTCTCCAGCCGATTCATCCCGTCTCGCTGCGTTGCCTTCGCTCGCAGACCTTAGCAGGTCGCCTGCGCTCAGGCGCCTTGCGAGCCGGGCGACTCGACGGCCGAATTCAGGTAACCTATTTCCGGGACAGAACACTAGAACCGATCCCACCCTGCAGGAGAAATCCAATGCATAGAAAGATACTCTTCCACGTTGTAACGGCCGCCAGCATTCTGACGGCTTCGGCAATCCACGCGGAAAACACCATTCTGCAGCGCGCCCTGCGAGACGAACTGGCGCGCTCGATGAAGGAACTTCAGCTCGAAGACCTGGAACGGCCCTACTTCATTTCATACCACGTACACGAAATGAAAAGTCCAGAAGTAGCTCGGCAACGTTCGGCAGTCTGCTGACAAGCCAGAAGAGCCGCTCGCGCACACTCACTGTGGAAGTGCGAGTGGGCGACTACGCCCTCGACAACACCAACTTCCGCGCGTTCGCCTTCGGCGGAACCGGGGTGGTGCGCATGAGAGGGGGTAGCGTGGGACTGACCCTGGAAGACAACTATGATGAACTGCGCCGAAAAATCTGGCTGGCCACGGACGGGGCGTATAAGAAAGCCCTCGAGGATCTGGCAAAGAAACGCGCCGCCCTGCAGAACAAGACGCGCACGGAAGAGATACCCGATTTCAGCAGGGAGGCGCCTGCAACCGAAGTGGACGAAATGGCGCCGGCCGTATTGGATCTCGCCGCCATGGAGCGGCGGGCGCGCCAGCTCTCCGCCCTGTTCCACGAGATGCCCGATATACACACCTCGCGCGTCCGATGCAGCGGATCCAACACCACCGTCCACTACCTCTAACAGCGAGGGCTCTTCCTTCACCCGAACGAGTTCCTTGCTGGCCTTCACCGCCGTTGCCGCCACGCAGGCCCCCGACGGCATGGCTCTTCAGGATTTCGTGGCCGTGTACGCCCGCTCAACGGACGGCCTTCCCGACGACAGGGATCTGGCCGCCCGCATCGGGGCCCTCGGCGAGCGCCTGCGGAAGCTGCGTCTCGCGCCCGTCGTCGAACGCTTCACCGGCCCGGTGATCTTTTCGGGTCAGGCGGCCACGGAACTGTTCAACCAGGGGTTTGTCCCCTACTTGCTGTCCACGCGCAGGGCGTTGACCGACAATCCCGATTATGAACGTTTCTACCCCCAGAAGAAGGAAAACCCGTTCATGGACAGGATCGGCGTGCGCGTGCTTCCCGATTTCCTCAGCGTGCGCGCCGCGCCGCTCACAGACGTCTATAAGAAACGGCCATTGTTGGGCGGCTACAGGATCGACGACGAAGGGGTCCCGGCGCGTCCGACCCGGCTGGTGAGCAAGGGTGTGCTGGAGACGCTCTTAACGACCCGAACGCCGGTTCGAGGCATTGATCGCAGCACGGGGAGCCGCCGCGGCCCCGGGGTCGCGCCGAGCAATATCCTGGTTGAGCCGGAGATGGGTTTGAGCGAAGAACTGATACGGAAGGAATTCTTCAAACTGATCAGAAGGCAGAAAAAAGAATACGGCTACATCGTCACCCAAGTCGCCAACCCTTTATATATGATAGGCGAGACACGCGATGCTTACTATCTGTCTGAACCGTCAAACGAAGAAATTAAAGTGGAAAACCCGATCTACGTGTACAGGGTCTTCCTGGACGGTCGAAAGGAACTCGTGCGCAACGCGCAATTCGCGGGGATCGGCGCCCATACCTTCAAGGACATCGTCCAGGTGTCCAGTGCGCAAGCGGTCAAACACCTTTCCCTTTCGCTCGCAGGACAATTCCTCGCCGTTTTCCGGCACACGGCGGGGCCGTCAAGTCCTCACAAGTATCGCCACCCCCCGAATGGTCCTGTTCGAAGATATCACGCTGAAACCGCCCACCGGCGAGATCCCCAAAGCGCCGGTTTCTCCGCATCCCTACTTCGACAGGTGAGGTCAGGCCATGCCGCCGCGAGGCACCGGTCTCCTGTATCCGTTCACACGCCGGTGAACGCTTTGGCTTTGTCCTTTGTTCTGGATGGACGCGTCGGGCGCGGCCCCCGCAACTCGCCCCAAAGGGCGATAGCGATGCCCGAAAGGATAATGCCTCCCCCGATGAGTTGCGCGGGCATGGGCACCTCGCCCAGGATGAGAGCGGCGAAGAGCACGCCGGCCACCGGCGAAAAGCAAGACGCCGTGGCGATGTCGGCGGGGCGTACGCGCTTGATGCCGGCAAACCACGCCAGTTGCCCGCAGCCCACCACGATCCCGCCGTACAGGATCATCCAGCCCCACAGCACCGGGGCGAAAATGTCGGCGAAGTGTTGGATGCCAAAAAGGTAAAGGCCGATTCCGAGGAAGAAAAGCGCGCCTAACAGGTTGCGATAAACACTGAAGATGCCCAGGGGGATCGTCTGAAGCTGCTTGCGCCCGATTTCGGCGCCGCACACCAGGAGTACGGTCGCGACCGCCGCGAAGACTTCACCGCTGCCCACCCCGCTCCGCATTCGCGCCGCCGCCATGCTCTCGGGCGGCGCGCCCATCTGCAGGACGAGCGTTGTCACCACGCCTCCGACGGCGCACAACGCACCCAGGACCGCGGTTCCGCTCGACTTCTCCCGGTAAAACATCCAGGCCAACAACAGTCCAAGCGGGATTTCTATGGTCTCGATCAGGACGATATTGGTGACAGACGTGCGCGAGATGGCCGTAAACATCATGGCCGGCGCGATGGCGCCGGACGTGAGGGCGAGGGCCGTCTGAACCAGCCACTGACGGCCAGACAGCTTGCGCAGACGGGAAGGGCGCCATTCCCGTTGATTGAGAGCCAACAGGGTGAGCGCAGCCACGAGATTGCCGGCGAAGAGCAAGTTGCAGAAGGAGATGGGATTGCGGCCGTCGATCAGATGCATCTGTCCGATATCGACAAGGCGCGCTACCACCGAGGCGGCGGCGGCAAAGATCAGCACCGCAATCCACAGATAGATTCGTCCCCAGGTCATCGGTCTACCGTTCAAGTGAAACGTCGTCCCGCCATCGCCCGCTCGCGTGACTCCGCGGCCCCGTGGGCGAAATGCAGGTTGTCACTGGGTTAAGTCCCAATGAAAGTAGAAAACACTTCGGACCGGCTATTTTACCCAATCTTGCGCCGCCATGCAAACCCGTTGATCTGTGATCCGCGACGATACGGGTATCCCCGGTGGCGCATCGCTATCCCGGCCCTTTGGCGAAGAAATGGCCAGACCGGATCAACGCGGGAGCATGTCACGTACGGAAGAGGAGAGTTATGAGCCCGACACCCTCGGCAAGGCTGACTGGTATGAGCCCACAGTTCCCGGTGGCCGACCTGGAACGGTCGATCCGCTTCTATACTGAGCAACTCGGTTTCGACCTTGATTTCCGGTACGAGGACTTCTACGCGGGGATCGTCCGGGATGGCCACTCGATTCACCTGAAACTTGCCGAAGCGACGCCGGAAGAAAGGCGATTCCGCAGAGAGAACGAACATCTCGACATCACGTTTACCGTCGATGATATCGACGCCGCATATGCCGACGTCCTGAATCGTACCGTCCGTGTGATCCAGCCTCTCCGGACGATGCCCTACGGTCGTGAATTCTATGTTTCGGATCCCGACGGCTGTATTCTGGCATATGTGGAGACAAAATAACGTGGACCAGGAATATCGTGTTTACGGGAACCAGGGCGCGCTGAGGATGGTTCGCGCTGGTGGGTTTAGCCGACCGGAACCTTAACCTTCACGTCCAATCTTAATCGAAGATGCCCATATTGGATTCTGTCGTGCACGATCGACACGGTTCCGGTCTTGACATCATTACTTTTTTTATATGTATAATATACGTGTTAATTGGCACTGCGTTACCTGAATCGGAGAATTGCATATGCACAAGAAGCTGACCATCACGATTGATGAAGAAGTGTATCAGGGCCTGCATCGAATTATCGGCCGTGGTCGCATCAGCCGCTTTATCGAAACATTGGTCCGTCCTCATGTGCTTCAGCCAGACATGGAACAGGCATACGAAGACATGGCGCACGATGAAAAACGGGAAGCCGAAGCTATAGAATGGGCAGAACACACCGTGGGGGACGTATTCGATGGTCCGAGGTGAAGTGTGGTGGGTAAATTGCAACCCATCCGCAGGTGGCGAAACCCGCAAGAGACGTCCCGCGATTATCGTCGGTAACAACGCATCCAACGGGCATCTGAATCGTGTTCAGGTTGTACCGTTGACGAGCAATCTCGATCGTCTTTACCCCAGTGAAGCCTATGTTACCGTAAACGATGAAAAACGGAAGGCGATGGCCGATCAGTTGGCAACGGTGAGTAAGCGCCGATTAAGTACGCTTCACGGACGTGTTTCTGTTTCGGATATGGACCGGGTAGAACGTGCGTTGAGAGTGCAGTTAGGCCTTTGATGCCCGTGGCGCCTGAGTATATTATGCGAAATCTCCAGTCGCCGGGATCGACGCATGTCGGGGTGCAGCACAGGCGGTTCAGTTGGTGACGATTGCAATCGGTCGTAGATAATAAAAGGGGGGTCAGGAAAATACGATGGCGACTATCAATTCCAACTACAACAAACTCTCAGCCGGCTATCTGTTCCCGGAAATCACGAGGCGGACAGGGGCATACCTGGAAAATCATCCCGATGTAAAGGTGATGCGCCTCGGCATCGGTAATACCACCGAGCCACTGCCTCCAAGTGTAATTGAACGTTTACATCACGCCGTGGAAAAACTCGCGGCGGTCCAGACCTATACGGGCTATGCGGACGGGAGCGAAGGCGAACTCGATCTGCGAGAGGGGATTGCGGGCCGTTACGCGGAGCGCGGCGTCGCGCTCGATCCGGATGAAATTTTCGTCAGCGATGGCGGCAAACCCGATTCCGCGAATATTCAGTCCATTTTCGGCCTCGACAATGTGGTGGCCGTTCAGGACCCCGCCTATCCCGTCTACGTGGATAGCAACGTGATCGCCGGACGTACAGGGCAAATGGTAGACGGTCAATACGAAGGAATTGTTTACATGCCCTGTACCGAGGCAAACGGCTTTTTTCCCGAATTGCCCGCGGGAAAGGTGGATTTGATCTACATCTGCAGCCCGAATAATCCGATCGGGTCCGTTGCAACCAGGAGTCAGCTGCAGGCGTTTGTAGATTATGCGCGCGACAATCGGGCGGCGATCATCTTCGACGCGGCCTACTGCGCGTACATTTCGGATCCTGAACTGCCGCACAGTATTTATGAGATCGACGGCGCCAGGACATGCGCGATCGAGATCAACAGCTTTTCCAAGGATACCGGATTTACCGGCGTTCGACTGGGCTGGTCGGTGGTTCCCCAGGAGCTGGTCCTGGAAGACGCCGGGCCGGGCGCGGTGAACGGGCTCTGGCGCAGACGGCAGAATACGATGTTCAACGGCGCCTCCAATATTGTGCAGGGCGGCGCTCTGGCGGTATTCACGGAAGCAGGGAAGGCGGAATGCGGCGATATGGTGGCCTATTATATGTCCAATGCCGCGCGCATCCGTTCAGGGCTGGAAAGACTGGGCCTGACGGTCTACGGCGGGGTCCACGCACCGTATCTCTGGATGAAGACGCCCGGAGGTATGGGTTCGTGGGATTTTTTCGACAAGCTGCTTTCGGAGGCGCACGTCGTCGGGACGCCGGGGGCGGGATTCGGGCCGAGCGGCGAGGGTTTCTTCAGGTTGAGCGCGTTCGGACACCATGAGGATATCGAGTTGGCCGTGGACAGCATCGAAAAAAACCTGAAGCTCTAGTGTCCCGTCCACGGAAATATGTCGCCATTCATCCGCCTGTCTGCGTGCAGGTCTTCCGCACAGGCAGGCCGGTTCATCCCGTCTCGCTGAGTTGATGTCCGTTGAGCTTGTCGAAACGCGCTTGTCGAAATGCCCGCGTTTCGCTACCCTTCGCCGACCCTTCGACAAGCTCAGGGAGCGGCTCAGCGCTCAGGCGCCTTGCGAGCAGGGCGCTGCTGGCTTACTGCAAACGACCTGGAATGGAGGGATGCAGATGCGTCTGCTGGCTTCTGTTTTTTGTATCTCCATTGGGATTGCCACGGCAGGGGTTTCCGCTGAGAAGAAACCGACGCCGAAACTTACCGTTGCTTTCCGGTTTGCTTCCGCTTTCGGACAGAAGGGAGGCGGTGTGGGGCACTTTCATGAACCGTCCGCTATTGCCCTCGATACGTTCGGCAATCTCTACGTGGCCGATACGGGCAACGACCGCATCCAGAAATTCGAAGCTAACGGATCGTATCTGTCGGAGGTGGGCACGTTTGGCTGGGATCCCGGTCAATTCAGCCAGCCGGCAGGGGTCGCGGTTGGGAAGGGCGGGCTCGAGGTCTATGTTGCAGACGGGAGAAACAACCGCATCCAGATCTTCAGCCCCCACTTCCGCCTGTTGGGCGTGATTGGCGGGCGGGATGTCGACGGTCCGATTCGACTGGGCATCCTTGGAGGGATCGCGGTCTCCGAGGCCGGCGAGCTGTATGTGTCCGATACCGACGCCGACCAGGTGGTTCAGATCAGCAATTACAGCCCCCTGGAAAACCAGTTCGGGGGGTACGGATACGGCGCCGGCCAAGTCCGGCGTCCCTTGGGCCTCGCCATTGGACACAAGGATCGAGTCTACGTATGTGACAGCGAAAACGATCGCGTCGCGGTATTTGACAGATACGGGAATTTCAAAAAGAGCCTGGCGGAAGGGTCACTCTCCGAACCGGCGGGTGTGTGTACGGGGCCCGAAGACCTGCTGTTTGTAGCCGACACGGGGCATAACCGCGTGGTGGTCCTTGACCTGCTGACCGGGGACGTGGCTGCGCTGATCGGCGGCCCCGACGCGGGACAACGGCCGGGCGCGTTCAAAGCGCCGAAAGACGTGGCCTTCGGTCCCGGCAAAGTCCTCTATGTGCTGGACGGAGGCAACCATCGTATTCAGAAGTTTGAGATGATGATCAGCAGGAGGTAGGGGGCGAAGTCCCCACGTCCATTCCAGGAGTCGGGAGTCAGGCGGGGCGGGTCGCGGGGTCCTGAAGTACCGGGGCAGCCCCCGGTTTTTCTGACTACCGACCCCATTTTTTTATGTTCAAGCACAATCTCATCCGGCAGATCTTCATGATCTGCGCCGGCTTCTGCTCCACGGTGGGCGCGGCACCGCCGCCTGAACAGTTGACCGTATACGATCTGGAGCGGTCCTTTCGGGCCGATGGGAGCCGTGGTCCTTACCGAATCACGGAGCGGCCCATTCTGAAGGGCAGCGAAAGGGTCTGGGTGAGCGACAGTATGCTCGTCAGGGACTTGGACTACGAACTGGAGTATGCCGACGGTTTGCTGCTGTTTGCGCAGGAGCGCCCTCGCGGCGCCGAGGTTCTCGTGCGGTTTCGGCAGTTGCCTCAGGTACTGCTTCAGGTCTACAGACGCCGTGAGCGAAACCCTCAACGTGCGTCGGTACGGCCAACCCCGGCCAGGCGCCGAAGACGTCGGGCGCCGGCGGACGCGTCGGAATCGTACGGCGGCACCCCGTCGCGGCTCGACGTGGGGGGCGCCAAGCGCATTCAGGTCACCGTGGGTGGCAATCGTGATCTCGAACTCAGCCAGGCGCTTCGGGTGCACATTACGGGACAGATGGCGGACGGCGTCGAAGTGGTCGCGATGTTGTCGGATCGGAACCTCCCGCTGGGATTCGAAGGTAGCACCCGAAACCTGCAGGAACTGGATCGGGTGATGTTTCAGGTTCGTTCCAGGAGGGTTTCGGCTTCACTCGGCGACCTGGACGTCGTGTTTGACGGCACCACGTTCGGGAGGTATCGCCGGAGGCTTCACGGCGCGCATCTCGCGTTCTCGTCTTCAGGCGCAGACGTCAGGGTCTTCGGAGCCGCCGCGGACGGGCGTTGGATCAGCCACCGTGTTCTTCCCATCGAAGGATACCAGGGTCCGTACCGATTGCCCGGCGATGCCGCGGCCCCGGGAGGGCGTATTGTCGCGGGTTCAGAGCGGGTCTATCAGGACGGACGCCTGCTGCGCCTGGGCGAAGGGCAGGACTACGTCGTGGACTATGAAATGTCCACGATCACGTTTACCCCCGTCAGACCGATCAACGGGCAGAGCCGCATTACCGTGGAATACCAGTTCGAGGCGCCTGGTACCCGCCGCCGCCTGATGGGCGCGCGCGCCACGCTGGCGCTCTCGGACGACCGGCTGAAGGTGGGGGGCACGTTTATCCGCGAGGCAGATCGGGCTGGCGGGGTCCGGGGTGTCGGCATATCCGCACCGCCTTTTCAGCCGTTGCGGCGCCAACTGGCCGTACTGGATGCCGCATATGAGCCGATCGGGGGCGTGCGGCTGGACGGCGAACTGGCGATGAGCGCGTTGCCCTCGGAGGCGGACGTCCATAAGCAAAGTGGAGGACGGGCTTTCAGGCTGGGAGTGGACCTGTGGCCGGACGCGCTGCGGTTGGGCGGTTACGCTCTCGGGCGATTTCGAATAACGGGCGCATACAGGCAGGTCGGCGCCGAGTTCAGAGGGATCGAACGGATCGTGCCGGCAACGCGTGAGGGGCGGTGGGGCTGGCAGGCCGACGCGCCGGATGCGGGAGACCGGAAAGCCGAAGTCGCGCTGCAATATGCCCTGAGGCCAGGGATCCGTTTCGATGCCGGTTACGGCCGGCGTCACGGAAAAGTGAAGGCAGTCCGGCGCGAGGTTGGCCTGGAGGTCTCCGACCCACGGGCCCCGCAGGTGTCCTATCGGTTCGACGAAGTGTCTCACGGGTCAGGGTTGTTCTCCAGGCATCGGGGCCGCGTCCGGGCTCCCATGCGAGGGATCACACCTGGATTCCGTTTTGAGTCCGAAACGGCGACAGGGTCGTCGGTTTCTCAATCGACCCTATACTATGCATCCCTGGTCGATCCCGCGCACCGTGGAATACGCATCCGGGCGGGCGCCGTGGATCTGTCCACGCGCGTGATGGACGCGCTGGCGTGGACGTCGGAGATTTCGATTCGGCGCATAAACCTTCTGGATCACGGGTGGCGGGACAGCCTGCGGGCATGGACGACAACGCACCGTGCCTCGATGTCCGGCTGGCATGGGCTGTCGTTTTCAGGGGAGTATAGCAGGAGCAGGACGAAATCCCCCCTGCATCCGGCAACGGGACGAATGACGGACCTGGCCCGGATGGGGTGGGGGTACGCGGCTCTGAACGGCGCGGTTTCGCACAGATTTTCCTATCGGATCTCCAGCACCGGTGCGCCCGACAGACAGCCGGTGTATGTCGCTCTCGGGCCCGGTCGAGGTACTCATGTCTGGGAAGACGTGGATGGCGACGGGCTCCAGGATCCCGAGGAGTTCGTAGCCGACGTGGATGGCGAGTACGTGCGTTATTTCAGTCCGGCCGTCGGATTTCGCCCGGTGCGTGACGCGGCTCTCGCTGCCCGTACGGAGTTCGTGCTGAAGCGGTTGCTGCGATCTCCCCGGGGAAAGTGGCTGCGTATCCTGGCCGGCCTGTCGCTGGATGTCTCGCTGGAGGCCGACAGGCAGGTACCGCCGGGTCAGGCCGGTGTGGCGCCCTGGAACATGCACGGTCTTGGCCCGGGCGACGGGATTCTCCACGGCCGGCGCGAGTTGAGAACGCGGCTTTACCTGTTTCGATATCGCCGTCCGGCCACGTTCCGCCTGTCCGCCCGCCAGGGCTCCCGCATGGACCGGGCTTTTACCGACGGCGGGCTGGAGACGACGTCGCAGGTGTCCGTGCAGGGACGTTTTGCCCTCGGGCGGACGTCGTCTTTGGAACTGGAAATGCACGGTGAACAACGTGACCGGCCCGGCGAAGGGCCGTTTTTTTACCGGATTCGGTCCCGGCGGTTATCCATGAGCGGGTATCGGCACACGCCACGGGCATGGCAGACTCAGGTGGAACTGGCATTTGGCGGAGACAGGGAGGAAAACCGGGCCTTGCTGGCCCGGTTTGTGTCTGTTCGCCCGGAAATCCGACGCGCGCTGCCGGGCCGGGGGCGTTTGCGGACATCCTTGGATTGGACCCGTGTGTTTGCATCGGGATCCCTGCCGCTGTTCCTGGGAATGGCGGGTGGAAACCGTGCGGGAAATAACATGGGCTGGCGTCTGGGTGTGGACTACCGGCTGGGCCCGTATCTGACGGCGATAATCGTGTACGACGGGCACAAACGGTCTGGAAAGCCGGTCCTGCATCTCGGGCGTATGGAGATGCAGGCTTTATTCTGAAAGGCGCGGCGTGTTTCGGTATGGACGTCAGATTACCCGGAGTTTCCTGTTCGGGCGTATAGGCAGAGGTTTAGAGACGACTTCGACGCGGCCGCTTACGTTTATGGGGTATGGGCGCGTATTGCTCGTTGGCCTCGTTATTCCCCTTCTGTCGGGGGTGTGGGTGGACGTGTCCGCGACAGGTCGCGTTCTCGTACGGAAAGTGCGGGTTGATGGAGCGCGTCGGATTTCCGAAGATCGTGTTCGAAGCTGGCTGATGACGCGCACCGGTATGCCGGTGGACAGCCTGCTCCTAGAGAAGGACATGGTGCGAATCCTGGATGGATATATAGCCGAGGGATACTGGCAGGTATCCGTTGCGTTTCCGAAGGTGGAGGTGAATCGGGGGCGTGTTTTTTTCCGAATCGAGGAGGGGAGGCGGACGCTCATCGACACGGTCGAAATCGCAGGAAACGAACACGCTGCATCGGACTCCCTGCTGGACGAGATGTTCTCGCTCAGAGGGGCGCCTCTGATACGGGAAACCCTTGAAGTGGATCTGGAGGCGCTCGTCCGGTTTTACGAAAACCGCGGGTATCCCTTTTGTTCCCTGACTCCGGAGGTGAGCGTGCCGCCAGGGAGCGACACGGCGCGGTTTCGGATAGAGGTAGATGAAGGGCCCTTCGTGCGGGTGGATACGATTCGCTTCTACGGCAACCGGATTACGCGTGTCGAGACGCTGCTTCGGGAGATGCGGATGCCGAAGGGCGAGCCCTACGATCAGCGCCGGGTGGACCGGGCGCTTCTTGCGCTTCGGCGTCTGCCGTTTTTGCTGGATGTGGACGCCGCCGTGTTGAAGACCGAGCCCGACGGACGTACGGCACTGGTGGTTTCCGTCCAGGAAGCGCCGCCGGGCCGGGCAGAAGGCATCGTGGGCATTGCGCCGGCATCGCGAGATCGTGCGCGAGGCCTGACGGGATCGTTCGCCATCGCATTTGGCAATTTACTGGGGACCGGACGGCGCGCGGACGCCTCCTGGTCGCGCAGGGGAAACGCGGCGTCCGATCTGGATATGCTCTATGTTGAACCGTGGATTCTGAGGCAGCCATTAGGCCTGGAGGCGACGCTTCTGATGCGGCAACGGCCCGGGTTTGCCGAGAACCGCATGGGTCTGGGAGTAAGGCTATCCACAAGCAACGGCGCCGACGTTCGGGTTGGTGTTTCCAAAGGCGGCGTTCGGCCGGATTCAAGCGGGGCGGGCGGTTTTATCAAGGGTCGCATCTGGTCATTGGATGGTGCGCTCGAATTCGACCGCCGGGACGATCGATGGAATCCGATATCGGGTTCGCTGCATCGGATCCGACTGGTATGGAGCCGCGTCACGCAGGACGGCGGCACGGGCCGGAGATTGCGCTTTCTGGCGGATCTGCATCGATATCTGGCGTTGGGCCGGCGTGCGGTGATCGCCGCGTCTGTGCACGGCGCGGGAGTGGCGGAAAACGGGGTCGCGCTTCCGGACGGGCCCTTGCGGTTGGGAGGAGCGACGTCGATTCGAGGTTACCGCGAGGAGGCGTTTCTGGTGAATCGGGCGATCTGGATGAACCTGGAGTGGCGGCTTCTACTGGCGCGCCGGTCACGGGCATTTCTGTTCGTCGATGCCGGCGTTCTGGGGGATGCCGCCACGGGTGAAAAGTACGGGTTGCTCTTTCCGTTTGGCTTCGGTCTGGGGTTGCGTACCGTATCCCGGCTGGGGACCATCGGACTGGACTACGGTTTGACGAGAACCGATAATCCGGGTCGGGGAAAGGTTCACATACGTATGGTAAATGCGTTTTAGCGTTCTGGCCCTGTCAAAAAGGGAACAAGACGGGGATATTCTCCGGGGTGAGTGCAGCGCCGTATTCGCAGACCTGAAAGGCCTCCGCGTAGCGGATGCTGCGCCCATGGCTTTCGCCGTAACGTGTCACCAGAAGGTCGCGGTGGCGGTCCGCAACGGCTTTGAACTGTTCCAGCCTGTGTTCCAGCCACTTTCGGCGTTCGCGGGGTGATTTCGGTACTTCGTGGGGTATGCCGGCATTATAGGGTAGCCACTCGTACATTTGTGAGGTGTGGCAATGCAGCATGTCGAGCTTCCTGTCGACGACGGCGTCGATGTCGATTGCCACCTCCGGCTCAAAGGGTGCGGGAGACCTGAAGTTATCGCTCATATAGGCGATCACCGGGTTGTAAGATAGCGCAGGTACGTCCGTACAGACGTTGGGTACGGTGACCATATAGGCGGCGTCCTGAACGAGGATGGCGGCGTACCGGTGGTCCGGATGGTAGTCGTTGGGCCGATGGGTGAGGATGAGGGTCGGCGTGTAGGAGCGGATCATACGGATGACGTTCTTGCGGTTCTCCAGCGTAGGCTCCAGTTCTCCGTCGTGGTTGTCCATCACATGGTATTCGATGCCGGCCACCGCGCCGGCGGCTTCGGCTTCCGCCCGTCGCCTGCGCGCGAGCGCGATGCCGCCCATCTCGTGATGGCCCGCGTCTCCGTTCGTCAGGGAAACGAAACGGACCTCGTGGCCGAGACCCGCGTAGTTGATTGCAAGTCCGCCGGCTTTGATATCGCAGTCGTCGGGATGGGCCCCGAAGACGATGATTCTGAGTGGTCGATTCGGCACGTTGTGCTCAGTTCGGATTCGGGTGGTAAATGGCCTCGATCGAAATTTCCGTCCGGTCTCCGGGAATGGACACGAGGCGGACATGTTCACGGTATCGGACATCCGTATCCGGACGCGCGGCGTCGCCATCCACCAGGATCCTGCCGACTGGCGCGCCGGCGAATTGCTGAGGAATCAGGATGCGTAGGTCGGGGTGAGGCGAACGGCCCTGAAGGTTCAGGCGCAGTACTGAACCGTTCCAGTCCAGGTCGTTGAAAAACCAGGTGTCGCGTGCGCTCCAGAAGGCCGCCCACTGGTCGAAGGACCAGATTGGCAGGCCTTTTTTGTTTGCCTGAAGAAGCAGTTCCCTGCCCTGTTCTTCCGAAAACCTGACCCAGTTTCCCGGGTGGATACAGACGCCGTATGGTGTGTGGAATCGGGTCGTGATATCGGTGAAGATGCGCTCGAGCATAACCGAGAATACAGTTGGTGACAGCTTGTAGGAGTAATCCTGCGGGCCGAACATGCCGTCGTCGATGGCGTGGGTGTGCTGCTGATAGACGTTTACAAGACGACCATCCGGGTGGCAGAAGCGCATGGGAAGTGCCGCGCCGAAGGACGCATAGGGCGCGCCCTCCCTGTCTCTCATATAGGTTCCCGAAAAGTAGTTGCCGTCCATCAGTACACCCAGTTTTTCCATGACGTCCACTAGATCCAGGTAGCCGGCCCACGCGGTGCAGTGATTGCGCAAGGTACGTGCGGGAATTCGGAACATCTCCTCAAACAGGCGGATCTGACGCTCAAATTCCGCGACGCGTTCCTGTACCGGACGGCCATCCAGCGGGCGAAGGTTCGGGTGCGGTCCGATATCGTGGGTTTTGGCATATCTCGCAACGTCCTCGGCCGTGGACTTGGTGTGGGTGGGGATGATGTACAGGCTCATGCGTCCGCCCGCTCCGGTGACGCCGTCGAATTCATCCTCGTTCGACGCCACGTCGGCATAATCCTCGTCTCCGGAGTAGAGCAGGATGCCTCGGGCGGTGTGTGGCAGGTGGGACAGAAAGGGTACCGGCACGGGCAGGTAACGGCGGGTCAGGTCCACGAGCAGCCGGGAAAGCAAGTCGGCATGAGGGATCCAACCGGCGTCGTGAGGGCCCACGCGGGCGGCCATGTGCGATGGCCGGGCGCAGCCGTCGCCGTCGGGGATGCATTCGGCAAGGTCGGGATCGCCCTGGCGCAGCAATAGGACGCAGCGGGGCAGGTCAAAGGCGAAGGCAACGATTCTCCCACCGCCGAGGCGGGTTTCCGAAATGCCCACGGTTTCGCCTCCGTAGCGCCCCGGGTGGGACAGAAAGGCCAGCGGTTTCGCGGTTTCCGCGTGTTCCCACGCCTGCACGTCCCCCACGACCGGAACGCGTTCGCCTGCCAGGCCGCCGGTGGGATACGCGGTGTTTCGCAGACGTAGCGGCGGCTTTTTCGTGCCCCGGACCGTCAATCCGGCCGCGGCGGCAAGCGTCTTTCCTGGAAGGAAGCAGAGGACGGTGCCACCCCGGCGGGCGTAGTCCGGGAGCGGGGCTTCGTCATGATATGCCGGACAGACGAGCACCGGGATATCGGCCGGTTCCAGGGTGGGTACCCGGTCGTGGGAAATGGCTCGAAAAAGCGGCAAACCCCAGGTCTTGAAAATCTCGGCGATGTACGCCGAAAGGTTGGACGGGTCTGTCAGAATACCGATCTGCATCATCCGGCCCCTTATCAGTCCATTGAAAAAGTTGCTCTGCAGGCGAGGCCGAGCCATTGTGACCGAAGACGAGGCGCACGACCGAGTCGAATCGGGGGATTCGGGGAGGGAGCGCAACGCAGTAATTCGGCCACAAGAGCTGGCCGCAGCCCGGATGGACTTTTTCAACGGGCTGTTAGGGCATAACGCCATTGGGCCTGGCGTCTGTGGGACGGAAATCGGGCACCTTCATGGCTTGGGTCCCCTCGTCGATGGAATCCGCCGCGAGTATGGCCGGCGCGGCGGTCTCGATTGCCCGGTAGACGTCGAATTCCAACGCCTTGCCCTCGCGGACGGCGTCCCGGAAGGTGGCGTGCACGTAATAGTCGGCGTCGCCGTGGCCGCTCGCCCGCGCTTCGGTCGGCGCGTCGGTACGCTCAAACCGCCAGTCGACCTCGGCCATGTCGTGCATCTGGTCATCGGCCAGCCACATGAGCGGGCGCCCCCTTTGCGAGCGTTTCCATTCCACGCTCCCCCTCGTACCCAGCACCTGGTACCAATGGTGACCCCGGCTGCTGGGAATTTTCTGTGTGAACCCGGTAGCCATCCTTAGAATTGTATCCTTTTCGGTTTTCATAAGGGCCACCTGGATGTCGGGTTGGCCGATTTCGGGGTGGGAGTAACTGGGCCTGCCTGTGCTCATGGCCGTCACTTCCACCACCCGGTCGTCCAGTACCCTGAGCATGGGGCTGAGTTCGTGCGGAAGATAGTGGATGGGCGGCATTTCGTGAAGCCAGGTAGGTCTGGCTTCGGGGTGCATTCCCAGTTGTTCGAGCGGGTAGAAACTACCTGTGTCCGGATCCTGAAAGAACTGCCGCGTGCCGTAGTAGCCGATGTACTGCCCTTCGCAAAACGTTACTTTGCCAAGCCGGCCCTGCGCCACCAGGTCTCGCCATGTGTCCACGAAACCCCAATACCTCGTTTGCTCGGCCAGCTGGTAGACAAGGCCGGTGCGTTCTACCTGGGTAACGATTCGCCAGCAGTCTTCCAGGGTGTGGGCGGCGGGCACCTCGGAATTAACGTGTGTTTGCCGGCTTCCAGGGCCCTGGCGGCCAGTTCGCCCTGTTCCCTGCAACGGACGCACAGGGCGATGGCGTCCACATTGCCGTCGGTCAGAATATCTTCATACGCCGCATAGGCCTTGGCCGGATTCTCAAGCGCGGCGAGCGCCCGGTCGTGCAGCGCGGCGATGGGGTCGCATACGGCGGTGATGCGGTAACCGCCGAGGCTTTGCAGCAGACGGAGCCAGTGCAGACCCCTGTGCCCGAGGCCCACTAGGCCGATGCGAATGTCATCCATGGTAAACCTCTGAAAGTTGACGCGAAGATCGCAGGTTCAGGGTGAGCATTCAACCGATGCGGGGGAATCCATACGAATATACGGATCTTCCATTCGCGCGCAAGCGTATCTTCGCCGATACATCTGCAGCCTGCGGACAGCGAACCTAATCGTTACGCCGTCCGGGAACGGGATCGGCGGCTCGGTGAAAGTAGTACAGGCCGATACCGCAGGCAACCGCCCCCAGGGCGAAGATAGCGCCGATAGCGAAAGGTAGCGCGGGGCCCCAGTCGATGAGTTTACCGCCGCCCAGGCTGCCGGAGAGCATGCCCGCGCTCCATGCCACGTGCGCGCTGCCGACCACCCGTCCCTCTTCGCCCCCGCCCGCGGTCAACCGGAGGATGCCGGGCATGGTGGTGGAAAGGGACCAGGCGAAAACGGAAGCCATAATCCCGAAGGTGTACAGGCCGGTAAGCGTTTGAGCCGAAAACGTCAGACCCACAGCGCTGACGGCGACAAGAGAAGATGAGATGAACACGGGTTTCCACCGGCCGATGCGATCGACCAGCCGGCCTGTGAGCAGCTGCGAGCCACAAGCGGCAACCAGGCTGATGGCGCTGTACGTGGTGACGGACGTGTTGGTTCCGGAGATGCGAAAGATGAGCAGCGGTATAAGCAGACTCACCGCGCCCCAATAGCTGGTGGGGAGGTACCGAATGGCCAGCAGCAGGCGGACTTCCCGGCGACGGCACAGGCTGATGTATCCGGCGAGAGACCGCGTGGCCGACCTGTCGGAGTTTGCGTGGCGTGGAAGGCTGGGCAGGATAAAGAGGGTCAAAACGACGATAACCGCGGCGGTGGCGCAGGCCAGATGTCCGAGGCGTTCGTATCCCAGGGTGTCGGCTATGGGTCCGGCCAGGAGGTTGCCCGCGGCGCTGCCGAGCGTACTGCTCAGAAAATATCCCGCCGAGGCCATGCCCATGACGCCTGAGGGAGCGGCCCCCAGCAGGTAGCTCTGCCCGCCCGTGCTGCTGAATCCGAAGGTCATTCCAAGGCCGATGGATAGGGCCGACATGAGATAGGGGTCACCCGTGAGAAACATGGCGCCCGCCAGCAGCGGACCGAAGTGGCCCAGAATCAACACACGCTTGATGCCGAAGGCATCACAAAGCATGCCGGCGGGCACGGAACACAAACCTCCCAGCAGGAAGAAGAGCCCGCGCAGGCCGGCGGTAAAGAGAGGCGACCGGGAAAGGCCCGCTTCGACGTAGGCCGGAAGGAGGGACGAATAAAGGGGGGAGGAAACAAAACTGGCAAAGAAGGATACGACGAGAAGGGCGACGAAGCGGCGGTTCAGCAACTCCTTGAGGCCTGCGGAGGACGGATCGGGCATTGTTGAACCGGGTTTTGGCGATTCGCATTCGAAAACGCTGGACATCGGATTACAGCGAAAACATATTAGGGTGTCATATGGGGATCCCGCTTATTATGGACGATAGTCACCGCGATGTCAACCGAAAAGGGAATTCGGATACCGGATTTCTACCGCCCGGGTTCCCCGATGATGACGGTCGTGTCGGGTAGAAACACGCCCGGGAATTCGGCTGATGACGATGCAAAGGGGTCTGGCATGGGGAAAGCAGGTAAAAAGGTGATACCGGGCTGGACCGGGAGGTACTATGAGGATTTCGAGGTGGGTGAAGTCTACCGGAGCCGGTTCGGGCGGACGGTTACCGCGGCGGACAATCAGCTATTCACTCACCTGACCCTGAATACCAATCCGCTTCACTTTGACGAGGAGTATGCCCGGCGGACGCGGTGGGGAAAGATTCTGGTGAACAGCACCTTTACACTCGCGCTGATCGTGGGAATGAGCGTCCATGACGTGAGCGAGCAGGCGATGGCGAACCTGGGTTGGAGCGAGATACGGCTTCCGAACCCGGTGTTTGTGGGAGATACACTTTATTGCGAGACAGAGGTGCTGGCTATGCGGGAGTCGAAGTCGTTCCAGGAAGCGGGCATCGTAAGGGTGCGGTCGCGGGGAGTGAATCAGGACGGTCGTGTCGTCATCGATTTGACTCGCAGCGTGATGATCTATAAGAAGGCGCACGCGCCGCCGGGAAACGCCTTTCCCGAGATTCACGAGGAGAAAGACGGGTGAAGGCGATGCGGTCCTGGCTGTTTGTGCCGGGGCACCGTCAGCCGATGATCGACAAGGCTCCGGGGCTGCCGGCGGATGTCCTGATATTCGATCTGGAGGACGGCGTCCCGGAGGCCGAGAAGGACGTTGCGCGCGAGCGGGTGGCTGCCGCACTCGGCAGAACGCCTGGCGGTCCACCGCGATTCGTGAGAGTCCACGGGGGCGGATCCTCCCATCTGGACAACGATCTGCGGACGGTGGTGCGGGAAGGGTTACAGGGACTCGTGTTGCCCAAAGTGCAGGGTCCGGAGGACGTGCTTCAGATGCACCGGTGGCTGGAGGGACACGAGGCGAAGGCGGGGATTCCATCCGGCGGCGTCAGGCTTCTGGCAACCATTGAGAGCGCCCGGGGCCTGGTCCAGGCCCCGGCGATCGCTTCCGCCACACCCAGGCTCGTGGGGATCATGTTCGGCGCCGAGGATTTCGCGCTGGATCTGGGCATCTTTTCGCAACCGGGAGAGGGTTTGTTCAACTACGCGCGGTCGGCGCTGGCGGTGGCTGCGGCAAGCGGGCAAATCCGGGCAATCGACAAGGTATTTACGGACATCCGCGATCCCGACGGACTCGTCAGGGAGGCGCGTCAGGCGCGGGACCTCGGGCTTTCCGGAAAAGCCGTGATCCATCCGGGACAGGTCGGCGCGGTGAATGATATCTTCAGCCCCACGGAGGTCGAGGTGGTGCGCGCCCGGCGGATCGTTTCGGCTTTCGAACACCGATCGGACGAGGGCGCGGCGACCGTGGACGGCCGGATGGTGGACAGGCCGGTGTTGGAACAGGCCCGGCGGATCCTGGAACGCCTCAAGGACGAACGCGCATAAAGCGCGACCGCCGGCAGACAGATCGCCTGGAGCCCGACTCTCGCGCGTGCTCCGAAACGAGGACGAGACCGAACGACCCGTGGCGAAGGCACGAACGGCGCGGGGTGTGTCTCCTCGGGCGGTTCGTTGCGAAGAACCGGAGGATCCCTTGCAGGATCAACGCCAGCACCCGCCCCTGAGCGGAATAAGGATTGTCTCGGTGGAGCAGTTCGGGGCGGGCCCGTGGGCAACGATGATGCTGGCGGACCTGGGGGCGGAAATTATCAAGGTTGAGAACCCCGAAACCCGCGGCGATGTCGCGCGTTATGTGCCACCGTATACCGCTGAACAGGATAGCGTGTATTTCCAGAGTTTCAACCGAAACAAGAAGAGTATGACGCTGAATCTGAAGCATCCGGGAGCCAGGGAGGTGCTGCGTCGGCTGGTGATGATTTCGGATGGGGTGTTCAACAACCTGCGCGGAGATCTTCCCGCCCGGCTGGGACTCGACTATCCGGCGCTGAGTGAGGTCAAGTCTTCGATTGTATGCTGTTCGCTTTCCGCGTTCGGACGGGATGGGTCTCGAGCGGGCGAGCCAGGCTACGACTATCTGATGCAGGGATATGCCGGCTGGATGAGTCTTACAGGCGAGCCCGACGGTCCGCCGACGAAAACAGGTCTTTCACTCGTGGACCTCGGCGCGGGCGCAATGGCGTCTCTGGGCATGGTCAGCGCGATCTTACGCGCCAGAAAGACGGGCCTGGGGTGCGACGTGGACGTGAATCTGTTCGATACGGCGCTGGCGCAACTCGGATATGTGGCGGCGTGGCACCTGACGAAGGGTTATCAGCCGCAGAGGATGCCGGACTCTTCTCATCCGTCGCAGATTCCGTCCCAGGTGGTGCCGACCAGGGATGGATGGCTCGTCGTGATGTGCGCAAAGGAGAAGTTCTTTCGTAACCTGGTACGTGTGCTGGGGGCGCCGGGTCTGGCGGAAGACGTGCGATTCTCCGGTTTTGAGGATCGCCTGGAGAATCGCGACATTCTGATTCCGATCCTTAAGGATCTGTTTCGTAAGAAAACAACCGCCGATTGGCTGGGGCTGCTGAGAGGCAAGGTGCCCTGCGCCCCGGTGAATACGGTGGCGGAGGCCTTTGCCGACCCGCACGTGGTTGAGAACAATATGATACTGGATTTGCCGCATCCGGAGTTCGGTGCCGTCCGGGTTGTGGCGAGTCCCATCAAGGTCGGCGACGCATCGGTTGAACCTCGGCGCGGTCCCTCGCTGGGAGAACACAATGAGCCGATTCTAGGGGACTATCTCGGGTTATCAACCTCTGAGATTGAGAAACTCCGCAATGACGGCGCCATTTGAATGACCGGGTCAAGGATGACCACCTGCGTGGACCCGTGGGCTGAAGGTTCCGCCACCACGACAAAGGAGGCCCGATGGACGAAATATTGAGGCTGCCCGCGCACTATTACCGTCAACACGATGCGGTTCCGGGTGCGGATATTCCGGGACGCGGTTATGCCGGTTGGACAACGCGGATGCTGGACGTGCCGCTCGAACGAACGGCGCTGGTCAGCATGCACGCGTGGAATCCCGGTCTGGTAAACGAAATCCCACCCGGGCCGGGGTCGCCTTACGACGGCTGGTTCCGCATGGTGGAGTATCTCCCGAGGGCGATGAGGATTTCACGGGAGGTGTTTCCGCCGCTTCTTCGGGCTGCGAGGAAGGCCGGACTGCCTGTGATTCACGTCGCTTCGAGCGAAAGTTATACGGCGTCATACGACGAATACCAGCGCATCAAGACGATGGCCGGGCAGGAGCCGAATGCGGCGCCAGGCGCGGTGGACGACGCGTTGAAGAAACAGTGGCAGGCGGATCGGGGCAGGCAGATGACCGGCGCGCACAATCAGCCGGATATCGCGGCCGGGTTCAAGCACATCGATTTTGCGCCGCAGGCGATTCCGGAAGCCGACGAGGCCGTGGTGATCAACTTCCACCAGCTCAACGCGTTCTGCCGGGAGCGGGAAATCTGGCACCTGATCTATATCGGGTTCGCCATCAACTGGTGCCTTTTTGCCAGTCCGGGAGGCATGATCGATATGGGACGGATGGGGTACGTGTGTTCCACCATCCGGCAGGCGACGACGGCGGTGGAAAACCGGGAGAGCTGCACGGATGAACTGGCCAAGGAAATTGCGCTTTGGCGGGTGGCATTGATGTTCGGTTACGTGTTTGACGTGGATCCGGTGATAGACGCCCTCGGTCAATTGTCGGATGGATAGTTGTGAGTGCGTGGATCGAAACCGGGTGCCACGCGTTTTAAATGGCCGCATTCAGGACGATGCCCCCGATTTCCACGTTGCCAGTCAGTATCGGCTCGAACGGATCGGAAACATCGTACTGATGCAATTCACCCGGGCCCCAGCCGGAAACGTACTGAAACCCATCGCCCAGCGAGAGGTCGATATCGGCGACCATGGGCGGTACGGCTTCGAACGCCTTCAGCACCGTCGTCAGAGTTTGTGGTAGTCGATGGAACGTGACTCGGATAAGACGAGATTCCCGCGAACCTCGAGCAGGGAACCGGCGGCGACCAGGCCGGCGGCGATTTCATCGCCCACGGTCCGGACGTGCGCGAACTCGGCATCCGTCTGAATGCCGCCGAAATCGAACGTACTGTCTGGCCCTGCGGTCAGGATGGTGTCGGTCACCTTGCCCTGGCGAATGCGAATGGCGCAGCCCGCGGCGTTTCCGCTGGCTTCGATCTCCGGCCGAGGCGCGTCCTTGTGGTAGGGGACGAGCGCCACAATGCAGAACAGCGGGCTCCAGAACCAGTCGTAGCGCAACCGGGGATGGTCGAGGAAAATTTCTTCGCGCCAGCGGCCTGGCCACGGGGTCGCGATCTGTACATCGCACCGGTTTTCACGCCTGCCGCCGACGATGGAGATCCGATCCCGACCGCACTCCAGGCGATTGCCGGCGGCGGTGTGCAACAGCCAGGACAGCATCGGACGGTCGTGCATCTCAAAGTCCAGACGATCGACGATGATCGCGGAGGCGGGCGCGCCGCGCGCATCCGGCAGGCAAAGCGCCCGTCGGACGAACCGCTGTGCGCATGCGTAACTGTCGCCCGCTTCGGCCTCGATATAGGGGAAGGACCCCCGGATGTCCGCACGAAGGATGCCGTCGTTTCGCGTGGGGCCGCGACGTTGCATTTCGCCCATCACCAGAGGCAGGTTGTGGGCTTCACCCAGCGCGCCCATGCGAAGGACTTCGGTCGTGTCCGGAAGCCTCTCGAGGGCGTAACCGGAATCGCAGGCAAAGCTCTCTCCGAGAGCGTGCAGCGCGAAGTGGTTACGATCGGCCTGCCGGTGGCCGCCCGCGGGGAAAACGTCGCATAGAATTGAAAGAAAAAAATCGCCGGACTTCCATCCGGAGCGGACGTCCACCAGGCCCCGGTTGTGAAAGTGTCTGACACCCTGCAGGTCCAGGTTGTCCGGCGAGACGGATTCCACAGACGAATCGAAGTACAGCAGATAACGGGTGACCGTGTCGCCCCAGGCTTCGTCCGGAGCCTGCCAGAATTCACCTTGGGCCGGCGGTTTATCGATACTCTGCCAGAGCCATTGGGCGAGGCCGTTCTTCTGTTGAGAAGCCAACAGTGAAAGCCATTCGATGTGAAACTGGTCACCGCAGTCGTTGAGCGGATTCGGCCTGCCCGTGGCGGGTACGAGTTCATACACCAGACCCTCCGCGATGCGTTCCCATCCGGCGTGGTCTGTGAGTTCCCGATCTCCGCAGACGGCCAGCGCCAGGGCGAACGGGGCGAGGTAATGCAGCGTGGCGCCGCCGTAAGCCGGTCCTTCGTAAAAGGCGCCGTCGCCGTCGTGACCCTTTTCGAGAAAGAGCAGGCACCGCCTCCGGGCTAGGGCCAGGCCCCTGTTGAATCGGGACTCGTCCAATACGCCGTAGTTGTGCAGCACCAAACTGAGCAGGCCGAGGCCGATTAACCCGATGGCGGCCATATTCCAGTCGGGGCGAGTCTCCTCGGGATCCGGCGGATTCTCCAGCGTGTAGTCGATAAACGGCAGGCAATAGGTACCGATTTCCAGACGTTCCGCATCCGACAACTCGTTCCGGAGCAGGTCCAGACCGATGGCCAGCATCGTGGAACTGGCGCCGGCGTCCAGGCAATTGTCCCGCCAGGTCCGGTACGGGCGACCATAGTTCGTACCGCCGCAGTTTTCCACGATTCGATAATTCACGATTGTCCGGAGGATGTTGCGGGCTTCCGCCGCGTACCTGCCGTCAAGGAGAATGCCGCCGACGGCAAGGGTTTCGATCGCCTTGGGAAGCAGGCGGCCGCCCTGCCGGGTGAACCAGAAGCCCGCGCTGCGTTCGGTATAGTCTATATATGCCGGCGATTCGGGGTTGAGATGGTCTTCGCAGGCCTGGCGCAGGTTTCGTTTCAACGAGCCTGTAATCGGGTTGGGGTCAACCCTGCGATTTTCGAGAATGTGGCGAAAGAGAGATTCCGGGATCGTCATTGGTGAATTCGTCCAGAGTCTGGATCGCCGCGCTTCCGACCTCCCGGTTCGGAGCGTTGCCGATCCGATGTGAATTCGTTCGGATATTTTTCGGGATGGCCGGCTGACGCGGGATCAGGTCCCGTCCACGTCCGGCGGCATGAAGATTTCCCGCCGCCTGCCGTCGCTGTATCCTTCCACGTCTGAAAGCACCACGCCGGGGCTGACAAGCGCCGCCCTGACGATCTGGCGGTTGAAGGTATGAACGTAGTCTGACGTCAGGTATTCCTGAACGGGCATCCAGAGACACTCTTCGATTTCTTCGGGTTGAGGGATGATTTCACGTGTGAGGGGTCTAAGGCGGCATACAAAGTAAATGTCTGATTTGTCGTGGCGGTAGCCGTGCCAGTGGCGGAAACACACCATCGCTTCGAACGAAGTATGGACTCCCGTTTCTTCCCCGATTTCCCGGACGACGGCCTCGGCCAGATGTTCGCCGGAGTGCAGTGCGCCGCCCGGCAGCTTGTAGTAAGGCGTTCTGCTTCCGCGGTGTTTTTCGCAGACAACCAGGATCTCATCGCTTTCGCTGATCACCACCCCTCCCGCGCCAATATAGTGGGTGGCATAGCCCGGGATGAACGCGTCTTTGACCAGAGGGCGGGTGAGCATCAGATAGGTCTCGCCGCTGTGGTGAAATGAGAAACCCGTCTGCACCGCGACGGGAATGAATTCCGATTTTCCGATGGGCACTTCCAGCCACACAAGCTGAAAGCCTCCTCTTTTCCAGATCTTCAGGGACTGCGAGAGCTGTTCGCTGAAAGTCCGCACGTCCAAGGGAAGGCTTTCGGGGCTGATGACAATGCCGTTGAAGGGATTCGTGGTGTGTTCGAGGACTTCCATTGGGGATCCCCCGGATCCTGGTTGACCTGGTTGTTGATGAAATGAATGTAAACAGCCCGGGGCCGCTTTACAAGTGGTTTTGATGCGGAGAGGTTTTGGCTTGACAGGGTTAAAGCCGGGGTTGATATTAAAATTCTGTCTTAAGACCCCGAGCGGTCTGCGCGCGGCTGTAAAGGCGTTGGTCTGCGTTTGTCTACCCCATCCGTATCTTTGGATACGGGTGGGGCGGTCGCCTGGACCGACACCATTTCGCGCTTGCTCGGGAACGCACCGGGAATTTTAAATCAGCTACCGAGCGAAACGACCGTCGCTTCGGTTTCCCAACCTGTAATTGTGGTCTCCCTGTTTTGAGTTGAATGACGTGCCGGATCAGAGTTCAGGAGGTTGTGGATGACGAGTATTTATGAGCGCCTGGGTGTTCGTACCATAGTCAATGCGTCCGGGCCGTCAACCCGGTTGAGCGGCTCAATCCTGCCGGCGGAGGTGGCACAGGCCATGGTCGAAGCCTCCCGCCATTGTGTGGATATCGCCGAGTTGCAGGCGTGGGCGGGCGGGGCCATTGCCGATATTACGGGCGCCGAGGCCGGATACGTCACGTCGGGTGCGGCGGCCGGAATCATGCTGGGCGTCGCGGCGTGCGTGACAGGGATCGACCCCGGCAGAATGAACCGGCTGCCGGATACGGAAGGGATGAAGGACGAGGTGATAATACCGCGAAGCCACCGGAATTTTTATGACCACGCCATACGGGCGGTGGGCGTGAAGCTCGTCGAGGTGGGGATTTCCGACCGGTTCAGCGGAGCCGGGGTCCGGGATACCGAGGCCTGGGAGATTGCCGACGCGATTACGGATCGGACCGCGGCGGTCGCGTATGTAATGAATGCGCGGGCCCGTCCGCGTCTCGAGGATGTCGTGGAAGTGGCCCACCAGCATGGGGTGCCGGTGGTGGTGGACGCCGCCGGACAGCTTCCGCCCCAGTCGAACCTGCAACGCTTTATCGAGACCGGCGTGGACGTGGTGTGTTTCAGCGGTGGGAAAGCCATTCGCGGGCCGCAGAGTTCGGGGATTCTTTGCGGTCGGAGAGATCTGGTATCGGCCGTTGCCCTGCAGCACCTGGATCAGGATGTGTTTCACGATCTTTGGAATCCGCCGCCTTCGCTGATCGATAAGGATCGTTTGCCGGGCGCGCCGCAGCACGGACTCGGCAGACCCTGCAAGGTGGGCAAGGAAGAGATCGTGGGTCTGATAACCGCGCTCAGGTTGTTTGTTGCCGAGGGGGACCAGGCGCGCCACGCCCGGTGGACGGAAGCGATTCAGAACCTGGCCGAAGTCCTTGAACCATTGCCGAATGTTCGCTTATCAACCAGCATCGACCCCGGCAGGCCCATACCCGGTCTGAGGCTTCAGATCGACGAGGCGGCTGCAGGCATAACAGGGCTGGAACTGGCGCGGCGCCTCATCGAGGGGGAGCCGAGTATCCACTGCAATACGGCCGACGTGTACGAGGGCGTGCTGGGCTTCGGACCCATGTGCCTGCTGGAAGGGGACGTGGAGGCGATCGGAAAAAGATTGGGAGAACTGTTGGCTTGAGAGGTTAGAAGACGAACCGGTGAAACAGGTGCAGAATCAACGCTGCGACCCTGGAACGAAAGAGGAGGAATCTCGTGGAGGTATACCAGCTGGTTCGGATTTGGCGGGAAGCGCAAGCCGGGACAGGCCCGAATCCGGAGACTCGGCCATGAACGTGGATTGGGATAGAGCGGGTCGGGAGGCGGTGGACTGGCTTTGCAGGCTGCTTCGATTCGACACCACCAATCCCCCGGGGAACGAATTGCCCCTGGTGCGGGACATTGCCGGGGCGCTGGCCGGTGAGGGGCTCTCACCCCGAATCCTGGAATCGGCGCCCGGACGCGGGAATCTGGTCGTGCGTCTCGAGGGCGATGGATCCGAACGCCCGGTGCTCCTTCTTTCCCACGTGGACGTGGTTCCCGCGGAGCCGGAGAAATGGACGCACGACCCATTCGGCGGCGAGGCGGCCGCGGGGTATGTCTGGGGCCGCGGGGCGATCGATTCCAAGCTGACCACGGCCGTTGGGCTGCAGGTATTGTTGATGTGCAAACGCCTGGATCTGCCGCTGACGCGCGACCTGGTTCTGGTGGCTGCCGCAGACGAGGAACTCGGGGGGGTGCACGGGGCCCGGTGGCTTGCGGCCAACCACCCCGAGGTATTCGACGCCGAATACGGCATCAATGAGGGCGGCGGTTTTGCACTGCTGATCGACGGGCGACCGGTGTATACGTGCCAGGTGGCCGAAAAAGGAAGCGCCGAGTTGAATCTGGTCGGGCGCGGGCAACCGGGACACAGTTCCGTGCCCCACAACGACAATGCGGTTTTTCATCTGGCCGGGGCCCTGGAGAGATTGAGCGACGTGAAGATGCCTCACCGGGTTACGACCGGGATCCGGGCATTTTTCGAGGGTGCCGCGGCTGCACAGGCCAGAGACGAGGTGGCGGACCTGCTCCTGGGGGTGCTGGATCCGGAGCGCTGCGCTGCCGCTCTGTCCGCTTTGCCGGTTGACGAGCCGACCCGTCTGATGTTCGATGCGATGGTGCGCAATACGTGTGCGCCGACCATTCTTGAGGCCGGCGTGAAGCGTAACGTGATCCCTTCCGAAGCCGTGGCGCGGCTGAGCGGCAGGCCGTTGCCGGGGGCCGATGAAACGGGGTTCGTCCGGGAAGTTCGTGCCCTCGCGGGCGAGGGCGTCGCGCTCGAGATGGAAAGCGCCTTCAGGCCTGGCACGGAGTTCGACCATCAGACGCACCTGTTGGACGCGATCCAGGCTTCGATCGGCCGATTCGATCCCGAAGGGGTCGTGGTCCCTTATATGCAGACGGGCGGTACGGACGCGCGGTTTTTGCGGGATCGCGAAATTCACGTATATGGATTCATTCCGATGCGGCACGAAGAAGGTGAGGCATATTTCGAGTTGTGCCATGGCCACGACGAACGGGTGTCCGTCGCGAACGTGCGGTTCGGGGTGCAGGTGCTATTCGATGTCGTGTGCCGGTTAAACGGTATTGTGTAGCGAACTGGCGATCGCGCACCACGTCTAGAGGTCCAATACGTGCTGAAGCGCGCCGCCCAGTTCGGGGTGTTGAAAGTTATATCCCGTTCCCTGCAGCCGGGCGGGCATAACGCGGGTGCTCGACAGAAGCAGTGCATCCGCCATTTCCCCGAAAGCCAGCCGGGCGGCGAAAGCCGGCATGGGGAGGAGCGTTGGGCGGGAGAGGGCGCCCCCCAGTGACTTGGTGAATTCCCGGTTTGTAACCGGCACCGGCGACACGGCATTGACAGGTCCCTGGAGCGTCTCCGTGTTGAGCGCGTGGCTGATGATTCCTGCCAGATCACTCAAAGAGATCCAGCTCATATACTGATCGCCGCTGCCTATCACGCCGCCAACGCCCAATTTAAACGGGAATAGCATTTTGGCCAGCGCGCCCCCGTCGGCGCTGAGTACGATTCCGATACGCAGGTACACCGTACGAACGCCAGCGTCCCCTGCCGGCCGCGCGGCATTCTCCCAGGCGATGCAGGTCTCCGCCAGGAAATCGGCTCCAGGCGGACTTTCCTCGTTGAGGATTTCCTCGCCGCGGTTGCCGTAGTATCCGATGGCCGAAGCGGAAATCAGAACGCCGGGAGGCGTCTGCAGCTCCGCAAGACCTCGCGCCAGAAGCCGTGTGCCATCTACGCGACTGGTGCGGATTCTGTTTTTCTTTGCTTCGTTCCACCTGCCGGAGGCGATATTCTCGCCGGCCAGGTGCACGACGGCCTGGATTCCTTCCAGGTCGGCGGCAGCAAGTTCTCCCGTTTCAGGATCCCACCGTCGTTCCAGGTCGCTTTTCGGGCTCGTGCGAACGAGCCTCAAGACCCGGTGGCCGCTGGCTTCGAAATGCGGAATGAGGATCGAACCGACGAGCCCGGATGAACCCGTTACGAGTACATTCATGGGATGCCTCCTTGTCTGTTACAGCCCGTAGAGCATCAGGTAGATGATAACGCCGCTGACGCACACGAACATCCAGACCGGCCACACCCAGCGGGCGAGGCGTCTGTGGATCCGGAACTTCCCGCGCAGGGCAAGCCACACAACCGCCAGGACGAAGGGCGCATTCAGGGCGGCCAGGACGACGTGCGGGATCAGGATGGCGAAATAGACGTTGCGTGTCCAGTCGTGGTGAGGGTAGGGCACCGACCCGATCCGCATGTGATAGACGAGATACGATGTCAGAAACAGGGCCGAGAAGGCGAGGGCGAAAAGCATCATTCGCCTGTGTTGCCGGATGTTGCCGCGCCTGATTTGCAGATAGCCCAGCAGGAGAAAGCAGGCGCTGATCGAATTGAATATTGCATTGAGGGCTGGCAGGTCGCTTACGGCCATCCGAACCTCATTTGACGTGGATCGGGCTCCGAACCTAAGTGTACTCATTTTTTAGATTAATGGCAACCGCATGAGCGCCTGCAGTCGGGAAGCCGGCGGGTGTGGCTCTGCGGCGTGCTGGCGGCGTAGTTTCGGGGACTGCACCGCGCCTTTACCGATGAAATACGGGAATCGCGAGAGGCGAACCCCTGTATTCGATGAATTGAAAAAAGTATGACTCGAGTCCGCCGGCGAGGTTCTTGATCGACAGGAAAGGGGTTGCAGCGGAACGCGGTTATGTTCGGTGAGGCACGGATCGTCTTTAACGGTTGACACAGGGTCGGATTTCGGTTATTTTGATTTCTTTTGAATACGTTTAAGCCTTTTTAAAACAGGAGGATAGCGGAATGTCTGCTACGGGTGGCCTGTGGATGACTTCCGGGGAGATCGAGCAGGCCCTGGGGCGCAGAAAGTCCAGAGAGGTATTTGAAGACCTGATATATGACCGGCGTACACGGCCTGAGATCCTGGATCTTCTGATAGAGGCCACAGGATGCAACGTGTATTCGGCCGAAGACTTCCTTAGAGAGATTGTGAAGACAAAGAAGTAGTTCGGTCCGCCGACCGGGACGTTCCAGTTCTTCAGTTTCAGGGATTCCGTTGGGCGTGCGTCGGTACGGCGCATCTCCACCCGGAAGCGATCCGTCGGGCTGCACTGCGGATATGGCCTCCGGGGCCGCACGGAAATCGAAGGGCTCTATGCCTCCGGCGAGGTGGCGAACACGCGCCTGCACGGCGCCAATCGCCTGGCCAGCAATTCACTTCTCGAGGCGCTGGTGTTTTCGGATCGGGCCTATCAGCACTCGTCCCGGCATCTGGACAAAATTACCGCCTTTCCCGCCGTACCGGACTGGCAGGAAGACGATGTTTTCAATGCCGAGGAGTGAGTGCTGCTTGCCCACGATCGGCTGGAGGTTCAGCGGATAATGTGGGATTATGTCGGCATCGTGCGGTCCGACTTCCGGCTGAAACGGGCGGCGCGGCGGATTGGCGTCATCGCCCGGGAGGTGGAGGAATTCTACAAACGGACCAGGGTCACAGAAGCGCTCCTGGAACTGAGAAACATCACCACCGTGGCTGCGCTCGCGGTTCGCTGCGCACTGAAACGACGCGAGAGCTGTGGGCTCCATTATAACGTGGCCTGCCCCGCGCATGGCTCAGCGACACCGAAGGATACGGTTCTGTCCGCCCGCGAGACCTGGAAATCGTCCGATATCGACTGGCAGGCAGCCATGAAATTCTGAATCGGGCTGCAGCATCAGTTGAGTCGACGGACTCTTGAGTTACGAGTGCTGCCGCACGGAGGAGCATGCATGCAGAACGGCATCGCCGTGCTGGATTTCGGCGGGCAATATGCCCATCTGATCGCAAATCGCATCCGCCGCTTGCGCGTTTATTCGGAAGTCTTCCTGCCCACCGTAGACACCTCTGAAATCGACGGATTTTCGGGCTTGATTCTGTCTGGAGGTCCCGCGAGTGTCTACGATCCGGAACAGCCGGCGTTCAATTCGGAACACCTGCGTTCCGGACTGCCCGTGCTCGGCCTCTGCTACGGCCATCAACTGGTCTGCCAGGAACTGGGCGGCGACGTAGCCCGGGGGGACGTCCGCGAATACGGTTCGGCGGAACTGCGGATTCGTTCGAGGTCCGGGCTGTTCGCGGGCATGGAGGCATCTCAGGTGGTGTGGATGAGCCACGGCGACGTGGCCAGCCGCCTGCCGGAGGGGTTCGAGGTGCTGGGTGCGACGGAAGATTGCGCAACGGCCGCGGTGGGGGACATGCGGCGCAACCTCTACGGACTGCAATTCCACCCCGAGGTTGCGCATACCGCCCGCGGAATGGAAATGCTGGATAATTTCCTTAATATCTGCAACGCGCCGCGTACCTGGACCATGGCCAATTACGCGGAAACGGCGATGGAACAGATTCAAGAGCAGGTGGGCCGGAAACGCGTGTTTCTGCTGGTTTCGGGCGGCGTGGATTCAAGCGTGGCTTTCGCGCTGTTTAACCGGGCGCTTGGACCGGAGAGAGTGCTGGGGCTGCATATCAACAACGGGTTCATGCGCAAGGGAGAGTCCGCCGACGTGGCGGAAGCGCTCCGGGACGAAGGATTCGCAAATCTCGTTGTAGAGGATGCCACGCAGGAATTCCTGCTTAGCGTGGAGGGTATGGTGGAACCGGAACAGAAGCGGCTGGCCGTTGGCCGGGCGTTTCTCGAAGTCAAAGATCGCGTGCTGGTCCGGATGGAACTGGATTCGGAAGGCTGGCTGCTGGGGCAGGGTACTCTCTATCCGGATACCATCGAGTCTGGGGGTACGGAACATTCGGCGGTAATCAAGACGCACCACAACCGGGTGGACGTGGTCGAGGAATTGATCGCCCGGGGACTGGTAATCGAACCGCTGGTGCATCTGTACAAAGACGAAGTGCGCGAACTGGGGGTCGCCCTGGGCCTGCCACCGCATCTGGTATGGCGCCAGCCTTTTCCCGGTCCGGGACTGTCTGTGCGCTGCCTCTGCTCCCGAGGCGAAGGAGCCGGCCCGACGATCGCCGCCGCCGAGGAAGCAGCCCGTGAAATAGCCGCCCGCGCGGGGCTTGGGCTCCGTGTGCTCCCGCTCCGGAGCGTGGGCGTCCAGGGAGACTTCCGTACCTACGCGCACCCGGCGGTTGTCTGGGGAGAGACCGACTGGGCGATATTGGAGGACGTCTCCACGCGAATTACGAATGCCATACACGCGATTAACAGGGTGGTGTATCTGCTGGCGCCATCGTCGCTTCCCGCGCTGAAGCTGAAACGGGCATTCCTGACGCGGGCCCGTCTGGATCTGCTCAGAGACGTGGATGCGCTCGCGATGGCTGCACTTGAGCGCGAGTGCCTGTCGACGACGGTGTCCCAGATGCCCACCGTCTTGTTGCCGCTGACATCCGACGGTATCGCGGAAACCGTGGTTTTGAGACCGGTGGAGACGCCGGACTTCATGACGGCGCGGTTTTCCGCGCTGCCGCATGATTTCGTGCAGAATCTCGCAGGTGAGATTCTGGCAGAAGAGGGCGTGGAGGCGGTGTTTTACGATGTGACGCACAAACCGCCGGGAACGGTCGAGTGGGAGTAGGGACAGGATCCCGGAACGTCGTCCGGTACGCGGCGGTTTCATCCGTCGGCGCGGCCCGTTACATTGCAAAGTGGCGGTTTATCCCGACGAGGAGGAGAAAGCCATGCATGAGGTCAATTATCTCGCTGTATTGATCGCCGGTATTGTACCGATGTTCGTCGGCGCCATCTGGTATGGGCCGTTGTTCGGAAAGCGGTGGCTCGAATGTATGGAGACGACCGAGGAGGAGATACGGAAGGACTTCAACCCTATGAAGACATACGGTGCGAGCTTTCTTCTGGCGCTTGTAACCGCGTTCATCCTGGCGCAGCTTCTCGCCGGTATGGGTGGGCCCCCTAACGTCGCTTCGCTACAGGGGAGTGGAGGAAACGCGATGGTTGGCGTCCACCTGGCCTTGATGGCGCTGATCGCCTTTGTGTTGCCGGTGGCGTACCAGTCAGTGGCGTTCGAGGGACGGAAGGCAGGCCTGTTCTGGCTCAGTCTGGGGTACAACGGGGTGGCGCTTCTCGGACAGGCGCTGGTCATTACGATCTGGATCTGACGCGATCACGCCGCCGTCTCACACGCGGTGTTACGGAGATCAAGGGGTACAACCGGGGGGCCGACAGTCAACGGGGAAAATGTCTGGACGTCAATTCGGAACTGGAAAGAAACCGGGGTCGGTTGGAATTGCAAACGGTCAGTCGGAGGCGACGGCCGTTTTTTCGTCCAGAGCCAAGCCGCCCAGTGCAAAGCGATCGATCTGGACGGATTGCTCGGCGAGCCCGTGGCGGGCGGCGAAAGCGGCCTTGACCCTCGAACCGAGAAGGACGCAGATGAAGAAGACGGCGCCCCCCGCGAGCATGAGGTTGGTGAGATTCAGCAGGTTTCCGATCAGCACAAAGAGCAGGTACCGAGGAAACCGTCCGAGAAACACGGCGACCACGTATCGATGCAGAGGATAACCGCTTGCGGGACTGAGGATCCGGAATATGTAGAACGGAATAAACGGAACCAGCGCCGCGAACCAGATGGCAAAAAACGGCGCTTTCATGAAATAATGAACAGCGCCCTTATAGACATCGCTCTCACGTGTCCGCTTGATCCTGGGGTTCTGAAAGGCGAAGTTGATGGCCTGGTAGTCCACGAAGCAGGCGATCATCGTGCCGGCGACGGCGGCAAACGCAACCACGACGGGATGGTAGGATCGGCCCAGGAAAACCAGCGCAGGTTCGAGGGGGAAAGGAACGAAAGAGTTGGCGGGAATGCTGTAGAAGAAAAGGAGCGAGAGGTTTCGGTAATCCGGCAACAAGATCGCCGCTACGCCGGCAATCGTGAACAGGCCGGCCGACGCGCCGAGAAAACGTTTCCAACCCTTACTCATTTTCATAACCGTTAGACCCTTGTTCCGGAGGGAAGTCCTGCCGCAGAAATATAAGTGAATCTTTTAAATATGTCAACTTGTTTGCAGTTCGCGTTCTGAATATCCCTGATTTGTGTATTTGACTTTCGTATTGAGGGCGGGGAACGACTCCTAAAAGGTGCTTTCAGATGTTGTTCCCGGGCACCAGCGGGCCGTGGTCAACGCCGGGATGAGGGCGTTCAATGCCGCGGGGGTGCCGATTCGTCTGAGTGCTTCGGCCGCGTTGCCTCGCACGTACCGGTTCTCGTCCGCAAGCCCGTCAACGAGGTCCGGAAGGGCGGATTCCGCTCCTGGTCCCAGTTTGGCCAGGGCAAGTGCGGCTGTACGCCGCGTGTCGCCGTCGGTGTCTTTCATTTGTTTTTGCAAGCCTGAAACCACGGCCGGTTCAACAACGGCGACATTCCCCAGGGCTTCCGCAGACCAGCGGCGGACGTCCGGGTTTCCGTGTCCGAGCGTCCCGACCAGGCGCGGGACCGCTTCTTCTGCGCCCCTGCCGATATCCGCCAGGATCTCAACAGCCAGCGCAGGGTCGTTTTCAATCCTATCGATCACGCTCGGAACCGCCGGCGCGCCGATTGCGCTGAGCGCATAGGCCACGTTGCGACGCAAGGATTCAGTCCCGTCGTCCAGAAGTTTCGTAAGGGTGGGAATGGCGGGCGTAGCCGTCGCGGCGAGGCGGTAGGCGGCATTCAGGGCGACGTTTTCGTCTGCATGGTCCAGGTCTCGCGCGATACTCGGCGCCGGCGCGTTCACGCCCTCTGTGGATGACCGTCCCCGGTGCCAGTGCCAGAGGTGGTCCCACAGCGCGGTGCGATCTCCCGCGTGTTTCCAGCCATCCCGTGTCCGGCGCCCGGCGGAGGAATGCCGCCAGCTCGGGCCAACCGGTTCCTGCATCCTGACGAACAGGAACTTCATCATATAGCGGGACCGTTCGCCGGTATTGGGCATAGCACGGTGCCACAGGTCGTAATGTACGATCGTGACGTCACCCGCTTCGCCGCAGAGCGGCAGTTCGTCACTGTCTTCGGCGCTGTAGGTATTGTTGAAGTGACTGCCCGGCACCACACCTGTGGGTCCCAGACGGGTCGGCGTAGACTGGGGATAATAGAACGCCATGGCCCATCGTGTATGGTGATGGCGCCGGCTCCACCCGTCTTTATGCATACGCTGGCCGGGGCTTCCCGGCGGGTTGCAGTGGCAGTGGCGATGAGGATGCATGTAGTGGTTGGCGCCCAGCAGGCCGGTGAGCGCGCCGGCCACGTTCGGGTCATCGAAGACCTGCCGGATTTCGGGCAGTCGCGGCAGAAGGTTATTCCCGGGGTTACCCTCTCTTTTGAATATGTAATCGGTGCGGTCGTAGATGTCCCGATGAAATTCCGGCGGAAGTTCCGTTCTGACGGTAATGAAGCCGTTGACGACGTAGAACCGCATCTGTTCGTCCGTGAGCAGCTTGATTTCGCGCATGAGAGAACCTCTTTTCCCCCATCACATCTGCCGACGCCCGGGTTGTCGGGGGTGCGCCAGCAGGGCTTCCTCGACAACGTCCGTGCCCCAGCCCGGCCCATTCGGGATGGCCATGTGTCCGTCCACGATCCGCGGCGGATCTGTGACCAGGTCGTCTTTCCATGGCACGTCGTCGATGTCGATTTCCATGATGCGCACGTTGGGCAAGACGGCGCAATGGCTCGCACTGATGAACGATGCGAGGTGGCTGTAGTAGTTGTGCGGCGCCACGTTCAACTGATAGACTTCAGCGAGGTCCCCGATTTTCTTTGACTGGGAGAAGCCGTTCCACGGTACATCGACCATGAACACGTCGGCCGCATGGCGTTCAAAATACGGAATATAGCCGCGCATGTGGAACAAATTTTCGCCGGTGCAGATTGGCGTGTTTGTAGACTGTCTGATCTTCAGGATAGCTTCCGGGTCGTACATGTCGATTTCAAGCCAGAGCAGGTTGAATGGTTCCAGGATTTTCGCGATTCGCCTGCAGGCTTCCGGCTTGAAGTTGAAGTTGAGATCCAGGTTGATATCCACATCGGGTCCGACGGCTTCCCTCAGAGTACCCACCAGAGTTTCGATATGGGTCAGCAGGCGCGCCGAGATGGCCTGGTCGGTCGTTCCGGGTTTCCCGGCAAATCCCGGAAAGTAGACGGAGCCGGGATTGCCGGGCATGAGGATGTTGGTCTTGAGCGCCGTGAAGCCTTTCTGGACGACTTCCCGACCCAGCGCGGCTACGTCCGCTCAGGTCGCGCACCGGCGGCGTTCCGATGAGTTCGTGCGCGCGGATGCGGCTTGTGCCGCAGTGCGACCAGTAGAGACGGATATCGTCACGGGTCGGGCCCCCGAAAAGCTCGGTTACGGATATCCCGAGGGACCGTGCTTTAATGTCGACCAGGGCCAGTTCGATGCCGGCGATGGCTTTGGCTGTTGCGCCGTCCGGGCTCTGGCGGCCCCATCGGGCCATATCCCAGAATCGCATTTCAAACGGGCGCGGGTCCTTGCCGACGAGTACGGGTTTGAGGTCTTCGATGGCGCCCTCGATGCTGAGGGGCATCTTGTCGTCGCTGCATTCGCCCCATCCGGTGATACCGTCGTCGGTTTCCACCTTGACGAATAACCAGCAACGCCAGCCCGCGTCGACGTGGAATGTCCGGATGTCGGTGATTCGCATTGAACTCGACCTTTCAGCGATTCCCGGCCGCCGGCCGGCCTGATGCGATGGCATCCGAATAAAGAAACAGGGGTGCTTTCTTGCCCCCCTGCTTCTTTAATTGCGTGCGTTGTCTGCAGTTGGGTATTACGCGTCGTAATAAAGCGCGAATTCGTAAGGATGCGGCCTTAGTCGGAGCGGGTCGATCTCGTTCTCCCGCTTGTAACTGATCCACGTATCGACAACGTCTTGCGTGAAAACGTCACCCTTGAGAAGGAATTCGTGATCGGCTTCAAGCGCGTCGATGGATTCGGCCAACGATCCGGGAGTCTGGGGAATCTTGGCGAGATCTTCGGGCGCCAGTTCGTAGAGATCCTTGTCCATCGGTTTGCCCGGATCGATCTTGTTCTGGATCCCATCCAGACCGGCCATAAGCATGGCTGCAAATGCCAGGTAGGGGTTACACGTGGGGTCCGGACAGCGAAACTCGATCCGCTTGGCCTTCGGGCTGGGGGAATACATCGGGATGCGCACGCACGCGCTTCGGTTGCGCTGGGAGTAGGCCAGGTTGACCGGGGCCTCGTAGCCGGGTACGAGGCGTTTGTAGGAGTTGGTGGTCGGCGCGGCGAAAGCCAGCAGCGCCGGTGCGTGCTTGAGGATGCCGCCGGCGTAATGGAGCGCCGCGTCGCTCAAGCCCGCGTAACCGGAGCCCGCGAACAGGGGGTCGTCGCCGTTCCACAGGCTCTGATGGACGTGCATCCCGGTACCGTTGTCTTCAAAGAGCGGTTTGGGCATAAACGTGGCGGTTTTACCGTGCCGTTTTGCGGTGTTCTTCACGATCCACTTGTACTTGATGAGCTGATCGGCGCACGATACAAGCGGCGCGAAGCGGAAATCGATTTCGCACTGGCCGCCGGTCGCCACTTCATGGTGGTGCGCTTCCACGTTGATTCCGCAGTCAATCATAAGCAGGATCATTTCGCTCCGGATATCCTGCAGGGAGTCCGTGGGAGGCACCGGAAAGTACCCCTCCTTGAGGCGGGGTTTGTAACCCAGGTTCGGACGCTCGTCGCGGCCGGAATTCCAGCAGCCTTCGACCGAATCGACGTAATAGTATCCCGAATTGTGCGTCTGGTCGAAGCGGATATCGTCGAAGACGAAGAACTCGGCCTCAGGGCCGAAGGTGGCCACGTCCGCGATTCCTGTGGATTTGAGGTAATTCTCGGCCTTTTGCGCCACGGTTCTGGGGTCGCGGGTGTATCGTTCTCGCGTGATCGGATCTTCGATGTTGCAGATTATCACGAGCGTGGGGATTTCAAGGAAGGGATCGATAAAGGCCGTATTGGAATCGGGGACGATGAGCATGTCGCTTTCGTCGATGGATTGCCAGCCACGGATGCTGGAACCATCGAAGCCGAGACCGTCTTCGAAGGTATCTTCGTCGACTTCGCCCGCGGGCTGGGAAAAGTGCTGCCACAGACCAGGAAAGTCCGTAAACCGGAAATCCACGATTTTCACGTTGTTTTCCCTGATCATGTCAAGGACTTCATGAGGTGTTCGGCCCATTCTACCGCTCCTTTCTCGTGTCGGAAGTTGTACGGTCTATATTAATAGATAATAACGAATCCGGAACGGCGCAAATATACGGGGCATATATTTCATATAGATTGCAGATATGTTAAATATATATTAATAGCGTTGTCTGCCCGCCTTGCGTGAATTATGTGGCCGGTGCAATACCACCGGCATCGCGGCACCGGCGAGGAGATGAAGATTTCCCCTATTCCGTAGCTTCCGCAAAAGGCTTGACAATGCAGTTGCATTCGTTTATCATTTGTTGGAATATGGAGTTAGCCAGGTTTCGAAACCTGAAACAGCACGCTGTCATCCGGGTTGGTCTTGCCGTGCGGCATGCGTGTAACGCCACCCTTCAGGTTGTCCTCTCTCCCCCGGAAGAAGCAGTCTACTGTTCTGTCCCGGAAATAGATTGCCGATATCCGGCCGTCGAGTCGCCCGTCTCGCAAGGCGTCTGCGACCTGTGGAAGGATGGCGAGCGGGTTTCGATAAGCTCAACGCGCGCAACGTAGCGAGACCGGATGAACCAGCGGACGAATGGTAATATGGTTCCGGGACAAAACAACAGGGCTGGTTTTCTTCTTCTCAACGGGCGTCTCCCCCGGCCCCCGCGGTAATTCTCTGACTCCAGGAGAAGGGGTGGGTCGTATGGTGCATTTACAGCAGCGGGAAGCAGCGATTCTGAATATTCTCATCAGTACGCACGTCAATACCGGCGGGCCCGTTGGATCGCGGGCAATCGCCAGGTCCGGACTGGGTCTCAGTTCCGCCACGGTGCGCAACTCGATGGCCGACCTGGAGGAGAAGGGCATGCTCACCCATCCGCATACGTCGGCCGGTCGCGTCCCCACGGATAAAGGCTACCGCTATTACGTCGACAGAGTGATGCCCAGGCAGACTCTGGAGGAAGAGGAACGCGAACAGATCCGCGAGCGGGTACGGGCATACGTCCGGGAGGGCGAAATCGAAGTATTGCTCGAGCAGCTGTCGAAGGTGATCGCCGATCTTTCAATGAATCTGGGAATGGTTCTCTCGCCCAGGTTCGAGCGGGGGGTTTTCGACCGTCTGGAAATGGTCCATCTGTCCGAGGGCAGGCTCCTGCTGGTGCTTGCAATCAAGTCGGGGCTGGTGAAGACAATGGTGATGGAGGTAGACTCCGCCGTTACCCCGGGCGAACTGGATGAAACGTCGCGGGCGGTAAACGAGCGCCTGTCCGGTCTCAACGTGGCGGAAATCAGAGATTCGGTCGCCGAACGGCTCCGTGAGGTTTCAAACGGATCTCCCAGACTCCTGCGGGTGCTGTGTGATAGCGCGCCAAACCTTTTCCGCTTCCAGAGCGGTATGGATTTGCACTTCGGCGGGGCCGGCAACTTCATTATGCAGCCGGAATTCAACCGCAAGCAAAACGATCTGGCGGCCCTGATGGAATTGCTTGAAGCCCGGGAACCGATGATTACGATTCTGGACGAACGGACCGAACAGGACGGAATTTCCGTGACGATCGGCACCGAAAACGGACCGCCGGAACTCCGCGGCTGCAGCGTGCTTACATCGAGATATCGGGTTGGCGCCATCTCGGGAGTTATCGGGCTGATCGGCCCCACCCGCATCCCGTACGCGAGGCTCATTCCTCTGACCCGGTATATGGCGGCCCTGGCCGAGGAAATGTTGGATCATTAGCGGGAGGATACACGGGCGCATATGGTGAAATCTGACGAAGTCAACGGCGAGGAAACACAGGAGGAAATCACCGACGCGGAAGCTTCCAAGGAAGTGAAAGCGCCGGATCCGCTGGCGGAAGCCCTCCGGGAGTCGGAAGAGTACAAGGATCGGTGGCTTCGGCTGGTGGCCGAGTTCGACAACTATAAGAAACGGAGGACAAGGGAATTCGATGCCCTGGTGCAATCGGCCAGCGAGAACCTGATTCGAGAGTTGCTGCCGGTTCTCGATTCGGTCGCTCGGGCGTTAGACCATCGCGCCGACGGCGAAGACGATTCCGAGGGGTTCAAACAGGGCGTCACCATGATTATGGAGCAATTCCCCAAAGTCCTCCAGCGTCGCGGTCTTTCGGAGATTGAGGCCGTGGGGCAGCCGTTCGATCCCAACTTTCACGAAGCGCTGATGCAGATGTCTTCAGATCAGCATGCCGAGGGGCTGGTGATGGGCGTGGTGGAACGAGGGTACCGTCTGGGCAATAAAGTCGTACGCCCGGCAAAGGTTGTCGTGAGCGGGGGGAGCGCCGGGGAGGAACCCGAAAGCGAAGAAGAAGGCGAGAAAGAGAGTGGAGCACGGTAATTCTGAGCAGGGCCGGAAATCGGCTCTGTTGTCTGTTTTGCCCGACAGGAACGAATAATGTCCAAACGCGACTATTATGAGGTTCTCGGGTTGCAACGGGAAGCAACCGAGAGCGACATAAAAAAAGCCTACCGCAAGCAGGCGATGAAATATCACCCCGATCGGAACGCGGACGATGAAGAGGCTGCAGCCAGATTCAAGGAGGCCGCCGAAGCGTACGAGGTCCTGGGCGATGCCCAGAAACGCCGGGTCTACGATCAGTATGGGCATGCGGGCCTGGGCGGGCCGTTCAAGGGCGGGGGATTTCAATGGTCCGACTTCACCCACGCAACCGATTTCGAGGATATTTTCTCCAACCTCGACGACGTTTTCGGCGGTGGTATTCTGGGCGATCTGTTCGCCCGCCGCGGCGGGCGGCGCGGCCCCCAGCGCGGGGAAGACCTCCGTATTCCGCTCCGGTTGACCCTGGACGAGATCGCGTCCGGCGTCCAGAAGAAGATACGGTTTGCGCGGATGGACAGGTGCGACACCTGCGGTGGGGGCGGAGCCCGGTCCGGCGCGGCCGCCAGGACCTGCAGCGTTTGCAATGGGATGGGGCAGGTGCGACAGGCCACGCGATCGCTGTTCGGTCAGTTTGTGAATGTAACCACGTGCCCCCAGTGCAACGGCGAAGGCAAGGTGATCGGCGACCGCTGTCCCGATTGCGGGGGAGAGGGCAGGGCGAAAAAGACCGTCAGTCTGGCCGTCAATATCCCGGCGGGCGTCACCGACGGTAACTACATCCCGTTGCGGGGGCAGGGCAGCATCGGACCCCGTGATGGCCCCGCCGGAGATTGCATGGTGCTGATCGAAGAGGCGGAGCACGAGCATTTCGAGCGGCACGGCAACGATATACTCTATGAGTTGCCCATCAGCTTCAGCCAGGCGGCGCTTGGCGCCGAGGTGACGGTGCCCACGTTGAACAGCAGGGCGGAAATGAAAATTCCGTCCGGAACCCAGTCCGGGCAGATTTTTCGCCTGAAGGGCAAGGGGATTCCCGAACTGAACGGGTACCGTACCGGAGACCAGCTCGTCCGCGTGATGGTCTGGACGCCCGCGCGCCTGAACGACGAGGAGCAGAGGCTGTTCAGACAACTCTCGGAACTTGAAAATATCCAGCCCCCTGAGGGCGGAAAGGGCTTATTCGAACGCATGAAGGGGGCGTTCGGCGGTTAGGGGAAATCCCCCGTGTGATTCGGTCCTGCAATATAGACGCCCCGTGTACCCGCGCGGGGCGCTGTTGTTTCTGTAAGGAGCAACCGTCACCAAACCGGGCCGTCACGATCACGTTAGCCTGCGGAAGAGCGGTTGACTCTTCCTGATCCCGGATTTGGAGAAACTGGTTTCGATTCTATCAGCGGTACATGGAAGAAAGGGTCTCAGGACCCATGAAATGGCGCGAACCGACCCGACCCAGGCCGAGAGGTGTTGCCGGAGCTTCTCGGCTTTCCCCTTTTTCAGAAGTTCCCAGGGACGCACTGCGTCGATTTCGCGGTTCATTCCGCCGACCTCCCGCCAGATGGTCCTGAGGGCCCCGGCGAAGTCGAAATTGTCCATTGCGTTCTTCACGTCCCGTGGAACGTGGGTGTCAGGCGTTTCTGCCCTACCGTAACCGCACCCTTCGCAGAGGGCTTCGAGCCGGCGCACCAGGTTGCCCAGGCCGTTCGGCAGGTCCGTGTTGTAGACTTCCCGGAGCCGGGCTTCGGATACATCGCCGTCCCCTCCGGTGCGGACGGCGCGGAGCAGGTAGTACCGGAGGGCGTCAGCGCCGTATCGCTGGATCAGCGGGAATGGATCGACGGTGTTGTCCAGCGACTTGCTGATCTTGCGGCCTTCCACGGTCAGATGACCGTGGACGAAGATGGCCCGGGGCAGCGGCAGGCCGGCAGAGAGCAGCAGGGCGGGCCAGTAAACCGCGTGGAATTTGAGGACATCTTTGCCGATTACGTGGACCCGGTTGGGGCAGTTGCGCCAGTACCGTTCGAAATTCTCGTCCTTCGAGCCGTAGCCCAGGCCTGTGAGGTAGTTGGTCAGGGCGTCGAACCAGACGTACACGACCTGCGCGGGATCTCCCGGCACTGGCACGCCCCAGCCCCCCGAACGATCCCGATTGCGGGAAATGCTGAAATCCTGCAGGCCCTGCCGGATGAATCCGAGCGCCTCGTTTCGCCGTGTTTCCGGGAGAATGCGGAGCTTTCCGGACGCGATCAGGGCCTCCAGCGGCTTCTGATAGGCGGAAAGACGGAAGAAATAGTTGGTTTCCTCAACGGTCTCGGGTTCGACGCCATGTACAGGGCACCGTCCGTCCGCCAGGAGCCCTTTCCCGATAGAAGTCCTCGCAGCCCACGCAATACAGACCGCGGTACTGTCTGAGGAAAATATCCTCCTGCCGGCAGGCCGTCCAGAATCTGGTGGCGCCGCGGAAGTGGGCGTCGGAGGAGGAGCGGATGAAGCAGTCGGAAGAAACGCCGAGGGCCTCGACGAGGTTAAGGAAGACCGCGGCATTCCGATCGCAGAGCTGGCGGGGGGCGACGCCCTCCTTTGCCGCTGCCTGCACGTTCTTGAACGCGTTCTCGTCGGTTCCGGTCAGGAAAAAGGTGTCATCGCCCAGGAGCCGGCGCCACCGGGCAATCGCGTCGGCCTTTACGAGTTCCAGCGCGAAGCCCACGTGGGGGCGGGCGTTGACGTAAGGGATGGAGGTCGATACATAGGAGGTGTTCATGGCAAGTCCTTTCCAATTGCGGTTTCAATTTGGAAGAAGCGATGCGATTCCACACAGGCGAGGACAGGCGCATGTAAGAGATACCGCCGGTGCTTTGAGATATGCGGTTTACCACTTGGTTTTCCCTCTTTGATTGGCGAGTGTCCGGCCGCACGAGATGGGAATGATACCCCCGTCGTAATAGAGTTTGCGCATACGATTTTCGGTTGGAGTTTCGCATTTATTTCGCGGAGCACTTTATAGTTGAGGTTAAACTCCTCTGTAGGGCCGGCAGAAAATGTCAGCGAATCACCGGCCCTGGAAACAGGAATCATCCGATCGTGTAGCGGTCGGTTCCCGGATAAGAAACAACCCACCGCCGATCCGTCGGCGGTGGGTTGTTCGATTCCGGTACAAGTGTGATTCAGTTCAAGTCAGGGGATGGTCCGCCGCCGGAAACCTGGTAGAAAAGGAGGCCATCATGTACATAGATATATCGTCGACACGTGTCGGCGGCGTGCCTTTGAAAGTGGGAAAAGCTGGCGTGTTCAAACGCGTTGCGCAATTTAAATCCAAATCCGGCGTCATGGCAGGCTCCTGTCCTTGTGTGCGCGGAAATATAGGGCGTTGGCCGGCAATTGTCAAGTCTACCGGAGCGTATTTCGGTTTTTCGGCTGAGGCCGAGTGCGCACAGGCAAACTCTCAATGTCCGTGAACAGCGTAGATTTCGGGGAAACCCGTGGCCCCTCCCGATTAGGGTTGCGACCATCGCGAGATTGACATCTTCCCCTTGTCCTTTTGGCGGGATGGGCTTACATTGTCGCAGATAGGCAATTGGCGGTTGCCTTGGCGGTTGCCTGTTTCGAGCCCGCAAAGCTCAAATCTACTCTCGCAGACTTTACAAGAATAAGGATTCGGCGGTGCTTTACTGGGTGGGAGAGCAGTTCGCGGATATTTACGGGCCCCTTCGGCTGTTAACGTCCTATCTGTTTCTGGCCGTTCTCGGCACGGCGCTGGCAGGACTGTTTACCTGGCTGCTGCTTCCCAGATTGTGGATGCGGTTGCCCAAAGACCGGGGCCGCGCGTATGCCGTCGAAAACGAGCAGAGCCACGGCAAGCCCGTGGGCGCGGGCGTCATTTTCATCCCTATCTATCTGGTCGTGTGTTTCCTGATTCTCCCGCCGGGTTCCCAGTACTGGCAGATCCTGGTCTGTGTTTTCCTCGCGATGCTGGTCGGGTTTCTGGATGATCGAAGCCCGGGGGGATGGGGCGAATATCGGGTGGGGGCCATCGATCTGGGCATTTCGTTACTGGGCGCGATGGTCATTTGCCAGTTGGAACCCGTCGACGTCTGGTTGCCGCTGATGAAGACGTCGGTTTCGGTTCCGCCGTGGATTTTTGTGCCTGGAGCCGCGCTGCTGATCTGGGTTTCAATCAATGCCACCAACTGTACCGACGGCGTGGACGGGCTGTCGGGCAGCCTGAGTGTCATGGCCTTTGTCTATCTGGGAACGATTCTATACGGGATTGTGGGGCACCGGGACATCGCCAGGTATCTGCTCGTGCCGCATTATCCCGATGGTGCGGTCTGGGCGCTGTTTGCATTTTCCATGGCCGGGTGTCTGGCCGGTTATCTGTGGTACAATGCCTATCCCAGCGCCGTGCTGATGGGAGACGCGGGTTCCCGCCCGATGGGTTTTTTGCTAGGGACGCTGGTTCTGGCCTGCGGCAATCCGTTTCTGATCGTCGTCGTTGCCGGGGTGGTTCTGGTGAACGGCGCCACGGGACTCCTGAAAGTAGCGCTGTTGCGCTTTTTAAAGATCGGGATCTTTCAGACCGTTCGTTATCCCCTGCACGATCATTTTCGGCACAAAAACGGTTGGTCGAACACCCATGTGCTCGTGCGGTTTATTCTGCTTCAGGCGTTTGTAACGCCAATTCTGCTGGTTCTGCTGGTCAAGATCCGTTAAGCCGCGGATCCGGGTACGGGCGTGGTCTCCGCCCCGCGTGGAACCTGAGACGGAACGCGTGAGAGGTATATATGGACGGAAAAGAGACGTTGAAGCGGAAAATCTGCGAGGCTATCGACAGGCGCCACGGACAGATCGAGCGGATCGGGGACCACATCATGGCCCATCCTGAAACAGGTTTCAAGGAATTCGAGACCTCCAGGCTGGCGACAGATACCATGGAGGAGTTCGGAATTTCGCCGGAGACCGGGCTGGGGATTACGGGCGTGAAGGGTATCCTGCGAGGCGCGAAACCCGGGCCGACGCTGGCCTTGATTGGAGAACTGGATTCGCTGGTCGTGTCGGACCATCCCATGGCGAATCCCGAAACCGGCGCCGCCCACGCCTGTGGACACAACGCGCAGATCGCCGGACTGCTGGGCGCGATGATGGGCATGGTCGACACCGGCGCGGCCGGGTCCCTGGCCGGAAACGTCGTGTTCTTCGCTGTGCCCGCGGAAGAGTACATCGAGGTCGAATACAGGATGGGGCTGGTGAAGGAAGGAAAGTTGGAATTTTTGGGAGGGAAGCCGGAACTCCTCCGACTCGGGCATTTCGACGACATCGATATGGCGGCCATGATCCACACCCACAGCGACCCCAACATGAAAAAGGCGGCGGTTTCCGAGTCCTGCAATGGCTGTCTGGTGAAGATGATCCGTTTCATTGGCCGGGCCTCGCACGCCGGGGGGGCGCCGCACCGGGGGATTAACGCGTTGAACGCTTCCCAGATTGCGTTGATGGCCATTCATGCGCAGCGGGAAACGTTCCGGGACAACGACTCGATCCGGGTGCATCCGATTATCACCAAAGGCGGAGATATCGTGAACGTGGTGCCGGCGGAGGTCCGGATGGAGACATACGTCAGAGGGAAGACGAACGAAGCGATGCTGGACGCCAACGAAAAGGTCGACCGGGCGATCCGAGCCGGCGCCATGGCGGTGGGCGCACGGGTGGAGATCGAAACGCTGCCGGGATACATGCCCCTTCGGAACGATCGCGAATTGAGCGCGGTATTCGAAGCGAACTCGAAGGCGTTGTTCGGCGAAGACGAGTTCTGCGAGGTTTCCCACCGAACGGGATCGACGGATATGGGAGATCTGTCCCACATCATGCCGGCGATCCATCCATATATGTCCGGGGCGGACGGCATGGGTCACAGCGCGGATTGGCACATTTCGGACAAGGAAATGGGGTATCTGGCGCCTGCGAAATCGCTGGCGCTGCTGGCGGTGGACCTGCTGCACGGCGACGGCGAAACGGCAACGGGTCTGCTTCGGGTTTTCAAACCCGCGATGACAAAGGACCAATACCTGGCTTTTCAGCGGGCGCTGTTCAAGACGGAGAAGTACGACGGGGCAAGCGGCGGGGACAGCGGAAATCTGGAATGATGCGCTGAGCATCGGGCGGCGCCAGCCGGCCCATGTCAAAGCGTCCGGTTCATTTTTGGAAACACGCGGCGACGGCTCATAGTGAACGAAGTCGCGAACGATTTTTACTCCCGCTCAGATCACGTTGATCGCGCGCGTTCCGGCGCTCCCGATTCGTTTCGGCCCGTCCCGCTCGAGAACGGCCAGTTCTTCCACCAGCCAGGATCCCTCCAGCGAGAGGACGTTTCCTTCCTCGAACACGATGTCAGGAGCCACGCGTTCGTGGCCCGTCGGGTAGGCGGAACTCATTCTGGGTTCCTCGTGAACGTCCATCCCCACCCCGTGAACCAACCACAGGGGGGCGTCCGATTTTTCGGCTCTGAACTCACGACGGCAGGCCTCGAAGACTTCCCGTTTGGTCTTGCCCGGGCGTACCACGTCATACATAAACGTAGTGCGTCGGACGTGGGCATTCACGGTTTCAACCGCTTTCGGAGTCGGCTGCCCGAAACACAACGGAAACTTGAAGTCGCTCACGTATCCCTGGTAGCATATGTTCCAATCCAGGCGCGTGGTTCCGACGTCTTGAGGGGCGGCGTGCGGCGCGGGCCATCGGGTGAGGCCTTCGGGTTCCCAGCCCATTGCGTCCGGCGTCGGCCCTTGAGCCGGCGCCTGGTTCAGAGATGGCGAGTGCTCGAAATCGGAACAGATGAAATCGAAAGGATTGATCTGATGCGGCGCCGCACCGCGGTTCAATACCGTGCAAGCGAGCGAGCGCCCCACATCCGACCAGGATGCCGCCCGTCGCATTTCTTCACGGGCGTCCTCGAAAGCCTGCCCGGCAATCTGCACGGCTCTTCGTATACAGTCGACTTCCCTGGCGGTTTTCACGGTTCGCGTACGGATCATAATCGACTCGGCGTCTTCCAGCCGGGCATCGGGAAGGGCGTCCCGCAAGGCGAACACCATCCCCGGAGAGAGTCCCGCGTCCAGGCCGATCCGCCCTCGATGAAGATTTCGTTTTTTCAGTTGTTCGATCGCCACCTCAAGATAGTCTTTCACGTAATCGTCGGTACCGTAGGTTTCTGTGGGAAGGTCCGGCAGGTTGAGGCCCCGGGCCCCCACGGTGAAGGATTTGTCGGGCGGCGCGATAACGCAGAGCGTCAGAATCCATCCATCGTTGGTGCTGTTGTACATCGCGTCCCTGAAGAGGAGGTCGCTGCGCAGGTACAGCGTGTTCTTCCGTCCGGCGAGGATCAGGGCATCGAGTCCGCTTTCGGCGATTAACGATTTCAACCTCTGAACATTGGCCATGCTGGTGTCTCCGCGTTTCCGTATCGCCAGCCGGTTTAAGCTGACAGCTGTACGCTGATGGCTGAACGCTATTCCCGCCGGAGGCAGGGTATTTGAGGAGCAGTGGATGTAGAATAATGTATCCACACAGGGAATACGAAACAAGCGGATTGTGGCCCGAATGCGGCTTCGTTACGTGCAAGGCGGAAATCCGGATTCGAATTGCCACCGGTCATTATCGCATCCCATCAATACCAATAGGATCCGTGGGTGGCGCGTCAGTCGGCTGTTGTATGGGCAGCCAGCCACCCGATGGTTACACAACGGCGATTGTGGCCGGGGAGCCAATAAAGGAGAAAGATAATGACAGGTACGAATGACACGAAAATAGGCTGGAATGCTGTCAGCAGTACCGGTGCTGTCGCCGCGGGTGGCGCCGGGGCCGTGGCGGCGGGGATCGGGATTCTCGAACGGGGCGGGAATGCGGCCGACGCGGCGGCGGGGACCATCCTCGCGCTGAACGTGACGGATCACGGAGCGTGCTCGATCGGCGGCGAGGTTCCCGTGATGGTCTACGATGCCTCCAAAACGGAGGTCAAAACGCTTTCCGGCCAGGGGCGGGCGCCGCTTTCGCCGGAAGCGATTGACTGGTACATGGAAAACGGCATTCCCGATAAAGACATCAAGATGGCGCCGGTCCCGTCGGTCGTGGATCTGTGTATAACCCTGCTCCAGAGGTACGGAACCCTGACGTTTGCGGAGATTGTAGCGCCGACGCTCGCGATTCTGGATGCGGCGGAGGAATCGTGGCATCCAAGACTTGCCGTGACGCTTCGCAGGCTGGCCGAGGCGGAACAGGTCGCCGCCGGAAGCCGGGAGGAAAAATTAGCGGCCGCGAGCGACCGCTTCTATGGCCGGAACGGGGCCCGGCAGGACGTCGCCGACGCGCTGGAGGCGGATTATATTGAAAAAGGCGGTTTTCTGCGCAAGGCCGACCTCGCGGCCCACCGGACGCTGATTGAAGATCCGGTTTTGGTCAACTACCGGGGATACGACGTGTATAAGTGCGGACCGTGGACGCAGGGGCCGTATCTCTGCCAGGCGTTGCGCCTCCTGGAAGGCTTCGATCTGAAATCCATGGGGCACCTTTCCGCGGACTATGTGCACGTGGCTGTCGAAGCACTTAAGCTGGCCATGGCCGACAGGGACGCGTATTATGCCGACCCGGACTTCGCCGCCGTTCCGTTGACCGAATTGCTGTCGGACGCATATACTGAAATTCGCCGGCCGTTGATCGATATGGAGAGGGCGTCTCTCAACGCCCGCCCGGGTGATCCACATCGAATGGAGCCGCTCAAAGGGACCGGTGTGTTCGAACCGGGCATCGGCGGAACGACGACGTGCGTGGTCGCCGACCGCTGGGGAAATGTTATTGCGGCAACGCCAAGCGCGAACGTATACCGCGGCGAAACCCCTCTGGGTGGGCGCACGGGCGTTTCATACGGAAACCGCCTGAGAAGCCTGAATACGACACCGGGTCATCCGAACTGTATCCAGCCGGGCAAGCGTCCGCGCATTACGTTGACCCCGACGCTGGTTCTGAAAGACGGCATGCCAATCCTGGCGATCAGCGTCGCGGGCGGGGACCTCCAGGACCAGGCGACGCTGAATCTGCTCCTGGACTTCATCGAGTTCGACATGCTTCCCGAAGCCGCCGTCACTGCGCCACGTTTCGCCACGGCGCACCACGAAGACTCGTTCGATCCGAATCCCGATCGGGCCGCAACGTTTAAATCGGTCGGTTCCCTGTCAATAGGCGAACGTGTCGGCAGGGACGTCCGTGCCGAACTCGCGGCGCGCGGACATCGCGTCGCGTCGACGAACGGGCCAATAGCGACGCCCGTAATGCTCTTCATCGATCAGGAGAGCGGGCGGTTCCACGCCGCCGGCGACCCCGCCGCCGGACGCCACGCGGCGGGCCTGGCGGGATAGGAGAATGAGGAAATAACGCGGTTGCGCGAGCTCTATGAGATTCGCGCTATGACGTAAGACGCGCCCACTTCGAGTACATCGAGGGGTGGTGCAATCTACATCGAAAACATTCAGCTTTGGTACACCACCCACCCACAACCTGCGAGAAAGACCATCAAACGTGGGCGAGACTCCAGGCCCTGAACCGCATCTAAACCGGGGAAACTCCAATCAGAAAGGGAATAATATGTCTTCTGGTTGTATCGGGAAGAATAAATATGGGCTTATTTGTCTTTTGCTGACTACCGTCGTCGGAACCTCGGTTGGGCAACCTGGAGCCGTAGCCACTGAACCGTTTGTACAGCAAGCCAAACTGTCGGACCTGGACGGCGTTGTAACCCGACTTGCAGATCACCAGGGGATTTCTGTATCCGTGGATGGAAACACTGCGGTCGTGGGTGCTTCGGGAGACGAGAATAACAGAGGCTCGGCGTATGTGTTCAAGTATGATGGCGCGGCGTGGACGGAAACGTCCAGGCTGACCGCTTCCGACGGCAAAGCCAATGACTTGTTCGGGCATTCAGTGGCTGTGGACGGAAACATCATCGTCGTGAGCAGCGCAAACCGGGCGTATGTGTTCACGTTTGATGGGTCGGCATGGTCGCAAGCAGCCAGACTCGAGATTGATGTCGACCAGGATGCCAATATTTGGAGTGGTCTGGCGCCTGTATCTGTTTCAGGTGGCACCATTGTTGTGAGTGTCCCCGGGGATAACAATAGAAAGGGCTCGGTGTATGTGTTCACGCCTGACGGCTACACGTGGACAGAAACAGCCAGGCTGACTGCCGCCGATGCGAGGCCCGTGACCTCTTCGGTTATTCTGTATCGGTAGACGGTCGCACCATTGTCGTGGGCGCCCAGGGAGATGGTCGCTATAGGGGCTCGGCGTATGTATTCACGTATGAAGGTGAGATGTGGGCGGAATCGGCCAAGCTGACTCCTGCGGACGGCGAAGCCCATGATTATTTCGGGCATTCCATATCAATGGATGGTCGCACCATTGTCGCAGGTACTGATTGGGATACCGACAGTGGCAGGCGGTCCGGCTCGGCGTATGTGTTCACGCATGATGGTGAGGAGTGGTCAGAAACGGTCAAGCTGACCGCTTCCGATGGGGAAGCATATGACTTGTTCGGGCATTCCGTATCTGTTTCGGAAAGTACCATTGTGGCCGGCGCATTTGGAGATGAGAACTTCAGGGGCTCGGCATATGTGTTCACGCACGATGGCGGTAAGTGGGCTGAAACAACCAGGCTGACGGCCGCCGACGGTAATGGTTACGTTAGCGACGACTTCGGAAATTCCGTGTCTGTGGATGGTCGCACAATTGTCGTAGGTGCTTCGGGGGTCGAGAATAACAGGGGCTCCGGATCCGTGTTTACGTATGACGGTGAGATGTGGGCGGAAACGGCCGGGCTGATCGCTTCCGACGGCGAAGCGAATGACGGTTTCGGGCATTCCGTGTCTGTGGATGGAGACACTGCGGTCGTGGGTGCTTCGGGAGACGAGAATAGCAGGGGCTCGTCGTATGTGTTCGTGTATGTTGGTGAGACGTGGAAGGAAAAGGTCAAGTTGACTGCTTCCGACGGCGAGGCCTATGACGGCTTTGGGCAGTCCGTGTCCGTTTCAGGTCGCACCATTGTCGCGGGTACCGATAGGGACGCTGATATTGGCAGGGGTTCCGGCTCGGCGTATGTGTTCACGTATGATGGAGAATCGTGGGCCGAAACGGCCAAGCTGACCGCCGCCGCCGGGATTGCCAACGACTACTTCGGAGGGTCTGTGTCCGTGGATAGGGGAGTCGTGGTGGTTGGGGCAACCGGGGGCGATAATCTCAGAGGCGCCGCGTACGTGTTTCGAGTGCCACTGCTGGAGCGCGCCGACGTGGATGGCAATGGGGTCATTGATCTGCCGGATTTCCTTGCGTTTGCCGGGGCTTTGGGAACCACTGACTTCCGGTTTGACTTTAATGAAGACGGAACTGTTGAATTCTCCGACTTTTTGATCTTTGTCGGTCTCTACGGTCAGTCCGCCTGACGCCACGCGGCGGGGCCGGAGAAGCAGAAACGAGATAAAAGCGACGCTACCGGTGGGGGGCGCCTGAAAACAGTATAGGCGGCGACGCCATGATTTCGGATCCCGTTACAAAACGAGAGACTGGATCGGTAAACATACGCACATGAATTCGTATCACGAAAACCTGGGAATGGCCATATATGGTTTTTCAACCATATATGGCTTTTTTGTTTTATAATCCTTTAAATAATATATACTTACAGGATAAATCCGAATATTTGTTGACCATATATGGTTAAATAGAGTGTAAGTCGAGACGTACTGCCTTTCATTTTTATGATATAATATAAAAATAATAGTTTATGAATATTTCGGCGTCGACGCCCCGCATTGGCACGTAATTTGACATTAATATTAAAATTTGTGCAAGAATCCCTTCGATAAAGTGGGGGACTTTGGCGACCTGCAAGCCAATTTCCCATGTTCGCAAGGAAGTTGAACCAGACAGACAGCGTCGCTCACCACCTCGCCGTTAAATTGGCGGTATAAAGGAGACAGTTGCGTGGACTCGTACTGTCTCATCCGTATGCACCGCGTTCCTCGCTTTTCGGACATTATTGGCAAATAGTCCATTGCTTTGCCCATTGTCCAATTTCCGATGTCGTTGCAGTCTGCGCCAACTTTGGCTGCTTTCGTTCAACCCGGCTTTGGTGTGAAACGCACGGCATCACGGCCCCAGTCTCTCAGGAGGCAGGGCACAAGTGCGAAATACAGTTTTCGTGCGAGTTTTTTCCGGGATATCTTAAGGTTGTTTCCATGATTAAAGCTCTTGACCGCAAAGGCACCTGGTGGACTTACTCCATCGCTGATGGTCTTTCCGGGGCGCAGAATTGAACATATCGCCGAGGATAGCAAGGGCTTCCTCTGGTTCGCCTCCTGGGACAACGGGGCCAGCCGCTTCGATGGGGAGGAGTTCCGGAAATTTACGACATTGGACGGTCTTGCGAGCGACTGTGTTCATGTTATTTACGAGGACAGTCAGAAACGGTTATGGTTCGGTACGTTTGGTGGGGTCTGCTGGTACGACGGAGCGGATTTCCACCATCTGGAGGACGAGGGGATTGCAGGCCGAGCCGTGCAGTTCATTTACGAAGACAGGGAGGGCCGTACGTGGTTTGGTGGCCAGGGCACCCTGGGATATTTCGATGGCGCCAGGTTCCACGACCTGATTCCGCTCTACCTTCGGCACTACAAACGGCCGCCCGCCTGTCACCTGAACGAACAATGTCGGGGCATCGCCCAGGACCCCGAAGGCCGCCTCTGGTTCGGGTTCGACTATCTCATCCGCTTCGACGGTACCTCCTTTTGCCGCTATGGGAAAGAAGAGGGCTTTCCGAACGGGCCCGTCAGCTATGCCGTCGGGCAGGATCCTGCCGGCAGGGTGTGGGTAGGTCGTCGTAGACACTTGAACGGACTCCGTTGCTATGCCAATGGCACATTTCAACCTTTTTTGCTGGAATTTTGCGGCGCGCTGCGCAGAATTCAGAGCGACCGTGAAGGTCGCATGTGGTTCAGTTCGGCAGAAGGTGTGTTCTATCAGGATGGAGAAGGGTTCAGCAGATTCACAACTGCCGATGGGCTGCCCCATCCTGCGGTTAAAGCGGTGTTCCAGGATCGCGAACATCAGTTCTGGTTCGCAACGTGGAATGGTGTTGGCCTATACGATGCGCATAGTGTCAGCGTTTTCGACTTCAGTGCGGAATTACGCGAAAGGGCGAGCGAAATCTCGCGGATGGTACTGGATAGTCGCGGTGATATTTGGATTGGAATTATATCCCCTGTCTTCGATGCTCGAACCAGGAGCGTCTTTCGTTTCGATGGAGAGCGGATCGAATACGTAAGTGCGGAGCAGGGTGACGATATCAACAACTGTTTCGCCATCTACGAGGACCACGACGGGCGCCTGTGGTTTTGCGGGCGCCGCGGATTGTTCCGCTACGAAGGAAAGGAACTGAAGAGAATAGAAACGATCGAAGGTGTGGGCAAAAAACAGTGTCAGCTTAGTCACCCAGGATCGCGAAGGACGATTCCTCTTTGCCTATTGGGACGCGGGCACAAGAGACGGGAAGGATTATTTCAAGAGTGTTCTCTATGCCAGCCCTTTGAAGCTCATTTACCAGCAGGGGGAGCGATTCCGAACTATTTTTGCGGATAATGAGAAGGAAGATCCTCAAAGCCGCGTTGGCACCGTGATTGCCGGGCGCAATGGCGAGGTCTATTTTCATCTGTCCTACGCCGAGACTTCGATTGGCGACAAGGGCTTCATGTGCTGGGATCACGAACATGGCCTTAGATTTCTTGGTGTCGGTGTAGGACTGAAGGGCCAACAGGTTGTCGATCTGCTACTGGCCCACGATGGCCACCTGTGGATTGCGACTCAGGGCGGGCTTGCCTGTTTTAATGGCAAGACCCTACACACCTTCACGCCTGAAGATGGTCTGCCCAGCGAGCGCATCCGTTGCATCTTCGAGGATTCGCGAGGTCATCTGTGGGTCGGTACAGATCGGGGTGTGTTTCACTACAATGGCAAGCATTTCCGAACCATCAGGTCACCGCATATTGGACCCGTCCGTCAGATACTCGAAGATCACGACGGATCCTTCTGGTTTGGCACTAAACCCGGTTATCTGGTGCGCTACCGCCAGCGCCAGACTACACCATGGGTTCGCCTCCTCCAGGTCGTTACCGATCAGGTCAATGATGAGTATGAGGAAATCATCTCGTCCGCGGCGGGACAGCCTGTGACTTTCGAATACAAGGGGATGAGTTTTTCCACACATCCCCGCGACATGCTTTACGTATACCGCCTCAAGGAATACGACATCGATTGGCACCCAGCGACCCGGGAGATGCAGGTTGTTTACCGGGACCTGCAGCCGGGAGAATATACGTTCGAGGTCAGAGCGATAGACCGCGACCTCAATTACTCGGAGATAGCGCAGGCGCGGCTATCGGTAGAGACGGCCCCGACGACCGGCACTCCGACCTCCGTTCTCATCAGTACAGATGGCGGGGGCAGGGAGCTCATCGGTCGGAGCGAGGTCCTGAAGGAGTTTCAGATCAGACTCGCGGAGGTGGCACCTACCGATCTTACCGTGCTGATTCTTGGGGAAATGGGAGTAGGTAAGGGACTGGCGGCGCGTAAATTACACGCAATCAGTCGCCAAAGTGAAGGGCCCCTTGCGCAGGTCAACTGCGGCGCTGTGCCTGAATCGCTGATCAACAGTGAGTTGTTCGGTCATGAAAGGGGTGCATTCACCAGCGCGGTTTCTCGCAGGCTGGGTAAGGTGGAACTGGCCGATGGCGGCACACTATTCCTTGATGAGATCGGCGATATGACGCTCACGACGCAGACCAGCCTGTTGCGATTGCTGGATGACGGTACTTTTGAGCGCGTCGGCAGTAGCGAGACGCTGAGCTTCCGGACGCGCATTGTGGCAGCGACCAATCGTAATTTGGAGGAAATGGTAAACACAGGTGATTTTCGCGAGGATCTCTACTATCGCTTCCAGGTTTTTTCGCTCTATTTGCCACCTCTGCGCGAGCGCAAGGATGATATTCCGGAACTGGCCGAGCGTTTCAAGCATCGCGTTGCGTCTGGGAAAGCAAATCGCTCCCTTGTCGCCGGAAATCGTGGCGGTGTTGCAAACTTACGATTGGCCCGGCAATGTAAGGGAACTGGAGCACTTGATTCAGAGAGCCGCAGCCATCTGTCAGGGTTCTCGAATTGAATTGAAAGATCTCGGATCTTATCGATCGAAAGTCAAAGGCAGCGCTCTCGACATGGAGTGGACTCCCTTGTCGACTTCTGAAGACCGCAAAGTTGTGCCATTGGAGGAATTCGAGCGGCGCTATATCCTCAATGTTCTTAAAGCCACCAACTGGCGGATAGCCGGGGCCAGGGGCGCGGCGACTCTGCTGGGATTGCCGCCTTCTTCACTGTATGGGAAAATGAGAAAACTGGATATCAAACGCCCCTGAAATTGTATCAAACCAATCTGTATATGGCCATATATGGATCTTTCAATCGTATGTGGCATTTATTTAGGCGTTTGCGGATAGATATCCAGGAGATCAGTTGCGCAAGACTGCGAGGTCGCGCCATTGGAGGAATGAGAACGGTGCTATATCCTCAAAGTGTTCAAAACCGACGACCTGCGGATAGCCGGGCAAAGAGTGGTACGACACCTCCCGGATTTCCACCTTTCCACTTTGATGAACAATGAGAAAGCTGAATATCGAACCTCCCTGAATTTGTATCAGGGTAACCGGAAACTGGCCATATATGGTTTTTTCAACTGTATATGGTCAGTCTTGTAATAAGCCATTTAAGAATAAATATTTAAGAAATAAATCCGATTGTAGGCTGACCTTATATGGTTAACGAGTGTGTGAGCCGGGACTTCCAGTCTGCTTGTTTTAAGTGTGAGATATACTAAATAAAAATAACAGTTTATGAATATATACGTGTCGACGGGTTCGCGTTGGCACGAAATTTGTCATATATATCACAATTGTGCAACAATTCTTTCCGTACGCCCGGGGACTTTGGCTACCTGCACGCTCATTTCCCGCGTCCGCGGGTAAGTTCATCCATACAGTCGTTATCGCTCGTCACGTCACCTTTCCGGCGCCGGGATCAACGAAACGATTGGGTGGGCTCGTACAGCCTCATCCGTGTCTGCGGTGTTCCACGTTTTGCGGAAGGTATTGGCAAGCAATCCATTGCTAAGCCCATTGTCTGATTGTCCCGATGTGGTTGCTATCCATGACGATGTCGGCAGCCTTCATCCAACCTCGTTTTGGTCGGAAACTCACGACATCACCGCCCAGGCCTCTCAGGAGGATGGGCACAATTGTGTATAAACGATCCCCGTGTCCAAGATAACCGAAGGAGAACTACATTGCCCGCTAAACGTGCTCTAAGTGCGAATTGTTGCTCCTCCGCAGATAACCCTGCGAAGAAAGTATCGATGCCATTAACGGCCCTGGCGGTCCTGGGCCTTTGTGTACTTTGGGCGGCCGCGCCATCGTGTGCGCAGTCTCAGGCTATCACGCTGTCCGAGACGTCGCTGGACGTGGACGAGGGGTCCAGAGCCACTTATCGGGTCACGTTGGGGACCTTGCCGACCGCCGACGTGACGGTGACCATCGGAGGTACGTCGGGTACCGACCTCTCGGTCAACAATACGAGCCTGACCTTCACCACGACCGACTGGAATACGGCGCAGACCGTGACGGTGTCTGCCTCAACGGACACCGACGCCACAGACGACAGCGCCACCCTGACGCATACCGCGTCGGGTGGGGATTACGGGACGGTGACGCAGGATCTTCCCGTCACGGTGAACGAGAACACCAGTGTGACCCTGTATATTTCCGGGTTTCTTTCCAGCATTTCAGAGGCCGACGAAATTTCGTTGTCGGTGCGTTTGAATACGCCAATGAGCGAAGCGGTTACGGTGACCTTTTCCGCCGCGCCGGGTGATGCGAACACGACTGCGGACGACTTTACCTTGACCCCCGATCCTCCGGAGATCACGATATCGGCAGGGGATTCACTTACTGATGCCACAGTGACGCTCACCCCGGTGGACGACCATAAGACGGGCCACAAGAACGTTCTACTGACGCTGATGTTGGATAACACACGGGTAACCGTGTCGGGAGGGACGACCAGGGATGTGTTAATCGTCAACGACGACCTGGCCCAAATAACCCTGGAACTGGCCCCCGAGCCGATATTCGAGGACGGTAGAGCAGCGCGAGTGAGGGCGAGGCTGGTCGTTTCCCGACCGCAGACCGAGCAGGTGACGCTGAGGGTTGCAGCGATGGCGGTCTCGCCGACGGTGGCCGGAGACTTCACGTTGTCCGGCGAGACATTGACGTTCGCACCGGGTTCATTCATGAGCCTGGGAACCGTGGAGATCACGGCCAACGACGATACGGACATGGTCAACGAGACCGTTACGGTAACGGCGGAAGTCCTGGAGGGACAGGGGGTAATAGAGCCCGATCCTCTGACTCTGGACATCGTCGATGACGACGAAACGGGCCTGGTGACGATGTCTTTGCGGCTGACGCCGGATCGAATCACCGAGGCCGGCGGGTTCACTGTCAGTACGGTCACGGCGGAAGTGAGTCGTCCGTTGGCGCAAGCTGCAACCGTAACCATTGACGCTTCACCGAATCAGGATAACGCGACGACAACCGTGGATGATTTTACGCTGAGCACGAATAAGGAACTTCTGATCGGAGTGGGGGAAACGGCGAGGCAGGGGCAGGGTGACCATTACGGCGGTGGACAACGACCTCTGGGAGGGTGAGAGCAAGAGTGTGCTGGTAACGGGAACGGTGACAGGCAACACGGGGATAGCGGCTCCATCGCAACGGGAACTGACGATACTGGAAGACGACGCCAGGACGGCGTTGTATCTGAAAGCGACGCCGGCAAATATAGATGAAAACGGTGGCGTCAGCACGATTACGGCAGTGTCGACGGTGCCTGTTCCTATAACGGTGACCCTGGACGTCAGAGTATTCGGTTCTTATGTCACGCTAAGCGACGATACACAATTGACGATCGTGGAGGGGCAGACGACGAGCACCGGAACGGTAACGGTAACGGCGGGGGATATTGCCGGCACGAATAGTCCCTCCTCGACCATAAGCTTCCAGAATCTGAGTTCCACCACCTTTTCCGTGAGGACGACGAGCGTGATAGTCCTCGATGACGACAATACAGGCACTCAGTTGTGGATGTTGTTGTCGCCGAGTAGCATGGTGGAGGGCGACCAGTTCAGTACGGTGACTGCGTTCCTTACCCGTGCGGTAGCGGAACCAGTGACAGTGACGATCGCCATAGACCCGGACAACACAACGGCGTACCCCGATGAATACACGCTGAGCGGCAATCTGACGTTAACGATACCGACCGGCCAGACGGCAAGCACGGGGACGGTAACGCTCACATTGATGGACAACGATTACTATGGCGCCAGGTTTGCCGCTAGGGTCGGTTACACGTACGAGGTAACAGCGGGACCTGCCGGCCTGCATGCCGCGAAAGTGCAAGATGCGTGGTCTATCAGGGAAGACGAACTTCCCCCGGAGGTGACGTTGGTATTGACGCCGGATGCAATTGGCGAGAACGGTGGGGAAAGCACGGTAACGGCGACGCTGAATTCTGCGGTTCGAAGTAACATCACCGTGACGGTGTCGGCGGAGGCGTCCGGGGACTTCACTCAGACGGGCCATACGCTGACGATTGCCGAAGGGTCAAAGACGAGCACGGGATCCGTGAAGTTCACAGCGATTAACAACGACGTTGACGCGCTGGACAAGCAGATACTGGTGTCGGGGTCGTTAGACATTGCCGAGGAGTTGCCCTTCGGTACCATCTTGTTCCCCTACAGCCGGCATCTGGCGATCACGGACGACGATGAGGCGGAACTGATCCTGTCGACAGCGTCGCTGACGGTGGGCGAGGGGTCTAACGCCACCTACAGGGTGAAGCTGGCCACAGAGCCCACGTCCAACGTGTCCGTCAGCATTGGCCTGCCGCCGGATACAGACATCTCGGTGGACAAGCCAGGTCTGACGTTCACCACCACGGATTGGAATATCGAGCAGACCGTGACCGTGTCCGCGGCTCACGACGACGATGCGGTCGATGACGATGCCACGCTGACGCACACGGCCTCCGGCGCGGACTACGGGTCGGTGAGGAAGGATCTCCCCGTGACGGTCACCGACGACGAGGCGGACCTGGTGATATCGCCTCCGTCGCCGACGGTGAACGAGGGGTCAAGCGCAAACTACACGGTGACGCTGGCCACGCAGCCTTCATCGAGTGTGACCGTGACCATCAGCGGGGATGGGAGGCCGACCTCACACTTGGCACGACCACCCTCTCCTTCACCAACGCGAACTGGAATACACCGCAGACGGTCACGGTGTCTGCAGGCCAGGATGACGACGCCGTCAACGACCGTGGGACGCTGGCGCACACGGCCTCCGGCGGCGGCTATGACTCGGTCAGCCGGAATCTCGCGGAATCTCGCGGTAGCCGTGACCGACGACGACACAGGCCGGGAGCAGGCGGGAGCTGAAGTGAGCGTATCCTTCGAACGGGCGAGTTATGCCGCTGAAGAGGGTGGGAGTCCGGCGCGCGTGACGGTGCGTGTCATGCTGAATGCGGACCCCGAACGCGAAATCACCGTCCCATTGTCGGTCGGCTTGAATGGCGGGGCGACAGACGAGGACTATGAGGGCGTGCCGGGACAGATCAGCTTCGGACCCGGCGAACTGGAAAAAACCTTCGACATCACGGCCACCGACGACAATCTGGACGATGACGACGAGAGCCTGACACTCGGTTTCGGCACATTGCCAGAACGGGTTATCGAGGGCAGTCCCGCCTCGGCACGGATAAGTATCCAGGATAACGACGACCCGATGGCGGCCGTCTCGTTTGATCAATCGAACTATGAGACGGAGGAAGGCGGCAGTCCCACACTTGTGACGGTGTTCCTGAGTGTCGATCCTGAACGGGAAGTGACGATTCCACTTACGGTATCTTTCGGCAACGGCGCCACGATGGCTGACTACAGTGGCGGGCCGTCAAGCCTGAGTTTCAAGAGCGGTGAAACTGAAAAGAACTTTGCGCTCACAGCGGTTGACGACCGCGTGGACGATGACGATGAATCCGTGACACTTGGCTTCGGTACCCTTACGCACAGGGTCGACGCAGGTCGCCAACTGAACGCGAGCGTCAGAATTATCGATAACGACGAGCGCGGCGTGACGGTATCGGCGGCGGCGTTGACGGTTCCTGAAGGGGGCGCCGGAAGCTACACAGTCGTGCTGCACAGCGCGCCGACGTCGCCGGTGACCATCGAAATTACCGTACAGGAAAACACGGAGGTCTCGGTGGATGCGGCGCAGTTGTCGTTCTCCGCGGAAAACTGGGACGCGCCGCAGGAAGTGGTGGTGCGGGCGCTGGACGACGACGATGCGGTCGTGGACAGGGTAACGCTGGATCATGCCATTACCGGCGGCGACTACGGTGAGGTGACGGCGCCATCCGTTGCCGTTACAGTGGTTGAAGACGACGTGCCCGTGGTGACGATCGAAAACGAACGGGCTACCGAACACGCGGGAGAGATGGTCTTCACGGTTTTGTTGGATATAGAAAGCAGCGAGAAAGTTTCTGCAGAGTACGCGACCGCTAACGGCACGGCAGCGGCGGGTATGGACTACACGGCAACGAAGGGCGTTGTGCGTTTTTTGTCCCGCTACAGACCCGAATGACAGTCAGTGTACCGATTATCGACGATAGCGTAGAAGAAGACAGCGAGACCTTCACGTTGCGGCTGGCCGAGCCCCTGAATGCGATCCTGGACGGGAACGGGCATGTGGCTACGGGCACGATAGATGACAACGCCGCCGCCATACGGGCGCTGGAGATCTTTCTGTCGAGCGTAGGACGCATGGTGGCTTCGGACGCCGTCGAAGTCATCAGTCGACGGTTCGACCCGCGCATTGGCGGCCGGCCCATGCTCACACTCGGAGGACGGTCGTTGATATTGAACCAAAATGAGAGTATCGGCCGACTGGCGTATGCAATAAACCCGGCGCAAGACATCACATCCGCGGCGGGCCCGGGTCACCGCGTGCCACCGGACCCACGGACGGCTCTGCTCCTGTCTCACCTGCGCCATGCCACGGTATGGGACGTGCTGTCGAGCAGTGACTTTCGCGTGCCGCTCAAAAGCACCCGCAACGCATCCGGATGGACCCTGTGGGCCGCGGCGCCATGAGCGGGTTCGCCGGTGCGCCGGGATCTACCCGGCGGATGGATGCGGATGCCTTCAGCAGCTACGTCGGCATCGACTACAACGTTCGGGCAAAGGCGCTCCTGGGCCTGGCAGCGACACATAGTGTGGGCGACTTGAGTTACAGGGAGGCAACGTCAGGGAGAACGCTTGTACCTATCGACTTTGTGATAACCAGTCTGTTGCCTTATCTCCACCTGCAACCGCATCCGAGGTTAGGGGTGTGGGGGCTGTTCGGCTTCGGGCGAGGCAGCGTCGAGTTAATTGACGCCGACGGCGGCCTCGCTACGGACCTGACGTTGCTGATGGGTGCGGGAGTCGGGCGTCAACACCTGACCACCCTGGGTGGCGTTGGCTTCGCGCTCAAGGGCGACGCCTTTTACGTGGAGAGCACGTCGGACAGAAACGCGCGGTTGCCTGAAGTACGGGAGGACGCGAAGCGTGTGCGCCTGCTCATCGAGGGACGCCACACCCACAGGAGTGGTCGGAAAACCCGTCTGAGCCAGAGTCTGGAGTTAGGCGCGCGGTGGGACAGGGGACGCGTCGAGAACGGGAGAGGTATGGACGTGGGCGGCGGCATCGAATACGCCCATACGGAGCGGGGCATCAGCCTGTCCGCGCGCGGGCGCTACCTGCTCCTGCACGAGCAGGCAGCATTCGAAGAATGGGGCGCGAGCCTGATTCTGCGTGTCAATCCGGGATATGGCAAACAGGGGCTGGTACTGGACGTGTCGCCGGTGTGGGGTGCGCCCACCGACACGGACGGAGCACTGTGGTTGGGCGTACCGGTCATGGCATTGGGCGGTGCGGGTACCACGGGTGTGAGACCGGACCGGCTGAAAGTCGACGCGGGCTACCGGTTCGTGACTCCTGCAGAAAATGGGTCGGTCACGCCCTATGGTGGCTGGTCAACGGGAAGCCGGAGGTACCAGAGGTATCGTCTGGGCGGGCGGATGGCCATGGCAAAAAGCGTCAACGTGAATCTGGAGGGAATTTGCGAAAGCCTGGCACAGGGCACTTCCAGATATGGGATCAGGCTCTTCGGACGATTCAACTGGTGACGTTCGGGGTGAGCGGACTCGCCCTGCTCTGAAACTGAATGCCAAAGGGAGCGTGATAGCGAGGGAAATAGAACTACACGTCACCACACGGCCGGTTCGCTGCCAGTATCAACAATCCGAGCGGGAAAAGGCAAAAAGAAAACGGCCTTATTTTAACTATACTTTTTGGAAGAATAAGATATGTCCGTGGCCGTGATAATCTTCTGCTTCTCGCTCGTCCTGTTCCCCCTGGCTTTGCTTTCCCAGGCGGTTCTACGACCCAATATCGTGTTGTTGCTCTCCGACGACATGGGCTGGGCGCAGCCCGGCTTCAACGGCGGCACGGAGGTGGCAACGCCCAACATGGACCGCATCGCCAACGAGAGGGTCAAGCTCACGCAGTTTTACGTCCAGCCCGTGTGTACGGCGACCCGCGGCTGTCTGCTCACCGGCCGCTATGCCTGGAAGAACGGCACGGAGGTGCGCGTGGGCCTCAGGGACAGCCAGGGCATGCTGACCGACGAGCGCGCGATCGCCGACGCCTTGCGCGATGCCGGCTACGCGACCTGGATCGTCGGCAAGTGGCACCTTGGGCAATGGCAACGGAAGCACCTGCCCCTGCAGCGCGGATTCGATCATCACTACGGGCACTATTCGGGGGAAATCGACGCGGCATTCTGGATTGGCATCGAAACGGGCGTCCAGTGGTCGAGTCCGGCTATTCGACCTTTCTCCTGGCCGACGAGGCGGTCGCGCTGAGCGAGCGCCACGACGGCAGTCGTCCGTTTTTTCTCTACCTGCCGTTCAATGCCGTACACAACCCGAATGACGCGCCGGACGAGTACATCGAACCCTACGCCCACCTGGATTACCCCAAGCAGCTCGGGCAGTTCAAGGCCATGGATGTGGCAATCGGCCGGGTTATGGACGCCCTCGAGCGCAAGGGCGTACTCGACGATACCCTGATCTTGTTCCTGAACGACAACGGGGGCACGCAAGAGGCGGGATGGAATCCTCCTTATCGGGGGAAGAAGTCGGGATTCTACGAGGGAGGAATTCGGGTTCCTGCCGTGCTTCGGTGGCCGGGTCAAATCCCGGCGGGGTCGGAGAGCGATGCGCCGCTCCACGTGGTGGATCTGTTCCCCACCTTCGCCGGTCTGGCCGGAGCGGACACCGGGGGCGGCCTGCCGCTCGATGGACTGGATGCCTGGGAGGGGCCCATCGCCGGGGGTGCCGAAAGTCCGCGCAACGAGGTCGTGTATGCGCACGGCGTGATTCGCGCGCGATGGGGAAACGCGGGAGGAAATCCCTGACCACCCGCCGGTTATCTTCGGAGCGGAGGAAAATGAGAAGTTCGGCACCGAGGCCAGAAGGGCCGTGACGCAACTACGCCAAGGCAATCCGGGACCGGCGCTCCTTCGGATGGAGGCTTCCGGGGCCAGCGTCAAGCTGGTGTACAGTGAGACGCTGGACGCCGATTCCGTGCCGCCCATCCACGCGTTTGCGGTCGTCCTGAACCCGGGATACAGGTCGGCCGAGTTGGCCGGCGTGGCGGTGAGGGGGAGCGAAGTCGCGTTGACGCTCGCTCAGGCGGCAACCGGCGACACGCTGGGTCTGACCTACGAGGTGCCGGACACGGGTGCGATCCGGGATGCGGACAGGCTTGAGGCGGTAGGCCTCACCTGGGCGACGGCCGCGATTGAAGTCACCCCGCCACCGCCGCACCCCCCGCCCCCTGATGCCCCCGTTATGAGTGAGGCATTGGCGACCAGCGTAACGGTGAGTTGGATAGTTCCAGACAATGACGGGCCGCCTATCACAAGCTACGACCTGCGGTACCGACAGGGCACCACGGGGCAGTTTACTGACGGCCCGCAGGACGTGACGGAGACCAGCGCCATAATTGAGGGTCTGGACCCCGACACCCAATACGAGGTACAGGTGCGGTCGAACAGTACAGCCGGCGACAGCCGGTGGATCACCCTGGGTTCGGACCGAACCAATGTATTGGTACTGTATGACCGTTTTTGCCTTTCTCTGGATCTGGATAGTACCGAAAAAGATCAATACGTGTCGTCCTTTGCTGTTTCACCCGGCGGCGCCGTTCCTATTCAGGTCTTCGGCTCGGATTTTCGGAATGCGCGCGGGCTTACCTTGCGCGTGGGATATGATTTGACCCAGGTTGTGTTATCCGGGTTTGACGTGGCCGAAGCCCTGCCACGCGCCCACGCGCTGGTGAAGCAGGATTCAACATTTGTGGAGATCGGCATTGCGTCCCAGGGCGGACGGGCTACGATCGACAGCGGTCTGGTGGGTACGATACGCTTCAGGACGACGGACGCGTTTTCAGAGACGGAGATACGGCTGGCGGGCGCAGACCTCGTCAGGGACGGACCCCTCGAGGCGATGGCGCGTTCTGTAATCGTTGCCCTGCAGGCAGCCGCGCCGCCCTCTCCTGATTTCGATGGGAACGGGCTGGTTGCGTTTGCCGACTTCGTGGTGTTCGCAGGCGTGTTCGGGTATGGGGAGGGCGATGAGAAGTATGAGGCAAAATATGATCTGAATGGCGACGGCGGGGTCGGGTTTGACGATTTCGTTGTCTTTGCCAGGAGCTTCGGCAACGCGATTAACCGCCCGCCTGTGTTCCCCTCTACGTCTCCGGTGATGCGCGAGGTGGGCCGAGGGCGCACCTTCTGGAGAGCCGGTAGGGGATCGCGTCAGCCTTGTGGTGAGCATCACGATCACGGAAATTGCAGATGCTTACCGTCCCCTGGATCCTTGAAGGTAAACGATTCGGCGCCCCCGGAGCGGTTGGCCGAAGGCTCAAACAAACACAATCAAGGCTTTAGTGTGGGAGGAGTCGGAGACATGAATGTGCGAAAACTGATCAAAGAGGAGAAGCTTGCTTTCTTAAAGGCGATCCAAGAGGACATATACCCCCGAGCCAGGTTGAGAGACATACCTTCGTGGAGGGCAGAACACAATGGTGTCGTGGGATACGGATTCACGCGAGAGTGCGCTGAATCGGATTGCCGGTCGCAATCGTAATTGCTCCCGATACAAGCCCGTAACGTCTATTCCCCATTTTCTATTCAGAATCCGATGAACTGTCGTATCGGGGATGCGGCCGGGGCTGAGAACTTCGGGTTTCCTGCCTGTAACGTTCACGAGGGTGGAGGGGCGTGGAACGCTGGCGCGACTGCTGAACGTCGGCGTTCCAGGACCATTTGGTACTCCGCAGACACTCCTAATAACAAGGCCCTGCTGACGTCGACGTCGGCAAGGCCGTTTCGTTTGGCATGGTGAACTGGTGACCCCGAGGGGAGTCGAACCCCCGTTTCCAGGGTGAGAACCTGGTGTCCTAGGCCACTGAACGACGGGGTCACCCGGTTAAAGCGGGGGAAATGTACCAAAAACAACCGAGTGTGTCAAGTGAATTAAGAATAAAGGAGTTAGGCGCCTTCTTGACCCCCTGGTGTCGGCTGCCCGTCCTTCAATCCCGTGGCGGAACGGCGCACAGAAAGCTGAAGGGTTCTTCGCCCGTATTCTCGAACTGGTGTTGTTCGTTCGGGGGAATGTACACAATATCGCCAGGGCCGATTTCGAAGACCTCCCAGCCCATCAGCAGGCGGGAGGTGCCCCTGAGGACGTACACGCCGTGGTCGTGATCGTGGCGGTCGAAGGAGGTCTGCCCGCCGGGGGCGATTTCATAAAATCGCAGTCCGAAATTGACGGCGCCGTCTTTCTTGCCGATCACAACCTGTTTCGTGCCCCCCACGGCCCCGCCTTGGTCGTAGGATTCGACGCCAACGCCTTCCCACGTGTAGTTGTTGCCGTGTTCGCCTGTAAAACGGTATAGAACGCCCATGGGTATCCCTGGGGGAATCCGAACCCTTGCAATGCATCCGGATCGGTTTGAGGTCGGAGAACCGGGTATAGCTGCAACTCTGACGATTAGGGCGGCAGCGCGGTTACATGAAATTCCTTACGCCGCTTCCGTGGAGTTCGGAAATGCGGGCGGCGGTTTCCGCGTCGAAGCCCACCTGGATCAGTTCACGTATACGTTTGTTGTGCATCGTACTGTAAAGGTCGCGTACCAGGTCGCGGCCCTTTTCGAGCTGTTCCGGTGAGGATCCGCCGCCGGCGAGGGTCATCATCGCGTTCAGCACAAAGGGGTTGGCTCCCGAAACCTGCTGCAGAAAGGCGGTGCGTTTTTCCGCGGCGCCGGCGAGCCGGTTGATGACTTCGGGGTGATGCTGAACGTGGTAACCGATGTGGGAAAGACCATAGCCGACGTGCCGGCCCTCGTCTTGGCGGGTGAGTTTGAAGACCCGCGCGGTGACGGGGTCCGGAGACACTTCCTCCAGAAACCTGAGCAGTTCCATGAATGTGCCTTCGCCCAGCACGTGGAGGAGGAAGGAGGCGTCCGTGAAGTCTTCCTGGGCGAGCAGGCTCTGAAGGGACCATTCCGTGGCGGAGGAAACGTATTGCAGGCCGCCGCCGTTGGCCAGCGCCCGCTTGGTGAAGACTTCAACGTGCCTGGCCTCGTCCATAACCTGGCTGGATAGAAACAGGATGACTTCGGAAAAACACGGGTCGATGCGGCCGATAAACTTGGCGGGAAGGTACAGCGCCAGGTATTCGTTCTGGATCATGAAGGTGCAGATTTGGCAAACCGCGCGTTCCAGGTCTTCGGGAAGTTCGGACAGATCGTGCCAGGGGATATCCGTCGTGGCGTTCCACTGGCCCTGTTTGGCCTGTTCTACCAGGTCGGCGATATTCTCCGCCCAGACCTCGGTTTTTTGGACAATCCCGAAGTCGAAGTCGGGGGTTTTGGGGTCCACGACCGAACCGCGCTGTGCCAAACCATGGTTTCGAGGCGCGCGGTCCGGGCCGCTGCCGGGTTTGCCGACAAGACAGTCGGGAAGGAGAATTCCCCGTCCGTCGCGCGGCGGTACCCTGATGCCCCAGTCGGGATCGCCCCAGGAGGATGTATCGGGATGATTGGGATCCATGATAGGCTACTCCTCTGTGATCCGGCGAGACCGCACCTTCCGTTATTGCCCGCTATTGAGAACAAGCTTGACGAAGTCGCCGAAGTCGGTTGTCTCGTAGGTTCTGAAGGAGGTCAGCATGGATGGCGTCCATTCGTCGTGCCAGATCCAGGCGGTCCATCCGATATTGCGGGTCTGGCAGAAGTCTATCAGGGGCCGGCCATAGTCCTGTCTGATTCTTCCGGGGTCTTCCGAATGACCGTACCCCCATTCGCCCAGGAAGACCGCGTCGGTCTTATCAAGGTCCTCAAGAACGTCCTTCCACGCTTCGCCTTTCCAGGGATAGGGATGGGTCTCGTACACGACGTTGGGTCGGTCCACCGGGTCGTCGAGGGCGCCGCTCAGGTCGTACCCCCAGTCGGTGCCGGAAACCAGGACGAGCGCCCGGGGATCGACGGCGTGGATGACGTCCACCAGCGATTCGGCTATAGGGCGCCATTCGTTCCAGGTGATAAACGCTGGTTCGTTGAACGTGCCGTATATGACGTGGGGCCGGTCGCTGTATCTTCGGGCGATTTCGTCCAGAGCCTCAATTGCAAGGAACAGATCGGGGTTGTACGGACTACCCCGCCAGGGGTGCCGGTATCCCCATTCGGGGCGTTCGGTCTGCCCGGTGATCGGGTTCCCGTGCGCGTGCCAGCCGAGAAAGACGTAAATGCCGCGCTGGTGCCCCCAGGCGACGATCGGATCGACGAACCTGGGCAGGTAGTCCCGATCCCGTTGCCAGAGGTCGGGATGAATGGGAACCCGGATGACATCCACGTTCCATTCTTCGGCCAGGATGTCGAGTGCGTCCGTTGCCCGACGGGTGGCGGCACCCAGAAAGTACGGATCGATCACGGCCACGCCGCGCAGGACGACGTCAACACGCTGACCGAACGCGTCCGCGAAGGCCAGAAAGTCGGCGAAATCGACGCTGCCGCTGCTGTCGAGGTCGTAACCGACACTGGACGAGCCGTAGGCGTCCGCAAACAGAAGAAAGTCCGACAGGTCCACGTGCCCGTGGCCGTCGAAATCCGCGGCCGCGGCGTTTACGCTGATGATTCTGTTCCCTTCAACCCGCAGTCTCGACGGGTTTTCGCCCGCACCGGCCAGGGCCGGCGAGAGGGATAGAGCGAGGATCAGTATGGTAAGGACATAACTTCTGAATTTCCAGACGGGCATGGACATCCCGGAACGTGAATTTACTGCAATGTCATGCTGAGGAAGCCGTCAAGATGACGAAGAATCCGTCCGATTTCGTTACCGAGGGTCTCTTGCCACACTTACAACGGGATGGACGGGAGATTCTTCGACTACGCTCAGAATGACAGGGCGGCCGATCGTCAGAACTATGAGATCCTTTCTGCGAAAGATAGGGATAAACCCCCTGTCCAGCAAGGCCGAATGGGAATCCGTGTGGCTGAACCGATGTCGGCGTGGCGAGGTCGCCAGACACGAACGCGCGGCTACGGCGCCAGGTTTCAGGAATTCGCTTGTAAGCCCTGCCGACCGGGGTTATATTGCAATCTTTTGAGCGGCTCCGCGCTGAGATACGGCCTCCGGAACACCGTGTGATCGTGAACTTTCTGGAGAAACCGGAATGTTGAAATATGTCGCGTGGCGAATCCTGATGATGATCCCCACGCTCTTCGCCATTTCAATCGTGTCGTTTCTGATTATCCAGCTTCCGCCCGGAGACTTCCTCACCTCGTACCTGGCGCAACTCACCTCGATGGGCGAAACGGTGAGTGAAGAGGTCATCGAGGCGCTGAGGGCGCGGTACGGGCTGGGCAGTCCGGTCTACGTACAGTACTGGACGTGGATCACGGGAATCGTCACACAGGGAGATTTCGGGATGTCCCTGCTGTGGGGGCGGCCGGTGAGCGATCTGCTGTGGGATCGGGTCAGCCTTACCGTGATGGTAAGCGCGAGTTCGGTGCTCTTCATATGGGTGGTCGCGATTCCCATAGGCATCTATTCCGCGGTGCGGCAGTATTCAATCGGCGACTATATTTTCACGTTTCTGGGATTCCTGGGACTTGCGACGCCTCCATTCATGCTCGCACTGATTGCGCTATGGATTGTCTTTGTGTCCACCGGAAGCGTGCTGATCGGGCTCTCTTCTCCGGAGTTCATCGATGCACCATGGTCAATCGCAAAGGCACTGGATCTGCTCGCCCACCTGTGGATTCCTATGGTGATCCTGGGAACGGCGGGGACGGCGGGGACGATCCGCGTGATCCGGGCTCAGATGCTGGATGAATTGCACAAACCGTATGTCGTGACCGCGCGGGCGAAAGGGGTGTCGGAATTGAAGCTTCTTTTCAAGTATCCCGTGCGGATTGCCCTGAATCCCTTCTTCAGTACCCTGGGCTGGTTGCTTCCCAGGCTGATCGCGGGAGAGATCCTGGTGTCCATCGTATTGAATCTGCCCACCACGGGTCCGCTCCTGTTGGGGGCCCTCACCAACCAGGACATGTACCTGGCCGGAAGTTTTATGCTGATCCTGAGCACGTTGACGGTGATCGGGACGCTGATCTCGGATATTCTGCTCGCCTGGGTCGATCCGAGAATACGCTACTCGTAGATCTCCGGGGGTGCGCCGGGGAATGAACGGGAGTCGTTCGGGATTCCCATAGAACGGCATAACAATGGAAGCTCTGAGGGTCTGTCGCCAATGATGAAGCCGTTGATGGATGTTTTTCGAAAGCTGCAGGCAGACGGTGTCTTCGGGTATCGCAGACGCCCGCAGCCGGGGACGCCCGATGGCGGAACCGGTGCGCGGGTGCTCGTGGCTTCGCAATGGCGGCTGATGTGGTGGAAATTTCGCAAACACCAGCTGGCGAAGGTCGCGGGTGCGGTTCTGATTCTCTTTTATCTGGTGGCGGGATTCTGCGAGTTTGTGGCGCCGCATGATCCACACCGACTGAATACGAAGTATATTCACGCGCCGCCTCAGACGGTTCGATTTATTGACGTCGAGGGGGCGTTTCATTTGAGGCCCTTCGTGTACCGGCACATCCAGCACCGGGATCCGGTCACGCTCCGCCTTTCCTACCTCGAAGACCGCTCCCGGCGCTTCCACATCCGGCTCTTTGTCGCCGGGGATCCATACACGTTGTGGGGGTGGGTCCCCATGCAACGCCATCTCCTCGGACTCGAGAACGGAGAACCCCTGTTCCTTCTGGGCGCGGATCGGATGGGCCGGGATCTGCTGTCCCGAACCGCCTACGGGGCTCGGATCTCACTGTCGATCGGATTGATCGGCATCGCCATCAGTTTCGTGCTCGGGGTGATTCTGGGCGGAATTTCCGGCTATTTCGGCGGGCGGATCGACGACGTGATCCAGCGACTGATCGAGTTCATCATGGGCATTCCGGGTTTGCCGCTCTGGATGACGCTCAGTGCGGCGCTGCCCCCGGACTGGCCGATCATTCGGGTTTACTTCGGCATTACGATCATTCTGGCCTTTGTTGGCTGGACCGGACTGGCCCGTGTCGTGAGGGGGCGTTTTCTGGCTCTCAGGGAAGAGGATTTCGTGATGGCGGCACGCCTGGGGGGCGCCAGCGAGAGCCGGATTATTGCCAAGCATATGGTGCCTTCGTTTCTGAGTTACATTATCGCCGCGCTCACGCTGGCGGTTCCGCAGATGATTCTGGGGGAGACGGCGCTGAGCTTCATCGGGCTGGGGTTGCGCTCGCCGGCAATCAGCTGGGGGGTACTGTTGCAGGATGCGATGAATATCCGCGCCGTGGCGCATTTTCCGTGGCTGCTTCTGCCGGGCCTGTTTGTCATCGTAGTGGTACTGGCATTCAATTTTCTGGGTGACGGGCTGAGAGACGCGGCCGATCCATATACCAGGTAGGGGAGAACCATGGATCCATCGGTGTTGCTCGAAGTCCGTGATCTACGCGCCTATTTTTTCTCCGATGAGGGTACGGTGCGGGCCGTGGACGGGGTGGATTTTCAGATTATGAAGGGGGAGACGCTGGGGGTGGTGGGCGAGAGCGGCTGTGGCAAGAGCGTGATGGCCCAATCCATTCTCCAGATTCTGCCCAAAAACGGTCGCATTGTCCAGGGCGAGGTGCTGCTGCGCACCAACGGAAAGGTTGTCGATCTGGCCGGGTTGAAGCGGAACGGCAGGGAGATCAGAAGTATCCGGGGCAAGGAGATTGCCATGATGTTCCAGGAGCCGATGACGTGTCTGAGTCCGGTCCATACCATAGGGAATCAGATCGAAGAGGCCATCCGGCTGCATCGGCGTGCGGATCGGAAGGAGGCCAGGGTAATCGCCATAGATATGTTGTGGAAATGCGGCATCCCCGAACCGGAGCGGCGGGTAGATGCCTATCCGCACCAGTTGAGCGGGGGCATGCGTCAGCGGGCGATGATTGCGATGAGTCTGTCCTGCCGGCCCCGTCTGCTGATTGCCGACGAGCCCACAACGGCGCTGGACGTGACTACCCAGGCACAGATTCTGGATCTGCTGAAGGCATTACAGGAGGAAATCCATACCTCCATAATGATGATCACCCACAACCTGGGAGTCGTGGCGGAACTGGCCGACCACGCGATGGTGATGTACCTTGGTAAGGTCGTGGAATTCGCGAACTGCGAGACCATCTTTAACGATCCCAAACATCCGTATACCCGCGCCTTGCTGAAATCCATTCCCCGGCTGGGACGCAAGGCGAAAGAGGGCTTGCTATCCATCGAGGGATCGGTTCCGAATCCGTACGAGTTGCCCACGGGCTGCAAGTTCCATCCGCGATGTCCGGACCGGATAGACGGCGTCTGCGACCGGTACGAGCCGGAGTTGAAAACCATCGGTTCGGGACACGGCGTGAGTTGTTTCCTGTATTCCGACCCGTCCTGACGCTTTCGCGTTCGGGTGGGTCCTTCGATATCGCGAAGTAGGTATACAATGGCCCTGAACGAATCCGTTCTGCTGGACGTGAAGAACCTGCGCAAGTATTTCCCCATCACCGAAGGGATTCTGAAGCGGGTGGTGGGACAGGTGAAGGCGGTGGACGGCGTCAGTTTCGCGGTGAAGAAACAGGAGACGCTGGGCCTGATCGGCGAGAGCGGGTGCGGCAAGACAACGGTAGGCCGGAGCATTCTGAGGGCGATCGAACCGACCGACGGAGAGGTGCTCTTCGAGGACGGAGGACGGATGGTAGACGTCTGTCGTCTGTCCCGGAGGGAGTTGAGGAAGTTTCGCAGGCACATGCAGATGGTGTTTCAGGATCCGTATTCGTCGCTGAATCCCCGGATGACGGTATTCGCTATCGTTGCGGAGCCGCTAGTGGTGAACCGGATCGCGCGGGGCGCCGAACTGGAGGATCGCGTCGCGGAGTTGCTCAGGGTCGTCGGGCTGGACCCTCAGTTTATGCGCCGTTATCCTCACGCGTTCAGCGGGGGGCAGCGGCAGCGGATCGGCGTCGCCAGAGCCTTGGCGTTGAACCCCAGGCTGATCATAGGTGATGAACCCGTATCGGCGCTGGACGTGTCGGTTCAGGCTCAGGTGTTGAACCTGCTCCAGGAACTGCAGGAGCGGATGGGGCTCACCTATCTGTTCATTTCCCACGATCTGGCCGTGGTGGAGCATATCAGCGACCGTATCGCCATCATGTACGTGGGCCAGATCGTGGAGTTGGCGGACGAAGAGACGCTGTTCGCCACGCCCAGACACCCCTATACCGAAGCGCTTTTGTCGGCCGTCCCAAAGCCCGATCCGGCATACAAGAAGCGGAACATCCCGCTCCAGGGCGAAGTGGCCGATCCGGCGAATCCGCCCGCGGGATGCTATTTCCACCCCCGGTGCCCGTACGCCGAGGACGTGTGCCGGGAGGAATCACCGGAACTCGTCAACATCTCGCCGCTGTCCCGCTCGGATAGAGATCCGCACTACGTCCGCTGCCATTTCAGCGAGACGCTTCGGCTGGTGGGCGTCGAGGCATGATGAAATTTCGGAAACCGTCCTGCCGGAAGGTTGGTCCCGTGTTTAAATCCGTTTTTTGGCTAGCCTGTCTGTTTTCTTTCGCGGATTCCGTCGCGGCGTCTCCGGAGGCGCTGAATGAAGCGCCGCCGCTCCGTGAGCGCGTCCGCACGGGCCAACTTCCGCCGCTTCGGGAGCGGCTGCCCGACGTGCCGGCGGTGGTGCAGCCCGTGGAGCGGATCGGCCGGTACGGCGGAACGTGGCGGCGGGTACACATGGGCATGCCGGACCGGGCCGGGTGGATGCGGCTGACGTACGACCCTCTCCTGCGCTGGTCGAAGGACTACACCCGGGTAGAGCCCAATCTAGCCCGGTCGTGGGAGGTTTCCGAGGACGGAAGGGAATTTACGTTCCACTTGCGGAAGGGGCTTCGTTGGTCCGACGGGACGCCGTTCACCTCGGACGATTACATGTTCTGGTACGAAGACGTTATCCGTAACGACGATCTGAATCCCGTCAAGCCGAGTTGGCTCACGATCGCCGGCGAACTGGGCGTTGTCGAGCGTGTGGACGCCCATACGATCCGGTTTCGCTTTGTGAAACCGAACGGCGTGATCCTGCAGTGGCTGGCATCATGGACCGATGTGGTCGCCGGTCCGCCGCCGAAGCACTATCTCAAGCGGTTCCATCCCAACTATGTTTTGGAAACTGAACTGGACGCCCTTGTCGTCGCTGAAGGGTACGACACGTGGATGGCGCTATACGAGACCAAGAGCGATGCGTTTCTGAATCCCGATCGGCCTGTCCTTTGCGCTTGGCAGGCAAGGACGGGAGCGGATGCGGCCATCTTCATCGCGGAGCGCAACCCGTATTACTGGAAGGTGGATCCGGAAGGGAACCAGCTTCCCTACATCGACCGGGTGGAAATGACGCTTGTGCAGAGCGCGGAGACGGTTACGCTCAAGGCCATTGCCGGAGAGATCGATATGCAGAGCCGGCGGGTCGAGTTCATGAATTATCCGTTGCTGATGGAGCACCGCGAGCGTGGCGGATACCGGGTATTGCGCTGGAAGCCGGCAACCACGGGGCAGGGAACCGTGTATCTGAATCAGAACTACACCCACCAGGATTCCGTGATGGGCGCGTTGCTCAGAGATCGCCGCTTCAGACGGGCGCTGTCTCTCGGCATCGACCGCCGGCAAATCATCGATCTGTTCTATATGGGGGTGACCGAGCCCAGGCAGGTCGTCCCGTATACGAATGAATTGCATGGTGTACCGGGTACCGATACGCTGTACACTTCTTATGACCCGGATCGGGCGAATCGTCTCCTGGACAAGGTCGGACTGGACGGACGCGATCATGCGGGATACCGGCTGCGCCCCGATGGAAAGAGGCTGAAGTTCACCATTGCCGGATTTACGCCCGGTACGGCCTACGTGGACGTGGCCGAATTGCTGGCCTCCCAGTGGACCGCGCTGGGCATCCAGTCCACGGTCAAACCCGAAGATGTGGCGCTGTGGGTGACGCGCGCGACGGCCGGCGAACACCACGTATCCGTCTACGCCGCGTCGGGCGGATTTCGGCCGCTGATGGATCCCGTGTGGTTCTTCCCTTCGGCGTCCACGGCCTATTGGGCGCCCCTCCACGGCCTCTGGTACAGCAGCGGGGGCAGGGCCGGAGAAAAACCGACCGGTGATATTGCACGCATCGTGGAGATATACGAGAAGGCGATGACCACGGTGGACGAAGTAGAGCAGGTGGCGCTCGTGAAGCAGGCGGTGCGGTTGCACGCGGAGAATCTGTGGCGGATTGGCGTGTGCGGAGGATTCGACGGGTTGTTCGTGGTCAGGAACGACTTCCGGAATGTACCCGAATTCGGCCTGAGCGATAACCCGCTGCTCACGCCGGGGTATACGCACCCTGAGCAGTATTTCTTCGACCGGTAGCGCCAGAAGGGATGCTGTCAGTGGCTACCACAGACAATGGTGCGCAAGGGTTGAGGGCGTCGCGGGGTTCGTTTCGGGTGGGAGAATTGGCTCGGGAGCGGCTCACATAACGCGGTTCTCAACGTCTTCGACGACATAATCGGACTGGCGATTCGCCGGCCTTGTCGCACTAACGAGGTATCCCGATCATTTCATAGCCGTTGGGGATCGTCCGGTTTTCCTCTGGCTGTATGCTATAAAAAAGGAAGTTGAGAATTGTCCCCAACTTCCCCGTATAAACTGGTGCGGATGCCAGGATTCGAACCCGGAACCGCCTGGTCCGTAGCCAGGTGCTCTATCCAGTTGAGCCACATCCGCACGGTTTTGATTGGCCAAAGCGCCGGTTTTGAAATTTCGCGGCCACATAAATTAACCAAAACACGCGGCGGTGTCAAGGAATCCGGAATATCAAACATGCCCGGTTCCATGGCTTTGCGTCGCGTCGGCCGCATAGAATCGGTTGGGTGCGGCCAACCGTCGGTTTACTCTTCATCAGGAGCCCGAGATGGCTGAATTTGAAGCGCCTGTATACGATGCCGGGAGATTCTGGGGACAGGTGAAACGCGGCGTTGCGCGGCTTGATCTACCGGAGGATGTGTCGGACCCGGCGGACGAGGCGGCCGCCTGGCGCGCGTGGCATGCCTATCTGGCAGTCAGGCCGGAGCCCACGTGGCATTTCGATTCGGATCGATTCGGTGACACCGTCCGTACGCACTGGCCGGGGTTGGCGCGCGTGTGGATCGAGCAGTCGGACCTGCTGATCGACGGGAAGATGAATTACGGCGAGGACGCCGTGTCCTATGTGCCCGGGATCGGTCTGGACTGGAACGCGAACCCGCACAAAACGACGAACTGGGGCGGGTTGCACTATATGTTTTTCCTGAGGTGGCCGATCCGCGCCGCGATGTTGACCGGCGAAGGGAAGTACGTTCGCGTGGTCTCGGACTGCCTGCGCAGCTATCTCGAGCAAATGGACGACATCCGGGACGAAGCGCTTGTGATGGGGCGCGGTGCGAAGGAGGGCGGATACTACGCGGTCTGGAATACGCTGGCCGTGGGGCTGAAGCTGAAGGCGCTGGGCGAGGCGCTGTACGCACTTCGCGCCCATCCGGACTGGGCCGTGGCCGATTGCCGGGCCGCATCCATCATGATCTGGCGCCTCGCGCGGCATCTGTACGTGCAGGTGGCGGCACAGACCGCGGTGGAGTGGCAGCAGCAACTGAATTTCATCGCCTCCGGCAGCGGTGGATTGGGAGGCGTGGGTGCGTTGCTTCCCGAATGGGAGGCCGCGGAGGGTTGGCTGGAAACCGGCCGTCAGATCCAGGAGGTGCTGCTCCTGAACCAGGTGTATCCCGACGGGTTTCAAAAGGAAATATGTACGCAATACCATAAGACGGTCATCCGGTCATTTGCCACGCTGCAGATGATTCTGACCCGCCGGGGCCTGCCGAGCTTTTACGATACGGAACCGTACCGGTCGCGGTTTCTTGCGATGCACCGGTTCCTTGCTGAGATTCTGACGCCCGACGGGTTTACACCAGCCATCAATTCGGCGGTGTACGCGCAGGACTGGCCCGCGTTTCTGGCCGCGGGAAACTCGTTCTTCAAGGACCCGGTGCTTCAGTGGCACATCGACCATGGGTACGATCCCGAACTCGTGCCGGTTCAGAAAGGCGGCCCCGGTTGGGGAAATACCATTTTGAACGACCTGTGTGTTCCGAAACCGGAAGGTGTGTCCGTCCAGGCGCCCGCACCGGTTTCACAACTGTTTCCCGATTCCGGCGTCGCAGTTCTCCGCGACGGGTGGGGCGGCGAGTCGAACGTGCTGGTCCTGGATTTCGGGCATCCGGAGGGCGGACATGCCTACGGGGCGCAGGCTTCGTTTTCGGCCTGGGTGAAGGGTCGACCGGCGGCCCTTTCTCCGGGTTCACCCTTCGCTTACAGCGATCCGGACTACAAGCCCTGGTTTTTCAGCACACGGGGGCAGAATACCGTCTGGATCGACGAGGACGACCAGGAAGCCTGGCGGCCGGGCGGGAAACGACGGATCTGGGGCCGGATGCTCGAGTGGCGGGATACGGAAGAAGAGACTTTTATACGTGTCTCACACGACGGATATCGGCGTTCGAAAGGCGTGCGGCACGAACGCACGGTGCTGTTGAAAAAGCGCAGATATTTCCTGATCTACGACGTGCTGGATGCCACGGAGAGTAACGATTCGCGCACACTGCGCTGGACCCTGCGCTGCCCGGATGAACTGCGTGAGGAGGGCGGTCGCTCACTCGTGAGCGTCGGTGTTCCCGGCGTCAGGCTGACGCCCGCGTGGACGGAGGCGATCCGTAACGTGGAGATCGGTTGGGGGCCGAGTATGGTCCCGTTGCGCTATCGAGAGGATATGTCGGCCCAGAAGGCGCGGATTTGCCATGCACGGTTTGTGCAGGAAGTCCCCGCCGGGGGGCAGGCGCGTTTTCTGGTGCTGATGGTGTCGGGGGATTGTCCGGACGGGGCGGTTCATGGCGAAATGGTCGACGGCGAGATTGCGGCCACCGTAACCGCATGGGGCGAAACGGACCGCATTGTTCTGAGATGACGGGCTGATCCCGGGGGAGGCCAGGCGGTGTCGAAACAGGCGGCGAAATTGCGGGTTCGCATCGAGTGCAACGTGGAAGTAACCATGCGGGATGGCGTCGTTCTCCGGGCCGACGTGGCGCGGCCCGCCGCACCGGGAAAGTTTCCGGCGCTTGTTCAGCGTACCCCGTACGGAAAAACGGCGAATACGCAACTGGCGGAGGCGGGGTACGTGGTCATTTCACAGGACATGCGGGGGAGGTATGCTTCCGACGGCGAGTTTACACCGATGTTTATGCCGGGCTATCAGGATGCCGCGGACGGTTACGATACCGTGGAGTGGGCGGCGGCACTGCCGTATTCGAACGGAAAGGTTGGGGTATACGGGATTTCCTATCCCTCCTGGGCGTCGTGGGAACTCGCGTCCGCCAGGCCGCCGCACCTGGTTGCAATGTTCAACGGAGGGTACGCCACGCGTTTGACGGACTGGGAACTGGGCGGCGTGTTGCGCACAGGACGCGTGCTGCAGTGGCTCTTCCGGTCCCTGGGTCCGGACCTGAGGCGCCGCAGCGGCCTGGCCTCGCCGCACACGCCGGCAGAGGCGCAGGAATCGGCCGGCAAGGATCGGGAGAAGCCGTTGTGGTTTGTGCCGCTGAAGGACATGCCGGACGAGTACGCGGGCGGCTGCCGGGAGATCTGGCACTACTGGCTGGACCACCATCACAAGGACATTTTTGATTTTCAGAAACGGCACGAGGAGGTGGACGTGCCGGTCCTCCACATTACGGGCTGGCACGACCGGCTGGTCCTTACGGTCGATCACTTTTCGGGTATGCGCGTGAACGGCCGCACGCGGGCCGCTCGAATGGCGCAGCGGCTGGTTGTCGGTCCGTGGTCCCACGGATCGCAGGGACCGCGGCAGGTCGGCGAAATGGACTTTGGGAAATCGGCGTCGGTCGACTTCAACGGGCTGATGGTCCGCTGGTTCGATTACTGGCTCAAAGGCAAGCCGAATGAAATGATGCGGACGGCGCCCGTCCGGTATTTCGTGATGGGAGAGAACCGGTGGCGCACGGCGGCGGCCTGGCCGGTACCCGATGCGAAGCCCGTATCGTTCCATCTGGTCTCGGACGGCGGCGCAAACGGTGCCTCCGGAGGCGGGAGGCTGATAAGAAGACGTCCCCGGGACCCCGGCAGCGACCGGTACGATTACGACCCCCGCGATCCGGTGATGTCATTGTTTTACGAGAGTTGTCAGGATGCCCCGTACGATCAGCGTCGGCTGGACGGACGGCGGGATGTGCTTGTGTATCAGACCCGCCGCCTGCGGAAGGGCGTCTGCGTGGCCGGCAGCCCGGAAGCGGTGCTGCACGCAGCGTCCAGCGCCAGGGACACGGACTTTATCGTCAAGTTGATGGATGTCCATCCGGACGGATTCGTCCATCAGGTGAGTTACGGAATCGTGCGGGCGAGATTTCGGGTCGGCTTCGACAACCCTCAGCCGCTGGTGGAGGGTCGAATCTATCAATACCGGATCCCGATGCTCCCGACAGCGGTGTTGTTCCGGCCCGGCCATCGGATCCGGCTGGACGTGACCAGTTCGGATTTTCCGAATTTCGACCGGAATCACAACACCGGTGGAGACGACTACGGGGAAGCCGCATTCGCGATTGCCCGGCAGGAGGTATTCCATGGGTCCGGTCACCCCTCGCATGTGATTCTGCCGGTGGTCAGTTGAAGGCTCCTGGGCTTGACACCACGCGGCCGCCGGCTTATTTTGCATTCGCGCGGGAGACGGTGTTGGTCCGTCGTGCGACTCCAGGCTCGTACGCCCGACCGGTTTTTCGTCAATCAGGAACGGAGAGAAGACGATGATCGATCTTACAACCAATCGCCCGATAACGGCGCGGGACGAAATGGTGTTGACGGTGGGGCCGGGCGAAGGGGATCTGCGGGGAAATGACGACAAGGTGCTGCAGGCCGGCGCAGACTATCTCCGGCGGCTCGGAGGCGGAACCCTGCAGATTCTCCCCGGCGTGTATACGATGCGCAACGCGCTTTATCTGCATCCGAACCTGACGGTGCGGGGCGCGGGCGAAGCCACGGTACTGAGAAAAACGCCGGGTTTCAGGACGCATCTGGTGCGGGATTCGGACTGGTACGAAGCGAGGGTGGCCGTCCGGGACGCGGATGGGTTCAGTGTGGGGTGTGGTGTGATGTTGCGGGCCGTTCGGGGCGGAGACGGCCGGATGGAGGTAGTAAAGGATACGGTGACGGCGGTGGAAGGCAACCTGGTTTCGCTGAGCAAGCGGATCTACAAGAATATGTGGCTGGAAGAGCGGGCGACGTTGGCAACCATTTTCCCGATTCTGACCGCGGAAGAGGGCGTACACGACGTACGGATTGAGAACCTCGTACTCGATGGGAACCGTGAGGAAAATGAGGAGATAAACGGGAACTATTCCGGTGCGGTGTTCCTGCAGCGTTGTCACAGGTACCGGTTCTCGAACGTTAGCGCCCGGAACTACAACGGGGACGGGTTCAGCTTTCAGGTCTGCGACGATTTCGTCTTTGAGAACTGCGTGTCGGAGCGGAACGCGAACCTGGGATTCCATCCCGGCAGCGGGTCGCAACGGCCGGTGTTCCGGAACTGCCGTTCCACGGGCAACAGCCAGGGCATCTTTTTCTGCTGGGGGGTGTCGGACGGCCTCGCGGAGAATTGTATCTGTTCGGACAATCTCGACTTTGGCATCTCCATCGGACACAGAGACACGGATAATCGGATTCAGAATTGCACCATCGAGCGCAACCATAAGGTGGGCGTGCTTTTTCGCGAGCCCCAGGCCGAATTCAGAGGCGCTCACCGGAACGTCGTGGCGTCCTGCGATATTCGGGACAACGGATTTACCGGGGACGGAACGGGTGTGGACATTCGCGGGGAGACGCACCGTGTGGAAATTCGCAACTGCCGGATCGAAGACACCGGCGGGGGAAAACAGAAGATCGGCATACGGATTGACGAACGGTCAAAAGATACCGTGGTCGATGGGAATCAGTTCCGGAACCTGGAAGAAAACGTCCTGGCAGGAGGCGTCAGAGCGGCCGCGCGAGTCTAAGTGTCCTGTCCCGGAAATATGTCACCATTCATCCGCCTGTATGCGTGCGTGAGACAGTACGCACAGGCAGGCGGGTTCATCCCGTCTCGCTGCGTTGCTTGCACTGCCGGTGCTGAGCCTGTCGAAGCAAGCTTGTCGAAGTGCGTCCGTCGCATGCGTTGAGCTTGTCGAAACGAGCTTGTCGAAACGCCCGCGTTTCGTTACCCTTCGACAGGCTCAGGGTGCATGCCCGGTTTGGGGGATCTGTTTCAGGCAAAGAACGCCATGTGTGTCCCTCGCCGTTGTTATTCTATGAAAAATCGATCAGTTCGAATAAATAACTCAGGCAACATCGGATGGTTCAATACGTCGTAAGGAGCAATCCAATGGTTGAACCGTTGAGCGAAGCGGAGATGAAGGACAAGGCGATCCGGTACCTGAAGTCGCAGTACGGCGAGGACACGGTGCGGATGGACGTTCGGAACAACGGCGTGGAAGATGGCAGCGGGGTACTGCACGTGGACTGCACCGTGAGCGTGGGCGGGTCGCTATCCGATTGGACGAAGTGGTTCACGTTCAGGCAGGGCGAAGTGGTAAGCATGCGCTGGCAGATGCGGTAGGGCGCGCCCCCGACGTCGTTCGGGAATCGAAGGTCCGCGCCGCCGGGGTTCATGCCGGGCGGAGATCTGTACCCAACGGGGTTTTTCGCGTACCGGGTCGCTGGCGTACCCCTGTTACGGAGCCTGAATTGGGAGGATGTCCCATGCCGATCAAGAATCGCAGTGTCCGCATCGGAATGTTGAAGGCGATGCCCGCCAAATGGGATCTTGAAGCAAATTGGGCCGTGTTCGAGCATGAGTTCGCCCGGTGTAATGCCAGCGGACTGGATGTATTCGTTACGCCGGAGTGTTTCCTTGACGGGTACGCGGTGACCGAGGCGGATTGGACCGTGCGAAGGTTCCTGTCCGTCGCTCAGACGGTGGGGGAGAGCTCATACGTCCGAAACGTTCTGGATCTGGCGCGGAGGGCAAAAACGCACATCGTGTTCGGTTTTACGGAATTGAAGGAGGGCTTTTTCTACAACGCGGCTCTGCTGGCCGGACGCAATGGCGAGATCCTGGGCACGTATTACAAGACGCATCTTCAGAACCACGACCGTCGATTCGCCCCTGGGCGGGATCTTCCCGTATTCGCACTGGATTTCGGTACCGTGGGCCTGGCGATCTGCGCCGACCGCCGATGGCCGGAGTCCATCCGCGTCCTCAGATTGAAAGGCGCCGAGGTCTGTCTGATGCCGACGTACGGGATGTGGCATCTGGATAACGAGTGGTGGATGCGCACGCGGTCCTACGAGAACCAGATGTTCGTCTGCTTCACGCATCCCAACGTGGCGTTGATTACGGGCCCGAAGGGCCAACTTGACGCTAAACTTCAGTCGAACGTGCCCGATGTGCTGGTGCACGAAATTGACCTGTCAACCGTGACCGGCGGGAACCATCTGGAGGACCGAAGGCCGGAACTGTACGGGATTCTGTCGGATGAAACCCATCCGTCCCGCCAGGCGCCGTACGAGCCGGCCACAACCGATGGCGAGTGGAGGCAATGAGGTGACAGAAGGCAAGCTGGACGCCGCAATTATCGGCTGCGGGAATATGGGAAGAACCCATGCGCTGTCGCTCGCGGGCTTTGAAGACGTATCTCTGCGCATGTTGGTGGATACAGACGCAGACGCGGCCCGATCGCTGGGTGCGGAGGTCTCGGCCGCGGCGGTGAGCACGGAATTCGAACGGGCACTTGACGACCCTGCCGTCGACGTTGTGCTCATCTGCACGCACCACCACCTCCACGCGCCCATGTGTGTGGCGGCGGCGGAAGCCGGTAAGGATATCTTTTGCGAGAAGCCGCTGGCGATCCACATCGAGGATTGCGTTGCGATCGAGGAGGCTGTAAATGCGGCGGGCGTTAAGTTCATGGCAGGTTTTCAGGCCCGGTTCTCGCCGTTTTTCCTGAAGCTGAAGGAGGTCGCGCCGCGGCCGTGGTTGACGATCGCACAGTATTTCGATCCCAGGTGGGGAGAACAGAGCTGGGCGAACGACCCGGTTGCCGGGGGAGGCAACGTGTTGAGTCAGGGGTGTCACTGTTTCGACGCGGTTCGTTTCCTGAATGGGTCCGAGGTGGTATCGATTTACGCGGCGGGTGGTAACTATCACCATCCCACGTTGCCCATCACGGACGCGGTGGCGTGTACGCTTCGGTTTGTGGACGGGGCGGTCGCCAATGTCGCGATAGGCGACGTGGGCAAACCGGCGTTGATGGGAAAGGCGGCCTACCAGGTCTTCGCGGGGGACGCGACCGCGAGTCTGTTCAACTACCACTGGAATCCCGAGATTCGCCTCTGGGGCGCCGAGCCCGGCCGGCTGACAATTGCCGATATCCCCGGATGCGACGATAGCGACTTTGCACATGGTTACACGCAGCAGATGCGTGCGGTTGTGGACTGGTCGCTCAGGGGCATCGACCCGGTGCACGCGGCGAAATTGGACGACGGCGTTCGGGCGACAACGCTTGCCCTCCGGGCCATTGAAGCGATTCGCACCGGTGAGGTCCAGGAGCTGAACTGGGTGTAGGCGCTTTTCCGGGTGCGGCGCGCGCTCGGAAACGCACTGGGAATCTTAAGACCGCTTCTAAGCAGCGGACGAAAGGGACTCGACAAATGAACTACGGTGTCGGATTGATCGGAAACCGGGCACATCAGATGAGCTATGGCCCGATCCTGGAAGCGCGGGAGGATTGCCGGATTGTAGCGGCCGTGGAACACAGGGCGGACAAAGCCAGAACCCTTGAGAAACGATTCGGGGTCACATGCGTCGCGGACTACGACGCGGTACTGGAAGACCCGGGCGTGCATATCGTTTCCATTGCCACCGACTTTTATCTGAAACGAACCCTGATCGCAAAGGCAGTGGCCTGCGGCAAGCACGTTCTGGTGGACAAGCCCCTTTCGCGCACCGTTACGGAAGCCCGGGAGATCGTAAACGCTGCCGCGGGTTCCGGGGTCAGGATCGTGTTAAGCTACCCCATCCGATATCTGCCCGGGCTGGCGGCGCTCGCCCGGGGAATTCGGTTCGGGGCATATACCAATATAACGTCATATACACATTATTTCGTTCGCCAGTTCAAGGACAGCGACCTGATGCAGTACGTGAGTTACCCCACGCCGGTTAACGTGAACGGAGGCGGGGAACTGATGAATCTGGGCAGTCATGCGGTGGATTATCTCCACCACCTATTCGGAATGCCCGGCCGCATATTCAGCAGCATGCGAAATGCCTATTGGGACGAATACCTGGCTTTCGGTACGGAGGATATGGCGACTGTGGTATGCGAATACGGGGATTTTGTCGCGACGCTGGTGACCGGGCGAAACAAACTTAAGGAGGAAGGTCCTGCGGCGAACGCGGTGGATGTGACCGCCGAGGGTAATTGGATCCACGCGGAGCCTGAAACCGTGCTGCTCAATGGCGTGGCGTTGAAACTGCCGCCGGCGCCGCTGTCCTATTCGGAATCGTGCGTGCAGGAGTTGATCGAATGCATCGAGGAGGATCGGGATCCGGTTATGGGCGTAGCGGACGGTCTGGCGGTTGCGGAGATGACGACCGCGGCTTACCAGTCTGCGCAGACCGGCGAGTTTGTTGCGTTGCCCCTCGAAAACGTGAACCATCCGATGATCGACCCAGGTGAACAGGTGATCGAAGGATTTCTGGACTGAGGTTTCGAAGCCGCTGCCGGCTCCGAAACCAACGGATTCAATCCACTTGCCGTATGGTAAGGGTACAAGAGAATGGGTTCCGGGTCGAACCTCTCCCGGGCCCGCGATGACGGGGGACGCGTTTCGGAGGGACTGAAACACTGCCGGCGATCGGCCCGGGAGGTCAACTTCCGGGCCGCTTCAGTCCATCAGACGTGCATTGTATTGGCGGGGGCCGGCACGGTAACGGGAGTAGGCAATCGGATTCAACGGCGCGGGAGTGTAGATGTATACGGCGTCCGCCCACGGGTTGTACACCAGCAGATCCTCGCGTTCATCTCCGCAGAGGTTGGCGGGTACGGCGTGATACCAGCCCATTTTTTCGGGGCCGGCCGGAGGCGGCAGATCCGGAAGAACCACCGCGGGTTCTCCATTGCCATCGAAGAGGATGCCGCCGTTGTAAATCATTGCCGGCGCGTCGAATCCGTTCCAGTAGACCGTTTCAATACCCGTTTCGTTCGGCGATCGGTTGAGTCGAAAGCGACGGACAATCCGTCCACCATTGTCCGCCAGCAGAACGTCGGGACGGTGCCCGAGGTAGCGAATGGCCATTTGAGGTGCGGGTTCGTCGGGCAGGTAGGTGGCCACGCGGACTTCCTGTCCGTGAGGGACGATTTCCTCCCCGAGGGCCAGAATAACGCCGCCGTCCATGTCCAGAACGTGTCCTCCGCCGGAACAGATGGCGCGCATCCTTCCGTCGTCCCACGGCTGAATGGATACGGAGTCCATATTAGGCGCAAGCTGGCGCTCCCATCGAGGCGCGCCGTCGGGATCGAGAATGAAATATCCGCCCAGGATTTCGTCGCGGCCGTCACCGTTCAGGTCGCCCACGGCTGGAATGTATGCGGAGCAGCGACCGTAGTCGTTCCACGGGATGGCGTAGTCCCACAACACGTCCAGGTTATGGTCGAATGCCAGGACCCGTTCACCCAGTTTGACCACGATATCCTGGGGAACGGCGGTGCCTCTGAAGTTGGCAATGAACAGGCGCTGATGAAACCAGTTGGCGCCCCAGCCGCGGCAGGCCTTTAGAATCTCCGGGCGGGATTCCTCTTTCAACGCTCCCGTCGCGCCGTCGCGTATCTGGACGGTGACATCCGCCATGGATTCTCGGGCGGTGATGCCGTCCGGGCGATGGAAGAAGCAGATCACCTCGCTCCGGCCGTCCGCGTCTACGTCGTGGATCGCCACGGAACAGGGTCGGAGGGGCTGGGCGCCGCCGCCGCCGTGCTGCCACAGAATCTCCCCGTCGAGCGTAAAGGCGCCCAGAAAACAGGGTTTGAGTTCGCTAGCCGTGTCGCAGCGGTAAACGAGCAGATCGGCCCGGCCGTCTCCGGTAAGGTCGCCCACCCGGATATCCCCTCCAAAACGTAGGTGCCGTCCTTCAATCTCCGTCCGGGTCAACAATGCGCGGGGAATCTCAACTCGCCGGTAAAGAATGGCCGGTGCGGCGTCGGAGATCATGTGAATCGCCGGCAGATAGCTGAGGAGAGGGTGGGCATGTCAGCATTTCCAACAGGGAAAGAAAGCGGCCGTCGGCTATTTCTGCCGGCTCGCTTCGTGCGCTCGCCGAAGTTTGACTACGCGTTCGAATCTTTCGGAGAGGCTTTCTCCCGGTCGGGAGAACCGAAGCATGGTTTCGTGAGACATCACCATCATTGTGCCTAGCGTCGGATCGGGATATCGGCAGAAGCTGTGTTTGACTTCCTCTCCCGTAATACAACAGCGGGTTTCAAGAGGGAACTCGAAATCGCCGTCGAGTAGACTGCCGGACTTGGCTCCGGCTTCCGGCTCCGAATCGGCAGGCAGTTTGTAGTCGGGGTAGAACTGATCCTGTTCAGGCATCGGATATGGACTCCTTGAGAATAACGTTGCTTGTTGGCCGCCGGGTTTTCACTGACTCTGCAGGTGCGGTTACCTGCCGCGTGCCGGGTCCGCCGGGTGCGTCTGGAGGGTACGGTACCCGTGGGTCCACGGTTGCGGAATCTTCAGGCCCACGGTGTACCTTTTGAACAACGGATGGTTCGCGCGTGCCGTAAGGCGCACCCACCCGGCCCTGGCGCAGGAAAGAGAGCAGCAGAAAAATATAAACCGGAAGACCGCTGCTTGTCAACAGAAACAGACGAAATTCAGAGAACCGGGTGAAGATATCGCCGGGCGGGCCGGGCATCGAGGGCCGCGGCCGCAAGGCACGCCCGGGTGGTCAAGCCGGCGCTTTCGCGCGGGTCTGACTGGGATCGCGCGAATGCTTTGGGCTTGATTTCAGGGTTGGGAATTGCTTATTATCTTCCTGAATGCATTGTAGATCGTCCATATACCGGGCAATGGTCGAGACGATATCAATTGAATTACCCCCGCATCGCCGGGGTGCCTGCAAGTCGGCCGTTCGCGCCAATCCGGATGGTGCGACGTCAATGTGAAGACCCGTTATGCTCCCGCAATTTAGTGAGATGCGTCAGTGTCGGAGGGTTCATGGATGTTGAGATGCTGATCACCGGGTTTAAGGCGGCTTTGTTGATACTTTATAGCGTGACGCTTGGTCTGCTGATGATCTTCAGCCTGCACCGGCACGTCATGGTGCGGCTATACTTCAAGAATCGGCACAAGCGTCCGTCGCCGGCCGGCCGGTTCGAGGAATTGCCGCGAGTGACGGTACAGTTGCCGGTTTACAACGAACTGTACGTGGTGGAGCGGCTGATCCGGGCGGTGGCGGACGTCGACTATCCGCGGGACCGCCTGGAGATTCAGGTCCTGGACGATTCGACGGACGAGACTACCGATGTGGCAAAGCGTTGCGTGGCGGAGTTGAGGGAGGCCGGGCACGATATCGTCTGTCTGCATCGAACGGAACGAACGGGCTTTAAGGCGGGCGCTCTTGCCGAAGGTTTGCGGGTTGCCAGCGGCGAATACGTGGCGGTATTCGACGCCGATTTTTTACCGCCCAGAGAATTCCTCTGGAAGACGATTCATTATTTCACCGATGGGGGTGTGGGCCTGGTGCAGGCAAGGTGGGGCCATCTGAACCGCGATTATTCTTTGCTGACGCAGGTGCAGGCGATTTTCCTCGACGGTCATTTCATGATGGAACACGGCGCCCGCAGCAGATCGGGCCTGTTTTTCAATTTCAACGGCACGGCCGGCATATGGCGCAGGCAAAGTATCGACGATGCGGGAGGATGGGAAAACGACACCCTTACCGAAGATCTCGATCTGAGCTATCGGGCGCAGCTGGCCGGATGGCGCTTTCTGTTTCTGGACGACCTGGCTGCGCCGGCCGAGTTGCCCGTGGAGATGAACGCCTGGAAAACCCAGCAGTTCCGGTGGTCCAAGGGCTCTGCGCAGACGGCGCGTAAACTGGTGGGGCGTGTCCTGCGCGCGCGTTTGCCGTGGCGGGTGAAGCTCGAGGCGCTGATCCATTTAAATGGGAATTTCGCTTATCTGTTGATGGCCATGCTGGCGGCGCTGATCTTTCCGGCGGTGCTCGCCCGGCTGGATCTGGGGTGGTACCGCGTTGTTTTCGTGGATCTGCCGTTGTTTGTCTCCGCGACGGGGGCGGTATCCCGGTTTTATATCTACTCGCAGAAGGAACTCTATCAGGACTGGAGGTGTCGAATCAAGTACATGCCCTGCGTGCTTGCCGCCGGTATGGGGATATCGTTCAACAATGCCTGGGCGGTGCTCGAGGCTCTGGCGGGCTACCAGACGGAGTTTCTGCGAACGCCGAAATACCAGGTTGTAAGCCGCCGGGATACCTGGCGTGGCAAGCGATACACCGTGCGGAAAAATGCGCTGTCAGTAGTCGAACTCGGTGTCGGGTTTTATTTTCTGTGGGTAATCGGATTCGCGATCGCTAACGGGATATACTTTCCGGTTCCATTTATCGCTCTGTTCAGCCTGGGTTTCTTCTACGTGGGATGGATGTCGCTGTTCCAGGGGCGTTTTCAACGCTTGCGTGCTGCATTTTCTAGAACGGAGGCGCCCGCGGCGGATTGAGACCGCGGTCGCGTTTATGGGTTAAAGCTGGTTTTCGCCATTTTCCCGCGGAAAGGTTATCGGGCCCGGCAAGGCTGCCGCCGGGCCTTTGTTCTTGCCAGGCCGCCATCGGAAGGCGATGAGACGCCAGCGTACAGCTGGCGAACCCGGAATTTCGGTCGACCGCCCGTTTTGTCTGGCACGGCCATGCGGGTCGTTCGGGGCATTGTTCTTGTTTATAGCCCGGGTTCCACTATATTTATTGCACGCTGAACACCTGGTACCCGTGTGGAATTCTCTATGGCGGCGCGTATCGGACGCATTTTCGCCAATCGTTATACCCTCGCGTATGGTGCGGCCCTGGTCGTGCATCTGCTGTTCTTTGTCTTCTACGTGCCTCTTCTGAGCCTTGTACCCCAACCGCGGAACGAGGTAACGGCACACGAGTCCATGCCGATGTCTTTCGAATTCGTCGAGTTGCCCCGCCCGGTAGCGGACGAGCCGCCGCCGGAAGCGACAACGCTGCGGTCAAACCGGGTCTCGCGGGCGAAGGACCTCCACGACGCGCCTCTGCCGGAATCGTATCTGCCCTATGCCGAGGGCCTGGTGCAATCTCCCGCACAGCCCCGGTCTGACGTCGGACAGCAGGGCGAAGGGGGAGAGCGGGGAAAGGCCGACGCCGGGACCGAAGTCGATCAGAACAGACGTGCCGACGCGGCAAACGAGGTGGTTTCGACGGATTTCGCGTCGTTGTCGAAGCAGCGAAAAACGTGGATCCCGCAGCAACCGAAGAGCGCACTGTTCGGACGTCCCGACGCGCCCGGCGTCCTGCCGATGAAGAACCTGCAGAGTCACGCCCTCGAACAGGGCGGTTTGCAGCTGAGTACGTATAACTGGGAATTCGCGCCGTATCTGGCATATCTCAAACGCCACATTGGAGACCATATCCATCCGCCGGCTGCGTTTACGCAATTCGGGCTTATCCAGGGTCAGACACGGCTGAAATTCAGAATTTCGCCGGATGGCAGACTCGCGGATCTGGAAGTAATCGACTTCGACGGCAGCCCGTACCTGCGGGATACCAGCACACGCGCGGTAGAACTGTCGGCCAATTTCAAACCTCTGCCGGCGCACTTTCCGGAAGACTATCTGGAAATTACCGCCCTGTTCCACTATCTGCTACTGGAATCGCAATAACACGGGAGCCGTCGCATGGGATGGGAGCTGTTTGTGCAGGGGGGGCTGATGATGTATCCCCTTTCTCTATGTTCAATTCTTACGCTGGCTATTACGCTGGAGCGGGCGTTCAATCTGCGGCGCCACAGGATCATTCGCGGAGAGATTGTCAGCGTGATCGAGAACATAAGGCGCCCGGAGGACATCGGCCTGGCGGTGTCGGTATGCAACCAGCACGAAGGACCGTTCGCGCAGGTTGTTCGCGCGGGCCTCGACAACCGGCACCTGCCTCCGGATGAGATAAAGGAAAGCATTGTGGACCAGGGCCGGCAGGAAATGGGGAAGATGCAGAAGGGGATCGTTGTTCTGGAGACCGTTGCGAGCGTGTCTCCTTTATTGGGTTTGCTGGGTACGGTTCTGGGGATGATCAAGGTGTTTCGTGAGATTTCGGAAGTGGGCGTGGGGCAGGGCAACCTGCTTGCAGGCGGTATCGCTGAAGCGATCCTGACAACCGGTGCCGGGCTGTTTATCGCGATTCCCTCACTGGTATTTTTCAATTATTTCAGCAGCAAGGCAGAGAGTCTGGTACTGGAGATCGAGAAATATTCCAATGCACTACTGAAAAAGCTGCGGGGTTTCCAGGTGCCTGGACCGGACGAATAAAGGGCGGTAAAATGCAGTTGTTTCAGAAGCCGAAGCGGCGGCCGTACATCAATATCACGTCATTGATCGACGTTCTGTTTCTGCTGCTGACGTTCTTCCTGGTCACGACATCTTTCATCGAGCAGTCGGCGCTCAAGGTGGAACTGCCGTCGATGGAACACGTGGACCGGGTTCAGCATCCGAAGCGCTTTGTACTGGATATGGCTCCGGACGGTGAGATACACTATGACGGCGAGCCCGTCGAACGGGCCGCGTTGGGCGCCCGGTTGCAGTCGGCTTCGAATGAAATCAACGACCGTGGCGGCCTTGTGTTGCGGGCCGATCGGAACCTTCCCCATGGCGAGGTGATGAGCGTTCTGGACATTATCCGGGGGGCAGGGATCAGGCGTTTCGTTATCGCGACCGTTACGTCCGGACCTGGATGAAAATCTCCGACTCCGGTATCCCGGAATGCGGCGCTAATTCGCTCTGGAAGCGTATCTTGCGATGATCAGAAATGGTCATACTCTAACCCGCTCGCTCGTGCCCCGCAGTGCCGGACATCCGGCCGTGCGAACGTGGATAAAATACCCATGAATCCTGTCGTTATATTGTATACATTGTAAGTAACCAATTACTTGCCAGGACCAGGTTCCGCAGGGGGATGCATGTTCAGAATTCAACAATTCGTCATCATTGGCATTATTGCGGTTCTATGGGGTTGCGGGGAGGGTGAACGTGGATCCGCCCGTCGCGGCCAACAGCGCAGTGGCGCGGCTGTACCGGTAAGGGTGGAGCCGGTGAATCGCCGCGACATTTCGAGTTATATTCTGGCGAATGAAAAGCTGGAGGCGTTTCTGTGGGTCGACGTGCGTTCCAGGACGTCCGGCCAGGTCGTGGCGATTCACCGGGAAGAGGGTGACCCCGTCGCGGTGGGCACGGTGCTGGCGCGGCTGGATTCGGCGGCGGCGCTGTTGCAGGTCCACCGAATGGAAGTGGCCTACCACGACGCGCGTCGTGTCTTCGAGCGAGACGAAAAACTGTTCAAGCGGGACCTCCTGAGCAAAGAGAGGTATGAGAATTCAAAGGGGCAGATGGACCGCGCGCATACCGAGTTGGAACAGGCGAAGCTGAATCTGAGCTATACCACCATTGCTTCGCCTCTGCACGGCACGCTGACCATTCGTAGCGTCGAGATAGGAAACAGGGTAACCGCCAATCAGGCGGTGTTCTCGGTGGCGGACTTCGACCCGCTGCTTGCACGTATCCGGATTCCGGAAAAGTACATGGGCAAAGTGGCGATCGGACAGGGCGCGAAAGTCACGGTGGAGTCCGCTCCGGGTCGGGTGTTTCGCGGTGTTGTGAAGATGATCAGCCCGGTGGTGGATCCGGAAAGTGGAACCATCAAAGTCACCGTACAGATTCCTGGAGGCGGAAACGGTATCCTCCGGCCCGGCATGTTCGCATCGGTACACATCATTACCGAGGTGCACCGAAACACACTTGTGATTCCCAAGAAGGCGCTCGTCCTGGAGGGAGAAGGGAATCACGTGTTTGTATATGAACGGGACGGCGAACGCGGCGCGGGCAAGGCGGTTCGCCGGAAAGTCGGCATGGGGTTTGACGACAACGAACACCTGGAGATTCTGAGCGGCCTGTCGGAAGGGGAACATGTCATTACCGTTGGTCACGAAGGCCTGCGCCCTGGGACGGCGGTGCGCCTGGTGGGCGAGGGGGTTGCTGAGGAATCGGCGGCAGCGGAGCAGGGGAGCGGGTTCGCAGGGCAGGGAGGCCAGGGCGGCATTCAAAGTGATGGCGCCGATAACGGTGAGCTCAAGGCAATAAAGGAACGGATGTTCGCGCGGTTTCCCGATCTGAAGAAAGCATATGACGCACGTGTTAAAAGAGAACCTGATCTTGCGACCAGTAGTGAAAAGTGGCGTGCATTTATGGGTGAAATGCGCCGGAAGGGTATCCTGCCGGCCGGCGGCGGGAGACCCCGATGAAGCTGATTGAGTTTTCGACCCGCCGTCGGGTCACGGTAACCATGTTTGTCGTTGCGGCCGTGATTTTCGGTCTGGTTGCGTTCCGGCGGCTTTCTATCAATCTGCTTCCTGATATCACGTATCCCACACTGACTGTACGGACCGAATACGAAGGCACGGCGCCGTCGGAATTGGAACGCCTGGTAACGGAACCCGTGGAGGGGGCGGTGGGGGTGGTGACAAATGTAGTCCGGGTGAGTTCCACGTCACGGCCGGGTGTGTCCGAGGTGGTGGTGGAGTTTTCCTGGGGTACGGACATGGACTTCGCATCTCTCGACATCAGAGAGAAACTGGACAGGTTGCAACTTCCGCAGGGGGCGGAAAAACCGGTCTTGCTGCGTTTTGACCCTTCTCTGGATCCGATTATGCGGATTGGGCTCTACGGGCAGGAGAGCCTGGTCGCCCTTCGTCTATTGGCCGAGGAACATTTCAAGCTGGATCTGGAAAGCCTCGAGGGAGTCGCCGCGGCGCGCGTAAACGGAGGGCTTGAAGAGGAAATACATATAGAACTGGATGAACCCAGGCTGGCGTCGCTGCGCATCCCGATTCAACAGGTCGTGGGACGCCTGGGTCAGGAGAATGTGAATTTGACCGGAGGGCAACTCAAAGATGGCGAGGCGGAGTACGTGGTGCGCACCGTCAATGAGTTTCGTTCGGTACAGGAGATTCAGGACATCGTTGTGGGCGAACGGCAGGGCGCCGCGATTGTCCTCTCCGACGTGGGCCGCGTCTTTCGGGGACACAAAGAACGTAAGGTGATTAACCGAATCAATGGTCGCGAGAGCGTGGAACTGGCCGTCTACAAGGAGGGCGATGCCAACACCGTGACTGTCGCTGACCATATCACCGAGGCGTTGCAGCGTTTTCAGATAGAGGCTGGTGCGTTGCCGGGCGGCGCGCAAATAGAGGTGGTTTTCAGCCAGGCGACGTTTATCAGGGCGTCTGTCGCGGAGGTGCTCAACACGGCGATAATGGGGGGCGTGCTGGCGGTGGTCGTGCTTTATCTGTTTCTGGGCAACCCCGGAAGTACTGCGATTATCAGCCTATCCATTCCGATTTCCGTCGTATCCACATTTCTGCTCATGTTCAGTTCGGATGTCAGCCTGAATATCATGTCCCTGGGCGGGCTGGCGCTGGGCATCGGGATGCTGGTGGACAACTCCATTGTCGTTCTGGAAAACGTTCAGCGGTATCGCGAGGAGGGTTTGTCTTCGCTCGAAGCGACTGTGACGGGGGCCAGCGAAGTGGGGAAAGCGGTGGTGGCTTCCACCCTGACCACGATCTGTGTATTTGTGCCCATCGTTTTTGTTGAAGGGATCGCTGGTCAGTTGTTCCGAGACCAGGCGTTGACCGTGACGTTCTCCCTGGTGGCTTCGCTGCTGGTCGCGCTGACCCTGATTCCAATGCTGGCGTCCTTTGACTTTGGCCGGAGCGACGGGGCGGCCGGCGCGGAGCGTCGCCGCCTGCGGCCCCATTCTACCCTGGGCCTTGCAAAGGGGATCGGTGTCGTCCTGCGCGCAGGATGGGCGTTGGGCAAAGGGGTGGTCGCCCTCCTTTACCCGGTTTTCTGGCTCTTCGAACTGATAATGGGCAGCACGTATCGATTCTATCCCCGGGTGATCGGCTGGGCGCTGCGACATCGCGCCGCCGTACTCCTTGTCGCGTTTGCGCTTGCGGGGGTATCCGGGTTGCTTGTCGGCTTCCTGGGAAGCGAGTTGATTCCGGAGATGAGCCAGGGTGAATTCAACATCTCGGTAAAGATGCCGGTGGGTACACCGCTCGTCACTACCGAACGGACAATACGTGACATGGAACGGATCGTTCAGGCTCAGCCCGAGGTGAAACTGGTTTATAGTGCCGTTGGCTTGAGCGGGTCTTCCGACGGGTCGGCAGGAGAGGAGCGTGAAAACGTCGGCCAGATTAAGGTGGCGCTCAAAGAGGGTATCATTAGGGCCAGGGAAGACGCGGTGATGGATCGATTGAGGCAGGAGTTCCGAGGCATACCCGCAGCGGAGTGCAAATTCGCCCGTCCCTCGTTTTTTACGTCCAGGACCCCAGTCGAGGTCGAGATTTCCGGATATAATCTGAGTACCCTGAGGACGTTGTCCGACGAGCTTGCACGCAGATTGGAGGACGTTTCGGGGCTTGTCGACGTGAAGACAAGCGCCGAGGGCGGCAATCCCGAGGTGCAGATCCGCTTCAATCGAAAGTGGGTCGCGCAGATGGGGACAAACATCAACGAGATCGGAAGGCTCGTAAGAAACAAGATCCAGGGTGAGGTGGCTACGGAGTTTGCTCAGGGCGACAGGAAGGTGGATATTCGCGTGCGTGCGGATGAGCAGTACCGGAGCACGGTGGAGGATCTCAAACGTCTCATTGTGAGTCCGGCCGGTGCTTCAGTGCCAATTCCCCTTGCCGTAGTTGCCGATCTGTCCGTTAAAATGGGGCCCGCCGAGATCCTGCGGGTGGACCAGGAACGAGTGGCGGTTGTTTCCGCGAACCTCGAAGGACGCAGCCTGAGCGAGGTGGTGGACGATATTGAGTCCGTGATACGGGACATTGACTTTCCCCCCGACTATCATGTCAAGATCGGTGGTCAGAACGAAGAGCGTAAGCGGTCATTCGAAAGTATGCGGCTGGCCATTCTGCTGGCGGTATTCCTGGTCTACCTCGTAATGGCTTCCCAGTTCGAATCCTTGATCCATCCCTTTGTAATAATGTTTTCAATTCCATTCGGCCTGGTCGGTGTGGTCTGGATGCTATTGGTTACCGGTCAGACGGTGAGCGTGGTGGTGTTGATCGGGCTGATTATGCTGGCGGGTATCGTCGTGAATAACGCGATTGTGCTGATCGACTACATCAACGTCCTGCGTCGGGAGCGCGGAATGGGGAAACTGGAGGCTATTGAACGGGCATGCCAGGTAAGGCTGCGCCCGATTCTGATGACCACGTCAACCACCGTGTTGGGGTTGTTGCCAATGGCCCTTGGGATTTTCGATTTCAGGCCTTTTGTGGCGAACATTGAATCCGGCCTCGAAATCGTAATGCCGGGTGGCGCCTTATCGTACGTTATGGGGGCCCTGAACGTTGTCTTTCCGGTGGGGCAGGGCGCGGAAATTCGTGCGCCGATGGCTATTACCGTAATCGGCGGCCTCGTGATTTCAACACTGGTGACGCTGGTATTGATTCCCACGCTCTATTCGCTGATCGACCGGAAAGAATAGAAGCAGGATCGCGAGTCGGCAGGAGAGGTTATGGAGCCCGGTCCGGGAACGGATTCACAGGATAAAGCCTACGCGGAACGCATTCGGTCCAGTTCGCTCTCGGAACTGGAGGATATGTACGCGCACGTGGACCGCGGGGAATATCCGCTCCGGGCGGAAGATTTGCGGGCGGAGATCAGGAATCGGATAACGGGTCTGGAAAGTTTTCGCAACCGGCAGACCCATCAAATTGTGGTTTGTGCGAGTCTTTTTCGGCGCCTCTGGGCAAGCCTGATCGATCTTTTCATCCACCTCTTGATCCTGGGTGGGTTGTTTCTGGCAGGACGGTCCCTGTTCCTACTCGTTTTGAGTCTCGGAAACGACGGGGCGCCGGCTTCCGCCTTCTCCGTTCGCCGTGGTCCGTCGCCGCTGCAGGAATTCGGCGCTGGTCTGCTGGCCGGGGATCCGGCGGCTTGGAAGAACGGGGAACAGTGGATGCGAGTGGGTCTTTTTACACTATGTTTTTTAAGTTGCAAAGCGCTGCTGATTGTTCCGGCCTGGGGTCGTAAAGGAAGTACGCCGGGCATGCGGGAGGCTGGCATCCGGCTCACCCGACGGACAGGGGAACCCATCGGTGTAAGGCGAGCGCTGATCCGGTTCTGGGGACAGTACGTACTTTTCGGGCTGACGCTGGGGGTCGGTGCACTATGGATGATCTGGGACAAGCGGAGACAGGCGCTTCACGATAAATTGGCGGACACATGCGTGGTGCGGGAATACCGCACGTGGGAGAAGACCTACGAAGACCGTGTCTACGATTAGACGACCGTGGACGGACGATTTCAGGTTGCCTTTTGTCACCTGTTTTGTTATACTGTTCTAACTTTTCCTGCACGGTCAGCGCCCAGCTTCCGCACCTGCCTCCCCCCATAATGTCAATTCTCGGCTTTTTCGAAACCCAGGCATTAATCGACCGACCCCGGGTTGCGACGCCTTTCTCGGCAAGTACCCGTGTCTGAAGAGAATCCTCGAAACTTTTGCGTGATTCATGCTGTCTAAACGTACTGATGGTTCCACGGACGGGAGAACGTCTTCCTATTTGCAGGAGTCTGGTTATGCGTAAGCGGGTCCCGCAGGCGATTTGCTGCTTGCTTGCACTTGCGGTCGGCATGACGGCCGAACCGGTTCAGGCGAAGTCGTTTTTTACCTCCCGGCGGGCATTCGGCGTTCTATTTCTGGGTGGAAGCGCCGTAATGGCCAAGAAAGCCGTTGATTTCCGCCAGGACGCCAACAGGACCTACGGCGCCTACAGGCTCGCCAGCACATCGGAAGAGGCGGCGCGGTTGTATGACCGGACGGGCGACTACGATACCAAAAGCAAGATGAGTGTCGGGCTGTCTGTCGTTCTGCTGGCCAGTGGGTTGCGCTTGATTCTCTCGAGCGGAGTGGACGACACCGTTTCAAAGATCCGGACAAAAAAGAGGTTCAATGTGGATATGAAGAGCGACGTCAACAAGAGAATGGTCAAAGTTGCCGTCAAGAGGCACTTTTAGCCGAGGGGGCTGGGGCCGTCAGCCGGCGGCCGACAAATATCAGTAGCTCTTGTGCATGAAGGAGTGGTTTATGGCGCGCTGGAAATTCAACCCCCTCCGACTGGGGGTTTGGGGTATGCTGGCCATTGTCCTGGTGGGCGTGGGACGTTGCGGTCGTGAGCGGGAGAATCCGGTCGATCCGAATTTTCTCGGTAGCGAGGCGCTGGACCCGCCCGGGAACATCCGGGCACAGGGTGACATCGGCCGCATTCTGTTAACCTGGGATGCCGTGAAAATCAATGAGCTGGCTGGGTATGGTGTTTGGCGGGCCGCGTCGGCCACGAGCGAGTATACCCGTCTGAGCGGCGAATCGAACGATGCGAACGTAACGACCGCTCGTACGGTCTTCGTCGACTCCACCATGGACGTTTCGGCGTTGAGAGTTTATTTCTACACAGTCAACACGGTGGATGTCAACGGACAAGCCAGCGAAAGGTCGGCCTTTGTCAGCGCAGAGGTGCGCGAAGACAAAAGGCCGCCGGGGTCGCCTTCGAATCTTTCCGCCGTTAGCGACGAAAATACCGGTCACGTGGCGCTTGTCTGGAACGCGCCCAGAGCGGATGAGGGCGACCAGGACCTGACCGGTCTGGACGGTTACAGGGTTTTCAGGGCAAGAGACACCGAAGACGCTTTTGTTCTGATTGCCACGGTTCCGGCAGCACAAACCACATTTACGGATACGACGCAACTGAAGTCCGATGTCCGGTATTTCTATCAGATTTCGGCGATCGACCGGTTCGACAACGAAAGCGCGCGTTCCCGCTCCGTGTCGGTTAACGCAGCGGATATCGGAATTGCCGCGCCGGGCGGCCTGCGCACCATAAGCAAGGTCGGCAAGATCGAGTTGCAGTGGAACCCGTCAAACGAAGACAATCTTCTGGGTTATCTGGTGTTGCGGTCGACGTCCACGCAGGCGCCGTTCGAGCCGGTATCGTCGAATATTCCGTTTACCACGGCCCAGACCGTGTATATCGATAGGGATGTGGACGTCGATGTGGTCTATTTTTACCGTGTCCGGGCGGTCGCACAGGATCCCGAACGTGGTGTTGTTGTCGGCGAAGCGTCTCCCTTTGTCGACGGGCAGGCCGAGGTGGATGAAATGCCGCCGGCCGCGCCTTCGGACTTGAGCGTCAGCCTGGATGATGAAGATGCTGGCGTTGTGTTGCTGAGTTGGGCGCCTCCTACGAAAGATCATGATGGCGGAGACTTGACAGGGCTTTCCCATTACCGGGTCTTCCGATCCAGGCAGACCGCCAGTTCCTTTGTTGAAATGGCACAGGTTCCAGGAACGCAGACCACGTTCCGGGACACTGCGGTGGAGCCGCTAACGCTGTATTATTACACCGTGAACGGAGTTGACTTCGCGAAAAATGGCGGGCCACGGTCCGTACCGCTATCCGTCAGCACGCCTGGTCTTGCTACTCCTACCCAGGTTAGGGCTATTGCCGGCAAGGGTAAAGTTACACTCGTCTGGACGCCGAATTCGGAGCCGAAACTGAGCGGTTATGAAGTGATGCGCTACAGTGACCCGAGACAGCCGGAAGCTCTCGCTACGTTCGACACCGTGTGGCCAGCCTATGTAGATTCGCCTCTGGTTGGGGCCCAAACCTATGCATATCGCGTGCGCGCGTTGGGATCGGGCGGACTCAAAAGCCGATTGTCAGATTTCGTCCTGGCTACCGTGTTAGACGACGATCTGGCGCCTGCTCCACCGGATTTCCTGTACGCGAAATTGTCGGGTGATACAGTTATTGAGTTGAGCTGGCGCGCTTCCACAACCGATGAAAATGGTTCGGAACAGACAGGCCTGCATCAGTACAGGATCTACCGGTCGGAGGGGTCAGGATCGGCCGGGTTTGAGTGGATTGCGACAGTCGACTCGACCACTCTGAGTTATTTGGACGAAGATCTGGAGACTTCCACGACGTACAACTACCAGGTGCGCGCTATCGACGCCAGTGGAAATGAGAGCGAAGCTTCCAGGACGGTGTCGTTGCAGACGGGTCCGGACACCAGGGTTGCCAGACCGACCAATGTCGCCGCGGTTGTGCGTCAGCTTCCGGAGGAAGGAACTGTTGTGGTCGTCACGTGGACCGCGCCTGCGGGTATCACGCGCTTCCGCGTGAATCGCCAGCAGGTAAGCTCATCTTCGAGCGACAGTTTCGAGACCGTCTCTTACAGGCTTAGAGATACCAAGTATATCGACACCAACGTCGAGTCAGGCGGCACCTATATCTATCGCGTTGTTGCCGTGAAAGGTATCGAAATCAGCCATCCGTCCGACCCGGTGGTTGTGGCGGTTCCGTAGTCTTCTCATCTGATCGTGCAGTTGGCAAACAGCAGAGCGTTGTCCCTTACAGCGCTCTGCTGATTTTTTTGAGGGAGCCGGACAATCGGAAAGTGGAGATTCACGGTTCCGCGTCACATTTAAGGCGTTCGTATCCCTGCCGTTCGGCACACGTCAGTCCGCAGGTACTCTGTCCTGTATGACCCGACAGCCGTACGCTAACGGCGGGATATCGATTCTGTGGAATTTCCACCTTAGTCTCTGTAAAAATAAGACTTGTGGAAATTCCTTCCTCGTCTCCGTCACGTCGGTACGCGGTCTGCATAGTCACTGGGTGTTCATCGATGGTGTCCCGGTCACAAAATGGAGGACGGTCCATGCAGCGCGTGCTTCTGGTGGATGGCGACATACAATTTCGGAAGGAAATGAAAGCCCGTTTGACGCAGCGGGGGGTGAGTGTTGCGTGCGCGGGAACTGCGCGGGAAGGCTTGAAGATGTACAGGCGCGGCCGCCCGGCATGTGTGATCGCCGAGGCTGACCTCCCGGATGGGGACGGTTTTCCGGTTCTCGAGGAAGCGCACCGGCATACGCCGGTGGTTATGGTAAGCGAGGGATTTTCCCCGGACCAGGTTTTCTCCGCCATTTCAGGCGGTGCCTATGACTGTTTGTCCAAGCCAGTGGATGATCCGACGTTGGACGGACTATTGCATCGGCTGAGCAGTGAGCGGAACCCGATACCTGCGGACGCAGGTCTGATCGAATCCGTCCCATACGTCGACGGCGAGATGGTCGTCGGGCGTTCCCAGAAGATGATCGAGGCGTTAAAAACGGTGGCAGCGGTAGCGGGCAGTTCGGCTACGGTTCTGGTCTGCGGGGAAAGCGGCACCGGAAAGGAACTGATGGCCAGGGCGATCCATCGGGCGTCACGCAGACCGGGGGCGTTTGTGGCCGTCAATTGCGTGGCCGTAATGGAAACCCTCACAGAGAGTGAGTTGTTCGGGCATGAACGCGGCGCCTTCACGGGCGCTGCCGGCAGACGTGCTGGATGTTTTGAACAGGCCAGCCATGGCACGCTCTTTCTGGACGAGATTGGAGATGCGCTTCCAACGTTTCAGGCCAAACTGTTGCGTGTGCTGGACCAGGTTGAATTCTGTCGCGTGGGCGGACAGGAATTGATCCGTCCGGATGTGAGGGTGGTTGCGGCCACGAACGCCGATCTGGAGCAACTAGTGGCGAAGGGGGAGTTCCGGGCGGACCTCTATTACAGACTCAGCGAAGTGACCGTTCAGTTGCCACCGCTTCGAGATCGCCTGTCGGATATTCCCTTGCTCGTGGGGCGAATGCTGAGCGAGATCCAGCGCCGCACCGGCCGGAACCTGGCGGGTATTTCTCAGGAAGCCATGCACCGGCTGATGGTTTACCCGTGGCCTGGAAACGTCAGGGAATTGCAGAATGTGCTGGTCCGGGCGGCGCTCCATTGCCGGGGCCGAACGGTCCAGTGCAATCACCTCAAGGGGCTGATATGGGATGAATCGGGCGAAACCGACGATTCGCTGACCCTGGCGGACGTGGAACGCAGACACATCGAGCAGGTTCTGAACGCAACGGGCTGGAACCGGGGCAGGGCTTGCGAGATTCTGGGCGTATCGCGTCCAACGCTCCGAAGGAAGATCAGAGATTATGGGCTTCTCCGGGGCTGACGGAGTCGTCCTGCCGCAATGCACGGTCTAACGGCCCCCTGGCTTTGAACCCGCGCCAACGCGCTTGACATCCCGTGGGATGAGGTGCATGATAATACCGTTTCGGCGCACGAATCCGTGGATGCTCGTTTTCCTAATTTTGACAGGAGGGTGGATGGGATATCTGGTCGACCTGGTATGTACCCGTTGTGGAGGAACCCACGAAAAGCACAGACTTTGGAACCTGAGCGCCTGCTGTGAGGCGCCGCTTTTCGCCAGGTACGATTTGGAGAAAGCGTCGAGATCTCTCAATAGAGCGGAATTGGGCGGGCGGGTGGCGACCATGTGGAGATACGAGGAAGTGTTGCCCGTCGAACGGGCGGCGTGCCGCGTGAGCCTGGGTGAGGGGTTCACGCCACTTTTGAAGGCAGAGGCGCTGGGGAGGCGGGTTGGTGTGCCCCATCTTTACATAAAGGATGAGGGTGTCAATCCGACAGGATCGTTCAAGGCGCGCGGGTTGTCGGCGGCGATTTCCAGGGCGGCCGAATTGGGGGCGTCGGCCGTGGCCATTCCGTCGGCCGGGAATGCCGGGGGGGCGACCGCGGCCTACGCGGCGCGGGCGGCGATGCCTGCACATATCTTCATGCCAGTGGATGCCCCGGTGGCGAACAGGGTGGAGTGCCAGCAATTGGGCGCGCACCTGACGCTACTGGACGGATTGATTACCGATTGCGGGAGGATGGTGACCGAGCAGAAGGTCGATAAGGGCTGGTTCGACGTATCTACGCTAAAGGAGCCGTACCGGGTAGAGGGTAAAAAAACGATGGGATATGAACTCGCCGAGCAGTTGGGCTGGGAGTTGCCGGACGTCGTATTCTATCCTACCGGCGGCGGCACGGGTCTGATCGGGATGTGGAAGGCATTTGACGAAATGGAAGAAATGGGGTGGATCGGCTCTGCACGGCCCAGGATGGTGGCCGTACAGGCCACGGGCTGTGCGCCCATCGTCAGGGCATTTGAGGCGGGCGCCGAGTCGGCCGATCCGTGGGAAGGAGCCGAAACCATCGCCTCGGGTCTTCGGGTACCGGGTGCAGTGGGCGACTTCTTAATGCTTCGAGCCATTCGGGAAAGTCGCGGTACGGCTGTCGCCGTCACCGACGAAGCGATAATGGCATGCGTCGAGGAAATGGCTTCGGCAACAGGCATTTTTCCGGCGCCGGAGGGTGCGGCTACGCTGGCCGGCCTGAAACAGCTCGTCGCTGACGGGTGGATTTCTTCCGGGGATCGGGTCGTGCTGTTCAATACCGGGACCGGGCTGAAATATATCGAGGCAATTGAAGCGGCAAACTCCGGGCAGGGGTAACGACAAAATCGCACGATAGGAGGTGCCGGGCCGATGCTCAAACGGGAGATCGGGAAATTCCAGAGTTTCGTTCTTGAGGAAGGGGATACTGTCGTGGTGATGGGAAACCTGAAAGCCCACGCGGAATTCCTCGCACGGCTCGGGTTCAGCCGGCACCCGGAAACGGGCGAGTATGTAGGCTCGGGCGCCAATCTCTACGCAATGGCGCCGGACGATTTTTACGATAGATTCAGCGCGCGTACCGGCACGGATTCGGAACTGACCGCGCAGGCTTACGACGGAGAGAATTTCTACCAGATCGACGGACTGCCTCTGGCCGGTGTGAATTCCGACGGCGATCCCTGCATTCAAAGTATTACGGCGGTGGATCTCGAGACCCGGATCTACATTGAACAAGGCGTGGCGAACTTCAGGGTGGGTTAGGCTCGAGAGCCGTTTGCGGCGCACAACGACGCCGAGACACGCCGAGTGGCGAAAGTACGCGGAACGCGGCGTGCGCCGGATTTTTTGTCGTCCCGGCAGACGCTCTATGCGTTCAGGTATTCGAGCGTATGCGCTGCAGCCCGATAGCCGCTTTCGACGGCGCTTTCCACCGTGGCCGGAAGACCGGTGTCGGTCCAGTCTCCTGCAATGAAGAGACCGGGCGCGGCAGTGCGATTGGGTGGGGGTGAATGGCCCCGAGGAAGCGCGAATGTTGCCTGTCGTTCACGCACAACCAGATGGTGCTCCAGAGGTATTTTTCTGGTTTCGGGCAGAAACGTATGCAGGTCTTTCAGTGCGATTTCCACGAGTCTTTCATCCGGCTGGTCTACCAGGCCGTCGGCGGCGCTTGCAACCAGGGTAACGTGCCCGGCTGACGCTCTGTCGCGACCGTCGTAGAGCATTGGTTTGTTGAATACCCAGTCCATGCGGCCCTCGAGGAGGCCAATGAAGGGCCTGTTGAGAACCGGCCGCTTGAACCATAGATTGACCGAAAGGATAGGCGAAGGATAGAAGGCACTCAAACGTGCTTTGAGGTCTTCGAAGCCATCTGGCAACAGGCGAGACAGCGCGGGCGGCGCAATCGCGCAGATCGCGGCATCCGCCGTCACAACTCTGCCCGATCTAAAACGGATCCGTATTTTGTCGTTTTTGGTAACGCGCAGTTCTGCGGCAGCCTCGCCGACGTGGCACGTGCCGCCATGCCGCTGGATGAAAGTACTTGCCGCGCCGGTATACATCGCGCTGAGTCCCACGCCGGCATGGCCCATCAGGGTTGACTCGGAGCGCCCGAAAAACGCCAGTTTCAGGACGGACTTCAGATGTGAGGCCGGGGCCGCATCCGGTTGTTGATTCAGCGCGGAAATGCAGAGCGGATCCCAGAACGCCTGCCGGATGGATGGAGATTGCTTGCATTCCTCCAGCCATTCGTTCACGGTGAGGCCGGGTGGCGTGGGGGCCCTGAGGGCGGATCTGACGTGACGCAGCCGCACGACGTCCCCCATGTCGACCGGCTTGTAACGCATAAAGCCGGCCAACAGATTGAGGGGAGGCGGTAGCAACCGGGGAAACGAGAGTGCGGTGCGCCCAACGCCGGGTTGGATAAAATCCAGACGGAATTGTTCCTGGAAACGCAGGCGGTCCCCGGTGCCTATGGTTTCCAGGAACTCCCGGGTCTTGAGATAACATTTCATAAATAGGTGCTGGCCATTGTCTACGGTATCGCCCGTTGTGCGATCCGTAAACGAATAGGCCCGGCCACCCAGGTGTTTTCTGCGCTCAAACAGGCTGACGTTGCAGGTACCGCGTTCCACAAGGCGAACACCCGCAGCGAGACCGGCAAAGCCGCCGCCGATAACAATCACGTTACCCACGGCGACTTCTCTCGCATTCCGACCCGGCTGCGAAGACAGAGGTCCAGTGCGATGCCCAGCTTATTCAGATTGTTCACGCGAATCGGATGCTTATAGACGTTGTAGTTGACCGCTTCGATACGTCTGAGAAGACGGCTGTAGATGCAACCCATGATTTCTGCCGGAAAAAGGCTCTGGCGATCTTCTTCCGGCAGGTATTGCGTCGCTTTCTTGTAGTAACTCCAGGCCCGTCGGCATTGGAATTGCATCAGGTTGCGAAACCGGGACGTGGAGACCCCTGCAAATAGATCTTTTTCCGGGTAATTGAAGCGTTTCAGATCCTCCAGAGGCAGATAGATGCGATCTCTCAATGCGTCGGACTTGATGTCTCGAAGGATGTTGGTGAGTTGGAGGGCAATCCCGAGGTTGACGGCATAGTCCTGGGATGCCCGTTTGGTATAGCCGAAGATTTCGATGCAGATGAGGCCGACAATGGAGGCGACGCGGTAACAATATTCGTATAGATCGCCGAAGGTCTGGTAGCGATTTGTGACAAGGTCCATCTCCACGCCGTCAATCAGCTTGAGAAAGTGTTCTTTAGGGATTCTGAAGTTTTCCAGGGCTTTGTGCAGGTTGGTCGTTATCGGGTGTTGTGGCCTGCCGTCGAAACACGCGTGGGTTTCGGCGCGCCAGTTAGAGAGGTTTCGGGCGGCATTTTCTCGTGAAGCCGCGTCGTCAACCAGGTCGTCGGTGTAACGGCTGAAGGCGTACGTGGCGAAGATGGCGTCTCGCTTCGTTCTGGGGAGAAAAACGAAAGCGTAATAGAAATTGCTGCGCGCCTTGCGCACGAGCGCCGCGGTGTAGGATTTGATATTCATAGCGGAAGAAACCGGGAATGGTCACCCCGACGCGGATTCCGGAAGAGGGCCCGGAAGAACAGGCCGGGAATATCCCTTTTTTCGATCTTCGGGCGGCGCCGGAAAATATCGTACCCCCCGGTGCAGATCTTGTCGAGGATTCGCAATCCGCTCAGCCAGGTCAGCCGGAGTTCGTATTTGAGTCGGCCCGAGACCAGATCCGGCAGTTCGGACCCCTTTCGAAAAAGTGCTCTGGTGCGGTCGATCTCGCAGGCCAACAGGGCCTTGAAGCCATCGGTGAGTCGTCTTTCAGCCAGATCGTCTTCCGTTACGCCGAAACGGGCCATGTCGTCCTGGGGCAGGTAGATGCGGCCCCGGGAAAAGTCGATTGCGATATCCTGCCAGAAGTTGGCCAGTTGAAGTGCCGTACAAATCAGATCCGAAAGATATCGGCGGCGGTCGTCCCTGCAAGCAAAAAGATGCAGAATGAGGCGGCCGACCGGCGCGGCGGAGTACCGGCAGTAAGCCAGCAGATGGTTGAATGTCCGGTGCCTGTGCGTGACCACATCCAATTTAAACGCATGGATCAGGTCGTGTAGATGTTGGCGAGGGATCTGTTGGGACCGGATCGTTTCGGCGAGGGCAGTCAGTATGGGGCCTTCGGGAGATTCCATGCACGTGTCGAGTTTTGCTTCCCATTCCTCCAGCCGTTCCATGCGTTCATCGGGAGCCAGGCCGGGTTCATCGGCCAGGTCATCGGCAGTACGTGCGAATGCGTAGATGCTGTATACGTGAGGACGTATCCTGGCGGGAATCAGATGGGAACCCACCGGGAAGTTTTCGTAGTGGCTTCGTGTCAGGGATTCGCAATAGGCGAATGCGTCGTTGAGTGCTATGCCAGACGACGCATTCGGTAGTGAGACCACCGGATTGGTATGGGTGTCCATGTATATAAAGATAATTGAAAAATTTCGACTTCGCCACCGGTTTGTATTTGTGCAAAGCTGTAATTGAGAGGTTCGCTGGAAGACAAGGAGACTTTTGAATGACAGATCGAACACGGCCGGCAGCCGGCCCTCGCGTCATCCCTCCGGCGAGTGGTGATGAGAGGTATCACCAGGTCCATGTCTATTTCGGGTTCGGAAAGGGGAAGACGACGTGTTGCGTGGGCCTGGCAATCCGTGTTCTGGGGGCTGGTGGACAGGTGTCCTTTGTACAGTTCGACAAGGGGTACGACGGAGAAACGGAGCACTACTCAGAGCGCCGCGTTCTGAGGGGACTGGACGGCATCGAACTGCATCCGACGGGATGTGAGCGCATGATGCAGGATGGGACGTTTCGGTTCGGAGCGGAGCCTCAGGACATTGAGGAAGCCCGGCGCGGACTCGAGATAGCCCGGTTGCTCCTGCGGGAGGGCACGCAGGATCTGCTGCTTCTGGATGAGATTCTCGCGGCGGTCGCCTATGGTCTTCTGCAACGGTCGGACGTGATGGATCTGCTGGACCTGTACGACGGGGACCGCCGGTGTGAACTGGCGCTTTCAGGTCACAAGGTCTGGGACGCCCTGGTTGAACGGGTAGATCTGGCGACGGAGATGCGCAAGGTGAAGCATTATTACGCGCAGGGCATTCCCGCAAGGAAAGGGATCGAGTTCTGACTGCCCGCAGCGTGCGCTTCGAGGTGGCAGCCACCATGCCATCCTGTGCGAATGCGGTGATGTCAACAAGGCCCTTTGGATTGTGCGAAATGCCTGCCGTCAGCGGACGGTCGGCTTTTTTGTGTGCAACAGGCATGGGAAAAGTGTTTGTTTAGGCCTGTTCGCGCGTTTATCTTGTGCATCGTTTCGGGTCAGGCGACGTTTTTCCGACCAACAAAACAGACCCCCGGATCTTTGTTCCAGAGGTCTGTTTTTAGCTGAGTTCAGATTTATTCAGTTTCCGCCCGGGACTCGAACTTCAAGGCTTTCATACCGGGAAAAATGCCGACGGTCGAAGGTATAAACGACCTTTAATTCTTGCGACAGCAACCAGGTCGCGTTATATGCGTCTCCGAAATCCACGTTCTTGTCTACATAGTCGGAAATGGCCTGGGAAATGATATTTCGATCTCCGACTTCCAAACCGGGCGTATTAATAATGGCCCTGATCATCGCCTGGATATCGACGCGGGGGAGTTTGTAGTACGACTCCAGAGCCCAGACGATCTCGGCGATCTCCAGAATGCCGGTCACGAGCGCAATTTCGCCAGCGCCTGCCCGACGCACAAGACACTCTACTGCATCGGCCTGCTCCGGGACATCAGTAGTCAAAAAACGCAAAAACACATTGGTCTCGGAAAATACGCGTTCAGGAACCGCCATGCGTTCTCTTACCGGTACCGGCTCGTGTTTTCCGAACCTGTTCACGGATGCCGTCGAAGTCCTGGGGGCCGGAAACCGGTACGCTTCCCCGCAGATCCAGCAAGGTTTGGTTCAGAGGCTGAACCGAGAACTCGTGGCATCGTCGAACGAAGACAATATGATCGCCCTCCTGAACGTCGAGTGCTTTGCGAACATCCCGGGGCAAGGTCATTTGCCCACGACGTCCCACTTTTGCAATCGGCATGGCAATCTCGTCAATAAATGGACGAATTTGAAATTGACTGTCGTATTCAAACATGCCTGATAAAATGCAAGTAATTTCTATGCTTTGGAAATGGCCCCGCGGGAAGTATCTGTAGTTCAGAACGGTACTCACGTTCCACCGTCCTGTCACACACGCCGTTCGTACTGTAAGTTTCGCGCTGCTGAATGATGCGTTCGATTCCGTCAGTCCTGCGAAATCACAACGCTCGGTGCGCCGGTTGGGTTCCGGCCGATTACAGCCGACGCCGGGACCCGGTCGGGATTGTCCAATATTGGAGGGATGGCAGCATATGCGGAACAGGAACCTGTTACACAGGGGTCGTGTTACGCTCAGAGGGGCCAATGCGGCCGAGGTTGCGTACCTTTCGGATGACAATTTTGAAACCGCGGTACAATGGCCCTCGGTGTCGGGAGAGTGCGGGTTCGAGGTCTTGTTCGATGACCCTGTCTCTTGCGATGTGCTGGTACTTCGATGGAAGGCGATGCCTGCGCAGTACGATGTTGATGTTCGCGCGTCCGGCACGTGGCAAACGGTGGAATCGATTCGAAACAACGTCGTACTTGGTCCCAGGGTGAAACTCCATTTGCCAGACGATGTCCGGACAGGGTGCCTGCGGGTCCGGATTCTGCGTCCGGTGAGCAGTGACCTGCACGGCAGAGAGCCTGACCCGGGCGGGGTTGTCGCTCTATACGGTGTGGACGTATACGCGGCAAATCGGCTTCCCTCCTGTATCCGTTCATTTCTGCAGCGAGACAGGCCGAGCCTGGTGACAATCCCGGCCGGCCGGCCGGGGACTGGCCATGAGGCGCCCGACCCTTCCCTGTTGGATGCCGAGATCCCCACGTGGGAGCCCATTCCGAAGGATCGTTACAACTGGCAACAGACCGGACGGGAGGTCAATGAAAAGGATCACGCGAGACGCGCGGTCCTGCAGGGATGCTCGAAAGCCTATGCCATAACCGGCGACCAGGAGTACGCGCTAAAGGCGTGTGAGGCCTTGCTGGCGAATCTGGCGCATTACGATCGATACCAGTCGTTTCGGTTTATTGGAATTAACTGGAAAGCGGTAACCTTTCAGGATCCGGCGTATAATCTGAGAGAAACGATCGAAGCGTACGACCTGCTCGTTTCGTCACCCCATCTTACGCTTTCGGACAGGTTGCGATTTCTCTTTTTCCTCGTGGACCTCGGCGAGTTTCAATATCTGGCGATGCGGGACCGGTTCGTCCCTACGGAAAACTGGGCGTCGTGTTCGCTGGCGGAGATGGTCTTCCTGGCCTGCTACCTGGAAGATGTGCCCGAAGTGGGGCGTTGGGTGCAGATGGCCGATAAATTGTATGGTTCCTGTTTCGATCCCTTCTTCGCCGATGGGTACTGGTGGGAATGTTCGCCTTCGCATTCGGTCTATATGATCAGGGGAATGTGCAGGTACGCACTGGGAAAGCATCTGATGGGCGATCCCGTCTGGTCACGTGCGTACAACGGAAAATCGCTGGAGTACGTGCTGGAGGCCCTTTGCAAGACAATGACGCCGTTCGGGGAAGTTCCCTCCATCAACGATTCCACGGGGAACGACGGCCATCTACTGACGGACTGGCCGGAACTCAGGGTTCCGTTTTACCTGATCGGGCGCGGGGATCTGTTGCGAATGGCGAGGGATTCCGGGGAGGTGCCGCCCATGCGCGGGGTGGAACTCAAGCCGGTCCGGCAGGAGGATCCTCCCTATACGTCGGTGCTGTTGCCGGATGCCGGGTTGGCGGTGATGCGGGATGGATGGTCGAAGGAGGACGGGTACCTCATTTTCGATTATGGACCGCACGGGGGCGGGCATGGGCACCCCGACAAGCTGAACTTCGTCATGTTCGCCAACGGACACCACTGGATTCCGGAAGCGGGGAATTCGCCACATTATTGCATTTTTCCGGAACAGGCCACCTGGCACAAGCAGACCATATCGCACAATACCGTGCTGGCGAACAATGAGAGCCAGAAAGAATGTACGGGACAGCTGATATTCTGGTACACCGACGCCGACGTTGATATGGTTTGCGCGTATCATTGCGAAGGCTACGAGGGCCTGGTGCACCGCCGTACGATTGTCCATCCCCGGAGCGGATATTTTCTGATTCACGACGCGCTCGATACCGAGGGCGATGGGTTCAACCTGGACTGGCTGTTGCACGTATACGGCGAGGTCGAGTCTCAGGCGGACGGCAGGGTGCATTTCCGAAGTGGCAATGGCAATCAACGCCTGTTATGGCTGTCCGAGGATATCGGATCCTCGCCTCTGCCCATTCACCAGGGCCTCTGCGGCGGGTTTCGAAAACAGGCGTGGACAGGCCAGGGGTATCCGCCCAAAGGGGCGCCGGGTTGGATCTATATACCGTATTTCCGACTGCCGAAACGGATAGGGCCGGGCGGCGGGCGCGCCGAGTTTTACTCTGTATTGTATCCATTTACCGGAGACGTGCCTGACGTGGTCGTCGAACGTGTCGACGACGTGTCGGCGCGCGCGTCCGGAATCAGGATCTCTCACAATGGCACAGAGGATGTCTATGCCGGCGCCGTTCCCGGATACGACGCCGGGCGGGACGGCGACTTCAAATGCGGAAATTTAACCGGGCGTTCCAAAGCCGTATTCGTACGGCGCCACGGTTCGGGCGTGGTCTATCGGAAGGAATGTGACTGATCGCCCGCTACGTCAGGGGTTCCAGCGGTTCGCCCGTTGGTTCCGGAACGCGGAGCCAGGCGTCGGTTTGGCCGCATGCGTCCTGGGGCGAGGAGGGTGTGCAATTTGAACAGCGAACATATCTTCGGAGGGTTGGACGGCCGGAATCGGTCGGGAAAACCCCGCGATCAGGGGTTTACCATGGTAGTGGACTGGGGTCTTGGGTCGGGGGCGCAGTCTGATTTAATAGAGACCGCGGCCCCTTTTTTTGATTTTGCGAAGGTGGCCGTCGGCATTTCCAGGCTGCTGACCAACGACGCGCTTGCAGCCAAAGTCAGGCGTTATCGGGACCATGTTATCGAACCGTTTCCGGGTGGGCAATATCTGGAATATGCCCAGGTGCGAGGCAAAGCCGACCTGTATTTTCCCGCTGTAGCCGCAGCCGGATATCGTTGGGTCGAGGTGTCGGACAACCTGGCTGTGGTGACACACGAATGGAAGCTGAAAATGATCCGGAGGGCGGTAGAAGTACATGGACTGAAAGTATTGGGGGAAGTGGGGCAGAAGGAGGGGCTGGACGCGGGCATACCCCTGGCGGATGACGTGAAGGCCTGTCTCGACGCAGGATCCCGCATCGTTCTGCTGGAAGCGGCCGAACTGGTTGACAGCGATGCCGACAAGGCAAGGCAGGTCGAGCAGGCCGTGGAGGCCGCCAGTCTGAAAAACGTCATGTTCGAATTGCCGGGTCCATGGATCTCAGGGGTGAACCCGCACCACGTTCACCAGATGCGGCGTAGCCTTGTAGACCGGTACGGTCCGGAGGTGAATCTGGGCAATGTGCTGCCGGATGATCTGATGACGCTGGAAGCATATCGCCGGGAACTGGGCGTAAATGCGGGTAGCGCCCCGGAGGAGGAGTGATCGATGAGACTGTTGGACACGGATGCCGGGATTCAGATCGACGACGAGTTTCCATGCAGCAGCGCGGGAGAGATGCGCATCACGCCCGGCGGCCACTATGAGATCGGCTACCAGCCTGAGGAGATTCCCCGGTGGTTTCAGGATCTGCTCGATGAATTATTCGCGGGGGCCGGTGTACCGAAAGAATACATGGCCCACGTGCGTGTGCGCAACTCGGCCGATGCCTCGCGGCGTGTGAAGCTCCGATTTCTGTTGAGCAGAAAGGGGTCCAACTATATGTATCCGCCGTGGTGGGTGTGGCGGGAAGATTCGGGTTGGGCATGGTTGCCGCGGGAAGATACGGATTATCGCGAGCATGAATATATGGACGCGTCAGTGGCGGTCCACCCGGGCGAAGCCGTTCGTATTGCCTCGGCGCCCTACGAGGCGCCCGATACGGTGCTCGAGAAGGCGAAGCAACTGGCCGAATATTCAGAGATCTGGACCTGTCGGGAGATCGGGACATCCGCCCATGGACGGGCGATTCCAGTACTGGAGTCGCCGCCGCGGGAACTGAAACTGCTGGTGGATGCAACCATGCAGTCCTGTGAGCCGGTTTCGTGGGGCATTATGCACGTCGCCCACTGGTTGACCATCCCGACGGCACGAGCGCAACGGCTTCTCGAGAATGTGCAGTTCTGTCTGATGCCGATGCTGAATCCGGATGGCGTCTACGCGGGCCACAGCGTTACCAACGCAGTCGGCGAGGTGCCCAAGTTTGGAATCAACAACCTCGTAGAAGGCAAGGGCGCTTCCAGGGAAACCGAGGCCCTGTGGAATTATCTGCTGGACACCCGACCGGATGCCTCGATTGAGGTGCATGCCCATTTTACCCGGGAGGGATTCACCCGGAGCATCGGAATGCACGACAAAGATTCCATGCCGCAACACTTGCGTGCAAAGGGCACCGTCGTCGAGGCGGCGATCGAGGAGAATTACCACGTTCAGCCGCTGGAGAATCGGCGAGTCCTGATCGATCCGAGACAGCCGGAACTCAATGTGTACGGAGACCGGTACGTGAGCGAACATGCGGGCACGATCCGGACGTTTCTGCAGGCCGTTCCCGATAGCATCGAGTCCCACTGCGCCGACGTGAGAGAAATGACGGAGACCATTTCGAACGCGCTGATTTCGTGGAAGGCGCGTTGCGGATAGGGGGAAAGCGGTGGTCGTAATAGACCGTGGACCGTGTCGTGCAAGGACGGGAATTGCGGGCCGGTTTAACAAGAGGAGAGGTTTATGAAAATTGGCGTGACGCAGATTATTCTGGGTCGGCTTTCGCTGGACGAAACGCTGGAGCTATGCCGGGACGCCGGTTATGAGGCTCTGGAACTGGTGTTTCGCGACGGCGGCGATCCGGACGTGAACATGAACGACGATGAGATCCGGGCGTTACGGAGGAAATGCGATGCCGCCGGCCTGGAAATCGGCAGTTCGATGGCGCAATATGCGGATCGCGGAAACTTCCTGAGCTTGAATTCGAGCGATCGGGAGCTGGGCGTCAGGTGTCTGGTGCGATCCATTGAAATCGCTCACGTTTTGGGAATCGACGCTGTACTGCTGCATCCAGGGCAACTCACGGCCGGGGGTACCTATGAACAGGCCTGGGACTTGATGCTGGGCGCAATCCGGGACCTGGCGCCTGTGGCCGAGGAGAAGGGGGTCTCCGTGGGTATAGAGAACGTGTGGAACAAGTTCCTGTTGAGTCCTCGGGAGATGGCCGGTTTTGTGGATGCCGTGGGTAGCCCGCGGGTGGGGACCTATCTCGACACCGCGAACATGATGGCCTACGGCTTCCCGGAGCACTGGATTCGTGGCCTTGGCGACCGAATTGTCCGGGTGCATTTCAAGGACTTCAGGCGAAGCGAACACCGATTTGTGGATCTCATGGACGGCGATACGGATTGGCCTGCGGTGATGGCCGAACTGCGCGTCATCGGATATCGTTCTCCGGTGGTCCACGAGGTTTCGGGGGGCCGCGAGGCGCAGATTGAGACGGCAAGGCGAATGAAGAAGATCGTGGCGATGTAGGCCGCGACGAACTTTTGCATCGGGAGCCTGGAACTCGATTCCCGGCTCCGACGGTCAATCGAGGAGTGTCGATGGCTGAACCATCCACGCGGGGTTTGGCGCGTCTGCAGAGAAACCCGGCGTACGTGGCGGCGGAAGATCGCGGTACCACGGTTCGGGCGCTGATTTTCGGGCTGTGTCTGTCGCTTGTCATTAGCGTTCTGGGCAATGTCGTACGGTATATACTCCATTCTTCGTTTATGGCCTACAGCCACATGCCGATGGGGAATCTGATCATCTGGCTGCTGTCGATTCTGGTCTGTGCGGCGCTGGCGAAAGGGTTCGGCCGTAAATTCGCATTCTCGCCCAGCGAGTGGATTACGATTTTCGCCATGGGATTCATAGCGTCCCTTGGGCCGACCTATGGCGTGAGCGGCTACCTTGTGGGTGTCATCGTGACACCCTATTACTTCGCCACACCCGAGAACCGTTGGGCAGAGTTTCTGCATCCGTACCTCCCTGAATGGATTATTCCAACCAACAAGGACGGGGCGATGACCTGGTTTTACGACGGGTTGCCCAAGGGAGCACCCATTCCGTGGGAGGCGTGGACCATGCCCCTGTTCTGGTGGTTTACGTTCGTCAGTGCGGTGGCGTTGGCATGTCTGTGCGCGTCCGTAATTATCCACAGGCAGTGGTCGGAGAACGAGAAGATCGTGTTTCCCGCAATGGAACCGATCGTGGAGATGGCGGCCAACGCAGGCAAGGGCAAAGGTTGGCTCCCGGAGTTCATGGCCGGCAAGGCCTTCTGGACAGGATTTGCGATCGTTTTTTTTGTGTTCAGTTGGAATATCATCGGATGGTTCAAACCGGGGTTTCCCGTTTTTCCCACGGCGAGGGGAACCTGGATTCCCCTGGGCCATGCCTTTCCCCCGCAGTGGATTTTCGTGAGTACGGTTGTAATCTGTTTTTCCTACTTCGCCAGCCTCGAGGTGTTGTTCAGTCTCTGGTTCTTTGACTTGATGTTTATCTTCGAGGGCGGGTTCCTGAACCGGCTTGGGGTCGAAGCGATTTCACCCCACTATATGACGGGACGGTACGCCTGGCAGACGGCGGGCGCCTTTATCGGAATCTCCTTCTGGTGGCTGCTGGTTTCCCGGACGCACCTGCGCCAGGCGTTCCATAAGGCGCTCCGGCCCGAGCGGGTCCCTCTGGACGACAGCCGGGAACTGATATCGTATCGGGCGGCATTTCTCTGGCTGGGCGTTTCAACGGTATACGCCGTTGCGTGGTTGTGGCAGGCGGGAATGGACCTGATGGTAATCTGCCTGTTGATTCCCACCATGTTTCTGATCTATTTCGGGGTGGCCAAGGTTCTGGCCGAGACGGGTCATATCTATATAGGATCGGCGACAGGGGCGTGGGATCTCGCCACGGCGGCATTGGGCGGCGCCAGCGCTGTTCCGGCGCCCAACCACGCGTTAATGTATCCGGCGTCGGTATCGCTTAACCACTTTCGCGCGTACACGTTTTCGCTGGGGATGCACCTGAACCGACTCGGAGATTTTCTTGTCGGAGGACATCGTCGGTTCTTTGGCGGCGTTTTTGCCGCGTTTATCGTGGGTGTGGTGGGATCCACCCTGTTTACGATCTGGCTGGGATATACGATAGGCGGGTACAACTTCCAGCCCAACTGGCTGATTATCCGCGCCGGCATCGGCGGATACCAGCGAGGGGTGAACGATATTCTCTCGCCGGAACCGACCGAGGTGGGGGATTGCTGGTTTTTCCTGGCGGGCTTTATCGCAATGATGACGTTGAATCTGTTGCGGTACCGCCTCAGCTGGTGGCCTCTTCATCCGGTGGGATTCGCAATCTCAGGCGCCTGGCTGACGCGGCTGACGAGTTTTACGCTGTTCCTGGCCTGGCTGGTGAAGTTCATCCTGCTGAAGTTGGTTGGCGCCGCGTTCTACAGGAAATCGCGTCCGTTTTTTATCGGAGCGCTTACGGCATATATACTGGTTACAACGCTCGGGCTGGTCGTGGACGCCGGTTTCTTCGGAAAGCAGGGGCACACACTCCACAAATGGTATTAGAAACGGCAATGCATAACGGGGTTGCGCGGGTGGACCGCATTCACCCCGGCGTTTATACGGGGCTGTCCAATGGATGAACGCGGTGCGGCCGTTCGGCAGGCCGCACAACGAAATCTCGAAACGCCACTGGCGTCAGAGGATCGGGGCGTCACGCTTCGATCGGTCGTCTTTGGACTGTGCTTGGCCGTGGCCGTCAGCCTCCTGGCCAACACCGTGCTTTATCTGGTTCATGGCTCCCTTATGGCGTACAGCCATATGCCCATGGGCAACCTGATATTGATCCTGCTGTCAATGGTCCTCTGTTCCGTTCTGGCCTTTCGATTCGGAAGGCCTTTTGTGTTTTCCAGTTCGGAGTGGCTGACCATTTTTACGATGGGGTTTGTGAGTTCGCTCGGGCCCACGTATGGCGTGAGCGGATACCTGGTGGGTGTGATCGTTTCCCCCTACTATTTCGCTACGCCTGAGAATCGCTGGTCGGAATTCCTGCATCCGAATCTGCCGGATTTTATCTTCCCCCAGAACAGAAACGGGGAGATGAGCTGGTTTTACAACGGATTGCCTCCCGACGCGGGCGTACCCTGGGAAAGCTGGGCGGGGCCGCTTTTCTGGTGGTTCACGTTTATTGCCGCGGTGGCATTTGCCTGTTTCTGTGCATCCATTATAATCCGTCGTCAGTGGTCGGAACACGAAAAGCTGGTTTTCCCGGCCATGGAACCGATCGTGGAAATGGCCTCCTCCGCCGGTGCGGGAGGACGTTTGCTGCCGGAACTGATGAAAGGTCGGATGTTCTGGGCCGGGTTTTCGGTAAGCGCCTTCATCTATTGCTGGAACATGATCGGCTGGTTTTTCCCGGCCTTTCCCAGTTTCCGCATGACGCCGGGTTGGTACCTGCCAGTGGCGCGGGACTTTCCCGCGTTGTGGATTTCCTTCAATACCTTTGCGGTGTGTTTTGCCTATTTTGCCAGCCTGGAAGTCCTGTTCAGCCTCTGGTTTTTCGATCTTTTCTTCGTGGTAGAATCCGGAATCCTGACCCGACTGGGCATGCCGTCCTGGCACTCCTACCGGTCTGCCGGGCCGTATGCGTGGCAGACCGCAGGCGCGTTCGTCTGCCTGGCGGCTTTCTGGGTCTTGATTTCGAGGCGTCATCTTCGGGACGCATTCCTCAAAGCGATACGACCGCACAGCGCCCATATTGACGATAGCCGCGAACTCATTTCCTACCGTTCGGCCTTTCTCGGACTGGGAGTCGCGTGTGGCTACGCCATCGCCTGGCTATGGAATGCCGGGATGGACGTGGGTGTGATTCTGCTCACGGTGCCGACCATGTTTCTGGTTTACCTGGCGATGGGTAAGATACTGGCCGATTCAGGTCTGGTCTTTCTGAGTTCGCCGACATCAGCCCGCAGCCTTGTGCAGGCTGCTTTCGGGGGTCCCAAGGGGATACCGGCGGCAACCCACGCTTTGTTCTATCCCACGGCCGTGGCATTGAGTCACTTTAAGGGGACGATATTCACATTCGGCATGCACGCCAACCGGCTGGGGGAATTTGTGGCGGGAAACAGAAGACGGTTGTTCTGGTCGGTGTGTGCCGCGTTTCTCGTGGGACTTGTGGCGTCCACCTTATACGTGGTCTGGCTGGGGTACAGGGTCGGCGGGTACAATTTCGAGCCGAACTGGCTTGTGACGCGGGCCGGGCACATGGGTTTCCAGGGGGCGGTAAGCGATATCATTTCACCCAAACCCATGCTGTCGAGCGAGTATGTGTTTTTCGTCGTGGGTGTGCTGGCAATGGGTGCAATCACGTTCATGCGCTATCGGTTTGCGTGGTGGCCCTTTCATCCCATTGGTTTTGCGCTCTCCGGTTCCGCCCTGTCCCATCTAACCGGGTTTACGATATTTCTGGCTTGGAGCCTGAAGGCTATCCTGCTGAGATTTTTCGGAGCCGTGTTTTACAGGCGTTCGCGTCCTTTTTTTGTCGGGCTCCTTATAGGATACGTGTTTTCGATCGCGCTTGGTCTGGTATTGGATGCCGTCTGGTTCGTGCCCCGGGGCCACCGCGTCCATACGTATTGAGCTTTTCAGGTGTGATGGTCCCCGGCCCCGGCACATAGCCATCTTTAATGCCGTAGTGAACGTTACCCGCGCGCGCAAGGAAACAGGATGACTGCCGAATGATACCAAATGTCCCGCAACAGAGGATTGGTCAGAAAAAGGAGAAATGAAATGCCAGACGGCTTTCGCAGGGCGGCGGCCAAAGACGGCGCCGGACGGATTGTGGTGATTGAGGAACCGATTCCACGGCCCGGTCCCGGTCAGGTCCTGGTTGAGGTCAGGGCGAGTTTTGTGAGTCCGGGTACGGAACTGGGCGGCGTGAAGAGGCTTCGGGAGAAACCGGGCAGCGGCCCGCCCCGCCCGTTCGGTTATTCCAATTCCGGCGTGGTAATAGGACAGGGCGAGGGGTGTGAAGACGTTTCAACGGGTACCCGTGTGGCCTGTATGGGTGGAGGTTACGCACTGCACGCAACCCACGTCTGCGTTCCCAGGAATATGACGGTTCCGATGCCCGAATCGGTTCCCTTTGAGGACGCGTCGGCGATTCATCTGGTTGCGACGGCGTTAAACGCCGTCCGCCGTGCCGAGTTGACTCTGGGTGAATATGTCGCGGTCGTCGGACTGGGACCGGTGGGACAGTTCTCCTGTCAATGGGCGCGGCTTGCCGGCTGCCACACGCTTGCGCTGGACAGGCTGCCGATGCGCCTGTCGGCGGCGAAGAAGACAGGGGTGGACCGGACCGTGATTGTGGGCAAGGAGGACGCCTCAGGCGTGTCAAAAGATTTTACGCGCGGATATGGTCTGGATGCCGGAATACTCGCCTTCGGCGGGGATGGCACCGAGGCTTTCAAAATGCTGGTTTCGATGATGAAGCGGGCGCCGGATACACACCAGATGGGCCGGATCACGATCGTCGGCGGAGCGAAAATCGAGCACGTATTCGCATCGGGCCTGGGCAACCTGGACGTTCGGAGCGCGGCCCGGACGGGCCCCGGATACCACGATGAAGCCTGGGAACACGGACGGGACTATCCGCCCGTGTTCATGCAATGGACCACCAGGCGGAACATGGAGGAGTGCGTGGAGTTTATGGCTTCCGGCGGGATGCTGGTCGAACCGCTCATCACCCACCGGGTCGGGCTTTCCGATGCGCCGGAGGCCTGTGAAGACCTGATTCAACGTCCCAACGAAGCGCTCGGTGTGGTGCTGGTGCCATAGTATCCTGTCCCGGAAATATGGGACCACTCTTCCCGGTCTGCATGCGTGAGGCTGCACGAACAGGCACGCGCCGGTTCATCCCGTCTCGCGGCGTTGCTCGCACTGAGCTTGTCGAAGCGAGCTTGTTGGAAATTCACGCAGCACAAGGGGAATTGCATATGTCTGGAAAACGGTATCGAGGTGGCGCAATTGGCCGAACGGGCCGCGGCGGCTACGGACATGGCCTTCATCTGGGCCTGGCGGCGGCGGGCGTTGTGGACATGGTGGCCGTGGCGGATCCGGATGAGCAAGGTCGGCGGGACGTCGCGGAGGCGGTGGGTGCGGAACGGACCTATGAAGACTATCGGGAGATGCTGGAAAAAGAAGCGCTGGAAATTGTAACCGTGGGCCCCCGCTGGGTGGATTGCCACGAGGAGATGGTACTGGCGTGTGTGGCAGCGGGTTGCCATACCTATTGCGAAAAGCCGATGGCGCACAGTCTGGAATCGGCGGACCGCATGGTGTCGGCGGCGGAACGGGGGGGGGTGAAACTGGCCGCAGCGCATCAGGGCGTTTATCTGCCGCAGGTTCAGGCCGTGAAACACATGCTGGACGAAGGTCGCATCGGCCCGCTGCTGGCGATCTACGCAACCGGCAAGCAGGACCATCGCGGTGGAGGTGAGGACATGATGGTCCTGGGCATGCACCTGTTCAATCTGATGCGGTTCCTTGCCGGCGATGTGGCCTGGATGAGCGCTCAGGTCAGAGTGGGAGACCGGGAACTGTGTCCAGGTGACGCCTTTGAAGCCAGGGAACCCGTCGGACTGATTGCAGGAGACTGTATACACAGTTGTTTTGCGTTTGAAAACGGTGCCGCCGGTTTTTTTGGGTCCCGGGCGAATCAGCCCGGCAATGGGCAGTGTTTCGGGTTGGAACTGGTGGGGCGGGACGGACGGTTTATGCTGCGAGGCGGCGCACCAACCGTGGTTGCCGCTTATCCGTACAGTGCCTGGTTGCCGGAGGATGAATCGCAGGTTTGGGAAGTGCTGGATCTGGAAACCGCGCCGCTGGCCGACGGCAATCGGCTGGCGATTCTGGATCTGATTGATGCGATCGAGCATGATCGGCAACCCCTCTCGAGCGGTGTGGATGCGGTGAAGGCTCTGGAGATGGTGCTGGGAGCCTATGCGTCGCAGATTTCGGGCGCGCGCGTGGCGTTTCCGATTGCTGACCGAACCCATCCGCTTGAGGGATTCATATAGCCGGAATACAGTGTTGGCCCGTCTCCCGTATCCACGATACCGGGATACGGATTGGCACCTGTGGATTTTCGATCGGTACATAGCTGACCTGTGCGGGCACGCTGGCCTATCGGGTCTTTCGGAAGCTGAATCAGACTGAATCGATCCTGCGGCTCATGTACGGATGCTTTGGATATACCACGGAATTGTCGTATATTTTCGGGAGCAAATCCGTGTCGAACGGGATTGCATCGGTTTCCAGCCTGTTCTGTTGGCATCGAGGCCCCCGGCGGGAGGTGGAATCAAGATGAATACGAGAATCACCAGAGATATTTCAGATCGGATGCGCCCTTCGATCATGCTGGCCGCATGGCCGGGTATGGGAAGTGTGGGCGTTGGGGCGCTGGATTACCTGCGTCGGAAACTGGACGCGCTGCCGTTCGCAGAGATTGACATGAGTGAATATTTCGCTCCGGAGGCGGTGGTTGTGGAAAAGGGACTCGCGCGTTCGTTTTCGGATCTGCCAAGCCACGTCTTTTACTACGTCGAAGAGCCGCCGTTAATTATATCAGAAAGCGAAGCACAGATACCGGGCATGGGAGGCACGGTTCTCATGGGCCACATGCTTGACCTTGCGCAGCGGTTCAAGGTGGAAACCATCTATACCGGCGCGGCGTACGCGATGCCTATCAGCCACCACGAACGCGTTCAGGTCCTCGGCGCGGCCAACGAGGAAGCCTTGCGGGACGCGCTTGGGCAGCACGGCGTGGAGATCTTGCAGGAAGGACATATTGCCGGTCTGAACGGACTGTTGCTGGGATCGGCCGGGCTTCGAAATATCCGGGCGGCCTGCCTGTTGGCGACAATGCCGATGTACGCCCAGATGATGCCGAATCCCAAGGCATCGCGGGAGATCGTTCGGGTCTGGGCGAGAATGCTGGATCTGGATGTGAATATGTCGGAAATCGACCAGGCCGTTGAACGCATGGACGACACCATGTCCCAGATCGAAGAGAAGATTCGCACCACCTTCTCCACCATGGAACACGAGGACGAGGATGAAATTGAACTCGAAGAAGTGGACGAGGAGCAGGTGCCTCAGGTGGTGATGGAGCGGATCGAGCGCCTTTTTGAAGAGGTCGAACACGACACAACCAAAGAGAAGGCGTCCCTTCTGAAGCGGGAACTGGACCGGTGGAACCTGTATGGGCTTTACGAGGACAGGTTCCTGGGTCTCTTCCGAAAGGATAGCGGCCCCAATCGCGGTTAAAGAGGTACCCCGCCAGTCATTCCTTATGTTTTCGCGTTATGCAGATTTCGGGACGCGGCGAATCCCGGTTTCAACGCTCCGTCCAGCAAGAGCCGGTTGCCCCGCTTCAATCCATTGATTCCTGCGGCTGGTTGGTCTGGTCGCTGCGTCGCAACCCGTCACAATGGTTGAACATAAGGAGACAACAGTGTATCCGGAGCCTGTCGATAGTTCTCTGTTGAAAATTGATCTTTACAGCGATACGGCAACGAAACCCACCCGCGAAATGCGAGAGTTTATGTGTGCGGCGGAAGTCGGCGATGAGCAGCGTGGGGAAGATCCGTCAGTGAATGAACTGCAGGAGATGGTGGCCGACATCCTGGGTAAAGAAGCCGCATTGCTGCTGCCGTCAGGTACGATGTGTAACCAGATTGCCTTTGCGGTGCACTGCCGCCCCGGCGATATGGTTCTACTGGAAAGAAACGCCCACCCACTGCATTCCGAAGCCGGCGGAGCGGCAGTCCTCGCAAGTGCGACCCTGTACCCGGTTGACGGTGTCAATGGGCACTTTACGGCTGAACACGTGGCGGATGCCCTTCAGCCGGCGACCCGCTACTGGTCGGGCTTTCGTCTGGTGGCCGTAGAACAGACCACAAACCGGCCGGGCGGGCGCGTCTGGCCACTGGAGCAGATGCGGGCGGTCTGCGATGCGGCACACGAGCGAGGCGTGCAGACGCACATGGACGGCGCCCGTCTGTTCAATGCGGTTGTCGCGTCCGGGATTTCGGCAGGGCATTACGCGGAAACGTTCGATTCTCTTTGGATTGACCTGAGCAAAGGCCTGGGTGCGCCCATCGGGGGCGTGCTGGCTGGCGAGACCGGGTTCATTGAAGCCGCCTGGCAGTGGAAGCAACGGGTGGGAGGTGCGATGCGGCAGGCCGGTTTTGTGGCGGCCGCCGGGATCTACGCGCTACGGCACAACATCGACAGGCTTGCGGAGGACCACGCCAATGCCAGAAGGCTGGCGGTCGGCATCTCGGACGCGCCGGGAATTCAGGTGAATCCGGACGAGGTCGAGACCAATATGGTGAAATTCGACGTGGGCGGTACGGGGGTGAGTTCGAAAGAGTTCTCAAGCCGGTTGCTTACCGGATGGGGCGTCCGCGTGAGCACGCCGGGCCCTGTGGCGATTCGCGCCATACCATATCTTGGTATCAGCCAGGACGACGTCGATGAGGCCACGCGTGCGATCTGTGTGGTCGCGGAGGAATTGGCGCAGGGCTGAACAACTGTCGACAACAGATATGCAATGAGGCAACCTTCCACCCAAGTCTAGCGAGAGATGGCGCCAAGTGGGAGAACAGGAGCCGAAGCATCCCGAAATACTGTTTACCAGAATGCACCTGGCATGAAAGTGTATGACGACGACGACATCGTACAGCGCAATCACTGGAGGCGAGGGATAGGGTACGCGGTGGGGAGAGCATGGGATGAAGGCAAGAACCCATATTGTAGAGAATTGGACAGAGCAGTTATTGGTTGTGGAATTACCATGGGGACCTCTATAGCCACGCGCTCGAGCGCGGAACCGCCGAAGCGGAGGCCAGGATGGGTTTGGGGCCATTTCGACGCTCTATAGAGTCGCCTCTTGTCAGTTGGCCTGCTGAATTGGGTAGCCGATGTCGTTGGGAGGGGTCGGCTGCCTTTCCCTTTGGGATTTGTGCGGGAATTCTCCCACTGAGCGTGGAAGTGAATTGTAAATGCCTGCAGCTGAAGAGTACGCTATGAAACGCACATTTACCGTGAAGGCTGTCTGGGACGATGAGGCGCAGGTCTTCTATGCTCAAAGCGACATTGAGGGCTTGCATATTGAGGCTGCCAGCCTTGATGAATTTGAGGAAATCATAATCGACGCGGCACCTGAATTGATCATGGCCAACCATCGAAGTGTGTCCGAAATCGCCAGGAAAGTTTGAACGGTTGGCGCGATTTTTTCAACATCTGCGGGCGGTTCACGATTTGCAGGCCCGCGACATCTTGCTGACTTATGCGCATTATCGATCCTCACGTTCACGTATGGGTGAACGACCCTGCCTATCCCTGGGCGCCGGACAATCCGAATCCGCCGAGGGAGGATGCGTCCTGTGACATGTTGCTGGAGCAGATGACGCGTCACGGTACGGAAAAGACCGTGCTGGTGCAGGTGATACACTACAAGTGGGACAACCGGTACGCGGGCGACTGTCTGAAAAAATATCCGGATCGTTTCGAGGGCGTCTGCCGCGTGGACCCGAACAGTCCGTCTGCGGCCGACGATTTGAGCCGATGGGTGGAGGAATATGGTTTCCGAGGCGTACGGTTGAGCCCGGGTGCGGGATCGGAGGGCGACTGGTTCACCCGGACCGGCTTGGATCGGCTATGGCGGCGAACGCGAGAATTGAAGGTGCCGATGTGCATCCTGACCGAGCAGGCGCGGTTGCCGGACCTGGAGCGCTGGATTCGCAAATACGACGATGTACAGGTTTGCGTGGACCACATGGCGAGACCACCGGTTGACCGGTCCGGCGGCGCCGGAAGTCTTCTGAAACTCGCCGAGTATCCGGAGGTGTACGTGAAGATTTCGGGCACCTGGGCCGTGTCTCGTGAAACCTATCCGTATCGGGATACGCACGCGGTTGTCAAGCAGGTTTACGACGCGTTCGGGCCGGAACGGCTCATGTGGGGCACCGACTGGCCGCTCGTCGAACAGAAGTGCGGCTATACCGGAGCGCTGGAACTGGTATCGAGGGAATTGCCGTTTCTGAACGAAACAGACAGGGAATGGATCCTGGGAAAGACGGTTCTCAAGCTCTGGCCGTTCGCCTGACGGCCGGCCATGGAGGCAGCGTCCATGTATAAAGTGTCCTACGACGGCACGAACAAAAAGGTCCTCTGGCAGGAGATGTGGCGCCACGAGTTTGAAGAGGCCCTGACGCACCATCCCGTGGTGATTTTGCCCACCGGTTCGGTGGAGCAGCACGGACCCCATTGCCCGATGGATGTGGATATCGTCGGGCCATTCTATATGGCGGTTCGCGTGGCGCAGCGGGTGGATGACTTTCCCGTGATCGTCGCGCCGCCCATCTGGTCCGGGTTCACACACTACAACAAGGGGTTTGCCGGCACGATCAGCCTGCGGATCGAAACATACCTGAACCTGGTCGGCGATGTCTGCAGGAGCATATATGACAACGGCTTCAAGCGGATCGTGATGGTGAACGGGCACGGGGGCAATATGGCGCCCAACCACGTGGTTCGGGACACCATAGCGGAGGAGAACGTGTTTGTGGTGGCCTACAGCTGGTGGCAGTCCGTTGCGGACGAGATGCTGGAGTGGAGCGATGCGGACAACGGCAGCGTGGGACACGGCGGTGAGTGGGAGACATCGGTTATGCTGTATCTGCGGGAGCATCTCATCGCGAAACACCTGATGAACGATGATGTCTTCCCGAATCCGTTCAGCGATGATCTCCGGCATTTCGGCGGGTTCTCGGAACGCCGCAGGGATACCCGCGACATCACCGGCACGATGGGCAGTTCGAGCGCGGCAAGCAGGGAGAAGGGGGAGCGGGTCTTCAACCTGGCGGTGGATCGTCTCGAGCGTCTGGTTCGGGAATTCCACGAACAGCCGGTCAGGCAGTACAGGGAATTCGGTTCGCATTGTCCGTAAGAACCGTTCGCGGCCTCTCCCGTCGGCCCATACCGGCGGTGCCGAGGGGCGTTTTTCCGATTCGGCGATGGTGGACGGTGAGCGGCGGTGAGACGAAACGATCATCGCAAGTGTTCCGACTGATCCGGGTGACGAAACCGGTCCTGTATGGGCTCTGAAGCTCCCGGATCGGACGTCGCTACGCGGTCGAGGCTTAACGCGGCACGAAAAGGCATCCGACAGGAGGTCCAGGGCATGTCGAATCTGCTTTATTTTGATTGTCACGCAACCGTTGGTCAGCGCCCCATGAAACATCCGCGGGTGCGTTGGTCTACCGAGCATCTTCTTGAAGATATGGACCTGGCCGAGATATCCGGCGCGCTGGTGACGCACGGTGTGGCCCTGAGTTACGATTCCGCGTACGGAAATCGCCGGCTGCAATCGGAACGGGCAAAGGCGCCAGACAGGCTGTTTGCCGCGTGGTGTATCGTTCCGCTCGGAGATCCCGGTTTCTTCGCCGACGGAGACGCGTTGATCGGGGCGATGGAGAAGAATGAAGTGCGGGCCGTGCGGCTGGCGCCGGGCGGGTATTCCATGCATCCTGAATTGGTGGGCCCCACCTTTGAGGTGCTGCAACACCACGGAATCCTGACGTTGCTGGAGGTGGGGTGGGGAATGCCGGATATCTTTACGTTCTTCCACGAATTGCTGTGCCGGTACCCACGGTTGCCGGTCTTGTTGACCGATCACGTCTGGAGCCAGCAGCGCCACGTTTACGCGTTGATGCAGCGGCACGAGAACCTGCACCTGGAATTCTCATCCTACCAGATCAACCTCGGAATTGAGAAATACGCGGCGGATTTTGGAGACGAACGCCTGTTGTTCGGTACCGGAGGCACGGAGAAGTCGCCCGGCGCGGCCCGGTTTTACGTGGATTACGCGCAGATTCCGGAGACTTCCAAATGCCGGATTGCGGGCGGGAATCTGAAACGGTTGTTGAAGGGTCAGGGGCCCGTTGCGCCGGCATCGCCCTCGGCGGAAGCGGATGGAATCGTGGCCGAGGCCAGGGCCGGTCAACCTCTATCCGTTCCTGTCCTCGACGCACATTCCCACGTGTTGCACGAAGGCGGGCAGACGGCAGGTGTGAATTATCTCATGTATGACGGCGATGCCGAACATATGCTGTCCCTGAACGCGCGTTGCGGCATCGACCGGACCGCCATGATGAGTTGGAACGCGCCGGTTTGCGTGGATGCACACGACGGAAATGAGATTGTCTGGCGAGCCATGAGGCGATTCGGTGAACAGGTGATCGGTGTGGCGGTTATCGATCCAACCCATATGACCGCCGCCGAGATGCAGGCCGAGATACGTCTACGGTACATCGAGCAGGGATTCGTGGGAATGAAGCCCTACGTGCGAATGAACCTGAATTATGAAGATGAGAAATTCATGCCCTGGTGGGAGTTCGGAAACGAACACAGCCTGTACGCGTTGATGCACGTGGCCGGGCATACGGGCGGCGTGGCGGGCATCGGACGATTGGCGGAGCGGTTCCCGGAGGTAAGCTGGCTGATTGCGCACGCGGGGGGGAGCTATTCGTTCGCGGAGGAAGTGGCCGCCTGCATTCGGGAGCATCCGAACGTCTATGCCGAGATCACGCTGACTCCCGTGACGAACCGTGTGGTTGAGTTTCTGGTTGCGACAACGGACGAAGACCACGTGCTGTTCGGCACGGACGCCCCCATGAGAGACCCGCGGCAGCAACTCGGATGGGTCGTCTGGACGGCGTTGCCGGTGGACGTGAAAATGAAGGTTCTGGGCGGGAATTTCCAGCGGATACTGGATCGGGTAAAGTTACCTGGTGCGTGAGCGCCCCGCCGTTCGATTTACGGCTTTCAGAATGCCTTTGCAGGGCGCGCTTCGTGGACGGGCAGTCGGGTCGAGACCGGCGAAAGTGGAGGTGAGGCCGCCGGTCCACACCCGGAAACGCGACAGGTCGAACCTGAACCCGATAGCGCGCCGGGCGCCAGGTGTCAATCCACGCTACGGGAGAGAAACCGGAGATATGGACAGGTTACGAGTGGCTCAATTCGGGCTCACGCACCCTCACGCTCTCGCGCACCTGAAAACGTTGCAGTTGTCCGATATGGTGCGTGGTATCGTGCTGTATGACGGCGACGCACGGGTTGTCGCGGAAGTTCAGACGACGATGGGAGACAAGGTCGAAGGGGGATACCACGACCTGGATGAGATGCTCGATAAGGAATCCTTCGAGGTGGGAATCGCGGATTTTCAGAATCACCTTAACGGGCCGCTTTGCCTCAGGCTGATCGACAGCGGCATCCACGTGATCAGCGAGAAGCCAATTTCCGATTCCTCGGCGGAACTGTCTCGAATTGTCGACGCCGCGGCGCGATCGGATTTGAAACTGGGCGTTATGTACCAGAACCGGTACCATCCGGTCTCCCTGGAGGCGCGCCGATTGGTGAAGGAGGGGATCATCGGCCGGGTCACCGGGTGCGAGGCAAGGATGATTACGTCGCAGGTGAGGTTTCGGAATCCCCGCCACTGGTTGTTCGACAAACAGAAAGCCGGCGGCGGGATCCTCTCGTGGTTGGGATGTCATTATATCGATTTGTTGCGTTATGTGTTGGACGACGACGTGGTCGAGGTCTGTGCAATTGCCGACACGCTGAGCGGCGAGGACATTGACGTGGAAGACGTGGCATCGCTCGCATTCCGGTTCAGAGGGGGCGCCATCGGCAGCCTGCATGCCGGGTATCAGCTCGCGGTGAGCATCCCTGGTTATTCGGGTGCGACTTACGACAACTACGTCGGGTTTCGCGGCACCGAAGGAAGGGTGTACTGGAATCCAGTCGACAAACCGGCTGTATTGCACGCTGAGAGCGCGACACCGGGCTGGCAGGCCTCCCCGGCGCGCTCGTATCGGTACGCGTTGCCCCAGGTGGACTGTTACGGAGGCGCGTTCGGAATGGCGTTCCTGGAACGGTTTTTCCGCGCAGTGAACGGAGACGGGGAGCCCCCGGCCACCGGCGAGGACGCGCTCAAGGTGGCCAGGATAATCGAGGCTGCCTACGAGTCCAGCGAAACCGGCCGCCGGATCGATGTGGATTCGTGAGAGAAGAAGTGGAAATCGGAAACAATGGACCCATCGTGTTTCTTGCCCCGGGTGGCTTGTGATCGATTCCAATGACATCAGAACATTGGCGGGAGGTGCGGTTCAGCCGCTGGGTCTTGCAGGTTCCCCCGACACACAGAGCGGATTCGCTCCCGTCGCACACCGGGCCGGGGTTAATTTCTTTTTCTTTTACGGCCTGAACTTTGGAGGAATGGTCGACGGCGTGAAGCGCCTGCTCCAGCGACATCGAAACGAGATATTCGTAGCGACCGGAACGGAGTCCCGCGACCCGGGTGAGATGCGGGACTATTTTGACGCGGCGCGCAGGGCGCTGGGTGTGGACGCGATCGACCTGTTCTTTGCCGAATATGTGTCACCGGCGGACGATATCCAGGATGTGCTGGGAAAGGGCGGCGCGATCGACGAAATCTGGAAGTGGAAGAACGACGGAAACGTCTGCTACGTTGGCGCAACCGCCCATAGCCGTTCACTTTCGATCCGCCTTGTCGAGAGCGGTCGGGTCCAGGTGTTGATGCACCGGTACAATATGGCGCACCGGAAGTCGGAGCACGAGGTGTTGCCCGCGGCCATCGAGGCGGGCGTACCCGTGGTCGCGTTCACCTGTACACGCTGGGGTTCGCTGCTGAAGGGGCATGCCGATTGGCCGGGGCAGGTGCCCTCGGCGGCGGATTGTTACCGCTTCGTCCTGCAGCACCCGGCTGTCCATCTGGCATTGACCGCCCCCGCCACCGAGCATCATCTACGAGAAAATCTCAAGGTGCTTACAGATCCTGGCGAACCGGGCCCGGAAGAGATGGCGGCCGGGAAGACATACGGAGACCTCGTTTACGGGGAAGGCACCGATGCATTTGAAACACGTTGGCCTTAATGCTGGAGCCCCCATGTACCCTTGGCGCCCATTGCTGATTCTGCTCTTCGCGACCGCATGTGGTCCGAGTCCTGAAAATCCGCCGGCTGAAGGATTCAATGATGCCGGTTCGGACGCCAGGGCGATTGAGATTGCCGATGCCGTAATGCGGGAAATGGGAGGCCGCCGGAACTGGGACGGAACCCGGTATCTCACCTGGAGATTCTTCGGCCGGCGGTTGCACGTGTGGGACCGGTGGACCGGTGACATCCGCTTTGAGGAGGCCGATCGCGTCACCCTGATGAACGTCAATAGCAGGGAAGGGCGGGTTTGGAAGGGCGGGGAGGAAATCGCGGAGCCGGATTCTCTTGAGAAATATCTCAACAGAGGGTACCGCGCCTGGATCAACGATTCCTACTGGCTGGTGATGCCTTACAAGCTGAAGGATTCGGGGGTGGCGTTAAAGTACAGCGGCGAAGGCAGGCAGGAGAACGGGCGAGACGCTTTCGTCCTTACGTTGACATTTGACAACGTTGGCGTGACCCCGCAGAACAAATACGACGTCTATGTCGACAGGGAACGTATGCTGGTGGAACAGTGGGCGTTCTACAGGAATGCGTCCGACGTGGAACCGCGGTTTGTCGGCCCGTGGGTGGACTGGAAGCCTCACGGACGAATCCTGCTGTCCGCGAACCGGGGCCGGACGTCGCATTCCGACGTGGCCGTTTTCGATGACCTGCCACGCGCTGTGTTTGAAAGCCCTGAACCGGTGGATATGATGGCGTACGAAAAGGCCAGGTGAAGATTGACCCGAAACAACATCATCGTACCGCACTGATCCGTTATCGCGTCGGTAGCCTGAAGCGTATAGATGGATCGCACAATGTGCGTAGATGAGTCGCCTTCAAGCGCTTTTTATGCTCCGTGAAGACGACATTAAGGCCCTTGTAGTCGAAGGGCTTTATTTCATGCCTTTGGTAGTTCCCGCCCGTCATCTTTTTCGCCTTGCGCGGTCCGGACCCGACTGGCAGGATTCCGGTTGTGCAGCTTCGACGCTGTCCTGCGCACCGAAGGCGCACATTCTTGACTTGACAGATCAATTTGCGTATGTTGTGAAAACTCTGTGGCGCCCAAAAAAGTCCGGGTCGAACGGTTGCGGGCAGAGTGTCGCAGGATGCGAAAGTTTCCGCACAAAAGGGGCTCTAGGGCAATCGAATGCTCGCCCGGAACGCCCTGTTTAAAGACGGATTAGCCGCTTCGCGGGTGAAAACATCCGCTAACCGTCACTGCATTGAATAGTAGATATCTGTTCGATCGAAAGATGGTAACGACAACTGCGGACTGGCGGTGGCGAACGGTGGTGCCACGCCTCGACGCATTCCGGATTAGTAGACGATCGCGTAAAACAGTTGCCGGGTCACAAAGATTACCGACAAAAAAATTAAGGGAGGGCGGCTATGCGTTTCTTTATGAGATGGATCATCATTGGATTGCCGTTGCTGTGGCCCGCAATCGGAGATGCACAATTGATGAAGGAGGGGACGGAAAAGCCGAAGCCCACCGGCGGTGACCCCGCCGGCGCGTGGATGGCGGACTCGACGGCGCTGCCGGTCTGGGCGGACCCAAAAATATGGGCCGTGATTAACGATCCGTCCATCGACGGAACAGTAGACGGAACCCTGATATTAAATGCCGAGTCCGGTACCTACGAGGCCGATTACGTCGCATCGGTAAAGGTGAAGCTGTCCGTACCAGCGTTCAGTATCAGCCTCGATAGTACGTTCGTCGTACCGCGGAAACAGGAGGGCGTCTACGAAATCAAGGACTCCAACCTGATACTCGAATACACGCCCGAGGATGAAGAGGCCGCGGTGAGAGATACGTTGGGATTTACGGTCAGGGAAGATTCCCTGTTTATACTTCAGGACGTGCCGCTCGGTCAGTATGAGTTTGCGTTGGCTTTTCTTCAAGCGGAGGCGCCTCTGGCCGTGATGGGGTTCGCGAAGGTGGAAGAAGAACCCGATCCGGATCCCGATCCGCCTGAACCCGGGGTCGCCGCGGACTTCAATGGAGACGGGAGTGTAGATTTTTCGGACTTTATTTCGTTTGCGCAGAACTTCGGGCGGAGCGAGGGGGACGCGAACTTCGACGCCCGGTTCGACCTGAGTGGGGACGGGAGTGTAGATTTTTCGGACTTTATTGCGTTCGCCCAACAATTCGGCCAGTAGCAGCAACGTTGGGACTGTCGTCGCTATGGGACGCCGGTGAGGAGGAGGCCGCCGTCCACAGGCAGTGAGACGCCGTTTATGTTTGCGGCGTGGGGGCTGGAGAGAAAGACCACGGCGCGTCCGATGTCTTCCGGTGTGCCGCCCCTGCGCGTGGGGATGAAGCCGTGGAGGTTTTCGGGCGCGCTGCCGCGCGCAGGCGGGTTCTGCCCGAAGGCGTGTACGGTGTCCATATAGCCGGGCAGGATAGCGTTGCAGCGAATGCCCAGGGGCGCCAGTTCGTACGCCATGCTCATGGTAAGACGCAGGATGCCCGCCTTCGCGGTTCCGTAACAGGTGTCGTTCTCCCACACGGCCTGCGCGTGTACCGACGAAATGCTCACGATGCTCCCGCCCGCGCGCCGTTCCGCCATATTTCGGGCTGCCGCCTGGCTGCACAGGAAATACCCTTTCAGACAGACGTCCAACGTTCGGTCCCAGATTGCTTCGGTGATTTCCAGGAAGGGCATGTTCTCGGACCAATAGGGGTTGTTGACCAGGATGTCGACGCGGCCGAAGCGATCTACAAAAGCGTCAAACATCCGGTTCACCGCAGTCGCGCTGGAAATATCGGCTTCAAAAAAGGCTGCTTCGCGGCCCGCTTCTTTTATAAGATCCAGGGTTGTTTCAGCATCGGCGTCGCGCTCGACGTCGTTGATGCCCACGTCGCATCCGGCTTCCGACAGCGCCTGGGCGATCCCCCTGCCGATGCTGCGCCTTGAGCCGGTAACGAGTGCTTTCTTGCCGTCGAGCAACATAGATGTACCTCGCTATTAGTGGATCGTGGAACGGAATGGGAGTTGCAGGCATGAAATACGATATCGTTTTTCACCTGTCAAATAGAAAAGGGGGGAGGCAATGATGGCTTCCCCCTCTGACTTGAGAGGTGTTTTTTTCATTGCGGCCCTTGTGCTCGGTCTGGCCGGGCGGGCCCTTGCTGAGGAGCCGGCGCCGATTGTGCCGGAATTTGAAGAAAGTCTGAAGGTTGCCCCTGATGCTTCTCGTGTACAGTCGGCTCCGGAATTGCTTGTTGCCGCGGCTGCGATGGAAGCGGGAGACTATACGTTGGCGGCAAGGGAACTCCAGGCGCTTACCATGAAAGACTCTACAAACCTCGACGCGCTGCGTATGCTTGCAAGCGCTTACCTGCGCCAGAAAGCCTACGCGCGGGCTGTTCCGGTCTCCGAACGGATTGCAGCGCTGGATTCCACGGACGCGGGCGTCAGGGTCGCCCTGGGTTTCCTGCACGAGAAGCTGGGAGACGTGGACCGATCCCTGATGGCGTATACGGATGCCCTCGAGATCGATGCCGAGATGATTCAGGCGTACCAGGGTCTGGGATGGATCCTCCTGCAGCGGCGACAGCTTCAGGAAGCCATGAATATGATTGCGAAGGCCACCGAACTTGAGCCCGGATACGCCCCGAATTACGTTCTTATGGGACGTGTGCTGACGGCTCAGGGCTTTTATGAAAATGCCCGGCAGGCCTTCGAGACTGCATTCAGGCTGGACTCCAGATTGCGCGAACAATATGGAATCTTGCTTCAGGAGCTTGTCCTGAGACATCGACTCGGGCGGTGAACCATCCGGGAGCAGGACGTCCGGAATCTCCCGGGCGAGACCGTCGTTTTTTGTTAAGATGAATGGCGGGAACTTATCTAACGCAGCTGAGGGGCGATTGAGGGGATGTCTCCTGGATTCAACTAAAGGATGGATATCAGGAGTTATTTTAGGGAAAAAGTGATCGGCATTATCATCCAGACCTTGCGTTTTTGGCCTTCGTGCTTACCGGGGCGGAAGCGGAATTGACGGGCGGCGTCTATGGCGTAGCGTCGAAAGATCTCCGGACCGCTGATAACCTCAGCTTTTTCCACGTGGCCCCTTTTGTCCACAAGTACGCGAACTTTAACCTCGCCTTCCAACTTCGCCTTGTGAGCGGCCCGCGGATATTCGGGCGCCACGATACGAATGGGATGCGGCTTATATTCGATGTCGAACTCGTCCAACGGAGCGTCCGACGGCGGGCCTGCAGCAATCGGACCCGTCAGGTGAAGATCCAGAGGGAGCGCATCGAGGTCCAGTTCGGTGGTTTCGATCGTAACGTCTTCAGGGACTTCCTCCCCTTCAACCTCGATCGGTACACTCGGACGAGGCGGCGGCGGCGGACGCTGGGCCTGGGAAGTCTCGGGAATTTGCGCCCACTGCACGACGTCTATCTGTGGGTCGTTCAGCACCACCGTGGGGATATGTTCGGGGTAGATGAGTACGGCGAATAGCATGAACAGGAAGGATGCGCCCACCGATTTGACAAAGCGGGTCCGGTAGTCGAGTTTGAGGTCCATGTCGGGGTCTTTGGAGCGAACCGATACCCGAACACCCGTCGGATGATCCTCTAGAAGGCGCAGAAACCTCTCCTGGCGCTCACGAAATCGCGCCAACTGCGCCAGGAGCGAATGATTGAAGCGATGGTGAACGATATTCATTGTTCAATCTGGTGAGGTCACGAGTCGAAGGCAACTATGCTCGCGCCTGGAACGGATTCGCTCTTCGTTCCGGATCAATTCCCGGAGAATAGGGCTATCGGGCAATTGATCAACGAAGTTCGCCGCTTGGCCGGTTTCGTCTCTTTTACTCTTAAACCAACAAGAGGAGAAATGGTTCCGGGCCGATGGCTTTGCTCAGCCCGGCCCGGCAGATGCTGAGACGACAGGAATCTTCGCTCGTGAATATTCGGCCCACATCGGTAACGCAGACGTGCCTGAAGCCATAGATCACTAAGTTAGTACAGACGTGCGAAAAGTCAAGCGCAAACTTGAAAAAGCGGTGCGGTTCCACCATAACAAGGCGGGCCATGGCATTATGTACAACAGAACGGGCATTCCCGTCCGGATCGACGTTCGGCGGAACGACGGCGAGATGGAAATCGAATGGCGCGGCGGCGGCGTTGACCGTCTGCCGCTTTACGAGTTGCGGCGCTGGTGTCCGTGCGCGCTGTGCTCGGACCAGCGCGCACATCAGGCCCGGAACCAGGGTCTGCACATGTTGACGGCGGAGGAGCGCGATGCTACGGCCGATGTGGTGGATGTGATTCCGGTGGGCCGGTACGCGATACAGATCAGGTGGGGAGACGGTCACGATACGGGGATCTACACGTACGACTCCCTGCGGAAAATGGGCGAGGATCGTCGGAGCTGAATGGCGGGGCTGGGAACCCGCCCGTGGGATCAATCGTTGACAGATCGGGCACGGTGATGCCATATTGCAGGTGTGCGGAATAAGGACCGTTTGGGAACCTCATATCCTGGAGAACCCTATGGCGCAGTCTATCGAGAGTGGTCTGGTTGCACACGTGACGAAGAATACCGCATTGCCGGTACCCCAAAGAATGCTGGGTAAAACTGGCGTGCGTGTACCCGTTCTTGGCTACGGATCGGCCCCCGGCGGGATTGGCATGGACGACGATGACGCCATTGCACTTTGCCACAGGGCGATCGATCTCGGCGTGACATTTATCGATACCGCGCCCGGGTATGGCCGGGCGCATCTCCAACTGGGGCAGGTGATGGCGGACCGCAGGGATGAAGTCTTCCTGGTCACCAAAACGCCGGCCGACGATGCGGCGGAGGCGCTGTCGATGCTGGAGAACGGTCTGAAGGACCTGCAAACCGACCAGGTCGACCTGGTTTACGTGCATTCGATGGGTAACCGGGACGTGGACAGGGTGCTGGCCTCCGGTGGCGCGCTGGAGGGTCTACGGGAGGCGCGGCGGCGAGGATGGACCCGGTTTATCGGAGTCACGGCGCACAACGCGCCCTGGCGAACCGTGCGGGTACTGAAGGAAGCGGAAATCGACGTGATGATGCTTGCCATGAACATTGCCGACCGATATACGTACAACTTTGAGAACGAAGTGCTGCCTATCGCCTGTGAACAGAACGTCGGGGTAGCGGCCATGAAGGTATACGGGGGGGCGCCGGGAATGAATTACGATAAACCGACGCTTTCGGCCCTGGCCGCGCACGGGCCGCACGATCATGAAGCGGCGCTCCGGTACGCGTTGGGGCTGCCAGGGGTCGGCACGGCGGTGGTGGGAGTGTTTACCGAGGCTGAACTGATGCAGAACGTGGAATGGGCGCGGCGAATTACACCGCTGGATGAGGCGGATAGCCTCGCCGCGGAGCGCATCGGGCGGAAGGTAGCCGCCGACTGGGGGCCGCATTACGGGGCGGTGGAATAAAAAGCGATACGAGAAAATGATCTCTGGGAGCCCTGTTGGCGCAGGATTCACACGACTGACGGTTGGCGTCCGCCGGGTTCCGACCGGCGTATGGTCCGGTCTTGCAGTGCTGGCTCTGTGCGCGTGTGGGGTCGACGAAACAGGTTCGCTCCTGGGAGGTGTGGCGCCCAGATCGTTTGGCGTGGTCGGACCGATGGTTGAACCCAGGAGGGATCACACGGCCACCCGACTATCCGACGGCACCGTGTTGATTGCCGGAGGGTTACACGTAGTAACCGCCGGCATTGAAGAACCACTGACCCGTGCGGAGGTCTTCGATCCGGTCACGGGACGGTTTCGGCTTACCGACAGCCTGCCCGAGGGGCGCAGCGGACACGTGGCTGCCTTATTGAACAACGGCAAGGTGTTGATTGCCGGAGGAGGCCAGCAACCGCTGGTTCTGTACGATCCCGATTCCGGTTCCTTTGTCGGCAGTGCGGCCACAAGCAGGATTCAGCGCCTGCGAACGGCGACGACGCTACAGGATGGCCGGGTAATGCTGTTGGGCGATTTGAGCTTCGCGGCGGAGATTTACGACCCTGAAAAGGACGATATTGCAAAGACACTCACGGTGGGTACAAGGCGCGTGCAACAGACTGCAACGTTGCTGAACAACGGAGATGTGCTCATCGCGGGCGGCGCCCGGGGACTAGCCGAGCGATTCCATCCGGCAACCGGGAGATTTGTGCCGCCGGGCAGCGCCAGCTCGCAGGTCGTTAGATACGGGCATACGGCGACGTTGCTGGCCGATGGACGCGTGTTGCTGACCGGGGGCAGTGCCGAGTTCGGAGGACAGGTGTTCGCGCCCGTGAACAGCACCGAGATTTTCAATCCGGACATCCCGTCGTTCCGAGACGCGGGCGATATGCAAATTCCAAGGTTTGGACACGTGGCCACCCGGCTGCGCGACGGAAGGGTGCTCATAATGGGCGGCGCAGCCGCCGATGCCGAGCTCTACGATCCCGTTACGCGGGCGTTTCAGTTTGTGGGCGGAGACGAGGGCCGGGTTCGAAGCGGCGCTACCGCCACCCTGTTGAACGATGGCCGGGTACTGGTGGCCGGAGGTGTGGACGAGGAGTTTTCATATCTCGAGAATGCGTTGGTGTACAATCCTTAAGTATCCCAAGTTTGGCGGATAATGTATAACCGAGGCTGAATCCCGCATGGGCGGCCTCTATTTTTTGTGCGGTTATTTCTGACGACGTCTCGAAGGTGATACAACTCTGCAGGGCAATCCGCGATTCAAAATGCCTGCCTCTTCAGCCTTCGAACGCGCCCGATCGATTGCGTAAAACGCACGCGTTGACGGGTCTGTTCCCGTATGGTTGGATATGCCTAGAAGGTTTCGGATCTGATGAGCCAGCCCGACTTTCAAAATCCTGTCCAGTTCCCGGGAGATTCTCGGGTGTCGGCCGCCGAAGCTCTTCGTGGAACTGTTGTCGCGCTTTCGGTTGCCATGCTGGTATTTGCGTGCGTCGCGGCTACGTTTTTGGAATTCAGATCCCGCTCCGCACACATGGCCATGGCAAACCTTCCCCTGGCGGTGTTGTTGCCATTCGTCACTTGGCTTCTGGTAAACGCCCTGCTAAAACGGTTTGTTCCCCGGCTGTCCCTGACTTCGGCAGAGCTGCGGCTGGCGTTGAGCATGCTCTGGGTGGGTGGATCATTTGCCGGGTATAACTGGATTACGCAGTGGGTGGGCGCAATGGCGGCGCCCAGGTACTACGCCTCGCCCGAGAACCGGTGGCGGGAGTTGATTTTCGACTACTTGCCGTGGTGGATGTTTCCTTCAGATTTTCCGGGCGTGACCGAGGGGTTCTTCCTTGGGATCGAGAAGGGCGCGGGTGTGCCCTGGGGCGCATGGCTGGGACCGGTTTTCTGGGCGATGTCCGCCGGTGTGGCGATGACGGCGATCGGGGTGGGGGTGACGGCGGTGTTCCAGAAGCAGTGGGTTCGGCACGAACGCCTCACCTATCCACTGGCGCAGGTGCCGATCGACTTGACGGAAGGTTTCGACCGGAAGCGAGGATGGCCGCCGTTTGCACGCCAATGGCTGTTCTGGACGGGTTTCGCGATATCGGCGGTTCCCTTGCTATGGAATCTGATCGAGTATTGGTCGCCCGGGTTTCCCCGCCTGGCGATTTTCGACGCCTATTATGGACCGAGCGGGCCCAGAGGTGCGGAACTGTCACGTTATTTGCAGCCGTTTTCCTACCGTATGTTGCCCACGGTAATGGGCTTTACGTTCTTGTGCGATCTGAATATCCTGTTCAGCATATGGGCGTTGTGGCTCTCCGGACAACTGGGCCTGTACGCAATGTCCAGGGTTGGATTTTCGGTGGGCCTGGTGGGGCAGGAGGCCAAACCGTCTGCAATTCTGGGTTTGTTCACACACGGCGTCAGCATGGGATTGGTATTATGGACCCTGTGGGCCGCCCGGGGCCACCTGAAACGAGTCTTTCTGCAGGTGGTACGCCCGCGCGATGACGAAGAGGCGGAAACCGTGATTCTCCGCCCCCGATTGGCTCTGATTTCGATTCTGGCCGGCGGCATCTATATGGTTTTCTGGTTGAACAGGGCGGGCTACAGCGTGACGATCGGCCTGTCCTGGTTACTGCTCTTCTGGGCGAGTATCCTGGTGGTGATGAAATTCCTGGCCGCAAGTGGGTTTGCGTATCTGTTTCCCAGTTTCGGTACGTCGATCCTGAATATGACCGTTGGCGCAAACCGGATGAATGAATCCACCCTGGTGGGGCTTCGCCTGGTGAACTGGAGACTCCTGGCAGGCTGGCGGTTGCCGGCGGCGCTACCTCACGTTGAACGTCTGCTCGGGCGGTCGGGTCGTACGGGATGGGTGGTGGCCGGCAGCCTCGTGGCCGGCATGCTGGCGGCGATCATTTACACGGTTTCAATCTGTTACGAGGAGGGAGGCAGCACGTTCCGTACGTGGTCTCTTGTGGGCGCGCCGCGGGGGATGTACGAGGGCATCGCAAAGGCCGTTGCCGACACCGACCCCGAAGTAACCGATCCTGGCAAGATCGGCGTGTGGATCCTCGGGGGCCTCACCGCGGGTGCCATACAGCTGATGCAGAGCCGATTATCCTGGTGGCCGCTACATCCCCTGGGTGTCATGCTGATGTCGAGCGGCTACGTTCAGCTTTATGTTCTGGATATCTTCCTGGTGTGGCTGGCCAAATTGATGGTTCTCCGGTTTGGCGGCATCTCCCTGTACCGACGGGTAAAACCGTGGTGCTACGGATTGATTGTGGGTTATGTATTTGCGGTTGGGTGTTCTTTTCTCGTGGACTTGATCTGGTTTCCCGAAGGCGGTCACTATATTCACGGATACTAACCAACATGACGTGGCCATTGACGTCTGTGGCGTGAACAAGGTGTTTGAGAGCGATGCCGGGCGGGTGGTGGCGTTGAAGAACGTGAATTTGCAGGTTCCGCGGGGCGCTTTCGTGAGTGTTGTCGGGCCCTCCGGTTGCGGAAAGACCAGCCTGATGCGCATCGTCGGCGACCTGGAGGTGCCGACGTCGGGTTTGGTTCGGGTGAACGGAAAGCTGCCGGTGGAGGCAAGACGAGCGCGGGAGATTGGTGTGGTCTTTCAGAGTCCCGCCCTGATGGGCTGGCGCACGGTGGAGGAAAATGTGCGTCTGCCTGGAGAGATCTTCAACGATATGCAGGTCGTAGCGCAGACCCGGGAGATGATTCGGGCCGTGGGGCTGCAGGGCTTCGAGCAGTCCTATCCGAGGCAGCTTTCGGGTGGCATGCAGTCACGGGTGGCCATTGCCCGGGCGCTGACGTACCGCCCCGCCGTATTGCTGATGGACGAACCGTTCGGCGCTCTTGACGAAATTACAAGGGAGAGAATGCAGCTGGAGTTGCTTCGAATATGGCGGGTTACAAAGCCCTCGGTGCTTTTTATAACCCACAGCATCCCGGAGGCCATTCTGCTTTCGGACCGGGTCGTGGTGATGTCGGCTCGTCCGGGCCGCCTGGTGGGCGACGTCGACGTGGATTTTCCGAGACCGAGAAACGTGGAATTGCTGGTCCAGCCGCGTTTCGTAGAGATGGTGGCGCACCTCAGGGCCCTGCTGGCGGGCTAGTGTTCTGTCCCGGAAATAGATTGCCGAATGGTGACATATTTCTGGGACGGGACACGCGATTCGCCTGGCCGCCGGGATAGGACGTCGACACAGACTACCTGTGTTGGGAGATTACGCGGTTCCGCCAGGAAGACCGAAGTGCCACGATCAGGGAACCGGCGGCAGCAGGTCGGCAACGAACAGCCGGGAAACTTCGATCTTTCTGGCGATCAGACCCAGATCGAACAGAATTTCCTGTGTGTGCGACCACCGTTCGGTGGTTTGCGCACCCAGCCCGAGGCGTTCAACGTCCGGGCTCATCAATATGGGGATGAGCTGTTCGAAATTGGCCCGATTGAATTCGGCATTGCTTTCCGGGCGGTAGGCCGTATATGCGGCAACGGCATCTTCCGGGTTATCGACGGCGTAGCGCCAGCCCTTCATACTGGCGTGGACGAATTTGCGCACGACGTCCGGGTTCTTTTTCAGATAGTCGACATTGGCAATGATGTTGGTGCTGTACAGGTCGATGCCGTATTGGGCAAACGAAATACGGGTTACCTCCCGACCCCGGAGTTCTACGGTTACTGGCTGGTCTTCGGTATAACCCAGCATGGCATCGACTTTTCCGGCAAGCAGAGGGGCGGGACTGGATTCCGTCATTCCCATCAGCCGGACGCGGTCTTCATCGATGCCCACCTTTTTGAGAAAAGCTTGGAATTCCCGATGTTTGGTGCCCCCGACATTGACGCCAACCCGTTTGCCGATAAGATCTTCCGGTATTCGGATGTTGTTCTCTTCCAACGCGTACACTACAACCGGCGAATGCTGGTTGATCACGGCGAGGGAGACCACGGGGATGTCTCTTGCGCGCGCGATCAGCGTGGCTGAGCCGCTGGAAATCCCGAGCTGATACTTGCCGCTGCCCACCAGGCGAGCGGTCGTAGGCGCCCCTGTACCTTCGAGAATCTCAACCGAGATCCCCTCGGCATGGTAATATCCCTTCGCTTTCGCCACAAAAAAGCCGGCGTGCTCCATCTGTGCTTTCCAGTCCAGAAGCAACTGAATCTGCTGAAATGTCTCCGGTGGTTTGCCGCAGGCGGTCAGAAAGGCGAAAAGCAGCCAGACCAGACGGTTCATTGGAATCCTCCCGTGGGTTGTTCTATCGCCTGAGTGGTTCATGGAAATCGCCCCAGCGTCTGAGCAGGAGTTTTTCCAGGCCTTCCACAATCAAAAAAAGGAGCGTGCCCATCGCGCCCAGCATAATCAGCGCGGCGAACATCAGATCCGTAGCCAGCTCGGAGTTGGCCAACCGCGTGAGGTGCCCCAGGCCGGCGCTGGCACCCACGAATTCTCCCACAACCGCACCGATAACACTCAGGGTGACGCAGATTTTAAGGGCGGCAAAAAGATAAGGAATGGCGTTCGGCAGGCGGACTTTGATTAGAATCTGGCTCCGCCCCGCGGAAAGCGCCCGCATCAGATCCAGAATGAGCGGGTCCACGGCAAGCAGGCCGCGTGTCGTGTTGACAATGACAGGAAAAAAAGAAATGAGCGCGGCGATAATCACCTTCGGGAACAGCCCGAGGCCGAACCAGACGATAAATAGCGGGGCCAGTGCTTCTTTTGGAAAGGTTTGGGAAGAGATGACGATGGGATAGAGCATTCTCTCGATTATGGGAGAACGAGCCATGACAATAGCGCCGGCGACGCCCGTGCTGGCGCCGAGAAGAAAACCCCAGAGCGCTTCCTGCAGGGTCACCCAGGCATGGAACAAAAGCGTGTAGCGCGCCGAGATCAGTTTACCGAGGATTCGCGACGGCGCCGGCAGGATATAGTCTGCGATGTCCCACGCAAACACCAGAACTTCCCATATGCCAAGCGTGAGGGATACGAAGAGCAGGGAGAGGCCGTACTCCCTGATGAGAAAGCGGACGACGTTGACCGGGATCACGGTTCAAACAGAATGATCTGGGCCTGAATTGAGCCGGCCTGGTTCTGATATTCGGGGTTTTCGTTCATTGCCATATATAGCGGTCCTTCGTAGGGTGAGAAAAAGTCGAAATAGACCCCTGCAGCAAGGGCCGGATTATCCGAACCGACCCTGCAGATCAGGGCGCCTACGTTGGTGCCGGGCAGAAGATACTCGTCTCCGGCCAGGTTGCCTTCGATTCCATTCGCGCTGCACCAGACGATGGTGGCCGGACGCATCTCGGGCGACCATATGCCCTCGGCCGAAATGACGAGGCGATGATCGCTTTGTATCCGCAGATACATCTCCTGCCAGATCGCATTTGGCCGGATGGTTTTGTTGATAGTCAGCGGCATCGGGTATGTACTCGATCCTGTGTGCGAAAATGGATTTGGCTTGGCGCTACAAGATAGGGCCTCGCAATGCCAATGTCAAGGAGGGAGGTCTTCATGCCCCACGTGTGGCGGCTGGCGTCTTTGGCTTTTGCCGAGGTGTATGGAGAACGTGCGGGACCCGGGCCGGATCGACTGTTTACCGATAGACGAACGAAAAGGAAGTGCTGCCGCGCAGTTGCAGGCTGCCGGGACCCGCACTCTGCCGTTCAGACTTCGCATGGCCCTGAATGAAACAGGGTAGACCGCACATGCCTGGACCCTCGTGCGATCCCTCGATGGCATTCCGGATAAAACCCAAACCGTGAAAGGTTGCACAATGGAATTTCATCTGACTCTGGATTTCAGGGACGACTTCACCGCCAGCGCGATTCCATGGACCGCCGAACGATTCCGGGAATACATACGCCTTGTGGCCGATCTGGGGATGGCGGGTATTCATTGGATTGAGATGGGGGACAAGGAGATGGGCAAATGGGATCGGGGTTCGTCTACCGATCTCAGGGGCAGAGCCCGCGAGTTCGTGGAGGCCGTTCCCAATCCCCTGGCGTTTCTGTGCGAGGAGGCGCATCGTGTCGGAATGAAAGTTTACGCCGTGCATAAGATCAACGATATGGCCAGTTTCGGCCCCGGTCGGTTCTATCCCCTGGGAACAGCACCCGATGTGATGCCGGGCATTCCCCAGATCGGGGGATCGGGCCAGATGGCATTCCGATGGCTCCGTCAGCACCCGGATCGGAGGGTGGAGATCCACCCGTCTCAAATGGAAGCGGCGGGTATCCGGAAACCCGTCGGGACCATCCGTCTCTGGCACGAAACCGATCGCCTGGGAAGGGTTCCGGGCATTGAGTTATTTGTGAGTGAGACGAATGCGCGTTACGTGCCCTACAAGGGCGGCAGGGAACTCGACGTTTCCGTGCGAAGGCGAAAGCCACCAGTATATACGCCGGCGCCGGAAAGACGTTTCGGGCAGGAAGGGGATTTTGCCTGCATCGAAATCTCCGGCCTCGAGATATCGCAACCGTTTTTTTGTGTCCGCTTCGCAGATACACTCGGGCTTACCAACACACTTGCGGCACTCGTGGAAGTGGAGGACGTGGACGGAGAACCCGTCGTTTTGACGTGGGGATTCTGCCCCCGGTCGGATTATTCGAAATCTCTTGGCTCGTTCGAAGAAACCGGCATCGGGTTTGACGCCAACTGGCATGTGCCTTTCGAAGACCATCCCGGGGGTGCCGAATGGGAGTATTCGGCGGGAAGGTACCGGCTGAACGTGGATAAGGTTCCCTTTGTCGGAATTGCCCGCGGCAGAAACCGGTTTCTGTCCTCAGCGGTCGAACTCGGGTATCCTGACGTCAGACGCTGGTTGCTCGACATCGTTCAGTATGAACTGGACGCGGGCTGCGACGGAGTGGACATTCGGGTGGAATGTCATACACAGAATATGGATTTCGAAAATTACGGATTCGGACAACCCATTGTCGAAGCGTTTCGGGATCGATACGGCGTGGATATAACGCGGGAATCATTCGACCGGAGCGACTGGCGGGAATTGCGGGGAGAATATTTCGATCTGTTTCTGAAGGACGCATCTGATCTGATTCGGTCACGCGGCAAAGAACGATGGATACACCTGACTGGATATCCCGGCATGGATCGGCAGCCCCGGCAGCAGAGCCTCTATCAGAAGTACTGGAACTGGCGGAAATGGTTGGCGGAAGGCTGGGTGGACGTTGTGAATTTCAAGCGATTCCAGGCGAGGGGTCTTTCACCCGGGCAGCGGGGGGAAATTGACCGTTTCTATCGAAAGGCGCTGAACCACTGCAGGGATCTTGACCTGCGAATGGCCTACACCCCCGATCCGAGATACGAGGGCATGAGCGAGGAGGAATTCGTGGACATGGAACTGCGGAATATCCATCGTATCGCGCGGGACGGATTCGAAATCTACAATTTCTACGAGGGTTGTACCTATATTCGTCTGACTGAACACGGATTCAAAGTCGATGCCGGGAATTTATGGCGAAACGTCCGTGAATGGAGTGAGGCACACAATCGCGCACCGGGTCGTGACGGCTCTTAACCACACAACCGCGGTCTCGGCACAAAAGAGGGGATGCCTGAATGATGCAGAATGAAGTTATCGAAGTGGGATCCGGAAAGCAGTTGTTCGTGGATTCGAAGTTCGTTGCGTCCAGTGAGGGTGTCGCCTTTGTAATGAACCCGCCGTACCAGGCGGACGAACCGGTACTGATGCCGGATCAAACCTGGGAACGGCGGCCTGGAGCGAGTTACGGAATTTATAGCAGCATTCTAAAGGACGCAGACGGAAGGATACGCGCCTGGTATCACGTTCGCATCGGCGACTACCGTTCCGGTAAAGACGAGGCCCACGTGGCCTACGCCGAGTCCGCCGATGGCATCCATTTCACCAAGCCGGTCCTGGACCTGTTTGAGTCCAACGGAACAACGCATAATAACGTTATCATCCATGGCGATATAGGGGGAAGTTCCGTGTGGATCGATCCTCACGCACCGCCCGAGGTTCGTTACAAGACCCAGGCGAAAGTCTATTCGCCGCCCGAGGTATGGGGGCATCTGCACATGCACGGGTCGCCCGACGGGATTCACTGGAAGCTGGTGCGCGACATCGAGCTCAGTCGCGGCGGGTGGGATACGCAAACCATCGTCTTCTGGGATCCGCCGGTCGGGCGCTACGTAATGTATACCCGACACTGGTTTGCAAAGCGGCACGGGACCGCCGGAGGAAATATAAACTACCGGACGGTGCGCAGGCTGGAGTCCGACGACCTGCTTGAATGGGGCAATCAGCGAATTGTAATGCGCCCCGACGACGTGGATATGGACACCTATGAGACGCCCGTTCCCCTTCGACCTGAGGGACCGGAACGCCCTTACGGTCGGGTACCGGTCGACTACTACGGTGCTTCGGTCTTCAAATATCCGGACCCTGAGGGTGTGTATGTCATGCTGGCCAACGCAAACTGGTATTGGTACGACCGCGAGCCGATTGTCACAGTCATGCGCGATGATATGGGCGTCGCGCGTGAAGAGACCCAGAATATCTATGGTCCCAGCCGCTTCGACGCCCGGCTGTCCGTAAGCCGGGACGGCATCAACTTTCAGCGATGCGGCGGGCGCAAGGCCTTCCTGACGCCCGGCAAGGAGGGGAGTTTCTCTTCCCGCATGGTATGGGCGACGCCGAGTCCCGTACCGATGGGGGACGAGTTGTGGATTTACTACAGCGGTACAAACAGGGATCACGACGGCGTTGTGGATCCGTCGGCTGGAAGGCATCTCAGCGGTATCGGCCGTGCCGTGATGCGGTTGGATGGATTCGTATCCGCGGACGCCGACTACGGAGGCGGCGAACTTGCCACACCGGCAATTCGATTTGAGGGGGCGCAACTGCAATTGAACCTGGATACCGGCGGGGGAGGCTCGGTGAAGGTGGAGTTGCAGGATCATCAGGGCCGGCCGTTAACGAATTATACCGAATCGGACGCCTCATTTTTGTGCGGCAACTCCGTACGGATGCCCGTGCGGTGGGGCGAGAGGACGGAGGTCGGCGAGTTGTCGGGGAGGCCGATCAGGATACGCTTTGTCATGCGCGACTGCAAGCTGTATGCGTTTCAATTCACGTCGTCCGGTTGATTCCGTGAGCTTCGCTGAGGAACTCGCTGAGACAGGTCGGCCGATGGCCAGGCCATTTCGTTCTTGCAATCGACTCGGTGAACGATCTACCAGGCATGTTTCTCCAGAAGTGCCTTGCTCTTGAGTACACCCTCGTGATCGTCTGTTCTGCCCTCGTATTCGATCCCGTAGGGGTTGTTGTAGCCCGCCTCCCTGAGGATGCCGATGGCGGCGGCGCAGTCGATTTCCTTTGATTCGCCGTCCGCCGAGAAGCTGAGGAATTTCGCGTGGGTCGCCCATGCGTACGGGGCGACCTTGCTGAGGTTTTCCAGCTTGTCGTCTTCGGCCGGCCAGTTGAGGAAATCGGCTAGGACCCGGCAGTGGTCGCTTCCGACCGCGTCCATGATCCGCAGGATGTTTGCCGCGGATCGCGACACGCCCCCGTGATTCTCCATCAGCAGTCGGATGCCCGCCGGGGCGCAAAGTTCCGAGAGTTCGCCAAAACTGTTGATACACTGTTTAATATGTGTTTCGTTGGCGGGTTCGCCCCGGCCGGGGCCGCTGTTGGCGCGAAACGCGTTGCAACCCAGCGCCAGGCATGCATCGATCCATTTTCTGTGGTTCTCTACGGCTTGTTTCCGTTCCCTTTCGTCCGGAGATGAAAGGTCGCCGTGGCCGTCCACCGCAATGTTAAGCAACCGTACGCCGGCATCCTCCGCACGTTGACGCAGTTCGAAGAGATATCCATCGGCCAGACGACTGGTCGCGGGGCTGTCCGGATCGGCGTAGACAAAGAAGGGGCTGTTGAGTTCCAAGAGACGAATGTCGAATTCATCAACGGTAAGAGCTGGAAAGTCGAGGAGACGCAGGGGGTTATCGGAATTCCTGAACCGCCGTTGAATGCTCCAGCCCGCGAGTGAGATTTCCATGGCGGTTGCCTCCGTCATTGGTTTGGGTTTGCTCTTGCTTTTGCAACGGAGTGGGAATATAATATTCCGCCGTAGGCTTTGCCAGCGCTTCCTGTGCTTCCGGTCAGCCGTCGCTGGACCGGAATTGGAAGCGCTCGATCCACGGGTCGCACAAACCGACCGATAGACCCGCGTGAACGGACTTCTTCACCGATGTGCATTTTCGCCCCTGCAATCGAAAGGAAATCTCGTGAAAGGCATGGTTACCGCGCCCCAGCCGTTGGCGGTAGACGCCGGCGTTAAGGTGCTGGCCGATGGAGGGAATGCCGTTGACGCGGCCGTGGCGGCGGCATTTGTTCAGATGGTGACGACGCCGCGCAGCTGTGGAGTCGGCGGCTTCGGAATGATGTACATTCATACCCGGGAAACGGATACGATTCTGGATTTCCACGGGAAAGCCGGCGCACGGGTCCGATCCGATATGTGGGAGCATGACATCATCAGCGAGAACGCCTCGGGGTATGGATACACGCTCAGGGGGCAGGTCAACGAACTCGGCTATGGCGCGGTTACGACACCCGGTACGGTGGCCGGCCTTTACAGAGCCCAGACGGATTTCGGGACCTTGCCGTGGCGGGAGGCTCTCCAACCGGGCATCGCGGTTGCAACGGACGGATTCGAGGTGACCCGCGCGGGGGCGGCGTCGTGGAAACGGATACCGACTCCCGAGTCGACTCCGTGGCAAACAGTGGCGACGTCGCCCTACGAGGGCGGGGGTGAGTTGATCGCCAACCCGGAAATGGCCAGGACATTCTCAATTCTGGCCGAAGGCGGCGCCGAAGTTTTCTATCGCGGGGATGTGGCCACGGCAATCGCCGAGGATATGGAAAAGGGCGGCGGATTCGTGACGCTGGAAGATCTTGAACGTTACAAGGTTACGGTTACCCGGCCACTGCATTCACGGTATCGGGAATATACCGTCGCCTCCAATCAGCCTCCCGGAGGGGGGCTGACCATTCTGCAGATGCTCAAGATCCTTGAGGGTTACAACCTGGCGGATATGGAATACCTGTCGCCGGAGTATGTGTACACTGTATCGATGGCGATGAAGGCCGCCTGGACGGACCGGGCGAATCTGATTGGGGACCCCGCATTCGTGGACGTGCCGGTTGACGACTTGCTGTGCGAGAAACGCGCGGCGGCGTGGCGGCGGCGCATCGACGCCCGGGAGAAAATCACTATCCCTCGATGGCATCCGCCGGAGCCTCCGTGTACCACGCATATCTCCGTTGTGGACAAATGGCGCAACGTTGTGGGCCTGACGCACTCGCTGGGTTCGGGTTCAGATGTGATTACCCCGGGATTGGGGTTCATGTACAATAACTGTATGAATTGTTTCAACCCCGTGCCCGGGCAGGTGAGTTCCATCGAACCGGGCAAATCAAGAACAACGGGAATGGCGCCGACACTGGTGAAAATGGGTGACGACCCCTTCTTCAGTGTGGGCGCGCCCGGGGGTACACGGATTGTGACCGGGATTCTCCACGCAATTCTGAACGTGATCGACCAGAGAATGACGGCGACCGAGGCCATCGCGGCCCCCCGGTTTGATTGCCAGAGTGACGTGATTGTCGCCCACTCCAGAATTGCTCCTTCCGTATGTGAAGGCGTGCGAGCGATGGGCCACGGAATTCATTCCATGCTGGACGGCTACGGTGGTATTGCGTCGGTGCATGGTATCATTCTCGATCCGTCAACGGGAGCCCTCGACGGCGGGGCGGATCCCGGTTCACCGGGAATGGCGATGGCGGCAATTTGAGAATGAGACGTAAATCACACCGGCCGTTGCCATATTTACCACCCTCGCCGCGGTGCGGGGCTGGGGTCATCATTCTTCCTCAGGTCAAGCGAGAAGGTGGTTCATCGTCACATGAGCAGTGAAAACAGAGAGAGGAAACGTAATGTTCGAAGCGTTGGAGATGGCGCCCGCAGATCCGATTCTGGGATTGACCGCGGTATATAGTGCAGATACCAATCCCAACCGGATCAATCTCGGCGTTGGTGTCTATAAAGACGATGACGGCAACACGCCCGTTTTCCGTGCGGTGCAAAATGGGGAAGCACGGATTCTCGAACGGCAGACCACAAAGAACTATCTGCCGATTTCGGGCGGCCCGGAATATGCCGCCGCAGTACAGGCCCTGTTGTTCGGCCCAGGTCATGAAATCGTTACAGGAAAACGGGCGGCAACCGTACATGCGCCGGGCGGGACAGGGGGATTGCGGGTTGCCGGCGATTTCATTCACAAGCTGTTTCCGGACGCCAGGATCTGGCTGAGCGATCCGACCTGGGCGAATCATCCCAATGTTTACAGACACGCAGGGGTCGCCATCGAGACGTATCCTTATTTCGAAAAGGATACAAACGATCTGGATTTCCCCGCCATGCTCAATGCCCTGAGCGCGGTTCCGGAGGGAGATGTCGTACTGTTGCACGGCTGTTGTCACAACCCGACGGGTATCGATCCCGCGCCCGAACAGTGGACGCAGATCGCGGATGTGGCCGGCGCTCGCGGTTGGATCCCGCTTGTCGACCTCGCCTACCAGGGGCTGGGGCATGGGCTCGAGCAGGATAGGCAGGGATTGAGGGCGCTGTGCCGGTCGGGCGCCGAGTTGATGGTGTCCAGTTCGTTTTCAAAGAACTTCGGACTCTATAACGAGCGGGTCGGCGCGTTGACCCTCGTGGCGTCGTCTCCTGAGGCGGCAAGGGCGTTGATGAGCCAGGTGATGATCTGCATCCGGGCCAACTATTCGAATCCGCCGGCCCATGGCGCGGCCATCGTCACGGAGGTGCTGAACGATTCCGGTCTTCGCAGCCAATGGGAGGGCGAGGTGAAGGAGATGCGGAACCGGATCAACCGCATGCGGGCTTTATTTGTGGATACCCTGGAACGGAAGGGTGTTCGTCGCGATTTCTCCTTCATCGCCCGGCAGCGGGGAATGTTCTCGTTCTCGGGCTTGAATAGCGAACAGGTGGATGCCCTTCGAGAGGAATATTCAATCTACATGGTGGGTTCGGGGCGGATTAACGTGGCGGGCATCACGGCTGCGAACGTGGACTATCTCTGTGAATCGATTGCCGTGGTGTTGCGGGCAGCGTAACGCCACGGTATCGACGAATGTGACGCGTGCCATTTTTCCGCCGATCCTATCGAGGCGGGAGCAGCCACGAAAGCGCGGGTGAGTAACCGATGGACGATTCGTTGTTCTGGGGAGACCTGCATACGCATTGTGCGATCAGCTATGGTTACGGCAGTCTGGACCGGGCCTTCAGACTGGGGCGCGAGCATCTGGATTTCTGTTCGGTGGTGGGGCATGCAACGTGGCACGACATGCCGGTCGATCGGGATCGTCACGGATTCATCATCGACTACCATAGAGAGGGATTCGCCACGCTGAAGCGAAACTGGAAGCACGTGCAGGAAACGGTGAATCGGTATAATCAGCCGGGGCGGTTCGTCACGTTTCTGGGTTATGAGTGGCACTCGTGCGCTTACGGTGACCACAACGTGTACTATCTGGAGGATTGCGGCGGAATTGTCGAGCGCGATAGCCTGGAGGAACTGGACGAAGCGCTTAAGGGGCAGGAAGTTATGATTCATCCCCATCATATCGGTTATGGCAAGGGATACCGGGGGATAAACTGGTCCCATTTTGACGCTCGGCGGTCACCGGCCGTCGAGATTCTGTCCGGCCATGGGGGGTCGGAGCGGGACGGCGGGCCATACCCGATGTACCATACAATGGGCCCCAGGCAATATCGGGGGACGCTGGCATACGGGCTGGAACTCGGTCACCGGTTCGGATTTCTGGGAGGCACGGACCATCACGGGGGATATCCCGGTCATTACGGAGAGGGAAGAACCGGCGTCTACGCGCCGGAACTCACGCGCCGGGCGATATGGGACGCGATCCGCGCCAGGCGCTGTTATGCGGTAACGGGGGATCGCATCGCGTTGCGATTTTCCATTAACGATGCGGTGATGGGGGAGGAGACGACCGTTTCGGGCGCCCGTGAAATCAGGGTAGCCGTTAGTGGAGCCGACGCACTGGATCGGATCGAGGTGGTGAAGAACAACCGGCCGCTGAAACGGGTTTTCGGGCCCGCGCCCGCGGGGGCGCTGCCCGACCCGGTCCGGGCGAAGGTCCGCGTGGAATGGGGCTGGGGCGATAAAGAGGAGTGGGTGCGGTGGGATGCGAGGGTTCGGCTTTCCCATGGACGGCTGGTTTCCGTGGAGCCATGTTTCACCGGCGACCCCGTGCTTGCGCCCTCGGCGGACGGTGCGGTTACGGCAACCGGTGAGGAGCCGATTCACGGCATTGTGGCGCAGGATGAACGGCACGTGGCCTGGTTTTCCCATACCCGCGGCAATGCGCATCCGTACTTGCGGGGGACCAACGCGTTGATCCTGGAACTGGCTGCGCCTCACTCCGCCTCACTGGAATTCAGTCTCAACGGCAAAACCTATCGCTATCTGCTGTCGGATCTCTTCACCGGTTCCCGGAGCGAGTTCATCCGGGGATGGCGGTCGGAGGCGATGCTCGTGCACCGGGCAGTACCCGAGGCCCAACTGCAGGCCGCGCTGGTGTTTGTAGACGACGAGCCGGAGCGCGAGACCGATTTCTATTACGTCCGCGTGGCGCAGGAGAACAACCAGTGGGCCTGGGCCAGCCCCATCTGGGTGTCGAGTTGAACGACCCCAAGAACGTCGAAATGCGATTGTGGATTATTGGCAAGGAAGGTTGCACCGGAGTCCGATTGTGTGTATCCCTTCGCGCCTTAAGGTTGTATCGTTAGAAATGGAGGTCCTTCATGGTGTTGAAAGACCGGGTGGCCATCGTGACGGGCGGAAGTTCGGGAATCGGCCGGGGCGTCGTCCTGGAATTCGCGGGAGAGGGGGCGACGGTGGTGGTGGCCGATGTCCGGGAGGCGCCGAAGCAGGGTAAATATCACGAGCAGGAGGTCCTGACGCCCACCCTGGAGGAGGTGCGTGGGCTGGGTGGTGAAGGGCTGTTTATCGAAACCGACGTGGGCGACGCCGCCGCAGTTGAGGCGCTGGTGAATCGGACGGTGGACGCGTTCGGCGGACTGGATATTCTGGTGAATAACGCGGGGATACATATTCCGGGGGATAGCCAGACGCTGACGCTGGAGGCGTGGGACACGGTGATGGGCGTCAATATACGAGGCGTGTTCGTCGCGTCCAGAGCCGCGATCCCTCATCTGAAACGATCTCAGGCCGGGAGAATAATCAATATCGCGTCGGTGCATTCTTTCGGCGGCGGCGGCGGCCCAGCCTATGCGCCCGCCAAAGCCGGCGTGGTCAACCTCACTCGCGATCTGGCGATGGAAGTGGCTCCGGAAGGGGTTACGGTGAATGCCGTCTGCCCGGGATATATCGAAACCGCCATACAGGACTATTTAACCGAGGAACAGATCCGCGATGCGCTGGAAAGGACGCCGCTTCCCCGATTCGGATTGCCAAGGGATATCGGCCGGGCCTGTGTCTTCCTGGCGTCCTCCGACGCGGAGTGGATCACTGGGGTGGCGTTGCCGGTCGATGGCGGCTGGCTCGCTCCCGTTTGAGGGAATTCGGATGCGATCCGTCCCCGGCGTCGCATCGCGTCCGAACACGACCCGATTTTTAGGAAAATGATCGAGACCCGAGCCGTCCGCGAAGACGAAATTGAGGAGACGCTGGCGCTCCAGCGGCTGGTATTCCGGCCGGACGAGGGCGTGGGGGCGCTCGAACGTTACCGGACGTACGTGCGGGACGATCCGAGCTACCGGCTGGATCAGTCTCGGGTTCTCCTGGAAGACGGGCGAATCGTGGCGCATTTGCGGGTATGGGATCGGGCAATTCGCGTGCGCGGGGCTGTGATTCGTGCCGGCGGTATCGGCAGCGTGCTGACCCACCCGGAATACCGGGGCAGGGGATTTTCGGGTGCGCTGATGCGGAATACTGAAGCGTATATGCTGAACGCCGGATACGACGTCGGACTCCTCTTCACGATTATCGGGACACCGTTCTACGAAGCGTTGGGTTGGACGCCGATACCGCTGCCGACGTTTGCCATCGACCTGGAATCTGAGCCCACTGACCGCCTCCCAACTCATGTCAGGGCTCTGGATGTTGTACGCGACCTGGATGCCGTGATGGCGATTTACGAGCAATGTTCAAGTCGCTTGACCGGTCCTGAAATGAGACCAGGGGATTACTGGTCGGCCGGCCCGTCGCGAATACGGGGTGTTTTCCCTAAGTGGGGCGTTGAGCAGGATGCGGATCTGTGCGGTTATGTGACCTTCGACGCAACCGGGGATCGGATCTGGGTGAAAGAAGGTTGCGTTGCGCCGTCGCATGAAGAAGTATTCGACGACCTGGCACGATTGATCTGCCGGTGCGCCAGCCGGAACGGATTGACGCGGGTGGAGGGCAGTCTTCCTGTGGGCCACGGGTTGGTGCGCGCGCTCGAAAAGGTCTGCGGTTCCATTGCAACATGGAACAGCCACGATGAAATGATGTTGAAGGGGATCAACTGGCGCACAATCAAGGAAAAGCTGAAAGGAGACCCGCCGCCCGGGGCAGCGCCGGCGGCCGAGGGAGCGTTCTGGCGCGCGTTATTCGGGCAGGACGGGGTCGGTTTGGATGAATCGATGTCGGGATGGATGGAATCTTTGCCGAAGTGCGAAGGACCGTTCTACTGGTGGAGCGATATCTTTTAGTGTTCAGTCGAGGAGCCGCGCTTCGGCCTCGTCCACCATACCCTTCAGAATCCGTGCTGCAAGCCGGTCGATTTCGGTTTTCGTCTCCTCCAGGTTGGATCCGCACAGGTGGGGATGGTCCACCGATGCGGCGGAGACGTAGTATTTGATTTTGGGTTCGGTTCCCGACGGTCGGGCGGTGACGCGAGTATGGCCGGCAGGGGTGAAGGTAAAGGCGATGACGTCGCCCTTCGCGGCATCGATCGTTCGGGTGGCGCCCGTCCGGACGTTCAGTGCCTTCCCCGCCCTCCTGTCGATGATTTCCACGACGTCGCAGCCGCCGACCTGTCGGGGTGGATGAGTCCGCAGGGATTCCATAATGTGGACGATATCGCGGCTGCCCTGCGCCCCGGTTCTGGAAACGGACTCCTGGATCTCCCGGAAGTAACCATATTCAGCATAAATGGCGTCCAGGTATTCTCGCAGCGTGCGACCGCGGGCTTTGAGTCCTGCGGCACATTCGCATAGGAGGACGGCGGCGACGGCAGCGTCCTTGTCTCGGGTGAACGACCCTGCCAGATAGCCATGGCTTTCTTCGGTTCCGAACAGGAATTCGGCGTCCGACGGAAGATCGGCGATGATCCTGCCGATGTATTTGAAGCCGACCAGCAGGTCTTCTATGACCCTGGCGTCGAAGGCGCGTGCGATGATGGAGACCAGGTCGGTTGTGACGATTGTTTTTGCCACAATACCACCCCCAGGCAGTTCCCGGCGGTTTTTTTTTGTCTGTAAGAGGTAATGGCACAGAACAACGCCAATCTGATTGCCGTTGAGTGCAAGATCCTCAAGGGGGGCGTTCCATCCGGTTCGGGAAACAGGAACGGCGCAACCGAGCCGGTCGGCGTCCGGGTCGCTCGCGATGACCAGATCGGCGTCGATCTCGGCGGCTTTTTGAATGGCCAGAGCGAGTGCGCGGGGATCTTCGGGGTTGGCGATGCCTTCGGGAACCGTGGGGAAGTTGCCGTCCGGTTGCGCCTGCGATGGGACAACGTGCAGGTCCCTGTAGCCAAGGATTTCCAGTACCGGCAATATCGACGTGGTACCCACGCCGTGCAGCGGCGTGTAGACGACTCGGACGTCGCGTTCGGGGCTGAGCGAGAGGTTGGCCAGCTCGCGTTGATAGCACGTGTCGACGGTGCGATCCAGTATTCCGATTAGCCCCTCTTCAACCGCCCGGTTGAAGTCGATCTTCCTGATTTCGAGAACCGAGTTGACTTCCGCTATGATGTTTCCGTCGTGAGGCGGTACGACCTGGCCGCCGTCGGACCAGTACACCTTTATGCCGTTGTCGCCAGGCGGGTTGTGGCTGGCGCTGATCACCACGCCGGCTACCGCATTGGTCAGCCGGACAGCAAAGGAAAGTTCGGGGGAGGACCGACAGTCTCCAAAGATACTGGCGTGGATGCCGTTGCCTGCAAGAATAGCCGCAACCTCGTTGGCGAAGGCTTTCGAGTTGTTTCGGGTGTCGTACGCGATTACGGCGTCGCGTCGCGTAGCGTCGGAGCCGGATTTGAGGACGTATTGCGCAATACCCTGCGCGGCTTCGCCGACGGTTCGCAGGTTGATGCGGTTTGGTCCCGGTCCCATGGCGCCTCGAATACCGCCGGTGCCGAATTCGATCCGGACGCGAAAGGCGTCTTCGAGTTCGTGCAGGTCTTGAGCCTGCACCAGGTTTCTGATTTCCTCCGCCGAAGCAGCATAGCCGGGGTCGGTCAGCCAGAGTACGGCGTTCTTTTCGGCGGCTTCGGAAAGTTCGCCCTCAGCGACCCAGAACTCGATTTTATTTAATGTGTCCGACGGCGTTTTTTGCACAGGAGTGCTCCTGTTGAATACACGCCAATTCCGTTGTGGGCAGAAAGTCGTATGCCTCGTGGGCGCCTGCCGGAATCGCGCCTTTTAATATATCTCATGAGACCCCGCGATCAACAGATAAATCGCTTGACTTTCGTAAGGCATTGTGCATATTGTCCGTAAGTGAAACAGTTATAAGGAGTTGGTCACATGACTATACTCTTTTTCCTCCTGTTTGCGGTCTTGCTGATTGTTCTGCCACCGGTCCGTCTGTCGGCGCATGGCCATTGCGGCGAAGGGCGGGAACCGGCGCTGGAAATACGTTTAAGGCCGTGGATCGGGCTGGCGGGTATCCGGCTTTTCCACGCTGACGGCGGTTGGCGTGTAGGCGTTCTTTTGGGGTGGTGGACAGTGTGGGCAACGGCGTTGACGAGGGGCGAGGATCGGAAGGAACAACGGGGCGCCAGGAAAAGTGTCAAGAAGAAAACGGATTTACCGGACGGGTTCCGGACAGCGGTCGAACGGTTGGAGCGCGCCGGGCTCTATTTCAAGAGACTGTGGTTGCCTCTGCGACGGTCTGCGTCGCAATTTTATAACGGGTTCCGTCTACGCCGCATTTCATGCAAGGTCGCTTTCGGCGCATCCGATCCGGCCACGACCGGGCAGATCTTCGGATACTTCGTGGCGGCCTCGTCATTAATAGGGACAGGAGGACGCGTTGAGGCGACGCCCGATTTCAAGCGGCAGCGCCTGGATGGCGAAGCCAAGGTGGAAATCTGGATTTATCCACACCGGCTATTGTGCGCGTCTGTGTACATTGCGTGGCGCGTTGGGCTTGCATGGTTTTCCGAGCGACGCAACCGGAAACGCCTGCGGGAGGGCGTCTTTCGGGCTGGCACAACGAGTTGAGCGGGGTTTGAGGAGGCGTTATGTCTGTTGAAGATCTCATCAAGACGGTGATGACGGAATTCCGTCAAATGGTAAAGACGGAGACCGTTGTGGGCGAACCGATCGAGATAGGTGGGACGGTTGTCGTGCCGGTGTCCAGGATTTCCTTCGGGTTCGGCGCGGGCGGGGGCGCGGACAAGACGGATGGTGGCGGGAGCGGTACCGGGGGAGGAGCTTCTGTGGAACCGTTGGCATTTGTTGTGATTCGAGACGGGAAAACACAGATTCTCCCCGTACAGGAGAAAGAAGGATCCATTAAAGGGTTGTTGGATCTGGCACCGGACCTTCTGGCGAAGGTGAAAGCGTTCAAGGAGAAGAGAGACAGGAAGAGGGCCGAGGCGGAAGCCGAGCCAGGTTCCGGTGATGACGACGTGAGCGCATAGGCCGGGGCGGCCATGAACCGGCTTCTGCTTCTAATTCCGACAACGACCTATCGCACTCACGACTTTATGGCAGCGGCGTCGACGCTCGACGTATCCGTGGTCGTGGGATCCGACCGCCGCCAGGCGCTGGCGAGTCAGACACCGGGAAGTACACTGGCGCTGGATTTCACGGAGCCCGCAGCCTCGGTCGAGAAGATTGTCGGTTTTTCAAAGGCGTACCCCATCCAGTCGGTCGTGGGAGTGGACGATGAGACCGTCGTGCTCGCCGCGATGGCCTGCATGGCACTCGGACTTCCGCACAATTCGGTGACGTCGGCCCGGGCGTCCCGGTACAAACACGTGATGCGTCAGATGCTTGCTGAAAAAGGCCTGCCCTCGCCGGGGTTCAGGCTTTTTTCAATTTCGGACGAACCGGAAACCGCCGCCGCGATGGTCGACTATCCGTGCGTACTGAAGCCCGTGTTTCTGTCCGCCAGCCGCGGTGTGATCCGGGCAAATGAAGAAGCGGATTTCGTGACCGCGTTCGACCGGATTCTGCGGTTGATTTCGGAATCTGCACGTGGCGCGCCCGAAGGTGGAGATTGTATTCTGGTGGAGGACTACATTCCTGGCCGGGAGGTGGCGCTGGAGGGATTGCTGGTTGAGGGTGAGTTGCAGACGCTCGCCCTTTTCGACAAACCGGATCCGCTCCATGGCCCTTATTTTGCCGAGACGCTGTACATAACGCCCTCCCGGCTGTCGGAATGCCTGCAGGCGCAAGTCCGTGAGACTGCGCAGAAGGCCGCGCGCGCGCTGGGGTTAAGCGTGGGGCCCGTACATGCCGAGCTCCGGCTGAACACGCGTGGCATCTACGTGGTGGAAATCGCCGCGCGGTCCATCGGCGGGCTGTGTTCGCGGGTATTGCGCTTTGGCGCCGGCATGTCGCTGGAGGAACTGATTCTGCGCCAGGCAACCGGTTACGCTCCCGGAAATTTTCGGAGGGAAAACACCGCGACTGGCGTAATGATGCTGCCGGTGTCGAAGCCGGGAATACTGCAATGCGTGCGGGGGATGGCACGCGCACGTCGCGTGCCTGGAATTATTGACGTCGCGATAACCCTACCTACGGGTCAGCCCGTACAACCGCTGCCTGAGGGAGACCGGTATCTGGGGTTCATTTTCGCCCGCAATAAGACATCCGAGGCGGTGGAAGCTGCGCTTCGCGAGGCAAACCGACAACTCGGAGTTGTGATTGAGGGATGAGAAAGGGGCAATCAGTCCGGGGGGACCCTGGACGGTGTGTCCGGATCATTTTTTCTTCGAGGTTCTTTCGATTAGACAAGAGCGAACTGCTCTTCGGTTGGTTCCGCTCAGCAATACCACGGCTCGGTGAGGCGGGGAAGGGATTGGCGGTTCGAGTCAATTCCTGAATCGAACTCTGGGGCCGGGCGGCCCAACAGGTGGTGGACGTACGACTGGATTCTATGGAAAATTTCTCGTCGGCTGGTGTCTTGATTCTGAAGCCGGGTGACCAACCGGGTGAGTTCGTGTTGGAGCCGATCCAACCGGACATCCGGATGTGCCCACGGATATGACAGGGTTTCGGGTGCGAAGGTTTCCACCAGGTCCCGAATCTCGGCAAGGCCCAGGAGTCTTGAGCCTTTGGGGATGAGCAGCCGTATCGTGAGCTGTACGGGAGAGACGTTCTCGATCAGGTCAAGGCCCGCGAGGGTGTCCAGAAAGCCGGCATAGTGCTCCATGGTGACCCAGGGCGTGAACGGGATGAACGTCGGATTCATGACGAGTTCGTGTCGTCGGAAGAGATGCACGACTTCGATGAAGTCGTCGACTGTATGGCCCTTGTCCAACCGCGCGAGGACCCGGTCGTCGAGGGACTCCACGGCGGTCGTGACAATCGCGCACCCGGTATCTTTGAGGAGGGGCAGATAACGGCTATACCCTAGCAGATGTTCGATTTTGACGGTGATATCGTAGGTGACATCGGGAAATTTTTCGTGGAGCCTTGTCAAAACTGGTATGGCGTGGCCGATACCGTTGAAGAAGTCGGGATCACCAAACGTGATGTGGCCGGCCCCCGCGGCGACCTGTTTCGCAATGTCGTCCAGCACGGTCTCCGGTTGCACAATACGGAATCTGCCCCTGTACACGGGCACCACGGGACAATGGCGGCAGAGATGTTTGCAACCTCGGCTGGCCTCCGTATAGCCGACGGTTGTGAGATGGCCGTCCTCTGTGGATAGTTGCGCGTATCGGGAGAGGTCCGGCAGGCCTGTCCGGTCGGGCGGAAGAAACCGCTGCCTGGCCAGGGAAACGACGGGCTCTTCCTGGTCTGGGGTGGCGCTCGAGGCCCCTCGCAGGCGCCTGCAGAGTTGAAGCAGTCCGTTTTCGAATTCTCCGCCGAGAATGGTCTGGGCGCCCACGCTTCGCAGGAAGGATTCGTTCACGGATGCATAGAGCCCATAGAAACAGAGGTGGGCGTTGGCATTCTGTTCGCGGGTTCTTAAGGCAAGCGGTACGGCAAGTCGCGTTGCCGTGTGCATTGGCACGTAGAATGCCACCAGATCGGCGTCCCGAACGGCCTCTTCAGGAAAATCGTCTATTGAAACGTCAGCCAGGACAACGTCGAAGCCCGCCCTCCGCAACCATCCGGCCGGCGAGGCCAAACCGAATGGCTGACGACCCAATTCGTAGGTGGATACGAGCACGACTTTGAATGGACGCAATGGGGAGATGGTAGGCATCCCTTGTTCATCCTGAAAAAAACGGCAGACACGGGGACGACCCCCACGAAGTCTGCCGTTTTATGTATGCTGTTGTTATTTTGAGGATTGGTAGTACGGGTTCGTGCCACCCGCGTGTTCGGTCACGTCGAGGATCTCTTCAATTTCGGGCACGGCCTCCTTGATGAGGACTTCGACACCCTGTTTGAGCGTGACATCCACCATGCCGCAACCCTGGCATCCTCCACCGAACTGGATGTACGCTCTATTGTCCTTTACGTCGATCAACGAAATATGACCACCGTGCGAGGCAACGCTGGGGTTGATCTTCTCGTCGATAATGTTCTGGATCTTCTCTGCAGTGGTGCCTTTCAGATGCGAGGGAACCTTGTTGGGATTCTCTATCTTGAAACCTCGGCCCATCAGGCTGTCCACATAGTCCAGAATAATGTCCTCGGCATACGGGGCGCTTTCCTGGTCGACGTAGATATTGAACCCGTCGAACGGCGTGACGACGTCGTCTTCTTCTTCCTGCCCGTCGGCGATAAAGGCGAGTCGGTAGCTGGCCTGCAGAGGCGATACCGCCTCTGCTTTGACACGAACGCCAACGATGGCCGATTCCTGGTTCCTGATAAGGTTGACGACCTCCTTCTTCGCGGCTTCGGTTACGGTGATGTTCATATCGACCTTCCCCTTAGAGAGGTGTACTTTGCCAGGGCGGTCAGGACTCAAGCGCCACTGTCGGTCTTGCAGGATGTTCGCGGTCTATTTTCTCCTGGATTTTCATCAGCGCGAACAACAGGTCTTCAGGCCGGGGCGGGCAGCCGGGCACGTAGATATCCACCGGCAAGAACTGATCGACGCCCTGAACCAGCGTATACGTATTGAAAACGCCTCCGGACGATGCGCAGGCACCCATCGAAATCACCCACTTCGGATCCGGCATCTGATCGTAGATCTTCTTGAGAACCGGCATCATCTTGATCGAAATTCGACCTGATACAATGAGCAAGTCGGACTGCCGTGGCGAGAACCGCACAGCTTCCGCGCCGAAGCGAGCCATGTCGAAGCGTCCGGAAAGCGTGGCCATCATTTCGATGGCGCAGCAAGCCGTGCCGAATGGCATTGGCCAGAGGGATGACTTGCGCGCCCAGTTAATCATTTTGGACAGAGTGGTTGTGAAAACGTTATCGCCAAGGCCCGTCTCAAGTCCCATTGATCACCTCTGACAGAAGGGTTGGAAACGTCACGTGAGTTGTCCGTCGCCGGCGGAGAGTCCCCGACGAACCTTCGGGTTGGCACAACCCGCCCGCGGCGTTTTGCTAACCCGAAACCTGAATCAGCTCGTCCGTCACGTTCTGCAAACAGGCATCCATGGACTGTTCTTCTCCCAGCAGATCATTCAGTGTAACACGGCTCAGAATCTGGTCAATCATGGACTGTACCGAGGTCCACAGCGAACGTATCGAACAGTCTACCGAGTGCGTACATAGTGCTTCCTGGCCGGCGTGTTCCTCGCAGAATTCTGGAGTGAACAGACGACCGCCGAGCGCGGACAGTACGTCGCCAACCACAATCAGGTCAGCGGATTGCGCGAGTCTGTACCCTCCGGCCTGACCTCGAAGGCTTTCCACGTATCCCCCCAGCCGCAGAAGACGCATCAGCTTGGCGACATTGGGGGCTGAGAGGCCTTCAATCTGGCTGATCTCAGATATGGAGAGGCTCCCGCCGGTTTCTTTCTGCCTCCGGCCTATCTGAAGCAGGCACCGCAGCCCGTATTCTTCCCCGGCGCTCAATTTCATGGCTCTATAGCTTTCATGGATGGGTTGGAAGACCGATTTAATCCATAGGGCTCCACGGATCCGGAAAGAACGCGTCGTCGGCCCCCGCGACCGCGACGTGTAGGGGGGGGGTGTGGCGCGGCTTCGGGAGCCGCCTAAAGCAGTCCGAGCTCCAGTCTTGCGGCTTCGGACATCATCTCCGGGTTCCACGGCGGATCGAAGGTCAGATCCAGGCTGACGTCTCGTACACCGGAAACCGATCGGGTGGCGCTTTCAACTTGCCCGGGCAAGATACCCGCGGCCGGACAGGCGGGGGAGGTCAGGGTCATCTGGAGGTAGGTCATCCCGGTGGGTTCGACCTTGATTTCGTAAATGAGGCCGATGTCGTAAATGTTGACCGGAATTTCCGGGTCGAAGACCGTGCGATGGGCCGCGATAATGTTCTCCCTGACGACTTCGGTGTCTATCGGATCGTCGGACTCGGCCGCGGTCTCGCCCGCTTCGGCCATCTCTTGCTTTTCTTCCTGGCGTCTGGCGGTGTGCGCTTCCAGCGCGCTGGTGTCGACGGGATTCACCTCGTCTGCCGCGTTGGTATTCGACTCGTCGTTTGGTGGCGAATCGCCTTCTTCGTTCCTGTACAGTCGGTTCAGCAGTCGTTGGAGCACGATGGATTTCTCCCGATGGAAGCCTACTCGGTGGTTACCGGCAATTCGCGGATTTCGAGTGCAGCCACGAGGGTGTGCCATGCCAGGGTTGCGCATTTGATGCGCACCGGAAACTCTCTCACGCCTGCAAAAACTGCCAGTTTGCCGATACCGTCGGTGACGGGTTCGTTCGAAACGTCGCTGGTGACCAGGTCGCGGAACTTTCCGAAGAGCGATTGGGCTTCCTGAAGGGTCCGTCCCTTGACCGCGTCGGTCATCAGAGACGCCGACGCTTTGAAGATGGCACATCCGGCACCCTGAAACGCGATATCTTCAATGTGGTCGCCGTCGAGTTTGACGAAGAGGTTCAAATGATCGCCACACAACGGGTTGTACCCTGCGGACGTTCGATCCGCGCCGGTCATGGACCGGTAGTTGCGCGGACTCCGGTTGTGGTCCAGAATGACTTGTTGGTAGAGTTCACGGAGATCGGACATCATCGGAAGACCTCATTGGTCGTGTGCAACGCCCGTACAAGCGTGTCGATGTCTTCCCGCGTATTGTAAAACGCAGTCGCCGCCCGGGTCGTCGCCGAAATGTTGAAGTGCCGCATGACAGGTTGGGCGCAATGGTGTCCAGCACGTACTGCCACGCCTTGCTGATCGACGATGGTGCCGACGTCATGGGGGTGTACACCGTCCATAACGAAGGAGACGACGCTGATTTTCTCTTCAGCTGTTCCAATGATTCTCAACCCTGGTATCTCGGAAAGGGCGTCCGTCGCATAGGCCAGCAGGTCGTTCTCGTAAGCCGCGGCCGCTTCCAGGTCGATCCGGTTCAAATAGTCGATGGCAGCGCCCAGGCCGATACAACCGGCAATATGGGGTGTGCCGGCCTCGAAGCGGGCGGGTGGATCGGCATAGGTAGTTTTTTCGAGCGAAACTTCACGAATCATGCCGCCCCCGCCCTTGTAGGGCGGCATCGATTCAAGCAGTTCACTTCTCCCGTAAAGAACCCCGATGCCGGTCGGACCGTATAGCTTGTGCCCCGAAAAGGCGTAGAAGTCGCATCCGAGCGCCTGTACGTCCACTTTGAAATGGGGGACCGCCTGTGCCCCATCCAGGAGAACGGGGATACCGCGATCATGTGCCAGTTCCACGATTTCGGCGACCGGATTGAGGGTGCCAAGGACGTTCGACACGTGTACGACAGCCACAAGTTTCGTACGCTCATTCAGCCGTCTTTCAACCTCGTCGATCTGGAAATCGCCCCGGTCACAAATGGGTATAACCCGCAATCGTGCACCTTTTTCCTCGCAGAGCATCTGCCACGGAACGATGTTTGAGTGGTGTTCCATGGTGGAAACGAGGATTTCGTCGCCGGCTTCCACGCATTTGCGTCCAAATGTCTGGGCGACCAGATTGATGCTGTCCGTCGTGCCGCTGGTGAAGATGATTTCCCGGTCGTGGGCCGCGTTCAGAAACTGGCGGACCTTGCTGCGTGCCCCTTCGTAGGAATCCGTTGCAAGCTGGCTGAGAAGATGAACCCCGCGATGTACGTTGGCATTGGCCGTTTCGTAAAAGACTTCAAGGACGTCCAGTACGTCCCTGGGCTTCTGGGTTGTCGCGGCGTTGTCGAGGTAGACCAGCGGATGGCCCCGAATGGATTGGCCTAGAACCGGAAAATCCCGACGGATACGGTAAGGATCGAAAGGCCCCGCGCGTTCGATGAGCGGGCAGGCAAGCCGTTCGGCCAGGGTATGTGCTGTTAGGCTCATGGCATGTTTCCGGCGTTTTGCGCCTGTTCGAATCTGTCCATTACAATACGTTCGAGATAGTCCCGAACGGAATCGGGTTTGATTCTGTTCAGGATGTCGACCGCGAATGCATGTACAAGGATGCGCTGTGCGGTTGCGTGACTCAACCCGCGAGAGCGCAGGTAAAAGACCGCGTTCTGATCGAGTTGCCCAATTGTTGCGCCGTGGGAGCACTTGACCTGATCGGCGTAGATTTCGAGTTGGGGTTTGGTATTGATACCGGCGCCGTCCGAAATGAGCAGGCTCTGGTTGCTCTGATAGGCGTCGGTCTCCTGGGCTTTCCGGTGGACGTGAATCTTGCCGCGAAAGACGCCGCTGGACCTGCCCCCGAGAATTCCCTTGTAGAGTTCGTGGCTGCTGCAATTCGGCTCGGCGTGTTCGATCAGGGTATGGTTGTCGATATGCTGCTCGTTGTCGGTCAGATAGAAGCCGTTGACCGTGGCTTCACCGGCTTCACCGGCCAGCAACACGTTGACTTCGTTGCGCACCAGTTTGCCGCCCAGAGAAATGGCGTGCGTGGACAGATTGCTCCCGGCACCCAAACGGCTTTGCATCGTGGCGATATGAAACGCCTCGGGGCTCTCCAGTTCCAGCTTGTAGTGATCCACCACCGTACGGTCGTCGGCGATGACTTCGGTCACCGCGTTTGAGAAATAGGCGCCGCCGCCGGTATAGGTTTCGACTACCGTGGCCTGGCTGTCTTCTTCAGCCAGGACAAGCGTGCGGGGGTGTGAAATGGAAGGACCGCCTGAAGGGATTGAAATAAACAAGATGTGAATGGGAGATTCGACAGCCGTGCCCCGTGGGATATATACACAGGCACCATCCTGCAGAAATGCGGTGTTGAGCGCGACGAAGGCGTGCTCTTCGTACGCCGCGTGTCGCGCGATATGGGTTTCCACCCATTCGGGTTCGGAGGCCATCAATTCGGACAGACTGCACACCCGCACGCCGTGTGGGAGGTTCCCCGTGCGGGAATATTCGGCACTGTAGAAGCCGTTGACGAAAACCAGGCGCGTGGCTGCCAGTTCCTGGATGGCATCTTCCGTTTTCCAGACCCGACGTACATCTGCCGCCGTTGTTGTGCGAAACGATGTACGGACAAGCGGTGCAACATTTGTGTGAAACCACGCTTCGTCCCTCGTCCCCGGAAACCCGAGTTCCGCGAATCGTCCGATTGCAGACTTGCGGAGTGCGTGCAACGGCGTGGCGGACCGTCCGTTCAGGCTCTCTTCAAAGATGGCAAATGCGGAAAGATAGGCGTGTGTGCCTTTGTTCACCATGGTGCGACAACCTCCTTTAAGCACGGGCGAATCTGGCTGTAGACTCTTCGCGAATCCAATCGTAGCCTTCCGCTTCCAGCTTCTGGGCGAGTTCAATTCCACCGGATTTGACAATCCGGCCCTTGAGAAGAACATGCACGGCGTCCGGCACGATGTAGTCTAGCAGCCGCTGGTAGTGGGTGACCACAAGAACCGCGCTCCCGGGGTTTTTCTGGTGAAGCGTGTTCACACCGTTGGCCACGATCTTCAGGGCGTCGATATCCAAGCCGGAGTCCGTTTCGTCCATAATGGCCAGCCTGGGTTCGAGCATTGCCATCTGGAATATTTCATTTCGTTTTTTTTCGCCGCCGGAAAAGCCTTCGTTGACCGCCCGATTGAGAAAAGTCGGGTCCATTTCCACTAGTTTGAGCTTTTCCTTGGAAAGAGCGAGAAAGTCCATCGCATCGAGTGTACCCTGTCCGCGTACTTTTCGAAGTTCATTGAGCGCAGTCCGGAGAAAATAGGCGCTATTGACGCCGGGAATTTCCACCGGGTACTGAAAAGCCATGAAAACGCCGGCCTGGGCGCGTTCTTCCGGGTTCAACTCCAACAGGTCTTCGCCTTCGTAGAGAATCTCGCCCCGCGTCACTTCGTATTCTTCCCGACCGGCCAATACCTGGGCAAGGGTGCTTTTTCCGGATCCATTGGGACCCATAATAGCGTGGATTTCGCCAGCGTTGATTTTCAGGTCGATGCCGGAAAGGATGCCGGTTCCGTCGACGCTTGCGTGGAGGTCGTTGATTTCGAGCATGTGTGTTCCTTTTTGTAAACTGCCCTTGTTGCAGCCGTGAGGCGCTGCCTGACGGGGCGTTTTCTTAGGCCTTCAGCGACGCCTTCGATGGGTTTGCAGATCCTCTCTACGTCGCCTGGGCGCGTTTCCCCTTGCGCTTTATCCCACGCTGCCTTCCAGGCTGATGCCAAGCAACTTCTGCGCTTCGACGGCGAATTCCATAGGGAGTTCGGCCAGCACTTCCCTGCAGAAGCCGTTGACGATCATGGAGACGGCGTCTTCGGTGGAGATGCCGCGCTGGTTGCAGTAGAAAATTTGATCTTCACCGATTTTTGACGTGGAGGCTTCGTGCTCTACCTGAGAAGATGTGTTTCTCACGTCGATGTACGGGAAGGTGTGAGCCCCGCAACGGTCGCCGATGAGCATGGAGTCGCATTGGGTGAAGTTTCGGGCGTTCGTTGCGCCTTTTAGAACCTGAACCCGGCCCCGATAGGTATTCTGACCGTTCTTGGCGGAGATGCCTTTCGAAATGATGGTGCTGCGCGTGTTCTTACCCAGATGTATCATTTTCGTGCCTGTATCGGCCTGTTGGCGCCCGCTGGTTACGGCCACGGAGTAGAATTCGCCGATGGAGTTGTCGCCTTGGAGAATGCAACTGGGATACTTCCAGGTGATGGCAGATCCGGTTTCAACCTGGGTCCAGGAGATTTTGGCGTTGGCGCCTCGGCAGGCCCCGCGTTTGGTGACAAAGTTGTAGATCCCGCCAACACCGTTTTCGTCTCCCGGATACCAGTTTTGAACGGTCGAGTATTTGATCTGCGCATTGTCGAGGGCAACCAGTTCCACGACGGCGGCATGGAGCTGATTCTCGTCCCTCTTGGGGGCCGTGCAACCTTCGAGATACGATACGTACGCCCCGTCTTCGGCGACGATCAGCGTCCTCTCGAACTGGCCTGTATTGGCTGCGTTGATGCGGAAGTACGTGGACAGTTCCATGGGGCACCGCACACCCCGGGGGATGTAGCAGAAGGAGCCGTCCGTAAAGACCGCGGAGTTGAGAGCGGCGAAGAAATTGTCATTGTAGGGCACGACCGAACCGAGGTATTTCTTCACCAGGTCGGGGTGTTCCTGTACGGCTTCCGAGAACGAGCAGAAAATGATGCCCAGGTCAGCCAGCTTGTCCTTAAACGTCGTTGCCACGGAAACGCTGTCGAAAACGGCGTCGACCGCCACGCCGGCAAGTATCTTCTGCTCTAAGAGAGGGATGCCCAATTTCTCATACGTACTCAGGATTTCAGGGTCAACCTCGTCGAGGCTCTGGAGCGAGTCCTGTTTTTTGGGTGCGGAGTAATAGATGATTTTCTGATAGTCAATGTCCGGATAGTCGACCATGGCCCACTGGCGGCTTCGTTTGCGGCGGGTCGGATCGTCCATTTTGAGCCAGTTGCGATAGGCCTTGAGGCGCCACTGCAACAGCCAGTCGGGTTCGCTTTTCTTCTCGGAAATAAACGCGATAATATCTTCATTCAGACCAGGGGGCGCTTCGTCCGTCTCGATATCGGTTATGAACCCGTATTTATACTCTCCGGTTGCCAGTTCTTCAATTTCCTGCAATTGTTCGCTCATCGGGCGCTCCATATATCGCATGAAAGGGCATTGGTTTTGTTGTTGTCTGTGCGACGCGACGATAACGTTTCCTGAATTCAAGCTTAACATACCCAATCCGTAACCACGTGTCAAGATTAAAAATGTACTAAAAAGTCAAGTTTGGCGGATCCGGTATCACGAGGGTTCGGCTCTGCCGGGGGAATGAATGCACGAGAGGTGCTTTTCTCTTGACAGATGCGCCAGGATTTCGCTAAATTATCGCCGTCCGTTCGGAAAGCAGATAACGACGGATTGAAGGACTGCCCAACATGTGAGTGCCTTTTCATAAGCGTTGCTCATCGGGAGGTTCCGATACGATGCTGGATCAATATGCCAATGTTCTGATATTCCTGGGGATCGGCGCTCTCTTCGTGGTGGTCAATCTGTTCGTTGGCAGTCTGATTCGGCCCCGGAATCCCAGCGCCGAGAAACTGAGTACATACGAGTGCGGTGAAGAACCCGTGGGCGGATCCTGGATTCAATTCAACATTCGGTTCTATGTGATAGCCCTGGATTTCATCATCTTCGACGTGGAAGTAGTATTACTGTATCCGTGGGCGGTGGTCGCCAACGACTTCGGCTGGTATGGCTTCGGCGTCATGTCGATTTTCGTCATGGTGCTTCTGCTTGGCTTGGCGTATGCCTGGCGGAAGGGCGCCCTCGAATGGGTGCGTCCCAAGCTCTCGGAGCGGCAGGTGCCCGTGCCCGCTCCCGCCACCAGGACACGTGTTGCCTGATCCGCCCGCAGTATCCGGTCACGCGGCAGGCGCGTGGTGTGGTAATGAATCGCGCCCCGCTCGTTCTGCTTACATGGTTTCAATTCGCAGCCCTTCACGGTGTACGAATTCAATAGTCCGGTCGGACGCTTAAGGAGGAATGCCCGTCCATGGGAAAGCTCACGGGTCGTTTCCAGGATAACGTCATTGTGACGTCGGTCGATTATTTCGTCAATTGGGCGCGGCTGTCCTCACTCTGGCCGATGACGTTCGGATTGGCGTGTTGCGCCATAGAAATGATGGCCACGGGGGCATCGCGGTACGATTGGTCGCGGTTGGGCATGGTCCCGCGCGCTACGCCCCGTCAGTCCGATCTGATGATTGTGGCTGGCACGGTTACCCTGAAAATGGCCACCCGCGTGAAGAAATTGTACGACCAGATGGCTGAGCCCAGGTACGTGATGTCCATGGGCTGCTGCGCCACGTCCGGCGGCCCGTACTGGCAGCACGGATACCATGTATTGAAGGGTGTCGACCGGGTTGTACCGGTTGATGTGTATGTCCCGGGCTGCCCTCCGAGACCGGAGGCCTTGCTGGAGGGCGTACTGAAGCTGCAGGACAAGATCCGCATCGATTCCATCGCGAAAGTGAGTTGAGCAGCACCGACAGACTTGCGCCGGACCGGGTGTGGGGGTGATCAATGACGCCGCAGGAGATTTACGACCGGATGAAGGAGAAGTTCGCCGACCGTGTTCTGGATCTGACCGAAAATGTGGATCCGTTCATTCGTGTACGGTCCGACGCAATTGCGGAAATCGGACTGTATCTGCGGGACGACGAAGCGATGCGGTTCGAGTCGCTGATGTGTCTGAGCGGAGTGGATTATCCGGAACACCTTACGCTGGTCTATCACCTGTTCTCAACGTCCCACCGTCACAAGATAACGCTTAAGGCGGAAGTGGGAAGAGACGATCCCCATGTGCCAACGGTGGAGGGTATATGGCGGGTGGCGAACTGGCACGAACGCGAGACGTACGATATGTTCGGAATTGTCTTCGACGGGCACAGCGATCTGCGGCGGATTCTGTGTCCCGACGACTGGGAAGGGTGGCCCCTTCGCAAGGATTACCAGGTTCAGGAATATTACCGCGGCATCAAGGTTGAGGTATAAATTATGGCAGAGATTCCACGGGGGGCGGCAGAGGTGACGGTGGAGCGGCCGGGACTGCCGTCGGCAGCGGATGTGGGGGGCGATAATCTAAACAGCGAGTTGATGACAATCAATATGGGACCCCAGCATCCTAGTACGCACGGGGTGCTGCGTTTGGAGATCAGGACAGACGGAGAGATTGTTGAGGAGGCAAAACCCCATATCGGTTATCTGCATCGGTGTTTCGAAAAACACGCCGAGAATCTGCCGTATCCGCAGGTGATCCCGTTCACGGATCGGATGGATTACCTGGCGGCGATGAACAACAATATGGGGTATGTTCTGGCCGTTGAGAAGCTTCTTGGACTCGGGGTTCCGGAGCGCGTGGAATACATCCGGGTCATCATGTGTGAGTTGAACCGGATTGCCAGTCACCTGGTTTCTTTCGGGACCTATGGCATGGATATCGGGGCGTTTACGCCCTTTTTGTTTGCCTTCCGGGAACGGGAGGATATTTTCGACCTGTTTGAAATGACGTGCGGGGCCCGGATGTTATACAATTACATCTGGGTGGGTGGCGTCTCCCACGATCTGCCGCCGGGATTCTTAGAGCGCTGCCGGCATTTCCTGGCAGCGTTCGACGGCAAATTGAAAGAGTACAACGACCTGCTGACGTACAATAAGATCTTTGTTGAGCGCACCGCCAACGTCGGGGTTCTGTCGCGGGAGTCGGCCTACAGTCACAACATTACCGGCCCGAATCTACGGGGTTGTGGGGTGAAATGGGACCTGCGACGGAATGAACCCTACTCAATTTACGACCGGTTCGAGTTCGACGTGCCCATCGGCAAGGGAGAGATGGGGACCCTGGGGGATTGCTGGGATCGTTACATGGTGCGGATTCGCGAGATGAAGGAAAGCGCCAGGATCGTGTCTCAGGCGCTCGATCAACTGCCCGACGGGGGAGACGTACAGGCAGCGGTCCCCAGAAACGTGCGGCCTCCCAAAGACGCGGAGTGTTATGTTCGCAGCGAAAATCCCCGGGGCGAACTGGGGGTATACCTGATCAGCGACGGATCCAACGTCCCGTACCGAGTGCGGGTGAAGTCGCCCTGTTTCACGGTTATGAGTGTTTTTGACGAACTCGCCAGGGGTCATTATTTGGCCGATATCATTGCCATTATCGGAAGCATCGATATCGTACTGGGCGAGATCGACCGCTAGGCTACGTCTGAGGAGTGCCCTATGCTCGAGTTGGCGGAGGCTCTTGTAAATCAGGTGGGCTTTTTGAGCACCGTGCCGATCGGTCTGGTGTCCCTTGCGCTGGGGCTGCTCGCAGGGATCGTGGTTGTCACGCTCGTCGCCGTGCTGGGCCTGATTATGGTGTATATGGAAATGAAGATATCGGCCCATATCCAGGACCGATTGGGGCCGATGCGTACCGGCGGATGGCACGGCTGGGCTCAGCCGCTTGCCGACGGCGTCAAACTCCTGCTGAAGGAGGACATCATTCCTGCGGCGGCGGACAAAGGGCTTTTCATTCTGGCGCCTCTGCTGGTATTTTCCGGCGCCCTCGCTGTCTTCGTGTGTATCCCCTTCGGCGGCAGCCTCATCGTGAGCGATCTGGACATCGGTATCTTTTATATTCTGGCCATATCATCGCTGGGCGTCCTGGGCATTCTCATGGCCGGGTGGGCGTCGAACAACAAGTGGTCCCTCCTGGGCGCGATGCGCTCAGCGGCACAGGTTGTGAGCTATGAAATTCCGGTGGCCATGGCCTTCTTAAGCGTGATCCCGCTTGTGGGTAGTCTAAGCACGCAGAACCTGGTCGCCGCGCAGTCCGGATCGTTATACCACTGGTTCGTCTTTCGCAATCCATTTACGTTTCTTGCATTCATCCTTTACTTTATCGCCTCTCTCGCAGAGGTCAACCGGACCCCGTTCGACATACCCGAGGCCGAATCCGAACTGGTGGCGGGATATCACACCGAATACAGCGGCATGCGCTTCTCGTTCTTTTTCGTGGCGGAATACGCGGCGATGGTGGCTGTAAGCATGGTTGGCGCGGTGGTATTTCTGGGTGGCTGGCAGGCACCCTGGGGTGGTTCGTTTCCGGCCGGTCCCATCTGGATGATCGGAAAGGGCCTCTTGCTGGTAGCGGTGCAGATCTGGATACGATGGACACTTCCGCGGTTGCGCGTCGATCAGTTGATGTTCGTGGGCTGGAAGGTACTGACGCCAGCGGCGTTTATGTGCCTGTTCGGATCGGTCTTTTGGCACTTTGCCGCTCCCGGATGGCTGCAGGAACTCACGAAGGTTGGACTGATGGGCGTGATGGCCGTTGTTCTTTTCTTCCTGTTGCGGTCCGCCGCTCAGGGATTGATGCAGGGGCGGACACAGCGGGCCCAAACAGCATGATTAGTTGACGAATAGCGTATTCGGGCCATAGTTTAGGATCAACTGGACGACTCCTCCAAAGGTGATGCAATGGGATCGTATTTCAGGAATATCTTTCAGTCGGCTTCGTCCATCTGGGTGGGCCTGAATATCACATTGAAGCATATGTTTACGCCTTCGGTTACCCTGCAGTACCCGGAAGAGCGCTGGCAGATGCCGGAGCGGTCGCGCAACCAGTTGTTCAACGATATCGACGACTGTATAGGTTGCGATCAGTGTGCGCGCGCCTGTCCTGTGGATTGCATTTATATCGAATGCGAAAAGGCCGGTCCCGACGAGGATTTGGGTCTGACGTCCAAGGGAACAAAGAAGCGGCTGAAGGTTCTGCGTTTTGACATCGACATGGGGCTTTGCTGTTATTGTGGTCTTTGTACGTATCCCTGCCCTACCGAATGTCTTGTCATGACGCCCAATTATGAATCGTCGGTTTACGATCGGACGGATCTGATTTACCGCTACGCCCGTCCCTGGGACTACGTACAAAAGCCCACTGACGCCGAGTCGGCGGAGCGTCACTAGACCGCAGCGGCCCCGTTACTTCGAGGCGCAGGGAACATCGGAGGCCATTCCCGTGCAGACGAAGGCGGGCGTTTTCTGATGCCCTGGGGCTTCCACGATTTGGTTGTTATATGGAACTCTCGACGATTGTGTTTTATCTGTTTGCCGCCGTAACCGTGGGCTCTGCAGCAGCAGTCGTGTTTGTGAGCCGGCTGATTTATGCGGTGTTTGCTCTGCTGTTTACGTTTTTCGGTGTTGCCGGTCTGTACGTCTTTCTCGATGCCGATTTCCTGGCAGGCGCGCAGGTATTGATCTATGTAGGAGGAATCCTGATTCTGTTGCTTTTCGGTGTGATGTTGACCAACCGCATCTACGATTTGAATCTGCTGGCCGAACGGGTGCAGTTTCTACCCAGCGTCGTTGTCGTCGGCGCTGGTTTCGCGCTGCTGGTTATGGTGATCGTGAAGACCTCGTGGCCGCTTTCCGAGGGTCCGGCGCCGGCTTCCAGTACATCGGAAATTGGCAAGTCGCTCATGACAACCTACGTTCTGCCTTTCGAGGTGGCTGGCATGCTGTTGCTGGCGGCCCTGCTCGGGGCTTCGATGCTGGCCGGAAAGGGGAAGGGGGAGGAGGAAGGGGACTTATGATTGGATTGGAACACTATCTGGTCGTGGGGGCCATTCTTTTCTGCCTGGGTATTCTGGCGGTTGCCACGCGTCGCAACGCGATTAGCATTCTGATGGGGGTGGAACTCATACTGAATGCCGCGAATCTGAATCTTGTCGCGTTTGCGCGGTTCTCCGATTCGGGATTGGAAGGGCAGGTTTTCGCCGTTTTCGTCATTGTCCTCGCGGCGGCGGAAGCGGCGGTTGCGCTGGCGATCGTTTTGAATATTTACCGCAATTATCAGATGGTCAACGTAGACAGACTGGACTCGTTGAGCGGATGACGTCTCCGGGAGAGTAAATGCCCTTAGATCTGCTTCTCATCCCTGTTCTACCTCTTGCTGCCTTTGCCGTACAAACTTTCTGGGGAAGGCGCCTGCCTCGTGGGGGCGATTGGGTACCCCTTGCGGCTATTTCCATTGCGTTTCTTCTTTCCCTCCGGTATTTCATCCAGGCGCTTTCGGCCTACGATTCCGGCTGGCACCTTGAGCTCGATTCGTGGGTCTGGCTGGATTTGAGCGCCGCGACGATTACGGTTGGACTGCTGGTCGACAATTTGACTGCCGTCATGTTGATGGTTGTGACGGTCGTGAGCGGACTGGTGCACCTCTATTCGGTAGGCTATATGCACGGAGACCCGCGTTATTCCCGGTTTTTCGGGTTTCTGGCGATTTTTTCGTTTTCGATGCTGGGCCTGGTTCTGGTCGACAATTTCCTGCTGCTTTATGTCTTCTGGGAGCTTGTCGGGCTCTCTTCCTATCTGCTGATCGGGTTCTGGTACGAAAAACCGGCGGCGGCGGCGGCATGCAAAAAAGCGTTTCTGGTGAACCGTGTGGGCGACCTCGGCTTTTTCGTAGGCATTATGATCGTGTTCTGGAAGGTCGGCGCTTTCGACTTCGCAAGTGTTTACGACGGGGTTGCCGCCGGGCGGCTTGGCGGGGGAATGCTGACGGTTGCGGGCCTGTGTCTGTTCTGCGGCGCGGTGGGCAAGTCGGCGCAGTTTCCGCTGCACGTCTGGTTGCCGGACGCTATGGAAGGTCCTACGCCCGTCAGTGCGCTGATCCATGCCGCTACCATGGTTGCCGCTGGCGTGTATTTGGTCACAAGGATGTTCCCGATCCTGACACCCGACGCGCTGGTGGTGATCGCTTACATCGGAGCGATTACGGCAATTCTGGGCGCAACCATCGCCGTGGCCCAGTACGACATCAAGCGTGTCCTAGCTTATTCGACCATCAGCCAGCTGGGTTATATGATAATGGGTCTGGGCGTAGGCGCGTATGTGGCCGGATTTTTTCACCTGATGACCCACGCGGCTTTCAAGGCATGCCTCTTTCTCGGATCGGGCAGCGTGATCCATGCGGTTGAACATGCATTCCACCGGACACATAACGACAGCGACCCGCAGGATATGCGAAATATGGGAGGGCTGCGCGCGAAAATGCCGCTGACCTTTTGGACCTTTCTTGTTGCGACCGTGGCCCTGGCTGGCGTACCGCTAACGTCCGGATTTCTCAGCAAAGACGCAATTCTGGCCGCGGCGCTGGGATTCGGCGGATTCTCCCGTCCCGCGCATTTCCTGCTGCCCCTGTTCGGGTTTGCCGCCGGTGGTTTAACGGCCTTTTATATGTTCCGCCTGATCTTTCTCACGTTTTATGGAGAGCCGAGGGACAAGTCCCTTGTCAAATACGCCCACGAATCCCCGCGCGTGATGACCGTTCCGCTGATTGTACTGGCGGTGCTGAGTATCTGGATCTTTTATGCCTGGAACCCGCTGGGAGGAGAGGGCTGGTTTCACCATCTCGTGAAGGCCCCCGAAGCGGGGCTGCTTGCGGCTAAAGGCGAACCATTGTCGATTGGAACAACCGGAGTCGACGCTTATGCGGCTGGTACGTACAACGACGCGGCGCACGCAGCGCACTACCCGGCGATGATCCTCTCTTTATTGATTGCCGGTGCGGGCATCTATACGGCCTATCGGCGGTACTTTAATCGGCGGGAGGAAATGATCGCGTTGGAGGAAGCATCGCTTCAGTCGGGTGGGTTCTTCCGCACGTTGAACCGGAAGTGGTATTTCGATGAAATATACGAAGCCACCTTTGTCCAATCCGTAATGGTCGGACGAACGGTGTTGAATTGGTTCGACATTCACATTGTGGACGGTCTCGTGAATCTGTTGGCCACGGTGACCCGGGGTATTTCATTCATCGATCGATTGTTCGACGAATGGGTGGTCGATGGGCTCGTGAACGCCGTTGCCGGGGTGATCGGGTGGGCCGGCGCAGGGCTGAGACGTATTCAGACGGGCCGCCTACAGACCTATGTTGTTCTGGTGATGGCAGGCATTCTGGTCCTGATGGTGATCCGACTGATGGTTGCTTGAAATCCGGAGATGATTCAACGGCTATCGCGGGTTCTTCATTTAAGACGCTCTACGGGCGCTTGTTCAGGTTTGAGGGAAACCGGACTATTTTTTTGGTTCGGGCAGACGGATCCGCTACAAGTCTACGAGTTGAAGCACTGCGTCGCCCTCGCCCTTACGTATTACCGCGTAAAACACCTGCCGTTACCCGGCGCGTGAGACGATTCGAAGCGTGCCCGCCTCAATGCGCGGCATCCCGGTCCCGTACAGGAGCCCGGAAATTTGCACAGGGCGGGGCTCCCTGCAGTCCGCCACATGCCATACGACTTTGATTGGGGAGGTAGCCGACAGATGGCGCAATGGATTTTGACCCTTTTAACGTTTATTCCAGTGTTGGGTGCGGGGGTGATTCTGCTGTTGCCGGGCAGGGCGGTCGGTGCGATTCGCCGGGTTGCGCTGGCTTCGACCGGGCTCTGCCTTCTGCTGGCGATCTGGTTGTTTCAGGATTTCGATCGGACCTTACCCGATATGCAATACGAAGTGCGCCTACCCTGGATCGAGTCGTTCAACATCCAATATTATATGGGCATAGACGGCCTGAGTGTTTCGATGGTGCTGTTGACGGCGCTGCTGGGTTTCCTGTGCGTTCCCGCCTCCTGGACCATCAACCGTGGGGTGAAGGGATATTTCGCGCTGTTTCTACTGTTAGAGACAGGCATGCAGGGTGTGTTCGTGTCGCTCGATTTCTTCCTGTTCTACGTGTTCTGGGAAGTGATGCTGTTGCCGATGTATTTCCTGATCGGGATCTGGGGAGGGGCAAGAAAGGAATATGCTGCCATAAAGTTCTTTCTGTATACATTGACGGGGAGCGTTTTGTTATTGCTGGTGATGCTGGCGTTTTACTTCAATGTCGCCGATCCGGACACAGGGAAACATACGTTCAATATGCCGGTGATGATGGACCAGGCCAATCATTCAGAATGGCTCCGCGCCGGGATGATATTCGGGTATTCGGCTCCGGTAGTGATCTGGATTGCCATGTTTATCGGTTTTGCCATCAAAGTGCCCCTGTTTCCATTTCACACCTGGCTTCCGGACGCCCACGTAGAAGCGCCTACGGCCATCAGCGTGATTCTGGCCGGGGTACTGTTAAAAATGGGCACATACGGTATTTTAAGGTTCAATTACCCGATGTTGCCCGATGTGACACGCGATTTCAGCTATTTTCTGGCCGTGATCGGGGTCATTAACATCATTTATGGCGCGCTTGTCGCAATGGCGCAGACAGATTTGAAGAGACTGGTGGCGTACTCCAGCATCAGTCATATGGGTTTTGTAATGCTTGGTATGTCGTCGTTTACGCCCCACGGTATCAACGGGGCGGTATTTCAGATGTTCAACCACGGAACCATCACGGCGATGTTGTTTCTGCTCGTGGGCGTCATTTACGACCGGGCTCACCACCGGTATATTGTCTATCCCAACGATTACGAAGATCCGGATCTGCGTGGGAAACTGGGATTTGGCGGGCTGTGGTCGCACATGCCAGTGTACGGCAGTCTGACGATGGTGGCATACTTCGCCGCACTGGGATTGCCGGGGCTTTCAGGGTTTATCAGCGAAGCGCTATGCTTCCTGGGTGCATTCCAGGTCCATCAAACAATGACAATCCTGGGCACTCTGGGGGTGCTTTTGGGTGCGGCATACATGCTCTGGGCTTTTCAGCGTCTGTTCATGGGGCCGTTTAACGAAAGGTGGAGGGATCTGCCCGAGATTAACGGTCGCGAGATCTTCAGCGTGGCGCCGCTGGCGGTCATCGTCATTGTTCTCGGCATTTATCCCGCACCAGTGCTGGACCTGCTGGCGGAGTCTCTCGGAGAACTCGTAAAGGATCTTAACGTGCCGGTTATGTCCGCGATGCAGCGCTAGGTGCATGACAGACAGTCCGATTTCCCCGGACTTCGGTGGGAACGGGCCCGTCACCGATGGGAGGAACGACCTTGTGGCCGAGGTCATTGGAAACGCGGTCGCAGTGAATCTCGACGGCCTGCAGTATATCTGGCCGGAGATCATCATCACGGTTGCAATTCTTGGAATTGTGACCATCGATCTGATCCTGACCGGAAAGAAAAAGGCATTGTTGACGGGGCTGTCGCTTGTGGTACTTGTAGTATGCCTGATTTCGATTGCCGGTTTGTACGACGAGGCACCCAGGTCGTTGTTTATGGGCATGATCGCTCTGGATGGTTTTGCCCTGTTCTTCAAGCTTCTGATTGTGATCACAACCATCGTGGTCACACTGTTCGGCTTGCAGTCGCGGGACATCGACGCCGACCGGATCGGTGAATTCTACGCGCTCTTTCTTTCGGTCGCACTTGGCGGCTTCCTGATGGCCGGTGCAACCAATTTGCTGATGATGTATCTTGCGCTCGAGTTGGTCAGTCTGCCGTCCTATGTGCTTGCTGGCTATCAGAAACGGGTGCGGCGATCCAACGAGGCGGCGCTGAAATATGTGGTATACGGCGGGGTGTCTTCAGGCATCATGCTGTATGGATTTTCCTTGATCTACGGATTGACGGGGACGCTGGACATTTACGGGATTGCGGCTCGTCTGGGAACCACAGCGCCGTACGAACTGACGTTGTTTCTCGGTGCGACGCTCGCAATGGCAGGGTTTGGCTACAAGGTGGCTTCGGTCCCGTTTCATTTCTGGTGTCCTGACGTATATGAGGGCGCGCCTACACCCGTGACGGCGTTCTTCTCGGTCGCTCCCAAAGCGGTCGGTTTCGCTATGCTCGCGCGGTTCTTTTACGTGGGTCTATCCGCTTACGATGGCACTTCGGGTACGGGTACCACGCTGGGTGTGGCATGGCCGCAGTTGCTCGCCCTCATTTCAGCCTTTACGATGACGCTGGGCAATCTGACGGCCATCTGGCAGCGCAACCTGAAGAGACTGCTGGCGTACTCCAGTATTGCCCACGCGGGATATATGATGATGGGCGTGGTGATGTTGTCGTCAGCGGGACTAAAGGCAGTGATGTTTTATACGGGCGCGTATCTGTTTATGAATCTGGGTGCGTTCCTGGTTGTTTTGCTTTTGGCCGAAAGCATCGGAAGTGAGGATATTGAGGATTACAGGGGCCTGGGTTGGCGGTCACCCTGGATCGCGCTTGCGATGTCTGCATTTCTTTTTTCGCTCACCGGATTGCCGCCGACGGCAGGGTTTGTAGGAAAGGTGTATCTGTTCGCCGCTGTGGTCGATGGTGGGCTCTACTGGCTGGCTGTGGTGGGTGCGTTAAACAGCGCAGTTTCCTTGTATTATTATGCAAGGGTCGTGCGCGCAATGTACCTGGAGAAACCCACTTCAGATACACCGGTCGTTATTTCCCGGTTCGCCACCGCCACCTTGGCGATGTTGTTTGTCGGAACCCTGCTGTTTGGCGTCTACTGGGCGCCGCTGGCCGATTTGGCTGAAACGTCGACCGCGATCTTTCTGAACGGAGATGGAGCAGTTCAGGCATTGATGCGGTAAACGCATGTGCGGATCTGGCGAACGGCGCCAAAATGCGGCAAATGGCATGGGACCCGATGCGGAAACGTTGTTTCGGGAAAGACATTATAAAGGCCCCGCGGTGTTGCATCGCGGGGCCTTTATCCGTTGGGACGCGAACAAATAATCTACCTCCAGGCTTTTCCGCTGGCGCTTCTCTTCTTTTTCCGCAGGTCGTTTTTCTCAACCAGAAACCCGAGCAGATTTTTACGCCCGAGGGTTCTAAGGTAGCTCAAAAGAGAGATTTCAGCTTCCTTTGCATTGAGTTTGTGGGTTTCGCACAGGCGTTTTATCATTGCAGCCACCGTTGTGCGTCCGTCGCACATCTCCCATACCTGAGTGCCGATTTCATCCAGTACCAGCGTTCGTTTTTCGGGTACCCAGAAGATTTTGGAAAGAATCTTAACTCTGGTGGTATCTGCACGTCTCAGCGTGATGGTCACTTCGTCGTCTTTGTTCGTTTTCCATTCCAACTGGCTGTTCCGCGCTGGTTTGGAGTTGAACATCGCTTCTCGGCTGATCTTAGGCTGCCTTTTTGATGAAAACAGCGCCATTTGGCTTCCTGCGGTTAAGGGATACAGACGGGCCAACCGTCAGGTAATTCCACCATCCGCGACGGATTCACGGTGGCAGACAACGGCGCGCCGGGCATTTTCAATATCCGGCGCGTCCTTCTGCCTCCTGTAGTAGGTGTGAACTGCGTATATTTTGTTCACGTCGTCACAGGTCCAGACGCGGGCTTCCATATTCAAACGGGGTCTGGCATTCCAGAAAGGTAGAGGCATCAACAACCCCCGCCAGCGGCTCTTGGGTTTTCCGCGAACGGTCAGACCAAAGTGTTCCCCGATGCTTGTCTCGTTAGAGTCCAGGCTGACGTGCCGCAGATTCTTGCGGAAGAATTCCTGGTACCAGTCCGACAGGGTGCGCTTTTTCAGGAGTACTTTGGCGAGGCTGAGCCGGTCGAACTGAAGAATATTCTGGCCGTGTTGAAAACAGAGCCGAAGGTGCCCGGATTTCAGGTCGTAGGTTTCCAGAGAGAACTGGGGGGGCGATGAACACACGAGATCGTAAAGGGCCCACGTTCGGTCTCCGTCCGGTGCCGTATCCCGAATTGAATTCAGAATTCTACTGATATTGTCCCCGGCGTCCTCGTCAAGTTTCGTCCTGATTTTGACGAAAAAAAGCCGGTCTGACGCCGCGCTGTAGAACGCCAACGCGTGGATTCGGTCCTCGGCTTGCCAGGCGAAAAAGACTGGCGAACAGGCATCGGGCAGTTCAAGCCAGCCCATGTCGAGAGCGCGTTCCACGTCGAGGCTTTTCTTTTCCTTGCGGGCGCTTTGGGCGAGTCCATCAACAAAGCGGTCCACAATTGGTGCGACTCGCGTGTCGCCGCGGGCATCCTTCCACTCGATGTCCAGCCTGGCCAGCGTGGGATCATCCAAGCGGACGCTGCCGGATTTGGAATCGCCGGTAATCTTGCCGGGATTCCACTCCAGAGGCACCTCGAGGGTCAGCCCGTGCCATCCGAACAGGGACCAGTCTGAATAAAGTAAAGACTTCACGTAACGCCACCCCTTATCAAGAGGTTCGATGCGCCGAATGGATAAATATACGTAACCCGGCACACCTGTCAAGCACTTTGTCATTCAACTAAGTATAGGTTTTGCAGGGATTTGCAATAGGTCTTTCTGACAGGATCGCATGGATTTCCAATTCGGCAGTGGTTTGCTTTAAGTAACGTATCGGACTCGTTTGCGGTGGGGCATTGTGCTGCGCCATACAAAACACGTGTTGACAAATGAACTAATGTTCACTATATTCAAATGAGCACGTCCTGTCGTTTGTGGCCTTTTTCGTACCGAACACGACTGGTTCTTTTTTGATTACTGCGGGAGGCTGTTGGTAATTCAGGAGATGCGCGATGCGTCAGAAACTGACGGACAGACAGAGGGAAATTTACGAATTTATCGCCCGGACAATCCGAGATGGTGGCGCTCCCCCAACAATTCGGGAGACGATGAACGCGTTCAACATCGCTTCCACCAACGGCGTGCGAACCACCCTGGCCGCCCTGGAGAAAAAGGGGTATATTCGGCGACGCCCCATGGTGTCCCGGGGAATAGAGCTTACGGACTATGTGGAGCGCGACATTCCAGGGGTAACCGAGTCGCGAGAGGTACCCGTTATTGGCCGGGTGGCTGCCGGGGAGCCCATCCTGGCAACTGAAAACGTTGAGAGCACTGTGGCCGTGGACCGTTCCTTTTTGCCGTCGGAGGACGTTTTCGTTCTCCGTGTCAAGGGTGAGAGCATGCGCGATGCGGGCATTCTTGACGGAGACTACGTGCTGGCAAGGCAGCAGGAAACGGCGAGTCCGGGTGAAATCGTTGTGGCGGTGATTGGGGAGGAGGCGACGGTGAAGCGGTATTTCCCGGAGGCGGGGCGGGTAAGGCTCACCCCGGAAAACGAAGCGTTCGAAGCCATCGTGGTGCATCCGGGACGGGAAGAGTTCCGCATTGCAGGAAAAATTGTGGGCTTGATGCGTCGATTCTGAGGCAATACGCTAAGGTCCGAATATTCCGCCCCCTTGATTTTAGAGGGGGATTTTTTTTGTGGTTGGGTCGATTCCTAGCGCGTGGCGAGTATTGTTCACGGATATCACCGTTTCTCCGGCGGGATGCATCCGGGGAAATCAAACATTCTGGTGTCGTGTGTTGTTTTTTTCCGCTTTGCCTTATCCGGCTTGAACCAGCTTCCGAATAAAGCGTTTGCCAGGCAGCTGCGCCACAAGGCCGGCCAATTCCAGACTTAGTAGTACCGAGAGCGCGCTGGCGGCTGACATATCGGTACGGTCGGCAATGGCGTCGATGTGGGACGGCAGGTCGGCCGACAGGCTGTCAAAGACTTGACGTTCCGGATTCGAGAGTTCTGCGGGCGCTGCCGCGGGGTGCTGGTGGGTATATTGTAGCGGGAGTTGCGTCAGATGTGGACGAAGTTCATCCAGAATGTCCTCGACCGATTGTACCAGAACGGCGCCCTGCTTGATCAGCCGGTTTGTGCCACGGCTCCGGCCCGAATGAACCGGTCCGGGAATGGCGAAGACCTCCCGATTCTGTTCAAGAGCCAGCCGAGCAGTAATCAGCGCGCCACTGCGGTCACCTGCTTCGATAACCACCACTCCCAGGCTGAGTCCGCTGATGATTCTGTTGCGACGAGGAAAGTTGTGGGCTTCTGCGGATGCGCCCATCGGGAATTCGGATAGGGTGGCGCCGGTCTCGTTGATGGCGTGGAACAACTCTCTGTTCTGAGGAGGATACGGCCTGTCCAACCCGCTGCCCAGTACGGCGACGGTGTATCCACGTTCGGCAAGCGCTCCCCGGTGGGCATGGGTATCGATGCCGGTGGCCAGCCCGCTGACCACGGTAATGCCGCACCGAACCAGTTCTCCCGAAATCTGATAGGCGATATCTCGCCCGTAGGACGTGAATGTACGGGATCCGACGATCGCGACGGTGGGAAGCGCACATGTGTCGATGTTTCCAAGCACATAGAGGATGGGCGGTGGGGCGTAGGTTTGTCGAAGATAACCTGGATAGTCGGGGCTCTGCAGAGTCAACAGGTGAACACGTGCGTCCTCGGCGCGTTGCAACTGTTCTTCAGCCCAGGACGGGTCGCGCGCCGTATGGATGGCGCCTGCAAGTTGGGGGCCGATTCCAGGCACGGCGCACAGACGTGTGCGGGTTGCCCTTAAGACGGCTCCCGGGCTGCAAAAATGACGTAGCAATTCGGCAAACGCGACAGGTCCCAGTCCGGAGACCGAATGAAGCGTCAACCAGTCTAGTATATCGTTGGACATCGTATCCGGAAAAGCCCGGCGCTCCGCTATTCACTGGCGGCGGCCGTGTGTGGTGTTTGACAGGTTCAATTAACCGGTATGCAAAACAAGTACCAGCAAAAAACCCCGGTATCGCGGAACAGAAGAAGCGGCGGAGTGAAAGGAGCTTTCAGATGCGGTATGGGGTTTGAAAGGAAATTGCAGGTATGATGGACCGAGGAAGTGCAGCGTTTGCCGGGGCCGGCCTTTTTGTCAGCGTCCGATTATTGGTGAGATTCGCCGGCTCGGTTGCTATCGACCAGATTACCCAGGTGTTGCACGAGTTCTGGAATCCCTTCTCCCGATACAGACGAGAGGTAAAGGTATCGGTTTGACCGGGGGAAGCGCATTTTTTCGTCCGGGGCCAGGATGTCAATCTTCGTGAATGCGGTCAGTGAGGGCTTCTGAAGAAGTCCGGGGCTGAAGTGATGGAGTTCGTTTCGGAGGATGTCGAGGTCGCGTTCCGGATCCGGCGAGGTGGAATCGAGAAGAAATAGAAGGATGCGAGTGCGCTCTATATGACGAAGAAATCGATGCCCGAGGCCTTTGCCCCGATGCGCTCCCTCGATGAGGCCAGGAATGTCGGCAACTACGAAGCTGTCGAAATCATTGAACGAAACGATACCGAGGTGCGGCTGGAGCGTTGTAAACGGGTAGTCCGAAACTTTCGGGTGTGCGGCCGAAATGCGGGAAAGCAGCGTGGATTTACCAGCGTTGGGTAGGCCAACCAAGCCGACATCCGCAATGAGTTTCAGTTCCAGTTCGAGTCGTTTTTCCTGACCGGCTTCGCCCGGAAAGGCGGTTTCCGGCGCGCGGTTCGTAGGGGTTGCGAAACGCGCGTTCCCTCTACCGCCCCGTCCGCCCTTGACCAGGACCTTCCGTTCATTGCACGCGGTGAGATCCGCCAGGGTTTCGCCCGTATCGGCATCTCTCACCACGGTGCCAGGAGGTACGCGAACCATTGCGCTGGCGCCCCTTCGACCCTTGAATTTCTTCCCTGTGCCCGGTCTCCCGTGCTCGGCACGAACATGCTGGTGAAAACGGTAATTCACGAGGGTATTTAAGCCGGCATCCGCCAAAACGAAAACGTCGCCGCCATCGCCGCCGTCGCCGCCGTCAGGGCCGCCTCGAGGTACGAATTTTTCGCGCCGGAAGCTCCTGCAGCCGTTACCCCCGTCTCCCGAATATACAGTGAGTTTGGCCTGGTCTATGAACATGGTTTGAAGTGCGGCACCCGTGAGAACCTGTTTCAGAGGCTCAGAGCGCCTGTCCCCCTCAGTGGAGATAATGATAATATATCAGGCTGGATCCGGTATTTCCCTCTGAGGAGCCATTAGCCTGCCGGATTCACCGGCGCCGTCTGGTGTCGACCTGTCGGTGTCAGAGTTGCTGTTGGTATTCCGGATCAGAAGGGTTTTTTAAATTGGAGTTTGACGATCTGCGCTTACAACCAGGTCTCGCAACGTATTGTGGCCTAACGAGACGCCTCAACCCTAGTTGCAGACATCGCGTCTCGATGCGGCTTCAATGTGAAACTCCGCTTGTAAAATGGAATTGTTACGAGAACTTCTCCTTCAGTCGATTTTCAACCGCAGGTGGCACGAACGCGGTTACATCGCCTCCAAAACGGGCGATTTCTCGAACAAGGGTGGAGTTGAGATACGCATAGTTCAGGCTGGGCATCAAAAAGAGAACCTCCAATCGGGGTTCCATCTGACGGTTGGCAACCGCCATTGAGATTTCCAACTCATATTCGGTTGTGGTGCGCAGACTGCGCACAACGGTGAAGACGCCGCTCTTCCTGGCAAAGTCAACCAGCAATCCGCTGTACTTTGTGACTTCCACATTCGGGCAATGGGATGAGACTTCTTGAATCATGCATACACGTTCATCCGGCGAAAACAGCGGATCCTTCTCCGGATTCAGGCCCACGGCGACGATCAGCCGACTGCAGATTTTCGCCGTTCGTTCGATCAGGTCCAGGTGGCCGTACGTCAACGGATCGAAGGTGCCAGGATAGATCGCCACGGTCATATTTGCTCCTTTGCGAGTCCCTTATATGCCAACCCGCCCGCGACGCTGAACGTAGACTGGCTGACCAGAAAACGCCGCTGTGAATCCGGGAGAGTCTCTGTCGTGCAGTTCGAAAAGGGTGCGAGGGTTTCGAGTTCGCGTCCCTGGAACATCTCAACGTGCTGCGCAAGGGTAGCAATCTGGTGATCCTCGCCACATAACAGAACCCGCCGAAAGTCGGATCTGCCTTGGTTGGAGTGGCGGCGTCTATCGAGCCAGCGACGCAGTGTGGCGGTGGTTTTTTCTGCGATCGGGTTTTGGCTTGAGTGCTCGACTGGTAACCCGTTAACCATGTTCGGGCTTTCAAGGCACACTGCCTCGGCCGAGACCAAATTGCCCGACTCGGCCGCCACAAAATAGAGCCAGGGATGTCCAGCCATGATGGCTGCAACCCGGGATCCGGCTTCGTTTTGCGCCAGCAGACAGGCATAGAACAGACCCAGGGGCTCGGCTTCGAGCCGATACTGTCTCACGCGGAGGGGCGACAGTAATTCCGAACAGAATTCGAAAACCTCCTTGCGGATGGCAATCCAGAATGCTGTACGCCCGGCAGCAACGTAATCGACGACGTACCGGTTGGCGGGGTCGATCAGGGTCTGCGCTGCCTCCCAGATGACGTGTTCCTGTCGTTCTTCGGATGAAGCCAGTTCCAGCGGAGTCTTTTGTAAGTGGAAGAAACCACCTCCCAGAGACAGGACGACCGCTCCCGGCGCGCCCTGTACCTGGGCAAATCCCTGCTGCAGGCCCTCCCTTAGCGATCGCCGAACCCGAGGTTGAACAGGCCAACGGGGAAGGATGGGCGAGGTCAGCCGGCATTCGAAAAGGGCACAGAGGCGGTTTTTGGCCGAAGTGCGTTCCATACAGGCCAACCGCAGCATATCACCATCGATATGAATCCCGGTCGCCCGCTTCATGGGCCGCTCACCGTTATTTTGGAACCCAGTCTTTCGAGTGTTTTTTGCCCAATCCCCTTTACTCTGGTCAGTTCATCCACGGACGTGAAAGGGCCTCGGCGATTGCGATCGTCCACAATTCGCCGGGCGATTTTGGGGCCGATGCCGGGCAGACGCATCAGTTGTCCTGCCGAGGCCCGGTTCAGATCGATGGGACCAGTTTCCTGCTCCACAGTTGCCGATTCCGCCGGATTGTCGGGTACGGGTACCGCGCCTTTTTGGACGTGAAAGTCCGGGAGGTCGCGGTCGCCATACCGTTCAATCAGATTGACTGCCCCGCCGATCAGCAATGCGGCAGTCAGACCCAGCAGAACAAACCGTTCTTTGCGATTGAACGAAAACATACGAACTCCGATTTTCATCATGGGACGCGGTCGAGAACGATCGGCGGAACCGTGATATCAGTTAAAGCGAATTTCTCCCCATACTCTGAATTCCCAGACCCTGTTGTTAAGGTCGCGGAGCTTGTCCTTCCGATTTTCGTGCCGGAATCGGGTACCGCCCGTGAATTTGCTGCTGAACTGGTATTGACCCGCCAGACTGGTGTGCCAGCGATCAACGCTCTGGCGGACAACGGCCTGATCGGTTTCTGTGGCTTCCGTGCTTCGGGGGATTTCCTTTTTCAGGCTGGTGTTTGTGCCGTACTCGAGGGTGAGGTCCAGGTTGCTCTGCAATTTTGTAAAGAATTTCGAACTCAGCGAATATCTGAGAGAAGCCGTAAATTGAGACTGTTCGGTAATAGTCGTTCCGATCAGCCGCTCCTCCAGAGTCGGCTGTGTGACAGTGCTGTCGGTGGCCACATTGCGCTGGTAACGGAGGTCGTTCTGTCGGCTGCGGTTTGTACTGAAATTCGTTGTCATTTGGTTCTTCCATCGGGCCTGCCACCTGATCAGCGGCTGGAACTCCGTTCTCCGCGTATCGTTTGTCAGGACGTTATCTTCCAGGCCGCCGTCGCCCCGAAAGATTCGATTTGACTTGTAATTGAAGGTGAGATTAGAACTCGTAAAAATCCACCTGAAGACAGGTAGCTCCCCAAGGCCCCGCCATGTCGCGGACAAATTGGGGAACACCAGTTTCTGTTCTTCCGTATTGGCGTTGCCAAAACTTCTGGTGTGATTAAACGTCAAATTGGTAGAGCCTCGAAAGCCGGCAGGCAGGCGGACACCGCCTTTGATTTCGGCATTGTCGGAGATGTTCCTGGTATTCACGCGTGTAACGCCTCCAGATCCGTAACGAGGCGACATCGTCGTGTCGGTGAGGCCAAGTTGAAATTTAAACGCAGGTCGACGTCTCAGGCCAAAAAGATTAAACGCGCGATTACGAAAGGCGTTGACCTGTGCGGCGTCAAGCGCTCCGCCCAGCCTGCCAATGAGACGGATTACCGAAAATCCGGCCTGCTCTTTCGATGGACTTGCCAGAGGGCGAAAGAGACCTGGCAGGTTCAGGCTGAATCGAGCGCCGACGCGGCTGTTGTTGCCCACGGTGAGACCCCTGCGTTCGTTGCCTATGGAAGTCCGCTGGCCCCCGGTTTCAAGCCGCTCACGATAGCGAGAGGAGTAGTCGGTGTTAATGTTCAGCCATTTGGAAACGCGGGGTGTGAAGTTGAAGCCTACTTCCTGACTTCGCGTGGTTTCGCGGCCGAACTGTAGCCTGGCGAAATCGAATGAACTCCGGAGATCACGGTTCGCCGCGAGTGAATAGTTGGCGTTCAGGCTTCGAAAGGGAGTCAGTTTTACGACGAAACTCTCGTTGAGGCGAAAGGTTTCGTTCAATACAGCGATGACGTCCGATGTGTCGCCTTCAACGGCGGAAAAGGAGCGCCTGTTAATGCTCTTGCGATCAAAACGCAGGTTGTAGCGAAGGGTTGACGGAAGGTAGAAGAATTGGACTTCCTGAAAAAGGGAACCCGCACGCGGAATCCAATTGAGGATTTTTAATCCCTTTTGTTTGGGCCAGCTGACGTCATAGCTGAAGCTGCCGTTGAAGTTCTGCTCGTTGTTGGACCGGCGCCGCGTGATGGCGCCGCTGACCGAGTTGTTGGTCAGGAAATTCAGCGACGCGTTGATCCGGTCGAAAAAGAGCCGGGCGATCCAGCGAGAGTCTTTCGTCGCCCGACGTTTTCGCAGGGAAACATTGAACCGGGACGAGGCGCGGTTCGCTTTCTCTCTGGATTTCTGCTGATCGGTCAGGACGATGTCAGAACCCTGTCGAATACGGGGCACGGTCCCGTTGCGGAGGTAATTGAACCGCACCGGAACGACGGTGTTCCACCGATCGGGCAGGAATTTATTCAGATTGAACGAACCACCCAGGCTGACCTGGGTCGTTGAATTGCCCGTAGAGCGTCCCTGAAGATCCTGGAAGTCGCCGCTCCGGCGTTCCAGGTTCAGGCTCATGTTGCCCAGATCGGCAAGTGTGGTCTGGACGTTCAATAACATGGATACGGCGTTTTTCTTTCGGATTCGATCGACACGAAGTTCATCCAGCCAGATTTCGTTTTCCCCCTCCAGAGGAAATTCTCCCATGTTTCTTACGCCGATCACAAACGACTTGATTTTTGAAAGCGCGGGGTTTCCCCGCACGGTATACGTAGCGCCATCCAGGTCTGCGCGTATCTGATTGGCTTGGCTGTCAAAATCGGCTATGATCTCTTCTGTTGGAAGGGAAAGCCGCAGCGTGTCGGACGCCTGGCCGATGGCCTTCAGGTCCGTAAGTTTTCCTTTGATCTGCGACAGGACATCGAGTTCGATTTTAAAGGTATTTGTTTCTGGAGACCAGCCCCGATAGATGGGCTTCCTGTACTCGTAGAAGTTGAGCGTATCTTCACTGATGGGTGAGAATCTTACGAAGAGTTCAATCGGACTGAAGTTACCGGCTGTAGAATCGGGCCCGGCGGGAAAGTTGGCCTCGTAAGTGGGTTGAGTGGGATTGCCGCCGTGAACGAACATGGTCATCAGACCGTATCGCGTGTAATTTTGCCCCTCCGTAAGAGTTCGCGAAGCCGACACGCTCTCGCCCGGAGAAAGGTCTTCAAATCGGAGAACGAGTGACCGTTCAAGGTGTTGTCTTCCCGTTTGCGGGTCGGTCTCCCGTTCGATGCCCGGCGGAAGTTCATATACCTGGTTGTCAGTACCGATTGTAGCCACTCTGAATTCCCCCGATTGCTGTCCTTCGGGGGGTTCTTCTTCGAGCCAGTCGCTTCCTACTGCGGCAAACGTGTAAATGTCGAGGGACGTCGTATCGTCGTGTTCGATCCAGATTCGTGCAAAATCAAATACGCCGGCGAAGGTCGTGTCAGGATTGCCCTCGACGGTGCGTGGGGCATTGTTGCCACGCAACGGGATGCGCAACAGTCTCCAGGGGCGGTCTGAAGGATCCGACCGGCTGCCCACAACGAGCGCGGAAGCTCCATCGTACTCGCCTGTGAACGCATTCCAGCCCCGGTCGGATGCCAGGTCGACGCTATAGCGCAGGTAATGGTTCCGGTTGTCCAGGATTCCGTTCTGGTTCAGGTCTTCGGAATCCGGTCTTTGTTCCCGTTCGGGATTGTTATTCTGGGTGCCATTCACGCCCGACGGATACCGGAAACGAAGGTTCTCCTGGTTGAGATCCACGTCCTTGAAATTGTCATCCGACGGGTCGTCGGGGACGGTGACACCGGGGTATATCAGGCGGAAGACGGAATCTTCCTGGGCGTCGGTCAGGCCGTCCAGGCCGATGTCTTCTTCCGGTATGGCCACATCATCGCCCGTAGGAAAGCCGGGCAGGGGGCGGTCTTCGGTGCGAAATTGCCCGGGCGGCGGCGGATTAAACGTTGCGTGGTCGAGTACCAGACTGGCTCGCTCGGAGATTTCACCGAGATCGATATGGAGCCGGCCCGAATTTCCCCTGATCCACAGCTCTATAAACTTGGATCGTGAGAAGTCCATGCCAAACAGGCAACTCGTAAGACCCGCCCAGGAGTTTTGCGGGAGGCCGCCGGCGGTGTTCCGCGAGGTCTCAGGAAAGCCGTTGGTGCGTTTCGGTTCGAATCGGATACTGAGAACATCGTCGACGATGCTGCTTTCCACGGGAATATCGTCTCGCCCCGGCTGTATGTCGTAGACGGAAATGCGGTCGCGGTCCACCAGATTGTACCAGGTAAGGCGTCCCCTTGGCATCGAGAGTTGGAGGCCGTTCCGGGTCGGGGAGCTGCCGGTGGACCAGACGAATTTAAACGTGGAAAACGACTTTCTGCTTTCGGCGCCTTCAAAATCGTCAATGTAAGCTACATTTTTCGTATTCGGGTTGGGCAGGCTCTGCGCGATTTCCATGTCGACGTTGAATGCCGATGGCGCCTGAGTGGAGATAAACGGCAACTTGTTGGCGAAGTCGGTGAAGATCTGTGGCTTGAAGCGGAACCTGCCGTTCATATCCCAGATCAGGGAACGGGCCGGCTCTTCGCCCACGCGAACCCGTTGGTTGGTGGCGCTTTCGCTGCCGTAGAGCAGGCTCACTCCCACCATCGAAACGTTGTCCTTGAACGGGTGTTCCGCCCGGATGCCAATAAGGCTTTTTTGCCCGCCTCCGAAACCGAACTGGCTCTTGGATCCGTAATTGATTACCAGGTTGGCGGAAGGGTCGGCCGCAAGGTCTGCTGCCTCACCGACCAACTCTATTGAGCCGAATTGATAATCGATGTTGTAGTCTCGCCCACGTGTTAGCCGACGGTTGTTCAGCAGGACCTCCTCGCTGTTTTCAATCAGTCCAAAACCCAGATTGAATTTGGTGGCCCTGCTCTTCGATCGGATGCGCAGGAAATATTGACCTTTTTGGGCGCGTGTGGTGTTATTCGTGGTGTTGTAGATTTCGGGCACCCGGGCGTCGTCGGACAGCGCCTCTGCGCCCACACCGCGTTCACCAAATGGCTCCAGGTCGAGAAAAACCAGGTGGCCGGTGCGTAAATTGAGTCCCGGCAGGTTCGTGCCGCCGTCGATATCGATGAGGTTGTCCGGAGGAGAAGATTCCGAGGAGCCGTTGGTGTGTTTGTCCAGGGCGAAGATCTGGAGGTACGGGGTTCCACGCTGGTTGTCGACCGCCTCCTGACCGGGCACATCCCTGAGGATCTCCAATTCAAAGCCCTCCGGCTCGATGTCGCGGCTTCCCAGGTAATACACGTTTCGCCACGCCAGATCCCACGTTGGAAATTCCGGCCGTTGCTGTCGGGCGTGAATGAGTTTCAATCTGATCCTGGCATCCGGATTTGAGGGATCCTGGATAAAATTCAGGTCGCCGAAAACCCGTCCGTCCGCCGTCCGGTATGCGACTGCAAGGGACTGACCACGGGGGACTGGTCCGCGGGTCAAAATTAGATATCCCCTGGCGTCGACCAGAAACTCGGAGCGGTCCATTTCGTGAAAAAACCCCTCTTCGATGCCGCCGCTCTGCGCGCCATTGTCGCTGGCATCGGGCTCTGGAACGGGTCCGGCGGTCCAGAAGGCAAAGGCGACCCCGCGTCCGGCGCGCTCCTCGATGTCGTTGCGATCGTTGAAGTCGTTCCGGAAAACTCGGACGGAGCCGATGTCCACGAGGTCCGGTCGGGTGGGTTCATCCGGAAAACTCTGTCGATACACGTGGTCGAGAAAAAAGTAGAGATTTTCTTCGTAGTCATAGTCTCGTATTCTATGTGCTATTTCCTCTGCCTGTCCCTGGAAGGATTTCCGGTTGCTGGCGCCCCTATCGTGGCTGGTGACCACCGTCACGTCCAATCCGCCCAGACGTCCGCGGCCCTTGATCCCGAACAGACCGCTTCGGTTGGATGAACTGAAGCCAACCAGACGGGTGCCGGGCAGGCTGAGGGAGGTCCTGCCGGCTTCAATCTCTTGTATAATGTCGTCTTCGTCTCCGTCGTAACGAAACTGAAGCGATTCGCTGATATCGGTCTGACCGCGGCTGTCCTGTTGGAGGTTCAGCGTTATCCGGTCACCGATGGTGCCCTGCACGTTTAATTGGGATTCCTGCTCGAAATTGACGGTAAAGCCATCGGCTGCGCGTGCGCGAACGGTCTGAGCCTGTCCGCCAACGGTGGTATTCACGCCGGACAGATCGATGCGCCGGGATCCGGTAATTTTGATATTGGTGTCGCCTTCGCCGGTGATTACACTGAGCGCTTTGGGTACTTTGACAGGTATTTTGATATCCACCAGAGCGCTGCCCGTGCCCCGACGTTCCTTCGCCGGGAGGCTGAGCTTTTCTGTGGCCACGCCGTTAAAATCCGCATCGAATTTGTACGCGGACAGGCCCTTTAATGTAATCACCGCCGGTATGCCATGGACAACGTCTCCGGTGGCTCGATAAACCATCAGCGTACCGGTATCCGTGTCGAGCAGGCGGGTGACCGTCTGCGTGAACTGGCGCCGTTGTCGAAAGAGAGGCTGAAGGGCAGTGGAACTTGAGAAGGTTAGCTTGACTGGAGAGCGATGGAAGACGTGTGCGGGTGCCTTCCCGAAAGAGAGTTGAATACCCGGTTCGGCGCGGAGCGTGTCCGAGTCGGCCAGAAGACACGCGATGAGAATGCAAGCGAGGACCTTGGGCAGCGGGAGGGTCAATCCCCGTGGTGAATCTTTGAGGATGTATGGGGTCTGCATGCGTGAATTGGAATGTCGTATTCGGGGACGGGCCTACGCCTAGAGGTTGAGAGTTAGATTAATAATACCGAACCCTGTGTTAAAGATCAAGGGAAAACCGGAACCGGATGATCCACAAATAAAACAAACAGAAACAGTGAGTTAGGAAGAAGAATCCACATCCCGGATACTGTGGAGGGTTGAGAAAGGGCTTCCGTCGAAAAAAAAATCCCGTATATTCTGGCGTCTTCCGGTGCCAGTATCTTTAACTCTTTTGAAAACACGCGGTTCCACGGAGACTTGGCATGGTGCTGTCCAGATATGTGCTCAAAGAGCATGTCGCGCCGTTTGTGTTCGGCTTCTCCGTCATCATGTTTCTTCTGGTAGTCGACCTGATTCTGCAGAAGATGGATCTAATGCTGGGTAAGGGAATTGCGCCGGGTGTTGTTCTGGAGCTGTTTCTGTTGAATACCGCGTGGATGATTGCCCTGGCAGTCCCAATGGCGGTACTCGTTGCCACACTTATGGCCTTCGGACGACTGAGCGCCGATGGTGAGATTTCTGCCATGCAGGCGCTTGGCATCGGGGCCTTCCGCGTGATCTTGCCCGTTTTATTGGCTGGCATCACGCTGACACTCGGGCTGGTTATCTTCAATGACCGGGTTTTGCCGGAATTCAACTATCGGGCCCGGTTGCTGATGGGAGACATTCAGCGAAAGCGCCCCGCAGTCGCCCTGGAGGATCGGAGCGGTGTTTTTATTCAGGATTTCGCCAACTACAGGATTCTGATAGGTGATATCGACAGGCGGACTTCGATTCTCAGGGATGTCCTGATTTATAAATACGAACCGGGTGGGTATCCGGTATCCATAGCCGCCGAAACCGGCCGGATTCGAATTGATGCGGAAAGTGACGAAGCGCTGGTGACGCTGGAGAACGGAGAGTGGCATCGGGTGGATAAGACAGACCCGGATGTATACATAAAAGCCCGTTTCAAAAAAAAGAACCTGCGCCTTGGAGAAGCCGGCCGGCAGTTGATACGCACCATGTCGCACTACCGGACGGACAGAGAGATGGGACTGGACGTGATGATGGACCGGGTGAACGCTTATCAGCGGGAAGCGGCTGCCCTACAGGCCCAATCCGCTGACAGCGCAGGTGCCGCACTTAGACGTCTGCTTTTTGAGCCCGACACGGAACGCCGGTCCTTCCGTATGTTCGCGGATCTGGCCATGCAATTCCGAACCGACACCGAAATTCGACATCACAAACTCCGGCAGGCGGACCGTTACCGGGTTGAGATCCACAAAAAGCTCTCGATTCCTGTTGCATGTATTGTCTTCATATTAATCGGCGCGCCGCTCGGCATCCGAGTGCGCGGGAGCAGCCCCGCTGTCGGGGCGGGAATCAGCATTGGGTTTTTTCTTCTGTGGTGGCTCTGTCTGGTCAGCGGGGAGACGCTGGCCGATCGCGGATACGTGCCGCCGTGGGTTGCCATGTGGAGCCCCAACTTTATCGTTCTCTCATGCGGCTCGTGGCTGGTATTCGGCACCCTGCTCGAGTGGCATTTCGGTCTGAGGAGGAGGAGTCCGTGCGTATCTTGAGTCGATACGTACAGAAACAGTTCTTGGAATACCTGGGGCTGTGTTTTTCAGGATTCTTGGCCGTTTTTGTCGTTGTGGACCTGGCTGGCCGACTCAGTGGCTTCATAGACAGGGGGGTGGGTGGTGGCACCATTTTCTCGTATTACACGCTCTCCATTCCCTATATGGGAATTCTGATTTTGCCCATGGCGATGTTGTTGGCCAGTCTTTTCTGTTTCGGCAACCTCGCACGCTTCGGCGAGCTTTCCGCAATGAAGTCCGCGGGAATCTCGCTAAACAGTATTGCGGCACCGGTTCTGGCAGCCGCTTTCCTGGTCTGTGCGGCATCGTTCTTCCTGACTGACCGGGTGATGCCGGGCGCAAACCGGAAACGTGCGGCTGTTGTCCAGGGCAAACGTCGAGCCGTCTTTGTACCGATAGTGTCGCAGGTCGTCCTGCAGGACGTAAACGGGCAGATTCTCTCGGTAGGAACTTACTTCCGCAATGAAGAGCGTGGGACGCAGGTCACGCTGGACAGATATGAAGGAATGCGTCTGGTTGAGAAATTGCGCGCTGAGGAGATGGAGTGGCAGGCCGGGAGATGGACGTTACGCAGGGGAGAAGTGCGGAGGTTTTCAACGGACGGAGGAGAACTGGTGATCAAGTTTACGGCGATGCCTGCGCGAAGTATCACATTGAGGCCTGAAGATCTGGGCCGGGAGGTTCGCTCTGCGGATGAGATGAGTTTTTCCGAACTCACTGCGCTTATTGTGCGGAAGAAGCGAATGGGGGATGACGTTGTACGGGTGCAGGTCGCGCGTTACATGCGCCTTTCGTTTCCGTTTACCGGGTGCGTGATGGTGTTATTTGGCATTTGTCTTTCATCCCGAACCCAACGGGCGGACAAGCCTCTTCTCGTGGGTATCTGTCTGTTGATATCGTTTGTGTATTATGGGTGCATTCAGGCAGGGCGGGTGTTGGGCTGGAACGGCATACTGCCACCATTTTGGAGCGCCTGGACGGCTAATATCCTGTTTTTTTGTCTGGGCGTCGGCTTGCTGGCCCGAACCCGGAGGTAGAGGATTCAAGTCACTGGACACACAAATACAAAAGGCGCATTGTCGATGCGCCCTTTCCCAGGATTTCTGTTTGAAATCCTCATTGGAAACCGGAGAGACGATTTCGCCGGCTTTTTTGATTGTGAATGAATTTGCGAGGATTTACCGTAAGTTCTTTCTTCCCACTCTTCTTCGTCACGGAATAATGCAGATGCGGCGCCGTCGCACGTCCGGATCTGCCCATTCTGCCGATCACCTGCCCGCGTTTGACGATCTGCCCCTCCTGGAGCGATGGTTTCTTCAACAAATGGGCGTATAGTGTCCGGTAGTGCGGGGCGTGGTCGATGGATATAAACCACCCAAGGTGCCTGTCTTTGCCTACAGATTCCACCCGACCATTGGCGGTGGCGAGAATTCGCGTGCCGGATCGCCCCGCGATGTCTATGCCTCTATGAAACTGCCTTTCGCCGGAAAAGGGATTGGTTCGAGAGCCGAAGCCTGAAGAAATCCAGCAACCGGACTGAGGTGGTACCGGAAGTATGGAAGGCGTATGCAGACGGGTGATTTCGTTCTGGTCGAGGATGGAGGCAATTTGCTCGAAACTGGCTTCCAGAAAACGGGCCTCTCGCAAGAGTTGGTCCACGTCGGTATATGCTCTTGAAAGCCGCTTGCCGATGTCGTGAGTCACCCGGCCTTCCCATTCCGGCTCACCAGTATAATATCCGCCAACGCCCATTTTCCGCACGTCATCTCCCGGTTCGGCCAGATTGACCCAGGTTCGGAACAGACGGTCCATTTCTGTAAGGTCGTTTACGTTTCCCCGCAATCCTTCCACTTTTTGCTGCAGCCGGCTGACCTGGTGTTTGAGTACGGAATTTTCAGACGTCAGTGCCAGAAGTTTCGTCTCCTGATGCCGGTTTACAAAATACCCCAATGCGTAAAAGACGACAGCGAGGGTAAGGCACCCTAACAGCAACGCGGCCCCAAGCCCCCAAACGGTGGGGCGAGAGGCCCTGACTTGGCGCATCTGATCTCTATTGTTGGGTATGACCATTAGCGTCAGGTTTCTCTTCCACATGGACGGCGCCTTTCGTCAGTGGTTTGTACTGTTAAGAATCGACTGCTTCTGGCCATTAGCCGGCCAGCCCCAAATTAAGGACTTTTCCGAGTTTATGTCAAGGCAAAACTGGACAGATCTGAATCAGATGCAACACCAGCACCCGTGATTGCATGTACGAATCGAGGATGCCATTGGCAGCTTTGGAGCGGTCGAACTCCAGTAACGTCATACGGATCTTGTGTCTTCTCTACCCCTGGATAGGGATACGCACGTCGGCGACGTCAAGTGCAGAGTTCGATCCGCAACACGAAAAACCGACCGGCAGGCGGATATCAGCCAGCGCCGTGTTCTTCGCTACGCTGACTTGATGTGGTCGATTACCTCGGCCTTAAGCGCTTCTCTGAGCTGGGGGTGATCGACGCAGAAGACACGTACGACCTTGGCCTGCGTTTCGAAATTTCCGATCAAATACTCCTTGAGCATGGAGACTTCCGGGTCATCGAACCGGAGAGGGTCGGCCTTGTCGACCGGAATGTGGGACCCAAAGTAGACATTCAGGTTAACTTCGGGGCTTTTTCCAAGGCGTGGAATATCGATCAGAATGTCGTCGCCGTTAAGTTTGAGCCCGGTCTTTGCACCAAATGTCTCGCACAACTCGATTTCGAGTTTCCGCCGGTCGGCCGGATGGTAATATAGCCTTTCAAGTTTGACGGTCAGGCCCTTTTCTCTCTCGTGAGGGAAGAAGATCCGCGCGACCTTGTGGAGTTTGCGGCGTTTCAGGCGCCCTATCATGCTGTTTCGTCGATCGATGCCCAACCGATCCATTTCCAATTCCAGGCGATGAATAAGGTCGGCTTCCGTCGCCCGGTTGAAGTCGGCTTCTCCGAGACTGGAAGCGGGGTGGTGTAGCAGATCCTGGACGCCACGCTTTAACATTGCGTTGGCCGACCGGACGGCATGGTGCCAATAGACGTTGCGATACATCAGATAACTGGTGAAAATGAGGGCTTCCACCGCAGAGACACCCTTGTAGGTGATTGCTGGCCGCTGTCCGTCCGGATCGCACGTGATCGATCCCAACAGGCGGTCCCGGTTGACAGATTCGCCAAAAGGCACTCCGCAATAGCGCGCATCTCTCAGAAGGTAGTCGATTTTGTCCGGGTCCAGTGTACCGCTCAGAATGTGCGCCAGGCGCAGGTCTTCATCAGGGATGGCCACGTTCCTGTTGCGATAGTCGATCACGTTGGCCACCCGAAGAGGGTCAGTTTCTGACCGTGCCAGGGCGCCGTTGACTTCCGTAGAGGGGTCCAGGATGATCTGTCTGCCCCGTTCCTCGTGGTCGGTGAAAAACATCTGCATTTCTTCGAGTACATGGCAGAATGGGTAGTGGCCGATGTCGTGCAGCAGGCTGGCCGCCAGCAGTACGCGTGCGTCTTCGATCGTGATGTCCAGCGGCGGGTCGGCCTGGAGGAGCTGGCGAAGAAACTGCCCGGAAATGTGAAAGACTCCCAAAGAGTGTTCAAAACGGGAATGGCGCGCGCCGGGATACACCAGAAGCACGTGGCCTAGCTGGGAGATATCACGCAGGCGTTGGAATTCCTCCGCGTCAACCAGCGGAACCAGGTAATGGGGAATATGGATATGTCCCCAAATTGGATCCCGGATGGCCTTGCCCGTATCCAGAAACCGCAGGTCGATATGCATAGAAAAAGCTCGGAAGGAGGCCGTTCAGTGGAAGGAGAACAGTTTTTCGCGATGCAGGCGGAAGCGTTTCTGCTTACCTTGTCTCGACCGTCCCGGCACCGACAATCTGGTGGCGTCTTTCTTGCTGAAAGAGATATTTTTTGGGCATGGATGAATGATGAGTTCTGGGATATGCAATTGGAAATAAACCCCGTGGCGGCGTTATTGAAACCTGCCGAGAAACACCGGCATAATGCCGGTGAGGAAAACGTTTCTTTCGTGTTCGGATTCTCCGAAATATCGGTATCGTGGGTTCGGATGTCAAGGCTCATGCCGGGAACGATTTCGAGCCTGGCATGGGCTTCCGAATCGCAAGACGGCACGAGCCGAAGGACAAGGGCAGGGGTGAACGCGTACTGACGTTGTCGCAACCCACCGGCAACACCGAACCCGAACTTTCCGGATGCAGACCGCGTTTCCGAGAGGCTGCCAATGTGTTATTTAAAGGCGTGGTGGGATAGCCCGCTACGTCAGAGGCGTGTTGCGGTGATAGCTGAAATGTCAAGCGTGCTCGACGGAACGTTCGGCGGCGCAGCCCGGGACCGCAAACGTGTCCGGCCGGATGGTCTCGATGCGCTGATGCGGACCATCCTGTCACAGAATACGAATGACGAAAACAGAGACAGGGCTTATGACAGGATGCGCGCCCGATTTCCCGATTGGAGCGACGTGATTGCCGCAGACGCGGAGCACCTGAAGGAAGCTATCCGCGTGGCAGGGTTGGCGAATACGAAAGCCCCGAATATGCAGGCGTTCTTGCGTTGGTTGAAGCGCGAGCGGGGTAACTTGAACCTGGATTTCCTGCGGGATCTATCGAATCAGGCCGCGGTGGCCCTGTTGACCGAGCATCGAGGAATCGGGGTCAAAACGGCTTATATCCTGCTGGCCTTTGCTTTTGATCGCGATCTGTGCGCAGTGGATACGCATGTGTATCGCATCCTGCGTCGGGTGGGCATTGTTTCAGAGCGATGCAGCCGAGAGAAAGCACACCTGGAACTCGCGCCTCTGATTCCAGGGGGCCAGGCCAGGGCCTTTCATATGAACTCGGTTGATTTTGGCAAGACCGTGTGCACGGCCAGGAATCCGTCCTGCGGCGTCTGTCCGATTTCCCATCTGTGCAGATACTATCACGAAACACAAGGCGGGTGAGTTTGTATGGGAACCGGCCCGGATATTGTGGCCGGCATCCGGCTTCTCTGGTAGGGGCCGGCAGGTTCGTGTCAGTCGATTCTGATTCGCTGAAGATCGTACGAATTGACATTGTAGGGTTCGAAGGTATCCTCGTCGCCGGGCGTATACACGGCAACATAAAGGTATTGATTGTTGTTGTCTATTGTGATGCCACGTTCCTTAAGGTTTCCGGCCGCAAGGAAATAGTTCTTCTCCAGCTTGGTTTGAGTATCGAATTCAACGATGAAAACACCCGCTTCATCAGCGTCTGTAGGCGCAACGAACAAACGACGCCCGTCCTGGCTCAGCGCAAGCCCCAGAGCAGGAGACTTGATTTCATATTTCCCCGTAAGCGTCAGATTGTCGGCACTGAATGCCCAGAGATCCTTTACGTGGCCACGGTCCTCAGGATCCGCCAGACCCAGGTAGAGGTGGTTGTTGAGAGGGCCCATTACAAAATCGTTGATCCTGGCTGAGAAACTGAAACGGGTCGAAGTGGTCTCTGTCGTTGGGAATTGACCTGAGGCGTCGTATTTCAGGATGTTGTTCCTGGCGGCAACAAAAAGCTTACGCTCGCCGTGATTCATCAGAAGTGCGCCGGATCGCACGTTACCGCTGGTTTCGAGGTTGTCCACAATCGATACGGCAATCAGAAGCGGTTCGTCCAGCGAGGATACATAGACAATTGAGTCGGTTCCGCAGGCGATGTGGGATATGTCATTCAGTGAGAAAGGAACCGTTTTCACAATGGCGAACGTGCTCAGATCGATTATTCTCAGGTTCGATTCGCCGTTCAATCCCACCACCAGGTGGCGTTGGTCCGGTGTGATGTCAAGGTCGATGGGGTGGGAACCCACATGGAGATTCCCTTCGACGACCATCTGCTTGCCAAGGTGGATGCGGAGAATCCTGTTGTTCCCGTAGTCGGCCAGATAGAGAAATGGCTGGTGCGGATCCATTACCATATCCGAGATATTTACGCCGAGTTTCAGGATTTCGAAATCTTCGAATTCGTAGAAATGTTCCGGCTCTTCGTCGTCCAGATAAAGCGAGCAGCCCGACACACAAAGGAACATGCACAGTACAAGAAAAATGAACCGGCCGTGTGTTTTTCCGGTATGGCGCATGCCGGATCGCCTAAAGCGAGAAGACGTATGATGTGCTCAGCTCAATCAGATAGTCCGATGTCAGCTGGCTCTCGTTCACGTTTTGAATTACGACAATAGGCACACGGAATTCAACGCTGAGATTGTCCAGGATATTGACCCCCAATTCAGGTGAAAGATACAACCACTTCCCTCCCCGTTCTCTTGTAATCTGACCGAACTGGTAACGGTCCCGTGACGTAATCAGGTTTTTCAGACTCAGCCCGCCATAGAACGAGCCTTCCCCGGTGTACGCTACGGAGAGTGTGGTGTGCAGTTCGTTTCCGTATTTGTAGCCGTAAATGTTCTGTCTCGTGGTGATGCGGGTGAAGACACCGGCAGAGACGGTAAGGCTTTCAATACGATGGAACATACCGATCGCGAAAATCGGGTCCACGCTTCCCGACCCGATCTGCAGATTGTCAGAGAAACGCTCGCCGTATTGATCTCTGGCATTTACGGATCCGTTTGCCAGCTTCAATCCGATGCCGAGATTAAGACCGGAAAAGCCCGCTGCGAGCGGTACCGCGTAATTCAACATAGCCACTATATCGCCCAGTCCCGAGGCATGCCGAACATACTTTCCACCCTCATACTGGTTGTCGTTCTGTCCGCGCAACAGTACCTTTTCGTTGGCTACGGAACGGAAGGGCAGGGCGAGCGTCAGGCCGAAGCGTTCGGTAATGTCGTGCGAGGCAAATACGGTGGTCGTGGCATTATCCGTCCGTTCGCGATTGACGTTGGGTATGGCGCGGGAACCGTAGTGGGGGTCAGACAGGAATTCGTAGTCGTAGTGTACGCTGAGCGTCAGTTGATCCTTAACGGCCAGACTATTCTTCATCAGGCTCCCGCCCGGGAGTACGGGGCGCCGTCAGCTGACGCCGCCTTGAGCATGGGCGGCGGGGGCCGTGACTATCTGCACTATAAGGAACAGGAAGAGACACCGGGCTGAGAACGGTCGCATGCGGGGTTACCTCAATCCGTAGGATATGGTCGTGAGGCGAGAGTCCGGATTTCTAGCGTTGAAATATACCTCACATGCGTCTGGATAGCAAGACGGATTTTGTTTCGTGAGACTACATAGAGCCCAAATTTACAGATCTTTACATAACCCGCCGCCAAGCCGTTTTTTCTTGACACCACAGGGAGATTGGGCTATCTTTCACGTTCGAATTCCAGTAGACAGCTTTGTGCGCCGGACTTGAGGCTCCCGTAGCTCAGTTGGATAGAGCAACTGCCTTCTAAGCAGTAGGTCGCAGGTTCGAGTCCTGCCGGGAGTGTTTTTGTGGCAGCTTGTGGTGGGTGTAGCTCAGATGGTTAGAGCGCCTGGTTGTGGCCCAGGAGGTCGGGGGTTCAAGTCCCCTCACTCACCCCATTTTTCTTCCTCTATCTCTCGCCTTTGGCTCCAAATGGAAAATGGGGCCAAGGGTTTTTTAACGTCCGTAATTTCCCATGATTGCAGTTGACTCCCCTCGAAATAGGCCTTCACGGGCTATCATTATCGGCCTGGATGGAACCCCCTGTAGTCTGATAAGTCGTTTCGTTTCCGACGGCCGGATGCCAAATTTCGCCGCCCTGATGCGCAGCGGAAGCCTGGGACAAATGGATTCGGTCTTGCCTACCGTGTCGTCCGTGGCCTGGGCGTCGCTGGTAACCGGGTGCAATCCCGGTAAGCACAATATCTATGGTTTCATCGATCGCGTGCCGAAGACCCATGAAATGTACATCCCCACGTCCAGAACAATGCGCGCCAGAACCTGGACGGAGATTTTCAGCGGGATGGGAAAGCGTGTCTTTTCCATGGGTGTACCGACTACCTATCCGCCCAGGGCGGTTAACGGCATTCTGATTTCCGGGTTTCTTGCGCCGGATCTGAACAGGGGAACCTATCCTGCCGAGGTGGCGCGTCAGCTGTCTTCAATGGGGTATCGGATTGACATCGACGCGTGGCTTGCACGGAGGGACAGGGAGCGATTTCTGGACGACGTCTTCCAGGCCATGGAACGGCGGTTCGACGTGATGTTCCACTATATGGGCCAGGAACCGTGGGATCTGTTTGTCGCCCACGTTATAGATACGGACAGGTTACACCATTTTTTGTGGGGTCTGGCTGAAGACGGCAACGAGGCGTATCTGCCCTGGTTTCACCGGTTCTATGCCCGGGTGGACCGGGCCATCGGTGAGGTGGCGGACCGGCTTAACAACGACGTCCTGCTTATGGTTATATCCGACCATGGATTCTGCAAGTTGAAGTATGAAGTACATTTGAATTACTGGTTGCGCCAGGCTGGTTATTTGCGTTTTCCGGGTAGAACGGCCAGGGGGCTTCGCGACCTGGCGCCGGACACACGGTGTTATTCGCTTTTGCCCGGGCGTTTTTATCTTGGTTTGCGAGGTCGTGAGCGTGGGGGGTGTGTGGAGCCGGGAGCTGAATACGAGGCGCTGAGACAGGACATCGCCGACGGTCTGATGGAAATCCGGAATCCGGTTACGGGTGAACCGGTGATCCACAGGGTCTTCAAGCGCGAGGAACTCTATGCTGGCGATGCCTTTGACCAGGCGCCGGATATGGTGGCCATGCCGGCGGAAGGGTACGATTTGAAGGGAGGCTTTGATAAGGAGGAATTGATGGAACGCGGTCCTGTAAATGGCACCCATACCTTCTCAGACGCGATGTTTTTCATCAATCACAAGGTGGATTTATCACACGGGGTTCGACTGATCGACGTGTTTCCGACGCTCTTCGACGCCGTCGGTCTGGATGTTCCAGCCGGCGTCGACGGGAGGTCCGTCGTTGCAACCGGGTGAACTGAGGCGCGAGTGGACACACCAGCGGTGCTTTTGAATTAGCCGGAAGCGTGAAAGCGGCAGCGGTTTTTCGAGTGGAAGCGTGTGAGCGACTTGAAGCGGTTGCTCCAGCGGGAGCCGGGGTTTTCCTTTAGGAGGAGTTTTGACAGAAATATTCCTGATTGTGGTTGGAATGGGTGTCTCGGCTGCTGTCGCCCAAGCCGATCGGGGCCATGTGCTGGACACGAGTGAAGAGAACATGAAACAAATTGCCAGCTCTCTCGGGGTACGGTGTACTCATTGCCACACTACGCGGATACCAGATGGAAAACCCGATTTCGAGGCGCCTTCTTTGTTCAAGCAGACAGCCGTCCATATGAAGGTTCACTTTGTGGACGGGCTGAAGACAGCGGACGGAAAGACGCTGGACTGCATGTTCTGTCACCAGGGCAAAGCCCGTTTTCTTCCGCGGGACCTTAAAGACGCCAAACCGTCCAATTTATCTGAGCGGCTGCCCCGGCGGGAGATTTTCCGGAAAATGAAAGCCATTGAGAAGGCGCTGGGGGTAAACTGTGAATTCTGCCACGTCAGGCGTGAAGACGGACGCCTTGTGCCAGAGCAGCCGACCAAACATAAGCTGATGGCGAAATTTATGATGGACCACTACGATGGATCATTGATCACGTCAGACGGGACGACGGCCTCCTGCGTAACCTGCCACCTGGGTGGGGCGGAGTTTTTGCCCCGTTCAACCGGTGAATGAACGCTTCGGGCCGGGACTAATCGGGATAGGGGGGAGTCTTGCGACTCCGCCCCTCCCACACCACCGTGCGTACGGGTCCGTACACGGCGGTTCGACGGATTTAAGCGGTCAAGCCGGGCAGCAATGAAGGGAGCCCGAGCTTGTTGAAGAAGGCGTTGGTCAGGGCGATGGACAGCGCGGGGCTGTTGCTGAGCCGCCAGGGTCCGTGGGGGCTGCCGGCGGTCTGCGCCGCCAGGTCCTTACCGACGCCGTGGCGGCGCAACGCTGGAAAGCGAGTGCGCCCGCGTTTCCACTGCCGCCAGACGAAGGCGCGAAGCCGACGTCTGATCCATTGATCGAGGCGGCGCAAGACCGAAGGGGTCTCGCAGAAGCCGAAGTAGCCCCGCCACCCAACAAGGTAGCGGGACAACGCCGTGGTCAGGCGGGAAAGACCGACGCTGTTCGTGCCCCGCGTCAGCTCCCGGACCCGAGCCTTGAACCGGGCCACCGCCTGTCCAGCGATGCGCCGCCGGGGTGTCCGTCTCCCGGTAAAGCTGAAGCCCAGAAAGGATCGCGCCACCGGGCGGTCGACCGCGCTTTTGGCCACGTTGACCGTCAGCTTCAGGCGCCGGGCCAGGAAGTGGGTCACACTGGCCATCACCCGCACGCCCGCACGCCGGGACCGCACATAGATGTTACAGTCGTCGGCATAGCGGACGAAGCGGTGGCCACGCGTCTCCAGTTCCTTGTCCCAGACGTCCAGCATCAGGTTCGACAGCAGTGGCGACAGCGGGCCGCCCTGCGGCGTCCCCTTTGTCGTCGGGCTCACCAAGCCGCCGTCCAGCACGCCCGCGGTTATAGAAAACCACGGACCAGCTTGAGCAGACGCTTGTCGGCCACGCGCTTGGCCACCAGACCCATCAGGATGTCGTGGTTGACCCGGTCAAAGAATTTTTCCAGGTCAAGATCGACCACGATGGCGAACCCCGCGCCGATGTGCTCCTGCGCGCGCTGCACCGCCTGATGCGCCGAACGGCCAGGCCTGAACCCGTAGCTCGCCTCCGAGAAACTCTCGTCCCACGCCTCCTGTAACACCTGCATCGCCGCCTGCTGGATGGAAGCGGTCCAACACCGTCGGCACGCCCAGCAGACGTGTGCCGCCAGACGCCTTCGGTATCTCCACGCGCCGCACCGGCTGCGGGATGTAGCTGCCGTCAAGGAGGCGTGACCTGATCTCTTTCCAGTGGTCCTTCAGGTGGCCCACCAGCGCCTCGACACGCATCCCGTCCACGCCGGGCGCTCCCTTGTTGCGACGGACACGCTTCAGCGCCTTCCGCAAATTTCCGGGCTCGACCACCGCCTCCATCGACACGGCCAGCCCGGCCGCAGGGCGTTCGGGGGCGGCACGCGCCACACGCACTTCGGTCCCTTCAGCAACGGCGGCCCGGGCTTCACCCTTCGCCACCGGCGCCAAGGCCAGTTCCAACTGGGTTTTCTGCCGCCTGGTGCGCATAAGCGTGCCGTCCTACTTGTCCTGTCCATCGTTCGGGCCTTCGCCGGTCGCCCGGCTACTATGCCCTCTGCTGACCTCTGCGCCGCGGTCACGGCCTTTTCGAACCGCTCAGTCCGGGTTTTCCGGACACGACGCAGACCTCCCGAGGTAAGACCGATCGCCTTCAGCGCACACCCGCCGGATTTACCACCCCGGCCCTTGATGGCTTTGGACTTCGCGATCATATGCTCGCTCGTCCCGCCGGGTAGGCCTCTTATCCGGTTCTTGTCCATCGGGTCGCGCCTTTGCTACGCGCTTCCTTCAGACATCCCCTCGCGACGATGCCCTTGCGCTTCGCTAACCCTTCGCCGCCATCAGGCTGGGTAGAGGACTTCCACCTCCAAGCTGTCGATCATGCTCGGCACACATAAAAGAAGGGCCGGACGGCACGCCGTCCGGCCCTTCTTGATTATTGTATATCGGGTGCTACGAACAGCCGACTGAATTTCCACAATTCAGGCAGCGATAGCACGAACCGTTACGAACCGTAATGTGACCGCAGGTATCGCAATAGGGGGCATCCCCCATCATTCGCGAGAGCTGATCGTCGGGGGCCACCGTTTGAGGATGTATATGCGCTTCCGTGTGGGACGACGACCCGTTGGAAGCATGCTGCGAACCGGCGACCGACGCGCCGTAGGATGCCGGAGTGGCTTTCGGGGTGGGGCCTGCCGGCGGTGAAGCGCCCCGCGTGTCGGGGCGGTCCGTGGGTGTACCAGGACTCTGTGTTGAAAATGACATCACTTCGGACTCCAGATCTTGGTGGTCGTTGATGTCGGAAGCGATATCTTCGGGTTTAACCTGTAGAAAGTCGGTCCGGCCGAGATATTCGTAGCCGAGGACCCGGAAGATGTAATCGACGACGGAGGTTGCGAATTTGATATTCGGGTGGTCGACGGTTCCCCACGGCTCAAAACGGGTGAAGGTGAAACGGTCTACGAACTCTTCGAGAGGTACGCCGTGTTGCAGGCCCCAGGAGATGGCAATGGCGAAGCAGTCCAGCATGGCGCGAAAAGGCGCACCTTCTTTGCTCATGTCGATAAAGATTTCGCCAAGTGTACCGTCTTCGTATTCACCCGTGCGCAAGAAGACCTTTTGACTGGCCACGCGGGCTTCCTGCGTAAAACCGATGCGTCGTTGCGGGAGCCGTCTTCTTGTGGGCCGGCTCACCACCGGAACCGGCGCTGGTGTTTTCTTTCCGGGCGCACACACCGCTGTATCCGTAAGCGATTCATCGGATTCGGTGGTTTCTGCTTCGGCGTCGGTTCTGGATGCGGTGCTGAGTGGCTGAGAGAGCTTCGAGCCGTCTCGATATATGGCTACAGCCTTTAACCCCAGATTCCACCCCCTGATGTATAGGTTTTCAATCTCCCCGGCGGTGGTTTCGCTGGGGACGTTTACGGTTTTGGAAATGGCTCCGCAGATAAACTTCTGGGCGGCGGACATCATGCCGAGGTGCGCCATGGGTGCTATAAAGCGTTTGCCATGTCTGCCGCATTTGTTGGCGCAGTCGAATATAGGCAGATGCTTATCTTTGAGATGGGGCGCGCCTTCGACGGTCATTTGGCCACAGATGAATTCGTTGGCTTCGTTGATTTGTGTTTCGGTAAAGCCGAGTTCGGCAAGTAGACTGAATCCGGGTGCTCTGTATTGTTCGGGGGAGAAACCCAGACGTTCCATCAGGCCTTCTCCCAGAATCCACGGGGTGAAGGCAAATTCCAGTTCAAGGACGCCGGGCAGCACGGCTTCCACCTTTTTCAGATCCGCGGGTCCGAAGCCTTTCGCCCTTAAGGATCCGGCGTTGACATGCGGCGCATCTTGCAGGGAGAGCCCGCCGCAGAGGTAGGTGAGAATATCCGCGATTTCGTCCGGGGAATAGCCGAGGCGCTCCAGGGCCTTGGGCACCGCGTGGTTGACGATTTTAAAATAACCGCCGCCGGCGAGCTTCTTGAATTTGACCAGGGCGAAGTCGGGTTCGATACCGGTGGTGTCACAGTCCATCAGAAGGCCAATGGTTCCGGTGGGTGCTATCACCGTGGCCTGCGCATTACGATAGCCGTACTTTTCGCCCAGTTCAACCGCCAAGTCCCAATCTTCCTGGGCGGCGCGAAGAAGGTCGCGTGGGCATGCGTGGGCATCGATATTGTAAGCGGCATCCCGGTGCATGTTCATTACGTTGAGCATGGGGCCGCGGTTCTTCTCGAAGCCCGGAAAAGGACTCTTGTCGGCAGCCATGCGGGCCGACGTTACGTAGGCCTGTCCGCACATAATCGCAGTGATAGCGGCGCATATTGCCCTTGCTCCCGCGCTGTCGTAGGGTAACCCCTGTACCATCAGGAGAGTACCCAGGTTGGCATAGCCGAGGCCCAGGGGGCGGTAATTATGGCTGTTCTGCGCGATCATTCGGGTGGGATAGGATGCGAAATCGACCAGAATTTCCTGGGCAATGAAAAAGATCCTGCAGGCGTAACGGAATCCATCGATGTCGAAGGTACCATCGTTTCTAAGGAACTTCATGAGGTTGACTGACGCGAGGTTGCATGCCGTGTCGTCGAGGAACATAAACTCCGAACACGGGTTGGATCCGTAGATGCGGTCGGTGTTGGCGCACGTGTGCCAGTGGTTGATGGTGGTGTCGTACTGCATCCCGGGGTCGGCGCAAGCCCAGGCGGCCGCCCCGATTTGACCCATGAGATCGCGGGCTTTGTGCGTCTGGTAGACTTCGCCGGTTGTACGCAGCCGGGTGTGCCATTCGCCGTCGTCTTTGCAGGCCTGCATAAATGCGTCGGTGACGCGCACCGAGTTGTTGGAGTTCTGTCCGGAAACGGTCTGGTAGGCCTCTCCATTGAAATCGGAACTGTAGCCGGCGGCCATTAGCGCGGCTACCTTCTTTTCTTCTTTCACTTTCCAATTGATGAAGTCGAGTATTTCCGGGTGGTCCATGTCCAGGCTGACCATTTTGGCGGCTCGCCGCGTCGTCCCGCCAGACTTGATTGCGCCTGCGCCCTTGTCCAGGACTTCAAGAAAGGACATCAGGCCCGATGAGACGCCTCCTCCGGAGAGCTTCTCCATTTTTCCGCGAATTTTGGAGAAGTTGGTACCGGTGCCCGATCCGTATTTGAAGAGTCGAACTTCGCTTTTCAGCAATTCAAAAATGTCCATTGTGTCGTCCTGGACGGACTGGATGTAGCAGGCCGAACATTGGGGATAGGAATACGAGTCTTCGGTCTCCGATACGCAATTCCGGTCCCAATCCCAGTGCCAGTTGCCTCCGCTGCCTTGAATTCCGTATTCGTGGTACAGTCCGCAGTTGAACCACACCGGCGAGTTGAAAGCACCCATTTGATGCACGAGATGGTAGGCAAGTTCCGCTTCGAATGTATCCGCGTCTTCGGTTGAGTCGAAATACCCACCCTGATCCTCTCCGGCCTTGCGAATGGTACGGGCCACCCGGTGCATCACCTGGCGCACGGAGGTTTCGTGTCCGGTTTCGGGCACGCCTCGTTTTCTGAAATATTTGGATACGACGATATCCGTTGCCAGTTGAGACCATTCGGCCGGGACTTCGGCATGGTCCATGCGAAAGACTTCTGACCCGTCGAGGTTGGAGATAACGGATGTTTTCTTTACATATTCGACCTGGTCCAGTGGATTTCGGCCGGGTGTGGTCTGCCTGCGTTCAAGCTTCATAGCGGGACTTCCTCCGGATTTCTGGAATTGATTTGAAATGGCAAAACGAAAAGAAACCTGCCTGGTTGAATTCACGAGACGTTTCGGGCCGAATGCTTCCTTCGCGGCCGAAACGTCGATACCGCAGGCAAAAAAACGAATGTTGAAGACGCATCTGAAGGGGAATGGTGCGTCCGGGTAACTTCGGTGAAAGGGGAGGGTATTTGGTTCAGTCGCCTGCTTGAGGGGAAGCCAGTTGCCGGAGTTCCTTTTCGAAGTCGCTCAGGTCTTTGAACTGTCTGTAGACCGATGCGAAACGGACGTAAGCGACCTGGTCGAGGTCTTTTAGCTCGTTAATTACCAATTCGCCGATAATGTTGGCCTCAACCTCCCGTTCGCCGGTGCCACTCAGCCTGGCTTCGATCCGGTCTGCGATCTCTTCGAGCCGGCCCATTGAGATGGGACGTTTGTTGCAGGCGAGATGCAACTTGGAAAAGAGCTTGCTTTTGTCGAAGGGTTCGCGTCGACCATCGGATTTAACGACCATCAGCGGCTTGTCTTCGATGGATTCGTAGGTTGTAAACCGCCGACCGCAATTCAGACATTCCCGGCGTCTGCGGATGGCCGTTGCCTCCTTGCTGGATCTGGAGTCTACGACCTTGTCCTCCACGATTCCACAGTAGGGACACCTCATGCGAGTTCTCCCGTAGCCTCACGGACGAGCGGGGATAGATAAAGGGTCCTCGGGTTGAAGGACCCTATATTGTGGGGTAACATTATTATAATACAAAATATTGAGTTGTCAAGTGAAAATATGCAGTTCGCGGCTAATAGTACACCTGGTTCCCACGGCACTACTTCCAAACTCAAATGATCGACCGTCTACGGGACACATCGCCGACTGAACAAAAGGCAATGTCGACTGTGGCCAAAGACACAGATTCTGCCCTTTGGGCGATTTCCATTCGGGTCCTGTTCCGCGATGATTCGAAACACATCGAGTACGATACGCAGCTGGCCGCAACGCAGAAGATTTCTCGGCATTCGGTCCCGAATCTGAAAACTCTGTGCGGAAGTTATCGGCTTGTGCGGTGGTCAGCGCACTTATTGACGACTATCCTTACTCGCTCTTCGACCGCCCGCCGCCTTGCGGCGGACTCCCGCCTCAAGGCGAAGACACGTCGAGATTACGATCCTTGAAGATCAGCCTCGTGCCTGATACGGCCGAGTGCGATAGATAGACGCCGTCGGAACCCGTTCTAACGACAGCGCAAATCGCATCCGTGCCGAGATCGTCTGCGCCGTACGTCCGGTAGGATCCGTCGGAGATAACGATGTGGTCCGTGATGCCGCCATGCTCCACGACCAGGTAGGCCGTGCCTCCCGGTCCCTCGTTGGCTCCACGGCGAATCGTCACCCTGGGAGGGCGCGTACTTTGAAAGGGATAGAGCACCACCGGCAGGTCATCCACCCGACCGTCGTCGGAAGTCATCAGGTCCAGGGAAGCCCACCTGATGGGCTGTCGGCCGGGAGACGCGATACCGCCAAGATGCGCCATACCCGTTCCTTGCCGGATGCCCACTTTGCTCGAGGTCGCCACGACAAGACCGGGCGCTTTGGTAGATAACACGGCCGAACCGCCCCGCTGCAGCGGCGTGGGGGAATGCAGCATAAACGAAGCTTTTCTGCCGCCCGTGGTGGAGGAGAAGGCATCGAATACAACGAAATAGGGATTGGTTTCGGGCGCAGGCTCCACGGGCTTCAGGAAAAGAAAATGCCGGCGATGAAAAACGCCCAATGAACGATAACCGTCATGCTCCGCGGAAAAGTAGTCCATGCCGGCCTGGTTGCTCCATAAGGGTTTCTCGCCTACCGCAATCTTGCGGTCCAGGTTCCTGTCGTCTATCACGAGCATATTGTGGGCTTTGGAAGTCTTGTACCACGGGCCGTGGAGCGGGTCGTCGTAGCTGACGCCGATGCCGGCGTCGACAGCCAGCGCCTTCCCATAGGCGAAAAGTTCAAAGCTGAGGATATCGGGATGTGAATGCCCGCCGCCATACTCACCGTAGTTGATGACCAGGTAAGGACTGTTTCGGGTCCAATCCATGCGCATCACGGCGAAACCCGACGGTCTGAAATCGATTGACGTTCCGGACGGCGGCTCGACGACGTCGTCGATGCTGGCGCCGAGCAGGTTTTTGGCCACCCAGAGCATGTCCGGCCGTTTGAAGGCGCGGCCGCCATCGATAAAGACGTTGCGGTCGAACCGTCCCCGGCCGCCATCGTTTACAGCAGGCGGGGTGCCCAGGGGACTGATCAGATACATCCAGTGGTTCAGGGTGCGTTCGAGTGTCGGGCGAAGAGCAGCCGCCCGGTCATCGTTGCCGCCGAAACGCTTAAGAAGGTAGGCCAGATTCCGTGGGTCGCGATAAACGATATTGGAATAGCTGGAAGGGCAACGCTCCGAATGGCATCCGTCTTCGTAAAAGTCCTTTGATAGGTGCTCTTCTATTCGATAAACACCCTGGGAGACCCACTGATCGGCCTCCTTGAATTCGGGGAGGTTGAGGCCCAACTCGGCCAGAGCGTAGGAACCCATCACCTGCCAGTTGCCCGGCCGGTACCCCTGCTTTTCCAGTTCGTACAGCCAGCGCGCTGATCCCAGGAAGTTCTTCAGGATTCTCTCGTGGGTCCGCAACGAAAGCCGGCTGCGGTTGAGACGGTAGAATTCCAGAAATACGCGATTCCGGCGCGATCCGAGTCCGAGTTCGTACCAGACCGGGTCCAGGTTCGCGTGGCCACCCACGACGTCGTCCCGTTGCTCGTACCACTGATTGAAGAGTTCGTCGAAGGCATCCAGGTACTTCGTGTCTCGCGTGCCCAGGTACGCCCACAGAAGGGGCCCCGACCAACCCCAGTAGTGAAACCCGTATTTACCGCTTCTGCCGTAATCCGCGTTGAAATCCACGACCGGACCGTGCTGGATAGTTACCCCGCCCCATCCTGTGATGTTGTGGGCGACCACGCGGTCTGCGGCCGCCGTATAGTTTCTCGTGCTGAAGTACCTGTACGCCTCTTCGATTGTGTAGTAGGGGATGCCGGTATTGATATAGGGGAATCCGGGATGGGCGTCCCAGTACGCCCCCCACGCTTCGTAGGCTGCGGCGTAATCGCCCTGGTCAACGGCGCGTCTGACGTCCTCGAGCCCGGCACGGTCCACGTCCATCGCGGCAAAGAAGTCCGGATCGCTGATGTGCTTGATCTGTTGATCCAGGTAGACGGGATCTTCGCGGAGGTCGGTATTCGCCTCACTGAACGCATTTGAAAATAGAATGAAGTCACTGAAACCGACCCTTCCGTCGAGGTCCATATCGAAACGGGCGTCGAACGTGCTGTCGGTCCGGGAGGTTCCGAAGTTCCGGGCAAAGGCGACGAAATCTTCGAAGCCCACGTGGCCGTCTTCGGTGAAGTCCCCGGGCACACCCGAATAGGCAACGGAGGACGCCAGGATGACGACCAGTAACGGTCCAAGACGCTTCCATGGCAGGACTCGAGGTGTCATCAATTGCACCTGTGGAAAGCCACGAGGGATCTGAATCGGATGTACGGGCGAAGCAGGGTAGAGGAGTGTATGAAGTCACCGTCAAGGCGACGGAGCGGCTTTCTTCTCGAAAACCGCGTTCCAGTCGATGCGCCCCGTGAACTGCATTGCCGCAAACAGGGTGGCAATGCACAACATGGTAATGGCGAGGCCGGTATAGCCTGAAAAGAAAAAGGTGTAGGAGAAAAGCACCAGATAGACGAACTGGCCCACGCCGATTTCGACGAAGGCCAGGCGCGTGCCCAGGACCAATCGCATGTAAGATGTGACCAGGAAAATCGAGACCGCGGAGGCGAGTACAAACGCGTAGTGGATGAGCATGTGGTCGACCAGATAGGCCAGCAACAGGTGGAAGCTGAAGTAGGCGGCCCCGATGAAGAAGTAGTGCATCGGGTGCAGGTCGATGCGGCGCACGGTGGTAAAAATGAAGAGCAGGAAGAAGAACAGGAACAGGGAGATCGGGGCCGCGAATACGACCTGCCTGACCCAGGGGCCGGGGTTGAGCCGGGCGGGCATGATCATCCCCAGATCGACACCGGTGAGGAGATGATCGTAACGCCACTTCAGGGTCCAGGCGTCGCCGTCTCGGGTCTTGGAGATGGGGGATACGCTGTCCGCGGGAAAGTCGACGGCGGCGAAATCAGTGCGCATCACCAGTTCGAAGTCCGACACCTGGTTGACATCACGGCCAAAACTGTAGCGCCACTGGTCCAGTCCCTGGGAGCGGTAGGACACATGGACGGGAAGTTCCTGGCCGGGCGCAAGATCGACCGGTTGGACCAGATGGCCGGCGCGGATCGGGACGTCGGCGATGCGTCGGCTGTCTACGCTCAACGAAATATCGTCGTACACGGCGCGTTGGGCGGGCATTTCCAGATCGAAGTACAGGCTCAGGCTGTGGTCGGTGGGGTTGGACACGGTGTACCAGGCGGCGAATTGGACATGGTATGTGGAATACCATAACAAGCCCTTTCGACGGTGCTCAAGAGACAGGTCGACTTCAATGCGGCTGGCTTCCAGGCTCAGGAAGTGCTTTTCGTCTACCGTGCGCGAGATCGACTCGCCCCCGGTGCCGGGTTCAATACGGGTGACGCGATCCAGCCAGTAGATTTGCGGGGCTTGCTGGGTGTGGGCCGTACCCCAGATTCGTCCCACGGTGTCTTTGAGCTTGTCGTCCTGTCTCAGGGTACGCAGGTGGATGGTCTGGCCCAGAATGAGCCAGGCGACAGCGACGCACAAATAGATGAATCCGATAACGGCGATGCGTTGGACCATAAAACCTCCCGCATTAAGAGACGATAGAGGACTTTATGTTGAACGCATCGCGTGAACCGGAGTTCCGTGGATACCTGCCGGGTGCTGTCCGCTGATTATGAAGTCGCCCATGGCGTATACCAAAGTTCACGAGAGTTTTCATTGGGCCGATGCTCTGCATCCCGTTTTACAGGTAATGCGATAGACGCAGATACAGATACCTGCCCATGAAGTCGTAGGTACTGGCATCCGAGGTGCCGAGAAAGCCGTTGAATATCACCGCCGGAGCCTGGTTGAAGACGTTGTTGATTCCGACCGTCAGTACGGAGGCTCCCATCCGCGTTCCCAGTCTGTAGGATCCGTACAGACCGAGAGTGCTGTTTGAACTGACCTTGCGGCTCACGGGCGTTTCTGACACGTCCGCGCGATACAGGCCCTTGCAATCGTCTTTTTCGCATTCCAGAAAGCCGCCGACGTACTGCCAGTTCAGGCCGAACGAGGCGCGCGGCTGCCTCAGACCGACCGACGCCGAGTGCCGCCACCTGGGAAATACGCCCAAATCGTAGAACCCTTTGCCCTTTACCAATTCCAGCCCGTTTGCCGACGGCACCAGTTGATCGAATTTCAGGAGCATGTTGGTCTCCATGCGAGCGGTAAAGAAGCCAATCCGGGAATCGGCCGTGTAATCCAATTCGATGTCCAGCCCGCTGGTCTCGGTTTCGCCCACGTTGGCGCCTTGCGAAAAGATGGTCGTAATCAGCTTCGTGCTGGGGTCTCGCACGATTTGATTGCAGTAGGACGGCGCGTCCTGCGAATAGCAGTTGCTCAAGATGAGTCCGGCGGACAGGGCCCCGATCACGTCCTCGATTTTATTGGCATAATAGCTGATGGCTATATCCAGGTTGTCGGCAAAATCCGGCTGGTAAACCAGACCGGCCGTAATCATGGCGGCGGTCTCCGGATCGAGGTCGGTAGAGCCGCCCACCCTGGCTCTCAGCTGCGCCCGTGAGTCCTGGAAATCGGCCGGCACGCCCGCGGCCGCGCAATTTCTCTGCTGCTCAGCCGTCAACGTCCGGGGACTGCCCGCTTCGTCGACCACGCTGCAAGGATCGCTTACCAGCGGGAAGGCATCACTCTGGCCGAGGAACATCTCGGCGATGCCGGGCGCTCGAAACGCGTTTGATATCGTTGCCCGGAGCGTCAGCCCGCGGGGAAGTTCGCAACGGGCGCCTGCCTCGTACGTAAAGCCGGTACCAAAGGTATCGTAATCGAATGCCCGGCCCGCTGCCGTCAGATCCAATCCAAAGGCGTCCGCTCGATAAACCGGCATAGAGGTCTCACCGTAAAGGGCCTTCACCGAATAGGCGCCTTCCGTGGCTTCTTCCTTGCTTCCGGTGGTATTGCCTGACTCGGTTATCGGATCCGGAATATAGGCACCCGCCTCCCAGCGTGCGGATACGCCCGCGGCCACGGCAAGGGGGCCGGCCGACAGTTCGGCGATCTGCCCGGTCAGGTTCCATTGGAGGATCTTCTGCCTGGAGTGGCCCGTGGCGATACCCGTATACTGGATGTAGTCCAGCATTTCCTGCGTAATGGTACCGGCGCCGTGCAGCAGATCGAGCGGGACGCAGTCGCCGATGGCGACGCATTCCGCGTCGGGCCCCAGCGCATGGGCGACGTTGCTGTGGATGAATCGGCCCTCGTTGATATTCGTGCCCCCGCTGCGGCCGTACGAATACGACAAATCGGTGTCGAAACCCGCCAGCGGATATTCCAGGCCCAGGACGATGCGATAGGTGTTGATATCCTGAAGGGAATTGCGGTTGCCCGCTTCGACGAACCGGCGGCGGACGTCGTAAAATTCGCGGCCGAATTCATTGTATATGTTCGTAGGCGATATGGAGAGACCCTCACTGAAAATAAAAAGGGGGGTCGGTGCGAGCTTCTGATCGGATTGCCGGTTGGTGTACGAAACCTCGAAGAAACTCTTCGCCCGTGGGGCGAATTCATAAGAACCGCTGAGAAAGGTCGTGTATCGGGTCTGCGGCGTGTAGAGGTAATTTTCAGGCTGGTAATTATACAGGTCTCCGCTGCCGTCCGAAGAATTGCCCGCCCAGTTGAACGGGCGCCATCCTGCGTTGGGTTCGCGGTGGTAGTCGCTGGCGCTTTCACCGGCAGCCGCAGCCAGGGCCTGCCACGCCGCGTTGCCGGGCGCGCCCGTTTGGTCGATGATGTGGCCATCGGGGGTGGCCGAACTGCCGCTGGTGGCGTAGGTGCCGTCGTTCTTTTCCCAGTCGTACGTCTTGTCCTCCGTACTGAAGGGCCGGTTGCCGGTCCAGACGGGCTTCCGGTTGTGATAGCCGGCCGAAAACAGGACGCTGCCCTTTTCGCTCTTCAGACCGGCGGTCACGCTGATATCGAGCGATTCGCCGTCGCCCTCACCCGAGGCACCCTGGTAGAATTCGATTTCAAGCCCCTCGGTTTCAGACCTCGTGATGATATTGACAACGCCCCCGACCGCGTCCGAACCGTACACCGCCGACGCGCCGTCCTTGAGCACTTCGACCCGTTCAACGGCGGAGACGGGAATGGCGTTGAGATCGACCGAGGAATTTGCGCCGGTGCCGCCCGGCACGAAGCGGCGTCCGTTGAGCAGAACCAGGGTTCGATGAGAACCCAGCCCGCGGAGGCTGATGCGCGTGGAGCCATCTCCCCCGTTGTTGGCCTGTGTATTGATGGCATTGGACTGGACGGTAAGGGTCTGCAACACGTCTCCGATGGACGCCAGGCCCCGCACCTTGATTTCATCCCGCGACAGGACCACGACGGGGGCCGGCGTAAGGTTTTCATCGTTTTTGATCCGCGAGCCGGTCACGGTAATGGCTTCCATCTCGTAGACGATGTCCTCTTCTTCTTCGGTCTCTTCGACTTCTTCAGCATTCTCGACATCTTCGGCGGGCGCCTGGGTAACGCACGCGGCACCGATGAGAATGAAAAGGAAAACCGCAATCCGGAGGAAGGGGAATCTGACGCACATGATGGCAATCTCCTGTGATGGTACGGCGGAAGACGGAGACCCGGCGATACGAGCGTGCAGGGGGACTTCTGAGCCTTTTTGAGTCGGCCCTTTGGCCGAGAACTCGCACGGCCACTTACGATTTTCTAAAAAAGTGTCGCAAAATATAACACATCGAATCAAATTGCTGCAAGATGTTTTGATAATCGTATATAGCCAGCCGAGACATCCGCGACGATCATGAGGAGTCGGCGAGGCATCGGGATTGAGATCCGCCTACCGGATCACTCTTTAGGCGAACGATGGCAACTCCGCTGAACCCATCGCGGGCGTTCATGCGATACGTGTTGTGTTTTTCACGTGCCCTTCGTAATTTAACGCCCTCCGTCTCACTTACTTACGTAAAAAGCGACGGCCGTTATAATGTGGAGGATGGCGATGATAAGACGTTTCCGGCGATGGATGTGGATAGCGACCGGCCGCCGCCGCCGCGGCCACTGATAATGCTGCTGGCAGCGGGCCTGTTCGCCGCCTGCGGTAACGACACGGTATCCGAGGAAGCCTCACAGGATTTAACCGATATCAGCCGGATTGAGGATCTCAAGGCGGTTTTTAACCAGGACGCGGGCGTCCCTCGTCTCATTTTGCTTCTTTCCCCCACGTGACCGGTCTGCCAGGCAGGCGCCAGTTGGGTGCAGGAAGAGATTCTGGGAAAGAACGCCGGTGCAAACGTAAAGGTTTACGCGGTCTGGCTGCCGATAATTTCCAGTGACGCCCGGTCGGCGTGGAAAAAGAGCCTGCTTCCAGACTCGAGGGTGATGCATTTTTGGGACGGGCAGCGCGTTACGGGGCGATGGTTCGCACGGCAGGCGTGGTATGGGAAGAACGTGGACATCGCGTGGGATATCTATATCCTGTTCGGCCCGGAAGCACGATGGGACGGGTCGCCGGGCCCGCTGATCAGCTGGGGAGAAACGGTCGTGGACGCACGCGAGCAACTCAGACTGGATTTTCAGTCACTTCTGGGTGGAAAGGGAGGAGGGGAAACAATTGTGCGAAAAACCCCGCTGGACGGAATGGCGGGTACAGAAAAACGGTAGGTGTCGGTCCTGAATGGTGGTCGGGAGGAAAAAACAAAGGGGAGTCGAGAAACCGACTCCCCTTTGTTTTTGGTAGCGGGGGCAGGATTTGAACCTGCGACCTTTGGGTTATGAGCCCAACGAGCTACCAGACTGCTCCACCCCGCGACCATCAATGTCCGGTATACTGAAATCTATCAATCCAACGCGTTTTGTCAAGCGATTTCTTGGGTTTTGTCCTGTTTGTTCCGGTCAGGTTTCTGTTTGACGATCCTGACCGTGGTAATGCGTTGCCCAACCACTTCCTCCACCCACAGTGTGAGGTTTTCGAACACGAAGGTCTCGTCGGGACCCGGAACGCGACCCAGATGGTTGTATATGAAGCCGCCCAGGGTTTCATATCCGTCGCGCGGCAGTTCGATATTCAGGATGAGATTGAGGTCGGCTATATCGAGCCGCGCGTCGGCCACCAGCACGCGCCCGTCTTCGTCCCATTGAAACAGCTGCTCTTCCTGGTCGTATTCGTCGTGGATTTCGCCGACGATCTCTTCGATTAAATCCTCGAGCGTGACCAGTCCGGACGTGCCGCCGAATTCATTGATGACAATCGCCATGTGCACCTTATTGGTGTTGAACTCTCGCATCAACTCCGCGATTTTCTTGTTTTCCGGTACGAAATACGGCTTGCGCATAGCGCCCTCGGGCGTCCAGGCCTGTCCCGTGCTTAGAAGTTCGAGCAGATCCTTGGCGTAAACCACACCTTCGATATGGTCCACGCGCTCGCGGTAGATGGGAATGCGCGAATGCCGCTTCTGCTGAATCAGGGCCAGAATATCCTCGGGTTTGGAGGAGATTTCGGCGCACGCCATGTCGATGCGCGGTACCATCACTTCCTTCACCGTCGTTTCGCCGAACTCGAAAATGCCGGCGATCATGTCCCGTTCTTCCTCTTCTATGGTTCCTTCCTCGGTCTCGGTTTCCACGATCTGCCGCAGTTCCTCCTCCTTGATGGCCCTGGTATCGGTTTCGCTGACAAAAAGGCTCCGTGTTTTCTGCAGGAGCAGTGCTGGAGCCAGAAGCAGCACATATAGTGGGTAGTAGATGGCAATCAGGTGAGGCGGCGGTCGGTCGGATCCCTCTTCGCGCCTGTAGAAAGAGATTGCATTGTCAATCAGCAGAGAAATCAGCACGAACACGGCGATGCTCAGCAGATCTCGCAGAAATGGCCAAGCGAAATCGTTCAGCACGGATCTGGCGAGAAATGCGAATGCAAGCCCGCCCATCGCGATTGACAGCGATTGGCCAAACGTGACCGTCACGCCCAGGGCGTATCTTGGTCTGTACATCGACAGCAGCAGGTTCGCGCGGGGGACGGCTTCGTCGCGGAGGCGTTCAAGCGTGGCCCGGGATATCGTGCTGCCGATTGCGCCCACCCGAGCAATCAGAGCGGTGACGAGCAGAGACCCACCCACGACAAGTGCTGCCAACCATTCGGAGTCATCCAAAATGGATTCACGCTCCTTTCAGGTGTATGCCTGCTCGAAACCGGGCCAAATACTCGCGTTCCATGCGTCGCATGGAAGCGCTGGACCGGGGAGAGTCGTGGCGGTACCCGAGCAGATGGAGGGTGCCGTGTATGGCAAGCCACGCTATTTCGTCGGACAGGCACCGGGAAGCTTCGCGGGCCTGTACCTGGGCTCTATCCACGGAAATGTAGATTTCACCCAGATCGTCGCATTCGGGATGGACTGGATCCGCCAGATCGAAGGAAAGAACATCCGTCGGCACAAACGCCCCCTTGAACTCCCCGTTCAGGCGGCAAAGCGCCGCGTCGTCGGCCAGAACCAGAGTGACAGTTCCGTCCGTGCGGTGATCCTCGAGGACACTGTCAAGCAGGAAGTCGAGGTTCGTCGGGTCGAACGCTACCGGAAGCGGCGCCGCTTGTTCAATGCGGACCCGGGTCACAGAACCTCCTTCCTGCGCCTGGATTGAACCCGCTTCTGTTCGTGCTGCCACGGATAGGCAACGCGGCTGTGCCAGGTGGCCTCGAGAATGGGCAGAAATGCTTCCTGAATTTGCGTCAGGTCTCTGAGCGTCAGGTCGCATTCGTCCAACTCTCCGGCAGTAAACCTTCCCTTCACGAGCGCTTGAACCATGTCACGGGTTTTTTCGGGGGAGATGGCGTCGAGGCTGCGTATTGCGGATTCCACCGCGTCGGCCAGGCTGACGATGCCGGCCTCGCTGGTCTGAGGCCTCGGACCCGGGTACCGGAAATCGGCGTCGCGTACCTCGTGCGGGGCGCTGCGTTCCAAGGCACTCTTTTTGAAACTCGCGATTTCGCTGGTACCGTGATGCTGGGATATCATGTCGATGATGACGCGCGGCAGACCTTCCTCTTCGGCCATTCTGACGCCGTCCTTCACATGGGAGATCAGAATCAGGGCGCTTAGACGAGGCTGGAGTTCATCGTGCGGATTCACGCCTTTCTGGTTTTCGATAAAATAGTGGGGTCGGATCATTTTGCCGATGTCATGGTAGTAGCAGCCCACCCGCGCCAGCAGGGCGTTGGCTCCGATAACTTCAGCGGCCGCCTCCGAAAGCCTGGCCATAATGATACTGTGACTGTACGTGCCGGGCGCCCGAATGGCCAGGTTTCGCAAGAGCGGCCGGTTCAGATCCGAGAGTTCCAGCAGTGTATAGGTTGTGACAACGCTGAATGCGCTTTCGAAGATGGGGAGGAGGCCGATGGTTAGAACCGAGGATGCACAGGCCGTGAAGGTACCCAGCACAAGGTCCCACCTGACCTTCTGGATGAATTCTCCAAAACTGGAATAGCTGAACAACAGGGTGGAAGTGGCAAGGGTGGAGATAAGATAAGCGCCGACAAGGAAGGCGATGGACCGGTAGAAAAAGTCGCTTCGACGGTGGACCGGGCGCACTGAGTACGCTCCCGCGGCCCCCGTAATCATGTAGATCAGTCCAAACGAAAGGCTTCCCACGATGCTCGCGCACAGCGTGGCGCAGACGAACGACACGACCAGTCCGACTTCGGTGTCGAAGAGTACGGTAGCCAGCATCACTGAAAGCGCAACCGGCACCAATAGGGGTGTGACCGACGACACGGTCGCCGCGTACGACGCGACCAGGCACGGCATGATGACCAGGATGCCAAAGAGGACAAGATTGGACGTTGACGCGAAAACCGAGGGGCGGGAAACCTGAAGAAACACGAATAAGATGGTAACCAGCAAGGCGCTGACAGCGGCCTGCGCGCCGACCTGGAGATGATACAGATAGGGGATCCTGTCGATCGCCCTGTTCAAGTGGACGGCCAGAGAACGCAACTGGTCCATGTGTTCGGAGGTCACGCGGTCGTGTTTGTCAACGATGCGCTCGCCTCCCAGAACGGTTCCCTTATAGGGCGAGACCCTTGCGGCTGTCTCGTCCCTTCGCAGCTCGGTTTCTTCCGCGCTGTAGGTGAGATTGGGCGTTAGAAATACCACGACAAGCTCGTATACGGTCTTTATTTCCGCAGGCGTTCCCTGCGGAAACCGCGTGTCGATTTCATCCTGCAGGCTCCGCTCATACCACTCCATGCCGCGGATCGGAGCTGCCGAAACGCGTCGCTCCATGTCGCCCTGGACGAGGAGCACCTCCTTCATGTCGTTTCCAAGTACTTCCGAGTCCTGGTTCAATACGCCAGCCGCATAACTGGAAACGAGAAGCTCGCGTACCGTCGTACGAAGTTTTTCGAATCCGGTGGGGTAGTTGGCCGCCTGATTGATGAGAAAGCGAAGACTGGCCTGAGATACCGACCCGATTTCCGAATGCCCCTGTTGAAGTTGGTAAACCACCGAATCCGGAACGGCGGAGACGCTCAACGCATGCAGATCTTCAAAGAATCCGTCTAGAGCGCCTTGCCGATCGGACGCCACCTCCGCGTCCAGGACCAGGATCGGAAGAACGTCGCTGCGTGCTGCTTCCACTTCACGGCTATATTCGGTTTCGCTCTTGAGTACTTTGAAGTTTTCCGGAGCGATCACTTCATAGGGTGCGATCGTGCCCTCACTGAAGGCACTGTGTTCATGGTTTCTTCTGGCAATCGGGAAGAAATACGTCAGCAGGGCAACCAGAGTGAACATCAGCCCCACCCGCAACAGAACTCTGATACGCAAACGCAGCTTGCGCTGGGATAGCGCCCCGCGGTCGGCGCCGTCGGCATCCGATTCCACGAGTCCTGTGTGCAGGAGTATACGTCGGAGACTACGCATCATCGAGTACGTTACCCTTTACATTTCACTGCTGTCCCGCGTCTTCGTTAAGCCCGGGTGTACCCGTTGCCTGAAGCCGTCTTTCACTTTCATAACGGTCGTACGCGGAGATAATCTTCCGGACCAGCGGGTGGCGCACGACATCCTGTTCGGTGAAATAGACGAACCGGACGGCCTCGATATGCGAGAGGATCTGTTGACCATGCACAAGCCCGGACACATGGTCGGGTGGCAGGTCGATCTGGGTGACATCGCCGTTGACGACGGCCTTTGAGTTGGCCCCCAGTCGCGTGAGAAACATCTTCATTTGGCTGATGGTCGTGTTCTGTGCCTCATCCAGAATTACAATGGCGTTGTTGAGCGTACGACCCCGCATGAATGCAAGTGGAGCGATTTCCAGTGTCCGATTTTCGAGCAGATGTTGCATATGCTCACTGGGAATCATGTCCCTCAGCGCATCGTAAAGCGGCCGCAGATATGGGTCGACCTTTTCCTGAATGTCGCCCGGTAGAAATCCCAGGTTCTCTCCTGCTTCCACCGCCGGACGGGTCAGAACGATCCTCGAAACCTCTTTGCGCTGCAGAGCGGCGGCGGCACAGGCGACGGCGAGGTAGGTCTTGCCTGTCCCGGCGGGGCCGATGCCGAAAACGATATCGAAATTCTCGATTCCGGTCACATATTGTTGCTGGGCCGCCGAACGGGGCCGAATCACGCATTTCTGGGTGACGAGAACGGTCTTTGCGGCTTCGGATGGACCGTTGCCGGGGGTTTTTCCACCTGACACGTCTGGTCGCTCGGGCGTGCCACCGCGCCGCAGGCACGAGACCATCTCTTCCAGCAGGCCGGAAACATGCCGGACTTTGTAGGCGGGGCCTGTGATCGTGACGGTTTCGCCCCGGGCCGTAACGTGTACGCCGTAACGGGCTTCAAGCGCCAGGAGGTTGACGTCGTTGTGACCGTACAGGGTAAGGGGATCGACGCCCTGGATTGATAGCTGATGAGATAAGGTTGGATTTCTCAATCGGTTAAGTCTTTTCCCCAAACAAAAAAAGCCCTCGTTCCGGCCAGACTCCGGGAACGAGAGCTTTTCAGTAGCCTTATTCGTGGTGTGAGTCGCTTTCCATTTTCTGAGGACGCAAATCTCTGTAGTTCGGAGCCGTGGAGTCCAGTGAGCGATCAGTTTTCAGGAACGTCGATGACCTGTGCCGGGAAGATCAGGTTCGGATCCCTGATCTGAGATTTGTTCGCCCGATAAATGCGGTGCCATTTCGACGGGTCGTTGTACATCATGCCGGCAATGCTTGTGAGCGTATGGCCCTGCAGGACGAGATGCCGGCCTCTATCTACGCCAAATGGAATCTGAAGAACCCAATTGGGGTAGATGAGATCGGGATGCTTGATCTTGTCTCGGTTTTCGAGGTAGATGCGGGGCCAGAGGTAGGCGTTGTCGTAGATTTCCTCGCTTCTGGCGATTTTCCAGAGGTTGTCGTTCCGGAGCACCGTGTAGTCTTTGATTTTCTTCGCGGGCATCCGGGCGGCGATTCTCTCGATCAGTTGCACAATGGTCTTCAGCTTCATCTTCGCTTTGGGAAGGTGGCGGATGTTGTTTTGTTTGAGGCCCTCGACCTCTTCGGAAATCGAGTCGAAATGATCTCGCTGGTCGAATAGATCGGCGTCGGGAAGATTCATCAGGGCCCTCAGCTGGCCCTCGATACGATCCAGTGCGGCCATGTAGGCGTCGATGCAAGCTTGATCGGTACAGCCAACCAGGTCCAGGAGATCCTGCATCGTGCCTGCAATCTGCTCTTCCAAACCGGTGATCTGCTGTGCGACCATGTCTCCCGCGTCTTTACACTCCTGCACTTTCTGCTTGATTTCCTGGACGTTTTGCTGTACGCCCGCAAGTTGCATTTCGTACTCTTCGTAGGTCATGCCGTCTTCCGACTGGGCAAAGGCGGCCAGCGGAACCAGAGCCAACGCTAGCGCGGTGCAGACGAGTGAAAACCCGAGGTGTCTACGATTCTTCACAGGAAACTCCTTTCCATTACGGATTCAGGGCGTTCTGCACGGCGTCCCTATCGGCGGTCAATCTTTGAAGCTCTTGTTTCTTTTCGGCCAGCGTGCGTTCCATTTCAGCCCGTTTCTGCCGGCAGGCATCCAGTTCCGCTTCGGCAGCCCGCGCGTTGTTCCTGGCCTCTTCCAGCATCTGAAGATCTTCTTCCGAGGCCATTGCAATACAGCCCGACAGAAGGGGAAGCAAGAACAGCGCCAGCACCACGCCAAATCCCGTGAAACGATCCATCAAATTGCGCTTAGCCATCGATGTCTCCTTAGGGACACGTGTCCATGCGTTGAACGAACGTCGAATTGACAGACAAACTGAAAACGGCGACTAACGATTGACGCATTCTGAAAAACGCGCGAAAACACCGTCTTTCCAAGTTGCATTTAGTGCCACCAAATTACTATAAGAATGGGCTAAAGTCAAGAAAAAAATCTACATGATCGCTTGCGTTGCAGCGTGTATACGGCGTTCAGGGATGGGACGATTCGGCGCCCAGCAACCGGATTCCGAGTTCTCTCAACTGGTCTGTGTCGACCGCCGACGGAGCGCCGTCCATCAAGGAGGCGGCATTGTTGGTTTTCGGGAAGGCGATCACATCGCGGATGTAATCCCGGCCCGCCATAAGGGCGACCAGGCGATCGTACCCGAAGGCGATCCCCCCGTGGGGAGGCGCGCCATAACGGAAGGCATCCAGGAGAAACCCGAATTTGTCTTCCGCCTCTGCCGTAGAAATGTCCAGAAGGTCGAACATTTTTTCCTGTATCTCCCTGCGGTGGATACGAATGCTGCCGCCGGCTATTTCATTCCCGTTAAGCACCAGGTCGTAGGCCCGCGCACGCACGCCTGACGGGTCGGTGGCCATTTTCTGCAGGTCTTCGTCCACGGGGGAGGTGAACGGGTGGTGGCACGCCGCATACCGTTTCTCGCGCGCATCCCACTCCACCAGGGGGAAATGGGTAACCCACCCGAAGCTGAAACGATTGCGGTCAAGCAGGTTCAGGAGTCTCGCCAACTTCAGGCGCAGATTGCCGAGTACGTCGGCCACGATAGCGGGCTGGTCTGCCGCAAACAGCAGCAGATCGCCGGGCTCGGCGTGAAGGGCCTGCCGCAGAAGGACCTGCGCCTGTTCCGGGAAGTATTTGACGATCGCTGATTCCATCCCGCGATCGGTGACCCTGATCCATGCGAGCCCCTTGGCGCCCAAACCGCTCACGAAAACGCCCAGGTCGTCTATCTGTTTGCGCGAGAACCTACCACAGCCTTTGGCATTGATGCCTCGAACCTGACCTCCCGCGGAAAGGACACTCTTGAACACCTGGAACTCCGAGGCTTCGGCGGCCGCGGCCAAGTCGACGAGTTCCAACCCGAAACGAGTATCCGGTTTATCGGAACCGTAGGTGTCGATCGCCTCCTTGTGGGTGAGGCGTGGAAAGGGCCGAGGCAGGTCGATATCCAGGATTTCCTTGAATAGGTTGGCGGTAAGCCGTTCGGCTGCGCCCATTACGTCTTCTTCATTGACAAATGACATTTCGATGTCGATTTGGGTGAATTCCGGTTGCCGGTCCCCGCGGAGATCCTCATCTCTGAAACAGCGCACGATCTGGAAATAACGGTCGAACCCTGCCACCATGATGAGCTGTTTATAGGTTTGGGGGGATTGTGGCAGGGCGTAGAAATGGCCGGGGTTGACCCGGCTGGGCACCAGATAGTCACGCGCGCCTTCCGGCGTACTCTTCATGAGAAACGGGGTCTCGACCTCGATGAAGCCGCTGTCGGAAAGGTATCGCCGCGTGGCTTGTGATATGCGGTGCCGCAGCAGGATGTCGGATTGCAGGTCGGGGCGGCGGAGGTCGAGGTAACGATGGCGCAGGCGGACCTCCTCGTTGGCATCCGACCCCGCTTCGATGAGAAAGGGCGGAGTTTCGGACTCGTTCAGGATTTTCAGTTCGGATGCCTCGATGTCGATTTCGCCCGTTGACAGGTTGGGATTCGCCATGCCTTCCGGCCGGGATTCCACCCTTCCTTTTACGGCCATCACGAATTCGTTCCTAATGGCTTCCGCCTTACTGTGTACCTCTGGATTCAAGTCGGGCCGAAAGACAACCTGTGTGAGCCCGTTTCGATCGCGCAGATCCGTGAAAATCACACCGCCGTGATCTCTGCGTTTAGCGACCCAGCCCATCAGGGTGACCTGGCTGCCGATATCCTGGGCGCGAAGATCGCCGCAGGTGTGCGTGCGTTTCCAGTCGCCGAGGGATTCCGCCATATTTTTGGCTCCGGTAAGGGGACGAATCGAGTCGCGAGGATGCCGGCAGGGCGTCCCCGCATACCGAATCTTGGGCGTTAACGCTTTGTTTTTATGTGTTCCAAGAGTTTATTGACGTTGTCGGACGGCAGGACGGTCTGTGCGCCTGTTTTCAGGTTCTTCAGCACAACGGTTTCCGACCGTACTTCGTCGGGGCCGATGATGGTTACAAACGGAATCCCTTTACGGTGCGCATATTTCAGCTGGCGGTCAAGTCGCTGGCCGGGCTTCAGACCGAGTTCGACGGTAAGCCCGTGGGATCGGGCCAACCGCGCAAATCCGGCGGCGTGTTCGGCCGTGTCTTCAGAAAAAACCGTTACCAGCAAGTCGGCGATGGGAGCGGTTGCATCGGCAAGCAAATCCGATTCTTTCAGCAGTTCTGTAATTGCCATGTCGCCAACCGCGAAGCCAACGCCGGGGACCGGCCTTTTGCCACCCACCTGAAGGGTCAGATTGTCGTACCTCCCGCCGCCGAACAAGGCGCGCCTGAGAGAGTCTTTCGCCCAGGCTTCAAATACGATACCGGTGTAGTAATCGAACCCACGCACGATTTTCAGGTCGGGTTCCACGTATTGGGATACGTTGTTTTCTTCAAGCAGCCTGATGACGCGTTCGAGCCTCGGCGAAAAACGGGGGTCTTTGCTCTCCAGTGTCTTTACGAGCCCGTCGACTTGATCGGAGTTCAGGCCTAGACTTTCCAGGCCGGCGCTGAATTTCCCGAAGGGTATCTTGTCGATCCGGTCGACAATGGAGAACAGCGGCCGGATCTGCCCGGAGGAAAGGCCCAGGGAGCGAATGAGGTGAGATTCAAGGCCTTGCCGATCGTTGAGCCTCACCACCACCTGATCGGGAGACAGTCCGAAGATCTTGAAGAGTTCACAGGCGATTGTAATTATTTCCACGTCGGCATAGAGGGTATCGCTTCCCAGCAGATCGATGTTCCATTGAAAGAACGACCGTCCCCTGCCGCGCTGCGGGCGTTCGTACCGGTAGAAACGTCCGTAGGACTGCCAGCGCAGAGGAAAGACAAGCCGGTCCTCCTGTTGGGCCACCATGCGGGCGAGGGTGGGCGTAAGCTCGGGTCGAAGCACCAGGGCTTTCCCGTCGCGGCTGGACAACGAGAACGTCTGACGGCCCACGATTTCCTCGCTGGTTTTGCCCAGGTAGAGGTCCATGTATTCCAGGATCGGGCCCTCGTATTCCTGGTAGCCGAAACCGGCGCCGAGTGCGATACACTTTTCACCGAGCCACTTCTGACGTGCCCAGTCTTCAGGGTAGAAATCCCTGACTCCTTTGACGCGAGGAATGAGTTCAGCCGCCATGATATTCCAATTTCAAGTGGGTAAGCCCTTGATTTTCAGCCAAATCGAAAAATATACACGCAAGTTGACTCGATGTCAAGATTTATCAGGTTTCCGGTCGAAATGCCGCTTCGAGATGCCGAATCTGAGGCGAATTGCTCTCAAAATCCACGGCGGCGACGTCGAATCGCGGAGCCATTTTAGGGGTAGGGTGGCGTTGGAGATATGCCCTTGCGACCCGAACGATCTGACGTTGTTTTTCGAGGGTCACGCGGGTTTCAGGTGGGCCGAAGCCCTTTACGGCGGCGGTTTTTACTTCGACAAACGCGAGAGTACGGCCCCTCGATGCGATCAGGTCGATTTCTCCCCCCGCCGCCCGGTAATTTCGACGCAGGATCCGGTAGCCCGTTCTTGTAAGCAGGGCGGCCGCCGCGTTCTCTCCCCGCTTGCCGGACCAGGAAAGACGGGTCTGTGCATTCTCGGTACGGCGGGAACGGCCAGCCACGTCCGCGGTCGGCACCGCATCGCGAGACGGGGCGCCGACCGCGGATTCCGGAGCGACGGGGGCCGTCGCGTCCCGGGATCTCCCGGCGAGATCGCTGACATTTTCGGTGCGTGAGGCGGAGGGCACCCCTTTGAAGGATCTACGGTGGATCCGGCATGGGCCGTATATTCTGAGAGCCCGCCGATGGTCCGTGCTGCCGTACCCCTTGTGGCGGGCGAATCCGTATTCCGGAAATTCGTTATGAAAGGCAACCATCTTGCGGTCTCTGGTAACTTTGGCGAGGATGGATGCGGCCGCAATGGAGAGGGCAGCTGCGTCGCCGTCGATCACGGCGGATTCGGGAAAGGGGCTTCCCGGAACGCCTGGGCCGTCCACCAGGACCCGGTCGGGTGGCACGCCGAGCCGTCTGATGGCGCGTCGCATGGCCAGGTACGTGGCCTGCAGGATATTGAGGCGGTCGATTTCCTCCGCCGTTGCCTCGCCGATGCCATGGGCGACAGCGGCTTCTTTGATCCGCACGTAAAGGCTCTCCCGCCTGAGAGGAGTGAGCACCTTGGAGTCGTTCAGACCCGGGATCAGGATCTCCCGCGGAAAGATCACCGCGGCGGCTACGACCGGACCGGCCAACGGCCCTCGTCCGGCTTCGTCGACGCCGGCGATGCGGGAAAGGCCGCGCGCGTATAACCGGTTTTCCAGGGCCCGCATTTTCTCCAGGCGTGCGCGTTCGGCCGCGATGGATTTTCGGCGTCGACGCTCTTTGAGAGCCAGACTGCGCACGCCGGCGCGAGGATCGGCATCCAGGACATCCAGAAGGGCGACATCGACGTCCTCCGGGCATCGGAGGAGTTCGCGGATCTCGGAAATCGTTAAATTGGACAGGTCCATGGGTATAGTGCATCTGCCTGGCGTTACGAGCTCATGGAGCCGTGGAGCGTGGTATGCTACCCGGCGTGAACGTCTCACGCCGGATTCCATTCTTTTATTAGTTGAATTATGGTCGAATGCCAGTGAACATGCAAGAAAAAGCGGCCTGGCCGATGCCAACGGCGCGACGAGTCCCAAAACTCGCCCGAATCCGAAGGACATCCGGGACGGGCCCTGGTGGATCCTGCGGTGTTGCGGCACTCGTTGCGCTCCCGTTTCCCAGGGTTGAGTCCCCTCCGAAAACGGGGGTTATAAAAGCCTGATGTAAGTGGTCAGGGTTGGGTATTGTGATTTAGCGTGTGGCGACGATATAACGTGTAGGTGCGGCATATCAACTCAGGGTCAACCGAAGTTGCTCAGGGCGTATGGTAAGGAGGTTTTTCGCACGAAAACCCCTCTTATGCGGGGAGCATCGGGGGTGTTGTGAGGTAGTTCTTGATCCGAACCAGGTTGACCCATAAGCCACGACAGTGCGCCCACAATTGGTGTGGCCTCAGTCCGCGATAGCGCGTCTTGCCATTTTGGGTATAATAGCTCAACTGGAAGATGCTGGCTTCGACATTGTTGCGTCGGTTTCTGATGTGGTCAGGCAGGGCTTCAATCTGTTTGCGTTTGAGGTAATTGTCGATGTGCTGTTCTTTAAAGTATCGGGGTTTGCCATCCACGATGATTTTGTATTTTCCCGGTTTGTATTCTTGGGCTATGTGAACCTCTCCGGTTTGTTGATCAATGACGGTGACGCCGTCTTCTGTGCGTTCATAAATGAAACGTCCTGGGGTTCCTTGCAGGCCACTGTAATAGAATTGCTTTTGCATACTCGGCGTTGGATTGATCATTATAGGCCCCATCCATTGACACTTCCAAGACGTCACCCACCACCTGTTGCGTCCGCTCGATGGCCGCTTGGACAAACGCATTGTCGGGCGTCGTCGCGGGTTTGACGTCAACGTCCGTGATCAAATTGAGGCCGTCCTCACCACAGGTCTCGGTGAGGTTGACACTGTATCCTTTCACCTTGTCCTTCCCTTTCCTGCCTGCCTGCGCCGGATGCTCGGCAGACAGGCGAAAGGCCGCATCTTCATCATCGGCAGACTGCAAGGAGGATGAGGAGATCTCTTCAGGAGGCTTCGGAAGCACCTGTTTAGAGGACGATAAAACGGTATATTGATCCCCCATAACACGCACGATCAGACCATAGTGACCGCTGTCTTTGTCGGTATAGGTCGCTTGAAGCCTGCTCAATAACTGCCCGCATTCCTGCAGCTTCTCACACTTTTCAACGCGGGTGAGACCATAGACAACCTGATGGGGCTTCACCTTGAGCAATCCGTCCAATACCTGCCGATTTTTTGTCGATAATCGTCGCTTTTGGTCCTTGTCCAACGACCCCCAGAACGCTTGTAAGCAACTTACCACCAACTGCAACCGACAACACAGGGCAATGTTCGAGCCGATCAACTTACTGTCCATTCGGATGTGCTGACCCAATACACCAAAGGCGTTGGCCTGCGTCTTTGTTAAGCTGGAAAAGGTCTCTCCAATCAGATCTCGACCGGCTTCGAGTTGATCCGCATACAAGGCCTGCTTGAACAGATAATACGTGGACTCCGCAGGCACTTCATCGGATAGATTCATCAACCCCAATGCCCGCATCACCAGAATGTTGAACCGACAATGCTCGAATAGTTGGGCATCGCTCCACCCAAAGCCCTCCTTCAAGATCATCATCGACACCAGCTGACGAATCGGCGCATTGGGGCGGCCTTGGTTGGGATCAAACAACACCGAAAACACATCCTCATCTATCTTTGAGGTGATGTGCCGGTAAAACAGATTATGCCACGACTTCGGATCATTCAACTGGTCCTGCTTGCGCCTCTTGAAATGCGACTCGAAGACCGAAAACAGATCCGGTTGGCTGCATGACGCGCTTCTCGAAAACATCGATACTGTACCCTCGCTTTTTCCTTTATACATCCGCAACTTTGAAACCTCTTCTCACTTGGAATGTAGTACTTTTTCCTCAATAAGTAAACTCGACTTTTCGGAGTGGGCTCAGGGTTAAATCCGCAGAAGGGTCAGGACCACGTGTGCGTCCCGAAAAGTTGAATTCCGAAAGGTATTTTATATATATTGAGATATCGTCGCCTGTTCGCGAGATACACGGATCTTTTCGGATGGGCTCTCGCGTCGTCTCCGATAGCGAACAACCCCGCTTCATATGGAACCCGTGTGGGCGTCGGTACCTCCCGAAGGTGCCAACATAAGAGGAAACGGTAGTGGAACCTCGTTCCAGAAACGTCAATTTTCGAAAGCTGCTGCGGTTCGCCCGCCCCTACGCAACGCGTCTGGCGACAGCGCTGGGCCTGACCGTCCTGCTGGCGTTTCTGGAAATGGCGCCGCCGCTGATTACCATGTATATCGTGGACGAGGTTATCGTAGTGGGCAGGTGGGAAATGCTGGAGGCGGCACTGGCGTTACTGATCCTCACACCGGCGCTCGCCGCGGGCCTGCGCGTGGCGAACGCATTTACGTTTTCGTACGTCTCCAACCGTTTGATCATGAATGTCCGCCTGACGTTATACGAGCATGTATTCCGGCTTTCCCTTGGGTACCACGATGAAATGGGTACTGGAAAAGTAATGTCAAGGATGATGGGGGATGTCGCAACGGTGCAGCAGATGGTCTCGATGCAAATGCTGCGCGTGATAACGGATTTCGTATCGATCATCGCGGCGGTGGCGATCTGTTATGGGCTGAACTGGAAGCTGGCGCTCCTGATGACCGTTCTGATTCCCCTGTACATTGTCAACTACAGGATTTTCGTAGGGCCGATACGCGTTTCAAGCCGGGGGTGGCGGCGGAAAATGGACGATGTGTCCGTGGGTCTGCAGGAGAGGCTGAGCGGGGCAAGGCTGGTGAAGGCGTATGGGCGGGAAAGACGCGAGGACCGGGCGTTCGCGTCGGAAACAAGGGAAAGCCTGACGTTCGCGATGCAGACACAGACGCACCGGGCTTCGGCGAATGCCGGCTTCTGGGTTGTGTCGGGGCTGCGCAATACTCTGATATTCTGTCTGGGCTGTTATTTTGTGATTCAGGGGGAGATGACGTACGGCGCCGTTATGGCGTTCCTGTCGTACGCAATGCGTGTATTCCAGCCGATACTGAATCTGATGAACGTTGGCATTCGGTTCGAACAGATGATGGTATCCGTGGATCGGATCTATGAAGTGCTGGACCATCCGGTTGCAATCCGCGACGCTGAACGCGCGGTGGATCTTCCCCCGGTCCGGGGGCAGGTCGTTTTCGACCGCGTCCGGTTCGAGTACAATGCCGGTGAACCCGTGTTGAAAAACATCTGCCTCGACGTAAAGCCCGGTCAGATGGTGGCGCTGGTGGGGCATACCGGATGCGGAAAGTCCACGCTGACCAGCCTGTTGATGCGCTATTACGACGTTTCGGAAGGCGTCATCACGGTGGACGGCCACGATATTCGTGATGTCCGGGTGAAATCCCTTCGGAAACAGGTAGGCCAGGTGCTGCAGGACTCGGTACTGTTTAACATGACATTGCGCGAGAATCTCTGTTACGGCAATTCCCAGGTATCGGACCGGGAATTAATAGACGCCGCGAGGGTCGGCGAAATCCACGAGTTCGCCATGCGAACGCGGGATGGATATGATTCAAAGGTGGGAGACGACGGTATCAAGCTATCGGTGGGAGAAAAACAGCGGCTCTCCATTGCCCGGGCGGTGCTGACCGATCCGGCGATAATGATTCTGGACGAGGCCACCTCGGCGCTGGATTCGCTCTCCGAAGCCCTGATACAGAAAGCAATGGCCAACGTCCTGAAGGGACGGACGTCCTTCGTCATTGCGCACCGACTGTCTACAGTTGTGAATGCCGATCTGATCCTGGTCATGGACCAGGGTGAAATCGTCGAACGCGGCAACCACGAGTCATTGATGCAGATCCGGAACGGGAAATACAAATGCCTCATCGACCGGCAATTTGCGGGCAGTGCGGCGCAGGACGCCACGGGTTGAGAAGCGCAGTGGCCGCGCAATGCCAAGTGAGGCGCGGCAGGGGCGTACCATGAACTCCAATATCGCTCGATTCGTCAGGATTTATGTACGGCCGTTCCGGTTTCGCGTTGCACTGGTAATGGGGCTGGCCGGTATATCGGGCTCGTATTTTTATGTTCTCGGATTCATAACCAAAACAACGGTCGACGATGTACTGCAGATCCGGCCCGAAACCAAGGAGGCGTCCGCGGGCGGCGCGATTACCGGCCCGCCTGCAGCTTCGGAAAACAACCGTTCGGTGCGGGACCCGGAACGGATCCTGCCACACGGCTGGGAGGTCGAACGTCCGGCGGCGACGAAAAGCCGGACCGAAAAAATCAGATGGCTCTGGGTGGTGTTTGCCCTGTACCTGACAGTGCGGTTCGTGTTCGCGGCAATGACCTGGATATTCAACTACAATATCGCTTTTGTGGGTAACCGAATTGTGTATCGCGTGCGGCTCGATCTGCACCAGAAGGTACAGAAGCTGCAAATGACTTTCTTCGACAGGAAGCAGACCGGCAAGATTATGTCACGCATACTGGACGATGTTCAACTGTTGGAAAACGAGGTAACCACGACCTTTGTAGAAGCATTCGGCCATTTGGCCAAGATCCTGATCGGCATTGTCGTCCTGCTGCTGATAAACGTGGAACTCGCGGCGTTGTCTCTTCTGGCACTTCCCCTTTACGCAATTACCTATAAGTTGTTTCAACGGCCGATTACGGAGACTTTCGCCCGGATGCGGGAAGCCTATTCGGACACGTACGGGATTCTGGAGGAACGGGTTCGAGGCATCCGGGTGGTCTATTCATTTGCGAAAGAACGGCGCGAAAGCAGGATGTTCTTTAAACGCCTGGTCTCCATATTCCGGCTTTCGGTGCGCAATTCAATGCTGAACGCGAGTCTTCGCGCCGCCTGCGCGTCCATAAGCGCTGTGGCCGTTGCGCTCATTTTCTACTGGGGCGTGCTGATGGTTCGGAGTGGCGGCCTGACGGTGGGCGAACTGATATTTTTCAATATGTCGGTTTCCAATCTGTTTATGCCGCTTGTGGCACTGACCAACGTGAATATGGTTTTCCGGCAGATGGCGGTCGTCGTCTCGAGGGTATTCGAAGTCCTCGACGAGGAAATCTTGATCCAGGATCGGCCGGACGCGGTTCGGTTGAAGCGGGTCCACGGAAGGGTGGCGTTTCGGAACGTCTGGTTCCGGTACACCACCCAGGGAGAAGAAGTAATAAAGGGGCTGACTTTCTCAGTCATGCCAGGCATGTCCGTGGCGGTAGTCGGTCCTTCGGGAGCGGGCAAAAGCACGTTGCTGAGCCTGTTGCTGAGGCTCTATGAACCGACAAAGGGAAGCATTCTGCTGGACGACTACGACCTTCGGGACATACGCCTTTCGAGCATCCGCCGTCACATCAGCATGGTGCCGCAGGAACCGGTGCTATTCTCCGGTACGATCTCCCAGAATATCGTTTACGGCCGGGATGGCGCATCGCCGGAGCAGATTATGGAAGCTGCCAGGCGCGCGGAGTTGCACGATTTTATTATGAGTCTGCCGGAAAAATACGAGTCTAGGGTCGAAGAGGGCGGCAGCAACCTGTCCGGCGGCCAGAAGCAGCGTATGGCGCTTGCGATGGCGATATTGACCGATCCTGCCATCCTGGTTCTGGACGATACGACGTCCGCGCTGGACGCAGGCACCGAGGCCCGAATACAGGAGACCCTCGACCAGGTGATGGACGGCCGCACGACCTTCGTAATCACACACCGTATATCAACGGCGATTCGCGCAGACCTGATTCTCGTGCTGGACAACGGACGGATGGCGGGCTGGGGAACACACGAGGCGTTGATGTCTGAGGATGGGGTGTACAGGCGGTTGTGCCTCCAGCAGCAGCTGAGAGCACAGCCCGATGGCGCGTCGGAGAACGTCTTCCGGCCGGAAGGGTAGGCAGGCAGGCACGGCTGATACGACGGGCGGATTGGAGACGCGACGGCAACGATACCTGGCAGCTTCGCGCCCGCGCTCCTTCACCCGGCTTCGGATTCCACGTGACTGAGAAGGGTTTCGTCTTCGCCGCTGTACTTCTTGATGCAGAGATCGCAGTCAGGGCATGGCCGATTGTAACAATTCTTATGTACCCGGATGGGATACTGATGCTGGAAAGCGTCGCCGCAGCGCCTGGAACAGAAAATGAATCGGTCCTGGTAACTGCCGAATGCGGCGTAGACGACGATAACTTCCTCTTCGGTCTGTTCCAGGTTCTTTTCACACCAACTGCAAATGCCGGCCTGCACACGTGCGCGGGCGGCGCGTTTCTTCTCGATTTCCTCGTCCGACCACACATATTCGATGTGCTGCACGTTATCTTTGCTGACTTTCGCGCGCACAACGCCGTCGGTAATGCCCAGGATATAGTCACCCTGAGTGTCGAAAGTGGTGCCGCATTCGATGTCGTGCCCGGTTTTAAGGTGTATGATGGACTTGCCCTCTTCCGGCGAAATGAAAGAAAACCAGCCGCAGCTTGCGCAGACACTGGTGAAGAGAAACTGCCGCGCCTTATTGCCGCACGACGGACAACGGCCTTCCTCCATCATACGGATGTCGTGGAGCGTGGTTTTGGCGGCTTTCTTGACGGCGGCGCTGATTTCCTCCATGGTCTCGTCGAGGTCGTCAGAGTCCTTCTCGCCAAGCAGACTCATGGCTTCTTCGGCTTCTTCTGCCTGTCCCTCAATAACGATCTGTCTCTCACGACTCGAAGCCGGATTCTCTTCCTCGTCACGCTTGAAGATGCCCTTCAGCATAAGGCCGCACCCCAATCTGAAGCCAACACGAACACGTTGTTGTCAACGTTGAGTCCGCAGGCGAACTTCCAGTCTGGCCGACGCCCGTCCGGAATCCTGCGTTTTTCTCTACAGTGTGGGCTTTCAATAGAAAGTCAGTAAACACGGATACACCTTTTCTAAATATAACGGTGGTTTACCGATAAGTCAATCTCCGGGGCACGAACCCGCATATTGGCAAATTCAAAGGCGCCGCAGGTGGAATCCGCCGTCGACGGGGATCGCCGCCCCAGTAGTGAAGTCGAAATACCCCAGGGCGACAGCGGCTACGGCTTTCCCGACGTCTTCGGGCAGACCCCAGCGCCGGATAGGCGTTAAGCCGTCCGCAATCCGCCGGTCATAGGTTTCTCTGACCGGGCCGGTCATATCGGTCTTGATAATGCCGGGCTGGATCTCATTTACGGTGATTCCGTGCTCCGCCAACCTACTTGCAAAAAGCGCGGTTACCATGCTGAGGCCAGCCTTGGATACACAATACTCGCCTCTGGATGTGGAGCTTGCGAACGCTGAGATTGACGTGACGTTTACGATTCTGGCCTTCGGCACAATCTTATTCCTGGTTAACTGAATCATGTGGTTGGCCGCCAGTTGGGTCAGGAAGTAGGGGCCCTTGAGGTTGGTATTGAGAACTTCATCGTAACTCTCGGGCGTGGCTTCCAGAATATCCGTGCGGGTTCGCGGGGCAATGCCGGCGTTGTTAACGAGCAGGTCGAGACGGCCGAAACCATCCATTGTAAAATCAATCAGGCGCCGACTATCCTCGGGAACCGCGACAGACGCCCTGCAGATACGCGGCCGGCGATTTCGTTTCTCGACCTCGCCGGCCGTCTGTTCCGCGGCTTCCCGGTTTTTTTCGTAGTTGACAACGATATCATAACCGGCGTCGGCCAGACAAACGGCAATGGCGCTGCCGATACCCCGGCTCGAGCCCGTAACGAGTGCGACAGGGGCCATGGTTTTTCCCCGTTGTTGGTGGGCGGAAGCCATTGACGGGTCCGGGAAATACAACGATTCCGGCAGCTTCCACCGTTTTCGTCAATCTTGTGAAAGCTTGACAGAGAGTCCCGATGTCTCTACGGAGTTTGTTTAAACACGGGGACGAGGCGAGACTCCGTGTTTCCCGCCTTAAAGATATGAATTTCTTCTCTCTGGTGTGGTTTTTTTGGGATGTGGGCATCGAATGGGCCCCGGATTCCATCTTTAATCCGCACCAAGAATCCGGGCGGGCACGAGTCGTACGATAACGTCCGCATTGCCGGCCTATTTTCCTCATGGTGCGACGATCTGTCGCCTATTTCGGTGTCCAGTCAAGAAGAAAGCGCGAATCGCGATTTTTGCTAAAGGAGGTACGAATTGAGAAATCTCAAATTGGGAAGGTTTGCGGGTAAGGTGGCCATTGTTACGGGTGCATCTTCCGGTATTGGCGAGGGTACGGCGAATCTGCTCGCCGCCGAGGGCGCCCGTGTCATCGTGGCGGATCTGGACGTGGAGGGCGGTCAGCGGACCGTGGACAGGATTGCAACCGGCGGCGGCGAGGCGGTATTTGTCGAAGCCGACGTGAGCGAGGCTGCGCAGGTGCAGCAAATGGTGGCGCAAACCGTGGAAGTATTCGGCAGGCTGGATATTCTGCACAACAACGCGATCTGGTACGAAAACGCACCGGCCACCGAGTTGGAGGAAACCGTGTGGGACAGGACGTTAAACACGGGTCTGAAAGCAATCTTTCTCGCGGCCAAGTACGCCATACCGGCAATGTTGAAGACAGGTGGCGGGTCGATTGTAAACACGGGTTCGGTGCACTCCCTTGTCGGGTTTGAGACCCATACGGCCTACGATGCCGCCAAAGCCGGGGTACTGGGCATTACTAGGGTCCTGGCGCTGGACTACGGGCCCGCAATCCGTGTAAACGCCGTGCTGCCCGGCGCGATTCTGACGCCGCTCTGGGACCGGATGAAGGTCACTGCGGATGATCGACGCCGGCTTGCCGAAATGGTGCCGGCCAAACGGCTGGGCACGGCTGCCGACATCGCGAACGCCGTCCTTTTCCTGGCCTCCGACGAGGCGTCGTTTGTTACCGGAGCGTCGCTCGTCGTGGATGGGGGAATGCTGGCGCGAACGATGTAAAACAGCACGCCAAATCGCCGATAATGTCTCCCGCTTCGGAGCGCAGAATCCGGAATTGGCTCAGGACAAGGCCGGACAACTGCAATCTGGATCGTGCGCCCGGGCGCGGGTTCACAGAATAACCCTCGCGCGTTCGTGAACGGCGCGACACATGACGCGGTCCGAATCAGGTGTCGGTATGCCGGCGTGAAACCCTCAGCCGGGTGGTGGCCTCTCCGTCCACTTCAAGCGTGTCCGGTTTGATCACAACGCCATATTCCGTTTCAGCAGTCTCCCTGCAGTAATACCCTCGTCTCACGTCTTCCAGGACCGCTTTTACCGATCGGGCAACGGGAGCGCCGTATCCGCCACCACCGGGGGTTTCAAGGCGGAGGCAATCGCCTTCAATCATGTGGATGCCTTCGTCCTTGGTGATGTGCGGAGGGCGGTATGCTTCCCCGCGTAGCGTGAAGGTGTGCTCGGCCGGTTTCCCCTGCTTGCCACCGAGCACCCCGAAGGGTCGGAATCGTCCCCGGTCTCCCAGCAGCGAAGCGCTCGCCTCACCGCGCCGGAGCCGGAACTCGAGGACGACGCCGAATCCGCCCCGGCGGCAGCCAGGGCCACCGGAGTCCTCACGAATGGCGTACGTCTTGAAGAGAACCGGGTACCGGGATTCGAAGATCTCCAGAGCCTGTGTGCGGGCTACTGCGATGGTGGGATTGCCGTTGGTGAGCCCGTCCGTCAGGAAGTTGCCGCCATAGCCCCCGCCAATAAAGGAGTAAAAGACGAAATATCCCCGTTCCGGATCGTCTCCGCCAACGGAGAGATTTGTGACGGTTCCCATGGGGCCGGCGTAACAGCGGTCAGGCAAGGCCTGGCTCATTGCGCCCAGTACTGTGTCGATCACGCGCTGACAGACTTCCGCCGCACAGCCCGAGACGGGACGCGGCGGCAGGGCGTGGAGAAAGGTGGTGGATGGAATATTGAAGGTAAAGGGTTTGAAACAACCCCTGTTGATGGGAACATCCGGGAAGAAATGTTTGAAGGCAATGTAGACACCGGCCATCGTCGTGCTCAAGACGCTGTTGAGCGGCCCTCGACATGCCGGGCTGCTGTCCGAAAGGTCAATGTGAACGCTGTCGCCGTCAACCGTCATCTCAAGATGGATATGAAGCGGCTTCCAATCCACGCCGTCGCTGTCCACGTACTCGTCGAAGGTATAACGTCCGTCTGGAATGGTTGAGATGTGCTTCCGCATCAGCCGCTCGGAACGAAGTTCCAATTCGTTGACAATCTGGAACAAGGTCGCTTCTCCGTAGCGATTCATTAGAGCTGTCAGCCGATCTGAACCTAGGTTCAGCGACGCGACCTGAGCGATGATATCCCCCTGGCGTTCGTCGGGTACACGTACGTTGTGCAAACTGATGTCGACCACTTCCTGATTGAGTTTGCCTTTGTCCATAAGCTTGAGAGGGGGCAGCCGCAGGCCTTCCTGATATACCTCCGTGGCTTTCGTAGAAAAGCCGCCCGGCACACGGCCGCCAATGTCAGGCCAGTGCCCGCTGTTGGCCAGGTAGAACGCGAGCTTTTTCCCATAGAAGAAAGGTTTGATCAATTTGACATCCATCAAATGGGTGCCGCCAAGGTAGGGGTCATTGACAATATAGAGGTCGCCCTCGGCGGGCGCCTTGAAACGGGCGATCGTTGAACGCACCGTGTGTTGCATAACGCAGATGAAATTCGGCAGGCCGCGCGGCCCCTGTGCGATAACGGAGCCGTCGTTCGCGGCATAGATACCGCTGGCCCGGTCGAGGCCGTCTGAAATCACCGGCGAAAAAGCCATGCGTTCCAGCGTGGCATCCATTTCATCCGCGATTTGTTCCAGGCTGCCGCGAACGACAGCCAGCGTGATCGGGTCCATGACAAGGGTGTTCCCGGTCGAAATTACGACGTCCGGCGGCCGTGCGCCCGACCAGCGGCTACGCTGGAGCGTGGCGTGTATGCTCCGCACGGGTTGACTCAATGAGAAAGCTGCCGCCGCCCAACACGCGGGCGCGGATGGATGGATCCAGCCAGACGGTTGTATCGGATTGTTCGATGACGGCCGGCCCGGTCAGTTCAGAATCCCAGGGAATTCTGGAACGCTCGTAGGTAGGGCACCGAACGAAACGGTCGTCGACCCAGACGTCGCGGCTTCCCTTGTAGGCCTGATCCAGCGTTGTCCTCGGCGGGGTCAGAAATGAACCCAGAGAACGGTGTTTCCTCATGCCTATAATAGAGGTCCGCAGGTTGAATAGTCGAACGGGAATGCCGTCCAGCAAGGCCTCCAGGTGGCCGAAGCCGTCGTGGGCACTTCCGTAACGCTGAAGGTACGCGGTTCTGAACCGCAACGCGATGCTCTCGGGACTCACATCGCCACCCGGCAACGCGGTACGGATAACGTGGGCCTGGCCTTCGTAGGCGATGTCAGCTTCACGGAGCAGGTGAATACGGCTCAGGGGCAGATTTACCTGTTTCAGAAATGCTTTTCCCCGCGCCTGGTCATCATCGAAGATACGCCGGATTTCGGTCGGGTCCAGGTCGTCGATTCGGCGGTTGACCATCGTCACGTAGTCCCGTTTCACGTCCGCGATGGCGCAGCCCCACGCGGACGTGATGCCCGGGTGATAAGGGACGAGACCCTGTGGGATACCGAGTTCATCCATCAGAAAACCAATCAGCAGGGGTCCGCTTCCACCAAAGGCGAAGAGGGCGAAGTCTCTGGGGTCCCTCCCACGATCGATAGAGATTCGCCGCAGGCTGCCTGCAATGCGGTTGTTGGTTACGGCAACGACGGCCCGGGCGGCCTCCGCCGCCGAGAGGCCAAGCGGCCCGGCGACGTGTCCTTTCAATGCAGACCGGGCTTTCGGCAGGTCAAAGGAAAATCCTTCCTTGCCGGCAATGGGGTATTCGGGGTTGATCCGACCAAGCACAAGGTTCGCATCGGTTAACGTCGGAAGGTGGCCACCCCTTCCGTAACACGCCGGTCCCGGGTCCGCGCCGGCGCTTTCCGGGCCGACCTGAAGGATGCCGCCCTCGTCTATGCGCGCTATGCTGCCACCGCCCGCGCCCACGGTTTGGATGTCGATCATGGATAACAGGATCGGAATGCCGAAATCAAGCTCGGTTCCGTGGGTCTGCACAGGGATGCCGTCCGTCACCAGTGAGACGTCCAGGCTGGTACCGCCCATATCGTAGGCGATGAGATCTCGGATTTCGCTCTCGGCGGCGATGGCCGTTGCGGCGATTACGCCCGCCGCCGGCCCTGACAGTACGGTCTGAACGGCGTATCTGCCTGCCTCATCGGCGGGTACCATGCCTCCGTTGGATTGCATAACGAGCAGATTGGTACGATAACCCCTCTGATTCAGGCTGGGTTCCAGGTTGTTTAAATAGCGACTAACGACGGGTTGGACGTACGCGTTCACGACGGCTGTGCTGGTGCGTTCGAATTCCCGAATCAGCGGGAGGACATCGGCAGACGCGACTACGTACAGTTCCGGATAGCGATTCTCAATAAGCGATTTCGCCCGGCGTTCGTGGATCGGGTTGGCGTACGAATTCATAAACGAGATTACGATGGAATCGACGTTTTCGGCTGTGAGTCTGTCTGCACACTCAATGACCGCGTCCTCGTCGAGCGGAACAAGCACCTCACCCTCCGCGGAAATGCGTTCGGTAACCTCCAGGCGGCGGTTGCGCGAAATGAGGGGTTCATAGGTTCCGGTAAGCCCGTAGAGATGGGGCCGGTCCCGTCGCCGGAGTTCCAGAATATCCCGGAAACCCCCTGTGGCGATGAGACCGCAGAGGCCGCCCTTACGTTCGAGGACGGCGTTCGTCGCTACGGTGGTGCCGTGTATGACGAGTTCGATTCCACTGTCCGCAGCGTCCAGGTCGTCTATACCCTCAAGCAACCCTTGCGAAGGATCTCCGGGTGTCGTGGGGACCTTCCTGACGACCAGGGACGGCCCGGAATCATCCAGAATCAGGATATCCGTGAAGGTGCCCCCGATGTCGACGCCAACAAGCCTGGGCATGTTATTCCCTTTGCGGGGGGACCGGCTTCCGACGACGCTCGTGAATCGCAAGCGTGCTGACGGACGGGTTCCTCCTTTTCAATCTTGACCGGGCCGGGTACTTCTCTTAAATTTGAAAGGGTTTGACCAGGGATCGATGCGAACTTTCGCACGTTGCGGGGAATCCGGATGCCAAGAGGACATTGCCATTTTGCATTGCTGGCAGCCATGCACGAACGTTTTCACGCGGAATATCCCGAGGCAGCCACGCTTGCGGATGAATATACGCCGGATCTGCTCGCCGGCACGTGCGCGCCGGACGGACTGCGTTTTGTGGGGAAGAAAGATAAATTCGCCACCCACTTTTATACCGACGATCGCCGGGAGACGTGGGGGCGGTCGGTTGCGGGACTGTTCGGCACGCATCCCGATCTGGCCGATCCCCGGCGCCTTTCGGGTGCGGATGTGGCGGTGATGCTCGGGTACATCTCCCACCTGACCGCAGACGAGGCGTTTCGAGATGAAGTGACCGTACACGTTTACGGCGTTGAAGACTGGCGACCGATCATTATGGGTCTGTGGTCGATGGTGGACGGTTTCTCCATCGACAATGCCAACTATATGACCGAGGTTCACCGATTCGGACGCAAGGACAGCGTTGGCTTTATCGATTGCAGGGTTGTGGGCCGATACCTGGACCTGATCAGACCCTGGGCGATCGAGGACGACCCCTGGGAATTGGAACGCATATTTCTCCGATTGAGACGTTGCGAAATGCCGGAAGACGAAGCGAGGCGGACCTGGGAGAAGAACGTGGAGATCGCGGCGCCATTTCTCGATGAATGTCGGCGGATGCGGTTTTACAGGGCGGCCGTGGACGCGGCGATGGCGGAGACCGTCCGATATCTGGAGGGGGATTACGCATCACCGGAAAGGGGTAACTGATGGCAACGTACCGCGTCGGTGTGATCGGTTGCGGAGGCATCGGCGTCGAGCATGCCGCGGGCCTTGCGCATCTGCAGAATACGACCCTTGCGGCCGCGTGCGACCTGGAGATGCTGACGCTTACGAGATTCAGAGACCGATGGCATGGTGAATGGCCCGAACTCGATCTCTATACAGATTACCGGGAAATGCTGGCGAGGGAGGATCTTGATATTGTCACCGTGGCGACATCCGACGACCGGCACGCCGATCTGGTGGTGGATGCGGCCAACGCGGGTGTGAAGGGAATCTTCTGCGAGAAACCACTGGCAACCAATTTAGCCGACGCCGACCGGATGTTGTATGCTGCTGAACGCAACGGCGTGATTCTTTCCGTCGATCACACGCGACGTTTCCAACCGCTGTGGCGCCATATCAAGGAACAGATTGTGGATGGCGGGGAGATCGGGGCCGTGCAGTACATCGTGGGGGCGCTGAATGGCCCGCGTGCCATGTTGTTCAGAAATGGCACCCACCTCGTGGATTCGATATGTTATTATGCAGATTCGGATCCGGATTGGGTGTTCGCAGAATTGGAAGCCGGGTATGAGGATTACTCGGAGTACAGGGGCGATGGCGGTCACGACCCGGCGACCGAGCCGACGGCCAGCGGCTATATCCATTTCGCCAACGGTGTGCGAGGTTTCTTTGCGGGTGGTTCGAAAGCCTCCGCGGATCCGAAGTTCAGGTGTGAAATTGTGGGTACAACCGGATATGTTGAGATCACCCGCGACAATGCCGTACTCATTCGCGGCGATGAACGAGAAGAGATTCAGGCGCCTTTGTGGCCCGTACGCGGTATTCGCGCCGGGGTAAGGGAATTGGTACGCCTGGTCGATGAAGGCGGCGATCAGGTTTCCCCGGCAAAGGATGCGCACCGGGTCGTGGAGATCATTGTCGGGTTCCTTGAGTCGCAGCGTTTGGGAAATGTGCGGGTGGATCTGCCGATTCCTCTCGAGCGCAGGGGAACATAGCCAGGAGGAACGCGGAAAAAAACGCGATAACGCTTGCCCGGGTCTTCAAAAGGCCCTATTTTACTCATTCTTGATCAAAATCGAACTCACAGATCGGGACGCGTTCGCCACGGAACACGACCTGACAGGCCGTCTCTCCGGGGACGGCCCGTACAGTCCCGAGGACGAGACTGATGCGCGCCCGAGTTCGTTTTTACCGCGCCGTCCAAAGGCGGAACTTCAATAGGAGAGTCAGGTAATGTTGTACTTTGAGCATACCGCATTTCTCGTTGACAATGCGAAGGCCGTAGCGGATTGGTGGTGCGAAAATCTTGGTATGGAAATGGTTCGGTACGGCGGGCCACCTTCGCACATGACCTTTCTGAGGGACGCCTCGGGAAAAACCATGTTTGAGATTTATGAAAATGATACGCTGAATACACCTGAATATGTATCGATGCATGTCTCGATTCTCCACTTCGCATTCTACACCGACGACATCGAAGGGGAACGGGATCGGCTGCTTGCCTCGGGCGCCACGCTCGTGGACGACGTGTATGTAACCGACGCGGGGGACCAGCTGGCCATGCTGCGGGACCCATGGGGGGTGGCTATTCAGGTCCTTAAGCGTAAGGATCCGATGGTCTGAAGTTCAACCGGTTGTGAGTGATGGGTGTCGTCGCGCTCGCAATGGTCCGGAGGGATGATGCCAGTCATCGAGGTTGGAAGGTTGGAGCAGGTTTGTGCGCGGGTAATGCAAGGGGCTGGGTTGTCCGAAACGGAGGCCCGGAGAATCGCCCATTCGCTTGTGCTTGCTAATTTGATGGGCCACGATTCACACGGTGTGATCAGGCTTCCGCAGTACGTGCAGGCCCTGGAGGACGGTATTGTAAAGGCCGGGCGGGTCATTCGCGTCACTCGCGAGGCGGATGCATCGGCGGTGGTCGACGGGCAGTGGGGCTTCGGGCAGACGGTTTGCGCGCAAGCCATGGAACTGGCGATGCGAAAGGCGCGCGAGACATCCGTCGCGGCAGTGGAGTTGTTCAATAGCAGCCATATCGGACGCCTCGGAGAATATGTGGAGCAGGCCGCCGTGAGCGGCATGATCGGCGTCGTCATGTGCAACAACCACGGTGGCGGCCGGCTGCTTTCCCCGTTCGGCGGGATCGACGCCCGGATGTCTCCCAATCCTTTAGCCATTGGCGTGCCAACGGGCGGCGCGTTTCCGATTGTTGTGGATATGACAACCAGCGTGGTTGCGGAAGGCAAGATTCGCGTGAAGCGCAACCGCGGCGAACCCCTGCCGGCAGGGTGGGCGATCGACGCGGAAGGCAGGCCCGTGGAACACCCCGACGACTTCTACGGTCCGCCGCGAGGGGCGATTCTGCCATTCGGGGGGAATGCGGCGCATAAGGGTTACGCGCTGGCGGTTGTCATCGACATTCTCTCCGGCGCTCTGGGGGGCGGCGGATGCAGCCGCGAGGGGGCCCCATCCGGCGGAAACGGTGTTTTTCTGATGGCGATCGACATTCAAGCGTTTACGCCCCCGGAGCGGTTCCGCGACGAAGTGGATGGCTTCGTCGATTATTTGAAGAGTTCACGGCTGATGCCCGGGTCTGACGGGATCCACCTGCCCGGTGAAATCGAGTACCGCCTGCGCCGAAAGGGCGAAACCGAGGGTGTGTTTGTGGACGACGAAACCTGGCGCCAGATCGGCGAGACGGGTGACAGGGTTGGCGCGGCCGTTTAATTGCGCTTGTGAGTCAAGGTTGGAGCCAGTGAGCCCGCACGACTCGATTTTGCGACCCATCGCCTCGATGATCGGGCAATAACGCCACCTGTACGATGAACGAGCGCCTGCCGGATGGTAGAAGACGCGACGATATCGACGAATGTCCGCGGCGCAATGGAAGCGTACGCCGGAAAACGATAATCCTTAATGATTGGAAACTGCAAACGGGAGATCACCGATGGCGTCCATTGAGATCACGCTGCTGGGACACGCATCTTTCCGACTGGAGCCCAATACGGGTGAGGTGGTTTATTTTGACCCGTGGTTGAACAACAATCCCGCCACCCAATTACGTGTGACAGACGTAGAGCGCGCCGATGTGGTGATTGCGACGCATGGGCACGATGATCATATCGGTGATTCGTTTGCGATCTGCAAACGGACGGGAGCCACGTTTGCGGGCAACTACGAACTCTGCCTGACCGCCCGGAAGAACGGGCTTGCTCTGGGCGAACAGGCACGGCCTATGAATCCGGGCGGCACCATCGAGGTGAATGGCGTGCGCGTCACTGCGACCCAGGCTTTCCATTCGCTGTCCATGTCGCCGAACCAGGCGCTGGGCGAGGCGCCGGATGACGAGTACTTCCGGCCTGACGGCGGCGTGTGCGGGATCGTGATGCAGTTTTCGAACGGGATTTCTGTTTACGATACGGCGGATACGGCGCTATTCAGCGACATGCAACTGATCAGCCAGATGTACGGCCCGCAGGTGGCCATTCTTCCGGTAGGAGGCCTGTTCACCATGGGTATCCGGGAGGCCGCCCGGGCTGCGAGTCTTATTCGTCCGGACATCGTCATTCCGTGTCACTACGGTGAGGCGGTGGGTCAGCCTGCCGATATCGATGCCTTCTCGGAAATGGTCGGTTTTTTGTCGCCCAATACGAATGTAGTGGAACTCGAACCCGGGCAGGCCGTGACCTATTCGTCCGCCAGTTATCGGGTGACTTAGATTTCCGGTATGTCAGCCGCAAAATCGTGGAGCGACTCCCGAAGATTCAGAACGACACCGGGCTTGAATACATGTGTTCGGCCTTTAAGGGGACGGCTTCCGGAAGTCCGGCTGCCGCAGATATGACATAATCGGAGGCAGCGTTAAGGCAAGAGTTAAAGGGGGGTTCGTGTGGCGCAGGATCTGACCAACGCGATTGTGTCTCAGAAAATTGAACTTGCACCTGAGTTGATTATCTTGCAGGTGAAGCCGGACGGCTGGGATGTTCCGGTGTTCGAACCGGGGCAATTTGCCGTTCTGGGACTTCCCGGCATGGCCCCCCGCAGCGATTGGTCCGAACCTGAAGAAGACACGCCGGATCCGAAGCGGCTGATTCGTCGTGCGTATTCGATTGCGTCATCATCCAGGGCGCGGGAACATATGGAATTCTACATTAATGTCGTTCGATCGGGCGCGCTGACGCCCCGGTTGTTCGCTCTGGAACGGGGGGACCGTGTCTGGCTGGGGCCCAAGGTGTCCGGCGCGTTTACGCTGGAACAGGCGCCCCGGACCGCGGATGTTGTGCTCGTGGCTACGGGAACGGGACTCGCGCCTTATATCAGCGTGTTGCGCACTCACTTGCCGCACGACAACGGACGGCGCTTTGCAATTTTACACGGTGTCCGGCATTCCTGGGATCTGGGTTACCGGTCGGAATTGTCCATGATGCAGCAACTCTGCAGCAATCTGACCTATTTGTCGTTGATCAGCCGCCCCGCCAACGAGCCCATGCCCTGGAGCGGCCTGACCGGATATGTTCAGGATCTCTGGGCAGGCGGTTATCTGGTCAGAGCATGGGGTAAACACCCGAAACCGGAAGATACACAGGTTTTCCTGTGTGGAAACCCGCAAATGTGCGAGGATATGCTGGCCCTTCTCGAAGCCGAAGGATTCAGGGAACATAGCCGAAAAACAAAAGGTCAGGTGCATATCGAGCGGTACTGGTAAAGAAAGGCTGGCCACAAACCAGGGGGTCGCCTGCATCACGGCTTCGGAGAGGAACGGCGATTCGCTCGGCGGTCCCCGTAGAGGGCGTGATGGCGAGTGGGACTTCCCGGATTTATGATGGCATTATCGTCGGCGCCGGCCATAACAGCCTGGTTTTGCAGGCTTATCTCGGGCGGGCGGGACTTAAGGTGCTGTGCATCGAGCGGCGTAGCGTCGCGGGCGGTGCGCTGGCGACGATTGAAGACGCCGGGAATCCGGGTTTTCTGCACAATACGCATTCGTTTTACCATCGTGCGCTGAACATGATGCCCTGGTACCACGATCTGGGCCTCGAACGGCATGGCGCGGTATACGTCGAACCGGCATTGAACGTCGTCCTTTTGTCAGAGGCCGGCGAAGCGCTCGAGTGGTGGACGGACTTCGAGAAGACGGTCGACTCCTTTGCCCGTTTCAGCAACACCGATGCGACAACATTGAGGAGGTGGCGAGACGCGTTCCTGCCCATCGTTGAACGGATTCTTATTCCGGAAGCGCAGGCGCCGCCGCTGGAGCCAACCCGGCGGCGCGCCTTGCTTGAAAGAAGCGCGGAGGGGCGATTGCTGCTGGAAGTCAGCCGACTGTCGCCCCTCGAATTTGTCCGCAGGGAATTCAGACATCCGGTGATACAGGCCGGATTGCTTTTTTTTAACGGGTTGCGGGAGGTCGATCTCCGTTGCCCCGGGTTCGGGCACCATATTGCGGCCCTCCTTGCCAGTTCTGGCAAGGCGCAGATGTGCCGGGGAGGGTCGGCCGCTCTTGCAGGGGCGCTCGTGGCCGCGGTAGAGGAGTGCGGTGGTGAGCTGCGCCTGCAGATGGAACCCAAACGCTTCATTCTGGAAGGAGGCCGCGTTATCGGGGTGGAGGCGGCATCGGGTGAGCGTATCATATCCCGGCATTTTGTCGTATCGGGATTGAACCCGCACCAGACGTTTCTGGATCTGCTGGATAAGGATGCGCTTCCACGGAATTGGCGAGACCGTGCGAGTGCCTTCCGGTACAATCTGGTCGCCCCGCTTTTTGCGTTAAATCTGAATTTGAAAGAGCCGCCGCGTTACACGGCCGCCGCAACACGACCGAGTCTGGAAAAGGCGTTTATGGTAATTCTGGGATTGGATCATGTGGATCGGTATCTCGAGATGGTGACATGCCATCAGGAGGGACGAAAACCGCCGAACATTATGTGGGGCAGTTGCCCCACCCTGTTCGATCCTTCGCAGGCACCGGAGGGGAAGCATACCGCGTTTATGTGGGAGAAGACGCCGTACCGGCTGAATGGAGATCCGACGCTTTGGGATTCGGAACGGGACCGTTTGGGAAAGGAGATGCTGGAGGTGTGGTGCCGGTATGCGCCGAACCTGAAAGAGAACCTGATTTCACGGTTCACGCGAAGCCCGCTGGACGTGGAGCGTACGTTTCCGAATATGCGGGAGGGGGACCTTCTCGTCGGCGCGTTCACGAAAGGTCAGATCGGCTACAACCGTCCGTTTCCCGGAGCCGGACATTACAGGACACACCTGAAGGGACTGTATCTGTGTGGCTCCTGTTGCCACCCCGGCGGCAACATTACGGGATTACCGGGCTACAACTGCGCGCAGGTCATTCTGCGTGACCTCGGTATCGATGCACACTGGGCGCCTGAGCCGATTGAACGGCAATTGGAACGGCTATGATTCAGCCGACGATTTCGTATCTAACGGATATATATTTCGGATTCGGCGTCTCAGACATCGTGGCCGACCTGCTATCCGACCTTGGAATACGCCGGCCACTTCTGGTGACGGACCAGGGCCTGTCTGATCTGGGCATTGCGCATCGCGTCGGCCTCGGCGACGCGCCCATGTACTGCGGCGTCAGGACCAATCCTTCGGAACATCAGGTCATGGAAGCGCTGGGCCTCTACCGGTCAGAAAAGTGCGACGGAATGATCGCGGTGGGAGGCGGTTCGTCCATAGACCTCGCGAAATGCGCTGGTATTCTGGTTCGGCACGGCGGATCGCTCGAGTCGTATGCGATGCGTCGCGGCGGCACGGCGCGGATCACGCACCCGATCCCTCCCGTTGTGGCCGTGCCAACCACGGCTGGCAGCGGAAGCGAGGTGGGGAGAGCCGCACTGGTGACGTTGTGTACCGGCGACAAGGTGGGTTTCTTAAGCCCCTTTTTGACGCCCGCGGCCGCGGTTTGCGACCCGGAGTTGACGCTGACGATGCCGCCTTCTCTGAGTGCCGGCACGGGGATGGATGCTATTTCACACTGCGTGGAGACCTTCTGCAGCACGCGCTTTAACCCGGTCGCGGATGCGATTGCGCTCGATGGACTGGAACGCGGCTGTCATCACATTTCCACCGTATTTCGGGACGGAACAGACAGGGAAGCCAGGAAGGGGATGATGATGTGCGCGCTACAGGGCGGCCTGGCGTTTCAGAAAAGCCTGGGCGCCGTGCACAGTTTGAGCCATCCATTGGGGTCATCGGACAGATTGTTGCATCATGGCACTCTGAACGCCCTGTTTCTTCCTGCCGTGTTGAGGTTCAACGCCGATTACTGTACGGATAAGTTCGACGTTATGGCGCTGCGGATGGGCCTGGAGAAGGGATCCGATGTGCCGGACTACTTTCAAGCACTGAACATGGAATTGCGGTTACCGTCGTCTTTATCGAAATTGGGTGTGACTCAGGAAGAACTGGAACCGCTCGCGCGGCTGGCGGCGGCGGACCATTGCAGCCCCACAAACCCGAGGCCGTTGGATGAAGCCGCATGTCGGAATCTGTACCTGTCTGTCCTATAAGGGGGTTTTAATGGCAAACTTCACGCACTTGGACGAAATCGGTTTGAAGGAGGCGTTCAATCGTGACGGCTATCTGATAATGAAAGCGTATCTGGCGCCCGCCGTAATCGAAGGGGTTCGAGAGGAACTGAATGTGCTGGTTGACCGGCATGCGGAGCGGTTGATGGCCGCGGGCCGAATAACGGAAGATTTCAAAGACGCGCCGTTCGAAAGGCGCATCGCTCAGATGTTCGAACACTGCATGGACGTGGCGCCGACGTCATTTCGGCCCGAATTGCACGGACCCAGGCTATTCGATCTGTTCTTTCATTCGCGCCTGCTGGATGTTGTACAATTGCTTCTTGGCCCCGAGATCAGGTTGTATCCGAATTACACGGCGCGTCCGAAGTTCCCGGAGTGGAAGGGAACGCTGGTTCTGTGGCATCAGGACGGGGGATATACGGCACAGGCCGCCGAAGGCGTGGAGGAACTCAAGATGGTAAACGTATGGGCGCCCCTCGTGCCTGCCCGGGAGGAGAACGGCTGTATGCAGTTTGTGCCCGGTACGCACAAACTGGGTATCGTGCCGCACGAAAAACGCGAGTATTACCTGGAGATAGCAAAAGAGGAGTTGGATTTTCGCCTGGGACAAGCGGTGTCTATCGAAGTGGATCCTGGCGATGTGGTCCTGTTCCACAACCTGATGTTTCACTGCGGACTGCCCAACAGGACCCGCACGGTGCGCTGGAGCATGGACTGGCGGTACCAGGACGCGACTCAACCCACGATGCGGCCGCACAAGGGGCATCTGGCCAGGAGCAGAACGGGGCCGGAGAACGTCGTCAGAAATCGGAAGGACTGGGCAAGCCGGGAATTCCAATAGGCCGTTCCGACGAGCCGGCAACAGTCCTTCACGGTCGTCGGATTGAAATGGGCATCGATGTGAAAACCCTACGGTCGAAAAAAACCAGACAGACGGCACAGACCGGTAAGGTGTCAGCGTCGAGACATGCCCGGAATTATAGGCCCTATAGCGCGTGATAGAACGACAATGCGAAACCGGCCCCGGTGATCAGGAGAAGGAGCAGGGCGACCACGACAGTGAGGCGGCCCTCGCGCCAGCGCGCATTCGAGACGAGGAGCCGTGAGGCGAGCCATCCCCCTCCGAATCCGCCGAAATGAGCCCAGTTGTTGACGCCGGCTACGAGAAAGCCGAAAATGAAGAGCATGATGGCCCACTGCCATACCTGACGCGTCATCAGGGTGGCAAGGTTGGTCTTCTGGCTTCGACCGTAGACAATGAGGGCGGCCAGAAGTCCGAAAATCGAACCGGAAGCGCCTAGCGTCGGGTAGCCGGATACGGTATTGGAGAGGAGAAAACCAATTACACCGCCCGAGGTAAAGATGATGAAATATCGTGCGGGGCCGTAGAGATTGCCGACTTCAGGGCCCAGTTGCCGGATCCACAGCACATTGAAGAGTATATGGAACAACCCTCCGTGCAGGTATATGGCCGTAAACAGCGTCCACCACGGGGCGTTGTCGTATGTCATTCCAAGGGCGATCATTGGAAAACGACCGGGTGAGAGCATGTTGAAAAAGCCGCCCCTCAGTGTCAGAGCCGCATCCAGGTCCAGGAGTAGACTGAGCACATAAAGGGCCACACACGCTGTTGGGATCAGTGTGAGAACGTCGATTTTCGATCCGAACAGCCGATTCAGCGCGGGGCCGAGTCCCCAGAGACCCGGGCGGTACGCGCCACAGTATGGGCATTTTTTTTCTTTCGTGCTAATCAGGTTGCGGCAGTCCGGACAGACCATCGAGGCAGGAGGCATAACGACCCTCGGCTCTTGTTGTCATCGATAGCTACACTATCGGCACGCGGCCTGAAGACAAATGAACCCTTCGCCGCGTTCGGGCGTTTCAAGCCGGTACCGCCCACATCGGCCTGCGGGCGAAGCGATTCCCGAAAAGATGCCAGGGCGCAGACGGTTACGATAAGGTTTCCACAGGCGGCGCACCGGATGGTCGGCGGTTGGCGGGACGTTTGTGCGCCCGATGTTCAAGAATTAGCGAGAGCCCCGCCAGAACCCGCTCCATATCTGATTCCGAGGTGGTTCCCATCGAAGCCATCCGGACGGCGGTATCCCGCATGGGGCCGTAGCCCGGTGCGATCTGGACGTTCAGCAGGTTCTTCGCCGCATGGACAATTTCCGACGCCGGGACGGAATCGGGCATCAGGATGGTAGTGACCGTGGGGCTGTAGAATCCCGGCTGCGCGAGCAGATCCAGACCGTGCTTTTCTGCCCAATCCCGCTGCATTCGCGCGAGGTTTCGGTGGCGCTCGAAACGGGCTTCTCCTTCGTCCAGCATTTCCTCGAGGCGGGCGATCAGACATCGCAACATGAGGTCGGATACGGTCACAGGAGTTTGCGCGGCTGCGGCGCTGGAGCGCCATTCGATCAGGTCCAGTACGTATCCACGCCCCGTGACGCTTTTTGCGGCCTCGAATGCGCGATCCGAGACGATCATTACCGAGCCGATCGCCGGAATCGCGAAGTCCTTCTGGAGGCTCCAAAGATAATAGTCCGGACGCAAGGAGCCAATGTCAAGTTCTATCGCCCCGGCGATACTCACCCCGTCGATGGCGATCAACGTTTCCGGCGCACGCCGGCGCGCATCCTCGCAAAGGACGTCGATAGGGAGGACAACTCCGGTAGCGGTTTCGTTGTGCGTAAGGAGCGCGATGTCGTAGCCTTTCTGCAATGCGCTCCGCCATGAAACGGGTTCGATGCCGTGTCCCCACGGCACTTTCATAACGTCGATCGAGCGGCCGAGCCGCATGAATACACCTGCCCAGCGAGCGGAAAAGGCGCCCATATCGAGACCCAGGGCTCGATAGCGGGATGGCGTGTTCACGGCGATCATTTCCCAATTGTAGCTGGCGCTGTGTCCAAATATAACCGGCGTGAATTCCTCGGAAATGTGGAATGCCTTGCGAAGGAGATCGACCGCTTGCACGTATACGGTTTTGAACTCGGTTGAACGGTGGGAGTAGGTCGCCCGGTAGGTCCTGAGCACTCGCTCGACCGCCGGCGTGAGCGCGTGTGGGCCTGGTGTCCAGCAGGGCGATGTCTGGCAGTCGAAGGTGTCTGAATTCCTCGTTTCGTTCAGAATTCATGTGAGCGCCTCAGGAAGCCTATCCCACCGTTGTGAGATGGAGGACAACCAATAAGAGCGCCCGTTAAACAGGCAGGTTTAACGGGCTTTCGTGTGAATTTAATGGAGCGGGAAACGGGACTCGAACCCGCGACCCCAACCTTGGCAAGGTTGTGCTCTACCAGCTGAGCTATTCCCGCTCGCAATCGCCTGAATACCAGGTAAATTCGGAAACTAAGGAAATGGCCGCCGATTGTCAAGGCATAATGCGTACCCGGCAGACCGTTCAGGTTTGGCGATTCGCTTGCGATAATGTTCGCCAGCAAGAAGGACGTTGATGTTTGCCAGGGTGCCGGGCCCATTGTCATTTCCGGCTGACGAACCCGCGTTTGAGTTGACATTTAGGGTTCGGAGGCGCATATTTAGCATTTGTCCGCAGCGGGTTTTCATCCGTACCGTGCCTTCAGTGGGTCTCGATGTCCTGCCGGAATCAAATAGCCGAAAGGGCAGCGCGGGCGACGCCAGAACCGCCCAGTGCTGAACCATCAGAGACCGGCTCAGGTTGTGGGAATATAAGAGCCGTGGGCAGGCAGGGATCAGCCACAGGTGGCGTGATATTCACGCTATCGTGACGCCGACTCAAGGAATATCTGTAAGATGGATGCCGTTTGGTGCCCAAATGGAGCGAAGCGGGATGGTCGAAGAAAAATATGTCCTGGCAATTGACATCGGTGGCACGTTCACGGATCTCGTTCTGCTGGATTGCCATACCGGTCGGCAGACGGTTGCCAAGGTGCCGACGAGTTATCCGGATCCTTCTGAGGCCGTGCTGACCGGGATCGGCTCGATACTGGGTTCCGATAACGCGGGGGCCGTACAACGCGTTATCCACGGTACAACGCTGGTGACCAACGCGCTGATCGAGCGCAAGGGCGCACGCACCGGGCTGATTACGACGGCCGGGTTTCGAGATGCGCTGGAAATCGGACGCGAAGGTCGATACGATATTTACGATCTGCGACTGGAGTTGCCCGAACCGCTCGTGGAACGCAGATTGAGAATTGGCGCACCGGAACGGATAAATGTCAGAGGAGAAGTACTGGAGAGCCTGAATGAGCCTTCGATTCTCGAAGCGTGCGGCAAGTTTCTGGATGAAGGGGTCGAGGCGGTTGCCATCTGTTTTCTGCACGCATACGCAAATCCGGAACACGAGCGCCGGGCGAAGCAGGTGGTTAAGGAAACGATGCCCGGGGTTTCGATTTCGGTTTCACATCAGGTGTCGCCCCAATTTCGGGAGTACGACCGGACCTCCACCACCGTCGCAAACGCTTATGTGCAACCACTCGCCCGGCTGTATTTGACGGGATTGTCCAAAGGGCTGGAAACAAAAGGGATAACGGCACCTTTGCATATAATGCTGTCCAACGGCGGCGTTTGCTCGGCCGAGACGGCCGCGGCCTTTCCGGTTCGTCTTGTGGAATCCGGTCCGAGCGGCGGCGCATTGTCCGCCGCGTATTGGGCAAACCGGGCAAACCGGCAGAACGTACTCGCGTTTGATATGGGCGGAACGACGGCAAAGGCGGTGCTCGGCAGCGACGGCGCGTTTCCCATCACGACCGAATCCGAGGTGGCGCGTGTCTATCGTTTCAAGCGCGGCAGCGGATTGCCTCTGCTGGTGCCGGTACTGGACATGATTGAAATCGGCGCAGGCGGCGGCAGTGTCGCACATCTGAACGAGTTGGGGCTGCCGGCAGTCGGACCCGAGAGCGCGGCTTCGGTTCCCGGCCCCGCCTGTTACGCACACGGAGGCGAGGAGCCCACCGTGACGGATGCCGACCTGATTCTGGGGATGCTGAATCCCGATTATTTCCTCGGTGGGAAAATGGCGCTGGACCCGGGCCGAGCACGTAGCGCCGTTCATCGGTTGGCCACGCGCCTGGACATAGACGTAAACCGTATGGCCTGGGGTATACACAGGATGGTGAATGAAAATATGGCGAATGCCGCTCGGGTTCACGCGGCCGAGCGCGGAATCGATATCCGGGGATATACGATGGTGGCTACCGGTGGCGCGGGTCCGGTGCATGCCTGCGGCGTGGCCGAGCGGCTGGGAATCGGTACAGTAATCGTGCCGCCCGCGGCAGGCGTGAGTTCGGCCTTCGGGCTGATGCTTGCGCCAATTTCGTTTGACTTCGCAAGGAGTTACGTCGCCCGGCTCGAGGCGTTGAATTACGAGCGGTTGAACAGCCTTTTTGAAGAGATGGAAACTGAAGGAGAGGAAGTGTTGCGAGAGGCGGGCGTGGCCCGGGCCGAGATGCAGATTGAGCGGTCCGCGGACATGCGCTACGTGGGACAGGGCCACGAAATTCGATTTCCGGTTACGGGCGGCATACTGAGTCCCGAACGGCTGGTTGAAATCAGGCAGGGGTTTGACACGGCATATACGCGCAAATTTACACGCACGTGTGAAGGCGTGGAAATCGAGTCCGTTCACTGGCGGGTTCGGATGTCCGGGCAGAAACCCGATCTCGGCGACGTGGAGGCGGCCTCTTCGGCGGCCGGGGACGCGAGCAAGGGCGTTCGCGAGGTGTTGTTCAATGTGGAATCCGGTCCTGAGCAGACTCCGGTATTCGACAGGTACAGGATGGCGGCCGATTTTCAAGTGTCGGGTCCCGCAATCGTGGAAGAAGCCGAGTCCACGGCCGTCGTGCCACGCGGATGGGCGATTTCCGTGGAAGCATGTGGCAACCTGCTGCTGACGCGCCGGGAGGGTTTGCGATGATGTCCGCGGATAAACTGGACGCTGTTCTTCAAGAAGTGCTGTGGAACCGGCTCATTTCCATTGTAAACGAGCAAGCCGCCGCGCTGATGCACGCCTCATTCACAACCGTGGTCCGGGAAGCCGGCGACCTGTCCGCGGGGATATTCAACCGGGGCGGCGATATGGTTGCACAGGCGGTGACGGGCACTCCGGGCCACATCAATACCATGGCGACCTGTGTGCGCCATTTCGCGAAGGCGCATCCGATAGACAGTCTGAAACCCGGCGACAGCCTGCTCACCAACGATCCATGGTTGGGCTCGGGCCATCTGCACGACATAACCGTGGTCACTCCCGTTTTTCATCATGGCAAGGCCGTGGGTTGGTTCGCCAATACCTGTCACGCCATGGATATCGGCGGACGAACGCTGGGCGCCGATGCACGCGAGGTATTTGAAGAGGGACTCCATATTCCGATCATGTTCCTGTTCCGTAAGGGCACGGTTAATCACGACTTAATGGAAATCGTTCGCGCCAATGTCCGAACCCCGGATGCCGTAGTGGGTGACCTTTATGCGCAGCAGGCGGGCAACGACGTGGGTGCCGCCAAGCTAACTGAGATGATGGCGGAATACGAAATGGAAGACATCGAGTCCCTTGCGGGAATGATTCTGGATCGTTCAGAGGCCGCGACACGGGACGCGATCGGTGAGATTCCCAACGGCACGTATCAAGATGAGGTGATCGTCGACGGTTTCGATCACCCGCTGAAGATCGCGGTTTCCATTCACGTAAGGGACCGGGACATCGTCGTAGACTACGACGGCACGTCACCGCAGGTGGACCGTGGAATCAACGTGGTCTACAATTATACGCACGCCTATACAACCTATCCGCTCGCGTGTTCAATCAGCCCCTCCGTCCCGAATAACGCGGGCAGTTTCCGGCCGGTCACGGTGACGGCGCCGGAGGGGTGTGTTCTGAATGCCAGGTTTCCCTGTGCCGTTGGCGCCCGGCATCTGATCGGGCACTTTCTTTCCCAGGCGGTATTCGGTGCTCTATCCAGGGCAATTCCCGAACGGGTGCTTGCGGATGGTTCGGCGGGGCTCTGGAACACGCAATTGGAAGGCTACGATCGGGATGGGCGGGTGTTTTCCTACATCTTCTTCTCCGCTGGCGGCATGGGCGCCAGGTCGTCTTCGGACGGACTGTCGGCTACGGCCTTTCCCAGCGGGATCAAAGGTGTGCCCGCCGAGGCCATCGAAGCGGTTTCGCCCGTGCTGATGCTGAAACGGGAGTTGCGTCCGGATTCCGGCGGCGCGGGCCGGTTCCGCGGCGGACTGGGGCAGGAGATGGTGCTGAGAATGGATACCGATTCGGCGGTGTTGCATTCGTGTATGTATGACCGCACCAAAAGCCCGGCGCGCGGTTTTTTGGGTGGGGGGAACGGCGCCGTTGGCGAGGTGATCCTTTCCGACGGTTCCCGGCCGCACCCGAAGGGGAAATACGAACTTCAGCCGGAGCAGACGGTAACGCTGAGACTGCCCGGCGGAGGCGGTTACTTCTCTCCGATGGCTCGTGATCCTCAGCGGGTGTTGAACGACGTACGGCAGGGTCGCGTTTCGCTGGAAGCGGCCCGAGATGTGTACGGCGTGGTTATAGACACTCTGAATTGGAAAGTGGACGGGGCCGCCACGGAATCTGTCAGGGAAGCGCGCGCAGATAAAGAAGGTTGAACGGGAGCGGCATCCTGACCAACCGGATTGCCTCGCCGGGTGTTGGGGATGCGGCGGTGTCCACGGCACGGCGGGCCGTGTTGCGAGACATCGGATCGTATTGAATCGGAACTTGAATATATATTCGAAAATCATTGGAAGACAGTTAGTTGCATAGGAAGTCTTTATGGGAAAATGTGAAACGGATGACGGTTACCGGGGGATCTGGTGGTGGGACTCGCCCGTGGACAACGAGTACAGATACGTCTATTACAGCGGCGGATTTGCGACCTATACTGCCAAACACATTCCGCTTGCGTACTATTCCGAAACGGCAAATAAGACGTTTTTCTGCTACGGTGGAACGTACAGAGACAAGAACCAGATCCTGGCGATGGTCTCCTATTACGATCACGCCACCGGGACGGTTCCGCGGCCGACCATCCTGATGGACAAGGGCACGGCCGACGCACACGACAACCCTGTTCTGATGCTGGACGACGAGGGCTACATCTGGGTTTTCGTGAGTGCCCACGGGACCGTCCGGCCCGCCTACATTTACAAGAGCGACAAGCCCTACTCCGTTGATGCATTCGAATGCATTCAGGAAACGAATTTCTCCTATCCTCAGCCCTGGCATTTGGATGACTACGGATTCCTGTTTCTGCACACCAGGTACCTCGGCGGCAGGTTCCTCTACTCATTAACCAGCCCGGACGGCGCAAACTGGTCCGAACCCCGGGCGTTGTCGAGGATCTGCCAGGGTCACTACCAGGTAAGTTGGCGGGCAGGAAAGCGGGTTGGTACCGCGTTCAACTACCATCCTGTTAAGAAACCAGGTCCGCCCAGGACCAATCTGTATTACCTCCAGACCGACGATTTCGGCGAGACCTGGCGGAATGCCGGGGGAGAGCAGATGGACCTCCCTCTGGAAAGTCCTCGCAATGACGCGATCGTCCGGTACTACGAGAAAGAAGGCCTGCAGGTGTTCGTGAAAGATCTGAATTTCGACGTTCGCGGTCATCCCGTCATTCTCATTCTCACCAGCCGGGGGATGGAGACAGGCCCCCATAACGACCCGCGCGTATGGACGACAGTACGGTGGACGGGTAATGACTGGGATGTCCGGGACGCGTTCAAGTCGGACAATAACTACGACGCGGGGGGGCTTCATATCGAACCGGATGGGACCTGGCGGATTATCGCACCTACAGATAAGGGTCCTCAACCTTACAATACGGGGGGGGAAGTGGCGGTGTGGACAAGCGGCGATGAGGGGGCCACGTGGGAGAAGACCCGCCAGGCGACCCGAAACAGCAAGTACAACCACACGTACGTGCGCCGACCCGTAAACGCGCACCCGGAATTCTATGCTTTCTGGGCGGATGGACATGCGCGGGAACAGTCGGACTCCCGTCTCTATTTCTGCAACAAGACCGGGGAAAATGTGTTCCGGTTACCCACTTCGATGAAGCGGAATCAGCAGGAACCGATAAGGGTGGTTCCACTCACAGACGCCGAAGACCCAATAGGCACCGACGAAGCGGGCGCTGTTTAATTGTCTGGAAAGGCGGTCCGATGAAAGGTATCATTCTGTCCGGTGGGCTGGGAACCCGGCTGTACCCGCTCACGATTTCACTTTCAAAACAGATCATACCCATCTTCGACAAACCCATGATCTACTACCCGCTGTCGGTGTTGATGCTGGCCAATATCCGCGAATTCCTGGTTATTTCGTCGCCTGAGCATATTGGGCTTTACCAGAACCTGTTGGGGGACGGCAGCCGTCTGGGTGTGCGGTTCGACTATGCGATCCAGCCTCGTCCCGAGGGCGTCGCGCAATCGTTTCTCATTGGAGAGAAATTCATAAACGGAGGGCCTTGTGCGCTTATTTTCGGGGACAATTTCTTCTACGGCCACGGTCTTTCCGGGTTGTTGGAGCAGGCCGGCAAACTCGAAGAGGGCGGGTTGGTTTTCGCGTATTACGTGCAGGATCCCGGGAGATACGGTGTGGTTGAATTCGACGCTCGCATGAACGTTGTGGGCATTGAAGAAAAACCCAAACGTCCGAGGTCCAATTATGCGGTTACCGGACTCTATTTTTACGACGGAAGCGTCGTGGATATAGCGAAGGGGTTGAAGCCTTCGGATCGCGGAGAATTGGAAATTACCGATGTAAACAACGAATATCTCAGGCAGGGCAGATTGAGGGTCCAGTTGCTGGGAAGGGGAATTGCGTATCTGGACACGGGAACCCACGAGAGTCTGCTGGAAGCGAGCAATTTCGTGCAGATCGTCGAACACCGGCAGGGGTTGAAAATCGCGTGCCTGGAAGAAATCGCGTTTCGAAAAGGGTACATCAGCGCGGGGCAACTTGAGGATATCGCGAACTATTCGAAAGAGAATGAGTACTGTCTGTACCTGAAACGCCTGCTTGCATCCCGGAACTGATCCCGTGGATGCCAACAACAGCCTCGAACCGTCAGCCGCATCCAACGCGTGTGGAAGCCTGCAACGGATTCTGACACCGTCGCTGAAATCTTAGGGATTCCGAGGTCCGATGGAGTTGAAAGTCAGGAACCGGATCTCACGCGTCCGGGGCACGATTTCAGCGGGCTACGCGTATCCGAAGGAAAACTCCCGATGTTGAGGATGTTTTGTATCGTAGCCACTCTCTTGTCGATTGTCCGCTGCGGCAGCGTTCCGGTGGCGCCTGAAGACGCGATACTGGGTACGTGGAAACTGACCCTGGCGAGGAACGAGCCGGTGACGGCGAATTATTCGCTCGTCTTCGGTAAAAACGGAGTTTACACGTTCATCAATACGATTTTCGACGGAAGCCAGATAAGTACACCCGGAAGTTGGCGAATTGAGAATCGTACCCTATACCTGGACAGCCTGGATTTCGGGTTCTCCGTCGACAAAGTCGAACTTACTCTGTACGCGCGGGACGGCACCGTTTTCGTCTATACGAAACAGTAGCCCCTGTTGGAATTTACGTAACGAGGTTCGGAGTACTGCGGGGCACGGGAGCGCCGCCGCCCGGTGTCTCGAGGAGACGTTATGCGCGTTGATCCTTCCATCAGCCTGAGGGATCTGGATTCCAGACTGGACCGGTGTTTCGAACTCGCAGGACAAAAAATCACTTCCATTTCCGATACCTGGGATCCCGGATGCGGCGCGCCGGTTTATACCGTTGGCGGGAAATACACCACCAGGGGTTGGACGGAATGGACGCAGGGATTCCAGTATGGTTGTGCGATATTGCTGTTCGACGCGTCGGGAGAGAAGCAGTTTCTGGAAATCGGTCGACGCGGCACCATAGATCGGATGGCCGCACACGTGACCCACACAGGCGTACACGACCACGGATTCAACAACATATCAACCTACGGCAACCTCAGGCGTCTGATGCTTGAAGGCGCGATTTCGGGCGATTTGTGGGAGCAGCACTTTTACGAACTTGCCTTGAAAGCATCCGGTGCGGTGCAGGGGGCGCGTTGGACGACGATTCGGGACGGGAAGGGGTTTATACCTTCTTTTAACGGCGCCCACTCGCTGTTCGCCGACACGATCCGCACCTGCCGGTCCCTGGGGCTTGCACACTGTCTGGGCCACCTGTTGATGGGGGAGAACGACAGGGCGATTTCGCTCCTTGACCGCATGATCCAGCATGCAGAAACAACGGCGCGGTTCAATGTGTATTACGGCGAGGGGCGCGATACCTACGACGCCCGAGGGCGGGTCGCGCATGAGTCTATTTTCAACGTGGAGGACGGAAATTATCGGTGTCCAGGCACTCAACAGGGATATTCGCCCTTTTCCACATGGACACGAGGCCTCGCATGGGTGGTAACGGGGTATGCCGAATTGCTGGAATTCCTCGACGTTCTGGCGGATGAGGATCTTTCGGCGTGCGGCGGTCGCGACCACATCACGGGATTCATGACCAGGGCAGCGACCGCGACCGCTGACTACTTCGCTAATGGTGCCTCCGCGGCCGACGGTATCCCGTACTGGGATACCGGCGCCCCAGGGTTGGCCCAGATGGGAGATTATCTTGGTCGGGCCGCGGATCCGTTCAACGAATTTGAACCCGTGGACAGTTCAGCGGCTGCGATTGCGGCACAGGGCCTCTACCGTTTGGGCAAGTATCTGGATGGCGAGACCGGCGCGTCGTACACGAGAGCGGCGTTAACGGTCGCCCGTACTCTATTCGACGCCCCGTATCTGGCTGAAGATGCGGATCACCAGGGTTTGATCCTGCATTCCGTATATCACCGACCCAATGGCTGGGACCGTCGTCGGCCGCATCAGAGCGTGCCAAATGGAGAGGCCTCCATGTGGGGAGATTATCACGCACTGGAACTGGCGGTACTGCTGAAACGTGAAATTAACGGGCAACCCTATCTGACGTTTTTCGATCGGAAGACGTGATGATTTCAAAACGGCTGGTTGTGGTGGAACCCGGACGAATCGAACTACAGGAATATGAACTGGATTACACGCTGGAACCGCACCAGGCGCTGGTCGAGGCCGAGTATTCGGTTGTCAGCGGGGGGACGGAGGGCGCGGGTTTCACGGGCCTGGTCAGGCAGATGCCATTCGGCGATGCGGGAAAGTACCCTAGAGAGACCGGATACGGACATCTGGGCAAGGTGCTGGCGGTGGGGACCGGGGTGACGATGTGTCAACCCGGCGACCGAGTGATCAGCTTCTCGAAACACGCGTCCGTGACCAAGGCCGATGCCGCTCGGATGGCGTTGCCTGTTTCCCCGACCGCAGGGGGAAAACACCTGGTATTCTCGCGGATGGCGGGGGTCAGCATGAGCGCGATACGTTCATCCTGCGCACAACCGGGGGATACGGTCCTCGTCATTGGAATGGGACTTGTCGGTAATTTCGCGGCTCAGCTCTTTTCACTGGCGGGGATGGAAGTAATGGCCGCGGACGTCTCGGCGTTTCGCCTGGAGAAGGCAAGGGCGTGCGGATTGAAACGGGGGGTGAACGCCGCCGGTGACGACCTGGAGGCTGCGGTGATGGATTGGACGTCGGGCGAAGGCGCCCACGTGGTCGTTGAAGCCATTGGCATGAGCAGCGTCGTTGCCCAGGGGGTTCTGCTGGCGCGAACAGGCGGTGAGGTCATTCTGCTGGGCAGTCCGCGGGCGCCTGCCAGGCTTGACGTGACGCCGATGCTGCTGCATATTCATTTGAAAGCGATACGGATGATCGGCGCGCTGGAATGGCGCTGGCCGCAGCATCCCACTGAACGCACGAGGGACATTACGGGCAATTACCGTCTGCTTTCAGACTGGATAGCGAACGAACGGCTGGTTGTGCCGCCCCTCCTTACTCACCTGGCTTCGCCGGCCGATTGTCAGTCTGTCTACGACGGAGTAACGGCCCGAAAAGACGAATATCTGGGTGCGGTATTCGACTGGAGCCGCGCTTGAAACAGAAATCCATTTCGCTCTTCGAAAACGATCGCCGGCGCTGAGGTGGGATACCATGAAGCGTAAATTAAACACTTTCAACCCAATGGTTGGTCGAAACGCGGGCTTGAAAACGTCCCGTTGCGCGCCGTTGGTGATACTGATGGTCACACTGTGTTCGGCACCTGCGTGGAATGGAGAAGCAACGCCGTTCGATTTCGGAGCCCTTGACCGCATGTTGGGCAGGTTTGTGGATTCAAGGGGATGGGTTGACTACGCCGGAATAAAGGCCGAGCCGGCCGAACTCAGGCTTCTATTGGCCCGGCTGAGGGACGTAAGCCCGGAAAGCCATCCTGCGATATTTCCCGAGCGGGAAGATCGGCTGGCATACTGGATCAACGCGTACAATACGCTTGTGATCAGCGGGGTGGTCAATGCGTATCCCGTAACGAGCGTCAAGAAGATTCATCCACAGCCCGGATTCTTCAAGGTATTCCATGTCCTCGGTGGAAAGTCCCGTTCACTTGATGATATTGAACATAATATCATCCGAAAAGAGTTCGCCGATCCTCGAATCCACGCCGCTCTGAACTGCGGCGCGGCATCCTGTCCCAGGTTGCGCCCGGAAGCATACCGTCCCGAGCGGCTCGAAAATCAGCTGGAAGCAGCCGTTGGGGACTTCATCCGCGACCCGCAGCATGTTATGGTGGACCGTGACAGCGGGACTTTGATACTTTCGAAAATTCTTGATTGGTTTGAAGGTGATTTCACCGACTGGTACAAACGTGCCCACCAGGTAAAAGATGTTCGAATCACGGACTACCTGAATATCCATCTTAACGAGGAAGACCGTGCGTTCCTGCGAACACGCCAGGGAATAACCGTTCGGTACATTCCGTACGATTGGACGCTTAACGACCGGGCGCTGCACCAGGACGAAACCCGTTAACTGAATTACACCCGGCAAATGCTGCGCCATACATTAATGTATTGGCGACGTTGCCGCGCAAGATGGTCTAGGAGTCTGCGCCGCAGGAAAATTCATTTCAATGGACAGGTAATGGTAGGTATAATGGGTCGTGCAGTTTAGAAATGTCAAGCAGTAAAGAGGTTGTGCGTTGTGTCAACGGAGGGAGCTATCGATGCCGACGACCTTTCGTGCGTATCACCCGGACCAGATATTGCTGTTGGCGCCTGATCTTCGGGAGTGGGTGCCTGAAGGTCATCTGTCGCATCAGGTGAGCGATCTGGTGGATTCACTGGATCTGGGATCATTCTACGCGCCGTATGAAGGCGATGGGCGTCGCAACGCGCCTTATGAGCCATCGATGATGTTGAAGGTATTGATATATGGGTACGCGACGGGTGTGTATTCGTCTCGTGCGATCGCTCGGAAGCTGGAGGAGGACGTGGCGTTTCGTATGTTGGCGGCAGGCAATTTTCCACAACACCGGACGATCTGCGAGTTTCGTCGTCGTCACCTAAAAGATTTCGGGCGTTTGTTCGTAGAGGTGGTTGGTGTGGCGCGGGAGATGGGTCTGGTACATTTCGGGACGCTCTCTTTAGACGGCACGAAGGTACGAGCGAAGGCGAGCAAGCGTAAGGCCATGAGTTACGAGCGGATGTTGAAGGAACAGGCTCGTCTGGAGAAAGAGATCGAGGCGTTGCTGGCGGGGGCTGTGTCGATTGATGCCGAGGAGGACGCGCGTTACGGCGCGGATGTTCGTGGCGACGAGTTGCCGGTCGAGTTGCAGCGCAGGCAGGTTCGTCTGGCGGCGATCAGGGCGGCTCGGGAGCGTCTAAAAGCATCGCAACGAGCCGTCGACGATGCGCGCGGGCGCAAGCCCGGACAGAAGCGCAACCCGAAGGGCGGGCGGCCTTATAAAAGAGCTTATGGCGAGCCCGACCCGAAGGCTCAGAGCAACTTCACGGACCCCGAGTCTCGGATCATGAAGACGAGCGCGGAGGGTTTCCAGCAGTGCTACAACGCCCAGACGGTGGTGGACGCCGAGCGTCAGATCATCGTGGCTGCGCATCTGGGGTCAGCGGCCACCGACCAGGGCCTCATGCTTCCCTTACTCGACGGGGTGGAAGAGACATTCGGGGTCAAGCTTCGGGGTCAAGCCCGGTGCGGTTCTGGCGGACGCGGGCTACTGCAACGAGGAGGACCTGGCCACGCTTGAGGAACGTGGCATCGATGGTTACGTGGCGCTGGGGCGGGAGGGCAAGGAAAGGGTGGACGTCGATTCGGAGACGCTTCCGGCGACGCATCGCATGGGCGAAAAACTGGCGAGCCCGGAAGGTCGGGGCCTGTATGCGAAGCGCAAGTGGCTCTCGGAGGCGCCCAACGGATGGATCAAGGAGATATTGGGCTTCCGACGCTTCAGCTTCCGGGGTCTGGAAAAGGTGCGTGCCGAGTGGTACCTGGTCTGCCTGGCGTTGAACGCCAAGCGGATGGCAGCGTTGACGATGTGTTGAGGCATGAGTTAGGGCGTCCTGTCCTTGTGGACTCGACATACGGGAAGCCAACCTCCCTAATATCTCGTCCTCAACACGCCTGACTGCCACGATGACCGCGCCCGAAACTCATCATACCACTCCCAACATAACACTGGTAGGCGAACCCAACACAGGCACATCTCGCCCTTTGCAAAAACTCCTGCGGCGCAGACTCCTAGCCTGATTAATTCATGAAAATGAACAGAACAGTGTCTGTGGAAGCAGAAAGTGTTCTGGAGGAGGGAAAATAGTAGAATGACGTGTTGGTGCCGCCATGATGAGTATTTTTACGTGTCCCAGCAGCAGCGAGGGTTGTCGAGTTCTTTATTTTGTGTGTGGAAAGCACAGACGGATGCCTTGGTCTTACGCGATGGCTATGAGAAAGGGATGGATCGGCCGGCGTGAAACGGCGTTATGGATATGCCTTTGCCAAATTGCAGAGGATGGTGTCATAGAGGTGTTTCAAGGGAAATGAGGTTGGCAAATGGAGTTTGATTTGGGTTTTGAGTTCAGACACTCTCCCGGCGACTTTGAGAATACGATGCTGAATGGTATTAAACTGCGCGTGCGCCCATTGGGTGGCTTGGAGTCCTATTTCAGTTAGGGTGTGCATCAAGACATAAGCGGCACTATGGAGGAAGAGACGGAAGTGATTGGCTTCAAACGTGTGACAAGAGGTACGATCGGAATGGAGAAAGGTTTTGTGATTCTTAATGAAGTTTTCCATCGGAATGGAGAAAGGTTTTGTGATTCTTAATGAAGCCTGCCTGGCCGGCAGACAGGCCGCGCGCGCAATAGACGGTTTTGTAGATGAATGAGGGCTGGCTACTGTCCAGGTTGGTGACGACAAAGCGTGCATTTGCTTGCCCCGAAGCGGTGATCTCGGCTTTGTAGATGATGCGTCTTGGCAATGCCCAGGTATGGGCCTGGTAACCGAAACAGGTAAATAGCTGCAAGGGCTGTCCGGTTTCCTGATACCGGGCTTTTGCCTGCGCCATCAAGGGGTGTCCCCGTGCTGCAAGCCTCGTATTTCCGGCCTGTCCCAGCACAAAATACACCTCGTGCTCGTCGCAAAAGTCGTGGACCTCAGGACAAGAAAAATGGGAATCGCCACGCAAAAAGATGCCCACGTCCGGCCAGGCCTGACGAAGGGTTTTCACAAGTCGTTTGAGAATGCTGACAATCTGTTTCCCGGAAGGACGCGCACCCGGACGCAGGAGGGTCGTGATCAGTCTTCCTGTCTGGCCTTCATAAATGTGCAAGGGCATGTAACAGCGTTCATCATAATAGCCATTGAACAACGACAACGGTTGATCGCCGTGAACCTCGTCATCGGTGTCATCGATATCCAGAACGACCGCTTCGGGAGGCGTATCGTAGGAAGCGATGAACCCGTCCACAAGGGCCTTGGCAATGCGATATAAGTCCCTGCGACGAATTCCGTTTTCCAATCGACTCATCGTCGGTTGGCTGGCCAACGCCGCCCCTGACACCGGCAACCGATCACAGGCCGCCTTGAAGGCGGGGTCCCGGCGCAACGCATTGCAATCGTTCGCATCCTCATACCCGCACGCGATCTGAAAGACACGCTGGTTGATCAGATCCGCACACGTGTGATCCACATAACTTGGATGCCGACGGTCGGTTAACGCCTCAACGATCCGAGACAGAATGCCGATTTTGGACGCCACCTCTCGAAGCAGCATCAACCCGATATCGCTTGTGAGCACCCCTCCATCGAAGACGGCTTCTACCGGTTTGCCCGAAAGACTTGCGAAAGAAACCCTGTGATGCTTATCTTGAACTTCCACGGTAGTTTCCTCCCGGTTCATTGTTGTATGGTTATCCGTCTAACCATAATATAATACAATGACTTGGGTAAGGAAACTACCTTTTTGTGAATTATTCGGGCTAACGAGCACCGACGGGTGAATTGAGGAAATCTGCCGGTTTATCGTTTACGCAAAGGAGAGACCCATGGGAGCGCCGTCGGAACTGCTGGCGATTCAACCCCGTGCGCAGTCCGAATTACCGGGCAACCTAATATCTTTTGGGGCGCGTTTGAGGCGGGAGAGTGTCGATCTCCGGCGCGAGACACTGGATACGCTTCAGATCAACGTAGGGAAGCTGTGCAATCAGGCGTGCAGGCACTGCCACGTGGATGCCGGTCCGAATCGGACGGAAGTGATGACTCGCGACACGATGCGGTCGATCCTGACGTTTCTCGCCGCGACGGATATTCCGATGGTGGATATTACCGGCGGAGCGCCGGAGGTGAACCCTCATTTTCGATATCTGGTTAAACAGATCCGACGACTTGGTCGCAACATAATCGTAAGGTGCAACCTTACGGTGATATTCGAACCGGGTATGGAGGATCTGCCTGACTTCTACCGTGAGCACGAGGTGGAGTTGGTCTGCTCATTGCCCTGTTATCTGGAGGAAAACGTTGATCAGCAGCGTGGGAAAGGCGTATTTTACGATAGCATCGAGGCGCTTCAACGCCTCAATTCGATCGGATATGGAAGGCCGGATACAGGCCTTCAGCTTCATCTGGTTTACAATCCGGTTGGCGCCTCGCTCCCACCGCCACAGGCCGAACTCGAGGCGGACTATAAGCGGGTTCTGGGTGAGCGTTACGGAATTTCGTTCAATCGTCTCTTTACAATAACCAATATGCCGATCAGCCGGTTTAACGACTATTTACAACGTCGTGGGGAATACGTCGGCTACACGCAGACGTTGCACGACCATTTCAACGTGAAAACGATCGATCGCCTGATGTGTCGGTTTCTCGTAAGCGTAGACTGGGAAGGCAACATCTACGACTGCGATTTCAACCAGATGCTGGATATGCATCTGTCCGGCAAGCCAAAAAAACTGTGGGAGGTGTCGCCGGGGTGGTTAATCGACCGAAGGATCCGGATTGCCGACCACTGCTATGGTTGCACCGCAGGCGCGGGTAGCAGTTGCGGCGGTGATTTGACTTGAAAGGCGACGATCCGCTTCAGTGTTCAGGCGGAAGGTGTACGACGGGGTCGGCCGATTCAAACGGCCGACCCCGGTTCATTCCCGGCTGGACTTAACCGAAGTCATTCCGGCCGGCATCGAGAAATGCCCGAATCCGACCTTGTATTTCGTCTCTGACCCTTCGAAAAACGATCATCCGCTGGTCCTCGGTGCCGGTTGCTTCCGCCGGATCTTCGAAGCTCCAGTGGATACGTGCAGTAGCGTCCGGGTAGACCGGGCAGTTGCCGTTTGCCCGGTCGCACACCGTGACGACGACGTCCATCGTCGGATCCGCAAGGGTATCGGGACCCTTTGATCGCTGCCTGGAGATATCGATTCCGACTTCAGCCATCACCTTGACCGCCAGCGGATTCAGGGTGGTGGGGTGGGTGCCCGCACTCAGAGATTCGAAACGGTCTCCCGCGATGTGCCGGAGAAAACCCTCCGCCATCTGGCTCCTGCAGGAGTTTCCCGTGCAGAGGAACAGTAATCGTTTCATTGAGCCATGCGCAGAGATCATCCACGGTTATCGGACGGGACGACGTCAACTGAAAGTGTAATTGAAGATGGCGGCAGACATCGGGTGTCGTCGCAGGCCTGAAAATCCAGGACCAGGTTCAACCGAAGGGTGCCGGGCGGGTAACGCCTGATTTCGAAGATTGCTGGAATCGTGACTTCGCCTTCGTAGACGGCCAGAGGCTGATCGGCAAAAGGAAAACGGACGCTTTTCGCCGACGGGTACGAAATATCGATGGCTTCGAGCGGGTGTTCGGAAGATATGCTGAGCGTCGTTGGAACCAGAAAATCCATTGAAGCGGGGTTGGCGTTGATGTGCCAACCCTTCTTTACTTTCAGTCTTACCAGGAGTTCCAGCCGCCCTCCGGCAACCGGGGGTGTGGTGCGCACTATCGCCGTGGCTTTTACGGCCTCATGGCTTGCCGAAATGATCGAATCGGTGGATGCCCGTGCGCCCGACACCGCCGTATCGTGAACAATCGGCGTGAGCTTGGAGGAATTCATTTCCAGGTATCTCAACAAACCGTGATACATATTGTTGAAACCGCCCGGACTCTGTTGCAACAAGGCACCAAAGGTATGCAGCGACCGCGACGCCAGGTCCATATATTCCGCTTTTTTCGTCAGCTTGTGAAGGCTGAGCAAGGCATGCACGGCAACCGAATTACCGGAAGGTATGGCGCCGTCGTAGGGTTTCTTGGTACGGGTGATGAGGTGTTCAACACCGCTGGTGAAGAAAAAACCGCCTCCATCCGCGTCCCAGTAAAGGCTGCGCATTCGCTCGGACAGAGCTTCGGCTTCTCTGAGGTACCGGGGCTCTCCGGAAGCCTCGTGCAGCGACACCAGGCCCTGGATGAGAAACGCATAGTCCTCCTGAAAACCCAGATTCTCTGCCGTTCCGTTCCGATAGATGCGAATGAGGTCGCCGTTCCCGTCTCGCATGCGACCCAGGACAAAGTTCGCAGCCCTGCGCGCGGCGCGCAGATAGGAAGCGGATTTCAATAGGGCGTATGCATCGGCATAGGCCGCAATCATCAAACCATTCCATGCGGTGATAATTTTGTCGTCCAGCAGGGGCCGAACTCGCAGTTGTCTGGCGGATAGCAGTTTTTGCTTCAGCGGCCGGAGCCGGTCCCGGAGACCCGCGGGGGGCAGGGACAGTATGTCTGCCGCCGCGTCCAGGGTTGTTGGCAAATAGAGGACCATTCTGTCGCCTTCCGGCATTCGCGCAAGGTCGTAGACCTTGAGAAAGAGGTCTGCGTCCTCTTTGAGAATGCGCCGAATTTCGGCTCGGGTCCAGAGATAGTATTCACCTTCCTTGCCGCTGGTTTCCGAGTCTAGGGCGGAGTAGAAGGCGCCTTCCGGCGAGGTCATTTCCCGCGATACGTATTGGAGAATATCCTCTGCTGTGTAACGATAGTGCTGATTGCCGGTCATCTGATACGCGCGGAGGTAGATTCTGGCCAACTGGGCCTGGTTGTAGAGCATTTTCTCAAAATGCGGTACCTGCCAACCTGGATCGATGGCGTAGCGATGGAATCCGCCGCCGAGGTGATCAAAGATGCCGCCTGCGGCCATATTGTCCAGCGTGCCAGTCACGATGTCCAGGAGTTCGCTTTCGTTCCGGAGTTGGTATTGAGACATGAGCAGGTCGAGTGCCTGATCGGGAGGAAATTTCGGTGCGTCTCCAAATCCACCATGTACGGGGTCAAAGGATTGTTTGAGTTTTCCAATAGCCCGATCCAGGGTGCTATAACCCGGCGCGATATCGGATGTTTCGGGAGGAGCTACCAGATGGATTCTCCCCAGGGCGGACGAAATGTACCTGGATTGCGCGACGACATCCGACCTTCGGTTTGTCCACGCGTTTCGGATGACCTCAATTACGCGGGGAAAGCCCGGGCGGTTGTATCGGGGATCGTCCTTCGGCGGGAAATAGGTACCCGCAAAAAAAGGATATTGTTCGGGAGTGAGGAAAACGGAGTTCGGCCACCCGCCGTGTCCGGCGATGATCCTGGTTGCTGTCATGTAGATTTCGTCGATGTCGGGCCGCTCTTCCCTGTCGACCTTGATATTGACGAAGTTGTCGTTCATTTGCTTGGCTATCGCGGGATCTGAAAAAACGAGGCGTTCCATCACGTGGCACCAGTAGCAGGTTGCGTACCCCACCGAAAGGAAAATTGGTTTGTCTTCCCGGCGTGCGCGTTCGATGGCCTCGGTTCCCCACGGATACCAATCCACCGGGTTGTGGGCGTGCAGCAACAGGTAGGGACTGGTTTCACGAATGAGCCGGTTGGTGTATTTCCAGGTCCCGTCGGCGTCTTTGAGGGGGTGCACAGCCCCGTCGGCGTTCGAATCGGATGCGGCTTCCTGAGAGCCGCCCTGAGGCGGCGATGGCTGCCCCGAAGCATTCGCACGACAGACGGTACCGATTGCCATAACGGCGACCATGGCGGCCAGGATCGCATAGCGACCGGGTGCGAATGTTGTTGGATAGTTCATGTTGGCGGGCTTAAGAAAAGTGGGGAATCCTGACGTTCATCGTCTCTGTGGCGATCTCGGGACTTGCACTTTCGAAAGGACGTAAGGGCATAAACGATCGAGGAGGTTAGCCGGTAAACGCGTGTCTGATTTTGTCCACCGCCTCCACGATGTCGTCCATGTCTTCTCGCGTGCCCAGGAGCATGGACTGGTAGAACCATACACTGTGCCTGCACGCATGTTCAACCCTCGGGCAAGGTAACCTGCGCACGAGATCGGGGTATTCTTCCGAAACGCTCTTCAGGGCGCCTTCGTCCGTCAGCGGCCGCTGGTAACCGGGTGTACAGTCGATGCCTTCGGCGATCAGGGCTCTGATGAATTCGTCTCTGCTTTGGCCGCCGAAATATTCCGGTTCGTAGAGCGTCATGTACAGATGGTATCCGTGCTGTGTGACCCAGGGACGCGCCGCGGGAGGGGTCACGCCGCCGACCTTTCGCAGTTCACGGGTAAGATAGACCGCGTTTCGACACCTAATCTCGGTCTGAAGCTGCAATCTCTTGAGTCTTCCCAGAAGGATGCACGCCAGATATTCGGAGGTGCGATAGTTCCATCCGTGGCGCGGGTATTCCCATCGTTCGCCACCGGGGCGCCGACCGACGTCACTGAATGCGCATGCCCGTTCGTGAATGTGCCCATGGTTGGTGACAAGGCAGCCGCCCTCGCCAACCGTAAGGTTCTTGCTGGACTGGAAGCTGTACGCGCCAACATCGCCAAGCGGGCCGACCTTCCGGCCGTAATGTTCGGCGCCGTGGGCCTGAGCGGCATCTTCAACCACCACCAGGCCATGTTTGTCGGCGATGGCGTTCAGGGCGTCCATATCCGCGGCGTGCCCTCCCACATGCACTGGAAGAATGCCTACAGTACTCGGGGTTATGGCCGCCTCTACTGCGGTCGGGTCGAGGGTAAAACTGACCGGATCGATATCTGCCAGCGCCAGCCTGCAACGCACGGACAGAGCGGCGCTGGCCGTGGCGATGAACGTATAGTTGGGGATAATGATTTCCCCTCCCGCCCGAAGCCCGTCGAGATCAAGCGCGCCGGCTATGGAGGCGGATATCGCGTCAGTACCATGTGGCATCATCAAGCCGTAGCCGGCGCCGCAATAGTCCGCGAACGCCTGTCCGAACCGGTCGCTCCTGCTTGCCGGAAGACCCTCTATCTTTCCCAGGTAAACTTCCCGGAGCGCCGGCTCGATTTCGCTTTCCCACTCGGTCTCGGTGTTGGCGGGCCAGGCTGGCCACGGATTCTCGCGCCGATTGCGTACGGGTGTGCCCCCATTCACCGCCAGCCGGTTGGCAGAAATCAGATTTGGCATCAGAACTCCCGTGAACGTGTCTGGATAATTCGCGGTTTCTTTCGGTCCCGAGCGGGTTCCTCACACTGTTGAAGGAAGCCCGGCGCACGAGGCGTATCGACGGGCGAGGACCAAAGATGCCGGCGGGCAAGAGCCAGGCACTACTGCGTGAATCGATCAATCCGCCACGAGTTCGCAGGCAGCCGCGCGCACCAGCTTCTCGCTTTCGACTGCGAGCCCGGCATATCTGGGTTCCATACCGCCTTCGCGGTGGGCCTTGGGGGTACTCAGGTAACCGACGTCGGCTGTCGGGCCGGACAGGACGATGCTGAGTCCGCCCGGTGCCGCAGACTTGATCGCCGACGCGGTTTCAACGAAGATTTCACCGGGAAGGTGAATTATATTGACCCCACACGCTGAGACCCTTGTGATGGTGTAGTCCAGAAATAGCCTGCCGGTTTCGAAATGTCGGCTGCCGTAGGCCTGAAACCGCTGGAGGCCGTCGGAACGTCTCGGCGTTGTTTTCAGTTCGTCCTCGACGGCATCGTGATCCTCATACGAAAACGTGTGCAACTGAACAGTTTTCTGGGTGACATGGAGGTCCCCGGAACCGTTCATGCCCGCCTGTTCCAATGCGTAGAGTGCCGCCCCTCCGACACTGTTGCCCACACGCCTGTAAGTACGACCGGCTCGGCTCACGGGTACCACGTTTCCGATGCTACCCGGAAGAAACAGCGCATTGACACCCGCCGCTTCGACCACACTTCGGGCGACACCCGGATAGTCAGCGGAAATATGCCCGTATTTGTCGGTGTTGCACAGCGCGTGGCAGCCGAATACGATTGCGCAATGGGTCGGATTACCTTTCGCACCGTCAATTCGGAGCACGTAGACGTTGTCGTCAACTTCGGCATAGGTGAGTTCGGGACGAGGGTAGGGGAATTTGAAGTTGCTCATAACCAGGTTTCCGTCCTGATCGTATGAGCGCCGGTTATAGAGAATATTGGGAGCGGGACTGGCGCCTGCGCCCAGACGCGAGGGTTCCATCGCATTGGCGGCTTTACGGACGGCTGCTGCCATATTGTCCGCGAAAAAATCCTCCCTTCCATAGTACTTCAACGTCTCACAGGGAATGCTGACATATGATTGGAATAAAATGGGCGTGGTGCCGACATGGGACGCACAGGGCAGGATGTGGTTTAGATTCAGCCAGGCGATGTCCCTGAGACGTTCCCTGACGCGAGCCATGAGATCTTCTTCGATGCTGAAGCAATCCCCGGCCAGGAAGGTGACGTTGGTGTCCCCTTTCCGAAGGATAAGGGCGCGGAAGGAGATCGGATCGTAAACTCTAAAGGAGCCATCTGGCGGTTCTTCAGGGGTAAAGTCCTGAATGCCGAATCCGGTTTCCAGCACGTTAAGCCCCCTCTGTTGTAATTGAGTCGCGAAAGTGGTTCATTGATAGGGTAATTTCCACCGGGCGTCAAGTGTTTTCCTGCAGTGCGCCACCTTGCGGGCGGTGAGCCTTGACGTATCCGTCGGTATGGGTTACATTATCGGTTTGTCGGTGCCGGTTTGGCCGGTCCGCGCCGTTTACGGTTTGGTTGTAAGGGCGCGAAGAGCCGCCGGGCGCGCGGTTGGACGAATTCAGCAAATGCTGTTCGAGACGAAGCAAGGGAGATCTGATGAAGGCCCTGTTGGCAGCGCTTGAACGGGAACTTTCCGGTGAGGTTCGGTTCGATAAGGCTTCACGGATTCTATACAGCACCGATGCGAGCATGTATCAGATCGAACCGTTGGGGGTGGTTCTGCCCAGACATCGACAGGACGTCCTGCGGGTCATTCGTCTGGCGCGGGAGTTCGGTGTACCCGTATTGCCGCGCGGCGGCGGCACGGCACTTGCAGGACAGTGCGTGGGCCCGGCTGTGATTATGGATTTGTCGAAATTTATGAATGATATCCTCGAATTGAACGAGGAAGAGGGATGGGTGCGGGTTCAGCCGGGCGTAGTACTGGACGAATTGAATTCGCATCTGAAGCCTTATGGTCTGCAATTCGCCCCGGACGTGGCGACAAGCAGTCGAGCGACGATTGGTGGGATGATCGGGAACAATTCGGCGGGGGCCCATTCGGTAATCTACGGGAAGACAATCGACCACGTACTGGAACTGAAGGTGGCGCTTGCGGACGGCACAGAAACCCTTTTCAGGGATATGTCCGACGAGGAACTAGCCGACAAAACCAGGCAGACGGACCTGGAAGGCCGGGCATACAGGGAAGTCGTCCGGCTTGCCCGGAACCACCGTGCGGAAATCGATCGGCGGTACCCGAAGATTCTGCGGCGCGTGGGCGGTTACAATCTCGACGAATTCACCAAGCGACAACCGTTCAATATGTGCCGCATGATTCTGGGGTCGGAGGGAACCCTCGCCACCGTACTGGAAGCCAAGTTGCGCGTGATTCCGCTTCCGCGCGCCAGGGTGTTGGGGGTGGTACAGTTCGGTGATCTCATTGAATCAATGGCGGCGGTTTCACCCATACTGGAGACCGGACCGGCGGCTGTGGAACTGGTGGATCGCATGATACTGGAGCAAACCCGAGGATCGATCGCACTGTCCGGGGAACGCGGCTGGGTTGAAGGAGATCCCAGGGCGGTGCTTGTGGTGGAGTATTTCGGAGATTCTCTTGACGTGTTGATTCCGCGGCTTGAGGCGCTCGAGGCCAAAATGTCGGAACATGGTCTCGGCTATGGATTTCGACGGGCGGTGACGGCCGAGGAGCAGGCGAATGTCTGGAACGTGCGCCAGTCGGGCCTGGGATTGCTGATGGGTGTCAAGGGGGATACGAAACCGGTGGCTTTTGTGGAGGATTCCGCCGTTTCGCCGGAGAAGCTGCCGGATTATATCCGCGACTTCGAGCGGATTGTGCGTGAGCACGATACGACGGCCGGCTACTACGCGCATGCCAGTGTGGGATTGCTTCACATCCGGCCGATGGTGAATTTGAAAACGGCGGCGGGAGTAGCCAAAATGAGGTCGATCGCGGAAGCCGTTCTGGATCTGGTGTTGAGATACAGTGGTGCGATGAGCGGTGAGCACGGTGATGGCCTTGCTCGAAGTTGCTGGAACGAACGGGTTTTCGGGTCCACGCTGTACAATGCGTTCCGGGAAATAAAACGTGCGTTCGATCCGGAGGGGCTGATGAATCCGGGAAAGATCGTCGACGCGCCCATGATGACGGAAAACTTGCGGTTCGGTCCCGAATACCGCGCTCAGGAGCCACGCACCCACTTCGACTTTTCGGCCGACGGGGGATTCCACCGGGCGGTGGAGATGTGCAACGGCGTGGGTGCATGCCGAAAAAAACTCCAGGGTACGATGTGCCCTTCCTACATGGCCACTCTCGACGAGGCCCATTCCACACGCGGTAGGGCGAATGCGCTCCGCGCCGCCATATCGGGGGGGCTTCAGGGTGGGCTGGCCGACGAGCGGGTCTACGAGATCCTGGACCTGTGCCTGGAGTGCAAAGCGTGCAAGTCGGAATGCCCGTCCAATGTGGACATGGCCAAAATCAAGTATGAATTCCTTGCACACTATTACGATACGCATGGAAGACCGCTGCGGGAATGGTTGTTCGGCAATATCGATACCCTGAATCGTGCCGGATGCGCGCTGGCGCCCCTATCCAATTGGGTTGCCAGCACCAGGCTCGCCAGGCTGGGTATGCAGTTTCTGGGCATCGCACCGGAAAGGGCATTGCCGCCGTTCGCACGCCGGACGTTCACCGATTGGTTTGCGAGGCGCAGCAAGCGACAGAGCGAACGGAAGGTGGTGCTCTTCAATGATACCTACCTCACGTTCAATGAACCCGACATCGGTATTGCGGCCACGCGCTTTCTGGAGGCTGCGGGATATGAGGTAATCCTGCCGACAAAGCGCTGCTGCGGAAGGCCGCTCCTGTCCAGTGGCATGATTGAGCAGGTCAAAGACAATCTGGCGTTCAACATGCGGCACCTTCATACGTACGTCGCGCAGGGGTACGATATCGTGGGTTTTGAACCCAGTTGCGTATCAATGTTGACGGACGATTACCCTGAGCTGAACGCGGACCCCCGTGTCCGGGAGGTGTCCGAGCGGTGCTATACCGTGGAGTCCTATCTGAGCCTGCTGGCGGAACGGGGCGAACTGCAGGTGTCATTCTCGAATTTGAAGAAGGAGATACTTGTCCACGGGCACTGCCATCAGAAGGCTCTCTGGGGCATGGCACCGTCGCTCGAGGCATTGAATATGCCACCCGATACTCGGCATCAGCCATTGATTCAGCCTGCTGCGGTATGGCCGGCGCATTTGGTTATCAGGTGGAGCACTACGACATTTCGCTGAAAATGGGCGAAGACCGGCTCCTGAACGTTGTCCGTGAAGCGGGGCCGGAAACGGAGATCGCTGCCGCCGGGCTGTCGTGCCGGCAGCAGATTCTCCATGCAACCGGACGGACCGCGCGTCATCCGATTCAGATTCTGTGGGAGGCGGTTGCATCCGCAAAAGATGAATGAGTGCCCTGCGGCGAATCCATGTCCGGGTAAACGGTGTTGTTCAGGGGGTGGGTTTTCGTTTTTTTTTGTGCCGCGTGGCGCGGAACCTTGGCCTCGTCGGGTACGTGCGCAATCGCGCCGACGGGAGCGTGGAACTCGAAGCGGAAGGGGAGCCCTCTGGCGTATCGGCTCTGATCGATGCCGTGGGCAAAGGGCCACCCGGCGCCCTTGTGCGGAACACAGCGGCACATCCACGTCCTGTTCAGTGTTCCGAAACCGAATTTGAGCTACGCTGGTAGAAAGTGGGGTGCGTTATGGATCTGTCGAGATATATTCGGGAAGTACCTGATTTTCCGAGACCGGGCATCCTTTTCAAGGATATTACGACCCTTTTGAAGGAGCCCGCGGTACTCGATGCCGCAGTTCGACAGCTTGCAGAACCGTACCGGAATGCGGGTGTATCGCTTGTGGCAGGGATCGAGTCCAGGGGGTTCATTCTGGGCGCGGCCGTAGCCCGCGATCTGGGCGCGGGATTCGTGCCCATTCGAAAATCCGGCAGGTTGCCCGCGGAAACGGCTTCGGCGAGTTACGCGCTGGAATACGGTACGGATAGCATTGAAATTCATACCGACGCGATCGTCCCGGGTCAACGTGTGCTGCTCATAGACGATTTGCTGGCAACTGGAGGTACCATGGAAGCCGCGGTCAGCCTCGTGAAGGGACTTGGGGGTCGGATCCCGGGTATTGCATTTCTGATCGAATTGACCGCACTCGACGGACGCTCGAAATTGCAGGGTGAAAATGTTATGGCGCTGGTCTCCTATTAGGCGCCCGCCACGCGGTCCGGGTAGACGTCCGTTGCCTGTTCGAGTGGATAGTGTGAAGTTGTTCGAGAAAACCGATCGTGCGAGGACGCTTCGGTGTAATCAGGCTCGCGTGGACGTGGTCTTCGCAGTTTGGTTGGCGGTTGTCGAGTCCTCGGCCGCCGGTGTCCCGCCAGTGTTGGAAATACATCGTTCGAAACGGGCGGGATATTTGAAAGCGTCCACATCTCGAATCGATGCCCCTGTAGCTCAGTGGATAGAGTAGCGGATTCCTAATCCGTTGGTCGCAGGTTCGAGTCCTGCCAGGGGCATTTAGTTCTTCCGGAAACGGGCGCGGCATCTGGCCGCACAGAAAATATCCCATGCGGTCAAGCCTCAAGGGAAGTTGCGTTTCCAGGCTTTCCCGGTTGACATTGTACTGATCGAGATCGCATCCGGTGTCGGTATCTGCATCGCGTTTCACGTTGCGACACCGGTGTTTCGCGTCGATCCGCGGTTGGCGCAAGCGTCTTGAATTCTCCTGGGCAGGCAGTTGTGGGATTTCAAATCAACGAAACATTGCTGTTGCGTTTTCCCCGGGAACAAGCCTTCCATTTCTTTTCCGAGGCCGGAAATCTGGGTCGACCCACGCCACCGTGGCTCCGGTTCTCGATAAGAAGTTCCCAGCCAATTGAAATGGCACAAGGGACGGTCATCAACTACAGGATCAGGATCCACGGTGTGCCCGTGAATTGGGAAAGCGAAATTGCCCTCTGGCGGCCGCCGTTTGAGTTCTGCGATGTCCAGCGCCGGGGACCTTGCCGTTTCTGGATCCATCGGCAAATTTTCGAAGAAACACTGGAGGCACCCTGGTGACTGACAAGGTCGATTACGCCGTCCACGGCGATAGGCTGGTGAGTCGTCTGTTCGTTGCGCGAGATTTGAGAAAAATCTTCGCCTGTCGAAGAGCAAATCCAATCGAACAGTTTCCCTGACACACACGGATGCGCTTACCGGCGGTGCCACCAGCCCGTGGCGAACGCCGTTATAAATGGGGAAGTCGAGAACGGATGGTGCGAATTACGTCGGTCAGAGCAATCCAGCCGGAATCCGCCGGAAGTCCGAACGACTGGCGGACATGGATGGGTCAGATCGCGGTCAGCGTTGAGACGGAAGACGGGCTGACGGGCTATGGCGTCGGTGGTGGTGGCGCGGCGGGCATTCACGTTATAGAGACCGAATTGCGCCGGCTTCTTATAGGCAGCGACGCAACCCCGGTCGAAGACCTTTGGGTCGAAATGTATCGGGCAACGCTGCCTTACGGGCGGAAGGGTATCGCGGTGATGGCGATCAGCGGCGTGGATCTGGCGTTGTGGGATCTGAGGGGAAAACGTGAAGGAAAGCCAATAGCCGTGGTTTTGGCCGGAAAAAACGCATACCATCCGAAAGCTGTTCACTGCTACATGACGGGATTCTCGGCCGAAGAGGTTATTCGTTCCGGCGCAAACGGGTTCCACGCGCTCAAGTTTCATGCGGGGCTGAACCGGAACCAGGACATCGCAGAGGTGGTTGTTCCGATTCGACGCGTGAGGGACACCCTCGGGCCTGATGTTCGTCTGATGGCAGACGCGGCGATGAAGCTGGACGCCGATACGGCGCTGCGCCTCGTCGACGCTTTGCAGGGATGTAATCTGGAATGGCTCGAGGAACCGCTGCCGCCAGAGGATCTGGAAGGATATGGGAAACTGCGCGACCAGAGCCCGATACCCATCGCAGGCGGGGAACATGAATACACGGCAGCCGCTTTCGACGTTCTGATGAGGGAGCGTCTGCACGCAATCGTACAGCCGGACGCGACCTGGTGTGGTGGACTTACGGAACTGGTGAAGATATACGCCATGGGCGAGAAATACGGTGTTCGGGTGTGTCCCCATCGTGGAAGCGAAATCTGGGCGCTGCACGCGATTGCGTCAATAGATCCCGATCCACTGGCCGAATCGGGCCGACCGTGGATCGACTGGGTGAACGGGCAACCTGAAATCGTAAATGGAAGTGTCACAAACGGAAGCGCGTCCGGCTTCGGGGTCGGGCTGCCCATCTCGCCGTGATGAGATCACTGGATTTCCGGGGGCGTTTTCATTCAGTGCCTCCAGCGAATTCTTGCAACGGCGCTTGGGCGGGAATCAGGGCGGGTCTTGTTTCGAGCCTGGATTGGCGCGGCAGCCAAACGTACGGCGGTCCCGGTTCCGCGAGAATAGGGAGACCGTGAGGGGTTAATTGCGATACATACAGACCTGTCGCAGACGCATTCCGGTCGGGGTGGCATAGGGGTTGACATCAGATCTGGAATACCATACTATTTGGTGGATTGTCGCCCTTCACTGCACCCGCGGCTCCTGCGTTCGGATCGGCATCTGCGGACGGAGCTGGTTTGATTCGCAATCCGAACGCCCTGTGCGCGTCTCCCCCGGATGTTATGAGAAATCGGGAGGAGTATGATGTCCCCTGAACATGAAAAATATCTCGAAGACGATCGGATAATGGCGAATCTCGTAGATCCGGTTGATGCCGAAGCGTTTACAAACTTAATGGAATACGCCCACCAGAGGGCCATGAGCGCCGCGGATTTTATACGTGAAGTGCCTGAACGCACCTCACGAAAGGCGATTCGGAGGCTGTGCCTGAAAGACAGGAAGCGAACGTTGCGTGCGAGAATGTCCTCCTTCGCCAAGAACTTATGGGCTCGCCCCGCTGTGGATCCGGAGACCACCCATATTCAGTCACTCTACCCACCCCGCGACCGGCCACAGATTCCGGGCGGGAACGGACAGAAACCCAAACGATGATGCAGGAAAACCGACAGGCGTTACAGGTGCACATTCACGAACTGGAAGAACTGGTCGAGGCGATGCTTGTACATGCGCGATCCGGAAACCAGGAGGCCAGGGAGCGGCTGGTTCACGTGCATCGAGAGGTGATGAATAAACGGCATCGTCTCAAAGACCTGTACAGGCAGGATGGCTGAAGGGTCGGACCTAAAGAGCGAAATATGTCGGGCAAGTTCCGAGACGCTTACCGGAGTTGTGCCGCATATTTCGCCTTTTTTGATTCATGCGGACTGAGATGCGAATTCTTGCGGTAGACTATGGCCGCCGCCGCGTGGGCCTGGCCGTTTCCGACGAACTGGGTTTGGCCGGACGGGGGTTACCGACGATTCAGGCGGGCTCACAAAGCTCAGCGGTAGATTCCGTGGCACAGGTGGCCTCGGACGTTGGGGCAGCCGCACTACTCGTCGGCCTGCCGCTCAATATGGATGGTAGCCGTGGGCCGATGGCTGAAGCGGCCGAAGCATTCGCTACCGCATTGAATCGAACAACGGGGCTGCCTGTTCGTCTGTGGGATGAACGACTGACCACCGTTGCCGCGCGACGTGCGATAAGGGAAATTGGGGCCAGGGATCGAAAAACAAAGGGCCTTGTGGATCGGATGGCGGCGGTTTTGCTTCTGAATAACTATCTGCTGGCGCAGGATTCGGCGGAACCGTGATGGGAACCCAGGAAAAACACGGCCTGTCGCCGATCGGTTCGGATGGTCGCCGGTCCTGGAGATCTCACGTTTTCGGGTCGGCGATCGTTCGTTTAATATTCACGCTCATCTGTGTGGGTGCTTTGGGCCTGGTGCTGGTTGTCCTTGCAATGAACCGTCCGACAGGATCAGGGCCGAGAGAAATCGTCATTCAGAATGGGATGACAGTTGTACAGATCGGAAGGTTGTTGCGCCATGAGAAGGTGATTCGAAGTCCACAGCTTCTCATCCTGTTTTCCATATTTAACGGTACCAGCAGGCAACTCAAGGCCGGGTTTCACCGGTTCCAGGAGGGCATGAGTACCTGGGAAGTCCTCAAAGAACTGTCCGTGTCCAGAGACAATTACCGCGTTGTGACCCTCCCGGAAGGCATGACCCTGGAGCAGACGCTCCGGCGCCTGGCGGCTGAATTGGATCTGGACGAGGGGAAAATGAGGGGTCTCGCGTCTGATCCCGGATATTGTCGCCGATCGGGTGTAACCGCGGATAACCTCGAGGGTTACCTCTTTCCCGAAACCTATCGGTTTTCGCTGACGATGGACGAAGAGCAAGTCATCCGGATGCCGGTACGGCATTTCTTCAGGATTTTCGATGGGAAAATGGCGGCGCGAGCGCGTCAGATGGACATGTCGGTACATGACGTCGTCACGCTGGCCTCCATTATCGAAGGCGAAGCGCTGTTGGATGAAGAACGGGCGACGATCTCGGCGGTCTATCACAACCGGCTCAAGCGAGGGATGTATCTCCAGGCCGATCCGACGATCCAATATGCCATTGAGGGAGGTCCCCGCAGGTTGTTTAACAAAGATTACAAGATCGACTCCCCCTACAATACCTATCGCCATCGCGGGTTACCGCCCGGTCCCGTGATGAATCCGGGGGCCGCGTCGCTGAAGGCTGCACTTTACCCGGCGGAGGTGGACTACCTCTTTTTTGTGGCCAGGGGAGACGGATCGCACGTGTTCAGCAGAACTTCCCGCGAACATAACGACGCGGAGCGGAAGACAAGGTGGGTCAGAAGACGCGGCTGGAAAACGCCCGGGACCCCTTGAATAGAGGAAATCGAGGGAATGCAGCCCATTCTGGAGGGGTTGAACGAACAGCAGAAAGAGGCGGTGTGCGTCGTGGATCGCCCGGTTCTCGTCCTGGCGGGGGCCGGATCCGGCAAGACACGAGTGCTGACCCGCCGTATAGCCTACCTGATTGACGTTTGCGGCGTCCATCCTGGCGCAATTGTGGCCATGACGTTTACCAACAAGGCAGCGGGTGAGATGAATGGCCGCGTAGAGAATCTGTTAAACCGAACCACCAGGGGCTTGTGGCTGGGGACGTTCCACTCCCTGTGCGCGCGAATCTTAAGGAGGGAGCCCGGCGCGGCCGGCCTGGACTCCAATTTCTCCATATACGATTCTGACGACCAGCTCGCGTTGATGCGGAAGGTTATTCGAGATCAGGAGATTTCAGAGCGGCAGTTTCCTCCCCGGCAGGTTCGGGCGCGAATCAGTTCCGAGAAAAGCCGCATGGTCGATCCGGTCGCATTTGCGCAACGTGCCGGTACTTTTTATGAGCAGCAGGTCGCCCGGATTTACCGGCAGTACCAATCGGCTTTACAACAGAACAACGCCGTGGATTTTGACGATCTTCTCATGCTGACGGTGCAGGTTTTCAGAGAGGACGCGACGATCCTGGAGCGGTACCAGAACCGGTTCGCGCACTGTCTGATCGACGAGTACCAGGATACCAATCGGCCACAGTATCTTTTTGCGCGTTCGCTGGCAGGAAAGCATGGCCGCATCTTCGTGGTCGGAGACGACGACCAGAGCATCTATGGCTGGCGCGGCGCGGATTTGGGAAACATCCTGAATTTCGAGAGGGATTTTCCCAATGCCCACGTCATCCGTCTCGAACAGAACTACCGGTCGTCACAGGTAATTCTTGGCGCGGGAAACGCGGTGATTCGCAACAACCTCGGACGTAAGGGGAAAGAGCTCTGGACAAATCGGGATCGAGGGGAACGGATTCAGCTCACGCGGTGCGCGGACGAAGTGGACGAAGCCAAATGGATCGCTCGGAAACTGAAACTTCTCAGGGGGATGTATACCTATGGACAGATCGCCCTACTGTACCGTACGAACGCTCAGTCACGCGCGCTGGAAGACGGATTGCGTTACCAGGCGATTCCATATGTGATTGTCGGGGGGGTGCGATTTTACGAACGCATGGAAGTCAAGGATGTGCTTGCGTATCTCAGGCTGATCGTGAATCCCAGCGATTCGATCAGCCTGTACCGTATTGTCAATACCCCGCGCCGCGGCATTGGCCAGACCTCTCTCGCAAAACTGGAAGCCTTTGCGGCGGGCGAGGATATCACACCTTTTGACGCAATGTCGCATGCCATCGACATAGACGGCCTCACCGCCCGCGCGAGAGCAGCGATGGGTAGATTTCACGGGATGCTTGAAGGATTCCGGAGCCGATTGGAGGATGAACCGGCACACCTGCTGGCGGATCGCATCATACAGGAAACCGAATATTTGCAGACACTGGAAGAGTTGACGCCCGCCGAGACCATTTCCCGCTCCGAGAATGTGCAGGAACTGCTGGTGGCTATAGAGGATTTCGTGCGCCGGTCCGACACACCTTCTCTAGCGGCATTTTTGCGTGAAGTCGCATTGGTTACCGACGTGGACCAGTGGCGCGAGGAGACCGAAGCCGCGACGTTGATGACCTTGCATAGCGCGAAAGGACTCGAGTTTCCCGTGGTATTTATTACGGGCCTGGAAGAAGGATTGTTCCCTATCTTGAGGGAACACGACGATCCTCTGGCTGAAGAGGCGGCCGTGGAGGAGGAGCGGCGGTTGTTTTACGTGGGCGTGACAAGGGCGCAGGACCGGCTTCTCCTGACACATGCCACGCAGCGTCGGCGTTACGGCGGCGCATCGGCCAATTCCGAATCCAGATTCCTGCGAGAGATTCCAGGCGATCTGATCGTTCGGGGGCATGACTTTCAGGAAGAGATTTCCTTACCTGACCGGATGAAAACGTCGACAGGTGACGACCCCTTCCCGATGGAAACTGGTACGTCCATTCTCCATCCCACTTGGGGGCGCGGACGAATTGTCGATCGCTCCGGAAGCGGTCCGGATACCAAACTCACGGTTCGCTTTCAGAACGGATCAACTAAAAAGGTGGTCGTTCGGTTCGCCGATCTTAGGCCGGGATGATCGTAAGCCGTCAGCCGCGCCGGCTATTGGTCCTCAACGCCAAAATCCTCTTGATTTCGAGTCTAATTTGACTCATATTACAATCACAATTAAGACCGCATATAACCACAATCCATTTTCATGGGTTTGTTTATGTCGGTTACGCTGGAAGATGTACGAAAGGTTGCACAGCTTGCCCGGCTCAGGTTTGACAGGGACGAGGAGGAACGGCTGGTTGTCGACCTGAATCAGATGCTGGAGTATGCGGCCGCGCTGGAGAAACTGAATACAACCGGCGTTGCGCCCACGTCGCACGTATTGCCTGTCTATAACGTGTTTCGCGAGGACACGCCCGTTTCGTCGCTTTCCCAGACCGAGGCGCTGTCGAATGCACCGAGTTCAGGCTACGGTCATTTCAGAGTACCTAAAGTTATCGAATAGGTTTCGGCGGTGGTTTTGTCAACACCGCCGTTCTTTGTTGCGCCTGTGGAGGAGCGGATGGTAAAGCGGAGTGATTACAACGGCCCTAAATACATCGTCGTCGCCGGCGGTGTAATAAGCGGTGTGGGCAAGGGTCTAGCTACGGCGTCGATCGGCAAGATTTTGCAGGAGCACGGTTACAAAGCCACCGCAATCAAGATTGATCCCTATCTCAATTACGATGCCGGCACCCTGCGTCCCACGGAGCACGGAGAAGTGTGGGTAACGGACGACGGCGGCGAAATCGATCTGGACCTCGGGAACTACGAGAGATTCCTGGGAATCGACCTCCCAAGGAAGAACAACCTGACCACGGGCCAGATCTACCATACCGTGATCGAGCGGGAACGCCGCGGGGTATACCTGGGGAAGACCGTTCAGCCGATTCCCCATATAACCGATGAAATCAAGCAGCGAATAACGGACTCGGCAAAAGGGTTCGACATTGCGCTTGTAGAGATCGGCGGCACAATCGGAGACGACGAGAATCGGCCCTTTTTGTTCGCAATGAAGAGCCTGGAGCGGGAGGTAGGAGAGGACAACGTCGTTTACGTACTGGTCACCTATCTGCCGGTGCCCGGGCATGTCGGCGAGATGAAAACCAAGCCCACTCAGCATGCGATCCGCCTATTGAGCGAAAACGGAATATTCGCGGATTTCATCATCTGCCGCGCGGTGGAATCACTGGACGACATTCGGAAGAGAAAAATCGAGATTTCAGCGAATATCTCGGCGGACCGGATTATTTCAGCACCTGACGTCGACAGTATCTATCAGGTACCGCTGGAATACGAAAAGGACCGATTGGGCGAGAAGATCCTGGATGAGTTCGGCCTCACTCCCAAAAGAACGCCCGACTGGGAGCGTTGGTGTGAACTGTTGGAGATGATTCGTGTACCTAGGGATCGGGTGCGCGTAGCTATGGTAGGCAAATACGTCGGAATAGGGGATTATGAATTTCAGGATTCCTATATCTCCGTCAATCAATCACTGGAACACGCGGGCGCCCTGTTGGATACCAAGGTCGAGATCGAGTGGATCGACTCCAGCCGTCTGGAGCATCACGAGGTTGACGAGGTACTCGGTGGCTATCACGGCATTATTGTACCCGGCGCGTTTGGCGAGGGCGGCTCTGAGGGTGCCATCAATGCCGTCCGCTACGCCAGGGAAAACCAGGTGCCTTTCCTGGGCCTGTGTTACGGGCTGCAGATGGCTGTTGTGGAATACTCTCGCCACGTGGCCGGATTGAGCGAAGCGAATTCCGTCGAGATGGACCCCGATACGCCCCATGCGGTAATCGACATTCAGTATACTCAACGGCAGAATATGGAAGAAAACCGATATGGCGGCACCATGAGGTTGGGAGGGTACGCGGCCGTATTACGACGAGAATCCCGGGTGTTGGACCTCTACGAGCGAACAGGACGGCTTGAGGAGGATTCCTGGAGGATACAACAACTGCGGCAGCGCCCCGATCAGGCGTTCCGGTGCGGTGTGATCCTGCCAAGCGAGAATGCAGTGATTGAACGACATCGGCACCGGTATGAAGTTGCGCCGAAATACGTGGATTTGCTCGAGGAATACGGCCTGTTCTTTTCAGGATTCCACCGCAGAGAGGATGGTGCAAAACTGATGGAATTCGTGGAACTGCCCAATCATCCGTTTTTTGTTGCAACCCAGGCACATCCCGAGTTCAAGTCCCGGCTCGAACGTCCCGCGCCGTTGTTTTATGGACTTATCAATGCGTCCATCCGTCACTCGGGAACGGGTCAGGAGAAATCCGTTCAGATCGAGATTGAAACATGACACCGGCCTGGGCGGCCCCGGTTTTGTACGGGGTCTGCCTGTTCTTCGCATTGTTGGCGGGCTGCACGCCGTCGTCCGAACCTTCATCTTCTCATACGGTCTTCGAACCTCCGGATCAGGAGGCGTGGGGATGGAACACGGTGGTTACCCGGAACGGTCGAAAACGCGCGGAGGTTGCGGCCGGACATTTCCGGAAGTACGATCGAACGCTAACAGCTCTCCTCGATAGCGGCGTCGCGGTTTCTTTTTACGATGGGTCCGGGATGAAACGGGTATCGGAATTGACGGCTATACAGGCGGAGATTGACGAAGAATCCTGGGATATGGTGGCAATGGGCGAAGTTGCTCTGGTTGCGAATAACGGTACCCGTCTGGAAACCGATACGTTGCGCTGGAGCCGTGAGACAGACAGAATTACGGGAAACGGGCGGATGACCCTCCGTCGACCCGACGGAGAGGAGACCGGGGTTGGGTTCGAGGCTTCTTCCGATCTGAAATGGTGGAAAATGCGACAGGTTTCGACGCGTCTGGGCGTGGGGGATTCTCTCCGATAACGATCTGCTTTTCTGCAAGCCTCCCCTTTCCTTCCTCTTTTATGCTCTTCTCTCTGTTTTTTTTGCCGTATTTCCTGACAACGGCCTCTCCTGTTGACGCAACCGAATTGATTCGTGCGGACCGCAGCGAAACCACGCTGCGGGATTCCGGCGTTTTACGGATTGCAGTGGGCACGGTCACCTACCAACACCCTGAACGTCTACTCAGCGTAAATGCCGATTCCGCTCGCCTTTGGATTCCCGACGGGGGTATATCAATAGCGAGGTTTTTCGGTCGAGTTGCGTACCGGGATTCAGCAAGACAACTGGACGCCGCCGCCATGACGTACCTGCCACGCACGGACGTGGCTACTTTTGTGGGTGCGGTGCGGGTTATCGAAAATGACCGCCTCTTGACTGCCCAGCGGGTGGAGTACCACAAAAAGGAGAACAGGCTGGACGCCGAGGGCGGGGTGACGCTGAGCTACGGCGGGCAGCGGATTTCATTGCGTGCACCGGCGATGACGTATCATGTGTTGGCCGATTCGGGTTCAGGTACAGGCGGCGTACACGCCGTGCGTTTGCCGGATACACCGGGAGATTCGCTCGCCGTCCGCTCGGACTCGATGCATTTTGCCAACCTGGGAGATCGCCTGCGGTTCCTGGGCCGCGTCCGTATGGATCACGCCGGTATGCTGGCGGGTGCGCCTCGCGGCCGCTATTTCAGGCGGTTCGACCGCCTGGAACTGGGAGGCGGGACATATGCTGTCTGGATTCAGAACGACGAAACTCGGGCTGATTCGGTGACGTTGAGCGCCGAACGGATGCAGGTACAGGGTGCGGGTGGTAATGCGCTCAAAGAAATCGTACTGGTCGGCGCTGCCAGACTGCGGATGGAGGCAGTGCAGCCGGAGCGAGACGGTGCGCAGGCGGTTCACGCCGATTCGGTTGTGCTTGGCATGGCGGGAGGCCAGATCGTCACCGTAGATGCATCAGGAGAGGCTTCAACGATGTTGACCGCGCGTGATGGCGCCAGCGTGGACCTAAAGGGCCAGCGAATATGGATTGAGTTTCGGGATGGAGGCCTCGATAGCCTGACGGTTCACGGGCACGGCATCGGCGCCTATTTCTCGTCCGATAGCGCAACCGTCAGTCGAATTTCCGGTGGCTCGATTGCGTTTGGTTTCGAAAGAGGAGCCGTACGATTCGTCGGGATCAAGGAGACTGCCCGATGTACGCACCGTTCGACGGCCGGGAATACCGGTGACATCCAGCTATCGGGGGATCAAGTGAAACTGACGTTCGAGGGCGACAGGCTCGCCAATGTTCAGGCGGAAGGCGGAGTTCGAGGCCGATACAAACCGGCGGAATCCGGAGAGGCACCATGATTTTGAAGGCCCGGAACCTGGTGAAAGCATACAACCGCCAGCGGGTTGTCGATGGTGTCTGCCTCGAGGTGAATCCCGGAGAGGTCGTAGGTCTTCTGGGCCCAAATGGAGCGGGAAAAACCACCACCTTTCACCTGATTGTGGGACTGGTTCCATGCAGACAGGGGGAGATTTTCCTCGGTGAAGAGGAAATAACCGGCATGCCGATGTATATTCGGGCACGGAAGGGCATCGGTTATCTGGCCCAGGAACCCTCGATTTTCCGTAAGCTATCCGTGAAGCAGAACATCCTTGCGGTGCTGGAAACACTTCATGTGTCACGTGTAGAACAGGAAGCCCGCCTTGAGGCGCTCTTGCAGGAATTGGGACTCTCGAGCCTGGCGAATCGCAGGGCCGACCGGCTGTCGGGCGGCGAAGCACGCAGACTGGAGATTACACGTGCTCTGGCCAGGCGTCCCAGATTTCTGTTACTGGATGAACCGTTTGCTGGTATTGACCCAAAGGCGGTAGAAGATATCCAGGCCATTATCCGCACTTTGAAGGACCGGCGGATCGGACTGCTGATTACCGATCACAACGTACGCGAAACCCTGGCGATCACCGACAGGTCTTATATTCTCTCCTGCGGAAGGATTCTGACCTCCGGCAACCCCGTTGAACTGGCAGAGAATCCGGAGGTGCGGCGGGTATACCTCGGGGATAGGTTCCGACTGGACTGACGGAAAAATGGGATTGTCACGCGGCCACGTTTTCCGTATTATTTATCAGGTGGCGATTGGGCAACAGATCGAACATCGATCAGGCAATCGGCTCCGGCCACGTGAAAGTTGAAAAGTTCAAAACTTTGATAATACGAATGTTAATTGACATTTTTCTACGTTAGACCATCCGTTGGGAAGTATCGTTTATTTCCATTTCGACCGTCTTACCTGGGAATTCCAAGGGCAAATGATTCAACTGACCCAAACAGTTTCTTTACAACAGAAGTTGGCGCCCCAACTCATCCAGTCGTTGCGGCTCCTTCAGACGCCCTCGCTGGAATTGGAACAGTTGATTCAGCAGGAACTGCAGATCAATCCCCTCCTGGAAGTCTCTGAAGAGACCAGTCGCGAGGAGGAATGGGGTCTGGAGTCGGACCAAGCGGAAGCGGACGATACCGACACCGAGAGGAAGGAAGCGGACGACTCGGATCCGTCGGAACTGGAATTTGGCGACGCGACCGTGGCCGACGGACGTTTCGATGAGAACCAGTGGAACGAAATCCTTAACGATTCCGGATATACCGTGCCCCGGCAGGAGTTCGATCCCAATGCTGAGGACTGGGAGTACGACGGCGCCGAGCAGCAGTCTCTGGAAGCGGAGTTGCAGGCGCAACTGTCTCTAACCGGTTTGGACGTCGGAGAGCGGAAGATCGGCGAGTACATCATTGGCAATATCGACGAGGATGGCTTCTTGCAGGCGCCGGTCGACGATATTGCTGCGATGCTCGGAGAAGAGACCAGGACGGTGGAGCGAATTCTGGACGTTATTCAGACATTCGATCCGCCGGGCGTGGGTGCACGGAACCTTCAAGAATGCCTGGCGATCCAGCTTCTTGAGCATGGGCTGAAGGATTCTCTCGCGATGCAGATCGTGCGCGAATACTGGGATGATCTGGTGAACCGCCGATACGTAAAGATCTGTCGATCACTGGGTGCGGACCGCGCAGCAATTGCCAACGCCGAAGGAGTGATCTCGGGCCTGAATCCCAAGCCGATGATCTACAGGGAAGGCCGAATCAATCACAATTTGGTCGTGCCCGATCTGGAGGTCCAGAAGGTCGGCGACGAGTATGTGGTTACGCTAATCGACCGCAATCTTCCTTCCCTTCGGGTCAGCCCTGTCTACAGGACACTGCTGAGCAAGTCCGGTAAGCCAGGGAGCCAGGCCAGAAAGTTCGTCGTGGATCGTCTGAATTCAGCCCGCTGGTTTATCAGCGCGATCAACCAGCGTCGAACCACGATGCTCAAGGTCATGCGTTGTATTGTCGACAATCAACGCGCATTCTTCGACAAGGGAGTTGGATTCCTGAAGCCCATGGTGCTCCAGGACGTCGCGGACAGGGTAAACATGCATGTGTCAACGATCAGCCGGGTGAGTAACGGGAAATACGTACAAACGCCGCACGGTGTTTTGGAGTTGAAGTACTTTTTCGACGGGGGCTTGGCCCGAAACGACGGCGAAGATATCGCCGCACGGAGTGTAAAACAAAAGATCGCCAGATTGATTGCTGAGGAGAACACCAGAAGGCCTTTGAGTGATCAGAAAATCACTGACATCCTGAAGGATGAAGGCATCGCTATTGCGCGCCGTACGGTAGCCAAGTATAGAGATCAGTTGAAGATCAATCCGGCCAGGTACAGAAAGTCCATTTGAACGCGAGAAGGACAAAAGTACAGTCAGAAGACAACCGGCGGAATCTCGAGCGTTGGCGTATTTTCGCTCGGATCCCGCCGGTTTTTCTTTCCGGACGCCGTTGTGTCCGCTGTTGACGGGGCCCGCTATCCGATTATTTACACGCCGGATTGAACGGCGCTGATTTCGTCCTTTGAGATTTTGTGTACACTCTTGGGATTGAAGGTCTGCCGTGTGCCCGACCGGAGCGCAACTTCGATTCTTCCTCCTGTCAGGACGAAAAACTGGAGTAGGAACCCTCCGCCCTGCATCGACTCGACCTGATATTCCTCTGGGTCCATCCCGTCAACCCATCCAGGAAAATGCGCCCTGAAACGGGCATCCGCGAACACGTTTTGCGGCAGCGCCATAACCAGCGTTCCAGGCAGTTCGTTCAGGGCCTCACCGATGGTCCTTCGTATCCCGGCCAGGTAGGGGATCACCTTCCCCGCATAATCGAAGTCGTCCTCAACGCCACGCTCAGGCGGAACAATACCCCACGTCATATGGTGTATAAACGGATTGCCGTGACCCTGGGCGAGCATGTGGTCCCGGGCCGCTTCATCCACGGGATGGACGACTGCGACGTAGTCGAACCAGCCCTTTTCTCGAGCGGGACTGTCCTCGGGCAGCCCGGAGGGGACATTAATGTAGTCGTACCCGTCCACCGGCGACGGATAGCACCGGGTGTCCCACCCGGCGACGTACCCGATGCGTTTCAAACGGCCGGCCAGAAGATGCGGGGGGTCGACAAAAATGGCGGCATGGTCCGGATTCGGCAACAGCGGTACGGCGGCGTCAGAGATCTTACGTGCAACATCGAGCGCTTCCCACAGCCGTTCGGGTGCGTTGGAAATGTCGAGTTGCTCATTGAAATCGTCCGGCAGGATAACGTTCCCGGGCATCTTTCTCTCCTCCACGGAAAGGACGATTGAAATCAATCACAAGGTTTGAATTGACAAAAAGATCAAGCAGCCGGCCCCGCCCACTAAGGCGCCAACCTTTCACATGTAAAATTGCGAACCGCGTTCGCGGTGTCAAGCGGAATTCGGTTCGGGGAGATGGTTAGAGAACGATACATCGGAACGTCGGCGGGATTGAAGGCGCAGCTGGAGGAAAACGAAATCGATCGACGTTTCAATCGCAAGAAGACCGTAAATGCATCAGACAAGATTGGACATTCCCCAAATCCCGACTGTGAATCGGTCGGGATTTTTTCGTGTCACATCGACCGCAAGCGGTTTTCAAATTCGAAAACCATTCTGAAAGCTGTATTCATTCCCTGGCAAATCAGGTCATTAGCGCCTAAAACACAAACCTTTAATAAAAATACACTTATGTTTAACATCTTCAATTGGCATACGGATTGCGTGGCCTGTTTGACGCGATGGCGCTTGTAAATGGAGAGATATGTGAAACAGACCCTCTTGATCTTTATAGTATTCCTGTTCCTGGATCAGAACGCGTTGTGGGCCCAGGCGATCGCCACGCCCGACACGCTCCACTTCGGTCCGGTGCGCACAGGGACTTCAGTTCTGGATAGTATCAGTGTCGTGAACAGAGGGGAGGCCAACGTAGTCCTGAGTTCCTGGGTTGTCGACGGAACCGCCTTCCAGCTACGGGGCGACCCCTTTTCCGACGCAGACGTCGTACTGCCGCCGGAGCAGGCCATGAACCTGCGGATCCGTTTTGAACCCCAGGATCTGGTTGTCTATTCCATGGATCTTATCGTCGAGACCAACAGCGGGGATGTGAGCATACACCTCTCGGGCGAAGGCGTTCGCGAAGTTGTGGTCATTCAGGAGATCCTCGCCGACCCGCCCTCGGACTTGGAAGGCGACGCCAATGCAGACGGCGTGCGCCACCGCTATCAGGACGAGTTCGTGGAACTGCTCAATATCGGATTCAGGCCCGTCGAGTTGGACGGATGGCAGTTGAGCGATGCGGGCACCGCGCCTCAGGCGAGGTTCACGTTTCCGGAAAACACCCTGTTGGAACCCGGCGAACGTGCGGTTCTGTTTGGCGGTGGTTCTCCCGCAGGTTTTTCAGGACCCGTGTTCGTGGACGACGGAACGATCGGAGGGGGTCTGAATAACCGGGGTGACGCGGTTTTCCTGATCGACCCGACGGTGCCGGATACCCTGGCGACCGCTGCCTACGGCACCGCGGCGGACAAGAACCAATCGCTGGTGCGCCACCCGCAAGGCCGGGGACCATTCGAACTCCATAGTCTGTTTCCCGGTAACGGCGCGCTGTTTTCACCGGGCCGGGCGCGTACGGTCATACAGCGAATCGATGTCGTGCCCGCGGATACCACCGTGGAACTGGGCGCTGTGATCCGGTTCGAAGCACAGGCTGTATTCAACGATGGGAGCGAATCCACGATAGACGGCGGGGTGGCCTGGCATTCGACTGATGATGCGATTGTCAGTCTTTTGGACGACACCGGGACGGCGGTGGGCGTAGGTACCGTAGAGATAACCGCTAAAGTGTTGGGCGAAACGTCCATACCCGGTACCGTTGTGGTCGTGCCCCCCTTCTTGTCGGACTTGAGGGTTGCGCCCTCGGACACACTGCTGGTGGTGGGTGATGCGCTCGAGTACCGGGTGAACGGTTTAAACGGTGAGGGCGTCGAGGAGCCGGTCAGGTCCGGGCTGGTATGGCAGAGCTCGGATTCCACGGTCGCACTCCCTAAGGGGGGTAATGTGATGTTGGCCACGGGATCGGGAAATGCCTCAGTGGTCGTTCATCTGGACTCCATGTCGGGTACGGCTACGTTCCGGGCTGGTGACCGTGGAGACCCGAATGCAGATGGCGAATTCGATTTGCTGGATGCGCTCCTTACCGTCTATCTCATCCTGGACATGCGGACCGACGCCGGACCGTATGAGCGTAGCGCTGCGGATTTGAATCAGGATGGGCTTGTGGATATTCTGGATCTGGCTCTGTTGATTCGCAAAATACTGGGGGTTCCGGCTGGTGGGGCGAAACCCGCATTGGCCGGTGCTGCCGCGTGGCAGTGGGACGGTGAATGCCTGAATATCCGGGCCACGTCCGGACTTTCGGTGATTCTGATTGCATTTGACGGTCACGTCGCGAGCGTGAAACCGCCCGTCGGAACGAAAGCGGTCGTTTCACATGCGCACCCGGGTCAAACACGCGTACTAGTCTTTCCAGTTTCGGCGGACGGGCTGGATGGCGGTAACACGGGCCTCCGGCTGGTCACCCGGGGTGAGGCCGGAAGGGTGGCCGAAGTGAGGGCCGCGGATATGTGGGGCCGACCGGTCGTGTTCAACTCCGAAGGGACGCAAAGGTTTGGATTGGAACAGAATTACCCCAATCCGTTCAACGCCTCCACAATGCTGGTCTACAGTTTACAGCGCGGGGATTATGCACAGTTGCGAATTTTCTCGACGCTGGGACAGGAAATCGCACGGCCGATCGACGGTCCGGTCGCGGCGGGCACCCACCGAGTTGTCTGGGACGGCCGCGATGCGGAGGGGCGGCCAGCTGGGAGTGGTGTCTACCTTGGACATCTGGTGGCCGGTAAACAGCGATCCGTGATAAAGATGGTGCTGTTGAGATAAATCCGTTGGGTCGAAGACAACAGCCGCTGTTCACCCGTCATCGGCAAACATAGGCTCTCCACCCCGTGCGGGCTGGTGCGTCCATCATCGAATATTGAAGGTATCCCAGCATGCGTCGCTATATACACACATTGGCAATCCTGCTGTCTCTGGACCCGCCGCCGGCGGGTCACTGCACGCCAGCCGACACACTCTGGGTAAAGGGAGCAACCGTTCTGGCCACAGATACCGTGGGTGTTGAGGTGGTCCTTAAGAATGCACGGCCGATAGCGGGCACCACCTGGACCCTGGGATATGATTCTTCGTCCATGGCGGTGGTCGGAGTCGATAAGACGGAGCGGACCGCAGGCATGGAGATCTATATGCACGCTGCAGGCGATTCGGTAAAAGCTCTAATCCTGAACCCGTCTACGGGACAGGCGATTCCGCCGGGCGAGGGAGCCGTAGCCCTCTTGCGGATGGCGATTCGCGAATCCATCCCCGACGGCATCTACCCGCTGACGTTCCGTATGGTGGATCTGGTGAATACCGCGCAGCCCCCAGAGCGACTTGCAGCAGTCGGGCTGGGCGGACAGGTTCGGGTTACGTCCCAGCTTTTTTCCGTCGGGGCAACCAGCGGGTCCCCCGGTGACACCGTTTCCGTACCCCTCAAATTGCGAAACAGGGCTGTAGTGGCGGGCATTCAGGTTGAACTGAACTGGCCTCAAGACGCGCTGAGCTTCGTGGAGGTGTTGCCCGCCGATCGAATTGCCCAATGGGATCTGTGGGCGGTTGCCAGAAACGGGAATGGCGCCATGGTTCTCGCGGCCGACCTGGATGGTACGGAGCGGATACCGCCTGGTGACGGCACGTTAGCCCTGTTGAATCTGGCCATCCCCGTCTTCTCCAACAGTAGCGCAGTGCCCATCTCTATCGAAAGCGTGAGATTGGCGAATCCGGAGGGAACGGCCCTGCCCTCCGCCTCGGAAAGCGGGGAGATCGCCATCCTGTCGAACTTGAATAGATCCCCTCAACTGGCTCTTCCAGAATATATTACCACGCCCGAAGATTCTACATTTCTGTGGCGCGCACCGGCCTTTGACCCAGACGGAGACCAACTTGAATTCGAAGCCGAAAACCTTCCGGAATGGCTATCGCTCGACGCCGCTTCCGGGAAATTCAGCGGCAGACCCGAAGACAGGGATGTTGGCGTTTATATAGTCAGTCTCCTGGTTTCCGACGGTCGAATCAGTGTTCCGGACTCGATGCGACTTGAAGTCACCAATCTTCCGCCTCAGATTATCGGCACGCCCGAACGTACGGCCCGCGTGGGCGCCGAATACCGTTATGCGCCGGAGGTGCGAAACCTCGATGGCGGGTATGTTCGTATTGAGGCAGACGTTCTGGGCATTCTATGGGACGCTCAGACCGGCCTCGTTATCTGGCAGCCCGAAAAACCGGGCGAATTTCGCTTGCGATTGATCGCGGTGGATCCGAATGGCGGAGAAGCCGTACAGTCATTCGATGTAACCGTAGCAGCAGGCGCCAAGGTGGTGATCGATGAGGTGTTGGCGGATCCGGCTACAGGTCCAAACGGTGATGCCAACCGGGACGGGGTTAGAGACAGCAAGTCAGACGAGTTTGTTGAAATATGGAATGTTGATTCGAAGCCGGTGACGATAGGCGGATGGTGGCTAAGCGACGACGACGTCGGGTCAAGCGGGCGATTTCATTTTCCGGACGGCACGGTACTTGAACCGGGAACCCGCGCGGTGCTGTTTGGCGGTGGCGAGCCAAGAGATATTCCCGGGCGCGTATTTGTGGACGACGGCAGTATCGGTAATGGATTGACCAATAAGGGGGATCTGGTCTTGCTTGTCGATCCGGTTTCTGAAGATACGATGGCAGTTGCCGACTTCCGGGTAAAGGGCGACCTGAACCGATCCGTGGTGAGGCTGGCCGAAGGCATTTACGTTCCACATCCCGATTTACCGGACGGTGGGGTCATATCCCCAGGCCGGCCGCATCCGAACCCCGCGGACCCGGAGGAAACGGCGAAACCACCACGGCCGGTATTTCTGGATGCCCCCCCATCGTGGTGCCGGGTTGGCGCGCTTTGTCGGTTCGTGCCCAGAATTCGCAATCTGGACGGTGGGTTCGTGCGTCTTGAAACCCGTGTACTTGGTGTCGTGTGGGACCGTTCCACGGGCGAGATTTTATGGAGGCCCGATAAGGAAGGGCGTTTTCGTTTCTGGCAAACCGCGGTAAGTGGCGCGGGCGAGACGACCGTCAGGCAGTTTGATGTATGGGTTGAGCCCCGTCCGAAAATTGCAATTGTCGAAATTCTGGCAGACCCTCCGCCCGGCGTATACGGAGACGTAAATGGAGATGGAACGCGAGATAGTCAGGCGGACGAATTTGTCGAGATCTTGAATGAAGGACCGGATGCAGTCTGGCTTACGGACTGGCGGCTGAGCGACGATGATGTATCGGACCGCCGGCAGTTTCGGTTTCCCAATCTGACGCGCCTCCAGCCGGGAGAACGAGCCGTGTTGTTCGGAGGGGGACGTCCCGTGGGGGTCGAGGGCCAGGTGTTTGTGGATGACGGCAGCATCGGCAACGGGTTGACCAACAAGGCCGATGTGATTCTGTTGATCGACCCCGTCCTGAACGACACGCTTGGCCGCGCTTCTTATCATGTGGAGTCGGATATCGACCAGTCTCTGGTGTGGGACGGCACGGGCTGGATTCCGCATGAGACCCCACCGGGCCGAGGAGTTTTTTCGCCTGGACTACCGCGGGAGATGGGTACCGTCATAACGGAAAACGCAGATGACAAACAAGACGGGGGAACGGACGGTGGGGTAGGACCGAATGAAGCGGAAAGAAACGCCCGATACCCGTCAGGGTCCGTTCCATCAGGCGTAATTATCAATGAGATCCTGGCCAATCCCACCCATGGTGCAAACGGCGATGCCAACGGAGACGGCGAACGCCATGGATATCAGGACGAATTCCTCGAACTCAAGAACACAGGACCCGATACAGCTTACCTGGACGGATGCAGGCTAGGAGATGACGATGTGCCGCTGGACCGTCTGTTCGGATTTCCAACCGGCACGGTGCTTCCGCCAGGCCGTTTTGTGGTCCTGTTCGGTGGCGGCTCTACGACGGATTTCCCCGGAACAGCGTTTGTGGATGATGGCCGGATAGGCGATGGGCTCTCGAATTCGGGCGACACTGTGGTTTTCCTGTCACCCGATGGCGCAGATACGCTCGATGTCGCCACCTTTGACAAGGCACCGGAAGGGGCCTCTCTGGTCCGCCGCGAGGATTCCACGCTGCAAAGGCATGATCGTCTGCCATTCATCGGGTGGTTCTCACCCGGACGCGCGGCACCGAAGCTGGTCGCGATCCGCATCGTTCCCGACACGTTGATCCTGGAAACTGGAACCAGCCGCGCCGTCGCCGCACAGGGTATTTTCAATTCGGATCTTGTATCCGATGTCACGGACAACCTGAATTGGACCGTTGAAGACTCCTCGGTTGCGAAACTTGAAACGGGGATGCGGCTACGGGGCGTAGCGCCGGGCGAGACGGCGGTGCACGCGTGGTTCGGGCGTCTCACGTCAAACGCCGTCGTCAGGATACTTTCGAAGACGACGAACGAAAGTGCCGATTCGAGCAGTGGAATCGACGACAACACGGGCAGTGCGAATCCCTCATCCAACCTTCCGCCGGTAATCCTCACGCGCCCCGACACGCTGGCCATCACGGGTCTCAGGTACTTGTACCGGCCGAAGGCCGAGGATCCCGAAGGTGATCCTGTGGTTTTTTTGGCGCCGCAGAGACCAGCCTGGCTTCAATGGACGGAAACCGATTTGGAGGGTTTACCGGAAAACACTGGTTTCTGGCCGGTTGTCATCGCGGCGACGGACGGCAGGGACACGACGGAACAGGCGTTCACCATCCGCGTCGTAAGACCCGGCGTTCTTCCCGCGAGCCGACCGGACAGCGTTGCCTACGTTGGTGTAACGTGGCGGATGTATCTGGATATCAGCGACGGAATTCAGACCCAGATAGACGGTGGACCTGTTCTCGAAGCCTCGGGCGAAACCCTGATGTGGCGCCCGCAGACGGGCGACGAAGGCCAACGGTTGATCACGGTTTCCATGAGTGGAAACGGTGTCGAAAGCCTGATCTTGACATTCAGGATCACGGTCTGGCCTCGACCGCTGATCCGCGTCGATGAGATTCTGGTCGATCCGACCGCGGATGTAAACGGAGATGGAAATCTCGACCCATACGGAGACCAATTCATCGAATTGCTCAATGCCGCCGCTCACGGGGTGGATCTGGCCGGCTGGACGCTCGGTGACGACGACGGGGAACCGTTTACATTCCCTCGAGGTACGATTTTGAAAGGTGGAGATCGATTGACCCTGTTCGGTGGTGGGCCGCACACGCGTGGGAATGGCCGGTTTTCCGCCGCCGGCAGGATCGGGAACGGGCTGGCTGCCTCAGATCGGATCCTATTAATCGCACCGGGCGGACCGGACACGCTGGTCGATGTGCAATACGCCAACGGACAGGTTGGCGCGTCTTTGGTGCCCGACCCGGAAAAACCGGGGGATTGGCTGCCTCACAACCAGGTTTCGAATCTGCCGTTTTCGCCGGGAATGGCGACACCTGTAGCGGATACCGCATTACCTGACTCCTTGGAAAACTCTGCGAATGATCTTGAAGGCTATCCGGTTCACCCGTTTCCAAACCCATTCAATTTGCACACGACCATCGGGTTTCGAAGCACCGGCGATCCGGCGGAATTTACGGTTTACAACATTCTCGGACAACCCGTACGCCGGTTTTCGGTTACAACGGGTGCGGGTTTTCATCAATTGGTGTGGGACGGACGCGACAATCTGGGGCGATCGGTGGGAACGGGCGTATATCTCATTCGTATTCGAATCGGATTTCGCGTCCGCACGATGCGAGTGGTTCTGGTAAGATGACCTCGGGAAAGACCATCCGCAGCCGTCCAGGTCCAAAGATAATATGCCGCAGGTACCGGCGAGCTGAAAGCCCCGAATGAATGTGACAGGCTGCCTTCGTGCAGATGTGGAGAGATAATGCCGTTCATCGTCCGCAACATCATTGCGGCCGGAATGAAAAAAACGAGGAAAGGGGGTGGAATTCATGGCACAGCCCGAGATTACGTTCAGACACGGTTCCTGCAGCGCTTCCGTATTCGAGAACGAATATAACCGCGGCAAGGATAGTTTCAACGTCCGTACCGTTTCGTTTCAGAGAAGCTACCGGGACAAGCAAGGCGAGTGGCAGCGATCCAGCAGCCTGCGGGTGAACGATATCCCGAAGGCGATTCTGGTACTCAACAAGGCCTACGAGTACTTGACCTCCAACGGTCACGCCGAAGCCGAAGAAGAAACCGAAAGCTGAGTCAAATTTCACAGCAGATTGCGAAGAGGGATAGCCGGCATTTTTTCCGGGTGTCCCTCTTTTGTATTACAACTGTTCTATTGTTGTTTCAAAAACGATTTATTTGTATCTTCCGGTGAGGTTAAATTGAACGGGTTATCGGGAATGCGGAGCGTTCTTATGGAAGATGCGCCAATCGATGTTGAACAATCTCTGCGCCGGCTCACAGGCGAATTGAAGAATTTTCAGGAGATCGCCAGGCATATCAAACCGCCGTCGGGCGAAATTCCCGAGTTGGAAGGAATCGACATCTACGGAGAAACCATTCCATTGGACGGAATGATCGGCGGCGATCATATAATATACGTCGATTTCAAAAAGCGGTACGATCTGGAGGCGCGTATACTGAAGGCGGAGAAAGAAGGCCGCCGCAGAGTAGCCGAAAACCTCAGGAGATGCCAGCGGATGGCCGGAATCGCCCTCGTGGATGTGTCTGGTCACCAGATTACGGACGCGATGCTGGCCGGTATGCTGCACGAGGCATTCTTGCTCGGCGCCATCTATGAACTGGATCAGTTCGGCACGATTACCGAGAAACTTTTCGAGAATTTGAATACCCGGATTTACAATTCTTCCAGCGTCAGCAAATTCCTGACGATGATATATGGTGAAATCAGCGAAGACGACACATTCAAGTTCCTCTCTGCCGCCCACCCCATGCCGATCGTGTTTTCCAATACGCAGGACCGGATAATGGACATAAGCGAGGATCTGTTTGTAAATTTCCCACCCATCGGTACCTTACCCTCACAGGAGGATATCGACCGACAGGCGATCCAGAGCGTGCTGGGCTTCAAGGAAAAATACGAGATCAATGAGTGGTCGCTGATGGGGCCGGGCGACATTCTGTTGCTGTATACGGACGGGCTGACGGACCACCGCCGGGACGACGACGATTATTTCCCCGATCGGCTCGAGAGTGCGCTGCGCCGGGCCAAAGGGCAGCCGGCCCAGGGGATTTTCGAGGCCGTAAAGGTGGATCTGCTCGACTTCGCCCAACCCATGGACGATATCAGTCTTGTCGTTATAAAGAGGACTTAAAGGTATACGCACTGGACGCTGGCGGTTGAAAAGCTGGCCTCTATCCGAACTAGACGTCATTTCGCAGGAGGCAAGACCATGAAGATGTTTGTCAATTCCCGCTGGATGGACAAAGACGAGAAAATCGAGGTACTGAACCCGTACGATGGCTCGGTAGTCGATACTGTACCCCGTGCCGACGGAAGGGACGTGCAGGCCGCCCTGGCGACAGCGGCCAGGGGCGCTGAGGTGATGGCGGCGATGCCGGCCCACGAACGATACCGCATTCTGCATCGAGCCGCGGAGTTGATGGCGGAGCGCCAGGAGGATTTCGGGCAGACCATTTCAGCCGAAGAGGGGAAGGTCATTTCCGAGGGACGCGGGGAGGCTGCTCGAGCCGTTGATACGATGACGCTTTCGGCCGAAGAGGCGAAACGGCTTTATGGAGAAACTATCCCGCTGGACGGCGCAACCGGTGCCGAGGGCAAGTTCGGATTTACCGTTCGGGTGCCCTGTGGCGTTGTAGTTGCGATTACGCCCTTTAATTTTCCACTGAATCTGGTCTGTCACAAGGTAGGACCTGCTCTGGCGGCTGGAAATTCGGTTATCGTAAAGCCGGCCACAGACACGCCACTTTCCGCTATGAAATTGGTGGAGGTGCTTCTCGATGCGGGTGCACCGGCCGAAGCCGTGCAGTGCATCACGGGGCCGGGGCGCGAAATCGGAAACATGCTGTCGTCTGATTCAAGGGTGCGCAAGATCTCCTTCACGGGCAGCAGGGATGTGGGTGAACAAATTTGCAGAACAGCGGGGCTGAAAAAGGTAACAATGGAACTGGGGTCCAATTCTCCGTTAATTGTGATGCCCGATGCCGATCTGGAAAAAGTGGCTGCAGCTACGACCGCGACAGGGTTTGCAAATGCCGGGCAGGTTTGCATTTCGGCGCAACGTGTCATGGTGAACAAGGACGTGTATGAGGACTTCATTGACGTGCTCAAGCCTCAGGTGGAGGCCCTGAAAACCGGCAACCAACTGGATGAATCGGTGTCCATGGGCCCGATGATTCGCGAATCAGATGCGGAGCGGGTAAGCGCCTGGATACAGGAGGCGAGAGAGGGCGGCGCAAGGGTAATCGTGGGGGGTGAGCGGAAGGGAACATTACACGCACCGACGGTGGTGGCTGATGTCGATCCCAAGATGCGGATTTCGTGTGACGAACTCTTTGGTCCGGCAGTTGGATTGACCCGATTCGAAACAATCGATGAGGCCATTGCTTCGGCCAACGACACCAATTACGGTTTGTCAGCCGCGTTGTTCACCGAGAATCTGGACCACGCGATGCAATTCGTAAACAGGGTGCAGTCGGGCAATATTATGATTAATTGGGGTCCTCAATGGCGGGCAGACCTGATGCCTTACGGTGGACTGAAAGAAAGTGGGATGGGCAAGGAAGGGCCCAAATACGCGGTGGAGGAGATGACAGAGTTGAAGATGGTGGTTTTTCATTAGGCACGAAGGGCGGGAACCCGCCGCACGAGGCGGATGGCGATGTCGCGGCCCCGTAAAGCACGCACCGCGAGTGACTCGCGATTGGTGCCCGCATTAAACGCGAAGGGCCGGTGTCCAGGGCCGACCCGGGCATGAAATTCGCGATTTCCTGATTCCTATCGTGGTATTGCGCATAAGCAAAAGCGGAGTGTCGTCGTTGGCACTCCGCTTTTGCTGTAAACCGTAGGATTTTTGAGGTTGGGATTCTACCACCTTTCTCGTCGAGTGGACCCCGTGGGCGACCGTACGCATTCCCGTTCCAGGCGCAGGTTTCTTTACTCATTTAGCAGTTCGGAATCGTTCTGATCGGTTGGATCGAGTGGCTGGTGAAGTGCTTTCTTTATGAGCACACCGGCTTTAAAGTAGCTTTTCTTCCGTGCGGGCACATAGACGATTTCTCCTGTCCGGGGGTTCCGTGCGGCAGGCTTGGGCTTGGTGTTTTTTACGCCCAATACGCCAAAGCCACGAATCTCAATTCGGTCGCCGGAAATCAGGCTCTCACGCATAGCCTCGAAAAGCGTGTCGACAACCTCGTAGGCGAGTTGCTTTTTGACGCCCAGGCGTTCAGAGATTTCGAGCGCCAGGTCCTTCTTGGTTGTTGTCATTTTCTCCTCCCGTTTGGCTTGCTCGCTTGAGCCGAAACATAATATAGATCCAAAGTGTCGATTGCCGCAAGAAAAAATTTTACTAGAAGTTACACGAATTTTATCCAATCGGGATCTGGGATTCAAAGTCTGGATCTTCTTGTAAATAATTGTTTTTAATATACTTGAAAGTCATTTTTCGTATTTTGTTGAATTTTAGACACTTACACGGATTGTCCCTTTGTGGATTCTCTGCCGGGGGCGCCACGCGGACACGGATTCCGGCCTAGGCCGCTACACGATGCGACCATCCGCAGACGGATTTTCCTGCGAATCTGGAGGCCGATGACCGCCCGGGGATTGCCTGGGCAACACCGTTTCGGCGAGTCCGATTTCAAATGGAAGGATTTATGGGAATGTGCATGTACACTAACGGAGTGGATCGACGACATATGGCGAACCGGGAAGCAGTCACTGCTGGAGCCGCGACTGCTCCGCCGGACCCGCCACGGGTGGGGAGGTGAATATCAGGCGATGGAACGGGATACGTTGGAGGATTTCAATGCCGTGACTTGAACCCATTCGTACCGAAGCGGGTTGTCGAGAGTGCGTCTGCAGGTTACGGTACGTACCGAAACTCAATGGTGTCGTTGTTCGTGCAGGGCCTGTATGAGCCGGTCGACATGGTCAAATCCATTGCAAATGTGGGTAGATACCCGTATCCAGTGGGCGTCGCCGATTCTTTCCGTTGGCACGGTGATCTGATAGCGCTCATACAGGTCGAGGTTTTCGAATCCCGTGAGGTGGAAAGCCGAGATTGAACCGGACATATCGGCCCTGGAGGGCGTGAGCAACTCTGCCCCGCCTGCTGCCGCCATACCTTCCCGAAGATAGGCCGCCAGTGCCCGGCCTCTCTGCAGAATCCGATCTTTGCCAACCTGTTCCTGGAAATCGACGGCTTCGCCTACGGCGGCAAAAGCGGCCTGATCACGGGTGCCCCAATTTTCGATACCCCACATAAACGGACGGTCGTTGATCCGCAGCATTCCTTCCCCACCCCGTTTTGCGCCATCGCGGCTGTATCCCCAACTTACAATGACATGATCCAGCTGCTCTTGCACGTTTGGCGACGCGTAAAGGAAACCCGTACCCTTGGGCGCGCAGAGCCACTTGTGGCAATTGCCGCCGTAAAAGTCGCAGCTAAGGGCGTCCAGGTCCAGAGGGATCATGCCAGGGGCGTGTGCGCCGTCGACTGCAATCATCGCACCATGGTTGTGAGCGAGCCGGGCGAGCGCTCCGACTGGCGCAATCAAACCGGTGCGGGTGATGATATGACTGCAAAGGACCAGCCGAGTGCGACCCGTAAACTCGCTTTCAAACGCGGCCAGAATGGCTTCAGGATCGTCCGTCGCCAGGGGAAAGCGGGCGCGCTTCACCACAACCCCGTGCCGTCGTTCCGCCAGATGAAGGCAATGATCGATTGCGCCGTATTCATGGTCCGAGGCCAGGATTTCATCACCGGGACTCCAGGCCAGACCGTGCACCACCATATTGATGGCTACGGTGACGTTGCAGGTGAATGCGATGTCCTCAGGTGGCGCGTTGATAAAAATGCCCAACCGGCGGCGGCCCTCGTCCACGGCGCCTGAATACCTCGCTCGATTCCGGATCGCGCTGCGTTCAACATCCTTCATTATTGCAGTCATTTTCTCGAATACCTGTGTGGGCTGCGCGCCTACGGATCCGGTGTTGAGGTAGACCTCATCGTCGGCGATCATGTATGCTTTTCGAATCGTCTGCCAATAGGCTTCCTCCTCTGCGGAAGTCGGCCAGGACACGTCAAGAAAGGTCACGGATACCTCCTGGAACGATGGCGAATGAGAATGAGCGGCTATGGCCAGTTAATGTTCTGTCCTGGAAATAGATCGCCGAAATTCGGCCGTCGAGTCGCCCGGGTCGCAAAGCGCCTGGCTGAGACTGCCTGCGGAAGGTCGGCGAGCGGGTTTCGACAAGCTCGACGCAGGCAACGAACCCACTTCGACAAGTTTGCTTCGACAGGCTCAGCACAGGCAGTGCAAGCAACGCAGCGACGCGGAATGAACCGGCGGATGAATGGCGACATATTTCCGGGACGGGATACTGGGGCCGCGATGAAGGGTGGCGTACTGGCTGACGCATAATTGTAAATTCCGGATCACCCGTTTACAAGCCTTTTGTGAGTGAAACAGGGACTTTCCAACGGAATGCGGGGAGCAGCGCCGGATCCAGTCGAGTCTTCCGAGCTTGCATCCGTGCCTTGACCGTCAACTATCCCTTGGACACATTGCAGCCGGCGCCACGAAAGTTGGCGTCAGATCACGGTGTGGGATGGACATGCCCTGGCCGGGTTCCGTCCATAAATCGTTCGTTAAACTGGTTCGCACGGAATTTCAGCGCCATCCGGAGGAGGTTGCGGTGTCGAAGCGTCTGTCGAAGAACACTACTATGGGTCAACTGCACACGCAAGCCCGACAGCTTCTGGACGATATCAGAAGTGGAGATCCGTCCACGTGTAAGCGGATCGTTCGTCATCCGCACTATCTCTACAGGAATCTGAGCCCGAATGAGGTCAAAGGACTCGTGTTTACGCTGAGCGACGTCCGGCTCATCGTTGCCCGGGAATACAGGCACAAGACCTGGACAAATCTCGAGGAAACCGTCCGAAAGGTTCGACAACTGGAAACATCGTCCGTTCAGGAGGCGATTCTGCAGGATCGAATGGATGACCTCAGGACTACGCTTGTCGGCCATCGAAACCTGGTTCACGAACCCCTCTATTGGCTCACGCGCTGGAACCGGATTCCGACCGGTTCCCTACTTTCGTTTGCACGTGAGAACGGATCGATCGCGTCGATGCAGGCGGTGGTTGAAGCTGGCGCGGATCCGACCGAGTTTCAGGATCAATTCTTCGGACTCTGTGAGAATCTGAATCTGGACGGAATGCGGCGTATGGTCGCTATTGGTCTGGATCCGAATCGGGCTGTCAATGATGGATGGAACTGTGATGTGCTCCATGGGTGCCTTCAGACGTACACCCGAAAGTCCGCCGATCATCTGCACGCCTGTATCAATCTGTTGATCGACGCAGGCGAGCGATTCGAAGATGGACCGGTGTGGGATCTGTTTCGGGCAAGAGGGACCGACTGGAACTGAGCACTGGCGAACGACAGGCATCTCGTGTATGAGAAATACGATTTCGACTATGGTAACCATCTGTCTCTCAGAGGGTCCACGCTCTTGCACCTGGCGGCGGAATACAACCTGTTCTGGGCGGTGGATCTCCTTCTCTATTATGGCGCTGACCTCGATGCCCGTGTCGATATTTGTGCTGACGGCGTGGGCGGGCATACTCCCATATATCATACGATTGCATCCAACGGGGAAGCATGTTTCGCCCTGTTCGAGTATCTCTTGAGCAAGGAACCCTACCTGAACGTGAAGGCATTCATTCAGGTGGACACGCAGCGGGGTGACTCACTCGCTTAGAAGCGGCGTGGTCCCTGTGTACGTAGGCATCAGAGAGGTAACACCAATGGGGTACGCGCTTTGGTACGAGAAGGAACCGACCTACCGGAACGCACCTCGGGAAGTCAAACTGCTCAGGGACATCGGTGCGCCCGAGTGAGAGCTTTTCATCGCCGACCTTCGTGTTTGTCCCATTCCGTGCCCCCCTCGGCATTGCAGGTGACGTGCATCGAGAGAGGTGCTTCCGGACACGGTCTCCTCGCGCCGGTGAGTTTCTTGCGGCGAATTCCGTCCTGGCATCCGGCGGTGCTGGTTGAAATGCGACCTGCCGGACCGCACCGCGTTGAAGTCATGGCGCGATATTTCGCGTGAGGTCGCCGGTTTTGGCCCTCGGTACCCGTCTTGACAGGGTGATTTATCTTGTCTATATTAAAATGCTTAGTACAACAACGACGTGTTCCACCTGGAGGGGGGCAGGTTAGTTTCTGATCCACACGCATGGCGGGAGTGTGCAATGGCGGGCCCTTCGGACGATGAACTGGTTCGACGCTGGAAAGACGAACCCGCACCGGTGCTGCCGTTGTTGCACGCGTTCCACGAACGGGATGGATATATCACTGATGAAGCCCTCCGGTCCATCTCGGTGGGCTTGAAAACACCGCTTGCAGATCTGTTTGGCACCGTAACGTTCTACCATCACCTTTCTCGCGAGCCCGGAGGCCTGAATAAATTCCGGGTGTGTACCGGCCCGATATGCGCGCTTCGGGGCGCACAGGAATTGTGCGATGCCCTGAACGGCGTCCCAATGGCATGCGCGGGCAGGTGTGACGAACCGGTACCGGTAATTCAGAGCCATCGCGTACTCGTAGGCACGAATGCACAGTGCCTACAGGAAGTACCAACGCCACCGCCCGCGCTAAATCCAGACAACCTGGAGGAGTGTGTCTTCCGTCACATTCGCGCGCCGAACCGCGCGACCCTCGAAGGATATCGCGCGACCCACGGGTACGAAGGGTTGGAAAGAGCCACAATTAAAATGCGGCCCGTGGAGGTTATGGAACGGGTTACAGAGAGCGGGTTGACCGGCCGAGGCGGTGCCGGCTTCCCCACAGGTGCAAAATGGAAGGCGGTTGCAGAGGCCACCGGCGATCCGAAAACGGTTGTCTGCAACGCCGATGAGGGAGAACCGGGCTGCTTCAAGGATCGAGCCTTGATGGACTACGATCCGCACGCGGTGCTGGAGGGTATGGCCATCGCCGCGTTCGCAACGGGCGCCACACGAGGGTTCATTTATCTACGGTACGAATACCCGCAGACGCTGAGCATTCTGGAAAACGCCATTGAAGAAGCGGAGGCGGCCGGATTGCTTGGCGAAGGCATTATGGGGACGGACTTCGACTTTCGAATACATATTCGGCGCGGCGGAGGGGCGTATGTGTGCGGAGAAGAGGGGTCATTGCTGAACAGCCTGGAGGGCAGGCATCCGTTTCCCAGAAACCGACCGCCGTATCCCGTTACCCACGGATTTGAGGATCTGCCCACGGCGGTAAACAATGTTGAAACGCTGGTTGCCGTACCCCAGATCCTCCGAAAGGGTGCGGACTGGTACCGGGATCTTGGGCTGAACGGTCAACCCGGCACCAAAGTAATCAGTGTGTCCGGCGATATCGCAAGGCCGGGGAATTACGAGGTCCCGTTCGGCTTGCGACTGAAAACACTGCTTTACGATTGGGGCGGCGGCCCCCTCGAGGGCCGGAACATCCAGGCGGTGACGATGGCGGGGTTGTCCGGCGGCTTTGTAGCGGGCGACGCATTCGAAGCCACTCTCGACGAACCCAGCCTCCGCAGCTACGGCTCTTTTCTGGGCGCCGGGGGCATCATCGTATTTGACGATACCCGGGATATGGTTGAAGTTGCCCACGGCGCAATGGCCTTTTTTGCGGACGAGTCATGCGGCAAGTGTTTTCCGTGCCGAATCGGCACGCGCCGGTTGGCCGAGAGGCTTAACGGCGCTGTCGGACCCGGTCAGGTCGGACCATGGCGGGCGGAGGTTCATGATATCGGCCAGACAATGATGGCGACCAGCGCGTGCGGCCTGGGCACGGCGGCGCCTCTGGTGACCGAGAGCCTGATGAAGTATTTTCCGAATCAGGTCGAAAGGCACGTCGAACGGTAAAGATCCGCGCCGGTGTGCGTGAGTCCCACTGACCCTATCTGGAAGGCGGGAAGTGATGGTCACAGTTGAAAATGGAGCCAATACTGCCACGATGACTCTGGACAAGGAAACGGTAACGTTTTCCGAAGGCGAAACCGTTTTTGACGTGGCGCAAAAGCACTCCAAAGATGTGCCGACGCTGTGTTACGACTCCCGGCTGAAACCCTTTGGAAGTTGCCGCCTCTGCGTGGTGGATGTGGAGGGTGCGCGAACCCCCCTGGCTTCATGCACCACGCCCGCGACACCGGGGATGGTCGTGCGTACGGAGACGGATGCGATACTGAGGTATCGAAAGGTGTTGCTGGAGATGGTGGCCTCCGAAAACCCCGTGATCGACGTAGACCCCCTTAGTGGTTACGCCTCCCAGGAACTGGCAACTCTTGTAGATCGATACGGTGCGCGGACCGGCCGGTTCAAGGGAGCGCAGTCCGGACGCAGCAAGGTGGAGGACGACAATCCATTTCTTCTGCGTGATTATGACAAATGCATCTCTTGCTACCGTTGCGTCAGGGTATGTGCCGAGCAGGAGGGAGATGATGCAATCAGCGTGATGAACCGCGGCTTCGAGACACAGATTGTAACCGAATTCGATGGTCTGCTGAAAGAGTCGTCATGTACGTTTTGCGGGCAGTGTATTCAGACGTGCCCCACGGGTGCGCTTGCGGACAAGAAAGCGTTGCGGGCGTCCAGCGATCCGGGCGAAATTAAAAAAACGCGTACTATCTGCCCGTATTGCGGGGTGGGGTGTTCGGTGGACGTAATGATCAAAGGGGAGAAGATTGTGGGCATCCAGCCCGCGATGGACGGTCCCGCAAACCTGGGTGCGCTTTGTGTCAAGGGACAGTTTGCTTTCGACTTCGTACACCACCGTGATCGGCTGAAGATGCCGCTGGTGCGCGGAGGAGACGGCAGACTGCACGAAACGAGCTGGGAGGAGGCACTGGATCGCGCCGCGCAGGGTTTCAAGGATGCGCGGGCGGCGCATGGGAAGTACAGCGCGTACGGGGTGGCCTCCGGCCGTGCGCCTACCGAGGCTGCCTACCTGATGGGTAAATTCATCCGCGCCGGCTTCGGCACCAACTATATAGACAACTGCAGCCGTGCGTGACACGCCCCAACGGTTGCCGGTCTGGCAGCCACGGTCGGACGGGGCGCGATGTCGAATCCACTGGTCGATATGGAAAAGCCCGATGTGTTCTTCTGCATCGGGACGAATATGACCGAGTGCCATCCAGTGGCGGCCACGCGGCTAAAGAAAGCGATACGCAGGGGGGCAAAACTGATTGTCGCGGATCCCCGGCGCATCCCTCTGGCCGAGATGGCGGATCTGTATCTTCCGTTACGGGTGGGATCCGACGTTGCGCTCTTGCTTGCGATGGCCCACGTCATCGCAAGGGAAGGGTTGATCGACCGGGACTTTATCGAAAACCGGACGGTGAAGGCTGAGGACTTCCTGGAGCATGTGAAGGAGTATCCCCCGGAATGGGCCGAGAGAATCACGGGCGTGCCAGCGAAGGACATTGAACTGGCCGCCATCTGGTACGGCATGGCCGATAGGGGTGCAATTTACTATACGCTGGGAATTACCGAGCATATCTGTGGCGTTGACAATGTTCAGAGCCTCTGTAATCTGGCCCTGATGACGGGAAACCTGGGGCGCGACGGTACGGGCATCAATCCGATGCGCGGCCAGAACAATATCCAGGGCGCAGGGGATTCGGGAGCTGTTCCGGATAAATTCCCAGGGTTCCAGCCGTGCGACGACCAGGAAAACGCGATAAAATTCTCACGCCTTTATGGCCGGCGTATCGACGCGGAAAAGGGTGTTACCAAGGTGGCGGCATTGAACCTGTGCGGCGACCGGATCCGCGCAATGATGATAGACGGCGAGAACACTGTTGTATCCGATCCGGACCGGGCGCATTGCACGCGGGCATTGCAGAGCCTGGACCACCTGGTGGTGATCGATATTTTCTTGACCGAAACGGCTGAACTTGCCGACGTCGTGCTGCCGGCCACGGCTTGGGGGGAGACGGACGGGACGTGCACGAATACCGAGCGGCGTGTCCAGCGCCTGCGCGCGGCGGTCCCGCCCCCTGGCGAGGCCCGTCCCGATTGGTGGATTGTAAGTGAGCTTGCGAAACGCATGGGAACGCCGGGATTCGGGTATGGTTCTGCGAAAGACGTGTTCAACGAGTTGTGCAGCGTGTCGCCCATATACGCAGGGCTGAATTGGGATCGAATCGAACACGGGCAGTATCATTGGCCGGTCCCGTACGGAGGCCATCCCGGCACGCCGATGTTGCACGAAGGCGAATTTTCAAACGGCCGGGGTATTTTCACGAAGATTCGCTATCGCGATCCGGCGGAGACGGTCAGCGACGCCTTTCCGGTTTGGTTGACTACGGGTCGCAGATTGCAGGCCTACCATACTCGAACTCAGACAGGGCGGGCGACGGGGATGGACTGGCTTCTTTCCGAAGAGACGCTGGAAGTACATCCGGCGGACGTGTCGGCCTGGGGTCTGACCGACGGCGGCTTGTGCCGGATGTCGAGCGAACGAGGTTCCATTCGGATCAAGGTGAAGGCGACCCGGCAATCACCCCGTGGTACCGTGTTTGCCAGTTTTGGTTTCAATGACGTTCCGGTGAATATCCTGACCGGTTCGGGCTACGATCCCATTACGGAGACAGCCGAATTAAAGGTTTGTCCGGTTCGTATTGAACCACTTGTACCAGAACGATATATACCCTAAGGATTAAAGTTGAATTCAGGCATTACACAGCGAGTCGTGTCGAGGGTGAATAACGGCTGTCCGGCGCGTTCGATTCAGGACGATATCGCGATAGAAGAGCCCCTGGAAATCCGCGTGGCGGGGGATCCGGTGGCCGTCACCATGCGCTCTCCCGGAAATGACTCCCGGCTCGCCGTGGGTTTTCTGTTTTCGGAAGGGATTATCGCGTCTATCGAGGACATTGGGCGGGTATATCACTGCGGAAGGCCCGGGACAGAGGCATACGGTAATGCGATTGACGTGCTGCCCGCGCCCGGCCACAGTCTGGATATCGAGCGGGTTAGCGCCAGCCGGCGCGGCACGCTGACGACGTCTGCGTGTGGGGTATGTGGTCGACTGGGCATAGCTGACCTGGTGGAGCGTTGTTCTGTTTTGCCGCCTGGACCGAAGATATCGGCGAAATTGCTATCTGATACGATTGAAAATATGACACGGATTCAGCCCACATTCACCCACACCGGCGGTGTGCACGCCGCCGCCGCGTTCGGCCTGGACGGCTGCGCGCTTGTATGCAGCGAAGATGTGGGCCGACACAATGCCGTGGACAAAACCGTCGGCGCACTGCTTTTCGACAGATTGGTGGGAGCGTCTCGGGGAGCCGTCGTACTGGCCGTCAGCGGCAGATCGAGCTTTGAAATCGTCCAGAAAGCGGCAGTCGCACGAATTCCTATTGTTGCAAGCGTCTCGGCCGCCAGTTCGCTGGCGGTCGATCTTGCAACCGATGTGGGTATTACTCTTGCGGGATTTGTTCGCCGGAAGGGCTTCAATCTGTACGCGCACCCTGAACGGATTGTGCCATAAGGAGTGGACGATGCCTATTTTTGAGTTTATCTGCGGCAGTTGCCGTCATCCCTTCGAGATGTTCATTCAGGGCTCCCAGGAACCGCGCTGCCCATCCTGTGGCAGCAGCGAACTTGAAAAACAACTTTCGGTTTTTGCCGTAAGTGGAGGTAGCGGCCAAACGGTGGATCCCGAACCCCTGGGGCCCTGCGGAACCTGCGGAGAACCCAGAGGTCCTGGCGCCTGTTCACTGAATTAGGCATTGGATCCCGGTTGAAAACGCCGGGATCTTTTTTTTGTACATGAATTGGGAATCCGAGCGAATTTTCCATTAATCCTGTCGGTTCCGCAGGTTGTTTCCTACGTGAAGAATGTGAGATTTGCATTTGTGCAAATTTCCATTCCGACCTATCTTTGGCGGAGTTGGCTCCATAGCGCGTCGACCCCCGCGCCGGGCCACATGCGCGGATTCAATTCGACGTTTTTGCCGAACCGGAACGGCCTTCGTCCGGCCTGCTGGCTGCCGGCCCGTTGGGGAGTATTCGACATGGGCGCCGTGTTCACAAAAGCCTACCGCCGTATTCAACAATCGATTGCCGAGGATCGTTGTGTGATTCTGGATGGCGGCGTTGCCACGGAACTGGACCGGATGGGACTTCGGGATCACGCCATCAGCGATCACACCCTCTGGGGCACCTGGGCATTGTACCATGAACCCTATTCGGTGCTGGATGTACACCGACGGTTTGTGGAGGTCGGCTGCGACGTAATTTCAACCAATACCTGGGGGATCCTGGAAGGTTCGGAGATAGGCGGGCGAGGGCTGGCGGCAGGTGCCGGAATATCGCATTGGATGGATGTGGCGCAACGCGGTATCACGTTGGCGCGCCGGGCAAATCAACAGGTGGGCAGGGAGGACGAATGCGCGGTGGCCTTCAGCGTAAATGGAGACATCGATACCTCTCAGCGGTTGGAACGATTACAGCTGCTTTCAAGGGTATTTGTAGACGATCCTCCCGATCTCATCTTGATGGAAACGATGTCAATTGTCCGCGAGGATCTCACGCTTCCTGCGGTCGAACTGATGATTCAGACAGGTATTCCGGTGTGGCTGAGCTTCCGGCGCTGCAGGCAGGGTCTGTGCGGGGTGCACGGGCAGCACTGGGGGGGTCCCGAAGGAGATTATTTTGGCAGATTGGCTGCCCGTTTCGAACGAATGGAAATTGGGGCCCTTTTGATCAACTGTCTGCCGGTGGAGCACGTGTCCGGGATGATATCGTGGCTGAGGGATTTTACCGATCTTCCACTGGGCGTGTACCCGAACCTGGGGCGTTACCTGGACCCGGGTTGGAAATTCGACGAAACCGTGGGGCCGCGATGCTTTGCCGCGTTGGCCGAGGCCTGGCGCGAAGAGGGGGCGCAGATCGTCGGCGGGTGCTGTGGTGTCACGCCCGATCACATTGCTCAAGCCAGAGAGGCGCTGGCGTGTACCCGGGCGGGCCGTAAGCGAGTCCAGCCTCGTATATTAGCGGGGGGCGGAACCAATTGTGAAGATGGGGTCGTTCCGTGTCCATGGGTAGACGAGAACATGCGGTCGCTCTTTCCGCTGCCATTTCCTGAAATTGTGTGCGATCCGGGGGTGTTCGCTCCAACGCAGGGGAGCTTTTTGATCTGGAAGCATCTCTTTCGAACGGGCGCCGGCCAAGGCAAACGCTGCCTGGATGTCGGTTGCGGCACCGGAATCCTGTCCGTGCAACTCGCGTTGAACGGCGCTGCGCATGTCGTGGCAATCGATATCCAGAAAGAAGCCGTCGGCAATACGATGACGAACGCTTTTCGAAACGGCGTGGCAGATCGCATTTACGGACGGGTTGCGGATCTCTATACCTTTGTACCGGAAGACAGGTATGACCTGGTCATCGGCAGTCTTTATCAGATGCCGGTGGATCCGATCCGGCAGACAACCGGACACCGTACCGCCGATTTCTGGGGGAGGAATCTTCTCGATCACCTGATTGGGCTGCTGCCGCAGATGCTGGCCGACCACGGTGTCGCCTATCTGATGCAGATTTCGGCTTTGAGTCAGATTCAAACGTCCGATCTGATTTCGGACTCGGGACTGGACGCGACGGTAATAGACTTCAGCTTTTTTCATTTCAGCCCGGTATTTGACGAAAATATCGATCAGATCCGGCGGGTCTCCGAGTTGTCCGATGCCTTTCACCTGAGTTTTGGTCAGGACAACGTGATGGTGATGTACCTGCTGGAACTAAAGTTCGGCGCAGGCAATCCTTTAGATAGTCCGGTTTGAGCACATCGCGCCGTCCGATCCTCGACGTGAGTATAACCGGCTTCAGTGTCGACGATCCGGGAAACGGTAGAGGCCCGCGCGTTTGAACGGTGGTCTCAGGCGGCATGGACACGGTATTCGCCCCGGAATGTCAAATGGTCGATCAATTTCTGAAGGGACGGGCCGCGATCGTTACAGGAGGCGCCAGTGGACTCGGCAGTGCCATTGCATTGCGCGGGTGCGGACATCTGCATCATGTCCCTGAGCAGCCGCCGCGTGAAACGCGTGGACAGCGAGGTAAAATACTTCGAGGACGTCGACGAGATCGAGACAACACGGCAGGAAATCCAGGAATTGGGCGTGCGGTGCATCGGTCTGGACGGGGACGTCAGTTCGGAGGCGGACGTGGAGGACATGATCGGCCAGACCGTCAGGACCTTCGGCAGGTTGGATATTCTGGTAAACAACGCCGCGACAAACGTGATACATCCAATCCTCAACCACGACAACCACGCCTGGAGACGCGTGGTGGACGTCAATCTGTTCGGACCCTACCTGTGTACCCGGAACGCACTGCCCCATATGATCGAAAACGGTTGGGGACGAATCGTCTCTATCGGTTCTACCAATTCCCACGTCGGGTCGTCCAGTTACAGTGCTTACGCGGCGTCCAAGCACGGGTTGTTGGGGTTCAACAGATCAATCGCACTGGAGGTGGCGGCCCACCACATTACGGCCAATACCGTCAGCCCGGCAACGATCGAGACACCGTCCGGTCAACTGCATTTGCTGCGGTGGGTGGAAGACCGGGGTCTTTCATGCGAAGCCATGAGAGAGGAGTTCATAAAATCCTATCCGCAGGGCAGATTCCTGCGCCCCGAGGAAATCGCCGATCTGGTAGTCTATCTGTGCCGGGAACAAGCGCAGGGAATCAACGGGGAAGATATCCGTGTTACAACGGGTGCGATGTACTAGACCTTATGTATCGACGGACAAGCGTTCGGGGCCGCGGCGAATGTCCCCGAAACCACGCGATCGTGATCGTCGTGGCTGATGGAGGCATCAATGGATCTGGGATTGAAAGGCCGTCGGGCGCTGGTGACAGGCGCGAGCAAGGGCATTGGCAGGGCAATTGCATTTGAACTGGCAACGGAAGGCGCCGATCTTGCAATCTGCTCCCGCGGGTCGCGCGCTCTTGAGGATACGGCGGAAGCGCTTGAGGCGGCAACGGGCGTAAACGTCTTCGCAGCCACCGCAGATGTAACGGTCGACAGGGAGGTCCGGGCGTTCATGGAGCAGGCCGCCGCCGCGCTGGGCGGGCTGGATATTCTCGTGAACAACGCCGGCAGTGCGCTTCCCGGAACCTTCGAAGAGGTGGACGAGGTTCGCTGGCGTGCGGATCTGGACGTGAAGCTGTTTGCCGCGATGCGATGCGCGCGTACCGCCCTGCCTTTTCTGAAACAGAGCCCGCAGGCGAGAATTATCAATATCAACTCGATCGTCGGACGTCAGATTGCGCCGGAATACATCGCCAACAGCACCGATCGGGCCGCCTGTCTGGCGTTCAGCAAAGGCCTTTCGGACAACCTGGCACAATACGGAATTCTCGTAAACAGTGTGAATCCCGGCAACGTGAAGAGCCAGGCCTGGGGCAGCACATTGGACTATTTCGCACCGGACGCGGAACTCGAGGACTATTATGCACAGGCAAGCCGGGAAACACCGCTGGGCAGGGTGGCGGAAGCAGATGAGATTGCGGCCGTGGTGACGTTTCTCGCAAGCAAACGGGCGAGCTATATAACCGGAGCCTCCATCGACGTGGACGGCGGATTGGTCAGGTACATTTAAGCGGTGGACAGGCCGGGCTGGATCGAATCTGTGGGTCCAGGTTCGACGGCAAAAGATCCTCTGTTGCAGATATTGCGACAAATCGGACTTGACGTCGCGCTGTGTCGCCAGGCGCGCGAATGTAACCTGTCACACGGGTTCATTCGGCAATGACGCACGCGTTCAGTCGTTCCGCTAAGTCGGCAAGATTTCCCGCACCGAAGGTAAATTGCATTGTCCAATCCTCGTTTCGAAAAATTGTCGCCCGTACCCGGCCTGGGGCTGGAGGGCTATACCGACGAAGTAACCCTGCCGGCCGGAGCAGAGATCGGTTTCAAATTGGGTGGTCCTCCCGGCACGGCTGATGTGAACCTCGCGCGGCTGATTCACGGAGACCCAAATCCCGACGGACCGGGTTACAAGGAAGAACCTGTCTCATGGGGGCAGCCGGATCGGATTGACGTGCAAGATCAGGTTACGGATTATGGTTCATTCATTGAGATTCCGCACTCCGATACCCTGAATCCGGCGGGTGCGTTTACCGTGGCGCTCTGGTTTCTGCCAACTCTAGGTGGCGGCGGATGGCGCGCCCTGACGGTGAAGTGGGCGTGTCAAAACTTGAGCTACGGGATTTTTTTCGCCGGCGAGCGGTTTCTGACGGCTGCGGTGTCTCACGACGGCAAGACGGCACACTGGGCAACCGCCAGAGAGGCCATCCATGTCGGCAACTGGCAGTTCGTGGCGTTCTCGTACCAACCTGAATCAGGTAACATCTGTCTTTATCAGCAAATTGGGGATACCGCCGGGGTGGTCGAAACCCGATCGTCCTCCGACGCGCTGAGTTTTGCATCGAAAAACATCGAGAAGGGTCCGGTGTTCCCGGGCACCGCGCCGCTGCTGTTCGGCGCCTGCCCGGAACCCGACCGCGAAGGCATCCATTGGGCCCATTTTACGGGAAAAATCGCGCACCCCGTGCTTTTTGAAACTGCACTCGATCGCGAAGATATCCAGGCACTCGCGGGCGGACGGAATCCTTCAACACTGGGCCCACTGCTGGGATGCTGGCATCTTGGCCGCGAGGTGACGGGCGCCCGTGTCGTTGATCTGTCCGACAACGGGAATCACGGGCTTGCCTTAAACGCGCCGGGGCGTGCGGTTACTGGACCGTTCTGGACGGGGGAATGCCGTCCCGGCTCTATACGGATCAACCTGACGATTACAATGCGGTCTACCTGCACGAAGACGATCTGGAAGATGCAGAATGGGCAACGTCTTTCGCGGTGGAAGTACCTCCCGACACCAGGCCCGGCATCTATACACTACGCGCCGAGACAGATGCTGAAACACTCTTCGTGCCGTTTATCGTGACATCCAGGACGCCGCGGTCGGAATTGGCATGCCAGATCCCCACGCTCACGTGGCAGGCGTACCGAAGCAACCGTGCCGCGTACAGCAATACCGAAGACGGTGTGCTGGATCGTACGATATGCACTTACGACGTGCATAGCGACGGGTCGACGGTTTACTATTACTCGCGCCTTCAGCCAACGCGCGGATGGAATCCCACTGCGGGATTTCAGAACTGGGGCGCGCACAATATTACCGCGAATCTCTACCTGATCGACTGGCTGGACGCGCTGGAGTTCAAATACGATGTCTTTGCGGACGAGGATCTGCATTGCGGGGGCACCGAGCTTCTTTCTAAATATCGATGTGTGATTCTGGGAAGCCACCCCGAATACCACACCGAAAACATGGTCGACAGCCTGGCGGCGTACGTGCGAAACGGGGGCCGTCTCGTCTATTTGAGCGGTAATGGCCTGTACTGGGTGATGTCCATCGACCCCCGGCGGCCCCATCTGCTTGAACTGCGCCGGGGAGGAGAGGGCGACTACGGACCCACGTACGAGCCGGTGCCCGGGGAATCGCAACACAGCACGACACTGGAACTCGGGGGATTATGGGCGAGGCGGGGACGCCCGCCCCGACGGACGGTCGGCGTTGAACATGCGTCCAACGCCTGGATGGAAGCGGAAGATAAAAGGGGCTTTCGGCGACTTCCGTCAAGCAGGGACGCCAGGTACGCGTGGGTTTTCGACGGTGTCGGAAATGACGAAGTTATCGGAGACTTCGGCCTGAACCTGGGCAGCGCTGCAGGCTTTGAAATGGACGCCGTGCAGGATTGGGCGTGGGACCGGCTCACGCCCGAACCCGTCGTACTCGCCCGGGCGGCCTGTCCCGGATTTATCCCCGCCCGACGTACGCACGTACCGCCTACGGCGGATCTGGCGATTATGGATTATCCCGGAGGCGGCGCGGTTTTTTCGGCAGGCTCCGTAACCTGGACGGGCAGCCTCTCACACAACGGCTATACCAATAACGTCTCCTCCATCACCCGCAACGTAATTCGCCGATTTCTGGATACGCCGGCTGGCGGGACGGTACTTGGAGACGCCGGCCTACCAACGCTGGTGAATACTTCTTCCAAATAAACAATTGCGGCACACCGGAGATCCCATTCAGATGGACGCCGGAAAGTCGGTATATCCCCGAAGTCTGTTGCAGCGCCTCGACGAAGACGGCGTGATATGCGCTGAGGGGTATTTGTTCGAACTCGAACGCCGAGGGTATCTGCAGGCGGGCCCTTTCGTGCCGGAAGTCGTGCTTGAGCACCCGGAAGTCGTGGCCGGGTTGCATCGGGAATTCTGGCGCGCGGGTTCGGACGTGATTGAGGCGTTTACGTACTACGCCCATCGAGAAAAGCTACGCATCATCGGCAAGGAACATCTTCTGGAACCCCTGCAGAAGAGTGCGCTGGGGATAGCGAAATCGGTCGCCGAATCGGTCGAAGGAGAACGCCCTCTGGTTGCAGGCAACATTTGCAATACCAACATCTGGGATCCGGAGGATCGGGCAACGGACGCGCAGGTTACGGCGATGTTCGACGAACAGGTGGCGTGGGCGGCTGAGGCGGGAGTCGATTTCATGATCGCGGAGACGTTCTCCTTTTCCGGGGAGGCCGCACTGGCACTGGCATCTATCAAACGGGCTGGAATAACGGCTGTGGTGACCTTTGCGCACCATCGGGAGGAAGGATTGAGGGACGGAGTCCTGCTGGATGAGGCCGCAAAACGTCTGGAGCAGGCCGGCGCGGATGTAGTCGGGGTAAATTGCACCAGAGGACCACAAACGATGCTGCCCGATGTGGAACGTATCCGGCGTGCCATATCCTGTCACGTGGCGGCATTGCCGGTACCGTATCGCACGACGGAGGATCAACCGACGTTTCAATCACTTCGGGAGGCGGGCAATGAACCGTCGCCTGAGGGACGTTCGTTTCCGACAGCGTTGGATCCCTTTACCTGCCACAGGTATGAAATGGCCGCGTTTGCACGTCGGGCGTTCGATATGGGTGTCCGGTACCTCGGCGTCTGCTGCGGGTCCGGGCCTCATCACGTCAGATCAATTGCGGAAGCGTTGGGACGAATCCCGCCCGCCCGCCGTTACTCTCCGGACATGTCCAGGCACTACGCGCTGGGCAGCGATTCCAGCCTCAAGGGCCACAATCGGGAATTTGTCGAAAAGCTGTGAGATATCCCGTGGCCACTCCGTATCGGCAATAGTGTTTTTCCGCAGTCGGCCAGTGTCCCGGAGGGTGAAGGCGACCGGGTCGAAACTGGCGGCGAACCCACCGGCGGGACAAGAATCAACTTGATTTTGGAATCGACCCGGAGCGTTCACGTCGATGCGATCCTGCGCGCTGGCTATCGCGGAAACTATACAGGAAGAAGGGGTCCGGTACGTATTCGGTCATCCGGGCGGCGAGGTCGTGGATCTGATCGATGCGCTGGAGAACACGGGAATCCGATTCGTGCTGACCGGCCACGAGGCCGCCGCCGCCTTTATGGCCAGCGCGATCGGGCGCCTGACGGGGATTCCCGGCGTCTGCCTGGAGACGCTGGGGCCGGGCGCCTGCAATCTGGTTCTGGGGGTCGGCGCCGCTTACCTCGACAGGGATCCGATGCTGGCTATATCAGCGCGAAGCCCGGCGTCGCGGACGAGAGTGAGCCAGAAACAGAATCTGTCTCTCAACGAATTGTTCCACCCGATCTGTAAATGGTCCGTCGCGCTGGAAAAGACCGGCGTCGAAGCGACGGTGCGGTCCGCCTTGATGCGTGCGTCGGCGCCTCCGGCTGGTCCGGTATACCTCACGATACCGAATGATGTCGCTGTGGCCGATGCGGCGCCCGGCCCGGCCGAGTCTCCGTCCACCCCGTTTCTCGCGTGCAACGGGGACCTTGAAGCGATAACAAGGGCACTGAACCGGGCCGAACGGCCTGTTGGCATTGTGGGCGTCGCGTTGAATGCCCGGCTGGATTTCGCCGCAGTGCGTCGATTTTTTGCACAATCGCAAATTCCCTACGTTGTTCTTCCACAGGCAAAGGGCATTCCGGATGAGTTTGGCCCGGGGTATCTGGGCACGGTGGCGTCGGCCGCGGGAGACGCAGTTCTTGTGAATATGATCGAGCGAAGCGATTGTCTGTTAGGCGTGGGTTTCGAACCCGTGGAGTCGGCCCAGGACTGGCATCTTCGCCAACCAGTCTACTCCCTGGCCAATTCCTCTATTGCCTTTGGCGACTTTGAACCGGTTTCGGAGTGTGTGGGCGACGTCACATCCCTGCTCGATCGGCTGCTGGAAGGATATAGCGGGGGCGCACGCTGGACCACGGCCGAAATCCGCGGCGCACAGGATGCCGTCGCGGTTACGATCTGTCCTGAAGCGGACGCCAGCGCCAATGGTCTATCTCCTTACCATTTAATGTGTGAATTGTACGATACCCTGCCAGGGGAGACCATACTTTCAGTCGACGTCGGCGCCCACAAGATGCTGATTTCGCAGGTCTGGCTGGCCCGTTCGCCGGGAACGTTTCTGACGTCAAACGGCCTTTCCGCGATGGGCTACGGCCTGCCGTCTGCGATGGCGGCGGCGCTGGTCCGGCCCGGCCGGCCGGTGGTGGGCGTATTTGGGGACGCCGGTTTTTCCATGATGGTTCAGGAACTGGAAACGGCACGCAGGTTGGGCCTGCATCCATTGCTCGTGGTGCTCTGCGACCGGTCTCTGACAATTGTAAAAGTCGCACAAGCCATGCGTAATATCCCGCAACGGGGCGTAGCGTTGCAAACGGTGGATTGGGCAAAGGTCGCCGATGGGTTCGGTGCAAGGGGAGTGACTGTGACCACCCTGCGTGGAGTGCGGAGGGTGGTGGAGGAGTGGCTGGCAAATCCCCAGTTGACGGTAGTGGCTGCGCGGGTGGACGAGAAATTATACACAGCGCTGGAATATTGAGATTCCGAAGCGTTCCGCCGCCGTAACGACCGGGATGTGAATGTCAGGAAACACATGAGTTTACCGGAACACGTGGAATATCTGATCATCGGCGCAGGTGTGCACGGTCTGAGCACGGGTTACCACCTGGCGCGTGAGTTGAAAAGGCGGCGTCGGGGAGGCGGGTCTGACGTGCTGGTTGTGGACAAGACGGGGGTGGCAGCGGGCGCTTCCGGCATTGCCTGCGGCGTGATCCGTAACAACTATTACCAACCGGCCATGCGCGAACTGATGGCACACAGCGTCGATATATGGGAGACCGACCCGGAGGCATTCAGCTATCACCCCGTCGGCTATATGCAGATCAGCCCCGAGTCCATGCACGACGACGTTGCAAGCATCGCTCAAGAGCAGGGTGAGATCGGTTACGAATCCGAATTTATCGAAGGAGAAGCAGACTGCATGAAATATATGCGGGGTCTGTTTCACGACTGGCAGGCGAAGGGAATCACATCCGTTCTTCACGAAAAAAGAGGGGGATATGCCAACAACCGTACGTCCATGATGGGCCTGGCGGCCAAGGCCAGGAGCGAAGGCGTCGGGATTCTGGAAGGCGTTTCGGTGACCGGATTTCGGTACGATGACGGGGCAATATCGGCGGTGGAAACGGGTCGCGGCGTGATCCGGGTAGACGAGGTTGTTATTGCCGTGGGGCCGTGGGCGAAGTTGCTCTGGGATATGTTGAACCTGCCCGCGTCGATGAGCATCAAGGGTTCGGATGGCGCCATGCATCACGACATTCCCATGTGGAGCTACTGGTGTTTGCAGGAAGGGACGCTGGGCGTGGATCCCAACTATCTCAAAACCAACGACGGCAGGATGCCCCCCGTAATTCATCTGGACACGGACGCGCCACTGTATTCGGACGTCGACGGTTCGCTGATTACGGATCGCCTGTGGGGTATATACTACAAACCCGATTTCCACTTTGGGGGCGTGCAGGGAGGGGCAATGCCCTACCGGGTGGAAAGACCGCCGGACGAAGTTGCGGTGGACCCCTATGGTCCGGAATCTCTCGATTTCATCGTTGGTGACCAATTCGCGCACCAGTGGTGTTCCGCGCTGGCATTCTGTCATAAGCGGTTTGAAGGAAAGTCTCCACTCTTCAAGAAAGAGCCATCCGGTGGCATCGGCGCGTTTACACCCGATCGTTTCCCGGTGTTCGACCGGTTTCACAAGAATTGTTACCTCATTGCAGATTCCAACCACGGGTACAAGATGATTGGCGTGGGGAAGCTGGTGGCGGAGGAACTCCTGGGCGAACGCTCCCGTGTCCTGGAGCCGTTCCGTTTTTCACGTTTTGTTGAGGGCATGCTGCACCCGGTATCCAGCAGCCCGTTTCCATGGAGCTGAGGCTCGAACGCAAGCGTCTGGGCACCATGATGCCAGGACCGTCCATAGAGCGCTGACGAGTTTATCCGGCCCAGTGATGTCGGAGTACCAGCCGCTTTGTCGAGACCCGGTTCCTGCATTTCGCGGCTGCGAAATGGAAATCAATAGGGCAGCTCCCTACACACAGTGAGAGAGTGCATCGATGCAATATCCCGACGTCCGGCGACGCATGCGGATTCGGCACACGGATTGGGGAGACGCTGTACGTATCGACCTCAATCAACTCGGCGCACGGTTGCCGTCGCGTGGAATGCAGGGCGCGACATGGTCGGAAACAAACAGTGAGGCATTGCGGGACGAATGGTCGGAATCCCAGAACGAGGCGCTTTGCGACACGTTGACGGAGGTCGCCGCCGGATTGGGCGGAAGCTTCGATTCGTTTGCCGAGTGGACGGTTTTGCACAACAAGCGGTACGACGGCACCCACATGCGCGATGTGCGGCGAGCGCGGTTCAGCAGGGGGTACCGCGCGGCGATCACGACGCTCGGCTGGGCGCATCCGAAGACGGGACTTTCCACGTGTATTCAGGCTGTGGGTTATGTGCCGAAACCCCGCGCGATGTTCGAGCAGGCCTCGTGGAGGCCGGAATCACTGTACGATACCGAGTTTATGGCGCTTGCGCCTGCCGTGGTGACAAGATTCGGAGGTGGTCGGCAGATCCACTTGTCGGGCGTCGTCGCGTGGGACGACGCGATAAATCCGCTATTCGAAGGACAGCCGGAACGTCAGATTTCGCACGTGTTCGACCTCATCCAGAACGTATTCCACGAGGCCGGCGGATCGCTGACGGACGTTGTGCGTCTCCGTCCGTTCGCTCACTCCACGAGGATTGCGCAACTCATCCGGACGGAGGTCAGCCGCCGCTGGGCGGACCATCCGCGGCCCGTGGTGATGATGTCGGACAGCCGGCGCTTCGGCGACCCGCCCAGCCTGTATGCGGAAATACAGGTCATGGGGGTCATGCCGGACAGCCATTGTGAAGTGCGCCACTCGGAAATGGAACTTCCTGCAGGAATTACGGATGAGGGCCTCACCCGTATTCGCTGCAGCCGGGCTCGAGATTGGGAACTGATCCACGTGGGCGAACTGCGCGCGCGCCCGGGCGCGGGTCCGAACCAGGAAGCCGAGCAGGTCACCGAACAGATGGCAGCGGTCCTTGACCGGGCGTCGCTCACGCGGAGCGATATCTGTTTGACATTTGCCTATGTCAGTTCACCGGAAACTGCCGCAGCGTTCTCGGAAGCCGTGTCCCAGGCGGTGCCGGTGGACACTGTGCACGTGTTGCCCTGTCCGACAATGCCTGAACTGGAGGGTCGCCGAATCAAGGTGGAGATGACGGCCAGAAAATGCCTGGTGCCGGTCTCGAAGACGGTTTCCGGGGGTCCATGACGGTATCGGTTGCAAAGGGGCGTTTTTGTCGAGAACCATCCTGGAACGATCTACGCCACTGACCGGTCTAATGCATAGAGTGCTGCATATCTCCTGTACCCATATTAGGGGCTGGAAATGCGTATTACCGCGACGGGTTTAACGAAAATCTATCAAAAGGGGACCGCGCCTGCGCTGGACAACGTGGATCTGGAAATCGGACAGGTTACATTCGGGCTCCTGGGACCGAACGGTGCCGGAAAAACCACGCTCATCAAAATTCTTTCAACCCAAATGGCGCCAACAGCCGGCCAGGTAAGAATCGGTGCATGGGATCTGCAGCGCAACCGTTCCGAAGTGCGCCGGAGGTTGGGTTATCTTCCTCAGCACTTCGGGGCGTATCCGCAACTGACGGCGTGGGAGTTTCTGGATTATATGGACCGGCTCGCTGCCGGGCGCCGTCGGAGCGGGAGAAGGGCGCGGGTGCGGGATGCTTTGGATAACGTGGGGCTCTACGATGCGCGGAACCGTCGGACCGGCACGTTTTCCGGGGGAATGATGCGGCGGCTCGGCATTGCGCAGGCCATTGTGGGTGATCCTGCAATCCTGATTGTGGACGAGCCCACCGTGGGCCTCGATCCGGAAGAACGCATCCGTTTTCGGGGGATCCTCGCCCGGATGAGCCGGGATCGGGCTATCTTGATTTCCACCCATATTGTTGGCGATATTTCGAGTACCTGCGATGATCTGGCCGTGCTGAATGCCGGACGGATCGTTTACAGGGGCTCGCCCGCGACGTTGGTTGCTCGCGCGAATGGCAAGACCTGGCGCGTACAGGCGGACGACGCCGGTTTCGAAAAGATCTCCAGAAGTTTTCTGGTTGTGACGGTCGCCGTGGACGGTGGCCGGATGGATCTTCGGATCGTGGGCGATGGCCAACCACCCGGCAACGCGGAACCGGTTTCACCGAATCTCGAAGATGCGTATGTCTATTTTATGGGTATGGAAAATCTGGAAAGGGCGGCGTGAGTGGCATTGAACATGGATACGGCTTTCACCATATTTTCGGTCGCCAGATACGAACGCAAATTGCTGATGCGGACGATCAGATTTCGCATTCTGGGTGGTATTGGCGTGCTTATCCCCGTCGTTCTGGGGGTGGGACTGGCGATCGCGGAAGCCAGAGGCGTTGAATTCGAGTCTGTCAGCGGAATCGGCGCCTATATGCCCTTTTATGTCTACAGTTTCCTGCAGACCGTCGTGATCGCGTTTATTGTGGGGGATTTCCGCGCCGCGGATGAGCGCGCCGGGATCTATGAGGTGGTTGCAGCCCGGCCGCTGTCAACGGCCGAATTGGTCATGGGCAAATACCTGGGTGTTCTGGGCGCACTGACCACACTCAGCCTGGTTGTGCTCGTGCTCAGCCTGGGCGTACACGCAGCCAAAATCAGCATTACCGGCGCGCCGTTTACCATTCGGCCCTACCTTGCGTACTGGCTGCTGCTGAACCTGCCCGGGCTTGTTTACATGTCCGCGCTTACGTTTTTCCTTGGGGCGGTGTTGCGCCGACAGGCTGCAGTGACCGTGCTCGTTGTCGCGTATGTCGTGATTGTGCTCTTGTTCCTGGGGCGCAGATATGGCGGCATTTTCGATTTCGGCGCATTCTTCGCACCCGTGTTCTATTCGGATATGCTCGGTCTTGGCGATATCCGACGGGTGGTGGAGATCCGGTTCTTCTACATGATGCTTGCCCTGTTTTTCTTCGGTCTGTCAATCGACCGGTATCCGCGTCTGCCACAATCACGCCCCTGGCGCAGGTTTGGCCGATGTCTGACCGCCGCCGGTCTCGTCGCCGCGCTGGCCCTGTACGTGTATATGGAAAGTCGGGACTCTGCCGACCTCGAATACAGGATGGCGCAGTTGGAAATCCAGGAAAGATATGCCGATTGGCCTGCCGTGGAAGTTACGCATTACACGCTCGACCTGGATCTGGCAGCAGACCGGACACCCCTACGGGGCAGGGCGGTTCTGAACGTCTTGAACCCTCATCCCGTGCGGCTGGATACCCTCGTTTTCAGTCTCAACCCGGGATTGAAATTGCGGTCTGTAAGCGCAAAGCAGGCAACGGACGTTGCTGTCAACTGGCGTCGCGAATACGCTACCGTGCAGGTCGCGCGACCACTTCAACCCGATAGTCTGGCGACACTCGTGTTTGTGTACGACGGATCGATTGACCTCAGCGGATTCGATCTCAGGCGACATCCTGATACAAGACGCTTGCAGAAGAGGCGCGCCGGGCCGGGGAGAAAGGGTGATCTTACCGCCTGGATTCGCCGCAATTCCGTTTTCCTGCCGCCACGCAGCAGGTGGTATCCCTCACCGGGCGTGGACTACGGGCATCGGGATGGCAGACCCGTTTCCTTCGCCACTGCAGATCTCAATATTTCTCTTCCCGCCGGGCTGGAAGTTGTGACCCAGGGTGTACCGGTTAACCGGGAGCCAACGGGAAGACGTGAGATTCATACATGGAAAGTGGAGCGCCCTGTACCTGTTTTTTCACTCAACGCTGGCGTCTATCGTGTCTATCAGGCCGAAATCCACGACATCGAATGTGCTATCTACGTGCATCCGTCCCATGCAAAACAGGTCACCTTCTTCGAAGACGCCAGGGACGACGCCCTCAATACACTTGGCGAAATTCTGGATAGTGTTGAACAGGAAACCAGCCTGGCCTACCCTTACGAGCGTCTATCTGTGGTGGAGGTGCCATTCCAGGTGCAATGGTATTACGACGGATGGGAGGAAGCAGGAGGATTGGTGCAGCCAGGTGTGCTGATGCTGGAAGAGGATGTCCTGATGCGGTTGAGGCTGGGACAGCGGCTGAAGTGGATGCAGCGACGGCAACGGCAAAACGACGATCCTGCGAGAATCAAGCGCGATTTGCTGGTCAGCACGATCCTTAACACGTTTCTCGCGAGCGAATCGTCTCAGAGTGGGATATACCGGAGTCCTGTTGCGCAACTCTGGTCGTTCAACAAAGGATTCGAAGGCGAACACTATTCGCTGTTAAAGCGCGGTATGCCAATCTATATGCAGAAACATCTCGGTACCAATCTGCAACAGACGTTCTACTCGCGACGTGGGCGGTTTCGGGGGCGGTTCAGGCGCGACAGGGGCGGGAGTGGCGTCTCCTGGGATACGTTAACGGCCATGATGCGGCAGCGTTCCTTCGCGGAACTGGACCCGAATGCAGATGCGGAACTCTACCGGGCAGTCGTCGATGCCAAGGGCGCGTCCCTGTTCGGCATGATGCAGGCTGTGGTGGGAGACGATGCATTCAGAGATGTAATAAGCGGATTCGAGGAGGCGAATCGACACATCGGAGTCGACTTCGCTTCGTTTGAGAGGGCGGCTGTCGGCGATTCCTCGGGTGGGGTGAACGGACCCGACCTGAATCGCCTGGTCCGAGACTGGCTGCACAATACCCATGTGCCGGGGTACACACTGACACGGGCAAAAGCATATAAAGTCGACGACGGGTGGGGGATGATGACGTATCAGATCATCGTGCGGATCCGGAACGGGGAGCCCGGGCGCGGGTTCGTTCAGATTCGAGCGTTGGGCACCGAGGACGAGGCGGTAAAAGGAGTCGAGATAGAGGGCGGGCAGGAAGTCGAGGTGGGGTTGATCCTTTGGGAGCGGCCCTCTAGGATAAGTATCGAGCCTTTTTTTGCACGCAACCGCCGCATCCTGATGGCGCCGCTGCGCATACCCGAGCAGCCGATGGACGGATCCGCCACGACTTACGTGAGGGAGGTTTCCCCGGATGAGACCGGATTGACCGAAATAATCGTGGACAACGATGACGAAGGCTTCGAGATGCCGGTCCGCAGGGTGCGCCGTTATCTTCGACCGCAGTTGAAGGGCGACAACTGGCAGGAACGCCAGTTGCCGTTTTCTTTCGGACGGTATGAGAACAATTTCCGTTGGAAGAAACCTGGCGACGGCGCGCAACCGGCCGTTTGGACCGCCCGTTTGCCCCACAGCGGGGATTACGACGTCTACTATTATTTCCTTTCTCCCAGGTTCTCGAAGCGTCTGCGTATGGCATCGGAATTCAATCTGGCCGTCTGCCACGGTGGCCAGGTGGATACGCTGACGGTGGAAGCACACGAACTGAAGGCGGGCTGGAACGTCCTGGGACGTTACCGGTTCGAGGGTGGGGAATTGGCCCGTGTCGAATTGTCCGACCGTGCCAACGGCCGGCTGTACGCCGACGCGGTGCGCTGGAGGTACGTAGACCCTGACCATCCGGAGGACGTATACGAAGAGGAACTTCCCACCTGGAACTTCGGCGGCGGCGGCCGCAGGGGTGACCGGGGAGGGCGTGGACAAAGCCGCGGAGGACGATGGTAATTAATTGTGTAACAACGATATATATCCTTTTAGTGAGGTATATTTTGAATCGACGACGCTCTGAATTCTATATGCTATTCATCGGTATTTCTACGCTATCAGGCTGCGGCGGGCAAACCGAACAGCGGACCGTCGATCTGACCGTCCCCGTTACGGTTCAGGCGGTGCGGCTGGACACCATGGAAGCGACGGTGGGGGCCACGGGGACGCTCCGGTCCTCTAAAGAGGCTCGAATTCAAACCGAGGTCGAAGGTATTCTTCGATTTGTCGCACGGGACGGCGGGGAAAGGCCGGCGGAGGGTATGCGGGTTACCCGAAACCAGGAAATCGCCCGTCTGGTGAACAGGGAACTTGAAGTGAATGCCCGCGTTGAATCCCGGGCGCTTGCTAAGTCCGCTGCGAAGCGAACGCTTCGTGAACAAGAGGTACTGGTTGAACGCAAGCTGGGTACGGAGAGAGATCTTGACGAAGCACGCCGCGCACTTGCCGAGGCCGAATCAAATTATGAAGACGCCCTCGTTCAGATCGCCAAGACGACGATTCGTACACCAATCGCCGGCTTTCTAACAGGATTGGCCGACATTACCGACGGTACACTCGTGGAAGCCCGTACGACCATTGCGACAGTGATGGATTACAGCCGCGTGCTCGTCGAACTCAAGATACCAAATGCCTATATTTCGTCGGTTTCGCCGGGGCAGATTGTGCGTATGGAGAACTATGCGTTGCCCAACCGACTGTTTAGGGGGACCATCAAGGTGGTGGATCCGGCCATTGATCCGACGACACGTACGTTCCGGGTGGTGGGGGCCGTGAAGAATCCGGACCTGATGTTGCGGCCGGGAATGTTCGTGAAAGCGGAGATTGTCACGGAGTCACACGAAAACGTGGTGGTGATCCCGCGCCGCTTTGTGCTGACCCGTCAGAATCGCAAGGTGGTGTTCGTCGAAGAGGAGGGGAGGGCACAGATGCGCAACGTGGAATTTGGGCTGGAGGGGTCGGAGCAGGTCGAGATTCTGGAAGGGCTTGAACCGGGCGAGCGCCTCATTACAAGCAACTATGAAACCCTGCGGCCGCGTACGCGCGTGCGGGTAACCGGCGAGGGAGTGCCGGGGCAGCGATGAACACATGGGGCGAGTGTCCGTTGTTCTAAGGACCCGTACCGACACGAAAGATCCCATCCGCGCGGAAGATCCGGATTCCATCGCCACAAATGCCCCTACTGCGCGTACCGCGATGGATTCAGCGACGGTTACAGGAAGGCGCAAGCGCAGCTGAGGGGCGCGTCACTCACATAATCACCCGAGCAAGTAGGCTATGGCAACAGTTCAATACGATGTGCTGAAGTGCCTGCAAAAAGCAGCAAATGTCGAATCTCTGGCGATCCAAGAGGGCCCTTCGGTCAAAGAGATGGCCGACCTCCTCCATCTGGATACGGATCAGATCCGCGGCGCGATCGGGGGCTCCGGGCAAAAGGATATGACATCCGAAACCATCCCCGGCGCAGCGGCCATTTTGTATTATTTGGCTATCCGTGATCTCCGGATCCCAACTCAACGTGGATGCTGAACCAGGTGAAAGACTGACCGCGAGCGTTGAGTTCTAAAGATTTCATTTCGCCCGCTGCCAGGTCGACACGAGGGGTGGGCCCGAGTTCGACGCCGTTCGACAGATGGATCTCAACCCGGACCTGGGAGACTTTGGCGTTTGTGGTATTCCTGACCGTGCCGGCGAACACCTTACGGTCACTGTCATATCTGGCGACCAGTTCGACGCCGCTGCGAACCTCTTTGGCGGTCTCTGAGATATTATACCTCTTGCCTGATTCGCCCGCCTCGGCGGGTTCCGTAGGACCTGCCGAACATGCACCAACTGCAACGACGAACACTGCCACAGCATAACAGCAAAAAGCCTGAATCGACATCTGAAACTCCTTCCTCCTTACGTTTGAGATAACTGCGCAGATTCACACATTCTCAACGTCCCTGACGGTCAAAGGTTGCCGCCTTTTAGCTTAATTGATAGTTCCCCTTTCAAAGGGCTGATACGATGTCTTTGCCCGAATTCTCAACAAAATACCCGGTGACGGTTGCCATGGCCACACTGGCGGTAGCGCTCCTGGGTTGGATCTCACTGGAACGGCTGGACGTAGACCTGTTGCCCGACCTGCATTCTCCCGTGATTACGGTCGACCTGCGTTTTCCGGGCAAGACTCCAAGGGAGATGGAAGAGCGTTATGCGCAGCGTCTCGAAGGGGATATCGGTACCGTTCGCCACGTCAAACGGGTACATTCAGTGTCCCGCTCCGGTCAAGCCGTGGTGATCGCGGAATTTGAATGGGATGCGGATATGGATTTCGCCTTGCTCGACGTGCAAAAGAAAGTGGGGCGGTACGCAGCGGATCCCGATATCACGAGTCTGGACGTTACGCAGGAAGACCCTCAGGCGCTGCCGGTGATGCGCCTGGCCGTGTCCGGAGCGGATTGGCAGGATCCGGACGAACTGCTGGGCAGTGTGGAAACGATAATCAGGCCGAAACTTGAAGGGTTCTCCGGGGTGGCTTCAGTAGAAATCGAAGGAGGGGCGGAAAAGGAGATCCATGTTACGCTGGATTCCTATCTTCTGCAAGCCTTTGGCGTCAATTCCGAGACGGTCGTCTCGCGAATTCGGGAGGCGAATTCGGATGTCTCCGGAGGGACGTTGAAGGACGGGCAACGATCCTATCTGGTCAAGGGTATGGGACGTCTGAACGATTTGAAGGACGTGAACAACCTGGTTGTCGGTGAGAGCAGAGGCGGAACCGCGAACGGCCAGGAAGATGCACCGGCCGAGCGGGTGCCCGTCATGGTTGGCGATGTGGGTACCGTGGCACTCCGATATAAGGAGAGGGAGACAATCGTGCGCCTAGACGGTGTGGAGTGCGTCGGTCTTTCAATCTATAAAGAAGCGGGCGCGAATACTTCGTCGGTGGTCAACGGGGTTCTTCAAGAACTGGGAAGTCTGGAGGCCGACCTGGCGGGCATTCGCTTTACAGTGGTGGAGAACCAGGCGCGCTTTGTGGAAAGCGCGGTAAACGAAGTGGAAGAGGCGGCCATTCTCGGCGCGTTGCTGGCCGTGGGCGTGCTGTTGGCTGTGCTCCGGCAGTGGACAGCCACACTGGTGATCGGTCTTGCCATTCCGATTTCCGTGCTGGCCACCTTCACGCTGATGTATTTCCAGGGGTTGACGTTGAATGTGATGACCCTGGGCGGGTTGGCGCTGGGCGCCGGCATGTTGGTTGACAACGCGATTGTCGTGATCGAAAACATCTACCGGCACCTGGAACGGGGAGAAACAGCCGCCGAAGCCTCCGTTAAAGGTGCGAGCGAGGTCGGGGTCGCCATTCTGGCTTCCACGCTCACTACGGTGTCGGTGTTTCTGCCGATCGTCTATCTTCATGGGCTGGCCGGCGAACTCTTCAAGGAGCAGGCTTGGACGGTAGCGTTTTCGCTGATTTCGTCTCTTGTGGTGGCCATGACCATCGTCCCGATGTTGACCGCCCGGCTCTTTGGCCGGTATCGTCGCCGATCCGCGAGAGTCGCCGGGTCGGTCGCGTTCAACCGCTTTCTGAGTGGATCACTCAACTACAAGGGCCGTACGATGGCAGTGCTTTTCGCGTGTCTTCTGGCCGCCTTCTACATGGCCCGGTCCATCCATACTTCCTTTATCCCCAGGGAAGACGAGGGTGTACTTCACGTGGACCTCGCGTTGCCGGAGGGCACAAGGCTCGAGTCAACGGACAGGGTGGCGAGACGCGTTGCCGCAATCACACAGGCAGTCGCCGGACAGGAAGCCCGGCACATCTACCTTCGCGTGGGAAACGATCCTAACCGGCTGACGGCAGTGGGAGAACCCACCGGCCCGAACAGGGCGGAGTTGACGGTGGTGCTGACGCAGCGAACGGACCGGCGCAGTGTCTCCGAACTCACCGCCGCGCTGGATACCGCCATTCGCGAGGTGCCGGATATTAAGGCTAACTATCGACTTCAAAAGGCTGCATTAGAAGGAATTATCCGAGGAAATGCTGCGCCGGTTCAGGTCGAGGTCAGCGGAGAGAACCTGGAATTACTCCGGGAACTGACGGCAGATCTGAAACGGCGCATGGAAGCGTTACCCACAGTGTATAACGTGCGAACCAGCTTCCAGGATGGTCAGCCCGAAGTGGACGTGGTGTTGCGGCCGGATATCACGGCGGCGTTTGGCCTTACCTCACAGAACCTCGTGCGCGAACTCGAGCGCAGGCTGGCAGGCGAGGAAGCCGGGGAACTCTCCAAAGACCAGCGTGCGCGAACCATCCGGGTGCGTTTCGAAGATGTGGATTTTCGCGAGTTGAAACACACCAGAATTGACGGCCCCGACGGGGCAATGCTCACGCTGGGAGATCTCGCCGACTTGAGGGTGGTCCAGGGGCCGCGGGAGATATTGCGCGACGGGCAGCGTCGGGTGGGCAGGGTATCCGCTTATCTGACCGAAGGTGTGGTGCTGGGCCAGGCGGCAACGCAGATCAGACAGGCGGTGGGACAGATGGCCATTCCACACGGATATCGGGTGACCGTTACAGGCGAGGAACGGGAACGGGCCGAGTCATTTGGCGGCCTTCAATTCGCCCTCATACTGTCGGTTGTGCTCGTCTATATGGTAATGGCATCGCTTTTCGAGTCCTTGCTCCATCCGTTTACGGTAATGCTTTCGGTGCCGCTGGCCGGCATTGGCGTGGTGTTCGCATTCTGGAGCCTTGGAGAGGCGTTTGGCATTATGGCATTTATCGGGGTGATCATGCTGGGCGGAATCGCCGTGAACGACGCCATCATTCTGGTGGATCGCATCAACCAGTTGCGGCACGATACGGGCGACTTGAGACAGGCGGTTCTTCAGGGGGCACAGGATAGGCTGCGGCCGATCCTGATGACCAGCGCCACAACCATCCTTGCACTGTTGCCCATGGCGGTGGGGGTCGGCGAGGGCGCCCGTTTACGGGCACCGATGGCTGTGGCGGTTATCGGCGGGTTGGTGACCTCCACACTGATGACTCTGGTGGTGATTCCCGTCGTTTACGAATTGATCGAACGGCTTAGAATCAGGAGGGCGTCGTGATTCTCCCCGACCTTGCGGTCAGGCGGCCGGTGACGACGTCCATGTTCTTCGCTGCATTCGCCATATTGGGCGTCGTGTCGTGGACCCGGCTTCCGGTACAGCTCTTTCCGGAGCTGATTTTCCCGGAAGTTTTCGTCACACTCTCGCTGCAGGGTGCCTCTCCGGAACAGATCGAAAGGGATCTGGTAATTCCCGCCGAAGGGGAGATCGGCAAGCTGGACGGGGTCCAGGAGATGGAGTCATTCGCTATGGCCAATAGGGGTGGTATCAGAATAGCCTATGCTCCGGACGTGGATATGAAATTCGCCCTGCTTCAGCTACAAAGCAACCTGAACAGATTGCAGCCAACGCTGCCCGAACGTACGCAAACCGATGTACGAAGATTCGATTCGGCAGATCTGAGCAGCAGCATCATGGAACTCCACGTGCTTGCCGATTGGGATCTGAACCAGCTCCGGGAGTTCACGGAGGAAAACATCCGCCCCGAATTGGAGTCTGTCGACGGTGTTGTGGATGTATCGGTTATGGGTGGGCGGCGCAGCGCCGTGGAAATCGTTCTGGATCCGTTTCTGCTGGAAGCGCACGGCCTTTCGACCGGAGAGGTACGAGGACGCCTGAATAGTTATAATCAGCGACGGGAGTATCTGGGCCGCGTATACGACGGGAATCGGGCCTACTCGGTGAGCATTCAGGGACAGTTTACGGACCTGCGACAGATTCGGAATCTGGTGTTAAACGCGGAGGGCACACTCCGACTGGGCGACGTTTCGCGGGTGGGATACGGACTTCAGGAACAGGCCGACCGCCACCGAGTCAATGGCAAACCTTCGGTGGGGGTGCGAATCCAGAAGGACGACGAAGCGAACCTGATCGAAGTGGCCACCGCGGTAGAAGCGGCCATTGGACAGCTGAATCGCAATTTCAAGAGCGACGGCGTGGAACTGGGCGTGAGTTCGTCTCAGGCGGATCTGATGACCGGGGCGCTTTCGACCCTGAAACAGGCGGCCATAATTGGTGCTGTCCTCGGCATGATCGTGCTCTTTCTGTTTCTTCGGAACCTTCGTTTTGTCTCGGTCCTCCTGCTCGCCATTCCGGTTTCTCTCCTGATGACCTTCAATCTGATGTACCTGGGAGGGTTATCCGTCAACGTGCTGTCTCTTTGCGGCCTGGCCCTCGCAATGGGAATGCTTGCGGACAACGGCATTGTGGTGATGGAGAATATCTTCAAGCATTACGAGCGTGGAAAATCGCCCGCCCAGGCGGCGCGGGACGGGGCGGCCGAGGTTGGTCGTGCGGTGGTCGCGGCAACCGCAACCACGGTAACGGCTTTCTTGCCCGTTCTATTTATCGAAAGCGACGCGCGGGATCTGCTGCGTGAGCTCGCATTGTCCATGGCGTTTCCGCTAATGGCCTCACTGCTGGTAGCGCTGACGCTCGTTCCTGCCCTTGCCGTCCGGGCGTTGAGCCGCGAGGTCCGACAACCGCCTGACGTCCGCGGCTTGCTGGAACAGTATACACTACTGTTGAAGGCCGCTCTACGGCATCGCGCATCGGTTGCCCTGACCGTAGGGTGCGCCCTCGTGCTGACACTCGTCGTGGCCTTCTTCTATCTGCTCCAGCAACAGGTGCGGAGAGAGGAGACGCGATTTACGGTTTACGTGAACCTGCCGGACGGGGCCACGCTGGATGCCACCGACGAGGTCGTGAAGCAGGTGGAAGAATCTGTGCGGGACGTGCCCGGCCTGGATCGGTTTACGACGTCGGTGCAGGAGGCCGAAGCCAATGTTACTGTCCTGTTGAGAAAGCGTTCTGACCGGCCCGGCGACATCTCGCTGGATGAAATAAAGGAACAACTCGACGAAAAAATGCAGAACGTGCAGGGAGGTGTGGTAGGATACGAACCCAGGCCTCGGGCGGGAAGGGGCGGGCGCGGGCAGGGGATAGGACAGCGTCGGAGGCGCAGCTCCGGCGGATTCGATCTGACAGGGGCAACGCCGAACGAGCAGGCCGTGGTTCGAGGTTACGATTTTACGATACTGACGATGATTGCCAACGACTTGGTGTACCGCCTTGAGGAACTCGAAGAGGTGGATGCCAACAGCGTACGCGCTGACGCCGAACGGAGTTCGCCTGAGGTTCAGGTGATTCCCGATGCGGCGTCCCTGTTCGACCGGCGGCTTGGGGCGAGGGAGGTCCTGGCCGCCCTGGGAGACACGCGTTGGGACGGATTCCGCTCCACCGTACCGTTTCTGCTGCCCGACGCAACCGAGATACCTATCGAAGTGCGGACGTTTGAAGAGGAGGACCGGGACCGTTACGGGCTGGCTGAATTAAAACGCTCCCGTGTTCTCAACCAGGACGGTCAGTACGTGTCTCTGGACGAAGTTGCGCGGGTTCGAACGGACGAGGGCAGGAGCAGCCTGTTGAGGACCGACCAGGCCCGCCGGATCGTGGTTTCCTACCGGTTTCCGTCGGAAATTCTGGATTCACAACCGCGGTTGGATATTGCGAGACGGGTCGTGAGGACGACACTGCAGGATATGGTGCTGCCGGAGGGCTATTCGATTGAAAACATTGAGGCGCACGAGGAGACGATTTACTATTGGATGATCGGAATTGCCGCGGTGCTCATCTACATGATTCTGGCCTCGCTGTTTGAATCTTTCGCCTCTCCGATAATCATTCTATGTACGCTGCCGCCTGCGGCCATCGGCTCGTGTTGGGCGCTGATGATGTCGGGCACGGGCCTGAGCCAGCAGGAAGGGCCCATGGCGCTGCTGGGCTTTGTTGTCCTTTTGGGTATTGCCGTGAATAACGGGATTATCCTGATAGATGCGGTCGGCGTGCTCAGGTCCCGATTCGGATTTCGCCGGGAACGCGCAGTTTTGACGGCGGCAAGGTCCCGTGTGCGACCCATATTGATGACGACGGCCACAACGCTTCTGGGTGTTCTTCCGCTCGCGCTGGAATTCGGTGGTGATTTCGAAATCTGGCCGCCGTTCGCAATTACCGTTCTCGGTGGATTGTCTGTTTCCATGGTGTCCACATTGATCCTGATTCCGGTGGTTTACATGGGGCTGGATCAGATCGGAACATGGCTGGCTGACCTGGGCATTGTCGGCGTCGTGCTCTCCCTGCTGGCTACCGTAGCGGCTGGCTATGGTGTATATACCCGGTATGAAAGTGTTTTCTGGGCCGCGCTGTCGATATTGCCCATCTGGGGCGGGTTCTTGACTGCGGTGTGGATCGTACTGAAGGTCCATCGCGCTCGGGTCGCCGTCCGCCGCGCGTCGAGCGCCGTATTTTCCATTCAGCTGAGGAACCTGACCAAAATCTACGGCGCATCCGGGAGTTTTGGCCGGGAATGGGCGCGCAACGAACGTCGGAAAGGGCGGTTGATGAAAACAGGGCTGGATCCGCAGGACCGCAAGCCGGTTCGTGATGCGCTCTTATGGAAGCTGCCGTTGCTCGCACTGCTGATGTTTTTCACGACCTATTTCGAGGACGAAATCTGGATCTATCTGCACGGATTGGCACTGGCATTTATGCTTGGCCACATGGGTCGATGTTTCGGCGACCTCTGGCGGGAACATCTGTCGTCGCCGGCCGAACGTATCGGAGAAATTCTGTACAAAGTCGTTTTGCCACTGGGATTTATGGCTTATGTGCACTTGCAGCTGAATTTGCTTTCCGTCACCATTGCTACTTTCGGCTTGTGGGCCGCCTATCGACTGGCACGATGGCTCGCCGACAGGGTGCGAGCGGGCGTGGTAACCCCCGATGAACTATTCGGACGTTTTGTACGGGCGCGTAGATGGTTTTATCGGATGGCATCGGCCATACCCCTCGTCGGTGTTCCCCAGCCTGAATTTCGGGCGCTGGCGGGCGTCAACCTGGAAATCGGCAGAGGAATGTTCGGTCTTCTGGGACCCAATGGCGCCGGTAAGACCACGTTGATGCGTATTCTTTGTCGGGTCCTCGAGCCCAGCTACGGGTCGATCCTTTTCGACGGTCGAAACATCCTGCGGAAAGGTTCGATCCACGGCCTGATCGGGTATCTTCCGCAGCACTTCGGCAACTACGGACACCTCTCCGCGCACGAATTCCTGGAATACCGGGCGCTGCTCGAAGGCTTTAAGGACCGTAAGACTCGCGAGTCACGGGTGATCGAATCCCTGGAACAGGTAAATCTGATCGAACGCATGGAAGATCCCATCGGGTCGTTCTCAGGGGGAATGAAGCAGCGCCTTGGTATCGCGCAGACCCTGCTGCACACCCCGCAAGTCGTGGTTGTGGATGAGCCCACAGCAGGGCTCGATCCACTGGAGCGTATCCGGTTTCGTAATCTGCTCGCCCGGTTGAGCCAGGATCGGATCGTCATTTTCTCCACGCACATCGTGGAAGATATCTCTGGAAGCTGCAATCGACTGGCGGTACTGGATCAGGGGCGTCTTCTTTATACCGGAACGCCGGGGGAGATGAGAAATCAGGCGGAGGGACGGGTGTGGGATGCGATGGTTTCGGAACAGCGCTTTTCCGAGTTGGAAGAAAAACTGAAGCTCGTATCGCACCAGCGGACGTCAGACGGGGTCAAAATGCGATTCCTGTCTGAACGTCCACCGGTTGGGTTCGGCGCACAAAGCGTGGATCCAACCCTGGAAGACGCGTATCTGTACCTACTCGGTGCAGGAAAGGACAAGACGTGCTGAACTGGCGGGAATTGCTGCTGGCCACGTGGCGGCTCTATCGGCTTAGCTGCAGGATCATATTTCATAGGAAATTGATGTTCATGGCCATTGGCGTTTTTGCATATTACGCAGCCATGTATGCATTTGCAGTCTGGCGCCCCGACGAAGGATTCGGCGTATCGCGGGCGCTCAATGTTCTGGTTGAAATTCCTGGTATCGCACTGGCCATTTATCTGACGATGGATCTCGTTGCAGCCGAACGAGATAGAAATACACTGGAGACGTTGTTCAGTACAGCCTCATCCCACTATAAGATATGGGCGATCCGGATGGTCGGGGTTTATGTGGTGTTGGCGGGAACCCTGATGGGAATGACGGTTGTCGCCTATTTTGTTTTCGCGGAATTGCCGGTCTTCAGGGGTGGGCTGAATGCCATTCTGCCGGCGTGTTTTGCCGCAGGCCTCACTTTTTATTTTTCCGTTCTCTGTCGAAGCGGAAATGCGGCCGCGATGCTCGCTACGGGAGTGATGGGCCTGACTCTGTTCATCTCGGAATCCATGCCCGACTCACCCTTCGCGCTTTTTCTGAGTACGTTTGATCCCCCGGTGGGAATGGAAGACACCCTGTGGGGCGACCAGGTGCTTCTGAATCGCCTGGCTGTACTATTGCTGTCGGGCCTGCTGCTTTTTATGGGCCTCCGCAAGATGGAAGCCAGGGAGCGATTGGTATCTTCGTAGCGGTGTGTGATCCCGCTCCGGATGAACCCATTGCGCTCCTCTTCAGGTTGGACACCTCACCAACAAGGGGTGCGAGATTCCGGCCGGAATTCTCGCCCGCCCATCCTATTCTTTGCGAACATCCAGCCGGATCTTACGGGGTTCTACGTTTACGACCGTGAGGTCCGTCCCGTGTTTTATCGACTCGACGCCGACCTCGAAGGTTCTTCGTCCGAACCTGACGTAGGCCGCATCGATCGCGAGTCGAAAGTCGTTCACAGGCGCCAGCAGAAGGGCGCGTCGCGGCCCCTTCACGGTTACGTTTGCAACGCCCGGTCTGACGCCCTCCAGTTTATAGCCACGTGGTAGATTCTCCACTTCGACCTCCACCTCGTACGTTGTTTCCTGGACCGCCGCACCCGGTACCAAAAACACCCATGCGCCGAACGCCAGCGCGAAGGAGAGCAGCCCTTCAGCGAAATGCCTCGCCAGCCAGCCCCGACCGGTCCTCGGCGCGCTGGCGATCACGTGCTGCGCATGCTCCTGTAGCCTGGCGAGCAGTTCGTCTGGATCGTCTATAATCTCCAGTCGACCCTGCCGCGCGACCGCGATGGTGCCGCGCTCCTCGGAGACCACAAGGCACAGGGCGTCGCTACGCTCGGCCAGCCCCAGTGCCGCAGCGTGGCGTGTGCCGCCCGGCCCGAGTTCTCCTCGGTTGTCCGAAAGCGGCAGATATACGGCGAATCGTTCCAGCCTGTTTTCCCTCATAACCAGAGCCCCGTCGTGGCCGGCCGACGTCGTGGCGAACAGGCTGTCGATAAGTTCCTCGCTGATGGTCGCCTGCAGTACGATTCCGCCTTGCAGAAGCCGATCCAGCGGCTCGCGTCCGGGCAGAACCACCAGGGCGCCCCGCCGCTTTTCCGCCAACTGATGCATCGCCCGGACCAGCACCGCCAGACTCCCGCCGCGGGGTCCCGATACCCTTCTGCCCAGGCCGAGTGCGGCAATCCGCTCAAAAAGGCGTCGGAGGTCGTCCTGAAAGACAACAACAAGCAGCACAACCAGGACCGCAAAAAATCCCTGGAAGATCCACGCCGTCAGTTGCAGTTCGAATTGCCGCGCCAGCAGATAGAAGGCGCCCAGAAAGGCCAGCCCGATGAGCGCCATTCGGGCGTGCATCTTCCGAGTCCAGGCCAACAGGCCCCAGAACAGAACACTCACGACCGCTATGTCCACAAAATCGGTAAATGCAATCTCGAGTAGCGTCATATCCGTAGGTTTCCCGGCTGCCGGATTCAGTTGTTGGAGGGGGCGAGCGTGCCCAACGATGCGGGTATGCCTGCAGACCCGAAATATGGGCAATCTTTCACATTTCGTCAAGACCGCACCGGATCATCCCCGCCGGGCCGGTGAACGCCGATCGGGGTCCCGGGCGGCCGGATTAAAGACCCTCTAGGGCGGTTCCGCGGATCTCGTCTTTCGTTTGGCCAGTCCTGGGAAAATGCCTATATTTAATATCATTCAGGGACAACCGTAAATGGACATCTGTTTATCTGACGCTGTTTTTGGACGGAGGAGAGCGATATGCAGGGTACGCGGGGACGATTGACCAGGCGGGAACTCAGGCAGGACGAGTTTGTGAACAGGATACTGGCTGCATGGGCTTATGTGGAGGAGAACTATATCCGGGTGCTTGCCGCTGGAGGAGGGGTGATGGTCCTTGTCCTGCTTGGTGTGTTTGTAATGAACAGGATGGACGCCCAGGCCAGAGAGGCGGTGGAAGCGGAGGGGCGGGTCCGGGTATTGTTGCTCCAGGGGCAGGTTGACGATGCCATTATGGAAGCGGAACGCATAGCGGAAGCCTATAGCGGCGATGCAGCGGCGGGCCGGGCGCTTCAGCTGGCAGGCGGCCTTTATTTCGAAACGGGGCGCCACGCGGAGGCACAGGCTGCATTTGAAAAATACCTGCAGGAGTTCAATGCAACGGGTCCCACGGGGTACAGCGCCTGGTCCGGTGTGGCCGCGGCGATGGAAGAACAGGGCGATCCCGCAGGTTCGGCAGCCAGATACCAGGCGTTCGCCGATGAGTTCAAAGACTCGCCGTTTGCGCCCAATGCGCTCAAGGAGGCGGCCCGCTGTTATAGAGTTTCGGGAGACACCGATCAGGCCAGGATTCTGCTGCAGCGCATTCTGGACAAGTACTCCAAGAGCCCGGTTGTGCGGAGCGCAGAGGAGGAACTCGAGGAGATGGGTGGCATCGGATGAACGATCCCAATCTCATAATGACTCGTTTACGCAAATTCCACCCGACCAACCTGGCCGACGATATCCTGCTGGTGGTTCCGGACGACATGCTCGAGCATTCAACCGTTGTCCGCGTCCGTGAAGCGGTAGGGGACGTGGGGCGCCTGCCGGAAACGATCCTGCAGAGGGATTTCCGGCAGGCGATGTTCCGGGAAAGACACGTCATTGCCTGCGGAAATCTGGCAAATAACCGGGCGATTCAACGTTTATATACAGCCCGGTGCTGTTTTGTGGATACCTTTTTTCCGGGCGCGAATGGCTATCTGATCAAATCGATTTCGGATCCGTTCGGGTACGGCCGGAATTGTATTGTCGCAGGCGCCAGCACACAGGAAGGGCTGGAGGCGGCCCTGGTCGTCGTCAGGGACATCGTCGTCGCCAGTAGCGGCAGCCTGGATCGAGTTCACGCCGCGTCTTTCGATCAAAACCTGCCGCGGTTTCCGGATGCCTCCGAGATGGACCGGATGGTTCGGGGCGACCTGGAGATCTGGGGATCGGGGTGGTCGGCTTCGCCCTTTCGGGGCGGCGGGCTGCTGTCCTATCTCTGGCACTATTACCTGACAGATCATCCGGTCTGGGCGCGAGCGGCGGTGGATATCCTGAAAGGATCGATAGAACCGTGGCGCGCGGAGTGCCGTGCGCACCCGGAGGCATACCACTGTTTTTTCAACCTGCACCTCCACATCCATCTATGGGACCTGGTGGAAGACAGCCCGCTGTTTTCCCCTGAAGACCGCCTGGGGGCGGTCGCCATGTTTGACGAGTTGTTGAGACATCTCATGGAACTCTCCTACGTCTCTGAGGAAGTGAATCCGCCCGGTGACATTCGGCAGAATCACACGACCTTTATCGGGTTGAACCTGGCCGTGGGCGGCGATTATATGATCAGGCGGTACGGTATCGGCGAATTTCAGCGGGCGAACGATATCGCAAAGCGCATATTTGAAGGTCAGATGGATTGTTATAAGCCCGATGACGATGGGGGAGTGGGGTATACCTGGCATGTGCCTCAGGAAACCCTCTCTTATTTTCTGTATCGAGGGGAGGACTGTTATATTGCCAAGGGCCACGTGTCGGACCTGTGTAAATTGGCGGTGGTGACGACCGACAATATGCGCAGCGAGTGCGGTTACGGCGATACGTCCGGATACGCCCGCTTTTCCACCAACGGATGGGAAGCGCGCCTGTGGCCGTTGATGGTTTCGACCTGGCATCACCCGAACCCCGAACACCTCTGGACGTTGAACTGGCTGGGCCAGGGAAAACGTCCTCCGCTGGATCGGGCGCTGCACGGTCTTTATTCGGCGATTAACTACGTCGACGACGGCTTCGCGCTGGAAGGGTACCAGCCGCAAGCACCCCGCGAACTGCTTGGCATCTGCGCAATGGATATGCCCGAGGCCGTGCTGGACTGGGTCCGCAAACACGTCCCGCGGGCCCATCATCCGGATGGGGGCAAACGGTATTTCGATAAATTGTCCCTCAGGCGGAACTTCGAGCCCGGAGGCGAATACCTGTTGCTGGAAGGACTCGGCACGACCTGCCATGGACACGAAGATACCAATGCGATCGTACGACTTACGTGGAACAACAGGGCGTGGCTGGCGGATGGGGATTACATCCGCGCGGCGCCCAGGTTTCACAATTCCGTCGTGGTCATGCGCGACGGCGACGGCGTTCTTGAATCGCCGGGAGACGGCGTGGTCATTCCGCCGCTGGCGTCCCTGAACATCAGTAACGACGGTGCGGAATTCGCATTGGTCCGCACGGAGGCCGCGGGTTACAACGGTGTGGATTGGCAACGGGATATTTTCTGGCGCAAGGGACGGTATATGGTGGTTATGGACCGGCTACGCTGTTATGAAGCCGGGGACTATCACCTGCAGTGTTTGTGGCGGATGGTAGGGGATCCGGAACTCGAAGCGAACGGGATTCACATCCGGCAGGAAGGAGAAGGGTTTCATATTCGTAACGCTGACGGTTCCGCGCAGGAGATCGTCCCGGATCCGCACGTCAAGAGTCGCTGGGGGACCTATCCATTTGCAGAGGGTACGCTTTCCGTGCTGCATCAGCGAAAAGGGTGTACGCTCGATGCCGGAATGTCGTTTACCTTTATGAATCTGCTCACCCCTGACACAGACATTCATATGGAGCGGGTCGGTCCCGATGCGGTGAAAGTGACGGACGCAGACGAAGTCACGTTGTTGGGCGCGGGAACCCTGGAACTGGATGATCTCCAGCTTGCTGGGCGCATGTTTGCGTGCCTGGCCCGGGACGGTCGGGTGGTTGTACAGGGCATCGAACGGCTGGCTGGACGGGCGGTTGAAAGCCTTGAACAGGTCCTGGATCGTCCGGAGCTTTCGGCGGGGATCCGGTCCGCTCGAGAAGCGCTGGCGGTGAGGCCACCGTCGATCCGTCCCTCGGTTTCAGGCGGTCTGACGCAACGATGGCGCCGGGAATTCCCCGCCGGCATCCGGGATATCTCCGTCTCAGGAGACGGCAGATTGCTTCTGGCGAACGGCGGGGAGGTTGCGTGCCTGGTTGCGGCGACCGGCGAGACGGTCTGGTCTAGACCCGTTGGCGTGGAAGGTGGCGCCAGCCGGGTACATGCATCGGACATCGACGGAGACGGGAATTCGGAAGCCCTGTTGGGAACCGAGGACTCGCAACTTATTGTACTGGAAGGAGATTCCGGTGAGGATCGGTGGCGCCGCGGGTTGGTGAATATGTCGAGTCGCGGCTCGAGGGTGTCGGGTCTCGCCGTTGCGGATCTGGAGGGCAATGGCGACCTGAGCGTGCTTGCCGGTACCGAAGGATGGTTTGTCAATGCGTTTGGGCGGGATGGCACCCCCAAATGGGCCGAATGGTTTCGGTATCACGCCATAACCGCGCTGAAAGTGGAGGACACGGACGGAGATGGAAGGGCCGAGATTCTGGTCGGTACGGAATATTATACGCCGCTAACGGTACACAATTATGACGGGTCGTTTCGCTGGTCCACGTTCGAACAGGTCGGATCGCATGGTAACGCCACAACGCCCAGGCGCGGCATCTGCCTGAAACATATGACTCTGTGCGACCTGGATCGCGACGGTATTCTGGAAATCGTGTACGGTACGGAGGACGGCTGGCTTTACGCCGTCAAACCGAAAGACGGCGCCGAAGTCTGGCATACCAATCTTGTGGGGGAGATTACCGGGCTTGTCGTCCTGGAGGATGTTTTGATTGCGGCGTGCGAATACGGCGCGCTCTACGGGTTCGATTTTGAAGGCAATCTGATCTGGCGTCGCCATGAAGCGCAATGGATTCACACGCTCGCTGAATCCCGCGGCGTTATCGCCGCCGCGGCGAACCGGCGGGAAATCCGAACGTACGACGCAGAGGGACGTTGTCAGGGTTTGTTGGAAATGCCCGCGAACATCACGTCGCTCGTCGCGGGGGACCATGGATTTCTCTGTGCCACCGGACGCCATTTGTCCGCGCTGGATGTTTCTATATGAAAACACAGCAAGCTCCAGGACAACGGTTTAGCGATTGATATCCAAGCGATACTAGAGCCTCACGTGAGGCGATAGAAAGGTAGGTGAATCTGGGAAAGCCGCCTTAACGAGAGGCGGCTTTTATGATGCTCAAGAGTGCATACGTGAACAAATGAGTATAATTCACATTGACAGACCGTGACGATTTATTAATATTGTTACCACGCACGCAGTGTGTACAGCAGCAGGCGGTCTGGTTTCAGTGTCGGCCGCGACGGACGTCGTTGAGAATTCCCGATCATGTGGAATTGGGGAGCGTCCAGAATGGAAAGCCCGGATACAGGCTCAAAGCGGCGCACATCCCCTGAAACGACTTTGACGGCAAAAGAATAACGGGTATTACAAAAAAATCGCACGCGGAAAGGGCACTGGCGTCTGCACCGGGATTGAATGGCCAAACCAACTGGGGCAGACTAAATGCAACCTGTCAAGAAAGGGTAGCGAAATGCGAGTAGGGGAGTAAGGTCCGTACTCACCAGGCTAGGAGCCTGTCGGAGTACGTGTGGTTAAAGAGTTGAATACAGTGTCGATAGGCGGAATGAGCGGTGGATGGAGCGTCAAGGCGAGTTGCGGTGTCGTCCTATGCGGGATTGGGCAGCCAGTTCAGCCTGTCGAGCTTCAAGAGGTTGTGCGTAATGCAGATGAGGTTCCATTCTGCGGTAACTTTTTTAAGACCTCTGAAGGTGAAGCGGTCGAGGCGGCGAAGTTGTTTGATCTGTCCGAACACGGGTTCAACGATATGCTTTCTCTTTGCGTAGGTGCATCGACCCTTGATTGTACGTAGCTTTCTGGCCATTCTTTCCTTGGGCGTTGCGTTTTTGGGTATGCGGCCACGTGGAGACTTGGGGATGGGGTCTGTGTGCTTGTGTTTTTGGGTGGCGATGTAAGTATCGATGCCTTCGGGGAGACGCTCGATCTGGTGTTGACTGTAGTATCCTGAATCCGCGGTAAGACATTTTGGGTTTTGGCCCGTATGGGTCTTGATCCGCTGTACCATGGATACCGTCTGATTTTTGTCGTTGGCGGTCCTGGGTGACGTCGGCTGCAAGGATGATCTGTGCCTTCTCATCAACGGCGGCCTGGCAGTTGTAGGCTTGCACGAAGGTGCCGCCGGAAACCATAATGCGGGAGTCCGGGTCGGTGAAGTTGCGCTGTCGTTTTGCTTCGGGTTCTTTGGAAGGCGGTTTTGGCTTCTTGCCGGGGCGCTTGCGATGCTTACGCTTCTTCAATTTGTCTTCGTATGTGGCCTGTTTGTCCGCATACTCAGCCTGTGCTTCGGCTTCTAACTCGGCCATCGCCGCACGGATCTTTTCCAGACGCCCTTTCCCGAACGCCCAGCCTTCGGCGGGTTCGTCGCCGCGATTGCCCTTGCCATACAGCGCATCTTCAGCAGCGTCCGTCGCTTCGGCCTGCGCCAGAAGCCGCTTGACCTCCGCCTCGAGTTCCGACGCCTTCTTCTTCATACGTCCGTAGCTCATCGCTTTGTGCTTCGAGGCGTTCGCTTTCACTTTGGTACCATCCAGCGCCACGTGCCCAAGTTTTACCAGACCCCCCTTCTGGCAAAGCCCAAGCACCTGTGTGAACATCCCTGACAGGGCGTCAAGATGCCGTTGACGAAACGCGGATATCGTATCGTGATCAGGATGCTGATCCAATCCCAGCACGCGGAACGCGACAGAGTCATACGTCGCCTGCCTGCTGCAGGCAGGCAGGCTCTATCTTCCGCGAACTCGTGGATGCCTTCACAGTATGCATATAGCAGCAGACCCACCATCATTCTCGGTTCGTAGGGCGGCTGTCCACCCTTCGACCCGTCATACGACCCATATATCGACGACAGATCCAGTTCGCCAACGATGTCCAAAATGAAATACGCCTTATGGTCTTTCGGTAGCCACTCCCGAAGGTCCGGAGGCAACAGCATCAATTGGTCTGGATGATAATCACGAAAACGCGTCGGAGTGTCCATTACGACCTCAAATTTAGGATGCCTGGTGGCGACACTCCTATTATAAGAAATTTTCATCCAATAGGGTACTCCGACAGACTTCTAGCCTGAAAAGTTCACAAAAAAGGTAGTTTCCTTACCCAAGTTCGTATTATAGTGGTTACGCAAATAACCATAACACAATGAGGAGGCAACTACCGGAGTTCAAGATACACATCACAGGGTGTCTTTCGCAAGTCTTTCTGGTGCCGGTAGAAGCCACCTTCGACGGAGGCATCCGACCAGCGACAGCGGGGTGATGCTGCTTCGTGAGGTGGAGGCCAGAACCGGGATTTTGCATAGGATGGTTGCGGCGCTCACGGATCGTCGACATCAAAGTTACGTACATCATCAGATGATGGATCTGGTCAAACAACGTGTGTTTCAGATGGCCTGTGGATATGAGGACGCGAACGATTGCAATACGTTGCGCGAGGATCCCGGCTTCAAGGCGGCCTGTGATCGGTTGCCGCTTTCCGGTGCGGATCTGGCCAGTCAACCCACGATGAGTCGGTTCGAGAACCGGATCAGCAGAACCGATTTGTATCGGATCGCCAAGGCCTTTGCGGATGTGTTTGTCGCCTCGTATGAGGAACCGCCCGAAGCCATTCTGTTGGATATCGATGACACGGAAGACAAGGTGTATGGGTCTCAACAGTTGTCGTTGTTCAATGCGATGGCTATTGCTACCAGCCCCTGCATATCTATGAAGGCCAGACGGGCGATCACGACGGTCTTGCGTCCTGGCAGGCGGCCCACGGGTAAAGAGATCGTCACCATTCTCAAACGGGTGATCGCCTAAATCCTGTTGCGCGGCGATGCTCATTTTTCGTGTCCGGAATGCACGCGTTGTGTGAAGACCTCCTCGGACAAAACGGCAACGACTGCTGCGCTCGGCACAGTCCTTTAGACCAGGCCAAAACGCTGTATGCCGCTTCGGGAAAACCCGTGCGCCTTTATCGCTGTTGTCAGGCGAAAACCTGGGCTTGTCCACAACGCATCATCTGCAAGGCGGAAGTATATCCGATTCGTGGTCACCATAAAGCGCGCCCAACCGTCATTCATCTACAAAACCGCCTATTGCGCACGCGGCAGGATGGAAAACTTCATGAATCACAAGATTCCGATCCACCTCTTGTCACATCTTCCAGGCCAATCACTTCCGTCTCTTTCTCCACAGCGCCGCCTATGTCCTGATGACGCCTTGGCACAAACCGGGTTGCGCGGCACGAAGTGGACGAACGCACAGTTCAATACCCTGCAAAAGGAGTCGCCGGGCCGTTTGTGAGTTGAAAACAAAAATCAGGTTCCATCTGCCAACCGACCTTTATCGCAAGATCCTCTACAACCTGGCAACGTGTGTTCCAAAATCGTCGAGCTGACCGCGCCTTCACGTTTGGACCGACACGACCAACAGCCACGGAGACGTCTGTGCTCTTGACAGGAATTCAGAGCAAGCTGACGCCACGGAGCAAACGTGCTGCCAGCAGGCGCCGCCGACACGGCCTGGACAGATCCGTCTCAGCCCGTGCTCTTTCGGTCTCACTCGGAAGCTCTTTCTGCTTCCTCATACTGCATTCCGTGACGGAAGCTAGTTAAAGCCGAAAGGGTGTGAGGGCAACGTCGGAGTATATCAACAAGCCTGACCGACCGCCAGCTTGCCGAAGGAGCGATGGGAATTTCGGCTTTGGGACGCCTTGATTATCGAAAACCGCACAGTTTACGACGCCCAATAGGCCAAAGAGGCAACTGCCTGCAGATTTGCGGTTAAACCAAGAGGAAGATAAGCCGTCTCGTTTTGCGCGGCGGCCTGTTTACATGAAGGGAAGGAGGCCTCGGCGCCACGCGATGCGCGCCGTACCCGAATTCTGACTTTCGTTGTGCTTATTGCATTGGATGACACAGGACCTTCCGAGAAAAAATCCATTTCAGGAAGAGCGAGAGGCTCGGAAGGCCTTGAAGAATTCGGCGCCACGCGTAGTTTTGCGCGCCGTACCCGAAACGATGGTAAAATCAAATTGGTACAATACGCTTAAAGAAGCCCTCACGGCTGAACAACGCCAAGTGCTACGAGTGATCATCGTAAAGGTTGGAGAGTCCTATTATTGGGCAAGCCGAGACAACCGAGAACTGATTTACAATAAGAGCGGATTATTTCACAATTTCACTGACGCCCAAGTCGGAGCAGTGGTAAAGGTGTTTGTCCCGAGTTAACATCCCGTAGATGGCTTTGATGGATATAACCCCTCGTATTATGACAAGGGATCGAACCGGGTGCAGTTTTTCGAATGCATCTCAATCGGACTCACGACTTACACCTATTGGGGTACGGCTTCTGAGTTTAATCCTTGACGAAGTGCGTGGTGTAAAATCAAAATACCACGATAAAAATTACATCAAGTTCATGGGGAATTCCCACGACAAAACGAAAATTACGGGACAAGATTGCGGCTGGTATGTACGTATCCGTTTATGGTGAGAAATGCAAGAGGAGCAGGGCAGGGGACGCGAAGTCTGCAGTCAAGGAACTCTAAGTGATTGCTGAAGAGTTTATCGAGGCTCGGCGGGAGCACGACACCCAAATCGCCAAAAAACCAACGGCCGGCGAATACGTGGCTAAACCGATAGGTAGATAAGCCGCAGGGAAATCGCATTCGGTGCGGGCGCGTGTCAAGCCTTGTCGATATTTCCCAAGTTGGCAAAATTGAGGCGACAAGCGGGCAAGCGGTCACACGCATCAGGGGAGAAATCGCGTTCAAGAGGAATGTGCAAAATGCGAGTACAAAAACGAAGAGAATTAGCTGACATTTTCCGGGACGAACTGGATATGGAGAAATCACCACCCAAGCCGCCCTCGGGTTCGGTTTTGTGGAGGTATATGAACTTCGATAAATACATCCACATGTTGATTAATGGTGGTGTTTTCTTTCCTTTTGTCCATAAATTGGGGGATCCATTCGAGGGAAGCCTGCCGCGCAAGACATTGCAACGGGCGCTCAAATGGCTGGGCGGTCCGCAAGGGGTTGAGGTCTTCGACAAAAACATAAGAACGCAGTATGTCGTTTACTGCTGGCACGAAATGGAACACGAATCGGAAGCCATGTGGCGTCTCTATGCCGGGAGCGGCCCGGGAGTAGCAATCAGAACCAACTTTGAGTCCTTGATAAAGACCATCTTTCAAGGCGTTAAATCCGAAGCCGCAGATTTTTATGGAAGAGTAGAATACGTAGACTACGAACCACCGATATTCCGATGCTAAGCACAATTCCGGTGTTTTGCAAGAGGAAATCATTTTCTCATGAGCGTGAAGTTCGGATTGCCCGAATTGCGAAGAGAGAGCCAGACCGCTCAGGAGTGGTCTATAGCGTGGATTTGGACGAACTTGTCCATGAGGTGGTTCTATCACCTTTCGCGGAGGACTGGACACTTGAGGTCGTCAACGCAGTCACGAGGAAATTCAAAGAATCATTAGTGAAAAAAGTCAGACCCTCAGAAATAGAAAAACGAACAACCTTAGATGAGCTTCTTGAAGGATCGCGGGAACCCCAGCCGAAGGTTAGTCTGGCCGATATCTTAGCCAGATCCGTGTCGTGAAGGCTTGAGAATTGACGACAAAGACCGTCCAGAAAATAAAAAGTGCGTTTTCGGTCGCTTTGCAGCCGATCCCCGATATATGCCAAGGACGTTGAACCGTTAGACCGCGCCTCGTGGGAGTTGTCTAAGTGGATAGAGAACTGCTATCACGGTAGCGCTATTCGGCGACCCGCGTACAACTGTTGCTGACCGCGCCGATCGTCCAAGACATTGCTTAGGGATTTTGCGAATACGGGGCGAGTGAGGCCCTTGACAGGATTGACAATTGTGATTTCTTTTTATTGAAGATGCGTCGCGAGCCTTCTGGAACGAACCAACTAAAAACCGGTATAAGATATATTATGTAAACTTGAAGCTGGAGCACGGGCTTGTTTGCATGTTTTCTCCGGTATTTCTATTTGAAGGGCTCATCCTGCTTGTATGTCTCCTGCAATATGGTTAATTCGGTTTTCAGACGCCCTATTTCCCGGTTTTTCGCCGCCAGGTCCTCTTTGAATGCTTCGCAGCTGTTTTCGAGTATCCTGTTTTTCTTTCTCAGGTGATTCCGTTCTTCTCCGAGCCGGTTCAGTTCTTTTCTGAGCCAATGCGCCGTTAAAGCCGCCTCTTCCCGGGTTTTATCCGCAGCACGGAGGTTTTCGCGCAAACCCTCGACGTCATCCTTGTATTTTCGCGCTTCCGTCCATCCGGATGCCGACGACCCTTCGAGTTGGGTCTGGCGTTCGCTAAGTGCCCGAAGTTCGGCCGAGCGTTCAGCCAGTGTCTGCTCAACGGCGTCCAGTTTTCCGACACGCTGCTGCAACCGGTCGTAGTCGTCCCGATGAAGCTGCACCAGGGACTCGTTTTCGAGTCGTTCCAATCTTTCTGGTTCTATAATTTTTCCATATTTCTTCCTATAAATTTCCAATATATTTTCTCTAGGAATTCTCCACGCGCCATTCCACTTCTTGGCTTTCAGAAATTCTCGATCTATGTAGTTTCGGATCGTTTTCGTTGTCACTTTGAGTAAATGTGCCGCTTGATCGATGGTTAGGTGCTGTAACTGGGAATCTCCGGAGTCGGACATAATCCCTCCATTGCATAATTATTCTATTTTTTTTCAAGAATTATTATAAGGAATTTCATCCCGGAATTCAAGAACGATTATCAGGTTGGATTCGCCCCCGGAAGGAAAATTCCAATGAAAAAAGAAGGCTTGAAACGCACCCCGCTCCACGCACAGCATGTCGCACTCAACGCGAAAATGGTGGAATTCGGAGGTTGGGAGATGCCGGTCCAATATTCCGGGATCGTTACGGAACATCGAGCAGTGCGAACGGCCGCAGGGCTGTTCGACGTCAGCCACATGGGGCAGATCCAGGTCTCGGGAGCCGGGGCCAGGGATTTTCTGCAATATCTGGCGGCCAACGACATCGAGACGCTGGAAATGGGCAGATGCCAATATTCCTTTCTCCTGAACGAACGCGGCGGCACGATTGACGACATGATGGTCTACCGGACCGACGCGGATAACTACGTTCTCGTAGTCAACGCGTCCAATGCGGAAAAAGACTGGGCCCACGTGCTCTCCACGGGGGCCGGCCGAAAAGCAATGCATCTGGATTACAAAAGCGGCGACTGTGCCCTGCTGGCATTCCAGGGTCCCGCAGCCGCCGGAATCCTGTCGGATCTGACATCCGACGATGTCACGGCGCTTCGATTCCACGACGTGCGTCCTTTTGCCGTTGCAGGCCTGCCGGTAGTGGTCGCTGCGTCGGGCTATACCGGTGAAAACGGCTTTGAGATATTCGTGCGGTCGGGCGAGGTGGAAATGTTGTGGCGCGTGATCCTGGACGCAGGTAATCATGCGGGAGCGGTACCGGTTGGTCTGGGGGCCCGGGATACGCTCCGGCTGGAGGCTTCGCTCGCCCTGTACGGGCACGAACTGGATGAGAATACGTCCCCGTTGGATGCGAATCTGGGTTTTGCCGTCGCGAAGACCGGATCGTATATCGGTTCCGACGCGATCCGCGAACAGATGGCGCGTGGCGTCAACAAGAAATTGGTCATGCTGGAAATGATCGACCGTGGGATCCCACGCCAAGGTTACGAGATTCACCGTTCGGACGGCACGACCGCAGGCGTCGTCACCAGCGGGTCGGTCTCGCCCTGGTCCGGCAAGATCATCGCCATGGGTTTCGTAAACCCGGAGCTTGTCAGGCCTGGCCAGGAGCTGCTTGTATCCGTCCGGAACCGGCGGCTTCGAGCAAAGGTGGTTCGCCGGCCGTACTACCGTCGTCCGGGCAGTTAGTATCCTCCCCCCTACCCCCTTTGTGCCAGCCGGTTTCGATTTCCTCATCTTCGACCTTGTCTGCCCGCACGCGCAACCGATTCCATGCAAGAACGAACCCGGAATCATTGAACGACTCCGGGTTGCTGGTTTATGCCACTATATTGACCAGGCGATTGGGAACGACAATCACCTTTCTGGGGACCTTGCCCGCCAGATGGCTCCTCACATTCGGCTGCTCCAGCGCCAGTCTCCTGACGTCGTCGCCTTCTGCATCCACCTCCACCTGAAACCGGGCGCGGACCTTGCCGTTGACCTGTACGGGCATCTGAATGGTTGCCGGCCGCGCAAGTTCCTCGTCACACTCGGGCCAGGCCTGTTCGTGAACGCTGTAGTTTGCGCCGATGCGTTCCCACAATTCTTCCGACAAATGCGGCGTAAAGGGCGCGATTAACAGGCACAGCGAACGGATTGCGTCTTTCCACGCGTCCGATTCGGCGATTGCCTCGGTTTTTGCTTTTCCGAGGCGGTTGACGAAGGTCATGAGAGCGGCGATGGCGGTGTTGAAGTCGAATGACTCCAGATCCGCCGAGACCTTCTTGATCGCCTGGTGGGTCATCCTCTTCAATTCCGTCGTCTCCCCTATCCCCGGTGGTTCGCCCGTCGCCGACGCCGGCTCCACGATAAGCGACCAGACCCGGTTCAGAAATCGGGGTACGCCTTCCATGCTCGCCGAGTTCCAGGGCCCGCCCTGAACCCAACGGCTGATAAACATCAGATACGCCCGAACGCTGTCAACGCCGTGCGCGTCGATGAGATCGTCCGGATTCACCACGTTTCCCCGGGACTTGCTCATTTTCTCGGAATCCTCGCCGAGTATGATTCCCTGGTTGAACAGCCGGACCATGGGTTCGACTTCATCGGTGTCGATCAGCTTCATGTCCCGCATCGCCATCGTGAAGAAACGGGTGTAGAGCAGATGCATCGTCGCGTGTTCTATGCCGCCCGTATACTGATCCACCGGCAGCCAGTACGCCCCTTCGTCCGGATCGAACGGGCCGGCACCGTAACAAGGACTGAGATACCGGTACTGATACCAGGAAGAACACATGAACGTATCCATCGTATCGGTTTCTCTCAACGCATCCCCGTGACATTCCGGGCAGGTCGTATGCAGGAATCCTTCGTGACGTTTCAGAGGAGATTCGCCCGTAGGCAGAAACTCCGCGTCGTCGGGCAGCGTCACAGGAAGATCCCGCTCCGGGACGGGCACCACGCCGCAGTCGGCGCAGTAGATGATCGGTATGGGACAACCCCAATACCGCTGACGCGAAATCAGCCAGTCGTGCAACCGATAGTTTACCTGCCGCTCTCCGATTCCCCGATCTTCCAGATCGTCAGCCACCGCATTCCTCGCGGCATCGGACGGCATTCCGCTGAATCGGTCGGAATTGACCAGAGTGCCTTCTCCTTCGTATGGACGCTCAAGGGGGCGACCATCCCAGTCGGGAGGCGAAATTACCGTTGAAACGGTCAATCCGTACCGTTTCGCAAACCCGAAATCCCTTTCGTCGTGTCCGGGCACGGCCATGATCGCGCCGGTTCCGTACGTTGTCAGTACATAATCGGCGATAAAGATCGGAACCTCAGCGTCGTTCATGGGGTTTATTGCATACGCGCCAGTAAAAACACCATCCCTGTCCTTGTCCAACGACAACCGATCGATTTCGGATCGCCGGCCGGTTTTTTCGCGGTACGACGCGACTTCTGCCGCCCGGGCCTGCGTTGTAAGCGTATCGACAAGATGATGCTCCGGCGCAAGTACAGCGAACGTTACGCCGAAGATCGTATCCGCGCGCGTGGTGAAAACCCGGAGCGATTCCCCCGTTCCCTTCACGCTCATTTCAAACGTCACCCCTTCGCTTCGGCCGATCCAGTTGGTCTGCATCGTTTCGACCCGGTCGGGCCAGTCCAGGCCCGAAAAATTCAGCAGCGAATCCGCATATTTCGTTATCCGGAACAACCACTGATCCAGGTCTTTTTTGACAACGGGTGTATTGCAACGCTCGCAGTGGCGGTCGTCTCCCCACACCTGCTCTCTTGCAATCGTGGTATTGCAGCGGGGACACCAGTCCACCGGGGCCTTTTTCCGATAAGCCAACCCGTGGCGATAAAACTGCAGGAAAAGCCACTGCGTCCACTTGTAGTATTCAGGTTCGCACGTGATGATCTCTCTGTCCCAGTCGAACATGGCGCCCATTCTTTTCAGGTGTCGCCGCATTCTTTCCACGTTGTCCATAGTCCATTTGACCGGATGAATTCCCCTTTCGATGGCAGCATTCTCCGCCGGCAGCCCAAACGCATCAAAACCAATCGGGAACAGGACGTTGTATCCTTTCATCCGCATCCATCTGGCGCGTGCATCGGAAGGCGCCATTGCATACCAGTGTCCGATATGCAGGTCTCCCGAGGTATACGGCAACATCGTCAGCGCGTAGTGCTTGGGTTCGCCTTCCTTGACGGCGCTCCTGTAGAGCCCCGTCTCCTCCCAGTGTGTGCGCCATTTGGATTCGATCGAAGCAAAATCATATCCACTCTCAGCCATCTGACGGCTCCCTATTCTCACATTTTATGGGTAAAGCCGCTGCAGCATCCGGGGAAACGGAATGGTTTCCCGTACATGCCGCAACCCGCAGATCCACGCCACGGTCCGTTCAATGCCCAGCCCGAAACCGGCGTGTGGAACGGATCCGTAGCGCCTCAGGTCCAGGTACCATTGGAAGGGAGTCTCGTCAAGTCCGTGTTCGGCGATTTTCCGCCGCAATTCCTCCAGGTTGTCCTCACGTTGCCCGCCCCCGATGATTTCTCCGTATCCTTCAGACGCCAGCATATCCATACACAGCGCCAGCCGACCATCGTCCGGATCCCCTTTCATGTAAAAGGCTTTGCACGCCGCGGGATACCGGTGCACCAAAACCGGACGATCGAACTGTTCGGCCAGCACGGTTTCTTCGTCGCCGCCGAAATCATCGCCCCACGCATGGGATATGCCGTTCTGGTTCAAAAGGCCCACCGCTTCACTATATGAGATTCTGGGGAACGGTTTCTTCACGCGCTCGAGTGGCTCGAGATCCCGTTGCAGTAGCTCCAGTTCCTTCCGGCGTCTTTCCAGGACCTGCTGAACCACCGTGCTGACGAAGTCTTCCGCCAGATCCATGTCGCCATTCAGATCCAGGTAAGCGACCTCCGGTTCGACCATCCAGAATTCGGCAAGGTGGCGACGGGTTTTCGATTTCTCCGCCCTGAACGTCGGCCCGAAACAGTAGACCTTGCCGAAGGCCATGGCGCTGGCCTCCAGATACAGTTGACCGCTCTGGGTCAGGTATGCCTGATCGTCAAAGTAGTCGGTCTGAAAAAGTGTCGTCGTACCCTCGCAGGAGGATGGTGTAAAGATCGGCGAATCCGTCAGTACGAACTCTCGTTCGTCGAAATAACTCCTGCACGCCCGGATGACTTCGCTTCGCACACGCAAGATGGCGTGCTGACGGGAAGAACGCAGCCAGAGATGACGATGATCCATCAAAAAGGCGGTCCCGTGCGCCTTTGGCGTAATGGGATAGGGTTCCGATGCCTGGACCACCTCGATATCGGAAACGCCAACCTCAAAACCCAGAGGCGAGCGTCTGTCCTCGCGCACATCCCCCCATACGCGCAGGGACGACTCCTGAGTCAGGCTGCCTGAGCGCTCGAACAGGTCGGACGACACGTCCCCCTTGAACACAACACATTGCACCACACCGGTTCCGTCCCTCAGTTGCAGAAAGTGCAGCTTTCCGCTGGAGCGTTTGTTGTGCAACCAGCCCTGAAGCAGGACATCACGTCCTTCGTACTCCGCGATCTTTGAAATCGAAATGGGTATGGCCATCGTATTCCTCCCCGGGTCACGCAGTCGATGCGTCCGAAGACCCCAGTGCGACGGTCCGACGGATCCGAAGCGCCCCGGATATGGATTCGGTGGTTCGCGATATGCAGTTCCTTTTCCCTACTGTGCAAAACCAAAAAAGACGATCGGGAAGTTGCCGATCGCCTTCTGCCGTCCCCTGGCTGACCACGCGGATCAGCGCCGGTTGGGCCTTCGCGGACCTCGCGATTGGCGCGGCGGCGGTTCGACGTACCCCGGAGGGGGTTCGAAGGTCGCCTTGCGACTAAGTCGAATCTTGCCCTGGTCGTCGATCGCAATCACCTTGACGTCCACCTTATCCCTTTCGGACAGCACGTCTTCGACCTTGTTCACCCGGCTGTAATCCAACTCGGATATGTGACAGAGCCCCTCTTTTCCGGGGAGAATCTCGATAAAGGCACCGAATTCCATTAGACGCTTGACCGTGCCATTGTACACCCGGCCCACTTCCGCATCTTCCACCAGCGCCTTGATCCTCTCCATAGCTTCTTCCCCGGCTGCGGCATCGACCGAACTGACGGTAATCAGTCCATCGTCTTCCACCGCCACAGTGGCGCCCGTCTCTTCAATACTGCGAATGGTCTTGCCGCCCGGGCCGATAACCGTGCCGATCTTGGCCGGATCGATATAAAGGGAAAGAATACGCGGCGCGTACGGAGACAACTCCGGCCTCGGGCGGACAATCGCTTCGTTCATTTTGTCCAGAATGTGGTCCAGTGCTCCCCGGGCGCGTCCAAAGGCCTCCTGCATAATCTCAAAACTGATACCCTTGATCTTGATGTCCAGCTGGATCGATGTCAATCCCTCGGCCGTCCCCGCGATCTTCAGATCCATATCGCCGAGATGGTCTTCCTCGCCCAAAATGTCGGTCAGCAGCGCCCAACTGGAACCGTCCTCCCCCATCACCAGCCCTACACCCGCGCCCGCAACCGCCGTCTTAACGGGAACACCTGCATCCATCAGGGCGAGCGATCCGCCGCACACCGTGGCCATAGACGACGAACTGTTGGATTCCAGGATCTCGGAAACCACCCGAATCGTATAGGGAAAATGCTTTTCTTTGGGTATGACGGGAACCAGCGCCTTTTCTGCAAGGACTCCGTGGCCGATTTCCCGCCGCCCGGGGGCCCCGATCCGGCGGGTTTCCCCAACGCTGTACGACGGAAAGTTGTAGTCCAGCATGAAACTCTTATAGGACATTCCCTCGAGATCGTCCACCATGCGGGTATCCAGCTTGCTGCCCAGCGTGGCCACGCATAGCGCCTGGGTCTGCCCCCTCGTAAACATGGCCGACCCGTGTACGCGCGGCAATGGCCCGAGTTCAATTTCAATCGGCCGCACTTCGTCCAGGGCCCTTCCGTCGATCCTCCGGTCCTCCTCCAGAATCATCCGGCGCATTTCCGCCTTGACAATCGCTCCGATCTCCGCGGCGATTTCCGCGCGCGATTCCGGAAACCTCTCTTCCAGGGCCGCCTGTGTATCCTCTTCAATTCCGGCAATGACGTTCGCCCGGTCTTCTTTCTCAGACAACCGGTTCGCCTCTCGGATGCGCAGAGCCACCAGTGCCCTCACGGCTTCTTCAAGCGCTTCATCGGGTTCGGATTCAACAACCTCCCGCTTTGGTTTGCCGCACCGGGCCACCAGGTCTTCCTGCATTTCCACCAGCCTGGCGATGGCATCCTGACCCGCCCGCAGGGCTCCCAACACGTCGGCGTCCGGCGCCTCGTGGCATACGCCCTCAACGGAGATAATCGATTCTTTGTTTCCGGACACGATGATGTTGATGTCGCTTTCGTCCAGTTGTTCATAGGTTGGATTGATCACGTACTCGCCGTTTATCCGTCCCACCTTCACCGCGCCGATCGGCCCGTCGAACGGAATGTCGGAGACACAGACAGCTGCCGATGCGCCGTTCATCGCCAGCACGGCAGGGTCGTTTTCTTCATCGAACGAAAGTATGGTTACCAGAACCTGCGTTTCCACGTTCCGTATCAGGAACAAAGGCCGAATCTGGTGGTCGATCAACCTGGCACTCACCTTTTCCGTTGTGGAAGGCGCGCTTTCCCGCTTGAAAAAGTTCCCGGGTATTCTGCCGCTCGCGTAGAATTTCTCTCGATAGTCCACTGTCAGTGGAAAGAAATCCAAATCGGATTCTCTGGTATCCGCCACCGTAGCCACCAGCACCACGGTTTCACCATACTGCATCCATACGGCGCCATGGGCCTGCTTGGCCACGCGTCCGTGTTCAATTGATAACGTCCGTCCGTCCAGTTCCATTTCAAATTTTTCTGCCATCCACCCCTTCTCCTGAAAAAAAATGAACGTACCTCCAGCCTGTAGCCGCTAATTCGGGTAATTCGCTGCAGACATTCAACCACGTATTCCGAGTTTGCCAATCAATGCACGATATCCGGCCAGGTCACGGCGCTGCATATACTTCAGGAAACGCCGGCGCTGGCCTACCAGTTTGAGCAGCCCGCGGCGCGAGTGGTGATCTTTCATATGCCGCCGGGCGTGTTCGGTCAACATCCTTATCCGCTCCGTCAACAGTGCGATCTGCACTTCAACGGATCCGGTATCCTGGGCGGCTCGACCGAAGGAATCCACCAATTCGCCTTTCTTTTCTTTTGCTAAACCCAATGCTTTACCTCCATGTGATGGAACAACTCCTGTCCCAAAATGTCCCGGGCTCGCTGCCCGTCTCTGTGAATTTGCGAAATCAACGCTTCTGAATTCCGAAACCGGCGTTCGCCGCGCAGGCGATCCACCAGTTCCAGCGATATCCGGCGTCCGTAAAGATCCCCGTTGAAATCCAGCAGGTGGGCCTCCAACATCCTGTGCTTTCCGTTAAAGGTAGGACGTACGCCGAGGTTTATTACGGCTGCGTAGTGTTCAGGCACAAACGCTCTGGCCGCGTACACCCCATCTGGCGGCAACAGCTTCATGGAATCGTCCGGCACAATATTGGCGGTTGGATAACCCAGTTGCCGCCCGCGGCCATCGCCAGGCGTCACACTGCCTGAAACGGGATATCCGCCTCCCAGCATCTCACGGGCTTCGTCAATTTTCCCCTTTCGCACCAGCTCCCGAAGCCGGCTGCTGCTTACCGGGCAATCTCCGACCATCACTGGCGACACAATCGAAACCTCGAAACCGAACCGATCGCCAAGCGCCCGCATGGTTTCTGGGTCGCCGCTTCGGCCTTTGCCGAATCCGTGATCGTAACCCAGCACCACAACCTTCGCGTCCAGATACTCCACCAAATAGGTCGATACAAATGCCTCGGGACCTAACATCTGTACCTGCCGGGTAAATGGAATGACCGCCAATACGTCGAGCCCGGCATCTTCAAGCCGCCTGCGCTTCTCGTCCATGGATGTCAGAACGACCGGCGGGTCGTCAGGATGGATAACGGCCCGTGGATGCGGATCGAAGGTGACGGCAACGGCGGTGCCGGACCGCGCCCGGGCCATTGCGACAACGACTTCGATTACGGCCCGATGCCCACGGTGGACACCGTCGAATGTGCCGACCGTGACCACCGCGCTAGATAAGTCGAGCGTCTGCTCTAACGTTCGCGTCTGCATCCGTTTCAACCTTTTGGTTGGCTCAGCACCCGTACGGGCTTCAAGCTCCCGTCTTCGGCCCTCCAACGCCCGATGCCGAGCAACACCCCCTCGGGATATAGCGCCCGTACGAGCCGGCCCGACTCGAGGGCGTTTCCGTCCTCTACATTGGCGACGGCATTGCCGTGAACAAAACAACCTGCCTGAGCGGCGTTCAAGTTGAGACGTGGCAGGTCGCGCAATAACCGGTTCGGGTCCATGAGGTACGGCTGCAGTTCCACCTCCGACCCGACCGATTCGAGCCGTGAAAGGGTAACGCACTGATCGACACGAACGGGTCCGGCAGCCATGCGCCTGAGGCCGGCCAGATATGCGCCACAACCCAGCTCCCGGCCGATATCGTCGGCCAAGGTGCGGATATATGTACCCTTTGAACAGGAGATCGTCAGGTGTAAATCGGGTGGCGCAAAGTTTTCAATATCGATTCCGAAGATGCGCACATGGGACGGTCGTCGGGTGACTTCCGCGCCCTTCCGCGCCAGTTTGTACAATCGACTGCCATCTACCTTTCGGGCTGAAAACATCGGCGGAATCTGCTCAATTTCGCCAACAAAGGAAGCCACCGCGCGACGGACAACCGACGACTCGGCGGGTACGCGGTCGGACCGCGCCACAACTTCCCCTTCCGCGTCCAGAGTACTTGTACGAATTCCGAGCCGGATATGGGCGGAATACGTCTTGTCGTGGTTTGCAAGATAGGAACTGAGTCGGGTCGCCTTGCCGAGGCACAACACCAGAACTCCGGTCGCGAGCGGGTCCAGAGTGCCCGTATGCCCCACTTTCCGAATGTCCAGCCGTCGTCGAACGCGGTCGATCACATCGTGAGACGTCAGTTCCAGAGGCTTGTCGATGGGCAACACGCCAGTGACGTTGATCCTGGCCTCCCCATTCTACGGCTTCAAGTCATCCAGCAGCTTATCGATCCTGCTGGCGTGCTCCAACGTCTGATCCAGCTTGAACTCCAGTTCCGGCACGTGTCTCAGCCGGATACGCCCGCCGAGTTCCTTACGGAGAAACGGCATCGCGCGCTGCAGGGTCTTCAGGCTCTCGTCGCGAATCTGCCCCTCACCCATCACGCTAACGTATACCCGCGCGAATTTCAGATCCCGTGTCACCCGCACGTCCATGACGGTGACGTAACCCAGACGAGGATCCTTCACGTGACGGTGGATCAAGTCACTCAGTTCTTCCTGAATCTGCCGTCCAACGCTCTCGGCGCGCCACATCACATCATTTCCAGAGAATACTCTATGAGCTCCACACGATGGTCCCGTTGCACCTGGTCCACGACTTTGGAAAGTACGCGATTGACGTAACGCGATTCGTTCGCCACCATGGCCACGCCAACCTCAGCCTTCTGCCAGAGTTCGTTATGGCCGACCTCCGAAACGGATACGTTGTATTTCGCCCGTATCCGTTGCTGAAGACTCTCCAGAACGCGGCGTTTCCCTTTTAACGAACCGCTCTCAGGCAGATATAAGACCAGACGACAAAGCCCGACGGTCATAGGTAAAGTTAGAGCGTACGCGCGGTTTCAACGTGTTCATAGGCCTCAATCACGTCGCCCAGCTTGGTATCGTTGAAATTTTCCAGGCCGATACCGCATTCAAACCCGGACTGAACCTCCCTCACGTCGTCCTTGAACCTTCGCAGGGATCCAATCCGGCCCTCGTAGACCACAACATTGTCTCTCAGCACGCGCACCATGGCGCTGCGTGTCATTTTGCCGTTGTCGATGTAACAACCGGCGATGATTCCGACCCGCGGCACCTGGAACGTCTCCCGGATCTGGGCCGATCCAACGATCTGTTCATCGATATTCGGGGTGAGCAACCCGGAAAGTGCCGCCCTGATGTCTTCAACCGCTTCGTATATCACCCGGTAGGAGCGGACATCGACACGCTCCTGAGCGACCACCTCACGTGCACGGACGTCCGGCCGTACGTTGAAGCCAATGATGATCGCATCCGAAGCGGAAGCGAGCAGGACATCGGATTCCGACACCGCGCCTACCCCGCGGTGGATCACGTTGATCCGGACTTCGTCGCTGGGCATCTGCATCAGGGAGTCGTGAAGCGCTTCTACGGAACCGTCGACGTCGCCCTTGAGAATCAGGCGCAACTCCTGAACCTGTCCGGCCTTGATTTGATTGTGAATGTCAACCAGGCTCACCCTGCGTATCCGATGGGCCTCCTGCTCGCGGCGCAGCTGTTGCCTTTTCTGGCTGATTTCCCGGGCGGTGCGTTCGTTTTCGACGGAGTAAAAGGAATCCCCGGCCTGAGGCAGTCCGGACAGGCCGAGCACCTGAACCGGCACCGAGGGTCCCGCTTCGGGGACCGGTTGGCCACGCTCATCCAAAAGAGCCCTCGCCCTTCCGCTGTGGAGCCCCGTGACAAAGGTATCGCCAACTTTGAGCGTCCCGTCCTGCACAAGCACGGTCGCCACGTTGCCGCGGCCGCGGTCGAGGCGCGCCTCCACAATGGCGCCCTTGGCTCGTTTATCGGGGTTGGCCTTGAGCTCAAGCAGATCCGTTTCCAGGGCCAGCAACTCCAGCAAATCGTTGATATTCTCACCGGTCTTTGCGGAGATTTCACATGATTGAACCTTGCCACCGTAATTTTCGAGAATGACGTTGTGTTCCGTCAGTTGCCGCTTGATGCGATCCACATCCGCGCCGGGGAGGTCTATCTTGTTGATGGCGAGCACGATGGGTACGCCTGCGGCGCGGGCATGGTCGATGGCTTCCACGGTCTGCGGCATCACACTGTCGTCGGCCGCCACGACAAGGACAACGACGTCTGTAACCTGGGCGCCTCGCGCGCGCATTGCAGTAAATGCTTCGTGACCGGGCGTATCGAGGAAAGTGACCATCCGGCCGTCGTCCAGTTTCACGTGATAGGCGCCGATGTGCTGGGTAATTCCCCCGGCCTCGCCCGCGACCACGTTGGTATTGCGGACATAATCCAGAAGCGATGTCTTTCCGTGGTCTACGTGGCCCATAATGGTCACCACTGGCGGACGCGGCTTGAGATCTTCTTCCACGTCTTCTTCTTCCTGCTCGAGCACGTCTTCCGCGAATTCCTCGAGTTCTTCAACGCCAACTCCGAACTCGTCTGCGACCAGGGTAATGGTGTCCATATCCAGCCGCTGGTTGATGGTGACCATGAGGCCCAGGGTGAGACACTGTTTGATGACATCGGTGAGCGGTATATCCATCAGTGCCGACAATTCGCCCACGGTGGTAAACTCGTTCACCTTGATGGCACGGTCTACCTCTACCTCCTCGTCGGTATCTGTGTCGTCGCTGCGACGACGTCGACGTGACCGGGGCGTGCCGGACTCCAACTGCGCCATTGTACGACGTACGCTGGCTTCGATTTCCACCTGGTCGGCGCCGGGTTTGCCGCGCCTGCGTCGGCGTCGCTTGCCTTCAACACGATCGGGGGCGGGCTTATCCGGCGGTTTCGGCGTTCCGGCTTGGCGTCCAGGACCCCCCTTTTCTATAACCTCGACCGTCTGTTCTCTTCGGGATGTGTCTCGTCTTCGCCGCCGCGTTGCCTGGTCGTCACGAATTTCGCGAATTTCGACAGCCGCCCGGACGGGCTCGACGGGCCCGGGGGCGTCCGTTGTCTTGGATGCGGGCTTTCTGGCGCCTCGCGCTCTGGCATTGACCGGTGCCTTACGGGCTTCCTTCTCGGTTTCCTGACGTTGCTTTTTCTGCTCGGCCTTACGCTTGATTTCCTGGCGGGAGGCGTTCCGCTCCTCCTCGAATTTTCTCTGAATGCTCTTGAACATCTCCTTCGTACACACAGCCATGTGGTTCTTGGCATCGAACCCCAGCCCTCTGACAACTTCAACCATTGCAACGCTTGAAAGATTGAACTCTCGCGCCACCTCGTAGATGCGGCGTTTTTTGTCATCGGCGTCATCGGATGCCGGCTCAACCGTCATTGCGGGCGCCTTTCTGATCATTTTCCGATTTACCTCCCGTCATGTTCCGATGGGCCGCCGACCTGATTGTCATCCGATGCCGTAGCCTCGACCGCCGCGTTTTCTTCTGAGAGATCAACTTCCTCTTCCACCTCCGGCTCACTGCCGGCTTCTTCCTCGGCGACAGCAGCCGCAACGGCTTCTTCCTCGGCGACAGCAGCCGCAACGGCTTCTTCCTCGGCGACAGCAGCCGCAACGGCTTCTTCCTCGGTGACAGCAGCCGCAACGGCTTCTTCCTCGGTGACAGCAGCCGCAACGGCTTCTTCCTCGGTGACAGCAGCCGCAACGGCTTCTTCCTCGGCGACAGCAGCCGCAACGGCTTCTTCCTCGGCGACAGCAGCCGCAACGGCTTCTTCCTCGGCGACAGCAGCCGCAACGGCTTCTTCCTCGGCGACAGCAGCCGCAACGGCTTCTTCCTCGGCGACAGCAGCCGCAACGGCTTCTTCCTCGGCGACAGCAGCCGCAACGGCTTCTTCCTCGGCGATACGAGCCGCTTCTTCGGCGCGTTGCGTTTCCAGTTCCTCGCGGTAGGCCTGAACCTTAACGGATACGACCTTTTCCGCGGCACTCTGGATCTTTTCACCGGTGGATTCCCCTATTCCGGGCACGTCCATCAACCGGACAAGCGGGACTTCCACAAGATCATTGGCGGACAATATTCCCGCGGCATCAAGACGTTCGAGCATCACTTTACCCACCCCGGCGACTTCGGTAAGTGGAACAAACGTTGCCGCTTTCTCAACCTGCAATTCCTGGAACCGGGTCTCGGTGATAATTTCGACCTTCCAGCCGGTCAGTTGCGCGGCCAGGCGGGCGTTCTGCCCGGATTTGCCAATGGCAAGCGACAACTGGTCGTCGTCGACGATTGCCGTCATCGTTGTCTTGTTTCGATCCACCACCACGCGCTTGACCGTAGCAGGACTGAGCGCACGGGACAGGAAAATGGCGTCGTCGTCGCTCCATGGGACGATGTCGATTCGCTCGTTGCTCAACTCCCGCACAACCGCCTGGACCCGGGAACCCTTCATCCCCACGCAGGCGCCAACCGGATCGATTCGGGCATCGTTCGAATAGACCGCGATTTTCGCCCTTTCGCCCGGTTCACGGGCAACCGCCCTGATTTCGATAATGCCCTCATAGATTTCAGGGACTTCGAACTGGAAAAGCTTGACCAGAAACTGCGGGTGGGTCCGGGACAGGACCACCTGAGGCCCCTTGGATGTGCGAAGCACGTTTACCAGATGGGCGCGGATGGGATCTCCCTGGCGGTAGCGCTCTTTCCGAATCTGCTCCTTGAGGGGTATAACTGCCTCCGTACGCCCCAGGTTAATCAGAATTTCGCCGTGGCTTATCTGCTGGACGGTGCCGCTGATGATTTCGCCAATTCGGTTCTGGTAATCCTCATAGATTTTTTCGCGTTCGGCTTCCCGAACCCGCTGGATCAGGATCTGCTTGGTGGACTGAATGGCATTCCGACCGAAATCGGCAAACCGGAGCAACTCCCTGATTTCCCCATTGACCTTGACGCCCGGTTCGATCTCGCGCGCAGCCGTGAGTCCGATCTGCATCGCAGGATCCTCAACCTCGTCGTCTTTGACGACGGATTTGGCGGCGAAAACCTCGATATTGCCGGAACTGACATCGATGTTTACCTCGACGTTGTCCGACGTGCCGAACCGCCTTTTGGTTGCGGAGAGCAGCCCGATTTCCAGGGTTTCAATGACCATCGCCTTGTCGACGTTCTTTTCCTGAGCAATCTGGCCCAGCGCCTCCAGGACTTCGTAGTTCAAAAGGACATCTCCTCAAAATTCGAAATGGAGGTTGGCTTTTCTGACTTCGGCGGCGGGAACACCCCTGGGTTCGCCACCGACCGCCAACATAAGCTCCGACCTGTCGTATCGCGTCAACTGGCCAATCAGTACCCGCCCGCCTTCAAGTACAACCTTAACGGTCTGACCGACGGCCCGTTCGTAGTCGCGATCGGACTTGAGGAGCCTGTCCAGCCCGGGCGAGGAAACCTCAAGGATGTAGCGGCCGCTTATTGGGTCGTGGGTATCCAGGACATCCGCGATCCCGCGGCTGAGGCGCGCGCAGTCATCCACGGTAATACCGTTGGTAGATTCCACGTCGACGCGCAACGTTCTGCGCCTGGGACTACCGGTGAATTGCAGGTCGACAAGGTCCGCGCCCTGGAACTCCAGATAGCACGTGATCAACTTTTCGATGGATTCCTGCAGCGCCGGATCGTTCATAAACCGGGAACACGAATGGAGGTCCAGATATTCAAAAGAGCGGGCACCCGCCCACTCTCGCTGTTTAGAAGACTAAATATATGGTATTTCACGCTATAGCGCAAGCGTTAATTTCCAGCCTGACACCCGCTTATCCACCTCCGTCGACCAGGATCTTGAGTTCCCTGAGCATCTCACGCATCTCCGTGACAACCGAATCCGGTCCAGGCTGTTGATTCGGCACGACCGTCTCCTTTTCGATGGACAGGTCTCTCCATAGGGAGGGTTCTTCCCTAAGCCGGTCCCGGGCACCCTGAAGCGTGTACTTTTCGTCCTGCCTCAGCCGCTTGATGGCCAGTACGATTCTGAGATCCCGCTCCCTGTAAAGGCGGCTGCCGGACCGGCCTCGCCGGGGCCGGAGCATGGAAAATTCCTTTTCCCAATAGCGCAATACCTGGGGTTCAATGCCGGTTTTTTCAGCAACTTCACGGATGGAAAAGTAGATCTTGTTCATTCGAATTCATCGCTTTTTCTTGAATACGATGCGTACAGGTGTTCCTTTCAGATCGAAGCGCTCCCGTATGCGGCGTTCAAGATAACGCCGGTAATGTTCCGGCACGTCGAGCGGTCTGGTCGTAAAAAAAATCACCGTGGGCGGCTCGGCCAAGGGTTGAACGCAATAGTACATCTTTGACGCCCTCCCCCGCTTGGTGGGCGGCGGGTGGGCGGCATTGATTTCCTCGAGAAGGCGGTTCAAGGGGGAGGTGGCAATGCGCAGGCGTCGTTTGTCATAAACCTCCAGCGCCGTGTCCAACACTTTCCATGCCCGTTGACCGAATAGCGCCGAGGAAAAAAGGATGGGAAAATCCCTTAGAGAGGGAAATCGACCGGTAATATCCCGCGTTTGGACAATTGCCGTCTTGTCGTCTTTCTCGATCAGATCCCATTTGTTCATTGCCAGCAGCGCGCCCTTGCCCAACTCGGCCGCGTTGCCGAGAATCTTGACATCCTGAAGTGTGATCCCTTCATTGGCGTCGGCAATCACAATGGCGACGTCGCATCGCTCCAGACTTGACCTGGTGCGGACGGTGCTGTAATATTCGACCTGCTCTCTCACTCTCGTGCGCCTGCGAAGTCCCGCGGTATCGATCAGCAGGAAACCGCGGTCGTTTCGCTTCATCGGCAGATCGATCGCATCGCGCGTAGTGCCGGGAATCGGGCTGACCACCATCCGGTCCTCACCCGCCAACCGATTGAAGAAAGTGGACTTTCCGACATTGGGCCTGCCTACCACCGCAATGCGCGGCATGCCGGCCTCTTCTTCAGGGTCCGGATCGGTTTCCGGTATATGTGCGATAACCTCATCCAGAAGATCTCCCGCCATCCGCCCGCTCAGCGCCGAAACGGGAACGGGATCGCCAAGGGCCAGACCGTAGAAGCCGGCCACGTCCGGCACGTCGCGCTCCGAATCCACTTTGTTGACAACCGGAAGGCACGCTGTACCGTTCATGCGTACCAGACGGGCAATGGCCGCATCATCGTCGGTCGGCCCGGTCTTGGCATCCATGACCAGAAGGATCAAATCCGCTTCGGTCACGGCCACCTCCACCTGATCCACGACGGATTGCGCAATACCCGCCCCCGGATTGCGCATATAGCCGCCCGTGTCCACCAGCGTAAAAACTCGCCGGTTCCAGGCAACCTCCGCATAGTTCCGATCCCGGGTCACGCCCGGCACATCGTCTACAACGGCCCGGCGATGCCCCAGGAACCGATTGAAAAGCGTGGACTTCCCCACGTTGGGTCGCCCGACTATAGCTACGACTCGTCGCCTCGGCAAGAAATGGGCTCCCGTGTATACCGCGTCAGGCCACCTGATGCGGCAGAATATACGGATGCGGCATGCTCATCTGATCGTCGTCAACGCCCGCCCGGGCATCGCCGCGGGCGACGCGCATCGCCGTATCCACAAGATCGTATGTACCAACGCAGACCTGGCAATTCAAGGCATTTTCCAGATCCGCCGGGGTCAGATCGTCCAGAAAAAGGCCGTGATGGCTCACGCAGTTGGGTGGCAGGATGACCATATCGGTCTCCCGCCACTGCCGCTTCAGCGCGTCCATCATATCCTTTCCGGTAAGCAGTCCCGAGACCGTGATACCCTCCCCCAGGAAACGGTTCCTTACCTCTACTACATGCACTGTCAACCAGGGGATTCGGTTCAAACGCTCCGCCATTGGCCGGATAAACTCCGCACCCAACACGCTCGTGACGAGCGTCATCGAGAACCGCCCGCAATTCTCCGATTCCAGTGCCGAGACACCGGCCTCGAAACGATCGACGAACCGGCGCACCATTCCTACACCGTTCTCCACAAGGGGAAAGCCATCGTAGTGAGGGGCATCGGGGATTTTTCGGCCTGCCATGAGATAGAATTCGTCACCAAGATAGACGAAGTTGACGCCAAACCGCCTGTGAAGGCGACGCTGCCATGCCGCAGCCAGGTCCAGGCACTCGACGGCAACCTCCGGCGTAACCGGGTCCAGGCGGGGCAGATTCTGGCGGAATCGGGTCAACCCCAGGGGCACGATGCCCACCGATTCCACGGCTGGGTACCACTGTGCCAGATCGAACACCGTGCGTTTGAGGTGGTGCCGGTCGTTAAGTCCCGGACATAGAACGACTTGCGCATGCATTTGAATGTTGTGGCTCGCCAGAAAACCAATGCGTTCCATCACGTCCACCGGCTCCGCCCTTCCCAATAACGTGGCCCGGAGTTCCGGATCGGTTGCATGGACGGAAATGTACATGGGGCTAAGGCGCTGTTCAACAATCCTCAGAAATTCCGCTTCCGAAAGGTTCGTGAGTGTGACGTACGCACCATGGAGAAATGAGAGACGATAATCGTCGTCCTGGTAGTAGAGGGTTTTTCGCATCTTCCTGGGCATCTGGTGGAGAAAACAGAATACGCATTTGTTGTTGCACTTGATGATGGGCATGTCCGCCAATGTCACGCCAAGGTCGTCGTCCGTTTCTTTTTCGATGTCCACGACAATGACGTCGTCTCCCCGCCGTAAAACGACCTTCACCGTCTCTTCGGCGACGTGGAAACGATAGTCGATCGGATCCCGTACCGGTTCCCCATTGATGGATTCTATGATATCTCCCGGCTGGATTCCAACGGCCTGCCCGATACCTCCGTCGGCCACGTTCTCCACACCAAGCCCCACGACCGCTTCGTCGACCTGAGGGAGCCCCTCTACTTGACCTGATTTCTTCATATGAATTTATATGTACCTGTTAGAGAATAAAGTGCAGAAAAACCTTATACCATCACTTTGAAGTTATAACAAATCGGGAAAAGGTCAAGAAAAATGTGGCGATGGGTACGCGTTTCGCGGTGGATCCCGTCAACAACCCCGGGCATTCGCCGGCATTCTGAGACTCATATAACGCTTGTACAGGACCGATCCTTCCCCTCAAACTTCCGGCGCGGACATTAGTCGGGGACTGGCGCTGGCAACCTCGTTCAATATTGACGGATCCAGGTCGATAACGCGATGCAGGGTCTGTGCGTGAACAAGCTGCCGGACCGTCAGTCCCTCCGCTCCGGTGAACGTGGTACTGCAGAGGTTCGTGTTGCGAAAAACGGCGTTTTCCAGGTCCGTTTCCTTGAGGGAGCCTTCACTCAGATCGCAATCGGTGAAATCCGCGCCGGCAAGTACCGCCCCGTAGAGATTCACACAGTTCAAATTGGCCTGGAGGAAGGTGGCATTCCGGAGATGGCATCGCTCAGGTCCGTATGGTCCAGCACGTATGGTTGAAATTCGCACCGGTGAGCGTGGCCGAACTGAGATTGTCGTAACTCAGGTCCATTCCGCTGAAGTCCACGCCACTGAGGTCTTCGTAACTGAAATCGGCGCCCGACAGATCGGGCGCGAGGCCGCGATTCTCCGCCCGCCATCGATTCCAGGCCTGAACGCTTTCCCTGATGATGTTCAAATGGGTCTGATTGGCCATTCTGTCGACTGTCAGAGGCAACGCGATCGTTTTTGCATGGCGTTTACGTTGTGAGCGTGTTGACGAAATAGCCCAGAAAGCGCTCCGAATCCACGTCCACGCACACCTCTGCGTTGGCCTCGCATCCATCGGACCGGATCGGAACCGTTGCGCCGTTGAGCCGGTCGGAACGTGTTTCAACGTGGATGGCGCCGGGTCGGGTATCGCAGAATGTGGGGTCAAAAGCCATCGCTACGGCAAGCGGATCGTGGAGTACGGGATGCGTTCTTCCGGAGTCCTTGCTCCACAGTTGGATGAGTTCGAAGCACAGCCGGTTGATGGGCCGGTCCACCGATCCGATCGCCTGTACCTGCGCGGCGTTCATGCGGCATTTTTCGGTTACGTCGAGGCCCACCATGGTGATCGGAGCCCCGGCGCCGAAAACCACGTGCGCCGCTTCGGGATCGCACCGGATGTTCCACTCGGCCCTCATTTGCCCAACACATCCGCCCATAAGACAAATCCTGGTCTTCTGTGCGAGACCAGGCTCAAGCGTGAACGCGGCGGCGATATTCGTCAACGGGCCTATCGGCACAAGCGTGACATCGCCAGCGCCGCTCATTACCGTATCGATGATGAAATCGACGGCGCGACCGGCGGTAGGCCTGGTCGGTCCCGGGTATCGCTGAATCGCCTCCATCTGCCGCGGTCGGTGCGATTCTATGGCTGCCCGGCCCTTCGATGCGGGATCAAACAGCGGCTTCCCGAGACCCGCAAATACAGGAACGTCGCTCTTACCAAGCGCGTCCAAGACGCAACACGCCAACTCGGCGCGCCGCGCCGTATCGCGGAACACCGTAGTCACACCCAGCAACTCGATCTCCCCGCAAAGCAGCGCGAAAGTCAACGCGAGCGCGTCGTCGACGTCGTCTCCAATATCCGTATCGAGGATGATCTTTTTCATTTGTATCCTTTCCAGCGTTTCCATATCCGTCGCGCAGGGAACCCGACCGGTGCTCCCTATCGGCATTTTTTCGGGGAGCTTGTCAAAAAAACAGCGGTCAGCCATCAGCGTGCAGCGGTCAGCTTTAAAAGCGGCCATTTCAATCTATGAATTTCCACTTCCATTCAAAATGTGGACGCTGAGCTTGTCGAAGCGCCAGCGTTTCGGGACCCGTGAGATGGAATCTCCCCCACCCTTTAACGTCCCCTATTCCCTTGCCCTTTTTCTTGCATCGCCCAAGAAAAAGGGCGAAAAAGAAGGGCGCCGCTCAGACGCCGCGGGGCTGCTTTTCCGCGAATCGCCTCAGTGGTGAAAGCGGCTTCAGGTGGCCTACAGAGATCGCAGGTTTCACCGAGTCGTGATGCTAAACGGATAAGCGCGGAAAAGCCCCCTTCACCTGGACCGGACGCGTTAGAGGCGAGGCGCTTTGCTGGGCGTGGAAAACCCCCATGTGCCCTGGTGGTCCTGGACCGGAAATATATCACCACTCTTCCGCCTGTCTGCGTGCGTGAGACAGCACGCACAGGCAGGCCGATTCATCCCGCCTCGAGGCGTAGTGTTCGGTGCCTGCGCTGCTTGCATTGCGTGTGCTGCGTCTGTCGAAGCAAACTTGTCGAAATATTCCCTTGGCAAGCCAAACTGTGGACGCTGAGCTTGTCGAAGCGCCCACGGTTCGCTACCGTTCGTTCTTCAGTGCCCTTCGCCATCGCACCAGTAACCATTTCAGGTCCTGACAGTTACCCCATCAAGTCCACTGGATTATCGGCGGGCACCGGCCGCGCGCCAAAGTCGATGAGGTGCGCATTGTCATCGGAAGCCAGCGCGAAAACCGGCTTTCCGTCCGAAAGCGCCTCTCTGCACAGTGCCTCGGTTTTTCCACCGACTTCGGCGTGGGCGATCAGAATACGGTCCACAAGCGCGGCGACACGTTCGTTACGCTCCACGGATGTGGCTGCCGTCGGGCGGCGAATACGGTCGTCGAAAAAGGACAGAATCAACAGGCGACCGTCCTCAAGCGGTTCTTTCCAGTGCTTCTGAATCCGCATCCTGCCAAGCCCTCGGGCCGGACAGACAACGACACGCGCTGAACCCCGAAATAGAAGATCCAGAAATTCCCTTTCCATCGGGGACTGTAATCCCCCCACAACCGTCACGCCGGTATCCCGCAGCGCCCGCGCGAGATCGAACGTCTTCAGGATCACGTCGCCAGGACAACGTATTGAACAGAAGAAACCGATCAACCGTCCCTCAAGTATCCCTGGATCCCCCAAAAGCGCGACCGGCGTCTCTCCCCCGGCGCCGGCGCATCGCCTAAACACCGCCGGCATATCCGGCGCGCCTTTATCGAAACGTGTGATTTTCAATTGATCAGTTCCGGAGCCATTTAAGGGATTCATTCTATTCGAGCGCGATGTCGGCTTGACGATTCTCGCCTCGGGCAATGGGGATCACATAAAATGCCCACTTTTCACGCGAACTCATAGAGCGGCACTATTGTTGCCGGCTGGCGGTCCTCCTCCAGCAGGCGTTCAATCCTTCGAACCGTGTCGAGATTCAGCAGCACATCGCCGCAGAAAGAACAAACCTCAGCCGGAACATGGTCGATTACGATCACCTGGCCATCGCGCCGTACGGTGTGCGTAATGTCTCTCGTTTCGTATTCTCCGGGGCATCCGTCGATGCTGCATTTCATACGTACAGTGCTTCCTGTTCGATGCGTTGAATGAACGGAGTTCGGAGGTTCTTACTCAGTCGGCGGATATCCACCTTACATCCAAGGGCTTGCTCTATGTAAATGTGAAGCCCGGCCAGATCGTCGAACCTCGGTTCTTTCAGCTCTGCCACGAGGTCGACGTCACTATCTGCCTGTTGCATCCCGGAAGCATAGGGCCCATTTAGTCCGATCCGCCGGACGCCGAATCGACGCTCTAACTCAGGTTTGCTGTGGGCAAGAAACCTGAGAATGTCTTGCCTCGATTTCATTGTCGCTTCTCAAATTGTGGGTGGGCGCGTTCTGAATGGATTGGCGTTTGAAGAGAAAGAAGCAATTCTCTTGCCACAAGATCACCCGAATGGTTGAATTCAAATATCACGTCCAAGGGCCTATGCCTTCAGTGATCTTGCGATACAGGAAATTCTGATCGAACTCTTTCTCACGTTCCTTGCAGGCGCGTTTCAGGTCATCTCTGTTAGGGCGGATATTGGCCATCTTCAATTTAAAGAAACCGCCTTTTTCCGAAACGGCATCGATTTCTTGTCGAATCCACGTCCAAATTCGCCGATCTGCTGAGCGTAGAAACAAAACCCACGCAGCGTACGCAGCAGCCGGATCCGTAGCGTCGAGGTAGACTTTCCACCAATGGCGAGCACAAGCCTCGATCCACCTTGAACGAGCTGACCTACGTTCGAGCCCCGCATTGGTGGTCTTTAGTTCGCCGTCAGGCCAAGCCTCGACAATAGGCAGTGGATTTTCCGCGCGGAAACCATCCAAGACCGTTGCACGCGCCTGCCTCCAAGCATACGGTGACGACCGGTCTTTCTGGATGACCTCGTTGAGCCATTTTGTCTTGCCATTATCAGTTGCGGCAATCGCGATATTGAATAACGCAAGGTCGTCGGTGCGGTCGTACATTAGTTCTGCAACCTCATCTCTTAGTTTATTCACCTCAGGTGAATCCGGGACTCGGAAGACCATATGGACAAGGTCATCGACACCGGCAGCGCCTATGTAACTCGTTCTCAGGGTTTCACTCAGGACGCCCCACAACCGTACGCCTCGAGCGGGATCGTGTATCAGAAGGGCCTCGCAGCGCGTCAGAAATGCTCCCTCAGCCCGATGCACGCGGTTTTCGAATCCGCTGTTGGTTCGGAGTAACCATCAAGCCAGCGGTCGACATAATCCGATGCAAGTTCGATAACGGGCTCGAAATCCATATAATCAAGTATTGCTTGAAAGAGTGTAACTCCGTTCCGTCGCGCTTCTTCTATTCGAGTAGCGGCAGTTTCGATTGCACGTCGATGCGCCTGTACGTACGCTTCTTGATCCAACGCGAGTTGCATAGCCTCGACTTCGTTGTCGCTCCGTCGGAGTTTCACTGAATACGAAAATGGCAGGAAGTCGACTCGAGTAACGTCGATAGACAAATCCGATCCTGGATCAAGATCCCGTACTTCAACGCCGGTTAATGCCGCATCAAAGATGGCTGCCGCAGTCCGGACACCATGGGTATCGGCTTTGCGTCGTCGCGCAGCCTCAAGCAATCGCCACGGCGCTAATCTGGGTGCCAACTCTTCGAAAGAAACGGACGAGGAAACGTTGATCAGAGAATCAGTTCCATAGTGATTGACGTAGATGTGTCGGTTGGGATTCCACGACCAACCGTCCTTCAGGAGTTGGCAACCGAATCTATACGAGTCCGCCTGATTCAGTATAATGAAAGCGAGCTTCGCATAATCATCATCGTGATGCATTGCAAACATTTGAATCCACGACCACGCATAATCGTCGAGTGCGGCGGGTCGGACCGCCAGGAGTTTGAGCAGATCGCGCTGCTGCTTTTGTGGGGCTGGGTCGTACCGTTTGACAAGCGCGGATACGTCGTCGGCCGTCAACGGCTTTAAAACGTGAGAAAAGTCCAATAGGATGTCCTTTAGGTCGGCTTGAATCAAAGTTTCAATCTGCTTCTGGCCAGGCAGATTACGAATCTCCATCAACAAAAGCCGACTTGCGGCGTGAAATTCATTAACTTCGTCAACATCGCGTCCCTTACGGCGAAGCGCATTTGCCGCGGTAGCTTCAGCGTCACCCGAAAGAAGAAAATGAGCCTTCGTCGGAAACGCGCTCCAGTATCGGATATCTATTGGGCATGCTTCAAGGATTTGCAGTTTGCGTCGGACCAGAGCCGCAAGCAGATCCGGTGCAAATCGAGCAAGCGCGGGCAAAAGTTGGTCAAAGTTAAGGTCATCTTTGGTCCTCCCTCGGGATCGGTCCAATTTCTCAACGTCAATGGTCCCCGCCAAGCCACGAAGTTCCGATACGAAGTCGTCAGATGGCACAAAGGTGGGATCGAGCCACAGCTCCCCTATTCTCTTGACCCTTGATTGGACCGCCAATCCACTATCCTGAAGAACGACATGAGCGTGTCTTCGTTCCAGCGGAAACATGCTTCGGCGTGGATTTGACAAATAATCTCGCTTGTAGTCGAAGGCGCGACCGATGTCTGGATCAGACGTGCTGCTACTCTGTCGTCCTGCTCGTAGCCGGTCAGCCAAAGCAGCAGCGCAGCGACTCGTTTCGGTAAATGCGGATGGATCCCATTTTCAGGATCGCGTCGCCGCACTCTGTCTGATAAACCACGCAACTCCTTAGCAGTTTCTTCGGGATCGGCTTCGTTAAACAGACAGAGCCATTTCAACGCATCCCAGCATCCACTATGATCTCCGGCGGCAAGGGCAGTGGCCGCTGCCTCAAGTGTCGGCATCCCTTTGCACAGTGAAAAGCCTTCAAGTATCGAAGGCACTGTCGATTTAACGAGACCTGGGTAACGATCGACGAGGTTAAGTGGGACGCCGTCAACTGAAATTGGACCAGCGGAGTCGGTGCCGATCAGTTTCGCGAGTGCATCTGCCCTCCATTTTCTTTGCTCATCGCTCCGATTTCGTCGGGTATCAATGTCGCGGTAAACGGTTCCCATCCAGCGTCGTGTACGCTCAACAATTACTTTAAGGGCAGCATCGTCGGTCCTCGGAATTACACGCAGTGCTTTCACGGCCCAATGACGGGCCGACTCGTGAACATCGGTGTCCGAGTATTCAACAGCATCAAGCAGGGCTCCCGTGAGATTCGGCGCAAGGTCAACGACTTCCTGCCGATGCGCGTCGGTAACATTACTGTGCTTGTAACCACGCCGTTAGTAGAACTCCGGTTGCTGGCGTTGTCCCGCGGCCCTGTTCAATCAGGATTGACACTCCCGCACGAAGAATCTCCGCAGTATGATCGAATCCCGCGATCGGATCAAGCCATCGTGCCAATTCAACGTCGAGGGCTTCGAAGTCAATTGAGGATTGCTGATCAAGATGTTGCAGAAGGGTAACGCCAAGCGCATGTGCAACCACCGGCGGCGTAAGTTTGAGGTCGCCCGCGGGCGTCCGCATTGCAAACCGTCCATCGATGATATCACTCAGGCGTGCATACACTTCGAGTGCAGAAAGATCGGGTCGGTCGACTGACTCTCCAAGCGAATTCATCGAATAGTGTCGAATGCCGTCTCGATAGCGCTGTGCAACGCTTTTCGACCAAGATAGCCACTCGTCTTCACTAAACGACCTTTCAGACCGTACGCCAAGTCTGTCACGGCCATATTCCCACAGCAGTCGGTGCAACGTTATTTGTCCAGCCTCGCCCAACCGTTGTCTGAATCGCACAACCAGTTCAAAAAGGCGGGGCGTGCGTGCCATTTCAAGCACATCCCGATGCAGGTCGTCACGTGCAAGTTCCTCGAATGCGAGCATCTGGTCGAGTTCACCACCAGATTCCGCATCGTAGCTGTTTATTTTAATTGGTACGGCCGGACAAATGAGGCCCTTCAGCTTAGACAGCCTATTTTCGAAATGGTGCCGTCGCGTGCTGACAATAACACGTATTCTGCCAGCAAAAGGCTCGGATTGCAGAACTTTCAGCAAATTCAACCATAAAACTGATGGCTGTTGATTCAAGCCATCGAACAAAATGGTAAATGCAGGACCTTCATGCTCTGGACGTTTAAGGAGACGGTCGAGGCGACGGTGCCAATGATTAGGGCCGCGTTCGTGTGTTAACGCATAGAGACGCTCAGCCAGCAAACGCCTTAGATCGGTATCGGATAACCGCAGATTGCCTACAACTGCCGACGATGGAATTGTCAATATGACAGATTGCTTGATCTTAGTTTCTAACAGCCAGTCCAACGTCGCCCAGGTCTTGCCAACGCCTTCGAGACCCATCACGACCGCAGGGGCGTCATGCCGTGCGGGTCCATGCCACCAGTGGTTCAGCGAGTCGTGTACATTCTCGCGCCTGACCTTCTTTGTTGTGGCTCCTCCCGCGACGTTCTGTCCGAACACCGCAACGGACCGTCTCGGGCAGTTCCAGATTTCGTCTAGTATTTCGTGGGATTTTTGTCGCAACGATGCGAATCCAAGACACCAGGATTGGAGGTTGCTTTTCAATCGTTCAATGGCGTCATCAGATGCAGACTGCAGGTCACGAGCAGCGTCAGCAGCGGAGGCGGAAAGGAACTCGCCAACCACCTCAGGAGAAAACGCGCACAGTGCAGCAAGCGGCGTCATGCCAAAGTCAGTCCAATCGATGATCAAAACGGGAACGCCATTCTTGCCACCATGCTGATCAAACGATTGAACGATCTTCTCGTTTACAGTACACGTCGCGCACAGAAACCAGCCTTCCAATGCCTCATCGCGTGCCAGGGCCTGGTCGACTTCGCCAAGTAGTTCGCGTTCGCTCAAGCGCGTCTTATTACCGTACCTTTTGCATTCCAGGCGAAACCGCCTTCCCTGTTGTCCCGCAGGTCCGGCATCAGCGCCGTGCTGAAAGCCGGAACTGGCGACTGCTATTGGCACGTCGAGCAGGCGCCCGATCAAAGCGGCTACTAGCTTCTCGAATCTGGACGAGTCCTTCTCGTTCCGAAGCTCATGTTTAAGTTTGTCTAATGCTTCGGAAACCGACAACATTACGATGCCCAACGTGTAAATATCTCGTGAGCCAATCTCCCCACCGAGTTAAACGTTGTATATTGGGTGGAGAGGAGAGCGTGGGTTGCGGTCAAGAATCGATGTTGTAGAGAATTGCAGAGAGCGGTCTCTGGTTGTGGAAGTCCCGTACGGGATGTCTACAACGCCGAGGCCTGATCCCGATGTTCAGAAGTGCGCGAACATTGCCATTTTCGAATACCTATACTCCGACACCTCGTAATTCGTTTCCGAGGATGAGGTTTTCTGGGGCGGGAACCCAATTATCTTCAGTGGGAACAAGTAGTTGAGCCCTAAGTTGCCGCTTGTACCGTAGGAGTCCATCTGCCCTCCCCATATTTCGCAAATGTCTGGCCCTTGCAGAGTTCAAATGGATTGAGTAGTCGCCGTCAACATAAAGTAGTCCCGTGTCGTACGATCGATGATGTAGAGTGCAAAGGGCCAAGCCATTGCTGAGTGCATCGAGGCCTTTTGGATGAGCATGAGGAACAATGTGGGCAGCATCCACAAGATCCAATTGAATCCCGCACATTGCACACGTGTGAGCATATCCATCCAACACCATTTGCCTGAACTGAGCGCTTCGAGGATATGCAATACGGGTTATAGTGACTCTTTGTCGGTTTACCACAACTCGTCTGTAAAGGGGCTGTCCGAGCGGGGTTTTACAATGAACCTCGAACAACTCTCGGAGCTCTTCGTCGTCGGCTTGATGAAGCACCGATGAGTTTTCAACATACAAACCGATGAGGTCGGGCCGGAAGTTGATCACGTTTTGCCTGTCGGTATCGATATACGTAGAGAATCCCTTTGTCATAGCCGTACGCATCGATGATAAACGCGTATAAATGGAAAACCGTTGGGCTCGCGGGTTACGTTCCAGGAATCTATCTGGATCCCACGCACTAAACCCCTTCACATCTGCGGAAAATCCTAAGACCAATACTGTGTCGCCGGTTTGCTTGTCGTTGATTAATTTCGTAGGCAGATGGCCTGGGCACTGGATTCGGTATTCATCTGGATCAGTGCGTTTAGCAAAGTGGACGTTACCAATGAATACCGAAAGATATCGTCCTTTATAATAGAATCGGTACGGGTTATCTCCACCGGCGAAGTAGACAGCATGCGTGTGCAGGCGGAAGGCGTCGAATAACGCATGAAATAGGTCTGTCTTGCCGAGTAGAGTCATTTCGGATAAGCCTCGTTGATCAAGCAGACGAAATCTTTTCGACAATTCGAGAATCGATCGAGTATGTCGACGATATCCATTCGTCAATTTCGCGCAAACGACGATCGGCGTACAGCTCAGTGAGGCTTGATGGCATGAATCGTTCCTTTATCGAAGTAGGTATATTCTTCTCACCGGCATCCCGGTTTATACCGCGCACGAGTGAAACGAATGAGAACAACTCTTTAAGATCAACCCAACTTGCACCAATTCCTGAAAGGAACACGAAGTCGGCCCTTCTCGTTAGCGACGATAGACGTTGGTAGTTGAAATTGCCGATGTATTTGCCGGCGTTCTTCTTGAAGACAAGTGCAGAATATCTATAATTGTTCAGCACCTCTCCGATGATTGCCAATCGATGCAAATGATCCTTTGGGATCGAAGTGACCGGTGCAACGAGATCCTCAAGTAACCAATTTGTGACGTGGAATCCATCACCCCTCGTTAGCCAATACCAGAAACCCGCGTCGCCCCCTGTGATCGCGAGAGCCGCGAAGGCCTCCTCTTTCGAACCCAACGTCACCCAGCCGGATTGCGACGGAACATGAACACTTCGGCCATCGGGGTGCAATACTGGTGGCGGCTCAATATACGTGGAGATGAAATTGCGCGCGGTTGGCGAGAATCCCAACTTGAAGGATTCACCACGTAGACCGTGTCCGGAAGTTAAAACTGAAGTAGAAAACTGATTGTGCATTGCTAATAATTTCGCTCCAAAACGGTTCGTTAGGCGGGGAATGCCGAAAGTTTCGTTCGGCATCACATCATCGACTTTGTTGTAGGATATATTGTCCAACAGATAATCACGATAGGCTGCGCGCCACCTGTATAGCCGGGTAGCAAACGAACCGATTTTTCGAGCGGTGGTAGTTAGCCAGATTGTGCATCTCTGGCTAACTCCAGAAAACAGTGCGGCCGGTATGTTATCGAACGAAGAAAACCAGTGAGTCCCGGTGTTAGCCAAAAGTTCACGTAGACCTGAAAATTCAAAGCTAAATGTCGTTGAAAGAGGAACAATTAACCCACGGCGTCCGCACCGGCTTGTTATGCGGTGTGATTGTACGACCACGTAACCATATATATCGGGGAATCTTAAGCTCGTGGTAGACCGTACTCTATAACCAACCGACTTTCGGTTTACGTAGGGAGGATTTCCGACAAGCACGTCAAATCCGCCCTGTCGCATGATGCCGTAGAATTCGACAAACCAATGGAATGGCTGGTGACTGATACGCCATTGCTCATAGGAAGCCGTGTCGCTTTCTTGAACGCCGTACTCGCTTGCCAAATATCGATCCAATTGTTGACGCAGATCATCTAATCGTCTTCGCAATTCTAACTTCGCATTGACGAAAGCACCGGCGTCCATGTTCAAGCCGATCTGCATCGTGTGGAATATGCGAAAAGCCCGGTTTGCTAATTCGGTGCGTTCTTCGATGTCGGGAAGAGATTGGACCTTGAACAAATCACCCGTTACTGCCAGTCTCACATCGTCGAGAGACGTAAAGCCAACCAGTGTGTTGCCGGCGCGTATGTTGAAATCGATGTCAGGTAGTGGCTCAATCTGTTCGTAGCTTTCCAGTTGCGCAACGAGTTTCAAAAAGAGGCGCAATTTACAGATCTCGACGGCTTCTTCCATGATGTCAACGCCGTAGAGATTGTTGATAATGATGGACTTCAGTATGAAGTAGCGTTCGCTGGGGTGGGACTCGACCTGTTCCAGTATCTTTCGAAAGTCGCTCATTTTCTCGGGGCGGTGTTTACGCTTAGAGCGCTTCAGATCGTCCAGTAGCCCCCGCATAACCTCAAGGCAGGCAATGTAGACGGGCTCCAGGATGTTGAGCGCCGAGAACAGGAACGCGCCGGAGCCGCAGGTAGGATCCAGTATCGACACTCCGGTAATAGCCTTCCAGAAGGCGCGGATCAGTTCAGGGCCCTCGGTACCGGCGATGACGTCCTGAGCAAACTTCTCGACGTCGAGGTTGTACGTTATCAGGTCGTTGATTTCGGTGACCTCTCCTGAGGCGAGCTTGACGTAGACCTCCTCGTAGTGCCGACGGCGGGCTACGTGCTCCCGCCAGGTTTCCGTTGGCAGGGCATAGTCGCCTGTCGCGGGTTCGTTCCAGATGCCGCGTTTCGAGACGTCGTTGAGTCCTGCTGCAATCTCCGCTGGTAGTCCGCGCTCTTCCACGAGGGCTTCGTTCTTGTGAATATCGTACGTGATCCCGTGACGGACGGCCTCGTAGAAATACCGATCCGGATCGTCCTGTAACAGCCGCCATACCCCACCGTCGGGCTTGAATGCGATGGAACAGGCCTTTTTCGCCCTGTCGAAAAGGAACGGGATAACGGTATTGCGGCTGATGTATCCGGTGATATCCTCTTTGGTGTAGTAGGCACCCATCTGCTTCTGGTTGATGTATTTCTCGAAGATGTAACCGAGCACGTCGGGGTTGATTTCGTTGTCCTTGCGCAGCGTCCGGTCATCCAGGTGCCACGTATAGGCGTCGAAGAAGTCAAAGATTCTCTCGAACGCTTCATCGGGGATTTGGATATCCGGATTGTCCTGCTCCAGATCGTGCACGTCAAACAGGCCGCCGTTAAGAAATGGCACCTTACCGAGCAACGCTGCCAACTCCGGGGGGCGATTCTCCTCCGGTTGCCCAAGACCGTCATGGAACAACCTCAATAAAAACAGCCGGTAGAAACTGTTGAATCGCCCGTTTCCATATTGCTGCCGCACCCTTTGGAGCCGGTCCCGGAGGTATTCGGTGTTGTTGTCGAGGAACCCGCGTTTTTGAATGAAGTAGATGAACATCATTCGATTCAACATCAGCGAAGCATACCACTCACGGTCAGCAACCGTCTCAATGCCTTCGATAAACCTCAAGAAATCCTGATGTTCCTTCTTGAATCGGTCGTAGAACCGTCTTGTGACCTTTTCTACGTCGAAGGCCGCGCGAACACGGCCGGATACGTCGACGATGGTAAGGTCATCTTCTTCGTCCAGTGTAAAGGCGAGATTCTCCAGCTTTTGGATCAGTCGCTCCCCTGTATCCTCCTTGCGGAAGGATTCCGACCGCAGGCGGTCGGCCTGCCCGAGTTCCCGTTTTACCCATTGCCAGGATTGCTCGGTTCGGTCGTGGGTGGCGTAAACGATGATGTGTTCACGGACTTCCTTCGCGACGGCCTTTTCGATTTTCGTGCGGGTGGAATGGTCGGGATACGTCGTCTCGGAGTCGGCGACGAACTGGTAGGCAACCATGCCTCGTTTGTGCGCGATGGCTTCGAGGGCGACCGACCGCTCACCTACTACAATGAAGGTATCAGCGCCTCCGTGGTCCCAGCCCAGTTCTTCGATGAAGAGCGTGCGCAGGTCGAAATTTTGCAGAAGCGATTTGACTCTGTTTCGATCTAAAATTGAAGGCACTCGGAAGTCTCCTGAGGCATTATGCCCGAACGAGATCGATTAGCGAAACAGCGTCGATTTCATCGAATGGTGCGAAGTCGGTCTGGTTCTGCGTTACCAGCTTTCGGATGCCATGGGTTGCCATTGTGGCAACGATATTGGCGTCATGCAACCGTTTGCCGTGTAGGCCATGTTTCAATGCAAGTTGTCGCAGTCTACGAGCGACGTCCTGGGTTTCGTCAAAGAGTTGCAGGTGACGCCGAAGCTCATTCACGTTCCCAACCGCGTCGCGTACGTTCAGACCAAGTCCGTTCGCGTCGAGGGGACGCGATGCGACAACCATGTATTCCCTTAGAATTTGCCCACTTCCGGCAAGGCGAAGACCGCGCCTACGGGACTCGGCCAGTAGCCTTATTGCTTCACGGTGTTGGGGCCGCGATTCGTCCGTCGCGGTCAAGAGCACGTTGGTGTCCAGAAACTGAATATTACCGGCCATCATCGCCATAGATCTCATCCCGTTTCCACGACGTCGTGTTTCCAGTCTTGACTGTCACCAGTTCGAGCATTCGGGCATCCGCGCCTGTCGTCACTGTCCTGTCCAACGCATCAAGACGGGATTCATCAATAGACCTGGGACGAAAAATGAAGCCGTCAGGCGCTTTCTCAATCTCGAGATCGTCTCCGGGACCGACCCCCAGCATGTTTAGCACCCGTTTTGGTAGGGTGACCTGACGTTCTGAGCTTATCTTGACAATCATGGGATCCTCCTTTTAACCAGATGGTTTTTGACTTTGTTTCTGTCCAGTTTCGTTGGCATTCGGAACGTCCGGATTATAGAGTTGGTGCTGGCTTTAATCGGGCAATGATGTGGTCAGAGCGGGATTGGACCGAAACGCTTTTTTCTACAATTGACGGGCGTCGGGCATGGCGGCCATCTTTTGATCCAGCGTCAGGACTTGCATGTCAGCGCGTGAATAGTCGTCGGCGATAAGCCGGTCAAACAGGCCCGCGCCGCCGGAAGCCTCAAGGGATTCGATAACCGAGCGCCCGTTCAGAGGGGAGACCAGGCCGCTGCGCAGCGCGTCGAGTAATGAGGTTCGTGCATCGGCTTTTGATACGCCATAGTGGTGCTGTACCGCAACGTAGGTCTCACCAACGACCTGGTTTGAAACGAAGATCTCGTGGCCATGCTCGTTGACCAGCGCACCAAGTTTGCTTACGCAATACGCGAAGTCTTCTTGCGGGTCTCTGGTGAGTAACCGCACGAGAACTGACGTGTCAATCCCGAAGCGAAGGGTCATACGATTGCTCCCGGAAGTCCTGGAGATCAAACGTCCCACGTCCGCGCCGGATCTTTTCGCGCAACGTACCGAGACGGGAGTGATCGATGCGTCTGGGCCTCAGGGCGAACCCGTCGGGCCCTTCTACGATTTCGAGTTGGTCGCCCGGGCCGACCCCAAGAGCGTCCAGCACCCGCGCAGGAAAGGTCACCTGGCGTTTTGAAGTTATTTTGACAATCATGGCATACCTCCTTACTGATAATGATAATAAAGTAAGGTGAAAGCGTCAAGTCTGGCGTCTGATCAATCCCATAGAGCAGATGATTCGCGGTTCATCAGGTTCATCCTCACCGTGGATGATACAAAGCCGCCCATCCCCCCGCATTTCGATGACCAGTCCGACCAAGTCGTCATCCGAGATTCCACTGCGCAATTGGCGGTTCAGCGTATCCACCGCGGATTGGCGCAGCGGATATCGGTATATCTCGCCCACTGCCCTGCGAAGTTGTTCTGTATCGAAGAGTGTGCCCTCGACCCTCTCGGCGTGATTCTTAAGCCGTTCATAGGTGCGGAAGTGCGCACCCGAGGGTCGTCCCAGTTGGCCCCCGACCTGATTCTCCTCCTTCGCTATGCGCTCAGCGGCTTTTCGTACAAGATCGTGATGGGTTTCGTGCCGGGGAAGCGCCGGTGTATTCGGTTTGCATTCGGCGGCCCGGAGAATTTCGAACTGGCTTTCGGTGACGCTGCCCCCTTTCCGATCCATCCACGCGAGGGCATCATTGTCCTGTGTTGTGCGCATGTATACGAGTACACCGTCCTGCCGGGCCGGTGTATGTGAGCCGGCTTTGGAGGAATGGACGACGTCCGGCATCTGCTCCACCTTCTTCTCCAGCGACGGATCGGCAGTCGTGGCGTTTCTCCAGATCTGGTAGGCATACGACGCAAGATCCACCTCGGAATCGTCATCGCCATCGAGGACTCCGGTCTGTTCGTTATATAGATCGACCACCGCAAGAGTGTCCTCGTCCTCAAAAAAGGCTTCGTCGGTTCCGACCACTTCGGCGTTCTCTTCGAGGCGCTGCCGTACCCGGGCTCGCAGCCGAATCAGACGTTCGATGCCCTCCGCGGGAAGGAAGGAATAGCAGAGGATGTTCGGCGCCGATTGGCCGATTCGGTCCACGCGGCCGGCTCTCTGGATCAGCCGGATGATTGCCCAGGGAAGGTCGTAATTGACGACAATGGCGCAATCCTGAAGGTTCTGTCCCTCGCTCAACACATCCGTGGCAACCAGCACCCGGAGTTCCTCCTCCGGCGCGATCTGCCCGCCTTTGTCGTTGCTTTTGGGACTGAACCGCCAGGCCAAGCGAGTGGGATCCGCGGAGTCGCCCGTAACGCCCGACAGCCGTTCGACGCCTCTACCCATTAACCGACGTTCCAGGTATTGCACGGTGTCGGCGAACTGCGTGAACACCAGAACCTTCTCACCTGGATGTTTATCCACAAGGATCTTCTGCAGAGCGGCAAGCTTGGCATCCTGAGACGGAATCCATTCACCGAATCCCTCCAGCATTTCACGTAACGTTCTCGCATCCGTCACCAGGGCTTGCCGAAGTGTCTCGTCGAAATGACGCGGGCTGAGCCAGCGAAATCGCCTGCTGTATCGTTCGCGGTAGGCATCGTAGACTTGTGCGGCGTGCCGCCGGAAGTCTTCTTCGGTTCTCAGAACGTGTTGTGTATGAACTTCGCCCCTGCCGTCCTCTTCTTCTTCAAAAATGTCGCCGGCAGCGCCGTCCGGATCCGCGTCGAAAGATTGAGGGTCCAGAAGCCCGGCGTCGGTTGTGCCGACCGGCAGATCCAGACCGTTTTCGATGGCGTGGATAAAGATGAAGTTCCTCAGCACATGCCGCTCGACCGACAGCAGGAACGAATGACCGCTGCTTTCAAGGCGTTTGAGCAGGTTCGTCCGGCAGAATCCCATCAGGCGCCTGCCTGCCCGTGAAAGGTCTTGCAGGATTTGGCCTTCGTTCGGCGATGGCGGCGGATCGGCCAAGGAGGTCAAGTAGTTTGCCAGACCGTAGCGCGGGAGTTCCAACCCGTTGATTGCGGACACGACGTTTTCGTCAAAGAGCCGCGCGTACTGGTTGTCGATATCGAAGCCGACGGTCCTGGGAACGCGGACCGGGAAATAGGATCGCGTTCCGTCTTCGAATGTCAGATATCTTCGCCCGTTAGCTGGATCCAACGTGGCGTAGTTTTCTTGAATGAAACTGCGGGTTCGACGTACGAGGTACAGGCGCATCAATTCACGCCAGTCGTCGGTATATTCCGAATGGTCGAATGCCGCAAGTGACCGGACAGAAGCCTGGTGGCGGCGAATGAATTCGGTCTCACCGATCTCTCGCAACAGGCGTTCAGGTCGGATGCCCAGGTCTTCATTCTCATGCACAAACAATCGGATCTGGTTTGAGAGATCCTGGTACGTCTTGTTATATGGCGTAGCCGAAAGCAGAATGCACTTGCTTTCGTTTTCCCGGATGTATTCCTGAATTGCACGGTACCGCTTTCCCTCACGGTTTCTCAGATTGTGACTCTCGTCAATCACAACCAGCCTGTACCGGCGCATGTCAGGGAGTTCCCGGGGCGCACGGCTGATCGAAAGCACGCGCGCACGTAACCGATACTCGTCACGATAGTCCTCCCACATCGGCACCAGGTTCTTGGGGCAGATAATCAGCGTTTCAACCCCATAATCGTCTTCAAACACCCGCGCTAAAGCCGTGGCCATCAGCGTTTTACCGAGCCCCACGACGTCGCCGATTATGACGCCGCCACGCTTGTTCAGGTGATGCGCGGCAATCTTGACGGCGGCCGTCTGGAAATCGAGCAGTTTGTTGCCGAAATCTTTCGGAATGCGGAATTCCGTCAAACCCACCCGGGCTTCCTGCGATAGATGGTATGCCATCTTCACATAAATGTGGTACGGGGGGATCAACCGCACCCCCGCCCAACTCTCATCGATGATCTCCGCGAGTTCCTCAGAGATATCGACGCACCAGCGGTCGCACCAGCGATCTTCGAACCATTGGGCGAGCTTCCCACATGCATCGTGCTCAAGAACGTCCACGTTGAGTTCGCCCTGGCCGGAAAGACCGGCTTGCGTAAGATTGCTGCTGCCCAGGTACCCGACCGTTGGATTGATGGGATCCTGCCGGAAAAGCATGTAGAGCTTGGCATGGAGCGGATGTCTGAGGAAGAGTTTGACAACGACCTTTTTGGACTTGATCTGCCTTGACAACCTGCGCAGCCCGGCCTCGTCCGCGTTGCTCGGCGCACCCGTGGCCAATTGGTCTCTGAATTCCTCGGCCAGACGTTTCTTCAGCCGAATGGCGGTCTGATTATCGAGTTTCCCATCCTGGGCGGTCAGACTCCTGGCGATTCGAAACTCCTCGTGCGGCAAGCGATGTATGCCCACCAGCAGGCGGCAACAGTGTCCCTCCCCACCCTTCCATTTTTCAACATATTCATCGATCGCCCGCCACCCGCGCAGGTTGAAATAACCCACGCAGAAATCCGCGCGGTCGGAAACCGCCAGGGTCTCCGCCAAAGCCGGCAAGAGACGCTGTTCGATATTGTCGAAAATACGTGGCATCAGGCCGTCCTTCTATGGTCTCAGGTCAGCACCGTCTTTAGATTGCAAGAATTCGACAATACCAGATATAGGCAAGAATACGGCGTATGTCAACCGGGGGGTGTCAAGAATATTGTGTAAGTGGCGTTGGTGGATCAATGAAAAGGGACGCGATCGTCGAACATGATGGCGAAGCGATTCAGTGCGGCTTTCCAGTTGATTACGGGTTTGGTCCAGCGTTTGCTGATGTTGCGAAGGGCCAGAAACAGGAGCTTGATGGCGGCTTCATCGGAAGGGAACGCGCCCCGATTTTTAGTGATCTTGCGCAACGACCGGTTCATGGACTCAATGGCATTGGTGGTGTAGATGACTTTGCGGATGTCTTTGGGATAGGCGAAGAACGGGATGATATGCTCCCAGTGCTTGCGCCACGATTTTGAAATGGAGGGATAGTGTTCATCCCAGGTCGCTTCGAAGGCGCTCAGGTTCATCTCTGCTTCTTCGACGGTGGCGGCCTGCCTGCGCCGTGCTGTACTCGGCAGGCAGGCCTGGTAAATCGGCTTAAGATCGGCGGCGACGTTTTTCCGGTCCTTCCAGGTCACAAAGCGTAGCGCGTTGCGGACCAGATGCACGATGCATAAAGTTGTACCTGGGTCTTGGGGTATACCGTCTCAATGGCCTTAGGGAAGCCTTCCAGGCCATCGACGCAGACGATAAAGATGTCCTTAAGGCCCCGGTTCTGCAACTGCGTAAGCACCGACAGCCAAAATTTGGCACCCTCGCTTTTTGAGACCCACAGCCCGATGAGCTCCTTCTCACCGTGCAGATTAAGGCCTAAGGCCAGATAGATGGCCTTCTTCTGCACGGTGCCTTCGTCGCGGATTTTGACGAAGAGCGCATCCAGGTAAACGATGGGATAGACCTCGTCCAAAGGCCGATTCTGCCAGGCTTTGACCTCGTCGATAACCCCATCGGTGATGTTGGAGATCAGCTGTGGTGAGACGTTGACGCCATACATCTCTTCCAAATGCCCCTGGATCTCCCGATCGGTCATGCCACGGGCATATAACGAGATGACTTTGTCGTCAAAACCCTTCAGACGCCGTTGATGTTTGGGCACGATGTGCGGCTCAAAATCGCCGTTGCGGTCCCGCCTGCCTGCAGCAGGCAGGCGGCACAGCAAGGGTCACTTCATTCTGGTCGGTCTTGACCTTTTTGCACGTCTTGCCATTTCTTGAATTGCCGCTGCCTCGACCTGCTGGATCGCCTTTCTCATACCCCAGGTGATCGGCCATCTCATCCTCGAGCATTCGCTCCAACACCCGTTTTGTCAGCTGCTTGAGGATCCCGTTTTCACCCAGAAGATCTTCGGCGCGTTTGCCGTCATCGACCAGGTCGTCAACCAACTCGTCCAGCAGCGCCTCACGGTCTTTTTCCTTGTTGGCCATATCTTCTCCTCTCGGAATGATCGTTTGCGTTACTATACGCATTCCTGAAGGTTATGACCTCTTACACAAACTAATTTACACTCTCGTCAACCGGCCAGTTTTACACTCTCCTACCCTATAAAATATTATATTGTTGATAACAATATGCTTAGCGTGACTTTCACCAGGTTTCTTACTGTGTCCAGCGGTGTTCTGCACGTAGTGTCACCCTATAGGACGAATAGTTAGAATCTCCTTCTCTTGCCGAATCAGCTACATCTTCCGATGAAACGGTTCCGAGTGTAAGGTTCAAAAAAGCAGATCAAACAATAAAATGGCCATTCAAACGAGAAATTTGAATGGCCATTGTTAAAACAAAAGTTGGACGAAAGTCTCGCCTGCTCCTGCGCAGCGCCTTCATATGTGTTTTTCTTCTTGTCCACAAACTGACAGTTTGTTTTACGAGACGCTGCTGACCGAGCACAACATCCAATGGTATCGCGAACTGTCAGTTCGCGGGATGCAAGCAGCCTCTCCTTACAGGCAAGTCAGATCTTGATTCGACCTCTCATGGGGTTTGTCAGGCTAATTCAAACGATATTTAGAACAATGGGTCACGCGGATTGTTGGACAATTGTCTGGAGGCGTTCGTGAAAATGCGAGAGTATATCGCCCGTCTTCTCCGCGATCGCAATAGGTGTTTGCTTACAAAAGTCGAACTCCCATTTATAGGCTGTCACCCACGTACCTCGTCGATTTCGGGTCACTTGGCCCTTTACTGGACACGTTGAACACGATTTTGTGACAGAAGGACGAAGTTCTGCCCACCTTTCGGCGATTTCTTCATTCTTGATAGCGGCCTTTAGGCAAAACGTGTCCCAGTTGAATTCCCAGTAGAGTTCAATTGCATCGGTTTTGGGGCTACACGCTATCCACCCCTTCTGCCAGTTCATGACCGGATTATTACTTCCACTATATATCGCCCAATTTTGATGGTGTCCGTTCTCAAGATGCTCCCGCAACTTGCCATAGTACATATAGAAAACTGAAAATCCGGGTCGATAACCCTCGTTGCGCAGGCGCGGGTCCCACGGATGATCTAGCAACTGAAGAACCTTGTCAATTTCGTTAGTGCGGGTTTGTTCCGCTTCTAGTGATGCAATCCACCCATCGTATATGTTGCACCTGCCCGCAATCGGAAGATTTGAGAAGACTTCCAGCGCGTAAAGTAGATCAATCGTGCGAAATCCGCAGCGCAGAAATTCCCTGCTCTTGTGTCCGATGGTGAACTGTGCTGCTCCAACTGCAAGCGAAATCACAGCAAAGTGCGCGTTCGGTACTCGCTCAGAAAATGCCTTTTCGCTCCGCTGCAATTGTTCGAGACTTACATCCGAATCAGTCTTGCATTCGATCAGTAGATATGTCTTTTCGTCATCTATCCTGTCCATTTCCAAAACGAGGTCGATACGAAGTCGCCGACCGAAAGAGTACTCTCGTATCGCCTTGCCCCGCCTGAGTCCTACACCTTGCAGGAGGTCGGGGGCGAGCCCTGAAATGACTGCCGTTCGTTCATCAAGTGGGAGACGCGAACTCTCACAATCAAGGAGCCAGGCGATCACACCGGTGTGGATCTTTTCGAGTTAGAAACCGACGATATCGACAAATGTCTTCGCCACCTGATGCGTTCACCTCCATCCACAACGCTGGAATTGTCTTCGCGTTAGTCCGGAATCTATTGACTCATTCGAGCGATGTCAAGATATCCAATAACGGTGATCGAATTCTTCATTCTCAACTGCATCACGATTCTTCAAATAAACGCCTTTAAGCGAATTGAATCCAGGTGGACTTAGCGATTCCTTTGAGTATCTTGGGGCCTAATTCCGCATAAATCTACTACGCCAACATATTGCGGATCAACAAGATATTCAGGAGATTTACAAAAAGAACGGAAATTTGGTTGGCCGCATCAGATGTCGATGCAATATCTCACGGCATCTGGCCAGACGGACGGTCCGGACCCGGGCGAAAGTCAGGAACATTCATGAGCTTGCCGCCCTCTTCAATCGAATCGAACGCCCGGATGGCCGGCGCGATCGTCTCCATCGCTCTGTAGACATCCAGCGCCTGCGGCTTGCCCTCACGCACGGCATCCCTGAAATGCGCGTGAACGTAGTAGTCGGCATCACCGTGGCCGCTGCCCCGGGCGTCTGAAGGCGCATCCGTGCGCTGATATTGCCAGTCCACCTCCGCCCAGTCGTTCATTTGCGCATCGGCGAACCACACCTTGGGCTTCTCCTGGAGCGACCGCCGCCATTCCATGCTGCCCTTCGTGCCGATGAACTGCCACCAGTGGTGGTCGCCGTGCGGCCTGGGCTGCGTAAACCCGCACAGCATGCGAATCAACGTGTCCTTCTCCGTCTTCATTAATGCGACCTGAATATCGGGGCAGGCGATCTGGGGCCAGGCGTAACTTGGCTGCTTCGTGCCCATCCCCACCACCTCCACCACCCGGTCGTCCAGGACCTTCAGCACCAAAGACATATCGTGCGACCCGATACCGCCAATGATCACTGGCAGAGTGTGCAGCACCGTCGGTTCGGCTTCGGGATGGTCGGGCAGCGCCCCGACCGGATACTGCCTGCCGGTCTTGAAATCCTGGAAAAACTGGTGGGTGCCGTACCACCCCACATACTGGCCCTCGGCGTAGGTAATCTTGCCGAGCCGTCCCTCTGCCACCAACTGCCTCCAGCCCTCCACAACCCCCCAGAAACGCGTCTGCTCCGCCAGGCTGTACACCAGCCCGGTCCGCTCCACGTCGGTCACAATCCGCCAGCAGTCCGCCATGGTGAACGCCGCCGGGACCTCGGAATTCACGTGTTTTCCCGCCTCCAGCGCCTGCGCCGCCATTGCCCCCACCTCCATCTGCCTCACGCACAGGCCAACCGCTTCCATCCCTTCGAACGTCAGGAAATCCTCGTAATTCGCAAAAACCTTCACATCGCCGCCGTAACGGATCTCCCCTAATGCCCGTTCCCGCAGCGGCTCAATCCAGTCGTAGATCGCGGTGATCCGGTAGCCCGGGATCTCCTGCAACAATCGGATCCAGTTCAGTGCCCGGTGACCCAGCCCGGCAATTCCGATCCGTATCTCATCCATTGTTGTCTCTCCGTCGCCAATCAGGCACCCAGTAACCCCGGGATTCCCGTCCGAACTATTCCAGTTCCCGCACGGTTAACGACCGGACGGTCACCGTCGATCCCCACGCCGGGCCGATGCCCACCGGGCCGAACAGGCCCCGATAATTGACCGGGTGAAAATCGTCCCCGGTCTCACCAGCGTTTGTATACCGAGGTTCATCGTCAACCAGAACCTGCATCTGGTTCTCCCGGATCACCCACGTTATCTTCACCCACGTGTCTTCGTGAACCCGTCCCTGGTCCTTCACGTGAAACGCATGGCCGTAAACCGGTTCGTAACACGCCATCTGCCCTGGCGCAGCCTCCCAGTTGAAGATGATATGACCCTTGGCAAAATGCAATCGCAGATTCGTGGAATCCGTCTTCGCGATCGCCTCGATCATAAGTGGGACGGCGTATGCCTCCGGTGTTCGGGCGTATCCGTATCCGGACAGCCTGAGGTGTACTCCATCCGAACTGACGCTGCATTCACTGACCGGCAACATTTCAGAAAGTAAAATCTCTGCCATCACTGATTCCTTTAACCGTTTCTGCGCGAACGGCTTCAGTTTAACGGTTACAACCGGATGACCCTTTCACACCGGTCCACCCTCAGCCTGTTCCGGATCCCCGAACTGGCCCGGCAAACAGCGTCTCCGGCAGCAAGCTCGTCGTCGCGCTTGAATGGGGATGGTCGAAGCCGTCCGTGGTGACCTGAGCCATCGCCGTATAATACGCGCCCTCTCCACTCACTCCGCTGCGGTTTCCTCCACTGTGTCCCCGAAGCCACTTCGGATCGACCAATTGCTCACCCTTCCACTGCCCCTGTGTCGCCAGCAAATGCCCGAAACGGGCGATATCCGACGGACTCATCACCACCCAGCCCGGACCGCTTCGCACCGGGTGTCCGTTGATTTCATAGGGCGGATCGAGATACGTATACGAATCCGGAATATCCGGATAAAAGTACTTGCTTTCACTCATTGTCCTCCCGGTGTACCAGTCCCACCGCTTTGCCGGAATCCCGATCTTTCCGAACAGCCGCTCATCCAGCACCTCTTTGAGGTCCCGGCCCCAAACAAAGGTCAGGGCCTGGCCCAGCCGCCAGAACCCCGCACTGCTGTATTGTTCAACAGTACCGGGTTTTACGTGGGAATGGAGGTCGTAGAACGGGTCCCCGGTCCAGGTCGCCCACTCAGGCCACCATTTGTCCGACTCCTCTCCGGGGCGACCCTCACGTCCCTTGGCCCATTCGTTTCCCAGTTCCATGGGAAATCCGCCCTGATGCGTGCCCCCTGCCTTCGGGCCGATGAGATGGCGCCATGTGAGCGTTTGGTGGTGTCCCTGGTTTAAAAACTTGTGCGGATGTGAAAGCTCAGCTTCACCGGTCCAGGTCCTGTGAATCGGCTCATCAGGGTGCAGCATCCCCTCTTCCACCGAAAACCCGATCAGCACCCACATAAACGCCTTGCCCATCGAAGCCGTCTGGAACCGGTAATGCCGGTCTCCCCATGCGTGCACCAGGTACCCTCCGCGCGTGAGCACCGTCCCCCATTTGGTCCCGTTATGGTCCTCGCCGCCAAAAGACGCGCCCTTTATGTCCAATCCGGACAGGAAGCGTTCGAACTTCTCCACATCCAACCCGGCTTCAGCGGTTGTAATCGCGATCCAGTCGTCCTCCGGATAAGTCACCCATTCCGGGATCTTACGTCCCACTTTATTGTCCCCTCCCGTCAAACTTCACAAGAGTCGGTTTACCACTGATGTCGATTCCTCCATCGGGCAAACTATGTGCCCTCGCCAGGAATCCAATTCACGCGGTCCATAGATTCTATCCGTTTAATCCATGCCCGGCATCTGCGCCAGTTCCGATACCTCGAGAGCCCCGCCGATCTCCAGGAACGGACAGGCTTTCGCAATCTCCAGCGCCGACTCCATGGATTCTGCTTCGATGATCGTATAGCCCGACATCGACGTCGTGCCCCCGGCGGTGACGGAACCGTCGGAGTTGACCGTACTCGTGTTTTTGAGCGGATTCGCGGGGCTGACGGCGGAATCGCCCAGTGAAGACAGCCATTCCATATATTTCGAAAAATGCCGCTGGCCTTCCTCGGGGGTGGACGGCTCGTTGCCCCCCAGATAGACGAGAACGAATTGAGGCATCCGCATTACTCCTTTCTTGACAACCGTATTTCACTCTTGCATTAATTTGACTCAATCACAATGGATGGACAGGGCGCGCAGGATCATATGGTCTCGTGTTTTCATCCTGTCTATCCTGTGTATCCATGTTGGCTGCCTTATGCACCCAACGATCCCTATGCTCGGGACATTGGTGGTCCGGGTTCATATCCCCGCTATCAATAGAAACGGCCATTCTAACAGGAACGTTAAATGGCCACTGGTTGCGCGGTTTGGGCGGATTTTAAGTGGAGCGGGAAACGGGACTCGAACCCGCGACATCAAGCTTGGGAAGCTTGTGCTCTACCAGCTGAGCTATTCCCGCCCCCGTAGGTTTCGAAATCTACCATCTCCCTCAGAACGTGTCAAGGATTTTAAGAATGGCATTCGACGTATTGTTCGGGCCCGCATCGACCCACCTCACGCGCCGCTCCTTTCGAAACCACGTGAGTTGGCGTTTGGCATAACGTCTTGTACCCATCTTGATCTGCGCAGCGGTTTCAGCCAGATCCGATTTGCCATCCAGATGATCGAAAACCTCGCGATATCCGAACGTATTCAGCGAATTGAGTTCACGGCCATAACCGAGACGATTCAACTCCCGGACTTCATCGACCAGCCCCGAAGCAAACATCCGGTCCACTCGTTCTCCAATCCTCCGGTACAGTAGCGCCCTGTCCATCCCCAGCCCGAACCACTCCGCGCACCAGTTTTTCGCCTTTTGCGGGGGCTCTTCGTGAAGCACCGAGAGCGGCGTCCCGGTGAGTTCGAATACCTCCAGTGCACGCACGACACGTTGGGTATCGTTGGCGTGCAACCGTTCGGCCGTCACTGGATCAACGTCCCGCAGCCTGGCGTAGATCCCGCCGGGGTCTTTCGCCGCTTCCGCCAGCAGACGTCCACGGACGGCCCTGGGTGTGCGTGGAAGCGGCGAAAAGCCGTCGAGAACCGCCCTGAGATAGAGACCCGATCCCCCCACCAGGATAGGTACACGATTCCGTTCCAGAATCGACTCGATTTCCCTTGACGCGTCATTGGCGTAGTGCCCGGCGCTATAGTAAACATCGGGGCTCACAACGTCGATCATGTGGTGTTTCGCCAGGGCACGCTCATCCTTCGTGGGTTTGGCCGTGCCAATGTCCATATACCGATAGACCTGCCGCGCGTCGGCGGAGACTACTTCACCGCCAAGCGCCCTCGCCAGGTCGATGCCGACCCGAGTCTTGCCCGATGCGGTCGGGCCCACGAGTGCCAATACCCGGTGCGGCCTATCTGCTGAATTGCCGGTCGATTTCATCCAGGGGCATCTTTACCACGGTTGGCCTGCCCTGCGGGCAGACGAACGGTTCCCGGGTGGCAAACAGGCGATCGATCAGCGCCCGCATCTCCCTTGGCGAGAGCTTCTCTCCCGTTGGGATGGCCGTGTGCCGGGCATAGGCGGCCGCCAATCGATGCTCCAGCGGAGAAACGACGTTCTGGCGGCTGACCGGGACCGAAGAACGGCGCTCTTTGTCGGTCAAATCACCTACGATCTCTCGAAGAAGCCGCCCGTCTTCCCATACTTTAAGTTCCACGGGAATGGCATCCACGACCACGGTATTACCGCCAAAATCCCGTACTCCGAAGCCCATCGCTTCCAACAGCGGCATTGCCTCCCGCACCGTCTGGATCTGCCGCAAGCCAAAGTCAAGCGTGACCGGAAACAGAAGTCGCTGGCCCAAGCCGGCGTTAGCTTTAAAGCAATCCAGTGTCTGTTCGTAGATCATCCGCTGGTGGGCCAGGTGCTGATCGACGAAAATCAGGCCGTTCTTGATATGCGCAAGGACATATCTGTCGTGCACCTGCCAGACAGAAACCTGATCGACCGTTTCCTCGTCATTCAGTTCCGCATCGTCCTCCGCGCCCGCGTGCTTTTCGCGGCTCTCGGCCTTTCTGTTGACGGTCAGGGCAAGCGCCATTTGCACGTCTTCCAGGCCCAGGGGATCTGAAAGATAGGCCTCGCGTTCCACGGGCGCGTCCGCAACGCCACCGGCGGGATCCGGCTTAGCGGAAGTGGCCCCGTTTGTAAGGATCGCTGGTGCGGCAAAGCCACTGCCCACTTCCGGCACCAGATCCTCCTCCCTCAACCCCGCGCGAACGACTTCGGCAACCGCATCGTAAACCGAGGCCTCGTCCGAAAAACGCACTTCACGTTTGGTGGGGTGCACATTGACGTCCAGACGGGAGGGATCCAGCTCCAGTAGAAGCGCAAAGGTGGGATGGAAGCCCTTCACGAGCAGTCCGCCAAATCCATCATGCACAGCGTGCGTCACCGCCCGGTCGCGTACCCAGCGCCCATTGACGACCATCGCCTGTTGTGCGCCCGATTTACGAGCCAGTTCCGGCCGTCCTGCAAACCCCCAAACCCGGATACCGTGCCGTTCACCGTCCAGGAAAACGGCGTCCCGGCCCAGTTGAACGCCAAATATCGCCTCCAGGCGATGTTGGCGTTCGGACCTTCCCAGGTTCAGGATTTCGCGCCCGTTGTGAGAAAGCAAAAAGGCAATGGTGGGATAGCCCAACGCCAGGCCGGTCAGAGCGTCCGCCACGTGTCTGAATTCGGTCTCGACACCCTTCAGGAATTTCCGCCTTGCGGGTACATTGAAAAACAGGCCGTGAACGGCAATGGTTGTTCCCCGGTCCCGGCCTGTGGACGTGACATCGCGCACCCGACCGCTTTCGACGCGCACGCGAGTGCCCTGGATTTCTTCGACGTGGCGGGTCTCGATAGCCATTCTGGACACCGCCGCGATACTCGGTAGCGCCTCCCCGCGAAACCCCAGCGTACGCAGCGTGCGCAGATCGGAGAGATTGGAAATCTTGCTCGTCGCATGCCGTTCCAGGGCCAGCAAAGCGTCGTCGCGAGACATCCCGCAGCCGTTGTCGCTGACCCGTATGGTATCTTTGCCGCCGCCGGCCACTTCAGCCACAATCCGGTCCGCACCTGCGTCGATGGCGTTTTCCACCAGTTCCTTCACCACGGAGCCCGGCCGCTCCACGGCTTCACCTGCGGCGATGCGATTGGCGATTTCGTCGGGTAGAATGCGGATCCGATTGGGCATGCCGAAATGTCTGCCTTTGCTGCGGTACCAGTAAACAAGCGGATTAGCGGGATTCAGATTTGCCTTCGCAGCATCCCTCAGAATCCTTAAAGACAGGAACCCGAAAGCCCCGATCCGTCTTACGAATGCGCATTCGAGCCCATGCCCTAACCCCCAATCAGGCCCTGGCGCTTCAATCGGTCCAGGGTGCGATCGAATGCGTCGACAACGTGATCCAGATCTTCTTCGGTATGCACGGATGCCGTTAACCCGGTCAATCCGTTCAGATCGACGCCTTCCAGTTGCATCGTGGCACGGAACGCATCCCTCAACGTCGGATCGGGCGCCTTCAGCCTGCGGTAGTCATAGGTTCCCACGGCTATGGCTTCCAGGCTCTGTTCCATGGGTCCGCTTTCGGGCAGGAACTTGACGCCAGAGAAATCTCCATATACAACCCAGTCAACGGCGTGGTTCGAAATCACGCCGTTGAGACGGTTGCGCAGGATTTCGCCGTTCCGGTTTGCGCGTGCGATGTGTATGCCGTCTTCGATAGCCTTCAGCGTGGCAATCCCGGCGGCCGCGGAAACCGGATTGGCGTTAAAGGTGCCCTGGTGGGGCATTTTCCGGCAGGTATCCCATTCGCGGTCTCCCCGAAACGCCAGCAGGTCCATAATATCCTGCCGACCGGTCAGACAGCCTCCGGGGAGTCCACCCGCCAAAATCTTCGCCAGCGAGGTGAGATCGGGCTTGACGTTGTAGTGGGCCTGGGCGCCTCCTGTCGAGCATCGAAAGCCGGTGACCACTTCGTCAAAAATCAAAAGCACGTCGTGCTGAATCGTTATGCGTCGCAATTCTTCCAGGAAACCCGGACGGAGGGGTGCCACGCCGAAAGTGGCTCCGGTAGGCTCCAGAATGACACAGGCAATATCGTCGTCCCGGTCAAGAATAACCTCAACCTGATCGATTTGGTTCGGCGGGCACAGGCAAACGGTATCCGCAACTTCACGAAGGACGCCGGCGGGCACGGGTTCGTCGAAAGGTGGCATCACGCCTACAATGAGGTTGTCGTGCCAACCGTGGAAGTGGCCGAAAAACTTGAGCACCTTTCGCTTTCCGGTAAACGTCCGCGCCAGTCGGAGCGCCATCATCGTCGCCTCGGTGCCCGAGCTGGTAAATCGAACCCGTTCGGCAGTGGGGATCAACTTCATGACCCACTCCCCCCATTCCACTTCCAGCTCGTGACACGCACCATAGTGGGTGCCACGCGCCACCTGTTCCGTAACGGCCGCCACCATATCCGGATAACAATGTCCCAGCATCAGTGCCCCGTGCCCCATCCAGAGGTCCACATATTCGCGGCCATCCACGTCCCATTTACGCCCTGCCTCGGCGCGGCTCGCGTAAATTGGAAATGGCGTACAGTAGCGCGAGTCGTGGGTGACGCCGCCCGGAAAGATACGCGACGCTTTTTCGTACAGCGTCCGAGACCGTTTCAGCGCATCCCGGAATTCTCCATTAATTCCTTTAACTAATTCTTCCACAGTCGATTATCTCTCTTCTTTAACGTGGTAACCCAAGACGCCCGGAAACGGTTCATGCCCGCCATGAGCCGGAAGTGGGAAAAATAACGAACAGGTAGAAAAAAGCAACCGGCAAAATGCGCTGTCATGCCTGTGTAGGCATGGGGTAAGAAAACGTGCGATCAGCCTCGACGTCCGAGAGATCCGAAGCATCTTCCGACATGACCCAGAGATGTTGTTCGGTCCCCGCCTGCACCCTGAATCCACCGGCCCCGCCGGGGCCGCCCGAACCGACCGCGTCCACGCGGCTGACCTCGGGGTCCGTGCCCCAGTGATGCACAAGCGCGACAAAAGTTGTCTTACGGGCAATCCTGCGGCGGATGAGCACATCGCCGGTTTCCGTCGCGGGCTGAAGCGGCGCTTCCCCCACGATTATTTGCGCCCCGGCGCCTTCCAGCAGGAATGCCCCCACCCCACCCATCGGCAAGCCCCATTGAAATGAAACCATTTCCCTGGGTACGAATTCGACCGGTTGCCGGATGTGGTTATATCCGTCGCCGGAAAGCGCAATCACCCCGCGATCCGACAGTCCGGCGTGCCTGCGCCGATCGCCTTGAAACCTGCAGACCCAATCCATCTGGCATTCCCGTGGCGCCTCAACGTGGAACACATCCCAAAAGTACGAGTCCGTCCACAAAATCACCCGCCGCATTGCTACTTTCGAGTAGGGGGCTTTCTCCCATGAAACGCAGGCGTCGACCACTTCGAAGCCATCCGCGCGCCGTACATCGAAATTTACGAGCCGGCCTTCCGCCGGAGGCTGGGAGCTGCCGTCTATCATCACGGTGTTATGGCTGAGCGTCTGTCGATACCAGGTCTCGTTCAGGTCGACGCCATAACCCGGCGTGCCCAGGTCCGTAGCCACCGGAAACCCTCGCGCGTAGAACGAAATCGAGAGTTTGTCCGGATGTCCGTGGCCGCCGCCGTGCGGGCCGTACTTCAGCAGCACGCAGCTTTGCCGATCGAGCGCCTCCTTCGACCTCAGGATGGCAATTCCCGACGGTTTCAGAACGGCACTCTCAGCTACGAATCTGCCGCCCGAATCGGACAGATGTTCTCCGTACAGAAGCGCCTCCACGACCGTTCGGGGCCTGCAGGAATAGTTGCGTTCGAGTATCCGTGCAAAGACGGGCTCTTTATACCACCCGTACGCCACCTCGTAAAAGGACTCCGACGGCGGCACGCCGTGGCAGACATCGGACAACAGCGAAGAGAAATACCAGCAATCGTTGGTGGCGGGCAGCCTGAAATCGGGAAACGCCAGCGACACCGGCATCCGGAACATCGCCCTCAGCCGGTCGTCGTCATGCAGACCCGCACCACTGTTCTCCGAAACCTGGACCTGAGCAATCAACGCGGCGAGGGTGTAAAAGTGGTAACTGGATGATCCCTCCCACCACAATCCATCTTCAAGAACCCCCTCCCGCAGCTGGTGGTAAAACCCGAAGTTGTCCTCCAGGGCCACCTTCTGAAACTCACCTTCGTTCAGGCAGATTCCAACCGCCGCGATAGCAGCATTGTGCCAGCATTCGATGTTGTGAATGCGGTGGAACTTCTGGTCCCGAATGTGCTCCGCCGCCACAGCGAGCAGGTTCGTTTCTATCAACGTCCGCTGGCCGGGGGTGAGGGCCTCCCGGACAAGATCGTACGCCCTTGCTATCGGGATCAACCACACCGACTCGTCGAGCGAATGGTTTGCCACCTTGCCCCAGCCATAGGGCAGTTCACGCTCGATCGGATACCCCGGATAACGTTCCGCGTAGGCCAGCAGAATCTCTCTGCATCTGGCCAGATATGCTCCGTTCGCATCCAGTTGCCACATGAGCGCCAGTCTATATGCCATAGTGGACAGCCGATTGTTGACGAACCAGCGCCATGCCGAATCGTATGGCTCGCCCGAAAAGACCCGTCCGTCCCTGGGACATCGATGGGCGTGCGGCGATCCGGCGTCGAACACAAGCTCCACGGCGTGATCCGGGCAAAAGTAGTTGTGGTAGTACCCTGCCGGGCGGTCCTGAGGCTGCATTTCTTCGCCGAGGAAGGTCTTCGCCTCGGTCTCAAGTCGGCGGTAGGCATTGATGAATGCCGGATGGGTCCGCCGTTCCCTCGCTATCGACATACGACGGTCGGATATCAGTTTCAGCACACGTCCCCCACGTTAATAACGGCCGGTTGCCACATTGCCGGTCGGACCTTATCTTACGAGCTATCAGGCCGATAGTGTTCTGTCCCGGAACCAGATTGCCGAATGGTGACATATTTCTGGGACAGGACTCGAAGTCACCGAGGCCTGAAACCGCGCAGGGGCCGGCCAGGCCCCACCGGATGCGAGCCGGCCACCATTAAAATCGCGCCTTCACCTGGTTTCCCTATGCCCGACCCAATATCGGAGATTCTGATACCCGCCAATGAAATTCAGGATACGGTTCGTCAGCTCGGCGCCCGGATATCGTCGGACTTTCGCTCGGACCACGCTGCCTGTCCGGATAACCCGAAAGCACGGGAGGATCGACACGCGGACGGGACTCTGCGACCGCTCATCCTTACGGGCGTTCTCAAAGGCGCCCTCTTCTTCCTTGCCGATCTGTCCCGGGAGATTTCCGTTCCCGTCGAGATCGAATATATGTCGGTATCCAGCTATGGTAAATCGACGCGGAGTTCCGGCGTTGTCAGGATCCTGAAGGATATCGATCGGGATATCGCCGGCGCCGACGTGCTCCTTGTGGAGGATATCGTCGATACAGGCCTCACTCTGGACTATCTTCTACGCATCCTCGAGCCAAGGCGTCCTCGAAGCCTGAAAGTCTGCAGCCTGCTGGAAAAACCCGCCCGTCGAATGGTGGATGTGCCAATCGACTACGTCGGCTTCTCCATCCCGGACGAATTTGTCGTAGGATATGGCCTGGACTACGACCATCAATACCGTAATCTTCCTTACATCGCGGCATTGAAGAATTCCGATGCGCCGCGCCAACGCTCCTGCCCGGTGGCCGGCAAGTGGGACCAGGGGTCTGCCCCGGTGATAGATTCCCCAAAGCCGACCGACGAGTCGCCCGGCTCACAAGGCGCCTGCGACCTGCGATAGGTCGAAAGGCTCGTTTCGACAAGCTCGGCGCAGGCAACGCATCCAGACGGGATGAAACGGCGGAAGAATGGTGACATATTTACGGAAGAGGGAACTAGGATCCGAGGCTCCCACATGGTTCCGCCAGCACACGATTCACGGTCTTGAACAGACTCTCTACCATCTGCTCCGTGAGCGTTCCCGTATTTATATTGTAACGGCTGAAGTGATAACTGGCAACCAGAATCCGGGGATCGCGGTCGAAACGATAGGTCCTGCCGTGCACGAACCGGTAGCATCCCACCCTCTCGATGATACCCTCTGCCCTCAAGAGGCGCAGATAAGCCTCAAACGCGTCTCTCCCCATCGACAGTACAACCCGAATCCGCCTTAACTGCTCCATTTCCATTCGCAGCCAGTCCAGGCAGGCGCGTTTCTCGTTACCGTTCGGCCTATTTGCGGGTGAGACGCACTTTACGGCGTTTGTAATGTAGACGTTATCGAGCTTCAGGCCATCGTTCGGGTGAGTGGATTTCGGTTGATTGCCGAACCCGTGACGGTATAGTGCCCCGTAGAGCACCCGTCCGGCATCGTCCCCGGTAAACGGCCTGCCGGTGCGGTTCGCCCCATGGGCGCCCGGTGCGAGACCGATGACGAGCAGTTCGCCGGACGCATCGCCGAAACCCGGCACCGGTTTTGCCCAGTAGCCATCGACATTCTCCCGTTGATTGTCGGCGGAATCGAACGTGGCGCGGTAGTCAACCAGCCGTGCGCAGCTGCCGCAGTGTACAATCTGCTCGAAGAGCAGCCGTTCCGCTCCCGCCTCTTTCCACGTGACGCGCTGCGATCTACCGCCCATTGTGTCGCCTTCCGCTCGTTGCATTCAACGCCCCGACAGGACGATGCATCGCGAGTAACCATGCTGCCATTTGCGGTGGGAGTGCAACTCGATAAGGGGCATACCGGACAAACGTTAACGGCCGGCAGCTATCGTCGGCACCTCGTCCGGGACTCTATAGGGAATTCCACTCCGCGGGAAATCGTCCGTGCCGGCCATGCAAAAGAGGCGGTCCGGTGTGGGCCGCCTCTTCCAACATGTCGATATGAACCTGGTCTGCTAGTTTCCCACCCCTTTGTTGAAGAATACCACCTGCCGCGACCGGGCCATGGCCTCGTGTTCCTCGTCGGTGCACGCCCTGTCCGTGGGCACATTGGGGTCGGGACCCGCCGGCTGGTACCCGTTGTGGACCAGATAGGCTTCCAGATCCTCCCCGCTGATATCGGCCAGGATCTGCCCATCGAAATCCAGGGTCGGCTGCAGCGGCTGCCCGCTCTTGCGCACCATTTCTTCGTAATTTGCGGGATTATTGATGATGTCTTTGTCCTCGTATCTGAGTCCGTACTTGTCCAGCACCGCCCGTATGCCGCGGCTCCATCCACAGTGGGGTTTGAGATATGCGGTAATCGCGGGATTACCCATCGGAGATTCTCCTTTTCCTTGAATTAACCATCGAAACGCATGATTTCATCCATGAACTAACATAACGAACTTTTCCGAGATTTGCAAGGCCAATCGCCATTCGTACGGACCGAATGGAATCTTTCGGGAGTCCGGAGTGGGAGGAATGTGACAACGGTTTTTCAACCTGGCCCCTGGCGGCCACGAACACGGATGGCAATATCCGCACATGTCGGGAAACCAGAGTCTCTCTCGATATCGGTTGGGGATAAATCGCGCCCGTGCGGGCTGTCGACACACCGCGAACCTCCCGCGGGCACGTAGAGTCGGGGCAATTCGCCGTCGTTTGGTGGCTTGCGGATTATGCCGCCGCATTCACCGCATTGGCAAAATCGAGGTCGGCGTGGGTGACGGCGTTTTCGCTGTGAGTCGTCACCGTAACCGTGAGGGTCTTGCTCCTGCTGTCCAGATTGATGTCCGAGTGATGGTTGTTGCTGTCCATTACCTGTGTCAGCGTGCGCACAAAGGCCATCGTCGGTACGAATTTCTCGAACTTCCATACCCTGTGAAGCGCCTTGTTTTCCCGGTCGTATTCCCATCCCTCCAAATCCTTCAGCGCTTCCCGGATTTCCTCCTCCGTAACCAGTGTCTTATCCTCGTGCATAGCCGCCTCCCTTAAAAATTACATTTTTGAATGTGTCGAGTTGAAACCACGCTCACAGCGCCGGTTGACGTGGCTGCGCGTCGAACGAGCATCGCGCTGCCCGGGTACAGCCACGTTTCAACATCAATATACCAAGAATTCGCGGGCTGATCAATCCCCGTGGTGGACACCGGCATCCGCCAGTGCGCTATCGTATTCCTCGGAGGTGTTGATATTTCGAAGAGATTCCAATTCAGGATCCACTTCCCGTAAAACCGACCCGGGCACGTGTCGGCAGCAACATCGTTCCGTTAACGTAGTGAGTTTGAGGACGCCGGTATCCAGCATTTCCAGAATCACAGGGAGTACGGACACGCGATAAACGGCCGCAAGCGGATGCAGGCGGCCTTCTTCTTGCGGCATGACGATATCGGCTTCACCCGCCAGATGCGCAAGGCGGCGCACAAAGCCAGGGCGCAGGAAAGGCGCATCGCATCCACAGACGAACGCGGCATCGGCTTGCCGGGAAATGGCTTCAAGACCCGCCGCCAGCCCCTGCAACGGGCCCCTGTCCGGAACCCGATCCTGTATAATCTCCACGTTGTCGGGAAGGCGTGGCAGGCGCTGCCGGGGCGCGGAAACCACCAGCATGGGATTCAGCGTACCGCTGAGCAGACGAACCACACGCTGCAGAAGGAATTCTTCCCCGAAACGCAACCAGGCCTTGGACGATCCCATCCGTCGGCTGCGTCCGCCGCTCAGCACGATACCGCCGATTCTCATTTCAGATATCCAGGACAACCAACGCCCGCCACTGCCCGTCGATGCGTTCCACTAGGAACCGGTGGAGCGTGACGGCCTTCACGTCCACAACAAGCTCGTGGCGTTCCATGTCCAATTCCTCGCCAACCAGGTCCGCCGACACCTTGAAGGTGCCTTCACGTTCTCCGACGAACACGTTCAACGGCCGCAGCAGAAGCCGCTGGGCGTCCTTGTAATAGATCACCTCCTGTAAAAAGCCGAACAGCAACAGGTCAAGCTCTTCCGCCTCAAGTTTCACGTATCGCCGGTCTCTGATCGTTAGCGTATTCAGGTCGGCTACCATCACGTTGAGCGTGGCCTCGGCGGCTGCGGTAAAAAGAGCCCCAAGGTCTTTACCCCAGGCTTCAAAAGCCACATCCGCAATGGCGATATCTTCTAAATACCGATAGGACAATGTTGCATCCCTTTCAGGTACAACCAGTTCTACACCTGACACGCTTCGAGTTCCGTTAGAACGCGCACCCGCGCTTCCGCCGCGCCCCGGCCAATAAAGACGAGCTCTGTACGATCCGCTCCGAAGGGTTCCAGCGCCCACCTGCCGCCCGCGAAATTGAATAGAAACGCCCCTTTGGCACACCGCAAGAACCCCTTCGCGCGGTAGACAGCGTCTGGCAGGTTCGCCACGAGGCGTTCGAATTTTTCACGATCGAATAGCCTGTCGGAAACGAAGTCAAAGCTGTCGATTTCCTCCCGGACACTGTGCTCCCTTACCGCGCGCACGGACCGCTGCGCTCTGCCTCCAAAGCCGAAGATAAGCCCCGTGTCGACCCGGCATTTCAAGGTTCGCACGACCGTAGCTTCGGGATTCACCCGACTCAGTTGCGCTTCCACCGCCTCCAGTTGGCACGGTGTGACCAGATCCACTTTGTTCAGCAGCAGAATGTCCGCCGCTTCAAACTGAGTGGTCGTCACGTATCCCAGATCCGGAAACCGGACCATCAGATCCGCGTCGGCGACGACAACCACGCTGTCCAGTCGAACGCCCGGCAGATTGTCCTCCACGTCGAAGATAACCGCATCCGGCTCCGCAACGCCGGTGGTCTCGACCACAATCAGTTCCGGACGCACGGTTTTCACGATCTCCTTAACTGCTTCCTCGAACTCCCCCGCCAGCGAACAACAGACACAACCTCCGGCCAGTTCTGTCATTCGAATATGTTTACCCTCCACAACCTTGCTGTCGATGGCGATCTCTCCAAATTCGTTCATCAGAATCGCGATCCGCCGGTCTGCGCGCGCCACCAGGTGGCGAAGCAACGTGGTTTTGCCACTGCCCAACGAACCTGCTATTAGAATCGTCGAGATCTTTATCAACCCATGTCCCCCAACGGGCCGTCCCTCGTCGGGGCCGGTTCAGGCGCCGGCATGACCTTCAGAATAAGACGAATGAGCGCGGTTTCCATCGGAGTTACCCCTTCACGTTTCCAATGGGCGAAAACCGGGCCACCCGTCGGCTTAGACCCGCCCGCTGTGTCGCTTCTATCACTTCGTCGATATCCTTGTACGCGCCTCCGGCCTCTTCGGCGAGGCCCGCATAGGACACGGATTTCACGTAGATTCCGCGGTCCTCCAGTTCCTTTTGAAGCCGCTTGCCGTGAAACCGTTTGCGAGCCTTCGTACGGCTCATCGTCCGTCCGCTGCCATGAGCCGTGGAGAAAAACGCCTGGCTTCCGGCTGGTGATCCCGCCAGCAGATAAGACCCGGTCTCCATGCTCCCGCCGATAATTACCGGCTGGCCGTAGGGCTTGTATCGGTCGGGGACGCCGTCCATACCGGGTCCGAATGCCCGGGTTGCCCCCTTGCGGTGAACGAGTACCGTCCTTTCCCTGCCATCCACCACATGGCGTTCCAGCTTGGCGGTGTTGTGCGCCACGTCGTAGACCTGGCGCATCTCCATATCCTCCGGACTGCGTCCCAGTACGTCTGAGAACACCTCCCGAATGCGGTGAAGAATGACCTGTCGATTTGCGAACGACATGTTGATCGCACACTTCATCGCTGCGAAATAGTCCTGGCCCTCCAGGGAGTGAAAGGGCGCGCATGCAAGTTCGCGATCCCGAATTGAAATCCCGTACTTTTTCTGCATCACCTTCAGAAACACCTGCAGATAGTCGGTAGCCACCTGGTGCCCAAAACCTCGACTTCCACAGTGGAACATCACGACAACCTGATCGGGAATGGTAATGCCGAACGCCCCTGCTGCCGCCTTGTCGAACACATGGTCGGGCTTTGCCACCTGAATTTCAAGATAGTGGTTTCCCGATCCCAGCGTTCCGATCTGGTTGAAGCCCCGCTCCACCGCCTTGCGACTGATTTTCGTCGCATCCGCACCTGAAACACAACCACTTTCTTCGGTCAGCTCCAGATCCTCCTGCCAGCCGTAATGGTTGTCCACGCACCAGCGCGCCCCCTCCTGTACGACTGTTCTGAACTCGTCGTGGGAGATCTTCAGAAAACCCGTGCTGCCCACGCCCGCGGGCACACGTTCAAACAGACGATCCACGAGCTTTTTCACATGGGGCCTGACCTCGTCGTGCGTCAGATTGGTGGTAACCAGGCGCATCCCGCAGTTGACATCGAACCCGATGCCTCCTGGCGAGATCACGCCCTGTTCGGCGTCCATTGCGGCCACCCCGCCGATGGGAAACCCGTATCCCCAGTGTCCGTCGGGCATACAGAAGGCGTAGTTCAGGATGCCGGGCAGCGTGGCCACATTGGTCACCTGCTCGATCACGCCCCGGTCCATTTCCGACATCAGTTTTTGTGTCGCGTAGATACGCGCCGGGACGAGCATCCCTTTTTTGTACGAAGTCGGGATCTCCCAGACGGTCGGCGATACCCGGGTTGCCTCGGGCGGCGTGACGGGCATGTCGTGCTCCTATGAATCGTGTTCACAACTTGCATAGTGTTTCTGCAACGGATCCAGGCCGAAATCGTTCTCCAGGTCGCGCAGTACGGAGTGGATGTGGTTCGCGTCATTCTGGGTATTGTCGTATTCCACCAGATGGGTAGGGCCGTGGATCCGGTAATAGTGCTTCTCCCCCGGCCGGGTCCCGCCAGCCCACGCGAAGTGGAGCCGGTCCATACCGGCCCTTCGAATACGTTCGAGATGGGCTTCGGCAAGGTCCGCCCGGAGGTTCGTTGCATATAGCTCCAAGAGTCGCAACAGCGCCTCCTTCTGCGACGGCGGCATTTCAGATGCGGGCAGACCCGCGGGATCGCCGATCCGCACCCCCTTGCTGTTTCGGGTGAGGATATCGCTCGGCGCTTCCGCCGCGATCCGGACCACGGCCTGCAGATCCTCAGGCAGTGCTTTCAGAAGCCCTCGCGCCATGTCCTCTTCGTTGCGCAGGACGCGCCAGCCCTGCCGGTCGCCTGAAGGCACCCGCGCCGGGTTCGCGCCCCAGAAGGCCGGCGTGGACGCCATTGTGTTTTCGCCGCCCGCCGAAAACGTTATTGACAAGTGGTGGCCGTCGATTCGCCATCCCCACATCCCCTGCTCCGAAGAAAGTTCTCCGAAAAGCGTCAGGAAATAACCGTCGGAGTCCCTGTAGGTGTCCGACGGATCCAGCCCTTCAACCTCAGCAAGAATGCCCTCCAGAACCATGATATCCACCGCTTTTTGATATCCGGCGTCGCTGAGCGCGCATTTCAACAGACGATGAGCCGCGTCCCGCTGTTTCTGCGTCATCACCCTGAATGGCACGCCGTTTCGCTTTACGGGTACGTAGTTCCAGTTAAAACGTTCCTCGTGTTCGAACGCGTACAGAACCCGGTTCTGCTGGTCCGAACTCAGTTCGTTCATGAAATCCTGAGCTGCACGAAGCATGGTATTCCTCCCCGTCAGGGTGCAAGTGGATATGTTTACTCTTTATAATTGGACTTTTTAATTGGGCGAATCGCGAATGGCCGCGCGGAATTCTGCGACCGTCCGCTGATTGTTCGTCCGTTCGCCCGCTTTGAGCGCCACCAGGATCGGAGCCGGATCCGACTCCGAAGCAGCAGACGAATCCGCGGCCACACCCGTCGTCACATCCACCGACACCTCGTAAACGTCGTCCGGCTTCCAGAAATCTCGCGAGGCGCGGCCTGCTTTCGCGCCGGACATGCGTCGCGCCCGCCCGTGATCCGGGGTTGTCTGCCGGTCTTCCGGTCGAAACCTACCCAGACACTCGTCGCGAGATCCGGAGTGAAGCCGGAAAACCAGGCGTCCGTATGGTCGTTTGTCGTGCCTGTCTTTCCCGCCGCGGGCAGGACGAATCCCAGGGATCGAACGCCGCGGCCGGTACCACGCAGGATAACGTTCCGAAGCAATCGAATCATCACATAGGCATCCGCGGCACTGATGACGGGAACGGGTTGCACCCGGTGCGCATACACAACCCGCCCCCCTGAATCTTCAATCCGCCGCACAAAAGTCGGCTCCACGCGGACCCCGTAGTTGGCGATGGTGGCATAGACCGAGGCCATTTCCAACGGTGAGACTTCGCTTGCACCAAGCGCGATGCTCGGAAATGCATCAAGCGGACTCCGGACACCCAAACGTCGGGCCATTTCCACGACCCGTTCCGGGCCGATACGATCCATAACCTCCACACTTGCCGCATTTGCGGAATTCACCAGGGCCCACGCCGCCGTCGTCACACCCAGATATCGGTCTCTGAAATTTTCGGGCGTCCACGGCTTCCCGTTTACGGTATAGGTCCGGGCCTCATCCACAAACAATGACACGGGCGATATCTCGCCCGCCGCCAGCGCCGCCAAATACACGACCGGCTTGAAACCCGAACCCGGCTGGCGCCGCGCGGTTGTTGCGCGGTTGAAGTAACTGATGAAGATATCACGGCCGCCCACCAACGCGCGCACGTATCCCGTCGCCGGTTCCACACTGACCAGAGCCGCCTGGATGTATTCCTGCCTGTCCTTTCCGCCAGCACTCTCGTAATCACCAAATCCAAGCCGCGAATCTATATCTGCAAGTCCTTCAGCTACAGATTTTTCAGCAGTCTTCTGCATGTGAAAATCCAACGTCGTGTAGATATTCAACGCGCCAAAACTGAGGGCGGACCGCCCCCAACGCCGAACGACCTCGTCCTTGATGATCTCAACGAAGTACGGCGTCCGATTCCGGTCGCGGAGCTGCTGCGCCAGAACCGGCGATGCGGCGAGCGCAAGTTTCAGCGCGTCGCTTTCCAGGAAACCTGCCGAGTGCATGCGGCGCAGAACGTGTGCGGTACGCGCCGCGGCTTGCCGCCCGCCGTCACGGAACGGATTCAACGCGCTGGGCGAATTGGGCAGCCCGGCCAACATGGCCGCTTCCGTCAGATTCAGGTCCGAGGCTGCCTTTCCGAAAAACGTCTGCGACGCATCCTCCACGCCGTAGGCATTGGTACCGAAAAAACTACCGTTGACATAAATCTCCAGCAATCTGTCCTTGGCCGTTTTGCCGTACAACATTGAGAACATAGCCTCCAGCTGCACGGCCAGCAGCACCTCCCTCGCCTTCCTAAGATAGGACTTCTCACGGGTCAAAAACAGATTTTTGACGATCTGCTGGGTAATCGTGCTTCCCCCTCTGACTTTTCGGAAATGCGTCAGGTTTGCCAGGAACGCACCTGCGATGCCCTTTAGGCTTATGCCCCGGTGACGGTAGAACGATTCGTCTTCGGTTGCAATGACCGCCTTGATAAACCAGGGACTCACCTGGTCCAGCCGCACCTGCTCGACCCGACGGTTGAACGTAAAGAGCAATTCCCCGGTATCCGCGAAGATATTCACGCCCGCCTGGCTGCGAAACGCGTCGGGGTCGGGCGGAATTCGGGGCAGGGTTGTCACGAGCCAGACGAAGCCAAGGCACGTGAGGAGGAACACGTCGGCCCCCAGAAGTATTCCTGTCCGGATCCAGTAATTTCCAATAGAAGTTCGGCGCATCAGGGATGTCCTCATTTATCGCCGAACAGGGCCGCTATTCCCCCGGGCTCCACCTCGAATCTGACCGAGGCACGTTCCGGATCGACATAAACCAACTCGCCGTGATAAATGCCGAGCCCGCTCTGGATCAGAATCTGGCTCACAAGTCCGGATTTGTATTCTTCCATTAAACGCTGCCGCTCCTCGGACCGGAACTGTTCGACGAAATCACCTGCCAGCCGTTCACGCACGTCCGCTCGAATCGAATCCGCGATGGCCATGGAGTCTGCTTCGGCGCGCCATTCGGTCTCGCCCGCGTGTCGGTACAACGCATCGACCCGCCTCCGTATCCGGGCCCGATAACGCACGTCGGGCAGACCTGCCTTCCTCAGAAGAGAAAGGCCCAAATTGAAAGCGCTAGCGCTTCCGATCAATTCTCGCGTTTCCCGGCTCGCGTTTACGGAGAGTTCCGTACGCCAGACTGCGACAAAGGAAGGCAGACCGGTCTCCGGCACGCGATCCATGTCGAAGCGAGCGTCCGCCACGGCCTTGGGCAGGCCGCCGGCCACCGGCGCTTCCACCGTCCCGAACGAATCCCTAGCCGCTGCCCGGGCGTCCAGCCGCTTCCATATAGCCCCCGTCCTGGCGCGCCTTTCGTTGTTTCTATCAAGCGCTTCCCCCACCCATCCGGCAATCCAGTTGTTCCGGTATTCCAGATAGACCGAGAGCATTGCTGACATGGACAGCAACAGCACCCACCCGACAGAATACGCGAGGTTCCTGAATCTCAACGGTGACCATCGTTCCTGGATCACCCTCCGGATACGACACGCGCCCCGATTGATACGGTACGGGAGATTCATACTGTTTGCTTGTCGTCAAAAAAATCCCGAAACAACACGCCTGCCGCTGTTACGGGATCGGGGGGGGAATGTCGGAAGAAATCAGGCGGCAACACCCTCCATCTCCAGAACATATCTGCCGTAACGTGCGGCGCCGTTGCAGCTTGCCCTGTGATAAAAAACTCTCTGCGCCGCCACCACGTTGGCGGCCTGTCCTTTCCATGCGGCCCGGGCCGGATCCTGTAACGCCCTACCGTACGAATAGCTGAGTTCCCAGGGGAAGCCGCCAATCCGATTCATGGCGTTCAGGTGCTGTGTAGAAAGCTCCGGGCTCTGTCCTCCCGAAAGAAATACCACGCCCGGAACCGAAGCGGGAACCGACCGTCGCAGGGATCGCACGGTCGCTTCCGCCACCTCCTGAACACCCGCCTGCACCGGGGTATCGGCGCCGGACAGGACCATACTGGCTTTCAGCAGGGTGCCTTCCAGGATCACCCCGTGCTCTCCCAATTCCGAAAACACGCTGCGCAACACCAACTCCGTCACCTCTTCGCACCGCTCGATGGTATGATCACCGTCCATCAGCACTTCCGGTTCCACAATGGGCACCAACCCCACCTCCTGGCACTGGGCGGCGTAACGGGCAAGGGCGTGGGCATTGGCATGGATGCAGGCCCGTGTCGGAATCCCATCGCCGATGGTAATGGCGGCCCGCCATTTGGCAAACCGGGCGCCTTTCTTGTGATACGCTTCCAACCGACCCTGGAGCCCGTCCAGACCCTCGGTTATCTGTTCGCCAGGAAAGCCGGCCAATTGCACGAGCCCGGTATCCGCCTTGATGCCGGGAATCATCCCCCGGTCAGCCAGCAGCCGGGGAAACGGGACGCCGCCGTTCGCGGCCGTGTTCAGTGTCTCCTCGTATAGAATGACGCCGCTGATAAAGGCCGCCAGATCCGGGGTCGTGAACAACATATCGCGATACGCCCTTCGGGCTTCGGCCGTGGGTTCAACGCCGATGTCCGCAAATCGCTTCGTGATGGTTCCCATACTCTCGTCCGTCGCCAGGATTCCTTTACCCGCGGGTACAAGCGCGCAAGCCGTGGCTTCGAGTTCCGCTGATAACATCGATTACGACCTCGTTTCTTGGTGTTAAACGGTATACTGGTTTCACGCCATAGAATATACGCTATCTTCAGCCTTTGTCCAGCAGATTCCAGGCTATATTCAAGGATCGCCGTTGGAATCGGCGGGCTGGATCCAGACACGTACTTCCGCCCGTGAAGGCTTTCGTGCGTCGAATTTCATCTCATTTATTCTTGCATAGAGCGCTTCTGCGTCTGCATCCGCCAGGCGGGCAACACCATCGATGCCGGCCTTATGAAGGAGCGGCGCCGCCTGGCAGCCCATTCCTTTATGAATGGCGAGTTCGGCGTGTCGGAAGGCGCGTTCCAGCCGCAAGGTATAGACACCGGCGGCGACGAGCGCCGGGGCTTCCAGAGATCTGGCGGCCCGGTAGAGTCGCTCCGGCGTGTAAATACCCGCGGCACGAAGCCCGTGTCGATCCTGTGCGTCCAATCCGGCCAATTCGGTCGTCAGAGGGCGCCTGGACTTCAGCGTCTTCTTATGGCCCATACGAAAAATCCGGATACTGAATAATATCGCCAGGGCGACCGCAATCCGGTAGCGATATCAGCGAGAAGGACGGTACGCGCTCCCGTCTTCCCGGCTCAGCCATCCCCGCTGGGTGTGCCACAACAGCCCGTAGCAGGCAAACCCGTTGACGACCAGAGCGGGACGGACCAGAAAAGGCAAAGCGACCGTCTCTCTGCGACGGCCGCGCAAAAACGAGTGCCCCTGACTGTGAAGGATCATCCCATCCAGAACCAGCAGATATCCATACCAGGCCGGTACGTACCAGACTGGATTCCAGATGGGGACGTCGGCTGCCACCAACCACACGCCGGCCTCGAAAACGCCGATGCCAACATATCCCCACCAGGAAAACGCCCGCCGGGATGCGGAATCGGATTCAGATCGGGTCAACGCCACGTGAGGAAGCCTCAGGGGGCCGTGAGGTCATCCGTGGCCCCACTGCCGTAATCTGGTATTTCAAGGGTCCAGACATCGTTGTAGACAACGCTACCCGCGATGGACCCACTGTACCCCCCGAGCAACCATATCTTCTGTCGAAAGTCGAGGCAGGGAAACGCGTGGCGCACCCCCCATGGCGCTGCACGATGACAGCGCTCCCATGTTCTGCCATCGCCGGAACACCAGACGTCGTTCATATTGATGGACGGTTCGATGGCCCCGCCGGCGATCCACATCCTGCCGGCGTGGACAAAGGAACAGTGGAACCGTCGCGGGCCCCATCCGGCATCGACCGTCTCCAGCTGCCACGTTACGCCGTCCGACGAGCACCAGACATCGTTGTAGTTGATCCGACGATCGTGGTAGTTCCCCCCTCCGAGAATCCACATCCTGTTTCTGTGTTCGACGGCGGGAAACATGGCGCGCGGCGCCCATGGGGAGCGCTTCGCAACCAGGTCCCACCGATGCCCGTCGTCCGAGCACCAGACGTCGCCGTAGTGCGCCTTTTGCTCCCAGTTGAGCCCGCCGAGAACCCAGATCCGGTTATCGTAAACCAGGCTGCCGAAGGCGCCGCGACAACCCCACGGGGCGCGATGCGTCACGCAGTCCCAATTTCGGCCGTCGCTCGAACACCAGATGTCGCCGAGCGTATGGACGCCGTCGAATCCGCCCATCAACCATATCCGATCACGCAGGACCACACAGCCCGCAAGATTTCGGGCGGGCCACGGCGCTGTCGGCAGCATGTATTCCCACGTCAGGCCGTCGGTAGAACGCCAAACGTCGTTGAGGCGCGGGAATCTTTCCGGGCCCAGCATCTGCCAGCCACCGAGCAGCCAGACCTGATCCCTGAAAATCGCGGCGCCCGGCGAATCTCTGGGCGGCCAGGGCGCACATTCGGTGATACGGTTCCAATTCGCGGTCATCTTGTACGGGTACGGCCCAACAATCCCCTCGGTCTCCCCGTCCTCCCTTTTTTGTTTTCCTACACGACGCTTTTCCGATATATTTGACACCGGTTGCCGTGTCAAGTCCCAAACCCCAAAACACCCACAGGAACTGTCGCGATCTTATGTACCGTACGCTCGTTTACCTCGTCTTCAGCCAACTCGCCGTTGGCGGGTTGTTATCGATGCTGGTCGTCCCCCTCGAAGCCGGCAAACGCTTTTTCCGATTCTGCGCCCTCGCGTGTCTGGTATTTCTCCTCCTGGCCCTGTGGGTAGGGCCTTTCGCTATTCTAACGCCTTTAGAGGATGGCGCGACGGAACTCTTGCTTCCCCGCCGGCTATTGACGGTCAGCGCCCTGCTCGCTTTTGTCTACCTTCTTGCGGTCGTCGCCGAACGCATAAAGCCCCAAAAACCGCTGCTTGGCGCCGTGGGTCTGACCGGTGCGGCCGGCCTTCTATCGGACGGGTATCTTGCCTGTGCGGCCTGTTCCCCTTTTGCAGCCGGCGTGTTTACCGCCGCCAGTTACCTGATCTCGGCCCTTTTCCTGGGCAGCGTAATTTTCGCGATGATCCTGGGCCACTGGTACCTTGTGGTACCTGCGCTACACATCCGGCCCCTGCGCGCCCTCACGCAATTGATGCTTGGCGCCACACTGGCTAAAGCGATGCTGACCGCGCTCACGCTATACGTCTTCTGGGCGGACGGCGACATTCAGATAAGGGAAACGCTTCGATCATTTTTGGGACTGGGCGGTCTTTTTCTTTGGGTACGCGTGCTCTTTGGCCTGATCGGTCCGCTCATCGTGGGTTTCATGGTCTGGCAAACCGTCAAGATTCACTCGACCCAGTCTGCGACGGGTCTACTTTACGTGGCCACGATTTTTGTTTTGATCGGGGAATGCGTTTCCGGCTATATTTTTTATACGACAACCATACCGGTTTAGGCCCATGGAAATCAGTTTTCGCTGTCCCGAATGTCAGTCCGTGAACCAGTTCCAGGCTTCACGGACCGAAACATCCTGTACGGCCTGCGGCCTGAATTTTCCAATGGCCTTCTCGGACAAAATCGTACATAGTAACCAGGTCGACGTCTGCCCCTGCTGTGGAAAGTCCGACTTTTACGTCCAGAGAGACTTCAATGGAAGAATCGGCCTGGCAATCGCCGTTCTTTTTGCCCTGGTCGGCCTGGTTTTCGTGGCATTGGACCGACCGATTTACTTCTACGGCAGCCTGGGCGCCGCTGCAATTATCGATCTTGTACTGTACCTGAGTCTGCCGGAAATCACGATTTGTTACAGCTGCAAAACCGCCTTTCGGGGCGTCCGAAAGAACCCGCAGCATCAGTCATTCGACCTGCATACGGCAGACATGTACGACAATCGCGCCAAGGGGTGACCAGGTGCCTGGAGCTGTCATCGCCGGCCGGTAAACAGGATTGATCCGTCCTCAACCGTCCCTTCGCCGCTGCAGCAATTCGAGAAACTCCTCGCGAGTTGTGCGATCCTTGAAAGCGCCCCGGACGGCGGATGTGGTCGTCCAGGCACCCGGTTTTTCCACGCCTCGCATTTCCATACACAGGTGCCGGGCCTCAACCACCACAATGGACCCTTTGGGTGCCAGTTCACGTTCCAGATATTCTACGATCTGGTGGGTCATCCGCTCCTGAATCTGCGGCCGTCGGGCGTAATACTCCACCATCCGCACCAATTTGCTCAACCCCACAATTTGCATCGTCGGAATATATCCCACGTGAGCCCTGCCCCAGAAGGGCAATAAATGGTGTGCGCACATCGAGTAGAACGTGATATCGGTCATTGCCACCATATTGTCGAACCCGTCGTCATTGGGAAACATCGTGATGTCGGGTTCGTTGTCTTCGTCGAGGCCCTGAAAAATTTCCAGGTACATCCGGGCGAAGCGCCGCGGCGTGTCCCTCAGGTGGGGATCCTTCATGTCCAGGTTGAGCACCTTCATGATTTCAGCGATATGATACCCGATCCGCTCGATTTTGTCTTCCGCCATGGCCGCTCCTCAATTTCCATTTACGCGGGTGTTTTTGGGCCCGTTGCTTCGAATTCAACTCCCGGCAGCCTGCAGATACTCCGCCGAGAAAGCCGGTGTTCGTCCTGCACAGGTTGGGGGTCAGTCTGCCGCGCCGAAAGCCAGTCCCAGGCTGATCCGGAACGAGGAGTCCGCTTCCTCGTCGGCGATCATCATCTTGAGTTCACCGAACCAGAGAAGACCCGGCCCAACCCGTCTGCGGAACCCGAGTGGAATATTCAGCGTAACCTTCGTGTCCTCCGGGACAGTCACGTTGATCGTGCCTGCCTGTCCGCCGGGCTCGATAATGTCAAATCGTCTCAGGTGCACGCCGATCCCGCCGCCCACGTAACCGAAGGTTTTGCCCTCGCCGAAAATGAACTGCGCGTCTCCGTTCAGGGAATATATCTTCATATTGTCCTGAATAACCAGATCCAAACCCGGAACGAGATGGAGACGAGGTATGAAAATGGATCCGAAATCGACGTGCCCGCCAAGCGTCAGCCGGGCTGAATCGAACTCGTATCCGAGGTATTCATCGGATTCCTGACGCGTAAGGTCCACGCCAACCTTAACGCCAAGTCCGCGCAACCCGAGCGCGTCCGCATGGCCGTGGCCCAGCACCAGGCAGGCAGCAATCACACCGAATGTCCAGCGTGTACATTTACACATAGGGTTACCCCTTATTTCTTTGAGTGCCCGTTGGTTGGCACCGCCCCGGCGATGCTTCACGCCGCCCGCAACGCGTCATCATACGTTGAAGAGGAATCGAATAACGTCGCCGTCCTGAACGGCGTATTGCCTGCCTTCGGCGCGCATCCTGCCCGATTCACGCAACCCTGAGATGCTGCCGACAGCCAGGACGTCCTGGTAGGCGGCAACTTCCGCCTTGATGAATCCTCGCTCCATGTCCGAGTGAATCCTGCCGGCGGCGGCTGGAGCCCGCGTGCCCTCAAGAACTTCCCAGGCCTGCAGTTTTTCATTTGCGGTGGTATAGAAAGTAATCAGCCCCAACAGGTCGTAGCCTGCACGAATCAGCCGGTTCACGCCCGGCTGACTCAACCCCATATCCTCGAAAAAGACCGTCCGGTCGGCGGGTGGCAACTCGGCGACCTCCGCCTCGATCTGCGCGGCCAGCGGAAGTACCCTGTCGGCGCCGACCAGCGCCCGCAATCCTGCCGTTCGGGCGCCCCCGTCTGGCAGGTCCGTCTCCCCAACGTTCGCCACATAAAGGACGGGTTTGGCGGTGAGAAAATTGAAGGGCCTCAGGGCTTCCAATTGCGCTTCCGGCAGGTCCTGTTGACTTACGGGAAGAGACCGTCCCAGCCCTTCGACGGCTTTTTTCAAGGCTTCGTATGCGAAGCGTTCCGGGGCGCGGGGATTTGAACGCAGAACTTTTTCAAGTCGGTGCGCGATTCCCTCCGCCGATTCGAGATCGGCCAATTCCAGTTCGGTTTCAACGGTTTCGACATCCCGCACGGGGTCCACGCGGCCTTCCACGTGCGGTACATTCCCGTTTTCGTAACAACGCACCACATGAACCAGCGCGTCGACCTCCCGAATGCGCGCCAGAAACAGGTTGCCCAGGCCCTCGCCACGGCTGGCGCCCCGAACCAGACCGGCAATATCCACAAAGTGAATGAATGCGGGAACACAGGACTCGGGTCCGAACAGTTTATACAGCCGCTGCAGGCGCTCGTCCGGTACTTCCACAACACCGACATTTGGTTCAACGGTACAAAAAGGATAGTTCGATGCTTCAACGCCGGCCCTGGTGAGTGCATTGAACAGGGTCGATTTGCCCACGTTTGGCAGGCCGATAATGCCGATATTCAAGGCCATACTTTCCGGCAGGTCAGGCGGACGTATTTGCGCCCGACAAGAGAAACAGCCAGCGGATAGACGTAAACCGCTGGCCGACAACGGCTTGACCAATTATTATTAAAGGCCTCCGCTAATGGCGGTGACAAAGTGGACCTCGCTCTCCCCGGCTACCTTCTGACGCATCCCTTCGTTGCTTACAACACCGTCAATGGCAACCGCCAGACCGGGCCTGACGCGGTCTCCGTCGCAGATCCGATCCTTAATTCCCGGAAACCTCGCCTCAAGGTTCTCGATGACCTCCCGAATCGTCTGACCGGGCACCTGAACCTGTTCCTGACCGTCGGTCAGACCACGCATCAGCGACGGTATCCAGACCTCCGGCATGGCTCACCCCTTCCCTTTGCCCCCACCATTTTTGTTAAAGAGTGTCTTCAGAACACGCCCCGGAGACATGGGCAGGTCACGCAAACGCACCCCAACTGCGTGGTAGATCGCGTTTGCCACAGCGGCAGGCGGAGGAACAATCGGCACCTCGCCCACACCTCGCACCCCGTAAGGGTGGCCGGGATTGGGCACCTCGACAATCACCGTCTCGATCATCGGCAGATCCAGGCAGGTGGGCATCCGGTAGTCCAGCAGGCTGGCGTTGACCAGGTCGCCTTTTTCGTTGTAGTAGTATGCTTCGTTCAATGCCCATCCGATTCCCTGGGCTACGCCGCCCTGCATCTGTCCTTCCACGTAGGCCGGATGAATGGCTTTACCCGCATCCTGTACAATGGTGACCCTGAGAATGTCAACCTTGCCGGTTTCAGGATCGACTTCAACGTCCACGACCATGACGGCGTAGGCCGGCCCCGCCGTCTTTCCCGACACTGCCGCCCGCCCAACCACAGGTCCGCCCGTAGCACCCAACTTACCCGCCAGTTCGGTAAACGTGATGGACTTCTCGGGAGCCGATCTGGACTTGAACACACCCCCCTCAAAGACCACATCGTCCTCTGAAATCTCCCACAATCTGGCCGCCCTGGCGACCATCTGGCGTTTTGCGTCCTCCGCCGCCTCGTAACCCGCCCACCCCGTGGCAAAGGTCACGCGGCTGCCGCCTGTACCGTCCGTCTGCCCGATGGCATCGGTATCCACCACCATGGGTTTCACCTGCGCGGCGGGGATGCCCAGCACCTCGGCAACCTGCATCGCAATGGACGTACGTGTGCCCCCGATATCGGGCGAACCCTCGATCAGACTGACCGTGCCGTCGGCACTTACGCTGACCACAACCGTCGAGGTCCCGCCCCCGTTGAACCAGAACCCCGAAGCCACACCGCGACCCCTATTGGGACCTTCGAGCCTGGATTGGTAATGGTCTGATGCCATCGCCGCTTTCACGCATTCATCGTGTCCGATACGCGGAAAAACCGGACCGTCGGCCCGCCGGCTACCTTCCCTGGCGGAGTTCTTCAGACGAAACTCGAGCGGGTCGGTGTCGAGAATTTCGCAGATCTCGTCGATAACCGTCTCGGCTGCGAACGCGCCATTGGTGGCGCCAGGGGCGCGGTAGGCCGAGGTCTGTGGCTTATTCACGACGACGTCGTACCCGTCGATGACCACGTTGGGAATGTCGTACGGAGAAAAAATACAGCCGGCTCCGGCACCTACGGGTGAACCTGGATAGGCCCCTGCCTCGTAGGCAAGATACGCCTGTGCGGCAACCAGCCTGCCATCGTTTCTCGCGCCCATCTTCACCTTCATATAGGAACCCGGAGTGGGGCCCGTTGCCTTCAGAACTTCGGTGCGGCTCATCACCATCTTTACGGGCTTGCCGGTCATCCGGGACATCAGAGCGGCCGTCGGTTCCTGGTAGACGCGAAACTTTCCTCCGAATCCGCCGCCGATCTCGGCCGGTATCACCCGGACGCGGGAGGCGGGCACGCCCACCACGTCGGCAACCTGGTCGCGCACCTCGAACGGCCCCTGCGTGCTCGTCCAGATCGTGATCTGACCGTCCAGATTCCAATAGGCCGTCACGTTATGGGGTTCTATATAGCCCTGGTGCACCGTCTGGGTGCTGAATTCCCGCTCAACGACCACATCCGCTTCAGCGAATCCCCTATCGATGTTGCCCAACGAATGCTGGAAGTGGCTGGCGATATTTCCCGGCTTGTCCGTAGTTTGCCCCAGGGACCTCATTCTCAAGGATTCATGCAGGAGAGGCGCACCATCTTCCATAGCGGGACGGACATCCAGCACGGGCTCCAGGACTTCGTACTTCACGCGGATCAAATCCAGGGCCTCTTCGGCTATATGGGCCGACGTTGCGGCGACTGCCGCTACCGCATGCCCCTCGTAAAGCACTTTGTCGGACGCCAACACGTTTGTAACCAGGTGGGGAAGACTTACGGAACCCTCTCCGATGTTCGCCATTTTGTCTTCGTAGTGCAGCGCGAGGTCTGCGCCCGTCATCACGGCCTTCACGCCCGCAAGCGCTTCGGCCGCTCGCGTATCGATGGACAGAATGCGGGCGTGCGCGTGCGGGCTGCGGAGGGTCTTTCCGATCAACACGCCTGACGTGTGGGTATCCGCACCGTACTTCGCGCGGCCCGTCACCTTATCCGTGCCATCGTGGCGAATCGGTCGCGTACCCACCACGTTGTAGCTTTCAACGCCAAGATAGTCTTCAGTCTTTGTCGCCATTGTGATCTGATCTCCGGAAATTAACGCGCAGCGCCGCTCTTTGAGCACGCGCACGGTGTCCCTTATGTACCGTTCTTATTCCACAGCGCCTTCAGTACGTTGCCTGGAGACATCGGCAACACGTTCATCCGAACACCCGCGGCGCGGTAGATGGCATTGGCTAGAGCCGCCGGGGGCGGTATAATGGGCGCCTCCCCAACACCGCGCACACCGTAGGGATGCCCGGGATTGGGAACTTCCACTATTATGGTTTCAATCATGGGCAGGTCCAGGCACGTTGGCATCCGATAGTCCAGAAGGCTGGCATTGGTCAACTTGCCGTCTTTGCTGTACCAATACTCTTCGTTCAAGCCCCAACCGATCCCTTGAGCCGCGCCCCCCTGCATCTGACCTTCCACATATGCGGGATGGACGGCCTTGCCCGCGTCCTGCACCATTGTGACCCTTAGAATGTCCACCTTTCCCGTATCCGGGTCGGTTTCGACGTCGGCGATCATCAGCGAAAATGCGCCCCCGACCCCTTGCGGGTCGACGGTCGCACGCCCGACAACCGGACCACCCGTCTCATTAAGTTTTCCAGACAATTCCTTGAACGTCAGCGACTTCGATGGATCAGACCTGGATTTGAACGTGCCGTCTTCAAAGGCCGCATCGTCTGGTGAAATTTCCCAGTATTTCGCGGCCCGTTCGACCATTTGTACAATGATATCCTGAGCCGCGTTGTAGGCCGCCCAGCCCGTGGCGAACGTGACCCGGCTGCCGCCGGTGACGTCGGTTTCCCCCACACCGTCGGTATCCGCCACAACAGGATTGACGTCTTCGGCGGGAATACCCAGTGGCTCGGCGAGTTGCATCGCCACCGAGGTCCGGGTACCGCCGATATCGGTGGATCCTTCGACCAGGCTTACGGTGCCGTCTGTATTCACCGACGCGCACGCGCTGGACTTGAGCCCCACGTTAAACCAGAAGCCGGACGCCACGCCGCGGCCCCTGTTTTTACCCTCGAGGGGCGCATTGTAGTGGTCGCTTGCCATCGCCGCCCTCAATACTTCCTCGTGGCCAATGCGGGGAAACGTAGGCCCGTCCGCCCGTCGCGTGCCTTCCTTCGCCGAGTTTTTCAACCGGAACTCGAGGGGATCCTCGCCCAGCCTCTCGCAAATCTCGTCTACAATGGTCTCGGATGCAAAGGCCGCGTTGGTGGCGCCCGGGGCTCTGTAAGCCATCGTCTGCGGTTTATTCACGACGACGTTGTACCCGTCGATGGACACGTTTTCGATATCGTACGGCGCGAAAATGCACATTGCTCCGGGTTCGGCCCACGCTCCCGCGAATCCGCCCGACTCGTAGGCCAGGTAGGCCTCGGCGGCCACCAGTTTACCCCCGTTTGTGGCTCCCATCTTTACCCGTATGTAGGATCCGGGAGTGGGTCCGGTGGCCTTCAACACTTCCTCGCGGCTCATCACCATCTTCACCGGATGGCCCGACTTTCTGGACAGAATTGCCGCAACGGGCTCAAGGTAAACCCTGATCTTTCCGCCGAATCCCCCGCCAATTTCGGTAGGGATTACGCGGATATTCACAGGCGATATCTGCAGCAGGCCCGCCAATTGCTCGCGTACAGTAAACGAACCCTGGGTACTGCACCAGACCGTAAGGCGTCCGCCAGGATTCCACAGCGCCGTGGCATTCTGCGGTTCGATATAACCCTGGTGCACCGTGTCCGTGAAGAACTCCTTCTCTATCACCACGTCGGCCCGGGCGAAGCCCTGCCCGGTGTCGCCCAGCTTATGCTGAAAGTGCGTGGCGATGTTGCTCGCCGTCCCCGTGTCTTCGCCCAGAGATTCGGTGGTCAGCGTATCGTGCAAAAGCGGCGAATCCGGCTTCATTGCCTCCCGCACATCCAGCAACGGCTCAAGGACCTCGTACTCCACCTCGATCAGCCCCAAAACCTCTTCTGCGATATGCGCACTTGTCGCGGCCACGGCGGCTACGGCGTGGCCGTCGTAGACCACCTTTCCGTCTGCCAGTACGTTTGCTCGCAGATCCACCATATTGGCCGCGCCCTCGCCCAGGTCTTCGACCTTGTTCTCCGGGACGGGAATGTCGGCGGCGGTAGCGACTGCCTTCACGCCGTGGATTGCTTCGGCGTTGCCGGTGTGTATGGACACAATGCGTGCATGGGCGTGAGGACTGCGCAACACTTTCCCGTAGATCAGGCCGGACATGTTGACATCGGCTCCGTATATTGCCCGACCGGTGACCTTGTCTACCCCATCGTGCCTGATGGGCCGTGTGCCCAGCACCTTATACTCTTTGATCCCGAGAAAATCCTCGCCCGGCATCAGACTGTCTCCTTCATCGCGCGCGCGGTATCCATTACCGCTCTGACAATCTTGTCGTACCCCGTGCACCGGCAAAGGTTCCCCGCCAGCCACAGGCGAATCCGGTGCTCGTCGGGATCTGGCTCCCGGTCCAGCAGCGCCTTCGCCGCCACGATGAATCCGGGCGTGCATACCCCGCACTGGAGCGCCGCATGCTCCAGGAATTTCTGCTGTAGGGGATGCAGCCCCTCGGCGGTGGCCACCCCCTCGATGGTGGTGATGTCGCACCCCTCCGCCTCAACGCCCAGCGCCAGACAGGAGTTGGTCACGCGGCCATCTACAATCACGCTGCACGCGCCACAGTTGCCGTTGCCGCAACCCTCCTTGGCCCCGGTGAGGCCCAGGTTGTCGCGAAGTACGTCCAGCAGCGTATCACGGGGTTCACACAGGAATTCGGTTTCTTCTCCGTTGATCGTTGTCGTCACATGAACTTTACCAGCCATTGTATGCGGACTCCTATCTATTGTTCTGTCCCGGAAATAGTTCGCCGAAATTCGGCCGTCGTTTCGACCGGCTCGCGAGGCGCCTAAGGTCGGCGAGCGAAGGCGCTTCGACATGCTCAGCGCAAGCAGCGCAGCAGAATGGCATGAACCGGCGGATGAATGGTGACATATTTCTGGGACGGGACACTTTATTCACGTATGAGCGGGATATTAAAGCCACCTCGTCCTAATTAGCGCGTTCCACCGCACCGCGGACCGCGCGGCGGGTCAATACCCCAGACAGGTGAATTCGTTGCTCAATGGTACCACGCATATCCGTAATGGGTCTGGCGGCTCGTCGGGCGATCTCGGCTGCCTCTTCGATCGTTTGATCCGTCACCTCGTTGCCTGCGAGAACCGCTCCCGCTTCGGGCAGGTAAAGAGGGGTGGGCGCCACTGCGCCCACGGCGATCCTCGCGGACTCGAACGCGTTTTTTTCGGCGTTCAACACCACCGACGCCGCGGCGTTGACAACGGCGATATCCATTTCGTTCCGGGGAATAAACCGGAGGAAATAGGCCCCGGAGTTGGCTGCGGGCGGCGGAAAATGGACGGAAATCAGGAACTCGCCGTCCTGCAACACGGACTGCCCGGGTGCCGTGCAGAAGTCCTCCACAGCGACGTCTCGCGCACCGCCGGGACCGGCGATTTTCGCGGTGGCCCCCAGGACGATCAGCGTCGGAATGGTATCCGCCGCGGGGGACGCATTACACAGGTTTCCGCCGATAGTGGCCCGGCCCTGTATCTGAATGGAACCGATGAGTGCGGTGGAATCCACGAGAGCCGGGTAATTTGACGCCACATCCTCGTTTTCGTAGATGTCGCAGCACGACACTCCGGCGCCGATCGTCAACCCCTGTTGAGAATCGAACGAGAGTTCGTTCGCCTCAGGTATCTTCTTGACGTCCACCAGAACCTTCACCCGGCGTCGCCCCTCTTTCAACTGTGCAATAATGTCGGAACCGCCCGCCAACATCCTGGCATCCGAGCCGTTTTCCGAAAGCACTGCGACGACTTCGTCGACGGTTTGAGGCGCTACGTAATCGAACGCTTGCAAGGTTCGCTCCTCCTGTACAATGTTGGGGGATCGTCCAGCAGCTACGATACACCTGAATGGACTTGGGATTGCGCGTAAGAATAAGCTTTCGTCGGCGTGTTGTCAAGGGTTTTCGGGGTACCGTCCGCGGCCGCCTTCCCGCCTGCCCTTGCCGGAAAGGAACCCCATTTCCAGGCGCGATTCCATGTGATCCGTGACACATCAATCCGCAGGGGTACCCGCTTTCGGGCGACTTGCACCTAGAATGGTATATCCAAGACGGGACCCCAGCTCTTCTACCGCGTCGAACGACCGTTTCATCTGCTTGCGGTACATTCCGGGACGCATCGCTACAACCACGAATCTTCCCTCCGGTTCCAGCTGTCGGGTTGCACCGTGTGTAAACAGCCTGGCCGTAGCCGTACCCTGGTGGGTGGGCGCATTGCACAGGATGAGATCAAAGGACCGTCCTGAAGCGGCTTCGAAACCGTCGCTGAGGGCGACCCGGGCGTTCGTCAGCCGGCTGCGGGCGATGTTTCGCCTCGCGCATCGAACCGCCAGTAGGTCGGAATCCAGCAGCAGAACCTCGCGCGCCCGTTGCCCGGCGGCGATGCCGACCGCTCCGTATCCGCATCCCAGGTCCAGCACGCGATCCTGCGCCTTGACGTCGGCCGTTTCGATGAGAAATCGGGTGCCGGGGTCCAGACCGGCGCTGGAAAATACGCCTGCACACGACTCAAATTCGCTGGCTGATCCGCAAAGGTCGTTCACGACAAAGGAATGCACCGGGTTTACGGGATCCACGCCCGACTCGGGGCGCCGCTTGTAGGACCGATAGATCCGAAAGCCCGATTTTGCCGTCACCTTCTCAACACAGCCGAAAACCGCCTTCAACCGGTTCCGATAGCTCTTCACACCGGCATCCAGCCGTCCCGCCAGCAGCAACCGACCGTGAATCGCGGTTTTGTGAAACGCTGCGTCGATCAGTTGGAACACACGCGCCTTGGCCTCCCACCGGGCGGGAGCGTAAAACCCGACGTCGAAACACGGACCGGTGACGTCCGCGGGCGAGGTCTCGAGCCAGGCGCACGCATTGCCCAATGCCCTGCGCCGGATCATGTTTTCACATCGTCTCACGGCGCGCAGATCGGGACTCACGAAGTGGATCCCGCCGGCACTCAGGTCAAGACCTACGGGAAGCCCGGCCATTCCGAGGTCCAGAACACGTTCGTGTGTCTGGACGGCCGCGGCCGCCAGCAACGCAGACGCTTCCCGACCCCGGGGTTTGCGCGATCTTCCGCTCAGTCATTCCCTCCGTATTCGCTACACGACCTGAAATGGTGTCAGCCCCTGGCTATTGGCGGACAGACCGCCAATCCAATCCTCAGCAAGGACGCAAAACGCGAAAAACGTCCAGAAGCGATCCGTGGCCGGGTCGTCCTCTTGCGTTATGCCCCTCACCTCTCGCCAGAGGGGAGATGGGTATTGCGAGTTTCCTGGATACAGGTCCCTCACCGCTGTGCAGCGTCACCCCGCTGTGAAACGAACCGTTTTCACCTTCTTGGGTCCCTCGGACCGGTGTTCTGACGACCTGACAACAATCGGTGGACCATTTATAGTTAGGCCAGACCGTCCAGATTGATACAGAGGAGGAAAGCCAATTACATAAGGGGATCGGCCGATTGCGGGCGGGTCGGAAACAGCGAGAATTTCATGAGTGGGTCGAAGGGCACCTGAGCCTGCGATTCACAGGACGAATTCTGGACATCGATCGGGAAGTTTCCGTCCGATAGGGCGAGATTTCGACAGCGGGCGAAGCAGCCGGGCGGGCTGTGCCCGTGCTCCACGGTTTGCTGGAAGCGACCGCCATGATTTCAGGTCTGACACTCGTGACGCGAAACACGGACCACGTTCAGGAAACCGGCGTTCCTCTGTTCAATCACTGCCAGACGATTAACCTTCATTAGTTTAGGCGACGATGTCACCCGCTGCGCTTCAGACGACCGGTCCGTTTGGCGTAGACCTCTGCAACATGAAAAATCCACAATCCCAGAGGGACCATGATTGCGCCTGAAACCGTTAGGATTATGAGGTCACCCTGCACATCGGCAACACTCGCGTTGTCCAACAGGGCCGTGCGGATGGATCGGAGTGCATAGGTCCCGGGCGAAACGGTCGATAGCGGCCGCAGCCAATCGGGAAGTACCGAAACATCGTAGTACACCCCGGAAATCAGGAGCACGAATGTGCCGAAAATATCGGTAGCCCGCGCGCCTTTCTCCGGTGAAAGAAGCGGAAATACGGCCGCCATAAGCCCCATCCCCAGGAATGAGATACTGGCCGTGGCCAGGACGGCAACCGCCGTGGTCAGATTCGCCTGTGAAAGGCTCAGATCGAAAAAAAACACCGCTGAAACGAGAACCACACCGGATCTGAGAAAGCCGTAAATGATCGCGTACACGCATTGACCCGCAAGGTGTGTCAGCCTGTAGACAGGTGCCATAAATGTGTATTCGATGGTCCCTTCCCAACGCTCCCATGCGATGGCGTCGGCCACTTCATAGAAAAGCAGGCGAAGAAAATTCCAAAGCACCGCACCTACGATAAGGAAAAGCACCGCCTCCCGCACTTTTTCCGGGTCGTTTCCGCCCATATATACACCGATTAACCCGATGGTCAGCGCATGCACCACGTTCCAGACAACGAATATCAGTTCCCAGCTTGCATACCGCCTCGCCAGATTGAAATTCCGCTCTATAAACGCTACCGACGCCTTGATCTCGGCGGTCACCGAGTTCATTCTCCGTCTCCTTCCGTTTCGTCCTCCAGATCGGCATGGGCAAGATCCATTCCCGTCATCTTGAAAAACACATCCTCCAGACTGCCCCCCACGCAGCAGGCGCGGACCTTCAGTTCTTCGACGGTGCCCATGGCGATAAGCCTGCCATGGTGGATAATCGAAACCCGGTTGCACACCCGTTCCGCCTCGTCCATGTCGTGGGTCGATAACAAAACCGTCGCTTCATGGCGTTCGCGAATCCCCATGACATAATCCTGCACCTGGCGCTTTGATACCGGGTCCAATCCCGTCGTCGGCTCGTCCATCAGCAGTAGAACGGGCGACGTAAAAAGCGCTCGGGCCACTGCCACCTTCTGTTGCATTCCGCGAGAAAGGTCCTCCATAGGCTGGTCGACCCGGTCGTCTCCGAAACCCATTTCCGCCAGGATCGCCTCGGCCTTCCTGCGCCCCTCGCGCACCGGAACTCCGTACAACCTGGCCGCGTAACTCAGGTTCTCCCACGCCGAGAGTTTCTTGAAAAAGGCCGCGTCCACGGACACCCGGTTTATGAGACGCTTCACCCGCATCGCATCCCGTTCGACGTGCAGCCCGAAAACGCGCGCCTCGCCGCTGTCGGGATAGACCAGGGTCGAGAGGATACGAATCAGTGTCGACTTTCCCGAGCCGTTCGGACCCAGAATACCGAAAATCTCCCCGCGTTGCACTTCAAACCCAACCCGGTCAACCGCCAGAATCTCCCTGCGACGGCGCCTGAAGCGGCCCAGGAATCCGTTCGTTCTGCCCGTCTCGTTGTCGGGCACCCGGAAGGCCTTGGTCAGATCCGTCGCCTGAACCGCAGGCGCGTCATAATCGATATCCAACGCGACTAGCCCTTTCCCAGCAGCGGCCGGAGTCCACACCCCAATTCTCCAACGCCGAACGGAGCCTGAATCGGATTTCTCCGGTTTCTACGGTGTCGACAGATGAGGAACAATGCAGCCGCCGTGAATTTAAGGTTGGAAACAAATAAGGATGCGCCCTCACGCATCCTGGTAAGTACCGGCGTTACGTCATCCGTAACATCCGAACCGCTCCATGTACGCCCTCAGAATCCCATATTTTTTTTGTAGGCATCGCCTTCTCCGGCGGGGAACGCCAATTGCCCCCCGGTCGACGACGCACGGCGGACACCCCGACACGCAGGTGATATACCCATCCGTACGCCGACCCGGCAACGCACTTGCGCGCTCAGCGTCCTTTCTGCCCATCGTAGGAATTCTGTTCCGTGACTTCCGTTGATACCGGCAATCCCGAATCTCGCCATCCGGAAATCTCCACCATCCCTGTTCCGGGATTAACCTTACCCCCGAAGCCTCCGACAACATTTGCAACATTCGTGTACCCGGCCTTATCCAGCATCTCAGCCGCGTATTGTGAACGGATACCCGACTGGCAGCCACAGTAGATTCTTGTCTCCCTGTTCAGCACGCGTTCCACCACGGCCTGAAAATCCGGGTTGGGCATCATGCCACCGGCCGGACTTTGAAAAGCCACCGGAATATTGATTGCGCCCTCGGGGTGCCCATGGGCGAATTCCGACTCCGTCCGCACATCGAGATAAACCGCATCTGCGTCGCCGTCCATTCCCGCGTGCGCATCAGCGGGCAATAGCTGCTCAATTGGCATATATGAACCCTCCCGCAATCCTCGTCTAGGGCCGCACCCAGGGCGCCCGATCAAAGCCGTCGTGGCGCTCGGACGCGCCTCACGATCCTGTGGGTTTCGGCTACGTCAAATATAGGCCGTTCTACCCCGTACCGCAAGTATCTCCAGCCTTAACCGTCGAAATCCCGGAGGTCCACCTGGCAGACCTCGAATCCGGCGGCATAATACAGCGTGCGGTCTACGATGCGTAAGTATTCTCCCTCACCCTCGATCAACGGCGTGAATTCAACCTCGTGATCGAACACCTGCATCCGACCGATCTTTCCACAGGCGCACGTCCACAACCGGCCTGTTGCCTCATCCGTAGCCACCTCCCGGCAACCCCGCGGCGCCGGACCCAAATCGCGCAGACCGCCCGTTTGGGCATTCCACGCGTAGAAGCGGGTCCGCTGGAGCGCAAGCACCTCACCCGACGACAGGACGGCCATCACCCGGGCAGCGCCTTCCCCTTCTTCAATGGCCTGGGTACGGGTGACTTCCAGCCTGTCCATATCGAATGCCACGAGCTGTCCGGTCGTCTGCGTGGGCGGCGCGGAGTTCGCATCGGCATAGATTTCAGTTGAACAGTAGACCCGACGTCGCTGCGTGTCGGCCACCACGGCATTAACTTTCTGATCCGGCACCAGATGTCGCCAGATACGGATATCACCGGTCCGCGGATCGATCCGGCTGAGGGCGCCGCCCAGATGCCCATACTCCGGACTGGTGGACATCCAGACGTACCTCCCGTCGTGCACGAGCCCCGTGGGTCTCATCTGTCCTTCCTGTTGCGCGCTGGCCAGTACATGCGGGTTGCGAGGCCAGTCCAAAGGCGCCGCGGGATCGAAGGCGGTTACCGACGACGTCGTATAGCTGCTCTGAAGCACACGCTGCGTGATCGGCTCCCAGATGATCTGGTTGATCTGCCCCCCGCCCGGCGCCGCACGTCCGCAGTCCCTTCCTTCTTCCGTTTCCATGTCGATCATCCAGAAGCGCTGGTTGATGAACGGTGCGCCGAAAATCAGATTCCTTTGGGGAACGGGACAAAGCGCGTGCGCGCTCATCGGCCCTGTTGATTCCAGGTCCATCCGGTCCGTATGTCCCGTCCGTGTATCGAATCGCAGCGCTTCGCCGGATACGGTGACGCCGGACACCGTGGTTTCGCCCCACGGATGTAATGTTGTCGGTCCACCCTCCGACCAACCCGCCGCCGCGACCTCCCATTTTTCCGCCTCGCGATCCAGCGCGTAAAGGCCCCCATCAGCAGCGCAGTACGCATAAAGACGGCCGTTCACAACACAGGCGCCTCCACCCAGACCCCCATGCTCGGGACGCGCGATCCTCTGTTTCAATCTAAAGCCCGGATACGCCATAAAATGGAGTTCGCCCCGCACAAAGGTCGCAAATGTCCTGTCGTCCCAGAAAAAAGCATCGGCCGTGGAACCCACGCCCTGGATGTTTTCAGGGGTGTGGGACCTTGCCGACATGGACTCCACGTCCAGCAAAACCAGCCGCGCCTGCGGCACGTCGATTGCCAGAAGGACCCGACCGTCGGGGGCTTCCACCACACGATGGCCATAGAGCGCGGTCGGGTATTCGGTGTCGATGGGCCGAAAGACTTTCACCAGCCGCGACTCACGCCAGTCGTACACGCCCACGTGCCCGGGCGATGCCTCCCAGACCGCATACCGGTCCGTCACACAGCCGCCCCAAGTAATGGACGTCAGTTCGCCGGTTACCAGAATTTCAAAGCCATCGGAAACCGGATCGTACCGAATCAGATCCCCGTTCCCGCAGCCCAGATAGAGGCGGCCGTCGGCCGCGGTTCTCAACATGTATGCGCCCGGCACCCCATCGGGAAATTCCCGCATTCCCGTCGATCCGGTGTCCGGATTCCAGAAATAGATTCTTCCGCCCGAGCTTCCACCCCAGACGCTGCTCACCAGATGGACCTCTCCGAGAAACTGAACTCTTGCGACCTCGGCGTTAACAAATGGCAAACGGCTATGGGGAATAGCATAGCGTTTAATGGAAGCCATCACCCCTCCGATCAATCATAAGACGTTGGTTGTAGCCTGCGAAAAATATCCCGAATTACGAGCAAAAAAAATTTGATCTCTGTAACCGACTGTGGTGTAATCTTCTAAAGGTTTTCCTTCTTGTGCTATTCGATATGCCTCCGCACTTCGATGACCTTTCCCAGGATGGAAAACGGATCTCCATCTTCGCGGGGGATGATGGATTCGAAGGCTTCATTCTCGGGGCGCAGTTCGATACGCCCGCCTCTCTCGCGGTATCGTTTGACCGTCGCCTCCTCTCCCACCATGGCGACGACGATGTCTCCCGACCTGGCAGCCTGCTGTCGACGAACAATTACGATATCGCCGTGCAGGATGCCTGCCCTGAGCATACTGTCTCCCTGTACCGTGAGGGCGAAGAGTTCGCTGCCTTCGTAGCGGGACTGTTGCACCGGAAGATAGTCTTCCGGATTCTGTATGGCTGCAGACAGGTCTCCGGCCTGGACCCGGCCCAACACGGGGATCAGATGAGAGGATGGCACTCTCCCCATCTTCGGCAGCCGGTGGGACCTGGCCTTACCGGAATCCTTGACCAGCCTGCCCTCCAGAACCAGCGCCTCCAGATGCTGGCGAGCCGACTGAACCGCCCGGAATCCGAACGCTTTCTGCACCTCCCGCGTGCTGGGCGGGGTTCCATTGAGGATCCGCACCCTGACGAACTCATAGATCTTTTCCCGCGTCTGTCCGGGCGGCGTGTAAGCCATGGCGCGCTCCTCGAATCGTTCAACAATAGAGAAACGGCGTACAAGGAAAAATCATAGATAAAAAACAGACAAATATCTGTCTTGTCAAGGTTTTTCTGCGAGCGGGTATACGCGTGTGTGTCCTTCGGCGTGCTTGGAAAGATCGCGTTCTCCTTGCCGTGCCACAAACTGGCAGTTTGTGGCACAACCCCATCTTTGATTGTGTACCGGGCGCCGCGGCGGCGGTGGCGTTCCCGTTGATCGACGTATGGACGGGCAGGTTCCGTCCATTCCACCAGTCCATCTTCTCTGATGTTCACATTTCCAGGGTCAGTAAATAGCTGAAATTATATGGACAGATCTTCACGCAACAAGGGTTTACATCAAATCGACGTAAACCCTTGTTTTATAATGGTCGGGGCGCCCGGATTCGAACCGGGGGCCTCCTGCTCCCGAAGCAGGCGCTCTACCGGGCTGAGCCACGCCCCGAATTCGACATTTAAAATACAAGAAAACGGTCCGGTGGCAAGGAAAAACTCCGAAACGACCGGGTAGCCGACAGTGTAAAATCGCCGACCGCGCTACCACAAGGGCAACCATACGGGTTGCCCTACAGTTCAACGGCGGAACTCCGACAGCCGGTCCAAGACCAACACGATCGCGAAACCCAACAGGGCCAGTCCGACGGAGGCGGTCAATTCGCCATCAATTGTGCGGGGCAGGACGTTCAATTGCACCAGTGGTGCGTCGACGGCAAGCGCCGAAACATCCTCCTTCCAGGGCCAGATCTTCCGCAAGGAACCGGCCATGAACCCTGTCAACGTTGCAACGGTCAGATCATGGTGCCGCCTGAAAATCCAGACCAGAACGCGGGCGAAGCTCAGAATCCCGATGGCGGCACCCGCCGCAAACAAAACAATGGGGAAAAGGTCCCGGTTGTTCAATGCCGCCAGGAGATACTCGTACTTTCCGAGCAGCACCAGAATGAACGATCCGGAAATACCCGGCAGAATCATCGCGGATATGGCGATAACGCCGCAGAGGAATAGAAACCACGCTGAATCCGGCGTCTTCAACGGCACGAGGCCGACAACGACATAGAATAGCAAACCCGCGGCGAATGCCACGGTCCAGGTCGGCCCACGCCACGCGACGACCCGTTTCCGCACGACAAAGACGGACGCTACAACCAGTCCGAAGAAGAATGCCCAGATCAATTCCGGTTTATACTGGAGCATCCACTGAATTCCACGCGCCAGGGCGACCACAGCCAGCAGAATGCCAATAAGTACCGGGCTCAGAAAACGCCATGGAAACCTTTTCAGCGCCTTCCGGAATCTGAGTGCAAGCAGCAGTCTGACGAAGCCGCGATCGATGGAATGGATCGCGTAAATCAGCTCCTCGTAAATTCCCGTAACGAAGGCGATCGTCCCACCTGAAACTCCGGGAACCACATCCGCCGCCCCCATACACACCCCGCGCAGGCCGAGGCCCACGTAGTACTTCCAGCCCCGCCGCACGAATGTCGGTTCCGTACCTCCCACGGTTTCAAACCCTCCCGAATTCTGCAGTTCCGATATCACTGTCCTGCCAACTCCGAGTATGCCGCAATGACCGCCACCCGAAAAACAGGGACTCACGATTGACGCCGTAAGTCCCTGTCTGTATGGTCGGAGCGACTGGATTTGAACCAGCGACCCCTATCACCCCAAGATAGTGCGCTACCGGGCTGCGCCACGCTCCGATCTCAATTCGTCTCCCGCCGGAGCGAAAATCTAATGGGTCTTGCCATCGCCGTCAAGTGAAATGTTATCGGGGAAGACCGGGCGCTCCGAACCGCATTCTCGCCGGCGACACGACAAACCTGAAGCGCCGAACCATTTGAGCGTATCTCATTCGGACTTGTAATACAGTGAGTTATAGTACCGTTCGGCAACGACCTTCCACAGGATATTGACCACGGCCGCGGCGGGTATCGCGATGAGCATTCCGATGAATCCCCAGAAATGGGCGCCGACAACCAGCGCAAACATCACCCAAACAGGATGCAGCCCAACGCGTTGCCCAACCACGCGAGGGGACAGGAAATTACCTTCGATGCCCTGCACTACCGCGAATATACCGACAACCTTGACCAGGTTGCCCGCTGGGTCCACGTCGAGTATCGCAACGAGGCACGCCACGCTGAACGCAACGGCCATTCCGATGTAGGGAATGAGGTTGAACAGCCCTGCCATAAGACCCAACAAGACGGCGTAGCGGATACCGAATACAAGAAGGCCGGCGGAGGTCAGCAACGCGACAAAACTGCTGACGAGCATCTGCCCGCGCAGGTATTGGCCCAGAACTTCGTCGACCCTCGACAATAACTCGCCGGCGGATGCGGCGTGCCGGCGGGGAAGTATCCGCGCCAGGGTCTGTTTGATGCGCTCGTAGTCCTTAATCATATAAAAGGTCACGAAAGGGATCATCAGAAAATTCAGAAGCGTGGCCAGACCGGAACTCAACCCCTTGAGGGCCGCAATGGTCTGCTCAGCGAAAAGCTCGCCCAGCTGGGGCAATTGTTCCAGGAGCAGCTGGCCCTTGGGAAGTGTCATCCCTAGCGTTTGCAGCCACAAAAGGAACCGATCGTAGAGATCCTTGAGCATGGCCGTATAGCTGGGAACCTGACGGCCGAAATCAAGGAGTTCATGGGTCACCAAAGGAACGACCACAATGCCGATGCCGGACAATACCCCAAGTATGACGACCACCATCAGGGCGATAGCAATCGTGCGGGACATCCAGCGCTCCATAAGGCCAACAAGCGGAGACAGCAAGTAGGCCAACACGAACGAGGTTACGAACGGCCAGAATAGCCCTGCCATGTCGCCCATTAGCCAGGCGCCAAACAGCAGAACCACCACCACCGCCACTCCCGCTTCAAACCTTACCCCCTTTCGCACCATTACCAGTATGGCGAGCAGCAGGAGGCCGATCAGAAACGGAGAAAGTTCCTGGTGAATAACGTAGAGGAAACCTACAAGAAACAAGAGAATCGCCATGCGAAAGAAAGGCCTGTCGCCAGACAAGAAGCCGGACGCGAAATCTTCCGATGCGGGGGGCTGACTTTCTGTATCGCGGTTCAAATTACCCTCTCTTGACCCCTGTTCGGCCTGTGATTCCGTTCCCATACCATTGCCCTTAAAGGTCACTATTCGGTTTCGACCTGCTTTTCATCCTTCGGCAGAACCAGAAACGTCTCTGACTGGATGTCTACGTTGAAAATGCGAAGATAGCGACTGTGATGAAGTCCATTCACTTCCCCGATCAACTCCAGGACTCCATCGCCGTCAATATCCAAATAGCCCAGACGGTCGCCAAATCCGTCGGCAAAGTACCACTCCATGATTAACGTATCGAGGTCCACGACCACACCCGTATTCAATACAACTTCCAGGCCGTAGTCATCGTCGAAATCCGCGATCACCATGCTCTGGGCGTGAATCGATTCTTTAGGGATCACGTCGCTGATGCCCTGCTCGTACTGCTCCAGACAGTCGTATACATGGATGTGCATCTCGCTATGGCTCAAGCTCTTGACCAGGTAGACGAGTTCCAGTTGAGGATCATCGTCCACATTCGCTATCGCGACGTGGGTAATATCCTGTTGGATCTGCCATATAAAACTGTAGTCGTCCGCACTGTATAGTACGATGCGCGTGAACGTGTAGGCGACAATTTCGAATTCCCCGTCCGCATCGACATCTTCCACAAAAACCCCGAGGACGGCGGATCCCAACGGCTCGCTTTTCCACTCCTCGTAGCCGCGTCCATCGACGTATCTTACAACATTCAGGCTGCCCCGCGCGTCTCCGTAAACGACCCGCAGGGTTGCCTCGTCTCCCGACGGCAGGATACGAACCTGAGGCATTTCATCGATACTTCCACCCCATTGGAATTGCCGGTTGTCACGTAAATGGTACCAGTCCGGGTTCCCGGCCTGGGCCGGCATCTGTGCCGTAAGCCAGAACAACGTGGCTATCCAGAAGTGGCATTGCATACCTATCGTTCCTCTAACTCGGACAGAATCGAGAAGATCTCACTGTTCGCACGAACCGCTTCTTCACCTTCCGGAACTGTACGATGGTGACACGCCAGGCACACCTCCCGGAGTTCCAGTTTATGGCAGTTCGTACATTGGTTTACATTGCCGTACGGCGCAAAAAACGGCGCCTCGCGAAGATGAAAACCCTCCGCATCGATGCGTCCACCCGGGTTCTGATGACCAACGGTGCTGGATACGCCTTCTCTTTCGTGGCAATCCTGGCAGAACGCCCTCAGTTTGTGGCAGGAAGCGCAGTCTGCGATCCTTCCGGAGACATCCTCCCCGTGATTTCCTCGAAAATCCGAGGTGATCGAAATGACCTTAATGTATCTTTCGGGCCGTAAACTCTTGAATTCCCCAATCAGATCCGGCGTGCCGTCGTGATCCACGTCCATGTAACCCATGCGGTCGCATCCGCCGAAGTGCCATTCGAAGTTGAGGGATCTTGCATCGATTACGACGCCGGTATTGATGGCGATTTCGAGTTCAGCGTCTTCGTCCAGGTTCGCGATGACCATGCTTTCGCCGATTAGGGTCTGTTCGCCCCTTCTCTCCTCCGCAAGATGTTTGCCGTCATAGACAAACAATCGGGAGCCATGCTCACCCGAAGCGTCCTCGGCTTCTCCGAGGAAGATTAACTCAAGCTGCGGGTCTCCATCCAGGTTTGCGATCGCCATTGTCGAGATCGTGGCATACTCGTCATCTTTGCTACGCCATATCAACTTATACGTTTCCGCATTGTAGATCACAATGTCACCCCAATGCGAATACGCGACAATCTCAAGGAGACCGTCTGCATTGACATCCGCTACAAATACCTGTGCCACAGATGATTTAAGGGATTGGCTAACCCAGACCTCTGAGGATCGCCCCTCCCTGAACTCGAGCACGTGCAACTGGCCCTGGCGGTCTCCGTAAACCAGACGCCTGGCGGTGTGGGCTTCAGATGGAATGATCCGAACGGTACGCATTTCGGAAAGGGCGCCGCCGAAGGAAACATCTTTACTCTTCGCCCATCGGAACCATTCCAGATCTCCTGCGTGCGCAAGCGTCAATCCCGCGCACAAGCAAGCCAACACCCAGAATACATTTCGAACAAGCAAGTCCCTCACGCCGAACCCCCGCTCAGAACAGACTGAGATCAACATTGAGATAGCGTTTCGGGTCCTTTTTGATTTCTTCGATCAGGCTGTCCACCGAGGTGAGCGTACGCTGCAGATCCAAATACAACCGTTCGTCGTGAATCAGGCGGCCCAGCGTCCCTTCACCGCGGCTCAGTTTTCCGCTCACTTCGTTCAGATTGGATAGTGACTTCCCGAGCGATTCCAACGCCGTCTCCATATTGCGCGCTACCCCATCCAACCTTTCGGTCGCGCGCCGCATGTTTTCGACAACCTGCCGCATGTCCGACCGGTTCTCGCCCAGCATGCCCCGTGCGTCGCGCGTGGCCACGGCCGCGGTATCCAGCACGGCTGTGAGGGTCTCGCGGTTCTCTGAAAGGGTCTGTTTCAGATGCACGGCCGAACTATCCATATTCGCCAGCAAGGCCTCTACGTGCGTGAGATTCCTATCGGCAAGCACCGCTTCCATGCGCTCCGCCAGCGAACTGGCATGTTCTGCCATCTCTTCAATGCCACCTCCCGACAACCCCTGCAGCGTGTCGTGGTCGGCATAAACCCTATCGGAGTCCGATCCCACCTGTACGTCGATCAATTTGCCCCCCAGCAATCCCTCCGCCTGCAAAAAAACCTTCGAATCCCGGGGAAGGTTTCGAAATTCCGCAAAGCCGATACTTACAAGGGGCAACCCTTGCGTAAGTCTGATTTCAAGCACCTTGCCGGCCCAGACCCCCCGGATGAACACAGGGTCGCCGGGTTGCAACCCCGGTACGCTTTCGAAAAAAACATGCAACTGATATCCGCCGGCAGCCCCGGCGTAGTTCTCTGACAACCAGGCCGCACCGAGGACCGCAATCGCAATCGCCAGAAAAATGACGGCGCCCAGAACCATCTGTTTTTCTCGGCTGATCATTCGTCACCTACTTCAGATTTTTCCGTGAACGAACATGTCATAGATATCGTTTCCGCTCCTCCCAATTTCCTCGGGAGTCCCTTGAATGGCTGTTTTTCCGTTGTAGAGCAGGGCAATCCTGTCCGAAATCCTGCGGGCAAGCGGCAGATCGTGGGTAACCACAACCGAAGTTACGTCCAGCTCATTTTGAAGTTTTAATATATAGTCACCCACTACAGTGGCCGTGCCCGGGTCGAGGCCCGTGGTTGGCTCGTCATAAAGGATAAAATCCGGTGACATTGCAATTGCCCTCGCCAGTGCCGCACGCTTCCGCATACCGCCCGACAGTTCGACGGGCATCGTCAGCTCCGTCCCGGAGAGCCGAACGGCTTCAAGGCATACCCTGACCCGTTCTCCAATCTCGTGCTCCGACATTCGGGTATGCATACGCAGCCCGAATGCCACGTTCTCCTTTACATTCATTGAATCGAACAGCGCCGCGGACTGAAACAGCACGCCGATACGCTTTCGCAGTTCCTTTAGGTCATTCTTCCGGATGGTATTCATATCGTGGCCGGCCACCGTCACACGTCCGTGGTCTGGCTGTTCGATGCCGATAATATGTTTGAGCGTCACGCTCTTGCCGCATCCGCTGGGTCCCAGAATGGTGGTGACTTCTCCCCAGCGGATCTCCAGATCCATCCCTTTCAGCACTTCCAATTCATCGAATCGCTTGTACACAGCTTCGAATTTTACGGCAGCGCCATTCTTTGACAATTTTCTTCCCATTTACCGAAACCCCAGGACGGGAGGACCCACATTCGAAGAGGAGGACAAAACGGTTTCAATAAAGCAATGTTTTGGTCAGGAAGTAGTCGAGAATCAATATTGAGGCCGCAGAGATCACCACCGCCGCCGTCGCCGCACGGCCCACCCCCTGCGCCCCACCCGATGCCGACAGTCCGGCGTAAGAACCGTAGAAGGTGATCAACCCCCCGTAAACCACGGACTTGATCAGGCATACCACGAGATCGTACGCGCTGAAATCCAGCTTCATTCCCTTCACAAAATCCGCAACCGTTATATCCATTAGAAAAATAGACATCACATAACCGGCATAGATCGACGTGAAGGCAGAGAATACCACAAGCACGGGAATCATTAAGATGCCGGCGAGAACCCGCGGCATGAGGAGGTAACCGACCGGATCCACTGCGAGGGAAACCAGCGCATCCACCTGTTCAGAAACCTTCATTGTACCCACTTCAGATGCAATGCCCGCACCCACCTGACCCGCCAAAACCAGCCCCATGAGAATCGGCGCCAGTTCCAGCAGCACGGAGCGGACAACGATGCTGCCCACCATATAGTCCGGTACGTAGTCCTCCATCTGGTAGGCCATCATTGTGGATACGGCCATTCCACTGAACGCCGAAACAAGGATGACCAGAGACAACGAATTCACACCAACTGAGTAACATTGTTCGACGATCTGCCGCCGGTAGAAGTAGACGTTTGGCAATTCGCCAAGAAGCCGCCGAAAATACCCGTACATCGAATGGGTCAGCAGCAGAAAGCGGGCCGTTTTCAGGCCCATGAATTCCAACAATCGTTTCACGGGGTTATCCCGGCGAAAGATCGACGACCATTTGCGACCGCTCGCGGGCATCACCCGGAGTCAGCGGCGCAAGAGGCATATGCGGTCGTAATGGCGCAAAGGCGAAACCCAAATACCACGGTGCGATTCCGCCCACGGACACGCTGGTTGAAACGCGACCATGGACGTTCGAACCTCGAAACCACATACGAACGCTCACGGGGCGGAGGGTTTGATCAACCCGATTCGGGATTTCGTGGCAGAGCCATCCTGGAGACGATCGGGCATCTCGAAATGGCGGCAATCAGTACCGTCTACCTATAGTGCGAGCCCCGACGCGATCCATAACCGGAATCACTCTCAATTTAACCATTAAGTTCGGTTGGATCAACGACTTTGTACTTGTCTTGCACTGCCGGTTCCTCAGCTCAACCGACGCGCCGTATCGGTTTCGGTACCAGCAACAAAAATGCGGGCGAGGAAAACCCCCTACCCGCGTGTTCTGGCGCCTACGCCGATGCGACATCAGACCTGATCCTGCCAGGACTCCTCGGCACGCACCCGTTGCTTGAAATATCGGCGCAGTTTGCCCAGGGCGCGATTTCGGATCTGGCGTACACGTTCCCGCGTGACACCCAGTTCGCTGCCGATCTCGCCCAGTGTCCTTCGATCTCCGCCTTCCAGGCCGAAATAGGACCGGATGACGTTTGCCTCCCTGGCGTCGAGACTACCCGCGAGGGAGGCGTTGATCAGTTCGGTGCGGTCTCTTTCCAGAACCTCCAGATCCGGGTGGGCTTCATCGCAGTCGAGCACCTGCAACAGGCTTTTTTCTCCTTCTGCGTCGATGGGAGATTCGAGGGAGAGATCCGACCGAGCGCACCGAAGCGCGCGTTCCGCGCGCTTTCGACTTATCTTCATATCATTCGCCACCTCGTCCACCGTGGGCACCCGCCCCAGTTCCTGGGTCATCTGTCCCCACCGCCGGGCCATGCGATCCATATCCTCCTGCCGGTTGGCCGGCATGGACACCGCGGAAGTACGTTTCAACGCATTCAATATCGCCTGGCGTATCCACCAGACGGCGTAGCTGATGAATTTGTACCCCCGGGTTTCGTCAAACCGGTTCAGCGCTTCCATCAACCCCATGTTGCCTTCGGCGATCAGATCGGAAAGTGGCACCCCGCGTCCCTGGTACTCGAGGGCGACGCTCACGACAAAACGCAGATTGGAGGTGACTAGCCGATCGATCGCCTTTGGATCGCCCTTACGGGCCCGCGTGAGGGTATCCGTCTCCTCTTTGCGCGTCATGGGCGGATATCGGCGAAGTTCCTTCAGATATCGCTGTACGGAGGCGTCGTGAGGAAGACGCTTCCTGGTGGGTTCCTGGAAGTCCACGGCGGATAACAACCCCTTTGCTGCCATGAAGCCGCCGACCAATTTCACCGGCGTTTCCGGATAGGATATGGAGCGACGTACGCTTGGAACGATTTGGGATCACGAAAGTTCCACTTTCTTCAGGTCCTCCACACGGGTCGGGTACCACGACCATTCCGTACCGGGGGATCGGGTTCGGAGTTTCATATCCCGAATTTCCACGAGGCACGGATTGAAAAAAAGCGAGCCGTCGAATACCCAACGGCTCGCCTTCAACAGGCATGGTGGGACATACAGGATTCGAACCTGTGACCTCTGGTTCCGGAGACCAGCGCTCTATCCAGACTGAGCTAATGCCCCCGCACGATTTTGGAAACGGTCAGGCATTCTTGTGGCGATCTCTTCTGCGACGCTTCTTGCGCTTGTGAGTCGCGATCTTGTGGCGCTTTCGTTTTCTTCCGCAGGGCAAGTAATACTCCTCCTGGTGACAACTATCGATGGTGCGGAACGGGTTCTGACCGGCTATTCTCCCGTGAGGCCTGCCCGCAATTCCCTGGAAGGCTTGAAAACCGGCGCAGGGCGTTCCGGAATTTGAACAACGTCGCCTGTTTTTGGGTTTCGCCCTATCCGGGGCGCCCGGGTCACGACCTTAAACGTCCCAAACCCTCGAATTTCGATGTGCTCGCCATGTTGCAATGCCGCCACAACCGAGTCGAGGAAACCCTCCACGACAGCCGCCGTATCCGATTTCGGCAACCCCGTGGCCTCTGCAATCTGATTGACGATATCGGCTTTGGTCACCGAATCCCCTTTCGAAACTGGCTTGTGACTCAACGAATAACCGACCGGTCGAATTGGTTCGGACAAGCGGAAAGGATATACAAATGGAGACGTTTTGTCAACAAAAAACAGCTTACCCGTGCCCGCCGCCGATGTATTGAAGTTGGTGGAGCCGGTGATAGATGCCCCTTCGCGCCAACAGGGCTTCGTGTGTACCCGCTTCTCGAATTTCGCCTTTGTGAAGGACCAAAATCCGGTGGGCGCTCCGCACGGTTGAAATTCGATGCGCGATTACGATGGAAGTCCTCGATCGCATCAGTCTGCCCACCGCATCCTGAATCCAGGCCTCCGTTTCGGTGTCTACGCTGGACGTGGCTTCGTCCAGAACCAGAATATCGGGTTCAAATGCGATCGTCCGGGCAAAGGCCAGCAACTGGCGCTGTCCACCAGACAGTGTGCCGCCCCTTTCCGTGACGGCATGCCCGTATCCTGCGGGCAGGCGTCTGATAAACCGCTCCGCGTTTACGTCCCGCGCGGCCTGTTCGACTTTCTGCTGTGAGATCCGGGCGTTTCTCAGGCGGATATTCGCTCTAATGTCCCCTGAGAACAAAAACACATCCTGTTGGACGACGCCAACGCGTCGCCTTAAAGCGTCGACGTCCCATTCCCGTATGTCGACCCCGTCAATTCGAATCCGCCCGCGTTGAACGTCATAAAATCTGCACAGCAGGTTGATTATGGTCGTCTTTCCGGAACCTGTCGCGCCGACAATGGCCAGCCGTTCCCCGGGTTTCACAAGGAACGAGACGTTTTTCAGTACCCATTCATCCTCGTTGTAGGCAAACCAGACGTTTGAGAATTCTATCTCGCCCCTGATCTTTTCCGGCCCTGCCTTACCAAGGCCGGGCTCCGGCTCTGTATCCAGGAGTTCAAATATCCGCTCTGACGACGCCATCGCCGCCTGCAGGATCGCGTACCGTTCAGCGACATCCAGAATGGGCCAGAAGAACCGCGGGATGTACTGCAGCATGGCGATCAGCGCGCCCCACTCGATCTGAGACCGGATCACTTCGTTGCTACCCTGCCAGATTACGAGCGCCGTGGCCACGGAGCCAAGCAACTGCATTATCGGAAAATAAAGCGAATAATAAAGCGTCGACTCCAGATTTGCGTTCAGGTATCGGCCGTTGATCCCGTCAAACCGATCCGCATGACGGCCTTCACGACCGAAAATCTGCACCACCGACATACCCGTGATGTTTTCCTGCAAATAGGCGTTCAAACGTGCCAACCGGCTGCGTGCGAGGCGAAAAGCGCGCAACATGCGACCTTGGAACCAGAATGTTACGCCAAACATTACGGGCACCGTCGCGCAGACCAGCAGCGCCAGTGAAGCGTCCATGTAGAACATATACGCCATAATCGCGATCAGCGTGAAGATATCGCTGAACACGGCCACCACCCCATCCGTAAACAACTCGTTGAGCGCATCCACGTCGTTGGTGTTGCGGGTCATCAGGCGGCCAATGGGCGTGCGGTCGAAGAATCGTATGGGCAACCGCTGAAGATGCGCAAAAATCGCTTTTCGGATATCGTACATCACCCACTGTCCAACCATCTGGGTGACCATCCTCTGAGCCACGTCGGCCAGGAACTGAAACACAAGCAGCCCAACAAACACCAGCACGATCCGGTTCAGGCCCGCCAAGTCTCCCCGAAGGATATGGTCGTCCACGGCAATCTTGCTCAAATAGGGACCGGCCTGCCTGGCTCCCGACGTCAAGAGAATCAGAACAAAGGCCACAGTCACCCAGAGCGAATATGGCTTGAGATAACCCAGAAGGCGCCACATCAGCCGCGCATCGAACGGCTTCTGGGTTACCTCTTCTTCGTGCATATCAGGGGTCGGATCAGGCATTCAGGGTTCATTCTCCCCGGCAGCTGCGGATTCCGTCGGTTTAGATCTCTTCCAACTCGCGGGTCAGTTGCTGCCGCCGGTGCATGGCGGCATAGATGCCGGCATGGTTGATCAGTTCGTTGTGGGTGCCCCGTTCCGAAATCACGCCTTCATCCAGCACCACGATCTGATCCGCGTCCTGGACGGTTGAAATGCGGTGCGCAATCAATATCGTGGTTCTGGCCGCCATGACCTCACGCAGGCGATTCAATATCATCTCTTCGGTCTGCGTATCGACGCTGGCGAGCGCATCATCCAGGATCAGAATCTCAGGTCGACGGATCACCGCCCGGGCCAACGCCGTCCGTTGTTTCTGGCCACCCGACAACGTGACGCCACGCTCACCGATCACCGTTTCGATCCCCTGCGGGAAATTCGAAAGATCACTCGAAAGACCGGCGACGTCGCTCGCCCACAGTACGTCGGCCTCCGTTGCCCGGTCGCGCCCAAGGCAGATATTCTCGCGAAGCGAGTCCGAGAAAAGGAACGTATCCTGCGGCACAAAACCGATGGACGACCGGAGCGTAGCCAGCGGGATTTCATCCACCGGAATGCCATCGATCAGCACGGCGCCCCTCGTCGCCTGGAGCAGGCGAGGGATCAGCTGTACCAGGGTGGTCTTTCCCGATCCCACGCGTCCAACCAGTGCCAGCGTGCTGCCCCTGGGAATATGCAGATCGATGTTTTTCAATACCGGCACGCCATTGTACGAAAAGCTCAGATTCCGGAACTCGATCTCGCCGCGAAGCGACCCGACTGCCCTAACGTGGGCCGAATCCTGGATTTCGGGTGTTGTCGCGAGAATGTCTTCAATCCGCTTCATGGACGCCAGGCCCCGCTGGTACCGGTCGATCATCCATCCCAATGTAATCATTGGGAAAATCAGCTTGGTCAAGTAGGCGTTGAACGCCACAAAATCCCCGAGAGTCAGCCGACCCTCGATCACATGCGCGCCGCCAACCCAGAGTATGACCGCCAGCGACGCGCCACTGATCAGAAGGGACAGCGGAAAAAGAAGGCTCTGAATACGAATCAGCACGCGGTTCTTGACCAGGTAGTCCCGGCTCAGTTCGTCAAACGCGTCCATCTCCGCCCGCCCCTGGGCGAATGCCTTTACCACCCGGATGCCGGACAGGTTTTCCTGAACGTGGGCGCTGATTCGCGAGAACTGTTCCTGCACGGACCGGAACCCGTGGTGGACCCTGCCGGCCAGACGGCTCATCACCAGAGCCATCACGGGCATCGGTACCACTGCGAATATTGCCAGTTTCCAGTCGATCCAGCACATCACCAGCATGCTCAGGGTAAGGCCCAACACCGCGCCAAACAACATGCGTACACCAAACCCGAGAAACATACGGACGGCGTTCATGTCGTTGGTAGCCCGGGAAATCAGATCACCGGTCGGCGTCTGATGGAAATAGCTCAGAGACAGTCTCAACAAAGCCTTGAAATAATCCCGTCGAATATCGTACTCGACAAAACGCGAAACGCTGTTCAGGCGCCAGCGCATGCCCATTTCCAGCCCCATCTGCGCCAGCGCGAGCCCGAGGATCATCAATACCCAGAAAACAACCTGATCGCCCGCGCTTCCCTCCGACAGCTGAATCCCGCCCTGCGCGCCGTCCAAGCGTTCCTTTACCAGATCGACCGTCTCTCTCAACGCAAGCGGAATCGCGCTCGACGCCAGTTGGCCGATCGACAACAGCAGCAGACCCGTCAGGATACGTCTGCTGTAGGGTTTCAGATACGTCCAGAAGGGTCTGAAGGGATTAAGCGTCATTGGCGAATCCGATGGACATTCTGTTTCGTTGTACCGAATTTCCAACTCTGGTTTGAAGACAGGCTGTCAGCCGTCACACCGCCCATCCAACCCAACCCCGGGCAAGACGTGAGACGAAAGACGTAAGCATATACAAAGCGCGAATGACCATCGGGGTCGGGTGTGGGGCCCCTATACGTCTGCGTGCCAACGGTAGACGTCCAGATCCACTTTCCCCTTCACGAATGTCACGCCTTCGGCCTCCAGGAGCTGTTCCTGGACCAAATGCGCCTTCCTGGCGCCAGCGCGAATCGACACCGTCCCCCGCGCGTTAATCACCCGATGCCACGGACAATTCGCGCCTGCCGGCAATGCCTTCAGCGCCTGCCCCACCTGCCTGGGGCCCACGCCCACGATCCCGGCAATCTGGCCGTAGGTGGCCACGGTACCTTCGGGAATCCTTCCGACCACCCGATAGATCCTTCGAAACGTACGCTCAAATTCCGGCATGCCTGGCACTACACTTCCGAAGACGATTGATCCCGCCAGATCCGGCCCCCTGAGCTAGGGACAGCCAGCCCGCGGCTTCCTTTCATCGACATCCCGCAACCATTCCGCCAAATATCCCGCAGGGTCCGCTTGCGACTCACATTCCATGAAGAGCCGGACGGCGGCCTTGATATTGTGACCGAGCGTCCGGTACACGCGATCGAAGATATCCGCTTTTTCGTGGTACGTTCGATAGGCCATTATCACGGCGTTATTCAATCGTCGCCGCGGAAAACGAGAATACGCGTCGGACCTTAAATCTAAATTGGCAAACCGGTTTTTTGCCCGTTCAAATATGACCTCTCTCTCTTTTAGCTTCTCGTCATAGGAGAGTTCCGAGCCGTAGAGCGCTTTCAGTTCTTCCGCAACGGTGTGCATGAATCGATTGAACGTCCTTTCGTCGGACCGCATGTCCAACAGGACCCTTACAACGGCGGCCTCTTTTCCGTGACGCTTCTGCATGAACAACAAGGCGCCGGCCTCCCCCACAAAGGTCGCCATGTTTTCATTGAAGGAGACCTGGCCCGGAATCCAGACCGTCGCATGGGCCAACTCGTGGATGACGAGTTCGGCCAGGTTCCCGTCTCGATACCGGAGCATCGTGCTCAGGATCGAATCCTCAAACCAGCCCAGCGTGCTGTAAGCGCCTACGGAGCGCAGAGAAGTATCGTAGTTTTGCGCCTCAAGCCGATCCCGATCCTTTTTCGCCCGGTCCAGGTCAAAATAACCCCGGTAGGGAAATCGTCCCACTACCGGGTACGTCCATTGAACCGGCTCGAGCCGGTCCTTCGGCGACGCGGTCAGTTGCCACGAAACCGGTCCTTCGCCGATATCGATATAGGTACTGTAATTCCGGGATCGGGCAAGCCCGATCCGTTTCTCCGCGAACCGTCGCACCTCCTGGATGAAATCGAGCCGTTCCCGAACGGTTGGATCCAAATCCGGCCGCGCCAGCAAACTCGAGATTGGCTGCCGGTTCCAGAGCAATTTCGCCTGGCCCCGGACAAGGTGCAAATAGTATCCAAGTTCCGGATTCAAGCTGCAAATCAGGGGCAAGAGAACGATCATGGCCGAGCGGGACCGGCTCATTGCAACCGTTCCACATCCATGAAATAGTAACAGATGATGTGCTGCAGAACCATATGCATGTCCTCAACCCTTCCCATGTGGTCCGACTCCACCACAACACAATCATGCGCCAGATCTTTCAACTTTCCGCCACCGAACCCTGAAAAACCGACTGTATGACAGCCCATCCCGTTTGCAAAACGCACGGCACGGAGTACGTTTTCGGAATTCCCGCTCCCGCTGATAGCCAGCAATACGTCCCCCGGTTCCGCGAAATTCCTCATCTGCTCCACAAACACGTCCTCGTAACCCAGGTCGTTGCTCAACGCCGTCATCCACTCCACGTTGTCGGTCAGGGGAATCACCTTGAAGCGGGTCTCGCGGCCGACCGATGCCCCCTTTCCCATATCGTTCACGAAGTGGGAGGCCGTACCGGCACTCCCTCCGTTCCCTATGGCAAAGATCCGCTTGCCGGAGTCCCTGGCCTCACGCATGAGCGCGATGACAGACGCGATATGCCTGGGATTCAACGATGCCAATAGTTTTTCGTTTTCCCGAATATATCTCGCGGCAAAGGATTCGACGGATTCCATGTGATTCTCCAATGTATCGACTCAATCTCTTTCGGGGCGTTGTTCAGGTATTCTCGCAGCACAGTCCGTTCAGCCACGTAAGTTTAGTCCCGCCGCCTGCCACGCGTCGTCCAGCCCTCGATGGGTCACGCGTACAGCTTCGGCCGCATCCAGCTCCCTCACCTTCCGGCTGAAGGGCTCTGGTGTTACGGGCCCGGCGTACCCGATCTCATTCAACACTTTCAAGAAACCCACCAGGTCGATTACGCCGGTCTCGGACGGGAGTGCGCGAATCTGATCCCTCTGTTCCTCCACGGCCACTCCTGCCGGCGCATCGTTCACGTGGACGTGGATAACGTCGTGCGGCGTGAGTCCCTTGAGGTCCGCAAGTGTTCCCAGCGAGGTATACCAATGCCAGCAGTCCAGCAACAGACCCGCATTTCCGGTTCCCAGCGCCTCACAGAATCCCAGCATCCCCCCAATCGAATAGATAAACCCGTATTTTCTCCCGAGACGACTGGTTCGCGGTCCGATGAACTCCAGGCCAAGGCTGCACCCGTGGTCCTTCAACACTTCACATATCGGCCGGAAGCGGCTCAGGCACCATCGAAATTGCTCTCGAAAGGGCCGCTTATCGGAAGCGGGTGTAACCCACTGAGACACCCGGTACGCACCCACCGATGCACCGGAGGCGGCATACTTCGGCAATGCCCGCAGATCACGTTCGAAATCCTCCTGAGGACCGTCCCAGACGACCGGCAATCCCCACGCACCGATCTTCAGACCAGCATCGGAAAACAGCCCTCTGACGTAGTCTGCACCCCCCTCATCCGCAAGCCGCGCCACCTCGCGGATGTTAACGTCCAGACCTTGAAATCCCCCGTTCTTTGCATACACCAGTCCTTCCGCGAGCGTCGCGTTGACCCCGATGGCGCCCGGCGCCAGGCACTTGAACATGAGGTCCTCCATTGTCCGTTAAATCCAGGGGAAACTGTGGTGCGCGGTCAGCCGGACCGGCGTCCGCATTTGATTTGCCGCCGCCGCCCAAAGCCTGGTACGGTAAACCGAATGGCCAATCCGGCGCGAACCGGCCGGGGCAGGACAACGTACAGTATTCCGAATACCGCGATCAATCCAACGCCACGCCGTGCGCTTCCAGCATTTCCGGGTTCAATTCCACCCCGAGGCCAGGACGTCGGCCAGGGCGGATGCGGCCATTGACGATCTCCTCCGAAGGGACGGTCAACTCGCTTCGCCACGGTATCTCGCCCCAACCATATTCCAGAATCAAAAAACCGGGGTGCGTGGCCATTACCTGCATCCCGGCGCTTATGGCGACCGGTCCGAACGGACCGTGCGGCGCCGTGGGTACGCCAAACGTCTCTGCCATCTCCGCGATCGCTCTCAGTTCCGCGATACCCCCCACAACCGTCACGTCCGGCATGACCACATCCATCGCGGCGTTTTCCAGAACTTCCCGAAATCCACCGCGCAACATTCGCTGTTCGCCGCCGGCGGTCCGCAATCCACAACGTCTGTTCACCTCGACGACGGCGTCCAAGTTATCTTCTGAAACGGGCTGTTCGAACCAATAGAGATCCAATTCACGCAGCACGTCGGCGGTCTCGAGGGCTCCCTTGACGGTAAAATGGCTGTGGCAGTCGACCAGCAGATCCACGTCCGGCCCGACCGCCTGGCGTACAGCCTGTACGCGAGCGATGCCCAACCCCGCTTCCACGGCAGAGTCTATATTGCGCGGCATCTCGTCAAACGGCGCCAATTTGACGGCATCGAAACCCTCGGCGGCTGCCCCGGCCGCGAGCGCCGCGAATTTCTCCGGGCTACGATCCGGCGACGCCCTGTTGATGTTGGCGTAGAGACGGATTTCCTCTCTTACCGCGCCTCCCAGCAATGTGTAAACCGGTGCGTCGAGCACCTTTCCCAGAAGATCCCACAGCGCCTGCTCCAGTGCGCTAACCGCGCTGATCATATCTCTGTCAGACCCAATCCTCGAAAATCTGTGTGAAAAATCCCGAATCTGCCGGGGATCCCGGCCAAGCAGCCATTCGGCCAGCTCCTTTGTGGCCCGTATGCGCCCGGCGTAGTTCCGGCCCGCGCGCAACTCTCCGAGGCCGCGAAGTCCCTCGTCAGTATTGATGTATACAAAGACCCAGTCACCCAGGTGGTTCACTCTCACGGCTACAAGATCGACACCTGTAATCTTCATTCGACCGACCTATGCCCGATAGACTTCGGCGACGCGCGATGCGATCCGTTGCCAGTCCAGCGATTTTGCGCGCGCAAACGCCGCGCAGCCCGCCCGTCCGAGGTCACGCCGTCTGATGTCGAGTAGCGCCTTCGACAGTGCCCCGGTATCTTTAGGGTCGTATAATATACCCATCGAGTCGTCGACCAGCTCCGGCAGGCACCCGAGCGCCGGCACAATTACCGGTTTGCCGAAAGAAAGAGCAGCGATTACAGATCCGGACGTCAGCACCTCTGAAAATGGCAGCACGACAACGTCCGCGGCATTCAAGTAGATCTGAAAATCCTCATTTGGAAAAAAAGGGTGAGTAAACACATGAATGCGTTCATCCAATTCCGCTAGGGTGATTACCCGATCGGCGTGACTTCCGTCGAAAGCCCTTCGGGTCATGATGGCCAGACGCGTGTCGGCGGCCGCACATTCCCGATAGGCGTCGACCAGCTCTTCGATTCCCTTATAGACCCTGGCATTTCCAAAAAACAGATATACGAACGCGTCCCCCTGCAACCGCAGCTTCCGCCGGGCTGTCTCCCGAGAGATCTCATTGGGAAAAATATCGATATAGTGGCCATGTGGAATGACGTGCAGATGACCGGTACGATAAAACAGCTTGCGCGCAAGACTGGCACCGTAGTGGCAATGCACAATCATTCCGTCCGCCAACCGCCCCACGATCAACCGTGCCAGATGATCCAGATCCGGAAACGGCCGCTCGTGCGGATACCTGTTGTGCAATGTCCAAACAACCCGGTACCCAAGTTCCTTGGCAAAGTGTAAATTGTCCGCAAAACGGTTGAGCCGGGAAACCGATTGCTCCAGGGTGTCATCCCGGTAGAACCAGTGAAGCCAATTCAGGTGTAACACGGAGTAATCGTTTCGCGAGTCTTTCAGCCAATCCCGCCGGAACGCGTAATCGCCCAGTTCGAGGTGGATATCCAGCTTCGCCAAATCGTGAGCAAGCAGCGGCCCATAGGGATTGCATTTGTCCTGAAGCGCCAGACCGCCGGCGGCGGCTTCCCAGAAAAAGAAAGCCCGCATCGTTCAATATCCCTTTTCTTTGTCGATCACGCTCAACAATGGCTGTCCGGCGCCTAACCGTTTCAGATTTTCACAGAACAGGTTCACAATGCGATCCTGCCGGTTGGGCGACCCCCCGGCGGTATGCGGGGTAATCAGCACGTTATCCAGTTTCCACAGCGGATGGTCCGGGGGGAGTGGCTCAACGGGCGCGACATCCAGCCCCGCACCTGCGATCATTCCTTTCGCCAGTGCTGCGACCAGCGCATTTTCATCCATTATTCCCCCGCGCGTAACGTTGATCAGCAGCGCACTGGTTTTCATGGAACGAAACGCGTTTTCGTCGAACATACCCCGGGTCTCCGGCGTGAGGGGCGCGCAAACGGCCACAACGTCGGACAATGTCAGAAGGTCGTGAAACCGATCCATCTTCCAGCAGGATGCCACGCATGCGGGTACGTCCACGTCTTCTGGATCCACCGCCACCACCCGCATTCCGAACGCGCTCGCCCTGATGGCGAGTTCACGCCCTGTACCGCCCAGACCCACGATTCCCATTGTCAGGTCGACCAGTTCCCAACTCGCGTTCCGGATCGCCATCCGCTGGTCCCACCCGGGCATCCGTACGGCCCAGGCGATACCCCGCGAGAGCCCCAGCAACAACGCCATGGCGTGTTCCGCCAGATGCACGCCAACCGTTCCTCGACCGCTTGTCAATACAACATTGCTGTCCACAAACGCTTTGAATAACTGGCCATCGACACCGGCGCCCCAGGTCTGTACCCACCGCAATCGCTCCGCCCGACGGAACATGCCCGGACTCAGGCTGCCAAAAACAACCTCCGCCTGTGGCATGACCATCAGTAATTCAGCTTCGGATTCCGGCATCACCAATTCAACACCTTCAACCGCCGACCGAATCTGTTCCCTATGGTGATCCGCCAGCTCCACGCGCAACAGTATTTTCATACGTTCGTCTCGGATCCGGAATGTGAGATTGCCGGTCGTTCCGGTCAGAATACCTCTTCGGCGGAGGCGCGAACGGCGGCTGAGAGCGCATCGATTTTTTCGTCCGGAAACCAGGGATTGACACTGGTCAGAAGGAGAACTCGCTGGAGCAGATCTTCCGTGCGGGGACACAGACCCGGGCCGTAAGTAACCTCGCCATCGTACATCGGCGACTTCCAGGGATTCGCGTGGGGCGAAGCCGTGGCCTGGTTCTGGATTGGCGGTCCCATATAAACCGGCTTCCCGCCGTATCCCAGACCGGCCGAAAACCCCCGAGCACGCATCGCCTTCGCAAACCGAGCGCAGGTGAACCGATCTTCGAAGACGAGATCCCAATGCACCCCGAGATGGCCGTCTTCGTCGTTTGTCGGCCTGATTTTCACCCCCCGCACACCCGCAACGCCCTCCTTGAATCGCCGGAATTTGCGACGCAGCGCCTCGACAACGCCGTCCATTTTCTGAAGCTGGGCAAGCGCAACCGCCCCGGACATCTCGGGCATTCTGAAATTCTCGCCCACGAACGGCTCCAGGATCGGCTCGAATCCCGGAAATCGTGTCTTTTCCCGAAACTGCCCCTGATCGTGGTAGCGCACGGCGCGTTCGTAAAGTTCCGCGTTGTCGGACAACACCACACCGCCTTCGCCCGATGTGATAATCTTGCCAAATTGCAGGCTGAATGCGCCCAGATCACCCCAGGTCCCTATGGCCCTTCCTTTGTACGACGCGCCCGCACTCTGGGAGCAATCTTCGATCACCTTCAGGCCATGCCTTTTCGCGATCTCCACTATCCGATCCATCCTGCACGGTGTCCCCCACAGATGAACAGGCAGAATCGCCTTTGTCCGGGGCGTAATGCTGGCTTCGATGGCGTCCGGATCCAGTGTCATTGACCGGTCGACTTCGGCAAAGACCGGCACACCCCCTAGGAGGACAACTGCGCCCGGTGTGGCCACGAATGTGACCGCGGGCATAATCACCTCGTCACCCGGGCCAACACCCGATGCAACCAGGGCGACCTTTATCGCAGCGGTACCGGATGTGACGGCCAGGGCGTAAGCGGAGTCCATTTTTCGGGCGAAGCCCTGTTCAAAACGCCCCACCATATCCAGGCGGTCGGGACCGTAGTCCCTGGAAAGTGATCGACTCTTAATGACTGCCAGGACTTCCTGCACCTCCTCGTCGTCGAGTACAGAAGCCCCGGCGTGGAGACTCCGTACCGGACTGTCCGGAGGTAACGACCGTTTTTGTGACATCCAGATTTCTCCCTTGCGTCATGCCGGCCAGACAGGCCTCAGAAAATCGCCGGTTTCATTCATCCAACCGGCGAGTTGCGCCCTCAGGTCGTCTCGCATCTCCCCGTAACTAGGGTCTTGCGCGAGATTTCGCATTTCGTGCGAGTCCGCGTTTCGATCGAAGAGCTGATCCGCATCTCGGTGGTGGTAGATGTATTTGTAAGCGTCGGTCACCACTCCCCGGGTGTGAATCCCGCCGCGGGTATACCCGTTGAACTCAACAAACGCCGCGTTGCCGGTTTGTACCCGGGTGTCGGTCAGATCCGGCATCAGGCTCCTGCCCTGTACCCGGCACATCGGCGGCAGGTCCAGCAGATCCAGAATGGTCGGCGGCATGTCCACGTGGGAACCGAAACCTCCTCGATTTCCTGGTGCGATGCCCGGCGCGGATACCATAAATGGCAACTGAATGGATTCCGCGTAAAGTACACCCTTCTGATAGAGGTTGTGGGCGCCCAGCATTTCGCCGTGGTCGCAGGAAAAGATCACAACGGTATCTTCCGCCCGCCCGGAAGTCTCCAGGGCGTCAAGCACCGTGCCCACGCAGGCGTCCAGGAACGCTACAAATCCCCAGTACGTCGCCGTTGCCAACGCCCACGGTTCCCAGGTCCAGCCGCGCACGCACTGCGCTCCGGCTGCGTTTCGAACGGGCCCCGGCAGGCCATCCATATTCTCGCCGAAGCTTGGCGGAGGCAACATTTCATCCGGCGAAAACATACTGTAATACGGTTCCGGAACCAGAATGGGAGGATGAGGACCACCCAGCGAACACCAGGCGGCAAACGGGCGATCGCTCGGCGCCGAACGGATGAACTCGCTCAAATTTCGCGCGATCGTCATATCCGGATGTGCGTCAGCTGTTTCTAGCCAGCGCGCCGGCACCGGAGTGCTGATACCCCAATCGTACATCGCTCCGCTGTCCGTAGGCGTGGTGACAGGCGCCCTCTGATCACCGTCCTTCCCCCCTTGCGCAATCAGCATTCGCAGATGGTCCTTGTATGGGAAGCCGCGCGGCACAAAGTGGGCGTATTCCCCGCACCGGTCGTCCTCCGGTTGCCGGTTGACATGCCAGATTCCCTCGTATCCCACGTGATACCCATAATCCATCAGAACGTCGGTCAACAACTGCTCTCCGGCGTTGATTGTTTCGTATCCCGGCCCGAATGTCGTCGCGCCGTGCGCGTGCGGCCAGCGTCCTGTCATCATGGACGGGCGTGTGGGCACGCACAGAGGGGTTGCGCAGTAAAACTCCTGGAAAACCGCGCTTCGCTCCGCCAGCCGGTCGAGACGGGGCGTTGGAACCCGCCCTCCATAGGTACCCAACGATTGCCGTTGGAGTTGATCGCAAAGAATCACAACCAGATTTTTGGATCCGCGTCCGGACATATCCAACCTGCCATTGCGGCTTTTCAGAACCTGGATTGACGATTTTCCGTTCTTAATTCCGGCACTGTATTTCGTACGCTCACTTTTTGGAATAATGTAGAATTCGGCCCAATAATTCAGGCGCACGGCAACTACTTGTCGTCTGCATTCGCCAGCACCAGAGAAACCGCCAGCCAACCCCCTACCGGAATTATATTCGAAACCAGACGCGGGTGATCCGCCACAAGTCTGTTGTAAGTCTGGATCCCGCGCCTGCCGTCCCCGGCGTCGAGAGCTTCGTGCACGTGGCCGTGGCCATTGGCGTTGTCGGCCACGATCAGCCCGCCGACCCTGGTATTTTCCAGTGCAAAGTCCAGATACACAGGATAGTTTTCCTTGTCAGCATCGATAAATACGAGATCGAACGGCCCTTCCCCTGCCATGTCTTCCATCAGTACGGCCCCTTTTCCGACGCGTACTTCCGCCCGATCCGCCAGGCCGGCCGCGGCGAAGTTCGCACGCGACACTTCGGCGTGTTTCGGATCCGCCTCCAGCGAAACAAAACACCCGTCGTCCGGCAGCGCCCTCGCCAGCCAGATACCCGAATAGCCGGCGAGCGAACCGAATTCCAGAATTTTTCTCGCGCCGATGGCTTTCGCAAGCAGATAAAGGGTCTTACCCGATTCCGGACTGATGGAAATTCGCGGAAGCCCCTGCGTTACGGCATTGGGCATTACTTCCCTTAGTACCTCGTCTTCACGCGCGAACACTTCTCGCCGATAGGTGTCCAGATCGGGATATGTCGATTCAGCCACGTCGCCTTCCCCAATTAAATGCGCCCGCAATCAAGGCATGCGATCCTCAGAACGACCGAACTGCGTGGCCGCAGGCGCCTCCAGGTGGTGTTGTTTTGCCAAAAACCGACGTCGGCATTCCGCCCTTATCGGGAATCGGCCCTCGCGTTCATTAGATATTCGTGAAAATCGATGACGCGCCCCTCGTTCGAAGCAGTCCCTATTCCCTCCACCATTCCCACGGTCGCCAGATTGCGGGGTCCGCCGAAATCCGGTTCGGTACCGTCGGTCACATACTTGTAGAACCCGTCCAACAGTACATCTTCCGGCGGTGGGGCCTGATCCAGAGGAATGATTTCGTCTTCGTCCTTGCCCGGGGCACGCAGGAGCAATCCGTTGTCGGTCAGCTCGAGGGCGCCGCCATCCAGTTCCACCCTCAAGGCCGATCCACCCTTGTGGGCCGCGAACGTGCAGAGATATCCGCAAGTCGCCCCACCCTCAAATTCGATCCACGCGTGGACACCGGCGCCACCCTTATAGGTGCTCCAGGGCGGATTGAAACTGTGCCCCCACACGCGGACGGGATCGGCGTTGAACAGAAAACGAAGGGTGTCCAGATCGTGTATGCCTCGCTCCCACAGGTAGGCGTGTTCATCTTCCCCTGAATGGTGAACGCGAGGTCTCCACCCGTACTTGGTCATAAGCCCGAATACAGGCCGCCCGTATGTGCCCTCCCTCACGAGGCGGTTGAGGGTGACATGCGCAGCCGCGTATCTGGCATTCTGGCATACGGCCACCCTGACGCCCATGTCATCGGCTTCCCTGACCACCCGGCACGCGTCCGTCAGGCTTTTGGCGAACGGCTTTTCCACGAGAACGTGTTTGCCCGCCCGAACCGCCTGCAGACACTGTTCGGCGTGTAGCTGCGGGGGCGTGATGACAACGACGGCGTCGGCCTCGACGCTTTCGACCGCATCGACCAGGGACCGATAACACGCGGCTTCAGGCAACCCCGATTCTTCCCGGGCCGACCTCAGATTGTCTTCGTTCACATCAACGAGCGCCACGCTCTCGAAGTCCGGCCGTTCCAGCACGCGTCGAACGGGCCACCTCCCCCTGCCTCCAACACCCAGGTGAATAAGACGAATTGTCATACCGCCTCCTCGGAGAATTGATTCGGGGGCCTATGCCAATGAATATCCGGTCCAAACATAATATAAGGAACCAACCCGGATGCCGCACAATTTTCCTGCGCCCCGTCGTCACTCAGACATAACCGTTCTTTATCCTGTTGACATCGACCACTGAATGCACTAATAATGTTTCCAAACAGCACGTGTATCGCACATCCTGACTCAGACGGAGGTAGGACACCGAATGCTGGACACCGTCGACCTTGCACCAAAATTGACAAAATCGAAATACAAGGAACTCAAAACCGGACTCGAATTGAAGCTTGGAGATCTTCAACGGAACGCCAGGAAGTTGAAGATCCCGATCGTTGTCGTTTTCGAGGGCCTGGAGGCCTCCGGCAAAGGAACCCAAATCAACAAGCTGCTGCTTGCGCTGGATCCCAGGGGCTTTAACGTGAACCCGACCCATCCGGCCAATGACGAAGAGCGCAGAAAGCCCTTCCTGTGGCGTTTCTGGACGAAGATACCCGAGGGAGGGAGAATCGCGATTTTCGACCGGTCCTGGTACGGACGCTTTTTGGTAGAACGAATGGACAAAACGATCTCTGAACAGGAGTGGGTCCGGGCGTACGGCGAAATCAGGTCTTTCGAAAGACAGCTTGTCGACGCGGGCACGGTTATCGTCAAATTCTTTCTGCACATCTCCAAGGGGGAACAGAGAAAACGGTTCAGGAAGTTGCAGAGCAGCCCGGCAACGGCCTGGCGAATAACCGATTACGATTGGCAAAAGCACGAGAACTACCACACATGCCTGACGGTGGCCAAGGAGATGCTGAAAGAAACCCATTCGGAGTTTGCGCGATGGACGCCTATAGCGGCAGAAAACTGGCGATTTGCGAACATCAAGATCTTCAAAACGGTAATTGAAGCCGTCGAAGGCAGGATTCGTCAACTGGAGGACGGCGATGCCTCCACCCCACCAACTCCGCTGAAACTGGGAAGAACCCCCTCGGGCTTGCTGAAGAAAGTCGATCTGTCACGATCTATGGAGACATCAGACTATCGTAAAGCCCTGAAAAAGTACCAGGCCCGCATCGAGAACCTGGAATTCGAGGTTTTCCGCCGCCGCATTCCGGTTGTCCTGGTCTACGAAGGCTGGGATGGCGCGGGAAAGGGCGGCAATATCAAACGCCTTGTGGAGCATATGGACCCCCGAGGATATGAAGTTATTCCCATTGCGGCGCCCAACGACATTGAGTTGAACCACCACTATCTCTGGCGATTCTGGAATCGAATGCCCAAGACCGGGCACATGGCCATTTTCGACCGTTCCTGGTACGGAAGAGTCCTGGTTGAACGTATTGAGGGGTTTTGTACCAAAACAGAGTGGAAACGCGCCTACAGAGAAATCAACGAAATGGAAGAACACCTGACCAACTTCGGCACCGTTCTTCTCAAGTTCTGGATGCACGTGGACAAAACCGAGCAGCTCAACAGGTTCAAGGATCGAAAAAAGAATCCTCACAAACGGTGGAAGCTGGGTGACGAGGATTGGAGAAACCGGGAGAAGTGGGACGAGTACGAGGAAGCGGTGGAGGAAATGATTCATCGGACCAGCATACCCGACGCACCGTGGGTGATTGTCGAATCCAATTCGAAATATTATGCCAGAATCAAGGTGTTAAAAACCGTTACCAGAAAGCTGGAAGCGCGTCTCGGCATAAATCACTGATCCTGTTGCGAGGAGAGTTTGGATGCAAATTAAAGAGATTGATATCACGTTCCTGGACGTGCCGTTCACACGACACAGCAACGAACACCTCAAATATTGGCTGCCCCAGTGGCGCATCATCCAGATATGCAGGCTCACGATGGAGAACGGCGTTGTAGGTTGGGGCGAAACCGTTCACAACTATACCTGGGCCCAGGTGCCCGAACAAATCGAAAGCCGCATACGGAACCGGCCCGCGGCAGAGTTGATGTGGGACGACAGCCTGGGCGCCGGCGTTCAAATGGCGCTGTTCGACACCGTGGCCAAGAGTCTGGGAGTGCCCGTCTACCGTTTGCTGGGCGAGAAAGTCCGGGACTGGTGCCCTATCTCCTGGTGGCATATGGACATGCCGCCAGAGGACTGGGCCGTAGAATGCCGGCAGGCGGTGGACGCTGGATATATGAGCGCCAAATTGAAAGCCCGGCCCTGGTTCGATCTGCATGCGTCGGTTCGGGCCGTACGGGAGGTGGTGCCGGATGGATTCCACCTGGACTTCGACTACAACGGAACGCTGGCGAATTCGGCAAATGCCGTACCTCACCTGAAGGAGTTGGAAGCCTATCCCGAGATAGCGATGGTAGAGACCCCGATTCCCCAGAACGACGTGGCGGGCAACCGTCAGATACGCAGGCGATTCAATCGGCCTCTTGCCATGCATTACGGCAACCCTCCCGCAATCACCGCACTTAAGGAAGACGTGACGGACGGCTTCGTGCTGTGTGCTGGCGCGTCGCGTTTGTTGAGGCAGGCCGCCGTGTGCGACGAAGCCAACAAACCCTTCTGGCTTCAGCTTGTCGGAACGGGCATCACAACGGCGTGGGCGGCGCACCTCGGCGCTGTTCTGGCGCAGGCCAAATGGCCGGCCATCACGTGCATGAACATCTGGGATCATTCGTTAATCGAAATGCCGCACGACGTGCGTGGCGGATTCTATCGTGTACCTGAGGCGCCCGGTCTGGGCGTCAACGTCGACAGTGCGGCGTTAACGCGATACGCAGTGTCTCACGCCTGGGTGGACCCACCCCGCCATCTCTACCGATACTCCCGTGCCAATGGGGAAATCACCTACTACGCGTGCAACCGACAAGACCTTCACCGGATCTACGTGGAAGACGCACAGCCGATTTCGGAACCCGGCTCCATTCTGGAAATCGTGTCCGACGACGGCAACGGGACATTCGATCGCCTGTATGAGGCCGCTTCCCGAACGCCGGTAAGGGAAAACGCCGGGCACTGATCAATTAAATCCCGTCTCCACCTGGAAATCCAAAAGGGGCTTCCTTAATGGAAGCCCCTTTTCCCTGTTTACCGATTGCATAGAATTCAGTTTACAAAGGCATCGTAGATGGCTCGCACTGCCCTCTTGTAGTCCGCCTCTTCCACACCCACGATGATGTTGATTTCAGATGCGCCCTGATCAATCACGCGGACGTTGACGCGTGCGTCGGCAAGTGCATTGAACAAACGGGCAGCGATGCCGATCCGGTGGGACATTCCTTCGCCGACGGTTGCGATGAGGGCCAATCCCTGCAACAACTCGACGCGATCCGGCTGCAAGATTCGTTGAATATCGTCGACGAGTCGCTCGCCTTTCTCGCCCAGCTGTTCATCACGCATGATAACCGACATCGTATCAATTCCGGATGGTGTGTGTTCATAACTGATATCGTGCGACGCCACCACCTCCAGCACCTGCCGGCCAAAGCCTTTCTGCTGGTTCATCATTGCCTTTTCGATAAACAACATCGTAAATGCCGGCTGTCCGGCCACGCCCGCAATGAGATCGTCGGTCAATTCCCTGCGGGCCAGAATGCGGGTACCCGTGTCCTGTGGCCGGTTCGTGTTACGAATATGGATGGGAATCCCCGCTGCGCGTACGGGAAACATGGCCTCGTCGTGGAATACCGATGCCCCCATATATGCCAGTTCTCGAACCTCTCGGTACGTGATTTCACGGACCGGGCGCGCACCCGGCACCAGGCCCGGATCCGCCATCAGCAGTCCCGATACGTCGGTCCAGTTCTCGTAGACCTCGGCATCGACGGCCCGTGCCACAATAGCGCCCGTGATATCGGAACCGCCTCTTGAAAACGTCCTCACCGCACCGTCCGGATCGCTGCCGTAGAATCCTGGCACGACGAACAACCCGCCGCCATGGACCCGCTCCCCGAGGAGGCGGTAAGTGGCGGGGTCAAGTTGGCCACCGGGACGAAAACGAATGGCTTCCGCCGGGTCGACGAAGGTTGCTTCCAGATAATCGGCCATCACCCGGCCACACAGGTACTCTCCCCTCGAAGCGACGAAATCCCGGGAAGCCCCTTTTCCAATACTTATCTCCAACTGGTCGAGCAACTGGCAGATATCGAGGGAGATTCCCAGTTTTGCCGCCAGTTCTTCATATCGGGCGCGTACCATTGAGTAGGGCGCTGAAAAATCCAGACTCTGCCTGGCCAGTTCTTGGCACAGGTAAAGCAAGTCGGTGATTTTCGCATCGGCGTCGTTGCGCTTGCCGGGCGCCGACGGCACAACAATACGCCGGCGCGCATCGGATTCGATGATTTTTTTAACCTGTGCCACCTGCCGTTCGTCGGCCAGCGAACTTCCGCCGAATTTACAAACGACTGTTCCCATACCCGGGTTCAACCTCCGATCGGCGCCCGTTCCCTTACCAGCCCTACGCGTTGCCGGTCTGGCGGCGAGGCACCCGCGTCTTCTTCGAGAAAACTGCCGACACTCCTCGCGTCAGGCTGGATTCCGCTTCTGGTACAGGCGAAGCTCCTTCAGCAACTCCCTCACGGACGTGAGTTCCGGATCGATCCGCAACGCCTCATTCAATGCGTCGATCGCCTTCTGCAAATCGGACGACCCACCGCCCCGTTCGGACAGCCGCCAGTAGCACAGTCCCAGGACATGATGCGCTCTGGCTCTGTCGTCCTTGTCCAGAAACTCATAAGCCAGGGCCTTCCTGGCAAGGTCGACGCCTTCCCCGTAGCGGGCGGCCCGGAACGTGTAATACGCTGCGAACACCCTCGCAAGGGCAATTGCTCCTTCTCCGACGCCATATTCCAGTCCCCGACTTACAACGTGGAGCGCTTCGCCATAACGCCTGGCGCCCTCCAGCATGCGCGCGACATCGATAGCCTGCCGACACAATTTGTCGCGCCAAGCTTTATCCGTTTCTGTCGGACGAAACTCGTATTTCGACCAGAGACTGTCCTGCTGACCCCAGATTTTTAGCACAGTCTGTATAATTGTAGGATGACGTGTCATGGCGCCGGATCGGGAGGCCAGGTAAGTATTATTGAAAAAATGTCGACCCAGCGCCCGGACAACCGGCGGGTATCCCGGCGCGGCCGAATCCACGCGGGTATAGACTGGCACCCATTGGCCGGCACCGAGGGAATCCGATCCCGCCAGCAAGGCCTGGGCCTTCAAAAGCTGGTCATGACGTTTCGCCGCCTTTTTTCCGGACGGCGTATCTCCATATTCCCTCGAGATCTCGGCATACTGCGCGATCGTCTCAGGCAGGGTTTCCACCTGCTCTTCCAGGTCTCTGAATACAACATAATACAACCTCTCCGCCTTCTTCGCTTTTCGGGCCGCCTCGTTGTCGCATCCGGCACACAATGCCAGACATAGAAATACAGGAATCACTCTCGTCATTACACATCGCTCCCCGAATTTGAGTTTTGGCGCGCTAATTTGCGAGGTCTCGCGGACATCAGGCCCGCTCGTGACGTCTCACCGGCTGCGGTATCGGAACCGAACGCATACAACCAGGCTACTCGATGTCTGCGCGAATGGGCATCTCCGACGCACCCTTCCGGCTGATCTTGTCGATCAACCTCCGATTGAACTCGCGTGCCGTATGATATCCCTGAATCTTGAGTTGATAATTCAATGCAATGGCCTCCGCGATAACCGTGATATTCTTGCCGGGATAGATCGGCACGGTCACCTGTGGAATCTCCACGTCGAGAATGGACACCCAATCCTCCTCCAGCCCCACACGCTCGTAGGATTCAGTCTCGACCCATTCGACAAGCTGAACGACGACCTCCACTCGTTTTTGAATCCTAAAAGCGCCGATACCGAACATGTGCCTGACGTTCAGAATACCAAGACCGCGGATTTCCATATGATCCCGAAGTGTATCGCCGCAGGTGCCAACCAGTATGCCCTGGAGCTTTCTGGAAACCAGCACGATGTCGTCGGCAACCAGCCGGTGTCCGCGTTCGACGAGGTCCAATGCGATTTCACTCTTCCCAATTCCGCTTCGACCGGTAAACAGCAGTCCGATTCCGTAAACATCCACGAGGGTTCCGTGGATGGCGGTCCGGGGCGCAAACACATCATCCAGATAGTATGAAAAGAGGTGGGAAAACTTTGTGGTCGAGAACGGAGTGACCATCAGCGGGATGCGCCGCTGCCTGGCTAATTTCACCAGAGTCTGGGGGACCTCGTTTCCGTCGGTAACCACCACACAGGGGATGTCGAACTGGAACACGGTTTCCAGTACCATGCGGAGTCTGCGGGGAGAAAGGCCGTCGATGTACAACATTTCGGAGTTGCCGAGTACCTGTGCGCGGTCGAACGCAAACAGACCCACAAAGCCAGCCAGGACGAGACCCGGACGGTGCACATCACTGGAGGTCAGCTTTTTTTCCGTGTTGTCTTTACCGGCAATCAACCTCAGAGCCAGCTTTTCACCGAAGTGTTCCAGGACTTCCGCAATTGAGATTTCCTGCACACTGCGCTCCATGGTTTGGCGCCACTGCGAGCACGACAACGAGGATTGAATGACCGAATCCGAACGCCCCGGACGCCATCAGGCACCCCGACGACCAACGCACATAACCTTTAGATTTATAGGTTCTTGCAGGAGTTGAATATATGTCAAAACACCACCACTGTCAAGCAGATGGATCTCATTGATACAGGACTTCGGGCTTGACTTGGTACCGACGAGAGGCTATACTCCGTACACGGTCCGACCGCCGCGATAGCGGAAAATCCGAGGAAGGGTGGATTCGATGCAAGTAATCGCCAGCTTCTACCTCATCTACGCAATCTGCCTGATCTGCCGAAACCTGTTCGTAAGGCGGAAGCTTGCCGCACCCCTGGACAGTCTGCGAACAAGCCACCTGCATTTTGTTCCGATCGGGATGGCGGCGGGTTACATCCTAACTATGGAGAGCGAACTTGCAGGGATCGTTGCCGAAATACAAGAGGGGCTGTTGGGCGTCATACTGGTGTGGTTGGGTATCGTCACCGGTCTTCGGTTCGATTTTCGTCGCCTGGGAAGGCGCACGTCCCGCCACTGTACGCTTGAAGGTCTTCAGGTCCTGGGAACCGCCGCCATAGTCTTTTTTTTGGCCTTGTTGTGGAGGCCGGTGTTGCGGTACCAGATGGGCATCACGGCCGAACCCACCCTTATCGCGCTACTGCTGGGTACGCTGGCAACCACGCTCCGGATGCCGGATCGGATATATTACGTCCGATCAGCCCTTGCCACGCCCCCTGTCGAAAATTCGCCGGCGGGCCCGTTCATCACCAATGCGGTCGGAATGACGCTTCTTACGATTCTGTACCCGTATTGCGCGGGCGGAACCGTTCTCGAACTAGGTCCCTTCACCCTGGTGAGCACCGGCAGTTTCTGGGCGTTGTACGCGTGCGTGGGGATTCTTCTTGGGCTGTTACTTACCTTTATCTTCGGCACCTTTCAGGACGATATCCTGTGCATAATTATCGCGGCCGGTACCGTCGCTACCGTCGGTGGACTCTGTGTAGGAAAGGCGATTCCGGGGGTTGTCATCGGCTTCATCTCCGGCGTATGGTTCATCAATACGACCACACGGCGCCGGGACGCGCTTGAAATTCTGGAGAAAACCACCGGAATCCTGCAACCCGTCTTTTTCCTGGTTGTGGGCGGCCTGCTTGCGACACAGAACCTTACTGTGTTACGATTGACGGCTTTCGCCTTTTTGTTCCTTGTAGCCAGAAGTCTGGCGAGGGGTATCAGCCTGACGGTTGCCGCCCGCCTGACCCGCTGCCATCTTTCACTCACTGAAATTATCGGCTCTGCCCTCAGGCCCCTCGGGACGTTGTCCGTGGCTCTGGCGGCTCAACTTCTCCTATTGGATTCAGGGCCCAATCTTTATGCCCTCATCGCCGCGGTTCTGGTTTCAGCCGCGATTGGTCAGGTGATACCATTGCCCAAACCTCGAGACGTTTCCAGCTGAGTCAGAACATACGGAAGGTACCGTATGAGACGGTTTCTTATCTGCGTGATCGTGTGTGCGGTTGTCTGGGGAGCCCAACGGCATTTCCCGGATTCGATCCAGCCCGTGGTATACGTCGGCCTCATGCTGACGGTACCGTTGACCATAGCAAGCACGTTGGCAGGGTCAGGCATTCCTGTCCACGTGATACCTCTGTTACTTGGATTTCTGGCCAGCTGTTTCGGATTACAGGTGACGGACGCATTTACTGCGACAGCGCCATTTGCCGAACTTGCACAGGTCTGGGTCGGCTTGTACCTGGGAGCGAGTTTTTCCTATCACCGGTTTTTCAGCAAAAATCTTGGCGGCGCCGCATTGCTTTCCGTAGGCGCAACATTGGCCCTGGCATCGTCGGCGTCTATGTTATTTCTGGATTTTTCGGCCGTGCACGCGATCCGTCTGGGTCTGCTTGCCGCGATGTCCGGCCCCATGATCACGCTCCTTTCTCAACCGGACAGACGAGAGGCCCTGTCCTTTTCGCTCCTGGTAACGATGTTGGCGCTTTCATTATGGTTCCTCGCGGACCTCATCCTGCGCACACCCGGGCTGTATCGGGCTATCCCATCCGTGATAGTGTGGGCGGTGGGCGTCGAACTCATAATCAGGATAACGCACACGGTTAGAACCAGATATGGCGGACAGGTTCTGTTCGGCGCGATTGTGGCGACGCTTTTCGTTTGTGCAAAAATGATGGATATATCCCCCCTCTTTCTGGCGCTCGTGACCGGTGTGGGCGTCTCCGCCCGGTCAGGGAGGTCCGGTTATTCCCTGCGGGCGATGGAGCCCCTGTCAGTTCCTCTCTCACATTTCGTACTAATGTATTTTGTGGCTGGCCTCGACCTCACCGGCCTCTTGAAACTCTCCGCGCATCATTGGAAGATTCTGGTCATCTATGTGGCCGCGATGCTTTTTGGCAAAACCGTCGGCGGTTTGTCAGCCAGGCGTTTTGCGTTTCTATACGTTCGAGACTGGTCACAGGTACTCCCTCAAGGGTTTGTCGTATTCGTACTTCTGTCAGAAGTGTTCTCGGCTGGGACGGAGCCGGACCTGCGGGACGGGCTGAGCGCCAGCGTGGTTCTGTTGTGCGGCATTGCCATCCCGTTGCTGATGTCACCTATTCTCGTCCTGTACGAGCGCATGGATCGCCGGCGCGTTCAGGACTCCACAAAACCGGCCGCAACGGTGGAACAAAAAAAACCACCCACAGGTGGGATGGCCAATCTTCTTTAGTACGCCAAATCCACTTACGATTGACTATTGATTGCTAATATAACCATCCAGACAGCGAGAACGTCTGCATGACAAAACGCTCCGAAGCCCCGTGTCTGGTCACGTCACCTCGTCTGCCAAACTCGATTACGTAACGAAAACTGCCCGCGCCACGGGTTTCGAAGGGCAGTGAAATACCCATGCTTACGCCCGTCTCGTCAATCTGCGAGTCCCCGGCGGTTTTGAAATAAAGCGACCGATAGTATGCTCCTGCCGTCAATTCGATCCGCCGACGCGTACTGTGGGTATCCGGATCGCCCGTTCTGTAGAGGACTCCGCCTGCCAGGTCGGTCGTATTATAACGGCCAGATTCCGTTTTTTCCCAGAAAGCACGCTCGAAATCGAGTGCTGCCAGCCAGCGATATCCCGCCCGGTATGCCAGACCCAAACCGATACTGGCCGGCATTTTCACATCCAGCTTCGAACGGGTCTCCTCTTCGAACCCTATTTCCGCGAAAAAATTGCGCAAAATGCTTGTCTGGGTGATGGTCGAGGCAGCCCTGAACGCGGCCCCGAAGAACCACTTCCCACCCCCGTTATATACGGCGCCAAACGTGGGTTGCGTGCCGCTGTGCGTACGGACGTATCGATCCTCGCTGTTAAGATATTCGGGAATCTGCCGGTTATTGGAATCCACCAGAAAAGCTTCAGCGGATCCGTCCGGCCCCCTCGTACCGAAATCTTTCGTCCACGTTTCGGTGATGGTCCCGATTGAAATGACACTCAGGTTTCCGCCCAGCAGCACGCTGCCCCACCTGTGTGCGAATCCAAAAGTAAACGCCTGGATGCCGCCCGTTGCGTTGACACGCAACGTGTAGGGAACCGCAGAGGTGCTGTCTGTTCTGACAAGATCGAAATCCAGGTCGGTTAACGGCTCCAGGCCCACGCCAACGACCGTAACGTTCCGAATGGGCAATACGACCTGGAATGCGCCGATATCACCTTCTGAGACCACGTGCCGGCTCCGCCCGTCATTGAGGGATCGGCGTTGTACAAAGAAGCGACTCTGTACGCCGGCGCGTGAGAATGCAGCGAGAAGCGCGGGATTTGCCGAACTGAAATTCTGGCTGTCCGCAAGCGCGCGCCCGGCGCCCCCCATGCCCCTTGCCCGCACGTCAACACGGCGTTCGGAATCTCCGACGCCATTGAAGGAGAAGATGGATTTCGCAAAGGTCGAATCCACCCAGACGACGAGTACGAGAAAACAACACCACGAAACTGAACCTCTGCCGAAATGACTCACGTTTTTCCTCGAAAGGACGCGTTGCTATGGATCGGGAGGGGTTGAATAGACCAACTTCAACATCGGATTGTGGAATACGACCCAGTTGACTTCCCAGTTCTGAAGGTCGGCAATCGGGGTGCTCAGCGCGAGGCCGAGATTAGGCCTCGTCCCCGAGATCCAGCCCTGGACAAGGGTCTGGTCCAGCGCGTAAGACGCCACTTGCCCGTCGAAACCCCAGGTATTGACGAGGGAGAACGTCGTGTCTTCCGTAGCCGAGTTGATGTTGATGCGTTCGACTGAAAACGTAAACTCGCCGAACATCGATTGCGACCGATCATAGTTCAGCCACAACTCCGAAGACGTAACCGTCGTCCCCATCGGAATGGTATCGGGCAGATCGAAGCGAAATACGGGGCTTAGACGAACGGTTGTCGCCAGCACCAGCATCCCGGGTTCGGGGCCGTCCCGCGCCGCCCAGTACGTATCTTCCGATACATCCGCAACGTGTGTGTACGTGTTGCCGTCGACGGAATACGTCAGACGAAGTACAGGCTGCCTGTTAATGTTTTCAGGCAGTGAATCGTCTCGGGACACCAGACTCGCGAAAAACCGGGTACCCGCGGCAGGCTGCAGAAGCACATCAACGGTTGGGCTGTCAGGATTCTCCCGTACGGCCGAAGATAAGTACCCTGGCGGGAGATCGATCTGGATCAGGCTGTCCCCCAGCGCCGACGCGGTCGCTCCGTCGATTGCGGACGACGCGAAATTCACAGCGGTGTGCCTCAGTGTATCTACAAACTCGTCCGCCTCGTTCCATGCCTGTTCCGGACGGTGTACCTGCAGTTCTTCCAGACCTCTGGCGGGCTCACGTTTCCAGATCCACATCTGAACGGAGCGAACGTCCAGAGTTTCCCCGGTGGCGCCCGCCGCCGCCGAAACCAAGGAATCGGGATCCAAACGAACCCGCATCAGCGACCGAAACACGAGACCGCCCATCCGGCCGACCATCAACTGTTCGTCTTCGCCGAACCCCCGGCTAAAGGTACCCTCAAACCGGGTGGAGCCACCCCTTGAAGGCAGAAGCGGAAGTTCCACTACCCGGCCATGTCCACGGGTAACCAGACCGGATCCGACCGGATTCTCCTCGCTATTGCCGCAGCCTGACAACAGCGCCGCAATCAGCATAGTCGTCCAGAGTCGCTGGCGACCCATATTCACACACCTCGCTCTTTTACTCTTCCTCAAAAATGCTGTTCTCTTCATCCTGTAACGCTTGAGTCGAGGAATCGTTCCTGCCCGAATGCTCCCTGAAGCCGCTGCCTCAGGGATCCTTACCCTTCCTGATGCAATCGGCCTGGAAACCGGTACCATCGGTTGGGGTTTCAAGTCTGCCACCTTATTCGCCGGAACGATAGACGCGCCTGCCGAACCTCAAATTTATCTCGAAATCCAGCCCGAATTGCCGGTAGCAACGACGCTTTTTCCTCGCGTGCATTACCGTGTGACTCCTCCACGTCCGCGGATCAATGAATACGTTCGATCAAAATGTCTGCCTGCTGCTCACCCGCGGCAATCGGATTCTTCACGCACACGCCCTCCATATCGCCGGGTTGTGCGCCTACGAAACCATCCCGGTCGATTTTGGCCACCATATACATCTCGGGGATGTCCGCGAGTACGATTCCGTCTCCGAACATCCGTGCGACGTCGGCTTGTGTGAGGGTATACTGGTACGGAAACGCCGGTACGCGGATGCGTTTGAGGGCGTACGGCGGGCCTCCGTCGGCCCGCTCTCGCGCAATGATGAACAGATAGGCGCCGTCTGGAATACTGGCCTGCAGCTCTCGCCTGATCCGAATGGTGCCGCGTACGGTTTTTCCGACGATTTCCTCGGATGGCCTTCGGTCAGTCGCGACGGGAGGATGCCCCGCCGGCAGGGCTGGCCGCTGCGGCTTCGGCCGCGGATGCGCGCCTTCCTTGTAGTGCTGATCGCAAGCACAGATAAGCAGAAGCCCTACCAAAGCACTCAGGAAACGTACGATAGACATCATGCGTCAATGTCGAACAAAAAAAGGACCGGATTCCCACAAGCCGGACCCGATTTGCCCAATGTAATTTGCGATCTAATGGGCGAACTCCCCTTCGAAGATTTCCTCTTCGGTCATGGTCAGAAGCGCCGGTTCGTCATCGGTGACCGCCACGACATGCTCAAAATGCGCCGAAGGCAATCCATCTTTGGCAGACGCCGTCCATCCGTCGGCGGCGAGTACGACCTCCGGCCTTCCCTGGTTCACCATCGGCTCAATCGCAATTACGATTCCCCGCCGCAGCCGTGGATTCTTTACCAGTGGCACATAGTTCGGCACTGCCGGGTCTTCGTGCAGCCTGCGTCCGATACCGTGCCCCACAAATTGGCGAACAACCGAAAAGCCATGCGACTCCGCCCACTGCTGAATGGACCCGCATACGTCCTCCAACCGTCGGCCTTCCTGCGCCCCTTCGATGCCCCTGAACAGAGACTCCCGTGTAACCGTTATCAACTTCCGAACCTCGGATGTCACGTCGCCTACCGCAAATGAGATCGCCTGGTCTCCGTAATATCCCCGTAACCTGGCGCCTATATCGATGCTTACGAGATCTCCTTCACGCAGTACACGGTCTCCAGGGATCCCATGCACGACCTGTTCGTTGATTGAGATACAGGTGGCCGCAGGATACCCGTGGTATCCCTTAAATGCCGGAGAAGCGCCGTGGTCGCGAATAATTTCCTCCGCGATCCTGTCCAGTCCGGACGTCGGGATTCCTGGTCGAACCCACTCCCGAAGGGCCCGATGTGCAAGCCCGACGATCCGACAGGCGTCCCGGATTCTCTCCAGTTCCCGTTCCGAGCGAAGCGTGATCAAACTGTCACCTGTGACCGATGTGGACGAGGGTAGTGGCTCACGGGATGTAATTTAACAAAAGGTGGTATAAAAACAAGCACTAAAGGATTTCCATGCTGATGGACTGTATACGACGCGGCGATCATGGGAGGCCGAAATGAGCCGCAAATATGAGGAAGTCCTGAAAGTCGACAAGACCCGTACCGTCCAGATCGTATTTCGGGCTCTCCGTACCAAACGCCCCGGCGAAGGCAATGAAATCGGCGAAATTGACGGCGCCGTCGTTGTCGAAATCCCCCTTCAACGTCTTGCTAACGGTCCATTTCCGTTCAACCGACTTCTGGCCTGCGGACACGAGGACGGCGACCTCCTCATCCGCGTCGGTGGTGGAAACCGCGACGAGGAGAGACGAGCCCTTCTCATTTACGGGAACGCCGTTGACCGACCAGGCGTAACTCAACACATCCCCGTCCGGGTCCTGAGCCTTCACCGAAAACCGAATCGTTTCCCCCGGTGCGCCGAATACCAGCCCGTGATGTGGATCGACTTCCCGAATCACGGGCGGCCGGTCGACATTCGTCACACGGATGCTCACCCTGACCCGTACCAGGTTTGTACCGTCGCTGACCTGGAATTGTACATCGTAGTTGCGGCCGCCCTGATCGTATCGAGGCGTCCAGATGAAGTGGTTCTGATTCAGCTTCGCACCATCCGGCAGGTTTGCAGCAGTAAAGACAAGATCGTCGCCATCTTCGTCCTCTGCATTTATGGATATTGCCAGTGGCTGCCCTTCTCCAATTGTGGTATCGGCAATCCCTTCGACCACCGGCGGCAGGTTCCCCGATACGGTCTCACCGAAGACCACCCAGGCGACCGAAGGCGTCGTGCCTGTCGCCGTGGCGGACACCTCCACAACTGTCGTTCCGTCTCCCACCGCCCGGATTTCGATCGAATCCGCCTCCGTTGTAAAGGACGAGAGGTCGACATGCCCTGGCACGGCGATGGCCATGTCGCCGCTGGCGCGCGCAACAGTCCACGTGACCGGACTGCCGGCAGCCCCGCCGGCACGCGCGGTCGCCCGGTCTGCGTGTACGCCAAGTCGTATGAAGGGACCCCGGCTGTCGTTCACCGACAGTCGTAGCGGTCTGGTCTTTCCATCCACCGATTCCACTGTCGAAATCCTATAGTCGTAGTCGAAATCCTGCCCTTCCAGGGCGTCTGAGATGGTCATAAACACGATATTATCGTATTGACCCGCGTTCGGGATATCCACACTGGAACCCGGCGTGCGCAGCAGACCAACCCCATTGGTATCGATTAGCATTGCCCAGAGCTGCCAGCTTCCCTCGCCGGCCAGGGCAAAATCGGCTCGCAGGCCGCCCTGAAGCCCCTTCGTCAACACCTGAATGTAGTCCGATGCCAGATGATCCACCATCCCCGAACCGGATTCCTGGCCGCCCGCTGTCGGTGCGACTGTTCTGACCGAAGCCGCGGGCTGATAAAATACGCCCTCGTCGTAAAACCCGTCCCGGTATCGGTTTCCCGTGAAATAGTTCCAGGTGACGTAACCGGGCAGCGTCCCCGAAAAGCCGCCGGTTGGCATTGTCGGATCCAGTTTCTCGATACCGTACAAAGTGGAATTCCGTTCGCCCAGCCCCTCCCACGTCTCCCGGATAGTGCTTCTTCCAAAGGCCTGATCCAGGAAATGGACGTACACGCACGCTCCGTACTGATGCTCGTCTTGCAAGCTGGGCTGCGAGTCCAAGGCAACGGTGGGCGAATCCAGAACGAACCGGGTGTATTGGAAATAATCGTTCACATCGTCGTACGCCACATCTTCCATCCAGGTCGCCGTGGCTTCATGCCACCAGGTTAAACTCTGGGCATTGTAAGCAAACTGGATCGCGTGGAAAAACTCGTGCGCGACGGTCACGCGAAGCCCATCCAGCCCTCGGGTTGCGTAAATTCGATCCGTGAAGTTGTTGTCGACCGTTATATAGGCGGCCGTCACGGGATCCTCGAGACTGTTGGGCCAGGTCTGCCCGTACACACTTCTAGCGCCCAGCTGCTGAATATAGACATCGAACAGACCGTCGCCGTCATCCAGCGGCACACGGTAACCGAGGTCGCCGGTCTGCAGCGCCCAGACGGCATCGAACGTGCCAGCTACCTCCTCCACGTAATCCGGAACCCGATTCCGGTCGGCGTCGGCCGGCGCCACAGCATGCGGTCCCCGCGAGTCGTAGTGGACGCGGAAATTTCCACCGGGAGAGATAACGCTGTCCTGCATCGCGGGTCTTTGAAACAAATGAGCGAACGTCTGTTGTGTCTTCTTGCTCAACCTGGGCCACTGGGTGGCCAGGCTCATGATGACCGGTGTTCCACAAACCGCGCGGTCGTGGATATAGGGACTGTCCGCCGGAAGCAGATCAGATCTGAATATCGCGGCCGCCCGGTAAAAGAGCTCGGCCTCCAATTCACGCGGCAACGGAGACAGATCGGGCGGCGCCTCGGCGTATGCCTCGACCCCGCCCATGAGGATTGTGAATATGAAGAAACGAGTTGGCAAAGTCATAATTAATTCGCCCTTTACCCACCGGCACACCGACACATAACGACACAGCGACGGCGGTGTAATCGGGGAATCACGTACCCTGTTCCGTGACGGTCACGTAAATGCTATCCGACACGCTGACGCCCACCACGTGTTGCGTGTTGCCTTCCGTTGCAATGGTCATCGGGCCGTCAAACGGCGCTTTCTCCTGAACGACCAGCGTCACGCCCGGCCGTAGTCCCAGCGCGCCCAAATACCTGAGCATTTCAGGGCTCTGGTCGTTCACCTGAACAATCACCACCGTTTCTCTGGGCTTCACCTCGGTCAGACGCACGCAATCCGTAGCTTCAATATTTCCATCTTTCGTCGGAATTGGCGCACCGTGCGGATCGGTGGTGGGATGCCCTAGTACTCTGTCGATCTTGTCCTCGAATTCTTCCGAAATCACATGCTCCAGTCTGTCTGCCTCAGCGTCGACTTCATCCCAGTCGTAGCCCAATGCGTCGGCGAGGTACAGTTCGAGAAGTCGGTGATGCCTCAAGACTTCCAGGGCAACGGCTTCTCCGGCTGGCGTGAGTTCGACACCCTGGTAGGGCGTGTGCTGAACCAGGTTCATTTCGGCAAGCTTCTTAACCATATTTGTCACGGAAGCTGCTGCGACCTCCATCTGCTCCGCAACCAGCGATGTATTCACGGTAGCCCGTGGCTCAAGCCCGTACTGCAACTTGTAGATGGACTTAAGATATTCCTGTGCGGCCTGACTAAGCATGTGTTTCCTTTGGCTGGTGATCCTACGCGGATAACTGGAATCGAGCGGCAACACGGGCAACGACATCAAAGCACCACGTTGCGCAGAAAACCAAACGAGTCCTGAACTGCCCTCACGCGGAAACCAACCGCCATATCTGCGCCACGAGAAAGCAAAACAGGAAACCCATTGCAACGGGAAGAAGCGACGAAACCAACGTCCATTTAGCGCTTCTGGTTTCCTTCCAGATTGTATATATCGTGGTCGAACAAGGGTTATGCACCAGACTGAACAACATCAAATTGACCGCGGTGAGCAGATTCCATCCGCCGGAGTCGAAGATCTGGGCGACCGCCGCGTCGGAATCCAGTTCAAACATCACGCCGGCGCCTTCACCCAGCCCGGTCAATCCGGCGCTCAATACCGTCAACATCAGAATGGTGGGAATCACGATTTCGTTCGCCGGGATTGCAATTACGTAGGCCAGCAGAATCACGCCGTTTAGTCCAACAACCAGACCAAAGGGCTGGCTCCAGTTGATAAAATGCTCCGCCAGGCTGAGCCGTCCAATAAGGATATTGGAACTCAGCCAGATCACGGCGCCGGCGGGAATTGCGAAGATCAAGGCACGCCAGAGCACAATCAGGGTTCTGTCGATGATGGATGTATAAACGGTCTGCAACACGCGGGGCGGCCGATACGGTGGGAGTTCCAGGCTGAACGCGGATGCTTCTCCCCGCAGAACCGAGCGGGAAAGCCCCCACGAGACAACAAACGTGAGCATTATGCCAAGAACCGCAACGCCCACGACTGCTCCGGCCGAAACCAATCCCGCGAAATGAGCCGGCGCCAAACCGCCTATAAATATCGTGGCCACCAATATCTGGGTGGGCCACCGTCCGTTACAAAGTGAGAAGTTGTTGGTTATGATTGCAATCAGGCGTTCTCTGGGACTATCGATGACCCGGGTGGACACAATCGCCGCCGCATTGCAGCCGAATCCCATACTCATCGTCAACGCCTGTTTTCCATGTGCGCCTGCTCTTTTGAACCACTGGTCCAGATTGAACGCGACCCTGGGCAAATAACCGAAGTCCTCCAGAAGCGTAAACAACGGAAAGAAAATCGCCATGGGCGGTAACATGACGCTCACTACCCATGCCATTGCCAGGTACATGCCATCCATCAGAAGGCCATTGAGCCACCACGGCATTCCAATTGCCGCGGCCATCGATTTCAACATCGGGTGAATGGTGTCTACCAATAGGTCCGCCAGCAACGCGGACGGTACGTTTGCGCCTTCAATGGTAAGCCAGAATATCAGTGTCAGGATGGCCAACATCATGGGGAAACCCAGCCAGCGGCTGGTTACCAGACGGTCGATCGTCCGGTCCAGATCGAACCGTGCCGCATCTCCGGTTCTGGTGACGGCGCGGTCGGCAATTTGGGCAGCGTTGGCATACATCGTCTCCATTAAGGAATCATGGAAATTGGACCCCGCTTCCCATCGCAGTTTTGCGGCCAATCGAATCAACTCCTCGGGGCGCTGATCTGCCGTTGGATCGTTCATGCGATCGCCCTCCCTTCGTGCCCGGGGATTCGGTTCAGATCTCCCAGTTCTCCTGAACAAACCGCCTCTATGATTCGCGTGTCGCCGTCGAGCAGCCGAAGCGCCACCCAGCGGGCATTCGGGACGTTGGGAAATGCCGCCTCCAGCTGCGCCACGAGCATGCCGACGGCCTGCTTCAGCGCCGGCGGCTCGTTGCGGATGCGCTGCGACCTGCAGACCGTCCGGCCAGTAGCCACGTCACTCAATACTCGGGTCAACTCTGGAATGCCCTCGCCGCGGCGGGCCGCCGATGGTACCACAGGGACGCCAAGATCCCGTGCCAGTCGTCGTTCATCCACGGAAAGCCCATGACGTTTGGCCTCGTCCATCAGATTCAGACAAACCACCGCCCGGTCGGTTATCTCCAGTACCTGCAGGACGAGGTTCAGATTCCGCTCCAGACGCGCGGCGTCGACCACGACCACCGTGACGTCCGGCCGGCCGAAAAGGATAAAATCCCGCGCCACCTCTTCGTCCAGACTGGTGGACAAAAGAGAATACGTTCCCGGAAGATCCACGAGCTTGTACCGATGGCCGTCGAATGCGAAACCGCCTTCCGCCCGCGCCACGGTCTTGCCCGGCCAGTTTCCGGTATGCTGCCGTAATCCCGTCAGGGCATTGAATACCGTACTTTTGCCTGTATTCGGATTTCCGGCCAGCGCCACCACAAAGTCCCAGTTTGCCATATTCACGCCGAGTTTGATCAGGTTGTCCGAATGATGGGAAGGACAAGCGTCGCAACCTCCGGCGGATGTCTGTGTTTCCATTTTAGATCCTTTGTCCAATCCTGCGTGTGAGAGAAAAGGAGGTGACTGCCCATCACTCCCCGAGTTGAACTTGAATCTGGACCTGACTTGCCTGTTCCCTTCGAAGCGCAATGGTGGAACCGCGTATCCGATATGCGGTGGGATCGCCTGAAGGGCTGCGCATCTCCACCTCGATAAGGGTACCTGGCAGGATGCCCAGATCCATCAGCCGGCGCCGTTCCAGACCGCGGCAGGATCTGGAGAGCTGCACGACCCGGCCAATTTCGCCCTGTTTGAGTCCGGACAGCATTTCGTCGGACGCTTCGGCCACCGATCCGTTGGATACTGCCGCGACCGAAATATGGTCGGCCAGCAACGGGGCGAGTACATGATCTTCTCCATCCGCCCAGAAACGCACACGTTGCGGAAGGACCTCGATCAGCTCGATCCGCATCCCCACGTGGAGACCTTCCGCCGCCAACTGCGCATAAACCGGCTCCGGCTCGTCTTCAATATGCACAATTACCGCGGCAACACCAGCCGGGTGATCCGTGAGATGCGTTCCCCGTCTGGGCGCGATATCTCCGGCCTCGGTGGGTATTGGATCCCCGTGCGGGTCGTAAACGGGATACCCCATCTGCCGGTCCAGCAGTTCCACCTCCTCGGAAGACATATCGTGCTCCCGACGTTCCGCCTCGCTGTGCCACTCCGCCTCCGCCACACCGGTCTCTTCGGCCAGATAGTGCTCCCAAAGCCGGTGAAATCTCAGTATGCGAAGCGCGTAATCCCGGCCCTGCATTGTAAGTCTGACGCTGCCCCCGTCGGAAGCTGTCAGTCCACGAACACCCGCACGTACCAGCAAGTCAGACGCGCGGCTGCGTGGAATCCCCAGCGCCCCCGAAAGGCTTTCCACCGTTGCGACCTGTTGTTGATATTCGCAGTTATAGATATGCTTGAGCAGATCTTCCGTCAGCACGCGTTCGGTCAGTCGTCGGGCTTGCCGCCAGCGCCAGAAATAACCCGAGTCCGGCCGGAACAGAAGCCACACAATTGCCAGAATCACGCCTGTGCCGAGCAGCGCCTGAAAGGGTTCAATCATTTCACTTTCCTTTCACCAAGCCTGGTTTCATAAAGAAAAATAATTAATTAGCCGCATCTAAATATAAAATAACAAACCGGCATTGTCAAGTAACAACGTCTCTGGCAGAGCCGGTGTTACCAAAACAAACGTCTCGGAAAGACCCGCATATTACTCACCGGACGTTGTTTGCGTACATCGACGCTTCACCTCCGGGCTGAAACAGAAAAGTCGCCTGACCTACCGGAGCCGGGCGATTTCGTCAAGAAATACGGCGCGTTTTGCCGATGACGCTTGAATTCCGACGTACCGACCCTGGGCGATGTGTTGTCATCGCGCCAAAAAGGGTCAAGTTCCCTGGCTTAAATGGACACGACACGCGGATCACGACATGAACCGGGCATCCTCCCTCCGGCAGACGTTATACGCACTCGGATAACAACCGGAGTGGAAATTCCATCGACCCACTTGGTGATCCGACGACGCCTTCTACCGTTACCGATCCACAGTTTCCTTCTCGTATTCCCTTTCGCCGAAGAACCGCAGCACTTCCATGAACCGATCGGGCGTATGAAATCCCGGCATCTTGTAAAGCAGTGTTCCGTCCGGCTCCAGGAACAACACCGTGGGAAACGCACTTACGTTATAAATTCTTGCCAGATCCGCGTAACTCAGATCGTGACCGATAAACGACAGTCGCGACCCGGTATCTTCGGCATCCAACTTGATGGGTATGAATTTCGATGCCAGGTACTTGCGGATTTCCTGCCTTGAAAACACCTGACGATCCTGCCTTTCGCACCACCCGCACCATGTGGTATAGACACCAACCATAATCAGCTTCTGACCACCCGCCGCCTTCCGGATCCCATCTCTGGCATTGTACCACCTGAATGATTCTTCCTGCTTCGCCGCAGCGAGTCCGGCAAACAGGAACACACACCATAGAGTCAATTTGACGACTCGTATCATACCGAAAACTCCCTCGGGCGGACCACATTGGGCCGTCTATAGTCCCTTTCCGCGAAATCGAGATTCAATTCCTTTACATTCATCAATGGCCGTCAAGTTACCCATTTCGTATTCCCCGGGCAACGTCGAATTCTTCCGGTGTTGCCGGCTGGCAAGACTAAAAATACGTTGCGTATACCCGACGATGGTCAGATATTCCCATAAAATCGCCGGTCCATCTCACCCCTGGGGCCGCCAAGGTGCAGTTCCAGACTGTGTCGGCCACGGGATAGCGAATCCGCCGATTCGTCCGCAAAGGAGTGAACGCGACGCATACCTGAATCCCGACGCGGAAACCCTCACAGATCAGCCAGGCCACAATAACCCGAGGTTACGTCCATGAAACAGATCAGGTCCGGCATCTTCATCATGCCGTTCCACCCGCCGGGCAAAACACTCAGCCAATGCCATGATGAAGACATGGAACTTGTTATTCGCGCCGACGAATTGGGGATCGACGAATTCTGGATCGGCGAGCATCACACCATGGTCTACGAAAACGTCGCGATGCCCGAGATATTCATCGGGGCGGCATTGCGCGAAACCAGAGATATTCGGCTGGGTCCCGCGCCGGTGTGTCTGCAGCAACACCACCCGGCACTCGTTGCAACCCGGCTGTCTTTCCTGGATCACCTGTCCAAAGGGCGGCTCAACCTTTGCTTTGGACCCGGGAGCGTACCGACCGACATGGAGATCCTCGGTGTCGACCCGCAGGACAGCGCAGCGATGGTCGCCGAGTCCATCGAAATGATTCTGACACTATGGTTGACTGACCCGCCTTACGATATCAAGGGCCGGTTCTGGCAGATCAGGATGGATCGCACCATCGACCCGGAGGTCGGCCTCGGAGTAATCCACAAGCCCTTCCAACAACCACATCCGCCTGTCTCGATGCCCATCTCCTCGATGAACTCGGCAACGGCCCGGGAGGCGGGAAGGCGCGGCTTTCAGCCGTTCGGCCACAGCCTGATTCCATCCAACGTATTGGCGAACATCTGGACGACCTATGAGCAGGCCGCATTGGCGGCGGGCCACCGGCCCGACCGGTCGGACTACAAGATCGCTCGGGCGATTTTCCTGGCTGACACCACCGAAGAGGCCCTCAGGCGCGCAAAGTCAAACACGGTCGCAGCCAATTTCGAATACATCGGTACCCTGCTCAAACGCGGTGGCCGTGGCATTGGCATGTTTAAACGCGACCCGGATATGCCCGACGCGGATTGCGATTTGGATTACCTGATGGGTGAGCAGATCATCGCGGGAGATGTGGACACGGTGCTCGAACGTCTCGAGACCATACGGGCTGAAGTAGGTGACTTCGGCACGCTTGTCATGATGTCTTACGATTGGGACGACAAGGATAGCTGGCTGCGCAGCCTGGAACTCTTCGCCAGAGAATTGATGCCGGCATTGAACCGGGTGCCGCCCACCGAGCAGGTGGCTTGATCTCCAACCCTTTTCGGCGGGACGGTTTTTCACCGGTGTCAGGTCTCCAACCCCGGGGCGCGAGCGATGCCTGCACCGTCCAGACTGCTTGATCTCGTTAAAAAAGGCGATGCCGGGAACGGCATCGCCTTTTTCTGCGCAGAGCTCGCATTGAAATTTCAGGCCAGCAGTTTACTCCATTGTTTTCGCCGCGTTAATGGGGAATTCCTTTTCGAACCTCTGCCTGTATTTCTTATCCCACCCGTCGAGAGATTCGCGAAGTGCCGAAACCATCTGTGGTTCCACCAGAAGCAGATCTTTCATTTTCGTGGGAAACTGCCGACCGCCGGGATAAAAACTCCCGTCAGTAACCAATTCCTGAAGAAAGGGGTAACCTGCGACCAACTCACCGGGCGAAGGATCCAGCGGTGTGACGCGGGTGTGTACCTTTAGCCCCATATAGGTCAGGTGGCTGAACCCCATCCGGAACCGGACATGGGCACCCACCTTGTTCATTCGCACCGTGTGGCCCGCATACAATTCGTTCAAGCGCGCTGCCAGCAGCTGCCAGCCTTGCTGGAATTCGTTCATCGGCATAGCCTTTTCACCGGAGAACGCCGCTTCACGGTCTTTGGCAAGTCTCTTGGCCATGGAAAGGGATTTGTCATCCAGCTTTTTGGTTTCGGCATCTACGGAAGGTGCCTGGCACACCGACAGACAGATGAAGAAACCGACCGAAGTGGTGAGAACAAAACGCACTATCGTCTCCCCCCTTTTTAAGTAAACGAACGCGCGATATCCCTTTCCTGGAAAGGGCATACCAATTCATTCGGCAACAAGTAATGTGCTACGATTTCGGATATTGAATAGACAGACGAGATTAAAAAATTCTGTACGATTACGCAAGCTTTTTCTCGCACACCCTCAGAAAAACCCGCGCCCCCTACGCTTCGGGGTCCGCGGGCGGTGGCATCGGACTTGAACTTTGTTCAGGCCGGAGGCGGCGTTTCTATGTCGAGGAGAGATTTATTGGACGCGCCACGGCGGCCCCCACAGGAGGCGCAACCGCCTGATCCCGCCAGGAAGGGACTGACAAACATCCAGACAGCCCAGATACCACAGGCGAAAGCGACAACGGCTGCCACCACCGACTGCCAGTCCATTCTAACCGCCCCATCCCAGAGCCATGGTGCCCTGATAAGTAGCAAGTGCACCGACATAGGCCAATATAGTCATATAGCCAAACGTCAGAATCGCCCATCTCCAGGACTGCGTCTCCCGGCGGATGACGGCCAACGTCGATACGCACTGAGCACACAGCGCGAAAAAGACCATCACGGAGAGCGCCACGGGGATATTGAACACGGGGCTTCCATCCTCCCGGGTTGCATTTCGGAGCGCGCTTCGGAGGTCTTCCGAGGATTCGTCCGCATCGCCTCCAATGCTGTAAATTGTACCAAGCGTGGCGACAATTACCTCACGTGCGGGAAATGATGCGAGCGCGGCCATCCCGATGCGCCAATCCCAGCCCAGGGGCCTGACCGCAGGTTCTATCCAATGCCCGGCCCGGCCCAGATAACTTTCGTTCAGGAGTTCTGTGGCCATGCGCGCGTCCAGACCTGCAAACGCCGCCTGCAAGTCTTCGCCCGAGAGCGCCGCCGCAGCCGTCTGCCGACGGCGTTCGTATTCCGCAACCGTATCTGCCGACCTGGGAAAATAGGCCAGCGCCCACATCACTATGGTTGCAGCAAGAATGATACTTCCTGCGCGCACAAGGAAAGCCCGGGAACTTTGATAGACCGTCAGGCCGACCGTCCGTTTGTCCGGGACCTTGTACGAAGGGAATTCCAGAATGAAAGCCGGTGTTTCCCCTCTCAACAGAGTCTTCTTTAATAACCACGCCACGGGAACGGCCACCGCCGCGCCCACGCAATACATCGCAAAAAGCGTCAGCCCCTGCAGACCAACCCATTCGCCCAGAATCGGTTTCGCGGGGATTAAAGCACCAATCAGGATGGTGTAAACCGGTAAGCGTGCAGAACAACTCATCAGCGGCGCCACCAGGATGGTTACCAGCCGATTCCGGCGATCTTGGATAGTTCGAGTTGCCATAATTCCCGGTACGGCGCACGCAAAGCTGGACAACATCGGGATAAAGGACTGGCCGGACAGACCGCACTTTGTCAGAAGCCTGTCCATCAACAGGGCCGCCCGGGCCATATAACCACAATCTTCCAGAATGGCGATAAAGAAAAAGAGGACTGCGATCTGAGGAAGAAAAATTACGACACTCCCGACGCCCGCAATGACGCCGTCTTGAACCAGGCTCTTCAGCGCCCCGTCTGGAAACCACGTACCCACCCACCCGGACAACGCGGAAAAAAGACCGTCGACCAGGTCCATCAGTGGACCGGCCCACGCATAGATGGCCTGGAATACCGCGCCCATTATAGCGACGAAGAAGAGCGTGCCCCATATCCTGTGCGTCAGCACCCGGTCAATGCGGTCCGAAGGCGTCTTCTGGAGGCGCTCTGGCTGCGATACGCTTTCCGCGAGCACCTGCTTGATCCAGTTGTAGCGAACCTCCGATTCCAGAGCGGATAACCCTGAAACCGCCGAAAACCGGCCCCGGGCCTCCACGAGTTTTACACGTAAATTCTCCCCGTGTGCCTCAATCAATCGGCGCTCCGCGTAACCGCCTTCGTCGACGATCGCCCGGAATGCCTCCGCGCGACACGCGGAGGAACTCTGACCATTGTACGACCGTAACAACGCCGCGATTACATCGACGGCCGCAGGAAATCCCTTTGGAAATTCAGGCAGAAGCGAAGCAGCCTTACGCCTCTCGCTGCGCAGCACCCCTCCCAATTCCCGGCGCAGGTCTCCCAACCCTCGTTTTCGATTCGCGCGAACCCTAACAACCGGTGCCCCCAGGCACCGGGAGAGCACGTCGACGTTTATTTGAATGCCACGGGTGTCCGCCACATCCGTCATATTCAGCGCGATTACCGTCGGAAGGCCAAATTCGAGCACCTGTGAGACCAGGTAAAGATTCCGGTAGAGATTGGAGGCGTCTACGATCGCCAGGACCGCGTCTACCTTACGTACGCCAAGCAGCCGTCCCAGCATTACGTCGGCGACGATCATCTCATCGGGAGCATTTGCGGCCAAGCTGTAGGTCCCCGGAAGATCGATGAGGTCCACCGATATTCCGTCGGACAGACTCAGCCGCCCAACCTTTCGCTCAACCGTGACACCGGGATAATTTCCGACATGTTGAAAAAGACCGGTAAGACCATTGAATAGCGTGGTCTTACCGGTATTGGGATTGCCCAGGAGGGCGATGGTATTCGGTTGTTTTACTCCGGTGTACGGTTCCCGGGACAACTCCGTGGCCATGCCTCAAACCTCAATAGAGATCGGACTGAGCCTCACGGCAGCCGCATCCCGCATCCGCAAACAGAACCGGGCGTCTTCCACCTGCACGACCAACCTAGCGCCGCCACGAAGCATCCGAACCCTTACTCCCGGACAAACACCCAGTTCCCGCAACCGCGAGGCCAGAGGCGAATTCCCCTCAACCGATTCGACCGTGCCTTCGTCGCCTTCATTCAGGCCGGCAAGGGAGCCCCGATATAAACTCTGCAACCGGGTTTTACGGCCGGGCCGCCACCAGATATGGCGACCTGCCAGGTGCACCAGACGCGCCACCATTGCATTGTCCCTTTTCGTCGAAGTTTTGGATCAGCTCTCCGGTCCGGCCCGCAGGAGACACTCGTCTTCGCAGATCGGACAATCGGCCAGGTCGTGACAAAAATCGCTGGTTTGCCAGAACGCGTTCAGAAACTCACGGGCCTCCGGCGTATCCGCGAGCAGAAATCTGACAAAATTCAGCAATTTCTCGCTTGTTTCCTGGCTCAGCAGGTGTTCCACCTTGCACGCGTCGATTTCCGACTGATGGCCTTCTACGTGCAGCACGTCCTTCAGAAACTTGCGAACGATGGCGCGTTTGGCAAGTACCAGATCGACCAATCGCTCCCCTCTGTCTGAAAGTCGCACGAATTTGTTATGATCTTCCAGAACGAACTGCTTCTGTCGGAGCGCCTTTAATGTCAAGGACGCGCTGCCCCGCGTAATGTCCAGAAATCGTGCAACATCCGAGACACGCGCGTATCCATGCTGGTCCTTAAGCTCTCTGATTGCGGCAAGGTGATGAGCGACGCTATGCGTGATCTCATTCTCCTCGAACGCTTTCCATACATCGGAAGATGCCACCTGGCCTCCCTTACGCCGTCAGGCGCCTGAACCAGTCAAATGTTTTACAAACAAAACAACCGTTAGAAACTTAAACAATATACGGGCATCATGTCAAGCGAAATTTGCCGAAAACCGCGGGGCCGTGGGGACGCGCTTGACTTTTCCGCCCCATTTTCGTATACCTCACGGACCTGTCCCGCCACCACACCGCCCGGAAACGCTCCTCAAGGAGCCCGTCAATGTCGGAAATTCTCGAATTCGAGGACGTTGCCAGACTGCCACAACCAGATGACAACGTCGCCATCGCCACACGGGATCTGGACGCGGGCGCCAGTATCCGCACCAGAGGTTCGGTACTTCGCCTGGATGCCGCCATGCTCGAGGGCCATCGCTTCGCCGTGGTCCACATCCCCGAGGGTGAGTTCCTTCTTTCCTGGAACCTCCCTTTCGGCGTCGCACGGAGGGACATTGCGCCGGGCGCCTATGTCTGTAACGCCGGCATGCTGGAAGCGCTCCGCCTCCGTAACCTGGAATTCCAACTGCCGGCCGAACCTAATTTTGAAGACCGTATCGAACCGTACCGTCTGAAGGAGGATTCATTCGATCCTGGCGAGCAGGTTGCTCCGGCTGCCGTTATCCGCACGTTTGAGGGGTACGTCCGAGGCGCCTCGCGGGGAGTAGGCACCCGAAACTATGTTCTGATTATGGGCACGACCTCACGCACGGGAAGTTTCGTAAAACGGCTGGAGGAACGATTAGGCGGGCTTGCCGATGCCTATCCCAATGTCGACGGGATTGTAGCCGTTACGCACACCGAAGGAGGCGGGCGGACGACCCCGAACAACCTGGACCTTCTGTTGAGAACGCTTGCCGGCTTTATGGTGCATCCAAACGTGGGCGCCGCCCTTGCCGTCGACTATGGTACGGAGCCGCTCACCAATGCCATGCTCAGCGCCTACATGGCGAAAAACCAGGTTGCCCTGTCGGACGTCCCGCACCGCCTTTTCACCCTCCAGGGGGGCTTTGAAGAGAATCTCGATCGGGCCCAGGACATCGTCACCGGATGGATGCGGAATGTGAACCGGACAGCCAGAAGGCCGACTTCCATCTCAAGCCTGAAGATTGCGCTTCAATGCGGCGGATCGGATGCCTTCTCGGGCGTATCTGGAAACCCGCTGGCTTCGTGGGTCGCCCGTGAGATCATCCGGCACGGAGGCGCGGCAAACCTGGCGGAAACGGACGAACTGATCGGAGCGGAACCCTACGTACTGCGGAACGTCAAGGACCTGAACACTGCCCGTCGTTTTCTGGACCGCGTGGAAGCCTACAAGAACCTCGCTGCGTGCCATGGCACGACTGCAGAAGGCAACCCCTCCGGGGGCAACAAGTTCCGAGGCATCTACAACATCGTACTCAAATCCATCGGCGCCGCCATGAAGCGCCATCCGGAGATTCGCCTTGACGGCGTTCTGGACTACTCCGAACCCATGCGCGACCCCGGATTTCACTTCATGGATAGTCCGGGAAACGACCTTGAAAGCATTGCCGGACAGGTTGCTTCCGGGTGCAACCTTATCTTTTTTGTGACCGGAAACGGATCCATCACGAATTTTCCGTTCGTCCCCACGCTGAAGATCATTACAACCACCAACCGCTATGAACTCCTCGCCAACGAAATGGACGTCAACGCGGGCGCCTACCTTGACGGCACGCCAATTGACACGTTGGGGATGCAAATGACGGATCTCACACTCGAAGTGGCCTCGGGAAAACGGAGCAAAGGCGAACGTGCGGGCCACAACCAGGTATCCATATGGCGAAACTGGCGTCAGACCGACACTGCCAACCTTGAACATCTCCGGTCGCTCCCGCAGCCACCGGGAAAACCGATATCCATCGGGCTGGAACACGTTGCATTGGCAGGCACATTCCGTGGCATCGTCACCGAAGCCGGGATCGCGACGGATCAGGTGGGATTGATCCTGCCGACCAGCCTTTGCGCCGGACAGGTCGCGAAAATGGCCGCAGACCGGCTTGAGCAAAAGAAGATTGGAAAGAACCGTGGCATCTCCCGGTACGTCGCACTGGTTCATACGGAGGGCTGCGGCGTCGCGGGCGATGCGACCGAAAGGATGTATTCACGAACCATGCTCGGCTATCTCACCCATCCCATGGTAAAACACGCGCTGCTGCTCGAACACGGCTGCGAAAAGACCCACAACGACTATCTCAGACACGAACTTGAACGCGATGGCATCGACCCCGCTCGCTTTGGCTGGTCGAGTATCCAACTCGACGGCGGACTGGAACGCGCGCTGAGCAACGTGGAATCCTGGTTCGCCGGACAAGTTGAAAAAGATCGCCCGTCCGTTTATGTACAATCCAACATTACGGCACTCTCTATCGGCATCCTGACAGAAGGCGAGGTTAACGAAACAGCCTCGGAATCGTTGGCAATCCTCGTACGACGGCTGGTGCGGGCAGGCGCAAAGGTTGTGACGCCAGACAACTCGGCGCTACTCGACTCGGTTCCGTTTTCGGAGACGGTTCTGCAGAACGCATCCCCAGGCCCGTCGCTGGGGTACGGACAGATCGCCGAGCGTCCGGGGTTCTACATCATGGAAACGCAGACGGACCACTGGGTTGAAACCCTTACCGGCCTAGGCGGAACGGGTGCGGAAATCCTGATCGCCCACGTGGCCGAACACCCCATGCAGGGACATCCGATGTTGCCTTTGCTTCAGGCCAGCGTCGAGCCGGCGATGCACGCGGTTTACGCGAGTGACCTGGACCTTCTGTTAACCCACACACCGGGGAAGAACGCCGATCGGATCGTCGACCTTCTGTTTGACACAGCCTCGCGAAACTATACCGCCGTTGCAATGAGGCAGAAAAATACGGATTTTCAATTTACCCGAGGACTGCTCGGCGTCTCGATGTGACCACAGAAAAGAGAAACGGGCGGTGTGTTCTGCAAGGGTCGCCCGTTTCTCGCGTCTTCATCTTTGTCTTTACGTCGGCCTATTCTCTTTTGTCAATCCAGTCCTGGAGCGCCGCCGCGATCTTTCTACCCTGATCCAGACTCGAAATATTGAATTTGCTGCGCGGTACGTACACGCCGTCTCTCTTCTGATACCGGCGAATCGTAACTTTCGCTGGCCCGTATTCACCGGATTGCCGAATCAGATCCTGATACAGGAACATCACCGTCGCCCACGCCCCTCGCGAAAGCACTTGTTTATTAAGCTCTCTGCACAACAGAACACCGCCTTCTTCATAGTTGACGCTCAATTCGTCCACCGATTCCGACATCGACTAGCCTCCTTTCGGGCTGTAACCGTTCAGCGATCGGCGTCGGGCCTCTTCCACCCCATCCCCGCCGGTTGCGGGGTTGTGCGGTCTGTCCGTGAATCGCTGACAGCCTTTTTCCAGGTATAGGACACAGGCTCATGAGACTCGGCATTGTCGGCATGCTGCCCGGCGACCTCCGGAACTTTACTCAGAATCACTTAGAGACGATTCGGGAACAGGGCTTCAACGGTGCCGGATTTCACCTGCCGGGTGAACTGGTAGACACAATCTCCGCCGAAGACTCTGCAAGGTGCAGACAGTTGTTCGCAGACTACGATGTCGATCTCACACAATTCGCCATCACGTATAGCGACTGCCTCTTCGACCCGGACCCGGGTATCCGTTCCAAAGCCGTTCGCAAGGTGGTCGCGGGCGCCACGCTCGCCGCGCGCATCGGCGCCCGGTGCTACCTGATAAGGCCGGGGAGCCGCAACCCCGCCGGACCATGGACACCGCATCGTGACAACCACACGCCGGAAGCGCTAGCATTACTCATCCGCTCGTTGAAAGAGATTGCCAGCCGCACCGGGACGCTGGACGTTGTTACGGTCGTCGAAACCCACGTTATTTCAATACTCAATACCCCTGCGGTCTGCCGGCGGCTTGTAGAATCCGTGGGCAGCCCGAACGTAAGGCTGGTAATGGACTACGTCAACCACTTCGAATCCATCGACCAAGTCTATTCGGACACCGAACGCCTGAAACACATTTTCGAGACCATCGGTCCGCTGGCGCCCGTCTGTCACGTTAAAGACATCTCCGTGGGCAACCGTCTGGTGGTTCATCTTGACGAAGCCGTTCCCGGCCATGGCGAACTGAATCTGGATCTCGCCCTGGGGCTGTTTCATGCACATTATCCGGACGGCTATGCGCTTATCGAACACCTCAGCCCGGATCGGATTCCGCTCGCCGCCGCAAACGTCCGGAATATCTCGAAGCGTGCAGGCATTCCAATTTACTGAATCACGACGTGGCCATGGGCGCGCGACGTCTTGGTTGGTTCCGTGCCCGAGCATCCTCACGACCGCGCCGGCGAACCACCGGCTTCAACCCTTCCGCCTGAACTTCAGCCGCCGGATGCAGGCGCCGACCGCAAGCCCAAGACTGGCGCCGATCGATACTCCCGCGCTCAACCACAGACCGAAATCCCCGCTGCCCACGCCCAAGACGGAACCCGCGCCAGCGCCCAAGCCCGATCCAATGGCCATCCATTTACCGATCTCACGATGTCCGTTTTCGCCATCCTGTTCCCGCGACATGGCGAATCCTTTCGTATGCCTGCGTCACCTTTCGACGCGCCCAATATACAGGCCGGGGTCGATCGGAACAAGCTGAAACCTCCACCGGAAACGAATCGATAATTCCCTTGACAATGCCGTCTTGCAGGTTGTAGATATGGATCGGGAGTCTTCATATTGAACACGGCGGATTGTCGTCGCCAGGCAATCCACCAGGGTCTTCCCCGCCCGAAACGCACACTGCGCCGTTGGTCCGTCCGACGTCGCCAGATCGACCAGGCGGCGGACGCTTGCCTGAAAGGATACCCAATGCAACCAGAGTTGATCGCGGACTACCGCTGTAAGACCGGCGAAGGACCGCTCTGGCATCCCTCGGAAAAAAAGGTCTACTGGACAGATATTCCCGCGGGTCGCGTGTTTCGCTACGACCCGGCCACGGGGATGCACGAAATCTGTTACACCGGGGAGGTGGTGGGGGGTTTTACCGTTCAGGAAGATGGGTCTCTGCTCTTCTTCATGGAACGAGGCGCGGTTAAAATCTGGCGCCAGGGCGAACTCACCACGTTGATCGACGAAATCCCCGATGAGCGCGAGACCCGGTTCAACGACGTGATTGCGGATCCCGAGGGCCGGGTTTTTTGCGGAACCATGTCCACGCTGGAGCGGCCGGGCAGGCTTTACCGGCTGGACACGGACGGAACGCTTCACATGATCCTCGATGAGGTGGGGATTTCCAACGGTATGGGTTTCACGGCGGACCAGAGGATCATGTATTTCACGGACACCCCCACGCGGAATATCTACCGTTTCGACTACGATCGACAGACCGGCGACCTAATGAACCGGGAGGTATTCGCACGGGCGGCGAAAGACGATGGCATGCCGGACGGCATGACCGTGGACGCCCTTGGCTACATCTGGTCCGCCAGATGGGACGGCCATTGCCTCGTTCGCTACACACCTCACGGCGTCGAAGACCGGCGTATCGCCTTCCCGGTAAAGAAGGTGTCAAGCCTCACCTTCGGAGGAGACGACTACACCGACATCTATGTTACAACCGCGGGCGGAAACATCAAACACGAAGACGGCGAACATGCCGGCGCTCTCTTCCGGCTGAACCTGGGTATCCGGGGTGTCGAAGAATTCTATTCGCGTGTCGCACTGTAGCTGTCATCACAACCACACACATAATTGCCTGTTAAGTCATAATTCGGTGAGGATAGATGGTCCGATGAACGTGGATCGAACGAGACCGCCGTCTCCGGCAGGTTAGCGAAGTGAAAAAGCCTGATATGCAACGACATACCAGGCTTTGTTCATTCAAATGTGAAAGGATTGCAGGGACCGGCCATCCGGCGTCGAGGCGGCCCTCCTCAGCCCTGCGCGAGGTCCCGATAGGCCCTGAAGAGATCAGAGTAATACGCCACAAACATCCACAAATCTCCCACCCCCCGATCGGGGCTTCGCTCCGCTTCCGCTGACATATACCCCCCGTATTCTTTCTCGCGAAGCAATCGGAACAACTCCCGATACGGATATCCCCGGCCGGCCAGATCGTGCATATGAACGTGGTCCAGCCAGGGCCAGACCGTGTTAAGTGCCACCTCAACGGACCCGTCAACCACATCCTCCGGCACCGAATTCCAGATCAGACCGAAATTCTCATGATCCACCGTCTCCGCCACCGCACGGCACGATTGCCAGTCGAACTCGCCATGCAGTTCCAGGCAGGGTTTGACACCCCTCGCGGTTCCGTAGGCGCAGAGTTCCTTCAGCGCATCCGCCACCTGAGCGATGGTCTTGTCTCTCGGTACGTCTTTGGGAAAGTTATTTCCAAATACCCGCACTCGGGGCGCCCCGAGGTCCGCCGCCAGCTCCATCCGTACTTTGGTCTGTTCAATCTGGTCTCGAAGGTCAGACGCATCCGTATCGTGATACCGGTTTCCCGTGGCGATGCTGATGATTTCAATACCTGCCGTCTGGCAGTCGGCCACCACCTGCTTGCATTCGGCGTCATCTATTGACGCCTCCACGCCGTGTCCGTGGCCAAGATCGGTCCTAAACTCGACGCCTTCAAACCCGTGATCCTTCAACGTCCGCAGCAGGTCCTGGCGTGAAAGATCTTTCAAGACTCCATATGTCATCCATGAAGGTTTCACTATGGTTCTCCTCTCAAGTTAGTCCACGGCCTCCTTGCCGATCCTCGCAAAACCTTCCGCATAGCGGCATTTGCTCATTCCCGCCATATGCTGCGCCTCAATGGCACGGTATCGGTTCAAGACCGTATACACTTCAGGTAAAGGCGGCTGCGCCGCCAGCTTCTTAAGTGCCAGGATCTTCTGTTCGAACACCGATGAAATATCCAAGTACAGATCCGGTACGAAACCCGAAACCGGCGACGTCCCCATCGTGGTTTCATAGCACACGATAGACGGTCGCGTACACGGTGCATTGTCGGTTTTGATTCCCCCTGAATTGCAGTACGAACATGCCCACAACACGGCCTGCGTGGTCTCCACGTGGTCCGGATGCATCACGTCGTTAATCCAGTGGCTCAGCACGAGATCCGGCCTGAATCGCCGAACAGCCGCAAGCAGTTGCAGGCGGCGGTCGGGGCCGACCACCAGCGGACTGTCTCCGAAATCGAAACAATCGATGCTTGCGCCCAAAATCCTGGCGGCGGCCTCGAATTCCTCCTTGCGCGTCGCCTTAACATCCTCCAGCGTCCGATCCGGGTTCTCCGCCCACAGTGCCGGCGATTCGCAGCGTTCTCCGTAGGTCAGGTTATGGACGTGTACCGTGCCGCCCGCCTTTACGAAACGAATGATCGCCCCCCCTGCGCGCGAACAGAAATCCGCCGCGTGGGCACTGAACACCAGCACTCGCATTCCCTCCCGGATCATTCCATTCTCCTTCGTGCGGTGCTTTCTTCTGCACCGGGTTACAAGGCCCACAGCCTGCGGACGACTCCGTTTCGACGCCCGTTATCTGTCATAAATGCGTATTTAAGACGCGCCTCTGCTACGCATTACAACCATCTTCCGGCAGCGATCCGTCGTCTTCCGGTATGTACCCCAGCATCTCCCGTGCGTTGGACAGATCCCATTTCTTCTCGCTGCCGCCCGACACACCGTAAAAAATCCCGAACTTCACGTGTTCCGCCTCGATGGACCTCCATACCAATTGCGCCAGGTCCCTTGGGCTAAGCCATCGGGAATGGCCGGGCTCGTACCGCTGTTCAGGCGCCTCCTTACCGTTGAAATTCGCCACACGCAGGCAGATCACACGGATTCCGTGCCGTTCCGAATAAAATCTGCCGAGGGCTTCGCCAAAGGCCTTTCCCGCACCGTAAACGCCATCCGGCCGCACCGGGCTCTCCGGGGTTGAAACAAGCCCTTCCTTCTCATATAGACCCGTGACATGATTGGTACTTGCGAAAACAACCGTGGGCACGTTATTTATTCGCGCAGCCTCGAAAACATTGTACACGCCCGGATTATCGACTTCGAGGGTTGCTTTCGCCACGTCTTCCGGCGTCATTCCTTGCCATCGCCGGATGGCAAGGTGCACGATAGCGTCGATTCCGGCCGCGGCTTCGACCATTGCCGTATAGTTGGCCACACTGCCGACAACCACCTGGTCGCCCGGATGCACATCATCCGGCACCCTCGAGTGCAGCAGAAGCCGGAAACCGTATCGCGCTCTCAGCCGGGACCGAATACACGTACCGATCGCCCCGGCCGCACCGGTCACGAATATTTGCTTCTTCCGCATGGCGCGGACGGATCCTCCGGCATTAAATGAACGCGAAAAACAAAACCGAACTTTCGTGCGCCTGCGACGGCGGGAAACCGACTGCCAGGACCGGACGGCCTCGACAATAAGGCCCTGCACCGCCATCGGATGGACCGGTCAAATCACGGATCCTGAAGATATCACCTACCCGCCGCAATCGCAATAACCATTAACCCGGCCCCGCGATGACCGTTGAATACGGTTTCGTTTTTGGATATTTTCAATCCGCCCGGAAACCCTCGTCCTTCGTTTAGGAGGCACTTTGACGCCAATCGACATCCGATGGATTCTCGGCATAACCCGTAAAGCGGGAGAAATCGCCCTTTCCCATTTCGGCAAGACAAAAGGCACGCTCAAGGCCGATGATTCCTGGGTGACCCAGGCGGACCTGGAGGTTGAAGCCTATCTCAGGAAGGAACTCGGTTCCGCGCGTCCGAACGATGCAATACTCGGCGAAGAAGGTGTCGACCCACCCCCGACGTCACCTGTCGTATGGGCGATCGATCCGATCGACGGAACGCGGGCATTCAACCATGGCCTGCCCGTCTGGGGCGTCTCCATCGGCGTGTTTAAAAACGGCGAGCCATCCATGGGCGCCTTCATTCTTCCGGTCCTGGGAGACATCTATTACACGGACGGCGCTTCGGCCTTCTGCAACGGCCGCCCGCTCCGGCCACAGTCACCCGCCCTGGACGCCAACGCTATCCTGCTGGTCAGCGAAGGCGCATTTAAACATCTCAGGATCGACTATCCGGGTAAAACCCTCAGCCTCGGATCCGCCGCAGCGCATCTCTGCTACGTTGCCAGGGGCTCCGCGGTGGGCGCATTCGACCATGCATCGGTATGGGACTACGCCGCTGGCGCAGCCATCCTGAAAGTGCTGGGTATTCGCCTGCGGTACATTTCCGGCAAGACGGTGGACTTCGAGGAATTGTTCCGGCTGAAGGAGGCGCCGGAACCCACCCTCGCGGCGCCAGATATCCACTTCGGCGCCCTGCAATATGCATTCCGGTCCGCGGAAAGATAGCCGACTCTTGAAAGGGCGTATGGCGGAACGTCCGGTCGTTGCGTTGACCGGACGCAGCGAAGCGGTGCGTCGAGGCCGACGTCGGAATTCATCACCGGGCACATGGGAACCTATTCCGACATTCCGTAGATTCTCGCGAGGTTCTCCCCAAAGATCAGCCGCTCCGCGTCCCGCCCCAACTCCAGCCGCTGGATGGCCCGCTTCACCTGGATGGGCCGATATTCCGGCAGGTTTGAACCGAAGACCACCCGCTCCGGGCCCAATTTCTCCACCGCCGTCCTGACTTCCACCGGTACGGCCTCTTCCGGGTTATCCGCCCACCGTTTGTGGAAACGCAAAACGGTCGTGCCCATGTATACGTTCTTGTGACGCATGCATACCGCCATTGCCTCGTCGAAATGGTCCGGAAAGCCCATATGGTCAAGGATAACCGCCGCTTCGGGAATGCGCCCTGCGATCGCGTCGGCGCGATCCGCGCTGCAATTCTCCACGCCCGTATGAATCGAAACGACGATGCCCAACTCCTGTGCAGCGTCTACGAACGGAAAAACCATCGGATCGTCCACCTCGAACTTGTGGATCGCGCCCATCAGCTTCATACCCCTCGCCCCCTGTGCCACGTACTCATTCAATCGGGCAACGCCCAACTCCCCCATATGCGGATCCATCATGACGCACGGCAACAGGTTCGGATGCCCGGCGGTCCGTTTCAGCAGCCCGTCGTTGTCCGGATCCACCTTTGCGTCCGGCATGACCACCGCCATATCGATCCCCGCTTCCGCTTCGCACTCGAGCAACGCCGCTACCGTCATCGGATGTCCATACCAATCTTCTGCCAGGTAGGCCTCGAAATCAGCCGTTATTGCCATGTGACAACCTCCTTATACAGTTTCGGACCCCCTCACGCAGGATGCCGGTGCTCAGCCCGACTGCAGCGCCCGCCACCTGTCGTATGCCGTGTGCATCTCATCCGGCAAGAATCCGCGCACATTTTCCGCAAGCATCCATTTCACTCGTTCGTCCGTACTCTGTGGCTCTTCACCTTCCACATGTTTGTGCCAACTCCCCGCAAGTGTCAATCTCTCGGGCTCCCTATTGTATATCCCGCGATGAACCGCATTTCCGCTCCAGAAAATCGTCTGCCCCGCCTTCAGGTCTATTACTTTCTGTGTCGAAATGTCAGCGTGCCGATTCTTCAAGAGGCATTCCCTCTCCTCCTCCGTCCGGTACCGTCTGTGGCTGCCCGGCACAAGCTGCAGGCAGGCGTCGTCAACCAGCGCCAGGTGCCACTTTAATGACACCATCGGCCGTTTGAGGATTTCCATTTCTACGTCATAGGACCCGTCCCGCTCATTGGCGCCGAAATCACGGTGCCACCCTCCGCTCCAATCCACCTCGTCGGGCGTTGTGAAAATGAGCACCCCGCCCAAACGCAACTCGCTTCCCAGCAGCGGCTCTACGTATCGCATCACCGGTTGGGACATCAGGTATTCTGCAAATACAGGTTCGTTGAATTCCGGTGCAAACAACCCCCTGATCGCCCACGGCTCCCCACCGGGTGTCCGGTGTGTATACACGTCCACCTCTCTGGAACGCGTTTTGGCCTTCACACGCCGTGTGGCGCTGAGAAGCGGCTCCAACATATCCGGGTCAACCGCGCCATCCACGACAAAGCAACCCTGTGTTTCGTACTGTTCCGCGACGTCTTCCAGAACCATGAGCCAAATCCTCCATTTTTGGAAGCTGTCATAAAACCTCCGGCGGTCTTCGTGCGGCTACAAAAGCGCCTGCCTGCGCGGCGCACCGCGCTGCGGGCAGGCCGGTCTGCGTTGGTCAAATCCACCCGTATCTTTAGATAGGGGCGGGGTCGCCCGCCTGGACCGACACCTTTTCGCACGCGCTCGGGAACGCACCGGGAATTTTAAAACAGCTTCTTAATGTTCACCACTCCTTCTTCCAAAAAAGCCCCAGTGACTTCCGATCGCGTTCCCATTCGTTGCCCTCCCTCTGTTGCGCCTCCAGGGTAACCTGAGGTAACAGTTCGTATTCCACGACGACCTCCTTTCCCCGCGCCTCGGAGACATCCTGCGCATAGCTGACGAAAAACCGGGAGCCGAAATATTTCCCCGCCCGCACCCGGGTTGCGGAGCTGCCCATGCCCAGGTCGATCTCCACGACGTCCAGGTTCAACCGGCGGCCGATCGTTTGCTTCAACTGATTCGCTGCCAGGCCCAGCACAAGGACCGCGGCCTGACCTTCCAGGCGGTTGCCGTCGCCGCCTTCGCCACCCATCAACCCGGACATTTCGTCGGCCGGCCTTCCGATCAGCAGGTAAGATAAGATGTCATTTTCGGACAGTCGCTCCGCGGCATCGCTTTCCAACGAAATTTTCGGCTTCAGAAGCGTTCCACCCACTACGATGCTGATTACCGCGTTTTCGTTGGTAACGAGCCTGACCCTACGCGTTGCTATAATGTAGAGATCCGGATTGATATCCGTACTCCCGCGGAAGTTGATTTCTCCGCGATGGATCGCGAAGCTTGTATTCTGAAACTCGTACCGCCCCTGCCTGCTATCGAGAGATCCGTAAACCCTGAGTCCCTCCTGGTCCTTCACCAGATCCACGTCCCCTGAAATCTCGACATTCAAATCCCTGTCGCGGATCCACACATTTCTAGAAGCCGATACCCGGATGTCGCCGCTCAGATTCCGAAAGAACGGAGACGTCATCCAGCCGACGTCGGTCGGATATTCGATGAAATTAGACAGCCGTAGCACCGCTCGGGTCAACCCCGCCTTACCTTCTATTCGCCCCCCTTCCGCATTCCCATTCAGCTTCAATTCTGCATTAAGTGTCGCTTTGAGTTCGGGCAGGTTGATTACCTTGAATTCCTCGGCCTGGAACGCGATATCGTAACCCTCCATCGCGTTTTCGCCCAGTTTTGCTCTAGCGCTGAGCGCGAGCCTTCCCTTTCCTTCTCGGGCCTCGAGCCGTCCCAGGACGTTTCCATTGCCTTCAAAGCTGAGTTCCACCTCTACATTCTTGAAGGTCTTGTTCAAGGGCGCAATCCGCGCGGTCCCGTCACGAAGACGAACCCATCCGTTCTGCCGAAGCGCTCGGGGAGTGCCCGTGACGTTCAGTTTCATCGCCAGAACACCTTCTGCGTTCCGCACCTCCGGGATCACGTGCGGCAGAAAGTCCAGGTCTACGCCGTCCGATTCCAGCGATATGTTTACGGGACCCTGGGGAAACAGGTCCTCCCATCCGTCAGACGATAGATTCAGCGGAAACTGCCCTTTCGTCGCGGCCTCCCGGCCGGGGGACTGCACCAGTCTCAGATCTACGGTTGCGCGTTTGTTCCGATACGCCAGAGTTCCTGAAACTTCCTTCAAGCTGACACCTGCAACGGCACCTTTCCGAAACACCAACTCTGTTTTCACCCGGGGATCGTCCAGCGTGCCGGACAGGGCAATTTTCCCTGTAAACATCCCGCTCAGCTCGCCTGCCATTCCCGGAAGACCCGACCATATCTTCAGATCCACGTCGTTGAGACTCACGACCACGCCGTCAGCCTGTCTGCTGTGTCCCTGCGCCTGAATCGCGCCGCCGTCCCCGACCAGCCGGAAACGCTCCACAAATACACCATCGTTGGGGTGATACGTCACTCGAGAAGCGCCATCGTTGGATAAAGACACACCGCCCACCCCCACCGTGAGGGAGTCAAGTTCGAGGTTGTATCCGGGGTCGGCCCACCCGACCCGGCCCTCGAGATGGAGGTGATCGATTTCGTCGGGACGGCTGCCCAGTATAAATGATATCCCATCTTGATTCAGCCCCAAGTCCACAGACAGGTCGTGAACCGTACGTCCACCCCATACAAGAGAATCTGCGCGGACCTCTACATCCCCCCGTGGCAGATGCAGCCCCGTCATTCCGAGCTTGACCCCGTGGATCGGGACACCACTGTAATTCACGCTGTCAGCCAGCAGATCCACCGCGGCAAAGGGTTTCGTCCACGTACCACGGATGCGTGCCACAAATGAAGCCGGCGTTCCGGACAGCCCCGGGCCGACGATACCGTCAAACGCTCTGAAATCGATGACCTGCCCGTTCGCGCGGATGTCCAGGCTGTCACCCGGCGTGACCCAACCGCGGCCTTCGATGCGCGCGCGCGTACCGGCCAGGAACAGCCGATCCACGATCGTCCGGCGACCCTGCTGGACCACACTAACCCTTGCGCTATCCAGTTTTCCTCCGAGAAACCGCGACGCTTCCACCATCACGTCCGCACTTGCCTTTACCGAATCGGGATGAAAACCCTCTCCGTTAAGTCCAATCTGCAGTGACACGTCTTCCAAGAGGTCCTGGCGGCCCAGGAGCCGATCCAGCGCCAAGCCGTCCACCCGCACACCCGCCCGGTAGGTGGGTTGTCTTCCATCGGGGTTCCAGAATTGCCCCAGATCGATCCGGCCATGTCCCCTGACCACGCCGTATCCGTCCGACAGTCTCACCCCTATACTGTCGAGGTTAACAATACCCTTCCGGAACGATCCGTGGAGCGCGAGTCCAGTTGCCGGAGGCAGCCCCTTGATATTTACGATGTCGAACCCCGCTTCGCCTTGCCAGATCCCATCACCCGACCGTCTCAGCGAAATTTCCCCCGTGAGGTCGACAACCCCTGGTAAATTCCGTGACACCCTGGTAAGGTCCAGGTGTTCCAGGCGCGTTCTCAATTCATAGTACGGCTCCGCTCCCCTCCTGTCTACTTCCAGCCTAGCAGTCAGCGCACCCGCGTCACCCTCCGCCCTCACGTCCATCATGAGCTTGCCGTTGCTAAATGACCCGGCGAAGTCCGCCGTATCGACGACTGTGCCGGAGAAAAGCGCGCGGGCGATGCCCCCACTAATAGTCACGTCGGCTGTCAGGGGATCCAGGCCCCGGCCCCTCAGCTGAACGTCCGCGTCGAACCGGGCGTCCAGCCCCCACCGGGGGCCGATTTTCGCCAGGTCGAACCCTGTCCCTATTGCCTTTATGTCGTAAACGACGCCTTCGTGCGTAAATTCAACCAGACCGGAAAGAGCGCAGGTTGTCAGCCCGTAGTTGAATCTCAGGTCGAGGTTCATGCCGGAAGGATCGCCCCACACCCTGCCGCCTGCGGCCAGACTTCCATGTGGATAGGTCCCGGGCAGAACTCGACCTACTTCGTTAAACGCGAGAGAATCCGCACGCAGCACAAAATCGTAATCAGGTCTTGACAGCCCGGTCATCGTTCCGTCGATCCGGACGTGGGAACCCGGCGTCTGCAGCCGAAGCCCCTCAAGTGTCAGCCGCCCATCGGCAAGCAGGGTCAGCCCGGTCAGATCCCTGACGACCAGAGGAGGATCGAAGAGAAGGGACCGGAAACGGCGTAACGCAATTTCATATCCTGTCGGACCGGCCTGAAACCCCAGAACCGCATCCAGGCTGTCGACCCGGCCGGCTGGACCCAGGCGGCACCGGCCATCCACAATCTCCACGTGGCGGATGCGTATTTCCCATTCCGGGCCCTCTTTCCACCACGCAGGGTCGGAAGCGGGCAACAGGCTAACGGCGGAGTCCGCGGCGACCGACCCGTTGGGGGCCAGAACCCTCGGGGCGACCAGGACGAGTCTATCCACAATCACAGTGCCCCTGAGCAACGCAGTCAGCCGATACCGGGCTTCCACCGCGTCCACGACCAGCAGCGGTTCCGGCTCCGCGCCAAGGCGCACGCGTTCCATCCGGAAACCCGTTAAGGGGTTACCACGCACGACGCCGATATCCACTACCATGCCAAGGTCCCGGGTGAGCCGCCGCTGCGCGTAGTCCTTCAGGTAGGGGTTCATCCGTCCCGACCCAATCGCCAGCAGAACGATCCCGGCTGCCACGACCACCACGGCCGCGAATAGAGCGGATATTTTAACAATACGTCTCATCGTCCTCGAATTCGACTTGATTGACCGGCGCATTTTCCCATTGGTTGACATGTATGTGTCGTTTCAGCCGCGCACTTATACGACAAGTCAAAACGCCTGTCCCAGGCTGAAATGTATTCGCCGTCGGGGCTCGATCGGATCTTCCGATAACCGGTACGCGACATCGAGCCGCAAAGGACTTATAGGGTTCAAATAGCGCACGCCAGCGCCTGCCGCCAGCCGCAGGCGGCCTGGATCGAAGGCGCCGAACCGATCCGATCCCACGTTGCCCGCATCCATAAATACGGCCACGCCAAACCCGGGCAGAAGCCGGGCGCGGAATTCGATGCTTCCATCCAGCACGCTCCTGCCGCCCTCCGGATCGCATTTTGCGTCCTTGGGGCCGAGCCTGTTCAGTTTCCATCCCCGCACGCTGTTGGCCCCACCAGCGAAAAATCGTTCGAAGTTGGGTATCGACTCAACGGTTCCTTCATTCAGGATCATCCCGCTCGAAACCCGCAGGGCCAGCACGCTCTTCCAAAACAGCTTCCGGTACCACCGACACTCGCCCGACACTTTGAGAAATTCTCTGTCACCCGACGCCTTTACCGCGAGTTCGGCCAACAGACCCCGCTGCGGGTCGAAAAAGTCGTCTCGTCTGTCTTCCAGGTATTCTACCGAAACCGTCGCGCGGGTGCTGTCCAACTCGAACTCGACGACTTCAGTCCTGGCCCGAAAAACGACTCGCCCGGTGGCGCGGAAAGTCCGTTCCAATGCCGCGCTGGCCCCCCCACGCTTTACCCGGACCTCCTCCGGTCGTTCCTGCTCCACAAACCCCGCCATATCCAGCCACGTCCTGCTCCCGAGTATGTATGGTTGCCGTACACCGATCTCTGCCCTGGCTTCCAGCGCCGACGCGGAAGACTCGATGGTCAACTGGCGCGCGCCGCCGCCCAGAAAACTCCGGTGCCGCCAGGCAAGCTGGCCCCTCAGCTGCTCCTCGGTATCGTAACCCGCTCCCAATTTCAGGCTCCGCGCGGGACGCTCCCTCACCTCGACGGTCACGTCCACCGGGCTCGCTTGAGCAACCGTGTCGGGGATGCCGAGTGAAACCGATCGAAATGCCTCCGACCGATAGAGTTGGAGCCGGCTGTTCGAGAGTTCCTTCTTCTGGTAGGCATCTCCTGCCCGAAAGGTCAGGCCTCGCAGAAGCAGACCTTTTGAAACCCTTCGATTGCCCTCGATTCGTACCTGCCCGAAACGGCACCTGGGTCCAGGCCTGACTCTAAACGTCACGTTTGCCCGCTTGCCATGTATCGACACCTCGGCCGCGACTTCGGCAAATGCATAACCGTCGTCCTGCAGCGTGTCCGAAATCAGTTTGAGGTCCGCCTCTCTCCCCATCCGTGTGAATGGCCGATCTCTCCTTGTGTTCAATGCTCGCCTGACCTGCATGCTGTCCTGCTCTACATCTGCTGGCAGCCCCTCAAGACGGACGCCACTAACCAGCACCGGCTCTCCTTCTTCGATACGGATACGAATTCGGACGAAACCGGGCCGCGACCTGTCGATTATCGTATCTGCGACAGCGTCGAAATAGCCCGTGTCTGAGTAATGCGCCGTGATCCGCGCGACATCGGATCGAAACACGGACGGATCGAAACGCCGGTCGCTTACGCCGGGGAATATTTCGTACCATGGGCTCGCCCGGGTAAACATCAGCAGCTTGAGATCCCGGGTGGATAGCACCCGATTTCCTTCGATCGCAACCACTTCGACGATAGCAGACTCCTTATCCTGTGCGGTGATGGTGAAGGGAACTCCGACAATGACGATGGCAGCCACAAACCTGAAAAGGATCAAATCTCTCCATCCTATCCAGTCGCTCATCGGGAATGGACCATCGCTCGACCGATGACCCATTTTGATGCAGCGACGTCCGTGGCCGCTCTCGCGCGCCGTCTCTGGAAAACCCGTCTGACGTTGCGACCCTGCCGTTCCTCGGCACTTCCTTTGACGCTCGCCAGTCCTGCCGGTTTCAGTTCTCCGCGAAGCGGAAGATATGTATCCGGTCTTCGGGCACAAGGGATTTCTGTCACGCCAACAACCCGGCCCGGGGCCCATAAGCGTTTTTCGAAGCCCCTCCGACAACAACGGTCAGGCCCCTTTATCCGTTTTTGGATAAAGGGGCCTGAAGAGACAGTGCCGTGAAGAGGCCTCACCCGCTCTTAAGAGGCGCCTCGACCGGCCGATTCTCGTGGTGGAGGGTAAACTCACCGTTGTTTAAATCAACCCGTATCCGCGCGCCGTCGAGGATATCGCCGCCAATGAGACCTCGGCCGATTCGAGTCTCCAATTCCCGTTGTAAGAAACGCTTTAGCGGGCGCGCGCCATAGACCGGATCGAAACCCTCGCGCGCGGCGAATTCCCTGGCGGGGCCGGCGATCTCAAGGTCGATCCCCCGGTCTCCGAGGCGCCTTCGGAGATCCGCGGTCAACAGATCCACGATCTTTGCGATTTCAGCCTGCGTCAAAAATTTAAATAAAACGATATCGTCAACGCGGTTGAGGAATTCCCGCCGGAAATGCCGCCGCATTTCGTCCAAGACCGCCAGACGGGCATATTCGCTGATGTCCCCGGTCGGCCCCACGCCCTCCAGCATGTGAGCCGACCCGATGTTGGAAGTCATGATAATCACGGCATTCTTGAAGTCCACCGTCCGCCCCTGGGCGTCGGTCAACCGCCCGTCGTCGAGGATTTGCAGCAACGCATTGAACACGTCGTGGTGGGCCTTCTCGATTTCGTCGAATAGAATCACCGAGTAGGGCTTCCGGCGGACCGCCTCGGTCAACTGACCACCGTCCTCGTAGCCCACATATCCGGGAGGCGCGCCGACCAGCCGTGAGACCGTGTGGCGTTCCATATATTCGCTCATGTCGATGCGAACCATATTTTCCTCGGAGTCGAACAACGCCTCTGCCAGGGCCCTGGCCAGTTCGGTCTTGCCGACACCCGTGGGCCCCAGGAAGATGAACGAGCCAATCGGCCGGCGCGGATCCTTAACCCCCGCCCGGGCCCGGATCACGGCGTCGGCTACCAGCGACACGGCCTCGTCCTGACCCACGACGCGCTTATGCAGAATCTCGTCCAAACGAAGGAGCTTCTCCCGCTCTCCCTCCATCAGGCGCGTCACGGGAATCCCGGTCCAGCGACAGACGATCTCCGCGATCTCGTCTCCGGTCACCTCTTCCCGCAGCAGCCAGCCGTTCCCCGGCGACCGCGCCTCCTCTGCCGCCAGCTTTCGCTCCAGTTCCGGCAGCCGCCCGTGACTCAACTCCGCCAGCCGGTCCAGATCGTACTTTCGTTCGGCGTCTTCGATCTCACGCCGAACCGCTTCGATCTGTTCGCGAACCTTCCGAACCTTATCGATCACTTCCTTCTCGGATTCCCATTGAGCGCGCATTGCGTCGGCCTGCGCTTTCAGATCAGCCAAACCCTTACGAAGGTCTTTCAGCCTCTGTGCGCTACCCTGATCCGTCTCTTTCTTCAGCGCCGCCTCTTCGATCTCCAGCCGCATGACCCTGCGGGTTACCTCGTCCAGCCCCGCCGGCATGGAATCGATCTCCGTCCGGATCATCGCGCAGGCCTCATCCACGAGGTCGATCGCCTTGTCGGGCAGAAACCGGTCCGATATGTATCGGTTGGAGAGCACGGCCGCGCTTACAAGGGCGTTGTCCTGTATGCGTACCCCGTGGTGTAACTCGTACCTTTCTCGAAAACCCCTGAGAATCGAAATTGTGTCCTCCACCGAGGGCGCATCCACCGTGACGGGCTGAAACCGTCGCTCCAGGGCGGCGTCCTTCTCGATAGATTTTCGGTATTCGTCCAGCGTTGTCGCCCCGATACAGTGCAGTTCCCCCCGCGCCAGCATCGGCTTCAGCATATTTCCCGCGTCCGCGGACCCTTCCGTACGTCCGGCGCCGACGATATTGTGGACCTCGTCGATAAACAACAGAATTCGGCCGTCGCTTTGCGCAATCTCGTTCAAGACGGCCTTGAGCCGCTCCTCGAACTCGCCGCGAAATTTCGCGCCTGCCAGCAACGCCCCCATGTCGAGGGAAAACACCGTACGCTCCTTCATCCACTCGGGCACGTCTCCCCTCACGATACGTTGTGCGAGTCCTTCAACAACAGCCGTCTTCCCGACCCCCGGCTCCCCGATCAGGACCGGGTTGTTCTTTGTCTTTCGAGACAGGATGCGCACAACCCTTCTGATTTCCGCGTCACGCCCGATCACCGGGTCCAGCCTGCCCGCGCGCGCCTGTGAGACCAGATCCACACCGTACTTCTCGAGCGCTTCGTAGGTGCCCTCGGGTTCGGGGTTGGTCACCCTCTGTTTGCCGCGGACTCCGGTGAGCGCATTCAGAAACCCCTTTCTTGTGGCCCCGGACTCGTGCAGAATCAGTCCCGATTGCGTACCGGTTCCCTCGCCCAGCAACGCCAGCGCCAGGTGTTCCACGGAAACGTACTCATCCTGCATCCGCTTTGCCTCTTCTTCGGCCTGCTGCAGTAACTTCTGGAGGCGCGCCGTTACGTACATCTTTCCGGGTTCCGAACTCCCTCCGGTCTGCCGGGGTCTCCGGTCGAGTTCCAGACCTACCTGTGATTTCAGGGCTTCCGCGTCGACGTTCATCCGCGCCAGAATTCGCGGGATAAGACCGTCGGGCTGCTCAAGTAGCGCCAGGAGTAGATGCTCGCCGTCCAACTCCGGGTGCCCGTACCGGGACACGCTGGCCTGTGCGTCCTGAAGCGCCTCCTGCGATTTCTGTGTGAGTCTATTCATGTCCATTCCGGACCTCCTTTCTTTTCCGTTCCCGAAACCCGTAACCGCACCCGGCATGCCACCGAAAGGTGTCTTCGTTCATTCGCTCGTTGCAGCTGATCGTCCGCAACTCCGAAGCGCGTCAGATTTCCGCGAACCGGCCCGTTGACTTGGAAAACACGCGCGCTGCCGTCCTTCTTAGCCGGTCGCCGCAACTTTCACGCCTCCCCCGCTTCATACACATGCAATGACCGTGCCAGCATTGCGATTGGATGAAGGATCTGAACAAGAACAATAAAACAGACCTGTAAATTAACGATGCATGTATCAATCACCCCGCGCCTTCGCCCACCGTGAACCGTCCTATTGGGTGGTCGACTCCGCGTGAATATCCGCACGTCTGCATGTATTGCTGGTCCTGCGGACGTCATTCGCGGTTGAATTCAGACCCGAGATCGCGTATCTTTGCGAATCGCCCGTACCCCGCCATCCATTTCGTACCGAGGAACGCCCGATGCATTCCGACGCCGATGCCCTGGCCGTATTCGCTCCAGATCTCTTCACTGGGAAAACCGCGCTGGTAACAGGCGGAGGACGGGGCATCGGCAAACGCATCGCCCTAGCGTTCGCGCGGCTGGGGGCGCAAATTGTGATCGCAGGCCGAAATCCCGGACCTCTCACGTCCACCTCCGAGGAGATTGCCGGAATTGGCGCCCGATGCCTGGCCCTTCCCGTGAATATCCGGGAGGTCGGACAGGTTGAAGAACTGGTCTCCAGGGCGCTGTGCGAATTCGGCGCCATCGACTTTCTGGTCAACAACGCGGGAGGCCAGTTCCCCGCGCGTCCGTCGGAGATTACCGATGGGGGCTGGCGGGCGGTCGTGGATCTCAACCTCAACGGTACCTGGAACATGTGCAGCCGCATCGGTCCCCACATGGCCAGAAACGGTTACGGATCGATCGTTAACATCGTACATATATACGCACTCGAGCGGGGCGCACCGCCCTTTGCCCACTCCGGCGCCGCGCGGGCGGGCGTGGTCAACCTGACAAAGACCTTGGGCTACCATTATGCCGGCCGCAGAGTGAGGGTCAACGCCCTCGCGCCGGGCTTTGTGGACACCTCCGGCCTCCGGGAGCACGAATTCAAGCCCCTCCAGCGCGAAGACTTCGAATCAATGGCCCTCCGGGACGTCCCTGCAGGCCGGTTCGCGGACCCGGACGAGGTAGCGGCCGTCACACTATTCCTGTGTTCTCCGGCCGCCGCATATATCACAGGTACGACGATTGTCGCCGACGGCGCGCTGTCTTTAGGCAACTGGACGCCCTGGATGGATCCCGAGCCGTAGCGGTTACCAGGAGTAACAAACAACGAGGCCGGGGGTTTCCCGGCCTCGTTGTTTGTTCGGTTCCTGTGCTCTTGTTATACGATTTCAATCGCTAATGACATGGCGACTTCCGTGTTCGCCATCCACGGGCACATAAACAACAAGTCGTTAATTTCAAATATCTTATGTTACAATTAAAAAACACGTATCGAGAGGAAATCCAGGGCGGCTTCGAGAGAGGATAGAATGCGCCAATTTGGCATAAAATGGCCGCTATTATTCGATATACGCCAAATTGGCGTATATCGAATAATAGCCCGCGCGGACTCCGTCTCAGCCCGCCACACCGGACTTCAATATCCGATCCGACGCAAAAACGTATATGTCTTCCGGCTTCGCCTGGCCTCGCTGATCGGGTCATCTGCGCCTGGTATAGGGTTTCCCGGGCAACTCGTTACCCATCGGGTGAAACCGATCTCCACCAGCGCCTTTCGAATCGCCGCAAAATCCAGATCCGGCCCTTCGCCCACGTCGCACCAGACCGGATCGTAACGGCCGCTTTCGTCACATGAGGTGGACGTATAATCCTGAAGGTGCATGTAATTCAACCGGCTCCGGAAGTCTCGTATCGAATCGGCGGGATCGTATCCCCATAGCCTGGCGTGGGACACGTCGATACACAGCTTCGCCTTGCGAAGCCGCCCCGAGTAGAATTTCCAGTCCGCCACGGAATCCACGAGCGTATTGGTGTGAATGTGGTAGCTGATTTCCAGCCCCAGCGTCTCCGCATATTCCGCCCACGTTTCCGCGCCTTCGGCCGCCGCCGTCAGGTCGTCCTCCGTCACCGGCCGGGCGGCCGGTTTGCCGCCGCTCATGAACATGAAACAGTCGGCCCCCACTTCCGCGGCGTATTCCATCCGGCGTCGATTGCGCTCCACGTGCGCCCAATTGCGTACATCCGGTGATCCACTGGCGGTATACACTGCCATCGGCAATCCGGCGTTTTCGCAAACGCGCCGCAGCCGGGAAGGGGACCCCAGCCAGTCCGTCGACATCCGCCCCTCCCAGCCCTCCCATCCGGCCTTTTTCAACGCTTCCAGTGCCGGTTCCAGATCCGGCTCCTGCCATCTGAGTGTACTGTATCCCAGCTTGAATTCCATGTGTCCCTCCGTCTGCCTGTAACTGAGGGCGGCGCGGGCTCAACGTATCCGCCGCCTCAACTCCTCCTGGGCCTGGCGAAACAGCGCGATCAGCCGCGCACGCGTTTTTTCGTCACGGAATACGCCGATTTTCTCCGCCCAGGCGATGCCGCCCTCCATATGGGTCAGCAGGTATTCGCCTTCCGTGGGTTCAAACGCGCATCGCTTTCCCACGTCGATGTAAACCGGCGATGAATGGGCCATCACCGGACCCGCGTCCGTTGCGTACTCACCCCAGCACCGGGCCGCCACCCAGCACGACTCTCCGACTTTCAAGTCGAACTTTACAGTCACGGCCCGACGGTCGCCGTCCGCATCCTGCCTGGCTACGCGCTTCCCGTTGACGATCAGTTCCACCGCGGTCAGCGGCCACACGCTCTCCGCATTGGCGACCGCCTCCACGGTCCCCCCATTCCCCGGCAACGCGATCTCCCCGCCCATCGGGATGCCGTCGACGCACAGATCGATCATGGCGCCGGTACTGGCGAATGTCGTCCCGCGCTTTACAGCTTTACACCAATTGTCAAACGTAAACACTTCGCCGCGTTCAAGTTTCGCGTAAGTTCGGGAGCCGCCCAGGATGCGACCGTTCGACATCTTATCCGTCCCGCCCACGATGGGAAGCTTCTGACCCGTGTTCAGCCAGCGGTAATACCCGCGTTCTCCGGCACCGATCCGTTCACCCTGCCAGATCCAGCACATTTCCGCGGCGTCGGCCTGGCCAAGCACGATATTGGCGGCATTCTCGAAATCGGGCGTGGGCATATGCGGCATAATCACAAGTCCGCCCTGCCGCCGGCAGGCTTCCGCCCAATCCGCCATCAGGACCTGGATCTCACCGCCAATCCAATCCTCCTGAGGGCCGCCGGTACACATTGGCGCCACCATTTCCTTCAGACCCAACAGGCTGATGTGCCCCAGCACATGCTGCCGGTTTTCCTGACTCACCCAGATCTTGTGGTGCTCGCTGCTCGTTGGCGCCAGACCTCCCGTAAACTCCTCCCAACTGGTAAACAGGCGGCCCCACTGGCTGGCGAGAAGGTTCACCACGTTCAGGTCTTCACCTGCCGCCTCGAGATGGGCGGATTGTGACGACAGAAAGTGCACGTGGGTGTCGCCAGAATAGAAACCACGGTCTTTCATGTCAAATGCACGTTCAATTTCCAGTGAGAGATCCCGCTGGCCCGGTTTGATTTCCACCAGCTTCCGCACGGGAACATACTCGAATCCGCGCGCCACCTCTACGTAAACCGGTCCCACCGGAAGTTCGACCTGGCAGGTACCGTCAACGTATGCATAAGGGGTACCATGCACCTTGCAGTCGCCCCCCATATCCTCGAACCAAGCGGTATTCACGTCGGCCTGATGGCCATGCGGCGCGAAATAAGCGCCTTGAGGAGATCGGAAATGGATCCGGCATCCCACCGGCCGGCCGGCTTCCGCGTCGTTTACCCTTACATGTACCCACTGCTTGCCGGCAGGCGCGACCACGGCAACGCGAGTGCCGCCGCGCTGCACAGTTTTTCTCTCCAGTACGTCCCCCCACCTGAACGCCTCGTCGGACTCCCCGCACCGGATGCTCAGCCGTCCTTCCGGAGACCCATGGATTTCCAGATAACGCCCCTTCCGAAACGCCTGTCCGCCGCCGCCCCACCCCGCCTCATCCGAATCCAGGTAATCCTCACCGGGCGAGTAGAGACAATCCTGCCGCGCGATCACACCTCGATCCATGTCTACTGCGACCTCGTCCTCGCTCTCGGTCGAAACGGCGACCTCACTGCGCGGATGCCACGCAAGCGGGTCGTTTTCCTCCTAGCAGAGGGTGATTCCACCCAGAGCCAGCGCGGCTTCGCCGGACGCCACCACCTCAATTGTCCGAATGGCCTTCTCGGGATGCGGATTGACCCAGTCGTACAGCCACCAACCCGTCAGATCGCTGCTTTCTGACCTGACACCCACCTGCGCCGCGCCATACGGTAAAGTCCGGTCGTCCAGGGTCAGAGGGAGAAACTCGCGGCAATTCCGGCAAAGGAAGGGATGGTGGCCCCACGGAACGAAAAGGTCGTGAATCTCGAACCGCCGCCTGAGTTCCTGTTCGACTCCCTGTCCCGAGTCATAGCCGATCCGGTATCTTCCGACGGCTTCTCCGGTCCCTTCCAGACTGGCCTCCATCCCTTCAACGGGCGTACAGACATGGGCAAACAGCACGCGACGCGCCTTCCGGCCAACGGCAATGGAGACCGACCCGGCGACCCGCTCATCCAGCCGCCCTGAAACCACGACAAACGTCGGCCTACCGGGATTTTTTTCGCGGTCCGTTAGCGCGAACGGAACGCCCCAAAATCGGGTATTACCGCCTGGAAGACGGTCCAGCCCACTGAGCCCCGGTCTTCCCGGCGCGGCGGGCCAGAGGTAACCATCCGCGGTCTCGATATTCTCCGTTCCGGCGTTCAAATACGCCCTCAGATCCAGTGATTGAAACACGCCCGACATACGCAAACCGCTCCTATTCTGTGTCATGTGTCTGAAAGAATGGTGATCGCCCTGATACCGTCCCTACCGGGAAAGGCGCTCTGGCGGGGCGCATGGGCTGCGCAGCCAGGCGTTGACTTCCCCCGGTTCCGGCCCATCCTGGAGTGCGTTACTCTATCCTCGAAGCCGGTGTTTAACGCGTATTCGTCACGGAACCCGTCCGCAGATATGGAAATCCATTGACGGCCGACGGCTTTCTCCGTAATCTGGGAGGACTGTTGAATCGCGTTCCTGGCGTATACCGGCATCCGTCCGGCTTTCGCACAGGGCCGATTCGCCGCATTGCATCGCAACTTATCCGCCCTCAATCTGCTCGACGACGCTTCAGAACACGCGATTCCCCGTGGTTCTATTTCAATCCCGATTCGACGGGTCGAGACGTCGACCATAAGGAGCATACGGCCCGTTCTTTGAGGAATATCGCCAATGATCATCGACAGCCACGTGCATCTCAGACACGGCAACGCCGCGCGTACGGAATATACCGCCCATCAGATCGTTGAATCCATGGATGGCGCAGGCGTGGACAAATCGGTCGTCTTTGCCATATGCACCACCACATTTGACGCCGTTTCGCGGGCTCGAACCGCACACGAACTGTATCCGGACCGCCTCATTCCTTATGCATACGCGCTACCCAACTCCGAACGGTCGATTATTGGGTGCATCGAAGAAGCCGTCACACGCCTGGACTTCAAGGGGATCAAGATACACGCCGGCGAATGCACCCTCGCGGAATACGTGTCGGACCCCATACTGAAACTGGCCGGCGCACACGGCGTGCCCTGCCTCATCGATTTCATCGGCCGCCACGCCGACCTCGAACGAATCGCCCGCGACTTCCCCGATACCCCGATCATCGTCGCCCACATGGGCCGTTACCTGTGCACCGACCAGTCGCTCATCGATCGGTTTGTCCGCATCGCGGAAGAATACGGGAACGTCTATATGGACATCAGCGGCGTCGTTCTGATCTGGAAAATCCGCGAGGCCGTGGAGCGCCTGGGACCGGAACGCATCATCTGGGGCACCGACGGACCCTACCCCACACCCGACCTGGCAACCTATATCCGCACCGATATCGAAAAGGTCCGGGCTTCCGGCACCAGCGGGGCCGAACTATCCGCAATCCTTGCCGGAAACATCGCCCGGCTGTTAAACCTCTGACGTGTAATCCATGTATTGGTAGTATTATAACAGGTTTGCATAGAAAAGGTTACGTACGAAATTCGTATTGGAAGTCGAGCGACGGATCAGTAAACAGACGGGGTAACGCCACGGTCCTGCCAACCCCATTTCGATCGCAGCCCTCGTATGAATACCCCGGATTTCACTGACTTCGCGACGCTTTTTCTTGACAAATATACGCGTTTATATATTTTTCTTCCGCTGCAAGGGTAGAGGCGCGGGTTTGCATCAGTAACCGGCAGTGGACGGCGGACCCACAACTGCCGGATGAAAGGGTAAACCTGCCGAAGTTCGGTACTCCCGCCGCCGGGATGGACGGGCTGGGCTGCTGGATAAGATCCAGCGGACTGTCATGGGAAACAGCGTCCCGTGGAGCGCTCTCTTGCGATGTGGCCATGCTGCGTTTCGATCGTAGCCGGCGATGTCTCTACCTTTGGACATGCCGGCTGTTTTTGTGGCGCCTGTTCTCGCAAGAACGCAGACCGCGGATCTCCGGACCGGTGCACTCGTCGAAACTGCGGCGGGCTGCTGAAATCTCTCTCTCAGAAGGAACGGATTATGGACAGACTCAAAGTAGGCATTCTGGGCGCGACCGGCATGGTCGGTCAGCGCTTCGTTTCATTGCTCGAAGACCACCCCTGGTTCGAAGTCGTCGCGGTTGCCGCCAGCCCTCGGTCGGCGGGCAAGACGTATCGTGAAGCCGTTGCAGGCCGCTGGACCCTTTCCACGGATATTCCTCCGGCCATTGCGGACCTGGCGGTAAGGAACGTCAACGAGGTGGAAACCATTGCGGGTAAGGTCGATTTCGTCTGTTCGGCGCTCGATATGGATAAAGACGACATCCGCAACCTCGAGAACGCCTATGCCCGACGGGAAACGCCCGTGGCATCCAACAACTCCGCCCATCGGTGGACTTCGGACGTACCCATGCTCATGCCCGAGATCAACGCGGGGCACGTGGCCATCATCGAGGCTCAGCGCAAGCGTCTGGGCACCCGGTCCGGCTTTGTCGCCGTCAAGCCGAACTGCTCGATACAGCCCTATGTCCCTGCATTTGAGGCATTGGCGGACTTCAGGCCCCAAAGGGCATCCGTATGCACCTACCAGGCTATTTCCGGCGCCGGAAAAACCTTTCATTCGTGGCCTGAAATGGTCGATAACATTATCCCCTTCATTGGTGGGGAAGAGGAAAAGAGCGCCTTGGAACCACTGAAAATCTGGGGCGCGATTCGCAACGGCGAAATCCGGAACGCCAACGGCCCGATAATCTCCGCGCAATGCATTCGAGTGCCCGTCAGCGACGGACATATGGCGGCCACGTCGGTGTCGTTTGAATGTAAGCCCTCGCGGGAACAGGTTATCGATTCCTGGCGAAATTTCCAGGGGGATCCGAAGGCGGCCAACCTGCCGTCTTCTCCGAGGCCGTTCCTGACTTATTTCGAGGAAGAAGACCGCCCGCAGACACGGTTGGACCGGGATGCGGGCAACGGCATGGGCGTGACGCTAGGGAGGCTGAGGGAAGACAACCTGTTCGACTACAGATTTATCGCCCTGAGCCACAACACGGTTAGGGGAGCGGCGGGCGGCGCCATTCTCATGGCCGAATTGCTTGCGGCGGAAGGTTATCTGCAGCCAAAATAGGAGCACGGTCCGGCAGCCGCGGCACGTATTGACCGGCACCGGGCGACTCCGCCGGAAAGAAGAGTTGAGAAAAACATACCCCCTGGCGTACGACCGGCCGGATTCAGGAATCCAACTGCGTGTCGGCATCACCTGATCGCGGTTCCGGCGGTTCCTAGTGCGGAACACCGTGTCGGTGCAGCCGACGGTGTATGGCCTCCCTCGCCTCCGCAAACGGCCGCTCCAGATAGGCCATATGATCCTCCTCCCCGTGGTGATGGGTTACCTCTCCCGGCCTGTGCTGCCGGCTGTTACGGCGCATGTACGTTATGCAGCCGTCCACAAGTGTCAACATATACCGCGCAGTTTCGGAATCGAACATCCACCACTCGCCACCGCAGGCAATATACACCGGGGAGGTATGCGCCATAATCCCGCGCCCCCATCCGTCGAGGTGCGGCACCGCCCGGGAATAACCCGGTCCTCCGCACCGAGCGGCCAGCCAGGAATGCGCGCCCACCTTTATATCCGCTTTCAGGCTCAGCTTTCGCGCACCCCCCGATTCTTCCGTTGAAGCAACAACACGTCCATCCTGTACTATCTGCAACGTGTGGATGGGAAGCACGCACTCGGCTTCCGCAACCGCCTCGACAGTGCCGCCGTTACCCGAAAGTCTGACTGTATCACCGATTTCGTGGCCGTCCACGGTGAACCGAATGATCGGCCCCCCGCTGTGAAAGGTTCGCCCGGCGGCCATGTTCCTGCACCAGGTTTCGTAGGTGAACGGCTCATCCTCGGGAATCTTCACGTACGTCCTGTAAATGCCCACGGGAACATCGCTGCTCATCTTATCGGTACCGCCCACGAGCGGCAGCCTGTACCCGCTGTTGAGATACCGATAGTACTCGTTGTGATTGTACATCGTGTGTCGGAGCATCTCAACCGCGTCGGCCCTGCCCGTGGCGATCAGCGTGGCCGGCTCGCCGTTGGGATTGGGTAAATGGGGAATGATTACCTTTCCGCCCTGTGCGTGACATCGATCAGCCCAATCCGACATCGTCACCTCCAGCGTACCGCCCATCTCCGCTTCCCCGGGGCCGTCGGAGCACCACGGCATCACGGTTTCTTTCAGACCGAGCAGAATCAGATGACCCAGAAAGTGCTGCCGGTTTTCCGATCCGACATAGACAATACTGCTCCCGTCCGGAGACACACTCGCTCTGCCGGTAAACTCCTCGGTGTTGGTAAAGAGGTCGCCCCACTGCGACGGCAATAGATTGACAACGTTGAGATCCTCTCCCTGAGCCTCGGTGTGGCTTCCCTGTGTTGAAAGAAAATGGACATGCGAATCCCCGCTGAACCACCGCTCGTTATTCATGCTGCACCAGCGTTTCAGACGCAGTTCCAGTTCCCGCTGCCCGGATCTGATCTCCACCGCGGTGCGCAGCGGTTCATACTCGAATCCCCTGGCCACATCCACGATGACCTTCCCTCTGGGCAACCAGCCCTGACAGGTGCCGTTCGTATACGCGTACGTAATCTGACCCATCCGTACGTCGCCGCCCACATCGATATGCCATGTGCCAAGGTTGGAATTCACGTGCGGATGGTGCCCGTGCGGTGCGTACGGTATCCCCTCTGGCGACCTGAAGTGCACCCGGCAAGGTACCGGTTTCCCCGTCTCGTCATCGATCACACGGGTGTGTACCCAGTTGCGTCCGCGGTTCACGACCTCGACCTTTAACGCGCGGGTCTCAACCGTACCCCGTTTCTCCAACTCCCCCCAGTTTATGGCGCCGAGTGTTTCGGAGCCCTGCATTACGGTGACGGTTGCGGAAGGAATCGCGGCCACCTCAACATAGGCGGGACTGCTCGCCGGATTTTGCGGTTCCCCCCAGCCCTTCCAATCGTCCATCAGGAAATCATCCGACGCCTGCGCCGGCAACGGATAGGGGTACGTGGCAATCCCCCGATCCACCTTCACATCCAGGTCGAACGGTTTTTCAGCCTCCTTCTGCCTGGGCAGCGTTATCAACACTTCTCGCGGCGCCTCCCGTGAAAACGGATGCTCGGGGGTATGACCCAGCGTGATGCCTCCAATGACAAACCGGGGACCAGCGGGAATCACCTCCAGGCGTTCAATCGTGCGGTCCGGGTGCGGATTCTTCCAGACCCAGAGGGTGAAGCTTTGCGAACGGCCCTGCACCGCCTCGGTCTGACGTCGTCCGGCGTCGCCCCACCTTCCTTCATGACGCGGCAGCATTCCGTCGGTCTGGTCCTGAACAGCGACGAACGGCAGCCCCGCAGACGCCGGTACTGTACCAATCTCGAACCGGTCCCGGATCAGTGCCGAAACGACGGCGCCGCCTGCGAGATGAAAGCGATATTCCGCGACGTGCTCACCTATCGGACCGTTGTCCGGAATCCGGGAATCGAGCAACCGGTGCGCCACAACCACCCGCAGCGCCGTCTTTTCTACCGGGACGGATACCGGTCGCTTCGATATCCCCCCGCCGAAACCCAGCAGACAGGGTGCTGCCTCCGTATCCGCGCGCCCGATCAAAAACGGAAGCCCCTGGTAGTGCCGGACGCCGGCAGATACATCCGATCCGTCACCCAGATACTCCGGACCCGCGTTGCACACCTCGGACAGATCCAGCGGTTCATATGCATCCATTCCAGATTCCCCTTTGCCGCGACACGTCCGGTCGGTTCTACGTCACCCGGTTACGTGGGCGACCCTCCAGAAATGCGATGACATTGTCCACCGCGCCGCCATTCAGCAGATTTACCCCTTCCGGGGTCATGTCGGCGCAATGAGGTGTCAACACGACCTGCTCGCAAGAAAGCAACGGATACGACGGCGGCACCGGCTCTTCGTCGTAGACGTCTATCGCCGCTCCTCCCAGATGCCCGGACCGTAGCGCTTCCACCAGCGCGTTTGTATCCACCACCGGGCCCCGCGCTCCGTTCACAAGGATCGCGCCTTTTTTCATCAGTCCGAATTCCCGCGCACCGATCATGCCACGGCTGTCTTCGGTAAGCGCCACATGCATGCTAACGACATCGGCCTCAGCCAGCAATTCGTCCAACGTCACGAAACGCACGCCAAGCCTCCCTGCCCGTTCCGGCGATGGATTGTAGGTCCACGCGATCACATCCATCCCGATCGCACGTCCCAGTCTGGCCATCTCCGCCCCGATATTACCCGCACCCACGATGCCCAGCACTTTGCCCTGCAGGAATATGCCGTCCATCCTGGGCCACTGACCCGCTTTTATCCGCGCCGTGAAGTATGCCGCCCGTTTCGCTGCGGCGAACATCAGTCCGAGCATGTGTTCGGCCACCACCGGCGCCGTTCGTCCCGGTTGATTGCAGATGACAATGCCTTGATCTCTGGCTGCTTCCAGGTCGAACATATCGGTACCTATCGAACAACTCGTAATCATGCGCAGATCGGGCAACCCTTCGAATTCCTTTCGACCCCACGTCACGACCCCTCGTGTGTTTATGATAACACCCGCCCCCTGCGCACGCTCGACTTTCTCTGCTGTCGATTCCGGCCTCGTATCGTACAATACCACCGGTCCGTAGGACGCCAAGCGATCCAGATGCGGAGATCCGGCAATCATCTCCGGATCGTCTCCGGGGACCAGCATCCGAACAGCTCCATCGGCCATATCCAGACCTCCAGCGTGGAAAAAAAGGACGCCGAGAATGCCGCACGCCTTACGATCGCCCTGCTTCCGGAACCCGAAAAACGGGATCGAACCTTTTCCGATTACAGAATAAACGCCCCTGGACACGGATCGGTCCGCCGGGGAAGCTGGACCGCGCGGATGCACACATCCGCGCGGAGACCGTCTTAACATCCTCACCCGCCTGCCGGAATACGCGCCGGACCTTCAGATGCCAATGTGCCCAATGCGTCGAGCAACAGGTCGATCTCCTCTTCCAGGAGGAAGAACGGCACGCTGGCGCGCAGGCCGTGTCTGGTCGTGTTGAATGCCTTGACGACAATGCGCCACCGCCCCCGCAGCGCATCCCTCACATCCGGAGGCCGCCAACCCTCCAGGTTGAATCCGACGACGGCGGCGGACAGTCCGGAGGATAAAGGGGTGAACAGCGTGACACCCGGAATCCCGCTCAGCCCCTGCTTCAACCGGGTCGTTAGCGCTACGGTGCGCGCCCAGATCGCCTCCAGTCCGATATCCGACAGGTATTCCACCGCAGACGCCCACGCGTGAACAAGCGGCCATGACCAGGGTCCGAATTCAAACCTCTCTGTATTTTCCTTGAGCCTGAAACGATGTTCCCTGAAGTCCACCCACGCCTGCGACCGGCCACCAGCATAGGTAACACGGATTTCATCACGGCTGTCCTCACGTGCGAACAACGCACCCGCGGCATACGGAGAATACATCCACTTATAGGAAAGAATTCCGGAAAAATCGCAGCCCACTTCGTTCAGATCAATCGGATACAATCCGGCGGAATGCGCCATGTCAAGAAACGTGATTACTCCGCGCTCCCTCGCAGCCGCACAGATCCGTTCGGCGGGCAGACGGTACCCCGAGTCTGAAATCACATGACTCAGCCCGATCAGCCTGGTACGCTCCTTGATGCGCCCGAGAACCGCATCGACCTGTCCATCTACGTCGTCCACCAGCGGTGCCCTGTCCACGATTACGCCGTACAGATCGCGCAAATGAAGACAGGGCACCAGCAGCGCCATCTCTTCCTCTTCCGAAATCAATATACGGTCTCCGGCCTTCCAATCCAGGCCACGAATGACGGTCTGAAACGCTTCGCTCACCCCGCGCATTAAAGCCAGATCACCGGCTGTCACGCCGAAAAATCGCCCCAGGCGTTCCTTGGACCGTTCCCGACGGGGATATTCCACGTCCGGAAACGCAATGTGCATCGGACCGCGTTCGAACAATTCCCGCATCAACCCCATATGTCTCTCGGCCACGGGCGCCGGGGTGATGCTTACGCCTCCGTTCTGGAACCACACATAGTTTTCCAGCGCCGGAAAGTCCGCCCTGATCTGCCCTATATTCATTCGTCAGCGCTCCACGCGTGAACTGGAATTCCGAAACCGGCGTCCGTTGCCGATCGGTTCAACCATGGTTGCCAGTCCTACCCCCCGCTGCGATTCACCGCCCTAACGCCAGTGTGCGGGCAGTATAACGTCTTTCAATCCGAAATGCCGCGCTATCCATTGCTCCTGGTAGACCCCATCCTTGTAACGCGAGTGTTCCGAGGCGCGAATCTCCGCCGGGCCCGGCATGCCATCGACCATCGCCCCAAACATTTTTCCGCTTCCCCACAGGAGGGTTGGCACCGTAATCCGAGGTGCGAAGAACAGGGGGTCGAAATAGGAAACCGTCCGGGCGACCTCCTCGCGGCGTTCCGGAAATTGCCTTAAATACTCGTTCACCTCCTCCAGCGGATAGCTTTCGGTGCCTGCCGCCCGATCCATGGTGCCGTAAAAGAATGACGGAGAAGCGACAAGATGGGTCAGGCCGCCGCGCAGAGCCGCGGACAGCAGAGGCATCTCGTTCTGGCCGATCCCCACGATGCGGCCGCGATCCGCTTCCGGCCGGGTGAGCACATAGTCCACGGCCCGACAACAATCGGCCACAATACTCCGCATAACGTAGGTTTCCGCATCTTCGATTCCGTCCACAAACAGACCCGGGAACGACGCCGCGTAGGGCTTATCCGCGTTCCTCTGTCCCCTGGCGGCCATGGCGAATACCAGGAACCGGCGGCGTTTCTCGCTTGCATCGCCCTGAGGCAGCGGTTCCACCACACTCTGCAGGCGCGTAAAATTCAACAGCGTCGGAAACGGGCCCTCCCCCCGGGGAATGCTCAAGTAGCCGAACAGCCGATAGGGTCCGATGCCGGTGAAACGCACCCCGTAGGTCGTTGAAAACTCGCTAGACAGAATCGGCATCATTTCCTCTTCCGGCGCAATGGGCGTGGCGTCCAGCGCTTCCGTCGTGCGATTCCAGTACGCTTCAAAATCATCGGGTCTGGCCGTAGTCGGCCGAAATTGGTCCGGCATTGACGAATTCTCCTGGCGCCCGGAGGGCAGTTGCATGCTGGCCCCCCGATTCGACATCAAGGATGAATTTTCAGATGTTTCTCGAAAAACGCTTCAATCACTTTACTATGCTCCACGCTGCCCGCATCGTGGGCGTGGCCGTCGTACGCATACATCCGCTTGTTATTCGATGCGATTGCCCGAAACGCCGCGTACCCGGTTTCAGGAGGGCAAATATTGTCCTGTAGTCCCACGTTCACGATAATCGGACACGAAATTTGCGGCCCGAAGTGAATCCCGTCGAAATAGGCCAGCGTCTCCCGCACTGAGGGCTCCCTCTCGGAGTAGAGCCTCAGATAGTCCCGTATTTCCTGGTAGGGGTAGGTATGTGTCAGCTGGATTGCATCCATAAACCCGCACAGATACGGCGCTCCAGCGGCCCCGGCCCTGGGTTCCCGGAGGGCAGCGACCACAAACGTCAATCCGCCTCCCTGGCTGCTGCCGGTTACACCGATCCGCTCTGAGTCCACCTCTTCCCGGCTGGCCAGAAAGTCGAACGCGCGCACGGCGTCGATATAAAATCCGCGATAGGAATAGGTATTCCGATCCACAATATTGTGTGTCAACAATCCCGGATATCCGGGGTTGAACTGCCCGTTACTCCTGAGTTTTCCGCGCGGCGCGACGCTGAAAACCGCATAACCCCCTTTGGCCGCCTGTTTTGGCAATTCCGGCTCCCCGATATATCCTGGCACCTTCAGGATCGAAGGCAGCGTCCCCGTGCGCGACGCGGGCAGGCAGTACCAGCCCGCAATCCTGACACCGTCGATACTGTCAAAATGGACTTCGAATACATCCACTTCGGGCGTCGACCTGAGTAGGCTGCGCACCACGGATGCGTTCAGGGGAATACGGTCCGCGGTGTCGAGCACATCGTCCCAAAAAGCATCGAAATTGTGCGGACGCACCATTGATGTACCGTAATTCTCTATTGCAATTCTTTCCATTCACCCTCCTTCCGACACCGAATAGTCAACCGCAAGTGGCGCCTTTCCGGACAACGACAGAACTCTCCGCCCCGCGTCGTCCGAATGCATTCACCGGCCTGACAGTCAGCCTGCTCATCTGCGGATTCAGACGCCAGGTGAAGGCGGCCACCCCCTTCTCCTGCCACACGCCGTCGTCGATTCGTATCTCAAATCCCCTCAAATTCGCGGTATCCGTATCCAGCAACACACGGAGCGTAATTTCGTCGTCGTCGGACTGTTGAAGGTGAATTACGGCCCGGTTCGGGGTCCAGTAAAGGTCGCCGGGGCGCTCCGTATGCTCGGAAAACCATGGCAGTCCGGGCGTGTCCGCGTCCTGCCAGAACAGATATCTGTTGAAGTGATAGGATATTTTACCATGTTCGGGCTCTCCGGGCCCCATTGTGTCCAGTTCGTCGTTCCGAAGGGAGATCATAAAGCGTTCGAACAATTCCAGGCGCCTGGCCACCTGAAACTTATCGGCAATCGCAGGCGGCGGCTCGGGAACGATCTTTACATCGGCGTAATCCTGTTCCACCCACGCTCGGTGCGCCTCCAGTGCGGTGAGCGGCACCCCCCGGCGCTCAAAATGGTATGTGAATTTGGTCTCGTCGTTGGGGTCTCCACCCACATCCATTGCAACCCATTTGCCGTGCTGGTTCGACCAGACTTCATTGATACAATGTGAACGCATTATCTGAGTTCTCGCCGTAAATCCCAGAGCGGCGCTACAATGCGACATCACAGTCGCATAGTGTGTGCACATCCCGAGGCTCAATTTGCGACTCGCAAGGCTCAGAATAACCATGGCGTCCCAAGGTGGGCAGAATTCAATTTCACCCATGTTCCAGCCGTCCTCCCACTGCTCCCTCACCCACTGCCGCAAGTGCAGGAACGCCTCGAACTCGGACTTTGCGGGCCGGATCACATCGTCCAGTCTCCACCGCTCCCGCAGGATCTGCCCACGTTTTGAGTCCGCGGGCAGATGTGAAAACCGGTAGGAACTCCGAACCAGCGCCGGGTTGGCGGAATCGACGATCCTTGCCACCGGCTGTGTAACCCGCGCGGTTACCGAAAGCGACACTGCCACCACCTCCGGCGTCATCGATGGCTGACCTGACCGCATGACGATGCGCCACTGCAGGAACCGGATGGAGCTGGCCGGTTCTATCGATTCGGACACGGGCGCCCACGCCGTCCAGGTTTTCGGGCTGTACGCCGGACAAGGCCCGCCCCGCCACTGCAAGTTCGTGGTGCATCCCGCGGGCGTCCGAACGTCGGCCGACAACCGGATATTTGCCACGCTGCCTGCGGCGGCGATCCCGCCAGTGGAGACAAGACCGAGCAGATCCACGGCATTGGAACAGATCTCGCCCGTCTCCGCAATTTGATCCAGCCAGAGCCGAACCATATATTCTCCGCAAGCCCCATGATTTACTCCCATTTCCTCCGAACGCCAGGTCTGACCGCCGTCTTCACTAACGGCGCTTCGTTTCGGCTGTACGCTCTCTTCCACCAACAATGTCCACGCCGCATCGGCTACAGCTCTGAAAATCACCTGGTTCTCGCCCGCGCTGAGCCAGTGGGTGGGAATCTCCACTGGCCGCCAACGGTCCTCCCAATAAGTACGGTCGCCGGGCCAGCCAATCCTCAACGAATGACCGTTCACGTCAATCTCCAACTCTCCGCCGGCACTGTCACACAGCAGATACGGGCATAGCAGCGCACGGGAAGCGCCCAATACGGGAATAAAGAATATCTTTCGGGCTTGCCGCAGCCCCAAGACCGTCTCCCGATCGTTAAGACTGCAGTTGCCCATTTCGTCCGCGACGGTAATCCCTCGCCTGAGCCTGACGGTGTTCTCCGTTATGGAGATTCCCCTGCCCGTACACGCCACGAAATCGCGGCGTGTACACCAGACTCTGGTGCCGTGCGCCAATGTCATAGCCGTTCCCCAGTCAGATTGGAGAATTGCGCCGTCGTTGTCGTTTCACTATATTTAGGACGCCCCGATGTGCGGGCGGTGATTCAGGTTTTCACAACGGGTTCCTGCACCGCTTCTGACCGGTTTGTTGTGCCCCGTGCGTCATTGCCCAAACCGGACCTTGTATTCTGTTTTTCGACTTCCGGTCGGGAACGAGGCGGAACCCCGGCGGGAAGAAATCACGTTCACGAAAACCTCGGTCGGGTACGACCGCACCAGGAATGCACTTATGCCAACCGGAGACATCGTCCGCATCGGACACCTGAAGACCGTCGAAGCGTTTCGGAAGCGCCTAGAGACCCTCTGTCTGGAATTGCCCTGCGACCAGGACATCCTTACTGCACCCGAATCTCCGCTCGCACAACCTTTTCCGTTCGCCCCGGCGTCCATCGGCAATCGGTTTGCAATTCATCCGATGGAAGGCTGGGACGGCCTTACGGACGGCACACCATCCGAAAATACCCGGCGCCGGTGGCGGAATTTCGGTCTCAGTGGAGCAAAACTTATCTGGGGGGGCGAGGCGATTGCCGTTCGACCGGAAGCACGTGCAAACCCCAACCAGCTGTACGCCGCAGACCATACCCGACGCGGCCTCGCCGAACTGCTGGACATACTACGAGCGGCGCACCGACTGCACGCTGGCGACACGGACGATCTGCTGGTCGGGCTGCAACTCACGCACTCGGGACGGTTCTGCCGGCCTGCGCACAAGAGCAGGATGGAACCCAGAATTCTGTACCGTCATCCAATTCTTGACCGTAAATTCGGCGTGGGTCCGAAGCACCCCGTGATGTCGGACAGCGAGATACGATCCGTTATCGACGATTACGTGAAGGCAGCCCGAATGGCCTCTGATTTGGGCTACCAATTTGTGGACATCAAGCACTGCCACGGATATCTGGGACACGAATTTCTGAGCGCCGTTACCCGCAACGGTCCCTATGGCGGCACCTTTGAGAACCGAACGCGTTTCCTTCGGGAAATTGTGCAGGGCATCCGGGCCTTTGTTCCGGATCTCCAAATTGGTGTTCGCCTGAGCGCTTTCGACTTTGTTCCGTTCCGGCCGGATCCGAAACAGACTGACGGTCATAAACAGGGCCCGGGCATACCGGAAGATTTCGACCACTGCCTGCCCTATGCATTCGGTTTTGGAACAAACCCGTCCAACCCCGTCGTCCCGGATCTTACCGAACCCTATATGTTTCTCGACTTGCTCGAACGCCTGGACATCCCGCTGGTCAATATTTCTGCCGGCAGCCCGTATTACAGCCCCCACATTCAGCGGCCCGCGTACTATCCGCCTTCAGATGGTTACCAACCACCTGAAGACCCTCTTGTGGGCGTCGCGCGTCAGATCGACGCCGTCCGGCGGATCAAGACGCGGCATCCCAACCTGATTGTGGTGGGTACGGGGTATTCTTACCTTCAGGAATTTCTGCCGCACGTCGCTCAAGCACTCGTGCGCGCAGGGCAGGTCGACTTTATCGGTCTGGGCCGGATGGTCCTTTCCTACCCGCAGCTTCCGCTTGACGTCCTCAGAAACGGAGAACTGAACATCCGGGCCATCTGTCGAACGTTCAGCGATTGCACCACCGCCCCTCGGAACGGGCTGATATCGGGTTGTTTCCCGCTGGATGGTCATTATAAAAAATCCCCTGAAGCCAAACGCCTCAGGGAAATTAAGAAAGCCGCCCGTTCCTAGCAAGGGGAAAGCGGCGCGCCGCCACCCGTGCCCGACGCGCTCAACCCTCTTTGCCATTGTTGACCGCCACGGATTTGAGTACGAAGACCTCCTCCAGATTGAAGAAATCGACGCTGGGTATCAGCTGGACTTCCTTGAAAAGCGCCTGATCGTGTTCGCCCACCCGGGTTACCGTGCCAATTAAGAGACCCTTGGGAAACAGACCGCCCAAGCCCGACGAAATAATCCTATCGCCCTCGGAAACCTCGCTACGTACCGACACGTGCCTGAGAAAAAAGCTGCCGTTTTCGCACGTTACAATTCCCGACGTCCTTTCGTTGCGCTGAACGATCGCGCTAACCCTGCAATTGCGATCTAGCAACAACTGAACCACGGCAGTCCGCGGGTGAACTTCCAGTACGCGTCCAACGAGCCCGTCCGCGGTTACGACCGGCATGCGTTTCGCCACCCCGTCCGCCGCGCCCATGTCCAGGAGTACCGTGTTCAGTACGCGGTTCGGATCTCGGGCAACCACCTTTGCCACCAGATAGGTGCCCTCGGCCTTCGTTCGAAAGTCGAGTAACTCGCGAAGTCTTAGATTCTCCATCCGCGCTTCACGGAGTTCCATCAACTCGAGCGAGATCCGCAGATTCTGTTCCCGCAAGATATGATTTTCATGACGCAGCCTGAATAGTTCCCTGGGCCATCTGAACAATCCGTGCCCGGCTTCCATAAACCCGGTGGCGATGCCTCTTGCCAGCGCCACCGCATCAGATTGGCTGAGTGCCATGAGACTCAGCGATACAAAGATGGCCACGCCCAACACGACAAAAGCACGGCGTCCACGTATAAAGCCAAGCAGCCACTGCATGGGTTATCCAAACCATTATCGATTATAATAACAACTTCTGATACTGGTCGATATTTTCAAGAACGCGCCCGGTGCCGCGGACAACACAGGTGAGCGGGTCGTCTGCCACGATCACCGGCAAGCCGGTTTCCTCCATCAGCCTGTGGTCCAATCCGCGCAGCAATGCCCCGCCACCCGTCATAATGATGCCCCGATCGAGTATATCGGCAGCCAGTTCGGGCGGTGTATGCTCCAGGGTCTGCCGCACCGCTTCCAGAATGGAATTCACCGTCCCATTGAGAGCCTCCCGAATTTCCACCGAATCGACGATAATGGTTTTCGGGATAAAGCTGACCGTATCCAGACCCCGGCAAGGATGCTGGAATTCGCTATCCAGTTTCCCGGCAGAACCGATTTCACATTTGATCTGCTCCGCGCTCCGTTCCCCAACAAGAAGGTTGTGTTTGCGTCTAAGCATCGTAATAATGGCCTGATTCATCCCGTCGCCCGCTATTTTAATTGACCTGGAGGTTACGATGCCCGACAGGGCAATCACGGCGATTTCGGTTGTACCGCCTCCGATGTCAATTACCATGGACCCCACTGCCTCTTCCACGGGCAGGCCGATCCCTATGGCTGCGGCCATGGGTTCCTTGATGATATACACCTCGCGGGCGCCTGCGCGCTCCGCGGACTCCCGGACGGCCCGCATTTCGACGGCGGTCACGCCCGAAGGAACGCATATCACAATTCGCGGGCGTACGAGAAGCCTGTTTTTTTTAACCTTTCGGATGAAATGCCGAAGCATCTCTTCGGTCACATCGAAATCGGCAATAACCCCGTTACGCAATGGACGTATCACCTCAATATCCGGGTTCTGGCGCCCCATCATCTGCTTGGCATGGGCACCGATGGCCAGCGGTTTTTGGGATTTTCGATCCAGAGCCACCACCGACGGCTCATCTACCACGATATTCTGTCCTTTGACATAAACCAGCGTATTGGCCGTACCCAGATCGATACCGATGTCGTTGGACAGCAGCCTGGAAAGAAAAAATGCCATAGTGATTCAGTTCCTAACGGGTTAGCCAAGCAATCGATCCCGGACGTCGCGATACTTGTCCAGCGTTTTCTCGACAATCTCGTCTGGCAACTCCGGCGCGGGCGGGATCTTGTCCCAATCGAGGGTCTCGAGATAATCGCGGACAAACTGCTTGTCGAAACTGTCCTGCGACCGGCCCGGCGCATAGAGTTCGTGGTCCCAGAAGCGGGAGGAATCCGGCGACAGGATCTCGTCGATCAGGATCACCTCACCGTCACAAAGGCCGAATTCGAACTTGGTATCGGCAATAATGATTCCCTTGCCCTCGGCGAACGTTCGGGCGGCGTCGTAGATCTCCAGCGTTAAATCCCGCAACCGGGACGCAAGGTCCGGCTCCACGACATCGCACATCTGTTCGAATGAGATGTTTTCGTCGTGTCCGGTCGAGGCTTTCGTGGCCGGTGTAAAGATCGGCCGGGCCAGCCGGCTGGACTCCTGGAGCCCGCCGGGCAACTGTACCCCGCATACGGCGCCTGTCTTCGTGTAATCCTTCCATCCGGACCCGGCAAGATATCCCCGGACGACGCATTCGATATCCACCCGGTCGGCCTTCATCACCAGCATCGACCTCGATTCAAGCTGGTCTCGATAGGCCTGCAACTCAGGAGGATACTCGTCGACGTTCGCCGTGATCAAATGATGGTTGACCACGTGAGCGAGTTTCTCGAACCAGAAGAGAGACATCTCCGTCAGAATAGCGCCCTTGCCTGGAATGCCGTTGGGCGCGACACAGTCAAACGCCGAGATTCGATCCGTCGCCACAATTAAAAGTCGATCTTCCAAATCGTAGACATCACGGACCTTTCCCCTGGCGAACAGGGGAACGCCGTCCAACCTCGTCTCCGTCAACGCCAATTTCATGGACGCATAGCCTCCTCTAGTTTAAAATTCGGACCTCCCGGCCAGCGACGCTTATTCTGCCTTCCGCGAACAAACCGATCGCTTCGGCATACAACTCGTGCTCCACGGCCAGTACCTTGCGTGCGAGGGAATCGGGCGTATCTTCGGTTGCAACGCGGACCCTTCGCTGCAATATGATCGGGCCGGTGTCGTATTCCTCGTCCACGAGATGCACGGTCGCACCGGAGACCACCGCGCCACTCCGGACGACAGCTTCGTGGACACGGTGCCCATACATACCCAGGCCGCCGAATGCCGGAAGGAGGGCGGGGTGTATATTGACGATACGGTCTCTATAGTTCTCGAGAGTCACGGGGCCAAGTTTCTTCATGTATCCGGCCAGAACCACCAGGTCGACGCCGTGGGACCTGAGCGTTGCCGCGATAGTCCGGTCGAGTGCGCCGGGTTTCGGGTGCGTCAGACCGCTCAGGTGGAATGCGGGAACGCCCGCCCGCCGGGCGCGGGCAAGAGCGCCCGATCGGCTGTTATTGCCGATCACAACGGCCACACGCGCCGGAAGCCTGCCCGAATCGCTCCGGTCGAGTATCGCCTGCAGATTGGTTCCCCCTCCCGAGGCCAGAACACCCAGGCTGTAGGCAACGTTACGTTCAGACTGGTTTATAATTCCAGAATCCGACACGGGGATACGTTCCGATGGCTGACTCTGCAACAGATAATTCGGCGGGGAAAAAGCAGAAAAGGGGGAAGACGCCCGACGGCAAGAATGGCGTCGGGACTGAGAGACACGTGACTCAAACAACTCAAAATAACCCATTGCCCGCCCGATGTCAAGCGCTTTGCAGGCAAGGTTCAGGCGGAGCGAGAGACAAAATCCACTTGACAAAAATGCAACAAAATTCCTTATTTAAACCGATATATGTTAAGCACTTACTCATTTGGCTCACCACAGCGGAGGTTGCCTTTGAAGATTCGCAAGGCTGTGATCGCGGCGGCCGGGCACGGCAGCCGGATGTTGCCGGCCACCAAAGCCCTGCCCAAAGAGATGATGCCTGTGGTAGACAAACCGGCTATACAATACATCATCGAAGAACTGGTAGAAGCTGGCATTGAAGACATTCTGATAATTACGGGCAGAGGCAAACGGGCCATAGAAGACCACTTCGACCGCAATGTCGAACTTCACAACGCCCTGGCAGAGCGGGAAGACCGCTCGATGCTCGCAACCCTTGAATGCATCGAGCAACTCGCCGACATCCACTATCTCCGACAGAGAGAACTACTCGGAACCGGTCACGCTGTCCTCAGGGCCCGCAAACACGTCGGTGACGAACCGTTTGCAGTGTTATTCGGAGACGACCTGGTGGTATCCGACCGTCCGTGCATCGGGCAACTGATGGATCAATTCGACAATTTCGGCGCGTCGATTCTGGCGGTTAAAGAGGTGGCCCCCGAACTTGTCGGCAGCTACGGCGTGATCAAAGCCGAATCCATCAACGGGGCATATCTCGTGAAGGGCCTGGTGGAAAAACCCGTCCCGGCGCAGGCACCCTCAAATCTCGCCTGCCTCGGGAGGTATATCTTCGAACCCGACATCTTCGATTTTCTGGATCGAATCACCCCGGTGGAAAATGGCGAGTACCAGCTTACCGACGCCATTCAGCTGATGATTCAAACCCGACCCGTGTACGCGTGCGCAATTGATGGGGATTGGCACACGGTTGGCGACTTGCTCTCGTATTTGAAAACAACGGTTGCATTCGCCGTGGAGCACCCCACCATTGGCGATTCCTTCCTGGAATATCTGAAAACAACCTGTCAATCCCTGTTTCTGGACGTCGAGAAATCACGCGACCATTGAACGGGCTCATGCCCGGGCAAGAATGCCATCAAAGTCAGCCAGAATCTCGTCCACGCGGGCGACAATTGCGCGCTCCTGACTCGCGATCCATTCGACATCCTGCCTGCTGAGCTCCCCACGCCTCTCAAAGGTTTCCAGTTCATCCCGATCAAGAACCGTGAGCCGGCCTTCCGAATCGAACCAGAGATCCAGCATCAGGTCGACATAATCAACGCACTGATCGCCCACCTCCAGATTCTTGCAGATGTGAAAGAGATGGCCCAGCAGCCGCCCTACCGGATCGTAAGTTTTCCACAATACATACCCGGCCCCTTGCCGATAGTATCCATACGTAACGGACCCGGTTCCGAACGTGATATCGCCCACCCGCCCGGGCCGTGTGTTCACATATTTGAGTATAACGCAACCCGGCATACGCACAAGGGGTTCGCAAACAAAAACGGCGTCCGGTTTGTCCAGGTGCCGTTTTACTTCCCGATAACTCATTGCGTTTACGAACCGCTTAAAAGATAACAGAACAACATCGTGGTACATGCCACCAACCAGCATGCCCATTGAAGCAGTTTCGCGCGTCGTCCCTCCATACCTGACGAAATGGATTGACCAAGATAACAACAAAGGAACACCAGCGATATTCCGATACCCCAGATTGTAATCAAGAAAGACCCTCCTCATTCCTGCGCCTGTGCCTCTCCCGTCATCGGTACGAACCGGACGGGAATTACCCTTTCTTCCCTAACGCCATTCTTCTCCTTGACAAGCAGCGTCAGGGTTTGATTGGCGGTGCCTACAGGTATCACCATACGCCCGCCTTCCCGAAGCTGTTCGACAAGCTTTGGCGGAATATGGTCGGGCGCCGCCGTCACGATGACTGCGTCGAACGGCGCATGTTCCTTCCAGCCCCTGTACCCGTCACCTAGACGCACGCTAATGTTGTCGTATCCCATTCGTGTGAGTCGTCCTTCGGCCTGGCGAGCGAGCGACGGCACGATTTCAATGGTATACACCTCGCGCACGAGCTTTGCCAGAACAGCCGCCTGATAGCCCGAGCCGGTTCCCACCTCGAGCACCCTCTCGTCGCCTTCAAGGTCCAACAATTCCGTCATCTTCGCCACAATGTACGGCTGCGATATCGTCTGGTCTTCGCCAATAGGCAACGCGCCGTCGTCATACGCGCGTTCCTTCAGGTGTGCGGCCACGAACAGGTGGCGGGGCACCCCCAGCATCGCATCGAGCACGCGGCGCTCCTTGATTCCGCGGCGCTCGATCTGTATTTTTACCATCCTTTTGCGCATAATGAGAAATCGCGCCTCCTCATCCACCGACAACCTTTGTCTGTCTGTCGAATCCGCACTACAACCTGCGCAAAGCGCCAACCATAGCGCCGGCAACGTAGCGCCGCGTAAGCGATGCATGGTCTACGGCCTCCCGGTGAATCACTTTCTTTTTTTTTCGAAATATGCCTTATCTCGCTGCAGAAGCTCCGGGTTTAACCGGTAGAATAAATCCCGGGCCTGCGGCAGCATCCTGCTCGTGACGACGAATCGGCCGTCGAGCAATAGCGATGGATTCATTGACCGATCGATACCTGCTCTTGACGCCGCAACCCGGGACCGTGCAGCAAACGCCGCGCCATCTTCGGCGGCGCAGCGCCTTACGCGCTCGACGTCCATCGCCTGCTGATTCAGACAGGTGGTATTGGCACGCTTGCCCGCGCTTTTCGAAACACTCCGGAACACGCACATTATATATGCCCTGTACCGATCAGGATAGATCTGCCGAACACACAAGCCGGATAGAGCGTCTTTCTCCTGACCCATCGGATGGAGGTGGAGACGTTCCGGGGCATCGACGGCATCCAGCCACGACAGCAGTTCGCCGGCAATTCGCACCGTCAGTGGCGACGCTCCTGCAAAGAAGAAATCCATACGACCCGGAACGGCCGTCCAGCCCATCAGCCGTGAGACAGGCACGAGTGCGGGCCGTGGCATGTAGCTGCCGCTCATCGGATACACGGCCTGCACAAATCGACGAAACCTGGCCGTCCTGGAAAAATCGGAGTCGAGTATAAACGCCGGCACCCGGTCGATCTGAAAACGGTCCGCCAATCTTCTCCCCTGCCGGGAATGAACGTTCAGTGTTCGAACCTCCACGCCCGGGAACAACTCTCGCGTAGACCGGACAAACAGCCCCGGGTCGCACAGGTCGCATTCGGTATCGTTCAAAACCGTCATCCTGAAGACAACCGGATCGCTGAATCTGCAAGCCGCCGAAGGCTTGCCGGCGTTAACACAGACACCAACCCTCCCCGTCGACAGACAGTCCTGATCCGTTCCGCAAACCGGAACCGACGCGCAGGGCCCGGCCAGACTATCCAGCACGCAGATGCGGCGCGCCAGAACCTGCGTTCCCATTCCCTCCTTCACTTCCACGCCGTCGACAAACAGGGTCGGCGACGCCTGGATACCCAGTAGATTCGCCCTCAGGATATTTTCCCGGAAAAGCACCTCTCCGTCGGCACCGGACGCGACCGCCGCCACCCGTTCCGGTTCCATTCCCGCCCGCCTCGCGCTGGCCTGCCAATCCGGGGAGTGGATGTCTTCATTTCTGTATAGAATATAGTCATAATAACGGTCGGGATACAAATGCATCATAACGACCTGCCGGACTCCCTCCTCCACCTCGGTGTCGCCGTGCAGACTCAAGAAACTGCCGGTTCCGAAAACCATGCCGGAATCGCAGGATTCGCGCTGGGTCTGGCTCGGCCGGAGCGAACCGGAGGGTACACGGCCCTTTCCAGCCTCCTGAGCGATGAAATGCAGCCGGAAATCAATGCCATCGCCAAATGCCTTGAGCGTGGATGCCAGCGCTGCTTCCGCCCGCATCCCGTAAGGACAATGCGCCATCACAAACAGCTCAACTTTTACGCGATTCCCGGCATCGCCCGCGCGAAGCGTCCGGGACTCAGTTCCTGAAACGTCCGCACCGGGAACCGGAAGCCACGGCAACAGGCCTACCAGCACCGACCAGAAAATAACCCGCAACCCTGTCACATTCATAACGACCTCATTGATCCTTGAAAATGCCAGTCTTAACCAGGCTTCAAGCAGAGAAAAGGCGAAGGCGGGTCGCAGGGCCTGGCACGGATCCTGCAGAGGCAAAAGACAACAGGCGGGATCAACCCGACCAGGGCGCGTTTCCGACCGGCGAGCGTCAGGATTGCGGCAGAACAAGAAAGGCCGCCTCTGGCTTAGAGACGACCTTAACAGTGCAGCGACAGATCAATAAAGCTATTTCAACAGCATCATTCGCTTGGACACCAAGAAATCGGCGGCCTGCAGACGATATAGATAGATGCCGCTGGCGACCTGCCGTCCCAATTGGTCCTTGCCATCCCAGTTTGCAGTATAGTCGCCCGCTTCCGTACGCGCATCCACCAGAACACGAACCTCCTGGCCAAGGAGATTGTAGATGGCCAGCCTGACCTGTCCGGCCTCCGAAATTTGATACTCGATTGTTGTGGAAGGGTTGAAGGGATTCGGCATATTCTGGCTCAGGGCCGTTCGGTCGGGCAGCGGCTTCAGATTTCCGATTTCTATCTGAGTGAGGAGGTCGATGTTTCCATCGATTCCGACCAGTACCCCTTCCGCAATCTGAAAATCCGTTGCGAGCGGGATGTTGGTGGCCTTGAAGACAAGCTCGACGAGAACCCCGTCGCCGCTGGACCCCTGACCGTCGACTTTCATGGCGCCGATATCCAGTTTGCCGGGTGTCCGGTTGGACGACAGGAAAAGCGTATTCTGTTCAGACCTGGCCTTAAGCAGATTGCCGTCGGCCTCCTTGGCTTCAAGAAACTCGTATTTGGCCGGATCGTAGATCAGCGAGAATCCGTATCCCTTCAGGCTTTTGGCTTCTTCAAGCGAAACGCGCAATTTCAAGACACCCTGGTCTGCATCAGAAGCGTCCGCCCGCTCCAGCATCAGCCGAGCGAAAGAATTCTGACCACTTGTAATGGTCAAACCGTCGGTCATTTCACCGGCAGAAACCGACCCTGCCAAAGCAAGTGCCATAAAAACAAGTAACTTACGCATAACCGCCTCCTATCGGAGCCCAAACAAAACGTATGGTGGATATTCCAGTTAGAAAATTTACGACTTATGTCGCCCCGTGTCAACAGGGAATTACGATGGCAACACTGTAAAAATACGATATGTATGACGATGGCAATTTACCGCCCCCTGGGCCGCATCCGGCTGGAGGTCTGCGTTGCCGCAGCGGCCGCCGGCATTAACTGTTTCGCAAACGTTGACGGCTACCTGGATTTCCGGCTTCACGATGGCTGGGCGAGCACTTCGGGCCACGTTGCTACCCTGCCGGAATGGAACCGGGTTTACACGCCGGGTGCTCAGACGTTGAAATAGTCCCGAATCGAATCGACAAGTCCGGTGATACCAATCTCCCGTCCGGCGGCTTGCGCGACAACTGAAAATCCAAGATTCCGAGCCGTCTCGGCCGTTGTGGGCCCTATACAAGCGGCGGGAAGCTTCGGTGGCAGATCCGACATTCCAAATTGCTTGAAGAGTTCCGCGCAATATTTTGCAGCAGATGGACTTGACAAAATCAAAATGTCGACTTCATTTTGCTTCAGACGTGCCCGGACGTCATCTGAAATGCCCGAAGGTTTCACGGTTCGGTAGACAATAATCTCCCGCACCTGCGCCCCTTGCGCGCCCAGTGCGTCGGGAATTGTTCGCCGCCCCTTTTCGGCCCGGGGAATCAGCACGCGCAGCCCGGACATTTGTATTCGGGCGAACTCCACCGCAAGGTCGTCAGCGGTGTGCCGACACGGGAGCAAATCCACGCGAAGGCCGTAGCTACGTATCCTCTCCGCGGATTTCTGACCTACCACGGCAATCCGGACGTCCGCCAGCCCACAAAGGTCGCCGTGCAACGTGCGCACCCGCTGGATGAATCGCTCTATAGCGTTGCCGCTTGCAAATACAAGCCAGTCAAACTGTTCCAACTCTTCAATTGCGGCGTCCACCCGCACCCAATCCGGAGGCTCCGCGATCTCGATGGCTGGGGCCACCAGGACCTCCGCTCCCAGTCCCATCAACATTCCCCGCAGATCTCCGACGCGATCCCGGCTCCGTGTTATCATGACACGTTTTCCAAAAAGCGGCAGCCGTTCAAACCACGGAAAGTCCGACCTGGCGACTTCTCCCACCACGATTGCGGCGGGGCTGGCGGCCTCCACCTCGGCAAGCGTGCCCAGCGTGCATCGGACGGTCTTCTGGCGTGGCAACGTTCCGTTCTGTACTACCGCTACAGGCGTATCGGACGGACGGCCTGCCCGGATCAATCTCCGGGCGACCTCCCCCCGATTTCGCACTCCCATCAACACCACCAGCGTTCCGCCCAGCCGGCCCAGCGCGTGCCAGTCTACTTCCGGCAGGGCATCCAAAGATTCGCTGTGACCCGTTAAAAAGGTCACGTGCGGAGCGATCGCCCGGTGGGTGACCGGAATACCCGCGTATGCCGGCGCTGCGATCGCGCTTGTAATTCCCGGAATCACTTCAAATGCGACGCCCGCCTGTTTCAGCGTCGCCATTTCTTCTCCGCCGCGCCCGAATACGAATGGATCCCCACCCTTCAGACGCACCACATTTAGCCCCTTCGCCGCCCTGGCGACCATAAGGCGGTTGATCCGCTCTTGCTGGCGAGCCTGCGCGCCCGGCTGTTTCCCGACGTCGATCCGTTCACAATGCGACGGTGCTTCGTCCAGCAATACCGGATTTGCCAAGCTATCGTAGAGTATCACATCCGCTTGCCGGATGCGGCGAAGCGCTTTTATCGTTATCAGCTCGGGATCTCCCGGCCCCGCGCCAACCAGAAAAACCGTGCCTTCCGCCATGATCGCCCCAAGTAGCCAGGGAACCGGCCGCCCTGCGGTCACATTTGAGAGCCAATTTGCGGCCTAAAGGTACTTGTCCAGAATCTCCTTCGCTCCCCGCTCGACCAGCAACTCGGAAAGCCTCATGCCGACTTCAATGGATGCTTCGGGATCTCCCGTCGTCCGGGCGCGGACGACCTTGCTGCCGTCGGGAACGGCCACCAACCCGTCTGCGACGAGATACCCTGCGTGCAACCGCGCCCATGCGCCAATAGGAACCTGGCAGCCTCCTGCGAGGGCATCCAGCATGACGCGCTCGGCGCTTACTGCAAGATACGTGGAAAAATCGTTTAAACAGCCCACGGCCCGCGCCACCCTGTTGTCGCCCTGCCTGATCTGGATGCCGAGTGCGCCCTGCCCGGGCGCCGGCAAAAACCGCTCTGCGGGTAGAAATTCGCTCACCCGGTTTTCTAATCCGAGCCGGCGCAGGCCCGCCGCGGCCAGTACCAGCGCCTCGAATTCTCCTGCGTCCAGTTTCCGTAGCCGGGTATCGACGTTTCCACGAATCCCTGTGATCTTCAGATCGGGTCTGCTGTGCCGCAACTGCGCCTGGCGTCTCAGGCTGCCCGTACCAACCACCGCGCCCTCGGGCAGACCTTCCAGTTTATGACCGGCACAGCTTACCAGTGCGTCTCGGACATCGGCGCGGGGGCTGACGGCCTCAAGTCGCAAACCCTCAGGCGGTCTGGTAGGCAGGTCCTTCAAGGAGTGCACTGCGAGGTCGATTCGGCCATCGAGGAGCGCCTCCTCGATTTCTCTGATAAAAACGCGCTTGCCGTCAATCCCCGCAACTGGTTCATTCGGTTCACGATCCCCACGGGTTCTGATAACCTCTATACAAACTTCGAGACCGGAGTACGCGCCCCGCAGCGTATTCCTGGCCCAGGCCGCCTGCCAGAGAGCGAGGGGGCTGCCGCGGCTGCCGATTACAAGACGAGTCAGCATTTGGTTTGCACCTTCTCTACGGGTGCTTCTTTCGGGGTCGATTTCACCAGTCCGGCCGGGGGCGCATCCAGGTCAAACAGGCGGATCAATGCGTCAACGTAGTTCAGCGCCTCTCCAGAATCGGCCGCTTCACGCAACCGGACCTGCGGAGCGTGCAACAGCTTGTTCATGTAAAGCCGCAGGAGGCCGGCCACTTTTTTCTGCTGCCCCTCCGAGAAATCCGACAATCTGGCACGCTCCAGTTCCTCATCGAGGAGTTCCTGAAACCGCTGCCGCATGGCCACAATGGCCGGCACGACATCCAAGGAATTCAGCCACGAAGCAAATTCCCTCACCCCCTCGTCCACAATGTGCCGGACCTTCTCCGCCTCACGTCGCCTTTTCTTCATGTTGGCTCCGACGACCGCCTGCAAATCGTCGATATCGTATAAAAAGACGTTGTAGAGTGATCCCGCTTCCGGGTCGATGTCTCTCGGCACTGCAATATCGATGAGGAACATGGCGTTGTTCCGGCGCTGCTGCATCGCACGCGCAACCCGAGGCTTCTGCAGAATTGGGTCCGTGGCGCTGGTTGAACTGATCACGATGTCCGCTCGGTGCAAGCCATCCATCGCGTCCGACCACGACAATGCCTTCCCATTGACACGTCTCGCCAGGTCCCGCGCCCGGCTGAACGTCCGACTGGACACCATCAGTCGACCCACCCCGTTATCCACAAGATGTCTGGCGGTCAACTCGCTCATCTCCCCCGCACCCAGAACCAGAGCCGTCCTTTCGTCCAAATTGCCCAGGATCTTCTTTGCCAGCGCGACGGCCGCAAAACTGACCGAAACCGCGCCATCGGCGATCTCGGTTTCCGTTCGCGCGCGTTTGGAAGCTTCGACGGCCGAACGAAACAACCGGTTCAGAATGGCGCCGGTTGTACCCGCTTCCAAGGCGCGGGCGCCCGCACCCTTCACCTGTCCGGCGATCTGCGGCTCGCCCATGATCATCGAATCCAGGCCCGACGCCACACCAAGCAGATGCCGAACCGCGTCCATGTCGTTGCGTGTGAATGTATATTTGCACAACTCACCGGCGGCGATCCCGCTGATTTCGCCAAATACGTCAATCGCGCCCATGCGGGCGGCCTCGGGATCGTCCGATACCAGATAGGCCTCGGAACGGTTACACGTTGAGATGAGACTGCACTCGACCACGTTATCGAGCGCGTGAATTCGCTCAAGGATGGATCCGTGCTTCTGTTCGGAGACCGCCACACGGTCCCGGACTTCCACCGAAGCCGTTCGGTGGCTCAACCCCACCACTACGATAGACATGCCCGTACTCTCTTATCGAGCTCGTCCCAACGTTCCCGTCGGACCAGGTCTACGGTCTCCCAGTTCACCAGACGATCCCATACGGCCTTTCGTCGTGCGGGACTTTCGGGAAACAGCGCCATCACCCGTGGACGCAACCGGGCCAGATAGTCCACCACGCTTCCATGTTCGCGCCCCAGAACATCCTCGAGATGCCGCGTGACCATCCGCGCGTATGCAGGGCTGGCACCGGCGGTTGAAACCGCCACCTGAAACCCGCCGCGACGCAGCGTAGAAGGCACGGCAAAATCCCCAAGACCCTTTCCGTCCGAGCGATTGACCGGAATCCCGTTCTGCCCTGCGGCAAGCACCACCTCATCGTTAACGGGGACCCGGTCGGTCGCAGCGAAAACCAGGGCGGCGCCTGCGACGTCGCTCCCATGAAATTCGCAACGCTTCAGGTGGATACGACCGGCAGCAGCCAAGCCATCCAGCGAATCCGATACTTCCGGCGCAATCACCGACACGCGCGCACCCGCGGCGAGCAGGCCGCGTACTTTCCGCTCAGCAACGGATCCACCGCCTACGACGACACATTTTTTGTTCTGTAAATCCAGAAAGATCGGATATTCAAGCCTATGGCCGGCCATATGTACTCACATACATCAACCTACTGTGCCAGAACGTGTTTTCCGGGAAACAGCAATCCCATTACGGGGAATGCGAATACCACGAGAACAAACCCGAGAATTGACATGAATGCCGCCCGCTTTCCCTGCCATCCGGCGATCCGTCGGGCAGCCAGGTGCCCGGCATAGACAATCCATGTCACCAGCAGCACCCAGAACGCAGGTTCGCTCCAGATCCAAAGCCGGTACATCTTTTGGTGGACCCAAACCGAACTTGCCACGATACCCGCCGTCATGAAAACAAAACCGAACGATGCCGCCCGGCTATTGGTCTGGTCGAGTGTATCCAGCGGCGGCAGCGATCGTAGAAAAAGCCCAGGTGCTTCTTCTGAATCTCCCCCAACAGCATCACGTACATCGTTGCGCTGACACTGGATATGGCAAACGCCGCATAGGCCAGAATGTAGGCGATCACGTGGAGTTTGAACCAGCCACCCGTGTGCGCCACTCTTGGCGCTTCTTCTACACCCGTAAGGTTGGAAGCAGCAACAAGGTGCAACACCGCCACAATGGGTACAACCAGCGCGCCCAGCGACCCGCGACAGGTGCCGAATTCCAGGTACAGAAAGACAATAACAACCAGCCAGGCGCATAAGGACGGCAGCACCTGGCTGGTCAAAGGAACCTGTCCCGTTGCAAGAGCCATTCTGGCCAGCAACGTACTATGCAGCACCCAGCCCGCAATGAGACCCCAAAAACCAAGGGAGCCCCCGAGGGCCTGCTTTCGTATAAAATGGGCGGCGTACGCACACGCGCTGACGACGTAGGCCACGCCCGTACTCATCACTAGCAGATTGTGCATGCCCATAACATCGGTCCCCGACGTGTCACGGCCCGTGAAAATGAACTCTGACCCTCACGCCGTCAGGGCCAATGACGGCGCTTCCCCACATCCGGCACCGGTGATCCGGTTACTTCTCCCTGAACCCCCGAGAAGGTCGATGCAGTCCATTTAACTTACACAAACCCATCCGTCGAATCAATCGAAATCCCACATCTTCTACCCGGCGCAACCACGCCAAGTACCACGGGTTTGGAGGCGCCCGTCGCGCCGGGCAGATTCCCGGGTCGGCCTTCCACCGTAGCATTGGCCAGCACCGCAAAAGCAATCGCTTCTTTTGCATCAGACGGCACGCCAAGCGCATCCGTCTGACAGATGTCCAAACCCGGGAGCGCACCGCGCAGCATATCCATTATAACCGCATTTCGACCGCCGCCGCCACTGACTGCCATTCTACCGATAGGACTGACGGGCAGGACAAACCGTTTCAACGCATCCGCAATACTTCGTGCCGTAAACGCGGTTGCGGTGGCGATCAGGTCTTCATCCGGTACGCGGCCGCGCCGGGCCAGGATGTTCCGAACCAGTGATGCGCCGAACGTCTCCCTTCCGGTCGACTTGGGCGGCACCCTCTTCAGAAAGGGATGGCGCATCATTTCCGCCAAAAGGGAATCGGACACTTCGCCGGAAGCCGCGAACGCGCCACCCGCGTCGTACGCCAGGCGTCCTCCCGTCAGGACCCACGTCAGTGCGTCCAGCATCATGTTTCCGGGACCCGTATCAAATGCCATGACATCTTCCGGCCCGCACCCGGTGGGCAACACGGTAACGTTTGAAATTCCGCCGATATTCAACAACACGCGCCCCTCCCGCCTGGACCGGAATAGCAGATAGTCCACTAACGGGACCAGCGGCGCCCCCTGTCCGCCGACCGCCAGGTCCCGCGCCCTAAAGTCCGCGACCGTGGTGACTCCGGTGCGCTCGGCGATCACACACGGGTCGGCGATTTGCAATGAGGATCGCGTTACCACCCCGAACGTGCTGTGGGCTTCCGGCAGGTGGTGTACCGTCTGTCCGTGCGACCCGATGAGATCCACGTTGGACATCTCGACGCCGGCCTTACGACACACGTTGAAAGCGGCCCTGGCAAACCACTCCCCGAGAATGACATGCAGCCTGCATATCTTGGCCACATTGCCACCCTCGGCTTCCGATACCTCAAGGATCTCCTGCCGCAATTCCGGAGGGTACGGCAATTCGGTAAACGCGACCAGCCGAACCCTGGTTTCCGCAAGCCCGACCTCGACGAGAGCCGCATCAACGCCGTCCGCAGACGTACCCGACATCAGGCCGATCACCCTGCGAAACGTGCTCACACAACACCCCCCGCTTTTCATTGGTGTCGCCCGAATGCATTGACATCCATCCGGTCGTGACGTCTCTGGGAACAATACGATAGACGGTGCCGACCTCGCGGTTTCTTTCAAAAACGGAACGGCGGCCGTCATCGCAGTTCTTCAAGCACCTTGAACGATGTTTCCGTCGGCGGGAACGAAAGGCGATTCCCATCGACTCTGCGCGGATGATACCCCTTCCGATACCGCATTATCCGTTCAACGCCGGCGCCCGCGGCGATAGACGTCCGATGCCTTACTTACTCCCGTCACGAAATATTGGAAACCGATCACACCACGGTACAGGTTCCGGACGATCTCCGCGTCCTTGACCATGCGCACCCGTTGCGCGTCTCTTCGTCGACGGAGTATCGCCATCGGATGAAGCATCACCCAGCACAGGCCGCACAGCGCCGCCGCCGGTCGCTTCCAGTCGCACTTCGCCATTCCGAGCAGCACGGTCCCCAGTTCCATCAGGACCCGCGCCGGAAACACCCAGGCCAGCGAGAGAGCGGACAGGTTCTTCAACATCATTACCAGTTGATTACGATGGTTCAGATACGCCTTCCGGAAACCCCCCGCATCCAGGGTCCAGCCCCCATAGTGATAGACCATGGACTCCGGAACCGAAATCACCCGGTACCCTACGAGATGGAAACGCCAGCAAAGGTCGATTTCCTCCATGTGCATATAAAACGCTTCGTCCATGAGTCCGGTTTCCCGCAGGCATCGTATGCGCAGGAACATCGCGCCACCTACCGCCCAGAATATTTCTCGAGAACGATCGTACTGGCCTCGATCGACCTCGACCGTTTCAAACAACCGGCCCAGACAGAAGGTGTATCCAAGCATGTCCATCATCCCGCCCGCCGCGCCTCCGTAGTCGAATTTCTCGCGTTGACGTAGTGACCTCACCTTGGGCTGGCAAACGCCTACCCGCGGGTCGGCTTCCATTGCGGCCACCAGCGGCGGCAACCAGTTTTCGGCGACTTCGACGTCGTTATTCAACAACATCGCATATTCCCCGCGCGCGACCTCCAGCCCCCGGTTACATCCAGCCCCCATACCCTTCCCGCCACCAACGTCCACGACCCGAATCCCGGGAAACCGCGCCTCCGCTCGCTGCAAGCTACCGTCGTCATACGGCCTGTCGTCGGCGACGATCACCTCAAACGGCACGCCGGTTGTTCTCTCGTAGAGGAAATCCAGACACCCGAGGAGAACATCCCCCAGGAAATGCGGCACAATCACAGACACCAGGGGCTCAGGGGCCATCGACAGCCTCCTGACGTCTGACCCTCTGCCGAAATGTCTCCAGTGCCCGCGACACCTCCCGGTCACCAGGTGTCAACCGCAGCAGGGACTCCAGGTCGGCGGCGGCGCCCGTAAGGTCTCCGATTCGTTCCCTGGAGGCGGCCCGATTGAAAAACGCACGTTCGATTTTGATGTTTCTTTTGATCATCCTGTCATACAGCGCTATTGCCGCATCGTACCGGCCAATTTGCATCTGCAGTTCCGCCACGGTGCCCAGACGTGTCTCTTCGTCGATCAGGTTTGAATCCAGGATTCTATTCAGCAATCGCTGGGTCTCTTCCGGCCGCTCCAATCGATGCATTAACGACGCCATCAACACAATACCCTGCCAATGCTCCGGCGGCAGCGCACGCTCCTCGCAGAACCGCAAAACCTCATAGGCGCCATCCCGGTCGCCTTCTTCGGTCAATATCTCCGCGAGGTGCAGGAAGACCGCCGGATAATTGGCGAGCAGGTTCCGTGCGGTCCGATTACGATGCACGTCGGGGTCCGAGACTCCCCGGTACCGATAGAGGTCCAGCAGGTGCTTCCTGGTTTTTTGAACGTGAATCGGTAAGGCCTTCCGCCGCGATAGACGAAACACCATGCCCTCCATCTCCAGGTAATCACGCAGTCCCATTCTGTTTGCGTCAGGCACCGTGAGCGCAAAATAAACCGGTCTTTCCCACTCGTTCCAGTCCACAATCTTCAAAACCATGACATCCTGGACGCGCAACACCTTGCCCGGCATTCCCGGGACCGTCCATTTCAGCCCGGCCGCCTGCACCTCACGGGCATCCGGCCAGAATCGTCCAGACTGTATCACCGCCGCCCGCGTATGAACCGTAAGTACCTGATCAATATAATCATCCGTATATCGGATGGGTATCCTGGGCCCCAGGTCCCGCAACTGCTTTATATACCAGGGGGTATTGAGCAGGCTCAGGTTTACCACGCGTACGTCCTTTCGGACACCCATCACCTCCTGATGGAACCAGAGAGGGAAACTGTCGTTATCCGCATTAGTAAACAGAATCGCGTCGGGGTCGCAGGAATTCAGAATATTCGCGGCATAGTCGTACGCAAACCGGTTACCGGTTCGGTCGTGTGTCGGATAAAGGCTTGCAGCCAACCCGGCCGGCATCGCGAGAAGAAGGCAGGCGGCGACAACCGAAGGACTCCTGCCGCGAAGGCTTAACGCCACACGCATAACCACCGACGCCGCGATGCCGATCCATACGGCGAACAATCCGAAGGAGCCCACGAACACGTAGTCACGCTCCCTCGGCTGCGGGTCTTCCATGTTGAGATATATCGAAAGTCCGATGCCCGAAAGCACGAAAAGTGCGGCAATTGCCCAGAAGCGCCGCTGGTCCCGTCGCCAGTGTTCCCACATGCCCCAGCAGCCCAGGAGATAGGGAACGACTGAAATACGAACGAATTGTACGTCGTGAGACGTCGCCTGTCGAAAAGCGTCTGAAACGAATCGCAGCCCCGGCACCGGAAACTGCGAGAGGAAATATTTGATATACATCGTCCAAATCTGGAAATCCCAGAGTGGCGCCTTGCGGTCGAATACGCCGAGCAGCATACTTTCCGAACCGTACTGTTCCCGGCCCAGAAACTTGATGAAATTAGCCCACGTTTCCGGATTGTTCTCGTCGATTATGGGATTCAACCCCGACCTGATGTAGAGTGAGGCGTAGGTCGAATATCCCGCAATAAACAAGAGCGACGCGTACGCCCAGATCCGCGGGTCCCTCAGTATCTCCGGCTTCCGAAACCAGATCAACATCAGCAACGGGGGAACGGTTAATAGACACAGCAGATGAACGCCGCCCGCGAGTCCCATCAGATAGGCGATAAAAAACAGTATTCGCCGGCTAATCGCGTCTCCCGCGCGTTCCATCCACCTTAACCCCAGCCATAGAGTCAGCGTCATCAGCATCGCAGAAAACCCGTACACCTCGGTCTCCACGGCATTGTACCAGAAGGTATCCGAAAACGCCAGCATCAGGGCAGCCACTGCGCCGCCAACCACACCCGACACGCGCTTTGTGTTCCACTCGCCGTCTCCCCAACCCAGCAGGATGAGACGTACCGTTATCAGATATACGAACAGCACCGCAAGCGCGCTCGTTATTGCCGAAATGAGGTTCATCGGGAACGCGGGGTCTTCGCCCACTGGCAACATGGTAAACAGACGTCCGATCAGCAAATACAGCGGCGCGCCCGGCGGGTGCGGAATGCCCAGTGTAAACGCGCAAGCGATGAACTCGCCGGAGTCCCAGAACGATACTGTCGGCGCCGCCGTTTTGACAAACACCGCCAGCGAAGTCAGAATCACCCCCAAGGCGCCAATGCGAACGAGGCCGCACCCGGCTGCCGGTTCCTTCTCTACAGGTTCACCGAACCGTAAAACGCTCGAATTCTTCATGTCAATCGCTCAGGTTTCGAGTCCAATCGGATCGCGTGCTGAGTCCAATTCTTCGAACATCAAAAACTCGCGTCCGGATAAACTAGAGAATGTCAACTGAATGGCCGTCGCCAGCGGTTTGCCTGTATCTCAACTCCGGCACCAACGTTCAGCCAGGCCAATCTCGCGTGCGAATTGGAAAGCGCTCCCGTTCTGCAGACGCCCCTGGACGGCCGGGGTTCACTGGGCATCGAGGGAAACTTCATCTCCATGATTCATGGGGCGGGATTGCTGCACCTCGTTATTCGCATTATCGTAATCCGACTGCCGACTGCCACGTGTCCGGGTGTCCTCGGAACCTTCAATGACGCGCATCGACTTCCACTTGCCACCCCTGAACCGGAACATAAATATCAATCCACCGGAGAAAAGATAAAGGCTGATGAATATCCAGGCGACGTAAAGGCCCCACCTGAAGGTCACTATCGAAAGGTAGGTTGGCAATACCATCAGCAGCCAGCCAAGTGCAACCGACGTGAGCAGGACAAACCGCGTATCTCCGGCGCCCTTCACGCCGGCCGAAAAAACGATGTAAAGCGCATCGAACACACAATAAAACGCGACAAACCGTAACAGAACGACGGACATATCCCAGACCTGTTCGAAAGCCTCTGGATCGGCGCCGGAAATATAAGGCCTCAAAAAAAGACCCGGCACGAATACATATCCCGCAGCCATCACCAGCATGTACGCCAGGCTGAGATGTACCGCGGACCAGGTGCAGCGCTCAGCCAGGTCCGCCCTTTCTTTACCCAGGTATTGCCCTACAAGCGTGGACACCGCGATGCCCAGCCCCATCATCGGGAGGAAGGCAAGTGTATTGACGTTAAACGTCACACTCGTGGCCGCCAACGCCGTCGTCCCAAGTTTCCCCACCAGGAGTATGAACATCGTAAAGCCCAGAATCTCGAGCATGAACTGCACGCCGTTCGGTAACCCGTAACGCACAAGCCGCCTCAACAACGCTCCCTCGGGACGCCATCCACTTAACGTGTGAAGCGCGTCGCGGTATCTGGGTCGCATCATCAGGGCGAAGAACACCACAGGTATCAGGAGGTGTGATACCACCGTTGCCCAGGCGGCGCCGCGAATCCCCCATTCCGGGAACCCCCAATGGCCGAATATCCACGCATAGTCTAGGACGATATTCAGCCCGTTCGCAAGGAAATTCACCCACATTACCGTGCGGGTATCCCCTCGCCCGCTGAAGAACGAGGAAACCGCCACCCCCGTGATGCCCGGCCCCATAAAGCACAGAATCCTGAAATACTCCGCCTCCAGCGCGCGCATCTGCGGCTCATGCCCGGCCCATACAAAAAAAAGTTCGGAAAACGGTATCAGGCATAGAATCATCACCCCCGAGGCCAATCCGAGGTATATCCCCTGCCACACAGCAGGCCCTACCCGATCAGGCCGGCCTGCCCCCCAATACTGGGCGACGAACGTATTCACGTAGGCGACCGTTCCAATAAACAGGCTGGAAAACGTAAATTGCAACATGCCGGCCGGTAGACACGCGGCAAGTGCGTCCCGCCCGTACCAACTCAGGAATACCCGATCGACGAAAATCTGCAGGCTCCATGACCCCGTGCTCAGAATGAGAGGCGCCGCCATCCGCAACACCTCCTTATAACCACCCTGTTCCTGCCACCGCGAGATCATGGACACCTCATCGGGATCGGACTTCAGCCCGTACGATGACCCCCCAACAACCGCCCGGCGAGCAGCGGGCGCCACGTCGACGTCACGAGTACGCAATTGTCAACAGCGTCGTCGGGCCTGGTTCGCGTGCGGCGGTTGCGGCGTCTGAAACATTTTCTCTTGTCCGGTGATGGCGCCGTTGGTAGATTCGCTGACCAACCCGGTTCATCGAGCCGATCATTTCACATTGCGGGCAATGCCATGACTTTCGACGTCGTCGTCATCGGTGGTGGCAGCGCGGGTTACGCCGCCGCTCGTGTCGCGGCAGACAGCGGAGCAAACGTCGCCATTGTCGACAAGGGTCCACTCGGCGGTCTGTGCATCTTGCGCGGCTGCATGCCCTCAAAGACACTATTGCGCAGTTCGGATCTTTTCTCTCTGATGAAACGAGCCGGAGAGTTCGGCCTGCACGCCAGGGACATAACCCCCGACCTGGCCGCAATCAACGACCGTAAACGCGCGCTCGTCGACGAATTCGCTGAATACAGGATCGAGCATCTCAACAGTCCGAGATTCACACTGATAAAAGGCCGGGCCCGGTTCGAATCGCCGCATTCCGTTTTTGTTGGCACAAAAGAGATCTCGGCACGGAATTTTATCATTGCCGTGGGCTCGGTTGTCGATAAGATCCCCGTTCCCGGTCTGGAGGAAGCAGGCTACCTCACCAGCGACGACATCCTGGAACTTCGAAAACTTCCCGGGTCCGTCATCGTGCTGGGCGGAGGCGCCGTTGCCACCGAACTCGGCCAATTTCTGTGTCGTATGGGTTCCCGGACGACGCTGATACAGAGAAACAGCCAGTTGATCAGCGCCTGCGACCCGGACATGGTCCTTCCCGTGGAAAACCGCTTTCGGGAAGAAGGGATGCGGGTATACACGGACACACGCCTCCAACGCTTCAGCCGGACAAAGGATTGCGTAACCGCCCACTTTCTGCACCGCGGCGAATCACGCACGGCCTCGGCCGCCGTCGTCTTCAACGCGATGGGCCGAACGCCGGACCTTTCCGATCTGGCACTGGAACGCGCCGGCGTTGAAGTCCAAGACGGACGAATTGTCGCTAACGGCGGGATGCAGACCAGCGCGGAACACATCTTCGCCGCCGGAGACTGCGTGGGTCCGTACGAAATCGTACATATTGCCGTGCTGCAAGGTGAGATCTCCGGCCACAATGCCGTCGCGAGAAAGCCCGAGAAGACGATCGACTATCGCCTGCGGACGTCTGTTGTTTTCACCGATCCGCAGGTCGCGTCTGTTGGCCCTACCGAGAGAGAATGCCGAGCGGCGGACATTCCATATCTCTCGGCGGAATATCCCTTCAGCGATCACGGTAAATCGATGGTGATGGGAGAAACGCACGGCGCTGTCAAGATCCTCTGCCATCCCGGAAGCGGTGAAATAATAGCCGGACATATAACTGGCCCCGATGCATCCGAACTCATCCATGAACTCGCCGCGGTAATTTACTACCGGGGCACCGTGTTCGACCTCCTCCAGATTCCACACTACCATCCCACTCTCGCCGAGATCATCACCTATCCTGCCGAAGAGCTTGCCGGGATTCTGGCCCGATAAATGCACATATCCGGCCGGTTACCCTCAACCGGAACGCTGGCGCCCGAGATCAGCAAGACGGTGCACGTAGAATACGGTCGGCGGAACGAACAACAGGGCGATCCAGAACATCGGCCGATACGAGATCCACGCCACCAGCATACCAGCCAGCACCGGCAAAAACCCCTGTGGCAGGGCAAACATGTTCAGGAAGCTGGTATACGTGGGACGGCGGTTCTCCGGTGCAAGTTCGAGTACGTATGCCATTCGGCCGTTAAACATCGCGCTGCTGGCGAACCCCGATAAAACAAACGTCAGCGCATAGAAGACGACTTGCGGATTCAATGCCCACTCAATGCCCCAATCCGAGAGCGGCGCGATTGAATGCGACGGTACGTAACTGGCCAACAGCGGAACGGCGACTGACAACGCCATCAGATACGATCCGTACACCAGCATCGCACGGTTACCCTTCCGATGCCCCACGCTGGCCCAGAGCACGTTTGACAGCACGGTGCTGACCTGCATTACCGAAACAAGTACGCCGACGTAGACCAGCCCCAGACCCAGGTCGGTAATTGCGTAAGGTACGTAAAATGGCGCACCCATCATCAAAAATGACCACAGGATCTGCATCCCGCACAATCGACGGTAGTTGACGTCGTTCTTCAGCAATCGAATGCCGCTGTTCAGGTAGACGGACAATGGCTGCCGGAGATACCGCACCGGGCGCACCGGTTCCCGAATCCTGCTGAAGACAAAAACCGACAGCGCATTTCCCAGTCCTGACAGCATAAACAGCGCCGCGTAGTTCGATGGAAACGAAATCCCGCTGCGGTCACTCAGCACAAAGGAAATTGCACCGCCAGCCACCATCGCGGTAATGCCACCGCATAGCCGACGCACCGCGAACAGACGCGACCGATCTCCGGGTGGGACGACCTTTCCCACAATGTCCATCCAGGGGACATTCCATATTCCCATCATCGATGTGGAAATCGCATAAAGGACCATAAAACAACAAAGAAACAAAAAAGGCTGACGACCACCCATAAGGTACGTCAGCCCTGCAATCACCAGCCAGACGATACTGCGCATCCCGCCTGCCAGAAGCAGAAAGGGCATCTTGCGTTTTCTGTTTTCGATAATTCGGGAAATAAATACCTGAGGCCACGCCCACCCGATCCGCATCAGCGCGCCGGCAAGTCCGATGGCTACGCTCGAGGTTGTCAGCGATTGCACAAAAGCCGGCAGGAGCATGTCCGAACTGGCCAGTGTCATCGACATGAAAACCAGGCCGCCGTTCAGAATCAACAGCCGGCTGTTCCGGCGAACTTCCGCCGGATCAGGTTCCTCGGCCGCCACCCGCCTCCAGTGCGCAGATGAAAACTCCCTCATACAAAACGCTTCCGTCCCTTAGAAGCTGCCTTAAAAACCCCAGCGGTCTTCGCGCTGCTGCAAAAGCGTCCGTCGGCGTTGGCCCGTATATTTAGTAGTGGCTGCGCGACCCTCGCGTCTCGTAGGTAGCTTCACCCGTCGGAGCTGCACGCCCTTCGCGTCTCAGAACCGACACCTTTTCGCTCGCGCACGGGTACAGGCGCAGGAGTCGGGCAGGTCCCCCTTTCCTATAATTCCACTCCCGTCGGGGCGCGGCCGGACGTCTCAGATTCCAATTGCATAGCCATCCCGTCTTGGATCGGCACCCCCCATCAGTGCGCCGCTTTCCTGATCCACGGCAATACCCTGTGCCCCACCTGTTACGGGCGAAAATGCGTCGACAAAGTCAATCTGATGCCCTCGGCGAACCAGGCCGGAACGGGTCTTTTCAGACACGCGGGACTCCATATATACGCGGGTGCCGGCATGTTGAAAACGGAACCTGGGAGCCTCGATTGCCGCTTGAATATTCATCCCGTAATCCAGGAAATTGGTTGTGAATTGGGTCGTCGTTTGCTGAATACCCCAGCTTCCCGGGGTACCGAGAGCCGCCACAAGACGACCGTCTCTAAAGATCTGGCACGGCGAAAGACACATATCGATCTTCTTATGGGGTTCGATGCGGTTGGGGCTACCTGGCACGGTGTCCGCCCATTTGATGAAATTGTTCAGGAACATGCCGGTCTTCCCGAGAACCACCCCCGATCCGAATCCGGAGCCGAGGCTCTGCGTAACGGCCACGGCGTTGCCAACGGCATCGACCACGTCGAAATGCGTCGTACAATCGTTGAGCCACCCGCCAGGCTGTCCCGGCGGCACCTCGCCCGGAAGCCCGGCCGCTGTGTAATATTCACCCCGGTTCACCGCGGCACGCTCGCCAATCAGTCCCCTGCGATCCTTCGCGTATGCCTTTGAAAGCAATCCATCAAGAGGCGCGTCCTGTGCAGCGGCGTAGGCTACCCGGTCGGTGTTGCCCAGCTTCAGGACCTCGATGAACAGGTGGAGCGCCTCTTCTGAATGGTGGCCCATATCCTTCAGATCGTATCCTTCGAGTATATTGAGCGCCTGCAGGATGTGAAAGCCGGCACTTGGCAGCGGCGGGCAGAACACCCGGTTACCCCGGTAAGACGTCGAAATAGCATCCTCCCATTCAACCTCAAAATCCGCAAGGTCTTTCCCGGAAAGGAGCCCTCCTTCGGCCTGTACATATCCGGCAATTTCGGATCCCAGGTCCCCCCGATAAAATGCCTCCGCGCCGCCTTCCACCACCCTTCGAAACGTCCGAGCGAGATCTCTCTGGATCAGGATATCCCCCGCCAGAGGCGCCCGCCCACGGCTCAGAATCACCTCGGCACCCGTAGGCCGCATACGGGGCACGGCACCCTGCATGAAATTGGAATTCTTCACCGTGGACGCGAAGCCGTTCTCCGCCAATTCGATTGCAGGGCCGAACACGGTTGCCCGGTCCATCGTACCGTATTTTTCAAGAAGCTCCAGCCACCCTCCGCAGGCCCCTGGAACCAGACACGACATCACCCCGCCGTCCTGCATCTCGGGTGTCGGAAACGCCTCCGAGGTGGCGTCGTGCGGCGTACGCCCGCAATAGTCCAGAACACGTACGCGGCTTTCCGCGGCGGAATAGATGAGCGCATATCCTACCCCTGCAATGCCCGACATATAGGGCTCGACGACATTTAACGCCGCAGCGACAGCAACCGCGGCGTCGAACGCATTGCCCTGCTCAAGGAGCATGCGAACCCCGGCGAGGCTTGCCGACGGATGTGCGCTGGCAACCATTCCCCGGGTGCCCGTCACCGTGGATCGATGCACCGTACCGACAGAAGCAAAAGCCATTGATTGATTTCCTTAACCGATAGGTCCCTTGGGTTCCTGATCATCGAGGGTCCTGGAACACCGCTGCCGTTCCATCGTGAAATGGATCTAGTGCTTTTGAGACGTTTCGGAACAATCCGCATGGCGTCCAAATCCGAAACGGGCTGCCGGATCCCGTACCTCGACAGCCGTTGGGTATGCGGAAGATAGTCTATGGTGGATTGCAAGTCAATGCCCGATTCCCTCGTCCACCCGGGCCTGTCCGCCACGTTTCTGCTTGACAAAACAAACCTGTCATGGCTTCTTATTACGATTCCCGCATGACTGTCCATGCCAGCGTCTCACGTTGCATAGTGCTTTACCAATCGGGCCATGAGTCGAGAATTACCTTTATTACCCACAAGTGTGATCGGGAGCTACGCGTTGCCAGGTTGGTTCTGGACGGCCGTGGATCAGATCGACCAGGGCGAATTCGGTCCCACTGACATTCGAGAGACCTTCGACGACGCCGTGCATCTCGCCATGCTGGATCAGAGAAGAGCGGGCGTGGATCTGATCTCGGACGGCGAGATGCGGCGCTGGTATTTCGTACAGAGCTTCTACGGTCGTTTCAAGGGACTAGCTTCCCGACCAACGCTCCGGCGCACGGGTGTCTACGGCTACGACAGCGTCCCGCGGTGGTGGCCGGAAGAACGGATCCAGGTACCTGATGGTCTGGGTATTGTCGAAGAATTTCAATTCGCAAGGTCCGTCACGGATCATCCGTTGAAGGCCACCTGCCCCGGTCCACTTACGCTTACCATACACATCCAGTTGAAAGACGACCGCGTCTACAAAGACCGAATTGAACTCGCGTACGAGTTCGCGGGAGTGGTTAACCACGAACTCAAACGGCTGGTAGACGCAGGTGCGGAATTCATACAACTAGACGAACCATCATTTTCCATAGTTCCCGGAGACGACCAGAGCTGGGTCAACCTGTTCAACGAAACCGTAAAGGGCGTTAACGCCAAAATCGGTCTGCACATCTGTTTCGGAAACCTGGGCAGCCGCCCACGGGGCAAACGACGGTACGACTGGATGCTCGACGACATCCTTCGGGCCGACGCTCAACAGATTTCGTTGGAATTCGCGAATCGTGAACTCGTGGAATTGGAACTCTGCGGTGAGATCGCAAAAGAGAAAGAAATCGCCGCGGGCCTCGTCGACGTGAAGTCGTTCTATGTGGAAACGCCAGAAGATGTCGCTGAACGGGTGCGCCTGACCCTTCAACACGTCCCGCCGGAAAAACTGACCGTCACGCCGGATTGCGGTTTCTTTCAATTGCCCAGATGGCTGGCCTTCCAGAAACTCCAAAACATGGTGAAAGGCGTTGAAATCGTCCGCAGGGAGTTGGTATGAAAGCCACGCCAACGCCCGACCACTGGAGGAGGGTTACGTATCCGGGGCGAAGCCCGATGGCGTTTTTTCTGTATTCCGCATCCCCGGGCGGGGACACGTAGAGGAGCGGAACATGGATGTCGTTGAAATCACTGCCGACCTGGTTTCTTACAACTCAGCCTCTCAATACAGCAATACGCCGGTATCCCTGGCCATTTCCAAATGGCTGCGCAAGGCGGGGATGTCGGTCGAACTGCTCAAATTCAAAGACTCCGAGGGCACGCAGAAAACAAACGTCATCGGGAAGAAAGGCAGGGGTCAAGGTGGCATCGCCCTGCTCGCCCATTCCGACGTGGTTCCGGCCGAAGGATGGGCCTCGGATCCATTCAGACTTACGCCCAAACAGGGCAGGCTCTACGGCCGTGGCAGCGCCGACATGAAAGGGTCCGTAGCCTGTATGATCGCGGCTGCAAACGCGTTCTCCGATAAAGAACTCAAGGTGCCCGTCTACGTGATCGTCACCGCCGACGAAGAAACCGACTGCGGCGGCGCCAGGGCCGTCGCCCTGAGATCGAAAACGCTCAAATCGTCCAAAGTACGATACGGTATCGTCGGCGAACCCACGCTCCTCGACGTGGTATATGCCCACAAGGGCTCGCTCAAATTCGAAGCGATGGCACGGGGCAGAGCAGCACACAGCAGTACCGGCAAGGGTGTGAACGCGAATCACAAACTTATCCCGTTTTTGAACGACGTGGTCAGACTGGACGACACGTTGCGCACGGATCCCCGGTATCGGAACGAGGCGTTCGATCCACCTCACGGAACGCTGAATATTGTTTTTTCCGACGGCGATACGGCCGCCAATGTCACGGCGCCCGTTAGCCGGGCCGTCATTAACTGTCGTCCCATGCCAGACCAGAACTGGAAGCCCATCATTAATCACGTGGAACGCCTGGCGGAAAAGCATGGAGTACAGATTAAACTGCCGAAAGCCCTCGGTCCGCTTAGCACGAACACGGATTCTCCGATTGTGCGTGAGGCGCTTCAGATAGCCGGTAAAAGGAAACCCAAAACCGTCGCCTACGGAACGGATGGCATGGTATTCGGAAAGACAATGGAACTGGTTGTCATGGGGCCGGGCAATATTCAGCAGGCGCACACGGTGGACGAATGGATCGCCAGGGATCAACTCCTCACGGGTTCGGACGTCTTCACAAAAATGGTACATCGTTTCTGCATCGAAAACCCCGTCTGACAACCCTGACTCGTGGAAGGTCGGCAGTGAGGCGCACGGTTGGTCTATGGGTCCAGCACTGCACGACAGTTGATTTGGAATATGTAAAGCTTCTCTCGATCAAGGCGAGGAGGACATCGGATGTTCAAGACCCTGACCCCCACGCTGCTCTTCGGACTGGCGGTTTCTCTGATCACAGGTTGCGCCGACGAAACACAACACCAGTTCGCATTTCGCGGCAAATGGCGTCTGGAAAGTCGACAGATGCCAGAAGGGGAGATTCTGCAACCGCCTGCCGTAAGTGGTCATTACGAGTGGTACCCCACGGGTACGACCACGGCTCATGTAACGGCCTCAATCTCTCTGGGTCAGGATCAGATCCAGGTTTCAGGTTTCACCTACAGCTTTCAGTCGGAAACCGTCGAATCACAGTCTTTCACTCTGAACGAATATATGGACATCGGCGGCGGCTACAGTACATCACCTCAAGAAACTCATAACGCGCCCGACAAAACCACACCCGGTGACATGGTTGTAAACGGTAACCACGTTTCCCTCAAAAATGCCGACGGCGCAACCCAGGTGTACGAAGACATCAGCATTGCAGTGATCGATAGTGTCGTCTTCAAAGTCACCTTTAAAAACGGTACCATGGACACCTGGCGGCGATTTGCGGACCAACTGGGGGTGCTGCCGAAGTAAATCCCTCTACGTGGCATGAACGTGTAAACACCGCAGGGGCGCGTACAGAGTCATCGCGCCCCTCGTGGTTTTCCGGGGACGTATAGACGATGGCCAGGATGTTATTGGGAAAGATTCTTCAGAAAAACGCCCGGGATCCCGGCCTTGGACATAAAACCGCGACAATCTTCGGAAACCGTACACTCACATATGCCGAGTTGAACGCCCAGGCCAACCGCGTTGCCAACGGCCTCTTGGACCTCGGCGCTCGGAAGGGGGACCGAATCGGCGTTCTGAGTCGTAATTCCGACGTGTACGTCGCCCTCTACTTCGCACTGGCCAAACTTGGCGCCATTATGGTTCCGGTCAATTTCTGGTACCGCAGCCAAGAAATCCGCTATACGCTTCACCAGTCCGGCGCCCGTGGCCTGATCTTCCATCGTCGCTTCGCTGACGTCGTTGCCGGCGTCGGCGACCTGTCCAAACTGGAGTGGACGCTTACCATCGGCGACGATCGCGGCAGTCGCCTGGAGGATGTGGCGGCCGGATCCCCGGAAGTCGAACCGGGAGTCGAACCCGACGAGAACGACCCTCATATCATTCTATACACAAGCGGCACGACAGGGTTTCCCAAAGGCGCGGTTTTCTCGCATAAAAGCCATTACCTTCAGGCCCTCTCCCTTGCCCACTCGACGGGAGGGCACAGTGATGACGTGGGCCTGGTCGTCTACCCACTCTTCCACACCGGCGGGCCGGACTGTCTGGTCCTTCCACACTTCCTGGTGGGAGCCACCCTCGTGATTCTGGACGGTGCGAATCCAGACGCCATCCTGTCGGCCGCTGCGTCGCACAAGGCTACCAACATTTTCTGCGTACCGACGGTCTGGCGCTGGATACTTGCATGCCAGCACAGGAAAAACTACGACGTCACTTCGGTCCAGCGCTGTCTGGGTTCGTCGGATACCCTCCCGACGGCGCTGCTCGAGGACATCCTGGCCACATTCGAAAGCGACGTTTACGTCACCTACGGGCTTACCGAGGCCGGCTGTATCCTTACGGTCTGCCGTCTCACGGCAAACGACCTGGGCAAACTCGGCTCGGTGGGCCGACCCATGCCGTCGGTTGAACTCAGCGTCGTGGATTCGTGTGGCAATCCGGTGACTTCCGGAGAGGTAGGCGAGGTTGTCGCGAAGACGGCGTCTACGATGCTCGGATACTGGGACATGCCTGAGAAAACAGAGGAATCGCTGAAGGGTGGCTGGTTATACACCGGAGATCTGGGCAGAATGGACAACGATGGCTATCTCTACCTGTCGGGCAGGGCAAAGGATATGATCATCAGCGGCGGGGAAAATATCTATCCGCTGGAAATCGAACGCCTGTTGAGAGAAAACCCGAAAATCCGTGACGCTGCCGTGGTCGGCATCCCCGACAGAGAATGGGGCGAGTCCGTATTGGCGGCGGTTGTTGCGGATGACGGCGCAGACCTCACACCCGACGAGGTTTCCGATTACGTGCGCGCCCGTCTGGCGGGATTCAAAAACCCCAGATGGGTTGAAATTGTCAAGGAACTCCCGGTAACAACCGCCACGGGAAAAGTGCAGAAAGCCGCGTTGAGAGAACGGTTCCGAGGGAAATACGGCACCGCGTGACTCGTATCAGCAATCCTGAGGTATCCTGGTTCCGCTCAAATGTTCAGCCGCCCTGCACACCGCCGAAAAATCCAGCTCGCCTGCGCCCAGACCGCTGGCGGCGGCATACATCTGGTAAGTCGCCGCACCAATCGGCATAGGCACATTCAATGCCTTGCCAAGATCCACACCGATCGCCAGATCCTTCTTCATCAGATCCAGCATAAATCCCGGCGCAAACGAGTTAGCCAGCAGGAAGTCCGATACCCGTATCTGAAACAATGTGGAATTGGCCGAACTCACGCTGATAACCTGGCGCATTACCTCGGGGTCGGCGCCCGCCCGGATACCGAGGATCAGCCCCTCTGCAATTGCCGCCATATTGATGCCACCGATCAGCTGATTGACGATCTTCACGGTCTGCCCCACGCCGACGGATCCGACGTGGAAGATATTTTCCTCCCTGCCCATCGCGTTGAACAACCCTCTGCACCGTTCGAAGTCCTTTGCGTCTCCGCCGGCGATGATCGTCAGTGTCCCGTTAATCGCTCCCGCATCTCCTCCGCTTACCGGCGCATCCATCACCGCGACACCCTTTGCGGCCGCCTCTTCCGCGATTTCCCGGATCGTGAGTGGTGAAATCGTACTCATGTCCACGATCAGGTCGCCCCTGGTTGCACCATGCAACACGCCATTGTCTCCAAGGATCACTTCCCGCACTTCGGGATCAGCCGTCACGATCGTAATCACGATGTCCGTTTCTTCGGCGACGGCAGCCGGGGATCCGACCGACCGGGCGCCCAACCCTTCCATCTCCGCAATGATCTCCCGACGCCGCGCGTAGAACGTCAATTCGTACCCGGCCCCAATGAGATTGATCGCCATTGGTTTGCCCATAATACCCAGACCGATAAAGCCTACTTTCTCCATCTGAACCTCCTTTCATCTGTCTCTGTAGTGAAGTCGCTGCCTTGAGTCCATGCAGCCATTCAATGCGGCAGAAGAAGGGATCGGCATGCGTCAGTGGCGTACTCCGGTCAACCGTCTTCGATACGTCGCGTCTGCAGAATCATCAACTGACCCACGGGGTTTTCGATAGCCCCCAGCGGACGCTGTTTCTCCTCCGACCAGATGTTATTTGCCGTAATGTACAGATGTCCGTCCGCCAATTTGCTATAACACAACTGGGGATATCGTTGATTTGAGACTTCGGGTATCAGCCGGTCAAACGTATCGCTATCCGGGTGGTAGGCGATAAACCGATCCATAAAATGGTAGGGAAATCCGTCCACTCCGGTGTATGGATCGTCTTTCAGCTGAATATACGCTCCGGTCTCCTCGTCGTACCGGAATCCCGAATCGTACGTACTCAAATTGTTCAACTGCCACCCCTGATAGAAAACGCCGCCGCCAATGAACCCGAAGTCCGCCTTCCATCCCGGCACGACCCGCTCATATGCCTCTCCCGTCTGCCGGTCCAACCGGAACACACGACCCTCCTTGTAATATATGACATATCGCTCAGCCCGCTCGCCCGGCCGCGACGGTGGGATGCGTTGCATGTCTTCCGCCAGAAACTGACGCACTTCAGGATCGTAGTACACGCGGCGCTGCAAGCCGTCGGTACCAGGAACCCCGAAAACCTCCAGCCGCTCGGGCCAATCTACCTCTCCGATCGGCGGCAACACCCCGGCGTCCGGATATGCCATGACCTCGCCATGTTCCGCCTCGACGTCCCACACGACCAGACATGGCCTCGACCGCTCAGGCATATAGAGTACGTTGCGCGCCTTGTCCGCGTGACCATACCAGAGGTTTGCCTCCGGAAACGGCTTATCGATCTGGTACACGCGTTCCTCCGCGACGTCGAAAACCGTCAATTTCTCGTTCGTCTGCGGCAGTACAAAGACCTTCCCGCCGGCGCACAGACACTGGCTTCCCCCGTGCTTTTCCGGGATCGGAATCGTGTCGATCTCTCCTGATTCCGGCACGTACCGGTGGAGCGCCGGCAGGCTGCCCGTAAACCAGAGCGCGCCGCAGTCGTCATCATCAATCCCGTACACCCGGGTATTCTCCGCATCGACCCAGACCGAATACATCCTTGGCAACTCAGGCATATCTGTCCCCAATCCAACCGAACACGTCGAGGGGTAATCCGGGGCGCTGTAATCGCCGCCAAACCGGCGGACGAGAAATCCTCAGCAGCGCTCATGCGCTTTGATGTTATTGATTCGACTTGACTTTCGTTCATTAGTAGGTACCATTGGGCCGCCTGTCAACGTATATTTCCACGCCACGACCATCGGGCGGTCATAGAATGATGATCCGGGTCAGGCCTACTGTCCCTCCACAGCAGCGTTATTGGAATTGATGTCCCAACGTCCTCGATTGGCCGGCATCGACGTCGGCACCACGAATATCAAGGCGCTTGTCTTCGATACCGCCGGACGCGTGCAGGCCTGCGCCAGTGCGCCGACACCCACGCACTACCCTCGACCCGGTTGGGCCTACCACAAACCGGACGAATTATGGGCGTGCACGCTGACCGTGTTGCGGAACGCGGTGTTACAACTGAACGCAACCGACCCCATCTCGAGTATCGCCGTTTCAAGTATGGCCGAATCGGGTGTTCCCCTTGACGCTGGCGACCGCCCCACTGCCGACATCATCGCCTGGTTTGACGGACGGACTGTCCAACAAGCCGCGTGGCTGGATAAAACCATTGGCCGTAAACGTATATACAAGATAACGGGGTTGCCGCTACGCTCGATTTTCGGCCTTTGCAAGGTGCTCTGGCTGAAGGAAAATCTCCCGGAGGCATTTGCAAAGACGGTATCCTGGTTGAACGTCGCCGACTACATCACGTTTCGACTGTGCGGAGAAAAGGGTACGGATTACTCCCTCGCGTCGCGGATGCTTGCCTTTGACATACACCGAAGGAAATGGCATTCGGGCATACTGAAGGAGGCGGGGGTTTCACCGGACCTGTTTGCGCAGGCATTACCGTCTGGCACGCCGCTAGGCCGGCTCCTGCCCGATGTCGCCCGCGCGTGCGGCCTTCCGACAGGCGTACAGGTGACAACCGGCGGCCACGACCACGTGTGCGGCGCCCTGGCCGTGGGCGCCACCGAACCGGATACCCTGCTCAATTCGCTGGGCACCGCCGAGGCGCTCTGCATCGCGGGAGGGCACCCTTGGGTCAGCGATGAAATCGCAGAGCAGGGATATACCACGGGAGTCCACGTAGCGCCCGATCGGTACTATATCCTGGGTGGCATCTACACATCCGGGGCATCCGTTGAATGGCTGCGTGATATTCTAGGAACGGACGTGGAATACGGCACGCTTATCGCCGAAGCCGAAGCCGTCCCGCCGGGGAGCCTGGGCGTTCACTTCCAGCCTCATCTTCGCCTGGGGAATCCTCCGCACAACGATCCTGCTTCAAGGGCGGCCTTCGTCGGCCTGACAGCCGACGTCACGCGCGGGACCCTTTTTCGCGCCGTGCTCGAGGGACTCGCGTACGAGTGTCGCCTGTGCCTGGAAGCGATCACGTCGCACGCCGAAATCAGCCGGCCGAAACGCATCGTTGCCATTGGCGGCAACACCCGTAACCGGCTTCTCATGCAAATCAAGAGTTCGGTCCTCAACCAGCCGATATCGGTTGCCGAAGTGGAAGAGTCCACGGCACTGGGCGCCGCGGTTCTGGGCGGCCTCGGCGCTGGCGTATACGCAGACATTGGCACGGCGCTGAAAGAACTCAGCTACGACAGCCGGACGATCGAGCCGAACGCCGAACAGGTCGAGATCTACGAGACCGGGTTTCAGTCCGTCTACCGCGAGATTTTCCCGACACTTCAATCCTTGCACCACAACATACGAGATATTCAGAATACCGGCTGAATAACGGGGAATCGGCCGAGTGCAACGGCACGGAAAGGAAAACGCGGGGGAACAGGGCGGAGGGGCACCCTTAAAAGGGTATCCTCCCTCTCGCTTTAAGCGATCGATGCGACGTTTCATTGGGAACTGGCGACGTCAACGATAGGTCTTTTTGCAGGGAGTCCAGATGCACACCATTACATGCGGCATTGCGGGTTACGGCGGCATTGCCGTATTCCATGCGCGTGCGCTTAAGCAAATTTCGGGGGTTCGCCTTCGTGCCGTCGCGGGTCGCAGAGCAACACCCGTTGAATCGTTCAGGGAAAAATGGGGTTTTGAGAAAGCCACGACCCAATACGATGATTTACTCGCCGATCCTGCAATCGATGCGATCGTTATAGCATCTCCCAGCGAGATGCATTACGAACAGACCCGGATGGCACTGGAATCCGGCAAACACGTCCTGGTGGAAATCCCCCTTGCGCTTTCGCACAAAGGCGCCGCCGAGATTGCGGGCCTGGCAAGAAGAACCGGTCGCAAACTGCTCGTTGCACATACTCGTCGTTTCAACCGCTTGGGCCGGTTTGTGAAGGATTTTATTGCGAACGGCAAGGTGGGCCAGGTGTACCAACACCACATGCATGAATTCCAGTTGCGCCACGACAACGTCGGCTGGACAGGCTACAGGCGGAGCTGGACGGACGATGTTCTGTTCCACCATGGGTGTCACGTTCTGGATTTTTCCCTCTGGACCATCGACCAACCCGTGCGCCGCATTCGCGGTGAACTCAGCCCGCTTCACGCCAAAACCGGCACCTCGCTCGACCTGAGCATGCTGCTTCGGTATACCACGGAAACCATCGCCGCTCTCAGCCTGTCTTACAATGCCCGGGAAGGCGTCAACAACAATACCTACCTGTGCGATGCGGGTACCCTCGTCGTCTCGGGCAACCAGGTCACGCTTAACGGGAAAACCCTCTTCAAGGGCGACGACACCCTGGCCGACGACGTCCTGGTCCAGAATGTCGATTTCATAGGTTCGATTCGGAAGGACACGCAGCCAGGCTGCAGCGCTGATCATGCCCTCGAAGCTCTGGGTCTGCTCCAGCAGGTTTACGACCAGGCGATCACGTTGGAGCAGGAAGAAAAATACAAGCGGATGTGGAAAATTTAGCCGTTCGGCGCCTCCCTCGCCGCTTCAGGCACATATTCCGGCCGGGGAGGTGCGAACACGTCGATGACAAGACTGTCTTCCAACACCCTGGATCGGTGTTGCTCGTTGGGCGCAAAATGGAAAAACGTACCGGTCTCGAACAGGTGACGTTTTTCGGGTTCTCCCACGAAAAATTCCATACACCCCCGAATAACGTACCCCATTTGCTCTTCCGGATGCCGGTGCGCAGCGAACTTCGCGCCTGCCTCGACCTCGTATCGGGTGATCATCAGATTCTCTCCGCACACCGTCCGACGTACCGAAAGATCCGATATCGGATTAGGTGATATGTCGATATCTTTCACAACCAAAGCCATTTATACGATTCCTTTCGACAATTGAATTAATGAATCTCGGCCGCAACGAGCCGGCTGTACGACAAAATTTCCAACATATATGGACACCTCCGGCGGCGCGTAAGCGCGGAACACCGTTACCGGGTTCGTTAAAGAACCATCCCAACCAACACTTTGCTCTTCTTGTCCAGCCTGCCGAGGTCCAACACCTCGAACCGGTTGCCGTCCACATCCAGAATCAGTACCCGATTCTCGTCCAGCCACCGGGCGTCTTCGGCCACATTCTTTACGACGAATTCACGCCTGCCCCGGTCCGTGGAAACGTCCCAGTAGGAGACACCGTATTCGTTGCGAATCGAGTGGATCCGTTCGATTCGCGAGGTAAGATAGCGCCGCGCCAATTCCTCCCGGATAATTGCCTGATGCTCCTCAGACAGTGCGTGGACATCGTCTACCATGCAGATCACCTCGTCATTCGCGTCCAGGAAACAGATGTACCGGTCCGGTTCCGACAGGGGGGCCGCGAGGACGATTTTTACCTTCAGATACGAGCGATCGCCTTCAATGGTCATCCGCAAATGCCAGGCTGGTTCGCGGAATAGCCGGATCTTCCCGGTATCCACATCTTGCGGATGCGCCACTTCAATCGGCGTGGGCTTCCAATCGTCGTTATACTCTGGATCCATATTTTCGTGCAATGCTCAATCCTTTCCCGGATCATTCCTGCCGCCGCCAACAGCCATCACCGCCGATGTTTCCTGCTGGCTTTTTACCAGCCGGAAAAAAATACCCTGATTTGACATCAATTCCGGGTGGGTACCCACTTCCGCCACCCTGCCTTCGTCCAGCACCACCAGCCTGTCCGCGCCGCGAAGTGTGGAGAGCCTGTGTGCGATCGCAAATGTCGTGCGGCCCTTCACAAGCCGGGAGATCGCCTTCTGAATCTTCCACTCCGTCCGCGCGTCCAGCGAAGACGTCGCCTCATCCAGTATCAGAATACGCGGATCGTGTAGAATCGCGCGATTGAAATCCGCTGCTTTTCGCCGCCCGACAGCGTTTGAAATCCTCCCTTTTCCCCGACCTTCATATCGTACCCATCCGGCTTTTGAACGATAAACTCGTGCGCCTCGGCCGCCACGGCCGCCCGTATTACTTCACTGAAGGTTGCATTCGGCTTTCCATAAGCGATATTCTCGGCAATCGTCCCGTCAAAAAGAAACGGATCCTGCTGAACCATGCCGATCTGGGATCTTAGGTCGTCCAGGCTAACCTGCCGCATCTCCAGCCCGTCGATTTCAATGCGCCCCCGATCCGGATCATAGAACCGGCAGATCAGATTGATCAACGTGGATTTGCCAGCGCCGGATTTGCCCACGAGGCCGATCATCTCTCCCGGTTTCACGTCAAGGTCAATCCCCTTCAAAACCGGTTTTCCACGATCGTAACCGAAATCCACATTCTGAAATTCCACCCGCCCCTCCATCCGTTGCAGTCGAACCTTATTGGCCGTATCACAGGTTTCCGATCTTGAATCCAATACCTCAAAAATCCGCTCGGCGCCGGCAAACGCTCGCAGCAGGATATTGTAGAGTTCGCCAAACCACCGCAATGGTTGGTACAACATCCACAGATAGCTGATGAAGGCGACCAGGGCGCCTAGCGTCATTTCCCCGCCCAGGATCTGACGGCCGCCAAAATACCAGACCAGGAATACGCCCCAACTCATCAGAAAATTCGTTACGGTAAAGAACACGAACCAATTCCGCTCGCCGGCCACACCGACCGCGCGCAGATCCTCGTTCCGTTCATCGAAACGCTCGCTTTCCCGGGATTCCTGCGCGAACGCCTTCACCACCCGGATGCCGCCAATGGATTCACTTAAGTGCGACGAAAGGCGAGACCACCTGGCGCCCCAACGGATCCAGTGGTGCATCACGCGCTTCCAGATGAGACTTCCTACGAGTAAAATCGGGGGAATCGGCAGCAGCACAAGAAGCGCAAGTTTCCAGTTTGTCACCAGCAAAAGGCCCAGAATCCCTATAAACAGCAGCAACTTCGAAACGACAAGAGGAAGATCGGACGCAAGAAACCCCTCCAGCCTGTCAGAGTCATTCGACATCCGTGAGATGATACCGCCTATGGTTCGCCGATCGTAAAACCGCAACGGCATGAACTGTAACTTCCGATAAAGATCCGACCGTATGTCCTGCACACCCCCATGTCCCAGGCGTTGGGCCAGCCATTCCGTACACACCGAAGCCGCCCACAACAGGAGTCGCACCCCCAGCAACCCAAGCACGAGCCAGACCAGCAGATTGAAATTGCCGCGGGGCGTTAGCACGTCATCGATGATATGCTGTGTGATCCTGGGTGGCAACAGTTCCAACGCGGTCGACAACAGAGTCAGCAGCACGACCGACACCAGCCGCCACCGCTGCGCGATCAGATATCGCAGGAGGCGGAGCAACGTCTGCCATTTCTTAATGCAGGCCGCACAGATGCCATTCCTTTCCGGCAATAGTCGTCCACACCTGTCACACCGTGTCCGCTCCACTTCTTCGGACAGGGTCAATTCCTCTCCCTGTGACAGCTGTCGGATGCCGTCCGCCACCTCGGCGAATTTGGGAATCAATGACTGTGTATACGGTACATAGAGCGGACCTTCTCCCCGTCGATCCACCGCAAGACGACCGCCGCCCACCACCTCTTCCGTCCGGACACCCGCCAACTCGTCCATCGGCACCACCACCATACCGCTCTCGCCATCGTGCGGAACGACGATCAATCGTCTCTTTGTTACCACCACCCACTGCCGGCCGTACTGCCGGTTCGGTAACAGATCAGACGACACGTGCAACAGCGCCGGCTCGTCGTTCAGGCCTTCTCTTCGAAGCTTTTCCCACACCGTTTCCGGTAAGGTTTCTTTAAAGGCTTCCATCCTGGATTCCAATTCCACCCACGGCGCCGAGACGGTCAGAACCCGACCCCTCGCGCCTGACTACGCTTTCACCGCAATAATCTCGGAAACTTCCTGCTGCAAGCGCACCAGATCGTAGAATACACCCTGCTTCGCGAGCAATTCGCGATGTGTGCCGACCTCTACAATCCTGCCGCCAGCCAGAACAACCAGCCGATCCGCATTTCGAAGCGTTGACAACCGGTGTGCGATTGCAAACGTGGTCCGACCGCGCACCAGGCAAGACACCGCCTCCTGGATCTGAACCTCCGTCTGAACGTCGACGCTGGAAGTCGCCTCATCCAGAATCAGGACCCTTGGATCGTGCAGAATCGCTCGTGCAAGGGACACCCGCTGCTTTTCGCCTTCCGATAGATTCCCACCCCGCTCTCCCACGTCAGTATCATATCCATCGGGCCTGGACACGATAAAGCCATGCGCATTGGCCGCCTTCGCCGCCTCCATGATTTCAGAGATACTCGCTCCCGGTCTGCCGTAACCGATATTCTCCGCAATGGTTCCGCTGAACAGTATGGGCTCCTGAAGAACAATGCCGATCTGAGCTCGCAGATCCTCCAGCCGAATATTCCGAATATCAATACCGTCAATCTCGATTCCTCCTGCATCCACGTCGTAAAACCTGCAGATCAGGTTTACCAGTGTGGTCTTGCCCACACCCGACTTGCCCACAAGTCCGATCATCTCCCCTGGTTTTACATCCAGCTCGATTCCGCGCAACACGGGTTTGGATTTGTCATATCCAAAGGTCACATTTCTAAACTGCACTCGACCTTCCAACATTGGCACGGAGGTTGCTTTAGGGTCGCCGTAGGCTTCCGGCGGTGTATCGATGACCTCGAAGATGCGCTCGGCCCCGGTAAGCGCGCGGGACATCCAGTTACTGACCATGCCAAACCACTGCAACGGGCCGTAAAGAAGCCACATATAGTTATAGAACGCCATCAGAGTGCCCAGCGTCAACCCCCCGCCCAGCACCTCCTGCCCGCCAAAAAACCACACAATCAATACGCCCAAACCGGTCAGGAAATTTGTTGTGGTCCAGAAAACCGCCCAGCTGGTTTCCGCCTGCACTGCCCTTACCGTGAGTTCACGGTTACGCCTTTCGAATACCCCGATCTCGCGCTTCTCCTGCGCAAATGCCTTAACTACCCGAATGCCGGACAGGGCTTCGTTCACGCGAGCTATCAATTCCGACCAGCATCTGTACCATTTGACATAGAATCGGCGCATCCGCTTCCAGCATACCGCTGTTCCTGCCACAACCAGCGGCACGGGTATGAGCACATAGAGCGTCAGGCGCCAGTTCATCCACAGCAACGCCACTACGATACCCAAAAACATCAGGCTGTTGATGACGAGATACGGCAACCCGTCCACCAGGAAATGCTGCAATCGTTCGGTGTCCCTGGTCACACGAGACATCAGCGCACCCACGTGCCGCCTGTCGTAAAACTGAAGCGATAGCAATTCCAGACAACGGTAGGAGCTGGCTTCGAATGTCCGCCGTCACCCTCGCGCTCAACCAGGTCGCCGTCCATCCGTGCAGCCATTCCGCGCCCCAGGTAATCAACCGTACGCCCACCAGGGCAAGCACCAGGTGAACCAGCAGTTCCAGCCGATCGCCAACGGCCGATGCCGCTTCGGGCGCCAGAACGTCATCCACGATCAGCCGGGTAATCTGAGGCGGAATCAACTCAGCAGCCGTTGTCAAGATGGTTGCAAGCGCAAGCAACGCCACACGTAACCTGTAGGGCGTAAGGTACCCTGCGATTCGAGCCAGCACATCCATCCGTTTCAGGCATGCAGGACAGATCCCGTTCTTTTCAGGCAGAAGCCGGCCACAGGACTCGCATCGATTCCGCTCCGGCGCCATACTCGCCATTAGCGGCTGTGACGTCCGAAGACGCTCAATCCCGCGGGCCAACTCCGAAAACTCCCCCGTCTGGGTTTGGGAATGGAGTACACGTATTGTTGGCAGGGCCTTGCGTTCGATTTCCAGCTCGGCACCCCCCACAAGGGGTTCTGTACTGGCGCACCTCACATCCTCTAAAGGAATGTCCACCGTGTCTCGTGTGCCTCCCTCACGCAGCACGAGGATCCGTTTTCGTGTCACGACCACCCACTGTGCGCCATAATCGCCAAGGGCGTCCATGTCCGAACGCGCTTGCAGCAACGCAGTCTCGCCATCGTCCAAAACGGCGTGTACGTGAGACGCGATGCCGTCGATCGGTTTACCCTGCAATAAATCCATTGTACTCACTTCTTCTAATATCTGCGCGCGCAACGACTTCGAATCGCTATGGCACACATCACCCGATGCGACCATTCCCGATAGCATCCGGTTTCAAACATCCACATCCCCATCAATCAAAAATTGCCGCCCTTCGTGTGAATGGCGACTTTTCAAAGTTTCTGCAATACGTCCGACTTCCTGCCGGCCGGATCATTTTACAAGTTCGACGGTGCCCCACAGGCTCGGATCGTACGAAACCGGGAGCGGCTCGTCCGCGGTCCAGAACTGTCGACCCTGTTTCCGATCCTGCAGCAGATAGGTAAATCCCAACAGACGGTTTTCTTCCGGATCGAACCCTGTCAAGGATTCGGCCGGCAAATGTACCTCCATCCGGTATCCGGTTCCGGATTCGTCGCTGGCCACCGGCAACTCCGAAGGTTCGCAGAGCTTCGAGTGCCCGCGAGCCCGCCGGATTCGTACCTGTCCCCCCCTAGGCTTCAGGCTTCCTGCACCGGGCAGGAAATAGAAGTGGTGGCAGTACCGGCTCGCACGGTGTGCGTTGCGAACATCCCGTGTATCCACCCAGATCTGTAAGCCATCCCCCTGTAACGGACGCCGGCCGTCCACATTCGCGCCCGCCGCCTTTTTTATATTTGCGGCAAAATAAAGACCGCGCTCGTTCCAGGCGGCGTATACGTCGGCAAACGCCTCTCGTCCGTCCAGAGCCATAAGATCCGGTATCCGGAACGTCTGGTCCCAATCGTGCAGGTCTCCATCCAGGCACGGCGGTTCTTTCCGATACGGGCACTTCCAGGCGAAACTGAAGAAAACGCGTTTGGGAATCTCCAGATTCATCGATCCATATCTCCGGTCGGCCGAACCAGGTTGCCCGCTTCACGCACAACCGCCGAGTTCTCCATTGCGTTTCCTTGAACGAGAATCGGCCTGTCCGTTCCAGTCTGGTCGTTGACAATGAGGTCGACATTCTGGAAATGATTTCCGGTAATCGACATGCCGGCGCCGGTGAGCCAGAGCGGCAAGCGCTCCGTCGGATGCGGCCCCCGAATCACGTTTCCGGAAATGGTCGTATTTAAACCCCGCACATCCATCGCCAACCCCAGACTCCCTCCCTCATCTACCATCACTATATTACCTGAAAACACATGGCGCTCGGATTCGGCCCAGGACCGGAACGCAATGTCAAGGTCTCCACCCTCGCGCACAAATACCTGGTTATTCGCCATAATGATCGAGTCTCCGGCATCGGACCCCACGGCGACGTGTGTTCGTCCTGTAATCTCCACAAAATTGCCCATCACAAAACCCGGTCCGCCCAAAAGCTCCACCGCGTCTGAATTCGCATTGCCCAGATGGTTGTTAATGACCCTCATGTTTGGCCCCTGCAGCATAATGCCCAGCCGCTGGGCATTATGCACCGTGCAGTTCTGTATGGTAATATTGTGCGTGGGTTTCGGACAGAATCCGCCGGGTGCCGCGCAGAATGCCTTGATGCCGTTGTACTCGAACCGCCCGTGGGAGATATGATGCAACTCGGCACCGTTGTACGGATTCTGATCCCTATTCTGGTCCACCCAGAGATCTCTGATCGTAATATTCCCTACGCCGTTCCCTATAATGCGGATTACGTTTGTATTCTGTTCAGGCGCCAGAATCAATCGCGTTGACGCGCCCTGCCCCGCGAGCGTCACGTTGCTTCGGTCGATAATCAGCCCGCCGAGCGTGCCCTCGACCCTTTGGATATCGTAGGCGCCCTCCATCAGAACCACGGTGCCGCCCGATGGCGGGAGCGCTTGTATGGCTGCGTAAATTTCCTCCTGATCGCCGCACCCGTCGCCAACAAAATCGGCTGCGGCCCTGGACTTTAGCGACGAATTTCCGGTTGCGACGACCATCGTCTTCCCCCGTGTGGTGATCGTGAAACAGCGTTACAAGCGCCATTTTACACCCGGTTCGGTTGCACCCGTCCTTAGAACGGGAGTGACAAGACGCATCAGGCGGGAACCTGCGGCGAGTGTTGCATAACCGGATCGTCGCGGTCAAGCATCTCTCTCAGAAACCGGCCCGTATAAGACGCATCGACCTGAGCCACTTCCTCAGGTGTACCGGCCGCAACCAGGTACCCGCCCTCGTCACCTCCTTCCGGTCCGAGGTCGATGATCCAGTCCGCCGTCTTGATGACATCCAGGTTGTGCTCGATTACGATTACCGTATTGCCTGCGTCTACGAGTCGATTCAACACAACGAGCAGCCTAGCTACATCAGCAATATGCAGTCCGGTGGTGGGCTCGTCCAGCAAATACACGGTTTTGCCCGTATTGGGCCGGGCGAGTTCCCTGGCGAGTTTTACCCGCTGTGCTTCCCCTCCCGATAACGTTGTGGACGCCTGCCCCATCTTGATATACTCCAGTCCCACTTCAACCAGCGTCTTGAGCGTTCGATGGATTCCCGGCACGTTTCCAAACTGTCGCAGTGCCTCGTCTACCGTCATATCCAACACGTCGGCAACCGACCGGCCCTTGTACAGGACATTCACCACATCCCGGTTGTACCGCTTTCCGTTACAATCCTCGCAGGTCACCCAGACATCGGGCAGGAAATGCATCTCGATACACCGTGAACCCAACCCCTTGCAGGCCTCGCAGCGGCCCTTCCGGTGATTGAAGCTGAAGTGGCCAGGTGAAAACCCGCGGATCCGCGCATCGGGCAACTGTGCATAGAGCCTGCGAACTCTGTCGAACACCTTCACATAGGTAGCCGGGTTGCTGCGGGATGAAAACCCGATTGGAGACTGGTCAATATTGATCACCTTGTCGATGCCATCCATCCCGCGGACCTCGTCGTGATCGGCCGCAGTTCCTCGAACGCCGTTCATTCTCGCCGCCAGTGCCCCGTAAAGAACGTCGTTCACAAGCGAAGACTTCCCCGATCCCGATACGCCGGTGACGCCGATTAGCTTCCCCAGCGGGAATTTCACGTTTAGACCCTTCAGATTGTTATGCCGGGCGCCAACCACCTCGACGCACCCTCTCTGGGCCGACCTCCGTGGCGGCGATTCCACGGCCAGCCTGCCCGCCAGGTACTTCGCAGTTAGAGATCCGTTCTCCGAACTCAATAGGTTCGGCGGCCCCTCCGCCACCAACGCTCCTCCGTGGGCTCCCGCACCGGGGCCGAAATCCAAAATGTGATCTGCGGCTTCCAGCGTTTCGCGATCGTGCTCCACCACCAGGAGGGTATTTCCCAGATCCCGCAGCTGACCCAGCGCAGCAAGCAAACGTCGATTGTCCCGTTGGTGGAGTCCGATTGTTGGCTCATCCAGCACGTAGAGTACACCGGTCAGACCGGATCCAATCTGGCTGGCCAGGCGAATTCGCTGCGCCTCGCCACCGGATAACGTGGGAGCCCTGCGCGAAAGAGACAGATAGCCCAAGCCCACTTCGTGCAAGAACCGCATTCGGACGCGGATTTCCTGAAGAACCTCCCCGACGGCGACCAGTTCACGCTCGGTCAGTACCAGATCCTCAAACCAGCGCCTTGCTTTACCGATGGGCAGGTCAACCAATTCGAAAATCGTCATCCCGCGCAAACGGACCGCGGCGCTTTCCGGCTTCAGGCGCGCGCCTCTGCACACAAGGCAGGCCACATCTTCTACCAGGTCGCCCATCTTCTCTCGAAAACGGGGCGAACCCCTCACCAGTTCCTCAAGTGAATTAAATAATCCCTTGTATTTGAATCGCAGGCCATTCGCGTCCTGGATCCATCGTTCACCGGTGCCGTAGAGCAGCACTTCCTGCGCTGTCTGTGACATATCCAGGATCGGCATTTCGAGGTCGAATTCTCCTGCGTCGCCTACAGCACGAATCAACGCCGCCAATGGACCGTCTTTCAATTCCCCGAGAACCGGCACGGCCCCTTCGGACACGGACTTTCGGTGATCCGGAATCAGCGTGTTCTTTCCCATCCCCTTCTGGGTTCCCAGGCCCTCGCACGAGGGACACCAGCCTTCATGGCTGTTGAATGAAAGGTGCTGCGGCGCGACCTCGTCGAAACTCCTCCCGCACTTCGGGCAGGACAGGACCTGGCTGAATCTGGTTTCCCGGCCATCGTCGGGCGACGCTGCGATGACAACCCCGCCTGACAACATCAGTGCCTTCTCAATCGAATCGGCAATGCGCTTCCGCACGCCGGGTTTGAGCGTGACCCGATCCACAAGAATCTCCAGTCTGTGCGACTGTCGATGGTCGATCTCCGCGGGGGACTTCAGGTCAAATACCTCGCCATCCAGCCGGCCCCTCAGATATCCGTCCCTCGCTGCCCTGGAGATCAACGCGTCGTAATCCTCCCCTTTGCCCGGCCGCTGCGGGCTAAGCAAATATACCCGTCTCCCCGAGGGCATTCTCAGGATTCTTTCGACGATTTCCTGTATTGCCAGCGCCCCCGCCCGAACGTCGCAGACCGGACAATAGACCTCTCCCACCAGCGCGAACAGCGCCCTCAAGTAGTCGTATACTTCCGTTACCGTGCCCACCGTGGAACGCGGATTCTTGCTGGCCGCTTTCTGTTCAATGGCAATCGCCGGCGACAAGCCGACCACGCGCTCGACCTTTGGTTTGGGCAGCTGACCCAAAAACTGGCGAGCGTATGCCGAGAGCGATTCCACATATCGCCTCTGCCCCTCGGCGAAAACCGTATCTAGCGCCAGCGAAGACTTGCCCGATCCAGAAACACCCGATACGACGGTCAGCTTCTCGCGCGGAATTCGCACATCCACGTTCCGAAGATTGTTCTCCCTGGCGCCGGTAACCTGGATTTCTCGAATCAGACCCTTGCCTCCGCTTCGACGGCTTCGCGCTCCATCGCTCCCGACCGGGTCGTGTCCGTGCTTCAATGCGGAGCGCAGAGGCCGGGCCGTAAACGAACGCCTGGACCGCGCCACACGTTCCGGCGTGCCCTGCGCCACCACGCGCCCACCCGATTCTCCGCCGCCGGGCCCGAGGTCGATTACCCAGTCTGCCGTCTTTATGACATCCATGTTATGTTCGATCACGACCACCGTATTTCCCAGATCCACCAGCCGGTGAAGCACCGACAACAGATTCTGTATATCCGCAAAATGCAATCCGGTCGTCGGCTCATCCAAAATATAAAGTGTAGCCCCTGTCTGCTTGCGACACAACTCTTTAGCCAGCTTTACGCGTTGAGCTTCGCCACCGGACAGCGTTGGCGCCGGTTGCCCGAGTTTCACGTAGCTCATCCCCACCTCTACCAGCACCTTCAGTATCCGATGGATTTGGGGCACCGCTTCGAAAAAGGCGCACGCCCGCTTCACCTCCATATCCAGCACGTCCGCTATGGACGCCTCCTTGTAACAAACATCCAGCGTCTCCCGACTGAACCGCCTGCCTTCGCAGATGGCGCACGTCACCCATACGTCGGCCAGAAAATCCATTTCGACGACATTTGCGCCGTTTCCGCCGCAGGCCTCACATCGCCCGCCTTTCACATTGAAACTGAAACGGCCAGGCCTGTACCCCCTCACCCTGGACTCCGGAAGGTCCGCGTACAACGCCCGGATGGGGTCGAACACCCCGGTGTATGTGGCCGGATTGCTCCGCGGCGTGCGTCCGATGGGTTGCTGGTCGATCTCGATCACCTTATCCAGCGCATCGATACCTTCGATGCGGTCGAAATCTCCGGGTTCGGATTCGGCTCGATTGAGTTCCCGCGCCAGCGTTCGGTAGACAATGTCGTTTACGAGCGAGCTCTTCCCCGAACCGGATACCCCGGTTACACAGTTGAATACGCCGAGGGGTAGTTCGACGTCGATTCCTTTAAGATTATTCTGTCTCGCGCCGTATACGCCGAGTCGCCGTCCCGTGGGTGCCCTGCGGTCGGGCACGGCAATCGATTGTCTACCGGAGAGATAGGCTCCAGTCCTGGATCTCGCTGACAATGCGATCTTGCGCCAATCCCCGAAGGCAACCACTTCCCCTCCCAGGTGACCGGGTCCGGGCCCGAAATCCACAATCCAGTCCGCCCTCTTCATCGTCTCCTCATCGTGTTCGACCACAATGATCGTATTGCCAGCCTCCCGCAACAGGCACAGTGCGTCCAGCAGGCTTTTGTTGTCGCGCTGGTGCAGTCCGATCGAGGGTTCGTCCAGCACGTAGGTTACCCCTACCAGACCGCTGCCGATCTGTCTCGCCAGCCGGATACGCTGTGCCTCGCCGCCGGACAGTGTCGGCGCCGCCCGATCCAGGGTGAGGTAGTCCAGTCCAACGTCAAGCAGGAATCTGAGCCGACCCAAAATTTCCTTGAGCGCATCTTCCGCGATCATCCGGCGGGTCGCCGTCAATTTCAAACCGTCAAGAAACGCTAAGGCATCCGCCACCGACATTGCCGCGGCCGCCGGCAGCGACATACCCTCGATTGTCACAGCCACGGCTTCGGCTCTCAACCGTGCGCCCAGGCACTTCGGACATCTCCCCGTCCGCATGTAGGGTCCCAGCCTTCCCCTCCACGCCGGCGAAGTCGCCTCCGCGTACCTGCGCTCCAACGGTGGAAGAATTCCCTCAAACGTATCGCTATGGCTATAAACACCACCGTCACGCCTCCGCCATTCCAGCCTGATGCGGTTCTTCACCCCGTACAGCAATTCCTCACGTGCGGTTTGGGAAATCTCCCGCCACGGTGTAGATACATCCGCGCCGTGGCGCTCCAATACACCGTTGTAATAGTGTATTTTCCACCGGTTCCGGGGCTCTCCGAGCGGCGCAATTGCCCCATCCATGACCGACAGGGAATCGTCCGGTACCGAGCGTTTCCGATCCAGGGCAAACTGAGTACCGAGACCTCTACACGTCGGGCACATCCCCTGCGGATTGTTGAACGAAAACAGCTGAGGCGTTGGTTCCGATGCGCTCAAACCGCACAGGGTGCAGGAAAGGTTGGAACTCAGCAGCAGATCCTCCCCGTCCTCGAACCCGACGATCAGTGTACCGTTGCCGAATCCCAGCGCCGCATCGACCGCTTCGCCAATACGCCCGTGTCCGTCCACCCGCACCACAAGGCGGTCCACGACGAGGTCGATATCGTGTCGGATTTGGCGTTCGAGTCGCTGCGTCTCGGTCAGCTGCACGATCCGTCCGTCGACACGTACACGGAGATAACCCTCCCGTTGCAGATCGGCAAATAGGTCCAGATACTCCCCTTTTCTCCCGCGGACAATCGGGGCCATCACATTGATCCGTGTCCCGACGCCCAGCGCCATAATCCGATCCACAATCCCATCGCGTGTCTGCGTGCCGATCGGCGTTCCGCACGACACACAATGCGGCACGCCAACCCGTGCGTACAGCACGCGAAGGTAGTCGTAGATTTCCGTCATCGTGCCCACAGTCGACCTGGGATTCCGCGCGGCGGCCTTCTGTTCGAAGGACACTGTTGGCGAAAGGCCTGTAATCTGATCCACATCGGGCTTTCGTATCTGACCCAGAAACTGGCGGGCATACGCGGAAAGGGACTCGATATAGCGACGCTGGCCCTCTGCAAAAATGGTATCGAAGGCCAACGAGGACTTGCCGGAGCCCGAAACACCCGTAAAGCATATCAGTTGATTTCGCGGCAGGGTCAGGTTCACATCCTTCAGGTTATGTACCCGCGCCCCCTTGATGACAATATCACGCGTTTCCATGAATCCGCTGCTTTCCCAGATAACCCTCCTAGGAAAAACCGCATCTCCTTTATTGACGGTCCTGCGGATCGAATCCCGGGAGGCCGTCCGAAATGACATCCTGCACCATTCCCTGTATCCGAAAACGATTTACCACTCTTTTAACCGGTTCCGCGGAGCATTGAACCCTACAGGATATCTTTCCTGATCCGTACCCCCATCTGATAGCCGATTCCCAATATACTATACAAATGTTCAGATATCAAGAAGAATCCCGCAAAGGAATACTTCGTGAAATTGCTACCCGGGAATGGCCGCCGATGGCGGACGATTGAAGGAATTCCGATGACCCGACCCGTTCCTCCACACCAAACGACCGAAAGCGCCTTTATCCCCGATGGACAAAGACGCTTTCAGACGCTCTTTCAGATGGTGCCATCTTCTATTCGGGCGGTTGTGTCTTGAAACTGGCCACCGCCCGGTCTACCGTGTCGAGGGTACGGAAGATGCCGGCCAGCTGAGTAACCATCAGTATGCTTTCGATTTTCCGGGTGATGCCCGTCAGCCGCATATCTCCCCCCGCATGCCGAACCGTGGTCAGGCTGGCGGTCATTACGCCGAGCATCGAACTGCCAAACCATTTGACCTTCGAAAAATCAACCACCACCCTGCTTATGCCGTCTTTGACCAACCGTTTGATGTGGTCGTGAAACTCGGCCACTTCAGGACCGGACATCAGGGCGCCAGTTACCGTCAACACGGCAACATCTTCCCGGATTTCCTCACTAATTTTCATGGTTCTTCCCCCTCAGAGTTTCGGGTTGCTACAAACCGCTGCATCGTCCGTAAAAACGCGTTTCAAACCGCGTGAATTGTGAAGCGTTGCTACCATCCCAATATAATCGCTATTGTGCTCAGGATCAAGTCAGGAATTTAGCTGCGGGCGAGTGTCGAGCCAGTTTTCGGCTTGACAAAGGCCTGTCCGACCGCTTACTTATTGGCCGCCGATACCACGACACGACACATCTCGGTGAAAAAGAAGAGGATACTCATGGATCTCGGATGCAGCACGATCCTGTATGGCGGGTACGACCTGGAAGTCGCCATGGAACGGACCCGGGCGGCCGGCTACCGGGCGATCGAACTCTGTTGTATTCCGGGGATGGCGCCACACCTGGCCATCGGCGCGAGCGACGCCTATTACCGGAATATCAGAAGCCGGACAACGAATCACCAGTTGGAAATCGAATCGCTAGGCGCGAGCGGCAATATGGACGACGAGGAACGGTTCCTTCAAATCCTGGACGCTGCTGCCGCCGTCGGCGCGCCCGTGGTCACGACGGGCCCGGGCGGGAAGCCGGACGACGAAAAGGAGTTCAACGCCACAGTCGAAAAAATCAACGTACTGGCAGACCAGGCCGCCCGCCGTGGCGTCAGGCTCAGCATCAAACCTCACGTCGGCAACGCCGTCTACAACACCGACACGGCGTATCGATTCATGCAGCAGGTCGATCGTCGCTGGGTGGGACTCAATTACGACGCCACCCATATCTGGCGCACCCCGCAGCAGGAGGTGCCCGAAGAAACCATTGGCAAAATCAGCGAATATATCCTTTCGCTCAGAATCCGAGACGTGAAGGGAAGGCAGACCGCTATAGGACCGGTCGAAAACCAGGTGGCCGGCAACGGAGATATGGATCTCCACGCGCAGGCATGCGCATTCAAGGCGATTCCAGGGCTCGAATACGCGGTTCTGGAGATCGTGGGCACGCGGGACATGGGTGTGGACGAGATCGACAGCGTTCTCCGGCGGTCGTACGACTACTTCAGGCCACTCTTCGAATGAATTAAACAGAATCGCGGTAAGCCACCCTGCGGCCTCGATATCCCTCTGTTTCGTGCAAGGAGCACAGGTATGATCCGTGTCGGCGTCATCGGCATGCGCGGCATCGGCGGTCAGCATGCCGAAGTTTACATGAACAACAGCAGATCGGACCTTGTGGCCGTCTGCGACCTGGTCAAGGAACGTGCGGACAGCGCGGCCGAGCGTTATGGAGCGAAACCCTTCTACAACATTCAGGACATGCTGAATTGCGAAGAACTGGATGCCGTAAGCGTGGCAACCGGCGGCTTCGAAAACGGCGGCGACCATTACGAACCCACGATACAATGCATGGAAGCCGGCGTTAGCGTCCTGTGTGAAAAACCCATAAGCAACAATATCGATCACGCCCGGCAGATGGTCAAAAAAGCGCACGAATGCAACATCCGGTTCGGCATCAATCTGAACCACCGATTTGTTCCGCCTGCGGCGAAAGCCAGGGGCTGGATTGAGGAAGGCTGCCTCGGGCATCTGCTGCTGATCAACATGACCATGTGGATCGGAAACCCCAACGAGACTTCCCCGTGGTTCCATCTGCGGGCCCTGCACCCCCATTCGATCGACATCATGCGATACTTCTGCGGCAACGTGGCGCGCGTACAGGCGTTCCTGAACAAAGCGCCCGGACGCAGCGGAGACAGCGCCACGGTGTGCTGGTCCAACGCACAGATCAACATGCACTTCGAGAACGACGTTGTGGGTCACCTTACCGGCAGCTACGACACCAATCCGGCTCACAACCTGGAACGCTGCGAGGTGTTGGGAACCGAGGGCCGCTTTGTCCTCGACAACTGTTTCGAGGATTTGACACTTTATCCAAGACGTTCCGAGGAACTCACCGTCGTGCGCAACTCCATTATGGGCGGCCTGGTCTTCGAGGACACCTTCCCGCGGCGCATCAACCGATGGATCGAACAACTGGATGAAGGCGCGCCCCAGTCGGAAATCGAAGGTTCCGGAGAAGACGGCCTCGCTGTACAGGAGGTCATCGAAGCGGCCATCCGCTCGTGGGAGGAGCGGACCATCGCAGACGTGCCAGGTGTGCCGGAAGCGTAACCCGAACCGCCCCTGGATTTTCCCCGCTTGGCGGGGCCGGCAAAATAAAAGCCGGAAAGATACGCTGTGCGCAGACCGTTGCTCGCCGGTAGCGAAGGAATCCATCCTTGAATCGTATTGGAATCGGCGTTGTCAGCCATGCTCACGGCCACGTCGGAACCTACTGTGGGGTGATGAAAGGGTTCGAAGACGTCGAACTGGTCGCCGTGTGGGACGACAACCAAGACCGGGGCAGGTTGGCTGTCAGTCGCTTTGGAATGGACTTTCGCCCTTCTGTCGACGAATTGCTGAACGACGGGCGCATCCAGGCCGTCATGATCGGAGTCGAAACCAACCGACACGCGGAATTTGTGGAACGGGCCGCAGCAGCCGGTAAACACATCCTCTGTCAGAAACCGCTCGCCACGACGCTCGAAGACTGCGACCGCATCTCTGCCGCCGTAAAAAAGCACGGTGTCAAGTTCAGCATGGCCTTCCAGATGCGGCAGGATCCCGTCAACCGGAAGATCAAATCCCTGTTGGAAGAAGGCGCCGTGGGAAACGTCGCGGTCGTCCGCCGCCGCCATTGTATCAACGTGCTCCTCAATACCGATTTTGTCAACGGCCCCTCTCGCTGGCACTTCGATCCCGAGTCCAATATCGGCATGTTCTTCGACGACGCGATGCACGCGGCGGACTGGTTCTACTGGATGCTGGGGAAGCCCGTCAGCGTCATGGCCGAAATCCACGCCGTTGTTACGGACGTTTCACCCGACGACAACGGCGTGGCCATCTATCGGTTCAGGAACGGCGAAATCGGCGTCCTTTACAACTCCTCCACGGCCGTGGCAGGCGTCAACACCACCGAAATAGACGGCGACGCCGGCACCCTCATCCAGGACTACGGCGATGCCCCCTCCACCGGTCCGCCTCGGCCCGAAGACGCCGTTCCGCTGCGCCTGATGCGCAAAGACCACGCCGAATGGACCTCTTTTCAGATGCCCATCCCCGCGGGCCAGGGCGAACGCATCGAAGCCGTCCCCCGTCCGTTTGTGGACTATGTACGCGGCCTTACGGACGAAACCATTTCCGCGGATGAGGGCAGGGTTTCCGTAGAAATGGTGCTGGGCGCATACCAATCCAGCATCGAAGGCCGCCGGGTCGTTTTTCCAATTACCTAAGATGGCGACGAATCTACTCTTTATCACCACCGACCAGCAGCGCCGGGACAGCCTCCCATGCTACGGCCTCGACTTTATGCGGACGCCCGCGCTGGACCGCCTGGCTGACGAGGGGCTCGTCTTCGACCGCTGTATCGTCCCGGCGCCCGTCTGCGTCCCATGTCGCGCCTCCATCATGGGAGGACAATACCCATCCAACACGGGCGTCCTCGGCAACGACAGCTGGCTGCCCGACCACGTTCCCACCTGGCCCGCCCCTATTTCAGCGACCGGCAGGCGGACTGCCGCCATTGGAAAGATGCACTTTCATCCGTGGGACGATCTCAAGGGATTCGATGAACGCATCACAGCCGAAGACAAGCGCCACTTCTACCTGCCAGACGACCATGTGCGGTTCCTGAAAAGCCACGGGCTGGAGCGCCCCTGATCCGTTCGCCGTTTGGGTCAGCTTTTCCGGTCCCCACGACCCCTACGATCCGCCCGAGGAGATGGCGGATCTTTACTACAACGCCCCGATTCCCGAGCCGGTCGGCTCAGCCGAAGAACTCGCGCACAAACCCCCGGCGCAGCGCGAAAGAGGACGGGGCGCCAGGAACAGTTCGGTGTACCGCATCGACTTCTCCCGGGCCACTCCTGAGCACTACCGACGGTGGCGGGCACACTATTATGCCAATATCACGCTCATCGACGAAGGCATCGGAAAAATCCTTTCGGCTCTGGAGTCGGCCGGCGTCCTGGAGGAGACGCTCATCATCTTCACCTCCGATCACGGCGACGCCCTGGGCGACCACGGCCTGTCCTTCAAGACTTTTTTTTACGACTCCATGGTCCGGGTGCCTCTCATCGTTCGCGGCCCCGGCGTCCCACGGAAGCGTAGATCCGCCTCCCTCGTGAGCACCCTCGATCTGATTCCACTCATTTATCGTACGTGCGGCGTCGCGCCTCCGGAGACCCTTCAGGGAGTGGACATCTCACCCTTGCTTCAGAACCCCTCCGCCTGCATTCGGGACGCCGCATTCAGCGAGATAGAAGGCCGGACTATGGTGATGACCGACCGTTACAAGTACGCTCGATACCGCGACGGCTCGGCCGAACTCTACGACCGGAACGCCGATCCGGACGAAGTCGTCAATCTCTCGGGCGACTCCCGGCACGCCGAAACCGAGCGCGACCTCATGGCCCGTCTACTGGATCACTCGTTGGACAACCAGACCTTCCAGGCGACCGCGGTCGGTGTACCCCAGAATCCCATCCGGGTCGCGCTCGAAGAGGAATACAGAAACAAGATGCGGCACCGAGGTTGAATCCGAACCGTCACCTCCAGCCGGTGGCGTCGCCAATTCTTACCCAGGCAGGATGAAAATCGAACTCAACGGCGTGAATTATCGCCTTCCCGAAGCCCCCGTCGCGGTCGTCTGCGTCGATGGTGGAGACCCGGAGTACCTTGAGGCGGCGCGTAGAGCCGGGGCGATTCCCACGATCGCCCTTTTCATGGATGCCGGGTACAATGGCGCCGCCCACTGTGTCATTCCGAGCTTTACTTGTCCTAACAACCTTTCCATCGCCGCGGGCGCCCCGCCCGCGGTGCACGGGATTTCGGGCAATTTCCACCTCGACCGGCGTACCGGCAAAGCCGTGCCGATGACGGGCCCGGAGATGATGCGTTCGCGTACGATTTTCGACGTCGCGTCAAAGGCCGGCGTCGAAACGGCCGTAATCACCGCCAAGGAAAAACTCCGCAGGCAACTCGGCAATGGAATGGATGTCGGCAATGGCAACCTCTGTTTCTCCTCGCAATGCGCAGACCGCTGTACGCTCGAGGAGAATGGCATCCACGACGCGCTCGGTTGGGTCGGCCGGCCATTGCCAGACATGTACTCCGACGCGCTGTCGCTGTTCGTGCTCGACGCCGGCGTCCGGTTCCTCGAAAAGGACAACCGGCCGCGTCTGGCGTACCTGTCTCTGACGGACTACGTACAGCACATGTACCCACCGGATCATCCGGCGGCACTCGGTTTTTATCGATCGCTCGACCGGCGCTGCGCGGAACTCGATCGCCTCGGCGCGACCGTAGCTCTAGTCGCCGATCACGGCATGAAAGACAAGTGCACCCCGGAGGGTGCTTACAATATCATTTATCTTCAGGATCTGCTGGACAGGCGTTTCGGTCCGGAAAAAACGCGTGTCATCTGTCCCATCACCGACGATTTCGTGGGGCATCACGGCTCGCTGGGGGGATTTGTCCGGGTTTACTGCTTCGACGACCTGAAGGTCAGCGACGCGATTCGCTATATAGAATCAATCGAGGGGATCGAAACTGTCATAGAGCGCGCAGAGGCGGCGGCCCGTTTCAACCTTCCGTTCGATGTCGAGGGCGACGCCGTGGCGATCGCCACCGGCGGGTTCTGTATTGGCATGACCCCGGGCGATCACGATCTCGAAGGGCTTCATGGGGAGCGCCTGCGCTCGCACGGCGGCCTCTCCGAGCGTGAAGTGCCGTTCATCCTCAACCGCCCGCTCACCGGGGAGTACCTTGCACGCGCTGCGTCGGAACAGCTGATGAATTACCACATTTTCGAATTCGCGCTGAACGGCTTGACGTGAGGCGGCCGCAACAAGACGCGCGAATACCCGGCAACCTTCGACACCGGTCGGGACTGCGAGCCAAACCGAGGCCGGATCTTCATTCCGAAATACCGTAAAGAAAAAAGGAGCCAGATAGATGGGTTCGACGAGTCTGTTTGAAGCGGCCTTTCCGTATGCCGACGACGTACTGGCGCTACCCGTAGACGATATCGATAAGGCTTCAACCTGGTACTGTAACGCGTTTGGACTCAACGAAGTAAAACGACATCGAGATCCTGTACCCGCCGTGGTGCTGGAACGGGACGGCGTCCGGATCGGATTCGCCGTCAATGGCGGCGACCCGGGACAGGAAGGCGCCGCTATATTGGTGTCCGATATTGGGAGAGCGAGGCGGGAGCTGGAAGGGAAGGCAATCCAGATTGGGAACTGGCGCGTGGACGAACGCGACGGGCGAAAGTTTCAGGTATTTTTCGTCGTAGCTCCGGATGGACTCTGTTATTATTTCCACCAGCCGATCGAGGGCAACTGAGAAAGCCGGGCTTCAAGCCCGGCTTTCCAAACGTACAACCTGTTGTGGGAGAGGAAGTGTGGGCAATGGTTCATCGTCCCTTCTTCCTCTTTCTCTCTTTCCAGGCGTAGGACTTGGGTATATATGTGACGGCGTCGGGCGTCTTGCAGTTTGTTTCGCCGTGGTCGACCTCTACAGGGCCGATCCGCTTCGCGACTGCAATCGCACGGTCGTGATAGGTCGCGTTGTAAGTTCCTATCGCAATCAACGCGTTGTTCATCGCATAGCGAACCCGGTTCGGCTGGTTGTGGATCTGCTTTTCTATACGATCCAGACACGCATCCAGGAGCGCCACGCTGATATCCTCGTGATCCTGCAGGACCTTTTCCGTGAACGTGTTCCATCCGGCGGTGGCAACCCACTCTCCTCGCCCGGATGCCCACTTTTTAAAGCGGGCCAGACCGGTCGGTGCGGCGCTTGCCAGGGCGCCCAACTCCCCTGCCAGGATCGAGTTGTCGATATCGCGCGCCCACGCGTCTAGTCCTAAAATAAGCGAGTTTCGTTTGCGGCACATCGATCTGTGTTTGTGTTGAGGCGTTGGTGTCGATTTATATGGAATTGGCGTTTTGGATGGTTTTTAGGGCGGTGTTTGTCGTGGTCGCTATCGTGAATTGAGTATCCGAAGTGTCGGTCAGGCGCGTGGTGGACACACCGGTGCGTTGAGGGGTGTGGGGATGGCGCGGCGTGTGTGTGTCATCGGTCGTGCTGCATGGGTGTTATCCAAATCCGGTGCGTTCAATGATACGCCAGGTGCTGAAGAGGCGATCGAGGGTGGGTTGATAGCCGATGAGCCGTAACGTGGTGGTGTGCGCGCGTTGGATGACGTGGCAGGGAATCAAGATAATGCTGTGGATGAAGCGCCGGAATTCCATGCGGACGTACTGCTGTCGGTCCAGGTGTCGGTGCATCATCATGGCAAACCAGGATTTGAGGTTCCAGGCCAGCGCGGCGATGACCATGTAGGCCCAGTTGCTGACCAGGTCATACAGGGGCACGCGCAAGGCGTTGACGCCGTTTTTGAGTTGCTCGATGACGTTCTCCTGATCGCAGCGTTGGTTGGCACAGGCGACGATCTCGGCGGGGCTTACGTCCGTGCGTGTCGTGATATAGAAGAAATAACGGCATTCGTCGAACAGGACAAGGTCGCCCTTCATTTTGCTGATGTTCTTGCGCAGAACCACGACGCGATACACACGTTTACAGCGCGTGGGTTGGTAGTTGAACTCGGCCACGTGTTCGTGGTTGAGGACCAGGTTGGCGTAGGCCCGTTTGCGGACGATGCGCTGTTTCTCGTGGGGCTGATTGCGCTTCCGCTTCTGGTCGGTCACGGTGTGATAACGGGGTTTGCGTTGCAGGGGCTGCCATTGTGCCTCGTCGAGGGCCTCAGCACGGGAACGCATCGTCGCGTTGGCGTCCATCCCGAAGATGAAGTCGACGCTTTTGGCCCATCGATCAAAATGTCGGGTCAAGGAAAAGTCGGTGTCGCCACGTACACAGAGGCGCTTGGCGTGGGGCTGCACCAGCGCCAAGGCCGCGTCGATCCAGGGTGCCGCACCGGTGTGGCTGGGCACATTCCCCGGTCGGTTGACCAGGAAGAGCACTTCCTTCGTGTTGGAAAGTGAGATCACCAGCGGATGGTAGCCCCAGATGCCCTGGTAAGAGATGTCCATACCCCTCTTGCGCTTTCCATACGTCGGCACGTTTGTGCCGTCCACGTCGATATAGGTGATGTCACAAAGCAATTTGCGGCCACGCGATGCCCACAAGGAGGATCGCACCGCGTTGATGCACGCCATCAGTTCGACGATGTCCCGTTCCGAGAAGCGTCGGCAAAAGTCACCCGCCGTGGTCGGATCGGGAATCAACTGAGCACCCAGGGCATTCATGTAGGCCCCGTCATGTCGCAAACGCTCGATATCCTCCAGGCGCGTGCCGCCGCACAACACGTTGTAAGCGATGTTGAGCACGTGGTCCGACTCATGATAGGGCAGATGCACCTTCAACAGGGACAGCGACGCGTCGATGCGCTTGGGCAGTCCCAGCTTGGTGACCAGGCGATGCACGGCGCCGATGCCTCCGTAACTCATCGCGTCGGTGTAGGCGCCCACCTCGTAGTGCACTTTGCCAGGACTGAACATGGGCCGGGGCTGCGCCTGCCAATGCCCCGCTCGACCGTGGCGGGCGGCCACTTTGCGTTTGCGACGAGCACTGTTCCTGCGGCTGTCATCAACCGATATTCTTTTCACCGGAAAGGTCTCCTGCGTTGGAGTGATGATTTCTAGCGCAATCCATCTATCTCCAACAACGGTAGGCCTTTCCGGTCTCTTGGACCAGAAAAATCTCACCATCACGCTTGTTTAAGGGCTAGTTTGGCCGCGTTCATCTTTGAGGGGTCGGCGACCCGCGCGGCCAGCGCCCTTGCGTCGTGGTTGCCTGTGGCCCACAACGCCTCCGCCAGGTGATGATCACGCTTGATCTTCCGGACCATCTTGTTCAGGTTGGCGAAGCTCACGCCATACATCGGCGGGTGGATACCATGGCGCGAATAGACCTTGCGGTTCTGCGCAGTACCCAGTTCTACCAGCGTTGAGAGTGTTTCGTCGAGCGTCATCGTTTCCTCATTCGAGGGTAACTCCTGGCACGTTTCGCGGAGTCTTCACCGGCAACCTCGGCCGGCGTTTCGGCACAAACCTGTGGATACACCCGCAAAGGCCATCGGCGGTCGTGGGGGATACCCGGCCAAACACCCGTACGGCGCGGGTCTCAGTCTTCAGGATATTCGAAATTGACCTGCCACCTGATCCCGAACTTATCGACACACATACCGAAATAGGCCCCCCAGAACGTATCTGCCATCGGCATCGCCGTTTTACCGCCCTCAGAGAGCCCGGCAAGCAGCCGGTCGGCGTCATCCTTGCTGTCGGGGCTGACTGTTATGGAAAAATTGTTGCCCACCTGAGGCGGAGGACCGAATGACGAGCAGGTGTCGCTTCCCATGAGCACACTGGAGCCGATCTGCAGCGACACGTGCATGACCCGAGCGCGTTCGTCCTCTGGTACTTGCATATCGGGAGGCCCGTCTCCATAGGTCTGGATGAACAGGAAGTCTCCGCCGAACACGGAACGGTAGAACTCAAATGCCTCCCGACACCCCTTGTTGAAGGTCAAATAGGTATTGAGGTGCAAAGCTTCCTCCGGGGTGATGTGCGGCAACGTGACCGCCGCGCAGGGAAATGTTGGCTTCCGCGTTCGTCATTAACCCGCGGAAGAACCGGGATTGAGCAGTCGGCGACGCCGGACGCTTCGAATCCCCCGACACCGGGCGCGTCGACTTACAAGTACAGACCGATCATACATCCGGTGAGCATTGTCGCCAGGGTTCCGCCAACCAGGGATCGGAGCCCCAGACGCGCCAGGTCGCCGCGCCTGTCGGGGGCGATCCCGCCAATGCCGCCAATCATGATTGCTACGGATCCGAAGTTGGCAAATCCGCACAGGGCGTACGTCGCGATAACAAAGGCTCGTTGATTGAGCGGCTCGGGCCCGTTCATCAGCCGGGCAAGATCCAGGTAGGCCACGAACTCGTTCAGAATCGTCTTCAGACCCATCAGTTCGCCAACGGTGCGGGCTTCGGCCCAGGAAATTCCCATAAGCCAGACGAACGGGCGAAACACGCCGCCCGCGGCCGCCTGGAGGCTCCAGCCGCTGGACCCCGCGTTGACCAATACATCTATCTTGCCGATAACGAGATTTGCCAGGGCGACGAGTCCGATGAACGCGACAAGCATGGCCAGAATGTTGATTACCAGGTGCATGCCCTCTGCGGCGCCCCGAGCCGCGGCATCGAGACCGTTCATCGTGTCGTCTCGAGGGAGTTCCACCCGGTGGCGCGAGGTGAGGGGCTCCCCCGTCTCCGGGATCATCAGTTTGGACACCGCGATCGCCGCTGGCGCGCTGATCAGCGAAGCGGTGAACAAATGGCCGGCGATGTCCGGATGGGCCGTACCCAGAATGGTCGCGTAAATCACCATCACCGTACCGGCGATCGTCGCCATGCCGACCGTCATCAGACAGAACAACTCGCTCTCGGTCATGCGGCTCACATACGGCCGTATAAGCAGCGGGGATTCCGTCATGCCCAGAAAAATATTGCCGGCGGATCCGATGCTCTCTGCCGAACTGAGCCCAAGGCACTTCTGCATGACCGCACTCAGCCGACTGATCACCCAGGGCAGGATCCTGTAGTGGTAGAGCATCCGCGAAACCGCGGCCACAAAGATCAGTATCGCGGCGATATCCAGTGCCACGACGGGGCCGTATTTGCTCGTGAAATCGGGATTCGATAATCCCGAGAAAAGCAGCGATTCGTTGGCCTTCAGTGCGGTTTCGCGTAGCATGTCCGTGAGGGCGCCGACGACGCCGAAGACGTAATGCCGCAGCCCCGTCTTAACGAGGATGCCGGTGAGCACCAACTGCAGGCCACTGGCAACGGCGACGGTCTTCCACGGAATTTGCGTCGTGCGCCGGCCCATGCACCAGGCAATCGCCAGAAGCGCGACATATCCGATGGCACTGTGCAGCACCGTCACGGCTGGGCTCCTTTATGCGGGACGGGGATTCGTCGGGGCGTGTCCGTCCGAAAAACGGTTTGGAGTGTCGTCCTTCAGACCGGCGCAAATAATAGACGAAAACGCATTTCCCGTCAAGCGAATTCACTCCCAGGAGCCCGTTGTTGGCCTGGTATCTCTTGACAAGAATGAATGAAATCCCTATTGTTGAGTTTGCCGTCGAGGTGTGGCCGGTACGTTACAACCTCGTTCCGCCTGAACCGTTTGCTCCAAAACCGTTCAATTTAAATGTGATGGAAAACAAATACCTGTATCCTTCAGACCAGGCGCGACCCGGAACCCTGTCCCGACGAGGTTTCCGTGCGGTCTGACACTTCCGAAAAGATTGCTCTGATTACCGGAATCACCGGCCAGGACGGCTCCTATCTCGCGGAGTTTCTGATTGGAAAGGGATACATCGTTCACGGCATCATCCGCAGGGCGTCCCTGTTCAATACGGATCGGATCGATCACCTCTTCGCCGACCCTCAAGACCCCCACCGGAGAATGATTCTGCACTATGGAGACCTTACGGACACGGCCAATCTGATTCGGATCGTTCAGGAAGTACGGCCCGACGAGATCTACAACCTGGGTGCGCAGAGTCACGTGGCGGTGTCGTTCGAGACGCCCGAATACACGGCGAAGGTTGCTGCGCTGGGGGCGCTCCATCTGCTTGAAGCCATCCGCATTTGCGGTCTCACGGATCGAACTCGCTTCTACCAGGCGTCCAGTTCGGAAATGTTCGGCGAGGCAACCGAGACGCCTCAGAGGGAATCGACGCCGTTCTATCCCCGCTCGCCATACGCCGCAGCCAAGGTATACGCCTATTGGATCACGGTGAATTACCGCGAGGCTTACGAAATTTTCGCCTGTAACGGTATCCTGTTCAACCACGAGTCCCCCGTCCGCGGCGAAACTTTCGTGACCCGGAAGATCACCCGGCGGCTTGCCCGCGTAAAAGTCGGATTGGACGAATGCGTGTACCTGGGCAATCTCGACGCGATGAGAGATTGGGGTCACGCGCGGGACTATGTCCGCGCCCAATGGCTGATGCTCCAGCAGGCCGCGCCTGACGATTACGTTATCGCATCCGGGCACCAGCACTCGGTTCGCGCGTTTGTAAACCTTGCGGCTGAATTTCTGGGTCTGGAGTTGGAGTGGCGCGGTCAGGGCGCCGACGAAGTCGCGATAAACAGGGCGACGGGAAAGGCGGTTGTACGCATCGACCCGCGGTACTTTCGGCCGACCGAAGCGCATTCACTTCTGGGAGATGCGTCGAAAGCGCGCAGCAGACTCGGCTGGCGCCCTGAAACCAGCTTCAGAGACCTGGTTCAGGAAATGGTTGAGGCCGACCAGCGCCTGGCCGAACGCGAGGCGTCGGGACACCCTTGAACATCGATTGACACCAATCCGAAGCTTCCGTAAGTAACTCGCGTTTCGGCCCACCAATAGCAGATCACCCAACAGAATTGAAGGCCAAAACAGGGAGTATGGTCAGATCCATGGGCGACAGAACACTATTTGACGCGTCGTACGAAAAACGCAAGAACCCGTTTCTGAAACAGGTGTTGGAGCGGCTGTACCCTATATATTCATCGGAAGAACGCGAAGTCATACGCATCGATTCCATCAGCAGGGTCCTGCTCTCGCGTCCCTCGGGGAGAGGCTTTGTCAACCGGGACATCCTCGAAACCGTTCTGGGTAACCTGCTCGAATGCGTGGCCCCCGGTTCACACAACGTACAGTCAGCCGGGCCGTCGGACAGCCTCGAAGATGAAATCGGAGAGATCGCCGACCAGATCTATGCGATGATCGTGCAGTCGTTCCTGGCCGCGGAAGGAGACGTTAAAGATATCGAAACCCCGGCCCTGGAAGCAACCTTTGCACTCCTAGCGGACCTGCCCCACCTCAAAAGCCGTGCGTTGTGGAACCGATTCGCATCGCTCAAGGATCCGGCGGTATGGGATGCGTATATCGTGGCCAAACACCGAACCCGCATGGACAGGCTGGCGGATCTGGACCACAGTCCGGTACTGAACAGCGCGATCGACGGCCGTGATTTCGGACCCTATCGTGAGTTCCTGAAGACCCAGAATCTGGACTTCGCATTCGATTATCTCATGCAGCTTGTCATCAGCACCTACCCCGGCTGGCGGGTGCTCTTCTATCACGATGTTGCCCACGCCCTAACGGTGTCAGGACCGGCGGAGGGTCTTCCTCATGTCGAACGAGTGCCGGTACCGCTTCTACCGCGCGCTATTTCGGAACTTGGCGGCCGGTATTACCAGGCCGACCTGCATCCTGAAACCGTGATCGGCGACGCAAACTTCCTGGATCATCCACACCGGGGCCTGACAACCGGCCAGACCGGTGTGATCGGCTCCGGTTGTTACATCTATCCATGCACGATGGGTGGCCTCAGCGGCAAAGTCAGGCATCGGCACCCTGAAATCGGGGATCACGTCCAGATAGGAACCGACGCCACCCTCCTGGGGCCCGTCAGAATCGGTAATCATTCCACCGTCGGTCCAAATACCCAGGTCTACGGCTTTGTGCAAACCGACACGGAGTGCCGAATCGCCTCGTCGGTTGTCGTCGGCACCGTCTTGAGCGGCGACAGGAGGCCGGGCAGAATCCATCTGGGCAAGGGGGTTCGCGTGGGCGACGGGACAGTGATCGAAAACAGCACCGAACTCGACCTGATCATCCCCGACAAAGCGGAAATACCCGCGCGAAGTCACGTCATTAACGACGGCTTCGGCAATCCGCGTTTCGTGCGGGAATAAAAAAAGAGCGAGGCGTACTATTCATATGCTCCGCTTCTCAGGGTCTTCACGGCCGATTGATCCGACTCAGTGTCGCCTCGTCCTTTGGGCATCGGTTCCTAATCGCGCACGAATGTCCGAGGATCGGCCCATAACCACCGCGTCTGGAAACCGCGCGTAAGCCCATTGGTAATGCCTCGCTACCGCGGTGCTTCTTTGTGGAACTCGATATCGGCATACCATGCCGACGCCCTGCTGTTCGTATTGTCGGTATCCGTCATCAGATAGACCCGTAGTATTTTTCCCGGTTCTTCCCCCGGGTATCCTCTCTTGTAGTCCTCGTAAAGATTCCGCACTTCCGGCACCCATTGCGTCATCCTGCCCGGCCCGCTTTCCACGACAATTCGCCGCCACGACAGTTTCCAGACAAATGGGATTATTGTGGTCTCCGACTTGAACATAAGCGACTCCGGCAGTGTATTGGACCAGACGTAAGCGATCTCCCGGATGTTGTTCGTGCCCTTCTCCAGGATCGCGATTCCCAATTTCGCGCTGAAGTCGTCGTCCTGTTTCTTCAAACTGCCGCCCTTATCCAGTCGCTGCCGACCGATCGTCGAATAATCCACCTTCCAACGCCACGTCATATACGGGTTTTCGGCCACGTCGATCAGTGTGTCAAACCCATGCTTCCTGATTATCTTTTCGAACTCTCTGGGCGGCCGCTTACATTGCGCGATCCACGGGTAACGTGCTGGATCCAGCGCCATCGGACGGCCTGATCGTGTCGGTATCTGCCAGAGCAGCGCGGCGGACCCTTCGCTGACGAAGCGCACCGTGTTGTTCGCGTACTGGAACTTCGTTTTCGTCTTGCATTCCGCCCAATCCCTCTGCAGCCATGAGCTCATGTCTACCCGCAGCCCCTCTCCTTCCGCCTGTGCAACTGCGAAGGCGACGCTGGCCGACCAGGTGAGCGCGAAGAAGGTAAACCAACAAACCCGCCGGACGTGCATCATGCCGATACTTACCCGCCTCATGAATTAGTGCGACATTATCTTTCTATAGACCCCCAGAGTCTTTCGCGCGCAATCCTGCCAGGTGTAATGGGCGGCCCGACGCCGCCCCTTGACCACAAGGCGTTCCCGCAATGCCTCATCCTGTATCAGACGCGTCATTCCGCTGGCGATGGACGCGACCTCCAACGGATTTACAAGTACGGCCGCATCGCCGGCGATTTCCGACAGAGAGGACGCATCCGAGGTCAAAACGGGACATCCGCTGGCCATCGCTTCAATCACAGGCAGCCCGAAACCCTCTGCAACAGATGGAAAAACGAAGAAAACAGCTTCCTTGAAGCACGCCCGTACTTCGCCATCGCTCAGTTGCTCGGTAAATAGGACGTTTCGAGTGATCCCGAGGTTCCGGGTGAGTTCTGCCAGCGTGGCGTATCCGTCGCCTCTTCCGCTGATCAGCAGGAACAGATCCGGACATTTTTTCGCGACCATGCCGAATGCCTCGACTAAACGCCGGATATTCTTGTATGGCTTTGTATTGCCCAGGGAGAAGATGAATCGCCGTCCACGGCAGACTTCAGGAAGCGCTCCCGCAACGTTGTCTTCCCTGGATGACCCGTCACTTCCGTGATGAATTACCGTGAATTTCGAAGGCGACCCCGGATATCGCGCAAGTGCGTCCTGCCGTGTCGTTTCGGAAACCGCAATCACATGGTGGGCTTTCCTTACGGAATTCCCGATCCAAGGACCGGCGAAACGGCGTGCCATCCATCCGCGCCATCGCGCTTCGTAGGCGATATCGGGGGAATTTATCCAAATCAAATCATGCAGGGTGAGGACAATCCGCCCGGCGCGGACGCCGAGGGGAAGAAGATGAAAGAGACAATGGTATATGTCGGCCCGGAGAGGGTTCACGAACCTGGCCCCTCCGACAATGTTTCGGACGGTTGAAATTCCATATGGAACCGCGATATCCGTAAAATTGGGCTGTTCTACAAGCGGACGCGGATAGGCGGCCCGCCTCAACAGCAGGTAATCGTTGTGCCGATCCAGCCGGGCAATGGCCCGGACCAGGCTGAACGCATACCGACCGACGCCGGTTTCGACGTCCCGGACCTCTCGCGCATCGATGCAGATTCTCACCATGCCTCCTCTCTCACACGAAGATCCGTCTGATCCGGTTATAGACCCGCAACCCGAACTGCCTTTCTTCATCTTCTATGCCAAGCAGACAGATAAACCCCCCAAAGCACAGAAAAGTCAGCAGGGCGTGGCCCAGAACATCCCACAGGGGCGCGACCGAGTCAAATGGGCCACTCACCGTCAACAATAGAGCGGTCGCGCAGCCGGCAAGCAGTGGCTTGCAGAGTTTGATCGAAAACGCATGCACTTTCAGCCGTCGAAATACCCACCACGAGGAGAGTGCCTGAGACAGAATTGCCGTGAATGCGGCACCGATCGCTGCTCCCATCGGGCCAAAACGGTGAGCCAGTATAAAAGTAGCAATCCCGCTGACCAGCAGCGTTACGACTCTAACGCCCATGAGGGCGTCGGGATGCCCGGTCATTACCAGAACATAGCCCGACAAACCCAACAGAGCAGACGCGGCAGCGCCAAGCAACAGAATCATCAACCAGGGATATCCCTCCGAGAACTCCGACCCGACGAATGCGGCGATCTGGCTCCCCTTGAAAGCGAAAACGAGCAGAATGGGAACGGTGACCAGCGTAACCCATCGAGTCACCAGTTTGAAGAAATCATCCAGACGCGAGATCTCTCCACGGGCGTGGTATTCCGCAAAGAAAGGGTTCGCAATTGGATCGAATGCGCCGGAGACAGCGCGCACGATCCCGGCCAGCTGGATCATCACGCCATATACGGCGATGGTCTCCGGCTCGATGAATGATCCGACAATGACGACGTCCAATCGTCCGTTGAGTTCCGCGATCAGATCGATCAGAAACATCGAAAACGAAAAACGAAAGAGTTTTCGCTCAAATCCGACCCCCCTTTTGGACCACATTCGCCATGGAAAGAACCTGGGAACCGGTATGATGGAACAAAAAAACACGATGGCCATGGAGACCAGATATGCCCCGCAGATCCCCGTCAGGTCCATTCCTAGATAGTAGAACAGGATCGCAAAGCCGATCAACAACGCGGGCTCGGTAAGTCCTCTTACGTACAGCTGATATTCCATAACCTTGTGCGCGATTGGAATCTGCAGCAGCAACCCGCCCATGGTCTGGAAGAAGACGACGAATGCCATCCATCGCAGTGCTATTTCCACCCGCTCTCGACCGATTAACCCCCCGAGCGCATCGGCGAAGAGAAAACAGCCCAGGCTGACGCCGAGGCTCAAAACGCCTCCCGCAAAAAGGGCTGTTCTGACGCTCCCCAGGGCCCGCTGTTTCTCGCCCCGGGACTGATGGAAGGCCAGGTGCCGGAGCAATGCCTTGTCGAGACCGAAAAACGCAAACCGGGAAAACAGATTCACCCAGGTCCAGGCGAGATAATAGAGACCGTAGGAAGCAGGAGAATACAGACGTGCGGCAATGAGATAGAATCCCGGGCGACCCAGCTTCGAAAAAAGGGCCAGGAGATTGACACCCACGCCGCGGGAGAGTGTCGCAAGATCCAGCGCTTCGCGCCTCTCTTGCTCGTTGTTTTCAGCCATTCAGCCTCAAATCCCGGCCCCGTTTCTGCGGGTTTGCCGGTAGAGACCCATACCGGTCCGTATACCTTGCGCCAGCGCCCTCAGTTTCGGCGGCATTGTCCACCAGAAACCGAACGTGCTGAAATGGCCGCGCAAAATAAAAAAACGCACAAACAGATTGAGGATAAAGTACGGCAGCATCCGTTTGTCAAAGTGTTTCAACCAGAAATACAGCTCATTGGAATAGGTCCCCGGATCGGCCGCCTGATCCGTTACCCGGCAGCCTCCGGACGGCGCTGCGTGGTGAAAAACCGCGGCTCCCGGCTCGAAAACCATTCGACCGGTCCCGGTTTCGAGATATCGGAGACAGAAATCCGTATCCTCCCGAAGCGCGCTTCCCACGAACTGTTCGTCAAAACCGCCGCAGCGCAGCGCCTGCTCGCGGAGGAATGAGAAATTCCCTCCCGGACCGTGCGAGACATTCCGGCGCCAGCTTGCATGGAAGTTCGAGATCACACGACCATACCACGTCACCGAACCACAGCGCGTCGGTTCGGGGCGGCAAAGGCTTTGCGCATTCAGGATTCCACCGGCCACGGCGCTGACCTCCTCCGCGTCATAGTTGCGCAAATGCCTCCAGATGAAATCGCCAGGCAGATCAACATCGTCGTCCAGGTAGAGAATGACCTCCCCCCGGGCCTTTTTCATGCCCAGATTTCGTGCGCGCGTCAGACCGACCGTATCCGTTCGTTCGTACAGGATGCGTTCGCGGATGGACGTCAGATACGCACGGACTTCCGGAGGGTGCTCCGTGGCCTGGTCAATCACAATCACCTCGAACGACGGATACGTCTGCCGCAATGCCTGCTCCAGTGTTCTGCGCAGGAAGACCGAGCGGTTGTAGGTTGGGATAATGACCGATACGTGTTTCATGTCGGAAGCAGTCAGATCGCGGCATCCCGCCTTCCAAGACAGCGTCGGCCGGATATCGTCGGAAAAGAGGTTGTAATCGACTAGTGCATTCGGGCAATACCTGTGCGGGTCGACATATCCGCCAGACCATAGACTGAGGCGCCCGTTATGCAAAACCTGGACAATCGTCGTCGGACCTGTACCGGGAGGCGGGTGTGCCGCGGAAAACACCTCGCCTATCCCGCAGTCTGCAGGCGTGACGAGGCCAAAAATCCGGACAGTATTCTAACTGCCACCCAGCACGGGAAGTTCCACAGATGGCGCATCCGAAGCACAGAACGAAATAACGCGATCGTGCAGCGAGGGGCCGTTCAACTCTCTGTAGTACGCGAACAGGTACTCGTTCATGTAACCGGCGTTCCTGCCCCCACGCTCCTCCGCCCACGCACAAACCTTTCTGTCCGAACCCTGCACATTGTACCACTCCCGGGCCAATTTCAATACCCACGTATCCACAGGCACGGCATCAAGCCGTTCCAGCGCGAACAGGTCTATACACTTGCCCACCTTCAGACCGACGCCGGTTCCGGCCCGTGTCTTCAAAGCATCCACGATATCCCGCCAGTCATCCAGAGACAACCGCGCCGGATCAGCTCCCACTCGATCGGAAACAATCCGGGCCGTTGCAACCACGCGTTCCGACCGCCACCCGAAACGGTTAAGCCTGAAATACGGACCGTTCAACCGGGCCAGTGCGTCGGGTACGGGAAACGTACAGTATCTTCTTCCCATAAACTCAACCTGGCGGCCCCACGTTTCAGCCAGGAAATTTACCCGCCGCTTGGTCAGATTCATATGCGCCTGCACCGACAGCACATACGAAATCACACACTCGAAAGGCATCTGCCGGACAAACCGAAATCCCTTCAGCAGATCCCTTGCGCGGCGCAGGTATCTGTCTCCGCGCGGGACCCGAATTCGGGGCCTCTCGTTCAATCTCAGGTACCAGGCGAGAAATTCAGCAACGGACATCTCGCCCTGGTAGGTAGCGACGCTCGATGCCCCCGCACGGTATTGCAGCGCGTCGCCAACCTGACGCAGATGGAAAACGGTTTCATAGGCAACGCCCTTCCACCAACCATCCACGTCGCGGCCCCACCGGAATACCTGTCCTCCGGCCAACGTGTACCCCAGGCTGAATTCACTGGTTTCAATCTGGCCGGTATCAGGTCGGCGGGTGGACGCACGAGTGTTCCGCTGAAACCCGATATCCCGCGCTGGTTCACCCGCCGGCGGCTCCGGCCGGCGGCACTTGATTGACATTTCACCCATTTCGCTTTCCATTATAGGTATTTTGACGGGATGCGGCAAGCTTCCAGTTTTCCCGACGAATTCTCAGGTGATCTTACCGCATTCCTGCTGAGAAGCAGCGAATCCGTACGACGCGTGATCGGGCCGACGGATTCTCCGTGAGACCGGTGCCCGCCCGGCCCGAGCGCCTGTCTGAGGGATGACAGGCCGCGCGAGAACGTGGAGGAGGCGCCGGCGAACAGCCGCCGCATTGACGCCAATTCAATCCCCTTGCACCGGACGTGTACATACTGAACCGAGGACGCTTCGCAGGTATATAGACCTTGACTTGGACGCGTTGCCCGGTTATGTTTGGCAAGCAATTACTTGCAGTTGCCTCAGCGCTTGCCAAAGCGCTTGTTATGTGCGAACAGGATGCCGCGTGGACGCCCCAAACAACCTCTTCTCGGAAACTCCAATCCGCGAGGAAATCCCCGAAGACATTCTCGCCGCCACGCATAACGTTCTTGCGTCCGACGAGGAGATTCTTCTGTCCGTCTCAACCGATCTCCGGTTCGATGGTGTTTATGGGCCGGCGTGGCTGGTGGCGACCGGTCGGAAACTGATCGGTATCAGCCCGACTGAAAACGGGCTTCCTGAGATCCTCAGTATTCGCCTCGCGGAGATTACCCGCGTGGAGGTGCTTGAACTGTTCGGCAGCGGTGTGCTCAAAATACGGACCTCGAAAAACGGTGCTTCGCTGGCCTTTTTCACCAAGACGCTGCTTCCCAAGTTCTCGAAAGTTCCCCCTCAAATTGAACGCCTCGTCAGACACTGCAAACCCGTACCGGCCGATACGCGAATCGCAAGATCGAGTGTAGACGGATTTGGCGCCCGAAAGCGGCGATGTGAACGGTGCCAGCAGGTGATCCCACACTGGATGGGTGTCTGTCCGATGTGCCTTGATTCCCGCAAACTGTTCTTCCGCCTCCTGGGTTACGCGAAGCCCTATTGGCAAATAGGGGTCGTCAGCCTCATCCTTCTTTTGACCGCCACGTTTATCGGCCTGACGCCGCCTCTGCTGATGCGCTCCCTCATCGATGACGTCCTGGTGGCCGACACGAGAGGATCGACAACGGGGGTGTCCTTAATTCCCGCCGAGCCGCGTTCTTCCGTTCCAAGGAGCCAGACGCCGGGTCCGGCGCCGCCCACGGGGCTCGATAAGCGTACGATGCTCTCCGTGCTGGTGTTTCTCCTTTTGCTGGTCAACATATCACGCAACGGGCTCAGTGCCGTGCGCACGTATCTGCTCGCGAAACTCGGCCAACGAATCACGTTCGATCTTCGCAAACAGGTCTATCGACATCTCCACTATCTCTCGCTCAGTTTCTACAACGAACGGGAAACCGGGCGCATCATGTCGAACATCACCCAGGACGTCAACCGCCTCCAGGACTTCATCTCGGACGGCCTCCAGGAAATCATCCGGGACATCGCCACCATCATAATCATCTGTATTATTCTCTTTTCGCTGAACCCCGCTCTGGCGGCTTTCGTCCTGCTGCCCACCCCCCTGCTGATCCTGGTGACGCGTTACTTCGGACGAAGGCTGCATGACCTCTACCATAGTCTCTGGCGCCGGTGGGCGGATATCCACGCTCTGCTTGCAGATACGATCCCCGGGGTGCGCGTGGTTAAGGCCTTTGCCCAGGAAAAGCGAGAGGTAAACAAGTTCGAGAACAGGAGTTGGGGCCTGCTCTCAGGTGAAATCCGTGTGGCGAGAGTTCGAAGCACGTTTGCACCTATTATGACCTTCCTCACCTCTCTGGGCACCCTCATCATCTGGTGGATGGGCGGCAACAAAGTTCTGAACGGCGGGTTGTCAATCGGCGAATTCGTAGCGTTCACGGGATACATGTGGCAATTCTACGGTCCCGTGGAAAGCCTGTGCCGTCTCAACCACCGTTTCCAGCGTGCAGCCACGTCGGCCGAACGTATTTTCGAAGTCCTCGATACACAGTCCGACGTTGCGGACCGGCCCGGGGCCAATGCCCTGCCGCGAATCTCAGGTTCCGTGGAATTCTCCGGGGTTACGTTCTCGTACGAGCCCGGTAAACCCATCCTCAAAGATCTGACTTTCAGAGCGGAACCGGGGGAAATGATCGGCCTCGCCGGTCATAGCGGCGCAGGGAAAAGCACGCTTATCAACCTCATTTGCCGATTTTACGATGTACAGCAAGGCGTCATCCGCGTTGACGGCCGCGACATCAGGGAAGTCTCTCTCAAGTCCCTGAGGACGCAAATCGGCGTGGTCCTGCAGGATCCGTTTATGTTCAACGGTTCCGTCGCGGAAAACATCGCCTACGGCAAACCCGACGCAACGCTGGACGAGATCGTCGCGGCTGCAAAAGCGGCAAATGCACACGATTTCATATTGGATTTTCCCGAAGGCTACGACACGTCTGTGGGCGAACGAGGCCTGCGTGTCTCGGGCGGCGAACGCCAGCGCCTTTCCATCGCGCGGGCTATCTTGAGGAACCCCCGCATTCTGATCCTGGACGAAGCAACGGCCAGCGTGGACACGGAAACCGAAGCTCAGATCCAGGACGCTATCGCACGCCTGATTTCGGGCAGAACCACCTTTGCAATTGCCCATCGCCTGTCGACGCTCAAAAATGCCAACCGCCTGCTGATCCTTGACAAAGGCGAATTGGCCGAGATGGGCACGCACGACGACCTTATCAAACGCGACGGGATCTTTGCCCGTCTCTGCCGCATGCAAAACGAAATGTCGCAATTGCGAGCCTGGTAGGCGAATTGTCGCTCGGACGCATCCTGGAATCCTGGTTCTGCTATGCAACAAGAGTATCATCTCGAACAGGAATTAACGCTGCTGGATCCTGACCGGACCCGCCTCCGTCGGGATGAATTCACGGATTTGATCCTGGAATACCGGGGTGAGTGCCAACCGGTTACGGCGCATCGCGCCTTTCCGCTCACGGCTACCGGTGAATTCATCGTCCTCAGGAGTGTCGACGGTGCGGAGATCGGTGCTATCCGGGACATTGCAAGCCTGGATGATGAAAGCCGCAACACCCTCGAGTCCGACCTGGAGCGCACATATTTCGCACCGGTCATACTTCAGGTAAACAGACTTGAAGAAAACTTCCACATCCCGAAATGGGACGTGGAAACCGATAGTGGCCACCGCGTATTCGAGGTCCGCAGCCGAAGGCGCGACATACGCGTCATGCCTGGAGGCCGGATTCTGCTCAGGGATGTCGATGGAAACCGCTATGAGATTCCCGACTACAGAGTGTTGGATCCCGTCAGCCGCGCCCTCGTCGAGACGTTGATCTGATCGCCGGCTGCCCGGCCGGAACGGCCGGGGTCGTCCGCGTTCAGTGTCTTGTCCTGTAATGGGGCCCGTTGACGGTTTGTGCACGCGGCCACCGCGATCCCAGCCTTCACAGAGGGGTTCGCCACGGACTTTCTGATCGCCCATTGTCCATTTCCATTCCTGACATACATCGTGTTTCAAAATAGAATATTGCCCCCGGATACCCGCAACCGTCATTTCGAACCACAGGAGATGTCCCGATGAATACCACCGCACACGGCTCGGCGCCGGCCTCGCTCGACGGGGAATTGATCCCGCAGGCACCCCTGGACGATATCGATCTGGATAGCCTCGTCTACCACCGGCTCTGCCGGGTCGACGAATTCAAGGAGGGCGAAGGCAAACCCTTTACCATCAATGGCTCCCACATCGCCGTCTTCCTTTACAACGGCGAGTTTCAGGCCGTGGACAACCGCTGTCCTCATATGGGTTATCCCATGTCCAAGGGTAGCGTCCGAGACGGCGTGCTGATCTGCCACTGGCATCACTGGGAATTCGATCTCAAGACCGGAGGCTGTTTCGAAACGTCGGGTTCGGGAAACGATCTCAAGAGCTTTCCTGTGGAAGTGAGAGAAAACGCTTTCCTCTACATCGGCATGGCAGCCGATGAACGGCAAGCTGCCCGCCAGAGAATGATCGACCGTGGCAGGTATATCCTCGAACAGGGATTGAAGGATCGAAGTTCACTCATTATTGCCAAGGGCGTAACCGCGCTGCGTCACGCGGGCGCGTCGCCGCAGGAAATCATCCAGCAGGGCCTATTCTACGGGTCGTACAAAACCACCGAAGGCTACTCCTCAGGTCTCGCCATCCTGACGCTGTGCGCGAACCTCTGGCACGACATCGCCGACCGTGACCACAATCTATTCCTCGTTCATGGCCTCGTACAAATCTCCCGGCGCACCACCGGAGGGTCCCGCCGACAGGGTTTTCCATTGCCCAAAGCAACAGACGAACCGGACCTGATAACCTACAAGCGCTGGTTCAGGCGTCTCGTGGAACAGCGGAACAGCAATGCGGCCCAGCGTATTCTTATCACCTTGAACGACCGCGGGTTTGACAAGGAGGCCATTGCAGACGCGGTCCTTACTGCTGCAACCGACTACTACTTCACGGGGGACGGCCATGCGCTGGACTTTGCCAACAAGCTTTTTGAAGCCCTGGATTATGTAGACTGGCAGGGCGCCGGCGAGATTCTGCGCCCCATCGTCATCGACCTCATTACCCGCACCCGTCACGAGGAAACAGCCCGCTGGCAGGACAGCGTGCCGATCCTGGAAGACGTTTTCTCGCGTCTGGATGACATCTGGCGGAAAAACCAGGAAAACGAAGCCATCCTGGACACTTCGGTATTCGCTCAGGTACTATTGGGCGAAGAGGTCGCGCCCATTGTCTCAGAAATCGAAGCCCATCTTCGGCAGGGGGTCGACCCCGCGCAGATTTGCCGATCCATGGTCTTTGCCAGTGCCATCCGAACCGCCCGCTTCCACTTGAAAAACGAAGGCGACTGGCACGACGTGGCCAATATCTACTCCTACGCGCACGCCCTCTACCGCGCGTTCCAACGCGCTCCTTCCGGGAACCTGCTTCGCGGCATATTCCATGGCGCTGTATTTCTCACCTACTTGCGGTGGCTCAACATGCCTGCGGCCCGTGTGCCGAAACCCGGCCAGCGTCTGAACGGCGCCTTCGACTCGGAGGCACAGATGCTCGCCCGCCTTCAGGAATTCGCCGATTTCCAGAAAGTCTACGAAGCAGAATTACTCGTGAACCAGTACCTGGAAGAAGGCCGCGACATTACACGCCTGAAACACACCCTCGCCCACATCATGCTTCGTGAAGACGCCGAACTCCATATGTTCCAGGTCCTGGAAGCGGCATTTCGCCACTTTGACATCACGAACGACCCGGAAGAAAAACGCATGCATCTGCTGGCGGCCACCCGTTACATTACGGCCCAAAAGGTCATGAAAGCCATTCTCTGGTCGACCGAAAACGCGGAACGGCTCCAGCGCGGCGATATGTTGAGCGAACGGGAAGACGATAATTAGGGCCCGGATAACGGAAGCCGCGGGGTCAGAGCCCGAAATTTGTCGGTCCGGAACGGCCTCAACGGGGATGTCCGGCCACGGAAGTATTCGGCAGCAGATTCCTGATTCACGCCACGTGCGGACTCCAGCACGGGTGTTCGTGTGGAAAGAAATCGTTACTCTATGAAAATCTCCGAATACGCCATACATAAGCCCATCACCACGGTGATGGTTACCATCAGCGTCGTGGTCCTCGGCATCATTTCCCTCTTTCGCCTGCCCCTCGAGTACCTGCCGAACATTACGTTCCCCGTTATGTACGTCAATGTCGACTACCCTTCTTCTTCGCCCGAGGAAATCGAGAGAGAGATTGTCAGGCCCCTGGAAGAGGTGATGGGTACACTCTCCCATGTGAAGACACTGAGCTCACGGTCTTACGCCAACCGGGGCTACGTGCGGTTGGAATTCGAACTCAATACGGATATGGACCTCATGGCCGTACATGTACGCGATCGTCTCGATCAGGTACGAAACGACCTTCCGGACGACGTCGAGCGCATTTCAATACGCCGCTGGAACACCGAAGATTTTCCGGTGTTGACTTACGCGCTGAGCTGGCAGGGGAGAGATCAGTCCGAACTTGCGAGCGTGTTCGAATACACCATTCTTCCGCGCCTGCAGCGGCTGGAAGGCGTTGGCAGCGTGGTGGCACAGGGTCTGCGAGAGAAAGATCTGCTCATTGAAGTCGATCAGAACCTGCTGCATACACACAATCTGGATATCCGCGCGCTCAACAGGGCGATCAACTCCAACAACGTCAATATTTCTGCAGGCTACGTCAACGAAGCCGAGAAACGCCTTGCCGCACGCACAATTGGCGAGTTTGAGAATGTCGACCAGATCAGACATCTTCCCCTGCCTAACGGTGTCGAAGTGGGTGATGTCGCGGACGTCAGTTACGACTTCCCGGAAGAGAAGAATTTCGAACGCCTCGACGGCCGGGACGCGGTCACGATCGACATTCGCAAATCCTCCTCGGCCAACCTGGTGGCTACTGCAAACCGGGTCAAGGCCGAATTCGAGCGCATCCGGAGCGACATCGGCGGCGGCAAGCTCCGGACGCAGGCCATACGCGACCGCTCCCTGGATGTTACGACGGGCATTCGCAACCTCACCCAGTCGGCCATAGTGGGCGGTTTCCTGGCCATCAGCGTCATCTTTGTTTTCTTGCGGAACTTCCGGAGCACGCTCATTATCGGCTCCGCAATCCCGATTTCGGCCATCACCGTTTTTATGGTGATGTACGTCCTCCGGCAGGTCTTCGGATCCAACATCACGCTCAATCTGATGTCCATGATGGGCCTGATGGTCGCCATCGGTATGCTCGTCGACCCCGCTGTCGTCGCGCTGGAAAACATCTTCAGGAAAAGGTACGACGAGGGACAGACGCCCTTGAACGCGGCTCTGGATGGAAGCCGGGAAATCGGGATTCCGGTTCTCGCCGCCTCGCTGACAACGGTTTGTGTTTTTGTGCCTATTATCTTTGTGGCCGACTCCCGTAGCGCCCTGTTCATGCGGGATTTCGCCCTCACGGTGTGCATTTCCGTGGGCGCCTCCCTCTGCGTGGCGCTTTCTCTGATCCCTCTGGCGGCATCCAGGGCATTCAACAACAGCGCCTCGTATCTCGACCGCTGGCTCAAGGTCGCGCTGGCACTCCTGGTACTGGGCCTTGGCGGCTACGCGGTCTACGTCGAAGGTCTGCGAGAATCCGCCTCGTGGCTCTGGGAAAATGCGAACAGTCTGCTGGTGGGCCTTTCGACATTACCCGCCGTGGCGTGGCTGTTGCTGGTTTTGCTGCTGGCAGGTGTCGGAAGTCTGTTGTATTTGTCCCGAAAGACCGGCGGTATCAAGTATCTCTACTCCCGCCTGGTTGTCACCACGCTTCGCTACAGGTGGACCACCGTCTCAACCGCCTGCGTGCTTCTCGGCGCCGGGTATTACTTTTTCACGCAGATTGAACAACAGCCCTATCGCTGGCAGCCAACGCGTCGGGTTGATATCTCCGTTGAGTTGCCGCGAAGCTACGACATCCGGGATGCGCTTGCTTTGTTCGAAAGGCTCGAAGGCATCCTGCTGCCGCAAAAAGAGAAACTGGACATCGCGGCCATGAGCAGCCGGTTCAGCGACCGGCGGAGCAATCGCATTACCCTCTACCTGGTTCCGCCCGACGAAGGCAGGCATTCCACCGACGAAGTGACGCGCAGAGTCAAAGCCATACTGCCGAAGGACATCCCCGGCGTACGGTTCAAATCCGGCAGAACCTGGGGTAGCAGTTCCACCGGAGCCGGCGTCGAAATCAAGGGTCGAAACCCGGATGTACTCGCCATGCTGGCGGAGGACATCCGTCTGCGACTGCAGGGCATCAGCGGGGTGCACGAAGTCGAAACCAGCCTGGAATCCGGCAACGAGGAGATCCGGGTCACTATCAACCGGCACCGCGCCAGGCGCTATGGGCTTACACCCTGGGAAATTGCCACCACCGTTGCCAGTGCGCTGGGAACCCGGGGCAATAGTAAGTTCAAGACCGAGAACGGGGAAATCGACATCGCAGTTCAACTCAAGGAAGAGGACCGAGCCACCCTGGAGCAACTCAGAAACACGTATTTTGAGAGCGACACGGGAAATATGGTCTCATTCGCCAGCCTGGCGGACTTTCGTGTCCGCAAGGGTCCTCAGGCGCTCGAACGCGAGAACCGGATGTCCACGCTGACCGTATTCGCCAATACGGAACAACAGGCCGTCTTCTCCGTCGGCCGCGAAATGAGCAGCCGGATGCGCGCGATACCGCTACCGGCCGGTTATTCGTGGCAGATGGACCGCCGCTTTCGCTGGATGAACCAGGAACAGGGAGAAACCAACCTTACCATGATCTTTGCGGCGCTTCTGGTCTATATGATCATGGCTGCCCTGTTCGAGTCCTACGCGCACCCGTTTACAATTATGTTTTCCATTTGTTTCGCCTTCATCGGGGTCTCGTTCGGTCTATATGCCTTTAATATCCCCTTGGACAGCAACGCAACCTATGGTCTGCTCATCCTTTTCGGCATCGTTGTGAATAACGGCATCGTTCTGGTCGACCATATCAACCGCTATCGGAAACAGGGCCTCTACCGTCGTGACGCCATCATCCGGGGCGGGCAGGACCGATTGCGTCCTATTCTAATGACCGCGTCCACCACCATCCTGGGCCTCGCTCCCCTGGTTTTACCGATGATCTACGGCACGGCAGAAGGAACCGCGCGTCGGTGGGGCCCGATCGGTTTTGTGGTTATCTCGGGGCTGATGGTCTCGACGATTCTCACGCTGGTCATCCTGCCGACCGTTTACTCGCTCATAGACGATCTGGCGACTTACATGAAGCGGACGGTCGCTACCGTGAGAGGCGTGTGAAACAGCTTGCCGTTGTCCTGCTCAGTGGCGGGTTGGACAGCTGCGTTACCACCGCTGTCGCCCGCCAGAATTGCGACCTTGCTCTTTTTTATCTCGACTACGGCCACCGCACGTGCGCCCGTGAACACCGTGCGTTTGGGGATATCGCCGACTATTACCATGTACCAGAACGCCGTCGCCTGACCGCCCGAACGGACGCACTCGAACAAATCGGCGGCTCGGCGCTGACGGATCGCAACGTTCCCGTTCCCGACGCCAAAATCGACCGAAACGACACCCCGGTTACGTATGTGCCCTTCCGAAATGCCCTTTTCCTCAGCATGGGCGTTTCGTGGGCCGAATCCGTTGGCGCCACGCGTGTGTATCTGGGCGCGGTCGAAGAAGACAGTTCAGGATATCCCGATTGTACGCGAGCGTTTTGTGACGCGTTCGCCCGGGCGGTTGATTACGGTACTCTCCCGGAATCCCACATCAGAATCCTCGTTCCTGTTATCCACCTCAGAAAGCACCAGATCGTCCGACTGGGTGTGGAACTGGGCGCCCCGCTTCACCTAACCTGGTCGTGCTATAGAAACAGCGACCGCGCCTGCGGTCGCTGCGATAGCTGCATCCTCCGTCTGGAGGCTTTCAGGACGGCCGGTATCCCCGACACCATCCCCTCCCACTACTGAGAATGTCAGGCGTCCAACACGGTCAGTGCGTTACTGATCCGGATCAATCTCCTTATAAAACCGCTTCTCGCCGTCCCTGATGGTCATGATTACCGCGCTTTTGGTTGGATGACGGTTTTCGTTGTAACGTGCGATACGCGTTGCACCCGAATAGTCTCGGGTTGCCGCCAACTGGTCTCGTATCGCCTCGGCATCGAATCTCCCCGCTCGGTCCACCGCATCCAGAAACAGCTTGACCGCGTCGTAGCTCACCGCGTCTCCACCCCCGGGCGCGGTCCCGTAGTCGGCTTCGTACGCCTCAATAAACGCCCGCGCGCCGGGTTCGTCCGTGTGGGATGAAAAGTGACCGCTGAAGTAGCTTCCTTCCACATCGTCGTCGGCACGGGCCAGCAGGGCCGGATTGTCCCACACGTCGGCCCCGAGAAAGACCACTGGCTCTCCGGATGCGGTTTGCAGCGAAATTTCCCTCGCCTGCCTAGCCACGAGGGACACGTCTGGTGCTTGCCCTGAAATAAAGAAGGCTTCTGGTCTGGCCGCGGCGATGCGGGCGAGTTGCCCCGTGAACACCGTTTCGCCGCTTTCGTAGAACTCATTCACGACAACCGTACCGCCGATTCCGGTGAAACGGGAAACGAAGAACGCCGAAATGCCCTCGGTATAGACATCGTCCTTCAAGGTCAGGACCGCCACCGAGGTCAGACCCAGATCCTCCCTGGCGAAACGGGCGAGGACAAGACCCTGGAACCGATCCGTAAATGCAGCCATAAATACGAAATCACCGGCGCCTGTAACGTCCGGATTGGTGGCGGCCGTTGTGATCATGGGCAGGCGCTCGCGTTGCGCGACCGCACCCACCTCCACCGCATGGGTCGAGCGATTGGGACCAATGAGCGCGATGACCTTGTGGGTGCAAATCATCAGTTCGGCCGTCTGGACGGCCACGGCCGCGTCGACGATGTCAAGCCCAACAACCAGTTCAACGGATCTGCCGAGCAACCCGCCGGCGAGATTGATTTCGTTTATCGCGACCCTGGCCGCATCCGCATAGGAAGCACGGTCTGGCGATCCAAGGAACCCGATCCTCACGGTATCCTGCGGCCCCGGATCCTGTGTCTTGCCACAGCCCGGGGTAAGCATCAGTGAAAACAAACACGCAAAACAAACGAGTCTCACGACCATATCCTGATCCAATACCCTTGATCCGACCACAACGGAGAAAAAAACACCTTCCCGTTCAGTGCCAACTCGAAAGGCGCACAATCCGGAAAAACACGTTTGGCAAACCCACGCGTTTCACCGGCCTGAAGAATATGGCCCGGAAGGACTTGTCATTCCAGCCTTTCTTAATGAAATCAGTAGATCACGAATGGTCCGTAGACCGACGGCCGTGCCGGGACCGGCACGCGCGGTAAAACGAAACCTCCGTGTCAAGCTTCAGACATGCCGGCTAACGTCGACGTACCCCGACTCATGTCCTTCCCCGGGAATATTTCAGCATTCCAGCCGGTTCATCCCGCCCGGGTGCGTTGCCTGCGCTGCCTGCGTTGCTCGCGCTGAGCTTTTCGAAGTGAACTTGCCGAAACGAGCCTCTCGAAACGACTCGCCGGCCGAATCTCGACAATCTATTTCTGGGACAGAACGTTAGTGGACCGCCGCAAGCGCTTCGTCCATCATCGACTGTCGTTCACGCGAATCCTTCCAGCGCTTTTGAATATCGGGCGCCAGGCAGTCGATGGGATCGAAATAGAAAAAAAGCTCTCCCGGCCGCACAGTGGGACTTGCGAATACCGCAATGCCCGTTTCTTCGTTGTAATGTTCGTAGGAATGCCCGTCTCGCTTTCCGCCCCCGCCCAACGTGTCCACAATAAAGGTTGGCGTGTTGAACCCGGCCGTCGCACCGCGCAGGTTCTTTTCGATTTCAAGACCGGCGCGCAGCGTTGTCCGCAGGTCCTCCACCCCCCGTACCAGATCGTGGAAGAATACATAATAGGGTTGTATATTCAGGTAACTCAGCCGCTTCACCAGCTGCTTCATCGTTTGCGTATCGTCGTTTACGCCGCGCTGAAGCACGGCCTGATTCCGTACCGTTACGCCCCGCTCCATCAGCAGGTCCATCGCATCCTGCGTGACTCCGGTTATTTCATCAGGATGATTGAAGTGGGTGTGCATCACCACTTCCTTGTGCATTCTCCGCCCCCGGTCCACCACACCGACCAGCGCATCCACCCAATCGACATCGCTCAGGATCTTGCCTGGCATAACCGCAGGGCCCTTGGTGGCAAACCGAAACCGCCGGATATGCGGTATATCCAGCAGGGTCTCGCCCACCTCCCGGATCTGCGCCGCCCTGAGATTGTATACGTCGCCGCCGCTGACCACCACATCTTCAACCTCGGGGCGCGACCTCAAGTACTCGAACACCTGACCCCAGCGTCTTTTGTTAGCGCTCAGATGCACCTTTTCCACGCCATCCGTATCGAGCCCCACGGCATAGCTGCGAGTGCAGAAACGGCAGTAGACCGGACAGGTATCCAGCGTTAGGAAAAGCGCCCTGTCGGGATATCTGTGGGTAAGTCCGGGAACGGGAGAATCTCCCTGTTCGTTCAGTGAATCAAGGTAAAGCTCGGGGTGATCCGGCAATTGCTGTGAGGCCAAAGGCAAAAACTGGGTTCGCAGCGGATCCGAGTACGGATCATCCCAGTTGATCAGGCTGAGAATATATGGCGAAATCCGTATACTCATCGGCGCCCAGCGTAACCCCTCACGCAGGTCTTCATAAAAGCCCGGCCCGACGAGTGCGCCAAGGACTTCCTGCAGGCTCTCCACGCTTGTTGGTGAATTGCGGGCTTGAAAAAGGTGGGAGTGGAATGTTTCCGCGTCCACTTTCGCATATGCCGGAATCGTCTGCCAGAACGCATCCCTGCATAACCGGCGATGTGCAAATGCAGCCTCCCGTTCAGCCTCGCCTGCCATAGCGCCGTCGTCAACATCGACGCCTGCGGTCTCCATATCTGACACTATCCCTCTCAGTTAGGTTGTTCAACTGTCACGTCCGTCTTGGCGGGCATGGCTTCTTCTGGCCGAGTCGCAATACGTTTCAGACGACTGTTGTCGTCATTTAACACGGATGCATGTTGCGCGTTGCTCCGCCAAGGAAACACCACGTGTCGAGAACCACTCAAAGCGACATATGATATCAACCTTACGAAAATTGTCAAGGGTTTTCCCGCGTCGGCTCCCGTTTCCAGGAAATTCCGCTTGTTCGAATTATTTATCCTTCTTATATTTCATAAGTTAGAGAGAGTCTCCTCCTTAACAGAGGCAAAACCGAAAACCATGTCAAAACGCGCCCTCAAGTTTCTTCTTCCTCTGGCCGGATTGCTTCTGGGATACACGGGCCTTCGCCTGATTGTCTTCTTTTATACCGACTGGCTCTGGTTTCAGAACCTCGGATACGGATCCGTTCTCGTCACCACGGCATTCGCCCGCCTTCTTGCCTTTCTCGGCTTTGGAACCGCCTTTGCGGTCTTGGCGGCAGTTAACGTCTACATTGCGCACAAGTATGGCCGGCACACCCGCGAGATGCCTCTCGAGGTCCTTGCCGCCGACGTCGAACCGGTTCTGCCGGAACGACGTAAGCGCCAGTTACTCCTCTGGTCAGGCACAATAGCCCTGTTAACGGGCGTCGCCGGCCTGATCGGCGCCGCGGCCTGGATGCCGTTGCTGCGTTACTTCTATCCCATTCCATTCGGATTCACCGACCCTGTTTTCAACAACGATCTCAGCTTTTACTTCTTCAGCCTCCCCGTGTACAACTTTGTGCAGGGCTGGTTGGCATTCACCGTTATCCTTACCATCATCCTTGTCAGCTTCTCATATCACCAGGACCGCGCACTTCGTAAAGCAGAACGAGGCTGGTCATCCACACCGTATGTCCGCGCCCACCTCTCCGTCCTGGCGGCAATTCTCGCGTTCGTCTGCGCCTGGTGGTACTGGCTCAGGGAATACGAAATCCTCTATTCCTTTCGCAAAGATGCCTTCTTCGGCGCCGGATATACCGACGTCCACGTTCAGGTATTCGCCTATCGGTTGATGATGGTCCTCTCCATCCTTCTCGGCGCTCTGCTGTTGTACAACCTGCGCGAAAAAAAATGGTGGCCGTTCGCGTACGGCGGCAGCGCCTATTTCTCGGCAATTCTTCTGCTCAGCTGGCTATTTCCAATTCTCTTTGAGCAAATCGTGGTAAAACCCGACGAATTGAGACTTGAAGAACCCTACATTCGGCGAACCATTGAATACACGCAGAGGGCGTACGGGCTGGATCGGATCGAAGAAGTCCCGTTTCCGGCGGAGTCCGATCTGAGTTTCGAGGATATCCGGAACAATATGCCCACCATCCGCAACATCCCCCTCTGGGACCGCCGACCCCTGATCGCAACCTACAGCCAGCTTCAGGAAATCCGGTCCTACTATCGTTTCGGCAGTGTCGACGTGGACCGCTATTCCATCAACGGCGAATACCAGCAAGTGCTGATAGCCGCGCGCGAATTCTCACGAGAACAGTTCGCAATTCAGGGGGAAACCTGGGTCAACCGCCACCTGGTCTACACACACGGTTACGGCTTCTGCATGAGCCCGGCGAATAAAATCGGCGAAGAGGGCCTTCCGGAATTCTATGTCAAAGACATCCCGCCCAGCCCGTCGGTAGACATCCTGGTCGATCGCCCCGAGATCTATTATGGCGAAGCCATTCAGGATTACGTGATTGTCAATACCAGGACCGAGGAATTCGACTACCCTCGCGGCGACGAAAACGCTTACACCACCTACCAGGGTATTGGCGGTGTGCCCGTCAATTCGTTCCTTCACCGGCTCCTGTTCGCCCTGCGCTTCGGGGATCCGTATCTGCTGGTCACGAAGAACCTGAAGCCCGAAAGCCGAATACAATTCGACCGGCACATCGGTCGTCGTTTTCGGGACGAAGGCCCCAAGCGGTTCCAGAAACTGGCACCATATCTCCGTTTCGACAAAGACCCCTATCTCGTCACGGTGAACGGACGACTTGTCTGGATACAGGACGCCTATACCGAAAGCAACATGTACCCATACGCCGAGCCCTACGGCAGACCCTATGTGCGTGAAGCCAACTACATCCGCAACGCCGTCAAGGCCACCCTCGATGCCTATGATGGCACCGTCACGTTTTACGTGTGGGATCCGGACGATCCGCTGATCCGATCCTACATGGAGATTTTCCCGGATCTCTATCGGCCGAAGGAGGCCATGCCCGAGGCCCTGCGCGCCCACGTCCGATACCCGGCAGACCTGTTTGAAATCCAGGCGTCTCTCTACAACACGTACCATATGGCCTCACCCCAGGTGTTTTACAACCGTGAAGACGTCTGGGAACCGGCCATGGAAATTTACGGAGTTTCCGAACGCCCGCGGGTTATGGCGCCCTATTACATCATCGTCAAACTGCCGGACGCCAACCGGGAGGAGTTCGTGTTGATGCTGCCGGCCACCCCCGCCGGAAGAGCCAACATGATCGCGTGGCTTCTCGCCCGATGCGACGGGCCCAACTATGGACGGCTTATGGTATACAAGCTGCCCAAGGAAAAACTCATTTACGGTCCCATGTTGATCGAACGCCGTATCGATCAGGATACGGAGGTCTCACGGGAGATTACGCTATGGAGCCAGAGGGGTTCGGACGTGCTCCGAGGCAACCTTCTCGTCGTTCCCATCGAAAACGGCTTCATCTACGTTGAACCGCTCTACCTGAGGGCCACACAGAGCGGTATGCCCGAACTGAAGCGGGTATTGGTGGCGAACGGCGATAGACTCGCAATGGCCGAAAACCTGGAAGAGGCGTTGTATCTGGCCTTCGACGAGCAAGGAACCGTCCCGGATTTCCGTCACCACCCTGCGCAGACAACGACGGGTTTTCGAATATTGAGCCAAACCGCCCTCACGCAGTTCGACACGGCACAGTCCCGACTTCGAAAGGGAGACTTCGCGGGCTATGGAGAAACGGTACAGAGCCTGCGGAAGACACTTCAACAACTGTGGAACGAGGCGGAGACAGAGGGAAAATAAGAGGATGGCGGATGTCAATGCATCCAAATGGGCTTCGCTGACAACAGAACAGCGAAATCCCGCCAGCGCCTGTATCGACGAGGCATCCACCCTGCAGATCCTGGAGCTCCTCAACGAGGAAGACCAGAGGGTCCCGCGAGCTGTGAATGCCGTTTTATCGCAGGTCTCGGAAGCCGTAGAGCTCGTGGCCCGTGCGCTGAGGAACGGCGGCCGGCTCTTCTATGTCGGCGCCGGAACCAGTGGCCGGCTCGGTGTCATGGATGCCGCAGAGTGCCCGCCCACGTTCGGAACCCCGCCTGAAACGGTACAGGGCATTATCGCGGGGGGCGAAGGCGCGCTTCTGCGTGCAGCGGAACGCGCCGAGGACCGTCCGGAAAACGGCGCGTCTGAACTACGCCGGCGACATCTGTCGGCGCGGGATATCGTCATGGGAATCGCCGCCAGCGGTGTGACGCCCTTTGTGCTGGGGGCGCTCGCCTACGCCCGCCGCAAGAGCGCGGCAACCGTCTTTTTCACCTGCAACCCACAAGCGGCGGGCCGGGTCGACGCGGAGATCAAGATTGTACCGGAAGTCGGTCCGGAAGCTATCACCGGTTCCACCCGCCTGAAGGCCGGTACCGCGACCAAACTCGTACTGAACATGATCACGACGGCAACCATGGTGAGGCTGGGCAAGGTGTACGGAAATCTGATGGTGGACCTTACACCCACCTGCGCAAAACTGAATGACCGCGCCCAGCGGATCCTGATGGAAACAACAGGACTCTCCCGCGAAGACAGCAGCCGTTTGCTCACTGCGGCCGGAGACGTCAAAACGGCCATCGTGATGTCAAAAAGGGCCGTCTCAAAGGAGACGGCCCGTCAATTGCTCGTAGAGAACGACGGCATCGTAAAACTCGCGCTGGGGGACAGATCCTGATTCCTATCGCGCGCGCGCAGATTTTTCACCAATTGTGCTGTAGAAGGCCTTGACCATCCGATCCAGATGTCCTTTGGCATTTTCCGCCGCGCCTCTATCGATTGCAAACTCGGACTTGCCCACCAGCTTTAGACCGTGCCCGTAATCGTCGAACAGTGTATGGCAGAGCGCCTCAACCGACACGCCGTCGCGAGCGGCGGTTTCGGCCAAAACCGCCTTTGCGGAATCCGAAAACGTCAACGAAATTTCATACGTATCCAGAAAATCCGCAACATAAGACGAGATATCCCGGTGGACAAGCAACTGTCGCAACTCCAGTGTCGGGTTTTCCACAACATCGGCGGTAACGGTAAACGAACGGATGTCGGTTGACGGAAGCGCTTTTTCGAATTTCAACAGCGCCCGTTCACTGACACTCACGAGCGCTCGCGCCCCCGTCTGTTCCGTAGACGCCTGTTCGGCCAGTCGGCGCAACGCGGCGTCTTCGAAGCTCACTTCAATTCCATAGGCCAGGAAATCCCGCTTCTTTCCAAGAATGACCGAACTTGTCGGACTCTTCAGGATCTGATATAAATCCTCAACTGAAAGCGGCTCGAGCACGGCCACGACCGGCAGTCGCCCCACGAATTCGGATTCGAAACCGAACGCGATAAGGTCTTCCGTGATCGCCTGTTTCAAATAGGACATACGGTTCGCTTCATGGTTCTGCACCCGCTCCGTTTCGGCCTTGAATCCCATGCTGTTGCGATTGAGACGGCGTTTGATCAGATCCTCGAATCCGTTGAACGCGCCGCTTACGATAAAGAGTATATTTCGTGTGTTAATTTTCTTGCGTTCCATTTTTCCGCTTTGCTGATACTGCATCATGGCTTCCATCTGCGAAGCCATGTCATGAGGCGCTTTCAGGTCCACCTCGGTCTCTTCCATCAACTTTAACAGATTGCGCTGAACGCCGCTTCGCGAGACGTCCGGGCCCACCAGGTTGGGGGTTGAAGCGATCTTGTCGATCTCGTCCACGTAGATGATACCGTACTGGGCCTTCTCAATGCTGCCGCCGGCCGCGCGCACCAATTCGCGCACCAGGTCTTCGACATCGCCGCCCACATATCCGGTTTCACTGAACTTGGTTGCATCGCCCTTCACGAAAGGAACGCCGATACGATGGGCGATCAATTTGATGAGATACGTCTTACCCACCCCCGTCGGACCGATCAGCAGGATGTTGTTTTTGATGTTACCGACGGAACGGTGTTCGAATTCAGGATCTTTCCGATCCAGTTTCATCCGGTTGAAGTGGGTGCAGATCTTGGTGGCTAACACTTCCTTTGCCTCGTCCTGTCTGATCACGTACTCATCAAGAAAGGCCTCGAGTTCCACCGGCTTCAGGTCAAAGTCAATCGTCTCATCCTGCGTTTCCTTTGTATGCGGACCTTCATTGCTCCCTTCGGCCTCCGCCTGTGGAAATACAACCTGAGCGCCATACTTCTGTTCGATAAGTTCTTTGAGATCTTTCTGCAGTTCCTTGGGATTCACGGGTCGTTGTTCCGGCATCATTCACCATCTCCACATTTGGGCCGCTAAAATCGGCATCCGACTCACTTTCATGGCCGTGTAAGGATACCAGGTCCAGCCAGAAATGTCAAGAAGTTCAACGCTTTTCAATCCCTCACCGGTTCCTGATGCCGGACCGACGTTCCGGCATACGAATCCTTTGGCGGTCTCAGGTCTTCGTTCAGCAGGGCACACCGGTTCGCTCGCGCTGTCGATTCCTGTAATGGGGGCCGGGGGGAATCAAATGATCCCAATCGCGGTGCCCGCAGTATGTAAACCACGGGCTCACACTTCAGAACTCTGATGCGGATGTTGGCTTATGAACCTCAGCTACTTCACACTGCGACGCCTGAGCCACGAACTGAACGAAATTCTGCCGGGAAAACGCGTCCGGCACGCCGTCCTTTCAGGAACGCACGAACTTATTCTCGAAACAAACGACGGTATACACCTGCTGCTCTCTGCCTCGCCCGCCACAGGCCGCCTGCAGTTTGTACACCGGCTTCCCGCGGCCGCACAGCCCCCACCGCCGTGGGTCGAACACCACCTTTTCAACAGCGTAATCCGTGAGATCTCTCAAATCCCGCTGGAGCGCATCCTTTCATTCACCATGCGCAAACGCGATCGACTGGGTGGAGAACGCAAATATCGCCTGTACGTTGAGATGATCCACCGGCACAATAACGTCATCCTGACGTCGGAACCGGATCAGCGTATATTGGGGGCGCTGCGCAGGATGGGCGGAAAAGTGAACCGCCAGCGGCGAATTCTGCCAGGACAACCCTATCGGCCTCCGCCCGCACAGGACAGAATTTCGCCGTATGAACTCACGCCCTCCGACCTCGCCAGTGCGTTCCGGCAACAGGCAGACCAGCCCGTCCGGACCCTCGCAAATGCCGTTGCCGGACTGGACATCCTGACAGCCGCATCGCTGATTGCCGAAGCCGGCGTCAATCAGAACGCGGAACCAGCGCCCGAGGCGATCGAGTATCTGGCCAGCCGAATCCATTCTGTGTTTGCCCGACCACCCTTTCTGGAAAGACCCGAAATAGTGAGCATTCCTGATCACCCGCCGTCCATCCGAATCCTGAGTCTACCACACAGGCCGGGCGACGTGAAACACGTCTGCACATCCGTCACCGAAGCAATCGAGCGGCTCGTCGAGTCGGAAGAAAACCGGCAACACGCCAACTCAGACCGGCGCGTCATGTTCACGGAACTGAACCGGCGCCGCACATCACTCAAGAACAAGACCTTACGTATCCAGACCGATCTTGACGATTCGGGGAAAGCCGAACTTTACACGAAATACGGGCATATCCTTATGGCAGGGCTGCACAGGATCCGCCTCGGAGACGCGTCCGTTACTCTTCCCGACGTGTACAATCCGGCGGGGCCGCCTGCTACCATCCCGCTTAAAACCAATAAACTGCCGCATGAGAATGCCGCCGCCTACCTGAAACGTAGCCGCAAGGCGGAAAAGGCGCGTCCCATCCTCACGCGACGCCTGGAAGCCACGCGAACGGAACACGCAACGGTCGAAGCCCTTCTGGAGCGTCTCGAAAAAACCATCAGCCAGGATGAGTTAACGATACTTCGGAACGAATTGACGGAAACCGGATGGCTGAAGAGTCGCAAACGGAAACCGACCTCCGGCAGAAACGTCCCGTCCGAAACAAATCCCAGACGTTACCTGACCTCGGACGGGTGGACCATTCTGGTGGGCCGCAACAACGTCGAGAACGACCGGCTCACGAAAGCCTCGGCCAAAGACGACCTCTTTTTTCATGCCCAGGGATGCCCGGGTTCGCACGTCATCCTTCGGCGTGAAGGAAAACACCAGCGGCCCTCCGACACCGCTCTAAGGGAAGCCGCAAGCCTGGCCGCCTACTGGAGCAAAGCCCGGCATTCAAAGACCGTGCCAGTAAATTGCACCGAGGTCCGGTACGTACAAAAACCCCGAGGCGCCGCCCCGGGGCTCGTCACAATCCGTAATGAAACCACCCTTTTTGCTGCCCCCCATCAGCTCAAGAGAACCGAAGCGTAGCACGGGGGCGCGGGCAAGCCACCCCGGCCATACCCTACCAGATTTTCGTATAATACACCAACCGGACCTGACGATCGATACTCTTCGACCGCTTGCCGTCGCGAAACAGGTTCTTGACATCCACTTCGAGATTCAGCCGATCGGAAGGCATCCAGCGCCCGCCCAGATTCAGCCTCCCTCTGCCCGAACCCAGCGAATTGTCTTCGTTGTCGTTGATCGCGAAGTCGTATTCCACTAACAATGCAAAGGCGCGCTTCACCTCGACATCGGCGCCCAAAAACCCCGAAAAATCCCCGTCCCCGTCTCCATCCTCCAGGCTGCGATTCAATCCGGCGTGGACCCCCATATCTCCAAGCGGCATCCCGTAGTTCTTGCTCGCCACCCCATAAAAGCCCTTGGACTTGACCGCATATCGCTTCAGTCCCTCGTCGTACTCCCCGTATCCCTGGGAATGATAGCCCACGGCAACGGCCGGAATCTTCAACTCCTCCTCGATCACCCGGACACGGCCCGCCACCTCCACTCGTGGATTCCACGCGGCCTCACGGCTGCCCACAAGATGCTGTCCGCCGAATGAAACCCCTATACTGACACGATTGTGGACGCCGACTTCGATTTGAGAGAGAATGCCGCTATCGCCATACAATCGCAGATCCGCGGACAGGCGACCTGCAGGCAGCATGCCGGCGGTTGGCCCATCCACCAGCCATCGTGGCACATTCCCCTGGGCAATGGCCAAGTCGCAATTCCCCCAACAGACGGCAAACAACAGCAACATCCACCTCGCGTACCGTATCATGTGCCTTCTCCATAGTCAAGTATGAATCTGCGTGAATCGGATTCCGGAGTTTCAATCTGGATGCGCAGCGTCCGCTCCGGAAGCAGCGATCCGGCGCGCTCGGCCCATTCGATCAGACAGATGCCGTTGCCGGCAAGGTAATCATCCCATCCCAGGTCGATGAGGGCCTCGACATCAGGGAGCCTGTACAGATCGAAGTGGTAGATCGGTATTGGACGCGACGCGACGTCTCTGCCCAGGTATTCATTCACCAGGATGAACGTGGGACTGGTCACCCGGTCCGACACGTTCAACCCTTCACAGATGCCCTGTGCAAGGCAGGTCTTGCCGCTGCCGAGTTCTCCGATCAGTCCGACACAGTCACCTGGCCGCAAACGAACGGACAACTTCCTGCCGAACGCTCGCGTCTGTTCCGGCGACGTGGTGTTGAATTCGGCCCTTGAGTTCCGCATCGGGATACGTTACGAGGGTGCGTTGAGGCGTCGCGAATAATCCACGTGTCGAGTGGCCATGCAAACCCTGCTCCTGGCAGTCGGAAGCAAACGCGAGAAATGCGCACTCGGTCATTTGCCTCTCATAACCGCAACCGGCAGGACCATCTCCTCAAGTGAAATACCGCCGTGCTGGAAACTATTCGCGTAATACCTCTGGTATTCGTTGAATTTCGTGGGATAGACGAAATAATAGTCCTCCCGCGAAATGATGTAGGTGGTGCCTATCCCCAAATCGGGCAGGCGATAGATATCCGGATCCGCAATATAGAGTGCATGCCGGGTGTCGCACCGAAGGTGTTTGCCGTATTTGTATCGGAGATTGGTCGACGTATCCCGGTTTCCACGGGCAACGGTCGCACGGTTACTCATTACGCAGCCGTGGTCGGTTGTCAACACCACCGTGGTATCGGTATCCGCCAGCTTTCGCAACATTTCAAACAATGATGAATGAGAAAACCAGGATCGTCCGAGCGACCGGTACGCGGACTCGTTTGGCGCCATCTCCTTCAGAATATCCGATTCCGACCTTCCGTGCGCCAGAATATCCAGGAAATTGACCACCACCGACATTAGCGGGAAAGACCGGTATGAATGCACCTTTTTGACCAGATGGTTGCCCTCGGCAATATCCAGTACCTTGACGTATCGGGTATCCAGCTTCAACGTGGGATCCAGTTCCTGAATCTGGCGATCCAGGAGCTGATGCTCGTGCCGGTTTCGGCTGTTGTCGTCGTCCCAACCGGAACGCCACTCCTGCGGATACAACTCGGCGACGTCACTGGGGAAGAGACCGCTGAAAATGGCGTTTCTGGAATAGGGTGTGGCCGTGGGGAGAATGGAATAGTGGAAGTGTTGCTCTATATTGAACAATTCGGACAAAAGCGGTGCGATGGCCAGCCAGTGATCCAATCGCATACAGTCCACAACCACAAGGAACACCTGCTGGCCGTCCTGAAGCGCGGGCAGCACAAACTCACTCACGACGTCGACCGACAACACCGGGGAATCCTTATCGTCCTGAAGCCAGTGGGCATAGTGGGTTTCCACGAAGCGTCCGAACTCCCGATTGCACGCCCGCCGCAAATCCTCGTGCATCTTTCTCAGGCCGGCATCGTAGAACCGGTCCAATTCCAGATCCCATTCGGAAAGCTTCACATGGATATCGATCCAATCCTGCCAGGTCATGTCGCCGGCCATGGACGCACGTATACGATTGGACACGGCGGCATAATCCAATCCCATTCGCCCCGTCACTATCTGACGTGCGTCGAGCAATTTCTTGCAGGCCGAGAGAATCTGGCTGGGGTTCACCGGCTTCGTCAGATAGTCGTCGATCCGATGGCCCAGCGCTTCCTCCATCAGGCGCTCCTCTTCATTCTTCGTTATCATGATAATGGGGATATCGGGGTTGATTTCCTTGATCATTGCAAGCGTGGAAAGCCCGCCTCGACCGGCCATCATTTCATCCAGAAGGACGATGTCGAACCCCCGCTGCTTCACCATCGCAATGGCGTCATCCCCGTTCGTTACCGGCGTAACCTTGTAGCCGCGAGATCCAAGGAAAATCGTATGCGGCCTTAAAAGGTCGATTTCGTCGTCTGCCCACAGAACCTGTTTTTCTTTCATGACGTTCTTCCTCCCCGCCGTTAAGACGCCTCCCGCTCCTCAGCTGGCCTCAGGGGTAGTGAAATCAGGAACGTGGTGCCAATTTCCGGTAAACTTTCCTGAACGGAAATCCTGCCCCGGTGATAGTCTTCGATTATGCGTTTGACAAATGCCAGCCCCAGCCCCCAACCCCGTTCCTTTGTACTGTAGCCGGGTAGAAATACCTGCTTCAGTAGATGGGGCTGGATCCCTTTGCCATTGTCCCGCACTCGCACGTCCACCCACTCGCCTTCGGACCTCACCTCCGCTGAAATCTCTATCTTGCCTCCCTTGCCTTCCATTGCGTCCGCGGCATTTTTGAATAGATTCTCGAAAGCCCAGCCCAGCAACTGCCGATTCAACGGGACCGGAGGAACTTCGTAGCTCCGCTGCACAATCTGGACCTCCCGGGAGAGTCGACCGCGCAGATAGGATGCCGTCTCCTCGATTACACGACAAAGGTTTTCCAGACGGAGTTCGGGCGTGGAGCCGATAAGACTGAAACGAGACACGATCTTATTCAACCGGCTGGTATCCTCCTCCATCGCAACCACGATCTGGTCGAATCGCCCGCGCGTCTCTTCATCAACCGGGCCGGAAGAATGCTCGAGTTCAGTCTTTATCAGTTCAATCCAACCGTAAAGCGAGGAAAGAGGCGTGCCGAGTTGATGAGCAGTCTCACGTGCCATCCCTACCCAGATTGATCTCTGTTCGCTGTTTTTGATATTGCGAAATCCAAGATAGCCGACTCCGACAAAGAGCGCCGTTACACAAAGCGCGACCCACGGCAGCCATGCCAACCGTCGTACCAGCGGTGAATCGCCATAGTGCAGCACGCGCGGGCCGATCTGAGAAATTTCAAACGAATACGGTGGATTCTCGGTGTCCAGCCGGCGAACGATCCGCTGCATCTGCCTCAAGTCGTCCTGACTGAGGTCTCTCGGGTTGCCCAGCGGAATTTCTATGGCCTTCCACATATGGGGTTCGCCCCTGGAGCCGGTAATGACCACGGGGAAAGTGGTATTGGAAATGGTCTGGAAGATAAACTCGACGTCGAGTTCGCTGACAACCACGGTATCCTGGGTGGCCATGCCGTAGAAGAAGGCAAGCCGCTTGATAATGTCGCGGGAATCCCGACGCATCGGATCCACGACGAAGATCTGCATATACACGAGGAACGCCAGGATAATCACGGTTGCCGCCAGAAACAGATATGCGCCGAGACTGTGGGAGTTCTGGAGCCCCACCCTCAGACGACCTCCCCGCACTACCGACGTGCCCTGGTTCCCGGTGTACCCGGGTCCACCTGTTCGACCTTTGACATCCTTTGTTCGAGCGCCCATCGTTACGGATCCCTTCTCCTACCTCAACGTCCTGGGTCTCCTTAAGTTCCGTACCATCCGCTCAACATCAGCGTTCGAGTCCGTACGGCCCCGTCAGTCGACTCCAATTTTCGCGATCCTTCATGATCACCTGCCGGCATCGCTTTTCCGATCCGGCCAAGCGTCGCAAAACGGGCAACGAGGCGTTCACGCCGGAGTTTTGCGGCGGCCGGAAGACCCGTCCAGGACTGTATGTCGATACTCAGAAAGTATACGCATTTTGCAAGCACCCAGTCAACCAAAGAAAAACCGTTTGCAAAATATGTTTCATTTTTATATATTTATGGCCATCAATTCCGGGAAGACGAGGCATGCTTTCAAGAAACCGGAATGGCGTTCGGTCGTCAACTTCCATTGGTCTTGAGCATGGCTTGTTTCTGCAGGAAACGGAAAGGGGGGAGTCCAGCTTATGGCCAGGGTTGTGGTGAGAGATGACGAGCCATTTGAAAAAGCGCTGAAAAGGTTTAAGAAAATCTGCGAAAAAGCAGGAATAATGACCGAGATGAAAAAGCATCAGCATTTCGAAAAACCCAGCGAGCGCCGTAAACGAAAAATTGCCGCGGCAAAGCGCAAACGCCTGAAGTTCGAAACGCGATTCAACCAATAAAACAAATATAGTGAGTATGGCAACGACAACCGCACCGATTCGCCTTCGGATGCGGTTGTATTTTTTGCGCTTCGTCGTTGAGGGGGACCGCCTGAATCAATGACGTCGAGGTTCCCCCATGTCTCCATCTGAGTCTGAGGGAGGACCGAATGAACATAGTCGATCTGATCTTGGTGATCGGGCTCTGCTGGATGGTTTTCAGAGGGTGCCGCATCGGACTGGTCCGCGGCCTGGTCGGTCTGGTCAGTTTTATTCTGGCTTACGGACTCGGCCTCGCATACGGCGGCGTGGTCTCGGAGTGGATTTCGGGTCAGAACGCTGGCCATGGCCCCGCGATGCTGGGTTTTGTCTGCGTATTCTTCTCGACGTTAATTGCGTGTTACCTTTTTGGACGCATGCTTCAGGCGATGCTGAAAGCCACCCCCCTCGGCGTCGTGGACACGCTTTGCGGCGGGGTATTCGGCATGGCGCAGGGGGTACTCCTGCTGGGATTACTGATCCTGTTGCTGCGGGCTTATCCCCCTCACCCAAGGGTGAAGGTGTACATTGACGACGCGCGGTTAACGCGTCAGGTACAGCAGGCGTGTCTGGTCTTGATGGATGTCTTCAAGGCCGGCGTTCCACGAGCGTCGGAACTCTACAAATACCTCGAACCGGAGAAACAGAAGTCATCGATCCATCCATTTGTAGACAGTATGACCCGGGGAACCGGAAAAGCACGCGCCAAATTGAAGGGACTCATCGAAGAATCTCAAGGGAAAGAAACACCGACGTCCGGGAATCCCCAACCGACCTCATCTACCGGCAACCAGGATTAATGGAACCCGGTGCTGATGCGGGGTTTATTCGCGCAGGAAAATCTCATGGATTTTCCTATCGATTCACGACCTTATGACCCTACCACCCAAAACCCTCCAGACGCTCGAATTCAATAAGATTCTCGACCTCATCGCGAAACGCACCGTTTCCGATCCAGGGCGAGACAGAGTCGAAAGCCTCGCTCCGGCAGACGATCCCGAACGCATTGAAGCCCGACTCCGCCCGGTGCTCGAAGCCATGGACCTGATCGGGTATGACGACCCCCTTCCAATCGGACGCATGCCCGATATTCGCGCGGCGACTCGCACCGCCGCCGTACCGGGTACGACACTCACCATCGGCGAACTGATCCAGATTGACGAAATTGCGCGGATGTCTCGCCGCCTTCTGGGATATTTCCTCAAACGGAAGGCGAAATATCCCCGACTCCAGGCGCTCGTGTCCGGGTTGTCCGAGCACCCCGAGCTGGAAGCACGTATTCACCGTTCCATCGATCCCTCGACGGAAACCGTCAAGGATTCCGCCAGCACCGAATTGAGGCGGGTCCGACGCAGCCTGGAACAAACCCGATCGGGCATCCGCAGTTCCGTTGAGGGCATCCTGAACCGGCTCCCCGACACAGTCGTGCAGGAGCGGCTGATCACCATCCGGAACGGCCGCTTCGTCATACCGGTACGGGAAAATCGGAAACACCGGCTGGAAGGCCTGGTGCATGATCAATCGGCCAGCGGCGCCACACTCTTTGTTGAACCCATGGCCACACTGGCGCTCAACAACCGGCTTCGGCAATTCGAACTGGCCGAGCAACAGGAGGTGAAACGCATCCTCCGCGAACTTACCGGGAGCGTTTCCGAAATCAGCGACAGCCTGCTTGAGAATCTGCGTATTCTGGGGAAATTCGATGCGGTGTACGCGATGGCCGACTTTTCACGCGAACTGAAATGCAGCGAGCCGATTTTCAACCTGGACGGACACCTCGAACTCCACGACGCCCGGCATCCCCTTCTGGTCTACCGCCTGCGCGGTGAGAACCGGCCTGATTCCATTGTCCCGTTTAGCCTTACAATGGGAGTCGATGACATTCGCACCCTCGTCCTGACCGGCCCGAACGCCGGTGGCAAGACGGTAGCCCTCAAAACGGTCGGATTGCTTGCGCTGATGGCTCAGGCCGGCTTGCCCGTGCCGACCGCGGAACATTCGCAGTTTCCCATATTCACCGGTGTTTTTGCAGATATCGGCGATGCACAGTCCATCGAGAACGATCTCAGCACCTTTTCGTCCCATGTGGCGAATCTGGTTGAGGTCGCCAACCATGCCCAAGCCCGGTCGCTTGTCCTTCTCGACGAAGTTGGCGCCAGCACCGACCCCGACCAGGGCTCGGCCCTGGCGATGGCGCTCCTGAATAGGCTCACTGAACGGGGCTGTCTGACCGTCGCCACCACCCATCACGGCACGCTCAAAGCCTTTGCGCACCGCACGGACGGTATGGCCAACGGCTCCATGGCCTTCGATGCGGATACGCTGACCCCCACCTTTCAGCTTCGTCTTAACACGCCCGGCAGCAGCTATGCCTTCGAAATCGCCCGCCGGCTTAAGATGCCATCCAACATTGTGGACGAAGCCGAGCGTATTGCGGGCAGCGATATCGGCCGTCTGGAAGCCCTCATCGCGGATCTTGACGACACCTACCAGCACTATAACGAAGAACTGGAACGGGCCCAATCCAACCGACGTAAAATGGAAGGCCTGAAAGCGGAATACAATAGTCGCCTTAAGGAAGTGGAACAGCGGGAGCGGGCGCTCAAACGTGGCGCGGAGGAAGACGCCCGACGCATTCTGGACGGCGCCAATGCCCTCATCGAACGCACCGTTTCCGAACTTAGACAGAGCAACGCCGACAGTAACGCCATCAAGAAAGCCCGGGCGGAGGTCCGGCAAGCCCGGCGGGAATTGGCGGACACAGGCGAAGGACCCGATGCGCCCCTGCCCGCACTCGAACCCGGTTGCCGGGTGCGGGTGCGGAGCCTCGGAAAAGAGGGGATCGTGGCGGCCGGCCGGATTGAGGGATCCCGCGTGTCTGTTGAAGTCGGCAACGTGCGGCTTCAGGTGCGGCGGTCGGACCTCGAACTGCTGGAATCCGCCAAAGAGAAGTCTTCAGGAGCCGCCAGAATCGGTTTCGCCGCGCGCGATTCCGTTGCAGCCGAGGTGAATTTGAGAGGAATGACCGTCGATGAGGCGGTGGAAACGGTCGACAAATACATCGACGAACTCTACCTGGCCGGAATGGAGCACGCGGCGGTGATCCATGGAAAGGGCACGGGCGCCCTGCGAAGGGCTATTGGCGCCCACCTCCAGAGCCACGAATTCATCAAATCTCAGCGCCTGGGACTGCACAACGAGGGCGGCGCCGGTGTCACGGTCATCACGCTGGCATTGGACCCGTAAAGACGGGTATAGCTTCCCATCGGAAAACACACATAGCCGATTCCCGCTTTCTCCGCGGGTCTCAGGCAACGCGTACCCCTCTCCTATTGGTTCACTGCAGGCGTTCGCCCGATTCGCTGAACACGCGCCCCTTCCCCGCGCACGTATCCTTCTCCAAACGCCGGGATTCCCACCGCGTTCGGTGGTATACGTTTACTACGTTGGCGCCGATTGACACGTCGTCCGGTTTCCTCTATATTAGAACCGAGTCGGATATAATAACCCCTCCTTTCCGCCTATAACATACATACTGCCCGATGCTGATTACCGACCTGCAGACCGATCATCGAGAATACTGCAACAGCCTCACCGAGTACAGCCGTTACCGGACGCGGGAAGTGGGCATAGGCGGCATTCCCCTTGGCGGCGACAATCCCATCCGCATACAGTCCATGACGACGACGGATACGATGGATACGCTCGCCACGGTTGAACAGTCCATCCGGATCATCGAAGCGGGAGCGGACTACGTGCGCATCACGGCGCCGAGCCAGAACGAGGCGCGCAATCTGGAAGCCATCAGGAATGAACTCCGGGCAAGGGGGTATGAGGCCCCGTTGATCGCCGACATTCACTACACGCCCAACGCGGCTGAGATCGCCGCCCGGATTGTCGAGAAGGTGAGGGTCAATCCCGGCAACTACGCGGACAAGAAAAAATTCCAGATTGTTGAATACACCGACGCGCAATACGCGGCCGAGATTGAACGCATTCGAGAAAAATTCACGCCACTGGTGAATGTATGCAAAGAATACGGCACGGCCATGCGCATCGGGGCCAACCACGGTTCCCTGTCGGACCGCATCATGAGCCGGTTCGGCGATACGCCATTGGGGATGGTCGAATCGGCACTGGAATTCGCACGTATCTGTGCCGATCTGGACTACCACGAAATCGTCCTGTCCATGAAAGCCAGCAACACCAAGGTCATGATCCAGGCCTACCGCCTTCTGGTGAACTGCATGGATGCGGAGGGTTTCAACTATCCGCTTCACCTGGGCGTCACGGAGGCCGGCGAAGGCGAAGACGGCCGCATCAAGTCCGCCATCGGCATCGGCGCACTTCTGGAAGACGGTCTGGGCGACACCGTTCGCGTCTCTCTAACCGAAGAACCCGAAGCCGAGATCCCCGTCTGTATCCGCCTGGTCGAACGATACACCACCAGGCCGGGGCACCCGCCGATCCCCCCGATCGCACGAAACCCGATTGACCCGTACTCCTATACCCGGCGGCATACCCGGCAAGTGGACCGGCTGGGCGGCGAGAATGTGCCGGTCGTGATCCTTACCCCCCAGGAACTGGCCTCTCCTGCGTGCCTGTCCACCATCGGCTACCAGTACGACGCCGGGCTGGACAAATGGAATATCGCGGACATGGCGCCGGACTTCATCTATCTGGGCAAACGGGACATCGATTTCGGCCTTCCGGGTACCCTCGGCAAGATCTTGGATTGCGGCGCCTGGCGCGCCAACCCCGAGGCGTCGAACGCCTATCCGCTGTTCGATCTGACCAACTTCCAGGACGTCCCATACCGCTCTGAACGACTCAATTTCGTCCTCGCCGAACCCGATGACCTCGACGCAGGCGCACTGGATACGCTGCAGCATGCCGCCAATTGCGTGCTCATCCTGCTGACCGATAATCCGCACGCCATGCCTGATCTGCGCCGGATCATGGCTGAATTTCTGGAAAGTGACATTCGGATTCCCGTCGTCTTCAAACGTGAATACCAGGACATCGACGACGACGCGCTCATACTACACGGCGCCATCGATACCGGCGGGCTGCTCGCCGACGGCCTTGGCGACGGTATCTGGCTGGCATCGACCGACGCCGATCCCGGGAACCTCAATCGTCTTTCGTTCGGTATCCTGCAGGCAACGCGCACGCGCATCTCGAAAACCGAGTATATCTCCTGCCCTTCTTGCGGACGCACCCTCTTCGACCTGCAGGAAACCACCGCCCTGATTCGCGGACGCACCGACCATCTGAAGGGCGTCAAGATCGGCATAATGGGGTGCATCGTTAACGGCCCCGGTGAAATGGCCGACGCGGACTACGGCTATGTCGGCAGCGGTCCGGGTCAGATCACGCTTTATCGTGGGAAGGAGATCGTCAGGCGTAACGTCCCCACTGCCGTTGCCGTCGATGAACTGATCGAACTGATCAGGGTAGACGACCGGTGGGTGGATGCCTGAATGCCGGTTGCGCCAGCCCTGACGATCGACATTCCTTCCGGCCTGTGTTTGCGCAAGGTTTATCGCGTTGGCGTTTCCGCAACGCTGTTTTTGTTTCAGTCCGACTGGTAAACCCCGTCATGTCCCGTATACCTGAAGATACCGTCGAACAGATCCGCAACTCGGTGGATATCGTCGACGTTATTTCCGAATTTGTCGCGCTCAGCAAACGGGGCAAGAGTTATCTGGGCCTCTGCCCGTTTCACGACGACCGGACGCCCTCACTGAACGTCTCTCAGGTGAAACAGATCTACAAGTGTTTCTCCTGCGGCGCGGGAGGTAATGCGTTTAGATTCCTGATGGATCTCGAACGCATCAGTTTCATCGAATCCGTGCGCAAACTCGCAGATCAGGTCGGCATCGTACTGCCGGAATTCGAGGCCAGGAACCCTGCCGAAAAGGACACCAACGACGAGGCCTACAGGACGGTCGAATTCGCGCAGAAGTACTTCCGCCACATGCTGATGCGCCACCCGTCCGGCGAGGGCGCTCGCGATTACCTCATCGGCCGCGGCGTCTCCGAAGCCACAATGGATGCCTTCTCGCTGGGGTACGCCACCAAAACCTGGGACGGCCTGCTCAACGCGGCCGGCAGGCGCGGTTTCAGCGCACAGATGCTCGAACGGGCCGGACTTGTTACGCACCGCGGGGACGGCCGATACTACGACCGCTTTCGCGACCGCGTGATCTTTCCCATCGAATCGCACACGGGCCGGACCGTCGCTTTCGGCGCCCGCGCCCTCGATCCGGAGCAACAACCCAAATACCTGAACTCTCCAGAGACCCCCATCTACAACAAGAGCGCCACGCTTTACGGTCTCTGGAAAGACCGGGACCCGATCCGTTCAACCAGGACGGCGGTTGTCGTCGAAGGCTATATGGACCTCGTCGCCCTGGCACAATTCGATATCCGAAATGTTGTCGCCTCGTCCGGAACCGCGCTCACTCCGGAACATGCTCGTCTGCTCAAGCGGTACGCCGACCTAGCCGTCCTTGTATTCGACGGCGACGCGGCGGGTACCGCCGCTACCGTGCGCGGCGTAGGCGCCCTGGTGGAATCCGGGCTGGAAATCCGCGTGGTCACGCTCGACGGCGATGAGGATCCGGACAGCTTCGTCCGACAGCGGGGTTCGGTGGCCTTTGACGAACTGATCGAAACCGCCGCGCCAATAATGGATTTTCTCTTCGAATGGGTGCGGTCGCGGGAAGACCTGTCCACGTCGGACGGCAAGACCCGTGCCGTTGAAACCATTTCGGAATTCGTCGCACGCGAGAAGGACAGCACCCGAAGGCGTTTTCTGACTCAGGAAATCGCGGAGAAACTGGGGGTCGACGAAGCCATCGTCATCCAGTCGGTCCAGCGCGCGGCACGTTTCGGAACGGGCAGACGCTCGGCAGACGCGACAGAGACAATATCCGAGTCCGGGTCTTTCGATCCCCGCCCTCGAATGGAACGGGAACTGATTACGATGATGATGGCGGACGATCGCACGGCCGATACGGTGCTTGCGCAGATTGACGGCCGCCACTTTAGCAACAGTGTGTACCGTCGGATCGCGGGGATGATCGGGGCGGCGCGGAAGGAGGGTCGGACCGCGGCTGCCGCCTCGCTGCTGAATCAGTGCGAGGACGCCGGCCTGGCCAATATCGTATCCGCGCTATCGATGGAAACCGGCATTCTCAACCCGGAGGCGCAGGTCCCGCTGCAGGATTATCTCACAAGAATGCAGCTCAAGGCCCTGGACGCACGCATCGACGCCCTGGAGGCGCAACTTCGAACAGCCGGCGCCGGGACGGATCCGATCGCGTTGATGGACGAACACAAGGAACTGACCCGACAACGCAAAACGTTGTTCGCCGCTCAGCGCGGACAAACCGAAACGGCGCCGCGTTGACCACAAAAAGCTTGTCCTTTCCGCAAGATCACGTAAATTTCCCAGTTACCGGGCCCTTAGCTCAGTTGGATAGAGCGGCGGACTCATAATCCGTTGGTCGCAGGTTCGAGTCCTGCAGGGCCCACCAGAACACCAAAGAGGGAGTCCGAGAATCCATCGGCTCCCTCTTTAATATTTGGGGCGAAAATACCTGACTTGACGGCGCTTTCTCTGGTCAAAAATCATCCACTGCCGCAGCAGATGTGTCTTCCTCCACGCGATCCGGGCATTCGCTCACGGGAATTTTGCAAAACCCGCATTCACCATAACTTGGTACCTTTCTGGATGGTTCATTCGATGCCAGCCTGCGTATTAACTCTGAAAATCGCTCGACGAATTTACCATCAACAGCTGATGACGGGACAGGAACCTCCTGCTCTCCATAAACAACCCGCCCCTCAAAAACAACATCTCTGTATTTCTCAGGAAACGCTTTGGGAATTGCATACATATAAAGCATTACCTGAACGTGATCTGATGTCCTTGGTTGACCCGTTTTGATATCTACGATTATGCCGCGATTTCCCTTCTTTGCAATTAAATCAGGCTTTCCCCCAACCGTCGCTGTCGTTCCTTTAAGGTGGAAGTAATTTTGAGTCTCGGTTGACACATCAAAGCCTTTATCTTCCAGCTTCTGTCGATATGTATCGGTGGCTGCTGTATGATTGAGTTGCCACGCGGTAGAATCGAAATCACCTGGCAAAGCAGTCCAGCTTTTCCTGTCATGTTGGGCTTGAAACCAGCTGGCCCATTCACATGACGCTTCCCCAGTAAGCAACTTCGTCAACCACGTCACCCAAACATACGGAAGACCAGATCTTTTTTCCGACATCTCCGCCTCACTCTCGAGACCCTTTACCCCTAGGTACCTATTTTAATGAGACAATTTCCAGTTGACGAGTTTGTGCTCCCAAGTCATCCAGAAATTCGGAAGCAGTCTTGACGCCGGAAACCATCAGGTGGTCACGGGCACGGGTGCACGCAACATACAGCAGGTGTCGCTCCGTGTTGTAAACCTCCTCAAGGTCCGCGTCATCCGCGACGGTTTCAATGCGCTCCTGTCGTGGAATGGCTTCGTCGTCGCACGCCATGACGGCAACAGCCCGAAACTCCAGTCCCTTGGCAAGATGCATGGTGGCTACCGACACCCTTCCAGTATTGGTCTCACTCCGTTCATCCAAAATCTGGAATGGAAATCCCGATCTCTGTACGGGCCTCGCGCGCTCGGTCCAGTTCCGTCGCTGATCGAACAAATATCCCCATCTCACCAGCATCGACATCCGTGTCGCCGTACGCTTTCAACCAATCGCCGACTGCCTCACTCTCCTGCTGCGCCGTATCGAACAAGCGTATTTCCGGAGGATCGCCGTTGAACGCCGAAACCGTCCCCCGGCGATTCTCGACGTTGCCATCCACATCGGCAACTTCGTTGCCCAGCAGACGGTCCGCTCGCACTCTGATTTGATGGGACGTTCGATAGTTGAGTGTGAGTGTCTCAGATCTCCCCCGGATATCCACGCCCGCCGCCTTCCAGGAAAACGGCGCCTGGAAAATCCGTTGTCCCAGATCACCCGAAAAGAATAGGCCGTTCAGCCTTTCGCCGCCCATAGCGGCCAGAAAACGAAGTTGGGCGACGCCAATTTCCTGAGCCTCATCCACGACTATAAACCCATACGGTGGATGGCGACGTTCTTTGAGCCTTTCCGTGAGTATACTGCACATACCTGATCGCGTAATCAGGTTCCGTTCCGTCAATTTGACCTTGACCCGTTCGAATATATTCCACAGGCTCGAACGCTGCTCAAGAGGCAGGCGCGGCTTGCGGCCGAGTCGTCTTACGTCGCGATAGGCCTCCCAGCCTTCCAATTGCCACGCGTCAACGACATTCTCCCATTCGCTCACCAGAAAGTTGGGGGAAAACCGACGTGTTTCCTCCTCTTTGGCGCCTTCAGCCAGTAGCTCGCGAACCATCTCCCCAGACGCAATTCTCGGGACACCGACCTGCACCTTATAGACACGTTCGCATACTTGATCAATTGTGTTGACCTCCAGCCGTTCCATAAGCCGCGGTTCGTTGCGAATCAGCCGCCTGACTCCGGAACGAAGAAAGTCGGCCAGGGTGTCGGAGAAGGTGGTGAGCAGAACCCGTGCGTCCGGATTGGTGCGCGCGAGAAATACAGCCCGGTGAATTGCGACAACAGTTTTGCCAGTACCTGCCGTTCCGGATACGCGAAAAGGTCCGTTGTAGTCCCGCTCAACAATCTTCCGTTGCGTCGGGTGCAGAAAAATCGCCCATTTCGCCAGCGGAAAGTCGAGCGCAAGTTCGAGTTCGTCTTCGTTCGACACCAGCTTGAATCGCCGCTCCGCGTCTGGGTGCTCAAACGGATCGCCGGAAACAACAGGCGCCACCGGCTTCGGTGTTTCACCGACGGCGATCTGCAGCAACGCCTCCGCTGCTTCATCGGGTAGATGTTCTGCCAACTCCAAGAGGCTGTCTTCGTTAGCGTTACGAACGTCTTCCAGCCATTCATTCGGGACTCCGTAGCCCAAGAGATCCTCTTCCGCGACCTCCGCGAAGAGAAGCGGCTTGACCGGCGCCTTCTGCTCCGCTTCCACATAAACGGGCACGACGATTTCCTGAACTGTCTCCCTCACTTCGACCAATTGCGCCGCTCCGGTCCTGGGATGGACTTCCAGTTTACGTTTTTCAGCCCATCTGTAGGCTTTGTCATGGTGGTCTACGTAGCACAACATCAGACTCTTCCGCGTCCGATGCACAACTATACGGATATCGCGATTGACACGAAAAGACCAGAAATTCGGGTCCTTCGCTCTATCAACCTTGTGGAATTTCAATCCGGGCCGAGCCGGGTCCATCTGCAAATCAAAGGCCGTGGTTTTCACGGCCTTTTGTTCGCTACCCGTCAGCCTGGCAAGGCTGTCTGTAAACGTGTCGGCTATCCGAAAGTCCATCTTGGCGTCCAAGGGATTCGCAACCACAGGGAATTCGTGTTCTCGGTGCTGCTCGGCGGATCATCGGTAGTGGGCGACCGTGAGATTTTCAGTGGAAGTGTCACGTGTTGTCTGATGTTCAATACGCAAAGGCGTCAAACCCAATTTATCTTATAGATTGACCCGCCAAATACCCGTCGCCTGTTTCGCCATCCAAGCTTGGCGCGTACGAATTTTCTCTACGGTCCAAGCGTCGTAGTCTTCTGCCAGCTTGCGGGTGATGGCGAAGTTACTCTTATGATAGACCGGTCGTTTTTCGTCGAATCCCGCGTTTCCCAAATTGCGATTGTCAGCGGTCGCCATCAGGGTCACGTTTCCAAGACGGTAGGTGGACGCCTCTCGCTGCCGGTCGTCAAACTGCTCCCAGCCATCGTCGGGATTCTCCGGCAGCACATGTTCGATGCCGTATCTCGCGCTCTCATATTCAAAGCGTTGTCCCGACAACTGCGCTTCCAGCCGGAACAGCATAAAGCGCACAACCTTATTGTTACGACTACTGGTCGTTCGCAGCGACTTGTCAGCAAACGCTGCCCTGAATTCCGGATCATCGGGATAGACAGGCCGAAGTTCCGAAATGACAACACCGCTACGGCCGTGCTGTTAACACGGCCTACGGAGATTCCCCGGGCAATCTGGTTGTAGACGACCTCCTGCTCGTTGCTTTGGCGGCTACAAATCACGTTGTATCGAAATGATACGACCGCTACCGCCTGTAGAAGTCGTCCAAAGCCGACACGGTCGTTTTCTGCGAAGCGCTCAAGTGCCGCCAATAGTAATGCCAACGGCTGACGCACGTTGAACATCTGTAACTGGGCCAGGCTGGCGCGTTCGTCTGGTGTCCAGGAGTCTTCCTCCGGGCTCCGCAAGGCCGCATACACCCGGGCACTCCTGTCGATGTCCCGGATCAATTCAAACGCTTTGGACCTATCGCAAATCGCGTTCCGAAAGACCTTGAACAAGTCCGCCTTTCGCACCAGCCTGTTGCGGCTGTTCCAGAACACCCGCAAGAACTCGGGAAAACTCTCACTGCCCAGCAACCCTACGATGCCCTCCCACCGATCTTCCAAGTTGCTAATCTCAGATTCGTGCGGATTTCCGCGTGAGACAACCGAAAACAAGTAATTCTTGAGCAAATCGGTAGCGGACAAGCGCACGCCGCGAGCGTTCAGTGTTTCGAACACCTTAAAGGCATTTAATTCGTCAGTCACGGTAATGATCGTAAAGAACAGCTTATCTACAGCGACGTCAACAAAACGCGCTACGGATTCACCGTCATTGCCTGATCGTTCCTTGATATGCTCCTTGAACCAGATGAAAGCACGACGCACCAAATGTTCCGAGGCGTTTAAGCCCCGTTGCGGCAGACGCTCCAGGGGTACGAGGTAATTCTGGTAAAAGCGATCGTTATGCCGATTAAGCGTTAGCTTTGAGCGCGACACCAGGCTGACTGGGTCCAGGTAGCCGATGTAGTTGCTACGCAACTGCTCAGCGCGTCGATTTTGTGGGTCATTCGGATCACCCGGCGGCGCCAGGTCCACCAGATGCGCTACCGCCGCCAGCATCAACAAGCTAAGCGTGGTCATTCGCTGCTGTCCGTCGATAATGTCAAACGACCTGTTGTCCGACGATTGCAGTACCAAATAGCCCATGTAGTGAGCGGGTTCCGGGTCCTCGCCGAATAGCGCAACAATGTCCTGCCACAGGTCGTCCCATTCGTCGAGACCCCAGGAATAGTCCCGTTGGAACTTAGGGACGCGATAACTCAACCCATTGCCCATTAATTGGCGAAATGTGTTGTTGGTCGTGTTAAAGTTCATTAACTATTCATCTCCAGGACTCGTCTCGTTTAATCAGCTAGCTGATCCTTCGAAACGGTATTTCACGCTCTCCTCTACACCTTCCAATATACACGAAACTCGGAAGGAGAATTGTCTCACGAATATAGGCACAGAGGGAGATGTTTACATTAGGTACCAGGGAAATGTCCCACTAATATAGGCACAGAGGGTTCGTCCGTGTACATCTTTCAAAGCAATGGCATCGAATTTATCATGGGCTCGACGAGCAGAAGGTCAACTCGAATGAAGTTTCGCCTCCCGACCGGAAGATGGCTCCGTGCGTTCGTGACTTTGATCCTGATCTTCGCACATCCGGGATGCGGCGCGGAATCACCCGTGGACGAGGCGCCGGACGAAAGGGATGATGTTCCGGGGGAACAGGTCACGTCGGAGAAGTCACGGATTACGTCGCTTTCCGCGTCAGACGTGAAGCTGGACGAACTGGTGCGGGGAAACAGCGCTTTCGCGTTCGACCTCTACAGCGCTTTGCGGGAGCAGGATGGAAATCTGTTCTATTCGCCGCACAGCATCTCGTTGGCACTTTCAATGATGTACGCCGGCGCCAGGGACCGGACGGCAGGCCAGATAATGGAAGTACTTCAATGTCTCCTTCCACCGGATCAATTGCACCCTGCATTCAACGTGCTGGATCTCGCGCTTGCCGCGCGCGGCAAGGGGAAAAGCAGCCAGGACAGCGTGAAATTCCGGTTGAACATCGCCAATGCTATCTGGGGACAAAGAGGATATCCATTCCTGCCGCAATTTCTGGACGCCTTGGCCGAGAACTACGGCGCCGAGATGAGGCCGCTGGATTTTGTCAACGCACCGGAAGCGTCACGCAAGGCGATCAATGACTGGGTCGCGGACCGAACCGAAGATAAGATCGAAGAACTGATTCCGCAGGGTCTCATCAATACATTGACGAGGCTGGTCCTGGCCAACGCCATCTACTTTAACGCGGCCTGGCACCTGCCCTTCGACGAAAGAGAGACCTTCAATGACACCTTTTTTCTGTTGCGCGGGGAACGTGTCGAAGTACCGATGATGCGGCAATACGAGGATTTCAATTACACGTGGCACAGGCCGTCCAATGCCCAGGCCGTGGAGTTGCTTTACCGGGATCGCGAGGTATCGATGATTGTCTTCCTTCCCGCGAAAGGGAAATTCGAACAATTCGAAACCTCGTTGACCGCGGATCTCGTCCGCGAGATTCATAAATCCATGAGACCCCTTCGCCTGGAGCTTTCAATTCCGTCCTTCGGGATCAAATCTGAATTCAGGCTGGCCGACACCCTGGCCGGGATGGGGATGCCGGACGCATTCGACCCGGTATCAGCGGATTTTTCCGGAATGACAGGGAAGAAAGGCCTGTTCTGCTCCGCTGTTATTCACAAGGCTTTTGTAAAGGTAAATGAACGGGGCACGGAGGCGGCCGCCGCGACGGGCGCAGGGATGCAGCTAACGTCGGTTACGCCCGAATTTAAGGCCAATCGCCCATTTATCTTCCTCATCCGCGACATCGAGACGGACGCGATCCTCTTTATAGGGCGCGTAACGGATCCGAGGAAATAACCCTTGCGGCGACCCGTACTCGAATCTGATAGGCCGCCGCTCAGAATCCGTACGCAGCAGGCGTGCGGATTTCTTTTTTCCAGGTTCGGGTCCGCGGACAAGCAGGTGACATCTCAGGCAGGATCGGATTCGCGTTGAAACAACTGGAGGAGCACATCATTCGGGCCGTTGAAGAAGCTCAGCCGGATGTCGGTTCCCTCCGCGTCGAACGGCTCCGCGGCAATGTCCACGCCGGCAGCCTTGAGTTCGCTCGCGCTGCGGTCGACACTGCCAACCTTGAATGAGATGTGGTGAAAGCCCACGTCGGCCTGCATGGTCTTTTTCGGCATCAGTTCCAGAATGATGTTTCCGGCCTTGAGGAAGACGAAGTCCTCGTCGTTCTCATTCTGGAAGCGCTCGACTTCGGTCAGGCCCAGCGTCTCTGTATAGAAGCGAACGGCCCCTTCAATATCGTCGCTGACGACGGCGATCTTGTGGATATTTTTGATCATGTTGTTCTCCCGCGGTTACACGGAGCCGCGTTCCGGTCCGGCCGGATTTGATTCGATAGCCGCAGCGTAAGACAACTCGCTGTCAAGCGACGGCGTGATGCATTTCCGGGCAGGCCCAACGGCCGGGTCCAGCCATCCAGACCCGGGTCCTGGTCGCTATGCTACTTTTGAGGCCCTTTTTCCGCCGTCGATCTTACTCAATACAATAATCCAAGTAGCCGCGGGGGAAGCGATTCCCGATGCGCGGGATGGCGGGGCGTCAAATCGAGGAGATCGACGCCATAGATCTCTTCGAATGCCGAGTGAATCCCTTTTTCGTGATCGGTCATACCCGCCAGGGGCAGCGCAACAGACATCCCGTCCTTGCCGGCCGATTCACGGATACCCATCAGCACCTCGATATCCTTTCTGGCGTTGCGTGCGCCATATTCGAGTGCTTTGCCGCGGACCACGGCATCGTGCAGGCTGCACCAGGCCTCAGCGACGGCAATGCTATCTTCGTTGGGAAGCATATAGTGCTTGAGTCGGCTCTCCCAAAACACCTCCGGCTTTGTTCCCACGCTGGAACGATGCCACGTTTTGTCCGGCCCATCGCCCCGAGTTCCGGTGACGATCTCCAGTCTCTTATCCCCGCTATTCAGGTGCAGTTCCATTCCCCGTATGGCCCCATCCGATCCCAGAATCTCCCAGTAGTTCTTCCTCAGTACATTGTGTTCGTACGTCCCCTGGAGCGTGGGCGACCACCTGATGATTCCCCGCTCTCTCACATCCGGTGAGTCGGGGTACGTACCTGAAACCACCCGGGGCTCTGATCCGAGAATCGCCCTGATTGCGCTTATTCCGTGATATGAGCCCGATGTGTATGAGAGGTAGAATTCCCGGACCTCGCCGATGAGCCCCTCCTTTACAATCTTCTGTTTAAGCCTCTCACGAGGCCATCTTCGGGCGTTTTCGGAGACTTCCAGAAAAACGCCGTTTTCCTCCGCAGCTCGGATCATCATGTCGGCGCACGGCAATGTAAGGGCGATCGGCGTTTCGGTGAGGATGTGGACCTTTCTTTCGGACAACAGGCGTGCGATACCGTGATGAATCTCGGGTTGCGCCGCGATAAGTCCGACATCCAGTGTCTCCGAATCCAGCATCTCATGCAGATCCGTGTACGCGTTCGCAGCATTTTCATAGGCGACCGATCGCGCCCTCTCCGCGTCTATATCGCATACGCTTACCAATCTGTACCTGTCAGAGAGTATCGGCAAAACTGACAGGTGCGCGCTTGATCGCCCCCCCAGACCGACGACCGCTGCATTCAAGATCGCCATACGCCCTGCACCTCCAATTGCATCATAGCCCGCGCGCCGTCACGATCCACCGCCACGGCGTACGTGAAAAAGGCACTCGAAGAGCGCCATTTGAAGTGTCCCCGACGTCGGCGTGTTGATGGGTTAACGATCTTTCGCAGCCGCCATACTCAAGATCTCCACAACTTCGGCCTTGTCCCGGTACTCGGCCAGCCAGAGCGCGGACTTTCCGTTTTTGGTAATGGCGTTGGCATCCGCGCCCGCATCCAGCAGACGCGTCACCACCTTCTCGTGTCCCCCATAGGCTCCGTAGAACAGCGGCGTCCAACCCGACCGCGTAGAAGCATTGACGTCCGCTCCCGCAGCCAGCAGGACGTGGACCACGCCGGTCAGTCCCGCGTCGGCGGCGAACATCAGGGGTGTCCGATGATTCAGATCGCTGGCATCCACAACCGCACCCACTTCCAAAAGCATCTCGGTGATTGTGGAGTCCTTCTTGAGCGCGGCCTCCATCAACGCCGTTCGGCTGTAGTGATCGTCGTTGACTTCCGCACCTGCATCCAGCAAAAGCTGCAAAACTTCAGGAACACCCTTTTTCGCGGCCTCAATCAACGGGATCGTACCCGCCTTGCCCTCTTCGTTCGCGTCGGCCCCTTCGTCCAAAAGCGTCTTGACCCCCTCTTCATCTCCCTTTTTGACCATCGCGATCAGATCGGTGTCCTGGGCGGACTTGCATGCCGCAAATAAGAAAAGCGGTATGAGGACCAGAGGGTTCAGAATGCGACGTACCATACGAACACCACGTATCGAGCCACGGACTGCGTGACGAATCCGTTTTGTAGAAAACCACTGGAACCACACGACCCCTGCTGAACAGTTCCGGGAAATTAACCGCAATCGTCCGCCCGGAGTCCGAACGGTCCTTATTGACCGGCCTTGGCAAAGATCATCGAAATCGTCTGTGCCTGCCCGCCTGCCTGCACCGAAATCAATATGGTTATCGCACTTCCTCCGTCCGCAACCTGGCCGGATTGTGTGCCGCCTCCGCTGTCCGCCGTGAGACTCAGATTCGCGCCGGATTTTTCGTACATGCCGGTCTGCGCGACCCGGATGACGTCGGCTGACCCGGCGGTAACGTAGGAGGCCACAACCGAATACTGGTTTTCCGTTAACGTCATTATCCCGGAAGCGTCAGGAGGTGATATCGCGGAGCCCCCTGAAGGAGTCAACCTCAAAAGATCGTAGGAACCAGCCAGCGTTTCGGACGCCGCGGGGTTATTGTCGTTGTCATCGCCGCCACAGGCCACACCGACGCAAATTGCCAGCAGACCCAACAGAATGGGTTTCATTGATCCGATCTCCTCTTGGTAATCCGACGCGAAGCCCGTGCGTATCGGCGTGCAAACGGGCCGCTTCGGCGTTCGATTTCAATATAAGTCCCGCGTGAAATCCCGGCAAGCGTTCTTTTCCAAGGCCGGAGGGTATCCCGCCCCCATTTCCCGCGGCGCCGCGGCCGGACAGGATGGTCTGATTCTAATTCCGGGAACCTGTTTTTCTATTGACATTGAAAAATTTCTGAGTTATTGTTCTCCGGTTGCAATTGCCCAATCACGGCCTCGATCAAGGGAAACGTATGGCAACGATCACGAAGGCTTCTCTGGCGCGGTATCTTTCGGACAACGTCGGCCACCCCAAAACCAAAGCCTTAGAAGCCGTCGACGTCCTGTTCGAAGCCATGACGTCTTCCATCTGCAAGGGCAAGCGGATTGAGATACGTGGTTTTGGCTCCTGGGAAGTCAAGGAAACAAAGGAAAAGACCCAGGCGCGTAATCCCAGCACCGGCGAAACGGTATACGTACCCGCCCGCCGCAAAGTCATGTTCAAACCCGGCAAGATTCTGAAGAAAGTCCTGTCCCAGTCGCTGGAATCCGGAACATCGCAATAGAACTTAATCCCGGAACGCCGAAACGCCGCGGACGATGGCGTTACAAGTTGAAGCAATTTCAGGCCGACGGCCCGGACAGGCTCCTGGTTGTCAGCGACTGGGACCGAACGCTGACGCGGTCCACAGCCGAGGATGGCAGCGATCAGTCCACCTGCTCGGTTATCGCGAACAGCGGGCATCTCGGGCCGGCGTTCAACCGGCGTTACCGGGAACTGTTTGACCGCTATCGAAAGATCGAACGTGCGATCGATTTGCCCGAACGTGTTAAGTCGCCTCACCTGCGCCGCTGGTGGTCTCTGCAGTTCGATCTGCTGCTCGATTACAGATTAAGCACGCAGACGATCCAACGGATTGTCAGCGAAAATCGGCCGCACCTTCGAGATGGTGCGCGCCTTTTTTTCGATACCCTCCACGATCGCCGCATTCCCCTGATCATTCTGTCCGCGGGCATCAAGGAAATCATCGAAGCCCGACTCGCCGCGGATCGTATCCCCACCGCCAATGTCGTCATCATCGCCAACACGCTGGTTTTCGACCCGAAAGGCGATGCGGTGGCGTACAAGACGCCGCTTATCCACAGCCTGAACAAACACACCCTGAAAGAGGCCGATGTCCCGGAGTTCACTGGACGCCACAACCTGCTGCTTCTGGGCGACACGCTTGAAGACATTAAGATGGCTGCTGGCATCAGCCACTCCCGCCTGCTCAGCTTTGCCTTCTCCGCTGACTGCGACAACATCGAACAATACCGGTCCACATACGATGTCGTACTGGCTCCAGGCGCCTCTTTGGAGCCGGTAACCGCCGTCTTGAGGGATACGTGCGCGGCTTCTCACGGACATTGATCAGGAGCGTACAGGAATCCACCATCGTCAGCCGATCCGCAGGAGAAGAATAGACGCGCGTGCATCCACTGGCGTGTAAATATGCGGACCGCTAGGTACAGTTGTTGTTGACGCGTCAACAGAATCCGGACAGGCCATTGCGCGTGACCTGTCTGCGAAAGAAAGGAGGCGAATTATGAAGGAGATTACCACGCGGAGGGCGACCGCCTGAACAAGCCGGTCGATATCCCTTCAGAAAGTCGAACCGGGCGCTCCCTCACGAGAGCGCCCGGTTTTTAAAATGGAAAAAGCCGTCTTCGAAATGTCATCTACTCCATCCGCAATGGCATCAGCAATGCCTTCCGGTCCGGATGGTCTACCGGGACAAATAGGAGAGCTTTCAGCGGGTCGGTAACGAAAACTTCCAACATTCCTTCCGCCTCGATTCCGGAAACTACATCGCTCAGAAAAGAGTGATTTACACAGATCCTGAACGGTTCCGGGCTGTCTTCCAGGTTGACTTGGCCTTCCACGGAGGTCGTGAACCTCCAGTAAGGAACACCCCTCCAAGGGGCCTCATCCGTTGAGACCCCGCGACCCCCTTTTTCCTCCCGGACCTTATACCCCATATCCCGCGACGTGGTCAGAGAAAGCGCCCCGGGCACCGAGGTAATCTGAATTTCGACTCTTGGCAGATAGTCCCAGGTCTCCGACCCCGGGTGCCGGGATTCCAGATGCTCTGCGATCAAATTGACTGCTCGCAGCAATTCACCTGCCGCCAACCTGACACGAATGCCCGCCGCGTCGGGAATGACCGCCTCATAGTGCACATAGGGCTCATCGATAATCGGAATGACCCTTTCATCCTCTCCCTCCATGCAAAGGATCGCCTCCTCCTCCCGGATCGACAGCGTGGCGCGTTCCGCATGTGCCGCCTCCAATTCAAAACCGGGTCCCAGGATCACCTGGGTCTCCAGGTCCTGCGCACCCTCCAGTGTACGCAGCAGCAATCTCGCCCCGTCCCCAGCCACAACGCGCCCACCCGGATCCAGGCAAACCCCCTGAAGTCTACCGCGTGATTCGTCCCGGCTCACAAACCGGGTCGCCCAATAAAGAGCTTGAAGATCCTGTGCCGTAAGGTCGTACGTGTGTCCAGCGCTTGTCATCTCGCTCATCTCCTTTCGGATCCGCTGCCTCGCCTTCTGCAGGCGGCTGCGAACCGTATTCATTTCCAGGCCCAACTGTTGTGCCGTTTCCGCGTAGGAATGGCCCTTGAAATAATGATGTTCGATCACGTCCCGGTGCGCACCTGAAAGCTGGCGAATCGCCTGCCTGACCAACATGCGGGCCTCTCGCTCCGACTCCGATTCGTCGACTGCGTGTTCGCCCCATTCGGTCGTCAAGAGCTGCTCGAAACGGATTTGCACCATTCGCCGCTGGCGCCACCTGAAGGCCGCATTGTCCGCAATTTTCAGCAACCAGCCGGAAAACCGACGACCGTCGCGGAGTTGGTCGAGGCGGCGGTACGCATGCAGGAAGATCTCCTGAACCAGATCCTCTGCCTCATCAGGCTGCCTGACCACACTCATGACCCTACCGTACAACAAGCGGGTATAACGCTCCACCAGGCGGCCAAACGCCCATGTTTCGCCGGATACTGCAAGCCGCACCAGGTCCCGATCCTCAATTACATCCAAAACACGCCTCCCTGCAGGGGCGAACCATCACGCGCGACATGAATACAGATCCGCATCATCGCCCAAAGTATCCCGTGCGCGGAAAATAAACTCCTCCCACCTCCCTGTCTTTCGCCGGACAAAAAAAAACACCCCGATAGGGGCGGATGTAATTCCGCGTTCTGATCCTGAATACGCTTTTTCATCAGGAATCAAAAAAAGCCTTCCAAATCTGATTCCTGAATAGCAACAAAAGGCCGTATGGCGGGCCACCGCGCGTACGACGATAGCTGCTAAGTCAGCATGCGACTGTGAGGCTGCTGATCGGTCCCATAACACCTGCGCTATTGACGGAGCGTACCCCGAACGTGTTCAGCCCTTTGTGTAATTTCCAATGGAACTCCTCCGGGCAGGCATTCCACGGTCCCCGATCCATCCTTGACAGATAGCCCGCGAAACAGGGTGTCTGCGTCTCCAGCCTGACCGTCAGATCGGCTGGGTCGTGGGTCGCCTCGGCCGTATACCTGGTCTGGTTCATCGAGGGATAAAAGTCCGCGCTCCGGTTGGTGTGATTCGTAAAGTGGGACAGTGGCGGCACCTTTTCGTCGGCCCAGTTGAGATACCCGTCCCAGGCCCACACCTCCGTGCCCTGACTCACCGGCAGAGGTCGCGGCTGGCTGAACATATTGTTGCGCGGGATCATACGGAAATGGCAAAACGACCGGAACAGAAAATGCGCCCCTTCGGTGGTGGAAAACTCGTGGCGCCCGTCCCGAATTGCAATCGGCAGGTCCCGAACGAGGGATTCGAGATCCTGCCGGAACAGATACGGGCGATCCCAGCTTTCGACTTCCTGAACTCTGTCCGCGAGGACCCGATGCACCTCGAGCGTATTCAGCGGCACACGCGTCTTCGGATCGTACCAATAGTAATCTCTCGTCGCGTCAAGGTGGACCCACTTGCAATAGTCGTTCGACCAGACCTCCGCGATCTCGTGCCCCGTCATGCCTTCACTGTGGAAGTTCACATGCCGCGCTGGAAAACCGAAACTCAGACAGGCAGCCACCAGGACCACGTTGGGATACAGACACATTTTGTCGCGCCGACGCTCGCGGTACCGATTCTTCACAATCGCACCGGATGGGTCCCGATCGAGCATCAGCCAATCAAGAACGTCCCAGGGATAATGGCGGCAGGGACCCAGCGGAACGGCATACGCCCACGCCATCAGGCGCTCAATGGCTTCGAATTCGGTTTGCGCCCCGGCAACAACGGCATCCAGTTCGGACCGTTCGCGCAGTTCCAGTAACGTCTTGTGCCTGTAGTCCTCGTCTGCAATCCAGTACGAAGACCGGTGGATGGTGGGATTCTCCGCCATAACGACTCGGGGCAGCGGCTCCCCTTCCGCGCGCGCCTCGGCAAGGACCGTCATCGCTTTCAAAACGGGGGTGTATGACGGATCCGCCGTCTCAAGCCGCATGCGCCATTGCAGGTAACGCCCGGTAACGTCCCCCACCGGCGATCCGAATTCACACGATTGCCAGTGGCTCCACTGCGCGGCATTCACCACGGGACCCGTTCCGGTGCGCACGTCACAGTGTACGGCAGTACCGGCGGGGACCCCAGCGTCCCAAACCAAACGCAGTCTGCGAACGGTATGGCACCGCTTCACGCCATCCCCCTCCCTCGCGGCATCCATGACCGTTGACACGACATGCCCGCTATCGCGGTACCCGTCCACGATCAGCCGAATCACATATTCGCCGCGTTCGGACTCCCATTCAGGAACCCGGCGAACAAAACTCGAGGCCGGCAGCACAACCGGATCCACCGTCCCCTTTTTGTAGTCCCGATAATCCGCCACCATCAGACTCCATCCCACACTGCCTTCCACGACATCCATAACTATATGGTTTTCGCCCGGTCGAAGGCAGCCGGCAGGGAGTTCCACGTAATACCATCGACTCCAGCTCCACGCGCCGTCATCGGGCGCCAACTCCCAGTACTGTCTGGCATCGGGGGTAGCCAACGGGGACGGCGGCCGCAGTACCTCCTGCCCGTTGACGTTGAATCGCAACGTGGCCGAATGACCCCTCCGCTCCCGCGCAATAAAGGCCAACTGCGTCCTCACGGAAGGAACTCGGGTCAACGTCAGCACCTTTTTTAGCGCCAACGGGCCGGAAACCTCCACAAACGGATCCTCATCCAGGTCGTCCGACCGTCCGACGCCGGGGCTGTCATTCTCCACGACTGAACCCCTGAAGAGGCGGATACCCTCATCCCCATTGCCCATCCAGAGATTCGCAATGTCCGCGGTACGGTAAATCTCCTCCGCGGATGAAAGGGTGCGAACCCGCCTGAATTCCTCCACAGCCATTTTCCGACCTCTGTCGATGCATGCGCGACCGGCGGCGTTCAACCCTGGACGATATCAGTACAGGATCCTGACCCGGAACCGCGATCCAGGGGCGCCAGGAAATCCGCAGCCGCGCCGGGAAAATTTACTGGACATTCCAGGCAAAAGCTGTCACACCGTTGCGTCGACGTTGAATGACCGCCTATTTCAGATAGGCGGTCTCCACCTTCTCGAGAGAGGCCACGATGTCGCACACCTCCTGCTCCCCGTAATTCTCATGAATTGGCATCGTAAAGTGGCTTTCGGCGGCCGCGACGGCGTTCGGGCACGGAAACGTCGCATTGCGATCTCCACGATAGTCAGGGAGTCCCCAGGGATAGTCGCTGTTTCCGAAAACCTTGCGTTCCTTGAACCAGGTCGCCTCGGACGGGATATGCCTGTAGGATACCGACGCCGGAATGCCTTCAGCCGCCAGCGCCTTGACGAAGCCGGCCTTGTCCACACTCAGTCTGGCCGTATCCAGGTGGAACCGGAGGAACCAGTACACGCACTCGGTACCTGGCACCTGCCTGCCCATCGATACGGCCTGCAGATGTTCGATACCGTCCCGAATTTCATCACCCACTCTTCGTCGGTTATCCGCAATCTCCCCCAAACGGCGCAACTGGACCCGGCCGATTGCCGCGGCCAGATCGCTGCCGTTCATATTCAAGCTCGCTCTCACGTTGGAAAGCCCGCTCCCCTCCAGATTGATGGGCTTGCCCCGATCGGAGAAACGCTTCACACGCCAATAGAGATCGTGATCCTTCACAAAGACCACCCCGCCCTGCGAGCCCGTGGCGTGATGCTTGCCGCTCATCGTTGAGTAGGTCCCCATCGACCCCATGCCGCCCACCAGCCTTCCCCTGTACCTGGCGCCGTGCGCCTGCGCGCAATCTTCGATCACGGGCAACCCGCGCGAATCGGCAAGCTCCAGAATCGGGTCCATGTCCGCCGGTTCCCCGGCGATATGCGCAACGATGATCGCACGCGAGTGCTCGGTCAGCACGGCTTCGATCTGTTCCGCGCCGGCATTGAACGTTCCCGGGGCCGCATCCGACACGACCGGTACCAGGTTCAAGAGTGCCACGGGCATCACCCCACCCGGATCGGTGATTGGCGGCACCACCACCTCGCCAGGAACCTCCAGTTCGAGGGCTCCAAGCGCTGTGTACAGTGACGTCGTGCCCGAATTCACCAGATCGGCGTACCCGCCGCCCATGAAATCTGCAAAGTCTCGTTCGTACGCGCGTTCTTCCGGCCCGTCGTACCCGAAGGCGTTGCCCGTCCGGATACTTTCGTCGAAGAGAGCCATCACCGCCTGCTTCTCCTCTTCGCCGAAGAGACGCCGTGCGGGCATCGGCACAGTGCGGACCTTCTTGCCGCCATCGATCGCCAGCATACCACTTGCCTCCTGAAGTTAGTTAAGATGTGGCGCCGGCAAAGGCCGTCCACAATTCATCGATGCCCTTGCCCATCGCCCATGAATCCGGAAAACAGCGATAAATCATACGCGTATGCGCCACCATCTCGGCGCCCGCCGCCAGATCCCGGCCATAGCACCAATCGTGCGCGGTATCCCATCCGTGGTACTGTCCGGTCAGGTATGTTGTGAAAACGGGGTCGCAGAGGAACACCAGCGTGAATCCGTTGGACGAATTCCGGGCAGCCAGAATGGGCAGGCTGAAGTTCCTGCCTTCCAGATCCCGATGCAACCCCCTCTTTGGATCACCGAATCGTCCATCCTGAAGCATTTCGCGCGACAGGTCGTCTCTGACAACGCCGAACGTCCGATTGATTTCCGCCCGGTTGTTCAGCCTTGTCCAGCTTCGAGACCCGTCGGCATTGGCCAAAGGCGCCCAGGTCTCATTAAAAACGTCGGCGATGTAAGAGGCGAAAAAGATCTCGAAGCGTTGAATATCCACCGACGGCCGGATCGTCATCTCCAGATCCACCGCGTCGCCGTGCGGCCGATAAACGAGATCCATCACCAGACCGAACTCCGGCTCCGGAGGGAAGCGGATTGCCACGCCGTCGTGCGACAATTCGTGCGCCACCTTCCTGGCCATAGAAAGCCGCCGCGGGTACATTACCGTGCCCGAACCCGGCCTCAGATAATATTCGGCATTCAGGAATGCCTTACAATGCCGAACCGCCCCGACCTTATAATCCCGATGCATCAACCCGCAAATCCCGTGGTAATTCATATAGGGTTGAATACCGCCCATAATTTCGCCGGTATCGAACTCGTAACACTGAGACAGGTCGCTCCAGGCAATCTGCACAACCAACCTCCGAAAAATCGCGTCGCGTTTCGGCCGGCGTTAAAAGATCACGCGCGGAGATCATTCGAACGTGAAGTACCGCTTCTTTGCGTGTTCAGGAGGCCATACATCGAGCAGTTCCAGGGTCTCCATGAAACCGTAACGTCGGAACATCGCCTCCACCTCTTCGGACGTCAATCTGGCGGCGGGCCGCTCGGGCAGATTGGACGCCTGCAGAATAACCTGCGCATTGATCGCCGCGCACTCCGTGAGGCCCTGGACGTAAACCTTATCCGGCGTGTCGGCGCGCGTATGACCCCAGAGGCCGTCCAGAGGATCCACCGGTGTGGTGCCGATCCCGACGGTATGCACGCCGTGTGCGGCAAATGGAAAATGGTCCGACCCCCATCCCGGGGCGCCCACACTGGCCTTAAACGGCGGCAGGCCATCGCCGTCCACCCGCACCCGTTTCGCCACCTCGTTCAGCGTAGACTGCCAGTCGTCGTTGCCGGTAATGTGAATTCCCGAAGGGCGCCCACCGACGTCGTTGTTGATCATCAATATCAGATCGTCCAACTCGTCTTCATGGTCCCGTGCGTACGACCAGGACCCCACGAGCCCGGTTTCTTCCACGCCGAACAGAACAAACCGCACCCTCCGCCTCAGATAGCGCTGATAGCCTGCCAGGCCTCTCGCCGCCTCCAGCACAGCGACCACCCCCGCAGCATTGTCGATGGCGCCGGGCCCCACGTGCCAGGAGTCGTAGTGCCCGCCCACAACCAGGTATTCTGCCTCACCCCTGCCGCCGCCCAAATCTCCCACGACGTTCCAGGACGGCTTGACCTCCACGCGACTGTCCAGGGCCAGCCTGATCCGGACCCTGCCCCTCCGCCGCTCCAAACGCATTAAATATGCCGCATCCTCCTTGCTGATCGAAGCCACTGGAATCGGAGCTACTCGCGCGAATGCGCACGTGCGCGCCGGTTGAAGTCCGCCGGGATAGTTCCGCCATTCAATCAGGCCCGCAGCGCCGTACTCCGCGGCAAGGGGGGTTTTCAACTGCCGCGCGACCGGATAATAGGGCGCCGCCACGAGACTGCCGGCCACGTCCGCCTTCCGATCCTCGAATTCCTCCCGGTCGCCCCGTTCCAGGAAGACGACGACGGTTTCGATACCCTCAACCGGCGTCGACGGGGACAGGCCGCCACACCGGCAGGCGATTTCCCGTTCAACGGGCGCCGTGACCGCCAGGCGTTCCTCTACAGGCGACCACGCCCGGTGCTGAAATTCCTCGACGTGTACGTCGTTCAATCCGTAGCGAGACAATGTATCCAGCAGGAAATCCCTGGCCCGTACCTCGTTCTCCGACCCGGCCAAACGCGCCCCGATGTCGTCCGCCAGAACCAGAAGATTCCGGTGCGCTTCCGACGACGCGAATATCTCCTCCAACACGCGCTTTTCGATCTCGTGCTTCATCTTCCCTCCGATGGCATCCGGGCACACACAGGATAGCCGGCCTCCCACAATGGGTCGTGCCGTCGGGCGCCTTCAACCCGCAAGATAATATCCTGGGTAGGCAACGCAACCGGATTCTGGACACGAAAAAAGCGCGAGAATCGAATTCCCGCGCCAAAACGCTATGCAGGCCGCTATGGCCCGTAAGTGGGATGGAGACGGATCAGGCGCCAGTGCATTTACTCTTTCGTTTTTGCCGTATCCGCGGCAACATCCAGATCCAGCTTCAGCGGCCCCGAAGTATCCCGCCTGGCATCGATCAGAACCGGCATCGCTTGTGGTGCAACGGCAGGGACGGCCTCACCCACATCGATGTCCGGTCCCGTACTGTCCGCTGCCGCGGGCTCCGGCTTCCGACCCCAGAAGTCGGGCGTTGCATTCAGATAGTAAGTAATGTTGTTATCGGTCAGATATACCGCGTCTTCGGACGCCAGGCGCACGTAATTCTTGCTCCAATCCCGCCTGGACTGTCCAAACACAAAACCGGCCAGTTCCGCGCCGCCCGCGTTCCTGACGGTCAACTGAATGCCGCTTGAATCGTCTACCGAATACACGTCCCACCGGTCCACGCTTCTGGTCATCAGGGTTGTGCGCTCGACCTTCAATACCCTGTCGAGCAAATTGTCAATCGGCGCCTCCCGGACCTCCAGTGAATCGTGGCCCACGAGCCGCCACACGTCGCCGTCGAGGCGCAGTTCTACGCGTTCTGCACCGCGTTCGATCATGAACTGCTGAACGTCGTCCCGGCTTCCTTCAAAAATCGGCGTACCCGCAGCCGTATACCTGCTCTTGGAAAACTGAACGTAAGCGACGCCGGCGGCAAGCGCCAGAATCACAATCAGCCATACCCTCGCCTGTTTAGCCATATTGCTCCTCCAACATCCTTGCACGCCCGGCTTCCCGCCGCCATCGAAGCAGACCGTACGCGACGATGAGAACCGGCGGCAGCAATACATTCAACCATTTCCAACGCGCCTTCTCCGCGTCGTCGAGTTCCATCAGAGGCCGTGTTGTAATCTCCCGCGAGCGGAGTGCCACCAGATCGCTATCGCCCATCAGGAAATCGACGACATTGGCAATAAACACGAAATTCTCCTGAAAAGTACCCCCGGATTCGTCGTCGAACAACCCGGAATCGCCCACCAGAACCACCTGGCTCATTCCCTGCGCGCCATCCCGCCGCGCCAGCGCTCCTACAACCTTCCCCGATTGATTCAATGTGTTGAAGAACGGATTCTCCATAGGCTGTAGATTGAAGAATCCGGTCATCACACCGGATCGGTCAGACGTATACATCAACGGCGTTGTCTGCGCGGCGCCCGCGGCCGAATCGGCCAGCGCAATCTCGCTGCTGAAAAGCAGGCGCACCTGCTCGAGTCCGCCCACCGTCAGGTGCTTGCCGAAGCGGTGTATCACAGGGAAAAACGGATATTGTAGCTGTGAACTCATTTGAAGAAATCCGTGGCGCTGGCTTATCGTGATCGCGCTGCATCGCTGATCCAGCACCAGATTTTCCTTCAATTGCAGGCCCAATGCTTCCAGAAAGTCAAATAGATTCGACTGTATCGCCGTTCCGCGTTGACCGTTCAGGTCACCGGCGACCCGCCCCTGTCCGACAAACAGATTGCCTCCCCGATTCGCGAACGCCTCGAGGTTCTTGAGTTCATCCTCGCTCAACGAATCCGTCACCCCGCTGATCAACAACAGGCCGATGTCGTCCGGCACCGGGGAGGCCAGCCTGATGTTTCGAACGAGGTACGACTGCTGGAGCACGGCGGAAATATTCCGAACCCGGGGCGGCTGAGCGCCGATGATCGCAAATGCGACCGCCTGCTTATCCGTGTCCAGAAGCTTCTTGATCTGTGTGGTGATTTCGTACTCGAGGCCGGTTGTACTCTCAATTACCGGTATCGCCTCGCGACCGTCCCCATACAGAAACACGATTCCCATGTAGACCCGTTTCACTTCCAGCTTGTCGTTTTCCACCACCTGGAGCTGCACCGGCTGAATTCCGTATTTCCGCGCTTCGTCCGCCAGTGTCTGATCGTCTTCGGGCCGAAAAAACTCGAACCGCACGCGACCCCCGCCAAACGCTTCGTATTCTTCAAGAATATCCTGCAGGTAGCGCCGGTTGTTGCCGTACTGACCCGGCAAATTGTCCGTAAAGTAGACCTTCATCGTCAATAAATCTTCTACCTCGTCCACCACCCGTTTGCTGGACTCGGAAAGTGAATAAATCCCGTTCGCAGTCAGATCCAACCGAAAAAACAGGTCTCTCGACACGAAGTTCAGGGCCGCGACGATGACGACCGCCAATAGCAGATAGATGGTGAACGACCGTCTATTGTGAACCGCAAACATTGACTACCTCCACTTTCTCATCTCCAGAACCCGCAGGGTGAGCGCCAGAAACAACCAGATCATTCCCGCGAAATAGATAAGATTCCTGGAATCCACGACGCCCCGCGCAATATTCGACAAGTGATAGTCCACACTCATATATTGCGCAATAGTCGCCAGCCCCGCCGGTATGAAAAGCAGCAGCTTGTCCAGCAGGAAAAACACCATGATAATTGCGATCGCAATAATCAATGAAACCACCTGGTTCTCTGTCAGGCTGCTTGCAAACGTGCCCACGGCCGCGTAAAACGCGCCCACGAGGACAAGACCCACGTATCCCGTAATCACCGCACCGACATCCACGTGCGTCCCCACGGCCAGGAGCGTGAGAAAATGCACCAGCGTAAACAGCAGCCCCACCACGATCAGGCTCACCGCCGCCACGTATTTTCCCGTGACGAATTCAACGTCCTGGATGGGCATGGTAGCCAACACTTCCATGGTTCCCAGGTTCTTCTCCTTCGCGATCAGTCCCATGGAAATAGCCGGTACGAAAAACAGGTAGACCAACGGTACGATGTTAAAGAGGGCACGCATATCGGACTGTCCGATAAGGAAGAATGTACTCGTGAAAAAGTACCCGCTCAAAACCGCGAATATCACCAGAAAAATGTAGGCCATGGGGCTGTTGAAGTAGGAACGCAGTTCTTTCAGATAGATCGCCTTCGCATTACGCATTGGACGCCCCCTCACCGGTGAGATTCCTGAAAACGTCCTCCAGCTGAACTCGAACCTGGCTCATTTCAAGAATCACCCATCCATGGTCTTTGGCATAGTGAAAGATCCGCTCCCGGGGATCCGTGTCGCGGTCGTATTCCAGAAAGAGCGTTCGAGATCCGTTGTTTTCGGCGGTGCCAGTTAGCGCGACCCCATGCAGTTGTTCAGGCAGCCCCTGCACGCTCTCGTCTTCGGCCTTTCTGACCTCCAGCGTTAACTGTGTCTGTCCCCTGAAGCTGGACATCAGTTCCTCCCGCAGGCCGTCCGCGACGATTTCTCCATGGTGAATGATGATGACGCGGTCCACCGTCGCTTCGATTTCCTGCAGGATGTGGCTTGACATGATCAGTGTCTTCTCACGCCCAAGAGACCGGATCAACTCGCGGATTTCCACAATCTGGTTGGGGTCCAGCCCCGTCACCGGTTCGTCCAGAATCAGAATATCCGGATCGTGAAGTATGGCCGTTGCAAGACCGATCCGCTGTTTATACCCCTTGGAACACTCCTGCACCGCCCTGTGAACCACGCCGGCAAGCCCGCACTGCTCGACAACCCGCTCCAGCGCCTGACGGAACGCCCGGCCCTCCATGCGTCGAATCGTCGCAATGAACTCGAGCAGGTCGTAAACGATCATTTCACCGTAAAGCGGGTTCAATTCGGGCAGGTACCCGACCCGCTTGCGTATCTCCAGGGAATCTTCCACAATATTCATGTCGTCCACAAACACATTGCCGGCGGTTGCCGACAGATACCCCGTCATTACCTTCAGCGTGGTTGACTTCCCGGCCCCGTTCTCGCCCAGAAATCCCAGAATCTCTCCATCGTTAACCTGGAAACTGATATCCCGAACGGCCCGGACGTCACCGTAATTCTTGACAAGATTTTCCACCCGGATCATTCACGTTCCTCCTTCAACCCATGGTGCCCGGAAAACACTAAGCGCATCTGAATTCGACCAAAAAAATAAATAAAAAAAGCCGAAGCGTGTCAAGCCCCTTCTCAGAAAAAAACGCACTTGCGCGCCTCCCCTGCGCTGCACGCGGGGAGGCCCTGCTCACCGTAACCCGCTGAACAGCTAGCGCGACGACGATTTGGTGACAGCGCTTAATTTTCCTTGACACGCTATTAAAAATCCTGTACTTTTTGTGTTTTAAGATACAGGATGGTCGGATCCTTATCGGAGAGTGCTACGATGAATCCTTATGCTTTAACCTACACGCCGGCGTCCTCCGGTGCCAGCCCCTTTCCGGTCCTGCACCCTTCCATTGCGGCCACCGTCGCACGTGCGGAATTTCTTATCCTCCCCGCATCCTCAAGCCTCTTATTGTCCGCCATCCTTCTGGACAATTGAACGCACAAAAGAGGCTCTCTTCCACGTCGAATCCCCTGAAAAATCAAAGAACGCCGATCCCGGAACGAGCCTCTCGGGCAATCGCGAGGTCCTTGCCCTGTCATATCTTTGCCAAGAGGAACGAACAATGCCAATAAGACACACGATTTCCGCGCTGGTCGAAAACCACTTCGGTGTTCTATGCCGCATCTCCGGCCTTTTCTCCAGCCGAGGGTTCAACATCGACAGCCTCTCGGTGGGTGAAACCGAAGACGCCACCGTTTCCCGCATGACCATTGTCGTGAGGGGCGACGACCGAGTGCTGGAGCAAGTCGTCAAGCAACTCAACCGACTCGTGGACGTCATCCGGGTCATTGACATCACACAGGGTGAATTCGTAGAACGCGAACTGGCGCTCATAAACGTGAAATCCCAAACCGATACACGATCCGAAATCATCCAGATCGCGGAGATATTCCGGGCAGGCGTGGTGGATGTCAGTATCAGCTCAATGACCATCGAAGTCACCGGAAAAGAGGACAAAATCGCAGCCATAATCAACATGCTGCGGGACTACGGGATCAACGAAATCGCCAGGACTGGCACGGTCGCGCTTCTCCGCGACTCCCAGAAGAAAAACGCAGAGGATGGAAATCAGCATAGCGCCCCGCCAGCCGGAGAACGATCAACAGAATGTACGGCGTGACGGATTCCGCTCTCATCCCGAATCGGACGTACTCGGGCGCCACATGGCGCTCGCTGCGAAGCCGCAAGGTCGGAGGGTTCCTGCGGCCACCAGTTGCCTGCTCCGGACGAAGGAGGAGATAGCACCCTATGAATAATCGAGACCGTGTCGTCATCTTCGACACCACATTGCGCGACGCCGAACAGACACCCGGCGCGAAACTTTCGGTACGCGAGAAAATCGAAATCGCCCAGCAACTCGGCAGGCTGAACGTAGACGTCATTGAAGCAGGTTTCCCGATCTCCTCGGATGAGGACTTTGAAGCGGTACGGCGAATCGGACAGGAAGTCGAGGGTCCGACCGTGTGCGGCCTCTCCAGGGCCGTGATGAAGGATATCGACCGGGCCGGCGAAGCGCTCAGGGGTGCGGCCAGACCCAGAATCCACACCTTCATCGGCACCTCACCGAACCATATCACCATGGTCGGAAAATCCGCCGACGAAGTGCTCGGCATGGCCGTGAACGCCGTTAAAAGGGCCAGGGCGTATGTCGACGACGTGGAATTCTCGCCCATGGACGCCGCCCGTACCGAACCGGGTTACCTCTATGCGGTTATAGAGGCCACTATTGAAGCCGGCGCCTCTACGGTAAACATTCCCGATACCGTGGGTTATGCGGTGCCGGAACAGTTCGGCGGCCTCATCCGCGATATCCGTGAGAATGTTCCCAATATAGCCCAGGCTGTGATCAGCGTACATTGTCACGACGACCTGGGCATGGCGGTCATCAACAGCCTCACAGCCATCCTGAACGGAGCACGGCAGGCGGAATGTACCGTTAACGGCCTGGGCGAACGCGCCGGCAACGCTTCGCTCGAGGAAATTGTGATGGCAATCCGCACCCGGGGTGATTATTACCGGCTATATACGAATATAGACTCAAAGGAAATCTGTCCCACGAGTCGGCTTGTGAGCCGGCTGATGGGTATACCCGTCGCCCCCAACAAGGCCATTGTGGGCGCAAACGCCTTTGCGCACAGTTCCGGCATACACCAGGACGGAGTCCTGAAAAACCGGGCGAACTTTGAAATCATCGACCCGAAAGACGTGGGCCTCGAAGCCACGAGCATCGTGCTCACCGCAAGATCGGGGCGGCACGCCCTCCGGCACCGCCTGGAAGAATTGGGATACAACCTTGAACAGAACGACCTGAACAAGGCGTACGAGCGATTCCTGAAAGTGGCCGACAAGAAAAAAGAGGTGTACGACGAAGACCTGATGGCCATTGTGGATGACGAGATCCGGGATATTCCCGAGAAATACCAACTCCTGTACATGCACACCACCAGCGGCACCGGCACCATCCCCTCCGCCACCGTGCGGATTTGCATCGAGGGCGAAGAGGAAATCCAGGAATCCGCCTGGGGCGACGGTCCGGTCGATGCCACCTACAAAGCCATCGCGCAGGCCACGTCGACTGACGTCCAGGTCGACGAATACCACATCCGTTCCGTCACCCACGGCGCCGAGGCGATGGGGGAAGTGACCGTTAAGGTCACCCGTCAAGAAGAGAGCGCCAGGGGAAGGGGCGCATCGACGGACATCATCCAGGCCAGCGCAAAAGCTTACATCGATGCCCTGAACCATCTGGCCGTACGCGCGGGCGTCCGGCGGCATCGAACAGAAGCGGTATAGGCCCGGGGCTCCGGGCCACGCAACGCCGAATACCGTTTCCGAACCGCATTTTTCGGAGGTTGACACCACCCATGGGCAAGAATCTGTTTAACAAGGTGTGGGATGCGCACGCCGTTCGCGAGCTTCCATCGGGACAGACCCAACTCTTTATTGGCCTGCACCTGATTCACGAAGTAACCAGCCCACAGGCGTTTCAGATGATGCGTGAACGCGGCCTCAAAGTCGCGTACCCCGAGCGCACCTATGCCACGGTGGACCATATTGTTCCCACCGATATCCGTACCCGTCCGCTCATGGATTCCATGGCGGAAGAGATGCTCGGAGCGATTGAGGAAAACACGCGGGAGTTCGAAATACCGCTCTTCAACCTCCACGACGATCGTCAGGGCATCGTACATATCATCGGTCCGGAACTCGGGCTCACGCAGCCTGGCATGACCATCGCCTGCGGCGACAGCCACACGTCGACGCACGGGGCGTTCGGCGCCATCGCCTTTGGCATCGGGACCTCTCAGGTACGCGACGTTCTCGCCTCGCAGTGCCTCACGATGCACCCGCTCAAGGTCCGGCGCATCGAAGTGACCGGCAGCCTCTCGAAAGGCGTTTACGCCAAAGATGTGATACTCAACATCATCCGCCGCCTCGGCGGCAAGGGCGGCGTCGGTTACGCTTATGAATACGCCGGACCGGTAATCGACGGGTTGAGCATGGAAGAACGCATGTCCATCTGCAATATGTCCATCGAAGGCGGGGCGAGAGCGGGATACGCCAACCCGGACCAAACCACATTCGACTATCTCAGAGGCCGGGCATATTCGCCCGCCAATGGCGAGTTCGACCGGGCGGTGGACTGGTGGAAGTCCATGGCCTCGGATGCCGACGCCCACTACGACGATATTTTCGAGTTGGACGGGTCGGTGCTCGAACCCACCGTTACGTGGGGCATCACGCCCGGCCAGGGCGTCTATGTGTCCGAAAAAATTCCCGCCCTTCAGGACCTTCGTGAAGACGAACGGGATGTCGCCTCAGAAGCTTACGAGTATATGGATTTTAACGCCGGAAGCCCGATTGCGGGCACGCCTATCGACGTCGCGTTCATCGGTTCCTGTACAAACGGCCGGATTTCCGATCTTCGAGAAGCCGCCGGCGTCGTGAAGGGGAACAGAGTGTCCGGGAATGTCAAGGCCCTTGTGGTACCTGGATCGGCCGCCGTGCGCAGGAACGCAGAAGCCGAAGGCCTGCATGAGATCTTCCGGGAAGCAGGGTTTGAATGGAGGGATGCGGGTTGCTCCATGTGTCTGGCCATGAACCCGGACAAGCTCCAGCACCGCCAGATCTGCGCCTCCTCCAGCAACCGGAATTTCAAAGGCCGTCAGGGCAGCCCCACCGGGCGCACGCTGCTGATGAGTCCAGCGATGGTCGCCGCCGCGGCCGTTTCCGGTGAAGTGACGGATGTCCGTACCATATTGGCGTGAAAGGACCCCCCGATGAACGGTGCATCATCCTCAGTCACCCGCGCTGCCGGTCGAGGCATTCCCCTCCGGGGCAACGACATCGATACCGACCGGATCATTCCCGCGAGACACCTGCGCAACATCACCTTCGAGGGCCTCGGGGAATTCGCCTTCGAAGACGACCGGAAATCCACAGACCACCCTTTCGACGACGAACGCTACCGCGGGGCGTCGATCCTGGTGGTCAATGCCAATTTCGGATGCGGATCCTCCCGGGAACACGCGCCTCAGGCCATCATGCGCTGGGGTATCAGTGCTATCGTCGGAGAATCGTTTGCGGATATATTCCAGGGCAATTGCACGGCAATGGGTTTGCCCTGCGTCACGGCGGCGGCCGGATGTATTCAGGCGTTGATGGACGCCATCGAATCCGATCCGGCACGGAAGGTCACGGTCGGCCTGAAAGAAAAGACCCTTGCGTGCGGCGATCTGACGGTCGACGTTCAAATCCCGGACGGCGACCGCATTCAGCTCCTGGAGGGGACGTGGGACGCCACCGGGATGCTTCTGGAGGGTCGTGAGACCGTTCGCGCCGTTGCGCGAAATCTCCCCTATATCTCAGGATTCTAACCCATTGGAGGAGCACTTTGTCCTACAAGATCGCAGTCATCCCCGGCGACGGCACGGGTCCGGAAGTTGTCGCGGAAGGCCTGAAATGTGTAAACGCCGTCGCCCGGGCATGCGGATTCGACTATGAAACCGTTACCTTCGACTTCGGCGGCGAACGGTACCTGAGAACCAACGAAACCCTGCCGGACTCGGCCCTTGAAGAACTTAAGGGATTCGACGCCATTTATCTGGGAGCCATCGGCCATCCCGACGTCAAGCCCGGGATCCTGGAGAAGGGCATTCTCCTGCGAACCCGCTTTGAACTGGACCAGTACATCAACCTGCGCCCGGTCAAGCTCTACCCCAACGTGGAATGCCCGCTCAAAGACAAGGGCCCCGCGGACGTCGACTTCGTTGTCGTACGCGAAAATACCGAAGGCCTCTATTCCGGCGCGGGCGGATTCCTGAAGAAAGGCACCCCGGACGAAGTCGCCGTCCAGGAATCCATCAATACCCGAAAGGGAGTGGAGCGCTGCCTGAAGTATGCTTTCGAATACACACGCAGGCGCAAGCGCGAGAACACTCTCACCCTCTGCGGCAAGACCAACGTACTCACCTATGCCTTCGACCTGTGGGAACGCGCGTTCAACGAGCTCGGAGACGCCGAGTACGCCGATGTCAAGCGGGACTATGCCCACGTGGACGCCATCACGATGTGGATGGTAAAAAACCCGGAATGGTTCGACGTTATTGTTACTGACAACATGTTCGGCGACATCATCACCGACCTGGGCGCCATGATTCAGGGCGGCATGGGTGTTGCGGCGGGTGGCAACATCAATCCCGAGGGTGTTTCCATGTTCGAACCCATTGGCGGCTCGGCTCCGAAATATACCGGCATGGGGGTCATCAATCCCGTTGCCGGCATCGCCGCAGCGCAAATGATGCTCGACGTACTGGGCGAGACCGAAGGCGCCAGGATCCTGGAAGACGCCATCATAGAGGTCGTTGGCACCAGACTCAAAGGTATGGGCGCCGGAGAAATGGGTTACAGCACCTCCGAGGTAGGCGACCTCATGGCCGACGAAGTCGCTCGCACATAGCGGGGGAAACCTCCGGTTGACGCACGTGAATCCAGCGGAACGGAAGTGGAATCACCCGGGCGGCCACCACCGCCCGGGTCGCATTGGAACGGCGATTGTTGAACGCGTGGACGGGACCGTCGAGCTGTTTGGGCGCGTCTGTTCCATATTCCTGAATCTCCGATCCAATGCAAAAGGAGCCTTTAATGTCCAACCGTGTACAGATATACGATTCCACCCTTCGGGACGGCGCGCAGGCCGAAGGGATTGCATTCTCGCTGGATGACAAGCTCATGATCGCGCAGCGCCTGGACGCCCTCGGCGTCCACTACATCGAGGGTGGGTGGCCCAATCCCACCAACCCGAAAGATATGGAATTTTTCAAACGCATCAGAGAACACACCCTGGAAAACGCAAAGCTTGCCGCCTTCGGCAGCACCCGTCGGGCAAACAACCATCCGGAGGATGACGCCATCCTCAACACGCTGCTCCAGGCGGGCACCGACGTGGTCACCCTCTTTGGAAAGTCCTGGGAACTGCACGTTACCCACGTCCTGCGCACCACTCTCGACGAGAACCTGAGACTCATCCGGGACTCGGTTGCGTTTATCGGATCGAACGGACGGGAGGTCGTATACGACGCGGAGCACTTCTTCGACGGTTACAAGGCCGATCCCCAATACGCCATTGCCACCCTGCTGGCCGCACAGGAAGGCGGCGCCGGCATTCTGGTACTCTGTGACACCAACGGCGGCACCCTGCCCTCCGAACTGCCAGAAATCATCGAAGACGTAAAGCGGAAGATCAAACTGCCCTTCGGGATCCACACCCACAACGACGCCGGCGTGGGAGTCGCCAACGCGCTTGTGGCCGTCGAAATGGGCGCCGCCCAGGTCCAGGGAACGTTCAACGGGTACGGGGAGCGCTGCGGCAATGCCAATCTGTGCTCCATCATTCCGAGCCTCGAACTGAAACTCAACAAATCCAGTATCGGTCCGGAAAAACTCACGGGGCTAAAGGATTTCTCCCGCTTCCTGAGCGAAATCGCAAACGTCTATCACGATCACCGCCAGCCTTATGTGGGAGAAAGCGCGTTTGCGCACAAGGGCGGGGTTCACATCGACGCCATGGTCAAGCAACCCGCTACGTACGAACACTGCGAGCCCGAACAGGTGGGCAACGAACGGCGCTTTCTGTTGTCCGAGCAGTCCGGAAGCGCCACCATCGCAGCCAAGCTGAACCATCTCGTTCCCGGACTCGACAAGAAACACCCGGCGCTTCAGCGCCTTCTTCGACAGATCAAGCAACTCGAACACGAGGGATACGTATTTGAAGCCGCGGAAGCATCCTTCGAAATCCTTGCTCGCAAGGCGCTTGGCGCCGTTTCCGACCCATTCCGGTTGATCGGATTCCGCACAATCAACCGGAAGTCGGCGGAAGGGACCGACGTCGAAGCGATCGTCAAAGTTGAGGTGGATGGCCAGATCTATCACACAGTGGCCGAGGGAGACGGGCCGGTGAACGCACTGGACGCGGCGCTGCGAAAGGGGTTGGAGTCGGTGTATCCCATCCTCAGGGAAGTCCACCTCGAAGACTACAAGGTGCGTGTGCTATCCGGCAAGGACGGCACGGCCGCAAGGGTGCGCGTTCTCATCGAGTCCTCCGACAGCCACAGGGTCTGGAATACAATCGGTGTGTCTGAAAACATCATTGAAGCCAGTTGGATCGCTTTGGTCGACAGCCTCAGCTACAAGCTGCTCAGGGAGGGCTTCCTTACGAACAGCGAACCGATCGGACAGGAAGCAACGGCATAAGCTTCCCGCCAACCGGGGCGAAATAGGTCGGGTTTACTTTCAGGTTGAGAAAATGAAAATCACGTCCCGCAGAATCGAGCGCCTTCCGCCGTATGTGTTTGCCGAAGTCAACGCGCACAAGATGCGCCTGCGCCGGCAGGGTTTGGATATCATCGATCTGGGTATGGGAAACCCGGACCAGCCCACCCCCGCACATATTGTAGACAAGCTCATCGAAGTAGCCGGTGATCCGAAGACCCACCGCTACGCCCCTTCACAGGGCATCGCCGCGTTGCGCGCCGCCATCTGCCGGCATTACAGGCGGCGCTTCGGCGTCGACCTGGACCCCGACTCGGAAGCCCTTGTCACTATTGGTTCCAAAGAGGGACTCGCCCACATATGCCTGGCCTTACTGGATCCAGGCGATCTCGCCATCGTGCCCAACCCGGCGTACCCTCTGCATCTTTACGGCGTCGCGATTGCAAACGGCAATGTTCTGAGTCTGCCTCTCCGACCGGAAAAGGAGTTCATTCCTGAAATCCAGATGGTGGCGAGAGAACTCTGGCCAAAACCGAAAATGATGATCTTCAACTTCCCGAACAACCCCACCACCGCCACGGTGGACCCTGCTTTTTTTGAAGAAATCGTCGACTTCGCCAGGCGGCAGGAAATTGTCGTCATCCACGACATGGCGTACTCTGACATCGTCTTCGATGGCTACGAGGCGCCCAGCCTGCTTCAGGTGAAAGGCGCCAAGGAAGTGGGCGTGGAATTCTACACGATGTCCAAATCCTACAACATGGCCGGCTGGCGGGTCGGCTTCTGCCTGGGCAATCCGGAAGTCATCGAAGCGCTGAAAACCATCAAACATTACTACGACTACGGTATTTTCATGCCCATCCAGGTCGCCGCCATCGCCGCCCTGGACGGTCCTCAGGACTGCGTCGTTAAGGCCGCTGAGATCTATCGATCCAGGCGCGATGTGCTGGTCGAGGGACTTAACCGAATCGGCTGGCCCGTTTTCAAACCCAAAGCATCGATGTTTATCTGGACGCCGATTCCCGAGAAATACCGTAATCTGGGCTCGATGCGGTTTGCCCTCAAGATGATGGAGGAGGCGGAAGTCGCCGTTTCTCCCGGAATCGGCTTCGGCGGCATGGGTGAGGGTTACGTGCGCATTTCTCTCGTCGAAAACGAGCACCGTATCCGCCAGGCCGTCAGAAACATCAAACGGGCATTCTTTTGAGGGGATCGGCTTTGAAAATCACCGAAGGCAGTTGTATCCGCCCCGAAGGGTTCCGCGCGTCGGGCGTCGCCTGTGGCCTCAAGCCGGAGGACAAGGATCTGGCCCTCATCGCGTCCAGCAGACCGGCGGCGGCTGCGGGTGTGTTTACAACCAACCAGGTACAGGCGGCCCCGATCCAGGTCAACCGGGAACACCTGGCGGACCATACCGCCCAGGCCATTATCATCAACAGCAAGAACGCAAATGCCTGCACGGGGGAACGGGGGTTGGCCGATGCCCGGCAGACGGCGCGCGAGGTGGCGGGTGAACTCGACATCGCGCCGGAAGACGTGCTTGTCAACTCGACGGGTGTGATCGGTGTGCCACTTCCCATAGATAAAATCCGCGCGGGCATTCCGGCGGCAGTCCGCGACCTTCGCGACGATGGCTGGGCGGACGCCGCCGCCGCAATCATGACCACCGATACGGCGCCGAAGCCGGCGTCTACGCAAATGCGGCTGGACGGGCGCACAGTCACCATCTGCGGCATCGCGAAGGGGGCCGGTATGATCGCCCCCGACATGGCCACTATGCTCGGGTTTGTCGTGACGGACGCCGCAATGGATCCAGGGCGGCTTGAAACATGTCTCCGCGCCGCCGCAGGCCGGTCTTTCAACTGCATTACGGTGGACGGCGACACAAGTACGAACGACACGGTGCTCCTGCTGGCCAACGGCGCCGCTTGCGAACGTCCACTGTCTGCCAGCGACGTGGATTCCTTTCAAACGGGACTGAACGCCGTCTGCGGCAGCCTGGCCAGGCAGATCGCCCGCGACGGGGAAGGCGCAACCAAGCTCATCACCATCCGGGTCGCGGGAGCCGCGTCCTCTCGAGATGCGCGAACCATCGGCCTGTCCGTGGGCAATTCGAACCTCGTCAAGACCGCAGTCTTCGGCAGAGACCCGAACTGGGGCCGTATCCTCTGTGCAATCGGGTATGCGGGCGTGCCGGTCGAACCCGGCAAGATCTCCGTTTCGATGGCCGGCATTCCCATCTACGGCGACGGAGGCGGCCTGCCTTTCGATTCCGAGGAAGCAATACGGGCATTGTCGGCGACGGATGTGGATATCGAAATCAAGCTCGGCCAGGGAGCCGAAAGCGCCACAATTTACACATGCGACCTGACATACGACTACGTCAGGATCAACGCCGAATACACCACCTGACCGGATGCCGTGCAAGATTGTTGGAACGGAAACGCAGGGTGGTCCCCGCAGCCGCGGCCTGACGTTTCCCGAATCGCCCACGTGTCGATCTCAACCCGAACCATGGACAATTCCGTCTCGTCATTTTCCGATCGCGTGCTCAACGTCGACGAATCGCTTACCGTAGCCACCTTTGCCAGAATGGGTGAGTTGAAACGCCGGGGTGTGGATCTCATTTCCATGGTTGCGGGAGAACCCGATTTTGACACCCCGCAAAACATCAAGGACGCCGGTATCCACGCCATCGTTACCGGGAACACCAAATACACCGCGCCCGCATCGGGCCTGCCCGAACTCAAACAGGCAATCGCAAAAAAACTGGATCGAGAAAACAACCTGGGCTACGACCCATCGCAGATCGTCGTTACCTGTGGCGCCAAGCAGGTAATCTTCGACGCGGTCGTCGCGCTGATCAACCCCGGCGACGAGGCCATAATTCCCTCTCCGTTCTGGGTTAGCTACGCTGACCAGGTCAGACTGATGGGCGGGCGGCCGGTCATTCTGAAAACAACGGAGGAGACGGGTTTCCGGCTCAGCCCCCGAAAGCTTGCGGATGCCATTACGCCGCGTACCAAGCTCGTACTTCTGAACAGCCCGTGTAATCCAACCGGTGAAGTCTACTCGCCCGATGAGCTGAGCGCCCTGGCAGACGTCGTCGCAGCGGCCGGCATCTACGTTATCTCGGACGAAATTTATGAAAAAATCGTCTATGACGGCACCAAGCACGTTTCCATTGCCGCTCTGCATCCTGAAGTCAAATGCAGAACACTGCTTGTCAACGGCTTCTCCAAGGCCTATGCGATGACGGGCTGGCGAGTGGGCTATGGCGCCGGTCCTCCCGATCTGATGAAACTGATCGCCAAGGTACAGAGTCAGGAAACCACGAACACGTGCACAATTTCCCAGTATGCGGCCATCGAAGCGCTTAATGGAACCCAGGAAAGCGTGGAAACCATGCGAACCGCATTCCAGGAACGCCGCAATCTGATCGTCAGCCGCCTGAACCGCATGCCGGGCGTCTCGTGTCGGCTTCCCCAGGGCGCTTTTTACGCCTTTCCAAACGTGTCCGCTCTGTACGACCAACGTATCAGGAACGACGTCGACCTCGCCAATTACCTGCTGGAAGAGGCCGAGACGGGCTGCGTACCCGGCAGCGGCTTCGGTTCCGGCGACCACCTGCGATTCTCATATGCCGCGTCTTTACCAAGGATTCACGAGGCCATGGACCGAATCGAGGCCGCCATCAGGCAAATTTAAAGGCCCGGATCCCATCGGAAAGGACACCTGACGATGAAGGACAAGAAGAAAACATACCTGGATTTCGAGCGTCCCATTGCGGCACTGGATAAGAAAATCGAGGACCTCAAGACCCGCGCCGAAACCGAAAACATCGACATGTCCGCCGAACTGTCCACCCTGGAAAAACGGCTTCAAAAGGTGGAAAAGGAAATCTACTCGGATATGAGCCGGTGGCAAATTTACCAGGTGGCGGGGCACCCCCAGCGTCCGCACACATTGGATTACATTCGATTGATGCTCACCGACTTTATGGAACTCCACGGAGATCGGACCTATGGAGACGATCCGGCAGTTGTGAGCGGCTTCGCCCGGCTCGACGGACAGCCCATCCTGGTCCTGGGTACGCAGAAAGGACGCAATACGAGGGAGAATATTCATCGAAACTTTGGCATGGCCCACCCGGAAGGATACAGAAAGGCCCTTCGCGTCATGAAACTCGCCGCAAAGTTCAAACGTCCCGTCCTCTGTCTGATCGATACGCCCGGGGCTTACCCGGGCATCGGATCGGAGGAACGGAGCGTTTCGGAAGCCATCGCCAGGAATCTCTTAGAGATTTTCCGGCTTCCGGTTCCCATCATTGTGGTCATTATCGGCGAGGGCGCAAGCGGCGGCGCACTTGGCATCGGCGTCGGCGACCGAATCCTGATGCTGGAAAACGCATGGTACTCTGTGATCAACCCCCAATCCTGTTCTCTGATTCTCTGGCGGAATCGGGACAAGAGAGAAGAAGCCGCCGAAGCGCTGAAGATTACCGCGCCGGACCTGGTCCCCTTCGGGATTGTCGATAGAATAGTACCTGAGCCCTTTGGCGGCGCTCACAGAGATCCTGTAACGGCAGGTCAAAACCTGAAGCGTATTTTACTGGACGAACTTCAGAATCTCCTGCGCACGCGCCCCGATATTCTTGTCCGCGAAAGGGTCGACAAATTCGGTCGGATGGGGGTATGGGACGAGTGACACACGCTTGCCGCGGAGAACCCGAACCGTATGTACTCCAGGCGTCAATTTGAGCAAAAAATGGGCCACCGTTTGCCCATTTTTTTTGGACATTATGTCTCTCAACGACAGGCTTTCACTAACTTGCTGTTTACGTGGGGCGTTCCGAAATTTGATCAAATCTGAGGATATTTGTGAGAGAAAATGGCGCCCTGAACGCCGCCCGCAACACAGAAAAAAATTATCACGTCCAGCCATTTGTGTACCAATATCTTATGCGCCAGTCACGAGAATTGTATCTCCTTTTGCTCAAATAATCCCTTGACGACACCGCAATCGGAGTATATATTTCGAAATGTTCTTACAAAGAGACCGCTTTCTCGTAAGATATTGTCTTGGCGTAAGTTGCATCATCGGATCCGTGCGTCTCTTTGTGGGTGTCCCGCGGAGAAAGAGCGCAGTTTCGAGACGGAACCGGGGGTTTGCCGCGGTTCTTTTGATGTCGGGCCGAGGCCCATAAAATACCTATTCGTGAGCATGGAAATTGGGCGTCGGTGGTGCCTCGTTTTGCAGACAGTAAGCGGTTTAATGGGCGGTATGGTCGTAACTGGAATACGCTACGGCACTTGATCCATCCCGGGGGAAGTTGAAAGCACCGGCTCTTTGGTTGGCGGCAGTCTTATTGGGGGAGATAATACTGCCGGCTGCACCAATTAGATAGAACTGCTGCTTTTCTTCTTTCGCATCGTGGCTCTGTGCCGACACGTTGCTCCTGTGCGTCCATCCGCCCATTTTAATTTGGCCCGAATGTACTCTCCTGGGTCAATTGGGCCGCTCTCGCCGCCGCCCGGCCCGCCAGACAGCGAGTTTCGCGCGTACTATACACCATTAGGGGGTATAGCACGTCTCGCGTTCACGCCCTTCCCCGCAGCCCTCCCGGTGACCGAACGCCGGTGCTTGTCCCGGTCGAGCCTTCACGGCTCCTCAAGCCATCCGCGCGCGTCAATACCCTGCTCATCGATGTGAATCTCTATGGCGCCCATCAGATCGGTCCGGTAAATTGGAATTCCCATTGCCTCGTAACGCTGGATCACCTCACGGGACGGATGGCGGAATTTATTTCTGATCCCGCACGAGACCGCGACAAGTTCGGGACGCACGGCGCTCAGAAAGGGGGCGGTGGACGAGGTGCGGGATCCGTGGTGCGCCGCCTTCAGCACCTGGGCGTGAAGCCGGTCCCCCCACCGCAGGAGATCCGAATCGGTCTCATGTTCGATGTCGCCCGTCAGCAAGACGGCGAAACCTCTGTACGTCAAACTGATTACCACGGAACCGTTGTTGAGGCCATGCGGGGCCCGGCCATTATGCGAGACATAGTCCGGTGTCGGGTGCAGAACCAGGGCGTCAACTTCACCCAGTCCCGCGAGCCGGTCCCCCGCCTCCACTGCGGCATAACGTATGCCCTTCTCCTGGACCAGCGTTCGGATCCGACGGGCCGTCCAGGAATCGTAATGTTGTCCGGCGTCCAGGTACCAACCTACCTCTACCCTCTCCAAAAGCGTCACGAATCCGCCGATGTGATCGCTGTGCGGGTGGGAAGCGACCACAGCGTCGATACGGTCAATCCCCTCCGCCTTCAGAAACGGGATCAGTACCCGTTCCCCCATATCGATGTTCACTGCACGCAAACCGCTGTCAACCAGCAGGGTCCTCCCATTCGGAAACCTCAGAAAGATTCCGTCACCCTGTCCCACGTCCAGTACCAGCATCCGCAAGCCCGCGGGACACAGCCAGATACCCGACCACACCCAGAGATTCGCCAGGGACAACGCCACGAGCACAAGCCGGCGGCCCCATCGGTGGGACCTCGCTCCGGGCAGGATCAGGAGCGCCGCACAGAGATACAATCCCAAAACAGTCCATCCGGGCCTTGGTACTTCGACGGCTGCCCATGCTGGCTCGGCGAACAAGGTCGCGGCCTGAATGGCGCCCTTCAAGACGATCCAATTCGCGCCATTCAACAACGCCGCGATCGGCGACGACACGTGAAAAACGATCACCCCAAGCAGCCCCAGCGCGACGGCAGCCGCCATTAAGGGCACCACGACGAGATTGGCGAGCACCGAGACGACCGAGAGTAAACCAAAATAGATCAGAACAAAGGGCAGCGTGCCCACCTGCGCGGCCACCGACACCGCAAGTGGCGTCCATACCCATTGGCCCAGGCCACCCGCACGGCCGGCGGGCAGCCAGGCCCGGATCGGTCTATAGAATAGAAGGATACCCCCGGTGGCGGAGAATGAGAGTTGAAAGCCCACGTCGAACAGATCCTGAGGCCTGAATATCAGAATGAGAAAGCCCGCCAGGCCGAGTGAATTCAGCCCCTCTCCCTGTGTGTTTCCCAGGCGACCCAAAATGGCAATCGCGCTCATCATGGAGGCTCTGACCACCGACGGCGGCAACCCTGTAACCAGCGCATAGAGCAGCACGGCGCAAACGGTTGCCCAGGCTGTGGTTCTCCTGCCGCATCCGAACGCGCCGAGGCCGAAAAACACCACCGCGGCAATCAGACCCACGTGTAAGCCCGAAACAGCCAGCACGTGGTTGACGCCGGCCCGGGTGAACGCGGTACGCACGTCGTCGGGCACCCCGCGTTTCTCGCCCAGCAATATCCCGTTCAGCAGTCCTGCCGCTCCACCGGACAGGTTGCACGCCACGCCCCGGCGGACGCCCCTGCGCACGGGCAACACCACATACGTCCACAGCCACCCTCCCTTGCCCCTGTGGGTGTCCAGGATCTGTTCGCTCCTGGACACGGAACCCATTACGTGGATTCCCTTTCGTTCCAGAAACGCTCGGTAGTCGAACGCGCCCGGGTTTCTGGCCGGCTGCGGCCGGCGAAGGTGGATCCGCGCCACCAGACGGTCTCCGTAGTCCACGTCCGGCCGGAACTTTCGAACCCGCACGAGGACCGTTCCTCGAATCGAAAACACCGTATCCCGGAAGGTCACCCGCTCCGCAGCCAGCCTAAGACGCAATCCGTCTTCCATCCATTCGGGTTCCTCGGCGACGCGCCCGTCGAGCACCACCGGATCGTTTCGTCCGGCAAACCGGGCGATATGGTCTTCGGGCAACCATTCCATAACGCTTTCATACCTCATTGCCCCCAATACTAACAAGAGGGCTCCCGGCCACGCGGAACTCCTTTTCCAGCGTACCAGTAACACGATCCAGAGTGCGAGGCCCCCGGTCCATAACGCCCAGACCGGTATCTCCCATCGATGTGCCACGAGCACCCCGGTAGCAAAAAACGCCGCAGATAGCAATGCCGGACGTCGCATCACCGTTCCCTCCGTTTCGCGCCCATATCCCTGCACGCAGCGGCAAATCACGTGCCACTTCAGATGACGCCGGATCTTCCGGTTTTCGCGCTGCCATATGGAACGATCCGTTCAACAGGGGCCTCAAAACGTTCACCGTGCCCCGTCCCCGGGGCAGAACGCCTCCTGGAACAATCAATTGACATTCCCCGATGTAGATGCTATATTTCGTAGAAATCCCATCGGCCACCGACCTGCTTTTTGGCAAATGCAAAATATACTCCCTAGGCGTCCCCGACAATTCAAGCCGATCCAGCGTTAATGCAACGGAATATTCGGCTCCGGCTGGAATACGACGGTACGGATTTCAAGGGCTGGCAGATTCAACCCGACCAGCGCACGGTCCAGGGAACCCTTGAAACGTGTCTGGCTACGCTGATGGGACATCCCGTCCGCGCCATCGGCGCAGGGCGCACGGATGCAGGCGTTCACGCGCTGGAGCAGGTGGCCAATTTTTCCACGATCAATCCGCTGCCAATGCAACGAATCTTGGCCGCGCTCAATAGCAGACTGCCGCCCGATGTGGTCGTTCTCGACGTAGACGAAGTTCCACCGGCGTTTGATGCACGGCGCAGCGCGAGGCGTCGAACATACCTGTACCGCATCGCATACCGGCGCCGGGCTATCGGTCGTGGACAGGCGTGGCACCTGCGCAGCAGGCTGAATGTCGACGCGATGCGATCCGCGGCGAACCGCACGTTGGGTTATCACGACTTCACGTCGTTCTGCGTGGCTTCCTCCGAGAAGGAGAACCGGAACTGCCGCGTCTTTGAGTGCATTCTGGCCTGCATCGATGACGCCGTCCACGTGGAAATTTCGGCCGACCGCTTTTTGCGGTCTATGGTGCGTGGAATTGTCGGCACCCTGGTTCAGGTGGGAAGAGGCAGACGTACGCCGGACGCGATGGACACGATTCTGCAGGCCCGAGACAGGCAGTGTGCCGGGCCCAACGCCCCGCCCCACGGCCTCTTTTTAAAAAAAGTTTCTTACGAAGAACCGGAAGAATAGGACGTGCGGCGACCGGTTTGGATCGTTCTTGAAAGCGTCTTTGCGGCATTGTTTCTGGCATTTGCCGCTGAAAATCCACCGGGGGTGGCGACTCCGGCTTTCGCCGCGGGTCCCGAAATTGACGCCTCCAGGAAAAACGCCATCGTCCGGGCCGTCGAAAGGGTGGCGCCTTCGGTCGTGGGGGTAACCACCCTTACCCTCGAACGATACGACGTCCGGTATGTGCATCCGTTTTTTGATTTCTATTGGTATCCCGGAACCGTTCACAAAAGCCGGCCGGGGATCGGGTCCGGCGTTGTGATCCGATCCGACGGGTACATACTGACCAACTACCATGTCGTCGAAGGCGCGCGGGAAATCACGGTCACGTTCTCGGATGGCCGGAGCTTTAAGGTTCAGGACACGCGAAAAGACGTGATGGTCGACCGCGGCGCCGACCTGGCGGTTATTCGCGTGAACGCGGAAGATCTCCCGGTTCCGGACCTGGGAGATTCCAAAGACGTCATTATCGGCGAATGGGCAATCGCCATCGGCAACCCCTTTGGGCTGCTCATCGAAAATCCCGAACCGACCGTAACCGTCGGCGTCGTGAGTGCGGTTAACCGCAATCTGAAACTGGAACAGGATGAGGGTGGTCATTCCTATTCCAATATGATCCAGACCGACGCGTCCATCAACCCGGGCAACAGTGGCGGTCCACTGGTCAACGGCGTCGGCCAGGTCATCGGCATCAACACCTTCATCTTCACAAAAAGCGGGGGTTCCCTCGGCATCGGTTTCGCACTCCCCATCAACCGGGCGAAAAAGATCGCCGACAGGCTGATTGCAGGGGGCGTTCAGGAGTTCAGGACCGGTTTCGAGTTGCACCCGAACCTGACCCGAGGGCTGGCGAACGCGTTGGGGTTGTACACGCATCGGGGCGCCCTGATTACGCGTGTGGCAGACAACAGCCCGGCATCTCGAGCAAGGCTGAACCCCGGCGACCTAATTATCTCAGTAAACGGCCTTGCCGTACGAAGCGCCGACGACGTGGACGGGGCCTTCCAGGACGCACGAATCGGGGACACCCTTACATTGGAAATTCTACGTGGCAGGCTGCGTTTTGCAGCCCGTCTGCTGCCGGAGCAAACGCCTGCCGGCCAACAATAGAAACTGGAAAAAACAGAAGCCCCGAATTTCGGAGCCATTCCGCTATGAGAAAGAGGGCCGCCGTCCCCAGCATGGTTACACTTTGCAACCTTTGTTGTGGTTTCCTGTCAATCGCCTATGCCATAGACGGGAAGCTGGTCCCGGCGGCATGGTTAATCGTTATCGCGGGCTTTCTCGATGCCTTCGACGGCAAACTCGCCCGCCTGATCGATTCGCCCAGCAACTTCGGCGTTCAGTTCGACTCTCTGTCCGATATCTGCTCGTTCGGCGTGGCTCCCGCCGTTCTGATGTTTCAGTACTTACAGGGTCTGCTGGACGCCATGTGGATGCCGTTCGCGGCCTGCTTTCTGTTCCTTCTGTGCGGCGCACTCCGGCTGGCGAGGTTCAACGTTCAGCTAAAGGGAGACGAAAAGGAGGACTTTGTCGGCCTGCCCATTCCCTCTGCCGCCGCAACAATGGCCGCTTACGTCGTCTTTGCGGAACGGGTCTGGCAGAGCACCCGTGAACCCCATGTCGCCCTTCTGCTGTGCGTTGTTCTGGGCCTTCTGATGATCAGTCAGTTCGGATATCCCGCATTTCCCCGATTCAGCATTGAAACGCGGAGGGACCGCTGGAGACTGTCGCTCGCCATTACCGCGTTTATCCCGGTCGCGCTTTTCCCGGACGAAGCATTTTTCCCCATGGCATTTGCATTTTCAATCTCCGGCGCCCTTCGGTGGCTGTCGCATCTCATTGTACATCGAGAAGTGGCGGATATCTGAAACAACCTGGAACCTGAGTGGAGCGGAAGTCGATGAGGAACAAAAGTATCGGTTTCCTGATTGTAGCGATCTTCCTGGGCATCCTGGCAAGCCAGGTCTTCGGCGCGGTCTTGAACGTGATCTTCGGCAGCCTCGGCCTGGAAGATAACATGGTATCCAAGGTGCTAGTGGATCCTCTGGTCGCCTACGAATTCTACCCGATGCGCCTTAACCTGATGGTGATGACGCTCACTCTTGGCCTTTCTCTCAATTTCAACGTACTCAGCCTGATCGGCATCGGAACCGGATACTATTACGTCAAGTATTCCTACTGATTGACAGTCGTGTCGGTTCGAACACAAGGTCGGACCGCGCCGTTGCACTTTGAGGATCCCACGGACGCCCGCCGGATTTCGGCAGCCACGGAGTCATCGCCGACCGACACCGCCGGAAGCGTGTGCGGCCGTTCTTCACAAAATGCGAGGTGATCCATGCTGGGTGGAATCGGAACATGGGAAATTCTCCTGATCTTCCTGGTTATCCTTCTGCTTTTCGGGGCCAAACGCATTCCGGATATCGCCAAAAGCGTTGGCAAAGGGGTTACGGAATTCAAGAGAGGCCTCCGGGACATCCAGGATGAAATCGAAACCGGAGTGGATCCACCCGCCAAATCCGCCGACAAAACAACAAATACGGAAAAAACAGCCAAACCGTAACTGGGAGGCAAGGTGGCAGTCTCCGGAAAGCCACTGAACGAACGGCCCGCCCACGAACTGACGGCGTCGATTCTGTCGGGTGAAATTACATCCAGACAGCTCGTCGATGCCGTTTTTCATTGCATTCGAGCGTCGGATCCGGCGATCAACACGTACATCACCCTGAATGAAACCGAGGCGATCCGCAAAGCGGAGGAAGTAGACTCCAGAATATCGGCCGGCGGTCCTGTCGGGCCACTGGCGGGCATTCCGGTTGCCCTTAAGGACCTGCTTTGCACCCGGGACTTGCTCACCACGGCCGGTTCCCGCATACTCGAGAACTTCATTCCCCCCTACGACGCGACTTCCGTCGCACGCCTGCGCGAGGCCGACGCGGTTATCGTTGGCAAACTCAACATGGACGAGTTTGCCATGGGTTCCTCCAACGAAAACTCGGCGTACGGTCCGGTGCGAAATCCCCACGATCCGACGCGAGTCCCCGGCGGCTCCAGCGGCGCCAGCGCCGCAAGCGTAGCAGCCAATCAAACCGTACTCGCCCTGGGTACGGATACTGGCGGCTCCATCCGGCTGCCAGCCTCGTTCTGTGGCGTGGTCGGCCTCAAGCCCACCTACGGTCGGGTCTCCCGTTACGGCCTCGTTGCGTACGCGTCCTCGCTGGACCAGATTGGTCCCCTGGCACGGAACGTGACGGATGCCGCTCTCCTTCTCAACGTTATTGCCGGGCATGACCCGCTGGATTCCACGTCGGTGGATCTTCCCGTACCGGACTACACGGCGGACCTGGAAGCCGGTGTCGCCGGCCTGACCATCGGTCTTCCAACTGGATATTTCGGCGAAGGACTGGACGACGATGTACGGAAATCGATTATCGGAAGTGTTGATATCCTGAAAAACGCCGGAGCGGACATCCGAGAGATCGACCTCCCCGTAGCCTGCCATCCGGCCTACTCCATAGCCGCTTACTACATCATCGCCACCGGAGAAGCATCCTCGAACCTCTCCCGGTATGACGGCGTCAAGTACGGCAGGCGAAAAGAAGGCCATGATCTCATCGATATGTATTGCCGAACCCGCAGCGTCGGGTTCGGTGCGGAGGTCAAACGCCGCATCATGCTCGGCACCTATGCCCTGAGCGCAGGCTACTACGATGCCTATTACCTGAAGGCCCAGAAGGTGCGCACGCTTATCAAGCGAGATTTCGACCGGGCTTTCGAAACCTGCGACCTGCTCGCCGCGCCCGTTTCACCCACACCGGCTTTCCACATTGGCGCGAAAATCGATGACCCGCTCCAGATGTACCTCTCGGATATCTACACCGTTTCGGTCAACCTGGCCGGCATTCCGGGCATCTCGGTCCCATGCGGCGTGTCGTCGGAGGGCTTGCCCGTTGGGCTGCAACTGCTGGCGCCGGCCTTCAAAGAAGAAAACCTGCTCAGGACCGCCTACGTGGTCGAACAGGAGTTGACAGGATGAAGTACGAATCCGTCATCGGTCTGGAGGTTCACGCCCAGCTTGCCACGCAGACCAAGATTTTTTGTGGGTGCAGCGTGTCGTACGACGCCGACGCCAATTCGCGAACCTGTCCGGTCTGCCTGGGGTTGCCCGGCGCACTGCCCGTGCTGAACCGGGAGGCCGTAGAACACACCATACGCATCGCGCTGGCGGTTGGTTGCACCGTCCAGCGGCGAAGCCGTTTCCTGAGGAAGAACTATTTCTATCCCGATCTGCCCAAGGGGTATCAGATTTCCCAGTTCCAGTCCAACGACGAAATGCCCCTGGCCACGGGCGGCGGTATCGAAATCCCTTCCGGTAACGGCACGAAGACCGTCCGCCTCATTCGCATACATATGGAAGAAGACGCGGGCAAGAGCATCCATGACGAGGCGTTTGTGGCCGCCGGAGAATCGCTGGTGGACCTCAACCGCTGCGGTGTGCCACTCATCGAACTCGTCAGTGAACCGGATATCACTTCGCCTGAAGAAGCATCACATTTCATGTCCCGCCTGCGACAGATACTGATCTATACGGGCGTTTCGGAAGGGGACATGGAAAAGGGCCATATCCGGATTGACGCTAACGTATCGATCCGGCCGGCCGGCGCAACCGGACTCGGCACCAAGGTCGAGATCAAGAACATGAACTCCATACGGAACTGCCGGCGGGCCCTTGAAGCCGAAATCCTTCGCCAGATCGACACGACCGAAGCCGGCGGCGGAATCACACAGGTGACCCTGCTTTACGATCCGGACCGCAACCAGTTGCGCACCATGCGAGGCAAGGAGTCCTCCGACGACTATCGCTATTTCCCCGAGCCGGACCTGGTTCCGGTCGTCGTCGACCGGGAATGGATAGAACGGGTCAAACCCACCGTTCCCGAGTTGCCCCAAGCGAAACGCGCTCGTTTCGAGTCCGCCTACGCCCTCAGGCCAGACCAGATCTCGACCCTGGTCGCCGACCGGAAAGTGGCCGATTATTATGAAGCTGCCGTTTCGGCGGGGGCCGACGCCACAACGGCCGCAAACTGGGTTCAGGGCGACGTCCTTCGGACGCTCAACCAGCGCAAGATAGACATCGATGGACTCAAGGCGACACCGGAAAACCTCGCTGCGCTGCTGAAATTGATTGGAGCCGGCACCATCAGTGCGAGCATCGCCAGGACCGTATTCGCCGAGATGGCCGAAACCGGCGCCGCCCCCGAAACCGTCGTGGAACAGAAGGGACTCGCGCAGATCAGCGATTCGTCCCAAATCGAGGGTCTGATCGAAACGCTGGTTTCGGAACATCCTGACGCAGCCGGCAGATACAGGAGGGGCGACAGAAAGCTGTTGGGTTTCTTTATGGGGCAGATCATGAAGGCCACGACAGGCCGGGCGAACCCGAAAGTGGCGAACCAGCTGTTGTGCCGGAAGCTCGAGAATGGAACCGTCCAGGGTTGATTCGGCCCTTGTACGGGACTACCAACGGTAGACGCGCGCTCACAGCACGACCGCCCGGACGATTTCGCCCACGCTCCTCCCACGCCGGTCTCCATCGCCGTTTCTCTTACGTCCCACGCTTCTCCGCCCGGCATTGAACAGTTCTTCCAGCGCAAACAGCCGTGAGCACCTATCTCGTCATCTTCGCCAGGAACCCCGTACCCGGTGAGGTCAAGACCCGTCTCCATTCCCGGTACATGCCGAAACAGGCGGCGGCAATCTACCGCGCATTCATCCTGGATACCGTGAATACTGCGAAGATAGCTGACGTGGACCGGCGCTGTGTGGCCTTCGATCCGCCCGGGGCGGAAGCCGAACTCGCCGATCTTGCCGGACCGGGTTGGGTCCTTTTCCCGCAGGTCTCCGCCGACCTGGGCGGACGCATGTACGGAGCGGCCCGTCACTGCTTCGATCTGGGCGCCGGACGCGTGGTGATTCTGGGAACCGACGTACCTTCGCTGCCAGCCCGCCATATCGAACGGGCATTCGAACTCCTCGAAGGGCAGGAGATCGTGCTCGGACCCAGCATGGACGGTGGTTATTATCTCCTTGGCCTCACAAGACCGGTCCGTGGCCTCTTCCGTGGCATCGCATGGAGCACGGAGCACGTGTTCGTTCAGACGCTTGAAAGGGCCGAGTCCTTACATCTCACCGTTGGCGTTTTACCGGCCTGGTACGACGTGGACACGCCGGAGCAACTGGACCATCTCGTTGCCCACACGCGCGGGCACCTCCAGGCCGGTCTGAAGGACCCCATTCCTCACACCCGCGCCTGCCTGGAAACTCTGGGCCGCCTCGAGTAACGGTCTGTACGGAATGGGCAGGCGGCAAACCCGCTTACCAAGGAAAACCAGATGAAAATTGCCCGTATCGAACAATTTTTCCCGCGACCGCGTACCCGCCTGCTGAAAATCACAACCAATAACGGCCTCGAGGGTTGGGGAGAAACCACCCTGGAAGGCAGACCCCGAAGCACCGTGGCCGCCGTCGAGGAACTGTCAACCTATCTCACCGGCAAAGACCCGCTCCGGATCCAGCACCACTGGCAGCATATCTACCGTTCCGCGTTCTACCGGGGAGGCGCCGTTCTCATGACCGCCCTGTCGGGTATCGACCAGGCGCTCTGGGACATCGCGGGGAAGCACTATGGGGTGCCCGCGCACCAGTTGCTTGGCGGACCGGTCAGGGACCGGATTCGGGTCTATGCCCACTGGGGCATCGGCGGGCTTACGGAAGAGGCGAAGGCCGTTTCAAGACAACGGCTGGACAGCCTCCGGAAAGTGGGAGGATACAAGGCCTTCAAGACCGGGCCAGGGGGCACGTGGCGGTCGCACGAACCTCCCGCCGTCATCGATGAATTCGTGCGTCGGGCGTACCTGATGCGGGAGTGGGTCGGGCCCGACGTGGAGCTCTGTTTCGATTTCCATGGAAAAATGACACCCGCGCTGGCGATTGAAATCTGCCACGAACTCAAGGGCATGCGCCCGATGTTCGTGGAAGAACCGGTTCCACAGGAAAACGTGGATGCCCTCAAGCACGTCTCCGACCGGGTTCCGTTTCCTGTCGCCACCGGTGAGCGGCTGTTCAGCAGATGGGAATTCCGGCGGATCTTCGAAAATCAGGCCGCGGCCTATATCCAACCGGACGTTTCGCACGCCGGAGGTATTACGGAAACCGTCAAGATCGCCAACATGGCTGAAGTCTACTACATGCACATCATGCCACATTGCGCCATCGGGCCCGTCGCATTCACGTCATGCCTCCACGTCGACGCCGCCGTTCCCAACTTTCTGATTCAGGAGCAGGTCGACTCCTGTCTCGGAGAAGGACTGCTGAAGAATCCGTGGCAGGTGAAAGACGGACACATCCTGCTCCCCACCGAACCCGGCCTCGGCATTGAACTCGACGAACGCGAAGTCCAGAAAAGGAGTAACTACACAGAGGAACTCGGCGGGGAATATTACGACGAGACCGACGGGAGCGTGGCCGACTGGTAGGCGTGATCCCACAGCCCGTAAACGATACATCGAGGGCTTGTTCCCTGACGGGCGGCCGGGTACGTATTCAGCCATTGTTTCCGCCCGATTAGCCACGACCGGGACGAACGTTACCGGATGCCGTCCGGCGCCTTGAGACGGCGCGTACCCCGGGTGGTCCCACCCTCTTCGCTCGAAGATCGGACCCGATGCGCGCGTCGATCGCACGACTACGCGTCAGCCGACTTCGTGTCCCCGTCAATCTCGCGCCAATGCCTGTGAATCGGTACGGGCACCACCGTCGTCTCCCAGTAGTCCTCGGGCAGATCCTGCCACGCCGCGACGGTCAGGGCCTCCCGATCCCATACCACCTCACCCTTCCGGAGCGTCAGTTTACAGACCAGGCGCTCGGACCCGTCCATCCGTCCCCATCCGCAATCCCGGAAGGAAAACGCACCCTCGACGCGGGCGAGCACCGCGACGTCGGCCTCCGCCCCAACCCCGAGCGTGCCCAGATCCGGCCGTCGGATCGCCTGCGCCGGCGCTGCCGTCGACCGGTAGATCACCTCCCGCAGGGGAATTCCCATCAGAAGGCACTTGGACATCGTGTCGGTCATACTGACCACGGACCCGTGGATATTTCCGGTATGCAGATCCGTGCTGATCGAGTCCGGCGGAAACCCGTCCGCTATGGCACGCACGCCATTTCGGTACCAGAAACTCGCCGCGCCGTGGCCCAGATCGAACCAGACGCCACGCTCCCTGGCTTTGAGCATGTAGTCCCGGACCCGCCCATTCCCGTCGATGACGGGAAACTGCCGCGCGAAGACGTGGGTGTGAATGTCGCCACGACGCAGCTTTTTCAGAATAAGATCCGGGTAGGACCGCTCCGGCGGCCGTGGCCAGAAGTCCACCATCACCGGCATCCCGCACAGGTCACCCGCCTCCACCGCCCGTTCGACGGATGCCCATGGGGGATGGTCGATGTCAAACGGCTCTCGCGGCCAGTAGTGGGCCGTCTTGATGCCCACAACCACATCCCTGTGATCTATCGCGGCCGATGCCGCGCCTGCAGCGTCGAACGTACGGATATCCTGTTCCGAATTTCCCATTCCCGGCGCCGAGATATTGACGTAAGCCAGAATCCGGCAGGTCTTTTTTTCCATCACGGTCTGCCTGAAATGCGAGATTTCGTCGCACCCTGCCGTCCCGGTATCCACGCATGTCGTCACCCCGTCGCTCAAAAAATGCGCATCCGCGTTCAGGCTGCCCGTAAATTTGTCCGGCGCAGGGTGCAGCCGACTGTCGTAGGCGTGGACGTGAATGTCCAACAGACCCGGTGTGACCAGCATGCCCGATACGTCGATGACACGCGCCGCCCGTTCCCCGGCAATCCCTTCCGAAACCTCGGCGATTTTGCCGTCCCGAATGCCCAGGTCGCAAATTCCTTCCACCCCATTCGCGGGATCGACGACGTTTCCGCCCTTAAGCAACAAATCCAACCGAACATCCACCGGAAATGTTTCCATTGTACCATGCTCCCTTTTTAAAGTGAAGTGGCGGCTGCCCCACAGGCGTATGCCCGGTGTGATTCCGGCGCCACGAGCGCGGCGAGGGGACCGCGGAACGCTGGGAATAAACACGCGCGTTATTCATTGTAACCGGTATGTCCGGTTATAAATTTCCACGGTATTTACCCGGCGACTATGATTTTGAAATTGGACCGGCGTATGTTATATTGTAGACCGCGATGCCGATAGCCGCATACACTCGGCGCACCATCCGGCAGGCACAGCAAAAGAAGAGATTCGAGCCGGAAACTTCGCCCTGGAGCAACCATGAGGCCGAAGAAGCACGGACTCAACAAATATCAAAAGCGGGCATTCAGAATCGGGGAAGCACGCATCAACGGAGAGAACATCGCGAAACTTATAGAACTCTCCCGCAGCCGCGACCCGGAAGATCGCAAAACCGCCGCCAATTTCCTGTGCCCCTGCCACGTCCGCCGCCGCCTGGAGGAAGTCTGGCGCGCGCTATACCGCATGCTCGAAGACCCCGACCAGGGCGTGCGCAAGGCCGCGTGGCACACCCTGGAAGACGGCGGACGACCCGACGACTCCGCTCTGGATGCCATATTCGAACGCGCGGCGCAAAGCGATTCCGACAAGGGGATTCGGCGCCAGGCTACCGCCTATCTGAACGCCCGCACGGAACATTCAGATTTCGCACTGCAGGCGGCAGCGCAAACCGGTTACCCCGAACGCGGCAAATGCGACTTCTGCGGTTCGACTAATATATTTGCAAAAACCGACTTTGAAACCGAAATTCCGGATGACGGCCGGACGCGCTTCAGTCTCGTCTGCGAGGCCTGCGCCGGCTGAGTCCCGCGTCCAAAACAGTGGAGGAACCATGCAGATCATTGTCCATAACGAAGACGAACTCAAGGATCGCTGGAACGGCCTACAGAACTTTCTCTTCGACCCGGAGTACTTCCGTTTCGACATGGCGTTCCCTTCCGCGGAAGAAATCGTGGACATCCTTCGAATGGATAGTCAGGCACGGATCAACATTCCCGGCGACCTCCCGGAAGATGAAAAAAAAGAGAGGATTGCGGAATTCAAAACGCTTCCCATCGCGGACGTTATCGACCGGCCCTTCACGCTGGCCCACTTTCACTTGCAGAACTTCTACGGCGAGGGTCAAGTTCTGCGGGATTTCCAGAAGAGGGTTATGATTCCCTGGCGCACCTTTCTGGCGTCGAACGGCTTTACCTGGCAACGCTGTTATCCCATCATTTTCATTTCCGGGAAGCATTGCCACTCCTCCTACCACATGGATACCTCGCACGTCGTAGCCTGGCAGATCCGGGGCGTAAAATACTTCAACGCGTTCAAAGATCCCTACAAATATGCACCCCTCGACGTCGCCGTCAACAACCGCGAGACACTCAGAAGGCCGGACGGCCCCCCTGACCACGAACCGGACGACGTTCTCTCATACAAGATGGGAAAAGGCGACCTGCTCTGGAATCAGATACTCACCCCCCATTGGGTGCCTGCGGGTGACAGCGTCGCTGTGAGCGTAAATATCTCGCACGGCGGCATCGCTTACGGCGGACGGTTCTGCCCCAACGAGACCGCCCTGAGACAACGCTGGGAAACCCATCCCCGGGAAGCATGGCTTGTGGATACACGCTACTGACAAAGCAGCCTCTCAGCTTGTACATGGCCGCGACCCGGATCGTCTGCAGCAGAACCGCAGACCAGCCGTGCGGGACCGTGGCGCAGGGTTCAGACGCGTCGTGAGATACACAACGCAAGCGGCAGTCAACAAACGCTTCATTGTAAATTCTATATGGCGTACGTCAAACGAGACGCTCATCCGGTTTCCGGATGGCGGCGGCGTCTACGGAATATCATATTTGAATCTGACACTCCTGCGGGGCGTCGGTTCGACCTCCTTCTCATTTCCAGCATCATTCTGAGTGTACTGACCGTGATGCTGGACAGCATCGCCGCTGTGCGGGAGATCCACGGCGAACTGCTCTACAAACTCGAATGGTTTTTCACGCTGATCTTTACAGCCGAATACGTTCTTCGGCTGATGTGCGTCGGCCGCGCGCTGCAATACGCGACTTCCTTCTTTGGCGTGGTTGACCTGCTTGCCATTACACCCACCTACATCAGCTTCCTCATGCCCGGCAGCCACTATCTGGTGGTCGTCCGTATACTACGCGTGCTTCGGGTCTTTCGCGTACTCAAGCTGGTGAAATATCTGGACGCCGCACGCATGCTCTCAGTGGCGATCCGGACAAGCAGCCGAAAAATAGCGGTCTTTCTGGTCGCCATGACGACGGCGGTTGTTATCCTCGGTTCGCTGATGTACGTGATCGAAGATCCCGAGACCGGTTTTACCAGCATCCCCCGAAGTATCTACTGGGCAATAGTGACCCTTACCACGGTGGGGTACGGCGATATCTCACCCAAAACCGTACCCGGCCAGACCCTCGCGGCCGTCGTTATGGTTCTGGGTTACAGCGTTATCGTGGTGCCCTCGGGCATCCTGTCGGTAGAAATCTCGCAGGCCCTGAGAATGGGGGCCGCCACCAGGTTCTGCTCGACGTGCAACGCCGAGACCCGCGAATCCGATGCGATTTATTGTCGATGCTGTGGCGCGAAATTATAAGCCGTTTGCCGTGTTCCTTCTGGTGGGGCTGGCAGTCGTCTGTTTTCGGCCGGCATCCGGGACTCCGGAACAGCGGGCAGCCAATCTGTGCGCCGGCGCCGAAACCGCGTTAAGACACGGAGACGACGAAACAGCGATGGCGTCCTACCGGGACGCCATCGCGATCCACCCGGAATCCGTCCGTGCCAGGCTAGGCCTGACTGGCCTCCTGACGAGGCGGCGGCGATTTACAGAAGCGAAGGAAACCCTGATGCCGATCTCGACCCTCGTTTCGGGCCCCAGGGAATGGATGGATTACGCGCGCGCCCTTCGAAATGCCCGGGCGGACGAAGAGGCCGAAGCTGCCTTGAAGAGAGCGGCAGAGGAAATACCCGACAGCCCGGGACCCGCCCTGGCGCTGGCCGAACTCTACCTCTCGACGGGGAACCTCGACAGCGCCGAATACCATTACAGGCGCGCCAGGTCCCTGGGCGGTGCTCGTGGCGGACCTCACGCCGGCCTGGGGCGCATTCACTTCAGCCGCGGCGCACTCGACTCTGCCGCGGCCTGCTTCCGACTGGCCCTTCTGGAAAATCCGGAAGATGTCGATTTGCTCTGTGACGTCGCCTGGAACGAACTCCAGAGGAAGCGGGCACACGCGGGAATACACCACCTCCGTCGGGCGGTCGCACTGGATCCCTATCATCCTCGTACACGATATCTGCTGGGACAGACCCTGCTCGCCCTCGGGCTGGAGGAGGAAGCCGGAAGGAACCTGGAAGCGTTCGGCCGCCAGAGCAGGTTGGCGGGACGCATTCGCGTTCTGGAACAGAGCGCCGCGGAGAGCCCGACGGCGGAACGTTATCAGACCCTGTCGCACTTCTACAGCCTGGCGGGTCGAGACAGCCTGGCCGCCGCTTGCCTGCAGAGGGCGACCGCGCTGAACCCTCTGGTTACCGCGCCCCGGGAAGCAATCGGAACCAACCCTTTCTGACCTGACCGGTTCCGGGATATTCACCTGAGAGGTTCGCGCCCTTTTTCCGAACGCTGGATATGGGGCATACCCAACCCGGTTTTGGGAAATCAGCAACCCATGTCAATACCATCAACGATATCGACGGATTCCGATGCCGACACGTCCTCCGGTCCGGATACCACGCAGAATCGGGGCGTGACCGTCAGATCCATCGTCTACGGGCTCTTCCTTTCGGTGGCCATCGGTATACTGGGCGACACGGTGCGCTACATCCTCCATGCGTCGTTTATGGCCTACAGCCATATGCCCATGGGCAACCTGATCCTTACGCTGGTCTCCATCATCCTTGGTTCGATGCTGGCCTACAGGTTCGGCCGGCGGTTTGTCTTCACCTCTTCTGAATGGATCACCATTTTCTGCATGGGATTCATCAGTTCTCTGGGGCCCACCTATGGGATCGGCGGATACCTCGTGGGGGTTATGGTCGCACCGCACTATTTCGCGACACCGGAGAACGAATGGGCGAGGTACCTTCACCCCTATCTCCCACAATGGCTGATTCCGGAGAACGACGGCAATGCAATGGCCTGGTTCTACGAGGGCCTGCCCCAGGGCGCGTCCATTCCGTGGGGGGTCTGGGCCGTGCCGCTGTTCTGGTGGTTCACCTTTATCTGCGCCGTTGCCCTGGCCGTATCCTGCCTGTCCATCATTTTCCGCAAGCAGTGGTCCGAATACGAGCGCCTCGTCTTCCCCGCAATGGAACCCATCATAGAATTCACCACGAACGCCGGAACGGGAAAACGATGGTTCCCGGAATTCATGAAGGGCAAAGCGTTCTGGGCCGGATTCATGCTCACCACGTTCGTATTCGGCTGGAATATGATCGCCTGGTTCTATCCCCAGTTCCCCCGTTTTCCCACGGCTTCGGCCCGATGGACATTTTTCTCGCGCGATTACCCGCCCGGCTTTTTCTTTTTGAGCACGGTTGTTATCTGCTTTTCGTACTTCGCCAGCCTCGAGATCCTCTTCAGCCTCTGGTTTTTCGACGTTCTGTTCATTCTTGAGGGGGGTATCCTCAGCGGGTTCGGCGTATCGGCCATCTCACCCTACTATGGACGAGGCCGTTACGTCTGGCAAACGGCAGGGGGGTTTACGGCCTTTGCCCTCTGGGCGATGTGGATCGCGAGACATCACCTGCGCGACGTCGTCCGGAAAGCGCTCAGCCCGGATCGACCGACTCCAGACGACAGCAAAGAGCTGCTGTCGTACCGGCATGCCGTGCTGGGGCTTATCGTCGGTTGTCTTTATATGGCGCTGTGGCTGGGGTGGATCGGCATGCAGGTGAAGGTAATCGTCCTACTCATCCTGTTGATGCTCATCGTATATACGACCGTTGCGAAGATGCTCGCGGACTCGGGCATTATCTATCTGAACCCGCCCACTTCAGCATGGGGCCTCGTCTCCCGATTTCTGGGCGGCTCCCACACGTTTACCGCGCCCACCAAAATGGCGCTGGGTCTTTCCTCCCGGGCGGTCAATCATTATCGGGGCCTCACCATGGGTACGATGGCCCATATCAACCGCCTGGCTGAATTTCTGCCGACGGGCAAACGGCGGCTGTTCGGAGCGGTTTGTGCGGCATTCGTGGTCGGAATGGTCACCTCCACGCTCTACACCGTGTGGCTCGGTTATACCATTGGCGGGTACAATGTACGGCCCAACTGGCTGATCATCAGTGCACCACTCGGACAGATACGGGGCATCGCCAATTCCATCAAGGCCGTCGACATCCCCATCGAACGGGTCAACTACTGGTTTTTCCTTGCCGGCGCCGCTTTTATGGCCTTCCTGAATCTGATGCGGTATCGCTTCGTATGGTGGCCGCTGCATCCGATCGGGTTCGCCCTGTCCGGTACGGCGCTTTCGCGGCTCACCAGTGTGACCATATTCGTCGCGTGGCTGGTCAAACTGACCATGCTCAAGCTTGCCGGCGCCGCCTTTTACCGGAAATCGAGACCTTTCTTTATCGGCATGTTAGCAGGTTACATTCTGTCCGTTGCCGCGGGCGTTGTCGCGGACGCCATCTGGTTCCAGCCGGACGGGCATGTGGTACATAAGTGGTATTAGTACCAGCCGGGGGTTCCCGGAACGTCGAACTAACGATCTGATCAAAATCCTTATTCTGATGCAGGGATCTTCGTGAAAAAAAACAACATCGCCCTCGGCCTGGTCATCCTGATTGTCTTTCTCAGTTTGACCCTGGTTTCACCGCAGGCGCTCACCGACCGGCTGTTCGACTGGTTCAACATCCGGTATCCGGAGTTACCGCCCGCCAGGGCGGCTACCGGCCAACAGAAATTGGCTGACACCATCCGCGACAGGATCACGCCGAAGAATATCGAATCGCGTTTGCTCCGACTCAGCACGGCGGGTTCGCGGGTGGTGGGCTATCCGGGCCACAGGGCCGCATCTCTCTATATTCAGGAAGAGTTCGAACGCGTGGGCCTGGAAAACGTCTCTGTAGAGACCTACGACGTCACGTCGCCGATAGACAAAGGCGGCAGTCTCCGGATCGTGGGTGAGCCCGGTATCGTTCCCATACATGCGGTCTGGCCCAACCTGGTCCGCACGTCCACGCTGCCAGGCGCCGGACTGAGAGCCCCGCTTATTGACGCCGGCAACGGCGAATTCTCCGATTTCATCGGCCGGGAGCCCGGCGGCAGCGTCGTTCTCCTGGACTTCAACTCCTGGAATCGCTGGATGAATGCCTCCATGCTGGGCGCCAGGGCAATTATCTTCGTCGCTCCGGACTCCACCACAACGGCGGAAGCGGAGCAGAAATTCTTCCAGGTTCCGCTTAACGCGCCTCGCTTCTGGATCGGTAAGCCGGAAGGGGAGCGCCTCCGTCGGCGCCTGGCTGCGGGCGAACAAATCGAAGTGGCGTTGACGGCGCGAATGGACTGGGAAACGCACCCGACACAAAACATCATTGGCTGGATTACGGGCACGGATCCCCAGCTTCGGGAACGCGTGGTACTCATCGACGCCTATTACGACGCGATGTCCGTCGTCCCCGCGCTCGCCCCCGGCGCCGAGCAGGCATCCGGCATCGTCGCTCTGCTCGAAATGGCCGAATATTTCAAGGCGCATCCGCCCGCCCACACTGTCCTCTTCCTGGCCACGTCGGCGCACCATCTCGGTTTTCGCGGCGTCTGCGACTTCCTCGGGAGGCATGCCCGAAAAGAGGAGCACTTCGCGGCCATGATGACGGATCCTATCGACATTCGGCTTTGGATCTCCCTGGAACTCTCCTCGCAAACCGACCAGATGGCCGTTTGGAACGGTAGCACCGCGTTCTACTTTCAGCGTTTTTTCACACCGCTCGGCAAACGCTTCAGCAACCTCGGCGCGGACCTTGCACCGGCGTTCGGAATGGACGCAAAGCGGTCTCTCGTAGACGGAATCAACCCTCCGTCGGGCATGAGTTGGAGCATGTTCATTCCCGGGGGAAATATTAAGACCGATTCGCAAGTCGTGCTTACCACGGGCATGCCGACACTTGCTTTCGTGACCATCAACGATGCGCGATTCAGGGTGGATACGCCCCATGACACCGTGGAAAAGATCAATCTGACCAACCTGACGAATCAGATCCGGCTGCTTACGGCGGTGCTCAGCAAGGCCCTTAACGAGCCCGCATTCCTGCCCGATTACCGCGTCGAAATGAAGGATCGGATGCGTGCCCTGAAGGGGCGCCTGCTCACCTTTCCCCGGCGCAGCATCACCCCTGATCGGCCGCGCAGGGGCGCGGTGGCGGTACTGCGAATGTCCCATGAAAAGTCCGTCAAGGGCGTACGTGCGACATTCTACGATCAGGCCGACGAGAACGGCGAATTTTACATTCCCGGCCTCGCAGTTCGCTGGGTTGGCCTGGATGCCTATCACCTGGACCCTGAAAGCGGCGAAATCACCTATGCGTCGGATCGCGGGCACAACGCCCGGATCTATAAACCCGAATTCGGAATGGACTGGTGGATTACCCGTTCCACGCGCATCATGTTTCCCTGTGTTTCAACTGACTTCTACGAAACCGTAGATCCGCGTTACCTTACCAAGCTCCCGAATCTCACCGTTTACGGCGACGGGAACGTTACGCCCCAGGAATATGGCTATACGCTGGGTTACGGCCCCAACGAGCCGGTCGGCGTCGTATTCACGCCTCCCGGCGCGAAATTCAAGCTCACCATGCGCACGCGTGGTACCGGCATCCGCTACCTGCTGCTGAATGCAACGGATACGACCAGCGTAGAAGCCGCACGAAAAAGCGGGTTTGTGGCTGCCACCCACGGCGCAATCACACACACCGCTTACCAGGCCGCCAAGGACATGTGGATCCTGAATCACGCCAGAATGCGTGAACTTCAAGCCTACGGCATCGAAAACGACCGTCTCACCGATCTGCACGAACGTGCGAGGGAACATCTGGACCAGGCGGACGGAGCCCGGCAGCAACTGCGGTGGGACGATTTCGTGCGGCACTCCCGTGCCGCACTCGGGCTCGAGTCACGCGCGTATCCCGATGTGAAAGGGACGCAGAACGACGTGATCCGCGGCATTATCTTCTTTATGGCCCTTGTTCTTCCGTGTGCCTTTTTTGGCGAGCGGCTTATTTTCACTGCCGTGGACATCCGATGGCAGGTTGTCGGTTTCACGGGTATTTTCGTGTTCATCTGGATCTTTCTGTCCATTGTTCATCCCGCGTTCGACCTTTCCAATCCTTTTGTTATCCTTCTGGCCTTTGTGCTGCTGTCGCTGGCCGCTTTCGTCATCGGCCTGGTTTTCTCCCGCTTCAACAGCCAGATGCGTAACCTCCGCACGGAGGCCGCCATTATCCACGACGTGGATGTGGGCCGGATTTCCGCCTCGCTGGCGGCCTTTCAGCTGGGTATCTCCAATATGAAGCGGCGCAAACTCAGAACGCTGCTCACCTTTTCCACACTCGTCCTGCTCACCTTCACCGTGTTGTCGTTCACCTCGATCAAATCCCAACTCAGCTATCACCAGATCGAACGAGACAACCTGGGTCCTTACCCGGGAATGCTCATCCGCAGCAAGTACTGGGCGCCGTTGGAGGAATCCGTGCTGGACTATGCACAGGCCAACTTCGGAAAAGAAGCCGTTGTGGCCGCGCGCAGCTGGTACGCCTCCAAGGAGAAAAAGGCCATCCAGGTCGTATCGGACAGCGCATCGGCCAACGCGCTTGGCATTGTCGGACTGACCGCGCAGGAGACCGACGTGATCGGGATTCAAAACTGCCTGTCCGCGGGCCGATGGTTCCGACCGGGCGAACGAAACGTCGCCGTGTTGCCGCAGGCAATGGCCGACCTCCTGAAGATCAGCGCGTCCGATATCGGGCAGGCGGAGGTACGCCTCTTCGGTGAGCGGTTCAAGGTGGTGGGACTGATTGACGCGCAGCGCATGAAAGATATAGAAGACCTCGACGGCGAGCCCCTCACCCCTGCGGATTTTGTCCTGACCGATGAGAACGTGTTTATGCAGATGGCCCAGCAGGAAAGGCGTGAAAAAGCCGGCCTGGAAGAGACCGATGTCGATATCATGGAATTCGAACATCTCGACCCGGCAAACGTCATGGTGGTCCCATACCAGACCCTCAGGGAAGTCAACAGCCCGCTTCAGGCAGTCGCCGTGCGGTTCCGGGATCCATCGGTGGTCAAGGAGCGGGTGGAAGACTTTGTCTCGCGGCTCTCCGTCGTCCTTTTCGCCGGGATACCGGAAGTCTCGCCGGAGGGAAAAATCAAGCGCATTTCCGTTTCCGTCTACTCCTCGTATGGTCACGCGTCGGCAAAGGGTCTTAGCAACCTGTTTATTCCCATCGCCATTGCGGCCCTGATCGTGTTGAACACGATGATGGGGTCGGTGTACGAACGATTCCGCGAAATCGGCATTTATTCCTCGGTCGGCCTCGCGCCCGTACACATCGCCTTCCTGTTCCTTGCCGAGTCCTGCGTGTACGCGGTGCTTGGCGCGGTCTCCGGTTATCTGGTCGCACAGGGCGTGTCCAAAGTCCTTCTTTGGCAGGGGCTTCTGGAGGGAATCACCGTGAATTATTCCTCAACGTCGGCCATGGCCTCCTCTACGCTTGTCATGCTCGTCGTGATCCTGTCCACCGTTTACCCCGCCCGGCGGGCTTCGCAGATGGCGGTTCCGGATATCACACGGCGCTGGAGACTCCCCGAGCCGGATGCGGATCGCTGGCAATTCGAATTTCCGTTCACCATTTCCGGCAACGAAGTCCTGGGGCTGTTTACTTTTCTCACCAGATACTTCGACTTTCACACGGAAAGCTCGATGGGCACTTTCTTTACCCACGGGGCCAACCTCTCCACGTATGACGCGGGGGGGGACCGAGGGTATCGGATTGACACGACCATCTGGCTGGCGCCTTTCGATCTCGGAGTCAGCCAGACCATCCGCCTGTCGTCCACGCCCACGGGCACCGTGGGCATCCAGGCCCTGGAAATCACCATTGACCGGCTATCCGGCGACCTTGCCTCGTGGAAACGATGCAACCAGCGCTTTATGAACCAGATCCGAAAACAATTTCTCATCTGGCGCACAATCCCGGAAGAAAACCAGCGTCAATACGGGAACGACGGCAAAGAACTGATCAATAGGGGCAACACGGCCACTCTGCAATCCGCCGGGGAGAACGTCTGATGCATACACGGCCCATCCTTCCTTCCCGGGCAACCCTCTCACTCCCTCGCCGGGTGCATATATGCGCCCGCCTGCAGAGGGAGCGCTGATCGGTGCCTCTGGGGAGACACATTCTGGTGGAGCTTTACGGGTCTCCCGCATCCGTACTGGACGACGTCATCCGCATTGAAGCTTGCATGGTCCGCGCGGCTCGCGCGGCGAACGCCACAGTCATCAACACGTCCTTCCACCGTTTCTCTCCCCACGGCGTCTCCGGCGTCGTTGTCATCCACGAGAGCCACCTGTCTATCCACACCTGGCCCGAACATGGTTTCGCCGCCGTCGACCTGTTTACCTGCGGCGACACGATCAACCCGTGGACGGCGTACGAAGCGCTGAAATCGGACCTGCAGGCCACTCACGGCACAACCCGTGAAATTGACCGAGGGCAACTCAACGCCACGGCTCAGACCGACGCTCTGCCATCGCAGGCAGCTACGAAAGCGCCTCCCGCGCACATCCGAAATCTCTGGTTCACCAGGAGAGAAGAACACATCGCCCTCTCGCTCAGGCACGCGGGAGCGCGCTTCCGCCACCAGTCGCCTCATCAGAAGATTGAAGTCCTCGACACCTACGGGTACGGCAAAATGCTGGTGATCGACGGGGACGTTTCGTTCACGGAACACGACGAGCACATCTACCACGAGATGATCGTCCACGTAGCCATGCAGACCCGCCCCGACGCGAAGCGAGCCCTGGTCATCGGAGGCGGCGACGGCGGGGCCGTTCGGGAATTGATGCGTTACGACCGGATCGAGCAGGTTGTCGTCGTTGAACTCGACGCCGAGGTTATTGGGGCATGCAGGCAGTACTTCCCGGCCCTTGCGCCGGCTTTCGAAGATCCCAGACTCTCGCTTCATATCGCAGACGGTTTCGCCTTTATACAGTCCTGTCCCGCCGAATCCTTCGATCTCGTTATTGTCGATGTCGCAAATCCCTCCGGTCGGTCCCCGCAACTCTTTTCGGAACCATTCTACCGGTGCGTTCGAGATAGCCTCCGTCACGCGGGCGTCATGGTTGCGCAAACCGAACCACCCTCACTCGACAGCCGGACCTTCGCGACAATATACAGGCGCCAGGAGTCGGTCTTCGGCTCCGCAAACGTACACTGCTACCTCGCCTGCATCCCCACCTATACGACCGGGCTGCTCAGCTTTTCTTTTGCCGCAAAGGGATGCGTGGACCCGCTGGACGCCCTCAACCCGTTAAACGCCCGCCAATTCTCGGAAGCACACGGCCTGCAATACTATAACGACGAAATTCACAAAGCTGCTTTTGTCCTCCCCACGTTTATCAGACGTCTCCTGCGAGATGCCCCCCCGGCGCCGGGGGTTCCCTAACACCGAAAGATCCGCGAGTGAACGTTGTGCAATATCGCCGACGTTGTACACGGATTGCGGTGGACAACCGGATTCCTGCATCCTGACGTCCTGAAGACGCCTTAGGCCAGTTGGCGCGGGTTCGCTTTCTTTCCTGTTGACAATGCGCCTGCTCCACCTTAGCTTCTGCGACTACCGCGACCCCCAATTCGCTGCTTTGAAGGGAAGGGAACGACCATGGCAGACGACCAACCCACGGAGGCCGGCCAGGTTGACGCCACAGACGGAAGAATCGGATTCGGCAGACGGCTCGGGGCATTTGCGATCGACCTCATCGTCATCTGGATACTGACATCCATCGCGGAATTTGTCACCGGAGTTAAAGGCTCCGCAGATCCATCGAGCCTGCACCATCTTTCCGATCTGACCCGACTGATGGCTGGCGTAGGCGTGGTCGTATCCTCTGTTCAACTCCTCTACTGTCTGATCGAGGGCCTCACCGGCGCTTCACCCGGAAAGATGATTCTCAAGATACAGATTCGTGACGCCAGCGGCGCGCCGGCGGCCACAGGTACACTTATCCTCCGCATGGTTTTAAAACAGGTCAAGGTTGTTGCAACGTTCCTTGTCGCGCTGACCGGCAGCCAGCTGCTGACGGTGGTCGGGTTGGCGGGGGGTGTCATCGTCGCCATCGGCTGCATCCTCGCTCTGGGCGCCGCCAGGCAGGCGCTGCACGACAGAATCGTCCACACGGCTGTCTACCGCGCAGCGTCTCTTGCCTGAAAAATTTCGAACCTCAAATTCTCCCTGAAGGATGTGTCATGGGAGAATTTTGCATTCATTATGGGAGAAACTGGCGAGTTGAATACCGAGGGGAAAGATCCCGGGCTGCGGTCACACACGGTCGATACTCTGAGCCGGGATCTGAGAAACCTCGGTATCGAGCCGGGCGATACCCTTTTCATACACTCTTCGTTCAAAAGCCTCGGCGAAGTCGGAGGCGGTGCGTCCGCGGCTGTGCGGGCCCTGGAGAATGCGACGGATCCGGACGGCCTCATCCTGATGCCCTCGTTCAATCTCCTGGAGAATAGCCGGTTGCGCGCCCAGACGTGGGATCCGAACACGACACCCTCCACGGTGGGTTGGCTCACCGAATTTTTCCGCACCATGCCCGGCACGTATCGCTCCGACCACTATTCCCATTCCGTCGCCGCCCGCGGCAGAGACGCCCGGGCGTTTGTTGGCGGCCATCGCGACAGAAAAGGGCGTTCTTCGCCCTGGGACCTCGATCCGTGGGGAAAAACCTACGGAGACAACTCACCGATGGTCAGAGCGTATGAATCGGACGCCAAACTCGTGATGCTGGGCGTGACCTACGAATCTTCAACGTACATTCACCTTGTTGAAGTCATCTGCCGGCACCGGCGCCTCGAGAGCGATCCTCGCGCCAGTTATGCCTGGATCAACCGAACGGCGCTCGGTGCGTTCTGGGATAGGAACGGCAAGCTCAGCCGGGGACGGGTGGGCGATGCCGAAGGCCGGCTCTTCTCAATAAGCACGTACGTCGATACCCTTGTCGCAGAAGTTGAACGCATGCCCCAGGCCTATTTCAAATAGGCAAAAACGCAAAGCGCCGCCCTCTGTCCAGCGACGGTAACGCGGTGGACAGGACGGACCGCGCGACACTGACCGCAAAGGAGGTAGTCGTGACGTCGGCACAGGCTGCAACGCTGCAAAACGCCCTGGAAACCCTGATGGATGCCATCATAAAAAAGGAACCGATCACGGACCACCTGCTTCATTTGTCCACACTCCAACGGGACCTTGCCGCCGTTACGTCCCCGCAGCTGAATCATTTCCTGCAAAACAGAAGTTATACAAAGGCGCTCGAATACCTCCGGAACGGTGTGGTCATCGAGGACCCGCGCCGCCCCGACTGCGACGACGATACATAATCTCCGGTGTGCACTGAAGGTTCTTCCACGGACCAGGATTTCAACCCGAGGGCCCTTGACCGCGCCGCCCTCGTGGTCTCCGGAGCCGGACGACCGGACCCCGGCTGCGCCCGAACCATCCAATCCGCAATGCAGAAAGGCTGCGCCATGGTAAAGAGTATCCGCCGCCGTGTGCTGGACCGAGAAATCCTGGCGGGGACATTTTTAAACCTGGGTTCCGCCGTCACGGCCGAAATCGCAGGTAAGAGCGGTCTAGATTGGGTTCTGATCGACATCGAACACGGCGCGTCGGATCTGGAAACCCTTCGAGTCCAGTTGCAGGTTGTCTCCGGTACGCCGGCTGTACCCATTGTGCGTATTGCGGCCAACGAACCCCCCCGGTTCAAACGCGTGCTGGATATGGGCGCGTCGGGAGTTATGGTACCTTACGTGAGCACGGTGGCCGAAGCCGAGCAGGCGGTGGCATCGAGCCGTTATCCTCCACGGGGTATACGGGGTGTTGCCAAGTTGAACCGGGGCAGCGAGTTCGGCCGGGATTTCGATGAATATTTCGAAACGTCCCACGACCTCCTGCTCACCGTCGTACAGATCGAAACCCCGGAGGCTGTGGACGGCATTGACGATATCGCCTCGGTAGACGGTGTGGACGTCCTGTTTATCGGCCCACTCGACCTCAGCGTCAACCTGGGCATTCCGCAGCAATTCGACCATCCAAGGTTTCTGGATGCCAGGGCCAGGGTCTCCGAAGCCGCGAGGCGAACGGGTAAAGCCGCGGGAATCCTGCTGCTGGATCCCAGTCAGCTCGACTCCACGGTACGGGACGGGTTTACCTTTATTGCGCTTGGATCCGACGGCGGCCTTGTCGTAGCTGGCATGCAGAACGTCGCAGCGGCATTCGACCCCCACAGGACCTAGTATCCCGTCCCGCTGCGTTGCGTGTGCTGCTTGCGTTGAGCTTGTCGAAACGAGCCTGTCGAAGCAAGCCTGTCGACACGCGCTCGCCGACCTTCCCCGGGTCGGCAGATTCCGCTGAAGGGGACGCTCAATAGTTCAGATTAGGGGTACGGGAAGCCGGCATCGATCCTGCATCCACGGCATTCCGCCCGCGGAGAACGCCAATTATGAACGACTGCGGCACCCTGCGAGAATCGATGAACGCGCAAGGGGTTTACGTCTTTGTGATGACTCCCATGAAGACCGCCCTGAACCGGCAGGGCAGATACCGGATCGATACGGTGGGCCTGGAGAAAAACACGCGTCACTTTTCAGGGATCAAAGGCCGGAAGACGCTGGTGATCTGCGGCGGCTCGGGCGAATTCTACGCCCTGTCGCCATCCGAAGTCAGAGATCTCGCCGCCGCCGCGGTTTCGGGTGCCGGTGGAAAGTGCGAGATTGTATGCGGTGTGGGCTGGAGCACAAAAAAAGCCGTGAAGATGGCGGAAGACGCCCAGGACGCCGGCTGCAACGCCCTGCTCGTGATGCCGCACGACCCGGTCGTCGCGCGCGGGGAAGGGGCGATCTGGCGGCATCATCGGGCAATCGCGCAAGACGTGGATATCGGAATAATCCCCTTTCGCGCACCCCGGCAACTCCTTTCAATAGACCTTGTGAAGCGTTTTTCCGAACTCGAGAAGGTCGTCGCCATTAAGGAGGAGAGCAACGCCGTCGACTGGGTGCGTACAGGATGCAATGCCACGGGAAACGCCGTCCCCATCATCACCGGGGGTGGTGAGAATATGGCGCCCTACTACTATCTCGCGGGCGCCAGGGGATTCACTACGGGAATGGCCAACCTCACCCTGCCGATGTCCATCGATATGCACAACGCCTGCATTCGCCGGCGCTGGAAGACAGCGATGGATCTCCGCGACTCCTTCGAGCCGCTGGCTGCCCTGAGGGGCGAACTCGGCACACCCATGCTAAAGGCCGGTCTGGAAATGATGGGCCTTGCCGGCGGGCCCTTGAGAGCCGCGCAACCAGCGCAACCGACCGGAGCCCCGTCCGGTGAGATGCTCTCGGCAAAAGACCGCGCCAGAGTTCGAAACCTGCTAAAGAAAAAAGGGGTGCTCTGAACCCCGCCCCCCGATTCGGCTCCCTCAATCCTGGTGAGGAATAATCGACACGCAATATCGCGATCGTCCACCATCAGCCACTACCCGGATCGCGATATTGACGTGGACAGATTGCCTTGCCCGTCGAAGTACATTTCCACCGGTTCAGCTGAAACCTCCACCTCCGGCTCCGCGGAGAGCTCCGGGAGCAGCGACTCGGATGCCCAGAGATGTTCCAGTTCCAGGGTCGAGCGTATCCGCATCACTCTCGCGTCCGCGTTTCTGCAGTTTCCCAACACGCCAAGCGCGATCTCAATTGCCTCCCGGTCGCTTTCGCCCACGATCGGAATATACCCGCGGTTCAGAAACGTGGTGGTCATTGCGTTGGCGTACGTCGCCTTGAAATCGATATTATCCACAAGCCGACGGGTCGTAACGTCGGCCAGTCCGATTCCATTGGCGTTTCCATGCGTCTTTTGTGTCAGATCGAGCACAACGATACGTTCGATACAGGGAGAATCCGGTTCCTCGATGCCCGGCAGTCGTATCCGTCCAATAATGTTGGGGTCCATTCCCGTTCCGCTGATATTCTTGCCGATCCGATCCACAATCAGGAGATCGATCCGTTGAACGGGCAACCGGGGCATCAATTCCCGTGCCTCATCCAGCAGACCCGGCTCAACCGCCGCCAACTCGTCCGGCTCCACAGCGACCACCCTCGCCGTCTGCTCGTAAGCGTTTTCCAGAATTGCCACCCCAAGCGCGATGGGGACTTCCCGAAGTATTACCCGCCCCCAGGCCGGAATCATCCGCGGCAATCCGGCCGCGCCCATCGAATGTGCCAGCGTGGCGCCTCTGTGCGACCCCAGCCCGATGGTCATCATCTTCATCAGGCCGCTCTCGAACGGCCCGCGAAACGACGTGTGCGGCTTGATCCGATTCACCAGCACCACCGCGTCGGCCTCTTTTGCCAATCGATTCAGCACGACCGGAATACCATCGGCCGTTTCCCCTACCTGTACCACCTCCATCGTGGCGTCGACCGGTGCTCCCATCGTCGATTCGTCAATTCCATACGAGGCGAGGATGGCCTTTTGCCCTTCGGCCGTAGCCCCGCCGTGACTGCCCATTGACGCCAGAACGAATGGACTGCCCCCCAGTTCCCGGACGCAGTCCACGACCGCCCGGGTCAACTGCACGATCTGGTGAATTCCCCTGCTGCCGGCTGTAATCGCGACCCGTTCGCCGCCGGAAATGCGTTCACCCAGCGATGAGTTCAGGACACAGAGGCGCGTCTGGGTAACAGGGTCCTCCAGACTCGTTGCGGCGAATTTCTGCCGCAACGGAAACATCCGGGGTAGTTCCATTTCCATCCTTCTCCATCACGTTGGATCATTGAAGTGCGGATTCGGTCGCGGGAATCGGATACGTGCGCCGGAGCCGGGGCCTATCAGTCCGTTGAAAAAGTTGCTCTGCAGGCAAGGCCGAGCCATTGTGACCGAAGACAAGGCGCGAGACCGAGCCGAATCGGGGGATTCGGAGAGGGAGCGCAACGCAGTCGTTCGGCCACAAGAGCCGGTCACAGCCCGGATGGACTTTTTCAACGGGCTGCCATGGACGCATGCGGGTTCCAACCGCAGGAAGCCGGGTGGATTCAGGATATCCGGAACACCGCTTCCGCGTTTCTCGCCGTAATGCGTTCGCGGGTGTCTTTGGACAGATCGGCTTTCCGGATATAATCCAGCAAGGGCGGGGTGCCGACGATCGAACACGCAGGCATTGGCCGCGTGTGGATGGTGTCGGTGGCGAACATCAACCGATGCTTCCAACGCTTCAGGAAATTCAGCCCGAATGCCGGATCCCGCGTAATGGCCCCATAACCCGACTGCGCCGAGAGGTCGGCGTACAGGTTTGGGTAGTCTTGAAACAACGCGTCCAGACGTCCGCCAGGCGCCACCGGTCCCCGCGGATAGCGCACGCCCGGCCTGATCTCCCCCGAGATCTCCCGCCAGAAATATTGCGCGTGGCCCACCCAATTGACATTCCGGTACGTCTTCACCATCCGCTCAAAACCCGGCAATCCGGTTTTGTCCCGGTTGATCCAGTGGTCAATATGCATAACAACCGCCAACTCCAGCCGGTCGCACGCTTCATACACGCGCTGTTGCATCGGATCGTCCACCGGGAGGCCACACAGATTCTCGCCATATCCCACGCATCCCCGGTCCATATAATGCTCGATGATCGGGTACGGATTGAATCTACCGGGATATCGATGCCTCGGATCCACGGCGCACAGCGGCAGCAACCGATCCCGGTGCGGGCGGGTCAGCCTCAGCAACTCTTTCGTTGTCATGTAAAAGTCGAGCTCCTCGGGCACTTCCACCGCCATCACAATCCCCTTCTCGATCCCGTGGCGGTCCATCCAGCGTAACAGTTTGGCGGGGGTCAGGCCGGGATCCTCCCTTACGAGCTGTCCGAGATGCAAATGGGTATCGATCATCGGTCTACACCCTCGCGCGCACCGACAGACCCATCGGGAAGCTCTCGATGCGATGTGGCAACGAATATGTCCACGGCGGAACGTGTGTTTGGGGGAGCGAGCACCCCCCCGCGCGGCCGAGGTCCCGCGGCGGTTCTGTCCGGTTCGTGAAAGACCACGACACTTTCAAGCCATCGCTGACCCGTCAGAGCCGGAATACCTTTTCTGCATTTGTCCGTGTAATTCGTTCGAACGCGTCTTTTGACAACGGCGCACTTTTGACGTAGTCGACAATAGGCGTTTTCTGCCCCACCCGCAGATAGTCGGTAGCGAACATCAATCGATGTTTCCATCGCTTCAGGAAATTCAAACCGAACTCCGGGTCCCGCGTAATGGCCCCGTACCCGGATCCCGCGGAAAGGTCCGCGTACAGATTCGGGTACTTTCGAAACAGCGCTTCAACCCTGCCGCCGGGTGCCACCTTTCCACCGGGATACCCCGCCCCTGCATCGACGTTTCCTGATATCTCGCGCCAGAAATGGGGTGAATGCCCGATGAATTTCACGTTTCGGTACGTCTTCAGCATTCGTTCAAACCCTGTGAGCCCCGGTTTATCCCGATTTATCCAGGAATCGAAATGCATAACGATGGCAATGTTCAACCGGTCGCACGCCTCGTAGACCCGTTGCTGCATCGGATCGTCCACGGGCAATCCGCAAAGATTCTCTCCGTATCCGACACATCCCTGATCCATGTAACCCGCAATGATCGGGTACGGCTCAAATCGCCCCGGATACCGATGACGGGGATCAACGGCACAAAGAGGCTTCAGCCGATCGCGATGGGCGCGCGTCATTTTCAGCAATTCCTTTGTTGTCACGAAGAAATCCAGTTCCTCCGGCACCTCCACCGCCATCACCACCGCCTTTTCGATGCCCTGCCGATCCATCCAGCGAAGCAGTTTGGAGGGCGTCAATCCCGGGTTGTCAAACAGGAGTTGTCCCAGATGAACATGTGTGTCGATCATTTCCTTCGCTCCACCTGAAAGTGCATTACTTCCTTATCTCTGTCTCGAAAACACGTTTCTCGGGTTTTCGACTGACTTCCCCGTCTTCCGAACCCTTCCGCAGCGTATCCATGATGAGCAGCGCAATCGACTGCACGGTCTCGTCCAGATCCGAATTTTCAAATGCCGGCACGCCGGATCCATCGCCAACGTCCAGTATATGCTGTTGTATCCTCATTATCTGGTCCAGATATTTAACGTACCGGTGCCGGGTGCGGCCGGCGGCACCCTTGCCCCGACTTTCAAATCGATCCGTAAATTGCTGCAAATCGGTGAGAAACAGATTCGCGTGGATAAATAACGCTTTTTTTGAATACACTTGAAGTCCGAGCAGGTCGGGCATCAGATGAACGCCGTCGACGATCAGGCTCACATTTTCGTCAATCGCCCGTTCGATGGTCGCCCGCACGCCGACAGTGACACGGGCCGCCTGTTCGCGAAATCCGTAGACGACGGGATGATCAGGCGCCTCGTCCGTAGGCACAGAGATCGCCTCCCATGCCGCGTATGACGACACCTGTAATTCGGGCATGAAATCGGACGCGATCATCAACCGCATCACCTGGCGGATCTCGTCGGTCGACGCCACCCGCGACACCCGCAGCAGATTGGCCAGCGCCACGGCTACCGTCGTCTTGCCGACGCCCGTCCCCCCGCCAATCAGGACAATCAGGGGTATTGTCTGCCCCCCCTTGCGAAACCGATTCCAGGTGCCGTACCGCTCCGCGAACGCGTCGCCGGAATCACTGCGGAGCATGTTCAACGTCGCTTTCAGGACGTCGTCGCGGGTAACCACCGTCCTGTTGTTCTGGATGAAATCGAACTCGATTCGCTCGGCTATCCGGTACGCCTGGCTTTCGTCCACACCGGTTATGGCCAGGGAGTCGGAGAGGTGGTCTTTCGAAAACGACCGGGTGCCCAGATCGTCTTCGACGAGTATCTGCCTGGATCGCGGCGCCCAGAAAACACCGTCTCCCACGGGACGGTCGGCGAAAAGCTCACGCGCGTGGGTACGTACCAGATCGATCATCTTTCCGGCGGGCACCTTTTTCTGCTTCTGAATGGAACTTCTGACCCGGTCTGCGACCTGGTATGCCTCCCGGAAGGAGAACCCATGCTCCAGCAGATAGTGCGTGAGCATTCCTCTCAGAAACGGTATGCGCTTTCCGCTGTCTACAATGATGGCCACGGTGGCCCCCGGTGATCTGAGTCGCCGTCGTTGAAACCCACGTTCCTACTGGAAAAACCCGGGCCGCGCCAATAGCCGACCCCGTTAGAATTAGACCGGTCGGCGAACGGAAGTCAACTGAAATTGCACGTGACTGACTCTGGTCCTCCGACTGCCTGATCCTTCTCCGCAGGGTCCTCTCGCCGAACAGATTACCCCATAACCGGCAGGAGATTCAACGGATACTCGGACAGTGTTTCCACGCCCGTGGGTGTAATCAGAAACGTATTCTCCAGGCGGATCCCCGAACGCAGGTCGTTGCTGTATGCCCCGGGTTCGCAGGAAAACACGTCTCCAACTTCAAAGACCGCATCCCGATCCCGATTGATGTCCGGCGCCTCGTGGGGCCGCATCCCCACGCCGTGGCCGCCGTGGTGGATCAACCCGGAATCCGCCAGATGAGCGTGTTCACGAATGCGCGCGTCGATCGTCTTCCACAGCGCGGTTGCACTTTCCCCCGGCCTGACCAGGCCTGGAACGTCGTTCAGAATTCCAGCCAGGTGCTCGTAGACCGACTCCTGCAGATCCGTGGGCGCTCCGCCGACCGCAAAGGTTCGCGCCAGATCCGACCAGTATCCGCGATAGGTGGACTGGGCGTCGATGATGTAGAGTTCGCCCGCCTCTATCTTCCGATCCCTCGCGGTCCCGCCAATGACGCCGGCCTGATAGTCGCCCCCGTGATAGACCACCTCCCCCGCGGCACTCATCGCCGCCTGCTGCGCCTCGGCGAGCACATCCAGTTCGTTCACGCCCGGTTCAATCACTTCCTGCGCCCGCGTATATGCCGCCAGATCGACCTCGATGCTTTTTCTCAGCAGCGCCAATTCGTCGGATTCCTTCCGTTTGTGCAGGCCCGCCAGCAAATCATCGACGGGCGCCCAGGTATCCGGTGACAGCCTGGCGTCCACCGTCTCCGCCAGCAGCCTCTCAAGGCCCTCCTCCTGCCATCCGATGCAGGAGACCGGCGCCCCGCCGAGCAATCTTGACGACACCGCCCCATTGAGCAGCCGGAGCGGATCGGGATTCATCGTACTCATCTTGTGCCATTCGTAGGTGATGCGATCGTCCACCAGTGCGTCGCCCTCCTCCGTATGCGCCGCCAGCCACGAACCGCCATCCGTCTCGAAAAACAGGAACGCCGGAAAATAGAACGCCGGGAACGCCGACAACAGCAGTCCCGTCAGATAGTATATCTCGATATGATCCGAAAGCACGACCGCGTCAATTCCATCTGCGTTCAGTTTCCCGCGTAGCCTGTTCTGCCTGTCCCTGCAGCCTTCGGGTGTCAACATAAGAGGGACTCCTTTCCTGAGTCGAGCTGTTTTGCTGTTCAGATTTCGGTTTCTGTCGTATGATAACAGCGCCGGAGGCGGCCAGTCAAGCGAATTGGCGGTCAGCGAGACAAATCAGCGATGCAATATCGAACAGATTCAAACGAAAGGAACGCTATGGCATCTTATCGCGCGGGTGTGGTAGGCGCAGGGAGTATTTCCGTTCGACACATCAAGGCATGGCAGGCGCATCCCGACGTGGACCTGACCTGCATCGCGGACATCAGCGAACAGGCCGCGAACAGCCGTGCGGATGAATTCGGCATCCGGAACCGATATACCCATTACCTGGAAATGTTCGGCAAGGGTAATCTCGACATTATCAGCATCTGTACGTGGATGAATACCCACGCGGAAATCGCCGTCTCCGCGGCGGAGGCCGGCATTGGCGGCATCCTGTGTGAAAAACCGCTGGCCGGCAGCCTCGAGGAAGTCGACCGCATCCTGGACGCCGCAGAAGAAGCCGGTACCCGCGTCGCCGTGGGCCATCACCAGCGGTTCCGCGGCGCATGCGAAAAGGGCCGGGAACTGGTATTGGGAGGCGCGATCGGACAGCCCGGACTCTTTCACGGAAACACGACGGGCGGCCTGCTCAACAACGGCAGCCACCTTGTCGACATTGCGCAATACCTGATGGATGATCCCGCACCCGTCTGGGGGATCAGCCAGGTGGCGCGACACACCGACCGCCACGAACGCCACGAACCTATCGAAGATCTCTGCGCGGGAGTCATCGCTCTGAAAAACGGCGCACGCATCCTGATTGAAAGCGACGTGCCCGAGCCGGCTCCGCCCTATGGCGCGATGACACTGCACGGAACAGAGGGCACGCTCGTCGTCGGACCTCGGAAGGCGCAATTGCTCAATGGCGCGGGATGGCAGGACATCGATGCGACCGATTCCGTAGACGTAGGCGTCGCACAGGCGGCGGAACTCGTGGACTGGATGGACGGCCGCGTCAGCGAACACCGTTGCGCCATCCGGAAAAACCGCACCGTCATTGAGATACTCATGGCCATCTATGAATCGGCGCGACTCCGCGACACGGTCACCTTTCCCCTCGCCTCGGGACCCTCACCGCTGAAACAGATGATCGACAATCAGGATCTTCCGGTTACCGTACCCGGGAAATATGATATCCGGATCAGATAGATGCCCCCCGGACTGTGATTCGTGTGATTTACTATGATTAAAGGCTGATTACAACCAGTGGAGAGACTGTGGTTGATGTGATTTTGGCGATGGCCTCAATTGAGTGAGAGTGACATGAGGACATGGGTTGTACATCGTTTGCGTGTGCCGCATTTGCTGGCGATATGCGTAGTTGTATTGCTCTGCCAGCCGCGGGAGATCTGCGCTTTGCCGGTGCAGGTTGATAGCGTGCATTACTGCGTTCCGTTCGATTACGAACAGTGGCTGCGGGACAACCCCCCTGCGGCCAGCAAGTGGACCGGGGAATTGGATGTGGGGGAACCGCGTACCGTACGTATGATTTACTTCCTACCTAATGACCGTCCTTTTCGCCAGGACGTGGTCGATTCGATGAAGACAACGATTCAGCGGATCCAGACGTTCTACGCCGAACAGATGCTGGCGCACGGGTTTGGCGACATGACATTTCGTTTCGAGACCGGCGCCCAGGGTGACCCGTTGGTGCACCGCGTGGATGGCGAACACGCCGATAGTTACTATCATGACTCGACTCACAGTGGTGCTAACGAGGTCGCGAAGATTTTCGATCCATATGCGAATATTGATTTTGTAATCCTCGACATAAGTTCCTTTAGAGGTCCTGAAGGAGGAGGTAAGATCGGGAAAAATGGTGGCACTTCGTTCCTTGCTTACGGACAAATGCGTTTTGGGGCCCACGAACTTGGACATGCTTTCGGCTTGCACCACGATTTCAACAATGGTGGGTACGTCATGTCGTATGGTCCGGGAATGGACCGATTATCTGCCTGCCATGCCGAATTCTTATCCGTACATCCCTACTTCAACCCCGAAAGCTCCTTTATAAGTGACATGGCTCGTTTACCCACCGTCGAGCTCATTTCATTGCCTAGTTATCAGGCTGGCGCAACGAGCGTTAACATCCAACTCAAGGTCAAAGATTCAGAGGGGCTTCACCAGGTGCTCCTGTTGAGCATAACAAGGCGACCTCATAGCGCCGCCGGAAACTACGAAGTGAAGGCATGCCGTGGATTGGCAGGTAAGAGAGATAGCGTTGTTGACTTGGAGTATGACGGCGTAAATCCATCTTCCTTATTTTCGAGTCTATCGGATCCAGTTTCACATCTGATGCGTGTTGAGGTCGTCAATTCCGAGGGAGACGTGGGCCATACGGATTTCGTGCTCTCGGAGATCTCCCCAAACCTGATTGCCACCCTGGAAGGCCATAGGAGTGAAGTCAACTCGGTGGCCTTTTCTCCGGATGGGGCCACAATGGCTTCTTCGGGACTATGGGATAGAGAGATCAAGCTGTGGAATGTAGCGACCCGAGAAGAGATCGCCACTTTGGCGGGGTACCCGCAAGGGTTTCTTCCATTGGCGTTTTCTCCCGACGACGCCATTCTGGCTTCCGGGGTATCGGATGGCAGGGTGCTGTTATGGGACACCTCCGAGTGGGTGCAGCCCCGTCCCTTTCGCCTGATCGAAATCTCCGGAGACGGGCAGCAGGGCGCGCCTGGGGCTGCGTTGGAGCGTCCGCCCGTCGTGGAAGCAAGAGATCAGTACGACAATCCGCTCCCCGATGTGCCGGGCACCTTCAGCTCTACCGCGGGAGATGGAACGCTTGGAGGGAACTTCACGATCGAGCGCCCAATCACCGACACCAGCGGTCGTGTTGAAGTTTCCCTAACCCTTGGACCCGGCCCCGGCACAAACACCGTTGAGGTTTCACCGGGCGGGCGCACACTAAAGACATTTCACGCGGAGGATGTAGGGAACGGCGTTATCGTCCCTCAGGACGATATCCGGACATGGCATCTGCCGGACGGGGCGATTGCGCGTCTCGGAAAGGGAGGCATCAGCGGAGGCGACCTCGCCCTGGACCTGTCGAAGGATGGACGATATCTGGCGGTAGCCAGTGCCATCGGCGTGTGGGTCTTCGAATCGGCGTCCGGCCGTGCCGCGATGCTTCTGCCGGCCGTTGATGTCAAATCGGTTTCGTTTTCGCCCGATGGCGCGACGCTGGCTTCCACGGGCTGGGGCGAAATCGAGCTGTGGCATGTCGAAACGGGCACAAGGATTGGCGTCCTTTCCCGGGAGTGGTTGCCTTTCCCTATTGCGTTGATTTCGCCGGACGGCGCCACACTAGCCCTAAAATAAGCGAGTTTCGTTTGCGGCACATCGATCTGTGTTTGTGTTGAGGCGTTGGTGTCGATTTATATGGAATTGGCGTTTTGGATGGTTTTTAGGGCCGTGTTTGTCGTGGTCGCTATCGTGAATTGAGTATCCGAAGTGTCGGTCAGACGCGTGGTGGACACACCGGTGCGTTGAGGGGTGTGGGGATGGCGCGGCGTGTGTGTGTCATCGGTCGTGCTGCATTGGTGTTATCCAAATCCGGTGCGTTCAATGATACGCCAGGTGCTGAAGAGGCGATCGAGGGTGGGTTGATAGCCGATGAGCCGTAACGTGGTGGTGTGCGCGCGTCGCGTGACGTGGCAGGGAATCAAGATAATGCTGTGGATGAAGCGCCGGAATTCCATGCGGACGTACTGCTGTCGGTCCAGGTGTCGGTGCATCATCATGGCAAACCAGGATTTGAGGTTCCAGGCCAGGGCGGCGATGACCATGTAGGCCCAGTTGCTGACCAGGTCATACAGGGGCACGCGCAAGGCGTTGACGCCGTTTTTGAGTTGCTCGATGACGTTCTCCTGATCGCAGCGTTGGTTGGCACAGGCGACGATCTCGGCGGGGCTTACGTCCGTGCGTGTCGTGATATAGAAGAAATAACGGCATTCGTCGAACAGGACAAGGTCGCCCTTCATTTTGCTGATGTTCTTGCGCAGAACCACGACGCGATACACACGTTTACAGCGCGGGGGTTGGTAGTTGAACTCGGCCACGTGTTCGTGGTTGAGGACCAGGTTGGCGTAGGCCCGTTTGCGGACGATGCGCTGTTTCTCGTGGGGCTGATTGCGCTTCCGCTTCTGGTCGGTCACGGTGTGATAACGGGGTTTGCGTTGCAGGGGCTGCCATTGTGCCTCGTCGAGGGCCTCAGCACGGGAACGCATCGTCGCGTTGGCGTCCATCCCGAAGATGAAGTCGACGTTTTTCGCCCAGCGATCAAAATGTCGAGTCAAGGAAAAGTCGGTGTCGCCACGTACACAGAGGCGCTTGGCGTGGGGCTGCACCAGCGCCAAGGCCGCGTCGATCCAGGGTGCCGCACCGGTGTGGCTGGGCACATTCCCCGGTCGGTTGACCAGGAAGAGCACTTCCTTCGTGTTGGCCAGTGAGATCACCAGCGGATGGTAGCCCCAGATGCCCTGGTAAGAGATGTCCATACCCCTCTTGCGCTTTCCATATGTCGGCACGTTTGTGCCGTCCACGTCGATATAGGTGATGTCACAAAGCAATTTGCGGCCACGCGATGCCCACAAGGAGGATCGCACCGCGTTGATGCACGCCATCAGTTCGACGATGTCCCGTTCCGAGAAGCGTCGGCAAAAGTCACCCGCCGTGGTCGGATCGGGAATCAACTGAGCACCCAGGGCATTCATGTAGGCCCCGTCATGTCGCAAACGCTCGATATCCTCCAGGCGCGTGCCGCCGCACAACACGTTGTAAGCGATGTTGAGCACGTGGTCCGACTCATGATAGGGCAGATGCACCTTCAACAGGGACAGCGACGCGTCGATGCGCTTGGGCAGTCCCAGCTTGGTGACCAGGCGATGCACGGCGCCGATGCCTCCGTAACTCATCGCGTCGGTGTAGGCGCCCACCTCGTAGTGCACTTTGCCAGGACTGAACATGGGCCGGGGCTGCGCCTGCCAATGCCCCGCTCGACCGTGGCGGGCGACCACTTTGCGTTTGCGACGAGCACTGTTCCTGCGGCTGTCATCAACCGATATTCTTTTCACCGGAAAGGTCTCCTGCGTTGGAGTGATGATTTCTAGCGCAATCCATCTATCTCCAACAACGGTAGGCCTTTCCGGTCTCTTGGACCAGAAAAATCTCACCATCACGCTTGTTTAAGGACTAGCTTCGGGCCAATTGGATGGCTCGGTACTTCTGTGGGATATCGAGGGCCGAAATGTGATTGCAGTTCTGGATGGGCATACGTGGCAGATCACGTCGCTGGCGTTCTCTCCAGACGGGTCCACCCTGGCATCGGGGTCATGGGGTGGCACCGTCAGAATGTGGGACACGGCATCCAGAGAGGAGATCGCCACGCTGAAAGCGGGAACGGGGCCCGTAAGGTTAGCATTCTCGCCCGATGGGGGCATCCTGGCATCGGGGTCATGGGGTGGCACCGTCAGAATGTGGGACACGGCATCCAGAGAGGAGATCGCCACGCTGAAAGCAGGAACGGGGCACGTAAGGTTAGCATTCTCGCCCGATGGGCACACGCTGACGACCGGATCCTGGAGCGAGCTGATTCACTGGAATGTCGAAACCCGAGATCGTGTCGCCACGCTGGACGTGCGCAGGCCAGGAATCTCGTTACTGGCGTATTCTCCTGACGGCTCCATCCTCGTTACAGTGTCTGGAAACGGTCCGGTTACGCTGCGGTACCTGGAGTCGAGAAGCGCAGTCAGGATCCGAGGATTCTTCGGTTTAAGTTCCATGGCAATGTCTCCAAATGGAGCGACTTTGGCTGTCGGGACAGAAGAAGGCACGATCCTGCAATGGGATCTGTCGCCATTGGCAGCACTACCTTCACTCGAGTCGGTCGGATCTTTCAGCTCCGTTAGTTCACTGGCGTTTTCGCCCGGCGGGAACATCATCGCCTTCTCCGCGACTTTCGATCATCATGATTTAATCAAATTTTGGGGCACGACGACAAGGGAAGAGATCGCCACACTTATTCCGAAGCAACATCACGTCCGTTCGATGACGTTTTCGCCAGATGGCAAGACACTTGCCACCGGGGGTTGGGGAAATAATAACGTCGAGTTGTGGGACGTGCCGACCCGGGAAGAGATTGCCTCGTTGAAGGGGCATACGAATGTTATCAGTACGGTGGCGTTTTCGCCGGACGGGAACACATTGGCCTCAGCGTCACGCGACGAAACGGTAAAGCTGTGGGACCTGGCGACACGGAAAGAGGTCGCCTCGTTGGAGGGGCATAAGTATGAGGTCACGTCGGTTGTTTTCTCCCCCGACGCAAAAACATTGGCTTCAGGGTCGGGCGACGGGACGGTCAAACTCTGGGATGTGACATCCCGGGAAGAGATCGCCTCGTTGTGGCATCAGAGTGCTGTCCATTCAGTGGTGTTTTCACCCGATGGAACCACGCTCGCCGCTGGGGCATATAAAAAGGTTACACTGTGGGATGTGGCGTCCCGCAAAGAGATCGACTCCCTGAAAGGGCATGTGGGCAACGTGAAACCTCTGTTGTTCTCGCCTGACGGGGCCACGTTGATTTCGGGCTCTGACGATGACACCATGCTGTTATGGGATTTGAAGCACGGTCAAAGCCGACCGCATATTCTGAAGGAGGTCTCCGGGCTTGAGCAGAAGGGTCCGGCCGGGACGGCGTTAGCCAAGCCGTTTGTCGTCTCTCTGCAGGACCAAAACGGAGAACCGTATGCCGGCGCCGTCGTAACGTTTGCAGTAACCGCTGGCGGCGGTACGCTGTCTGTAACCACAGACACGACCGATGCCAACGGACGTGCCGCGACGACCCTGACGCTGGGGAGCCAGCCGGGGACGAACACCGTCGTGGCAACGGTAGCGGATCTCGAGTCGGTAATTTTTTCGGCTATCGCGCTGGCCAACCCCGACTTTGATGGCAACGGTACGGTCGGATTCGACGATTTTGTGCAATTCGCGGCAAAGTTTGGACTGAGTCAGGACGAAGACGGCTATGAAGCGCGATATGATCTGGACGGAAACGGCAGCGTAGGATTTTCGGACTTTCTGATTTTCGCAGGCGCCTTCGGGAAGGATGTCGGGAAGTAGCCACCCCACCCCGAACTGTGATTCGTGTGATTGGTGTGATTAAAGGCTGATTAAAACCCGTGGAGAGACTGTGGTTGATGTGATTTTGGGGATGGCCTTTAGTGAGTGAGGGCGACCTGATGAGATGGAGTGTTCATCTTAAATAAGCCCGATCGATTTCGGGGATCGAATCAACCCAACCACAATCAGCAGAGGCATATCTATGGAGCACCAACGTTGCACTCCCACCGTCACCGTCGGTCACGCCGAAGCCGATATAACCGGACACGACAACAGGGCGCTCCAGGCCGCCGTGGATTATATCGCGGGTCTCGGCGGCGGGACGGTCGAAATCGGTTCCGGAACCTATACGATGCGGGACTCGCTGCACCTTAAAAACCATGTCACGATCCGAGGGTGCGGGAAAGAGTCCGTTCTTCTGAAAGCGGATGCCGTTGAAAGCCCGATCACGCTTGATGGCGACTACGGCGAGGAACAGATCACCGTTGCCTGCCCGTCCGGTTTCGCGCCAGGATACGGTGTCAGCGTCACGGACGACAATTCGGGCGGATTTCACACGGCTGTCTGCACCCTGATATGGGCACACGGCAACACATTCGGCACCAACAAGCCGATGCTCGGCGATTATCTCGTTTCACGAAACGCCCGCGCGGCAACCACGTTTCCGGTCATCAGCGGCTATGGCGTCGAGGGCGCGGTAATTGAACATGTGACAATTCAGGGCAACAAAGAAAACAACCCCTACCTGAACGGGTGCAGGGGGGGCGGCATCTTCCTGTATCGGAGCCACGGAACACGTATGACCCGCTGCACGGTAGAAGACTTCAACGGCGACGGGATCAGCTTCCAGCAAAGCAACGAAGTGTCGGTGGAAGACTGCGCCTGCAACGGGAATACCCACCTGGGCCTTCACCCCGGCAGCGGAAGCGGGTCGCCCACGATACGAAACTGCCGGGCAGCAGGGAACGGGCGTATCGGCCTATTTCTGTGCTGGCGGGTCAGAAACGGGTGTTTTGAAAACAACGCCCTCATTGACAACGGCGAGACCGGCATCTCCATCGGCCACAAGGACACGGACAACACCTTCTCCAATAACCGCGCCATCGGAAACGGAAACGAGGGCGTCCTCTTCCGCGACGAATCCGAAGCCATGGCGGGGCATCGGAATTATTTCGAGAAGAACGAAATACTGGACAACGGAACTGGAGCCGATGGCTGCGGCATCCGCATCCTGGGAGAAACCCGCGACCTGGCCTTCGTCAACAACCGCATTGGCAATTCGCCAACGGGTCAACAACAAATCGGCATCATCATGGGAAAAAAAGCAGGCCGCATCGACCATTCGGAGAACGACCTCACCGGCAACCTTTCGCACGAAATCGTCGATCAGCGCGAGGGGCAACCGTGATCGTCCGCAAGTGTGTCATTTAAAATCGACGATCCTACGTAGGGTTTTCATCAAATCCGTAGCATCGCACACACGCAGTTGTGTCTATCCGTTCGCATCACCAGACCGCACAAAGAGCATCCCATGCAACCCTGATCTAAACACTATCTTGTCTTAAGCGTCCAGTTCTAAATCGGAGGATCAGTCAAAGACAGAATCGCCTTTGTCCCCATCTGCAACACCGAAAAAGGAATCCAAATGCCTGCAACTATAGATGCAAAAGAACTGCAACTCCTAGCAGTTTTCGATGACAGGTACACATTTAATATACCACCATATCAGCGTCCCTATGCTTGGACGACCGAGCAAACTGGCGAATTACTCGACGACCTCTTATACGCGATCCGCGGGGTCGAGCGAATGGATGAAACCCCACCGTATTTTCTTGGCAGCATCGTCGTTGTAAAGAGAGAGGGATCTGCGGCGGCTGAGGTGGTTGATGGGCAGCAGCGCTTGACGACCCTTACCATGTTATTTTGTGTGTTGCGTGAACTTGCTGAAGAAAAGGAAAAAGATGAACTGGATGTATTCATCAGGCAGGAAGGAAACACCTATAAAGGCACGGAGCCCGTCTTTCGTATTACTCTTCGAGAGCGCGATAGCAAATTTTTCCGAAAAAATGTGCAAGCGGCGGGTGAACTACGGAATTTTGTGGAAAGAGATTCTACAAAATGGCCAGACAGTCAGCAGCGGATATTTGAGAACGCGAAGCATCTATGGCAGGAACTCCGAAATCGTACTCGCGAGCAGAGAGACAATCTTGCGATGTTTATCACCCGACGGTGCTATCTCGTTATTGTTTCGACATCTGACCAGAGTTCGGCCTATCGTATCTTTTCGGTAATGAATGACAGAGGACTGGACTTGTCCCCAACAGATATCTTAAAGGCTGAGATAATTGGGGCCATGGATGACCGAGTCCGTTCGAAATACACTGAAGTCTGGGAGAACATCGAGGACGACATTGGCCGTGACAATTTCAGAGATCTTTTTACACACATACGGATGATATTTATGAAGGTAAAGGCACGTGGAGAATTAAGCGAGGAGTTTCGTAGTGGTGTATTGAATCACGTGAAGAACGGGGATTTTATGGACGAAGTGCTCACTCCATATGCCGACGTCTATAAGATAGCAATTGGAATGGATGAAAAAAGTGAGGCCAATGCCAACAAAGTCAACCAGTACCTTCAATACCTGGGGCGACTTGACAACTTTGATTGGATTCCACCCGCAATGGCGTTTTTTAACAAGGATCCAAGCGATATTGAAAAACATCAGTTCGTTCGTGCTTTAGAACGTCTAGCCTATGGGATGTTTATTTTGCGGCTGAATATCAATAAACGCATTAGTAGATATGCGCGGATTCTTGAAGCCATTGAGGGAGAAGAGGATTTGTTTGTGGAATCGGGGCCGTTCGAGTTTCCCTCCGGTGAAAGGAAGGAGATACTGCGAATATTGGACGGCCCCGTGTTCTCGCTACCGCGAGTACCCAGACCACTGCTACTTCGGCTCGACAGCCTACTAGCCGACGTCGGTGCAAGGTATGATTACTCGACAATCACTATTGAGCATGTGCTTCCACAGAATCCGAGCATGGATTCTGAATGGGTTACAGTGTTTCCCGATGAAGAGGAACGGGAGCAATGGACACACCGGCTCGGAAATCTTGTCTTGCTGTCTCGGCGGAAGAATTCACAGGCACAAAACTACGACTTTGAACGTAAGAAAAGGGACTATTTCCAGACGCGTGTTGCGCCCTTTGCCTTGACCGTAGAGGTGGTTAGCGAATCGAATTGGACGCCGGCTGTCCTTGAACAGCGTCAGAAAAGGCTTATTGACTTACTGAGAGTTGAATGGCGTCTGGATTGATGTTCTACTTCCCAATATTTGCTGAGACAACAGCGTCTCCGCCCAGCGGCAATATGGCGCCCCCATTGCTGCTGTTCGAGCGTCCGTCAAAGTTTCCGTCGGCGTTCCTTTCCTACATCTTCGCAAACGTCATCGCCCTTTGTTTTTCTTTTTTTGATTCAATATAAACTTTCGCGCAATTCGTCTTGTTTTCCACAACTTACCTTTTAAGAGAGGATCGCTAACGGCAGACAAGAAACAAACCCATTCTGAGGCAAAGGAATCAGCATTTTTGAAACTCCCTTTGATTCTGGACGGACATGGTATTCCCTGATTCAAACAAAACACCCTTATATATTCTATTCCATTCGCAAATTCATCCTTTATTCTACCACCTCGACAGATCGGATCTTCCTTAAATCCTTCAATCAAGCTACGTAGTCTTATCAATAAACTTGGCATTTTATCAGCGATAATATCAAGTTCCCGATAAAGTTGTCGTGACTTCTCCCTATGTTCCTTTATTGCGCGATAAATAACCAATACAGATACAAAAATGGATAAAAGAACAGATAAAATAGTCAAAATTTTCATATTTATTAGCATCTAGCCTGACCTATTCATGAATCGTCACGGAATGCAGTATGAGGAAGCAGAAACAGCATCCGAGTGAAACGAGAACCGGAAGAAGAACGTAGCTGTGACGGATATGGCGTGTCAAAGCCGTTTGGGAGGCAGGTGCTGGCAGCCCCGTAGCGCCCAGGTGTCAACTTGACGTTCATGTCTGGATCCAAAGCACAAACGTGTGTATGGCCTTTGGTCGTGTCGCTCCAAACGTGAAGGCGGGGTCAGCACGTCGATGGGTTATGGAACGGACGATGCCAGATTGTAAAGGATCTTGCCATAGAGGTGTTTGAGTGGAAATGCCGTTGGCAGATGGAACGTGATTTTGGTTTTCATCTCACAAACGCGTCCGGCCTGCCTGCCGAGCATCCGGCGCAGGCAGGCGACCTTCAAGAGGCGATTTTGCAACGTATTATACTGGGCGTTCGTCGACGTGGTGCCGCGCAATCCAATTTCAGCGAAGGTCTGCAACAACACATAGGCGGCGCTGTGGAGAAAGAGCCGGAAGTGATTGGCTTCAAACGTGTGACAAGAGGTACGATCGGAATGGAGAAAGGTTTTGTGATTCTTAATGAAGTTTTCCATCCTGCCTGCCTGGCCGGCAGACAGGCCGCGCGCGCAATAGACGGTTTTGTAGATGAATGAGGGCTGGCTACTGTCCAGGTTGGTGACGACAAAGCGTGCATTTGCTTGCCCCGAAGCGGTGATCTCGGCTTTGTAGATGATGCGTCTTGGCAATGCCCAGGTATGGGCCTGGTAACCGAAACAGGTAAATAGCTGCACGGGCTGTCCGGTTTCCTGATACCGGGCTTTTGCCTGCGCCATCAAGGGGTGTCCCCGTGCTGCAAGCCTCGTATTTCCGGCCTGTCCCAGCGCAAAATACACCTCGTGCTCGTCGCAAAAGTCGTGGACCTCAGGACAAGAAAAATGGGAATCGCCACGCAAAAAGATGCCCACGTCCGGCCAGGCCTGACGAAGGGTTTTCACAAGTCGTTTGAGAATGCTGACAATCTGTTTCCCGGAAGGACGCGCACCCGGACGCAGGAGGGTCGTGATCAGTCTTCCTGTCTGGCCTTCATAAATGTGCAAGGGCATGTAACAGCGTTCATCATAATAGCCATTGAACAACGACAACGGTTGATCGCCGTGAACCTCGTCATCGGTGTCATCGATATCCAGAACGACCGCTTCGGGAGGCGTATCGTAGGAAGCGATGAACCCGTCCACAAGGGCCTTGGCAATGCGATATAAGTCCCTGCGACGAATTCCGTTTTCCAATCGACTCATCGTCGGTTGACTGGCCAGATCCGCACCGGAAAGCGGCAACCGATCACAGGCCGCCTTGAAGCCGGGGTCCTCGCGTAACGTCTTGCAATCGTTCGCGTCCTCATATCCACAGGCCATCTGAAACACACGTTGTTTGACCAGATCCGTCATCGAATGATGTACGTAACTTTGATGCCGATGATCGGTGAGCGCCGCAACCATCCGATGCAAAATGCCGATTTTGGACGCCACCTCTCGAAGCAGCATCACCCCGACGTCGGTCGTCAGCACGCCACCGTCGAAGGTGACTTCTACCGGTTTACCAGAAAGACTTGCGAAAGACACCCTGTGATGTGTATCTTGATCTCCCACGGTAGTTTCCTCCTATGTCATTGTGATACGGTTATTTGCGTAACCATAATATAATGACTTGGGTAAGGAAACTACCTTTTTTATGAATTATTCAGGCTAGTATTCATTTTCGTCCGAGACCTCAGAAACGCGATTCGATACGTTAGAGACGAGCTTGTCCAATAAAGAAAGCGAGATCGTCCACAATCCAAGCCGAAAGTGTATACCAACTTGAAGGGCGTGTCGTTGTACGTGCATAGCATCGCCGTGCCAAACGACATATGCGTGCGGCAATGTGATTGCGATCAAGATTATTGGTATCGTCATACTGAAATCGAGAAGACGACGAATCATAACAGCAAATACGATTAATCCAAACAACCATATGACCACGATCCGTAAATCGTTCACATAAAAGAACCCGTTGATACACTTCCAGGCAGCCGAAGCGAATCCACCGTGTCTGTCATCGGTATTATCCGCTTCTAACAGTAGATGTAGATTCGCAATCGTCTCACAAAGCGTCATTATTGGATGGCTTACAAGAAACCCTATATACGCCTTCTTGCCGTCACGAAATAGCCATAATCTGAAGGATTCAAGGGCAGGCTTATAGTAAAAACTCCACAGATCGCTGCTAGCCCATTTGCCAGTCCGCCGCATTAACGCGGGAGTCACCGGCATGCCGTGTTTCGAAAAATAGCTAAGCTTGGCTTGATCCGTTAAGATACGTTGCGCCATCACATTCAGAAAAGGGAAGACCCAACGGCGTCCGATATCTGACGAAACCACACTGAGCGAAAATGACATGAAAAACGAACAACACAGAAATCCCCAGCGTTTCCAATTGAGTTTATTGCTTATTGACAACACGACGATTATTCCAGATATGAATGCTAGGACATAAGCATTTGTGTCACGCGAATGTGCCCAAAGAACAGCCAATAATACCGCGACATAGAGATTCCACTTCGACCTGCGATTATGTATCGATATACAGCAACCGAGTAGTAATGCTAACAGAGAAACAGAGATTGATTCGCTACCGATCAGAAAATCCCAGCGGGTAATCTGGTGAGTTGACCCAATGCCGAGAATGACAGAAAAAGCGCAAAACCGAACCCATTTATTTACTAGCGATCTATCAACAGCCCACGCGAGACAGGTCCAGGAAATGACCGAGAATAGCACTTGAAAAAACACAACTGTCTGCAAATTCCCATAATGGAAACCCAGTAATTTATAGAACAGCGGAACCGCAAATGGAAGGCTGCCCGCCAAGAATTCAGGATCTGAAAAAGGAAGCATCGTGAACGAGAAATAATCTAAAGTCTTCAGATCCAGCGAGAGACTCACGTCATGCGCCATGAATGCCCTGAGCGAAACAAAAAGAGTAACTGGGATCGCATAAAGACCCTTTTTGAGTATAATTCCAAGGCTCGACATATTCGCGATGTGACCAGATTATTTGGCAACGATGCGCTGGAAGCTCAAGAAACCGCAATATGTGTCACGCCATGGTCTTTTCGAATGCATGCCGTCTGTGGAGATATAGAATAGCCGCCAGTGATCCTGCGAACAATGCCGCACTCACGATCTGCGAGCTATTCAGGACCCATATCACGTCAGAGGTAGAATATTCCGACCGTAAGAACTCAATAAAAAAGCGCGCGACTGCGTAACATAGGAGCACTGTACCTGCTGTCTGCCCCCCGTATCTTTGCAATTTGCGCAATTTCAATGAAATGACGAAGAGAACGAGAAGCACGCAACACATATATAAGGGAAGCGGGTGAAGCGGAAATCCCAGAAAGATGTCGGGAACACTGGATCTTGGATTCGTATATACGATTGCAAGCGGCGAAGAAGTGACCTCTCCATAGACGTCTCCACTCGCTAAACAGGCGAGGCGACCAAGGCCGTGACTAAGCATTCCGGTTGGCACAACGATACCGTCCAGAATCTCGTCTGTCGGCAACGAAAATACCCTTGAATAACCAATTGAAGCTACAATAGTAAATATCCAACTTCCCAGAGATCCAAACCCGGATTCCCAAAGCTTGAACGCACTTATTGGGTATTCGATATAGAATGGCAGATTCTCCAGCACGTTAATCGCCCGACCTCCGAGTCGCGTCGCAATTAGGCAGACTAACAGGAACGGAATTGCGTGCGAATAGACTCCGAAGAGGTTCTTCCACCTCAAAGCCGCGTAGCTTATCCCGATCGTATAGGCCAATACCGTTATTGCGTTATGCGAGTAAAGCGTAAACGTGTTCGATTCGTACAGGATCGGATACATTCGGCGACCCCAAAATGCGACGGTCGCGCAACACTAGGCATACGCGACCTGAATTATCTCACGTGAATAAAGCTCTGCGTTTAATGCATCAGCAGCATCTTGATTGACTGTTCGAAAGACAACGAAGGAACGCTAAGTACCGCAACATACACCCCACTTGCCGCCGATTCGCCAGCCTCGTCCTTCCCATCCCAGACCAACTCCCGAGAACCTGAATTTACGTTTTCAGACAATAGTGTCCGGATCAACTGACCCTCTGTACTGAATATGCGCAGAAGGACGTACCCATCTTTCGGCAATCCAAATCGAATCACTGTACTGGGATTAAACGGATTCGGTGCGTTCTGATTAAAGTAAGGTTCGGTCGGGACGTCGGTGACGCGAAGGAAGGCGTCTTCTTCAAATAATGACCAGAAGGACCAGCCTTCACTTGCCTTTAACATATCCCGAAACCTCTCCAACTCCGTATCAAATGTGACTTCCTGGGAAAGTATCTCCAACAACTCGTCACCCTCTGTGCCTATATTAGTGAGACAGCGTTTCCCCGTAAATCAGTGAGCAATTGAGAGGGCAAAGGAGCATGAGGCCATGATGGATACAGGAGCAAAGACGTCGTCCCAAAACGGGGCGAAAGCAGCGGGAGTGGAGCCGTCGGTTTCAGCCAGCGCGGATCAAGTGGCGGATCCTGAGGTGGTGCTGAAGGCGAAGCGACGACGGTTCACCAAGACCTATAAGCTGCGCATTCTGAAGCAGGCTGATGCGTGTACCCAGCCCGGACAGATCGGAGCCCTCTTGCGCAGTGAAGGGTTGTATTCTTCCAGTCTGGCCCAATGGCGACGGCAGCGGGAAGCCGGGGAATTGGGAACGAAGAAGCGTGGCCGTCCTGGTGCGGATCCGTCAGAAAGAGAGCCTGCCCGGTTGCGCGTTGAAAATGAGCGGCTTGCCAAAAAGCTGGCGCAAGCCGAAGTCATCATCGACGTCCAAAAAAAACTTTCGGATCTGCTTGGGCTGGGCAACGACAATACCGAGAAGGCCGACGGCACATGAGACAGACAGCTGAGCATTTGGCCATAGACGTAGGCGTAGGCCGTGCCTGTCAGGTGTTGGGTGTACCTCGATCCAGTGTTTACCGCCACCGAAGGACACGGCAAGACCCGGGACAAAGCTTGTCCAAAAAGCGACCGACGCCGTCACGTGCATTGGAGAAGCGGGAACGCACACAAGTCCTGGACGTGCTCAACAGCGAACGATTTGCGGATGCTGCACCTCGTCAAGTCTATGCACAATTGCTCGATGAAGGCATCTACCTGTGCTCCTGGCGCTGTATGTATCGCATCCTCGACGCCCATGACCAGGTGCGCGAACGGCGGGATCAACTCACCCGTCCGGCCTACAAAAAGCCGGAACTGCTGGCCCAAGGCCCCAATCAGCTGTGGAGTTGGGACATTACCAAGTTGAGAGGTCCGGTCAAATGGACCTACTTCTACCTCTATGTGTTGATGGACATCTTCAGCCGATTCGTTGTTGGCTGGATGGTGGCCAGGCAGGAGGCAGCATCGCTGGCAAAAGAGTTGATCCAGCAAAGTTGTCAAACCCAGGAGATCAATCCCGATACACTGACCATCCATTCAGATCGAGGCGGCCCGATGACGGCCAGAAGCCTGGCGCTTTTACTGTCCGACCTGGGCGTGACCAAATCTCACGCCAGACCTCACGTGCCTGATGACAACCCGTTTTCAGAAGCACAGTTCAAAACGATGAAGTATCGACCTGATTATCCCGACCGGTTTGGCTGCCCCGAAGATGTCAGAGGCTGGGCACGCCGCTTCTTTTCGTGGTACAACTTTGAGCATCATCACACGGGTTTGGGATTGATGACCCCTGCAACGGTACACTATGGACACGCACCAAAGGTTCACGCACATCGTCAGCGCGTGTTGACAGCGGCCTACGCGGCACATCCGGAACGGTTTGTGAGAGGCCTGCCCACACCGCCGGACTTACCTGACGCCGTTTGGATCAACAAACCGAAAACCGAGGATCTGTCACCGGACATTCTACTCTAATTTTTTGGGCTCGCTGTCTCAAAATACTTGACACATACCGCCGCATGATATCCGGGTTCGATTGAAAAGCCTCCAGTATGTCCCCAATGCGGGTATGGAAGATTCTGGTGTAGCTCTCTCCCAAAAGCCGGTTCTTGAGTCCTACGTTTCCAACATAGCGCAGGTTCACCAGGCCTGCATTTGGCATATAACCATTGACCAGTGCTATCTTGTTCGCGTTGTCGCAGTCAGGAGGATCGGAACCGCCTCCCCATTTCGCCTTGACGCGACTGATGTCTTCCGAAGCAAGCGTATTGCGAAAGGTAGCGCTTTCCCCTTGTATCATTGCGGTGCCGGACGTGTTACTATGATTTAACAGCGCACAATGACCAAACTCGTGCATCATGATCCTCACCAGGTAATAACCGCCGTCCGACGTCGGACCATCGTGCGAAAGGTTGTATCCATCGAGGTACCTTGAATAATCCAAGAATATGAGTCCGTCTTCGACTACCGTTGCTCCATTTTCCTCGTAGCCAGTTAAGACTGTTGCGGCCAACGCGTTTCCAGTAATACCCCACATTACTGTAATATGGTTAGGAGGTCCAGGTTGTAGTTCGAAGGAACAATGAAAGTTCCAAGCGGACGCGCCCTGGTATAGGCAACTGTCCAGATCCGCATCATTTGGCAAACCAAATTTCACGACGTAAAAAGGTGGACTAAATGCCCATGAATCATTAGGACCGATTTCTATCTGACCAGCGTGTAATCGCCCAACGGTTAGACCGATTACGATGATGGCGAAAGCCGCTTTGTGTACAATTCCATGCCTTCGTATAAACCCGTCGACGAACATGGGCGCAGCCCTTTCTTGTGTCAGGGAGAATGCAATTAGAACGTGGTTTGGAGATCCGTCAGAATGCTCGATTCAACTTCCTCTAAGGTGCGCGTCTTTCCTCGCCATTTCAACTTGCCGTCAACAATGGTTCGCTTGGCGTCGTCTACTCCCGCGACCTCATAGTAATCGCCGCCAGTATTCGTCACGTAAAAAAAGCCCGTACAGTTCGACATAGAATATACGACTGCCATATCGTGTCCGACAATCGGCGTTGCCGACAGATGCAAGAGGACCTCTTCCCCGACCTCAAATTTGGGTTCACCAGAAGAGACTATAACGCTTCTCTCCGAAACCTTTCTACCTCGGACGAGCTTTACGTAAACCGTATTGAGTCCCGTGCCCTTGAGGTATCTGTCAACTTCGATAGCCACCTGGGTTCCGTATGCACACAGTTTTTCTTCCCTAGTGACTGACAAAACCCGTCCGATCACAATCAGATCCGTCATTATCAAGTTCCACTTCACGCTCCTTTTCGGTTCCTTCGCAAACCTATTCCTCATTGCTGAAACTGTCCAAAAGAAACGCTCCACTTGAATTTCTCGTGGTCCGATTTGTATCATCCTCTTTCCGATGGGACTTCGGCCTCTTTCTATCAGCATTTTGCGAATGTATTCATCCTCAAGAATCGAGTCTTTTCCGTCCGCAATGCCCTTTTCAAGCAACCCACTCAGCCATACCATTGCAGCCGAATCGTCCAAAGCCTTTTGTACCTGGCATTGCACATCCGTCGGTTCAACCGCAAGCCACATCACAAGAGCCGCCAATAGCAGGCGCTTTTTCCTACGCATCATCGGCATACCAAGAATCCTCCTGATCATCAAGTAAATACCCGCGACCACTCGCAAAATGATCTCGGATTGAACGACACTCACCATCGGAAAAGCTACGGAAAACCGCATAGAATCAAACCTTCGGGTTGGCAGGATAACGCGTCAAATTCCAAAACGTTATTCGGCCAATAGACGCAACGGGATTCGTACGCGACACCCTGACACACGTATTCGCATGCCACCGCTGACTTGAAGTTGCATCACACTATCCCGATGACGGTGATCGTGTGCGACGAGACCGGAGATTCCAAACGCCCTCGGTACTTGGCGTTAATTCGACAATATAAGCAGTCGACAATTCAGTAAACCCTAGAGAAAGGTGGCATTACGGTCGTTCAAATACGTCTTTTCTAAGTTTATAACCGGTGACTTCAACAATCTTCGACGTGCGGGACCAATTCGCCGTTGTGCTTCCGGCCAAATCCCAGTGAACATCAGCCAAATATGTGTAATTATGGTTAGTCAGAATCAAAACGTAACTTTCAGATCCGCAAGGAGGCTCGCCTCGACCGCTAGTCGTCAAATAAGCGAGTTTTGTTGTATGCTGAACAGGAAGGCCAATTTGTGTTACGGTTTTGTAGATAGCAATAAACTGGATTCTTGCGGGATATCCTGCTGACACTCTTGTGTATAACGATTTTTTTCAATTCCGAACGTCTACCCCGATGATTTACCAAACGAGAACCCAAATAGGAACTTTCACTACCATTCACCACCACAAAAAAAGCACGCTTAAGACTACCTCCCGATGATTTCGGAATTTGGTTGACGTCCTCGAAGTTTGCCTGAAATCTTATGTACGCTAACTCACCCATCCACCGCCCCCACAAGGTTCACACCGAATTCCGCTCCGATTTCGCAGACCATCTGCCACGTCCGGTCGTCCACCTCGATGCCCTCCGTTGCGCGTCGCTCCGCCGTCCGGAACTCCGGCTCACCAGGGTCGAGGATCTCCTCGAATCCCGGTGCGAGGCGGCTGGATTTCACGTGGCGCATCAAGCCTTCCACTTCGTCGTAAAACGTCTCCAAATCTGTAAAGTGTTCGATATCGTAGGCATTGATCAGCACGCCGTTGCTGATCATCTCGCGGTCGCCCGCCGCGCACCCCTGGCCGCTTAGCGCCCCGCCCAATAGTTCGACCATAATGCTCAACCCGTATCCCTTGTGACCCGCTGCTCCCCCCAGCGGCAATATGGCGCCCGGTGGATCGTCCTTGAAGTCATTCGGCTCCAAGGTGGGCTCCTCCTTTCCGTCGACCAGCCATCCTTCGGGCACCTGGACGCCCTGGTTGATCGCCAACCGGACCTTGCCTTCGGCCACGACGGACGTCGTCATGTCCACGAGAATGGGATGCCCATCCCGCGATCGCGGCGCAGTAGATCGGCAGATTGCTCCAGGTCCGGACTGAAGCGCCCGAGTTGATCTAATTCAAACAGGACAACACACTACAATAGTGCATTGTCCTGTTGTCGCATTCTCCGCGAAGGGTATTCAGCGAATGGGTATCAGGGCTGTTCCCGATCCAACAATTGTCCAAATTCCTCCGGACTGGATACCTGGACCGCCGTGCGAAGCAACGCTTTAAGGCGTTGGACGTTGTCAATCGTCTCAATGCGAGCAGCCAGAGGATCCGGCGCAGGAAGACCGAATCGAGTCTCCAGTACGGCGAGGATACTCTCCCGGAGCCCTTGCTCAACGCCTCTTTCGATCCCTTGTTCAATACCTCTTTCGATCCCTCGCTCGATCCCTTTTTCGATGCCTTGCTCGATGCCCTGTCGGGTAAGGTATTGTGCAAAGGATGATTCGCGTATGAGGTCCATCATGCCCTCCTTCGAGACAATATCAGAAATGGTTTCCGGCGCGTACACCAACCCGCTCAGCAGCGACATACCGGCCAGGTAATCGGCTCTTGCCGGCATAGCCATTGACCGCGCATTGGCAGTGTGCATACAGTGGCGCAACCATGCCCGTGAAGTCATCCCTTGTGGCGGCCTCATCAAGGGAGCAAAGGCGATCAGCCCCGCGTGTCCTGCATCGAGAATCTCTTGACCATGCAGTTCACTCAGCCGAATCACCCTGTACTGCACGTGCACCCGATGGACGGGATGCGACTGAAGATATTGACCCGGATCCCGTTTACCCGCATCGGGCCGCAGGTAGATGACGCTCGAGTAGACGGCCACGCCATGACGTTCAATGGCCCGCCCGATATAACCGGCCATGCGTCGCGGCATGTCCGGATTCGTACTGTCGGTCGTTTGAAATTCGCTGTGGACCAATACCTCAAGGCCATCGACGCGGACGCGAATGAGGCTGTCGGCGCGGCTTGCCGAAACCGTGAGCTGCTCGGTGTCAATGACTTCAAGAACCTCAACGTCGTCCCGTCCCAGGGTGAAACCAGCGAAGTCGTGGGGATAGGATTGAATCAGGTGTTTGGAAACCGCATCGAATTGCGCCATTCAGGATGCTCCGGGGAGAGGGACGGCTCCGCGTAAACAAGATACGGGATCGGGGCGGAAAGTCAATTGCATCCCACGAGTTTTCGGAAATCCGTAAACCGGGGCTGCCAGGCGGCCCGATTAGACCGATCATCAGCCGGCCGCATATGGGCGATCATCAACCGCGGGGCACCAGCTCACACCGCTTATATTTGCCCTCGCCGGCCCCAAGACGAACTCAACTCTCCCCCACCTCAGCCAGATCCACCCCAAATTCCCCTCCGATTTCGCACACCATTTGCCACGTGCGGTCGTCCACCTCGATGCCCTCCGTTGCGCGGCGCTCCGCCGTCCGGAACTCCGGCTCTCCCGGGGCGAGGATCTCATCGAATCCCGGCGCGAGGCGGCTGGATTTCACGTGACGCATCAGCCCCTCCACTTTGTCGTAGAACGTCTCCAGATCCGTGAAGTGTTCGATATCGTAGGCATTGATCAATACGCCGTTGCTGATCATCTCCCGGTCGCCCGCCGCGCACCCCTGGCCGCTTAGCGCCCCGCCCAATAGTTCGACCATAATGCTCAACCCGTATCCCTTGTGACCCGCTGCTCCCCCCAGCGGCAATATGGCGCCCGGTGGATCGTCCTTGAAATCGTTCGGTTCCGTTGTGGGCTGACCCTTCGCGTCAATAAGCCACCCTTCAGGAACCTGCACGCCCTGGTTGATCGCCAACCGGACCTTGCCTTCGGCCACGACGGAGGTCGTCATATCCACGAGAATCGGATCGTGGTCACGGCGCGGCGCCGCGAATGCGATCGGATTCGTACTCAACCTGCCGTCAATGCCTCCAAATGGCGAAATCTGGTATCCCAACCGGCCCGCATTCACGAAAATCTGCCCGATCATCCCCGCCTTTGCGATCATTAACGGATACGCACCCACCCGCCCGATATGGCTCGTATTGCGCAGCACCACGGTAGCCACCCCGCTCCGGCGGGCTTTCTCCATCGCCAGCCGGGTCGCAAAAGTGGCCCCAACCTGTCCCATGGCGCCGCGGCCGTCCACGACGGCAGTACAAGCGCGTTCACTCACCACCTCCGGGGACGCATTCGGACTGAACCGGCCGTCCTGCACCGCCTTCGCATACTCGTAAAAGCGGATGGCGCCGTGGGAATCGTGCCCGTACAGATTGGAATCCACCAGATGGTCCACCACCGTCCGCGCATCCTCGTCGCTGCATCCTGCAGCCCGGAACAGCGTGCACCCCACCTCTCGCAATACGTCGGGCTTGAATCTTGGCACGTTAACTCCTTCCGGCAAAAAGTATAAGGCCGCGCCGGGTGTGGGCATCCACACTCCGGTAGGCTTTGCTTACCGGTCCAAGACGGAAATAGTTGCCCCAGCCTACCAGCTTTCGGTTCAGGTGGGCAATCCGTTCTTGAAGGTCTTTCAGCAACCACCGTCGCGCTGTGGCCTCGCTGATGGCCCGACAGATGTGCCGGATGGCCTTCTTTGACGGGCGCGTGCCGATATAGGCCTTGCCCGTCTTTGGCGAGTAACAGCGACCGATGGTGTAGCCCAGAAAGTCAAATCGTCCTTCTGGAAGCGTGCATACGCTCGTCTTCTGCTCATTGACGGTCAACTTAAGCGCTTTCATGATGGATCGCATCACGCGCATCGCTTCTTGTGCGGTGCCGCGACAGCAAATCACAAAATCGTCCCGGCATCAGCGCCGAGCCCGGCATGTACGAGATATTCTACCTGCCTGCTGTGTTTCACACGATACGGCCGAACGATAATCCTTTTCCCGACCAGGATCAAGCACAAAGCGATTCTATCGTCGCGGCTGAGGAAAACCGCACGGCAGATGACATGCCTGTCGGCTGGCGTCAGGCGCGCGCGGATCACCCATTTGAGTGACGACACGCCACCTGGCCACAGGTAAAGGCTTCTGCAACTTCCTAACCTGACCAATTCATGAATTGTCACGGTTAGCTGCCTTAGTCGCCAATCAATCAACTCAACCTCCGCATAATGGCTTGTCGAGCCGTTTAGCAAGCGGGCGTGAAGGTGGGGCAGACATTCCTGTCTGCCGTTCTCAATGTCCGTCTCCCGGAACGCAGACAGAAGAAGGGCTTGCGCCGCCTTTATAGCGTAGGGGCGACCGGCCGGTCGCCCCCTTCACGCATTCAGGCTTTTGAGGGATCTTCCCACTCGGTGTCAGTCCACGGTTCGGGGTGTCCCTTGAGCCAAAGCTTACGCGCTGCCTTAAAGGCGCGGCGTTTGTCCCGAGGGATCGCGTCAGCGAGGCGAAACGTGATCCAATAGATAGCGCCGTCCTTCTTCCAGTGCGGGAGACGGCGGCGAGTCGTGGCGTGCCCGGACACAGGATTCTGAGGTTTCGGTTTAATTTATGTGAGCAGACAGGAATGTCTGCTCCACCTTTTCAAGCTTTGGTTCGAGGTATCGATTGAGCGCGTGAACCATCTGAGACAAATCGCCTGTATTTGCTTCCACTTTCCGAAGCAGCAAGGTGTCACGTGTCAATCCCCGGATACCTCTCCGGTTGTTTGCATGTGCGTTTCGTACGTTTGTTTCCTGTATTGTACCGCGGTCATTCCGTGTTCCGACATGCGAAGCTGAAAATACTGACGTCCAATGCCGCTTTTTTCGGCTGCCCGGGACACATTTCCGCTCGTTTGGACGAGTGCCCTGTGCAGATACTCTTTTGTGAACCGGTCCATGCAGACCCTTCGGGCGTCCTTGTACGGCAAACTATAGATGCCTCGGTCAGGTCTCATCTCCGCGTCTTGAACCTCGGAGGGCAGGTCGTCAGGCGTTATAACGTCTCCCTCGGTAAGCGCAAGAGTGCCTGCAATGGTATGAGCGAGTTCCCTGATATTGCCCGGCCAGTCATAGCCCTCCAGCAAAGCGCCGGTTTCGAGAGAAATCCTGCAGCCTGTTTTTCCGACGTCACCGAACTGACCCAGAAAGTGGGCGACCAGAAGCGGAATGTCGCTTCGACGTTCCCTCAGAGCCGGCAGATGCAGATGAATAACCCGGAGACGGTAATATAGATCGTTTCGAAAACGCCCCGATTCGACACCCTGCTTCAGATCTCTGTTCGTCGCAGCGACCACCCGGACACCCGCCCTTTTCCAACGGTGATCGCCAACCGTCCGGTATTCGCCCTCCTGAATCAGGCGCAGCAACTGCCGCTGCAGCGGCTCATCGAGTTCACCCACTTCGTCGAAAAAGAGCGTTCCGCCCCGTGCGACCCCTACCAGCCCCGGGCGGGACTCCGTGGCTCCGGTGAACGCCCCCCTGACATGCCCGAACAGTTCGCTCCGCCCCATTTCCTTCGCCAGCATACCGCAGTCCACAACCACAAATGGCGCGCCGGCACGGGGGCTGTGGTCGTGGACCTCGCGGGCGATGAGTTCCTTCCCGGTCCCGGACTCGCCGGTGATGAGAACGGGAAGTTCACTCTCTCCTGCGCGGCGCGCAAGCATTCGCACCGCGCAGAACGCGGGATGAACGCCCACCATCGGATCGTTCCTGCATCTGGACCGCTCAGTCATATTTCGGCACCGGGTCCGCCCGTCCGGACGTGTGAGGGGAAAATCGGTTTCAAATTACGGTATGCCGGCAATACTCGCGTACATGCTTTAAAGGTTCCATTCTGCAATTGTCGTACCTGAAAATAAAAAAACGCCCTGATTTATCACAGACGCTTTAAAAACAATGACTTGATTATTCACCCTTAAAGCGTAATCAACCGGAGTTCGTCCTTTCGGGTGTTTACTCACGTCGACGCCCACTTTACCGGGAAGAACGACATCACGGAGCGCACGCGTAACCTGTTGATACCAATGAGGAAATCGACTGTCAACGCGAGTTGACATGAGTCTTGAATACTGCCCGCCTGTCAACCGGCGTCAACACGCGTCCCGAAGTCCGTGACGCTCCAGTTTTTTGTATAGGCCGGATCGCGTAACCCCCAGTTCCGAAGCCGTTCGGGTTATGTTCCCATTGTTCTTGTCGAGAATCTGGGAAAGATACCGCTTTTCTACCGATTGCAGAAACACTCTCAAAGTGCCTGCCGTCCCATCATCACCATCCGCTTCATGACGTAGGCGTTCAGAAAGCAATTCCACGTCTAAGACGCCTCCATTCTCCACCAGCGCCACCGCACGGCGTATCTCGTTATCCAGCTGGCGCACATTACCGGGCCAGCCGTAATTCATCAGTGCCTTCACCGCCCCCTCCGTGAAACCCGCCACGGCTTTCCCGGCTTCGCGGGCGGCGTTCCGCATCAGATGCTCCGCCAGCAGGGGAATATCGTCCATTCTGTCCCTCAGCGCCGGCATCTTGATGGGCAGCACCAGAAGGCGATAGTATAGATCTTTCCGAAACGCCCCCGCAGATACAGCCTCCTCCAGATCCGCATTCGTTGCCGCAATGACGCGGACGTTTACCTTTCGCGGCACGCTCTCACCCAACCGCCGGACCTCACCGCTCTGCAGCACCCGGAGCAGGCTGGCCTGGACCTCGTGCGAGGCATCTGCGACCTCATCAAGAAAGACCGTGCCGCCATGAGCGGTCCCAAACAGCCCGGCGCGATCCGACATGGCACCGGTGAACGAACCCTTCTTGTGGCCGAATAATTCGCTATGCAACAACTCTCCCGATAGCGCTCCGCAATTCTGTGACAGAAACATGCGATCTTTGACGACGCTGTTATCGTGGACGGCACGGGCCGCCAGTTCCTTGCCCGTTCCTGTCTCTCCCTGTATAAGTACCGTCAAATTCGTATTGGCCGCCCGCTCGATCAGTCGATAGACCGCCTGCATCGCACGACTGGCTCCTACCAGCCCGCCCAACCCCTTCGTGCCGGACTCAAGATGCTCCCGGTACAATGACCGTTCCTTTAACAGGCTTCTCATCCGGTCCTGAACCACGCCAACGGACAACAGTCCGGCAAGCGCGATCAGGAATCTCCGGTCCGCTTCGGAAACGGCGTTTCCAATACCGCGACGGTCCAAATACAATGCTCCCACCGAACCTGTCTCTTGATGGTATAGCGGCACGCACACCACCGAGCGGACGTCGAGGTCGAACACACTCTGCCGTTTCTTGATTGGCTTATCCGCCGCAGCGTCCGCACCAAAAAACGGTTCGTTGTTCCCGATTGCCCGCTGCACCACGCCCCGGTTGATGTGCTGCGACGCTGCACTTCCCCCCTCGCGAGACCGTGCCATTCCGGTACGCAACGCGCCTGACGTGGCATCTTTTAAAACGACCATTGCCCTGTCCGCACCCACCACCTTCAAACAGGCGTCCAGCGTCGTGTCCATCAGTGAAGTCGGATCGAGGCCCCGACCCAGATCCTCTGCAAGCTCGGAAATGGCCGCTACCCTGTTATTTGTTGGCCGAGACTCTGCTGCACCCACAGATTCAGATCGTTCTTCCAGCCGTGCCAACCTGGAGAGTAGATTGGACGCTTTCCGGGCATAGAAGGGTGTCTGCAGGGCCTTCGCTTTGCGTTCTGCCGCCTCCAGACGCAAACGCGCCATATCCAGATTGCCATGCTCAAGGTAAAATCGACCACCCGCAAGCAACGAGCGGAACCATTCGAACCGCTGGCTTACCTGGTTACTCGCGACCGCCCTGTTGAACGCGTCCTCGGCCTCTTCACGTCGTTTCGCAGCGGCTGACGCGACCCCGATGCCGCGCCAGGCCACCGTAGGCGTTTCGCCGGCCATTTCGGTGCCTGACCGGGCTCTGTCTGCCCACCTCACCGCTTCGGCGGCATTTCCCAGAGCTGCGTGAGCCTCGGCCATCAGGCCAAATGCCCAGTACAGCTGTTCCGCATCCTTCACATGCGACAGAATCTCCACGGCCTTTTTTCCGTGCGCCACTGCGGCCTTTGCATCTCTATTCTCCAGCGCAATCGAACCGAGATAAAAATGGCTCACGCCTTCTGTCGCCGTTCGTCTCCAATCACGGTTTGACAGTTTCTGTGCCTGAAAGATCTCTTCAGCACGTTCGAAATTGCCGGTTCGAAAGGCGGTCACTCCGATCAGGTCCATGTTATCGATATTTCCGGCCGGTTCCCCCGCTTTCTTTGACCACTCCAGAGCAGACTCGAACAGTGTGTGAGCGTCTTCAAGGCGCCCGTCCAGGTGTGCAATATAAGCGTCGAAATAGCTGGCTCTCGACCTGCCCAAAGCGTCACCGGCCCCTGCGTAATGATCGGATATTAGCTTAATTTGAACCCTGGCTTCCTCTCGTCTTTCCATGTGTTCATATAGAGATGCCAACCACCGCCTCGTTTCTCTCTCCTTTCCCGATAGTCCGAGCCTTTGGTAGATGGCAATAGCGTCCAGAAACGACCGTTCCGCTTGATCGAACGACCGGGAACGGGCGTTTACAATGCCGAGTTGGCACAGAACCAGCGCCTTTTCAACGGGGGTCTCTTCTGAAACAAGCGACAATGCATCCTGCATTTTTTCATTTGCTTCCTCGATGAAACCACGGGAAGACAAGGCGTTCGAAAAGTCGCAAAGGAACCTGACCCTGGATTTTATTTTCCCAATCGGTACACCGGCTAAATCATCCCCTTGAAGACCCGGTTCCGATACGTTCTTAAAAATGCTTAATGCACGGTCAACGGCACGTACATTAAGCGCGTGCTTACCGGCCTGAATGAGGTATTGATCGGCCTTCTCGACTTCCCCGGATTTCAGGTAATGAAACGCCAGGTCTTCCACTGCCTGCGGCCTCGATTCGGAATTCAGGACCTCCAGTGCCCCGGCGACCTCCCGATGCAAGAGAATACGCCTCTCTGCATCCAGACTATTGTAAATCGTGCGCCGAAGAAGCATACTGGAAAGTCGGTACTCGCAGGGAGCGTCCGTTCCCGTGCGCTTCCGCAAGAGGTCCAGGCGCACCAGATCGTCCAGGATGCCAACCAGGTCTGACTCATGCTCCCGCAAGACTCCGGCAATCAGATCAAACGTAAATCCGCTCGTACAGACGGCGGCGTAATCCAAAACCCGATGCGGTATCGGGTGAATTGCCTCCAGGCGTCTGCCAATGATCTCCGCCACAGGATCGGGCATCAGTTGCGCAGGAATCGAATCCCACAGCCACTCACCGTCGCCCCCGTTCCGAACAACGCCTTCGGCAACCAGAGTACGGACGGATTCGACGATAAAGAGAGGACAACCGCCCGTCTCTTCAAAGAGTCTTCGTACGACTTCCTCGGGGACCCGCCGTTCGCCAAGGATGGAAGCCACCAGGCGCGCTGTCTCAGTCCGTGTGAGACAACCGAGGTGGATTTTGTGAACCCTGCCGGTCCCTCCGTCCCTGAAAAGGCTTTTCATGTGTCCGGGCATGGGCGTGTCTACATCGGCTGCACAGGTCACAACGATCATCAGCGGACGATCTTCGACATCGCTCCGGCATCGTTGCAAAAACCGGACGGTGAGTTCATCTGACCATAGAAGATCCTCGATACACAGCAGGACCGGCTGTATGCCCGCCAGCTTTCGTAAAAAATTCCAGATCCCTTCCAATGCGTCGCATGAGTCACTATCTTCGGCGCAAAAGACAGGCTCCTGCCGATCGACATCCCGGAGCGCATCCATCAGCGGCGGGGAGACCTCGCGACGTCCCCTACGGCTTGCGCCTGACAGCACCCGCATACCATATAGTGCCGCATCGCACTGTAATTCTTCCACCAGACGCGACTTGCCCATGCCTTCCTGCCCGGAAACCAGCACAATCTGCAACCTGCCCTCATATGCCTCCGAGATGATTTTCCGCAACGCCTTCATTTCCGTTTGCCTGCCCGCAAGGGGAGGCTCCAGGAGACGTGGTCCTGTTGACACTTGCCGATCGTTCGGTCGCGCACCCTCCGTGACGATTGCGTCAAGTCCCGCGAGAAGTTCGCCCGCAGACTGGAATCGGTTTTCGGGTTCTTTGGCGAGTAGTTTCATCACCGTTGCCAGTACTGGCTTCCCATGTTTCGGTTCAAGGGCATGCAGTGGCCGCGGCTGTTCCCTCAGATGCCTCAGGATGACGGCAACCGGACTGTCGCCGGTAAACGGCGGCGCGCCGGCCAGAATTTCGTATAGAACAACGCCCAGGGAATAGAGGTCGGACCGCTCGTCCACCCATACGCCACGTCCCTGTTCCGGAGACATGTATTCCGCTGTACCCGTCGCTGGAACGTCAAAGGTGGGCGCCGCCGCCCTGGCGCTACTGGAATGCGCCAGACCCAGATCCAGTATTGCTGCTTCGATCCGCCTGTCCTGCTCCACGATCATGATGTTCGAGGGTTTCAGGTCGAGGTGCAGCACGCCCTGACCGTGAATGGAGCTCAGTCCATCGGCCAATTGCCGGACGAGCCGCAAGAATTCCGGCCCTAGTAGCGCCTCCCTCTTTCCAATGTCACTCATCATATTCGCCAGGGTCCGGCCCCCCATACAGTCCATGGAAAAATAAGGCAGACCTTCATGCACACCCCAAGTACGGGTTCTCACAACACGTGGATGCCGAATGCGCGAGAGCATGTGAAATTCCCGCATAAACCGCCGCCGAATTTCCCTCGTGTCTACATCCCTTTTCAGCACCTTAAGCGCAACCTCGCCCCCCCGATCCAGATCCCGCGCCCTGTAGACCACGCCCACGCCCCCGCTGCCAAGGACTTCGAGTGTCTCGTACCGCCCGTCGATTACACTTCCAGGTGTCATCTCTGCCATTGCACACGTGCCCTTGCAGACAGATTCAGGTTAGCCGTGAATTTAAGATTCGGATGCGTCGCCGTAGACCGATCCCCCAACGCTCACCCTCTTTCTCCCCGTTCCATCAGCAGTTCCAGCGGATGCACCACCTTCAGACCCGTACCCTCGCGCAGATGGATCGCGCACACGCTGCTCTCGGTGACGATGGTGTCCACCTGCGCCTCCTGAAATGCCTGAAACAGCGGTTCTCCCACGGCCTGTGCAAGTTCGTATCCGAGCAGCCCCTTTTTCAGACCGAACGTACCCGCCATCCCGCAACACGTACCGGTCTCAATCAACTCGACCTCCGCGCCTCGCCGCCTGATATAGTCCCTAGCCTCCCGACCCGAACCCAGTGGCCGCTGATGACACGAGACGTGGAATCCGAACCGCCGGCCATCGAACACAGACGTCTGTTCGGCGTCGCCGGCGAGCGTTTCGAACATTTCCAGGTACGCAAACAGTTCGTGCGTCCGTTCTCCCAGCGCGCTGGCGTCCGCGCGTCCGTGGAGCAACTTGGGGTACGAAACCTTCAGACAATAGGCCGCCGTCGGCTCGGTGGTTACAACATCGTACCCGGCCTCGACGTAGGGCGTCATCAGACGCACGTTCTCATCGGCCACCTTCTCGGCTCGCTTCAGGTCGCCATATCCGATATAGGGATAACCGCTGCTGCGCTGCCGGGGCAGAACGACCTCGCATCCGAGGGCTTCCAGCGCCTCGACAGCCGCCCGGCCGAGTTCCGGCGCATTATAGGCCGCATAGATATCCGCGAAGAATACCACGTGTCGCACGGGATCCTTCACCCGAGGCGTTGCGCCCCGCTTCCTGAACCATTTCGCCAACGTACGGCGCCTGAAAGGCGGTAACGTTCGCCTCCGGTCGATGCCGGAAAACACCTCCATCGCCCACCTGAACAGCCCGTTCTTCAGCATCCAGTTGGAGACAGGCGCGGTGGCGCAGCCGAACTTCGCAAATCCCTCCGCGGCCATCAGCATCCGGTTCACCCGCGGATGCCCGTTTTCCTCCCCGTCTCGATCCTTCACGCCGGCGATCATCATGGGGATATCGATCTCCGCGGGACAGATCTCCTTACAGAGCCCGCAGGAAATACAAAGCGGCGCGAATTCGGCGGCCTTCTCCAGTCCGTGAACCTCCGATGTCCACGGAATCCCGATCGGGCCCGGATATATATAGCCAAATGTATGCCCGCCCACCACGCCGTAGGTGGGGCAAATATTCATGCACGCGCCGCAACGGATGCAATTCAACGCATCCTTGAACAGGGGATCTTCACGCATCCGGCTGCGCCCGTTGTCCAGTATGATGATATGCGACTCCCGCGGGCTGCGTCCCGCCCCGGCGCCAAGGGGCGACCTCCCCCCCATAATCGTCACATACGTCGTCAAATGCTGCCCGACCGCGCTGATGGGATGCGCAAGCATCATCTGCAATGCATCCTCCACCGTGTCCACGATTTTCTCCCGCCCCATGATGCAGATATGCACGTCGGGAATACTGGACACGAGGCGAGCATTGCCTTCATTGGTCTCGATGACGATGGCGCCTGTTTCGGCGATCCCCACGTTGGCGCCGGTCATCCCGATATCCGCATTCAGAAAAATCGGCCGCAGATATTTGCGAACGACCCTCATGATGGCGTCCACGTCATGAGGCACGTCCTGCTGCGTCACGGCCTGGAATATCTCCGCCACCTCAACCGCCGTCTTGTGGACAGCCGGGAAGACCAGGTGAAAGGGTTTTTCCTTCACCTTCTGAATGATCAGTTCGCCCAGATCCGTCTCAATCACCTCCACGCCCGCTTCCTCGAGAGGATGATTCACCTCGATTTCCTCGCTCGTCAGGGACTTGGACTTGGCGACGGACCTGGCGCCGCGTTCCTTCACGATGTCCAGAATGTATGAGATCGCTTCGGGGCCGTCGTTCGCCATGAATACCCGGGCGCCGCGCTCCTCCACCCTGGACGCGAACCTGTCCACCAGTTCTTCCTGCTGCTCCAGACAACGGACCTTGATCGAACGAACCGTGCCGCGGAACCCCTCGCCTCCCGGCAATGCGCCTACCGCCTTGTGCCGGCTGTCCCGGCCGCGTTTCATCGCGCGGTAAAGGGCCGTCCCTCTGGATCGCTCTTTCAGTGCCCGACCGATCTTTTCCTCCAGTCGTTGATACCGACCCTTCAGCATCGTCCCTTTCCTTTCGTGCCCGGTTTTAAACACACTCATATTGAATCCATATCGCCAAGTCGTATACTACGGGTCCAGAATAACCGCATGAGCCATCTCAGGGCCATGGACACCCAGTGTAAGCCGCATCTCGATATCCGCCGTGCGGCTAGGGCCCGATATGAACGTCACGGTGGCATTCTCACGCTGCTTTGTCATAAACTCACGGATCAGGGGTCCGGCATCCATCAGCGTCTCTTTAATCTCCGAGGCCTGAACGACTCCCAGATGTATCCTTGGCAACGTAGAAACGAGGCGTGTGGCGTCGTTTGTCGCGAATTCCACGAGCGCGCCGGCGTCCGCCACCGCAAACTCCGCCCAGGACACACCGACGTGTGCAGCGTCGATAGCGCCCGGCAGCGTCCGGGTGTCGTAGGGCGGCTTCAATAGTTCAAACCCCGCATCGGCACACCGCCGCTCCAGTGCCTGCATCAGCGCTTCCGGAAGCTCGGCCGCGGCCAGGCGGGTCCCCCGGGCCTCGCGAACGACGGAAAGCACCGCCTCCGCTGCGGACTCCATGCTGTCGGCGATGTGTATGCGTCCGGAAAGCGTTTCATACTTCGAAACAAACCGTTCGATTACTTCGACCGCCATCGTCCCGTCCCCTATCAATGACATCCCGATACAACGCGTTTCGGGCGCCATCAAGGTAAGTGCAAAACGGCCGTGGGTCAACCGTCTCCCGGACGGACTATGCATCCGAACCTGTTCGTTTTCGTTTGGCGCGGTCCCATCGGAAACGTATATTCTTCGGTCCCCTTCGAGACCTCGTTCTGCGCCTCATCCGATCGGCTTCTTTCGGATCAGTACCGGGTGACGCGGTCACACATTCCCGGCGGTTACCGATATTTCCGCGCTTCTGTCTTTTTGACTCGTGCGTCAACCCAGGGAGCACTCCCAATGGTGGAGCCTATTCGCATTCTGCATATCGGCCTGGGGCCGCTTGGCCAGATGCTCGGACCGTATCTGACGGAGAAGGAACACCTGCAGCTTGTCGGCGCTGTGGACATCGATCCTGAAAAGGCCGGCCGGGACCTGGCGACCATGTACAGCCTGTGTCGGCCGTTGGACATCGCCGTCGTGGGGAAATTGGACGCCGTGTTGATGGACGCCGCCGATGTGGCCGTTCTCACAACGGTGTCCGAACTTCGTGCACTATTTCCCACGCTCGAACAGTTGATCGAAGGCGGCCTCGACGTCGTTTCCACCTGCGAGGAACTGGCGTATCCCTGGATTACAGAGCCGGAACTTGCCCGGCGCATCGACGCTCTCGCGAAGGCGAACCGGGTCTCAGTCCTGGGCACGGGCGTGAACCCGGGGTTCCTGATGGATTTTCTGCCCACGGCGGCGACCGCCGTTTGCCGGAATGTGGATTCTATCCTGATCGAACGAATCCAGGACGCCTCCCTTCGGCGCCTGCCCTTCCGTCAAAAAATAGGCGCTGGTCTTTCCGTCGAAACCTTCAAGAAGCGTGTCAGGAGCCGTCAAATCCGCCACGTCGGATTGACCCAGTCCATGCACATGGTCGCATCCAGACTCGGCTGGCGTCTGCACAAAACCGAGGATATCGTGGAACCGGTCGTCGCGCGATCGGAGGTGCGTGGGACGGACTGGTCGGTGCCGGCAGGCAGGGCCACGGGCGTGAACCAGACCGGCCGGGGTTATGCGGGTAACCGGGAGGTCCTCACGCTCGTGTTTCGCGCGTCCGTGGGCGAGACGCGGCCCAGAGACCGCATCCACGTCTGCGGCACCCCGGAGATCGATCTCACGATTGCCGGCGGCATAAACGGAGACGTCGCCACGTGTTCCATCGTTACCAATGCGATTCAGGCTATCCATCAGGCCCCGCCCGGCCTGCGCACGATGGTCGACATCGCCCCCATTTCGGCGTTTTAGCCTTCCCCGGCACTCTTGCTGCCACAATTGCCGGAAACTCCGCCTGCAACCTCATGTCCGTCCTGAACCCTTTCAGGATCCCCGACCGTACGCAGGAAACCACAAAGCTGTTGCAAAATATACACATCTGTGTTATTCTTTCACAGCATCCGGCCATACGACGGTCTTTTTTTCTCGACACAAATGGTTGTTTTTGAATCCCATTCGTGTCTGACGTAAAGCGGTCATGCTGGTACGGTTTTTGCCCACTCTGATTAACCTCTCTGAATGTGGTCGACGGATTCCAGCGGAGGCTAGCTCGATGTGGCGCACGATTGTTCTTCTCTCCCTCCTCTTCCCCTGTATGGACTCCTCCCTGTACGCCCAGGATGCCACCGGGTACGTGGTCGAACGAATCGAGGTTCGAGGCAATCATAAGACAAAGGCCGACATTATCCTTCGATCCCTTCCGATCCACAAGGGTGACCGGCTCACACCCGGCAGATTGGATGCCAGCCGGGAATCTTTGTACCGCACCCGCCTCTTCCGAACGGTGCACGTCGCGCCGAAGCCAGGCACGGAACAGGGCAAGGCCGTGCTGGTGGTTTACGTCGACGAGAAACGGTTCGGCGACGCCGGCGTCAGTTTCGAATATACCGAACTCGATGGATTTGGACTTGCCGCTGACGCCTACCACGTCAACCTGGGCGGAGAAGGCAAGACCGTTGGCGCCGAGTACTCGCATGGCGAGCGTCTGACGCGCTTCGGATTCAGCTACACCGACCCCTGGCTCACCAGCGACTGTGTCTCCCTTCACGTGAAAGCCCGTTTCTCACGGGCTGACCGGGACATGTATCGTAGTGCCGACCCGTTAAAGCGCGGCCTGTACGACCTGAACAGAATCGGCGGCGCGGTTGGCGTTGGAAAGCCCATCGGCCAGAAATACCGGCTGGTCGTCCGTTACGCCTTCGATGAGATTCGCGTCAACGACTTCGACGAGCCGGAGGTCTTCATTTCCGGCCCCGAATTCACCCGGGAAGTCAGCTCGTCCGTGGGCCGCACGCCGATATCCACCTTCGGCATCGAACTCGTCCGGCAGCCCTCATCGAGATTCTGGGGCAGTGCACCGGGATTCGATCTCAACTTCCGAATGGAATACGCCCCGGGAGTCCTGGGCACCAACCCGAGCTACCTCCGGTCCAGAGTGGAAGCCTACCGCCATTTTTCGACCGTGACCGGACAGAACCTGAGCGTTGGCGGACGGGCGGGATTGATTTTCGGATCGCCGCCGTTTTTCGAGCGGTTTTACCTGGACGGGCAGAATCAACTCAGGGGGTTCGAACGACGTGCGATCGGCCCCGAGGGCGGCACGGAGTTTCTTTCGATAGAAGGTGTCTATTCAATTGCAACCCGACCGATCGGCAGGATCTATTGCTTTGCCGAGTGGGCCGCGATTCGCAGGCCGGTCGGGGAAAGACATCACAGGGATTCAAACGGCACCTATGGTATCGGCGCGTTACTGTTCAACCGGATCGATATCAGCTACGGCCTGAACAGGGGCACTCTAATTGTAAAATTCCACCGGTTCGGCGGTATCAATATGGGCTTGTGAGTCGGCCTGATCCGGATGCGAAGTCCCTTGCGTGGAAGGATCACCCGACAAAGACGGACGCGGTTCTGGTTGATCCTGACGAACACAAAGAACGGATCGCCCATCAATATTGTACGCAATCGGCGATTCAGCGACCCGCGCACCCGGTTACGTGCCCAGACGGCAAGACCCTTACCAATCTCCCAAAATGCACATTTATCGAGGCACAGCCGAGGCTTTCGGTCGAAGCGTTACCATTTGCGCATGCCTCTTTTTTTTTGTTGCAATCCCGGTGCGCTCAGACGCCCGGGGCGTCGTTATCACCGCCCGGACCCTCTACCTGCAGGCGGACACACTCAGACTGGATGTCAAACTGGATTCTCTGTTTTCGCGGCGCGCCCTGGACGCCATCGCGTCGGGTCTGATCACCTCCGTGGTCATGGAATTCCGATTGGATTCGGAACGGCAGTCGAAAGCAAGAGAATTCGCCGTCGGCCTGCGCCTGGACCACGACATCTGGGAAGGACGGTATCAGGTTGTGCGTGAAGCCGGCCGCCGGGATACGCTCCAGACCACCAATTTCGACAGTGTCAGTATATTCTGCTCGACGCTTCACGGGCTGGCGCTCGGGCCACCGCCCGAAGGGCGAAGCTTCCAGCTGCATCTTCGCGTTGGCGTCACACCCATTTCCATCGAGCAGGAGCAGCGGACCCGCCGTTGGCTCAATGTCCTGCAAAAAGGAAGCCTGTTGGAGCTTTTCTTCTCACTGGACCGCCCCTCGGAACGGACACCGTGGATCGAAATAGGCCGCTTTTCGCCGGAGGATCTACAATGAGATCCCTACCCCTGCGCTGGCGCATCATCATCGCCATCATCGCCCTGACGCTGGGCACCACACTGGCATTATCTCTGCTTGCACAGCACTTTCTTGAATCCAGCATGCAGTTGCAGGATAACATCAGCACAAGCACGGGCCGGGCACTGAACGACGCTGTTAAACTGGCGAGGGATCACTACGAAGGCCGCAAGGCCGCACTCACCGACATTGGAAAGCGTCTGTTCCAATCCCCGCTGGCAGGAGAAGCCGTTCGCACACGAGATCTTCAGCCTATCCGCGCCTTCCTGGACAAGCATGGTCTGGATGACGCCCGCGTCCGGTTCGCGGATGCGAAGGAAATCGCGTCGCTCAACCCGAAACAGCCCTTCGCCCGCCCCACCGTGCGCAGGGCCGGCGACCGCGATGCGTCGCTGGAACTGTTCGTGCCCGCTGGTCAGACCGGAACCACTGACGAAGCCTTTATCATTACAAGCCAAATGGTCGAACTGCATCATGTTGAGCAGGCGGTCCAGGCCCATCAGTACCTTCGCATGATCGGGAGCGACCTTCGGGGGGAGTTTTTCTTCTATTTCCTTGTTGCGATCATAGCCCTGCTCCTGCTCGCCTGCCTGGTGGGTGTTCGCATCGGCTTCGGCGTCACCCATCCGTTGGATGAACTCGTCAAAGGCACCCGCGAACTGGCCCAGGACAACCTGGACTACCGTATTCCTCCCGGACGGGACGACGAAATAGGCCTTCTGATCGGTTCTTTCAATCGGATGGCCGAAGATCTGACGCAGAACCGCAAGCAGCGCGTCGAGGCCGAAAAAATCGCAGCATGGCGTGAAATCGCCAGGCGCCTGGCCCACGAAATCAAGAATCCGCTCACACCGATACAGCTTACGGTTCAGCAGATCCGTGACAAATATCCGGGCAACGATCCCACCTACCGGAAGCTGGTTCAGGACTGCACGGAAATCGTTACGGAAGAAGTGGAAAGCCTGAGGAAACTGGTGCAGGAATTCGCCGACTTTGCCCGCATGCCCTCACTGTCCCTGGGACGTCACAGCCTGAACGGCGTGATTGCCGATATCGTGCGACTCTACCCCGAAGCCGGAATCGCACTCGATCTCACGCCGGAAATTCCCGATCTGGATCTCGATAGCGAACAGATGCGCCGCGTGTTGATCAACCTGATCGAAAACGGCCTTGAAGCCGCCGGCGAGCTGGGCCGGATCGTCATTCAGACCGAAAGTCACCCGAATGCGGTCAGACTCCTGGTTGCAGACTCGGGACCCGGCGTGCCCGAACAGGATCGGGAGCACATCTTTCAGCCGCACGTGTCTTCCAAACAAAGCGGCATGGGCATGGGGCTGGCCGAGGTCCGCAGCATCATCGAGAGCCACGGCGGCCAGATCGTCGCGGCGAACGGGCCCGGAGGGGGCGCTCAGTTCGAGGTCATCCTGCCCGTTCCGAGGGAACAGAAAAGAGAGCCGGAGGAGAGAATATGACCGAACCAACCATTCTGGTGGTGGACGACGAACGTAACATACGGCGGTCCCTGGAGATGATCCTTTCGGCCGAAGGTTACCGGGTTGTCTGCGCGGCTTCCGGCGGGGAAGCCCTGGCCGCAATGAAATCCGAGCCGCCGCAGGTGGTGCTGCTGGATATCGTCCTGCCCGGAACCAACGGAATTGAAATCCTGAAAAGCGCCCGGCAGAGCTACCCGAACCTGGCCGTCATCATGATTTCCGGCCACGGGACCGTCCACGACGCGGTCGTGGCGACGAAACTGGGCGCCTATGATTTCCTGGAAAAGCCCCTTTCCCGGGAAAAAGTGCTGCTCACCCTCTCCCACGCCCTCGAGAGTGTCGAACTGACCGAAGAGAATCGCAATCTGCGCCAAAAGATCGAAACACGATTCGAGATGGTGGGCAAAAGCAATGCAATCGCATCCGTACGCGAACAGATTGGAAAGGTCGCTCCAACGAACGGACGCGTCCTCATCCTGGGCGAAAGCGGTACCGGTAAAGAACTGGTTGCCAGGGACATCCACCGAAACAGCCGGCGGTGTAAAGGCCCGTTCGTCAAGGTCAACTGTGCTGCGATTCCTGAAGAACTCATCGAAAGCGAACTGTTTGGCAGCGACCGTGGCGCGTTTACGGGCTCGGTGAAAACCCGAGACGGGAAGTTCCTGCTTGCGGATGGCGGAACGCTATTCCTGGACGAAATAGGCGATATGAGCCTGAGCGTTCAGGCCAAGGTTTTGCGGGCCCTCGAGCAGGGGGAATTCGAGCGAGTTGGCGGGTCAAGGACTCTGAAAGTGGATGTGCGGGTGATCGCCGCAACCAACAAGAACCTTCAACAACAGGTAGAGAACGGGGCTTTCCGCGAGGACCTCTACTTCAGGCTCAATGTCGTGCCCATTACGGCCCCGCCGTTGAGGGATCGAAGAGAAGACATACCCCTGCTCTCTGAGCATTTTCTAACGGGATATGCCGAAGAAAACGACTTCCGTCCCAAAACCCTCACGCCCGGCGCGATAGAGGCTCTGAAGAACTACGCCTGGCCGGGCAACATCAGGGAACTCAAGAACCTGATAGAACGCCTCTCCATCATGGTCGCGGAAGATACGGTTGATGTGCATCACCTGCCCGGACTGGACGGCCCCCAGCTCGCCCAATCCAGCGAGACCCCGGGTGACAAAACCGCACTGCCCGGAGTCGAGTCCGGGAAGAGCCTCCATGAGGTCCGTGAAGCCGTGGAAAAGGCCTACATCTCAGATGCATTGAACGACAACGCCTGGAACGTCACAAGGGCCGCGAGATTGCTGGGCGTAGACCGCACGAACCTCCACAAGAAAATCAAGTACTACAATATCGAGCGCTGACAGGGCACGAGATGGTCGCGCTTCTGCACACGCCGACGTCGCGATCGGGCAGTCGGCGCCCAGAGACCGGGATTGAAAGCAGCGTTCCTCATACTTCTCCCTTTTCTTGCGTGGGTATCCGATGCCGGTGCGCAGCCGGAGGACATCTCCTGGTTGGAGAAGCTCTACCGCGACGCCCGACTCCGATACAATCGCGTGGAGGGTTCCTACCTGGGGTATCGCCTTTCCGTCAGCCACAAAGACCGGCCGCGACTCACGGTCTTCGCCGAAAGTGGATATGGCTTTGGCAATGGCTCGCCCAGGTGGGAAGCCGGCTTGAGCTACCGCGGCCCCCCAACCGGCCTGACCGTCGCTGTTTTCGACAGGACCGATACACACGATCGGGACATCGTCGACACCACCGAAAACAGCCTGTTCAGTGTCCTCTTCAAACGGGACCACCGCGACTACTTCCGTGCGAAAAACGGATTTGAAACGAAGGTTTCCTTCAGGGCGAGACGAACACTCTTCCTACTTGGCGGCCTGACCGCGTACCAATGCGAGCCCATGCCGGTCAGAGCCGCCTGGAGTCTGTTTTTCAGAAGCCGCCCCTTTAGAATCAACCCGCCTGCCAGACCCGGCGATGTCGGCGTGCTGCACGCCGGCGTTGTGGTCGACACACTCATCAGGGGACCGCTGTTACGAAATGCCTGGTACGGCAGGATCCTCTACGAACGCGGCCTTCGCGATTTCGTCTTCCACGGACTCACCCTGGAGGCCAAACGCTATCAGAAGGTCAGATTCGGCAGACAGGGCCTGATTGTCCGGGCCCGCCTGAGTACCCGGGAGAGCACTGCGCCGCAGTTCCTTTTCGGCATGGGAGGCGTGGGCACCCTGCGCGGATACGACATCAAGGAATTCCCTGCCAACCGACTGTTTTTTTTCAACTTCGAATACGCCTTCCGCGGGGACGTCCTTCCTCGAATTCCCATCAGAGGATTCCATCTGCTCAACCTCACCATTTTCGCCGACACGGGATGGTTCAGAATGGTGCCGGAATCCGCCAATCTGTTTGAAGGATTCGAAGACCTGGGCCCGACATCCTTCAGGACGAGTACAGGCCTCGGCATTGCCCTTCCCCGGCAACTCCTCCGACTGAACGTCGCCCGCCGGCTGGACAGGGCCGATGACGCCTGGACCCTTTCCGCCAGACTCAGATTCGATCTCTGATTCGACCCCTGCGCCGCCACCGCGCCGTAGCTGGAAATAAAGAAACCCCGGGGATCACTCTCCGGGGCTTGTTCAATCGATGGAGCGGAATTGCCTTACGGCGGTCAGACGAGGGCCCGACGTGGTTCGCAGGCTCCAAGGCGCATCCAGTTCGTATGAAATCCGGTTGGAGGGCGGATCGGCCGGTTTACGTGCCCTCCTGCCAGGAACTGAGATACCGCTCCTGGTCGTCGGTCAGCGAATCAATCTGTATGTCCATTGCCTCCAGTTGCAGCCGGGCGACCTCCCTGTCGATCTCATCGGGCAACCGGTACACCCTGGGTTCCAGTTTATCGGCGTTCCTGATGCCGTATTCCACCCCGAGGGCCTGATCGCAGAACGACAGCGACATCACGGTGGAGGGATGTCCCTCCGCACAGGCCAAGTTCACAAGACGGCCCTCGCCGCACAGGAACAGCGAGCGACTGCCCAGGATGTATTCGTGAAACAGAGGCCGCACTTCCTCCTTCTTTTCGGCCATCGCCTCGAGCCCGTCCACGTCGATCTCCAGATCGAAATGGCCGGCATTGGCCATGACCGTGCCGTTCTTCATGGCCTTCATATGTTCCGCGCTGATGACGTGCTTGTTACCTGTCACCGTCAGGAACAAATCGCCGATCCCGGCAGCGAGCGCCATCGGCATCACCCGGAACCCGTCCATCCGCGCCTGCAGCGCCCGAAAGGGATCCACTTCCGTTACGATAACCTCCGCTCCCAGTCCTCGCGCCCTCGATGCCACGCCCTTGCCGCAACTGCCATAGCCCACGACGACGACCGCCCTGCCGCTGATTAACAGGTTGGACGCCCGAATAACGCCGTCCAGCGCCGACTGCCCCGTCCCATAGTAATTGTCCATCAGGTGTTTGGTATCGCAATCGTTGACGGCAATGATGGGATATTTCAGTGCATTATCCTTCTCCATAGCGCGCAGGCGTATGATGCCCGTTGTGGTCTCCTCACAACCGCATACAATCTCGGGAATCTGATCCGGGTAATTCGTATGCACCTCGTTCACCAGGTCACAGCCGTCGTCGATGGTCACGTGCGGCCGGGTCTCTATTACCGCGCGAAGATAACGATAATAATCCTCCCGCGTCTCCCCCTTGTAGGCATAAACGGCGACGTCCTCGGCAGCGAGCGCCGCCGCCACGTCGTCCTGAGTGGAAAGCGGATTGCAGCCTGTAATCGACACGGTGGCGCCGCCGGCCCGCAGCGTCCGCACCAGCACCGCTGTCTCTTTGGTTACATGGAGCGCCATGCCGATCCGGTAACCCTTCAGCGGCTTTTCCTGCTCGAAGCGTTCCCGTATCTTCAGCAGGGCGCCCATCTGCTTCTCGGCCCACTGGATATTTTTGAACCCCTGTTCCGCCAGACCGATGTCCTTAACCTCGTAACCCACGTCCGTCTCCTCTCCATCCTGAGTATGCGCCGTTCGGCCTGTCTTCGCCAGGGAAAAACGCAATTTCGAAACCGATCGGGAACCATCCCCCGATGGTTACGCCAGATTCGCCGCGGCCTCCTTGAGGGCTTCCGCCCTGTCCGTTCGTTCCCATGTAAAACCATCCCCCCTCCGCCCGAAATGCCCGTAGGCGGCGGTGGCTTCATATACCGGGCGCAACAGATTCAGAGTCCGGATGATGCCAGACGGCCGCAACTCGAAATGCGCACGGACCAACGCCGCGATATCCGCATCGCTGATTTTGCCCGTACCGTACGTATCCACGACGATGGATACCGGTTCGGCCACCCCGATGGCATAGGCCAGCTGCACCTCGCACCGGCTGGCGAGCCCGGCTTTCACCACGTTTTTTGCAACGTACCGTGCGGCATAGTGCGCGCTCCGGTCGACTTTGCTGGGATCCTTTCCGGAAAACGCCCCACCCCCGTGCCGCCCGGCGCCGCCGTAGGTATCGACAATAATCTTGCGGCCGGTCAACCCCGTGTCTCCGTGGGGGCCTCCGACCACGAAACGTCCGGTTGGGTTGATGTGGTATATCGTGTCTTTGTCGAGATAGCGCGCCGGGATCACCTTTTTTACGACATGCTGAATCATATCGCGGGAAATGCGGCTGTGCCGCACGTTCGGGTCGTGCTGCGTCGAAATCACGACGGTATGCACGCGCACCGGCCTGTCGTCCTCATATTCCACGGTCACCTGCGACTTGCTGTCGGGTCGCAGATAGGGAAGGATTCCCCGGCGGCGGAGCCTCGCCAGGGCCATTACCAGCTTATGGGAAAGCATAATGGGCATCGGCATCAACTCGGGCGTCTCCCGGCAGGCGTAACCGAACATCATGCCCTGGTCGCCCGCACCCTGCTCCTGGTGCAGGCCCTCACCCTCGGTTACTCCCAGGGAGATGTCGGGTGATTGCGTATGCAGCGCAAGAAGCACGCCGCAGGAACGGTAGTCGAATCCATACTCCGAATCCGTATAGCCGATGCGCCGAATGACATCTCGCGCCAGTTCCTGAATATCCACCTGAGCCCGCGTGGTTATCTCGCCCGCTACAATCACCTGACCCGTTGTCACCATCGTCTCGCATGCGACCCGCGATTGGAGATCCTCGGTCAGCATCGCATCCAGGACGGCATCGGAAATCTGATCGCAGATCTTGTCCGGATGCCCTTCGGATACCGACTCTGAGGTAAATAAGCGCCGCATGAATACCTCTTTTCCTGTCGTGGATGCGGAAATGCTCCAGGCGGATATTCAGGCCGGATGCCGCGTTGCGCGGTCTGGGTGAACGATGCGTCTTATCTCTCGATTCCCGCCGGCTCTTTCTCCAATTCGCCCTGCGTCTTCCGCGGACCATCCAATTTGGACAACGCGGCGTGGACGTATTCCCGAACAGCGCCCCGGGTGGGCAGAGCCAGCGCTTCGTCCGCCGTGGCCCTTGCCTCTTCCATGGAGACCGACCGAATCGCCTGTTTGATCTCGGGAACCATACGCGGGCCGATGCTGAACCCATCCACCCCCAACCCCATCAATAGCACGCAACTGTGGGGGTCGCCAGCCATCTCACCGCATACCGTGACCGGGATTTCGTGACGGTGGCCGGCGTCCACCACCGACTTGATCAAGCGCAATACGGCCGGATGAAACGGATCGTACAGGTAGGCCACCCGCTCGTTGCCGCGATCCACTGCCAGGGTATATTGAACAAGATCGTTGGTGCCAATGCTGAAAAAATCCACCTCCTGCGCCAGCTGGTCGGCCACCACTGCCGCCGACGGGACCTCGATCACCGCGCCCACCTCGCAGCCCTCGTCATACGGCACGCCGGCCCGCTTCAGTTCGGCGCGTGCCTCGGCCAGCACGGACTTGGCCTCCAGCAATTCTTCCACGCCCGATATCATCGGAAACATGAGCTTGACGTTTCCATGTGCGCTGGATCGGAGGATGGAACGCAATTGAACCCGGAACAGGTCTCTGTTTGCCAGGGAATGCCGGATGGCGCGCCAACCCAGAAACGGATTCGTCTCTTCCGCGGAATGCGACGCCTGCGTCAGTTTGTCGCCGCCCAGGTCCAGCGTGCGCACCACCAGCGGATGAGGCGCCATCTGTAGGGCAAGCCGTGTATACGCGGCCGTCTGTTCGTCTTCACCGGGCAGACTGGAACCCGCGAGGTAAAGGTATTCGGTACGGTACAGGCCGATGCCCTCGGCCCCGTACGCCAGTGCGGAGCGTCCCTCTTCCGGCAGTTCGATGTTGCCTTGCAGCCAGACGCGAACGCCGTCCAGGGTTTCGGCGGGTACGTCGGTGAACTTCAGCAGGCCCTTCTGAGTCTCCGCGAACCGGCGGGCCTCGGCGCGGTACCGGCCAAGCGTTTCCGGGTCGGGCCGGATACAGACCAGCCCCCGGTTCCCATCCACGATGGCCATATCGCCCGGCTCGGCCGATGCCAGGGCCGCCTCGACACCCACAACCGCCGGAATCTCGAGCCCCCGCGCGATGATCGACGCATGCGAAGTCGCCGCGCCCGCTTCGGTGACCATGCCCAGCACACTGTCCCGCTTCAGGCGTGCCGCATTGGAGGGGGTCAACTCGTGTGCGATCACGATCGCCGGGGCGGTCATCCGTTCCAGCAACGAATCTTCCCGTCGACACAATCTGGCCAGCACCCGTTTCTCGACGTCCAGAATATCCGCCCGCCTCGCCCGTAAGTAGTCGTCCGGGATGGCGTCGAATTGCCGGCGCACGTTCTGAAGCGTCAGCCAGAATGCATACTCGACATTCACCCGATCATCACGGATGGAAGCCAGGGTCGGCTCTCGCAGGGCCGAGTCGTCCAGAATCATTAAATGTGCGTCGAATATCTGGGCGTGCTCCGGACCCAGCTTTTCCTCGACCCGAGCCCGCGTGATCTTGAGATCTTCCGCTACGGAAGCCAGCGCATCCAGAAACCGCCGCACCTCGACCTCGACTGCATCGCCCGCGATGCGCCGGTAGTCCACCCACGGCTCCTCCGGGTCGTGAAGATAAACCGGACCGATGGCGATGCCATTCGATGCCTGGATGCCTTTCAATACCTTCATCGGTCTGAGACCTCACACGCGAGAAACGACCGGGGTGAACGCCGCGACAGGATCGGGTGCCCGGCCGGCCGGTTGGATCGAAACGGAGCGGCAGTGCGGGCCTGGGAACGGCCGTGCCGAATCACCTGCACGACGTCCTAATCGAACTTGCCTTCGATCATGTGCACGATATCGTCCAGCGCTTCCACTTCATCCGGTCCCGCCGCCCGGACGCGAATCTTCGCATCCGTCTCCGCTGCCAGCATCATGACGCCCATGATGCTCTTGCCGTTTACTTCGAGCCCGTCTTTGATCAGGGTAATCTCCGACACATACTTTGCGGCCGCCTCCACAAGAAGGGCCGACGGCCGCGCATGGATACCCAATCTGTTTTTCACCGTGGCTTCTCGTTCCGCCATAACCTGTTCATACCGTTATAATAGTCCATATTGGAAGCTTACAATCTATCTAAATCCGGACATCATGTCAAGCGCTGCCGAGCAAGTCCGTAACCGCCCGCTCCTCCCTAACATGCCCGCCGCCAGGGCCCAGACAAAAAAACCGCCCACTACATTCCTGGCGGTTACCCTTTGCATTCCCCCGGCCAGCCGATCCCTACTCACCGTGAACGGCGCCGGCAAACTCACGGACCAGAACCGGATCCCGTTGTGCTTCCAGAATACTGCCTACCACAACAAAGTCGGCGCCGGCTGCCACTTTCGCCCCGGCATCGTGCGGTTTTCGGATGCCGCCGCCGGCAATCACCGGAATGGAGACATTTCCCGAAACCGCCGCGATCATTTCATCGGACACCATCTGTTCGGCCCCGCTGCCCGCATCCATATAAACGCATTGCATCCCAAGGTACTGGGCGGCCAGCGCGTGCGCCGTTGCAATTTCCGGCTTGTCTCTGGGCATCGGTTTGGTATTGCTTATATATTCGGCGGTCGTCTGCCGCCCGGAGTCCACCAGCATATACCCGGTTGAAATCGTCTCCAGGCCGTATGCCCTGACGATGGGCGCCGCTTTCACCTGCTGTCCGATCAGCAGATCCGGATTTCGCCCGCTGATCATGCACAGAAACAGAATGGCATCGGCGGCCGATGAGACCTGGTTCATATCGGGACCGGGAAAAATCAGCAGAGGAATCCCGATGGCCCTCTTGACCTCCCGGACCGCGCGGTCAAATTCGGTATAGAGCAGAAAACTGCCGCCCATCAACAGGGCGTCGGCTCCGTTTTCGGCGCACATCGTTGCCGAATGGACCACGTCCTGCTTGTCCATTCGGTCCGGGTCCAGAAGGCACAGGAATCCCGCGCCCCGCTGTCTGAGAACCGCTTTAAGGTGGTTGTACGTCGACATGGAGGTGACTTACCTTCCCAGTTGTGACCTGACGATCTGAGGAACTCGGGCAAGCGCGTCGGACATCTTCTCGGGATGCCTGCCCCCGGCCTGTGCCAGATGGGCTCGTCCGCCGCCGCCGCCGCCCACCAGTTCAGCCACTGCCTTGACGATATATCCCGCCTGCACGCCGCGCTGGATGAGGTCGTCCGTAACCACCGCGATCAGGGAGGCTTTGCCGTTCAGGGCCGCGCCCAGCACGCCCACGCCAGAGCCCAGGGTTTCCCGGAGCCGGTCGCCCATCTCCCGAAACGCCTCCATGTCCGCCGGCTGGACGGCCGTAGCCACCACGCGAACCCCCTCCACGTCCACGGCGGCGTCTGCCAGGTCGCGCATCCGCTCCCCGGCCGATGCGCTGCGCAGCGTTTGAATCGTCCGCTCGAGTTCCTTGCTTCGAGCGATCAATCGATCCACGCGATCCGGTAACGCGTCGGCCTCCACGCTCAACATACCCTCCAGCGCGGCAAGGGTGTACCGCTGCCTTTCGATGAGAGCCTCCACGCCTGCCGCGGTGACCGCTTCCACCCGCCGCACGCCGGCCGCCGTGCCCGTCTCCGCCTTTAACTGCAGCATGCCGATTTGACCCGTCGATCCCACGTGGGTACCGCCACAGAGTTCCAGGCTGAAATCGCCGACCCGAACCGTCCGTACGATATCGCCGTATTTTTCGGAAAACAACATCCGCGCGCCTGTTCGACGCGCCTCTTCGAGGCCTACCGTATCGGTTTCAACGCCGAGATCCCGGCGGATCACCCGATTCACGATATGCGCTATCTTCTCCTGCTGGGCGGGCGAAACCGCTTCGAAGTGGTTGAAGTCGAACCGCAGCCGGTCCGGCGCAACCAGCGACCCGGCCTGATTCACGTGGTCTCCAAGCACCCGGCGAAGTGCCTCGTGGAGCAGGTGGGTGGCCGTATGGTTGCGGGCGATATCCATCCGGCGTCCGGCATCGACTCTTGTCTCCACCAGCGCGTCTTCCAGGGCGTCGGCACATCCCCGCGCCAGGCGCCCCCGGTGCACAATGCCAACACCCGACCGGAACGTCTCCTCGACCCGCACCTCCAGATCCCCGTTCCGAATCAGGCCCTGATCGCCCACCTGCCCGCCGGCTTCGGCGTAGAACGGCGTCTCTTTCAGATAGACGTCCACCCGTCCGTCCGCCGTGGATTTCCATGCCACGACACGCGTGTCGAGCGCCAGACGCTCGTACCCGACAAACGCGGAATGTTCCCGCGGAAGGAAATCGTCGGACACCGCCTCCTGAGACGCGAAGACCCGCCGCCCCGCCTCCCGCGAGCGTGCCTGCTGGGCGGCCATCTCCTTTTTGAACCCGTCCAGGTCCACCTCCAGCCCGCGCTCGGCGCCTATGAGTTGCGTGAGGTCGATTGGAAAACCGTAGGTGTCATATAAACGAAACGCATCCCGGCCGGAGATTTTCCCCTCCCGTGAAACGACCTCGAACATTTCCAGCCCCCGGTCGAGCGTCTTCCCGAACCCTTCTTCCTCGGTACGGATAACCCTGGAAATGTGATCGGCCTGTTCCGCTACCTCGGGAAACACGCCCCCCATGACCCGTGCGACGACAGGCACCAGCCCGTGAATGAACGGATCGTGCATCTCCAACGTGCGCCCGTACCGCGCCGCACGCCTCAGGATGCGCCGCAGCACGTAGCCGCGCCCTTCGTTGGAAGGCAGCACTCCGTCCGCTATTGCAAAACAGAGTGTGCGGATATGATCGGCGATGACCCGCATGGCCACCCGATGTTCATCGTTGCAGGGTTTCCCGGTGACCTCGCCGATCGCGGCAAGAATGGGCAGGAACAGATCGGTATCGTAAGTGGATTCCACCCCCTGGAGCACGGTACAGATGCGCTCGAACCCCAATCCGGTATCCACGTGTTTATCGGGCAACGGATGAAGGGCGCCTTCGGCATCCCGGTTGAACTGGATGAATACCAGATTCCAGATTTCAACCGTATCCGGCCCGGCGAGGTCCGGGCTTTCCCGGAACCACGACGCAGGATCGTCTCCCAGATAGTAGTGCACCTCCGAACACGGACCGCACGGCCCGGTCTCGCCCATCTGCCAGAAGTTGTCAGCCTTCCCCAGCCGAAGCACGCGTTCCGCCGGGAGGTCGGTCACCTCCGTCCACAGCGCTTCCGCCTCCTCGTCCGCGGCAAGCCCGTCGGCGGGATCTCCGCCAAATACCGTGGCGCAGAGTCGATCCTTGGGAAGCTGCCACACCTCGGTCAGCAACTCCCAGGCCCAGGCGATGGCCTCCCGCTTGAAATAGTCTCCGAACGACCAGTTGCCCAGCATCTCGAAAAATGTATGATGCTGCGAACTGAAGCCCACCTCCTCCAGGTCGTTGTGATGCCCGGATACACGGATGCATTTCTGCGTATCCACTGCCCGGCGGTAGTCCCGCCGGCCGGTACCCAGAAACACGTCCTTGAACTGATTCATCCCCGCATTTGTAAACAGGAGGGTGGCATCGCCTTGCGGCGCCACCGGCGCGCTCGGGACGATCGTATGACCCTTCCCCTCGAAAAACCGCAGATAGTCCGCCCGTATGTCGGTCGATGTTTTCATGGTTCGAATTGGCAATGATAAAGGTGTACGCCAATCACGGCACCCGATTCCGGACCGGGGACCGCATGCTTGCCTGTCGGATGCGGACAAAACCGGCCAATGATCCCGCCCTGAAGGTACGGGCGCCTTCGCGCAGGCGTTTCCAGGCGCGATTCCGGCTTACGCATCCGGCGCGCCATCGGGCCCGCTTTCGCCGAACTCCAGCCACGCCCGCTCCGCCGCGGCACGCGCCACGGCCCCGAGTCCGCGACGCCCCAGGAACCCGCACATCCGGGAAAGCGCCTTCCGCCGTTCAACGCCGTCGTAGCGCCGGCGGCGCGACCTCAGAAGATCCAGGGCGACCGCTTCGGGATCCACGCCCGCAAACACCTCATCCAGAACGTCCTCCGCGGTTCCCGGGTCGATTCCGCGTTTCTTCAGGTCGTGCCGGAGCAACGCCCGGCCGGCGGGTCGAAGACGCATGCGTTCCTGCACGAAGCGGAGGGCAAAATCCCGATCGTCAACCAGCTTCATCCGACGCAACACATCGAGGGTCTGCTCGATCACGGACTCCTGAAACCCCCGCCGGCGCAGTTTTTCTTTCATTTCCGCGCACGAATACGCACGAGCGCTCAAGAGTCGAAACGCCGCGTTCTTCGCCTTCTCGAGGGTATCCTGGCGATCCGATGCCGGCACCGGACGGGAATTCGGTTTCATCGGCGGCACCTCGACAATTTGTAACCGCGATGGCTGGGCCTCCCGGCTTGCCCGTAGAGTCCCCCGGCGCCCGCCACACCCCTTCTACCCGCGTGCATTGCCCCGTGCGTCTTCGCCGTTGTCGCCCGCCTGCGCCGTACCGTTGTCCAGCAGGCCCACGGCCTCCCGCACCCGGGTCTCGATCTGCGCGGCAAGCTCCGGATGTTCCTTCAAATGGTTTTTCACGTTCTCCCGCCCCTGCCCCAGGCGATCATTGCCGTAGGAAAACCAGGTGCCGCTCTTGCTGACGATCCCATGAAGTTCGGCGATATCCAGAAGACTGCCCTCTCTGGAGATGCCCTCGCCGAACATCAGATCGAATTCCGCCTCCTTGAAGGGCGCGGCCATCTTGTTCTTGACCACCCGGACGCGGACCCGGTTGCCCGTGACTTCCTGGCCGTCCTTTATGGCGCCGATCCGACGGATATCCATGCGCACGGACGCGTAGAACTTGAGCGCGTTTCCGCCCGAGGTGGTTTCCGGATTGCCGAACATGACGCCGATCTTCATCCGGATCTGGTTGGTAAACATCACGCATGTCTTGGACTTGCTGATCGACCCCGAGAGTTTTCGTAGCGCCTGAGACATCAGGCGCGCCTGCAAACCCACGTGGGAATCGCCCATGTCCCCCTCCAGTTCCGCACGGGGCACAAGCGCCGCGACCGAGTCCACCACCACGGCGTCGAAAGCGCTGCTGCGCACAAGCGTGTCGGTGATTTCAAGGGCTTCTTCCCCGGTATCGGGCTGGGAAATGAGCAGATTCTGCAGGTTGACCCCGATCCGTTCGGCGAGCTCTACATTGAGCGCATGCTCCGCATCGACAAATGCGCACGTACCTCCCATCCGCTGCGCCTCCGCGATGACGTGCAGGGTCAGTGTGGTTTTGCCGGACCCTTCGGGACCGTAAATTTCTGTGACGCGGCCGCGCGGCACCCCGCCCGCGCCAAGTGCGACGTCAAGCGCGATCGCGCCCGTTGGAATCACCTCGACGGCCACCTTCCCTCCCTCTTCGCCACTGAGCCGCATGATGGAACCCTGGCCGAACTGCTTTTCGATTTGTGAGATGGCCAGATCGATGGCCTTCTCTTTGCTGACGACGTTGCGTTTCGACATCGCTTGCCCCTCCTGAGACGAATTCGACTGGACTTGTCTATTGGATCACGTCGCAGCCCACGGCCTGTGAGGAGCCCGATTTTCTGCGCCGCACGATGTGTCATCGCTAAATATAGTGAACATTTGTATATTAGTCAATGCCGTATTTTTAATAAAATTCCCGTTGAGAAACCGTGCAACGGAACTGGATCGAAAATATAATATATCCGCACGCCAGCCAGAAGTCAAGCGCTCCCCGGTTCGGGAAAGCGTTTCCGGCGACGCCCCGCCGGCAGGGCCGAGAAACCCGGCTCCAGCGACCCGGAAAGAGACGCGTTATCCAGCGCGTTGTACACGGCGCCACCGGGCCTCAAGTCGCTGTTGTACAAAGTTATACGGTCCACCCTGAAGTGCGCCGCGTCGACTGCGCCGGTCAATCCGGAGGGCAACCGAACCGTCCTTCTTCTTGCTCGCGCAAGCGTCACGTGCGGATGAAACCCTCGTTCCTCTCTCTCGAACCCGATCCCGAACATCGTGTCCTCCAGGTCCGCCCGAAGCCTGCCCAGAATCCCCGTCTCTCCGCCCACGCCCATCCAGATCACCCTCGCGCGATCCGGATTCGGCGCGCCCACGTCCGTGGTGCGCAACGCCATCGGCGGCGTCCGCCCGGCCACCGCACGCACGACATCCATTATGAGCGGTACAGCCGCGGATTCCACGTTACCCAGGAACTTGAGTGTGAGATGCACGCCCTCGGGCCGCACCCAATTGACACGCCCTTCGAGATCCGCCAGACATCTCCTGGCGCCCTCAAATGCGGGGATCACTGCCCGGGGGAGTTCAACGGCCACAAATGCGCGCAGGGTCGCCATCTACCCGCTCCACAGGGTCAGCGCAGCCCGAAGCAGAAGATTTCCGTATACCCCCGCGATCACGTCGTCCATCACCACGCCCCACCCGCCGGGCCACTTCTCGGACGCCCGGGCCGGCTGCGGCTTTATAATATCCAGCACACGAAAAATAAAAAATCCGGCAACTCCCACGACCGGTGAAAGCGGCAGGAAAGCTACCGTGATATAGAACCCCACAAACTCGTCGATGACAACCGGTCCCGGATCCGGACCCCAGGCCCTTTCTCCCGCGGAGGCGGCATAAACCGCCGCCGAAAAAATCAGGATCAGAAACAGACACCACGCCAGGGCCCCGAACCCCGGCGCCAGATAAAAGGCCGCCAGGTACGGAACCAACGCAGCGGCCGTGCCCGCCGTGCCCGGCGCGACCGGGACGTACCCGGAGAAAAATCCGGTGGCGAGCAGCCGGGTCCACGGATTCAAGTCAGCGGCCTCCGATCCCCCGTTCAGGCCTGGTCGCGGCTATGTTCAACCAGGTACAGGACTCCCGAGACGACCGCCAGCAGGGTAACCGCCGCCACCAGGACGTTCAACACCATCTGTGAACCGGTATCCACCAGCACCAGGGGCTGAGAGGTCAGCTCAGCGGTAATCACACGCACATTGATGAAGACCAGGATGCCGAAAGCCAGCACCAGTTGCAGCATGGTCTTCCATTTCGCCAGCCGGGACGTGACCACCGGCCGTCCCTTGCGGATCGCGTACACACGGAGGCAGGTTATCACGGCATCCCGGATCAACATGGCGCCTACCAGCCACGCTTCAACCATCCCCAGGAGCACGAAGGAAATGAGGGCGGAAGAGACCAGCAGCTTGTCTGCCAGCGGATCCATGAACCGTCCGAGGCTGCTGACCGTTTTGTCACGTCGTGCGAACCAGCCGTCGAAGAAATCGGTCAGCGAGGCCACGGTGAACACCAGCAGCGCCAGGGTCTTGTTGAATCCGCTTTCCGAAAAAATCAGCACAAGAAACACGGGTGTGAGAACAATCCGCAGACCTGTGAGTATATTCGGAAATGTGACCATACGGTCGGCGGGCTGCGGCTTGGGCAGCCGGATCCCCTGCGAGCTGCCGCGGAGTGTGTCGGTACGGTTCATAGTTCTCTGCGTCCATCCAGCGCCCGGGCCAGCGTGACCTGATCCGCAAGGGCAAGGTCGCTGCCCATGGGCAGACCCCTGGCGATTTGCGTTACGGTCACGTGGTGCGTTTCCAGGATCTGATTGAGGTACTGTGCGGTTGCGTCGCCCTCAACGGTGGGTCCGTTCGCCAGAATCACCTCGCGAATCCCGCCCTCGTTCAGTCGCGCAACCAGAGATTGAATGTTCAGCTCGTCCGGCCCGATTCCGTCCAGTGGGGAAATCCGTCCACCCAGGACGTGATACAGGCCGCGATAGGCTTGCATCCGTTCCATTGCCAGCAGGTCGCCGACGTAGTCGACCACCATCACCTGAGACGGGTCCCGGCGCACATCCCTGCAAATCGGGCAGGGATCGCCCTCCGACAGGTTGAAACATGTGCCGCAAGCCCGTACCCGGGTCTTCACCTCCACCATCAATTCGGCGAGCGCGCGCACGTCCTCGGTCTTCCAGGTCAGTACGTCCAGCGCGATTCGCCGCGCGGACTTTTCGCCGATACCCGGCAGCCGTCCCAACCCGGCCACCAGCCGATCGATGGCGTTGGAAGCCATTCGGACCCTCCTCTAAAGCGGACACCCGGATCCCGGTGCCGCGAGCCCCGGGTTTTCCGGCGCTTAATGCGATCGGCAGTACCTATATGCCCAGGTTGACGCCCGGCGGCAACATACCGGCCGTGGCCCTCTGCATTTCGCGGTCGGCCATCTCCTGCGCCTTCTCCCGGGCCTGCCGTATGGCGGCCATGATGAGATCTTCCAGCATCTCCACGTCATTGGGATCCACCACCTCCGGGTCGATCCTGATGCCCACAATCTGCTGCTGCCCGTTGGCACGCGCCATCACCATGCCGCCGCCCGCCGATCCCTCCACCTCCTTCGACGCGAGTTCCTCCTGTACCTTCGCCAGTTTGGCCTGCAGCCTCTGGGCCTGCTTCATCATGCCCGACATGCCCTTCGCCATTGCATCCTCCCCGCGTGCAGCTATCTGCCTACAACCTCACCATCAAAAATATCGATTGCCATCTGGACGCGTTTGTCGGACGCCGCTCCTTCATCTTTCCGGGTCGCGCCGCCGCCTTCGTCCTGTTCGAACTCACATCGGATTCTCAGGGAAACGCCTAAGACATCGGCAGTCACCCCTTCCAGAAACTCCCGGTTGCGCCTGACCTGCTCCGCGTGAAACGCCTTGTCCGCCTTGAAGACCAGATCCAGCCGCAGGTCTTCCAGAGCCGCGGGCATGCCTTCCGCCAGAAACGTCCCCAGGCCCAGATTTCGCGTCCTCACCTCCTCAACGAGTTCCGGCCACTTCTGCCGAACGGCGTCGATCGTCAGGCCAACCCCCCTGGACGGCTCAGGCTCTGCTGGAGGCGGCGCGGCGAGGACCTCGGGGGCGTCGACTTCAGGCGGCGACTTTTCGCTGGCGACAACGGACGAAGCCGACGGGCCCGCGGGGTGCGGACGAGCCGGCGCGACCGGTTCACGGCGTGCAGCGGCGGGGGGATCGGGCCGCTGTTTCTCTGAAGGCGCGGCCTTACCTGTACGCAACATGCCTTCCAGCCGGTCCAGCCGGGCCATCACCTCATGGACGGCCTGGGAAGGCGCCATCAACACCAGTTTCATCACGGTCAGTTCCAACCACAGCCGTGGATTCGAGACCCGGCCCAGCTGTGCTTCCAGATCGGTAACCGCCTGCAGCATGCGCAGGAGGTCCTCCTCCTGAAATCGCGCGGCCGTCTCACGGTATCGCGGCTGGTCGGCGGCGTACAGACCGTCGACGGAAAGGCCGTCGGACACGCACGTCACCAGCAGGCGCCGAACGTGCTCCAGCAACCCCTGGGTGAACTCGCCGGCATCCCCGCCTCCATCCAGCACACGCTCGACCGCGCGCAACGCCGCGGCCCCGTCTGAATCGAGTATGGCCTGCGTCAGTTCGAAATAGAGATCGGCCGGAATAACGCCCAGCAACTCCCGTACCGCCTCAGCGGAAATCGACCCATCCGAAAACGCGATGGCCTGGTCCAGCAGATTCTCAGCGTCGCGCAGCGCGCCGTCGGCCTTTCGGCCCAGCAGAAAAAGCGCCTCGTCTTCCGCCGCGATTTTCTCCGCATCCATGATCTTCCGGAGTTGGCCGACAATGGCATCGGTGGATATTCGCCGGAAGTTGTATCGCTGGCAGCGGGACAGAATCGTCTCCGGCATCCGGTGCGGCTCGGTGGTGGCCAGCACGAACACCACGTGGCGCGGCGGCTCCTCCAGGGTCTTCAGAAGCGCATTGAAGGCCTCCGCCGTGAGCATATGCACTTCATCTATGATATAGACCTTGCGCTTGCCCTTGGTTGCCGCAAACCCGGCCTCTTCCCGCAACTGCCGGATCTCATCTATGCCCCGGTTCGACGCCCCGTCGATTTCCAGGACGTCCATGCTCCTGTTGTTGGCAATGGCCGCGCAATAGCCGCACGTGCCGCACGGCTCCGGCGTGGGCCCCTTTTCGCAGTTGAACGCCTTGGCCAGCACCCGGGCCATCGTCGTCTTCCCCGTTCCCCGGGGCCCGCAAAACAGATATGCCTGGACGACGCGTTCCGTACGAATGGCGTTCTGCAAGGTCTGAACGATGTGGTCCTGACCGACCACGTCCTGAAACACGTTGGGCCGCCACTTGCGGGCGAGCACACGATAGGACATACGGGACCAGCCTCTCACCCAACCATCCTGCACGCACGAACAGGGAAACGATATTGGGAAGGGACGTTAATTAGGCCGTGCACCCCGCTTCGGCGTTCAGGCCGGGGTATTCGGAAAGCGCCAGCTCCCGCCAGGGGCCCCCGCGGCACACGGGCCGGGTTACCTACCGCTGCTACCTTCCGGTCCTGACGGGGTTTGGTAATCGTCCGTTGCGCAGGACCTGGCGATCAACACCGCTCACTTTCCGAATCGTGTCCCGAAATGAAGAGCCTCAGACGAGGAATTCAACCCCGCTATAGCGGATTGCGGGCAACAGGGCACCGCTACCTCCCCGTCTAGCACGACCTGAAAAGTCAATCAGCAGCCGGCCTTCAGCTGTTGAGGGCCGATGGCTGTATTCCTGGTGGAGCTGATGGGGTTCGAACCCACGACTTCCAGAGTGCGATTCTGGCGCTCTCCCAGCTGAGCTACAGCCCCACAAATTGCATGACAACCGCGAGGCACCGGAGCAGGACAAGGGCGTCCGCTCTTCATGCACCGCTTTTTTCGATTAGGATCCGCGCTGCCCGAGACGCCGTTTTAAGCGCCTCCACGCCGGAAAGCACACGTCCGATGGGATTCACGGGACTGGCCGGCCGGATCTCGTCCCCCTCACTGGCGGGGGTTGGACCGTAAAAGATACAAAATGCCTTTCCGGGCGGCCAGTAGGCGAGATCGCCCGCCTCCACCGTTTCCTGCGGATCCTCCGGATCGGCCGTTAGGGGGATCTGAAAATAAATCTCGTCGCCCCAGGTGTTGAAGCCGCTGGAGACGGGCAACTCGGCCAGCACCCTGGACGCGGTTTCCGATTCGTTCAACTCCGCATCCAGTTCGACCTCTCCCACGGTAATCCTGATGGAATGCGCCATTGAAAGGTTCCGACGTGGTGACGCGAGCGTTCACCAAAAACAGAGCAGATCAGCCGCAGGGGGCTCGCCGGTGTGCGGCGCGACAGGTTTCATGGCGGAGAGGGAGGGATTCGAACCCTCGGTATCCAAAAAGGATACACATGATTTCCAATCATGCCTGTTCAGCCAGCTCCAGCACCTCTCCACAAAAGCGGCTCTAGATTCAGGCAGCGAGGCATCAACGCGTGTATCGTTGCCCCGGCGAAAAGATTGACAATTCAGGAATGCCGCGGCGATTCGCCCTCGCCGACAACACCCTCCATTACACGTATTAAGATACAATATTCCACCGACATTCGCAACCTTTTCCCAACCAATTCAGGACCCGTCAGCAGGCACTGCGCCGCGCGGATTCTGCTCGGGTATTGGAGTCCGAATTCGCCAAAATGTGAACGTTTTGGGATAGATAACCGAGCCTGCGGTGGGAAAGGTTCAATCAGCGGGGCGGCAATGTCGACATCCGACCTCTCATTTGTTTAGCTACTCGGCTGAGGGGTACGGGGGGAAGAAGCGAGGTATTTGCGCCGCAGGGCCACTCGACTTCCGTCCTACGAGTGTCGACGTTGACCAGTTTCCCATCGAAATGTGCAACGCTGACTGTGAACGACAAACAGCCGTCGATGCAAACGTGAGCGTAGCTCCTTTCGTCAAAGGCCGTATACACCATTACCGCACAACACATTCCTTTCGCCTTAAGATAATGGATAGTCGCGAAAACAGTTTCGCCGTCCCACGCGACGTGAAACCACTCGAAAGGCGAATCTAGCAATTTCGGATCAAGGGAGTCTTCGCTATTGAGCAATGGGCGAACGACGTTTCTGTGAAGCAGACACTCCTTCGGAAGTACGGTCTGATCGTACTTGAGCTTATGCCTTTCGCTGGCCCTGTCTTGGCCTCCGTACGTACGGTACAAAGCACCCAGCATTGAACCGTTAAACCAGCCCGATTTGTCGTTGATATATGGGTATCCATTTTGCCGGAACAATCCTAGGAGTCTGCGCCGCAGGAAAATTCATTTCAATGGACAGGTAATGGTAGGTATAATGGGTCGTGCAGTTTAGAAATGTCAAGCAGTAAAGAGGTTGAGAGTTGTGTCAACGGAGGGAGCTATCGATGCCGACGACCTTTCGTGCGTATCACCCGGACCAGATATTGCTGTTGGCGCCTGATCTTCGGGAGTGGGTGCCTGAAGGTCATCTGTCGCATCAGGTGAGCGATCTGGTGGATTCACTGGATCTGGGATCATTCTACGCGCCGTATGAAGGCGATGGGCGTCGCAACGCGCCTTATGAGCCATCGATGATGGTGAAGGTATTGATATATGGGTACGCGACGGGTGTGTATTCGTCTCGTGCGATCGCTCGGAAGCTGGAGGAGGACGTGGCGTTTCGTATGTTGGCGGCAGGCAATTTTCCACAACACCGGACGATCTGCGAGTTTCGTCGTCGTCACCTAAAAGATTTCGGGCGTTTGTTCGTAGAGGTGGTTGGTGTGGCGCGGGAGATGGGTCTGGTACATTTCGGGACGCTCTCTTTAGACGGCACGAAGGTACGAGCGAAGGCGAGCAAGCGTAAGGCCATGAGTTACGAGCGGATGTTGAAGGAACAGGCTCGTCTGGAGAAAGAGATCGAGGCGTTGCTGGCGGGGGCTGTGTCGATTGATGCCGAGGAGGACGCGCGTTACGGCGCGGATGTTCGTGGCGACGAGTTGCCGGTCGAGTTGCAGCGCAGGCAGGTTCGTCTGGCGGCGATCAGGGCGGCTCGGGAGCGTCTAAAAGCATCGCAACGAGCCGTCGACGATGCGCGCGGGCGCAAGCCCGGTCAGGATCGCAACCCGAAGGGCGGGCGGCCTTATAAAAGAGCTTATGGCGAGCCCGACCCGAAGGCTCAGAGCAACTTCACGGACCCCGAGTCACGGATCATGAAGACGAGCGCGGAGGGTTTCCAGCAGTGCTACAACGCGCAGACGGTGGTGGACGCCGAGCGTCAGATCATCGTGGCTGCGCATCTGGGGTCAGCGGCCACCGATCAGGGCTTTATGCTCCCTTTGCTGGATGGGGTGCAAGAGACATTCGGGGTCACGCCCGGTGCGGTTCTGGCGGACGCGGGCTACTGCAACGAGGAGGACTTGGCCACGCTTGAGGAACGTGGCATCGATGGTTACGTGGCGCTGGGGCGGGAGGGCAAGGAAAGGGTGGACGTCGATTCGGAGACGCTTCCGGCGACGCATCGCATGGGCGAAAAACTGGCGAGCCCGGAAGGTCGGGGCCTGTATGCGAAGCGCAAGTGGCTCTCGGAGGCGCCCAACGGATGGATCAAGGAGATATTGGGCTTCCGACGCTTCAGCTTCCGGGGTCTGGAAAAGGTGCGTGCCGAGTGGGACTTGGTCTGCCTGGCGTTGAACGCCAAGCGGATGGCAGCGTTGACGATGTAATGATCAGTTCGAAGATCGTTGCGACTGTAATGCTGCCGGTCCAATCATTTTCTAACGCCGCAGGGATTTCGCTCCCCAATCCTCCTCAAAACAAAAAACCACGTAGTCGTCGTCCTCATCCACGCCACCTGCTTCAAAGGTCGCTCCTTGTATTGTTCTTCCTGCTGCAGGCCAAACGTGGATTAGGTTCGTGTTGTTACCGAAAGCCGCGAACTGAAAGTCGGTTGCATCCATTCGACCAGCCATATACTGCTGCAAGAGCCTTGACGATATCTTGATTCGCATTGCACCCTCATGCATATCAACCCTTGTACCCTTATACCAGCCGCGGGCGATCGGACGAAACGCGCCTTGTCGGTGGATTTGCCTAACCTGATAGCCTTCGAAACGCGCGCGGGGGAGTTGAGCCGCCAGCATGTCCAGTCTCTCGTATTCTCCGTCAGCGACACCCTTTCTTGGGTCAAAGTAGGTTACGTTCCAGACCACGTCTTGCCGTGGTCCCAAAACGACTCTCCTGTCACGAAAAGGCGAGAATACGCAAACGATGTCAATACCGCTAAGCTTTCTCAGCGCATGCCAGATGATCTCCTCTCCACGGGTTTCGCGCCCGAGGTGGACCGCTTGTCCGATGTAGCGAAGCAACTGGCACCCTGCGTCGAAAAGAAAGACTACACGCAGGTGTCCACTCCCCGCGTTCTTAATCTGCTTCGACTTCTTCTTGAGTGAATTAAAAATGGGGTTGTCCTCCAAATCATACGCCACCGGAGGCATTCTGCAAAAGACGGCGGGCTGTCTAGTCGGATGTTCGCGCCAAGCTATGAGCGCGTCTGTGCGACCGCGTGTGACGCGCAAGTTTTGCATGCGATCTGGACACTTCCGCCCGTTAAGCCATTCACGCAACTGCCCTTCAATATTGGCAGTCATCTGGAAATCCGGATCAACACAGCGGTCGCGCCGGAAGCGACCATCCCAATAGCTACGGTCCATAAACTCAAATGAAAGGTGGCGTCCGGCGTTCTTCGCAATGCGGTCCGCGCTCGAAGAGATAATGTTCGCCGTCCTTTCCATTGCATCTTGGCCCGAGAAACTGTCATCGGATAGGGCACGTACCTCCACAACAGCTCTGGCTGATGGGAAGAGATTTCTAGACAGTGCATCGGGTCGGCGGCCATTGCTGAGGACAGGTTCGAGACTCACATCTGCGACTTGTGCGATTGCCCAGAGCATCGACAACTCCGCCTCAGCTGCCAGCGCGTTGCGCGTGTTTGTGCTCTCCAATCTAGAAAGCAGATCATTGACTTTGGATGTGCTGGTGAGTAACGAGATATCGTCAATCATCGCGCTCAAACGTCGTCGCGCAAAGATAGGCATGGGCTGTGGTATTCCTTTCGTCGAGATTCGTCAAGCACCCGACATGGGCGAGCGCATCGTATCTGAACAGCGCCAGAATAGGGAGGCTGCGCATAGAGAGAATACGAGACCACGTTGGGCGGCAAAATCTGGTCGGGCTGCTGTTGAAGGTTAGAGGTCCAATCCATCGGATGTGGTACTCGGGACGCGTTTTGTTCCTATCTTGCAGTCATTCAATCTACTGCTTTCAAACCATGTTTATGCTGTGTACTTCACATTCGGACCACCTCTTGGTCCTCGAACCAGCCAACACTGGAGATATGGCTGGCGACCTTGTCCGCCTCTTTCGTGTACACAATCACGGCGAGGCTCCGCTGAGCCCTGCTGCAAGTAACGTAGAAGAGACGTCGGGTTCTGTCTACGGATGTGTCCTTCCCTTCACGCCGGTTCTTTTCATCTGTGTTCGTCGGAGCTTTCGCCCCAAGCAACTTCTCATAGCTGAACATGAAACCGCGGGCTTCGTTGTCATCGAGGATGACCATGACTCGCGGGAACTGAAGCCCTTTGATGCCTTGATGTGTTCCGAAAGGCGACCTGTCAGAGATGTACTCTGCATAGGCTTCGAACTGACTGAACGGGACAGCAAGCGCTTCCCGCCAAGCATCGACCTCAGGATTCCTGTCGTCTTCCGCATCTGCGGGAACTGACTCTACCTCTTCTCCCTGCCCATCAGAGTCGGACAGGATGGGCGCAAATACATCGGGGATACCGAACAGGCCCTCGTGATCGACTACCTCGAGAATATCCAACAGGATGGGATCTGCGCCATCGTTCCACAGGGAGAACATGGACTCCACAGACCTCCCAGCCTTGCGGATTTCCTCTAATGAAGTCGTGCTTCCGCTCAGTCTTTCGGGAGACATGATCGGGGAGTAATCCTTTACGACATGAGCCACAGCAAACCTATCTTCGGATTGCATGGCTTGAACCAATGGAAGAACCTGCTGTGCGAAGAAAGCAATCCCATTCAAAGTCCCATCAAGCAGACCGGTCCTGAATTTGTCAATGCTGTAAAGCGACTCAAAGAAACGGTCGAAGCCACCCCTGCGCGCGGCCATGTGATGCTCAAGGGTAAGTACTTTGACCGCCTGTGCGCTCATCCATTCGTCATCGGAAGTGACCTCTGCCATTATCCTGGCCGCTTTCGCTTCGACTTTCAGTTTGTCTAAGTCGTCAACGTCATTGATTAGAAGCAGTCGCACAACCCCTTCTTGCGCGTCTTGTCTGGGCATCTGCTGTGCGCCGTCCGCTTCCGATCTGATCCGGTTGAGAAGCGTCACAATTCGTTTGGGACACCTGTGGTTGACGCCAAGCGCTGGTTTCTCCCAGCCTGCCGGGACAGCCTGCTCCAATCCGACTTTCCCGTCCGCGTAAATGCGCTGCATCGTGTCACCGAACAGACACAGACTGAATTGGTCGGGATGCTCTGCCTGGAGGGCAAAGAATGCGTCAATCAGGTCTTTCTGAGTGTCCTGGCTTTCGTCGATGAGCAGGACTGGGTGCTTCCGAATCAGTATCTGACGCATGAGTGGCTTGTCGGAGAGAAACGCTGCTGTGATTGCTATGACCTCAGCGTGGTTCAGTGAGTTCTTGCCGATGTTTTCGCCGTTTGGGTTGTAGGTGAACTGCTTGATGACATCGAGATGCTGAAGTCGATTCCGCTTTGACTCAATTTGTACTTCTCGCTCACGGGCTGCCTTTGTTCCCGGCCTCCCGGACGCTTGCTTCTCGCGAAGTTCAGCGATTTCGTTGGACAAACGTAGGCGGAGACAAGCAGAGATGTCTTTGTGGTATGTGCGGATCTGCTCCCAAGCAAAACTGTGGATCGTGGACACGGCAAAGATGGGATCGAAATCTGTTCTGCGCCTAATCTCATCACATGCGGCATTGGTGTAGGTTATGACAGCAACTTTCTGGCCCGACTGCCGGAACTGCGTGCCATAGCGGATCCGAAAGATGTCCATTGCCTCAATGACCGCCCTTGTCTTGCCGGAGCCAGCGCCGGCATAGAGGAAGAAGCTCTTGGGCTTCTCCAGGTCGAGACACGCCGCAATCGTCTTTCTGAGTTCATCCCCTTGAGCGACTGCCTCAGGCATCATTTACCTCTGCCACCTCTGTCGAGATAGCGTCAATCTTTCTCGCCTCAAGGTTTTTCTCAAGCCACTTGAGGCCATCCGCGATGTAGTTTGGCGGTTCTATAGCTGGTCCGGCTCACTCAGGTAGAGTAGCTCCAAGGCCAACTCAGCCTTGCTGCCCTTCTCCAAGTCGGAAAACATATCGTTGCTGGCATCTTCGAGGGTGTCCTTTCTGAGAGCCGCTTGGAGCTTCTTCAATAGGCCTACCGGTTTTGCATACCCCCGGAAAAGCGCAAGATTCGTCAAGGCCAGTGAATCCTCAAACGTATAGGGTATCGCCTCTCCTTCACTTTCACCCTCCTTGTATTCCACAGTGATAGGGCACTGGTATGCGACCCTGACGAGCCCATCCGCTGTCTGTTTCGCGTTATCCGGCAGATCGAGCAGATCATCAAGTGGTTCCTTCTTGGGCACCCAGTCCTTGAGTGTGGTGTTTCCTGTTCGGTAGCCTTTGCCGCGCTCCGGACGGGCCTTGGCAGTGTCAGTTTTGTGAATCGAGTCCAAGTCTGTAACGACCAGAGACAGAAGCCCAAGAGTATCCAATAGTGGTTTCAAACGATGTGCATGGGCGCCCCCGATCTCAAGAAGCGAGATGTAGCTTTGGTCCAGCTTGGGGAACTTCTCCCGGACGAAGTGGGGAATCAACATGCGTTCAGCCGAACCCTCCACGAGGATGGCCGCATCGGCGAAAAAGAGATCACAATGGGTTGTCCGAAGATAACGAGTGGCAAACTTCGAGGTCTCATCGTGGTCGCCGAACGTCTGCGAGAGATTGATAACCGTTGCCGTGGGAATCTCCCCATTCTTCTTGGCTGGTTCCCGACGGAAGTAGCGCAGGCAAGAGAAGTCCAGTTCATGAGCAATATGTGATGAGTGAGTGCTGACGATCATCTGCGTGCTGAAGGAAGAATCCGCAGGCGCAGCGTGGCGCCGGAGCACTTTGTAGGCTTTTTTGATGAATACCTGCTGAACCTGCGCGTGCAGATGAGCTTCGGGTTCTTCAACAAGTACGACGTGCAAGGGTTCAATAGCAGCACCCTTGGTGTCTTGACTCTCGGCCGCTTTCCCAATCCGCATCCATTCGTCCCTGAATCGGATCAGGTTGAATACCATCGAGATGAGGTTCTGGTAACCCAGTCCGTTGTATTTCTCGGGCAAGGACAGCGAGTCTGCTCCAGGCAGGTCGAACTGTACTGCGGCCTCGTGATCAAGGCTGTCGCGTGGATCGATCTTGCTTGTTATGGAGATTTTCGGGTCACTGAATCCCGGATAGTTGAGACCCTCAAGTTCTCCAATGGCAGGCTTGAAGCTCGTCTTTAACGTCTCGTTGAATACCGTTTTCGCCGCTTCGATCGCCTCCAGAGCCTCGATATCACTCGCCTCCGGGGCCTCTGATGGATTCAAGTGCTTGGAGAAGCAACGGCGCAGCTGAGTCGAAAGGCTTGCAAAGCCACTGTGTGACTCATCTTCTGTCTTGGGATCGGAAAAGCCTCTTTGGGCAGTGATTACGTCAATCTTGATGAGACCATCGAATGGATGCTTCTTGAGCGGATCGCTGCCGGGCGGAAGCGACTGAGGCTTGGCGATTCCCTGCACCGGATCTTGGCGCTGCGTGGGGTCGAGAATGTAGGACTGGACTTCGAACTGGCTGTGAAGCCGTCTGTCCAGAAAGTCCCTCATTGAGTTTGGCCATAGAGACGGCGGTGACTTTGCGTTGGTGGAAGCTAACTCGGCGGCACGTGCCGATTTGTAAGCGCTTCGGAAATCCTTGTAAAGTTGCTCCATGTTCTTTGGTGCTAACACAAGCCTGACTCCCAGCAATTCCCTGGGTGTCCAATCCAGTGTAGGGAGAAGATGCGCGACACGGTGAAGGTCTTTTTCGTCGGCTGTGAGCCAAACATCGATGGAGGGTAGCAGGGGTAGCAATGCGTCAACGGCGAGTACTGCTTCTTCATTGTCGGCGGAAGCCACCCACTGTGCTCCGAGGTGATTAAAAGACGACCAGTTTGAAAGGGTGAAATCCGTGGTAGCAAAGGCTTTGCGGCGGCTCTGCTTGAGAAAGAGGATCAGAGCATCCATTGCGGATGTTTTGCCGCTATTGTTCGCGCCGACGAAGATCGTCTCCTGTTGCGCGATCTCGACGCGGCATGCCTTCAGCTTCCGGAAGTTCTGTATCTCAACAAAGGCAATGTGCACTCGATATTCTCCCATGCGTGGCAGAGTGGTTCAGCCGTTGCATGCTCCATATATCTTCAAAAAGCCACCAATCTCTCCCCGAATTCGACGCGGAGATTCCATTTCTTCGTCGTATTTAGGGCTGGCTCAAGGCAGACGAAGATGCCTTCCATGCCTTTGAGTTTGGCGATTGTCTGTTCCTTCAGATCGTAGTCGAGGCAGACTGTCGCCTCCTTGTGAGAGTCCCACGCGCGGAAGACCACGTTCTCGGTGAAGTCGGCAAGGGCTTCCGTCTGAACATCGAGCATAAAGCCGTTCTTGAGGAGGACTTCTTGAAGAATTCCCTCCTGGTCGAACGTCATCAGAAACGCTGCTTCCTTCTCCCGGATATAGGCATCAAGGGCCTCCAAGTTCTCCTCATCCGTCTTCTCTGGATCTGGCACGAACTCGGTTCGGGGAAAGCGAGACTTGGCGAGTTTGTAGACCTTGAAACCTGGGCGATCGGCGGTGTTCTGCTGAGGGGCGATTCCGGGCAACCGTTGTTTGGCATCGCGGTCCGCCGTATCTGCCGTTTCGTGCAACTGCGCGACAACCCGTCTGTTCCGCTCAATGGTAATGTCCGATATTCGGCGATAGCCCTTTTTGTATGCGGGAGTACCCTCGTCGATGATCTCTGGAATCTGCACGAGAATGAAGGTGCGCGCCCCGCCACTTTTCGCGTTGATTTCCATGACAGCCTGACCGGTCGGGCCTGAACCTGCGAAGAAGTCTAAGACAAGGTCGCCGGATGTTGTCACATACTCAATAAGACGTGCGAGAATCTCATGGTCTTTTGGATTGTCGAAAATCTTTCCGTCTAGGAGCTTGCGAAGGTACTTGATCGTCACTTGCGACTGTTTGTATAGAACACTGGGCATGACCTGGAGCCCCATCTCTTCCTCACTACCGTTTTCGTCCGCGTCTGGCTCGTCGTCGAGGAGTTCCTCCGGGACCGGGATCAAGTGCGCCTTTCGCATAGGTGGTTTTGTGTGGTCCTCACGAAACATGACGAGTCCGAGGTCGATCTGGCGTTGCATTGACTCAGAAGTACTGAAACGCCAGCCACTCTCTGGTACCTCACATGATTTTCCCGTGTCAGGATGGATCACGTCATAGCGGGGCCCGCCTCCGCCAGGCCAAGAAATGTCTCTGTCACGCCACGGTCCCCACTTGTCGATTTGTTTATACCTCGAGAGTTTCTTCGACGGATGCTTTGTTGGGAGATCCTTGTACCATTGACGAAGCTCCGTCTCCATGGCCCCATAGTCCTCTCCGTGGACTTCCTTGAGCTCCAGCCACTTTTTGCAGATTTCTTTCGCCCCCGGCTTCTGCTCACGCCAGACTGTCTTCAAGTCTTTCAAATGCTGGAGGTCGCGAGCGTAGCAGACAACATAGTCGTGCCCCAAACTGAACAGCTTTGCATCGTTCTTCCGGGTCTTCTCCCATGTGAGCTGAGCGATGAAATTTTCCTCGCCGAAGGCCTCGTCGCACAGCCTGCGCAGGTGATGCGCCTCATTGTCATCGATCGATATTAAGATGACGCCATCGGGAAGCAGGAGCTGTCGGGCAAGGAGCAAGCGGGGATAGAGCATGTTCAGCCAGTTGGAATGAAAACGGCCGTCACTCTTCGTGTTGGTGTCAACTTTCACGCCATCTGCAGTTACCCCAATGTGTTCCCAGTATGTTCCTCTGTCTTCCTTCCATGTGTCGGAATATACGAAGTCCTTGTCCTTGTTGTACGGCGGATCAATATAGATGCACTTGACCCGGTTGCGGTAGGAGGCGAGCAGACATTTCAAGACTTCAAGATTTTCTCCTTCAATGATGGCGTTCCCCTCGGCAAGCCCTGGATTCACAGAGCGCTCGTGATTGTACTCCAAAGATGCGAGCGTCGGCGTGAAGGCGTTGCGCTTCGCGTCGGCCTTCCCAAACCAACGGAATTCAAAGCGCTCCGACTCCGGCACCAAGTCGGGATCGATGAGGCGTTTCAGCTCGTCCGGGTTGAGAGAGCCCCATCGTTGGTAAATAGATCCGGCATAAGCGCTCGGAGTTGCTCCAGACGTTCCTGGTTCACATCCGGCGTGGCCGGCATTCGGTCCATAATGGCCTTGTTCATAACTTGCCTTCTTCGTTCTCGGAGCGCCATTTCAGAAGCAGTCTGCGGAGCTCTTCCCTGGGCGGGAGTTCCAGCTTGTAACGACTGGCGAAAATACGCTCGTTGCCCTTGTCGAGCACGTATTCAACGACGGCGTCGTTCTTGTCGGTGCAGAGGATCAAGCCAATCGTAGGGTTGTCCTCCCGGGTGCATACTTCACGATCAAAATAGTGAACGTACATCTGCATCTGGCCGATGTCGCCATGAGTGAGCTTTTCTGTTTTCAAGTCGATGATCACATAGCACTTGAGGCGCACGTGATAGAAGACCAGGTCCGCATAGAAATGGTCTCCATCCAGCGTGAGTCGTTTCTGTCGGGCCACGAAGGCAAATCCAGCCCCTAATTCCAGCAGAAACTCCTGCATGTGGGTCGTAAGGGCCGCCTCCAGATCGCTTTCGAGCAACCGATGCGATTCAGGAAGTCCGAGAAACTCCAGGGCATAAGGGTCTTTGATGATGTCGATGGGGTGTTCGGTCGCCTGTCCTTCATTGGCGTGTTGCAGCACACCGTCCTTGTCGCGGCTCTTGAGCAGGCGTTCAAAGAGCAGGGTGTTGATCTGTCGTTCAAGCTGCCGCTTGTTCCAGTGGTTTCGAGCGGTTTGCTGTTCATAGAACTGCCGCGCTTCGTCGTTCTCGACGCGCATCAGCGCGCGATAATGCGACCAGCTCAGATCGGGATGGAAGCCGGTTGCGGATTCAACGCCCGTTGGGTGCTGTTTTGGTGTCAATTCTCCGCCCGGTGGGTGGGGATTTCCGCTCTTGCCTAATTCTCTACCCACTGGGGAGAGAATCTTTTGCTGCCTGAATTCTCTCCCCGACGGGGAAAGAATTGCCGCGGCGCGACCAGTGTACGTTTGATAGAACTTCCGCATATTCCACAACGATACGGTGGAGTAGCCCTTGCCATAGCGTCCCGTCAGCCGCCTCGACAGATCCTCAATTACGGCCTTGCCGTAGTCAGCCCGTTTCTGTCCCTTCTGCTCTTCCTCAACGATTTCACGTCCGATCAGCCAATATGCCACCACCATCGCGCTGTTGACCGTTCGGGCGACATGACTGCGTGCTTCCTCGAGAATGTCGACAATCCGACCGAATAGCGCGGTATCGTCTGGAGCCGGGGTATTCGGGATCTTCTCCCGAACTTTGTCAGGCATGCGTGACTCCATTGGCACGAGTCTTGAAGACGGAGTACTCCTTGACGGGCGCGTCGTAGTTGACCTGCGCATCGACCCCCAGCGCATGGAAGTGCTTCATGGCGCACTTGATCTTGTAGACCTCGCTCGCACGAAGTGCCTTCTTGTCCGCAAGCTCGTTCGTGCCCTTTGTTTCAATAACGAAGTAGAACTCGGTCTCTGCGCCGTTGCGCAGGCGCTTCCGTCGAAGAACAACGCCGAAATCAGGATTGTAGGGGCCGATGGGGGTTGGAATCTGGTAGAAGGCCGGGAGCTTGAGAAAGCAAACGACTTCGTCGTCGTTGTCCGCAGACCCGGCGAAGTCCCGCTCAATATTGCTGTCGAATACAACACGGTCGTATAGGCCCCGGTTCGGCGTTTCGATGGTGTCCGCGTAGGTCACGATACTCGGCTCAAGCCGCGAGATGTCGAATTCCTCGCCGCTGGGCGCATAGGTCAAGCCGCGAAGCAGTTCATCCAGTTCAAATTCCCGGATTCGCGATGACGCTTCGTGAATGAAGCGGGTGGGGTTTGCGGCGATGGCGGCACGGTTGGTTACGTCGCGCAGGATTCGGATCACTGTCGGATAGGCGAGTGTCGTTCCCTCGCTGATTTCCTCGACCAGATCCACAGCCCCGAACGTGGCACGCAGTCGGCGGCGTTCTCTGTGTCCATGCCCTCCTGAATAATCGTATTATAAACAGTAACTTATATAAAATAAGTGGCGGATAGGGTGGGATTCGAACCCACGGTACCTGTGAGGGTACACCGGTTTTCGAGACCGGCCTGTTCAACCAGCTCCAGCACCTCTCCGCTCGAATACAGGGGCACGCCAGGTTTGATTGCGACTTCCGCCATCCGGCCACCGCAATCAATTCCATCGCTAAGTTACGGGTTTTTCTGGCGCAATTTTTGGAAGAACTGCTTCAGAATCTCTGAACAGGGCGCTTCGAGCACGCCTCGACGAACGTCGATTCGATGGTTGAGCCTCGGGTCATCGACGACGTTCCGAAGCGAACCGCAGGCCCCGTTTTCGGGTCGTCGCCGCCGGATCTCTATTTAGTTTGATCCAGGAACCGCTGCCGGCCAGTTCACCGCTGCACAGCCGCCGCTCCCCATCCGTTAACCCTTCAGCATGGTCTTCACGTAACTGTCCTTGTCCTCTTCCTGAAAAAGGACGTGCCGCCTTTGCATCTCGCTCTTCTTCATGCCCCACTGTCTGCGCATCGTCGCGGACGGAGTATTCGAGACGATGAAGGATTGCAAGTGCACGGCCGGATCGCCAAGGCGTTGTTCGATCTCCTTGATGGTCTCGTGGAACTGGATCTTGAGATCGCCTGGCCCGAGATTCCGGATCCCCTTGGGGTCCACAAAGATGACGTGCTGCTGACCCCCTGCGAGCAACCACAAGATGAAGTCGGGGTGGAAGTTGCCGGCTTCGAAGAAGCCCACACCGCGGCCCCTGCTGAGGTTTCGTAGCAGATAGAGTTCGCGGGTAGCGAAGAAGTCCGTATTACCGTCGTGGAACGCCTTCAGATCCTCAACGAACTCGCGCTCGCCCTTGTTCAGCGGTGCGGGGGTGATCTCGACGATTTTTGTGTCCAGATAGAGCAGCGGCTGGTAGAGGTGCTTGCCGAACCAGATGGCTTTCATGCCCTGGAATTCCCAAGGCTTCAGCTCACCCTTCCGGATGGCGGCTTTGAGCTCCTCGAGCTTGGCGACGATCTCTTCCTGCGACTTGTCGATCAGGATGCGGTAGTAACCCTCGTCCGGCGAATCCTTCACGCCGAGGAAGTTCGGGTCGTCGTCTTCAAGGTAACGGTATTCGAGGTGAGGAAGCTCCCACTCGCGCTTTCGGAAGGTGTAGTAGCGCTCGGTGTACTTCTTGAGCAGCGCAACGGCGATCTCCTCCCAGAGGCGCACCTTTTCGTAGGAATCACCTACAAGTTCCTCGCGGGGGATCTGCAAGCGATACCAGCTCCGGTCTCCGAGCAGGGCCTCGACTCCCTGCCGTGTGAGATTCAGGTTGTACCAGCCGCGCTCGGCCTTGAATCGCTCCAGATCGAAGCAAATGCGGTCGAGATCGAGGAAGGCCGCATGGCGGGGTGTCAGGTGGGTCTCGTTCGGCGCGGCATCGGCATCGCCGCCAACCAGACCGCCCGACTTCATCGCCTGGATTTTCGGATACCAGTTGAGCACCACCTGGTTTTCCTGGAGGTAGACGGTGCTCCGATCACCGGTGGGGTCCGGCGGCCCGACGGTCGGGATGGGCGCGAGCTTGCGAAACGCGTCTCCGAACTCGGTGCTTACGCCGTTGATCGTCTTCTTGAGCCGGATCGTCTTGAGCTTCTGCGTCCCAAGGTCCTTGATGACTGGCAGCAAAAACTCGATGCGGTCGTCGTTGGTGGGTAGTCCCTCCTCTTCGAGGAAGTCCCGGAACTGCGCCATGTAGTCGGCCTGGATGCCGAAGATGCCGAGCGTCTCCAGGACTGCGATGTGTTTGGGCCGCTCGAAACCATCGGGTAGATCCGTCTTGCCGCTACGCTTGAGGCTCAGGTCGTAGCCCTTGAGCCGAACGCCGCGTCCGAAGAGCTGGATGATCTGCGCGCCTTCCCCCTTGCCCACGTTCATCAGGCCCATCGTCGAAACGCGCCAACTGCTCCAACCCTCTGTGAACTTCTTCGAGCCGATCAGCAGGTTCACCGTGGAGTACGGCTGGTTGATCTCGTGGAAGAGCGATCCCGAGAACTCGCTCTCGTACCTGGCAAGGCCCTTCTCGTCACAGAGTTTCACCAGTTTGACGTCGTCGCCCACGTTGATGACGCCGAAGGGTTCGTTCTCGGCGCCCAGCCGAAGGGCCACTTCGCCGGTCACGCCCTTCAGGTTCTCCACATATAGCTGGCCGCCACCGGGGGCATTGAAGACCGTCGCCAACGTCTCGTCGAAGACCTGCTCCGGCGAGAGTCCACAGGTATTGAGATAGGCGAAGCGCTTGGCGAACAGGTTCTTGCCCGTTGCGGTGACAAGGCCCTGATTGAGAACCCGGTGGATGCGCTGGATGCTGCCGGCGCGTTCGGCTACGTAACCGGCCAGGAACTGCAATATTTCCACGATGTCCGACGCGTCCTTCTTCGCGAGCGTCGCCGTCACGCTCCCGCCCACGAAAATCCACAGGGGCTTCTCGATGTTGAACGGCCGAAAGGAGCCTCCTTGCTCAAGGTAGAGCCTCTGTTGCTGGAAGAAAGAGAGCAGGCAGGCCACGAGATACAGGTCCAGGTGGTTCTGTTGTGTTCCCTGGTCGAGATTGAGGATCTGGTAGTCCTTGCCGAAGCCGTCCGCGTAGAAATAGCGGTACGAGTAGTCACACAGCGTGCTCTTGGCGTACAGCTCGGTGAGTCTGGGGCTGCCCTTGACCGCTTGCCCGAAGGTGGCGGAGTACTCGAAGGAGAATCCTTTTTCGCACAGCGCATTGCGAAAACGCATCCACGCGCCTTCTTCTCCTCCGCTGGCGCCGCGGTGCCCTTCATCCACCAGCACCAGGTTGTTCCCCTCGAAGGCGTCGATGGCGATGGTCCTGTCACCCATCTCGTCGCGCAGCCGGGTCACTTCGATGATCTCGACCGCCTGCCCGCTGAACAGCCCGCGGCCGTCCTTGTTGAACAGCTCTGCGTCGATGCCGGCCGCCGCGAACTCGCGCAGATGCTGCTGCGAGAGCCCTTCGTTGGGCGTAAGCAGGAGGATGTGGTTCAGCTCGCGCCGCCGGCCATGCCGGTTCAGTGCGTGCCGGTACTGCAGGATGTTGGCGTGCATCAGCAGCGTCTTGCCGCTGCCGGTGGCCATCCAGAAGGCCAGCTTGTTGAGCTGCGGCCAAGCCTCGGCGGCTTCGTCGAACGCGGCAATCTGGTCGGCCTCGGCCTTGTTCGCGTTGCAGGCGGCCACCTGCTTGTTCAGATCCCCGAGCAGCGCCTTGGGATCACGGAAGTAGCGGTCGAGATAAATCTCGCTGAAGAGCAGCGTCAGGTACTGGAAGTACTTCCAGACGATCGGCTCCTCGCCACGGGTGATCCGCCGTTCGTTCAACCGTTGCGTGTGCCTGACTATGTTCTGGTCGTACTCCAGCAGCAGCTCGGTAGGCAGCCGCGTCAGGTTGAAAAGCTGTGCCGTGAGCGCGTGGTGGAAGTGGTGGATGTTGTTCTCGTCGAGCCCTTCCAGCGCCTCGTTGCGCAGATGCTCGGCCAAGTCCTCGAAACGCTCCACGTTGAAGAGCGAGAGCAGCCACTGGTTGAGCACCAGCTTGTGGGCGAACGCCACCTGCGGTTTCTTGGACGTGGCTTTAGCCCTCGTCTTCGCCATCACTCTCCCTCCATTTCGAACATCAGCCGATGGAAGTCCTCCTCAATGAGCCGCACCTTCCACAGGTCATCGAGGGCCTTGAGGTTTTCGAGGTTGTTGCCGCCATTGACGTAGATGAGGTCGAACTCGCTGTCTTTGGCCGAGTAGCCCTGCCGGGTGAACCACTCGTCGAGCACCAGGTTGTCCTGCTCCGGCTCGCCGCTGAGCTTGCGCCAGATGACGAGCGTCCGGCGGCCGTCGGGCGTGGCGCCGGTCACCGTGCGGAACCAGTACGGGCCGTCCGCCTCCTGCTTGAGGCGGCCTTTCAGGCGCAGGCGGTTCTCGCTGTCGCGCTCGAACGCCGCGCTGAAGGCCTGCGGCGTCGCGATGTGCCGGACCGTGAGGCCGATCAGCCAGTTGAAGGTCTCCAGCAGATCGACGTTGACCTCGCGGCTCTCGTCAGAGCCGGGACGCTTGACTTTCAGCTTGTAGGCCGTGGGGTCGGTGAAAGCCTGCACGTTGAGCAGCGATTGGCTGCCGCGCGTCTCGACATCGAGCATGTAGCGCAGGATGTATTGCTCCCTGAAGCCATCCGGTCCCTGCGCCACGCCCGAATCAAGCAGCTGCTGCTGGTTGTCGGTACGTCTGATCTCAAGATTATTCAGCGCGTCTTCGTAGGACTCAAGACGGACGACTTTGATTATCCGCGGGCCTCGCTCCACCTCAAGTGAAGTAGGAAGGCGCTTGGGCTTCCCGTCCTTCCACTCCGGGGTGAAGGTCACCTTCTTAATACGGGGCAACAGCACTGAGTCAAAATAGTCGCCCATCTCCACAAGGAAGATTCTCCGACTGCCACCGTCTTCTCGATTCAAGTTAATCACAGCGTGGGCCGTGGTACCCGACCCCGCGAAGTAGTCCAAGTAGTACCCTTGCCCATGACGCGAGGATGCTAGTAGCAACGTGAGCAACTTAGAAGGTTTCGGATACGACACCGCATACTGCTCACCAAGTATCTGGTGCAGTTCATCGTTTGCGTCCTCATTGGTGCCCCAGCCATACTTTCCTAGCTCATTGATGTCATACGCGCGGAAGTCCGCTTCCCCTCCACTGCCCAACCTGAACAGCAAGTCCTTTAGTCGTTTGTGACGAGGCTCCCGCACAATCCGCCGTAGATAAAGGTCCTGAGTGATGTATAGGTCCCCATTACGCGCAAACTCCACCATCTTTTCTTGCGAATAGCGCCAATTCCCCTCTATTTCCAGCTCCTGCGCTAGTATCCCATTGGCAATGACCAAGTCGGACACCAGTAACAGACTCATATTCCCGGCGCTAATTGTCTCCCCGGCTTGCAGACAGTACTCCGCTTGGCGGAATTTGCTTGCGATCCCTGACGGAATTGTCCTCATCTCACGAGGATTCGATGCGTTGACACATGGATAGGTCTCGGTCTCCGAAACCACCTCACCGACAAGGCCGCGACCGGATTCTATATCCTTGGACACGCACAGAATATAATCTTTCATTCGTGCGATTTTCCCACTCAAAAAGCTACCCTTTTTCTTTTTCTCCCAAATTAGAGTCGCGAAGACCCTTTCCTTCCCGTAGCGATGCCGTAGAAGCGTTGATAAGTGTTCTTGCTCCTCGTCCCCAATACTCACGAAAAACACACCGGAGTCAGATAGCGTATCGATGCCAAGCATGATCCTCTGGTCGACCATACATAACCATGTCGAAGTGGGGTAGTCATCCTTGTACAGAAATCCATCGTCCCCTGTATTATACGGAGGGTCAATAAAGATATTGGAAACGTGCTTCGTGATGGTTCTACGAACAAGATTAAGAGCCTGAACGTTGTCTGAATGGACTAGCGTACCGCCAAGCATATCTTCCATGGAACCCATTTCGTTTAGCAAGCGAGCAGAGAAATCTTCATCGAAATACTGCGTGTCCACCATCAGAGTAGGATGCCTCTTTAGTAATTCACAGGTGAGGTTGCCACTAGACTTACGCGTGGTCTGATTCGTCCGGCTTTCGTCGATCCCAAGAAGTCTCACCCATTCGCTGTGTTGAGCTTGATTCTTCACTATTTCCGGGTATAGAACGTCCGGTATACAACCAATCGAGATACAATACCGCGTCTCGACCACAAACTTCTTCTTCAGCCACAGCTTCTTCTGGAAGTCCTCGAGCTGTGCGAGGAAGTCGATGATTTTGCCCGCGATCTTGCGGATGACCTTGATCTTCGAGAGGTACTGCTCGACGCGCGGCGCGGACTCGTTCTCCACGTCGTCGAGGTGCATGACTTCGTTCTTGATGTAGAAGTCCAGCTCCCGGCGGAGAAAGGTCCCGAGGTCCTTGTGGATGAAGTAGTCGAAGGTGTTGCGCGCGGTGTAGCGCCCAAGGTGCGCCACCAACCGGCTGTAATCGGCCCGCTCACCGCTCGCCATGACGTGCTGCTTGCCCAGCTCGGCCAACCACGGCATCAATGCGGCATCGGCCACGGTCAGGATGCGCTTGGCCGCTAGCGCGCTCAGTTCTTTCTGGACCGGAGGCTTTTTCCTTCCGGCGCGTTCGTCCTCGGGCCAGTCGGTAAGCGTCGCCGGGCGGTACGCGAAGCGGATGACGAGTTCCTTGCCCTTCTCGCCGTCCTCTTCGGCGATGAAGTCATGGTCCGATTCTCCCCGTGCCGCCAGGATGAACACGCGATCCTTGCCTTGGGCAGCCTTGACATTGCCGTGCTCGCCCTCGGCGGCGTCTGCCAGCCTGAAATGCACGCGCATGGGCTTCTGGTCGTCGTCCGGCCTCAGGCGGAAAGCGTAGTCGCGCAGGTACTCGGTGGTCTTAATGTAGTACTGGTCCTTGTTGGCCCAGTGGAGCGTGACCTCCTCGCCCTCGTACGGGATGGCGTAGACGCCCGGCTTGTAGACGCGCCTGGCGAGGAAGTCTCCCTCGGAGTAATAGCGGCGGAAGAAGCTGAACAGGTGGTCGTAGACCTCGCTCTGCAGCGCGTCGATGTCTACCGCATCGCTCTTGAGCTGGGCGCGCAGGTCCTTGACCCTTTGCGTCGTCTCCGGGTCGACGCCCAGCCCCTCCGCCTGCTTGATGGCCGTGGCCAGGCTGTTCTCAATCTCAGCCTTGTCGGCGGTCTTATATTGGCCGAACGCGGTCCGCACTTGCGGCAGCAGGTCGTTATCCAGGAACTGTGACACCTCGGCGCTCTTTGCATGCAGGACGCGGTAGAGCCCGAAGTCCAGGTCGGGCTGGTCGAGCTGGAAAAGCTCCTTCAGCAGCGTATTCAGCCTTTCGTACTTCTGGCTCATAAGATGTCTTCCTTGTTGACGAAATTCATATGCGGGCGAGCACCTGTTCGAACCACAGGATGGCCGCCTCGCCCTCTTTTCGCGTAACCTCGTCGACAGATCGACTGTGGCGTATGCCGTTTCGGAGTTCTGCCAACTGGCCGAACTTCGCAGACAGCGTCTCCTTATTCACGAATCTCTTCTCGAAATCGTGCCAGAGACTCTTGCTGAGGATGGTATCCTGTAACTCACGCAGATCACAGTACTCAAGACGTCGGCTCAGTTGCCTGTACTGATCGAGTTCGATGTTGGCGTTCTTCCTTGCAGCAGTCTGGATGCGTTCATCAGCTTTCTGAAGCACGTGCGGCGGAAGCCGCCCAGCATCGTCTTCGAGTGTTGCGATCACTTGTTCGCGGACAGCGAGCTCAATACCCTCGACCCGTTCGTCCAACTCGCGTAACTGGGGCGACAGATCGATCCTCTCCTTGATCAGCAGGTTCTCGATCGCCTCCAATAACGTACGCTGGCGCTCGGCAATGAAGGCCTCGTAGTCGTCGGAAGTGAACGGCTTGCGCAACAGTACGTCCAGGGCCGCCGGTGAGATGAAGTGCGACTCGAGCACGCTGCGCATGGCGTTCGCTCCACTCTGCTCGATCAGCTCCGGCAAATATTCGTTCGGGAACCGGTCGCGAATGACCTGTCGATTCGTCTCGGCAGTGAGCGGTGTGCGGTTCAGAATGGAGTGGATCAATCCATCAATTCCGAGTTCTCTCGCCATCGATGCCGGAATGATGTGATGATCGTCCAGATCATCGTGTTGAGGCACATTTCCGCTCATCCAGTCACGCGCGCCTTGAATAACCAACAGATTGAAGATGCCGTTATAGACCGACGTGCCGCGCCTGACTTCACGGCGAAGCTCTAAACTCCTGAAGCGCATTCCAAATTCCTGGATCAGCCCAGGTTCGCTCGCGTCGTCATCCATCCAGGCCTTCAGGTCCAGGAAGTCCCGGGCCGCGGTCGACTCGACAGAACCCGAGTAGCGGTTCAGGAATACCGAGGCCCAGTACCAATGCCGAATCTTCCGTTGCGCTTGAAGCCTTTGGTTGGGGGGCAAGCCTCTGATGTGGTGTTGGATGGCAGAAAACGCCGGGATGATCGAAACGTAAGGGAGATAGTTCGAAGAGATCGCCCCGAACTCCTGAGGATGCCGTAAGAGCTTGATCGCACTCTCAATTGCATCGACGGCATCGTTCCAACGATGCGTGAATGCCGTCGTGTCAGGAACGAGGACTTCCTTGTGGCGTGTCCCATCGGGATCTCGAATCGGTTTCTCCTGTCCGGGAAGAAGGAAGTAGAGGTACTTTGGCGAGCAGTACCCTTGCCTGAGAATCGACATCACCTGCAAAATGTAGACGTTCATCTTGTTCGAGTCGACGAACTCGAGGCGGGCGGCAGCGTCACGCCACATCTGCTTCAACTGCACGCCCTTCGGTCTGAGCAACGCGTTGATGAGGTCGAAGGTGTCGAGCTGAACACCTTTGCTGTTGATTTGCGTGAAAATATCACAGACCTTGTCGATACCAAGTTGCTGATCGAGTTCAATATACGAAATCTGGTACTGATCTGTCAGGCCCTTGACGTGCTCGCCAAACGTAGAGCCATTTTCGGCATACAGAACTGCTTGCTCATATTGGCTCTCCTTGCCGGCTTGCTTGGCCTCGTCCGCAGCCTCGTTCCAGTGCTTTTTGTATCCGTCCACCCACTCATAGAACGACCACCCGCCGTCGCCGACGACAGCCAACGGAAAGATATGCTCCGCATACTGCTGCTCACGATTGGTGATGAGTTGTGTCCAGCGCTTCGACCAATCGTATTCGAACGCGTTGTCGTACTCCTCCGCCATGAAACGGTCGATGCGGACGAAGTAATAGTACCGATTCACGCGTGTGGGCAGTGGGATGTCAGGCGCCAGAAACGCGTAGTACATGGCGGTAAGTCGCTGCTGTCCGTCCAGCACGATGTACTCGGGTTTTTTTGAACCCTCGTAGCCGTAGACTGGTTCGCAGGACAGTGCGGCAAAGTTCTCATCCTTGCCCTTCCAGAGCAGCAGGCTCCCAATGTAGTAGTCGAGGAATATCGAGCGCATGAGGTCGCGAACGTCCCATGGTTTCCACTCGAACTCGCGCTGAAAGTCGGGAATGACGAAGCGCCCCTCCCGCAAGTGTCCAATTAGCGTGTTTAGGCTGACGTGGTCAGGTTTCTGTGCATCTTTCATATGATCGTTCTCCAGTTCACGTCACCGCCCAGCGGATGGTGAAGAGTGCCTCCGCCTCTATTCGCTGTGCCAGCCGGCGCTCCAGCGAGTCGATGAGTTGGTCGCGCTTCTCGATGATCTGGTCCTCGGCCTTGAAGATCTCCTGGCGCTGGCGGCGTTGCTGGCGCTCGAGCTTCTGGATCTTCTCCTGAATCTCGTGCTGCTCGGCGAGCGTGGCCGCCTGCCGCGCCTGACGGCGCAAAGCCTTGATCTGCTCCTTGGTGTCCAGGAGCGCCTTCTCCGCGGAGAGCACCATGTCGTCAGCCCACCTTTCGAGCTTCTCGCGCGCCTCGTTGAAATGCGTGTTGTTCTGCTCCAGCGAGCGCGTGACCGTGGCCCGCGTGTGGCGCTGGGAGTCGCCGTCGAGACGTTGCGTCACCGCAGTCGAGATCGTGCCTGCGCCGTCGCCGTCATCGGCGATTCGGCCTGCACAACCGAACAGCTTCTCCATCGTCTCCTGGTCGAGCGGCACTCCGGCCTCATCGAAACCGGAGAAAAGCAGGTACTCCTCCCGCTCATAGGAGTCGATCATAAGGCGAGTCAGCCTCAGATAACCGGCTTTCCCGCGCAGTGCCTCGATCACGTGGAGACGCGTCGGATGGCTGGTCACGTCGAAGACGATTCGCTCGGGCGGGGTGGAAAGCGCTTTTGCACCGTCCACGACATGCTCGCCGAGCGGGTGCGCCAAGCGATACAGGAAGACACCCTGGGTCTCGTCGCCGTCCTCATCGGCGCCTGTTCCAGACTTGGGATGTGACTTCGAGATCAAGTGGTATCGCCCTTTGAGGATCTCGGGACGGGGCGGGAGCTCCAGATCGAAGGCCAGCGCCGCGTCGTCGAACCGTGCCCGCCCATCGAGCATGAAGCGCGTGAGCGACCAGAACCGCCTACCCACGCGGTCGAGCTGGGCCTGGGCGTCGGCAAGCTGGAGGCGGAGCCGCTGGTGCACGTCCTCGTCGAAGTGCTCGAAGAGCGTGCGACGGGTGTCGTCGAGCCGCGTTCGGATCTGCTCGTCCATCTCGGCTTGCAGCGTGCGGAAGGCGGCGTCGATCTCTTCGGGTGTGCGGCACTGCTGGTAGATGCCCAGGATGCGCTTTTCGAAATCGACACCCGATTCGATGCTGCCGAGCACCTCGTCCGAAGCGCCGAAAACACCGTTGAAGAGGCTGAACTTCTCGGTTAGAAGCTCCAGGACGCGGCGGTCGGCGTCGTTGCGTTCATTCAGGAAGTTGATCACGACCACGTCGTGCTTCTGTCCGTAGCGGTGGCACCGGCCGATGCGCTGCTCGATGCGCTGCGGGTTCCAGGGAAGGTCGTAGTTCACGACGAGCGAGCAGAACTGGAGGTTGATGCCTTCCGCCGCCGCCTCGGTAGCGAGCAGGATAATTGCCTCGTCCCGGAAGTGCTCGATGAGCGCCGTGCGTACGTCCACCGCCCGCGAGCCTGAGGCACGGCCGGTGTCGCGGTTCTCTTCTGCCCAGCGCTGGTAGATCGCGCTGGCCTCCGGCCCACCATTCGTGCCGTTGAAGAGGACGACCTGCCCCCGGTAGCCATGCGATTCGAGGAAGCCCTTCAGGTACTCCTGGGTCCGACGCGACTCGGTGAAGATCAGCGCCTTGCGCGCGGCGCCCGTCGTGACCATCTGCTCGAAACCGATCTCCAGCGCCTTGAGCAATGCCTGGGTCTTGGTGTCGATGCCGATGGCGCGCGCCCAAGTGGCGAGACGCTGGAGGACGCCGATCTCCTCTCGCAGCTTCTGCCGGTCTACGGCGACCGGATGCGCGGGGGGCTGGTCAGCGTCCTCGCTCTCCACGAGGATCTCGTCGAGCAGATCGTCCTCGATTTCCTCGGCCTCGATGAGTTGCTCCGGGAACTCGGGATCGCTGCTCGCCTGTTCGTCATGCAGCGTCTCGAGGCGTGCCCTCAACGTGTCGAGTGTGGCAGCAATGGCCTGCGACGACGAGGCGAGCAACTTCCGTAGAATCAAGGCTGTGAGATGCCTCTGCCTCTGGGGGAGTGCGTAACTGTCCTCTCGCTGAAGAAAGCCGGAAACCGCCTCGTAAAGCGCGTGTTCCTCGTCCGTCGGCTTGAATGGCCGCGTGATCGGGCGCCGCTCCGTGTACCGGATGTACTCCATCACTTCGTTGCGGAGGGTACGCTTACAAAAGACCGAAAGCCGCTGCTGTAGGGCTTCCAGGTTGCTGCCTGCACTGGCGTACTGAGACCGGAACGAGTTGACATCGCCAAAGAGACGCTCGTCGATGAGCGTCGAGAGGCCGTACAGCTCAAGGAGTGAGTTCTGCAGCGGCGTCGCGGTCAGAAGCAGTTTGCGACAGTCCTCCGTGGCCCAGCGGATTCCCTGACCAACCTTGTTCCTCGGACGGTACGCGTTGCGCAGCTTGTGGGCTTCGTCGATGACGACGAGGTCCCAGGCAATCGTCTTGAGTTCCTCACGCAGGCGGTTCGCATAGTGGTGCGACATAACGACGACGGCATTTGCGCCAAGCGGTGTTTGGCCGCTTCGCCTGGCTTCGCGATAGACCTTCGCGTCGAGCACCTGCACGGGCAGATTGAACTTCTCCTCCAACTCCAGCGCCCACTGCTTGCGGATGGAAGCCGGGCAGATCACCAGCAGACGGCGCTTGCGTTCCGCCCAGAACTGACACAGCACAATTCCCGCCTCGATCGTCTTCCCGAGGCCGACCTCGTCGGCCAGGATAACGCCCTTGGAGAGGGGCGATTGCAGGGCGAAGAGGGCTGCCTCGATCTGATGCGGGTTCAGGTCGACGGCCGCGTCGAATAGCGCCATCGACAGGCGGTCCATTCCGCTGGCGGCACGACGCGTCAGATCGTGAGCGAAATACTTCGCGTGGTGAGGGGTGAGCGTCAACTGCATGGCTGCACCCAGACGAAGTTGGCGTAGGGCGGTTTGGCGGGCATGTAGTCGGCCCTTATGCCGGCACGGCTGCGGTCGTTGTCGAACGTGTCCGCGTGCGCGATCTCGCCATGAAGTCGAGGATTCATCCGAAGTACAAGACCAGATATCGCGTTGGGAATTGGCGGGCGTAAAAGCGAGCGCTCGTGCAGCGCGGCGATGTAGCGCTGTGGCACTCTGGCGATGCGAAGGACGCGTGCAGACCGCCGCCGTCGGGTCACCCCGAGGGTCAGAAACGGTTCTCCGATTTCGCGATCAAGAAGATGACGAAGACCGGCCGCCGGCGGTGGAAGAAAGCGTCGGGCGAGGATGCTACCATGAGCGGAAAGCTGAGCGAACCCGCCACGCCCGTCGGGAATTGAGCATAGAAAGGATACTGTATGATCTACGAATCCGCATAACGCGTCTAGAATGAATACTTTGCAAGGATTATTGGCGGAGAGGGTGGGATTCGAACCCACGGTACCCGTGAGGGTACACCGGTTTTCGAGACCGGCCTGTTCAACCAGCTCCAGCACCTCTCCGCCTCAAACGCGTTGAGCCACCGCCCCTGACACCCCTTCCGTGTTGCACATCTCACAACCCGATTTTCGCCACATGCTGAATCGCGAGGTTACGACTTCTGCTGACGCAGTGTTTGAAAAAATTGCTTCAGAATCTCAGAACAGGGCGCTTCGAGCACGCCTCGGCGAACGTCGATCCGATGGTTAAGCCTCGGGTCATCGACGACGTTCCGCAGCGAACCGCAGGCGCCCGTTTTCGGGTCGTCGGCGCCGATCACCAGACGGGACACCCGAGCCAGCACGAGCGCGCCCGCGCACATGGCGCACGGCTCCAGCGTGACGTAGACCACGCAATCCGTCAGCCACATCATTCCGGTGCCCGACGTTGCGGAACGAATGGCCATCATCTCCGCGTGCGCCGTGGGATCGCCGTCTCTCAGAATACGGTTCTGCCCCCGCCCGACCACCGTTCCGTTCTGAAGAATCACCGCCCCGACCGGCACTTCACCGGCATCGCCGGCGCAACGGGCCTCGGCCAGCGCCAGTTGCATTCCGGCTTCGTCCGCATCCGTCAATTCGCGCACCATTCAGGCGAAAAATCGTCTACCGAAAAACCTCTAAATAGCTGGACAATAATACCGATTTACGGGTTTGGCGTCAACCATTTTCCGCTGGTACGGCGGTTTGCCGCACGGGCGTTTCCAGAACAAAGACCCTCCGGACTTTCCATTGAAAAGAGTCATCCTGCAGCGCCCAACTTCATCGCAAAGAAAGGCACCAGCATTTCCCGCTCGTGCAACCCGCCGTGGCGGCCGCCAACCAGATCTGACGGTACGGCGTCGTCCCTGTAGGCGTGAAACAGCGTTGTGCTGCCGCGCATCAGCGCAAGGAGATCGCCGATCCTGCCGGAAAGTCCCGCCGCGCGCGGCCCCTCCCCCCACAGGCCATCGGCGAGCGCGCGCTCGGTTTCCACAACACATGCCCGGTCCGCCAACCCGCGCTTCAGGGCGGATTTTACTTCTTGCGTCGCACCGTCGCGCACGTGGAAATACGCTCCCCGCGCCGTCCCGGTAGGCGGCGCCGCGAGCCGGCCCTCCAGCCCCTCCAGCGTGGCAACGGGCACAATATCCGTCTCGTCGACCTGAATGTGCCCGTGGTCCGCGAGAAGCATGAAGGCGGCGCTCACTTCCTGTCCGTCGAGAGGCGCAATCAGTTCTCTTTCTATCGAGTAGCCCAGACTGCAGATCTCTCCCGCGGGTTCTTCCCCCCCGGCGCCGTACCGATGCTGAATCGTATCCAGCGTATCCGTGTACAGCCAGATACACGCCGGCTGACCCGGATCCGTAGTCACCATTCTTCGAACCTGGATGAACAGATCCGACGCATTCACGAACGGGATTACGTCGGTGGCGCCGTCGTACAACATCTCGGACAGGCCGCTGTGCGCCAGCGAGCGATGAATCATGCAATAGGATGACACCCCCGCCCCGGTCAAGAGCCTGTGCACGGTGGGCACGCCCAGCAAGTCCCGGGCGTCTCCGCTGTTTGGCAACATCCGGCCGAGACGTTCGTCCACCTCCGGACTCAACCGGATCATATTCGCCACGTATCCCCTGTCTGGCAGGTACATCCGGTAGCCCGCGACGCCATGTCCGGCCGGAGGCAGCCCCGTGTGAAACGACGAAAGCACCGCCGCCGTGGTGGATGGAAAAACCGACGTGAGCGGCACGAACCTCCCGCGGTCCGCCAGCGTCCCGAACCCCGGCACCGGCCCCGATTCCATCACTTTCGTCAGCGTGAGATAGCCCAGCGCGTCTACCAGCGCGATCACCAGTTTCCCGGCGCCCTCCAGCTCGCCGCCCACCACCTCCGTGGCCAGCCCCGGCGACCTGACCGCGCCGATGCCGAAATGCCGCAGCACCGTGGGCGCCACATTCGCCACGCTGTACCCGTCGTACGCCGGCCACACGAACTCATCCGGCAACGGCGTATCTCCGATACTGCCAGGCCGCTGCAATCGCTTCAATATCTGCTGTGCAATCGGATTCATTCCATCTCCGGACAAAGGGGTTCACTGTCTCCAAAAACAAGCCCCAAAATAGACCGCACCTGGCATAATGTCAAGGCCGAATCCCGGCACACAAGCGCCATCCGCGCCCTCTCTCGTGAACGCGCGAAACCGTCCATTTCACTGCGGCGACGAGGGCGGCTTTTGCCGATTTTGTGCTTGACACCACAATCCCCTTGTGGTAAGTTCTTCCCGCTCTTGGATTACAGGGTTCCGGCGTAGCTCAGCTGGCAGAGCGGGTGGCTGTTAACCACTAGGTCGTAGGTTCGAGTCCTACCGCCGGAGCCATTTTCCTTTGTCGTCTTCCTGCCCCCTGCATACCAACACGAGACCCCGCGGCGAAATGCCTGCGGGGTCTTTTTGTATCCAATTTTTTCTTAATGGTTTACGCCCGGCTGCTCATACTTCCTGATTGTCCGGATGACATGTCGCGGACGCATCCATTTCGGGTTTGGTCCGATACCGACCGTTCCTACTCTGGAGAGGGGCCTACGCTTCGACGCGTAGTCGTCCGGACCGCTCCTGCTGGGATTCACGGATGACGATGTCCACGTCGCGCCCAAGCGTCGTCAGAAGGCGCAGGAGCCGCTCCATGGAGTACTCCCGAAAGTTGCCTCGCAGCAGACGCGACACATCGGGTTGAGACAGCCCGAGCAGTTTCGCCGCCTCCACCTGCTTGAGGCCGCGCTGGCGAATAATCCTGTCGATCCGCGTGACCAGCTCGGCTTTGAGCAGGTGCGCGTCGGCATCCGGGATTCCCAGATCAGCGAATACGTTTCCGCTGCCGCGTTCGATCTTCACTTTGTCGGTCTTCATCGATCTACCCTCCGCCATAGTTCTCGCGATAGTGTTGCTCTGCCGCTTTCAACCTAAGCCTGATCAGGTCGATTTCCCACTTCGGGGTTGCGATGCCCCGCCTGGCTTTCTTCTGGAAGGCATGCAGCACGTAGATGGCTGCCCTGAACCGGACCGTGTACACCGTCCGAAAGGTACCACCTTCGTGACGCGAGATGACTTCCAAAACGTTACTTCCCAAGCCTCTGAGTGGCTTGACGTCACGGTGTCTGAGTCCGACCTGTGCCTGATATAGCGCATAGCCGACTATACCCTGCACGGCCTTCGGAAACGACATGAGATCGGTTTTGCTGGAGCCAATCCATTCGACAGGTTTGGGTGTCTCAGCGGACATTTCTCAATATAGTGAATCCACCATATCTGTGCAAGCCTTATTGTTCGCGCGCACGGTTGGCGGCGGAGCCTGTCGCGGCTGCCTGCAACGCGCCAGGCATCTCCAATACGTTTTTCAAAGCGCCGGGATCCGCCTTACGTCCCATATCGGCGCGGTTTTTTTGGCGTTTGCCCAACTTCGGAATTGACCTGAACCCGTTGAGATCATATATAGTTAGTACTCTTTCGATATCCGGTCCGCTTCTGTTCGAAGATGAACCGGATTCGCCGTTGGATGTCCGATATCAATGTCAAGTGCTGCCTTGATGTACTATGGAGATTAAAACGCGTGCCTGAAATCGACTATCTCAAGGATCTGATAATCGTACTCGGCTCGGCGGTGCTGGTCGCAACCGTACTGCGGCGCGCGGGGATCCCATCGATCGCCGGGCTGATTCTGGCGGGTCTGCTGGCCGGACCCACGGCGCTGGGCCTCGTCGACGACACCCACCAGGTGGAGGTGCTGGCAGAGATCGGAATCGTCCTCCTGCTCTTCGGGATCGGTCTGGAACTCTCACTGAGCCATATGCGGCGCCTCTGGAAAGCCATCCTGCTGGGCGGAGGCATCCAGGTGACCGCCACCATCGTCTGCACCGCGGCTGCGGCAAGCTGGTTCGGTCTTGCGACTGGCCCAGCGGTGTTTCTGGGCTTTATTGTCGCCGTTTCCAGCACGGCCATTGTCCTGCGAGGCCTTTCCGCGCGGGGTGAACTCGATGCGCCGCACGGTCGCCTGGCCGTTGGCATCCTGATTTTCCAGGACCTGTGCGTGATTCCGATGATCCTCGTAGTGCCTTTTCTGGCCGGACAGGAAAGCTCCGCGCGGGAAATCGCGTTGGCAGCCGCCACAGGCCTCGCCATCCTGGTAGGTGTGCTCGTTGCAGCCAACCGCGTTGTTCCATTTATACTCGCATTCGTGGCCAGGACGAGGGAGAGAGAATTATTTATTCTGACCGTCTTTCTCGTCTGTTTTGGAATTGCCTGGGCGCTTTCGCTGGCGGGACTCTCGCTGGCGCTGGGTGCGTTCCTGGCGGGCCTGATCGTCGCAGGAAGCGAGTTTCGTCACCAGGCAATGTCGGACCTGATTCCCGTGCGCGAAGCCTTCACCAGCCTGTTCTTCGTTTCCGTGGGCATGCTGCTGGACGTTTCGGAAGTGTTCGCGCACCTTCTGCCGACGCTCGGGCTCTGCGCCGTTATTCTCGTGGGCAAATTCGCCATCGTGCTTGGAATGGGCCTCGTGCTTCGGCTGCCGCTGCGCGTAGCGATCCAGTCCGCGGCCACACTGTGCCAAATCGGCGAGTTTTCGTTCGTGCTCCTGAAGGCAGCCTCGGGAACCAGCCTCCTCGATCCCACACTATCCCACAACCTCCTGGTGGCGATCATCCTGTCCATGTTGCTCACACCAATGGCCATCGCATTCGCCCCGCACTTGGCGCTCGGCGTAAGCCGCATCCCATGGCTCAACCGGATTCTGGGTGCCGAGCCTCCCGGAATCGATTCCCACGAACCGTACAGCGACCACGTTATCGTCGCCGGGTACGGCCGTGCGGGCAGAGAAGTCTGTCGGACGGCTCGAAACGCGGGGTTCGCCTGTGTTGCAGTTGACGTGAACGTCGACAATGTCCGCAAGGCAAAAGCGGCGGGAGACCTGGCCGTGTACGGTGACGTGACGCAGAGGGAAGTCCTCGAGTACCTCGGTTGCAAGGATGCGCGCCTTGTTGTGGTAACCATCAACGACACACGTGCTACCGAGATCGCCGTCCGCGCGATCCGCGCCGCGGCTCCCGACATCCCCATCGTCGCGCGCACCCTTTACGACATGGACGAAAACTCGCTGCGGGACGCAGGCGCCACCCGGGTCATCACGGCGGAAGCGACGACCAGTGACGTGGTCGTCAACACATGCCTTGCGGAACTGGAATCGGGAAAGATGAAGGCGTAGGCAGGGTAACGACGGAAAACGTCGAATGACGGATTATGCTCCGGGCCTGTGAGGTAACTTCGCTCTGCCTTATTATCTCATTTTTCTTTTTTCTTCGTCCTTTTTCTTGTACGCCCAAGAAAAAGGACCAAAAAGAACGGCGCCTGCCTGCCGAGCACGACTCGGCGCAGGCAGGCCGTTCGGCACGGGGCCGGTTTTTCCGCGAATTGCCTAACGACCTGGCACAGGCTTCTTTGCCCTGCGTACCCGTACGAACCCACAGGGCTCCGGTGCTGGACGGATTAACGCGGAAAAACCCCCATCTCCGCCACCGTTCGCACGAGGGATAAAGCGCAGTAGTGGGCGAAACGACCCAAATTCCACCCGACCGGGTTCATGACGCGTGAAACCGTGAATGGGCGGGTGTAGGGTCGGCAGCCGCAATACGCTGCACAGGCTTGCCCCTTCTGACCCGATCCCGGCGTTGATGTCAATCGATTGGCTTTTTGCTGTACGCTGACGGCTGACCGTTGATTGCTTTCCTTAGCCATTGAGAAACATAGTGTTATTTTCTCGCACCAGGCGACGAGCGTCCATAAGCTGGGTTTCACCGAGGTCCATCTTTCCCGCTTTTTCCAGCCGCCCGCTGCTAGACTCGAGATCCGATTGAAAGTCCTGTCGGGGTCTTTTTTTGTACGGAACAATGCACCAGAACTGTCGCAAAATGCAACACATCCGGATCAGGGTTGAATTGCCCATCATTGCCGATTCTCATATATTCCCCTTGCATCCAATTGACTCCATCCAAGCGGGTTTGGTCGAAGATAGCCATCCATGTAGACTTATGGCTTCCAAAGTGGTGAGTCGTAATCGTGGAAACGAGAAACGTGAGTCGACAATGAACGATCCTCATGTGGTTGCGTTGATTTACAATGTCGATCATGGAAAAGCGGTGATATACGACGAAGCGGAACCGCTCGTTGTGGAAGAAAAAGCGTTTCGTCTCAAAGTGAAGGACAAGAAAGCGTCGTTCTATCTGAAATATCATTACGCGACAGAAGCAGAAGCCCGTAAAGCCATCGATGAATACATCCGCAATTGGGAATTTGATGGTTGTCTGCAAGGTGGTCCCGACTGCATTAGTTTGGAATTTGAAAGCGCCGATATTAAGGATCGGGATCCACCACCTCCACCACCTCCAACACCGGGTATCAAAAACATTGGCGCTACGTTTGTACGTAGTGGTGGAACTGTATCTGTAGCTGTTTCCAAAGGAGTCACGAATTACCCGTCACCACCAACCGATGTCAGCGTCACTCCGGACGTTCAAACGATGTATGATCGGTATATGGGCCATCGTCGCGGCCACGAGCCGTTGACCGGAATGGCGTATTTCTGCTTTACGTTTCTGAATTATTTGGGAGAAATGGGATTGAACAATGGGACAAAAGGCGTAGGTGCGGCGGCTGGATATTTCCAAATTGGAAGGAAAGTGCTCACAACGGTGTCTGAGCTTTCTTCAACGAAAGGTGGTCGGCTCGAAGCCAGAAAACACATGGGCGTTGGACAAGACCTGACAATTGAAGAGCGACGATTTCTAAAAGAGGCTGTCAAGAAGATAATCCGCCGAGTGGCTGAGAAGGCGCACGCGCCCGAGAAGGATCTGACGAAAATCACATTATTAGATCTACCACGATGCGAGTAAACATTTCGAGCCTGGCGTCCGTTACGCAAAAATGGCCGATTGGAGGCCCAATACTGTCTGCGATGGTTTCCTCGAATTTCTCCTTTTTAGCGAATCCAGTCAGTCGCATACACTATCAGCGGACGTTGAGCGGCAAGATTTCGTTCAGATCCCGCGACTTGAATCCTACATGGGCGACGCGTGATCAATCATAAAGGAACATCTGCGGTGTTAGAAAATGAAGGTCGTCGTGCGACGTGGGATCCGGATCACATGATGTTGAATGCAAAGTCGTTGAAGTGTGTCGCCAGCGGCTTGGATGAGAAGTTGCCCGAAGCTCGAAATGCTGACCCGGTTCTTTTCAGAGGTATGTTCTTGGCGGCTCCTATCCTATGGACGCTGGCAACAGAAATCGCGCTGAAGGCATTTCAATGTCGAGAACGGGAGAGTGAACCTGACCACATTCATGACTTGTTGGCGCTGTACGAAGCGCTGGATCCATTGTCACAGACTCTTCTCGCAAACGTGATGTCAGGTGAAGAACGCCAAATCCGGTGTTTGATTTCGGAGATATGGATGCCCGGAGATACGGCCTTGCGTGCAATCCTGAGATACCATAGATTCACTTTCGAGCGCTGGAGGTATTATTACGAAAACCAAGAGGATGTCTTTTACAATTTCCTCGGCCAAGCGCTGACGGAGATTATCAATATCTACGATGAGACTCGGAGTGATCCAGCCTGACGTCCTGACAATGGAAAGACGCACGCCATCAGTGAAGCGACGTAGGACGAGTACACGTGTTTAACGCAAATGTGGCTACCTTTCCGTTTTAGCTTGCCAACCGCTGGATAACGCGAAACACCCAACGGTTGATCCCATCGGAGTTTCTTGCAATTCGAGCGCCGTTATTTGAGGCATCCGTGGTAACTGCCGCGAAGACGGCGTGGCTGAGCCGCTGTACGGCAAGCCTTTTCGAAGTTTATTAGCCGTGGCTTCGGGACTGTGTTCGCGACATTATTGACGATATGGGATTGTAGGTGACGTTCGTGGCTCGTCAGATCACCCGCGCTAGGCAGGTGGTCAAAACGGATTGATCAGAGGGCAAGATTTCAGCCGGCGTGGAGACGTCGGATCTGCGAACATGAGACGTGCTGTCAATCCTTCAGTACGGCACGAAGTAAAGTGCGATAACGTAAATAGTAGGAGGGGTGAAGAATGACTTGCAATTTCAGACACGACAGGTCCGGAACGAACGACGCACGGAAACTCGAAAGTTCACGCCCCATGCGCCGAAGCCAGCTTTTTCGTTGGAGTCTGTTGGCCGGCCGGAGTGCTGCTACTCCTGATCATCGCCATACCGTTGATCATGGCGGCGGCGAAGGATCGGCAGCTGAAGCTCGTGTCGACGGCGTGGTCGCCGTTCACCAACGCTCCAGAACAGCCGCGGTTCGCCCTCGATCTGGTCGAGGCGGCTCTCGAACGCATCGGGGTCATCGCCGAAACGGTCATCGTGGATGAGGCCAGGCTGACGCCCTCACTGCTGAGCGGCGATTTCGATGGAAGCGCGGCCCTCTGGAAGGACGCGGAGCGCGAACGCGTACTGATTTACTCGCAGCCGTATCTCGAGAACCGGTTGATCCTCGTCGGTCGGAACGGCAGCGACGTATCCGCGGCCTCGCTGGCCGACCTCGCCGGCAAGCGGATCGCCCGGGTCGCCGGGTACGCGTAAGGCGAGGCAGTCGAGACGACGGACGGGCCGATCATCGTTGGCTCCAACAGCGAAGAGAACAGCGTCGCAAAACTCCTCAAAGGTGAGGTGGACTACACCTTGATGGACGACCTCGTCATCCAGTACCTCATCAGCAACCACGCAGAAGTCGCTCGAACGCGACTGGCGTTCGGCTCGACGCCGCTGCTCATACGCTCGCTTCACCTTGCCGTCCGCCGGTCGCTTCCGGACGCCGGGTCGATCATCTCGCGGTTCAACGACGAGTTGCGCGGCATGATCGCCGACCGCAGCTACCATCGCCTGCTCCGTCTCGACTGGATTCGAGCAGACGTGGATGGCGACGGTCTCAGGGAGTACGTGCCTCACGTCGACCAGACCGGACCGCGCCCCCCGGAGCGATCCTACGACCTCTTCGCGTCGGGCAGTCCGACCACGGAGGCCGGAAAGACGCGGCGGTTCTACTTCGGCGGCAACATTTACGAAGGCTGGTCCAGCGTGCCCGACAAGTTTAAAGCCCAGGACTTCACGAAAGCCGAACCGGGTCGACTCAAGATCGAAATTTTCACCTTCGAGTTTTAACGGGAGCGAGGTCACTGCGATCGTGTCAAGAGATCTGTCTATGGGGAGCGTGCAGATGGTGTTTGGACGAACAGGGTTGACGACGACCGTCCTCACGATTCTCGTGCTTCTGGCCGCAGCCTTTACGGGTTCCGCGGAAGAACAACGCGATAAGGACGTGGAGGATGTGCGGCGACGCGCCGGACAAGGCGAAGCCGAAGCCCAATACAACCTCGGGTTGATGTACCAAACGGGCCGAGGCGTAAAACAGGACGACGCGGAGGCGGTCAGGTTGTATCGTCGAGCCGCCGACCAGGGTCACACGGGAGCGCAGAACAACCTCGGATGGATGTACGCCAATGGTCTGGGCGTCAAGCGGGACAATGCAGAGGCAGTCAAATGGTACCGGTCCGCCGCGGATCAAGGACACGACGACGCCCAGGTCAACCTCGGGACGATGTATCGAATTGGGCAAGGCGTGAAGCCGGACGTCAAGGTGGCGGTCACGTGGTACCGGCGCGCGGCCGATCAGGGCCACGTTGGCGCCCAATACCTCCTCGGGACCATGTACGCCAACGCCCGCGGGGTGCCCCGGGACTACCCCGAGGCGCTCAAGTGGTTCCGCCGCGCTATCGATCAGGGCTATGCGCCTGCACGATCCCAACTCGGAATGATGTACGCCATGGGCCTCGGCCTGGATCGGGACGACGTTTCAGCCCATGCACACTGCAGTCTGGCCGCCGCCTCGGGTGACAACCTGGGGAGAACCGTGCGCGACAACCTGGAAAAGTCGATGACGGCCGCCCAGATATCGGAAGCCCGGCGGCTCGCACAGGAGTGGAGCAAGAAAGCAAAGTCCGTGCAGGAATAGACGACGGGGCCGCGTTTCGCGCGATTGGAAACTGATTCGCGGGTATGATTTTCGCAGGTCGAATTGGCAATCTCAGCGAGAAATCAGAACCCCGCACCTTTCACCCTTTGACCTGCCTCGACCGTCTCACTTTGAATTGGGCAAAACATATTTGTCCCCGTTGACATACGAACCACGCTGCTGCATTTTGTTGTCAATTCAGTACTTGTTTCAGCCGGAATCTGCCTCTCTCCCACATGGAGATATGGATATGGCATCGCTTCTTCCCGTTGAGAGACCTTATAGTTTCGTCGCAGAATCGACGCCGAGTTACACGGATGCTCGCAACCTCAAGGACGACTCAGCCGTTGAACGATTTATTCAGGATGTCCGACGTGCCGTAGACGAGATAAACGCGGTTGCGCTAAAAAAAATCTCTGGACTTCACGATGCCCTGGAGCACCTGGAAAAGACACCAAAAGATTTCCGTTCGTTGGGTAAGGATGTAGACGTAGGAACACTGATCAAGCAAATTGAGAAATCCGAGCGTGAAGAAAAGAAGGCGAGGGTATTTATCTCCTCTTCTCAGAAAATACTGACGGGAACAGATCAAATCCTGGTCCGTAAAATGCAGGAGGCAGACGAGAATTTATACGACATAATATCTCTGCTTCAAGAGATCCAGTGGCGCATTATGATCCTTGATAGCAAAGAACAACCCGGTTCCGGGAAGGTCTATAGTTCGGCAAGAGAAGCCCTCGATGCTTTATGGAGTTAGGGCGTACACGGATTTCAACTACCTCCCTTCAATACATTCAAGTACAATTCTCTGATTAAGGGAGACGTCAAGCGTTTACCGCCTGAAATAAAGAGCCAATTCGAGGCGGTTCTCTTTGAATTAGAAAAAGGTACATTGTCCAGTGGCCGACGCCTTGAAAAAGTGGGTGGTTCTTTTACAGTTCGTCTAAACCAAAAATTCCGATTGGCTTTTTCCATCCACAACAGCGACACCATTGAATTTCTAACCGTAGGAAATCACGATCAAGTGTATGGATATTTGAACAGGACACGGATAAAAAGAAAATCGGCAGAGTACCTGAGGCGACAACGGAAACGATAGATCCGCAAGGACGTTACGAAAAAAGTAGGCCCCCTGAAAACCGGGGGCCTTTCGTATTGACGATATCGGGTCGATCTCATACGGGTTTCGGTTCGTAGCGATCGACCTCGATTTCATGCTCTCGAGCCTGCGCCTGAGCGACGTCGTAGGCCGCCTGCAGGCGTATCCAGGTCTCCGTCGTGGAGCCGAAGGCCTTGGCCAGCCGAACCGCCATGTCGCCGGAAATACGCGAGTGGCAATTGACCAGGTTCGAGAGCGCCTGGCGGCTCACTCCAAGGACCTTCGCGCCGTCAGTGACGCTCAGGCAAAGTGGCTCCAGGCATGACACACGCACCACCTTGCCTGGGTGCGGCGGGTTCTTCATCGGCATCGTGGTTCTCCTTTTGTCAGTGGTAGTCGATCAACTCCACGTCGTGGACGTCCCCGCCATCAAAGCGAAATATAATGCGCCAATTGGCCCTCACCGTGACCGACCAATAGCCCTTCAGATTCCCCTTGAGGGCATGCAGCCGGTATTGAGGTAAACGCATGGCTTCAGGGGAGCCGGCGACATCGAGCAGGGCGAGCATCGCTTCTAGCCGGTCGTGCAGGTCCGGACGGATAAGGCTGCGGTCGTCGCGTTCGTAGAAGCACTTGAGTCCTCGATGCCGGAAGCTCCGTATCATCCAAATAATGTAAAGTGTCTATGGACACTTGTCAATAAAGAGCCGAATTGAATCCCAGCCGACAACGCCCGGCGCCGTCCTTGTCGGAGCGCCGGGTCCAGATGGCCTCGACGTGTGGTAGGGCTTGGTACCGGCGATGAGATGTAGGGGGTCGTCGCACAAACGGTCAATTCCTGGGAGCGTGGGTGGGAAAGAAAATTGCGAGATTCCATCCAAGCGAATTCTCATCGTGCAAACCCACAGTTTGCTCAACGGTACGGATCTTAGTCGCGCAAAGTACGACGTAGACGCAGGAGTTTATTGGGTCGAAATTTTGCATTTCAATTGCATAATTTCCAGTTATGTGCAAAACGTACATCAAACGCTCACTGGAACCGGTCCTCAAGAAGGCGGCTGTCGAATTCCCGGCCGTCGTCCTGACCGGACCGCGCCACGCCGGCAAGACAAACACTGCTTCAGCGTCTCTTAGCACAGCAGTGTCGCTACGTATCTCTAGAGCCCCCGGACGTTCGTGTGGCTGCCACGGAAGACCTGCGCGGGTTTCCGGAGTTGTATCCGGCGCCGGTAATCTGTGACGATGTGCATTACGCGCCCGATCTGCTTCCATATATCAAAGAGAAGATCGACGCGAACCGAAACAGAACCGGTCAATACGATAAAGGCCTGGCTGTCCGTACTCGAGGCCACGTACCAGGTGATCGTCCTGCGGCCCCTACTTCGCCAACGTCGGAAAACGGCTTGTCAAGACCCCGAAAGTCTATTTCACCGACGTCGGCACGCTATGCCACCTGGTCGGCCTCAAGGATCCGGAGCATGCTGCCTCGGGGCCCATGGGCGGCGCCATCCTGGAGACAGCGGTCCTGTCCGAAATATATCGGACGTTGACCCATCGCGGAATAGAACCACCGGTCTACTTCTGGCGGACCCTGGCGGGAACGGAAGTCGATTTCGTGGTCGAGACAGGCGCCGGGCTCGTTCCCATCGAGGTGCGGTTGTCCGCTACGCCCCGTCCGGTTATGGCCCGGGCCATCAGGACGTTCCAGGGCGATATGAAGACCGGGTCGAAACCGGGCTACGTCGTGCATCCGGGCGACATCCGCTTACCGCTCGGACCGGCTGTTACCGCCTTGCCTCTCGCCGACCTCTGGCGTTGCCTTAATGATCTAGGGACATTGCAGACGTGCAAGATCGTGTGCCGAAACAAGCGTGTGTAGTGGGCACTATCATGTATCACACTATACAAGAGCAAGTGATGCGTTTTCCGCAGGATTCCGTGTTGGGTAGGCCACCCGCCCGAAGAACCCACACAACCGAATGCAGAGACGACGGAAACTGCGGAACTCGAGCTTCGGCACCGTTATCATCAGTTCCAAACGCACGGCATGGTCCACAACCTGTGGACTGACGACCTCGCGCCTGGACTAGCGAGAGATGGCTTCCTCGAATTCCGCGAGTTCAACATCTTCGTAATTTTTCGCAATGATTGAAGTCGAGTCGTTTCTCTCCCATGCGTCCCAATGCTTCCGGATGGCGCCGCGGGCGTTCTCGACCAGGCTGTCGGGTTCCGGGTGAATGATCACAAACCGCCTTCCCGATCTTCCATAGTACCAGTCGACCAACTCGCTGTTGATTCCCCTATCGCCGAAGCCGTAGCCCCAGACGACCATTGTACTTGCGCTGGCAATGGTCGATCGGAAACGATGGTGGAGTTCGCGAAAAACACCTGCGCCATATTCGAGGACATCATGAATCGCACCGATCAACATCATCCGCGGGCTGTCTTCGGCGTACAAAAAGCCGCCGCCATCCTCGATGCGCTGGGGATAGATATTCGGCGGAACGCGTCTTATTCTCCCGTCCCTGTAGCGGTACCAGTTGACGGAGCCGCGCAACTTCAGGAACGGAATCTTCACGTCCGATGCGAGATCGCCGTTCCACAACGAAATGTTATCCTCATGGCCCGAGAATCCGTCGGCGAGCGCGATACCCCTGCCCTTCAGAAAGGACTCGACGTGCGTGTCGTGACAGAGCGTGGATATACTGGTGACGTTGAAGGCCTTGCAGGCGTGTTCCACCACATTCAGCTGAGGGTTTCGCTCCGGCGGCGGCCGGTGAATCAGGAGGCTTTGCCTGACAACGTCCGCAATGTAGTGGCAGGTCTCCCTCAGCAAGTCTCCCAGATCGTCCGGAACACCCGGACCAGGCAGCTGCCCGCCGTGTGCGTTGGCGTCGGATGCGGCCTGGATCAGTGGCGGCCAGTCGGCTCTCAGCCTGTCCACGAACCGGCGAACGGCTGGGTTCTCCTTCTCGCCGGTCTCCTCATCCAGCGCCTGCCGGGCCAAGAAGTAGATATCCTCATAGGTGGCGTCTCTACGGGCGGGTGTGGAAAGGTACGATTCCGCCTCTGCGCGAAGCCGTCCGACCATGCTGTTCGGTAGCTTTACCGCCGTCGTTCGCGGTTCATCGCCCCCACCGATGTAAAAGCACCCGTCGCTGTGCCTGGTAACGCCGCGACCGGAAACAACCAGGTCGGTGAGGTCCCGCATTGACGGGAAGCCGGCCGTTAACGACGCGTCGGAGCCCAGCAGAAGCGCGATATCGGGATTCGCGATTGCGCCGTGTCCCCGCCGCATGACGGCGTGCGGCCCGAAGCGCTCGACCTCGATGCGATCTTCCTCCCGGCGCGCCTCCAGGAGATCGCAGTCGGTCTGCCGGCGCAGCCATAAATCCGCGGTGGACCACCCCGCCTTTTCCAGTCTTATGGCCATTTCGGGCGAGACCGCCGCGTGGCCGTTGAGCACCCGCGACAGCGTGTGGCGCGCAACGCCCAGCACCCGCGCCGCGTCGGTGACGCTCAGGCCCAGCGGTTCCAGAAAGTTCTCCTTGATACTTCGGCCGGGATGGGACGGATTCTCCATAGCCATGATCTCTACCTCGTGCCGTTGATGGTCAACCAGGTCCGGCGCCGGACGCGTTACCCTCCCCGGAAGGTTGAGTTAATTCGCCAACCTATTGATTCGTAGTATGTTACATCGTCATCGGATTGGGTTTCGCCGGGCGACGCCGACGAGATCAGTCCATGCGGGGGCGATCCGTTCCCCCGGGGTCGGCGCGAACCGTTCCGGATTCTCCATGCTCGCATAGGCGTTTGAGACCGCGGTGCAACAGCAGGCCGATTGAAAGTAATATATCGCGTACCGGTACGCATATCAAATAGTTTTTTCCGTAATCTTTGCCGGATCGCAGACAATCTCATGGGGCCAGCTACGCCACCCAAAAGACACGAGCGGGTCGTCGCACAGACTGCCAATTTATGGGCCGGAAGTTCACATTTGCGACACGCCGTCAATCCGCGCAGTCTTTTTGTCGAAGCTGTAGAGCGGATACGCTCCGGATCGTTCGGACGCCGCAAGGATCATCAGATCGGAGAATCCGCCGCCGGACGCGCGGTATTGCAACGCAGCGCGAGCCACGTCGTTGGCCTCTTCCATAACGAGTCCCTCCGGTGGCCACCAGTTCCACCAGTATCTTCGCAACCTTTCCAGGCGAGAAGCCGTAAGCCCGTTCCAGCACCCGCACAAGCTCGATGATCACCTCGCGGCAGACGAACCCCGGACGGTCGTCTGCAGTGAGTGACTCCAACAGGGCGCGGGCCTCCTCGGCCTGCTGCTCGTCGTCGCGCACCAGAAAGCGAACAAGCACATTCGTATCGAGACCGATCATTCCCCGGCCGCCCCATCGGATACGGCCTGCTCCATTTCCTCGACAGTCACGGCGGCGCCGTGATGCCGCAGCACCCCGTATAACCGGCTGATCGGCCGCAATGGCAGAAGGCGCACGTCGCCGTCGGTAACGACGTACCGCAACCGGTGCCCGGCCTGTACGCCGAACGCCTCCCGGACGGACTTGGGAATTGTCTCTCCCTTACTGGTTATTGAAGATTCATACATGGCGATTCCTCATTTTGCCTTTCAATTTACAATAATTCCGTTCTTTTTGATAAAGTAAGGAATGTTTCTCATCGCCGTGCATATTCTTGCGAGTCCCGCCCCACGGAAGCCAACTCACTTTACCCGGCACTCCTCGTCGATCTCTTACATCGCATACGGTCTCCGGCTTCCAGCATCGTCGGCGCCGTACTGCCGTGCCTTGATCGATACGTCCTGCGGTCCGGGTCGCAGGCAGCGCGTAGTGGCCCACGATTGGGAAACGATCGTTTCTTTCGGAAACTTTTGCGAATCGTTCGTTTCCTTAAAGGTCGCGATTTACCCTTCGCCCATTCAATGCAAAACCCCGACGGGAGTTCCCATCGGGGTACTTTTTTCCGCGCTCCGGCAGATAGCGCATCCGGTCGAATGAATGCCGGTTCCGCGACTCCCTATTTCTCTTCAAGGCCCTACGGCCCGACAATCCGGCGCCAGACCGCCAGCGCTCGTGCTTCCAGTTCCGCTACCTTTGCCGCGTTTTCGATGACATAGTCCGCGGCCCTAACCTTCTCCGATTCGGACATTTGCGAGGCCATCCGGTCCCGAACTTCCGCCTCGGACAGCCCCTTCCGTTCCATGGCCCGCTGAATCCGGATCGCCTCCGGCGCGGTGACAACCACCAGGACGTCGCACAGCGCCCGATGGTCTCCCCACTCCAGGAACAGCGCGGCATCGATCACCACCGGCCGGTTCGGACACTCGGCGAGCGCGCGCCTGGAATCCTCCCGCAACATCCGCCCAAGCGGCGGCCACACAATGACATTCAGCCGGTCCCGCGCCTCGGCCGAAGCGAACGCGCGCCTTCCCAGTTCCCGGCGGACAAGGACCCCGTTATCATCCAGAATATCCCTGCCGAAAGTTCCGGCCAGCGCCCGCAGGACCGCCGGGTCTTCCACCGCCCGCCGCCCCACCTCGTCGGCTTCGATCACCCGCGCGCCTTCCCGGGCGAAAAAACCACACACACAACTCTTGCCCGCGCCGATGCCCCCTGTTACGCCGACAATCACGACCGGTCCCCGGATCGCCGCACCCGCAACCGGAGACGCAACGGCAACGCATCTTCGGGAGATTCCTCATCCCAGCGTTCGATGATCCGCCGGTTGCGGACCCTGACCGCCACGAACACCCCGAGAAGCAGCAACGTCGTGTAGAGCCAGAAAGCCTCCGCCGAGGTCAGCAACGCCGTTGCACTGAACCGACCCCTCGCATAGCCGGTCCACTCCCGTTCAAACTTCCGCGGGGTGAGTCCGGTTATCCGATACAGCGCGACGTCGAATGAAACCCCGGACCCGAGCGAATGTACAATCTGCGCCACGGCACCCGGCCCGCCCAGATGAATCAGGTAGAGGACGGCCAGCAGGCTTTCCGTGTACGCCAGGCGCGCCCTGGAAGAAGAAAAACCGAGGACCCCTTCAATTTCCCCCAGCGGAACCAGCCCGCCGGAGAAGATCGCATAGGAAACCTCGGTGCTTTCTCGAAATCGCCATTCCTGCGCGGCCCACATAGCCACGCCTTCGTCGAACCAGCGTGGCGTGGGCGCCCGCGCCAGGTGGTGCAGCAGAATATGGGAGAGTTCGTGCCGGGCCGTCTTCAAGACCTGGCCGCGCTGCCCGGCCAGCAGGCGCAACACCGCAATCCGCTCGGCCGGAAAGGCGCAACCTACCCCCCAGTGGGGAATGCGCCCGCGCGTGACGGTCTGAAAGAGTTGCTGCGAACCAGCCACGTAGATCATTATCGGGACATCCCGGCCGCCGCCCAGCTTTTCCGCGACCTCGGACCTCCCGGAGATCAGTTCATCCAGAAGCCCCCACGCCGACGCCCTGTCGATGTCCTGAAACCGAAGCGACATTCCCTCCCGTTCGAGCTGCTCCCAACCTGCCGCGGATAGCGGGCGGCACGTCAGGCAGAACACCCAGACCAACGGGCAGAACCGCCGCGCGTTCATCGTTTTTTCCTGTGACCCAGAAACTTGAAGAAGTCCGTGCGCAGGGGTAACACAACCGTGGTGTTGCCCTGCGTGAGCGTGCGTTCGTAGGCCTCGAGCGTGCGCTGGAACTCATAGAACCGCGGGTCTTGCTGAAATGCCTGCGCATAAATGGCCAGCGCCTCGGCATCGCCCTGGCCCCGGGTCAGTTGCGACTTATGAAACGCGTCGGACGTGATCCGCGTGACCTCCAGGTCGGTATCGGCGCGGATCTTGAGGGCCGCCTCTTCGCCCTCGGCGCGATACTCCTTGGCCTGCCGGGCGCGCTCGGCCCTCATCCGGTCGAACACGTTCTTTTTGTTCTCCTCCGGCAGATCGGCGCGTTTGACGCGCACGTCCACCACTTCCACGCCCAGTTCCTCGGCGTCCTGGCGCGATCGCTCCGTGACCTTATCCATAATCGCTTTCCGATTCCCGGAAACGATCTCAGTGAGTGTCCGCCGACCCAACTCCTCCCGCACGGCAGCATAGATGATATCGTCCAAGCGGGATTGGGCGCCGCGGACCGTCTGCACGGACTTCAGGAATTTCAGCGGGTTGACGATACGCCACCTGGCGAAATTGTCCACGATCAGGTTCTTTTTGTCCGACGTGTAAATGGGCGCCGGTTCGGCATCGCTATACAGCAGGCGGTCGTCGAAGGTGTGAAGCCGTTCGACAAACGGCACTTTCCAATGCAGGCCCGGGCTGGAGATGGTGCGCCTGGGCGAGCCCAGCCGGGTTACGACCACCTGTTCGCGCTCGTCCACCGTAAAGAGGAACGATTCGATCAGCAGCCCCACCAACACGACCCCCACAATCAGTTTGATTATCGATTTCATCGTTAGTTCCCCCCTGCTCTCGTCGACTCCGCGGTTCTCGGCGCGTTGGGTTGCAAATTCAACAGATTCAGAAAACCGCCCCCCTTGCCATCGGACTCGATCACGAATTTCTGGATACTGGGCAGAATCTTCTCCATCGTTTCCAGGTAAAGCCGTACTTCGGTCACATCTTTGGCCTTGCGGTACTCTGTCAGAACCTCCAGGAACCGCTCCGCGTCTCCCTGTGACCGCTTGACCCGCTCAACCGTATACGCCTCCGCCCCCCGAAGCATTTTCTGGGCCTCGCCCCGCGCCCTCGGGATCACTTCATTCTGATAGGCTTCGGCCTCGTTGCGCAGCCGTTCTCTATCCTCCCGGGCGCTGGCAACGTCTTTAAATGCATGGTCTACCTCGCGCGGCACCGACACCGTCTGCAGCTTCACGTTCTCCACGTGCAAACCGAGCTGATAGAGTTCGAAGACGTCTTTAACCTGCTGCTCGATCTCACTCTGGAGTTTGAATTTCCCTTCGGTGAGCACCTCGTCAATCGCCGACCGCCCCACCACCTGGCGAACCGCCGCTTCCACCACGCTTCGGACGGCGTGCGCCTGGTCCGCGACGTTGAACACATAGTCTTCAATGTTGCTGATTCGATACTGAACGATCAGCTCGACGTTCACGATATTCTCGTCGCCGGTGAGCATGGACGACTCCCTGCTCACGGGCTGATACCGGGGCGCCGGTTCCACAGCGATGGTCCGGAACCCGATCTCCACCCGCTTCACCTCACTCACCTGCTCGATTTCCACCGACTCGATCGGCCAGGGGATATGGTAGTGAATACCGGGCTCCGATACCCCCATGGTACGTCCGAAACGAAATACCACCGCCTGTTCGGCCGGCTGCACGATGAAGATCCCGCTGGCAAGCCACAACAGGACCAGAATGCCCAGCCCGTAGTAGACCAGCCGAGGGTTCAAGGACAGGTCGAAGTACGGACGACCGGGAAAATCATATTGTTGCATAGGACAAACCCCTCGAGAAAGTTGTCGGCGACACCCTCGCGGGACGCCGCCGGGGAGAGAAATAACGGCATGCGTACGTCATTATTGCTCGAAGTACTCACCGATCCGGCTCATCTGCTCAACGCCGCGGAGGCAGCACGTGATGCCCGCGACCCGATTGGCGAACCGGCTGGCCGTTCCAAGGCTGCCCGTTTGCAGGAACGACCAGGTAAAACCCGCCAGAAACGCGTCTCCGCAACCGGTTTCGTCGAAGGGTGCATCCGCGGGCTGTGCGGGGTAACGCCGGACTTCGGCTCCGCCCCGCCTGTTCCTGGCCACCAAATCGGCACCGTGTACGCCGCGGGTAATCAACAGCGCATTCGGACCCAGATCCAGAACCCGCCCGCCGAATCTCAGGATGACTTCACCGGTATCCAGAGCCTCGCCGGCCAGCACTTCGCCTTCACGTTCGTTCAGCTGCACGACGTCGGCACAGCCCAGCCACGCCTCCCAACGCGGCGGGGTGCGAAGAAACCTGCGGCGATGCCTGTCGATTCCCAGCGTGAGGCTGTGCACGTCCATCAGCACGAGACCCCGGGCGACGCGCCGGAAAGCCTGCAGCGTGCGCAGTTCAAGTTCCATTCCGGTGATGAAATTGAAACAGATCGCGTCGCAGCCCAGGAAAGGCAGAAGCCGCTCTACCGTCAGTAACGGTACGCCGCCCAGAAGCGTTTCCTGCTTCCGGTTCCGGTAATCGTAGGTCAAAAAACAGTGGGGATTCCGTTCGGGTACAAACCGCACGCCATCCAGCCGCACGGACGCCCTCGAACCCAGCAGACGACGAACTGCGACTTCGACGTCTTTGCCCACGTTGCACACCGGAAAGATCGTGGCGGGCCCCACCTCGGCCAGAGCCGCGATACTGTAAAGGATACCGCCATAGCTTTCGGTGCGGGTCCCGTCGGGCGTACAAATCGTATCGCGGTTGATTGAACCGACCACCGCGATACGGCGCGCGTTTCCTGGCATTGCCCACCTCACCGGGGATAGTTTTTGAATGTACCACAAATCCCGGTAGGTGTCAACCCCTAAGCCCGCTCAACCGAACCGCCCGGCGCCGCCATCCGATCGCCGCCCTGGTCACCCCGCGTGCCCCGTCCTCCCGTCCAGGTTCACGGATTCCACGCGCCGGCGCAACGCCTTATGGCTTTCGAGGTCCGGATCCTTTTCCAGCAGGCGGAACGCCTCCCCGCGGGCCGACCTGACCAGGTCCACGTCCCGTGCCAGGTCGGCGAAACGGAACTCGGGGTACCCCGCCTGCCGGGTGCCGAAGATCTGTCCGGGCCCGCGGATTTTCAGATCCATCTCCGCGATTTCGAACCCGTCGCCGGTGGCGACCATCGCGTCCAGCCTGGCGCGCGCGCGCGGCGTGAGCTCATCCTCCGGGTCGGCAATCAGGATACAGTACGAACCGACGGTCCCGCGACCCACCCGGCCCCTGAGCTGGTGGAGTTGCGCCAGCCCGAATCTTTCCGCGTGTTCAACCATCATCACCGTCGCGTTGGGAACGTCCACCCCGACTTCGATCACCGTTGTGGACACCAGGACATCCAGGGCGCCCTTCCGGAACGCGGCCATCACCGCCTCCTTCTCCGCGTGAGGAAGCCGGCCGTGCAGCAACCCCAGCCTGAACCCCGCCAGGACGCCGTCCCGCAATTCCTCTAATGCCGCGGCGGCGGCCCTGATATCCCTCGCTCCGGATTCTTCGATAACGGGAAAAACGATATAGGCCTGCCCGCCCGCCGACACCTGTTCACGCAGAAAGCGATAGGCTTTCTCCCGGTCCTCCGCGGTCCGCCATCCGGTCTTCACGGGTTGACGCCCGGGCGGCAGTTCGTCAAGCGTCGTCACGTCCAGGTCGCCATACAGTGTCAGGGCCAGGGACCGTGGAATGGGCGTGGCCGTCATCACCAGCAGGTGGGCGCCCGCCTCCTTCTCCAACAGTGCGGCGCGTTGCAACACGCCGAACCGATGCTGCTCGTCCACCACCGCGAGCCCCAGCCGGGCGAAAACCACGCCTTCCTGCAGGAGTGCATGCGTACCCGACACGAGGTGGATGCGGCCCGAGGCCAGGCCTTCGAGGACCTCACGGCGTTCACGCTGTGCCTGCCGCCCGGTCAGGCACGCGACCGAAAGCCCCAGCGGCGCCGTGAGGGCGTGAATGGTTGCCGCATGCTGCTCCGCCAGAATCTCGGTGGGGGCCATCAGCGCCGCCTGCGCGCCGCCGTCCACTGCCGCCAGCATCGCCGCCGCGGCCACGAGGGTCTTGCCCGACCCCACGTCACCCTGCAGCAGCCGGCGCATCGGCCTGCCGCGCGCGAGGTCCCCGCCAATCTCCTGAAGCGCCCGGCGCTGGGCTCCGGTTGGGACGAACGGCAATGTCCCCATCAATCGCGAGGCCAGGGCTCCCGATGCGGGAAATACCGGCCCCGGCCGTTCGTTTCGGCCCGACTGAAGTACCCTCAGCCGCAGCTGAAAATAGAGCAGTTCATCGAACGCCAACCTGCGGCGCGCCGCCTCCACGTCCCTTCCGCGGTCCGGAAAATGCAGCTTTCTTACCGCCTCGCCGAGCGAGAGCGCCCCGTATCGGGCCCTCATCCCGGCCGGCAAGGGATCCACCAGGTCCACGTCTTCCAGCGCCTGGTAGATGACGCGGCGCAGACCGCGGCTGGTGAGGCGCTCGGCCTTCATACGCGACGTTGTCGAATAGACAGGTATTACGCGCCCCGTATGGAGGCGCGTTCCATCCTCACGCTCCGAAATCACCTCGACGTCCGGGTGAACCATCTGTCGTTTGCCGCCGAACCGGGTCACCTTGCCTCCGACGGCCAGGAGGTCGCCGGGCGCGAACGCCTGTCGGAGATACCGGTGTCCTGAAAACCAGACGCATTCCAGCGTGCCCGATTCGTCTTCCAGCACCAGAGTGAACCGGGGCCGCCTGCCGGGAACCACGTTCCCCCTGCGAACCGTGGCGACGGCCGTGACTTCCGCGCCCACCGGAAGATCCGCGACGGGCGACTGCCGCGTGCGATCCACGTACCGGTACGGCAGGAAAAGGAGAAGATCCGCATGGGTTGAAATGCCGACCTCCCGAAGCAGACCCTCCCTTTTTGCGCCGACACCGCGCACGGTGCTTACTGGAACGTCCAGTTCCGGAAACATCGACCGGCCTTTCGTGACTTCGGAGGATCGAAACGACCCACTGTCGCGTCCCTGCGACCTGCGTTGCGTAATGCAGGCGGCTGCGTTCACGGTGACGGGCACGGGGTGGTTCCACGCTCGCGTCCAACCGACGCAACGCGGGATACAGCAGATCGTGCGAATATAGATAATCCGCAAAAACCCGTCAAGAACCGCCGCCCTGTTCCCACGGATGGAGAACGGATAACGCGCGGCGGCCTTTTCCTTGTTCCCGTCCCGCCCGCGCCCTATCTTTCAAGGGGTTCACGCGCTCGTCGAGACAAACGTCGTCCACGGCGCCAACCGGCTGGTCTCCAGGGGTTCTTTCCACGGGCGGAATGGGGGTAAGCGACGACGGCAGGCGTGCGACGCCGCATTCAACGGCGGCGATTCAACGGGGCAATCGCGTGGGGGATGACCATGGGGCACGAATCCATTCACGAAGCCGCGGGCAGAGGCGACCTCGACACATTGAAAAAAATGGTCGAGGAACGGCCCTGGGCGGTCGACCAGGACGACCGGCACGGGTGGCGCCCCATCTTCCATGCCTGTTTGCGCCGCCGCCTCGATATTGTCCGGTATCTGATCGATCGCGGCGCCGATCTGGCGGCACACGACGGCTACGCGATGCACTACGCGGCCGAAGTGCCCGACAATAAAGACGTCGTGTCGTTGCTGGTCGGGTACGGCAGTCTGGACGCGCATACGAAACCGGCGAGCGAAGTCGCACGCCAGTTCATCTACGCGGTTTTCCTGGCCAACGTCCCCCGGGTCGACGCCATGCTCCGCGCCAATCCGGCGCTGGCGCGGGAGCGCTACGCGCGTGGGGACGCCGCCCTGCATCACGCCGCGCGGAACGGCGACCTGTACATCGTCATGCGCCTGGTCGGCCACGGCGCCGACGTCAACGCTACCTCCGACAACGGCCACTTTCCCCTGTACTGCGCCGCCGGACACGGACACGCGGAGACAACGCGGTATCTCCTGGAAAGCGGCGCGGATCCGGAAGCGACGTTGGCCGACGGCAAGACGGTCGCGGCGTGGCTTAAGCAATACACAGATCACGACCGGCGCCTGAGATCCTGTCTGGAAATCCTGGAGAGCTGAATATTGCGCGGCGTCGAGAGAACGGCAGTCCTCGCACCCGGACGCCAGGTGAAATTACCTGCCCTGATGGATGAGGGATAAATTCACTTGACAACGCTTGCACCATTACTTTTATTAGGGAATCGTGGAAGTCCATTTGGACCGCGCTATTCAACCTTACTCTCCCCCGCACGTGTAACAGTCGCTACCCGGAGAAGTTATCCGCTGTGGCATGGTGGCCTGCGCTTCAGTGAAATTCGTGTAAGGCAAGCCGTCCTGCCGTACGCCAATCCAGTCCAAACGCGTGGGTCGAACGAAATCAGTTCCACGCGCGAATAACGCAACCCGCGAATCGGGCGTCCACGCGATTCAATACAAGCGCGACGCGGTTTGCGAATCAGCGTACTGAAGTCTCCCGGGCTGATCGGACTGACAGGTACCATCGGTTCGCGATAGCTGAAATCTGAAGTCGGTTTTTGTGGGATGTTCGTGACGGGGGGCACACGCTGACGCCCACGCCGCCCCGTCGGTAACCGTTGCGGCCACAATCTTCCACGGGCCGCGGCAAGTAACTTATTTTTAGGGAGGTAGACATGGCAGGTAGAGTTATCGTAGGTCTCATCGCCCTCGGTGCGATCATTGGGGGCCTGGCGGGCGGCGCGATTCTGGGAGAAGGCATCCTTGCGCTCGTGCTGGTCATCTTGGGTCTCGCCTATGCAGGCGTTGCGATTGACGCTGAGGACGCAACGGGCTACCTCGTGCTTGCACTTGCCGTCGGCGGTGCGGGAATGGCGAACGTGCTGGGCAACATCCCGGGAATCGGCGAGAAATTGGACATGATCGTCGATCTGGCCGGCATCTCACTGTATGCCGGTGTGGTCACCGTGCTAGTGCAGAGGACTGTGAATCGCATCAAGGGTTGAGCACCTCCGAAGAATGAGCACCCTTTAACGGCAGGCCTACTCTCGAAATAAGGCAACCGGCGTCGCGTTGCGTTTGACTTTCTTCGCGTCTCGTTATTCGACGTCCCCCATCGAAAAACGGATGCTTCGGCGGTAGCGCCGGAAAGGTAGCCTTTCGAACGAGAGAACGGGGATCCTCGTCAAACCGTGTCCGCCCCGCAAAGACGGACGGATATTGATAATACCATAAATAGAGGAAGATCCCAGTCTGCCGAAAAGCGGTAGTTAAAGAGGTATTCAGACAGGCCGCCTGATTCCCTACCCCCAGTTGTCGGTGACCTGTTCGCGGATACGACAAGACCCCCGGGTGCACCCGGGGGTCTTGTCGTATCCGCCACGTCCGGAGTCCACGGGCGAGCGCTAACCTGCAACTCGCGCGTCGATGGGCCGGTGTTCCCCGTAAACGGCCGCGACACTTCGATAAATTTCGCCCGCATGCGGAGACACGTACGATGTCGCCCCATTGCCCTCTGCGAAATTCCATACTGGTACTTGCCCTGATTTTCGTCGGATGCCAGCCGGACGAGAAGGTGACGGTTTCCGGCGCGGTGACGAAACCGGGCGCGTACCGGTACGCGCCCGGCAGACCGGTGGCGGACTATCTGGAAGATGCCGGCGGCGCAACCGAGGAGGCGCTGTTGGACGAGGCCTACGTGTCGCGCGTGCGCGCGGACACGTCCGGGGTGGCGGAAATCGGAGACGTGACGATTCCGTTGTCGGAGAATCCTGAGATATCGCCCGGGGATGAGATTCGGATTCCCGGGCGCATTTATGACGTGCGATTGGACACGGTTCGGCTCGTGGACGACGTACGGTTGGTCGACGGGAATCGAATCTATCGGATTCCCTCGGGCGCCCTGGTGACCGGGTGGACGGAACGCGGCGTCCAGGTGGCGCTGATGCTGGGACGCGGAAAGGTATTCGAAACGCCCGATACGTCCAAGGCGGTGTCGGCCTTTCACTATCTGTACATCCATCTGCATCCCGGAGAATATCCGCGCCTGGCGCGATTTACCGGGGAAGTGGTGGACAGTCTGGAGGCGCTCGAAGACGCCCACACCATCCACAGGCGGGTGGTAAACTCCCTGGAACATCTGCGTGACGGGGGTCTGCAGCTTCCGACCCACGGGTATTGGCGCGTGATAGAGGGTTATTTCCTGGCCCCGAGGAGGACATCGCGTCCCGGGAGTGGCATGCGCCGGCGCCGGTTCAAGGACGGACGCGTGTTGACGACCTTTCCGGACGGGCGGCAACGATGGCAGCATCCCGACGGGCGGGTCAGCGAGGCGTCACCGAGCGGCGCCACCGAAGACCGGTTTCCCGATGGACGAATCGTGTTCACCGACCGGTGGAAAAACGTGCGCACCACGTATCCCGACGGGCGGGTCAACGTGGCGTTTCCGAGCGGCGCCACCGAAGACCGGTTTCCCGACGGACGGATTGTGTACACCGACCGGTGGAAGAACGTGCGTACCACGTATCCCGACGGCCGCCGGGAATGGAGAATGGCGTCGGGAAGGCGGGTGGAACGGGCGACCGACGGTCGGATAGTCGGGCACAATGTGGACGGCGATTTAATTGAAAAGATGCCGGACGGCGGAACCCGCCGCGTTGCTCTGGACAGTTCGACGTGGATTAAAGACGCCAACGGCGTGATCACATTGATCGGCGGGAAATCCCTGAAAAAGATATATCCAGACGGACGACATGTACTAATTACGGAAAAAGGCGACGAGATCACCACGTTTCCGGACGGACGGCGCGTCTCTCGTCTGGCCGATGGCTCCGTCGTTCATTCCGATCCCGCAGACAGTGTGGCCGCAAGGCCCGCTTCGCGACAGGTGCAAGGCATCCCGGTGGAGAAATATCCCCGGGGGACGCCGCGCGAGGGTGTCACGTCGATTCGGAGCGGCGACGGCCGGTTGGCAACCCGCGGAGAGGGAAGTTTGCGTACCGTCCGCCCCGACGAATATTTGACCTCAAAAGGAGGGACCCGGGAGACGTTTCCCGATAGGCGGTTGGTGGAGACCGGTCCCTTTGGCCAGAGAATCACCTCCTGGCCGGACGGAAGAATGGAAATCCGGATGCCCGTCGCTTACGGGTATCCGGGGCGGTTGAGAACGGACCTGGCAACGGTCGATCGGCTTCCGGAGGCGGTCGCCATCGGCGAGGAACTGACCGTGTCGGGACAGATCCATGGCGAGGTGGAAGATATAAACGTGATGGCATTTCTCGTACCCGACGGAGACGCGATCAAAGGCGACGTGCGCAGGCGGGGACGGCGGTTTCGCGCGCGGTTCCGGTTCGGCGAGGCGGGGCATTGCCGCGTACAGGTCCAAATTGTATTGCCCAAAGCGCGTTCGTTTACTGCTTCCCACCAGTCCGTGATTGTCGGCAATCCCGATGATCTGGAAGACAAAGTCCTGGAAATTGCTCCATATCCGGGGGACGAGGCCGCCCAGCTTGTTCTGATCGATCGGATCAACGCGGCCCGGAAGCGGATTCGACGGGGTTCGGTATTTCCACATCCCGAGTTGATGCACGTGGCGCGCATCCGGCTCGAAGAGATGCTTGCGATGGGTGATATATCCCATTTTTCCATGACAGGACTGGACGTGGGATGGCATGCGACCTACCGGCGGTTGCCCTTCCACCGCGTAGGTGAAAATGTGGCGAGAACGCATTTTGTCGAAACGATGCACGCCGGCTGGATGCTGAGCGCGGGGCACCGCGCGAATATCCTGGCGAAGCACTGGACGCATGTGGGGGTGGCGGTTGCCGAAGCGGAGGGATCGGTCTGGGGCGTTCAGGTGTTCGGGCAGCGTTTCGACCAGGGCCCTTAGAAGCTGTTTTAAAATTCCCAGCGGTCTTCGCGCGGCTGCAAAAGCGCCGGTCGGCGTTGGTCAAACCCACCCGTATCTTTAGATATGGGCGGATTTTCCCGCCTTGACCGCCACTTTTTCGCTCGCGCTCGGGAACTCACCGATAATTTTAAAACAGCTTCTTAACGGTAAACGCCGTCACCCTTCCCCGTGCCCGGAACACAGTGGAAAATAAAGTTGGAAGAAAACACTTGACAAAACAGACATTTGTCTGTTTTTTTTGTTTATGAACGTTCCTTCAGGAGAATGCAGAACCGTTTTCACTCCCGGGAAAGGTCATCGAAGTGCAGGGTGTATCGGGCAACATCAGACGAGAACGCTTTTCAGCCTTACAGGACAGCGGGTTACAGCGCCTCCGGGCCGATCTGGACAGGATCAGGACCCGAACGAAAACGCCACGCTGGTCGCTGGCGCAGTTGGCCGGGCGCCTTTGCGAACTCTCCTCCAATTCAGGAGCCGGTCTGCTCACAGCTGCCTTCCGGCTGGTGCTGGATGCGCAACTCGGGCATGAGCCGGTGGCCTGGATCACGGCCACGCCGGATACCTTCTTCGCGCCCGATGCAGCCGAAAGCGGCGTGGACCTGAGTGCCCTCGTCGTCATCCACGTGCCCGATGCCCAGTCCGCGGCGCGTTCGGCGGACCGGCTCCTGAGGTCGGGCGCCTTTGGCCTGATGGTGATGGATCTGCACTCCGATCCCACAATTCCGTTTCCGCTGCAGGCGCGGCTGGCCCACCTGGCGCGGGCCCACGACACCGCCCTGCTCTGCCTGACCTCAAAAGCCAGGGAGACACCTTCGCTGGGACCAATGGTCTGTCTGCGAGGGCAATCCTCCTGCCGGCGCCTGGGGGTCGACCGCTTCCAATACGACATCGAGATTTTGAAGGACAGACGTCATGGACCGGGTTGGCGCCACACCGAAATCTGCCGCGGGCCGGACGGCCTGCATTAATATCCGGGCGCTGCCGCTGCAACTCCTGCTGAGGAGGCGCCCGGAGTGGCAGCGGAGACCGGTCGCGGTGGTGGAAAAAGAGAATCCTCAGAGCCCCATCCTCTGGACGAACCCGGCGGCCGACCGGGCCGGCATCCGCACGGGAATGCGCTATGCCTCCGCCCTCTCGCTGGACCGGAACCTGTGCGCGGGAACGGTTTCCGAGAGGGAAATCCAGACCGCGGTGCGGCAGGTCCACCGGCTTCTGGACCGTTTCAGCCCCCGGATCGAGCCCTGCGACGACGAGCCCGGGATTTTCTGGGTCGATGCCAGCGGACTCGACAAGCTCCATACCTCTCTCGAAGACTGGGCCAGGCAGATCGACTCCCACCTCTCCCGGCTGGCGCTGAAAGCCAGTATCGTCGTCGGCTTCAGCCGTTTCGGCAGCTATGCCATCGCCAAGTCGGCGAGCCGGGTGACCGTGTTCCCTTCCCTTGAGGTCGAGGAGACGGAAAGCCGCATGGTGCGGCTGCTGCATCTGCAAATCGACCCGAAGCTGCGCGACCGGCTCGAAAAACTGGCGGTTCATACCGTGAGCGACTTCCTGGAGCTTCCCGCAGGCGGCATCGCGCACCACCTCGGCGAGCAGGCCCGGAGCCTCTACCGTTTTGCGTCGGGAACGCTGTCGCTGCCGATTCAATCCCGAAAGATCCCCGAGCCCCTCCGCGTCCGGATGGACCTGGACGAGCCCGAATCCAATGCCCAGAGACTCCTTTTCTGGATCCGGGAGCGGCTGGATCCCCTGTTGCGGGCGGTGGCGGCAAGGTGCCAGGCGGTGGCGGCCCTGCATCTGCAACTGCTGCTGGAAGACGGAGACCGTCATCGTCAGCGCATCCAGCCGGCAAGGCCGACCCTGGAGGCGCCGGTGCTGCTGGACCTCCTCCGATTGCACCTGGAGACGGTCTCTTTCCCCGCTCCTCCGGTGGAATTGGTCCTCGAGGTGGAGGGCGTGTACGTCTCCGCCGAAACACTGAACCTGCTGCAGCGGAATCCGCGCCGCAATATTGAGGCGGCCCTGGATGCCCTGGCCCGGGTTCGCGCCGAGTTCGGCCCCGATTCCGTGCTGTCGGTCCGGCTCAAATCGGGGCACCTGCCGGAAGCCCGTTTCGAGTGGCAGCCCTTCAAGAAGCTTGCCGCAGCCAGTCCCCAACCGGTCCCCATGCGCCCCCTGGTGCGGCGCGTCCACGCCTGCCCCGAACTTCTGGAAGGGGCTTCCCTTTACCATGCGAAAAACCGGAAGCCGTCGCCGGGCGCGGGGCATCCGCCGGGACATGCGATCAGTGGAGAATGGTGGCGCCGGGAGATCCGGAGAGACTACCGGTTCATCAAGACCCATCGGGGAGAACACCTCTGGATCTATTACGACCAGCAAATGCATCGCTGGTACGCCCAGGGCCGCGTCGAGTGACCGCACCCGCCAGGCCAGGGCCGGGCGCAGAGACGCACCGGGAATTTTAAAACAGCTTCTAAGAAGGACGGAAACCATGAACGGACCATTGGCTCCGGGCCGTAACAGCGCCCGGGCGCCCGCCTCCGATTCGCCCTACGTCCCCCTCTGGTGCAAGAGCAACTATTCCTTTCTGGAAGGAGCCAGCCATCCCGAGGAACTGGTCGAAGCCTGCCGGCAGAATGGCCTTCCCGCCATGGCGCTCACCGACCGGAACGGCGTGTACGGGATCGTCAGGGCTCATGTTCAGGCCCGCCAGGCGGGTGTTCACCTGATTGCAGGATCGCAGATCGGCCTCCAGGACGGATCGGAGATCCTGTTGCTGGTCCAGAACCGGAAGGGCTACGGCAATCTCTGCCGCCTGCTGACCGACGGGCATCTGCGTTCTTCCAAGGGGGCGTGTAAGCTGGGCCTGGAGGACGTGTGTCGCTGCAATCCCGGTCTGATCGCCCTGTGGATCGGCCGGGCCGGGCCGGAAGCTGCCGCGGAGGGCGGCCCGGAACCCGTGCTGGAACAGCTCAAAGCGGCATTCGAGGACCGCCTGTACATCCTGTTGGCCAGACACCGTCGGGCGGAGGAGATTCTGCAGGAAATTCGGCTCCGTGAACTGGCAGACCGGTTCGGCCTTCCCACCGTGGCCGCCGTGGAGGTCCTCTATCACGCTCCTGAACGACGACGCCTGCAGGACGTCCTGACCTGTATCCGGAAAGGCGTGACCCTGTCCTCGGCGGGCCGGCACATCCAGCCGAACGACCAGTACGCCCTGAGGCGTCCGGACGATCTGGCCCGCCTCTTTATCGACGATCCGGAATCGGTCAGGCGAACCCGGGAAATTGCCGACCGCTGTTCCTTCTCGCTCCAGGAACTGCGTTACCGCTATCCGCTGGAACGCGTGCCGGAGGGCAAGACTTCCATCCAGTACCTGCGCGATCGGACGTTCGAGGGAGCCGCCCGCCGGATGGGCGAAAAGTTCCGGCACCAGATTCCACAATTGGAGAAGGAACTCGAGCTGATCCAGGAACTGGAGTACGAAGGCTACTTCCTGACCATGTACGAGATCGTCGAGTACTGCCACCGTCAAAAAATCCTCTGCCAGGGCCGGGGGTCGGCCGCCAACTCAGCGGTCTGCTTCGCCCTGGGGATCACCAGCGTGGATCCGACCCAGGTGGAACTTCTCTTCGAACGCTTTCTGTCCAGGGAGAGGGCCGAGCCTCCGGATATCGACCTGGATATCGAACATAACCGCAGGGAAGAAGTGATCCAGCATGTGTACAAAAAATATGGGCGCGAACGCGCGGCGATGGTGTCCAACGTGGTGCGTTACCGGTACCGATCCGCCATCCGGGAAGTGGGCAAGGCGCTGGAGATTTCAGCAACCAGCCTGGATCGCCTGGCCAAACTGGTGTCCCATGAAAGCTGGAGCGATGCCTTCATTGCGCAGGCCGGGCTCGATCCCCGGAACCCGGCCCTTCGCCATCTCGCTTCCCTGGTAGAAGAGATTCAGGATTTTCCCCGCCACCTCTCCATACATCCCGGCGGCTTTCTGCTGGGCCATCGTCCCGTCCACGAACTGGTGCCCATCGAGAACGCCACGATGGATGGCAGAACGGTCATTCAATGGGACAAGGAGGACGTGGAGCATGCCGGTCTGTTCAAGGTGGACCTGCTGGGGCTGGGCGCCCTCACCCATCTGCATCTCTGCTTCGATCTCCTGCGGCGGCACCGCGGGCAGGACCTGTCTCTGGCCACCCTTCCCCGGGGCGACGCCGCGACCTTCGACATGATCTGCCGCAGCGATACCGTGGGGGTGTTTCAGATCGAAAGCCGGGCGCAGATGGCCATGCTGGGGCGCCTCAGGCCGCGCAGTTATTACGACCTGGTGATCGAGATCAGCATTGTACGCCCCGGACCCATCACGGGCGGCATGGTGCATCCCTATCTGCGACGGCGCAACGGAGACGAGGAAGTCGAATATCCCCATCCTTCCCTCGTTCCCGTCCTGAAGAAAACCCTGGGCATTCCTCTGTTTCAGGAGCAGGTGATGCAACTGGCCATGGTTGCGGCCGACTACACCCCCGGCGAGGCCGATCAGCTCCGGCGGGATATGGCGGCGTGGCGACGTTCCGGACGCATCGAGCGGCACCATCGCCGTCTCGTCACCCGCATGGTCAAAAAGGGCATCGAACACGAATTTGCCGAACGCATCTTCAATCAGATCCGCGGCTTCGGCGACTACGGCTTTCCCGAGAGCCATGCCGCCAGCTTTGCCCATATCGCCTATGCCACCGCCTATCTCAAATGCCACTATCCGGCGGCGTTCGTCTGCGCCCTGCTGAATGCCCAGCCGATGGGGTTTTACGAGCCCGCTACCATCGTCAACGACGCCCGGAGGCACGGGATCTCCGTGCGGCCCGTTTGCCTGCGCGAGAGCCGCTGGGACTGCACCCTCGAGCCGGCCCGATCCCGCGCGTCGCCCGCTCCGTTCGCCGTGCGCATGGGGCTGCGTTACGTCAGCGGACTGGGCGATGCGGACGGACGCCGGCTCTCGGCCGCCGCGAGAGAGCGCCCTTTTCAGGATCTCGAAGACGTCGCCCGGCGGAGCGGGCTTCGCCAGGACAAGCTGGAGGCCCTGGCCGAAGCGGGCGCCTTCGAGTGTTTCGGCCTGGACCGACGCGGCGCGCTCTGGCAGATCCACGGTATCGCAACCCCGAAAGAGCCCGCGCTGCCACTGAACGGCCACGTTTCGCCGCCCCGGTTTCCCCTCCTGAGCGGGTTGGAGACCGTTCTCTGGGACCACCAGGCAACCGACCACAGCACGCGGGGACACCTCCTGAAACCGCTGCGTTCCGCGCTGGCCGCCCGGGGACTGCCCACGGCGCACCAGATCAACCGGATGCAGGACGGCCTCCGGGTTCGCTACGCGGGGATGGTCATCTGCCGCCAGCGCCCGGGAACCGCGAAAGGCGTCACCTTCATGACCCTGGAGGATGAGACGGGGTTTGTGAACCTGGTTATCTGGGAAAGGACTTTCAAGCGCTATTCCCTGCCGGCCAAAACACTTTCCTGTATGGGCGTGACCGGAAAACTGCAGGTGGGAGAGGGCGTAACCCACCTGGTGGTTGAAAAAATCTGGAAGCCGAAGCTGGATACCGGGGCGGTCCAGGCCAAGAGCCGGGATTTCCATTGACACCATTTACCGGAAGGCCGAAATTGAACGGTGCATGCAGCGCGCCGAAGACCGCAACCGACCCCGAAGCACATGCGCCTCCCGCCCCGGCTCGCACACCCCGCGGACGTTACCGGGTCGGTACCAGAACCAGAGGAGATGATCCTATGTGCGGACGCTTCACCCAGATGATGACCTGGCGCGAACTCCATGAACTTTACACCCTGGCAGAACCCCTGGCCCCGCCGGACCTGCAACCCCGATACAACGGCGCGCCCACCCAGGACTTCTCGGTATGCCGCCTGGACGAAAACGGCAACAGGATCATCGCCAGGCTCCGCTGGGGCCTGATTCCCATGTGGGCCAAAGACATCAGAATGGGCGCGCGCATGATCAACGCCCGTTCCGAAACCGTCCACGAGAAACCGGCATTCGGCGCCGCCTTCCGCTCGCGACGGTGCCTGGTCCCGGCCGACGGCTGGTTCGAGTGGCAACGGGCGGGGCACGGTAAACAGCCCTACTTCCTGGCGCTCGCGGACGGATCGCCGCTATCGTTCGCCGCACTCTGGGAAAACTGGGACAGAGGCGGCGAATCCCTCCAAAGCTTTACGATCATCACCACCGCCGCCGACGCGCCGCTTGCGGACGTCCATCACCGGCAGCCGGCCATCATCAATCCCGAACATTTCTCGGTCTGGCTCGACACCACGTCATCGGCGCCGACGCTCCTCGACCTGGTCCGCGAACCCCGAGCGGGACCGTACGAAATCCGCGCCGTCAGCACCCGCGTAAACAGCGTCCGCAACGACGACCCGGATATCCTCACGCCCATGTCCCAACAGAGATTGTTCTGACCGGTACGAGGAATATCACTTACCGCAAGAAAAGCAGGCCAGGCTGCGAATTGGATGTCGGACGAGAAATCCGTTCCTGCGTTGCCGGCTCCCCTCTTCAATTACGTGCCCTATCGGTACCTTAAATGCAGATACAATACGTAAGATAAAAATTAACAATCATATATAATGAATGACAAATAGAGGTCTATGCCGACCTCTATTTTAGTCTTGGGTTGACCCCGGACATAACGGGTTGTATATAAGGAACGATTGGACCGACGATCTATCCGCATATCGGCTCTCACCTCCCCAACCACAATCTTCCGAATCCTGACTGCTGCCCGTAGCGATTCCTTTCGCGTTCACCATAGGTGTACGGCATGGCGAAAACCTGCATATATGCGGCAATAATCGTCTGCATCTATTGGGATACGTGCCCCGCGTACCGGCTCGTCGGGTCGGAAATCCTGTCAGACGCGCTCGTCGCGAATCATTACACCATCAATGCCAACCTCGACGCCGTCATCGTGGTGGATCGGACGATGCCCACCTTTGAATATCAGACCTTCTATGCCATGGGTCACGCGGATGAACCGGAAGGAGAGCAGGGAAAACTTCATTTCCTCGAGCACATAATCGCAGGTACGGGAAGCCATCCACCCGGAGAACTCAACCAACTGATTGCCCGCAATGGAGGGCAACATCATGAGAAATACTTCGTTACAGAGAATATGATCATGCTTTTTTTCGGACCCAAAGACCACATCATCGAAATCCTGAAGAAACACTGGCCTGACGCGGATATTCACGTGCAGGCAGTGGAAAGTGCAATCGATTAGGTTAGCAGCCGGGACAAACGACTCGAAGCGCCCGATTCACACCGCAGGGGTCCAGAGACAGGGTTCTGACACAGTTTGAAGCCCATACACATCACCGGAGCAAATGCATTGAACCTTGTCATTCTCGCGTATGAACCCGGGTTGCACGCCGAATGGATCCCTCCAGTGACCTCTCGCCGTGTACACCGAACACTTCCATGACCCGCCCTCTTTCGCCCCCCCACCCCGATACGACCCCCTCCGGCGAGGCGCCGGTGCTTCCCCTGGTCTGGGCCATCGCATGGCCGGTGGTTGTCGCGTCGATGCTCGACGCCATGGAGGGCCTCATCGATATCTCCATGGTGGGGCAACTGGGTCCGGCCGCGATATCCGCGGTGGGACTCAGCCGGCAGATCCTGTTCCTGACGATGGTGATGGCGATATCGGTCAGCACCGGATCGCGCACCCTGGTCGCGCAGCTGTACGGAGCCGGGCGCCGTGACGATCTCAGCAATACAGCGCAACACGCCATCGTGATGGGTATCCTGCTGTCCGCGGTCCTGGCCCTCGTGGGGAGCGCGGTCGCCCGGCCGGCGTTGGTCGTGATGGGCGCGCAGGACGACGTGCTCGCCCACGCCGTGCCGTTCCTCCGCATGTACTTTGTCGGCATCGTCTTCATGATGCCCAATTTCATCATCGGCGGAATCTTCGGCGGCGCCGGGGATACCCGGACGCCGTTGAAGATTTCGTGTCTCATCATCTGTCTGAAAATCCCGCTCACCTACGGCCTGATTTTCGGGGCATGGGGTCTGCCCCAGCTGGGGGTGACCGGAGCAGCCCTCGGCAGTATCGTCTCGCGGGCCATAGGCTGCATCGTCGGGGTCTCACTGCTTACGTCCGGCCGTTCGCGGGTGCATATGCGGTGGAATTGGCGCCTTCCCATCAACCGGGACATTATCGGGCGAATGATGCGGATTGGGGTTCCCGCTGGCATTCAGGGTTTTTTCCGAAACGGCGCCCGTGTTTTGATCTATCGTGTGGTGGGGTGGACGAGCCGGCCCACCGCCGCAACGGCCGCGCTGACCATCGGTTTGCAGATGCGAATGATCGGCATCATGCCGGCCCTGGCGTTTTCCATATCGGCAACCGCTCTGGTTGGACAACGATTGGGCGCGAGGCAGATACGCGAGGCCGAGCGCGTCGCCGAAAATATAATCCGGCTCGGCATGACGTTCATCACCGTGAGCGCAATTGTCATCTGCATCTTCGCCCGGGAAATTGTCGACCTGTTCACGGATTCCGCGGCAGTCATCGAGATAGGATACGTTATGCTCCTGTATTTTACGGTCGCCCAGGTCTTTTCAGCGTTGTCCATCGTCGCCGGGGGCGTCCTGGCCGGCGGCGGCGAGACAAGGCCTCTCCTCTACTATACGATTGTGGCGCAGTGGCTGCTCATGCTGCCCCTCTCCTACGTCCTGGCGTTTCTGTTGGATATGGATGTCGCGGGTATCTGGATCGCCTGGTTTATTGGCGGCGTCGCACAGGGCATTCTGGCCTGGGCTCGCTATCGGAAGGGCGCGTGGAAACAGACGTTGATATGATGGCCTGTCCGGGAAATAGATCGCCGAAATTCGGATGACGCGTCGAGCAGCTGGCATCCTTCGACAGGCTCAGGAACCGGCGCCTGAGCCATGAGCCGCTCCCTGAGCTTGTCGAAGGGTCGGCGAAGGGCGTTGAAGAGCACCCAACAGGTTACGAAACGCGGGCATTTCGACAAGCTCAATGACCACGTTTCGAATAGCCGTTTCCACAGCCTCACCACAGTCAGCGAAGGGAACGTAACGAGGCGGGATGAATCGGCGGCTGCATGGTGACATATTTCCGGGACGGGATACTCGTGCAGACGATGCGGCGTGGCGAAGACGAGGTATCGGGCGAGGATTCTGGGGATTCGGTTTGATGCAGATGAGCAGACAAGAATGTCCGCTCCACCCTTTCGATATCTTGTTCGAGGGATCGCTCGAGCGTATCAACCATTTGAGAGAAAGGCGACTTAGGGCCTCGATCTATGAAAATCCGTCGCCCCGAAGATCCTTCAGCTTCGTCCCCATCTCTTCGATGCCAAGCGTGTTGTCCACCTGCCGGTACAACTGGTGTGCCTCTTCGAAAACCCGCCCTGCCTCCTCTTTTTTTCCAACACGCTCCAGAAGCATGCCGAAGCCCCGGAGTGCATTTCCAGCGAGTGCATCGGCGTTGGGTCGAGATCTCGGTACATCTGTATTGCCGACCGGTAATCACGCGCCGCGCCTTGCCAATCCGGAAGATCCCGGCAAACGTCCGCGACGTGACGAAGCGAGTGGGCCATCTTTTCGGTATGGTTCGCGGCCACGTAATGGTTGTAACCTTCCCGGTACAGTTGAAGAGCGCGTTCGGTGTTCCCCTGATCCCTCTCGAACTGCCCGTAGACGTGGGCGACCCTTCCCAGGGATTCGTGGCCGTCCTCGCCGCACAGTTTCGCCGCCTCGTCCGCGAGCCGCTTGCCCCGTTCGTAGTCCGCAACCCCCCTGGTCTTCCAGGCCTCGTCCAGAAGCTGAGCGATCCTCTGTTCTCTTGACATTTCGTTCCTTTCTTCCTGTCGAGTGGCAACCGTAAGCGATTGTGCGGCGCCAAATTGGATGACTTCGGCCACGTTCTGCAGCTGGGGTTTCTAACGTTTCCTGGGCGTGTAGAACAGCAGGGTACCGATCCGCTCGTATCCGATTGAGGTATACAACAATGCACCCGTGTGGGTTGCGGTTAAGACAGCCCGGCGTGAACCATGCGTCCGGTCATCGCGGAGCATTCTGCACATCAACGCCCTTCCGACTCCTCGACGCCGGGCAGAGCGTACCACGTGCATGTTCGAACACCACGTCGCCGAGTCCACCTCGATGCTTTGAACCCATCCCACGGGCTCACCGTTCTCGAGCGCAACATATTGCCTGAGCGGTGAGCCCGAGGAAAGATGTTCCGGCAGAATCTGTCTGACTCGCGTTGTCTTGTTCAATCTGTCCGCCATTTCGGCGGCGACGACACGTTCGATGGGCAGTGGATCCACCACACGAGGTATGCGCCGCAATCGGTGCACCATGACGGCTTCTGTTGTATTCAGGCGATAGTCGAGCCCTCTAAAGTCCGCTCGCATTCCGATATCGGACTCCCCGGTCGCGCAGATCGCGCAAATGCCGAACTGTCCGCGGGTGTTCATTCTGGCCACGCGGTCGATCTCGTCGGCATCGACGCCGTGAGCGATCCACTCCTCCCGGCGGTACGCGCCGCGTTTTCTGGGCGCGTCCCGGACCACCCAGATTGAACCCTCCCGACTTGCCAGGTAAGGATGCGTGAAACTCCTGGTAAAACAATAACCGCGGGCGAAGACCTCCAGCGCCTTTTGCATGAGCACGTTATGGGGCACGGGTTTCATTCTCCCTTAATTCTCAATGACCTTGAAAGAGACAACGGTCCGGGTACGTGAAATCTGAACTGGACAGAGGACCGGACGCCTCGTAGTTTTCATTCACGGGGATCACGCCTACGGCCCTATCTCAAGGCTCCCGGCGATTTCGAGATCCAACACTATCAATCACACGATGCGAAGTAGGACGTCCACCCCATCTCCGGAAACGGATCCACGAAGCCAGCAACCAATGTTCATTCAGATCCGCGCGGGCGATCGCCTCGGTGTCGTCTCCGACTCCCACGGACTCATCAGGCCGCAGGTACTGGAACTGCTGCAGGGCGTCCGCCTGATTATCCATGCCGGCGACGTGGGGAAAATTTCGGTACTTGAGCAATTGGTACAGATCGCGCCGGTATACGCCGTCCGCGGAAACGTCGACCTGGATCCTCCCTGCGGCGACCTGCCCGAAAAACTCGTGATGCGCGCCGGAAGGCAGCGGATTCTCGTGACACACATCCTTGCCGACGCGGATGTCGCGGGTTTCGATCTTGCGGTGTGCGGCCATTCCCACATGCCGAAAATAAGCACCCTGGGATCGGCTTGCTGCCTGAATCCCGGCAGCATCGGGCCCCGCCGTTTTCGGCTTCCCGTCTCCATGGGGTTCATCACCATATCCCCGCAGGGCGCGCTTATTCCTGAACTGCGAACCGTAGAGATAGAATAGCCGTGCGCCTGAAGATCTGACGATACGAGATTCGGTGCCGATCCTCAAGTAGTTCCGGACATCCAGGATCCGGCCTCATACTCCCATGCATCCATCAGACAATCGAGGATTCCCGAAATGAAAAGCAGTGCCGCCAGACCGGATCGCGCCCACGCCGACTGGGTCATTTCACGGATGGTCAAGCCTTCCGAGTTGGAGGATTCCGGGTATGTCGCAAGGACAAAGGGCAGTGGGCCGGAGGTCTGGGCGATGTTCTGTACAACGATACGGGGCGACCTGGAAGCGATTCGGAAGCTCGTGAAGAGGAATCCGGACCTCGTTCGTTGTGTACATTACTATACCCAACCCCTGAAATTCGCGGTTCGAGAGGGTCACGGGGACGTGGTGCGTTACGTTCTGGAAAGGGGCGCGAGTCCGTTCTATCGGACCCGGCACTTTCACGATTCACTGGTCAATCTGGCGGCTGACAGGGAACATGAGGATATCGTGAATATCCTGGAAGAGGCCATCGGCGAACGGAGCGGTGGCTACACCCGGGAAACGGAACCCCTCGCGAACGAACTCATTGAAGCCGTTCACGCGCTCGATTACGAGAAAACCACAAACATCGTCCGGTCGTCCCCTGAGCGCGTCAGACTTTGCAACGCGAACGGGACCACGGCCCTTCACGAGGCGGTTGCGGCCGGCGACTTCTACTCGACGCGCCTGCTCCTTGACAGCGGCGCCGATATTCAGGCCCAGGCCGGCACGGGCTTCAGCGCCGGTCAGAAGCCGATCCACGTCGCCATCTATGCCGGGTGGCGGGACAGGATTCTCGAGCAGAAGAAAACGGCGCTGGCGGGCTACCTGGTCGCCAGGGGCGCGGAATACATCATCCTGGTGGCCTCCGCGTTCGGCGACACCCGGCGCGTCCGGGAATTTCTTGACGCGGATGCCGACCTGGCCAGTTTCCGCGACACATGCGACAGAGTGCCGATATCCATCGCATCCCGCCGGGGCCATCGCGAAATCGTGACGCTGCTGCTCGAACGCGGCGCCGACCCCAACGGCAACGTGGACTCGACCGGCACGGCATTCCACCACGCCAGAAAGTACCCGGAACTGTATGAATTGATGAAATTCCACGGCGGCAGGGCGGATATCATTCCGCCGATCAGCGCCGCGATCAACGCCAACGACCTTAAGGGTGTCGAAGAATTACTGAAACGAAACCCGAAGGAGATCGAGAACGCGAATCTCGGCAATCCCGCGCGCCGCGGCAGGATGGCGTTGGTTGAGCTTCTTGTGAAATACGGCGCCGCCGTCGCCAATGAGAACCACGGTACGTTCTACCGTGTATATGAGACGGCGAAGTACTTTTTGCAAAACGGGGCGGATCCGAATTACAGAAACTGGCTGGGAATCTCCTCTCTCCATCTGATCGCGCATGAGGGCGACGTGGACAGGGCAGGACTTCTACTGGACTTCGGAGCGGAAATAAACGCATTGGAACCCGAGTACTGCGCCACGCCCCTGGGGCTTGCGAGCAGGGCGGGTCACAGGACGATGGTTGAGTTCCTCCTGTCGATGGGAGCGGATCCGAACCTGCCGAAGGAAAAGCCCTGGGCAACGCCCCTTGCCTGGGCGGTAAAGAAAGGGCACGTCCAAATCGCGCGGATGCTGAGAGAACACGGCGCCACGTAGAGAGGCGTGCGATTATGCGACTGTTCGTCACCGCCTATGGTGGGTGCCGAACGGCCGCATTGCTGCAAAGGCGTTCGTCTATCGGACGGTCATGGAATCGTCTCCGCCCTGGACCCGCCGCTCCTGGCCTCTGCGTCGCCTGGCGACAACCCACGAGATTGCCGCCGGTCCTTAATGAAGAACGGAAAATAGACGATGAAGAACATCGCCAATCCAAGTAGGTCGAGGAAAACAAGGTACCACGGCCACGGCGCGAAAAAGAACGGCGACACCGTTCCCCAGGGCGGCGCGCAGAGATACATGTAGTTGGATCCGCCGAGGAAATTGATCACCGAGACAAACGCCGCCAGCACGTGCAACAAGACAAATGCCCGGAAGAGTCCGCCGAGCGTGGGCCGCATCTTTAGACACCACGTGGCGTACAGAACCCCCGCCACGATGCCGGAGTGCGAAACGAAATACTGGAAAAATCGATACTGCGGAAAATCAACTTCCAGACCGCCGGGGGTTATCACGGCGTTTGACGCCCCCACCAGGCCCCAGAAGTAGGCGATTTCGTACACCTTCTGATTGCGGAGCAGCAGGGTGAGGGAAGTCGCGAAGATCGCGATGCCGCATACGTGGAGCGGCAGGAAGGTCCGAAAAAAACGAACGGGGCCGAACCCGGCGATTCGGACACCCCAGTGGATCAATTCGTTGCCAAGCAGGACGCCAGCCAGCACAACGCCCACGACGGCGGCCGTCCGGGACCGCGGCCCTTTCACGAACAGCGTGAGCAGGATCGGCAGGGCCAGCGTCAAAGCCATCGCGACCAGATGTGGCGGCCCAAACGTCTGAAATCCGGCGGTTGACATGGGGCTACGTCACTGGCCAGAGATAGTCTGGCGACGTGACAACCTGGACAGGAATCCGCGCCGACAGCGTGAACCGGCGCAGACGAGAGATCCGGAGTGGGGTTTAACGGGATTCGTGGTTACCAGGGGGCGGGATAATCCCCTCGAGTCGTTCAATCGCTAACGCGTGCGGCCGAATCCTCGGGTCAGCGGATCCACGCCTCGCGGGAAGCGAAGTCTCTTCCGATCGTCCAGGACGTTCCCAACGCGTCAACGACAAACTCCACGCCGTCGTCCCCGGCCTGGAGCGCGGCCGGCAACTGGGCGGATACCGCCGGCACATTCGCGCCGCGATAGGGTACGAGCACGGTCACAAAAACCGTGGGCGCCTGATTCTCAAGCGCGAACCGAAATGCCCTGCGCGGCGTGCGATGGCCGTATTCCCAGGCGAACCAGCCGGTTTCTTCGACCATCGATGCCGGACAACCGGCCGCCGCCTGCACCAGTACGTTGGCGTCCTCAAATTGCGTGAACGCCCTGTTTCCCTCGCCGTCGAACGTGACGTCGCCGGGCGCAAACTGGAAGTGCAAATCCAGCTGACCAGGCGCGCCGCCGATCGCCTCGTCCAGGAATACGAAGAACCGCCGGTTCACGAACCAGACCGAACGCCGGTGGGTCAAGCCGGGATATGACCGGTTCTCCACCACCAGCACGTCGGAATCGGCCCCCTCCGAGACCCACATCAGATTGTGCGCGTCGTCGGAGATATCTCCGCCATTCAGGGTCAGGGTCTGATGCACCGAGGTCTGCCGGTGCCAGGCGCGGCTCTTCCTGTCGCGGCCATAGGTGTAGAAGCCCGAATCGGGCATCAGCCAGCGCCCGTAGGCGTACAACTCAAACGTCCCGTTGTCGGGCTGATCGTGGCTTGAAATCGCTGGTGGCGAACAATGAAGCGCCAGGTGAATCTGATCCGGCCCCCAGTCGTTGCGCATCACGTAGAAGCCGGCATCCTTGAACGCGCGGCTCTTCTGATCGGGCAGGGCTTCGCGATGCAGATTCGCCCTGGCCGCGTATTTGGGATCGCTCAGCAATTCGGTCGCGCTGACAAGCTCGGCATACAGCGGCCACTTTGTCCGATCTTCCGTGGCTTTCGGCGGACGGGAACCGTCTCCGAACATCGGCGCGCCAAGATCGGGTGACGCGATCCAGAAGATATAATCGCACATTCTGCGTACGCGTTCTCTGAATGCCTGCGATATTTCGATGCCGAAGGCGTCCAGGCGCCCGAAAATTTCCACCGCGTCCCGCAATACGCCCTGATGATAGCCGAACGACCACTCTCGCTGAACGCCGTCTGCCGTCGTCTGGGCCAGGATATTTTCTTCTACGCGCGCCAACCCCAATTCCATCCAGTCGCGGGACTCACTGAACTCGCCGAACGTGTAGGCGACATTGATAAACCCACGCTGTTCGAACACGGCCTTGTTGTGGATGAGCCCCATGGGAATCAGCGTTGTCTTTGTCTGATGGTCATACAGACAGGCCATCAACAGGCCGAGAAATTCGGGCGTAAACGATTCGGCGTGCACCAGACCCCGAAATGCCGCGCAGATATTCGTAGCCCGAATCCCGGTCTGGAGATCCAGCCATGCAAATCCCTTCCACCATTTGTAAACGGGATGGGTTCTGGTGTGGTTTTCAAGCGGATGTTTCGAAATCCAGTCGGTTGAAAGTTCCACGAACGCTTGCGCGTACTTCTCAACGCGGGTCGCCGCGTAGGCAGCGACAAGCGGCGCAGCCCAATAGAAGCGGTACACGGCCGCCACCCACTCGATATCGCCCGGCGGATCCCATTCCCAGTCGAAGTCGTCGCCATATTGCGCTTCCTCGTAGGGTCCCCACTGAATGATGCGCGCGCAGATTTTGTCCGCCGTGGAAAAATCACCTGCTTTACTCGCTTCCTCCAGCGGAAATTTCGCCCGGTAATAGTCACGCAGCGCGGTGAGAGCGCCAGGCGTGTCGCCGGAGTCGGCCGCCCGTTTCACCGCTTCCAACCCTGCCATTGTCAGATCCAGTTTTTCGAGGATCCGTTCCGGGACGAACGACGCCAACGGCATTTCGTGATCGATCTGGCCCGCGCCCGCGGGATACTCCTGTATCGAATTCATGGACATGTTCTCCGTTAACTCGATGTCGGGATTGTCTTTTTACCGCCCGGCAAGGACTGTTTTCCAATCACCGGGGTCCGAAAAATACGTCTGTGGAAACAGGTTTGCAACACATATTGTTGGAAATTTTCAGGGTACGGGTAACCTGGAAAGACAGGATGAAAGACGGAAGGCACCACGTTAACGCTCGGTTCCCGGCAGCGCATCGGCCGACGCGCCCGGCGCTTTGCACAAAGCAGGGAATGTCCCTATAGTTGGGTAGCGACTCTCCGTTTTCCCACTTGGAAACCGCCTGCACGCTGATGCAAACGGCCTGTCCGAGCTGTTCCTGTGCCAGCCCCTGCTGCTTTCGTCTCTCCTGTATCCTTCGTCCAGGATCCGTGGGGTCAAACATTGGTATGCCTCCCCGCGTTTGTGTATTTATGGCGGCGTTCTTTCATCCAATGGAAGACCAAATATAGCGCAATCGCCCGGTTGTCGGTATCGAGGAATATGAGAACGGATCAACTGCCGGTTGAGGACGTCTATGCCCAAGCGTTCTCACACTGGCAGGCCCTCTGTGGGTAAATATGAAAGTAGAACTTGCAAATTTCCCACTTCTCGGATCGGCATGAGTTACCGTGATCACCCGCGAGACCTCCCCCAGTCCACTCAGATTACCCAATTCCCCGATTGGCCGCTTGTGGGACTACATCATACCGACAGGACCACGTTCAGGCGAATGCAATTGGGAAGTCGTTTACGACTTTCTGTTACGTTACAACGGTTGGCGTCAAATTTCTGTCAAATAACCTACAAAATATATTGTAATTTATGTAGAATATATTATATTTATATATATTTATGATGTTTTATTTAGTGTCAAATAGTTTGTTAACTAGGAGATCATTTGGACTGGAAAAACTTCCGCTATGAATATCGGATCCCATTGGAGAACCAGAACTCCAACCTGATTCGGATTGAAGCATACAAAGAGGCAGCCCTCAATCTGGTCCTCCCGTCCGACTGGAAGGAACAATTGGACCAGTTGAACCGCGTGCGAGCCGTTCACGGTACTACGGCCGTTGAGGGCAATCGGCTGTCTGAAGCTGAAGTAAGTCGACTGTTGGAGGCTTCCTCGGACCAACCCCAAAATCAGTCCAGAGAAGAAAAGCAGGTGAGAAATGCAGGCTTGGCCCAGGACTGGGTTCGGCAAAGGTTCACACCAGATAGCAAGCCCCTCCAGCTTTCTGACATCATGCGAATGCATAGGCTGGTCACCGGCGGTTCCGACGAGACCGACAACGTAACGGAAAAGTTGCGGACCCACCCCGTCGTGGTAGGAACGGAGGCATTGGGCGGCGTGCATCGAGGAGCACCCCCTGCGGAATTAATCCGCCTGATGGAAGAATTCGTGACGTTCGTGAACTCAAACAAACTGGCGGCGCAGCATCCGGTCGTGCGGGCGCTCCTGGCCCATTTCTTTCTCGTCACCATACACCCGTTCGGGGACGGAAATGGTAGGGTCTCAAGGCTTGTGGAGGCCGGAATTCTATTCCAGGGTGGTTACAATGTTCACGGTTTCTACGGACCGTCGAATTACTTCTACCAAAACGGCAATGAATACATGTTTTTACTGCAACAGGGCAGAAGGACACAGCCGTTCGATCTGAGCGGTTTCATTACGTTTGGCATCGAGGGCTTTGCGACCGAGTTGAAGGGAATCAACAATTTCATCAAGACGAAACTCAACCGCGTTATATATCGAACCACGTTAACCAAAGCACGGAGTCAGCGGGTGAGCGAGCGCCGTCGCGTCCTCAACCAGCGGGAATACGACCTGCTTTGTTTGCTCCTGGAAGAGACCGAGCCGGTAGATCCCTTCGCGGACGAACCGTCCAAACGAATCAGGGTGTCCGAACTAATGAGGGCTCCATATGTCACCGCAGTCTATCGCCACGTAACGACCCGCACCTTCTTGCGGGAACTTTTCCGACTGGAGAAAACGGGATTCATCATATTCGAGGATCGGGGGGTCGAGTTAATCATCAAGCTAGACTTCGGGGCGATCGGCAAGTATTGAACTTGCTGGTCGATCTTATCTAACCGGTTTCGCCGGACGGATTTAAGTGCATTCGTCCCGACAAATTTGGCGATGCATCCGAATTGTTATTAAGCAGGTGTCGATTGGGCCGCAGATTGGCGTGCAGTTCGGCGTGGACGCCGGACCGCGGTTCGACAGTGAAGAGAAACCCTTTTAAACCAGTGGATAGCAAGGAGTTGAAACTATGGATTCGATTCGGTTGGGTCTGGTCGGCTCGGGCGGAATGGCGCAGAGTCGGGCGCGGACTTTTGCAGCGATGAAGGGATGCAGGCTGACCGCATTGGCCGCCCGAAATCCGCACACGGGCGCCGAACTGGCCAGTTGCCACGCACTGCCGCTGCTGGACGAGTGGCAGAATCTGATGGACCGGTCCGACGTGGACGCAGTCGTGGTCTGCACCAACAACGACAGCCACGGTCCCATCGCCAGGGCCGCCCTGGAGGCCGGCAAACCCGTCTTTCTGGAATACCCTATCGCGCGGCACGTTGACGAGGGCAACGCCCTGGTCGACCTGGCGCGCGCGAAGGGCATTGTTCTCCGCGTAGCCCATCCGGAAGTGGTGTCGGACGGGCACCGGAAACTCAAAGAGGCGGTCGGTTCGCTGGGTGCGCTGCTGTTGGCGCTATTCGCGCGCCTGACGCCGGCGAGAGGGGCGCGGCCGGAGGTGTTGTTCAACATCCACGCGTCGGGGCCGCCCAGTCTATTTTTCGTCTATCACGTATACCCGCTTGTCGACCTTTTCGGCCCGGCGTTATGGGTGGAGGGGTACACCCATTATGAAGGAATGGACAGCGCCGGAACGTACGAACGCTTCGTCAACCGGGTCGTGGTTGGATTTTCCGGGGGCGGTACGGCGGAATGGACGTGGGCGGGTGGCGTCTCGATCGGGAGGGCCGAACAGTACCAGCGGATGGTGCTGGAAGGTGGGACGCTGGTTCATGACGACGGCTGGCGACTCTCATCCGGGGAGGGCAAGGAGGTACCGTTGCCGTCAGCCGGACGGGAGGCGTCGCTGGAAAGCCTCTTTCTGGATGAAGTGCGCGGCAGAACAAATGGATGGCGATCGGATCTGGGCACCGCCCTCGAATCCATTCGCATCGGGCTGGGCGCGGAGACGGCGGCCACCCAGGGCCGGCGTGTGCATCTCAGGGAAGACGGGACTGACGGGTGACCGAAATATCGTCCGGACTAGCGCCCGCCGCCCGCCTGACCTTCCTGCGGCCCGAAGGCGGCCATGTACAGGCGCGTACGGTCGTTGAGCACGCCATAGAAGGCGCGCGTTTCCGGATCGGGGTGATCCGCCAGAATACCGCCGGAATTCCTGAGTCGTTGGCCAGCGGAGGCCTGCTGCGGTGCCCGTAGTAGATCTGCGCGGTCTTTCGGACGGCCTGCGTGGGGCGTGTGGTCGCCGTGTGAAGGACCGCCACGTTGAACAGGACGCACGTGCCGGCCGGGCCGTGGAGATCGTACACGCCGCCCCGCTCCAGCTGCTCCGCGGGATCGTCCAGAACGGCCTCGTCGACGGATTCGGGCGAGAGGGAAAAACAGTGGGTGCCCTCGTCCACGTCGGTGAGGTAGACCATCAACTGGATATAGTCCATGCGAAGGGGGTGTTCGGGCCAGTGGGGCCTGTCGCGGTGCCACCCCCTGTGCAGACCGCCCGTATAGGGGCCCATCCCGCGCAGCCCGATCTCGCCGAAGCAGACGGAACCGCCCATCAATTCCTCGATCGCGGGCATTATCCCCGGATGTCGGATCAACTCATCGAATTGAGGCGTGGTGATCAGGGCGTCGTAGTTGGCTTCCTGGTGGTAGCCGTACGGATGCCAGAAATAGGGAAACCGGAGGCGGTCTTCCTCGAACAGATCGTGGAAGTAGCGCACCTCATCCGGATTAAGGATCGCGCCGAGGTTCCAAAAGCCATTCCGGGCGAAAGATTCGCGGTCGGTCCGGTTCATAGTCGTATCATCCGAAGCTTAAAAAAATCGGTGCGCCTTCGCGCTCGACGCGACGGTGGGCCACGGGCTCCCGCGATGTTCAGCGGCAAGTGTATTTGTGACGCTGAAGTATACGAGGGCGACGTCCGGAAGCCAAGCACCTTCGGTCCAACCCCGTACCCGAATTCTCACGAGTGCGCGAACCGGAAGAATTATCCCAAATGAACGGAGGCACGCCAATGATCCGGAGCGGACACCGATCCCCCGCCCGCCGGACAACCGGTCAATCTTTCCGTCTCTCTGCCATAGTACTGGCCGTCGCTCTTATGCCGTGCCTGGGCCACGCTGGCGGCGATACCTATTCTTTCGCCCTGATTGGCGACGTGCCCTACGCCAGTGCCGACAGTCTCTGGTTCGCAAGGGTGATCGATCGGATCAACGCGGATGAAGACGTCAGGTGGATCATCCACGCAGGCGACATCAAAAACGGGGGGCAGCCATGCACTGACGCTTTGCTCGAAGAACGCCTGCAGCGATTCAGCCGCTTCGAGGATCCCTTCATCCTCACCCCGGGCGACAACGAATGGACAGACTGTCACCTCAGGAACGCCGGCCGCTTCGATCCGCTGGAACGCCTGCGGAAATTGCGGACGCTCTTCTATCCTCGCGCGGGCCTGACGCTCGGGAGACAGCCAATGGCGGTTGAATCCCAGGCGGCGTCGCCCGAATACGGCGAATTTATAGAGAACATCCGCTGGGAACGGGCGGGGGTTCATTTCGCGACCGTACACATTGTGGGGAGCAGAAACGGGCTCGTACCATTCCAGGCACGTGATTCTACCGAGGTTGGAACGGTTCCACTGAGGACGGAGAAGCACGACGCGGAGGTCGAGCGGCGCACCAGGGCAGGAATCGCGTGGCTTCGAAACGCCTTTTCCAAGGCGGCCCAATCCGGCAAGGCGCTGTTTCTGACCGTTCACGCTTCGATGGGACTGGAACGAAAGCGAGGAGCGGATCCGCCGCATTACAAGGCCCTCCTCGACGCGCTGCGCGAGGAGACGGAGCGATTCGGCCGGCCCGTCGTGCTTGCGCACGGCGACTCGCATTATTTCCGGATCGACAAACCGCTTCGACGCAGGCGGGACGGAAGGCGTCTCTCGAATTTCACCCGCGTGGAGACATTCGGTTCGTCGGACGTGCACTGGATTGAGGTAAGGGTGGATCCCGCCAGCGCGAATGTCTTTTCCTTCGAACAGAGGATTGTAAAGCGGGAACAGTCGAACGGAGATCAACCCGAGACAACGGAAAGGACCGGAATGGCTGTCACAAAATCCGGAGGATCGGAACGTACCCCCCAGCAGAAGATCGACGCCATGCACCGCCCCTCCTGGTGCGTGGAAACGGACGAGGGGCGCCTGTATTGGGAACTCCTCGGCGCCGCGATCCGAAATGACGCCGGCACCCTGCGCGAACACCTGCTGGCGGATCCGGACTGCGCCAGGCTGCAGTTCTGGTATACCCCGCCGATTCACTTCGCGGTGCGGGAGGGCAATCTCGACGCGACAAGAGTGCTGTGGGAAGCCTATGCGTTCGACGAGGTGACCGATCTGATCGCCATGGCCGACGACCGCGGCCACACATCGGTCGCCGACTATTTGCGGCAGTCCATTGGTTCAAAAGGCGCGGATTCGGATCTCCGGCTGCACGCTGCCGTGGAAGCCCGAGACCATGGGGAGATCGAACGACTGCTCAAAAACTCGCGTGGAATCGAATCGCAGCGGGATCCGGAAGGCAGGACCGCGCTCCACGTTGCGGTCATCGCGGGTGACGAGACAGCGGTAAGGGTACTTCTCAAGAACAATATCGACGTCGGCGCGACCGACCATGCCGGTTTCCGAGCCATTCACTACACCCGCTGGGTCGACCTGATGTGGCATCGGTCAAAGGTGAATCCGGAATTGGCGGGACTGCTGCTGGACGCCGGCTCCCGCGACAGCCCCACGCTGGCTGCCGGGAGGGGCGACCTGGATGCCGTACGGGCATTTGTCGCGGCGGACCCTGCGGCGGTGAACGACGGAGAGAAACTCCTGAAGCGACCCCTGTCGGCGGCCGTAGAGGGCGGACACCGCGACATTGTCCGCTTCCTGCTGGACAACGGCGCGGACCCCTCTCTGCCGGAGGGTCGCCTTTGCCCAAACGGGTCGTCGCTTATGACCGCCACGGTCTCGGAGAACCTGGAAGTCGCCGAATGGCTTCTGGAGGCCGGCGCCGATCCGAACGGACACGTGGACTCCTCGGGAAGCCCCGCGATCCGTGCCGGTTCCGACGCCATGCGGGGGCTGCTCTACGGCTATGGCGGGCGCGCATCCGGGGCGTGGGGCTACGTGCAACTCGGTCAACTTGAGACCCTGGCCGCTATTTTACGTTACACTGACGATCCGTTTTCCGACGAGGAGAGCGAGTATCTGACCACACCCTACACCGCCGTGATCAGCGGCTGTGGACGCATGGAGGACCGGGGAGAATCCCCCGATGCCCACGAGGCGATGCTCACCATGTTCCTGCAGCGCAAACACCCGATGCCGCGCGTGCTCACCGCCTGCAAGACCTACCTGTACCACGTACCACGCATGACGCGCCGACTCCTCGAGCACGGCCTGGATCCAAACCTGCCCGACTGGCAGCGACGAACCCCGTTGCACGACCTTTGCCGCGGCAACCGGGCCGTGTCCGACGCCGCCGCGATGGTACGATTGTTCATCGAATACGGCGCCCACATCAATGCAATCGACGAGGACGACAGGTCAACGCCGCTGGGGATCGCCGCGCGCGAGGGAAACGCGCAACTTGTCGGACTGCTGCTTTATCGGGGCGCCGATCCGAATGCCGCGGGCGCCGAATGGGCGACGCCCCTGGCATGGGCGGAACGCCGCGGACACGAGCATATCGTAAAGATGCTTAGAGACGGGGGCACCCGGTAGACGTGGGTGGAGCGGCCGGCGTCACCGGAATACCGGCGGTTGACCGCACGAAACCATAACACGGTGTTCAGATTGCCGCAACGCTTCGAGGAGATATAGGGGAATGACCGGCGACGGGAAACTCATCCTGCGGATACGATCCATTCTCTCGCAAGAGGACGGATTCTCCGAGAAAGGGATGTTCGGCGGCGTCTGTTTCATGATCCACGGCAACATGTGCGTGGGGACGTGGAAGGGATCTCTGATCGTCCGGCTCGACAGGGCGCATCATGACCGGACGCTTGGGGAGCCGCACACGAAGCCGTTCGACGTCACGGGCCGCGTTATGAGGGGATGGGCGCTGGTTGAATCACCCGCGATAGAATCGGACGAAGACCTCACAGACTGGGTGTATAGGGCGGCCGATTATGTCGGGTCGCTTCCGCCCAAATGAAGGTGTGGGGCTTCTATTGGAAACGAGGGTGGGTTGTTCCCCTATTGTAATGGCGAGAAGGCGGTTGGGATGAGGACGTCGGAGAGAACCTCGTCCACGATGGGCCCGTTGGCTTCGGTTTGTTCCCGGGCTGCGATCCATTCGGGGTCTGAGCGGAAAGAATCCCACGCTGTTTCCATAGCCTCTTCGTTCTCAAATTCGCATAGGTAGATCAGGTCGTTGGCATCCCTTCGGGTCCAGAAACCGACGACTTTAATGCCGTGCCTGTCGAAGAGGCCGAACGTAACGGTTTCAAACCGGTTGAGGATGTCCGGCATCCGGCCTTCGGGGATTCTGTAGGTGCGGTGTTCGTAGATCATCAGGGTTCTCCTTGGTGTGCAGGATCCTGGATTAATCCTGTATTGGATGGGTCAGGCGTTGTTTTTCGGATATGTGTTGTTTTGTGCCTCGCTGCCTCAGGCGGGCAGACCGGTGTGAACTTCCGCCGGGGTATCCGGGACCACGTCTGGCGCGTACACGGCCCGGCATATTTCCACGCACGAGGTATTCAACCTGGCTACGCCCTTCCATGGTAACAAGAATTCAACCGGATGGAAAGGGCCGCCTATGCCCGGCCGCCGCGCATAGGCGAAACCCAGATAACGGAACGGAGAGCACGCGCACCTTTTCTGTTGACAATCGATGGATGCCAGGGCTATGTTCCCGTGAAAGTAAGCGTGTGAATGAGCCTGAATTTCCGCATCAATTCAGCAATCCTCCAGCCACCCAATGTCCGTCCGTTTTGTATGATACAGGCGCGCCACCTCGCCGACTTCGACGAATTCGTCCGTCTCGTTCGAAGTTTTGGCAAGGGTTCGCGCCCGATGCGGGCCTCAACGCCGTACTCGTCATGGTCGCACGGGAATTTAAATAATAAGTAATCGTCATCAAGCCTGCGAGGATTCCGGGAACGTGACAACAGACAAACGCGGGGGAATCTGCTTCCGTGTGGACGACAACAAGCCGATTCGACAATGGATCGAGTTCGCGGAGGTCTTCAACCGGTACGGTTTGAAGTTCTGCGCCGCACTGTGTCCTGGAAGAATGGCCGGCGACGAAACATACACGAGGCTGGTCAGAACTTTGCAGGACCAGGGGCACGAAATCATGGACCACACGCCCCTTCACAGCGTCGACAAGCTGCCACTCCCTCACGGCGCGGATGCCGATGCCTGGCGCAGGATGCCGGGCGTTGACCACGTGGATGAAACGCACGTCTACCTGACCTATGCCGAGATTGACACGGCATCGCTTCCGGAAGGTCGCGCGGATATTTCGGGCAACCTGATGACAAGCCGGACGCCTCAAGGTCTGTACGACACCAACCAGACGCGATTCTTCGCCGTCTACCTGCCCCATACCGGCAGTGCATTTCGGTTCAGGCAGATAGAGCATTCGGGCGATGGCGTATTGGCGCTACGCAGTTTTTGGGACGAAGACAACGTCCATCCGGGAGAACATCAGGATATCGTATACCATCCGCTGGGCAAAGCCGACGTTCGGATGACGCTGGCGGCTCGCAGGCTTCTGGCCGAATCGTCGCTGAATCTGTTTGACGACCTTGGTCTTGGTCGTCCCTTTACGTGGATACAGCCGGGGTCCGGAGGGTGTTCCGACTTCTGGCGTGAAGATGTCAAAGAATCCTTTGGAGACCTGTACGGATACGTGGCCGCGGCAACCTACCCGGACCGGTCTTTGAAGTGCTACAACGAGGATGATCCCAACGGGGACAAGCGGTTCGGTATGCAGTGGGGAGACTTCAACGACGAGGCGCAGGATCTGGATTGGAACCTGAAACGAATTGCAGACGGGATCGCCAAGCACCACGTTCTTATCGGCCACAGCCACTTCTGGGAGCACGCCATGCCGGACGGTTGGGACGGTTATCTTAAACGGGTCGATCGGATCCTGTCCTGGTGCAAGGACAACCGGGTCCCGGTAAGGACCTATTCGGAGTGGGCAGAGGTTCTCTATCATATGAGTCCGGATCCCGAAGTGAATGTGTTTCCCGAACTGGGTGTCGATCTGGATGCAGACGGTACTCCCGATGGGTACGACGCGTTGTCGGCGGAGTTGGTCCGCAGCGGCGGCGGGCCCGATGGCGTCGGTGTTTTTCTGGCGGTACAGAATACCGGGACGATCTGCAAAGTGGATAAATTGGGTGGTCTGGAAAAGGGCGCAAATACCTTTTCGGTCCGGACATGCGGGCAGCCGGGGGGTACCATTGAGGCAACGTTCAGCTTCTTCGAAGCCGGAACGATGGAGAAACTCACGTTTTCCGTGGAAAGCCCCAATTGGACCATTCAACAGGCGGCTCTCATGGTGCCGACCGAAGCTTCTCTGGTAAATATCTCAATCGAGTGCGCGCGGCCCGGCAGCAGCGTTTTAAAGATAGGCGGGATGCGTCTGAGCGCGTGTAAATGAATTCCCGATACACGAACATGAAGCCCGCCTCGTATTCAGTCCCGAAAATGGATTGCCGAAATTCGGCCGCCGAGTCGCGCGGTAAACGGACACCGCTCAAGATTCCCTTGATGCGCGTCTGAAATGGTCCAAATTGCGTCGGATTCAGGCAAAAAAACATCCGTCGGATCGAAATATGGTGAAGATAGAGCCCCTGGATAAATTCCATCTGCCCCAGGTCATGGATCTTGTTAATGCTCATCTTGGCGCCGTGGTTCCCGGGTGGGCCCTGACGGCCTGCTACTTCTGGGAGCGTCTGAAGAGGAATCCGGCTGAGTGGGTAACCGATCCATGGGTCGCGGAAAGAAAATCTATCGTCGGCGTCGTCAACGACCGCGTCTGCGCCGCAGCCCATATCCTTCGATACGGAGACGATACGCGCTGGAAGGGAACCGCGGAAGTCGCCTGGCTGCTGTTCTGGCCCCGGGAGCGTACCGCCGGCGAGGCGATTCTGAAGGAATGCCTGCGCCAAATGAAAGCCTGGCAGGTAACGGACCGGCAGATATCGGGTCCTTTGCCCGTACCGGTTTGCGTCGGCTTGCCCCATGTCTGGCCACACATAGGCCTCATGCTGGGGCAATTCGGCTATTCATCCAATGCGGACGTCGACGAATCCGTCTACGGCGGTACCCTGGACGGTATTCCATCTCCAGGCGAACCCCCCGTAGAGGGCGCATCGATTCATCGCGACCTGGGGAAATTCAGCACACGATTCGTGGCGCGGTTGGAAGGACGGGACGTAGCCTATGTTGAATGTGTTGCGGATCTCACCCAGGGCGGGCAGTTGCCTGCACTTTCCGGATGGGGCGAACTCTCGGAAGTGGAGACAAGCGATGCGATGCGAAACCGGGGTCTCGGTTCATGGGTGATGCGCCATGCCGTTGAATGGCTGCGCCTGTCCAGGTGCAGCCGGATTGTGTTGAGCGTTGCGATAGATGACGAAGAAGCGGGAGCCGGGAGGTTTTACCGGCGGTTCGGCTGGGCGCCGCTGGTTCGTCAAAGCCACTGGACCCGGAACTCCAGGTAATTATTCCATTGCTGGTCCCCGTCGCCCACCCGGACACCCGAGTCCAATCTGGTTCTCATCGATCCGCAGCGTCCACCGAACAGGACCAACCTATGTCCACACCTGACGCCAAATATGATCTGCTGATTACGGCCGGCCGCGTTTTCTGCGCCGAGACCGGCCTGGACGGACCCGGCGCCGTCGCCGTACGGGGTGACCGCATCGTGGCCTCCGGTACGGACGTGGAAGGAACCGCGTCACGGACCCTCGACTGCCCCGACGCCCTGCTTCTGCCGGGCCTGGTGGACATCCACGCCCATCCGGCCAGGGGCGGTTCACGGTTCGGCGTCGATCCGGACGTGCACTTTCTCCCGCGCGGGGTCACCACCTGCATGTCACAGGGGGACGCCGGCGCCCTCAACTGGCCTGCCTATCGGGACAAGGTCATCCGCGCCAGCCGCACCCGCGTGAGGCTGGCGCTGCACCTGTCGAAATACGGCGAATCGCCGCCGGATCACTGTTTCGAGCGACTCGAGAACGCCGACGTCGACCTGTGTGTCGATACCATCGCGGGGGCGGGGGACGAGATCTGGGGCATTGCGTTCAACACATTGCTCGAACCCACCCTCCCCCACGACCCGAGAGAGATTCTCCGCCGCGGAATCGAAGCCGCCGAACGCAGCGGACGCCCCATCCTCTACGGACCGCGCTTCAAGGGCGACTTTCCCCTCGAGGAACAGTTGCCGCGCCTGCGGGCGGGAGACCTCTTCACTTACACGTTCAGCCCCCGCCCGGATAACATCATCGCGAGCGGAAGGGTCCGGCGGGCCGTCTGGGAGGCAAGAGACCGGGGGGTTCTGTTCGACGGCTGTCACGGGGCACAGTCCTTCAGCTTCGCCCACGTCGAACAGGCCATCGCCGAGGGATTCTACCCCGACACGATTTCCACCGACCAGTACAGGGCTCATGTGGGCGCCGATCCGCCCCACCACCTGCCCGGAACGATGTCGAAATACATCGCCGCGGGCATGCCCGAAGCCGAAGTCCTGGCTCGGGCGACCGCCCGCCCGGCGGCATTGCTGGGGCTGGAGGGAGAAGCCGGCACGCTGGCGCCCGGTGCTTGCGCCGATCTGGCCCTCTTGCAGTGGAATCCCGATGGACGCCTGTCCGACGTGCTCGGCGTCGAACGCCCGGGAGGATCCTGGGAACCGCTGGCTACGGTGAAATCGGGCGAGGTCGTTCGACAAGACTGACCCGCCCGATTCGAAGCCAACCCTCGGCCCGGCTCACCCACCCTGGATTTTCGGTCATCGCTGAGGATGTTGACGCGATCTTTTCCTCAGCGTCGAGATGCCGATTCTGCGCAAGAATCATCTTCAGCCGCATTCCTCCGATTGAACCCGGTCAGCTGTGTCCACATTAAACACCATCAAGACCCCATCTCTCGAAGGAGTCCCCCATTGAGTCAGGAAGTAATCATGATCGGCGGTTTCGTGCTTGCTTCCTATTCGATCGTCGGCAACGACGCCATTCAGACTCTGGGGACCTTTCTCAGTTCCAACGCCAAGCGCCCGTGGTGGGTAATATGGATCTTTGCCTGCAGTATCCTGGTGACAGTCCTGGCTTACGGATGGTGGATTCACCACGACGTCTCCTACGGAAGGTTGGAGAAGATACCCGAACCGGAACAGTGGTCGTGGATCTACTGCGTCCCGCCGTTCGTCCTTCTTCTGCTGACCCGCGCCGGCATCCCGGCCAGTACCACTTTCCTCACCCTCACGATTTTTGCGCCGAAGGCCTTGCCGAGCATGCTGATCAAGTCGTTGAGCGGGTATGCGACGGCATTCGTTGCGGCCATCCTGGTGTACCGGTGGGTCACCCGGACAATCGAATCCCGATTTCATCGGACAGAGGGGCCAACCAGCGGTTGGTGGGTGGTGGCGCAATGGTGTTCAACCGGTTTTCTCTGGAGCCAGTGGCTGATTCAGGATCTGGCCAACATCTTCGTCTTCCTCCCTCGGGACCTGTCGGCGGAATTTTTCCTCATGGCGATGATCGTCATGCTGGTCCTGCACGCGGCGATCTTCTACACGCACGGCGGCGCCATCCAGAAGGTGGTGCTCACCAAAACCAACACGACCGATATCCGTTCGGCGACGTTCGTTGATCTGATCTACGGTATTGTACTGCTCCTGTTCAAGGAAGTTTCCAAGCTCCCGATGAGCACGACGTGGGTCTTCGTCGGCCTCCTGGCAGGACGCGAGATCGCGGTCGCCTGGAATCAGCGGCACCGCAGCCGCCAGGAAGTGAGGCGTTTGGTGGCGATGGATTTCGCGAAGATTACCGGCGGACTCCTCGTCAGCATCGCCCTCGCCTATCTCCTGCCCAGACTGCAGGAGATAATTGGGTGATGGAGGATCCTGGCGAGGATCATACGGCGGCTCCTGAGATCGGTCGATCGTCGCTCTCATTATCGTACGGGTGGGCGATACCGGCTGGCGTGCACCTTCTATCTGACGAAGGCGGGGTTGAAATCCGGAGGGCCGCTCAAGGAGATGCGGCCCTCCGGAATAACTCATCTAGCGTCAAAGTGGGCCTCATACCCATTTTTATCAAGATAAATCTTGACACTTTGACCCCAACATCCTATATATGGATTGACACAAAAAGGAGCTATGCGTTGTGGTTATGCCGCGAGAGAAATTCTCGAGCCAGGTGTCGCCGGAGTTGCTAGGCGCGATGCGGGAGATTGCCCGCCATGATGGCCGTCATTTTCAAGCGGTGCTGGAAGAAGCCATGCTTGAGTACATCGAAAATCGCGCTCAAGGAAAACCGCGCGCCTCGGTCATGGCCCACTTCCAAGCCAGCATCGAAAGAAACCGCCATCTGGGTGAAATGCTGGCAAAATGACCCATGACTTCCCCACCATACAGGAAGTCATCGTCATGCACCACGCCCTGATCAGCGCCTTTGGCGGCAAACCGGGTATTCGTGATGAAGGCGCCCTGGCCTCCGCGCTCATGCGCCCCCAGCTTGGATACTACGACGACCATGTCGAGGAAGCGGCGGCGCTTATGGAGAGCCTGGCCAATAATCACCCCTTCATAGACGGCAATAAACGGGCGGCCTTCTTCGTTACAGACACTTTCCTGCGCCTGAACGGCCACTTCATCGACTGCGACGGCGATGAAGCATTCGGTTTCTTTGTGCGGATGTTCGAGGCCGGTACATTCCGATTCGCCGAATTAAAGGCGTGGCTGCAGGACAGGGTCGCTCCCCTGCCTGTCGTTCGGTAACCTCTGAGGACACGACCCATACAGATTGACGTTTATTCTTTGCGGGAATTGGGTGAAGATTGGCGTGGGCCAGGGGACTCACCAGTGTCCGAGTATATCATCCGGGAGAATCTGCATGCGGTACCAGGCGCCACGGACCGACGGACAAATTGAATCCTGCTTTCAGCAGGCTGCCGAACAATACGCCGCCCTCGGCGTGGACGCGCATGAAGCCGTAGAGAAGGCAACGGACGTGCCCATCTCGCTTCACTGCTGGCAGGCCGACGACGTGGCGGGTTTGGAGACCAGGGACGAAGCCGTGGAAGGCGGCGGCATTATGGCAACGGGAAATTACCCGGGCCGCGCGAGAAACGGGGATGAGCTGCGGGCCGATCTCGAACAGGTGATCGGCCTGTTGCCGGGGCGGCACCGCGTGAACGTCCACGCGTCCTACGGCGACACGGGCGGTGAAGTGGTGGATCGGGATCGCCTCGAACCCGGGCACTTCACCGGCTGGATATCCTGGGCGAAGGAGAACCGGATCGGACTGGACTTCAATCCCACGTATTTCGCCCATCCGAAGGCGAATGACGGGTACACGCTCGCCCATCCCGACCAGGAAATCCGCGAATTCTGGATCCGGCACGGCGTGGCCAGCCGGCGAATCGCAGAGGCCATTGGCATTGCGCTGGATGACGAGTGCGTGAACAACCACTGGCTACCCGACGGCGCCAAAGACCATCCCGCGGACCGTCACGGACCCCGCAAACGCCTGATGGAATCCCTGGACGCCGTCCTGGACCCCGCACTGGAAATCGGACCGGCATGCGTGGATGCCGTTGAGGGCAAACTCTTCGGCCTGGGCGTGGAAGACTACACGGCGGGTTCGAACGACTTCTACGCGAACTACGCCCTGTCCCGCGGCGTGGTCCTCTGCCTGGACATGGGCCACTTTCACCCGACGGAATCCATTGCGGACAAGATCTCCGCGCACCTGCCCTTCCACGACAAGCTGCTTATTCACACCAGCCGGCCCATACGCTGGGATTCGGACCACGTCGTGCTTTTTGGCGACGACGTACGCAATGTCTTTCTCGAAATTGTCCGGTGCGACGCCCTGGACCGCGTCTACGTGGCCCTGGACTTCTTCGACGCCGGCATCAACCGTATCGGCGCCTACGTGATTGGCACCCGGGCCACCCGGAAAGCCATTCTCTACGCACTGCTGGATCCCACGCAAAGACTGCAGGAACTGGAACGGGAAGGCAAACTGGCGCAAAAGCTGGCCCTGATGGAAGAGATGAAAACGATGCCCTTCCCGGCCGTCTGGGACATGACCTGCCTGAAAACCGGCGCGCCGCCCGGCGCCGCCTGGATTCCCGAAATGGAAGCCTACGAGAAACAGGTCCTGTCAAGCCGGGGATAAAGAAGAACGCCGAACGGGCGGCAAAAAACCCACCCGGTTCGGCGATCCATATCCGTTGTGATTCCCTTTCACAGTTGCGCCGAGTTTATCGTCAGAATACATGTGGCCGATGCACATGATTGGGATTGTAATTTACCATCACTCAGGTCCCTCATCCTGACCTTTTTCTCGACTGCCGTTCCCCTTCGAGTGCGTCGGGACGCGATGGTCGAAGGGATGCTCAAAGGCAGCGCGAGCCTGATATTGAGTAAATGTAGTCAGGAGCGCACCAGAACGGGGCTGCCGTAACCGCAGCACTCGCTTGAGACCGTACCGCACAGTCCTGCCGCTAACCGTACCTGGGAGCGCAACAGTACCTGACGGCGTGGGCAGCGCTAGCAGCTGTACCTCGTGACCAAGTCCCTCTTTTGTCAGTTGCTCGTATTGAGTAAGGACGGCCCGGTAGAAATTCTGTAATCTCTTGAACCGCTTCTTCCAGGGATCGATAAGTAGTTCAGGACATGCCATGCCGACTTCGATACAAGCGACTCCATCCTCTCGAAAAGAACAAAGGTCGAGCACATTAAGGAGGAAATGGTGAACCTTCGCAAAATTCGCAAACGCTGGTCTTCCAGTATTCTGGTCATAATATGGCAACTCTGCCCAACTATCCTTAGTCTTCTCGTTGTTGGGACCGACTACTAATTCAACAAGGCAACCGGTGCGCCCATGCGTGTCGTAGCTTCGCTTTCCATTTTTTCGTACCACAAGGTCGCACGGCTGCACCAGAAGTAAATAACGCTTACCATTTGAGCAATTTTCAAAGATGTCACCGAGTTCAACGGGTGCGTGGAACCGGTTGATTTGTTCGTCCGACTCGTAGCTTTCAAATCTGTGTATTCGCAAGGCTTCAAGCGAAGCGCAATCGTTGTCAAGGGCGGTGGCAATCTCCTGCTCAGTGGTACTCACACGCCGGGCTTCCGCGAACGTTGTAGAGATTTGCTCGTCCTGGTGCAGCTGTACTAAAGCTTCTCGACGCATGAGGATTCCAAAAACTCGGAAGAGTGTATCAGGTTCCCAAACGCCCTCCCGACGGGACGATTCGAATACGATTCTGTCAAAGTCGAATACCGATAGGTCTTCGACGGTAGCTCTTGCCGCAGCAACGGACTTTTCGAAGATGCGCCATGCAGCCGACTTGACCTGTGTATATCGCTTACTCAGCGCTACCAAACGTAGCATGGCAAGGAATCCGTAGTAGTCTGGCGTATCGTTCGTCAGTCGTTCCTTGGCAATGACCACGAATTTATCCCGTTCCAAATTGTATTCACTGGCTAACTTAACCCAGGCATCATACTCACCTCTCACAGGGACCGTGTGGGTGATCATTCCGCAGTACCCGACGTCGGCACACTGCCCTCGGCGGATTAGATTGAACCCTTCGTCTTCAGTACCTTCCTCCTCCCGGCCAAAGTCACGATCGAATAGCAGCACCGTATTCGCCGATTTAGCATCGGTAAGGAGAGTTTGCGCTTTTGCCTTCCACTCATTTAGGGAGAGCGTAATGTATTCACACGCTTCAAGCTCGCTTAGGATCTTTTCAAGCGATTCAGCGGCCTTACTATCAACGTGTTTATGCGTATCGTTTAATATCCCGTTGGCTTCCGCTGGCAACACCTCACGTTCTGCTTTAAGCGCCTGAGTCAGCAGCTCTCGACGCTGCGTACCTCCCAGCTTCTCCCACGTTTCCCGAACAAGATCCGTCCAAATACCTCGATCTACCCCAAAGTCGATGCCGGCAAAGTGCGGTAACTCTGCTGCTTGAGACGGAGCCAATTCCGAGCAAATCCCTATCAGTTCCTCGACGCCGGGGAGTCGGCTGGCGTACTCATCATCAACCACGATGATCCGCGACACACCAATAGACGAAAACAGTTGGAGGGCGTGCTTCCGGACAACCTCGGGTGTAGTTACGCTGCTATGCACATACGGCTCCTGTCAAGTCGAGTTCAAAGATTTGTCGCCGACCGTTCGCGTTCCGGTCGTGAAGAAGCATAATTCCGCATGACTCTGAATCCAGCAACTGGCGCGCAACAAAGAGTCCCAAGCCACGGCCCTCACCGGTACGCTTCATCGTAACGAAGGGCTCGAAAAGCGACTCCTCCACACTTAGGTCGACACCTCGGCCGTTGTCCTTGACACGAACCATTGGCGCATCCACGATGATCGTAATCCTACCGTTCTTTACTAAGCCGGCACAAATCGCGTCTTTGAGCCAATACTCCGCATTAATCACCAAGTTGTCGAATACCTGTGTCAGTTTGCCCTTGTTCATGTTGACGGCAAATTCGAGAGAGCCGCCCTGCAGAACCTCCATCTTTATCGCCTTAGATTCCAACTTCTCATTGTAGAATGTTGCGAAATCCTTCGCCCACGTAAACACCTCGATTCTTTCCCGTTGCTCACGTAGAAAGCGCAGCGAGGGCGTCAAGTGGGCGAGTTGCTTCCGCATTGCAGCAACGCTTGATCGGACATGCTCTACATATGAGATCATCGACGCCTTTCGTACAACGCGGTCCAATTCCCGAAGTAATGCCGCGCTTCTTCTTGCGAGCCGGTCAGCAATGTTGTGGATCTCATGAGAAAGTGCTTCTGCCGTGAGCCCAAGACTGATGCTCTCGTATAACGCTGACACCTCGTCCTGCAGCGTTTCCCACCGCCGATCGAGGACTTGCCGCAACGACTTCAATTCGGACGCCTGATCCAGAGCAGCCGAGACTTCATCGAGGACTTTCTCCGTGTTTGCCGCCGCGCTCGAAACTTTCGTGAGCCCCAAATCGATACGTCTCAATGCGTCGGAAGTAGACGCACCCGCGACGCCAGTCTTGTCCAACTCGTTGCGGGACTCATCAAGCATCTCTGAAGCCACTCTCGCTGCCTGTCGTAGCGATCCTGCATGGTGCTGGACCTTACTCTTCTCGGACGATAGTCTCGCCGCGACGTCATCGATTCGTTGCGTAACTGCAGAGTGCGCGTCGTCGGGTTCAACGCCGGCATTTCTATCGCGATGTTCCTTCAAAAACTGTAAAACACCACGCCGCAGAAACTCCTGGAAGTCGCCGGCAAACCGGACAAATTCTGATAGGAGACTGATAAAGTTTTCGTAATGTGGGGTCACTTGGAAGCCTTCACGGCTCGTTGTCTCGACTAGATTGCTATTATCACGAGCGCTGATCGCCACGAAGCCTAGAACATTGCCCGGCCGTAACCCATAATAAGACGACCCTCTCGTCCATTGCTTCCCCAAGCCGAGCCAGTCCCCTCCTACCCGAATGCCAAAACCATCGCGATACACGCGGATACCCGCGAGGTCGCGAACAAGGCGACGGTAGTCGGACTGCCTGCCAAGCCCGTGACTCGCAGCGTCAGAGCTGTCAAGAGAAACCGCATCTACCTCCCCGCGAAACGGACCCGGATTTACCGTAGAACCATCTACTCTACGTATCCCATCCAAATCGTCAAGCTTACGCTTGGTGCCGAACTCAACAAACCATTCAGCCTGTTTGGCGAATTCAAAGGTTGGCGGCCGACCTCTCCCAGTCCTACTGGAGAGAAATTCGTAAAGTGCCTTGCCTCGGTCTCTTTGACAAATGTCATTTAGGCGATGTTGGTCGCCTTTGCTGTTGGGCTGTAGGTAATTAAGTCGCGCGACACCAGATATTGAGAAGACTCCTTCATCAAACACGAAGTTGTACTTCAGCAACGCGGTCTCCCGCAGTCTCTGAGCGATTTTAGCAAGTTCAAGGCGCTTTCCATCGACCTCTAGATGTACTTGGAAATCACGCGCTTCTTGAAAAGGCGAGATCATCCCAGAAAGTTCCATCTCAAGGTTTCGTAGGTATGCCTCATCCTGCCACACTTCTAACTCGCGCAAATCAGAAAGAATAAGCCTTGTTCCGGCCTTTTGTCCAAAGGCCGAACTCTGCTTCCACGTTAGAGGGACGTCTCGGAGATTGGTAGCCTCTCGGAAGTCCGACCACGAAAATGCAACGTAAAACTCTGTCGTCGGATTCGCGTTATGGCGGGTAACGATCTCAACGTTTCGTGCCAGCCTCTGGCTGCCTAGCCGCCCTAGGCCTTTGTCGCCAATTGGGGTCCGACCAAGCGGGCTCGTCCCCCCGGCTGCCTTAAGCTCACGCTTTGGCGAGTTCGCTATGGTCAGCCAGCCGCGTCTAATTGTCTGCTCGTCCATACCGTGGCCATTGTCCTCCACGACAATCGATCCTTTTGCATCACCGTATTTGCGCCCCCATATGTTCCGTTCTCGGGTGTCAATCGAGACCTTCACCCAGGTAGCATCAGCATCGTAGCTATTCTTAACTAGCTCTACAAGCGCCTGGACGACATCGGTGATGAGCTCTTCGCCGAGCCGGAAAACAACCGCGGCGTTGATATCGAAATGCCGAGCTTGGGCAATGTCCTTCAAAGCCAAGAGCTACTCCTTCCTGAAGACGAGAATGGATTCCTTGCGCATCGTGCTCGAAATGGCGTTCCGGGTTGCCATCCTTTTGCTTGGGATCTTCCGATGTATTTTTGTGACCAGGCAGATCCCTTTGGCGTCAAGTAACTCCTCTAGTATCTCGTCGGTCGGGACAGGTCTACCTCCCACACGTCGGTTGCCGACTGTCCAAATCATGTAGGCGCCGTGTCTAAGGGCTCGCAGCACCGGACCAAGGGAAACGGCCAAATCACGGCAGTATCCAGCCACGCGTTTCGCTCGATCGGCAGGCAGCCGTTCTAGCCGAATCAGGGTCTCCTTGAGGGTGGGGCTTACCTCCAGCAAATGTTGAACGTCGTGAATTGCATTTTTCTTCGAACCACCAAGGCTCCTAGTGTCGATTTCATAAGTAGATCGAAGATAGCTGGAGTCAGCCTTCTCGTCGATGTCATGCAGATCGATCCATTGTAGTGGGAGGTATGAGTACTGCCCGTATGGAACTGTTGTGGTGTTATCACCGTACGGAGGAGATGTTACAAGTAGGTCGTGTCCACCAAGCGGAGGAGGTACCAACTTGGTGGAGTCACCGAGCCGAATGTCAACATCACCACTATAACACCCATCGGCGGAAAGGTGTCCGCCGTCCTGAAGCACCGCGGCCTCGTCGTGAAGACGCCTAGTAATGTCAGAGACGATAATGTTAAAGGTTTCCAATGCATTTACGCTTCGAGACCGGAGATCATCAGCACTGCGCACGTGTAACTTGAACGTGGAGGTGCGAGAGTTGCACGTCAGCCTTACTGTCTCTGCGAGGGCGGTCCAAAGAATGCGGCGGTACCAGGTGTCATCAACCCGCCGGATTGCCCGACGGATACGTGAGATTTCGGTGACTACTTCGGGTTCGAACCATTTCTCCAACCCAGGGAAGTCAGCTTCGGCGTTGCTTCCGCTGTCCGCACCCGCTAGTGCGACGACGCTCTTGACGGTGCTTGTGAGTCCATCGGTGCGGAAAGGACCGGCCTTAGTCCGGCAGAACAGCACAGCCAGCGGATTGATGTCTTGTCCGGAATAGTCTAGCCCTAGACGCATGCACTCAACCATTGTCGTTCCTGAACCAACAAATGGATCGAGCACTCGGTCTACACTCCCAACAATATCTGCCACGGCGCTAACGAGTACCGCCTGCATCGATGGAACCATCATAGCCGGGTATTGAGTTAGTCCTTGGGCCTGACACCGCGAGGCACTTCGGCGAAACGCCCAGTAGTCATCGTCCGCCTCCGACAAGCTGCGGAGTCGTCGGACGATTTCGTCGTCTGTTGAATTACTAGAAGCAATAACAGTCTTTCCTACTTCACCACCCGTGGGTCGTGTTTTAGGGTCGTCTAATCCTCGCAATCTCGCCTCCGTAAGGTCCAGTAATCCAGCAAGTACTGTGTATTGGCATAAGTGTTTGCATTTCGGAATTTGAGATATTGTCAAACGTTGTGGATGGCGGCGAGCGCAGATTGTCAGGTTGGCAGGCGCATCCTTCTTGTGCGACTTATCCCGTCTGCGGGAACCCACTCTCTTGGATGTCACCCGGAAGCTCGCGTCTCGCCTGCCGGCTCGTAGGCGAGATCGAAAACGGTATCGGCCATCCAGCGCTTGAAGCCCGGGTTGTCCATGTACAGTTTGAACAGTTCGGTGTCGTCACGCATCACTCCAGTCATCACCCGAACCAGCGCCTTGTCGTGCTCGATCCGGGCATTCTGGCGGTCGGAGTTCTCCCGTGCGTTTCGGAACGCTGTGTCGGCGGCGACGCGGGCCGGTATGGTCTCTAAGATGAGTTGCTGCACGCGGTCCTCATCTTCCCATTGAATGTCACCATAATGCTCGTTGAAGACCCGAAGTATGCTGGAGAGTCGATCCAATTCCGGCTCCGGGTGATGCCCTCCGCCGGCTGCCGGTACCGGATCGATCTCGGCATTCTCGTCCGGCAACAGGAACCGTTGCATTGCCTGCTTCTCAACCCGATAGCTGTCGAGATCGATCGCATCAAGGACACCTTTGGAGAGATCCTCTTCCTCGGGAGCCGGCAACTTAGGGACCAGGAAGTTGAGGAAAATTGAACGCTTTTCCCATGCGGGGTCGTTGTATGGAAGGATGGATGAAAGAAAGGCGTAGGTTCGCACGAAGGCTTTGGCCTTACCTTTGAACGCGACCTGGCCGTCTTCGTCCAGCTCCCGCCGATAGACCGCTACGCAAGCGTCCAGGATTGGATCGAGAAGGTCGCGTTCCTCTCCGGCCAGGTAGCGCCGGACAAACTCGTCGATCTGCACCTCGGAATAGACCTGCGCGCCGTCCAGGTCCGCCTGCAGGTCGTGCAGCTTGTTGGGGTCGGTCTCGTCGGCCAGGATCGTCGCCCGGTAAAAGTCCGCGAACGCTTCGCGGATGGTGTCGGTGTCGTTGAAAAAGTCGAGCACGAACACATCGTGTTTCCTGGGATGCGCCCGGTTGAGGCGAGACAGGGTCTGCACGGCCCTTATTCCTGACAGCGTCTTGTCCACGTACATCGTGTGCAGCAGGGGTTCATCGTAGCCGGTCTGAAACTTGTCCGCGCACACCAGGAACCGGTAAGGATCCTCCTGGAATCGCTTGGCGATCCGGGTGGAAGGCAGGCCGTTCAGCGACGCCTCGCTTACCCTGGCGCCGCCGTAGTCGTGCTCGCCGGAGAAGGCGACCAGAGCCTCGTAAGAGCTCTTGCGCTCCCTGAGATAGTCGCGGATGGCATGGAAGTACTGGATCGCGCGCTCGATGCCATTTGTGACAACCATCGCCCGCGCCGCGCCGCCGATCTTTCCCTGCTTCAGCACCTGGTCATGAAAATGGTCGACCATGATCTCGGCCTTGAGGCGAATCGCGTGGTCGCTGCCCTCCACGAAACGGCGCAGCTTCTTTTGTGCTCTGCTAGCGTCGAACTCCGGGTCGTCTTCAACGGTCTTGGCAAGCTTGTAATAGCTGGCCACCGGCGTGTAGCGGGCGAGAACGTCGAGGATGAATCCTTCCTGGATCGCCTGCTTCATCGTGTAGCTATGGAAGGCGCGATGCCTCACCGTACCGTCGGGCTGCGGGTCCGCGGCGCCAAAGATCTCGAGCGTCTTGTTTTTGGGCGTGGCGGTAAACGCGAAGTAGCTGGCGTTGGGAAGGAGCTTTCGCGATTCCATCAAACGGTTAATCCTGTCTTCAAAGGTATCCTGATCGTCTTCTTCGCCCGCTTCCGACAGCGCCTGCGCCATGGCTGCGCTGGTGCGGCCCCCCTGGCTCGAGTGGGCTTCATCGATGATGATGGCGAAGCGCCTCCCACGCTGCTCGTTGCCGATCTCGTCCAGGATGAAAGGGAACTTCTGGACCGTGGAAATGATAATCTTCTTGCCGCTTTCGATGAACCGGCGCAGATCGCCCGAGCCGTCGGCATGCCCTACCGTCGCCGACACCTGGGCGTATTGTTTGATCGTGTCGCGGATCTGACGGTCCAGGATGAGCCTGTCCGTTACGATGATGATCGAGTCGAAAACGGGAGCATCGTCCTTCTCCAGCCGGATCAGTTGGTGGGCGAGCCAGGCGATGGAGTTGCTCTTGCCGCTACCGGCGGAATGATGGATCAGATAGCGCTGACCCGCACCGCGGGCGCCCGCGTCGGCCAGCAGGCGGCGCACCACGTCGAGCTGATGGAAGCGCGGCCAGATTTGGGTACTCCGCTTCCTGCCGCTCTTTTCGTCCTTCGACGCCACCACCTGGGCGTAATTCTCCAGGATGTTGGTGAGACTCTCCCGCGTGAGTACTTCACGCCAGAGATAGGAGACCGCAAGACCGTGCGGGTTGGGCGGGTTGCCCGCGCCGTCGTTCCAGCCGCGGTTAAAGGGAAGAAACCAGGACGCCTTACCCTTTAGGTGTGTACAAAAACGCGCCTCACGCTCATCCAATGCGAAGTGCACGATGCACCGCCCGAATTCAAACAACTTTTCGCGAGGGTTCCGGTCCTTTCGGTACTGCCAGACCGCATCGTCCACCGTCTGTTTGGTGAGGCTGTTTTTCAGCTCAAACGTGAACACCGGCAGCCCGTTAATGAACAGCCCTATGTCTAGCGCCCGCTGCGCCTCGTCCCGGCTGTAGCGAAGCTGCCGCGTGACGGTAAAGCGGTTCTGCTCGAACAGCTCCTGTGCCTGCGGGTTGCCGGCCGACGGGGTGCCGTAGAACAGATCCAGGTGGAACGATTGGTGCTTGATCCCGTTGCGAAGCGCGTCGATGGTGCCGCGCTTGCTGATTTCGCCCTGAAGCCGGGTCAGGAACGCGCGCCGCACCGGACCGTCTTCGGAAAGCGCCAGCGCCTCGGCGGCCTCCGGCTGGGTGTCGCGCAAAAATGCCGACAGTTGCACCAGATCGACGCAGTACTCACGGTCGTAGTCGTGGGGATTGCCGCAACTCCACCCGACACCGCCATAACCGGCAGCGGGTTCTGCCACTGTGCCCGTAGAGGGGGGATCGCACGTATGGCCGGCCAGCGCCGTGCAGATGAGGCGTTCGAGGCCGCGTTCGGAGGTATCGGTGGGCATTGTGAACCCTACTGGTCCGTAAACGGGTTTATGACCCGGAGGCCATCGTAGTCCTGTTCTGTACTCATATCCTCGGTGTACACGGCATCGCAACCCAGGGCGCGGGCTGCGGCGAGAATTGCGCCGTCCCAGTAGGACAGCCGGAAACGTTGGCTGATGGCGATGGCCTCGAGAAAAACGTCCATCGTCATGGTCTGAATCCGGAACAGCAGAATCGGCTCCAGGAATTGCAAAGCTCTATTGCCAGAAAGACTGCGGATCCGTGTCGGCCGGGTGGCTTGGTGATAGAACTCCTGCAGCACCTGAACGGACGCGGCGAGGTCGGGTTCTGTCAGGACTTCCAGCGCCCGCGCCCGCTTGTCGGCCTCCTCCGGGACCTCGCTGACAGCGTACAGCAGGACATTGGTATCTACGAATCGCATGGCGAGACTCTGAGTGCTTCAGAGATGCTGCGCTGCCGCTCGCGCTCGGCGACAGCCTCGGCCCTTGCCGCGACGCGGTCGTACAACGCTTCTCTGGGCAGGTTGTCGGACATCCGCAACCCAATACCCTGTCTATCGAAGTCCGCGAGCACTTCCCGCAGCAGCCTGCACCGACGCTGATAGATGGTTTCAATAGACTCTGCACTGGCTTCGCCCCCCGCATCCGGCTCCGCTGCCAGGTGTCTCAAGTAGTCTCGCACGAGGGCCGAAACCGATGTGTCCATCTCTGCCGCACGGATACGTGCGAGCCGGTGTGTCTGCTCGTCGACGGATACGGTGATGTTCCTCATAATCACAGCCTCACAGTTTCTGTCTTGCGCACTATAGGCATCTATTGCCAGATGGGCAACACCTGCGGCGGCGAGGGAGCTTTGTGGTGAAAGGTTGAAGTTGCGTATGGCGGACCCGCAGGTTGACCCGGCAAGCGGCGGCTCCTGTTGGACGGGTTTCGCACTGCTTAGGTTCAAGGTCGTATTCGGAGCTGTCGCTGTTCATGCTGTCACTCGCCTCTCATAGGGATGGGGACTTCCCGGACTTCTCCGGGCTGAATCCCGTCAAGGACGGCGCGAATATCCTCAATCCTTGGCTCGATGAGCGGCCACCGGTTCGCCCCAAGAACGATCAGTGCGAAGCTACGGCTTCCGATGTTCTGTTGGTATGGCATGTTCCTGTCCGCAGTAATCACAACGCCATACCCTGCTTCTTCCGCCCGGTCCAGCAATTCGCCATTGACAAGCGTTGCCCACCCGTGCTCTTCAGCCACGTCAACATCGTGGCCGACGAGGTGACGGCGAAGCTGCCGTGGCGCATTGTGGTCAAACAGTATTCGCATGCGAGACCCTGGCGACCTTGGCATCAAGGTCTTGCACTACGAATTCCAGAACCGCCCGCACCTTTGCTTCGTCTACCCCGCCGAACCATTCGATAAAGTCGTGGACCGTTGCGCCCTCCGCAAGGTTGCCGAAAAGGGCCGACACAGGCAGCCGGGTCCCGGTGAACACCCAGGCCCCGCTCACCCTGCCAGGCACGCTCTCCACCGCCGGGCACTTGCTCCAGTCCGTCATACGGTCACCTCCTTGCTCTTCTGCCGATTCTGCGGCGTCCGCCTGGCGTCTGTGGTCAAACCGTAACCATGTAGTGGTTCACCGCAACCGAATCCGCCGCCGTTGGCCGTAATCTTCTCAATGACCTCGTGCAATGTCCTGCGACGGCGTTCGATCTCCTCCTCTACGCTTAGCCCGCTGTTCACTGTGCTGGCGCGGTCCGCAACCAGACTCTTCAGGTAGTCCCGCACCAGAGCCGATACCGACGTGTCCAACTCCGCAGCACGGATACGTGCGAGCCGGTGTGTCTGCTCGTCGACGGATACGGTAATATTTCTCATGGTCACAGCCTCACAGTTTCTGTGTGACACAATATACGCATTAATCGGTCGATGTGCAACACCTGCGGCGGCGTGGGAGGTCCGTTAGGGGCGACCGGCCGGTCGCCCCTACATCGGTGGATGCTCGCTTGTGTACTCTTCTGCCGATTCCTCGTCGTCGCCCGAGACGTCTTCCTCAGGCAGTTCAGCCGCCGCCTTGCGCACATCGAGCTTGCCCGTGACGACATCGGCGATCAGGCGGGTGCGGTATTCTTGGAGGAGGGCGATCTCCCGGTGGGCACTCGCGATCGCTCCAGCCAAAGTTACGGTGGCTTTCTTGAATGCACTAACGATAGCCTCCTGTTCAGCTACCGGGGGAAGTACAATGACCATCATATTCAGATGTTTGGGCCCAAAGTGCTCAATTCCCACTCCGGACTTTGCTAAATCAATCTGAACCTGAAACAACCGTGAATTCATGAATAGTCGAACATATTCCATCACAGTTTGCTGTGATCGTGCCCAAAGTCGGATGATCCCAGTATAAGGAATGGCACCAGCTACCTCCGGACTCGCCAGTGCGACCGCACCAGTACTCGCGCTCGCACTGAGCAAATAGTCGCTTTCCTTGACCGCAAAATGACTCCATCGCTTACCGACCATATCTGGATCCAGATAATTGCAACCATTCAACGTCGCCACCTCTTTGCGAAAACACGAGATTCGAAGCAGCGGCACTCCGGACTCGCGAAAATCCGCTGCCATGATACCGGGGCCTTCCTGAAAGCCGACGCGCTGCTTGAACGGAATAACTTCCCAATGCTTTGGCACTTCTCCTAGCCACTCCACCCTGGAGCGTTTATGGGCCGGGTAGGGCTGGCCGGTTCGGACGTCGATCTGGCCCGTGACGGCCTGGTGGATAATGGCCTGCTTCTGCTCCTCCAGCAGCGCAATCAGCTTCTGCCTGGTGCGGATGTAGCGCCGGATGCGCCGGTCGGCGTGGTCGAGGAAGCGGACGATGGCGGCTTGTTCGGGGAGGGGCGGGAGGGGAATCTTCTGTGACCCAAAGCTTTCGAAACGAAAGTCAGTTGACCGCTCGCGAATTCCCTTCGTGAGTGCCTGGATCCACTGGCTCCTTGCCATCTCGCGCAGGGCGTGGGCAAAGTACTCAGCTCTCGCTGTTGGTCCAGGTTCGCAAACAGAGTAGACCGGCGTCCCCTTGCCATTGGAGTCCGCCACACCGATCGCGCCCGCGAAGGCGTCCATCCCGTGGATCACAAGGTCACCACACCGAATGCCCTGGTAACCGATCTCCTTCAAGGACTCTGTAAAGCCACGCACACGACGATTCTTGCGAAGGGTAACCGCGCCGTCACGAAAGCAGGTTACAACTTCGTCAGCTTCCCTGACAGGCCGGTCCATCTTGCGAAACAACCACTTTCCCCGCTCGACTTCCCAATGCACCGGCACCCGCCCCAACCACTCAATACTGGAGTCCTTGTAGGCAGGATAGCGTTTGAGATCTAAGGTCATCATCACAATTCACCATTGTAGGGGCGACCGGCCGGTCGCCCGTGCGCCGTATGGATCCTGGCCGTACATAACGGCAGGATTCTCCGGGTCTGCCGGCCATCTTCCAGGGTTCTCCGCGATGTATTGCCGAATCCGATCCAGCGCGGATTCGTTCCGGAAAACGTGTTCGTAGTAATTGCGCTGTCAGACCGGTATATCGGGTGTGCCGCGCATGGCGTTGATGCGTTTGGTACGGTCTGAGGTCAAAGTTCATCACTATCACCAATGTAGGGGCGACCGGCCGGTCGCCCGTGCGTCGAGTGGATCCTGGACGTCCCTGATGGCAGGATTCTCCGGGTCTTCAGACCATCCGGCCGGGTTATCTGCGATGTATTGCCGAATCCGGTCCAGCGCGGATTCATGCCGGATGACGTGTTCGTAGTAATTGCGCTGCCAGACCGATGCACCGGGCGTGCCTCGCATGGTGTTGATGCGTTTGGTCGTGGCAGATTTGAATCCGGCCATCATCGCGCCGAGTGAACTGGGTCGCGGCCCACTGCGGGCGACCGGCCGGTCGCCCCTACAGCGTTTGTTGACAATAATGACGATGCCATGAACGTGGTTCGGCATGACAATCCATGCGTCCAGTTCGATCTCGATGCGGATCCGTGCAGAATTTAGCCATTCCTCTGCGGCCATCCGGCCAAATTCGCTCAACTCCACCTCACCATCATTCACTTCGCCAAACAGTAATTCCTGGCCCTTTGTGCAGACTGTGATAAAGTATGCGCCGGCTCGTGAATAGTCGTAGTTGCGCAATCGGATCGACCGACGGTGACGTTTCTCCGGATCGCAGGAGGTGTTCACTATGCCCTCAGAATTTCGTGCAACAATTGCTCAGACACTCTCTCCATTGCCGAAATGTCGGCCCGGATCTCTTCCAGCGTGAGCAGCGGCTCAGGATCAGATTTGAGATCTAAGGTCATCGAATTATACACCAATGTAGGGGCGACCGGCCGGTCGCCCTATGCCGAATGGATCCTGGACGTACTTGATAGCGGGATTCTCCGGGTCTTCCGCCCATCCGGCCGGGTTATCCTCGTTGTATCGCCGAATCCGGGGCAGGTTCACTATGTGCCGGAAGTTCCAGCTTGCCAGCACGTCGACCCCGGCCAGGGTCGCCGTAGCGATATGCAGGGCATCGCTCGCCCTTGCGCTTTAGTTTCCCTTCGGGTCAGCCGTCGCGACGATCTGTTGGCATGTCCTGCGTCGATTTGCGTATCCGCGCAGCCAATGCTTCCAGCCTGGGGTCGGAATACCGCCTGGAATTGAACCACTCTACCTGTTCCTCGATGGTCATGTCGGCGGTCTCGGCGGCAATGCGGGCGCGGGCGTCGCGCATGAACCGGACGCAGTCAAACTTCTTTTCAACGCGAGTCGCTTCAGTCATGGACGATTTCCTCCGGCGTGCGAATGTCGATGGCAGAGTATCCATTCTGACGATTGACCTCGTTGCAGGCCCTGATGCGCCGCCAGTTCACCATGTGCCTGAAATTCCAGCTTACCAGGACATCGGCTCTGGCAAGGGTGGCGAGGGCGATGTGCAGCGCATCGGTCCGATTGGCCCCACCCAGGGCCTCACCCGAGATGTAGGCATCGGCGAGCTTTCTTGCTTCTCTTGAAACGGCGAGCAATTCCGTGTGTTCCGGGGGAACGATGCTGGCCACCTGCCTGATGGAAGGCGGAGCATCCGCCAGTTCATCCAGAGTGACGGCCGAGAGGAGCATCGTGGCTTCCCCCCGGCGAAAGACCTCGAAGAGCTGCTTCGATTGCTCGCGGAATTCATTGTCATGGCAGCCGCCGATCACCGAGGTATCCACGTAGATGCGCGGCTTGCCGTACACAACCGACGGTTCGCGCACCATCGGCAGATCCCCGAGCAACCCCTCCGTTTCTTTCTCCAGCGCCACGATGTCCGCCCGGATCTCCTCCAGGGTCCGCATAGGCTGTGGTTTGTAGAAATATCGGGTGAAGCTGATCTCGTAGCCGATTCTTATGCTGTCTGCTTGGTACCAGGCATCAGCGGCATAGGGCAGAACTTCCCGCCGCAGGAAAGCTTCAATGCCACCCTCCTCCTGCAGCGGAATCTGCTCGGTGTCGCGCAGGTCGGTGTCGGGTTCGTACTCCACCACGACGGGCTTGCCGTTTACAGTAGCTTCGAACCGGCCGCGCAGCGGGTCGGCCTTAGTGTCTCTCTTATGGATCTTCTTGATGATGTGCGGCGCGGTGTCGCTGCGCTCGCCGCTCTCCTTCAGCTTCTTAATCTCGGCGGCCTTGTAAGCGCGGCTGGGGTCGGCACCTTCGAGCCGCAGCGGCCGTTCGACCATCACCTTCCAGTAGCCGAAGGCGGCGTTGTCGAAGATCTTGCTCTGCTCGCTTTCCTCAAAGGCGAGGAAGGTGTCGCAGATGCGCTGGATGTCCTCCTCGCCGAGTTCGCAGTTCTTCTTGCCCAGGTTCTTGCGCAGAGGCCGGTACCACCCGGTGGCGTCGATCAACTGCACCTTGCCCCGGCGATGCTCCGGCTTGCAGTTAGTGAGTACCCAGACGTAGGTGGCGATGCCGGTGTTGTAGAACATGTTGAGCGGCAGGGCGACAATCGCCTCCAGCCAGTCGTTCTCGATGATCCAGCGGCGGATATTGCTCTCGCCCTGGCCGGCGTCGCCGGTGAACAGGGAACTGCCGTTGTGCACCTCGGCGATGCGGCTCCCGCCCTCCTTCATCTTGGAGAGCTTGTTGGCGAGAAAGAGCATCTGGCCGTCGCTGGAGCGGGTGACCAGAGAATATTCGGGATCTGCGGCGTGCTCGATCACGAAGCGCGGGTCCCGCATTTCCTTCTTGCCGCCCATGCGCTCCAGATCGGTCTTCCAGCTCTTACCGTAGGGCGGATTGGAGAGCATGAAGTCGAACTCGCGGGACGGGAAGGCGTCGTTGGCCAGGGTGGAGTGCTCGGGGCCGCCCACGATGTTGTCGGCGGCGTCGCCTTCACCCTTCAGCAGCAGGTCGGCCTTGCAGATGGCGTAGGTTTCGGCATTGATCTCCTGGCCGTAGAGATGGGTGGAGACCTGCCTGCCTTTTTCGGCGGCGAGTTGCTGAAGCACGTCTTCGGCCACGGTCAACATGCCGCCGGTGCCACAGGCTCCGTCGTAGATCAGGTAGGTGCCGGACTTGATCTGGTCGGCGACGGGCAGGAAGACCAGCTTCGCCATCAGGGTCACGGCGTCGCGCGGGGTCCAGTGCTCGCCCGCCTCCTCGTTGTTCTCCTCGTTGAAGCGCCGGATCAGTTCCTCGAAGATCGTCCCCATGCCGTGGTTGTCAAGGCCGGGGTGCCTGACCGTGCCGTCGGCATTGCGCACCGGGGCCGGGCTCAGGTTGATGTCGGGCGAGGTGAGTTTTTCGATCAGCGTGCCCAGGGCGTCGGCCCTGGACAGCCGCGAAACCTGGTTGCGGAACTCAAAGTTTTCGAGGATGTCCTGGACGTTGGGCGAGAAACCGTCAAGCCAGGCCCGGAAGTCGGCCTCAAGCTGCTGGCGATTGGCGCGGGCGCGCAGGTCGCGCAGGGTGAACGTGGAGGTATTGTAGAAGTCCTGTCCCGCCGCCTGCCGCAGGGGCTCGTGTTGGTCGACCAAGCCAATTTTGTCGAGGGAGGCCTGCATGTCCAGGACGTTCTGCTTGCTATCCTCCAGTACCGCGTCGAGCCGGCGCAGAACGGTCATCGGCAGGATCACGTCGCGGTACTTTCCGCGCACGTACAGATCGCGCAGCACGTCGTCTGCGATTCCCCAAATGTAGTTTGCGATCCAGTTAAGGTCGGCATTACTCATCGTTGTACTGCTCCTCGAAATAGGACTACGAGTCGCTCGGCAGTTTCAAACCTCGATGGATTCTTCTCTAACGAGATGAAGGCGAATCACCCCTCGGGCGCCGCCTTCGTCAAAGTAACATCGCACCGCATCTTGGACCGAGTTTTTCAGGCATTCCCAATTATCTTGCTAGGTGAAGATGCCGTAGCCAGGCGATTCGGCCGGGCTCGGGTGGTCAAACCGTAACCATGTAGTGGTTCACCACGACCGACTCCGCGGCCTGATCATCATCCCGCTCAAGCTCGTCGAGATACAACCTGATCGCGTCGGCGACCAGGTCACGCACCTCTTCCTCCGTTTTCCCCGCCACGCCAACGCCGGGAAGTTCCGGAACATACGCCCCATACGCGCGGGGTCCGTATTTCTCTACAATGACCAGATACTCAGCCTGCGCCATCTCCAACCTCCGTGTCGTTCTCTTTCAAACCGGCCTGTTTGAGCACCTGGCTAAGCGTGCCCGCCTTCATGTCTGCGTTGGGATTTCCAGCAACCACTACGATGCCAGACCTGGTAGAGTGTCGCATCACCCGGTGGCTCCCGCGGCGACGGACCTCGTACCATCCGTCCTCTTGCAACTGTCTCAACACGTCACGGACCTTCACGTCAAGATTATACCCCTGTGAAAGGAACCCGCGGAAAGATAATCGCTGACAGGAAAATGTAGATCACCGCTGACCTCATCCCCGGTTACCTCCCCCCCACGCGGACGAGAACTGTTCGCCCTCCAGAAACCTGCCGGGACGGAACGGGTGCAGATCGAACGCAGGCGTCCGGCCGAGAATCACGTCGCTCAGCGAATCGGCAATCGGCGGACCCAGCTTGAACCCGTGTCCGCTCCCGCCGAAAAAGGCATAGTAGCCCTCCAGCCCCGGTTCGGATCCGACCAGGGGATGCCAGTCGTCCGTAATCGTATAGACGGACGCCCAGCCCTTTACGTATTCGCCCTGCCTGAACGCCGGCACCCGTTCAAAGGTCCCCGTCTCGATGCGCCGGCGCGTGGGTTCATCAAGGACGGGATCGTACGCGTCGACGTCCATCGGCTCCACCTCTTTGGGAAAGCTCAAGCCGGCCAGCAGTCCGTCGTCGCCGTCGGGACGAAAATAGACCCGCAGATTGGGATCGGAAACCACGGGAAACCGGCCGAATCCCTCCGGCAATCGCAATACCAGATCGCTCTCCCGGCTCCATCGCACCGAATAATTCAACCCCGCGGACAATCCCATCCGGCGGCCCCAGGGTCCTGCGGCGTTGATCACCATTTCCGTCCGGACTTCGCCCGCGTCGGTATCCACCCCGGTCACACGGCTGCCGGACAGCCGAATCTGCGTTGCTCCCACGCCCTCGTAACACACCAGTCCCCAGTCTTTCGCCCGCGTTACCAGGTTCCGTACCGTCTTAACGGGGTCCGCGTAACCGGAAGCGGGTTCATAGATACCGCCAACGATCCCTTCTGTATTCACGCCCGGGACGAGTTCCAGGATCTCATCCGTACCCGCCTCCACGGCGCGGGTGTGGTTCCGCTGTTCCGCCGCAAGCACCGCTCTACCTGCGGCGGCGGTATGCTCACCCAGTAGACACATGTACCCCGTATTGCGAAAGTCACAGTCTCCCCCCAGCGCCTCCTCCCCGTTCGCAAACATCTCCAGCGCCTTCATGGACAATTGGATGGTCAGATCGTTCGAGTAAAAGGTGCGGATCACCGCGGCCGAATGCCCCGTGCTCACGGCTGCCAGCGTCCGCTTTTCCAGAAGCACGACGGCGCCGAGACCCTTCTTTGCCAGAAAATGGGCTATGCTGGCACCCATGATGCCGCCGCCGATCACCACGGCGTCTGCCACCTTTACCATCTGCATTACTCCTGCCCGAGCGGTGACTCCCGCTCTTTTTCTCTTCGCCTTTTTAGAAGCTCGACTTCGAGGTTAGTGACATCACCGGTCACTCTCCCCACACGCCTGACCGTCGGCCCGGCCCGCGGGGCACACGTCATCCGGAACGTACGCCGGCGCCTGTTCCGTGGTGAAGACCCCCACCAACACAGGTCAGACCTTTACGAAGACCATCGTTACCTGCGACTCGCCAAGCCTCGAAGCCAATGTCAGTTCATTGCCGCTTTTGGTGGCGGTGGTTCCGGTGACGCCAAGTGTCGCTGCTTCCTGGAACAAAATATCCGATCCTTCTATGGCATACGTTCCGTCGGAATACCGATCTTCAAGCTGAAGCACAGGTATATTCAGACTCATCGAAAAGTCGCCCGTTGTCGTCAGGACGAGCGTGCCGGTTGCCTCGGGCGGATGGAGGGTGCGGGTTTCAGATCCGCTTGTCAATTGAATCTCGCTCAGCGTATAGGTGCCTGCGAGCGTATCGTAGTTCAGCGGATTGTCATCTCCGCAAGACATCGCAAACAGTGCCAGTACAAACGAAATTCCTGCAAACGTTCTCATTCGTGATTCTCCGGAACCGGATCGTATTCCGCGAATCTGGAGCCCCTACCGGATAAATCCCTCCAGATACGCCTTCGCCGCCAGCAGCCCCTCCTGATTCAACGCCGTGTTACCCATATAACGATCGTCTTCCAGCTCAATTGCAAGCGGCCCATCGTAGCCGAATTCTTCGAGCCGCGCGACGATCCAAACCCAGTCTGCGTCGCCCCATCCTGGAATACAGTACCGCCACCAGCCTTCCCCGTGTCCATATCTCCTGCCGAAACTCTGGCCGAGGCTGCCGTAAAGGTACATGCCGTCGGCCAGCAGTTCCGTATCTTTAGCATGCACGTGACGGACGCGGTTGCCGAATTCCATCAACAGGCGCTGATAATCCACACCGATCCGGATGAAATGCGAGGGATCATAGCAGATCCCCAGATGAGGCGAAGGCACAACCTTAAAGATGGCCCGAAGCGTCTCGGGTGTACATCCCAGATTGCCGTAGGTGGGGGCTCCACCGGGGTAGGGTTCGATGGCAAGAAACACACCCTGCTGTTCCGCGTAATCCACCACACCGGGATAGACCTCTTTGAAGATCTCGAAACTCTCGGACCGGGATTGCAGGCGGTCGTCCGGCGCCAGGCACAGAAACACCACCCCGGAACCGTGGGCGCCCGTTGCGCGAATGCGCCGCTTCATCGCCGTGACCGCCCCGCGCCGCACCTGAGCGTCTTTGCTCAGCAAAGCGCCTCCCACGCCCCAATCGACGGTACCGATCGCCAATTCCGATTTGTCGAAAATCCGCCGAACCCTGGCGTCGACTTCCGGCACATCCACAGATCCGAATCCGCATTCGCTGGCCCAGGCCACCACACCCTCGAGACCCAGTTCCCTTCCCATCGGTGGAATCCGCATCCCAACGTGCATAACAACCTCCGTGAAAATCGTGAGTAAGTCGGCGGGCGGCGGCGGGCGGAAAGCGCCTCTGAACCGGCGGAAGCGCTTTCGAGGCCCTCCACTCGGACGAGCCCGTCCGAAGCCGGCGTACGTGGAAATTCCCTCAGACGTGCCCTGTACACGGCAATGAACGGCTGGATTCCAATGTTCCGTCCGTTGCGGGACGCTGTTCTAAACCGTCCACAGGTCGCGGATGTCGGAAAGAATCGCATCCAGTTCGAGGTGGTCGAGCGAATCCAGCGGCCTGGTCATTGGCGCCCGCACATAAGCCGAGCGGATCACCCCCCGGCGGCGCAGCACTTCCTTGTATGCGTGCACACTGTGAAGCATCTCGAAATTCAAAAGCGGCAGCAGGCGGTTGAATACCTCACGGGCGCCCGACGCGTCGCCCGCCTGATAGACATTCCAAACTGCGGCATGTACGTCGGTTACGTCGCAGGCAGGCATCGTTCCGGCGGCCCCCCGCCGCATCTCATCCAACATGTACCTACCTGCCGCACCCCCGAACACGCCCTCCACCGAATCCCCGCAGGCGGCAATGTCCGCCGTAACGGAATGGGTAACCGGGGGGACTTCCTCCTTGATGTAAAGCACGCGTTCAATCTCGCGGGCAAGCCGACCCAACAACGCGGGTGACATCGGCACCCCGATCGGCAACGGATAGTTCTGGATGAAAATCGGCAGTCCCGTCGCCCTGGAAAGCGCCTCGTAATACGCCCTCACGCGATCGGCCGGGGGCTTGGATATATAGGGCGGCATTGCAATCAGGGCGTCGGCCCCCGCATCCTCGGCATGTTTCGCGATCCACACGGCCACCTGGGCGCTCACCCCGGACACACCGGCGACGAAAGGCAACCGACCGTGCACCGTCCTGCCAACGATCTCGATTACCCGCAACCGTTCCGGATCGGACAACGCGCTGAATTCGCTCGCATTCACGGGCGCGACCAATCCGTGCGCTCCCGCCGCGATCGAAAACTCCACCTCGGCCTTCAACCCCGCTTCATCCAGCGAACCATCGTCCAAAAATGGTGTTGTCAGGATGACATACACCCCCCGAAACGGCCGCCCAGCCATTCATCTCCCTTTCGTTCGCAATTATCGTTCAACCTCAAACCATGGTAAGGCGGAGATAACAGATGTCAAGCGGAAAATCCCCGCGATATTTCGATTGACACACCCCGGACCCCGACCTACCATACCCAATCAACATGCGTGAACCCCTCTCCCCGCGTTGCCGATGCAGATCGACCCGCAAAAACTCCATGAACTGCGCAGCTTCATGAACGCGCTCTCACCCACTGATCCACCGCGGGCGGCCTTTTTGCGACGGGCGATGAAGGGTCTCAACCGGCCAGGCGGCAACCTGGTCGTGATGGATGCCTCCTTTAATCCGATGACCGTCGCCCACGAAGCCATGCTGAAACGAGCGTCGGAAACGTGCCGGGCCGGCGAAGCCCTGCTATTGCTATCTCACGCAAATGTCGACAAGACCATCTATGGAGCATCTCTGGCGCAGCGTCTGGCCATGCTCGACCATTACGCAGAACCCTGTCGAAGCATCTCCGTTGCCGGTTGCAGCCACGCCAGATTTGTCGATAAAGCAAGCGCCCTTCGCCCCATCTATCCCGAATCGACCGGACTGTTCTTCGTGGTAGGATACGACACCCTGTTGCGGCTGTTCGACCCCAGGTACTATATCGATATGGCGGATGAACTATCCGCGCTTTTCGACGTCGCCCACATCGTCGCCGCCAACCGCGACAATATCGACCCGGAAGCCGTGCGAAGGCTGGCGAACAGCCCGGAATATGCCGCATTTTCCGACAGAATCCATTTCATCAGGCTGGACGGCGTTCATTCACGGATATCCTCCACGGAAGTCCGGGAGTTAAAAAGAAAGTGCATGGCAATCGGTCACCTGGTTCCGCCCCGCATCGCAGACGCCATCGATGCGTTGAACCTGTATCGCGCCTGAGGGTCAACGGACGCGTAACAGCGCCGACGAACGGCGACCGGCGCCTTTTCCTGCACCTGTAACCCCCGCTTCACTTTTGACTGAATAAACGCTTCAAGGTTCCATAGGAGGAACGTACATGAACGGTGCGGATCTGCTGGTGGCCGAACTCAAGAAAAAAAGTGTCGCCTTTATCGCAACCCTCTGCGGCCACGGGCTTGACGATCTGGACGACGCCTGCGACCGGGCGGGAATGCGGCTTGTCGACGTGCGTAACGAACAGGCCGCGGGATATATCGCCGAAGCCGTCGGACGCCTCAGCCGCACCGTGGGCGTCTGCGCCGTCAGCAGCGGCGTCGCGCACGTCAACGCGCTCACAGGTGTCTGCAACGCCCACTTCGACGGCGCGCCGATGCTGCTCATCACCGGGAGCGGCCCCGCCGGCACCGCCGGACTCGGCCACTTTCAGGATCTGGACCAGGTTGCCATCGCGGAACCGCTGTGCAAATACGCGAGAACCATCCACCATCCGGAGCGTATCCCGCAGACTCTTCACGAGGCCTTTGAAGCCGCCATATCCGGCAGGCCCGGACCCGTACACCTCACCGTCCCGCAGAACGTCCTGAGCGCCGAAGTTCACGCCGACGCCGTCCTGCGCGTTCACGACTCCAGCCATCCCACCCCCACCGTGGCATCGGGGCATCCGGGAGAAATCGACCGAATCGCCGACCTGCTTGCACGCTCCGACCGCCCCCTTCTGGTGGCCGGGAGCGGAACGCACTATGCGGGCGGCAATACGGCGCTGGTGGAGTTCACCCGCGCCCTGGCCGTTCCGGTAACGGTGCCGATCTGGGACCGGGGCGCCATCCCGCAGCCCATTGAGACGTTTATGGGCGTTGTCGGCGCCGCGAGCGGCGGCCCCCGGCTCCTGCCGGATGCGGACCTGGTACTGCTGGCCGGCGCGGCCTGCGACTACCGGGTCGGCTACCTCCAGCCGCCCGCCGTGCACCCCGAGGCAACCATTGTGCGCATCCACGCGGATGCCTTCTACGTCAATCAGGGAATTGGCGCCCACCTGCGCGTGGCGGCCGATCCGGGTTCCGCGCTCGCCCAGTTGACCGAAGCCGCGCGTTCAAAAAAAATCGCGCCCAAGACGGCCTGGCTCCAGGAAGCCGCCAGGCGCCGAAAAGCGTTTCGCCGGGAGTGTCTTGCCGCCCGAAAGGGAAACGGCCTGCACGCGATCGACATCCTCAGCGCCGTTCAGGCCGTCCTGACCGACGACACCGTTATCATTGTCGACGGCGGCAACATCGGGCAGTGGGCGCACCAGATCCTCTGCGACCGATATCCCGGCCACTGGCTCACCTGCGGCGCCAGCGGCGTTGTGGGCTTCGGTATTCCGGGAGCGATGGGCGCCCGCCTGCTATACCCGGAACGTCCCGTTATCCTCATCTCGGGCGATGGCGCGCTCACATTCACCGTTGCCGAACTCGAGGCCGCCGCCCGCCAGAATCTGCCCTTTGTGGTCCTTCTCGCCGACGACGAAGCCTGGGGAATCACACTCGCCGGACACGAGGCGCGTTACGGCCGCGGGATTACTTCCGAACTGGGTCCGATCGACTACGCGGGAATGGCGGAAGCCTTTGGCGCCAGGGGAATTCGCATTGAACACGCCGGCCAGATCCTTCCCGCGTTGCGGGACGGGCTGTGCGCGGCGCTGCCTACGCTCATTCACGTGCCTGTTGCACGGAGCAGTCCCACCGACAGATAGGCCGGCAGCCCATCGGGCGAGGGATTTTGCATGCTTCGGATTCACATCACGCCGTACCAGCCGTACTGATCATCGGGAACCAGCACGAAATTGGACCGTACCGCGGGATACCAGGTATCCGGATTCCTTTTCCGATGATCGTCCACGGCGCGCACCTCCACAAAATACATCCGATTGGCCTCCGACACCTTCCACACAATCGACGTGTCTCCGGTCGTTTCCGACATCACTTCCTCCCGACACGCTCGATCCGAGAAGACGCGCACGTCGTACTCTATCCTGCCACCACCCATCTTTATCGACCGCGCCCAATTGATCCGGACCTCCTTCCCGCCCACCCGCTGTGCCGGCAATGGCTGGGGGAATGTTGGCGGATGGGCCTTCTCGGCCCCCAGATAGTACGAGTAATACGGCTCCGACCCCCAGATGCCGAAAACGTAACCCAGAATCCAGAACCGGTCTTCGCTTTCGAGCAACTCAGGATCATACGCAAAACATTCCTGTGCAAAGCCATCGGCGAAATAAATATCCGACTTCAGTTCGGCCACGGACAACACCCTACCGGCTTTTTGCGGCTGATTGGCGCCGAAAAACAGCGCGTCCACGATATGATCGCTCCCGTCATACGTCGCCTCCGCAACCACGTGGTGGGAAAGACCCACCGTCCGCACAGGGATGCCGAGCGCCTCCAGAATAGCCACCGTAACCGCAACGCCCTGCCCGCACCGTGCATCGTGCCCCTCCAGAATGGCCACCGGATCCTGTGTTTCAGGAATCTGGATCGGATTGTAATACAGCGCCCGATTCACGTAACCCGCTACCCGACTGACCGCATCCGCGTCCGAAGACGCTCCGCCTGTAATGGTTTCGGCAAGATGCCCGAGGTACTCCGCCTTGTCGGTTCCGGACGCGCGGCGGATCAACTCGGCCTCCTTCCCCGGCGGGTAAGCCGTAGCCGGACCCTCCATATTCACTATGGGCGGCGTCCACGGCTTGTGCGGCAGATAGAGCGACCGTTCTGCACCGTACGTGCGACGGTAGTTGCCCAGATGCGCCCGCCTGTCGAACGCCGTGTCCGGAATTCCGAAACCCGGTTCCTGCGCGGCAGGTTCGCTCTGCAGGACGATCCATGACCCGAAGATATCTCCCAGTTTCCCGGGCTGCGCATAGGGTATTATTGTGCCCGTAATGACGAACCGCTCGCCGTCCGTCCAGTGATAACAAAGCAGCGGGACCCCGTCCCGTTGTTCCGCGGCCACCAGGTAGTCGAACGCCACCGTATCCGGATCAAATATCAGAAATCGATCCAGAAACCTCGGCGGCATGCCGTCAATCGTCAACGGCCCGTCCGGAATCACGATCCGACCCGTATTCGGATCCAGCCGGCTCGGATGCATATAATTGCTCAAGCAGATATACGCGCGGCCCTGGAACCCGAACCCTCCACCCATGAAACCGTAGATCCTTCCGTGATCCGGCGTCGAAATCCCGTCCTCCCACCGGCCCCGACCCGGTTCCAGCGGAAAAATCCGTCCCCTTGCCGTATCCCAGACATAAAGCACGCCGCGGTGTACGAGGGACCCCGACAACGCGGCATCCGGGTAGGGACCGGGGCGCTCGTCGACGAACCGCTCCGTGTGGGGATCGAACCTGATGATTCGGGACGGTTCGCTCATTGGCGAATAGACCATCCCCTCAACGCACCATCCGCCTGCCAGCTGCCCCTCAAACGGACAGTCCACAACACGCGGCTTTGCCAGCGGGCCATCCAGAACCAGCACCCTGGATGCCGAGCGCTCGAAGAGCAACACCTTTCCGCACGGTGTCTTTACTCCGTACCACACGATTGGCCGGGTTCCGGGGATTTCCCGCCTTTCGCAGGTGCGCCGGACGTGGTCATAAACCAGGTAGTACGGCGCGTCGCCCAGGGTGAGCACCAGCTTATCTTCCCAGGCAATGACCTGGACGACCGATCGATCCGCCATATGCGGCACGGGAATCTGAACCGTCTCCGCCGTACGTAAATTATGACCCGTCAATCGGTTGCGTCCACATCCCTCCCAAAGCCAATCCGCGCTGTCCACGTCAACCCCGAACGGCCTTCCGGTTTGAATCTCGTCGTGCCTGTACATCCACATCTGATTTCTCATCAATTTCCCCCTCGCTGGCCGCGGCATCCGTCAACCCCCCTTCCTGGGAGCAGGAAGCGTAGGCGCCCAAAGGACACCCCGGCCCTCAAACCCATTGACAAATCAAAAAAACCGGCTAATTTATGCCATAATTCAAATTTCGCCACCTTCCGCTCAATGCTGAATTCGAACGTGTCATTTCACATCAGCGAGGCGCAATATGGGTGTGATTACCGTCTCAAGAGAATACGGCAGCGACGGACGATCGGTCGCTCAGAAAGCAGCGGACCTGCTGGGTTATCTTTGCATGAACAAAGACCTGCTGGTGGAAGTGGCCAACGAAGCCCAGGTCCCGGTCTCCGAAGCCGAACGCTTTGACGAACGTCCTGAACATCCCGCTATGCGCGTGATTCGGAAATTCCTCACGCCCGGGCACCCTGAGGCCATCACGGGCCTCTCGGAGTACGAATGGTGCGTGACCGCCACGGTGCCCGAACTGACAAGCCAAACCGATTCCGGTTTTCCTTTACCGGACGAAGAGGCCTTTGTCAACATCACGCGCGAAGTCATCACGCGTCTGGCCGAGCGGGACAACGTGGTCCTGGTGGGCCGGGGCGGACAGGTCCTGCTGAGAGATCAGCCCGCCACGCTGCACCTGCGGGTGATCGCTCCGATCGACTATCGAATTCAGGTGGTCATGGAGCGGGAAGATCTGGAGTCCGACGTTGCTGCGAAACGCATCCGAAGAATGGACGAATACAGGAAGCGCTATCTCAAAAGGCACTACGGAATTGCCTGGGACACCGCGGAAAACTACCACCTGACGCTCAATACCGGCCAGACCGGAATCGAAGGCGCCGCCAGCATTGTCGCCGAAGCCATGCGGTATACAAGGAAGACACGGTGAAACTGAACGCGCGCCGTTCGGGATAATCGGAGAACGCACAATGACGCCCCGGGGATCTTCTCTCCAGGGCGTCTATTTTTTCTCTGCCCTCTAACCTTCTTCTCTGAGCGTCTCCACCAGCATCTCCAGCGCCGCGATATAACCCCGCCACTTGAATCCGGCAACCTGCCCCACCACGATGGCCGAAAAGCAGGAATGCCGTCGGAACGCTTCCCGGGCATGAATATTGGACAGATGCACCTCCACCGCCGGCAGCCGGCTATCTTCGATCGAATCCCGCAGTGAATGGCCGAACCCGGTCAGCCCCGCCGGATTGAGAATGATCCCCTGTACACGATCCCTCTCCGCCTGGACCTTATCGACAAGAACGCCCTCGTGGTTGGACTGCAGGAACTCCAACTCGCAGCCCAACGCACGCGCCCGTTCCTCAAGCCGGGAGTGGATCTCGTCCAGCGTGACCAGACCATAATGGGCCGCCTTCCGTTTGCCCAGCATATTCAGATTCGGTCCCTGGAGCACAAGTATCTTCATGACGACTTCTCCGTTGTCCAATCCGACGCGCGGCAATATCGGGTACGTTCACCGTTTCACGCAACGGCTTCAAGACGCCTTCCGACCAGTAAACGGGTCCATCGATCGGAGGTTCCGTTCCGACCCGTATTCTGTCCCGGAAATAGATTGCCGAAATTCGGCCGCCGAGTCGCCTGGCTCGCAAGGCGCCTGAGCGAGACGACCTGCGGAAGGTCGGATAACGTGTTTCGACTAAATGTACCCGGCGCGGTCCTCCTGCAGGGCCGCGACAACGTCTCTGACGCGCTGTGCCCGGTCGCGCCGACAGATCAACAGCGCATCGGGCGTATCTACGACCACCAGACCCTCGACGTCCACAAGGGCGATCAGTTTACCCTCGATACCATAGGCGGTTATATTCCTCGAATTCAGATTCAACACCTCGCCGGAAATCAGATTGCCCTCCGTGTCGACGGGAAGGACTTCGGTCAACGCGCCCCAGCTGCCGATATCGCTCCAGTCGATATCCGCCTCCAGGGTGGCCACCTTCGGGGCTCGTTCAATGATGGCATTGTCAATGGCCGCCTCCTTCATACGGGGATACTCTCGCTCGATCGCAGTCCGTTCCTCCCCAGTACCCACCGCCGACCGAATACGCATCAGAATACGATGGAGGTCCGGCTCGAACTGTTCGAATAACGCCAGGACCGTGCGCGCCTTCCAGACGAACATGTTGCTGTTCCAGAGATAGTCGCCGCTCTCCACGTACCGGCTTGCCGTCTGTTCATCGGGTTTCTCCCTGAATCGCGCCACACGGTACACCGGCTCTCCGTTTACCCGCCTGGCGACCGCGCCCTTCTGGATATAACCGTATCCCGTTTCAACGCGGGTGGGTTTCACCCCTAGCGTAAACAGGGTATCCGGATCCTCCTCCGCGGCCTCTTCGGCCGCCCGTAGCAGACGGCAGAACTCCTCCGGCTTTCCTATATGGTGGTCCGAACCCAGGCTGGCCACCGTACAGCCGGGGTACCTGCTCTCGAGCAGCACGCATTCGAGGCCCACGGCCGGGCCGGTATTGCGCAGCGCCGGTTCGACAATGAGGCCGGCCTCGGGCAGTTCCGGGAGCTGCTCCCGGACAAGGGCGGTCAGCTCGTTTCCCGTTGAAACGTGGAGGTCGCGGACGCCTACCAGCGGCCGGATCCGGTGCGCGGCCTGCTGCAACATGGTGTATTCGCCGACCATTCTGTGGAACTGCTTCGGCCGCGTTGTCCGGCTGAAGGGCCACAGGCGGGTGCCGAAACCGCCGGCCCGAATCACGAATTTCATTGTATTTCCCGTTGCACGGGCAAACGCCCCAATGCCGACCGATTCACTTTCACGGCGCTTACGGCGCCACCGCACGTGGCGTCTTCCACCGCGAAATAGACGCCCGAAAATCCGGATTGATCCGCCTGAAGGACCAGATTCAGAGCATATCCGGCATTCTCTACCAGATCCAGGTCGTCGACGCGATCCAGCGCGACCCAGTGCAGCCGGCCTTCGCTGCAGGGACTTAACGCCTCACGATCGGTATGCCCCGTGAGAAACACCACGGTTGCAACGCCGCCATCTTCAGGCCGGGTCAACACGACCCGGATGTCGAGGTTTTCGACGTCCTCCGCTTCGATTCCGGCTTCCTCGCCCAGCTCCCGGAGCGCCGCCGCTTCCAGATTGGCCATTTCGTCCGGTTCCACCCGACCTCCGACCCCTGTCCAGCGGCCCGGCGCAAACCCCTTGTGAGGCGCGCGCTCAAGTAACAAAACACGGTTTTTCCGAAACAGAAAAACCGCCACATAGACGTTGAGACCCGCACCCATGACTGCCTTCCTCGAGATCGCCATCCGGGAACAGGAACAGCGGGGCGTCATGGTCCTCGGTCGTGCTCCGAACTCAGGACAGACCTGTGGTCATACCCGAACATCCGCGCCGGATTGCGATTGCAACAGCAGTGCAAACAGCCTGGCCAGCGTCTGCCGAATTTCGCTGCGAGGCACAATCATATCGACAAACCCGTGCTCCAGAACCTTTTCGGCGCGCTGGGCCCGACGGAGCGCTTCCAATTCCTCCTCGCCCACGGAACTGCCGGTAATCCGCTCTCCCGTAAAACCGATCAACGCATTGGGCTCCGCAATATTGATATCGCCGATAAGGGCGTAGCTGGCAGACACGCCGGCGGTAGTGGGATCGGTCAGAATGGAAATGAACAATAGACCCGCGTCTGCAAACCGCGACAGCCTGGCGTTGATTTTCGCCAGCTGCATCAGGGATAGCGCGCTCTCCTGCATCCGGGCTCCACCCGAGCGGCAGATCAGAATGAGGGGTAGCCGCTCCGTGATACAGCGATCTATCAGGCGGCAAAACCGCTCGCCCTCCGCCGAAGACAGCGTACCCATGATGAACGCCGGTTCGTGGATACCCACGCCGACGCGCCAACCCTCGATCTTACCGATGCCGACACAAACCGCCGCATCCAGCCCGGTGGCTTTTCGACTCTCCCGGATCCGATCCGCATATCGCTTGCGATCCTCGAAATTCAGCGGATCGGCGGATTTAACCTCGGTGGCGATTTCCTCGAAAGAGCCGGCGTCCAGAATATGATCCAGATACTCTTTATAGCCGATCCTGAAATGTGCACCGCAATGGGGACATATCCCGAACTCCTGCCGCACCTGCTTGCTGTAAAGCGTGTGATGGCAGCGTTCGCACTTGATCCATAGATTGTCGGGCATCGTCCGCCGGACCAGCGTTTGAATGCCCGACTTCAACCGATCGAACCAATTCACGATTATGTTTCCTTTCAGACCAGTTTCATTCCTACGTTTCCGCGCCGTCGGAACCCGTTCGGGCGGAACGCGAAATATACCCCCATGGGCAGCTTAAGACAAGAAAATTAATACATAGCAAGCAGTTAGACCGGTCGGTCGCACAGACTTGCGTTTCTTTCCGACCGAGGATGATGGCCGATTAATCTGGAGAGACACCCCTCGCTTTTCGACCGGACATATAGATTTTCTATTGACTTGCTTTCATGAATCTTATAGTTTTCCTTCCGCGATTCACTGATTGACGACGCTGAATGCCCGTCCTATGCCTTGTGTCGATTTTCAGTGTTTCGAGCACCGTTGCGGGCGATCGGAATCGAATCTTTCCCGATCGTGGAATCGGCATTCCGAATGCCTGAACACCCTGGCGGAGGCGGGACGTCCAGGTGACCCCTGATTGCTTTCGCTTCCGGAAAGAGCCATCCTCACCGAATTGGAAACCATTTCGTGCTTACCGAAAGCCTGAAGGTTTTTTGTGACCTTATAGAAACCCAGAGCTTTTCCAAAACCGCCCTGCTCAACGACGTCAGCCAATCGGCTGTCAGCCAGCAACTCAAGAGCATCGAAGAACGACATGAGCGTCAGCTGGTACAGCGGGAGAAGAGACGGCTTTCCCTTACGGCGGAAGGTGAAATCTTCTACGGCTATGCACGGGAGATCGTCCGCCGATACGACGAAATGCAACACCGTATACAGGCACTGAGCGGCGAGGTTTCCGGTACCGTTCGACTTTCCGCCATCTACAGCGTGGGCATGATGGAACTGGCCCCGTTTCTGAAGAACTATATCAAGTCCCATCCAAGAGTCAATCTGCGATTGTCTTATACGCAGGCGAAAAACATCTACGACGACGTCGCAAGCGGCCAGATCGACCTCGGGGTTGTTGCCTTTCCCCGCTCTCAACGAAATGTGGACGCCGTCCCGTTCGTGGAAGATCCGATGGTGGTGATCTGCTCAGTATCCAACCCGCTCAGCATGCAACCAACCGTCAGTCCGGGTGAACTGGGCGAACATCCACTTATCCTATTCACCCGTGAAGCTCCCACCCGGACGGCCATCGACCGTTATTTCCGGAAACACGGCGTGACCCTCCGCTCGGCCATGGAACTGGACCACATAGCTACCTTGATTCATGCCGTCGAAGTCGATATCGGAATTTCCCTCGTGCCTTCATCGGCAATGAGACAGGGACGATTCAAAGACACCCTCAAGGTGCTTCCACTCCGTGGCAAACCATTGATACGACCTCTGGGCGTCCTGCTACGCAAAGGACGCAGTTTTTCCATGGCCACACAGAAATTGTTCGAAACGTTGACCCGCAACAACCGGTAAGCTGCCGAAAAGACGCCAGCCGATTCGGAGACCTCAAACTTCAATCACCTCCTCCCGTGGAAGAGGTTCGTCATGAGTGAGTCGTTCGAGTTGCCTCTTTTTCCGCTGGAGCTAGTCCTTTTTCCCTTCCAGCAGATTCCTCTTCATATCTTCGAAGGACGATATCGGCAAATGATCAAACTTTGCATGGATACGAAGGTGGAGTTCGGCATCGTGTGCGGCACAGACGACGACTTTTGCGATACCGGGTGCGCCGCGACCGTTAGCAGACTGGTTACCCGGTTTCCGGACGGACGTATGAACATCCTGGTTCGGGGCACCAGGCGTTTCCGGGCGATGAAACGCCTGGATGTCCACCCGTATATATCAGGAATCGTGGAGGAAGTTGAAGATGCCACGGAAACCCCGGACACCGAACTCGCCGACCGGGCCCTTACCCTCTACCAGGACGCGGTCAAACTCTCGCTGGGCTGGCTTCACTGGAGACGGGAGTCGACCTGCCCTCCCTCGGAGCTGTCCTATACCATCGCCGCCAGCCTCAACCTGACGCTCTCTCAAAAGCAGGCATTCCTGGAAACGACATCCGTGAACCGGCGCCTGCAATCCGTATCCGATACCCTCGAAAACGCACTGAAGACCGTACGTGAAATAAAGCGAAGAACCCGCGGCAACGGCCACATGGCGTAGCATAAGGAGCCCGTATGTCCCTACCGAGCCGGGATGAAGCCTTTCAACTTTTGTGCGAACACACCAGAAATCCGAATCTTATCAAGCACATGCTGGCCGTCGAAGCGGCGATGCGGGCCTACGCGCGCAGATTCGGGCAGGATGAGGATCTGTGGGGCATTACAGGGCTGCTGCATGACTTCGACTACGAGAAACATCCCAAACCCGAAGAGCACCCGATGGTTGGCGTTCGCATCCTCACGGAAAAAGGGTATCCCCCGGACATCATCCACGCCATAAAATCCCACGCCACCTATCTGGACGTGCCCAGAGACAGCCTCCTCGACAAGGCCCTGTTCGCCGTGGACGAACTCACCGGGTTTATCGTGGCCGTTACGCTCATGCAACCTTCCAGGAGGTTGGAGGAACTGAAGACCTCTTCTGTACGCAGGAAGATGAAACAGAAGGGTTTCGCGCGGGCGGTCAGCCGGGAGGACATCCACACGGGGGCATCGGAACTCGGTGTGGATCCGGACGAACACATTGCATTCGTGCGAGATGCAATGGCCGGCATCGCTCAGGAACTGGACCTTTAGAAGCTGTCTTAAAACCCCCAGCGGTCTTCACGCGGGCGCCGCCGGGCATCCCTGGCGGGCCGGCGCCGCGCATAAATACCGGTCGCCTCACCCTACGGCTTCAACACGTACAGCACGCCGTCTTCGGACGCCGCCGCAATTTCCGGAATGCCGTCACCGTCCACGTCCGCGGCGGCCATTGTCAGCAACGCGCCACCGGTCTTGAAACGCGCCACCGTCCGTCCATCTCCGTTGGCGAGCAGGTACACCGTACCGTCCTCCGTTCCCGCCGCCACTTCGGGTTTGCCGTCGCCGTCAAAATCACCCACAGAAATACAACGTACGACCTCCCCGAGATCGGCTCGCCAGACCTGCGTACGTCCGTCGCCCTTTATCACGTACACGTTGAAGCTCATCGAAGACGCCACGACCTCGTCCAACCCGTCTCCATCCATATCGGCCGTCACGACCTGAGTGACCTCATCTCCAGTGTTGAACTGCCAGAGGAGCTTGCCGTCTGCGCTCAGGGTGTGGATATGCGTATCTGCCCCCGCGAAGACGACTTCCTTCATACCGTCTCCGTCCACGTCGCCCGCCGCGGTGGAATTGGTCCGGGGTCCCGTCCTCGGATGGTAGGACCACCGGATCTCCCCGCTGCCGTCGATACAGTGCCATCGGTGATATTCGGTCCCGGCAATCACCTCGTCTCTGCCATCCCCGTCGATGTCCGCCGCGCAGCCCTGGGTGGATGAGTGCACCGTCATCTGATACCACAAGAGTCTACCTTCGTGGGTGAACGCGTAGTAACGCCACGACTCCGCTCCGGCGATCACCTCCAGCTTGCCGTCCCCGTCGATATCGCCGGTGAATACCGTCTTCAACATCGGCGTACGATAGTACAGTGGAATTTCATAGTCCCATATCACCTTTCCCCTTGCACTGAGCACGTAAACCTTCGTATCGGCAGAGCCGGCAATCACCCGCGTCCTGCCGTCGCACGCCAGGTCCGCCGCCCACACGGAGCGCACCTCGCCTCCTGTCCGGAACCGCCACAGCGCCTCACCGTCGCGCAGCGCGCAAACCGATGCGCCCCGGCCGCCCGCCACTACAACATCCGACCCATCCGGCAGCAGTTCCGCCCCGTATAACGAAAGAAACGGCCCCTCCTCCCGGAACGTCCACATCTCCTTCAACTGACCGACACGACCCCGCCTGGGTTGGATCAACGCCGGTTGCACCACACTCGGACGCACCGTTCGGGATGCCGCCCGACGCAACGCCATCACGGAGTCCGGCACCAGGCAGAATCGATGTTCGCCCTTCGGCAACGTAAACGCGACCACGCCGTCGGAAACCGACGCGTCCACCGGTTTCCCATCCACGGTGACACCCGAACGACCATCCGACCGGAGACACAGCCGGGTGGCATTCCTGGCCATCGCCCGACCTTCACCCCGCACCAGATCGTATTCCAAAGACACCGGCTGCTCCGACGTCAGTTCCACGCCGCACCACCGGACCCGTGTACCGTCCATGATCGCAAACCGGGACGGAGACACCAGAAACTGCACAGCGGCCACGGACGGGCCGTCTGGAATTTCGCTCAGGACATCGAATTCCCCCACGCCGGCGAAGACAACCTCCTCGCCTCCGTCGACCCGGACAGCCCCGTCCGCCAGTTGCGTCAGCTTCAAGTTCCGTGTCTTCGGTTCCCCGCCGCAATAAAGCAGATTGAAAAAACGGTACGTCTCACGAGCCTTCAGATGCACGTCCACGATCTGCTGCAGAATCCTCACGACCGGATCCGCATGCGGATAGCCCACCCAATTCTTCCCCGTTACGTCGTCATCCTCGAGTCTCAAAGACGGTCCCTTCAATCCCTGGATGTAAAACCGCTCCCCGTCCTGCTCTACCGCCAGTCCGCCGCCGCGTATGGCCACGTTGCCCAGCGTCTGCCATATCGCCCTGAATCCATAATCGTCGTCCGACAGCGCCTCCATCTCGTCAATGACGAGAAAAAATCGCCCCCGATTCCAGAGAATATTCCGGTGCCAATCCACCCCGCTGTAGTTGCGCAGTGTGGTCTCGGAAAAGCCCGACCTGTCGAAATCCGCCGCACGTTCGAGCTCGACAAACGGGGGAATCTCGGCAGACTGTCCATTTCTGAAAATCAGCACGCCGTTGTGAAACTTGGGAAGGGACTTGATATAGTCACAGTCGGCCAGCCAGATCCGCCGCCTCTGCGTTATCCGGGATATCGAATTCCCGTCGTAATGTTTGTGACCGCCGTTGGAGAGCCCGTCCAGAAACAGATACTGCGACATAGGATCGTACCCGTCTCGAAACACCACCTTGTCGAAGGTCTTCTTCAACGGAAGATGGTCTTTCCCAAGGTTCGAATCGTAATAAAGCGGATCCACCGGGAACACCTGCGTCCCGTCCAGATCCGCCGGTTCCACGGGGGACACACGCCTGTGATATTCATACGCGGCAAATTGAGGTTCGACGGCTGTCTTCTTGTCCAGCATCCACTGATAGCGCTCATCCCCCAGCACAAAAACCGCCGCCCTCAGATAGGGCAATTCGCTCCACCAGCCGAACGGCGACGCATTGTCTCCATATGGAAGCGCATAACCCAGGTTGTCCGTTGTCAGAATGGAATAGTCCGCGGCCTTCCGTGCGCAACCATTCTCGAAAAACGTCATATCTCCGCTGGAAAGCGAATACCTGGCGAGATGATAGTGGGTCAGCCATTGGTACCCGCTGCAATCTTCGTGGGGCTTGAACGCCTTCGCCTGGAACCGGAAACACTCGTCGGACAGCTCAAGCCAGGCATCCGCCTCCGGCAACCCGTAATATTTCCGATAGTATGTGCCCGCGTAATGCAGCCCCAGCGCGGCGAACGTGGTGTGGTTGTGCCTGACATGGGGTATCTTCATATTGCCCACGTGTGGCACGCAATCGTTGATGAATTCAAACAGGATCCGGGTAATCTCCAGCCGGTCGTCCTCCGAAATTACCGGACTTTCCTCCACGAGATCCCAACCCGGTATCACCTTGTAAAGGGCGAAATCCGCGTCGAACCCCCAGATACCGCCGTAGTTGTCCGGGCCGGACATCGCGTGTTTGTACATCCGATAAACGAGGCGTTTGTAAAGCTCCGCGTAGGCGTCTTTTCCCGTCAGCCCGTACAACAACCCCCGTTCGCCAATCCGGCCCCAGAGGCCTGTGTGTTCGCCCCGGCGCAGCGCCTCCTCCGCGGCCTCCATCTCCGAATCGACGTCGGGCTCGTCTTCAAGTTTTGGAATCCTCAAAGCTTCCGGGCCGAAACGGACGTCGAAAAGCGGCCCGGTCGAAAGCGTCTTTTCACCATCCAACGTCTCCGTGAACCGGCCGACCGCCGCGCGGACGCCTTCCAGGTCGCTGCCGAACAGCCCCACGGCGTTCTTGCCGTTCCCCCACGGGTCGTGGATGGTCTGAACGAGATACCCCCCTCGCCCCGGATACACGTCATCCGCAGGGGTATAGTTGTATCCGTAGAGACGAAATACCACGCGGTTCGTATTCACGTTCCCCAGCAGAAGCAGATGCCGGTCCGGAGGCGTTGTCGCGTCCGAATCCGTAATCATGGGGACGTTTGCGCCGGAGAGATCCCGAATCCGGGCCTGCAACTCGGAAGCCAATTCCCGGTAACGAGGATCCTCGGGACAGACGATTGCCGACACGGCTTCGCCGCGTTTCACCAGCATCGTGTCCGGGTAGCGTTTCTTGGGCCGCTTCGGTTTCCGAAGGGACTCTTTCTTGTCCGGCATGGGTTCGTCCTTTCGTATACACCATTTATGGATCAGCGCGCCGGATCTTCGAAGTCCGTCGCGAACAGGGCCTGGTGTTCTGTCCCTGAAACAGATTGCCGAAATTCGGCCGCCGAGTCGCGCGGCTCGCAGGCGCCTGAGGCGGGAACGCAGCGAGACGGGATGAACCGGCGGAGGCGCCTGAGCAAGACGACCTGCGCAAGGTCGGCGAGTGAAGGGAACGCAGCGAGACGGGATGAACCGGCGGATGAATGGTGACATATTTCTGGGACGGGACACTAGATCTCCACGTATTTTTCAAACAGGAACAGTCCGATCAGCAAAAAGACCAGGCCGGCAAGAACCGTGTACGCCATCAACGCCTCGCCCGTCGACAGATAACCCTGCAATGCGTCCACAAAGGAACCCGCCGCCGTCAGATAAATGACGATACATGAAACAAATGAAGCGGCCGCCGCGAGACCTCTGAGGCGCGCGGCCGTGTACTTGACGCCCTCCGTGGCTGTCACAACGCCAAGCGACAGTAACACATAAGAAGCGAAAAATCCCGCGGCGTATCCGGATACCGTGGAGGCCGTGACGCCGAAATAGCTCAGAATCTGGGATACAGCTTCATGGGGGGCGCGTGCAACGACAATGTATACGCCTGTACCCGCGATCGAGAACAGCAGGAGGCCGATACTCAGAATTGCGGCAAATTTGCACAGGCCTACAACACCGGTCCGGATGGGAAGGGCAAAGAGCAGATAGTTCGTATTGCCACGCCATTCCCCGTTAAACGAAGAAGCCAGCAGGAATGGCAGGACGAACATGATCGCCCATAGGGGCAATGCTGAAAAAAACAGAGCGATCATCTGTGTCTCAACGGACAGCAAGACCCACCCCTGCAACACCAGGGTACCGATCACAAGGAAGCAGGAGACATTCTTTGCGTCTTTTAATTCCTTGAGATACAGTGCAAAAAACATCCTCATACGCAGCTTCCTTCAACCTTCAATCAGCCGCCATTTCAAAAATTTCAGAGAGAGACTTCCCGTGGTCCTGTTGCAGCTGAACGGCCCGGCCCGAAATACAAATCTCTCCGTCCCGCAGAAGCACCACATCCTCGATAAACGGCTCGACCTCGGATACCAGATGGGTCGAAATCAGAATCGTCTGCTCTGCCCGCCGGAAATCGTTGAAGAGGCCCTCAAGGATTCGCTTTCGGGACGGAGGATCGATGCCGCCCAGGGGTTCGTCCATCAGCACCACGTCCGGGGACCAGGAAAATGCAGACACCACCTTCAGCCTCGCCCGCTGGCCGCGTGAGAGGGCGCCCACCTTCCGATCTTCCGGCAGATTCATGAATTTCAGCAGGCTTCCGGCTTTCCGCGCATCCCAGGTAGAATAGAAAGCCGAAAGGAAATCCAGTTGTTCGCCCACCTTCATCCAGGAATAAAACGGATCGATCTCAGGCAGATAGGACACCATTCGCTTTGAAGCGGGCCCTGCCGGAATCTCTCCAATCACCGCCCGTCCGCGGGTGGGCCGCGTGACTCCGGCGAGAATCCGGAACAACGTACTCTTCCCGCTGCCGTTTTCACCCAGCACGCCCAGAACCCCTCCGCGCGCCACCGTTAGCGACACACCCTTGAGCGCCCACGCGCCCGGGTACTTTTTCCAGAGGTCTTCGACGTAAACCATCGGTGCAAGTCCCCGGACAGAAAAAAGGCCGCCCCGGTACCCGTCCCAGAAGCGGCCGACTTCAGATCGCAACCTGACACTCACGCCAGCGGGATTCAGCGTAAATCGCGATCGATCAGGAACAGCCCGTATCGATCATCACCCACAAGTTCAAGCTTTTTCACAATGGAGCGAAGCCGCGCCTCCTCCTCCACCTGCTCGTTGACGAACCACTGCAAAAACGTGTTGGTCGCGTGGGCACGGTTCTTCATTGCCAGATCGACCAGATTGTCGATCCGTCCGCTGGCTTCCTGTTCCCGCCGATATGCCTCGGAAATCGCGTCCAGCGGAGAACCCCAATCCGCAGGGGGTTCAGGAATTGATTTGAACCCGACCGACAACTCCCGTTCGTGCACGAATTCGCAAATTTTCATTGCGTGCATCATCTCGCGCAGGGCCTGCTTGCGCATCCACCTGGCAAATCCGTTCAGATTTATCGACTTAAAATAGGAGGACATGGCCAGATAGGTATACCAGGCGAAAAATTCGCTGTTGACCTGCTCGTCCAGCGCCGACTGAATCTCCTTGCTAACCATCAACGCCCCCTGTGGCTTTTTGGACGGAAACATCCCCGGCTACTGTCAACGCCGGTACCCACCCTCCGTTGAATCCAAGGGTGCAGCCGTTCGGCCACCCGGTTGGGACATTTGCGCCCCATTGCGGAGAGTGTCCACCTTCTGAATCCGGGATCGAGGGACCGCATCCCTATCGGATTGTCGACCAGGCATGCAGTATGCGTCGGCCGTGAGGCCTATTGGGTCGCCGGGACTTTGCAACAATCCGGCAAATTTGCGTAGGCCACGCTATCGGCAGGGGCCTGATTTGCCTGATAACCCGCCTGGGCAATCGCCTGTTCCATCGTTGCGGTGTCCGTACGCTTCGCATCGTAGGTCACGCTGACAACCTTGATATCCATATTAACATCCACCTTTTTCACGCCATCCACTTGTTTCAGGGCCATGTCAATCTTATTCGCGCACATCATGCACTGCGCAGTAGGCACGTTGATTTTGGCCGTGCGGGTTTCCGCCGTGGAACATGCTGTGACGGCGAGAAGGCAGAACGCGAGCACGTTGGAAAGCAGGATGGAAGTGGTCTTGCGCATGGATCTAACTCCTTTGAAGAATGGGAAAGCCCGACGGCTTCACAAAATTTACTCCGTTAACTCGGAATATATGACAACACTCGTCAACAATCAACTCTGATCCTTCAACGATCGCCCCTTCCACAACGCGTATACCGCGGGAATCACGATCAACGTCAGAAGCGCGGACGAAGCGACGCCGCCGACCATCGGCGCCGCAATACGCTTCATTGTCTGCGACCCGATCCCGTGCCCCCACATGATGGGCGCCAACCCCAAAAGTGTCGTCAGCACGGTCATCATTTTCGGCCGGACGCGTTCCACCGCACCGGCGACAACCGCTCTCCTGAGATCCGAGACGTTCATCTCCTCTCCCCGCTCCGTGCGTATGCGGTCGTACGCCTGATCCAGGTAAACCAGCATGACGACGCCCGTCTCCGCAGCCAGACCGCCCAGTGCGATGAATCCGACGCCAACGGCAACGCTCATATCGTAATCCAGCAGGTACATCAACCAGATGCCGCCCACCATCGCGAAGGGCACGGACAGCATGACAATAAGGCTTTCCGATATGTTCCCAAAGTTGAGATACAACAGCAGGAAGATGATTCCAAGGGTAAGAGGCACGACCAGTTTCAATCGCTTTTCCGCCCTCTGCATGTACTCGTATTGCCCGCTCCAGGATACCGAATAGCCCGGCGGCATTGACACCTTCTCCAGCACCGCCTGTTGCGCGCGTTTCACGTAGGTTCCAACGTCGATGCCCTGGATATCCACGTACACCCAGGCATTCAGACGCGCGTTCTCGGTCTTGATTCCCGGCGGTCCTTTTCTGATGCGGATATCTGCAAGCTGCTGAATGGGAATCTGGGCGCCGGTGGGCGTCGGCACCAGCACCCGGCGCAGCGCCGGCAGGTTGTCACGCAGTTCCCTGTCATAACGCAAATTGACCGGATAGCGTTCCAAACCCTCGACCGTTGTTGTTATATTCATCCCCCCGACGGCGAACATAAGCACGTCCTGCACGTCCCCCACCGTGAGCCCATAACGCGCGGCCTCCTTACGGTCGATGTCGAAGTCCAGATAGTTCCCGCCCACAACCCGTTCGGCATACACGCTCAGGGTACCCGGGAGATTTCGAATCACCCTCTCGATCTGTTCACCCAGGCGCTGCAGGACCTCCAGATCCTCGCCCGCGATCTTGACACCCACCGGCGTCTTGATCCCCGTTGACAACATATCGATTCGCGTCTTGATCGGCATTGTCCACGAGTTGGTCAGGCCGGGGAACTGAATCGCCCGGTTCAACCGGTCGATTAACTTTTCAGGCGTCATGCCCGGGCGCCATTCGCTCTCCGGCTTCAACGTTATCGTGGTCTCGATCATCGCGAGCGGCGCCGGATCCGTTGCGGTCTCGGCCCGCCCGATCTTGCCGAATACGTCCCGGACCTCCGGAAACGTCTTGATGATTTTGTCCGTCTGCTGTAGCAATTCACGTGCCCTGGTCACCGAAATTCCCGGCAGGGTGGTGGGCATGTAGAGAAGGTCTCCTTCATAGAGGGGCGGCATGAACTCGGAACCGATCTTATCCACCGGAAACAGACGGTCCAGCCTTACAAGCGCCCGATACGCGAGGCTGCGTGGCGCATCCGAAAACCGCTCGAGCACGATACTCCGGAATGGGAAGACCGTAATGAACATCACGGCGCCCGCCAGCACAAGCGTGGCGACCCTGTTTCTCAAAACCCATTCGATTACCGGACGATAGGTCCAGATGAAAAACCTGCTGATGGGGTTCCGCGCCTCGGGCCGGATTCTGCCCCTTACAAAAAAGCTCACCAGCACGGGAACGACCGTGATGGCGAGCAACGCCGCGCCGCCCATCGCGAACGTCTTTGTATAGGCCAGCGGCTTGAACAAACGGCCCTCCTGGGCCTGAAGCGTGAACACCGGAAGAAACGAGACCGTTATGATCAGAAGCGAATAGAACAGCGCAGGTCCTACCTCCTTTGAAGCGCGAGCGATGATCTCGAGATGGCCTCGCTGCCCGTTGTTCTGCTCAAGATGTTTATGGGCGTTCTCAATCATCACGATCGACGCGTCGACCATCGCGCCGATGGCAACCGCGATCCCCCCGAGCGACATGATATTGGAATTCAACCCTTGTGTGTACATCATGCCGAACGAGATCAGCACGCCGATTGACAGCGCGAATATCGCCACGAATGCGCTGCGAAAATGCAACAGGAACACGACGCAGACCACCGCCACCACCGCCATTTCCTCGATCAGCTTGGTTCGCAGATTGCCGATGGCGAGACGTATCAACGCGGACCGATCATAGGCAGCCTTTATCGAAACGCCTTCGGGCAGGCCCGGTTTGAGCGAGTCGATCTTCTCTTTCACCCGGTCGATCACGTCCAGGGCGTTTTCACCGTAGCGCATGACGACAATCCCGCCCACAACCTCACCCTCACCGTTCCACTCCGCCAGGCCCCGGCGCAACTCCGGACCCAGCTGTACAGTGGCGATATCTCCAACCCGGACAGGCGTACCCCGGGCATCGACCCCCAACCCGATATTGCGGATATCCTCCAGCGATCGAATATAGCCCAGCCCGCGCACCATAAACTCCGTTTCCCCGAATTCCACGGTTCGCCCGCCCACGTCGTTATTGCTCCGACGGATTGCCGTCTGCACCTTCTGCAATGGAATATTGTACGCCAGCAACCGGTTCGGATCCACGGTTACCTGGTACTGCTTCACGTACCCGCCCACAGCCGCCACCTCCGCCACACCCGGGACGCTGCTGAGTTCGTAGCGCAGGTACCAGTCCTGGATGGATCGCAGTTCCGAAAGATCACGGCGTCCGGTGCTGTCAACCAAAACGTATTCGTACACCCATCCGACCCCCGTCGCGTCCGGCCCCAGCCGCGGCGCGACACCCGTCGGCAGCCGATTCATTACGGTGTTGAGCGCCTCCAGAACCCGACTCCTGGCCCAGTAAATATCCGTACCATCCTCGAAAATCACGTAAACGAACGACAACCCGAAGAAGGAGTATCCCCGCACAACCCGTGCATGGGGTACGGCCAGCATCGCGGAGGTGAGGGGGTAGGTAACCTGATCCTCCACCACCTGCGGCGCCTGTCCCTGAAAATCGGTCATCACGATCACCTGCACGTCCGACAGATCCGGAATCGCGTCCAGAGGCGTGTTCAACATCCCGTAAACACCCCAGGCGATTGCAAAAACCGCGGCTATCACGATTAGAAAGCGGTTTCGGAGACTGAGTTCTATCATCTGACCAATCATACGATCAACTTTCGTTTGGAGTTCAACGTTCGGCATATGAGATATAAACTTCAACCCGGGTTCCGCGTCAGAACCCGCTTATGGATCCCTTTCTCAATGCCGATGTTCCGTCGGCGCAGATGCTTCGTGATTTCCGCCCATGGTCGCCAGCGCCGCCTTCAAATTGCTTTCCGAGTCGATCAGGAACTGTGACGAAGTGACGATCCGCTCGCCACCCAGCAGTCCCTCGGTTACCTCGTAGACGTCGCCCGTCTCGACCCCCAGCGTCACCTCACGCGGCGCGAAACGGCCTTCCCCGAGATCCAGAATCACCACGCTTCGCTCCCCCGACCGGATCACGGCTTGCACCGGGACGACTACGGCATCCTTTGCCACCTCAGACAGGATTTTCACCGTGGCAAACATCTCGGGCTTCAATTCCAGTTCCGGGTTGTCGAATACCAACCGTACCCTCGCGGTGCGGGTCTTCGACTCCAGGAACGGATAGATGTAGGTCACCACCCCCTGGAACACCCGTCCGGGCACATAGGAAAGCATGACCTCGGCCGCCTGCCCATTCTTGATCCACGGCAACTCGTACTCGTAGATATCCGCATAGACCCATACCCGGGAAAGATCGGCGATGCGATAGAGATGCTCTCCGGCCTTGACGTACGCTCCGTTGTAGACCGCTCGATGCACGACCACGCCCTCCTGGGAGGAGTAGATTGTCATCGTCCGCTTTGTCTCACCCGTCCGCTCCAGGTTGACAATCTGCGCTTCCGCGATATCCCAGTACATCAAACGCTGCCGGGCCGCGCCCAACAGCGCTCTGGCTCCCTCGAGGGCCTCGGCAGACGCACTGTCCTCGAGTCGCCGGACATAATCCAGCGCCGTGAGATATTCCTCCTGCGCGGCCACAAGTTCGGGACTGTAGATTTCCAGCAACGGTTGTCCTTTCTTTACTTCCTGCCCGGTAAAATTGACAAACAGTCCCTCCACCCAACCGGTTACTTTCGTATTCACATCGGCCATTCGTGTTTCGTCATAATCCACACGTCCCACGGTGCGTACGGTCCGGCTCAGTGGCATCCGTTGCACCACGTCGATTTTGACCCCCATATTCTGAACAGTAGACGGGTTGATCCGAACCTCTGCAACCTCCTCCCCGTGATCGCCCTCGTGCCCCGTCCGGCCCGTCTGGTCCATCACCAGGTCCATTCCACAAACCGGGCAGCTTCCGCGCCTGTCCGATACCACCGTGGGATGCATCGGACACCGGTACACGGCCGGTCCCGTCTCGTGAGATGCCGGGCCGTCCTCTCCACCCAGCCATATCCCCAGGACAATTCCGACACCCAGAGCGAGAATCGCAACAACGATACTTTTCCAATTCATAACTCGACCCTTCCCTTTTCAATGCGCATAGCTGCTGATCCCGAGGCGATATCAGGTTGCCGATCTAGAACAGGCGTTTTCCAACAACCGCTTCCAGTTCCGCCAGTTTTTTCTCGCGTTGGATAACATGGTGATAGGTTTCGATTTCAAACTGGAACAGAGACACCTGGTTGTCCAACAGCGCCATAAAGTCCACTTTGTCAACCTGATATCCGGCCATTGCGGACTCCAGCGACTGCTGCGCCTGGGGCAGGATTGCGGTCCGGAACAGCTCCGCCTCCTTCCAATGCCGGTCGACTTCCAGGCAGATCTCCTGCACGCGAAACTGGATTTTCCGGCTTATGTCCTCTTTCCGCGCCCTGACCGTTCTGATATTGGCCTGTGCCTCGGCAACCTGGTTATCCCGTTTCCGTCCGTTGAAGACCGGGAGGTTCATGCTCACACCGAATGACAGAAAATCGCTGCCGTTTACGGGGTCTGATCCCGCGAGCGCGCGCTGCAGATATCCGAGCCGAAACGTCAGATTGGGCCAACCCGCCCGTTGCGCCACCTGTTCGGTTGCCGCCCACATGGAAATGGTCTGCTCGATTTCCTTCAGCAGCGGGCGGTGCGCCAGAGCCAACCGCTGGGCGTCCTCCACCGACATGCCAAACGGCGTTGGGATCACCTCATCGGGCGCATTCACGGAGGTGTCCATGGGCCTATTCAGCACACGGTTGAGTCGCGCCTCTGCGAGCAGGCGCTCCGTATTCAGCCTGATCAGCCGATTCTGCAACGCCGAAAGCGACACCTGCGCCTTCAGGACGTCCTGCTGCAGTCCTCGGCCTACTGCGTACTTCTTCTGTGCAATTCGTACCATATCCTGGAGGAGTGTCCGGTTCTTTTCCGTCACTTTGATTGCCCGGTCCAGGAATGCCAACGCAAAATATCCCTGCTTCACCAGATTGACGATCGTTCCGGTCCGGTCCGCAAGGACCTCGCTGGCGGCGCCTGCGGCAGATTCCGCGGCTCGTTCCCTGGCGCGCAACACGCCCGGAAGAGGTATCCGCTGGCTGACCATCAACTGCTTGCCGGACATTGGCGTACTGTCGAAATCGAGGCTGCTTGTCGGCACGTTCCGCAGATCCAATCCCAGCATAGGATCTTCCAGAGCGCCGGCCTGAGGCACCCGGGCTTCAAATGCCGCCAACTGGTGCGCAAGGACCTTCAGACCGAGGTTTTTCGCGAGCGCCGAATCGATCAATACCTCCAGATCCGGCGACGCGGCTCCGGCAACGCAGGGAAGATGCGCAAGGCATACGCCGATGAGTTTCAGGATTCCTTTCAAAACAGATAACCTCCCTGGCATGAATTCATGCCAACGCAAATACGAAACCACACGCTCGAGCCAGGACTAAAGGATCTACCTCGAGCGATTGGAATTCAAGCGATGTTTACAAGCGGGAGATGGTAAATGCACCGCGGAAGACGCGGATGGGGCGGGAAATCAGATCAGAAACGCAGATTTCATCAGGTACAGCGGGGGTAGTGAATCGGCTGAAGCGGAATGAAGCGCACCACTGAGGGAGAGACGCGGAGAGGGGACCTTCAGGGAGCTGACCGATTGCAACACGGCATGGAAATCCGGACCCGAAAACCGGGGTCCGGCGGTCGCCAGGGCCGGAGGCAATTCGGAAGGGACATCGGTCACGCTACCATCGTTCTCGGCACAGCAGCAGTCCGCCACGGCCGGCTGGACGTGGCAGACCTCAGCCTGTACCGACATCCCGCACAGACAATGGATGGCAGAAAGAACGAAGCCGATGGCCAGACATGAGATGGAGAGGGCGCGAATCACGGCGTTCCTCAGACATTAGGTTGGTCTGTCAGAATTAACTGTACCTTATATACGTCTGTCAAGCCCAGTTGTTCAAAAAAATCGTATCCAGTGTGGAATCGGCCGCCGGCGAGCCCCATACCCGCGGCCTGCCCGGATACGCCGAAACACACAGGGGCGCGAATGCGTGGAATCCGCAACCCTCCTGATCGGTTCCGATTCAGCCGCCCTCGGGGGGGTTTGTTGGACGGGGTCTGGAAGATGGCGCCAGGGCCTCACCCGGCCCGCTGGGAGGGCTTCCAGGCTTCACCCGCCGCGGCCGCCTGGCGTTCCAGCTCACCGCGCCAGCCCACCACCTCCCCGGCCTTGATCCGACGGATGTCATAGGCGGCGTACCGGTCTTCGAGCGTATCGCCGAGCTTTTGCGTTTCGGCCAATCGGTCCCACGCCGTTTTCATCCATTCGTAGGGCAAAACCTCTCGCACCTCGGGATCGAGTTGCCACGCGCTTCGCACGTCAGCCACCGCGGGCTCACCGGTCAGTGGCCCGGACCATCTGGACCATCCGATGGATAGCGTGTTCCGTTCTCTATCCGGGACGGTGTGACCCGTGTGAACGTTTGCGCCGTTCCGGATGAGGGCTTCACCCGCCCTGAGCCGGATCGCTACCTGGCTCGGCAACGGATCGCCGCCGTTCCAACTGGGTGTGTAAGGAACTCCCTTCTCCTTCATGGCTTTGGGAAGGAGAACATCGTGCTCGAAGGGCGTACGCCAACGATCGTGGCTGCCAGGTATGAGTTCATGACACTCGTCGTCGACCAGCGCCAGGAACATGCTCACACCCGTACGCTCCGCGATCGACCTGGCGTTATTATCGCGAATCTCCGCCCAGCGTTCCCGCTCGACTTCCTCCGTGTACGCTTCGGGTCCCTCACCCCGGATCTCGCGTTGCGCGAAGTAGGGTTTGCCGGTTCCCCACCACGTCACGTCCCGGTGCCAACCGAGGGCGTGTTCAGCCTTGCGCGGATTGCACCACAACAGCAACCCGCTGAACGTAAACTCCTTGGAGCCAAGCCCGTGGCACCATGAGTGCACGAAGTCCAGAAAATCAGTCGAGCTGTGGAACTCGGCGAAACACGGTTCGTTGAAGGCGGGATGAACCAGCCCGCGAATGGCCCACGGCTCGTCCGCGCCGGTCCGGTGGACGTAACCCCGGGAGCAGTCGATCTTGCCATAGCCGTTAGCCGACGCGCACGCCTCCGTGACCCGGCGGCCCGCTTCGCGGAGGACCGGGATCCAGGGATTGTCGACGAAGTCGTTGATAATGACGAATCCGTGCTCCTTCAGGTGAGCCAGCCGCTCGGGCGTGGCCCCAGGCGCCGCCAACTCCGGCTTTGCGTCGGCGAAGTCGGACGCCCTGTAGGAGGATTCTGCCGGCTCGGTCGCGCGGGTGGCGGATGATTGGTCGGTTTTCATTTTAGCTCCTTTCGATCCGTGGCGGAAAACCCTATCAGGATCAGGCTTTACAGGTCTTCTGGATTCGCAGGATTGGTTCAGCGCTTTGATCCGGGCTACGACCGCCCGTGTACCGCCTCGTTCGTACTCTATATCCTCACGGGGTTTTTGTCAATAACAATTTACCGAACCTGCTCCGGTCAGGAATCGTCACACCCGATGACCCAGGAAGCATGGACGCCACACAAGTGGGCCTACTCGATGTCGGCAGCGGCGGTAGATCGCTGAATCAGCCTTGTGAGTTCCCTCGTCCTCACGCTGCCGCACAACGACCCACGGGGGTCCCGTCCGGATATAAAATCCTCACCCATCCGGTAAATTGTCCGTATATTCGGGTTCTACTGTCGCGGTATCCTGCGAACACGACACGTTGCACCCTCACCATCGCCAGCGGGTTCCGATTCCGGTCGTCGACGTAATCAGCGGGGTTGACAAACCAGGTATTCCAGGGTGTCGATTCCGCGAGGAAACAGGTGTGAACCGAATCTCTTCAGCGTTCTGTCTGATCTGGCTTGTCTTCGTCCCCCACCTCGCAATTGCCCAATCTTCGATCCCGAAACTCGGCCGCAGGGAAGTCGAAACCCGATTCGAAAAGGCGCTTGGCGACTACGCAAACGGCCACTACCGCAGGGCGAAACTGGCCTTCCAGGCATTGGCCGAGGCCGAGCCCGTCCACGAACGCACTTCGGCCGCCCGGCTGATGCTGGCGAAATCGCTGTACAAACTCAAAGAGTACGACCTGGCGCTCGACGCAGGGTCCGGACTCTACGACGCCTTTCCCCATAGCCGTTATCTCCCGGAAGCCGACCTGATCATCGGCGACTGCAGATTCCGGCAGGGCCAGGTCTACAGCGCCGCAACCCGATACGCTCACGTGGTGACGGGACGGGGAGACCTTCGTCTGAAAGCCAGAGCAGCCGATCGGCTGGGCCAACTGGCCGGAGCAGGAAAAATCACGGATGGCGACGTCGCCCGTCTTCAAAACGACTTCGGAAGCGCCATTATCAAAGAGGCCGTCGCCTTCGGCCGGGCGCGCTGGTTCCTTAAAAACGACGGGGCCGAGCCATCCGGAAATGCGATGGCCCGTTTTCTGGAACAGCATCCCAACGGAATCTTCGCGGCGCTGGCGCACATAGAACGCCCGCAGTCGCGGCTCCGCCCGCCGACGGTGGCGGAAGCCGATCCGACGCCTCGCGCGGACGACACAAAAGAGCCAGCCGATGCGCACTACACAATCGGCCTGATCGCGCCATTGGGAAGTCCCCCGGGCAAGGACATGATAGACGGAGTTCTGCTTGCCAGGGAACTCCGACCACTCAAATCCGGAGCGCAGGTCGCTCTTGTCTTCAAAGACACGGGAGGCAGTCCGGTACGCGCGGTCAAAGCCGCACAGAGTCTCATCGAAGAACACGATGTGATTGCCATTATCGGCGCCCTGACGAGCGCCGAGACCCTTCCTGTTGCCTCGCTGGCGGGCCCCCATAAGGTCCCGCTGATCGCGCCCACGGCCTCGGAAGATGGTCTTGCCTCCCTGAGTCCCTACGTATTCCAGATCAATGCCACGCCCGGCGCACAGGGTCGCCGAATTGCCGACTACGCAGCTGGGGAATTGGGGCTGCGCACGCTGGCTTCACTGGCATCGCTGGATTCCTACGGAGATCGAATCGCGAACGAGTTCACCGCCCGTGCGGAAGAACTGGGTTCGGAGGTGATTGTTCAGACATGGTACGGACCCGGTACAACCGACTACCGGGGCCAGTTGATACGCATCCGGGACGCCGGACTGGCGCTGCATCCGCCCGCAATCCTGGCGGATGAAATGGACTCCCTGCTCCTCGGGACCATTCGTCTGGCGCCACCGCCCCCGGTTAGCGTCGATCCCGACACGGTGCAGGCGGAGCCGGTGCGTACATTGGACGGCCTGCTTATCGCGGGGGGAAAGGACGAGGTGCTACTGATCGCGCCTCAGATCGCCTTCTACCGCATCCACGCGCAGTTGCTGGGCAGCGACGGCTGGAACCACCATGCGGTCGCGAGAGATTCCTATACGGACGGCGCGGTCTTAGTCGCCAAGTACACCACACGTAGCAATATGGTCTCCGTACACGAGTTCCTGGGCGCCTTCAGGGAACGGTTCAATCGAGACCAGGGCATTGCGGCTGCCCTGGGATACGACGCAATGACGGCGGTTTTGACCGCTATCGACAGGGGCGGTACCTCTCGGCAGCGGCTTCAGAACGCTCTTGAAAATCTGGGCGCCATACCCGGCGCTACCGGTAGAATATCCTTCAGCAAAGGCAATCGTGAAAATGCCTGGATGTACATGCTGACCATCCAAAACGGAAAGCTTCAGCTCCTCTCGAACGCTCGCACGGACGAGTCCACGTCCGAACCCTGATTGCCTCCTCCCGAAAAATTCCTCCGCACGCCACTTCCGGCTTCCCCCTGGCATTTCTATTGCATTGGATTCAGCAAGTGACGACCAGACGCATGGTCAACTGAAGACAAATCACTTGTTCCCAATCCTTTGTATGCAACAGGAATGTACAGGGAGACAGTCCGTGAGATACGATTTCTTTCAATCCGCCCGGCGCGGACCGAAACTGGCGTTCATCGTACTGCTCTCTTACATGCTGTCTGACGTCGCTTCCCGCGCGCAGGATTCGGTAAACCCTGAAACCACGGAATCGTACCTGGCTGTCTTGCGGGATCTTGAAGGACAGGTCATCAACGTCAACAAGGCAGAATCGGAGGACCTGCAGATCCTGCCCTGGCTCCCGCCGGAAGTGGTGCGCCGGATCATCGCCCATCGAAGACAATTCGGGCCCTTTCGGCACGTCAACGAACTTCTCAGGGTGCCCGGCGTTACATCCGAGATCCTCGCCGCTGTTCGGCCCTATCTGTCACTGTCTTCCCCACAGGGCCCTCGTATCCGGACGTCGCTCCGGATCACACGCCCCTCGGCGCATTCTACCGCCTGGCCAGACCTGAGGCTCTACCAGCGGACCGAGATCGCGACACGGCGCGCGGATGGCGTTTTCCTCACGGAACGCGACCCCTTGGAAACACGGCTGGTTGACTTCCTCAGCGGATACGTGCGTTTCTCCGCCGTTCCGGGCTTTCAGCGCCTGCTGGTGGGCGACTTCCGACCCGGATACGGACAGGGCCTCCTCTTCAGCAGGCACAACCGCTCCGCGACCGGCCTCGAGTGGGCGAGGCCGGCCAACGTCCGAAGCGTGGGCTATCGCTCCGCGGTCGAATACGGCGCCCTCCGCGGCGTCTTTGCTGAAGGACGGTCAGGCCGCGTTACGTGGACGACCATGTTTGCCCGCAACCGATGGGATGCCGCCATCGACAGCGCGGGCGTCGCCGAAATCCGTACCGCCGACCTGCATGTCACCCAGACCCAGCGAGAACGCAGAGGCAAATTGCGGGAGGACGTGGCCGCCCTTCGATCCCGCGTCGAACTTCAGGTTGGCCGCGTCGGCGCCAGCCTGGTCCGAACCACATTCTCGCCCGCCCTTCAGCACGTTCGACGCCAGCATTCAGCCGGTATGGATTGGAACGTACGCGCGCGCCGCCTGAATATCTTCGGCGAAATCGCCGCTTCGGGATTAAACGCCGTCGCGTGGCTGGCGGGTGCACGCATGGGTCCGGATCGCCTGAAATTGGTAATGCTTGCCCGCCGGTACCCGGCCGAATTTTCAAGTCTGCGTGGCGGCCCGTTCTCCGCGTACAGCGGTAGAAACGAGTGGGGTCTTTTCACCGGCGCCGCCTGGCGGCCCGGCAGGCGAACACGGGTGGAAGCCACGCTGGACCGACACGGCCGCGTTGCGCCCGAGGGCAAGTTCAGGCTACCCGCGCGGGGAGAACGTTTCTCATTCAAATTGAGACATCGCCTGAAATTCGCCATAATACGTCTCACAATGGGCACGCGGCAACAGACCTTCAAGACATCGGGCGCCACAGGCCGGAGTCTACAGAAACGCGCCCGTCTTCGCATCACCATTCCACGGTCCGCCGCACGCCTCATTCTCTGGCTGGAAGGCGCAGGCGCCCGCTCCCCGATCCGAAAGAGCAGCGGCAGCGCCGGGGGTATCGACCTCCGGGTCGAGCGAAAGACGCGCCTTCGGGCCGATGTCTGGCTGGCTCTATTCAACGTCACCCACTTCGACGCCCGCATCTATACGTTCGAGCCCGACGTGTGGGGAGGCAGCCGCCTGCAACTCCTGTCGGGCAGAGGCCGTACGGCCGGCTTCCGGCTCACCTTCGGCGGATCGCACATCCGCATTTCCGCGCGAAACTCGATAAAAACCACTCAGGGCGGTCTTTCGAACAGCTGGTCCTTACAATTGGAACTGGGTACGTCCAAATAACACCTTGCGGCGTGTTCCTCGGCGCACACAGGCCCACCCGCCGCGTTCTCGACATCTCGAGTCGGGCTGACGCCGACCCCTTTTCATAGGTTACACGATAGTCTGCCGCCAATTAAGCCAAGCGCCGTTTTTTCCCTTTCCGATGTCCGATTTAATCGTTATTTTTCACACGGGCTTCGTCGCGTAAATTTCATTTCAAAGGCGCTCCCGCCGCGGCGCCGGCTCCGGTTAAAATCGGCACGCCGACCCCGGGTACGGACGTCACCCAGGGTATGGGCGTTCTGGTGGAACTCATCCTCGCTCTTTCCTGGTTTTCGTGGTTATGCGGAACCTCGAACGACGGACACGCGCGGCACGCTCCATCGTTGTTTCCTCCGATCGGCGGGCGCGTCCTGTTTTGATGCGTATCGCCAAAAACCAATTGCCGGCAGCGACGCATGTCCGCCGGCAATTTCACTTCCCTTTAAACCGACTCCCAAAACACAATGGCGAAAATCCGAAAACAATACTGTAGATTCGGGGCCGTGCTATTTGTGGTGATGCTGGCGGGATGCGGCCCCCGGCTGCCCGAATCCGTCGGACCTGCACAGGAGATGCTGGTCCTGATAGATCCGGCCGACCGGGAGGACCTGGAACCGCACTTGAAAGAGGTATTCGAGAGGGTTCTCCATACACCCCAGGAAGAGAAGATTTTCTCGCTGCGGTTCGGCAATGTGGCCGATTTCGAAAGTTACGAGAACAAGAGACGCAAAAACATCCTGATTGTCGCCGAACTGGACGGGCCCCATCCCACCGCGAGCTTCCTGAGAAGCATCCTGGGGCCCGATGCACAAAACGCCGTGAGGCGGAACCGGTCGGCCGTATTCTGGAAAGAGGACGTCTGGGCAAAGGAGCAACTCCTCATCACAGTGTCGGGCAACGATGGCACGGGCCTCGTGGAAAACCTTCGGATGGAAGCGGACCGGCTCTACAGAAGGATCGAAGACGCGCGCAACAAGCGGATTGGCAGGTTGATCTATCGCTATGGCGAACGGAAGGACGTCACGGAACGCCTTGGGCGCGAATTCGGTTGGCAGGTGCGCGTCGCCTTCGGATACCGCATCCTGGAGGCCTATCCCGACAGCGGATTTGTCGTGTTGACCAAGGAGGAACCCAGCCGTTGGTTGTTTGTCTACTGGGAGGACGGTACTTCCCCCGACGAACTCTCAGAGGAATGGTGCATCCGAAAACGCGACACGATCACTCAGAGGTTTTTCGATCGCGACCGGATCGTACAGGATCACCTGGAAATTGGCCAGGCTGAGTTCGCCGGGAACCTGGCCTTTGTATTGCAAGGCCTTTGGGAAAACAAAGAAAAATGGGCCGGGGGCCCATTCAAGAGTTACGCGTTCGTGGATGTGGAAACAAATCGGTTTTTCTACATCGACTGCGGGGTCTATTCACCCAATAAGCGCAAAGAACCCTATCTTCGGCAGGTCGACCTCATGGCCCGGACTTTCAAACAGGTGGATTCGACGCCCTGAACCTTGCTTTTCATTCGAGAAGATGGTATAATTCGGAACCGTAAACATCCAGTCGAACGTTGCAGCGCCTCCGGAGCAGAGGATCGATGGGCCAGCAAGATCGCTTTTCGAGTTTAGGTAAACGCGCGCGGATGAGTTTTCGGGGCACCATGATTGCCGGGATTGCGCTCCTGATACCGGTAGCGGTTACCTTTATCGTTCTGCAGATCGTCTTACAGTGGCTCGATGGGCTGGCTCAGCCGCTGGTGAAACGCATTTTCCAGACAAAAGACGATGTCTTCGGGCTGGGCCTGACCCTGACGCTTATCCTGATCTGGCTGGCCGGTCTACTGGCCGGCAACGTATTTGGCAAACGCCTTATCGGCAAAGGAGACGACCTGCTGAAACGTCTTCCGGTGATCGGCAGCATCTACGGCCCGATAAAACAGTTCATGGAATCGGTCGTTTCACCGAACGCAGGCAGGGGCTTCAACCGGGTTGTACTCGCCGAATATCCTACCGACGGGCTATGGATTCTGGGTTTCGCGACCGGAGACATTCCGATGGGCGAGGACGGCCAGATTGGTTGTTGCGTGTTTATTCCGACCTCACCGAATCCCGCCACCGGCTGGACGGTCGTGTTCCCGCCGGAAAAGGTGCGGAACGTTTCACTCACGGTTGAAGAAGCGTTGCAGATGATCGTCTCGGCCGGGGTCGTCATTCCGGATGCGCTGAAATTCACGCCCACAGTCAAGCCGGCAAGTCCGCTTACGAACCTGCCCACGGTTGCAGGAGGATCCGACCAGGCTCCCACATAGAAAAGAAGCGCCGGTTCGGGTATCGAACCGGCGCGAAAGCGCGCATGCGCGGGCCTCCGGACGGGCTCGTCAGGTTTCGAATTCATCCACGTCCTCTAACCCCTCCAGGCCTTCCCCGTCTTCCCCGTCTTCCCCGTCTTCCCTAACCAGCGCCAGTATGGAGTTGTGCGGAATAATCAGGTACTTCTCACCCTCGAACTTGATTTCCATTGCCATCTTTTTCAGGAATAAGGCGTAGTCGCCAACCCGAGCTTGCATCGGAAGGTACTTGGGTTCGTCGGGCACGTTCCGCCATGGTACATCGTCGACGTCGTGAGGCTGCGGCAGCGGCATCCCCGGACCCGTCAGCATAATACGCCCGCCGTGAACCTCCTCCTTTTCGACAACCGTCTGCGGCAGATACAGGCCCACCTCTGTACGTTCCTGGAGTTCCTCCTGTTTAACCAGGACCCTATCCCCCACAATAATCAGTTGTTTGTTTCCGATTTTCATAGGACAGCCCTCTTGGATTCGGTATCGTGTGAGTGCCGGAGGCCGGACTCGAACCGGCACGGGCGTATCGGCCCGGGGGATTTTAAGTCCCCTATGTCTACCAATTCCATCACTCCGGCACCGGGTTCGAAAATAGCTAACGGTCCGCACATTGTCAAGCGGGATAATCCGTTCATCCTACTTCCAAAAAAACAACGACTAATCTTTAAAAGACAGTCGTGTAACCACCCTTCAAATGGAGGCGGCGGGCGGATTCGAACCGCCGAATCGGGGCTTTGCAGGCCCTTGCCTTACCACTTGGCCACGCCGCCTCGCTTTATGATTTGAAAATACAATACCTGCGCGCCGTTGTCAAGCCCCTCGCGCGCCCTCGCGGGAATTCAGTCCCGGTTACCGGCTCGCCCATACCATCCCCCGCCGTTGAATCTCGCGCGCCTCCGGCACGACGAAATCCCTGGCCACGTGCCCCAGCGACGAGTAGAACACCCTTCCCTCGCCCCACATTCGATTCCAGACAACGGGCATCACGCACCCGTTCACCCACGGTGCCACCGTGGTCTGGAACGTGGTGGTCGCCAACACGCGGTTGGATGGATCCACGTGCATGTAATATTGCTCCGAATGCATCTTGAAATCCTTAATCCCGCGGGTAATCGGATCTTCAGGATCCACGACGATCACTTCGTAGTCGATAACGCCGCCGGGATGCGCCACCCACTGGCCGCCGACCATAAATTGATATTCCGTATTTTCCCGGAAGGCATCCGCCATTCCTCCGTGCCACCCGGCAATGCCGACGCCACCCCTGATGGCTGCCAGCAGCCCCTTCGCCTGCTCCTGTTCAATTGCGCCCATCGTCCAGATCGGTACGACAAGACTCAATTCCGCCATCTTTTCCGCGTCCAGATACACGTCCATCGTATCCGAGAGCGTCACGTCAAAACCCTCATCGGCAAGGATCGGCGCGAAGATATCCACGCACTGTCCGGGCTCGTGCCCCTGCCAACCTCCATACACCATCAACGCTTTCTTCATAACGTGCCCCTAACAAAAGCTTGGGAAAAATCTCGCATGATGCCTGAAGGCGAATGCCTCAGCACCCTCCGGTTGCGCGTTACTCCAGGGCGCTGCGCCAGGCATCTTCCTTGAATCCAACGAGTCCCGTTTCCTGCGTCAGCAAAAAGGGTCGCTTGACCAGCATCCCGTTCTGCGTCAGGAGGCCGATGGCTTCCTCGGTGGTCATTGTGTCCAGCCGGTCCTTCATCTTCAACTTTCGGTACAACTGGCCCGTCGTGTTGAAAAGCTTCCTGATGTCGCCGTTATAGTGTTTGAGCATCGCCCGTAATTCCGGCTCGGAGGGCGGGGTTTCGGTAATCTCGCGAGACTTGTAATCGACGCCCAGGTCGTCCAGGAATTTGATCGCCTTGCGACAGGTACCGCATTTGGTGTACTGATAGATCTCCAGCGACATGGTGAATCTCCTGGATAACGTGAAAAGGTGCCACACCGGTTTCGATGCTCGTCGCCCAACACTCTCATCACCCTGCCCCGTTTCATAGAGTATCTGCCAGTTCGGTGGTTCGTGCGACAAGCGAACGGATGTACCGAATGGTAACGTACGTTCGATCAGGCTTTCATCTGGAACTTTGGCTGCCCGTCCCGGAGACCCGTTGTGCCTGGAGAGGGGCCGACGCAGCCCGGATTCATTACCCGGGCAATCGGATCATCCGTTTGGGAAGAGTACTACCTTCATCACCTCTTCAGCTTTCCGATCCATCAAATCAAGCGCACGGGGCGCACCTTCGAGTGACATCCGGTGGGTGATCAGGGGCTTTACGTCCAATCGACCCCCAACCATCAGTTCAAAGATCGGACCGTACCCCTCCGGCATGCCCTGCGACCCGATCACCGACTTCTCGCCGAACTTGAAGTCGATCACCGGAAGCGTCGCCCTGTTGTTCACGAACGACCCCACCACGGTCACCAGCCCACCTGGCTTAACGGCTTCGACCGCCTGGGACAACGTGTCGTCCTGGTCGCCCCCGACACATTCGATGACCTTGTCTACGCCGCAGCCGTCGGTCAGGTCGAGGCTTGGCGTCAGCAATGTCTCCCTGCGTACGTTCAGCGCCAGGTCCGCGCCGAGTTCCCGCGCCCGCCGAACCCGGTAGTCCACGATATCGGTGGAGATCACGCGCGCACCCTTCAGCTTGGACAGCATCATCGCGGCCAGCCCAATGGGACCACAGCCCTGGACGAGGACCGTCTCCCCTGCTTTCACGCCGGCTCGACCCGACACCGCGTGATTGGCGACGCAAACCGGCTGCGCAACCGCCGCTTCCTCGAAAGTCAGGCTATCCGGAATCGGGGTCAGATGCCGTGGAACGACGACCATGCGTTCCGCGTAGGCTCCGTGCGCCGTGAAACCGGGTCCGCGTGGACGGAGACACCGGGAGAGCTGGCACGATCGGCACCGATCGCAGTCTCGGCACGCCTTCTGCCCGGTTCCCGCGACGCGGTCCCCGACCTTGAATGAGTGGACGCCCTCACCCACGTCCTGAACGACGCTGGCGACCTCGTGACCCATAACCCGTGGAAAAGACATTTTAGGGTGCCGTCCGTGAAAGCCTTCCAGATCGGACCCGCAGATCGAACACGCTTCGATTCGAAGGGACACCTCACCGGGTCCCGGCGATTCGTCGGGGAGTTCGATGACCTCGAGTTGCTCCGGCTCTTTGAGCAATACGGCTTTCATCGGTAACGCTCAAGACCAGCCGCGCACCATATACGCCTGGAGTGCGCCGCTTTCGTCGGAATTGAAGAAGCCGGAACGTCCGTCCGGCGACAGGAACGGGTGGATGTGGGTATCCTTTCGCCAGGACGACCCGGGACTCGCGACCTTCCTTGCACTCGACAGCGCGCAACGCTCCTCGGCGGGTAGATCGAACAGCCAGACCGCGCCGCCCCCGTCCCTGGGACCCGCATCCGTAATCAGGCGGCCACCGGCGACGTCCGTGGCGAAATGGCAGAAATCCGGCCCATCGACGGAACGGGACAGGTCGTTTCGCCATCCGTCAGGCGTACGGTTCCCGTGGTGGCCGGCGTGCGCCGCCGCGCGGCCTGAAATGAGCTGCCTTTCGTCCGGTTCACGCGTCGACGTGCTCGTGATCGCAATATCGGACTGTCCCTGCCAGCATTGGTGCCCCTGGCAGAATTCGTTTCCGTCCCGGCCCCACGGAAAGTCCCGGAGCCGTGTTCCATCGTCCCGGATGAGGTGGATATCGGCGCCGCGTCCGCTCACGAGCTTCTCCAGCCTGCCATCGGGGGACGTGACGTTTCCATGGTTCTCCTGAATCATGATGTCGTGCGAGGCATCCGGCCCGGTCTGCCGCGTGTACTGCGGGTGGATATTGCACCACGTCGGGCCGTGAAAGACCAACCGTACGGATGGCTCGTCGATCTCGAAGACAAGCAGACCCCACGGCGCGCGTTCGGTCTGGCCGTCGCCCAGGAATCCTGAAATGGCAATTCGCCTGCCGTCGGATGAAATGGTCGAGAGCGGATACGGACGACTGAGCCGGAAATCCGTGCCCGGGACGGCGTGATCCAGGACATAGATTGCCTCGCCGTCCGACCCGTCCGGTCTCACCCGTTTGAGCGTGAGCGACCCCGGATGCACGGGGTCGGTTTCATCGACGAAGTAGTAGAGCCAGTCGCCGTCGGGTGAGATGGAGGGCGCGGTCGTCCCCAATTCCGTTGTAATAGGGGCCAGACGGCAGTGATCTTCCAGGTCGCAGATCAGGTACCTGTGTTCAGGGTCCCCGGGGTCGGAGCCATGGGGGTGCGCGGAACGATGGAGCACCAGCCGCTGCGAGTCGGACGTGAAGATCTGCGCTTCCATGTAAATATGGGACGAGGGAATCGATTCATCCGTAAGCTGGATGACCTCCAGGTTGTCCCTCTCGGACACGGGAACGAGGTCGGGTCTGATTTTCAATTTTCCAAGCCTCCGTGGAAAGTCGCGGGTCGTACCTGGCGTTGGATTGAAATTGTCAGGATCAGGATTTACTGGATTTGTGGATTTGCAGGATTCCGATTCCTGTTGAATATCCGTCTGTATTCCAGACTTTCTGCCCCGAAGTTGATCAATAGGCCGAGATCAAAATCGTATGCCACCTGATAGTTTCTCGCCTGTGTAATGTGAAAATCCGCGAGATGTATGACCGCATATAACCTTAACGGTGACTCGATCCGAGCAGCTTGTAACGATGCGGGGCGTGTTCAGGCGGCGCGTTGATTTCCTACATTCCTGGGCCAAGCAATGACCATAGTTGATGAAAGAGTGCTGTAAGTATGGCGGAATCCTATCTCATAGATCACTCTCGGAGTGGACAGATCCCCTTCACTTCAAGAATGGGAGGCTCGACGTTATCGTATACACGGCGACGTCGCCCTTTGAATTCAACGCGCATTCGACTCGAATCCAATACGTCCAAGTATAGCTTCAATATATCTTCCACCGTGTTCGAGAGTTTCAAATACATGACCGAAATTAGCCGTGCGAACGTCCCGAACCTTTCTGGTTCTTTTCCATATGACCGGAATATTGCGGGAATAGGTGACCCATGTATTCGTAGTCGATGCTCACGAGTTGGACTTTCGTGACTGATAAGAGATTCCAGATAGCCATCATCGCGGAGGGCCGCAAGACCTTTCTGCTCCTGAAACGATCTTTCATTTAGTAGGATTCTTCTGACGCGCATTTCGGCTATATCATCTGGGGAAATATCCCCGTAGGCTGGATTGTCAAGTAGGTCAAAACCCGATTCTTTATCCTCTTCCGTCAGAACTACCTTCCAAACAGTCTGGGAGCCCGATGTAGTTTGAACGATTTCCTTTGTCCTTACCCAAGCGGCCCCTTCTTTAAACGCAAAAGCGAATTTATCGACCTGCGTGAATGGATTGTCCAGGCCTTTACGTATTGCACCGAGAAACGCCGATTGCTCGGATGACTCGGGGATAAGTTCTAGCTGAATCTCTTTCGAACCCCACTGCGCGTTTCTTACTGGAACAAAATGCAATTTTTCATCTTCCGAAAGGAAAAGTGTGAATTCGCCCGGATCGCTCCGGATGCTGGAAGGGATCGAAACAGCGTTTGAATTTGTGTCCGATTTCACTTCGGACAGCTTCTTCACCAACGCATCATAGACTCCATCAATCGAAGTCGAATGCAAATCGAGATAACCAATCGTCTTCAACATCCCAGGAATCTCTGTATCATCAATACGGACTGGAAGGATATACTCCTGGCTCTCCTGTAATGCCCTTGCTTGAGCGTTTTGGCGTTCGTGATTCGTCCATACTTTGCGCGCATAATCCCGAGAAAGAAACATGACACAATAACGCGCCCTATCCTTGTAAATCGACGAAAAGTGATCATATAGATTCTTGCCTCAAAGCTGCGCCTGTTCGAACTCATCGTAGAAGACCCTATAGCCGCCTCGTTTGAGTCGCTTTGCCAAGTCCTCGGCGTACTGACGATCTTCGCCTGCGAAAGAAACGGCAACATCATACTCTTTCGGCATATCCAAAACGTCCCTTCTATTTGCGACAACTGTTGGGCGAAAAGCTCCGTTCCTTTCAGAACTAACCCATTGTTCTACTGTTAATTCGTACTGCAACCGGCATCACGCACGTCTTGGCATTTCCAGTAGAAAAAAGCGATCTGATCTCCGTAATAAATGAGTGGAATCTACAGTCAATTATACCGTCGCACGCGTGCTTCAGCATCTTGTTGTTTCGTTTTTACTTGTGATATCAATTCGCGTACCGTTTAGCATTTTCTCTATAGGAAATGTTCGCCGGCATGATCAGAGAACGAATCGGCGTCCCGGATATATTGCATGACAGTAGCCGGATTTGTATGTCGAGTAACGGCCATGATTTTGTCCAGTCGGGCATGATGCACTGCAGCGCTGGTGACAAATCCCGCCCGCAAGGAATGTCCAGCTACTTCCTTTGGATTTAGTCCAATCCTTGAGGCATAATGCTTGACAATCCGCGGTATGTCAGAGTGGTGTAGCGGTCTCCCTTGCACATGGCCGCCGCGTTTCATTGATTGAAACAAAGGGCCTGATGTGATTCGAGATGCTCGAAGCCACATCTGCAGCCGATGGATAGGCCGGATAACGCTACCGTCCAAAATTGCGATTCTTTGCCCCCTCCCCTGTTGATCCGTTTTAGACCGGCGGATAGTGAGGAACATGTGACGATTCGACCCGTTTTCGGTCTCAAGGAACTCGACATCGTCGACGATCAAGTCGCAAATCTCCGAACGGCGGAGAGCGCCAGCAAATCCAACTGCAATTATCGCAGCGTCGCGCCGCCCAATTGTTGTATCAGGGCAGTGCGAGAGCATCGCCTGTATGTGATATTCTCTCAACGCTTCTACTCGCCAACATGCCGTACCCTTAAGCCGAGCTAAACCCTTGAGAGTGGCGCGAACCATCGGGTGGTTTGTTGGCGACGCCTTCCCTGCTTCGGTAAACTTCCTATTAATGGCGCTCTTGTAGAGCGTAACTGTGCCCATTGACAATACTGTCCCACTTCGCGTGCTGGGCTTTGTTGCCAAATGGACGAGAAATCTCGCGACAGCGTCCGGCGAGGCAGATAGCGGCTCGGCATTTTCGATTTCATCGCAGTATTCAATGAATCTGGACCACCCTTTTTTGTAAGCAATTCCGGTATTTGTCGCCAACGCGGAGAAAAGCACTTCCGTATGAATGCCGTGCTCAATCGTGGCCGAGGAATTCAACAGATACTCCTTCGTGAAGATTTGGGCGTCTTGCAACTTGGAGTATATGACTGCTCGAACATTGTAAAGCAATTAACTACGGAATTAAAACGGGCTATAACGCAGCGTTTATCATTGATAACGACACTAAAGAAGCATTGATAACCGAAGATGCTCGCTCAGCAGAAATCATCAAACGGCTGCTTCGTGGCAGAGACATTCAGCGCTATCGAGTCCATTGGGCAGGTCTATGGTTAATTGACGCGCACAACGGATACGGCAATGTTCCCGCTATCGATATTGAAGAATACCCAGCCATCAAAAACCATTTGGACGGGTTCTATCCCCAACTGGAAAATCGGCAAGACAAAGGCAGGACACCGTATAATCTCCGTAATTGCGCTTACCATGAGGAATTTTCCAAGCAAAAGCTGTTCTGGATGGACATGTCGAATAACGGCAGATTTGCCTACTCCGAGGTGCAGATATATTGCAACGACAAAGGGTTTTTTGTGACAGGTGAATCACTGAAATACTTTTGCGCGATTCTAAACAGCGCCCCTATCACGTGGTTGATGAAAAACAACGCATTGACGACGGGAATGGGGCTTTTGCAATGGAAGAAATTCGCTGTTGAACACCTGCCGATACCCAGAATTTCCGCCCCAGAGCAAAACACTTTCATCTGCTTGGTCGACCGCATATTGGAAGCGAAATTGGCCGATCCAGATGCTGACGTAGCCGCCACTGAAGCGGAGATTGATTCTAGGGTTCACGAATTGTACGGACTAACGGAGGCGGAGATCTCAGCGGTAGAGGAGCGGACTTTATCCTCTTCTTCTGGCTAGCAACGTGACGACGCACAAAATCCCGCACGGTAGCGTTTCAGAAGTTGATTTACTTATGATTTGCTCTCTATCGCGGCGATTTCTTTCTTAGTGAGGCCGTAGAGTTCATAGACCATCCTGTCTATCTCTGCTTCTAGTTTGCCGGTCTCAGTATCAGGCCCTACAGTCTTGGCTGACAGGATTCGGTCCATCAAAAGGATAAACGGAAATTGCTCAGCGGCAGTAAGTTGGGGGCTTGGAATTGGTTCTACGGAAGCATTAATCCATCGAGTAACTCCCATTCCAGAATTCAGGGCCGTGTTCCTCATAAACCAAGTCACCAAGTTTGAGTTAAGTATGGCGCATAGGTATTTTATTGATGGACCTGACATTATAAATGCTGTGTTTACGCAAAATCGGCAATCCATATCAAAGGCAAATCGGCCTCGTTCCGTGAGATCCATCCAGATCAGCTTTTCTTTGCCGAACTCTGCGTGGTAAGCGCAAGTATCCTGTAATTCGTACCAAGCGTGTACAGTATTCTTCCTGGATTTCGTGCCGTTCGGAAGGGTTCTACCCGACTGTTCTAATCGTGCTTTGCCAAAAGATAGCAGATGCTTTTTCACAGCTGGATAGTCATCAATGTTGAGTGTCAGAGCAGGGAAAGTTGCTATCAGCCAGAGACTCGCCCACTCCGCCCGATAGCGTTTTATATCCCGTCCGCGGAGCACAGGCTTGATAAGGTCCTCGGAGCTCGGATCTTCAGCGACCAGCGCGTTCTTAGTGTCGTTATCAATGACAAAGGCGTCATTGCAACCAGTAAGAACTCCTCGGTAAATTGCTATATCCCAATCTTTCAAGGGTGTTCCTCTTGCCTGCATCTTGTCCATAACGCTTTGTTCGGTGCGTGACAGGATGCTCCACGGCTTCTCGCCGTCCAGGCGAGTTTGACCCCACAACCTTTCGTCGGGCGGAAAGTCTTTGGTAGGCAACCTGTCCATGTCTACTGCGCGGCAGGCTTCTTCGCCAATCCCTTTGCCCTCGCGTAACAGGAGAACGCTGGTGTCAACGATAGTATTTTCAAAAACATCCTTACCCATCTCCAGCAGGCGAAGGGGCGTGTGGCGCTCATAGAAGTACCGACGAAGGGCCTTGCCGTATTCGGCCTTCAACCAACTGTTGGAGGTGATATAGGCCAACAAGCCCTGGGTAGGTTTGAGCAGTTGACAACCCTTTTCGTAGAAAAGCTGGTAAATATCCCCGGTGCGGGCAAACGTCTCGAAGCCGGCATTATTGTATAACTTTCCCAACTGCCCCCCGTTCTTTTGTAATTGAATGTATGGCGGATTGCCAATAACGACATCGAAACCATCTTCGATGCCGAACATATATTTGGTGTCAAACCAATCCGCCTTTGCATTCTGATCATAGGGCCTCCAGCGGGTAATTTTTCGAGCATCTTCAAAGCTGGAATCGAATTTTTCCTTACGCGCCTTGTACTTTCTCTGTTCATCTTCCCGCAACTGTTTACGGTGTTCTGGGTTGGGAAATTGTGCAATTTTTCGTTCAATTTCTCGTTGCTGACTCTCCTCCCATTCTGCTCGCTGGTCTTCCAAGGCCTGTTCCAACTGTTCTAGACAGTTTTTTTCCTGGCGGATGTACTGGATTTTTTGCGGTCGGTTATTCGCCAGAAAATACTTGCGGCGAATGGCGTCAATTTCCTTTCGATTTTGCTGTACAGCGTCGTCTTGGAGTAGAGAACTGACTTCGGATAGCTGCAAACCGACGAGCGTGTTCGCTGCGACAAAGCGTGTCTCCAGATTCGGCAGGGGTTTGATGCCAAAGTTGTCGGCTGTCTTGTCTGCTTCCTGCTCAATAGCCAGGGAGATGAAGAAGCGAAGTTTGGCGATTTGACAAGCCACGGGCTGAATGTCCACGCCGAAGATGCTGTTCTGGATGAGGTAGAGCTTGCGCCCGAAGTCGCCCGAATACCGCTGGAAGGTTTCACTGATCTCCATCAATTCGGCATCGCGTTCTTGCTGGTTTCTGGTCTCAAACGCCACGTTAGCCTTTTCCCTGGCGCGTTCCTTCTGAAGTGCTTCCCAGCGGTTGTTGCCGGGATCGAGCCGCTGCAAAGCCAGGGTCAGTTTGTGCAGTATGCCCATCGGAAACGCACCGGAACCGACCGCCGGATCCAGCACTTTGATTTCGGCGATGGCCTGCACAATGCCCTCCTCTTCGGCTTCCTCAAAGAGTTGATGGGCGTCGTCGAATGCGTCTTCATAGTCCAGCAAATACCGAAAACGGTCTTGCCGGAATTTCGCGCCGCTCACCGTTGGTTGCACCTTTTGTGTGAGCGTCGCCACAAGTGCCTCGTCCACCATGTAGTCCACAACGGCACGGGGCGTGTAGTAAGAGCCGGTTTGCTTGCGTGCCGTTTCGCGCGTCTCCGGGTTGTAGGCCGCCAACAGGTTCTCAAAGACCTTGCCTAGCAGTTCCGGGTCCAGTGCGACTTCTTGCTCTATGGGCGTGTTCTCCTCGACCGTGAATTTGTAGTGGTTGAGCAGAGGAAACAGTCCATATTCATCATCGAAGAACAGTGCGTCAGGGACGTTCAATTCCCGCCAGGCGTCACGACGCGCCTGTGCGGCCCGGGCACCCTCGCTTGGGTCCGGGTCGCTGAACATGTCGATGCGTTTGCCTCCGGCGCTTCTCGACTCTTCGTCATCGAGGCAGTCGAACAGACCGCCGTTGATGAACGGCGTCTGCTTCATCAGGCTCTCGAAACGCTTTACATCGTCGATGAGCGATTTGTAGCGATAACGTGAAAAGACCCTGTGGTTAGGCTCCCTCCGGGTACTGAAAGCACGCGCGCCGATCTCGGTGTTGAGAGTTGCGAAGAAGAGATTCTGCAAGACTGCGCGGTAGTAGTCGGAACCGCCGAATTTGCTCAGCAACTGTTCCACTTCGGCTTGTACGAACCATTCCTCCCGTACCAATCCCTTTTCCTTAATAAACCAGACGAACAGGATACGAGTAATCAAACGGATTACCTGTTGCTCCGCAGGCACGGTCGAGGGGAATTTTGCATCCTCAGCCGCCCTCTTGAACCAGTCGAAGAGTTCGCCGTAGAACCGACGGTTGAGTTCCTCGGTGTCCAGTTTGTCCAACCAGGCGGCCAGGAGGCCATCGAAATTGTGTGGCTTGTTGTTGCGCCCCATCCATATTACGCACTCGGCCAGCGACAGCTCAGCCAATATGTCCAAATGGGCGCGGTGTGGACCGCCAGGGTTAATCTCTCGTATCAGCGACACTTTGCCCAGTACATCACGTTTCCGATCCAGCTTGTGCTCACCTCGATGAACAAAGGCAAGAGTTAGGAGATTGGATGTGGTGCGGAAGAGAACGACGGACGGTTGGTTCAGTCGCTTGTTAATCTCGCGGGTGAATAGCGCGTACTGTCCTCGAGTGCAGGTCGCTTTCTTGAGTTCGACGGCGAAGAAAGTAAAGCTGTGCTGATGTCCCCTGTCAAAGGAAGCGGCATCAAATGCAATCGTAGGCTGGCTGCTGGCCGCGATTTCGTCGCTTGTCACCTGAAAAATCAACTTCACGGATTGCGTTTGTTCGCGAAACTCCTCTTCCGTCCTGGTGTTTTCGTTTGGAGCAGGGAATTCGCTAATAAACTCATCCACGCTTCCCGAAAGTTCCTGAATGCGCTCACTTTGATATCCCAAGACCTCAAGAATGTCTTTGGTCGCCCTCAGAAATTCGTTTGCTGGCATCGCCGCGAAAACAGATTGTAGGGCCTCCAACAGATTGTCCGCGCTCGTTTTCAAGTTTTCTCTGCGCATGTCGGCTCATTTCTTGTCTTGATCGTTTGGGTCGGAGATCACGCGTCTGTTTGCAGCGCCTGCCTGTACGCTACGCACGGGCAGGCAGAAAGTCGGGTCACTGCGCTGGCAGGGCCCTGATACCGACTCTCTGTATAATCTTATTTGCCAATTCCCTGAAGTCCCGGCGCGCGTCATTTGCAGCGGCGGCGTGGCCGCCAATCGCTCCGTCAGCCGTCGTTAGATGAAAAATGGGTTTGCGAACTTCCTGAGCCATGGGCACCAGGCTCCGGAAGTGTTTGACAGTGGCAAGGGCGTGTTCTGTATCTTGCGTCGGTGTGGACGGGTACGGTCCTTCGTTGTCGTCACACAGGTTCCGCGCGTACTCTGCCGGCATTCTATTGACCCACTTGTCATATGCTTTGACGGGGCGGCTCAGGCGGACGCCGTGCTGCTGCACCACGTACCCGACGGGGCGCATCTCCCCGTCAGGCAGTTGAAATTCCGGCTGCTTCCAGTTTTCCCGTCGCCGCTTCCAGTCTTCCCGCCATCGATTCAACGTAGGTCCGAGGTTGCGCAGGCCCTGGAGGGAAAACAGGTCGGTGCCCAGGGGAACGATGATGTGATCGGTTGCAATCAACGCCGAGCGATTAATCGCGCCAAGATTGGGGCCAACGTCTGCAAGAATGACTGAGGCGTTCATCTGCATTGCCCCACGCTGCATCACGGTAGAGAAAGAAGTCAGAATCCGAAAAGGGCGGTAGAGTTCGCCGGAACCCAATGCGTTAGGCCATTCCGTCGACAGCGTGTCTTCGAATCCCGCCAGTGCCAAGTCTCCCGGTATCAGGCTTAACGCAGGTGTAATTTCCGCAAGCCCCGGGTCGTTGATGTCTCCGACTTTTGTCAGCGGCCGGACGCACTGCAGGATGGTCCGGTTGGAGGCGTCGTTGTTTTCGTGCCATAGGTCTTCCAACTGTTCTTCATTTAGAAATCCGGCGGTGAGATTCGCTTGGGGGTCGAGGTCACAGGCCAACACCCGATAACCGATGTCGGATAGCATCCACGCCAGGTGATACACAAGGGATGTCTTGCCAACGCCGCCCTTATTATTGAAAAAAGTCAAAACGGGAACGGTCATGTCAGGTCGTCCTTGCGAGAAGGTATTATGACTTGAACGTTGTTCATATCAACGTGGAATTCCATTTCTGGATGCCCGGCCTGTCGAAGCAGCCGATTGGCCAATGGAATGCCTATGCCGTATCGTTGCACGAATCCCAAGTTTCTCATCGCCTCCGCGAGATTGGGATTCCGGTACGACGTTATGCCAGATCGACCGAAGTTATCTATTGTTACTGAGCCGAAGACTCCCCCGGGACTTAGTATTTCTATGCGGTCGTCGTACCAATAAACTCGCGTTGGAGTGTAGTTCCCCTCGTACGATCGGTGCATGACTGCATTGCGAGCGATCTGCTGGATCGCTGCGACAGGATACGTACTGACACGCCTCTCTCTTGATCCCGATGTAACGTCAACCGATGTCCGGTTGTGTCCGTTCAGCTTCTCGTCGAGGCGCCGCAGCACGTCCATAACGGTTCCGCTGATTGCCTCTTCATCGGTTATGTCGTCCGTTGCTTCATTGCCGGCAAATCTCAAGAACTGAATGTACGCTCCCGGCAGGTGATCCAGCGTCCGTTTGCCGAGTACGAGTAGGCCTAGCACGGTAGGAACGGGATCAGCAGCGGAGGCAATCATCTTTGTCGCGGCCAACCGTTCTTCGAGAGTGCGTTCGTTGGCTACCAGAACTTCGCGATCAAAGGCCTGTGGCAAGTATTCATGCTCGAACTGGGAAAGGTTGAGATCGCTCAAGGCAGCGAAAGAAACCGGATGAATGTCGAATGGGCGATCTCCGTACTGACGTCTTTCGTTGAGGATCCTTTCATCTTGTGCAGTGGCTGTCCCACGGCGGGCACCCGTTCGGATGTGGATGGCTCCTTTGTATCGAACCGGCGGCGAATTGGATGGCTGCACGGTAATCAACGCCAATTCTCTTCCCTGCAGCGTACGCTTTTCCACCGTCATCGAGGGCGGAGGGACGATATTCCCGTCGGTTTTCATATCAGCCAACGTCTGGAGCACCCGATCCGTTACACTGAAATCACAAATCGTCCCATCGTCTTTCACGCCCACAAGAACAAGGCCCGGAGTATCGTAATCCGGCAAGTCATTTGCAAAAGCGCAGATAGCTTCCCTGATCCTGGTAGTCGCATCACCAGACAGTGTTTCCTTGAACTCGACGCGATCAGACTCGCCGGCTTCGACGATACGTATTAGATCCGCTTGTGTCAGACTTGCCATTTTGACTGTTCCGTCCAATTAAGCATGTTTTAAGCTTACACGTTCAAAGATAACAAGCCAAGTTACCAACTCAAAACCAGTTCGGTCCGGTTGTGCGGATTTCACGGGCAGCCTCGTATCTCGCCCGCCGTGAATCCGTAGTTCCCGAATATGCGTTTCTTTTTCACACCGCCCACGTGGGCTGTCACGGCGTTCGATACCTTGACGTAATAGGCCATTTGGTTAGTAACTCTTGCTCCTCGTAACACGTCCGACGGCGTAGCTTTTTGAGTGCCTTCTCTCTGATTTGGCGAATCCGCTCGCGCGTGAGATTCATCATTTCGCCGATTTCTTCAAACGTCAGGCTCTCGCTGCCATCCAGGCCAAAATAGAACCTGATAACTTCCGATTCCCGTGGTGTGAGTCGCTCAAGCGCTTCCTCTATATTTTTCACTGCCGACTCGCGCAAGATGTCGGTGTCAGGGGGAGCCGTTTTCTCATCGACCAATGTGTCGAGCAGACTACGTCGGCCATTGGAAAGGGGTTCGTCAAGCGCCCACACTTCAAGGCCACTCGATATGGTCTCCAAGACTGTTTCAACTGTGACTCCGAGTTCGACAGCGACTTCTTCCAAGGCCTCTTGGGACCGCCTTCAAGTTCGCCGGCACCTGTCTCCTGGGCTGGCTCAGTAACCCAGTCCTGATTAAGTCTGCGCGAAATTTCTTTGAGCAAATTGACTTTATTTTTCGGCAGGCGCACGATGCGCGCCTGCTCGTCGAGCGAATGAATAATGGACTGGCGTATCCACCAAACCGCATAGGTAATGAATCTGGTACCCCTTGTTCCATCGAAGCGGTCGGCCGCAGTTATCAGCCCTTGATTACCAGCGCTAATCAAATCGGAAAGGGGCAGACCGCGATTCCGGTATTTCTTCGCCATATAAATGACAAAACGTAAATTTGCCACGATCATCGCCTCACGAGCTTTCATATCGCCACCTTTGGTACGTTCAGCCAGTTCAATTTCGCGCTCTCTCGTAAGTGGTGTGGAACGGGCGATATCTTTGAAGTAATTTCGCAGAGTGATCTCCTCGCCTTCAGGCAGTTTGGCCTCAGACTCCACCCGTTCAAGCCAGTCGAATGTATACACGTAGAACGGCCGGCCGCGCTCTGTGGTGTCCAGCTTGGATAGCCAGGCGGCCAGCAAGCCCTCACAGTTATACGGCTTGTAATTGGCATCCATCCACTTGGTGCATTCCGGTAGGGATAGTTCAGACAAGACGTCGAGATCGGCATCGCGCGGATTCTCCGTAGGAATTTCTTTGCTCAACGACGTGACTCGTTCCAGCACGTCGCGACTATCATCAAGCTTATGAGGACGGCGACCGATAACGGCGATGGTCAAGAGTGTTCCTGCGCGGAAAAAGACAACGGCTGGCACGAATATCCGCTTATCAATCTCCCTCGTAAATTCGTCATATATCCCCAGCGGGTAGTCGTCCCGCTTAAGTTCCACTGCGAAAAAGAGAACACTCTGCTGCCGACCGTCGTCAATTAAAGCAGACATATCCGTAGGCTTCTGCTGACCGACTGAGGCGATTTCATCGTTTGTCAGTTGAAAGATCATCCTAACGGTCTGAACGTGCTCTCGGAATGCTCGTTCAGTCTTGGTATTCGATCTCATTGCCGGTAGTGCCTGGATAAAGTTATTCACGCTGCCTGAAAGTTCCAGGGTGCGGTCACTCTGATAGCCGAGTACTTCAAGCAGATCTTTCGCCACTTCGAAAAAATCGCTGTAGGGTATCGCCGCAATAGAGGCTTGAACTCTCTTTCGGATATCGGCCATGCTCACGCCTCTGACTCTGAGATAACCAGCCAGGTTATAAGCTCATAATCAGCATTTATCGGACTAGAGGACTTGGCCGGAAGTCTTACGTCACGCTGACCGAAAATGCCTAGTTGTCGTATCTGTGTGGCCATGTTTGCGCCTCCGATATCGGCTAAGACGACTTTCAGCAGCTTATCGAAACGTGCCATGTCTCTCCCGCTTTGGGTTTCTCGGTCAAACTGATCACATAACCCTTGAATGGGATCGGACTTTCCTATGGCCACCGACTCAAACAACTCGAGCACTTGGCGCGCGTTTGCGCAACCGTACCGAATTTGTCCGGTGTTGCGAATGTACGCTAGATAATATGGATGAATCGGGCTCGCCATTTTTTCCCGTCTGTCTTTAGTAGCATTACGCCGTCGCAGGAAGAATATGACTCCCGGCACCGGCTTCTTGTCTTCGCCGTGGGTTACAGCATACGCACCGTTGGGCGTTGCGTCCAATTCAGCCCTATTCCGTTCAAGATATCGTAATAACTGTGCGAAAAAATAATCCAGCGTAAAATCGCTTATTACAACGCCGTCCGTGACTTCGTCCAGATCCAGGACTTCCTCACGAAGTTGCTGAAGTTGCCTATCGCGAAAATTCAGTTCCCTTTGGACCCCGTCATAGGTTTCTTCGTCCAAGGGATCATCGGCCCCACTTGCGGCCGCGTCGGCAAGTGCCATGCGAGCCTGCACACGGCTTTGCAGGCGCAGGTAGACTTCCATATCGTCGGTCGGCCAGTAATTGATCATCCTAACCGCCTTACTGCGGCTTCCAATTCTGTCGATTCGCCCGAAGCGCTGAATTATTCGTATTGGATTCCAGTGGATATCGTAGTTCAGGACGGTATCGCAATCCTGTAGGTTCTGACCCTCCGAGATGCAGTCGGTCGCAATCAGCAAGTCAATCTCCCCGTTGGCGGCGCCAGTACGCCCACGCGCGCGGGGCGAGAAGTTGGTGAGAATGGCGTTGAAGTTGTTGGCACCGAACTTCGTATACGTCACGTCGCCGGCGACCAGCGCAATATTCAGCCCCAATCCATCCACCAAGTTCTCTAAGTTTTCGTAGAGGTATACCGCCGTATCCTTGAAGGTCGTGAATATCAGAATTTTACGTTTGACCCTGCCGTCCTTGTCTGTCGTTGGGCTATTTGCCCTGCTTCGAATATGCTCCTTGATCTTTCTCAGCTTTCCGTCCCGCTTCGGTGAGATCCGCCTGACTTTCTGCCATGCCGAGTCAAGTGTTTCCTTATCTCTTAGTAGATCAGCCCTCCAGCGTGGCAAGTCGAGTTCCCGCAGGTGATATGGGTTACGTGCTCGATTGACCAAAAATTCCTCATCATCTTCGTCATCATCCGGAAGGATATCGGCTTGAGATCGCACCGCGGATCGTGTTTCCGAGAAACTGTCGATTTTTGCGACCAAGTCGTCAATCTTCCGCACGGTCCGACCGAGCGTTTCGGAGAGCGAATGGGCGGAGCTTTCCAGACGCTTGAGAAAGTTGGTCCGAATCATGCCGATGAGAAAGCGCTCACGGTCCTCCTGGTTGAATCTCAGGGTCCGTTTTTCATCCGCCAATCGTCGTTTTGCCTCTTCACTTGTAACGTATCTGGAAGGCCTGTAGACAGATAGGGCGAATTCTTCTATCTGTTCGGCGAGACTCTTATAGGAAAGTCGCCCCGTCAGATCGGTACGCGGATGGTGGTTTTCGGGCCTTAGCTGTTTCGGAAACTCACCGATTCGATCCATTTCGTCAGCGTAAAATGTCTCGATCTGGCGTCGCGATCGGGCAATGGAAATCCCGCCAAGCAATCGGAAAAAATCTGAGCCCAGTTTTTCCAACAGCTTCGATTTGTCCTTTCTTCCTGTCTGCGCAGTCGTGTTCTCCCACGACTTAAATTCCCTTTGGGCTTGTTTCAACAGCACATCAATATTGCCGACGCCCAGACTCTCGCGGAAGACATCCTGGCGTCCTTCCGTCATCAAGTAAATCTGATTGCGAAGATCTATTAATGATGTATTAACCGGCGTCGCCGAGAGCATCAGCACTTTGGTCTGTGTACCTTCCTTGATCACCTCTTCCAGCAAACGAGAATAGCGACTGTGTCGGATATTGCCGTCTTCATCTCTGCGGGACGTTGAGTCATTCCTGAAATTATGGGACTCGTCTATGACCACCATATCAAAATTGCGCCAACTGAAGTTTGCTAGATCGATTTGTCCTGATCTTCCGCTATTTCGGGTCAGATCTGTATGCGAGAGCAACGTGTATCCGAAGCGGTCATCGTCGAAGGGATTGTTCTCATGTGCGTTATAGGCCGGATACAAAGCCCAATTGTCCCGCAGCTTTTTAGGGCACAATACCAGCACACGCTCATTTCTCAACTCAAAATACTTGATAACCGCCAGCGCTGTGTATGTCTTCCCTAACCCTACACTATCAGCCAGGATGCAGCCATTGTGCCCCTGCAAGCGTGTAATCACGCTCTTCACGCCGTCCTTCTGGAAGTTGTACAACGCATTCCAGATAGCCGTATCATACAGGTGTGTGTCTTCCAACCTACGGTCTCTGGCTTCCCTTGCGTCGATTTCGTCCAAGAACAACTGGTAGAGCGTCTTGTAATACACAAGTTCCGGCGAATGGTCCTTGCCGATCCTGTTGAGAGCGTCGAGGACCTCCTTTTTAACATTTCGGGTGAGTTCCTTGTTTATCCAGAGATTGTCGAACCAGGTACACAATTCGGCACGAATTGCCGAATCAGCGGTTGAGAGGTTGATTTCGACGTTTGCACCCGGGTCGCAACCAAGTCCCCTCTTGGTAAAGTTGGAACTCCCGACCACCGCTGCGCCGCCGCAGGACGACTCGGTGAGATGCATTTTTCCGTGGAGAAAGTTCGATTTGCCAATGGATCGAATGCTCACGCCACGACGGCGAACCCATTCCTCGCACCTCCGCGCCAGGTGTTTTTGCTGTAGAACGTGATGCGGCGAGAGTCCGTCTTCCGTCAGGTCGAAGGATTTCGGCTCTTTCTCGCCCGGGTCCAATTCACCCACGGAGGCAGGATCGCCGAAAAGGAAGCGGACTTCCTTTACGCCCCGCAGTTCTGATTCCAAAGCCTCGTATCCGTAAATCGTAAAATACGCCGAAACCAGACGGTACACGTCGGCATCGGACAGGTGCGCACGCAGAAAATCAGCAACACTGTGGTGCCGATTGTCCAGGATATGCTCGTACGCGGAAAATTCAGATGTTTTCATATCGGTCATCTACCTGACGGGGTATGTGTTTTGCAAGCAGACGCGGGGTGTATATTACCGTACTCGGAGACCACAACGTGCAGTCTATTGGAAAGGAGCTTCCATGAAAAAAAGACCATTCACCAGCCCGAGAGGAAACATCCCCAAATTTCCCTACTCACAGGCCATTGTATACGGCGACCTCATGTTCATCTCCGCCCAGCCGCCGGTGGACCCGGAAACGGGAAACCTGGAATCCGGAGACGTCAAGGCCCAGACCCGCCGCATCCTCACCAACGTATCCGGCATTCTCGAAGACGCGGGGACAACGCTGGACAACGTCCTCAAAGTCACCGTCTTCCTCAAAAACCGATCGCTCTTCGCGGACTTCAACGACGCCTATGCCGAATTCTTCAAAGAAAACCCACCGGCGCGTTCACCGGTTTTTACCGACACCGGCGACTATCTCGTGACCATGGATATTATCGCGGGTATGGCTTGAGACCGCAAATAAGACGGCACGCTTCCGGGTCATATTTCATCGTCCGTGATCTGCTGTCGTTTGAGCGCCAGGCGCGTCCCCAGGCGTAGCGTTTCGAGCATGTTGTTTTCATCCGCCACGCCCTTGCCCGCGATATCGAACGCCGTACCGTGGTCCACGGACACTCGGACGATGGGCAGGCCCAACGTCACATTTACCGCATCGTGGAACGCCACCAGCTTGACGGGCGCGTGGCCCTGGTCGTGGTACATCGCCACCACGCCATCAAACTCCCCGTTGTACGCCTTCAGAAAAACCGTATCCGCGGGCAACGGCCCGGCAACCCGCATTCCCTCGGCATTCGCCGTCTGAACTGCCGGGTGAATCAATTCCATGTCTTCTCCGCCCAGGATTCCCGCCTCTCCCGCGTGCGGATTCAACCCGCACACGGCAATGCGGGGACGCGGCCGGCCCATGTCCGTCAGAGCGCCGTGGAGCAGTCTGATCGTGCCGAGAACGCGCGCTTCCGTCAACCATTCCGGCACCTTAGCCAGCGCCACGTGTCCCGTGACATGGGCCACGTTCAAGCGTTCGGACGCCAGCATCAAACGGACATCCGAAACGCCCAGGCGCTCCGCGAGCAGTTCCGTATGACCCGCATATCGGAACCCGGCCCTGTTCATCGCCTCCTTATTCAGCGGCGCCGTCGCGATTGCATCGATCCGCCCCGCCACCGCCAGATCCACCGCCCGAACCACCCATTCCACAGCCGCCCGGCCCGCTTCGGGACAGACACGACCTGTCTCGACCTGCGCATGATCCACGTCGACCGGTGCCCACAGATCAATCTGTCCGAAGCGGTATCGACCCTGTTCGGGCGCATCGACCCTTCGAACCTCGATCCGACGCTTCGAATGCGCCAGATTTTCGACAAGGGCATCCATGTCGCCGACCACGAGCGGCCGGCAGAACGCGTATACCTCCGGATGACTCAACGCCTTTGCGATTACCTCCGGACCGATGCCGCAGACATCTCCCATCGTGATCCCCAGCAACGGACGCGGTGTCATCGCATCATCCTTATTCAAACCGCCGTGGCTCTTAACCTTTTTCCGGACCCGAGGTTGCAAACACCTGCCGCGGACGACCGCCGTAGGGCTCCCCACCCAGGTACATACGCGTAAATCGGCGTTGTACCGTAAACCCGAATTCCTCGGCCAGTCCAGTCCCGTTCGTATTCACCAGCGGCACGTCGAAGAAAACCGGTTCGCCGGCCAGCCGGTCCAGCGCCCAGCAGAACAGCGCCCTGCCCGCCTGCTCGTGTTCCGCCACCAGAGGTCCGATCTGAAAAGCGCTGCTGCCTGGCCTGACCATCACGTAACCCGAGATCGCGCGCCCGTCCCGCGGGAAGACACCGCACAAGCCCCCTGAATCCCGGTACAGAAACCTTAGTAGATCCTCACGACAAACGCCACAGTATGGCGTATCGAAGGCAATCACGTCTGCCAGATCCGGGTCGTGCATCGCGCGCACCGACGTCCACCCGCACGCCCGTCCAACCCCTTCCCTCCGCTGCAACCCGTACTCATCCCGGAATCCGAGCGGCACGTACACTTGCCGGCCCATCGGCGTTGCGTCCAGTTTGATCGTATCCACGCCACTGGCCTGCAGGTGGGCGATACCGTACCGCAACATCGCCGTGCCGATTCCCTGACGCCGTCGAGCCGGCGGTACCAGCACCATCGCGACCCAGCCACATATCCCGGCGAACGTTACCGTCACCACCGTACCGGCGGGTTCACCCCCGACCTCCGCGACAAAACAGCCATCGGGAGAGAGCGCCAGAAAGCGCTTCCAGTCCTGTTCGACCTGATTCCAGCCGGCCAGTGTCTTGAACCGCATTCCGGTTGCGACGTCTGCCGACGTCATGGGCCGGATATGAAGACTTTCCTCGATCGTGGACACACGCCCTCCGACGGACCGCACCGTCCCCAGCCACCGGCGACAGGCGGCGTGGAACGCGAAAAAGGCGAGCCATTCACCCGTTGACAGGGCAGCCCAAACACTTCATATTATCGCCACTTCAGGCCCCCTGCGCAACAGCCGGGCGTCGATCCCCGATGTCAATCCGCCCGTCCGCACACCCACCCAACCTCGCGCATGAGTCCGGATCCGAATTCTATGGTACAGACTGTCAGCCGCCGGTCCATCCTCATCGGCCTTGCGCTCACCATTGTCATCTGCCTCTTCGCGACAGACACCACCTACCGCCTGCGCGCCTCCCGCGTCTCCCTGGGCCACCTGCCCATGTCCCTCTGGCTGCCGTTCCTGCTCCTTTTCCTCACCAACCGGGTCCTGCGAACGTACGTCCGCATTGGTCGCTTAACGCCCAGGAACTCGGTCTCGTCCTCTGCATGGGATTCATCGGGGGCGCATTTCCTACCAAAAACATCGCGGGACGCCTGGTCGCCGTCCTCGCCACACCGTACTACAAGGCGACACCCGAAAACCGATGGGGTGAGTACGTCACCGAACACCTGCGGCCCTGGTCCGTCCCCGGCAACAGGAACGGCGCCATCACCCACCTGTGGGAAGGGCTGCCGAGGGGCCAGCCCATCCCATGGGAGGTCTGGCTGGTGCCTCTTTTCTGGTGGTTCACGTTGCTCTTCGCGCTCTTTTTCGCCTGCCTCAGTATCGCCGTGATCCTCCGCAAACAGTGGGTGGAACACGAACGGATCGTCTTTCCCCTGGCCCGGCTGCCGCTGATGATGATCTCGGATAGCCGGACGGGCGCCATCCCGCTCTTCAACAACAGGGGTTTCTGGGCCGGATTCGGGATCGGCATTTTCGTTCTCGCGTGGAACGTGCTCCCCCGCTTCTCTCACCGCGTGCCCTACATTCCTCTCGGACCCACGTATTCGAGCGCCCTCTCCTTCGGCCACGACTTCCCGCCGCTGCAGATCAAATTCAACTTTGTGGTCGCCGCGTTCGGTTATCTCACGAACCTGGAAGTGTTGCTATCCGTATGGCTCTTTCATCTGCTTTCGCTCTTCGAGATCGGCGTGACCAACCGTCTCGGCATCACGGTCAGCAGCGAATACCACGGCGGCATTCTCCTGCAACAGGTGGGCGGTTTCGTAGCCCTCGTATTTCTGGGCCTCTACATCGCCCGAAAGCACATCGCCGGCGTGTTCCGAAGTGCCTGGCGGAGGCAGCCGGATATGGAAGACAGAGACGAACTGCTGTCCTATCGCGCCGCCGTAATCGGTCTGATCGTGTCCCTGGTCTATGCCGCGGCGTGGCTGCACGCGCTGGGCATCTCCTTCCTCGCGGTCACGGTCCAGCTTGTCCTGTTGCTCATCTTTTTCCTCGGCCTGTCCAAGATTGTCGCCGAAACCGGCCTGGTCTACATCGAAACGCCGCAGCGCACCCAGGTGCTGACCGCGGCAATACTGGGCGCACAGGTACAAACGGCCGACCACGTGGGCATGGCCCTGTCGGCCAATGTCGTTGAAAGCCACCGGCAATACATCCTGCCCTCACTGGTACACGTCGCGCGTATTCAGCACAGCTTCCGCTGGAATCGGGTCCGCGTCACCACGGCGCTCTGCGCGGCCTTTGTCGTCGGTTTCGTCGCGTCTATCGCTTACACCCTCAACCTCTGTTACAGCGCCACCGGCGCCGCAAATATCCGGCACGTTTACGTATTCGGCGGCTACGGCCTTCGAATGTTCGACCGCGTGGTCACCTGGGCCACCGCCCCGCCGACCTTCACCGGCGCGGAACTGGCATTCCTGGCGGCCGGCGTTCTGTGCACCCTGCTGCTGGGGATGCTCCGGCTGCGCTTTCCATGGTGGCCACTGCATCCCGTCGGATTCACGGTCGGCTACGCGTACCCCGTTAGGGTCACGGCATTCACCGTCTTTCTCGTGTGGGCTTTCAAGGCCCTTGTGCTTCGGTTCGGCGGCATCGCGCTCTACCGTAATTTCCAACCCTTTTTTATTGGTTTGCTGATCGGCTACACCCTCGGCGTGGGTATCTCGACCGTCGCCGATGCGATCTGGTTCCCGGGCGACGGGAAAATGGTACACACCTGGTAATATGCATTGCCTGGCGCCTTCTTCAAGGGGCCTGCCGTCGGGATCGCACCTCGTCATCCCCGAACATGAATGAAAGCAGGGCGAACCGCTTACCCGATGTCACTTCCGTGACCTCGTGCAGGTGCGAACAGGAAAATACCACCGCGCCGCCGGCGCCGGGTCTGTAGAGGTGGGGACCGAATTCCGGAAACCGAAGGTATCCGCCCCCGTACTGCTCGTTCAGGTTCAACGTGAGCGCAAACCGCCTGTGGGCCGTCGACGGGCTCAGATTGTCCCGGTGTGCCTGGAAAAATCCTCCGCACGCGGCGTCGTAGCAGGCTATTTTGAACCCTTCAAATCGTGTGGGGCGGTACGCGAACGCCCTCTGAACCTCCGGAATCACCCTGCGGCCGATGGTGGATGACAGCAACCTGACCAGTTTGTCATCCTCTACGACATGGTCTCTGCGGCTCTTTTGTTCAACGGCGATCCGCTCTCCCCGCCCCGCACCTTGCGTCTGCTCCACGCCGGTTTCCACGTTGCCTCTGTTTTCCCACACCTGCATCAGAAAATGGCAGATCTCGGGATCCAGTACATCGGGAATCAATAGCACGGGGGCCTGCGTGGCAACCACCCTGGGCTGGGTTACGGCCTGGCGTGAATCCAGCACGTTCCGCACCTTCCGCGCGGCATTGCGGGCGTCATCCAGAACAACTGAGGCAAGTATGCGCAGGTTCGGATCCAGCACGAACACGATGGGATTTTCAGAATCCCCGATCCGATAGGCAGTCCGCACCGCGCCCTTCGCATCCACAAAAACCGGATGGGAACGATGTGTGTTCCCGGTGGTTTCCAAAGCGCTCACGGCCAGGATGTCCACGTCCCGGCCTTCCAGCGCATCGGAAAAACCAGGCAGGCGGTCATCATCGCCGTAGATGAAAATCAACACCGCGGGTGTTCCGCCCGCCTTTGAATAAAACCGTGTCGGCGTGCCATCAGGCTCCAGGGGCAGCACGAAATCCGTGGCTCGTTCGCCTCGTTCCAGTCCCTTTGTGTCTGAATTCATCTTACCGCTTTCGCTCGGGATGGGGTTCGTTAATCGATGAAACCCGCGTTTCCGATGCCGCGTCCAACCCGTACGGGAGGACAACCGCCGGGAATCCACAGAAACAACGGCGCATTCACAGGCTTCCTGCTTCCGGCGTGATCACAAAATACAGGCGGAGCCGGGGCTGTCAAAGCACAAAAAATCCCAGCGGGTGGCGACCGCGCCAACCGGGTCTCAATCCTCGTGAATTCCCGTGCCGACGGGCGGGTTCCCGGCGTTGGATCCTGTCGGCGCCGGCGGGCTCGACCTCCTCTGAAATCCCTTGCAGAAAACCGCATAAGGCGCATATAATAGCACAGTTATCATGAAGAGATAAGGCTTGATTCCGCCAGACGCAAGAGGCTGGAAGCAAGAAGGCAGACTCCCTGTTTCTTGTTCCGAATGAAATATGGGGTTTGGGTTTGAGGAACTGAAAGCGATCAGGTCCGTCACCCGCGTCTCTTACGTCTCATTTCTCGCTTCTGCCCGCTTTTGTGACACATGCGTGCAGACGGGCACAAAATGCAATGGCACTGCGCGCTGTCGATCATGGACCGCCGATGATTCCCAGGCCACGCATCCTCTTTCTCGCCCGGCGTTATCCGCCATCCGTCGGCGGGATCCAGACATACGCGAAGGAACTCTATTTGAGGCTTCGCCAACAGTGTCCCGTAACGCTTATCGCCCTCGGCAGGGAACCGCTCTATCACCTGGCCTGGTTCATGCCGTATGCGTTCTGCACCGCCGTGGTCCACATTCTCCGTCACCGTCCCGACGTCATTTTCTATATGGACGCAGTTACGGCCGCCCTTGCGCCGTTTCTGCGCCCCTTCACGCCCGCCCGATTCACGGTAACCATCCATGGCGCTGAATTGACATTCCGGCGTGCTTTCTTCAGCCGCCTGATGCAGTCGGGCGCCCGCGCCTGCGACCGGACCGTTATGGTCAGCCGCGCAACGGCGGCGCTTGCCGCCGAAAGCGGCTTGCCGGCGGACAAGACATGCGTTATCTATCAGGGAATTCACGCCGTTATCCCGACTGAAACGGAGCACCGACGCCTCAAAGACCGCTTCGAACGGGCACATGGCCTCCGTCTGGAAGAACGCCCTTTTCTTCTGAACTACGGACGGCAGGTTCGACGGAAGGGCGTGGTCGAGTTCATCGAAAACGGCATCCCCCTGATGAGGGAGGATATTCGCTTGTTCATCAGTGGCAGCGGACCCATGCAGTATCGCATCGATACCGCCATCGAATCCCTCAATCTGGAGGACCGCGTCCTTACGCTCGGCCGGCTGGACGATTCCACGGTGGCCATGCTTCGGCGGGAGGCGCAACTCTTCCTGATGCCCAATATCCATCTGCGCCACGACGCAGAAGGATTCGGCATTGCACCCCTGGAGTGTTTATACGCCGGCCTGCCCGTGGTCTACTTCGACGTGGATGCCCTGGGCGAGAGCCTGCGCGACGGCGGTTTCCCTGTATCGCCCGGGGACTATCCTGCGTTTGTCGAACAGATCCACCGGTACGTGGATCTGCCGGCCGAAGATAAAAACCGTGTGAGGACGCGGGTCCGGGCCTTTGTGCGGCGTGAATACTCCTGGGAGAAGGCCACCGATCGATACCTGGATATATTCACCGGACAGGATTGATCTCCTTTATACAAAAAAGCCCAAGCTTACATGGATAGACAGGATAAATACCCAAAGCAGGACAAATGCTCGCTTTTCCGGGGCAAGGCGATGAATCGGGAAGCGGAAGCCACGACTCGCCGCCGTCTCCCCCACTGGCAAAACAACCGCGCTATCTATTGGATCACCTTTCGCCTCGCCGACGCGATCCCCCCGTACAAACGGCGCGCCATCAATGAGAAGGGCCTGCCTGCGTCCGCCGGCCAGGCGGGCCCACCCCTCAAACACGATTCCACGGTGGCTCGGCAGGATCGGAAAGGTTCACAGATGAACCGGCCGAAAACCCGTATAAGAGCCGCTTTGTAGACTTGATGATCAAGTGGACAGCGAAGAGGAGGTGATGGTCGTATGGAGTTTGACATTTGGGGGATATTGCAGGCATATCAGAACAGGGCGAACTTTCAGGCGTTGACAATCTGGCTGTTGTTCGCGGGCCTGGGCGGCTTGCTCTCGGCAGGGCTTGGGCTTCTGTGCGGGCGTTCGCCCTGGCGGTGGTTCCTTCTGAGTTTCGTTGGCGGCACTCTGGGCGGCTATTTGGGGCACGGATTCTCGGCTGCGGAGTGGGGCGGCTTTCTAGGCGCATTCGCGGGTCTCGTGATCGCCACGTTGTGGGCAATGGACATACGGCGGCAAAAATGTTGAGCACTGCGGGGTCGTAAGCCCAAAAATAAATGCCCATGCTCGAATGTGCAGCAAAAACCATCGCATAAAGGAGGAAACATGCGGGCGAACCGGTTGCCTATTTCGGCGTGCTTCCGGACTCAGACCTTGTGCAGATCTCCGTCGCAGTAGGGCGGTGCGCCGTCAAAATCGCGGCAAAATCGAATCATAGAGGGAAACATGGTCAAGCACAAATCACTATCAAACGCTGCCTATAAAGGCAATGTTGAAGCCGTCAAGATGCTCATCGACGCGGGCGCGGATGTCAATGCTAAAGACAGATACGAAAACACGTCGCTGCTCCGGGCGGCATCAGGGGGCCATGCCGAAGTTGTCAGGATGCTCATCGACGCAGGCGCGGATGTCAATGTCAAGGACAGACGCGGATACTTCACACCGCTGCTCCGGGCGGCATCAGGGGGCAATGCCGAAGCCGTCAGGATGCTCATCGACGCGGGCGCGGATATCAATGCTAAGGACATCGTAGACAACACGCCGTTGCTCCGGGCGGCCGAAGGGGGCCATGCCGAAGTTGTCAGGCTGCTTATCGACGCAGGCGCGGATGTCAATGTTGAAGTTGCCCGCGAGAGTGTCACGCAGTTTGTCGATGCGGGCGGGGCTGTCAAGGCTGAGTACAGACACGTCCACGTAGACAACACGCCGCTGCTTGAGGCTGCACATAACGGCAATGTCGAACCCGTCAGGCTGCTCATCGACGCAGGCGCGGATGTCAATGCTAAAGGCATCAGCGACGACACGCCGTTGCTCCGGGCGGCCGGAGAGGGCCATGCCGAAGTTGTCAGGCTGCTTATCGACGCAGGCGCAGATGTCAATGCAAGGGGCATCGAAGACAACACGCCGCTGCAGCTGGCAGTCGAAGAGGGCCATGCTGAAGTTGTCAGGATACTAAGGGCGGCGGGAGGGAAAGATGAGTAAGGACAAGGTGAAATGGCTGATTGTGGGCTTGGCCGTCGGTATCTTGGCAAACGGTGCGGTGGTTGCGGCTTCGAAGTTGTGGCAAGAGGGAACGCACAGGTTCGACACGGTTCAGGCGCGCAAGGTGGAAATACTCAACGACCGGGGCAAAGTGGTTGCCGTGCTTGGGACGATGAAGAACAAGGGCCGCGGCGCGCTGGTTATCTACAACGCGGTGGGGAAAGAGGTTGCCGCGCTTTTTGGGAATGAGACCGGCGGCGCGCTGAGGACCAAAAACTCGGCGGGCGGAAAGATTGCTTTTTTGGGAGCTTACAAGGACGGCGGCGGCATGCTGGAAATCTTCGACCAGTTCGAGATGCTCGTTGTGAGGGTGAGCGAAGTGCTCGGCATCGGGCAGATGGAAATCTACTACACGGCGGCAGGCGGGGAAAGCGGGGAAAAAGTGGTCGCTATCTTGGGGCCTGTTGCGAACGGCGGCGGGATATCCTTTCGCGACCTGCAGGGGAATACGAGGGCTGCCGTTGGGACGGATATGTTCGGCGGCTATATCATCATCCGCGATAAGGATGGCAAACCGGTCTTTGAACGTCCTTGAGTGTGAGTGAGTTACACGGGGATTCGGCTTCCGGCCTACCTGTTGGCAGACAGGAATGTCTGCCCCACCTTCACACCAGATTCGTCAGCGTCTTGACAAACCACCTGTATCACCTGTCTGCATGTCAGGCAGGCGGCGGGCAGGGCTGAACAACGTTAAGCCGCGGCAAGCAGCTTGTTTCGTTTTATTTAAAATATATAAAATAAAGTTAAAGTAATATTTCTATATATTTAAGTTAAATGTCGAAAAATGCAAGTCAACGCCACATCGTCCCGGCACAACTTCAATGCAATGATCCGGGACTCGACCGCTCTACAACAGAGGTTAGGATTCATCACTTTGGCCCGGAAAAGTGAGGATATATTCTGCTTTTGGTTTTAATCCTGACTATCCTGTCTATCCATGTAAGTTTGAGGTTTCGAATGAAAGAGCTTCAAGCCCCCAACGGTCTTCGCGCGACCGACGGCGCCCGGTCAATCCGCGAAGAGGATTTACAATGAACAAGAGTCTGCTGACAAACCTCATATCGCTAGGGATCATCGGTGTCGGCACGCTGAGCCCGTTCTATCAGGATCAGATTCTGGCCGTCGGGCTGTTTGCGACATCGGGTGCGTTCACGAATTGGCTTGCCGTACATATGCTCTTCGAAAAAGTACCAGGCCTTTACGGCTCCGGCGTGGTTCCCGAACGTTTCGCGGAATTCAAAACCGGCATTCGAAAGCTCATTATGGAACAATTCTTCACCCGGGAGAAGGTGGAGGAATTTCTCGCCACGGAGGCGCCTCACAAAGGGGAACCGTTCAACCCTGACCCCGTCGTCGACGCCGTTGACTATGATCGCATCTACGCCGGTTTCGTGGACGTCGTGCTCGCGTCTCCGTTTGGCGGCATGCTAGGAATTGTGGGCGGCGCCAGAGCGCTGGAACCGCTCCGGGAACCCTTCAAGATCAAGATGAAGGACGAACTCCGAGATATGCTGCTTTCTCACTCCTTCAGAGATGCAATCATGTCCGGCCTGAAAAGCGCTCACGCCGGGGAAGCCCTGGTGGCCAGGGCGGACACCATCGTAACCCGCCGGCTGGACGAACTCACACCCGAAATGGTCAAGCAGATCGTACAGGAGATGATCCGCGAACACCTTGGCTGGCTCGTGGTCTGGGGCGGCGTATTCGGCGGTCTTCTCGGACTCATCGCCAGTTTCGTTCGGTAATCCAATGTTTGTATACGACGGTAACTGCGGCTTCTGCACACGGTGGGTGGACCGCATTCGCGCCGCCGCCGGCGGTCGGGTCGAATTCGCGCCGTCACGGGAGGTTGGCCACCGATTTCCACAGATAACCCCGGAGCAATTTGAAAACGCCGTCCAGTGGATCCAGCCGGACGGCGAAGTTTACAGCGGCGCCAAAGCCGCTCTGTGTCTGCTCGCGTACACGGGGCCGGCGGGAAAGCTGTTGTGGTGGGGTTACCGCCAGCTGCCCTGGTTTGCAGCGGGCGCGGAAGCCGGGTACCGCCTGGTGGCCCGCAATCGGAAAACGGTATCGACGGTTGCACGGTGGCTCTGGGGAGAGGACCTCCGCCGACCCGCGTATCGGACATCGGCCCACCTGTTCCTGCGTGCCCTGGCCGTAATTTACCTGATCGCATTCCTCTCGTTCTGGATTCAGGCGCATGGCCTTATCGGCGCCCAGGGCATCCTGCCGATCGACGAGTCCATCCGTCTTGCAGCGGAAAAGAGTCACCCGCTCCGGCACCCCACCCTGTTCTGGTTCGACCGGAGCGACACGTTCCTCCACTTCCTCTGCGGCGGCGGCACGCTGCTCGCGCTCGGCGCCGCGCTGTTTCCCGCTTCCGGGCTGCTCTTTCTGCTGCTCTGGACCGCCTATCTTTCCATCGTTACTGCCGGCGGCCCCTTTCTGTCTTTTCAATGGGACGTCCTGCTCCTCGAAGCCGGTCTGCTGGCCGTGTTTCTCGCACCCTGGAAACTTCCGAGGAGACGCGGCGCCATTGTGCCCACACGGCTCGTCGCCTGGCTTTACCGCTGGCTGCTTTTTCGCTTCATGTTCTCGTCAGGCGTTGTCAAACTCACCAGCGGCGACGCGACCTGGCGCGACCTCAGCGCACTCACCTATCACCACCAGACACAACCCCTTCCCAATCCCCTGGCCTGGTACGCCCATCATCTCCCGGAAAGCATCCACATCGTTTCCGCGGCCGTGATGTTCTTCATCGAACTGGCGGTACCTTTCTTCATCTTCGCGCCTCGACGCCTTCGGATCGCGGCCTGTGCGTTGCTTGCCAGCCTGCAGTTGGGTATCGCGTTCACCGGAAATTATACCTATTTCAACCTGCTCGCGGCCGCCCTCTGTCTATGGCTGATCGACGACGCATCGTGGCCGAAACGCCTCAGAGCCCCCGGTTCCGAGCCCACCGGCGGACACCCTGCCGTGCAACGAATAGCGGCCGTGCCGCTTGCCGTTCTGGTCGTGATCCTGAGCCTGGCGTATTTCGTCAGCTTCAGCCTCCGCCTGAACCCGCCCTGGCCACAATCCCTCGTCGCTCTCCACCGTTCCGTGGCACCGTATCACGTCGTTAACACCTACGGCCTCTTCCAGGTGATGACCACGCGGAGGCCGGAGATCATCCTTGAAGGCAGCCGGGACGGCGAAACCTGGCTGCCCTACGAATTTCGCTACAAACCCGGCGATCCGGCCAGACGGCCCCCGGTGGTTGCGCCGCACCAACCCCGTCTGGACTGGCAGATGTGGTTCGCCGCACTCGGCCACTACCGGCAGAGTCCCTGGTTCGTCCACCTCTGTTTCCGGCTGCTCGAAGGGGCGCCGCCGGTGCTCGACCTCCTTGCCAGGAATCCGTTTCCCGATAGCCCGCCGCGCTACCTGCGGGCGCAACTGTATGACTATCGCTTCACAACCCCGGATGAAAAAAACCGGACAGGCGAATGGTGGAAGCGCACCTATCTCAAAACGTATCTTCCGAAGATTCAACTGAAATAGCCGCGAGGGCGCCACCAGGAGGGTTTGGGGGCGGCGCCTGTGTCAGTGCTTACGGAACTCGCGCCAAGGGCGCCGGCTCCGGTGGCTTTACGGTTCTGACACCCGGTCTCACTGTCGCAATGCGTCCCTGACCACGGCCGCAATCTCGGGACAATGACGCGACGCTTCGAGACTGCACAATACGACGTGGCCGACGACGTACGTGCCCGCGATCTCGAACTCCGCCCGCACCCGTTCCGGCGAACGAACCAGATACGGATCCGAATAGAGCCCGATAAACGGCACAAACGTGTTCCGTTTCGGATCCTCGAGCCGCTTCATCTCCGCGGTCTCGAATTCCACGCGCCGCAGGCTCCAGTGCGGAGGATAGAACCAGGAAATCGTCTGTGTGCAATAATCCAGTCGCAGCCTGTTTCCAAAATATTCGTTGGGATAAAACGGCGGCCAGACGTGGTTTGTCACGATCGCATCCGGTTTGATCCCCTTCGCGTGTTCATACAGGACGTCCGAAACCGTCACAAGACTCGTTTCCGACATCCGCGCGACCAGCTCAGGTTCGTGCGCCACGGTCCGCTCAGCGGCCATCGCCTTCCGGATGGCGATGCATCGATCGCAGAAGCACGCATAATGGTTCCGGAAACCGAACCCGTCGAACGACACACCGTCCGCGATCTCCAGTGCCGTGGTCACCCTCTCCTTCAGAAACGACCTCGAAGCCTCGTGCTCGAAGCACAGCATCTCGCCATCCTGCACGATGGAAAACCACCTGTGCGACAATAGCTGAAAGTTGGCGGGTGTATCCTCGCCGGCCCGGGCTATCACCTCCTCGGCGGGCAGCATCCGCTGCAGACATTCCGGATGCGCCCTGGCGAACGCGTCTGAAGGCCATGCATACACGATGGCGACGACCTTCACGCCCAACTCCGCGCCGCGGCGCACCATCACCTCAGACGGTTCCCTCACGATCAGGGTATCGAAACCCAGTTCGCGCGCGAATTCGACGATCTCCCGCTGCTGCACCTCCGTTTCCACTGGCAAGTGCCAGTCCCAGGCCGCTTTCATGGTTCCGCTCCTCGTGTAAGCCGACTGAAGCCTTCCCCCGTCTTCGTCTCACTAACCTGCAGACGCACTGTTCTCCATGGCCAGCGCCGCGGCCTCCCGGATTGCTTCCGCCATTTTCCGAACGCGGCCCTGCGTATTGTCGGGGTGCATCGGAATCAGTACCGCCCGGCCGAGGATATCGAGGGAATCCCTGCACATATCCATCGAATACGTCACGTTCAGCTTCTGATTCGCCGGAAAGTTGTACGGATTCATGTCCGGGTGATGCGCACCCTGTTTTCTCATTATCGGATCCCACCGGGTATAGACGTGCCGTCCCGTATCGATGGGCAGAAACCCGCGGGTGCAGTTCCTGCCCAAAACCTCTGCGAAAGCCTGCGCCGCTTCCTCGGCCGGAAAGATAAACCCCAGGTGGCTGCCACATTCGTACGAAAGACTGTTGTTCACAATGGAGGCTAACCCCGCTCTCTGCCCCACCTCCAGCAACTGCCGTTTGTGAGCACCCATCTTCTCCAGCATCCCGTCGAGGCGTCGCAACTGCGCATTCAGAATTGCGCCCGATATTTCAGAGGCCCTGAAATTCAGTCCTGCGAACTGCTCGTCATCTTTCTCCCGGCTCGGATTCCAATAGTACGAACAGCAATCCGAGGCGACGGAGGCGCGCCCGAAAACCGCCTTGTTGCCGGTCACGAATGCCCCGCCTTCGCCGCTGGAAATATTCTTGTAGAAGTTGAAACTGAAGGCGCCCGCGTGTCCGATAGAACCCAGCATCCTGCCCTCGTACGCGCCGCCCACCGCCTGGCATGCGTCCTCGAGCACCAGCAGTTTGTGCCTGCGCGCAATGCGCATCAGGGCCTTCATGTTGCACGGCAGACCCCACATATGCACTGGAATAATCGCCTTTGTATGGGGCGATATCCGGCGTTCCACGTCCTCCGCGGAGAGCGTGATCGACTCGTCCACGTCGGCCACAACGGGTATCGCGCCTGCCGCCAGCACCGCCAGCGCGGTAGCCATATATGTACAGGCAGGGACAATGACTTCATCGCCGGGCCCCACCTTCAATCCCACCAGCGCGCAATATAGCGCCGACGTCCCGCTCGTGGTCATCCTGGCGTATTTCATGCCCAGATGCTTCGCCCAACCTGCCTCGAAGCGGTCGCATTCTCCAGTGCGTCCGTATCGAAAAATGCCTCCGTCTCTGAACAGCCGCTCAACACGCTTCAGTTCCAGGTCGCCGATTCGATACATGTCACCTCCCGTTTCGGATTACACGCCGGATTTGTTCGATGATTGTACGCGCGATCCCTGCGCCTGCAGTTGCCTGAAGACGTGCGCATAGGCCAGGAGCGTCGCGGGCACGGTCAACAACAGGCCCACAATGAGACACAGGAACCCCGCGATATTGATCAGCAGCACCAGAAGGACGAAGAGGAAAAGGCGCCACCTGGCATCCCTCGTCGTGGCTGCGCTGCGGCGCAGTGCTTCGACCGCACCCGTGTCCTCGTCCACAACGTGGTAGCCACAAAACTGAAATATCACGGCAATAATCACGCCCGGCACAATAAGGAAAACGATCCCGGCGACGACCATCAGAAAGTAAATGAGTCTTGAGATGAAATACCGGGGCCCCGGCGGGTAGTGGATAAACAGGTCCGCGACCGTTCCCCTGTTTCCGTCGCAGAATCGCAGCGTAATGACAATCAACCCCACGTCCAACACGATCCCGACGACAAGTGCGATAATCCCCAGGAAAAGCGCCCAGCCCTCAGAATAACTGTTCACCAACGCGGCGGCGGCGTTCAGACCCAGGATGATCGCCAGCACCAGAATACCCAGACCGAAGAAAAAACCCGGATTCCCGGTGGTTGTGCGCCAGCCGAACCGCAGCGCCTCAGCGATGGAGAACCTGTGCGCGTTCATAATCGGCATCCATTTCGCAGAAAAGAGGATCCCGTGTCGTTTCGGGCCCGTTCGGGTTATCTTTCTCCCGCTCAATCAACTCGAGGCGCGTCCACTCACATAACGCCAGTGTCCGCACGCTATGTTCTAACCGCCGCTTGCGGCATGTTTTTCAGCCCAGTTGCCATACACGTCCACATCCACCCCCTCCACCTTCGGTCGGACGCCCTTTACCATCAAGCCGGGACGACCCATGCCCTGCCCGCCTTCCTGCCTGTTGCGCGGATCTCTGAATCCCAGCCGCACCAGCCGGCGCCAGTTACCGCTGTGGTTGACGGCCGACCCGTGGATGGTCCACAGGTAGAACAGAACCACGTCGCCGGCCCTGGCCGGAACCGACACGGCATCCTGAAGCCGGTACCGGTCCGTGGGCAGGTGGGGCGCGGTACCGGCTCCTGTAATGTGCTCCAGCTTACCCAGCCTGTGGGACCCCCTGAGAAACTTGATACATCCGCTGGTTTCGTCGGCGTCGTCAAGGTGCACCAGGCAATCCGCGTACCGGCCGTCGTGGTGGGGGAAGAACGGAAGGTCCTGATGCATGGGAAACGGCGCCCCTTTGTCGGGTGGCTTCGCGTGCAGCGTCACGTGATGCAGCTCGACGGCATCCGATCCCAGCAGGTCTCCGACCGCCGCGCCCAATTCGCGCTTGGTGATCGCACGGGACCAGGCCGCGGAATAGTGCTGCAATTCATGGATGGCGACCAGCGTTGCCGCCGCGTCCTCCTCTTCATCCATATACTCTTTCCGCCACGGCCCCTTCCAGGCCGAATTCCAGTTCGCGAACACCTTCATGATGTAGTTCAGTTCCTCGCCCATCCCACGGACTTCTTCAGGCGAGAACATCCCTTCGAGGCGGATGTACCCGTTTTCGCGGAAAAAAGCGACCTGCGATTCGCTCAGCATATCCATGTCGAAGAATCCCCCTCTTTTAACCGACCCTGAGACCGCGGACCCTCTTGCGTTCGAGGTCCAACGGAGATTTTCGTACACACGTTGAAAGACGGCCACGATTAACGACGACATCCTCCCGCCGGGTCGAGAGCCCGGTAAACCCGGGACCTGTCCCTTGCACGGAGTCATTTTTCGTGCTTCACGCCGATTCTCTACCGCCTATAACGATAAGGAACGCGCTGTCTTCCGTGGCCTCGACAGCGTGTCGGACGTCTGCCGTGAACGAAACTGCCGAACCCGATTCCAGGGGCATTTTCTCATTTCCGGCCAATATCCGGATGCTCCCATTGAGCGGAATCACCGTTGCGGGGCCGGGGACTCGATGTTCGTGTATGACCGTCCCCTGCCTGATGACGGTAAGAACCACCGTCATCTCATCCCCTCGAACCAGCGTAAGCGCGTTCCGACCTGATTGAGCGAACGCGTCTTCATTCATAAGCTGTTCGGCCATGGCAAGCAACGGAAAGGATTTGATCCACGACGCGTTTACATACGCAGGTCGGTAGGGTCGTTCAAAAGCCTCTTTCACTTTGAGAGTTCCTCACGTTGACGGTACGGATCAGAACTTGCGTTTTCACGCGTCCGTGCCCCGGGATGCATGGCGGTTTATCGTCTACCTGTCGTGCCCTCGCTGAACCAGTCTTTCAAGCTCGGATAGAGCCCGCGGTAGCGGTGAAACTGTTTTTCATATTCAGCGGCCAGCGCCGCACAGCAACGGACGGTCTCACCCAGGCCGACAGCGCGTTCGCATGCCGTTTCAAAATCGGGAAACACGCCCACGCCCACGCCGGCAATCACCGCTGCGCCCAGCGCCGACGCATCCTGCACCTCCAGCACCCGCACGTCCCGTCCGAACACGTCGGCCTGGATCTGACGCCAGAGTGCCGACCTGGCGCCGCCTTCGCTGATACGCAAGTCCTTTATTGGCAGTCCGATGTCCTCGAAACAGTCCAGAGAGCGCCTCAGATCGAACGCCACGCCCTCCATCAACGAGCGCACCAGGTGCGCTTTCGTATGACGCAGCGTCAAACCCATCCAGCCGCCCCGGGCGCTGGCGTCGGGGTGGGGCGTTGCCGCCCCTTCCAGCCACGGCAGAAAGAAAAGCCCCTCGCTGCCGGCGGGCGCGTCCGCCGCATGCCCCGTCAGGGCGGATACGTCCTCGCCCAGTTGTGTACTCAACCAGGCCATGCTCGCACCGCACGTATACGAACACCCCAGCCAGAAAAAGGCGCCCGGAACGGCATGGCACATCGGCCAGAGCCTGTTGAAGGCCGCGGCATCCAATCTTTCCGCGAATGCAAGCGCATGCCCCGCCGTACCGATGCCCACGTTCACAACGCCGGGTTTGATAACACCGCTGCCCACCGCGAGGCAGGAGACATCGCCGGCGCCAGCGCATACGGGCGTCTTCACGGCCAGTCCCATTTCCCGGGAAGCCCGGCCGGTCAGCGCGCCGATTACCTCGGGAGACTCCGAAATGTCGGGAAACAGGTCGCGGCGCACCTCCAGGGCATCCAGAATCTCGCCGCTCCAATCCCTCGCCTGAAGATCCGCGGCCGCGGATACGGACGCGTCCGACACGTCCGAACCAAATGTACCCGTCATCCGGAACCGGACCCAGTCCTTCGGAATCAGCACATACCGCGCGTCCTGGTATACACCGGGCTCGTGGGCGCGCACCCACAACACTTTGGCCAGCGTGTTGACGGGATTCAGCACGTGCATGGCTCTGGTTCTGAGCAGATCGCCCGCACGCTCGTTTGCCGCGTTGCATTCGGACTGCGAGCGGCGGTCGAGCCAGAGTATGGGCGCTCTCAGCGGATTGCCGGCGCCGTCCACAAACACGGCCCCGTTCATGTGCCCGGACAGGGACACGCCCCGGACCTCATTAACGGATCGGCCCTGCTTGCGCAGTTCGACAGCAACCCGGCGGGTTGTATCGCAGATCGCCCCCCACCAGGCGTCCGCGTCCTGTTCCACCCAGCCCGGCTGCGGCGTTTGCATGGCATAACTCGCACTGGCCGAAGCCAGTACCGAACCGCCTTCGTCCAGAACAACGGTCTTGGTACTGGATGTACCCAGGTCGATTCCGACAGCCAGTGCCATAAGCCGGGTCTCGCGATGCGCACAGCGGGTTGAGGGCCTGCTCCCGGCGGTGCAGATAATCTGTAACGGCGGGAGATTCCGGAAACGGCTTCCTTCGATCCTCGACCGGTACCGCGCGGGAAATCCCGCACCAACGAGGGTTCTCCTTGCTCCGCCCTGGAATCGTGAGAGATCGGCCGCCACGACCCTCCGATCTTCACCGACCGCGTTAAGGCCCCGCCAGAAACGTCCGCGGGTTGTTCACCAGCAAGTCCCGGATCGCGCCGTCAGATACCCCTTCTTCCCGCATCCGGGGAACGAACCGGGTCAGCACGTAGTCCAACCCCGGGCCGCCGCCGTAGCTTCGCCAGTAACTGGGCCGACCCAGATCGTTGCCCAGCAGAATCAGGTGGCCCAACCCGGCATCAATCATCCGCTTCAGAACGGAAATGCGCAATTCATCCGGGCCGTACTTTACTTTTCCCGGGCAGTCGTAGCCCAGATAGGCGCCGGTTTCCGCGATTCGCCGGTGCTCCCAGAAATCCGGATTTCTGTCCATATGGCTGAGGCATACCCTGTTCGCAGGCACACCCAGCGCGTCCAGAAACTCGACCTGATCGTACCCCATCGTTCCGGCTTCCGTATGGGTAATCACGGGCACGCCCGTTTCGACGTGTACCTTCGCCGCGACGCGCATCAACTTCCTGTCGGCCTCGTGAAACGTATTGTATCCGCTGCCTCCCTTCACGATGCCGGCCTTCACGCCGGTGCCGTCGATCCCCACCTCGATATCCCGGATACAATCCCTGATCATCGTATCTTCGTCCTGTTGCAAGATCGCGCGGTCACAGAAATAGGGCTTGTTGTATCCCGTTATGACAACCACGTGCACGTCTGGCACCAGGTCAGCAATTCGGATCACCTGCCGCACACTCCGTCCGAAGTCAATCGCAGACATCTCAACCACGGTCCTGCCGCCCGCGCGCGCCCAGGAACGAAGCTCCGCGGCCGACTGCTCCACGTTGTCAAGCCGGAAGTCCCGATCTTCCCTCAACAGCCAGTCCGGCGCGTCGAAGTAGAGGTGTTCGTGGTAATCCACTATGCCCAGATCTTCGCCAACGATCTCACCCCGCACCGTCATCACCGTTCCCATCCCGCCCCCCTAACCGGGATCCAGCCCGGACAGGAACTCCGTCCACGCCCGAGCCATGTGCGCCACACACGCGTGAAACCACCGCTCGCCTTTCTCGGCGGATGCGACCGTGGCATCGCCGAACACCCCCGATCCGGACAGACTGCCCAGGGGAAGCGTGGACATCTCGTACTCCGCGGACCGCGGCGGATACTCCCGCACGGCCAGGTCCATCCTGACCCATTCAGGCTTCAGGTAGAGCATCAGCGAGGTTTCAAACTCCTCCGCGTGAAAATTCATCGGCGCCCATTGCGGCGACTCCGCATCCGCCATTACTTCATCCAGACCCGGATAGAAGACATTCAACACCTTCAGATCCAGTTCGTCCACAAGCTCTCTGGCGGTCATCTTCAACGGGAAGGGATTCGCTCCGTGTCCTGAAAGCGTCATCAGCGCCCGGCAGCCGCCCCGGTGCACGCTGCGCGCCAGGTCCTTCACCACCTCCCGGAAGGTGTCGAACGAGAACGTGAGCGTACCCGGATAGTCGCGCCAACTCCAGGAGTACCCCACCTGGACCGCCGGCACCACGAGACCCGAACTCTTTTTCGCGACGTCCACGGCCAGCGCCTCCGCAATCACCGTGTCGGTGTTCTGGGGCAGGTGGGGCCCATGCTGCTCGGTTGCCCCCAGAGGCAGAATCGCCGCCGGCGTGTTCGCCAGGAAATCCCTGCACTCCGGCCAGGTTGCCGTTGCCGCGTCCAACCAATTGGACTCACTCACGCCGTATCCCCAGGAAAAACACAACGCCCGGTCTGAAATCCGACCGAATCACCCCAACGGAAATCCCGGCCGGCACGCTTTCGTGCAAGGCGCATCCGATAACTATCGTCCTGCCTCCGTAACGACCATCTCCTGATTGGCCTCCAGGCCGTAAAGCATCTGCCGCGCTCCTCCCGGCCACCGCACCTCCACGCTGTCCACACCCGCCGCTCCGCCCAGGCCGACATGGACCCGCATATCGTTCTGCGACTGGTAACCGGACCCGGCCCGCACCTCCCTCACCTGCCGCCACCCTCCCGTCCAGACGGTCACTCTAGCCCCGACGCCGGACACGTTCGTCGTGCCGGACCTCCGCGCCTTCACGGTCAGTTTCAACCAGTGACCGCGGTTCCCGCCGTCGTTGCGCAACACATCCACACCGGACACGACCCCTGCTGGCATCCGGCAAAACCGATTCAACACGGCGATATCCAGATCTCCGTCGTTGTCGAAGTCAAAACACACGGCGCCCCGGCTCTGGCGCCTCAACGTCATCCCCGGCCCGGACGCGGATGACACGTCTTCGAAACTCCCATTTCCCATGTTTAGAAACAATGCGTTGGATTGTGCCGTGGACGCGCCCGGGTCCACCTGCTCGATTCCGTCCTGCACATGCCCGTTCGCAAGGAAGAGATCCAGCCAGCCATCGTTGTCGTAATCGAAAAAAAAGACCCCCCAACCCAGCACCCCGCGGGTGGACCGACCGAGGCGCGACGGATACGCCACATCCAGAAACAACCCGGCGCCCTCGTTCCGGTAGAACGCGAAGGCTTCATCCTGAAACGCCGTGGTTGCCAGATCGAACCTGCCGTCGTTGTTGTAATCCCCGGCCGCCACCCCCATGGTCGCCTGCGCGATGCCATCTCCGTCGAACGCCGTGCCCGAGATCAAACCCACGTCCGAAAAGCGTCCCCCCGGCCAGGGTCCGTCGTTGCGAAACAGGCTGTTTCCACCCTGGTCGTCGGAAACGAACAAATCCGGATCGCCGTCCCCGTCGCAGTCGGAAAACACCACCCCCATGGCCCGCCCGTCGGCGTCGTCCACACCCAATACCGCCGCGACATCCACGAATCGCCCGATGCCATCGTTCCGGTAAAATCGATTCGGTGCCGGGGGAAAATTCAACGGGCTGGCATAGAGCGGAAGGTCTCCTCGCGCCCTTTCCCGCAGGGTCTCGGAGAGATAGGGTATCCGGCTCCCCCCGCCCTCTTCGCCGAGGCGGTAACGCACGTAGTTCGCAACGTACAGGTCCAGGTCACCGTCGCCGTCGTAATCCGCGAAGGCAACGCCGCCGCCCCACCCGTCATCGCCCACCCCCGCCTCCTCCGTCGCGTCGACAAATCGTCCATCGCCCTCGTTGCGATACAACACGTTCGGGCCGTAGTTGCTCACGTACAGATCCAGGTCCCCATCGTTATCGTAGTCGGCGGCCGCACATCCCATCCCATATCCGGTATCGCCCACCCCCGCCTCGCGCGTCACATCCGCGAAGCGACCGTTGCCCAGATTTCGATAGAGCCGGTTGACCGCAGGCGCGTCCGGCGCGTCGTTTTCCGGCCAGACCGCCCCATTCACGACATACAGATCCACCCATCCGTCGTTGTCGTAATCGAAGGCGGCCAGCCCTCCCCCATTGACCTCCGGCGGATAGAAGGATCCGGAAGCGCCGTTCACATGCTCAAAATCGATGCCAATCTCACGTGACACTTCCACGAACTGAGGGCGTTGGTCGCCCGGCGTGGAAAACGGCATCCACATGAACGTGCACCAGGCCGTTGCCGCGAACAACCCGTCCCGTCTCATACCCGGCTCCGCTTTCCGTCGCCGCACGCACGATCCGGTTCAGACCGCCGGAGCGTAACCGTGCCGCTATCGCCTCAAGCTTTATAGAGACTCTCGGTGGGAATATCCGTCATCAACGCGTGGCCGGGCGTGTAGGAGAGCGCCAACGGAAGCCGGGCCTGCCGGGCCGCAAGACTGGGAGTCACGCCACAGGCCCAGTAGAGACGGTCGGTGCCCTCCGGAACCTGTATCGAATTCCCTGATATCGTCGTATCGAGATCCTGAATGCCCAGTGCTTTTCCGTTATTCCTGCCCAGCGGCGCCCCGTGGCATTCCGGGAAGTGGCTTGTGTATTTCCATACGGCGTCGCAGCAATCCGGTAGAAAGCTGCGCATTGTCACCGCCGTCTTGCTCCTGAACCTGCCCACCGGCTCGCAATCCAGATCCGTAAGCTGAATACACGGTCCGAACGCGGGTTCGTACCCCTTCTCGACCAGGAGTCCGTCGAAAGACACGCTGGAACCGATCAGAAAAGTTACCATACGCCCGGAATAAAGGGAGACCACGTCCTGCCGCTGCTCGACCACCACGCCTTTCCGGATCACGTCGTACGAGCCGAGGTCGGTGCGAATGTCGAGCACGCGTGCAAATTCCGGACAATCGGTCTGACCGGCGGGCATCACGGACAGAAGCGGACACGGTTTCGGGTTCGCCCTGCAGAAACCCTCAAACTCCGCGGCGTAGTCCTCGTCCATCATCACCACATTCACACACAGATACCCCGAAAGCGCGCGCGAGGCCACCGTCTTCAGGGTATTCCGGCGGCACGCGAGCCGCACCTCCAGCGGAGATCCAAACACCACGGGTTCCGTCAACGTACTCCCCCCCGAAGAAGCCTGTGATGCTGAAGCACAACCTTCCTGAACGCCGCCGCGAACTGATCGATGAAACCGTCCGCGGCCTGGATATGGCCTGGATAGGACAGCACACGCGCATTCATCGCTTCCGAAACCGGGAAGTCCCCCTTGCGATAACGGGGCAGGGGTACATTTGCCGGTCCATCGTGACCCTCTCCCCAGAGTCCGGGCAGATCCTTTGTATAGATGGACCGGAGATGTTCCATGTGGCCCATGCCGGGGCCGTTCAGGGGCGCGCCCTCGGCCCGCATCGCCGCCACAAATTGGCCCGCGGGCAACCCGCCCAGGGCTTCCGGGTCGTAGATGAACTTGATACCGCCGTAGAGTTCCACCCCCCGGGCCTTCTTGTAGTTGCAAACCGGCCGAATGCCCGGCAGTCCCTCGATTTTTCGAAACAGGGCCTCCCGGTTGGCTTCAAACCGGTCCAGGCGTTCGGGAAGGTGCCCCAGAGAGACCAGCCCGATTGCCATGGCCAGCGGATGCGGCCGCCATTTCCATCCGAGAAGCTGCGGCTCCAATTCACGGTAAACCGGATTCGTGAGTTCATCCACAGCGCCCGGGCGGTGCAGATGGCAATAGATCAACGCGCGCTCGTACAGCTCGCGGTCGTTCGTTGCCACGATGCCGGCTTCGCCGCCCGCCACCGGTTTGCCCCCCGGCGTCGAACCCTGCATGCTGAAGCACGCGATATGCCCCAGGTTGCCGATCTTCACCCCGTCCCATTCGCTGCCGTGCGCGTGAGCCGCATCCTCCACGACGACCACGCCGTGGGCATCCGCAATGTCCAGCAACCGGTCCATATCGCACACCCGCCCGCAGGAGTGAATCGGCGATATGACGCGCGTTTTATCCGTGATCCGCCGCGCCACGTCGGCCGGGTCCATCAGCAGCGTCTCCGGATCGAGCTCGCAGAATACGGGCGTGGCGCCCATGTGCAACGCGCCGGCATAGCTACCAATATAACCGATTGCGGGAGTGATAAATTCATCGCCCGCGCCGAGACCCGCGGCGAAGAATCCGCTGGCCAGGGCCGTATGCCCGTGGCTGGTTGTCAGTACGTATCTACAGCCAAGGTATTCCGCGAATCGCTCTTCGAATTCTTTCGGAACCCCTGATCCCGACCCGGAGAGATAGCCCTCGTCTATCAAGGCGCAAACCGCCGCTTTCTCCGCTTCGACAGGACGCTGCCACAGCTCCCCGCTATCGGCCGTAATCGCCTTTTCTCCACCGAGCATCGCAAGTTCTGTTGTCATCAACGGTCTCCTCTTCCACAGACTGCAAACCCCGCGCCGAATACGCTTCGGGCGGGGTCTCAACCTTGCAGGCACGCACGGCAGGCATCCTCGCGCACGCCGGCACCTCAGGGCACGACGGCCGCGTCTCCCGCGTGTTCCCGAATCCAGCCTTTGAGCGGCACGTCTTCATCGGTGGGCGACGTGTAACCCAGACCTCCCGTGCTTTCGCCCATCAGCTGCCGCTGAATCGGGTCGCATCGGTCCATGTAGTGGCTCACGGTCATATTGTCCCTGGGCCTGAGCCAGCGGTAACTGTACCCATAGAACAATACCTTTCGCGTCACGTCTGAATGGTTCCTCCCCGCGGCATGCCAGAGACGGCGATCGAAAAATACGGCTGCGCCGGACGGCACCCGCACCGGCGTTGTGCCGGGAGGGTCCGACACGCCATCTTCCGGTAAATCCAACCGATTCCGGAGGTGGCTCCCGGGGACGACGTGAAAATTCCCGCGGTCCGGCGCCGTCGTATCGGTCAGGAAATAACCGACCTTTAAAGAAACCCGCGGACGGGGCGTGGCCTCCAGTTCTATATTCAGACGCCCGCTATCCTGATGCCACCCATGGCGCCCGATTTCAGTCCGATTATGCGGAAGTTCCGGCGGGGTGACGATCAGATGAGAGTGGTAAAGCTGGATATTCCACCCGAGAATATCCCACACCTTGGTGAACGTGACCGGCCAATCCAGCAATGTCAAAAACTCATCGTCGGCTCCCAAGAGGTCCAACAGATTCATGCGGTCGTGAACCCCCAGATCATGCTCGGCAAGATAGGCTGCGTACAACCTGTCGACCACGCGGCTCAACGCGGAGACACGCTCGGGAGGAATTGCATCTTCGACGATAAAATACCCGTCGCGTTCGAACTTGAATCGTTCTTCACGGGTGACACGATAATCCAGACATTCGGCATCCATCGGTTTCCCTCCTGCAGGAATCGAAACACCTCGTTACCCGCCAACCATATGAACTCGAGGCTCCTGCAACCGTTACAGCCTGGATCCCAACCCCATGGCTTGGGTGTTTTCTATCCGATGCATCCCATCCACGGGCTCGAAGATCCCAGCCAGGCGAGGCAGCCACTCCTTGTTGGCGGCGGGGGTATACTGCGGCGAATTGATCTCCACGCCGTTGACCGTGGGCACGTGTGCCGCGAAAAGCGCCGCGTGAATTGCCGAGAGCCCGGGATTGGTCAGATCCTGAAACGCGAGCGACATCCCGTTTTCGCGCGCCCACGCGGCGGCCAGCAGCGCGAAACTATGGCCCTTGCAGGTCTTCAGGGCCAGACCGCTCCATCCCTGTCTCTTCGCTTCCGCGAGCAACTCCAGGCTGGTCAGGCCCTCGTCCAGAAACACCGGCTTGAGCCCGGTCACCGCACGCCAGTCCTGTGGATGCACCAGGATATCCCTGCCGGTCGGCTGTTCCAGGTACTTCAACGCCCGGAAAGCCCCGCTATCCGCGGCCCTGAGGCGTTCCAGGTAGTCCAGCACGCTCTCCGCGTCCGGATTGGCTTCATTGCTGTCAGCCGTCAGCGCCGGGTCGGCAACGCCAAGCCCCCGGACGGCCCGGTACACCTCAACGGTCCTGGCCGCGTCGGCGGAATTGTCCCGACCCAGAATCTTCAGCTTGAAACAGCGGTACCCGCGTTCCCCTATGATTCGCGCGAGATCTGTCTCCAGGTCGTCGGAACTTCCCACGACCCACCAGGCGGGCAGCCGGGTTCGGGGTGACCGAAACAGACGCTGAATCGCCGCGCACGCGCTGCCGCCCGAAAAGAGACCGTCGACGTCGGGAAGCGGCGTGGACCCGGAGTAAAAATGGAATGCGGAACGTCCGGTCGCGATGCCGACCGCATCGTGGATGGCCGCGTCGAAGGGACTGACGCACATCGCCCGCGCGAGGATCGGAGACGACGTTTCCCGGGGAACCGACTCGTGCAGCCGCATCCCCAGAGTGAGCGGATGCGCCGGCTCGCCGCCGCAGTGCGCGTACAGTCCTTCGGCGAGCTCCTCACAGAAACCCCGCAGGGCCGCGTCTCGATACTCGTGCGTCAGCGCGGGGTCCGGCCAGGCCCAGACGTCGCTGAGATAAATTGAACCCCTTCCCTTCCCTTCGCGCCCGGCCACGCGAACCGTAACGGCCGCACGGGCTTCCGTAACCTTTGAAATCAACCCGGAACTCAAGTGCAGTGGCGTTTTCAGCTTGCGTGGAATGAACGCCACAGCCGCGTCCAGGACCTCCGTGTTCAATTCCATAAAAACCCGGGGCGGTCGACGGTATCGTTTTCAATCAAATTCCGAGACCAGCACCGACTCGTTCCGCTCCGCACTCTGCTTGGCGGCCTCGATTACGGCCATCGTATGGCGGACGGACCGGCCGTTGGCATCCGGCGTCTTTCCCTCGAGACAGCAATCGGCGAACTCTCGTATCTGATTTCTCATCCCACTGCCCGCGCCGTCGACCTCCACTTCCTCGCCGTTGAGCAGCAGGCGCTGATGGGTAAACATCATCGAGCCGCGACTACCCATAATGAACTGGTCGTGCATCCCGGAATGGCAGACCACGGACTGAGACAACACGCTTACCGCGCCGTTGGCATGGTTCATGACAGCCGTATAGGAATCCTTCTGTCCACGATAGCGTTCCGTGCTCTCGGTTCCCTGCGCAAACACACTGACAACCGGCGAATCCATGTACCAGTGCAGGATATCGTACTCGTGCGGCCCGAAACAATACAACACGCAAATGCCTCCGGCATCCAGATCCAGGTACCAGTGGGTATCCTGTCCCGGCGGGGGCGTGGGATTGAAGTTCCCCAGCCGGCGTCTGAGCAGATGACCCACATTGCCGATCTCGCCATCGGCAATGAGCTGCTTTACCTTGCGGCTCATGGGGTAGTAGCGCATCACCTGGCCAACCATCAGGACGCGGTTTGCCTTTTCGGAGGCCGCGATCATCCGGTCGCACTCGTCGAGCGTCAGCGCCATCGGCTTTTCCACCAGGACATGTTTGCCCGCTTCCGCGGCGGCCACCACCTGCTCCCCGTGCCGGTTGTGGGGTGTGCACACGTGGACCGCTTCGACCTGCGGATCGTTCAGCATGGCGTTGAAATCCGTATACGCCCTGGCGCCGAAATCCGCCGCGGCCGCTTCCGCGGGTTCCCGGTAGATGTCCATCACCGCGGCCGTTCTGATGTTTTCGTTCTCTGCGATTGCACGCATATGCGAACGTGCAATGCCACCGGCGCCGACCACACCGACCAATAGTACGTCGCCCATATTCCCCTCCTGAAAAGGTGGATTGCGATCCTGAAATCTCCAGCCGTGACAGTGAATCCGGCGGTGCGCGACGGCGTCCGCGTACGGTTCTGGATACCTCGTCCCGCAGCGCCGCACGAAGCGGCCGATGGCGTACCCGGCAGCGACCCTTAAAGGACCATCTTCTTCTCCGCCGGTTCCAGGTTATCGTAATTCCAGAGTTGCCTGCCCGCAACGACTTTCTTCAGGTTGCCGACGCCTTCCGGGGCTTCGAGGCCGTACAGCCCCAACTTGCGCCCCAGCCAGGCGACCTCGAGGTCTGTCAATTCCGCACGCACGGCGTCTATGCCCAGCGACTTGATCCGCCCGCCCACGTAAATCGTACCGTCGTACATCGAATCTCCGAGATTCTCGTCCGCGTCACCCAGGACGATCATCCGCCCGCGCTGCATCATGAATCCGGACAGAATTCCGGTTCGCCCCCCCACCAGGATCGTCCCGCCCTTCATGTTGATTCCGGTCCGACCCCCGACGTCTCCTTTGCACACGAGGTCGCCGCCGCGCAGGGCCGCGCCGAACGACGACCCGGCGTTCTTCTCCACCACCACGGTGCCCGCCATCATGTTTTCCGCGCACGACCAGCCTACTCGCCCCCTGATCCTCACGTTCGGTCCGTCGATCAGCCCTACCGCGAAATAACCGAGGGAGCCCTCGAAGTCCAGCTTCAACCGATTCAGAATGCCCGAGCCGAGTGAGTGCTTGGCATTCGGATTCAGCACCACAATGTGGCCGCAACCCGCTTCCATCAACGCCCGGATCTTCCGGTTTACTTCCCGGATCGACATCGGCGCCGCATCGAACTCCGCACGCCTGTCGATGTCCACCTTCAAACTTCCAGGGTACACGACGTCCGCTCCGGCTTCGGCCCGGAAGAAGACCCGATTCGTGCGCTGCGCGAGCGGCTCGTCGTGCAGCCCCATCCTGTAGGACCGGTGATCCTTATCTAGATCAGCATCTAATTCCGCCATACCCGCACTTCTCCCGCGTAGGGGTCCACGGTCTCGATTTCCTGTGGCAAAACCGTCCGGATCGCCACTTCCTCCGAGGCAAGCAGGGTCTGCTCTTCGCCTTCGTAGAGCACCATGGGTTTGGCCGCCATGGTGTCTTTGGCCAGACCCAGGCTGTCCGTTGTCGCGACCAGATACGTGAATACGCCATCCAGTTCGCTTACGGATCGCACCATCGCTTCTTCCAGCGAAAAGGATCGATCGAGGCTGTCCGCGACATAGACCGCGATCAGTTCTGAATCGCAATCCGACACAAAGCGATGCCCCCGGCGCTCGAGGTCGCGGCGCATGGACCAGTAGTTGGTCAACTGCCCGTTGTGCACCACGGAGATATCGCCAAACGGATACGCCCAGTAGGGGTGCGCGGAACGAATGTCCACGTCGGACTCGGTGGCCATGCGAACGTGCCCGATCGCGTGGGTGCCCACAAACGAACCCATACCGTACTGCTCACTCACCTCGATGGCATCGCCCAGATCCTTGACGAGTTCCAGCGCGCTGCCGATGGACAGGATTTCGACGCCCTCCACGTCTTCAATGAAATCCGCGAAACGACGCAGATCCCCGTCGTATCTGACGCGGTACAGGAACGCGTACTCCGTCGGCTGGTCCGCCGTGAGGATCTCGCCCCCCATCGACCCGATCCGCTCATCCACCTCCGCCCTGCGCCGCGCGATCTGATCCTGGATTTCAAACCCGGACCCCATGTCTTCCTTCTCGGCCGCCTTGAAACGCATCGCCAGGACGCCGTCGACCGGCGCGCCGTAGACCGCGAAACCCGTGGAATCCGGACCCCTGTGCTTCATCGCCTGAAGCATCATCGTCATCTCGTTCCCGATTCGACCCGTCTTGTTCCGGTGGATGATCCCCGCGATACCGCACATACGCGCCTCGCTCTTATCACTATGGCAGACAATCCCAGTAGGTCTCCAGATCCCAGTCGGTCACCGTTGCCAGAAACCGCTCCCATTCGTCCCGCTTGTAATGCATGTAAACGTCGTACATCTCGCCCGGCAGCGAGGACCGGATCACCTCGTCCTGCTCCAGCCTGTCCAGCGCATCACCGAGCGTGACCGGCAACTTCGTCACTTCCTTGCCCTCTTCGATCGCCTCGTAAATGTTGCGGTGCTCCGGCTCGCCCGGATCCAGTTCACGCCGGATACCGTCGTCAAACGCCTTCAGCAACGCACCCGCCATCAGATAGGGGTTCACCATCGCGTCGACGGCACGGTATTCGAACCGCCCCGGTCCGGATACCCGCAACCCGCAGGTGCGGTTCTGATAGCCCCAGTCGGAATAAACGGGCGCCCAGAAACCCGTTTCCCACAATCGCCGGTAGGAATTCACCGTGGAACACCCGATAGCGGTCAGCGCCGGCAGATGTTCGATTACCCCGCCAATGCACTGCAGACCGGTGGGCCCGGGTTCCCGTTTGCCCGGCAGCGGCTCAAACGAATTCCCCCGCCTTCCCGGTAACTGAATACTTCATCCATCCCGGGCAGCGTGTCGTTGCCGAGGGGATTCAACACGTTTTCGCCCCCCCGCCACAGCGAAAGATTGTGGTGGCAACCCGATGCCGACACGCCCATAAACGGCTTGCACATGAAACAGGCGATCAGATTTTGCTCCCTTCCCACCTGGGCGCAAATCTGCCGGTACGTGGTCAGCCGGTCGCAGGTAGCGAGTGCATCGTCAAAGGTAAAGTTCAACTCCAGCTGTCCCGGCGCGTCTTCGTGGTCTCCCTGAATCATGTCCAGCCCCATTGCCCGGCCGTATTCGATCACCTTCATCACCACCGGCCTCAGGGACTCGAACTGATCGATGTGGTAGCAGTAGGGTTTGCTGAAGCCGTCCGAGGGTTTTCCGTCCGGCCCCTTCTTCAGCCACATCATCTCCGGTTCGGCTCCGTGGCGCATGTGCAGCCCGTCGTGATCCTGCGCGAATTGCGCGTGGATGCGCCGGAGATTGCCCCTGCAGTCCGACGTGAGGAAGGCCCCGGGATTTTCCGGTTCGTCCCGATTGCGGAACAGCGTGCAGAATACCCGCGCCAGGCGTTTGTCCCACGGCAATTGCACGAAGGTCTCCGGGTCTGGAATTCCCACGAGTTCCGAAGCCTCCGGACCGTATCCGATGTAGTTGTCGTACCGGTCCATGAACAGGTTGGCCGTTGCCCCGTACACCAGCTGAAATCCGCGCTCCGCGATCCGTTCCCAGTGGTCCGCCGGAATGCCTTTACCCACCACCCGGCCGGTCACCGAAATAAACTGGTAGTAGATGTAGGTGACTCCAAGCTCGTTGATCTTTTCGCGCACCTCCCGAACGCGCTCTTCGCGACCTTCCGGGTGAACATACGCCTCCAGATCCGTTGTGGTCTGATTCGACATTGTCGACTCTTTCCCTCACAAAAAACCGTGTTCCGGTCCGTCGAAATCTACCGTGACTCAAGGGCCCCGATTGCGGCCAGGCCGATGGGCGCAACCTGCAGATCCGTACCGGCCTCCATGAAAATGTCCCACAGATACGATGCCAGAGACCGCGCTCCGAGAATCGAATAGGCCGGCAAATCGACAGCATCCCGTCGAATGACGAGTTGCGTCGTCCTGGCGACGCTGGTCTGCTTCGCGACGCCGTCCGGAAACGCGCCGCCTTCGAAATCCAGCCCGCATACCCTGCTCATCAGCGTCGAAGCAGCCGACCCGACAACCCGGATCTCGGACCAGGCATGGGTTAAATTCGTCACCGTAACGAATCTATCGGACGCCCTGTCCATCAGTGTCCTGCGGGCCGGGATATCCCGCCCCGGCGGGGTGCTTACGAAAAAACAATCGCTGCGAAGCCGATACGCGTGTAGCGAGTCGACCACCACCCGTCCGCCGATTTCCACCTCCCGCGGTCCCCAGACCGCTTCCGCTTCTTCTCCCTCGACCCGGATCTTGCCGTTTGCCGTCTCATCGGCCAGAGCCACGCCCCGTTCCGCGGCGGATATCTCTGCTTCCAGCGTCGAATAGACCTCCGGAATCTGCCATCCGGAAGTTTTCGCAAAACCTGCCCCGAGATCCCGCGCCGTTGCGTGAAGAGGCGACAATTTCACCGGCGCCGCCCACGTACTCACATCTGCAACCTTTCTCCTTCGGGGTCGTAAAAAGGCCCGTGGTGAACATAGGCACCTTCAAGTTCGCCATCTCTGCGAATTTGAAACGGCGTTCCTGCTTCCGCGGCCACGTGTGCGGGCAGCCAGCACAGGCCGATGGTCTCGTTCAGCGCCGGGCTGAACCGGCAGGAAGTCAACCAGCCGATGATCTCCTGCTTTCCGTTCACATCCGGACGCACCGCCTGCAGACCCTCCTCCGGCACCACGTCCCGTCGCGCCATCCTGAACCCCACGAGCCGCTGGCCGATTCCACGTTCCGAAATCCTGGTCAGCATGGGCTTGCCCAGAAAATCCCGCTTGTTCATCTTCACGGCCCATTCCATATTCGCGGAAAAAGGATCGGACAACGCATCGGTGTCCTGACCCACGATGATATGCGCCTTTTCCAGGCGGAGCACACGCTGGGCCTCCATTCCGAACGGCGCGATGCCAAATTCCTCCCCCGCCGCTATCAGTGCCTCCCAGACATGCATGCCGTATGACGCCGGACAGTGAACTTCGTAGGAAAGCTCGCCCGTAAACCCGATGCGTAATACCCGGCACAGCACCCCCGCGACGCGGGTCGACCGCACCCGCATGTAGGGGAACTTCCGGTTGCTCAGGTCCCGGTCCGTGAGACGCTGCAGCACGTCCCTCGACCTGGGTCCCGCCAGGTTGAACGCCGCGTAGGAATCGGTGAGGTTGACGACGTGCACCCCTTCTCCCCAGCCTGACTGCACCCACCATTGAATCCATTCGAACACCGTCGTCGCCCCCGTGGAGGTGGTGCTCATATACCATTCGTTCTCCTGTATGCGGGCGCACACCCCATCGTCCATCACCACCCCTTCGTCGTTGCACATCAGGCCGTACCGGACGCGGCCGACGCCCAGCTTCCGCCACTGGTTGACGTACAGCCTTTCAAGCAACTCAGGCGCTCCGGGCCCCGTCAACTGGATCTTGCCCAGCGTACTGACGTCCATCAGCCCAACCCGCTCGCGCACCGCCTTCACCTCGGCGATGGCGTCTCCGTAGTCTTCCGGGCGCAACCAGAGTCCCGCCACCATCATGTTGGCGCCCCGGTCCAGGTGCCATTGATGTGCGGGAGACACCTGCACGGGCTCCATGTTCTGCCCGGCTAACGCGCCCAGAGTTACCGGCACGAAGGGCGGACGTGACGTCGTTTTGCCCGTTTCCTGCACCTGCTTTCCGTTCGCCCGTGCACATAAATGCACCGTATTCATGGAGCACATCTTGCCCTGGCACGGGCCCATGGAAATCGTGCTGTACCGCTTCAGCAGTTCGAGACTATCGTAACCCTCCGCGATTGCCGTCTGCAGATCCACGTCGGTGACGTCTTCGCAATAACACAGAAACCGCTTTTTCTTGCCCGGAACCACCGTACGGGCCGACGTTCGCACCGGCTCCCCGGCTTTCCGCGCGAGCAGATCGGAAACCTCAGACCCGCCGGGTCCATTCCCGAAGCCCGAGGAGGCCGCGGCCCTCCTTCCCGCGATCCGCCCCTCGTCCATGGCGCATGCGGCCGTGTGGGCGCCCGCGGCGCGACCCGCCAGGAACATCCCCTTCGGCGCGGCTGTCGCCTGCGGTTCCGACCGTTGTGCGTCGTATACCGATTCGCCGCCCGCCATGTGGAACAGCGCCAGATCCGGCGTCCAACCCACGCTCACGACAATCAGATCGCACGCCAGGTTTCGCGCCGCGGATCGATCCGCCTCTCCCAACGGATCGATCCGGGCGACCCTGGCGGCCCGAACTCGCTTTGACCCGACGGCTTCGAGAATCGTGTGTCGGAACAACGCGGGCACGCCACGGGAAATCAACTCATCTGCGGCCGGACTCGTACACGAATGCCGCTCATCCACAACTGCGGCGATGTCGATGTCCGCCTCGGCCAGGTCTGCAGCCACGTCCCATCCGTCGTCATTCGCCGTTACCACCAGCGCCTTTTTGCCCGGCTTCACGCCGTAAAGATGGATCAGGCGCTGCGAGGCGCTGCCCAGCATCACCCCCGGCAGGTCGTTGTGATCGAACAAAAGCGGCGTTTCGATCGCGCCGGTTGCAACAACCACGGATTTCGCCCGTATTTTGAACAATCTCGAACCCGTAACCGCGGCCAGCCAGTTATCCTGGTACCAGCCCACGACGGCCGTATCCGTATAGACCGCAATATCCGACCGGTTCGCCACCGAAGCCAGCAACTTCTCCACGCAGCCGGATTGGGAAGGAGAGAAGCGCAGGCGTCCACCCAGAGACGGTTCGACGTCGAAAAGCGCGACGCGTGCGCCCTCTTCGGCTGCGGCAACGGCCGCACCGATCCCCGACGGTCCACCGCCCACCACCACCACGTCGGCATGCAGATACGCTTTGTCGCAGGCGTCCGGACGCGAAGCGAGATCCACTTTACCCAGCCCGGCGGCGCGACGTAGCACGTGTTCGAAGGATGGCCACAGCGCGGTTGGCCGGATGAACGTCTTATAATAAAAACCGACCGGCATCAATGGCGCGGCCAGTTGGGTAAGTGAAAGAAAGTCCCAATCCAGCGAAGGCTGCGCGTTCTGCGACCGGACGGCCATACCCGCCTCCACACGGCGCGTGCAGGCCCGGACGTTCGGCTCGTCTCCTATCTGAACCAGACAGTTGGGACATTGACCCGCGCAGCACAACAGACCTCTGGGCCGGTGATACTTGAACGACCGGCTTAAAATCTGGACGCCTGCGGCGGCCAACGCCGATGCGATCGTATCGCCCGCGTATCCCGTATAAGTACGTCCGTCGAAGGTAAACGCAACCCGGGCGCCGCGATCGATCACCTCGCCACTCTGTGGCGGGAGCCTGTCCGGACCCGTACCCGGGACGGCCCGGGTAATCGATTCAGTCGCCATCCGTACCCTCCCCGACCGCGTCCGCCTGCCAGACGTACGATTTCACCACCTGCTGCGTTTTGGTGTGCCGCTCCACCAGGAACCACAGACCGCATCCCGCCTGGTGATACCACCACGCCTTCTCCACCCCCAGCTTGTTGTCGCGCAAATAGAGATAAGCGGCCAGTTCCGCGTCGTCGCACGCGTCCGGATCCGAGGGTCGGGGATTGTACTCACCCCCGAAACGAAACTCGCTCACATTTCGTTCGCCGCAATTCGGACAGGATAGAATCAACATGAAACGCTCAGAGTCCAGAACTCGCGCAAAGGCTTTCGTACCGGAAAAGCCGCCCTTGTCACGGTTCGACCATTAATGACCCACCGACGCCGCGCCCTTTTCGCCCACCAGATCGAATTCCTCGAACCTGGACAACCGGAAGGGTTGAATCAGATCCGGCGTGCGTTCGCTGGCGATCAGTTCGGCCATTGTCCGGCCACAAATGGGGGACGCCTTGAAGCCGTACGTGCCCCAACCCACGTCCACAAGAAATCCCCGCACGGGAGTAAAGCCCATTATGGGGCTGTAATCCGGTGTCATATCGCAAAGCCCCGCCCACTGCCGCAACACGCGCACTTTGCTCAGGAACGGGAACAGCTCCAGCATGTGCCCGGCAATACCCTCCAGAAACGACAGCGAAGAATCCATCGAATAGGAGGTATACGGATCCACGCTTGCACCCATCACCAGCTCGCCGCGGTCCGACTGGCTCACGTATACGTGCAGACTTCCCGAAACGATGACGACGTCCAGAAAGGGCTTTAAGGGCTCGGTGACGCAGGCCTGCAGCGGAAACGTGGTGAGGGGCAGGCGTACGCCCGCCATGTCGGCGATGGTCGACCCCCACCCGGCCGTTGCGTTCAACACCGTCCCGGTCCTGATGTAACCCCCGGTTGTCTCCACGCCCACAACACTATCGCCCTGCACGTCTATCCCGGTCACCGCGGTCTGCTGGTGGATATGCACGCCTCTCCGGTCGGCCTGATGGGCATAGCCCCACACAACGGCGTCGTGGCGGACGATTCCTCCCGGCGGATGGAAAAGCGCCGCCAGGATCGGATAGCGGGGATGGTCGCTGACGTCGATGCCCGGGCAGAGCCTCTCAATTTCGTCGGGCCGGATCAACTCCGAATCCACGCCCTGAAGCTTGTTCACCTCCGCCCGCCGGCGCATCGTGCGCACCGCCCCGTCGGTATGGGCCAGCGTCAGGTGCCCGCGCTGGCTGAACATGACGTTGAAATCCAGTTCCGTCGCCATCTGCTGGTACAGCCGCACGCTTTCGTCGTAAAATCGCACCCCTTCCGGTGTCAGATAGTTGCTGCGGATAATCGCCGTATTCCGTCCGCTTCCGCCGGAACCGATATAGCCTCTTTCAACAACTGCGACATCCGTGATACCGTGCTCGGCGGCCAGATAGTAGGCGCAGGCGAGTCCGTGTGCTCCTCCTCCGACAATCACGACGTCGTAGCGGTCCTTGACGGGATGGGACCGCCACATCCTGGGCAACAGCCCTTTTCCATTCAGCGCCTGTCGAATCAGCTTGAACGACACGAAATTATCCTTGAAGCCGCGGGCGCCTGAGCGAGGCGACCTGGGCAAGGTCGGCGAGCGAAGGCAACGCCGCGAGACGGGATGAATCGGCCTGCCTGTGCGTGCTGTCTCACGCACGCAGACAGGCGGATGAATGGTGACATATTTCCGGGACGGGACACCTAACGCCAGCCGGGGCCGCCCCCCACGACACGGTTCGTGCCGACGAGTGGAAGATTGCAGATCATGGACGCCTCGGAGGTCAGCGCGCGCATGTCTTCCGGCTCCAGATCGTGAACGTCCGCCTTGCCGCACGCCCGCGCCAGAATCTGAATTTCGGAAGTCATGGCCTGGAGCAGGTTGGCCACCCGCTCAGCCGCTTCGTCCACGTGGAGGCGCGCCATCAGATCGGGATCCTGTGTCGTAATGCCCACCGGACACCGACCGGTATGGCAGTGATGGCAGTGATACGGCTCGGCGCCCAGCGCCTTGTAGTCGTCCACAAAAATGGGCTTGTTGCAGTTCAACGCCATCAATGCGGCCGTTCCGATGTATACCGCATCGGCGCCCAGCGACATAGCCTTGGCCGCGTCCACGCCATTCCGGATGCCGCCCGCGATGATTAACTGCACCTGCCCGTACATGCCGATATCTTCCAGGGCCGCCCGCGCTTCACACACCGCCGCCAGCGTGGGAACGCCCGTATGCTCCTGGCAGATTTCCGCGGAGGCGCCGGTGCCGCCCTCCATGCCGTCCACCACAACCACGTCGGCCCCGGCCTTGGCCGCCAGGCGTACGTCGTCGAATACCCGCGTGGCGCCCATCTTGACGAATATGGGGACCTGCCAGTCCGTTGCCTCGCGCAACTCCTCGATCTTGATGATCATGTCGTCCGGACCCAGGAAATCCGGGTGCCGCGCCGGACTCCGCTGATCCACGCCGATGGGCAGGTCCCGCTGCGACGCCACGTCGCCAAGCACCTTGGCGCCCAGCAGTAATCCCCCGGTGCCGGGCTTCGCCCCCTGTCCGATGGTCAGTTCGATCCCGTCGGCAACCCGGAGATCGTGCACGTTTATTCCGTACCGGGAAGGCAGAACCTCGTAGACCAGCACGTTGCTTTCCTCCCGCTCCGCTTTCAGCATCCCCCCGTCGCCCGTCGTATTCGAGGAACCGACCATGTTGGCGCCCCTTGCCAGCGCCACCTTGGCGTTGTAGGACAGCGCGCCCCAACTCATGCCGGTGATCATAATGGGCGTATCCAGTACAATGGGCTTTTCGGCAAAACGCCCGCCAAGAACCGTTTTCGCCGAGCAGCGCTCACGGTATCCCTCCAGCGGAATACGCGTAAGCGTGCAGGGAATAAAGGTCAGATCGTCGAATGTCGGCCACCGCCGCTCCCGCAACGTGCCGAACCCCCGGATCCGGTACCGCCCCAGTTCGGCCTTGACCTGGATGTCCTCGATGACGGCGGGCGTGAACGTGCCGCTGGCCTGCGCCGGAAGATAACTCCCGTTATGTTCTTCGGCCATAAATACCCTGTTCGGGTTGAAATCAGATTGCGACCGGACCAGACCACCCTGGAAGGACCGGCGGATCCCGTCGCCGCGCGCTACAACGCCTCCCGCCACACCGCGCGCTCGTCTTTGTCGAAATTCCAGAGTTTGCGTCCGGCCACCACCTTCTTGAACGCCGTTACGTCCGGGCGTCTGCCCAAGTGTTCCCCTATGGAGGCTCTCAGAAACTCGAACTCGCTTTCGCCGGGCGTCTCGACCACCGCGTCGTTGCCGAGTTCCGCGATGTCACCGCCCACAAAACATTCGGTCTCGTACATCGAATCGGCAAAGGCGTCGCCGGTATCGCCGCAAACAATGATGCGGCCCCTCTGTCCCATGAACCCGGCCATATAACCGCAATCTCCACCGACGACGATCAACCCGCCCTTCATCGCGACACCCAGCCGGGCGGAGGCATGCCCACGTACGACCACCGTCCCCCCGCGGATGGACGCCGCCGTACCGTTGCCCGCGTTGCCGTGCACAATCACCCTCCCGCTCATCATCGACTCCGCCAGGCCCCAACCCGCGCTGCCCTTTACCTCCACGGTGGCCCCGTCCATCATGCCGGCACAATAGTATCCTACGCTGCCTTCCAGTGTGAGATGCACGGGATCCAGGAGCGCCACCCCGAGGTTGTGGCGCGCGCCCGGGTCCAGAACACGCACCTCACCTTCACCCGCGGCGACGAACGTCTTGATCTCCCGGTTGATCTCCCGGGTCGTTTTTCCGTTGCAGGTCAATTGCGCCATAGCCGCATGTCCTTCGCACGGGCCTCAACCACGTCGTAGTCTCCATCGATGGCCGAACGGAATGCGATTTCTTCCGTTGCCACCGCCGCAAATTCGTCCGTTTCCGCAAAAAGCAGCGGTTTGAAAGCATACGGATCTCGAACGAACCCGACGGCGTCGGGTGTGGCCACCAGATAGCTGAACGAGCCGTCCAGATCCACCAGAGAGGCGGCCATGGCAGCCTCCAGTTCCTTGCCGTCCGCAAGCTGCCGGCGCAGATACATCCCGATGATTTCGGAGTCGTTCTCGGTGTAGAACCGCGCACCCTCCTGCTCGTATATGCGCCGCAACTTGTGATAGTTGGTAATGTGCCCGTTGTGAACAATTGCCAGATCCGGATGACCGTGGGCCCAGAACGGCTGGGAATGGCTCAGATCGATTCGGGACTCGGTGGAAAGGCGGGTATGGCCGATTCCGTGCGTCCCTTCGAAGCCGGAAATCCGGTAGGTTTGATCCAGGTTGTCGGGGGACCCCACCTGCTTTACAATTTCCAGCCGGCGCCCCATACTCACCACCTCCACACCCTCGCCCGCGGCCTCGATGGCCTGTTCGAGTTGCTCCGCCTCATCTCCATAAGCGACAACAAGCCTCAGGTACTCCGCTGTTCGAGCCCACTCGGATACGGCGCCGACTGCCTCCGCCCGTGCAACGACCTGCCGCGCCGTTTGTTCGTAATCCCGGTGTTCCCCCAGACTCACACGCAGCACCAGGCGCCCTTTGTGTCCTTCGCCATATAGCGCCACACCGGCCGAATCCGGCCCGCGGCAATCCAGGGCCTTCAACATTTTCAATATGGTCTGGCCGAGCCCGGTGTTCTCCTCCCGCCGGTTCCAGAACCCCACAATACCGCACATGGTTCTTCTCCCGAAAGACACAAAAAAAACCATACCCGACATCGGTGAAGCAGGTACGGATGATCGCACCGCACAGAACAAAAGTCAAGCCAAAATTAGTGTCCCGTCCCGCAATTATGTCACCATTCGGCAATCTATTTCCGGGATAGAACACAAGCCAAACATATCCTCCGCAGGGAGGCGTGCGATCCGACCGAATCGGATCCGGCCGGCCCTTCCGGCCGCGTGGTCGCCCGTTGCCCGTCCCCTATCGGGCAACACCGCAACACCGCTTGAATTTTCTTCCGCTGCCGCACGGACATGGCTCGTTTCGACCCGTGCTTCGAGCCCGGACCGCCTCCCGTCTTGCTTCCTGGGCGCGCACCCATTGCATCACGTTCGCGGCCGGCCGGCCGGCCGCGAGCTCCTTCGACATCATTCGCATGTAGGGGTCCACGTGGCCGAAGAACATCTTGTACCCCCTGCACAGATAGTTCAGCCCCGGCTCCCCGTCGGGCGCGTGGATGAACCTCTGTTTGGGGCAGCCCCCGTTGCACGCGAACCGGTAGTCGCAGGCCCTGCAATACGCCGGCAGCGTGTCGAGTTTGTCGGATCCGAATGTTTCCTGCAGGGGGCTGGCCACCATCTCCCGGATGCTTTTATCGCGGACGTTGCCAAGATTGTACCGGGGATACACGAAATGGTCACAGGAATACAAATCTCCATTATGTTCAATAATAAGCGCCCTGCCGCACTTTTCCGCGAAAATGCAGAGGCTGGCGTCCTGGCCCATCCAGCTTCCCAGCGCGATATCGAACATCTGGACGAAATAGCGGCCCACGTCCTGTTTGACCCACGCGTCGAAGACCGTGCAAAGGAATCGGCCGTATTGCGCCGAACCCACCGACCACTGCGAAACCTGGGCGCGCCCCTCGAACTCCGGCGCCACAAGCTGCAGGAGATCCTCACCGGGCGCTTCCGCGATCCGTTCCACAATCGGGATAAACTGCATGTACCGGCTCCCGATCGACTTCAGGAAGCGATACACCTCCATGGGGTAATCCGCGTTGTGGGCCTGCAACACCGTGAGGGTATTGAAATCAACCTGGTGTTTTTTCAGGACATCCAGTCCCGCCATCACCCGGTCGAACGTGGGGCTCCCCCCCTTGTCCACCCGGTACCGGTCGTGCATCTCCCGTGGTCCGTCCACGGACAGCCCCACCAGAAACCGGTGTTCCGACAGAAACTCGCCCCATTCGTTATCAAGGAGAATCCCATTGGTCTGAAACGCGTTTGTGATGGTCTTTCCATTTGCATATCGAGCCTGGAGTTCCGTCGCCCTGCGATAGAAATCCACGCCCATCAGCGTGGGTTCTCCGCCCTGCCACGCGAAATTCACTTCCGGGACATCCTGCGCTTCGATATAGTGGCGGACGTAGAGCTCCAGCGTCTCATCGTCCATTCGCCAGTTTTTACCGGCGTCGGGGTACAGCTTTTCCTTCTCAAGGTAAAAGCAGTACTTACAGTCTATATTGCAGACCGCGCCCGAGGGCTTCGCCATCACGTGACTGGCCTCGGGCCGTTCAATGATTGTCTGTTCCATGGCCATTCGAACTTTCCAGGCTAATTGGGACGTTGCCACTTCCGCAACCGCTTCTGTTCAACAGCGGACGCTATTCCGCCTGCAGGGCGGCCGGATCGAACTTGCGCACGTGCGCGTCGCCGCCAGCTTCCGTTCCCTTCCATGCATATGGATCTTCGCCTGCCACCATCACGATGCCGCGGTAGTCGGCCAGCGCCATCCGCCCGTCGTCGGGGCGATGCCAGGGCAACAGAGAGTAGGCATTCATGTAGTGGTTCACCAGGACCCGCCGAAAACGGTTCGACCGGTTCTTGCGGGACCGGTGCAACAGATAGCCGTTGAAGAAGACCACGGCCCCGGCCCGGCACACCACGGGAATTTCCTCGCGGTCGTCGAAGCCATAGGACTCCGGGGCAGAGTCGAACTCCCCGGGCCGGCCGTGTGCGCGCTGGGGATACAGATAGCCGTTCCGGTGGGAACCAGGCAGGACCCACATACAGCCGTTTTCCACCGTTGCGTCGTCCAGGGCATACCAGGCGCCGGTGAGGCTGCGGTCCCGCGTTGGAATATACACCTCGTCCTGATGCCAGGCCTGCCCCGGGAACTTCGACGGCTTGATGAACAACATGGACTGCATACACTTCACATCCGGCGCCACCAGCCGGGCAAGCGCCCTGGAAACCGCGGGATGCGCGAGGGCGTCTCGAATTTTCGCACTGACGTTGTGCGGCTGGTGAATGCACAGATACCGTGAAAGCGCCGCCGTGTCGGACGTCTGTTTCGACACAGGCTTCAAATTCTCACTCTTGTACTCCCCCCGGCAGAGCTTTGTGGCATCCGCCCGAATCGCCGTCACGTCCGCTTCCGACAAGAGATCTTCGACAATCAGAAACCCCTGCTCCCTGTAGGATTCCTCCTGCTCCCGTGTTATTTCCATCGAATATCCCCGCATGTACGACTCTAGCCATCGACTTATCGTAATGAAAAATATACGCGGACCGCTCGATTGTCAATGCCGGTCGCCACCGTCCAAGAGCGGGTGACCTTGCTGCAGGCAAACCGGGTCGGAACCGCTGGCTCTCTCACCCGGACTTCGCCGACGATATCACGCGGTCGTACACGGCCTCCAGCCGCGGTCCCTGCTTCCGCATATCGTGGGCCTCTTCCACATGCGCCCTCCCCGCCCTGCCCATCTTCTCCCGTAGCTGAGTGGACAGGAGCAGCGTATCCAGACCCTCCGCCAGTCCATCCACGTCCCGCTCGCTGAACAACAGCGCACACCGTCCGTCGGGCGCCACCGTCGGGATGTCCGCGTGGTGCGAGGAAACGATCGGCAACCCCGAGGCCATCGCTTCAATCAACGCCACCGGCGCGCCCCCTTCCGTATCGCCATCAGCCGCGGTCACGCTCGGATACAACAGTACGGACGCGCGGGCGAGTTCCTCCAGGCACTTCGCGTGCGGCAGCATGCCCAACAGGGTCACCCGGTCTCCGAGCCCGAGTCGGACGATCTCCCGCTCCACCTCCGCACGCAGCAGTCCGTCTCCGATCATGCGCACCTTCAGGCCGGGATGCGACACGAGAATTTTTCGGCAGGCCCTCAGCCCATATACGTGTCCCTTTTTCTCGCGGAAATTGGCATACATCAGAACCACCGCCTCTATCCTGGCCTCCGGAGGCGCCTTGCCAATCTTTCCGAGATCGACACCCAGGCGGTGCACATGGACTTTCTCGGCCGGACAGCCGATGGAGACGAGCGATTCGCCCATTCGCGGGCCCTCAACCAGAAAGAGTTCGCCGTCGTGGAATAGCCGTTGAAACCGCCGTCTCCAGAGCCGCTGGCGAGGGAGCGCGGACGCATCCATCCCGTAGAACGTGGTCACCAGCGGAATCCGCGCGCAACGCCTTGCCGCCAGACAGAAGAAACCCTCCTGCCCGAAATGGGCATGGATGATCCCGGCGCGTTCCTTCCGGAGGACGCCCCCGTAACCCGCGTAGGTTCCGCGGATTTTGCGTATCACCCGGTAGACCGACCGACGCAACCGGGGCAGATCTTCGCTCGAATAGAGCGTCTCAACCGGAAACACGTTCTCATTCTGACGCGCCTGCGTCAACACGACCGGTCGATATCGGGTCAAACTGCGTATCTGATCGTAACACCAGACCATTGTCAGCGTCAGAAATGGGTTCGCGCAGTGCGCCACCGTTGGCTTTTCCGGCATTTACAACCCCTCTCGATCTGACAACAGCGCGTCGCGCACGACGTATAGCGGATACGCCGGCGGCGCGTGTTCCCGCTGTGACGAAACACTTGACACCCCGCGCCGCATCGCATAGTATCACAAACGATAAAATCCTGCACAACACGAAGCCTGGATCCATGTTCGGGGTTTCAATCTCCAATGCGTTCGAATTCAGCACCGCCGAAAGCGGCATCGTGCTTCCGGCCTGGTGCCTATCCGCAAGTGGCGACCCTGAAGGAGCCGCAATGCCCCAGACCTACCTCGCCTTCGATCTCGGCGCGTCCAGCGGCCGGGCCGTCATCGGTCGCTTCGATGGAAGCGCCGTTGAACTCGAAGAAATCCACCGCTTCGCCAACGGCCCGGTATCCGTGGCAGGGTGCCATTACTGGGACGCCCTGCGGCTCTATGAAGAAATCCTCGCAGGACTTCGAAAATGCGTTCAGATCTCAGGTCCGGAACTCGCGGGCATCGGTATCGACACCTGGGGAGTGGATTTCGCACTTCTGGATGACGGCGACGAACTCCTGGGGAATCCTCACTGTTACCGGGACGCGCGCGTTCATGGCATGATGGAAAGGGCATTCAGCCGGGTCTCCAGAGGGGAAATATTCGAGCAGACCGGCCTGCAGTTTCTGGAAATCAATACGCTCTATCAGCTATTGTCCATGGCGGAGAGGAATTCCCCGCACCTCCGCATGGCTCGCACATTCCTGATGATGCCGGACCTGTTCAACTTCTGGCTGACCGGACGCAAAGCCTGTGAGTTTTCGAACGCCACCACCACCCAGTTCTACAACCCGAGGACGGGTGAATGGGCAACCGACCTGCTGAACCGGCTCGACATCCCGGTTGACATGCTTCCCGAAATCGTCCCGCCGGGTACATCCCTGGGTTCGCTCCGTCCGGAAATTGCGAGGGATGCCGGCATCCGAACCGCCAACGTCATCGCGCCGGCCTGTCACGACACCGGATCGGCTGTGGCGGCGGTGCCGTTCTCGGACGCCAGCGCGGCCTACATCAGTTCCGGTACCTGGGCGCTGCTCGGCGCGGAATTGCCGGCCCCGGCCGTAACGCCTGAAGCCCTTCGCCACAACTTTACCAACGAGGGCGGCGTGTGCGGCACCTTCCGCTTCCTCAAGAACATAACCGGGCTATGGATTGTCCAGGAATGCAAACGCATCCGGGAAAACCAGGGTCACGCCTTTTCTTTCGCCGACCTTGTCCGGATGGCGGAAGCGGCTCCCGCATTGACCTCGTTCATAGACCCCGACCATTCGGACTTCATGGGGCCGGGGGATATGCCGGCCCGCATCCGCGCGTACTGTAAACGTACGGGTCAGACCGAACCCGCCACCGAAGGCGCCGTTATCCGATGCGCCCTTGAAAGCCTCGCTCTCAAGTGCCGATGCGTCCTGGAGGATCTCGAATCGGTCCTTAACAGAAAACTGGACACCATACACATCGTGGGCGGGGGCATTCGAAATACCCTGCTGAACCGGTTTACCGCCAATGCGGCCGGGCGGCCGGTCGTCGCCGGTCCGGCCGAGGCCACGGCCCTGGGAAACATCCTTATGCAGGCTTACGCGCGGCGCGAAATCGACTCCCTCGGCGATCTCCGGGAAGTCGTTCGCAATTCCACGGAAATCGTTACGTACGAGCCGAAAGAGAAGGAGCGCGTGGGAAGAAGCGTATGACCGGTTTCGGCGATTGACGTAGAATCGGACTCGCGTCGTCCGGACCATCAGAACAGGGTGAGTTGCTCCGCCTGCCTCGCCCGCCGCTCCGTCGACAGGCGCTCCCGTTCCAGGAACTCCTCGGGAATATCCTCCAGGAACCGGGACGGATCCGGACGGATCCGCTCGCCGAAACGCGCCCTGCTCCGCGCACAGAGTAACACGGCCTCGTCCTTCGCCCGGGTCAAACCCACGAACAACAGTCGCCGCTCCTCATCCGGGTCCGCATCCGCATGCGGAATCAAACCCTCCTCCACGCCACAGATAAACACCACCGGAAATTCCAGCCCCTTGGACGCGTGCAGGGTCGACAACGTCACCGCCTCGGGCCGAGGTCGTGTGACGCCGCCAGCGCGCACGAAATCAGCGTCGGCGCCCAACACGAGCGTATCGAGGAATCTTTGCATCGAATCGAAGTTGACCGCCATCCGCGCAAGGCGGGCGAGATTCTCATCCCCCTCCACCTGCGCTACTTCCTGCCAGGCTTTGACCAACGCCTCGACGGATTTCGTTTCCGCCATTTTCCTGAACGCGTCGGCCGCATCCCGAAGCGCCGAAACCTTCTCCCGCGCGGACAACGGCAGGTCGCCGGCGTTGAGATTTTCACCCCCACGCCGGAGACTGTCGAGCACTGCGTTTCCAGGATTAAAAACGGGGACCGCCAGCGCACGCAACAATCGCATGGTCCCCTCCGGCCGGAACGTGTAATTGAAAAAGGATAGCGCATGCCTTACGGGCTCCACCGATAGAATACCTTTCTGCCCCACCACGCGGTACGGGAGTCCTTCTTCCACGAAACATCGTTCTATCGCCTCCGCCTGCCGACCGGTCCTGAACAACACGGCGAAATCCGACAGACTCCGATCGCCTCCTCCCGCTGCTGAATCTTGCCCGCCAACCTCATCGGCCTGAAGCATATCCGCACCGCCCATCATCCGGCTGATCTCCCGAACCACCGCAATCCCCTCCGCTGTTTCGCCGGGCACGGAAACCAGCCGGGCGCAAACGCCTTCTCCCTGAACCGAAACCAGTTGCCGCCGGCTCCCCACCACCGAGGCCGCCGCGGTGACGATCTGCCGCGTCGAACGATACGTTCGCTCAAGCACAAACGTCCGGACTGCCGATAAATCCTCGCGCAGCATTTGAAAATACGCCGGACTCGCACCGCGAAATCCGTAGATGGCCTGGTCCGGATCGCCGATCACAAACAGACCGCTACCTGCACCCGCGAGAGCAGTCACCAGCCGGTACTGCACCGCGTTCACGTCCTGAAATTCGTCCACGAGTACGTGCGCAAACCGCTTTCGAAGCCGTTCGGATGTCTCGTCGCCCTTCTGCAGCAGGGCCAGGAATTCCAGCAGAATATCGTCGTAATCCCACACGCCCAATGCACCCAGCCGGTCCTGGTACGAACCGTAGACGCCGCGCAACTCCTCCGGCGCCACCACATCGGGGTCCGTCTTTGCCAGCGAGATCCTCGACCGTGTCTCGCGGACCGACAGACTGTTATCGGAATCGGCGATGACCCCGGCCAGGACCTGGGTCGTCTCCACCTCGTCGATCACTTGCCGCACCTCCCCTGGCCAGAAGGACTTCATCAGGTCCAGCGCCACGGCGTGAAACGTACCCAACATCAACCCGTCCAGCCCTTCTTCGCCCGGCAACAGCATCCGCACACGTGCACGCATCTCCGCCGCGGCCTTATTTGTAAACGTCACCGCCAGGATGGACTCGGGCGGCACCCCCGCCTCCCCCATCAGCCGCGCCAACCGATGCGTCAACACGCGCGTCTTGCCGGTGCCCGGGCCGGCCACCACGATCGCCGGCCCGCTGCACCAGTTCACAGCCGCCAACTGCACCGCGTCCAATCCACCGTCGCCCTGAGCCTCCGCAATCCCTTTCGCCACACCGTTCCCGTCAGATGCTTCTTCGCGCACTGGCGTCTTCTCAGGAATTGACATCGGCGGCGGCGCTTCCACCTTCCCGGGTAGATTGAACAGCGCTGGCTGCCGGCTCAACCGCGCCCGATCCTCCTCCGAGAACACCTGGATCCGGCCGTACACGCCGTCGTAGCCGGCCGCTATCTCCACCTCCCCGGACCGCATTCGGCGAACGCCCTCCGCAACGAGCGCCTCGCCGCATCCGGCAATCGCCTCTGGGGACGCATCCCTCAAAATGGCGAGTTCGGGCCCCAATTCCGCCAATAGCCGTTCATACACCCGTTGAACTCTTTTGCTGGTTGGCCCCACCCCGAACACGGAACCGATGATCTCCTTCAGGGGAATCAGATTCTCATACGGCGGCGCCAGAGCTGGCCTGTCGCCCGCCTCCCTGTCCGCCAGATGTTCGACGCGGTGCAGCACGCCGACGGTCAACCGCTTACCGCATTCCGGACAGAGACAATCCGCCGCAAGCGTCCGCCTCGGCTCCCAGCAGATGCCGCATTTGCGGTGTCCGTCCAGGTGATACTTCCCCTCTTCAGGAAAGAACTCGAGCGTGCCCAGAAACCGTTCCGGGTCCCTTGTCTTAAGTGCATCGTAAATGCCGCGGTACGACAATTCGGTATCGAAACAGGTGGCCTCCCGCGCCAGTTTCTGCGGGGAATGCGCATCCGAGTTGGACACGATCGCATACCGGTCCAGCATGGACAGACGCCAGTTCATCGGCGGATCGGAGGAGAGACCCGTTTCCACGGCGAAAATCGCCGGCAGCATATCCTCGAAACACTCCTCCAGCGTATCGAACCCGGAACTGGCACCCAGCACGGCGAAATGAGGTGTCCAAATGTGCGCTGGAATAAAAAGCACGTCCTCGGCCGCTTCAACGCAGATCTCCACGAGATCCCTGCTGTCCAGACCCAGAATGGGCCTCCCATCCGACTTCAGGTTGCCTATTTCGCCCAACCGGGCATTCAATCGCTCCACCGCTTCGAAGCCGGACATCAACACCACGTGGTGCACCTTGCGGGTCTTGTCGTTCTTTTTATAAATCACGCTGATCTCTGTGGACAGCACAAAACGAACCGTACCCCGGCATCGCTCCGGCAGGTCTTCGTCCACCGTGGCCTGTAGCGCCGGCCTAAGCCGGAACAGCCCCTCCTCCGCCGGCTCCAGGCGATCCTTCAGTTCCTCGATCCACTCGGGATGGGTGAAATCGCCCGTCCCGACCACGTTCACGCCCTTGAGCGCGGACCATTTGTAGAGATTCTCCGGGGTCAGTTCCCTGCTCGTGGCCCTGGAAAACCGGGAATGCAAATGTACATCCGCCACAAAACGCATCGTGGACCCTTTAGCCATTCAAACGGGATGTTGTCAAAAGCCAATACCGGCGCGTCTTTTCATGTGCCTTGAGGGCGGTCTGGTACTCTGTCGTAATTGTCGCGTGACGCCGACACCATTGACACCACACTGTTGAAAGACCTGATCACAAAACCGTTGACCTGTCGTTCAGAATGCCATCCCGGGAATCGATACATCCTGTGGCATCGCAGATTTCGCAAACCCTCAGGATTATGCAAAACCGGACCACCAAAGACCCTGACGCTTCTCGAATCGCGGTGCATGATATCGTCGTAACCGCCCAGAAGGCGTGCGATATCATCCCGGTTGCGTCGAAACTTCCGTCAAGAAGCAACCCGATAATCTCACGTGTTTCAAGAAGCAACCCGATAATCTCACGTGGAAGATCGGCCGCAGCCTGACGCAGACGGTTGGAGTCCACGTCCCAAGGGGATTTCAAACCGGATCCACACGCGCACCACCGGTCGCGCATATCCCTATCCCTGCAAAACCACTGCTGGTCAAAAATGCGCCTGCAAGTCACGCAGAATTCATACGAATCCGCAGGATCTATACCTTCCTTCCGGACCAGCGCCTCAATCCGATTTTGCTCCTGTTCCGGCAGTGCCTCAAGCGCTATCGTCGGTGTCCGGCACCACCGGCATCGGCGTGAGCCCTTCCGAAGATAGAGCATCAGCACGATAAACCCGGCGATAAGAACTACTGAGGAAATCAGATGGCCGGTTCCCATTGCGGTTGCCCAATCTCAGTCATTCTGCGAAGTCGCAGGCCAATGCCGCCAATAAATCTCAAGAAAACCCGTACTGAAAATTCCTCCTTACGGACGAGTTCTGTTTTTATCAGGCCGGCCACAACCAGCAGGCCGATTATGATTATACCCCCAGGGAAATTCTCCCACAGAAGCGTCCACGATCAGCCGGAATGCCGACCTCGATGATGCGTTAGGATAAACACAGATGCTGCAATCCGGCGGTTCCCCGCGTCTGACTGTCTCTCTTGCACCTAGCTAAGACCGATTCGCCGTTGTGTCGAGCGAAATGTCCCTCCAGTATAGCCTTTCCCGGGACGAAATACAAGCACCGAGACAACGTGGAAACAGGAACATTTCATTCAATCTCGACCCATATTACCGACGGATTATCAGGAAAAGATCTTCGCCAACTTGCACGAGAAATCGCTTGTCAATAACTTGCAAGAATTGTAAGCTGTATGACGATTATGGGTGTTCGTGGGTAAGTGTTGTCTTTCGGGGGCCGATTTGTCTGTAATGGATGAAAGTCGAAGCGGGGCCCCCCGTCCTAAAATTAGTAAGACAGTTCCTTTCGAAGAGTCGATGACGTCGGAGAGGTCGCAGGAGTAACGAAATATGTTGGATGCGTCAGTAGCGACCCCAGAGGGTAACTTTCTCCTTGAAGTTGTCCGTGCCGGAATTAAGAAGGCATTGCAGGAACACAACTGTTAGTACGATCATCGCTGCAGCCCGAAGAATACCTGAAGAAATCCTTCACGTAGAACCAAAGATCCCCATAAGACACGATCAAGCGTATGACGCGGGCGGGAGACATACCATGACGGAAATGGGATGGAACGGAGCACGTTGGTGGAAATGCGATTTTCACACGCATACCCCCGCATCCAGCGACTATGGGAAGGGAAAAGATCAATTGACGCTTGGGGAAAGATCCCCCCGAGAATGGTTACTTGACTTTATGCGTGCCGGAGTTGATTGCGTTGCAATCACAGACCACAACAGCGGGGCGTGGATTGATCGCGTCAAGACTGCACTCCGCGAATTCGAATCGGAAAATCCGAAGGATTTTAGACCGCTTTACGTCTTCCCTGGCGTGGAAATTTCGGTCAGCGGTGGCGTGCATCTGTTGGCGATTCTGGCATGCGAAGGGTCAACTTCGGACATCGACTCGCTCCTCGGCGCCGTGGGATTTCCTTCTGAACAAAAGGGTTCCGGCAAAGCCGTCACAAGACGGTCGTTCGTAGAGGTCGTCGAAGCCATTGTTGAGGCAGGTGGCATTGCTATTCCCGCTCATGTGGATCATTTCAACGGGCTTTTCGAATTGCAGGGAATGACGTTAGAACAGGCACTAGACAGCAAAGATATCTTTGCCATGGAGTTGGTGGACCTAGCATGCGAGAAACCACAGCTTTATGCCGACAAAAAGCTGGGTTGGACGGAAATCCTGGGCGCGGACGCACATCACCCCTCCGGGAACGCGGAGCAGCAATTTCCAGGCAGCCACTTTACATGGGTTAAGATGGGAATACCCACCATCGAGGGATTGAGATTAGCTCTGTTAGACGGTGCACTTTCAGTGCGGCGATCCGACCAGGGTACGGATGACCCAAACGAACACGCACCGTTGGTGTTGGATTCAATTAAGGTTTCGCAAGCGCGCTACATGGGTCGCTCCCAAGTCTTCACTATTGGACTAAACCCATGGTTCAACGGTATCATCGGAGGTCGGGGCACAGGTAAATCGACCGTTGTGGAGTTCCTTCGCATTGCGCTTCGACGGCGGGCTAAATTGCCGGAGGATTTGAAACCGGAGTTTGAACAATATAGCCAAATTTTCTCGGACGAGAAAAGCGGCGGGCTGTTGACGAACGATACTTCTATCAAGGTAATTTACCGGAAAGACGGAGATCGGTTTCGTATCCAGTGGAATTCGTCCGGCGATCTTGAACCTATCGAACGGGAATTGAATGGACAGTGGAAGCGCGCGGAAGGCGATATTCAGCAACGATTTCCCGCGCGAATCTACAGTCAAAAACAAATCTTCCAAATCGCCAAGACCCCGCTTGCGTTGCTTAAAATTATCGATGAGGCCGCAGAAGTTGGTTACCAGGCCTGGTCTGAAAAATGGAATGTACAGGAAAGCCGTTTTCTTACTCTGCGTACCAGGACTAGAGAAATCGTGGCAGGTCTTGGCGAGGAGCAGCGTCTCCGGGGAGAGTTGGACGATGTGGAACGAAAACTGGCCATCTTTGAACAGTCAGGACACACCGAAATCCTCAAGACCTTCCAGGAACGAATCCGCCAGTATCGGGAGGTCGAGGAATGGGAAGAAAGCTGGACCGGAACAGGTGAGCAGTTGCGCAAAGTTGCGGCTGAAATAGTGCCGGACCCTCTGGAGGGTTCCTCCTTCGATTCGGATTCAGCTTCAGACGAGGATCTGCAGATACGCGCCACCAAGACGCACGATCGGTTGGAACAGATCCAAAAATCAGTCGAACTGCTTGCATCGCAAGCGGATGAAGTTGCCGTCGAGTGGCAAAAAAGCAAGGATGAGTCGTCCTGGAAACAGACCGTTGATGCTGCCAAGCGAGCCTACGAGGAATTGACTGAGAAGCTGACGGAAGAAAGAGCCGGTGATCCTGCAGCTTACGGGGAATTCCTGCAGCGTCGGCAAATAATCGAACATCGGTTGAAGGAACTGGAAGAGCGAAAGAGACAAATTGATGACCTGAACAGAGAGGCAAATGCGTGTTTGGAGGGATTGCTGGCAATACGCCGAGGGATAACCGCATCTCGTCGATTATTTCTTAGTTCGGTTTTAAAAGGCAACCAGTATGTCCGGATAGAGGTTATTCCTTACGGAGCATCCGAGATGGTGGAAAGCGAGTTTCGCCAACTGCTTCAACGAGAGGATGAGAGTTTCCAAAAAGACATCGGATCGCCGGATGGCCGGGGATTGCTTGGTGAACTTTATGCGAAGGATGACAGTGCCGAACTGATTGAACAGAGTCTTTTGAACATCAAGACTCGTGTCAAAAAGATCGTTTCGGGTGAATATGGCAAGTTAGACGTGGCGGACAAACGATTCGCGACCCACATTGGCAGACTCCGGCCCGAAACCATGGACCGTTTGGACCTATGGTTTCCTGAAGATTCGTTGGAAGTTCAATACAGTGCAATGGGCGGCGGACGGCATTTTCGGTCAATACGGGAAGGTTCGCCGGGCCAAAAGACCGCGGCGCTCCTGGCTTTTCTGCTTTCCTACGGCGAGGAGCCGTTGATTCTGGATCAGCCGGAGGACGATTTGGACAATCACCTGATCTACGACTTGATCGTAACCCAATTGCGTGAAGTCAAACTCCATCGACAGGTCATTGTCGTCACGCACAATGCGAATATCGTCGTCAATGGCGATGCCGAATTGGTGGTGGCCCTCGCGACGCGTGGGAGGGAAACGCAGAAAGAGTGCGAAGGCAGCCTGCAGGAGCAACAGGTAAGGGAGACCATTTGTGCGGTGATGGAAGGTGGGCGCAGGGCCTTTGAAGATCGCTATCGCCGCATCGCACTGGAAACACACCATGCTTAACAGCCCGGAAGAACTGCTGCAGAAAATACGCCTAGGAGAAGATACTTCGCTGGAACTCAAGGCCGTCCGATTCAGGGGCGGGTGGGTTTCCGGTCCCAGGCGCGATGAGTTGGCCGACGAGCTGGCGGCAATCGCCAATACTAACGCCGGTGTACTTGTCCTGGGTGTGGACGACAAGACGCGGGACATCATCGGCATACCAATAGACCGCCTTGACGTTGTCGAACGCTTTATCTATGAGATTTGCAATGAGAGCATCATGCCGCCAGTCCATTTTCGTTCTTTCCGCATGCAGCTTCCTGATAGCACGGGGGATCTCCAGCCCATATTCACCGTAGAAATTCCGAGGAGCCTCTTTGTTCACAGGAGTCCCGGCGGTTATTTATTCCGGCAAGGGAGCTCAAAACGAGAGATGCCGCCCGATTACTTGGCGCGGCTGTTCCAGCAGCGAAGCCAAGCCCAGCTTATTCGATTCGAGGAACAACCGGTACCAAATTCGGGTCTCGACGATTTGTCGGAAACACTTCGGACGAACTATACAAAACGATCCGATGAATCCGATGAGACAGTGCTCCGTAAACGCGGTCTCTTGTCGAAAGAAGAAAGCGGTGAAGTGCGGGCTTCGGTCTCCGGCATTCTGTTCTGTTGCCGGAATCCAGAGCACTTCTTGCCCAATGCCTATATTGAAGCCGTGCGCTATCGCGGAAAAAAGCAAGATTCCAACTATCAGATAGACGCAAAAAAGATCCACGGACCTCTGAATCTACAGATTGATCAGGCAATGACCTTTCTGAGAAAAAACCAGACGGTCTCAGCCGTTAAAATTCCGCATCGGGTAGAAACACAACAATTCAGCGAAAGAGCGGTTTTTGAAGCGATTGTCAATGCCGTGGCTCACCGCGATTATTCCATTTTTGCCTCAAAAATACGGTTCTTTATGTTCGAAGATCGGTTAGAAATCTACTCACCAGGCACTTTGCCAAACACCGTGACGATTGAAAGCATCTCCTTGCGTCAGGCAACCCGAAACGAATTGATTACCAATTTGCTTGCGGAAACGCCAGTGGCGGAAGCGGTCGGCGACGTGGGGCGTAGCTACTACATGGAAAAGCGAGGTGAGGGTGTTCCAATCATTCTTGAAGAGAGCGAGAAACTTTCCGGCCAGAATCCTGTTTATCGACTTATCGATGACTCCGAATTGATGCTGACCATTTTTTCGAGGAGTATGAAACGTTTGGATGAGCACTGACGCTAGTGGTTGGTATTTCCGGCCTGATGGGGAATGAGTAACTGGCGCGAACAGATTCTCAGCGAATTCACTCCCACGGTGGCCCGACTGCACTCCGGTCGCCGACCCCGACCGGTTGTTTTTTAAGAGGGAATTCTAACGGGCATACGTGAGCTGGGCATAACGGTGTAACTGGGCGTTCTTGGGGTAGTTTGCAGTTGGTAGAAAATAGCCACAAAGTTGAAACAAGGAATTTGAAGAAGGTAAAGCAGCGTACATCAAAAGACGTAATCGAGCGAGTTACCAATAACGGGTTAGCGATGCGCGATTGCAATGAACATGGGACGAAAGGCAGCGCGATGCTGGACCAGTCGATCCTGGACGACGTTATCCAGCGCATTGTGGAGGTGGCCCAGCCGGAGAAGATCATCCTCTTCGGGTCCGCCGCCCGGGGCGATATGAACCGCCACAGCGACGTAGACCTGCTTATCATCAAAGAGGGCGGGGACGCGCTTGAACTCATGGGCGAAATTTATATGAATCTCGATGGCGTCGGCGCAGCCGTCGACGCTGTTGTCGTCACACCCGACGACGTAGAGCGGTATAAGGACAGCCACGCGGTGATCATCAAGCCTGCGCTGCGTGAGGGGAGGGTGGTATATGAAGGAACCTGAGCGTTTTCCCCCCGACGATCCTCGCGAATGGATGAATCGCTCAAGAAGCAACCTCGCGATGGCGAAAAACCGTATTCCTGACGCCTATCTGGAAGATCTGTGTTTTGAAAGCCGAAAAGGCCGTCAAGGCGGTGATGATCAAGCGCGGCATCGACTTCCCCTACGTGCATGATCTAGCCCGACTGCTTTCCCTGCTCAAGGAAGCAGGCGAAACGATCCCGGACTTCGTCGGACAGGCCAGAAAGCTCACTCGATTTGCTACAGTTACTCGCTACCCGATGAACCAGACAGTCACCGAACAGCATTATCTGGAAGCGATTGCCATCGCGGAAGCCGTCATTCGCTGGGCCGAGGAACGCATACTATGATTTCTCGAGAATGCAAGCCTCTCGCAGAAACCCTCTACGGCGAGAGGAGCAGATCATGAAAAAGGCGATACTCACAGACGAAAAGCCGGATGCTCGGTACCAAGCCATATTTGGCGATGTGTCGAGAATTGTTGACGTCGCCAGGCGATCGGCGGCTCGGTCGGTGAATGCCGTTATGACCGCCGCGTATTGGATGATCGGCCGTCGTATAGTTGAGTTTGAACAATCAGGAGAAAAGCGCGCTGAACACGGGACCGCGCTCCTTGAGAGACTGGCGGCGGATTTGACGCAACGGTTTGGGCGCGGATTTTCTCGTCAGAATATCCAGCAGATGCGCCTATTTTACCTCTCGTATCCATCCGACCAAATTCAACAGACACTGTCTGGCGAATCTGATCAATTTCCTCAACAAGCGATTTGCCAGACAGTGTCTGGCAAATCCGATACCACTTCCACTGAAGTTCGCTTGGGGCAACTCCTTGAGGCCTTTCCACTTCCCTGGTCCGCCTACGTGCGGCTGCTAACGCTCAAGAACGCACACGCCCGTGAATTCTACGAAACCGAGGCCCTGTGCGGAGGTTGGTCGGTTCGCCAACTCAACCGGCAGATCAATTCTCAGTTCTACGAGCGCACTGCTCTTTCAAAGAACAAGGCCGCCTTGCTCACCCGGTGTCAAGGATGATTTAAATCTTGACAGATCCACCGGTTTGGAAATGGACACGTTGGATAGGGTGTAGGGTAAGATCAGGAATGACACCATGATCGGTATCCGTCGACTGCTGTTGGGAACTGCGCTGGTCCTGACCGCTACGGTTTCGACTGTTGTATGTGCACAGGTGACAGGCGGGAGCATGGAGGAAGCGTCCGGGAGATCCGGGGCGACTACGGTTACACCTGGAGATTTCTATATACGGGGCGGAGCCGTTCTGGACTGGCCGGCAGGGACGCGGTTCGAGGACAAGAACTGCGGGAGCACCTCTCCGGCCGCACTCTACGGGTGCGGAATAGGGATAGACGGCGCCACCCTGGGGGCCTCGGGCGATTTCGCGAGAGCGGGCGGGTTCGAACTCGGCGCCGGCTATGTTGCGGCTCAACGCGTTCGCATCGAAGCCGCCATACAGTACCGACCGAAGGTATCCTTCGCCGGCAACGCCAACTTCCTCCAAACCACGGGCCCACAGGACGTGTCGGCCGACCTGTCCTCCCTGACCGCCACTCTCAGCGCTTATGCAGACCTTCCCGGTACCGGTCCTCTCAGCCCTTTCATCGGGTGCGGCGGCGGGCTTTCACGCAATTCCATCGACGAAACCCGCATGGCGTTCGCCAGAACGACCACGGTCGTCCCCGGTGCAAGCCGGGTAGGATTCGCATTTCTGTTGACCGCCGGCGTTGCGGTACGGATTCGGGGAAAGACGACGGTGGATATCGGGTGGCGATACACGGATTCAGGGGCCGTGGAAACCGGCAGGGCGAAGGGGCGGATCGTCTGGCGCGACGGAAGTCGCGACCCGCTGGAACTCGATCTCGCGGAAACAACGGCGAATCTGACCAGCCACGGACTTCGTGCGTCATTGCGCTATGGACTTTGAAACCCGCCGTACGACCGCGCGGGCGCTGGAGAAAGGAAGTACGCGTGACCACCTATAGCGTCTATTTCGCCGGCGAACTCTTCGACCACAAGCACCTCATCGGCAATGCGATCCTCGCCGAAGCGATTGAACGCCATTCGGACGGCCGGTACGTCTGCGTTGTGCCGCAGCACCTCGAACAGGCTACTGGACGGGCGGTCGACATCCGGAATCAGGACCTGATGCAGGTTATGGCGTGCGACCTGAGCCTGTTCAACTTCGACGGCACGGACCTGGATTCGGGTACGGTCGTGGAGTTCATGATGGCCAAATTCCTGGACATCCCTTCCGTGATCCTGCGATCCGACTTCCGATCGTCCGGCGACCAGGATAAGGACGGCGACGACTGGAACCTGATGTGCTCCTTCTATCCTCGCGTTCGGCAGGTGCGGTTCAACGCGATGGCCTGGTACCAGGAAGCGCGGGATGGCGCCGCCAATTTGGACGAGTGCTCGAGCCGACTGTACGCCAGAATCGCCTCCGCCGTTATTGAACAGTTGGACGCCGTACGCGCTGAACCGCCGGTCGCTGGGTCCGAAGGGCACCGAATGCGCACTTTGTACGATTGGGCGACGCATTTTCCGGGCGGCGGGCTGGAGGCCTTCTGCGGTTCTGATTTTGTGGAACAGGCAATTCAGGCCAAGCAACGGAAGGGGCTGCTGTAAAAAACCAATTTGCCGTGCGGTCGCTGCATCCGCGGCGTCGATACAATCCGGATCTCACCGCCGCGGCGAAATATCCTGCAACGCTGATCCAACTCAGGAGCCTGATATGCATGACGTCATCGGCGGCCTCGCCCGCCTTCAGTCGAAACGGACCGGGCGCTGTTCCTCCTGGGATACGACCGGGCGAAACAGTGACGCATGGATCCTGGAGCCGGGCGAGACCCGGGTTCTGGCCGATATCGAAGGGCCCGCCTGCGTCACCCATCTCTGGTTCACCCAGCGCAATCACTACCGTGAGTGCCTGCTCAAAATAACCTACGACGGCGCGGAAGACCCAAGCGTGCTGTGTCCCCTCGGCGATTTTTTCGGCCTGGGTCACGGCATCGTCAATTCCTACCAGTCGCTGCTGTTTACCGCGTCTACCAACAGCAACAACCTGTTCGAAACCGGTTGCGCGCTCAACGCGTACGTGTCCATGCCGTTCAGGGAACGGGCTTGCGTGGAACTGGTCAACGAGAGCGACGAGCCCCACCGGCAGTATTTCTATGTCGATTGGGAAACCTGTCCGGACGGGCTGCCGGGCGATACCGGGTATTTCCACGCTGAATTCCGTCGCGAGAACCCCTTCGGCGGGTGGGGGCACGAAATCAGGGTGAACACACCGGAAGCCGATATCGTCAACATGGGACGCGAGGCCTGGGAAAACAACTACGTCATCCTGGACGCCGAGGGACGCGGCCACTATATCGGCTGCAATATCAGCGTCACCAACTTTCAGGGGACCTGGTGGGGCGAGGGCGACGACATGATCTGGGTGGACGGATACAGGTGGCCGCCCGATCTGCACGGCACCGGAAGCGAGGACTACCTGAACCAGGCCTGGGGCATGCAACCCAACGCATTTCTGCGCAACGGTTCCTCGATCTATGAAGACGATACGAACGGCTATCAGACCAGCTACGTCCACCACCTGGAGAATCCGGTACGCTTCGAGCGGGAAATCAAGGTCACGATCGAGCACGGCCACGGAAACCACCTGTGCAACGAGATGAGCAGCGTGGCCTACTGGTACGGCGACCGGCCCAGAGCGGCCGCAGTGCCGCCGGCCGTGGACCAGCGCCTGCCGGTTCGGCGCGACAACCGGGGCCAGTGGTTGCACGATGCGCGCGCGCAGACCACTTCGCGCACCGTCCCGCTCAATCAGGAGATGAAGGACAGCAAGGCCCGCTGGCGCCACGACAACCCGTGATCGGAACGTCACGCAACGCAGGACCCAACGAGAAAAACCAGGACAGCGCATGCAGGAAAACGCGATGGCAGCGGGCACACAGCCGAATATCGTGCTCATTATGTCCGACCAGCACAACGCAAACGTCATGGGGTGCGCCGGCAACCCGATTGTGCGGACCCCTAACCTGGACGCGCTGGCCGGGCAAGGCACCCGCTTCACGAATGTCTACTGTCCCTATCCGCTCTGCGCTCCGTCCAGGATGGGCTTTATGGCTGCCAGTTACCCCAGCGAAGTCGGCGTATTCGACAACGGAGGGATCCTATCGTCCCAAACGCCCACCTTCGCCCACGCCCTCGGTGCCGCGGGTTATGAGACGGTGTCCTCTGCGGCCGGATGCACTTTGTGGGGCCTGACCCATTTCACGGCTTCGAGAAACGCATCCACGGCGACTGCGGCGGCCGGGCGCTTTCCCCGGAAATCCTCGGAACGGGACACAGCCGCACGAACGGGCAGACAAAATACGCCGTTGAAGTCTCCGGATACGGTGGGACCGGCTACCAGCGCTTCGACCGGAGCGTCACGGACACAGCCTGCGACTACATCTCGGATTGGACCGGCGAGGGCCGTCCCCGCTGCCTCGTGGTCGGCCTGATGCTGCCCCACAACCCCCTCATCTGTTCCAGAACCCTGTTCGACCGCTACATGGAACAGATTCCCCTCCCGGAACCCGTATCCCCCGCCTATCCGGACACCCTCCACCCCGCAATGCGGAAATGGCGGGAGCGCCGGGGCGTGGACGAATTGACGCCCGAACAGAACCGACGGGGCATGGCCGCCTATTACGGTCTGGTCACGGAACTCGATGGAAACGTCGGCAGAATCATCAATGCGGTCAAATCATCGACGACAGCCGAACGGACCGTCATCATCTACTGCTCCGACCACGGCGATATGGCCTGCGAACACGGCATGTGGTGGAAGAGCAGCTTCTACGACGGCTCCGCCCGCGTTCCCCTCATCGTGTCCTGGCCGCCTGAATTGCCGCACGGCAAAAACGACGCCGTTATCAGCCTCATAGACGTGGGACCCACTGTTCTGGACCTGGCCGGCACGCCACTTCTACCCGATGTGTCGGGGAGGAGCTTCGCCGGTTTCCTGAGGTGCGAAGGAACGATTCCCGACTGGCCCCACGAAGTCTTCTCCGAGTACATCGGGCTCCTTGGAGATCAGCCCGCCTGCATGGTCCGCCGCGGCCCGTGGAAGCTGAACTACTATCACGAATTCCAATCCTGCCAGCTTTTCAATATGGTCGAGGATCCCGGCGAAATGCACGACCGCGCGGAAGATCCGGACTGCCGGGGGATCGTTGCGGATTGCAAGGACAGAATTCACGCACGGTGGTCCGCAGAGCGCGTGCTCATAGACGCCGAAAAGCAGAACCGGGCGCGAGACCTGATCCGGCGATGCGGATACGGCCCCATGCCCCATCCCGTCTCCCCCTTCGCCGCTTCTGAGGGCGACAATCGGTTCGATTTTTCCCAGTTGCCCGGTAATCGGCCCTAACAGCCCGTTGAAAAAGCCCATCCGGTCTGCGGCCGGCTCTTGTGCCCGAATCACTGCGTTGCGCTCCCTCCCCGAATCCCCCGATTCGGCTCGGTCGCGCGCCTTGTCTTCGGTCACAATGGCTCGGCCTCGCCTGCAGAGCGACTTTCTCAACGGACTGCTAACTGGCACTCAGTCTTCGCTCTTCAATATCCCCTCAGTCGCCTCGGACCACGCGCCGCAGCGGATCTCCAGGGTCCGATCGACGGGCGTCAGCAGCGTAATCAGAATCCGGAACGCCTCCGGTGACTGTTCGCTCCAGCGCATCTGCCACATCCGATGCGCGTATGCGCCGGGCCCGACGGCGATCGCGTCGCCTCCGACGTGGTAGGTCGCGTAACCCGTTTTCAGGAACGCAGTCTGGCCCGCTATGCCTTGGACTGCGACGCTATCGAAATCGAGTTCCCCGCCGGGTGCAAAATCGCAAGCGATCTGAAGCGGCACCCTGTCCATCGCATCCGCCACAATCCGCAGGTCGAACCCGCCCTGCACTTCTTTCACCGTCAGATCCATCGCCAATGGCGGAACGGCGGAGAACCTTCGACGCCAGCGCGCCTCCTCCCAATGCGTCTGGTCCACCGGTTCGCCCAGCGGATGGAAATACCCCGGGCTGTCGTAGTGCCACCCCCTCCCGGGATGCGTTATGCGAATCCCGCCCTCCTCCTCCCGCAAGTCCTCCCCCACAAACTGCCCCGTGCCATAGTAAGTTGCACACACCTGCACCGCAGTCAATTCGGCTTCGCCGTACTTCAAGCTGAAAGCCGACGTAATCCCCGAGGCCGTTGTCGCGCTCAATCTCCCGCGGCGCACCCGCCATATGGCCGAAACCGGATAGACCTTCGAATAGCTGTCTGGCAGCGGTTCGCGCTTCAGGTTATCCTCCCGCCATTCCGGGTGTTCCAGGAACGGGTGAAGCGTCCAGGGCGGCCCGCCGGGTTCCAGATCGAACAGCCAGTCGGCGACCGCCGCGTAGAATCCGTTTTCCTCCATGCGGGCCATCGCATAATAGCTGTCCACCAGTCCCACGGGAATCGTCTGCGTCCCCCGATCCTGCCGTTGAGACAGATTCGTCACGACCGTACCGTCGGCATGCAGGAGATGGTAGGAAAGGTCCAGGTTCTTCCGTACCGGATCCAGTAACTCCGGCCGGTCCAGCACCGTTGCCGCGATCCTCAGCGACCGGTTGCAGACCGCGTTGTAGACCCCCGTGCTCCGCTCGGTATACTCTCCGTCCGCATTGATATCGATGGTCTCCGCCAGGTAGGCCTCGATCGTGTCCATGACATCCAGATCCGGAAACAGCGCCCTCGCCTGCGCAAGCGCCGAGACCAGCACCCACCTGTGGTTGGGCGTGTGGAAACCGCCTTCGGCCATCCCGGGCGCGGCCGTTCGAATCAACTCGCCGAGCGCCTCAGCGATCTCTCCGGCCCCGGCATCGTCCGCAACCTCCCGCGCCGCCGCCACCACCGGCGCCATCGACTGCACCAGAAAACCTGTATCCGGCGCCGAATCGAAATTCGTAACCACAAGGTCGAATCGTCCGGATTCCCTACGGATCCTCCGGCCGAACTCGGCTCCCAGGAGGATTCGCTCGAGGATTTCGGTACTCCGAAAGTGTGCGGAGCCCTCCATCAGATAGGCATAGCAGAGAGGAACGACCTGCCCCACACCGGTTCCCCCCGCCACACCGTCGTCCACAAATCCTCCGAAGTCAGGCAGCGAACGGTCCAGGATCTGTCTGGACAGGATGGACGCCACCCGGTCATCGAGCAGCGGCAACAGGGATTCATAGGTCAGCATGCAAGTTTCTCCTTGTCGTGCGGGAATGGTGGCCGAATCTCCGGCGCCCGTCCAAAAAAATACCCGCGGGCGCGTTCGTCTGTCTCTCCTAAATTAATGCACGTCACAGGAAAAACAAACTTGACTTTTCTGATCCGGAATTAGTTTATTTCAATGAACTGTTCGGATTAGCACGAGTGTATATTGTTGTCGGGCCCCGCGGCCGGTCCCTCCGGGCGCGGGGCGATTCAGGAAGGAATTCATATGCGTCTTTTGTTGGTCATCTTTTCCACCGTTTCCGGACTCCAGTTGTTTTCTCATAGTTCGAGGGTATGCGCGCAGCCCGAGCCGCCTCGTTCCGGCTGGTACGCAGGCGCGACACTCGGACTCAATCGAGCGAGCGACATCGATCAGAAGGGTTGGAATCGCGACACGTTCTGCTATCCGACGGACGCGTGTTTCGATCTGGATCCGATTCCCCGGATTTCCGGATACCGCTGGCGGTACAATAACGTAGCCGCCGGAGGATACGCTTTCCGGGCCTCGATCGGGCGCATTTTCGATCGCAAGCGCGCGGAACTTTCACTCGCTCAGCGAAAGAACGGCCTTGACCAGATTTTCCAAAGCGTCACCAATTACGAGGGTGTGCCCATGGAGGATCGTCCAGGCGGAACGGTCGAATCCAATGACCGGTCTTCGATCGACCATCTCATCGCGCGCACGCTTTCCGTGGACGTCTATTACGATTTTCCGCTTGCGCGCCTCAGGGTATCCGCGTACCTCGGCGGCGGGCTGGGCGCCGCGCACCTGAAATTGGCTGGCGCCCACTACTCCAACGATCACAGGGAGACATCGGTGAACGCACAGGCCTACGACCCTCCGCTGTCGTTCTACAACAGCCGGCAGGACGGCGACCTCTCGGACGTGGTCCTGGCAGGGAGCGTGCACGCGGGGGCCGATTATGTGGTGAGCGACAGGACGTTTCTGGGATTGAAGCTGACGTATTCGATGACGGGCGGCATGGATGTCCGGGGGGAATACTCGACTCATCCGATGCACAGCCTGGATCCCGGCTTCACCAGCCACAATTCGTTCGCCGGTGCCAGTCACTGGACATTGACACTCAACGCCAAACGGTTTTTTGGCAACTGAATCGGCCATCCGGCACCCCCGAGACACCTCGGCGACCGGACCGCCGGCTTCAATTCGCCTGGTACTTGCGGGACGGAGAAGGACGATGAGAAAAAAAGCTGCCGGGCACGGATTGTTCGAACTCTACAGGCGCGATCCTGACGAGGCCGACGAGCTTCTGTTCGGCCGCGAGACCTATCCCGACCGGCGCGGATTCCTGAAAAATGCAGGATTGGCGATTATGGGCGCCCTCGTCGGCTCGACCATTCCGTTCCACCGCAATATTCCGGCGCATTTCATTCCTTCCGTACTCGCTACGGAGAGGGTCATTCACGGCAAAGATGGGATTGTCGTGATCAACGAACGTCCCGTAAACGCAGAAACGCCGCCCCACCTGCTGGACGACGCTATCACACCGACCGGGAGGCACTTCATCCGTAATAACGGCCATCCTCCAGAAAACGTGAATACGGCGGGTTGGACGTTGACTGTCGACGGCCGGGTCGACCGGCCGATGAGGCTCGGCATTGACGAGCTCAAACGAAGGTACGAGGTGGTCACCCGCGCCCTGGTGCTGGAGTGCGGCGGCAACGGGCGCGCGTTCTTCGACCCTCCCGCGGATGGCGATCAATGGACGTTCGGCGCGGTTGCCTGCTCGGAATGGACGGGTGTCCGCCTCGCCGACGTCCTCAAGGCCGCCGGGGTGAAGAAGAGCGTCGTCTACACCGGGCACGAAGGAGCCGATACCCACCTTTCCGGCGAGCCCGGCAGGCTGCCGCTCTCCCGAGGCGTGCCTATAGCGAAGGCCATGGACGAACACAATCTCATCGCCTTCGCCCAGAACGGTACGCCCATCCACCCCATGAACGGCGCGCCATTGCGCCTGATCATTCCGGGATGGTCGGGATCCTGCTCACAGAAGTGGCTGACCCGCATCTGGCTGCGTGACCGCGTCCACGACGGTCCGAAGATGACCGGCACATCCTATCACGTTCCAAACCGCCCGATCGCGCCCGGCGAGAAAATGAATGAGAAGGACTTTGAAATAATCCATAGCATGCCGATCAAGTCTCTGATCACGAATCCCCCTAACGGCCACAGGACGGCCGACGGATCGCTGGAAGTTCGCGGGCACGCGTGGGCCGGCGACCGGCGCGTGGATGCCGTGCATCTGTCGATCGACTTTGGCGCAACCTGGATGGAGGCGAAGCTGGATGAACCGGTGAATACTTACGCGTGGCAGAACTGGCGCGGCAGGGTCGCCTTTCCCCAGGAGGGCTACTACGAGGTCTGGGCCCGGGCGACCGACTCGCACGGCGTGAGCCAGCCACATGCGATTGCCTGGAACCCGCGGGGCTATCTCAACAATACCATGCACCGGGTTGCGGTAACGGTAGAAGGCGGTTAGAGAGAAGAGGGTAGACGGAAGAGATAAGCCGTTTTGGTAACTTTTCCGTATCAATCGTCGGCTAATGGGCGCTCGTTGTGCGAAATATCGCAATTGCTTAAAACCTGGGTCTGCTCGTCCTTTCGTTTAGGAGAGGGGGTCGGGGGAGAGGTTCTCGTGAGCGAGACTGGTGAGGTCTGGTGTCGCGCTGTCACTTATACCGTCACACCATTTACAGCTTTATGGAACTGCGTTCCGGGCGGACACAGGCATTACCGCTCTCACCAACTTTATTTTTCTCTTCGTCCTTTTTCTTATTCGCGTAAGAAAAAGGACCAAAAAGAATCGCGCCGCTCGGCGCGGGGCCGGTTTTTCCGTGAACCACCTCAGGGCCGTAAATGGGAATTAGGTGGCCTAAGAGCGCCTCAGGCGTGCCCATACAGCGGCGATGGACGGATTACCACGGAAAAACCCCCAACGCCACCACCGGACGAACGTGAGGTTGAACCCGAAGGACCGCCGTATGGATTTGCGGTCGTACCGCCTATCGATGCATGCTTTGTCCCGCGCCACGTTTGAGTTTGCAGGGGCAACCCTTGTGGTTGCCCGCATTTCGGCGCTGAAGTTGATTGTCTGGTTTTTTTTTAATAGCTGACGGCTGATGGCTGCTCGTATTAAGGAAGCCATGACGGCTATTAACACGATTCCTCTCCAGAGCGCTCCCAAAGCAGAGCGTGTGGTTCCGTCCAGCGCCGGAGCCGATGTTCCTCCTCGGCTCGCAGGGCAGAAATTCCTGTGCATCCCATGAGGCAATTCGCGCTGTGCATATAGCAGGCCCCGCGCCTAGCGGCGACTTTTGGTTCCTTTTGGTCGCTGCAAAAGGAACGCGCCGCAGGCAGGGAATTTGGGGAGATGTGGGTTTTGAAATTGGCTTTCGGTTTTTGCTTCAAGCTGATAGCTTACGGCTGAAAGCTGATAGCTCTTTCCGAGGGGGCCGGGGGGAGAGGTCGCCGTGAGCGCGAAACCGGATGTGGTGCGGTGTGGTCCTCTCCCTTCTCCCGTCTCATGTCTCCCGGCCTTTAACTGACAGCTGTTAGATGATGCCTTTTGTGACCCGCACCAACCGGAGAGATCTCCATGTCACTCACATCCGAGCAGGTACACCTGTTTCGCCACAACGGCTTCCTCAAATTGGAAAACCGGCTCCCGGAGGAACAGGTTGAAAAGCTCAAGAAGACGATCTTGAGGAACTTCCAGGAAGAGGTGCAACCGGTCGTGCGTGACAGGGAAGGACGTGTCGTACGCATTTCGGCCGTGGTGGACAGAGAACCCGTTTTCTTCGAAACGGCTTCCAGCCCACTGGTCCTGGATCCCCTGGAATCCCTTCTGGGCCCCAACATAGAACTCATCAAGAACCGGCACAACCACGCCACGCTCCGCCTGGCCTCGGAGAACCGGCCGGAGGGCTTGCACCGGGACGTCAGGCAGTGGTCACGGACCATCTTCACCGTTATCTTCTACCTGCAGGAAACAACCGTGGAAAACGGATGCACCCTGGTCGTGCCCGGCTCCCACCATTTCCCGGGTGTCGACGGCCGTCTATACGACGAAGCGCGGACACGACATCTCCTGGACCAGGCCCTGCCCGTGCCCATGCTTGAAGGCGGCATGCTCGTCATCGACAGCATGATCATGCACGGCGTTGGACAGAACAAGACGGACGGCACCCGGATGAGTATGACCGTGGGTTACCACAGCGTGGACGAAATCGCCGACCTGGAGAATCCCCACCGGATGCTGGTGCGCGGCGAACGACCCTACGACGGCAACGTACCCCGGAATTAGGGGTAGCCCGGCCGCGGCGGAGGGAGAATCATCCGCGTCGTCTCGTGTCTGCCGTACCCGTCGCGGATTATCTCTGCATCTCAGTCAAGCCATCCATCCTGATTCGCGCGACACCGCGGGTGGCTTCGTGAAAATTGTAGCTTGTGTCATCGCCCCCAGTCAGGCTGAACCAGGAAACATCGGCGCTGATCCCGTCCAACCGCTCACGCGTACCGGGGTGGTCCCGATCGATCAGAAAGATCGCCTCGGCGCGGAATTCCTTTTGTGAATCGGCGAATCCCGGGTCGCGCGTCCCATACTCCGCAACGATGTCTTCGATCGTATATGTCCTGATACCCGTTGCTGTAAACACGGGTGATCCGTTTTCGAGAACCAGCCGGCCGTCCTGCTGCAACCAGAACGCGCCTTCGGCAACCATCAGGTCCGGGACCCGGTCGGCTGCCAGAAAGCCCGTCAGATACAGTTCAATGGGACTGTAGGGCACTGTGTTTTCAGCGTATCCACGGGTCACGACATCACCTGCCGTGTAGCGGCCATTGGCGAACTCCACCAGATTATCGGCTACGAATCCGCCCAACTGACCGTTTGCGCTGCTGAACCCCCAATGTCCTCCATAGCCGCTGACGACGATGTATGCCGCCCATTGATGCATCAACTCGTGCAACATCGGTCCGTTTCTGATGCCGTCCCGTTCCACCAGGAACAGAAAGCACTTCATCCTGCCACTCGAACCGAAGGTCCCCTCCTCATCCGCGTAGATTGTCTGACCGATGCCACGCACCTGATTGCTGACCGGATAATTGACGCCGAGAAAGGGATATTGCCCATCGCCACGCTGCAGATTGGCAACGACAAATACGAAGTCGAATTCATCACTGAAGCTGCGGAAAAAGCCTCTTACCACCTCGATTCGTTTTGCGTCTGTGAACGAAGTCGAGGTCCGGAGATCCACGCCCGGCAGGGGCACGACATACACGTTGTCGTTGTAAATCTGTGGTCCCGAGTCAACTGTAATCAGAACTTCGTCGTATGAAACGTTTACACTTCTTGCTTGTAATGCAGGGATGTGCTCATTGACGGACGCGCCGTTGAGCGGATTGTCCCTGAGATCGATTTCATCTCCGGCGCCCGTCAATCCCGCATTTTTAACAAGTGGCGAAATGTCCGCTATATTATTGTACCTCAAATTTACGACGTTAAGTTGCGTCAGTCCGGCCAATGGCGACAAATCCGTGATTTTATTACCCTGAAGGCCGAGATGTTGCAGTTTCGTCAGAGCTGCCAGCGGGGCAATGTCGGACAACCCGCTAAAGGTGAAATAAAGTATCTCGAGATCGGCCAACCCGGATAGAAGGGAAATATCCGGCGTGTTGCCCCCATCTCCCAGGTATAGCCTTTTCAGATTCGTCAGAGAAGAAAGCGGCGAGAAATCCGTGACACCAATCGACTGCAGATGCAGGTCCTCCAGAGCGTTCAGGTTGGTCAGCGGGGCTAATCCTCCGGAAGCATCGTTTATCGGATTGCTGTTGATCCACAATACTCTGAGTCCGGTCAGGCCTGACAAAGGAGAAATATCACTGATCAGGTTATACCCGAGAAACAGATCCTGCAGATTTACCGCATGTTGTAAGCCATCCAGGCTCTCGATACGCCGACTGGCAGATATCAGAATAGTCAACGAAGCCATTTCGTCGGCGTAAACCGGGGACTCCGAGCCGGTTTTACCGAGAGCCTCCGCCAGAACGGAACGCAGGTTGCTATCAGGAATGGCTACTTGCCCGGGAGCCAGCGGTTTACCTTCCCCTGGCGGCGACCAGTCGCTCCTTCCTTCCGAGTTGCCCGCCCGTACCTGCACCTGATAGAGCGTATTTTCCAAGCCCGAGATTGTCGTCATCGTACGCGGGCCAGCGTGCGGCCAGTCAGTGAAGTCGCCACTGTCACCTGCCCGGTACCGGACATCGTAGTCGGTGATTGGCGAACCGTTGTCTGGAGGCGAGGTCCAACCCACCTTCAGGCCGCTCGCCACGCCCGTCACCTTCGGTGCCGCAGGCCTGCCGGGTGGCGCGGAAGTGGGTTCGTCAACGTCAGTGACGGCGATACCCACAACGACGTTGGTGCGTTCCCCACGTCCGTCGCTGGCGCGGACGTTTACTGAAAATCGGTCCCGCACTTTATGGTCATAATCGATTCCTTCCCTGGTCCTGATCTGCCCCGTGCCTGCATCAATGGCGAAGTGCTCCGCGTCGGCGCCCCACAGGCTGTACGTGAGCGTATCGCCATCAGGATCCTGCGCTGAGACCGGATCGCCGACCGGCCTGCCTGCGGGCATATTTTCATCCACGGAACGGGTCAAGGGTAGCCCAGTGCGAACACCGGCGCGCGGTTGACTGTATCGCCGAAGCTCCTCGCAAAGGTCACGAAATCGTCGAACCCAATGCCGCCATCTCGGTTCAAGTCGTATTTCGCCTCGTACTTTTCTCCGCCCACTCGATGTCCGAACGCGCGGGCAAACAGCACGAAGTCCGCAAAACCAACGAGCCTGCTGCCGTCAAAGTCCGCGGACGGAAGTGCGGCAAGCTGCAGGGCGACACTGGGCGCCGGGGTCGAGACCTCCTTCCGTCCGCCCCTGGACAGTTCAGCGCGCAGCAGCCGGATCTCCGTTTCCGAAAACTCGTCTGTCGTGCGAAAGCGCATGGTGCCGACCAGGCCCGCATTCATCGTTGCCGATCCGCTCAATGCGGCGACGTGGATCGTGACCGTCGCGGAATCCTGTATCGCAAGCACATCGGCACCGGGCAGCACGTCGCCCGCATCGAATCCCTCGTAGACCACCTGGGTGGCCTCGTATCCGAAGCGCACGGAAATACTGTTTGCACCCTTTATGTTCGAGCCGAAGATTTGAATGGCGTCGGGCCCATCGAAAGGATGGTCCAGGGACGAAAGGGCCTGATCGCCGTCGGATTCGTCCAGGTCCAGAGCGAGGGAAAAAGCGCCGGGCTGCGAGGATGTCGGCTACGGAAGAGCCAGCATCAGATAAGCAAGCAGAGCGGAGAGCCCGGCGGCAAGGTGCGTACAACTGCAACGTCGTTTCATCCGGGTTCGACTTCCGAGCGATCGTCTCAGAATTGCAGGATGCGCATCCTTGGATTGAATGGGGTGCACGGGGATACCATCGCTGCATGTGGGAGTCTAATTGGCGGCTATTTCTCTGACGATCCTTCCGGTTTTTCCGATGAGCCTTCCGATCTGGATCTGAATGACGTCATCGTCCAGGTATCGTGTGTGGGCAACGACTGGAGCCGCGGTATGCACGGCGAAAGGGTTTGTTATTTCCACAATGCGATTGAAGCGTAGGTTTTCGCCATCCACACGGAAATTTGAAAAGGATACGGTGAAAACAGGCACGTCCCCGATGGAAATGGTTCCGCCGTGGCCGTAAATCTCGACGAATATCGTGTTGATCGCACGCAACGAAAGCGTTCGTCCGGGGAACGCCAGTGCGCCGATGATGGTTGTCTCATCCGTACTCAGATCAGTCGCTTCCATACGTACCCAGGTATGCACATATCGTCCCCAGCTGTACGCGACATCATCGGCAGTATAGTTCGCGGGAAGCGGCGCTCCCTCCACAACGTCCGACTTGACCAGACAGAGGCGATAGGATCCATTCTTCCATCTGAAGTCGTTGCGCACGCTGATGAAGTCTCCCTCGTAACCGGCACTCCTGAAAAGGCCGCCCGGCGCCTGCCTGATCGCATCCGGATTCCGCTCTTCCCATCGAGAGAAAATCGCGCCCCGGTTCCGGCTAACGAAGGATGTTCGGGCCTCGTCACGGTCTGAATAGCCGTCGATTCGCGTCTGTACGCCTCCGTAAAAGCGTATGCGGTTGATCCGCTGGTTAAACGGGGATATATACACGTTGATATCGTCGGGCAGGTTTCCGGTGATGCGGAAGGTCGTGCAATAGGACTGGATGTCGTTCGGTTCATTCGTGGCGTATAAGTGCACGTTCACGAGGTGCCATGGCGTTTTTATCCGCGTATCCGGCGGGAGGTTGACTGATTCGGATCCCGTCGTGCGCTCCTGGCTACAGGCCCACACGAAACCTGCGGCGACCGCCGCCATCATCGCAAAGAAAATCACGCTCGGAAGCGTGGCAGCCCTGCGCGCCAGGACGCGAGATTTGAAATTGCGTTTCATTTTGACAATTTACCGGCGCAAAGCGGGCGTCTTGAGGTGTAAAATCGTTACTTTCCGAACCTGAACACGGTAGACAAAGAAACGCCAGCATCGGCCACAGCCATTGCTGGCGCATTCGCTCTCAGATGGACTGCCGAGCCACCGGACTCAGGTCTTTCTGCCTGCGATCAACAGCTTTTGGGGCAGCCCCGCAAACGAAGCCCCCTCCCACTCCTCGGCCTTATCCCCGATCTCCTCGAACCTGATCAGGTCAATGCCCTGTTCGATGACCGCGTTGAGATACTCTGAAACCGTCCAGTGGAATTCATATTGCACCATGTCATCCGACGCTTCAGCACGGATGTCCTCGGCGACCTTGTATTCATGCGGGCCGTTGTCGAAGTAGCTGTGTCCGACTTCCAGCGACCCATTCGAATCCTTCCAGATTCTTCGAAACGGATGGTACTCGCTAATCAGAAACAAACCGTTCGGTCGCAATATCCGAATGGCTTCCCGGTAGTAGGCTCTCAGATCACAGACTCCGACATGGCCCCCCGTGTACACCAGATCGCAGGAGGCACATTCCAGTCCGCTCAGATCCGTGACGTCGGCTTCCACGAATTCGATACTGAGATCCAGTTCATCGGCGCGTCGCCGGGCTACCTCCAACTGTTCGGCTGAAATGTCCACGGAAGTGACACGTGCGCCCATTCCAGAGAATGCGAATACCGCGAGGTTGTCGCCGCTGCCCAGAACGCAGACGTCCCGGCCTTCCACGGATCCGATCAAATCCAGTTCCTGCACGAGGAAGACCTGCTCCGGCTGCCGGTGGGCAATACGCCACGTGCCGCGTCTATCGTGGCTTGCCGCCCACTCCGCCGCGCCCAGGTTCCAGCGGTCCCTGTTCGCGCGGTGATATTTGTTCATATCGGTCCATTCGTTTGAGTATCGCGGCCTGATCCCGATCGGTACTCAATGCGCATTGTCCAGTACCGCCACGTAGGCGTCGTACAGGCTCTGGACCTTCTCGACGTAATGCACGGGCTGGCCGCCGCGGCAGTAGCCGTATCGCGCCCGTTCGAAGTAAGCCGGTTGGGAAAGCAGGCGCATCGCCTGCTCCACGTTGCCGAACCAGCGGTTGGGGTCCCATCCCATCTCGCGCGCCAGGCGGCGGGCATCCAGCAGATGTCCGTAGCCCACGTTGTAGGATGCCAGGGCAAATCGAATCCGCGACTGCGCGGGAATCTCCAGATCGAAGCGCTCGATCAGTTGATGCATGTACTTGGTGCCGGCGTGGATGCCCTGTTCGGGATCCTCCAGGTCGGTGAATCCCAAATGTAATCCCGTTTTCGGCATCACCTGCATCAGGCCCATTGCGCCCACCCAACTGACGGCGTCGGGGTTGAATTTAGATTCCTGGTACATCTGCGCGGTAATCAGGCGCCAGTCCTGGCCGTACTGTCGAGAGTACTTCTTGGCAAGGTCGTCGTATGGCGACAACTGTCCGCTCAATCCGACACGCGTTGAATCTTTGGCCCTGGCAATCCCTCGTTCGTTCTCGAAATACCGCTTCTTCATCATGTTGAAGTAAAGACCGCCTTTTTCCCGCCTGATGTACTTGTTGAGCGATGCCAGCAGGGCCGGGTTGTCCTTGCGCACGGCCCAACCCAGCATCGTGGACTTGATGCTGAAGGCGGCTCTGAGCCTGCGGCCGTACGAACGCTCCACGTCGAGCAGGTTGGAATCGGCAATTGTAAGGTCATAGCGTCCGGACTCGACCCCGGCCAGTATTTCTTCGGTCTCGATGTCATCCGGCAGTTTGATAATCCGGAGTCCTTCCACGGAATCTTGCAACGCCGTCAGAGTACTATAAAATGAGGAACTGGCGCGAACGTGGAACGTCCGGCCGGCCAGATCGCTCAGGCTGGCAATCGAATCGTCGTCCGCACGCACCACGACGACCTCTTCCACCTCGTTATACGGCCTCGTGAAATCCGCCTCCGCCTGCCGTTCGGGGGTTATGGTCATAGCCGCGGCCACCACGTCACCCTTGCCTTCGTTCAAATGCGACAGCAGTTCCGCATGGGATTTCGGGATTACGATTTCCAGGCGCAGGCCATGTTCGGAGGCGAACTTTTTCATCAGTTCGTACTCGAACCCCACCTGCAGGCCCCGGTGAATAAAATAGGTCATCGCGTTGTTGCGCGTGATCATGCGCAGCCGGCCCCGCTCGATCAGCCCCGGGAGATCGTCGGTGAATTCGTGTTGCCGCTCGCGAGAAAAGTGCTGGGCGAGGAGGAATTCATCCACTTTGGTTTTCAGTTGCGTATCTCCGGGCCGCATCATCATCGCGATCGGCCGATCCATGGCCAGCACCAGCGGCGTCGTCAAACTGTCATAGTAGCTTGACAGGGCGTACCAAAGATGGGAGTCGGATACGGTGGCCTCGTAGTCGCCCCGGGCGACCCCGTCCAGCAATGCTTCGATGTTCAGCGTTTCCGGGACGTGGCGGATCCGCAACGATGGAACTTTTTTCTGGAGTTCGATAAGGGTCCGCTGGTAGGAACTGGACTTCCGCACGCTGATCTCCATACCACCGAGATCCGAGATCGTTTCGGGCTTCTTGCCGCCCGATTTCGTGACCAGGAATTCGTCCACGTACATATATGGGACGGAGAAAGCAGCTCGCTCCTGGCGTTCGGGCGTGATGGTCAGGCTGGCCAACACAATGTCGCCTTCGCCCTCGAGCAACTTTCCCGTCATTTTGGAGAAATCTCCGACCTGGACGAGAACCGGGTTCAGATTGAGGGCTTCCGCAAGCTCCCGGGCGATATCGTAAGTGAGTGTCACCTGTTCGCCTTGTCGGGGCATATAGGCGATCGGTTCCAGCGGGACGATCGCCCTTAACGCGCCCCGCGGCCGCAACTCGGGCAGGTCGCCGGTATATTTGGGCGCGGCAGACGGCTTCCGGACTTTTTCAGGTTGGCTACACTGTAGAAGAACGCACAGTGCGGCCACTCCGACGGAAACGTGAACGCTGAATCGGTGCATCATACGAATCTCCTGGTTCCGGACTATGATTATTGAGATTGACTGTGATTAAAGGCATGAAGAGATTGTAATTGATGTGATTTTGGGTTTGACCTTTAAGGATTGATGGCGAAAGGAAGAGAAGAGATGACATGTACATCGCTCGGCCGAAGCCACCTGCCTGCAGCAGGCAGGCGGATGTGCGCCTGCGCCCTGAGTCGCTCCCTGAGCCGGTGCCCTGAGTTTGCCGAAGGGTCGGCGCAGGGTGGTCCCTGAGCCTGTCGAAGGGTAGCGAAGCGCGGGCATTTCGACAAGCTCGTTTCGACAAGCTCAACGCACGCAATGACCACGCTTCAATACGCGATCTTCCCTCCCCTCCCGGTGCCGGGGAGGGGTCGCCATCCGGTGGCGCGGCAGGAAACATGCAAACTCCCCGCTCTTCCCTTGACCCTTATCATTGACGCGAATCTCTGAACAGGCAGCATGAACAAGGGTGTACCCATTTTGCGTAGAAGTCGCCCTGTAAGACTCTATTCCCAACCCGCTCGCAATTCCGGGCGGGGCAACGATGGATCGGGGCGCCAGTTCTCCCATCCCCCTGAATACAGCCCTCCTTGACCTTCGATTTCCGCAACGGCGCGGTCTCCCTCTTTCCTCACCGACCTGCCCTGCCCGGGTGTCATTCGGCCCTGCGCCACGGCGAGGTCGAGTTCATCCCGATCCTTCCATTGCCAGCTTCGGTCCGGTTCTACGACAATATCCAACTGGTGATCCGTGAAATCAAAGCCCAACCGCGTACGTGTCAATTTACTCTGGAGATTTACATACCATCCCTGAAACACGCCATCGGCCGACCACCGCACCCACGTTGCGCGATAATCGCCGGGCCCGACGATGATCAGAAGCTCCGCCCACTTCCAGATCGAATCCGACAGTGCCCAGGATCCGATCACCCAATCCCGTGGCTTGCCGGAACGATGCGCCCGCAATTCCGGCTTTTTCGTCGGTGTCCCTACCGGAAGCCAGAGCGCGATTCGTGCATCGGAATCCTCGACAACGGTGACGGGTTTCACGTCGATGAGTTGACCATTCTCGTCCAGTTCTCGATAGAGAATGGTTTTCCCGCAGCGAAACCTGGATCGCACCGAATCCATAGAAAGGAATCCGTCGTGTTGAAGCCGAATACACGAAACGACGGCATGTCAATCCATCATTTCCGCTGATCCATTGACGGAGCCCCGCGATTCGAGGCTGCCGTTGTCCACGAACCACTGCGAATTTGCGTACAGCGCCATGACGGATTTGTGTTTGAGGAATCCTTCTTTTCGGTAGAATTCCTGCTGGCCATGCACACACGCCAGGATCACCTTGGGAACGGCGAGTTTCCGGAGGATTGATTTCAAGATAGCCCGGCCGATACCGTTTCAGGCGCCCTCCCGGGCTATTCGCATCTCGCCACGGCCGCTCTGGTATTTCAAAGCATTCAGAAACCTTGCCACGTCGGCTCGCGACCGCAGAATCACGATGTTCTTGTCGTTCCTGACCCGGTCCAGGTGCTTCAGTATACCCGGCAGGCGTGTCCCGTTGTAATTCCAGATCCATTTCAGAAACTCCCCATCGGGCAACTGCTCCCTGCAGCCGGGATTGATGTCCGGGCGGCTGCGTCCCAGATACCTGATCGCCCGTTTGAATACCTGAAACAGACAGGTGAAGCGGGACGGCGCCAGCAGGATTACCGTATCGCTGGCGGCTATCCGCTCGCCCATCGTTCCACCGTAGTTCCCGTCCAGTATCCAGGCGTCACGACTGAGAAATTCCGCGTGCCGGCGTCGCCATTCCTCTGACGACGGTTTCTCCCAGTTGGGCTTCCAGTGGGCGGCGTCGAGGTGTATGACCGGCAGATCCAGCAGAGGCCCCAGCTTGACGGCCAGCGTGGACTTTCCCGCACCCCCGCAACCGATGATGCAGACCTTGCGCATGCAGGTGGTCATTTAATCGCCTGTCGTCTGGATATAGAACCTGAGACACTGTCGTCAGAACCGATATACAAAGTCCACGTACGGCAGGCCGGGGAAAAATGCTTCCTCCCCTAACGTGTTGATAAGTGCGAGGTCAACGCTCATTCGCCTGCCGAAAAACCGCAGCCCCAGCGAGACCACGGGATCGTCCACGCCCGGGAAAATCCAGTTCTCCGTAACCAATGCCGTGTGTTGACCCAAGCGATGCTCTGCGCCAACCATCACCATGGGACGATCCGCCAGGGCTCCGTCTTTAAACCCGTATCCGAGCCCCGCAGTCAGGCTTGCATCGGGTTCCCCCAACGTCACCACACCATACACGATGCCCACAACGGCGTCACCATCAGGGACACGTACGAGAAGGGCGCCCGTTGAGAGTTGAAATGTACGCTCCTGTACCAGCCCGATTTTGGGCGCGATAAAGAAGAGTTGTTCGTTTATATCCCTGCCGGGAAAGATCGAAAACCCGCCTCCCAATGTAAAACGGTCGGATATGCCTAGAGAAAAACCCGGAAAAAAGAGATAGTAGACAGAAAAATAACCTGTACCCTTTTCCAGCGTACGCGCCTTCGGCGCAAAGAACAGCCGCGATTCGTTGGGATTTTTGAACCAGATCTCGCCACCGTGTACGGAAGCAGCGGGTAATGTCTCGATGTATCTGATCTTTGCAATGGGGATTCGGATGACGCCCAGGTCCGTCTCGAATTCGATCTCGTCACCGCCGATGCGCACGATGCGCCCCACATTCGACGAGCCATCCGTCGTCTCTATCACCTGCATCGTGCTGGAATCGGGAATCACCAATCGGGCCGCCAGGGATGCGCTATCAAGTCGCGTATACCCCGGGCGACCTTCCGCGAAGGCAGTGCCCATGCCCCACGGAGCAATCACGGTGCAGATCGAGGCGAGCAGTAAGCAGATCATCCCCGTGCCACACACAGGGATAACGGCGCGAGTCTTGATTTCCATGAGATGCGATCCTTTCTAAGACCCGTGGGTCGGGTTGAAATCCGCCAGGGCTGCAGTACGAGCGGTCGTGTTGGTATACGTACGGGCGTGCGCCACAGGACAAGCGAATCGTAATTCGCTCTGAGCCACGTGGTTTCTTCCGTGAGTTGCGCGAGGTCTCCCCGTTCGTAGAAGAGGGACCACGGGAAAAGGCCGGACTTTCCCAGCGTCTCTATCCTGCGGTACTCCTCCGACTGGAGATCGAATACGGCGTCCAGGATTTCACCGGGTGTCGTACCATACGTGCCGGAAACGACGTTCAGTCTGGCCCTGAGATCAGGTTTGGCGGAAAACCCGGCTTCTCTCCAGTGGTCTTCACCTCGCAAGGGCACCGCATACCATGCAAACTGTCCGACATCCCAGAGAGGATCACCCGGCTCGGCAAAATCCCAGTCGATGACGCCCCGAAACGTCCGCCCTTCCCAGACCGTGTTCCAGGGTCCGAGATCCCCGTGTCGGATGGTCATGCCCGGACGCCATTGGACACCGGGAACACACCATTCGACATCCTCCGGTGGTTCGAAATCCCGTACGACGTCGTGATACCGGGACAGGAATCGGGCGACCTCGGCGAGGCCGGTATCCTCGAGCATCACGTCGGGCCAGGGCCGCAGGGCGACCGCCCCGGGGATGAACGAAAGCACCTCTCTACCCTGTTCGTCGAATCCGAGGACACGGGGAACGCCCTGAAAGCCAACCGCTTCCAGGTAACGCAGCAGGGAATGTACAGCCGGAGTCCACCCGTGCGCAGGCCGCAGCACGGTGTCCCCGATGCGCACAACCCGATTGACCACGCCGTGGACGGACTGGCCCTCCGGCAACATTCTCGGATCCTCCTCCCCGCTTTTCATTTTGCTCCTTGAGAGGCCGGCCTCAACACATGCCTGACACCTCGGCGCCCAGTTTCGGCGCGACTCTCCTGGGGCGATATCGTCGACGCATTCGATAAACCGCCGGCAGCCATCGGAAACGAGATGACTACCCTCCGCCGAGGTGCGGACGCACTTCCCGGTCCAGGCGGTCCGCCAGCGCGTCCTCGGCGACATCCAGTTCGTAGTCCGTCTGAATTTTCATCCAGAATCCTGGCGATGTGTAGAAGTAACGGGCGAGCCTCAGCGCCGTATCCGCGGTAATGCCGCGTTTGCCCAGCACGATCTCGTTGATTCGTCGCGGCGACACCGCAATCGAAAGCGCCAGATGGTTCTGGCTGAGATTCATCGGCTTGAGAAACTGTTCCAGCAAGACTTTCCCGGGATGAACAGGAACCGTTTCCCCATCGCGCATCAAACTGACTCCAGGTTGATCGTGTACGATCCAAACGTCGCGGGAGCCGCCGGTTCGGCAGGTGAAACCAATTCGCGATCGGTCGCTGATTGGGATACCGTGCCGGATCGCCGGGGCGCACGGAGGTTGCAGTGCGATTGGCTGACGGAATTCGAAGCTCAACCCGTGTCGTCATCGACTATCAACTTAACGTGCGAAACCGGAGAAACACGGCAAGTGGAATGTCGGCGTGTGTTTTCCGGCACGGCGCGCTGAAATATTCGTTGGGTCACTGTACACATGAAGAATCGCACTGTCGATAAAATATATAACGATTTCCGTTAAATGACAAATGTTAAATATTAAGCGTTAAATGTATAACATTAAACGATATATATTAAACGGATAGCATTAAACGTGATACGTTTTACCCTTCGAAGGCGCAATTTTCAATGTACCAGGTCCGCCGGCGACGTAAACGCATGCCAACCGCGGAACGGTTACCGGAAGTCCGTGCGGATCAGCGTTGATTGAACCCGGGTCGGATTTGTCCTCTTGCAACAATTCCGGATGTTCTCATCATTCCGATTCTTGTTCGGCTCTTCTGGATAGTTTGGGAGTCGATACCATTCGCGGTATGAAATCCCATCGAATTACTGTCGCGCTGATTTGGGGTTGCACGACATGTCGACGACATCCTGACTTTAGGGACAACCCCTATCGCACAACATAGATGATGATTCGTCTGTCTCCCACAGGAATGTTCGCATAAGCGGCTTTTGCATCGGAATCGGATTCCACAGAAATCCCGTTTCTCGCGTTGCCTTCATGGTCGAGTAAGAAAAAGGGATTCCCGCTAAATAGCTTATCCAGCGGGAATTCGGTCGTATTGGTATTCAGGTAGAGAAACAATGTTACTCTACGTCAGACTCGCCTCCTCGAAACCGGGTCAGAAAATGACCCACCCTGAGAATCTTTATTTCCCGAAAGGGGCCCAGATCAAGCAGGTCATCGTCACCGCTGATAATTATATGTGCGCCTCCGCCCACGGCCAATTCCAGAAATTTATCATCTTTGGGATCTCGACATACCGTAATCTGTTCAATTGGTTCAATGAATATTGCCCGCCCAACCAACGCCTCAAGAAATTCTTCACGCTCCTCGGCAGTCACATATCGCTCAAACTTCTCACGGCTGATCACCTCGTCTATTTCCTCTAAAGTCGTCAGGGATAATAATACCTGGCCGTTCTGAAGCGCGTGCCGAAAAGCTCGCCCAGGCTTTGAATCCTCAAATATGAGTGCACTAACGAGCACATTGGTGTCAAAGACATAACGAGCACTACCGTTCATTGATAATTGACTCCAAAATTTCCGGCGTCATGCCTCGTTCCTGTGCCTTACGGCTGATGTCGCTCATAACCTCTTCAAGAGACCTTTTCGTTCTCGCCACATCACTAAGCTTAAGGCTAAGCAGGGCATCCAGTTTACGCTGTTCTGCTTCGGAAGCTATTTCATAGGCATGAGCGGCTTCCGAACTAACGCGAATTTGAATCATCTTCGTGTCCATTGCATTCTCCCTTGCCGTTTATCTTTCGTCGAGTCTGCAGAGGTCTATCAAAGTGTATTATTGCAAAGCACAATCATCAAGTGATATTCTGAGTACGCAGGTCCTGGTTTATCTTTGCTTGACGAAAGGAAAACGCAATTTTCGACGTGCCACGTCTGCTGACGACGTGCGCGCTTTCCGACAGCGGAACGGTTGCCGGACGTCCGCGCACCCCAGCGACGCAGCACTGGACATTCCGCCTGAGGCCATGGCGGAAGTCTCAGCTTTGCGTCAACCTCAACATTTTCGAATCACCGGGCCGGAACTCGAAGGGCACGGACACCAGTTCGACGTTTGCCCACCTTTGCACGGTCTGTATTGAAAAGTCCAGATGCCTCGATGGTTCACCCGCCATGTCGAACAATGGAAATACCCGGACCTCTCTCCCGACCCGAAGCAGTTCCCGGAGGAAGGAGAGGTGCGTTTCGAGGTTGAATTCCGCGGTGTACAGAAACAGCAGATGCGAACAGAGGACGAGATCGAAGGACTTCGATCGGAAGGGTAACCCGGGCAGGCTCCCCGAAACGTAACGACCTCTCCGGGTTACTGATTGAAAATCGCAAAGAAAAGTGTTCAGGATGTCGCGGCGCAGCCGGAGGACCTGTTCGGGGCTTCCGTAGTGGTCCCAAAGGAACCGTTCGCATTCCCGCGAGCATCCGCGCGGCTGTGGTTTCGAAACCGGCCTTCAGATCCCGGCCGGAAAACCTGTAAATGGGATCGACGGCGACAACGAATCGCCCCGTTTTGCCCCATTCGGCGGCGAACGAAGACGGTCCGCCGCCGCAGTCCAGTACGCGCGCCGACGGCGAGACGTCGGACAACGCGAAGAACGCCTCGTATTCCGCCGCGCCCCGGCCCCATGCAGGAACGGTTCCCCCAAAATCGAATTCGCTTGACATAGGTCTGCAAACCAGGACGGGACACCCGTCGAAGGTGTCCGGTGAGTGTTCGAGTACGGTTTATCTCTTATTTTTTCAAAATGTTATTACCAGACCGTCGGGTTGCCACCCATCCCATTTTCCGGGCACGTCTCTTGTTCAGAGCTGGCGCATCGACTGGTCGCGGATGCGCATGTGCCGAAGCCCTCAAAACGGATTTTGGCGTCGGTTCCTGTATGCGGTCTATCGATACCACGTCCACCCGGCGCGCGTTGCCGGATAGACCAGTTCTTCTCTCAAATGCAGGTTCTTCACTTCCGGATCCTCAACACCGCGACGTATGTCAACTACAAATCGATATAATCTGTTGTCCGGATAGGCCGTCCTCCGGGTTGTGACCTGGGCGGCCGGTGAAAATCCGAGCTTCTCGAGTTCATCCATGTAGATCGCCTCAATGCGCTCCACCAGTTCTCGCCTGTCACTGGCCCTGGCGAATCCCTCCCGCAGAAAGGGACAAACCTCAACGGCGATACCTTCAAGCTTCATGAACTCTGCCCACAACCACTTGTGATAGGGCGCATATCGCCGATTGATCAGAAAACCAACCTTCATCGCGTACTCAGCGAATCTCGTCCAATAGGTAAACGCGGTCACGTGGTCTCGCCCGAGCCTCGGCCCTGAAGAGATGCTTCCGCCCCCACTCCCAGCACCAGGACAGGCAGGCACCCATTCGCTGCCTCCATAGATCCTCCGGATACCTGGAGAACGCTCTGAGGCGAGCACTGACAAAGCCGGGTTCATCGTGAAAGAGCCGGCTCGGAGTCAGTTCGAAAAGATATGATTCCGGAATTCGCAACCAATCCTTTGGGGACTCAGGCGGCTCCGAGAATCCAACCCTGCTTTTTATATAGCTGCAGACTTCCACTACACGGCAGGTCCTTTCGGGTGGATTTTCCCAGTGAAACCCATCGTACTCCTGAGGTAGCGAATCCAGTATTTCCTGCAGACGATCGCCGTAATCGTCGAAGTCCTCCCTGCCAAGCCATACGGTGAATCCCGGTCCCCAACCGTGGTCGCGCGACACGTCGTCGTCGTTCTTGTGCGCTTGTGATCCGAACTCGACGCCGACGGCCAGTCTCCGCACACATCCGGGTAATCGCCGCTCAATCGCGGGGAGCCCGATCTCGCGAAAGAACCTTTCCGAGAGTTCAAATCCTCTCACGAACCCTCCACAATAGGGCGACGTACTTGATGGAAGTCGCCAACCTGCTGTTTACAAAACCCACGAAGTCTGTTTTCAGCCTGAAGGATAATTTCATCCACTTCGTCACGAATCAACCGGTCGGTCTCCATTTGGCTGCCGGGCATATTTACCCTCAACAGTGATTAAATCTCGAAAGTCCCAGGGGCGAATTATCCAAAGCTCATATCGCCGCTGGTATGACCACGGCCGATTCTACTTGCTTCCGGAATCATCGCTAGACCCTCGATTTTTCGCATCCCAACTATCCCTCAGTCGCAACGAGACCCCAACGCCTGCTCATGCGTTTTAATTCAGGAAGACGTTCAGGCCAATTATGTAAAGTCGCCGGATCAAAATCGGCGCCATTCGGCCATACCAGAGTATGGACCTCTGGGTCAATCCGAACCTGATTAAATAACGATACATCGCGAAGTGGACCGAATAACTCGCCTTTCAATATGGCATGGAAATCGATTATCTGTTCCGTTTCGTCGTCAAAACATACCCGAAGCGTATACGGCGAGAGTATTTCGAAAAACACCACGCGAAATATTGGATGGTGCATGTCGATCTCCTTTATTGAAGAGGATCAATTTTGAAAGGTGCTCGACCCGATTGCAATCTTTCCCAATCTTCCAGTAATTCTTCATGGTGCAGTTCTATCCAGGCCTCAATCCGGCGCTGTTGTCGCCGGGGAAGCTGACCGGCAATCATTTCAATTTCATCAATGGCATATACCCCAACGTCCCCTTGATAATAGGCGTGAAAATGAGGTCGGTGATGAGGCACATAAGGCTCAGCATACATGCGTATTATGATGCCGAAAAATCGGGAAACCTCGGGCATTTCAAGTCTCGCTGGTACGATTTGGAACAAACGCTACTGGCTTCCAGACATTGCCATACTGCCAACCTGGCTCAGCCGTCATCATCGCGTCCATTCCACTCCCGGCAAAACTCAATGGAAAGATAACACCCACATTCCCTACCACGGGCGAACTGACAATCGTCACGACATATCAGTTGATGAACTGGCGATGCATTCCGTTTTTGATTCGACCCTGTAGAGAATCAGATAGCCGATTCCATTCGCGCTCGGCATACGCATCGAATTACTCTCGGACGGATTCGGTATTGTATGTCATTCGTAAGCTCCTACGGAATATACGGTTACGACCCGTTGACGTCCGCAAGCCCTTCGCGGCCCTTTCGAATGACGGCATCGATAAATCCGCCCTTTCCGGCCTGATAGGATTTTCGGTCTGATCCAGACCGATGAACCAGATCCTGTTTCAATCTCATATAATCTTCCGCAAGGCCGTGATTCGATCTCAGGCAGTCCCGGAACAGGATCGTTTGATTCCAATCCTTGCTTGTTTTTTCGAACATGTGAATGTGATGAGTGCGCGGCTCACCCTTCCGGAAATAGTGCCTTCGAGGGATCCCGTTTTCGCCCTTGAATTCGTATCCGATCCCGGCAAGGGGCTCTATGCATACCCCGGCGCCCTCGAAGTCGTCGACAGCGATCGCGATGTTCAGGATCGGCTTCGCGGACATCCCCGGGATCGACGTGCTGCCGACATGCTGGATATCGTCGACGAAATATCCTATTGCTTCATCGATATTCTCTTTCTCCAACTCGAACAGACGTTTCCATTCTTCCCGAAACGGAGAAATGGTCAAATCTCCACGCTTCAGGCCAAGTAAGGGCTACTGGCTGAACAGTTCCGGGATATGGTCTTGGGTCAAGAAAGTCCGCAGTTCCGGATCCACCCTCGCCATGGAACGGTGGGTGATCCAGGAAAAGGCAAACACAACACCGGCTTCGGGGCCCACCGTTCCAATATGGTCCCATTTGTCCGGTAAATTGCAATCGGCCGCGAACAGGTAATCCGTCCTTTCCACTTCCGATTGAATATACGGTTTGAAGTATCGGGTCGTTCCAATCTTGCGAATGAATTGCAGGTTTTCGATCCCTGACTCTTCCTGGGTTTCACGGTGCGCGGCCTGAAGCGGCGTTTCACCGGCCTCGATATTGCCTCCCGGAAGCCGATAGAATTCGTAGCCGACGGATTTGAGCTTCAAGACCAGCAATTCGCATCTCTCAGCTGCGTTGCGTCTTATGACGACCGCGAAAGCCTTTTTCACCATGGGCACATTCATATTGTCGCCACGAGTGAGAAAATGGGATGGGCGGAGCGCTGCGGCGTGATAATTGCGACCGCTTTCCTCCTCGCTTCATAGGCCGAAAGCGACACGGATTTCCGCCAGCGTCTCCTCCGGCGTCTGACGGCTGTTGTCGATCACCGTTCCGATTCCCGGATCGATGTGTGGTGCTTGATATTGTTCGCGTATGCGGCCTCGTTCGAGATCGGACAGTTCGCGCTGGCCCCGGTCGGATATGGCTACTTCGAGGGGCGGCCGAAGCGTAACCGCGTGTATGATTACGCCTGCATTTGCCGCTTCACGTTCGAAGAGCGCGTGTTCGCGTTGTGAAATCGGCCACGTAACCACGACATTGAACCCGCGCGAGAGCCAGTTTCGCGTCAACGTCAACGCATCTTCAAGACAGTAAGGGATTGCATCCGACAAGCTCAGGCAGTCGGCGAAATGCCGAAGGTCATCGACCTCGATGTGGACCGTCCCGGCCAGGTTTTCGGCCAGGAGCCGACCGATGGTCGATTTCCCGGCATTGATTGAACCGTTGATAAAGATCAGCATTGACCGTGGGCGAATATGCCTGTTCGGGTTTCCCGGCTCGGCCATCAATCGACGAGGCCCCAGAGACGCTGCCGCGCCTCGGACCAGTCCCGCCAATCCGGGTGCACGTGTTTGATCGCCGTCAGGTCGCGCGTGCGGCCGCCCGGCGGAAAATAGTTCCAGCCCATGGCGCGCCTCGGACCGGCCGCCGTCTTCAACCCCGTGGCGTGCCAGCAGGAAGGCGTCCACACCAGGGTCCACCTCGGATCGAGGACAACCTCGACCTCGTGAGGATGGCGGGCGAAGCATTGTGACGGTATCTCATCGTGTGTCCCGGTGGCCAGTTCGAGTTGCAGCAGCTCCGCCGCGACCTCCTCCTTCGGACGGTGCTGGCTGCCGGGCAGCACCCGCAGCGGCCCGTTGCTGGCGTCGTGGCGGTCGAGGGCCGTGCGGAAGGAAACCTGCCTGACTTCCGTACTGCCGTCCGCGTGCCACAAGACCTGCCGCTCACGCCGGCGGCCGCCACTGTCTGCCTTGGAGGCGTCGCCGATACCGCAGGCGCCCACGTGCACCTCCTCCACGCCCAGGATCCGCCGCGCCGCATCCACCAGGTCCTGGCGCTCCACCATCTGCAGCACCGGTTCGCCGATCATCAGGAACTGGCAGGCAAGCCGATTGCAGCCCGCGGGGAACTCCGTGCGCTCCCACTCCGGTTCCACTTCCTGCTGCCGGTTGTCGACCTGGCGCACGCCTTGCGCTCCCAGGGGATTCGGGACCAGGAAAAACCCGTTACGCTCGAAGTGCGCCAGCTGGTCGTCGCTGATCTTCAGAAGATTCTCCATAGTTCAAGCCCTCGTTACGGTTAGTTCTGCCAATTTGCCCTCATCCAGTTCGACGCCGAGGCCAGGTCCCTCGAACGGAGCCAGGTAGCTTCCTTCGGCCCGCACGCGCTCCCGTGCCGGCGAGGCGGTGTACAACAAGGGTCCCATCGGATCGCACGGCAGTTGGACCTGGGGAGAGGCGATGCCCACCGCCACCTGGGCACTGACGCCCAGCGTGGACTCCTGGTCGGTGCCGATCAGGCACGGCATGCCGGCGGACTCCCCCACTGCAAGGATGCGCTTGATATGAGTGGGTCCACCGCACACGCAGGCGACATTGAATGCCGTACAGGCGCCGCGGTCGGCCGCCTCCCAGGCCTGCTGCAGAGACCAGATATGCCAGGTCACCGGCAGGTCCACGCGTTTGGTAAACTGAGCGCTGGAACGCAGGTCGCGGGTCGGCTGCTCGAAGTGGTACGGATCGTGATGCCGCAGCCTATCGCCGTAGCGCAGCACCTCCTGCCAGTCGTGGAAGCGGCCCGAGAAGTCGATGGACTTCAGCCGGATCCGGTCGCCGTGCCTGGACTTCATTTCGGCGAGGAAGCGATCGTCGAGGTCCACGTCGCCGGAGACGTAGTAACGGAACAGGTGGTGGCCGAGGTCGACCAGACGCTGCAGATAGGAGCCGGCACGCTCGAAGTCCTCGATCACCTGCCACCCGAAGATCGGGTAGCAGCAGTAGAGCGCGTCGCGCACCTTGCCTCCGAACATCTGGTACGCGGGCACGCCCTGGGCCTTGCCGTTGAGATCGTATAGCGCCAGGTCGACGGCGCTTGCCACGTGCGGGTCGGAGACGGTGCTGCGCCAGTTTCGGGCGCGGGCGAAGTCGTTGATCTCGTTGATGCGCCGGGCGTCACGGCCCGTCAATTGCTCGTTCAGTTCCCGCGCCAGGGCCGGCACGTCGGCGCACCGGCTGTCCGATGCTTCACCGAGGCCGACGGGACCGTCGTCCACATGCACCTTGATAAGCACGTGTCCGGAGACGTGCCCGTAGAAACGCGGCGTCTCGATCTGAATGACCTCGATGCTTTCGATATTCACGACTGTCTCCTGGCTCCGTACATAATCACTTTATAGACAAAGCGGGAACTTACAAATCAGGTTCGGCAACACCTGTCGTTCCTTCGAAATAGGGACTCTCCAGGACAAGGTAGAATTCTTACGCTGAATCGCCAAGCAGGAAAGTCAACCTCCTGTTGAACCGGAAACTCTCGTCGGGAACGACGTATTCCAATCGATCGCACAGGAAGGATCCCGATGGCGCCGTATCCTGGAGACGCGCGCAAAGCTGGAGGCTTTCGTCAATTGAAATGAACTCGGCAATCGTCATGTGTGGGGCAATGCGGCGTCTGCGATGCGCCTCGGCGGCGAAGCCTGACGCGCCGTGGAGGACATGTTTCAGGCGCTCGATCGGCTCTCGCGGCGTTATGGGATACGCGACACCGGCGTACCGCGTCGAGGCGTGCGGTTTGTCGTAACAGAGAGTGAACCGCTGGACACCGGAGACGACGCCGCGGATTTCGTCGGCAAGCGCGGGGGTCATTTCGCGGCTCAAGGGATCGGACAAAGAGATATGCGACGGACACCAGGCCGCCGAACGGGGATCATACCTGGCTCGCAGGAGGTCAATCTCCCGTGACACATCGGGAGGCGGCAGGATCAGAATGAGGCCCAACCGGTAGTTGCGTTGCCAGTCTTCCCACTTCGTCGTGTCCTCTACATACCTGATCATTCGCGAAGGACCGTAAGTACCTGCTCAATGGAATTGACAAGCCGTTGCCTCGGGACGGCGCCAACCAGGCGATCCACGACGCGTCCATTCTTGAAGAGCAGGAGGGTTGGCAGGCTCTGAATTCCGTACCGGACTGCCGAGGAATGGGAGGTGTCGAAATCCATCTTTCCGACTTTCAATCGCCCGGCGTATTCAACAGCCAGTTCCTTTACAATCGGATCGATAAGGCGGCAAGGCCCACACCAATTCGCGCCAACGTCGACGAGGACGGGCCGGTCTGAGGAAATGACCTCCGTTTCAAAGGTCGCGTCCGTGAAAGTAGCGGGTTTCACCAGTTTCTCCTCCTCTCTCTGTGTGATTGCTCGTTTGGATCAAGGCGTGAATAAGCCGGAAAGAAGAAATCCGGTTCGATGGACTGAACCCTGCCAAGGTCGCACATCAGACCGATGTGCTGAGCATTTGGGGCAATCCTGCCGGTCTCCCATCGAGCAATGGTGGACTGGGGGACCTCCAGGATATCTCCCAACTGCTGCTGAGTCATCCCGACGGTCTGTCGAAACTGCCTGATCCGCAACCAATCGAACGGCACAAAAACCCCCACAAATTATATCATATTTGCTATAAATATAGCAGAATATCTGTCGACTGTCAATGACGATTTCGACCTTGACAGATTCATCCGCTTGGAATTGGACAGGCTGCAGAGGGGGTGGCGCTGTTCGCGCCTATGCGGTGTCGTGATGCGCGTGCGTCGACAGGCCGGCGCGGGCGGTGGGCCGCAATGCAGTTTCTGTACGGACGCAGGATCAGGCGCCTTGAGACTGCTCACAAAACACGCCGGTACCGAACTCGACGAAGGATCCCACCTCGGTTTTGAGCAATTCAGCTTCACCTGGCGTCTCCCTGCCCTGGTAGGAATCCACTGCCGCGTCGATCAGCGGTTTCCATTCAGGAAACCGTTCACAAGTCCAGGCGCCACTGGAAAACTTCGACACCGCCACGTTCCGTTCCTGTACGCTGTACATGATCCGGCACATATTGAGGACACAATAGTCCGGGTATCGCAGGTTCTGCTCGATGAACTTCAACTCGTGCTTGAGAGCGGTCAAAATTTCGTCCCAGGATGGCGCCGGGAAGATCTCCTTTGGGGGCGGACCGTAAAGCGTAATATAGCGTCCGGCCCTGACGTGCGCGCAATGCAATGCCCACGCTTCGTCCCGCATATCGGGCTGCAACTGGTGGACGGGCGGACGCGTCTCCAGGGCATCCTCGCGCAGTACGAGATAGGCATCCAATTCACCGCCCAAAGGCGGAAAACGGCCCGAAAGATCTCTCTGCAATTGAAGAATTGCGTCTTTTTCCCGGCCATTCAGCCGTCCTTCCAGGATCACGTGACAGTCGATATCCTGTACAACTCCCGAGTCCGGAAATACCGATGCGCCATACATGTAAATGCCATGCAAATTCGTATCGAGGATATCCGCAAGACCCCTGACGAAGGCCTGGCAGACCTCGCGGACAGATGCGGGTAATTGGGCGAATTTCATAGGGCACACGGGCGTGATGACGAGCCCGTCGGAATACCTCTGGCAGCATCCGGTTCTAAGACGCCTGACGCTGCCTTCCGCCGGACGCAACGACGGGCGTTGAAATATAGGACGGCGTAGTGGCAACCGGTTGTTAACAGCTGTTGCGCCCCAATGGGTGCGGCTGGGTCAAGTCAGCCCTATGGAGCGAATTCGGTCACTGTAGTGCCGCTCAAAAGCAGTTCGAATTCAAGATATTCCCCACGCCTCTCCTCGTTTTTCCATCGAGTCCACGACGACGGAGCCGAAGCCAAAGGCCACATAGTGGCGAAGGTCTGAAGTATCCGCCTCGAAGAACCCTGAGTCCCTCAGACGCGAAAACAATCGAAAGGCTGGCCAGACTGGATTGTGAAGCAACACGCCGACCAGTATCTCTTTGCTTCCCAGGAACGCTTGTTCAAAATCGATGAACTTGTATACGACGCCATCCCGCAGGAACAGATTCCCCGGATTCCAATCCAGTTTGATCAACAGCTCGTCCGAAAGCTCAACTTTCGCAACCTGCTCGCTGAGTTCGTGGAAAAGCGGAGCGCAATTGTCGCCATTGGATGCCAGCCGAGACAAACTTTCATGTAGCGAGGCGAGAGTCTCATCCGCCCCCCGCCCTTCGAAATACTGGTCTTTCAAGTCCGAACAAGGTGCTGACGCGTCGAATAAATGTGCGATCTGATCGACGTAACTATCGGTCAGCATGTTCAAATCGTCAGTGGTCAGATCTACGTCGTGCATCAGGTCGCCGGTCACGTGCTCGACTACGATGAAGGCGTCCGGACTCGAATCCAATAAGGTCGGAATCAGCTGAGACCTACCATAGTGCCGGTAAAAACCGACCTCACGCCTGTACCTGCCGGCTGGGTCGCCATTCTGATTGTAGGTCTTCCTGACTGAACCGTCAGGCAGATAGTCGATCTGGCTCTTGCGGCACGGACCTGGCGGCTTCATTGACTGCCCTCGCAAGCGCAATTGCTGTTAACTTTTTCGCCGCGCTCGAACCTCACATCGGTTGGGCGAAGGCGCGCATACACCCAGGCAGCGGGCACGGGCACGTTTTGCAGTCGAGCTCCATCGCCTCCTTGACTCAGAAGTGTGCGATGGGCTTCATCAGAACCGTCCACAGACCCGACATTCCGAAAAGTCCGGCTTCATCAGGTTGAACGGTCATGGGCTGAAACTCAGAAATCTCGAAATGGTGTTGCATAATACGCCTCAGGCTATCTTCGAAGTAGCCAATTCCCGGCGGTATTTTCCCTTTTCGTATACCTCCCGGTCCTCCACGGGTCGCCAGACATAGCACCCTACACCCCGCCAAATCGCCCAGGATTCCTTCACGGTTATCGGCGATTTGGACAGCACGATCTTCCGTCAAGTCGAGAACGGGACGTGAACAAACAATCCCCGCTTCCGCGAGTGCCTCCCACTTGAAGATTTCAAAACCTGCTGTCTCGACTTCCTGAACCAGACTCTCTGGCAAACCCCAGTAACGCGTTGCGATCCCATTCTCTATTTTGCATCGGGTCACAGGATCAAACGGATAATCTGCCTCCTTTGGCTCACCGCATTTTGACATGACGATGAATAACCCCTGAGACTTCAGTACACGATGAACATTCTTCAAGAACGCAATGCGGTCTTCGCCGATGATACAATGCAGGCAAAGGGCATCTATGATCACGTCGAAAAACCCATCCTGATAGGGTAAATCGAGGACGTTCCCAACTCGGAAATCCGCTCTCAAATTCTGTTCCTCGCGCTTCTCCTCTGCCCAGGCGATCGCCGTTGGAGAGATATCGATTCCATAGGTTTGAAAGCCCTTCTCTGAAAGTAGCAGAGAAAGATCGCCGGCGCCACATCCTAACTCAAGCAAAGTTGCCGATTCCAACTGCTGCGAGACATTGGTCACTTTCGCAAACGAATCCTGATAGAGTTCCGGTGTATTATATCCTGAAGCACCCTGTTGCCTGAGTTTTTGGAATTTCCTCTCAAAAACCCCTGGATAGTCAGTCTTCAACATTTGTTGCTCGCCTCGGAGAAATACGTGAGGGATAGCGGGGCCATTGCCTCTTCATATCCTAACTACAAATCCCAAATCTGCCGTGGCACATAACGTTTCACCGTTGGCGAACCTTACGCAGCTTGGTTGAAAGAGGTAAAGCCGCGGGTTATATCGGCATTCGTAAGGAAGAAAGGTCACGCCTGAAGCGAATTTGACGTCCTTCATCTCGAACCCCACCATCACGGCGCCACCCCATGGCCTCGTAGAAAGCGATTCCTCGCTCGTAACCTTCTACGCTCCACAGTATCGCCTTATCGTAGCCGTCTATAACCAGAAAGCGTAAAGCGACAGACGCCAATGCCTTGCCAACGCCTGTGCGCCAGTACGACGGATCGACTGCAATGGTATCAAGTTCACCCAGATGAACATCTTCCGGATCTCGGCTGGGTCCGATGCCGACGAACCCTACAGTAGAACCCCTACGCTCGGCTACCCACCAACGATGTGGGACAGCCTGACCAAGATCATGTCGCCAGCGCTCAGCAAGGGATGGCGTCACAGTTCTATCGGACTGCGACAGCAGTGCGCCAAATCCGGCATTCCACGAATCGACATAAATCCGTGCTGCAATATCGGCATCAGCGGCCGTAGCCGATCGGATCGTTGGTGGTAATTCTCGTGTTCTGTTCGGTCTCATCTGATTGCTATTGTTTCTTCATCCAATGTCACATTACGTCCCGGAGTGCCCGAACCTGCGCAGCAGGTTTGTCTGGAGCGAAGGCGGGCAATCAATGATATTTGAAATAAAGAATCTTCTGTATCGGATGTTCCCTCGAACGTCTGATTTACGTGGCGAATGAGAGCGTTATTTTCGCGCAGTCATTCGGTCGAATGCGTTGGGACGACGCCGGGATTTCCAAGCATCGATCAGAGCGTCCACGTTGTCCTGGTTCGGCTGCAGCGAGTCAATTTCCAGATCGTAATCCGAGAAACCGTGGACTACTTGATGGTCCATTCGAGCTTCTCCGGCTCGTCGATTTCCCCTCTCGCGCTCCCTTAGCTCCAACTCAGAAGGCGGACAGTGTATGCCAACAAAAAACACGTCCAAGCCAGCGAGTAATTTTACTAGATCGGACATCCACACTTCATTTTCAATAATGTGCTCGACGATGAGATTGTTGGCCGCATCCGCTAAAACTGGCAGACAGCGATGAAACCCATCGAAGACAGCGGGTCTCATGGCTGACCAATCAATTTCACCGCTTCGAATTCGTTCCATCGGCAGGGCGTTTGAATCGCGAAGGTGGTCAAACGAAAAGTGCCAGAATGGGATTGGTAGCGATTGTTGTAGCTGGCGGGCAAGCGTCGACTTCCCGGAACTCGACGCGCCGTTGATGAGGATGATTTTCCCTGGTTCACGAGTGATATCCATGACGTGTCTATTGACCTAATCACCAGCCCTGCAAAGAGAGATCGCCGTACTAACTCAGACTGATGAGCGAGTTCAGTTTTACCACGTTCTCATTACATATTGGCACAGAGGGGATGCGTTCAAGCGATTCCTCGAACAAAAACTCGAAAAGGTGGAGCAGACATTCTTGTCTGCTCACATGCATCAAACCGAAACCTCAGAATCTTGAATCCGGGCACGCCACACCTCGCCGGCGTCTCCCCCACCGGAAAAGGGACGGCGCCATTGATTGGATCACCTTTTGCCTCGCTGACGCGATCACCGGGACAAACGCCGCGCCTTTCAGGATGCGCGTAAGCTGTGGCTCAAGCGGCACCGCGAACCGTGGACGGACGCCGAGTGGAAATGCATCTGTCACACGTGCGCCCACACTCTGAGGAAGCCGGCAGGCTGACGAAGCCTCCGTCCGAATTCGTTAGCGAAGGCTTCTGCCACATTTACAATGGAATGGACGGGAGATTCTTCGACTGCGCTCAGAATGACAGGGCGGGGGATCATCAGAACTGTCATGCTGAGGAAACCGTCAGGCTGACGAAGCATCTCCTGCTCGCGTCGGATGATGCCCGGGCGTTTATCTTTGGACCCGGCCTGCCAGGCAGCACATCCGTTCCCTCTCATGCGGCGGCATCCATCAGCCTTCAGCAGACAGCAAGACAATGAAAAGGGCAGACAGGAATGTCTGCCCCACCTTCACACACACTCCCTCGACGGCTCGACAAGCCATTGTGCGGGGGTGGAGATGGTCGATTCGCGAATAAAGCAGCCTGAGCCATGGTCTACACGAATACTGAGGGCGAGACGCCAAATCGCCTGGACAAAGCACGTATCTGTCGGATGTTCAGCTCTCGCTTACCGCTCAGAATCTCCGAAACCACCCCTTGCGAACCCACCTCCGGCAAATCCGACTGAGTCAAATCATGCTCCTCCATGAGAAGTCGGAGTGGATCTGCACCCTCCAAGTCGGGCATGGAATGGTTTTGTTCTTCCCACGCGTGGACAACGGTGCCCAGCGTATCGAGCAGGGAATAAAGCGGATGCCGCTCATCAGTGCCCACTTCATCGATCAGGCTGTTGAGCCGCTTCAGGGCCAAGTCGTATTCCCGCTCGTTCCGGATCTTGAGTAACGCACTCACTTGCGTCCAGGATCGCTGAAGTTGGGTAGCAATAATACTCATATCCTCCATCCTCCACGGTCATAGGCCTGGTGTGTAAGTACATCACGGATGTATACTTTGCCCCGATTGAAGTGAATAGAGACAATCAGGCGGTACTTGTTGCCGGCGATGTTAAACACGACGAATTCTCCGACTTTATCGGCCGAAGGCGGGCCGCCGTACGCCAAGGCGCCCCTTTGACAACCCTTCGACAGGCTCAGGACAAGGCTCAGGATAAACTCCGCGGCGCAGCGCCCGTGAATCGCGTGTTAAGCGCTGCTACGGCGCGGGGTGGTTATGGTCTTCCTCGCCCGGCCGAGAGCACGCTCAAATATCTATCCGATAGTCCAACCTGGCTTCGTCCCCTGTCATGCCGCGGAAACCCCAATTACCGGCCGGAGTCTCGAAGCGCGTGATCTCCAGGTCAATCGGTGCAATCCCCAAATTCTCCCCTATTCGCTCAAACAAAAGGTGGATCAGTTTCTTCCTGACTTCTGCTGAACGTCCCTCCATTAGAGAGATCTCTATCACCGTGTACGCATCCGTACGTCCCTCCGGATAGTAGAAGTCTTCAGCATCCATTGGGATGAAGCGATGTGCTCGTTTATCGGTCGGAAATGAAAGGGCGTCAACCATACATGTGTTGATCACATCGGATAGCTTCGCCTTTATCGGATCCAGATTTTGCCTCAGGCCGTAGACTCGAATCATGCGGGTTCTCCGTTCCGGCGAATATGACGGCCTAATTCGCGACGCCTGCGTGTTTGGTATATCGATGCCGCACTTGCACATAACGTTCCTGGCACCCACGAACTTGCCGGAGGCAAGTTGGGCGAGGGGTGTATACCCCGAGCCGCAGACGGCTTGTTAGGCGTAGCCGCCCCTTACGTCTTCGCGCGTGATTCGATAGGCCAGTCTATCCCTGTCCTCCCACAAGAAGCGTTTCCAGAAACGGAATTCGCACTTCTCTGATAGGCCAACCGACTTTTGATTTCCAGGCATAATGACGCCCACTATTTCCGCCAGTGCGAGGTTGTCAAAGCCATACTGCACAACAGATCTCATCACTTCAGTTCCGTATCCCTTGCGCCACTCAGATCTTCTTAGGGCACAACCTATGTTGACTTCGGGCATATTGGAGATGTAATGAAGGCCGCAGAAGCCAATCAGATCACCAGACTCCTTCTCAATGACACCCCAGTCTCCAAACCCATGCGTATCCCAATGTTCGTTGATCTCTACGATCCTCCCTCTCGTCTGCTGGACGTCCTTGTCCGGCCCAGGCCACCAGCGTTTCATAACATCTGGATCTCCTGTCGTCCTGTGGAGAGCGGGAGCGTCTGCTTCAGTCAGGTGTCGTAAGAGGAGTCGCTCTGTCCCAATAGTGGGCTTGTTCACACTGTTAACTCTATTCAATTGAAGGTGGGAGGTTTCGCCTAACGTTTCGCCGGTTTGCGAACCCGCAAAGCGGGTTGCCGAAGGCCAAGGCGCCAGCGGCGGCGCAGCGCAATACCGCGCTGTTAGCGGACGTCGTATCTCGGTCGTGCCTTACTATGCAAACTACTATTTCGACAGAAGCCTTTGCCAGCGATGACCTTCAGGATGCAGAACTTCCAACCCAGTCTCCAACCATCTCTTCGCCTCGGCGGACATCAGCGGCAGGCACGCTTCAAAGTCTAGTTCATCTTTCGAACGAGAATTCTTAGCTTTGTAAAGAAGTTGGACCTCAATCCGTATACAGGGAACACGTCTATATGAAACGATCAAGTCTCCTCGTTGCCCGCCAATCAGTTTGCTGCGCCTACTGAACCACCTGTCGCCTTCGCTTTCAGTCAACATGATCTGAAGCTGCCACGCCTGTGCGCTGGTATGGCCCCATATGTCATGTATCCCGTAAGGCAAGTACTCTGATTCTGCCCATGGTCGCAATGAGCCAGGTGGATCAGCCGCGTACAGATGCCAATCTGAGAGCCAGCGCTGTACGTCGAGTTGTTGATCCCGGTACACTATGACGTCAATATCACCGTGGTCCCGGACGCGCTTTCCCACGAACTGCTCAACCGCATAGCCACCGGCGAGTCCCCACATGAAAGGAGCGTTGGCGAACAATTGCGTCAATTCCTGGACTGATAAGGGTTGCCATTGGCTGTAGGGAATCCCAGGAGTGGTCATGCAGTTCGCATCCTGCGCTTAAACGATGTCCGCTAACGTTCTGGCCGTGCCCGAACCGCGAAGCGGTTGCGCGAAGGGCGCAGCCCGTAGCCGGACACGGACGTGTTATAGGAAGTGCCAAACCTGTTTCCTTGGCACAGTAATCTCAATTCCGCGCACATCCTCGCCAAACAGCTCACCTCAATCCTCTTTACTGCTTTCCCCTTGCACTTCTACCAGCAAACGACCGAGATCAGGATACTCTCTGTGCGCGAACTGTCGAATCTCTTCCAATGGAGGAATAGACGTGGGCTTCTCCTTTGGAAGTGCCTTCAAGGCCGACGGAATACGTTCAGGGAAGGTTGCTAGGTGAAAGCCTCTTCGATTCTGCGCGAAATCAGTGAGAAGTTTACTGTCCTTAAACCTGCAATGTACCGGAAAGAGATACATGGCATCAGCCCGAAATGGACCGAAAATCTGTGCAACTGCTCCATCTGGAGGTTCTACCGCCGATGAGATTGAAAAAAGCCGCTGTAGGACTTCCTGTCCATGTTCACCTTGTACGTAGACGCGTCTGAGTGGGATCTCAGAACTATCTTGCGAGATGGCTGTGACGACCAAGAGCCCATATCCATTCAAACGGTGAAACTCCTTACTATCCTTTGGAAACGCAATGTCGTGAAACCCAACTCGCGCAGCCACAGCTCCATATTTCTGGTAACGTAACGCGGACTCTGCAATGATTTTGTCAATCCGCGCACTACTCACAGGCTCAGAAGAGTAGCCAGTCCGCTCTCGAACGTGGAAATGGTCTTCAGCCCCTGTCCAAGCAAAGTCAGGAATATTCACCATCACAACTGCCAGTATTGCCAATGATCGTGTCATCAGATGTACCCTACCTTATCGTCGAGTAACCTAACAGCCCGTTGAAAAAGTCCATCCGGGCTGCGTCCGGCCCTTGTGGCCGAATTACTGCGTTGCGCTCCCTCCCCGAATCCCCGATTCGACGCGGTCGCGCGCCTAGTCCTTAAACAAGCGTGATGGTGAGATTTTTCTGGTCCAAGAGACCGGAAAGGCCTACCGTTGTTGGAGATAGATGGATTGCGCTAGAAATCATCACTCCAACGCAGGAGACCTTTCCGGTGAAAAGAATATCGGTTGATGACAGCCGCAGGAACAGTGCTCGTCGCAAACGCAAAGTGGCCGCCCGCCACGGTCGAGCGGGCATTGGCAGGCGCAGCCCCGGCCCATGTTCAGCCCTGGCAAAGTGCACTACGAGGTGGGCGCCTACACCGACGCGATGAGTTACGGAGGCATCGGCGCCGTGCATCGCCTGGTCACCAAGCTGGGACTGCCCAAGCGCATCGACGCGTCGCTGTCCCTGTTGAAGGTGCATCTGCCCTATCATGAGTCGGACCACGTGCTCAACATCGCTTACAACGTGTTGTGCGGCGGCACGCGCCTGGAGGATATCGAGCGTTTGCGACATGACGGGGCCTACATGAATGCCCTGGGTGCTCAGTTGATTCCCGATCCGACCACGGCGGGTGACTTTTGCCGACGCTTCTCGGAACGGGACATCGTCGAACTGATGGCGTGCATCAACGCGGTGCGATCCTCCTTGTGGGCATCGCGTGGCCGCAAATTGCTTTGTGACATCACCTATATCGACGTGGACGGCACAAACGTGCCGACGTATGGAAAGCGCAAGAGGGGTATGGACATCTCTTACCAGGGCATCTGGGGCTACCATCCGCTGGTGATCTCACTGGCCAACACGAAGGAAGTGCTCTTCCTGGTCAACCGACCGGGGAATGTGCCCAGCCACACCGGTGCGGCACCCTGGATCGACGCGGCCTTGGCGCTGGTGCAGCCCCACGCCAAGCGCCTCTGTGTACGTGGCGACACCGACTTTTCCTTGACCCGACATTTTGATCGATGGGCCAAAAGCGTCGACTTCATCTTCGGGATGGACGCCAACGCGACGATGCGTTCCCGTGCTGAGGCCCTCGACGAGGCACAATGGCAGCCCCTGCAACGCAAACCCCGTTATCACACCGTGACCGACCAGAAGCGGAAGCGCAATCAGCCCCACGAGAAACAGCGCATCGTCCGCAAACGGGCCTACGCCAACCTGGTCCTCAACCACGAACACGTGGCCGAGTTCAACTACCAACCCACGCGCTGTAAACGTGTGTATCGCGTCGTGGTCCTGCGCAAGAACATCAGTAAAATGAAGGGCGACCTTGTCCTGTTCGACGAATGCCGTTATTTCTTCTATATCACGACACGCACGGACGTAAGCCCCGCCGAGATCGTCGCCTGTGCCAACCAACGCTGCGATCAGGAGAACGTCATCGAGCAACTCAAAAACGGCGTCAACGCCTTGCGCGTGCCCCTGTATGACCTGGTCAGCAACTGGGCCTACATGGTCATCGCCGCCCTGGCCTGGAACCTCAAATCCTGGTTTGCCATGATGATGCACCGACACCTGGACCGACAGCAGTACGTCCGCATGGAATTCCGGCGCTTCATCCACAGCATCATCTTGATTCCCTGCCACGTCATCCAACGCGCGCACACCACCACGTTGCGCCTCATCGGCTATCAACCCACCCTCGATCGCCTCTTCAGCACCTGGCGTATCATTGAACGCACCGGATTTGGATAACACCAATGCAGCACGACCGATGACACACACACGCCGCGCCATCCCCACACCCCTCAACGGACCGGTGTGTCCACCACGCGCCTGACCGCCACTTCGGATACTCAATTCACGATAGCGACCACGACAAACACCGCCCCAAAGATCATCCAAAACGCCAATTCCATATAAATCGACACCAACGCCTCACCACAAACACAGATCGATGTGCCGCAAACGAAACTCGCTTATTTTAGGCCTAGTCTTCGGCCACAATGACTCGGCCTCGCCTGCAGAGCGACTTTTTCAACGGACTGCTAAACAGTTGGAGTGAGGAACAGGATCTATCGATTCGTGCTTCCGCTTATTTCGACTGGTACGAGGATAACAAAGGATAAAGCGATAGAAGGTTTTGTGAGCGATTGCCACGGTGGTTGGACTCTGCCTTTGCGCCAGTTTTGCATAACTACGGCATTGGCGAACATGCACGGTAATGCGGGCCAGATCGGAGAATTCCCGGACATTCGGGAACATCACACATTGAAGCTTGAATCCCGAACATTTTCAATGATGCTTTCTTAAGTGCCATTATCTTAACCACATCGCCACCAATTTAAACCTGGCTCAACGCTTCCAACATCATTCGGCACTCCTGCGCCCTTTAGACTGCTCTCTAATTTTTATGGGGAAATTGTCTCATTAATATAGGCACAGAGGGAAAGTCTATCTGGGCTGTTCTTAAATTTCTTTTTCCGTTGTATGTGACAAAACGAGGAAGAATAGCCTGTACTCCACACAAAACATGATAGTGATTACTCAGATGTGATAATTTTTCTAGCGTTTCGATCTCTCCCTTTGCTCCCGCATAAAATGAATTTCCTTTGTTTCTTTCGAATTGTTGGATCTTTCTTCTTTTTCTCCACTTTCTTATTCCTGCAAAAATCCCGTCATCTTTTGCATTGAGTTCATTTCTTAGTTTTCGATGTGCGTTTTCTATATCTTCGAATGTTTTCACAGGTTTAGGGTACAAGTCCAAGAGCTGTTTTTCACTATCTGGCCTGCCATAGATTATCGCCATTGGACACACTCCAAGATTACAGAGTTCTCATAATCTAACCTGCGATTCGCACTCAGCCATCCCATCATTTGCACCATCCGTTCTGTTCGCGTTTATTTTTCTCTCCGCCGCAAAACTCCCGATACCACCCGTTGACAATCACCCGGCCACACGACACGATGGGAGATTGCCGATAATGCCGCGCTCTCATTGCCCGCTAAAAGATCGCCAGTCCCCGAAATTGCGGCGTATCTAGACCACGCCAAAGTCGGGGCGGGACAGGACGACCCATGAAGGCAGACCCAACTGTTTCCACAACGCAAAGGGTTCCAATTCGGAAATACGGCTCAAGAAGAGGCTCAGTACAGTCCCATGCGTGACAAGAGACATGTTTACCCGTGGAAAGCGGTCTGAAAATTCATATACGGCCTTCGAGAACCTGTCATGCGCTTGATCGGCAGTCTCATCTCCAAAAACCAGATCCGCAGGTCGCGCGAAAAAACGGCCGATTGATTGCTCAAATCGCTCCTTTTCCAGGAAGCCGACGTTGCTGCGGTCATGTTCGTGCAGCCCTTCAACGGCTTCTACCGGGATGTTCAGCACCCCGGCCGCAATTTCAGCCGTTTCCATGGCCTTGGGTTCGATGCTGCTGACAACCAGACCGAGATCATATCTGTCCAATTTCTCACCAAGTATCCGCGAACGGACGGACCCTTCCTCGGAAAGATGCCATTTGTTGGCAGGAACGGCTGGATCGATATCCGGCAACGAGTGCTTCACGAGAACAAGCGTCTGCATTCTGGCGCGACGACTCCTTCCAGACATTGTTCGGGGACGTTTTCCTGGAGACGAGACACGACGGCAGATTGTCTCATCAGATTCAGGGCCTGCGACCGTTGCGCCGGAATTCCTTCGTCCAAATCCGACGGGTTTGATCATCCATGCTGGAGGCACTAACGCCCTCCCCCTTGTAGCGCCTGCTGCACCTCGTTCCGTACACCCTTCCTCTTGTCGTTCGCTATCGACCGCACTGCCGCCAGAGCATCGGGTGTGCCGACTTTTCCTAAAGCCCTCGCCGCCTCGGCACGCGGGCCCTTTCGTGTATCTCTGAGTCGGGACGCGAGGAAGGGCACTGCCCTTGGGTCGCGAAACACGGCAAAGGCATGGACTACGCCGGAAAGCGTCTCGAGGTCATCGGTATCCCCCAGGTCAAGCAGACGATCGAAACAGTCCATCCCAATCTCTCCAAGGATCCGGACGGCAAGATTCCTTGCGGTGGACGCTGCGTGTCGTACCGGATAAGAGTCACCCGCGTACCGAATGTAGTGAAACGCCACTTCTTCGGCCTCGTTTGCACGTTTGGCCACCCAATTGCCGATATTTTGAAGTTCGTCATCTTTGCCGGGAAAATGGCGCATGGATGCCATTTCGATAGCCCCTCGCACGAGTTCATCCGTGGGAAGTCTGGGGAGAACAGCTCGCGCAAAGTTCGCGATTTCCGCCGTCTCCAGATCGGAATGGTTCGGCGATCGCAGGTCCTCTCCATGTGCAAGCACATCCGAAGGCCGCAGATGCCTCGCAGAAGCCATCATTGTCGCGCGAGCCAGGGTCCGAAAAGCCTCAAAACGGTTGGCAAATAGAATAAGCGCGAACGCCGTACGAAGGCCTGTAGGATACGCAGGAATCTATTTGTCAATGACTGCCTTCCAAATCAGGCGACGCTGGCGAACATCAAGTTTCCCCTGTTTTCCGTAACAGGAGAAAATGGCCCTCAGCGAGTCTTCCAGTTCCGAATAGGACGGCGTTTCATCAGGGTGCCGACCGAACGCGAGCGCCTCGTACAACCGCTTGGGGCCGTCCAGCACGGCTGGCACGTTGAAAGTCCAACAGCTGTGCAGTTCAATCCTTGCCTCCGCCAGGGACCGGGTAACCGTTTCCAACATCGAGTCCGGAAGGTGATGGTTTTCACGATCGAATGGTTCGGGCAATGCGGTATTCCATTCCGGCACTGGAACTCGGCCCGACATGCAAAGCTGGATAAGTACGCCTCCGTTCCTCATAACCTGTTTCGCGTCAGCAATCCAGTGCACAGGCCCGCGCCTGGAGATGACCAAATCAAGAGAGTCGTCTCCAACGGGTATTCTCACCGTCCCCTGATTTGCCTTCATGCTTGAATCATGTACGAGGAATGTGACATTTTCCAGCCCGGCGTTGCTGGCATTTTCCTTCGCGGTTTCGATATATGTACTAACGCGATCGTACCCGGTAAAGCTCCGGCAAAACGGAGCAAGGCGAAGCGCGTCATCACCGTGCCCACAGCCCACGTCCATCACGTCCTTGTCAGTGCGCAGATGCTCCTTCACGAAATCCAGGTAAAAGGATTCCCCATCGTGGGCTCCGACCTCGACGTCTACTGTTGAGGAAGGGTAATCCTTCTGGTTCGTCGCAAGTTTCTCGTACCACTCCACGCTGTGCGGACGCGGACCCATCGGCTATATCCCTCAAACGAGAACAAGAGGATTGACGCCGCTTGTTCCGGGCGCTCTCGCAGGCTCGGATGTGCGGCCGTTCGGTCATCCTGGCAGGCAACAACCTCAGGCGTTAGCCCGCCCCGGATAAAGGCCAGAATACAAAGTGATCGGTCTCTGTCCAGGACTGGGAAAACAAGAAGCTATCCATTTACGCTTTACTTGATATGGAGTGTTTCGCCGTAATTTGACTGTGTTCGCTGTGTTCGCGATTTGCTGGGTTCGTGATTCTGACGGCCTAAAGCTGAATGCTGACAGCTTGTTTACAGACCAGGGCTTACTTCAGCTTCACTTCCAGTTCTTTACCCAATGCCCTGGCCGCTTTTCTAAGCGTTGACAACCGAACGTCTCCAGCACGGTTTTCCAGACGGGAAATCGCTGTCTTTTTTGTATGCATCAGCCTGGCGAGTTGCTCCTGCGTTAGGCCGGCCTCTACCCGGGCCTGCCGCAGCAAAACGCCGAATTCGAATTCCTTATACCCTTCCTCGAATCCTTCTGCGAATTCAGGATCGGACTTTTTCCGTCGCGCAATATACTTTTCTACATCACTCATGATTCGCGCTCCCTGCTACGATTCAGGTAATCTCGCTTATAGGCTTCAGCTCTTTTGATCTCCCGGGGATCGGTCTTTTGGGTCTTCTTCAAGTATCCATGGGTGAGGATGAGTCGGTTTCCAGGTATGAAACAGCCAAGAAAAGAGACAGCTTCCCGACTGGTTTAAATCCTGCAATTCCAGTTATCCGCCGATCCTATCAGTATCCTAAAGAAATCCGACGGAATCCGGTCAATCCGGTCCATGAGTCTAGACACCCATAAGACCCTCTGAGTTTCGTTGGGAGCCAACCTTCCAGACAAGCCCTCAACTGGATATTTTCGTTCTCTTGTTCGATTGAATTCAACATGCATTGTCATTTAAAAAGATAACATATGCGTTAACTTCATTCAACGAAAAACCCTCCGCAGGCGATTTGAATTCTTCTGGCCGTGCGAAGGGTTGCGGTTCGGCGCGCATCTCTTACTCATACGCCCACGTCAAATGGTTCAACCGGTGGTCCGTTCCTGGTTAGACTCTCCAGTAGAGAATGAAGATTGCGCGGCGAGAACGTCTCTTCGGACCTGCCGATGGCGTCGATAGACCACCAGCGGAACTCGCGGAAGGCCGATGCCTCGCCGGGAGCGGCCTTCGCGTCCATGACGGGTTCGAAGTACTCGGTATGTACGAGATAATAGAATTCGTCCTGGCTGTAGTCGCGGCCATCCCACGTGAATTCGCACTGTCTGGACCAGACGAGTTGTCCCGGAGAGATCCTCGTAGCACCAGTCTCCTCCGCGACCTCCCGACGAAGCGCATCCTCATCAGACTCACCGGGTTCCAGGCCTCCACCGGGAGTCACCCAGAACTCACATCCAGACACGGGCTCCTGAATCCTCATCAGTAATACATGACGGTCCGGCGTCATCATCACCGCTCGTACAACTCTTCTTCTTATCACCATGGCGCCCCGTCTACTCTTTTGTATAACCTCATTAGCTGTTTCGATTGACGGCGGGTCAGTCCGTCTCAGTTTCGATGATTCACTTCCCCAGCCTGTGACGGTCTGGCCGCGGTCCTAGGTGCCAACGCCTCTGCCGAGCGCCTGGCGCTGGAGGAGTGACATTCTCTCCCTGCTGCGGCATCCGGTCACCTTGCCAAGATCACAATACGGTTAATCACGATCACGGTTAGCGAAGCAGCGGTCTTCGGAACGACTCAATGCCCATTCATGTTTGGGAGAAAAGCGAAGAGGGGGGGCCGAGGTTCAGGAAGATCGAACAGCTACAGCCCCCAAGAAGCATGCCCTAAGTGCCGGAGACATAGAAATTTCCACCTTGGGAGCGCGGTTCTGCCTTTCACCGTCTATCGTGACGACGAAGCGATACTCCTGCTCCTGGCCGTAACTCTTCTCCTTGTCAAAGTAGTAAAGGATGCCCTGCTCCCTCAGGCGACCACAACTGTATTCCCGATGTACGGGAGGATGCTGGATGTCGTAGTACTTGACCGGTCCGTAGCAAACAGTTGCAGGTCGGCCTAGCCTGAAAAATTCACAAAAAAGGTAGTTTCCTTACCCAAGTCATTGTATTATATTGTGGTTACGCAAATAACCATAACACAATGAAACAGGAGGAAACTACCGTGGGAGTTCAAGATACACATCACAGGGTGTCTTTCGCAAGTCTTTCTGGTAAGCCGGTAGAAGCCACCTTCGACGGAGGCATCCTGACCAGCGACAGCGGGGTGATGCTGCTTCGTGAGGTGGAGGCCAGAACCGGGATTTTGCATAGGATGGTTGCGGCGCTCACGGATCGTCGACATCAAAGTTACGTACATCATCAGATGATGGATCTGGTCAAACAACGTGTGTTTCAGATGGCCTGTGGATATGAGGACGCGAACGATTGCAATACGTTGCGCGAGGATCCCGGCTTCAAGGCGGCCTGTGATCGGTTGCCGCTTTCCGGTGCGGATCTGGCCAGTCAACCCACGATGAGTCGGTTCGAGAACCGGATCAGCAGAACCGATTTGTATCGGATCGCCAAGGCCTTTGCGGATGTGTTTGTCGCCTCGTATGAGGAACCGCCCGAAGCCATTCTGTTGGATATCGATGACACGGAAGACAAGGTGTATGGGTCTCAACAGTTGTCGTTGTTCAATGCGTATTTCAATGGCTATTGCTACCAGCCCCTGCATATCTATGAAGGCCAGACGGGCAAGTTGATCACGACGGTCTTGCGTCCTGGCAGGCGGCCCACGGGTAAAGAGATCGTCACCATTCTCAAACGGGTGATCGCCTACCTGCGCCGCGCCTGGCCCGACGTGGCGATCCTGTTGCGCGGCGATGCTCATTTTTCGTGTCCGGAAGTGCACGCGTTGTGTGAAGACCAGAATGTGTATTTTGTCCTCGGACAAAACGGCAACGCCAAACTGCTGCGCTCGGCACAGTCCTTGATAGACCAGGCCAAAACGCTGTATGCCGCTTCGGGAAAACCCGTGCGCCTTTATCGCTGTTGGGACTATCAGGCGAAAACCTGGGCTTGTCCACAACGCATCATCTGCAAGGCGGAAGTCACCCCGCAAGGAGACAATATCCGATTCGTGGTCACCAACCTAAAGCGCGCCCAACCGTCATTCATCTACAAAACCGCCTATTGCGCACGCGGCAGGATGGAAAACTTCATCAAGAATCACAAGACCTTTCTCCATTCCGATCGCACCTCTTGTCACATCTTCCAGGCCAATCACTTCCGTCTCTTTCTCCACAGCGCCGCCTATGTCCTGATGCACGCCTTGGCACAAACCGGGTTGCGCGGCACGAAGTGGACGAACGCACAGTTCAATACCCTGCAAAACCGTCTCTTGAAAGTCGCCGGGCGCGTTTGTGAGTTGAAAACAAAAATCAGGTTCCATCTGCCAACGGCGTTTCCACTCAAACACCTTTATCGCAAGATCCTCTACAACCTGGCAACGTGTGTTCCATAACGCATCGTCGAGCTGACCGCGCCTTCACGTTTGGACCGACACGACCAACAGCCACGGAGACGTCTGTGCTCTTGACAGCGGAATTCAGAGCAAGCTGACGCCACGGAGCAAACGTGCTGCCAGCAGGCGCCGCCGACACGGCCGGGACACGCCAAATCCGTCTCAGCCCGTGCTCTTTCGTTTCTCGTCTCACTCGGAAGCTCTTTCTGCTTCCTCATACTGCATTCCGTGACGATTCATGAATAGGTCAGGCTAGATGCTTAGAAGCCTCCTTTTCCAAGACCAAGGCGAATTCGTCCGCGGACACCGCAAGAATGTTCATCCACCAGTCCCGCTTGCAATCTCTAAGAAAGAGATGCGTAGTCTGATGGATTATGGCGGTTAGGTTTGATGGTTGGGAGAGTAGGCGGCCAACATCCTCTGAAGAAGGAATCTCTCCTTTGACAAAGGACATACACAGCAGGTACCCGGTATTGTACTGCATTCGAACCAGATCGTCGGCTGTAGGCAAGACAATCCATTGTCCGTCGTTCTGGAAACTCAACTCTGCTTTCAGAGTGGCCGTCGCTTCGTCGTTGTCTCTTCTTCCTTCCTCTTCGATCTCCCTGAAGTGCTGCGGCTCCCACAGCAGCACGGACTTCGCTACTGGTTGGTCTGCTCCTCCCACCGGTCCGGCAAGTGGATACTCCCTCCCGGTGAATCGGACCAAGAAGAAGGGCTCAGCTGTCTCAAATGTTTGTATGGAAAAAACTGCCACAGTGCTGATCCCTCCCTTCCCGATCCCAATGCCGAAGTGGGATTCGGAGCCACGTCACCCAGCAGGAGGCCGCGCCTCCGTGATAAGGCCTTCTTGTCGAGGCTGAGGCCCCTCTTTGCAGGGCCTCAGCCTGCTCGTGAGACGATGGGGGCCACCTCCATCTTCTGATCCTGTGATCCGTGGTGCGCCGTCAAGGAGATGACCGGTGCAGGTCCGCGTCCTCCACGGCCTCGTAGATCACGCCGCCCTCGACATTTCGTAGCATGGGCGCCCCCGTGAGGTAGCAGACCGTCGGCGCCACGTCGATGACGCGCACGTGTCGCGCGAGGCGTCCCGATCCGGCACGACGTTTGGCCACTTCGGCCGACCCCACTGAACAATATCCTCGCTGCGAAATGTACCGCGAGACCTCGGACTTCCGGGAGCCATAGACTTTGTATGGGATCTTGTCAAAGGAGCCGTCGCGCCCCTACCTAAACATAACTTTCTACATGAAAATGTCACCCTATCGAACTAAAGGCGGTCTACCGACCAGTTTTCTTGTAGCCACTCGTCCCATCGACGCGCGAGGTCAATTTTGGCGGCGCGTACCGCATTAGCGTAGGAGGGTTGATCACGTCGGTCTGGTAACCTGAACGGTAAGCGCACTTTCGTAATCGCTTCCAGTGCTTCTATCCGGTTCCCAAAGTTCGCTACGCGATCATTCCGAGCGTCTTCTTCGAGACCGGCTGCGATTCTGCCGGCGAATTCTGGAAAAGTCATAATGCGGGCAAGGTCAAGGGACCCAATCCGGACATCAAGACTCACATCGCTAAAGAGAGCCTCGAGGGGCCTTCGACATTTGGACCAGAGATCCGAACGGACAGATAACAGATACACGCCACCCATCCGTACGAGTGGTGAAGCATCTCGAAACGCCCTTAGTATGAATTCCGAATTCACCAAGGATGGTGGCGCGCCTGAAAGTGCGCACAGAGACGCGGCGCGGACTTCTGCTATGGAATGCTCTGTTTGCGCGCTAATTGTCCCCGCGGCCCAATATGGGAAATCATCACCAACAAAAGACAGGACTGCATCCTTGGCTTCATCGTGATTTGAACTCGCAAGACGGGCCAACCTGTGTTTCAGGGGCTTTTTCTTCCACAATGACCAGTTTTGGTATGGGGTGTTCATTGCCTCAGCGGCGGTCTGTGGTTTGCCTTCTGCCATAGCCCCGATGACCGACACCAAGCCAGCCCCCAGATCGGACCATTCCGGTTTCTTTTGAGACGTGCCGATTATGGCAGATTTCATTTCATAGGCTGTCCAGCCCGGTTTAGCCTGCCAGAGACACGCGGCTGCACCAAGTAGGGCGGGCCCCGAAAAGGATGTTCCCTTTGTGCGTCCGTAGAGGGGAGGAAGGTCCTGTGGCTCTCCGTTAAGATGGTCTTCGATATCCTCTTTTTTTGGGCGTGGCAGGATGATGTTCTCGGCGGGCGCCAAAATCTCCGGTATCCATTTCCCCTCGAACGTAGTTCCCCGGTTCCCTGGAAATATCCCGGCAAAATTCGGATCCCCATGCGGAGGTATTACGACGCCTCCCGCGCAAAGGACGGACGGGGCCGCAGCTTCGGAAGTACCGCAAGTTTCGTCGGGCCGATTCCCAGATGCGGTAACGACAAGCAACCCTTCAGCAGCCAACTCCTCACAAAGAATGCACCGCGGGTCTGTTTGCCATGGATATATGCCAGCAACAATGTGACTCCTTAGCGCCGTTATTACGCCGCGAATCTCGTACTTCCGCCAGTTAGCCCGAATCCATTCCAAAGCCCTGATTTGGGCTGATTCACCCTGACACCCAGGTTCGCCCGGATAACCCTTGACAAGGAACAAATCGGCTTCCGGCGCCACACCCGTGTATAGGCCACCAGATTCGGCGCCCGAACCCCCAGCTGCCGCCGCGGCACATAGCGCATGCCAGCTTCCCGTCCACGTTCCCGGTTCGCTCTCAAATACCTCGGGCGGAGACTCTGACTCAACCGTTCTCCTGATCAGGTACGAAGTACGTCGGTCATTGGTAGTGATATCGGGATGGTTAGGAAAATCACTGTCGACAACTGCAATCCTTACGTTTCTGCCCGTGAGTTCACTAGGAACCTTAAGGAATTCCCGCAATGACGACCACATTTTCGTTCCCTTCTGTAAGGTCGATTATCACATCCCAAAGGTTGCAGCGGTCTTTGGCCACTACAAGCACTCTGTGATTTACAATCTCACGGTTGCATCCTGCTGTCCCATTGAAAAGTAGCCAAGTACACCTCAAGACTGCAAGAGTATCTACCAATTCGGCACGATCCTTCCGAATTCCCCTATTCTCGTAGTCCAATCCTGGATCAAGGACTTTGCAGTCGTAAATCCGTCTTCCGTAACGCTGGATAAGGTGGGTACCGCGTGGGCAAATCTTCCGGTGCCAACTGGTGTATCAGACGGGAAATATTCGTGCCAGCTCCAATTCCTGTTTTTCTGCGATACGACCTGAATCGAACGACATAATTTGACGATTGCAAACTACCTACTGAATATGCTATTTAAGTGTCTCAAAATCAAGTCCCCCCTCCCCCAATTCTGAATACCGAATTTGGCAACTGATCTGCAAAATTACCTGTTATTAAACATCTTATGAAAAAGATAGAAAGACGCAGAATTCTTGTGAATTCCTATATGCAATGCATTGCACGAATTATGGTGGGACAGTTTGGAATTATCCGCAGGTGGAGGGTCGATTACAATAGAATCTGCGAAATGCGGCGGGCGCGTTCAGGGAATTTGCGGGGGAACCGTGCAGGTCTAATGTGCGCTCGTCCGGTGTGGATCGAGGCACCGTTTATCCGAAGAATCCTGCAAGCAGGACTGATACACAATTCAATCCCGGATCAGGACAACGGTAGACACAGGAAAGTACCGATATGCGCCGCTCTCCCGAGTTCACTCATGCCGCAAGACATCCGCCGGATTGGCGCGGGCAGCTCTGCGAGCATGCCAGCCGACGGTAAACAGCGCCAACCCAAGCACCAACGCGCCTGACAACGGGAAGGTCCACCAGCCAACGCTGACCCGATAGGCGAAGCTTTGCAGCCAGGTTTCAGCGCCGAAATACGCGACAGGCCATGCGATGACGATGGCGATGATCACCAGAACTACGAAATCTCTTGATATCAGGGCAACGAGGTCGACCTCGGATGCGCCGAGAACTTTGCGGATGCCGATTTCTCTGGTGCGACTCTCAGCCGTGAATGATGCGAGTCCGAACAACCCGAGAAACGCCACAAAAATCGCCAGAGCCGAGAATGCGCCGAATACGCGCATCAATCGTGTTTCTGCTTGATATAACTGATCGAAATCAAAATAGGTGTCGAGAAAGGTATAGCGAAAGTATTGTGAGGGGGCAAAATCAGCCCATTTTTCTCTCAGGTATGGCAGCGCCGACTGGACAGTACCGGGTCGCAATTTTGCGGCAATTTCAGTGGCATTCCAAACATACTTTCCGTCAAGATTTAATCGTAACGCCAATGGTTCGATTCTGTGATGCAGCGACCGAATATGGAAGTCTCGCACAATACGCACAATAGTGCCAGTCGTTTCAATCATCCAGAACTTCATGTGCACCCTCTGACCGGTTGTACTACCGATACCCATCTCTCCCGCCGCTGATTCATTGAGAATGACACCGTCATTCGATTTTTTGGCGAAAATGGACGCAAAATTCTGCCCGGCGATAAGTTCAATACCCATCGTCTCCAGGTAGTCCTGATCGATATACACTGTCTTGATGGACTTCGGTTGGCTGCCAGGCGAGTCGATCAGGGTATACTGGGATCTGGGCAAATAGTCCTGGCCCGGAACGACAGAGGCCAGTGACACATTGAGGATGTCCGGGTGCCGCTTCAGTTCGTCTTTTATAGTACGGAAACGATGCTCCGCGGAATACACATTCCACTCGATTCCCTCCGTATCGAGTACAACCACATTACGTGTATCAAAGCCCAGATTCTTGTTCTTTGTGAAATGCAACTGTCTCATCACCACGGCTGTCGTACCGATCAGGCCAATTGAGATTACGAACTGGATGACCACAAGACTCTTGCGAAATCCTGCGCTCCTGTGTGTGGTTGTTGAAAGGTCCTTTAGCATCTCTATGGGGCGAAAACGCGACAAGAAGAATGCCGTAGAGTCGGGATGTGGCGCGGTAGTTTAGGAGCGGCCTATTAATAGCCTCTCCGTGCCCCGTTTCCACATCCCGCTCGTCGAACCGGACGTGCGGATTTCCCGCATCCGGCTCTCCGACGAACGTCGCCTTCAGGCACACGCTACCTACTATGTCCGGGCAACTTCACCTGGAGGCCAAGCTTGTTCCGGGATCGCCTGGTCTTTCTTTGGAGGTAATAGGCTTGCGCCACTCTCCAATCCGTTGTTCCCTTCCCAAGCGTGTCCGAAGTCAGGCCCCTTTCCTCCGCCGGCATTACCCGGCATCATTGGTACTACGAGCCTGTCCGCCACCCCAAACGGCCCGGCCTGTCCCTCACGGGTTTCCGGTTGGTGTCTCACCACCACCGCTGGGGCTTCCCGTGTTGCGGCGGATCTCCTTGTATATACATGCCGTCGCCAGTACCCCGGCGGGACCGTTGGATGCACGCGTTGCTGTCTTTTTCCAACGGCGGCGGCCTTCCCCGGCTGACAATCGGGTCGGCTCCCGCATTACAGTTTTCGAGGCTTGCTCGGCGTTCACTGCGCGTTACGGCCTGCATACTCGCGGGGTCGCCTTGCGACCCTTTACACCGGAGGCTTCGGCGATGTCGTTGCCTTCATCACCGATCCGGTTGCTACCGACCTGCCTGCCGAGCAACCGGCGCAGGCAGGCTGAAGCAACCCTTGTCGGGTGGGACTTGCACCCACTGAAGTTCCGCGCCTTTCCACGGCGCACGGATAGCTTCCTGCTAGTGCCCCGACCGCGAGTGCCGCCGCAGCCAGGATACAAAAGAAACGGCCGCCGTAAGTTATGCCAAGGGACTTGCCGACAGCAGCATTCAGGATCGGAAGAAACATCTCTGTAAGGATTACGGCACCGGCAAATGCAAGTATGGTGACAAGAACGGCTTCGCCCATGAATTGCCGGATCAATTGCCCGCGGTCGGCACCCACGACCTTGCGCAGCCCCACTTCCCGGGCCCGGTTGGCTGAACGCGCCGTGGCCATATTCATGTAGTTCGTGCAGGCAATCAGCAGGATGAGAACTCCCACCGAACCAAACAAGTACAATTCATTAATGTCGCGGTTGGCGCCCAGTTCCTGCTCCATATGAGAATGCAAATGGATATCTGTAAGTGGCATCAGCCGGAATGGTCGTATAGGAAGTGGACGCGCTGGCGGCGGATTTGTCGTCATCCTCGTTGGCGGTAAACTGATGAGGCAGCCAGTCGCGGAGTTTGTCAACCAATTTCTGTGTCTTTGCCTTATCGTCCAGGAGGAGATACGTGTAGGCGCCTGAAAACTTTCGTTCACCACTGGAATATGCTGCATAGGAGACAAGCCCCTGGAATTCTATATGAGAGTGGAGGGGGAGGTCTCCCAGTACGCCCGTAACTGGAAGCGTGGTTGTCTCCGACCAAGCGGATATCCGCAATGGCTTGCCTATCGGATCGGCGTCGCCGAAGTATCGTTTTGCCATGTCCTGGGAAATCACGATTGCATCGGGCGAAGCAAGCGCGGTCGTGGGATCGCCCAGAACGAGTGTAAACGAGAATACGTCGAAGAATTCGGGGGTTGCATACAACAGTTCTTCCTCGAGGAATTTCCGATCCTGGTATACAATCAACGTTTTTGTTGCCAGGCGCGTCAAGCGGACGACCTGTTCAACTTCGGGAAAATCCTCAACGAGCCTTGGGCCGAGATGCGCATTCGCCTTTGGGTGATTGATTTCGATCCAGGTTGTGAGCCGAAAGATACGGTCGGCGTGCTGGTGAAATCGGTCGTATTGCAGTTCATCCACAATCAACAGTCCGATCATCAAGCAGCACGCAATCCCCACCGCAAGCCCGGCAAGATTGATGGCCGAATAGAGCTTGTAGCGACCCATGCTGCGAACGGCGATTAGCAGGAAGTTTCGGAACATGACTTGCGTCCCAGTTTGATCTGCTTGGCGACCCCGAGCAATGATAATTTCAGAAGACGATAGATTAAACCAAAAATATCAAAAACCGTGCCAAATTACCATGTACATATTTTTCAGGGAGTTATACAGTGGGGAGGATATCTCATTAATCTGAAGGTGTTCATTAATGATACAGTGATGTCCGAAAACGGACACTCGGGAGGTGCCGCGGTGGGTTTGCGGGAGATGGATGCCACGGTGCGTGTTCAGGGAACGTCGGCGTATTCGGCCGCTGAGTTCATTGCCGCCGTCAAGACGATGCCTGTCCCGAGTCGATTGGCGCGAGGTAGGGACTTCAAATGACACAGAAGGAGCGAAGGATCGCTCCTGATATTCCGGGGACGCCGGAATCCGGTGGGCTGAACATCCTATATCAGACCGAGGTCCTCATAGATGGCGCTGTTGGTCTCTCTATTGCGGACTTGATGGGCATCCTCTCCAGGTGTGCCGTTGAAAATGCATACGACAACCAGGCTCGCATCGGGATCCACGAAGGCGATCGACGACTGGTAACCCGCATTTCCAAACGCGCGCGGAGAGGCGTATCGCCCGAACCCGTACGGAACCGACTCTTTGCCGTAGCTGTTCGAGTTGACATAGAATCCCAGTCCCATGTCCACGATATGACCCAGGACTTCGTCCTTCATGCCGGTTCGATGGCGGGCGGTGATCGCTTCAACGGTCCGGGGAAGAAGAAGCCTCTTCCCTTTGAACTGACCGGGCGCCTACCGGTGCAGGTCCGGGTCCTTCACGGCCTCGTAGATCACCCCACCCTCGACGTCGTTCGGCATGGGCGCCCCCGTGAGGTAGCAGATCGTGGGCGCCACGTCGATGACGCGCACCTGGCGCTCGAGGCGCCCCCCGGAGCGCACACCGGCGCCGGCGGCGATGAAGGTCGAGTGTTGGCCGGCCATGCCGAAGGTCACCGAGGGGAGCTGTTTCCCGTGGGCGCCGTCGAACTCGGGGCGCAGGGCGTAGACCACGTCACCCACGCGGTCCGACCACAGGTTCACCATCTCCGCGTCCTCCCGGGTGAGCGCGAGGGCGAAAGGACGCCGCCCCGTCTCCGGGTCCTCGTAGTCGTGTAGCGCCCGGATAATCTCCCGGCAAACGGCGTCGTAGTCCGCGGGATCGACGATACCGCCGGGCTCCCGCCCCTTCAGGTTCACGAAGATGTGCACCAGGCCGACGTCGGCCGCCCGGGTGCGCGTCCAGTCGATGCACCGGTTGCGGCCGCGGCCCTCGTATTTCAGGAACCCGGCCTGCGCCAGCACCGCGGCGACGTTGACGACGGTATGCTGCTGGGAGGTGCCGCCGTGATCGGAGACCACGAAGAAGGCGGTGTCGTCCCCCGCCAGCCGGCGCAGGCGGCCAATCCAGCGGTCGATGGAGGCGTAGGTGCGCTCAACCCCTTCGCGGCAGCGCCTCTGCACCGCCGGCGGCGCCCCGGAGTGGGGATCGGCGGCGCGCAGGAAGAAGTGGCTGGTATAGTCCGAGGCGTGGGTCTCCGTCATCAGCAGGTCCCAGTCCCCGGAGCCGGCGAGGTGCTCGGCCACGTCGGCCAGGCGCTGGTGGTGGAACTCGAGCAGTTCGAAGTAGGTGTCGTCGTCGATCAGGCCGAGGGCGTCGCGGCCCGGGTTCTGCAGGAAGTTGCCCACGTGCCGGTCGATGTCGCGGGCTACGGAGGCGGGCTTCGTATAGCCGTCGGGCGGCCAGATCTGGGGGATAAAGAGCTCGAAGGCGTCGGCCTCCGGCGTCAGCGTGATCAGCTTGGCCCGCACGTACCCGCGCACCTTCCGGCCGTCGATCTCGAAGCGGTCCAGCCACCACTCGCTCCACTCCCCCACTCCCAGGTCGGCCAGCGGCCGGGCGGCATCCTTCGACCGGCAGAGGCGCACCCGGTCGTAGCCGCCGGCTCCGCTGGCGTAGATCAGGGCGTGCAGCGGCACGGGGGCGCCCTCCCGGCCCCGGTTCATGCCCTCGCGGCCCCTCGCCAGGGGCTGGATGGTGAGGACCGCCTCCTTCGCCGGCCTCGTCGATTCGGGCGCTCCGGTCCAGCCCACAGCGTCGACCAGAGTCACGGGGTCGAACTCGCGCACCCCCTGCAGGGCGCTCGGGTCCAGGCTCTCCGGGTCGCGCTGGGCCTCGAGCCGCCTCGGCGCCCACTTGCCGCCGACGAAAAGGTGATAGCCCGCCACCTGGTGGTGGTTGGAGACGCCGGGGCCGGTGCCCTCCACCTGTACCCCCGAGCGCACCGTGGGCGGCCACGACATCTCCCACTTTACGAGAATCGGCTTCCGGCCGCCACGCTCGAAGGCGTTCCAGATGTACTCCGAGCGCGACAGGGAGGTGTCGATGCCCCAGAGCGTTCGGTCCAGGGGCTCGCCCACGTGGCGGATGTTGAAGTCCAGGATTCCGTGTGTGCCCGGCCACGAGCCGGTGGACAGGGCCGTCCAGCCCGGCGGCGTGAGGGTTGGGAAGACGCCGACCATGGGCCGCCAGACGCCCGCCTTCATCAGGGCGCGCACGTTGGGCATGTGGCCGGCATCGGCCATGTTCTTCACCAGCTCCATGCTGGCGCCGTCCATTCCGGCGACGATGGCGCGCCGGGCGCGAGCCGTACTCATGGGATCTCTCCTGACGTGTAAGTGAATGGGGCCCTTTATGGAAGACGTGGTATGACTTCGTTCGCCATCAACGCCATCGAGCGCTTCATCTTCGCCTTGTCATCCCAGTCGTGGCCGATCATCAGCACCGTGCCGAAACCGCCGGTGACGTCGTACAGCTCCTGCAGGCGCCTGGTTACCGTATCGGGACTGCCTACGATGGCAATCTCATCGATGATGTATTCGCGCGTAACGTCCGTATCGGACATCTCCGGATTCATCTTCGGCAGATCCAGCATATTGGCGATTTCGAGCATGCCGCGAAGGTACACCAGCGAGTCGGCGAAGGCGCCGCCGAGGGCGTGCTCGCGAGCCTGGGCATCGGTCTCGCCGACGTAGATGCTGCGTGAAATCCGCCAGTCGCCCCGGTCCGGTTCGTCCCGCCCCCCTTCCACGGCCCCCTGGGAGTACATCTCCCAATGCCGTTTCACCTTGTGCGACGGCGCCATATTGATGCTGATCGGCAGAAACCCGCGCTTGCCGGCTGTGGTGGCCGCCATCGATTCCTCCTTCACGATGCTCATGGCGATGGGTGGATGGGGCTTCTGATACGGCTTCAACACCTCCCCCAATCCGAGCTCCGGGACCTTCTCCGTCATCGCGACGTTCCAGAAATCCCCCTTGAACTCGAACGGGCCGTCTTCGGTCCACAGTTTCAGGACGATGTCCATCGCCTCGAGGTTCATCAGCCCCTGGGTGCGCGGATCAGGCAGATCGAACAGCGGCCAGTCGGTCGGTACGCCCCCCTGCCCGAAGCCGACGTTGATGCGTCCCCGGGACAGGTGATCGAGATAGGCGAGTCGGACCGCCACGTTCGCCGGGTGATGCTGCGTCATGATGGTGACCCCCGTGCCCAGACGGATCCTCTCCGTCTGCGGCAGGACGTGGGCGATGAACAGATCGTTGGCGGGAATCGGCTCCCACATCGCGGTATGGTGCTGGCCGACCCAGGCCTCGGCGAATCCGAGCTCCTCGGCCCACAGCACGCACTCGATATCTTCTTCGAATGTCTGGGTGCGGTTCTTTTGCGGCGGATGCAGTGGCATCATGAACGTTCCGATTTTCATTTTTTCGTTCTCCCGAACAACCTGAACCCATTGCCTGTTGTAGTCCTCTTCTTCATTCACCGTCTACAACTTCGTGCAGACCGCAGTCCTCTTATTCCTTATGCGGCCGCTTTCCCGACTCACTGATTGTCCCTATCGACAGTGTCAGCTCCTGGCGTTCTCAGACTCTCGAACACAGCGGCGGACAGGATGATCAGGCCGCCGATGATTTCCCTGCCGGACGGAATTGCAGCCAGGAAGATCACTGCGATAATCACACCGTAGACTGTCTCCAGCGCCAGGGTAATCCCGACAACCTTGCCGGAAAGGTGCCGCTGGCTGTTGACGAAGAGAATCCGTGCAAATCCGGTCAGCACCACCCCCAGCACCACCACGAGCAGGATGTCCCTGGTACCGGGCATTTCGAAAAGGGTTTCATCGTAAAGCATGAATGGCAGAAGCAGCAGGCCGGCGATGCCCATTTCATAGGCTGAGATGTCCCAGCTATTGTATCTGTCGATAATTCGTTTCTTGCGCAGCAGGATGATGAACGGGAGCATCGCTCCGGAGGCAACGCCGTAGATTGCCCCCTGAAAATTCGCATTGGACAAATCGAAATCCGGCGCAAGACAGTAGACACCAATCATTACTGCGACTGCACTGGCGAAGTCTATGGCCCGGAGTCTGACGTTGAAGAAAAAGCTCTCCAGAAACACCATGAGCACCGGGTACGTATACGTCGTCACCAGGCCGATCGCTACCGTTGATACCTTTATCGATTGGAAGAAGAGCACCCAATGTATAGAAAGCAGGCCCGCGATCGCGGCAAAGGTACCAAAGTCGCTCCAACTCCTGACGGGCACGTGGCTCTTGAGACGTCTTGCGACAACGATAAGGACGATCGCTGCCAGAGACGTCCTCCAGAAGACAATCTGGTACGGGTCGAGGTCGACTGCCTTTCCGAAGGGTGCGATGAATCCATACAGGAGGGTCGCAACGTGCACCTCGGCGAGCGCACGGGACCTACCTGTCATCTGTCAGGCTCGATGGCGGGCGAGGACGTTGACGATTTCGCGGCATTCCTTTTCGATCCCTGGTTGAAAAGGGATTTATACACCTGAGTGACCCTTTAATATTAACCTGAATGATTCGTAACTCCCTGACAAACGAGGAGGTTACATATGACGATACTTGAACTGACGAACATGTTTCCAGATGATAAAGAGGCTTCGGAATGGATAGCCAAGGTGAGATGGCGATATGGGGTGCAATACCCTCGCTGTTCGGGGTCCGATATCCATGAGGGAACTAAGCATCACACAATGCCCTACCGTTGTCGCATTTGTCGAAGGTACTTCTGCGTCAAGACCGACACAGTGATGAAAGGTTTTCTGTTGGGTCCTCAGGTGTGGGCGGTAGCCGCATATTTGATATTACAGTACACATCAAGGGTGTTCCGAGTACTTGTGTGGCGAAGTATCTGGGAGTCACGCAGAAGACGGCATGGTTCCTGATGCATCGCAGACGAACAGCGTGGTCACGGAGGCAAGGCTTTTTCACTGGGTTCGTAGAAGTCGATGAAACATATCCCGGCGGGAAAGAAAAAAACAAGCATGCTTGTAAGAAGATGAAGGCGGGGCGGGGTACAGTAGGCAAGATCCCTGTCGTTGGAGCGCTGGATAGAGAGACCCACACAGTAGATGCGACGGCCATCCAGAATGCGGACGGCCCGACGCTAAGACGCTTCGTATACCGGCACGCCCGACTGAAGGCAACGGTCTATACTGACGATGCTTCGGCGTATACCAGTCTGACGCACGTTACGCACAAGAGCGCCAAGCATTCGGCAAAGCAGTATGTAGAAGGGCGGTGCACACCAACGGCATTGAGTCATTGCGGCGCAGACTCCTAGTGTTATGTCCCTAAAATAACTTGATTAATTATTGAAGTTGTCCTATGTTCTCTCTAAACATTTTTGCACCTTTCAATAAAGGAGAGAGCCATGGGACGTGGTCGCCCTCGGAAGCCGATTGTGTTGAGTGCTGAGGTCCGTGAGGAACTGACGTCACTTTCACGGTCTCGTACGTTGTCGCATGGTCTCGTGCGACGTGCCAATATCATCTTGATGAGCGTCGAAGGTCTCAGTAACCGTGTGATTGCCCAAAAAGTCGGGCTGAGCCAGCAGAGTGTCATCACCTGGCGTAACCGCTTTCTCCAGCAGGGGTTAGTGGGTCTGTATGATGAACGCCGTTCGGGCAGACCACGCACCGTCGAGGCCGAGGAGATCACCGCACTGATCCGGAAGACGCTCACCACAAAACCCGAAGATGGCAGCACCCAATGGACGTGTCGATCCATCGCTGTCGAAACGAAGATATCCAAATCCGAGGTGCAACGTATCTGGTCCACATTGGGGATTGCGCCACACCGGCAGAAGCACTTCAAGCTATCCAACGATCCCTTCTTCACTGAAAAAGTGCACGACATCGTCGGACTGTATCTGGACCCACCCGATTGTGCGATGGTGCTTTGTGTCGACGAGAAAAGCCAGACGCAGGCGTTGGAACGTACCCAACCGCTTTTGCCGATGGGGCTGGGATACGTGGAGGGCGTGACGCACGATTACGTCCGCCACGGTACCACGACGTTGTTCGCCGCCCTGGACATTGCCTCAGGCGAGGTTTTGACGCAATGCAAGCGCAGGCACCGCCACCAGGAGTTTTTACAGTTTCTCAACCACATCGACCAAAACATACCTGAAGATCTCGATGTACACTTAATCGTCGACAACTATTGTACGCACAAACACACCAAGGTGAAACGATGGCTTTCAAAAAGACCCAGATACCACCTTCACTTTACCCCCACATACGCATCCTGGCTCAACCAAGTCGAGATCTGGTTCAATATCATCACACAGAAAGCCATCAGGCGGGGCTCCTTCAGATCCGTGAGAGAACTCATCGACAGAATCCAAACCTTCACCGACAACTACAACAAGACGTCGAAGCCATTCGTCTGGACCGCCACCGCAGTATCCATCCTCCAGAAAATCGAACGATTATGTAAATCTATTTCTGGGACATGACACTAGGCGTTGCTTAAAGGAGGGTATATGAGCACTTACCACAAAATGAGTTTGAAGCATCGCAACCGACACATTCAGGAATTTTCGGGCCGGCACAATGGGAAGTGGCCCCTGTATGGTGCCGCAAAGCTGAAGGCGGTCTTCGCTGGCATGGTGGAAGAACGTCTTTCCTATGCTCAACTGGTCGGAGGTGAATCATGATTCTTCGAGGTAGTTCGATGCCTGACGAAAAGTGGAAAATAAATGGCACGAGAATGCTTCAACATTTGCTTTCTCGCGCCGCGAAAGATTCCCATTGTCTTTTAGAAGAACTTCTATGCTCTCCTGAAAACGACTCAGGAAGAGCGAGGCGGGACTTAAGGCGTTATTGCGTTGGTTTATATTATAGACTCCTTGGGCGATGGAAGTCAAAATGATGGCCAAGGATGGGGAAACGTCTTTGTGTCCCATTCAACTACTCCTGGATTTATTTCCCGAAGGCAGTGGTGAAAATGAGGAAGTCGCTGAAGCCTATCGCTCCGTCTTCATCCAAATCAAATCGTTCTTCATATTCGGCTTCGTCTTCCGTGGTCCCAAATACATCAACAAACATCAAAAAATCTACAAAATCCACTTTGCCGTCGCCATCGAAGTCTGGTGTGGGCTTGGCTTGTTCTTGGGTTCTTGCTAATATTGTTGCATTTTCCAGCTTGACATCGGCGTTGTAATCGTAGATTTGTTGCCATTCAGCAATTGCTTTTATGAGGGTTATCTCCGTGGAGTGGAATTTTTCAAGCGTCTTAAAATCCAACGTTAAAAACAATCCACCTTCTTTTGGCGCAGGGACTGGCCAGAACCATCCTCCATCATCAACATAGCCTGGCAAAATATCCATTACGAAAACTCGCCGACCTTCTTCCGGTTTTCGAAAATCAACGTCTACTTTCGCCACGCCTTCCAACGCATCACCAACTATATAATACGCGGGCGACACTTGGGTATAGTCATATTCGAAAGACAACCTAAAGCGACCCATGTCTTTTATGTCTTCTGCGAAAATTTGCACCGCAAAGCTATCTTCCGGCTCCACAATTACCGTTGTACCCTTCTGGTTTCTTGGGCCTATGTCTGCGTCTAAAGAGAATTTGAGATTTTCAGGAGCTTCTATGGCCACATCCAACCAGAAATGTTCGTCTTTGAAATTGCCGTGTGTATCAATGACTCGGACAAATATATCGTGGGTATCCAGATCCAATAGGGTCTCGTTTGGTGATGAGGGGACGATGCCGTTATATGCCCATCGAACATTGATCTGAGATACGCTTGGAAGGCGAAGATAGTCTTGAACTTCCAGTTGGCCATACGCCACAGAATTTTGATCCGTTGTTTTCACAAACAAAAAAGCTTGGTGCAGCAGTCCGCCGCGCGCGCTGATAGCAATGTCAACATAGTGTCGGGCGCTCCCGCGCTTGTAATAGCGGCCTTCTACAAGCTTCGCGTCAAGACCTACCAAGCTTAAGGAAGAGTTAGGATTGAAATAGGGATGCGTCGAAAGGTAATCAGCGTTACACTCGGATATTTTCTCTACGTTGTTTCCATAGGACATGATGAAGGCATTATCATGGAAATTGTGTTCCAAGCAGAAGGCATGACCTAACTCATGGGCGACCACGAAAAAAGCGAACTCCGATGGAAGAAACAAAAAGCCTCTGTTTTTGTTGAAAGCACCTGCGACGCCACCGACTGCTACGCCCTGATCCTTTAGAATACGGCTTCCGTTTTCAATTACGACAAAGTATATGTTTGTGGCCTCAAAATCAAAAACCTGCGCTACTTCGATATATATAGAATCAAGGACACTCGGGACATAATGGGCGTTTGGAAAATTTCCTGTGAATTGATGAACTAAAGGGTTTCCACTATCGTCCCTTTCAATTTGGAATTCTCTGTTTTGGTGCCCGTGCGCTTTCAGACTTTTGGTGTAAAACGCTTGGGTGCGTTGTATTGTGGTTTTCATGCAATCCACAACAGCTTGCCTGAATGCGCGATCAGACGGCGTGAAGTATATCATACGTACCGTTTTGGGTGGTCCTGACTTGAATACGGCGGCTCGTTTATTCGCCGCCGTCAGTTCCCCAAGGCTTTGCAGCCGTTCTGTATCGAGTCGGATACATCGTTCGCGTCCAGATAAGTCCGTAACTAAAATGACCAAGAAAAACAGAACCGTCTTGAACAATGTCATTCCCTTTCTGTTCTGTGACGTGGTGGCCGTTGGCGCCCGCAAAGGGCGCCGGGCCTTGTCACGCACCGCAAGGGAATACCGGAATTGTCCCGCTTATTCGGCCAAGTTGGGGTAGCTAATCCCAACCGTAGCTAGCCTTATTCGGGGGGAGGCCCGGCACAATATATGACTTGCTGTGTGTGACGGGCGCATATTATGGCGATAAGGTTGAATGTCAAGAGTAAATTGAATTTACCATTTAGCGTCGGTAGATTTGCGAAACTCCTCTAAGGAGGTGCGGAAATGACAGAAGAGAAGAAGGACTGTTCACAGATGCCAGAGATAATATCGGACACGCCAGAAAATCTCATGAGGATGCTGGTTAACACACCCCCGACGACTGAGCTGAATGCAAAACAAGAAGCCCAGCGTTGAAGCCTCAATGTAAGACTCTAACTTCGGCCCAGGCAGTTCGAATATACCAGAAATGTTGCTGGCCGGTACACTCTTGACATTGAAGGGGTCTCTGTCGTTCTTTTGACTGTCTAGATAAATCGAATAAACACGAAGAATCGCGATGCCTGAGCCATCTGTCATTAATGGCCTGGAAGAAAAGATCAGTCGTCTGACTCTGGATGAGCAATTGCAGCTGATTGAAAGAGTGAGTCACCGAATTCGGGTTGATATTACTGCGAATACTGACATCGATGCTCAATTGAGCAAAATGGCCGCCGATCCTGAAACTCAAAAGGAAATCCGGGAAATCGAGGACGAATTCTCCCCGACAGAGGGAGATGGGCTGGATGATTGATGGCAATAGTGCGAGGTGAAATATACTTCGTTAATCTAAATCCGGTGAAGGGGCGAGAGCAGTCGGGTCGCCGCGCAGTGCTGGTTCTGTCCACTTCGAGAGCGTCACGAGAAGACACCAGGCTCGGTGTCATCGTGGCGTCTTTTTTCAGTTCATTTATAGCTCATTCGGCTGCCGTGGGTTTGGTTCGATTTCCAATTGCAGCCATCGCACGCTCCACATTCACGTGTATATCCCGATCATCATCCGACGCACCTTTACCGACGCCTCCCCATCCGCGACCAGGGCCGTCCTGATCGCAGGAGCCAGCACCTGCCCGGCCGGAAAGCCCTCGGGACCGCAGGAAACGTAAGAATATCCCAGGTGCGCCTGCGCGGTCTTTGTTTCGCAATTGACGATAACCGCCAGGTCCAGGTCCTCGATCACGGTCCCCCTGTCGGAGAGATTCCCGTCGCCGCCTTCGGCGAAGAGCGTCCTCTTGCCCTCCGAAGACCCGTCCCGCAGCAGGAGTTCCACGCGGCCTGCCTGGCCCACGCCGGCATCGCCCGGGACCGCTTCGAGTTGAATTCCAACGGCGCCGTCAACCTGCGACACGAGGCCCAGGCCCAACTCCGCCGGTCCGTCCACCGTCACCCCGATCGCCTCCAACTCCAGCACCTTCACCACGGACGTGCTCAGCGGGGACCCGGTCAGCGTCACGCCGTCGCCGGCAATTCCCCTGGCGATCATCGCATAGTGGCTTCCATAGGGATCGGTGTAGTCATACGCTGACGCCGTGGACGATCCGGTCAGCGATTCCATCATCCACACCGGCAGGCCGTGCGTGAAATTGACCTCCTCGACCTCCGCGTGATACGTTGTACGCAACAACCTTCGGTTCATGGTTCCTCCCCCGGCATCCGGTCGCTCGATTTCTATGAGTCCCGCGTCTCGTTTCTACTTCCATTCCATCACCGCGGCGTTGATTCCGCCGCACAGAAGGTATAGCTTGTCCTCGTGGAAAACCGGAAAGGGCCAGTGGCCGGATTCCAGCACACAACCCATGTCCTCGTACGGACCCGTCACGTCCGAACCCTCCGAAAGCGCACCGGAAAGCCCTCGCTGATCGTTGAATAGCATCAGCCAGCGGTCCCACAGCCGCACGAGGATCGATGCAAACGGCCCCCGGCTGCCCGGTGTGTTCCCCAGCAGCGGTTTTTTAGACAGCCGCCAGTGGATCCCATCCTCGCTCATCGCCAGGCCCGCCACCGTCGTCACGCCGTCCGCCTGCGCGTTCCACCCGAGACCGTTCCCCTGAAACGTCCCGATGAACATGGGGCCGTCCTTGACCACCCGCACATAGCTCACGCTCTGACCGTACCAGTGGTTTTTTCGATTCGGATGTGTTGTCATTATGGGGAACACCTGCTGCTCGAAATGGATGCCGTCAGTTGAAGTCGCCAGCGCCGTCGGCTGCACGCCGGTCGGGTGTACTCCATGGAAATACATGTAGACCTCCCCGTTGTGCATTACGGCCGACGGAGAGGAGATGTGCTTCGTGAACGACGTCGCCGCGAGTTCCAGCACGGCCTGCCGCCACGTCCACGGCCCCAGCGGGTGCCCGGCCGTCGCGAGCCAGATTTCCGAGCCGTCGTGCGTCGCGACGTAAGCATAGTATGCATCGATCGGATCCGGCAGCACGCCCGCCGTCGGAATTGCCGAGATGTACGTCGCGTCCTGCCCCGCGAATTCCTGATCGTCCGTCGCCGCCAGCACCGGATTTCCCTCGTACTGAACCGCCTTCGGAAGATGGAACGACATCTGTCCCGCGGCGCTGGCCGCCGTGAACTGCAACGGAAAGGTCTTCATCTTGTCTCCTCACTGTATACGTTGTATACGCCTATCTGCCAGCAGTTCCATCCAATAGAAGCGCGTTGACCAGATCGTGAAAAGAATCGTAGATCTCACAGTCCGCGTCCCCAAACCGAAACCTGTCCTGGTGCCCTTGCAATACGACAATCGGACGGCAGCCCACGGCGCGTGCCACCTCCACGTCATGGTCCGTGTCGCCTATGAATAGCGTCACGGATGGATCGAGATTGAAGTCGTCTATCAGATCGCGGCATCTCTGTTCTTTCGACGCAGCCAATCGATCGGAAAGCCCGTACACACCCTTGAAGTGTTCCTGAATTCCGTGAATACGCACCCATGAAACGACCATTTCTTCTTCGGCAGCCGACAAAACGAACTGATCTATTCCATGTTTTTCCTGGAAATCCAGCGCCTCCGCGATTCCTGGATTGAGTGAACACGATCCGATACCGGAGTGGTACACTCTGTGGAATTCGTCGGAAATGTCGCGTTGTTCTTCCCTGTCCAGGTCGAATCCCAGGTGGCGATAGTAATCGGATACGGGAAACCGGAAGATCCGCTTATGTTTCGCTTTGTCGATCGTCGGGAGTTTTCTTCTGTGCAACAGTTCGTTCATTGAGCGTGTCGCAAGTTGCACGTCATCCAGAATGGTGCCGTTGAAGTCCCAAATGACTGATTTCATTGCACTTTTATAAAGTTCCCGCACCTACGAAAAACACATCCGCTCATTGCATACAATCCCCGCCAGCCAACCGCACCAACGGGGATTTGCATACATAGCAAATTCGATTGTATTTAATCGAGTAAAGCGTCAGGACCTTTCACGTCAGGTGTCAGTCATCACCAACATCTTCAGAAAGCGCCGGTCTGTTTTCTCTGGTGACTCGAATCAGGAATCGCAATGCCGCGTTCACAGAATCAGCGTCTGGAAAAACCTCTGCAACGTCAGGCTCCAATCGGACGACGTGCCTGCCAAAGTTCTTTCGCCCAGAACCAACCTTCCTCACCCGCAGGCTTTTCAAATCATACTCGGCCCGCGGTTCATCCTGCGTTGACACCTCAACCTTCGTCATAAGACTCTCGCACCCTTCGGATTGCTAACCAAGCGCCAAGCTCATCTCACATTCCGCGGTACTCTCCTTACAATATAGCCGCGAAAACTGATGGCTGCAAGGTCGATCTGCTCGACCTGCGTTGAGGCGCCATTCCTCGGCAACGCAGTCAAACCGTCAGCCGTCGGCTTGCGTCTCGGTCGTTTTCCCTGGTTTCGAGAAGGTAAGCCGTTCTACAATCTGTCCCAAATCGTTGTTACACTATATGGCGATCTGCGTTCGAATGGCATGAATTTCCTCAACGATCGGATCTTTCCACATGATTACTCTCCTTTGGGGATTTCCAAGAATGGGCAGATCCTGAAATTAGTTGAAATAACAGAGGCGTCCGTGACGAGAGGAACGTATAAAGCCTGGACTGAAAATCCAACTCACTTACTTTGTCAAGTTCCTGAGAACTTCAATTCCCTTCTTCAAAATCTGATCCTCTGATTCGCTCCAGACTTCCGACACCGGATCGATTAACACCGAAGGGATATATTCGCTTCTTGACGATCCAACGAATTCTCGCGACGCCGAATCCCCCTTCAACGTGCCGTTGAAGATCTTCTGTTTGGTACACTGAAATCCAATTCCCGTATGGGGCATTCGCATCGTGTAGACCGAACCCTCCAATCCTGCCATCTTCGTTCCGACGACAGTTGCTCTTTCGATGGCATCCAGGCTGATTGCCAGACCCTCACCCGCGCTTCCGGTCCAGCGGTTTACCAGAATGACAACCGGGCGTTTATACTGCCACTCACCTCTTGGTTTGACACGGCTCAGAAATGGGTCTCCGTTTCGAGGCACGGTTCTCTGATAGACGCGTTCCCCATCGATCAGACGTCCGATAATTCCTTCAACAATCCTGGTATTACCGCCGCCGACTCTGCGCAGGTCAAGTATCAATCCGTCAGTTTCAGACAGATCGTCGTGTGCGGAATCGAATAGCTCCAGCAGTCCAGTATCGGCCAGAGAACCATTGATGACCATGTATCCGATTCGGTGATCCAAAATTCAAAAATCGAGTCTCGATCGGTGTTGGGATTCATATGCGATATCAAACTGATCCGGAGGGATCGACATCCGCCTCGTTTCATGCTGGTGTCTCACGTCAATCGTCCTTGTCTGATTTCGATATCCCGCGAGCACTTTTCTTAGCGTCCAACTCTCTATTTCGTCGTTGATCTGAACAAAGGATCTGCCCATTCGTTTTCGGATAGCGTCTTCGTTCGGCATTCCATTGAAGCTAAGGATTTCCATCCCCGGACACAGACCCGCGGCATCGGCTGGGAACCCCGGTCGGATTCCCGTTATGATTGCTTTCCCGTCTTTCCATTCGGCCCGGATGTCGGTCCGCGACGGGACGATGTTCGGAGAAGATGCCGTATGCGTGTTCAAGTGAATGTGGTCGTCGTACAGTTCCTCAAGGACCGTCTCCAGCAACGCCACAAATTCCGATTTTGCGACAATCGATTGGATCTGCGGCCGGTAGATCTCTCTGACTCGATCCCAGTCTGTCCGCTTTTCGTCAAAATAGGCATAGTCCGTCCTGAACGTCTCCCACAGAAAATCGAAGTCCGCTTCATATTGTTCTGCACTCAGGTCGTTCTGTGCGAACGCAAGAGAATAGCTGAGGCAATTGAAAGTCAGAAGCGCGCAAAGGATCAACACAAAAAGCATAGGATATGGGCCTGTGTTTTGATGGTGCTGGGTGAGTATGGTCTTAACCTGATTAATTCATGAATTGTCACGGATAGCGGTATCAGGAAGCAGAAACAGCTTCCGAGTGAAACGAGAAAGTGAAGTCGGCGCGAGGTTTGCGGGCTGACATGTTAGAAGAAGAACGACAGCTCTGGCGAGACCTGCGGGACCGACCCCCTAACCCCCTTCCTGAGAGGAAGGGGGAACCGTGATCGGTTAATGAACCGTTGGATTGGCTGAAGACGTTTCCATTGTTGAAAAAATCCCGGCGAAATATTGTAATAGGTCAGCGTGTTGCGATCGAGAAAGTGACGAGATGACATTCTCCGATCAATCAGAGCGTAAAAAAACAGTATTTACGCAACGCTTGGTTCAACTCCCCCTCTCCTCGCAGGAGAGGGGGCCGGGGGGAGAGGTCCTCACTAAAGACTCGCGAAAAGGATTCTGTGATGATTATCTTGAGCCCCCACGCCAGGTTGCTCCAGGTTCATTGTTATAAGGTTAATTAAGTAACCAGAATACAATGACTTGGGTAAGGAAACTTCCTTTTTTGTGAATTAATGAGGTTTTTTGGCTGAAAATCGTCAAGCCACGTCGCCGTATTCGGCTCTTTCAGTGCCCGATACAGCGGGTGGTTGACAAGCCCGAATTCCAAGGGGGCGCAGAACGAAGATGAACGTTGGACGACACGGCGAAGGTGCCACGACCAAGTCAGTTCAGGAGTATTGTGTCCCGGACCCGAAGGATTTCGCATTCCGTGAACATACTCTCTTGGTACGTCAATCTTACCCCTTCGCAGTAGTTGCACGAAGGCCCCCAGACTCCATGGTCCGCATCGGGAAGGCAACCGACCGCACTGGCTTCGACAAAACCTCCGTGAGAGATTACGAGAGCCCGGCCGCCTTCCGGGAGCGACCGGGCGACGTCGCCGTGAAAAACGGCCAGTTCTCTGGCGAAGTTGGTGACGACGCTATCCGGATGTTGACGAATATAGGCAGAGAATCCGCCAAAGCCAGCGTCAAAATTTATCTCCACGTCCGAAGGCATGGACGCCAGCAGTTCGACCTGATGGTCAACTGCAAATCCCATCGCAATACCGGTTTCGAATGCGCGCGGGACAGGACTGGTATAGACCTTGTCGAATCTCGCCATTCCCGCGCCAACCCGCCTGGCGAGGTCGACGCCGGCCTGCGAGAGATGCTGACCGGGTTTCGTTCTCATGGCGTGTCGTCGATGCTCAATGAATCTGGCGGGCATTCGCGGAACCTTGTTAGGAGACTGTTCTGTCGTCTGCGTCGCGCGGCGATTCAGCGCCCTCGTACCTCGATGGGCTTGCGCGAGGATTGGCCGGGAGCCCATCCGGGTGTGTTTTACGTAGTCGAAACGAACGCGTTACGTGACCGTGAAGATAGCGTCAGGCAACTCAGATAGGGATCCGATGGTGAGATCAAAATGGTCCAATCCCGCGCCGCCCACCTTGACCGTCTTTGCGCCAAGCTTCCTGGCGGCCAGAAGCGGGCTGTCGTCATCATCCACAACGATTGAAACTTCCGGCAAGGCCCCGACTTCCTTCAGAATCCTGGCGTGGAAAGTTCTGTGCCCCTTGTGATAGCCGACCAAATCAGATCCAAAGGGTTTACCTATCAGTTCACGTACATCCATTCCGGACAGCAAGGTCTCTATGACCCAGGAGGGATTGCCCGATGCGGTATGGATTTCGAAGTTTTTCGCCAGGGCCTTGATGGCCGTTCCGGATCCCGGAAAAACCGCATTGGTGTTCAGATACACGTTGGTGAGTGCGCGTTCGGCAGCGTCGACACGCTCCTCGAAAGTGCACGGCGCCTCGACTCCAACTTCATCACACAGTTGCAAGACCCACTCGGCATGGAGACGGTCCCACCATCGGGAAAGATTCAGTCTTCGCAATCCCAACGCCTCCCTGTACTCTTCGTTTCCGTTATTCCAGACCCACAGCCATAGCCTTTCCTGATGCTCAGCCCAGATATCGGTGTCTCCACCCAGCCATTCGCTGAACGCGGCGCCAGCCAACCTGCTGCTCTCCGATTCCCATTTGGCGTTATCGAAGATCACCCCGTCAACATCCAGAAAGAGAAACCTGAGATCGTCCTGGCTCATTTTATCTCTCGTTTCGCATCGAAGCCACGAAGCAGTATGGTCATCACCAACGCGTCTAACACCTGTTAGCCCGCTTTTCGGAAGAACGCCATCAGATCTGCGCGCACCCGCGCGCTTCTGTGGACAACGCTGTGAGGTTCTTCCGGATACATCCGGAATTCGGCGCCGGGGATCTTCGTTGTCAGATCCTTGCCCCAATCCACGGGAACTTCCCGGTCCCTGGCTCCGTGAACCACAAGCGTGGGCGCCTCTATCCAACTGCATTCGACAGTTAAATCTCTGTCAAGGTACGCGTCACACGACCGCAACTGGGTCTCATACCACTGCACCCCTTCCGGCAGACTGGACTTGGCCACGAGCTTCCGGATTCGCGCTTCATATTCCGCCAGGGCGCCCCGCTCCTCCATCTCTTCTCGTTCCCACAGAACATCCGGAGAAAGTCCGACACCTTCCGGCCTGTTCTTCCACGCAGCTCCAGAACCCTGTTTATAAAGGATCTCCAACTGTTCCCTGACAATTCGGGTAACCTGGTCTTCCTGTGGCCAGAGATCCGCTGCGGTACCGGCCAGTACCAGTGTCTTCACTTTCTCGGGGTGGAGCGTTGCAAACAGGATCGCAATCGGACCTCCCGCGGAGGAACCGATTACGTGTGCTCTTTCCATGTCGAGGTGGTCCAGCAGTTCGGACAGGTCGCGCCTGATTCGCGATGTCATAGCCGGATTCCGGACGGGAAGACAGCCAGCAGCCCCGGCGATCGCACATCACAAACCGGAATTCCGGCGTGAAATCAATCTCCCAACCCCACTGGCCGCTCTGATCGGCACGGAGATGCATGTCGAGCGAAGGAAATCCCCCGTGGATGAACACGACAACGTCCCCCTCCCCCCGCACGTCGTAGAACAGCCTGAAGCCGTTTATGGTAGCATATGGCATGATCGTTCTCGCGATACCTTCACGACCTCCTGGTTTTCAGATGCCCGATGATCTTTCGATCCGCCTCGAATGCCATGTCCGCCGGCGGCTGCCCAAGAGGAAACAGCTCGACTTCAGCGGCATCGTCTCCGGCAACGAGGTCGCCCCCTTTTTCCTTGACGAAGAAATAGACGCCAACGACGCTGCGCTCCGGCGAGTGATGGGTCGAGAGCACGTCCAGGACGTCGCCGACTTCCACGTCCAGGCCCGTCTCTTCCCTGATCTCGCATCTCACGGCCGTTCGAACGTCCTCGCCAACCTCGACGTTACCGCAAGGGATACACCATTTGCCCCTGTATGCCCCGTATTTCCGCCGGACCAGAACGATTCGGTTACCCCTGAGAATCACCCCGGCGACGCCCGCTTTCACGAAATGCGACGGCATTGTTTTTACCCTTCAACAGCCCTTCGCCGACCCTTCGACAAGCTCAGGGAGCGGCTCAGGGCACGGTTGGAACGCTTCGTTACACGTCCTCCGCATTGGAATCCGGAAATATGCTTTGTGCATCGGGTGGCAACCGGCAGACATGTGTGAAAAAGGCCAACGATTTTTCAATATCCTCTGCCGGAAATCGATATCGATAGTGATTTCCGGCGGACTGCGCGGCCCGGACAAACAACCCGTGTATTGCCAGCAGCGACTCCCGGATATCGTCGTAATCCGATCCGGAGTAGGTGCGCTCGAACTCCCGCCATTCCTCAGGTTCGAGGTGTTTCTCCAGGTTTTTACCTTCGCTGCCCAGCGATCTCTCGAATCCCTTCGTTCACCGGGATCCGGGAGATCCGGAATGAGACCGTCCTTGTCCAGCAGGACCCGGGTGAGGCTGTCGAACGGTCGACTCTCCAGCATCTCAACAGGCAAAAACGCCATGCGAGAATCAACGTTTTTCTAATCCGCCAACGAATCACTCGGTGCCAAATGGGTCAAGAACAGGAAAGCGAGCCAGTAGTGTAACGTTGGCAGAAGTCGCAGGTACGACAGTTCCCTCAGATTTCGAGATCAATGCGTAAATACAGTTCTCATAATAGTATGGCTCGTTCTTTCTGACCTACATCCCATCGGTTGGAGAAGCGCAATTGCTGACAAAATGGGGTTCTACGCTCTTATCCCGTCCCGACAAGAACGAGCCCTGCGAATACCACGACGACGCCAATGTACTTGGAAACATATGCGGGTTCTTTGAGAATGAGGATACCCAAAACAGTGCCCAAAGGAACGCTGATCTGCCGAAATGCAACGACATAGCTTACGTTTGAGACAAAGGCGAGACTGATCAGAACCAAGGTATAAGTGGCAAACATGCCAGCCCCCGCCAGTAAGGCTAGGGATGGCCGCGTTTTCAGGATTTCCCGCACAACATTGCGACCACGATCTCGAAATAGAACCCACGTCCCCAGCCAGAGAGAGGTGGTGAGGCCTTCGAAAAAAGCGTATAACATCGTAGCCTGCCACGCTGCAATGGGAAGGGCGGAAGGTTCTCTCAGGCGTCGCAAAGCTTCGTCATCGATGATGGTATAGCCCGCCGTTGCGAAGGCGGCCGACAACGCAAACAATACGGATGAATTCAAGTAGTTGCCAATTCGAAAATCGCCAAAGCTCTTCATGGGCAGGGCAAACATCCCAACCAATACCAGTACAATCCCACAGATGCATTGTGCGCTGACCTGGTCCGATCGATTAAGAAAAAGTGTGACAATTATGACTATGATGATTGGAGAGGACCGTGCGATGGGATAGACTATGGAAAGGTCTCCCCTACGGTAGGCGTTAGCCAACCCGAGCATGTAGAGGGCCTGAACAAATCCTGTTGCGGCAAGCAACAGCCAAACTGAGGCAGGGAAGGCTGGAATTGCGGAACCGAACAGGACAAGCGTAGGCAACAAACACAGAAATCCAAATGTGTTGGCCAACAGAAAGAAGGCAGCGGACGGTTGTTCCCGCTTACCCAGCAGGTTCCAGCCTACGTGAGTGAAGGCCGAGATGAGAATCAGGACGACGGCGGTGAGGGTCACGGCGACATTTTTCGAATTCTACGGTGATCTGTCTTCGTGGAAAATACGTATATTCGGTAGATAGACTCGACGGTTTCCAATCGCCACATTGGTAAACAGGTACCCCTTACGTTCCCATCTGTTGTGAGACAATTGCCCACCTAAAATAGAGAACGACGGAGCGGGCGAACGAGCGTCGAACGGTGTTTGATGAATCAGGTCTTCCAAAGGCCCCAATAGAGACTCGGATCCTTTCGCTGTAGAATTACGGCAATCCTTTAGGCGGGTCAAATCCGATCTGCCGACCAGAGATGCTTGGAAGCCAATCACACTCCGGCGGCGGCGATGAAGTTGCGAAATACGTCGCGATAATCAGGCTGCGAATCCGCCAGGTCAGGTTGCCACTGACGGGCAGCCATCCAACCCAGCGCGATTTTCGTAGCAGTAACCAGTTCGGAACCCTCGAGGCTCCTGAGGCCTGCGGCGCGGCGTTTGACGGCCATTCTATGGACGAGACCCCGGTGGCCGGGACGATTCCTGTCTCCTGAATTCAAAACCTGGAGATAGGCCGGGTCCAGAATCCACGGTCGACGATTCGGGTGGATATCAATCAGAACCGCACGCGCGCCTTCCGAAGGCGGATCTCTCATCAAGCCGTTGCACAGGTGGAAGTCATCGAAGCAAGTTTCCGATCCACACTTCTCGAAGACGAAATCCCAATGGTCGTCGAGTCTAGATAAGAGCACGTCGGCGGATCCCGGACATTGCTGCCTGATCGCTCCCTCGAGCCAGCCGGCAACTTCGGTCTGTGTCGTGACATTCAATGCAGGGTCGGAAATCAGCTTCGCCTGTTGATAGAAGCGAATCCCGGCGTCCAGAAACAATTCAAACTCCCTGCCGTTCCAGGCATCGCCCAAGGGCCCGTAAGGAATCGCTTCCGATGCCAGCCAATGCACGTCAATACTTCCCAGACGTGATCCTGCAGCATAGACGGCAGGCGCCAGGCCGGGAGCCAGGCGATGGAGTTCCCTGCACCAGAAATTTTCCCGCTCGCTGGTACCAACCTTGACAATGACGACAAGGCCTGTCTCCCGGTGCAAACCCCGGAGATGAACCGCGATCAATCCGTATTCCTGGACGAAAAGCTCTATTTCACGCGCGATCAAAGTGATCTCTTCGGTTTTGTTGACGGCTTCGAGAATCGTGCGCAAGACCGCGTCCGATCGCGATACCCGTCCATGGTCGAAGATTTCCACCGTTTCACTCCTGTCAAGTCCTGTCGTAGCTGGGACCGCTCGTCTCGGACGACCCCGCTCCAGGTTTTTTTCGTCTGATTGGTCCGGCGCGCGGGCATCAGAAATGGTCCGGCGCCCAGAAGATAACCTCGCGGCGGGGGAACCAATCCTCCAGTTGGCGAGCTTCCCCGGCCTCCAGCGAGATCCCGCGGGCGCGAAGGATGGGTTCCAATTCGCGGCCAGAGGACTCGCCGAACAGAAGGCGACACATCAGATCGGCCGGCAGCCTTGGCGCCAACTCCGCCGCCTCGGGTACGGCCATGGCGATCAGCGAACCGAGGTCGAAGGGCAGGGCCATCATCGAGTTGTTGCCAGTGAGTCCCAGATCGGCGTCAGCGGCAGCAACCAGTGCGTCGACAAACGGGTGGCCATGGGGGATCTCGCCCTGGATCTGCATCACCCCGGCCTCAGCGCACGCGTCGAGCAGGCACTGCACAAGGGCATCAAGGGCCGGGCCGCTCTCGTAAGCGACCTCATACACCCTGGCATGTTCGCCGTCGCTCTCCCAGTTGATATACCCGCAGAGTCCCACCGGGCCACGGACGACGGTAGTGGGCAGCACGCCCCGCACACGGGAGGGGGCGTAGTCCCAGTACGGACGCGGACGCAACAGGCTGCCGCTGCGACCGGCGTTGTGACGCTGATAGAGCGCTACCGTCTCCTCCAGGTCGCGGCTCTCGTCGAAAGGCAGAACCTCGAGTAGGGACCGGCCCGGCTGCGGAGGACGGCGCAACTCTGCGTGAAAACCCGTCAGCGGCACGCAACACCAGCCGAGGCGCCGGTAGAAGCGTGCCGGGATCATTGTGAACAGCAGACCCAGGTCGTAAGCATCGTGGCGCATGTGCTCCGCCGCATGCTCCATCAGCCGCGTGGCTATGCCGCGTTCCCGGTAGTCCGGATGCGTGGTGACGCCGCCGATGCCGCCCATGCGGACGGGCGTGGCGCCAACGTGGACCCGGCGGTCCCAGATACGCAGCGTCGATACAATCCGGCTTCCGACAACGACGACGGGTGTCTGTGGCGGACTCCAGGTCGGATCGCCTTCAATGTAGCCTATGTAGCGCTCGCGGCCCCCGGGGTTGTGCACGGCGCAGAGCAGGTCGAGGAGCTCCTCGAGTTCCGACTCGCGGATGGGGCGAATCTCTTCCATAGTATCCGTTTTAAACTAATGAGGGCAGCCGCCGCAGCGCGGTATCCTGCCGTCACCGATCGAATGCCAGCGACAATCCGTCAAATGCGACTCTGAACCCATGGCTGGCGGCATACCTGTCCAGTTCGTCGTGTTCCAGGTAGCCTTCGTGTGAAATGTGTGTCGCGTACACCTGCGCGCCTCGCGCCGGAGCAGGCCTGACACACGCAGAAAGGGTTTGGCATCGAAGGCGCGGCTGATGTGCCAAGAAAGGTGACTTGCATCGTTTAACCAGTTTCCGTCGTGGTACATCGCGAAGCTCACGCCAGATGCTCCGTCCGCAGTTGCCGCGACCACTCAAAGTATTCGCCCAGCCGCACCAACTCGAATTCATCGACAATGTCGGCGGCGGTGCGTTCCGCAGACTCGCTGTAGATCACCGAAGTGCCCACCTCCCCGGTCGTGACAATGCGCACGGCCTCGCCGTATCGCCGATGAATATCGTCGAACCTGGCCCGATTCTTGTCGAGGTGCACCACTTCATAGTCCAGATTGATGCGCGCCGTGGCCCAACTCTGATAGTTATTGCTCTCTGTCAGTGTGGTCCCCTGCGGATCGATAATGGTGCAGGGGGTTCCCCTGTACACCGAGCCGACGAAAAAGGCCTGCACGTCCAGAGCCCAGAAGTTCTGCACCAGCCCGCCGTGGTACATGGAACTGAAAAGCAGCAATTTGGGCTTGAGCTTTTTGTACTGGGCCCGTAATTCCCCAAAGTTCAGATCAAAACAGATCACCCCACCCACCGGCCCGAATTCGGTGCGGATCAGGGTCGCGCCCGGACCGGGACGAGTGCCGTGGTCGAACTCCGGGTAGACCGGAATGTATTTGCGGTAGATACCGGCCAATTCCCCCCGCCGATCGAGCAGCCCGAGGACATTGAAGACCGCCCCGCTCTTGCGCTCCTTCTCATGTACCGGCACGGTGATATAGCAGCTGTACTCCCGGGCCAGGCCGGCCAGAAGCTGAGTTGTCGGCCCCTCGGGCACTTCCTCGTCGCAGTTCCGGCAGATGGTCTCGGGCAGGACGATCAGATCGGGCGTGGTGGCCCGGGCGACCTGCCCCACCAGGTCCTCCAGATCCTTGTGGGTCTGCTTCATCACCTTCTGGTCGTCTCCGCTGATCGGAGCGTAAGAAATGCTCGATACGACGATATAATTGCTCATGGTTTTTCCCTTTCGAAAGTCGATCCGTGTGGCTTTAATTCCTTGCTCCGCCAGGGCGATCGTTATCCGTCCTGCTCGACAGCCAAACTCGAGCACCCTTCCGCCGGAGCCTCACGTGCGCCGACCCAGACCTCGTTTCCATCCGGATCGCGAACGCGAAATTCTGTCATGTCGTAGAATGTTACACCGATGGGATTGGGGTCGAAACCTGCGGCAATTAGGCGTTCTCGTACCGTTTCAATATCGCACGTATAGTAGTAAACGACTGTGGAAGCGTTCGATTCCTTGCGTATGGATCGGTCAATCATCATCTGGCAACCATGTTCGCCTTCCAGCAAGGCAATGGCCCCACTCGTCTCTGCGGCGGACGACCTGCAGACCCAGGCCTTGCGAGTAGAAGGCGATAGCCTGATCCAATTGGGTTATCGGAACCATCGAGGTGATACGATGTATGCCCACAGTCTTGCCTCCCAACTGGTCATCGAACCGCGAAAATGCAGCCCCTCCCATGTATCTTTGTGATTCTCAATTCACTGAACGAATTCAGGCATCAAGACCAGATTAGCTGTGGATCCATTTGTCGCGATTAATGAGATATACGCAGCGTTCGGGCAATACATCGGTGTTGAATTCACCCGGTGCATGGCCCGGCGGTACGCGTTCCGTCTCCACGAATCCCAGCCGGCGGAGAAGACGCACGGACCGTCATTTGCAGCAACGCATCTGGCTTCAATCTCGTCTAGATCCAAATCCGAAAATCCGAAATCAAGCATCGCTCGAACAGCCTCAGTTGCAAAACCGTTCCCCCAGTGAGCGGGAGACAGTTCATAGCCAATGTCACCTCGCCGGCTACCGGGATTGTCTGTCCGCACCCCGCAGTCCCCCAGTAATGCTCCGCTCGAACGGTCTGTAATCGCCAACTGGAATTTGCATCTCGGCCTTTCCTGTGACCATCCGATGCATATGTCGACAAAGCATTCACACTCCTCCCGACTATAGGCCGGCCGGTAGTAGAATTCCAGGTATCTCGGATCCTCCCTGAATTCCGCAATGGCGTCCACGTCCTGTTCGGTAAACTCCCGCAGGCGCAGCCGTTCAGTCAGTTTTTCCATCCCAGAGGACCCGTTTGTAATTTTCTGCTAACGGGAGTCCGGCTTGGGACCCCGCGAATTCGGAGCAGCGAATGCCAGGAGGCCACGGAACGCCGAAATGGAAAGGCGAAGTCGCTCTTCGAGGAGATCAAATCAACGAGCAGTCTGATAAGAATAATCGACACCCGCGTCAGAGAAAATCCTGGATAGTTCGGGCACAGAGTCGACCGGGATGAGTAGGATGCACCATCTCCGCAAGATCTCAGGCATCCCATATGATTCCGAACCGATGGCTTCGACCGGTTCTCTCGAGATGTACTCGTTGCTGGGCGTCTTCGTGAAATGGCGATCCTCGAAAACATAGACATTGGCCTCGAACTCCATTATCCGCCTCTCATCCTCCGTATTTACAAAGATGTAACATTTCTTGTCCGGATCGGTCTCTATTACGAGACACAAGAGCTTGCGCCTGGATGCTTCAGAGTTTCTGACCCTTATTCGATGTATTCTTGGGAACAGGTGAATTGAAATCTCTTCGAAACCGCCGGCATAGAGCAGGCAGTCCGGGATGTAGCCTGGTTTGGCCCGGGTACTGCTGCTCCGGAAATCACTGGTACGGTAGAATTTCGTTGGATTGAACACCATGCTCTTGCGGGGAGCAGTTACTTTGTATAGGAGCATTGTATCGACACCGATCTTGCAGCAGAATCAAGCCTAAGGCGATCTCGTACGTCCAACAGGGATACGCCGATACATTCCATTATTTCATATATTTGCCGAGCCTGGAATTTAGCCTGTACTCCTGGAAATGCGTATGATACAAGGTTCAGCAGGCAAGACAAGTGTTCAGAGCCTGGTGTTTCAACGGAGATTGAGTTCGTTATCACGTTCCATTGTAGAGTGTTTCACCAATATCTCCGGACAATCCACCATCGACTTTGGCGAATCGATGGCGTCCCGTCTCAGCGCCGATCCACGGAAAGATCAGCTACAATCCATTCCTATTAGGAATATAAATTAGCGCCGTCAGCAGAATCCTGAATCGTTCGGGCATTCAGCGGACGCACGCCCGTGGCTGCGGCCAAATGTGTCGCGTAGAGTGCAGGCCCGTGTCAGTTTCGTGTTTATTCTCCCGGTTTGCATGGGTGCTCCTATAGAATAGCCCGGGAGCCACGCCGCGCGTGCGGCACAGCGCATTGCGGCGGTGTTATACGCTGGAAGATACAGAAACCTACCGGTTCAGCTCATCCTTCAATTCCATTCGTACAAATTCGAACTCGCCTCCGTTTGTCCGATTCATGTAGTGTTCGACTTCTTTGAAACCAACTCGTTGATATACCTTGATTGCCCGTTTGTTGAAAGCCGCAACCCGAAGCTGGATGGCTTTGGGAGAGAATCGAGATTGCGCGAAATCCAGGCCTGCGCGAACAAACGCCGCCCCTAAACCCTTCCCCGTCAGGTCGGGACGAAGTCCCAGACCGAAATCCACCACGGCGTCCGTGTTCTGGAACGCAAAGAACCCCACCAATTCGCCTGCGCTATCCCGAACAGCGAACATGGAGTCACCCCGGAGCGCGGGATCGAGAAGCTCCGCCAGATCTTCGGGATCCGCTTCAGGATCATAAAAGGCGTATTCGCCGTCGTAGTGCCAGGTAGCGATTCTCTCAGCAACAGATTGTTCCAATGGCTCAATATCGAATCGCATCTGATGATATCCGATGCTAACTGCGGATGGCAGTCAAGCCTACTTGGGGGTAGGGCTCGTGAAGGTCAGCTTATTCTCAAATGGATCCATAAGCCTTAGCTCCGTAAAGCCCCATGCCTGGTCTATGGGCTCTTCCGTCATGTCGCTCTTTTTACCCTTTAGCTCTTCGAAGATATCGAGGACGTTTTCGACTTGGAGCAGGGCTGCGCCAGGGCGGCCTGCCGGTTCGCCGAGATGCTCCGATAGATGAAGTGCAAGGCCGCCTCGCGTAACGCCCATATAGACGGGGAAATCCACAGCGTGACGCCACTCAAAGTCGATTTTGAACCCCAAAAACCCGATATAATAGCTCTTTGCCACTTCATAATCGTCAATCCGGAGGATGGGGTAAGCGCGTTCCATGACTATTTTTCTCCTCCTCTGAGGTGTAGATTTTCTTCGATTGACGTCAGTTCTGAGGATCGGGATGGACGTCGGAGGCCAACTCGCGCAACACGTCGACCGCCAGGAGCACGTCCTCCCTACGACAGTCGAACTGCCCGACCTGGAAGCGGATGACGAACTGCCCCTCGTGGATCGTATGCGTCAGGTAGATCCGGCCATCGTCGTTCACCGAACGGAGCAGACGTTCGGTGGCTTCGCTGGCACTTTCGCCGACGGGGGCGTACTGGAAGGTGAAGAGCGACAGTCGACACTCCGTCGTCAGGCGGAATCCGTCCAGCGATGCGATTGCGGCGGCCGCCTCCTCGGCCCACGAGATATGGTCCCGGATGCGTTGGCGGAGGTCTTCGAGACCGTGAGCGCGGAGCAGAAACCAGAGCTTGAGGGCCCGGAACCTGCGCCCCAGGGGGATCGTCCACTCGCTATAGTTGGTAATCTCGGACTGGCCGAGTGTCTGGAGATAGTCCGGCCGAATGCCCAGGGTGCGGACCTGCGGTTCCGGGTCCGCGAGAAACTGGATCGAGCAGTCGAACTGAGCGCCGAGCCACTTGTGGGGATTGAAAACGATGCTGTCTGCGTTCTCGATCCCCGTCCACACCCCCCGTAGCTCGGGGCAGATCATCGCGGAACCGGCCCACGCCGCGTCGACGTGGACGTAGAGATCATACGCTCGCGCGACTTCGATGGCCTCGTGCAACCGGTCTGATGCGCCGATCGACGTGCCCCCGACACACAGTACCACGCCGGCCGGGAGGAATCCCGCCGCGCGATCATCATCGATCGCTACGCGAAGCGCCTCCGGGTCGAGCGCGCCTGAACCGTCGGTCGGGACCTTGACGAGATTCCGCTGGCCGATCCCGGCGATCCGTACCGCCTTGTCGATGGACGAGTGGGTCTCCAGCGAGGCGTAGATCCTGAGTTGTTGCTCCCCCGCCATTCCGGAATCGGTTCCTCGCCAGCCGAGCGCGTGCTCCCGCATTGTCAGAACGGCGCAGAGATTCGCCGTCGTTGCCGTGTCCTGGATCACCCCCTGGAACCCTTCCGGCAGTCCGAGCGCCTGGCGCATCCAGTCGACCATGCGCGTCTCGATCTCCGTCGCCGCGGGCGAGGTCTGCCAGAGCATGCATTGGGCCGCCATGACTGCCGTCAGGTTCTCGGCGACCATCGAAACCGGTGCGGCGCTGGCGGGGAAGTAGGCGAAAAAGCGCCGGTGTTGCCAGTGGGTCATGCCGTCCGGCACGATGCGCTCGAAGTCGGCGAAGATCGTCTCCATGTCCACCGGCGCTTCAGGCGGCGCCGCGGGCAGCATCGCGGCGATCTCGCCGGGTCGGGTCTGCGCCCGGACCGGCCGCTCCTCCAACGTAGACAGATAGTCCGCGCCCCACCTTGCGGCACGTTCGGCCCATCGAAAATAATCTTCTCTTTTCATAAGACGGCGGGTACACCTCGCAATGTCGTCGTTGGGGAAGTTGTGTCCTTGTTTTCCGCTCTTCCAATATAACAAAATCGCTTCAAAACCACTATTCTTCGTAATTCCAATTGCGGAAACGGACTTACAACGGGCAGATGTGCAAAATATGGGGTCCTGCGGGCATTGTTTGGACTGTCCTGTAGCGGACATGGTATAGAACTTGAAACAGGGACCGGGATTGTATAGCTTGATACCAGACCGGTTTCGCTCCGTCGCAGCGCCCGGGCCTGCTAAGCATTAGGTTGAAGTTCCACCTCCCCCCGACGTCCCCTATTCCCTTGTCCTTTTTCTTATTCGCGTAAGAAAAAGGACCAAAAAGAACCGCGCCTGCCTGCCGAGCACGACTCGGCGCAGGCAGGCCGCTCGGCGCGGAGCCGGTTTTTCCGTGAATCTCGTCAGGGGCACAAATGGAAATTGGTTGCCCTGCGACCGCTGCGGGAACTACCTACCTACGGAGATGTACGGAATGACACGGAAAAACCCCCAACACCCGGACTGTTCACGTGAGGGGTGAACCGCTCCTGTAAACAAAGTTATGTGCTTTCTCGTACCGTGATATTGCTGTTCGGATCAGCGCGGAGAACCAACCTCAACCCGCGCAGCGGGTGACCTGTTGTTCCGAGGGTTTATGCGGAACAACCAGGGACGCCGGGTTCTGGCGTTCGAGGCTGATGGTGAGCGGCGCGAATTCTGCCGCGAACAAACCCACCTCTCCGCCACCGGCCGCCCGAGGGAAGAATTGCAATACGATGGTGATGCTGGACCTTATAACGCGGAGAAACAACCTCCGCCCGCGTCCTGGTGTTTTCATCTCCCATTGAAGTCGTCGGACCGTGTCGCTAACCGGTGTCGGCTGAATACTGGCACGTAGCTGCCGATCGCAAGTTTTGATGTTTTGGCAAAAAACGACTGAGCTATATTGCCACCGCTATCGAAAAATTGCCACCGGTAAGCATAGCCCATAGAACAGAGATTACAGTCGCCGACTTCGTACAAGGACCCCCAATTATCGAGAGAAACTACCAATGGATACACTTCCAATGCCTTCCCGTCCCGACCTTGCACAATATGTGAAACGCTCCGAGGATCTTGTCAACTCGGCGCAGTCCGAAAATACCAGCGCGCTAAAGGAGTTCTGCAACGATTGGCTTGAGAAGATTGTCCGTATCTCCGGACCCGACCTGACGGATTTTATACAGGGCAGCTATCAGCGCGCCATCGGCGAAGTTGAAAAAGGCGCACGTGAAATGAAGGAGAAGGCGGGAAAGGGTGGCCGGGAATTCGGGCTTGCCGACGCGCAATTTCTCATTGCGCGGGCCCACAGTTTCGAGAGTTGGAACGCGTTTGCCGTCCACGTCGACCTTGCCTCGCGCGAGACTCCCGATGGGGCTGAGTTCGAGGTCACGGCCGATGCCGTGGCTGACGGGGATCTCCCGCAACTCGAGTCGCTGCTGCGCCGGAATCCGGCGTTGGCGCATGCCCGCTCCAATCGTGAACATCGGGCGACGCTGCTATATTACCTCGCCGCCAACGGCGTGGAGGACTTTCGCCAGCGGTCTCCCGCCAATGCGCCGGAGATCGCGCGGCTGCTGCTGGACGCCGGCGCCGAGGTGGATGCCCTGTGCGGGCCGGGTGAATCGGGAGACACGCCCATGTTGGCGCTGGTGACGAGCGTTCATCCACACTATCGCGGCGTCGCGACCGAACTGATCGAGATATTCGTCAAGGCGGGTTCCAAAGTGGACGGGGTCAACGGGGACGGCGCGCCGGTACGCCTGGCCCTCAAGTTCGGATATCCCGAATCGGAAGCCGCCCTGGTGCGTCTCGGCGCAGAGGTTAAGACCGTCGCGATGGCCGCCGGTCTGGGCAGGCTGGAGCTGACGAGGGAATTCGTTGAAGAACGCGGCGTATCTGAGGCGGAGCAGGCAGCCTCGTTTGAAGATGCCTGTCGGTTCGGACGGACGGATACCGCCGAATACCTTCTGGCAAAGGGCGCCGACGTGGACGGACAGGGCACGTGGAAGATGACAGGCCTGATGTGGGCAGCTTCCAAGGTCATATCGACACCATGGCCATGATCCTCGGTCACGGTCCCTCGCTCGAATTGAGGAACGAGTTCGGAGGAACCGCGATGGGAACGGCCCTGCATTTCGCGATCAATTCGCCGAACCCGGGGGCCGACCATTCGGCTGTGATCGACCTGCTCCTGAAGGCGGGAGTGAAGTTCGAGGGACCCAGGAAAGGAACCGGTGTCGCGAATCTGGACACCGTGCTTCGCAGGCACGGTCGGATTGACTAGACCCGCAATCCGTCCACAGGCATCATCGGAAGAAAATCAAGGCGCGGCCAGGACGGCTGCGCTTTTCTGTTGGTGAACGCGAATGGCATTGCCACGTAATGTTTGCCGATCTGAGAACCTCGAGCTCGGCCGCTGAGCCTGAACCCTGAGCCAGTTGCCCCTAAGGCCTGACCTGAGCCGCCCCCTGAGCCTGTCGAAGGGTCGGCGAAGGGTGTTGAAGCGCGGCGAGCGGTTGCCGAATACCAGAGCACCAACGGCCCGCAGCGAAATCCGCTCTGTCAAGGGACAGTTTACTCTTTCTGTGTGATTCCATTGCCTCCAAAAGCAAGTCGATCTTGTCGTCATAGTTGGCGACAAGCTTTGGAAGCGCCCGGAAATCGGCCAAGAAAAAATCGAAACGATCGAACAAAGATCCGTCCTCACCGGCTTCGCCATGACGCCAGATTTCTTCATCGGACGCCTCCACAGACAGATGAAAGAACCAGCAGTCCTGTAGCTCATCGGTACCGCAATACCACATATCACGGGTATCCTGGTCCAGGAACCGCTCATAGGTACGAGAAATAGGAATCGTGCCTCCCGGTTCCATTTTGTCTCCTTATCGTGCGTCATTCACTTCCATATTTTCCATTTTCACTTTGCAGTTGAATCGAACCGTCTCCCGCCAACGACCCGACGGTATGGGTGCAAACGGCGGTTCAGACGGTCAACTTCGCAGCCTCCGACATCGCGTCGTCCGGAAGCAACTACATCAATTTCATCCTGGCCCTGACCCGTCCGGCGACACCTGAACCCACGGCGACGCCCGGCGTTCATTCCGTGGTCGTCGAGCCTCAATGGTATTACCCGGAGTTTGCACTGCATGCGACGGACGCGTGCAAGGACGAACCCATGCGCTCTGCGGATGAGGACGGTTGGGGCTATGACCTGGAAAACCGGACATCGTACGAGTACTCTCTTACCGTGAGTTCCCGTCGCCTTCCTGACTTTGCGAACGACATGCTTGACAATTCGCACATAATGCTTTATGCTGAATTAACCACGCCACCACAGGGCTAAATTGGCTATTTTGATGACGAGGAACAGTGAGATGTTCCGGTCATGGCTGTGTTTACGCCACCGATTGATCATGTCGCTGGTTCGGCAGGTCTTTCAAACCCAGGAAACACGATATGGACAGTATCGAACAAGCATTTGACAACTCCGAAAATGCAGCGAAATCAGCCCTCCAATCCGCTACCAACCTGGTGAAGTTGTCCAGACGTCTGCAAAAGGCGGCCAAAGAGGGTAACATCGCTGTAATCAAGAAGTCCCGAGGCGGATTTAACGACGCCCTGGAGAACCTGACGCAGGTGGTGGCAGACGCTGTCCAATCCTGGCCCTATGGAGATGAAGAAGTGGAAGAATACCTCAAGGGTGGCTATACTGAGGAACTGCGTCGTGCCGCCTCGGAAATGGGCCTGGAAATCCATGAACGGGACAAGCAGTTGATCTCACACCCGTCCACCTTGCGAATTTTAACCGAGGATGAGGCGGTCCGAATCGACAACAAGAAGATCTCGACCATTAAGCCGTCCTACCTGGTCGATCTGCTGATCGCGAATCAGAGGAAGCGCAGCCGCTTCTCGGCTAAACGCTTTCTGGAGGCCCTGTACAAAGTGTACTCGGAGCTTGTGAATGAAGATTCTTCGGACGGACTCATGACGGGCGGCTCCGGGCGCGTGGTACTTTTGGCCAGAATCTACAGGTTGTTCACGTCTCTGCCGGGCAGTGGACGAGATTATGCTCAAATTGACTTTGCCCGTGATCTTTACCAGTTGGAAACAAGCGGAGTCTCTAAGACGACGTCAGGCGCCAGTATATTCTTCCACGCATCCACGGGAACCCGGGGCGCCAGAAACGTCTTCACCTTTGTCGGGCCGCACGGCCAGGACATCAAGTACTACGGCATTCGATTTACAAGGGATGACTGATGCACAACACAATCTCCATCTCTCTTAAGGACTGGCTGCAGGTTATTAACGAAGAGTACCTTTCGTCTTTCGTCCGTGGTGGCGGCGCGTCGATCAAATTCGCAGTGCCATCAGACGAGGGGTCCAGGGCTGGTATGTACGAAAAAATGGAGGCCCATTGCCATGAGTTGGACTATCTTTTCATTAAACTGAACGCGGGTACAATGCGTGCCCATATGCCGCAGGACTTCTTTTTTATGATCGCCAGGCAAGTCGATTGGCGGCTATTGGCTCGCCGCATGATTTTGGGGATGGCCGCCGAGCAGGGCTACCAGATTGGTGGAATCCGCCCCGGCGTAGACGGCAACGTCTTCGACGCCATCGCGACAGTCAACGGTCTCGAATCGGAGTTCGTGCTCGGAAACCTGAGGCTGACGATACAGAACACTGTCTTCAAGAACACAAAGATGGCGAGAGATTTCCGGATGTGTATGAGCCATCTTTGCATGGAAGAATACAGCCGTGGCGGGTATACTGGCGAGCCGCTCCTGGAGTGGCTGACGGGTGAGAACACGCGAATTAGTGGCGTCCGGCCCTTTTCCATCTACACCAGTATCAATCGTAACACGGCCAGATACTTCATCGAATCGGCCCTCTACTGGATTCATCATGTGGGGCACTCCGGAACTGTAGTATTGTTTGACAACGCACGCGTAACGGTGGCTAGAAATCCGAAGGACGATCTGCGCTACTACACCAGAGCCATGGCGATGGAACACTACGAGTTACTGCGGGAATTTATCGACGGCGTTGACCGGTTGACGAGCACGGTACTGGTGGTCGTAACCAACAACGACTTCCTCGACGACAGTGGCGATCGCAGGTCCCGAGGCTACGGGATATATGAGGCCCTGCGCACCCGCGTGATGGACGATGTTCGCGATAGGAACAGGGTCAATCCGGTCGCATCCCTGGTGAGGCTGACATAGGAAGGTGGAAGGCAGTGGCAGTTTGCGCCGATAAACACAAATTCGCCTCCAGGCGAGCCCTGGAGGCTCTCCGAAACGGCGTACCCAACAGGGACGCAGTGAAGATATTGGGCTGCAACCAGCCTGAGGCTGAAGATCAGTTCGAAGACATGTTGAACAGGGCTACAGAAGGCGTCGACCTTTCGTCCGGCACTTTCGGGATGCTGGTCTCCGGCGATTTCGGCTCCGGGAAGTCTCACCTGCTTACTCACCTGGAAGATCAGGCCCTTTCCCGGGGTTTCGTCTGTAGCAAGGTGACCATCAGCAAGGAGACGCCGCTATACGACTTGGGCAAGGTATTCAAGTCGGCCGTGGATAACGCCCAGATGCCCGACCGCACCGGCCGGTTGATGGAGGAACTGGGACAGGCGTTGAAGCCCGATTCACAAAAATACGCCGGTTTCTTTAAGTGGGCAAACGACTCCGGCTCTAACGGGCTGAGCCAGATGTTCCCCGCCAGTCTGCTCGTTCACGAACGGGCGGGCGACCTCGAGCTGAACAACGAGATAGAGAACTTCTGGGCGGGTGACAGAATTTACATTTCCCGGGTCAAGAATGGCCTCAGGCAGATAGGGCAAAAGCAGAGTTACACCTTCCGAGCGCCCAGGGCCGCCGACCTGCCGCCCCAGCGTCTCCGTTTCGCCGTCCAGCTGATCAAGGCTGCTGGTTACAAGGGCTGGGTGGTGCTGCTGGACGAGATCGAACTCGTCGGTTCGTACTCTCTCCTGCAGCGGGGAAGGTCTTACGCCGAGCTGGCTCGCTGGCTGGGACAGGCCGCCAGCGGGTCCTATCCCGGGCTGAGAACCGTGGGTTCCGTCACCAACGATTTTGCTTCCGCAATCATCACGGATGGAAAAAAAGACCGCGACTACGTGGTACCAAAGTTGGATAGTACGGATCGTTACGAAAGTTTGAAGGTAGACGCCGATACCGGTATGAGATTGCTCATACGAGGATGTTCGCCGTTGAATCAACCAACAGACGCGGACGTTCAACTGACCATGGAGAATCTACGGAGACTCTACGCCGACGCCTACGGCTGGGATGCTCCCCCGGTGCCAATAAGGGCCGGCGGCGCCGGGTATCAGAACCGGATGCGCTACAAGGTCCGCGCCGCCATCAACGAATGGGATTTGATGCGGCGCTATCCCGATTACCAACCCAACACCGAGGGCGAGGAGTTCCGACACCCCTATGCAGAGAACGCCGACCTCGAACGAGAGTCCCGGGACGACACTGATTAGAAGGCGACCATTTCTCCTTCCTGGGGTATACTGAATTGCCGGAACTTTTTAATGAACTTAAATCGGTGAATACGGGATCCGGCGCGGTGGCCTGGCTGCGGTTCGTCGAAGAAAAGGGCGGTAAAGGCATACGGGCGGCGCTATTCCAGACGTCCGCACAGGGTGAACCACTGGACTTCTGCTTCACCCGGACGATTTGCTCGGGGTCTGGCGGACAACTGGCAATCGTCAACCCGGGTTTCTTGCTATCGCTGGTAAAATCACTACTCAGAGCTATCACTTCGGTGCCAACGTTGATACTCGCTCGGGCCGATGAAGTACCTCATGGATCGATCAACGAAGAAATAAAGGTACAAGTACCCTTTTGCCGTATCGCAACATCCGGTGTTCGGCCCAATGGCGAATCGGACGACCCTTATAACGAAGGCTATGAATTGCTTTGGGTTACTGAAAAACCCAATCCGGATACCGAAGCGAGCCAACTTCTCGTAAAGATACTGGACCGGGGCAATCCCGCTGAACCTTTCGAACGGGCGACTGCAGGATTGGACGTGGCCTTTGGCGACGATCGGATTCACGCTGTCACCGACCTTTCGGGTTTGGCCGTTGTAGTGAGCTTATCTTCATTGCCCGAACTCCTTGGATATCCAGCCAGTGATTACTCGGCAATTCGTGAGAATATCCATAAGGCAAGTTCAGGCCCACGACCCGACGTAACTCTGGCCGAACGTTTGTGGACCGTTCTGGCCAATCCGCCGGAACCTTCGCGAACGATCCCGCTGCATTGGGCCGGTGACTTGATGCCCTTCCAGCAGCAGGGTGTCCGGGCTTTGCTGGAAAACCGCCGGCTGCTGTTAGCCGACGACATGGGCCTGGGTAAAACCGTACAGGCGATCACAGCCTTACGGATTCTCCGGGCACGTCGCGAAATCAAATCGTGCTTGATCACGGCTCCTGCAAGCGTGCTGAACCAGTGGCGGCGCGAAATCGAAAAGTGGGCGCCTGAGCTTTCCGCCATCATCATCCGTGGTTCGGTATCGGACCGCAGTTGGCAGTGGCATGCCGAGAAAGAAATAACACTCGTGAGTTACGATACTCTGAGGTCCGACTTCAGCACCCAATCTCTGGTGGGTCGCAAAAACTGGGATGTGGTCGTAGCGGACGAGGCTCAGAGGATCAAGAACCGCAACGATACGAGCGATGCCCTGAAGGGGTTGAAAAGAAATCGCTCCTGGGCTCTGACCGGCACCCCTATGGAAAATCGCGAAGAGGAGCTGGCCTCGATACTGGAGTTCGTTGATTATGACCGCACTGGAGTGACAAAGCGGTACCGTCCAGGTGTGGAATTGCAGAGGCGTCACCGTGAGTTGCAGGTTCGACGCAAAAAAGCGGAGGTCTTGAAAGACCTGCCTGTCAAGCAGGTCACGAAGGTAGACATCGAGTTGGGCTCCCGCCAACGCGAGAGCTACGATAAGGCCGAACAGGAGGGCATCGTCTACCTCAAGTCTCTTGGCGCGGAAGTCAACGTGCGGCACGTGCTTGAGCTCATCACTCGCTTGAAGCAAATCTGCAATGCCGACCCAAAGACCGGTGAATCCAGCAAATTAGCAGACATCAAGGACCGCGTGGACCAACTGGTAGCACAGGGACACAAGACGCTAATCTTTTCGCAGTACGTCAGCGAAACATCCGGCGTGGGGGCCGTGGCCAACCATTTGCGGGATTTCATTCCGCTTACCATCACCGGAGACTTGCCTCAGCAGGAGCGAGCCGAAATCATCGAACGATTCAAAACCTGCAGCGAACACAAAGTGTTGGTACTGTCGCTGCGGGCGGGCGGTCTGGGATTGAACCTGCAGGAGGCGTCCTACGTGATTCACCTGGACCGTTGGTGGAACCCGGCCGTGGAAAGTCAAGCCGAAGACCGAAGCCACCGCATCGGCCAGACGGTCAAAGTCAACGTCATCAAGTATTCCTGCATCGGAACCATTGAGGAGCGTATTGACGATATTCTGGAGAACAAACGGGAACTGTTTAACCAACTCATCGACGATGTGTCGATGGATCTGTCCGCCCAGTTGAACAGTGATGAACTTTTCGGGCTGTTCGGACTAGAACGGCAGCTCGACTCGTGCTTTCATCATAAAAAAGGACCAATCCAAAACTAATGTAGAGATGGGGCACAGCGTGATTCGAGCGGTGACCGAAATGCGCGAGACGCAAACCTGCCGCGTGTTTGCAGTTCCGTGGCAGGCAATCCACACGTGTCCGCGCCTTGCTGTGCCGATCTCGCGATGGCGCACAGTGTGATGCTCAACCCTGCCCTTCGGCCAACGCCCTTTTGCTGTCGTATATCTACCAATAGACGATATAATGCGATTCCCAGACCCTCGAGCCAAAAGGAGATCTCACATTGCAGGCTCCGACACCGCAAGACAAACTGGCCGAATTTGACGCCCGCTCGTCGCGGATCGAGGGGATTGTTGAGCCGATGGATGCACGATTGAACAGCCTGCAGCACGACCGATGACGAGCAAGGCCAACGTAATATTTTGTCCTGGATTCGATGGCTTTTAGGAATCCAGATTACAAGCTTGATCACGCTTGGCACGCTCATTTTGATCGAGCTTGGATAACCCCAACTGCGGGTTTCCAATTCCGCGAATATAGACCCGCGGCCTCATTGAAGCCCCTTCGACAAGCTCCTAACAGTCCGTTGAAAAAGTCGCTCTGCAGGCGAGGCCGAGTCATTGTGGCCAAAGACAAGGCGCGCGACCGCGTCGAATCGGGGGATTCGGGGAGGGAGTGCAACGCAGTAATTCGGCCACAAGGGCCGGACGCAGCCCGGATGGACTTTTTCAACGGGCTGCTAAGTGTCGGTACTGATGCATCCGTCAACGTTCGGCGTTGCTTCGCCATCTTCATTGTTCCCTATTTTCAAAAAAGGAAATAGTCTCACTATTATATGCACCGAGGGGTATTGCCTTCTATCCCGCAATCATTCCTCCGATAAATCTGCCGCGATAACACTGAACGCGCCTTTCGGATGCGTCTCATATTTGCCCTGTGTCAGCGCTCTTTCAAGTGCGGATTTCGCATTCTCGATAGGACGCAGGTTGTGACCGTTCAGGACAATCTCAAAGTCATAATTTTCAAGGCGTACATACCTGCGTCTCATTTCGCTGGTACTGACTTCGCCATTCATCTGCAACCGGATCCCGCCTTCCTGAATCCAGTACGATACGGTCGCACCATCGAACCCTCCCCTCCGGGATTGTCCATATATCGTATCCGCGCAAATCAGGACCCGGGATGTCCTGGAAGCCCTCCACAATAGCCACATCTCACCTCGTTTATCTCCTCACCAGATCGCGCGAATGTTCCCGGGAAGTAAATCGCCATCTCGATATAGTTCATCTGACTTCAGTCTGATGCGTGACCTGGCAGGGTCCAACTCCGGACCGTATACAGGTATCCTGAACCGTTTGCAGAACCACTCTACATCTCGTTCGTGGTTTGGACTCGTGCAGACGACAGCTTGAAATCGACCATCAGCATATTCCTTCAGGGCATTCAGAGCCTGTCTACCGATGGGCTGTATCGGATCAACCAGAATAGATCCATCGGATGTGGAAAGCAAATATGACTGTTGAATGTCGTTATTGCCCCATGTCGTCCATCGAACCAGCCCTGGCTTTGGTTTTGTCCCGATCTCGACGAGAAACCTGGTGCCGTACTGAATAGGGGTCTCCACAGTTTTCCCCTTTCTCCAAAGCGACGTACCGGCGAAAAACAAAATTCCGAAGCTGTGCAATGAGCTTGGAAACTGCCAAATTGGATCTGTGCGACATCGGAAAGGGCTGTGCGGAGTTGGACTCTACTGTTGCATCATCTGGATGAGATTGCCGCACGTATCATCAAAGACCGCCAGGATAACGTCTTCCCACTCCGTCGGCTCCATCGTAAATGTTACCCCGCGCGCCTTCAGTCGCTCAAACTCCGCATGAATATCGTCAACGCCAAAAGCCGTCGCGGCGATACCCTGTTCGAATATTCCTTTCTGGTATGCCTTCGCTACCGGATTCTCGTTCGGCTCGAGCAAAAGCTCAGTCCCGTCCTGGTCTTCGGGTGAAACGACGGTGAGCCATTTGAACTCCCCGACGGGAACATCATGCTTTTTCACAAAACCAAGCGTTTCAGTATAGAACTTCAGGGCTTTGTCCTGGTCCTTCACAAATACACTATTGAGTATGATTTTCATTTTGGTGTCACCCCGGTTTGGTGGTCCGTTTCAAGCGTGGGCGTCAAGCCCATTCTTGATGAATTTCCCCGCAGGTCGTTTTTCACGCAGCCATGAAGTCGGCAAAAGTACATCCCTTTGGATGAAGGTAGTTGTACTTGAAGTACGACTTGAATCCGATTCTCCGGTAGACTGGTTCACCCATCGTCGAGGCCTGTCGTACGGCAATCCTGTACCCCAGTTGACGAGCGTCCTCCATCGGAGCCAGCGTCATCGTGGTTCCGATTCCCTGCCTTCGGTGCTCCGGCGAAACTTCCACCTGATACAGCCCGGCATCGCCCGATGACAGAAACATCATCGAAACTCCAACCGGCTCACCGTCAATTCTCCCCACATAAAGCTTAACCATGGGCGACTGGATGAGAACCCTGAACATCTGGAATTCGAATAACGTGAAGAATGACAGCCATTCACGTAGTGCCCGGTCATCACTCACCCGCTCGATTCTGAGGTCGTCCGGGACCGGATGTCCCCCTTTCATCGTGTCCAATCTTATCGCCATCCATGGAGGATTGTGATCCATCGCCACGAATCCGTTGCTCAACAGATGCGCTCTCAGATTCTTCGGCTCTGCTTTCGGACCGAACTTCAGGAGCGGCGGAAGCTTCCTCTGCTCAATTTCCTCACGAATACGGTGTATGCGGCTCTCGAGAGTTTCGTCGCGGAAGCGAGGCTCGACGAGGTAGTTCGGCCACCACGGCTTGCCGATGACCGCGGTGAAGTCTTCCTCCCTCAAGATGGTTTTTCGGCCCACGGCGGCGGCAAAGAGGAACAGATCGATGTTGTTCTGCTCGATCGCAGCAGTGACTTGGAAATCCGAAAGGTCGTCCAACATAGAACACATCTATAGAGCCTCAGCGCCTGATTTCGCTGCGGAGTTTCGATACCAAGACCTCGTCGACGTCCGCAAATCGACACAATTCCGAAAGCAAGGTCTCCACATTCTCATCCGAATACGCCAGCCCTGGTCGACCCAGTTTCTGGCAGGCGCTGGTCATGTAGTGGTGCGCATCCCTTTCGCCCCGCCTGGATCGCTTCACCGCCCAGACGATATTCCAGAACGCGGACGTGGCGACAGACCAGTCCGGAAACGGTGAAGGCCATTTCTGAAGGGCGTCCCGGTCTGACCTGATATCGAGTTCTATCCTCCAAGAGACGGGATAGTCATGAAAATTGATCCGTACGTTCTGTGCCATCCGGTCGTTTTTCTGCTGTGGATCATACCGGACGGAAAGTGGGCCGAAATGTCCGTTCAGACACTCTGCTAAAGAATCGAAGAATCCCTGCGTGAGTTCAACCTGGACATTGACTTCGAGGTCGACGTCGCTGTAATTATCGACTTTCCCTGTGGCGAATGAACCGATGAAGGTGACATTTCCCGGCTCGAGATGCCTCCGCAGGGCGTCGCGTACTGCGTTTCCGAACTGATGTATCGTCATCAAGCGTTTACCCAATGCTTATTGCAGATGTGTTCCCTTCATTCAGGTGAGAACTGCAAACATCGACGATCTCATAATCGACAAATCCAAGGGTTTAGAATTGGACTCCAAAGACAGTGATGTGAGTTGATGAGGGTGGCAGGGGAAGATCCTTATGCCGTGTGGTGATGGGATTGTATAGCCAGGCCTACAGTGTGAGCTGGCGTAAACGAAACCTATCCCCACGGATGGAGGATGGCGGTGGAGTGATGGGGGAGTCGGTCAGGAAGGACCCGGTGAAGTGGATTCCCATGACGTAACGAAGCATAGATTCAAGGAGTTAGCGTCTGGACAATACGGAAACCGATGGTGTAGTACCGCCTCTCAACGGTGCCCCTGCCACGGATCGCGGAACGAAGGATCCAGGGCTTACCGCTCCACGCGCCGCCGCGCAAAATGTGACGCGAGCAATCGCCGCTCACCCAGGCGGTGCCGTCCGGCGGCGCGCCCAGGTAACTGGTGGTCCAGCAGTCCTGCACCCATTCAGATACGTTGCCGTGCATATCATGAAGGCCCCAGGCGTTTGCATTGAAGGAACCCACTGGAGCCGTACTGGCAAGCAACCCGTCCCACTGGCTTCCACAGCCATCGCAGTTAGCCCGGTTGTTCCCGATGTCATCCCCCCAGCTGTACCTCGTCGTCGTGCCCGCACGCGCCGCATATTCCCACTCCGACTCGCTCGGCAATCGGTACCGTTTCGATCCCTCCATCTCGTTGAGCTTACTGATAAATACTTGCGCATCGTTCCACGAGACCTGCTCTACGGGGCAATCCGGGCACCCCTTGAAGTGTGACGGGTTGCTTGCCATTACGGCCTCCCACTGCGCCTGCGTCACCTCGTACTTCCCTATGTAAAATCCCTGGTGGATGCGTACCTCATGCACCGGACCCTCGTCCGATTCACGATGCACCTCGGACGGAGGGGACCCCATTTGAAACGCCCCCGGCGCAATCCACACCATCTTCAGCGATGCGCCTCCCGGGAGGGTTACGGCGCCCATACCCAATACTTCTGCCTGTAACCGCCTTTTCCAACCCGTTTGCCCGGTCGAACACCCGCAGAGTCGCTGTCTGGCCGCTGTCCCCGACTGCAATCGCCCACGCCATCGCACCATCAACCGAATCTGACTCGATCGAGACGATTTCGCTATCACTCGACTCCCAGATATACTGTGGAGTCTCGGTCCCGAGGTACGTCACGGCCCGAAGGCGCACCGTATCACCTTGGGCAATCCTCAGTTCCTGTAGCCCATCGGAATCGGAACAAGGGAATGAATTGACGAACACGCCCTGCCGCACCGAACAAAAGTTCCTGCTATTGAAGCCCCACCTGATCGCGGAATTCAGCTGGTTCCCCTTCACGCTCAATGCCAGCGTATGATTCCTGTCTCCCCGCTTTGGACTCAGGTAATTTAACTGGTAAAAGCTGTCCACCAACAATCCGATCTCGGTCTGGATCTCGCTAAACTGGCCGGCCAGTTCGCTGACATCGATGAGCTTGAAAAACCCAGCATTGCCAAGCTGCCGCAGAACCTCCGGGTCAATCTCGTCCCCCAAGCCGATTGTGTATATATTCCTATCCCCTCGCGCCGAAAGCGCTTCTGCGAGGGTATGGGATCCCTGTGTGTCGCTACCATCGGTCAGCATGACCAGGAACCCCTTTTGGACTTCGTCTGTCGTATAGATATCCGTCCACCGCTCCATTCCGGCAATTACACTACCGTACAGATTGGTGGTGGAAAAGCCCAGACGGATCTCCCGTATCGCGTTAATCAAAGCCCCGGCCTCGCTGGTGAAATCCTGCAAGAGCACCGGCGTTTCAGAGAATTCGTAAAGGGCGATCTCTTGATGCTCGGTCATGTTTTCCACTAAAGTGATCGCCGCTTGCTTGATCTGCTGCAGGTGTTGCTTTACGCTCGTGCTGGTGTCGAGCATCAGAACCGTCTTCACCCGGTAGGTGCGGGGAGTCGCCTTCCACTTTTGAACGCGCAAAGCCGACTCGGCAGGCGAAACCGCCTGATCGTCCTCGCGCACTTCGAAATGGCCGGCGGTCAGAGATGTCACCCCCCTATTGTCGGAGTCGAGCACTTGGAATAGAACATTGACAAAGCTGGGCAATTCGGTCGTGATCTGGTGCCCGATCAAATTGAACCGGAATGCTACCACCCTTACGGTAATGGTCTCGGCGGCTGTCCCACGCCGCCCATCATCTACCGTGAACGTGATGCGGTGCGTGTCGCCTTCGCCGCTCGATGGGGTCCAGCGGAAGGTGTTCCCGGACAGCGACGAGGCCCCCGGATGCCCGTTCACACGGAAGGACAGGTCATCGTCGTCCGGATCGGAAGCGACAAGCGTTATGGTCAACGTAACGCCCATTGGTACGCCCTGGTCGCCAATCCGCTCCAACACTGGCGGCTCGTTGGGAACGGCACTTTGACCAAAAAACCCGGCGAACGCCAAAAAATCTGAAAAATCCACCTGTCCGTCGCTATCCAGATCGTACTTCGCTTCGTATCCGTCATCGCCTCGACTGGTCCCAAATTTACCTGCGAACGACAGAAAATCGCTAAATCCGACTTGGCCGTTGTCATCAAAATCCGCATCCGCCGCGGTCTGGGCATAAACGAAAGCGATCCCTCCGAAAATAATTCCCATCACTACCAACAATCCACCGACAGTACCCTTCGTGAATTTCATTGCTTTGTCCCCGCCGATTGGGGAATTCCCCATTCCTGATCGCACTCTACACGAACATTCAACTGTCCATCTCCAAACCTGTGGAAATTCCAATAAACGAAATTTCTATCAACTCTCACGATGCGCCCAGACCAACCCACAACAATCGGAAATATACCTATTCGGGACTATTCTGATTGCTTTCTGACTTGAAACCTAGTTCTACGCAAGAAAACCTTCAATGGTGAGTGGCTGCGTCAACTTCCGATTATCGGCTTTCAATTTCCCGCTGCTCACGACACCCCAACTGTTGCCTGAAGTGGATTCTCCCTCCGTCGTCGAACAAAGCTACTACCGGCGCTTCAGGAGGAATATCAGCTCGGGCGTATCCGGCCCTATCGGCTTTCGGTCAAACGATCCGTATTCTATCACGCTCTCAAGACCGACAGCGTAGAAAAGCGCTTTGAGGTGAGGATAGGTGTAGACGCTCATCTTGAATGGCTCAGCTTCCTCGGATAGAACCTGATCATCCTCGCACAGCCGGAAAATGAAGGTGCCGGAAAAAACCAGATTGACCGGGTCGAACCCGTCCTTTACAAAGTACCGCCGGAGCACTCGATCCGTCCCATCCCGTGCCGGCCACTCCAGCTCCAGAAGTTCCTCGCCGGCGCCCGACACAAGCTTGTCGAAACGGGGATTGAATACGTCAAACGCGAGGATCCCGCCATCCGCCAGGTGTCTCCGGGCGTTTTTCAGGGCCGCCAGTTGATCGTCTATCGTGTACATATGCTGCATGGGTCTGAATGGGATCACGACCAGGGGATATTGATCGCCAAGACAAAGGGTCCTAAAATCTCCCTCTACAACTCGTACTCTGCGTTTTACGGCGGCAGATTCGTCGGCGAGCTTTGCCCGCAGGACCTCCAGCATCGCGCGAGATGCATCTATCCCCGTGACGTCAACACCCTGCCGCGCAAGCGGCAAAGTGATTCTACCGGTCCCGCAGCCAAGCTCGAGTACAGGTCCGCCATACTCCTTGGCCAGATCCAGATAGAATTCCCTGTCAACCAGGTCTTCCTTGGCGCTGTACGCGGCGTCGTAGTGCTTCGCTGCCAAACTGTAGGAATCATCAGTCATTGTGAGTTGCCTATCGTGCTGTCAGGGTCTGTCCATTTGTTGTAGCGGTGTGCCGGTCTGCGATCCCGGAACCAGGCTGCTGACCCTGAACCCTGAGCTTGCGGTCCCTGAGCCTGCGGTCCCTGAGCTTGTCGAAGGGTCGAAGGGCAGTCGAAGGGTGTCGAAGCCGGGCACGGGATCTTTTTCGCTGGCTGTTTCACTCATGCCGTGCCAACGAGTTTCTCCCTCAGTTTGACCGCAGTCTGGTACGCATCGGCAAGAAACTCAGTCGGCGGTTGAGCGCGATCCCGGGGCACGGCCTCAATCATGACTGGACCATCGTACGATGTGGGATATCCTTTCGAAACTGCATCCCAATCTACGATTCCTTTCATCGGCAACCAGTGAACGTCGACCTGTCCGTCGGTGTCTGAAAAGTGCGTTGTGATGAGACGCTTCGCCCACTTCCCAAGTACAGCGGTGGGAGTGCCGGAATGCAGATAGTCGTGTGAGCTATCGTAGCACAAGCCCAGGCTCTCCAGGGGTACTTCATTTAAGATGAAGTCCAGGTGAGTGGTTGCCCTTGTATTCTCAAGCGCCAATTTGATTCCAGCGTTTGCTGCCTCCTCGCCCAACCGTTGAAAAATCTCCAGTCCTTTCACGTGAGGCGGAGGCGGTGTTGGTCCCCTGGTTACGTGAAGCACAATGGACGAAATCATATGCCGACTGCAGTATTCAATCAACTCAAGGTTCTCATGAACCAATGCATCGCGTTCGCTGGGCTTGTCAGACCAGAAAGCATTCGCGGTTTCGAATGTTGCGTGGGCGTGATCCACCTTAAGCCCGGCATCGGCAACCATTCCCGGCATTTCGTGCGCACGACCGGATTCCACCATGGGTTCCTGGCTACCCATCCACAAAAATGTGTGACTGAAACCACTCTGCCTGATCAGACTCAGGCGCTCGGTAAGAGGCAGTTCGTAGCCGAACCAGACAAATGTGCCGAGGGAGGCCTCGGCTCTACCGGAAGTCATGAATTGTTCTTCTCATCATATTGCGCCTGACCGCGCATTAGGGAACAGATGCAACAATCCAGACCAGATCTGAGGAATCGTGGCGAGCGTCGTCGAAAAAGCTTTTGCCGGCATGCGGGTCAACCCACCGGGCCAGCGTCCGCGAGGGGTTGCTCCCGCGCTGCACGTCGGAATAACCAGGACGAAACGACCCACAAAGCAATGAAGAACCCGTTCAGACCGAGGATCTCAAGCGGCCCGCTCGCGGGGTACCCCAACCTGCCAATTAGCGCGACCGCGGTGACCAACGCCTGGGCGAGCGCCGTCGCGAACAGTGCGAGTGCCATTCCCCGAGGCTGGAAGCGCGCGGTGACGGCACCGATGATTCCGACGGCGAGTACCCCGAAATACATCAGGTTTGCGTCGTTGTTCTCGGATCCGATCATGCCGACTGCGCCATTCACCCAGAGGAGGATGACCGCTGTCGCGAGCGCGATGCCGATGGCAAATCGGTAGGGATTACACGTAGTCATTGCTTCTCCTATCGTCCCGGCGGGGTTGTTTGACCATCAGGAGTTTCGGATTCCTGGTTACGATACACTGTGCACACGGAATGAGCCGAATCCTCAGCCTTTTTCGGCGTCGATATTGCCGCTGACGTTCCCGAGCCCCTGCAAAAACCCCGAGCTGGGCCGCTGAGCCTGCGCCCTGAGCCGCTCCCTGAGCTTGTCGAAGGGTCGGCGAAGGGTGACGATGAGTTGCCGGAGGCCTGGGTGCCGCAGGCGCTTAGTGGTAACTGGTTGTTATAGGCAACGGATCACCCACATCTCAAATGCTTGATCATGATCAGGCAGGGGTTCTCCTCGCCCCATAGGTTCGTTTCCTCAATGGGCCGGAAACCAGCGGTCTCATAGAATGCGCGGGTCTGCGCATAGTGTGCAGACGGCCTGGAGGGGCCGAGCGTTTTGACTTCCAAATATTCCACGCCCAGGGAATTAAGGGATTGTTCCACGTGGTTTACCAGGTTTCGCCCAATACCCTTCCTGTGAAAATCCTTCCTGACGGCCATCACGTGAATTTCCGCCGTATACGGATTGTGCTGCTGAATCGTGATGAAGCCCACGACCTTCCTGTTCACTTCAACAACATATGAATCCATTGCCTTGATATCTTGAGAGTACTGCACAATCGACTCTTCAATGCCAAACCAATCGGGAAGGGATCGCATGATGGCTTCGCAGTCCGTTGCTTCTTCACCTGCCAGGGGGCGGATGACAAATGGTATTTCCTGCAGGTGGCTTCGTTTTTCCACAGTGGCCTTAAGACGTTAATCGGTAGTGGTGATTCCAGTTTCTATAACTTCCCGTCGGTTTGAGAACCCCGAACTCGGCCTTGGTGCCTGCACCCTCAGCCTTGCCCTGAGCTTTTACTCTAAGCCTGTCGGAGAGATGCAGAGGGCGTTGCCGAAGGCCCATGCGGCGCGCTACAGGAACCGGATGTCATGCGATGGGGTTCATTTCCTACGCGAGCGGCCGTCCCCAGGAAATCCGCGTTTGCAGATCGAAGCTTAGAATCCCGCCTTCGTCAGCGTACTCGAAGAGGATGCTCGATAGCTCGGCATCAAATGCCGCTGCATTGTCCTCCCCCATGTGTTTGACGGACATGCTCTCACGCGAATGAAAGGATCCGACGTAGTCCCGAATCGATTGCGAGAAACGAACAGGCCTGGTTAGTTTGTCGTCCAACGGCTGGAAGTGGCCCCGGTCCTGAAGTTCCTGAATCAGGTCGATATCCTCATAGTGCGGGTTCGTCGAATACTTGCGAATCAACGCAAGTTCAGCTTCTCGCCAGGGCGGGGCCATGGGTCGATCTCCTTCGACAATGACGACGCACCCGCCATCCGACAACGCATTCTTGAATCTTGGAAAGACTGTCCTCCACTCCATCCAGTGAATACTTGCGCCCGCTGTCACCATGGAGTAGGGCGGGTTCAATTCCGCCTCCTCGACCCGTCCCTGGATCCATGTGAGGCGTGGATGGCCACCGTTGACCAGTGACTTTCCCACCCGAATCATCTCCTCTGAAAAGTCGATTGCATCCACACCTTCTGAGTATTCCACAAGCAACCGCGCGATCTTCCCCGGACCGCATCCGACGTCCAGAACCCTGCCCGGAGACTCGCCAAGCAGAACCCTCAGTATTTCATACGTCTCTTCCGGATATGGTGGACGAAGTTCGTAGGCATCGGCCAGGCTCTTATGCTTGAATCGGCTCGCGTGATCATCCCAGTATTGCCGCGGCCTCGCGGAGATATCTGTGGCCATCCTGACCGACCTTCCAATGTTTTTTGGATGGTCGACCCGATTCGCGAGCGCCGTGACCTCGAAGGACGGCTGGGCGACATGGCGAAAGCCCAAACGGGCCGTGCCACAACGTTAGCCGATCGGCCGGCTCCACGTGCGCCGAGAGGAAAGACGCCTGTACGGGCTGCTCTCAGAGCGGCACGACCCAAATTTATATCCGGATAAATGGCATTATTCCTGCCTCGCCAATCCCAGATGACGGCTCCGGATACGAGGGGAATATTCTCCCAGTTTATGGAATAATTCTGCAAAGCGAGGAGCTCAGCGCGCACACCGAGAGCTGATTCAAGACCGTAGAGAGAGCCGCCAGTTTGACCTTCACGAGCGCCGGGTCCGTTTCATATCATAAGCGAATTGGTATAGTTCCCCGAAGTCCGCCGACGCCGGGCCGAACAGCTCTGCCGCCTGTCTGAAATGGACGGCCCGAACTTCCACAATCCTGCTATGCGGATCCGGATCGGGTCTGTCCTCGGGTCTTCCAACCACATCCGCCCAGGAGACGATTCGCACATGTACCGGGTGTGGGACATGGGGCAACCTGGGTCGGTCGTTTCGGGAAACGCAGTGATACATCCCGATCGGATGAAGTTTCCCCGGGATGCTCCCGGTTTCTTCCAGCAGTTCGCGACGACCGGCCTCGCCCCAATTCTCGCCGGGTTCGAGGGTGCCTCCCGGCAGGACCCATTTCCCGTTCGCCCGCCGGGTCACGAGACATTCACTGTCCGAGACAAAGGGAATGATATAGGATGCGCCGCAAATGGTCGAAGCCAGTTCGTTTTGGAATCTGCGGAAGTGGACACCGGGACGCAGCTGCTCCTGCTCCTCGCTCAAGACAAGGTATTTAGAGATGATCTTGTCGAAGTGCGTACGGTCCATGTTCAGCCTGTGTCTGGTCATCCGGCGACGCGTCGTGCGCCTCAACGCTTGTCTAGCGCGTGATTTCCAAAGTTCATCTCAAAGCATTCCCATAACACGCTCAGCCCTGTTGTGGATTTCCCCACTCTCTGCAAGTTTGAGGCTTTCCTCCGCCCAGGACGGAAATCTGGGCCGACGGAAGGCTTCAACGAGGGCATACAGGGGAGCCCTTACGTCGTCCAAGACTTTCTCCCCGGGATCGGTCTCGCCGTATGCAGACCGGAATGCATCCGCAGCAACCGGGCCAAGAGAGCCCGTAACGTTTCTGTAATCCGAATACCGCAATCCAATCCCCAGAAGATGATAGTCAAACACCACGGCGCTGATCGGCTTCACGTTCCGAGACAATGCCAGATTGGTCCAATGAAAGTCATTGTAAGTTAGCGTCTCAGCGGAAGTTATCGCGGCGATCCTGATTCTGTCGATATTGTCGGCGAGCGTGACCCACCTGGACTTATATGGGCCGCCAACCTTCGAGGCCACTTCCAGGATCGAAGCGGGCGAAATTTCGTCGATCTCACGCCGCATGAATAAATGCCCGTGCTGACGAGTCCAACCCCTCCAGTCTGCACCGTGGAGTGCTTGATACCAGGCTGCTAGCGCGACGCCAACTTCCGGATTCCCGATATCCTCCTCACAGGCAAGCCTGAGATGTTCGCTGACGTCAAGATCCTCAAGCAGAAGTGCATCATTCGTACTCGAAATGACGCGAAGGGTCGGAATCCCAAGATCCTTGAGCATCGCATAGGCCCCGACTTCCCTCGACGCATCCGGATCTACGAATACTTTCAGTATGTACGAAGAACCATCTAACGCGATCCGAAAGAGATGGCGACCAGGTTTCTTCCGGATTGGCTCGACTTTTTCCAAATGGGAGTCGCATAACCCCGTCTTTGCCAGGGTAACGCACACATCGTCGGACATCTTGATCAGCCTCTATACGTCGCCTTGCTCGTTGACCCTTTTTGCGTAGCGGAATTCACGGCGCTATTACCAGAAGCGGAAAATAGTTGACGTTTTTTCCTCTGCTATAGAGGAGGATGTAAACCATACGGTGTTCCCCGAACCTGTGGCCCGTAGCCCTGCCCTGAGCCGCTCCCTGAGCCTGTCGAAGGGTCGATGGAGCGAAGGGCTGACGAAGCATGTCGAGCGGATCCGGGACGCCAAAGGGGCCCTTCGACAGGCTCAGGATAAACTCCGCGACGCAGCGTAACACGGTACTGTCAGATATCGCTGTGTGTGTCCAACAGGTCTTCACTTTGCCAATTTACTTCGAAGATCATGAGTTGGAATGGCAGTCGACATCATTGGCATTCAACGGCATCAAAGCCGTTGCTGTTGCTTGAGTTCGGGGACGATGTACTTCCGCAAGATAGGATTCAGTGGATATTTCCCTGATTCGAGATCCTCCATAGATGCCCAGGCGATCTCGAGCACCTCGTCCTGGTCCGGAACAGGTTCTCCCTCAAAACCTGCTACGTATGCTCGAACTCTAACCCTGTACCTCTCACCGGTTTTCGAAGGGTAGGCCAGACGCTCGTATTCGCCGAAGAATTCAGGATCCGTGGTCGTAATGTTGAGCTCTTCCATCAGTTCTCTCCGCAACGAATCCAGATCCGACTCACCGTCCTCGAGCTTTCCGCCGGGCAAGAGGTAATCCTGGATGCCATCGCACTTCACAAGCAAGAGGCCATCCTGCGTAATCAGAATCCCCGAGATGCGAACGATCGTCTTCATTCTTTCCTTTACCAGGTCTGGCACTCAAATCAGACCGCTCTTTTTGAACAGAAACAGGGCTTCCACGGTAAAACTCGCTCGGTGTTTTTCTCCATGATTTGTGATCCAGCCCCCATCACTTTGTTGATTGCTCTTCACCCTGGCAAGTGACAATTCAAAGAGGTCTTCCGCAACATTACCGGCAAGAAGGCTGGCGTAGGCAATCGAGATTATGTCTCCAGGATCTGCCTCGTCTCTCTCCACAGCCTCATACAGCCTCTTCTTACATCCTCTGATAATCTGCTCATCTGTCCCACTGCCGGACCCTTGTAGACGAAACAGAGGCATTGCCATCCAATGCGTGTGCGCGTAGTCTGGAAATCTCTCGCCGTTCCATCCCCGTCGGACGAATTCCAGTACTTTTGTAAAATCCACTTGATGTGCCTGGCCTAATTCCTTCAATTTGCAGCATATTGCAGAGGTCAACCACACCTGGTTCCCGTAGCGGCCTGGCAACATCCAAAAAGGTGGGTTGAAACTGACAATCTCTTCTGGCTCATCCCAGCATCCATCTTCACGCTGGGTCCTTCGGAGAAAGTCCAGCGTGTTCAGTAGCACAGAGCTTTTCCGATCTCCAATCCAGTTCAACCATTGCAGCGTGACAAATGTTGCGGTGATGATGGACAAATCTCCCTGAAAATCCTTGTCAGTTCTGGTCCAGCCACCATCCTCTCTCTGATTGATCCTGAGAGCTTCGATTGCCTCCTCACGACTGCAATCGCCAGTTGCATATTTGGCTAAACCTGAAAGAACGGGATCATTCGCGTTAAGAACGAAAGTCATCGCTCTGTCCAGATCAACGGTGCTCATTATTCTTTCCTCCAACTGTCATTTGAACCGGATCGCGGCAGGTCGAGTCTGACGCAAATTTGCTCGGCGACAGGATAAGATGGGCGCGTCGAACATCGACAGACAATTGAATACCCGGGCTATTTCAAGAAGTCCTCGCAACCCCAATCCACGAAGGCTTCGATTGCGAATTTCATCGAAATCACTCGCTTCCAGATCAGCGGACAAAAGACGCACGAAATGATCGAAAGCTGGAAGTCGTATTCGAATTCGTCACGGGAATAGTCGCTGATTCCACCGGCAATCAGTCCATCGTAATACTGGTTCATCAGGCCGCTCTCAAATTGGCGCCGCCCACTCGTACCATGAACCAGCAGATATGCGAGATCATAGGCGCCGATGCCGCGTTTATACGTCTCCCAGTCAAAAAGGATCAGCTTGTCAGACGCCTTATTCTTCGGGTAGTAGAGATTCCACATATGGGCATCGCCGTGCAATAAAGTGATATTCCGCCCATCTGAGACGCGTGCGAGAAATACTTTAGGGTATCTTGCAATCGCCCGTTCGGTTGTCTCGATCCAGGCGGGCTGCAGTTCGTCGCCTGCCTCTTTCACGAAATCCTCAAGCGCAGGTTCGAACGCGCGACAACTCGCATGAACGTCCTTTTCGGCGATGGCCTGCGCCATCCGTAGCGGACCGCCATGGCGAACGTAAAAGGGCCATGTTTCCAGCCGTGGATGGTTCCACCACCGAACGTGGTATTTGAGCAATTCCGCGACGACCTGGTCGTGGGGGCGATCCTTTGCGTTCATTGGCGGTTCGGTATGCGTCCTGGAAAGGTCGGCCATTATAAGGTGGCAAATCTTATTTTCATGGTCGATTCCGCCGTCATAGACGGGGCAGACATGCGCTCCGGGTGTATTGGTCGCAAGTTCGTTGTAAAAAGCCCACTCGAGGACGCCGCCCCCAAACCACCCTTTTCGAAAGACCTTCAGCACAAGCGCATTCGATACACCGCCATCGCAATCATCGCTGAATTCAACGGTGAGCCGATCCCATTCTGCGGCAGAGGTTTCGAAGGAATCGGTCTTCTCGACGGAAAGGACCCGTCCGGATCGAATGAAACCGTTCCGGGCCAATCTTCCGGTCAGTTCTGCTGGCGTGATTTGCTTCGCTTCGGTGATTGGATCCGATAGCTCCATCCGTGAGTCTCCTCATAATTCCATTTGATTTGGCTCTATCGATACACAATACACACGGTGACCGCTGGCGGCCTCGCCGTGCGCGAACTGCCGGAATCAGTTGGGCGGGGGTGCGGATGCACCGAACCGCGCACGGACGTGTTAGCCGAAGCTGCCAGTCTCCGCAACACTTTAGGCGTCGCGGGTCACTTTTCAGGCGCGCGGCCTTCCCCAGGATACCCGCGTTTGCAGATCGAAGCTGAGAATCCCGGCTTCGTCAGCATACTCGAGGAGGATGCTCGACAACCTGGCGTCAAAGGCCGTTGCGTTATCCGGTCCCATGTGTTCAACTGACAAACTCTCCCGCGAATGAAACGATCCGACGTAGTCCCGAATCGATTGTGAAAAACGAACGGGGCTGGTCAGCTTATCGCCCAGCGGCAGGAAGTCGTCACGGTTCCGGAGTTCCTGAATCAAATCGATGTCCTCGTAGTGCCGGTTGGTCGAATACTTGCGGATCAGCTGAAGCTCTGCTTCACGCCAGGGCGACTCCAAAGGACGGTCTCCTTCGATAATGACGACGCGCCCACCACATCCGACATCGCATTCTTGAATCGTGGAAAGACTACGCTCCACTCCATCCAGTGAATACTTGCGCCCGCTGTCACCAGGGAGTACGGCGGGTTCCATTCTACGTCCTCGACGCGTCCGTGGATCCATCTCAGGCGTGGATGGTCACCGTTCCGTAGCGACTTTCCCACACGGATCATTTCCTGTGAAAAGTCGATTGAGTCCACGCCTTCCGTGTAATCCACAAGCAGCCGCGCGATCTTCCCAGGACCGCATCCAGCATCCAATACCCTGCCCGAAGACTCACCAAGTAAGTCCCTGAGTATGTCGTACGTCTCTTCCGGATATGGAGGTCGAAGTCCGTAGGCGTCGGCCAGGCTTTTGTTCTTGAATCGGGACGCGTGACTATCCCAGTATTGGCGCGGCCTCGCGGAGATTCCTGTGGCCATCCTGATCAACCTCCTAACCTGATCAATTCATGAAATGTCACGGTTAGCTGCTTTATTCGCCAATCAATCAGCTCCGCCGCCGCACAATGGCGTGTCGAGCCATTGAAGATGCGCGTGTGAAGGTGGGGTAGTCATTCCTGTCTGCGCTTCTCATTGTCCTTCTGCCGGAATGCAGACAGAAGTGATCCAATAGATAGCGCCCTCCTTTTTCCAGTGGAGGTGACGGCGGCGAGTTTTGGTGTGCCCCGACACAGGATTCCGAGGTTCCGGATTCAGGTACGTGAGCAGACAAGAATGTCCGCTCCACCATTTCAAGCGTGTATTGTCGGGATTCCGACTCTACAATATCGGCTTGAATCCGGCTTGAAGAATCCTCTGGGCTGATGACTCGCCAAAGGGCGCGCCACACCCCCTGAGGTCGCCCACGACGGTGTGGTAATTGTAGTTCAATCTGTGATTCGCCACGTGCCATTCCCGCCCATCCCACGACACCGTGGCATATCCGACCCGATGGTCGCCGTCAAACGGAAACCCGACGGAATCGATGATCGCATAACGCTGGCCGCAAGGCGCGCCACTGGACGCGTAGTGGAGGTGCCCCGCCACAATCAGATTGGCCTCCGCATCCCCGAGCAGGACCCTGGCCTCCTCCTCCGGTGTAACCGTCAGAAGCCCGAAAGGATCAGGCTGGAGAACCAGCACACCGGTCACGTCAGCAGGCGTCGCGTGGACGATGAGAAGATCATCTTCCGGAGATGTGCCTCCCGGCGGGGTTATCCTGCGCTCAAACGGCAGACGCTTCAGATAGTTCAATCCATCTGATCCAAGCCTCTCTCTCACCCAGTCCACGCCGTCGAAGGAATATTCTTCATCAAAGACGAACAGGTCTGCGTTGCCGTAAATCGTGGGTGCATCTAGATCCCGTATCGTGTCCAGGCTTTCGCGCGGGCGGGGTCCGTTCAGCACCAGGTCGCCAGCGACCACCAGACAGTCATACGGTCGACGCTTGAGATCCTCGAGAACGGCGTTGAGCGCAACGGCGTTGCCGTGAATATCTGCAATTACCGCAACTGTATATGGCACGGAATCACTCATTCAAAGCTCGAAATCCTGGCGGCGCAACGTGAAATCCGCCGGCGGCGGGGCGGAACGAAGTGAAGCTGCGGCTTGAATTTATCTGACACGCAGGCTTTTCACAAGAACCATCAGTCAGGCATTTGTACAATGTTTTCAGGCGCTGTGATAACGTCCCACGGTCTGCGAACACCGACGGGGTTGCCGAAAGTCAAGGCGCCCTTCCACAAGCTCAGAATGAATTCCGCGCCGGAGCCGGGCACGGTCGTGATAATGGATGTGGGATGCATTCAACCGTTAGTCAAACTGAAGTCAGGTCAAGAGCAAGGTGAACCTCGCCGCCAAAGTGACCCTCCTGATGGTGTGTGACACGAAAACCGAATCGCTTGTAGAACTCGATAATGTCAGACCAGGTAGAAGTCGTTTCCAGGACAATGCGTTGAAATCCCAACTCTTTAGCCTCCTGACAGAGCCTTTCCGGCATTTTTCCACCGATTCCTCGTCTCCGAATCTCCGGTGCCACGGACATCCTGGCTATCTCTGCGACCTGGTCTGACCTGGGATCAGTGCACCCGAGCCGATAATTCTGCCATCAAGCCAGGCTACCAGAAACGTGGCATCGTTGTAACTGTCACGGATGTCGTTCAAATCCGGATTTAATGTCGGATCAATTTCCCCCCCGTGTTCGGCAAGTCCAGCTAAAATTAGACTCCGGACAGCGTCTTGATCCTCGCTCTCAAATGGCTTTATCAATTTTGCCTTTACGTCCACGCTAACCTCAATGATTTTTTCATTTCATGTAGCGTTCTCGGCACCCGCGAACCTGCCGACCCATCGCGAATGCTGTCAACGGATCCCCATAGTTGCAGACCAGCTACGCGGGTGGCAGGTTTCAGCGCAGGCGCGAACGCGCCGAAGCCGTGGGTGCTCGTGTTAGCTGCTGTTTGCGACTTGGAGGGGCACCCCGCAAAAGGTCCGATGTCAGAAAAGGGTGAGTGGTGTTATATTCTTCCTGAAAAAGATAGGTGGAAATTCGCCCTTCTCCAAGTTTTCTGTCACCTTTCCGAACCTGAATGACACTTTATATCGAAGGCCTTCGAGCGAATTCTTCTTGGTGAAGGAACATTGCATGCAGTCAAGTTGTGACCTTGTCAGGGCTGCCTCCGACGGTGACCCGACGAAGCGGCATGCCGCGTTTGAGTGTCTGGTACGTCAGTTTCAAAACGTGGCTTACGGATGCGCGTACGGGATTTTGGGTAATTTTCATCTCGCTCAGGACGCTTCACAGGATGCGTTCCTTACCGCGTACACCGAGCTCGGAAAATTGGAAGCTCCCGAGGCGTTTCCCGGATGGTTTAAGCGAATTGTGATACGGAAGGCACTCCGCCTTATTCAGACTCGCCGTCTCCCGTTCGAGCCGATTGAGGTAGCCTTGAGTGTTTCCACAGATGGTCCGGACCAGATGGAACAGATAGAAACTCAGGAAACGCAGTCGTTGGTTCACGCGGCTATCGAGGCTCTCCCTGAGCACGAGCGGACTGTCACGGTACTGTTCTACTTGACTGAATACTCTCAAAAGAAGATCGCCGAATTCTTGGACCTGTCGCTGCCATCGGTGAAGAAACGGCTACTAGAGGTCCCGGAAGCGGCTTGAGGAAAGGATAATAAGGATGGTGGATGATACGCTTGAGGGCCATCGGCCTTCCAGAGACGATAGATTCGCCAACGAGGTGGTGGAGATAATTCGGGCGACAGAAGCGGGCGATCTTTCCAAACTCGCAGCTCTCCTGGCCCGCAACCCAGGTCTAGTCGATTCTAATGCACCTCTGTCAAACTCGTATCCCGTACAGGCAAGGGGCTGGAAACCTCTGCATATAGCAGCTTGGCACGGCCATACAAAGGCCGTTGAGTTTCTCCTTGAACAAGGAGCAAAAATTAACGCTCCGTGCGGATCGAACCGGACACCGCTCCATTACGCAATCGAAGCGGGAAGTCAGGAAACCCGGCAACTACTGTTAGATAACGGAGCAGATGTCGACATTACGATTGCGTCCATACTAGGTATGACGGACCGAGTGAAGGACTTGCTTGCGAAAGATCCCAAACTGGCGAATGACAGTTCCAAGGGGCATACTCCGTTGGAGTGGGCTGCTTGGGGTGGGAGAGTTGATGTAGCCCAGATTCTGTTGGAACACGGAGCCAAGATTCGAGGAGAGGCCATATTCATCCCAGCGGCCAACGGAAGTGTGACGTTCCTCCGCTTTCTATTGGATCATGGCGCAAACCCCAATGCCCGATCTGGAGGTCGAAATGACGCTCCTCAGTTTGACCATACCGTGCTCCACGCGGCTGTTAGGATGCCATTCACCAGTGACAACACAGGAGTGATAGAGCTACTGATAGAGCGCGGTGCGGACGTGAATGCGTTGGACGAAGCGGGTAGGACGCCTTTGGATCGAGCGCTCGAGAAGGGAGCCGATGGGCCGTATACCGCAAATCCCTATGAAACATCGAATGAGCAGAAGGAATACGACAAGATCATCGCTCTGTTTGGTAAACACGGAGGGAAGACAAGCGAAGAGCCTGTATCGGCTTAGTCAGACGAGAATGCAATCGAAAACTGGCGGTCCCAGTGCGGGGCCGCCTTTTTACTGTCGCAAATTGCAGCTAACGACGGCATTAGCGAACAGATACGGCAATACGGATCAGATCCGAGGATTCCCGAACGCATGGTAACATATCGGTTTGACGGCGGCCTGGTACCGGAACGTGATGAATCCACTCAAGCCCCGTCAGCTTCCATAAGACACCTAATCATCCCCGTTTTCGCTTTTCGCCAGACTGGCACAGACCAGTTCTTCATCGTTTCGGGCGAACACATGTTTGTAAGCAAACGCAGGATGCGCCCACGTGACGCCGCCTCTACGATTCAACTGGTCGCGCGTCGGTTCGATCAGTTTCGCGCGGCTGATGATATCCAGTCCGTCGGGCGAAAGCGTGGTAATCAGGAGTTCGCCGCGCTCATTGAACATCCAGACCCTATCGCCGTTCCTGATAAAATGGATGTTGCTCCAGCGGGCCTTGGGTACCGCTGTCAGGTCTTCCCAGATCCGATCGCCGTTTCGGGCATCGAGACAGCGGAGTTCCCCGTAGCTATCCACACCGTATATAAAATCGCCAAGTCGGATCGGAGTTGACATCGTGGAATGGAGGGCCTCCGTGTTCCTCTCGTCCTTACCCTTCCGGTGCCACCCGAATTGCATCGTCGGCTTAGCCGGATTCAGTTTCAACAGCAACGAACCTTCATAGAAATCAGTAAAAAACAACTCGTTCCCATAAAGAACCGGACTTGCGATCCCGATCTCCATACGAGTCGGCGGGAACGGATGGAGCCAATACACGCTGCCTGTCTGCGGGTTGAGACCGGCGATTTGCGTACCTGTCCAACAGACCAGTACACGCTGGTTACCCTGTGAGATCACAATCGGGGCCGAGTACGATGCCTTGTCGTCAAGGGCCTTCCATCTTTCAGTTCCGGTTTCGCGGTCGAAAGCGACGATGCAGGCTCCGGGCGTACCGCCGATCTGGACGATCAGGTTTGAACCTTCAACGATAGGCGCGCTCGCAATTCCCCACGTTGGCATCGCGATATTGTAGTCGGTTTTAAGATCCCTTTTCCACTTCAATTCGCCCGTCGCCGCATCAAAGCAGTGGAGATGCCCCATCGCTCCCAGGGAATAAGCAAGGCCATTGTGAACGGTAACTGTCGCGCGGGGACCTGCAACATATTCAATCCTGTACTCGCAATCGTACGTGTAGGACCAGATCGGTTCTCCCGTTTCCCACGCAAAACAGTGAACCCGCTCGACCTGTTTCGGTTTCGCAAGACGGTCAGTAACGTAAACGCGCCCGTCCGCGACGCTCGGGCCGCTATAACCGCTGCCGATCGGCACTCGCCAGCGGATCGGGATCTTGGGTCCGTCGAATGCTTCCAATATCCCGGTTTCACTCCAGACTCCGTCTCGTGCCGGTCCTCGCCACTGCGGCCATTCATCGGCCAAAACCGAAGAGAGGGGGATCAACACAGCGAGCAACAATAGTGTAAATCTCAATTGTAACCGGTTCATGGTTTATCCTGTCCTTTCCACTGTCACGTCCATCTGTTCAACGAAAACGATGTCCCCGGCCTTCGGGTCGGCAGGGCGCGACGTGTGTACCCGGGTTGCCGGACGGTTTGCAAACCGGGAAAGGGGTGCCCGGGACCAGGGAACGTAGTAATTGAAGAACAAGCCGGCTATCACCGGTTGTGCCGGCTTTTTTTATCGGAAAAAGAAAAAAGGAACTGCCACCGGCTGCCGAAACTCCCGTGCATATGCAGGATGCGGCTGGTAAGTCACAAACCTCCTTTTCTCTTCATCAAGGTAACAAGACGATGGATGTCCACCAAATCGGGTCAAGTCCCATAAACACCAGACGCCGTATGGCGCAGCGCAAATGGATGTGACAGCGGGCGTTGGAATTTTCACGAATGATTCAGCCCGACAAGGGCGTTATGACTATTTCATCATTGATTTTGTCAATATCGCAGAATAATAACTCCTCCTCAGTGTATGAAGCTCTCACCAGAATCCGTCCCGAAGCATCACAAATGATCGAACTTCCCAATATGCGATCTTCAGCCATCGCACTAATCTGAGCAACATAGTTTGACTGAATCACGGGAATACCAAACGTCTGAGATATCGTCTGGGCTCCGTCGCCACATCCGTCTTCGGTAATGCGCCGCTCCGAATCTATGGTACTTGTCGATACCGATGGCCATAAGATCACATCGCTATCCTCCAAGCCTCTACCTTTCACTCGATCAAGAAAGCTCGACTCTGCGCAGAAAACAGAGCCGAAGCGAAATGGACCAATTCGTATGGGCGAACGATCCTGCGCTTCGACAAATGCCCACACCTTCTTCCAGCCGTCAACGAGAAAGGTTCTGGCCCCCCCTAAAACGGGTGCTTTTCCGGGCTGGAGCAGTAACAACGCGTTGAGATAGCCTTTTCCCGATGAATACGGCGTACCGATGAGGGTTCTGACATTTACTCTACAAGCAGCGTCGTTTATTTCCGATATCGCATTCTCGACGCCTTGATACCAATTGGGTTCTCTAAAAAAGCTGTGCAGGTGAAAATCATAGCCTATTAGCATCATCTCCGGAAAGACCATTAACTCGGCATTGTGCTCCGATGCTTTCTCCATCCATCTTGTAATCGTTGCGACATTCTCAGCTATAGTCGCTGACATCACCGGCTGTACTGAGCAGACCTTCATTTGTACCCCGCCATGGAAGTTATCCAATGTCCTCTAACGATCTTGCAGGCTCCTACCCGGCGCAGACGGCTTCTGCGAATGCACCGGAGCCGCAGCCTGTCGCGTTGGCCACCCGACGTACCCGATGCGTGCCTGCCAGAACGCCACGCCCGCATGCTCACAGGAATCACTGTAACGTTCCGTTCGCTGCACAAGGTCACATCGTGTCCGAAGCATTCAACGGGATCCAATGACCTATACAGGTTGTCCACGGCCCATGAATGTGCACACGCCACGGGGCTTCGGGTTCCAGTTGACCGGCCTGAATCCGGCTTGAACAATCCCCGGGGCGGAAGACTCACCAGGTGGCGCACCGCAGCGCCGAACATCCTCGACAACCCTGCGGTAATCGCAACTCAATCTGTTATGCGATGTCTCTCCTCGTGACAACGAGAAGAATGTGGTCGCCAACCGAGATGTCCTTCTCGATGAGTGACCGACGCACGAAGGCACGAACCGTCTCTCTGACATCTTTCGTAGCCATTTTAGTCCTGCACATTGGCATAGAAATTGACGATGTTCCGGTCCGGATCCCGAAACCAGAAGGATTGGCGCACCCACGGTTGGGTTGTCGGCGGCTTGACCCGCGGCTCCGTCGTGCCCACCACAACATAAGAAAATTTGAATACTCACGGCTCGATCGCTGGACACCAGTCGGCGGCAAAATCATTGGCCGAGCTATTGGAGAGATTAATCAGATTCCCGCCGTCGAAATCGATCCGGTAAATCTGCTGACGGCCGTCTCTGTTGGCCGTAAAGACGATTTGCTGACCCGTCGGAGACCATGAAAGTTCTCCAACGCCCTTTTCAAGGTCCGTGAGGCGTCTGGGGTGGGACCCATCCGCCTTCATGACGTAGACGTGCCTTTCACCGTCACGGTCCGAGTTGAAGGCAATCCACCTGCCGTCCGGTGACCAGGCAGGATCCCCGTCGTCGCCCTGCGAAACGTGCAGCCGTCGCTGCCCGCTGCCATCCGAGTTCATCACGTAGATTTGCGATTTTCCATCACGGTCCGTGGTGAACGCAATCTGAGAGCCGTCAGGGGAATAGGTCGATTCCAGTTCGCGCGCCGGATGATTGGTCAGGTTTCTCTGGTTTGAGCCGTCGCGGTTCATCGCGTAGATTTCTACGTTGTCGTTGCGATCAGTGGTAAAGATGATCGTCTGTCCATCCGGCGACCAATGCGGACGAAGATCGGGTGCGGAATTGCGGGTCAGTCGCTTTGGATTCCTCCCATCTGCATCGATCAGGTAGATTTCCCCCTTACCGTGACGGCGGTCGCAGTACGCGATGCACGTGCCGTCGGGCGACCAGCGAGGATGATCTTCCTCCCATTCCGCGGTACGGGTAATATTCTTCTGATTGCTTCCGTCCGCGTTCATTAAGAAGAGATCAAAGGTCCCGTCCCGATCGCTGACAAACGTGATCTTCGAAGACTCCATGGCTGTGCTCTCTCAGGCGATCAATGTGACAATGCAGAGCGGTTAACGTCCAGGTTGGCCCGAAGGTGCAGCCGCGGCGTGTGTGCTGCGGTGATGTGTTGCGACAAGTCCGTGAGCCAAGTCCCTGAAATAAAAGAAGCTAGACTTCATGTTTCCTCAGGACGAGAAGCTCATCTTCCGTCAGAGCCTCAAGCGTAAAGTTGAACCGGTCCGCATCCAGACACATTTCAACATCTCGTGGATTCACTCCCTTGTACCCCGCCGCTGCGGCCTGACGGATGTCGATCGCTGCTTTGGACTCGGAAGCTCTTCGGATATATGGGGCTGGATCAATTGCGGGATCTCGAATGAGAGCATCGATATATTCGGCGCACGCCAGATCCTCTTCAGCCGTCCCCTCCTCACCCGTCACGACATAGGTCAACTCCGTCGGCGTCAGTTCGCGCAACCTCCGAGCGGCGGCCGATGCGCAGACGAAGCCCGTGCAGAGTAGTGGTTTGCAATGGCGAACGGCGACGGCGCCAATCGTTCCGGCAGTTGTCCGCTGCACGATGGTTTTGCCGCGAATATCCACTTCCTGCAGGTCCGCGGGTGAATTATACAGATCGAAACCCTTTGCTGGCGCACCATCCTTCAATGCCAGGGATCCCGGAAATCGTGCCTTGATTTGCAGTGCTTCTTCAAGATCTTTAACCAGAATCATACGGGACGCGCCTTTGTGCATGGCCCATGCGGCAACGGTATATGCTCGCATTACGTCGATTACAACTGCTGCGCCCGAAACAGATTCACACTCCCCGATACCTACAAATCTTGCCATGGAATATCCGCCTCACTTTTCATGTGGTTTGCTATGGGATTGAAATTGATCGAACTCCGGATAAGGGTTTTCGGAGAGCCTGACTCCCCCTACCCAGGTCACATGGTGTGTGGTCGCGATCTCACCGGATGAGGTGGTATTGCGTTCGGCGAACAGCTTCAGGCGTGGGTCATCGTAGCGAGGAAGGGATTCGCCGCCCCAGGCCCAGATGGAACATTGGAAATGGAGCCATTCGCAGACATCCGGATAGATTCGCTTCTCGATGATGTCGGCTGCAAATCGAATCCCTACGCCGTTCCTTTCCATTGAAACGCGCATCTGGTCTTGAACGGTAATCATCTGGCTTAGCCGTGTCTTGTCGCCAAAAACCTCGCCCACCTCCTGATGGTGCAGTTCCCCTATCAGTTCACAGAAGATGAGACCTCCCGGCTTCAGAACTCGGAGAGCGGCCTGTACCCCGAAACTGTCATACCCGATGGGTGCCCGTTCGGAGTAGACAAAGTCAAACGATTCCGGCGCCAGGGCCTCTCCTTCCGCAAGGAAGTCGAGAAGCCTGAACTCTACGTTCCTCGTTTTGCTGTTTCTCAGGGCCTCTTCAGCCAGTTCTATGTGGCTGGGGTCGTTGTCGACACCGAGAGCTGAGTCAAAGCAATTGGCATAATGTACCAGAGTTCCGCCGTTCCCGCACCCGATATCCAGAACTCGCATCTCCGGGCGAAACTGCGACGCGATAATCTCTGTTGCCCGTGGCGCGATGTTTGAATCAGTGCGGTACTTCGCCGGCCGAGAGCCGTAGAAGGAGTGTTCCTGATTCAGAATCGACTTCAGGCGATCTTCGTCAAGACGCATTTATTGGACCTCCATTCGTGTGTGGCTGCGCCAAGTGCGCGAGCACGGGGCAGGATGTTAGCCGAATGCCGCTCTGACAGATCTCACCTATAACCGCTCGTTTCTGACAGAATAGAAAAATGGGTGAACCTCATCCAGCGCATCGACACGGGTAAGCCCCGCTCCTACGATACCTTCCCGTTCGATCTCAAACCCGGTCTCAGCAAGAAACTTCCTGTAGGTCGAGGGGCCGAAGTTGCTCCAGTACATCGTCTCCCCGAAGAAGCCTTCTTCAGTATATCCAGGCCCGTCGTTCTTCCTGGCAACCGTAAACAGAAGAAGCCCACCGGGCCGAAGCCACCGTGCGAATCGCCGAAAGAGATTCAGATGTTCCTGTCTCGGGATGTGGAAAATGGCGTAAAAGCTGACAATCGCATCGAAGCTGGCTACGGGAAATTCCATCTCCATCATGTCGGCGGTGACAAACCTTGCTGCGGGTACGTTTTTTCTGGCCAGCGCTATCATGCTCGAGGAGATGTCGATACCCGTGACGCGAAATGTCGTCGCAAGTTGCCGCGCGACCGGGATACCAGCGCCGCAGCCAACGTCAAGGATCCTGGAACCAGGTGTCAGACGTTCGGTTATCAGCTTGAACTCAGTGTCGGCCATGGTGCACCGTTGCTCGGCGTATTCTATGGCGCATCGGTCATAAGCCGCCCTGACGAGCGCCCGATAATCCGTATTCGGATCGTCAGGAATCTTGAATGGCATTATGTCACATACCTGACCTGAGTATCTCGTTTCAATGAAGGTTTTCGGCTTTCGTTATGCCGGATTGTGATCCAAAGGCGTGGGAGGCAGGCCTTTCCAGGGATGTGTGACCAGGGTTCCCTGCAGGACGAAGCGAAAGAACCCAGGGCGAACAATGTCGTCATATCAGGCGGAAACTATCCGTTTTTGTCTTGAGCAATACAAAGACTGTTTCCGTCGGGAACTTCGAAACTGAACTCAATATTGCCCCAGCTTTGGTCCCAGAGCCGTCCAACCGGGATACCCGCTTGCTTGAACTCCTCGTAGACGGCTGCCGCGTCCTCGACGTAGATCTGAACAGTCCGCGTCCCGGGCGGACCATCGCCGGGAAATGAGGATATGACGATGTGGGCCGCATCCCGGCCGACGCCCATGTAGCAGGGGTCGAGCCTGGTCGGATGGGGCCTCCACGCGTACCGGCGACGGAACCCGAGTTTTCCGCAGTAGAATTCCTCGGCAGCCCTGGAACTCGACACGCCCAAAATCGGTATCGCCTCTTTAAACACGCCATTTCCTCCAATCAAATTAACTTCAGCACTCGCGAACAGGCACGGTAATACGGACCGGTCAGAAAAATCCCCGAATGTTCGTGTGGGATTTAACTATCGTCAATCCGATTCAAATACATGTTGGGTCAACCACTCAACCAGACTCTCCTTTGAAACCTGGCCGGAAGCAACACCTAAAATAAGCGACTCTTGTTCATCCACACTGGCTCTGATTTCATGACCTTTCAGAATCAGAAATACCTCCATCGCTGCATGGCCCAATCTCTTATTCCCATCCACGAACGGGTGGTTTTGCACGAGGGAAAAGCATAACGCACCGGCTTTCTCGATCAACGAAGGATAGAGATCACGCCCCCCATAAGTGATACGGGGTTGCGCGACGGCCGACTCTAATCTGCCTGTATCGCGCAACCCCGATGCTCCGCCACTTTGATCAACAACGCGTCCGTAAAGTTCGATCACCTCTGCCAAAGAAAGATACCTCATTAACTCAGCCTTCTATAGAGTTCCTCATTCTTGCGTAAAACACGCTGTGCTGCAACTTCAAAATCCTCTTGAAGCTTATCAAGCAAATCGTCCAACGCAGCTTTTGCAAGCTGCTCCGGACGTATGCCAAGGCGTTTTGCGGTTGAATCCAACTTTTCGTTTTGTGATTCTGTGAGATCCAGATAAAGCTTCATTTCAGTTCCTCCGTGCGTTGTTGGTTATTCCACATAATCGCAAATTACAGACCAGGGTTCAAGAGTGTTTTTTCTTTTCGGTTTGTCTGCAAATACCGCTTCTGGGGGCTTTGCCAGTTTGCGAACCCCGACCCGTGCCCTGATCACAGCCTCCTGGTTTTCGGTTTTCATCATTAGCCACCAGGAGTCAAGATTAACGACGTGTCCCGGCCCGATCATTGCAATCTTCAATTGGGGCTTTCTATATCGGTTGACCTATATCAATTCGGTTGCCATCAGAATCTGCGATGACAAAGTCCCGAAGACCGTATCTTTGATCGCGTAGTCCCTCCAGATTGCGAGAAACCGCTCCCGGCTGCTGCGAACCGTGCATCGTTGGACGAAGGGCCAAATGGCCCATAGCCGGGCATGGTTACGTCTTGTCGGCGACATTTGGTCCGTTCTGTGATACTGAATGCTCCTTGACGATCATTCTATCCGCATGAAGGGAGACAAAATTGAAGCAAGGCGGGTGCTCTGCGTCAAAGTTCACTTTCTGTTCATCAGGCCAATAGTTGAGCTGGCAGAAAGTGCTTCCTACGCTGATATACGCAATGCCGTCTTTCTGGATATGGGTCCCTCGATGAACATGACCGAAAAACACGCCTCGCAGCCGATCTCTTGCCGGCAACAGTGCATCATGTAATTCGGCGCCATTGAGCATGCCTACGTATTTGGAATACCACCTGGAATCCATATCGAGAGGCGAGTGATGAATGAAGACAGTCAATGAGCCGCTCCGCCGGCCAACTTCCGCTCGAACAATATCAAGCTGGTCTTCCGTAACTTTTCCGAAGTGGCCCACTTCATCGTATGGCTGCTGGGAATCCAGAACCAGAAACCGTTCGCTTGCAATTGAGAATCGATAACAGTTCAGGTCCGATCTGGATAGAACATCCTCTTTGGGCCCCATCTTTAGATGTTTGCGCATATAGGCACGCGTATCGTGGTTTCCTGTCACGAAGTACATGTGAATATTGATCTTAGCAAATGCCTCCGCAGCCAACTCGTAAGCGACTTCGGTGTCATGGTTCGCTATGTCGCCTGTATGGATTATGAATCGAGGTTGGGTAGGAAGGCCATTTATGGCTTCAAGGACCCGCAGCAGATTGCGGTAAGGATTGTTGCCCAGCACGGCCCAATCTCTCGAATGCCCTAAGTGTGTGTCACTGATATGCACGAAATACAGGGGATCTGCCATTTCTTCCTCCTCTACCGGGCGTTGCGGATCCAATGATTCATACATGTTGACCGCGGTCCTCGGATGGGCAGCGCCGGCTGTTCGAGGGCGCGCTTTCGGCTATTGACTCTCGCCGTACCCGAAGCCGGGGTCATGGATCTGCTATACGGCCCCCAACGACCCACGCGGGAGAAACGAGCGGGATGTTTGCGATTGCAGTCCGACGTAAAAAAGCACTCATTGCCTGGATCCATGCCTGGACTCAAATTCAGTCTTTAACAAACCGAACAAGAGCCTATCCCATCGGCAATTGGACCAATATGCAGCCTCACGCTCCCGTCCTTCCTGTGCAAATCCAAGCTTCTCAAGAACTCTTATAGCGCCTGCATTGTTTGAAGTCGTCGCAGCCGAAATCCTGTACAAGTCCAATTCTTCGAACCCGAACCGAAGCATGACCAGCGCAGCATCCGTGCAATACCCCTTCCCCCTGTCCTGTCTGAGTGCGATTCCAAAACCGAGACTCGCTGTGCGACTCCTCCAGTCGATTCCCGAAAGCTGAATATCACCGACGAGATTTCCATCATTATCGAAGATGCCCAGGTAAATTTGACTCTTGCCCTGTTGCTGCTGGATCTCGTCAAACCATTTCTCCGAGCCCTCGAGTGAATGACCAGGCCTCACCGGTTCGGTCGGAATTGGCTCCTCGAGCTCATACTGTTCCCATAGTGTGCGGCAATGCTGGCGTTCCATTGTCCGCAATACCGCTTTTTTGCCACGCAATTCAATCATGAAAGGTAACCTGTCAACGTATTCACGATCTGGATATCCTCGCCGATGGATTTCAACAACATCGCTGCTGAGTTGGCATAGCAGTTTGGAGCATTTCCTGCATATTCGAGCATCGTCTTCTCCCCTCACTCGACGAACGTTCAGGCAGGAAAGGCGTTGCGCATAGCGTCCAGCAGGGCTGATGGCCGGTTTGGGAACCCGCGAAGCGGGTTGCGCAGGCCAGGGCGCCCGTCGGCAAGCGTAGGACAGGCTCCGCGCCGAAGCACAAGAGGACTTGTTATAGGTCTACAAAGGTCTTCGGAGTTGCAACATCCAATTGGACACCCTCGCCGAGTCCCGGTTTTATCTTAAAGTCCTCATTCGCTGGCGCGAGCAAGGTATTGCAATGCCAACGAAATTGCAGAAACCCACGACAAGACCTTGAACTCTCCGGAGCCTAACGCATCTTCCAACTCCTGCCGAGAAAGAAACAGAAGTTGTTGATCCTCAATGTCATCACTGCAAGGTTCAGTTACTTGCCGTGCCTTACGAGCCAGGAACAAGTGCCGAACGCCAACACCGCGATTGGGGTCGACCTTGTAGCTGCCAAGGTCGATCCATTCCGTCGCTTCGAATCCAGTCTCCTCCAGCAGTTCACGCTTTGCAGCCGTTAATGGATCCTCACCGGGTTCAACCATACCTGCTACAGGCGCCAGAGTCGTTCCCTCGACCGCGTATTTCGTCTGCCGAAAACAAAGGAACCTGCCGTCAGAATCGACCGCGAGAATGATCGATGCGTCCGGGCCGACTATCCAGGGCCAGTCGGCGATGACCTGTCCATCCGGCCATTGTACTGTGTGACGCTCTACATTCAGATATGGTCCGTGATTTAGAATTGTGCGACGCGAAAGGGTCTTGAACGGTCGCAGTTCCTTGCCATCGGTTGTCATTTGTCCTCCCTCAGAATGCTGGGGCGTGGTGGATACAGTTCTTGCGGTTATCTACATGGTCTTGTCGATCCGGAAACCGGTGTTGTGTATGACGTTCAGCAATGGCTGGTGGCTGCCGACCGCCGCAGGCGGTTGGTGCGCCGCTTGCTTCTCTCGCTCTCACAGCAAGCGGTGTGACAAAGGCAGCTATACCTATAGGCCGAGGGGCGTCCGAACGGCGGCACCGCAAAAACCGTGAGGTCGACCGCAGTGCTCAGCCTGACCACGGCTAACCGAACTGTTCTTCCAGCCATGCGATCGCGAAGTCTGCCAGATCCTTGGCGTCGAACAGATACGAGTCCGCTGCACCAACCCGCCCCTCCGCGCAGCGTCCGAGAGCCATATACTCTTTTGAAATGGACTGGAAATAGCTGCCGTCGGGCCAGTCAACGATTCCGTTGGAAGTATCGAACTGCTCGAACTCGATCCATTCGCACTTGCCACCGCGCAAGACCGGCCATCGATAGCGCTCGGTTCTCTTGTTGGGCACGTCAGCAACGTGTTCCGCGTAGTGGAGAATGGTGAGGCTATCGAAAAGCGGTCCAAGCAGGAGTATTTTTCCCCGAACTTCGCACAACTTCTCGAGGGGGGAATCCGCGCCATAACCGAACTGTAGCGGATGGTTTGACGTTATCCAATCCGCCCTCGCGCCAACTGCTGCCACTCGTGCCTCAGGATGGGCGCTGCAACGTGACCCTGGCCACGTGCGCAGGTACTCTGTAAGGATGCTCCACTCACGAAATGCGCGAGTCCGGGAAGGACCAAACGGTGGACACTCTGCGAGATAGGCTTTCTGCCAGTCCTCCGGCCACTCATCGAATTCGTTCAGAGGCTCCTCGCACTTCACGTACATCATCAGGGTCCCCGATGAACCGAGCACGTCCAGGATCGCCCGAAGCACCATATCAGGCCCCCCGACGATCCAACCGACTGCCTTGACAGAAGCATGCAGCATCACGGTGTCGCCTGAGGCAATCCCCAGTTTCGATAAGTCAGATACCAATCTGCTTCGTGTAATCGCCGGCAGATTTGTGTTGGCCATGCCGCTTGCCTCCCGTGTCAGGGAAGTCATTTTATTGCAGAAAACGTCGTCCGTGACCACGAACCGCGCAACGTTAACAGGCCTGCTGAGCTGTTGGCTTTCTACGAACTTTAGCAGCCCGTTGAAAAAGTCCATCCGGTCTGCGGCCGGCTCTTGTGGCCGAATTACTGCGTTGCGCTCCCTCTCCGAATCCCCGGATTCGGCTCGGTCGCGCGCCTTGTCTTCGGTCACAATGGCTCGGCCTCGCCTGCAGAGCAACTTTTTCAACGGACTGTTAGACGTATGTCCACTCATTCTTGGGGCGCACTGCTTAGGGTTAAATCCTATTTGGACAAGGAACCGCGTCAAATCCTGCCTCAACTTCTGACCAATTCCCGGTCCGCACCCCCCCTGTACCAGCACCGGTATTTCCGACCGTGTCCGCCCGGGGATATTTGGATCGGCTCCCACGTGCAGCAAGAACCGGACGACTTCAACCCTTTTGCCGCGTGTTGCTTCCCACAGAAACGTCCTGTTGTGACCGCCGCTCTTGGCCAGCAGCAGCGACGGGTCCCGCTTCAGATGCCGTTTTACAGCGTTCGAATCTCCGCGTCGTGCATCCTTTAAAATCCTGTCGATACCGAAGCGGCCGCTGTGGCCTGAACGCGGCTTGACTTCATCTCCCCATTCGTGGTCGTCCGGAGCAGTACCCATCGTCTCTGTACCTGATTCAGCCGGCTATTTCGGACTACTGACGTTACGTCGATTTCCGAACCCCGCGCTCGGCCGCGGCGCATGCCCTGAGCCGCTCACATTTGCACAAGTGGATGTAATGGAAGAGGTACGAACCCGAGAGATCGCCAAAAGAAACAACGGGGCGGTCATCACCCCGTTTCGTGTTTTTTTCCTGATAGGCGTACCAATTTTGCCGTAGACGATGTTGGAAATCAGTTCACATCAGGGCTCGAAATTCTTCCACGGTCAAACCGGCCTCGCGAATGATCGCTCGAAGAGTTCCGCTTTGGCTACTTGTCTATGATTGGGGACTACGATACGGCGATAGGGTTCTCGATTCAGTCGTAATACGATGTGGCTTCCGCGTTGACGATCGTACTCATAGCCGATCTTTCCTAATGCGCTGACAACATCGCGACCGGACACAACCGGGAGCGGGCTCAAATTTTAATCTCGATGATTTCTTCCGTAATCGCGGGAGGAATCGGGTCCCCATGGGCTTCCAGACTCTCAATATAGAGCTCCATCGCTTCCTGCGCATTTTCCAGGGCTTCCTTTCGAGTAGACCCTTGCGAAATGCACCCTGGTAAAGCGGGAACCTCGGCCACAAAAATACCGTCTTCGTCTTGCTCGATGTGTACCCTGAATTTGATTTTGCTCATTTCGCTGTCCCCGACTATCGACTATTCCCTCCAAATATGCTTTCCAACGCATCAAAGATAGCCATTATTCAATACCGTTGCAATCAGTATTGGAGTTTTTTGTCTTCCTCGATCAGAAAACCTGAACTACCATCTAATTGCGATTGGACCGTCTTCAGATCGCCTTGCGTGGCGCCTTCCAGGTTTACGGAAGACCGTGGCGGCTTAGCCGCCGCATTGGCGTACACGTTGTTTCCGGAAATCGGACATCACTTGGTACACTCGCAGTGCTCTTCCCGCGATCATTCCAGCCCGAGTCTTTGTTCCACCTATAGGGGTTATCCATATACGCTGACGTTTCCGACGCGCGGTCGTGTTACCCTGCGCGCATCGCCCAGTAACCAACACTTTCTATGCAATTGAATCTACTCGGTCGCTTCAATAAGCGCGAGTGCCGCTTTGACACTGGCAATTGCGTTTCGTTCCGCCTGGAGCGCGGTAGAGATAAGCCTGCTCGCCTCGGCGCGGGCGTCATCGGTAAATTCGTCCGCATCCCCGGAGCACTCGCAGACCAAAAGGAGCTTACCCGACGCTTCGGCAACGCGATCATAGTGACCGGCTGCTGACCGGAGTTCGGAGTCGGCCACCGGGAATACATCGGTGAGATCCCGCAAATAAGCTGCGGCGTAGCGCCGGAGGGACGTCAGTACTCCTGCGTGGCTTTGAGTATCCTTAACGATTCCGTGGCTCCTCGGATGCCGCTGACCGGGATCGGGACTCGCTCCCGAATCGATGGCGTCCCGCCAGAGTTCGAAGGCGGCGAGGCCCCGAGCGTCCACTTTGATTGGGGCTTTGTCGGTATCGTATCGAGTCCCGTTCGCAAACGCGACCGCGTTCCTTAGCGCCTTGACGTGGGTGCTCGGCACATCGCCCTGCTCCGATCCATCGTAGACGAACACACAGAAATCTTCGGGAGGGTCGACGTCTCCGATCTCGTCGTAGCGAACGCCAAATTCCCCGCCGCGACGGCGAACGATGTAGGATTCGTCCGCCTCGTCGTAACCCACCAGGAGACCCCAATCGCGGGCCGAATCCTCTTTTGGATACATAGGGGCCCACGCAGCCGCCGGTATCCCACGGTCGATGCTTTCCCGAACGGCATCCCAGGCGGCAGCCTTGATCTTCCTGCTTTCGTCGGGGTCGGTGTCCCCCTGGCGCGCCTGAAAGCGCTGAATTCGGCAGCCCAGTTCCGCTTCCGGGCGGGCCTCGAAGACCAGCCACCAGTCCAGGTTCCCCTCCTGCCAGACGTCCCCGCCGCCTTTCTTCATTTCGAAACTGAAGGCATTGCCCAGTACGCCTTGAAGCCGCGCAGGCGACCATTCCGTTTGCCCCGGCGCCCGAAGCATGTCGTGGAAGGCACTGATGATACGGGTCCAGACTTTCGTCCTCTCGATGTCCAGAACCTTGCGCAGATGCCCTCTTTTCGATTCGGATACCATTTTCTTCTCCTCTATCACGTTCGCGCCGGGCGTTTCGAGCGCAACGACTGCGACGACCAGGGTAACTGAAATACGGACAAGGAAGGAAAGTACGATGTTTGGCAGCCCTCGCCGTACTTTTCCGCCATCAAGGACAAAGAGCCGTCGGACGCGTGATAGGACGGCGCCGCACGTTGCGACCAGAGCCAATATCGGGCTCATAGAGGCTTCCCGCTTGACAATCACCTCCGCGTGCCGCTTGCGACCCGACTCCGGCGATTCAGGTTGTTTCTCGCAATTCATAACCCAGGCGCTCCAGGCTCCTTTGAGGCCACGCTTTGTTCCTGTCGTATCCTTCTTCAAACTGAGAAACATGAGCCGGCAGCTCGAGCCAGGCATGCTTTTCTTTGGTCCAGATGTGCGCATTTATCTCAAGAAACCTCATATCCTCCAATGTCTCATCCGAAACAACACCTCTGTGTTAAACACGATTACCCCAACCGTTTCACCAGGTGGTAATCCACCAGTTGTCTCACCCTGTATCCGGCGCCGAAATAGATCTCCTGAGCCGGATTATTCAGTCCCGTATGGAGCGTATTGCGTACCATACCCCGTTTCTTGAACTCCGCACACATCAAATTGAACAGCACCGTACCGATCTTGCCCCGCCGGTAGTCCGGATGTGTCCCGATCCCGGTAAAACCGCCGCTTCCATCCTTGCCCACCCGGATCGGCCCGGCAAAACCCACCACTGTCGGCCCGTCCGTGGCGATCAGCACGGGATATGGCGGGTCTCCGTCCATACATCCTTGCACAGAAGCCTCCCAACCGCCCGGGAACAGTGCCTTCATAAACCCACACAACGCGTCCCGATGTCCGGCTTCGCACAACCCGAACAGGATGCCTCGATGTCGGTTCTTTTCAATAAAACCTTCTATCTCCTCCCGAAGTTCAAACTCGGCAAACGTCGCTTCCATAAACAGACTCACCGACCCGCTGTTGCGGAATCCCCGATTCAAGAAGAACGTATAGGCCGGCGTCTTTACATCGACCCCAGTTGCAAATGACATCGGATTTCCCTTATAACCAATCCGAATTTCCGTACATCCGCAACCTGCCAGAAATCCCTCCGCGGCATCCAGGAGCATACCCCCAACCCATTTTTGACGAAAATCCGAATCCACCATCAACACGCTCAGGTAGCCTGTCTCTCCCGGCCCGGGCGCCACCGCCAGAACAAACCCGACAACCCTGCCCTCCACGCTTGCAATTAACGCACCCTCGGGGTCAAAATCCGGATGAGCCAGGACGCGCTGCCGAAACCCCGCTTCATCCATCCGGAAATCATATTTCCGGTCTGCAAACACCCGCTGCCAGAGATCCATAACCGGCTCCAGGTCTTTGTCTTTCCAGGGAGCAATCGCTAAAGTGTCCATAACTTTAATCCACCAATCCCTTTGACTGCTTGTGAATTCCTGGACCTTTGGGGCCCCTCTTAGAAGCCCGGTCGGCGCTTCTAAGAGGGTGGGAGGAACGCTACGGCTTCAATCTCGACCAGATAATCGGATTGAGCGAGGCCGCTGACGAACAACAGCGTGTTCGGGGGGAACGGGTCCCTGAAGAAGCGGTTGCGGACACGACGAAGGGCCTCAAGGTGACTGCGTTCGGTCAGATAGGTGGTCAACTTGACGATGTCTTCCAGACGACCTCCGAGCTCCTCGAGAATGGCCTGAAGATTCGCGTAGACCTGGTGTGTCTGTGCCTCGATATCGCCTTTCCCTACCAGGTTGCCGCCCGCGTCCAGGGCGATTTGACCGGCGATGTAGACGGTGTCGCCGGCCTTCGCTACGTGAGAGTAACCCACCCCTGCCGTCGAGTGTACGCTTGCCGGATGAATGATCTCTCGGGCCATCGCTCTCCACCTCCTGTGTTATTGTTGTGTTCGGCTCCAAAGGCTGCGGGTTCCGTGCGCAAGCGTTTAACCTGCACGAACCTCTCCCCCCAGCCCCCTCTCCTGCGAGGAGAGGGGGAGTTGATCCAAGCGTTGCGTAAATGCTGTATCATATAAGCTCTGATTGATTGGAGGACGCCATCTCGTCACTTTCCAAGCGCAACTCGCCGACCAATCACGATATTTCGCCCGGGTTTTTTCATCAATCGAGACCTCTTCATCCTATCCAATCGTTCATCAACCGAACACAGTTCCCCCTTCCTCTCAGGAAGGGGGATAGGGGGTAGGTCTCGTCTGTTTTGAACAATTCAAATCCAGAATGGATTATACATTGGGATTCGCTCGGAAGCTGTCTCTGCTTCGTGAAATCGCAATCCGTGACAGTTCATGCATTATTCAGGTTGAATAGACACAAAGAGTTGTACCTTACGTTCTTCCGGTTAATCTTCCACCAATACACGCCATGGGCACGTAAGCGCAAACCAGGTCCACGACGTTGAACAGGACCGGGCCCCCTATCATGATGACATTGACGATGCCGCCGATCAGGAAGAGTCCCCCAACCACCATCGCCGCTGCCATCCTGCAGCTTGCGGCGATTTGGGCGGCCAGATACGCGCCCGCAAGGGTCCCAAGCGCATGAGCGAGAAACGGGAATATGAAGTGCTTGAACTCGAACAGGTGCATGGAAGACCTGATGGACTCCACATTGGTCACGTCGACGCCATCAGGAGGAGGAATTATTACAGGGCCTACCATGACCACAATCATATTTGCGATACTGCCGACAACAACACCAACAATGACGGCCAGGACATTCTTCAGTTTTGAACCCATAGATCACCTCATCTGTTAGAATTCCTTTTCGAATGCCTCTCCTTCACATCCTGTAGCTTTAGCCTTGATTCGCAAGAAATCGGATGAACCCGTGCCGCAATAAGCTACGGTGGATCACCACCGCTGCCGTTTGCCGCGCGCCCACAAGGGGCGCCCCTACAACGCGACGAGGAGTCAGTCAGGGCTGAAGGTGCTTGATCCGGTACCGCAAACTGGCAGTTTGCGGTCCGATAGCCGGACCATCGCCTCTAACGTACCAAGCGGACCTCAAGCCTTCAAAAACAAGCAATTTACAGCCCTGCCAATCCGCGAAAATTGGGGAATGCACAGCGTTCAAATGTGCCGTCTATCGTTTCACATTCGGTAAAATCGAGAACCGCCGCTTTGTGACGTCAAATCGCCTTTGTTCTTCTATATAAATCCAGGCTAATGTAGCCGAAGGCAAGGGCCCCGAAGGGCGGCCGTCTGCGCCCCAGCTTTGACCGCTATGCGTGGCTTGACCAGGTCTAGCCGAGATGTTTTTCCAGCCACGCGACCGCGAAATTCGCCAGATCCCGCGCGTCGAACAGATACGAGTCCGCGGCTCCAACCCGCCCCACCTCGTAGCGTCCCTGAGCCATATATTCTTTCGAAATGGTCTGGAAATAACTACCATCGGGCCAATCAGTGATTCCATTGGAAGTATCAAACTGCTCGAACTCTATCCATTCGCGCTTGCCGTCGCGCAAGACCGGCCATCGATATCGCTCGGTTCTCTTGTTGGGTATGTCAGCCATATGTTCCGCATAGTGAAGAATGGTCAGGCTGTCGAACAGGCGTCCCAGCAGGAGTATTTTACCCCCAACGTCGCACAGCTTCTCGTGCGGGGAACCTGCGCCATAACCAAACTGAAGCGGGTGATCTGACGTTATCCAATCCGCGTCTGCGCCGACTGCCGCGACTCGCGCTTCGGGATGGTCGCTGCATCGCGCCCCGGGCCACGTACGCACGTACTCAGTAAGGATGCGCCACCGGCGATTGGCGCGAGTCCGGTACGGGTCGAACGGCGGACATTCTGCCAGATAGGCCTTCTGCCAGTCCTCCGGCCAATCATCAATTTCGTTCAAAGGCTCCTCGCACTTCACGTACATCATCAAGGTCCCCGTTGTACCGAGCACGTCCAGCATCGCCCGGAGCACCATGTCAGGCCCCCCTACGATCCAGCCGACTGCCTTGACGGAAGCATGTAGCATCACCGTGTCACCCGAGGCAAGCCCCAGTTTCGACAAGTCAGATAACAATCTGCTTCGTGTAATCACTGGCAGGGCTGTGTTGACCATTATGTTTGCTTCCCCCGTCAGGGAAGACCTTGCACTGGGGTTAACGATTCGATGTCCAGAATCGCGAAGTGGTTGGACGAGGGCGCCAATGTGCACAAGTGCTTGAAGCACGAAAGTGTAACCACCGGCAAAATGGCCACTGGCGCTTCCGGGGCTACGTCGATGCGGCGTGGGCAATCAAATTCCTAAGTTCATCGAGGGTCAGCGCCCGCTTGGCCTTCCTGTGGATCATACGATGGCAATTGCTGCAGACCACCGCCAGGTCTTGGTCCGGATCGACATCAAGTCCTTCATCTGGCGCAGTACTGAGCTCTTGGATGTGATGTACCTCCGCGAAATTACGCCCCCATTTGCCGTAAAACTCCTCAAAGACAAATCCACACACTTGACACTTGTTTCCATGAATTCGTAGCGCGGCAGTCCGAAGTCGAGGGCTACGTTCGCGCCTTCGTGACACTACAGCTTTGGTATTCCCCTCAATGCCCACGTTTACGATCTCGTAGTCCTCATCCGACTCGGCCTGAAGATCGCTCAGCACGGACGACGGAATGGGTGCGACGTCGACTTCCACAAGGTGGCGTACCGCTTCCCAGACCTCAGCGTCGGTCCGCGCTTCCCACTGTTTGAGCACCCGAGCATCTCGTTTTGGAAGAGGCTTCGGTTGTTCCCCTACCCGCCAGCCGCGACGTCCGGAGTCCACGTGACTGTCGAACTGATCGCGCGTGGCCTTTAGGCTATTGTGGAAGGATCGCAGACTCCGTCCAGTCCCAAGTGCATCGAAGAAGGACGCGTAGGCCGCTGCCCAAGAATCGGTTCCCAATTCCGCAGGAGGAAGAGGGTTTTCCGCGTCTACCTTGCGACCGCAGCGAGAGAGGAATAAAGCTGCGAGAATGAAATCTTCACTTCGTTCGATCGACATCCGTGTTTGCCCGGTTTCGTTAGGTTGATATTCAGTTTAAGATAACTTCTGCTCGTCCCCGAACTGCGGAGCCCAATTTGCTAGGGTTATACGGCGTGCATCTGAGAAATCTAGAATGGAAGGTCATTGGGACCTTTAAATTCCTTTCCCTTATTCACGTTTTCCTGATCGAAGATGAAGTCCATACCGACCGTGAGATTAAGGATATCATCTCGATCCAAGAAAATCACCTGGCGTCGGCTATCGATGTCAAGACGCTGCCCAAGCCAGGTTTTCGCTTGCTTCGTTATCTGTCCCGCAGAAATGATGAACACATGATCGACCAAGACACGCTTGTTGGTCTCGGGATCCCAGATGGGATAATCAAGGACCATGTGAATCTGATTCAAGACTTCCGAGATATTTGTGTTCCCACTCTTTCCCGCAGAGTCCAATTTGCCTTTCTTAACTTGAGCAGCGAAGTACAAGTAATGAGTGGTTGGAAGCTGAAACTTCATCCACAAGTCGTTCCCGAACTCTAAGGCTTTATCAGAGTGCCCACTGATCGAAATTCGAGAAAAACCCAACTGTGCGAAAAGTGGCTGCAGAAACTCCTCGATGATCTGGTCCTCACTCATTTTGTCAAGGTGTCGACTGAGATCAGCACGCCGCTCGACTTCCTGGGGCGTCCACTTCCTCGCTGAATCTTGCGGTACGGAAGTAACTTGTGTTCCTGTGCTTCTTATGTAGCACTTCTTGTTCTCGTCATAGAATACACTCAAGCCGTCTCGAGCCAGTGTGAGATTGACATCGGCGAGTGCTCCATCTGGGTCTATCTCATTCTGCTTGAGTTCTGCATAGTCTAGTAACTCCTGGATAATTCTTGTAATCTCAGGCGAAGGGAGTTGTGGCTGCGGTGCTGGTAATCCGTTTAGTTCATTCAGTCGATCGACAACCCAATTCTTTCTAGTTGATCCATCGTGCGAATAATCAAATCCGCTGGCCTCGAAGAATTCGGTAAGGTACGTACTCGATCTGTACGGGAAATTGTCCCACGCAAATCCTCCCATACCGCCAGATGCGCCACAGATCATTTCTGCAAGTGTCTGAATTGATCGCTTGGTGAGTTTCAAGATTCAAACCTCTTTTTTCAACAAACCGTTCAACGAATGACGTCGTTTATCTCCACAAATTGAAATGCGATGAACCACATCAGTGGGAGCAGAGTAAGTGATCCATCAACACCGTCAGGCAGACCTCGAAATCTGTTGGGAAGCCAGCGTCAATAGACGTCTTCATCGCAGCCAAACCTGTTACGTACTGTTTTTGTCGTGCTTTCCGACTCTCTGCAAACGGGATAATCCGTCAAGGATCTCTCGTTCTCCCCCTGTAATTTCACGAACCCTTTCAACCACGTGGACAAGGACTTTGCGTATAGTACTCGCCAGCTCTAAGCACTCCTTGTCGGTTAGATTTCCGTGAATCCCTTTACTCAGCGCATCATGCAAAACAACCAAAGGATTATGGGTTCCGATGTACACGGATCTAGGAATTAAGACTTTTATTTCGTCGATTGATTGTGAAAACTTCCAATGGCCCTTTGTTTCCCGCAGCGGGAGCACAAAATCGACATCAGTTACTTCAGCAGCCTTTATCATCTGGTCTATCAGACAGTCCCTCTGGTTCTCAAGTGCTAGCCGGTAGTAGGCAAAAGCCCCGATACCAAGACCTTGATTTTCGGACCTTTTCCCTTTAAGTAGAACATCAACATCTGATCGGTCAAGATTGCGCAATACCGAATTCGGGAATTTCTGACCGTAACCAGGATATTCTCCAACTTTGAACACAACCCAAGTGATTAGCGACATTTAGAAATCCGTTCTAACGACAATTAAAATTCCCGGTATGGCAAGCGGTTCGTAAACTAACCCAGACCCCTTCCCCAAGCGATAGGAGGGCTGGATGGTTACGGACCAGCAAGTGAGGAGACTCATGGCGCTGATCCCGAGAGAACCGACGTTGTGCTTGGCAGCAGCAAAGGCCGGGATGGACGAGAAGACGGCACGAAAATACAGGAGGTCAGGTCAGTTACCCAGCGAGGTTCAAGCCCCCCATACGTGGCGGACCCGTCCAGACCCATTCGCCGAGGTGTGGGGCGAGGTCGTGCTGCTTCTGGAGGTGAACCCGGGGCTTCAGGCCAAAACGGTGTTTGAGCACCTGCAGCGTCAGTATCCGGGTCGGTTTTCGGATGGCCAGTTGCGCACGTTACAGCGCCGCGTGAAGGTGTGGCGTGCCACAGCCGGTCCTCCTCGGGAGGTATTTTTCCCTCAGGTGCACTATCCCTCAGACCGTTGCCAATCGGATTTTACGTGTCTCAACGACCTATGTGTGACCCTCGGTGGCTTGCCTTTCGATCATTTGGTCTACCACTTCGTGCTGACGTATTCCAACTGGGAGACGGCCTCCATCTGCTTCTCCGAGAGCTTTGAGAGCCTCAGTGGAGGGCTGCAGCAGGCGCTTTGGGAGCTTGGCGGCGTGCCCCGTACCCACCAGACGGACCGGCTCAGTGCGGCGGTTCAGGACGTGGGGCGCCAGGAGATCTTCACCGCACGTTATCGGGCGCTGCTGTCCCACTACGGCCTGGAAGCCCGTGCGACCCAGGCTGCGCCAGTCCTCACGAGAATGGCGACGTGGAGCAGCGTCACTACCGCTTCAAGCAGGCCCTGGACCAGGCCCTGATGTTGCGTGGCTCCCGGGCGTTTGACACCCGCAGATCCTATGAGCGCTTTGTACGCCGTCTGCTTTCCCAACTCAACGCCGGCCGGAAGGATCGCGTGCAGGAAGAGTTGGCCCTGTTGCGTCCCCTTCCCCAAAGGCGCCTGGAGACCTGCAAGCGCCTGCGGGTCAAGGTCGGGAAAAGCAGCACCATCCGCGTGGTCCACAACGTCTACTCGGTCAACAGCCGCCTGATCGGGGAGACGGTGGATGTGCGTGTCCACACCGAACACATCGAGGTCTGGTATGGCTCCCGCCGTGTAGAGCGCCTGCCCCGGCTGCGTGGGGAAAGCCACCACCTGATCCAGTACCGGCACATCATCGACTGGCTGGTGCGTAAGCCCGGCGCTTTTGAAAACTATCGCTACCGTGCGGACCTGTTTCCCACCAGCCGCTTCCGGATGGCCTACGACAGCCTGCGAGCCCATCATACCCCACGGCGTGCCGACAGTGCATATCTGCGCATCCTCCACCTTGCCGCCAAGGAGAGCCAAACCAAGGTGGAACAGGCCCTTTGTCATCTTCTGCGACAGGATAGCCTCAAAAGCGCCGAAGCCGTCGAAACGCTCATCGGGCAGCAACAAGCCGACGTGCCCATCATCCCCGACGTCGCCATCCCTTCGGTAGATCTGAACCCCTACGATGGGCTCCTGCACCCACTGGAGGTGGCCGCCCGATGAGCACCGATCGTTTGCGATCCGACCTGGTGGGCTGTCTCAAGACGTTGCGCCTGCCCACCATACGGCAAGCCTTTGCACAGCAGGCCGAACTGGCAAGACGGGAAGGACAAAGCTATGAGCACTATCTCCTGGACCTGCTTCAGCAAGAATGCGAGGTGCGCCAACACAACCGCACCCTCCGCTTCCTACGCGAGTCGAAGCTGCCGTTGGAGAAAAGCCTGGAGATGTTTGACCGCACACGACTGCCCGCACCCCAAAACGCCCTCGTCGCAACCCTTGTGGACGGCGCCTTCCTCGACCGCACGGAAAATGTGCTCGCCTTCGGGCCCCCGGGCAGCGGGAAAACCCATCTGCTTTGTGCCATCGCGCAGACCCTCATCCATCAGGGACGCCGCATCCTGTTCACGCCCTGCAACCTGCTGGTACAGGAACTCCTTCTGGCCAAACGCGATCTGCGCTTGCCACGCCTCCTCAAACGCTTTGCCAAATACGATGCCCTCCTCCTCGACGATATCGGCTACGTCCAGCACAGCCGCGAAGAGATGGAAGTCCTCTTCGCCCTCCTGGCACATCGCTACGAGCGAGCAAGCGTCATGATCACTTCAAACCTGCCCTTCTCCGGATGGGAGGCCATCTTCAAGGACCCGATGACCACCGCCGCGGTGATCGACCGGCTCGTACATCACGCCATCATCATCGATATGAACCTCAAAAGCTACCGACTCGAACACGCACAAAAATACCACAAACATCACCACTGATCGGGAATTCTAATTGTCGTTGAATAGAAAAAATAGTTGACGTTAGTCACCCAAGATCTGTTAGAAAAAGCTTCGCGATTTGCGGTCATCGGAGACTGTTCCATCTGCACTAACAACGAGTACATCTTTTCGTGCTGCTCACATTCCGGACAAGAAAATAAAAGCGTAATGTGTCCCATAGCGTGCTGCATGTCAGGTATTGAAGTATCGAATTGCTCGACTATAAATCCCGTATCAGTAATATGACTCCGTGGTATGTATTCTCCCTCAGGCAGCCGGTGCCTCCGTGGACCGCCACAGTTACGGCATTCGACGAGTGGTCTTCCTGGTGCGAAGCGTACTTTGGGTGGCAATGGTTGTCTCGCATGGATGTCGGCGGGCTCAATTTCCCATAGAGTCTTCACTCTTCTAGCATTGCCCGGTGGAACTTGCTCTAGAAAGTCGTTAATGCTTAAGGGATCAGAGGTAACTCCGTGGTCACTCATAATATCACCTCTTAGAATCTGTTTGTCGGTTTTTCCGTCTCGCAATACGTCGAAGTTTCGCGAACCGCGAACGCATGGAAGCGCCGAAGCCAAGCACGAATCAGTTAGGCGAGGCCGACCTTCTCTTTGGCCTGTTTAATTTTGCGAATTTGGATTTCCGTAAGAACGGCTCCCGGTACCCTTTCCAATTCACCAACTATATCATCAAACTCCTCGATTGCCTGGTGAATGCCCACGACCTTCGCACAGATCACCGTCGCCTCGAGAAAATACCCTTGAGACAAACTGTGGGCTAATCCAAACATCGTTTCGAGAGTTTGCTCTCTAAGGCCAGCATAGATCGTTGCGCCAGAATGGGCGGACCAGCATCCAAAACGATAATCGTAGAGATATTTGGCTTCGCACGAGGGTCCGAATTTGCTCGCCCGCTCTCTAACGTTCATACCAGACCAATGGTCTGGTCGGTTGGGCCGCCCGTTTCTCTTTCGTCCCCAGTGTCTAACTACTATTTCCTCTATTTGGCGCTCCGTTTCCGGTTGCTCCACAAACTTTCGATGGTTATCAACTTCAAGAGGCACTTCGGGGTGTTCGTCCGAAAACGCGACTAGTCCTTAAACAAGCGTGATGGTGAGATTTTTCTGGTCCAAGAGACCGGAAAGGCCTACCGTTGTTGGAGATAGATGGATTGCGCTAGAAATCATCACTCCAACGCAGGAGACCTTTCCGGTGAAAAGAATATCGGTTGATGACAGCCGCAGGAACAGTGCTCGTCGCAAACGCAAAGTGGCCGCCCGCCACGGTCGAGCGGGGCATTGGCAGGCGCAGCCCCGGCCCATGTTCAGTCCTGGCAAAGTGCACTACGAGGTGGGCGCCTACACCGACGCGATGAGTTACGGAGGCATCGGCGCCGTGCATCGCCTGGTCACCAAGCTGGGACTGCCCAAGCGCATCGACGCGTCGCTGTCCCTGTTGAAGGTGCATCTGCCCTATCATGAGTCGGACCACGTGCTCAACATCGCTTACAACGTGTTGTGCGGCGGCACGCGCCTGGAGGATATCGAGCGTTTGCGACATGACGGGGCCTACATGAATGCCCTGGGTGCTCAGTTGATTCCCGATCCGACCACGGCGGGTGACTTTTGCCGACGCTTCTCGGAACGGGACATCGTCGAACTGATGGCGTGCATCAACGCGGTGCGATCCTCCTTGTGGGCATCGCGTGGCCGCAAATTGCTTTGTGACATCACCTATATCGACGTGGACGGCACAAACGTGCCGACGTATGGAAAGCGCAAGAGGGGTATGGACATCTCTTACCAGGGCATCTGGGGCTACCATCCGCTGGTGATCTCACTGGCCAACACGAAGGAAGTGCTCTTCCTGGTCAACCGACCGGGGAATGTGCCCAGCCACACCGGTGCGGCACCCTGGATCGACGCGGCCTTGGCGCTGGTGCAGCCCCACGCCAAGCGCCTCTGTGTACGTGGCGACACCGACTTTTCCTTGACCCGACATTTTGATCGATGGGCCAAAAGCGTCGACTTCATCTTCGGGATGGACGCCAACGCGACGATGCGTTCCCGTGCTGAGGCCCTCGACGAGGCACAATGGCAGCCCCTGCAACGCAAACCCCGTTATCACACCGTGACCGACCAGAAGCGGAAGCGCAATCAGCCCCACGAGAAACAGCGCATCGTCCGCAAACGGGCCTACGCCAACCTGGTCCTCAACCACGAACACGTGGCCGAGTTCAACTACCAACCCACGCGCTGTAAACGTGTGTATCGCGTCGTGGTCCTGCGCAAGAACATCAGTAAAATGAAGGGCGACCTTGTCCTGTTCGACGAATGCCGTTATTTCTTCTATATCACGACACGCACGGACGTAAGCCCCGCCGAGATCGTCGCCTGTGCCAACCAACGCTGCGATCAGGAGAACGTCATCGAGCAACTCAAAAACGGCGTCAACGCCTTGCGCGTGCCCCTGTATGACCTGGTCAGCAACTGGGCCTACATGGTCATCGCCGCCCTGGCCTGGAACCTCAAATCCTGGTTTGCCATGATGATGCACCGACACCTGGACCGACAGCAGTACGTCCGCATGGAATTCCGGCGCTTCATCCACAGCATCATCTTGATTCCCTGCCACGTCATCCAACGCGCGCACACCACCACGTTGCGCCTCATCGGCTATCAACCCACCCTCGATCGCCTCTTCAGCACCTGGCGTATCATTGAACGCACCGGATTTGGATAACACCCATGCAGCACGACCGATGACACACACACGCCGCGCCATCCCCACACCCCTCAACGGACCGGTGTGTCCACCACGCGCCTGACCGACACTTCGGATACTCAATTCACGATAGCGACCACGACAAACACCGCCCCAAAGATCATCCAAAACGCCAATTCCATATAAATCGACACCAACGCCTCACCACAAACACAGATCGATGTGCCGCACACGAAACTCGCTTATTTTAGGACTAGTTCCTCCGCCCATCGAAATCGCTCCACTTCTGGGAACCCATGAAACTTCGCAACCAACCTTCCATCGGCATCGGAGGCTAGTAGCTTAAGGTCAAGAAGAAGCTCGAATAAGACCCTCGTTGCGGTTGCTGCAGCCTGAAAATGAAGAGGGTCATTTATGCTGGTCAGAGACTTTATCCAACAGTACATACGATAATATAAACCGGTCACTGCCTGTTCTCGGTCATCTGGTTTCAGTCGTCCCGTGAGATTCGGCACCATTACTTTCTCGGCGAAATTACCAATGGCATCAGTGCCTTTGCAAAAGGCCTCAACTCGCTCCTGGACTGAAAATTCAGGTTCATCGGCGTCGAACATTTCATCAAGAGTGGACATATCTTCCTGCCTTAGTCTTTGCGTTTCGTCAAATGCCGGCGGTGGCCAACGGGCTGTATAAGAAGAACCGGATTAATCGGTCTCAGCGTTGTATTCTAAAGTTGTTGATTAAGCACGAAAAGACCGTATCCGCCGCGAGAGCCAGGTACGATGCGGCCACCAGCGATCTTTTGTCAGCACCCGCAGCTTTGAAGGGAATAGTGGCGGGAGATCAGGAGCGCATTCGTTCAAGGCAATCCTCATAAGCCTCAAAGAGCTCTCCTTCTTGTTCCTCGGGATCAACCTTCTTGAGGAACAACGCGCTGCCCGGCTTCTTGCCGGTAAACTCAAGGTGGCTCTTGATATGTGCCGGGTCCTCACCGATCCACTTGACCTCGCCATCCTGCAGATACACGAAATTCCCTCCGTGTTCCTCGATCATCGCCTGCATCCGATCGCGATTGAAGAGTCCCTGTTCGCAAGCCGTTTCCCTTACAGTGGCCATGATGCCAGGCGGATCTTCCTCGACAGAGTCGAATTCGTTCAATGGACCCTCGACCTCACTCTCGAAGTCGATTTCGTCGAGACTGACCGTTCCAAATCCGCTCTGCGCCGCAACGAGGAGATGGTTTCGGTCGCGTCGGAATGGCGGCGTCGGCCAATCGGACGCGGGATCGTGCCCCATCAGGCTGGCGCCGACGGCATCGGTGGCGATGATCTGGTCGCCCGCGATGAGGGTGTTGCACACGCGGCCCTCGCCGCCCCGCTCACGACCCCATTGACCGGTCGTGGCGTCCACGATATCGAGACACGGGTTGGTTATGCACGCCAGATCGGGAGTACGTAGGACAATGAGTTATGCGTTCGTTTGCGCTTCAAGGTTGCGACAGACTTTCAGCAAAGCCTCTTGAACGTTCAGGAACTCAAGGCACCCAGGAGGGAGTGGGTACTCTGCGATGTCGAAGTGCTCGAATGGATTGATGATTTTCTGCCTTGCAAAGATATAGAGCGCTTTCTGTTGATCTGTAGCTTCAGGCACCTCCTCAAAGGGGATACAACAATTATTCCGCCACAGTCGAGGGTCAACCGCCTCAACCATCGCCTGAATTCGTGAAGGGCGGTTCTCAAACCTCAAGTTCAGGAATTCAGACAATCTCCCGGCCTGCTCACGTGGTTTGCGCATGATGTCTTCGTAGCCAAGAAAGATCCGGTGCGCCGCATTTTCTGTGTGGTGAAGTATCAGTGTCATCATGCGCTGCCAACGCAACAAATTCAACGCGACGAAAGAGACCCGAACTTTCCCGTTGGACGGCATAATGAACTTCTGCCACGACACTGCTGCATCGAGAGGGTTGCGAATCGTGATTACATAAACCGCCTCTTACCATATCTGTTTCCAAAATGGCAAAAAATGGGCGAGCGCAGGGTCCTTCCAGAAAAAGGGACCACCGTTATGCATTTCTGACATCAGTTTAACGGCTTTAATTCTGTTCCCTGGTTCAGTGGCTTTGTCTTCTATTCGCTGCTGGAAGTCAGAGTCCCACCACGTCGCTCCGGAAGCAAAGTCACCTAACTCGGCCAGAAAATCCCATAACGGCAGATATTCCCAATATCCTCTGGGCGCATGGGTATCAGCTTCGTGCAGTCTTTCGGAAGCGCCAGCATAGGCGCCCCATCTATGTACCATCTCGGCAACGACAGAGGTCCCGCTGCGCTCTACCCCCAGCACGATAATTGGACGGCTTTCATATCTGATCATTCAGAAGCCCCTCAAGGCGTTAGCCTTGATTCGTCATATTTCGGCGAAGTTAGTTTGAATTTGCCCAGAAGAACAAAGGCGATTTGACTTTACAATTGGACAATTCTTGAGTTCACCGGATGTGACCGGAGAATAAGTGCAACCGATTCTCCTTCAAGACTCGTCCAGTGATGTTCTCCACTCAGATTCCAAGATGCTCATCTGATAAAGACTCCAGTATTCGTCGCCTATCTTGCGACATTCTCTGAAACACCCTTCTTTTACGAAGCCAAGCTTCTCGTAGCATTTGATAGCGGACGTATTGAAGTCAAACACAACCAAATCGATGCGATGCAAACCGTACTGATTGAATCCCAGGGCCAGGATTTGCTTCATCATCTGAGTGCCAATTCCTTTCCCTCTATAGGATGGATCGCCAACCAAAACACGGCAAACTCTCGCACTTTTGTTCTGTAGATCAATGCCGCTAAGTTCAATATGACCAATAACTGAATCGGAAGCGGTATCCACCGACTTGAAAATCTTCCTTTTAGGCCGATGACCTTCCGACTCCCGAATGTACATTTCAAGCTGTGTTTTATCCAACGGATAAGTAAAGCTCGGACCTCCCCACTGCAATAGAAGCTCCGGAGAAGGGATCCAATTGATCAGACGTTCAAAATCGTCTCTTGCGAAAGGTTTCAATTCCAGCACGTCAATATCCTTAACCTGGACTCTCAGAAAACACTCAGTATGGAGATAATCGCATCTTCAGGACAATCCTCAACGAGAATATCGCCATGATAGCTGGATCGGTGAGGGCAGGGATTGGGGTCTTGTGCGTCATCGGGCTGGGGTCGTTGGGTTTCGCTCTTGCGCCAGTTTCGCAAAACATATCGCCGTGCCCGAAACCGCGGAGCGGTTGGGCGAAGGGTCCTTCGACAGGCTCAGGACAAACTCCGGCCCGTAGCCGGGCATGGTCGTGATATAGGATGTCCGATGCCTTCAATCGTTAATCAGGCCGAAGTCAGGTCGGACCTCACCGCCAAAGTGACCCTCCTGCTGGTGTGTGCTTGACGGGAAATGGTCGTTGGAGACTCAGGCGCGCATGCGTTCAAGGCAATCCTCATAAGCTTCAAAGCGCTCTCCTTCGCGTTCCTCGGGATCGACCTTCTTGAGGAACAACGCGCTGCCGGGCTTCTTGCCGGCGAACTCGCGGTGGCTCTTGATGTGTGTCGGGTCCTCACCGCTCCACTTGACCTCGCCATCCTGCAGATACACGAAGTTCCCTCGGTGTTCCTCTATCATCGCCTGCATGCGATCTCGATAAAAGAGACCCTGCTCGCAAGCCGTTTCCCTTACCGTGGCCATGATAGCAGGCGGATCTTCCTCTACAGAGTCGAATTCGTTCAAGGGACCCTCGACCTCACTCTTGAAGTCAATTTCGTCGAGATTGACCGTTCCGAATCCGCTCTGCGCGGCGACGAGCAGATGGTTGCGGTCGCGACGGAACGGTGGCGTGGGCCAATCGGACGCGGGATCGTGCCCCATCAGGTGGGCGCCGACGGCATCGGTGGCGATGATCTGGTCGCCCGCGATGAGGGCGTTGCACAGGCGGCCCTCGCCGCCCCACTCACGACCCCATTGACCTGTCGTGGCGTCGACGATATTGAGACACGGGTTGGTAATGCGCGCCAGATCGGGGAGCACGTAGGACAGCCGGATTGCGTGGTGGAAGTATGTGCGCACGCGTCCCTCCGGCGGAATCGTGGGTGTGAGGCCAAACAGGTTCTTTGTGCAAAGCGTGACTCCCATGAAGAGGTGGTTCTTCATCTTGGCGACAGAGACGACCTCATCTGCTTCGCTGAAGCACCGGCTGAGCGTGTAGCGCTGAAACATGCAGCCGCCACCCGGCACGTCATACTCGGCGAAGGGGGGCAGGTTTGACTCCGCGAACTCAACGTCGAATTCCTCGAGCAGCGGAAGGTAGTTGAAGTAGTCCGTCACGGCCCCGGACGCGTCTCGGCAGAATGTGTCGGCTGCGACAAGCGTCGCTGAGGTCCGCTCGCGCAGGAGCCGAAGGACGGCGCGGCAGACAGCGTCGTCGACGAGCTCTCGACGGCGGCCCTCGAAATGAATCACATTCGTATGCCCCATGTTGAACTTGAGAGCGATGCGGCCCGCCTTCCGCAGCTTCTCCCAGGAGCGCTCAAGGGGGGCGGTGGCCCGTACCAGGTTCTCGTAGACCTCCTCGTCGGAGGCCCGGTGATCGCAATGGACTGCACGAACGCTGAATTCATGGTTCATCTCTATGCTCTCCTCGCGTAAACGGCGGTTCTGGAGTGGACCCATCATACGATGGGACGCCCGAGCGGGTCAACAGGCTGGGATGAAAAACGAGGCTGAATGGGAGCGTGCCTCATTTGAGGCAGAACTGGTGAACGCTCGGAATATGATAGCCACGTCTCCTATTCCAGCCAAGCAATAAAGTCCGCTGGAAAACGGCGTTGACGAAGCGGCTTTTCGTCAACGCCGCCAAATCAGTCTTTGATTTCGTCCCGAACACAACGGAATCCCAGATTGCCCGACCCACCTTTCAAACGCACACCCCCCCGTCGGGAGCATCTCTTATGAAACGGGCTGGAATACCAGTCGCGCCTCCCCGCGCCGACCGCGTTTCACCTCCCAGGGGGCCTACGAGATGGTGTCTGCGGTCATTGGAATAGAGTCTCCTGTCATCTCTGCACCATTGCTACAAGGAGCCAACCATGTCGTAAAGACCATACCCGTTTGGTGGAAACATGCCGACGTCCGGAGGGCCTTCTTCTTTCTTGCGATCTGCCGCTTGGGTTCCATTGAATGCATCGTCACCCCACGGATACAGCATGTTGACCAGCCCTCCTCGGGCTGCCTTCTCCCATTCAGCCTCTGTGGGTAGCTTTTTTCCCGCCCAATCACAATATTCAAGAACATCTGACAATGATATACTCCTTACAGGCTGCAGGGGGGCATTCAGCCAACGGTCCTGCCAGGTCTCAGGGCGATAGTCTGCTGCCTGCATGAATCTGTGATACTGCTCTACGGAAACCAGATGGGTATCGATCGTGTATGCTTCCAGATTGACTATGTGCTGGGGCTTCTCTTCAAGGAAGGCTCCGGTGTAGCCCATATCATCGTCATTTACAGCGCCCATCAAGAATTCCCCGGATGGTATCAGTACCATTTCGGGAACGTCGTTCCAGATGCACATGCCTGTTTCTCCCTCTTTCTACTTACATTTCTTCATCGTGTGTGCCCGGATTTTTCATTGGGTTCAAAGGTTCCACCGGGCGCCTGGATCCCTTCATTCGGAGATCCGGGCTGCGTGAAGACAAGCAGCCGGTTTCAATGAGTGATGTAGGCGTAATTACGATGACGTGTTAAGTGAAGTGTGTCCAGTCCAATTGTTCGAGGATTGGCTTTAGGTCAAGCAAGGATCGGATTACGATTCCCGAACTCACATCCACGTGACCGATTCGGTCGATGAGCACGGGAATCATTCTTGCCCGTTTCGCCCCTATAACGTCCCACTTTGGATTGTCACCGACGAACAGGCACTCCTCTGGTTTGCATCCGAAATGATCCAATGCGCGGCGAAACATAGGTTGGGCCGGCTTCCGCCACCCCACATCCGAACAAAAGATAGCCAACTCGCATCGCGTCAAAAGACCGTGTCGCCCCAGTTCTTCAAACCAGGGCTCGCTCGGTGCACCCCAGGGACAGTTCGATAGGATTCCTATGCGGCAACCATCCGCCAGGTGCGTATCCAGAGCCGGAAGGGTGTCTTCATAGATCTCAGCAATAGAAAAGATCGGACCGAGGAAGGCACGGCAGATAGGCAGCCACTCTTCCTCAGTGACGCAGCTTGCGACGGAAAAAATACGACCAAGCCTTTCGTGGAGTGGGCGGACGCGACTGTTCCTGGCTTCGTAGTTCTCAGCCGCGACACCACGCTCGATCTCGGAATCCGAAGGTAAGTCGTGTCCTGAGCGCTCCAGTGCCTCTTTGGCTGCCTGAATTCCTGCCCGTAGCAGTGGAGGAAACGCATCCAGGCGATAGTACCGGACAAGGGTGTCGCCAAGGTCAAACAACAGAACTGGTCTCAAACCCGAAAATCCTTCTCGCCTATTTATGCATTTCTCTTAACGTTTCCGCCACTTGCGAACCCACCAAAGCGTCGGGAAGGTGGGTTGCCGGCAGGCCATGGATCCCCTCCGCGAGCTCATGATAAACCCTTCGGCAGGCTCAGGACAGGCTCCGCGTCGCAGCACAAACCGCGCTGTTACTCGATGTGGGATATGACTTCCGCTCAAGCATTGCCGGGGTTTCCCTTCGACGCTTCGGTTCACTCAGAAAGACACCACACGCGAGATTCAGGCCTACGACTTCAGTCCATTGGCATGAGAAAATGCGGCAACTTCGGCCGATGATCCAAGACGTATGAACTGTATGTGCTTCCAACGGGGCTCTGACATGCAGGTTCGCATGTTCCGACGTTTACGCCTATGCTGCGTAACAATCCACCACACGAGAGAGCCTTCCTTGTTCCAAACCTTCAGTGTGGGCCAAAACCGTTCATGGTTGGTGCCCCAAAGCAGTTCCTTTGACCGCCAGCGTCGCCACGATCGCGATAGTACGCGGCAGACGAGCCGGTACATGGGAAAATCCAGCCAAACCACCGTTTCCAATCGCGGCCAAAAAACACGTTGCGAAAAACTCATATATGAACCAGCGACAACCCATCCGTCACGATCAGTCGCCTTCACTATGAGACCCTCAAACTCCTCCGGATTTGTTTCGTTTAACCCCACCCAGCCGGGTCGCCAATTGAGTGCATCCAACTCCACAAACGGGACCTGAAGGGCAGTCGCCAACTGTTTGCCCAGAGTACTCTTTCCAGAGCAACTATTGCCAACCACATGGACCCGCCGACCAATCTGGTGCTTCGGAGGACCGAGTCTAACTCGTCGATGTCCCATTACCATGTCGCGTAACGTTTTGCCGGTGTTCGAATCGGCCTTTATATGCCGCTAACGGCGGGAGAGCGCGAAGTAGCCGCGCATTACAAAAAGAGATTGGTGGTTTTCACAATTGGCCAAACCCATCAGTCGTGGCCACGTGGGGGTGTTGGGTAAGGAGAGATCGTGCACACATTGTTATGTGCTGCTGGCGCGCCCGCTTCACGGCGAAGCCTTTCACGGGGCTAAAATACAATGCACGCCATCGATGTCTACCTACACCTCTATCGCTGGCACCACAGATAGGTCGATCCACCCCTTGTCACCTCGTACTTCCCTCTCTGGAATACATCAGTCAGAGCGGCAGTTGGATCTGAGATCGATCGCGGATTATGGCCATTGTATATCTCGGTTAGCTTCAGATCAAGCAGAGGTCTATATCGCTCTTTCATCTCGGATTCGGGAACCACACGTGGCATGTACAGCCTAATGCCATCCGCCTGCATCCAAAACTTCGGCTTGTATCCTGCGAAACCGCCTGGATCCGTCTGGCCATAGATCGTGTCACCACTAAACAGGAGTCTCTTTCGCCCCGTGTTCCACAGAAACCACATCTCACCATCCTCATGACCTGGGGCAATGGCCACTATACCTCCAGGCAGTTCGCCCTCCGTGAATGTCCGATTCGCAGACTTCCGGGCTCGTGAAGGGCTAAGACTTGAGACAAGGACGGGGGCCTTGACCTGGTTCCCGAACCATCTCGCATCCCGGTCATGATTCGGGCAGGTTGTCACCACAGCTACAACCTCATCAACCAATCCCCTCAGATAGTCGAGGCCTTCCGGTGGGAGCCTCACTGGATCGATCGCTATCCCTCCCTTGTCAGTTATCAAAAAATAGGACTGACGGAGATCGTTGTTCCCTCACCAGGTAGTCCATCGGATCACGCGTGGTCGCGTTGGGGTTCCCACGGCGCATTCGATTTTGGTGCCAATCTTTATGAAGTCCATATAATATCCAATGAATTTCGCCACGAACAATCCCTAAGGGGCACTTGAGCAATGGGGATCGCTGTCAAATGACGCTTGCTATAAAGGCATTCGCCTGGTCGAGGTGCTTTGTGTTTTTCGTGCACGATTTACCGGGATGGGGTGTCTGAGTTCATGCGCCAGTTGCACATAACGTCTAGCAGATTGCCGAACTCGCCCAAGGCGAGTTGCCGAAGGCCAAGGCGCCATCGGCGCCGCAGCGCAACACCGTTCTGTTACAGGACGTGTGGTCTGCTACTGGAGCGCGTCCATCGACTCAATCAGCAAGTCGATCTTATCGTCGTAATTGGCAACGAGCTTTGGAAGTGCTCTGACATTGGCCCAGAAAAAATCGAACGGGATTCTCACAGATCCGTCCTCCGCCAACTCTCCTTGCCTCCAGGTGTCCCTGGGTCGTCCTCCCACAGATAGGTGATAGAACCAACGGTACTGTAATTCATCCACCCCGCAATCCCTCATGTCGCGAGTGTCTTGCGCCAGAAACTTCTCGTATTTGAGTTCCGTCAAGCCCGTCTCCTCCCTTGCTTCCCGCATCACAGCATCTTCGGGACTCTCTCCCGGTTCAATCGTTCCGGCCGGAACCTGAATACCCGCTTCCGGCGACTCCGGGTGAGTAAAGAGGAGCAGACGGTTTCCGTTGGTTATATAGGCGTAAGCTCTGTGACGAATCTTCATCATAGTGTGGGGGAATATGGAAATTCCGTGTCTCACATGTCCTCTAACGTCTGTCTGTCCCCGAACCGCGAAGCGGGTTGCCCGTAGGCCACGCTGCCTGAAAAGCGGCGTAGCGCAAGTGGACGTGTTAGCAGCCGTCGTGCCCTGAAGCGTCAATAAGATCCGGAAGTTTATCACTCGATAATTCACTCCAATCGAAGCGCTCTAACGAGATCGTGGAAAGAATCGTAAACCTCACAGTCCACGCTGGCAAATCGAAACCTATCTTGGTGTCCTTGGAGAACGGCAACTGGACGGCAGCCCACGGCGCTCGCTACCTCAACATCATGGTCAGTGTCGCCTATGAAAAGTGTCACGGATGGATCAAGATCGAAGTCTGCTATCAGGTCGCGACATCTCTGCTCCTTCGACGTAGCCAATCGATCAGAAAGCCCGTACACACCCTTGAAACGTCCCTGAACTCCCAGCATATGAACCCAGGACACGAGCATCTCTTCCTCAGCAGCCGACAACACGAACTGATCAATTCCATATTCTCCCAGGTACTCCAAAGCCTCCGTGATTCCCGGATTGAATGAACAACATCCAATACCGGACTGGTACACCTTATGAAATTCATCAGAAATGTCGCAATGTTCCTCTCTGACCAGATCGAATCCCAAATGACGATAGTAATCAGATACGGGGAACTGAAAGATCCGTCTATGTGTTGCGCTGTCTATTGTCGGGAGACTCCTCTTGCGCAACAGTTCATTCATCGAATTTGCTGCCCATTCTAGATCATTTAAGATGGTTCCGTTGAAGTCCCAAATGACTGATTTCATGATTTTCTCACGAAAAACCAAGATCTGTAATGGGGCCGCAGAAACGTAGGAGCACGATGGCTGCTAACGTTTCAGCCGTTCCCGAACCGAGCAGCGGATGCTCGAGGGCGAGAGCCCGAGCGGGGCTACGAGCGTGTTATCTGCCGTGCGCGATACAGAATCGCCCATTCACGGCTTAACAAGCTCAATGACGATGAGGAATGGAACATTATGCCATCTACTCCGAAGATTATCGGGGGCGTCCATATTGGGAGGGAGATCCACCAATGTGCGGAGCAGCAAGCCATTTTCTCGGAAAGCGTCGATATACTCAGTCATCGTTCTATGATAGTAATACACCTCAACGCCCGCATTGGCCATTCCCCGGTAAAGCACAGAGGTTCCAGACTCGAAGTAGCTTGAGGCTTTCTCCCGAAATACCGCGGAATATGGGTTGTTTAGCGAGAAAACCATCCGCCCACCTCGCTGCGTAACCGATGCAAGAGTTCGAATGAACCCTTTGTAATCTGGCACATCATTGAGTCCATAGTTGCTGACAGCAAAGTCGAACCGGCTCTCGAAGTCAGGTAGCGGCTGGCTAAGATCAGCTACTCGAAAATCGATCTGCCCTTCAGGGTCCTTGCCCCTACCGATTTCGACCATCGGCTCCGAAATGTCAATCGCGGTTACCTTCGCACCACGAGTATTCAAAACACGTGCCGCGAATCCCTCCCCACACCCAGCGTCAAGCACATACAACCCTTCCACCTCACCGATAAGATCGAAGATCAGCTTTGAGTCCCCTTCGAGGACGTTCTCATCTCGAGAGCCGCATAATACAGAATATTCTTGGGCAAACTGGTCGTAGGTATTGCGTTCCATTTATTGGATCTCAAGCTAACGAAGGGTATCACTTACATGCATGGCGGATAACGTTTCAGTGCTCCTGAACCGGCGCAGCGGGTTGCAACGAAGGCACGTCAGCGCCGAAGCCGGACACGAACGTGTTATGAGAAGTGCGTCCAAGATTCAATTGCCCGGCTCTCGAAGTGACGGAGCGGCACGGATTGGCGATCATCGCGCCCAGCATGACGACCGAGCTGCACATGCTCGAACCAACCTCCGTGCTTCTCTCGGGGAACCGAGCCTGATCACCTTTAGATGCCCTGCCTCACCGTGAACCATGTCCCAATAGTGTCGTCTAAGTTGTGGGTGCTGTCGAAACAGAAACAAGAAGATGGACCTCTTGCTAAAAAATTGCCTGTAAAATGACTCACGGTTTCCAGCCCACAGCTCTTTTCGAGTAACGGTGCGGATGACCGTTCGCCGTAGGAGCCTCAGCAGGCATACGGGGAGTGAATAGTCCAGCCACACAAGGGTGGTTGTCCGCGGAAGCTGGATCTCTCGAAATTTTCCGTAGTTCCCGTCCGACACCCAGCGGTCCGCAGCCATGGCCTTGACTATGCGGTGCTTGACAACCTCGTAATTGCCGGGCGTCCAATTCGATTCCCAACAATGCGAGTCGAGATCGAGATATGCCGCGCCCACGTTCCGAGCGAGCGATTTTGCGAACCTGGTTTTTCCGCTACCTGCCGGACCAACAACGGCGACGCGCAAATCTTCATCTGTTAGAGCGGAATCACCCACACGCTATCTCTCAAGCATTTCTCATAACGATTCGCCAGTTTGCGAACCCCCGAAGAGGGTTGCCGAAGGCGAAGGCGCCCTTCGACAAGCTCAGGATAAACCCTTCGGCAGGCTCGGCTCCGCGCCGCAGCGCAACACCGTGCCGTTATAGGACGTGTGGTCTGCTACTGGAGCATGTCCATCGACTCAATTAGCAAGTCGATCTTATCGTCGTAATTGGCAACCAGCTTTGGAAGTGCTCTGACATTGGCCCAGAAAAAATCGAACGGAATTCTCACGGATCCGTCCTCCGCCAACTCTCCATGCCTCCAGGTGTCCCTGGGCCGTCCCCCCACAGATAGGTGATAGAACCAACGGTACTGTAATTCATCCTCCCCGCAATCCCGCATGTCGCGGGTATCCTGGGCCAGAAACCGTTCACATCTGAGCTCGGCTAAACCCGTCTCCTCTTTTGCTTCCCGCATCACCGCATCCCGAGGATTCTCTCCGGGCTCAATCGTCCCCGATGGAACTTGAATGCCGGCTTCCTGCGCGCCGGGTTGAGTAAAGAGGAGCAGGCGGCTCCCGTTCGTGATATAGGCGTAAGCTCTACGGCGGGTCTTCATTCCAATCGATCCTGTTATTGATACACACCGGTGCCATGTATCTCCGATAGCATTTCCGTGCCACCAACCGCGTAGCGGTTGCACGAAGGGCGCAAGCCCGAAGCCGGAGGCGCGTTGTTAGAGGCTGTGCACGACTCAGATTTCCCAGTTCGACACATATGATCGGCTCTTGAGTCGCTCCGCAAGCTCAATCAGTACAGATAACGACTTGTTTAACCTGGCTGTAGTTGCGTCGTCGAGTTCGCCTCCCGCATCCCAATTACCGTCGTGGGCATACACATTATACGGGCTGACAATGCACTTGAAATCCAGCATAAGAGACGTTGCCAGCGACGCAAACGCCATATAGCTGTGCGGCAAGCCACCCGAATTGACAAACATCACTACCTTGTCATAGAAAGCGCCTCTGAGCGATACGCCTGGTGGCGTAGAGCCTATATATTCGACAAATTTCTTGAGCTCGGAGCAACACGCCCAGTTGTATACTGGACTTGCCAATATTACCGCATCAGATGCCGCAATAATCCTGTGGCACGATTGGTACACCTCGGATGAATAGATCTCGTCGTCGTCGAAATTTGGCGGATCAAATTGCCGAAGATCGATGAAATCAACGGAAATGCCCTTGTCCTCCAGGGCGGTCCGACACATGGCAGCAAGCACCCTGCTGTGACTATTGGCATTGAGACTGCTGCTGACGACTGAAATCCTCATCTGAAACTTTCTTCCAGATCGGCCCGCTTCGCATGGCCTCTAACGTTTTCCGGTTTGCGAACCGCGAGCTTGGAGAGGGGTTGCCGCAGGCCAAGGCGCCAAAGGCGCCGCAGCGCAAACCGCGCTGTTATCCGACGTGAAAACAACCTATGTGAGTATGTTTCGAAGCGCACCTAACGACGAAATAATCTGTACGCCATCCATACATGCTGTGCTGGAACCTGGCTCAGTTTCCGAATTCTCGCTGCCAAAATCCCTTGCGGCCGGCTCGGTGCCCTTGCCTTTCCTATCAATCAGAATTGGAGTCATTCCAATTGCTTTAGCCCCTACGATGTCGTCCTCAATAGAATCGCCAATGAACGCAACGTCCTCTGCTGCCATTCCAATCTTGTCCAGCGCCAGGGAGAAGATCCCTGGATCGGGTTTTTTTGTACCTACCTCTCCCGATACTACAACAGCATCGAAATACTGTCTGAGTCCCAGTTGCGCGAGTCGAGTGTGTACATGGGGTGGATGATCGAAATTCGTGATTAGGGCTATTCGATGCGAGCCCCTCAAATCATTCAGTAGGCTTTGGGCTTGAGGATCGGGAAAGGTGTGCCGTGACCAAGAGTGTACACTGCTTTCCGAAATATCTGACATCTCTCGCGCTGTAAATTCGACTCCAAGCTGTTCTCCCAAAGCCCCAATACGTCGCTCATACGGCGTTAGGCCTTTGGCGCCATCCATAGGTGGTTCCGGTTTGCTGAAAAATCCAGTGCAGATTGTTCGAAGGCGGCCTTTCTCGACTTTCACCCCAAATTCCTTCAGTGAATCACGGATGGAGTCAAACCACTCTTCCCAAGCCAATTTCATGTCCCCGTAAACAAGGATCGTACCATAAAGGTCAAAGAAAAGACCACTAAATCTGTGCGTTTTCATGTTGGATAACGTTCTGGCCACTTGCGAATCCGCGCAGCGGGTTGCCGAATGGCCGAGGGAGCGAACCCGACCGGAGCGAAAGTGGACCTGTTATTCGGCGTGGTGCTCTACCTGAGCCGGCCTCTTGGTGGGCAGGCTTCTTCTTTATGCAAAAGCTAGATTGTACAGCCTCGCGGCTTGCTCGAAAGCAAGCCTCACGAATTCATCCCTTTCCTTCACCCTCGAATGTTCTGTCAGAACCTCAAGAGTTACTGGTCCACCGTAGTCGGTGTTGCGGATAAGCCCGCACAGATTCTCCCAGTCAATGAAGCCATCGCCGGGGATGACATGGTCAACATACTCCCGGACCCGATCTGACAAGTGAAGTGCCAGAAGCCGATCTGACATACGGTATGTGTCAAGTATTTTGAGACAGCGAGCCCAAAAAATCAGAGTAGAATGTCCGGTGGCAGATCCTCGGTTTTCGGTTTGTTGATCCAAACGGCGTCAGGTAAGTCCGGCGGTGTGGGCAGGCCTCTCACAAACCGTTCCGGATGTGCCGCGTAGGCCGCTGTCAACACGCGCTGACGATGTGCGTGAACCTTTGGTGCGTGTCCATAGTGTACCGTTGCAGGTGTCATCAATCCCAATCCCGTGTGATGATGCTCAAAGTTGTACCACGAAAAGAAGCGGCGTGCCCAGCCTCTGACATCTTCGGGACAGCCAAAGCGATCCGGATAATCCGGTCGATACTTCATCGTTTTGTATTGCGCCTCTGAATAGGGATTGTCATTGGGCACGTGCGGTCTGGCGTGAGATTTGGTCACGCCCAGATCCGACAGCAACAGGGCGAGACTTTTGGCGATCATCGGACCGCCGCGGTCTGAATGAATGGTCAACTGCTGCGGATCCACCTCCTGATTTCGGCAACTTTGCTGGATCAATTCTGTAGCCAGGGCAGCCGACTCTCGCCTGGTCACCATCCAGCCCACGACAAATCGGCTGAAGATGTCCAGCAGCACATATAGATAGAAGTAGGTCCATTTGACCGGTCCTCTCAATTTGGTGATATCCCAACTCCACAGTTGGTTGGGACCTTGCGCCAGCAGTTCCGGCTTCTTGTAGGTGGGGTGGGAAAGCTGGTTGCGTCGTTCACGCACCTGGTCGTTTGCCTCGAGGATACGATACATCGAGCGCCAGGAGCACAGATACGTGCCTTCATCAAGCAACTGTGCCCATACCTGGCGGGGTGCGGCATCCTGGAACCGTCCGCTGTTGAGTACATCCAGGACGTGTGCGCGTTCCCGCTTCTCCAATGCACGTGACGGCGTCGGTCGCTTTTTGGACAAGCTTTGTCCCGGGTCTTGCCGTGTCCTTCGGTGGCGGTAAACACTGGATCGAGGTACACCCAACACCTGACAGGCACGGCCTACGCCTACGTCTATGGCCAAATGCTCAGCTGTCTGTCTCATGTGCCGTCGGCCTTCTCGGTATTGTCGTTGCCCAGCCCAAGCAGATCCGAAAGTTTTTTTTGGACGTCGATGATGACTTCGGCTTGCGCCAGCTTTTTGGCAAGCCGCTCATTTTCAACGCGCAACCGGGCAAGCTCTCTTTCTGACGGATCCGCACCAGGACGGCCACGCTTCTTCGTTCCCAATTCCCCGGCTTCCCGCTGCCGTCGCCATTGGGCCAGACTGGAAGAATACAACCCTTCACTGCGCAAGAGGGCTCCGATCTGTCCGGGCTGGGTACACGCATCAGCCTGCTTCAGAATGCGCAGCTTATAGGTCTTGGTGAACCGTCGTCGCTTCGCCTTCAGCACCACCTCAGGATCCGCCACTTGATCCGCGCTGGCTGAAACCGACGGCTCCACTCCCGCTGCTTTCGCCCCGTTTTGGGACGACGTCTTTGCTCCTGTATCCATCATGGCCTCATGCTCCTTTGCCCTCTCAATTGCTCACTGATTTACGGGGAAACGCTGTCTCACTAATATAGGCACAGAGGGTCCGCCATTCCAGGAAGGAGTGCGAACTCACAATGCTTCACACCTGCGTCAGGGCGGAGTCGATCATGGGTGTATAACAGTCTCATGGCTTCAGCTATTCCAGACTCTTCTAAACCCTCCAAAGTATTACCCACAGGACAGAGAACGAGAGCTCTTTCCATAGAGAGTCGTGGAAATGGGTAGGTCTCTTTGGCGAATGTGTACTCGTAGGCATAGCCACAGACCCAAACCCGGTCGAACCATCCCTTCAACTTTGCTGGACAGTCGCTCCACCAAACGGGAAAAACAAAGGCCAGACCGTCTGCCCGGCTGATCTTGCTGTGTTCGACTTCCACGTATGATGGTATGGGGAGGGTGGATCGATTACCCTGAACGTTCATCTCGCGAGTGTACTCATCCAGATTCATTTCGGATTGGAAATCCATTTCATACAAGTCTCCGATCTCGTATGAATGCCCTCCGTCCTCGAGTCCTCGACACAATTCGTCTAAAGCCTCCCCGGTAAAGGACCGCCTCGCAGGGTGCGCGAAGACTATATATGCGTGCATAAAAAGATCTCCTTTAGGAGCGTAAATGAACACGCCGTGCGTGTTTTCTAACTTAGGCCCGGTGACGTGTAACGTTTCGGCCACTTGCGAACCCACCGAGCGCGGCGAAGGGGGTTGCCCCTCAGGGCAATGGCACGAACGCGCTCGCAGCGCAAACCGTCCCGTTAACTGACGTCACCCCCTTAAGGCTAAACAGACCAGCAGCCGGTTAGACCCTGGACGCGGAAGTCTTAGGCGTCGCGTCGATTAGGATGATGTCAGGGTGTCCCGTAAGTCCCAACTCCTTGAGGATGCCTTCAACTCGAGCAAGCTCCTTATTGCTGAAGTGGACGATTACCCTTAAGCCCGCCTGGGCGTCGCTGGCCTTCTGATAGATCGCGGCTTGCTTCTCAAGGTTCTGTTTGAGGTTTGTGTTCTTCGCGAGCTTGAATTCGATTACCGTCTTGTCCCAACGACCGCGGGAGACCTTGAAATCCGCAGGACCACGCCCATCGTCGACTTCATGGCTAACGTCCGAAGGCGTGCCAAACCATGTCAGTCGGAACAAGATGTGAACATCTGTTTCCCGCCGAACTGGTTGATCGTTCACGTAGAAGAAGCGCCACCCACCCTTGTTCTCGATGTTGTCTTTGAGGTACTCGACGCGTTGCCTAGCCTCCTCCTTGGTGTCCCCTGGCGTTGCGTAGAACCCCACTTTCTCAAGCATGGAGACGAATTTGGCCAGTTGTTCCACGAACAGGCTGTGCGTTTCAGCAACTCGCTGGTCGCTGATGGCCCGTGCCTGATCCCCACGGTCCTCCTTATAGCGGATATAGTGTTCAATGAACTGCGGGTAGTTACGGATGGCTTTGAGAATTGCCTTGTGCCGGTCCTGTCTGGTGGGCTCTTTGGGCAAGACCTGAAAAATATAGTTGTTTAGCTGATCGCGGAGTTGCTCGTTGGGAAGGGAGTTCAGGACTGCATCAAAGTCGCCATACAGACCATGCTTGTTGATCCACCCGTCGTCCTTTGTGAGGATGTCCTTCGGCGTAAGGAGCACGAAGTCGTCTCCGAGCGAAGGCAACTCGTACCTCTCGGATCTCCACGTTTGGGTCCGGTAGTTGAACTTGACCTTGGGAACGGTGAACACGTCGCGTAGAGTGGGATCAATGTGCTGCAGAGCGAAGGTCTGCGTGTAGTTGAGTAGGAAGTGTTTTATCAGGTTGGTGGTGAAGTCGCTGATGTTATCTCGCCCGACGCCACTCTCGATCAGACAGAGCTTTTCCAGATGGCTTCCGCGCGTGACCTGCTCATCACCGAAGTTTGAGAACACCGACGCCAGATTAGCCCGCATCGCCTTCGCAAACTTCATCCCTAAACCGGAACCCTCGTTGCCCACTAACGAGTACCCGAGCCAGTTTTGCTTTACCTCAGGAAATTTGTACCAAGCCTCAAGCAGCCCAGGCCGGATGGCGTCCCGGTCAGATTTGTCACGTAGGAACTTGAGGTATCGGATCATCTCCGAGTGAAGACCTTGGTACTCGGGTTTCTCCGAATTGAAGAGGAGAAACGGGTCCACAAAGAGAGGCAGGTCATTTATGAGGGAGATGTTGAAGGCTCCACACGCATTCAGTTCGTCAGGGTCGACTCGGAAGAAGTCCGTGAAGTGGACGTTGATCATTTTGCTCTCTCCTTCAGGGGGCGTCTAACTTGCGGGTCGTCGCTCTTGTTCCCGCGATGACAGTAAACGGTCAGGCACCCACGAACCTGCCACAGGCAGGTTGGGCGTAGGCGCGAACGCGGGGAAGCCGTGGGTGAGCGTGTTATGTGCCGGCCAGATTGGGGGTCTTTCAATCTAAGTTCAGTTTTTTTCCGACCTCATCAGCGACTTTGATCATGTAACTCGCAGCCCATGAAGACCACCTGTTAAAGCGGGGCGGGGCCAGACTGTCGATGACGGTGATCCAACATGAGTATTCTTCTCCGGCTGCCTCCACGAAGCTCACGTGGTCGGGCGTCTCCGATGGCATCGGCAACTTGCCGTCTTCAATGGACATTTCAAGCTCCTGTAAGACCGATTGGAGTTTGTCACGAGTACCCTTGCCGTGAGCAATTAAGACACGAGGTTGTATCCATTTCATCAACACCTTGAAGATCGCGCTACCGCGTTCTCGGCCCCCCTTGTGACGAACCGATGAAAGGTCGGAACTCATAGGCGAAGAGTAGCATATCACATTGGTCTCAAGAATGTTGCGGATTCCTCTATCCTCAAGTTGCCCAGCCAGTAGGTCGGTGTTCCTGCGTGTCGGCGATGGCTTCCCCTCCGTCATCTCATTGTAGAGCCTTCGACAGCCTTCTCGCCCTCGGTTGAAATGCGCGTTCACGTGTCGTTCGTGTGAGCGCACCTTGTCCACCAAGTATCCATTTCTCTGGTTCTTCCCAACGATGAAGACATTTGCGTTCAAAGGGTCTTTCAGTTTAGTCATCCAAGGCCGCGGAAACTGCCCGTTAACAGGTTTGGTTAGATCTCGAATCAGTTCCTCGAATTCGGCCTCCGACATTGGGATATCCCTCCAAGTAGGTAAGCAAGCAAAGGCCCGGCTGGCACAAAACGTCCTCGCCGTGTCCGAGCCGCGGAAGTGGTTGCGCGAAGGGCGTAGCCCGAAGCCGGGCACGGGCGTGTTAGGCGTCCGCCCATGGTCGCAATGAGCCAGGTGGATCTGCCGCGTACAGATGCCAATTTGAGAGCCAACGCTGTACGTCGAGTTGTTGATCCCGGAACACGATGACGTCAATATCATCGTGGTCCCTGACGCGCTTTCCCACGAACTGTTCAACCGCATAGCCACCCGCGAGTCCCCACAGGAAAGGAGCGTTGGCGAACAATTGCGTCAATTCCTGGACTGACAAGGGTTGCCATTGGCTGAAGGGAATCTCAGGAGTGGTCATACAGTTCGCATTCTGCGCTTAAACGATGTCCGCTAACGGCCCGGCCTCCGCCCAACCTGGCGAAGCCAGGTTGGGCGGAGGCCGGATGGCCGGAGCCGTGGGTGCTCGTGTTATGCGAAGGTGAGTTCGCTGGATACGCAATCCGGCTCGTTCGAGACCACCTCGGCCCATATGGATGCTGTTTGATCCAGTGACAACTTGAGTTGAGACTTGTGTAGATCCTCGTTGAGGAGCCACGAACCAGTTTCACCAGTACGAACTGCATACCACGTATAGGCATACAGGACATCGCGTTTGTCATCGAGCTCCGTGATCTCCTCGCCCACGGCCAGGCGGGATGGATACGATGTGATGTGCCGCTCCACAACATTAGCGGGAGCCTTCGCGTACCTTGCTTCTACCTCATCCGCCGTAAGAGAGAACAGACGAATGAGACGATTCGCAATTCCTTCTTCCTGGTGCTCGTGAGCCAGAACGCAAAAACGAGTGAAAACCCTTCCAAAGGACCGATCTCCATGCCCCCACCTTTCCTTCAGATATGGGATTATAACACGCGCGAGTTCCTGTATAGAGATCCCTGCCTCAATCAGACGACCTGCCTGCAGATGTGACTTCACTCGATGGGCGGAGACTGGTTACACGTCTGACTCGCTCGATTTGGCGTGCCCGGACAACCGTTGGGTCAAATCGACCATCGGAAAGTAGCACAACAAATGCAGGAGTATCGCAATCCTCAGACGCGTGAACTGATTGACCGAGGTGGCTCTTGTCGGTCGCATGGAAAATCCTCTCACTGGCCATCAGCTTATCCAAGTGACGCTTGCCTTTGATCAAGTCGTCTGCCTCATCGGCTGTAAAATGGAGTCGGCCTGCGTCAACAGACGTCGGCCACGTGTCCCGAGCCCACTCCCTTGTGATGGACAACGCAAGCTCGTCAACTCTTTTTGGGAGACTGTTGTCCGTCCCCCTGGTAGTAATGTAGATGAGGTCTATATCTGATATAGGCCACGCCATTCCTCGCCCAATGCTACCCCCAAGAATCACACCCGCAACGCCAGGAACAGACGCGATCCGTTCGATGGCTTCAACGGTTCGCTCCTGCAGAATGAGTTCCCAGTTTTCCAGGTGCGCATGGAAGAGATCCGCTCTAAACAAATCGAACTCACTTTCGCATAACGGTGATGGCCCCAAAGGAGCCGTGCATCAAACAAGAAATCAGTGTTTTTACAGTCAGCCAACTCTTCGCTCACGGCTCTTTTGGTCGAGCGAGGCGAGCCGGGGGCCATGTGTTACACGATTGCGGCGCGCCCCCTTCAGGCCAAGCCCTAAGAGTGCTGGAACACAATGCACGTCCGAAAGGTTTTTGGCTCTCTGCCCGTTGTGCCTCTGGAATGGCTCTCAGTCATTTGGCGTTGCGCTGCTCTCTATCGAATCTTGCAGGTGACCACTTGCTTGCTCGCGTTACCGGAGAATGCCGCGCCGTCGAAGTTCCCAACTCGGGATTCAATGAGAAATCCATTGTAGTGAAGTAGAGCTTCAAGCTCGGCGGGGAACAGCATTCTTAATCGCAACTCATGCCGAGAGACCTCTTGGTCGGCTTCGTCGAGAATCCGGTACGTGCCTGCACTTACCTGAAGCGCACGGTCGTACCGCCCCTGTAATTCAATGCGGAGCCGATAACCTGTTCGTGGATCTGAGATGGTCTTGACCGGGGACCACCTGTCAGGATCGAGACTGTGCCATGACAGGCTCGGGTTGAACACATCAAACGCGAAACATCCGCCTTCCGCCAGAGACTCCCGCACGCACCCAAGCGCGCGCTCCATGTCATCGCGAGTGTGCAGATGGAGGAGCGGAGTTGTTGGCTACGAAAATGAGCCTCTGTGGTATGGGCGGCCGATATGAACGGAAGTCGTCTTCAACCCAGGCAATTGTCAGACCTTCCTCCGCAGCCTTCTTCTTTGCCGTTTCGAGCATCGAACGTGACAGGTCCGCAGCGGTTACCGAAAACCCGTGCTTCGCTGGCGGTATCGCTATCCGACCGGTGCCCGCGCCAAGTTCGAGAACAGGTCCAGGGTGCTGCGCAGCAAGAGCCAAGTAGAACTCGATGCCGTCATCGTGACCAAACAAGGCGTCGTAGAGGAAACCGTCGTCGTAGATCGTAGACACGCTGACACGTCGTTGGAAGGGACTTGCTTTGGATAGGTTGGCTGCTGGTTTTGTGCACGATTCTCCGAGGTTGGGTGGTTGGGCAATCCATCGCTACTTGCGTGCAACATTCTCGTCTTGCGCGAACTGTCGCAGGCCGTCAGATCTTAACCGCAAGCGGACGTGTTAGGCGATTGCCGCACTAACCGGTCCAGATATGCTCAAAGTTCTCGGTTTCATCTGGACGCTCAAACTGAGTCACGAAGCTCAAAAATGCATCTTCGTTAATCCAAAGCGAATTCTCATCCTCGTTGGTGCGGCTCAGTACCCGAGCCTCTAAGACATCAATCGGCGCGTCCAGATAATAGAGCCTTGACTCCACGCCAATGTAGTCTACGGACTCCCTCATCGCGTCTCGATCCTTACGGCGCCAGAACCCGTAGTCAAAGATCACGTCATTTCCAAGCACGAGATTCCGTGAGGCGTTCTGCCAGATTAGATCCGCCACCTTGCGGTAATGGGTCTCGAACTCTTGCTTCGGCGGACACCGCCCGAAAAGATGAGCGAGCCACTCATCGTGCGAATACCGGACCGCCCGTTGCGTTTCTTCAAGTTCAATCGCAAACGTAGTCTTGCCAGCTCCAGGCAAGCCACAGAGTAGGTGAGCAGTCGTCATTCGATTCTGCCTTCGCCTAACGCTTCAGGGTTTGCGAACCCGGAGCGAAGCGAAGGGTTGCCCGATAGGGCCAAGCGGCGTATGCCGCACCGCGCAAGATCGGTGTTAACGGAAGTACGATCATCACAGAAGCTTACGAAATTCTTCAGTGGTTAATCCGGCATCCCTAACAATTCCTCCCATTGTAAAGGCATTCACAGGGTTGTTTCGTGGAACAGTCAGAATTCGTACTCCCTCCGTCATAATGATATGCTTTTGCCCTGGCGTGCAATGCGAAACCCCGCTTTCTCAAAAGCTCGCACGGCATTCAAATGGCTGACACCTGGAATTTTTGGCATCCTATACCGTCAACTCGATCTCTCGTATCTCCGCGCCATCTAACAGATCGTCAACGACAGTAAGATATTCACGAATTGCTGTTTCGATGTTTGCAACCGCCTCATCTTCCGTGTTTCCTTGTGACCAACAACCTGGCAAGCCAGGCACCGAAACGCTAAAGCCTTCGTCGGATTTATGAAGGGCAACTTTGTACCTCATTGGGACCTCCATGCGGTTGTTAATTCGGGTGTTTGATAACAAACCTTGTTATCTTGATTTGCAGGCCGATACTGTGATTTTGGTCTCTTCAAGATATCGTTCTCGCCGTGCCCGAACCGCGAAAGTGGTTGCACGAAGGGCGCAGCCCGTCGCCGTGCACGGTCGTGTTATGTGAAGTCACCTCTCTCCCTACGAGGCTATGGTAAGGCGTTTCCTATTCCTGCCTTGATCGCTTTGTAGGCCAGGGGTGAGAGTAAGGGCTTCCCTCGCTCAACTTTGGCCTCGAACGTGTCAAGTTCCTCAACCGTGAAATGGGATCTCGGCATGAATTCCAGTAGCGCAATCGCGATCTCCTCCGTCGCCTTCAGCAGCGCGTTGCCGATCACCTCGAACTGGATCGGATTGACTTCGGTCTTCGCATGCAACTACGGAATCTCCTTTAAGAAATGCCCTATCAGGCCGGTGTTCCGTGCCAGAAATCGTTGTACGCCGCCAGCGGCCCGTCCCCGTGCGGCCCGGTAGCCAGATCCAGCCCCCCGAAGAGATAGACGGACTCGCCCCCCACTGTCATAACGGGGATTCGCCTGACACCGGGACGTTCGGCGCCAGCAGAGTAATCCTCCGCACCGTTGTGTGGATATAGACAGTCCCACCGGCCGGCACGAAGATCGTACTGCCACAGATCGTTCAGCTGGGGGTGCTCCCCTTCCCCTCCTGCAAATCCTCCGAACAGATACAGGTGATCTCCGATCACAGCGTATCCCAGCCCGTACCGAGGGGAAGGCCGTGCAACATCATCCGACCGGTTCTCCTGAATGCAGGTCCAGGCGCCTCCGTCGGGATCGTATTCCCACAGATCGTTGTAGAACTCCGGCGCTCGACCCTGACTGTCCCGACCGCCCCACAGGTAGAGCCTGCCGTTCCAGCCGGCCAGCACGGGACAGTATCGTTTCGGCGGCCAACCGTTGCGTCCATTCGATGCAGGCCCCAGGTGCTCCCATTTCCCGGCCGGCGCCTTGTAGGTCCACAGCTGTGCGTGCGTCATCGCGCCATGGCCCCCCATCAGATACAGGTAATCACCCAGAACGGCCGCCCCCATCCCGCCCGAACCGGCGGGACGATGCCCATCCGCCGTTATTCCTGATGCGCGCCCGTCGTCGGGCTCTAACAGCTCCCACGAGGCTGTCTTCGGATCGTAGGCCCAGAGATCGTTCAGCTTGATCTCCCTCTTGCCGGGGCCCCGCACTGAGGACCCGCCAAAAAGATAAAGCCTGCCGTTCACGGGCAGCCAGGTCGTGAGCTTCCGGGTACACGGTCTGGTATCGGACGGTCTGAACCCGATGCGCCCATCGTGGTCTTCCAACCGCGTCCACCGGCCTCGACCCGGGTCGTAGCGCCACAGGTCGTTCAATGAGCCCTGGACGGAAAGATCTCCAGGCCCTTTCGGCCGGCCGTACATCACTTTTATCCCCCCGAACAGGTAGACGCATCCATTGTAGCTCAACATCCCGCCGAAGGCCGCCCGCCTACAGGGTACATCCTCGGCTTGCTCCTGGTCCGGATGCAGCAGTTCCCACTTCATAGTGGACCTCCGCACGGCCTGACTTGTGATTCTGCGGAGAAAGTTCGGCATATTCCATTCGTAGCCGAAAAACTTGATACAGTTTATTCGCCGTGGAAGACTTCAAAATAAGGTGGTTGTTGCCTTTTGTGCGCGATTTTTTGGGGTAATGTGGCTGGGAACACTTGCGCCGCTTTCGGTTAACGGTTCTTGGCTTTACGACGTGGGCCAGTCCCAAAGGCCCATGTGCCCGCAGGGCCGAGGGGCGGATGCCCCGAAGCGTAAAGCCGGTGTTAGCCGTCGTTATTAATTCGTATCCGTTCATTGTCGGGGCCTTATGTATCAAAATGTAGCCGCTAACTCATTCAGACAGACTTCTCATTCACCAAAAAACGGGTACGGCTCGCCGGCTTCCACCAGCCTTTGTACCAGACTCGAGTACTTCAACACCTCCGTCAGCCGGGCGCGCCAATGCGGGGCGTAGAAGCCGACGAATTCCTGGAAGAACGCTCGCGCATCCTCACTGACGCCATCGAAGTATTGCGGCAGCAAAAACCATGGCTGGTCACTGGCGTAGTTCAGCCCCCGCTGGCGCATCGCGAACTCTGCGGCGGCCCGTTTTTTTACCGAGATCATCAACGAGCGCCTGAGCTTGTCGGTGTGATAGCGGCCCCGATGAATGCACAACTGGGTAAACAGCACCGCGTCACCGGGTTCCTGGTGGAGACGAACGGCGCCAGGCATATCGTTCGAGCGGTTGTGGATCCCATCATCGGCGACGCAGATCGCGTGCTCTTCGGGGGAGTAGTCACGCAGGTGAGACCCCGGCACCACTTCGAGATCGTCGGTAGGGACCAATGCGATTTGCATCTGCAACCCGGCTCCGGTCTCCGGTCTCCGGGATACGTCTGCTTCTGCACCGATCTTGTCCTTGTGCCAAAATCCGTCCTGGCTTTCTCCGGTCGGATTACAGTAGAGACTGCTCAAGGCGAAGAGGAATTCTTCATCCAAGGCTGCGCTCAGCGATTCGACAACTTGGGGCGACCCCATGGCATTGAGCAGAAAGGCGAGATCGTCGGGGTGATCGCGGTGATATTCCGGGTCGTTCAGGTGCCTCATGTAATTGGCCTGGGGCCCCACCGGTGGATTGTCACAGCGAGGAGCGCGCCGCCACTGTTCCAGCACTCGCTCACAGATCTCGCGCAGCCGTTTTGTCGTCGCTGCGTCGAACAAACCGCGCACCACGGCGTAAGAGTGGTGGCGTAGCTGCCCAGGGCAGGGTTCAGTAGCAATACTCATTATATCCTCTTGTGTTGCTGTAAGAATTGCGTCGCAATTGGACTGTAAAAGTGCGGACAGGCTGTCTCGTGCTGTCTAACTACGTATGGAAATCAATGCTCTATTAATTGCGGCTAACGTTTTCGCCGTGCCCGAACCGCGAAGCGGTTGCGCGAAGGGCCGTATGGCCCGTAGCCGGGCACGGACGTGTTATGTGTTGTGCCAGCCGGGGGGCGGGGGCGGCCTTGCCACGGATGGCAAGGCCGCTTTGTCGCTGAAACAGAATTTCCGCTAAATGAATTATTCAGCGGAAATCTTGAAAGAAGAACGAGGGATTATGTCTCCCGTTTCACCGATTCTTCTCTACTTTTCCGCACCAGCTTCTCAGGATGCTCTTTCTGGCGTCTTATGTAATACGCCACCAATTTCTCTGGGTCGTGATCACATTGCTCCGAAATCCTATGACGCACTTCACGAATCCTACGAATGGTCGGATCATCTTTCATCTTCAATATCTCCTAGGAGTTCCAGCGGAGTCACCAACGTGGGCACATATAAGCCAAGAATAGTGTTGACTCGCTTGATGTGGGCAAACTTATTCGCGTTAGCCAGATGATTGCAATTCCATGTGAGCAAAAATTCACACTTATGATAAGAGGCTGTCGCAAGATGGAGTGCATCGCCCAGGGGATCATTAGGCATCATCTGGTGTTGGATATATGCTTCTACAATCTCAGCGATTTCTCGTTCAATTGGCAGCAGTGGCAAAGGAGCAACCAGGGCCAATACTCGGTCCTTGTTAGGATACTCTCCTCCACTGAGTTCATCGATAACCGCTTCACTGGTGAAAATCTCATAACCCTCACGCCGTTCGTCCCACCACTGGCGTGTCCAAGTCCGCTTTGCAGCCATCTCGGGTTCTGTACGTGTTTCGTAATAGAAACTGGGAATAGATATCTCGATGTAGACCTTAGGAATCATTATATATCATATTGTTTTTAATATGGTAAAGACGGTTCAATTCTGCTGCGATTGGTCACCTATAGACCTGCTATAAATCTACATATCTTAATTAAGTTCTTCAAGCGAAATTTCCGCTACTGAAGAACGTAGTGAGATTCTCTTGGGCGGCCAGGACGGCCGCCTGCTTTTGGAGGAAGGCTGGCATGGCTTATAACGTTCCCGCGGGCTGCGAACCTGCGCCAGCAGGTTGCTGCGGAGGCCCGAAAGGGCCGGAGCCGCAGCCCGACGTGTTAGCTGCAGTTGTCCCTAGCTAATGCGATGCGTTAAGAATCTCGAAGTCGTCTTCAGTGTTTTTTATTAAACGTTTTTGGTTGCCCGAATTCGAGCGAGTAAAACCGGAACCCAATGATCGCCGTACCGAGTGCGAAGGATTGTTGACATCCAATCCTCTCCGGTAATCAGACCGCGGCACTCGGATGAATCACAATTGCAGTTCATCGCGAACTCAAAACTATCCGCCTGCGTGGCATAGTCTACTGAAATCTCTTCGTTTTTTAGTATGTCTCTCCGGGATTCCAGAGTGAAGGCATCAACGTGCCAAACAGTCGGATCACAGCTGTGATTCAAGAAATGGACTTGCTGTCTCGGTACAATGAACAGATCAAGACCTTCAGCAACGCTGATACTGTCAACGTAAGGCAGATCAGGGTTGCTTTCTCTTGCGGAGATCATCTTCAGCAGGTTATCTCGAGAGATAATCTCGCCGCCGAACTGCAGAATCCTCGTGCCGGCAGTGATTAAGGTCTCAGCGAAAAGACCGGATCCCTCAATCTCGGATCTTCGGACTCCCACTTCGCTATGCAACCAACACTTCGATGGGGGTTGAGGTGTTTTCACGTAGACATCGCGATCTCTGGGGCAATTGCAGATAACGTTCCCGGGCTATACGACGTTCCCCGGTCCGGCGAAGCCGGATTGGCGCGGCGCTTGCGTCTCTCAGCAAGCGACGTGACAAAGGGGAATGTGCCCGAAGGGCCGGAGGGAGCGAAGCGACCGGAGCGAATAGCCCGTGTTAGCAGAAGTCGCATCGGGGTGGCGCCCCTCTCGGTCCTGGAGATCGGGGCGTACATACAGCGTGCGACATAGGTTTGGTTCCTCTCATCTGATTGGGATGACCTGAGATCCGATTCGAAAAAATGGTTTAGCCCTAGGCAATACCGAAGAGATCACGACATCTCTCCAAAACCTTCACGTCAGGACCAGCAAGGGCAGTGGCCCCTCCAAGCGGCACGCGAGCAAAGTGATCCCGAACTTAGCGGCATGCCCTCTGGGTAGGGGCGCAGCCTTCGGCATAGTCAAGTCATTAGCAAGTGAGCTTTTGGACAAGACGAAGGTGCATTCCGCCGGATATTCAGTTTTCTCCGTCGCCTTTTCGCCACTTCGATAGGTGTAAAAATCAAGCAACCGGTGTGACACAGGCCAATGTGTGGGTAGTGGTGTTGAGGTGGGTCCAGGAGCGCTTTATTTTGCGACGGCGCTCATGGCCCGACAATACAGATCTTCTACGTCGATGTCCGAGGCCGTCACTTCGGAGCACCACGCACGAAGTGTATGGGAGGCTCGATATGTTCGCTACGGCTCAAGTGATTCCTGATTGCGTTCCCGAATCCGCTTAGGTCTTCGAAATAAGAAATAGATAGAAGCACCAAGGACATTGGAGCCAAGAATTGTAATGCCCCAACCCAACTTCTGCCCAGGCTACCACTGACATTGACGGGCGCCCAATGCCAGCAACAGCATGATGCGCTCGCAGGGGCAGATCAGAGACCCGAGGAAACGCGAGAAGACAGGACCAGGATGGCAACAAATGGTCAAGTCTCCCTTACGTGTCATATCTCTCTGAACGATACGTAAGGGGTCTCCTGATGTCAATGTGCCAGGGAGGAAACGCCGGCCGGGGATCAGGGCCTGTGGCGTCCGTTGCCAAGGGGTCGCGGCGGATCGGGCCTTCCGGCGCATTGGGTGAATCACGTTGTGATTAGCCGGTTCCTGGGGACGTCGATTCCCCGAGTCGGCGAAGCGACGAATCCCGCAGATAAGTCCCGCAACGGGCGCATGCCTACCTGCTGAACGCGTCGGGCCTGCTGGAGTCCGAGGGCCAGTACCCGTCGCGGCTCGGGTGCCAGCGCTTGCCGCACAGGTCGGAGATCACGCTCCATTCGGGGGCGCTCAGATCAGGGTCCGGCTGGAACAGGAAGCGCTGCAGGCCGGCCCGCTCGGAGGCGGTCAGGATGCCGTGCAGGTCGCGGGCGGTCATGGGCTCGCCCCCGTGCGGACGGCGCCCCGTCGACACCCAGGCGATCACCTTGTTCACATCCCCGATGGCCTCCAGCGCTCGGCGCGTCTCGTTGTACACCAGCTCCGAGTAGAACTCCTCGGGGAACCCCAGTTCCATGTCCGCCAGGGTCTGCACCCCGGGAAGCTCCAGCCCCAGGAAGGCCTTGACCACGGCGAAGCCGTCTGCCTCCAACAGGGTCGGGTTCCAGTCCAGGACCTGCTGCACCCAGCGGGCCATGGTGCCGTAGAGGCCGTCATTCCCGCGGTGCCAGAAGTAGTGCTTGGGGAAGACGTAGTCGAAGTACTCCGCCATCTCGCCAAATTCGTGCCCGGTCAGTGACGAGAAAGCGGCGGTGCGCGGAATGCCCCCCAGCTCCACCTTCCCTCCCACTCTCTGCATCTGCGCGTGCACGGCGCGCATGAACCCCCGCGCCGCTTCGCGGCGGGCGCGCAGCCAGTACAGGGCATCCTCGTTCAGGTCGAACAGGTTCAGTGCCCCCAGCATGCCGCCGGACGCGTGGTAGCGCACCAGATCCGGAGTCAGGTTGTGGAAACGCTCGTTCAGGTGCGCCATGCCGCGGGCGACGCGCTCCACATCGGCGCCGATGGCTTCCAGGCGGTGCCGCATGCGACCGTCCAGTTCCAGTAGGGCCTTACCCCGATGGAAGGCAAGTTCGTAGAAGGTCTCACCGGGCTGGTCCAGGATGACGCCGTGGGCCTGGGGATAGGCACTGGCCAGGTCGTGCACCCCGGCGGCCACCTCGATGGCCCCGAAAGGGTCCTCCTCCTCGGCTAGGCCGCTGGTGGTACCCTGGCCCCGCTGGTAGAGCAGCCGGAGCCCGTCTCTGGAGTCGAAGATCATGATGTGCCAGCCCCGGGAGGCGGCGTTGTCGAGGAGCGCGTGGAGCTGCTTCTCCCTCTCGGGGGTGCGGGCCGTTTCCGGGGGCGGCTTGATGCCGAACGCGGCGTACACCTTTGGGTCCGCCGCAAACGAGGGGGTGAGGGTGTCCCCCCACAACGGCATGCCGGCCTCGTTCCTGAGCCACATCCGTCCCACCACGATGCCGCCCACCCCTCCCGCCTCCCACGCGTCGAAGATGCGCGGGTAGTCGTCCAGCCAGTGCTCCAGGGGATTGTGCACGAAGATCCAGGGTACCATCGCGTCACCTCTCTCTGGGGTTACCCCAGTTTAGTGGACGGTTCCTTAACTGCACATTCAATGAGCATCCACAGCCAGAAACCTATCATGCCCAAGAGGAGGACAAGCAGGATTTCCCAAAGACCTATGCCGAACATTCTCGCCTCCCTTGTTTTCGGTCAATCGAATGGTTGATAATTATCTCGAGCTTTGGATTTAGGGAAGATCTGACTCGGGATTTCTCCGCTGTCGCATAAATCCAAGTATAGGAACGAGTGTTGATGGTGGGGAGGGTGGGGCTATTTTTGCACGCAATCACGGTTCTTCTGGGGGTGGTGGGGGCGATTTCTGCTAACTACGGTATTACCGAACAGTTACGGTAATGCGTACCTGATCCGAAGATCTGCGAACGTTCGGGAACATTCCACGCTGAAGCTTGTAGCCCGAACATGTTCAGGAATGCTTCCTATGGTGGCATCGTCTCTAATCAAAAACTGCCTCCCTTTCTTCCATCAATGCATCCAGCGGGCTCTGGATTTTCGCGAGATCCCGATTCGTCACCCGAGTATAGATCTGTGTGGTCTTTGGGCTTACGTGCCCGAGCAACACCTGGATATATCGCAGGTCCGTCCCGCGTTCAAGCAGGTGTGTCGCAAAGGAATGCCGTAGCGTCGGTATCCGCTGGACAATTTTCGCTTTCTCGCAAGCCCAGTCAAACGCGGTCTGTACCGACCTCTCCCTGTGCTATCGGATTTCGCCAACCCATTGCGCCCAAAAAACGGGAGCAACTTAGTCGTGAAACTGAAATCCCAAGTCTCAAATATCGCCACTCACTCGAACCGCATCCATTCAACAATATCATCGAGAGCCTTGTCTTGATAGCTCACCGCGTCCTCCCGTCCTACAAAGCCATGAACAAAATCCGTGGAGGCAGTCGCCTTCCTTGGATCATCATTCCACACGTGATACTCCCTCAGCCCAATTACCGTCGTGGGCATACACATTATACGGGCTGACAATGCACTTGAAATCCAGCAGTATGCATAGTTCGTCAGTTGTCGATCAGAGCTTGCCTGATCCGTTCTGCATATGAATCCAACTCTTGATCAGGTAGACGATCTAACCACCGTGGATAAACTCTCAATAAACCATCGTCTATCATCCTTGGGTGGATATGAAAATGCACATGGGGGACTTCCTGGTGAGCGCCTGGCCCATTGCTCTGCCATATGCTTAATCCGTCAAGCGCGAATGCTTTTTTGACGGTTTGAGAAAGTAGGATCATAGCTTTCATAATCCCGAATCCTGCTTCCTCTGACAGGGCATAGATGTCCTGAAAGTGCTCTTTGGGAATGACCAGAATGTGCCCAGGAATTGCTTGCCTTGGATCTATCATCGCGATGACAGAGTCCGTCTCGTATACAATCCTTGCGCTCTTAGTTCCTTCCACGATCTCACAGAAAACACATTTCGTTTCATCCATCCAGTCCCCACATTGCTTTGTGAAAAAGTTATTATGACATACGAAAAAGGAACCCCACGGTAGTCGGTGTGTGCCATTCTTTGATTTCTTGCGTGCAGTCAACGATCTCACGGGCCGTGAACCTGCGAAGCAGGTTGGGGGACGGGCGTAAACCCGAAGGCGGGGGCACGGTGTTAGACCTCGGGCAGTTTCGGAGAATGTCCCTACACCTTGGCCTATACGAATACTGAGGGCGAGACGCCAAATCGCCTGGACAAAGCACGTATCTGCCGGACGTTTAGCTCTCGCTTACCTTCCAGAATCTCAGAAACCACCCCTTGCGAACCCACCTCCGGCAAATCCGACTGGGTCAATTCATGCTCCTCGATGAGAAGCCGGAGCGGATCGGCGCCCTCCAACCTGGGCATGGAATGGTGTTGTTCTTCCCAAGCGTGGACAATGGTGCCCAACGTATCGAGCAGAGAATAAAGCGGATGCCGTTCATCAGTGCCTACTTCATCGATCAGGCTGTTGAGCCGCGCCAGGGCCAGGTCGTATTCCTGCTCATTCTGAATCTTGAGTAACGCACTCACTTGCGTCCAGGATCGCTGAAGCTGTGGGGTAATGACACTCATGTCCTCCATCCTCCACGGTCGTAGGCTTGGTGTGTAAGCACATGACGGATGTATACTTTGCCCCGGTTGAAGTGTATAGATACAATAAGACGTTACTTGCTGCCGGCGATGTTGAACACAACGAATTCGCCGACCTTGTCGGCCGAAGGAAAGGTGTGGCGCAATGCCGCGAAACTCCCAAACTGAGTTTGCCGCATGATCTTGAACCAGCGACTCAGAGGCTTCTCGCTTTCGGGATGCCGTGCCCAAAACGCTCGGAGGGCTTTGCGTGAGATTACGTGCACCTACATAATATATCGTAATAAGCGATATGCCGCAAATATCCTGCCCCGCGTCCCAATCCACGGGCCTGACTCGACGCCATTGCTGCCTTTCGTCTAACCTTCTGGCCACTCGCGCATCCGCGTAGCGGGTTGCCGAATGGCCGACGGAGCGTCGCGACAGCAGCGCTCCCCGATAGAGCGAAGCATTAGAGCGGCTGACCTTCAACGCACACCATTGGAATTTTGTCTCGCTCTGAAATTATCGCTGTACCCTGACATTGCCGATCGACACCTCAAAGGACTCAAATTTCGGCTCCTGCATTGTTGAAAGTTCCTTGTGCGCCGACTTGCAGAGGTTGTGGATGGTCCTTAGTCGGAAGTCGGCACATTCCAGAGGGTACCTGTAACACCTCGGATACTCTCTGGCAAACCTACAGAACTCGCCATACTTATCCGCATCCTTCCCTTCGAGTTCTCGCCATATTGTATCCATGGTCAAGACGACCCCAGGGGATCCCCGACGCATTGAATGCAAGCTGAGAATAGGATGGATTCCCGTGCTGTAACCTGGAAGGCTCATGTTGTCAGATTGGCTCGGAGTCTGATTGCAGCTAACGTTTGGCGTCTGCGAAGGGGACTGGCCCGGGGAAGCCGGATTGGCGCATTGCGACGAGGTCGTGAAGGGTGATGAAGTAGACGCGATGGCCGGCTTCGAGTGCTTTGAGTGCCAGTCCGATAGCCAGGTCGGGTGCAGCGTGTGTTAGGCAGCCCCTGTCCAATCCTCCCGAATGAACTTCGCAACGCTATCCTCGTTGTTGCTGCCAATCACTTCGGTGGCATGCCTCTTCACTTCATCTGTTGCATTCGAGACGACAATCGCGCGGTCAGCCATTTGAAGCATACGAATATCGTTGTCACCATCTCCGAACACCACTAGCTCTGATCCTTCCAGACCCCACTCTCGCATCACAATGCGAATAGCCTGGTCTTTTGTGGCCTTCTCATCGTGCACTGTCAACCAGTACCATCCAGGAGAATACCAATTCTCGAAGCAATGTGTCTCCACCGCACCATTGCACCTTGTTTTGATTGCGCCTTCCAATTCCTGCAATGGCCCACCTCGCCCGATTATGGTCAGACGGATCACTTTGTCATGGAACGACTGCCTCACGTCGTCCACAAGGCGCAAACGTCCATCACCTTGATGATCATCCGTTGCGGATCACCTCGAACTGGATCGGATTGACTTCGGTCTTCGCATGCAACTACGGAATCTCCTTTAAGAAATGCCCTGTCAGGCCGGTGTTCCGCGCCAGAAATCGTTGTACGCCGCCAGCGGCCCGTCCCCGTGCGGCCCGGTAGCCAGGTCCAGCCCCCCGAAGAGATATACGGACTCGCCCCCCACTGCCATAACGGGGATTCGCCTGACGCCGGGACGTTCGGCGCCATCAGAGGAATCCTCCGCACCGTTGTGTGGATATAGACAGTCCCACCGGCCGGCACGAAGATCGTACTGCCACAGATCGTTCAGCTGGGGGTGCTCCCCTTCCCCTCCTGCAAATCCTCCGAACAGATACAGGTAATCTCCGATCACAGCGTGTCCCAGCCCGTACCGAGGGGAAGGCCGTGCAACATCATCCGCCCGGTTCTCCTGAATGCAGGTCCAGGCGCCTCCGTCGGGATCGTATTCCCACAGATCGTTGTAGAACTCCGGCGCCCGACCCTGACTGTCCCGACCGCCCCACAGGTAGAGCCTGCCGTTCCAGCCGACCAGCACGGGACAGTATCGTTTCGGCGGCCAACCGTTGCGCCCATTCGACGCAGGCCCCAGGTGCTCCCATTTCCCGGCCGGCGCCTTGTAGGTCCACAGCTGTGCGTGCGTCATCGCGCCATGGCCCCCCATCAGATACAGGTAATCACCCAGAACGGCCGCCCCCATCCCGCCCGAACCGGCGGGACGATGCCCATCCGCCGTTATTCCTGATGCGCGCCCGTCGTCGGGCTCTAACAGCTCCCACGAGGCTGTCTTCGGATCGTAGGCCCAGAGATCGTTCAGCTTGATCGCCCCCTTGCCGGGGCCCCGCACCGAGGACCCGCCGAAAAGATAAAGCCTGCCGTTCACGGGCAGCCAGGTCGTGAGCTTCCGGGTACACGGTCTGGTATCGGACGGCCTGAACCCGATGCGCCCATCGTGGTCTTCCAACCGCGTCCACCGGCCTCGACCCGGGTCGTAGCGCCACAGGTCGTTCAATGAGCCCTGGACGGAAAGATCTCCAGGCCCTTTCGGCCGGCCGTACATCACTTTTATCCCCCCGAACAGGTAGACGCATCCATTGTAGCTCAACATCCCGCCGAAGGCCGCCCGCCTACAGGGTACATCCTCGGCTTGCTCCTGGTCCGGATGCAGCAGTTCCCACTTCATAGTGGACCTCCGTACGGCCTGACTTGTGATTCTGCGGAGAAAGTTCGGCATATTCCATTCGTAGCCGAAAAAATCGATGCAGTTTATTCGCCGTGGATGATTGTTGAACCCCCAAATTACTTCAGGACGCATAAAGAGCAAATAGCTTGGCGCGGTCAAGGTACACTTTGACCTTGACCCCCCCGCGTGCCTGTGAGACCATCTTCTCTTCGAGCCCACCCTCTTTGTCCCCGACTGCGCCTGCCGGATCGCTTTTCCATTGTACCCGGTATTCTGTTTCATTCGCCGAGAAGAGTATGCAGTCTTCTTTGCCAAAACCCGGCACGACCCGGTCAAACGGATCGACTATCTCCACTCGCAGCGACCCACCTGTCGCATCGGCGTTGATCCACAATGCATTGGGCTCGATACTCAGCGGGACCGTGGTCACGACCCCCTGCGCCTCCGCCTTCAGACAGACCAGCCGGTCCTTTTCAATCTTTGCCAGATTGATTCCCCGCCGGGATTCTTCGCCGTAGCGCGTCCCCTCGCCGTGCAATTCGTTTGAGCAGCTGTGATAGACCCAGATCTCGTCGCCGCGGACAAAGGGGGCATGAGACGGATAGACATTTCCACTGTCGTGGCTGCCGCGGGGGCCACACTCCAGAATGGGTTCGCGGTTGCCCGCCCGATGCCAGGTCCGGCCGTTCTTCGAGTAGGTCAACTGAATGTCCATCCGGTTCATCCATTCGGGCATCCAATCTTCGATCCGGTTTCGGGCGATCCACCCCTCGTGGAGCGTATGAAACACGGACAGGAAGCCGATACGAAAGTCGCGATACGCCAGCGAACTCATGCCGTAAAACTCCTGGTCCTGCGGGGGATCGTGCTCATCGGGTGCGACGATGATCTTGCGCGGGGTCCAGTTTTCGAAATCATCGCTCTCGGCCATGCAAATGATGCGCACGTTAGGCCGGCCCCGCAGATAAACGACGTAGCGGTGAATTTTTGCATCCCAATAAGCGACCAGGTGGGTATCCGAGCCCTGTGGAATGATCGGGTTGAGCCAGCGTTGGGGCACGTTCCAATGAATCCCGTCGGCAGAATACGCCACACAGACCGGCTGGACAATGCCGGCGAATATCATGTCTCCGCTCTGGAACATAAAGAGCATCTTGTAGCGCTTGGCTGGGTCTGTTTCGATGGGGTCTTTCATGACTCCTGTCCCGGCCCCCCACCTCAAAAAGGGAAAGACCAGGTTATTCTCTTTCTGCCGCTGTCCTCGACGAGGTTGAGGACGGGTTTTTCCCAGTGGATCCCCTTGGGACACGGCGTAGGCCCCGTCCGCCACGTCGCCACACTTCGCTCAATCTTCGGCCCACGCCGTACCACATCTTGAAGATATCTTCGTCGTCGTCGTACAGGACGTTGACGTAGCCGCCGATCAGCCACTCCTCTTCCCAGGCCCGATCCTTCTCAATCGCGGCTGTTGCGAAACCTTCTTTGCGGGTACGACCCCTTGCACGATCTGTCGAGATTCTCGATTAACGTATTGTCGAGAATTGAGGCCGCTTTCTCGTCCGTCATTGGTTTCTCCTGGTATTGAATTACTCTTCGCCGTGAACCGGAATTCAATAGTTTGCTCGTTGGAATTTAGTGAGCAACTGATCATTCGATCGTATTCTCAGGTCGGTTAATCCACACTTCGTCCGGAACGCATGGCGGACGGATTACCGTTGACATTTCCACTGTCGTTGGATACCGCGTGGGCCAGCACTTCCAGTCTGGGCTTCACGGTGTGAGCCCATAGTGCCCGATGCCAGGTAACCCCGGCCCGGTGTCGAGTATTGTACCAAGGACTGAAGGCCTGTCCATCTGGTTCATCGCATTCTTGCGGCATCCAATCTTCGATCCTGGTATCTGGCGCGATTTACCCCTCGTGAATTGCGCTTTCAGAATACACGGTCATCGGAAACGCCGATACTGAAAGCTCGCCGAAGATCCATCAGCAATGCCGTAAAACGTCCTGGCCGTCATCGGTGCGCCGCGGTCGTGCAGCGTCAGTTGTCCGGGTTGAATGCCCTGCTTTTGGCAAGCGTTGGCAATCAGGTGCTTGGCAGTTTGTGGCGCTCTCCCTTGCGCGACCATCCAGGCCACGACATAGCGGGAGAACAGATCCAGTACCACGTAGAGGGGATAGGTCACCCACTTGCGCGGTCCGCCTGGTGATATCCCACGTCCAGACCTGGTTGGGCGCATTAGCCATCAGGCGGGGTGGTTCCAGACGTGGATGACGCCGCTGGTCGCGCCGCTCGCTCGTTCCCAGCAGACATACCGTCCTTCCTCTAGCAACGCGGCGTAGACTGCCGCTGGCGCCCGGTCTGAGAAGCGATCCTCGTCTCCAGCACGGCAGCGCGCTCGTGCGGAGCCAACGCACGTGGCGACGACCGGCGGGCGCCGCAAGGACCCCATCGCGATGGCTTACGCGCACGGTACACCGAAGCACGCGCCACACCCAACGCCCGGCACGCCCCCGCCAAACTTTCGGGACCAGTTGTTCGGCCGCACGTATCATCGTCGTTCGCCCGACGGACTGTTCAGGGGGTGCCCAGGACGGAGGCTTTTTTTTGGATCCGAGGATCTTGCGCCTGCTCCAGCCGACGCCGCAACCGGGCGTTTTCCGTCCGCAGTTGCTCGTTCTCGACGGCTACCTTCCCTCGACGACCCTTCGGACCCCGCGGCTTGGAAACGTGAGTACCCCTGTCGATGACGCCACTGGGTCAACTGCGAGGAAGTCAGCGCGCCTCTTCCCGGGGCCCGGACGCGTCGCTTCTCAGGATGTGGATGCGCGGTGAAGCGACTTCGCTTGCGGGCACGATCCCCTTCCGGATCAGGCCTCGACGCTGTCGAGATTCTCCAAAGTATTGCTTGAATTGTCTACAGGCATCGGTTCTCGTCCGTCATCACATGGTCTCCTCTCCAATATACGACATTAAACTCGAAGAGAAAGTTGTCTCACCCTAATCTTCGCGTGAACTCGCAGAGCTTACAATGAGGTCTTCTCTTATTGCGCCAGGCACCACAGCTGCTACATAGAAATCCCCAACATACGGTAGAATGTCGAAGATCAATTATCCGTGCTGGGTTGAAGCCGATTCCTCGCTCTTACACAACCTATATCTCAACAGTCGTAAGCTCGTCAGGACGCACGATACAACCGCTATATCCATTCCCATGGTAGCCTCGGCGGAGCCTGCCGACGATGTCCTCACTGCGCGGCGAACCGCAGTGGATGACCACGACCCTCGATATTCCAGCTTCATTAGCGATGTCAACGACCTCTGATATGTCCGCGCTGACGCCCCGGATCGGATGCGAAGCATCTTCGTCATTCTCCTTGAAATTGCGCATAGAGAGCCCCGTAACGAATGTATCAACCCCCCTGGCCAATGGCCTCAGTTCGGGACAGTCCGCTGCATCGCACAGGAAGAGCACGCTGCCGCTATCCGTATCGATCCGGTATGCTAGCTCGGTTAGGTAAGGCTCGACATGAGGAACCTGTACAGCCGTCGCCTTCCAACCTTTCCCCTCGACAACCGCTCCTGAACTGATGTCGGATACATCGACCTTCATGCCCGGACGGGGAAGCGTTCCGCCTCTCCCCACGTGCCCGTGGTGGCTGATGTGGTGTTCTCGACGCGCAACGATGTCGGAAAGGAAAGCGCCGTCCTTGCCAAAAAGGCGATCGACGAATTCGACAGTCGGAGGCGGACCAAAGACTCTGAGGGGAGGAAGATCGCCGGGGTCTAGATCGAACCGTAGCAAGGCAAAGCACGGGAAATCAACGATATGATCCGAATGATGGTGAGTTAGGAAAACCGAATTCACCTGTGTAGGACTCATTCCCATACGTGCCATCTTGTAGGTGGTGCCGGGGCCGCAATCAACCATGATACGATCGTCACCGATCTCGAGAATGCAGGAACACCCGTAGCGTTCACCCATACGGCTGGGACGCGGACCACCGTTACCGAGAATGTGTAGATTCATTTGACCGTCACCGGGTAGCCTTTCACTTATTGTGTACTCATATTGGTCTTCTCGCCGCCAACTCTTGCTTATACGGAAAAATCTGGTCGAAAAAACTCCGTATAGCTCATTCGCTGTCGAACAAATCCATCAAGCAAGAGAAGTGGTTCGAAGATTTTCCTGGCGGCCGGGACGGCCGCCTGTTTTGACTTTGGCGCGTGCTTTCTGTTAACGTTATGCCGGTTTGCGAGGGCCGAACTGACAAGGCGTTGCCGATGGCCAAGGCGGCGACCGCAGCAGCAGCGCAAACTGTGCTGTTATCTGACGTGCGATACCCAAATTGTATCGCCCGCAACGTAACGCGGTTCGACACGTCTACCTGGTGACCACCCAATAGGTGTTGGTTTCCTTCGCCGATCCGACGTATGGCTCACAATCTTGGCTTCCGAAGAACTGCCAACGATCGAATCCTCCCAGACGCAACAGCAATTGGAACTCTTCCGGGTAGATCCATCGTGCACGCATCGGCACTTTGCTGTCTCACAGTCATGCCTAAAGGTCCAGGTGTAGCTTTCCGTTTGTGACGAATGGTCGCAGATCTTCGAGTAGCTTACCTCGATCTCTTTCTCGGTCTCGGGATTGATAAACTCGCCAAATCTCTCTTCAGCAGGTGGGGATTCTTGATGGAGGAGCAAATCGTCTACGTAGGACGGAACGTAGAAATTCAATAGCAAACGTCCCCCGGGAACGAGACAGTCGTAGACACTCTGAAGGGGTCTTTCGTTTTATGTCCTTTCTTGAGGAAATCCAGTGCATGTCCAAAAGACATGGATATTATTGTCTTTGCTTGTGCCCCCTTTGATTTTCAAGTTCTACCCCTCAAGCTTTTCGTCCGTAACGGGTGGAATTGAACGCAAGAAACTTAATTGAAACAGTACTAAGTTTGCATAAGCTCATGGATCAGCGGTGGGACCTGACGGATATCGGTCAGTTGCCGCAGGGCACCGGTGAAGTCCAGGCCGCGCGTCAGGCCCTGCGGTATGACGATGCAGCGCAGCCCGGCCGCCAGTGCGGCGCGCAGCCCCCGGTCCGAGTCTTCGATTACGACGCATTCGGCGGCGCTAAGGCCGTTTTGCCGCATAGCCGTGAGGTAGGGCTCGGGGTCGGGCTTGGAATGCCGGTAGTCTTCTTGCACGAGCGTGAAATCGATGCAGTCCAGCAGGCCGGTGGCGGCGTGGATGATCTCAAAGTGCTCCCGCCGCGAACTGGTGACGATGCCCATGCGCACCGTGCCGTGGAGTTGGCGCAGCACTTGGCGGGCGCCGTCGATGACGGGTACACCGGCGCGCAAGAGTTCGGTGTAGCGGGCGTTGCGCCAGATGCGGGCGGGCTCCAGCGCCTGTTCGTCTATGCGGTGTTCGGCGGCGAACCTGGTAAGGCCATCGCTGGCCTTGAGGAAGAGCTCGATAAAACGGGCTTCGCTCAGGCGGACGCCGAGGGGTTCCAGGGTTTCGCGGCAGGCCTGGAAGTACAGGCCTTCGGTGTCGACCAGGACGCCGTCGTTGTCCCAAAGAATGGCTTTCAGCATGGCGCTTTATTTCCTTTTCGCCGCTTCGCATAACGGCCTGTTAACCGCTGGCAGCCCCATCACGGCGAAGCCTATCACGGGCAGAGATAAAGCGCGCACCATCAGGCTTCTGATTCTACATGACCGGCCTGAATCTGGTTTGAAGAATCCTTTGGGCTGACAACTCACCAAAAGGCGCACCACAACACCTGACATCCTCCACAACCTTGTGGTAATCGTAACTCAATCGGTGATTTTCCACATGCCATTCCTGCCCATCCCACCACACTCTGGCATATCCAGCTCGATGATCCCCGTCAAACGGAAACCCAACTGAATCAATGATGCTATACCGCTGACCGCACGGAACGCCACAGGCCGCATAGTGCAGGTGTCCCGCCACAATCAGATTGGCCTCCGCATCCCCCAGCAGTGTCCTGGCCTCCTCTTCTGGCGTAACGGTCAGAAGCCTGAACGGATCCTGATCAGGTTGAAGAACCAAAAAACCGGCCACATCAGTAGGCGTTGCGTGCACAATGAGAAGATCATCCTCCGGAGACTGCCCTCCCGGTGGCGTTATCCTGTACTCAAAGGGCAGACCCTTCAGATAGCTCAAGCCATCTGTTCCCAGCTTCTCTCTCACCCAGTCCAGTCTTTCCCCGGAATGCTGTTCATCAAAGACCAACAGGTCTGCGTTCCCGTAAATCGTGGGAGCGCCCAGATTTCGTATCGCGTCAAGACTCTCGACCGGGCGGGGTCCGTTCAGCACCAGGTCGCCGGCGACCACCAGACGATCATAGGGTTGGCTTTGCAGATCCTCAAGAACAGCGTTGAGTGCAGCGACGTTGCCGTGAATATCTGCAATTACCGCAACTGAGTATGACGGGGAATCATTCATTTCACATCTCCAAAATTTCGAGGTGGCGGGCAGTGGTTCTTGCGCGCCTTCAGTTTTTGCCGCTTATCGTTCGCGCCCGCGGGAAACCCTCCCGCAACGAGTCAGAGATCTTGCTCATATTCGGCCCCCTTCGGGTACCTCGCGCCCGCCGTCCCAGACGCCTGGCTTGTCGGTCCCCGTCGGCCAGTACCCGTCGGCGTCTTCATCCCATTGGTTTCCGCACAGCGACGAGATGATGGTCCATTCCGCCGCCCCGAAATCCGGCTCGGGATGGTATAGGAAGCGCTTCAACCCCGCCTCCTGCGAAGCAGTCAGGATGCCGTAGAGATCGCGCGCCTGCATCGGGTCGCCGCCGTGGGGGCGGCGCCCCGTGGACACCCAGGCTATCACCTTGTCGGGATCACCTATGGCCGCCAGGGCCCGCCGAGTCTCGTTGTAGACCACCTTGGAGAAGAATTCGTCGGGGAAACCCATCTCCATGTCCATAAGCGAGTTGATGCCAGGCAGCTCGATGCCCAACAGCGCCTTCACTACGGCGAAACACTCCGCCTCGCTCAGGGACGGATTCCACTTTCGCAATCGTCTTACCCAGCGGGATATGGTTCCGTACATGCCGTCCATGCCGCGGTGCCAAAAATAGTGTTTCGGAAAGATATAGTCGAAATACTCCGCCATCTGACAGTAATTCTGTCCGGTGAGCGATGACCACGTCACGGCCCGCGGGATACCGCCCAACTCCACCTTGCGATCGACGGCGTCGACCTGTTGCCGCATGTACTGCCAGTCGAAGCGAGAGCGCTCCTGACGCTTGCGCAGCCAGTAGAGCACGTCCTCGTTGACGTCGAACAGGAGCATTGCCCCCAGCATCCCCCCGTCGGCGTGGTACCGCACCATTTCCGGTGTCAGATTGTGCAAACGCTCCCGAAAGTGGGTGATGCCGCGTTGTATTCGATCAATCTCGGCGCCGACCTGGGCGAAGCGGCCCTCCTCACCCGGACGGATCTCCAGGAGTTCGCCCCCGTGGTGGAAGGCAAGCTCGTAGTGGTTTTCGCCCGGACCGTCGACAATGACGCCGTGCACCTGCGGAAAGGCGTTCATTAGGTCCTGCACGTGGGCGGTCGGGCCGCCTCCGGCGAAAATCAGTAGTCGCCAGCCCCGCTCCGCGGCGTTGTCCAGCATTGCGTGCAGCTTCTTCTCTTTTGAGAGGTCGCGCGGACGCTGCTCCGGGACTTCCGCCCCCAGGGCCTCGTACACCTTCGGGTCGGGAGCCCACGCCGGAATGGTGGTGCCATCCTCCTGGAGGAATGCCATGCGGCCGACGGCCAGACCGCGCACGCCACCATCCGCCCAGGCGTCGAACCGCTCCTCGAACCCGTCGAGCCAGTGTTCGAACGGGCTGTCACTGCAGGTGAATACCCAGAGTTTCATTTTTCCCTCCTTTGGGGTAAAAGGGGCGATTTCCGTTAACGGCCTCGCGATACCCGACGTTGCCGGAGCGTAGCGGAGGTAATGTGCCCGGAGGGCCGAATGACCGAAGGGAGTGTAGCGGGCATCGCGTGTTAAGCGTCCGTGTTGTTTTTTGTCATCAGGAATGGAATAAAGGAGCGGACATCACTTTCTCTGTTTTTCCGGTTTTTCTGCTTTTCAACAAGAAGATTACTGTTGTACCGATTCCTCGCCAGATAGCAACTTACGGAGGTCTATGTTGATATATTCGATACGCAGTCGAAACCAACGGATCGACACTGAATCTGAATTGTACCTTCCAACAGAATCTCCCTGTGCTCGTCCTTCCTCTCGTTCTGCCAGTATCGTCGCGCCCGCTCGAACATCGATTGAAGGGTTTCGAATTCTTCGAAGTAACTTATCAGGTTCATATCAGCAGCGAACGCGCGCGAGCATTCAAGAATCTCGATATCATACAGTTCGCACGCTTCCCTATGGGAGTCGAATCGTCTGGCAGCACTCGCTTCTGGCCAGAGAAACAGGCAATCAAACCGACTTGGCCTATGGGGAAATTCCCGTAGACGAACAGTCTCCCACGCGAGTTCCATCATGACACGACCTGTCTCGGCGGCATTTGGAACCGTTACCGCGAGAGAGTCCGCTTGGACTTCGATCAGGATCTGACGCATTAAATGGGTCTGGAAGTCTCCAGGTCTTACAACGGCTCCAGAGCGAAGGCCAGACTTCGCCGACCAAAGCAGGTGAGTTCCTGGACCAATATGTTGTAGAGCCCGTGCTCGCTGGCTCGGCGTCCATCCAGAACCCCGTCGAAATTCTCACTCACAGAACTGAAATGCGTAGAGCTTCGCGTCGCGCATGATGAAGCGTATCCTGACCGGTTGGCCGGCGAGTTGGCGAAGGTCGCCAGCGGGCCACGAAACGGGCAGCCTGACGGAATTGCCGACGTGCCATATTGAATCTGCGCCACTATACCCCTCAAGCGGACTTCCGTCTTCGGCGAGTAGTTCAACGCGCACGCTGCCTCCGGCGGCTGTGTCGACATTGAGTTCGAGGCGCGATCCGTAATTCGCCGGTGTTGGCGAATCGGCTGTGGTACTGGCACAGCACTCGGTCCGGTCGATCCGCCCGTTTGCCGGCTAGTTCGGGCATCAGCGACACGCCGCCCAGGTCCTCCGGCGTATCGAGTTCGGCCATGTCCATAAACGTCGGATAAAGGTCTACCAGGGACACCAGCGCATCGACCTCGTGCCCCGCGCGTACATCCGGGCCGGCGACGATCAGCGGCACGCGAGCGGACGCCTCGTACATCGCGTTTTTCAGATGTTGGCGATGTTCCATATTCATCTCGCCGTGATCGCTGGCGAACAGTACATAGGTGCTGTCCATCAGCCCGAGCCGATCGACCGTGGCCATCACCTCACCTACCATTTCGTCGACTTCCGTCACCATCGCGAAATACGTGCGCCGCACCGCGCGAATTTCGTCTTCGGTGAACGGATCGGCGCAACCCTTGGTCGCGCACATGTAGTCCACCACGGGATGCAGATGGGCCTCATACGGTGGAATGGTCACTGCGTCGGGGTCAATTCTGTCGAGATAGTATTGCGAGGAGACGAAAGCGGGGTGCGGACAATCCAAACTGCAGTGCAGGATGAAGGGCCGGTCGCCCGCCTGGCGCGTCTCCAGGTAGGCGATGGTGTCCTCGACCTTAGCCCAGTCGCGCTGGTGTACGCGACGCTCATCCGTTGCGACGTGCTTCAGGCCCGGAAGCGGTCCGGTGCTGCGCGATAGCCGGATGTTGGCCGCGCGGGTCCAGGACGATATTCGATTGTGCAGTGAATGGCGGCCTGACAGGTAATCCGTCTTGCCGTAGGCCTGGTGGATATAGCCCGCGTCCTCCAGGTCGGAGACATAGGTTCGCTCGTCCGGCTCGAGCCCCTTATAATTGTTCCATCCTTCGATGACGTGGGTGTGTTTGCCGCTCCAGCGACTGGAGCGCGACGGGCAACACTGGGGAGAGCTGCAATAGGTGTTGCGGAACAGAGCGCCGCGCTCCGCCAGATGGTCCAGGTGCGGCGTCTTCACCGCCGGATGGCCGACGCACCCCATCGCGCGCCCGTCCATGCTGTCGCATTCGATGAACAGGATGTTCCGCTTGCTCATGGCGTCGTCGGTGCGTCCTCGCTCGGATCCCAGATGGTCGCCGCGATGTGCTGCTGGGGATTCTCGGCGCTATTGAAGTAGTAGATCGTCACGAGCTTACCGTCCGGTCGTACGACCATGCGCGGATAACCCATGTCTCCGTACTGCGCCCCGTCACGGATCGCGATCTCTTCACCCCACTGGGTCCCGTCAGGGGACGTGAATCGGGCGCGTATCCCGCTCTGTTTGCCTGCCCGGTAGCCGTAGCCGCACACGAGGCGTCCGTCGGCGAGGCGGACCAAAGCCGGCGGATTGCCGTTGGAGGGGAGGTCGGGCGGGTGGGTGGCGGCGACCTTGCCCAAGAAGCGCCAGGAGACGCCGCCATATTATAGCTGGCCGCTTCTTCCCGCTGCCAGCTCTCGCCCCCGTCGCGGCTGCGCGAAAGGGCTGGGAAGGATGGTTGCTCACCACTGATTCGGTGGCCCTGTTCCTTGAACTCGTAGTCGCCGTTCGTATAGCCAACGACGATCTCGTCCGCCCAGCTCCATACCCCGTCGTTGGCCGGCCAGCCCAGGAATCGGCCTTCCTCTCCGGCTACGATAATATGCTTCATGAGACGACCTTCATGATGGCGTACAATGTTCGGATCTTCTTTCCTCATTTCATCTAACGTTTTCACGGTTTACGAACCTGCGTAGCAGGTTGCCAAAGGCCAAGCCGCCGTAGGCGGCGAAGCGTAAACCGCTGTGTTAGATGAAGTGGGATCTAAGCCAATGCCAAACACGCATAGATTACCGCCAGGGCTCAGCCGAGCCGTCCTCGGCGTCAGCTGCAGCCCTTGATTCGCCGGTGTTACTCAGGCCGCAAGTTCACTCTGTACCGACACGTCGGCCCGAATTCTCCTGGCTCCCGTTCGGTTTCGATGGTGTCGACATACTCTGCGCCGATCAACTCACATGTTCTCCTGGATGCGAGATTATCGGATCGGGAAGTGATTAACACCGAGTTGATCCCATGGCGCAGGGCAAGGGGAAACAGCAGGCGACAGCTGCGGGCAGCGTATCTGTTCCCGCGATATTCGTCGTCCACGTCGTGGCTCAGATTTCCTCCATACTGCTCGAGCCTTTCCGTGCACCGCGTTCTGAGGCGGATACTGCCGATCTTCACGTCGCTGCCAATAAGCCGCATCTCGAAACGGTACTCCGGCACCCGTCCCGTGTCAGGATCAGATGGAAGCGTCTCGGTGAGGACGAGCTCAAGGTCTCCGTCGACCAAGTGTCCTGGATCGTGGAATTCACACTCGGAATTCTTTCGGGTCATCCGGTATTCTCTGCGGCCAACTTGTGATTGAACGGCGAATATGCAGTATATCTCCAGAATATCGGGAGATACACTGCAAGACCCGACTTTACTTTTCCCATTTCATCTAACGGTCAAGCACCCACGAACCTGCCCAGCTGGCACGGCGCTTGCCCCTCACGATTCTCATCAAGCAAGCGCCCGTGACAGCGCCAGGCAGGTTCCGCGAAGGGGCGCAAGCCCCGAAGCCGGGGGTGCCGTTGTTAGCCGATGCGGCGCGCCCCGGGTCCAGGCGCAGCCCTCAAAATGGGTCAGTCTAGCGCACACCATACACGGCCCCGCTTGGTTTTTCCTGACTCTCAATTGAGAAAGCTGATAATCTCCACAGCTGATACGGAGACTACTCCGTGGTCATTGGTGACGTCACAAAATAGCATCTCCTGCTCGTTCAAAGAGGCCCTTTGGATAATTCGCCTGGCGGTGTCACAAACGACGGAACCGCCAAGAACACGGCCTTCAGGTATTGGGGTGACCTGGGAAACATAGTTGGACTGGATGACCGGCACATTGAACAATCCTGTAATCGCTTTCGCCCCCTCTCCGCACCCGTCTCGGGTCATCTCGCCATCCTGGTTCCTTTTGCTCGTCGCGACACTTGGCCACAGAATCACGTCGCTGTCCTCTAATCCTCGGCCTACCACGTGATCCAGAAAACTCGATTCGGCGCAGAAGACAGAGCCAAAAAGAATACCGTGGATGTCTACAGGAGACCGCTCCTCCGACTCTACAAAACCCCATAGTTTCTTCCAAGCCTCGATCAAGAATGTCCTGGAGCCAGCAAGTACCGGTCCTTCCCCCGGCTGCAGTAGCAACAGCGCATTGAGGAATCCTCTCTTCGAGAGAAAGGGCGAGCCAACCAGTGTGTAAACTTCAATTTCTTGGGTAACCATGCTCAGCTCTTCCAAGCTCGTCTCGATTTGGCCGTACCAATCAGGCTCTTTGAAGAATTCGTGTAAGTGTTGATCATACCCGGTCAGCATCATCTCTGGGAAAACTATCAGCTCAGCCTCATGGGATGCCGCCCTTTGCATCCACGCTTCAACAGTCGCGGTATTTTCTTCAACTGTTGCCGACATTGCGGGTTGCATTGAACAGACTCTCATTTGATTTCTGGAAAAGTAGGGCTGAGGGGTGTCATGGTCTTGCTTTTGTGCTCCGTAACCTGGGTTGGGAGGGGTTCCGTATTCTGCGCCGCTTTCGCCTAACGTTCTCGCGGGCTGCGAACCTGGCGAAGCCAGGTTGCTGCGGAGGCGCGTATGCGCCGAAGCCGCAGCCCGTCGTGTTACACGCTTGCGGCGCGCCCCTTCCACGGCGACGCCCGCAACGGGCTGTATTAAGTGCACACCATAAACGATGTTTTCTGGTTTTTCGTCCTGTTTCTCAGGTCAATCGGAGGCCCATCAATAGCACCAAGAAAACACATATCTCCCGAGTTAACTTCGCCCATTAAAGGGGATTCGCCTTTATGAGTTGGAAGAGGTCGCCTTTCCTGGGGCGTTCGGATGTCAAAATCTCCATCAATCTTGCCAGGACGTCAGCCCGGTCGAAACGCTTGAATTCTGGGTACAGCCCGATACGCCAATGGAGATAACCTTCAAGCTGTTTCGGATCTGTGAAAATCTGTTTGGCCGCCAGAAACTCTGCTTGTAAGGCACGCCGATGTGCATAGGCATGTGAGCGTGAGGCCAACTTGTGTTGAATTTCCACATGCTCGTGTAGAGCAAACAAACGCGCATACTGCTCGTTCAATTCGATTAGGTCTTCTGGGATGTAAATCGTCCCTGCTTCGTCGTAGAAAGCCAGATCGGGTGTATCGGCTTCACACCGAAACACCGCATAAGAGATGGGCGTGTCAGCTACGACTGCCTGCTCGGTGCGGATGACTGACTGCTCAATAGCATCGAACAACTCAGTGGCTTCCGGGTGTGGCAATCGGAGCATAGGTATGGCTCTCGGGTGGGGTGTGTTCAGGGTTTTTGCTTTTTGTGCACGATCTGCAGGGTGGGGTGGTTGGGCCATCCTGCGCCGCTTGCGTGTAACTATGGTATTACCGAACCGTTACGGTAATGCGGGCCAGATCGGAGAATTCCCGAACGTTCGGGAACATTCCACGCTGAAGCTTGTAGCCCAAACATGTTCAGGAATGCTTCCTATGGTGGCATCGTCTCTAACCAAAAACTGCCCCCCTTTCTTCCATCAATGCATCCGGCGGGCTCTGGATTTTCGCGAGATCCCGATTCGTCACCCGAGTATAGATCTGTGTGGTTTTTGGGCTTGCATGCCCCAGCAACACCTGGATATATCGCAGGTCGGTCCCGCGTTCAAGCAGGTGTGTCGCAAAGGAATGCCGTAGCGTATGTATCGATATCCGCTTGTTAATATTGGCTTTCTTGCAAGCCCGGTCAAATGCTTTCTGAACTGATCGCTCGGTCAAATGCCGTCCCGGCCTTGCGCCCGGGAACAACCATGTTTCGGGTGGATATTGGCGCCTGTAGTCTTGAACCGCCTTCTGTGCGACCGCGGAGAGCATTGTGTAGCGATCCTTCCGGTGCTTGCCCTGACGAACATGAACCAGCTTTCGGTCCAGGTCGATATCTTCGACCTTTAGCCGGACCGCTTCACCCAATCGGAGGCCTCCGGAATAGGTCAACAGGATGATCGCCCGATGCTTCAGGTTTTCTACCGCATCCAGTAACCGAAGCACTTCGGGCCGGCTCAACACAGTGGGCAATTTGTGCTCTTTTTTCGGACGGGGCAGGTTTTCAAGCGGATGCTGATCTTTTAACACACGGAGAAACAGGAATTTCAGTGCGCTCACGCACTGATTGACGTAACTGTGCGAGGCTCCCGTTTCAAGGAGGTGATACACGTAATATCGGACCTCCATCTCCCCAAAAGATCGAGGTGCCTTGCCGCAATAATTGGCAAATCGTCTGACGTGACCAAGGTAAGCTTTTCGCGCTTTTCGCGCGATACCCACCTGAGCCTCAACTCTTTTGCCATTTCTTCCAGAAACCCCTCAGGCTGATGCAGCGGTACTTCCAACCGGGTAATAGACACTGGATAAATAGATCCTGTCTCCGTGGGATCAACCCTGAACAATGTCGTCAGCTTTTCCAGCACCGCGCTTGTTCGGGGAATGCTCCAGAACCTGACAGCTGCCTCCCATCTTCGACCTGGTATCGTCTTGATTTTCTTGACACCATCCGTCGAATAAGAAAACCGTACGAAAAGACGGCCGTTCTTACCAGGAAACACGTGAGCTTTGGGTTTGTGCGATTTTGGATGTGGATACTCCATTGAGGTCTCCTCTCGGCATTGCAACTGAAAAAAGTGGATTGGCTTTGCTTTCAAACAAATCCCGTGCCGTAGAGACCGCCAATGGAGAACATTAAACGAACCTATTGTGAAACGGCGAGTTACGTGTTTCGTGTGTCAGATGGGAGAATATCCTTTTTTTACAGACCTTTCAGGTTGCTTGTTTGTTTCAAAACAGACCGTTCAACCCATCCAGAAAGTACCATCCGAAGCGCCGCGAATATGAACCCGTAGCATTTCCAGGTCCTCGTATCGCCCCAAAACGACGTTCGCGGAACGGTTGGGAAGTTCGATATGTTAAGAAATCCGGACATATTAGATTTCCAAAACTGCCAGGAAAAGCGCCGATCATTCGCACGTCACCGGGAACGGAATTCCGGATCCCGTCGGCTGGCGCCGGGATGCCTAAAGGAGCGGGCTTCTTTCGATTTCTCTTTTACAGCAGGCGTCACCGCTCCCCCCACCGGTTCCGCAACTCGATGACGGTCAGCATGGTCACCTCGCCGGTGGGTTCCAATCCGGCATCCGCCTGGAACTTTCTCAACGCCTCCCGGGTGGCCTCGTTCAGTTCGCCGTCGACCGGTCCGGTTTCGTATCCCATCCGATTCAGGATCGTCTGGACCTCGTAGTTGTGCTCCGGGCCGGCCGGCATATCCGACTCCTGTTCGGGTTCCCCCTGCTTCTCTTCAACCACCGCCGTATCCTCCGAGATCAGCACCCAGCGCAGGAGCCGGACCTCAAAGAATGCGGCAACGATTCCGACCATCCATAGCAGGCCGAAAAGCAGCGCAATCCCCCAACGTAAAACCAGATCCCCTTCCACGCCAGCCGCAGGTTCGGAGAGATAGAAGACGTCAGGCGCAGCCAGAAAACGCAGGCATAACCAGAGCCCTACGTGCAGAAACACGAGAACGATCGGCGTGCGGACCGGGACCCTGAGAGGAGACCGTACCGGGCTCCATAGCCGCGCAATGGCCAGCGTCCAGAGATCGACCAGCGTCAGAAACAGAGGCCATACCGCGAGGAAGCCGACGGCCCGATCCGCGGTATCGGCGCTCCCCATCCATGCCCACCATGCCGCTGCCAGAAACGCCACCGCCAGCACGGTCCACGTGCCAACACGAAGCAGAAGGGCAGTCCGTGACCGCCCGGATTCCGACACGGACGGGTCCGCGGGAGGTTGAAATCGATTCATTTCCGCCAGTCCCTTGCGGTCAACCTGCCGAAACGCCCTTCCAGAACGCAGGTAACTTGGCTATATTTTAGATTGAATGACCTCATAACTTGAGCTTCGAATCGGATTACGAACCATGCGTCTACAATCCGAAATCCTGGCGGTCGAACTGGTGGACGGCAACCGGATGGCGCATTATACCCGCGCCGGACGCGAGACCCATCCTTTTTCGCCCTGGTTGCTTGTCGAAGCACCGGAAGAGTGCGACAGGGCCGGCCTCTCCGGCGTCCAAAAAATAACGCGTCTCAAGGGCGGCGGTCAGCTTCGGTTTCTCGTCCACTTCCACTCCTGGACCGATTATCTGGATGCCCGGGGACAACTGTCCGCGGACGGCATTGCCCATTTCGACTTCAATAATCCGGTTAAACAGCACCTGCTGCTTTCCGGTAACACGCTTTTTCGGGGCCTGCGTTACAACGACGTCCACCGCCTTCAACTCGATATCGAGACCACCGGCCTGGACCCGGAAGCGCCTGGCGCACACATTATCCTGGTCGCGCTTTCCGACAACAGGAACTATGAGGAAGTGCTCGGTACCCGGGAGATGTCCGAAGGCGCACTCCTGGAGGTCCTCAATCAGCGCATTCGGCGCCGCGACCCCGATATCATTGAAGGCCACAACATCTTTGACTTCGACCTCAACTACATCCAGGTTCGCGCCCGGGCCCTCAACATCAGCCTGACCTGGGGTCGGGACGGCTCCGAACTGAAAGCCGGGAACGGGTTGCGCCGATACCGGGTCGGCGCCCGCAGTCGCACCTTTCGTCCGGCCTACATTCACGGCCGCCACATTGTTGACACCTATCACCAGGTGCAGCGATATGACATAGGCGGGCGCCTGGAGAGTTATGGCCTGAAGAACGTCGTTCGTGCGCTCGGCCTGGAGCGCGCGGACCGTGTCTTCGTCGAGGGGGCCGACATCCAGCGAATCTGGCGTAGCGATCCGGGCAAGGTGGTGAACTACGCGCTGGACGACGTCCGTGACGTTCACGCGTTGAGCGAAATTGTCGCCACCACCGAATTCTACCAGACCCAGTTGCTGCCGTACCGGTTGCAGGACGCCGCCATGGCCGGGCCGGGCGAAAAGATCAACGCCATGATGATCGGGTCCTACCTCCGCCGGGGGCTGGCCGTTCCGCGGCCTCAGCACGAGCAGTCGTTCGGGGGTGGATATACGGCACTGTTCGCCTCGGGCATTTTCAGCCGGGTGGTCAAGGCCGACGTGGAGAGCCTTTATCCCTCCATTATGTTGAATTACGGTATACGACCCGCATCAGACACCGAGAACGTATTCCTGCCCATGCTGCAGCGCCTGGCCCGGCGACGTCTCGACGCCAAATCCCGTCTCAAGGAAGCCACTGCCGATGCCGACCGATCCTACTGGGACGGCCTGCAGGGCAGCTACAAGATTCTCATTAATTCCTTCTACGGATACCTTGGGTATGGCCAGGCGAATTTCAACGACTACAAGGCGGCGGAACAGATCACAACCCGTGGCCAGCAGATTGCCCGGCAGGTTGTGACGATGCTGCGGGAAAGAAAGGCCCGGCTCATCGAGGCGGATACCGACGGCGTTTATTTCGTGGTACCCCCCGGAATCGACACGGAACGGGAAGAACATCTTTTCGTGGAAGCGTTGTCCGAAGAATTGCCCGAGGGCATCCACCTATCCCACGACGGCCGGTACCGGCGTATGATCAGTCTCAAAGCCAAAAACTATATTCTGGTCGATTACGACGGGCGCCTGATCATCAAGGGCAGCAGTCTGCGAAGCCGGCGCGACGAGCGTGTTTTCCGTGAGTTTGTCCGGAAGCTGGCCCCGCTGCTTGTCAACCGACAGTCCGATGCCGCGTCGGCGCTCTACATGGAATTCGCCCACCGCTTGAAGGCGGGTCAATTCGATCACAGAGAATTCTGCCGCAGGGAGAGCATTACCAAGAAGACTTTTTCGAATCCCAACCTGCGTCGGCTGGCCGCAGCCGCAAAGGGATGTGAAGTGGGCGACAGGATTGCCGTGTACCAGAGAAACGACGGCAGCCTCGCGCGAATTGAAACCTACGCCAATGACGAAGACAGGGGCTATCTGCTACGGCGACTGCACGATATGGCCGGACGCTTCCGCGGCCTCTTCGACGAAGCCGAATTCAATCGGCGGTTCCCTCTCCTGAAACCATCCGCGGGTGAGCAACTCAGCCTCTTCTAGGGGACGACGGCAGGTCGGGTATTCGCGATTCGCCGGCCCACAACCAGTTTCCAAAGAACCACTCCCAGCACGCATCCGGTGATCCCGGGTACAAGCGCCGTCAGTGTGGCGCCCTGGAAATGGTGTGTGAGAATGCCGGCGCTCATCCCCACCGCGACCATAACCACCATCCACCACGCCGCTCGACCCTGCCGGTGGGCCGCAAGCAGCGTGGTATGCGCCAGGCCGCACAACACAAAGGGCGGCACACACCAGACAAGCAGCCTGGCCGAAATCACAGCCGGGAGATAGGACGGGCCCAGAAGCCAGGATACCGCGGGGACGAGCATGACGTGTACGGCGGCCGAGACACCGACGGCAATGCCCGTAAGGGTCAGGGCGGACCGGGCGACGAGTTTCATGAACGCCCGCCGATCGGACAGCCGGGTGCTCAGCGCGGGCAGGACGGCCTCAAAACTCGCGCCAATCAGAATGAGCAGCGCTGCCGCCAAACGATACCCGACGGCCAGATAGCCGGATTCGGCGCCGCCTCCGGTCTGATAATAGGCCGTCAGGTAATTCAGATTCAACAGATTAATCAGGAAATACACCGCGGGCACATGTTTCAACCCCTCCACGATCCGACGCCGATTGAATCCCGGACGAACAAAAAGACCGAAATCACCCGCCACCTCCCGGACACAAGCGAGCCCCGCCACGAGATACCCTGCACGGCAGACCAGGTAGCACATTCCGACGCCCACAAGATTCCAACCGGCAATCATCGCGCCGATCCCGCTTGCCAGCAGCAGGATGTTGAGCCCAAGCATCAGCAGGGCGCAGTATCCGGATCGCTGGAGACCCTTGAAAACCGCGTTAACCCCGTCTCCCATGCTCATCAACACCGTCGAAACGCCCACAAGAAGCGCGGCCAGCGTCACACCCGGCCCGGTTCCGAACGCCCAGGCGGCCCCCACCATCACCGCCATCGCCGGCAGGGCCAGGGCCAGCCTGAACGAAACGGCTTCCGAGCACGCGATCCGGCCTTCGGCGGGGCTTGAAGCCGCGGCCTTGATGATGCGATTGTTCAACCCCGCGTCCAGAAACGGAACGAAAAAAGCAGTCAGGCCAATCACGAAGACATAGTCGGCCAGTCCGCTCTCCCCGAGAAACCGGGCCACACCCACCAGAAGCAGCATCCCACCCAGCAGGTGGGCGCTTTTTTCCGCGGTGAGTAAGATCGAATTCGCCGAAATCCGTGCCAACGTCCCTCCGATACCGCCAGAAACAAAAAAAGCAGGTCAATGCCTGCTCCTCACACCATTGGCCGACGTGAAAACGTCTCAGAATCCAAATCCCAGGCGGTCGTCCACGCGAATAGTGACCGTGTCCGGTTCGCTTGTGATCGCGCCCTCCGCAACGACAACATCGTCGCGGACGCGTAATTCAAAAACGAAATCGGCCGGCGCGACGGCCCGGAAGGCCGGCATACTGTTCTCGGCATCGAAATCAACGCCGGGGCCGTCAAGCTGGGTCCAGATGTACCGGAGGACGTCCCGGTCCGGATCCGAACTGCCCATGCCGTCCAGTGTCACGCGGAGTCCGCTCGCATAGGCGATGGTGCGATCCATTCCTGCATCCGCCACGGGCGGGCCCTGGGTGACATGAATTTCAACCATCCCCTCGGTTTTGGTGCCGGACTTCCCGTCATCCACCTCAACCTTGAGCGTATAGACGCCCACCACGACGGGCGCGACCCAGACCACGGTCACCGAGTCCTGGAAGAGACCCCGCAACGAATCCAGTCGGCTGGCCTCGAACTGGCCACCCGCTTCACTTTTAAGATCCGTCCAGACGTAGTCCAGTTCGTCGTTGTCCGTGTCGTCTGTGAACAGTGAAATCTGGACCTTGCTTCCCCGACCTACGGATGGATACCCGTCCTGGTCCGTGGTGAGCGCCACAATCTGCGGCTGTTCCTGTCTGTCCAGAAGACCGCATCCCATTAGAGAAAACAGGCAACCCAATGCCAATGTCCAGCGCACGATATACCTCAGGGTAACCACAGCAGGGGGCAAAACCACTTTGACCGGGTATCGCCATTATGTCGGCAAGTCCGGGATTGCAACGCTTGTTCTAATTCCCTGGCAACTATCGGGTTCCATCAAACGGACGGGGTTGTCAGCGGACACCTGCGCCGAATCCGTTACGTGTCCGAAAGACATAGGCTGAACGGGCGTTCGAACCGCACACCCGGATGCGGGGATGATCAGTCGCTTTCCTTCAACAGCATCCTCAGTTCGGGGAGCAGTTTCTTTGGGAGACCCGGGTCGGTCCCGTCGAAGTACGCCCGAACCCGCCCCTTTTTGTCCACCAGTGCAAAGCGCAGGCTGTGCATAATCTGGTCGGTGCCCTCTTCCACGCCACCCACGCCCAGTTGAAATCCCTCGCGAATAACACTGTACACCCTGGCCTTGTCGCCCGTCAGAAACAGCCAGCGATCCTCATCTGCGAGGTAACGATCCGCGTACTCCGAAAGCGCGCCCGGCGTATCCCGCTCCGGATCCACCGAAAACGACACCAACCGTGCATCCGGCATCTCCTTCAGCGGCGCCTGAAGCGCCTGCATCTGTGCCGAAAGCAATGGACAAGGGCCCGCACAATGGGTGAAGATGAAATCCGCGACCCAGACCCGGCCCAGCAAGTCCGAAAGCGCGACGTCCGTCCCGCTGCGTTCCACGAGCATGAAATCCGGTACGTTGCCCAGAACCGGCAGCCGCGACTGCGCCCGTATCGCCTTGACTTCGCGCAAAAACAGAAACGCCCCCACCGTCAGCATCAACAGCGTTGCGCCTATCAGCACCAACCAGAAAACACGAACCTGTTTTGGTACGCCCATCGTGTTTATCGTGCTCCTTCCCGTCGCCTGATCACACCCATGGAAATGCCCAACGTCAACAGAACGAACAGGCACGTCACAAGAAGACACGCCTCCAGCGACGGAACCCGCCCCGTCAATTCAGGCGCCTCCATATAAAGAGTATGCCGAACCCCCGCGACGCCGTACGTCAGCGGATTTATCCGCATCACCCAACCGAGCCATTCCGGCACGCCCGAAAGCGGAAACAACGCCCCCGAAAGCGCCCACATAGGTAACAGGAACAGATTCATAATCGCATGGAACCCCGCCGTGGACGCCATTCGCCACGCGATTGCAAAACCAAGACCCGTTAGCGCCAAGCCAACCAGAAACAGAAACCCCACCGTTGCGGCGAGAGAGACAGGGCTGACCGGGATGTTCAGCTGATAGACGAACAGCAGGAACACCACCCCTTCCAGCACCGCCAATGTCGTACCCCCCAGTACCTTTCCGAGAACCACGGCGCTCAGGGAAACCGGAGCGACCAGCACGGATTGCATAAACCCTTCTCGCCGGTCCTCGACGACCGAAATCGTCGAGAAAATAGCGGTAAAGAGCAACACCATAAGGAGCGTGCCCGGAAAAATATATTCCAGGTAACTCATCGTACCCGCCAGTCCTGCGGGCGCGAAAGACGCATTCATCCCAATGCCCAGCAGCAGCCAGAACACGAACGGCTGCAGGATGGCCCCGAACAACCGGTGCCGGTCTCTGGCAAATCGCACGAGTTCCCGCTTCCACAGCGTCGCCGCCGGCAGAAAGAAACTTTCGGCGTGCCTTGCGTCAGCTGGCATCCCCACCCTCCACCGTCTCGAACGGACGCCCGGTCTCGCGAATAAACACATCCTCCAACGTGGGCCTTCCCAGTCTGATTGCAGATATCCGTTCCCGGAAACAGGCGTACAGAGAAGCCATCATCGCCTGTCCGTCGTCACACTCAATCCTCACGGTACCGTCCAGAAGTACAGTTGAAACGCTCACTTGCGCTTCAATATCGGCTCTCAATGCCTCCGTATGTTCCGCTTCTATCACCAACACGTCCTTGTTTATCGAACGCTTCAGCACTTCCGGCGCACCCTCCGCGACAAGCCGCCCCCGATCCAGAATGCCCACCCGGTCGCATCGCTCCGCTTCCTCGATGAAATGCGTGGTCAGCAAGACCGTGACACCCTGTTCCTCGCGAAGCTTCTGCATATCGTCCCACAGCGCCCTCCGGGCGAGCGGATCCAGTCCACTTGAGGGTTCATCGAATAGCAACAGCTCCGGCCCGTGCAACAGCCCCCGTGCCAGATCCACACGTCTCCGAAGTCCGCCGGAAAGCTCCTCGATCCGGTCGTCTCTGCGATCCGTGAGGCGGACCCTCCCGAGAACCGATTCGATTCGCTCCAGAAGGCTCCGCCCACGCAGGCCATATAGATGGCCCTGGTGACGCAGATTCTCAAGAACCGTGAGCTTGAGGTCCAGACTGGCATGCTGAAACACAACCCCCATGCGCGCCCGTATTCCCGCCGCATCCCGCAGGAGATTTCGGCCCATTATACGTACCGTTCCATCTGTCGGTGTAAGAAGCGTGCTGAGGATGCGGAACAGGGTCGTCTTCCCGCCGCCGTTCGGGCCGAGCAGGCCGTAGACTTCCCCCTTCTCAACTCGAAGGTCAATACCGTCCAGCGCTCTCCTTTCTCCGTAACAATGGCGCAACCCGGCGACTGCTATGGCAAGCGACACAGAGACTCCTTACCGGAAATCGTCATCTTCCGAAAAGAGAAAGGTGATAGGCTACCCCTATCACCTGAAAATACCTGGTTTGCGGAGCCCGATCTCACAACAGGAACCTATCGAACAACAGGGCGATCCAAAGCAGAGGCAAATGAATCAGCGTCGTGCGCAACAGCCGCCTCGCGTTTTGCTCGGACCGGGTTCTGGCAAACACAATACCTGAATACAGGAGGCAGAGCCCCGTTGCCGCGGCCACGGCAATGTAAAGCACACCGCCCAAACCCACCAGCATGGGGAGCATGGAAAAAGCCAGCAGGATTGCGCTGTATATGTTGATCTGCCTGGCCGTCCTCCGGCCCGCCGGATCGCCTGTCGTAATCATCTTGAATCCGCCGCGGACGTAGTCCGCCCTGTAGATCCAGGCAATAGAGAAAAAGTGCGGGAACTGCCAGAAAAACAGAATACCGAACAGCAGCCACGCGCCGCCGCCGATCTCCCCCTGCGCCGCGGCCCAGCCGCCCATGGGCGGCAACGCCCCCGCGATGGCGCCGACGGTGGTATTGTGCGTCGATTTCCGCTTCAGCGGGGTATACAGGAAAAGATAAATGACCGACGTCAACGCCGCCAGAAAGCCCGCCAACCAGTTAATTTTCAGCCCCATATAAAGGATGCCGGTTCCGGACAACAGCAGCCCGAAAAGTAAGGCCTCTTCCGGATGCAGGCGGCCGGCGGGCAGGGGCCGGTTCGCGGTCCGCTTCATCCGGGCATCCATTTTGCGCTCCAGGAACTGATTCAGCACCGCCGAACCACTCGCGACCAGGACCGTTGCCAGCAGCGTATGCAGGAGTGGAAGGAACTCGAAGACACCGGCCGCGCCCAGAACAAAACCCACCGCTGTGCTCAAAGCGACGAATACGGTGATTTTGGGTTTGGTGAGGGCCACGTAGTCCATCACGCGCACCCACGATAGCGCCAGACTCGCTGCCCCGGTCTCAACCTGCGGTTTCATAATAGTAAAACCTCCAACACTCAGCGTGCCGCGCCCGTGAATACGATCCCCGTATCTGTAGCAGCATGCATCCGCCATACGCGAAGCGTAAGCACCAGGCTGGAAGCCAGCACCGCCGCACCCGCCACGACGTGTAACGTCGTAACCGAGACGTCCTTACCGGTCCAGATCACCAGGGCGCCCAGAGCAAGCTGGACAAACAGCAGCCCCAGTAGCGCCACCGAGGGCCTCGTCAATTCGGGTCGGGTCTTGTGCGCGCGCAGGACGCGGCAAACACCCCAGATCAGAACACCAGACACAACAACGGCCCAGGCCCTATGGGCAAAGTGAATGGCCACACGCGTCCGGTACGTATCGATCGAGATGGGAAACGGGTCGGTAGCATCGACCGTCAATTCGGAAAACGGCGGAATCAGACGGCCAAAGGAAAGTGGAAAATCGGGAATGGCCAGACCGGACTCGGTATGCCGCATCAGTGCGCCGATTACCAGTTGAACGAAAACCACCGTTGTGCCGGCCGCAGCCAGCCATTTCAGCGGTACACCACCCGTCTCCGGTAACGGCTCGTCGGCCGTCCGCCACCCGGCCGACGTAAACAGCGCGATACCAACGGTTAGACAGAAAAAGCCCTGCGCCAGGCAGGCGTGGCTTACGGAAATCCACGTGGGCAGGAGATACAGCACCGTCAGACCGCCCAGCAGACCCTGCAGGACAATGGAGACCAGGGCCGCCACGCCCAGGGCCCGCAACCAACGCCGCGCTTCACGACGCCACAACCAGATCGCAAGAACTGTGGTAAGGATCCCCACAAAGGTAGCCACCATCCGGTGTCCGTGTTCGTAGAAGATCCCGCCGACCATGGGCGGAAAAACCATTCCGTATGAAAGCGGCCAGTCCGGAACCGCCAGCCCTGAACCCGTACTGCTGACCATTGCGCCGGCGAAAATTAAAAAAAGGGTCGCGCCGGCCGTGAACACTGAAAACCGGTGCAGCCAGCGATACCGCTGCGACATCGTGATATCCATTTCCGTCCGGCTCACCCGCCAGCCCCGCTTATTCCGCGTCGGCGGCAAGCCACTTGCCGTTTATATCGGGAAAACCGGATCCTCGCCTGGATCAATATTGCACACCTGCGTTCCGGTAGCGGCGCGCCCGGCCCATCCAGAACACCGTCACGCCCACAATCCCGGCCAGCACGGACACGATGATGCCCATCAGCACCAGAACGCCCGCCGCCGCGCCCTTTGCCATATCCGATTCCGGATTCCCATAACACACTGCACAGGCCTGCACCATCTCGGGAACCATCACCGCCGCAACCACGGCCGCCGCAACACAGGTCCGCCTCACAGATAACTCCATCCCTTGAGCTTCTTCAGGAACCACAGGCCGTACCAGACCAGCACGCCGCATCCCGCGAAGGAGCCGACACCCAGTCCGAGATTCGTCCCGTTGCCCGTTGCGACATAGTCCTGTATAGCCCAGATGCCAAATCCCAGACAGCAGAGAATGGACACAATCACAAAGACCACGTGGAATGCTTTCAGAGACATCGCGTTCTCCGGTTCAGGAGGATTAGTGTCCCGTCTCAGAAATATGTCACCATTCTTCCGCCGATTCATCCCGTCTCGCTGCGTTCGGCCGACCTTGCGCAGGTCGCCTCGCTCAGGCGCCTTGCCAGCCGGGCGACTCGGCGGCCGAATTTCGGCAATCTATTTCCGGGACAGAACACTGCCCATCAGCTCACCCACGCCCGAGAATTCGGTAACTACCGGAACCAGCATCAGTACGGCAAAAAACACGACCGTTAGCGCCAGCACCCAGTAGACGATCTGTTTTTCCGAAACCAGATGCATGAAATACCCGGCAACCAGCCCGCCCTTGATACTGGCGATGAATAGCGCGATCAGGACGGTAGCCGCCACCGACTCGATTTGGAGATAGGAGACGCCAACCGTCACGACTGTCAGCACGGCCAGAGCGGCAAACACCAGAATGTAAACCCGAACATGCTTTCTGATCTCTTCAGCGCTATCAGCCATACCAGGCTCCTTACAGCAGGTAGAGAATCGGGAACAGAAAGATCCACACCAGATCCACGAAGTGCCAGTAGAGTCCGGCGCATTCGATCCGGTTGACAAACTGCTCCGGCGCCGTGTGCCAGAGCTTGCTGCCCGGTAACAGCAGGTAGAGATTCACGACGATGCCACCGATCACGTGCAGTCCATGCAGGCCGGTCATCGTAAAATACGTGGCGTAAAACATGTTGGTGGACGGATAGATGCCAAGATGAAATTTGTGGGTGTATTCGAAGTACTTAACAACCAGGAACACAAACGCCAGTAATACCGTCAGGCCCAGATAAAGTTTGAACCTGCCGAAATTGTCCATTTTCAAGGATGCCCAGGACATCACCATGGTTACACTGGAGGCGATGAGAACGAACGTATTGAGCGTGGCCATCGGCACGTTCAACAACTCCCAGCCATGCGGCCACGTCGGCGCGCCCACCCTGAGCAGGACCAGCGTTGAAAACAGCGCGCCAAACAACATCACCTCGGACGCCAGGAACAACCAGATCCCGAACTTCCCGTTATACACCCCCGTTATCGGATGCGGCTCCACCGTGTGGGGAATTTCTTCAACGGACACCGTTTATCTCCTTTGCATTGTCGCGGGCCGACACCTCGGTTCCAACGCCCTCGCGGGCGGCGGTGTTAATCGTCGTCCGCGGGCGTGGGCGCTGGCTCGGGTTGGGCCACCTGCCCGTTTTCAGACGCGTATTGTGGCGTAAAGTCACTTGAGGCCCCGGGCACGCTGTATTCGTACGGCCCGCGGTAGACGGTGGGCGTAACCGCGAAATTCCCGTGCGGAGGCGGCGTGGGCGTGGCCCACTCCAGGGTCGTGGCCTGCCACGGATTGTCCGACGCCACCTTCCGGCCCTTCCGTATACTCATAAAGAAATTGACGATAAAGAATATCTGCGCCAGTCCAAGCAGCCATGCAGACCAGGAACTCATGGTTGTCAGGCCCTGCACCTGCGCCCCGTAAGCGTACTGTGTCTGGTCGTAAAGTCGCCTGGAAACACCGGCCATCCCTACGAACAACATCGGCATGAACACGCCGTTCATAAAGATCAGGCTGCACCAGAAATGCAGCTTGCCCAGTGCCTCGTTCATCATGCGCCCGGTCACCTTGGGAAACCAGTGATAGACCCCGGCGAACAGCGCGAATATCGTGCCCGGCGCCACCACATAGTGGAAATGGCCGATCACGTAATACGTGTCGTGCAAATGCAGATCCGCGGCCGTGAGGCCCAGCGGCAGCCCCGTCAACCCCCCGATGGCGAACATGGGGATGAATGCCAGGCAGAACAGCATGGGCACCGAAAACCGGATTGACGCGCCGTGCAGGCTCAATGCGAACGCCGTCAGGATAATTACGGACGGGATGGAGATGATCATGGTCGTGGCCTGGAAGAAGGTACTGATTGTGGTTCCCATCCCCGTCATGAACATGTGATGCGCCCAGACGGTAAACGACAGGAACCCAAGAGCGATAATCGAGTAGACCAGCGCGCGATACCCCCAGAGCGGCCGGCGGGTATTGTTGGCCACAATCTCGCCGACGATGCCCATCGCCGGCAGAATCAGTACGTAAACTTCCGGATGCGCAAGGAACCAGAACAGGTGCTGCCACAATAGCGGACTGCCACCGCCGCTCACTTCCAGCGCCTGCCCTGTTACGACCAGACCGCTCGGCATGAAGAAGCTGGTACCCCCGATCCGATCCATGAGTTGCAGCACCCCGGCGGCCTCGAGCGGAGGGAACGCCAGCAGCAGCAGGAACGCCGTCACGAACTGCGCCCAAACAAAAAACGGCAGCCGGAAGAACGACAGCCCCTCGGCCCTCATCTGAACCGTCGTTACGATAAAATTAACCGAACCCAGAAGAGACGACGTGATCAGGGCCACCATGCCCCACAACCACCAGGTCTGGCCCGTTGGCGCGATAATGGACAAGGGTGGATAGGACGTCCAGCCGGACTGAGCCGCGCCCGAGGGAACGAAAAAGCTGGCCAGCATAATGATGCCGCCCACGAAAAATACCCAATAGCTCGCCATGTTGAGCTTGGGAAACGCCATATCCGGCGCGCCGATCTGAAGCGGCAGCACGTAGTTCCCGAAACCGCCCACGGCCAGCGGAACCACGCCGAGGAACACCATGATGGTGCCGTGCATGGCCCCCAGCTGGTTGTAAAACTCGGGCACCATCACGCCTTCCGGCATGTTCACCGCACTGAACAACTTGCCTATCCAGGGCATTGGCTGTCCGGGATACGCCAACTGCCAACGCATCATCATCATCAGGCAGAAGCCGAAAAAAAGGAAAACCAGGGCGGAGACCGCGTACTGAATCCCAATGACCTTGTGATCTACGGAAAACACGTACTTGCGCCAGAACGGCAACTCATGGTGTCCGTGATCACCGTGCGCTTGCTCAGCCATAAATTAGGCTCCTTAAAAGAAAAAATCGTCTTCCTCATCCGCGGCGCCGGACTGTTCATCGAACCAGGACCGGAACGCCTCTTCCGACTCCACCGTCAACTGCCCGCGCATGCGATAGTGCCCCAGACCGCACAATTGAGCGCACGCGATGTCAAATGTACCGGCCTTTGTTGCCTCGAACCAGATCTTGATGTCCTGACCGGGAATCGCGTCTTGCGTCAATCGCATCACCGGGATCTTGAAGCTGTGAATGACATCCTTCGACGAGATATGCGCAATTACGGGCTTGTCCTTCACAATATGCAGGTTGTTGATGGCATTGAAATCGTCCTTGCCGTTCGGATCGTCCGGATCCAGCCCCAACAGATTGTCGGCGCGCACCAACTGCGGCGCCGTCCGTCCGAAAATTCCGTCTTTCCCTGAATAGTGGATATTCCATGCAAATTGCTCGGGCACCACCCGCACGACCAGTGCGTCGGATTCGTCGGGAAACGCATGTTTGAAATCCGCCCAGAGCGGCATGGAGAGTCCGATAAGCAGCACGGCCTCGACGACGATTACGCCGACCTCCACGTATTTGGCGAGTTTCCCCTTCACGGGATGATAGGTCGCCGAAGGGTGTGTCCTCCTCCGATAACGGATAAGGCAATAGACGAAGAAGACCCCCCAACCCAGAAACAGCGCCACCATAAAGACATGCAGCCAATTGATCAGCCAATCCACGGTCGCCCCGTGGGTTGAGATATCAATTGGCAGCCAGTAACCGTACACCTTTTCTTGCATTCGGGACCCCTCCCGTATTGTCGCTGGGCGGACCGGATAATCCGACCGCGCTGTCACTCCGACGATGTGTGCCTATTTTCTTGGCTTTCTCGGCTTGATTTTGAACATGAAATCCAGGGTTTTGGACTCGCCTTCGGCGACCGTGATCTCCTCGGTCATCGTGCCAAGCCGCTCGCTTTCGTGCCACGCCTCGACAGTATATGTGCCCGCGGGCAACCCCGAGATGTCGAATTTGCCGCCCTCTCCGCTGACAGCGAAGAACGGATGTTCCATCACACCTATATAGGACTGCATCCAGGGATGTACGTCGCATTTGACCGGTATCATTACCTCGGGATTCGCGAACGAAATCGTGGTCTTTTTCAAAAATTTCGGCATCGCTCTATTGACTTCGGCGGAGTTCTGCGGCTTCGGATGGATGTTGTGGAGAGTCCCGTCGCTGTTCAACACCGTAATCGACTGTCCTGCCATAACGCCCAGGACGTGGGGTTTGTATACGCAACCGTGCTGATCCAGGACGGCGCCCTCGGAGGGCGTGTCGAACTTCGTGCCCTCCAACCCCTTCTTGACGTAAACAAACACGTTGTGCAGACCACCGTCGTCCTCGACCACAACGACCTCGCTAAATGCCGGCCCGTCGGCGTGTTTTCCCGCGCAGACCGGATCGGCCGCCATCTGTATTTTCTTGCGGCCCGGCTTCTTGCCGCCCGGAAACTCCAGTTTGATGGTTCCGGAAACCGTCGCGCCCGCCAACGCGTCGCCAGACGCGAAACAGGCGAAACCCAGCGTAATGAGCGTTGCGACAATCCCACGTTGTTTCATTGTTATATCCCCTCTCTTCCGTTATCGATTGATACTACGCCCGACGCGCCGGCGGCCATTCCCTCTCTGTTTTCAATACTGTAGAAACCCGAAGTTCCAACTATCGCCTGGTCAACCGGGCATCCTGGTGCAAGCCGTAGATGATGTAGTCGGTGACCGCCTGGATGACCACGTCGGTCGGCAACACGAGCAGGCCATCCTCCGGCTTGACCCCTTCGGGCAGCTTCAGATAGGCGGCCATCTCCTCTGGAAGGTATGTCATTTCGTCACCGAAAAACGTGGGCATTTTGGTGCCCGGCTGAATCTTCTGCGGATCCCACAACCAGTCCCGGATCCACGCCGGTTTCAGCCGCTCCCTCGCCAGCTTCAGGTCGGGCGCCCAGCTTGCCGGGTCGCCCCTGGGCTTGATATCGCCCTGCTGGTGACAGGTGAAGCAGTTGTAAATGTCCTCGCTGAACAGCTTTTTTGCGCCGCTCATCTCCTTTGGACTCAACCGCTTATGCACAAACGTCGCGTAAGGAAACTGCTCCTTGTCCAAACGGGAGAAATAGGTAACCAGATCGATGGCCTGCTGGTCTTCGAATCCGAACGTGGGCATCCGCGTCTCGAGCCACGGACGGATAGGCTCCACGTTCTTCAGGAAAGCGAAGAACCAGTCCGGCTGAACTTTCCTGCCCTCGCTGTCCAGGACCGGCGGCACGAAACCCACGGCGTCGGAGGCGGAAACATCCTCAGCCCCGTAAGCCTCCACCAGCGGATCCCGGATCGCCCCGCCCTGATTCTCCACGACGTGGCAACCCTTACAATTCCTGTCGTAAACCAGCCAGCGGCCCTTCTCGATATCGACTTCCTCGGGTGCCAGGCGTTTGACAGCGTCGGCGCCCACCTGGGTCCTGTTCATGCTCAGTAGCGCCGTCGTTACCGCGTGCGCGTCCTCATCGCTCAGGCCGAACTGGGGCATACGCAGCTTATCGTCGAACAGCTTCACCTTGCCCTTATCGAAGACCCGGGGTTGTTTGAGCTTCTTGAAGAACCAGTCATGGCGGGTATAGGGAATGGCGTCGGGATCGGTGATGTCGGAACCATGCTTCCTGGTCAGCAGACCGAAATCCAGCTTGTCCACGTCCTTGCTGCCTTCCTCGGTCAGTTCCGTGCCGATGGGCGAGACATCCTCGAATCCCGCAATGAGGTGGCATCCGAAACAGCCCTGCCGGGAGATAATCTTCTCGCCCAGCCAGATGTCCCGCTCATGACTCGACATCTGAGCCAGTTGCTCCTTCGCGGTCTTCACGGGCAGCCGGCCTCGCAGGTAGTTCAGGACCAGGTCGTCGCGCACCTGCGGGTCCACCGGCGCCACCTGTCGGGCTTCAAAGTCCGTATTCCTAAGCGTGAGCAGATAGGCCGCAATGTCGGCGGCCTCCCGGTCGGTCAACCGCAGATTCGGCATCCGGGTATCCGGGAAATAGGCCGTTGGATCCTTCAGCCACGCGAACAGCCAGCCCGCAGAAAGTTTACTTCCCACGCCGTTCAGGTTAGGGCCGAAATTCCGCAGCCCGTATTCCTGGCCCAACTGATCGTCCGCACCCACTACATGGCAGGCCTTGCAGCCCACCATTTCGACGAGGCGCTCGCCCCGCCCGGGGTCGCGCGGCACCGGAGGCGCGGGGTATGCGGGCCGCTCGGATTTCTCGAAAATATACGACACGACAGCGTTGACCGCGGCCGTATTGCGCGCGATATCCTCAGGTCCGCTAACGTTGGACAGATCGAAAATCTTGGGCATCTTGGTGGAAGGGCGGAACCCCTTCGGATCACGCACCCACTTAAGGACCCAATCGCGATCCAGTTTGCCGGCCGCCTTTCGAAGATCCGGACCGACCCCGCGCAGATCCTGCAGCGTATGTTTTTCGATCTTGTGGCAGCCGTGACAGCCCAGCGTGCGCACGAGATGGATACCGCGATTCAGTCGATCACCTTGCGGGACATCCACAACGCCTGTGTGGCACTGCGCACACGTCGACTCGACGTAGCGACTGGGCAGCATCGGGTGGTCCCAGTATTTCATCCTCTTCCAGCCGTACAGCTTTTTCCAGCGGGCGGCCTCGACGTCGTCGCTTGGAGTATGGGCCGTATTCTTGAACGTCACCCCCCGGTCGCGGCCGAGATGACAGGTGGTGCACCCCGACTCATCGATCGGATGGGGTGAGCCGTTGCTCAGGAAAAGGTCCAGCCTGGGGTGTGTGGCAAATGCCCGTACGCGGCCAAGCCGAATGTCTTCGTCCGCGTAGGCTTTTTCCATGTAAGTCCTGAGTGTCTCGTCCTCGAACCAGCCGGTTTCCGGATCGAGCTCGTATCCCGGACGATCGATGTTCAGATGGCACGTGGTACACCGGTCGACCCGGGGAACCCTGGTAAAGTTGAGTTCGTTTCTGAGTTCGGCCAGTACGACCTGCCGGACCTTTATGGACGGATCGATAAAGTCGACCATCGGCAGGTTTCGAAAAACGTTGGGAAAACTGGGTACAAGCCCCGTCAGTTTGCGCCTCAGATTTTCTTCATCCTTGCGCAACGAGCGCCGCCTTGACTCCAGCGCCTGCCGCTGCCCCGCCACCGCGTCGATGATCTTCTGCTGCGCCGCCTGCTTTTCCTCCACAGCCTCCCTGGCCAGCCGTAATTCGTAGATCTGGGCCTCCTGCGCCTCCATCTCGGCCTTTTTCTTCGCCGCCGTTTCCCCGTGCCCGGCTTTCGCCGCGTCTTCATACTCAAACTTCACCACGTCGTATTGCGCCTTTTCGAACTTGAGCTCCTGATCGGCGCCGTACCATTCCGCCTGCGTGAGCCGTTTCAACTCGCTCTGCGCCGTGTCGTATCTTTCCTGATGTGCCAGGATCGCGGCCTCGATCCCCGTGAGTTCGTCCTCAATCGCCTTCAGGGCATCCTGATCGATGTTCTCCTGAGCCGATCTGATTTCCGCCTCCGTCTTATAGGCCTCCAGCGCCATCGCTTCCTTCTGTATGCCCTTCCACTCCCGGTCGTAGTCGTCCCAGACCATCCAGAGCACGGCAACAACCAGCACCACGCTGGACAGGGCGAAAATCATGTTTAATTTATCTACATTGTAGACAAAGTCTATGAAGCGCTTCGGCTCATTCATCGAACGGCTCCAGAGAGGCGGCATTCACCAGAACAACCGGAGTCCTTCAACCCTTTCAGATATTCCTTAGCAGGCTGCAGCGGCGCCGGAAAACAGAAAAGAACCCTCAGATATTGAAAAAATATTCTGGAATGGCGACGATGTATTTCAGGTTGAAAAGCCAGCGAAGCAACATCTTAATGGGGAGGGCGACCATGCAGAGGAAGAATAAGATCATCACGCTATAGCGGGCGAATCCCATGGTCTTGTAGAATTCCTTGAACACAGTTTGCGCCAGTACAGGCGGCGGCACCAGAAAATACAGGATAACCAGCAGGAAGCCCCATATTTCGCGCGTCAACCAGAAGGATGGCAAACCCGTGCCCAGCCATTGGACGTAGATATATTCCGACAGATTGACGTTGACCAGCGCTACCAGTTTGTGTACGTCCCAGAATTCGTAGGGCCCGAAAAAGTTCCAGTTCGGTCCGCGCAGAAACGTACCGATCATGATCAGCATCACCCACAACACCACAAAACCGAACAGAAACACCGTAATGGCGAACCGGCGTTCCTTGAACGTGTAGTAGCCGAGTCCCTTGGAATTCCGATCGATATAAGGAATCGCCATGAGACCCACAATAACAAGGGTGGGTAGAACAACCCCGGCGATCCATGGATCGTAATAAACCAGCATTTCCTGCAGTCCCAGGAAATACCAGGGCGCCTTGGAAGGATTGGGGGTTTTCGCGGGGTTGGCCGGCTCTTCGATAGGCGCCTTGATGAGCACGGACCAGAGAATCAGGAAGACCGTGGCAAGGGTCAGGCAGATCAACTCCGTGTAGACCAGATGGGGCCAAGTGAGAACCTTCTCTTTGAATTCGGCTTTCTCAACCGGTCCCTCGCCCCGTGCGATTCGCTCGTCGTTGTCGTACCCCTGCTTCAGGGCGTACCACACGAAAAAACCGACCAGGAACAGCAACATGACAATTGGGATATTGTCGCCCTTGGTCACGATGATACGGAAATTCTCATCCTGAAAGCTTACCACGAAGAATACGATCGAGGCGATGAGAGCGAGGAGACCAAACCGGACGGTCCAGACCCAGCGGGTACGCAAAGCCAGAATAAAAAGAACGGCAAACAGCGGCAGGAAATATTGAGGCGTGAGAAGCCAGTTAACGAAGCCCTTGAGAACGTCCATCGTCTTCCTCGATGATTCCGCAAATCGGCCAGGCGGAGGCCGTTTCTACATCGGCCCGGAGATCCCGCCGTCTTTTCGGACCCGCCAGAAGTGAACGGCCATTAATACAGCCGCTACAAACGGGATGAACAGACAATGCAGGACATAGAACCTCAGCAGCGCGCCCTCCCCGACAAACCGGCCCCCCAACAGCGCGAATCGGGCATCGTTGCCGGCGTGGACCAGGTTGATATCGCCAAGCATAAGGAACGCCGCTCCTGGCCCCTCGTGCCCGAGAAAAGGCGTTGCCCGCGCCATATTCGATCCTACAGTAATGGCCCAGATGGCAAGCTGGTCCCAGGGCAACAGATACCCGGTAAAGCTCAGCAGCAACGTGAGAAGAAGCAGTATGACGCCAATCGCCCAGTTGAACTCCCGTGGAGGCTTATAGGAACCCGTCATAAACACGCGCAACATGTGCAGCCAGACCGTGATAATCATCGCGTGGGCGCCCCACCGGTGAATCTCCCGCATGATACCCAGCGGCACCTGCTCGCCCAGGTCGATGATGTCGGTGTAGGCGTACTCGAGTGTGGGCCGGTAGTAAAACATGAGCAGAATGCCGGTGATGGTCTCAATCAGGAAAATAAAAAAGGTGAGCCCGCCCATACACCACGTGTAGCGCACCCGGATACCTGATTTCGGGGTCCGAACGGGATGCAGGTGCAGAAATACATTGGTCAACACCACCTGCGCGCGGCCGCGTTCGTCTCTCGGCACGTCGTGCCTGAAGATGGACTTCCAGATCTGAGAGCGTTTGGTCCGGTCCAGGAGGCCGGAAATCTTCGGCATACCGTGTTCTCCCGATTGTCGCGCAATCCCGTAACTGACAGAATTAATCTTGTAAACGCCGCAACCGACGCCAGGTTGCCAGTTAGATCCGCAAAAAGGATTCCGGGTTGTCCCAGTGACCCTTCTCGTACTGGAACTTCCGGGTTTTGTCCACCAGCACCTGGCCATCCTCAGCCAGTACGATGCGGGCCCTTTCGAGCGGCCGCGGCGCCGGCCCCTCGAAATTAATGCCGGTCATATAAAAACCACTGCCGTGACACGGACACTTGAATTTCTTTTCGTTGCCCAGCCAGTTGGGCGTGCAACCCAGATGGGTGCACACCGAAATGAGGGCGAACATATCCTGCGTGGACTTGACAATCCAGACGCTGAACTTGTCCTTCCAGCGTTCATCCACGCCCAGGTCGTAATCTTCCGGAAATCCGATCGTGAAAGACTGAGGGGGCTCGAAAAGGACATTCGGAAACAGGAAGCGCGCAAACCCCAGGAGCCCAGCCGCGGACGCGGCCGCAAACGCCGCCCAGGCCAGGGTCAACCACGTAAAAAACCCCCGGCGGGTGGTCATGCCACCTTCGGCGACGGCCCGTGTTCTTTCCGGTCCTGGTCGGATTGCGGGCGGAGCCGGCGAGGTCTGCACGATCACGCGCTCTTCGGCCGGCGCATCCGTTTTTTGCGTTAACGCCCGGGCGGCAGCGGCCCGGGCTGCCGTGGACGCGGCCTTTTTCGCGGGCGCGCCGGCTGGCGCCGCTCCACCACCCCCGCGCGCCTTTCGCATCAACTCGGCCTTGGCCTTTGCACGGGCAACGCGATCCTGGATCTCGTTCAGCGACGAAAGATCGACTTCGGCCTCACCGGAACCGCCCCCCGATTCGTCCGTAGCCTTCCCGGAAGCTCCCTCTGCCGGCGTTGCCGCGGCCTCTCTGGCCTTGCGCATCGCTTCCGCCTTGGCCCTGGCCCTGGCTACCCGATCCGGAATTTCGTCGAATTCCGAGAGATCGATATTTTCTTCCGACATGGAAAACCCCAGAAACCGGTCACCTGGTTTTCGAACCGAAACTCTTTAGGACTATATAATCGTATAAGTTAATGAAATACCGGAAATTGAACCACTTACAAGCCCACAGACACCCGGCCAATATATCGAAACAACCCCGGATTGTCAAGCTGGATTTTCTGTAGATTCGCACCCTCCTGGGAGAACAGGCGAGGGATCCGACGCGCGCCTGAAAGGGCGGGATCCCTCGCTGAATATCCATCGATTCATGCGGCTCATTTCTCCCCCCATTCATTCAGGACTTCAATGGCCGCCTGCCTGACCCGCAGGTCCGGATCCTGCTGGCGGAGTCGCTGCAGCGAGGGAGCCAGGGACCTGGCGTCCAGAATGCCCACGGCCCTGATCGCTTCGACCAGAATATTACGCCGCCCCTCCCCGCTTATCCCATCGAAACCGTCCAGGTATCCCGGGCTAAGCATCTCACCCAGAACTTCAAAGCCCGCGATATTGCCGGCTGCCGCCAACTGCAGGGCGGCGTTCCAGCGAACGTCGGGTGCCCGGTCGTGAAGCGCCTGTTCGAGTGCCGGCGGCACTCGAGGGTCATCGAGACCCCCCAGTGCGTAAACCGCGGCTTTACGCAGGCCGGCATCGTCGCCGGACGCGATCCTTTTAAGGTTGGACACAGCGCTCGGGTCTCCCTGGGCCCTGAGCGAGAACATCGCGTTGATCCGGGTCTCGTCGTCGGGATCATCCAAAGCGGAAATCAGGACACCGACAAGCTTGGGATCCTGCACCCTTCCCATTGCGGCAGCCAGGAACCGCCTCACGCGCGGGTCGTCCGAACGGGAAGCCTCAAACACGCGGATCAACTCTCCAACGAACCTGCGGCCGATCCGACCCTCGCGCTTTTCCTTTTCGAGCACCGTGGCCAGTTCGTACGCCGCCTGCCAGCGGCTGTTGATGCCGCCGACGCGAATCGTATTGAGATAGTCCTCCGCCGTTTTTTTCTCGGCCGTTAACAGCCCCAATCCCAGGTAGATTGCAAGCGCCACCAGGATAATGGCCACCGGAAAAATGACGAATTGGGAAACCAGCCTTGCCCGGGAGACTTCCGCGTCCGAAACCGGAGCGCTGGCATCTTCGGCGATTCTTCTGAGTTCCTCTTCGGGAGTCGGATGGTCCATTCGGCAACCTCTATCTTGAACAACGGCAAACGTTATCCCTGGAGTCGACGCGCGAAACCGCACGGTCCAATATATACAGAGGTGGCACGCGCTGTCAAGATTTTGGTCCTCGCCGAAGTTTGCCCGCCCCTGGCCCTTCGCCCTTGACAACCCTTAAGAAAGACCTTATTTTAGCGTCGGATCATACAAACCCTAATACACAAATTCCGCTCAACAGGAGATCTCGCCCCCGTGAACGTCGACCTTACCCAGTTTGACGGCATCACCGACCGGGTGGCGCGGGCAAGGGCCAAAGCCGAGGCCATGCGGAAAGCCAAGCAGGGCGCCGGGGACGCCGCGGAATCCGCACCCGAGGCGGCCGCCTCGGAACTGGAAACCGCACAGGCTTCCGTGGAGCCCGAAAAGGAGCCCGCTGGCCTTACCATTCTCGAATTCAGGCCCGGCATCCATTTCAAACTGAACGGACGGGCCGGCCGGACTGTGGGCATCCGTTATGACCTGGTCAGTTTCGTCTACGATGACGATCCGGACCAACTCGTCACCGCGGACCGATACCGCCTCAGCCACGCCCACGCCGAAGGTACGCTGGAATTCGCTCCGAAGTCGGAGGTCTACCGTCCTGAGCGATTCGCCAAAAAAGAACGCATCGACTTCCACGAACACCTCTGGCTGGAAACCCGCTCCGGCATGGCCTCCAAGAAGAGGCGGCCCCGGCATATCGCCATTATCAATCCGGACTATTGCACCGGTTGCAACGCCTGTATCGAGGTCTGTCCAACTGACTGTATCGAAGAAGTAGACGTGGCTGATGCCGGGCTGGACGGCATCGGTACTTTTTGTGAAGTCCGGCTCGAAGACTGCATCGGATGCATACAATGTGTACATATCTGCCCATGGGAAGCCATCGAAATGGTAGACACCCAGCGGGTTGAAGACGCATATGGCATTCCCGTCGGGACTTTGTAGATCGTTATCGACCAAAGGTAAAATAAAAGGAGCGTCAACCGGATCCGGTTGACGCTCCTTTTTGTGGTGTGGAATACCGGGGCTGCCAGGCTGTGCGTGATGCCGTCGGTTTGTGATCCCCCGCTATACCGGTCCGTATTGTCGCGCCTCCGACAACTGGCATCAACTGCGGCATTTCGCCGAATATCGAGAGGAATCGCGAGATCAATCCATATCATAATAACGGCTTGCGCCGCATACCGTCAGCAACCGCCGGCCGACAACGCCTCAGAGACGCTGCGCATGTCCTGCGGTACGGCCGCGCGGAATTCCAGCGTTTTGCCCGTGACCGGATGGTCGAATCCGAGGGACTCGGCATGTAACATCTGTCTATTCGCCATACCCATGACCGTCCTGGCCGCGTTCCTCAGAGGCGGTGAAATGCCTCGGATTCGTTTCGCGCCGCCACCGTACGTGGTATCTCCAAAGACCGGATGTCCGATGTGGGCGAGATGTACCCGAATCTGATGCGTTCGACCCGTCTCCAACTTCAATCCCAGCGTCGATGCGAACCCATGGAACGCTTTCACCTCGTAACTGGTGGCGGCGGTGCGTCCTCCTTCGTCCACAACTGCCATGAGCCTGCGGGCCTTAGGACTCCTGCCTATGGCCGTCTCGATGCGGCCGCGTTCCGGTTCAGGTTGCCCCCAAACAATCGCGATATATCGCCGGATCACGGTACGCGCTTCGAGCTGCGCCGCAAGGCCCCGGTGAGCCACGTCATCCTTGGCCACCATGAGCAGACCCGAGGTTTCCCTGTCCAGCCGATGCACAATACCCGGACGCAGGACGCCGTTGATACCGGAGAGACGGTCGCAATGGGCGAGGAGACCGTTCACCAGCGTACCGGATCGCCTCCCGCCCGTCGGGTGTACCACCATGCCCGCCGGCTTGTTCACGACAAGCAGATGCGCGTCTTCAAAAAAAATATCCAGAGGAATTTCCTCCGGATCATATCCCGAGGGTTCGGGGGCGGGCAGACAGACGACGATCCGCTCGCCGGCCGAAACCCTGTAGTTGGATCGAACCCGTTTTCCCGTTACACGTACTTCCCCGGAGACAATCAACACCTGGATTCGAGACCGGGAGAGTGGTTCGCAGACGTCTGCCAGCATCCGGTCCAGCCGGCTGCCCGCGTGTTCCGAAAGGACGGTTACCTCAAATCGCCTCATCCTTTCTGCCCCTCAGAAGACCGCAGCCCAGTATTAACAGGACGGCCCCCACAGTAACGGAGGCGTCGGCCACGTTGAAAACCCACCAGCGAAGCGACCCGAATCCGAAATCCAGAAAATCAACCACCGCGCCAAAGCGGATCCGGTCTACGACGTTGCCGACGGCTCCACCCAGCACAAGCGCCAGACCGGCCGACGCCAGCCGCTCGTCAGGCGGCAGACGGAACCACATCACCGCCACCATGATCAATGCCAGCCCGGCGAAAATCAGGTGCGCGGCGTTTCCGCCCAACCTCAATCCGAACACGGCGCCGGGGTTCTGAATATAGGTCAACCTGAAGAAGGAGCCCAGTACGGGAATCGACTCTCCCCGGTACATCGATTCCATCACCATCCGTTTTGAAACCTGGTCCAGAAAAAGGACAACACCCGAAATCCAGAGGCCGCGCACAACGCCTCCTTGGAGATGGATCGAACGCACCTGTTACCGTGAACGGGCCATGTGCGATTACGAGGGACGAAACCTCTGCTGCTGCTCCCCTTCCTTGCAGGGAACGCACACCCGGGTTGTGGGAACGGCCTCCAGACGCGCTTTCGGGATCTCTTTTCCGCAAACCCTGCATTCTCCAAACGACCTGTCCTTTATGCGTTGCAGCGCGTCCCCCACCTGCGCCAGATAGGCGCCGTCTCGAGAAGCGAACATGAAGGCTTTCTCCCTCTCGATGGAGTCGCTACCCAGTTCCGGCATATGATCCGAGTAAATCTGTCCGCCCGAAGCCTCTTCGGATGTCGCATGCATGGATCGTTGCTCCAACATCCCCAGGTCCTGAACGACGGACAGCCGCTTTTTTTCCAGGATCTCCCGGAAGTATTTCAGTTCTTTCTCGGTCATCGTCCTCTCCGCCTGTCAATTCAAGCCGTACGCACCAGCCGGATGGCGCCACCAACGAGCGTCTGCGAATCCCCATCCACATAAGGTCCTGGGAGATTCAAACGCGTGAAATACCAATTGTGCCGCGCAAACCGTTTACCAGCCATTCCCGCGTCATCAGACAGGAATCGGGCAGTTGGCCCACCAGCACCTCCTCCGCCAGCGTCTCGCCGCTGACATATGCCCGGTAGCGGGTAACCGCCCGCTCCAGACCGCATTCACCCAAGACCCCCGCGTGAATGCGGTCGACGATTTCCAATCCCATCTCTTTCCTCATGTTCTGCACGCGGTTGACAAATTCACGCGCCGTACATTCGTCGATCAATTCTTCGTCGAGATGCACATCCAGGCCGACGCACAGGTTGCTCTCGACAGCCACCACCACGTCGTCTTTCTTCCGCCGCTGGATTTCCAGATCCTCAAGAACGATTTCCCCTCCCGCGACCTCCAGCTTTTCGCCCGTCCGCAGGCGTTCGACCTCCTCGGGCCCCAATCCTGCGATGCGCCCGACCACCTCTTTCATGCGTTTCCCGAATCGCGGACCCAACACCCTGAAGTTGGGTCTGTAGGAGATTTCGCTCAACTCGGTCTCGTCCTCCACCAGAACCACCTCTTTGATATTCAGTTCCTCGGCGATCAGGCCCTGCATCGAAGCAAGCGCATCGCGCCCGGCGCTATCGGGCGGCAGCAGGTAGACCCGCCGCAACGGTTGACGCACCTTCAGGTCGTGCCTGCTGCGAAGCGACCGACCCAGAGCAACCGCGCGCATCGCCAGATGCATCTGGGCTTCAAGATCCGGATCGCGCATCGACTCATCCGCCTGCGGCATATCGCACAGGTGTACGCTTTCGGGCGCCTCGGGATCGGCTCTTCTCACCAGATTCTGATAGATATGTTCGGTCACGAACGGCAGTACCGGCGCCATGGCCTTAACCAATGCCACCAGCACCTCGTAGAGCGTTTTGTAAACCGCCGCCTTGTCCTCGTCGTCTACCGACTTCCAGAAGCGGCGGCGGCTGCGGCGGATGTACCAGTTCGTCAACTTCTCCACAAATGAAACCATTACCGGCACGGTCCTGTACAGCCGGTAAGCCGACATCTCGGCATTCATGTCGTGCAGCAGAGTCTGCAATTCCGACAGGATCCAGCGGTCCAGTTCGTGGGTGCGCACCGCCCCTCTCGCCGTGGCCGGCGTCCAACCGTCGATATTGGCATATGTGACGAAAATTCCGCCGTACGCGTTCCACAGTGGAATAATCACCGAACGCAGGCTCTCCTGAATACCCCGTTCGCTGATTCTTAACTCCTCGGCCTTGAGCGCCGGAGAGTTCAACAGATACAACCTCAACGCGTCCGCGCCGTATGCTTCGAGCATTTCGGTGGGTTCCGGATAGTTCTTCAGCCGCTTGCTCATCTTGCGTCCGTCCTCGGCAAGCAGCATCCCGGATACGATGCAATTCCTGAACGCCGGCTCCTCAAACAACGCGGCAGCGAGAACCGTCAACGTATAAAACCAGCCCCGGGTCTGATCCAGTCCTTCGGAAATGAAATCGGCCGGAAAATTCGCCTCGAAAAACGATCGATTCTCAAACGGATAGTGTGTCTGGGCATAGGGCATGGCCCCGGACTCGAACCAGCAATCCAGCACCTCGGGAACACGCCTCAACATTCCCCTCCCCGTGGGACTGGGAATTTCGATATGATCTATCAGATGCTTATGCAGATCCTCCACTCGCTGACCACTCAGGCGCTCCAGTTCTTCACGGCTGCCGACACAAATCGTCTCCTTCGTGTCCTCATTGCGCCATACGGGTAACGGCGTGCCCCAGTAGCGGCTCCGGCTGATCGCCCAATCGCGCGCATCCTCCAGCCAGCGTCCGAATCGTCCGTTCTTTATGTGTTCCGGCACCCATCGGACCCGCTGATTCGAGGCGATCATCTTTTCCTTGATCGGTTCAATGGCCACAAACCAGGTTGAGATTGCGCGATAAATCAGTGGAGAATCACACCGCCAGCAGTAGGGGTAGCTATGAACCAGCGTTCCCTCGGAAAACAGCGAACCGCCCTCACGCAGTCGCCGCACGATATGACGGTCGACCTCCTTCACAAACTGTCCTGTATAGTCCGGGATCGCATCGGTGAACGCACAGTCCTCGTCGATCGGACACACGACCGGGATTCCCTTTTCAACGCCCAGTTGATAGTCGTCTTCACCGAAACCGGGCGCCACATGCACGATCCCGGTGCCGTCTTCGGTCGTCACGAAATCGGCCGCAACCACGCGATACGCGCCCTCATTTTCCAGATCTGAAAAATAGCCGAACAGCGGCTCATAACGCATCTCCAGCAGCGCCTCTATCGGTTCCGCCTCCACCCGCGCCACTTCCCCGTTGCGCCCCGAAAACAGGGCATCGAAGCGAGGCTCCGCAAGGATTAACTGCTCTCCGTTCCCCAGATGGACGCGCAGGTACGGGATGTCTTCCCCCACCGCGAGCGCCATGTTCGAAGGCAGCGTCCACGGTGTGGTCGTCCAGGCGAGAATCGACGTATTCGCCTCTCCCTGCACGCGGAAACGCACCGTGATCGAAGGATCCTGGGTATCCCGGTAGCCTCCCTGATTCACCTCGAAATTCGAAAGCGGCGTGGCGCATCTGGGGCAGTAGGCCAGGGAATAGAATCCTTCATAAATCAGTTCCTTCTCCCACAGGCTCTTGAACACCCACCACACCGACTCCATGAAATCCGAATCCATCGTGCGGTACTCGTGGTCCCAATCCACCCACCGCCCGCATCGCTGGATCACCTGTTTCCACTCCGCCGTGTACTGAAGCACCTGTTCCCGGCAGAACTCGTTGAACCGACTCACTCCGAACGCAAGGATGTCTTTCCGGGACTTCAGTCCCAACTGGCGTTCGGCCTCGTTCTCGACCGGCAGTCCGTGACAATCCCATCCGAAACGCCGGTCCACCCGGTAACCGCGCATCGTCCAGTACCGCGGCACCACGTCCTTGATTATGGAAGCCAGCAGATGCCCGTAGTGCGGAAGCCCGCTCGCGAACGGCGGTCCGTCATTGAAGATGAACAAATTTGATTCCGGGCGGGTTGCCACCGACTTCTCAAACGTCCGGTTTTTCTCCCAGAACCGAAGGATTTCCTTCTCCATTTCGGGAAAGTTCATCCTGCCGGAAACGTCCTCAAACACCCTCTCTGCCGTTTTCTCCACCGCCATGAGGTTCTTTCGCTTCTCTGGTATGTTCTGGAATGTCGCGGATATTTTCTGTTGCTATGTCCTGTCAGTCCATAGACCGCGACCGCCAGGAATCCTTCCGCGCCGTGCAGAAAAACGGTTCAGGCGGAAGTATCGTGCTTCGAGTCGCTCGTCGTTATCGAACCGATTTGCCATTCACCATTGCGACAATCCGGTCCCCGTTCTCCCCCAACAACGCCTTCTGTTCCGGCCACATCATCACCGGCAGCCGATCGATGGGAAACCAGTCCACGACTTCGTGATGTTCCACGTCCGTGGGCACGACATCCACCTGCTCGGTCCGATACAGAAAATAGTGCGTGGTCTTCCATTCCGTCCGATGATAATTCATCCGTGCCCTTACGCCCATCGACTGGATCAACTTCAATTCCGTAAACCCTGCCTCTTCCTCAATCTCCCGCCGCGCAGCCTCCTCGACGGACTCGCCCCTGTCCACGTGTCCCTTGGGCAGCACGTATTCCTCGTAGGACTGCTCGCGAATCAGCGCCACCATCACCTGTCCATCCGCCACCGTTACAACCACGCCCCCCGCCGAAACGGCTTCCGGCATGCCATCGGGTCTCCGGTACCATCGTTCATCGATCATCCTGACCCACCCAGATAGTGTCCATACAACACGCTCAGCCGCTGTCTTGCCTCATTCGGAATGGCGCCCGGCGCCGTAATGATCGCATCCCGCGCCGCATGGTGACATTCGCAATCCGACGCCTCAGGCAGCAACCCTGCGATTTCTTTCACGACCGCATTGGCCATCCGTGTATTGGCCTTCAGAATGGCCAGCACGGCCTCGATGTCCACGTCCTCTTCCCGCCCGTGCCAGCAGTCGTAATCCGTGCCCAGGGAAAGCACGGCATAGCACATCTCCGCCTCCCGGGCCAGTTTAGCCTCCGGAAGCGCCGTCATTCCGATCACCGTGGCATCGGCGGCCCGGCGATAAAACTCCGACTCGGCCCTCGTCGAAAACTGAGGCCCCTCCATGCAGACATACGTGCCGCCGTCATGAACCGTAGCGCCTCTGTTCCCCGCCGCTTGAACGACAACGCCGCGCATATCGGCGCAGAACGGGTCTGCGAAGGCAACGTGTCCCACAACCCCGTCACCGAAAAACGTGGACGGCCGAATCCCCCTTGTGCGATCGAAAATCTGATCCGGGACGACCATGTCTCCCGGCCTGATGTGTTCTTTCATAATTCCCACGGCGCCTACCGCAAGTACGTGGGTGACATCCAACTGTTTCAACGCATGGATATTGGCACGGTATCTCACCTCGGACGGCAGCAACCGGTGTCCGCGCCCGTGGCGGGGCAGGAAAACAACTGTACGTCCGTCGATATCCGTTTCCACCAGCAGGTCGGAGGGCTGGCCGAACGGCGTGTCCACCTCGTGTTCCCGCACCACCGCGACGCCATCCATCTCATAGAACCCGGATCCGCCAATCACACCCAGACGCAACGGCTTTGTCTCTTTCATTGTTCCGCTCCGCTACCGCCGGTAAAGTCCCGTCTTGCGATTGCGAGCCGCCACGAAGGCGGAAAATCAGTCCTCCGTCTCCGCGTTTTCGCCATCCGTGATCTGGCCGTTTCCGCCCTTCACGTACGCTTCCTCGTCTCCTTCATTCGTGCGCACGTCGTCGACGCCGTCGAATTCATCGCCTGACAGCTGCGCCAGAAAATCGGACTGCGCCTGCAGAAGGGACTGAAACCTGGCTATGAACATGTCCCGCCGACTCTTCAGATTCACCAACTCGCTCCGCATCTGCCGCACGAATGAACGTGCTTTCTCCACGGCGCGATTCCCCAGCGCTTCGGCCTCCTTCACAATCAACCTGCCTTCCGTCCGGGCATTTTCACGCACATCATCCGCGGCCAGTTGGGCTGTTTTCAATATTTCCTGCAACGTCGCTTCCATCTGCGTGTACCGCTCCACTTTCTCCAGCAAATTGGCCTCGCGCTCCAGTGCCTGCAGGCGCTCGCGGTTCAGCTCTTCGAACGCATCGGCGATCGTTTCCAGAAAGGCCATCACTTCCTCCGGGTCCAAACCTCGAAAGACCCGTTTAAACTCCTGCTTCCGGATATCCAGAGAAGTCATCTTCATGGGAACCACCTCCATATCCGTCCTCGGCGCCGGCAGCGCCGGGATACCTCAAGCGGGCGGCAGGGGAAACCGCCACTCGGGGAGAGGGAAGGCGGGATTCAGGATCCAGAACCGGGTCGGGAGGAACGCGTATCCGATATGCACGTCCTCATACCCGACGCCCGCCTTACGTCGTGCTCAGTCCGAAAACGACGAGAACCGCGCCTTTGGCGAAATTCAGCAACAGGATCAACAGAATCGGCGACAGATCGAACATGCCTAATGGCGGGATCAGGCGCCGGAAGGGCGCCATGACGGGCTCGGTAAGCGAATAAAGCGTCCATATCATTCGCCCGTTTCGAAAAAAGGGCATCCAGGAAACAATGATGCGAGCGAGAATCAACACCAGGAAAACTGATATTGCGCCGTAAAAGAGCCAGCCAATGACCTGAAGAAATGCCACGTTCAACAACGCCCGAACCACTCCCTCCAAAGCCAGAAGCACGTCGTTGCTGATCCACTTAAGAAAAAACGCGGCCAACAATGTTCCCAGAATCACAAACAAAGGCGCAATGCCGAGACTGTTGGGCGCGGGCAGGCTCTGGGTGATTGGCCAGATCATGGGATCGGTCCATCCCCGAACCACCTGAGACAACCGGCCGAACGGTTGCGCCTTCAACAGAACCCATCGTGAAAACATTAACAGAGCGACAACCACAACCGCCGAAAACGCCACAAAATTAACCGCTGCACGCATGTAGTCGATCACCTGCAACAAGACGTATAACATGATTACCCTTCATTATCCTTCGCTGAACCCTGTCACCTCAGACGGAAGGACGCCAAACCGGCGGTGGATTATACGTTCTAACGCCCCGAAGCGCCCTGCACCCGCGTCATTACCTGGAACCGAAAATCGCCGAGCCGACTCGCACCATTGTAGCGCCTTCCTCAATTGCCACTTCAAAATCCCCTGTCATCCCCATTGAAAGGTGTGTCATCGATACATCCGGCATTCGCGCCGCCGCAATCTTCTCACTCAGTTCCCGCAGCTGTACGAAACAAGGTCGCACCGCCTCCGGGTCCGGCAGAAACAAGCCGATCGTCATCAACCCCTCCACATCCACACCTTCCACCTCCGAAATCCGCCCGACCTGATCGACCGTTGCGTCGGGCGCGGCCCCGAACTGGGCATCCGCCCCCGAGGTATTCACCTGCACAAGCGTCCGCGCGGAAATCCCGGCCTGCACCGCACGTTTTCCAATCTCCCTTGCCAGCCGCAGGCTGTCCACCGAGTGAACCATTTCGAACATGCGGAGCGCGCTTTTCACCTTATTCCGCTGCAAATGTCCCACCAGATGCCAAACCACCGCACCCGCGACGCTGCCAACCTTCGTCTCGGCCTCCTGTACTCTGTTCTCACCCAGCACCCGAACCCCGGCCTCCACCGCTTCCTGGATGACTTCTACGGGCTTTGTCTTGGATACAGCGACAAGGGTTACATCATGCGCCTGTCGCCCCGCTCGCTCCGCAGCCCGGACAATGCGTTCACGAACCCGTTTGAGATTATCCGAAATCGACGTCATTGGCGCTCTGCCGAATCGTGAAAATGGTCAACCCCGGTTCCAATGCAGAATAGTAAACTTATATTAAAACGGATGATTTGGCAACCTATTCGCCGACTCGAGATTGCAAAGTTAGACCGGCGGCTTAAGCGACAATCATCTAAATAATTAAAATCAAGAGGATTACGCTAACGTTTACAGGAATTGGCTAAATCCAGCCCCGTGAATCATTTAGTTTGCCCGCTCCGATGATGCCCGGTTCTCGCTCCCGTCACCGTGAATTTGCACAACACCTCGACTCCCATCCACGGTAACCCGGTCTCCCGTGCGAATGCGCCATGTGGCGCCTGAAACACCCACGACCGCCGGAATTTGGTACTCCCGCGCGATCACAGAACTGTGGTTCAACACCCCGCCAATTTCCGTCACAACCGCACTCACGCGACGGAAAAGCGGGGTCCACCCCGGGTCGGTACCCAGTGCGACCAGCACCTCCCCCTGCGCCAGTGCCTCGAACTCCTCGGGTCCGCGTATCAGCCGGGCGATTCCGGTTGCCGTACCTGAGCTCGTACCGATGCCCTTTAGCCGATCAGCATCCTGATCCTCGTCGGGAACCGGATTCTCGCCCCGCCCATCGATCCAGAAATAAAACGGCTGCCGACCGCGAGCACGTTCGAAATCGGCGATCCGTCGATGAATCTCGTCCTCGAAAGCAACGGGAACGCCTTTGAACGCATTCTCTACCTCGGTACACGTCAGGAAAAAGACCTCATCCTTCCGCCGCAGCAATCCGCGGGATACGAGATGGTCCCCCAGTTTCAGAAAAACCGTCCTGTACCCAGAAAACAGTCTATCCAGATGAAATCGCAACTCCTCACGAAGTCCAAGATAGATCCTCGTATATTTCAACACAAACCGGAACATGACTGTCCGCGCCGACCCCCACGTCGTTTCGGACAGACGTTTCAACACTTCCTTTTCGGCCGTCCGCATCAATTCCCGCGGCGCCCGTTGCACCGGAGCGGGTTTCGCGCCGAGGTTCTGTCGGACCATCTGCAAAACGGCCTCCGGACTTTCCCGCCATCGCGCAAACGTAAAGTCCCGGTTCGCAGCGCGAATCCCATACGCGTTGATGAATGCGTTGAACCTGGACGCAAAGCCACCCTCGCCGGCGCGCATGTATTCGAGGAACTCCTCGTCCGTCCCGGTTTCCAGGCGCCGTCGCAGCCGGGAATCGCCTCGAACCACATCCGCCAATTTCTCCAGCGCGGCGTTGGCCTCCGAAGTCTTGTTGCGTTCGGGGACCAGTAACAGATCCTTGAAAGCGGCCATGTCGATACCCGCCCAACGGACCACTATCACACGCAGAACCCAGATGCAGTTTATCGCAAACGCGTAACTCCACTGGTTGACATCCCGTTGCTGATGCACGGCGAGCGCCGTCAGTCGATCCGCGGCCAGGAGCAGCGCGTCCGGATCGCAGGCCGAGGAAATCTGCCGCTCGATCGAACGTATCCGCCGGTTGAATACCGGGAAAAACGCGCGTCTGACCCTTCGGTGATTGCTGTGAACCAGTCCATAGGGTTCAGTCATCAGAAGGCCCGGCAGACGCAGCAGCGCCGGGATCAGCCGCCTCCAGGTCCGCGGCGCGCATTCGACCTCCTCCTGGAGTTTCCGGGGCAAAATAACCAGAGCATCGTCCATCAGCATTCTTTCCGGAACCAGCTTGAGCACCTGCGCCACGGCGTTCGCGTTCACGTACATATAGCAATCGATCACCTTCACCATATCACGGCGTACCAACGCCCCCAGGCCCAGCCGCCGCGCGGGACGCTGAAATGTATACGCCTCGCTCAGGCGATCCGCAATAATCGACGCCGCCATCGGACAAAGGGCCTCGGACCAGAGGTCGTCACAGATTCCCCGGGACCACATGCCGCGGGGCCGGGACACTGTGGTGGTAATCGGTCGTGTCTGCAGGAAATAGAGCCGGCCACCGGAAAACGCCCATTCGATATCCTGGGGGCGGCCACCGAAAAACGCCTCGACCTCGCTGCCCTGCCGCCACAGCATATGAAGCTCTTCCGGGGAAAGCGCCTCCGCATCCCGAAGCCTCTCGGGCATGGGTTCGGCGCGGCTGTCACCCGGACGGAGCCTCCACAGCTTGTGCGCTATCTGTTTCTCGATGACCCGGCCCGTCTTCCGGTCCAGAACGTATGAATCGGGCGATACTTCCCCTCCGACCACGGTCTCGCCCAGCCCCCAGTTGGCCTCCACAAAAATACCCGGTGCGCCTGACGCCACCGGGTTCCGCGTGAAAAGGATACCTGACTTTTCGGCCTCGACCATCTCCTGAATCACAACCGCAATGCGCGGAACCAGACCCGGCGCATAGGTTCGCAGTCTGTCGTTCCACGCCGACGCCCAGCACAACCGGACGTGCTCGAGCACGGACGCGACATCCCTCTGGTTCAGATAGGTTTCGAACTGTCCGGCAAAAGCGAACGCGCTACCGTCCTCAGACGCGCCGGACGACCGCACCGCAACGGTTTTTGCTCCCTGATTGAGGAGCAAATCGGTGTGCGACCGAATGGCCTGTTCGACGTCGGGGGGAAACGAACCCCGGGCAACCGTCTCCTCGGTCACGCTTACGGGATCAAGTCCATTGTGATCCAGAAACCGGACGCAGGCGTCAGCCGTTACGCAAAACCCGTCCGGAACACGGAATCCACCGGCAAGCAGGCGCCCCAGATTTCTCGCTTTTCCGCCAACCTGTTCCAATGAAGCCCGGGACGCACGCGCGAGTTCAATAGCTATTCCCATTGTTTCTGCCATGACGACGCTCAGCGTTATCTGCCGGCAGGATCGCAACTGGCCCGGTCGGGGGGAAAGTCCTCCAGAATTCGTTTCGTCCGCATCCCCGAAACCGTGATCGGTCTCTTCGAGCGCTCAGGCGCGGAAGGGGGGGGTCGGGGCCCCGTCGGACGGACGGTAACACACCGCCGCGCGACGGTCATCCCTGCCCCATCGTAGAATTCCGGCTGCGAGAAAGCAACTATCGGTCCGTCTCGAGCGCATGCAGGAACCCGTGCATCTGTCCCACGCAAAACGCTATATAAGCCCGACCAGCCGCGTCACCCGCCAGTTCCATGATATGGTCGTAGTCAATGGCGCCGTCAAATCCTGCTTCGTGCAACGCCCGAACCACCTGAAACATGTTCAGGTCTCCCAGATCCGGAATCACCTCCTCATACCCTCCGGTTTCTGGAATGGTTCCCCTCACGTTTCGAAAATGCACGTGGAAAATTTTCCCTTGCCCCCCGAAACGCCGGATTCCCTCGAACACGTCTTCGCCCGACTCGTACCGCGTGCCCACGCAAAACGTCATCCCGTTTGCCGGCGACGCCACCTCCGAGAACAACCGATCGAATGCCGCGAAATCGTACAAGACCTGCGGCACCCCATAAAGGCTTGGTACGGGAGGGTCGTTCCCATGCATGGCGACCCGTGTGCCGGCCGCTTCGGCGACCGGCGCCGCTGCGCGAAAAATCCTCAGCGTTCGTTCCCAGAGTTCCTCGTGCGTGGGGGCGCCGTCCGGCGCCGGTCTGTTCAGCGCGTCGCGTAAATCGACCCTTAGGTGCCGGTAGCCGCCACGACCTTCCACCCACTCGAAAACACCACGGGGTAACCCGCCGAACTGGGCGGCCTGAAAACACTGTATCCCGACAACGGGGAAACCGTATTCCCCACAAAGCGCGACGTTCGCAACAAGATGATCAAGCTCCTCGCTTGCACCCGGTTCATCCAGAAAAACCGCACGCGTATAGTCGCTGGTCGAATTCGCCCGTTCGATCTTCAGGCCGGCGCCGTCAACCACCTCCACCACTGCCTCTACGCTTTCCCGCCGGAGTTGCCCGGACTCCTTATACCCCGGGAAAATATCCAGCGTCACATCTACCACATCCACACCAATCTGCTTCAGGAACTGCAAATCCTTCGGCCGGTCCAGCCAGGTCGGATCGATCCGCGTTCCAATCTTGATCACGGGCCACCTCTCAGGACGAAATTTCCATTTTTGCCTGGCCACGTGCTGGACTATATTGCTTCAGTCCCCACGATAACCGACTACCTGCTATCCACGGAGCTTTCCTGCGATGTTTTCCGAGGACTTGAAAAATCGACTCAAAAACACACACGCGTTCGTTGTAACCCCGTTCGAAAGACAAGACTACGGACGGCTTGACGTGAACGCCCTTGAAAGGAACGTGGGTTTTCTGATCGAGCACGGAGTGAAAGTACTGAACCTCGGCGGAGGTACCGGCGAAGTCAACGCCCTCGCCAATTCCGAACTTGTGACGCTGACCAAAACCGCATTCGACATGGCGGGTTCCAGCCCGCTGGTCATTCCCACCCTGCCGGAAAATCTGGGCGCCGCCCTGGAACTTGCGCCCGTTTACGAACGAATGGGCGCCAGGGTTGCACTGGGAATGGCGCCATATATCCGAAACGATGTACCGGACGACCTGGCGGGCGTTCTCAACCACTATAGAGCCCTTGCGGGCGCCTCCGGCCTGGCATTAATGCCCTATAACACACAGGCCTGGCCCGCAGCGTTCTTTCTCCGGCTCGCGGAGGTCGACCGTATCATCGGGATCAAGGATCCCTGCCGGGCGCCTCACAATCTGTTCGCCGCCATTCAGAGCCTTGGCGACCGCTTTGTCTGGATCGGAAACAAACGCCACGACCCGGGTGTGCTCCACCTTCGCTTCCAGATGGGCATTGACGGATTCTCCGCCGGCATCGTCAACTTCGCGCCGCAACACGAACTCGAACTCTTCGACCTCGCCTGCGTGAAAAACTGGGAGGCCATGGTTCTCATCCAGCGCCGGCTTGCCCCTCTGGAAAGGCTGAGAGCCAGATACGGCGATGTCGCGATGATAAAGGCCGGCATGGACCTGGTCGGTCTGTCCGGTGGACCCGTTCGCCCGCCTCGCGTCGACGTTTCCGCCGAGGGTCGCGCAGAAATCCTGGCCGCCCTCAATAGACTCGGCATCGAAACGATCGGGGTCTAATCCTATACCGGCCGACGTCGGGAGACTCCACGTACCGTCCTTCGTGCTTCAACTCCCGCCAAATCTGACTGGGGCGGCATCGAAGTACCGTTCGTCGCCGAAGAAAGGAAACATACCGAACCCCGCCGCGAGGTCTCGATGCTCCCAGACGAGGCCGGTTTCGCAATAGCTCAGCGAGCCGTGTGCGGGCGGCGAGAATTCCGGACGCCCCAGCAAGTCACTCCGGAACCACACGCTCCGGTGCCCGAAACACACGCCCTTCTCCAGATTTTCCTGAACGAATTCAACCATGTGCGGAAACGTCTGCTGGTATTCCGCACCGGGGCCGTATTCAATATGGGCCTTCAGGTTCTCTCCTGCGGCCCGAACCTCGCCCATCGACATGGGCACCCCGTTTCTGACAAACAGCGCATCGGCGTTCGGATCCACCACCGCCCACTTGCCAGACTCGTCGAACCATACCTCCGCCACGAAATGCCCGTTGAATCCGTTTACCGCCTCGGTCAGAACGGCGCAACGGGCCGGAATGCCCACCGCCTGAGCGCAGCTTACGAAAGCCGCCGCATAGTGAACGCACATCGCCACCGGCCGTTTTCCGTTGTGTCCCGCCTGTCCAGGGGCCCATGCGAGCAGGGTTTCCGCGTCCCACGGCGCATATTGGCCCGCCCTCAACGAATTGGTGTGCTCCCAACTGGACGCCAGCCAGGCCGATAACGCACGGACCCGGGTGATCAGCGGCCCCTGGTCTCTTGCGACGGGCGGCAGCAAACGCCTCAACGATACCAGCTTTGGCGACTCCTCAACCTCCCATACCATGGCGGGAGGCGGTGGATCCTCACCCTCGGCCAGCCGTACCCGGATGACGTACTCACCCAGAACCGAATTGACGTAGCCCATCCGTTCACTCCGCCAGGTCTCTCCACCGTCGTCACTGACCCCGCTGTCGGGTTCGGCGTGGCCGGCCTCCATCGCGAGCGACCAGCCATCCATCGCCGTCACGTCGGTCCACAGCTCGAAGGTGTTGTCGCCGGATCTCAGATCCGCCACCGAAAGTTCATACCAGGAATACGCGCCGGGCCGGTCGGGCTCGAGCGCCGCGACCTCAAAGCCGTTCAGGGCCACTCGAAGCGGGGCTTCGTTTTCGGGATAGGGCCGGGCGAGGATATAAACCAGCCCGGGCGCGTCCGTCGCCGGCAACGTGAGTGTCTTGCGCGCCCGCCGGAAAGTCGTCAACTCCTCGCAGAGAGACGGCATGACCCGCCCATCTTCGCTGTAGTACAATCGGCTCATCCGGACCTCTCTTTATTGAGCACACCGTATTTCGCCGCGGGAATATTCGCTCTGACCCATATCCTTCCACCGCGCTCCGGCATAAACCGCGACATCTTAAGAACGCCGATTCAACAGCCCGATATACTCCGGAAAGACCAGCTTCCAGTTCTCGTAGATGATGTTATGAATCATCTCATCCGGCACGGTCGGGAAATTTGTCCCCTTGACCACTTCGTTTACCTTCCACAGGCCGGCAATCACCTGCGCCGCCGTGGCCGATGGAAAATCGGATCCGAAAATCAGTTTGTGTTCCACGCCATATTCGACCGCCGACATAAATGCCTGATAGTGTCGCCTCGGCCGGTAGTGGAGGGCAGACACGTTGGTGTAAAGGTTGGGATGCTTGCGAATCAGCACCACGCATTCATCCTCCCACGGATGTCCCATGTGTGAAATGACAATACGCAGATCCGGGCACGCAATAGCAATATCCTCGAGCAGAATCGGGTTGGCGTACTTCAAAGGGCCGAACCGGACGAACGAGGTGCCCTGATGAATATTCAGCGGGATACCGAGAGATTCCGCCTTTTTGAAAAACGGAAGGTGTCGGGGATCCTGGGGATCCCAGTTCTGATAGATCGGCGCCACCTTCAGCCCCCGCAGCCCCAGGTCCTCCACGCAATATACCAGCTGTTCGATACAATCCGCGTCGTTTGGATTTACCGAACTCCAGCCGAAGAACCGATCCGGGTTTTCATTGACGAATCCCGCCACCAGTTCCTGCGGCACGTCGATTCCCACATACGGCGCCCGCAGACCGAACACGATCGCCCTGTCGCAATCTTCGGTGGCCGCCAGCAGTTGCTGTGGTCTGGCATCGAATGCGTTGCGCTGGTCCTGGGCCTCGTCGGCATAGTACACGTCCGGCGACAATCGCATCTTTGCCTTTTTGGCGGCAAGCGCGGAATCGACGAATTCGTCCGATAGATGGTCCGGATACCACAGCAAATTGGTATGCGTGTCGAAAAGCATGCCACGCTCCTCGCGCAGGACGGGCGGGCGGGAAGTCTTACTCCAGGAATCGCCTCAGCACGTTGCCCGTGAGTCGGGACAGTTCGTCGCTCACCAGCAGGGAGCTAATATAAGTGATCGACCCCGTAGAGAAGACGGCACCGCCGCCGGCCGGCTCGTGAATGATCATATGGGCGCCCCCGTCGTTTTCGTTGGTCCCGCGGGCAAGCAATTTAACGTTCGGGGGAGAGAACCTGGATGAGATCTTATCCGTTTCGTGCCCCGACGCTCCGCCCGGAATTCGCATATGCAGATACTCCCGGCCGAAGATATCCCCTTCGCCGAGGCCCGTGCCCTCGAATGCCCAGTGGCCCGCGTCGACGACCCGGTACGGAGCCGCCGTCATAATGCCTGCCTGAGTAAACACCACCCCCAGCAGGTTGGCCTCGGACTCTTGGCGCATGTGCATGCGGCTCTCAAACCCTTCGTCTCGCTGCTGACGCCGGTTTCCGTTCTGGACGATCATCGTTTCCTCGTCCACGAACTCCACCTCGCAGTTCAGCCCATTTCCGCCCAGATACATCAACCTGCCGCCGCGGTTGAAAACCCAATCTTTTACTTCGTAATACATTTTACTGGACCAGTATTCGGGATGGGGCCCCAGAATCAACACGGCGTAATCGTCCAGGTTCAGCGCGCCGAAATGCAACTGTGTTTCCGAATAAAGATCGTACTCGAACCCCTCCCGCTCCAGCCACCCCATCAGCCGCCACTCCGCCGGGGCGACGTGATTGGGTGCCCGTCCTTCAATCGGATCGGTCACCTGCTCGTCCTCCGGCACGACGTTTATCGGCTCCGGACGTTCGAAGGACAGCGGCAGGTATTCCTCGGCATCGTAGTTGATGTGTTCCGGATCGGTGTAGCGTTTCAACTCCAGCCGGGCGTTGATGGTGGGTGTGGGGGGCATCCTGTCCGGATGAATATAATTGCTGCGGCCGCCGAAATTGTTATAACAGTTCCAGTTGATATCCGACGCCAGCACGGCCACCTTCGCCCTCGGTTCCGCGGGGGCCACAACCCACGGAAACGAGAAGAACAAACCGGATTCCGTCCTGGCGTGGAAGTAGTAAAGTCCCGACCTTTCAGGCGCGGTGACAAGCTGTTTGTGACCGGGGCTGGTATATCCGAGCTTGTTCCACTGCGCGCCCACTTGCGTATAATCGCCGTCGGGCGTCAGTTGGACGGTAGCCCGCGGACCATGCTCGTCGTACCACCCGATAGGCCTGATGAGTTCCTTTTTCCATCCGTAACGCCACAATTCCAGCTTGTACTGTTCGTGTGAATGCACGCGAAATTCGGAGCGATCGCCCGACTTCACGCACTTGGGCCACACATAGCCCATAAGGCAGTCCTTCAACAGACGAAACTGATGGGGCTCGCCCGGCTTCACCTCCATATCCACAATTTTCGACCCGTACCCATTTCGTGCCAGGACCACCTGATACCGGCCCGGCGTCACGTCCGCATAAACCGCACCCGATGCGGACGAACGCGCGAGCACGGCATTTTCCGACGCGTCTCTGAATTCCAGAGCCACATCGTATAACGCAATGTAACGCTCATCACTCACGTAACCCACCAGCATGGCGCACTCCTCTTAGTTGAACCTCTGGCCTGAGATCAATTTGTCAATCCATGTGCCACCGGCGGCCCCGGAGTCTCGCGCCACGTACGCTGGCGACGCGACGCGCGCAAGTAGACGACATTGGGCCTGCACCCTGAACTTGCACCCTGAGCCTGTCGAAGGATAGCCAAACGCGGGCATTTCGACAAGCTCAGCACGGGCAATGACCGCGTTTCGACAAGCCCAACGCACGCAACACGGTCGGGCGGGATGAACCGGCGGAAGAATGGCGACATATTTCCGGGACGGGACACTAATACCCGGGCGGGCGCGACGCGCGCCAGTCCGTTGCCTGCTCGTATGCATAGGCCAGCCGAAGGATCATCGCTTCGTCGTAGGGCTTTCCCGTCAGTTGCAAGCCGACCGGAAGTCCCTCCGATGTAAAGCCGCATGGTACGGATACCGCGCACAGACCCAGCCAGTTTACAAGCCGGGTGAGCAAGCGAGTCGGTTCACCGCGATCCAGATCACGAAGACGCGGCGCGGGCTTCAACATCGTGGGGCCTGCGATGGCTTCAATGTCGGCCAACCTCGCCGCCGTCGTCCGCATCATCAAGGCCCGTTTGCGCTGAATTTCAGCCAGATCGACGGCCAGCAATCCCGGCTCGACCTCAAGACGCGCGCGGACGACGGGGCCGAATGAATCCGGCGCATCCGTCAGCGCCTCGCGGTGGACAACAACCGCCTCGGTCCGCAGAAGCCTCAGGTTATCTTCCTCTTTTTCCGCCTGCGCCGCCTCCGGAAAAGCCATATCCCGAACCTCGACGCCCAGACCAGCCAGGACCTGAATCGCGTCCTCCACCAGCGAGACCACCTCGGGATCCGCGCCGCTGAAGAAGGGCTCACGGACCACCGCGAGCCGCAGGCCCTTTACATCCTTCTTCAAGACGCCCATGACGTCGCCCACCGGAAAATCGAGGGCCGTGGAATCTTCCACGTCCGGACCTGCGATTTCCGCATACACCAGCGCAGCGTCCTCAACACATCTGGCCATGGGCCCTATCGTGTCCAGCGTCCACGAAAGCGGCATCACGCCGGCCGTACCGATGCGACCCGTTGTAGTCTTCAGGCCGACGACACCGCAGAACGCCGCGGGAATGCGTACCGACCCGCCGGTGTCCGTTCCGACTGCCGCTGCAGTCAGGCCGGCCGCGACGGCCAGGCCGGATCCGCTGCTGGACCCGCCCGGAACCCGTTCCGGATCCCACGGATTCGGAGGGGTGCCGAAATGCGGGTTGATTCCAAACGGACCGAACGCATATTCCTCCAGATTCGTCTTGCCCAACAACACCGTGCCCGCGCGCGCCAGCCGCTTCGCTACCGTTGAAGAACGCGTCGGCACATGGTCTTTCCGCGCCCCGGATCCCGACGTCGTGCGAATATCCGCCGTATCGCACAGGTCCTTTAATGCAATCGGCACACCGTGCAGCGGCCCGAAATCGCTTCCGGATAGGAACGCCAGTTCCGCCGCTCTTGCGTCTGCCCGCGCGCGATCCGCCGTTACCGTAATGAAAGCCTTGGTCTCGGGCTGATAGCGATGGATTCGCTCCAGATACGCTTCCGTTACCGCCACGGGCGAAACCTGCCCACTGCGGTATAGCGCGGCGAGTTCCGTGGCCGTCAAGAAATGGAGTGCCTGATCCGCCATAGCCGAGTTCTCAATGAATGGAAAATTTGCCTCGGGCGTTGCCCCGCGTGAAGATCATCGCAAATCCAGCTTTGTCCTATTCACAACCCGGCCCCTTAACCTCCTGGCGCACAACCTGATCCGGAAGCAAACGGCGTACAAACCCGCGGGGATCGGCCCGATGGCCGTCGACGAGTCTCCCGATCTCTTCCAAAACCCGCTTCCGGTCGTAGAGACCGTACCGGTAGATGTCGATGGGCCCGATCAGCTGCAGATAGAAATGGTTGCCCGCGTCGTGTTCCACCGCGCATGCGCTGGGCTTGTGTGCGATTTCCAGTTGATCTTCGAACGCGTCCGCAAATGCCGCCAGCAACAGCTCACCGTGCAGATCGGCCGGGATCTCCGGGAACCGACTCACCAGTTCCTGAACCGTCATCCTTATCCTCCTCTTCGTGATCCGTTCCTCGTTCCCGAAGTAGTTCATCGGGAATCCGTTTACGCCCCGGATAGCCTTCCGTGGGACTGTGGTAATGCGTTACTCGCGGCTCATCGCTCCGCCAGCAAAGAAGCACCTCCTCGCCGTCGATTACGCCGGGAAAATCCACCAGGCCGAGGGTGAAGTTCGGGTCTTTATACGAACACCCGATTCCTTCCAATTCCTCGAAGAATTCATTCAACGACGCAATCAGCTTCCTTACCTCGGCATCATCGGCCGCGGCCGGCCCCAGTTCCTCGGCAAGTTGACGTAAACGACGACCGGAAGCCTGGATGTCGGCAACAATTCGCTTCACCAGCGGCAATGTCCGGTTTGCCTCCAGGGGTGTGAAATACCTGATTTCGTTCATCGGCGCCATCCCCGTGTCAAGAAGTTTCACGCTTAATGCCGGTATTCACCGGGCTACGATCCGGGCCCGCACCAGCCCCGGACACGAATTCATCCAACCGAATCAATTCGCCTCCCCTGGACGCAGAGGCATTGGCCCCCAGAACCGCGGCCAGGCTATTCAGCGCTTGTACGTAACCGTTATGCAGCCCGGAAGCGTCGCCCGAACGGATCGCATCGACAAACGCCCGTGCCTGGCTGGCGAACGGGTTGTTCCGGGCCGGCGCCTCGAAAATCGTCTCGCCGTTTTCCACGACCCTTTCGGCTGACCATTCCATGAGGGCATCGTCGCATACAACCATCACCTCCCGTTTGGATGCGTTCACATTCGTCAGCACGCGTGAGGTTGTGACACTGGCCACGACGCCGCCTTCAAATCGGTAATTCACGTCGTACACGTGGGGCAGATTGATGGGCTCGGGCCCCTCGCCGGGCTCGCGATAGAAATAAAACGCGGACACATCCGTAACGTCACCCAGGAAAAATCTGAGGAGATCCACCATATGAATCGTATTCTCGACAAACGATCCTCCGCACAGCTCGAAGCGGCTCGTCCAGTAGCGAATATGCCCCCCGCTGTAAAGCAGTTGCACAAGCGCGTGCCTCGCCCTCCGCTCCGATATCCGATCCCGCATGTACGCCGCCGTTGCGTAATAACGGCTCATGAAGCCCACCTGAGACGGGACGCCCGACTTCCGGATTGCCTCGCTGAACCGAACCGCCTGGGCGATATCCAGAGTCTGGGGTTTCTCCACCATAACCGGGATCCCTTTTTCAACGGCGATCAACTCGGCATCCGTATGCAACGTGGGTGGAATGCAGATGTAAACCCCGTCCAACTCCTCTTTCTCAAACATTTCGTGGTGATCCGTATATACGGCATTCGCCCCGAAAGTCCGCGCCTGCCGGGCCGCCGTTTCCTCGTCCTTGTCGCAGAACGCCTGGAACACCGCCAAACCTCTCTCCGCAAGTTCGGCCAGTGGCGGGAGGTGGGCATTTACCGTAATATGACCCAGACCGATAAAACCCAGTCGTGCTGCGGTCATGCTAAGCCTCCTCGATCTGCCGGACCCGGTCCGGGGGGAGGTGCTCGCCGTCCGAAACCGATGCACACATTTCCAGCTCCTCCACGTTGGATGCCCCGCAGAGCAGCATCGTCACCCGCGGGTCCGTAAGCAGGTACCGAAGCGCTACATTTACCAGACCCTGCGGCTCGTCCGCCAGTAAAACCTCCACACGGCGCAGTCTGGCGTGCAACTCGGGAAATCGTCCATTTGCAATAAACCTGTCGCGCTTGGAACCCAACAGACCTCCGTGCAGGGGAGACGCGGCGATCACCGCCACATTCTCCGCTGCCGCGACAGGTACCAGAATTTCCTTGGCTTCCTGTGTCAGCAGATCGTACTTGCAAAACGTGATCACGGATACGAATTCATCGGTCTCTTTCAGGATTTCGCTCATCAATGACAGGTCAGACCCGGTCAATCCAATGTGTTGCGCGAGCCCTTGCGAACGAATATCCAACAGCGTCTCCAGCGTGCGTTCCCTTCCGAAGATACCTTCCCAGGCGGCCTGCTCCGCTTCATGCACCTGGAGCAGATCCACCCGATCCCGTCGCAGTCGTTTCAGACTGGCGTCGAATCCGCGCCAGATCGCGTCCCTCGTATAGTCGAAAGGTTCCGGATAATAACCGACCTTGGTCGCCAGATAGTACGGTTCCGTCACACCCTCCAGGGCATGCCCCAACAGTTCTTCGCTTCGGCCCTTTCCGTACAAGGGCGCCGTATCGAAATAATTCACGCCCAACTCGAGCGCCCGATCGACCATCTTTACCCCGTGAGCGTCGGGCAGCAATCCCTCCTCAGGCCGGCCGTAAAACCACGCACCACCCATCCCCACCTCGCTGACCAGCCAGTCCGTCTTGCCAAAACGCCGGTATTGCATCCAGGTCCCGTCCTATCCGGATCCAACGCACACGGGCCAAATCGAGATCATACCATTTGAGTCACTCGCCGTCTTCTTCTCTGACATCCGTGCGTCCATCAAGATAAGCCGGGGCTCCGACCCTTATCCGACCGCCGATTGCCTGTGTGCCGGTTCCCGAATCCGGAAATCGATTCGGCGAGTCCATCACTCGGCTTTCTCATCGAACGCCACGATAGAGACGGCTCAACCGTTTGTCGGAAACCGAACACAGGTGCAGGATTCGTATAATCCACATCCGGATCACCGTCGGTACAACACCCCATCGCCGCCATCGCCGGGTGGAAGTGCAGACGCTGCCGTCCAGCAATACGAAACAGCCCAGTTTCCGTACCGCCGCGCAGAACTCCGAATCCTCGAAAAGCTCCACGTCCGGAAACCCGGCCACCCGTTCAAAAATGGAGCGAAGAACGTAGATTCCCTGATCTCCGTAAGTGATGCCCAGATATCTTGAACGCATAGTGCTAAGTGAGGCGATCGCCCGAAACATCCACGTATCCTCGGAAAGCCCCAGCCGGAATCGTCCACCTACCACACCCGGATCCTCGAACGATTCCAGGATCATCCCGATGCCGCCTTCCGGCAGAAACGTATCGGCATGCAGAAACAGCAGCACCTCCCCCAAGGCCGAACTCGCCCCGTGATTCATCTGTACGGAACGGCCGGACCTCGGCGACATCACCAGCCGCGCTATTCCGGTTGCCCGGATTCGCTCCTGCGTACCGTCGCGACTGCCGCCGTCGACCACAATCACTTCGACATCCCGTTGTTCGCGGAACTGCGCCAGGCAACCGTCTATGGCTTCCGCCTCATTGACAACAGGAATAATTACACTGACTTGCAACGTCCTCTCGTGGAAAGAAGAGAACCTGCCGTACTAGGCCTTCCGCCTTAAAAATCTGCGCGCGTAGCTTACCGTCGAAACCAGCAGGAGTACGGCCGACAGGTACAGAAAAGGATCCTTCAGCGGCTCGGCATCCATCGCATAGGCAATCAGCAATACACTCATCGCACAGGTGGTCAGCTTGCCCCAGATGTTCGAAGAATACACGATCCGTTCCCGCTTTACTAAGAATACACCGGTCAGCACAATCAAGACATCTCGCCCGACAACCACCACAACCACCCAAAGCGGCAATTCCTTTACAAGCGCCAGCACGATCGCGATCGCATCGATCGCCACCTTATCGGCAAGCGGGTCCAGGATCTTTCCCCAGTACGTAACAACCCCCCAGCACCTTGCGAGATATCCGTCCAGAATATCGGTTATAATCATCAAGATGACAACCGAGAACAGATACCACTTCCACGCCGGCCCCATCCATATCATCCAGAGCACGGGCCCGGTCAACGCGGCACGGAGCAAACTCAGCCCGTTTGAAATCGTCCAGAATGGATTGGCCGAACGATCCTCGCATGGCGTGGCATGGCAGGCGGCTTCGTTCATTGATCTGCCTGTTCAAGGGGCAAGAGCACCACACAGCCCATATTCGCCAATTCACAAAAGGCGTTCCGGGCAGGCCCCCACGTGGTTAGATGATAACTTCCGTCTGGCAACTTCTGACTTCGTGTGAAATTCGCGAAAACGCACGCCGTTCCTTCGTGCTGCGCCCCGCTGACGTCCGGTACGCCGGCCCACGGAATGGCCAGCTGTGCGCACCAGCGCCCATTTGCATCCACCTCTGAAGCCGACCACACCAGCCCCGGCACGTCGTATTCGGCCATCTTCCGCCAATCGGTCTCCCCCTCGTCCGGGAAATACAGATCCAGTACCGCGCCACGGGGGTTCACCTCAATTTCGTAGTAACCGCCTCCCGCTCGAAGGAAGACCTCTACCGCACATTCGTTGAAAAGATCCTGATCCCGCTGCCGCATCGTCACGGGAACGGGAGATGGATCGGATACAATACATACGTATAGGGCCTCCTCGTCCCAAAGCGCCGCAGCTTCCAGAAAATAACCGGGCGGGTCGGCTTCCGTACCGAGCAAATGGAATGCCCGGTTGACTTTGTCGGCCGACTCCCACACCGTCCCGGGAATCTTCCCGTCCAGCGGCGGCGGGTCGGGGACATTTCTGCAGCAGTACACAGGTCGCTCTCTCATCGCCGATCCCTTCCTCGAGGCGAACATTCGAACCATCACCAGTACAGACCGTGGTATGTCCCGACCGCATCGGTGCGGACACCGGCGGTGGACGCCGCTTCCAATTTAATCCCGTCTGACGGGGACCCTGTTCCCGCCAGTTTGCGATATTGCAACCAGATGTTCGAAAATGCCGTCCCACACCGTGCCTGGCAACGCTTCCGGGTGAAACTGAACGCCAATAATGCGTCCATCTTCCGTCTCGATCCCTTCAATCAACCCGTCCTCGCTTACCGCATTCACGCGGAGCCCCATCCCCGGCCCTTTTATGGCCTGAATATGGGAACTATTCACCTCGACGGGGACACCCGGCCGGCCGGTCAGGCGGGCAAGCCAGGTATCCGCCCGCGTCCGCACGAGGTGCCGCACCGGACGTTCTTCCGACCGCCTGGGCGAGTGGGCGCACTTGCCGAGTTGGGCCTGCAGATCCCCATAAATCGCACCATCGAATTGGGCATTGATGAACTGCATCCCGTAACAAATGCCCAGCATCGGGAGATCCCGTTCTTGTGCGCCCTGGAAGACCCACCCGTCCGCACGGCCGCGGGTCGAGTCCACAGGCGGCAAATCCTCGGGCAGAGCGCCGATGAGCCCGTCCGTGATCCCCGGACCGCCCGTAATGATCAGACCATCGATCCGGTCGAGCACCGGCGCCAGCGCATCTCTGTGTTCGACCATCGGCAGAATCACCGGACATCCGCCGGCGCGCTCCACCGAACGAATATATGCGCGGCTCACCACCTGCCGGGAATCCCCGCCTTCGTGTGTTTGAACGCTCGTGGTGATGCCAATTACGGGCCTGGACATACGTCCCCCCCCGCCGTTTGAAGCACCAGGCGCCCGCCACAATTTTACGACATCATCAACCTGGCGCCGATCACAAGAACCAGTGTCAGAATTGCCCTGTTGAACCACACGACCGGCAAGCGGCGGTTCATGAGAATGCCGACCCCCACGCCCGCGGCAAGCGTCGGGAGCATCCATAGATCCATTAGCCAGACTTCGGGACCCAGCAGACCCAGATTCGCATAGGCCGGCGATTTCATCGTATTCAGAACGAGCCCGACCACCACCGCCGTGGACACAAATACCCGGACGCTCAACCCCTGTGGCATCAGGTAGAGCATAAGGATAATGCCTCCCGAATGGGTAAGCACCGAGACGACACCCAGCGCCACGCCGGCGGCGACTCCCGAGACGGGCGGCACTTTCGGCAGACGGTCTTTAAAGGCCTGCAGCAACCCGAATGCGCAAGCCAGTCCGCCAAGCATCCGCCGGAACCAGAGTTCCGGAATCGCATCCAGCAATACCCAGCCAACCAGCACCCCCACTGCCATTCCGGGAATCAGGGCGAAGACGAATCTCCCAACCCGGTATTTCCAGTAATACTTTATAGCGATCAAATCCGCGGCGAGCGATAGCGGAAGCATGACACCCAGCGCCAGTTTGGCCGGCATCACAAGCGCCAGGAGCGGCGTCACGACCACACCCACGCCGCCGCCGAAACCCGCCTTCATAACGCCAATGAGCAGGCCCGCCAACGCCAGCACCAGATGCGTAATGTCCAAACGGCCCCCTGTATTTGCCGGAACCGGGCCAGCTGTCCTCCGCGCCGGCAGGCGACTGTCGGCCGCCTCTTTACTCCACGTCTGATGTCTCCGGAGCCCCGGTTCAATCCGTCCCGATTCATAGAGATTTCAAGTATAACAAACCGGGGTCCCTGTGAAAAGACAAAATCGAGCCTCATTTCCCGGTTACGCAGCCCTTGACAGCCTGCATCCATCTGTATATGTTTGGCCCGGAACGAACGTATTCAACCGCGATGGGGAGTCGAGACCACCGCAAAAACGATCGACGACACACCACATATCGAAACCCGTAAGCACGACGCCCTCCGTCTTAAATTCCCGGCGTCCAGGATTCCATACGATGGCGAAAGCATGGAAACACCTTCTCAGATTCCGTTGCACGGGTTGCGGTAACTGTTGCAGGGAACCCATCGCACTGGTGACGGACGAAGATATCCGGCGCATTGTGCGATATACGGGCAGGGACGCCGCCGATATCGTTGAATTCTATTCACCCGGTGAAATTGAATGGGGCGTCTCGAATCCGGGATGGATCAGGCTTGAAGACGAACACCGCATCATGGGCTTGAGCCGGAATGAAGACGGATGCCGATTTCTTGGAAAGGACGACCTCTGCACCATCTATGAATTTCGCCCGGTAACCTGTCGTCGTTATCCCTTCAACGTCGAATTCGACGCGCTTGGCGGGATCGAATTTCTCAGCATCAGCGATGCGGCTGAATGCCCGTACGAACTCGACGGCCGGAACTCGCTCAAACAAATCAAGGCCGTGTGCGATTGGGAGGAAAAAGAGGAGCAGTGTTATTATGAGCGGGTCGAATCCTGGAACACGAAGGGAAAGGCAGGCGGAGAACGTAAGTTTCTGAAATATCTCGGGTTTGAGAAATAGGTGCGGAAGTCCGGGATCCACGCAATCTCAGCCCGGCTCACGACCGGACGACTCGCCGGTTGCCCGGTGAGGAGAAAGCCGACTTCACCCTATCGTCAGCGGTTATAGCCGAAAACGGCTCTTTTTATTTTTCGCAGCAGACAGAACAGCCAGCGTGCGTCCTTAATCAGCGGCAGATTAAAGTAGAGTCCGAGTCCGTATTTCCGTCGGACGGACCAGATCGCCCGGTCGTCGGACTCCCTGCGGCTGATATTGGCACCGTGGATGCGATAGTAAAAAAGGGGTTGCGGCACGTAGAATCCACGCCCTCCCTGTCTCAAGACGACATTCAACCAGAGATCCCAATCCTGATAACGCCGCAGAGATTCGTCAAAACCGGGAAAACAACCGGCCCGCAATAACGAGGCGAGATCGACATAATTGCCCTGTCGCAGCCGTTCCGGCTGAAAGGGTCCGGACTTCCAGACCCCCTCCCGCTCCGGATACCATGAGCCGTCCCCGTCTGTGAAATTGATGCGATCGCAATACACAAAATCGAGGCCCGGCCGCGCGCGCGACGCCCCGTAAAGCACATCCAGAAATTCGGGCGCCATATAGTTGTCCGCGTCGAAAAAGACAACCCATTCGGCAGTGACCTGAGTGAAGCCAAAATTGCGGGATCTGTTGCCATTCAGGAACTCAGCCCGCCGGTATTCCACCTCCGGAAACTGCCGGACGACGGCCTCTGTCTCGTCCGTGCTGGCGTCGTCCACGACCAGAACGGACGCCGGCTTCAACACCTGCGATTCAATCGAACGCAGGCATTGTTGCAGGTAACGGCCGTAGTTGTGACAGGTGACGATAACGGCAATATTGGCCTTGCGCACTGGTTTCATGCTTACACGCCCGGTGCTCGTCATTGGGAGGGGACCTGCCCTCTGGCCATGCGCAACAGTTCGACCTGGTATTCCAGTCCCAGCAACCCTTCGTTTCCTGAAACAACTGCCCGACGGCCCGAACCCCGCACCAACGAAACGAAGGCCTCAACCAGAATATGCAGAAAGTCGTCACAGGGTAACGACTCACCACCATGAACCAGCCGTGCGCGGTAGATCCCACCGGCATCTACGTACCCCTCCCAATCCACCATGAAGCCGTTCACGCCGAACCGGCGAGCCGGAATACCTTCGTCGATATCCCTTAACACAAGATCGACGGCGCAACGCCCGCCTCGGCTAACGTATTCGAATCGCGCCCGATTCTCCCGCTCTTCGATTTCGCAAACCGCGGTTCCCGTATCCATCCTGCCATCAGGCAGGAATCCGATCACCAGACTCAACGCGTGCGGGGCGACGTCCGCCCAGATTTCCTCGTAACGTTTCGGCCCCTTTCTTCCCTTCACCTCCATCTCCATCGTAATCTCAGTCACTTCGTCCCACGCCCCGCGGATCTGCTTGTAAAAGGCCCGGAAGTGTGGAATGCCGGCCGGATATTGTGCGGACACCCCCAGCAGACGGCCGGCTTCCTTCGCTTTTGCAACGACAGCCCGTCCGTCCGCAAGAATCTCATCCAACTCTTTGTCTCTGTCCCAGCAGAACGGTTTCTCGCACAGCACGTGGGCCCCGGCGTCGAACGCGGCAATCGCGTGCGTCTTGTGCATCGGGTAAGGGCTCGTTACCGCGACAATGTCAGGGGCCTCCTCCCGAAGCATTGCTTCCACATCCTGATACGTCCGGCCGCTGAATCCGAAGTAGGACGCCAACCGCGCGCGGGTGTGCTCACACGAGGCCTTTGACGTACCCGCAAACGCAACCACTTCACACCCCGAGAGATCGTACCAACGGGCGTGATGCTGACCGATTCCACTGGCGCCGATGACGGCGACCCTGAGGGGATTATCGTACATAATCGCTCCTGGATAATGAATTCAACGCCGGTTTTACGTAAAATAGAAATCCTCGATATCGCTGCCAATCGTTTTTTCCTGCGCTCCACCTCAAGGATTCCAGCCATCTTCCGGACGCCGACCTGGCCTCCGCGGGCGGAACCGATTCCGGCGACCTGTTCAACGGTGGCAAGGCCGTCTCCAAAGGCCTCGAATTCGAACTCAAATATGACCCCGCGGCGGCGGCGCATCAACCCTTTTCGTTGCCTATTCGCATTGCCTATACCCACACCAGCGCCCGGCTCAGGAGCAGCTTCGAGAGCGAATTCGATGCCTGGGGCACCCGTAGCCGACGGCGACGACCTCCCCTACATTCCCAAACACCAGTGTATCATGAATGTGGGTTTGACATTTGGACGGTGGGGGCTGGATCTTGGCGGCAAGTATTCCAGGAGAATGCGAACAGCTCCCGGTACAGGCGCCATACCGGACCTCAAGGGCACCGACGCCGCTTTCGTTGCCGACTTTATGGCTGAACACAAGCTCACCGACAGTGCGAAACTGTTCGGCGGCGTGCGCAACCTGACCGACAGGACCTACATCACGGCACGCCGCCCGGCATGCGTGCGACCCGGTTTGCCGCGCAGGTTGACCGGTGGCGTCAAGACCGACTTTTAACACTGCTGACCAGGTTGTATCGCGGCACTTGTCGCGGGTCGACGTACAATTCGGACGAAGCGAGCGTCGGCCCGCGACTCATACGGATCCGTCCATAACCCGCCCGCTGCGTTCTCCTCCATCCCGACCCGGCGAAAAGCCATCCTGCTGACAGGCAGGATGGCTTTTCTGTCATGGGCCAGTAGAGGAAGCCCTTGTTTTATTTTTTGTTTTTGGTATACTTAAGTCCCTCTATTGTCGTCACGTCGCAGAAGAGATCCGCTAAGCCTCAGTGCGCAGAGGATCGCGCGATCGGGGTTTGACCCTCTTGTGCGCTTCGCTTTTTTTGTCCGCAAGGAGGACGTGGATGCTTAAAGAAAATGTACAGGCAGCCCTTAACAATCAGTTGAATTCCGAACTGTACGCCTCCTATTTTTATCTTTCAATGTCCGCCTATTTTCACGCCATCAACCTGAGTGGTTTTGCCTCCTGGATACGCACCCAGGCGCAGGAGGAATTGGTGCACGCCCTGAAGGTTTACGACTTTATCAACGATCGAGAGGGCGAGGTCGCGCTAACGACCATCGCGGAGCCCAAACGGCAGTGGGAAAATACCCTCGCGGCGTTCGAAGATGCCTATCGACACGAGAAGGCCGTAACCGCCCAGATTTACGACCTGGTAGACCTTAGCGTTAAGGAAAGAGACCACGCCACGAACACCTTCCTGCAGTGGTTCGTGACCGAACAGGTGGAAGAAGAGGCCACCGCAAACGATATCGTCAACAAGCTGAAATTGGTTGGCAACGACGGCAATGGCCTGTTTATTCTGGACAGAGATCTGGGCACGAGAGGTCCGAAACCGAAAGAAGACGAATAGACAACGTGTCCGCCGCACCCCTGTGGCGGCCCGACCACCTCCTCCGCCGAATTGCGCCGAGACTATTTATATACATTAAAAAAAATGCCGATCCTGTATTGACAGATGGCCGATCGTATATTATCTTGCCATTTTATACGGCTTTCGGTAAATCGAAAACCTCAAAGATTAAGGCTTGAGCCGGAGTTGCCAGCCTCATCAGCCGGAGCCCCTCGGCTATGACAACGGCGAGTCCCGAAATGAGCCAACTCTCCAAACTGAGCAGGATCCAGGTTGGAGAATCAAGGAGGCTCAAGGCAGGACATAGCATCAGGAAACCTTTCCCCTGAAGGTTCCTGGCTGGATTTTCCGTTTTCCCCACAGGTTCAACGCCTCTCCCCTGGAGGGGTTGAACTTTCCGAATTCCCCTTCTCCCTTTTTCTTTTCCTCCCCTTTCCAGATTGTGTTGTTCACGTTCACGGTCGGCGTATTCGAACCTGTGTGTCGCCTGCTGTGTATTGGGCCCGCACAGGATCTGTCTGCGCGCGCGATCCTGAGTATTTCCACATCGATCGAAATACGTCAGGTACCGGCATGCAGACGAACGCACCATTGCCTGGGGGAAAGTAATGCCTGCAACGGTAATGAGCCAGCACACCCCAATCACATCGCGGGGAAAGAAGCGGTCGGCGCTCGAGCTTTATCTCAAGGATATAGCGTATAATGTTCTGCTCACGCCGCAACAGGAAGTAACATTGGCGAAGCGTATCAGGGCCGGAGATCGCAAGAGTCTGGAAACAATGGTCGAGTCCAACCTCCGGTTCGTCATTACGATCGCCAAAGAATACCAGGGGAGGGGTTTGCCCCTGGAAGATCTGATTGCCGAGGGCAACCTCGGACTGGTTCGCGCGGCAACGCGGTACGATGAAACGGTAGGTGTTAAATTTACGACCTATGCGGTCTGGTGGATCCGGCAGGGTATTCTCTCTTCGCTTGCGGAAAAGGCCCGTATGGTCCGGCTGCCCGTTAACAAGATCAAACACCTTTGCCGGCTGGAGCGCATCGCTTCCAGCCTCAAGCAGAAACTTGGCAGGGAACCCAGTGTCGACGAGATTGCGGTGGGTGCGGACATGCAGCCCAAGCAGGCGCAGGATCTGTTGAACGCATCGCGATGGCACGTGTCACTGGACATGCCGCTGGAGGGCGGGCCGGATTCCTGCCTCCTGGAAGTCCTGGAAGATAAAGACCAGGTATCGCCTGAGGTGGAAGTGATGGAACAGGCGATGGCCGACGAGATCCGGGCCGCGCTGGATACTCTGTCTTCCCGAGAAGCGCGGATTTTACGGCTATACTTCGGCATCAACGGCGAAGACGCAATGACGCTGGAAAAAATCGGCAATCAACTCAGTCTTACAAAGGAGCGGGTCCGTCAGATTCGAGACAAGGCACTTGCCGCGCTTAAACACCCGTCGCGAGTGCGAAAAATCCGCGCATACCTTACGGAGAACTGAGAACCGTGGCACACGACACCTTCAAAAACCCGGAATGCTCTCTCAGGGGTGCGGTCTCCCCCGTGCTGGACATCGTGGGCGTGCACCACATCACCCTTGTAGCACGCAATCTGGATCGATCCAGGTCCTTTTATGAGAAATTCCTGGGACTACACCCGATCTCCCGGCCCAGTTACGATTTCGAAGGCGCCTGGTACCGTTGCGGAAGCGTGGAAATACACCTTCTGGTAGCGGAAGAACACCCCGATCCGTCCAGGCGCCACGTCGCGCTTGAGGTCTCAGACTTTGAACGTGTCATCAAATCTCTGGACGGCGCGTGGGTGCATGTCGTCGGCGGCCCGGGAATCAGACCGCACGACGGAAGCCGGTTTGTTTTTCTCCAGGATCCCGACGGCAACCTGATTGAAATCATGTGTCGCGGTTCAAAACGCGAGGGTTGAATCGTCGTCGAACTCCAAACAGGAAGCGGGCCGCGATGGGTATCGCGACCCGCTTCCTGTTTTCGCAGACATCGCCAAAGGCGTTACGCGCGCCTGTTGGCTCGCAGAACTGGCTTTCGCGCGGCCGCTGCTTCATCCAGCCGCCGCACGGGCGTGTGGCGCGGGGCACTGTGCAACAGGTCGGGGTTCTCTTCTGCTTCCCTGGCGATCCGGATCATGGCTTCGATGAACTCGTCAAGCTGTTCCAGGCTCTCGGTCTCCGTTGGCTCAATCAGCATCGCTTCCGGCGCCACCCTGGGCAGCGGAAAGTAGATGGTGGGCGGATGATGGCCGTAGTCGATCAGTCTTTTGGCGATATCCAGAGCGCTCACCCCATTGGCCTTTTTCTGTCGTGACGCCGAGAATACCATTTCGTGCATGGGCTGAGCCGATTTTGGCCGGTCATAGTAGCCATCCAGCCGGCTGGCGATATAATTCGCGTTCAGGACGGCCATCTCGCTCGTACGCCGCATCCCTTCCGCACCCAACATTCTGGCGTATACGTAGGCGCGAATCACCATTCCGAAATTTCCAAAAAACGTACTGACCTTTCCGATCGACTGCGGGCGATCGTAATCCAGCCGGAAGAGATCACCTTCTTTGGTGACGATAGGGACCGGCAAATAGGGCAGCAATGCTTCCTTCGCGCCGACCGGCCCGGACCCGGGGCCGCCGCCGCCATGCGGGGTGGTGAAGGTCTTGTGCAGGTTGATGTGAACAACGTCAAAGCCCATATCTCCGGGCCGGCATTGTCCGAGAAATGCGTTCAGATTCGCTCCATCGTAATAGAGCAACCCGCCGCCGTCGTGAACCACCCGCTGTATTTCCAGGATTTCATCCTCGAACACGCCGAATGTATTGGGATTGGTCAGCATCAATCCCGCTACCCGGTCGTTCATCTTGGCCTTCAAATCCTCGACGTCCACGGTTCCACGGTCGGTAGATTTCAGTGTCTCCACCCGAAAGCCGCATATCGCGGCGGTAGCCGGGTTTGTACCGTGAGCCGAATCAGGAATCAGCACGACCTGCCTGCTATCCTGTTTCTCGCGGTGGTACGCCGCTATCAGTGAGATACCGACGAGTTCCCCCTGCGCTCCAGCCGCCGGCTGAAACGTAAAACCGTCCATACCGGTTACGGCCTTCAATACCCCATCCATCTCCCACAAGACGCGTAACGCCGCCTGGGACGACGACGCATCCGCGAAGGGATGCAATCCCGCGAAATCGGGCAGGCGTGCGGCGCGTTCGTGTACTTTGGGATTGTATTTCATCGTACACGAACCCAGCGGGTAAAACGCGGTATCGATACTGAAGTTCATTGACGAAAGCCTAACGTAATGGCGCACCAGTTCCAGTTCGCTGACTTCCGGCAGCGCAGGCGCGTCATTCCGATACATCCCATCGGGGATGGGCACAACCGGAGCGCCGGCATCCGGAAACGTCACACAACGCCGCCCTTTTTCACCCCTTTCAAAAATCAGCAGATCCTGATCCATTAAATGTCTCTCCAGGCATCAACCAGACGTGCCACGTCCGTGTCTGTCTTCGTTTCGGTCACGCACATCAAAACGCAACGGTCCAATTCGGGGAAAAAACGTCCCAGATCGATACCGCCGGCGATGCCTTGTTCTCGTAGCGCTTCGAGAGCCACCCGCGCCGGCCCGGTCGTTTCAACCACGAACTCGTTAAACGACGCGCCCGGGAACTTGAGCGAAAGCCCATCAATTTCGCGCAGCGCCGCCGCCGCATCGTGGCTCCGATTCCAGTTCAATATGCCAACTTCCCGCAGGCCTTCCGGCCCGAGCGACGCGAGATAGACGGTTGCCGCCGTCGCACACAACGTCTGATTCGTACAGATATTCGAGGTTGCCCGTTCCCGGCGAATATGCTGTTCGCGAGTCTGCAGCGTCATCACGAACCCCCGCCTCCCGTCAATATCGGTGGTTTGCCCGACCACCCGCCCGGGCATTCGACGGATATGCTGTTCGCGGGTGGCGAACATCCCCACGTAGGGACCCCCGTAGGACAACGGCAAACCCAGCGGTTGCCCGTCGCCGACCACAATGTCCGCACCGAAATCACCGGGCGGCCGGATTACCCCCAAGGAAATCGGATTCACAGCCGCGACATAGGCCGCCCGGTGATTTCGTACCAGGATTCCCAGTGCTTCCAGCGGTTCGAGCACGCCCACAAAATTCGGATTCTGTACCACCACCGCGGCAGTGTCGTCATTCATCTCCGACTCGACCCGGTCCAGGTCGATCGTTCCTGCATCCGTCCACGGAATTTCCACCAATTCCAGTCCGATTCCCTTAACATATGTCTCTACCACACGCCGGTAGAACGGATGCAGACTGCGCGGCAGCAGCACGCGGGAGCCGTCATTAATCCGTACCGCCATCATCACCGCCTCCGCGAGGGCGGACGCGCCGTCGTACATGGAGGCGTTGGCCACCTCCATACCGGTCAGCTCGCAGACCATGGTCTGGAACTCGAAAATCGCCCGCAGCGTACCCTGGCTCACCTCCGCCTGATACGGCGTATAGGCCGTGTAGAACTCGCTGCGTGAAATCATTGCATCGATGACGCTGGGCATGAAATGCTCGTAGGCGCCGCCACCCATGAAAGACAGCCCGGGCGTTTGCTCCCGCGCCGACCGGCCAAGATCCTGAACCAGCCTAAGCGCCTCCATCTCGTTGATACCCCTGGGAAGATCCAGGGAATTCAGGCGGAGGGATTCCGGCACCGGTTCAAACAATGCCTCTACTGAATCGACCCCGATCGTCTCCAGCATTTTCTGGATGTCTCGATCCGTATGCGGTGTATAATTCACGAGCAAAACCCTGAAATTTACAATGGTGGGCGGGTGTCTATTTCTTCAAATACGTATATTGCAGGCCATCCTTCGGCTGCCACCCCAGAATGCGCTTCGCTTTGTCGTTCAGAAACTGCCCGTGCGGGCGATCACCGAAAATATTGAATACCTCGCACCGCGAGGGCAATCGGTCCAGTTCAATGGTCAACCCCGGCAGGAACGCAGCGGCCGCGTCCCGCCACGATACCAGGAACGACCAGTCCCGAGCCGGCGCGGACGACGCGTCGTGATCCCGAAAGATGCAGAACAGGTAACACAACACGTAAACGTCGGAATGCAACGTAAAGATCCGACATATTTCCTGCCCCAATCCCTTCGAAAGCGCATACAGATTCGTACTGGGCTTCGGAGGCACATCCGGGCCAATGCCATAGTCCCAAGCGACGTAGGGGTCCCCCTGAACGGTAAAATGCGGTCCCGTGTTGATTACGCGCCGGACCCCATGCCTGACCGCTGCGCGCAGAATGTTGTAACACCCCAGCGTGTTCACGTCGAATGCGATCTTTCGATGCGGTCGCAGGACGGAAAGGTTGATGATCGCATCCATCCCTTCGGCCGCGCGCATTACGTCCTCGGGGTCCGCCACGTCCACGGGCATCATTTCATGGGGCGTTTCAAACGGCTCCAGATCCGTTATTCGCAGCGAAACGTGCCCCTCGAGGGCCTTCACCACATGGGGTCCCAACATGCCATTTCCGCCGTAAATTACGACTTTCATTTCGATCTCCAGCGTTGTTCGGATTTGACTACATGAGTTTTTTCATGTACGTGTATTCCAGTCCATCCCGGGGCTGCCACCCCAGGATCCGCCTGGCCTTCCCGTTTTCAAAATGCCCGTGCGGTCGATCGCCGAGAATATCGAATACCTCGCACCGTGACGGCAAACTCTCCAGTCCAATTTTCAACCCGGGGAGGAACGCGTCGGCAGCATCCCGCCACGTCACCATAAAAGACCGGTCATGAACCGGTTCCGAGGACGCGTCGTGATCGCGAAAACTCCAGAACAGGTAACACAACACGTACACATCGAAGTTCGAGGTAAAAATCCGGCAAATCTCCTGGCCCAATCCCTTGGACAGCGCGTACAGGTTCGTTCCGGGCTTAGGGGGCACATCCGGACCGATGTGATAGTCCCAGTCTACGTAGGATTCGCCCTGCACGGTAAAGTGCGGCCCCGTGTTGATGACTCGCCGGATCCCGTACTTAACCGCCGCGCGCATGACGTTGTAGCACCCCAGGGTATTCACGTCGAACGCAACTTTCCGATGCGGTCGCAGGACGGAAAGGTTGATGATCGCGTCCATCCCTTCGGCCGCGCGCATTACGTCCTCCGGATCCGCCACATCCACGGGCATCATTTCGTGGGGCGTTTCGAACGGCTTCAGATCCGTTATCCGCAAGGCCACGTGACCCTCCAGGGCCTTCACCACGTGGGGCCCCAACATACCATTACCGCCGTAAATTACGACTTTCATTTCCATCTCCAGCGTTGGTCAGATATCACTGCCTAAATACCCAGGGCTTTTTTGGCCTGGTCAATTGGAAACCTTGCGTTTTCGACTTCGGACTGCACGTGAAGCACTTGCCACATGGGCCCGTCTTTCGACAGTGCCATTGCAATGGCCCTGACCGCGTCTTCCACCGTCAACGCCATGTCGCCACCGTCACCGACATCGCCGAAACGCAAACAGGTCACGCGCAACGAGTGCTCCCGCGCGAACTCCCTGCAGGTGAATTCACCCAGGTACCTCGCCATTGGCGCGGCATCCGTTGACGGCCGCGGCGCCCACTGCTCCGTCACGTTCCAATTCGGATCACATGTCGCAAACAGGCTCAGAGAGCTGATGAAGACGATGTGGCCGACCTTTTTCTCCCGGGCGGCATGCAACAGATTATACGTGCACCTCGTCTGAAAGTCGATTTCGCGTTCTTCGCTCTTCAATCCTTCGGGCAACTCCGCGAGATGCACGATCGTATCCATCCCATCCACCAGGGATTCCGTCTCTCCATCGTGGCCCAATTCACACTGAAGAAAGGCGAGATCCGTCGGCACGGCCACGACGTCCGTCAACGTCACGTCGTGTTCCCGCGACAGATCCGCCGCCAATGCCGGAGCCAACGACGTCCCTCCTGAGGTAATCAGAACTTTCATAAATCGCGCTCCTGTTTTGGGAAGTTCGATAGCCGGTCCACCCGCACTCTACCCACATACAAATCGCTGAACGAATCCAGCGGAATATCGCACGGGCAGATATTGAAGTGATCGAAAACCAGTAAGCACCGCATCTGGAAAATCCGGGAAACGGCTCATGGACGATCCGATTCGCCGGCTGGATATTTGCCGTCGAATTAAACGGCAACGACGCGTTGTTTTCCCGCGCCACTTTCTGACGGAATAATACGGATCTCTATATCTCGATTCAGGCGGGTAAGAAATGTCATCAATCGCTCAACGCTGTAATGATTGAACTTGCCCTTCTTTAGACGGGATATTTCCGGTTGCTTCACTCCTAAAACGTTTGCTGCCTCCGCCTGGGTGAGCTTCCGTTTCCCAATAATCTGAAACACTTCAAAACCAAGTGTTGCCTTGAGAAACAGTTCCTCCGCATCTGGTAGGTCCAGATCTTCAAACACCTTACCTGAGCTCTTTTCGATTTCAACCCTGTCGCTCATAGTTCGCCTCCAGTTCCTGCGCCACTCTCATACGTCGCCTGATAAGATTGACATCTTTCACGGGAGTCTTATTTCCGCGCGTTGATTTTTTCTGAAAACAATGTAGTACATAAACCCTCGCTCCGATTTTCACTGCGTAGACCGCGCGATAAGTGTCCGTTCTGTGTTCCGCCCGTATCTCGAAAACTCCTGAGCCGACGCCCTGAATGGTTTGGCTTCGGGGGACATGCTTCCCGCCTGCGCAAAAAACAGAGCGTCACCGATATCCTTCTGAACCGGCGTCGGAAATTTTCTCAGTTTTTTCTTGGAATCCCCTAGCGACAAGACTTCTCTTAAATTTCCTCGTGCGCGAAACATCAATTATTATAACCAACTGGCTATAAATTGTCAAGAGTTTCGATAAAAACAGCGCCCGACAGACCCTTCCTGTAGAGGCAGGGTAGACACGATCAGATTAAAAAGATCCGGATGGTCGTTCAGGCATGGTTGGTTCACAGGTATTGATAATACGTTACCTGAGGCTGGGCAATGTTGAATCCCGCTTTTTCATAGGCCCGGCGTGCGGGGGCGTGGCCCTCGTCCAAACCCGTCCCTACGGAAGCAAAACGAAGTCCTTCCGACCGAAAGCAGCCCAGGGCATATCGATACATCGCCGTACCGAGCCCCTTCCCCTGTGCTTCCGGCGCCACGGCATTATTCGTTATTCTACCCAGGGATTTCCCCCGATCGATTGAAAACGTCAGGAATGCAACCACATTTCCGGTTTCCGTCGCAGCGACAACCCGGAACCACTCCGGATTCAACTGCCAGTGACGGCGAACCGCGGCTGTTTTCTCTTGTTTCCAGTTCGCACACAGCACGGCGTGCATTCCTTCCCCCATAATCTCGGCGGTACTGGCGTGGATCCTCTGCCACGCCTCGCGCGCGATCTCGCCCACCCGATCCATTTCCTCCCGTACCGCAGGCCGGATCCGGAATCCCGGGACGAGTTCAGAATGCGGGCCGTTCATCTGTCCTCCAGGTGAACGATGGGTTTCACGATGAATGTTAACGAATATGCGTGCAGGATTGGGCCTGACACTTCCAACCGGGGTGTCAGGCGGCCACGATGGCGGCCTTTGTGCCGGCGGTGGACAGAAACACAATGGGAGCGCTGCCGGTCCCGGCTCCCATTGCGAAACGACCGCCTGGGCCAAACCGCTTCGCGCACCCGCCGCCAAATAACAAAACCGTTGACTTTCGTTAGAGAGCCGATATTTTGAATTCGACCCCTACAACCATAAAGGTACGGAAGGAGTACCCGAAATGAAGCTTGGAATCGTCACCTACCAGATCGCCAAAGACTGGGATGTCCCCACACTGATCGACATGTGCCAAACCACGGGGATTCAGGGCGTTGAACTGCGCACCACCCACGCCCATGGCGTGGAAAACGACCTCTCGCCGGGCGAACGAAGCGCTGTCAGACGTCAGTTCGAAGACGCTGAAGTTGAAATCGTGGGCCTCGGAAGCGTCTACGAATACCATGCCCCGGATCCGGAGACGGTGCGTCAGAACATCGACGGGACCGTCGAAACCGCGAGACTCGCCGCGGATCTGGGTTGCCCGGGGGTGAAGGTGCGTCCCAACGGGCTGCAGACGGACAAAGGCATACCGGAAGAACAGACGCTTGAACAGATAGGGCTCGCCCTGAGAGAGTGTGGAGATGCCGCCGCCGGTCTAGGTGTCCGGATCCGCGTGGAGGTCCATGGACGGGACACCTGTAAACCCGTGCGCATGCGCACTATCATCGACCATGCCGACCATGACAACGTCCATCTCTGCTGGAACTCCAACCCCCAGGACGTTGTCGACGGCTCGGTCAAATCGAGTTTCGACCTGCTGAAACACAAAATCGGGCTCGTGCATATCAATGAATTGCACAAATCCGAATACCCCTGGCGGGAACTCTTCGGCCTCCTGAAGGACGAAGGGTACGAGGGTTACACGCTGGCCGAAATCCCTACCAGCCCGGAGCCGGAACGCCTGTTGCGCTACTACAGGGCGCTCTGGCAGGCGCTTATGGCCTAATCCGATGTGCAGCCGCGACCGGCGCGTTGACGCGCCGGCCCGTGCTTTGGTCCCGCCAGTCAGTGTTTTCTCTACAGGCCGGGCACCTGGAAGCTCCAGACTTCCGAACTGTGGGTGAAATAGAGCCGGCCTTTGTGTATTACGATTCCCGCGTTCGCGTTTACCGGGGGCTTACCCAGAAGGCTGTGTTCGAACGAGCCCGGCTCAATACGAACGATCGCGTTGCGAAACAGCGCATAGATCTTATTGTCAGGTCCCGTCGCCAGGATTCTGGGGGCCTGTTGGCCCGCGAGATCGCCGTAAGGCAGTTTCTCCTCGCTGTGAACGACCTTCCACGATTCAGGGTCGAACACGAAAAAGGCGGATCCGGAGGCCATGCCGTAGATCAATCCGTCCGGGCCCAGGATCATGTCTCGAATCTCCGTGGCGCCGGGTACAACCGCATCGCGAAACAGCACGCGTTTTTCATCCGGATCCAGAACGTACAACTCGGCCTCCTTCGCGTGCGCCTCTCCACCGGTGCCAGGGCTGATCGTGGTACCACCCACGAGATTACCGTCGGACAATGCCACCAAAGAAACCGTGCTGTGATCGGGAAGCAGATCCTCGTGCGTCAGCAGCGTGTGGTTCTCCGTTTCCGTATCCCAGATCAGCATCCCCCCGCCCGTCAATCCATACCCAGGCGTACCCGTCATGACCAGCCGCCGGCCGTCCGGATGCGCCAGCAGCGCGTGCGGCCGGATAATCGTCGGACTCACCGAAATCAGAACCCTCGGGTTCGGATCCGCCGTTGCCTGATCGTCCCATGGCCGAAACGGATCGTATTCCCAGAGCCTGCCGCCCGAATACTCCCCGCAATAGACCTTTCCACCTTGCACCGCAAGCGCGTTCAGATGTCCGCTCAGATCCCAGAGACCCCGGTGAATAAACGTATCCGCCTCGGCATCGTACGAATAGAACCGCAACGGATGCCCGGTCGAGCCGTGAATTTTGCCATCCGGGCCTTCCGCGATGGACAGAATGTGTGATCCGGCTGATTCGTAGTCGATATCCAACCGCCTCACCGTTCCCGCCTCCCTGATCTCGACGAATTTCTCAGGCAGGTTGATTGCTTCCAGCGTCCAGCCATGGGGGAAATTGTCCAGAATCGCTTCCTGGCTGCCGGCCAGAATCGGCTGCTCGTCGGCAGGAGCGTTTACGGGCGACACCGCCCCTTCAAACAATGCCCACCAGGGTCCCTCGCTGAATGGTCTACCGTACACCTTTCCATCCATCCCCCGGTAAACCGTGGATGCGCCGTGCTGACGTTCCGACTCGGGAACCAACGCGGCGCGCTCGCGGGTTTTCGGATTGAACGCCACGATCTGTCCGCGCGTCGCGCCGATACCCGCGTAAACCCATCCGGAACTGTCCACCGCGATTGTACGGGGATACTGAGGCCAGTTTTCATGGTTGAGCGGTCCATAGTCTGTCAGTTCTCCTGTATCCGGATCGAAGCTCAGCAATTCGCAGTTCGGATACGCGGACGTCCAGACCACGCCGCTATCGTCTTCCGTAAACGACATGGCGAAATTCGGTGGCGCGTCGGACCAGAACGTGAAGCGACGTGATTGGGCGTCGAACTCCACGAACTTATCGAAATATGAATAGAACCGGTTCCGCTTGGACAGTAGCACCGCAAACGGTGTGGAGGCCATCCCGAACGGGGTCGGAATCTGTTCCACCTGCCCTGAGCGGGCATCGATCACGAGAATGGACCCGCAGCCCCGATGATCCATCGGCCACGCCAGAACAATCGGCCGCCCTTCACCGTCGACGGTTGCCGCCACCCCGCGCGCACGGGAAACCGGCGCCGCAACGCCATGACACCTGAACCCTTCACCGATATCACGAGTCCCGGCGATAGCCGGACGCTTGATTGTCAGCAAAAGGGCCATTAACAATGTGGCAAATGCCACGAATGGGACGAGGCTCATGTGGGATAGTCCTTTCGATCGCGGCCTTGCAAGCCGCCAGATTCACGTCCGTTCATGAAATTATGGCCCGCCAAATCGCCGGCCGTTTCAGGCTTGTTGCCATCACCCATCCAGGATCCCGACCTCCGCAGCCTCCAGGTCTGCCCGCATTCTCCTGGAGACGTCTTCTCCAAGCGGCCGCGTGGGCGGGATCGGATTTCCGCAGTCGACTCCCTGCCAGCGCAGAATCTCTCGAATACTCGCCGTTCCCCCATAGGCCAAACCGATGCGGATCACGCGGTTCACCTCCTGCTGGAGTCCACGTGCGGAATCGAAGTCTCCGGATTGAACGGCCTCGTAGATCTTCACGAAAAGACCCGGCATCACATTGTAAAACCCGCCGATTCCCGCCTGCGCGCCCATCGCCAACCCTGCCAGCAGGACCTCGTCGTGCCCGTTAAACACGTGGGGCCTGGAAGGACCGTTCAATATCCCCTCCATCAGATAGAGATTATGATCGGTAAACTTCAAGCCGGCGACGTCGCGGATGCTCAGAAGCCGTTCCATCTCGTCGAGCGCAAAACTCCGGTGCGTCACAACTGGGATATAATATACGAACACCGGCAGTCCGGCTCCGGCTTCGGCGATGGCCGTATAATAGGCCAGAACATCGGTGAAGCCGTACCCCTGCACATAGGGCGGCAAACTGGAGATCCCGTCGACCCCCTGGGACGCGGCATGCGCTGCCAGTTCAACCGCGTCGCTCTCGGCGGGCGCCCCGACATGCACGATTACTTTACCGCACTGCGCGGACATCTTAACGGCCACTTCGGCCGCCAGCTTCCTGTCCGCCGCGGACATCAGATATCCCTCGCCCGTATTCCCGCACACGTAGAGTCCCTGCGCACCCTCAACGTAAAACCGGTCGATCAACCGCTCGAACGCGGCCACCCCAAACCCGCCGTCCGCATCTCGTGGACTTACAATTGCCGGAAAGATCCCGTCGAAGCCACCGTGCGCCATCCAACCTCCTCAGCCGATACCGCTTCACATGTGAATCGAATCCAAATATGCCGAGGCCGACAAGGAAAGTCAAGCGGATGCGCCGGTACCCCGGTAGTTCCCGGGGTTACCGCGCGGATGCCGGACGACACGCGAAAAAACCGGCCTGTGACCAGATCGGCTTCTGAAGAGCGTGCTCGCGCATCTTTGAATAGTGGATCCATTTCGGACATTTACATTTGTGCGGAGCCGGGACCGTTGTCCCTTTGAGTTTATTACGAGGAGGGGAAATAGTCGACGGTTTTTCCCTCCGTTTCAAACCAGGATGTAAACCATACGGTGTTCCCCGAACCTGTGGCCCTTAGCCGCTCCCTGAGCCTGTCGAAGGGTCGAAGGGTCGGCGACGGGATGGCTAAGGGGACCGAACGGGTGTCGAAACGCGCATTTCGACGAGCTCAATGAACGTAATTCGACAAGCTCAACTGCTGCAGCGGAGGATGTAAACTATAGGTTGTTCCACGTAATATGTCATCACACTTCGAATCTGATCGCAAAATGCCCGCGGGACTACAGATCCTTGTACCAGGTCAGTTCCACCTCGTCGAGACCCTCGGCACGGTAGGCGTAGAGATGGACCTTGCCCAGCGTGGCGCCCATGCGCGCGTAGAAGCGGCAGGCGGCGACGTTGATGTTCTGGTTTTCAATTTTCAACTGGATGCAGCCCCGGCTCCGGGCGCAGGCTTCGACGCGATGAAAGAGTGCCTTGCCGACGCCCCGTCTTCGATATTCCGGGCTGACGCGAATGTCCCACAAGCCCGCGAGGTCTTCGCGCCCTTCGCAGTAGTTCAAGCCATCGACGTGAAACGCGATGATCGCGCCGCCAATTCGCTCTTTCTCCCGGAATGCGCCCAAAAAATCCAGTTCGAGAGCTCCCACGATCTCCGCGTCCAGCGCTCGGGGCCATCGGGGTTGTCGTAGTTCTTGATATACGGCGAACTCAAGGCTTCTTCGACCAGCCGGATTCCCCCCAGGCCATCGGATACGTGTTCCACGCAAAAGCGGCTCTTCACTTCGAAGGCGATGGGCACCTGGCCGTATTCGGACAGGACATCGGTGGATTCTTCCTGTATGTGGAAGTCCATTGGCGTTTCGGTCTCCTCGATCGCCCGCCTCAGACCGCCTCGCGGACGCGTTCCGTCAGGGCGCTACTGTTTAGTTTAACCCATTTCGAATAACCATCGAGCATCAAGCGGAACGGATAAGCATTTTAATGGCTATCATTCCTGAGCACCCCGGACGAAGAATCGGAATCTCGGGTCAAAAAACTCGATCATACATAACCTGTTAATTTCATTGCATTTTCTGTGTTCTTTGTCTATTTTCCGTCTTGCGTTTTCACACAACGGTTCAAGGCATTCCTATAATGACCCGAAAAACTGCCGCGGGGCTTATTCTCGCCATCCTTCTGCCGCTGGTCGTGATCCTGTATCCGGGCGATATCGATAACGTACCGCGTCTGGCTCTGGCTCTGTCTCTTGCCACGATTGTTCTGTGGACCTTCGAACCCGTCCCCCTCGAATACAGTTCGCTGCTGCTGATCGTCCTCTTCCCCATCCTGGACGTACTCCCGTTTGAAACCGCTTTCGGGCCCTTCTCAAGCAAAACCGTCTGGCTCATCTTCGCCGGCATGGCCCTCAGCCTGGGCATCACTGAGACCCCGCTGGGCGCCCGGATCTCTCGCCTGGTCCTCGGACACATCGGTAGCCTGAACGGGCTCATCCTGGCACTCCACGTCCTGGGCATGCTGTCCGCGCTTCTCATCCCCTCCGGGGTCGTGCGAATCCTGATCCTTATGCCCCTCATCATCACTTTACTCCGGACACTCGGCGAACCGCCAGGATCCAGGGTGAGTGCGGCGCTGATTCTCTCTCTGGCCTGTTCCACATATTACGGCGGCACCGGCGTCCTTACGGCTTCGGTGCCCAGCCTGGTCGTCTTCGGCGTACTGGAATCCCGGGACATCACCGTCTATTGGGGCCAGTGGACACTGTACCTCTTTCCCATCTTTTCCCTATGCCGGGTCGCGTGCTGCTACCTGCTGATCCGCCTGTTATTGCCCCTCCGAGGTGATACCCGCATCCAGACGAAGCCCGATGTCGATTCCAACGTACCCGATGGCGTCACGCCTGCAGAGAAAAAGACCCTTTGTATCCTGCTCGCGGGCGTTCTGCTATGGGCGACCGACGCGCTACACGGTATCCATCCAACGTACGTGGGTCTGGGGATGGTTCTGGCCTGTTATCTCCCCGGATGGGGACCCTTGCACCCTGACCTGATGAAAAAGATCAACTTTCCCCTGCTCATCTACATCGCCGCCGCGTTCTCCGTTGGACATGCCCTCGAAACCACGGGCTTCAGCCTCCTGCTCGCCGATCTGTTTACGGACTGGCTCGGGCGTTTCGACGGTAGTCTGCTCACCCAACTCGGTCTGCTCTCCGCCTTCATCCTGCCCTTCAACTTTCTGGCGGATACGGCTGCGGTTGCGGCCATCCTCACCCCTGTACTCCTGGATGTCGCCGCCCAGTCCGGCCTGGCGCCGCTTCCCGTCGCCCTGTGTATGGCCATAGTCGCCAGTTGCGGTTTCTTTCCGTACCAGGCGGCGCCATTCATCCTGGCCTACAGCTTTCGCTATGTGCATATGGGCCAGTTCATCCGTCTCATGGTGCTTCTTGCGCTGGTCTCGCTCCTGCTTCTCATCCCCCTCAACTTCCTCTATTGGCGACTGATCGGATTGATCTGACAAGTGGAATCAATCCCATGAGCCGCTGTTCATTCCGCACCAGAGGTGCGGCAACCCCGTCACATTCCCCTTCGCGCTTGACAAGCCCTGGGTGTACGGGTACCATCGTTGTTCCGACTGTAATAATGCCAATTCATAGTGGAGATCCCGGATGAATGCATTGCGAATCAACGGAGACACGGCTTTGGCCTGGGGCGCAATCGAGGCCGGTGTCAGCTGCGTTACCGGATATCCCGGTTCCCCCGGTACAGGTACGTTTAGCGCGCTCGCCGACACGGCGGCCGAATACGGCCACGATGCCGAGTGGTGTCTGAACGAACGCATCGCCCTGGACGTTGCCGCGGGCGTCTCCCAGGGTGGCCGGCGGGTGCTCGTGTGCATTAAGAGCGTGGGTATGAACGTGGCGCTGGATACCCTCATGGTTCTGAATATGACCGGCGTGCATGCCGGTCTGGTGATCCTCATGGGCGACGATCCCGGCGCGTGGGGTTCACAGAACGAGCAGGACGGCCGTTTTTTCGGCCCCCTTGCCGAAGTCCCCATACTCGAGCCCGCAACCCCGGCGGAGGGCCGGCGAATGATGCGCTGGGCTTTCGATTTCTCTGAGTCGTTCCGAACGGTCGTCATCCTGCGCATCACCCGGAGTTTCAGCGTCTGCGAGGCCGACCAACCGGCCATCAAAAGGCCCCCGTCGTTGCCGGCACTGGCGCCGGACAGGGAGCCGATGCGCTGGATCTCCTCCCTGTCCAACTGCATACCCAACCACCAAAGACTCCATCGAAATCTCCAGGCCATTGCGAAGAAATTCGAAGACATTCCGTTCAACCGCGTTGAGGGCTCAGGAGAGATGGGCGTGATCGCATCCGGATGCGTGCACAACAAACTTCAGGACGCGCTTGGAGGCGCGGATATCTCGGAGCTCAGGTGCCTGAAACTCGCGTCTCTCTATCCTCTTCCAAGGGCCCTGATCACAGATTTCCTGAAACAGTGCAAGCAGGTCCTTGTACTTGAAGAAGTGGACCCATTTCTCGAAGACAGCATCAAAACCATCGGGTACGACGCGGGCGTCACCCCGAGCGTCATCGGCAAACGCAGCGGTCATGTACCGGGAGAAGGTGAACTCTTCCGATGGCAGATGCAGAAAGCGCTGAAGGCCTATCTGCCCGGTCTGAAGCCGGCGCGCATATTCACGGAAGCGGATTGGCAAAAGGAAAAGCCATACCGGAAGTCACACTGCGCCGGCTGCCCTTACAATGACATCCTCGCCGCGCTGCGTGAAGAAGCGGCTGGCCTGGGTCAGAACCCATTCCTCACCGCCGATCCCGGCTGCGTCGTCATTGCCGCGCGATTCCTCGACACCAAGCTGTGTATGGGATCCGCCATCGGCGCGGCGCTGGGGCTCCAGAAAGCCGGAGTGCGGGAGCGTGTTGTGGCCATTACAGGCGACTCGGCTTTCTACCACAGCAGCGTCAATGCGCTGATCCACGCCAGATCAACCGGCGCAAATCTGCTCCTTGTGGTCCTCGACAACGGCGGCTCACTCACGACCGGAGGCCAACCCACCCCCGATCGAGGCGTCCCGGTCAACGGAAAACCCGGTCCGGTCGTTGGCATCAACGACCTGGCAGCGGCCTGCGGCGTCGACTTGGTCTGGACGGTTGAAGAAACGGATCCTGAGGATCGCATGCGCAGTATCTTCCGTGAAGCCCTGCAGATCGACGGCCTCGGCCTGGTCACGATTCGCAAACGCTGCGAATCGGTGGGCTAAATTGTCGACGGGCGAAACGAGAGAACGACCCATCCGACAACGGTGTCCGGAACCCTTGCCCGGGCGATCTCACGCCCCGGGTGTGGCGCGGATTGTTGAGACCTCCGCCAGTGTCTACCCGACTCCCGAAGATAATGCTTCACCGCAAACAGGTGCGTTTTTTCGCCCACACCAGGCAGCGGCCGGAGCAGACCAGAGACGTTACGGAAAGTAAAAAAGGCTCGTCCGGGCTAATCAAAAACCCCGGGGGAGCCTTTTGAACGCAGTAAACGCCGAGCGGTCAATGTCCCGGCTGGCGGCAGCGGGGGAATTCCCGAACAACAATCGAAACGCCCAACCCTCGATTCGCTACGACGTGTAATAAACGCCTCGCGCCTCGATTGCCCCCCTCTGTCGCCTGATTCTATCGGAACTCTATGGAGGACGCAATTGAACGGTATTCATCAACGGGAAAGGCAGCAGACATACCGTTGCCCATCATCAAATAAGCCTTCCGCCCGTCCAACACCACCGTAACGAAAAACCGGTCCCCCCGTCGACTCAGAAATACAGTCTGAAAAATCCATTCGATGCCTTCGCGCCCCGATATCTGGAACGTGCGCTTCTCCTGAGCCCTGTATCCCAGATAGGTGGATTTGAACTCTTCCTCGAGTTCGGCCGTAACGGTCTGAAGTGTCGCGTTTTCCGAAAGTGCACGAGGCCTCAAGTTCAACACCGCCACGAATCCGGAAATCGGCTCTCGGTTCATCACCACCTCTACCCTGGGCAATCCGTTCGACTCCCGGGTCTGGAAGTTTGTCTGCGCCGTCCAACCCCATACATCCGGGACCGAAATCCGGAATCCCCATTCTTCGTTCGAATACACCCGGCTGCCGTCGGAGTCGTCGGTCGGATTGTTGGCGGTATCCTCCGGGATAGGACCACAACTCAGCGTCGCGACAACAAAAACCAGGCAGGACCAGATAATGGAATGGTGTCTGGACATGGAGCCCACTTTCCTTTGTGCAAGAAGCATGATCACCACAGATTTCCGGCCATTTATCCGTTGTCACCCCCCGCGGAATCCCGACATCGTTAACCGGAAATGGAGCGATCCGAATTGGCAGGTCAATGACAACAAATGGAATCCACGGCCAGAACGATAGAAATTGGCTCCCGGCAGGCTGGATTGATTAACGTCGACGTAATAGAAAATCCGGTGTGCAGGCGTGCTCCGCGAGACCGAATTGCGGGGAAAACAATAAGGCTCTCGGGGCCTGACCACAATTTCCTCCCAAATACCTTCGGAGACGGTCAGCGCACAATGCCCAATCGTCTCCATCGAATCTTTCCGAACGGATTCCAAAGCGGCGCACCGGAATTCCAGGAAAAATAGATCAGCAGCGGATGCGCTTTCACTTTGTCAAGCGACACCGGCCCCCAGAACCTGCTGTCGTCACTGTTGTCCCGATTATCTCCCATTACAAATATGTGTCCCGGCGGCACCGTATAAGGTCCGTAATTGTCGCGTGCACTATACCGTTTGGGCTGCGTCCGCCTGTCCATAAACTTCACGCCAGCGGGATTTACGAACGGCTTGCCGTCTACGTAAACCACCTTGTTTCTGATCTCTACGGTCTGCCCTCCCACGGCAATACATCGCTTGATGAAATCCCGTGACGGATCCAGCGGAAACTCGAAAATCACCAGATCACCGGGTTTCGGAGAACGAAAACCGGGCATCCGAAATGAGGGCAACTTGTAATTCAGGACAGGCAGACGATCCGGAATCTGCGTGCCGAACGTCAGCTTGTCCCCGAGAACATAGTCGCCCTCCATCAACGTATTTTCCATGGATCCTGAAGGGATATGGTAGGCCTGCACCAGCGTTGCACGGATCAATACAGCCAGAAAAACCGCAAAAAAGATCGACTTCAGATAATCGACCAGTATCCGTCCGGTACGTGGCCGCCTCGGGTGCTGTGACTTCATAGGTCAACCTCCAGAACGTTCCACTCGAAAGTATATATTAAAACACACATGCTTACACGCGGACAGAAGCCGTCGGTTCCCCCGCGCCGGAAGCGCTACTTGAGAAATAGGGCGCTTCGGGCTGGCCGCTGTCGGCCGATCTGTTGGCCGCAAGGGTCACGTCGAGTGAACGGACACCGTCCTCGTAGTCCGATAGAACGGCCGATCCGTCGCCCTTGCGAATGGCATTTATAAACACCTTGTCAATATCTCCGGAACCGCTCTGAACCGGCCCCGGGTCTGCTGCGGATTCCGGATGCACCACCAGACCTTCCGTTCCGAATTCCGCACGCATGTTCTTCAACACAAACGACATGAGCCCAGTCCCGCCGCCCTCCCGAAACGTGCACGTGGACGTCAACGAGCCGATTGCCCCCGTCTCAAACTTCAGATTGATCGCGTGTACATCCGGAATATCCAGGGTTTCTTCGTCATTCAGGGTACGCAATGCATAATAAGCGTGCACTTCCGCCACCTCACCCGCAAGATAGCGAAGCAGGTCCACCTGGTGGGTGGTCTGCTCGACAATTTGTCCGCCCGATTTCGACATCACTCGCCACCACGGTGTTCCCGGCAGCCCGCCCCATCTGTGGACCGCGGCCATCCCGATAATTCGACCCTCCAGAAACGCCTTCGCCTGCTGTACGATACCGGAATACCGCAATTGATATCCCACGCATGTCAAAACGCCTGCCTCCCGCACCGCCTCCAGAATTTCGAGGGCCTTCTCCATTGTGGGTGCTACGGGTTTTTCCACGAACAGATGCACACCCTGCCGCGCCGCAAGAATCTCCGCATCGGTATGTGCAAACGTGGGGACGCTGACATACAGGGCCGAAAGGCCGCAATCAGTGATTCGCTGTCCAGCATCTTCCGATGGTCGGTATACGCCCTCGCGCCATATTCGCCGGCCACACGCTCGGCGGTTTCCCCCAACACATCGCAAATCGCCAGAATGTCCACGTCCTCAATCCCCTGCAACACCCGCATATGGGATCTCGCACGACCCCCTGCGCCCACAAACCCTACCTTAATTGCCAAAACACCTCCCTGAACGTGTCGTGATTGGATGCAACAGTCCCAAAGTTAGCCCGCCAGGACATGCGCTGTCAAGCGAAATCAACGACTCCCGGACGTACGTGTACGTGTTTTTGTCTTTGAATTACAGAGCCTCGGTGTTTAACTTATCCGGGTGAATTCACATTTCAACACCCGATCAAAGAGGATATGACCCATGCGAATCGAGGACCTGGATACGCCGGCGTTGACCATCGATCTCGACATACTCTCGAAGAATATCCACGACCTGGCTGAATCCTGCCGTAAACATGAAATCGACCTGCGCGTACACACCAAAACCCACAAGATTCCGGAAATAGCCCGCCTGCAGCTCAATGCAGGCGCCATCGGCATTGTCTGCCAGAAGCTGGGGGAAGCGGAAGTCATGGTCGACGCGGGAATCACCGACATCCTCATCCCCTACAATATCGTGGGCGCCACGAAGGTGGAACGCCTTGTCCGCCTCCACGAACGGGCAAAGATCACTGTCGCCCTGGATTCCGAAACAACGGCACGCGGCATATCCGAGCAGGCTGGGAAGCCGGAAATCCCTGTCCTGATCGAACTGGATACCGGCGGCAATCGATGCGGCGTCCAGTCTCCCGAAGCCGCCCTGGAACTGGCACGCAAAGTCGTCGCACTACCCGGCCTCCACTTCCAGGGCATCATGACCTATCCCAGCCGGCCCCAGGCAGAACCCTTTCTGACGCGAACACGAACACTGCTGAAGGGCGCGGGCATCCCAGTGCCTGTTGTCAGCGGGGGCGGGACCGGAAGCGAAGCCGTCTCGAAACAGATCGGCTGCACCGAAACCCGCATCGGCTCCTACGTTTTCGAGGGGATGCGCCGCATAAACCACGCCGACAACCCCCCGAACCCCATTACCTGCGCCGAACGCGTGGTCGTGACCGTCGTCAGCACGCCCACCCCCGAGCGCATTATTGTGGACGGCGGTCAGAAGACCTTCACAAGCTATCCGCCCAACCCGTATGGACACATCGTGGAACACCCCGACGCCAGAATACACAGCATGTCCGTGGAACATGGTCATATCGACGTCAGCGCGTGCGACCATACGTTCCAGGTCGGGGAACGCCTTTCGGTCATTCCCCAGCACCAGGGCATGACCACCAACCTGCACGACACCGCTTATACCGTAAGAAACGGGATTGTGGAAGCCGTCTGGACCGTCGCCGGCAGGGGTAAGGTGCAATAGTTGCGTGGCACAAGTCGGCAGGCCCGCTGCCTTAATTACGTCACCGAGTCCGGTTTCGGATTGCCCGATGCGGTCCGCTCCAGTAGACGACTCTTCAAAAGGAGTTTCGATATGCGCCAGGTACAGTGGGAACGGATGTTCCCCGACCAGTTGGAAGCCGCCTATAAAGATTGCCCGCTCGTCTACTTCCCGTACGGCCTTTGCGAACCTCACGGCCCGCACGACGCAGTTGGCCTGGATGGACTGAAGGCGCACGGCATTGCCTGCGAGGCCGCCCGCGCGCACGGTGGTATTGTGGCCCCGCCGGACTTCTGGCACATACACGAACTCGGCGGGTATGCACATTGGCTGGAGCGCACGGTGGGCCAGGCGGAACGCTCCTGGATGACCTGCATGCCGCCCTGGCAGCATTTCAAAAACATCTGCTACCACATCCGCATGGCCGACCACCTTCGCTTCCACGCAGCCATGTTTCTTACGGGCCACTACGGCCCCAACTGGAAGGATCTCAAAACGCTTATCGACCTGGTGCAACCCCACGTGGGCACCAGGCTTTTTGGCCTGCCGGACCACGAAGCCAACCAGCCCGGATTCGACAACGACGGACAGAGCGGCGGCGACCATGCCGGAAAGGTCGAAACCTCGCTTCTCTGGGCGCTGCATCCCGACTGCGTGGACCTTTCCCGGCTTCCGCCCGAAGATGCCCCCGGTCCTCATTTCGCGATGGGACCCACGGTCCGGCAATCCGACCGCCGCGTCGGCGAGCGCATGGTGGACGACGAAGTCCGCTGGCTGGGCAAAAAGGCAGGGGAACTGCTCGAGGAATACAAAGACACGAACCCGGCCCACAGGCTGCAGACCTACGAAGACGTGGAAATCCTGTGGGAAACCGTGGTCGGCCCCGAACTCTCCGGGTTCGAGACCATGCAGGACAGCTGGACAGGCGAAACCCTACCCGGAACCTCCGTCTGGCATCCCAACTGGCGCGTGCCCGATCGGGGATAGGTCCATCTCCTTCGAATCCCTTTGACTCGAGCCCGGAAGACGGAAGAAGCGGGTCCGAATGCTACTGGCGCGCTGATCCGTTCATTCCTCCCGTTCCAGCAGTTCGATTTCGTAACCGTCGGGGTCGTCCACAAAGGCCATCTTCCGTCCGCTCGGAAACGTCTCACGCCAATCGTCGGGCCAGATTTCGATGCCCTGGTTCTCCAGACCGTCGCAAAACGCGATCAGATCCGGCACGCCGATTGCAAAATGCATCAGATCCTCCGGAACGTTCAGTTCGTAATCGTCCGAAAAGGTCAGTTCGAGCGTATGGGCGTTGCCCGGCAGTTCCAGGTGCATTATCTGGTTTCCCGCCGGGGACTTCTCCGACCTGCTTTTTACCACGAAACCGAAATGGTCGCAATAGAACGCCGCCGACCGGTCCAGGTCGCTCACCCGAATCCTGGTATGGAGAAATACCGCCATCGTAGGTTCCTTTCTTCAAATCGGTATCCGCTGGACCAAAACCCCTGACGGTCCAACAAAAAAAGACAGCCAGTAGCTGCCCCGTCGCCTGTACCTTTCGTCCCGTAAATCTACGCCTTTAATGGCGAAACAGGATTGCCCCCGTCCTTTCTGACCGGCGGCCGGGTTGTTTCCATTTCGACATCCAGCACCTGGCGCACCTGCCGTATCGCCTGAAGGTAATAGTTCCGCACCGTACTCTTGGAGACCGATAGCAACATCGCGATTTCCGCCATGGATTTACCCTGCGAGCGCAGCAGCAATACCTCGTACTTGCGGCCGGTCAACGTGGACTCAATTGCATTTCTGACGGCAACCAGTTTTTCGACGTCGAAATCCGGATTTGCATATGGATCGAGCGAATGCCGGAGAATGAATGAAAGCGGCACGGTCTCCGTTCGGGGATGACACCGTTCCATCACCGTGTCGTATCGGGGCCCTCGCATATCGGATCCACGCTCCCTGATTGGCCGTTGGATTCCAGCGCCTTGCTGGACGCATTCTTATACGTCGACAATTTAGCCTGTTCCCCTCTGTCAGGCAAGCGAAAACTCGCCCTGCGCGTTTTCCATTTATTCGATCGTTGTAATTCATGGATATACGGAGCAGTTTTCGCACCGCGACAGCTATCGCTCCATCGCCGGATGGGGCGCACCGGGCATTCCCCGGGGGCGCTGCCTTCGCGGGTTACACCAGGGGGCGCCGTGCGAAGCCCAGCCCGTCCGCAACCTGCAACACCCGCTCATTCAACCTTTCCGCATGCAAAAGCGTCTCGCGATCGGGCGTCAACGCCAGGCTGCGCACCATTGAATGCCCGATGATACCCCGCGCGGCCAACAACCGCTTCTCCACCACCAGGTACAGCTCCATATCCTGCAGAGAGAAAACGATCTGCGCCAGGATCCCGTCGAACACGTCCAGCGCGCCGTCCACATCGCCGGTCGACCCGAGTTCCCAGATCCGATTCATCACATCCGCGTGCCCAAGACCGGGCATTACGCCGGCGACGCCCCACTCGAACAGATCCGGCATATACATTCCTCCCCAACCCTCCAGCACTGCCACCTGATCGCACGTTGCCTCCCGAATCCCCCGTAGCTTGGGACCCAGAAGCGGCTCCTCCAGTTTGATGTACCTGAAATTGTCGCAAGTCTCGCGAAGTCGCCGGCAGAACCTCCCGTCGACTGTCGGACCGCCCGGATTGAAATCCTGTATCAATATCGGAACCTCCACCGCGTCGCAGATGGTCCGGCAATAAGCAAGCAGGTCCGCTTCCGTTGTGCCAAACTGCCTTGGGATTGCAAAACTGATGACGTCGGCGCCGGCATCCGCGTTTACCCGGGCGAAATTCGCCGCCTGGCGGGCCGAAGGGTGGTTCGACTGGCCCACCACCGGAATTCTTCCCGCGGCGGCCGTCACGGCGGTTCGGACAACCGCAAGCCGCTCTCGTCCGGATTGCTTGTAAAACTCGCTCGCATATGCGGGCAAACACACCGCCCCGATCCCGAATGCCACCGCCGCATCCACCTGTCGGCCGATATCTTCGAACACGATTTCTTCCCCGTCATCAAACGGCGTTACCAGCACCGCCACGACCCCGCGGATATCGTCTACGGCCATGTTGATCCTCCAAGATTTGTAGTTTTGAGCCGCCGAATCCGTCCGGTGGGCTTGGCCGCCAGGAACGGACGAATCTGCCGTGGGGGGAAACGTAACACCCGGAAAGAACGCGGTAAACGCGACGCCGATTGCCACGGTTCACAGCCGCCGGTGTTCGCCGGTGGCGGTTGACACTGAAACGGGGATATGTTAAATTTTATTCCCGAAAGGTTTTCGCAAAATGACTGCCCGGAATATGTGATACCAACCGGCCTTTACGTTAACACCGGCAACCTTCCGTGGCGTGTCGGATTTCTGGACGGCGTTGCCCCAATCCCGAAGTCCGGATTCGGGAATGCATGGTAACGCGTTCAGGTGTCAATTCGAACGCCGGCTGGACGGGTCGCCTGCGTCCATTGAACGGACAGCCGGTATATGATCTCTGCGGGTCGTACCGCGGGTGTTGACCAATCAAATCCAATGGAGGTGTCTCCGTGACGTTGCAAACGGATGGATCCAGGACCCTCCCGGCCATTGAAGCCATCGTCGAACGTGAGGCAAATTTCCCCGATCTACAGAACCTGCTCCGGTCTACCATTGACGCTCGTCCGAACCAGAATCTTCAGCTCATCTCCAAAGCCTACCACTTTGCCGAACTGGCACATCGCGACCGGCGTCGAAAATCGGGCGATCCCGCCGTTTCTCACGCCGTGGCCGTGTGTCGCATCCTGATCGACCTCGGCCTGGATTCCGCGACCGTGGCCGCAGGCCTGTTACACGACGTTGTCGACGAGACCCGTGTTCCGCTTTCCCAGATCGAATCTCATTTCGGGGCGGAAATTGCCGGCCTCGTGGATGGCGTATCCAGAATCAGCGATTTTTCCTTCCGGAGCCCCGAAGCCGAACAGGCCGAGAATTTCCGCAAGATGCTGCTCTCCATGGCCCGAGACATCCGCGTGGTTCTCGTCAAACTGGCGGACCGGCTCCACAACATGCGCACCCTGAAATATATGCGTCCAGAAAGCCAGGAACGCATGGTTTACGAGAGTCGCGATATCTATGCGCCTCTTGCCCACCGGCTGGGCATGTCCCGGATTCGGGCGGAACTGGAAGACCTCAGCCTCAAGTGGCTGGAACCGAAAGCGTACCGGTATATCCAGGAAAGGATCAACCTCACGAGGGAAGAGCGCGAGGCCTGCATCGAAGCCGTGCAGAGTCCGCTTACGGATGCCCTCGAAAAAGCGGGGATCCAGGCCGAAATGACGGGCCGTTCGAAGAATTTCAGCAGCATTTACAAGAAAATGAACATGCGTGGAAGAGCGTTTGATGAAATCTACGATCTTCTGGCGCTTCGTGTTCTGGTCGATACCATACCGGAATGCTACAACGTTCTGGGCCTGGTCCACGCCATGTATCCGCCGGTCATCGCCCGCTTCAAAGACTTTATCGCCACTCCCAAAAGCAACATGTACCAGTCGCTTCACACCACGATTGTCGGTCCGGAGGGCATGATGCTGGAGGTGCAGATCCGCACGCGGGAGATGCATCAGACCGCAGAGGTCGGCATTGCCGCCCATTGGCTATATAAGGAGGGAAAGCGTGGCCCCACCGAGATGGACCGTCATATGGCCTGGTTGCGCAGCCTTCTGGAGTGGCAGCGTGAAACCAGCGATCCACAGGAATTCATGGATGACCTCAAGGTGGATCTCTTTCCAAACGAAATCTACGTTTTTACCCCCAAAGGCGACCTGATCCAGCTTCCGGAAGGCGCTACGCCTCTGGACTTTGCATTTTCGGTGCACACCGACGTCGGCTTGCGTTGTATCGGCAGCCGGGTGGACGATCAGATGGTCTCCCTGTCTACCCCGCTGCAAACGGGCAGTACCGTTGCTGTGATTACTTCACCCCACCAGAGACCCAATCGTGACTGGCTCGATTTTGTCAAGAGTACGAAAGCCCGCAGCCGCATCAGGCGCTGGTTACGAGAAGAAGAATTCTCCCAAAGTGTCCGGCTCGGCCAGGACATGCTGGATCGCGAACTTAAACGACGAAGAAAACGTACGGCCGAAGAGAAACTGGAGGCGGCTGCAGCTCATTTCAAACTAAAGGACGTTGAACATCTATACGCCAGCCTGGGCAATGGGACCCTTTCCCTTGAACGGGTCGTACATCAGATTTTTCCCGCTGCCCGCCCAACACCCAGGCGTCAGCGACCGGAACCCAGAAAAAAGGGTCGCAAGAACCCTGTTGTCATACACAGCCTGAATCACCTGATGATCCAGTTCGCCCGCTGTTGCCAGCCTATATATGGCGATGCCGTTCTCGGTGTAATCACACGGGGCAAAGGCATATCCGTTCACCGGAGGGACTGTCGTAACATTGAGAACCTTGCGGAAGGTCGCGACCGCCTGATCGACGTTGACTGGAATTCGGAAGAGGAGACGGCCTTCAACGTACAGATACGCGTCAACGGCGTCGATCGACCCGATTTCCTCCGGGACGTCAGCCAAGTCATATCGGGGCTGGGCATCCCGATTGTGGAGGGAATGCTGAACACAACCGGCGGGCAGGTCGGCAACCGGTTCACCGTAGAGGTCAGAAACGTCGACCAACTCCGCGACCTGCGGAAAAAAATCCTCTCCGTGCCCGGCGTCTCGTCCGTTCAGCGCATAAACGGCAGTTCCGACAACGTCCTGTAAACAACCGGGAAACGAACTTAACGGCCAGCGTTCTGTCCCGGAATTTGCGCGTCGCCACGCGTCAGCGCCTGTTTTTCCTGTCTTCTATCTCCTTTTTCCACCGATCCAGCACCACCAGAGCCTCGAGGGGTGTGGTATTGCCCACATCCAGATCGCACAACTCGGTCAGAACCGGATCTTCAGGGGGCCGGTCAAACAGATTCATCTGCCCGTTGGCGACGCCAGGCTCACGTATCACCGAGGCCTGCGTTTTTCTGCCGGCCGCCGTAAGGTCGTTCTCTTCCAGCCTGCGCAACACTTCGCGGGCCCGTGCGATCAATTCGCGGGGCATTCCCGCAAGCCGTGCCACCTCGATGCCGTAACTGTGGTCGCATCCACCGGGCACCAGCCGGTGCAGAAACGTCACGTTGTCGCCTTCCTTCCTGACCGCCACGCTGTAATTCTTCACCCTCGGCAGTAATTCCTCGAGTTCAGTCATTTCATGATAGTGCGTGGCGAACAACGTGCGGGGCTGTATAGCCGCTGTGTTATGTAAATATTCCGTCATCGCCCAGGCAATGCTCAGCCCGTCAAATGTACTGGTGCCGCGGCCGATTTCATCCAGAAGCACCAGGCTCCTGGGGGTGGCGTTGTTCAGGATGTTGGCCGCTTCGTTCATCTCCACAAGAAACGTGGACTCACCCCGGGCGAGGTTGTCAGACGCCCCCACCCGTGTGAAAATGCGGTCCACCACACCGACACGCGCCGCCGCGGCCGGAACAAAGCTGCCCAGCTGCGCCAGCAGAACAATTAGACCGATTTGCCTCAACATCGTGGATTTTCCGGCCATATTGGGGCCTGTAATAATCAGCACCTGGTCGTGTTCGCCATCCACGAAAAAATCGTTGGGCACAAACTTGCCGGTTGGCAGCAACCCTTCGACAACCGGATGGCGACCCTCCCGAATATCGATTCCCGTGGAATCGTCCACCTCAGGCCGGACGTAGTCGTTCGCCGCGGCCACCTCGGCCAGACAGGCCAACACGTCCACCACCGCCACGGCGCGCGCCGTGCGTTGCACCTCGTCAACCCAGCCCTCGACTTCGACTCTGAGTTGCTGAAACAACTCCTTTTCCAGTTCCTTCGCTCGTTCGTCGGCGCCTAGAATCTTTGCTTCCCATTCTTTCAACGCCGGTGTAATGAAGCGCTCCGCGTTCACCAGGGTCTGCTTGCGCAGGTAGTCATCCGGAGCCTTATCCATATTCGCCTTTGTAATTTCAATATAATACCCGAACGCCTTGTTGTACCCGACCTTGAGCGACGGAATACCGGTACGCTCCCTCTCTTTGGCCTGCAGTTCAGCCACCCACCGGCGGCCTCCGGACGCCGCGTCGCGGAGTTCGTCCAGTTCCCCGTTATAGCCCTCCCTGATGATGCCCCCTTCGCTCAACTGAAACGGCGGCTCGTCCACCACCGTACGGCCGATGAGGTCGATCAGGTCGCTCAAATCCGGCATCCCCTGACACCGGGCCTTCACCAGCAGGTCCGCCGTGGTCTCGTTAAGCGTATCTCGCAGACCGGGTATAGCCTGCAGCGACACCTTAAGCGCCACAAGGTCCCTCGGGCTGCAGCGTCCGCAGCAGATGCGAGACATCAACCGCTCGAGGTCCCCAACCTGCTTCAGGGCCGAACGCACCGACTCACGCCGTGCGGGATGCTGTATCAGGTCTTCCACGGCATCCTGTCTCGCATCGATTCCTGAAATATCCATTAGCGGCTGAGACAGCCATGACCTTAGCGTCCGCGCCCCCATCGCAGTGCATGTGCGGTCCAACAGGGACAACAGCGTCCCTTCCCGCCGGCCTTCCTGTATTGACGTAATCAGCTCCAGGTTCCGCTGGGTCACGAGGTCCAGCCCCATGTATGCGCCTTCATACTCCCGGGAGAGGCGCGTGATGTGAGAAACCGAACCCTTCTGGTTCTGCTTCAGATACCCCAACACCGCTCCGGCCGCGCTGATGCCCACCGTCATCTGGTCGCAACCGAAACCCTTTAACGAATTCACCCGGAAATGTTCCAGCAACAAATCGTGCGCATAGGCGAATCCAAAATGCCAGTCTTCCGCCCGAACGAGGAGCGTACCCGGCATCCGATACGCCATCGCACCCTCGTTTGCTTCCGCCCATGACTCGGGCGCGAGCACTTCCGCGGGTCCGATTCGCTCCAGCACCTCCCACAGATCATCCACATCCCGTTCCAGTGTGCGAAAATCACCGGTCGACAGATCCGTTACCGCAGCACCCAGTCGGTTCGACTCCACCCAAAGTCCCAACAGATAGTTGTTTCGATTCTGATCCAGCAGGTTGTCCGAGAGCGCGGTACCCGGAGACACCACCTGGACGACCTCTCGCCGCACGACCGCCTTGCCTTTCTGCGGCGGCTCCATCTGTTCGCATATGGCCACCTTCCGACCGGCCTTGATTAACCGGGCAAGGTATGTATCCAGGGCATGATGCGGCACACCGGCCATCGGCACGCTTTCGCCACCCCGGCCGTTGTTGCGGGAAGTCAGCGTCAGCCCGAGAAGGCCGGACACCTCTTTGGCGTCGTCATAAAACGTTTCATAGAAGTCCCCCATTCTGAACAGCAGTACGGCATCTCTGTGTTCGTCCTTGAAACGCAGGAACTGTTCCATTGCCGGGGTGACATCTCTTGGCCTTGCCATCTGACGTTTCCTAGAGTCGTTCAACAATCGTGCAATTCACCACCCCGGCCTCCTTCTCGACGCGGGGCTTTTCCCGTGCCGCCGCGGCCCGGTCGGGAAATGGTCCGACCAGCAGAATCCGCAATTCGGGAACCGTCGTTGGCTCTTCGCGCACCGGGAACCCTGCTCCGGTCAACCGGACGGAAATGCGCCGCAGGTTTTCCCGGTTCCCGAAGGCACCCACACGTACCCAGAACTTACCAGCCGTATCCCGACCTCTCAGGAGTTCTCTGAGCACCGCCAGCCGCGCCGCGACCGGAAATGGCGGACGATTCGCCGACAGCACGTCGGCCTCCCGCTCTGCTTCCTTATTTCGTGCGGCCAGTACAAGCACCTCTATACGGCCGAGGCGGGCGTGAGACGCAATATCGGAACCCGGAGACGCATCGAGTATGGTCTGAAATACGGCAAGCGCCGAGTCCGGCCGCTGGGTTATCAGGTAAACGGACCCCAACCGATAGCGCGCCAGGGGCGCCAGGGGACTTCCGCGGTATTCGTTCAACAACTGCCTGTATCGGTTCTTCGCACTGACGTATCGCCCTGAGGGCCCGGCATAGTCCCCTTCCGCCAGTTCAAACAGTGCGTCGTCCGCGAGTTTGTGACCGGGATGGACTTTCAGCAACCGTACGAAATATCCCCGTGATTTCGCTTCTTCCAGGGTCAGGCGCCCCAGATAATAGAGCGCCTCCGGATTGTCGGGCTCGGCGCTCAGTCGGCGGGCGAACGCCTCTTTGGCCCGGTCAAACCGCCCGTCTCTGAACAGCGTGACCGGGTCCGCGGGTTCGGAATGCAACGGAATGACCGGCAAACCCAGTAAACAGAGGAAGCTTATGCGCCGGATTCGTGTCAACATCCGGTTGCGCCTATCAGTGCTCATACGGATTCAACGCCATCGCCGGCGTCCGGAAACGGCCTGGATGGAACGCGCCACGGGCGATTGTGATTCCACGATATGCCTTCAGCCGCGAATCCATCGTTCATCCGCCTGTGGACGGCGCAGGCCGGGCGGCCCGCTGCCGGGCTTATTGTGGCTCGGGTTGGACGAATGTCGCCAGAGATTCTGGGTCGCACCAGGTACAACGGCCTGACGGACACACGATCAGGGAAACGTCTCGTACCGGCGGTTCCCAAGGTTGTCACACCAGCCTTCCGATGACCCGGTCGGGATGCACATCGAGCAACCGCACAGGCACGATGGTATTCTTCGCGCTTTCAGGGCCCGGGGCGAACACACGGATGTAGTTGTCGGTAACGCCCTGCAGATACCCCGTGCCCAGCTCGCGCCTGTCCTCGAACAATACGTGCATCGTCCGCCCCGAAAAACGACGGCAGAAGGCTTCTGTTTTCCGCGCGCCAAGACGCCTCAGGAGCGCGCCTCGCCGCTTCTTCACGGCGGGATCCACCTCACCGCCCATTCGCGCGGCCGCTGTGCCGCTCCGCGGTGAATAGGGAAACACGTGCAGGAACGCCAGTGGGCCCTTGTCGATCAGGTCAAACGTGTTGGCGAACGCCTCGTCGGTCTCACCCGGGAATCCGACCATTACATCCGCGCCCAGGCCGATTTCTGGAACCCGGTCCGCCAGCGTCTCGATCAGCGAGAGATATCGCGCCCGGGTATACGGCCTGCGCATCGATCTCAGAATCCCATCGTCTCCGCTCTGCAACGGAATATGCAGATGCCTGGAGAACCTGGACGAGGTTGAGAAGAAATCGACCATTGCATCGCTTATAAACGACGCTTCGATCGAACTCACTCTAAACCGCCGAAGTTCCTTTATCTGCTCGATTGCCTCAAACAAGTCGAGCAGAGCGAGGCCATCCAGATCCCCGCCGTAGTCGCCAATATGAACACCTGCAAGTACGACCTCCTGGTAACCCACGTCAACCAACCGCCGCACCTGATCGAGACAGCTCTGCAGACCGCGGCTCCGGCTCCGGCCTCTCGCAAACGGAATGATGCAGAAAGAGCAGAACTCGTTGCATCCCTCCTGAATCTTAACGAACGCCCGCGCCCTGCCGCCGAAATTAAAGATATCCATTTCCTGAAATTCGGCGGTTCGACGTCGGGTCACGTAACTTCGACCGATGGAGCAGGTATCGTTGATCAGATCCAGCAGCCGGGTCTTCTCCGCCGTGCCGACAACCAGATCGACTTCCGGCATATCGATCAGTACATCGGGATCGGTCTGCGCATAGCACCCCATGGCCACCACCGTGCCTTCGGGCGATATCCGATGCGCCCGACGCAGCATCTGCCTGGACTGTGCGGCGCCCTGTCCCGTCACCGTGCAGGTATTCACCACCGTCACATCGGCTGGCCGGCCAAACGCCACCTCCCGGTACCCCGCCTGTCTGAATTGCTCGCGGTACCATTCCGTATCGTAGGTATTCAACTTGCACCCCAGTGTATAAAACGACACGGTTTTGTCGTTCCCGTTCATCCGTCCGTTTCCTCGTATTCGCCGCGTTGCTTGCACTGCTTGCGCTGAGCTTGTCGAAATGCCCGCGTTTCGCTACCCTTCGACAGGATCTGTGGGCACCGTTTGGCGCTCTTCACTGCCCTTCGCCGACCCTTCGACAAGCTCAAGGCGACGGCTCAGGATTCAGGCCCAATGTCGTTAGTTTCGGGCGTTGCTTGCGTTGGCCTGTCAAAACGCGCTCGCCGGTCTTGCACACCGAACTCCATGTTGCCGGTTGGGACCATAAGACAAAGAGTTGAGGACAACTCCCCAACTCTTTGTTTCGAACGAACCGGTTGTTCGAAATTCCTAAACATCCGATTTCGACGCGTCCCCCGTCTCATCGGTCGTATCGGAAGTCTCCGCCGAAGGCGGGCTGTCTTCGCCGGCAACGTCTTCCGTAGACTCGGTTTCCGCCTCGTCCGTGGGCTCTCCGGCGAGGGCTCCGGGATCCACAGACTCGGTTTCCGCCCCGTCCGCGGGCTCTCCGGCGGGGGCTCCGGGATCCACGGCCGAATCTGCATCCCCAGCCGATTCTTCTGAACCGGCGGCAGCGCCCACCACCTCGCCCACCGTGACGGGTTTCGGCCCGTGGCTTTCAATATAGGCATCGATCTCGGCCTGTTCGACGTCGCGTAGATATTCCTTCACGCTCAACACGATCTTGCGTTGCTCTTCATCGAATTCAACGACCTTGATCGGCAACTCGTCCTGTTCCGAGAAGTGGGTCTGAGGGGTCTGTAGATCCGACAGGCCCAACTGCGAAACCGGAATGAAACCTTCGACGTCGCCTTCCAGGTCGACCACGACCCCGCGTTCCAACAACCGGGTTATTCTACCGGCTGCAGTCTTGCCTACCGCGTACTGAACGGCCAGTTCGGGCCAGGGGTTTTCGATGGTCTGCTTGTGGCCCAGTGAGATACGACGACGTCTTTTGTCGATATTGAGGACGACCACGTCGACCTGCTCTCCCTTCTTGACGACGTCGCTGGGATGACGCACACGGCGGGTCCATGACATATCGGAAATATGAACCAGGCCGTCGATGCCCTCTTCGATTTCCACAAACGCGCCGAAGTTGACCAGGTTCCGCACCAGGCCCGTCAAGCGTGTACCCACGGGATATTTCTCGTCCAGCGAAAGCCAGGGGTCATCGGCTGTCTGCTTCAGGCCAAGCGAAATTTTCTGACCCTCTTTGTCCACGTTTAGAATTACGACCTTCAACTGGTCGCCTATGGAAACAAGCTTGGACGGATGGCGGATATGCTGTGTCCAGGACATCTCCGAAATGTGGACCAGGCCCTCCACGCCCTGCTCCAATTCCACAAACGCTCCGTAGTCTGTGATGCTCACCACTTTGCCGTCCACCCTGGTGCTAACCGGATATTTGTCTTCGACATTCTCCCAGGGATGCGGCGTAAGTTGCTTCATACCCAGAGAGATCCGCTCGCGCTCCTCGTCGTAGTTGAGAACCTTAACCTGAATATTGTCGCCAATGGACAACACTTCCGAAGGATGTCCGATCCGGCCCCAGGAAATATCGGTAATGTGCAACAAACCGTCCAGCCCCCCCAGGTCGATAAACCCACCGAAATCAGTGATGTTCTTCACCGCGCCTTCTCGAACCTGGCCGACTTCCAGCGTTTCAAGAATCTGTTTGCGCAGGCGCTCCCGCTCAGCTTCCAGCACGACACGCCTGGAAACGACGATATTACGCCGGTTCTTGTTGAGTTTGATGATGCGAAAGGGGAAAACCTCGCCAATGAACTGATCGAAATTCTTCACCTGCTTGATATCGATCTGGGATCCGGGCAGGAAAGCGTCGACTCCGAACAGATCCACCACAATACCGCCCTTGATACGGCGAGCCAGCCGGCCCTCAACGATCTGATCGCTGTCGAAGGCGTCTTTTATACGGTCCCACACCCGCATAAAGTCGGCCTTCTGTTTGGACAGCACAATCTGGCCTTCCTGGTCTTCCACATCTTCGAGATAGACCTCGATTTCCTGCCCCACCTCGACTTCCGACGGGTCGGCAAACTCGGAAAGCGGTATGGCGCCTTCGGATTTGAATCCGATATCGACGACAACCGAGTTCTCCACGACCGCCAGAACGGTCCCGGAGACAATCTCACCCTGGGTGATATTGCTCATCGTATCTTCATACAGACTCATCATCGAGGCGAATTCCTCTTCCGAGTATTCGCGCTCGTCCAACGCGTCCAGGGCTTCCTCGCTCGAAAGTTGCGAAACGGTCTGGCGTGCGGTGTTGTTTTCTTCCGACATGAAACAGCGACCTCCTTGACCGTTCCGCTAGAGGCTGTTGCCCCGGACTTGCGGTTCGGCGTAAAAATACCGGGAAAAGACGGAGACCGGATCTCCGCAGGGACCTTACCGACGCTAAAGCATGGAACCCATCGCAGGCGGGCCGGTATTGCGCCTGCGCGGCCTCAGGTTACCTATTCTGTGCATCACCTCGCTACTGATGGAATGATACGCGGCCCGCCGCCTGGCGGGCAACCCGGTTGGAGATACGCAAACCGGTTTACCGAACCGCACCGTCACGCGGTTAAGACCGATCAGACTCGTCCAGATGTTGACCGTACCGGAAATGTAGACCGGAACCACGGGAACCCGCGCCCGGTAAGCCAACATACCGACGCCGTCCTTGGGCGGCCTCAGTCTGGATGTCTTGTTACGCGTGCCCTCCGGCGAAATAAACATCGCACCGCCGGCCCTGAGACACTGTTCGATACACCGCAATGCGCCCCGGTCCCCACGAGACCGGTCGATTGGCATCGCGTTCAGCTTCCGAATCAGCCAGCCGAGAATCGGAACGGGAAACGCTTCCTGCTTGGTAACATACGAAAGTTCACGGCCCGCCGCAACTCCGATAAATACGGCATCCGCAAAGGAAGCATGGTTACTCGCCAGAATGACGCCGCCCCGGCGCGGCACAAAATGACCGCCGGCGACACGGAGCCGAAACAGGCAGATGCATGCTCCGGCGCCAAGCGCCCAGATGAACCGATAGAAGAGATTGCCCGGTCGCCCGGTGTAAATGTCTGTCCGCATCGTGAGCCCGTGGATCTCCTTAAAGGCCGCGTTCGCGCGCAAGCTCCACCACGCGGGCGACCTGTGCATCGATACTCAGGCCGGTGGTATCCACCTCTATTGCATCCGAAGCCGGCCACGATCCGGAACGCCGCTGCGTGGCCCTGTCACGCGCGTCACGCGCGTGAATCTGAGCCGTCAACACATCCAGAGGCGTCCGTTCGCCTCGATCAAGCAAAGCCCGTTGCTGCCGCAGCGCCCGTTCAGCGACATCCGCGACGAGAAACACTTTCAGATCCGCGCCAGGAAAAACCGCCGTTCCCGTATCCCGGCCTTCAAGCACGATACCTCCGTCGGCGCCCATCTCCTTCTGGCGCGCCACGAGGATCTCTCGAACCGCGGTGTGCACGGCCACCCGGGAGGCGGCATCGGCAACTTCCGGAGTACGGATCCTGCCGGTCACGTCCTCGCCGTCGATCAGAACCCGCTGGCCGCCGTCCTCCAGCCGAAAATCAAATTTCAACGATGCGGCCGTCTCGGACGACGCGGTCGCATCGTCCGGGCTGACACCCTTACAAATCAGGGTCCATCCCAGCGCGCGGTACATGGCGCCGGTATCCAGATAAAGATATCCCAGCCTGTTGGCGACACACTGAGCCGTTGTACTCTTGCCCGACCCCGCAGGACCGTCGATGGCAATCACGATTCCCCTTTTGCCCATCACAACCCTCCGCCCTCGATTGCTACGGAATCGGTTTCCCTCCATCCGCGCCGACACGTCGCGCATCCGGCGCTACGCCCGCCCCGCGGGGGTCGGAGACCGTTCCAGACCCGTCTTCGGCGCCGGCACCCGGATTCCCCGCCTCCCCCTCCGGGCGGACCATCGGTTCCAGGAGACCGCCTGGAGAAGACGCCGCGGCTGCCTTGTCGGTCAGCAACTCATCCAATTCCCGGACCTTTGGCAGATCCGACAACGTCTTCAGTCCGAAGTGCTTTAAAAAGTCCCGCGTCGTTCCATAAAGCAGCGGCCTTCCGGGGGCGTCCGACCGGCCGGCGATGCGGATCAATCCCCTCTCGAGCAGGTGCCGCACCACCCCGTCCACCGACACCCCGCGAATGTGTTCCACCTCGGCCTTCATAACCGGCTGCTTGAATACGATGATGGCAAGCGTTTCCAGGGCTGCCGACGACAGACGGACGGGCGCCTTTTCTTTCAGAAGTCGCCGTATCCATGCGCCGTATTCCGAATGCACCATGAACTGGAATCCGCCGGCGATTTCCGAGATTTTAAAGCTGCGCCCGGTCCGGCCGTACTGCTCGTTCAGGTCTTCCACGTACGCACGCACGTCTCCAGGCCGCAGCCCATCCAGTATCGAAGCTATCTGGCTGGCGCCCAGCGGTCTGTCCGACGCCATCAACAACGCCTCCAGAATACCCTGATTGCGCGCGTCTTCATCCGACGCGACCGGGTTTATGCCATACGATTCGCGCATAGAAAGGATACGAGATTGGATTGAATTCCCAATCGACTGAAGCAGCTTCGGGCCCGTGACGCGCGGCCGATGGACGTATCACGGTCAGTGTTCGGACGCCGATTCCGAACCAGGCTCTGATTTATCCTCATCACGTCCGTAAACCCAGATTTCGCCTTCCGATTCGCTCTGTCTGGCAAGGGCCCGCCCGGTCTTGATCAGTTCGAGCAGGGCGATGAATGTGACAATGAGGACTATTCGCGGTAGACCGGAGACCAGATCCGAGAACTGAACCCGATGCTTTTTTTCCAGTATGTCCAGGACGACCTCCATTCGTTCTTCGGTCGTCACTTCCAGCTGATGAACGTCGTGGTAATCTGCTTTCGGCGCAGCGATGAGGGCCATTCTGAACGACGCCATCAGATCGAACAGACTCACCGAGCCGCAGGTTGCCAACGGATCCTGTTCGACCTCGTCGATTTCTCCGGTATCCAGTGCGGCCCCCCGGTAAAAGCAATCCCGATGCAAATCCTGCTTATCTTCGAGCCAGTTGGCCACTTCTTTGAATTGCTGGTATTCCAGCAGGCGCCGAACCAGTTCTTCTCTGGGATCCTCTTCCTCCTCGTCCGCATCGGGATCTGCAGGCAGCAACATGCGTGACTTGATCTTCATCAGGGTGGCCGCCATGACCAGAAAATCTCCGGCAGGTTCCAGATTGAGCGTCTGCATCACTTCGACAAACTCCAGAAACTGCCGTGTGACATCGGCGATGGGGATATCGTAAACGTCGATCTCATTCTTGCGAATCAGAAAAAGCAGCAGATCCAGCGGTCCTTCGAAAACATCCAGCTTCACCCCGTAGGCGTCGCCCCCGGCGTTTCCCTGAATTGCCAGCGATTCGGCACTCATTGGAGAAATCTCCCCTGACGTTTTGCCGGTTCCCCAACCTGGTCTTTACGCGGGGCGGAGAACTGATGTATCCCCGCGCGGTTCCGGCTCCTGGAGCCCGCGCTTCAATCCATAAACAGATACGGCCGCCACCGACGGTCCGGCACTCCGATCAACTGGCTGATGGAGGTGACCGTGCTGGGCTTGCGAGGTCGGCGCAACAGATTGATTCCGGCCTGTTCCGGCGTTTGATTGCCCTTGAGATTATTGCAGGGCAGACAGGCACACACCAGATTCTCCCACGTGTCCCGTCCGTTTCCGGTACGGGGAACCACATGGTCGACTGTCATTGGACCCTTCCGGGTACCGCAATACTGGCACCGATGTCCATCCCGTTTCAGGACGTTTTTTTTGGAGAGTGCGAGTTGTTTGGGGGCAACGCGAACGTAAAGCCCGAGGCGTACGACACTGGGCACCGGAAACCGTTCGGAAACCGTTCGGACATACAGATCCAACGCTTCAATGACCTCTGCCCGCCCACGAAACACGAGAACAATAGCCCGCCGTACGCTACACACCTGGATGGGTTCGTAACTCTGATTCAGAACCAGAACCGGCCGGTTTAGCAATGGCACACACCCCCTTTTGCAGCAGCCCGGGGCGAAATAGACTGAACGCCGCTGAAGCCGTCGGCCTGCACTACAGATGATCCGTTCCGTCGCCGTCACCAGACCGGCCATGCCCGCAGGATTTCACTTAAAAGAAGAAAAATAAAGCCTTTATAATACCATGTCAAGCGTTTACGACGCACCGGAAATTAAGACCGCCTGGGCACGTCTGCCCCGGATCGGCGACCCGTGGGGCGATCTTGAACACTCGGGTCGTCGAGCCCCCGTCGGTGATGGATCGGAGGGCTTAATTGGCTGCTATCGCTCTTCGATAAGTTCGCCATAGGCCTGCGGGCTGAGAAGCGATTCGAGTTCGTCACCGTTGGTTATCCGAACCACGATCATCCAGCCCTCACCGTATGGATCCGAGTTGATCGGAGCCGCATCCTCGCCGAGTTCCTCGTGAACCTCGAGCACTTCGCCCGACACGGGCGCGAAAAGGTCTTCCACCGTCTTCACCGCCTCGATCGTCCCAAAGGCCTCGCCCTGCTCGATCTGATCTCCCGGTTCCGGCAATTCGGCAAAGACGATATCGCCCAACTCACCCTGCGCATAGTCTGTGATGCCAATCGTGCACCGTTCACCCTCGATACGTATCCATTCGTGCTCTGCAGTGTACAGGAGGCCTTCCGGAATCTCCGACATGATTCTTGACTCCCGATAATAAAGAATACTGAAAATGTTCCGCGTGGGTCGCTCGCCGTCCCGACTGTTGTTACCTTAATTGTCCGGGGTCCCCCCGAAGCTCAACCTCCATACCCCAACCTGGCCACGAATTCCGTGTCGATCCGACCCTGACGAAAATCGGAATGCCGCATCGCTCTGAGATGAAATGGAATGGTTGTAGGGATTCCCTCGATCACGAATTCCTCGAGCGCACGGACCATGCGCACCGTTGCTTCCTCACGGGTGTCTCCATACGCCAGCAACTTGGCAAGGAGCGAATCATAGTGGGAGGGGACACGATAGCCGGCATATGCATGTGAATCGATCCGGATGCCCGGCCCGCCCGGCGCATGGAAAGTGCTGATTTCCCCCGCGAACGGTCGGAAGTTGTGGTCGGGATCCTCCGCGTTAATGCGGCATTCGATGGCGTGCCCCGACGGCTGTACGTCTACCTGGGCAAACGGAAGCGGCTCTCCCGCGGCCACCCGGATCTGGGTCTTCACCAGATCGATTCCCGTTACCATCTCCGTGACCGGATGCTCGACCTGAATGCGGGTATTCATTTCCATAAAATAAAAGCGCCCCGAAGCATCCAGCAGGAATTCCACGGTTCCGGCGCCCGAATATCCCACCGCCCTGGCCCCCGCAACGGCTTCTCTTCCCATCCGCCCGCGCAGGTCCTCGTCGACCACGGGCGAAGGAGACTCCTCGATCAGCTTCTGATGACGCCGCTGGATGGAACACTCACGCTCACCCAGATGAACGATGTTGCCGGCCTGGTCGCCCATAACCTGAATTTCTATGTGTCGGGGCGCCACGATTTCCTTTTCCAGATAAAGCGTGCCCGACGTAAACGCGGCGGACGCCTCGGCCTGCGCCGCATTCCAGGCCCGCTCGAGGCCCTCCGCCGAGTTCACGGTGCGCATGCCCCTTCCGCCACCCCCGGCAACTGCTTTCACGCGAATCGGGTAACCGATCTCTTCGGCGGACCGCTCCGCCTCGTTAAGTGTGTGCAATACCCCCGTGCCGGGCGCTACCGGCACGTCCGCGGCCAGCATCGTTTCCCGCGCGACGGCTTTGTCACCCATCCTGCGAATGGCCTCCGGCGACGGTCCAATGAACACAAAGCCGCACGAAGCGCACATCTCGGCAAAATCCGCGTTCTCGGCCAACGGACCGTACCCGGGGTGAATCGCATCGGCGTTGGTCACTTCCGCGGCGCTCAGAATACGCGGGATGTTCCGATAGCTCTGGTCTCCGGGAGGCGGCCCGATGCAGACATCCTCGTCGGCAACACCGATATGCAGTGAATTGGCATCGGCCTCGGAATGCACCGCGATTGTCCGGATGCCGAGTTCCTTGCATGCCCGGATGACACGCACGGCGATTTCGCCCCGGTCGGCAATAAGGATTTTATCGAATAAGGGAGTGGATGACACGATTGGTTCGGTGGGAAGGCGGCCGGAACCGCCGCAGGGGTGAAAGAAGCGCTTTATAGCGGTTCTATTAGGAAAAGAGGTGTATTGTACTCGACGGGATTGCCATTCTCAACAAGGACTCGAACCACCCGACCTTTTGCGTCGGCTTCGATTTCGTTCATTATTTTCATGGCTTCGATTATGCAGATGGTCTGTCCGACCGACACGACATCCCCCTCCTCCACAAAGGCCGGCGAGTCCGGATTGGGAGCACGATAGAACATGCCTACCATGGGCGAACTAATGCTGTGCAACCCTTCAGTCTCGTCCGGTTCGGCGGAAGCGGACTCATGGTCGGCATCGGCCGGCTGCGAAGCGGTATGAACCTGAGCGACCGGCTGAAACGCGGCTGCATCGATGCCGGCGGCAACGCGTATTTTTCGAAGCCCCAGAATCCCACGTTCGATTTCAATCTCCCGGACCTTGTCTTCTCCGACCAGTTCGATCAACTGCTGAAGGGTCTCCATGATGTTTTTGGAGAGTTTCACGCGTGCTCCTTCGAAAAAACAACAGCCGGCAGTATAGGGATCGGGGCGTGCCGGCCGAAGTGCCACCCATCCCGATTCCCGACGTTTCCGTATCAGATTCGTTCTACGTACGTTTCCGTTCGGGTATCTATTTTCAAAACGTCGCCCCGTTCCACGAAAAGGGGCACCTGGACCGAAGCCCCTGTTTCCAGTACGGCCGGTTTACTTCCGCCGCTGGCGGTGTCTCCCCGCAGCCCGGGGTCCGTTTCCGTCACCGCCAGTTCGACAAAAATCGGCAACGCCACACTCACAGCGTTTTGCTCAGCGACCAGAATCTCCAGAATCTCGTTCTCTTTCAAATACTTGACTGCGTTTCCCATCACCTCTGGAGGCAGTTCATACTGATCGTACGTCTCATTATCCATAAAACAGTAAAGATCGCCGGGCTTGTAGAGGAATTGCATCTTCCGCCGTTCCAGCCGAACATCGTCCACCTTGTCGCCGGAACGAAACGTCCGGTCAATCATTGCGCCCGTCTTCACACTCTTGAGACGGGTGCGTACGACGGCCGCGCCCTTGCCGGGTTTAAAGTGTTCGAATTCGACCATAAAATAGAGAACGCCGTCCAGGCGCAAGACCATACCATTTCTGAACTCAGACGTTGTGACCATTTTTCGAAATTATCCTCCCGCGCACATTCCATTCATCTGCTGAAGTTCCTTCAGCCGTTTCTTTATCGGCTCATTCTCGGGTTCACGCTCACAGACTTGCGCCAGGACAGCTACAGCTTCTTCTATCAGTCCTTGCGCCACGTACAGCTCGGCAAGGGTCGAGGTTGCAATCGGCGCAATTCCAGCGTCGGATTCGGAAGTCGCGGCCGCATCCTTACCCGGGCCGCGTTGGTCCGGAAGGTCCCGCAACAGGAGGGGAAAATTCTCGCGTTCCGCCCGGGAATCGTTTTTCGCGGCGGTTTCATCTGACGCCAGGCGACCCGGCTCATCGCCGGGCCCGGATTCGGAGGCCGGTTCGTCTTCTCCCCGGGCAACGGCACCGATCTCGGAAACCAGCACGCGGCTTAACGGATCGACCGTCAGGGCATACCTGAAATACTGAAGCGCCTGTTCCTCGAAGCCCATCCTTCTTTCGATCTTGCCGAGCAGCCAGTAGGCCGCCGGATTGTCCCGATCCAGCACGAGCGTGTCGTGAAATGCCTGCCGGGCTTCTACCAACCGTCCGGCCGCCATGTGGCATCTGCCCATGACGAGATGGCCGGTTGGATAAAACGGGCGGTATCTGAGGCCCTTCCGACAGATCTCCGTTGCCAGGTCCACGTTGCCCGATCGCAGCATCTCATCGGCGAGGCGCGCAAACAGGATAGACGCAGGATTCCTGCTGCAGATTCTCTCGAGCCTTGCAACAGATGTGGCCGTCATCGTCTCACCACCCCGTCCAGTGTCCCATCCCAGAAATATGTTACCATTCGGCCGCCGATTCATCCCGTCTCGCTGCGTTCCCAGCCGGGCGACTCGGCGGCCGAATTTCGGCAATCTATTTCCGGGACAGAACACTAAACCGGAGGGAAGTATAGGAAAAAGCCCAACGCTTGTCAAGGCCGCCACATAGCGCCCGTTCGCCGCGTTCCGCGCCGGTCCAATGCCGTCAAATGGTCCCACGTTGGCATTCGTCCGATTCGAACTCCGGAGCCGTTGTACGTAATGTAAAAAACTCTGCGAAAAATATGCTACGAAATCCTCGCTGCCGCCGGCCGCATTCCATACTCTCCCGAATCGAACGAGTCTCGGATCACATTCGCGGGCAAACCGGTCTTCCACCCAGCGACACAGGCTTGTTTTCCGGCGCGTCGAGCCTGAAGCCTGCCGGAATCGCCGTCGATACGGCGTTCAGAGTGGTGCTTTCAATCCCGACACGGATACGTATTCCGCTGCAATCCGTTTCGATTCGACGCCTGACCGCCGGGTCGGAATTTCCCTGGAATTGCCTTGTGCGAATATGGGTGATATGCTATATTCTATGCCGTTTCAGGCTCATGCCCAATCCGCTCAGGGAGGCGGTTATGGAACTCGTCAAGTTATTTGTGTCGTTCACAAAGGTCGGTATTTTCGCTTACGGGGGCGGGCCATCCATGATCCCGCTGGTACAGGAGGAAGTCGTCGACGTACACGGCTGGATGACCATTGAGGAGTTTACCGACGCTCTCGCTATGGGATATGCGCTTCCCGGTCCCATTGCCACGAAAATGGCCGCCTATATCGGTTACCAGGTCGCACAGACCCCGGGTCTGATCGTGGCCCTTCTGGGCACGGTCTTTCCCTCCCTCATCCTGATGATGACTTTGGGCCTGTTCTTCATGGCGTATAAGGGCGCGCCAGCCGTCCAGGCAATGCTCAAAGCCGTCCGGCCGGCGGTTGTCGGCCTCCTTCTCGTGGTGGTCTGGCAAATGGCGCCCAAGTCAGTGACTTCATGGCACACGGGCCTGATCGCCCTGGCGGCTTTTGTCGCCATCCATTTCCTGAACCTTCATCCGGCCGTCGCGATCGTCAGCACGGCGGTTCTGGGCCTGGCAATCTACCGTTAATGTGGTGACACCGGCATCACCCTCTCGGGAGCTTGAGTTCGAATGAAGGACTACTTGATACTTGAACGCAAAGCGCTGAAAAACAATCCCTTAACAACGCTGGAGATGCTGGCGGTGCTCAATACGCCAAACGAAGACCTGCTCCGGCTGATCCACGCGGCATATAGGGTCCGCCATCGTTATTTTGGAAACAGAGTGCGCCTGCACGTTTTACAGAACGCCAAGAGCGGACTGTGTCCGGAAGACTGCGCCTACTGTTCCCAATCTTCAGTGTCGACCGCGGACATCAGTAAATATCCGCTGTTGCCACGAGAACGAATCCTCGACGGCGCCAGAAAGGCCAAGGCGGGAAGGGCCCTCCGCTATTGCATCGTCACCAGCGGAAGAGGCCCCAACCGCAGAGAGGTGGAAACCGTTGCCGACATCGTACGTGAAGTCAAACAAACCGTCGATATCGACATCTGCTGCTGTATGGGGCTGCTGGACGAAGCACAGGCCAGAACGTTGAAAGCAGCCGGTGTCGACCGGATCAATCACAACCTGAACACCAGTGCCCGGCACCATCCCAAGATCTGTACCACCCACACCTACACGGACCGGCTGAATACGCTTCAGGCGGTCAAGGCTGCCGGTCTCGAGACCTGTTGCGGGGGAATCATCGGGATGGGAGAGTCCCGGCAGGATATCGTCGACCTGGCCATGGCCGTCCGGAAACTGGACATCGATTCGATCCCTGTCAACTTTCTGCACCCCGTAGAAGGCACGCCCCTCGCCGGGTGTGAACCGACGACGCCGCAGGATGGCCTGAAGGCCCTTTGCCTGTTCCGCTTTGTCAACCCGAACAAAGAAATCCGGATTGCCGGCGGGCGGGAACACACGCTCCGATCCCTCCAGGGCCTGGCCCTCTATCCGGCGAACTCCGTCTTTATGGAAGGCTATCTGACTACCGGGGGACAGTCCACTTCGGAAACCCATCGTCTGATCGAGGATATGGGATTCGAAGTCGAAGAGAAGCGGAAGACAGAGGGCAAATCAAATGTGCTGGTTTGCGATTAAAAGCGCACTCGCGACACCTACGTCAACTTATGTGGACCTACGATAAACACTACGATATCATTGTTGTGGGCGCTGGACACGCTGGAGCCGAAGCCGCCCTGGCAGGCGCCCGCATGGGGTGCAAGACCCTGCTGCTGACGATGAATCTGGACACGGTCGCCCAGATGTCCTGCAATCCCGCGGTGGGAGGCATTGCCAAAGGCCACATGGTGCGCGAAATCGATGCGTTGGGCGGCGAAATGGCGCAGAACATCGATGTGACGGGACTGCAATTCCGCCTGCTCAACCGGAGTAAGGGGCCGGCAGTGCAGGCCCCTCGGGCACAGGCCGACAAAAAAGCGTATCAATTTCGCATGAAATATGTTGTGGAAAGCCAGACGAACCTGGATCTCAAGCAGGGCCTGATCGAAGATCTGCTGGTTGACGACGGGCGAATCAGGGGCATCGTCACCAAGTCCCGCACGATCTTCCTGGGTCAGACGGTCATCCTGACAACCGGCACTTTTCTCAGGGGCCTCGTCCACGTGGGCAACCGATCTTACAGTGCCGGGCGCGCCGGCGAGCAATCCGCCGAACGGGCATCCGGCGACCTGCGGCGGTTGGGCTTTGAACTGGGGAGGTTGAAAACGGGGACGCCACCGCGGATCAATTCCCGCAGCGTCGATTACAGTGTGATGGAAATCCAGCCCGGTGACGAGCAGCCGTGCCCCTTCTCCTACCGCACCGAGACCATCACACAGGAACAACTAAACTGCCACATCACCTACACCACGCCAGAAACCCACGATCTCATACGTCGGAACCTGGATCGTTCGGCAATGTACAGCGGCCGTATCCAGTCCGTGGGTCCACGGTACTGTCCTTCGATCGAAGACAAAGTCGTCAAATTTGCAGATAGGCAAAAGCATCAGTTGTTTGTGGAGCCGGAAGGCTACAACACGTTCGAAGTCTACCTCAACGGTCTGTCAATGAGCCTGCCTGAAGACGTGCAGGTCGAGGTCGTCCGCAGCGTTCCCGGCCTTGAAAACGCCGAAATCATGCGGCCGGGTTACGCCATTGAATACGACTATGTCCCTCCGACCCAGATCCTTCCCACGCTGGAAACCAAACCGGTCCGCGGCCTGTTTTTCGCGGGGCAAATCAACGGCACCACGGGCTACGAAGAAGCGGCCGGACAGGGCCTGATGGCGGGCATCAATGCCGCATTGCAGGTCCGGAACGAAGACGCGTTAATTCTGGACCGCGCCCAGGCTTATATCGGCGTACTGATCGACGATCTCACAACGAAAGGTACGGAAGAGCCTTACCGCATGTTTACCGCATTGGCGGAATACCGTCTGTTGTTGCGGCACGACAACGCCGACCTGCGCCTGACCGAAATCGGTCGCAGGATCGGGCTGGTTTCAGACAGCGCCTACGAATGTTTTCAGCGTCGGACGGCAGCAATTGCCGCCGAACAACGCCGTCTGAGAAAGATAAAAGTCACGCCCTCAGACCGGGTTCAGCAGTACCTTCGCACAGCGGGCACCTCCCCTCTCGCACAGTCCGCACCTCTGATCGATCTGTTGCGCAGGCCCCAACTCGACTACCGCTTTGTACAGGAAGTCGCGCCACCTCCGGAACCGCTGCGTCCAGATGTATGCCAATCCGTTGAGGTCGAACTCAAATACGAAGGTTATATCCAGCGCCAGAAAGCGCAGGTGGCCAGGTTTCAGGATCTGGAGACAAAGCGCCTTCCGGACAACATCGACTACATGGAACTTCCCGCCATCTCCCGCGAGGCCGCCGAGAAGCTCTCGCAGGTACGCCCTCGCTCACTGGGCCAGGCTTCCCGAATTCCAGGCGTTTCACCCGCGGACATCTCGGCCCTAATGGTCCTCCTGAGAGCCCGTGGCCGGGGTACGGCATGAATGTTAGCGCGAAACAGATACAGGCCATTGTCTCGCTCCTGGACGACCGTAACGCCGATATCTTAGACATCGTGCGGGGCAAGCTGTTCACAATGGGCGAGCCGGTCGTCCGCAAGATCCAGGATGCCGCGTCCGGGGGGTCGCCAGCGCAACGGGAGGCCGGCCGGATCCTGTTGTGCCTCAAGGAACCCCCGCTGGAAACGCAGTTCCAAAAACTACAGGAGAACCCCACCGGCGACATCGACCTGGAAACAGCGTCGTTTACCCTGGCCAAGCTCGAATATCCGACCCTCAACATTCATCGTTACAGAAGTCAGCTCAACAGGATGGCCGGGGACCTGGCCCCCTCCATTGCTCCAGACGACCATCCGCTCAGAATAATCCAGACCCTGAACCACTACCTTTTCGATACACAGGGTTTCCGGGGGCAAAGAAACGACCCGATCGTTCCGGCCGCCAGCTATATGAACCGGGTTCTGGATTGCAAGACAGGTCTGCCCATTTCGATTTCAGCGCTTTTCATTTTTCTGGGCCGCCGGCTCGATCTGCCCATTCTCGGCGTCGGGATGCCCTTTCACTTTATTACCAAGTACAAGACAACGGACGGCATGGAGTTCCTTTTCGACCCCTTTAACAGGGGCCAACTCTTGACAGCGAATGAATGCCGGGAATATCTCTCCCGGTTCGACATGGAGTTTGAGCCGTCCATGCTGCGCCAATCATCCGACCGGCAAATACTCACCCGCATGATGTTCAACCTTTGTGCCGCCTACCGTAATCAGAAGGGTGCGCGAAAGGTCGACACCCTCGATCGTCTGCTTAGGATCCTACTCAAGCACTCACCGTTACAGGAGTAACCGGTACGTTTCGTTCTGAGAACCTCGGCCAGGGGTCGGCGCTTGCCTTCCGGCGCGCTGCATGACCGCCGCAACTTCAGAATCCGGCACCGGCCACATTCCGCATCCCGTTCCGGGTCGGCGCAATGAACTGTGTTTCCGTGCACGCAGGATCACCGACTGCCAGGCTTCCCCGCGTTCTCCAAGCCAGGTAAGCCCTCGTCTGTCGCCGTGCTCAAGCCATGGCTGATAACATCAAAATCGTAGTGCAGAACCGAAAAGCCCGGCGGGACTTTTTTCTTGTCGACGCCTACGAAGCCGGCCTCGAACTCAAAGGCACGGAGGTGAAATCACTACGCCTTGGCAACGCAAATATGGCAGACTGCTATGCCCGCGTGGAAAACAACGAAGTCTTCCTGCATAACCTCCACATTGGTGAATACACCGAGGCCAACCGCTTCAATCATGATCCGGTTCGCAAACGCCGGCTGTTGCTACACAGAAACGAAATCGATCGGCTAAGGGTACGTACGGAAGAAAAGGGACTCACGCTCGTTGCTCTGAAGCTCTATTTCAAACGCGGCAGAGCCAAGGTCGAACTGGCCGTCGCCCGGGGTAAACGCGAATACGACCGGCGCCACGACATCGCCAAACGTGACGCTCAACGTGAAATGCAGCGGGAACTCAAGGTGCGGGGAACGAGATCTGGTATCTAGTGTCCGCGGCGACTCGAATCCGATCCCGATTCACCATCTCCATCCTGTCGAGAAGGTCCATGGAAAATGAGAAAAGGCGCCAGGCCTTTTTCCCGGCCTGCGTACTGGGTGCCTTTATCGTGCTGTCGCTGTTTTGTTCTTCCGCGAACGCAGGAAAAGCCGGCGCGCCCGTTCTCATTCCCACGTCGAGAATCGGCGAGGGCGCCTACGTGTCTCTGGATGACCTGGCCAGGATTCTGGGCGGCCGACTCCATCCCTATCCATCGAAGGGAAAAATCGCCTTGCGGAAGGGTGGAAATTCGATTGTCTTTACCCCGTTTTCCTCCGTTGTTACCGTAAACGACGTCGGATACAGGCTGCCGCTGGAAACGCGATACCACGACAGCGAGGCCTTATGGGTTCCGTCTGATGCGATCCTGTCGTTGCTGGCTCGAACCCTTGCCGGTTATCCCCGGATGACAGCGGTTGAAACACCCGTCGATGCTGCCCGCGCGTCCGTTCGGGAAACCCGGCAGCCTGCTGGACGAACACCGGTACCGCGGGCGAAAGTCGACCCCAAACGCTGGACGATCGACACCATCATCATAGACCCCGGGCACGGCGGCAGGGATCCGGGCGCCATGGGAAAACGCGGCACGAGGGAGAAGGACATTGTATTAAAGGTTTCCATACGCCTGAAAAAGCTGCTCGAAGAGCGGCTTCGCGTAAGAGCCGTGTTAACGCGCAGTACGGACACGTTCGTTACGCTCGGACAACGCGCCCGCAATGCCAGGAAGAATCAGGGCAAACTTTTTGTGAGCCTTCACTGCAACGCGAGCAGAAATCGCCGTGCGCGCGGCTTAGAGGTCTACTTTCTTTCCGAGGCCAAGACGGACGAAGCCGCCGAAGTGGCACGGCGGGAAAACGCCGTCCTCCGCCTGGAAGAACAGGATGATGCGGTGACCATGGATGAAGTCGAAGGTATACAGTTCGGCCTTCTCTCTACTCAGTTTCTGAAAGAAAGCCAGGATCTGGCGGCCGATATTCGCGCCGAGGTCATAGAAAACCTGAGGCCAATGCCCGACCGCGGCGTACGGCAGGCCAACTTCTACGTGATGAGAGGTACGATGGGGCACATGCCTTCGGTTCTTGTGGAAATGGGCTTTATCTCCAACCCCGGAGAAGAAAGTCAGATGCGAAAGTGGACGTTTCAACGTGAAATGGCCGAAGCCATCTTCAGCGGTATCCGAAATTTCAAACAACGATATGAACGACAACTCACCCAAAACTGATCGTCCGTTGCGGATCGACCTTCCCGGCGGCGATCCGGGATACTATTACGATCCCCGGGTTACGGCCGGTCTGCATGGCGAAATCAGACTCTCACCCAGGGTCGAAAGATATTGCCGATGCGGCGGCAAGCCGCCTTATCAGATTTTCCAACGGTCGGATGCCGAACCGGCCTGGTGCCCGTGTCGACGCTACCGGCTGAAGACACACGAGATCCACCGGCTCATCAGAAACTCCGGCATCCCCGGTCCGTTTCGATACAAATTCCTGGACGATTTCTACGAAAAATACGAAGGAAAACCAATCGGCGGCGCAGACCAGCTCAAACGCCATCTCGGCAACCTGATCGAAAAAGCCCGCAAGCTGAACGCCTCGCACGGGCCCGGCGCAAAAGCAGCCGCTCCCCTCACGATTAGAGGATACTTTCTGTCGGGCAAACCCGGTGTGGGCAAGACCTACTTCTCCTACGTCGCGCTCAACGAACTCATCTTCCACTCGGGGCGTCCCGGAAAATTCATCAGCCTGTCAAAGGCATTCTTCCAGACACTGCGATTCGCGTTTGACGAAAACAGTCCGATGCATGGTAAATCCGAGGCCTTTTTGCGCGACCTCGGCAACGTCCCGTACCTTGTCATCGACGACTTTGGCGTGCAGCGGAATACGGAATGGGAGCTGGAAATGCTTTACAACCTGGTGGATACAAGATACGCCAGCCGGCGTTTCACGATTTTCACCACCAACCAGGACATTGAAAACGTGAAAGACCTGGCGGAGGGCAGGCTCTATTCGAGGTTTATTGAAATGTGTTATATCATCCGCATCCGGGCATCGGACTTCCGGGAACACGCCAGGAAGGAATATGAAATATGAGATCCGGGTTCAGATGAGGGCGAGTTCCACTATTCCAATTCGCTTCTTCGGTTCTAAACGATTCACCGCCATTTGCAGGTTTCCCATGTCGTCTCTTGTGGCAGCCACGAAAAATCCCGGCAAGCTCAGAGAGATCCGGGAAATACTGGGTTCGGAAGTCAGGGTCCGTTCTCTGGCCGACTTCCCCAACATCGGGGATATAGTGGAGGACGGCAGGACGTTCGAGGCCAACGCCATCAAAAAAGCGCTTTCCGTATCCTTCCATACCGGCCACGTGTCCCTGGCCGATGACTCCGGCCTGGAGGTGGACGCGCTCGACGGAGCGCCGGGTGTTTGTTCGGCGCGATTCGCGGGCGAAAACGCCACCGACGAACAGAACAACCGCAAGCTTCTCCGGCTCCTCGAAGATATCCCTGGCGCAGAACGGACGGCCCGATTTCGCTGCGTGATTGCCATCGGCGCACCCGACGGCTCGGTACAGACGGCCGAGGGCAGAGCGGAGGGCCTGATCCTGTGCAGCCCGCGGGGAACGGGCGGGTTCGGCTACGACCCCCTATTTCTGGTGCCCGGCATCCGGTGTACGTTTGCCGAACTCTCGCCCCGGGAAAAAAACAGACTCAGCCATCGGGGTAAAGCCCTGCGCTCCATGTTCCCACTGCTGCGCAAGTTTCTTTGATCCGTGTGTTACGCCGCCCAGGCATTACCTGCACCCGGTGCCTTTCCGGCTGCTCAATCCGTCTTGGAATCGCCCGCGTCCGCACGGCGTTGATACCGCCTCATCCGCCTCGCAAAGATCCAGATCAATCCCGCCACCGCCAGGTATTTCAACACCTCCCACACCCACCCCTCCCATCCCAGAATCACTGGCCAAAGCGCAAATAGCGACAGCAGGATGAACAAATCCTCCAACGCAACCCAGATGCGGCGTTCATTGCCTTTTGACATGGATCTATCCTCTCCCCTCGGGCCTGCCTGGTTTTACGACCGTTCCGGAACTGCCTGCGGATTCCGATTCCCGGATGGGCTGATTGAAATCTCCGCCCCGGAAGCATAGGCAGAATGCCTGAATGCAATTCGCGACCACCCGCTGCAAAAACACCTGGCCTCCGGTCGTTTCTACACGGGCGCACGGCGTCAGGGTTGGCAACGTCGCCAGTGGTTCATCTCCCCGAGTCCGTCTCCTGCTGCAGATACGAATACACCTGATAATTCCGATACACGAGCTTCACGTAATTGCGCGTCTCCCGATACGGTATGCTCTCTACGAACTCATCCACGTCGTGCGCCGGGAGCCGACTCGACCATTTCCGCGCCACATCCAACCCTGCGTTGTAGGCCGATAATGCCAGGCCGAGCCGTCTGTCTTTACTGCTCCTGAAATACCGGAAATGATCGGCCAGATGCCTGGCGCCCAGCCGAATGGACGTCTGTGGATTCCACAGATCTTCCGTAGAGATACCTCTGAGACGCAGTTTGCGCGCCATCTGGCGTCCCGTGGCCGGCATCACCTGCATTAATCCGCGTGCGCCCGCCCGGGACAATGCCATTTCATCAAACGCACTTTCCTGGCGGATAATTGCAAGTACCAGATTGGGGTCGAGCCCGAAATCCTGAGCGGTCCGGCTGATCTCGCCCAAGTAATAGGTAGGGTACAGTCTGCGAAACGATGTGAGCGTAACCGGCATCCCCCGTTCGCGTTCCAGATTGACGATCAGGCCGGCTATCCGGAGCGCCTGGTTCATCGCTCCAATGCGTTCAAATCGCCGCTGCAATTCACTCAGGGCGTAGATCTCACTTCTATGCGCCCATCCTGCGTGTCTGTATTCCTGTTCCGCTTCATCGTAAAGTCCCAGGTCCGCCAACCTGTCTCCTTTCAACAGGTAGGGCGACGGTTCATATGGCGGATGACGTCCGTTGACCCCCTGAGATGTCGGCGCTGGAGGGCAGGCCCTGTCCTTCAATGCCAGAATCGCCCGCGCCCGGGCAGCATAGTACGAGGTTGGAAATCCGGCTGCGGCCCGACGAATCCAATTGGCGCCCAACTCCTTACGGCCTGCCCGCTGATAGGACTTGCCAGCCCAGTAGTAGCCCTGGTCTCTCATGTAATTCTCGGTCGTCCGGTCCGCCAGCTTCAGAAAGACCCGCGCGGCCTCCTCGAACCGGTCCATTACGTAGAGTGCATAACCCGCACGCCACCTGGCGCGGTCGGCCAGTTGACTTCCGGGATAACGAGCGGCCAGATTCAAAAACACTTCGCGTGCCTTTGCGCGCCTTCCCCGCCTCTCATACGCCATTGCGGCCTGCCAGAGCGCCTCGGCAGCCCCCGGCGTTGCAGGATACTTACGCGCGAACGATTGAAACCGCCCGGCCGCCTTTAAATCGTGCCCCAATTTCACAGAACAGCGGCCCAGATGAAATAATGCCTTCGGTACCCGGTACCGGCGATGGGCCTCCTGGAACGCGCGTTCCGCCGTACGGTAGTCCTTTCGTTTGTAGTGGGTCAGCCCCAGTTCCTGTTGCGCCCGACCCTGCCAGGCGATATCACCGGACTCCTTTACGATCTGTCGAAACATCCGAACCGCTTCTCGAAACCGCCGGTGGCTTGAATAAGCGACCGCCCCGTAAAACCGTTCCTGTACCGTTCGCAATTGGCCCAGCGAACCCAACGCGTCAAATGCCTCCGGCGACTCCGGATGATCCCGCACGAGGCGTAGCCGAATTCGCTGCGCCTCCGTGGAATCCCCCGAGACCTCCAACGCACCTGAAAGGCCCGCCAGCGCCTGGACCTCCTGCTGGCTCCCATCGGACAGCCGCCGGTACATCAGGGCAGCCTCCCGTGCCCGTCCCGCCCGCATCTGGTGCTCGGCCGCCTGGAGTGCCGCGTCCTCCAACAGCCTGCCCGATGGCCGCGTGTCCACAACCCGCGCAAAATACACCAACGCGCTGTCCGCCCGCCCAAGCCCCTCGTGACATTCCGCCTGCCAGAAATCCATGTAATCGCTAATTCCCGCAGACGCCTTCTCCAAAGCGCGGAATCCGTTCAATGCGTCTTCAAAGCGCCCGAGCGCCTTCAAACACAGCGCCTGCTGAAGCCGTGCCCTGCGAATCGCCCAATCATCCAACCCGGTCAAATCCATTCGAGTCAGCATGTGCAACGCGTTCCGGTACGCGGCACGAGCAATCAGCGTCTCTGCCCGGGACAGCGGGTCCAGGCGCTCGCCTCTCCCCAACCTCCCCGGGACCGTCAGAACAGCCGCCGTCACAAGCGCCAGGGTAATTCCGGCAAGCCAGACCTCCCCTAACCTGACGCCGACAAGGACATTCACGGAATGGGATTTCATGGCTGGTAGACAATCGATGGCATCTGAAGTTCGGGCACGGGTGTCGATGTGTCGGGTACAGGTGTCGAGTATAATCGCGGGGGGATGGGATACGAAACGTCAAGGCCGGTCAGAACCTGGCTTATCCGTCGTCCGAGGGACAATTCACGCCGACACTTCGCGTTGCCGTCGCTATTGGAATAGCGGCTCTAAATCCTCAATGACGGCCAGTACGCCAAGGCAGGTGAACACCAGTCCGCAAACGATATTCAGCGTGACGAGGAAAGAACCCATCCTGAACGGTCTGGGCAGATATTTGCGATCGGTCCATACCATGGCAAAGCACCAGGGTCCGGCCAACAGAACCCCTGTAATATGCAGCGGAATCATCATCATTGAAATCGGGTTCCAACCCACGCCCACACCGTTTCTCCGCTTCCAGTCGTTACCGACGCGATGACGGCCCCGGGTCCGAAGAACTTCAGGAAGTCCAGGGCTCGCCGGGAGCGCAACTCCGGCGCCAATTCCGGAAAACGCTGCTTCTCTTCCTCAGGATTCACAATAGGCCCCTGCAGGTCTATGCTCTCGCGCTCGATATTGACCCGGCTTCTATTCCCGGCGCGAACGCCGGAGTCCGTGGTCGGTTCGGGAGTGTACTACCTGATTGCGAACGGATTTCCCGGCGATCCGGTGGCGCCCTTGAGCCTCAGCGGCGCAAAGACGAACGCGAACTCAAACACGCCGTCTGCCGCCAGTTCGTCCAGGTCGAGATTCTCCAGAATATATACGCCGTTACGCTGGATCAGCAACTCGTGGACCTCGAACGCCCCGTCCGGATCTTCTCCGGGCACGGCCTCGACCGCCCACGTATCGGCGCCGACCATGACGATTTTCTTTTTCAGCAGCCACCGCGCGGCTTCCAGCCCGATACCCGGCTGACCCGAGTTGTAAGTCTCGTTGTCCACTTTCCATAAACTTCCATGGCCGGTACGAAACAGTACGACATCCCCTTCCGTGACCTCTACACCCTGTTTTTTCAAGGCCCTTTCAATGTCAGCTGCGGTAATCACATAACCCACATCCAACCGCGCCAGCCCCTTGTGGCCCACCACGTCGACCAGAACGCCCCGGGTGAAAAACACACCCACGTTTTCAACGCCCAGTTTCTCCAGTCCGTAGGCGGTGCCAATCTCCGAACGCCTGAATCCATTGTAAAAGATGTCCTCATTGCCCTTGCGCGTACCGATGTGCCCCAATCCATCGAATTGGGTTCCCACCTGTCCGATCTCGCCGCTGAACATTTCGTCGTGCCAGATCAGCTGGTTCTCTCCGACAGGTCCTCCGGTTGGCGAACCGGGAATGGTCAGACTGTAATGCCGGTTGCCGAAGAGCGGAATTCCCGGCTCATAAACCCGTCCAAGCTGGTATGTCTTGCCCGCCTGGATCAATCTCGCGGCCCCCAATACCTTCTGCGGGGTCAGCCGGTTCATTGCCCCTCTCTGATCTCCCGCCCCCCACTCGGACGGCCACCATTTATCGCCGCCGGCCCCTTCCTGTCCGAGGGCTGGAGTCATCACGATCAGGCATCCTGCAAACAACGCACATGCAAATCGATTTCGCATTCCGGCCTCCTCTCGGGGTTTGGGTCGACACTGTATCGGAACGCACCGGGATTATGATAATACCTCCAAAGTTCAAAGGCAAGCGCGGAATGCCCATATATCCCCAACGTACAGAAGGGTATTGCGCCTGGACCATGCACATGCTATTTTAGAAGCCGCCCGCCTGGCGGGGTACCGTTTCCGCACTCTGCATCTTTTTCGAGGCCCTCCAATGAAGACCAAAACGCTAGGGAGGACCGGCCTGGAGATCCCCATTGTGGGTCTGGGTACCGGCTTTATCGGAATCGCGGATCCCAACCGCGCGGCATCGGAATACGAGTTCATGGATGCGTGGACCACGGGTCGGCCGAGACCTTCCGGCGAAGGTGCCGGGCAGTCCAGCCATATGGATATCGAATTGGGAGTTGCAACGGTGCACGCGGCGATCGAAGCGGGCTCTACGCTGATCGATACCGCGCCGCTGTACGGTTCGGGCAACAGCGAATCCATTATTGGCCGGGCCCTCAGGCGACGTCCCGACCTCGCAAAACGATGCGCGGTTACCACAAAGGTCGGGCAGACGGCCGACGGACGGAACTATTCCTACGACGCCGTTATGCGGCAGGTAGAGGGAAGCCAGGACCGGCTGGGCATCGACGCCTTCGAAGTTCTCTACATCCGTGGACGACGCCATGGACATACCCGTAAAAGACGTTATGGGAAAGAATCGCGCCCTCGGCGCCCTTCGAAAACTGCAGGACACGGGCGTCACACGTTGTGTCGGCACCGCCGCCAACGACCCCCGCACCAACGCCTGGTACATCGAAACGGGGGAATTCGATGCCGCCGTCGTTCCGGAAGCGCTCAGCCTCATCAATCAGCTTGCCGCCGATCGAATCCTGCCGGCGGCGGTCAGACACAACGTGGGCCTCCTGATCGCCACACCCGTAGAACGGGGGCTGCTTGCCACCGGTCCTGTAGACGGCATCAACTACCTCGCCCGGAAATTCAGCCAGACCTGCCTGGACCACGTGGCGAGAATCCAGGACCTTTGCACGAGCCACGGCGTCCCCATGGTTGCGGCAGCCCTTCAATGGTGCACACGACATCCACAGGTTGCCGCCACCATCCCCGGCGCCCGTGTTCCGTCCGAGGCCCGTGCCAATGCCAACGCCGGAGCCGTTGATATACCTGAAGCATTCTGGATAGATCTCGGCCACCTCATCCGCCACTTTGAAGTCGACGTGGACCGGTAGGCCCGAATCGCGCCGGGCACCGCACGCAATTGAAGTATCAGGGCTCTCCATCTTATGTCTTTAAAACTGACCCTCCTGGGCACCGGAACTCCCACCCCTCTTTTCCACCGCGCAGGTTCCGGCTACCTCGTCACCTTCGACGAGGAAGTCCTGCTGTTCGACTGCGGCCCGGGTGTCGCACGACGCCTCCTCGAAGCGGCGGTCCCTCCCCAGGCGTTGACGCGCCTCTTCCTTACCCACCTCCACTACGACCACTGCGTGGACTACGCATGTATCGTACTCACCCGCTGGGATCAGGGTGCGGGAAAGATCCCGGAGCTTGAGGTATTCGGTCCGGCTCCTTTGAAACGCATGACCGAACGGCTCCTCGGATCCGACGGCGCCTTCGGTCCCGACCTCGACGCCCGGACACGGCACCCCGGCAGCGAGTTCGTTTACGAACGGCGGGGCGGAATTCTGCCCCGGAAACGCCCCGACCCCCTCGTCACCGAAGTTGCGGACGGCTCATGCATTCAGGGTGGTAACTGGCGAGTCGAAACCGCCGAAGTCATCCATGTCCAACCGCAGCTCACTTGCCTGGCCTTCCGGCTGGACACACCCTACGGGACGATTGTTTTCGGAGGAGACACGGCGCCGACCCGCCGCCTGACGGACCTGGCGCGGGATGCGGACGTCCTCATCCACATGTGCCACTTGATCAACGACGTTGAACTCGACCCGCGAATCACAGGTTGCTGTTCCGGACACCTCGACGCCGCCCGGACCGCCTCGGAAGCGGACGTCGGCACCCTTGTCCTGACTCACGTCACCGAACAACTGGAACCACCCGGCGTCCGTGAACGCCTCGTGGCCGAAGCCGCGCGCATTTTCGGCGGCCACATCGTCTTCGCGGAAGATCTCATGGAAGTGCCCGTGGGTCCCATCGATCCGAAGCCCATTCAGTAGCCTGTATGGGGCGCACTGCGTCCGCCCTGTTTCGCGATTTCCTTTTTTCAATCCCACGACTCATATGTCAGGAGTTTCCAGATGAGGGCCCTCATCCTGGCCGCCGGAAAAGGCGACCGATTCTATCCCTTCAACCACTATCGTCCCAAGCCCATGTTTCCCGTATGCAACCGGCCCCTGCTGGAGTGGATCGTCGAACGCATCGTTGGCGCGGGCATCACGGACGTGGGCATCGTCGTCGGCCATCGACAGGGTCGCATACGAAACCATTTTTCCGACGGCGACAGGTTCGGATGCAGGATTACCTTTATTGAACAGGGGGAACAACTCGGCACGGCCCACGCCGTCTGCGCCGCGGCAGGCTTCATCGGCAACGACGACTTTCTGGTCGTCTACGGCGACGTCTTCTTCGAGCCGATCATCCTTTCGCAACTCCTTGATGCATTCTCCGACCGTTCCGTTGCCGCGGTACACCATAGCGAGCAGCTCAACCGGCGCATTCGCGTGGAAACCGATACCCGTGAAAACATCGTCAACTACACCTGGAAGCCCCGGTCATCCACCGGCACCGCGCTGTCGGGCCTTTTCATATTCAGGAACGGCGCGCTTCAGGATCTTGCCAGTACGTCGGATTTTGTATCGAATGTACAAAACGGCGTCACGCCGCCCGAGGGCCACGAAATCGCCGATGCCCTGCCGCTCATGTTCCGGGAAGGCCGGCCCGCCGCCGCCGTCCGCACGGAAGGTACGTGCTTCGACATGGACATGCCGTGGGAACCCCTGGCCGTCTGTCGTCTGGCCTTGCGTGAAATGGCCAGGGACCTGCAGGACTCTCAGACAGCGGCAACGGCGCGGATCGATCCCGGCGCGCACATCGACGGCCCGGTGTTTGTCGACGATGGCGCGACAATCTCAGCCGGCGCACGTATCAGCGGACCGGCCTGGATCGGCAGAAACACGCATGTTTTCGAAGGTTCCCAGATTGCGTCGGGCACCGTTATCGGAGACGACTGCCGGATAGGGCCCTTCGCGAAGGTCTCTGGTTTTGTTGACCGCAACAACCACATCACCTTTCTCGGCGAGTTCAGTGGCGTCATTCTGGCCGGCGGTCGAATCACCCACCAGATGCAAATTGCCGGTATCTATGGCGAAGGCGCGGAATTCGGCGCCGGCACCCAGGTGGGTACGCTCCGATTCGACGATGGACCCACGCAGGTTGAAGTGAAAGGAATCCGTCGTCCCGCGCCAGGATTCTCCGGCGCCCTCTTCGGCGACTACGCGCGCACCGGCGTGGGAACCATCCTCATGCCCGGCCGCATTGCCGGCCCCGGCGCCATGGTCGGTCCCGGCGTCGTTCTGATGAAAAACGCGCCAGCTCACAAGGCCGTTATTCTGAAGCAGGAGCATCAGGAAATAGACTGGGGGCCGGAAATCTACGATCGTTAAGATTCTACTCTAAATCCCCGGTGCGTTCCCGAGCACGAGCGAAAACGTATCGGTCGACGCCTTTCCAGCCGCGCGAAGACCGCTGGGGGTGTTAAGACAGCTTCCAAGACGGAGGGTCGATGCAACGCGACCATATCGTAACCGAGATTCGCCGGCGCGCCGATCGCTACAGACCCCAGACCCATCTGATTGCCGACTATTACAGGATTCGGCGGAAAATCGCTTACCCCCTTCCGATCCGCAGGATTGATCTGCCCGGTCTGCCGGTACCCGGCATCAATGCGTATCCCTGGGCCATATGGATGACCTGGAGCCTGGAAGAGCGAGTCCTCAGCCTCGGGTGGGCGGGGTCCTGGTTCCGCGACGAACAGGCGCGCCGGTTGGCCGTCGCCGACTTGGACGCTCTGGCCGAATGGCCGTGCTACCGCCAGTTTCCGATGCCCGACCTGAGTTCGGGTCATGCGCTGCGCATCCTCTGGCTGGCCTACACCCGGTGGGACTGGCTGCCCGGGAGCCTGTCGGGAAAGATCGAACGGGCGTTTCACCGCCACATTGAAGACACGCTCCCGTTGTCCGACGCCAGACACGGTGCGTTTCAGAGCAAGGACGATATCCTCGCCCTGGACGAACCCCACACCGTGCTGCACAACATCCCGTTCATCGGCACGGTCGGCCTCGCCCTGGCCGCCAACTGCATTGCGCATCCCGCCGCAGACACATTGAACCGCAGGCTGGAGGCGCTCCTTGGCGCGATCCTGGATCTGCGCAAGACCGGTCATTCGGAGGGGATCGGTTACGACGGGTACATCCTGGACTTCGCCGCCGATTGGCTAGGGACACTCTCCAGGACCAGACGCACGGCCCTGCTGGACCATCCGCGCTTTGGCGACGTCCTGGATGAGTCCATCGCGCTCGGGGCGCCCGGCAACATCGCGAATATTGCCCAGTTAAGCGATGCGGAACCCCGGGAGATGCCGTTCCACGTATCCTGCCACGCCAAACTCTACCAGTACCGGCCCTCGCCGCGTACGGGCTGGTACCTGAAACGCTGCCCCCTGCGCTGGTTGCGCGCCGACGCCCTGGGTGCGCTCCACGAGGTAGCCGAGGATCTTAAATGTGAGCCGCCCGAAGCCGGGGCTATCGATGCGCACTATGCGGTCGTGCTCAGGAGCGGATGGGAATCTGACGACCTGGCGGTGGCCATTGCGGCGAGCAACTCGAAGATGAGCCACATCCACAACGACAACGGCTCCATCGTCGTCGGCGCCGGAGGCCGCTGGCCGATATCCGACCCCGGCTATCAACAATATATGAAGAAAAGAGAACGTGAATTCACCCTGGGGCTCACGGCACACAATGCGCCTGTCATCAACGGTATGGCGCAGACGGTGAAGCCGGAAATCCGCCGGGTCGCCCTGCGGCGGCGCGATGAAACGACGTATATGGCCGAATTGGACCTGACGGCATGTTATCCCGCCGGACTGGCGTTGAAACGGGTCGTTCGAACGCTCTGGCTTTCGCAAAAGAACCTGGTTGTCCTCGCCGACCGCGTTCGCGGCGCCGCTGTCGAAACCATCACCTATCACTGGCACGGGCACCCCGACGCGGCCTGGTGGGTACAGGACGACATGGCCCGGATCTACGCGCCCGACCTAACGCTATGGATTGGCTCGCCCCAGGCACGGATCACAGACGGGAACGTAGACCGGCTTCTCGGTTCCAGAGGCCACCTTACACTCAGCGCGAGTGCAGATTCATCAGCGCCGTTCGTCTGGTGGATATTCGCGAAAGGCGATGCGCGGCCCGCCGTGACTGTACACGAACGGGGGTACGGGATACGCGTCGACGGTCGCAGTTTTCGGATTCAATGAACCTACACATCGGACGGACATCCATGGCCGCCGTCAGCGATCGAAGAGCAGGAACTTCCGAATGAAAGCTTCCAAAATCTGCGACGTCCCTTTCCTGGCGCCCTCCAATTCCCCGGGGGAACTCATATTCGACCCCAAACTCGGCCGCCGGGTGCTCTACCAGTCCATGTTCTCCGCGGTTCCGGGGCGTCCACCCGCCCTGGTACGCACCGACTTCGAACGCCACGAATATGCGTCCTTTGCCCAGCCGGACGGCCGCGGGACCTGGAAGGTCCGACTCCTGTCCGATAATAAAATCTGGTTCGGCATGAACGGCCCGGGGCAACTCGCCTGTTTCAACCCGATCACCGAGTCCTACGAAGACATCCCGCCCCATAGCCCGACAACGAAAAACTCTCACCTCACGGATGTCGTCGAAGGATCGGACGGACGGCTGTACATGCCAGGCTTCCCCTCCGGCGACTGTGTGGCCTACGACCGGGATACCGGCGAATACAGAGAAGTCGCGGTCGAGGAGAGAAACCACCAGCTCTTCGCCGCATGTCTCACCGACGGTGGGCACATCGGCATTCTCAACGGCCTTCAGCACGGGGTCTACGCCCTCGACCCGCGCAGCGACGAAGTTAACGTGGTGTCGCCGCCCCACCTTACCGGTCGGCCGGACGCCTACAGCGGCTTCCTGCGCCTCGGGGACCAGTTCCTGGTCACGCTCGGCCACCCCGACGGCGGTATTGAAATCTGTCGTTTCTCCGCGCTCGACCTCAGCTTTCTCGGTTCCTTCGTTGTCACGACCGCGGTTACCTCCGGACGAAACCTGATGGCCTCGCCGGACGGCCGCGTTTTTATGAGCGTGGACGACGGCTACATTTACGCCATTGACCTGGAAATGGAAACCGCCGAACTGGCCTGCCGTATCCGTGGCGTTCCCAGCCGGGGCCACTACCACTTTCTGGACGAGAATCGGGTTATCTTCGCCGGCCATTCACAGTATTACGGCATTTGCGACATCCGAACCGCCGAACTAGACCTCCGCCGGACCGAGATCGAAAACCCCCGTATCGGCATCTTTTCCATCCTTCCGGTCTCGTCCGGAAATATGTACTGCTCGGCCCATCTGGGCCTTTCCCTCTCACGCGTGGATCCGAAGTCGGGACGGGCAGATATATTGGGCCTGACGTACAATGGCTCCGGCGAAATCTACGGCAGCGCCGAAGCCCACGGCAATATCTACAGCATCGCCTACACCCACAACGTCCTTACCGTATACGACCCGAATCGACCCTGGCGGCCCGGCCCCGCGGAGGGCGACAACCCCCGGAATCTGGGCCCGATGGGAGAAGAGCAGTACCGCCCTGTAACCGGCATTATCAATGGGCCAGGAGACAGACTCTACATCGGATCCATGCCGGACTATGGGGCCCGGGGTGGCGCACTTACCGTCATCGATCCTGCAGATAACAGTCACAAATCCTACCGCCACCTGATCCCCGACCATTCCATTTTGGGCCTGACCGTCGGCCCCGAACACGTGTATCTCGGCACCAGCATCATCGCGGACGGCTATATCCGGCCTTCCGAAGGCGACGCCTGTTTTCTGATTTTCGATCCCGATCGTGAAAACGTCCTGTTCGAACAGGAAATCGAGGGCGCCCGCAGCCTTATAACCATGGGATGTGGCGCCGACAGTGTCTTTTTCTGGACCGACGACCACGCGGGCGGCAACCGCTTTTTCGTCTGCCGCCTTGCTGACCGCGCCTTCCACACCCTCAGCACCTCGCTCACCAGCGGCAGACCTCACAACCGGCCCATGGTCACCGGCGCGGACGGCAACCTCTACTTCACCCACGGTAACCGCATTGTTCGACTCGATCCCCGAACCGAAGAACTCGCCATTGCCCACACCGCGGACTCTCGCGAGACGCCGATTCTGGCCGCCACAGGCAACGGTATCCTGTTCTCCCAACGCCACGAACTCTGGCTTGGTACTATATAGGTTGGGTCACACGCACCGTACTCTCAATAACGGAACCCGACGTGAAAGTCAATCCCCATTGGAAAAACCGGATACGCCCCGACCACCCCCGGCTGTTCCTCAACCGCGACACGCTGCCGGCAATCCGCGCCCGCGCGTTGAGGGTCTGCAACGACCACTACCTCAAGGTCAAGTCGTTCGCCGAGGCGTCTCCACCCGACCTCGAATGGGCCGTTGTCAACCGTCCTCCGCCGCTGCCGGACGGCACCGAAGTGCGCGATTGGGGCCACCGGATAATGGGCTCGGCCATCGTTTATCTCGTGGAACCCACCGTGGAACGTCTCGTCCGACTCGTGTCCGAACTGCGCGCAAGCGCGGAATACTACCACGCCTGTTACGCCGAAAACGAATCCGTCAATTGGTACGCCGCCAGTCGCGCCGCCTGCCTGGTTGCCCTGGACTGGGTCTGGAACGACCTATCCGTCGAAGTCCGCCGCGAGATCGGCCTGCGCCTCCTCGACCACGTGGACGAAGCCCTTCATAAGCCCGGCATCCGTCGCCGCAACGGTTCCGACCACCGCAGCGGATTCTACGGCGCGCCCAGCCTGGCCTGGTTCGCGGGGCTCCTGCTCCACGGGGAAGGTATCGACGATATGAGGGCGGCTCGTTTTCTCGAACGGGGCTACGACGACCACGTAAAGCTGCTGGTTCACCGGGCGTCCACGTGCGGGGACGACGGCGGCGAAGCCTCTCCCACGCTCGGGTACGCGTTCGGCGAATACCCGCTGGCGCAATGGAACTTCATCCACACCCTTCGATCGTCAACCGGTCAAGACATTTCCGGGAATTGGCCGCACATCCGGATGTTCCCAAACTACGTTATCTGGAACTGGCTGCCGGGCGACCTTGAGTTCGGTTACGGCGACAACGCACACGTCGACAACAGGATGCGGACAAACTGGATGTACACCCATATGTCCCACATCATGCACTTTTTCGGTCAAACCCATCCCGAGTGGGCCGGACTCGCGCGTTTTATCCGCGGCATGGCCGGCGGCGCCTTTCCGCGGGACAAATGGCCCATCTACCCGTTTCTGCTTGACGGGATCGACAACACGCCACCGGCTCGTGGCCCCGGCATCCTGCCGCCTGCCCGTCATTTCGAAGACCTGGGTCAGATCTTCATGCGCTCCGGCTCCGGAGACGACGACACGTATGCCCTTTTTTGCGGTGGCGGCAGCCTTAAAAGCCACCGCCATTACGACGCCACCCACTTTACCATCTTCAAGAAGGGTTTCCTTGCCCTCGACAGCGGCACCCGGCAGGGAAACACCGACAACCTGCAGAACTACTACGCGCAGACCGTCGCCCACAACTGCGTCCTGATCAAGATGCCCGGCGAAGCACCTTCACCATACTGGAACGGCGACGTCTTCGGGCAGGCCGGCGGCCAGAACAAGACGATCGGCTCCGAAATTACCGCCTTCGAAACCAACCCCCATTTCACCTACATCGCCGCCGACGCCACCCCGGTCTACAACCGCGAAAAATGCGCGCTCATGGTTCGCCAGTTTATCTTCCTGCCGCCGGACCATTTTGTCGTGTTCGACCGGGTCACGTCCACCCGCGCCGGGTACGCCAAAACCTGGCTCCTGCACCATGCCAACGAGCCCCTCGTTGAGGGCAACACCTGGCGGTCGGATCAGGGCAAGGGGCGCATATTTGCCCGCACGCTCCTACCCGAAGATGCTGTTCTCGACAAGGTCGGCGGTCCCGGCAAAGAGTTCCTTGCCGACGGGGTCAACTATGGGATCGACGCCGGTCCTTCCCGGCTTATCATAGAGAACAAATATCCCATAGGGAGAATTCAATACGACGATATCCCCGAGCTGATGGGACGATGGCGAATGGAAGTGAGACCGGCGACGGCCCGGAAGGAAGACCTCTTCCTGCATCTCATACAGGTCGTGGATCAATCCCTATGTGGGATGAGCGACGCCAGCGTTACCGTGACCGGGGCCAACGTTGAACTCAGCTTCAGCGGAACCGATGAAGCTGTCTTCGTTTCGTTCGCAGCCGTGGGAGAGATAGGCGGTCACATCACCCGCATCCGGAACGGAAAACGGATCGTCGAAAAGGATCTCGCCCGGGATGTCCAGGCCCAGGCCGGTCTCGCCATACCCGCATAGGTTCCTTCACGCGTGTGACGGACGGATTCCCGTTTTTTTATTCTAACGGAGAGACATCAAATGAACGAATTCCGCGGCATCTATCCCGCGTTGATCACACCGATGACACCTGAAGGAGACTTTAACGAAGAGGCCTTCCGTCGGCTTGTGGAATACAATGTAAGATCGGGCGCCCACGGTTTCTGGGTTGCGGGCGGCGCCGGTGAAAGCGTCCTCCTGGAAGACGAAGAAAATGCCCGCATCGCCGAAGCCGCCGCCGAACAGGCCGCCGGCCGCGCGAAAATCATCATGCACGTGGGGGCGGCCACCACCGTACGTGCCGCCAGGATGGCCGAGAACGCCGCAAAGGCCGGGGTTGAAGCCATCTGCGCCGTACCTCCCTTCTTTTACCGGACCGGACCGGACGAAATCGCCGAACACTACCGGGTCGTGGGCGCGGCGGCAAACCTTCCCCTATTCATCTATAATCTTCCAAATGCCACCGGTGTGGAAATCACCCTCGAACTGGCGGAGAAAATCCGGGGGCGCGTTCCGCAACTCACCGGCCTGAAACATTCGGCGCCCGCATTCGCAAACACACGTCATTTCGCCAAAATGGGCCTCTCGTGCCTCATCGGCAGCGCCGCGCTTCTTCTTCCCGCGCTCACCATCGGTGCTTCAGGCTGCGTGGACGGGCCGCTTTCGTTGTCACCGGACGTGTGGGTCAACATTTGGACAGCGTACCACAGCGGAAATATCGAGGTTGCGGAAGCCGAACAGGACCGCGCCGCCGAACTCTATACGATCTTCCGCCGCGTCGGTTACATCGCGTCCCTGAAGGCCCTGCTCTCCGAGAAACTCGGCATCGACTGCGGCGACCCCCGCCCCCCGCAACGTCCGCTCACCGGCGAGGAGAGAGCCTTTGTCATCCGGACGGCGACGGCACTGGGGATGATGGAGATCGAAAGTCAGGGTGGCCGCTGACCGTTCCGGTCCATGCCGATATCCTTTGCCCGCGCTTTGCGCGGCTACTTTAAACCCTTTTAACGGAGAACGCCCGTATGATCCCCCTGCTCAGCAGCCTTTGCTACGGACCGCTTGAAGTCTGTCAACTCCCCCGGACCTGGTGGAAAGTCCTGCTTCGAAACGCGGGCCTGCTCGATGAAGAATACCCCGACGTCAGCGAAGGCCTGGATAAATCCGTCCTTGAAGTGCTGAACCTGGACAGAGAAACAACCCTGGCGTACTTGCGGGAGAACATGCCCGACTACCTCCAGTTTGAAGCCTGGGTCCTCGAACAAAACGACGGAAAGTTCGAACGAAAAGCAATCGAAAGCTGGAATGAATCCGTGCGTACCCGGGTTCACACCCGGCCCGATAAGCTGCAGGAAACCACGAGTGACATCGGCATTCCCAACGACGGCGCGATCACGTCAGCCGTGATCCTCAACAGCCTCCAGGACGGGTCGCTTTTCTTCAGACGGGACCTGACGGAGGGATTTTCGGCCCTGGGCGGTCGCGTCGTGCCCCTCGTCTCCAGCCTGGACTACGGACCGCTCAACGTCTGCCAACTCCCGCGTACCTGGCTGAAAATACTGCTCAGATCCCGGAACCTGCTTCATCCCGACTATCCCGACATGACCGAAAACGGCCTGGACCCCCGTGTTCTGCGCGCCGTGAACATCCAGCCGAACGACGCCGTTTGTTTCATCCGGGACAACGCGCCTATGTATCTTGACTTCGAAGCCTGGATTCTGCGACAAAACGACGGAACCGTCGACCCCGGCGCCGTCGACGAATGGAACAAATTCGTGCGAACCCGAATCCATTCAAATGAGAAAATCGCGGACATTCACAATACCCTCGGCCTGGAAAACGACGGCAGCCTGACCTCCGCCGTCGTCCTGAACCACGTTGAAGACTGGCACTTCGCGCACGCGGACCTGACGGGCACGGGCGACCGTTCGTCGCGACCGGCAGAGGCCGTCTGAAAATCCTGAAGCTGCCCCGCGCGCCGCAACAAACCGGAACCCACCCGTATCGGCTGGGTTTTTTGGCATGATAATGGAGATTATCGACGGACGTCTATGTCGCCATCTCATCAATCCTCCATTTTGGCCTTCAAGTCATTGTTGACTTCACTCGTACTACGGATTAAATTACTACTAAATTTACGTATTAGTCTACTTTACCCGTAAATAGAACCGGCAGGGCAGATCTTCCATGTGGAGCCAGGAGCCCCAACGCCACCCGGGGTCACGGGAAGTCGCCTCGCTTTGAATAAGCCGCAGGCGATAATCGGCTGTACAAGTAGCTAACGCCGTTCAAAGATCTGTTCGCGTTCGGAAAGGAGGTGATACTGGAATCCACGTCGCTAAACGTTTCGCTGCTGTACATCTACGTGAGAAACTGTAGTTCGAGGCAAGTGCTGAAATGACACGTTTCGCTGTGTGAGTGATCGAGCGATGCCGCCGAAAAATGCACACCAGGTCTCTTCATTTCGCTATCACACCCTCCAGGTCAATCCCTAACCGTCCGTTGATAATGTCGCTCTGCAGGCGAGGCCCAGTGTCCCGTCCCGGAAATAGATTGCCATTGTGAACGACGACAAGGCGCGCGACCGAGTCGAATAGGTGGATTCGGGGAGGGCGCGCAACGCAGTAATTCGGCCACAAGAGCCGGCCGCAGCCCGGATGGACTTTTTCAACGGCCTGCCAAGTTCCATCAAGCACAGTCTCTTCATACGGTTCATTCACAGTTAATCACCCCGTAATCGCGTGAATCACAGTCCGTGGTACGGCTGGGTGGCGCTCCCTGCGCCTTAGTCTCAGTCAGTCACGGTAATCACGCAAGCCGCAGTCCGGGGTGTGGTTGAGCGACGTGCCTTCCGCTTTAATTTCCCAGTTAATCACCGCAATCATATGAATCACAGTCCGGGTGTGGTTGGCCGGCGGGCTTTGCCGTTTAATCACAGTCCCGGGGTGTGGTTTGGCGACGTGCCTTCCGATTTAATCGCAGTTTATCCGTCTAATCACAGTTAATCATAGTCTGGGGGTGTACAGATGAAAAAGTTAACAATTTTGAGCCTCATTCTTCTTTTGACGGCTGTTTTGTTCGCACAGGATTACACTCGCTGGGGACTTCCCGAAGGGGCCCTCTTGCGGATGGGCAAAGGAGACGTGCGCGCCGTGGCCTGGTCGCCGGACGGCACGCGTCTGGCCGTGGGGGCACCGCCGGGATCTGGCTCTACGATGCCCGCACCGGGGCGGAAGTTTCCCTGATCACAGGCCATACGAGGAGAGTCAATTCGATGGTGTATTCGCCGGATGGGATGACCCTGGCAAGCCGCAGTTTCGACAATACGGTGCGGGTGTGGGACGTGGAAACGGGGCAGGAGAAAAGCACCCTCACCCTCACAGGGCATACCCGTGAAGTATTTTCGGTGGCGTATTCGCCGGATGGGACGATGCTGGCAAGCGCCAGTCGGGACAGTACCGTGCGGCTGTGGGACCTGGCCACAGGACAGGAAATACACACCCTCACGCGGGCGGCTACCGGCGGGTCCAGTATAGCGTTTTCGCCGGATGGGACGATGCTGACAAGCACCAAGTGGGACCATACGGTGCGGTTGTGGGACGTGGAGACTGGACAGCAAAAATACAGCCTGACAGGACATACGGACAACGTCACTTCGATGGTGTTTTCTCCGGATGGGACGATGCTTGCAAGCGGAAGTCACGACGGCACGATTCTGCTGTGGGATGTGGCGCCGTATGTCGCACCTCAACCCCTAGCTGCCGACTTCGACGGCGACGGGACCGTGGATTTTCCCGACTTTCTGCAGTTCGCGGCGCAGGTCGGGCTGAGCCAGGGCGAGGCAGGGTATGAAGCGCGCTTCGACCTGGACGGCGACGGCACCGTCGGGTTCAGCGATTTTGTAATCTTTGCACGCAACTTCGGCCAGGGCGGGTGAGGCGCCGGCGCCGTGCTGCGCCAGCAACCCTCACCGGGTATACCCTCACAAAAAAGGCGCCCGAGATTCCGGGCGCCTTTGACGTCTTTTCCTTTTTCGGCACGTTCAATCGTGATGTCCGCTCCGATGAAACGCAACGAAGAAGTCGGACACCCCGCGTATGATAATATCCAACATGGACCGCCCTTCCTCGGCGGTGGCATCCGCCGGATTGTCCGTGTAACCCACGCCCGACTGCCATTCACCGTGAACCTGGACCACGGCGCCCGAGAGGCCCACGTCCAGGCCCGCATCGTCGTGCACCTGACCGCTCATTGCGTCCAACGCCTCCCTGTTCACCAGGTCCGGTCGAACCGCCATTATCAGCGCGGCCTCGAATCGCCCGGCATGGCCCGGTATAAGCTTGGACGGCATGACATCGGTGAGTGCCTCGCGCGCAATATTCCAGTAATCGCCTGTAGCCACGGCGGCCGGATTGCCCAGGCGGTTCACGAAATCCTGCCCCGCGAGTCCGTTCGGGTTGGAATTTCCCCCGTGGCCGTTCAACACCACGAGCCGCTTGAATCCGCTTCGCACAAGGCCTTCGAGAACGTCAGTCACGGCGCCAACGAAAGTGGTGGTCTTGAGAGACAATACGCCTGGAAACGGATAGTGATGATGGGAATTGCCGAATTGCAGTGTGGGGGCCACGACCACACGCGCGTGTTCGTTCGCTCGGGCCGCGGCCTGGCGCGCAACCGTCTCGCAAAGAACGGTATCCGTACACACCGGCAGGTGGGGACCGTGCTGCTCAATGGCCGCTGTGGGCAGGACCGCCGTGGCCGAGGGCGCAACCTGTCGAATCTCCTCCCGGGTCATTTCTGCAAATAGAAAAGACACGGACTATCCTCCTGACGTCGCGGTAGTCGATCGGAACCGAACTCTGGGACTGGGAACTAATTCTCCTGGATCTCTTCGAACGGATACAAGGGCCGCCTGCGATGGCGGAACTCGAACTTGCGCATGTCCGCCGCCGTTGCGCCGGGCGTATCCACGCGTATCAGGCGCTTGCACACGGGCGCGTAGGCCGCCACCGGCGCATGCACCCCCTTGGCGACAATGACGTCGAACGCGTCCGGACGCAAATCGCAACTGGTCATCAGACCCAGACTCACCGGTACGACCCGCCGGGACGTGAGGCTGACTGTCAGGCCCGTATCCGTGTCCACAACCACCGTCCGGCCCATGTCGAACGCCGTCCGCCCGCCATGCCGAATCTCGGGCTCCCGAAATCGACCGCTGTAAATGCCCCGAACCCTGACCATAGCCTCAAGAGGCGGGCCGTGCGATTCGTCGGTCTTTCCACCCATACGGAGCGTCACACTGTTGCCCACCCCCACCGTAGCCGCTTTCGATACGGATTCGCTGTCGTACAGACACACGAATGCCCGCGCATTGCGACGCCGATGCAATTCGTGCGCAAGCATCGTCCCATCCGCGGCAGACCCGCCTCCCACATTGTCCCCCATGTCCAGCAGGCAGACCGGGCCCTGTGTGGCCAGTGCCATGTCCACCGCCGCGTCGATGCCGATAAACTCACCCCTGAAGTCTCTCCGAAAGGTGTGGAGATGATCCGCGAGTTCTCCGGCAACGGCTTCCGCGAGGCCCGGATTTCCATCCGTCACCGCAATCATCGCAGTACCCATCTCCGGAACATCGGCGTAGGGGAATCCAAGCACGATGCTATTCGACAACATGCCCGGCCGGTTCAGGAGGTCATCGGCCAGCTCGTACAGTTCCCTGCACGGTGACGATTCGGTCGATTGCCGTTCAATATTGATGGCAATCGGCGGAAACACGGCTGCCTGCGTGGGCTTGACTTCGCCTCGAAGCGTCCGCGCCATCAACCGCGACGCCTGCAGACCCACCTCCTTTTGATCCAGGTGCGGGTTGCTGCGATAGGCAATGGTCGCATTACAGGCCGCAACCATTCTTTCCGACAGATTCGCGTGCGGATCGATCGTACAGATTATGGGCGTCTCTTCTCCAACCAGGCGACGCAGGCGGGACAGCCAGTATCCATCCAGGTCCCAATAATCGTCTCCCGCACCCACGTTCGCTCCGTGGGGCGCCACAAGCCATCCATCCAGTTTCCCGGCGTGTGCGACCTGTTCAAACATCATCCGCATGAGCGCGTCGCACGTCTCGTTCGTAATCCGGCCGGACGGCTCGGTGCTGGCGCAAAATAGCGGTACCGCTTCGATACCCGACTCGGCCAGACCGGCGAGGAAACCGCTGACCTCGTTCAACCCGTCCTTGAATGCCACCGCCACCTCATCTCCGATCAGGATCCGACCTGACCTGAACATCTCCAGTGTGGTGGGGGTACAGATAAACGTATTGGACTCGTGTATCAAAGAAAGAATGCCGACGCGCATTTCGAATTTCCCCGGCCGTGCCAGATGGCGAAACATCGGATATCGATAGCCGACAGCGGCTTGCCACGATCAGGTCGGGTTCCGCCGGAACGTTCGATTCATCCTTGCAAAAATCGACGGCGCCAGTACCTGGAATTCCCACTGCAATATAGAAGCAAATTCGCCAGGAATCAAATGGTTCTTGATCCGCACTCGACGCATCGCGGAGGCACTTATCCAATCTATCCTAACCAGGTGATTCAGATCTCCTTATGGATCTGCATCCTAAACGTTACTTTAAACAAGTATATAGTATTGAGGCGACTTAAACAAAAATAGCTAAAGTATTCGTCTTGCCATTGCAACCCGAATGCTTTATATTAAACCCAAATAAGATAAGCCCGGCTTATTGTTGAGCGCGGGATCCGGAAACGACTGCCGAGCGGGAACAACGCATCCTGCGTACCGGAAGCTGGCCGCAAAACCGGACGACCTGGTGGGGCGTATCGATTCCGGGAGGAGCCAGATGGAACTGAAAGTGAATATTCGGACCGCTCTGATAACCCAGGTCGACCTTTCGTATTACGTCGAGACCGAAAAAGGCACGCGAGCCGGAGATGTACTCGAAAAGATGAAGGCCAGTCATCGGAAATGCGCCCTGGTGATGGACCACGGCCGGCTGGTCGGCATCTTCACTGAGCGAGATATCATGAAAAAGATGGCAGGTAACCCGCAGAGCAGCGATGCGCCGATCGACAACCTGATGACGCCCAACCCTGAAACAATCGACGCGGACACGAACATCCTGGATGCCACCAGGGTGATCGCCTCGAACCGCTACCGGTACATGCCGGTTACCAATGAGACGGGCAAGGTCCTGGGTACATTGACCTATTATGCCATTATCAAATACATCTGCGACTATTTTCCGCAGGAAATTTACAACCAGCCGCCCGTGCCGGACGTGTTTGCCAAAGCCCGTGCCGGCGCTTAACCGGTAAATACTTTTTCTCCAGAGCCGTAGCATAAAAAACCGGGAGGTTGATCCAGATGGCCGAAACAGCCGTCGAAGAGATTGACGCAGAGGGTGATTTACTGGACGAATTGACCGAGGTCGAGTCCATTGCGGTCCGATTTGCCGGCGACTCCGGCGATGGCAGCCAGTTTATTGGCGGGGAATTTGCAAACACATCCGCCATAGTGGGCAACGACATCAGCACCATGCCGGACTTCCCCGCCGAAATCCGCGCTCCCGCAGGCACATTGCCGGGAATCAGCGGGTTCCAGGTCCGCATTTCCAGCGAAGACATTTTCACTCCCGGAGACGAGCCGCAGGTGCTTGTTGCCATGAACCCGGCCGCATTGAAGTCCAACCTCCCGGATCTGCCGCGCGGGGGAGTGGTCATCACCAATACGAATAGCTTTACACGAAACAACCTGCGCAAGGCCGGCTACCAGACCGACCCGCTGGAAGACGGATCGCTGCAGGATTATCGCGTTTGCAAGGTGCCTTTAACAGCCCTGCACAAGAGAGCTGTAGCCAACATTGATGGCCTGTCCAACCGGCAGATCGGTATGATGAAAAACTGCTTCGCACTCGGCCTTGCCTATTGGATCTTCGACCGTCCGCTGGAACCAACGGTCCGCATGCTGGAAGAGAAATTCGCCAGCCGTCCCAATGTCGTCGAAGGCAACGTAACGACCTTGAAGGCCGGATACAACTACGGTGAAACGACCGAACAATTCCAGTTCAGGTACAAGGTGTCCAAGGCCGTGGTCGAACCCGGCACCTATCGGACCGTTACCGGCGCACAGGCCACGGCAATGGGTTTCGTCACCGCGGCCCATAAGGCCGGCAAGACCCTCTTTTACGGCAGCTACCCCATCACCCCCGCCAGTGCCCTGCTCGAAGCGTTGGCCGCCTTGAAGAACTTCGACGTGCGCACCTTTCAGGCCGAAGACGAAATTGCAGCCATCGGTTCCGTCATCGGCGCCGCATTCGGGGGCGCTTTTGCCGCAACCGGCACCAGCGGACCCGGCGTCGCACTCAAGAGCGAGGCCATCAACCTGGCCCTGGTCCTGGAATTGCCCCTGGTGATCGCCAACTTTCAACGGGGCGGGCCCAGCACGGGGCTTCCCACGAAAACGGAACAGTCCGACCTGCTCCAATGTATGTTCGGCCGTAACGGCGAAAGCCCGGTCCCCATTGTCGCGCCGGCCACATCCTCCGACTGCTTCTACCTGGGCATCGAGGCCTTTCGTATCGCGGTTGAAAGCATGTCGCCGGTCTTCTTTCTTTCCGACGGCTATCTCAACAACAGTTCCGAACCCTGGAAATTGCCGAACCCGGACGACATTGACACCATCGTCGTCGAACATCGAACGGATCCAGAGAATTTCCAGCCATATATGAGGAATGCGCAGACCCTCGCACGTCCCTGGGCCCTCCCGGGCACACCCGGCCTGGAACACCGCATCGGCGGGCTCGGTAAACAGGACGGCACCGGAAACGTGTCATACGATCCGAAAGACCATGAATACATGGTGAAGATCCGCGCCGAAAAGGTCGCGCGTATCGCCAATCGGATTCCGAAGCAGGATGTTTACGGCCCTCTCGCAGGCGACCTGCTTGTTATCGGCTGGGGCAGCACGTACGGCGCCATCAGGTCCGCGGTTCGCAAGGCGGTTTCCAACGGCCGATCTGTCGCCCACGCCCACGTGCGATATCTGAACCCGTTTCCGGCTAACCTGGGCAACCTGCTTCTGCGCTATCGCAAAATCCTGGTTCCCGAAATTAACGGTGGGCAGCTATCAATGTTGCTCAATGCCAAGTACCCTCTGCGTGTCATCAGCTATCCCAAAGTTCAGGGACAGCCCTTTAAGATTTCTGAAATCCTTAACAAAATCCACGAGTTGCTCGATTAGCCCTACGCCTGAATCGGGAGATACTTCCATGGCCGAAGCCATATTGGAATCCCAACAATTGACCCGCAAAGACTTTGTATCGGACCAGGAAGTCCGCTGGTGTCCAGGCTGCGGGGACTACGCCATTCTGGCACAGATGCAAAGGGTGCTTCCCGAACTCGGCATTCCCAGGGAACAGATCGTCTTCATCTCCGGGATCGGTTGTTCCAGCCGTTTTCCGTATTATATGAACACCTATGGCGTGCACTCGATCCACGGGCGTGCGCCAACCCTCGCCTCGGGCCTGAAGGTAGCCAACCCGGACCTGCATGTGTGGGTCATCACCGGTGACGGGGATGGGCTCTCCATCGGCGGCAACCATCTGCTGCATATTCTGCGCAGAAACGTGAACGTGAACATTATCCTCTTCAACAATCGCATCTATGGGCTCACCAAGGGGCAGTACTCCCCAACGTCGTTGCCTGGACACAAGACCTACTCGTCGCCCATGGGCTCCATCGAACAGTCCTTCAATCCCATCTCCGTAGCCATCGGCGCCGAGGCCACCTTCGTCGCGCGTTCGGTAGACAGGAACACCAAGCACCTTGCCGAAATGCTCCGCCGGGCGGCCGCGCACAAGGGCACCTCGTTTGTCGAAATCTATCAGAACTGCAATATTTACAACGATGGCGCATGGTTCCACATCACCGAAGCGGACGTGAAAGACAACAATACGTTAATTGTCGAACACGGTCAGCCGATGATATTCGGCAAGGACCACGACAAAGGCATCCGGTTGAACGGTCTGTGTCCGGAAGTCGTGACGCTTGGCAATGGCACATCCGAAAACGCCCTGCTGGTACACGACGAAACCGTGGATCCGCCCGCGCTGGCTTACATGTTGAGCCGCATGGAACATCCCGATTTTCCAGTTCCGTTGGGCGTTCTCCGCTGTGTGGAACGACCCGTTTACGAAGATCAGATTCTCGCCCAAGGGCGTGAGGCCGTCGAACTGCTTGGGGACGCCGATTTGTCCACACTCTATCAGGCCGCGGATACATGGATTGTATCTGAAGAGGACAGCGTACCTACAGAACGGGACGTCGTCGAGGAGGAAATCAAGACAGATATCCCCGAAATCATACCGGGAATCGGCGACGAGGATCCGCTGGCGCCAAAGTCCGAATTCCAACATCTCGTTATCGATCCGATTTCGACCGTAAAACTCCATATCCCGGAATTCATCGCGCCGGGAGCCTCAATGCTGGAAGCCATGGCGCTGATGGAGGAGAAAGACGCCGGCTGTCTACTGGTTTCCGAAGACGGCGCCACCCTTAAGGGCATTCTGGCCGAAGGCGACTTTTTTGTAAAAGTCGTGGGTAACAACATAGATCTGGCTTCTACGCCCGTCGAAGATGTGATGACACCCAATCCCATAACCATGAGGTTGTCAGACCCGATCGGATACGCATTGCATCTGATGGACCTGCACGGCTACCGACATATCCCGGTTGTCGACCACGCCGGACGGGCCGTGAAGGTGGTTTCGTTCCGGGCGGCTCTGGAGTTCTTCACTCAACTCTACGACAACGGCACATCCGGAAACTGATTCAAACCGAGCGAAAAAAAGCCCCGGACGTACATGTCCGGGGCTTTTTTTTATTGGAATGGGACTCGGTTGACCGGCAGAACCACGAATATGTCTATCGATTGGCCGCACACAGTCCGCCGACACCCCTTGCGCGTCCCTCAGCCCTCGGCGGCCGCACGAATATCACCTCCGCCACCAGATCCTGTGGAAATTCATCCATCCTTTCCGGCCCCAGCCGCTCCACCTCCGCCAGCCCATGCTCGATTTTCTGTTTGAGGACGCCTACATCCACACCCAGAAACCGGCGGGGAAACTGTTTCAGCTTGAAATATGAGTTGTTGTAGTGCTTTACCGTCCCGTGATAGATCCCTCGTTGAAGTTGATGATACGCCGCGGCGAGTTGGATCAGGCCCTGAAAGAATATCCGGCTCGGCTCGGTATGTCGCCGCCACACCTGCTCCCAGGCCTCGTGGCTCTCCCAGTGCTCCCGGCTGTTGAAGAGCCTCACGCCTTTCTCAAAGTCCATCCAATCCTCGACCGACATCGCTGGCTCTACAACATCCGCCGTGCTGATGCGGTAAGCCCGCTTCATCCGCGCCGATTTCAGGTCGGGTTTTCCCACGCGCTATCCTCCGGCGTGAACTTCAAGCATCGACTCCAGCGCGACAAGATGCGCACGAACTCGCACGTCCATCGCCATCGCCGACGGCGTCTCAGACGTAATCAGACGATCCGTATATGCAAGCTTGAAAAGCGCAATCGGCACGCCTCCGCCAAGACGCCGCTTTTCCACCTGCAGGTCCGGAAATATCACGCCGTTTACCGCAGTTTCACCCTCGATCTCCGATTGTGTATTCAGCGGACAGACCCCGGACACCTGCTGAGCAATCGGAGGTCCCGCGGGCGTCAATCCGCGAACCTGCTCGTAAAGATAGTACCCCGGGCTCTCCCAATCTTCATGCAGATCCATTATGGCTGCAAACTTTCTCCCGCGAATAAACCGCTTGATAACGTCGATCTCCGGCACGTCGTTCCGCAAAAACGCCCAGTTGATGTCCACTTCCCGGGCGTTCAACCGGGTGTTACGGGCGTAACCGTATGGATTCAGGCAGGGTATTACGTGGAATTGGAACCGATCCAGCCACTTCTCCGGCGGCGCCTCGAGGAATGCCAGCGCCCCTTCCGTCCCGGCCGGTTCGTCGCCATGTGTTCCGCCGTTGATGTATATCGCCGGTAGCGACGGATCAGCGCAAAGGGATGCACAATAAACAGGATACCCGCTTATCCGCTCCAGCACGTCGACACAGGCACCCCGGCGCGTAAGCGCCTCGGTGCGTTTAACCACCTCATTGTAGTCGCGCATGAAGACTTATCCTGTGCCCTGTTTCCCCTTCGCGCCTGCCCTATTTCATATTTTTTCCGAAAACTCCGGCTGTATTGCCTGCCAGCCGAACCATTGCGCGACTCAAGCAAACATCTCCTTACCGAGTGTAATGCCGTGCGCTACTACCGGGTCTTCGGTTCGTCCGCCTCGCGCCAACCGGCGGGATAACTCCGAGGCCAGCATTTCACCCATTTCCCGTGTTATCTCCGGCATCTCCCGCGCCAGGTTGTGCCGCTCTCCGGGATCGCCGTTCAAGTCATACAGTTCCCGCATAGGATTACCGTAAAAATCCGGCTCCCGGGCGACAATCAGCTTCCATCCCCCTTCACAAACAGCCCATTTGGCCATCCACGTACACTCCTGTGTGAGCAGCAGTTCCCCGTCCCCCTTGTCCGGCTCCCCGCGAATGAAGGGAAGCATCGAACGCCCATCCATCTTGTGAGGGACCGGCAGACCGGCGCCCTCGAGAACAGTCGGCGCCAGATCCGTGTGTTGAACCAGTGACCGGACGCGGGTTCCATTGAAGTCGACGCCCGGCCAGCGCACAATTAACGGCACGTGGATGTCACTCTCGTACAATCCATGGTGATCGAAGTAGATGCCATGCTCACCCAATTCCTCACCGTGGTCGCCAAAAATGAACACCGCTGTCTCTTCCGCGATACCCAACTCATCAAGCACCCCCAGCAACTCCTGAATTCCATCGTCCACGCACCTCACTTCGGCATCGTATTGACTGCGCACAAATTCGATATCGGTTATCTGTGCGCCTGCTGCATCCGGCCACTCGGACGCCATCTGCCCGAGCCATCCGGACGTCCACCACTTTCTAAGGGGCCGCCGGTAAAAGCCGTCCAGGCTGCCCCTGTTTTCAACCGTCGGGTCGCCGGAATAAAAGAGGTCTCTATACCGGCGGGGAGGCATATAGGGCGTGTGGGGATCCCAATAATGCACGAAGAGAAAAAACGGCTCGCGGCCGCGGGCTTTCAGCCACTCGATGGCAAGTTCGTTAAACCGAAAACAATCGGGATACGTTCCCGACTCCCGCGGATTCAGACAGACATCGAATCCTCTGGAAAACCAGGGTTTGTGATGCACTGCCAGATTGTCCACCGCCGCGGTGGCGTACCCGGCCCGTTGCAGAAATTCCGGCAGGAACGGCGCGTTCCCTCCTAAAGACCAGCGGCCCCGGTGCGCCACAATCCCATGCGAGGTCGGCCACTGTCCGGTGAACATGGTCGTAAACGAGGGCTGCGTTGGAATCGAAGGCGCATAACAGTTCTCGAACACCGCCGAGTGCCCTGCAAAGGTATCGATAAACGGGGTGGTTGGCCGGGCGTACCCATAGCATCCGAGGCGATCGGCCCGCAGGCTGTCGACGGCAATCATCAAGAATTTCATCCGCACACCTTCACTATGCATCCACACGGCCGGTGTCGCCAACTCATTCCGCCGCGGTTTCTCCCGCCCGATCCACCCAATCCTCGAATTTCAACCCTTCGGACAGACGCCAGGCCGTGAAGTAAAGCGATGCCGTAAACTTCGCCGCCTCCCGCGCACGTTCCAAACCAAAGGCCGCCACACCGGGAACCGGGGTCCACGCGCCGTCACCCGCCGACGGCAGTCGATCCTCCAGGCCGTACACGGCATCGATTAAAGACCTGCTGTTCTCGATCTGCGCAACAATACCAGCCATCAGGCTATCCAACACCACCGGCTTCTGTCCCCGAGCCAGGTCGCCGGGTGTCGGGTTAAGCCTGCGGATCAGGTCGTCCACTCTGGCATGTATGCCGGTCGGTTGCAAGGAGCCATCCGGGCCGGGCCGACCGTCATAGTACATCGTTACATGCAGCGGCTGGCACAGATCCTGGGCGTAATGCGCAATAAAACCCGCATACATCAGACACTTCGCCCTGATGAAGGGATTGTCCGGCCAGCGCCGGTGCTCTGCGAATGCCACCGCCAGCCTCTGCGTCCATTCAGCTACCGAAAAAGGGAGAAAACCCACCTTGTCCGGCGCGATGCCCTGGCTTGCGCATAACTTCATAAACCCGTTCCGATCGCCCGGAAGCGACGGGTCCTTCAACCGTTCCGGATTGAAATAGTGCTCCGGACCCTCCGCATGGCGCACAATCGGCGTGCCGCGATTCCTCGCCAGGTCGGGGTCCCACGCGTAGTGCGCGATAGCGTCTCTGCCAGCCCGAAAGAAGCCCGGCATCTGCTCCGGCAGCGAGGCTACGGCCGCTTTGCTGACAATACTGTGCCCGCGGACCCACCAGCCACGGGCCTCGCCGTTTTGTAAAACGACCAGCATCAGGACACCAAGCCATCTTGCCATATAGAACCCCTTGTAGCTGCATCAACTCTTTGCAGGCTGTCGGGAACACGCCTATTCGGAATTCCGGATCCGAAGTTACATCGGAGCGTCTTTTTTGTCAACGACTCGTTAACAGAAGCGGAGGCCCCGTGTGAGACCTCCGCTTCCGATAATGGCGGGAATGTGTGGGAATCGAACCCACCCAGCGCGTGATTAGCACGCCGCAACGGGTTTGAAGCCCGCGAGGGCCACCAGTGCCCCATCCACTCCCGCACAAAGTGCAGGCTGCCGGCGATCATGGCATCCTGTCTGATGTACGGCAGAGACATCTACAGCGACCGAAATCCTGCCGGAATCCAAAATGCGGCAAGCGATTCGATTCCTGAATCGACCCACGCATCTATCCGGCAAGCACCCTGACGTCCCCCTTCCTCATTGTGACGCCCTTATTGTCGAAATAGTTCAACAACGGAACGGCATATTTGCGCGTAGTGCCGACCAGATCGCGGAAGGCCGAAACACTCATTTCTCGGTTTCGCTGCAGATAACCCACGAGCCCCTGCTCAATCTCCTCCAGCGTGCGTGGAGGAAACATCAGGTTCTCGTCGAGCCTCACAATCTCCCCCATGGACTGCATGGCGGCTGCGACAGCCTGAACTTCGGCAGATTTTTCCGCCAAGTGTGTGCCAATTTCATTCAAATCGGGAGGCGCCGCCCGGCCTGCCTGCAGATGCACCAGAATTTTCTCTCTGATCCGGTCCTGTTCCCCTGAAAACTGGATCCGATGATCGGCCATACGCAACAGAGGACCCGCGGGCATCAACACCTTCTGCGAGAGCAGACAGTCGATTGCATACTCAAATAGACCAGCCGGCGGCTTTCCGACCACCTGCAGGCGAAGTTCGCTGTGTGAAACCCCCGCCTTGAGGGGGTTGGCCCGATGGTAGGTCGACAACGCGTCCTTTATAAGCTGCAGTAGCGACTGCCACGAGTCCGTATGGACGTAGTTGGCCTCTCCCGCGTGGCGAAAGCCGAATGCCTCTCCATCCGCCAGCAGACCCTTCAGCCGATCGTTTGTCTCGGACAGAGACAGGCCCAACGCCGCCGAAAGGTCTCTGGCAGAAAGGGCGCGAAATCCCGCCGCCTTCAGCCGAAGGCTCAATACCCGGGTCGGATCCTCGACCTCGAACCCACGCAGCCTTTCCAGTGTTTCCTCTCGGAAACGGCGATGCTTCACCGGCTGTACATCCAGCACCACCCCGCCCCCCAGCGTCTGTACGGGAGAATAACGTCGGATCACATAACGGTCTCCCCGGGCGGCCACCCCGCGCACCTCAAGGCGGAACTGCACCAACTGAGACTCCCCGGGCCGCAACTCGTCGGCCTCCAGAAGAATCACACGCGCCAGCACTTCTCGAGGACCGAGGTGCAGATGCACACGCGCCCGGTTCTTAAGCGACACCGGCGCATCCTTCAGCAACCATAAACGGGCGTCAAGCATATAGGTGGAACTGAAATAGCCCTGCTGCGCCAGAAGATCGCCCCGAGTGACCTGATCCACTTCCGCGTCGGCCAGATTGATCGCCGCTCGATGACCGACGTAGGCCGCATCCACGTCCCTGCCATGCACCTGCACGCCGCGCACCCGTACAGCCCGGTCCGCGGGCTGAAGCATCACCACGTCCTTCACCCGAACCTGGCCGGACAGTACGGTGCCGGTCACGACCGTACCGAATCCCCGGATCGTGAACACCCGATCCACGGGCAGACGGAACACACCGCCATCCGGACGCGCCTCCACCTTCTCGATTTCCTCTTCCAGCAATGTGCGGAGCGTCTGAATCCCCTCGCCGGTCACTGCAGACACCGGCACGATCGGCGCGCCATCCAAAAACGTGCCTTCAAAAAGATCGCGTAAATCCTCCGCCACCAGGTCCGTCCAATCCGGCTCCACCAGGTCCACCTTATTCAGCGCCACAACGCCCCGCCGCACACCCAGAAGACTCAGAATACCCAGATGCTCACGTGTCTGGGGCATGGCCCCGTCATCCGCCGCGACCACAAACAACGCGAGATCCACCGTGCACACGCCCGTCACCATATTCTTCACAAACCGTTCGTGACCGGGCACGTCGATTATTGTGACATGGTCCTTCCAGTATGCAAATCCGATATCGATCGTCACCCCCCGGTCCTTCTCCTGCGGGAGCGTATCCGTATCGATACCCGTCAGCGCCTTGATCAGTGCGGTCTTGCCATGATCGATATGACCGGCCGTACCGATGATCACGTGTGACATGAGACTGACTCCACACCAACCCCCACCGCCCGGAGCAGCGCGGCCTCGACGTGGCGCAACTCGCCTGCAGCCACCGTCCGCAAATCCAGAAACAGTCGATCGTCCCGCACATATCCGAGTACCGGCGGGTCGTCCGCGCGCAGTCGGGCCGCAAGGTCGGTCACGGATGCACCCTTTAAAGACACACTTAGCGCCACGCTGGCGATTTCCTCCAGCGGCATGGCACCGCTCCCCGTCTGGGCGATTGAATCCACCAGTTCAACCCGCAGCCCTTTTTCCTGCAGCCCGCTCAGCCGCGACAGGCTCCGTCGGCCCCGTCGCTTCAGGTTCGAGACAGGCTCCGTCAACATCCCAAGCGTGGGATGCCCGCGCATCAATTCCTCCCGGTTCAGGAAAAGCCGCAACGTTGCCGAAAGCGCGGCGTAGGTCAGTTTGCCGCACCGCAGCGCCCGCATAAGCGGATTCAACCGGATCCTCTCAATGGCGTCTCTCCTCCCCACCACAATGCCCGCCTGGGGGCCGCCCAACACCTTGTCGGCGCTGAACGTTACCACGTCGGCGCCAGCCGCCACGCTGTCCGATACCAGGGGCTCGTGCGGCAGCCCGAACTCGCGCATGTCCACCAGAGCACCGCCACCCAGGTCGTGGACCACGGCCACACCGCGACGATTGCCCAGCGCAACCAGATCCGCCAGCGAAACCGCGGCCGTAAAGCCCATCACCTTGTAGTTGCTGGGGTGTACCGCCAGCATCAGGCCGGCGCGCCGGGTAAGGGCCGCCTCGTAATCCCGCAAATGGGTCCGGTTGGTTGTGCCTACCTCAACCATAACGGCGCCGCTGCGCTCCATGATTTCGGGGATGCGGAAGGATCCTCCGATTTCGATCAATTCGCCTCGTGACACCAACGCCTCTTTACCCAGACACAAGGAATTCAGAGACAACAATACGGCGGCCGCGTTGTTGTTGACCACGGCTGCCGATTCCGCGCCCGTTAACGCGCACAGCAACTCCTCAACCAGCGCCGCACGGGATCCGCGCCGGCCGGTTTCAAGATCCACCTCCAGATTGCTGTACCCCGTGGCGACTCTGGCGACCGCCTGGGCCGCCGCATCGGCCAGCGGCGCGCGTCCGAGGTTTGTGTGCAACACGATTCCGGTGGCGTTTACCACCCGCTTGAGCCCGGGATCGGTTATGCGCGCCACCCGCAGACAGGCCTGGCGCACCACCCGCACCACGAGCGCATCCCTGGATTCACCGTTCGCATCACCGCCGAGCATGGCCTGTCGGACGGCGTCGATACCCTCGCGCACGAAACGCGTGACCAGCGGCTGATCGCAACGCTCGAGCAACGCCTGGACCTCGGGCTCGGCCAGCACAGCGTCAACCGACGGAATCAATGACAAGTTGGCATGTCCTGCCATATTTCTCCCGATATTGGACACGACTTACGATGCACGGCGAAGGCAAATACGTGGACGGGATTGTGTCCGGCACACCCGAACGTCCTGTCTTCAGGGTACAATCCTGAACGAAATCTCCTTTGAAGCCCGATCATCTGACAACAAATCCGTGACCGCCACCTTGACCTGCTGCCCGCCCTCCTCCGTTTCGGTCAGGTCCAGTTCGACGTAGGCAACTTCATCCGGCCGGTTGCCGGCCTGGTCGTAAGCAATTACGATTTCCTGATCCTTTTCGGACAGCCGGAACACCCGACCCAGTCCGTGCAGAATCTTTGCAGGGAGCGCCCTTTTTCGTCGCGACCGCAACGTATATTCCACTCGATAACGCGTTTGACCGAATGCATCCTGCTTCAAATTGTAAATTTCGAAATACACGAACGCATTCTGATGGCTCCGGAACGCCAGGGACGACATCGGAATGACCTTAAGGCCGTACTTAACATACTCTCCCGAGGGCTCGTCGGTCGGCTCCGTCGCAAAGGCCAGTTCGATATCGCTGACCAGCAGCCTGGATGGTTTGTGATAGTCCTCCAGAACAACCGCCTGCTGGTACACCTGAGATTTACCGGAAACCACGTCCCTTACCTGTAGTGCCATATGGTATGTCCCCGCCGGCAAATGCACGGGCATAACGCCCGGAATGAATGCGCCGTCTGCAACTTGCTGGTCCGTGGGCGCCCTGAAGGCCATCTGATTCACCTCCCGATGAACTTCATTCCACAAACTGTCGTAGAAGGCCACGCCCCTGTCCAGCAAGATCAGATCCGTCTTCTCGTCCACGTTCAACCGAACCACCTCGGATGCCGGCAGCCCGTAGTAGACCTCCAGGCGCGTTTTGGACTCCGGACCCTTGAAGTCGGCCGGATAGTAGTAGAAATCGATTGGCAGATCGGCAAAATCGGGCGAATAGAGTGACGGCCGCCTGGCCACGACATTCTGCATCACCACCCCGCCCTGAAAATCGGCCAGGTGGACACCGAGATGGGGCGCGATCTGTAGCGGAAACGGGGCGTAATCGTAACGTCTGCCCTCAAAGACCTCCGCGAAAGTGATCTCTATTCCGCCGTCCAGCTGCGCATAAATCCAATATTCCCACTTGGCATTCGCAGCAACCGGAAAGATTGGGAGCCCCGGTGAAATGGCCAGCGCGATACGAGACCGGTTCACGAAATTCACGCGCGCTTCCTGTAGCTCCCGATTCCGTTCGGCCTTAACATCGTCCCATCTGCTGACGTGGTCCGGATTTCCCAGCCGGATGAAAACCTCGCCCCGCTTATCCCAGCCGCCATCCGGCCTCGCGAAGTGTTCCAGCGCGTAGGCTACCCGGCGATAGTTCTCCAGAAGACGCTCGTTTTCAGGGGTGAGCGGCGTCGGATCGCGCCGGTTCCAGAACTGCATGGCGAGCGCATCCTTTTCCTCCGGTGACGCCGCCTCGTAACGCGCGAGATCCTTGTCGGCCGCCACCAGAGAAATGTCTCGATATCTGCGCCGTTCGGCTTCGGTAAGAAAGGAGAAATAGTCCTCGAACAGTTCGTTCGCGCGCTCGAAATCCCGATTTATCAGGCCGATGATCGCAAGGTCGCGACCGGCGAGAATCCCGGCATCGCCGCCGGCCTTGAGCAGCCCTGAGAGCGTATTGACTGCCTCGTTGCCTTCCCCTAGCAAGAGCCATAAATTGGCCAGCCGAATTCCCGCGTGCGGGTGTGACGGATTTACGTCCATCTCCCGCTGGTAGGCGGAAATCGCCTCGTGTCGCTTGCCGTCGTTTTCCAGCAACAGCCCCACCTGGTAATGCGCGTCTGGGTAGTCCGCATCGATTTCAATCACTTTCTCAAACGCATCCCGAGCCCGGTGCCGCCGTGTTTCCAGGTAGACCCCCGCCAGGTGATACTGCGCCTCGGCCATTTCCGGATCGGCCTTGAGGGCTCGCCTGAAATTAGTCTCAGCGCGTCTGAATCCCTGCTTTGAAGCCACATAAGCCAATCCCAGCCCGTTGTACCCGGCCGCTTTCGCGCCTTTTTTCACGGCCTTTCTGAACGCCTTTTTGGCCGCCTTCCGGTTGCCGGCACCCAGATACGCATGTCCAAGAAGAACGTGATCCTGCGCCGTTTCGTTGCCCGTGTTGATTACCTGCTTCAGCACGGCAATAGCCCGCTCCGGCCGGCCCCGCTTTACGGCCGCTTCTGCCTCGACCCGAAGAGAATCCACCGGCGCCGCTGTCACCCCGGACCCGAACGGAACAATCGAGACAAAAAGAGCAATAATCCACGTCATGGTCGGACCTTCCGGGAAAGAACACACAATAGGGTCATTAAGAAAATCTATCGAATCTGTTCCCCGTGCGCAAAGGATTTCTATGCATGGCGCACGGGCGAAGGGGTTGTTTGAAGTCCCTGGAAATCAGGACGCTTCGGCATTGACAACGCACGAGGCAGGGTTTATCTTTCTGGCCGGTATATCTTCGGAAGGATCTAAAATGTGCGTCCGAAAAGTCGTCATTCCGGTTGCCGGGCTCGGCACCCGCTTATTGCCCACGACGAGAGCCCTGCCAAAAGAGATGCTGCCAGTAGGCAAATATCCCGCCATACAGCATGTCGTCGAGGAGTTGGTGCATGCCAATCTGAAGAAATGTCTCTTCATTACCTCTCACAACAAGACCATAATTGAAAACCAGTTCGATAATAATGTAGACCTCGCCTCCCAGTCGGAACAAAACCACGGCTGGAATGACCCGAGTAACTTCGACTACAGCCAGCGCGGTATCGAGTTTTTTTATACCCGGCAACAGGCGTTGTCCCCTACTATCAAGCTTCGGGGTACGGGTGCGGCGATACTCGCGGCCGAGAGTTTCGTGGACAAAGAGCATTTCGCGGTTGCCTACGGCGATACCATCATCAACACCAGACAAAAGCCAAACTTTATGGCTCGAATGATCGAATGTCATCTCAGATACAATTCCGCCTGTACCGTGGGCATCCGCCCCGTCACGTCCGATATGGTCGGACGCTACGGCATTGTCAAACCAGATTCGGAAGATGATCTGAACGCCGACAGCTTCTCCATAGATGACCTTGTGGAAAAACCCGGCGCGGACGAAGCGCCCAGCCTTATGGCGGTGAGCGCCCGTTATGTCTTCAGCCCTGAAATCTTCGACGAAATCCGCAGGCTGACGCCGGTCAGAGGCGGCGAACTAGGTGTTACTGACGCCATTCGGGGCCTGATAAGACGGGGAAAGCCGGTCAGATGCGTGCGTTTGCTGCCCGACGAAACGAGGTACGATATCGGAAGCCACGTAAGTTACTACAAAGCGTTTATCGACTTTGCCCTTCAGGATCCCGAATGTGGAGAAAAAATTCAGGAATACCTTGAAGCCTGCGTAAAGCATATCGCAAAGAGGCCCTGATCCGACAGCCCGCAGGAAAAGCACCCTCGCCGACTCCATAAAAAGAAGCCCTCCGGAGCACAGAGATCCGAAGGGATTAACTAAACGCAACATTAGACAGAAATATCGTCCGGGACGGGTATACACGACTGCCGGGTGTCTATCGATCGTATCGGCGTTTAACCCCGCATTTACGTTGGTACGGGGTTCGACTTCTGTCGACAGATGTTCCCGTTATCCCCGGGTTCATTCGACCGTTCATCGCCTTACCTCATCGTCGCTCACCAGTTTCTCGCCGTCGAAAATCATCTTATCCTTTTCGTAAATGCAGCCGGTCTCCTCTTCCAGTGCGTATTTCATCAACTGTCCGAGCGACATGTGGTTGAATACCTCTTTCGGGTCGTTGTATTTTTCAATCAGTTTTTCGATTGGACCCTCGAACTGGATCGCCCTGCGAACGGGTCGTTTCTTTTCGCGACGTTCCCGTTCCTCCTTGGTGAGGATGGGAAGGCGCTCCGCCGCCGGTCCAAGCCGGCTGGTATACTCCTGCCGCTGGCGAAACCGATCGTGCCGCTTCTCGAGTTCCGACTTATCCCCCACGTTGTCGTAATACGCCGAAACTTCGTCCGCCTTCTGCCTGAATCGCTCCTGTTCCTGATCCTTCAGTTCATCGTTTCCCACTTGCCGCATAATGTCCTTAACCGACTTGTTCATTCATACCCCTCCAGATCGTTGGAACACCCGGGCACGCAAATGCATTAATTGCGGGGCGACAATATTTTCCGATGCAGATCCACGATAAAAAACATACACCGCGCCCCGGCTTTTGTCAACGGCTAATTTCCCGTCGTTACGCGGTCGCGATCCCGAAAACCGTTGACTCCGGCCGCCCTCCGGCGTAGTTTGTCGTCGGGCGAATACCCGGTCCGGTGCCCGGGACTCGCGAACCCCGTTTTCCTGCGCGCGGCCTTTCCCCAACCCATTCTAAGGAATTCAGGATGTCCGAACTCGATCGCCTCGTCAATCTCATGGCCCGGCTTCGCGGCCCGGACGGATGCCCCTGGGACCGCGAGCAGACGCACCAGAGCCTCAAACCCTATCTGATTGAAGAGACCTACGAAGCCCTGGACGCCATCGACAGGGATGACGCCGATGGTCTGCGGGACGAACTGGGTGACGTTCTCCTTCAAGTCGTCTTCCACGCGCAACTCGCCCGGGAGGACGCCCGGTTCACCCTCGATGACGTCGCGGACGCCACGTCTGAAAAACTCATTCGCCGGCATCCTCACGTATTCGGGAACGCCACCGCGGACACCCCGGGGCAGGTGGTTGACAACTGGGAAGCCATCAAATCGCGGGAAAAGACGAGAAAAGGACTGAATCCATCCATCCTCGACGGCATACCCGTGCAACTTCCCGCATTGCTAAGAGCGCGACGCGTCCAGGAGCGGGCAGCCAAGTCGGGCTTCGACTGGACAAACACCGACGAGGTTGTAGACAAGGTACGCGAGGAAGTGGACGAGTTTCTGGAAGCGTGGCGGGGCGCCGACCAAACGGGTGTGGAAGAAGAGCTTGGCGACCTCCTCTTCTCCCTGGTCAACCTCGCCAGGTTTCTGAAAGTCTGCCCTGAAAACGCGCTTCGGAAGACCGTTGGGAAATTCGAGAACCGTTTTCGATATATAGAACGGGAACTCGGAAAACAGGGCAAGAGCCCCCAGAACGCCAGTCTGGATGAAATGGACCGGCTATGGGAAGCGTCCAAGAAACCGCGGGCGGAAAGGATCACAGTCGATCCCGATTCATGAGTCGGCCTTCCGGAGACCGCGGGATCTCAATTTGGTCGGTGGCAGCCAGGGTCCAAAGCAGTATGAGACGCAACCGCCGTGTGGCGACGAATCCACGTTGGAACCCGCTGCCATTGAGCGAATTCACCGATTGCACGGTCGTTTTTATCCCTGTCCGACTCGCCTATCCTTCATTTCAACACCGTGCGTTCATACACCTGTACCGCAGCCATCAGATCCTGAATCGCCATTCCCGTGAAATAGGAAATGGCGCCCTGGCCGCGCCGGTCTTCCAGACGGCCCAGCGCAGCGTCTCCAATGGTCAGGACGTTTCCTTCTCCGTCCGCCGCGAACCTGTCCCCGCCCAACCCGGCCGACAGGAAATCTCCCGACTTCAGCGCCTGTTCAGGATGGTCGGCAACCACCTCCCGGCTGCTCAGCAGCCCAGGTTCGAGTTGAGCGGTCCTCGGGTCGCCCGCGATCACGGACAGATGCACCGTGTCCGCAATGTCCGATGGTCCCAGAATCGGGCAGGGCGTTGGAACCGCCGTCAGCACGGCATCCGCGCCATCCAGACAGTCGCCAATCGAGTTGACGACCCGCACCCTGGCGTTCACTTTCGGTTCCACGAACGCTGCGAAGGCCTCGAGGTTTGCGGCGCTTCTGCTGGTCGCCCTGATCTCGCGCGGTCCGAGGGCAGCGTCGGCGCACAGGGCGAGCGCACGTGAAATTCGTCCGGTGCCCACAATCGCCAGCACAACCGCACCGCTGCCCAGGTAGCGGACACCCAGCGCGCCCGCCGCGCCCGTGCGCATATTGGTCAGATATTCCGCCTCCAGCACGGCCCTCCGGCCCGTCGTCAGATCATCCAGTTCGATCACGGCGGTGCGCCCTGCAAGCCGCCCCGTGGAGACGTCCGATCGCTCCTCTATAATCTTCCTCGCGCGGTACCGTCCCGGCCACTGTGCGGGCATTTCCAGTCGAAACAGATCCTCGCCTTCAGTCCTGCGTACAGTTTCCCGGCGCGGCGGATTCGACACCTGTCCCAACCCATAGAGGCGGAACGCCCGGTCACAGCCAGCAAGGACATCCTCAACCGAGAGTATTTCCTCGATTTCCGCATCTGAGATCTTCAATGTGCCGTCCAACGGTCCGCCCTCCATTGTGTCAATAGGGACATCCCTGAAAATAACGTCGTGCGGCGGGTGATGTCATTGGTCGGGGCCCATCGGTTTTTCGTGGGTTCCGATTTCAGACCGGTACAACCGATGCCGGCGGGAGACACGGTCGCTCAGTCGTCGGCGCAAATGGAGAACCGGTTCCATCCGAACTTACGCGACCGTTGCCACATTGTGAAGAGAAAAGTTGAAGGGCGCCGCGAGATCCCCATCCGCGCACGACCTGCCCCGCGCCCGGCACGGAAATTCGACTTGACGGGGCGGGACTCAGGATCAATATTGTTGTTCCGTTTCCATAAAATTCGGACCTTCGGGACCTTTTGCGAGGCATTTCATGAAAATCACGGAAGTCGAAACGTTCATTGCCGGCAACCCCTGGAAAAACTGGCTCTTCACCCGCGTCCAAACGGACGAGGGCGTATACGGTATCGGTGAAGGCACGGTCAACTTCATGGCCAGGACCGTTGAATCCGCCATACACGAACTCAGGCCAATGTGGGAAGGACAGGATCCGTTCCAGCCCGAACGCATTCTCCAGCGGATGTACCGCGACGTCTACACCGACGGCGGTCAGATTCATAAACACGCGGTTGCGGCCATCGAAGTTGCGTGCTGGGACATTATGGGCAAGTGCCTGAACAAACCCGTCTACCAGCTTCTGGGCGGCCAGATGCGCGACAGAATCAGAGCCTATGCCAACGGCTGGTATCGCGGCCCCCGGACGCCCGAAAACTTTCACGAAAAGGCGCAGGACGTGGTTCGCCGGGGATACACGGCCCTCAAATTCGACCCCTTCGGCTCCGCCTACCAGATTACGGACCTGGACGACGAGGCGCTCGCCATCGACATCATCGCGGCAGTTCGCGACGCCGTGGGACCCAGCGTAGACGTTCTCGTGGAAGGGCATTGCCGCTTCAGTTCGTCCACCGCCCTCAAGTTCGCCCGCAAAATGGAACCCTACAACCCCACCTGGTTTGAAGAACCGACGCCCCACCACAAGATTGACGCCCTCACCCGGGTCGCGAGAGAGTCGCCGGTGCCCATTGCAACGGGGGAGAGCCTTCATACGAAATATCAATTCGCAGAACTGCTGAAGCACGACGTCGTACACATCCTGCAGCCGGAACCCCTGGCCTGCGGAGGGCTCTGGGCCACCCGCATGATATGCGATATGGTCGACGCGCACTATGGCGTTGTCGCGCCACACGACGCCCAGGGTCCCGTATGTACAGCCATCTGCCTGCAGCTGGCGGCCTGTACGCCCAACCACTTCATCCAGGAAACCTTCGACGAATTCAACGTGGCGTGGGAACGGGACCTGGTTACCGGCGAAAGGTTCGACGTCGTCGACGGCTACTTCAGGGTGCCTGCCGCACCCGGCCTGGGCATCGATCTCAACGTGGACGAGATCCGCAAACACCCCTATTCCGTGAACAATCACCTGCCGCTCTTCCGAGACGGTTGGGAACGCCGAGTTTCCCAGGAGGAAGTGACGTCATGAACGTTGTCTTTATCGTGCTCGATAGTTTCCGGCAGGATCACGTGAGCCTGTACAACCGTGGGGCCGCGCCCTTTGCCGGCATCGACGCGTGCCAGACGCCCAATATCGACGCATTCGCCGAGGAGGCTGTCGTATTCGACAATGCCTACCCCGAAGCCCTGCCGACCATTCCCATTCGCTGCCAGCTGATGACCGGCCAGCGCACGCTTCACAGCCGCGGCTGGCAACCCCTCACCCGGGAAGACGTACACGTCGCCCAGATACTCTCCGAAGAGGATTACGTCTGCGGCCTCGTTTCGGATACGTACCACTATCGCGCTCCCGGGATGAACTACCACCGGGACTTCGCTTCGTACGACTGGATCCGCGGCCAGGAATACGATCCCTGGATCTCGGCGCCGACCAGACGCAATATCGAGGACTACGTCAACAGGAACTATCCCGATACCTGGCGCCGGCGCATCTCTCAATTCCTGGCCAACACAGATGGCTTCGACTCGGCCGAAGACGGATTTGCGTGGAAAGTGGTCGACAGCGCCACTGACTGGCTGGAATCGAACCGCGCGCATGAAAACGTCATGCTCTGGGTGGATTCGTTCGATCCTCACGAACCCTGGGATCCCATTCCGGATTTCGACGCCTACACCGATCCCGGTTACCGCGGCCCCCGCCTCATTATGCCGGTGGGAGGGCCGTCGGAAGATTGGGCCTCGCCCGACGAGATCTCCCATATCCAGGGTCTCTACGCAGGAGAATGCGCCTTTGTGGACCACTGTCTCGGGCGGCTCTTCGAAGCCCTGAGAAACCTGGGATATTACGACGACAGCGTTATTTTTTTGCTGGCCGACCACGGACATCCACTGAACGACCACGGGAAATTCCTCAAGGGCGCGGACCGGATGTACAACGAACTGCTCAAGGTTCCGTTCATCGTCCGACTGCCGGGAGGGAAACACGGTGGTCGGCGGACTTCCGCGATCGTACAGTTTCAGGACGTGCTGCCCACCCTCCTCGATGCACTCGACCTGCGCGGCAACACCGACGCAATGGCGGGTCGCAGCTTTATGCCCGTGCTCACCGGAGATGCGGATGAACACCGGCGGCAGATCATCACCGGTTACCACAGCGGAATCGACCGCTGCACCCGAGACAACACCTGGAGTTATATCCAGCGCCCGCCGGGGGAGCCCGATGAGCTGTACCATCTTCCGGACGATCCCGGGGAACGAGTCAACCTCGTCGACGATCACCCCGACGAGGCCCTGCGCCTGACCGCCGCGTTCGGCAGGGTATTCAAGCGCCGATCCTCGAATACGGTCAAAGGGGTCCAGGGGGAATATGAAATGGCCTCATCGAGCATCGAGTAACCCAACGCACCCCTGGCGCCCGCAAGCGCGGCGGCGGCCTTTCCCGCACTCGATCCATCGCTGCTATGTTCACACTAAAGAAGGAGACCCTGTGGAAAATCCCGTGAAAGCGAAACTCTCGAAGGGCGAACTGTCCCTTGGAGGCTGGTTGAACCTCGGTTCCCCGCTGGCCGCCGAACTCATGGCCGCCGCCGGCTACGAGTGGCTGGCCGTAGACGCGGAACACTCGCCGTTTGACATCCCCCTGATCGCGGACACGTTCCGGGCGATCGAGGCCCGAGGCGCCGTACCCTTCGTCCGCGCGTGGGACCACGATCCAGTCTCGCTTGCCCGCATCCTGGACGCCGGCGCGTACGGCATCATCGTGCCGCACGTGAGCACGCCGCGACAGGCCGAAGCACTGGTACAGGCCATGCGCTATCCTCCTAAGGGCGCCCGCTCCGCCGGTACTGGTCGGGTCGCCGTCTACGGCGACGAATATCGCCAGGGCGCCAACGATGCGGTGATGGTCGTGCCTCAGATCGAAGACATGGAAGGGATCAACAACACGGAAGCCATCATGTCCGTCGAGGGAATCGACGTCGGATTCCTCGGACCCGGCGACCTGGCCCTCTCAATGGGTGTGAACCGGGGCCACCCCGACCACGAAAATGCCATACAGACATTCGTATCCGGCTGCAGGAACGCGGGTAAACCCTACGGGATGCCCGAACGAGGTCCGGACATTGTCAGGAAACGCATCCGGGAGGGATTTACGTTCTTAGACATCGCCAGCGACCTGCGCACCCTCGAAGCCGGAGTGCAGAAGGCACTGGCCGACATCAGAACCTGAAAGAAACCGGCTAGGGGCTCCCTCCCGCCTCGTGTCGCGCATTAAACATGAAGCCCGGCAAACCGGCCGGGCCTTTCTTTTTCAGTACCTGAATGAAGTAATGTTAAATACTATATTGATAAAATAGATATTATTTTTTATATTATCTATAACTTATTAAATAATCATAAATGTGGAATACACAATGTCAAATAGATCCCTTCCCATTCGGTGCCCCAGTTGTGCCCATGAATTGCACGTTGTCCGGCTCGGTTGCGACCATTGCGGTACGGTCGTGCAGGGCTGTTTTGCTCTCCCGATCCTGACGCGCCTGTGTCCCGGAGACCGTTCGCTAATACTGAACCTGGTTAAATCCAGCGGGAACCTCAAAGATCTCGCCAGGCTTTATGGCGTCTCCTATCCGACCGTTCGCAACCGTCTCGACGCACTGATCGAAAAGATCGGTGAGATAGAAGCAGGCGCAGGATAGGCCCCGATTCGCCGTCAACGGCCCGCGGGGTACCTATTGAATGTCTCCAGGGAGGTCAAAATGGAAATGTCGGAAAGCGCACCCTCGAACGAATTGAAGACGTGGCTCTTCAACCCGTTTCATTACATCGCCGGGGGCAGGGCCCTCGGCATCGGGCTAATCGTCATGCTCATCGCCAGCCTCGCTGGCGCAGCCACGAAATTCCACTTCGACGGTGTCATCGACCTTCATTCGGGTACGCAAGCGCCGAAATGGGTGTTTGTTTCAGAGAACCTGATCAACTGGCTTGTCATGGGGGTTCTGCTTTCCTGTGCCGGGCGGTTGATTTCCAGGAGCCGCATCCGCCCCCTGGATGTTTTCGGGACGCAGGCACTGGCGCGGACACCGATGGGTATCATGCTGTTTTGCGTGCTCCTCCCCGGTTTCCGGAGGGTTTCGGAACACCTCGCCGCGCAGCTGACACAGGGAGGCGACCACCTTCAATCCGATCCCTCCGGGCGTGTACTCACGTCCTTCACACAGGTCCAAATGCTCGACATGGCCGTCTTCGTTCTGGTCGTCATTCTGGCGCTGTTGCTGATTGTCTGGACAGTCCTATTGATGTACCGTGCTTTCGCCGTCGCCTGCAACGTCGGTGGTGGCCGGGCCATCGGCATGTTCGTGACGGCTATCTTGATCGGTGAAGGCATTTCCAAGTGGCTCATCGGCGCGCTCCTTTCCACAATATAGAACTCGCCGACCCACAAGACTGGATCGGCGAGTTCTCACGCCCATACGGTTGTCCAAGATCGGATGGTCCCCGCCCCGTGGAACAGGCCATCCTATATGCAATATATCAGACCAGATTTCCATCCGCGCGGCTGTTTGGTCCATTCACCACAACGGGTTCCCGCATCCCCACACACATATTGCCGCCAATCAAGTTGTAGTCGCTGGATCCGCTCTCCACGATACCGCCCTCCTGCGTGGGATTCGCCTGGTCGTCGGCGCAACGGTTGCCCTGGACGATCGTCCGCTCGAGATCGTGCAGCCGAATCCCCGGCCAGCGACCGGGCGCCTCCTGCGAATTGCTCAGCAACAGGTTTCCCGAGATAACCTGCTCCTCGCCCCGGTTGGCATCAATCCCGCAGCGCCCGTTGTACGCGCAGACATTGTCGCTGACGATGTTGTGGTGGTCGCCGCCGTTCGCCACTCCGCCGATCCCGTGCTGACCGTTGTGCGAAAACACACTGTCGCTGCACACCGTATGGTGCACACGGGCGCAGAAGAAAAAACCGTCGCCGCCGTTGTCTTCCGCGATATTGTGCGACCAGACGCTCGCGCGCAGCCCGGTACCAGGATGGAACCCGTGCCCGCGGCAACCATGCGCCTGGCATTGCATGACCTGGACGTCGCTACCTCTCTGAATGCCGAATCCGTCGCTCGGCCAGCCGGATACCGTGCAATTTACCACCCGCACACGCCGGCAGCCCACCAGATGGACCGCCGCGTAGGTAAAATCCCACCAGGGCCCCCTGTATTGTTCGGGACCCCGTATGTTGAGACCCTGAATCTCGAAATCGACCGCATCCAGCGCGTAAATCGCAGGGAACAGCCGAACGGCCCGCGCGTTTTCAGCCAACTTCAACTCCCGTTCCATCGGCACGTTCAACCGCACCCGGGTCCCGCATCGCTCCTGCACGATTCCGTGTGTACCGTGCCAACCGTACTGCCGATCGTCGCATAGTCCGATGGCGTCACCCACCTCAAAGGGCGGAAGCATGTCGCATTCGAACTCGTATTCGTCTTCGCGGGCGTCGTTCTTGAGGGCCACGGTTTCCGCCGGCTGTATCGCCAGAACGGTTGCCGGCCCATCGCCGACCAGGCTCACACATTGGCGCAGATAGACGGATTGCCGCAACAGGTATGTGCCCGGCGGCACGCGGACCCGTCCTCCCGCCGAGGACAGAGACGCGACCGCCTCGGCAATCCCGCACGTCGGAGAGGCCGGATCGTAAAAATCCGCGACATTGACTTCGGACTGCCGTACCGGCGACCCCGCCATCATCGCTCTCCCCATGCAAAAAAGGGGCGCCCACAACAGCGCCCCGTTCCACGCCTCGGTTCCTCGCTCAAACCGCCGGCGATTCAAGAAACACCGTCACGCCCACGTCGGCGTACTTCGCCCGGTTCTCCGCGGCGCCGATCCGGTGACACACGGCCACTCCGGAGCCCTGAAGGGATTTTGCCACGTAGGCCACGGCATCATCCACTGACTTCAGGGCGTGATTGGGGTGTGCCATCAGGCTGATCGTCAGGTCGGTGGGTCCGAAAGACAGGCAGTCCACCCCGGGCCTGGCCAGAAGATGCGCCCGGGTCACGGCCTCTACCGACTCGATCTGCAGCCACAACACCCCGTATGCGCGCCACCAGTCCGCGTAATTAAAGGGATCGGAGAATTCCGACGCCCTGCGCCGGGCGCCGCCGCCGAAACTTCGAACACCCGCAGGCGGAAAATAAAACGCGTCGATCGCCTCGAACGCGGTCTCATCCGTCTCCGTCTGGGGCACCTCCACTCCGCACGGCCCCAGATCCAGGTAATTTCCAATCAGGTACGCGTTCCTGGTGTGTTTTATGCGAAACTGGACAAATACGTCCAATTCCTCCGCGATGCCGCAGAATTCCTCCAATCGCTCTTCATTCAACGCCGAATGCTGGCTGTCCACGGATACGAAGTCGTACGGACCGCTCTCCACGACCTGCCGGAGTCGCTCCCGGGACGCATCCGCTGGCAACGTCGTGCCGAAAATCTGCTCTCCGTCACGCATTCGTTTCTTCAGACCAACGGCATTCTCGAACATACACCCTCCGGTTATGTCAAGTGTCGAATGAGAAAATCGAAATTCAGGGGATGGTTCGTAATTCTCCGGTCTCCACCGGTTTTTTCCTCCTGACCTACAGCCGCCAGACGTGAGACGTGAAAACCAGGCGAACCACACAACGCCCCTATGACTTCTCGCCCCCTCTTTCCTCTAACGTCTTACGTCTCACAGCTTACCGTAAGTCTTTCGCATGTGCTCTCACCTTCTCAAATGCCGTGCAGAGATCCTTCATCCTTACTTCGGAGGTAAGCAGAACCGTCTGAGACAGCCAGATCCGGTCTTTACAGGCCTTCTCCACGTTGGGCAGATGAAGACTCCCATAATCAGGCGCATCGTCCATCTTACTCCAGGCAAAAGGTTTATACGAACTGGTCTTCCAGTCGTTCTGAAATACGGGATTCCGATAGACCGGCTCGGCATAGCCTCCGCTCGCGGGCACCCCTTCCGCCCGAAGCGCCTGCAGAAACCGCTCTCGCGGTACTCCCTCGAACTCGTCCGCAGCGTACCGGGCGCTGTAAATGTGCCAACTCGCCCCGGTTGCTTCCGGCAGTCTTTCGACCGGCTCGATGCCATCGATCCGCGACAGCGTTCGAGTCAGCATTGCGGCATTCTGTTCCCGGATATCCGTCTGTTTCCGGACCCGCTCCAACTGGCACAGCAGTATCGCGGCCGCGAAATCCGTCATTCGATGGTTGCCGCCCCAGCGCAGTCCCTCGGGCGCCCGGTTGAACCGGGACCGCCCCGAATTGATCACGCAACACATTCGGTCGGCCACCTCTTCGTCGTTTGTCAGCGCGATTCCGCCGTCCCCGCACGTCATGTTTTTGCTTCGCTGAAAACTGAAGCCCGACGCCAGACCCCAACTTCCCAGTCCCCGGCCCATATACGACGCCCCCCATCCATGGCAGGCGTCTTCGAGCAAGAAAAGATTGTGCCGGTCCGCGATTTTCTGAATCCCTTTCATGTCGCAGGCCAAGCCACCGAAATGAACCACCATAATTGCCTTCGTTCGAGGGGTAACCGCCGCTTCAATCGCATTGGGGTCGATATTGTCCGAATTCGGAGCGATGTCCGCGAACGTCGCCGTCGCACCAGCGGCCAGAATACCCATGCACGTGCCGTGGAACGTATATGGACTGGTTATCACCTCATCCCCGACGCCGATCTCCGCGCCCCGGCACGCGGCTTCCAGCGCATTGGTGCCCCCACTGCACACCAGCCCATACGCCGCATCCTGAAAACGGGCGAATTTTTCCTCCAGTTCCAGGCACCTGGGGCCGTAGTTCCAGCTCCGGCTCCGCAACACCTCCAACAACATGGCCTCTTCGGTCTGGTCGAACTGCGGCCAGGGATCCGCAATCCCCTGAGTCACTACGGGCTCTCCGCCAAACAATGCGAGACGGCCGGACATCACGCGCCTTTCAGATGGTAGAATTCAACATTGCACATTGGAAAAAGCCGACGTAAATTCCGAAACCCCGGAGTATCCATTGACCTTGGGAACGGAGCGTCGACATGAGAGTCGAAATCAGCAGCCTTTCTACGCCGTACGAATTCCATTCGCCCAATGGGCGTCTGCTTTTCAGCATCGAGGAAGCCGTGCTCTCACACGAGCGCTTCGACGGCCGGATGAGCCACGCGGTCAAACGGGTGAATTTCAACCGGGGAGACAGCGTTTCCGTGCTCCTTTATGCGGAGGATACCGACGAAGTCGTACTGGTCGAACAGTTCCGTTATCCCGTCTATGCGAGCGATCCCGAATCCGAACGGGGGGGCAACGGATGGATCCTGGAAACCATCGCGGGCGTGAAGGATGCCCGGGGGCCCGACGTCGCCAGGCGCGAATTGCTTGAAGAAACGGGATACGCGCTCAACGGCGCCCTGGAGCGTCTCACTACCATTTTCGTCAGCCCGGGCGGCACCTCGGAACGCGTCGAACTCTATCTTGCCCGCGTGAGCAGAGTGGAAGGCATCCGCAAGCACGCGGGGCTGGAGCCCGAAACTGAAGACATCCGCCCTCACACCATCCCCTTCGCAGAAGCCCTTCGCATGGTCGCAGACGGGCGCATCGTGGACTCGAAGACGATTGTCGCGCTCTATATGCTCAAAGAACGGTTGGACGCACGGCGCAAAACGTAAGAGAACCAGACCATTACAGAAGCCGCCCCTTCCGCACTCGCCGGGCTTCGGGGTACCGCGCGGCCAATGCCTCCACCGCACTCACGAATCCCTCGGCCTGCGCCTCGGCCATTCCAACAAAGCGCCCGCTCTCACCCACAATATCCTCAATCTCCCCTGTCGAAAGCGGGATTCGACAGTCATCGCCAAGCCGCTGTGCCAGGTCGTTTTTCTCCCGACCCGCTTCACGCATTTCCAGCGCCACGGCCACCGCGTGCTCTTTCAGCGCGTCGTGGACCCGTTCGCGCCCGGCGCCTCGCTGGACGGAAGCCATCAACAGCGTGGTTGTGGCCAGGAACGGCATATACCTCGTCAGTTCATTGCGTATGACCGCCTCGTACACGCCCATGTCGTCGAGTACGTGCAGCGTGGTTTCCAGCATACCGTCAAACGCGAAAATGGCGTCGGGCAATGCCACCCGCCGTACGACCGAGCAGGACACGTCGCCTTCGAACCACTGGTCGCCGACGAGCCCGCCGGCCATATGAACATATCCGCCCAGAAGCACCTGAAACCCGTTGATCCGCTCGGCGCTGCGCGTATTCATCTTATGGGGCATGGCGGACGACCCAACCTGGCCCTTCGCAAACCCCTCGGTTGCGCTCTCCGCGCCGGCCATCAGCCGCAACGTGCGTGCCAGATTGGCCATACCTCCGCCCAGCTGGTAGAGACAGCTGACGACTTCGAAATCCAGACCCCTCGGGTAAATTTGTCCCACCGCATTCAACTCTCGTCCAAACCCCAGGTAGACCCGGACCTCCTCCTGAAGCGCTTCCAGCCTATCATGGTCGCCATTTACAAGTGTCAACTGGTCCAGCGCCGTCCCCACCGCACCCTTCAGCCCCCGTAGCGGATAATTTTCTACGAGATGTTCAAACCGGCGGAATGCGTGCAACATTTCCTCGCCGAACATGGCGAATCGCTTTCCTACCGTCGTCGGCTGTGCCGCCGCGTGGTGGGTACGGCCCACGATGGGCATCGACTTCCATTCATGCACCCTCTGGCTCAGGCGCAACAGTATCGCCACGTACTTCGAAGCCAGGTACCGCAAGGAGCGCAGCACCTGGAACTGCTCCACGTTATCCGTCAGATCCCGGCTGGTCATGCCTTTGTGAATATGTTCGTGCCCTGCAAGTTCACAGAATTCCTCGATTCGTGCTTTAACGTCGTGCCGGGTCAGGGCTTCCCGGCGTTGTATGGAGGCCAGGTCCACGTGATCCACGACCCCTTCGTAGGCGCGAATCGCCTCTTCCGGCACATCCAGCCCCAGTTTTCGCTGGGCCCTCATCACCGCGATCCAGAACCGCCTCTCCAGCACGATTCGACCCTCTTCAGACCAGATCGCCTTGATTTCCGAACTCGCATACCGCCCGGCCAGTACATTCGGTATATTTTCCGCCATCTCTTGCCCTGCTTTCATTTCCTGGCGATTCTCAGTTGTCACTCGACGGTTTGGTAGGATCCGGATGTGCCGGCTTCAAATCCAGCATCTCATCCGCATACGCGAACAATGCCGGCGTGCCCCCGGTATGCACAAAAACCACCGTCTGGCCCGGTTTCCATTGTCCCTCACGTATATGCCGGACCATCGCCCCGAACGCCTTGCCGGTGTATACCGGATCCAGAATCAGCGCCTCGGTACGCGCTGCCAGCACCACCGCTTCCCGGCTCGCATCCGTCAACGTTCCATACGCCTCGCCCGCAAAAGCACCGTAGCTCTCGAAATCGGCACCGGTAAACGACAGGTCCAGCGCGAGCATCTCCGCCACCGTGTTTGCCACCCGGGCGAGAAAGGCCGCATCTTTTTCGTCATCCTGGGGGCTCGGGCTGATCCCTACGACACGGAGCGGTACGCCCAACGCCCGTGCGCCCACGACCAGTCCCACATGCGTGTGCACCCCCGAACAGACGTAAAGGCCATCGGGATGAATCTCCCGTTCCTGCAGCTGTTCCCACAATTCCAGAAACCCGTCGACGTAAGCTATGCTTCGCAGGTGATATCCGTCCGTGCTCGTATTGTAGACCCTTTGACCCGCGGCCTTCAGGCGCTCGATGACCCGCTCTTTCTCTTCGGGACGGTCTACGAGGTGGACCTCCGCTCCGAAGAGATGATCCAGCAGCAGGTTTCCGTTCACAGGATGAGAATGCCCGTCCTTCCGGCCGACCATGACGGCCTTGAGCCCGAAACGAGCCGCCATCGCCGCGGTCAGGCGAGACTGATTCGACTGGGACGCCGCCCCGTGCAACAAAACGTCGTAGCCCTCCCGGATCGCCGGCGCACACGAAAACTCGAACTCCCGTACCTTATTGCCGCCGAAGGCCATGCCCGTCTGATCCTCCCTCTTGACCCAGATGCGGGGTCCCCCCAGCTTTTCCGAGAGCCTCGGACATTCCAGGAGCGGCGTGGGAAGGTCCGCCAGCGACAGACGCGAAAAACGCGCCAGGCGCTTCTTTAACGCTTCGGCTGTAACCACAGGATTCACGACCGCCATTCGATCACCTTTCGTTCACCCGGTCCATGCGGTAGATTCACGCGACATTGCTATTCGGCAGGAAATATAGTTTTCCGGAACATCAGACGCAACGACTATCCCGGAGCGACCATTCAAAACCCCGCCGGCGAAAGGCCAGCGGGGTTGAATTCTGAAACCCGTCGCCGCGGGTTCCTTCAACGTCCGTCAGAGAATCTCGAGCACGTTTTCCGGGGGCCGACCCAGCCTGGCCTGGTTGCCTCTGATGACGATCGGCCGTTCGATCAGGACCGGATGCCTTGTCATCGCACGGATCAGCGCCGTTCGATCGTTCGTCTTTTCTTCGAGGCGAAGCTGGCTGTATTCATCTTCCTTCGTTCGGACCAGATCCGCAGGCCGGATACCCAGCATTTCCACAATACCGGAGAGTGTCTCCTCGTCGGGGGGCGTTTTCAGGTACTCGATAATTCTCGGCTCTATACCACGATCCTTCAAGAGCTCTAACGTCTGCCTGCTCTTGCTGCACGCCGGGTTATGGTAGATCACAACTTCGCTCACGACGACCTCCTTCGTTTCACTGGTCTTTCAGGGAATCACCGGCAGGATCACCCGGGATGGACGGCACGCGTCGTGGAAAATCCTTTGATGCGCCGTCTGCAGAACCGTGTCGCGGTAATCGTCACCACCGGTATTGTGGTTCCGATCGAAATTCGGAAAATCGCTGCTGGAAATATCCAACCGAATCCGGTGACCCTCCCTGAAGAGATTGCTGGTCGGATTCACCCGAATCGTGTATTCGTAGACCCTCCCGGGTTCAATCAATGACGGATTGTCAAAGGACTCGCGATACCGCGCACGTACAATTCCATGACACAACTCCTGAACAAATCCGTCCGGCCAGACATCCATCAGCCTGGCGACAAAATCCGTATCCCGAGCCGATGAAGACGCAAAAAGACGCACTTCGACCGGTCCGGTCACTTCCATCGGGGTCCTCAGCGGAGACGTCGTATACACCATCACGTCGCGCCGACCGTCCAGTGCCCGCTGGTCAATGGGCGCGTGCTGTCCACCCGGGGTGTACAGGGTCATCACCGGATCCCTCGGATCGTAACCGTACGAATCCGGTTTTTCTTCTTCTGGCGCCTCCCGGGACAGCCATCCCGCACCAGCGGGCAGATCCGCGTGGCCCGAACTGTGCAGATAGAACGTCGTATATACTGTACGTTGCAGCGGCCACTCCCGCTCGCCGCGCCAGGTATTGGCCCCCATCACGAAGAGTTGCAGCGGGGCCCAGTCTACGGCCTCGCTCCGCTCCCCTTTCAGCCAGCGCGAGAACCACGCATCCGCGATATCGTAAAAGTCCCTCGTGGCTTCCGGGCCGAAGTCCACCTCACCCACGTGGCGGCCCAGATCCAGGAGCGTGTGGGTCCACGGCCCGATTATCAGGTACTGATTCTGCCGGGCGCGTACACTCCCGCCGTTTTTCCGCATGCCCGTAAAATGCCTGAATATACCGATCTGCTGATCGTACCACCCCGCCGTACCCAGCACGGGTACACCCACCCGGCGGTGTTTCTCCCGGAAGCCGAAATGGTCCGTGGCATGGTCCGCGAGCCAGCGCCGCCAGTGCCTGCCCATTCCCGGCATGGCATCCTCCGGGATATCCATCAGCGGCAAATACCACAGCCATTTGCTGCGGTCCCTTTCCTGCCAGAGCCGGGATGCGTCCTCCTTGGCTTTCTCTTTCCACGAATGGCCAATCCGGTGCGCGGTATCCACCGAAAGATTGTTTATCGTCCAATCGATTACCCTGCCAAGGCGCAGCACCCCGCACAACTCCCTGTCCAGCAGATTTGCCGCGATCCCCCCCGCCAGCATCGCCACCAGATTGGGTGGTCGTGTATGGGCAAGTTCCCACTGCAGCCATCCGTCGTACGAGTTTCCGAACGTGCCCACCCTGCCGTCGGACCAGGGCAGGCCCGCGGCCCACCCCACCGTATCGTACCCGTCTTCAGAATCCCGGTGATCGGAACTATAGAACCCCGGCTGAAAATCGCCATCCGACGCATACCGTCCACGCACGTCCTGTATCACCACGACATAACCGCGTTCAGCCAATTTCGGTCCGATCTCCAGTTGCTTCTCCGCTGCCTTGTCGTAGGGCGTGCGGCAAAGCAACACCGGAAACCGCCCCTGCGTGTCCGGCCGATATGCATCCGCTCGCAGCACCGTGCCATCCCGCATCACTGCCTGTAGATCCCTGTCCTTCACGGTTGGGTAAGACATTCGCGTATTCCCGTTCTCCGTGTCCGCTAGCCTCGATGGAGGAAGCCGGAGGCGCCTTAATTCTGTCGAAAATCAGGCCAGCGCCCAGACCAGCACGGTGGTGTCGGCGGATCCGGACAACATCCACCGCCCGTCCGGGCTTGCAATCACCGCGTGGACGGCCCCCTCGTGCCCCGCGAATTCGGCTGCGGGGCTGGCGGAATCCCGCTTCCAAACAACCACCCTGCCATCCTGCCCGGCCGAACATACCGCCCCGTCGGACAGACAAAGGACGTCTTCCACTGCGTCTCCATGCGCGAATGAACGCAACTCCCGCCCTTCCCGAAAATCCCACTCAACCATCCAGCCGTCCCGGCCCGCGGAGATCACGCGGCCATCCTGCGTACAGGCCACGGCCTGGACCCAACCCCGGTGCGCGGACGCCGTCACCTTCAACTCCCCCGTCGCCAGACGCCAGACCCTTACGGTGCCGTCCCGTCCGCCGCTCACGACATCTCGGCCGTCCGGCGAGACAGCCAGCGCCAGGACGCCGCCCAAATGCCCTTCAAGGGTCCGAATAGCCCGTCCAGCGGAGGCATCCCACACCCGGACCGATCCGTCGTCGGCCGCGCTCACGACTTCACCGGAACCCGCGAAGGCCACCGCCCTAACATACCCGCGGTGCCCTTCGAATGTGTGGACGCGTTTTCCGGTCGCGCACTCGAGAACCCGGACGCCGCCATCCTTGCACCCCACGGCAACCCGGGCGCCGTCGGGAGAAACCGCCAGCGCGTGGACCTCGCCACCCGGACACTCGACCGTTCGCGTTGTCGTCCATCCGTGCGTCTCCCACCATCGGATGGTCTTGTCGGTTGACCCGGAAATTGCCATGGATCCATCGGGCGTGACAGCAACGGCCTGCACGCCGGCCATGTGCCGTTCCCACTGCAAGCGGGGCCGCCCCGTTGCCAGGCTGGTCTCCGCAAGCAATGCATCGCTCCCATGAGAAAGCACCCATTCTCCATCGGGCGATACCCGGATTCGGTTCACATGGCTCTGATGGGGGTACCACCGCTGCACGACTGTGGCCGTTTTGCGGTCCCATAGCCGGATCGACCCGTCCCGCGACCCCGTCAATGCATGCCGGTTGTCCCGGGCATAGGACACGGAAGGTACTGCGTGCCCCAGGTGCCCCGTAAAGGTCTCCAGACATTCGTAATCACGCAGGCGCCACTCGTTCGACTTGTGGCGCGTGCCCACCAGCAGCCGCTCCGTATCCGCGGACAGGCACATATCGTAGCAGACGTAATCCTCCACGAAAACCTTCAGACGCGCGCCTGTCGTCAGGTCGTAGTGGTAGACACTGTGGCCGGGCTGGTGGGCCACCAGCGCCGTCCGTCCGGCCGGCCCGTACAGGCAGAGATTGAAGTGCTCGTCCGCATCCGAAATGGCAATACGCCGCCTGCCCGTCTCCCGGTCCCACTCCTCCAACGCGGACGTTCCCCCGTCCAGGGTCAGCACCCGGGTCTCGTCAGGTGAATAACACAATGAGACGAGCGTCGTCCGTCCCGTGTCAAGGCGGCCTACCTCGCGCGTGTTGTCGGTCAGGCTCCATTCTCTAAGCACACCCTCCTCATCGGCGAACAGCAACTTCGACACGTTGCGGTTCCAGGCTGCGGCCGTCAGCCGATGCCTGGACACACGGTGTTTTGCAATGCAGTTGCCCTTTAGCAGATCCCAGATGCAGAGGTATTCCCCCGAAAGCACGAACGTCTGCCGGCCGCTGGCGGAGTAGGCCATGTCGGTCACCGACCCCCGCATTCGCCGGGTTCCCAGACGCTGAACAGCGCCATCGGGCAATGGATCGCCGAGGTGGTCCTTTCGACTGTTCATGTCCCTACCCTCTGATTCGCGACCAGCCGGCCGTCGGGCCCCAGGAGGTTTCGGAACACCCGTGTATTTCCCCCGGCTCGCGCCACGTTGTCGGGCAGCGCGCTGAGACATCGGTTGTGGTGAATGCGGGCATCCTGACTGGGCACGCCCCGGATCACCACGCTGCGCACGTCCTGCGCTATAAACGTATTGTGATGAATATCCATCCAGTCGCCGGAGATAACGGTTGCGTCTCCCCGATCCTGCCCGCCGTGCATGTCGAAAAGGTGGCCGTTGGCGTGTTCCAGGCAGATATTGTAACGCGCTTCGTAGGCGGAACCGGGTGATCCGCTGGATGCGATGTGGTGCCTGCACCAGTCAAACAGATTCGCCTCAATCAGCACATCGGCGCCGTTGATGCTGACGCCGTACCCCAGGCCGCCTTTCTGATTGTGGTGGATGAAGTTGTGGTGCACGTATCCTCTGCACGCACCCGCGTCGAACCGGGTCGCCGCCACGCTGAAACCGCTGATTTCGCAATTGTCGATCTCCAGCGCGAAGTGGGACGTGATGATGCCGTATGATGAATGCGCCGCCCGATCCCGGTGGGGGTAGGGGCCACGAATACGCAACCCCGTTACACGGACGCGGTCCCCCGCCGTTTTGACAAGAAACGGCGTATCCAGCGCGTTGGAATAAATCATGCCTCCTGCAGAACCGCCTGCGCCCCGGTCTCCGGCCAACGTTACCGCTTCCGGAATCTCCAGACCCTGCCGGCCGCCCGTATCGATCTCGGCATCTCCCGGTACGAATACCACGTCGCCCGCCACCGCACCTTCCAGCGCCAGCGCCAGTTCCTGGTAACTGCGGACGGAACGGTCGCCGGTCTTGAATCCGTCCGTGTAGCCTTCGCCGCCGCCGATCGGATTTCCCGTGGGATTGTGTTCGGCGCCAAATGTCTCCGCGCCACACTCCAGATTCGCCTCGCTCGCCCATCGCGCCGTGCGCGCCGTGAAGATCCCGCCGCCCGACGTTCTCGCGATCCAAACCACAAAAACACCTCCAATCTTCAACTCCGGCCAGCCATCTAATCCTCCACGCCACAATAGTTCATCGCCATGAGCGCATAGACTTTCGCGGCCGCCTCGATACGCGCCACCGACACCCACTCGTTATCGGAATGGGCCGTCTCATTCGACGGACCGTAGTAGAACGTGGGGACCCCTGTCTCGTTCATATAGATGTTGGCATCGCCGACCAGCCGTCTTCCCACGTAGTCGACGTCCTCCCCAACCACATCCCGGTGGGCTGCGGCCACCGCCCGAACGGCCGGATCGTCCCGTGGTGTCTCGAACGGCTCCCGCTGGAGCGCCATGTCGACGGTAAGCTTCAATTCTCCGGCCCTGGCATACGGCTCGGCCAGCGATTCCAGTTCAATCAGGACCGAAGACATCGTCTTTCCTGGCAGCCACCGCCGCGTCCCCGTAAGCACGCAGCGGCCCGGCGTCCGGTTGAAGTAGTCGCCCGCGTGTACGATGCCCAGATCGATCCGCTCAGGCCCGGCCAGCGGATGTACGTCTCCGGCATCCAGTTCCCGCTGCCGATCCGTTATTCTCCGGATCAGGTCTCCCACATGGCGGATGGGGTTTTCAGGGAACGGCACGTAATTGGTATGGGTGCCGCCCCTTTCGGAAGTCAACGTGATTGTAAACACCATCGACCCCATACTCATCACCCAGAGTTCGTCTCCACCCTCCACGATGAGAATGCGGTCGCATTTGATCCGTCCGCTATTCACGTCCGCCACGAGCGCCAGAGGGCCGTCTTTCTCCGCTTCCGGCTCCTCGTGGCCGACCACGCCGCTGACCAGAAGGTTGCCTTTGAGACGAACTCCGGACTCCCGCAACGCCTTTGCCGCACCCAGCATGGCGGCTACGCCACCCTTCATATCCGTTGAACCCCGCCCATAGATGCGGTCGCCCTCCCGCCGCACCGGGGTGCAGTCGCCGATGGGAATCGTATCCAGATGTCCATTCAGCAGCAGCGCCGGTCCGTCGTTTACGCCCCGGATCCCGGCGTAGAAATTCCGCCGTCCCGGCGTCACTTCGTGTGTGTCCACGGCGAGCCCCAAACCGGCCAACTGCGCCTCGAAACAGGCGCAGACTTCCGCTTCCTCACCCGTCACGCTGGGAATTTCGACCAGTTTGAGGGCCTGCTCGGCCATCCACTGCCCGTCAATTGCATTCAGAACCGCCTCTCTGGCACCCATTTCAGACCTCGCCGCACGCACGGACGAACGCGTCCGACGTGGAAGTATACCCGACATTGGCTTCGATGAATCGAATCCCGAAAAAATTCGACCAACCTTCCACCTCGGTTTCCGGGTATTCTGTGGTACTACAGCAATCCCGCAGCACGATAACGCGGTAATTCCGGTACATCGCCTCGGTTACCGTGGTCCCCAGGCAAATCCGCGTGTCGAACCCGACCGTTACCAGGTTGTAAATCCCCAGGCTGCGCAGCTGCGAGTCGAGGTGTGTCTCAAAGAACGCGCTGTACATCTGTTTTTTTACCAGGTAATCATCGGCATCCGGAGCGATCACGCTGGAAAACGCGAGGATATCGTTGGGGTCCGGCCAAGTCGCCAGCACGTCCACACCGCATGTCCGGATTGACATATTGCGCCACTCCGTCCGTTCATTGGTTGAGGGCGCCAGATAGTTCGTCACGTAAACGACGGGCAGTCCGAGGCGTTTGGCCGCGTCTTTGGCCGGCCGGATGTGTTTTACCACAATCTCCCGGTTTTTTTCCACGGCAGCGCGATACAACTCCGGTACATCCCCCGGATCGTGGTCGGGGTCGAATCCCTTTCCGTAGACATCCACGAGAAGAAACGCCGTATTGTCCATGCCCAGCGCCAGCTCTTCCTCCGCGTGCCCCAGATGCCGGCCGGGCGGATGCTGCCGGTAATACCTGCCTCTCAATCGTATCTTTTTTGACATCGACGCCTCCTGCGGTCAGCGCGTGCTCACCATTACCGGCGTTTTGCGCTCCAGCGACCTGTAGGCGGCCTCGGAAAGCCGGGCAACCTGCAGGGCAAAGTCGGGGGCTTCGTACCCCTTTCCGCCATTCCGGATCCAATCGAAAAACGCCGCATCCGGAGATGTCTCAACAATCCGTTCGGGAATTTCCATTGGCCTGTCGTTCACCAGTACCGCCTTTACCTGCCACTTGTAGAGATGAAAGACGATACATCCTTCACCGCCGTGAATGGCGATGCGCTCATCGTGATCCCTGGCATTGCCGAACGTGCTGATCGTACCCACAGCCCCGCCTTCAAACCGGACATTCAGCACGGCGTTGATATCCACGTCCATGTGATCGTAATCCATAAACGCAGAGACTTCCACCGGCGCCAGCCCGGTAATCCATAACGTGGATGCGACCAGGTGGCTGCCGGTATCCATAAACATACCGCCGCCGGAAAGCTCGGGATCCAGGCGCCAGCCCTTCACTCCTCCCCAATTCTGCGTCACGTAGGACACCACACCGCGCAACTCTCCGATATACCCTTCCCGCACCAGTTCCCTGGCGTACACGTGCGGCGCGAAGTAATTCCGCTGGTAGCTCACCTGCAAGAACCGCTTCTTCTGCGCCGCCAGGTCGATTAACGCCCGCGTATGCCCTGGAAACACCGTCAGCGGCTTCTCCACCAGCACGTGCAGGCCCGCTTCGAGCCCGAGCCGCGCCTGCTCGTAGTGCATCGAATGCGGTGAACTGATAAAGATCGCGTCGAGCGCCTCCTGTTGAATCATGCGGCGATAATCCTCGTAACAGGCGACCTCTCCGCCGTATCGATCCATCAACAAACGGGCCTGCTCCTTCACCGTATCCGCCACGCAAACCAGCTTCACATCCTTCTCTGCCTGAATGCGCGGCACGTGCGCGCCCCGCATATTGCCACCGCAACCGATCAGACCCAGACGAATCTCTTCAGCCATTCCTCCCTCCTTGGTGTCGTTGGTTATCGCCGCCGGACACGCCTAAACAAGATCCGACGTACTCCAGGTTCCTCAGACTGTTTGCCGCCAACCCGGTGAACGCCGTGTCGGCCACCTCGAACGCATCCGGGCTGATGTCCAGATGTGTCTCTACCACCACGAAGCCCCTGTACCCGTCGGCACAAAGGGCGTCCAACTGCCCTGGCCAGTCCACGAGCCCCTCCTCCGCCAACGACCAGGCGCCCGTGTCCAGGTCGAAATTCTTCACGTGCACGTGGGTTACCAGATCTTTCAGATCCTCGTATTCCCCCGGAAAGGGGGATGGCGTACCCGCCCGGGCGGAATTGCCGGGATCCCAGCAAAGCGATAGACGGTCCACACCCACCTGGCGGACAAGCAGAGCCGCCTCGGCGCCGGTTGCCCCCCAGCAAACCGCCTCGTTTTCCAGCGCCAGACGACACCCCTCCCGCGCCGCAACGTCCGCCATCTGTCCGAGCCGGTCCACAACCGCTGCCGGAGGATGCGGCGCCTCCGTCCGCTGAAAGGCGAAACAGGACACCCGATCGGTACCCAATTTTCGCGCCCATGCGCACGCACGTGGAAGCGACTGCCGCAGGCGTTCGTCGACCCGGGGATCATCCAGCGGCCCCTTGAAAAAACCCGGTGAAACCCCTGAAACACCCAATCCCGCATCGCGGACCCGCGCGTGAAAGGCGGCCAACTCATTGTCGCTTACGGCAGGAAACCTGCCACCCGCAAGCTGGCGCACCTCCACGTGCGAAACACCCCAGGCCGCGGCAAGGGATATCGCGCGAGCCGGATCGCGCCGGTCGATTTCATCCGCAAAAACCGAGATTTTCACTTTCCGCTCCTTTCTAACTTAACGCACCGATTCTATCAGATATCTGTGTTGACTTCCGGAATCTTACGATTTCGCGGAACGCAGCCCGTCGATCATCTCTGCCGATGTGATCGAGTACTTTCCGAACATCTCCAGAAACAGAATCGCACCCCGGGTCTGCCACAACCCATCCCGGGTTTCGAACGACTCCATGCCCGTCCCGCAGTCCCGCAGGATGATGACCTCGTATCCACGTTTACTCATTTCGACCGTGCCATAATCCCGCAGCAATATACACGCGTTGGTGTTGAACCCCAGAAAGAACAGAAACAGGATCCCCTCGCGTTTACAATACCTGTGCAGTTCCTCCCCGTTGTAGATGACCCCTTCTCCCTTCTCCACCTGCACCAGCGGATGCAACCTTCGCCTGGATCGCATTTCGATCAGCTCCGGCTCTCTCGGCTCCTCCGGCCTCGCATAGGCGGCATAAGCCCCCGTCCTGGACCTGAACTCACGCGGCGGCCACGTTTCGCCTCTTCCACTCGACGGCGGCGCGGGGTCGATCAACCGAACCCACGCCGGATGGTGTTCAGCCAGACCCGGCGCGGGTGCATGGATCAGCCGAAATCCGGCCTTGCGGCATGCCGCAAGCAGAGGCACGATACGCCCTTCGACAATCGCATCCGTCCGCTCTGCCGTCTCCTTAAGGTAGTGTCCGTCCCACACGTCCACCAGCACGAGCGCGGCTCGCGACAGCGGAACGCGCCAATCCAGATAGGCGTAATCCGTGTTCTTCTCCTCCCAGGACACGCCAGGGTCCACGTGCCACCGGTAATGCCTGGGCCTGATATGCAGTTCCTTATCCATAGTTGCTCCACGGTTTAAGGACACCGGAAAATGGGACCACTCTCCTATCGCGTCGAAGTCCCACGAGTCCACCCTCTGAAGTTACGAGTCCGCAGTCAGTGTCTGTACGTCTTTCCCGTCCAGACCGGCAACCACCGGAAACGTCATCTCTGAAGGACCCTTTTCGCCCGGCACATAACGAACCGAAGGCGGGAAATAGGCATAGAGCGCGGTGTGGCGCGGGTGCGGAGACGGATTCGGGCCGGACCCGTGAACCGTCAATGAGTGAAACAGTACGGCATCGCCCGCGGCCAGGGGTACGTCGATTCTATCGGAAAGATCCACGTCGTCCCGCTCCGTTAGCGCCTCGTCCTGGCGACGGGCGATACGTCCCCAGGACTGCAACCCTCCACGTGTGGCTTCCGGGCAGCACCTGGATACAGCCGTTTTCGGGGCTTGAATCGGTTAATGCGATGCTTACCGTTACCAGCGTCGGGGGCTGCATCGGCCAGTATGCCGAATCCTGGTGCAACCCGTGCGACGACCCGTGGTAGGCCGGCTTCAGCATCAGCGTGCTGCGAAACAGGAGCAAATCCGGGCCAAGAAGCGACCCGCAGAGCCGAATGAGCCCGGGATGCGCGGCCAGATTCCTGAAGACCTCGGAAAAGTCTCGCGTTTGCTCAATCTTGCGTAATACCGGCAGTCCTTTCCGGGTCGCGTTTCCTGCAAAGGGCTCGAGTTGAAAGCGGCCTGCCGAGGGATCGCCCCGGTCATCCAGTTCGACCGCCAGCCGATGCAGCCGTTCGATCTCCCGCTCGCACGCGGCCACCTCTTCGGCGGAAAGCAACGCCCTCACCACGAGATATCCATCTTCCTCGAATCGAGTTATTTGAGCATCCAGTTTCATCGTTACCCTTCTGAAATGACAATTCCCTCCGCATCAACAAAACCGTACAAAACAAAGCCGCCTCTGTCAAATACAAAACCGTGAGGTGGACAGAAAGGCTGGAATGTGGGAAATTCATCCAACGTACGGTTCGAAGGCGCAGATTCCGTCCCGCTGCAGATCGATTGACTGCCCTTCATGCCGCACAGCATTACGGTACCTGCCACGCACTGAATCAACGCGCTTCGATAGGTTTGTCCACAGGTCCATCCGGGTTGCCAGATCCTGTGCCGTCGCAAGTCCATTTCCGTGTGGAGCGTTGACACCCAACACAGGAGTGTGTGTATTACACACTATAACGAGCGCGGAGTTCAATCGGAAGTTGAAACAGGATGGTTGGGTGTTAAATAATACAGGGGGCAGCCACGAGGGCGTCATTGCTGCCGCGGGAGGCCTCACCCCGGATTCAGGGCCAGCCAGGACCTCAACGCCGGCGCCTGTGGATGCCGGGGCGCCAGGTCCAGTACTTTTCTGAAGTAGGTACGGGTTTTCCGGACGTCCCCTAACGTGTGATAGACAACACCCAGGTTGTAATACGCCTCGGCGTAGCCGGGTTCCAGGGCCACGGCTTTCTCATAGGCGGAAATGGCCTGTTCATAGTTCCCCAGTCCGTGGTACGCGTTTCCAAGATTGGAATGCGCCCTGGCATAACCCGGTTTCAATGCAATGGCTTTCCGATAGGCTCTGACGGCAGAGTCGAGCCGTCCTGTTCTATAATGCAGATCGCCGACGTTGTAATAGGCCGCCACGAACTTCGGCTTCAATCCGATCGCCGTTTCAAAATGCACAGCCGCCCGATCGTATTCCCTCAGGCCGTAGCAGGCGTTGCCCATCTGGAAGTGGGCTTCCACGAACTCCGGCTTCAGCGCAATCACCTTTTCGAAATTCGTCATTGCCCTTTCGTACTTCCCGGTATCGTAATATAAGTTGCCGAGGTTGTAATAGGCCTCCACGAAATCCGGCTTCAGTGCAATCACCTTCTGAAAGTATGCCGCCGCTCGATCAAACCTCTTCATGTCATAATACAGATTGCCGAGATTGTAATAACCGCCCGCAAACTCCGGATCGACTACAACAACCTTCTCGTATGCCCGGATCGCCTGGACGCGCCTGCCTTGATCCCTGTGGTAGACCCCAAGCGTCTCCCATCCGTGCGACCGGGCGTGCGCCGACAGGTTTCTCCCTTCCAGGTGGCTCGTAAAACGCGCTTCGGCGGACGGCACGTCCGCGTTAACGCCGATCCAGAACAATGCGTGCAGGGCTGCGGCCGCGCAGATCAAACCGCCGGTATTCGCCGAAGTATATCGGTCCCGATGCTCACGGACTACCGTAAGCGCCGTCCAGAGCGTAAGAGGCAAAGCGGCGAAAGCAAACACATCCCAATCCCTGAAAGCACCGAGTTCAGGGTTGGCCACAACGGTAAACAGAACCGGAAACAGTGCGGCAACCAGAACAAACTGTCGACCGGATCCCCGAAACGAACGCCTCCTCCGGCAAAGAATCAGAACCAGCAACGAAGAAGGCGCAACGAGGAAATATTGATTCGTGAAATCCACCAGTTTGCCGATTGAAAACAACCGGTAGTGTTGTTTGGGACCGGGTTCGGCAAACAGATTCAGGATATAAAATCCCTGTCGTTTTTGTAAATACGCGATCAGATCGAACTGAATCAGCAGGAGCGCGCCGAAAAAAACGGCCCCGCATACCAGCAAGGCGAGCGCTGCTTTCGCGGCCGACCGGCCTGGCGTCCGTGATCCGGACATTCCATCGGCCCGGCCTTTGAGTAACGCCAGCGCCACCAGGGAAGGTGCAAGCGTCATCATCGCAATGTGGAGTGCCATCATAATGCCGAGCAACGCCGCGGGCGCCCAGAGCGTCACTCTGCCTTGGAGCGCCCGTATGCCCAGGAGCAGGTAAAGCAGCATGATCGGGAACAGTATCGCATAATTTTCGACATACGCGAAAAAAAGCTGCATGAACCCGGCCCCCAGCAACAGGGCCAGAATCAGAAAACGCTCCAGTGCGTCCTTTCCCAGGAACCGGGCGGCATACCTGACAACAACCACGATACAGGATTCCGGACACACAACTGTATATCCGATACGTGGTCTCGGCGGAATCCCAGACCGCCGCTCCAGCCCGTGGAACCCCCGGATGATCCAGAACGTCAGCGGCGCGCGATCCGTTCTGGGGATTTCAGACCAGAAATCATCCAATTCACGCATCAGCATGATCCCGTCGCCGAGCAGATGCACAGCGGAACGCATGCCCCAGAAGACCACAAGGCCGCCGAACAGAAGCAAAAACCATGAAATAACGGATCGCCGGAAGAGACCGCCGCGGTCGCATAACCCGGCCAGCTCCGACGTCCACAACCCCAGGCGCTGCCGAGCGGCCAAAAACAGCAACGCCACACTCAACAGGACGAATATCACCCGCGGCCAGGACGTCATGGAACCGCAAGAAATCCGCGCCCCATACAGACACGGGCTGCCAGTAAGCGAACAGAACATGCAGGCCGAGAAAGAACCCCACCACAATGATTGGCTTACAGGCTTGATCTACATTGCGTCGAACCGTCCGTTCTCAATTCAGAATCTGCGGACCGACTCAGACGCCATCGGATCCGCCCGGCGCGCCCGGCGAAGCCCGGCGCACGATCCTACCTGACCATACCCGTTCCGGCAAGTAGCAACACCATCGGCGATCAGGAGGTAGAACCCGGCGAGAGCGCCGGCTCCAGTACGATCCGGCTCTCGCCCGGACCGAGCTTTAGCGCCACAAAGTGACCGGGTCGTGTACGGCCGTGCATCGTCCATTCACGGTAACCCGCTGGTAGGGATAGGCCGTATAAGCGAGCCGCGCAAAACAGGTAGCACTGGCCTGCACGACCAGTTCGACCCGCTGGTTCCACACCCGGTGCGCCAAAACCTTCACCCGCGGCGACGTGCCCCTTCCCTCCCGTGTTCGTCCGCCAGTAGAATCTGCTTGCACGTACGGTTCTGTAAATCAACGTCCATGGCCTGCAGCAACTTCAAATAATCGCTCAGTGCGCGGCTCTGCATCCGGCGCGCTTCCCGTTCATCTACGTCCAACCCGGAACGGGCGCGGCCCTGCAGTTCCCGTACCGGATAGGGCCATCCCGGCTCGACTACCACAATGGGGACTGGCTTCAGGAAATTCCGAAAGATCCGGTCCTGTTCCGAGTCGGAATACAGCAGGTGGCGGGTGTTCATCAGGAAGAGCCCGACGCGGATCATGTCGAATCCAGGCATTTCGTTCAGGCCGGCCCCGCCTTCCAGACGCTGCAACGACAGATGAAGCACATCCTGGAAACGCCGGACAAAGGCCGGTACCGACAGCGGGTACTGCGTAAGTGTTGTCTAGGTATCCAGAGGTGTCGACAGGCCCGTATGCAGGGCCAACCAGGGAATGATGAAGTGGTAATAGATTTTATTGGTTGTATGAAACAGCCGATATCCCGGAAGCTGCCCGTCGGCATACGCGTCAAGCTCCTCCCGGAGCCGCTTGTAGACGGGATGATGCTGTAAGGGAAGCGGCTTCGCGATCGGCCAGGCGTTCGGATCCCGCCGCAGACCCTGCAATGCGCGCGGGCCGATTGTGGACTCCACACCACGAGACCGGTACGGCTGTTGAAAGGTCGTTGGGCCCAGGTCTTCCAGAACGACCACAAGGATCACCACGAAGACCCCGACGGGGCGTTCCGCCCCGCGGCGCGCGCGGCCGTAAACAACCCCACCAGCACCGCGACAAAGAACACCACAAACAGCAGGTAGCGAGACGCGTTCATCGCCTGCACCACACCGAGGGTCTTCAGCACCGGCCATCGGTAACCAAATACCAGCAGCAGCGACCCGATCAGGCAAAGGCCGACGGGAAATCCCGCTGCGCGCGCTTCGGCCCGTTCCGTGCGGACAGTCCGTACGAGTCCCCACACCGCGATCGCGACAAGACTCGCCCCGAGATATCCGCCGTACCAGTGGTCCTGTGCCTGAAAAAGCCGGAACCGGTGGTTCGACCAAAACAGCAAATGCCGCCAGGTCGGCACCGGAAAATCAGACATATAGAATCCGGCGTGAAGCCCGGTCAATCCCCGTTCCACGACCATGGGAACGGTCAGGTAAGCACCGAGAAACGCGCCGCCGCCGATGGCCTGGGAAAGGGGATTCGAATTTTTCCGAAGCCCCTCCCAGAAGTAAAACGGCAATGGCAGCAGAGCATAAAACAGGGACAGCGGCAGCCTGCCCATAATGAGGACCTGCTGCGTGTGCCAGAAACCCAACACATAGGCAAGCCCCGCTGCGAATCCGGCCTGCCGGGAGCCGGTCAGACGCCGCACAAAGAGATATGCGCCAAGCCCGGATAGCGCATGGGCCGCACCAAGCACCAACTTGGTCGACCAGAACGGGGCCTGGAACGCAAGATTCACCAGACCGACAAGGTAGTAGAACAGGAAGCCGTAAAACTGCAGGTATGGCGTGCCATTTCAGAAGTAATGCGTCCAGATCGGGATCTCGCCCTGCGCCATTGACGTTGCCGCCAACCAGGCGTAGGCAACGTGCAAATACGTGTCGGCGCCATGCGCAAACGCCCCTCCGGAAAAATAAAAGCGAACCAGAATCAGGCTCCCCAGAACAAGGAACACGACCGTTCGCTTTTCACTTGCGAAAATTTGCTCGAAAAACGCCGACAGCCGCCGCCCGCGCCACTCCAAAAAGATCAGAGACACTACCACCGCAAGAATCAGCAGCGATAGTGATACATCGAACGCATCGACCGCGACGAACCTCCGGGCAACTGAGAGAAAACCCCGAAGACTTTGATACCGTATGCCCGGACGAAGAATCCCGAATTTATCCAGCGTCACATACTGAAATACAATTAGCAGCCCCGCCAGCAACGCCAGCAGGGCCGACACGTCCACGGGCCATCCGGTCTTTTTCGGTCCTTCCGGCCGTTTCAAGACGTTCTCCACGTTTCTATTCCGGCAGGCCGCCGAGGCAGATGCCGGTTGCGATCCATGAACCCGGCCCCCGCCGCCGAAATCTTATTCGAAAGAAATCCCGACTCGAACGGGGAAAAGCTGCGTGCTTCCCCGCTCTCCTGAGGTAAATCCGACCTCAAACCGCCCTTCGACAAAGAGATGCGTGCGGTCTGTCAGCCGGATGTCGATCCCGGCGCCCGCGTTTACCGCAAACCCGGTTCCGGATTGCCCGGCAACATGGAAGGTATCGTTGCCGATCTCAACCACCTCAATATCGGCTTCGAAATAGGACAGTATGCCCACGCCGCCGACCACGTATGGCACCGCCCTTACGTCCAGATCGTCCGAATCGATTGTTTTCGTGTACTTCAGGCTGCCAAAAGCGCCAAACAGGTTTTTTCCCCCGCCGCTGGTGCCGGTTACCACCTCGAGCGCATCGTTTTCCGCCTTGAATTTGCCCTCATTAAATGCGAATCGGGCGTAACTGAACCTTCCCTGAACGGCCAGGCTGGGGTGAATGAAATACTCCACGCCAGCGCCCACGCCGATACCGGGATACCAGAATTCCGAAAGAGAAATGGATGCGGGCGCGGCGACTCCTGCGCTAATGAAATAAACCGGCTTCTGCTGCGCTCCCGCGTCGCCCGCCCATCCGCCGGTCAACAACTGTACTGCAACAAAAACAGACAACACTCTCATCATATCAAATTTCCTCTTTTCCGGCGCATAAAAGAAACACGACCACTACGTCTCGCGTCTCACGTCTTACCTCAAATCGCCCTCCTGCAGCCGCCCCCAACCCTGGAGAATGGATGGGATCATCTGTACGGGTTGTCCGGCTTTACAGAATACCGCCCAGAGGACATCCCAGACCTGCGGATGCCACTGGCACAGATCGATCCAGTCCGCGCAGGGCGTACTGTCGTCTTCCTTCCGGTCCACCCGGCCGCCGATCACCGGATCATCCACCGACCCGTTCCACATCTGATCCAGCAGGGTATGCGCGAAACGCTTCATATCGGCGTTGTTGAACACCACGCCGCGCCGGCAGGCATCGATTGCAAATCCGATATCGATCCGCCCGTGACTGGTATCTTCAATGGCGCTGTGCCCGGGTGCGCCGGCCTCGATCCAGTCCCAGTAGTACCAGGTATACGCCCGACCTGTTTTCCATAGATGCCTTTTGAAATTCTTCGCCATCCGCTGCGCCCGGTCCGCAAACAGCGGCTTCCGCGACACGTTTTGCAGCGCCAGATATGCGCGCCCCAACGCCAGGTATTGATTGTGCGGCATGATCCGGTTCGGAAACCGTTCCGTCATCCACGGAGAAAACCGATATCCGCCGGACGCCGGGGATGAATCCACCCAGTCACGCTCGTGCTTATCGGCAATCTGCGTTCCGATAAATCGGAGATAGGTTCGGGCTTTGTCCCCGAATTTCACCTTCAACTCCGCATTCCGGAAGGCGTGCTCGATAAAGCGGCTCACCGGATGCAGGAACATTCCCTGGTGGACGATATACTCCAGCGGCTCACCGGCGAAAACCTGCACCCAGAACCGGTCTCCAGCGCGCGCTGTCCCCTCGATGCTTATCTTAAACGGCGCAAAACCGTTCAGGGTCGCGCCGGGTCGGAACCGGCCTCCCGCCAAAACCTTTCTTGTTCCATACTCCTGGACGGCGTACCGCCGTCCAGGGAGAATTTCCACAACGCGAACGGTATCCCGAGCCATATCACCGCCCCGGATCACCCAAACCCGTTCCTCTTCAGGCGCGATGCGGGCCGTACCCCGGTTGTGCATCGACCCTGTTCTCACCAGCGCCACCGAATAGACCGGCGTGACCCAGGTGGCGTAACTATCGGCAAAGTGGTCCTGCCGGGTACCCATCATCCGATCGAAATGGTCCACCATCTTGTCCAACCACGCCGGATCAGCGGTTGCTTCGTAAAGCTTCACGTATGCGTCGAGAAACCCACTCTCGCCCCACCCCAGAACCCCGGAGTCCGGTTCGTCGGAACTTCCCTTGCCCTGATTGTGTGACCGGTCATAACCGGCGAACCTCTCAACCAGTTCGTCCCGATCAAAAGGCGCGACACGCCCGCACATACCTGCCTCCTGTTCACATGCTCTCAAGCGACTCGTCCGTGCACAACTCCCCGATCGCTTCATCGGTAAACGTCCCACTGTCATGCTGAGGAAGCCAAATGGTCGACGATGTCTCCGCGCAAATGTGTTTACTGCGTTTCTGCCTTAAGGACAATCGAACCGGCGGGAGATTCTTCGACTCCGCTCAGAATGACGTGTTGGCCGATAGTCGAACACGTCGCTTCCCACTGTCATGCTGAGGAAGCCCCCAGGCTGACGAAGCATCTACTGCGGCATCGGATGATGTGAGAGTGTCCGAACCACAACGCCGCCTGCCGCACAGCACGACACCACGTTCAGCCGAACCGGCGGGAGATTCTTCGACTCCGCTCAGAATGACAGGAAGGCCGATGGTCAGGCGTGTGAGATCCCTTCAACGTGAGACGTAAGACATGAAGAAAACGATTGTGGTGGGGTGCCGGGACCTCTTCCGTCTTGCTTCTTACGTCTCACCGGCGGGGAGATGGGTGGGGGGACGGGCTTGCTCACTGAACGTAGAATCCCGTCTGTCGGTTCGATGTCAGACCGCTGTTCAGATCGGTCACCTCAATTTCCAAAATATACTGTCCGGGCTTGGTGGATTTCAGATCCAGTTCCATGTACACCTCTTCCGACTCCGAGTTTCCAAGCTGCTCGTATCCCACTGCAAGCTCCTGTTTTCTGCCCGTCAGTACGCGCACCAACTGCGAGACCACCCCGCTTGCCGTACGCCCCTGTACTCCCTTGGGCTGAATCGTATATTCCACCTTGTAACGGGTCTGCCCGAATTCGTCCTGCCTGAGGCGGTAAATTTCATAATAGACAAATACGCCCTGGTTCCTTCCAAACGTGCGTGTCGGGATGGGAATGACCCGAAGGCCGCCCTTCTTAAACTTATCCAAGTCGTTCGATTCGGCAATCGAATACGCCATTTGCAACTCGCTCAACTGCAGAAAAGCCCTCTCGTAATTGTCAATCACAACCTCCTGCCGGTACCGACCCTGCCTACCGGACAGTCTGTCCTTGATTTGCACCTCCATCCGGTAGGTGCCAGGGGGCACGTCCAGCCGGACCAGGTCGGGTACAAAGCCACCACGCGCCCCGGTTAAATCGCCGCCGCCGCGGAATTCGAGATTGCCCTGCCGGCGATAAACCGACCCGTTGCGCGAATTGTTCAACGCCACGGAACGCTCCAGAAACATTTCGGTTTCGTCCCGATCCTCAAGGTATTTGCCGAGATTGTAGGGCGCACCGAAGTAGACCTCCACGAACGACCGCTGGCCCCCCTCATCCTGGCGGAAGTTGGCCAGATCGAAATAGAACTCCAGCGGCGACTTATTCTCCGGCGGCTTGTAATAGTCCGGCGTAACCAGGGCGGCCTGTTCAGCCACGGACCGTGGATTGAACTGGTTGAACCGGGTCAGTTGCTGCATGGGAATGCGCACGTCCATCGGCGGCGGCGCATAGTCGAACTCGCCCCGCATATGTTCGTCTGTAAACGTTATTTCGATTCCGCCATTCACATCGGTATAAACCCAGACCTCCCAGGGAACCATCGAGGCATCGTCCTGAGAGGTTACGGCCTTGTATGCAAAGTCGTTGACGGCGTTACCCAGGCCCATAGCGCCGCCCTGCATCTGTACACCTTCGAACCGGAGCAACTCCAGGGACTCACCCGTCACCTCATTGTTCGCGGTAATGCCCGAACTGAAAGTAATGCTCTGGCGCTGGGTCTCACCCCCGGCTGTTTCCCGAGCGTTTCTGTCGTCACGTTGGGCGACGGAGGTGAGATCCTCCACCTGGCGGTCCCCGGCGAACCCGTCGCCCAGGTTCGTGCCACCGCTGAGATTCGACTTCAGGCTGCGCACCGCGTACACCGGGCCGCCCATGAAACTCATCTGCAACGCCGCCGACCCGTACATCTGCCGGGCAATGCGCTCCCGCACACGCTGCACCTTCAGGCTCTGGTTGTAGTTCTTCATATTGGACTGAGACCGGTAATCGGGCTCGCCAAACCGGATGTACACCTCACCCCGCCGGTCCCATGGCTGTCTGCCCTTCGAAAAAGCCCCCAGCGCGTACCAGACCCGTCTGTAGTGCTCCAACTGGCGCTCGTTAATCGACGTGGTCAGGTCCGGGTCGTGTGCCGTCCAGAACCGTTTGACCCGTTCGACGCGAGCCGAGCGATCGGCCTGCTCATACAGTTTGCGTTCCTCCGGAGACATCAGAAGGACCGGATCGTGATACAGCGCCCCCTCCTCCCCTGTGGCCGCCTGCAGGTACTCGCTGAAATATCTGTCCGCCCACTCGAGCCGTCCCAACTGGACGCAGGCCTGTGCCAGCACGGCCAGGACCCCGGTGTCATCGGGATGCTCCCGAACATAATCCGTAAGCAAGGTCACGATCCGCTCATAATTTCGCGACCTCAGGTACACACCGGCCAGCCGCTTCCTCCCCTCAGGATCTTCCGGCTTCAACGTCATGTATCGCGCGTAGAGGAGGGCCGCCCGTTCGAAATCCTCCTCCTGGACCTCGTACCACTCCCCCAAGAGCAGATAGGCGGGCGCAAACGTCGGATCGATATCAATGACCTTCTCCACGTCGTATTTCGCGTCGTGCTCTTGCAGGCTGTGCCGAAGCCTGGCTATATTGAAACGCGCTTCCAGGTAATCCCGGTTGTACTGCAGCGCCTTCGTATAGTATCGGATCGCGTCATACCGCGCTTTCGGACGCCTTTCGAATACCTGCCCGAGCCCGTTGTATGCTTCAGCCATCCTGTGGTCCAGCCGAACCGCGCGTTCGAACGAAAGCAGCGCGGCGTCCGGATCTTTGGACTTCAGATACGCATAGCCCAACTGACAATGCCCGCGCGCGGACTTAGGCGCCATCAGCGTGACCACCTGCAGCACGGGCACCGAGGCCGGCGCGTCCTTCGCCAGCACCCGTCGGCCCACGTCCAGCAACGAATCGACCTGCGCCGTTCCCACCAACCTGTCCATCACCTCGAACCCGTCCCCACGCCGAATCAGTTCCAGCAGCCGACCGCGATGATAAGGGCTGATCACCATCGCCTCGCCGTCTGCGGCGGCGGGCCGATAAAAATAACTGATTAGGCTTTTCTTCCGATCTCCGGGCGATCTGAACAACCGTTCAAGAATCCGCTCCTCCGCATCGTCCAGCCCCCCTGCACGCGCCGAAGCCTTCAACACCTCCAGGTTCACGGGCGGGCTGCCGTTGTTGAGTGGGCGGTATTCAAGTATCATATTCCCGATCGCGGACAGGTTCTCCCTGCAAACCCATCGGGCGCCCGCCGCACCGGCCATCCGCGACCTGCCCGCCAAGAGCTTTGCGTATGCCATCGCCGGCTTCGAATAGAGGAGGTCATCCCGCGCCAGCGCCTCAAACTGCTGGGCCGCACTTCGATAGAGATGCTGCGCGTGGCGAAATTCCCACTGATGCAGCGCCCCGTAGGCCAATTTCACCGACATCAACGCCTTTTCAACGCCCGCGAGGGAACGGTTGGGCCCGCTCCGCGGACCCCCGTTTTGAGCAGACTCCCACTCCACGTCGAGGCGTCCGAGTTCAACTTCCCCCGGACGCCGCACAACCGTGCCGTTTACCATCACCTCCCACACCTGGCCCTCCACCATAGGCACCGCCGCCTGCCCCAACCCGGAAAGGCGATATTCCCGCAACGGGCGATCCTTGTAGAATATCCTCCGTCCGTCCGCGGACATGCCCAGTTGTCCCGGTCGACCCGGAAAGGCGCCCAGCCTGTGTTCCGTTCCCTGTGCGTCCACGGACCAGACTTCGGTCAGGGCTGCCTGCCCGTTTTCGTAGCAAGCGGTCCAGATCCGTTGGCTATTGGACTCTGCTGGAACCGAAAGCCCGATCCCTGCCAGCAACCAGCAGGCGAAGACAAGAAAAAAGGCAAGTGAACCGAAGGGCATGTCTCGTGAACCCGGCACGAGCGGCTCCTCCCCGAAAGATCGGGGATTTGTGTGTATCGAGAACCAGCGAATTTTAGCGACCGTCATTATAGAATAAGAAACATGGAAGAAAAATCAAAGTTGATTTTGGTCGTGACGCGTTGATTCGACGCCATTCCGATTGCGTCCATAGGTTTGAATCTGACGTTTTTCAACGGGTTGAACCGAACTATGCTTTCGGCCGCGGCCCTATCTCGGCGCCAGGGCTCGAATCCGGCGCCGGGCTTCCTTTGAGACCTGCGGATCGCCCTGCCATTGATTCAGAAACGCCTCGTAGGCCGCGACCGCGTCCGCGGGCATGCCCTGGCTTTCCAACACCTTACCCAGGTTGAAATACGCTCTCGCATCGCCCAGCGCCGCCGAACGGCGATATGCCTGTGCCGCCCCTTCCGGCCGCCCCGTTTTCTCCAGCGCAACGCCGAGATTGAAGTGGGCCTCCTTATCCTCCGGCAGCAGGACCGCCGCCTGTTTGAATCCTTTGGCGGCCATCCGCGTTTCGCCCGCCCGCATGGCAGTTACGCCCAGGTTCATCCAGGCTTCCGCATATAGCGGATCCAGATCCACGGCTTTCCGATATGCCGCAGCCGCCTGCTCAAAAGTCCCCTTCATCCCGTAGGCATTGCCCAGGTTGTTATAGGTCATGGCTTCTTCCCTGATAGACAGGGCCCGTCGAAAAGCAAGAACTGCCCGGTCCATCAGGCCCCGCTCGGCAAGCACCTGTCCCACGGCCTGATGCATCTTCGCACTATTGGGATACGAACGCGCCGCGCTGGCATACAGGCTGAAATCATCCTTCCAATCTCGATTTCGCACGACCGTACGCGCGGCATACCCGAACATGATCAGACCCATCGAGACAATCACACTGAACCCATACCTCCTGAACAACCGTTCGGCCCCAATCCCGGCCAGCGCGAACACACCCAGCACCGGAATGTAGAGAAACCGCTCCTGGACCATTGAATTCAGCAGGACCAGAGTCTGCGACACCCCCAGATAGGGCACCCAAAAAAGCGCCCCGAAAAAAAACAGCCGCGGCCATTTTCCCAGCGATCGTACCCAAAGCAACAGCCCACCGAGACCCAACACGACACCCGCGATTACCGAGAATTCCAGAAGCGAAACCGAAACAGGAATCGCATTGTACGAGTAATCCACGGAGAGCCGCCACGGAAACACCAGGAGCGTTACATAGTGCCAGAGAATCTTCCCGGCTGTCAGGGCCCGCGTTTCAAGCGAGGTACCGTAGAGCGGATTCACCAACTCAGTCATCCCACCCGGTGAGAAGCCCAGCCCCGCCGCGGCGTTGCGCACGGCCAGACAGAGTCCGAACATACCCACAAAGCCCATCCACCATAGCCATCTTGCCCGCCCAACGCACAGTATGCCGTGCAAAATCCCCTTTCCCAAGGGGGCGGCCGAACAGGGCAAACGCGCAACCAACCGTCCCCTGCGGCCTTCTTTTGCCCCCTCTTTGTCCAAAAGCGTCCCGGCCTCCGCAGCACCCATCCCAGCGGCGACGTCATATATCACAACCAGGCCAAACAGTGCGAGCGTACTCTCCTTGCTCATCAGTCCGCAGAAAAAGGCGACAAGCGCGAGCGCATAGGCCACCCGGGAACGCGAACTATGCGTATATGACAACATGCCGGCGAGTAAGAAGACGCCGGCCAGCAGGTCGGATCGGCCGAAGGTCACGCCCGCCGCCACTTCCGCATGGATCGGATGCACGGCAAATAACACGCCCGCAATTCCCGCGGCGAATCGGCTCAGCCCCACGCGCCTGCACAGCCCCCACGCCAGCAGGCTGCAACACACGTGCAGAAGCACGTTGGTCAAATGATACCGGAACGGGCGAATGCCTCCCAGCGCGTCCAGCAGAAACGAAAGCACGGGCAACGGCCGGTAATGCCCGGTTTCATTTCCGGGGTAACCCGCCCAGTAATGGGTCGTGAAAACGCTCCTGAAATCCAGTCGTTCGACAAGCCAACTTCGTTCGATCAGAAAATGGTCGTCGTAAACCAGCCCGTTGCCCAGCGCGTTGGCATAAACCACAAATGCCGCCATGCCCACCAGAACCGGCCAAGCATATATGGGCTTCAGACTCCCACGCCCGGGAGCTCCCGAATTATCCTTGCGCCTTTGGGGGGTACGTTTCGCCATATCTGCCGTCATTGTCTACCTGGGCCGAGGGTAGCAACATATGAACGGGGAGCCCGGGTCGTTTTCCACCTGCAGGGACGTTATCCGCCGTCCACGTCTACAAAATGAACGGGCGGCGTCCGGGTTCGGAATCCCGGTCGCCGCCCGTCGGTTCAAACGCCGACAAAGCGCCGGACTACATCAGTTTTGAATCGACTCCGCCGCTTTGTAAAGGCGACTTAGAACGTGCCGCCGATGGAAACACGGATCGGTGGATCGAACATGTCCACGCCGTCGTTCTTCTGCAAGAGCGACACCGCCACGTCGGCCGTGATCGTGCGACCCCCGAACGTCTGCTTTACGCCGGCGCCCACGGCAATGCCCTCGAGGTCATAGTTCCACTTCCAGCCCGCGCGCAACGCGAGTGCATTCTGCAGCCACAACTCGGCGCCGAAATGCCAGCGCTGCTCAAAGTCCACGAAAAACGCGCTCTCTACCGACGCGGTGAGGTAGGACGGATCGCCCTTCTCGCCGTATATCTCCGCTGCAACGCCGATATTGTAGACCAGCGGCATCAAGTACGCCCGGTCACCCGACTTGCGGTCGGGGCCGAAATTCCGGAACGCCATCGCGATACGAAGGCTTCTGAATCCCGTGTAGAAGAAGCTGCCCACGTCCACCGTGAAGCCCGAGGTCTTCACCGTGTATAGTTGCTCAGAAACGTAATTCGCCTTGGCGCTGAACGAAAATTTGTCGGTGAATTTGATCGCATAAAGCAGACCGACAGAAAGATCGTTTGCAACCACGTCCTGCCCGGTTCCGCCGGGCTGATGGATCGTGGTCTCCGGGGAAGGCTTCGGGTTGTGTGACACTACCGTAATGCCCAGCACCTCGCCCCGCGCGGAACGCGTATTCCACACCGCGGCAGCCGAGTACAGCTGGGTGTCGTAAATAAAGCGCGTCCAGTTCAACTGATAAGCCACACGTTCCACGTGCACCAGGCCGGATCCGTTCCAGAAGATCGCGTTGATATCGTCGGCCACGGCCGTAAACGCATCACCCATGGCAACGGCGCGGGCGCCCTGCCCGATCTTCAGGAACTGCATCCCCGATATGTTGACTTTCTTGACACCATACTCGCCGGTCACCCCGCCCCACTTCACGGCCAACGCCGGTGAAGCGGCAAGCAACAGGGCCAAGACCGACGCAACGACCAACATACTCCTTTTCACGTCATTACCTCCTAAGTTTTGAACCCGCTTACTTGATTAGTACGAAGCTGCCTCTTCGGACCTCACCTCCGTCTACGACCACGAAATAGTACAGACCGGTCTGGACCTCGCCGGCGATATTGAACGTGATCTGACGAAATTCGGTCTCGCCCTTGGCGAGCGGGGTCCGGTCCGTTGTTTCCACGCGGTCGCCGGAGGCCGAGTAAATATGAATTACCGCATCCTTAGTGAGGCCCACGATGCGGAGGTTGCGGGAGTTGGGGTATTGGTGCTTTCCGTCCACGTAATACGGATTCGGCACGATCAGCACTTTTTCGGGAAGGCTGGACAACAGGGCCTGGAACGGCTTGCGGTTGTCGCCGTCGAAGGTCCTGGCCGTAGACGGACCCCAACCGCTTTCATAACCCCTGCGGATATTGGCCTGCACGCGTGGGCTCGGAATATCGTCGATGGTCATCCCGCTGTCCCAGGTATAGGAATCCACCCCCCCGGCGTACGGGCGAGCCGAATAGAAGTACGAAAAGCCGGCCGCGGTCTCCAGGTCTTCATATTCATAGACACCGTCGGCATTCACGCCCCAGATGCCACGGGCGAGGCCCGCCGGATTGTTGGACGATCCGCTGGAACCGTTCTCGATAACGTCGTACAACTCCCACGGGCCCCAGGAAAACCAATTCGACTTGTACAGCCGGTAGCCCAATATGTCCTGTTCGCCCGTATAGGGATTTACAGCTGACTCCGACTCCCGCCCCCACCGGATCAACTGCTTGGCATTGGTTGAAGACGTTAGATTATCGGCCGAAATATACGCCTCTGTGGGCGACACGGGCACCTGGTAGCTGTTGTCGTAGACCCAGTGGGCCAACTTCAGATTCTCCAGGGCGGCCTTTTCGCCGTCGGTCTTGACCTTGCTGATCTTGTTCTCGGGCGAATCGCCGGAACGGTCCCACTTCAAAATGCCGACATCCTGCTCGTTGGCCGGAATCGGCGCCAGCAGCGAGGGGTGCCCCGCTCCCCAGGCAAGCACGATCTTCACGGATTCTCCCGCGCCCACGCTGTACGGTCCGTACACCGTCATGTCGTGGAACACCTTGCGCGTGGAAATGTCTCCCTCGTCCGCATTGCCCTGATAACCTGACGTGGTTATGGTGTTGGCCAACTGTGCGGCGGTGTGCGTGGTGTACGTGGGGTCGTCGAAGTCGCCCGTCGAACGCGCCAGCCACCACTGGAACGAACGCGGTTGTTGGGCTTCGCCGGGCTGCACGTACTTGCCCCGGTCGGCTTCGTTGAACGAGAATTTGCCCGCGTCGTCGGCGTAGGCGAGGGGCGCCATGAAATAGGTGCTTGGCGCTCTCGGCTGGCCTTCGGTTTGCAGGATATTGTAGTTTGAAGGCACAATCGCCTTGAAGAACGGATCGCCGGTATCGTCGTGCGAGGAAAACGGGTTGTCGGAGTCCCTGCGGATGACCGCGCGCATATCCTCACCTACGAACGCGCCGTTCTGCGAGTAGGCATTCGGATAGCCGTCGGCCTCCGTATACCACATGGTGTCGTCCATCCCCCGGGCATTTGATGCGTAGAAGTTCCAGCCGAACTCCTCGAGGATGCCCATGGCCGTCATCGCGGCCACGTTCTTGAACGCAATGTAGAGGTTGTTGATGGGGCCCGGCGCCTCGCCGACGCCGTCGCCGTCGAAGTCCCCAATGTTGGTGAAGGTGAGGTCCACAATGTAGAAGTCATCGAAATCCGGGTTGGACCAGCTGTACACCCGCCTCTGGGCAAGGATACCGTTCTGTTTGTCCACCCACTGGGCAATGATGGTCTCTTCGGGAACGGTCACGTCCACCAGGTTGTGCGCACCCAGATTATAATTGGCGATATGGGCGGGCGGGGTTGTTACCGGATCCCAGTCGTTCCCGTAAATACTTCCCGGATCCAGGTTCGTGACTCCGGGCCAGTAATTGGACAGGGCACCCGTGGCGCCCTGTTCTCCCGGAGAGATCGCGCTGTTCGCCGATTCCGCGAGTTCCCTCAACGGATTGGGCTGGCCCCAGCTTTCCTCCGGATTGCCCACCGGATCGTAGGGCAGGGCCTGGTTGTGTTCGACGATCTGCAGATTCTCCCGGGGCCCGGTTACCGTTACGGTACCCGCGTCGGCGTTCAGGATCCAGATGCCCTCGCCGCCCGAGACCTTGTAGTCGTTGTACATCTGCGACTTCTGGTTGGACGTGAACTGTGACAGCACCGCGCCGAACGAACCCGGGCCCTGGCCGTTCCAGGGATAGGCGTTGCGCCTGCTGCCGCGGCCCCATTCCTGGTTGCCGCCCATTCCGCCTATGTTGTTGTAACTGTTGGAAATCAATGATCGCAGGTTGTACCTGCTTGCTATGTTGTCGGGAGTGGCTTGCGCATCGGCCGGGGCCGCTTCAAATACAACCGCACCCAGTGCAAGGCAACCGATGGGGACCAACCCCTTAGCGATGAAATTTAAACGTTTCATATCCTTTTCTGCCTCCATTCGAAAGCATCACGGAGCAAGTGCGCCGGAAGGGCATGTGCCCTTCCGGCGCACCACTGTCTTACCAATTCAGGCGCAACCCGAACTGGGCAAGGCGCGGCGTATGCGCGTACGTACGATCCCGGCTGTCGCCGTAGTTAAGGTAATTCTTGTCGTCCGGAGTTGGGCCGTCCAGTCCGATGTACGTCCATAAATTCCTATTAGTGGGGCTGGTACGGTCCTTCTGGTTGAAGACGTTCCGGATGTCGGCGAACAGTGTAGGTTGCACCCGCCCGGTGACATTGAAGGTTCTCTCAATGGCGAGGTCGGTGCGCGAATCCAACGCCAGATCGCGGTAGTACGCGTTTCCGCCTTCAGGCGAGCTATAATTAAAGATCCCGCCCGTCTGGATGCGGGACGTCACATTCAGCCGCAGGTTCTTCAGAACGGTGCCGGCAAAGGCGTGGCCGAACTCGAAATCATCGGGGAAAGACGCCAGCAGCGAGAAACTCCCGAAGTTCCGTCGGTCGCCGCTTTTGGGGCGGAAGAACAGCGTGGTATAGCTGCCCGTGTTGATCTTGACCGAGCAGTTCGCACCGCAATCCGCCAGGGCGGGGCTGTCGACCGGCCGCAGGCCGTCCCACACGCCCGTACCCAACTGGCCGCCCTTCTTTTGTGAGCCGTCGTGGAAATTCTGGCCCATTTGGGCGAATGTTTCCAGGTCGTCGCCGGTCAACCTGCGCGGCGCCTCGCTGCCATCCGGAAGCGGGTCGAAATAGACCCAGAAATTGGGGACGGTAACGCCTCTGTCTGTGAACGCGTTGGTTGTGGCCAGGTGCACCACCGTGAGTGAGTCCATGTACACGTTGCGGATCACGTTGCCAAGTTTGCCCGTGGTGATCTGCGACCACTGGTAGTTGTACGACACGTTGAACGAGAAGTTGTGCGAGAAGGACTTCCGGATGGACATTTCGAGGCCGCGCGTGTCGCCGTAGGCACCGTTATCCAGGGTCCGCGAATACGGGATCCCGAAGTCCCGGGGGCCAACCCACGTCTCGTTCGGATATTGCGTGAAGTGGTCCACCTCGCTCTTGTAATACGCGGTTAACGTGGCCGTATAGTCGCTCACGAAGTTCCAGTCGGCCCCCACCTCGAAGGCCGTGGTTTTGGCGGGTTGCAGCAGATGCAGCCCGTTCTGGCCGGAATAGGTGGTGCGGAAATTGTTCAAGCGCTCCGTGGCGTCGATCCGCCCGTTCTCGTTGACGTCCCTGTCGCCGGCATCGCCGGACGTCCAGTAGTCCTCACCGAAATAATACCAGAGGTCGGCCCACTGGAGGAACACGCCGGTGGAGAACCGCATCTGCGAACGCTCCGTGATCGGATGCGACACACCGATTCGGGGGCTGAACTTCACGTGCCAGGGCGCGTCGGTGGTCCAGAGCGAACCCTCCTGGTACGCCCAGTCCCGAGCACGGGTGTAATAGCGGAACATGGAACTCCCCCGAAACGCGCCGAAGGTCAGCTGGCGGGAGTTCGGATTGAACGTGTCGAGGCGGACGCCCAGGTTCACGATCATCCCCTGGAACTCCATTTTATCCTGGAGGTAGGCGTTAAGGAAGAAGGGTTTCACCTTCTCGCCGATCTGGCCTTCGTCCACGATCAGCCGCAGATTCCGGGCGGCCGGGGTTGTATCGTACCGGAATATCATTGTGAGGGCGCTGGTCTGGTACTCGACCCCCGCCTTCAGGAAGTTCCCCTTGGTGACCTGCGACGACAGATCGACCTTGGCCCCGATGCGCTGCCGGTCGGACTGGCCCCATCGGGCGGCCTGGCGGCCGATGTTGAACCACGCCGCCTGATCCCGGTGGACTTCCCGGGTCACGTCGTGCGTGCCGCTGACCGTATCCATTTTTGACCGGGAATGAGAAAGCCGGACTTCGTAGAACGTCCTCGGGGACAGCGTGTGCGTAAACACCGCGTATTGCAGTTCTTCTCTGAGGTCGTGCAGTCCCGCGGCGGACCACTGCTCGGGCAGGAACAGGTCGCGGCCGCTCCCACGCCTCATCGCGCCGCCGCCGCTGCCATGACGCCCGCCGAAGAGGTCCGGATTGCCGTTCGAATACCAGTCCCAACCCAGGTACATGCCGCCCACTTTCAACTTCAGGTTGGCCGTTGGCTTGATCGTGATACTTCCCGAAACGTTGATGTTGCCCGGATCGTCCTGGAAGCTCCCACGGTCATTGTAGAACCCGATCCGCTCCGCGCGCGGCGTTGGGGCCGCATAACGGTCGTGCTTGGCCGTGACCAGGAACGAAGCCTTGTCTCCGATAGGGCCGGACACGTTGCCCTCAACGCCGAAACCGACCCATTCCGTGTAATTCGTACGGACGTGAATCAGTTCGCCTGCCAGTTCCTCGAAAATGGGATCGTTGATCTGGCCGGAGAGATCCGGGTACTTCTCATTGGCCCAAATCGGGTCGTCCCAATTCACCTTGTCCTGGTGCTGCGGCGAATCGTACACGTTCTCGCCCCAGTGCTTCTTGCCGGCGGGTTCGTAACGGAATTCGCCCCAACCATTCAGCTCACCGCCGCCTTCTTTGGTTATGATTTGAACCACACCGCCCTGGGCATTGCCGTATTCGGCGGGGGTAACCCCGGTGAGTACGGACAGTTCCTGGATGGCGCCACGGTTCACGCTGCGGTAGCGGCCGCCGCGACCACGACCGTCGTTGTGGTTCATCCGCACGCCGTCCACCACGTACGCCACGTCGCTGGCGTACCAGCCTGCGTCGACGTAGGCGCCGCGAATCCGGTTGGATCCGTCAACGGCCACGCCCGGCTGCAACTGGAGCAACTCCGAGGTCCGGCGGGCCGACGCCAGGTTCCGCTCGGTTTCTTCGAGAGAAATCGTGTATTTACTGGTGGTCTTATCCGGCTCCACCAGGGGACGGCCGGCCGTCACCACCAACTCGCCCAATTCCAGGGCGGTCTCTTTCAGATTGTAGTTAATGGTGGTGGTATGGTCCACGCTGATCTGAACGCCGGTCTGCGACACGGTCTCGTAACCGATCAGCGACGCCGAGAGCGTGTAGACGCCCGGCGAAATATTGATGATGACGTAATATCCGTCGGCATCCGCCGTGGAACCCAGATTCAGTTCCTTGATCACGACGTTGGCGCCGGGCAGGACTTCGCCGGCCTGGTCGCGCACCACGCCGTTGACCTTGCCGGTGACACCCGCCTGCAGGTCGGCCGTGGCGAAACAAACGGCCGCGACCGCAACTGCGACTCCTAAAAACAGAAGCTTACGCTTCATTGTGATACCTCCTTCGTTGAGTTGTTACCTCGACTTCGGCAAATTACCGCCAGAAGTACATCTTGAACTGCGCGCCAACGTCGACCATGTGAATGGGGCGCACTTTTTCCAGGCCGTAGAACAGCATATTGCGCAATTCGCCCACCACAAAGGTATAGCGGGCGCGCAGGTCGATGGCCAGGTTCTCGGTTACGAAACCCTCGACACCAAAGCCGGCATTGGCGCCGATGGTATATCGCTGATCGATCTGTTTCTCCATGACAAAGCCCAAGTCTATAGGATCGTTTGTCTGGCGGGAATAAACCAGGTTGCTGTTAATCGAGAAGTAACGATAGAGACCACCGCCAACCAGGAAATAATACCGATAATCCCTGGCCTTGAACCCGTGCGTGGCGTTCTCCTCGCCGACAAAAAGCAGACCATTCACGATCAGGTTGTTCCACGTGATTTCGGACTTGCCGTTCGGGTGCTGGTATTCCTGTTGGTCGATCGCGTACATCCAGAGATCGGATGCCGGTTTCCCGTTGGTGAACTTCGAGTAGTTGTACTCGATTTCAATAACGGTGCGCTGGCTCGATACGTAGCTTATCGTTGCTCCGTATTTGCCCGTGGCGCCCCAGCGCTCGCCGAGCCGAAGCATCGGGATGTTGTAATCGGCGATCCCGCCGACCGCCCATTTACCTTCCTGGGCCAATGCGCTGTCTGACAAGCCCATTGCCACCAGAGCAAATACAGCCAGAAAAGCGAAACGCACAACTTTCATCTACTCACCTCCCTCTTGAGAGTGAATGAAGCGGAAACTCCCCTCCGCCCTTCCCCTCGTCCCACGAACGGAATTTGCGAAGCGGACTCCTTTTAACTCGATAGACGACCTCCTCTCTTTTAAGCTGTCAGCGATCAGTTGTCAGCGGTTAGCAATGTCAAACAGCCCGTCACCGTGATGGAAATCCGAAACCGAGAGCGAGTTCGGGGTTTATCGCCCTTTACCGCCCGCCTTTCAGTTGGGGGACATGTGCCAAATCCGGGAACTATTCAGGTGTTACGGTGTCTGACGGACAGACTACAAAAAAAACGTAATCCAACATGAAAGAATCATGCCGACTACGCCCCGGCGTTTACCAGACATCTAGAATATGAATAAGACATAAAAAAAAACCGGATGAACGCTGGAGATTAATATATGGCACACTACCCCTTAGTCCATAGAAATTTAGTTGGCCCAGACAAATTTGTCAAGTTTTTTTTGTTGGCCCGCGGGTGAAATGATCTGCTCTGATTTCCGCGTCGACTTCAAAATGACGATTGAAACCGGCACAAAGTTGGCACCCGAATAGATTTGAGCCTTTACAGATCTATCCGGCCGGTAGCCGGAGAAAAACACGGCGCGATGCCGCAGGCGGATTTTCTCAAGGGGACCACACGAAAACGGACGGATTGCGGGCCAACCGAAATCCGTCCGTGATTTCGGAGACACTCCGCGCCCGGGGACCTCCGACCTTACTTCTCCAGGATCTGAAACCGGCCCTCGCGAACCGTCTGCTGGCCGCTCACGAGATCCTTCACCGTCATTTTAACCCGGTAGCGCCCGGATTTGCCCTTTCGCAGGTCCAACTCGACGTAGTCGGACTCGTGAGGCGAGGCGCCCACCTGTTTGTAGCTGACCGATACCATCTCGCCCGACCCCTTCCGGGCCAGCGTTTTCAGCTTCTTTTTCCCCCTGCGCACCTCGTACCCGACCTCGTAACGGGTGTTACCGAACGCATCCCGCGTCAAATTGTAGATTTCGAAGTAGACGAAAACCGGATCGCCCGAACGAAACGCCCGGGACGGCGCAGCGGAAATCTGCCATTCCCCCCTTACCGACCTGGGGTCTGAATTCGGGCCGGCCTCGCTTACGAGGTAGGCCACCTGCAAATCGCTCAGGAGTAACTGCCCGCCATCGTAGTCGGGTACCTCGACCTCCTGGTGATATGCCTGAAGCCGGTTGGTATTCAGTCTGGACATCTGTAGCGCCAGCCGATAGGTGCCGGGCGCCGCAGTCAGGTCGACCCGGTCCACGGCCAACAACCCCGTGCCTTTTCCGACCGACGATATCCGCACGTCCAGCCGATCCCGTGTCTTCCGCACCTGTTCCGTCCGGTTTTCGATCAGGGCGATGCGCCGGTCCAGAGTAACCGTTGTGTCGCGGTCTCCGGCCACCAGGACGTTGTCCAGCGGCAGTCCCAGATTCAGTTGAAGGTCCGCCTTTCCGTTGCGCCCCCGGAACGTAAGGGCTTCGTAATAGAACTCCATGGGATCCAGATGGGAGATGTCGTATCGCTCGGGCATATCCTTCGAGATTCGCGCGACCCGGGCGCCCGGCGCCAGGTTGGGCAATCGCGACATCAGGCTGCGCATGGGGCCCATGCGTTGCATGGCGAGCTCGTTCAGATCGTACCCGTCGGGTGTCGGTTCCGGAGCGAAATCGTAGATACCACTGTACAATTCATCCGTAAACACGACCTCTAAGCCGTTTGCGATATCCGCATAAATCCAGACCTCCCAGCCCACCTTCGAGTAATCCATGCTTGTGGTGACCGGCTTGTAATACGTGAGTCCCACGTCGATTTCCTCAGGGCCGGACAACGGCTTGTGACTGGTCCCCCAGACCGACTGGGAAAGCGCGCGTTCGGCCGAACGGTCCGACCGAATGGGATACACCGGGCCAATGAAGTTCATATCGTGCCCGTGCTTTCCATAAAGCTGAAACGCCAGTCTTTCCTGTACCCGCTGCACCTTGAGCGGCACCTGGGCGTTGATTTGCTTCCTACTTGACTGCCAGTCGGGTTCTCCGTACCTGACGAACACCCGGCCGCGGGCGTCGAAGGGCCACTTGATCTCACCATACAGGGTCATTGCCCGCCACACACGCCGGTAGTGCTCCACCCGACGCATCGCGCCGCCGCTCGTCTGGAACGGGTCGCGCTTCAGCCAGAATCGCCTCAGGAACGTCTCCCGCTTCTTCGGTGGCGTGTTCTGAAAGGCCCGGGCATCCTCCGGCGCGGCCACAATGGATATGCCATGATATACCGACCGTGCCTTCTCCGGCTGCAGTGAAACATACCGCTCGAACGCCTCGAGGGCCTCTTCGTGATCTCCCCAGGCGGCCAGGACCTGCGCCTCAAGAGGCAGCCCCCTCTGGGAACCCATCAGCGCCGCCAGTTGCAGCACCTCGTCGTACCGCCCGATCTCCAGAAGATGCAGCGCGAAGTCGAACGCGGATTCCTCATCTTCGGGGTGGCGCGAGAGGAACTCCTGAAAATACCTGATGGCTTCCCGCGCATTCCCCCGGGACAGATGAAAATCGGCCAGCAGCATGTACGACGGCGCGTGGTCCGGGTCGTAACGGAGCGCCTCCCGGACCGAGGCCAAAACCTCGTTCTTCTTGCGCATTTTCAGATATGCCCGTCCCATCAGTTGATGGGCGTCGACATAGGTGGAATCGATGCGAATGGCGTGTTTGAGGTTCGTCACCGCCCGTTTGGGATTATTCATCAACTCGAGATAAACCCGTCCCAGGCCGTACCGCGCCGCCACCAGCGTGGAATCCTCAATCAGCGCGTCTGCGAAACGCGCCCTCGCCCGTTGCGCATCCCTCGCCTTCAGATAGAGCATTCCAAGACGCACGCGCAGCAGGGCAGGGTTGGGATACGCTTTCAGGGCTCCTTCCAATTGTCCGATCGCCACCCTTATGGAATCGGGGTGGTCAGACTTCACTGTGCGGATGTAGACCGCGTCGACCTCCCTCGGAGAAAGCGCATCCGCCGGGGCAGTTGGCGGGCCCGCCACCATCCACGCCGTCAACATACCAGCCGCGACACCTAACCATCTCGGGATACGGGATCGTCTGCTCTCGCGCTGCATCTCCATAAACCTCCTGGTCGAACTCGATAATTTATAAGCAAGACGTCAGCGGATCGCCAAGCTCCACGACTCCACGTCCGTCACACAGCGGCCACACTGTCATGCAGAGGAAGCCGCCAGGTTGCCGATCCGTCCGTCACACGTTGCTCCGCACAGATAATCCCGCATGTAAAATGGGACAGACGGGAGATTCTTCGACTGCGCTCAGAATGACGGGTCGGCCTTTCATCAGACATCTGAGATCCCTTCCGCGATGCCCTCAATGCGCCGCAAATCACCGGCACGCGGGATACGAATCGACGTTTGCCATTTTAACGAATCAGCGCCGAAAAAGATCGCATGAATTTACCAAAATTACAGATCCAGACACAAATGCAAACGTATCGCGAGCGGCGTTAACGAAAGGCCCCCGGATGTCTCCGAGGGCTTTTTATCGCCAATAACGCACCTATTTATAGGAGTACGATCGATCCCTCACTCAGTGAATGCCCAGGTTCTGCCAGAACGTGCCCCAAGCGAACCAGAACCCGTAGTGCGAGGGCAACTGAGTCAGCTTCTTACCCTCGTGTGTGCCGGCCACGCCCTCTCCCTTCAGGTTCCAGGTTGTTCCGGTCTCTTTGTCTTTCAGCAGGAACGGATACGCGCTCTGGGTCGAAGTCACCCTCTCGAACGTGAGCGTGGTTGCCTGGCCATTCACGTTTATCTCCCGCGAGAAAGGAATGGCCAGCTGGGCATCCCTGTAGTGGACGACCAGGATGGGATGCTCATTGGCGCCGTCGACGATCACGTCGTTGATGACGTCTTCGTCGTGCATAGCCTGAAAGGGATAGGCCTTCACCATGTCTCCGAAGCGGACGCCCATCGCCAGGTCCTTGGCGCCGAACAGGTCCGACGTGGCTGTGTTCATGTTCGGAAAATTGATATACGAATGCGTCGTCCGATAATCATCTCCCGTGGTGTTGTCAAAATATGGATACTGGGTGTATTGGCTGATGGGGTAACGGGTTCCGTTTCCGTCGATCACCTTTGTATCGGGATGGATCCGTTTCCAGTATTCCCAGGTGCACTCGGTCACCGGCAGCAGTTCCAGTTCCTCGCCCAATCGGGGGCCCTGTATCCCCTTATAAATCATCTGCGGGTAAAGCGACTGTCTGTCCCGCCGGTCGTACATAATCAGGTTGTTGTTGAACAACAGGCCGGACACACCCACGTGTATCCGTTCGCCATCGTCGGCCGCGCCGTCGAACACCATCCCCGTGCCGGTCAGGGGACAGAGTGTCACGATTACGCTTTCGTCGCCCGCCGTATCATTAATAATCTCGTGCCACCAGCCAATATTGTGCGGATAGGCCCTGGCCTCTCCATCAATCACAATCCCCATGACAATATCGTGGTCTCGAAGATACCCCGCTCCCGCTGCGCCGACGCTGACGAAATCCGGATCGGTCAGCGCTGGAATACAGTCGGCGCCGGCGCAGCCGGATGTTATCGCGTCGAACGGAAATGAAAGCACGTCCAGAAAGTTGCCGCCGGCCATGGGGTTTCGCGCGTGCGCGCTTCGGCTGGGGCCGTCCGCAATGGTACCCGATCCACCGCCGCCGGTGCCGCCGGTCGGACCGCTAACCGTGTCCCCGCCGCCGCCGCAGGCCGCAAATATCATGGAAAGAATCAAGGGTAACGAAAAGAGTCGCTTCATACCTGACCTCCGGTGGGTGGCCCCGCGGCGCCCGGGAGACGGGCGTTTCGGATTGACTGACAGAATTCGTATTTCGGGAAATAATATACCCGGTCCTGCATCGAATGTAAACCTTACTGTATCGGATTGATGGGAAAAGTGGTCGACTGGGTGATTTTCCGGTCAATTTATCACACAGAGCACCTTATGGATCACGTGATACTCCTCTGTAGCATGGGCGATAAGTGTCAACTATTAACTGCTCCTGACAATATATGCGTTCGTTTCGGCAAGCAACGCAAGCAACGCATGAAACAGACGTCATTCGGCCGCAAACGGGATCCCAACCCGCACGCTGACAACGATCCTGAGCCGCTTTCCGAACCTGTGGCCCGGAGCCCCGCCCTGAGCTTGCTCCCTGAGCCTGTCGAAGGGTAGCGAAGCACGAGCATTTCGACAAGCTCAATGACCCGCGCTTCGTCAATCTCGCGTTGATCATTTGCACACGATGAAGACCAGGCAGGCGTTCACCAGACCCCATCGGACTCCCACAATTCCTGGTGACCGAACGCTCGCGCGAATAGTATAAAATCGCCAAATCCGACAACACCGTCCATGTCCAGATCGTATCTGGCATACGGCGATTCCAACCGCCCGATTGTTCGCCCGAACGCCCCGGCGAACATCACAAAATCCGCGAAATCCACGCTCTCGCTGTTGTCGAAATCCGCGCTGGCCGACGCCCGCGTCTGCAGGAACAACTGCCATATAAACTGATATATCGGATCCTCAATGCGTTTGATCAGGGCATAGGTGACCACCCCCTCGGCAAACCCCTTCCGCATCTGGGAGACCGCCATCCGCACCTTGTCCTGAATCCGCGCCGGCGTTACCGGCGGCCCGTTTCGTTTCTCGAACTGCGGCCGATTCGCCGCAACCATAACCACCAGCGGCAGGCGGAATCGCCCGGCGCCCCGATAGGCCGGTAGCGTTGTCACCCGCCAGGGTTCCCGTGTGTCAACCGACCAGCCGCTCTCTCCAGTCAGGCCTTCGAGTTCGATCCCGTAGAATTCCACGTCCACGCCGAAATTGGATACCGCACTGCGGTCATAGACCCTTAAAACGACCTCGACATCGGTCTTTCCTGCCACATAAGGCGTGACATCGACCACCTCCTCCCGCCACTCCCGGTTCCCGCCACCCACGTCGTCGTCCCAGGCCAGCTGTCCGTCGACGAGCAGTTGCTTGAAATGATATCCTGTGGTCGGGCCTGTATAGTCGTCACGCTGCGAGAACCGGACGATATAGCGTTCGCCCGGACTCACCCGCATCCGGCGGCGGATGGATGCGGAGGTTCCGACGACGGACCGCGTATTCCATGGATACGAGATCAGGTACCGCTCCGGCTCGTCGACCCGGTCGTTCAGGAAACGCGAGGCCCGCTGTATTACCGCGGCATCCGCGGGATAGGCCGCCACCGCGCCATCGATCAGAGGGCCGTAGTCCGTCACGAACTGTATATCGATTTCGGGATAATACATCAGTGGCAGGAATCGCATTCCGGGGTTGAATGTTCTCGCGCGCTCCACCATGTTCTTCACGTACGCGGGGGTATAAAACGCTGCGTTTGCCATAAAATCGTCGATCACGAACGCCGTGAGGTTCGGATGGATCAGCCCCAGCCTCGCGATCTCCTCCGCCCACCTCAGGTAGTCCAGGCGAAAGGGCTCCGAATACCGCGTTCCGTAAATCGGCGGACTCTCCGACGGAGGCACCAGATAGGCCCAGACGTCAATGCCCACCTCCCGCGCCGCCGGCAGAAACAGCTTGAGATCGTCCCAGTCCGTCTCCCGGTGCCATATGAGATAAAAATAGGTATCCACACGGAGTTGCGTCAGGCGTGCGATCATGCTCTCGACGTCCAGACGCCCGTCACCGCCGCGAAGCTCCGCATTATAGTCCGCGAGCAGGCCGGGATTTTCCAGGAAACCCTCGCGGGCGCTCGCCCCGGCCGACCCGCAGAACGCGATCAGACCGGACAGGACCCACCACTTCATTGCCTCGCTCCTTGACTAAACGCCCTGTTCCATTTATTTTATGCCCCCACAGGCAAGCCCGTACACCACCTGGCCTACTTGAATTTAACTACAATCCCGCCAAATGGCACTGCCAAAACCCCAAGAGCCACCCTTCGAATCGACAGCCGACCCCCAGGATCGGGGCATCACGCTCCGTTCGGTGGGGATGGGCGTCATTGTATCGGCCCTCACCAGCGGCTGGGTCGCCTATTCACGCACCGCGGCGGATACGTCGGCGGTCAATATCACACACCTGCCCGTCTCCTTTCTCGCCATCTTCCTTGTCGTCCTCACGATCAACCTGATACTTCGCAGGAGGCCCGAATCGGCCAGCCTGGGTCCGTCGGAGATGCTGACGATCATTGCAATGGGCCTTGTCGCCGCGATGATCCCCGCCCGGGGGCTCACCGGCATCTGGCTGGGCCTGATGGCCGTTCCGTATTACCGGAGCACGCCCGAAAACGGCTGGATCGACTACATTCAGCCACACCTTCCGGACTATCTCTTCCCGACCAACGCCAGCCGGCAGACAAGCCTGCTCTACGAAGGGCTGCCGCCGGGCGCGGAAATCCCCTGGAATGTGTGGTACCTCCCGCTCTTCTGGTGGCTCACGCTCATCCTGGCGGGGTTCACGGTTTGCGCCTGCATCGCCGCGATCCTGCGAAAACAGTGGGTTGAATACGAACGCCTGGACTATCCCCTCCTAGCGCCCATTCTCGAAACCATCGACGACATCCATGACGCGTCGGGCAAAAACAAATGGCCGGACCTCTTCAAGGGCCACCTCTTCTGGATTGGCTTCTGGATCGCATTCGGCATTATCGGCTGGAACATTATTTCGTATTTCCAGCCCACGTGGCCCCGCATCAGCGTGAGTCCCAACGGGGGCCTGTTCTACTTTGCCCGGATTTTCCCGCCCCTGCTCACCCACATCAATACGTACACGATCGGCTTCGGTTACTTCGTGAAGCTGGAAATCCTCTTCTCGATCTGGTTCTTCCACTTCCTGCTGATGTCCGAGATCGCCCTGATTCGAAAGACCGGCTTCCAATTCGGCCGCATGCACAAATCCGGCGGCGGATGGGGTGATCCGCTCGTCCAGTGGCAATGCCTTGGCGCGCTCTTCGTCTTTGTGGCGTGGGGTTTCTGGTCGGCGCGACACCACCTCCGGGACGTCTTTCGCAAGGCCTTCTTTAATGACCCACGGGTGGACGATTCCGATGAAATCCTCTCCTACCGCACGGCCGTCATCGGGTTTATTCTGGGCAACCTCTACATTGTCGCTTGGTTGCACCAGGCGGGGATCGAACTGGCATTGATGGCCATCACCGTTCCGGCGTCGATCATCATCTACATCGCTCTGGCGCGGTTCGTCTGTGAGTCCGGCACGCTGTACCTGGGCCTTCCGACCAGCCCCCTGGACATGGGTTACCAGATCCTGGGAACCGAGACCATTTCCGCTCGGGTCCTTACCGCTTCGGCCACTTCGCACGCGCTGCGATGGATGTATTTCATGCCCACCCTCTCCCAGGGGGCGAAAGCCATCGACCGCGTCCGAGGAAAACGGCGCGTCCTGTTCTGGGCCGTCCTCGCCGGACTGCTTACCGCCCTGGCCGTAAACATCTGGATCGTGCTCTACCTCGGGTATAAGTTCGGCGCATTCAACTTCACGGAGTACCCCTTCACCCGTTACGCCCCCAGCCTTTACGACGGCATTGTTTCGAATATCAAATCGCCGGAACCGGCCTCCTGGGAACGCGTCGTGCTATTCGCCTTCGGCGGCATCCTCATGGCGGTCCTCACGCTTCTGCGCTACCGCCTGCCGTGGTGGCCGCTGCACCCCGTGGGCTTCATCGTCACCACCACCAGCCTCCTGCACGAAATCACCGCCATTCTCATCGTCTGGCTTTTCAAGGCCATGGTTATGCGCGTTGGCGGGGTACAGCTGTATCGCTATTTCCGTCCTCTTTTCTTCGGAATCATCGTGGGCCGGGCCACCGGTGTTCTGGTCTCCTTCCTGGTCGATCTGATCTGGTTTCCCGGCGGCGGCCACGGCGTACACGGCTGGTCTTGAATCTCAACGCTCAAAATCCATTCCTTCCTTGACAGATCTCCTCGTTTCTGCGTTATTTTTCCGCTAAACAATGCCGGGTAATCTCTCTGGAGGATTTGCCCATGTCAAAATGCGGTTTGTTTTCTCTTGTTGTCACCGTGGTTCTGTGTTCTTCAGCCGCCGCACAGAACGGTAGGTTCCTATTCAGTTTTCCCCACGAAGTCAGCTTCCGTGACGAAATGGGCGGGCTGCCGGGCGCCGCGATGTTCGATTACGACAATGACGGGGACCTGGATATCTACGTTGCAAACGGTCACGGCCACGGTCCTGAATTTCGCAATTACCTGTTGGAAAACGACGGGGACGGCAATTTCAGGGACGTCTCCCGGGAGGCGGGCGTGGCTGTCACGGTAGAAACACACGGCGTGGCGAGCGCCGATATCGACAACGACGGCGACGCGGATCTCTTCGTGGCCACGGACGGACGGAATTATCTCTTCCTGAACAACGGCGACGGGACCTTTGCCGACATCACGGAATCCGCGGGCATCGTCTCCCGTTACTTCTCATCGACCGTCGCGTTTGCCGACGTCGACAACGACGGGTACGTGGACATTTACGTGGGCGGCGCGGGCGGCGAAGGTGGCGTGGAGGCGAACAGACGCGTGGGCACAGGCGAACTCTATCTCAACAACGGCGATCTCACGTTCAAGGACATCACGGATGAAACCGGCACAGCAGGCACATATACCTGGTCAGTCCGCTTCTGCGACTATGACGACGACGGCGACGCGGACCTGTTCACGGCGAACGACCAGGGTATTGCTCTGGCGGAGGATTGGTCTCCCATCCTGCTGCACAGGAACGACGGCAACCTGAGGTTCACGGACGTCACCAGGGAAGCACGCCTGGGAATCACGGGAAGCTGGATGGGGCTTGCATTCGGAGATTACGATCTGGATGGCGACTTTGACCTTTTCGCGACAAACGTCGGCGGCTCCTTCGTGGACAAGAAGGGTCACCAGGAATACGACCTGCACGGATTCTTCCGCAACGACCAGGGTCGATTCACGAACATTGCCGAAGAATTAAAAGTTACCGAGGAACGCAGCCTGGCCAAATTGGAATTCGGCTGGGGAACGGTCTTTACGGATTTCGACAACGACGGGGACTTGGACCTGTACTACGTGGGCAACTTCGAAATGCTCCAGGCATATGAAAACCCGGGCCACCTCCTGATCAATGACGGGGCCGGCGCGTTCAAGGATTCCACGGCACGCTACGGTCTGAGGACGGTTGACGGTACAGGCAGGTACACCATCGCGGTTGGCGTTGCGACCGGTGACGTCAACGACGACGGTCACGTGGATATTTTCGTCGCAAACGCCGGAACGAATGACCGGACGGGTTATCCGATGCTGTTTACGGAAAAATTCGACGACAACAACTGGATTCGTCTGAAACTGGAGGGCACCGAAAGCAACCGGTCGGCCATCGGCGCCAGAATCCGGCTGACCGCGGGCGGCAGGACCCAGATTCGCGACGTTGCCAGCGGCGGAAGCAGTTTCTCGCAGCACAGCCTTTGGCCGACGTTCGGCATCGGCACCAGCGCCGTGATTGACTCCATCAACATCCGCTGGCCCAGTGGCATTGTCCAGACGATCAGGGATGTTGAGCCCAACCAGACCCTGGAAATCCTGGAGGAGCGTCCGCCCCCCGAAGTCGTATACGCCAATCCCCGCACCGATTTCAACGGCGACGGGAGTGTCGATTTCACCGACTTCATCGGTTTTGCGAGAGCTTTCAACACGGATGATTCAACCTACGATCTGAACGGTGACAACCGGGTTGACTTCACCGATTTCATTGAATTCGCGAAGTCGTTCGGTCGACCGCTGCCGTAAATAGAAAAGCCCGGCGGGAGTTCCGTCGAGCCTGGTCGAAGCGTGATTGCATCTCCGGCCTTCACGGTTTCTCGACCACCACGAACCCGAGGGAATCCACGGAAGTGGAACCGAACAGCCCGATTCCCCCCTCAACGTGGAACAGCGGTCGTCTGAAATTGTCGCCCGCGAGCCCACCAAACCACCCCTCCTGCGCCTCCGGCCCCGAGCGCACATAGTCGTACCAGTTCCTGTCCACCGCGTAAATCCGCATCAGGTGTCGCCCCGTGAAATAGATCGCGAACCACGGCAACCTGACACTTCCTTCTGTCGACTCGATCGCCGGCGAACTGCCGGTTTTTTCCAGGTCGTCGTCGAACGGCCCGCGGTCCAGCGGGTCGGCATCCGTGTCCAGACTCACAATACCAACTTGATAGCCCGGGACATCGTTAGGGTTGAACCTGGCCTCGAGAAAACCGGTCCTGTAAACCACCCGGTTCTCCGGCGCAAGAAAAACCGCATCCTCCGCTTCGGCAAACGTCTTCAGTCTCCGCCGCACCGCTTCGGTCTTCGCATCCAGAACCACGCCCTCCCGCACCCGGAACGGGCCGGGAGTGATCGTTGTCGCCCGCGCCGTCCTGCCGTTTGCCGTTACGACTATTTCATACGCCGTATCCGGGGTTACAACCGGCGGATCGGGTGGCGGCGAATACTGAAACGGACTCGCATCCGGATCCCGGACATACCGAAAGACACGGTCCGTCTGCCGTATTTCCACGACGGCATCCGGCACCACGGCATTCTTCGGCCTGTCGCGGTCGACTGAAGCCACCGTCTGTGTCACGAATACCGGGGGAAGCGGCCGTCCCACTATCAGGAGTCCGTCAAGCACGAGTTCGCCCGCCGCGTTCGGACCGAACAACGATTCGGGCGTCCGATCGGCATGACAGGCCGATATCAGCAAGCAGCATGCGACAGCCAAGCGTTTATGGGCTGCAATCCGCGAATTCATCACAAGGATCTCCCGTGCCGGGACACCGGCAGGAACGCCGGAAGCCACGAAAGGCGCATCGATGGCGGGTCCGGCGACGTCAGATCCGTTCGTGTTTCAAAAGGCATAATTGATCCCCACCGTCGGAACGATCGGCAACATCTTCACGACCTCCGGATCGGTTTGAACGGAATCCGGATCGAATTGCACAAACCATTCGTTTCGGTGGCTATAGACGTTAAACACCTGAAGGAACGCCTCGGCGTCCGCACCGAAAAGACGGATTCCACGCTTGACGCTCAGGTCCAACCTGTGGTACGGCAGCAATCGCGCGCTGTTCCGGTCCGCCGGCAGCGCATAGTTCCCGGTTCTTGCCTCGGGCTCGGCGGGCCGCCTCAATCTGTATACCGCGGACGCCGGCGTAAACGCCTGCCCCGTCGCGTACAGCAGGTTGGCGCCAAAGGTCCACCTGCCCACGCGCCAGTTGCTCACAAAAGAGAGATCGTGGCGCCGATCGTACTTTGGCGGAAACCGTTTCCCGCCGTTCAACTCCGCGAATCGTCGGCGCGTCCATCCCAGCGTGTATCCGATCCAACCGGTGACCGACCCCGTGCGCTTCTGCAGGAAGAACTCAACGCCGGCAGCGACTCCGGTTCCGCCGCTCACAAACGTGTCTTCGGAGGTGCCCGCTTCGGAGCCGACGGCAACGTTGTTGTCGAAAATCACCAGGTTTGCAAAGTCCGTATAGTACCCTTCCAGCGAAAGGTGATACCGCTTCGACGGTTCCCATTCCAAGCCCGCCACCCCCTGCCAGGAACGGCCGGGCTCCACGGTCTGGTCGAGAGGGACCCAGAGGTCGCCGCCACTGAACGCCTCGGTGGTCACGAACTGGAGGTACTGCCTGTATGACCCGCCGCCCAACTTCATCTTCAACGTCGGCGTGAACCCGTGGCTGAGGGCAAGTCGAGGCTCGAAGTGAAGCCGGTCGCCTTCGCTGAAATAGTTCGCGCGCGCGCCCAACCTCACGCTGGTCTCCGCCCGCGGCTGCCACAGATCCTGCACGTACGCCGAAAACAAGAACGGGTTTTCGCGGATATCCAATTGATCGACCTGATTGAAACTCTGTTTGAACGCGAAGTCGAACCATGTGGCCAGAAACCCGGAATTCAACGAATGCCGGCTGCTCGCGAAAAAGTCCAGATCGCCCTTGAGCGTGAAATCCCGAATCCCGTTGGAAAACAGGATGGGGGTCTCGATCACGCGCAATTCCGTGTTACTTTCGTATCTGCTTCCCGAGACCACGAGATTTCCGAAAATCGCAGGCGAAAAAACGTGAGTCCATCGGCCCGTGAAAGCCGTATTGCCCCACCGTACGTTAAAAAAACTCCCGTCTTCGAAGTCGAAATTCAAGTCGTCGCGTCCGAAATATCCGCTGAACATCAGCTTGTCGCCATCTCCGAAATCATGATTAAACTTTGCATTGGTATCGTAGAAATAATAGAACGGCACATCGGTGTCTTCGTCCCTTATCAGGGAAAGAACCGGTTCCAGATACGTCCGACGGCCGGAGACCATCCAGGAACCGTTGCCCGCCGGTCCCTCCAGGGTCATTCGCGTTGAAATCAGGCTGATACCCCCCGTTCCCTCGAATCCCTTCCGGTTGCCGTCGCGGTTGCGCACGTCCAGAACGGAACCGAGCCTCCCGCCGTATTGGGCAGGATAGGCGCCCTTGTGCAGGCTCATATCCTTAATGGCGTCGGGATTGAAAGTGGAGAAGAAACCGAACGCGTGCGTCGGATTATACAGCGGGATCTGATCCAGCAGGATCAGCGTCTGGTCCGGTCCGCCGCCCCGGATATACAACCCGCTGCTGATATCCGAAGCCGCCTGTATGCCGGGCAGTAACTGAAGGCTGCGCAGCAGGTCCGTTTCGCCAACGGCGGGCAACTCCTGCAACTGCGCCGTCTCCAGCGTCACAAAACCCGTCTGTATATTTCGCTCGACCTCGTACGGGTCCGCTTCAACCACGATCTCCCGGGATAAAATCGGCTTGGGAATCAACTGCACATTCAGCTCCCGAAACTCGGCCCCGGAAAAACGAATCGTATCCACAAAGCTTCGGTATCCGATGTAGGAGACGACAATCGTATATTCTCCGGGAGGAATGTGCTGGACCGCGTAGTACCCGTCCACGTTGCTCAACGCGCCCAGCGGCGACGTGGCTCCTCTCAAAACCACATTCGAATAGGGAAGCGACTCACCGCTGGTGCCGTCGGTCACGAATCCGCTCAACGTGGCCGCCCACACCCCGACAGGAAAAAGAAAAGCAAGTGCCAGTATCCGCATCCGGTTCACCAGGACGCCTCCCTACACCGTAAATTGCCGCGCCGGGGAACAGTCCAGCGATTCTCGCGGATCCCGCGGGAATCGAGGTCAATATAGGGGTGACCCCACGCGGGTCCGGAGTCACCAGGGGATATGTCGCCAGATCTGTTAAATAACCGGATTCCGCGCTCGTACTGCCGTGCCAGAATCCCATGCGGCTGGCATCGGTTTTCTCAGGACAACCATTTTAGCAGTCGAAGGACACCCTGTTTCACCGGATCCCGGTGAATGGACATCGCACCCGCTTCGATTTCCCGAGATCCATGCGATATATACCAATCGTAAGCCTGGATCATCATCTCCACGTTGCCGTACCCGGGTTTCCAGCCAAGCTGTTCCATTGGCTCTGAAAGGTCGAAATAGAATGGTTTGTGGTAGGTCAGGTAGTGCCAGGGCGCAAGCGGACAGATTTTCAGGACATCCAGGACCTTCAATGCAGACACGGTCAATTCGACCGGCAATCCCACAACTTTCGTCTTGCTGCCGGCATGTCTGATCGTTGCGTCCAGATCGTTGCGTAGCGTCGAATACCTGTCCGCGCCGATATTAAACACGCCCCGCGTCTCTTTCTCGGCGCCCAGCAGCGCGGCCGTCACCAGGTCGTCGACGTGAACAAACTGGAACAGATTGTCGCCGTTGCCAATGACGTAGATATTCCGGTTGTCGCGAATCCATTCGAACAGGATCTGAAAAATGCCCAACCTGCCTGGCCCTAGAATGGTTCGCGGGCGAAGGATCAGACTGGGCAGTCCTTTTCGGGCAGCCCTTAAAACCTGCTGCTCCGCGGCGAGCTTGGCCCGACCGTAAATCTCGACAGGCGCCGCCGGGGTCGCACTGGTAATGGGACACGCTTCAGGCACGCCGAATACGGCCGATGACGACATGTGAATGAACAGCCTGACACCGGCGTCTAAGGCGGCGTGCGCGGCGACCCTCGTGCCTCCGACGTTGACATTCCAGAATTCCGGGCCCGCTTTCGCCAGAGGCACCAGCGCGACGTTGTGGTGCACAAATTGCACACCCTTCATCGCCTCCTGCACGCCGCGGCGATCGCCAATATCGCACGTCACAAACTCCGTGCCACGCGGACGGTCCGGTGAATCGATGACATCCAGGACCCGAACGTCCTCGCCCCTGCCGTGCAGCCTTCGAACGAAATGGCTACCCAGAAAACCCGAACCGCCCGTTACCAGATGCATTGCCATGCGGAAGACCTGTCTGCTCCGACGCCGCGAACGACCTCTCGGGCCAGCGCCACCATTTCATAGACCAGGTGCAAAGGTTTAACCCGATAGTACCAGAGGCGGTCGACAATACGCTCGTTGGGGAAAATCCTGTAGGGAACCCGGTGGACTCGTGCAATTCCGTAGCCCAACCTGGCAAAGCAATAACGCGCCCTGTAAGCGTGTATATTGGCGCAGATCAGGTCGACGGGACCCAGCGGCCATCGCTTCCGGTCGAGAAGGTACCTTCGCAGCAGAAGCGCATTGCCGAAGGTGTCGACATAGCCCGGCGCCGGATAGACGGGACAGTGAATCTGCCCGCAATCCATCCTGGCGTTCAAATAAGTGTACGCAGCCTCCTGCTCGTAGACTTCGCCGCCAAACCGATTCGCCGGCGCAAGGTACATGACAGTTTCCGTGGTTGCAATCGTGGCCACATAGTCCAATACCTGGCGAAAGACAAAACTGGGCTCTGGCAGGGTCTTTCCGCGGACGTTTTTGGCCAGACCCTCCGGTACAACGACCAAAGGCCTTGCTGTCACGGCAGGAATCCCCGGTCGATACACCACCTGATGGACCGACGCATGCCCTCCTCCAGGCCGATCCCGGGACGGTAGCCGAGTTCCCGTTCGGCTCTGTCGATTGAACACGCAATGGTTTTATTCATCTCTGAAAGTACATGCACCTCCTGGCAGTAAAGTCCTGCGCACTGGATCAACCAGTCGCAGGCTAAAGCGAATTCACTGGCTATTGCAGGCAATCTCAACCGCTTGTGCGCGACGGGCAGGTTGAATTCATGTTCCAGAAGGCTTTCGATGGTGTCGACCGTTTCGTTCATCGTGTAGGGTGTTCGATCTGCAATCCAGTAGGTCTGTCCATTTGCTTTCTCAATCTGGCCGGCAAGTAGAATGGCCTGACAGAGATTGTCTATGTATGACATGGAACGCCTGTTCTCTCCCCCGCCAACCACCGGTACGCGCCCGTTCCGGACCAATTTGAAAAATCGCGTCTGCCGCGGCGGTTGACCAGGGCCATAAAACCAGCAGGGACGAAGAATCGTGGTTTCAAGTTTTCCCGACTCATGTGCCACGTTGACGATATCTTCGGCCAGCTTTTTCGACTTGCCGTAACTCATGTATGGCCGATCCGGGGAATTCTCGTCGAACAGGCGCCCGTTATCCGTGTGATAACCTGCCGGACTGTTGGATGAAATCATCACCAGACGCTTCACGCCGTGCTTCACGGCGCAGTCGACGATATTGCGTGCGCCGCCCGTATTCACGTCGTAAAACTCCCTGACTCGCTTCGGATGTATGGTACCCATAAGATGAAAAAGCGTGGCGCCCTCGCATTCTCCGAAAAACGGCTGCAGGGACGCCTTGTCGCGTACATCTCCTTCCACCACGCTGACCTTCGGGGAAAAGCCGCGAAGCTCCTCCGAGTTGACGCCGTTCAATACAAAACAACGTATGCGGCGTTCCGCATACGGTTCCGTGAGCGACGGCATACCAGGCAGGCCATTGACGATCGTATCGACCAGACGGGTGCCCAGCCATCCTGGCGCACCGGTGATCAGGATCATGCGTGCAATTTCCTTCCTTCCATCGAAAATTCCCGACCGGCCGCTACCAATCGCAATTCGGTTCCCACACAAACCAATAGTGGACGGGACGAACTCCTTGCCCTGGACTTTTCGGGCGCCCGGTCAGGCAACGGTAGACGCTATGCCACACTGGCCCCGACCCACTCGCTCCTGTTGCCGGTGATATCGACGACATTTCCGTCCGGATCCAGCACCTTGAACGAGACCGGCGGACGGACATGAGGATCGACCGGGTTGCGCTCTTTCACGTTCTCTCGCACCACCTCCGCTCCCCAGGCCACCACGCGGGCCCAGGTCGCGTCCAGGTCTTCCACGATCACGCCGAAATGGATATATTCGTCTCCCTCCAGGAGCAGCGGTCGATTCGAATCCTTCGGCTGCTGAATCAACGTAATGTTGTTTGTTCCGTCACTCATATCCAGAGCATCGCCACGCGGACGGAGCGCAACAAAACGCCAGCCGATCACCTCCTCGTAAAACCGCCTGGACAGTTCCATATCGGCGCAACGCAGCGCCAGATGCCGCAACAGACCCATGGTGTCCTCCTTATTAGTCGGTTCCCGATATGGAGTTGTCCGGGTTCTCCCGCTGAACTCCTTGACCGCACAACCTATAGGATACCTGCGGCACGGAGAACCGTTTCCTGCGCGATCAATTCATGATCCAGTGAACGCACCGGCGGTTTCCGGCCCCTGATCTCCGCGACCATGGAGCGCAAGCTCCCGACGTACCTCGGCTCGTTCTCAACGGGCACCGTCTGCCATCCCCTGCTGAAGCCGTCGCGATCCTCGTCCAGACAGAGGCGTACCACCGGGTCGGGCTCGAGCGGCTCCATTACGATGCTCCCTCGCGTGCCGTACACCTCGAACCGCCGCGAAGGAAAGGCGGATACCTCCAATGCGGAAGACTCGACAATTGCCAACGCGTTTTCGTATTCAAAGATCGCCGCGGTATTATCCCTGAAAGCCGGCGCGGTTCCGCGCTCGTTCCTGAGGAACGAAGTCACCCGGTCCGGGCGTCCCAAAACCGCCACCACGATATCCATCAGATGGCATAGCAACTCAAACAGAATGCCGCCCTCGTGTACGGCCAATTCCTGTCGTCTGGCGTCGTCAACCAGCGTGGACATCCGCCCCCGAACGGAAAAAACGTCCCCGAGCCTGCCGGATTTCACCCAGTCCAGGATAAATTGAAATCCGGCGTTGTAACGGAACATATACCCGAGCTGAAGCAGCAGGCCCTTTTCCCTGGCCATGGCGACCAGACTCTGAAATTTCTCCCAGTCATCCCCCGCCGGCTTGTCCAGCCAGACATGTTTGCCTCGTTCCAGCGCCTCGCGGGCGAATTCCAGATTCTGCGCTATCGCGCCTTCCACCGCGACAGCCGCGATGGACGCGTCGTCGAGCATGTCTTCTTTGGCCTCGAACCAGTTGACACCGGCATACGCCTCGATTGCGCCTCGCGCCGCCCGCACGGACGGGTCCGGCTCATACACGCCGCAGAAAGACACGTCCGGATTGGCTTTCAATACTGACGCCTTGCCCGCGGCGTGCGAATGCAGGATACCGTATTGCGCAAACTTGACTTTCATCGTTCCCTTCCAGCGTGAGACGACAGAGAGTCCCGGCAGACCGGGTCTCATTTGGATTTACAGGCAGCAGCTCTTCGTGTGCTCCGGGAGCATCGGGGCACGCGTTGCCACTAGTAACGTTAGACCACTCTTTGCCCTGACGTTAAACCGGTCTGGACGCCGTCATCCTAGAACGGCGTCTGTACGCCCAGTTCCGCCGCAACCTTTGCCAGGTCCCTCTGGTGATCCGGCCCGATCGGAATCCCCTCAACAGCCCAGGTACGCTCCCGTTCCCATTCCAGGGCTCCCGGAAGCAACGCGCGGTCCTCGCCGGGAAACGGTTGAAGTCCTCTCACGGCGGCTATAAAGTCGTCCATCTGACGACGAAACGCGTCCGGCGACGCGAAACCGGAAATATCCACTGCCAGAATAAACGATCCCTGGTTTACCGCCGGCCATTTCGGCTGCGCCTCCTCCACCGTCTGTATCCCCGCCAGCAGACCTCCCAGCGCGTGACAGACCGCACCCAGACCCAGACTCTTGAAGAATGAGGAGGGCATGCGATGGAAAATCGTCTCGAATTCCGCGTTCCCCGCCAACGCGACACCCGTTGACATGTCCAGAACCAGCGGGTGCTCACGGCCCGACGGAATTGCGAAACTCATTGGCGACGCGCCGTTGGCGGACATGATCCCTTGCGTTGGCGGCAGACGCCGGACGTGCGACGACACGACAAATCCCGCCATGCCGGCGCCGGATATCACACGGGAATATTTGCCGGCCGCGCCAAAGTGGTGATGATTGCGTGTCGCCACCGCTGCCATGCCAGCAGCCCTGGCCTTCTCCACGGCGAGGTGGGCCGCCCGCCACGAAGCAAAATGACCCAACCCTCCGTCCCCATCGATCGTACCCGTCGTTGCGGTCTGATGCAAAATGGTTACATCAGGGTTCGGATTCAGGTCGCCGTCGCGCAGGAGACGCAGGTAGCGCGCGGACTGTCGCGTCCCGTGACTGAACACGCCTCGGATATCGGTACCCACAAGCAGTTCTGCCATCAGCCGCGCCCGGTCCTGGGACATTTCCACCCGCCGATACATGTCGAACACAAAAGCCCGCATGTCCTCCGGCATCACCCGTACGAATTCCACAGGGACGACATTCACGCCATATCCCTCCCGGGACCTGCCCCAAAAAAGTCCGGGACCTACATGATCCCAAACCGGTTAAACGCCTCTCTCGCGGACGTCCCGCCTTCAATTGCCTCCCGAACCCGGTTCTCTCCTCTTGCTTTTTCCAACGCCAGGTTTATTACGTCGGTCTCGGCGTCGCGTGGTACAATCACCACGCCGTCCAGATCTCCGAACACGATATCACCCGGTGAAACCACGGCTCCGTTCGAAAACGTGAGTGTACAACGAAAGTCGACCACGCGCCCCCGCACTCGCTGGTCCTGCGCGTATCGACCCGCGCAGAACGTCGGGAAATGCAATTCCAATATACCCCGTGTGTCGCGGCTGAATCCGTCCAGAACGGCGCCAGCCGCGCCCAGCTTCATTGCCCTCGTACTCATCAGCTCGCCCCAGAGCGCATAGGTGGGCGATGCCCCTGTACATATGTAGACTTCGTTCGCGGTCAGATCATCGACCGCTTCGAACATCAAACCGAACGGCCCTTGGCCGTCCCCGGAACGGATTGTCATGCCTGTAATATCGGCCTCCAGGACCGGCATCGCCCGACCCACAACGACCATGTCTTCGTGCAGCGGCTGAATCGACGGTGGCAGAAACTGCCTGACCAAGCCCGCCTCATCCATCACGTCGCCCACAACGGCGGTGAAAAGTTCGCGGTTCATGAGCTCAAAAAGGCTGGCATCGTCCCGCCATTCCGCCATAACGTCGTTCTCCGAAACTGCGTGTTTGCTCAAGTCTGCCGGAACGGGATCGAATAATCCGGTGATTGGATCGAAAACTTCGGTTCCCGACAGCCGGCTGGTCTCGTTACGGTGAACATCTTCCGCGCCCTATCGGATTCATGGACGTCTGGGCCCTACCATCTGGCTTCGTAGGTCCGCACGACGCGAAATTTCGAACCCACTACAAAATCGTAGAGAAATCCCTTCGAATAGTCCATGTCGTCGACCATACCCCTTACGAAATCCACGTTCCCCAGGTCGATCAGCGTTCGGCCCCCGTCCCGGCGAACCTCGTGAATCCGGTAAGTCGCATCTCGTTCGTTATCGTTGTCTATGGAAATGAACCCGCCTCTCAACGGATCCGCAGGCGGCTCCGCGGAAGTCCAGATCCGGCCCGGCTCGCACGCTTCCACCTGACCGCGCCATATGCCTGACGCCTCCCGAATGGATCGTTCGCTCGTGCCAAGCACCGTACCCCCCACCAGCACGGCCCAACGGGCTGTGCCGTTCACCTCCGAATAGACACCCAGATGCCCGTCGAACACAATTCGTCCGTCCACCTGTACGCAGGAAACACCGTCGCCGAAAATCAACGTATCGACCCGGTCGCCGGGTAGTTGAACACTCAGTGACCTGGCGGGCCCGGACACATCGAGCGCTTCTGCTGAACGGACAACGCGGCAGCCGTCATAGGCTTCGATCAGACTCAGGAAGGTCGAATCAACCCCGTCGTCCCCCTCGTGCGACGCGACCCCGTAGGTCAATCGCCTCGGGTTTCCCGGTTTATTCTGTGGTGGATCCCCGTGGCAAATCGCCACTTCGCCGGGCGGATCGAACAGACTCCACCGCAAGTGTACATCGGTCTCCAACGGCACTCCTGCAGCGCGAGACCGTGCACGGACCTTCCAGGTATCTTTCACTGTCCAGTCCACCGAAACAACGCTCTCCGGCGCCGGGCAACGCCGAACATTGTAGAGATACTGGAAGCCGCTTCCCCTGTATCCGTTTAAATCCACGACTGAACCATCGTAAAACTCGCCGAAACCGACATCCGCACCCGCGTAGGTCCCGCGAGCCTGCGGCTGCAAAACCATCCCGTCGGTTTCCACTTCACCCTCTGCCGCGTGGAACATGAAATGGTGCGAACGCCCACCGGACACGCGGAAGAGATCGGCGACATAGAAATCCCGTTCCGATATCCGTACCAGAACGCTTTGCCGACCGTAGGCCGAACACTGCGGATATACATCCGTGGACGAAACGGAGACGACCTGAACATTGTCTGCAATTCCGACAAAATCGACCTTTCCGGAATAGGTGCCCTTCTGCGGGCTTCGATCCACCAATACCGTGTTGTGCGAAACCGTATGATTCGTCCAGCCCGACCGCTTGGGCCACACACGAGCGTGCTCGGGATAACCAAGGTCCGGCAACATGTCGAGACCGAAGGCGTAAAGACCCAGATTGAGGCGATCCGCGTGCCCGTGACCCATGTTGCGCCCGTAATAAAGCCACAGTGTCCGTTCGAGTTCCCCCTCACCGTCACGCAACATGGCCAGACCGTATCCCGTCATCACATCCGATGATAACCGAAGCGGCCCGTGCCTGCCGACCGTTTCCACGATCCGGACTCGTATCGCCTCCGGATCCGGATCCGTAATTGCTCCGTGCACCCCTGACAGATCTCCGTCCTCGAGTTGGTATATCGCTTGCGACAGTTCGGTGTCGCCGAACATCTCAAACCCGTATAGACACTGCTCAATATCCGCGCCGGCCAATCCGGGACTGCCTGTACTGCCGCTGTCGCCAATGGAGGGGACATAGCGATTCAGCGCCGTCACCCGCGTAAACGCCAGGTACATCTGGCGGTATCGGTCGAAGTCGCTAATCCTGTGGCGCGTATATGACGGCCGTGACCGAAGAATCATCTCCAGCGACCGCATCCCCAGGGGCCACCTCAGCCACCCCAGGCTGTATCCCGGCGCGCCCTCCGATCCCACGCCATCCCGATCGATCTCACTGGCGAAAAGCAGCGGAATGTGCCCACCTGTGGGCTGCCGGCCCCTCAGGAATCCCTCTTGAAAGATCCAATCCAACCGGTCATCGGTCCGATTGTCGTCCAGGGCGACGGCCAACAAGGCCATGGTAGCCTGATCGCCTGGCTCGTTATGGTGGATGTCACCCTGCAGGATGGCCTCGATCCCTTCACGCAGGACATGGGTTTCAAAGTGAGCACACAACGCATCCGTGGTGCAGTGCTCTACCAGACCGTGCCGCAACTGTTTCGCTCGTAGAAATCGAAACAGCGGATCTTCGTCCTTCCAGGCCGTACGCACCAGGTCGAAACATTCGGCAAACGCCTTCAGGAGGCCGGGCTCCCAGATTCGCCCGTAAATCCGACCCCGGCCGCTGAGTCCGTCGGAATTAAAAAACCCCTGTCTAGCCCAGAATGACCAGTCCATATCGGGGTATACGTCAGCGATCCGGGCGAGCAGCACCCCTGCCTTGTGGGCGTAGATACCGTCACCGGTGAGCAGAAAAGCCTCGCGGAGTGTCTGGCATGCGGAACTGATCTCCGACCAGATTCCATAGTGCGCATAAACCCCTACCAGTTTGAACGACTCTCCATCTTCGTCCGTCCACCCCGTCCCATCGTCCACCGCAAACATGTGCTTCGCATCCTTCGGATCCGGATGGCGGGAATTGAAGAGCAACCTTCTATCCGCGCGTTCTGGGTGGAATAGCCCGTCTTCCGCGATCCCGCTCCGGTAATATGCCTCGAAATCGTTGGTAGGGAAACGGCCGTCACACGAAGGACATCTGATTTTCCACGGATCCGCCAGCACATCGACATCGAAGCCTCCGCCATACCGATAGATCTCCTGACCGCATTTCGGGCACCCCTTTTCAACGCTCGCATTCGTGCTCCGCCCGATCGCCTGGCCCGTCACCATCGCCCATAGCCTGTCGTCGTCGAGTTGCACCCATCTTGTCGCCTTCGCCACCGCGGCATCCCGCAGGGCGGCCGCCCAGTCGAACCGCGTCACGTTTCGCCGGGCGTTTCCGACCTGCTCCGGCGTCATCAGTTTCCCGCCTCGCCTCATGCAAACCTCGTAGTTAGGATCAGATCCATGCGCAGGAGAATGCGACAAGATACGCGCGCCCCGCGCGATGATCAACGGTTTTGTTGCCGGACGCATCTCCGCCTGTGGGCCTGCCGATAAGGGTTGACTTGAGGTTCCCACCCGGCTATCATGTCGCCCATCAGAAGCCCGCGCCAGGGAGGAGCATCCCATGTCCCACAACAGTAACTTCTCGTTCCGAACCCATGGCGGCGTCTGCGCCGGCGAGACATGGATTTACGATCACGAAGAGCCCATCGCGCGTCTTGAAGACAAAGTGATCGAACAGCCTGAACAGAACCTGCGTTATTTCAATGGCAACGCCAAACCGGTCAACCTGCGAGACCTGAAACTGGCCCCCGGGGGCCGCCCGCTCGTGTGCGGCGTACAGATGTTCTGGGTGTTCCAGCACCGTGTCCTCGCCACCACGAATCTCATCGACATCCAGGTGGAGGGTCAGGAAACCGACCGCCTCGTTCTCACGGTGATCACCGCGGACCCGGGCGGCGTGGCCACCTCGCGCCGTGTGCTAACGCTAACCTACGACGCCGAATCGGCGTCGTATATCTACGACTTTAAAGCCCACCTGGATATCCAAAGTCCGGAAGCACTGGACCGGGAAGAAACGGTCCACTTCGAGTATTGCGACCCCTGGTACAACGACATCCCCGGTCCCACCGTCGAATTCCCGGGAATGTGGAAAAAACGATACTCGCATCTCCTGGCCGAAACCGGAGACGGCGCCATCTGGCAGATGCCGCTGAATCACATGGCAACAGGCATACCCGGTCCAGGGCCGCTAAAGCGTGACGGCGCCCTCGTTCTGGCCTATGATCCCGGAAACAACCCCGCTTTTGAATTCATGGGCGAGACCGCCGAACGTACATCAGTGGGCGTCTGCAACTGGGGATACGACGTCCATTTCGCCGGTCGGTACACCCGCGACGAACTCTACGAGCCGTTGTGCCCTCACTTCCGCATCCGCCTCTGTCCGGACGACAAGGCGAAGCGAATGCTGGCATGCGCTGAACCGATTCCCACAGTGTCGTACAACGGCTTTGAAGCACTCCCGCTCTACGAACGCAAGACCAGTTTCGCCCGAGGTCTGCGGCTCAACGATCCCACGCCGAGCAACACCGATCCCTGGCCCTGGCTGCCCGAGGGAGAGGGCGCGGAATGGTGCAAGGATCACGGACGATCCGACAAATTCTCACTTAAAATCAACAAACTGACAGACGGGCCCACCGAGTGGATGATGGACCGCGAAAGCGATGGCGCCTGGACCGAACGATGGACCCTTTCAACCGGCTTTAGTATTACCGTGCACATCAAGACCGAAAACGTCCAGGGGCGTGGCGCGTTTCTGGCCGTGCGCCGGGGCGTCTTCAACGAACCTGAGAAATATCCCTATATATGCTCGCGAAAACTCACCGGTACCAACGACTGGACACAGGTTAGTGTAGAGATCCACGGTCCGTCGCCGCCGGACAGCGGGGCCGTCTACCTCATCCTGCGGCAGGATGGCAGTGGCACAAGTTGGTTCGACGACCTCGAAGTCAATCATACCGCCACTTGAATATTTCCTTTTCCAGTACGGATGATTTCATTGGCGTTCCACACGGGGTCGACAAGCGTCACAAGAAGGATACGCGCACCAACAGCTCAATCGCCGACCGGTGACGCCGGACGCGCTCAGACCCGCCGGTTTTCGCAGACGACAGCAGCCGCCAGGAACCCTGGAGTCCTCCAACAGGAACCCGACATGAGTCGACCTCTCGCGCCATCGCCGGTGGGCTTTATCGGCCTGGGCGAAATGGGAAGCGGTATGGCCCGTAATGTGCTGAACGCGGGGTTTCCACTCCTCGTCTACGACACGAGAACGAAGGCATTGGATCGGGTCGCCCGGTCCGGCGCACAGCCTGCGGCGGACATACCCCGGATGGCCGGTATATGTGAACGGATAATCCTGATGCTTCCCGATACCGGGGCCGTGGAAACCGTGCTCTTCGGAGAAAAAGGCCTTCAACCTCTGCTGAAGGCCGGGCACATTGTCGTCGATTGCGGCACGACGCACCCCGATTTTACGCGCGAGGCTTCACGAATTCTGGGTGATCTCGGCGTTCATTTTCTGGATGCGCCCTGTTCCGGGATGAGTAGCCGCGCGGCCGAAGGAACCCTTACCCTGATGGTAGGCGGCGACAGAGATGCCTTTTGCGCCGTCCAACCGCTCCTGAATGCCATGGGTTCGTACGTTTTTTACATGGGCGGATCCGGCAACGGCCAGATTGCCAAGATCGTTAACAACACCCTCTTCAACATCTCCTGCGCCGCGCTGGCCGAGATGCTTCCACTCGCGGTCAAACTCGGCCTGAGCGCTGATAAGATATGCGACGTTGTGAACACCGGCAGCGGCCAGAGCTACGGTTTCGACACCTTCGCGCCTCTGATCCTCGAACGGGATTTCGAACCCGGTTATCCCATGGCAAACGCCCGCAAAGATATCGACGCCATCGTCGAGATACTCGAAAGAGAGGGCGTGAGACTGCCTGTGGTCTCCGCCGCCGCCAATACGTTTCGCGCAGCACTGGACAGGGGTCTGGGAAACCTGAACAAAGGCGGAATGATCCACGTCTGGGAAGAGGCTCTGGGCGTTGAAGTCCGAAAGGACCCCCGGAACTGATCCGCTTTGGGTCATAACCATCGAATGACCGCGGCCCGACGATACCTTCGCGGTCGGCACGCGTGGCAATTGCAGACATCCCCCATGCACGCCGTCGACTTTGACCGATCCCGCGGTAAGGTCCATACAATGAAAACCAAAACCGACATCCTCATTATCGGCGGCGGCTCAATCGGCGTTTGTTCCGCGCACTATCTCTCAGAAGCGGGAAAGGACGTTGTCCTCGTCGACAAAACCGATATCTGCGCGGGCAGTTCCTACGGCAACGCGGGCCTGATTGTCCCCAGCCACAGCATTCCCCTCGCCGCCCCCGGCGTTATCGGCAAAGCGCTCAAGTGGATGTTCGATCCTGAAAGCCCATTCTACATCAAGCCCCGTCTGGACCTGGAACTCGCCAAATGGCTGTGGAATTTTCAAGCGGCCTGTACCCCGGCGCGCATGCAACCATCCCTGGTGGTCCTGAGGGACCTCAACCTGGCGAGCGTGCAGCTTTTCACGGAAATCGCCGCCATCGATGGCCTGGATTTCGGCTTCCGGAAAAAGGGCAGCCTGATGGTCTATAAGACCGAACAGGGGCTTGACGGAGGCATCAAAGAAGCCGGCATTCTGTCCGCAAAGGGAATCCAGACGGAAATACTCGACCAGGACGGCCTGCGAAGACTGGATCCGATGGCCAACTACCACGCCGAGGGCGCCGTGTACTATCCACAGGACGCCCACCTGGTTCCCGCAAAATTCGTAAGGGAACTTGCGCGTCACGTTATTGAAAACAGTGCAAACGTCAGGATTCACCCATCCACCGAAGTCATCGGCTTCAAGGGCCGGAACCGCCGGATCCAGACGGTCGTCACCACGCGGGGCGAATTCAGTGCGAATGAAGTCGTGCTCGCCGGCGGCGCCTGGTCGCCCGCCATCGCCTCGGAACTCGGCCTGAAACTGCCCATCCAGCCGGCCAAGGGCTACAGCGTCACCTTCGAACGACCGGACCGGTGCCCTGAGGTTCCCGCCTCGCTCGCAGAATCCAAAGTGGCCGTTACACCCATGGGCGACATGCTTCGCTTCGGCGGCACCCTGGAACTGGCCGGGATGGACCTTTCAATCAACAAACGGCGCGTGGCAGCCATTCTCAATGCCGTTCCTCGTTACCTGCCCGACCTGAACCCGAACAACCTGAAACATATCGAAACCTGGCGCGGCCTTCGGCCCTGTACCCCGGATGGTCTGCCGTTTCTGGGCCGAAGCCGAACCTACAAGAACCTTACCGTTGCCGCCGGACATGCGATGATCGGGGTCTCGCTGGGACCCATCACGGGCAAACTGGTCTCGCAGGTGGTCACCGCCCACACTCCCGCGATTGACCTTGGCCCCCTGCGCGTGGACAGATTCGAAAATAAATAAGAAGCCGACACGGACAACGGTTCAGAGTACACGGATGCGAGCCGCCCTGACTTTCGGCGTGTTCCATTGTACCTGGATGACCGGGAACGAAGTTACTGCCGGGTAATCTGATTGGACGTATATCGACGCCGACGTTTCCCAGGCAAACCCGACCGCGAACGATCCCAACGCAACGGCCGAAACGCTCATCCGAACCAATCATCAAACGAAAGGTCGCGTATGCCCGAATTCATTCGGTCCGACAAGCCCAATGTGCTGCTGATCTGCACGGACCACTGGAGCGGAATGCTGACCGGCGAGGCGGGGCACCCCGTTGTCACGACGCCGACGATCGATCACCTCGCCCGGTGTGGCGTCACCTACACCAATGCCTATTCCGCGTGCCCCTCCTGCATACCCGCCCGACGCTCGCTGATGACCGGCATGAGCCCGAGGGCGAACGGAATGCGCTCCTATGCCGAAGGCGTGGACTTTCCCGACGCACCCACCGTCGCACAGTGCTTTCGCGATGCAGGTTATCAGGCCTACGCCGTGGGGAAACTGCACGTCTATCCTCAGCGCCACCGGGTCGGCTTCGATGACGTCCTTTTGGAGGAGCAAGGCCGCCACATTCATCATGATATTCCCGACGGGATTGCCGATGACTACGAACTCTTCCTGGCAGAACAGGGTTACGGAGGGCAGGAATACGCGGGCGGCATGACCCAGAACGATTACATCGCACGTGCCTGGCACCTGCCCGAGTACTGCCACCCGATCAATTGGGCGGCAAGAGAGATGTGCAAATACATTCGCCGGAGGGATCCGCGAAAACCCGGCTTCTGGTACCTCTCCTTTTCCGCGCCGCATCCGCCCACGACGCCGCTTCAGGCCTACATGGAAATCTACCGGGATGCGCCCCTCGACGAGCCGGCCACGGGTAACTGGTCGGAACACTTCGATGACCTGCCTTACCATATCAAAACACTCACCAACCCTGACAACCTCGCGATGGCACGCGCCAAACAACACGAATGGGAATTTTCCCGGCGCGCCTACTACGCTACGCTCACCCATATCGACCACCAGATCCGGATCGTAGTCGGATACCTGCGGGAATCCGGGTTACTGGACGACACCATCGTCGTCTTCACGAGCGACCACGGTCACATGGTCGGCGAACACGGCCTGTGGTGTATGACGCCGTTCTACGAAATGTCGGCCAAAATTCCACTGGTCATTATGCCTGTGAAGGACGACTCTCGTCTTCCCGGCGGAACGCGGGACGACCGTCTGGCAGAGTTTGGGGACATCATGCCCACCTTGCTGGACCTGGCGGGCATCCCTAAACCGGATCACGTCGACCGGCAGAGCCTCGCCGGCGACCGGCGCCGCGACGAACTCTACGGCGAACACGGCGAAGGATCCGCGGCGATGCGAATGGTACACGACGGGCGATTCAAACTCATCTATTATCCCGTGGGCAACCAGGCCCAGCTTTTCGACATCGCCAACGACCCGCGGGAAACGCGAGACCTCGCAGGCGACACCGGCCACGCAGACACACTGAACAGACTCAAAGAACGCCTCGTAAAAAACCTCTACGGCGAAGATCTCAACTGGCTGAAAAACGGCGAACTCGTCGGCCTGCCCGCCAGGCAATACGTACCCGCTCCCTCGCGCGCGATGCGCGGCCAGCGCGGCCTTCGGTTTATGTAACCCGCGTCGCCGGAAGGCACACCCGTCGCGGTCAGTCACCGGAAGGAGCCATGCATGCCCTCGTCCGCAACCCAATCGTCCGCCCGTGCGGTCACCGTGATGATTTACACCCGTTATGAATATCGCAAGGTGTACGCCCGGGTCCACCTGCTCGGCGAAGCCCATCTCGCACGTGGCGGCCGAGTTGAACTGGTCCTGTACAGTACGCGCTCAGGGGAAACACGAGAACGCAGAGTCATCAGAAACATAGGGCATGACGAAGTCGCCTTCGACACCCGAAATATCCCGTCGGGATGCTGTGACTTCAAAGCCACGTTTGTCGACCGGTTCGGAACCCGGTTCGCCACCCGGACGCTTCAGGACAAATGGCCGGGCGACCTCCCATGGCTGGGGTCCCGTGCCGGAATCTCCCGCCAAGTGCCCGAACCATGGACGCCACTGGCCACGTCGGAATCCGGGGACGGCCTGGAAATCAGCTGTTGGGGCAGAACATATGTTTTTTCAACGACCGCTTTCGCCTCGGGGGTGAGTTCCGCCGGCAGCCAGCTACTCGCCGGCCCCTTAAGGCCGGTCGCCCGAGTAAACGGCGAAAAAATCCGCTGGACCAGCGGCCATCTCGAACTGATCTCGGCAGAGAGAGACCAAGTGGTCTTCAATGTCCGTTTTGAATCCCCTGCTGGTCTCGCCGTGACTGCCAGAACCGAGATCGACTTCGACGGAATGGCGCGAATAGACTGGTCCGTCACGGCCAGCACCATCCTGCGCCTCGACGCGCTTTCGGTTGAAATGCCCGTTCTCAAGAACCACGCCAAGTACCTGTACCACTTTCCGGGAAGCTGGGGCGAGGTCAGAAACGTCGGGGCGCTGTCGGAAAGCCATCTCAAGCTGGGGTTTCGCCCGTACATATGGCTTGGCGACGAGGATCGCGGCATTTCGTTGTTTACGGAATCGGACGCCGGCTTTCACATCCGAAATCCACGGAAAGTCACCGAAATCGACCGGCGGAAGAATCGTGTGCGGCTTCGCATCCACTGCGTCTCGACCCCAATCAAACTCGTTCCAGGCAGCAGCGAGGGCGGACAATTCACGGGCTTCGGAACCGAAGACGTCAAGCCGCTCACGCCCGGCGGCGTCGTTACAGATAGACTCCGATATACCTTCGGGCTGCAGGCCACCCCCGTCAAGCCCATCGTAAACGACGCCTGGGATCAGCGTGTTTTCTGTATCGGCCAAACCACAACCGGCTTCAGCCCGCGCCTCAACGTCTCGGACGCTCTGTTGGACAGATGTGTAGAATCGGGCGTCGGCGCCGTCGTGCTTTTTGAACACTGGACGGATGCCGAAGCCTATACCCGGACGCCCCATGCCGCCGAAGTCCGAAAAATCGTCGAGGCCTGCAAGAGTCGCGGCCTCCAGATCCTGCTCTATTTCGGCTTCCTCATTTCGGACATCATCGACGAATGGCAGGCCCTGGGCAAAGACGCGCTCATCCTGCCCAAGGGCGGGTATCCCGTCTTCCACTACCAGCCGCAGCCCGAACAGGCCGCCTGGCGAGTCTGCCTCAACAGCCCATGGCAGGACCTGCTCACCGACGGCATCGCAAGAGTGATGGATGAATTCGACATCGACGGCGTCTACCTGGACGGGACCGAATATCCGTTCGGCTGCTGCAACACCGAACACGGCTGCGGGCATGTCAGAGCTGACGGCAGTATCGCCCAGACCTATCCCATCTTCAGCGCGCGCTCCGCGATGCGGCGCATCTACGAAATCGTAAAATCCCACAAGAAAGACGGACATGTTAACGTTCACAACTCCACGTGCATGACCATGCCCTCCCTCGGCTGGGCGACAGGCTACTGGGACGGCGAGCAATTCCAGGGCGTCGGCAGCGGGGTGGACGTTGCCCGACTGTTACCCCTGGACGCCTTTCGCGCCGAATTCATGGGCCGCCAGTGGGGCGTACCCGCCGAATTCCTCCACGCAGGCGCCGCGTACACGTATGAACAGGCCTGGGCATTCACGCTGTTGCACGACGTGCCCGTCCGACCGCACAATGCGGACGAAGACCTGGACCTCGCTGCCGAAATCTGGCGGGCAATGGACGCATTCGGCCGCCAAAACGCGGAATGGATTCCATATTGGCGGAACCACGACTACATACGCGTTTCTCCTAAAAACGCCCATGCCAGCATCTATCGCCACCCCGAAAACGGCGTACTTGCGGCTATTTCCAACATGGACAACAAACGCAAGACCGTCACGGTCAGGCTGAACATGAAGGAGTTAGGCCTCCAGGCTTCCGCGAATGCGAAGGATACCCTAAAAAACAAAACCGTCCCTATCAGGGACGGCGTTTTGGAATTTCCTCTTTCAAGCCTCGAGTGGAGACTCATCCGGATCCGCAATGCGTGAACTGTTTTCTCAGGGTTCGTTGACCGCCTGCAACAACGCGTGGATGTACCCGTACGTATAGGCGAAAGCGACCTGAGCAGGTTCCTCCCCCGAAATACCGGGGACGTGATCCGGCATGATCATATACTCGTAACCGACCTCTTTGAACGTCCGCAGCGCTCTGAGCATGTTAACATCCCCTTCGTCGGGAAATACCTCCACGAAGTCCCTGAATCCACCCCTTATATTTCGAAAATGCAGGTTGAAGATCTTTTTGCGCCGGCCGAACCAGCGGATAATTTCGTAGATATCTTCACCCGGATTTTCGAGGCTTTCGGATATCGTGCCAAGACAGAAATTAAGCCCGTTGTAGGGGCTGTCGTATAATTCAACGAACTTCTTGAGCCCATCCACCATGCCCATCACACGGGCTACGCCCCGGTACGTGCGATCCCCTATACCCGGGTCAGACGGATGGCAGGCCATCTGAATACGGTACTCTTCGGCCACCGGCATAACGCGTCCGAGCCAGTAGTCGATGCGTCCCCACATGGTATCGGCATCGGCCGCCCCGCCTTCGAATTCTCCAAGCGACTGGTCCAGTTTCTTGTATTCAAAAGAGGACAACCGCGCCCCGCCGCGACCGTATCGGGATTCGGTCCGGAGGTGGCCCAGAATGGTAATATTGTAATTGAGACCGCGAAGCCCCGCCCTGGACGCCATCCGGACGATATCGCACAGCCGGTCGATCTGCCGATCCCGTTCATCGCTCGGCCCCAGAAACACGGCACCCGCCGGGTTCCTGAAGGCAGAGCCTGACCCGAGTGGAATGTGAATCATCTCGAGATTGATGCCGTACCGGTCGAATCGTTCGCGCATTCGGATCAGCATTTCCGCCGTCCATTCGGTCCATTGCGCCGTTGGCATCTGGTCCACGTTGTACACGCCCAGCTGCGAAAGGACCTTTATATCGGTTTCATCGCGACATCCGACCTGGGTTCCTATGTACATGATACGTCCTTTCGGTTGATTTCAATTCACGGAAAAGGAACGACGACCTGAAAAGAAGGCGCCTGTTCTGTCCGGTTCGCCGTTTACCGTCGGCGGACCAATTAACCCGGAATTCGGCGGACGGGCAAGGCAACCGGGAGATCATCGACAATCGGTGCCGTTGTTTCGTTGGGTTTACAGCTTACCGATTGTGGGACGGGAGGGCAGCGCCATCGAAAACTGGGCTACGCTCTCCCATGGCGGTTTGAGTGCATGTCGAGAGGCCACCGGCTCGGGCTGACGGTACCGCACATGCACCGTGTGCCTTGGACGCCGGGTGTGTCTGACGGATCCACAATGATAGCTGCAATTATTAAACACGACAGCCGTTCCCGCCCGCCCGTATATATCTACCCGACCCGTGCGGCGAGTCAGTTCGCGTCCGAAGGCGTCCACCCATGTCGGATTCTCCGGATCCACGTAGCTGACTTCGGCGTCGTCGATGCGCAGCCGGTCGACTGCACCCCAACCGCTGCTACCGGTGCGCGTTGTGGGCAGATTTCTCTTGGTATCGACGCTTTCCGGAATGACGCTAAAGCAGTGAGATCGGGCGTCAACGTCGTCCAGATAAAATATCACCTGAAGTGCCGGCACAAAAAAGTCGTTCCGGTTGGCGCCTTCCACGTTTCCACTGTCTTCCCGGTGCCACACACGCGTGAGACACAGCGGATCGTCACCGTCCTGATCTTCGGGGGGCCGGACGTCACAGGGCTCGCGCCTGAGAAACGTCAGACCGGACATTTGCGCGCCCGGGCCGAGAATGCGCTTGGCGATGGGTGCGATTGAGGGATGGCAGGCCAGTCCGTCCAGAGCCTCGGTCCGCTGGAGGAGCTCGGGCGCATCGCAGCCCACGGATAGATGACCGGACGCGGCCGGAGCGGGCACCCAATATTGCGGGTGCGCGGCCCGATCTGCGGCGATTCCGTCGTTGACTTCGGCAACCTCTTCATCCGTCAGCGCGTCGCGCACGACAATGTAACCGTTTTTTACGAAGAACCTGATCATTTCCTCCATGGGCGCTCTTCCTTTCTGTTATCCGTTCGTCCGCGTGAATCTCAGACCTCGCTCCAGCGCGTCTGATCCGATCATACCGCCGAATCTGAGGACGCGCGAACCGGTTTTGGCTGGTTGTCGCCCCGGACATCGACGGCTTCGGTCCGCCTTTCCTCAAGCAATGAATAGATAGCAATGAAAGGCCATAAGTCAAGGTAAAAACTGCCGTAACCCTTGCTATGCGCAAGGGGGTTGCAGGACGCGAAGGCGATGGATATATTATACGAGATTTCATCGCTACGAAGCCGAATTTTCAATCTCACAGACCCTATGGATAGAAAATAGCAAATTGCGCCGGTACGCCACGCTCCGATCGCCGGAACCCGCAAGAAAGGACCCCCGATGTCCAAACTCCCGGACGTTAACACAACCGATATCGCGGACGCCATCCGCCTAGGCTGCCGCACCATGTGCAGCGTGTTCAATGCCGACGACAACAACGTCCCCTTCTTCAGTTCCAGGGTGCTCCCGGAAGCCCGGTTGAGCTTCAGTTCCGTGCACTCCGAATCCCATGTTCCGGGGCGACACCTGAACGCCCTGCTCAACGCCGAAGACGCAATCGGCATCGAACTGGATGAACGCTGCGTCGACAACCATGCCAATGCAGCCTTTCTTGCGTACAGCGGTCCGGTTGCCTTGCCGATCAACCGGGACTCCGTTGACGGGCCGCCGGTTAATTTCACACCGCACAACTGCCGGGAAGGATTTCACGCGCTGTACCCGCTGGTCCGATTCCGGCATTCCGAACGCGCCCGGGAGATCGCCAAAGCCAGTATCCGGTCGATTCCGAAGTACTGGAGTCCAGAAACCGGTTGGGATTACAATTACCTGGAAGGGGAACTCGGACTCCGGGTTCGTCGCTGCACCTTTATCGTGGGGCTCGGTCGATCCATCGGCCCGCTGGTCAAGTACTATAAAGCAACGGGATACGGTCCCGCACTCGACCTGGCCATCGTCCTCAAGGACAAGGCGCTGGGGTTTTTCAACGACAGCGGCGACTACAACCGCGAGACCTTCGGGTCGCATACGCACTCCACCACATGCGTGATGTCGTCACTCGCCCAATTCGCCGAAGTGACGTCCGACGCCGATCTGATGAGCCGCGTGAAAGCCTTCTACGACAACGGCCTCCGGGAATTCAGCGATCCGCTCGGTTGGGTCATCGAAAACAGCGGGGACGATGCGCCTGCCGACCGGGGAGAAATCAACAACTCCGGTGACATTCTCGAAACCGCCCTGATCCTCGGCCGCTGGGGATATCCTGAGTATTACGGCGACGCCGAACGCATCCTGCGGTGCCATATCCTGCCTTCCCAACTGCGCGACACATCCTTTATCAATGATCCACCCAACCCCGAATGCGAAGACGGCAAACGGGCCGTCGCCGACCGCCACCTCGGCGCCTTCGGCTTTCCAGCCCCTTACGGTCACCATCCGATCGACACGGATTTCATCAGCTTCAACATGGATATCGTGGGGGGCGGGGTGGCCTCACTCTGCGAGGCTTACCGGGAAATCGTCCGTACCGACGGCGCCGGCCACCGGGTCAATCTGCTCTTCGACCACGAAACGCCAGACCTGAGGATCGAATCACCCTACACCCATCCGGCGCTGCGCGTCCGAGTAAAACGCGCGGGGCCGCTGTTCGTGCGTATCCCCGACTGGGTGGAAGCGTCACAAATCCGCACCCGCGGCGCGTGCGAAAAGCCGCGCCACACCAACGGCTATCTCTACGTGGCCCGGCCCCCGCTCAACCGTCCGATCACATTCGAGTTCCCACTCGTCGAACGGGAAATCGTCCTGGACCACCGAACCCGTCAGATCCGCACAAGCCTGCGGGGAGACGAAGTGGTGGCTATGGACAACTTTGGTGCGGATCTGACATTCTTCGATCCGTACGAGTAATCCCACCGCGCCATCGACGAAACCGCTTTCTTTGTGACAGCACCGTCCTGGAAAGCAGGGACAGATTCGAGCCACGGAAAGGAGTACGGTTTGAAGATTACCCGCATAGAGGCCACCCCGATCCGCGTACCTCGCCCGCAAACCTTTACCAGCAGTCTTGGGCGCAGCCAGGAAACGGAAAACGCGATTGTCGAAATCCAGACCGATGAGGGCATTACCGGGATTGGCGAAATCTGCAGCATCTGGGACCGCAAGGGCCGGGGTCAGGCCGAAGATATCAACGATCTGCTTGCAGAAGCCCTTTCGGGCCGGGATCCTTTCCGTATTGCAGAAACTCACGCCCTGATGAACAGCCTGCTCCACCGCTCCGAACCGGCGAAAGCCGGCGTGGATATGGCCCTCTACGACATCGTTGGCAAGGCACTTAACACGCCGGTTTACAACCTGCTGGGCGGGCTGGTCCGGGACCGCGTTCTGCTCAGCCATTCGCTTTCCATGGGCGAACCGGATCAGGTCTCCGAACAGGCCGCCTCTCTCGCGACCCAGGGATACAAGACGCTCAAGGCAAAAATCGGCATGGATCAGGAAGCCGATCTTGCCACGGTAAAGGCCATCCGTGAACGTGTGGGAAACGACGTCGTACTGCGTGTGGACGCCAACATGGGCTGGCGCAACGCCAAAGAGGCCGTGCGCAATATCAAATCCCTCGAACCCTACCGGCTCGAACTGGTGGAACAACCTCTTCACTTCAGCGATCTGGAGGGTTTGCGGCACATCCGGGATCACGTAGACACACCCATTATGGCCGACGAGAGTGTCTGGACGCCCACCGACGCGATGGCCTGCATCAAGGCCGGGGCGGTGGACGTCTTCAATGTCTATGTGGCCGAAGCCGGGGGTATCTATCCCGCGGCGCAGATCTTCGCCATTGCCGAAGCCACCCGGTTACCCTGCATCATTGGCAGCATGCCTGAACTCGGCATCGGGACGTCTGCACAAGCCCACCTCGCCTTTGCCATGCGAAACCTGGGCTATGCCAGCGACGTCAACGGCTTTGTCTATCACGCGGATGACGTCATCGTCGAAACCCTGAATATAGAGGACGGTCATCTTCTGCCGCCCCCCGGACCGGGGCTGGGCGTGAGCCTGGACCGGGACAAAATCGACAGGTATCGCATCGCGTGAACCCTCTCCCGGGACTCCGCATTCCACCTATTGACCACTGGAGCGCAACATGACCACCGCCAGAGCAGGTTGGGCGGAAGTTGAAACCACGCCACCACTCGGGTTGCCTATGGGAGGACGCGGCCCTCGCTTTACACCTGGCGGGAACATCCTCGATCCGCTCTGCGCACAGGCCACGGTACTGGAAGACCCCGAGGATAAGCGGACACTCTGGATTTCCGTCGACCTCGTTGGACTCTCGCCGATTGTCGCGGAACCTCTCCGTTACGACCTCTCCGCACTCACCGGTATTCCCATCGAGGCCGTTATTCTCAATTTCTCGCACACCCACAGCGGCCCCATGGGCGGCTTTGAAGGTTATGCCACGACTTTACCAAAACCGCGCGAACTCCACGCGTATGACGGGATGTTGTGCCGAAACATCGTCCGCGTTGCGCTCGAAGCCGTGGAAAACCTTCAACCGGTCAGGGTAACCGAACACCGCGGCGCGTCGGTGGTTGGCATCAACCGCCGCAGGAAAGACCCATCCGGAGAAATTGTGATGGGTCCCAACCCGGATGGCGCACACAACCCGGACCTGTGGCTGATCGACGTTTCAGCGACGGAAAGCGACGACCGGTGTGTGGTTTTCAACTACGGTTGCCATCCGGTCATTGTCTACGGTTACGCCTGGGACGGCATCTCCGCCGACTATCCCGGTGTTTGCCGCAAAACCCTGCGGTCGATACTCGGCGCCAACACCCATTGCCAGTTCATTCAGGGGTTTGCGGGCAACATCCGACCCCGCGTTCTGGCCGACCTGGATCGGGCAAGGTTTCGCGAATCCACGCCCGCCGACACGCTGGCTGCCGGAACGGAACTCGCAAGCGATATTGTCGGTGCACTCCGCAACAAAGGCACAAGGTTGGACCTCGACATCACGGCAGTTCAGGGACGTTTCCTTGCCCCGAGAGACCAGAGGAAAATACCGCCTGTGGACCACTGGCGGTCACTATTGAATGCGGAAGACGAACTCAGCCGGAATCTGGGCGGATATTGGATCGAGCGGCTCGAGAGTGGCGTTCCACCGGTAAAGGCGGTACCCTGGCCCGTTGGTCTGATACGTCTCGCCGAAGGGCGCCGGATCGCCTGGATTGCGGGCGAAGTTCTCGCCGAATGGCTTGATCTCGTGAGAGCTTGGATTAACGACCCGAACCTGATCGCCTGGGGTTACTGCCAGGAAGGACGCGGTTACCTTCCCACCGACGAACTTCTGCCGGAAGGGGGTTATGAAGTTGACCGCGCCAACACCTACACCACCACCGGCCCGGGGCCCTTCGCGGAAGGCCTCAATGCGTCGGCTCGGCAGACCTTTCAGTCGCTTGTCCGTCAACTCCAGGTTTGACTTTCCGCCCCGCCTGCGCTCCGGCGTGCCTGCGGCGCCAGTCAGCGCGATAGCCGCATTCTAATTACAGCGTCGTCAACATGCCCGATAATTGGCGAAATAAAGCTGGTGCACCCTTTGAAGTTCAAAAACAGCCGGCATCCGGATCGCGCGGCGTGGTTGCCGCCAACCACCCGATCGGCTCCGCCGCCGGCGCGCAGATGTTCGCTCTGGGAGGGAACGCCATTGACGCCGCGGTGGCCGCACTCTTCGCCCTCAACGTGGTCGAGCCTCAGATGGTGGGTCTCCTGGGCGCGGGTTGGATCAACATTCGCCTTGCCGACGGCACGCCCGTCATCCTCGACGCCTACGCCTGCGCACCCGCCGCGGCGACGCCCGACATGTATACGCCTGTTTCCGACACATGGCCGGATTACATGCGGGCCGAAAACGACGCCAACAAAATCGGCCCGCTGGCCACCGGTGTTCCAGGCGCGCTGGAGGGATGGTGCGAGGCGCTCAAAGGTTGGGGTGTCCTGGACCTGAAGACCGTGCTTCAGCCCGCCATCCAGGTTGCCGAAAGCGGGTTTCCCGTTAGCCGTTACCTAGCCGACTCCGTGGCACAGAATGAGCCGCTCCTCAGTAGATTTCCTGAAACAGCCCGCATATTTCTGCCCGGAGGGCGCCCGTTAGAACCCGGCATCCGCCTTGTTCAACGCGACCTGGCGGCCTCCCTGCGCGACATCGCAGATGGAGGGCCGGACGTACTCTACAACGGCCCACTGGGACAGACGATCGTCGACCACGTCCAGCGTTGCGGCGGCATGCTCTCCATGGATGATCTGGGCGCCTATCGCGCCGTCCGGCGGAGAGCGATCAGGGGAACATACCGTGGATATGAGCTCATTGTACCGTCTCCTCCCTGCTCCGGTGGCGTACACATTCTTCAGATCCTCAATCTTCTCGAGGGATTCAACATTGCCAACCTCGGGTTTGGCACCGCGGACGGCATTCACGTCCTCGCCGAATGCTTTAAGGTCGCCTTTGCCGACCGTACGAAATATATGGGCGACCCGGAACAGATAGACGTGCCCGTAGACTGGCTGGTATCGAAAACCTACGCTGAACAAAGACACACAGATATCGACCTGACAGAAGCGACCTTCCCGGACGCCGGCATTCCGCCGGTCTCCGAATCCGTGTGTACCACCCATGTGACCACCGCAGATGCGGCCGGCAACATGGCCGCCATGACCCAGACCATCAACGAAGGATTCGGCTGTAAGGTCGTTGCCCCGGGGACGGGCCTCCTCCTGAATAACAATATGGCCCTCTTCGACCCCCACCCCGGTATGGCCAACTCAGTCGGATCCAACCGGCGTATGCTCAGCAGCAACGCGCCTACAATTGTAACCAGAAACGGCGACCCCCATATCGCACTGGGCACCCCCGGCGGTGTACGTATCTTTCCCGCCGTACTGCAGGCCCTGGTCAACCTCATCGACCACGGAATGACCCTGCAGGAAGCCGTGGAAGCACCCAGAGTCTGGACCCAGGGCCAGGAACTGGAAGTCGAACCCGCGATCCCGCAGACCGTAAGAACCCGGCTCATTCGACGCGGTCACGACATTCGCGAGGTAAACACGGTGGCGGGCGGGATGAACGGCATCGTCTACGATCACGGCACCGGGATCATCACGGGCGCCGCGTGCTGGCGCGCCGACGGGTCTCCCGTTGCCGTTTCGGGTGGCCCGGCGCGCCCCGGGATCAGGTTCAGACCCGACGCCGGCAGCACGTAGCGTAGAAGGATGTCACGAGCACCTGCTCCGTACCGCGCAAGGGCCGCGAAGCTTCCCACTACAGTATCGGGATATTCAGTCCTGTAATAACACAATAGAGGGATATTTGCGTGTTAAACGACTGGCTTGAAACCTGGCATGGTGAATTTGATATCCAGGAGATGCAGGATCCGAGCCGATGGCAACAGTACCGGTCTCTTGTTCAGCATCCAGCAACCATCTTCTCACCGGGCGATATTGACCGCGCCAGGGAGAATACCTCCCGTCACCCGTGGGCGCGAAGAGCCCTGGAGACGCTTCTGGAGCGAGTCGAAGCAGCCGGTACGGTTTCCGAGGCGTGGGCGCGGACCTATATTCCGTTAACCACCCCTTACTCACCGCATTTCACCATGTGTCCGAAGTGCGAGTTCGCGCCGATGCACGGCGCTTACGACTGGTTTCCCGGTGATCCCACGCACATCCGATGCAAGGGCTGCGACGCCGTGTATCCCAACGAAGACTATCCGGAAGACGTGGTTTTCGAAAGCCGTTTCGACCCCCGGCAGAAAATTACACTCTACGGTGGGAAATCCTGGGAAGCATACGGATATGCCGCCATCCACTCCAGCTTCTCCGGCCACGCTCGCATACATCGGTGCCGGCACGCAGCCAACACCGCCGAAGATCTGGCGCTGGCCTACGCTCTGACGGGAATGCGACATTATGCGACCGGCGCCGCAATCATCCTGAAGCGGTTTGCCGACGTCCATCCCGTGTATCTCGTACATTCCTCATACGGCGACATTGCTGATTTCGATCCGAAGATCGCTGCAACCCGGGTGGATAATCTGCCCGAAGACGAATGGTGCCCTCCAGGCAATACACCGAACCGAACGCTGCATCCCGGATACTGGGCCGTTCTGCGCTGGGGCTCCTCCGGAGGGATGGAAGGCACATCCCTGCAAAAACTCATCCTCGCCTACGATCTGGTTGCCGAAACCCTGTCAGACGCGGAAAAACGGCATATCGAGCACGACCTGCTCCTCGACGCGGCCGTGATGCTTTTCTCGGACGACGTCATTAACAACAAGACCGGAATGAACCGGTGCGCCGTCGGCCTGATCGGAATCGTCTGCGGCGACCCGCTGCTGGTCCGCTTCGGCCTGGACGGCTTTGTGAGGGCCGTACGGGACTGGTGGCTGCCCGATGGCGGAACACCGGAATCCATCGGGTACGCCGGCATGATGCTCTCCGGCATCTGGCGCATCGCCGAAGCCCTTAAGCGCTACTCGGATCCCGATAGCGTCGATTTTCCGCCGGCGCCACTGGACCGGATGGACCTCTACAGTTGGCCGCGCTACCGTGCAGTTTGGCAGAACATGGCCCGTCCTCTATTGCCGGATCTGAACTATCCTCTGCTTGCCGACAACCGGCTGCCCTGCCACCTGTCTGCGATGTTCGCCGATATTCTCGCGCGAAATTACCCATCCGAAAACCATCGCCTGCTTCAACGCGACATCGCAGGGATGGACCGCTGTTATGCCGGCCGAATTGCACAGTTCTGGTACGGCGGCAACCTGGACACGGCGGCTGCCTTCTACCGTCGGCATGTCGAACTGCCGGAACAACCGCCCCTGTTCACAGACGACCTCGGGCCCCACCTGAACATCGGAACCCAGCGAACGGGCTTCAATGGAAATGCCGCTGCAGTCATCCTTTACGGCGCAGACTGGAAAGGCCACCACCACCACGACCATCTCAATCTGTACTACTGGAAAGAGGGTCGCGAACTGCTCACGGACCTCGGTTATCTCTGGGATATGGAAGACCTCCGTTACGGAGTCAACCGTACCCTTGCCCACAATCTGGTGCTGGTAGACGGGGAAGAACAGTCGACACGCAGCCGACGGGCAACCTTCCACCTTTTTTCGGTGTGTCCGCATGCGAAGGTAATGGAGGCCTCTTCAAACGTCTACCCGGGCACCTCGATCTACTGCCGGACAATCGCCACCGTAGTTAACGGTCCGGACGAATACGTCGTGGATTTCTTTCGCGTCAAAGGAGGGGAAAGACACGATTGGGTCGTGCACGGGCCGGACCGCACCCTGAAGCTATCCGGCATCCAGACCAGCCCGACAAACGCGGAGATTTACGATCTTACGCGGATCCGCACGGGCGGATCGATGTCACCCTGGTCCGCCACGTGGACGCCCGGAAACGGGAAGCCCTTCCGTGTACACATCCCTGCATGCGAACGTGAACAGGTGTTTATCGGCCAGGGATTCGGACAGCGCCAAGCCCGCGACCGGGGCGCCACCATACCGTATCTGGTGCGCCGCCGTAACGACGGCGTCGGTACTTTTGTGACGGTATATTCCAATGGGTCCGCCGTCAGATCCGTCCGTATCCTCTACCTGAACCAGACGACCCTCGCAACCGTTGTTGAGGTCACGACCAACGCCGGAAAGGATCTTATAATCAGCGCCGGATCCGGACAGACCCCCGAAGCCATCCAGCCGAACGACCATCCCCTGAGATTCAATGGCCGATTCGGCCTCATCTCGGGTAGAGATGCCTGGCTTGTGGGGGGTACATGTCTTCAACACGGCGATGTCGCCCTCGAACACGAATTCGCGGCGCTGGCCGGTCCCGTCCTGGAAACCTACGTAACCGAAAGGGAATCCGGCCTGGTGACCCTTGGCGAGACGACCACGTTGCGCCAGCTGGAAGGCAGACACGTTTTCGTAACCGACAAAAAGCGAATCATCCGTGCTTACCCTGTCCTCGGACTGACGCAGTCCGAAGGCCGTCCTGTGCTTGTCACCCGACGTGGCGACAAGGGCTACGATATCCGTGCCGGAGAGACGTGGAGGGCCTGGTCCGAGACGTCCTGACCATCGGAACGGACCGCGGGCGAAATTGTACCGGTAGATATCGGGCTATACGAACGGCTGATTGATGGAACTTCGAACCCACCGAAGTGTTTTAAAGGTTAACCCGTTTCATCATCCCTCCCTTTTCCGCAGGGGCCTCAATGATGTCCGGACCGTTCTTCCGCGCCCTATCCGTTGCTGCCTTTATGCTTTTTTTTTCGGGTCCGACCGGAGGAGAGCCTCCGGCGCCGGCCGATTCACTGAAAAACCAGCCACCACAACGTTCGGATGGTTTATCACGTCCGGAACTGCTGAAACGACTACGACAGAGACGAATGCAAAACCGGGAGATTCAGAAATACCATGCAATAATCGAGTTCGCACTTGAGCGCCTGTTGGTCCGACGATCACCCTTGGATAACATGCCGGCCGCCAGCCCCGGCTCTGGTTTTGCCTTCAACATGCCCATCGCGAAATCCGATCCCAACATCGACTACAAGCTGCGTGTTCTCAAGACTCCGTCCGTACCATACCAGAGGGAGCCGATCCGCCCCAATCCCGACCATTCAAACGGAAGTAACGCGACGGGGCAATTGCCCTCCGAAGCAAAAAAGGCTCCGGCAGAAGCCGGAGCCTTTTCACCGTCTGGTTCAAACCGATACCGGGGTGATTTCGCCCTGGAACGACTACGGAATCGCGCTACGCCAGGGTAAGCGCGGTGTCGATCAATCGCTGCCCGGCCTCCCACGTTATCGGTGCGGGCAAATCGGAATTGAACATGAAAGCCGACCGGACCTCGTAACCTCCTCCGTCCCATGCCTCTTTCGATGGGAAATAGCCGGCATGCGCGTTCGCCTGATTGACAATCAGCAGTCGATCGTCCGGCCATCGACGCCTTAACTCAAGCCCCCACGAACCGAAAAGCTGTCCCGGAAAACACGCCAAAAACACATCCCCGATACGAAACCCCTGCACCTCCAACTGCACCGAGGTGGAAACCGCCTCACCCGCCGCTCGCATCGTCAGTTGATCCCGTGCCCAGCCCGCCTGGTACGAATCAGGCCTGGAGCGCGCCATCTGTTCGTTTAAGTCGGCCACGGTCGGTATGGCATCCAGCGGGCACGTGCAATAAAGCCGTTGCGCGTCGAGTCCACGATTGCCCTTTTGCGTGATGTCCCTAGCCATATTCAGCACCGAACCCGCCAGCCCGCTGCCGATCTTTTTCACTTCAGCGAAGTTCTGTTGCGGCCGGTACGGCCCTACATCGCCCAGGCAACCGTTGAAAAACGCGGCCGAACCGCCCCAGGCGTCTTCCAGTTTGTCGCAGACCACTCCGGGAAAGTCCGGGGACCAATGGAGATTCGCCCCAGTCAGGATCGTCGGATGGCAGCCGTAGTTGACCCAGGCTGCCACGACCCGTCCGTCCGTTCCCGAAAACCGCACCAGCCCGAGCGTGGAATCAATCGGTTGATCGTCTTTGCGCCGGTTGTGATGAAACTCGGGCTCCTGCATATGGGCGAACCCCATCGTTACCGGCTGCAGATCATCGGAAGCCCCGACCACCGCCTCGACGATCCGTTCGACAAGATCCGCCATATACCCGGGATCGGGTACGGCGTCACGGAAACGGGTGGTTACCGGTCCAGAGTGCGTGTGTGTTGTTGCAACGAGGATATGGTCGATCGCAATTCCCGTCTGCTCCCGGATCGCCGTCCGAATTCCCGCCGTGGTCTTCGCGCTGAAACCGACCACGTCCACCACGACAAGCGCAACACGCACTGTAGCCTGTTCGCACACAAATGCCCTCGCCCACAGCGGCATATGTGTACCGTTGGCCGTGCTCTTTCGACCTGAGTAGCCGGCCATTGACAGACCGACTGGCGGCGTCACGTCAACCTTCGCGGCGCCCATCGTCAGGTTATCCGGCATATTCTGCTCTTTCGATCTCGTTGTACCCGATGCGGCGGGTTCCATAGAATTACCCTTGACACGCAAACATCGCTTATGTATTTTATACGCGCCGTATTCTGGACGATAATGATCTGTTTTTCATTGCCTTAGCCACCCTAGCTCAGCTGGTAGAGCAACGCATTCGTAATGCGTAGGTCAGCGGTTCGAGTCCGCTGGGTGGCTCCACTTACAGAAAAGGGCCTGTGTGATTTGATACACAAGCCCTTTTTCGTCGTCGTCTGTTTCGTTGGCCAAAAATCGACGGCCTATACGACAACCGTCTCTCGCTGATGATCCTTCCACGCGTTCCAATCGCGCAAGAAACGCTCCACGCCGTCATCCGTCAACGGGTGCGCCAACAGCTTCTTCAGCACGTCCGGAGGTAACGTGGAGACATCCGCTCCGGCTCGAGCCGCGTCGATGACATGGAGGGGGTGCCGCAGGCTGGCTGCCAGAACCTCGGTCTGGAAACTGTAATTGTCGTAAATCTGCCGTATGGTCTTGATCAGGTCCATCCCAACATGCCCGATATCGTCCAGGCGCCCCAGAAAAGGACTGATATATGCCGCTCCGGCCTTCGCGGCCAGCAGCGCCTGATTGGGGGAAAAGCACAGCGTCACGTTGGTTCTGATCCCTTCATCGCTGCAGGCCTTGATCGCCTTCAAGCCGTCCAGCGTTATGGGAACCTTAACGACCACGTTGTCGTGAATGCTTGCCAGATGGCGTGCTTCCTGAAGCATTGATCGCCAGTCGGTACTTACGACCTCGGCGCTTACCGGACCGTCCACCAACTCACATATTTCCAATATTATCTGCTCAAACGTGCCTTCTTCCTTTGAAATATGCGTCGGATTGGTTGTGACACCATCCAGAACCCCCATTTCGTTGGCCTCACGGATCTCGTCCATATTGGCGGTGTCGATAAAGAACCTCATCGCTCGCCCTCCTGTAGAGTGGTTATCGGGGGAGACTTAATTTTCTATAACATCGGTGAAACTTCAGATGGTTTTTTCAAATAACTCGTTTGGCGGGACGAGTACCGGTCGCATGTGACTCAAAATACTCTATCGACCAGAAAACTGCACATCTCGCGCATCGTTTCCCGGGCATCGGACGGAGGAATCTCGTTCAGATGCGCTTCCGCGGCTGCCGCCCATTCCCGGCACGCGTCTTCGGCCCGTTCGATCGAACCGTAATGCTCCATAAGTGAGATCGTCCGCTCGACCTCGTCCATCCTCGTCTCGGAACGATCCCGATTCAGTATATCCCGCACCCACTCCTTTTCATCCGGAGAACAACGGTGAAAAAGATCGATCACCATCAGGGTCCGTTTGCCCTCCGCAATGTCTCCGCCGCGTTCCTTGCCGTAACCACCGGAGGTCGTCGCGGGGGCCTGGAGTGCATCCTCGGCCCGGACCGTCAGATTCAGCAGATCGTCCTTGATTTGAAACGCCACCGCCATTCGCTCTCCGAACGCGCCAACAGCCCGTTTACAATCCGGGGATGCGCCGGCAACGATTGCACCTGCGGTACACGGCCCCCTGCCACTGTACCAGCCCGTTTTCAGGCGTAGCATCTCCAGAAAAACATCGACTTCGGGAACCTCGCCCGACTCGATCCAGCCGATATCGTAAGCCTGTCCTTCAAATGTACGCTGCGCTCCGTAAAGCATCTCCTGAATCAGATCAAGCGCCACGGCATCGCCGAGAATCTCCCGATTGGAAGCGAGAATTTCGAACACCTTCGAATGTAGTGCATCGCCTGCGTTGACGCTCAGCGGCACGCCGTGGATGCGGTGCAGACAGGGTTTTCCCCTTCGCATTTCCGACCCGTCTTCAATATCGTCGTGAACCAGCGCAAAAGACTGGAACATCTCAAACGCCGCCGCCGTCCTCAATGCCTTTTGCACGGCACCTCCCAGCCCCTCGCAAGCCAGCAACACCAGTACCGACCGAAACCGCTTTCCACCCCGGATCGGATAATCACGCATCGGTTCGTACAGAAAGCCGAGTGGTTCGGCCTGAGGCAGAAACTTGAACAGCTCTGCATCGATGAGAGGTACAAAGGACTCGAGATATGCCTTCAAACGATCGTTCACCGGCAAGACCCTCGGCTTCCCCGGGGCTCGAACGCCGCTCTATTTTGGGGCTCTTCACCCCATTGGCGTGGCGCCACCTTGTATATGCAATCCGTCAGCGGCAATCGTACCCGTTCCGAAGAGGGGCTGGACACTCGACAATATTCGTTCAGGATAAATCGGTGTGATGGAGTAATACGAAGGAAGGGAGAGTTTGGGGAAGAGTACGCACGACAATATAGCGACAAGCATGAATTCGGTCAACTGTTTTTGTATTCAAGGCGAGGATATCTTGAAAGGGCGCGGCGTTTTCACCACCGGTAGGCTTCAAACACGATTCTCAGATCCTGACTGGCTCTCAGAAAATCCGAATACGGCTTCCGGCTTCGATCTTCAAGACAACACAGGAAATCCCGGGTCATCTCCCGATAACCCATCAGATCCGACATTCCGGGAAAATACATCCGGACGCCGCGATCACCGGTCCGGAGTACATAGAGGCCATTGCTCTCAAATATGATCTGGCCACGCGTACCACGAATTCGGGAATGCTGGAAGATACCCCTTGTGCGGCTCCTCGTGTTCCACGAATACCTCAACTCTGCCGTCGCGTCGCCGGTATAGGTCAGCCTCGTCACCGATGACCGCTCCGGTTGTCCCTCGCGGCGTCCGGGAAAACGCCCAATGACGCGTTCCGGTGCACGCTCGAACAACGCGGAAATCAACGCGACGAAGTGGATGCCGCCTTCCAGCAACGCGCCGTACTGACGTTTCCAGCCGAATGTCGACTGCGTAAACAGCTTTTTCACCAGTATCGACCTGATGTCTCCGATGCCGCGCTCCCCTGTCAGTGTCCTGATTTTCTTGAGCAATGGCTTATAATAGTAGTTTTCGGCCACCATCAACAGCGCTTCCGGATGCATCGCCAGCGCTGTTCCAACCCTCTCCAACTCCTCCGGAGAAACGCACATGGGTTTTTCGACCATCACAGCCTTATTTGCTGACAGCGCGCAGATCACCTGTTCCTTATGGAACGCCGGCGGGGATGCGATCACGACTGCGTCCACTTCGGGCGATGCCAGCGCATCCTCCAGACAGCTGAAGATACCGCTGCCGCGAAATTCAATATTGAATCGTCGGGCGCTTACTTCGGATCGACTGCAGAAAAACAGCTCGGCGGCGCCTGTCAGATTCTTCGCGTGCAGCCGAGCGATGTTCCCGCATCCCACCAGACAGATCTTTTTCATTTTCCGTATTCCGTGCGGATGACATCCGCGACTCGTATTGCGTTGGCCGCGATCGTAAGGCTCGGATTCACCCCTCCCGACGTGGGCATAAAACTGCCGTCGAGGACGAACAGATTGTCAATACCGCGAAATCGGCAGAATTCGTCGAGAACGCTGTCTCGGCCGTGGTTGCCGAAACGCAGCGACCCCACCGCGTGGGAGAATGTATCCAGCTTGTAAACGCGGCGGTAGAGGCTGCCCGCCTGCTTCAAAATGCGTTTGGCCCTTTCTGTCAGATATTTTCTGCGGATGCGGTCTTCATCCGAATATCGATGGAGGACGCCGGTGACCGCGATTCCGTAGTCGTCCAGGCGGGTCGTTAGACGCACTCGATTTTCAAATTGGGGATCGTCTTCCGCGATGCAGAGCAGATTTTGTACGTAGCCCGCTACAAACGCGGACATATTTCCGTATCCGAACGGTGCGTAGTGCTTCAGTACCTCCGGAGCGGGGGTGTAGATATCCTGAATCGTCCCCACTGATGTGCCCAATCGATCCCTCAGGTCTTCGTAGAAATCCGTAAAGCACAACTGCTTGTGAAATACACGGTCCGGATTGGTGCGAAATGGAAAGAGACCGGTGACCACTGCATTACAATGCCGCATCAAAAATCTGCCGACCAGCCGATGGTTGTCGAGTCGCTCCAACCCGGAACGCAGCAAAATCGCCGGGCTATGCAGGGCTCCGGCACTGAGAATCACGATCTTGGCACTGAAGTCCACCACCTGTTTTGAAGTCCCATCCAGACATCTGACCCGGACGACCCTTCCACTCCGCGTCTCCAGTTGCAGAACGATCATCCCGGGCATTATTACCAGGTCGAATTCCTGCGCTCTTGCGAGAAGTGTCATGGTCACATCGTTTTTGGCCTCGATTCGGCATGGAAAACCATCGCAGGTCGAACATCGGATACACGTCGGCCGATCTCTGTTCGTGAAATTCAGCGCCAGCGGTATCTTGAAGGGGCGGTGCCCGAGTGCCTTCGCGGCTTGGTTTATCCGCTTCGCCGGAGGCGTGAGTTCAATCCCTTCGAACGGATAGGCCCCGGACCTCGGCGGCTCGTGCATGTCCACCCCAGCCTGACCATGTACCTCCAGCAAATGCTCCGCCTGCGTATAGTACGGCTCCATTTCCGCGTAATCAATCGGCCAATTCGAGAAATCCTTCTCGCGCAACCGCAGCGACGCGCCTCCGTAAAAAACCGACATTCCACCGACCGCTTCGTTCGGATAAACGGATTGAAGGCCTCGGTCACCTTCCACCGCCACAGGCGAACGGCTTCTGTACCTCTGATCAATCAGGATCCCGCGCGGGCTCCAGTCCAATGCATCCCGTTTCACCCACCCGCCGCGTTCGAGCAGGAGCGTCCGGATACCCGCCCGGCTGAGCGCATACGCCGCGGCGCCGCCTCCGATACCGGACCCGATTACAATTGCTTCATAGGACCGTGAGTTCATAAATGTATAGAATCATCAGACCAACGATAATGATCCACGCCATATAATGGTATTTTTCGCGCGTCTCGATATACCGTGTTATCCGCGGGAGGTCCGGTCTGAACTTGCCGGACATGGTGCGTTGCACGTAGGTCTTGTAATACTCGACCAGAAATCGCTCCAATCCTCCGTTCAAGAAAATCAGATAACCGAGCGGCACCGGTGACAGCGGATTATTTGAAAAGAAAAACAGTGGAGTACAGATGGCCAGCACCGTTGCGGACCGGAAAAACTTCAGGGGGGCGAATCCTTCAAAGGGAGCGTCCTTATATGCCCCTCCAAGAGAAACCAGCAATCCCGTCGAAAAGGCGACCGCTGCAAATTCCGTGAAATCCTCGATTCGGACTGAAAGAAACAGCAGGGAAAAGACCCCCGACACCAGAACGACCCCAGCGAAAAGTCGCAACGGTTCGCTCGCAACCGACCGGCCAAAAAACGTAATTCTGGACGGCACAGCGTATTTCGACTGATCCTCCGATCTGAAGAATCCCTTGTACAGCTCCGCGAGGAACCGTTCCAGGCCCATGATGGCAAAGAAGACCTGGAAAAGGCTCAGTTGACGGAAGCTCCCGTGAAAAAGGGGCAGCCAATAAAGCGCAGAAAAAATAACGGCATGAAAATATACGCTGCGGGGAAAAGTGCGCCGCTTCAGCCCCTCATACGGAGAATCCTTGAAAGCACCCCACAAAGAGGTGTACAAACCTGAAATTAAACTGACGACAAAAGAAATCCAGAAGTGCATGGATGGCCCTGGTCGGCTCCCGCAGGAATGCGAAACAAACGAAATGGATACTTCCGCCAGCCTCACGGACCAGGTTTAGCCCGGAAGGATAAAAAAGACAGAACACGCGGCGGTGCGCATCTTCTGTCTTCCAAAAACAGGGTTTTCGAACGGACCGTCCGGCGTCCAGGAACCGGGCGTCAACCTACTTGGCCATGTCGGACGGCCGCGCACTATTTGCTCTCGCCGCGCCCCGGTTCCGTTTCCATCGATCGAGAATCTCGAGCACCGCGGGCAATACCACAATGGCCGCGACAAAACAGGTCAGCAGGCCGATCACGGCCAGTTTTCCGATGGAGTTCAACCCGGGATGTCTGGCGGTAATCAGGCCGAAAAAGCCGACCATCGTGGTCAACATAGATACGAGCATTGCGCCGCCGGTATTCCTGAGGATCACAGGCATCGAATTCGCACCCTCCTCCTGATACCGGTGGAACAGATGTACGCCGTTATCAATACCCATTCCGATGATGGTCGGCAAAGCAACCATATTGTAAAAGTTCAATTTCATCCCGAAAAGAAACATGCTCCCGCACATCCAGACCGCGCCACAGATGAGCGGCAACATCACAAGCAGCCCGTTGCGAATACTTCGAAAGTCGATGAACACAATCAGCAGGACGACAAGAAGCGTGATGCTGATCGCCCACCTGCTGTCCCGAATCATCAACTTAAGCATGTCGGCAAAAACGATGCTGGAACTGGAGGAATAAAACGTCTTGCCGGATTCGGTCGTTATCAAATGCGTGTCGTCCGCAAACTCAATGGCCTTTCGACCGTCTCGAAGTGGCACGCTGGGATAAATGAACGCAAAGTGCGCCCGGCTTCCGTCGACGGTGGAGAATTTGCGCAGGATATTCCTCGGCAGGTCATCCACGTTTAGCCTGTTCACATCCATCAGCTTACGTAAGGCGTCCACCCGCTCCTTCTGCTCGCCCTTCAGCAACTTCGCGCCTTCACCGTCCACAAGCTCCCGCAGTTCGGCGACGACCGCCAGCTTTTCCTCCTGTTGTTTGGGAAGGAAGGTCCAGATCGTCCTGATCTTGTCGATCGTCGGCGTCGGGTCGTCCCCCGCAATCCTGACGTTCAAGACCGCGACAATTTCTTCCAGTTCTTCTTTGCTGTCGGCCAGAACCACGCTCGGAGAATGGGACTCGCCTCTGAATTTGGAAAGCGTATTGATCTTGTCTTTCACCTTCTTGGATGTGGCAAGATTGGACCGCAAATTAGTAAAATCGTATTCGAATTGTATCCGGCCCAGATTGTAGCCCAGATAGACCGTGACCGCGACAGCAACCGCGAACACCAACCGCGCCATCGGAAACTTGCCCTTCCGGCCGCCTCGTTCGTGCCCCAGTACGTGTCGCATTCGAACCAGCTTCAGGCGTTCGTCAGCCAGAACGAGGAAGGCCGGCAGAACCATCGTCATCGACACCAGCGACATAACAATCCCCGTACCCACAATGAAACCGAATTCGGAGAATCCCTTGAAATCCGTAATCGTCAGTGAATAAAACGCCATCGACGTGGTCAATGCGGCCGTCATGATTGCCTGGCCCGTCTGGATCAACATCGTCTCGACGGACTGCCTGACATCCATCTTCGACATGCGGTCTTCCAGGTACCGGGCAAACATGTGAATCCCGAAATCGATCCCCAGACCGAACAGAATTACAAACAGAAATCCGGTCATTGTATTCAAGTTGCCAATGGTCCAATAGGTGATGGCAAAAGCCCATGTCAGCCCCATAACGAGCGGGATGGCAACAAAAAAGACAGCCAGCGGCTGCCTGAAATAAATCGTGAGAATCAAGACTACACCCACAAAACCGAAAATCAGTGTCGACTTAATATCGTCTAGAATGACGTTATATTCATCGATCTTATTCTTGTACGACCCTCCAATGGAGATCGTCATCTCGGGATGATAGGATCCCGGATCCAGCGTCTGAGCGGCATTCTGGATTACGCCGTACATCTCTTTGGCGAATCCGATATTGCTCACCGTTCCCGATGCCATTACCTCCACGGCGACGATGGTGCTGTCCGGATTGGTATAATAGATTTCGTGGCCACGGTCGCCGTCTTCCTTGTACTTCGCTTCAATATCCGAAAGGTCCAGCGGCTCGTCGCCTTCGTCGTCGTCAAGCTTGAAAAACAACGGGGATAACTTCAGTTTCTCCTGGCGGATGCGATCGTCGATGCGAAGCTGGATTTCATCCAGATCCTCAAGATCCATATACAACAGCGCGTTTTCTTTGAAAAAATCCACTTCTCGCTTGTAATCGACGTAATTTACGTATTTCCAGTACTTTTCGGCCTTCAGTTCTACAGCCAGATCTTCCACGAATTGCCTGGACGCCGTGAAATCCCCACACTCCGCCAGAACAACCAGACTTCCAACGCCACCCAGCCGTGCCTTAATATCCTCGAGCGTCTTCACGCTCGGATAGTACTCCGGAATCAGGGACGCGATATCCGTCTCGAGGCGCTGGATCAGACGATAGACAAAAAAGCCGCAAAAAATGGAAAGGAGGGTCGAAACAATAATAATAGCGGCGTACCGTCGATAGATGAAGTCCGCCAGAAACCGCAACCATTCCTGCATGTATCAATCCTTCCCTTTCCCGTCGGCCTCGTCCTCGTTGATTTTGTCCCTCAGTTTCTCTACAAGACCCTCGTACGACGACTTGCGAATTTCCTTGTAGAATTGGGATCGATTACTTCTGGCAACACTCAAATCGTCGATCACCATATCGTAAACCCGCCATTTTTCGTTAACCGGATGGAGTTTATAGTTGATGTCGCTCTGCTCATCCTTGTAATGCACGATGGTCTTCACAAGACCTTCCGTACTGTCGACTGCCGATCCCACATATTCGATTTTATCGGACTTCGTATAGAGTTTCGGATCCGCGTAGTTCTTTACGATCAGACGACGGCAGAGGTCCGCGAATTCCGCCTGCTCGGCCTCGGTGCGCTGCTGCCAATAACGGCCCAGCGCGACCCTGCTGAACCGGTGGAAATCGAACATTTCTTCGACAATCGTCTTCAGTTTTTCCCGTTCCTCGGCCCTCTCTCCCCCTGTTTCCGAACTTACAATCGCCTTTATCGATCTGTCCCGAGTCTTCATCATCTCGAGCAGCATCTCCGCCTGATCCGCACCCCACGCGGAGACGTCGCCTCTAAAACCAACAAAAGCATAAAACACAGTAATATATAACAATATTCTCATTTTAGCCAGTTCCTCGTGCGGTCTGAAATAAAACCAACCGGCAGAAGGACACCTCCCCGGCCGGCTCGATACCCGTTCAACGCTTCCAATGATTTTCGCAAACCCATTTCCTTCTTCAATCCGCCTTTCCCGAAACCAGCTTATCCGCTTCCGTCGTGCGGGTTCGCATAATATGTCCGATAAATCCGAAAACGGCGCTCACGACCAGGCCGGAACCGAGCACAAAAATCCAGAAAATCGCTTCGACGCAATTCAAAACCGCCAGGACACAGAACAAAGCCGCGGAGAAGTCTCGACGACAAGCGAACTTGAGTCCACAATAGATCCGGTGCAAATGTCCGCGACGCTCTTCGGGAACCTCGCTTGAAAACCCCATATTGAAGCTGACAATACTGCCCGACCCACTCTGCTTGAGGTACACGCAGATGAGCAAGACCGCCAGTACGTGCAGCGCGAGGGCAATGAATCCCAGGGCGATCATGACCTGTTCACCTGTCAATTTGTACATGCCGTAGATGACACCTGAGAAGAAAGCCAGATAGGATACGTTGTCCGCCACCGTATCCAACCATTCCCCAAGGCGGGACCCCGAAAGTTTGAGCTTGGCGATCTCCCCGTCGCACCCATCCACAATAGAAGCAAACTGGAACAGTAGTCCGCCCAGCGCCACGTGGAAATGGCCCCCTTCCGCCATCGCCCAGCCGGCAAGAAAGGTCACCATCATCGTGGCGATCGAAATTTGGTTGGGCGTCACCGGCGTTCTTACCAACAGTCTGGAAATCCAGGAGGAGATCTTGCGGTTGAAATGGCGCGATACAATCCCGTCGGTCGGCTTGCCCAACAGGCCGAACAACGCCCGTTCTCCCTGGAGCAATGCTTCCGGCGTATCCACATCCTGCCAGAACAGGCCATCGATTTCCACCGCCCGCATGTCTCCTCGCGAAGCCAGGACACGGACACCTCCCGAGAGCGTTTCGTCACCGCGGGCAACAGAACGCTCAAGCCCGTCAAACAGCGCCGGACTGCAGAGAAAAATACCGGTATCCACCGCGTCGTATTGGCCCAGCGCTTTTCCGATCTGCAGAATCCGGTCGCCGTCCAGGACGACTTTGGTTGCATCGTCCAAATCCTGAATTCGGTCCAGCCGGGTGTCAACGCACAGCGCCGATTCGCCGGTGCCCAGTAACAGGCACCGCATACGGGTGATTACCTGCGGTTCGAACAGATGGTCCGCCATCAACAGAAGAAACGGACCCTCCACGCAATCCCGGGCTTTAAGGACGGAAAGCCCGTTGCCACGCGTCCATTCCGGGTTTTCAACCCAATCTATGTGCACGTCGATCTGCGGATCGTTTGCAATGGCCTCGCGTATCTCATCACCTCGATGTCCGATAACAATGGCAAACTCGATAATCCCGGCCCGTTTCGCGGTCAATATAGCCCGCTTCAGCAACCCGACGCCGGCCACTTTCACCAGCGGTTTTGGCTGGCCGCATCCGTGCCCGTTCAGGCGGCTGCCCATACCGGCAGCAATAATCACTGCCTTATCTACCATGACGCCCTCCCCTGTTACTCCAGAATCGAATTACCCGTCGCACGCTTTAATGCGACCCAGGCCAGATTAAACTCCAACACCGCCTGATAGTACTTGGCGCGGATAATGCCGTACTCTTTGACCGCGTCGACCATCTCCCCCGCCTCCTCCAACCCCGCATTGAACCCATCTCTCGCCGAAATAAACCACCGTCTTGTCGCCCGGCGGGCTTTTCGTGCCGCCCTGATATTGGCTTCCGCCTCAATGAGCGACCGATAGGCGCGTTCGATTTCCAGCCGGGCGCCCTGTACTGCAAGTTGAGCCTGAAAGCTGAGTTTTTTATAGGCCAGACGGGCTTCTTTCACCTTCGTTGTCGTGGTCGCGAACGACAATGACTGCCGAAAGCCAAGGACGGCGCCAAACTGAGTAACGTTAAACTCGTCTTTCAGGAAGGGATTCCGCTGCCGGTCCCTGTTCGGCGCTTTACCGTATTTAAACTGGCCGGCGATAAAAACCTGCGGAAACAGATCGGTTCGGATGGCGCGCACCTGCGCCGACTGCACCCGTAACCCCTCCCGTAGTTGCCCCAGATCCGGTCGACTCTCGACCAGCGACAGGTAATGTTCCAGCGGACGGATCTCGACGTTAACCGGTTTGAGGCTCCCGTCGGCGAGAACAAGGGAGTCGGACGGAGAAAGCCCCACGAGGACACGCAACGCCGACCGTGCGAGCGCCTGACTCTTGTCGACCTTATTTGCATTTTCCTCCACGTCGTACACAAACCTGTCAATCCGGAAAAGATCGGTATACGTAAAATCCCCTGTATCGGCTTCCAGCTTTTCGAAGATCGTTCGCCGCGCACCGTCAATCTCCGTCCGCGACTCGTTCGCCAAAGCCCGAAGCTGATTTGCCAATAAAAACAGATAGTATGCCCTGGCTACCTGCCGCTCCAGGTCGAATCGGGATCTGTTCAGTCCGGCGCGCCGCGCACCGATGCCGCCGGATGCGGCCTCCACGGCCGCATCGAGTTTGCCGAAGGTGAAGAGTGGCTGAACCAGCGACAATTCGGTTCTCGAAAACACACTCATCTGCCGCCAATTGCTGACCCCTGTAATGGCGTCGCCCCGAGCTTCCGGCGAGGGTCCTAATATCCATGTCAGATCCAAACGGGGAAGAAATCGCGCGGCATGTACCTGCCTAAGCCTATTCTCAGCGATCTCCAGATCCGCGTGGGCGGCCTGAATGGACGGACTCGACGCGAGTGCCATCCGCACGCACACGGCGAGATCGTATCGACCCTGTCGCCCGGATTCCGAGTAACACGGACGGATACCGATCCCCATCACGCAGATCAGCACAATTAAAACGGGAAGCCTTAACCGCTGTGAATTTTTACTACATGTGTGGATAAATTGCAACGCATCACCCGTCGCCCTCCCTGTTTTTCGGCGCGTCAGTTTATGCACAAAAACTATATAAATATTTGTATATATTAATGATAATGTCATTCGATCCGGATTTTTCCGTTTGAAGAATCTATGAAGAATTTATATATCACTAGCGAAAGCCGTGCCACGAAACAGTGAACCTGCGACACATGTCTAAAGACCCAGCGCCTCAAACATAATGGTCTGCACCCGCCGGGCTACTTCGACTGCGTCGTGACGTTGAACCGCTGAAACGCGTGCGGCCGAACCCATTCGTTGTCGCAATTCCCTATTCTCAATCACCCTGAGGATCGTCTCCGCCAAGCCGACGTCGTCGTTTGGCTTCACCAGAAATCCGTTGTATCCATCACGGATCAACTCCGGAACACCGCCGATTGCAGACCCAACCACCGGAGTACCCAGTGCAAGAGACTCGATAACGCTTCGCGGACAGGGGTCAGGCGCCACTGAAGGTACAAGTGTGACATCCATATCCTTCAAATACGGTCTGACGTCAGTACGGAATCCCGTAAACACAACCCGGCCCGAATACCGCCCGTTCGCCACCTTGCGGCGATAGTGATCCAGCAAGTTCAACGACCGCTGCGGGCTCCCGCCAACAACCACGAGAACCACGTCCTTACGCCGGGCCAGGACATGCTCCATCGCCGACAGCAGAGTATCGATACCCTTCCATGCGACGATACGACCGACGAAGCCAAGAACCACTTCGTCCGGTCCGATTCGGTACATCCGGCGCACACACCCCCGAACTCTTTCCGGGTCGAAACTGACCAGATCCGCGCCATTGTAAACAACACGTACCTTGTCTTCAGCCGACGGAAAATTTCCGGCGCACGCCTCGGATACTGCGACAATTCTCGTCACGGTCGAAGACCGCGCGAGCCTGTCGAAAAACCAGCCCCTGAAGGATTTACCGTAAAGCGTGCGGCAGTGCCAGACGACCGGAGTGCCGCACGCCATACCGGCCACAGTGCCCATGAGTTTCACCATCATCTGGTTGCAATAAATCAACGCAACACGCTCTCGGGAGACCATGCGAATCAGATCGAACGTAAACCGCACGCTATCGATCGCATTCAGAACCACCGACGCGATTCTGCAGACGCGGGTCTGACTCCGGTACCGCATCTCCGCCAGACGTTCCTTCAGTCGGGGTTCAATACGGTATCGGATCCGGTTTTCCACGAGCTTACTCTTCAACACGCCTTCGTTGGGCATTACGACAAGGGGCTCGATCACCGAAGGATCGAGATGTTTCAATAGGTAAAAGAGACTGTTTCCGGCGCCTCCCCGGCCCGTACATCCCGTAAGGAAAAGCACCTTGACTCTCTTTTCGCCTTTACCGACGTACAAAACGGGCGACGATACACCGGCCTCGTCGCCCGTTTGTGCGAATCGCACAGCCATCAGTTCAGCCGCCTGACAATGTGATAGCCCAGAGGCGTCTGAACGACCCCGCTGGTCTCACCCACCCGCAATTTCAGCACCGCTTCCTCAAACGCAGGATTCAAATCGCCCGGGGAAAAAAACCCCAGGTCGCCCCCGATCTCCGCTGAAAAATCATTGGAATGTTCACGGGCGAGTGCCCTGAAATCCTCACCCGCCCTCAGTTTTTCGAGCACTTCCTGCGCCTCGGCTTCAGTTTCCACCAGGATATGGTACACCCATAGCTTACCCGATTGTATCCCCTCGATCTCGTCAATCTTCATCTGGGCCGCCCGTTCGATCTCCTCGTTCGGACTGAAGGCTATGGCCTTTGAAAAAGCACGCGCCGCCCGATCAAACTCCCGCCTTGACGTATGGGCAAGTCCTATATTGAAATGCACACCCGCATTGGTGGAATCCACCGCCAATGCCCTATTGTACACCTCAAGGGCCGAGTCGAGGTCCTGCTGCCCCGCATAAATCAAGGCAAGATCACCATAGGGCTCCACTATGTTCGGGTTCAATTGAATAGTCGCCTCCAGCGCTTTCTTCGCCTGCTCGACGTCTCCTTTCTGCAGATAGACCTGCGAGACGCCGTACTGAATGCGCGCCCGTTCCGCCTCGGGAGCTATTTCCATAATCAGACGATACTCCTCCAGGGACCGGTCCCAGTTCTGTTGAACGGTATACAGCCTGGCAAGCGCGGACCGCGTATCCAGATCGCCCGGCACCAACCGCGCCACTTTCTCCCACGCCTCCCGGGCAACGTCCAGTGAGTCCACCTCGGCCGCCATCTGACCCATGGATCGGTGCACCTCCGGATCGTCCGGCGCCACGGAAGCCGCCTGACGGTAGGCGGCGAAGGCTTCCGTGCTCCGCCGCATCGAATGGTAGATGGCACCCTTGTTTACCAGCAAGGAAACGTCGTTCGGACTCTTCTCCAATTCCTTTTCGAGCACCAATATCGCCCGTTGGTACAGCTGATTCCCATCCTGATGTTTGCCCAATGCCCCGTAGATCTGCCCCTGATTGATCATCAATACAACACTCTCAGGGTTGTTCTTCAATCCCTGGTCGAAAACCGAAAGCGCTTTATTGGGGTCCTTAAGTGCGACATGCAACGCCGCCAGGGACTGGTACGCCTCGATATTTTGAGGATCCAGGGAAATCGCCGCCCTGAGGTCCTGCACAGCCAGCCCCGGATTACCGGCCTGCTTATACAGCATTGCCCTGTCCATCAGCAAGAGGACGGAATTCGGAATCTGCCGCAACCCCTCATTCAACACCTCCAGCGCCTCACGACCCCTGTTAAGTTGTACATGAATTCTGAAGAGCGCGTCGTATGGCGCTTCTATATTCGGCCCTGACTCGATCGCCTTCTCAAAGGCCCTGATTGCGCCTTCCGCCTGTCCCATCTGCGCAAATACCATGCCGAGGACGCCATGAGCATTTGCGCTATCCGGAAACATCTCTGCGAACAACCGCGCCGTGACCAGCGCGGAATCGGCTCGACCTCGAGCCCCATGGGCGCCAATCTCCGCCAGGAAATCCCTGGCAGCCGCGCCTTCGTTCCACAGTATCAGGCAACAGATTACGATAATCGTTCGTTTCAACCGACCGCCTCCATTTGAATGGTTAATTCGGCAACCTTCCTGATATCCTCAAATCGTTCCGGATCCGCATATCCGCGAAACCCTTGACAAGTGCCTGGAATCCCGGTATAATCCTGAGACTTTCGATTCACCCGTCGCTGCGGCGTCCATTGACTTTCGTCGGCGCCTGTCCTGCCGGTCGTCGACTCCCCGAACTCAGTTTGACAGTGCTTTTCCCGCCGCGGCAGGCGACTTCCGCCCCGCATCCCCGGTCAACGTCGACAACGCCTTAGAACCCTCTGTTTCCTTGTATGAGTGTCCTTCAACGGGATCCCATTGCCGCCATACTGCTCTCCCTCGTGGCGAGCTATATGGCGTATGACCATCTTCCGGAACGGATTCCGGCACACTGGGACGCGTTCGGACGAATCGACGCGGAGTTGAATAAACGGGTGTGCGTCTTTCTGCATCCCGGAGCAATGACGCTCGTCTATATTTTCTTCCGACTGATCCCATATGCCGACAAAACCCGCGTGCGCCAACTGAAAGAGATCGGCCTTTACGATCCGTTCCGCAACGGCGCCGTGCTGCTTTTCGGATACAGCCATCTCCTGCTGCTGGGCATCGGCCTCGGTTGGGTAGACCGAGGGGCAAACCTCTTTGCCGGCCTGCTCTCGCTCGCCACCATCTTCGCCGGAAACCACCTCAAGAGCATACGTCCGGTACGTTTCGATCGTCTCCTCCGCCGGATCAACATTTCCAGGGATCCACCTGCACTGAATTACGTCTGCAATATCCTCATCCTGTGCGGGGCGTTCGGGCAGCTGGGCACCGCAACTGGCATCCTGCAAGTCGCCTGGCTGCTTCTGCCGCTCGGCGTCGGTTACTTTCTCGCTCGGCGGCGCTTTCCCGCCGACCGGATACAGGCGCCGTGACCGTGCTCAACGAGCGCCTCACCGTCCAGGCCGGAAGCCTCGCCCTGCTTACGGCCATCCTGTGGGGCGGTAACTCCATCGCCATCAAAATTGCCCTGGACGGTCTGCCTCCGTTGGCCCTGGCTTCCGCCCGCTTTCTTCTGGGCGGGCTGGCTGTAATGCTATGGGCGATCTATGCCGGCATCCCCCTCTCACCGGGATCCGGCGAAAGAAGAGGCCTGTTTCAACTGGTTCTGCTCTTTATCACGCAAATCTACCTGCTTAACGCCGGCACCCATTTCACGACGGCCGGCCGTTCAACCGTCTTCATCTCCACCTACCCTTTTTTTACGGCCGTCTTCGCCCACTTATTCATACCGGGAGACCGGCTCAGCCGCCTCAAAGTAATCGGTATGACCCTCTCTTTTTCGGGGGTGGTGCTCGTCTTTGCCGAAAGCCTCACAAGGGGCCACCTCGGCTATCTGCTTGGCGATGTTATGGTTCTCATGAGCGGTCTGCTGCTCGGCGCCCGGCAGGTCTACACCAAGAAGCTCACCCAATACATCCATCCCGCCCGTCTTCTGTTGTGGCAAGCCGCCCTCAGCCTGCCCGTATTTATCCTGCTCAGCGCCTTCCTCGAGAACCAGATCCCCTCAGACATCCGACCTGACATCGTCGGCGCAATCTTCTACCAGGGTCTTGTGGTTGCCGGATTCTGTTTTCTTATATCCGTGTCTCTCCTGCGACGCTACAGAGCCAGTCGCCTGGGGGTGTTCGGTTTCGTTACACCCGTCGTGGGCGTCGTGCTCAGCAACCTGCTGCTGGGAGAGACCATCTCTGCGACACTTCTCGCCAGCGTGCTGCTGGTCGGTATCGGCCTGGCCATAGTCAATTCGGAGACCGGAAGTTAATCAGGTGCCACATAAGAGATTATTCTTCCACGGGTCGCGATCCCGGCGACCGCTTACAGGCGTTTCACCCGTCTAGGCCGCTCCGACCATGACAAACGCCACGTCCGCGACATTGGTTCCCGTCGGACCCGTCATCACCAGATCGCCCAGCGGTTTGAAGAAGTGATACGCGTCGTTGTTCTTCAACGAACCGATCGCGGAAAGCCCCGCTGATTCCGCACGTGCGATCGTTTGGGCATCCGCAATCGCCCCCGCCGCGTCCGTCGGACCGTCGGTTCCATCCGTCCCGCCGCTGAACAGTACCGTACCGTCCCATCCGGACAGATGCATGGCGCCGGCAAGCACCAGTTCCTGGTTTCGTCCACCCTTGCCACTTCCTCGAACCGTTACCGTTGTCTCCCCGCCGGCAATCACGCAGGCAGGAGCGGTCACAGGCACCCCGGATGCGAGTATTTCCTTACCGATTGCCGAATATATGTGAGCGACCTCACGCGCCTCACCCTCCAGCCGCGTGGACAGCACCAACGTATTGTAACCCAGATCCCGGGCTCGTTCGTCGGCAGCAGCCACCGCCTGACCGTTGCTGCCGACAATCACGTTGTGGCATCTCTCGAGCACGGCGTCTCCAGGTTTCGGGGTTTCCGGAATCTCTCCCGCCACGCCTGCTTCGAACCGTTCTCGCACCGCTTCCGGCAGGAAATTCGAAACCTCGTACTTCTGAAAAATTTCCATACAGGTCCTGAACGTGGACGTATCGGGTACCGTCGGCCCCGATGCAATCACGTCCATCGGATCGCCGATGACATCCGATAACATGAGGGACACCACCGTGGCCGGAAAGGCTGTACGGGCCAGACCTCCGCCCTTCACCCTGGACATATGCTTGCGGACCGCATTCAACTCCACGATATTGGCGCCGCATTCGAGCAGCAACCGGGTTGTGGCCTGTTTTTCCGGAAGCGATATACCTTCCGAAGGAGCGGGCATCAATGCCGACCCGCCGCCTGAAATCAGGCAAATCACCAGGGTCCGGTCGTCGGCCGCCTCCAGCTCCCTCAGAATTTTCCGCGTACCCTCAACACCCGCCTCATCGGGAACGGGATGACCACACTCCACGATCCGTATTCTGACCAGCGGCTCCGCATGCTCGTACTTGGTATTGATGACCCCATCCGAAATCCTGTCGCCCAACACGGCTTCGAGCGCCACACCCATCCGCGGCGACGCCTTGCCGGTTCCCACCACTAGCACCCGGTCGAAGGTTTCCAGATCGTAGTCTACGCCCCCGATCCGAAACATCTGCCCATCCAGTCTCACGAATCGCTCCACGCATTCCTGCGCGTCCACGGCCACCACAGCCGATTCAAAGATCAACGCCGCGTCCGCGCGCATCCGGGCAACCGTGAATTCCCGCATGTTGAATGCTCCTCAAATTCGCAGACCGGCTCGTCCCGGGCGCCTGTTTACGACCTGGGCCGGGCAGCTACTGTCGAATATCGAAATTGATGGCCGCCCTGCCCGTTTGCCCGCTGTTTTCGTCGGTAACAGTAATCTTCAACAACTGCATCCCCGGTTCGGTCGCTCCCATATCCAGTTCAAGGTAAGCCCGTTCGTCCGGCCGGGTTCCGATATGATCGTATTCGATGCTGATGACGTTGCCCTCCTCCCGCTTCCCGATCAATCGCCCCAGGCCGCCCAATACCCGTGCACCCACGTTTGTCCGACGCAAGGACCGTATCTGGTATGAAATGCGATATCGTGTGGCACCGAATTCATCACGCGTGAGGTTGTAAATTTCGTAATAGATAAACACCGGGTCGTCAGGGCGGTACGCTTTGGACGCCATAGGGATCACCTCGATATCGCCCTTTACAAATCGCCCCCGCTCCGCCACGTCGATTCGGGCGCCCATTTCCACGTCGCTCAACATCAATGCCGCCTCCGGATACGCCTTCAAGATGCGATCTTCCCTGTAAATTTGAGTCCTGCCTGAATTGCGGTCCATCACCTGCACATCCACCCGGTAGGTACCCGGAGGCAACACGACGCGATCTATCGCCGGAATGAACGCCCCGGCCGACGTATCCACCACGCCCGAAGCACGCAGGACCATTTCATCGTCGGTTCGGTACACGGGCTTATTCTCGTCGTCGTAGACCGCGACGCCCCGGACAAGGTGCGCCAACCGTCCGAGGTCACCGTCACGATACGTTAAATCGCGAGTTGGAATCCCGTAATAGACCTCCATCGCCGTCTTCTCGTCGTCACCCCGAAAGGAGGCCGTATAGAAAAAAAAGTCCAACGGTCCCGTGGCAAATGTCGGACGATAGGCAGTCGGCTGCCGGGCCGCCTGATTGAGCATCACGGTTTTCGGGTTCATTCTTTGCCAGATTTGTGTGATTCGCCCGGTGCCCAAAGGCATTCTCGCGAACTCGTACGGACCGGGAAAATTCGGCTGCACAAAGGTCAATTCGATACCCTGCCCCACGTGGGTATATATCCAGTATTCCCAAATCCCTCCCACAGGGTAGACCGGCCGACCCAGAATGGACGACTGGGCCACCTGTCCCAGGGATCGGACTTCGTCCTTCATAAGCTTCGCCGCGGCAGCCCCTGCCGCCGAAATCAGGCGATCCTTGACCGCCAGCACCCGCCGGTCCGTCTCGAACCGCACATCGCCGGACCGGCTGACATGATCCGGATCCCCGAAGCGCACGTAGACTTCCCCACGGTCGTCCCACGGGAATTTGTGCTTTCCGTGATTCTCCCTTGCCGTGGCCACGCGTCGATAATGCTCTACCATCCGCTCATTGGCGGCCGATGCCGGCGCCGGATCCTGCCAGACCCAGAATTCCTCGGCCGCGGCTTTCAGCTCCTCCAACGATTTGGTATCGGAATCATCCGCGGTATGGGTTACGAGACTCAAATCGTAGTAGATCCGCTGTTTCTCAGGTTCCAGGCGGTCAATATAGGCGTCGTACAACGCCTGCGACCGGTCGTAATCCCGACGCCGCTGATGGATATCCGCCAGTTCCAGCACCGCCCGCCGCTGGTGCGGGTTCCGGTTCTGGACCACCGCCTTCAATTCAGCTATCGCCTGGTCGGTTCGATCCTGCAGTTTCAGAACAACCCCCAGCCGCAACCGCGCCTCGTAGTGATGTGGATTCGCCGAAATCTGATTCAGGTAGGCCTGTTCGGCCTTCCCGTATTCTCCCTTCGTTTCTTCAATCGCGCCAACCTGGAACAACGCATCGGGATGGTCAGGGTCCATCTTGACCACCTTGTGGTAGGCTCTGAGCGTTTCGCTACTGCCGAACTGCCGGTAGGTCTCAGCCAGATTGTACTGCGCCTCGACATACGCCTTATCCGCCCGCAGCGCGTTCCGAAACGCATCAATCGCCTGACGAAGCCCTTTGGGTCGGTTCCGGAAGACGAAACCCAGGCCGTTAAAGGCGGACGCATACCGCTTTCTTTTGCGAAGCGCCTGCCGGAACAGCGCTTCCGCCGCATCCAGATCGCCCCGCTCGAGATGGATGTGCCCGAGACCCACATAGGACGGCGCGTGTCTGTCGTAAGCGTTAATGGCCGATTGAAACGATTCGGCCGCCTGCTCGGATGCACCCTCAGCCACCTGCGCGATCGCCCGATTGTAAAGCGCCTCAGCCCTGGCCCGGGCATCGTTGCCTTCGTCTCGCGCGTGTGCCGCTGCCACCAGCGCAAACACCGTGCAGAACAACAGGGGCAACCGCCTCATTACCTGCCTCCCCTGTGGAATGATACATGTACCGACAGATTTGTCCAAATCGGTGTCTATCCGGACGTATTGAGTACGCCCGGATAGACACCGAACGTGGCGGTTCATTTGGCAAGGCGCGCGGTCTGTCGTTTGTGCATTGCGGCCGACGCCATATACCTCCGCCACCGCGTGCTAATGATACAAAAAACCCCTGAAAAACACAAGCTCGGCCTGGCGACAGATCACATGACGTCGCCACGTTCCAGACGCTCGTACAGGGGCCAATAATCCCGTACCCAGGTCAATGCCCGATCGTTTGACCGGTCGATGTACGCGATTCGCATCCACAGCGTCAACCCCCTCAAACCCGCCAGCCGCAGCGCGTCCGGAAGCAGGACCCTCTCCATGCGGGTCAGTGCCGCCTCGTCGTCGTACGCACGCAAAAAAGCGGCCATTTCCTCCTTCGTGAGCGGGCTGTCCGTAACCACCGCCTGAAAAAACGTCAGCGCGTAAGCCACATCCCACAGCCGCGTGGCATGACATGCGGTATCCAGGTCCAGAACAGCGGCCACCTTCCCTCCGCGAAAGAGCAGGTTCTGCGCACGGTAGTCTCCGTGGATAACCGTGCGTGGCAATTCCGCCCATTCCCGCCCACCCGCGCTACCACGCAAGACACGACGAAAACGCTTCAATTCGGGGACAACATCACCCGACTCATCCAGCGCGCCCCACGCCTGCTCCACTTCCCGCAAAACGCTCTCATAAACGGACCCACGGGTCTGCCCCATGGGAATCGACATTGCAGAACCAACCGTATGGATTCTCCCCAATACCGCGCCCGCCTGTTCAATCTGCGTGGTTTCGCCGGGCACAAAGGCCTCACCTTGGACGAAAGCCCAAAGCTGAAAGAGATTCTCACCTTCGGCGACCACCGCCATCCCATCAGTTGCCGGAATCAGTTCCGCCACGGGGATTCCCGAATCGCGCAGCCGATTGCCCAGCTGCGCTCCGAATGCAATCTGGTCGGATGCCACCAGGTCACTGTCGAACACTTTCAGCAGATATACCTCAGTGTCTCTCGTCATCCTGACCGTCGTACTCATCATTCCGAACCGAACGCGATCCACCAGAACACGCAGACCGTACCGATGAAACACCATTTCCACGATCTGTTCCAGAGGCATCCGCAGGCTACTCCGGTACGTCACGGCCGTCTCCTTCGGGTATGCGAAGCCCGCGATCGTTTCCAGATGCATTTCCAGGTACCTCAGAAACGCCGCAGCGGCACGTGATAGATGTCCGCCTTCGCGGCGCACCATACCCACCTGACGGGCCGGATAGCCCCGTCACTCGAAGCGCCGTCAGCCTGCCCGATCTCACTTCGTCCCGAACCGCCACTTCGGGCACAATTGCAATTCCCAGGCCGATCTCAACGAAGCGCTTGATCACTTCAATGCTGCCCAACTCCATCGTGACGTGCGGTTGTAACCCCGCCTCGGCGAACATCCGATCCATCAATGCTCTGCTTGTACTTCCCCTCTCGAGCATCAACATCGCACGGTCGCTCAGCGAATACAGATCGACCGTTTCCGTGGGGGCCAGGGGATGCGCGGGACTGCAGATGGCTACGTCTTCTCTGGTAAAAAAAGGCCTGGTCCTCACCCTGTGTTCGGTTACCGGCAGCGTCGCCAGCCCGAAATCCACCGCCCCCTCCAGCACCAGCCGCACCACCTCCGGAGACATCCGGTCGGTCAGGCGGATCTCGATTCCGGGATACGCCTGTCGAAACGCCTTTACCGCGGGAGGCAACGCATAGGCACAATTCGTATCGCTCGTTCCAATACTCAGTCGACCCGTTCGCAACTCGCCGAGGGCCGTCATGTCCTGCCGGATCTGCTCGGCCATCTCCAGAATGGCCTCGGCCCGCGCGAATAGAAACCGACCGGCCTCGGTCAATAGAATCTGCTTGCCGCGGCGTTCGAACAGGTCTTCGCCGAGTTCGTCTTCAAGTGCCTTCACCTGGAGACTCACCGCCGGCTGAGTCAGGAACAATTTCTCCGCTGCACGGGTGAAGCTCTTCTCGCGCGCCGTTTCCACAAACCCCTTGAGCCGATCCAGATCCATTTGTCGGTGCTCCGCTAACGCATTTGAGGCGCAGCGTTGTACCCGGACGCTATCTGTCGAAGCGATCGCGATATTTTTCAAAATATCATAAAAATTCAATATAACAAAAATAAATTTTTATTATTTATCCTGAATAATTCAAGAAAAAGGTAGTTTCCTTACCCAAGTCATTGTATTATATTATGGTTACGCAAATAACCTTACAACAATGAACTGGGGGAAACTACCGTGTATGTTCAAGATAAACATCACAGGATGTCTTTCGCAAGTCTTTCCGGCAAACAGGTGGAAGCCGCCTTCGATGGGGGCATTCTGACCAGCCTGCCTGTGCGTGTACGCACGCAGACAGGCGACAGCGGGGTAATGCTGCTGCGGGAGGTGGCGTCCAAAATCGGCATTTTGTGTCGGATCATTGAGGCCATAACAGATCGTCGGCATGCAAGTTACGTGGATCACCCGACGGCGGACCTGGTCAGTCAGCGTGTTTTTCAGATGGCGTGTGGGTATGAGGATGCGAACGACTGCAATGCGTTACGCGGGGACCCCGGCTTCAAGACGGCCTGTGATCGGTTGCCCGTCACCGGTGCGGATCTGGCCAGTCAACCCACGATGAGTCGGTTCGAGAACCGGATCACCAGAGGTGACTTATATCGGATCGCGAAGGCCTTTGCCGATGGGTTTATCGCCTCGTATAAGAAACCGCCCAAAGCCATCCTGCTGGATATCGATGACACGGAAGATAAGGTGTATGGGTCTGGGCAGTTGTCGTTATTCAATGCGTATTTTAAGAGTTATTGCTACCAACCGTTGCATATCTATGAAGGGCAAACCGGCAAGTTGATCACGACGATTCTGCGTCCTGGCGTGCCTGCCTGCTGCAGGCAGGCGGCCTTCGGGCAAACAGATCGTTTCGATTCTCAAACGGGTGGTCGCCTACCTGCGTCGAGCCTGGCCCAATGTGGCGATCCTGTTGCGTGGCGATTCTCATTTTTCGTGTCCGGAAGTGCACGCGTTGTGTGACACACAGAATGTGTATTTTGCCCTTGGACAAAGCGGCAACGCTCTGCTGCTGCCCCTGGCGCAACCCTTGATGGACCAGGCCAAAGCGCTGTATGCCGTTTCCGGCAAAACCGTGCGCCTATATAACGCGTGGGACTATCAGGCCAGCACCTGGGCTTCGCCACGCCGCATCATCTGCAAGGCGGAAGTAACACCGCAAGGAGACAATATCCGTTTCGTGGCCACCAACCTGCAACGCGCCAACCCTTCATTCATCTACAAAACCGTCTATTGTGGACGCGGCCTGTCTGCCGGCCAGGCAGGCAGGATGGAAGGCTTCATCAAGAATCACAAGACCTTTCTCCATTCCGATCGCACCTCTTGTCACACCTTCGAGGCCAATCACTTCCGGCTCTTTCTCCACAGCGCCGCCTATGTCCTGTTGCAGACCTTGGCTGAAATGGGATTGCGCGGCACCAAGTGGACGAACGCCCAGTATAATACGCTGCAAAATCGCCTCTTGAAGGTCGCCTGCCTGCGCCGGATGCTCGGCAGGCAGGCCGGACGCGTCTGTGAGATGAAAACCAAAATCACGTTCCATCTGCCAACGGCATTTCCACTCAAACACCTCTATGCCAAGATCCTCTACAATCTGGCAACGTCCGTACCATAACGCATCGTCCGGTTAAATCCGCCTTCACGTCTTGATCGACACCACCAAAACACAGGGAGACCTCTGTGCTTTTGACCGCGACAACAAGGTCAACCTGACGCCCCCGCCCTACCGTGTTACCAGCACGTGCCACTGAAGCGGCTTGAAAACTCCAAATCCGGCACAGCCAGGTCTTTCCTTCCGTTTCTCGATTCACTCGGAACCTGTTTCTGCTTCCTGAAACTGCAATCCGTGACGATTCATGAATTGATCAGGTTAACATGGTTCGCTATAATATTTCCGTTCCGCCCAACCTGGCAAGTCAGATGTTTTCGCAGAATTAACCGACAATGCCCGACGTAGAGGTGTATTGTGTGCGCAACCCTTGTTGTGGACGCGCTTTGGGGCGATTCCGGAAAAGGAAAAATCTCCGCTTATACCGCCCTCAAACAGGAAGCCGCCTTCTGTGTACGCGCAGGCACCGGCACCAATGCCGGTCACAGCATCTACTTTGAAGACGGCTCTGAAATTCGGACGCATCAACTGTGCTGCGGTTGGTTACATTCCCGAACGCAGCTTCGAATAGGAAGCGGAGTCGCGGTAGACCCTGAAATGTTCCTCCGTGAAATACACAGCTACAAACTCGCCTCACGTACCGGGGTGGATCTGCGCTGTCCTGTGATTACGCCCGAACATCGCGCGCGTGAGGCCCGGGACAGGCATCTTGCTGACACTTTGGGCAGTGTATGCAGCGGCAGCGGCAGCGGCGCCGCCAGAGCGGACTTTGTCCTGCGCCGCGCCAGGCAGGCCCGCGACATCCCGGAACTTCAGGATTTCCTCACCGACGTACCACGAGAAATCAACACGGCCTGCACACAGGGACGGGCCGTTGTCATCGAATCCAGCCAGGGCACACACCTGTCTCTTGCACTAACCACGGACTATCCCTACTGTACTTCCGACAATTGCACCGCTGTTGCCGCGGCGGACGATGCAGGGCTGAACTGGCAGTTTATAAAGGAAGTCATCCTGGTGGTCAAGGCCGTACCGAGTCGCGTGGGCCCGGGTCCGCTGCCGTTTGAAATGTCTGCGGGTGACCAGGATCGACGCGGTATCGTCGAATACGGTGTCACTACCGGGCGACGCCGCAGAAAAGCCCACCGGATCTCATGGCGGTACCTGGAAGAGGCGGTTATGCTCAATGGCCCCACCCAGATTGCCCTCACTTTCTGCGACCACCTTGACCCGGATGTGAGGGGCGCCCGCGCCCGTGAGGCGCTCACGGAACCCGTGCTGAAACTGATTCACGACGTTAAAACCCACACAGGCGTACCGGTAACGATTGCAGAAACGGGCAGGTATTTCGGTGACATTGTGGACCTATCCTGACAACGGATCGATTGCACAGAAAACCGAGGGCGGATTTTCCAATGAAAATCCGCCCACCATAACCATCGGCGACCAACCTACCAATGCCAACTCTCTACCCACCTCCCTCGCAGGTCGAGTGGAAGAAGGATCGGCAGACCCCGTAACGCGGCTGAGGCACTTGCCTTCCCGGCATTACAGGGTATTCGACGGGGCGCCATCCTCCGTTGATCGGAGTGGCGCCAGGTCCCCATCCGAACAACATGACCCATACCCGCCACCGCGCCGCGCTAATTCCGTCTGTCACGCCCACTGCGGATTATTTCCAGCCATGCCGACTCATAGTCTAAGAGCGCGGTTCGCCAGGCATCACGGTCTCCAAGACCGCGTTGCAACTCCAGTGCCAGTGCATCGACGGTCTGCTCGGCTGCATCGACGGTTACCAGCCGTTTCGAATCCATTGCGTGCAAGGCGACGCCGTTGAGCTCGGTTTGTATACGTTCCACAACCCGTCGAAAGTCTTCGCTCAAGCACTTCACTGTGGATCCGCCGGTGATATCCCTCTCCTGCACCGCATGGTCAGACATCTTGGACCTCCTTGCCTGGGCTCTACGCTCGCCTTTGCGACATCCCGTATATCGAAGATATACTAAACAAATGTGCAGTTGTCAAGTCGTGTTATTATAAGAAAAATGACAGTCTTTGGACTATCTTCCAACGCATAGGCGGTGTTTTGGATATCAACTCCTCATTCAATGGCTGGCTACTGCCCGGCGCCCGAGTACTCTTGCGCTTCCGTGATTTGACTTTGCACGGGCTATGGTTCTCTCATATATTGGGTGTATCGGGCGACAGATGATTCAACTTGAGGAAAAAAGAGCGTCTTTGCATTGGAGAGGGTATCGACGCCGGTTCTTCTGCACGCCCTGTCCTGGTTCAGCCGGATGACCGCTGGTCAGAAGTCAAATTTGAGTTCCTTGCGAGATATCGAAAACGCATTTCGTTTGCGGAGACAAGCTATGTTCAGAAGAATTCGCCGTGCGTTCGTCCTCACACTTGCCGCAGGCCTTGGTATGGGCTGCGGTGGCGAACCCCCGACGACGCCACAGAATACTCGGGCAGAGAAACCCATAGCCCAGCCGTTGGGCAAACTGGCCGACGATGAAAACAAGACGCAGGCCGTAGCGGTAGCGCGCCTTCGGCAGGACCAGTCACCGGTAAGCGGCACAACCGTTGAGTTCGCGCGGTCGGCCTCGGGCAGGGCGGCCAGCTACGAGTGGACCGGTACGACAGATGGCCGCGGGCAGGCGCGAGTTGAGGTCGGCCGTGTGCAGACGGGCGGATACTTTCGCGCGCAAGCCCTGAAGGACGGGGTCCTGATCGGGTCGTGGTCGAGCATCCGGATTAACCGTGGCGTCGAAGTCACGGTCGAACTACCGGTTGGCGCAAGGGCACGCGTTACGGGTACAACCGAACTGACGCCGGGCGGTCTCCCCGGGGAAATCGCGATCGGTGTCGTCGCGCCGCTAACAGGCAGGCAGACCCAATACGGGGCGGCCATTAGAAGCGGGCTTGAACTCGCTCTCAAAGAGATCAACGCCACTTCGACACTGGGGGGCGCAAGTATCGTGTTCATTGTAGAGGACTCACGGGGCACAGCGCAGGGCGCCGTCGACGCGTTCAACAAGCTGATTTTTCAGGATTACGTACCCGTCATCCTCGGCCCGGCCCTCTCCACCGAAGCCAAAGAGGCATTTCCCGCCGCGCAGCAGAACCAGGTTGTAGCCTTTAGTACTGACGTCAGCAGCCGCGGGGTTGAGCGCAATAGGAGACTTTATCTTCCGTGCGAGTCTGAGTGTTGAACTGCTCATCCCGGGAGGCGTCGCCAGGACAAGTGAAAAACTGGTCTACCGAAAGGTGGCCCTGATGGTGGACTCGACGGACGTCTTTTCCCGGAGCAGCGACCAGGCGCTGAGAAGCACACTCGCGGAAGTCGGTATCGAAATCCTGGCGAGAGAGACATTTGGAACTGACGATAGCACCTTTGCCGATCAATTGGCAAGAATAAGGGGCCTGAACCCGCATGCGGTCTTCGTTTCCGCTTTATCGCGGCAACGGATTCAAATTCTGGTCCAGGGCCGGAGCCACGGCATTTCTGCCAACGTCCCCTTCATTGTGCCAGTGATGACCCAGGATGAAGTTCAGGCCGCAGGCGATGCGGCGGAAGGTGCAATCGCCTTTACGGGCTGGACGGGCGCGGCATCCACACCTGGAAATCAATCTTTCGTTGAAAATTACAGGACGAATTTCGGCGCTGAACCGAACAGGTGGGCGGCACAGTCGTACGCCGCGCTGCATGTGCTCTCTGAGGCGATCGCAGATGCCCGATCCACAGATCCCGGCGCGATTCGTAACGCGATGGCGGAAATCTCGGACCTGGACACCATATTGGGCCAATTCTCGTTCGACGTCAACGGAGACGCCGTTTACGATCCTAATGTACTGATCGTGAGAAACGGAAAATACGAGGTATTCGAGTAACGTAAACGAACAACAGGAGGAGAAATACGATGTGCGAGATGCCGGTTGGTGTCATGATGAGCGTCGGATGGACAGTCGACCAACTCAGGGAAATCCGTGATCTGGGATTCGGAAACGTACAGATTGCCGCCCCTTCTGAGGATGTCCTGGACGATAAACTCAGTCGTGCCGGGCTGATTCGAGACATTCATTCGGTTGGCATTGAAATTACCACCGTCTTCGCGGGGTTTTCAGAAGAAAGTTACGCTGACATTCCCACGATCACCGAAACGGTGGGGTATCTCAATCCATCCCTCCGGGAGGAACGCATTAAAAAAACCGGGCGCATTTCCGATTTTGCAAGAGCGCTCGGCGTTGACAATGTGGCCGCACATATCGGCTTCGTCCCGGAAGACCCGGATCACCCTGACCACCATGCGATGGTTGAATGTGTGAGAAGACTAGCGGACTTCTGCGGTGGGAACGCGCAGGACTTCTGCCTGGAAACCGGTCAGGAAACGGCTTCCGCGCTGCGCCACTTTCTTGAAACGCTGAATCGAAACAACGTGAAAGTCAACTTCGATCCCGCCAATATGATCCTTTATGGAAGTGGAGACCCCATCGAAGCCCTCGGTATTGTGGCCGACTACGTCGTCAGCGTCCACGCGAAAGACGGAAAGTGGCCCCCGGGCGAAGGACAACTCGGTCGAGAGTACCCTCTCGGGCAGGGGGACGTTGGTATGGATCGTTTCATTGCCAAACTTAAACAGATCGTATACCGTGGTCCAATCACCATGGAACGCGAAATCCCGGATTGGGACCAAAAGGTGAAGGACTTGATCCAGGGCAAAAAACTCCTGGAAAGCCTGACGTAGCGGATGCCGGTTGGGCCTGACACGCAAAAACGCCCTTTCTCCGTAGAGTAACCTTTTGGCGGGAGGGAAGGTCCAAAAGGACAACGACGGGAGAAAGGGCGTATCTATGTCCTTATACGTCTGCGCCTTGTCAGAGTTTCAACATAAACGGAATCCGCTTCGGCGACAACGCCACCTGGCAGGGGTCTCGTTGACGATATCACATTGGCGTCTCAGATTCGGAAGATACGTCCTTCTTCTGACAACCACGCCCGGTGCGGCTTCATGTCGGCTATGGCGATGAACGATCGTTCGCACCGCCTCAGAAATACTTCCCGACGCCAATTGACAGGGAGAATCCACTCAGGTCTCCGGGGCTGCCCAGCGCATCCGAGAAACGCGCCAGGGTGTAACGCCCGTCGGTCGTTACGGCCAGATCCTTGTCCTTTCCAAATCGAACATTAAGCCCTGACAGAACATACCCGCCCAGCGTGAACGAAATATTCGAGAATCCGCCAACCGGACTCCCCCATTGCGTCAGCCTCACATCCATGCCGTTATACCCGCCTCCCGTCCCCGTACCGAAGTCCAATCCGCCAGAAGGGTAACCGCCGTAGCCGCCCCGATGGTCGAATCGAACGTAGGGTCCCACTCCGAACCCGACGTGGGGCACAATTCGTCTCTTCACCCCAAACTGCCGCTGCAGCCCCACCGGCATCGATATGAGTGTCACGCGCTGCACCCCGGGACGCAGATGCTCGCCAAGCTTCTCCGAGGCTTGCAGCGGACCAAACGTCATATATTCGTTCCCCGCAATCAGCCGAAGGAGCGGTGAGAGCCGCCGGTCGTACCCCATACGGAATCCGAAGCCGCCCGTGGCGCTTGAGAAATACAGGCTCAATCCATTCGTATTTCTCAAGCCATTTTGCGGCATGAGAATATCTACATCCTCCGCGTATTCGGTCCACCTGACCGGACGAACCCCATCCGAAGGAACGACCAACTGTCCAAATCCGGTCGACACCGACGGAACATCGTTATCCGGACCCTTCCACGGCATCTCGCCAGCGGGGGTTTCGCCGTTGCCATCCTGAATAACGCACGCCCACACACCCACACCAGGCGCCTCCGTGAGAGGGTCTGCCTGAGACGGTGCAGGTGACGACACCGCTGCCAATATCCCGAAACAGATCAAATTCGTCAGAACGCGTCTCATTGCGCACCTCCATTTGATAGGCCATTGGCTATCCGGACCGCCTTTGGATGGCGGCAGATTTCTCGCCCGAGACTATGGCGTGACGACCAGGATGCGATCGTCTTCCGTCCGTGGCTGACCGCGGCCGTCCCGGTTGCTGGTGGCCAGGTACACCTCGCCTTCGGGCCCCACCAGCACATCCCGAAGACGGCCGAACCTGCCGTTGAACCGTTCGTCCCGCGCCATGACACGTTGGCCGTCGGCGGACAGGGAAATTACCCAAAGCGCCTGCCCCTTCAACGTCGTAAGCAGAAGGCTCCCTTTCCAGGCCGGTATCAGGTCCTCGTTATATATGTCTGCGCCCGCAGTTGCGATTGTCGGCGTCCACACAGCGAGCGGTTCCACGACATTATTTGACAAGCAAAATGCAGTCTCCCCCGTTAAGACGTCATTGTCGCAAAACCCGCGCACGTCTGGCCAACCATAATTCCGCCCTGGCAAAATCAGGTTGACCTCGTCATTGTCAAGAGGTCCGTGTTCCGTATTGTATAACAACCCTGTCGCCGGGTGAAACACGAGGCCCTGCGGATTCCGGTGGCCGAAGGAATAGACGGCGGTGCCAAACGGATTGTCCTGCGCAGGCTGTCCTTCGAGGTCCAGTCGAAGGACCTTACCCGCCAGCGAATTCAGATCCTGTGAAAGTCCGGGAGTCTGTGCGTCACCCGTCGTCATATACAACAGTTTATCCGGACCGACCATGAGGCGCGCGCCGTCGTGATTCGGCGCTCCGGGTATGCCATTCAACAGGATTTCAGGTTGGGCCAGCGCCGTACCGTCGTATCCCATCCGGACCAGACGGTTCCGAACACCGTCGCCTGTATTATAGGAATAAACAGCATAAACAAACGGCTGGCTCTCGAAATCCGGGTGAAACGCGATCCCCATTAATCCGCTTTCGCTCAACTCGAACGCATCGATCCGCCCAACGCTGACTTTCGCGCCCGTCGCCGTATCCACCCTGGATATCGAACCGGTGCGTTCACTCACCCAGATCTGGCCATCGGGCCCCCACGCCAGATCCCAGGGTGTGTCCAACCCCGTGACCAGAGTTCGCACCGTAAACCCATCCACCCTGTTGTCGGCTACCGACCCGACCCCGTTATCCGTAGACGGATCCTCCGGTTGGGAGTCGTTCGCACCCTTTCCGCAACCCGCTATCACAAATATCGAAAGCAATACCGCCGCGATTCGGTGTTGCACAAACGTCCTTCTCCGTTATGACACTGTTCGCACAGGTAACCTGGCCTCAGTGCTGGTCTCATCCACGGCTGCACAGGCTAAAACAACCCTGTGTAGTCAATGGAAAAATACTGCTTGGGATGGCCCGTTTCCGCAAAATCGGTCGGCCACGCCAAGTCGTACCGGAACAGAAACGCTCCCATATTCACTCGAGCACCGAACCCATAACCCGCCTTCAGATCCCGAAGTTCAAAGCCACCATCCCGCGCCTCCCACGGTTCGAAACTGTCCCGATTGAACGCACTACCTACGTCCAGAAACAGTTCACCCTGCACGTTTTGAAAAAATAGCGGCAGCGGCCAGCCCATCGCCAACTGCCGCAACAGGGGAAAGCGAAAAGCGACATTGGCCAGCAAAAACGAGTCGCCGGCCATCTCGAACACGTCGGTGCCGCGCAGGGGCCAGACAAAGCTGGAGAAAAATACACGTTCCCGGTCAACGGACGCGAACGTGGCGTAATTCGGATTGATCGAGTTGTTCACGCCACCCAGGAAAAAGACCTGGCTGTTCCGCCCGAAACTGGTCCCGCCGGACATTCGAATGGCGAACGTGTACTCGTCCAGCATCGGAACATATTTGCGATAGTCGCCCTGAACGGTACCGAACCGCATTCCCGCCCAACTGCCCCTTGCGGACAACCTCGCCCGGCGGCCTTTTGTTGGCCCGTAAAGGGAATACAACGCGTTGTCGTCGACAAGGTCCAGGCTGCTGATAACGGCTTTGTTGTTGGAAACCGGCGTACCGCTCCCACGCAAAACCCGTCCGGTGTAGCCTGCCCGAAAAGGCTGGTTCGAGTAAAGGCCCAGGTTTTCGCGGGAAATACTGATCGCCTGTAGACTTGCCTCAAGCCGAGTAAATCGATTGAATGGCCGCTGGAAATCAACGCCACCTCCGTAGATGCGATCGGCCACGACCTGACCGTTCGATATAAAGAAGCTTCGGGTATGAAACGCGCTGAGGTAGTAGTTGGTCTGGTGTTTGAGGTTCTGGTATCCGAGGAAGAGGTCGCTGTCTTTCAGGGAGAAGCTCAGCCCTGACTGTATGATGACGCGGTGGTCGCCCATCACGTCGGTCAGCGACAACTGGACCAGGCTGCTGACGCCGTAGAAGGTGTCGAAGCCGGCGTTGGCACCGAAGAATTCCGGTTTGAGTTTTACGCTGTATTTGTTTACCATGAACTCTTTGTTCCAGTCGCGCAGCGTCAGTTCCCTGTCGCCGTCCGTCTCCAGCGTGTCGGCCCCGGCGGCGCCTTCGTCGTCGGTGGCGCCACTGGCTTCGGCTGCCGCCAGCGCCATCTGATCCGACACCCACGTCTCCACCTTCCTGTCCGCCGCCACCGCCGCCGTGTCCTGTTCCGCACCGCCGCCAGCGCTGTCGGCCGCCGCGCTGGCCTTCACCTCTTCCTGCCTGCGCTCACGCTGCAGTTCCACGAACGGACGGTCTTCGATCCCCGCCAGACGCTTCGCATAACGCGTCAGCGGCAGATCTTCGGTCCCCCGCTTCTGCTTCAGCGGGTCCTTCATCACGAAGATGTCATAACCGCCCTTGTGAAACGTCGTAAACGCCAGCTTCCTGCCGTCGGCAGACCAGTCGATATACCGCGCCCCCGACAACAGATTGCTGATGGGATACACCTGTGAGCCGTCCACGTGCGCGATGTAGACGTTGCCCACGCCCGTCCTGTCCGATACGAACGCCAGCTTCTGCGAGTCCGGCCCCCACGTGGGATGGCTGTCGTTCGCCTCGCTTTCCGCCACGCGACGGATCTCGCTGCCATCGCCCCGGAGTACGAACACGTCATACGTGCCGTAAACGAAATCCTTCGACCCGTCATACGTCAGATCCGCCGACGGACGGTCCGAACTGATCGCGAGCCACTCCCCGTCAGGCGACCAGTCCAGGTGCTTCTCGTCATACGGATCACGCGTCATGCGACGCAGCGACTCGTCCGCCACGTTCACCACATACACGTCCGACCACCCGTCCTTCAACCCCACGATTGCGATCTCCTTCCCGTCAGGCGACCACGTGGGCTCGAACAAACCGTCCAGATCGAACTTGAAGCGCTTCGTCACTCGCTTCTTCCTCACGTCCAGCGTATACAGCGTGTTCTTGTTGCGCGACTTCGCCGCAAACGCGACCTGCCTGCCGTCGGGCGACCACGTGATGCCGGGACGCAGCACGAACAGCCCCTCGAAGTCCGACGATCGCTCACCCTCCACCAACCGTCCCAGATCCTGTCCGTCGATCGCCGACATCAGATAAATGTCGAACGTACCCTGACGCTCCGTCACATACGCGATCTTGTCGCCCTGCGGCGAAAACGACGGCGCGACATTGTAAAAACCTCGCCCCGCAGACGCTTCCGTCAACTGCTTCGCCACCTCCTCCGACGGGTGATGCAGGTTGATCTCGTTCCAATACTGACGCTTCAACCACAACTGCCACTTCTCGTCCAGCTCTTCCACACCCTCCCCCACCGACGCCTTCAGAGCCTTGTCCACAGAACGCGCCGACCGGAACGACGAGATAAACTCCGCCACCTTGTCCTTCCCATACTCCTCCTCGATCATCACGAAAACCGACTGACCACCCTTATACGCAAACGCACCGCTCAACGCCATCATCCCCGGCACATACCCCGTGATCGTCGCGTGACGCATGAAGTTGTCACCCTCACCGTCCCACCCCCCCTGCGACAAATACTCCGCCACGCCCTCCGCAATCCACAACGGCGGCAACGTCGCCGCCTGCGTCATCATCGCACCCAGCCACCCGCCGCCCGTCCACATCTCCAATGTCACCACGTGCGCCAACTCGTGGTGGATCACGTGACGGAAATCGCCATAAGACCCCGTATACGGGATTACCACACGACCCTGTGCAAACTCCGTAAATCCACCCGTGAACTCCGACTGCTCCGTCGGCGTGATGTTCGTCACCGAAAAACCGTTGTGCGAGTTGTAGATCACAATCGGATATCGATCCTTCAGCGTATACTTCAGATCCTTCTCCAGACGTACCAGCGAACGCTCCGCCTCCTTCGCCGCAAACTCCGCCGCAGGCTGCGACGCCCGGTCAAAATAAATCTTGAAATGCTCCGTCTCCAGATAGTGCCAGTCGTAATCGTCATACGTCACCTTGTTCTTGCCAAAATACTCCTGGCCGCCAGCTATACCACACGTGAACAAACTAATGAGAATCGCAGACATCAAATTACGCCTGATCATAATCGGCCTCCTTACGCGTGCCGGAGTTGCGGCGGCCATCTCTTCCATGTAGCACATGGTGCCGATGGCTGTGGCACGACTTGCGTGATCTGTATCCGTCGGCGTATTTCGCTTTCGTCCAAGGCGATGGGGTGGGGGTCGGCCGCCGGGATTTTACCGCCCCCACCCCTGCTCCCGCACGATATCTGCGGGAAAACGCTATTATTAAATCCGCCGTCATTTGCTTCAAAAGGAGTTGCCGATCCGTCCTTCACACTTCATTATTTAGAACGACGGTGGTCTCAAATCGTTCCCTCAATTTTTTCAATGACATCCGCTATCTCTTCCATATATTAGCTGCAAAGGAAGTCGAACTTCACAAATCTCGATTTAGCCTTTGTGTTGTCATTCCCTTAAAGATAAAAGGGGGACAACGACCAATTGGCGGCCCGATCGGGCGAACCACCTTGCGGATGGATTTCAGCTTCCGGAACCGTCCGGCGGTGCACGCCGAATCGCGGCATTCATTCGAACGCCCATGTCACCGTACGCCACTTTTCCGGGAACACGTAAACGATGGAGAAAATGAGACTCGGCATCCTCGGCCTGCGGCGGGGCATCGCCCACCTGCGCAACTTTCTGGCCACCGAGAACGCCGAAGTCATTGCCGCTTGTGACCGTTTTCCCTACTACCGGGAACAGGCTCGTTCAATATTGGACAGGGAAGGCGCGTCAACGGAACTGTTGGCGGAGTACGACGACCTCCTGGAACGTAAACCCGATGCCGTGGTCATTGCCAGCAACGGCAAACTTCAGGTTGAACACGCCTGCATGGCGATGGAAGCCGGCTGCCACGTTCTATCGGAAGTGCCGGGCGCAGACACCGAACACGAACTGGTTCGCCTCCGCGAAACCGTGGAACGCACCGGACTCACTTACATGCTGGCCGAAAACGCCTGTTACGCCGGCTTTGTGCCCTACTGGCGCAAGTGGATACAGGAAGACCGCTTCGGACCCGTCTCCATCGCAGAAGCCGAATACCTTCACTACCTGCCGCAAACGCTCTACTCGTCGGACGGCAAACGCCTTTCGCCAAGCCAGGCGCATTCCGCCGGTGGCGTGAATGCGAAACCAATATGGCGTGCCGACCAACCCCCCATCCAATACCTTACCCACGACCTGGGCCCCCTGCTGGAAATCCTGGACGATCGCGCTGTTTCGGTTACCTGCCTGAGCGCCCCCTGGCGCTGCAGGGAAGCACCATTGAGATCAGACGGCCAAATTGCTCTGTTTCATACGCAGAAGGGCACGCTTATCAAAATCATGGTTACCCTGAACACAATTCGACCCTCCGAGCACCGCTATCGACTCTTCGGAACCGAAGGGAGCGCGGAGATGTTTACCTACGAAGAATTCACCCGTTATTTCGATAAAGGTTGCAGTCACAAAGACGGTTGGTTAGTTCTGCCGGTAAGCCGGGCCGCTGTAGACGATGCCACAGGCGGCCACGGTGGAACGGACCTGAAAGTCGCCCGGCACTTCACAAACACCGTGCTTGGCGGCCAGCCGTCTCCCATCGACGTCTACCGCGCCATCGAATACGCGCTGCCGGGCATAATAGCGGCCCGCTCAGCGGAACTTGGCGGCGCCCCGATTGCAATCCCCGACCTGAGACGAGATCCGTTTTCCGGGACTACCTTCTGGGACACTGTACAGGTCCCCGAAACCGACCCCCCATCCACCGTTTACAGACCGCCCGTGTAATCGATCCGCCTTCATGCAGGTCCGCCGCACCTCCGTCTGGCGCCTCATATCCATCTCCCATGATGTACACATCTATCGAACTCCAACTCCTTAAGAACAGGCTGGAATCCATCGCGGACGACATGGCGCTCACGGTCGTTCGTACCGCCTATTCAACCAATCTCAGAAACTCCATGGACTTTTCCACCGGCTTCTGCGACCCCGGCGGCCGGCTGGTTGCACAGGGACTCTGTCTTCCCTTGCATCTTGGCAGCCTTCCGGATGGGATCGCCGCCGTCCTGAACCGGTTTGACGGCGCCATCGAAGACGGCGATGTATTCATTCTTAACGACCCGTATGAGGGTGGTACTCACCTGCCGGACATCTACATCTACAAGCCCGTGTTCGTCAGCTCCCGGCTGCTGGGATTCGTGGCCGCCATCGCGCATCATACCGATATCGGCGGACGGGTCGCCGGCGGAAACGCTTGCGACTCGACGGAAATCTACCAGGAAGGCCTGCGCATTCCGCCGCTCAAACTCTACGTTGCCGGCCGTCCGGTCCAGGCGATATTCGACCTTATTGAACGCAACGTCCGCGTCCCCCGCAACGCTTTGGGTGACCTTCGCGCCCAGCTGTCCGCCTGCCACACTGGTGAAAAAGCAATCGTCGCCCTGGCCAGGGATCAGGGATTCGATCGCCTCCAGATCGGATTTTCCCAACTTCTGGACTACTCCGAACGCCTCACGCGGGCAGAAATCGCCGCCTTGCCCGACGGGCGTTTCAGCTTTACTGATGTACTTGATGGCGACGGTATCGATCCGAATCCAATCGTCATCGCCGTCACAATCGAGGTAGCGGGCAGCGCGCTGTCCGTAGACTTCACCGGCACCGCACCTCAGGTAACGGGGGCCATCAACTGTGTCGCTTCATTCACCAGGTCGGCAGTGTACGCCTGTCTGCGCTGTCTCATGCGCGCGGACATCCCCACCAATTCCGGCTTCTTTCGTGCCGTTGACGTGCACATCCCATCCGCCACGATTGCCAACCCGGTGCCGCCCGCTCCCGTGGCCGCCCGTGGCCTTACCGGCTTTCGATTGGCCAATACTATTATGGGCGCGCTCGCTCAATTGGCGCCGCATATCGTGCCAGCCTGCGAGGTCGGAGGAGACACGGGTATTTCAATTGGGGGATACCGTACGGACCGTACCCCGTTCGTCTTTCTCGAGTTCCTCTTCTGCGGCTGGGGGGGGCGCCCGGACCGGGACGGCATTGACGGCTGCGCCAGTATTGTCGTCAATTTCTCCAACAACCCCGCCGAAGTCATCGAAGCCGAATATCCTCTACAGATCCTCGAATACGGATTCCTGCCCGACACAGGCGGGGCGGGCAAATATCGCGGTTCCTGCTCGATTGTACGCGAGTACCGGTTTACGGAAACACAAGCGACCCTGCAGATCCGCTCGGACCGCCACGACTTCCTGCCCTACGGCCTGTCGGGCGGTCAGCCGGGATCCCCTTCGAAAAACATCCTGAACCCGCACACCGAGGCCCGGGAGTTGCCCACGAAGACGTTGCTCACCCTCAACAGAGGCGACGTTCTGCGGCACGTACTCGCAGGCGCAGGCGGCTGGGGCAATCCGCTGGAACGCGACCCCCAACGCATACTCGACGACGTCAGAAACGGCAAAGTCTCAATCCGGTCCGCCGAACGGAACTACGGCGTCGCTATCGACCCTGACACGTTGAAAATCGACGTTGCACGGACGAACCGGCTCCGATCCCGGTCCGGATGCACATAACGCCTCCGGTATTCCCTGCGTGCCGTCTCCACCCGCATTTCAAACAGGACATAACGCGAAGACTGCGGTCAATCCACATCAATCACGATATTCCTCCAGTCGTCCAGGTGGACGCGGGCTTCCGGTGGAACCAGAGTGGTTGCGTCATAGTCCTCCACAATAAGCGGGCCCCGTACGGGCGAATTCTGGAGGTAACGCCGAGGCAAAACCGGAGTCTCGATCCATCCTCGAATCTCCCCGAAATATGCTCGCCTGCTGCCCGGTCTTCGGCCGCTTCCGTCCGGTTCGGAGATGTCTCTCCCGTGGGGCAACGACGGCTCGGGCAGAAACGCACGAATCCTCAAGGTAACGACCTCGACAGGGTCGGTCTCGGAGCGGTGCCCGTATGTGCGCTCGTGTTCCGCTTCAAAAGCGTCCCTGAGATCGGCCAGGGTGTCGCCGTTCCACAGGCTTGTCGGTTGTCCTGATCGACAGTTCATAGGACTGCCCTGCATACCTGAGATCCACGGTATTCTCTATTGCTGAACCGGGCAATCTTTCCCTGGCTTCGACAGCCATCTCTTCAAATGCCCTCTGAAGCTCAACCGGTTCCGTTTCCGTAAGTTGCTTTAGACAGGTGCGTGCCAGATCGTACTGCAATCCTGCCGAGACCAGACCGATCGCGCTGAAAAGACCGGGCGCTGGTGGAACCAGTACCCTCTGTATGCCGAGCGCCCTAGCCATCCCGACGGCGTGCAGAGGACCGCTCCCGCCGAAAGCCAGCAACAAATACCCCCGGGGGTCACGGCCGCGCTCAGATGAAACCGCGCGTACAGCCCTCACCATACGGGCAACCGCGATCCGGTGCGCTCCCAGGGCGGCCTCGTCCTCCCCCACGTCCATCCTTGACGCGACCCACTCCCGCATTGCGCTTCGGGCCGGCGCTACGTCCAGAGGCAAACTGCTGCCAGCCGGTCCATCGGGATTCAGGTATCCCAGCAACAGACTGGCATCGGTAAGCGTAGGCCGGTACCCTCCGCGCCGATAGCTGACGGGACCGGGGTCCGCTCCAGCGCTCGCCGGCCCCACCTGAAGTGCTCCGCCGCCATCAACATGTAAAATACTTCCGCCGCCGGCTCCTATTTCGGCCAGCTCGATACAGGGTACTCGGATGGCGTACCCGCCACCGCCCATCAATCTTCCCGCGACGGACAACCCGCCGCCGACCTCGTAATCCGATATCCGGGAGATACGCCCGTCTTCGATAAGCGACGCCTTGGCAGTCGTCCCTCCCATATCGAACGCAATCAGATCCCCGCAACCGATGCGACGCCCCAACGCCGCGGCGGCGACCACACCCGCGGCCGGCCCGGATTCGAGAATCTGCACAGGGCGCTCGACCGCCGTCATGGCCTCGGTGACGCCTCCCGCGGACTGCATGATCCGTAGCGGCGCGTCGATATCCAGGTTCTGAAGACGCGCGCGAAGATCGCTCAGATAGCTCCGCACCACCGGCATTACATATGCGTTTATCACCGTGGTACTGGTCCGCTCATATTCCTTGATCTCAGGCAAGACTTCAGACGAAAGCGTCACTGTCCACCGCCGGGCCGCCCGCAGCAACTCTCCTATCCTGACTTCGTGACTCGGATTCACATACGCATTGAGCAGACACACCGCAACCGACACAACACGCTCCTCAATGAGCCGTTCGATTGCGAGATGAACACTCTCCTCGTCCAGTGCTTCCATTACCTCGCCGTCGGCGCCAATCCGTTCGTTCACCTCCAAGCGGAGATACCGTGGCACGAGAGGTTTCGGCTTCTCCCAGGAAAGATCGTACAACCGGGGCATCCGCAGCCGCCCGATCTCCAGCACGTCGCGAAAACCCCTTGTTGTGATCAGGCCGGTCCGCGCGCCCGTGCCGCTGAGTACGGCATTGGTCGCCACGGTGGTGCCATGGATGACTTCCGTCACCTCCGCCACCGATCCCTTTGCAACGCGACTTACGCCGTCTACGATGGCTCTCCCGTAATCTCCGGGCGTGGAAGGCAGCTTGCAGAGTGCCATACGGCCGTCTTCGCCTATAGCCACAACATCCGTAAAAGTGCCGCCGATATCGATGCCGATACGCATAGTCGAGCAATCCGGGAAGGGGGTGTTCTCAATCCACAAACAGGTATCGGGCGATGAAAATCACCGCCAGCAGGTCCACCAGGGGATTCACTTCTTCTCCACGTCCTCCCAGCCTTTTCACAATGGGAAACGCTACAAACCCCATCGCAAGACCGTCCGAAATACTGAAGGTCAACGGCATAGCGATCATCGTCAAAAAGGCCGGCAACGCGTCCGTGACGTCGTTCCACTTCACGTTAACCACCGATGCCATCATCAGCACGCCCACCACGATCAGCGCGGGCGCGGTCGCAAACGCCGGAATGGCCTCCATCAAAGGCGTGAAGAAGAGCGCCACCAGAAACATCACACCTGTCACCACACTGGCGAAACCGGTGCGCGCTCCGGCCGAAATGCCCGCCGCGCTTTCTATATAGGTCGTTACGGTCGACGTCCCGAAGAGCGAACCGATCACCGTGCCCAATGAATCGGCCAGTAGCGCCCGGTTTGCCCGCGGCAGCCGGCCGCGTTTATCGAGAAACCCCGCTCTCCCCGAAACGCCGACCAGCGTTCCCATCGTGTCGAACATATCCACAAACAAAAACACAAAGACCACACCGATTAAACCGAAATCGAACGCCGCCGGCAGGTTCAACACCGCGACGCCAAACAACCGCTCCGGCCACGCCGGCAAACTGAAAAGCCCTTGGGGTGTTGAGGTCACACCCGTTACCGTACCCAGAACAGCCACACCCAGCATCCCCAGCAATATGGCTCCCTTGACACCTCTTGCCAACATCACACCTGTGCCCAGCACGCCCAACAGCGTAAGACCCACGGGGCCACTCCTGATGTCGCCCAGTGCGAGCAGCGTTGCCGAATTTCCCGCTACGATTCCGGCGTTTTTCAATCCGATAAACGCGATGAACAGACCTATGCCGCATGCCGTCGCCTGTTTTATGGTATCGGGCACCGCATTAATCAGGGCTTCCCTGACTCGCATCAGCGTCAGCAATGTGAATAGAATGCCGGACGCAAGAACCACGCCCAATGCCAGATCCCAACGTACGCCCATGCCCAGTACCACCGAATACGTGAAAAAGGCATTCAGTCCCATCCCCGGCGCCAGGGCAAACGGGTAATTCGCGACGATGCCCATTATCAACGTCGAAAGGGCGGCTGAAACGCAGGTTGCGAACAACAGTTCTCCAAAAAGATCCTTACCCAGCGCTTCCGCCAACATACCAGGATTCACCGCCACTATATAGGCCATCGTTACAAACGAAGTAAGCCCTCCGATCACCTCCGTACGGTAGGTTGCCCCCTTCTCTTGAAATCGAAAATACCTCGCAATCGCCAGCATATGGCTCTCCAATTGGGAGTAGAAGATGCTAAAAGAAATTCAGCGACTCACCATCTCAAGGCTGAAGTGTTGCCATCCTCCCGCCTCAAACCAATCCGTGAATCCGTCGGTCGCTCCCCCGCTTTCTGCGTTCGTGGCATTGCCTGATCCGCTGTTGTCGAATTTCAGATTACATAATCCGGGCAGTCGGCTTTACGCTTGATTTTGTATGGCACTTATATACATTTATCTCTGTCGGCGATCCATCGAACCCGTCGATCAGCTGTTCTGCCGGTGGCCTTCGGCCAAGCCTTATGGACTGACGATTTTGTTCAAGCCCCGGAGCCCAGGGATGTCAGAAGATATCGGACCGATCCTGAAAAACTGGCCTTACGATCCACAGAATAGCATTCGTAAAGTAATCGATCCCCGGGGAGTGGAGAAAATCCAGGTACGTGTGGACCAGGGCGCGTTTCAGGGCGTTTTACAGATGGAACTGGACGGCCGCCCCGACGGCCAGAAACCCTACAATCAGACCTTTGTCCTTGACTACCACAAGAAGCTGTTGCAAAAACACGTGGGCGCGTCCGGATCGACCGCTGGCTTCAATTTGGACGAGCACGCCTGTTCCGAAATATTCGATGAAAGCAGGCGGATATATGAGCGCTACGTATTTCTGCTCCAGATTCGAGACTACAGCCGGGTTGTGCGCGATACGGAAAGAAATATGGAAGTCTTCCGCTTTGTAAACCGGTATGCTGAACGCGCAGAAGACCGGGAAAACCTGGAAAAGTGGTGGCCATACATTCTCAGAATCCACGCCGTCGCCAGGGTGATGATCGCGACCCGGCAGGAGGACTACGACTCTGCCCTCGAAATTATCCGCGAGGCGCAAACGAAGATTGCGAACCTCAAGGGTGTGGAGGCGGAGGAGTTCGAAATAGAAAAGAAGCGCTCTCAGAATTCCCTTGGAGAACTGGAAGACGAAATACAGGGCAAACGTCCGCAGAGCCCCGCGGAAAAACTCAAAGAGGAATTGGCTCAGGCCGTTGAGGAAGAGGACTTTGAGCGCGCCGCAGCCATCCGCGACAAAATATGGGAGTTGGAAGAGAACTGATTTTCTGTCCCGGAAACATACGGTTGTTCTCTCGGATGCTGCCCAAGTGCAACGGGTTTCCGTTCCATTTCGTACGTCACCGCGAAAAAACATGGTTTCTTCACTCAAAATAGTCAAATTCCGCGGGCGCCTGCAAGACCTTTAACACACGGACGCAAGTGGTACCTGACACGATTCCCGGTACGTCGTCCGTTCGAGTGGACGTGAACGCCCGCAGGAATCCGCACGGAATCAAAAACACCTTGACTTTTGGGTTCAAAATCGCTACAATACGTCCCTGAAAATGCAGATCATCTGTCACCGCGTCGACCGCCGGCATTTCGCCGGGACGGGGTCTCAAGGCGGCCAGGCTGCCGGGAGCCGTCGTAAAGGATTTCCACCGTGTTTCTGGATTTTCGCGATATGCACGTTACAGTCCTGGTCGGCAATAGCGTAAACCGGAACGGCGTCCTTTTTGTATCCGTATCCCCGCGGCGGCAGGGCTCTTAGCCGGATTGGCAAATACACGAATTCAGCCCGCCGTCGATGCCGATTCGACGGCGTTTTTGTTTGCTGGTATATACAACGCGAATTTGACGGATCGCCACTGCATGTTTATATTGCATAATTATAAAATGGTTTTTTAAACTCAGGAGTATACGGCAAATGACAAAGGGAACAGAGCAAATTCGCGCTTCCGAGACCAACGGACGCCCCGAACAGCGGGCGGGGTTCGGGGGTGTGTCTTCGCCCCCGGCATCCCCGGTGAAAGGCGCGGATATCCTGGTGGAAGCGCTGGTCAGAGAAGGTGTCGATGTCATCTTCGGATATCCCGGCGGCGCCAGCATGGAGATTCATCAGGCGCTCACCCGTTCCAGGATACGCAACGTCCTGTGTCGACACGAACAGGGTGAAATCTTTGCCGCGGAAGGATTTGCCAAGGCATCGGGCCGGGTTGGCGTGTGTCTGGCCACGTCAGGGCCGGGAGCCACCAACCTGGTCACCGGTTTGGCGGACGCCAAGATGGATTCAGTTCCCCTGGTGGCTATCACGGGTCAGGTGGCGACACACATGATTGGAGGCGACGCCTTTCAGGAGACGCCCATTGTCGAGATCACCCGGCAGATTACCAAACATAACTTCCTGATCGATCGTATTGAGGATATTCCACGCATTGTAAAGGAATCATTCTACATCGCGAACACGGGCCGTCCCGGACCCGTGTTGATCGATGTGCCGAAAGATATGCAGCAGGCAATGCATACTCCGGTCTGGCCGGACGGCGTGGCCATTCGAAGCTACAATCCTCATATAAGAGCCGACGCCAAAGCCATCGATAACGTCGCCCGCGCCATCCGCGAAGCCAAACGACCGATCCTTTATGTCGGCGGCGGCATCGTGGCCGCCGGCGCGGCCGAGCAGCTTCGCGAACTGGTCCGGAAGACCAATATTCCCGTTGTGCAAACGCTCATGGGGCTGGGCGTTTTCCCGGAAACACATCCGCTCTCGCTCAGGATGGTTGGCATGCACGGCACCGTTTACGCCAACTACGCGATCAACCATGCGGACCTGTTGTTGGCTATGGGCGTCCGTTTCGACGACCGTGTCACCGGAAAGCTGGAGGAATTCTGCAAACACGGCAAAATCGTGCACGTCGACATTGACCCGTCCGAAATCAACAAGAACAAAATCGCGCACATTCCGGTTGTCAGTGACGTCAAATACGCCCTAGCGGATCTGAATAAACAGGTGGAGCCCGGAGACTACGCCGCCTGGCATGCCGAATTGGAAACCTGGCGACAGAAACATCCGCTCACGTACCAGGAAGTGGACGACGTGATCCTGCCCCAGCATGCCATAGATCTGCTGTACCGAATGACCGGAGGTAAAGCCGTGGTCTCTACCGGTGTGGGACAGCATCAGATGTGGGCCGCCCAATATTACCTCTTCGACGAACCCCGCAACTGGCTCACGTCGGGCGGGCTGGGCGCCATGGGCTTCGGTCTGCCCGCCGCTCTGGGCGCCCAACTGGCCCGACCTGGCGACCTCGTCGTCAACATCGACGGCGACGGGAGCTTTGTGATGAATGTGCAGGAGCTTGCTACTCTATATGTGGAGAAACTGCCCGTCAAGACAATCATCATCAACAACCAGCACCTGGGGATGGTGGTTCAGTGGGAAGACCGGTTCTACCAGAGCAACCGCGGGCACACGTTCATAGGCGATCCGGATGGCGGCATCCATCCCAATTTTGTCAAGATTGCAGAGGGTTTCGGCATTCCGGCCGCGCGCGTGGAACACAAGAAAGACCTTTGCGGAGCTCTGGAACGCCTGCTCGAGACGCCCGGCCCCTATGTGCTCGATGTGATCGTGCCCTACCAGGAGCAGGTCCTTCCCATGATTCCCGCCGGCCATACATTTGCAGATATAATTACCGAGTGAATACACGGAAAAAGGATCAACCGCCGGATGTTGTTCAACAGCATCCGGATTTTCGTGCGTGCAGGGAACGCCGGCCGCAGCGTGCGTGTCTAAGAATGTGGAATGACAAAATGCGGGCGGCGCGCCCAACCCTAGAAGCAGTGCGGGGCGGTTTATCGGATCACAGCCAGTTGCCCCAATGCAGCCACCTTATCTGTTGGTTTGGATCTACGCCGTGTTTCCGGGAGCCCGAATGGGTGAAGATCTGGATCTGGTCAGACGCTGCCAGGAGGGAGATCATCAGGCATACCGCGTCCTGGTAGAACGTTACGAAGGGCGCCTCTACAACCTTGCCTGTTCAATTCTGGGAGACCGGGAGGTCGCCAGGGATGCCGCCCAGACAGCCTTCATTCGAGCATACCAGGCCCTGCCCAGATTCCGGGCGGAATCGGGGTTTTACACCTGGCTCTATAAAATCGCCGTTAACGTCTGTCTCAACGCGGCCCAGAAAGAGAAGCGCCGTCGAGATTCAACCTCGCTCGATACCCTCCTGGAGTCCGGACGCTTCTCTTCCGAACACCTCTGGGAATTCCGAACACCCGCCGGCGATTTCGAGCGGCTGCAACTCCAGGAATCCATACAGAAAATTCTTAATCAACTCTCGCCCGACCATCGGCTGGTTATCGTGCTGAAAGATATCGAGGGAATGTCGCAGGAAGAGATTTCAGAAACGCTGAATTGTTCGGTAGGTACGGTCAAATCTCGTCTCTCTCGGGCCCGGGCACGTCTCAGGGATCTTCTACGGCCCGTATACAACGAGTGGAAAGAGGGGACATCGCCATGAAAGATTCCGAAGTCAAGGCCCTTTTACCCGATTACCTGGAATCCAACCTGCCGGCCGAACAAATGCGCGAGGTTGAGGCGCACCTCTCCGCCTCAGCCGCATGTCGGAAAGAACTGGATTATCTTAAGCGCATACAACGCCTGCTTGCCGCCAGACCCGAATCCGCGCCGCCTGGGCTCTGGCGGAACATTGCGCGGCATATTGTCGTCGAAGACGTCGCGGAGCCGTGGAAACAGTTTGAATGGGTAGGCAAGAGGTTTCTTCCAATTCTGGCCGCCGCGGTCCTGCTTCTGGCCGTGCTGGGCAATCTCACCACCGAAGCGCCCGCATTTACGCTGGAAGACTATCTGAAAGTGCAGTGGGCGGAAACGGACGTTGGCATGCTCTCCCAGGGTGAACTTTCCCGCGACGACATTCTATATATACTGCAGACGAGGTAGCCCATGTCGACAAACGCCACCCGCATGAAGGCCGTCCTGCTTGCGTTGGGCATTTTCGTCCTCGGAGCAGCCCTGGGTTCCACGTACCATCGCTGGCTTCCCACCGGCAAGGGTCAAGGGATTTTCGACCGGTCTGAACGCCGCCGCACGCCCCCGTTTGGCTCAACTTCGGAACGCCTGCTCAATCGATACGTTCGAAACCTCGAACTGACCGGCGAGCAACGGACCGAAATCGAAAAGATCCTGGATGAAGGTCGGATAACGATGGGCAAAATGCGCAGGGAAATCCGCGCGAAGACCGAATCGGTCACCCGAAAAACGCGGGCCGGGATTCGGGATATACTCACGCCGGATCAACAGGAGAAATTCGACGAATTGACAAGCCCTGTGTCTCCGGAAATTATCCTGCGACAATTCACGAGGGATCTCGACCTCGACCTTGAACAACAGGCGACTGTGAGAAGTATCCTCAAAAAAAATTGGGCGTCGATGCAAAAAATGCGCAGGAAGATCCGAAAGCAGTTGAGGACAAGGGAGGAACAGACACGCGAAAAAATGTACGGCGTGCTCACCCCGCAGCAGTTGAAACAAATCAAGGCACGCAAACCGGTTCCCTTTCGGGGACTCAACCGAAGGTGGAACCTGGATTTATCGGATGAGCAACGAGCCAAAATCGAACAGATCGAGAAAGACGGACGAGGGGCAACCCGCCGGATATTCCAGGAACGCGACGAGCAACTCGCATCCATAACGGGGACGACATGGTCGGAAATCAAAACCGTGCTGCGTGCAAATCAGGTTGAGAAGTTCATAGAAATCACCGCCGGCATCGAGCGACGCATGGGATGGGAGCGCCAGTTCAGACGTAGATCCGACGGCAGGACGTTCAATTTCTGATCGCATCGGGGAACGCACGGATGCAACCATCGGTCCAAGGTGTAGAGCCATTGTTGGATGTATATCCTCAACACGCTGGGTAACCGTCATTAAAGACGACAAGTCGGGAAAACCGAAAGGAGTAGAACCATGAAACGTCTAGGAGTCTGCGCCGCAGGAGTTTTTACAAAGGGCGAGATGTGTGTGTGTTGGGTTCGGTGTTATGTTGGGAGTGGTATGATGAGTTTCGGGCGCGGTCATCGTGGCAGTCAGGCGTGTTGAGGACGAGATATTAGGGAGGTTGGCTTCCCGTATGTCGAGTCCACAAGGACAGGACGCCCTAACTCATGCCTCAACACATCGTCAACGCTGCCATCCGCTTGGCGTTCAACGCCAGGCAGACCAGGTACCACTCGGCACGCACCTTTTCCAGACCCCGGAAGCTGAAGCGTCGGAAGCCCAATATCTCCTTGATCCATCCGTTGGGCGCCTCCGAGAGCCACTTGCGCTTCGCATACAGGCCCCGACCTTCCGGGCTCGCCAGTTTTTCGCCCATGCGATGCGTCGCCGGAAGCGTCTCCGAATCGACGTCCACCCTTTCCTTGCCCTCCCGCCCCAGCGCCACGTAACCATCGATGCCACGTTCCTCAAGCGTGGCCAGGTCCTCCTCGTTGCAGTAGCCCGCGTCCGCCAGAACCGCACCGGGCTTGACCCCGAATGTCTCTTCCACCCCGTCGAGTAAGGGAAGCATGAGGCCCTGGTCGGTGGCCGCGGACCCCAGATGCGCAGCCACGATGATCTGACGCTCGGCGTCCACCACCGTCTGGGCGTTGTAGCACTGCTGGAAACCCTCCGCGCTCGTCTTCATGATCCGAGACTCGGGGTCCGTGAAGTTGCTCTGAGCTTTCGGGTCGGGCTCGCCATAGGCTCTTTTGTACGGCCGCCCGCCCTTCGGGTTGCGATCCTGACCGGGCTTGCGCCCGCGCGCATCGTCGACGGCTCGTTGCGATGCTTTTAGACGCTCCCGAGCCGCCCTGATCGCCGCCAGACGAACCTGCCTGCGCTGCAACTCGACCGGCAACTCGTCGCCACGAACATCCGCGCCGTAACGCGCGTCCTCCTCGGCATCAATCGACACAGCCCCCGCCAGCAACGCCTCGATCTCTTTCTCCAGACGAGCCTGTTCCTTCAACATCCGCTCGTAACTCATGGCCTTGCGCTTGCTCGCCTTCGCTCGTACCTTCGTGCCGTCTAAAGATAGCGTCCCGAAATGTACCAGACCCATCTCCCGCGCCACACCAACCACCTCCACGAACAAACGCCCGAAATCTTTTAGGTGACGACGACGAAACTCGCAGATCGTCCGGTGTTGTGGAAAATTGCCTGCCGCCAACATACGAAACGCCACGTCCTCCTCCAGCTTCCGAGCGATCGCACGAGACGAATACACACCCGTCGCGTACCCATATATCAATACCTTCAACATCATCGATGGCTCATAAGGCGCGTTGCGACGCCCATCGCCTTCATACGGCGCGTAGAATGATCCCAGATCCAGTGAATCCACCAGATCGCTCACCTGATGCGACAGATGACCTTCAGGCACCCACTCCCGAAGATCAGGCGCCAACAGCAATATCTGGTCCGGGTGATACGCACGAAAGGTCGTCGGCATCGATAGCTCCCTCCGTTGACACAACGCACAACCTCTTTACTGCTTGACATTTCTAAACTGCACGACCCATTATACCTACCATTACCTGTCCATTGAAATGAATTTTCCTGCGGCGCAGACTCCTAGACCTCATCGTTGCAATCGTCATTCCCATTGTTGTCATCGCGTGGGCGCTGCCCTCGAACGCCCATCGCGGCAAGCGCGGCTGGAAAGCCCGGAAGTCGCCAATGGCAGCCCTGGAGCTCTCGGCAGAGCAGCGGACCAAGTTGGAAAGCTTCAAGCTGGAGCGGGCCAAACAGATGGCGCAGTTGCGTGCCGACCTGAAGGTGGCCAGGCTGGATCTCCAGGCCGCTATGCGGCAAGACGAGCCCAATCCCGCCGAAGTCAAAACGCGAGTTGCCGCCGTCAACAACGCACGATCCCTGATCCTGGAAAGCCGGGTCAACCACCGGCTTAAAGTCAACAGCGTCCTGACCCCGGAGCAGCGGAACAAGCTTCGCGAGATGCGAAGGGATCGATCCCAGGGAGGATGGGGAAAGATGTGGCGCAAAGGTCGTTACCAGAAACGCTTACGGGGAATGGGACATCCACGCCCGGACCGCATCGACGAAGGTCCATCTTCGATTTGACTGAACCTTCCGGGATAGAAAGGTAACAGAGATGTCGTTTCGCCGATTTGCCATCGCGTCCGTCGTTGTCTCCTTCACACTCCTCGGGTGCGGAAACAAGATCCCGATCGAGTCCCCTACCGGCTCCACCGAAAGTTCAACTCAGGCCTCAAAGGCATCCACAGATGAGATAAGTTCCAAACTTGGTGACGAAAGTTCCAACAAATCACGGCGCGGTCACCACAAAGGATGGGAACAATATATCTCGGCGCTGACCGACTCGCTGAGCCTCAGCGACGAACAGGTCGCGGATCTCAATGAACTCTTCGAGGACTATCGGGCTGACGTCGAGGCCCTGATGGATAGCGCCAAAGCGTCGGGCGACCGTACAGGGCTTCGGGAGAGTCTGAAGGAATCGAGACACGGATTTGAAGACGACTTCAACGACGTCCTCACGGAAGAGCAACAGACCAGACTCGCCGAAATCAAGGCCAATGCGGCCGCCCGAAGGAAGGACAGCGGGTGGGAACAGCGCATTGCCACACTGACCGACTCTCTGGGCCTCAGTGAAGAACAGGTCGCGGATCTGAATGGACTGTATGAAGACTACGAGGCAGACGCCCAGGCCCTGATAGATGCCGCCAAAGAATCGGAAGACCGTTCGGGTCTCATAGAGAAGCTGGACGAATTGAAAGAGAATTTCGAGGAAGACTTCAACGCCATCCTTACGGATGAACAACAGGCGAAGCTGGACGAAATGAAATCCGAGGGGCGGAAGCGCACCGGGAATGGCCATCGACACGGTTGCAAAGGCCGAAAGGGCCGGTAGTAACCCGAATTGCCTTGAAATCACAAGGGCGAAGGTCTATCTCTCGATGAATTCAAACCCTGAAACCTCAAACATAGAACGAAGAGCCATGAACGCCACCGGCCACAGGTTCCTGGATCTTTCGCCGCTGGGCAGCGTAAACGGCGTCGTACGCCCTGTAATCGATTCTAATTCGGTCAATAATCACAGGACTCCGTGGCGGATTATGGTATAGCAGCGCAAGCGAAAAACATCAGTAACCCGCCATCGAGCCCACTCGATGGCGGGTTTTTTTTATTGCTATTTACACCTCGAGGAATTCTGATCGCGAGGCAAGAACGCAGAGTGCGGCAATCCGTACAAATGGCTACCGAATATAATTATCGGGAGGACAAACAGGCCAACATGCGGGCCGCCGCAGAGGTACCCTGCGATTGGCTGCGGCAGACAGGATTTCGGAATGTGGACTGTTACTACAAGATCCTCGAACTCGTCGTCTTCGACGGTTGAAGATTACGAGGTACGGAACCAACGGATTCAGAGAATGGATAATTCCCTCCCGGGAGAATCAGAATGGCCTTATCCAAACGCTATCGCCCACAGGAGACAGAGCCTCGCCTTCAGGCGCGCTGGCAACTGTCAGACATCTCTACAAATTCGAGAGGCCGGCCGAGGGTCCCGTATACGCCATCGACACCCCTCCGGCAACCGTGTCCGGAAAACTCCACATGGGCCACGTCTATTCCTACAGCCATGCAGACTTCATGGCTCGCTTCTGGCGAATGAACGGACGGCGGGTGTTTTACCCGATGGGATATGACGACAACGGCCTCCCAACGGAACGGTTGGTGGAAAAACGCCTGGGAACAAGCGCATCGGGACTCGGCCGTCAGGCGTTTATCGAAAAATGCATGTACCACGGTGAAGCCATTGAATGCGAATACGAGAACCTCTGGCTTCGCCTGGGGCTTTCGGTCGACTGGTCACATACCTATCGCACAGCGGGCGACACCGCCCGCCGCATTGCACAGAAGTCATTTATAGACCTGTTAGACAAAGGACTGGCCTACCGAAAAAAGGCGCCGGCTATCTGGTGCCCGGCATGCGGAACCGCCATCTCGCAAGCCGAATTGAACGACGTGGACAGAGAAAGCGAGTTCATCACCCTGGACTTCCGCCTTGCCGACGGAACCTCGCTGCCGATCGCCACTACCCGGCCGGAACTTCTGCCCGCATGTGCGGCGATTTTCGTCCATCCAAGTGACGAACGCTACCGTTCATTCACCGGCCGCAATGTCTCAGTCCCACTTTACGGCCATCAGGTGCCCGTACTGCAGGATACAGGGGCGGATCCCGAAACAGGCACGGGCGCTGTTATGTGCTGCACCTTCGGCGACGCAGCGGACGTGGCCTGGTGGCGTTCCCACAACCTGCCGCTGGTCTCCGCCATCGACAAACACGGCCGGATGACCTCCGGTTCCGGCATTCTCGAAGGCCTTTCCGTGTCCGATGCCAGGCGGCAAGTCTTCAAGGCGCTCAATGAACGCGGCGTGATCCTGGACCGACGGCCCGCGCCTCAGTCCGTTCGGGTCCACGATCGCTGCGACACGCCGGTGGAATACATCGTCGCTCCGCAGTGGTTCATCCGTGTCCTTGACTTCAAAAGCCGATGGCTTGAACTGGGCGAAGAAATCAGGTGGCATCCTCCGCACATGAAAGACCGTTACATTGAATGGATCGAAAACCTGCACTGGGACTGGTGTATCTCCCGACAGCGGCGCTTTGGTATCCCGTTTCCCGTGTGGTATTGCGGCGACTGCGGAAAATCGACGTGGCGCCGGACGATGAACTGCCAGCAGACCCGCTTGAAACATCCCCGGCCTCCGGCTGTACTTGCGGCGCCGACTGCTGGGTAGCCGATACGGATGTTATGGACACCTGGGCTACCTCATCGCTCAGTCCTCAGATCGCCGCAGGTTGGTTATCCGACAGCGAGCTCTATCAGAACGTCTACCCCATGTCCATGCGCCCTCAGTCACATGAAATCATTCGGACGTGGGCTTTCTACACGATTGTCAGATCTCACCACCATTTTGGTCAGATACCCTGGAAGGAGATTTGCATTTCCGGATGGGGCCTGGCTCCTGAAGGCACGGGGAAAATCAGCAAGAGCCGCGGGGGCGGGCCGACCGCGCCGATGGCCGCAATCCGGAAATACTCGGCTGACGCCGTGCGTTATTGGGCGGCCGGGACCGGATTCGGCAAAGACACGGTCATCAGCGAAGACAAATTCAAGGCCGGCAGCAAACTGGTCACCAAACTCTGGAACGTAGCCCGCTTCAGCGAACGGTTCCTTCAAGGATATCGCCCTCCTGTGGAACCACAGGCCCTCACCTCCGCGGACCGCTGGATCCTGTCTCGCACACAACGCCTTATCGATCGGGCAACCGGCTTTTTCCAAAACTATCAATACGCTCTCGCCAGGAGTGAAACCGAAACCTTCTTCTGGAGAGACCTGGCGGACAACTACCTTGAAATGGCCAAGCGGCGTCTGTATGACGAGACCGGGATCGGAACCGGTGGTGCGCAATATACACTCAGCCATGTACTTCGAACCTGCATCCACCTCTTTGCACCGTTTCTGCCGTACGTAACCGAAGAGATCTACGTTGGACTGTTCGCAGAGAACGGTGAATCCATCCACACCTCAGCCTGGCCGTCCGTGAACCCGCGACTTTTGGACGAACGCGCCGAAACAACGGGCAACCACCTGGTTGAAATCGCCACTGCGGTTCGACGTTACAAGAGCAACGCCAATCTCTCACTCAGCGCACCCCTGAAACGGCTGCAACTGACCGTAAAGGATCAGGCGTTCTCATTGTCACTGAAGGAGGCTGAATCGGATCTGACCAGCATCACGCGTGCACGTAATTTTGACGTCGGGCTTAACAACCCGCACGATCCTGGCCTTCACGTCGTGCTGAACGGCGAGACCGTCACGGCGGCCATCGAAGCGCAATAGGGCTTCCCGGCACCTTGACCGCGTTCTGCCGTGAGTTAGAGCAGGCTAACAGGACAACGATCGACGAAACGGGGATGTTATAAGAAAGAAGAACCGGAAAGGGAGGTCAAATAAGATTTCGGAAGTCATTGCGACTGCATTCAAATCCCGATACACGCTGTGTTTTTCGACCTTAGGGGGAGTCAAATGCGATTGCTTTTGGTACATGCTCAGCCACGCGTTACCTTGAAACTTATGGTCGTGGAATGCTGACCGTCAGGACGAATACGATGCCCGACTCTCGACGAAACACCTTCGACAGCGTCGCATGCCGTTACGATGAAATCAGGCCCGGGTACCCCGACGAGCTAATTGACGACATCGAATGTCTATCGGGGATTCCTGACGATGGAAGAATCCTGGAGATCGGATGCGGCACCGGGCATGCAACGAGTCAACACCTTTCGTCGTGCTTTCGGACTGCGCCTTTCGAACGCTGCGAGTTGGGATTGGACAATCGTGATGGTTTCATTCTGTTGAACATCCCCGATTGCAGGTGCGTCTACCATGGGAGGAATTGTGAGCCTTTTCATTGACATGATCTGGGAACTTGTGGCGTTGTTGGTAATCGATGGTTTTCCTTCCCTCTTCAGGCGAAACCTGCCGAAGCCGGTTCATCGACTCCGAGTTTCGGCTTGGATCCTTATTCTTTTAAGCCTGGTATGCTTTGTTTCTGTCTATGTCCCTTCGTTCGAAGCCCATCGAGGTTTACTCAAGCGCGTTACAATTGGCAGCCTGATGATTCTATTGGCCGTCATGGTGGCCATGACGCTTCTCCTGAAAGCCGGGAAGACTCGTGGCTGAATATCGACTCGAATCTGAAACGGAACACCTCGATGTGGTTCGGATGCAGGGAACGCAACGAAGGGTGTTGGCAACATCATCTGCCGGCGTGCGGCGTTTCACCCCCCAAGGGAAGCCAAAGACGTAATCGCGAGTCTCTGCCCACGCGGTCCGCTCGGCAATTGGTTGTCGCTCGAATTTCTGTCAAAAAACGAAGGCGCCGGGGCGAAGTTCTCGCTCCCGGCGCGTTTGGTCTACCGCAGGGTGGGTCTCTTGTCCGTCATTCTTCCTTAATGGACGTGATCAAGGAAGCACAGGTCCCCGGATCTTCAGATTCTGATATTTTATCTTCTCTCCTCCAAGTCAGGAATAAACCTGTCCGGAGGTTGACGAGGCGTGAACGACTATGGCCGCGGGACTTCCTTTCATCCCGCGGCTATCGGGCTTCGAAGAAGAACCGGATCACGTCGTCCTCTTTGAGCATGGCATCGAAGAACCTCTGGTCCTCTTCGTTCAACTCGCCCGCCGACTGCAGGACAATCCGCATGTATTGCTCCCTGGTGAACGTGAGCGTCAGGTTGTCCCCCTCCACGTCGAAGGAGCATTCCATAATTAGCCCCTCTTCTTCCACCATTGTGAGAATATCGCCGTTCACCGACCACGTTCCCGTACCGGACCACGTACCCGTGCTGTCCTGGTCTGCAAAAGTGCCGGCTGCGTCAATACGCCGGATCGGCGACCAGACACTGTCGCGGAGGCCGGTCTCCAGATTGCCTGTGAACTCCTGGACGAGAAAGGCGGCAGTCGCACTATCCACCAGGCCTTGTTCCAGAATCGCGGTTACCAGGTTCTCGCTTATCGTTTCAACCATATCGGTTCCAACGTATCCCCACGATCCGACAATACCAGGTGACGAAAGCGAAGATGAACCCGTAACGCGCGCCGTTCCGTCAACGGGCAGATCGACCGCCACTTCGTATCCTCCGTTTACCGGAATGCTCGACCAGGAACCCAGCACGGCCCCATCCTGCACGGCGCGCGCCCGATAGTAACCGCTCACATTGCCTCCCCCAATCTCCACACGCGCCTCACCGTTCGCATCGGTAGAGCCCGACCAGGAATAATTCGCCGGCAGGCCAGAGACAGACCGGAAAAACTCCACGGTCACGCCACTCAACGGCCCACCGTCCTGCCGCACCATTGCCACCACAACGGCTTGTCTCACATTTCCGCTTACTGCCAATTTGCCCAACGGCTGACCTGCATACACCTGCCGGGTTGCAGGGTTGACCCCCTCAGCGGGCGGATCCACTTCCGGTGCCATAGAGGTGGTAACGCGGTCCCCTCCACAGCCCCACGCCAGGCCGCCAACCACGACCAGGGCAAACACATTGCGGATCGGACTAAACATCACGATCTCCTTTCCTTAGAAATTTACTTGCGAAAGACGCCGGCATGTCATCCACCGATTCATGGATCCGTTTACGGTTGGTAACTGTGTTTAACTATCCGAATGCCAAAACACATCCAACCATGTTCTAACGACTCATGAGAACGTGAAATGTTTCTACGCTGTGCTGTTTGTGGCGAACGACACGATGTCTACCAGCATCGGTCGGGCGTGCGGCGCGCATATTTTCAGTAGGCTGTCGACAGGATTCCACAAGGCAATCCTCAACCAATCCTTCCTTTTACGCCCGGCCCGACAGTGTATGGCGACCCGAACCGACGGATGTCGTACAAAGCCGTTCATCCCCTGATGCCCGTGCGCCGAAAATCTGAACAAAATACTTGACATATCGAACGAATCCTATTATCTAATCTTTTCGGCGCACATCCGTCAATGTTTTCTAATATATGGAAACGGAGAGGTCGGGTCAAAAAAAAAGGAGATCGGCCGATGGAGGTTAACACCGAGCGGGACAACGGTACGTTGATCGCGAAGGCTGCGGGCCGCGTCGACGGGTCCAACGCCCGTGCGTTCGAGGAAGCTCTCGATTCCGCAATCACCCAGCACGAAGACGGTCAAGCCGTGATTGTGGATTTTGAAGGGCTTTCATACATAAGCAGTGCGGGACTTCGGGTCATCCTGCTAACCGCCAGGACGCTTCGAAAACAGGACAAGGAATTCGTGGTCTGCTCACTCTCCGATCCAATCAGGGAGGTCTTTGAGATCAGCGGATTCGACAAAATTATACCGGTTTACACCTCCCGATCCGAAGCGCAGGCAGCGGTCGGAGGATAGCAAAAGGTTGGTCCGGGACTGCTTCACGGAAGCATAATGCTTTTCGTTGAAGAAGCACGACGGGTGGAAATGACACCGTAGCCGCACCGTGTCCTCTGGACGATCATTCAGGTTATCGGCAAAATGAATGGATGGCGTGGCTGCCGCGTTGTGTCCTGGTTTCAAACGGTTTCCCCTGAATCTCCCGAGAAACTGAAAGGCCGACCATGATCGAAAGACCTGCTGCCGATCGGGTTGCTCATCGTCGTAGCCAAGCTTCTCGAGTGCCTCCTCGACCGGATTGGCATGAGTTCGATCGCCGCCTACACGGCGGCCGGGATTCTCCTCGGGCCCGTCGCCGGGATCGTTGTACCCACGAGCAAGCTTCAGGTCTTCCTGGGCATCGGCGTCTTCATCCTCTTCTTCCTTGTCGGCCTCGACGAGATCGACATCCCCGGCTTCGTGTCAACCATCCGGGGGCGTTTTTTTTATGCCGCTACACTGTCAGTCGTGATCTCCATGGTTGCGGCCATGATCGTGACATCGGACCTGTTCGGGGTCGATTTGCCCTGGAGCTCCATTTCAAGGATGCGCTGGCACTCGCCGGCATCCTGTCGATGTCAAGCCTGGGGCTTGTGGCAAAGGTACTCGCAGACAAAGGATACCTTAAAGAACCCCTTGGCCTCGAGATATTTACCACGGTGATCATCGCCGAGATGATCACACTCCTGGTGGTGGGATTCAGCATCGGCGAACATACCATCGGCGCACACGACCATCTCATGGGCGCCGTCAGCGTGGTATTTCTGCTCGCGGAAGTCGCGGCTTTCGCGGTCGTGGCGTGGATTCTGTCCGCCAGAATTATGCCGACGACGATTCTCTATCTGAAACGAATCTTCAACGTCCCCGAGTTGTCGTTTGGGCTGCTGATCGGCGGCCTTTTTCTCATGGTCGTCGTGGCCGAAGAGGTGGGCCTGCACGGGTCTCTGGGAGCTCTGCTTTTCGGCGCGGCACTATCGGGCCTGCCGCGTCAGGTGCACGACGACATTATGCCCGGCATTCGCAGCGCGGCGGAGGGCCTTTTCGCTCCGCTCTTTTTTTGCCTTGGCCGGCTTGCGCCTGGACTTGTCCTTTGTTTCTCTGCCATTGGCGACCATTCTCGCCGTGCTGATTATTCCCGCTGCGGGAAAGTTTGCGGGCGCACTCATCGGCGCCTACGCGGCTCGACTCGACAAACCCTACGCACAGGCGGCCGGACTGATGGCCAAGGGCGTGGCCGAGATCGCGCTGCTGCTCGTCCTCCTGGAAAACAACGTGATAGGACAGGACGTGTTCTCGCTGGTCGTGCTCGTAATGTTCGGATATATCGTGCTGATGCCACCGGCAATTACCGCGGCAGTTAACCGAGCGCGTAAGACCCACCGCCCCTCGCCGCCGGAGGTCGTGCCAACTTCCTTCGCGCGCCGCGCCCTGGACGATATTACAGCCGGTCACGTGCTGGACCCGTCCCGGTCCTATCCCGAAGCATCACTGTCTATCAGGAAATTTGCCGATGATTGGATCGCGCCGCATCAACAGGATTACGTCGTGGTCGACAATGGCGACGTTGTGGGGATCGTGTCGCCATCCCGATTGACATCAGTCCCCATGGGTTCCTGGGCGGATACACCGCTGCAGAATGTACTGCGAACGGACCCACCGCATGCCGTAACCGACGAGCCCATCGAAGACGTTCTTCAACAGATGTCGCGTCATTCATTGTCGGTGATACCGGTCCTGGATAAGGACTCGGACAAGTTCCTGGGTACTATAACCAGCCACGATGTCGTCGACCTCGTCATTCTGATGGATGAAATCGCCGACGAGTTGGAGCAGATGGACGACAAAAGGACAAAGTAACCCCACTTTTTCTACAGATCCACTTATGGGGCAGCGTCCGGATGTCAACCCGCTAACGCGCGTCTGCCGGATTCGACAATGCAGGTAACCATCCTATCGTGGGGTATTTCGAAATGTCCGCACTCCCATACAAGATCCTGGTGGTGGACGACGAGCCCGACCTCGAACCGCTTATGCTGCAGCGTATGCGGCGTCCGATTCGCAAAGGCCGCTATACGTTCGTGTTTGCGCACAACGGGATCGAGGCCCTCGAGCGGCTTAATGAAGACGACACCATCGATATGGTGCTCTCCGACATCAACATGCCCCAGATGGACGGCCTTACGCTGCTCGAGCAAATCCCCAAGGTGGATCCGAATATCCGTTCCGTGATTATTTCGGCGTATGGCGACATGAAAAACATCCGGATCGCGATGAACCGGGGCGCGTTCGATTTCGTCACCAAGCCCATAGATTTTTCGGACCTGCAGGTGACTATTGATCGAACGATGCACCATCTGATCGAGTGGCGGGAGGCGCTCGAATCGCGCGACAAGCTGATCGCGTTGCAGAACGAGCTCGACGTTGCCAGTAAAATGCAGCAGTCGATTTTGCCCACACGGTTTCCGGAGAACCTCACCTATCAGGCATTCGGGAGCATGGAACCCGCTCGCAACGTCGGCGGCGACTTCTTCGACATCATCGGGCTCGAAGACGGACGCATCGGCATCGCAATCGCCGATGTCTCGGACAAGGGGGTGCCCGCGGCGCTCTTCATGATGTCAAGCAGGACGGTACTTCGGGGTGCGGCAATCGGGACCATCAATCCCGGAGAGGTCCTTTTCGAAGTCAACAATTCACTCTGCGAGAACAACGAAGCCGCCATGTTCGTCACCGTCTTCTACGCGGTCTTCGATCCCGCCAATCGTCAGTTCGTGTATGCCAACGGCGGGCACAATTCGCCGCTCATCGTCAACGCGGACGGACAAGCGACCAGGCTACCCCTGACGGGCGGCATTGCCCTTGCAATGTTGCCTGACATCGAATACGGATACAATTCGGTCACACTCGCACCCGGCGATACGGTTGTCCTATATACGGACGGTGTCACCGAAGCCATTAACGACGTGGAGGAAGAGTTCGGGATGCAACGCCTGCATAACGTCTTCGCGGGCGCACCTCCACAGGACGCCCGCGAAGCCAATGACGCGGTCTTTGAGGCCGTGAGAGGATTTGTAGGCGACACTCCCCAATTCGACGATATAACCTGCGTTACGTTCCGGTACAGGGGGGCGGAAGCGTGAGCGCGAAACAATCCTTTCGTATCGAGGCCAACCTCGACGAACTGCGTCGGGTCGCCGCCGCTGCCGAAGAACTCGGGCTGCAGGAAGATTGGTCGCCCGCGCTGGTTCATCAGATTGACCTCGCCATAGAGGAAATCGGCAATAACATTGTCCGTCACGGTCTCGACGGTGGACCTGGCGAGATCGAGATCACGTTGACCTCGGACGACGATTCGATCACCCTCGAGATCGCGGACGACGGCCGGCCCTTCAACCCCTTGAAAGACGCGCCGAAACCCGATCTGGAAGCGGCGCTCGAAGATCGGCCAATCGGTGGACTCGGCATTCACCTGGTGCTGACAATGATGGACGAGATGCACTACCGGCGAGAGAAAGAACGGAACCACCTTACGCTGGTGAAGCGGAGGACCCAATGAGATCGACGTTTCGCCACGGGGTGCGGCTGTTCGTCGCGTGGATTGCGCTTTCGCCCGTCCTGGAAGGCGCCGAGCTCGAAACCGGCGTCTCGGACGAGCGCATTCTGTTCGGACAGTCCGCCGCCTTCAGTGGCCCCGCCGCGCAACTGGGTACCGACATGAAACGCGGTATCGAAGCTGCGTTCCAGGAGATCAACCGGCGCGGGGGTGTCCACGGTCGTCGTTTGGAACTCATTTCTCGCGATGACGCATACGAGCCGGAAGCAGCCATCGCAAACACCCTGTATCTTATCAAAGAGGCAAAGATCTTCGCGCTCATCGGCGCCGTGGGCACGCCGACGTCGCGCTCAGCTACCCCTGTCGCCGCCGAATCCGATATTCCCTATATTGCCCCGTTCACGGGTGCGGCGTTCCTCCGGGATGCAAAGTGGAACAACGTGATTAACCTGAGGGCGTCGTACAACCAGGAGACGGAGGAGATGATCGCTCGGCTGACGGGCGACCTCGGCATAAAGCGTATCGCCGTCATGTACCAGGACGATTCCTTCGGCCGGGCCGGCTACCGCGGCGCGCGACGTGCACTCGAACGGCGGGGAATGGGGGCGGTGGCCGTGGGGTTGTATCCGCGAAACACCACGGCAGTTAAAACGGCACTGCTCGACTTGCGCATGGTGAACCCCGAAGCGGTGATCCTGATTGGCGCGTATGAACCGGTCGCGACCTTTATTGCATGGGCGCGGCACATCGGCATGGACCCCGTTTTCATTACCATCTCTTTCGTAGGCAGCAACGCGCTCGCCACGCAGTTGGGTGCCGCCGGAACCGGAGTCTACGTCACTCAGGTCGTACCGTTTCCAGCCGACGACTACTTCCCCGTCGCAACCGCCTACCGCCGGGCACTTTCGGCCTTCGATTCCGATGCTGTTCCGGGTTTCGTTTCCTTCGAAGGGTACCTGGCCGGCCGTCTGGCCATAGCCGCTCTCGAACGCTGTGGCCCGGAGGTCAGCCGGGCTTCTTTTCTCAACAGTCTCCGCAGTACCAAAATCGTCGATATAGACGGATTCGAACTGCGGTATGGCAGCCAGGATAATCAGGGGTCGGATGCCGTTTTTCTGACCATGATAGGTCGTGACGGCCGCTACTATCCAATCGATACGCTCCAGGAAACGGTGCCGTGATCCGTACGCTCAAACATCTGCTCGAGGGCCGCTTCCGCATCGCCGCGCAACTCTATCTGGGAATCGGAGGCGCCGTTGCCATAACCATGGTCGCCAGTATGGTCGGGTGGTTCTCATTCGATCTCGTGGGCGACATCCAGAACCGTGTGAACGAGGGTAGCGTGCCGGAAATGGCCGCCGCCTTCGGAGTCGCCCGGCAGAGTGGTACTCTGGTCGCCGCTGCACCCCGTCTGACCGCGGCGGCAACGATGGATGACTTCGTCCGCGTAAAGGCAGATATCGCCGAAGAGCGCAAGGCCTTCGAAACACTGCTGGCAGCCCTGATGCACAGGGGCATCAGGAAAGAAGGCGAGGAGCGTTACAGACGAATTCACGACTATGCCGCCGCGCTCACGTCCAACATCGAAGCCATCGAGCGAGAGGTCGGCGAGTTGTTCGAGGTCAGCGCGCGCAGCGAAGCACTGCGTGCTGAATTGTCCAATTTGCGGGGCAAATTGTCCGGCATGCTGATTCCGGCCATCGACGATCAACTCTTCTACACGATGACAGGCTATCGTACAATAGGCCAGCCGCCCGCGCCCCGCGAGCGGCATTTTTCAAATGATGAATTAGATCGGTACCGCCACCTGGCCGATTTAAAGGCCGATGCCACCATCGCGACACAGCTCATGTCAAGTTCATTCAATCTGTCGGACGCCCTCCTGCTGGAACCGCGGCGGGAGCGGTTTGAGGCTGCTGCCGGGCGTATCGAGCGGAGCTTGTCGGCGCTGGGTACATCCCCGTGGCGCGATCAGATCGCCCCGCACCTGAACCGGCTGTTCGAGTTGGGTCTGGGGGAACAGGGCGGATTCGATCTGATCGTTCGTGAGTTCGCGCTCGCCGAGCGGCAGCGAAACCTCCTCCAGGACAACCTGAACCTCGAAATCAAACTCGGCACTGAAGTCGAGGGTCTCGTCAGTGCGGCCCGGGAGCGGACGCAAGAGGCCACGCGGGCATCCACCCAGGCGATCGGGACCGGACGCAGTGTTCTGCTTGGACTGAACGTGGTTAGCATCACCGGAGCCGTGCTGATCGCGTGGCTTTTTGTGGGTCGGGTGTTGTTGCGCCGGCTCGAACGCCTGTCGAACAGGATGCGAGGTATGGCCGATGGCGACCTGGAAGCCAAGGTCGATATCAGCGGCAACGACGAAGTCGCCGATATGGCGGCGGCTCTGGAGGTGTTCCGGCGTCACGCCCTGGAAGTCCAGCGCCTGAACCTCGTCGAAAAGCTGGCCGAGGAATTGCGGGATAAAAACGAACAGCTCGAAACCGTGCTCGTGGACCTCCGGCGGGCGCAGGACCAGATTGTGATGCGCGAAAAACTGGCGGCGCTTGGCGAACTGACCGCCGGTGTCGCACACGAGATCAAGAACCCTCTGAATTTCGTCAAGAATTTCTCGGAGGTCTCCGTGGAACTGTTGGAAGAACTCCAGGAGGAACTCCAGGAGATGCTCAGCGGGGAGGCCGGAGATCTGGACGAAGAACAACGGAAACTCATCCAGGAAATCTGCCAGGACCTCACCGACAACCTCGAACGCATCCGTGAACACGGCGAGCGTGCCAACCGCATCGTTCAGGACATGCTGTCGATGGGACGGGGTTCGGCCCAGAGACAGCCCACCAATATCAACGACCTGCTCGACGAACACGCCAGGCTTGCCTACCACAGCGTAAGGGCGAGCGACCCGGATTTCCAACTAGACATCAAACAGGATCTGGACCCGTCCGTAGGCGACGTCGAGGTGGTACCTCAGGACATGGGCCGCGTTTTCCTGAACATGGTGAGTAATGCCTGCCACGCGATCGACGAAAAACGGCGCGAGAATGATCAGTCGGACAATAACATAGCGCCATACATGCCTACGCTTTCGTTGACGACGCGACGTGGCCAGGAACGGCTCGAGGTACGTATCAGGGATAACGGAAACGGAATTCCGCCCGACGTCGTCGACAAGATTTTCAACCCGTTTTTTACGACCAAGCCCACCGACCAGGGCACGGGGCTCGGTCTTGCCCTTTCGAACGATATTGTACGCGAGCACGGAGGCAGCATTCGGGTCGAAACCGAACCCGGCGAATTTACCGAAATGGTTGTTGAAATACCCCTGGAAGCTCCCGCATTGGTGGCTGAGGAGACCACCGATGAGGATTCGCCCTGATCTCAGAACGCCTCACATGCGCCACCCCGTTGCCGGACCACTCAGATCGCCTGGTTCCTTTCCACGCGACAGAGTCCGTAGTCCGGACCGCCGCCATCCGCCGGACAATGGCATCGAGCAGGCTGTTGCGCAGCATTGAACCGTTTTTCCGGATCATAACGCTGCTTTTTTCGTAGAGATAACGAGACTCGGCCAAAATGTCGTTAAGATTTCGCAATTTGTCGGTGTTGGTGTTCGCAGGATGTCTGCCGTGGGGCTGTGGCGGCGAACGTGCGGTTGCGCCCCGGATATCGAAGGCAGAGGAACCGGCGGAACAACCGTTGGGCAAATTGGCTGCCGGAGGCATTGCGACGCGGGCCGTTGTGGTGGCTACTGTGCGGCAGGACGGCGCTCCGTTGGGTGGTGTCACCGTCGCATTCACTCGTTCGGTTTCCGGAAAGGCGCCGAATTTCGCGTGGACCGACACGACGGATTCGTATGGACGAGCGCGCGTGGATATTGCCGTCGTCCGGGGCGGCTACTATAAAGCCCGCGCGACGCGGGGCGGCAACCCGTTGGGTTCCTGGTCGAGCCTTCCGATCAATGGTGGACAACGTGTAACGGTTGAGCTGCCGGTCGGGGGGAAGGCGCGGGTGACCGGCACGTCTATTCTAGTGTCGGGGATTCTCCCTGCAGAGATTCAAATCGGCGTCGTCTTGCCCCTCACGGGCGACGGCATGGCCGTCGGCCAATTCGTAAGAAATGGAATGGAACTTGCGCAAGAAGAGGTCAGCCGATATGAACTCGATTCTTCAACAATAAACTTCATCGTCGAAGACAGTGAGAGCAATCCGGATGTCGCTGTAACGGCCTTCGAAAAGCTAATTCACGAGGACGACGTTACGGTTATTCTGGGGCCTGGCTATTCGTCTTCAGCTGCCGTGGCTTTTCCGATTGCCCAGCAAAACAACGTGGTGGCGTTCAGTCCCACCGCGGCAGCCGCCGGATTGGGGGCAATTGGCGAATTCGTGTTCAGGATTCCGACGCCTGTAAGTCGGATCGCACAAAGCACGCTTGAGATTGCAAGAACGAAGCTGAGATTGAACAGTGTTGCCGTTATATACGATAGCACGGACGTTTTTTCACAGAGTGGTTTCGAGGAATCCGAAAAGGTACTTGATAAATTGGGCGTCGAGACGTTTGCAACCGAGGCGTTCGCAACCGGAAAAACCGACTTTTCCGTCGAACTGACACGAATAAACGACTCGAAACCCGATCTCATCCTCGTCTGGACCCGGCCGGTGGAACGGGTTGCGATTCCCGTGCAGGGCCGTCGGCTTGGTATTCCTTACGGCATACCCTTCCTCGTTTTCGGCTTTGCGTCAAGCCAGATAGAAGTAGCCGGCGCCGCAGCTGAAGGGTTGATAACAGGGACGTTTTGGTCCCGTTCAATCGCGACCCCCGAAAATCACGCCTTTATTGAGAACTACCGCGTCAGATTCGGCACCGATCCCGACCTGTTCGCGGCAGAAGGCTATGCGTGCGTTCATATCCTTACAGCGGCGATGAAGAAAGCCGGTTCAACGGCGTCCGGGGCACTAAGGGATGCTCTGGCCACGATCGATATTCCGACAGTTTTAGGACAATTCGCCTTCGACGAGAATGGTGACCCGACTTATCCAGCAGTCCTGCAGGTGGTCAGAAACGGTAAATTCGAAACTCTGGGGAATTGAAAATACGTTTTGGCAACGCAGAATCGAAATACAATTCCCACCGATTCTGTCAACTAAATCCCACAACGGCAATTATTTATACGGTTACGATGAAATTTGATACGTACGGCCTTGATCCATCCATTTACGACGAGATGTTCCTTCCGGACGGTACTCCCAGGGCGCATTACCGCCCGCTTTTAGAAGCGCTGAGCGAACTCTCAACGGAGGAACTCACAAGCATTCAGGAACGCGTAACCCGTTCGTTTTCAAATGAGGGCATCACCTTTACAGTTCACGGCGATGAGGAGGCCGCTGAACGGATCATACCCGTCGACTGCCTGCCAAGGATTTTATCCGGCGCCGAGTGGCGTCAGCTCGTCAAGGGCCTCACACAGCGCCTCTCCGCCCTGAACCGCTTTCTTCAAGACATATACAATGACGCACACATCGTCGGAGACGGCGTCATTCCGGCGGACATGGTACAGGGCTGTCCACAGTACCGGGTTGAGATGCGCGGCGCCTCCCCTCCTCATGGCGCATGGGTATCCATCTGCGAAACCGACCTCGTGCGCACCAATGACGGCTTTCTTGTACTTGAGGACAACCTGCGCGTTCCCTCGGGTGTTTCGTATATGGTAGCGAATCGTAAAGCGGTGAAAGCAAGTCTGCGCCGCCTTTACAGACGTTCGCGTGTATAGGATGTGGAACACTACGGCAGGTTGCTACGTGAAACCCTTTCAGAACTCGCGCCAGGGGGGCGGGCCGACCCGTGCATCGTGCTGCTCACACCCGGAGTTTACAACTCGGCTTTTTACGAACACATGTTTCTGGCCCGCGAAATTGGCGCGGCTCTTGTCGAGGGCCGGGATCTGCTCGTGAACGACGGTTTTGTCTACATGCGAACCACCGCGGGCCTCCGGCGCGTCGACGTGATTTACCGGCGTGTAGACGACGACTTTCTGGATCCCCTCGTCTTTCGCGCGGATTCCCTGCTAGGTGTGCCAGGCTTACTCCACGCCTGCAAACTTGGCAATGTGACCCTCGTGAACGCGCCCGGAACCGGTTTGGCCGACGACAAGAGCGTCTATGCCTACGTTCCGGACATGATACGCTACTACCCTGGGCGAAGAGCCCGTTCTGGCCAACGTCGAGACCTATCTGTGCCGCAGGCCGGAACACCTCGAGTACACGCTCGACAACCTCGAAAAACTGGTTGTAAAGCGGGTCGGCGAGTCTGGCGGTTACGGCATGCTGGTCGGTACCCACGCCACACCCGAGGAACGCCAGGAGTACGCCACGCAGTTGCGCGCCAACCCGGCTGACTTCATCTCCCAGCCTGTTCTGCCGCTGTCGCGTGCGCCGTGTCTTGTCGACGACCGGTTTGAGCCGCGCCACGTAGACTTGCGTCCATTTGTGCTGCACGGGCGTGAGACTCGGATCGTGCCCGGGGCATTCTGCCGTGTCGCCTTGCGCCGAGGCAGCCTGGTCGTTAATTCCAGTCAGGGCGGTGGCGGCATAGACCTCTGGGTGCTGGGAAACTGAGCAGTCGCATCCATAACATCTGTCAGGTAAAACACGCATCTCACCGTTGTGCAAGAACCACGAAAGGAGAAGGTATGAAGGGTTTCCCGAAAGTACCGTTTCTCAAGCGCGTCGGCGGTTCCCCTTGTAGAATCGCTCTGCTGTTGCTAGGCTGTCTGCTTTGCGGGACCACCGCCGCGTATGCGGCGGTTGACCAGGAGACCATGTTCGTCTTCAACACCTTCGCGTTTCTGATCTGGGGCGCGCTGATTATGTGGATGTGTGCCGGGTTCACAATGCTCGAATCGGGTTCGGTACGCACCAAGAACGTCGGGATGATCTGCATGAAGAACATAGGTCTTTACTCGATAGCCGGTCTCGCCTATTACTTCATCGGTTACAATTTGATGTATACGGAGGTGGGGAAGTTCATCGGCTCATTTAAGCTCCTCTACGGTCCGTCTGCTGCCGATCTCGCCCTCGTAGCGGGGCAGGAAACGGCCAAGGCCAAGGTTATCGCGAACAAATATTCCACCATGTCCGACTGGTTCTTCCAGATGGTATTTGTGGCGACGGCCGCCTCGATTGTCTCCGGTGCGTTGGCGGAACGGGTCAAGATGTGGTCCTTCTTTTTATTCACGCTGGCCCTGACGGCTGTCATCTACCCCGTGGTGGGCGCCTGGACCTGGGGCGGAGGGTGGTTGAGTGCAATGGGATTCAAGGATTTCGCCGGCTCGACCATAGTTCACAGCACCGGTGGATGGGCGGCGCTTGCTGGCGTGCTGGTCGTCGGCCCACGATTGGGGAAATACCGAAAGGACGGCACCGTTAAGGCTACACCACCATCCAATATCGTGGCGGTAACGTTAGGCGTGTTCATCCTCTGGTTTGGTTGGCTCGGTTTCAACGGCGGGTCGCAGTTGGCGTTGGGGAGCGCCGCTGATGCGGTGGCTATGAGCCATGTGCTAGTCAACACGAATCTCGCGGCGTCTGCCGGCGTGTTGGTAGCGCTTGTCGTTTCCAGACCCATCCTCGGCCGAATGGACCTGTTCGCCAGTCTGAACGGAGCGATTGCGGGGCTGGTTTCAATAACTGCCGGTCCCGACATCGTCCAACATTATTGGGCAATTGTAATCGGCGGCGTGGGCGCCATCCTCTGCACGCTGGGAATTCGGCTGCTGGAAAGGTTGAAAATCGACGACGTCGTCGGTGCGGTACCCGCCCACCTCTTCGCCGGCATCTGGGGAACGCTGGCGGTCTGCATCGTCGCAGGCGGCAACTTCGGCGTCCAACTGTTGGGTATCGTAGCGGTTGGCGCGTTCGTGTTTTCGACTACGTGGGTGCTGTGGAGCCTGTTGAGCGTGACCCTGAAAGTCCGCGTGTCCGACAAGGTCGAGCGGCTGGGGCAGGATGTAGGGGAACTGGGAATGGAGGCATATCCCGAATTTGTACTCACACCGGAAGAAGCTGATGAGGACTGATGACAACGAATCCTGGAAATCCCAGACTTCTCTCACGCAGTGCGCAGGGCCTTTATTGGATGGGCCGCTACCTGGAACGGGCGGAGTATCTCTGTCGCCTGTTGCGATTCCAGGTGGAAGCGCTGGTGGACCGGCCGATCCGGGAGATCTATTTCGGCTGGAGTCGAATCTACATGAGCCTGAATCGGCAGCCACCCGGCGGCAGTATAACAATGGTCGGGAACGACGATTTCACGCTTGCCGATTCCTACACGCTGGTCGATGATCTCACTTTCGAGCGCTCAAATCCAGATTCCGTCTGGAGTTGTTTCTCGCTGGGACGTGAGAATGCGCGGCAGATGCGTCACTGCATCAGCGGGGAGATGTGGACCTGTCTGAACCTGGCGTATCTGCGGCTCCAGAAGCTGAGTATTAGGGATATCTGGAAGACCTCGCCGGAGAACTTTTATTCAGAGACGGCAGGCGACATCAACACGTTTGCCGGCGTGGCGGAAGCAACGATGTATCGCGACGAAGGGTGGCATTTCCTGCAACTCGGATGTTGTATGGAACGTGCCCAATGTTCCGCTACGTTGTTTCTTTCTCAACTCTCCATGGACAAAATGATGGACGAGTCCTCCGACGCGGACTGGACGAACCTCTTGCACGTCTGCCAGGCGTTTGATGCTTACGGCCGCAATTATAGCGTCGACGTCCAAGCCGCCCCAGGTCCTCGACCTGCTCGTCACCGACCCTCTTCTACACGGCTCTGTATGCTACTCGCTCGACGCGGAGGCCGCGGAACTCAACGCCATCGGTCCCGGGCCCGATGAGCAATCCAGTGCAGTAGCCCGGCGCCTGGCCAGGCGTATGTGCGCGCTGATCCATTACGATTGGCCCGATCGCGAAGACCACGAGGCCCTCCTCGGAAACCTCATCGGTTACTGCCGGGAATTGCATGATCTTGTAACCGCCGCTTATATCGATTACGCCGTCGTTGATTGACTTGCGAGTGTGCTGATACCGTGTCTGGAACCATCCAGTACGAAATCACGCACGTCTCACGTTACCAGTACACATTCCCGGCGCGCCAGTGCGTCATGTTACTTTGCCTGAAGCCGCTCGACACCGGGGGTCAGCAGCTCGTTCGTTTTGAGGTCGAAACGAAACCACAGGGCGCCCTGAACGCTGAAACGGATCCTTTTGGCAACACGCGCCACGTTCTCAACGTCCACCGGGAGCACGCTGCGCTGGAGATTTCGGCCCACTCGACCGTAAGTTCCGGGCTCCCTCCGCACCGCTTCCATCCGGACTCGGAGCGGCCGCGTGGAAGGTGATTGACACCTGGAAGTATTCATTCCAGCATTGGGACTTTACGCATCCCAGCGCGATGGCGAAGCCGTCGGCGGCACTCGCCGACTTCACCAAAAAAAATGGCCTTGCGCGTGGGTATGATCCGCTCAGGGATCTGATCCTGCTTTCCGACACCCTGCACAGCAGGTTTCAATACGCTCCGGGAAGCACATCGGCCGTGTCTCCAATTGAGGAAATTCTGAATTCGGGACGCGAGGTCTGCCAGGACTATGCCCACGTTATGATCGCGGTCGCCCGCTCCTGGGGCGTTCCCGCCCGCTATGTCTCGGGCTATCTCTACGTCTCCGGTTCTCCCGACGGCCAGGCCTGGAGCAATGCCACCCACGCCTGGGTGGAATGTCTGCTTCCGGAACTCGGCTGGGTGGGCTTCGATCCCACCAACCAGAGTCTTGCCGACGAACGACACGTCCGAATCGCGACCGGACGCGACTATCTGGACATCTCTCCCACCCGAGGCGTCCGTCAGGGCGGCGGTGAGACGCGGCTCGAAGTCGATGTTCGGATGCGCCCCCGGACGGATCCGTAATTCCGCTCTTGACAGATCTCTTCTTCCTCTATATCTTGTATATCAAGATCCGCGTGGGGTGCCGAACAGCTGAGATCATACCCTTGAAACCTGATCTGGATTGTGCCAGCTTAGGGTAGCGGAACAAAGGTCTTGCAGCCCTTCAAGAGGCCGTTCCCTCCAAGGGGACGGCCCTTTGTGCTTTGTGCTCCACAACCTGCGGTTCTTCGGCATTCTCAGCCTGTTGGGTATCCTCCAAAGGAGATAGAGCGATGAACAGTTCCTCAGACAATGGCAACGCATTCGCCAATTCCGAAAAGATCTATATCAAGGGCAGAGACAGCGTGCGGGTGCCCGCCCGAAAGATTCATCTCGCCAACGGCGAACCGCCGGTTTACGTTTACGACACCAGTGGCCCGCAGGGTCACGACGTGAGCGAAGGCCTTCCGCCCCTCCGTCGTCCCTGGATCGAGGCTCGTGGTGGCGTTCACGAGGTTACTCCTTCGCATTCCCCCGACACTCCAGCCGCTCCGGAAATCCCTGATGGGCTGAAACGCGAAACCGTTCTGCGGGGCACGGACAACGTCACGCAAATGCACTACGCCCGGCGCGGCATAATCACCGAGGAAATGGAATTCATCTCCATCCGCGAAAACGTCGAACCCGAATTCGTCCGCTCTGAAGTCGCCCGGGGCCGGGCAATCATTCCGGCAAACATCAACCACCCTGAATGCGAGCCGATGATTATCGGACGCAATTTCCTGGTCAAGATCAACGCCAATATCGGCAACTCGGTGGTCACGTCGTCTATCCAAGAGGAAGTCGAAAAACTCCGCTGGGCGGTTAAGTGGGGCGCCGACACAACCATGGATCTTTCCACTGGCAGCGACATCTACGAAACCCGTGAATGGATCATCCGAAACTCTCCTGTACCCATCGGCACAGTGCCCATCTATCAGGCTCTGGAAAAGGTTGGCGGCGTTGCGGAAGACCTGAATATCGATATCTTTATGGAAACGCTTGTCGAACAGGCCGAACAGGGCGTGGACTACTTCACCATCCACGCCGGCGTGCTTCTGCGTTACATCCCGCTCACCGCACAGCGGGTTACCGGCATCGTTTCGCGCGGCGGATCCATCATGGCAAAGTGGTGTCTGTCTCACCACAAAGAAAACTTCCTCTACACACACTTCCGCGACATCTGCGAACTCATGAAACGCTACGACATCTCATTCTCTCTGGGAGACGGTCTCCGTCCCGGCGCCATCGCCGACGCGAACGACAAGCCCCAGTTTGCCGAACTCGAAACCCAGGGCGAACTCACCAGAATCGCATGGGAGTACGACGTCCAGGTCATGAACGAAGGCCCGGGGCACGTCCCGATGCATCTCATCAAAGAAAACGTGGACAGGCAGATGGACCTCTGCAACGAGGCCCCGTTCTATACCCTGGGGCCCCTCACCACGGATATCGCACCCGGATACGACCACATCACATCCGCCATCGGCGCCGCCATGATCGGCTGGTATGGGACTGCCATGCTCTGTTACGTCACGCCCAAGGAACACCTGGGCCTTCCCAACCGCCAGGACGTGAAAGACGGAGTTATCGCATACAAGATTGCGGCCCACGCCGCAGACCTGGCCAAGGGCCACCCCGGCGCGCAGGCCTGGGACGATGCCATCTCCAAGGCCCGCTTCGATTTCCGGTGGGAAGATCAGTTCAACCTATCGCTGGATCCTGAAACGGCCCGTAAGTTTCACGACGAGACCCTCCCGGCCGCGGGCGCCAAAGTAGCCCATTTTTGCAGCATGTGCGGCCCCCAGTTCTGCAGCATGAAAATCACCCAGGACGTCCGTGACTACGCCGCGCGGAAGGGCATGGACGTGGATGAAGCCCTGGACGCCGGTATGGAGGAAAAAGCAGACGAGTTCAGACGTAAAGGTACTGAGATCTACCAGAAGGCCTGAATATCGTCGGGTGATCGGCCGATTCTCCGTCAGAGACCGTTATGGATTTCATCTGTCTCGACGCAACGTTCGAGCCAGAGTCGGCCGCATTACTCCGTTCCTCATCACGGTTTTAATACTAAGCAGGATCAGCTTCGTGCTTCAATCGGTGACACCCGTCGCTGTCCGTTTTCCCTGACTTCAGCCGCTTGGACGTCCGGCGCCTCCTCGCCGGCTTCAACCATTCGGCGGAGCAGCCTCTGCCTCATTATCTCAGCCACCTCCGCATGTGAGGTCATGCCGATAAGGTTGCACAGTTCGTACGGGTCTGCCTCCAGGTCGTACAGATATTGTTCGATGTACCGATCCGACCCTGCGCTCTGCGCGCCGTGCCGTTCCGGCGCGTCCACACCGTACTTCCACCGATGGGTGCGCACGGCCCGTCCGACCTGTGCCTCGCTGATCTGCACAAACGTCTCCTCGGGCCACCCCTCGTTGTCCCCGACGGTCAGTGGCAGAATCGAACTCCCCTGCATCTCTTCGGGCACCGGAATCCCGGCCGCATCCAGAAGCGTAGGGGTCAGGTCGATCGTGTTCACCAAATTAGAGATACGCCCCCCGCCGTCAAATCCCGGCCCCCGGAGAGCCGTAGGCACCCGAATCGAACTCTCGTGGCAGGACCGTTTGTACTCGGCGTTCCGGGTCTTGAAGTGGCAACCGTGGTCCGACGTAAACATCACGACCGTCTGTTCCGCCAAGCCCGTGCTCTTCAGCGTGTCCAGCATCCTCCCCAGGGCCTCATCCAGCCGCTTCACCATCCCGTAATAACCCCCGAGATGGCGATGGGCCGATCCGCCCAGTGACGCCAGATCCGGCGGAATCCACCCGCCGCTATACCGTTCCCGGTAACCATCCGGCGCCGGATAGTCGTCGATATGGTTCTGATGGTGGGGTTCGATATAGGAGACGAAAAGAAAAAACGGACGTTCCTGATTCGCGTGTATATACCGGATGGCCGCATCCGTAACCGCATCGACCCGATATCCCGGCAGGTCCACCGGCTCTTCCTCGTTGTCGTACAGGATCGTCCGGTAGGCCTCCGACGTGAATTCCAGCACGTTCGACGCCAGCCAGTATTCGTAGCCTCCACGTCCCTCCCGTGGTACCGGTCCGGTCGTTCCCCTTCCGTACAGATGCCACTTGCCGATATATGCCGTGCGGTAACCGGCGTCTCTGAAGTGGTGTGCCAGGGTCCGACTATCTGGGGGCAGAGGGATTCCATTGCGAAAGCACCCCGTTGTCGTCGCATACAACCCGGTCTGCAGACAGGACCGCGCGGGACCACAGACGGGCTGGCAGGTGAATGAATTGAATACATGGGTGCCCCGCTGTGCCATCCGGTCGAAATTGGGTGTCAGATCCATGGGGTTCCCGTGAACGCCGGTTGTATCCCATCGTTGTTGATCGGTATAAAAAACCACCACGTTAGGTATTTCTGAACTACCCCTTGTCATACCTGCCTCCGTTGCCTTACATATCGGGTTGTCGGAATGCGATGCGAGGTTGCACATGCCGGAAACGCCACTCCATGCGCGCCCCGGGATTGACGCCTCACACCCGGTTCAATGAATGCATCTCATTGTACTGAAACAACTGTCTGTAGATTTGCTTATTGGATATTGTAGACCCCTTCGCTTTCAGACACACTGCGAAAGAACGTGACAGATCGCCTGCACAGCGATATCTTAGGGAGCCGTCAGACGCCGCCCCGACCCCTCTTCCATGGTACCCTGGGAACGTCCAATGGAAAACAAGCCGATGCGAGATCTGCTTGAAAAGGCCGACCGCTACCTTGCCGGCGGCTGTCTGGGCAGCTTTCGGATGCCGGACGAAGTCGCAACCGTGATCCGGCGCGGAAACGGTTGCCGGATCTACGACACCGAAGACCGGGAGTATATCGACTACGTCCTCGGATCCGGCCCGCTCATCCTGGGCCACGCCCACCCCGCTGTGGTCGAAGCCGTCCAACGCCAGGTTGCGCTGGGCTCGACCTTCTACGCGCTCAACGAACCCATCATCCGGCTGGCCGAGCGCATCGTTGAAGCCTCGCCCTGCGGGGAATCCATCCGCTTCACCTCCTCGGGCACCGAAGGTACTTTTTCCGCGCTGCGAATGGCGCGGGCGTTCACCGGCCGCGAGAAGATCCTGAAATTCGAGGGCGGCTGGCACGGAGCCCACGACTACGCCCAGCAGAGCACGACACCGCCGAAGCCCACGGACGGTCCTTTGCCCGTCCCCGACTCCCACGGCATACCCAAAGCCGTCGGCCAATCGGTTCTGGTCGCCCCTTTCAACGATGCCAACGTCGCCGAAGAACTCATCGCGTCCTACGCAGACGACCTGGCGGCCGTTATCGTCGAACCCTTTCAACGCGCCCTTAGGCCCGAACCCGGCTTTCTGGAAGCCATCCGGCAAGCTTCAAGCACCCACGGCACCATCCTCATTTTCGACGAAGTCGTTACCGGCTTCCGCATCGCATGGGGCGGCGCACAGGAGCGCTACGGCGTCGTACCGGACGTCGCCGTCTACGGAAAGACGATTAGCGGTGGGTATCCGATGGCCGCCGTCTGTGGGCGCGCGGATATCCTCGCATTCGCCGACCCCCGCCGTAAAGGGAACGCGCCGTATGCCTTTGTGAGCGGCACCACTAATGGGAACCCCGTCAGCGCCGCCGCCGGCCTGGCAACGTTAGACGTACTGGAAACCGACGGCGTCTACACACGGCTCTACGAAATCCCCGCACGTCTAAGGAACGGCCTGGAAGCACTCGGCGCACGGGCGGGGCTGCCCCTTCAAGTCCTGGGCGAAGGACCGGTCCTACAGCCCTATTTCGCTGATATCGAAATCCGAAACTACGCCGACACACTGAGAGCCGACGCAGGTGCCGCCAAACAATTCGGCATTGAAATGATCAAACGTGGCATCTTCTTCAACCCGGGCAGTAAGATCTATTTTTCGCTTGCCCACACCGAGGCGGACATCGACCGGACACTGGAGGCCGCTGAGGCGGCCCTCAAGCGGGTTGAAGTCGATATATAGCATCGGCAGGGGAAAAGGCGGTGTGGCGGCTGCCCGTGAATCGTTGAGGGCCGCTTCACGGGCGCGTCCCGTCTTCAAAGGCGAATCGTAATATATGGACCTTTTCCTGGAAAAATCCACCGTTGTCGGCGCCGGTCTGATGGGTAGTCAGATCGCCCTGGTCCTGGCCCTGGGGAGCAAGCAAACCTGGCTGATCGGCCGGCGGGCGGAAAGCCTCGTCGATGCCCGAAAGAACCTGCAAAGATACGCGAGGGACCTCCACCGGCACAACCGGCTACGGGGTGAAACGCCTGAAACCGTCCTGGACCGAATACGTACCACAACGGACCTGGAAGTTGCGGCTGCCGATTCCGCTTTTATCGTGGAATCCATCACCGAAGACCTCGCCGCCAAACAAGCGCTCTTCCAGCGCCTGGATACCCTGTCGGAGAGGGATGTTCCCCTCGTCAGCAACACGTCTGGCCTTCCCATCAGCAGACTTGCGGAACGCGCGCGTCACAGGAATCGCGTTGCGGGCTCCCATTTCGTACAGCCGGCTCACATCGTTCCCGTTGCCGAAATAGTCCGCGGCGAACAGACCTCGAACGAGACATTGGATCGTATCGCCAGCATCTGGCAACGGCTGGGCTACTTTCCCCTTCGCGTGAACAAGGACGTGCCCGGGTTTCTCGTCAACCGGCTGCAACACGCGCTCATCCGAGAAGCCGTGGACCTGCTGGCCTCGGGCGTCGCTACCGCAGAAGATATCGACGACGCCTTCCGGCTGGGACTGGCGCCCAGATTCACCACCACAGGCCCGCTGGAACAACGAGACATCAACGGTCTGACGATGCACGTTCGCGTGGCCTCGCATCTCTGGCGGACCCTGGCCGGGTGGGAGCAGCCACTGGCCCACCTCCAGGCGCTCGTCGCGACGGGAGCCACCGGACTGGAATCCGGAAACGGCTACTACAACTGGGCGGACCGCGATCCGCACGCGGTCCGCGCTGAAAAGGACGAGCAACTCCTGCGCCGGACCGCCGAGGTGATGGCGGATTGGGAGGAAGAGCAGGCGAAGCGTCGGCAAGGGTTCGGAACCCAGGCTTCGCAGTAGGTCAACCACTGTATTTCGTTTAGCCAGGAGGCACAATGGCCGCCAACCTGTACCTCATGTCGGCTGAAGAACGATATTTCTTCGACCTGACCGGGTATCTCGTCGTTAGAAACGCCCTCACGGTCGAAGAGGCACAGGAATGCAATAGCGCTCTTGATCGCTTTGCCGACCACATGACCACACGCCCCATCAAGTCCCACAGCCTCGCGGGCGGCTCATCGGCCCTGGAGGGCAAACAGGGGCGGACGGAACTCACGGGGATGCTCGGCTGGCCGACACCCTACCGCGAGCCATTCCGCAAACTCCTCGTCCATCCCGTTGTGGTCTCCCGTCTGAACGTCATGTCCGGTACGGGATTCCGCCTTGACCATGGCCCCCTGCTTATAGGCACCGAAGCCGGCGCCGAGGGTCACCAGTTGCACGGCGCGGGCGAACCTTTCAGTCCTTCCGTATGGTACCACCAGCAGAATGGCAACATTTATTGCCGAGGTGTCACCGTCGCATGGCAACTGGCTGACGTCAATAAGGGGGACGGCGGCTTCTGCATCGTACCCGGCAGCCACAAGACACGCGAACCCACCCCGGCGGGCGTACGGTCCCTAGAAGACAACAAGGACCTGGTTGTACAGCCAGTGATGAGAGCCGGTGACGTCCTGTTTTTTGCCGAAACCGCCACGCACGGCACCCTTCCCTGGAAGGGGAAACACGGACGCCGCTCCGTTCTCTACAAATATGCCTCCCGGGCCGTCGCGCGGGCGACAGGTCGCCATTTCGTACCAGAAACCCGCTGGGGAGAATGGGTCCGCGACCTCACACCTGAACAGAAGGCCGTCCTCTACGGTCCCGGAGTCCACACCGGTAACGACTTTCCCCGGCTCGGATCCGACGGCCACAGCACCTGGATTGCCTGAACCACCATTCAGATGGGCACGGAAGTAGAGAAGGCCCGTGGAGAATACGATGGACGCAAAGGAACGTTATTTCTGGGATCTCTCGGGCTATCTCGTCGTACAAGACGTGCTGACACCCGAAGAAATCGCCGCTGCGAACGAAGCCATCGACCGACACCAGGACCGGATACATATGGGCGACGACAATCGGGGTGCGCGAGGCTCACATTCCCTCCGGGGCGCCGGACGCCCCACCATGCACGGCCTCCTGCAAATGGAACGCCCGTACTGTGAACCGTTCCGAGAGATGCTGGCCCACCCCTCCGTCGTCCTGCGCCTGAACGTGATGTGCGGCGCCGGCTTTCGCCTGGATCACGGTCCATTGCTCATATCCGGCGTCAAAGGCACCGAAGGCCTGACCATGCACGGCGCCGGCGAACCGCACAGACCCTACGTGGCATACAATCACCAGAACAGTCAAACCTATTGCGGCGGCGTCACGGTGAGTTGGCAACTCGCCGACGTAAACCCGGAGGACGGAGGATTCACATGCGTACCCGGCAGCCACAAATCCGGTTTTCCAATGCCTCCGGGCGTGCGTACGTGCGACGATGACCTGGGTACCGTTGTACAGCCAGCCATGCGGGCGGGCGATGTCCTGTTCTTCATGGACGGAGCGCAGACCCATGGGACACGTCCCTGGCAGAGCGAGCAGCCCCGACGCTCAGTGCTGTTCAAATACGCCGCCCGTTCGTGTGTGCGTGGCGGTCCGGCGAGTCAACTGGCCCCCCCGGAAATATACTGGGGCGAAGACGTCGTCGTCGGTATGACCGACGAACAGCGCGCGGTCATGTTCGGCCCCTACGCCAACCACGGAGGCGAAGTTCCATTCCTTTCCGTGGACGAAGACGGTAACGTGCGCATCGAACGATAAGAAGCAGCTCTATGGAAGCACCAGCAGCTTCAACGATTGTACGCCTGATTCAGAATACCTATCCCTCGTTCGCCCTGCTTGCCGGTATGCAGCTTGGCGTATTTACGTCGCTGGCAGACGGCCCACTCGATGCGGAACAAATCGCCGGAAAAATCCGGGTAACGGCCGAGCGCCTGTCCCCACTGCTTTACGCGCTGGTGGCAACGGGCCTGCTGGGCGTCGAAAACAATCGCTTCTTCAACGGCAGCGAGGCTCGGCATCACCTGGTAGAGACCAGCCCCGATTACATCGGCAACGTCCACCACCTGCTCTCCGACCTGTGGTCGGCAACCCTCAAGACTGCGGACTCGATTCGGCTAGGCCAACCGCAGGCCGAACACAGCTTTACGGAAATGCCCCCCGGTCAGTTGTACACCTTCTTTCGTGGCCTTCACGACGAGGCGCTTGCGGCCGGACGGGATCTGGTAAGACGTTTCGACATTTCATCCTCCACGCGACTGCTGGATGTCGGCGGGGGTTCAGGGGGCTTGGCCATCGGCATTACCGAAGCGAGTCCCAACCTTAGCGCAACCGTTCTGGACCTGCCCGAAGTGCTCCCGATTACGAGACGCTTCATCCGTGAGGCGAATGCGACCGACCGGATCCACACCCTCGCGCTAGACGCCACCCGCGAACCCGTTCCGGGCAAGTTCGACGCGGCTGTGGTCAAAGCCTTTTTCCAGACCCTTCCTCCATGCCAGGCAGGTCGGGCCCTATCGCACATAGGAGCCGCACTCATGCCCGGCAGCGCCATCTACATTCTGGGTAACGGCATCCTGGACGACTGCCGTTATTCACCGCCCGAAGCGGCTATCTTCAACATCGTCTTCCTCAACATCTATCGAGGGGGGCGCGCTTACACGGAAACCGAGTACAGAACCTGGTTGACCCAGGCGGGATTCGGGAGTGTCCAGCGGGTCAGTCAACCGAATGGATCGAGCATCCTCACGGCACGCAAAATATGAACCGGTCGCTGCGCCGCGAACCGGCCGCGGATGACGGACTCCCGTCAGAATCGTGTTGACAACCGGGCGATCTCTGTTTACCTCTAATGCACCTTTCCAGCGGGCGGTTCGGAAGTTGCCCCGCCCCGTTTGCGGTTCGGCGTTGATACAATGACGGTTTCCATCACCGAGTCGCATACCTACCCTTAGGGGCATGCATGGATATCGACCTGGAAACGTACCTGTTTGACCTTCGCGGTTATCTACATCTCGAAAACGCGCTCTCACAGGGGGAAGTTGAGGAACTCAATGCCTGGCTGGATGAAATTCCCCCGCTAATGCCAGGGGAGTGGTTCGGCCATATACATGCGCACACCTACGGCGACGACACATCCGGTCTGAACCTGCAGCAGATTTATGAAGCCGGGGAGCCCTTCGAAAAACTCATCGACCATCCCTCGTGGTTCGAAAAGGTGAAGCGCTTTGTGGGAGGCGAAGGCAGCTTCGACTACCACCATGGCCCCTTGTTCATCGACGAGAATTTCGCGAATTTTCGCGAACCCGGCGAAGCCATCGGGCTACACTCCGGTGGATACCCGCCCATTTTGCGCAATCAGTTTCGCTTCCACGGCGGGCGCTTCATGTGCGGCCAGATCAACATCCTCATAGCGCTTACGGACATCGGACCCGGCGACGGCGGCACTATGGTCATCCCCGGAAGCCATAAAGCCAACTTCAAACACCCGCACTTCGACAGACACAGGATGTCCAGAAACGCCACTGTCGAAGGCATTGAAGGCGCCGTCGAAATCCATATGACCGCGGGGGACGCGCTTCTATTTGTGGACAGCATCTCACACGGCTCCGCCCGGCGGTCCAACCCGGGTACCCGGCGCGTGGTTGTCTACCGGTACGGACCCTCATGGGGAAACTTTCGCCACGGTTATCAGCCGTCAACGGAACTCCTGCAAAGACTCACGCCGGAGCGCCGCCGGATCGTACAACCCCTCAATCTCATCCCGAGAAAACCGGAAGAAAAAGTCAATCTCAGTTAGATGCGACACAGACAGACGGCAAATTGACCGCATCCCATTTCGTACGGACGTCGGGGTCCTGAAACGCGAGGAGGCTCAAGATTGCCGCGACCCGCGGCATTTCCGGTTGAGCAACTTGCCGGGGCCTGCACCGATCCAGAAACCATTATACACGAATTTATCGCTTCACAAGCAACCCGTTTGTATTCTCAGACATCCCGCCAGGACGATATTCGTCATATATACCAAGGGTATGCGTAAGAAAAACCGAAGGAGCCCCAGATGACGACCTCTCGCGAAATGCTGGAACAATTAAAAAACTTCGACACCCCGTCAATCACGAACGTCGTGGCCACGTATCCCGGTAACCCGCTTTGCCTGAGCCTCTACAATCCCTGGACGGAAAACTGGTACACGGACCAATCCATACGGTGCATGTATCCCGAACTGGGTCGCACGGTCGGTCACGCGGTGACGTGTGTCTTCGGACTGCCCGACCCCGACTACAACTCTCTGTCGTTTCTGGACGTGATCGACGCCCTGGACGCATCGCCAAAACCGACCATCCTTGTCTTCCAGCAGAAATTTCCGCCTGAACTCGCGGCCAGGGTCGGACTGGCCGGCGGGAATATGACTTCGGCAATGAAGGCAGTCGGCTGTGTGGGCGCCATCTCCAACGGCCCTTCCAGGGACATCGACGAGATCCGCCCCATGAAATTTCAATTCATGCTCAGCGGCGTCACCGCCGGACACGGGGGCATGGCAGTACACGCCGTCAATGTGCCGGTCTCGGTAGGCGGGATGGACGTGGCGCCCGGCGAAATCCTCCATATGGACGAAAACGGCGCGTGCAAGTTCCCCTCCGACAAACTGGAAGCCGTTCTCAACAACGTCCGTGCACTGCAAGAGGAAGAGGAAGCACGAATGGGCGCCCTGCTGAGCGCCTCTTCAGCCGCCGAAGTCCGGGCAATCCTGGACGGCCATACCTACGCCGAAGAAGAAGATGAAAACTGACCCGGCGATTACCGTCTGCTCTGGCACTGACTTGCCTCGCGAATCTATCCAAAAAATGGATCGCGGGTATCCCGCATGCCTCGGAAGGGCGGCCGATCCGCCTGAGTGAACGTCACAGATTCCTGGAATAATGAGAACTATGCCATAATTCTGACGTGATCTCCAACGGCCGTTGAATACACGTCGAATGGTTCGCCGATAACCCTTGAAAAATCAAACGCTTCCTTCACGACAAAGGTCGTGCGCCCTCTCATTTTGCGAATGGTAAACACGCGATCCCCTATCCGGAGCCGGCATCCCGGATACGCCCCTTCTTTCGGGTGGTCCACGTCACTGTCGAACCTGGATCGCCGCCCGGATGCCACCGCGCCCCTGCCCCTGACGAATCGGGGCATATCGGCGAGGTAAACGCGGCTGCCATCGCCTTCCCGCCTGATTCGCTCTACCAGATACACCGTCTCCAGCCCCGATGGATGACGGACGTAGATTACCTTTCCGTCCAGCGATCCATCCTCCGGCAACCGAACATCCAGAACCAGTTCACTGCGCCCCGGTTCGCCCGAAATATCTCCCGCCAGCCCCGTCACCGTCGCCTCGTAGTCGCGTATCTGTTCGACTGCCGCGTCGCCCACCCGTAACAGCGACCCGTCGATCACGTCGAGATCAATTTCCGAGGAGGATTCGCTCATCACGCCGGCGCGTCCCCTGAGTTCAAAGCGCCTTCCATCCGGCAGGGTTGTTGCCAACCCGGCTCCCTCGGGATCTATTGCGATTGTCCGATCCCGGCCGCGTTCCTCCACCTGTAGCACGACGCCGGAACGATCACGCGCCACCAGCCTTGCATTCCTCACGAAGCCTTCGCCGCCATGCGCTTCAATAACCGATACGAACAGGCTGGCGTCGCTTCGTTGGCGCAGACAGACCACAGGGAACCAGAAATCGTCCAATTTGCCGTCATCCTCCTGCGCACGGCGGATGGACGGTGCGTCGCTGGCCAGCAACCGGCCCGCCTGAACGCCGAGGAACCTGACATCCAACCGCGTGCCGGAACCCTCGAATCGCGTATTGAAGTCTCCGGAAACCTCCGCCATTCGCGTACGCTTCAGATATCCGAAAAGGGCCCCGTCGGTCCCGTCACCGTTCAGGATCATCTCCCCGTCCGAGGGCTGGAGATCCACATCCGTGGAAATCGCCTGGTCGAAGTCCGCCGATCCGTGCAGGAGGTAATCGTGCACGTCGCCGCCCTTCACTTCGAACAGATCCACCACGTACCCGCTATCGGGCCCCGTCGGAACCAGCATCATCGTTCGGCGATACACGGTCGTATTCTCAAATGCCTCCGGCGCCTCAGCGCAGACAAGTCCCGCACGCGTTCTGGAAACAGGACGAAAGCACCGCAGCTGCCCGCTGTCTCTGGTTTGCTCCTGTCCATCTACAACCACGGTGTTGTGGCTCCCGACCGTCGTTGCCCACTCCCGGTATCGGGTATGCGTATATCCGATATCCGATAGCAGTTCCTGCCCGAACACATCCAGGCCCATTGCCAATGTATCGTAATGGTGATGCCCGCCCCAGGGGCCGTAACTGAAGGTCGCCCGCACGGCTTTCTTCGATAGTCCCACGCCCAGGATCACATCGCCCGCCCCCGGCAACAGATAGTTCGAAGGCGCCAGCGCGAGCAAATCCTCCTCCGTGACGCGCCGGGCGGCTTCCGAAGAACGTCGGAAGATGGCATACTCGACGTCGGCTACAGGAATCCGGGACGTACCGCTGATTTCATCCGCTGCTTCCACGAATCGGGCCATGGATCCAATTCGACTCGACACGCGGGCGAAACCGGTGCTCAACGACCACGTATCGTTCGCCATCAGCGTGCGCCCATCGGGCATGAACAATCCCAGCGGCACGGTATAGATGCGCTCCAGAAATGGCATCTCTCCGAAAACGTCTATTCCACCGGGCCCACTGATTACATCCGGCACGCGGAGCGTCCCCCCTGTAATCATATTGAAATAGTTGAGCGTATCCTCGTGCCAGTACCCGTCGTAATAATAACAGTTATCGATCAACGTCCGATACAGCATGTATGCTCTGGCCACGAAATCCGGTTCATCGAGAACTCGCCCCACGAGCGCCAGCCCGTTGATCCTCCCGCCGTCGTAATTGGTGGAACCGTGCGGGATCTCCAGTGTGTGTCGAATCGCCTCATACAGCAGATCCCGTTCGATTGCCCTGCGTACATCACGGCCTGCGGCTTCGGACAGTTTTTCGATGGCGCGACTGTCTGAAATCAGGTCGTAGACCTGGGCCATCCGGAACGCGTTGTGCGCGTCCGAAAAGGGGCTGGCGTGAAAATTTCCCATCCTGGCGGATACAAAGGGAAAGGGCGGATCCTTGTAGAAATGATTCTCATAGAATCCCCTCCGATCGGCGTGGAGATAGGACACGCCCAGTCCGTGCACGGGATAGTTCTTGTAGACTTCCGAGAGCCGATCCAGAATCACCGCCGCCTTTTCCGCGTATGCCTCCTCCCCCGTAAGGGCGTACGCCATGGCCAGGGGATCTGCCATTCGGACCACGTGGTACTGCGTGTAGTTCAACAGCATATTTTCGAAGAAATACCGCATCCCTTCATCATCCTCCCAATAGCGGTATCGGACCGCCCCGCCAGCCGGACCCACCACCTCGATCTCCCCCAACGGCCGGTGGTCCGGTCCCGGAAACACACTACTGCAAATTTTGCACCTTACGTGCCCCGGATCGTCGGGCGACCAGGACCAGAAATGGATCCGCCAACTCCTCTTCCGCCGGTCCACGGGACAGCGCGGAAGAGGAAAGTTAACCTGCTCTGAAATACCAGCGCGTATGGTCTCGTCCGGCATCTCCAGGATTTTTCGGCGGGCGATCCAACGCAACTGCCCGTCTCGAAACCGCTTCGCCCAGTCATGCGATTCCACTCGCCTCCTGGCGCGCTCGATCTGGTCAGAGGTATAGAATAGCGGATGCGCCACGCCTCTGGGAAACGGCCGTTCACCTTTCCAGTACCTTGTTTCCCTTGAACAATCTATCCGTTCGATCCCCATATCGCTCCTCCACAAAGCCGGATCGCAACCCGTGGCAAGAACCACTGTGCCCAAACCGGCGTCTCGCAGAAACTCCCGTCTCGTGAGATCCCTATCAGACATTGGAAGCACTCCAGGAAGCGGGCGGCCGGACCGCACCCCTGAAAAAACGCCAACAGAAAATCCTGCACATGCCGCACGTCCGATTTAACCGCGTCACACGATTGGTGCCGGATCGCGCAAATATACGACGCCCTCCAATTGAAGTCCAGGCACTCCTTAAAGGCGATTTCAGTCGTTGTCGTCGATACCGAGTAAACGGGAAGTAGTCGCCAGCGAAAAAATAGAGAAAGGATTGCGGAGTCGGCTCACGCTTCGATTCTACCTGCGAACGTGGGAAATTCCCGGTTTTCCTTACGGTAGTTTTTCACCAATTCCAGAAAAAATAAATTCTCCCCTTGACTTGTCCTAATTGATTCGTCATATTACTAATAACTTAGTAATATGTCTCGAATAATCCACAAGAAAGAAAGTGGAAGCCGCCTTCGACGAGCGCATGTCTGGGGCAAGCAGGTTTCCTGACAGGTAGGGGCGCCCGAGGGTGCGACAGGCGCCGCCACGCATGCCAGGGCAACCGCGAGGGTTGCGCCCACGCGGGTTAGAGGGATCAGATCGTGGGCAGGGCGGGCGCATTGAAATCGTCTAAGACATCACAATATACGCCGAGTGTCCGGCATATGTACCGGCCACATAGATAAAATCGTTTTATTACTGAAAAGTGAGTAATAAGACGAGCGCAAAGGAGATGATTATGGCGAAGAAAAGACGACTGGCCGAAGTCGAGTGGGAGGTGATGGACGGCGTCTGGAAATTCAACCGCCAGGTCACGGTTCGCGACGTTCTGAATTACGTCTATCCCAATGGCGAGAAGGCCTATACCACCGTGCAGACGATCATGAATATTCTAACCGAAAAGGGCGTGCTGGATCGTGAAAAGATCGGTCCCGTTAATGTGTACAGACCAACGCTGTCACGGGAGGACGTGGCACAGGTGGAGACGCGAACCCTGGTATCGCGTATGTTTAAAGGATCCTTCGGGGCGCTGGCGACGTATCTCGTGGATTCGGGCGAACTCTCGCAGAAAGAACTGGATGAATTGCACGCGCTGATTGAGGCAAGGGAAAAAGCGAAGGAAGGAGGACCGGAATGAATACGTTGATCACCCTGGCTGAAGCGTGGTGGCCTCTCTATGCGACACACATGATCGAAGTGTCGCTGTTCATATTGCTGGTGTGGGCCGTAGATCGATGGTTGGCGCTGGAAACGCGATTGAGATACGCGCTCTATCTGTTGGCGCTGGCGAAGGTATTTGTGCCGCCCGTTTTAGCCATCCCAATACCCGCGTTTCTGGTTTTTTCGACAAATGTCGCGGTGGACAACCCCGTTTATTCTGGTGTGGTCTCGGATGCCACAGCGGTTTCTCCGGTGCTGGTACCACCCTTTCACCAGCGTTCTACCTGTTCTGCCTGTGGATTCTCTCAGTCCTGGCCTGGACAGGTGTGGCTGTCTGGAAAAACACGGCCTTTCGTCATATGCTGAAATCGGCAACACCGGTTGACCTGGCAAGCAAGGTCGAATTGCGGAGCGGCGGACGGAACCTGAAGGTCTATTCAAAAGCCAGCCTACCTTCTCCCACTCTGGTGGGCATGGTAAGGCCGCGCTTGTATCTGCCGTCGAAGTGGTCGTCCTGGTCGCCCGACGAGTTACGGGGCGTTGTCAGGCACGAGTTGGCGCATTTTGAAAGGCGCGACATCTACGCTCTGATTCTGCAGACCATGGCAACGGCCCTATTCGGGGCGAACCCGCTGATCTGGATGTTGAACCGGAGGTTGATATACCTTCGCGAATTGCGCTGCGACGAAACGGTTTTGCGCGAAACGGAGCTTACACCTGCCGAATACGGGCGCCTGCTCCTGGACTTTGTAGACAGGCGACCTGCACCAAGCGCCCTGACCGTTTATTTCGGCGAGGGTGGAACGAGGATGAAAGAACGTCTCAAGCACATACTCAAGTTCAAGGAGGGCGATATAAAACGGTCGAAGTGGCAGTTGGCATTAATCTTTCTCATGGGACTGATGATTGCGCCGTTCTCGATCCGAGAAGCATATACGCAGAATGACGGTGGAACTCAGGTGTCGAAGTCGGCCGCAGGCGGAAAAAAGGCCGAACTTACACAAAAACGGGAGGCGCGGCGCCTGCATCGGGTCATGTTGACAGCAGCGCCGCTTTGTCCGTCGTCTACGACATTAAAGAGGTGGACGTAAAACCCCATCCCGTGAGAATTGTCCCACCTTATTATCCTGAAGAGGCGCTAAATAGCAAAATGGATGGTGAAGTGCATTTGAAGTATATCGTCAATGTCGACAGTTCGGTAAGCGACGTGACTGTATTGAAAGGGCCGGAGGTATTCCATCGAGCCGCGACAGATGCTGTGTTGCAATGGCGTTTCAAGCCCGCGGAACACAAGGGAAAAGTCGTGCCCGTTTCCATGTTGGCACCAATTGGTTTTTCTCCTGAACCAGATAAGGGCTTCGATGTCTGGTCTGTCGACGTTAAACCGGTTCTTACAAATCGCGTTGAACCAATTTATCCCGATAAAGCGCGAAAAACAGGTTTGATGGGAAACGTGTTCTTGAAGTTCAAAGTCAACGAGGATGGATCGGTAAGCGACGTACGTGCCCTCAAAGGTCGATCGGTATTTGTGAAACCAGCGATTGATGCGATATCACAATATCGGTTTAAGCCTGCCGAGCACGAAGGCAAGCCTGTCGCAGTGTGGGTGACGCACCGGATCATTTTAAAACCGCCAAAACCGAAGGCCGTAGCGACTGCTGACTCAGGCGATGCGGACAGTGATAAGGTGTTAGAGATCCGGTCGGTAGACGCAAAACCGGTCGTCATACATTCCGTTCAGCCCGTTTATCCCAACATAACGAAAAAAGCTGGCCTGGCGGGAAGCGTGGTCTTGAAGTTCAAGGTCAACGTGGATGGTTCCGTGAGCGACGTCGACGCATTTGTCCTGAAGGGCGGTGAGATATTTCGCAAGCCTGCGATTGAAGCAGTTAGACAATTCCTGTACAAACCTGCTGAACACGAAGGCAAGCCTGTGGCAGTGTGGATGACACAGCATTTTACGTTCGCGCCTCCCGAACATCAGGACGACACAGCTCCCGATCCAAGCGATCCTGGTGTTGGAAATTAGCGTGCCATCATCGTTTTTTGCCCGCATCTACCGGTTTCCACGAGTTATGTCAATAACAAAAAGAGCGGTCGAGGTGCCGGATGGCGTTCATCCGGCACCTCGACCGCTTCGGCTTACCGACGCCGTTTTTGGAGAGTCCGGGATTTTAACTCACCTCGATCCCCTTCGGCGTTGCGACATTCTTTCCGATGGTCCTTGCGTTTATCTCCAGTAATCGGGTTTTGCGTCGGACATTCTCCACTTGATCTTCACTTCAGGGTTGGCCATTTGCTCGAAGTTGAGGAATTTCAGGAATGCCGAGATGTCGTCGTGATGGCCCCAGTCGAATTCCATATTGCCCGGCAAATGCGCTTCGACGACAAGTGAGGTGTCGGCATTCTCTCCGTGGTGTCCGGTTTCGACGCTCAGGTAAAACGAGTGGGTTCCTTCAGCGTCTTTGAGCCTGTCATTGCCGGAAATATCTCTCATCAGAGAGGAAACATCATGGAAGAAATTGGATCTGAGAGCCTCTGCCGTTACGTGGGCGCCTTCGATTGAGTTAACGGTCAGTCTGTATCTGAGCGGGTTCTCTTCCTGGATGACAGAGACGTCGATGGCGGTGTGCTCGTGGAAGGCTTTTTGGGCATATCTGGTGAGGATGATTTCGGGAGGTTGGTTTTCCAATTCCGATTCTTCAAGGCGGCCTCCGATAAGACCAAGAATGATAATTGGAAGAAGCCCTGCCGCAAAAATTCGAGGTCGTTCAGAAAGCCATTTGGTTCTGAAAACGGGTGGGTGAATAAGACCCACCAGCGTTACGATAGCGATAATTGCCATTAAGGATACGATAAATCCAACCATGGCATCCTACCTCCGAGGTATTGGATACATCTTTTCGTTGGATGCAGCCGGTGCCGCGAGGTATCCAGGTTGATGAAGCAGGATGCGGGAAGGCGCCTGCTCACTGGTCGGAGGTCTGTGAATAACGAATTCCTCGGGCTGATTGGCTGTTTCGTTAGGATATCGCCCGAAACGGGACGCCGCGCAGCCATTTGCGCGCGCAATATATCTCATTTGCCTGACAACACGCAAGAAAAATGTCGCAAAAAACAGCGTCGGATCTCTACGATTTCACCCGGGGCCAGGAAAGACCGCCGGGATATTGTTGATCTGGCTCCCAGCGCCAGAAGTCAACCCGTCGTTAATAAGCCGATCTGTCTAATGCCATCTTCCGGATTTCTTCTCTTGTAGTGCGCTTGAAATTTGGCTATTATTGAGTAATGCTGCAGATGTAATGGATAAAGCAAAACGGAGATGGCGTCGGTTTGTCACTGATATTTGGGTGGGATGAGAACAAATCCAGAGAGAATGAGAGAAGGCATGGTGTCAGTTTCGAAGAGGCAAAGACTATTTTTAACGACCCATTCGCCATCACAATCTATGATCCGGATCATTCAATAAACGAAGATCGGTATATCGAACTGGGGCTCTCCACAGACGGAAGATTTCTGGTTGTCTGCTATACAGAAAGAGGGACAACAATTCGAATTATCAGTAGCAGGGCAGCAACCCGAAGGGAGCGACGCATTTATGAAGGACGAGAGAGATAAGACAATGCGATCGGAATATGATTTCTCCGAGGGGGTTCGGGGAAGGCATTTTGAGGCTTATCGTGAAGGACATACGGTTGAGATAAGGAAACAGGACGGATCGATTGAAACCCACCGCTTCAACCAGGATGACGAGTCTATCATGTTGGATCCCGATGTAAAACAACATTTCCCGGATTCCGAATCTGTGAACAAAGCGCTCCGATCATTAATCACGGAAACGTGATCTCGTACACAAGGGAATTCTATTCGAAACGTAGTGTCGTCACTCGAAAACCCTTCGAATCAACGACAGTCTCCCGGCCAGAACAAGAATGCGGGTAAAGACAGCTGCCAATCTCTGAAAAGGAAGACCTGGCAATAAAACCGATATAGCCGATTTATTCTACAAATCCATTGTCAACTTGCTCATCATCAGGTTGTGGTAAACTTCCACACCATTTCGTAACTGCCCGAGATCGATCCACTCGCCGGCGGTGTGTCCCTGTGCAATGTCACCCGGGCCAAGAACAACCGCCGGGATACCCAAACGGCTGAAGCTACTGGCATCCGTACCGTAGCCGACGCCCGTCAGGCCGTCCGGCAGACCCGTCGATTTCAGCACAGAGGCCACGAATGCGCTGAACACTCTACCTCCTGTCGGGTCCAGCGGGCTATCCACCATGTCGGGCGCTTCCTGAACGACCGTCAGATTCGGATTGCTCGCCCGAAGTTCATCCAGAACGCGTTCCACCGCCGGTATAACCGTGTCGGAGTCCTCCCCTGGCACCAGGCGCCTGTCCACTTGGATCTCGCAGTGTTCCGGGATAATGTTGATTTGCGTACCGCCACGGATGAGATTGATGCTGCATTGCGCCTTGCCTGTCAGGGGATGTTCAGACGTCAGACAGGGAATGTAACTCTCCTCAAGCGCCCCGATGACATCCGTCATCATACGAATGGCGGACCGTCCTCTGCCGGGATTCGAAGAGTGGGCGGCCACGCCCTCCGTCCGAATCCGCCAGCGCACCACGCCGTTGTGAGCAACCACGGCCCGAAGTTTTGTGGGCTCACCCACGACCACACCCACCGGCCGCCAGCCCAGGTCCGGTAACTGCGACGCTACAAAGGTGCGGACACCCGTCTTTCCGACCTCCTCGTCCAGGGTAAACAGGATCGCCACATTGTTCGGCCCCCTTTGCTGACGGTATCGAAAAAGCGCCCAAAGCATTGCCGCGCCGGTTCCTTTTGTATCGCACGCACCACGCCCATACAGTCTACCGCCCAGAATCCGTCCCTCGAACGGATCCACCGTCATCCCTTCCACGCTTACCGTATCCAGGTGGCTCTCAAACAACAGCCACGGCGCCTGTCGATCCACCTGGTGAGTGACCAACAGATTGAACCCGTCCCCTGTCACCGGCAATCGGCGCGTATCGAGCCCCATTGCCTCAGCCTGCCCCTCCATATACACCGAAAGCGCCTGCTCCGCATCCGGCTTCCCTGAAATCGCCGAATTGACGGTGTCGAATCCGACCATCGCCTGAAGCAGGGATTCGCAGGATTCATGGGGCTCTGCCACCGGTGTCTCCCTACTCATCGCCAACGATCCTCAAAAACCGAAATCGCTGTACGAGCCGCCAGCATGGACGTCTCCACTCGCTCCTGGTAGCCACCCTTCATCGTCATCCCCGTTTCAATCGTGAACGAGGGTCCGTACCTGCTCGCCCCGTAATCGGCCAGATTCAACCCTTCGCCGCGTTGCTTGGCAATCAACCAGAATACCCCGCGTTCACCCGTTTCAAAAAACGCACCGGGCAGATAGCCTTGAGGTGCAAGCTGCGCCCCCGAATCGGCAACGGCCCGAATCATCGAATCGGCCATTCGCTTTTCCCACAACTCGTCATCTTCGTTTCGCTGATGCCGCGCCGAGAACCAAAAACCGTCTCCTCCATACTCGTGGAGGTCCAGCGTAAGGCCCGGCTGGATACTCTCCATCAGATTCCGCGCACTGCGGGATTCAACCGGCGCCCACGCCGTATCGTGAAACCGGTTGATGTGCAACACTTCTCCTTCCGGGCTGACGATCAGTGTATAGGCTCTCTGGCAGGGCGCCGTGCCTTCGATGCCCTCCTCGCTCGAAGGATAGAAAATTCGTCGTCCAACCAGAGGTTCCAGAAAATCGGCCCCAACCTCGAAACGCCCGAGAAGACCCGTCGTCGAATACCCGTACTCTCCTATAATCGCAAGAACCGTCCCGTCCTGTTCGTAAAGCACTTCGCCTCGCGCCTTCAGGAGTGTCCCAACATCCTCAACCGAACCCAGTTCCGGTTCCTCGCCCAGACTCAGACTCAACGCGTACCCGTACCCATTCATCCCCATGGGATCGCGACTGGGAATCACATAGACCTGATGCTCGGTCTCCAATTCGTCCAGGAGCCCGGCGGCCGCCCCTACGCCCGCCTGTTCCGTCGAATGGCTGCCGGCGCTGATGAATATCGCCGGCAACTTTTCGCCCCCCTTTCTGAGACAAACCACCGGCGCTCCGTCCGGCGCACATCCAAGGTTAGACGGCTTGAATCCTCTTGTTTCCGTCCATCTCACGAGATCTGCGTATCGATCGAAAATCTGCATGAAATCCCTCCTCCATGCTTCCGGTCTTCATCCGATTGTAACCTGTCGTTTTTCGTTTCCTCCCGTGATTTTACCCGCGTTCCCGACGCATTCTTGATGATCACGGTATGACACCCACCCAAGTAGAATTCAAAACCGTTACCTCATCGCAGACAATCGCAGGATAATCACGCACGGAAATCGAATTTTCGGAGGCGGATTCAATCTCAAAACCCGTCCGGGGCGCCACGCCGGCCAGCAAATAGGAGCCGACGACACCCTGCGGGTCCGGCAACGGGTCGGCAAGGTGGAACGTCCGGTCCTCCACCGACTGCACCTTCAAAGTCGTGTTTGGCTCCCCACGCGAAATCTGTAAGTCGCCGCACTTCAGTGTCGTGCCGTTCAGCAGATAGCCCTGAAGGGCTGCCCCCCGATCGTCAACCGACACAAAGGCAAACTGCCCGGCTACAGTCACCGGGCCCAGCTTGCGCTCGATCTGATCCAGTGTTGAGATGATATAATCCGTCCGCCCAGCCAGTTTTATCTCAGCCGCAAGAACGCCGGAATCCGGATCATTTTCTAGCAACCTCGCCCCAACCACCGGTGACCCTCCGGATTTGTAGGGCGCGACCACGGCGGCATACCGGCTGGCAAGATCCGCATTGCCAACCCCGGCCCTGTTCTCCGCAAAAATCTGCCTGATCGCTGGTTTCTTCAACTCATCAGTCGTCGAAACCCGCCATCCCGGAGCATCGCCGATCACGATCCGTTCCGGTGTATTGAGGAGTGTCAAATCCAGATTCACATCCCTGAATTGCCAGGTAAATGTGGTCGGTTCTTCCGGCGACATCCCGTGCGTATTCTCGAGCCACGTACCCCAGGCATCCGACACCTCCGTGGGCTGCGGGGCAGGCTCCGCCGGCCTGAATTCGATCGGCGAACCGTTGCAGTGGAAGTTGTACTGGTGGGTCCGCCCTCCTTTAACCCTGAAGAGATCCAAAATATAGACCTGTCCCTCAGGTGTGGTCACCATCACGCACGTGCGTCGATATTCCTCGCACTGGGGGTACACGTTCACACCCGATGCCTGCGCTATCTCGACACCGGGTGCAAGCCCGAACAGCTCCAGATTGGATCCGCACTCCCGTTTGGCCTGCTCCTCTTCATCCACGACCACCAGATTGTGCGAAAAACTGCTTTTCATCCAGACCTGACCGCTTCGGCCGTCCGGAAGTAACTGGCCGCTTCCCGAGAAGTAGCCCCGGTCAGAGGCCAGTTCCTCCCCATAGGCATAGATGCTGAAACTCAATACATCCTGCTGCCTATGACCCGTCTGCACCGTCCATTGATGCTCATTGCCGTTCAGAAAAAGTGCGGTATCCCCTTCCTTCCGGGCGCCTCGCAACACGCCGACGTGCCAGCCCGGGAACCACTCGGACCTCAGCGGCAGCGCAGTTGAATCGGCTCGGAGATCGTATGGTCTGTACCACAGCGCGTATTGGGTGCCACTTTCTGAGAGTTGCCCACCCTGTACAGTCTCCAGCAAACCGGCATACGCGCCGCCCAGTCGGGCGGCCAGTATCTCCACAGAACGAAGATCCGCTCCTGTATCGTATCGGGTATCTCCAATAACGGGCATGCGGTTTTCCGGAGCCAGCAGCCTGACCAGAGACAGCAGGGAAAGATGAAAACGGCCCCCTGAAAACAGGTCCAACCCTTCGATCCGCTCGCCCTCTTCCGGCTGATACCCGGGCGGATCGCTGTATCCGTGCAGCAAATCCGTCAGTTCGTGTACATTTGAGAGGTTGTGAGCCCCGTAGGACGGCGACTCGGAGTAGAACCCGTCGTGGTGGTAGCGTTCTTCCAGCATTCGGTGAAAACCGTCCAGCGCACGCCGGACTCTCTCAGGCTGTTCCAGAAGCATCCCCACCCCGGCGATCAACGCAAAGACTGCCGTCCCCTTGTTGCTGAGAGAATTCCAATGTTCCATATCCACACACCCGGCCAGAATAAGATCCTCCAGAATCCGGCGCTCCGACTCCTCACCGAGCAGCGGACGACCCTCCGGGTGTTCCGCGCCGCGAATCAAATCAAAGGCAACCGTCAATGCAATCAGCGCCCCGGCGTCGCTTCCCTTTCCATGTACGCTCATCCGGCCGGCGCCCCAGAACCCATTGTTCATCGTAGAATAATCATTAAACTGGTGCAACCCGTACGCATGGCGAATCGCGCCCCTCGGGAAACGTCCCCCGTGAGGTCCACCCGCCTCCTCCGCTCTGCCCATATTGGCAGCCACCTCCGCAGGCGGTAGATCCGCAATGCTGCCGTCGTATGAATGGTAGAGATAGTTCGGGAACACCCGGGCAAACCGATCCAGAACCCATGCCGCCCGCTGTGCGTATCCGATCTCCCCCGTGACCGCGTAGAGCTTTGCCAGCGTCAACGCCTGGGCCGTGGCCCAGCCCACCTTGCGGTCTCGAATATGACCGCTGAAACTCGTCATCGTGGGTCGGTCCCCAAGCCACTTTAGAGCATGCTCCGCCCGATTCTCCGGATCGGCCACTTCCTCCGGCGTCTGGTAGTAAGTAAACCGCTGACCCATGCGCGGGCATTCGAGAACGCCGGTTTCCGCATACCGCGCATTCGGATACACCGTCCCGCAGGCGCTGCAAGTGATTTCGTCCGGACTGTCAATCTCCCAGGTAAAATGCCCGCCGCCCATCAGCGACCGCGTACCCACGCAGTGGGGGCAGTTCTGACCGTAGTGGGTCCCGGGAGTCAACTCCGGAATCAACGCATCGAAAAACGCCCGATCCTGCTTCATCGCCAACGCAACGTCCCGCTCCCATCCCTCCACGATTTCCTTCGCCCAGCCGTAGCGCGCCAGGTTCCGTCGAGCATTTTCGATATCCCGCGGTTTGTACATCGTGCGCGGTCCAGCCTGGGCGCTCTTGAACCCCGCCAGCAGAAAAATCACGAGGGACAACAAAAACACAAACATTTCGATTCTCGAAGACCACATGTCGAACGTCGACGATGGTACGCCGAGCATCGCCACACCAACCACTCCCGCCGCCGTCCCCAGACCTGCGATGTTCATCCGCTTCATAGCGGTTTCTCCTTTACTTAGTGGCCGTAGAGCGAATCCGCCGTTTTTCCCAATACCCATGCCTTGTCTTCGTCAGAAAGAAAATCCATTGCTTCTTCGATGACACGGAAGCCAACGGCCTCGCCGCGCTGAGGATCCTCGGGAAATCCCGTACACCCCAGCATCCGCCGGGACCCGAACGCCTCGTACACGGCCTTGACATAGGGATAAACGTCCTCGTGCGGCCATGGCTTCGCGGAGATCCCACTGATCCGTGTGGCCTTCACGAAGAGATTCGGGTATTTCGCCGCCTCCAGCAGGAGGCGGAAACTCCCGTCCAGACCCTCCGAAAGGAAGGGCTCGCCCAGATGATCCACAATCAAGTTCACCGCGGGAAATCTCTGCAACATCGGCTCCAGCAACGGAATCTGATGGCAACGGCCGAACCATGTGAAAGGAACCCGCAGCCTGCGGGCCGTCTCCCAAAGCGTATTCTGATCGTGGCGTGACAACCAGGACGCGTCCTTATCCTTAACCGGATACAACCGCATCCCCTGCACCCCATGTTCGCGGTGCAAACGCTCCATCTCTTCAGCAGCGCCCGGCTTCAAGGGATCGATCAACGCCACCCCGTGCAGACGGTCCGGAAACCGGCGCATAGAGTCGCACATATAACTGTTGTCATACCCGTGATACATACATTGAATAAGCACGGTGCGGTCGATGTCATTGAGATCCATGAACCCAATGAGATCTTCGACAAGGCCCGGATACTTGGGCCGTTGTGTTGACATTTCGTCGTTGTGGGTGAACGGCGGCGACCCCATGGTCCACACGTGCACGTGAGAATCGATTCGCATGTTCTCCTTCCTCTCAATAACGCGCCAGAACTTCGCCTTCAGGCCCGATCATCCAGATCTGGATCAGAAGACGCACTGACTCAAGCCCCGTCTGCCAGAACGCGATCACACAGGGCATCCAGCGTGACCCCGACGGTTTGCATCTCCATCTGTTTGCAGTTATCCCGGATGGATCTGAGTATCAACTCCAGGTTCCGCCTCGCAGGATGCTCAAGATCGGAATAATCCTGATCGTTGTGAGTATCTGTCACAATGACGGGAAACCGGGGCATATCGGCCAGAAAACGATCCAGCACGTTCTGCACAATCGCCCCGTGGTCGTACCCGTATGGCACATACGACCATTCGTATCCCCGTTCGCCCGCGTGGCCCTGTTGAACCGGCCGGTCGAACGCCACGGAAGCCGGCACATTGATGAAATCGCTATCCCCTGCAATCAATCGACATTCGTGATGCGCCCGGTGGGGGTAGGGATCCGCCCCCTCCCACACGCTATGGTGTCCGGGGAGGACCCGCCCCGGGTTTGACAGGCTGCCGCCCGCAAATCCCAGCTCGTTCAGCACACCAAACGTCTTATCATTGGCTGAAAAGTAGCCCGCCCTGAAGTAACGGGGCGGGCTACCCAGTGCAAATTCCCACACCTGCATCGCCTCGCTGACTATCCCTGACTGTTCTCCGGCGGAATATGCGCCGAGGTCATATTTATATTTCGCGCCTTTAAGCTTGTACGGATGTAAATGCAGCCCCAGACACGCGCCGTGCTCCCGCAGTTCAAGAAGCAGTTCCGCATTCTCGGATGCGACTTCCGGATGCACGAAGAGCGTCACCGGAAACCCGTTCGAGGCTGCCGTTTCGACATAGACACGGATCGACCGGCCGCTCTCCAGATAGTCAACAGGGCCGCTGCCCGACATCCGGATTGCACAGGGCATCAGGTCCGATCTGGCGGTCTCGCAGTCCATCGTCAGTAGCACGTAGACCGTCCTCAAATCGCACCTCTACCCGACGCGCCATCAAGCTTAAACAACCTGCGCAACAATACCGGTTCCGCTTTATCCGCGCCAATCCAGGTCGATACTGGTATAGCCATGCGTATATTCTTGCAGATGGTCCGGCAAATTCTCCAGAAACCATCTGCCGGACTGTGGAATCTCCCACGGAACATCGATTCTGTGCTTGCGGTCTCTGAACCCGATGGCACACGACAGTCTTGTCTCCTCCAACCGGTTGGGAAACGCACCATGGTACGTCCGGTGAGCAAACACAATCATATCCCCGCCCTGTGTAAACAACGGCACAAGCCCGGGAATCTCAAACCCGGCATAAGGTCGCTCTTCCTCGCCCTCGGGGTAAAACGACCGCCTGTCCGCCGTCATCCTGAACCCCTCCGGCCCTTCCCAATCTTCCACATGGGAATCTTCAATGACACACAATCCGCCATGAACCGGGCGCGATCCCGTCAGATAAAACCACTTCCCCGACGGCCAGAGACCGCGATTCAAGATATCACCCGAATTCTTGTTCTCCGCCGAGTACCCGCACCAATCCGTATGCCACGCCACAGACTGAGACCCCGACATCCGGATGATCGCAGCCGACCGATGTACGGTCAGCTCGTCCGTACCGATCAAATGCCGATGGATATCCATGAACGGTTCATACTCCAGGAGCGCCCACGCTCCCGGTCCGGACTCAATCCACGCATGGCGTGTAAGGCTCTGACCCGGCGCCAATGTGCCCTCCGGGTCGGTGCCGTCATACACCGCCTGCTTGAGCTTTTCAACCCTTTCCGGTGGCAGCGCATCTTTGATGATTGCAAACCCATGCGCCTCCAGACATTCGCTCATTGCGTCCAGATTCTCAATGCCAAACTCGTACCGATATCCGGTGTCGGGCTTCTGAACGTGTGAATAATCTTCCATCGCTCTATCGCTCTCGTTCAATGTCTTTCCCGCCAGGCTTGTTTACGACCCGCACCTTCGAACACGTCGCAGAGGTTCGGGACAACGGGCACCAATCGTACGGCAACGTGATCTCCGCGCATTGGGAGACGTGACAAGAAAGCCTCTCAGTCCCCAACAGCAGTGCGCATCATTGGATCCGCCGAACTCAAGTAATGGTCCACGGTATTCCGTGTCGCCGGCCGGGTACGAAAATCGGCAATCCACGGCTCACGAAAATAGGCTTGCTTCTCTCCCGGCAGATCGTCCAGCACTTCGGGAGGCACACGCAGCCGGTGCCAGTGTGTTGCCAGGTGCGAATAGGCGTGCAAGACGGCAATACGTGGTGTATCGCGGGTCCACTCGGGCCCGACGTGGCACACATTCTCGGTAAAAAAGATGGCACTGCCGGCCGGGCACGCGTATCCCATCAAGAAGGGGCTTCGCTCACCCGGCTCCATCGAAAGATGATCCGGATGCATTTCAAAATTCGCCTTATGGCTGCCGACGATGAAATGCGTGGCTCCGTCTTCCGGTTGCACATCCGTCAATTCGAAAACCACACGCACCATCCCCGCGTGAATGCGTCCGTTCTGGCACCGGTATCCAAATATCGGATCAATCTGGCTGGGCCCGCCTCCGTGAAGCCCCCCGCCGTGGGACTCCCCTTTTTTACGCCATACGCAGTAACAACCTTCCATTCGAATCTCGGGCCCAATGACCTCGTGCAAGACCTCCACGACCTTCGGGTGATCGATCAACACACTTGACGGCCCCCCCGGAACCGTACGATGTTCGGGCGGCAGTGCGTCCGGATCGTGTATGATGCGATCAATCTGCTCGACAATGGATTCAATCTCATCCTGATTCAGAATGGCAGGACGCACCAGAAAGCCCGTCAGATCAAACCGAAACTTCTCTTCATCCGTCATGCCCATCTGGATTCCTCCGGAGTTTGGTTTGCTGTTGGCCCAACCTACCGAAATATATACAAACACCCTTCACGCGCAAACTCCCTTTAAAGCGTCCCGACCCAGGACCGGAAAAACCTTTCAGAGAGGCACCCAAATGTTATCTTGTTTTCGAATGGGAAAGCCAGAAAGGGCATTTGAGAACAATGGAGGTGGCAGGATGGATGACTTCGATATGCAGCAATGGATTCACCCGGCCGGTTTCGTGGATGTGGCAACCCTGGTGGACATCAAGCAGAAGATCCGATCCCACGACTGGGCAAAAAAGGCCGTCGGGGAATTGAGGGAGAGTGTGCAGCCGTGGATGGCGCAATCCCTCGACCGGATCGAATCCCTGATGCCGAAGCGGAAGATGCAGGTGTACTGGTTGCTGATATGTCCTGTGTGCCAGGGGAGGCTCGGGTTTGATCCGTTCAACGATCGTGAAGCCACGTGCCAACGGTGCGACGAAGCCCACGCGCTCAGTCAGCAATCCACCGCGGTACATCTGACCGGCAAATACGCTGGCACTTTGTACGAAGGCTGGGGTTGCTACTACATCCAGGCGATGGCAACAACGGCGCAGCACCTCGCGCTCTTGTATGCTCTGGACGCGGATCGCTCGTACGCGGAACGTAGCGCCGGGATTCTGAAACTATTCGCGAAACACATCCAATCCCTGCCTGTTCAAGGGAGCGGCACCCAGCATGTGATCTGGACCTATAACATGGAGGGCGACTGCGTCATCGTACTCGCGCTGTCGGAAGCCTATGAACTCCTGAGATCCACGGACGGCCTCTTTACCGCGCGAGAACACCTGCAGATTCGACGGGATCTGCTCCAACACTGGGCAGACGCGGTCTTTCGCGTTGAAGATGACAGCAGCCCGCGGCACAACGGCATGTTCGCCTATCTGAGTTCCGTAGCGATGGTGGGCTGCGCCATCGAGAGCGCGGACTATGTGAACTGGGCTTTTGGCCATGGGAAATATGCTTCTGAACGGCGCCCCAACCACCGCGGCATCCGCTGGCTCACACGGAACAACTATCTGGCAGACGGGGGATTCTGGGGTCTGTGCAGCGCCTACCATCTTTATGCTCTCGGTCCGAACTGCCGCGCACTCGTACTCGGCCACAGGCTATCGCGCCAGATGCCGGACCTGTTCCCGCCGGAAATCTATGACGAATTACACCCAGGGAGCTCCAGTTACCGAGCAGTTCGCCGGGCCATCAAATGGTTCACATCACAGGCATTTCCGGACCTGACCGTAGCGCCAACAGGAGATATGGGAGGCCGCGCGAGCCTTGCCAGCTATCCGCTTACGGCCGAAATCGGATATCGCTACCTGAACGTTGACGAAACCGGTTCGTACCGCGAACTGCGGGAGGGTGACAGAGGATTGACCGGACTCCTGTTTGGCGCAGACACGATTGAGAAAAAACCTGTGCCCTACCGGAGCGCCAACCTCTCCAGCGGCTACGTGGCACTGAAACGGGAAGCCGGCGGCAACCGCCTCTACGCCGGCCTGAACGCGCTCCTGCCCGGTTCCGGACACGCCCACGCGGATCGACTGAATCTCATCACCTACTCGCACGACCGGATGCTGACCGGCGAGAAACGTACCCGCTACGAAGATCCCGACCAGCGTATATACAGTGGGGCGTCATACGCCCACAATACCGTAACGGTCGATGAAACGTCCCAGGTTCACGGGGACCGACTCAGGAATGAACAGGTTCCACGTGTCCAAACATTTGTCGATCTTCCCGCAGGCCAGGTGGCCGAGGCCCACGGAGACGGTATCTATGAGCAGACGACGATCTACCGGCGGATCGTTTGCCAGTTTGACAGGTATCTACTGGATATCTTTCGCGTCCAGAGAGGGAAAATACACGACTGGTTTTACCACGGTATCGGAGAGACACCAGAGATCCGGCTCGCCATGAAAGACCTAACCGGATTCGATCCGGCGCTCTATATTGTCCGGGGCGAACACGAATACAAGGAGGGTCTGGCGGAGGAGGCTTTCGCCGCAACGTGGCGTATACCAGGCGATCCCGAATCCTCTCACCACGGCAGGCGAAGAGACATGTTTTCCAGGGTTACGATGTCGGGTTCTCCGGGTCAGATCGCATTCCTTTTGAACACGTATCCCGACCCCGGAAGACACAGCCTTATGGTTCGCCATCGGGAGACAAGCGCACCCTTTGTGGCCATTCACGAGGCTTTTACCAAGAGACCCGTAGCCACCGACGTTCGAATGCTACCGGGGAACGCCGCTGCTGTTGTCCATATCGCACACGCGGACGGCGGAAGTAGGCAGGCGATTTACGAGACCGGTTCGGGGCCGGAAGGTCTCGGGCTGGTCGGCCGTTTCGCCTCAATTTCCCGCGATCCTGCCGGGCGGCCGCGGAGCGTTATACTGGTCCACGCGACGGAATTCAGTGCCGGCGGAATCCGAATACGGTCGGGGCGGCCCGTGACACTGTCGGCCGTTTTCAAAGACGAATCGATTCAGCTGGTATCCTGTCCGCCGTTGGCCTACGAAACACTGGAGGGCCAACCTGTCTACAGAACAGGCCACGATACCGAAGTACGTATCGACATCCCGCAGGACGGATCGCGATCGGGGGATCGCATACAGACCCGGCTGCCGGGACAGGCAGACAGCGGGCCCGTGTGCATCGAGTTATCGCGATAACGCGTCCCGATCGTCACATTCCCCACGACCTAGGCCCGACCGGACTGGAGCGGATCTCGTGCGATCCACGCTACGTCGGCATGGGTCAACACGCAGCGGGGGGATGAATTTCCCCTATCTGAAAAAGTGGGGCACCGTTAAAAGCGACCTCGTTCCAAACGAAAAAACCCTTCACTTCCTGCTGCCGCTGGCATCCGCTATTTTCGGACTGCCCGGTCCGATGGTATTTCGAACCGCGAAATAGTCTTCGCGTGACAGTCGCTTCCCTCCCGCCCCCACAGCCTCGGCGATCTGATCCGGTGTCTTGATTCCACAAATCGCCACGTGAATCGCCGGATGCATCAGCGTGGCCGACAGCACCAACTGGTATATCGTGAGGCCGTTTCGCTCGGCAATCGGCCTCAGGGCCTGCACCTTTGCACACAACTCCTTGAACCGGTCTCCCCGGAAGTCGGTATGATTGATCCGGAAGTCGTCAAACGTCTCTCTTCCTGTGTACTTCCCGCTGAGCAGTCCCTTGTGCATGGGCGAATAGATCATCACCCCGATATTCTCCGACTGACAATAGGGCAACAGATCGCTCTCCCCGGCCGGCTCGATCAGACTGTACGGAGGCTGAATAACGGAGTAGGCCCCGAAGCGACGCTGCGCACGGCATTGTTCGACAGAATGGTTGCTCAGCCCGTAACATCGAATCTTCCCCTTGTCGCGAAGTCCTTCCAGGGTTCCCGCGATATCGGCAAGCGGCGTCAAAGGGTCGTACATATGCAAAAGGTACAGATCAATGGTCTCGATACCCATCCGTTTGAGCGACACGTCACAGCGCGCCACAATGTGTTCGGGAGAAAGATCCGGATACCGTGAACCGTCGGTATTGAAGTGGTTGAATACTTTGGTCACCAGTACGACTTCGTCCCTCGGCAGATCCCTTACGACCTCACCCAGTACAGTTTCGGCATAACCGTCCCCGTATGCCTCTGCGGTATCGAAAAAGTTGATTCCGCGGTCGAACGCGAACTTCATCGCAGCCATCGCGTCATCCTTCGACTGCGGCCCCCAGAACCGGGGACTGAGCTGCCACGTGCCGACGGAAATCGGCGATACCGACAGGCCACTTTCCCCAAGCGTGACACGGTCCATTCCTATTCCTCCCGTAGTCGACGTGCATTCTGGCTCATCGCCAGGTAACTCTGGTGAACCCCGGCGGATCCGCTATCCCGTCACGTGGACACCCGCTTCTTCCATTGTACCAAGGCCCAGACCCTTCAGGTCCGCCAGCGTGTCTGTTTCCTCCGCCTCGTACAGTTTCCAGATTACCTTGAGTCCTTCAAGGCTGGATACGGGATCGGTCAACGGCTTTTGCCCGGTCTCGATACAATCGATAAAATGCGCCATCTCCACTTCCGTGGGTTTGGCATGTTTTTCCTCCAGCAACACGATCTCCCGCTGTCCGGGGTCGTGCTCGCCGGGCACGTGTTTCTCAACGTCACCCAGGTACACTACCCGCCCCGTGCGGAGATGGAGTTCCACCATCCCCTTCTCACAATGTGCGTGGAAGGAATATCCAAGCCGGGTGCCCCGAGCCCCCCAGGTGCCGAAATGATATCCAAGGATGCCGTCCTCAAACTCGATGCACACATTGCTCGTTCCCTCTCTCTCCATCCACGGCGTTCCTCGATTGGTGCCCAGGTGTACTCCCTTCACCGGTCTGCCCAGCATCCACAGCATCAGATCGACATAGTGACAGCCGTGGCTGAAAAACTGGCCGCCGCCAAGTGTACCTGCCCTGCAGTGCCAACTCTCCGGCGCGCGCTGCGTATGCTGCTCGGTCCAGATCGACAACTGGAAGACGTCGCCAAACATCTTTTCATCCAGCACCTCTTTGAATTTCAGAATCAAAGGGTGAAACCGCATACAGTAGGCCACCATCAGAACCCTGTCGTTCCGTCGAGCGGCTTCGATCATATCCTGGCACTCCCGCTCGCTGTTGGCCATAGGCTTTTCCACCAGCACGTGCTTGCCCGCATCCAGGCAACCCACCGTAACCGGATGGTGAAGATGGTGCGGCAGCACCACAAGCACGGCGTCCACGTGATCCAGGATCTCTTCATATTCCGCCGCAATCACTGGCTCATTGGGGAAAACCTCCGCAACCGCCTGCGCCCGCGACAGATCAATATCCACTACGGCCGAAATCTCCACGCGGTGCAGGACCTCACTCATCCGGCTGGCATGGCCCCGTGCCATTCCGCCACATCCGATAATTCCCACCCTTGTTCTCCGTGCCATCGTCCCTTCCTCCGTTTCTCCTCGATCCGATGCCAATTCCTCATCATCCAAAACGACTGGATTCCCCCAACATCCTGATGCCCCTGTCCTTTTGCGCATTCAGATGAAAGATACAAAGCCGTGCGGATTCGATCTTCTCGCACTTTCGTATCTGCCGGATCATCCGCTCCGGGATCATCTCAACGACGCTACCGGACCGCCCGATACCCGAAAGATAGAATATTCCGGTCAATTCCGCCGGCCGACCACCGGTCGAACAACGCACGCCTGATATCATCGGGACCGACCTTTCCCGCAGGAAACGCCATGCCTGGATGGCACCTGGCAGCGATCTTCATGGCCCTCGTCCGTCGTCCCATTCGAAAATCACTTTACCCGTCTCTCCGCTATCGAAGATTGCGAATGCTTCCCTCGCCTGCCCAATGTGAAAGCGATGGGTCACGATTTCGTCCAGCGGGACGCGGTGCGTCTGCAAGAACGCGACGGCATCGAAATAAGCGCCCATCGAGAACACGGAATTGCCTCTGAGCGTCAGTTCTTTTCGAAGGATATCCATAAAATCGATTTCAAGCGACTCAGCGCCGGCGCCCACGTAGACCACCGTCCCGTGCAACCCCGCAACCGCCGCCGCCTGTGTGCGGGCGGTGCCACTCCCCGAGCACTCCACAACCCCGGCCGCACCATGTCCACCTGTCAGATCGCTGATCGCCTGAACCGGATCGGTCTGTTTTGCGTTTATTACAACCCCGCCGCCGATACGCTCCGCCAGATCTATCCTGTAAGGACTGATGTCCACGCCGAACGTCCGATATCCCATCGCCTTACCCATCAATAGTGTTGTCAGACCCACCGGCCCCAATCCGAACACCACAAGTGGATCGCCATGACGCTTTGATACCTTGTTCACTGCCGAGAACGCCGTTCCTGCCGTACAAGCCAATTGCGTTCCAACGGCAAACGAGAAATTGTCCGGCAATGGCATGCAGTACCGAGCGTCCGTGACCATGTAATCCGCGTGAGCACCGTCGCGTGTCCGGCCAAACGCCCCCTGGTCCGAACAGAACACGGGCGTGCCGGATAGACAGACCGCACAATGACCGCACCCCACGGTGTGGTAGACACAGACCCTGTCGCCCTCCGACACATTTTCAACATCCGCACCCACCTCGGCCACAACCCCGGCCGGTTCGTGGCCGGAAATCATGCCCTTCCTATCGCTCGCCCACTCCCGGCTGCTATGGTACTTGTGCAGATCGCTCCCGCACAACCCCGCCACCCTCATTTCGATAACCACGTGTCCCGGGCCCGGTTCGGGCCTGTCGAAATCCTGAACTTCCACTTCACTTTCGCCGAGATACACGACACCTTTCATACTCCATCTCCCAACGATCGGATTTCTCAGTGAATTAAACGCGCCTTTCGCAGGCAAACGACTTTTTCGGCTCGTTTCTGCGTTCCCCGTTCCCGTACGGGGTCGCAGTCTGCAATTGAATTCTCCGGTTCGATTGCCTATCTTTGTTCGTCAAGGCGCGGAACAAATGGGCAAACCACCGCTTCGGATTTCGGATGCGATTCATTGCAGCCATGCCCCGGAAGTACGCCATGATACTTCCAACCCGGATCCGATGCAAGGAGACATTGCACGGGAATACCGAACGTGCGGCTGTGCCCCACGGGCCGCAGGATCCTCTCAACGACGCGCCCGTCGAATGGGCATTCTTGCGACAGGCCGAAAACTTCGTTGGCGCCCTTCAGGGCCGGCAATCTCTGCTTGCGCCCGGAGAAGACTGTCTTCGGGACGTCGAACTGATGGAGGATGTCTTTCGTAAAGTCCGGACATCGTAGCCGCTCACCGCAACAGTTCACGGGCGAAGTCAATTTCAAGCACCGCCCACTAACACGATGCAGCCGATCCCTTTCCTTTCCAACGTCTCGCCGTCGCGCATCAGGGAACTCGCCGACGTGGCCTTTGGCATGGACCGTGTCCACAGGCTGCACTTCGGGGAATCCGACCTCCCCACGCCACGTTACATTGTGAAGGTCGCTGTTCAGGCAATGTCCGAAGGATATACCTTTTACACCGAGAACGCAGGTCTGCCCGGCCTTCGTGAAGCTCTGGCCGAAAGATACGCCGACGTCCACAACGTCCCTCTGGCCTCCAGCGACATCCTCGTTACGGCCTCCGGCGTCCAGGCGGCATCAGGCCGACGATCTGCAGGCAGCGGGGTCCCGTAGAAGAACAGCGTTCGAACGGGTTCCCGAGGCATGGGTGTCCGGTACGAACGCTCAGAGGGACGCTGGTTCGCAAGAATACGCGCTAAAAAGAAAGCCGACGTACGGCGGACATATTGGCGTCTGACGGGGAGGTCCGGCGGTTGACGTCATTTCCGTTGATTTAAATTGAAATACCCCTGCGAAAGGAGAAACCCATGCCCAACTCGGGTCTGACCGAGCCACGTTACGAAACGATGGTAGAACGCAATATCCCTATAAGGATGCGTGACGGCACCGTGCTTCGCGCCGACGTCTACCGTCCGGCACCCGAAGGTAAATATCCCGTCATCGTTGAACGGGTCGCCTACGAACTGGTCGGCCGGTGTACGTCCAACGGTCAGTTCTTCGCCAGCAGGGGGTACGTATTCGTGGGCCAGAACGTGCGCGGCACCTTTGCCTCCGAAGGCGATTGGCGGCCTTTCCGTGATGACGGCTGCGGCACCAATCGCGATGGTTACGATACCATCGAATGGGCCGGCAAACAGCCCTGGTCCAACGGCAACGTGGGCATGGCCGACGGTTCCTATTCCGGTTTCTCGCAGTACATGGTTGCCCCGACCCGGCCCCCGCACCTGAAGGCGCTTTTCGTTCGGGAGGGCGGCGGTGATTTTTACAGCGGCTTCTGGTACCGGTACGGCGCCTATTCGATGCCCTTTCAGAAATGGGCGATGCAGACCCTACTCGCCCAACTGGAACACGAGAGCGCCCCACCGCGTCTGGAGGCCGCGACCGCGCGTCTGGCAGCCGCGCTCGATGAATACGAGGACTGGGTGCGCCACCTGCCGCTCAAATCCTTCCCACCCCTGGAAGGCCTGCTCGATTGGTACTTTGAAGACCTGAACCACCCCGAAGACGGCCCCTACTGGTGGTCCACCAACATTTCCTCCAGGTACGGCGACATCGACACCCCGATGCTTCACTTCGGCGCATGGTTCGACGTCTTCCTTGACGGGACGCTGGAATGCTTCCGGGGAATTCGGCAACGCGGGCGCACCAGGGACTGCCGGGAGGGCCAACGCCTGTTGATCGGTCCATGGATCCACGGACCGGGCAACGCGGCCAAACAGGTGGTTGGCGAACTCGACTTCGGCCCGCAGGCGGCATTCGATATGAACGTCCACCGCCTGCGGTGGTACGATTACTGGCTAAACGGAATGGACAACGGTATAATGGACGGCCCGCCGGTGCGTATCTTCCTGATGGGCGCAAACCGATGGTTGGACCTGGAAGACTGGCCCCCTCCCGGCATTACCTACAGGACGGCGTATTTTCGGGAAGGATCCGGAAGAGATCCGGACTCGTTGAACAACGGTGGTTTGACCTTCGGCCCGCCCCATACGGCCGAACATGCGGATAGTTTCGCATACGACCCGGACGATCCCATGCCCGGTCTGCGCTTTTATCCCACACTCGGCCCCGTGGACCATCGGCATCTGGAAGGACGGATGCTTACGTATACCTCCGCCGATCTGAAACAGGACCTGACTGTTATCGGCCCCGTAAAGGCCATCCTTCACTGCCTGTCTTCAGCCCCCGATACGGACTGGGTGGTCAGACTATGCGACGTCTGGCCGGACGGCCGTTCCATGCCCGTCTGCGACGGCATCCTGAGGGCGCGATTCCGAAACTCCCTGCAGCGCGCCGAACTGATGACGCCGGGCAGGATCTACAGGTTTGAAATAGACATGTCGGCCACCGCCCAGGTGTTCCTGGCAGGTCACCGCCTGCGTATCGAAGTCACCAGCAGCGATTTCCCCCGGTACGACCGGAATCTGAATACGGGAGGTCCATTTGGAGAAGAAGCCGTCGGAAAGACTGCCGTCAATACCGTCTTCCACGACGCCGACCGGCCGTCATATGTCGTCCTACCCGTAATGGAAGACTGAGAGGCCGTTTCAGAATCCGAGCCATATGACCGCGGGAATCGCCGGCGCAACTACCGGCAGGAATTCGCCCTGTTCGGGTACGCTGCATGCATTCGAAACAGCCTCCGAGCAGGGCCTGCGCATCCGACCTCCCGTTCCGCGCGAATCTCCCGCGGCTCATTCTTCCGGAAATACGTTACAACCCGGAGGCGCCCTCCAGAAATCCGCCAGATCGTGTTCCACGGCGCCGGCCCACTCCCGCAAAACGCGCCTCCCCTCCGTCCGGCGTTGCAGTCGCGGCCCAATCGTTCCCTCATCCCAGCCATCCCGGACCCGCTCCAGGAGCGCCGCCTTCACCGCCGCGCAACCCGGGTCCCGTGCCCGGTCATCGATTTCAAAGGGGTCTTCATCCAGATTGAACAACTGCGGTTCATCGAAACCGCGGTAATAATTCAGTTTCCAAGGGCCCCGACGGATCATCCGACCCGGGGGCTCGTCGGCGCCGCTGTAATTCTCCGAGAAAATCTCATTCGACCCGTCCGCACCCTGTCCATCGCCTTCCAGAAAACGTCTCAGGCTCCGGCCGGCGACCTCCGGCAAGGGATCTCCGCCTGCCAGGTCGATTAACGTAGGCCCCACATCCAGCAGGCTTGTCACCGCATCCACACGCCGCCCTTCTCCGAATCGCCCCGGAAACGACGCAATCATGGGCACGCCGGCGGACCCGTCGTAGAAGCTGCTCTTCCACCACATCCCGTGTTCGCCGGCCATCTCCCCGTGATCCGAGAGATATATCACCACGGTGTTTTCCCCGAACGACGTTGACGCCAATGTCTCCACCAACTGACCGATGAGACCATCCATAAACGTGACAAGTCCGTAGTAGGCCGCGCGCGCGCGGCGCACGGCGTCTTCGCTCAACCCGTTTACCCCGCGCTTCTCGCGCCAAAGCCGAATCGCCGGATGCAGCCGATCCAGGTACCCCTCCGGTACCGTAGGAATTTCCACCCGATGGTAATATTCTTCGTATAAGTCTCTGGGACAGATGAAGGGGCAATGCGGCAGCACATAGCCCGCTAAAAGGCAAAAGGGTCGCTCAGCGCCAGACCGGTCACGGCTCGCGAGAAACTCACAACACGCCTCCGTCACCGCCACGTCGTAAGCCTGGTAGGACGTACGCCCCGGTCCGGAAATTTCGACCGACCGACGGGATTGGCCGGTCGTCCCCGTTGGAATATGCCCCAGATCGGGACCCGGACCGCCCGGAAACGGTCCCGACACGTCTCCCATGATGCGCTGTTCGAAGCCGTGCCGCTGGTCCGCCCCTACAAAGTGCATCCTGCCGCCCAACACCGTCTCATATCCCGCCAACCCGAGACCGTGTGCGAAAGTGGGAATATCCGACCTCAGTAAACAGGCATTGGACCACACCTCGATGTCGGAGGAATGCCGACCCGTAAGAAAAGTCATGCGCGAAGGCACGCAGAGCGGCGATCCACAATAGGTATTCTCGAACAGCACACCGCGTTCCGCCAGGGCGTCGAGGTGCGGCGTACGGACAATTCGATCCCCGGCGCAACCCATATAACTCCGGTTGTGCTGGTCCGACATAATCACCAGAAAATTGGGCTGGTCAGGCAAGGCAGGCCCTTTCGCCTCCCGGTCCTCCGATCGGGACCGGTCTATTTACGACGTACCACTTTGTCATGGAGTGCCCGTACTCGAGAGCGTCACGAGCCGGATACGATGGTTGAACGTATCCGCAATATAGAGGAACCCGTTTGCCTCATCAAACGCGACTCCCGCCGGCCGGTTCAAGGCGGCCGACGTGGCGGGTCCGCCGTCGCCGCTGAACCCCGGCTGACCGTTTCCCGCCACCGTCGCAATCGACCCTGAAGCCAGATCGACTACCCGGATGCGATGGTTCATTTCATCTGCGATGTACAACCGCCCGTCCGGGCCGAACTGGAGATCACGCGGGTTGTTCAACATCGCGTGTATGGCAGGACCGCCGTCACCACTGAATCCCGCGGCTCCCGTACCCGCCACGGTGTCGATCCGATCCCTGTCGAAATCCACGCGTCGAATCCTCTGATTGAGCGTATCGGAAATATAAAGCTTGGCATCCGGCCCCAGGGCCAATCCACCCGCCGGCGGGGGGTTGTTCCCTGTCGGCAAGTTCAATTGCGCCATATGGGGAGGACCGCCCTCGCCACTGAATCCGGCCGTGCCCGTTCCCACCACCGTGGTAATGACGCCATTGGGATCGATCTTTCGCACCCTCAGATTCTGCTGATCCAGGACATAAAGTGAATTGTCCGGCCCGAGCGCAGTCTGCATAGGCCGGTTCAGAAGCGCGTCTTCCGCCGGACCGCCGTCGCCTGCAAATCCCGGTGTGTCCCCCATGAATACCCTGACTCTGCTGCTTACAGGATCGAAGAGCCTCAGCTTGTGGTTCCGCCACGTTGTCAGTAGAAGCGTACCGCCCGAAAGCTGGACAAGATGGGCAGGATGGCTGAGATTGACTGACTTCCCCGGCGCGCCCGGAGGGATCCGTTCGGACTGGCCAACTGACCCGTCGCCCAAAAACCCGCTTCCGACCGCCGTCTCCAGCGTGCTATCGCCTATGGCTGCCCGGCGCACGCGATGGTTGTTCCAATCCAGGACATAAACCCGGCCCTCGGGCGTAACCATCACATCCACCGGCCAGTAGAACGTGGACAGCAACAGCACGTTGCCGTCTCCGTCCCAACCCGCATCGCCGGTTCCCGCCCAGGTGCAGATCGTCCCGGGCGTGTCCGAACAGAGCGACGGCGGCGCAATGGGTTCGTCGTCGTCCGATTCGATCGGGTTGTCGTCACCACACGCCGCCAGAAAACAGGCCAGCAAGCCAACAACAAACCGGAAACCGGCCCGCCGAAAATTAATCGCATCAGGTCGCATCTGCGCTTCCCCTCACACCTTGTCCCCTGTTACCGGCCTATTCAAGCCGGATGCCTCCTCTCGTCACAAACGTAACGAACAGCAAGCTGCGGCCGGACACCGCAACCGTCAGAAGTCACTTGCACACCGAAATCCGACCTTGTCGTCCGTCAAAAAAGGCGCGTCGAACCACCGGGTGGTTGTATCGGCCAGGTCCCGAAATCTCCACGAGCCGCCCCGCAACACCCGGTTCAATCCGGTTTCCGGACCTTTGGGATTTTCTCTCGGCGAATCCTCGTAATAGATCGGGCTGAACCAGTCCTTACACCACTCCCAGGCATTCCCGGACATATCGTGCGTTCCATAGGGGCTAACGCCCTTCGGATAGCTGCCGACGTCCACAGTACGACCCACAAGATCGCCTATATTCGCATGTTCAGGCGTGGGTGTCGCGGTTCCCCAGGGGTAGGGCCGCCCGTCTGTGCCACGGGCGGCCTTTTCCCACTCGGCTTCGGTGGGCAGGCGCAAGCCGCGCCATTCGCAGTAGGCCCTGGCGCCAAACCAGGTCACATTCGTCACCGCCCGGTTGGCGAGATAAAATGCCTTCAGTACATACTCATCTTTGATGGTACGCCCCAGGTCTTCGCTGCCCTCATCATCGTCCCCTTCGAGCCCGGCCAGTACGTCTATTGAAATCCGGATATCGGCCTCACTGAAACCCAGATTGTAGAGCACATTGTCTTCCGCGTCCAGGTTCCGATTCGCCGCATTCTGATATGCGATATCCTCGTCCGTTTGCCAAGGCGCCGTACGACCCACCGTTTTGGTGCCCCGGTTCCTGTCGTTCAGGAAAGCGATAAACTGGACGTTGTCCACCTCGTACTTATCGATCCGGAACGCGTCGACATAGACCACATGCTCCGGCCCGTCGGGCACCAGCCCTCTGTTGGTGCCCATTATGAAATCTCCGGCCGGAACGTCAATGAGTTCATGCTTGAGTATCGGCGCCACCGGCCCGTCGACCACTTTCTGTCCGAAGAAAGATGCGAAAATCTCAAAGTCGGGTTCGTCGACCGTGCGGCTGCCGTCCAGATCGTATATCGCGTCTTCGGTCTGATAAGCCCTGGCAAAAAGGACAAAATCGGTCAGATCGATGATTCCATTGCCGTCAAAGTCCACGTCCTCAATGGTGACCCTGCCGGCCCACGCAAGCATCGGACTCAGCGCGAGGATAACGTACAGGGCAAAACCCAAAAGCACCTGCGCCATGTGCGAATTCTCCTTCACCGGCGTTTTTTTCCGTACAATAGACGACCTCCGTGGGGTCTTGTTTTGACGTCAGTCGACAGTGCGCAATCTTGTCGCGTCGATCCGCGAACCACGCCATCCCTTCGTTTAGATCGAGAGTATTTCGCCCGCCTTATCCGGCTCGGATTGCCGAAAGTCGTACATCGGGCGATCCTGGTGAATCTACGAGCGGCAACCATCAGCGCTTTACAGACGGGTTGTCGAATCGGCTCATTTTGACACCACAAACGTGGTCTCCTTCAAAAAGGACTTTCCGCTGTTCAAATCCGTTACCTCCACCGTCAGGTAGTGTCGTCCCGATCGCGCCTCTCCCAGTTCCAGTTCCGTATACGCCACTTCCGAATTCTGGAAGCCAAGTTGCTCATACCCGACGGCAACCTCCCTCTTGTTCGACCGTCCCCTGAGCGTTTGCGCCAACCTCGAAAGCACGCCACCTGACTTCGGTCCCATCGTGTACTCCACCCTGTACTGGGTCTGTCCGAAATCGTCCTTTTTCAGGTTGTAGATCTCGTAATACACAAACACGTTCTGACCCGTCCCATAGGTTCGAGAGGGCATCGGTACCACGTTCAACCCGTGTTTTCCGAACTTGCCAGGATTGGCGGCGGCCTCGCCTACGTTAAAGGCCAACTCCAGGTCGCTTACACGAAGACCGTCTTTATGGTAAGACTCCACGACCACCTGCTGACGGTAGATTCCCAATCGTCCCGTCATGCGGTCACGCGCCTTCACCTCCAGCCTGTAGACGCCCGGAGGCACTTCCAGCCTGACCACGTCCGGCAGGACCACGTCCGGGCCCGTACGATTGCCTGGCCGTTTGTAAAACATCTCGGCCGTCTTCCGGTAGACCTTGCCCGAATGGGACGAGAGCAGCGCCAGATGCCGCCGGACCGCTACCTGTGTGACGTTGTGTCCGGGCAGGTAGTTTGTCACCACGCACGGAATCCCGTAGTAGATCTCCAGCAGGCTCGTTCCATCAGATCCTTTGAAGTCGGCCAACGTGTAGTGAAAATCGAAGGGGGTCTGGCGGTATTCCGGCGCGTAGAAGTCCGGGGCTAGAGCAACCGCCTGATGGAAGACCCTTTCGGGTGAAAAACGACGAAACCGCGTTATCTGCTCGACGTTCAAGTCAGGTGCATTCGGAACCGGCGCAAAATCAAAAACCCTGGAGTTGAACTCGTCGGTAAACGAAATTTCGATGCCCCCGTCGATGTTCAGATAGACCCAGGACTCCCAAGGCGTGGACCCCAGATCCGCCCCGGCGGCAAGTACCGGATTGAAACCCGAACCCGCGAAAATGTCCGTGCTGATGCGGGACGGCGCGAAGCCAGAAACCAGGCTTGCCTGTTCACTCTGTCCGATATCTCCTCCCGCGCCGATCGTTCTTCCAGCGCTTGGACCTTCCGGATTGTTTCGATCCGTGGAGGAACCGCCATCCCGGCTTCCTTCCGTTGTTGTCATCTGCCTCAGATTCGAATCGGATCCGTCAGGGTCTCCCCCGGTAAACGCGTCGCGCTCACCCTCAATTCCGAAATCCGATTCAGTGCTCTCAAAACCCAGAATATCCCGCTGCAGCGAAAAGTTGCGAACGGGGAACACAGGCCCCATAAAGGAGGCACCGATCGCCTGCGTTCCGTAGAGCTGGGTCGCGAGCCGCTCCTTTACGCGCAACACGGAAAGATCCTGCCTCGCATTAAAGTTGTGCGAACTGGTCACGTGGTCGGGCTCTCCAAACCGTATGTACACCTCTCCGCGCCGGTCCCACGGATCCTTGCCTTCGGAGAACTGCATCTGGGCATACCAGACTCGACGGTAGTGTTCCAGCAGCCGTTCGTTTACCGGCGTGCCAATATCCGGATCGCGTACGTTCCAGAACCGTTCCAGAAACGTCTTCCGTACCGCGCTCGACGTCTGTTCGTATTCGGCCATTTCCTCGGGCGACGCAATCAGTCCAATGTCAAAATAGAGCGACTGCTGCTCCTGCTCCAGACGGGAGATGTAGGTTGAGAAAAACCCCATCGCCATATCGTACTTGTCGCGCTTCACACAGGCCTGAGCCACGATCGGCATCAGCTCGATTGCATCCGGATAATCCCGTGTAAACGACTGAATCTTGTCCAAAATCCGATCGTAATCCTTCACCTTCAGATACGCGTGCCCCAGCCGCCTGCCCACTTTCTGATCGGCCGGCCGCATCGCGAGGTACCGGGTGTACCAGACAATGGCTTCCTCGTAGTCCTCCATGAAATTGGCATACCAATCGCCCATCAATAAATAGGCATCCGCGTACTCCGGATCCGTCTTCAGCACCCGGTCCAACTCCGGCTTTACGTCGTGCTCGTTCAGCATGTATCGCACGAGGGCAATTTTATACCGGGCATCCACGAAATCCCGATCCCGGATAAGCGCCTTCCTGAAATAGGTAATCGCCTGGTAGCGTTCGTTGTGGAGTTCCATCAACACGAGGCCCAGACCGTAATAAGGCTCGGGGTCCTTCCCTGTCAGCGCGGCCGCCTTCTTGAATGCCCATCTTGCGCCCCTGTAGTATTTATCCTCCAAAAACGCATACCCCAGCTTCAGGTGTGCGTCTTTATCTCCAGAACGTTGATGCGCGACCACGCGGAGCGGAAATATCGCCCCCTTCACGTCTTTGCTCTCCAGCCGGGCCACGCCCATGCCGAAAAGAGAATCTATCTGGGCGGTGGACATGTCCCGCGACCGCACGTCGTAGCCGCCGGGTCCACCCATCAGTTGCTGCAACCGGCCCCGATGCCAATAGCAACTCAACACGGGATCCCCGGGGAGTACATTTGGATGAAAATAGTACCCTATTTCGGGCATATGCGGCTCGTCCGTTGCCGGACAGTGGAAAAGGCGTCGAAGCAGCCCCATCTCCTGCTCTCTCGCAGTCCCTTCCTCCTGCCGCTGTGCCAACTCGTCCGATGCCCATGTCAGAAGTGCGCCCAGGTTCAGGGGTATACCGTGGTCGCGCACGGAGTTGAATTCTGAAATCAAGTCTCCCAGGACGAGCAGGCGTTCCACACATACAGCTTCCTCCAGGACCTCGTCGTTGATGATACGGGTTCGTATCGCGTCTACATATCCCTGGCAGCTTCCCCGGGACAGACCCACTGCGGTATACTTTTTACGTATATCCTTAAAGCCGCCGACGGATTCCCTGTAGGCATCCCGAGCGCTGCGGTACTCACCCCTGTGCATGGCGTGATGGCCCCGTACCCACCAGTTCAGCGCCTGGTGAACCTTCAGCATAGCCGCATCGATCTCCGTCTCCCCAACAGGTACCGGCTGCCTCCCGTTACGTCTCGCGAGCGGAACCGGCCAGGCGGGCACTTCAGTGCCGTCCATTCCCACACAATGCAACTTGCCGTCCAGAAAACCGGCCACGGCATCCGCATTTGCCGACCACCTCAGAGGGCCTTGCACGTGTCCGCCCACAAGCAACGTGGCGCGTCCTCGTACATCAACGATCCACAAACCCTGGTGATCCGTTACAGCCAGACGGCCGTCGTCCGGCGCGACCGACATATCGACGGGATCCATCCCATCCGGCAACGGCCACAGAGACTCCCCCGAGCCATCGATTCGCCAGATCCGGTTGCGGACCAGCGGCAGTCGACGCTGATTGGTTGTATCGGCCGTTAACCTGCTCAGCGGCGTGGTGCCATATGCGACATGATCGAGTCCACGTTCCAGATAGACGAGGCCGTTCCCGGGCAGAAAACCCACATCTCCGGGCGGACCCAGATAGATACCCACCATCGTGGGCATGGTCCCATCGGAGCGGCCGTGCCATACCTGTGTCAACAGGACCTTTGGCTTGCCGCCCGGTACCAGCCAGACTGCCCGCTGCCCATCCGGCGAGTAGACCGCGGCCGGGGCGCCGTACGTCCTGGCTGCAAGGCCCAGCAGGGCTACGATTAAGGCGCAATTTCTTAACAAACCGTCCTCCAGACCTTACAGATGCCCGGACAACACATCATGAGGAGTGGCGAAAATGAAGTCTTATAAGATAAGAAAGTTATCCCCCTTCAAACAACCCCTCATTTGCGATCACCTCCAACGCCTCGCCCATCGCACGGACGGCCTCATCAATATCCGCCTCGGAGTGCGAGAAATTGGTATAGCAGACCGAATAGATAATGATCCCCCGCTTCAGCACTTCCTCGTTGAACCTGAGAAACAGCCGGCCCGCGTCCGGATGATCGAATACCAGTTGCCCGACGGGAGACGCTCCCACGAAGCGCGCCGGCAGGCCTAATCGCCTGCTGTGGGCATTAAAGCCTTCGTGAAGCTGTTCACCGCGCTTCCACAGCATGCCGATCACATCCTCCCGTTCATACACGTCAAGCACCGCCCGTGCCGCGGCCAGCCCGAGCGTGTCCCCTCCGAAGGTGGAAGATACGACGCAATCTTTCACCGTCTCCATCACCGCCGCATTCCCCACAAAACAGGACAGCGGCACACCGTTCGACAGGCCCTTGGCGAACACCGCCAGGTCGGGGACCACCTCGAAATACTCCTGCGCGCCGGCGCGCCGCAGGCGGAACCCTGTAACGATTTCGTCGAATATGAGGACTGCGCCGTGCTGCTTCGTTAACGTACGCAATTCCCTCAGAAAGGACCGCCCCTGTTCAATTTCCGCATACGCGCAAGCCACGCTTACGGCCGCAATCTCACCCGGTGCAGCTTCGAACGCCTCGGCATACGGCCCGATGTCACCCCACGGCAACGCCCTGTAGGTTTGCCGTGTCGCCTCCGGCACGCCGCTACGAGCCATCGTGTTGACCCAACCATGATACCCGCAGGTCAGGACGAGTTCCCGTTCCGTAAACGCCCTCGAAAGCCGATGCGCGGCCGCCATCGCCTCGCCGCCTGTCTTCAGGAATCGAACCCGCTCCGCGCACGGCAACACGTCGACCAGCCGCTGTGCGACCTCGACCTCCAGGGGGTGGGGATAGCTGAACACGATGCCACTTTCCAGTTGCGCTCTGACGGCCTCATCGACCGCCGGAAACCGATACCCCAGGGTTATGGGTCCCAGGCCGTTTCTGAAATCGATATATTCGTTGCCATCGGCATCCCACACCCGGCATCCGTCACCGCGAACCAGGTAGCACGGCTCCACGCCGCGCAACGCCTCTCTCGGCGCCTTGGAATGTGTCTGCGTACCCATCGGGATGACCGTCTGGGCCAGGTCGTACAGCTCCCACGAGCGGGCAACCGACCGCTCAACCACCGTTGCCATGATTTACCTCCTGAAGGAATCCTTCCCCGGGCTTCGAATGAGGAGAATATTCGGGGCGACCCGTTGTCCCCCGCACTGCGGATCAATACCCGTGAATCGAATGCCCGCCACCCGGAAACCAAATCATATCCACAACCAACGAAACCCCCACGCCCGTGGAATAACCCACCAGCACGCCGAGGAAAAACGGCACGTAACGGCGGTAGAGCGCTGCCCCTCCAATTCGCAGTATGAGGAATTTGATTGCCCAGGCCAGAAAAACCGAAAACACGGTATACCGTACAGACGTCCCCGTACCGGCCAGCGCGAATCCAACGGGGTGGAAGGGCCACCACGGAAACCGATACTTCAGAAACGTCAACAAAGACATCACCGCGGCGCCGATGCCAAACAGGCTCAGCTGCAAACGGTCGGGCGGCTCCGGGTTGTTCATCTGGGTCAACACGCCGGCAAAGCCTGACTTGCTATAGCGGGTGAACGGATAGTCGTTGAAATTAAAGGCCCCGTAAGTATAACCAAGGTATAACGTGAACAGGATCGAGAAGACACATCCCACGCCGAACGCCAACAACACCGCCGCAAGTACACGCCGCCGCCCGTCTGCGGGGCACACGTCCGCCAGTTTGGCGCCGTGCATAACCGACGGCATGAACAGACCCTTTCCGTAGGACGCGACGCCATTCGTGAATGCAAGCGTAGTCAGACTGGACCCGGACAGATTCTGCGACCCGAACAACGACGTGACAAACCGTTGCGGCCCTACAGGCATGCTGATGAATACCAGACCGACGTCGGAAACGATGCGCGATACGCCCAGATATAGGATGAAAGTCGCCAAAACGAACGCAAACGCCAGGCCAAGACTCATGCCGGCCTGCCACCACCAGAAAACGGCGAACAGTGCGGACACAATCAGCCCGAACACTGCCGTCCTGAACGACATCATTTCATCTTTCTCATCCAGCGGTGCTGCCCTCCCAAGTGCCTTCATAAGTACCAGTTTCAAGTGGTTCCTTGACGTCCAGAGTCCCCATCCCACCATTGCAAAAAAGGCGCCCAGGGGCAACCACTGGAAATCTTCCGACGCGTGCGCCCACGAACTGGCGTTATATCCGAGCCGGTTCAGAATACCGCTTCGAATGATGAACAACAGATCAAAAAACCAGAGACTGAACAACACGTCGATATTGGCAAAATAGCAGAACGAAATCGTAAACATATTGATTCGCGTCCACAATCCCGGGAAATATCGTTCGAACTTGATCCATGGACCCCAGCGGATATTCGGAATCTGCGGAAAGCCGGGAACGAAATAATCGATCATATTCCAGGCCAGAATGCCAAACGCAACCGCGAATCCGATCCAGAAAAGCCGAGGGAAATCGGATGTCTCGGTGCGGGCCGTAAGGTCAGTTAGCGGGCGCAAAATCGGAAATGAAAGACGTTCACTCTCCACCCACTGCTTGCGCAAAATCACCGCCAGGCAGACCGAACCAAAAAACAGCGCGGTAATCAGCCCCATCCAGCAAACCACCGGCACGAACCAGACGTTCCAGGGAATGGAGTCGCCAGGTGGCAATCCTTCGAACAGATAATTCAATGTGCCGTTTGTGTTCCTTGGTGCCAGCCAATGCGGAATATAGGGATGGAAGAACTCTCCCCATTGATTCTCCGGCGTCGCAAAATAGAACGGCGCAGCAATTGCCCCCAGGAAATACCCTGTCAGACCCACCGAAGGAATGGCGCCGCCGACGAGACCGCCCGCCAGCACCACCAGCAGTTCTGTTGACGATAGCGCAAATCGACGCGCGAGTAACCGGCACAGCGGATTCAGTCCCAGGGCAAGCAGGAGGTAGAGCAACAGAGTACCCATTGGAAAATGACTCAACGTCAATCGCGACGCATGGACAACGTACTCCACGTAATTCACCACGAGATTCACACCGACCGCCAGACCCCCGGCCATGAAAACGCTACGTAGCGTCACCGCCTGCCTGTGAGTCTGCGACACGGAATCTGTGGTCGGAACAACATTCGAAGCCTCGGCCACTACGCACGTCCTTCCGTTTTAACGTTCCCACACGAGCGAACACGCCATCCCGGGGTCCATCCCCGCCCGCCAACACCGGCTTATCACAAATATAAGACTTACAGCCAACTCCAGCAATGCCGACCGAAATGGGCGGGTGATCCTTCTATCGAGGCCCTCGGGGTAGAGCCCGTGCACATCGAGATTGAGGTAACCCGGGGGGAGGTCTATGCCATTCGAGGTAATTTCACAATCAGTACATCAAATCCGGCCGTCGTGACCGCTGCAGGATGCACCCTTGCACGACCCGACTAAACGCCAGCCGCCCACGTGTTTCCGCCCGCCCGCACCTTTCCCGCCGACTTCAGAAATTCCGCGCAATGCGCGCCTCCCGCCACCCCCCCGACCACATCCAATTCGTGCCCCATCTCAAGCAGACCATCCCGAATGGACTCGGCGAGAGATCTCGTCACCATCAGGGGCTCCTCCATCTGGACGTGCATCCGGGGGCCGGACACCGCCTCCCAGGAAGTTGCGCCGAAATCCACGATTTTCTGCGCGAACCGCGCATTTACACTCACAAGCCGGCGCCCTCCGGGCAACCCCGCCGCGACGTCGCGGTCCGGCAGGCGGATCATCAGCGGGGCCGTATTGTTCAGCGGCCGTTTTCCCGGCGCCACTGAATTCTTGCGTCCGGGCCGCGGATCCAGCCGGCACATCCCGTGCCCCAGAATCAACCCCGTACCGGGCACCGTGACCACGGAGCCGAATGCGCCGCCCTGCGAAATCGTCACTGAAGCCACGTTGCCTTCCACGTCCGCCGCGGAAACATGGAGCGTTCCGGCTGTCGAATCCCCCTCGGGCTTCGGGGACCGTTGGTCTACGCAATCCGGAAACTGCCGCACCGACTCCACGCGTCCTGCCGCGTAGTCTTTGCTCAAGAGCCGCTGGACCTGAACATCCACGTGATCCGGATCACCCAGATACAGCAGGCGATCGCGCCAGGCCAATTTTAGTACTTCGGCCAGCCGGTGCCAGTACGTCACCGTATTTTCCGGCACTGGCTCGAAGCATTCCAGCATATTCAGGACCTGGAGGGCCGTCAGCCCACCGTTCGGCAATATCGCCGCATTAGACGTACGTGGTCTCGTAAGGCGCCGTCACACGCGGCTCATAGCGCGCCATATCCTCCCTGGTAAGCGCGCCCCCCGTAAGGCTGACGTGATCCGCGATCTTCCGCCCGATCTCCCCATCGTAGAAGTCCCGCCACCCCGCCTCACACGCACGCGTCAACGACTTCTCCATGTCCCGCCTGTGCCAGACGTCGTCCGGTGCGGGCAAACGCCCTTCCGGCATCAAATGCTTCTCCGTTGCCTCAAACCGGCGAATGACCGCCTCCAGGTTCCGAATCGCGCCCGCGGTGGAGCCAAAAGGAAATCCATTCTCCAGCAACGTCAGGGCCGGCGCCACGATATCCGACCACTTCAACCGGCCCCAGCGCTCCCACAATACCCCCATCCCGGCCATCATTCCGGGCGGACCCACCGCCCGCGGTCCGTGCACATTGGCGTTGTCCGTACGGAACAGAGAAATTCGTTCTCGTTGATTCCCTTCGGCCCGTCCTGCATCGGCATCAAATCGTACATCGTCTCACTCGCCGACGCGGGCGCGATGGAGTTGCCATCCAGAGACCATACTTTCCCGGAGCGACCGTCCAGCACCAGTGCGCACAGCACGTACCCCATCACGCCCGTGGACTGCGGCTGCAGCATACAGCAGGCCATACTGGTCGCCGCCGCCGCGTCCATCGCGTTTCCACCCTGCTCGAATATCCGCGCCCCCACCCTGGCCGCTTCTTCGGGGCCGGCCGCGACGGCGCCTCTGGACGTGAGGATTTCCGTTCCTTCAATCATCCGTTTCCTCCATGGGAATTGCGGACCGCCATTTCGGCCGTAGGCCGCGGTGTCCAACGTCTACGGTAGACGGACAGCGTCAGGGTTTGTCCCGTAGGACTATTACAAACCGGCTGCGACCTTGTTAATTGCGGCCGCGATGTCACGGATGTCCGACTCTTCCATGTGTTCATGGATCCCTCGTACCGCGACCGTCCGCAAACCAGCTACGGCCTGAGGGGTTGTATCGGGTCCATAGTGGTACTCGCGGTCCGTCACCCCGCAGGTGAATGGGCATCCGCTATTTCCGTAGGTGATCTTCCCGGTCAGGTATTTCCCGCGCATGAATATCGGGTCACCAATATAGTGCGCTCCTACCGCGACCCCCTCGGCGGACACCGCCTTGCAGAACCGATCGGGATCGTGACCCGTCACATGAAATATGAAATTCCACCACGACACCTCCCGATCCGCCTCCCCGGGCACGGGTTCGATTCCCGGCGCATCCGCAATCAACTCACACAACAGCCGCCCCAGGTGGATCCGCCGCTCAACGACGACCCGCACCTTTTCCAACTGCGCCAGACCCACGGCCCCCTGCATCTCTGTCATGCGGTACGTCGGCGCCAGGAAGCCGTGGTCCCGCTCTCCCATGTATCGGTAGTCCCAACCCTTATCCGAAAACAGTTTCAGGCGAACAAACGTCTCCTCGTCGTTGGTAACGGTCATCCCGCCGTCGCCCGTCGTCATGTGTTTGGACTGCTGCAGGCTGAAACAACCGATATGTCCGAACGTCCCCACGTACCGACCCCTGAATCTGGTGGCATGGGCCTGGCTGCAATCCTCGATCAGGATAAGATTGTATCGATCCGCAATATCCACAACCGCGTCCACGTCGCATGGCCTGCCGAACAGATGCACCAGAATAATCGCCCGGGTCCGGTCCGTAATGGCCGCCCCGATAGACCCGGGCGTCATGTTCAATGTCCTCGGATCCACGTCGGCAAAGACCGGCACGGCGTTCTGCTGCAGGATAGGCATCACGCTGCCCGGATCGGTAACGGGCGCGGTGATGATCTCATCGCCCGGTTCCGGGTTCACGGCCCCCACGGCAAGGTGGATGGCCGCCGATCCGCCGGTGGAACTCTGCGCGTACCTGACGCCGTAGAAGTCGGCAAAGCCCTTTTCGAATTCCTTCACGAACCGTCCGCTCTTGCCGAATAGATTCTGGCTGCGTACCGCTGCGATCAACAATTCCTCTTCCCGCTGCCCGAACGGCGCCCTTTCGGGAAACGGGCTGGTTCGGACCTTCGGGCCTCCATGTATCGCAAGCTTCTCCATTTTCGCTCCAACAAAAGAAGAATCCAGAAGCTGGAAATCAGAATCCGGAAGGAAAACCGGGTTTTCTTCCAAATCCTGACTCTCGACTCCTGGATTTCTAAATGGTGCGCCGCCCTATCCTCCTCCATCCCAATCCACGATTCCCGTCCTTACCGTTCCAACCGGAACAAGACCTCCTTCTCCGCCTCCGCGTTGCCGTTCTGATCCACGATGCGAACCGTCAGCCGGTTCACGCCGGATTTGGCGTTCCCGAGATCCATCTCGAAATATTCCTGCAGATCCGTTTCCTCCCGGACCTGCTCCGTGGATACCGACACCTCGGGGTTGCGTTCGCCCCTGCGGAAGAGCGCGCCCGCGCCCGCCCAGAGACGTCCGAACGTACCGCCCTTCTCCGGCATCGAGTGGATTGTATAATGCAACGTAAACCGGCTCTGATCGAACGTGTCCGGCTTCAACCCGTAGGCTTCGTAATACACGAACGGGTGCTGGTTCATCCGATAGGTCTTGGTCGTCATCGGAATCACCCAGATACCGCCCCCCTTGGCGTATTTCTCCAGGCCGCCCTCCGTCGAGACCTGAAACCCCAATTCCAGGCCGCTCAACTTCAACGTATCGCGGGAATAGTCCTCCACCTCGAGACGTTCTTTGTAAATGCCCGAATGGCCGGAAACCAGATCCTTGACCTGAACGCGCAGATCGTACGTGCCCGGGCTCGCGTCCAGCGCAAGCTGATTCGGAATAAAGGTTCCTTTCCCCGTATATAGTTCCTTCGACGTGCGCAATACCAGTTCCTCACTATCCTGCAGCGTCTGGCCGGTTTCCGTATCGAACAGGGCGATCGCGCACCCCATCTGGACCACGGGTTGCTCTTCTGATTCCGACTCTCTCAGACTTCGCGGCGGAATACCGTAATAGACCTCCACCCGCGTCTTGCCATTGGATCCTCGAAACGTCGCCCGATCGTAGTAAAAATCCAGAAATGCCTCGCGGCCGCCCGGCAGATAGTGCTCGGGCATCTGCCGGATGCTCCTGTTCATCACCATTGCCGGCGAGAATTTCACGAACCGGCTTGTCCGTCGCAACGCGCCCTCGTCGAAATCCGCCGCGGGCACGGGCGCAAAATCAAACTTCCCGCCACCCCACTCGTTGGTAAACACCACCTCGATTCCCCCGGCGACGCCGGTATACACCCAGGATTCCCACTTTATGAAGGACATGAAATCCCCACCCGCCGCCTGCGTCCGGTTCGGCGACAGCGTCACCTCGTAGTTGTCTCCGTCCAGCGCCGACATATCGGCCGGCGCCAGCGGTTCGTCGATCAGCGCGGGCGCCCCCAATTCTACCTCCATGGGGTCCGGCGCCGCGCCCCGATCGGTTCCCGGCGGCATTTCAAAGGGGAAATCCAGTCCCACCTCGTGCATCCTGCGAATCGGGAATACCGGTCCCTGGCCCACCTCGGCCATGCCCAGGGGACCGTAAATATCGTACGCGACACGTTCCTTGATTCGCTCCACGGAAACCGGCATCGGCGGCGCCGCGCTGGCTGACGACGACCGGTAATCCGGAGCGCCGTACCGCATATAGACCTCTCCCCGCCGGTCCCACGGGTGGGCCATCTCAGAGAAACCAGTCCTGGAATACCACACCCGGCGATAGTGCTCCAGCTTGCGTTCATTCACCGCAGTCATCAGATCCGGGTCCCTCACCGACCAGAACCTTACCAGATACTCCCGCCGCGCCGCCGGATCATGCGCCGTCGCCCGGTAAGCGAGGAGTTCTTCCCTGGATGCGATCAGACTCACGTCCTGATACAACTGGCGTTCCTCCGGCGGCATCTTTGAAAATCCACGGCCGTAATATTGCATTGCCAGGTCCAGTGCCATCCGGCTCGCACAGGCCTGCGCCACCACCGGCAACAACAACGCTTCGTCCGTTGCCACCTCCAGGGAATCCAGCGCCTGCGAGGGTAATTCCCCAAGAACCCCCGTCCGAACATATGCAGTGACCACTGCACGGAGTACCGCCGGATCTCGGGTCGGATCCACCGATAGGGAACGGACGTACGTGTCGACCGACCTGCCGTAGTCCTCTATATCGGAATATAACCGCCCCAGAAGCCGGTGGACCAATTCGAAGTCAGGCGCAAGCGCGGCTGCCCGCGACGCATGGTAGATCGTCTGCTCGGAAAATCTCCCTTTTTCTCCCTCGGCCGTCCCAGACCGATAGGACGCCAGCGCCATGCCGAAATGCGCCGCCGAAAAATCGTCGTTCTGCGAAAGGGCCGACTGGAACGCCTCCCTGGCAGCCTTCAGATCCGCCTTCAGCAACCGGGCGTACCCGATCCGAGTATTGTGACCAGCCGGATCCCCCACCAATTGCGGCCAGTACACCCGCACGGCACGCTGCACCTCCCAGTCAGTTTCAGAGACAGCCGTTGAGTCCACGGCCGGGTCCGGCGCTCCTTGTCCGGCTCGGACAGGGTGATTTCCCATCAGCAGAAGGGTCAATCCCGCGAGCCAGAGAACCATCCTGCGTGTTCGAATCCGGTGCATTGTCATCGTCCTCATTACGAATTGACCCCAATACGTTTGACCGCACCCGTCTTCTCAGAGGCGCAGCAGCGGGAAACGTCGTTCTCTTTCCAATAACATTTGGATGCTCATAGGCAGAAATGGTTGCAGAAAATTCGCCAACCGCCGTCCGAACCGTTCATACGATGCCAACGGACGCAACGAACGCAACGAACGTCATTGAGCCGTGAACAGGATCCATACCCGGCACACAGGACGGGACCCCGAGCCTGTGTCCCGTTAGCCTTGACCTGAGCCGCTACCTGAGTGTGTCGAAGGATTGTCGAAAGGCACCGGAACGGCTGGCGAAACGCGGGCGCTTCGGCAAGCCCAGTGCTGCTGATTGAAACCACGATGCCAATTCTCAGGCTTTCCGGTACCGACGACGTTTTCTCCCTAGCCCAGGCAACATCGCTCAGCACAATAAGAAAGGGGGACGATCCTGCGGATCGCCCCCCGGATTTGCAGCGATTCCCACCCTTAGAACGTGCCGCCCACGGACAGACGCAGGGGCGGTTCGAAAATACCCAGATCAGGGTTGTGGTAGGAGAGATCCACCGTGATCAACTGACCGCCAGCCAATTCGTGCTTGAGACCCGCCCCGACGCTCCAGCTTTCGAGAGCCGAATGCGTCCGGTAACCCGCGCGAAGCGCCAACGTGTTTTCCAGCCAGAGTTCCCCGCCCACGCGGGTAATCGGCCGGAAGTCGGTAACGAACTCGTGCTCGAGCGAAAACGTGAAGAAGCCCGGATCGCCCTTCTGACCGAATATCTCCATCGCTCCGCCAAGGGAGTACGTGGTGGGCATGGCGGCCGTGAAACCGCCCTCGGTCACCTTCACATTCGGACCCAGGTTCCGGAAACTCATGGCAATCCGGCTGCTGCGATATCCGGTGTAAAAGTGGGTGCCGATGTTGTAGTCGATGGTGGACACCTTCTCCAGGTAGAGATCTTCCTGCATCCAGCGGATCTGACCGCCCAGCATAAATTTATCGGTCATCTTTTTCGCAAAAACCGCGCCAACGGCAATATCGCCCACCTGCGCCTTGGTGCCCGTACCCCAAGGCGCCGACGGCGTGGTGACATCGAATTCTTCCGCCGTAAAACTGGTCACTGTAAATCCGATGACCCCGAACCCGGCATTGAATGCCAGCGCGCCGGAAACCAGCGAGGAATTGGCCAGCCAGCGGGTATAGTTCAGTGTATAGGCCACGTTTTCGATGTGCCCCAGGCCGGAGGCGTTCCAGAAGGCGGCCGAAATGTCATCCGCCATGGCCGTATAAGCACCGCCCATGGCCTCGGCGCGGGCTCCCTGGCCGATCTTGAGGAAGGGGAATTCCGAGAGCCCAACCCGTTCAGCCCACAGGCCCCAGGCCTTGTCTACGTTCTCCATCTTCGGATCGATCAACGCCCCTTTGCGCGTCTCGGCACCGGGCGCCGGCTGCTCAACCGCCAACGCCGGCTTCACGGAAAGGAGAGCGACGGTCACGAGGACCAACCCCAAGATGATCCATCCTTTTTTCATAGCGATTCTCCTTAAACGTCGCGAGGTTCGTTAGCGGATCACCACAAACGTGCCGGTCTTGATCTTACCGGCGCCTGCCGAACCTTCCACTCCGTGCACGGCATAGAAATAGATTCCCGGGCCGACAATCGCCCGGATGGTCGAATAAGGCCGGCCGTTCCATCTGGTCTCACTGTTTCTTATGCCCTTCTGACGCAGCACTTGGATCAGCTGCCCGGCGGTATTGAAGATATAAATGTACGAGTTGGAAGGCACGTTTACAAACCGGATACTCAGACCGCCGCCGTACTCGTTGGTCCCGTTGGCCATGTAAGGGTTCGGGACCACCACGATATCGCGTTCCAACGCGTCCGCGGCCGCTACAAACGGCAACTGCGGGGACCCCCGGTTCACCTGCAGGAAGTTCGAAAACGGCCCCTCCTGCCCATTCTGGAGGAATTTCCGCGCCCTGGGCGGAAGATCCGCAAAGGTCTTGGTGCCGTCGTTATTCACCCAGTCGTCGTGCGGCTGCTGGTAGGCCCGAACGCTGTAGTAATAGAAAAATCCGGCATTGGAACTCGCGTCGGACCAGCCGTACATTCCCGCCCGGCCGGCCCGCCGCCCCTGGCTGGCCTGAATGGCCAAGCTCTCAGCCGAGATGTCGTCGTCTTCCGCGGCGGCCACGGGCCAATCCGCGCCGGCGTCGTACGTGACGCCCGCAGGCAGCGGTCCACCCACGGGCAGGTCGGCGACAAGGTTGAACGGCCCCGTCGCCGTCAGAGTCCCCCGAAGCCCGCGATAGATGCGGAACCCTGCGACGTCGGCAGCGTTGTAATCGGGATGGATGGCGCCCTGGGCTTCGGCCGCCCAGAACAGCTTCACCTTCGCATTCTGGTCGCTCTTCGCGTAGACGTCGATGTCGGGAGGACCATCCGGGATATCAAAACCGCTCTGATAGGCGAATATCGCGTGCTCCAGATGCTCTACAATCGCCTGCTCGCCCTGCAGAAAGCTGGCCTTGTCCGCCGTGAGCGACCACTGCCAGATGTCCATGGGACTCTTACCCGGCCCGCCGTACTCTGCGCCGGAGCCGGCCACAAACGCCACAACGACCTTGGCCTTGTCGCCAGGTCCGAGCGCCCAGGGACCGTACACCTGTGCGTTGGTGAAACCGCCGACATCGGTGGGGTTGTCCTGGGCGGACGTTGCGGTCAACTTGGCGAACGCCTCCGCAGGGGTCTCTCCCTCGAGGACGGGCTCGTCGTAGTCGGCGGTGGTGCGTACGTTCCACCAGCCCTGGTAGACCGGCTGGTCCCCTTCGGGCTGCACGTACTGACCCGCGTCGTGCATATTGAATGCGTGCCTCGTGTCGGCCGGGTTGTCAGCGAAGGCGATCGGCGCCAAGCCCACGAAGGAATGCGAAGACAGTTTGCCGTCGGGGAAGGCCATCTCCTTCAGGTCGGAGGTTTCGATGTCCTTGATCCACGGGTCGCCGGTATCTTCCCAGGCCCTGAACGGGCTGTCGCCGTCGAACTGATAGCTCAGCTTGAGCCCCTGCGCCCGAGCCGCGCTGATGGACACCGGGCCGCCGGGACCGCCGTCCACGTAGTTGCCGGCCTCGGTGTAGCGAAAGTGATCGTCGAGAGATTGGTCCAACCACCGCCACCATCGGCCGCCGCCCTGGTTGTTGTCCGCCGTCTCGTTGATTTTCCAGGTGGCCACCAGCGGCAGGTACACCTCGTTGTGGCGGGTGCTGCCGATATTTTCCAGCGTATATTCCACAATAACGAAATCGTCGAACATCTGGTGAGCCCAGTTGTGAACCTTCCGGGTTACCGTGATGTCGAACCTGTTGTTCCACTTGTTAATCAGAATCTCTTCGGCAAACGCATCGTCCGGCGTGTATTCTCCGGGCGAGAAGTTATGGATGAGTCTGGGCGGCGCGCTGGTGTCCATCTCATCCGGCACGTCCGCGCCCGGCCAGTAGTTGCTGGACGGCGAGAACGACCCGGAACGCCCCTGTTCCCACTCCGTTGCCGCGCCGAGACCCACCTCGGGCCCGCTGGACGGGTCGTACACCAGCGGTGTGATACCGACGCTCTTGCCCCTGGGACCGGTCCATGCCGCATCCACGCCGCCGGGCCCCACCACCATGATCCAAGTGCCGAAACCAACAGCGTTGCCGCCCCGGCGGGTATAGTTGGAACTGGCGTTGCTACTGGGGATATTGGCCCAGCCGGGATACCAGAACATATCCGGCTCTCCGGTCTGCCCGCTTCCCAGGTTCCAGCCGCCCATGGTTCCATCCGTGTTCCAGCTGACCTGGACGTGCCCCCGGCTGGTCGACAGCCTCGGGGTGTCGCTCTGGTCTACGGCCCAGGCGCCCACTGGCAGGAGCAAGCCGCAGACAAGCGCCATAAGCTTGATGCCTGGTTTCATACTTGCTTCTCCCTATTCTCTAAAGGGGGGCGGGAAAAAACGCCCGCCCCCGAATGGTTGCCATACTCAAAAGTTGATTTTCAGACCCACGCCCAACTCGCGTGGCTTTCCGTAGTACCGGGTCAACTCGTTGTAGTCGCCGTACGTCAGGTAGTCCCCGTCGTTTGGCCTGGGGACGTTCAGACCCCACCGCACATAGTCAGGATACGAGCCGCCCACCGGGCTGTCCTGCTGGTTGAACAGGTTGAACACCTCGACGTAGAAAATCGCGTTCCGGTGCCCGCCTTCCACGAGCGTTTTCTCAACCTGCAGGTCGGTCCAGGTCCGGATAGGCCTGTGGCGCAACTCCGGCTGCTTGCCAGGCGGAGTGTACCACTGGGGCCTGCCGCTCTGGATACGCCAGACCATATTCGCGCGCAGGCCGCCAACCGCGTGGAACTGGCGCAGCCCGGGACCGAAGTCCAAGGGCGTGTCCAGGTACAGCGAGAGGCTGGACTGGATACGAAGGTCGGAACTCTTCGGATTGAACAGCCGACCGCCTCCGTACGTGGGCTGCCATACGCCGTTCATATTGGCCGGCGCGTCGTAGGCCTTCTGGATATCCATGAACTCAAAGACAACGGCCTGGTAGCTGTTGATCATGGCGTTGGAGCGGCCCCGCCAGTTCCTGGCCGCCCTTCCGGCGAATTCCAACCGCTCTTCCAGCGTGTAATCCTTGCGCACGTATTGCGAGCCGTTCCACTCCCAGTCGTGATACTGATCCGAGTTCATCACGTACGAGGAATCGGGGTAGAACATCGTAGCGTTGGAACCCACGCGCGCGGAGGATGCCCAACCGAAGTTGATCGCCGCGTTGAACGAGAAGTAGTGGCTGAAGCCCTTACGCACGTGCAGCTCAAAGCCTCTCATGTCCTGGAAACCGCTGGGCTTGCGGCCCCAGACCCACGTTGTCCGCTGCGGCTCGTACCAGTACCGGCTTCCGGAGTTGATCTTGCCCAGGGCGCTCTTGTAGTAGGCCGCCATACCCGCCGTATAGTCAGCCACGAAGTTCCAGTCCGCGCCCGCTTCATAAGCCCGGGTACGGGTGAGGGAAACGTAGGGGTTCGCCATCCGGACCTGCCCGTGCAGACCCCGGAACGCATCCCAGGCCACGTTGGCGTCGGGGCCGTTGGCCCGCCACTGTTCGCGGAAGAACTCAAACAGGTCGGGCACTTTCGCATACAGACCCGCCGTAAAGTGGAAGGCGGACCGGTGCGTGATAGGATGGGAGATCCCGAAGCGCGGGCTGAACTGTGTTGCCCACTGCGGGTCGACCGTGGGCATATCCACGTGCTTGATCAGCCAGCGGTACTGCGGCGTCTGAAGCTGCGAAACATTGTAAAACTCGTGGTTCGTGTAAAGCGCGTCGAACCGGATGCCGGCGTTCATCACCATCCCCTCGAACTCCATCTTGTCCTGCAGATAGAATCCGATCTGGATCGGACTGATGGGGGCTTTCACGTCGGGCAGATTGCCCGAGTTGGTAATGAAGTCCACGATCCGCTGGCTGGGGTTGGGTGCATTATAGTTCAGATAATAGATGCTGAACCGGGTCAGATCCATACCCGCCTTGACGAAGTGGCCCTTGTTGACCTGTGAAGACACGTCCAGCTTGAGGTTCAGCCGGCTCCTGTCAGCAATGGTATAGTTCGCGACATAGTTGGGCTTCACGTTGAACCAACCGTCGAGGTCCTTTTCGCCGAATACCGTTAACGGGAACCCGAACTGATCTTTCGGCCAGTTGGTATGTTGCGTATCTTCGGCAGTGGTGTAGAGCGACACCCTGGCTTCGTAGAACGTCTTCGGGGATACCGTATGGGTCAGCGACGCATAGGTGACCAGGTCGGTAATTCTGCGCCCGCCCGCGCCGGACCCCTCGGGCAGGAAGATATTCTGACCGTTGGAACGCCTGTCGCGCTGGGTGTTCGTTCCAATATTGTAAATTTCCGCCACTGAGTAGATGTGCCCGATACTCACCTTCGCGTCGGCGCTCGGGCGGAACGTCAGCTTTGCATTTCCGCGGAAATCGAGCGGAGTACTCAGCGTGGGAAACCCGCCAGACATCACACTGTTGAGGCTGGTGGCGCCAAGGCTCGGGTCGAATGTGGCGGTGCGAGCGGAGGTGTTCATCACGTCGGTGGGCTGCCGGGTCCATCGGGCGCTGGCGAAGAAACTGGCCTGATCGCCCAGCGGGCCCGAAATGCCGCCCTCGATATAGGAACCCTTCACGTCGGTATAGTCCACGGTGTTGTGCGCCAGGCCCACCTCGTCGTCGGGTGTTCCCGGAACGCCATCCGCTCCGTCGCTCAGGCTCACCGTTTCCGCGCGCCACTCCCTGTTGTCCCATTTGAGCCTGTCACGGTGATACGCGCTTTCGTAGAGATTGGCGCCCCAATGCTTCTGGCCCGGGGGCGTATAGCGGAAATCGCCCCAGCTACGAAAGTCGCGTCCGCCGTCTTTCGTAACGATCGAAATGGCGCCAGATTCCAGATTGCCGTATTCCGCGCTCGCGCCGCCCGAAATCACCGTGATTTCCTGCACCGCGGTCTTGGAGGGGCCGGTGAACTGCCGGCCGTACCCGTCGTTGTTCGGCAACGCCACGCCGTCCACCATCAGGATACCGTCCCTGGAGTCACCGCCGCGGATGACCGTGGCATTGGTCAGGTTCACGCCCGGATTCAGCGCGACCAGGTCCGTGATGGACCGTGCCATCGGCAGCGACTCAAGCTGCTCCGCGCTCATCACGTAATGACTGGTGGTCTTGTCGGGCTCGACCGGCGGACGCTCCGCGATAACCACGAGTTCCTCGGCTTCGAGCGCCGTCTCCCTCAACTGGAAATCGACGGTTGAGGTAAAGTCGGCCTGTATCCGAACGTCCGTCTGCGAAACCGCGTTGTAGCCCACCATCGACGCTACCAGGTTAATTTTTCCCGGGTCGACCGACAGGATCAGAAAGTATCCGTCTGTGTCGGTCTGGGCGCCCTTGCGCGTACCCTCAATAACGATATTCACGCCCGGCAGCGGTTCGCCGGACGCGGCATCCATGACGCGGCCGGTCAGTTTACCGGTTGTACCCGCAAACGCGCCGGCGGTGAAACCCACCAGCACAAAGAGCGCGACCGGCAGAACCGTAAACGTTTTCCATCGACTCATCTGAAAACCTCCTTCGAGAAAATTCCGCGGCTATTTCCCGCTGAAGTAAAATTTAATACCGGCTCCGATGTCCAGCATTTGCAGCGGGAACGTCTCGGAAAGCTCCCAGTCTTCCAGGCCCCGAAGGTCTCCGATCATCATATGATAACGCGCCCGAAGGTCCACGGCCACGTTATCGATTATGAACGCCTCAACACCCAGACCGGCGTTAATCCCGAGGGCATACCGCTCGTCGGAGAACGGCTCCAGCTCGAGGACCAGACCCTCCGTCTGCCCCGGCCAGAGCAAGCCGCTTACTTCGTTCTTGTAGCGGTAGAAACCGCCACCCACCGTGATGTACGGGGCGAAACTGCTGCTTGCGAACGGCTTCCCGACCTGGCGAAGACGAACGAGCCCGTTCACCAGGAGACTGTTCAGGCTCATCGTGCTGCTCACATTCGGGCTGGTATGTTCCTTGCCGTCGGTCCAGGTGAACGTGCGGGTCAGCAGGCTCCCGTCGTTGAAATTACCATGGTGAAACTCCATTTCCACCGTAACGTTCGACGCCGGCACGTAGGCCGCGTTCAACCCGAACTTGGAATCGTTTTCGTACCAGTCGCCCAGACCGAAAACCGGCACGTTGTAATTCGCAAACACGCCGACGCCCCAACTCCCTTCCTGGGCAACGGCAGGCCAGGTTGAAACCGTTAACACAAGAATCAACAGGCCAACAACCCTGAACACCTTCATAAACACCTCCTTACATTGGACGATGACTTGACCCCGCCTCCCTGCACATCCTTAATGGTCTGCCCCAAAAAAAACTCTCGCAGCTTGCTCGATTTCCCACCCCCTTTCAACCACAAAAAAGGGCGCACCTGCCAGCAAACCGGCAACGCCCCCAAAAGGAACTTCTGTTTCAAGCGTACGGAATTTATGATAACCGACTACGCGGTAGCAATTTAGCATACACCAACCATTTGAGCTTAGATATTGAATTCGCGAGCAATACAGCAGGTTAATCGAGAGAAGATATAGAACATTATCTCAATTGTCAACCCTTTTTATCCAGCAATCTTCGTCGGCCAAGGATTCAAGCGGAACGCGCACAACGCTCCCCGCCCGTCCCCCTCAAGTTGCCGCCCGATTCTGGAGTCAACCGGATTGAGCGGATGTCTGACCCGGGCCGGCCGCCAGAACCTCCAGCACCGTTTCGCCGATGTCGGCCGGGCTTTTGCAGACCCGGATTCCCGCGCCTTCGAGGGCGGCGACCTTTTCTTCCGCCGTGCCCTGCCCGCCGGAAATGATGGCTCCGGCGTGACCCATGCGCCTGCCGGGAGGCGCCGTCTGGCCCGCGATAAACCCGACGACGGGCTTGTGGAAGGCATTCTTCACATATTCCGCCGCCTGTTCTTCCGCGGCGCCCCCGATTTCCCCGATCATGACAACGCATTCGGTGTCCGGATCCTGCTCGAATGCTCCGAGACAGTCGATAAAGCTGGTTCCGATAATGGGGTCTCCCCCGATACCCACGCACGTGGACTGGCCGAGGCCCAGGGCAGTCAGTTGCGCAACGGCCTCGTAGGTCAATGTTCCGCTCCGGGAAATGACGCCGACGTTCCCGCTTCGGTGAATCTCGGCAGGCATGATGCCGATTTTACATTTGCCGGGAGCGATGATTCCCGGACAGTTGGGACCGATGAGCCGGGTGGAACGCGAACTCAGGTAGTGTGTTACCTGTACCATGTCCTGGACCGGGATTCCCTCGCTGATGCAAACAACCAGGCCCAGGCCCGCATCTGCCGCTTCAATAATCGCGTCCGCCGAAAACGCCGCCGGAACAAACACGATCGAAGCGTCGGCGCCTGTGGCGTCGAGCGCGTCCGACACGGTATTGAAGACCGGTACCCCCTCGACGAGATGGCCGGCCTTGCCCGGCGTGACGCCGGCTACGATTCGGGTGCCGTAATCCAGCATCTGACGCGTGTGAAACGAGCCCTCGTTTCCGGTAATCGCCTGCACCACCACGCGGGTTTCGCTATCGACAAAAATGCTCATTGAGTATCCCTTCTATTTACATCTCGCGTCCTGCTTCTTAATGCTTCTTTTGATTTGGTGAGACGGTAGACGTAAGAGGTTAGAGGGCCGCACACGACCCCAACGGTCTCTCGCGCTTTGCCTTTTCTAACTTCTGACGTCTCGCGTCTTGCCTTCTTCCGGCGGCTACAGCGGGCCAGGCCTGGTGCGTTCTTCGAGGGTACCGTCGGCTTTGCCGATGACGACGTGGTGGGCAAGGCCGGTAAAGAGTCCGGATTCAACGACGCCGCAAATCGCCGCAATACGCCGCTCAAGGTCGGCGGGGTCCTCGATGGCGCCGAAGGCGCAGTCCAGAATGTGGTTGCCATTGTCCGTAACGAAAGTCCGGCGTTCGAGGACACGGAGACTGGCGCGGCACCCCAGGGCTTCTATTTGCAACCGCACAAACTGCCAGCCGAAGGGCACCACTTCCACCGGCAGCGGGAATCCGCCGAGTCGATCCTTGAGTTTGGATTCGTCGGCAACGATAATCTCCCGGAGGCTGGCCGTGGCCACAAGTTTTTCACGAAGCAACGCCCCGCCACCGCCCTTTATGAGGTTGAAGGCGGGATCGATTTCGTCCGCGCCGTCGATAGCCAGGTCGATCCGGGTGGTATCGGCGAAATCGATAAGGGGAATACCTTCGCGTTCCGCCTGAATCCGGGACTGTTCGGACGTGGGAATACCACGTATCCGAAGGCCCACCCGAACACGCTCCCCCAGCTTTCGAATGGCAAAGAACGCGGTCGATCCGGTCCCCAGACCAACGATCATCCCGTCTTCCACCAATTCGGCAGCGCGTTCACCTGCGAGCTTTTTAGGGTTGGCAACCACTGGTTTATATCCCCTCGTTACACGATCTTCCATTCTCTTCCGGCAGTTTTCCGGCTCTGATCCGAATCGCCCGAAATTTATGGATTGGCGTCCCGGAATGCAACGACAAATGAGAATGACATCACTCCCGCTACGGCGGGCGTCCTTGGCCTGAGGGCCGAAATCAATTGACATTTTCGTTTGTATATATAATTATATTGATATGGTCTTGAAAGCGATCATGCACATTACGGATGACATGCGAAGGGGGAGGACACGTGGCGTACACGACGCTTGAGGATTTTTTCGGAGATATTATTGGAAAGGCCAGGCGCGGGCGGGGCCTTTCGGAAAGCGCGCTTTCGGACGCGGCGGGTCTGACTGCCGAGGCTGTCGGACGGATTGAAGCCTACGAACTCACGCCTGATGACGGCCGGATTCGGGCCCTCGCCGACGCCCTGGACCTGGATGGGGATTTGCTGGTGGGGATTGCGAAGGGATGGGTGCCGGAGGGGGGGAACGCGCCTCACAACGACGAACGACTGTCTGTTGAGCGAGCGATTCTGGACGTGGGTATGGTAGTGAACGCCTATGCGTTAAAGTGCAAGGCTTCAGGTGAAGGCGCGATTGTGGATGCGGGCGGCCAGGCGAAGCGGATTCTTGCGCTGGCGGAGCGAATGAGTCTGAAGGTGACCCACGTGCTGCTTACTCACGGGCACGGCGACCACGTGGGCGGGTTGGCCGAAATTGCGGAGGCAACCGGCGCCAGGGTGTGTTGTTGCGATCGTGACTTCGGGCTTCTTGGAAGTTTGAAGGGACTCGTGACCGACTTGGTGGAAGACGGCTGGCGTACGAACGTCGGGCGCATCGCCATCGATGCGGTGAGCCTACCGGGGCACACGGCGGGCGGAATCGGTTACGGCGGAGACGGGGTGTTCTTTTCGGGCGACGCACTTTTCGCTGGATCCATGGGCGGCGCGCTGGGTTCAGCTTATGCCGGTCAGATCACGGCGGTGATGAAAAAGGTCCTGTCCCGAGATGAGAAAACCCGCGTTTTTCCGGGACACGGACCCATCACGTCGGTAGCCGAGGAACTGGCGCACAACCCGTTTTTTGCACGCTGAGCCGCAGGGAGAACCCCAATTGCGGCGCCATCAACAGGCAACGGACTGCCGTGTAAACCGGCCGCTCCTTCAATGGTGCGCATCACAGCCGACAACCCGGCGCCTCCGTTCCGGCGGAGAGCGCCTGGTGGAAACCGAAAGAACACGACAACGCATCGCCGGGCGCCGAAATCCAAAACGCCTCCGCTCGAGACAGATTGCGCGGCATGGCATATCCCAATCGGTGGGCGTTCGCATGAATTGGACCGAAAAAAACGACGCTTGCGGTACAATTCCCACGCGATACGGAATCCGAAGGGTATGTTGACAAATTGAGGAGCTTGGATATGTCCCGGTGGCCCCTTCTATTTGGAATCACTTTGTTCACGTGTGGTATAGCTGGCGGCCAGGAGTATTTTGGCAAGAACAAGGTGACGTATGACGATTACGACTGGCACTATCTGGAGACGGAGCATTTCAAGATTTATTTTGACCGGGCGTCGCAGCCTGCGGCGGAGTTTGCGGCGAAGGAGGCGGAGCGTTCGCTGGTACGTCTGGAGAAGGATCTGAAGTATACGCTGAAGGATCGATATCCGATTGTGATCTACAACTCGCACAACGGTTTTTCGGTGACGAACATCACGCCGACGGAGCAGTCGGAGTTCACGGGTGGATTTACGGAGTTTGCACAGGGTCGTGTGGTAATCCCGTATACGGGGTCTTATGGCGATTTCCGTCACGTGATCCACCACGAGTTGGCGCACGTGGTGACATTGGAGATGTGGACGGGCGGCGGGTGGCTGGGTGCGATGATGACGCAGGCGGCGACGTTGCCGCCGTTGTGGATTGCGGAGGGCGTGGCGGAGTATTTGTCGCAGGGGGGGTGGGACGGTGAGGGTGACAACTTCATGCGTCACGCAACGATCACGGGGTATGTGCCGGGGATGATGGCGTTGAGCGGTGCGTTTGCGTATAAGGGTGGTCAGTCGGTTTTCGTGATGATCGAGGAGGAGTATGGGAAGGACAAGGTGGCGGAGTTTATCTCGTCGTTCCGGTCGGCGCGTTCTGTGGACAAGGCTCTGAAGGCGTCGGTGGGGGAGGGTGTGGAAGAGCTGGACGAGAAGTGGCAGTTGTGGTTGAAGCGTCAGTATTGGAACGAGATCAACCTGCATCACCCGTCGGAGGAGGTGGCGAAGCAGTTGACGGAAGCGTCTGCGGGGCGAGGTTTTTACAATGTCGCGCCGTCGTTTTCGCCGCAGGGCGACAAGATCGCGTATGTGACGGAGCGTCAGGGTACGTTCGACATTTATCTGATGTCGGCGATCGACGGACAGGATCTGGGACGGTTGGTGGAGGGTGAGCGATCGTCGGACTTCGAGGGGCTGTTCGTGCTGCGTCCCGGCATCACGTGGTCGCCCGACGGCAGGCAGGTCGCGTTTGCGGCGAAGTCGCGCAACAAGAACACGCTGTATACGCTGGACGTGAGGAAGAAGCGAGTGACGAAGCGCTTCAAGTTCGATCTGGACGGTTTGTTCGAGCCCACGTGGTCGCCTGACGGGAAGGAGATCGCAATCGTGGGGTTGAAGGACGGGTGGTCGGACGTGTATGTGGTGAACGTGGCGGACGAGTCGCTGCGTCGCATGACGCGTGATCCGTATGACGAGAAGCACCTGGACTGGTCGCCTGACGGGGAGTGGCTCGCGATCAGTTCGGACCGTCCGTCGGCGGATCTGACGTATGACGGGTCGAAGGATTTCGTTTACGGCACGTATGACGTGTTCGTACTCCGGGGCGATGGCAGCGAGATCCGTCGCGTGGCGGAAAGCGAGGCGAACGACAGCCATCCCACGTGGGGGCCGGACTCGCAGAAGCTGGCGTTCGTATCGGACAGGACGGGCGTGGGCAACGTCTACATCGCGCACGTGGACGGCTCACAGGTGTATCCCATCAGCAATCTGTTGTCGGGGGCGCGGTATATCGACTGGTCTGCCGACGGCAGGAAGCTGGCGTTTACGACGTTTCACAAGGGCGGTTATGACATCTTCGTGATGAAGGACCCGCTGAAGCAGAAGCGGGGGACCGAAGATCTGCCGCTGACGCGTTATGCGAAGCGTCTGGCGGGGATCGAAGACCGTCCGTTCGTGGAACTGCAGCGTGAGCGCAGGCAGGAAGAGGTGAAGGCCAGCGCGGCGGCCGACAGCGCTGGCGGCGGTGCGGAACAGGACACGGCGGCGGTGGCGGCGGACAGGAAGGTGGAGACGTGGGTGTCGGATCAGATGGCGCTGGCGGCAGCCGAAGCCAGTGGCGCCACCGACGACGAAGGCGCCGCCGGGGCCGACACGCTGGAGACGGACGGCGACAGGGAACTGACGCTGCGCGACTGGAACAAAGAGTTCATGGTAAACAAATACAGCGTAAAACTCAAACCGGAATTCTTCGGTGCCAACGCCGGCTTCGACACCTTCTACGGCGTCAGCAGCCTGGTCCAGTTGTCGCTGACCGACGTGATGGGCGACCACCGCGTCATCATACAGTCAGGGCTGAGCTTCTCCCTGAAAGACAGCGACCTCTTCCTCGGATACCAGAACCTCAAACACCAGACCAACTACTACCTCAGCGCCATCCATACGCGTCTGTTCTTCTTCGACAGCGGTCAGTTGAATGCCGATCGTTATTTCGGCGCCGAAGCAAGCCTGATCCGGCCTTTCAGCCGCTTCAGCAGGATGGAACTGGGCACACGGGGCATCAGAATTTCCCGCGAACGACTGGAACGAGAGCCATACGATAATCGGTGGGTGCGGCGTGGCTTCACCGGCAGCAGCCTGCGCGGGCTTTCAGGCACTGAAGTCGATTCCCGAGGAGCTGCCGTTTCCTACCTGTCGTTGGTGGGCGACAACTCACTGATGAGCCGTTTCGGAGCCGTGGACGGACGCCGGATGCGCCTTGGCGTTGAAGGAAGTTGGGCAGGAATGCGTTTTGCGGCGGTCAATGTGGATCTGCGCCAGTATCTGCTCGCGCTGGGCGAGTATACGTTTGCCTTTCGACTCTCCGGCGGCTCCAGTTTTGGCCCCAACAAGAGAGTCTATTTCGTAGGCGGCGTCAACAATCCCGTGAATCCTAATTTCTCAACGTTTGCGAACGTGGACCAGGATCGGATATTCTTTTCCAGTTTTGTCTGGCCGTTGCGGGGCGTGGAATTGTTCGAACTGGCCGGCGATTCGTACGTACTGGCCAATGCGGCGTTCCGTTTCCCCCTCATCCGGGAACTGGCGATGGGCTGGCCGCTACCGCTCTTCTTCCAGAACGTTCAGGGTGAATTGTTCCTGGACATCGGCGGCGCCTTTGAGCGGGCCAAGTGGAGAGACGGCTGGATCACCCGCGACGGCGGCTTTGAGCTCAATGTGCCGCAGCACTTCCGCGACGGGCAATCCAGACACGGATTCGATAAACCGCAAATGGCCGCGGGGTACGGATTCGGGGTGCGTGTGAATCTGGGCTACTTCCTGTTCCGATACGATCTGGCATGGCCCACGGATTTTGCGCAGACCTACCATCCCCACCAGTATTTCTCAATTGATATGACCGGGCATTTCTAGTCCCGGAAATATATCACCATGTATCGGCCGGTTTATCCCGTCTCGCTGCGTTGCCAAGCCAGTTCTTGGCGACTCGTCGGTCAAATTTCGACAATCTATTTTCGGGACAGGACACAAGGATCCCCATACCATCCTGCGGGATCGGACCCCTTACCATGCCAGCTGAAACCGGTGCGGAACCGGTCGGGATCCGTTAGCCGCAGCTGAATTCAGAGTTTCGGGAGTGTACGCAAATGGCGGCCAAAGACCACTATCGAGAGGGATTGAAACAGATTTCCGCCGGCAACCTAGACGGGGCTTTCGAGATGTTTCAGAGGGCGCTGGAAGAGGATCCGGAGTTTTACTTGGGGCACCTGGGTCTGTCGCAGGTGCTGGACAGACAGGGCAAAGTCGATGAAGCGATTCTGCACGCACGGGAAGCGATTCGAATCGCGCCAGAAGAGCCGCTTGCTCATACGAGTCTTTCGAGGCTGTACCAGCAGAAGGGCCTTATCGACGAGGCGGAGGCGGCGATGGAAATGTCCCGGCGTCTGCAGTCCTGATCCTGACGGGAAATGGCTGGCTCCGGCAGGGTGCGAACATATCGTTCACACCCTCTTAATTTTTTTTCGGGAAACCGCTGGATTCCACGGTGCTCAACCGGCGGGCAAGCAGGAGGCGGATCAACCCTGGGCCGCCCGCAATCAGGTAGGTGGTGAAAGCGAGACCATGCATCACGGTCGCGTAGGCAAGAGCATCCGTAAGCGGCACGTCGTATACCGCGTTGAGAGTCTGGCTGCAGAAATAATGGTAGGTGCCGGTTCCTCCCGGGGTGGGGATAATCACGCCGATGGTCGATATAACCAGGACCACGACTGCGTCGAAAAAACCGAGGTCGTACCGGGAAGGAAAACCGAACGCGAAGAATGTGGCATACGACATCAGAATATAAGTCAGGTTGAGAAGGGTGCTGGACACAAGGATGCCGACATAGCCCGACGTCGCGTGAACGCCGCCAAGACCCTGAATCAGAGACCGCAGAATTCCAATCAGCCGGTCCGCCATCGATTGGGACATCCATCGGACAGGTAGACGCATGATATTCAATGCGCGATCACCGTAGACCGACAGAAGCGCGAAAAGAACGAGAGTGCCCACGGTGGCCGCCAGTGCGAGGAGCGCGACACCCTCCATCCATGGGAACGCGGTGACGATTTTGTCTCTGGAAAAATAGAGGACGCCCCCTAGGAAGGCGAGGAGGGCCAGCATGTCGATCGCCCGTTCTACCAGAACGGTGGCGAGAATACCGCTCAACGGCAGGCGCTCGTCCTTTTGAAGCGCGACCCCGCGTGCGATCTCCCCGGCGCGGGAAATGACGTTGGTGGCCGCATAACCTACAAGGATGGCATGGCTGGCTCTCTGGAAGGAAATCCGATGACTGATGGGTTTCAAAAGGATCTGCCAACGCCAGGCGCGAGGAAGAATCGACAGAAAAAGCAGAAAAACACTTAAGACAAGCCAGGAAAGCCTGGCTTGTCTTAAGGCAGCCCATAGTTGGGCTGCCGCGACGCCCTCAAATGCCAACCAAAGAAATCCTGCGGCAAGCACGCCGCCGATGACAAATTTGAGCAGTGTCTTTATGGTTTGAGGCACAAGGGCTCTCTTTGGAATCCACGTTCAGTAGCCGAATCCGCGCAGGGCCTGTTCTTTTTTCCGCCAATTCTGGTGAACTTTCACACGCAGGTCCAGATAGACCGGGGCGTTCAGGAAGGCCTCTATCTTACCCCGTGCAATTTTTCCGATGGATTTGAGGGTCTTGCCGTTTCCGCCGATGACGATACCCTTCTGGGACTTTCGCTCGACGACAATACTGGCCCGGATATAGGTCTTGGGTCTGCCTTCTCGAAACGCCTCCAATTTGACCGCCGTGGCGTAAGGCAATTCCTGCCGGAGTTGCAGGAAAATCTCTTCCCGGATGAGTTCGCCCACAAAAAACCGCTCCGGGTGTTCGGTGAGCATGTCTTCCGGGTAGTATACGGGGCCAAGAGGCAGCGCCTGCTCAAGAGTGGCATGTAGCTGTTCGACATTGTCACCGGTATGGGCGGAAACCGGGAGAACGTCCTGGACTGCGGCTTCTTTCCTGACGGTCTCGACGCACCGCTGAGCCTGGGCAGTGGTAACCAGGTCGGATTTATTAACCGCGACGATGCGCGGGCTCTTGACCCTGCGCAGCATTTCACGCATTTCCTGGTCGAAGGTGGCTTTGAAGTCCGAGGCGTCGATCACACCGAGAAATACATCCGCGTCGCTGACGGAACGCCTTATCTGATCGCACATACGCTCGTGCAGACCGCAGCCGGGCTGAAGCAATCCCGGGGTATCAAGAAAAATCATCTGAGATGCCCGGGACGTAAGGATACCCAATATCCGATGCCGCGTGGTCTGAGGTTTGGCAGTCACAATAGACAGGCGTTCGCCGACGAGAAGGTTAAAAAGCGTGGATTTGCCCACGTTGGCTCTTCCGGCGATGACGATGAATCCGGATCTGAAATTGGTCGCGCTTCGCATGGATTTTTTCAGGATTCAGAAATACAGGGAACCCGAGATACGGTAGGTGTTGTCCAATTCACCGTGTTCCAGAAAGGCGAGGTCGAAAGCAACGCGTCCTCGGAGTCGGATGCCCGCGCCTGCGGTGAAATGACTTCCCCTTGCACCCAGACGAAATGCCAGCTTCTTCCGGTAGAGGTATTCTACGCCAACCCGAACACCCTGTAGATTTTCCGCGGCGGATTTTTCCTCACCGGCACTGACACTCCCGCTACACGTGATTAGTCCGTCAACCGCCGCGACCGGCCGTGCCAGAGCAAGACCAATGACAACGATCGGTGGGACGCGGTCCGACGAACCCGAGTCGAAGGTGATCTTCATGGGTATGAGATTGCGAATCATCAGACCCACCGTCAGGTCCGGCCGGGGCATATAGAGCATGCCAAAATCAATTCCAAAACCCGATCCCGTACCAACACCGAGCCTGCGGGACACGAGCTTCACCCCGGTTCCAGCGAACAGATTCGGCCTCAGGCCGCGACCAAAGGCAAGGTGGAGGTGGTATTCGGTTGTACCTGCGACACGGGATACGACGGGACGATTTTCCGGACCCGGCGAAAGCGCTGGGTTTTCAAGGGCAGTGATCTTGACACCGCCTACACCCAGGCGCGTGAGACCGACGCCAAAGCCACCCAACGGAGACGGGCCGCACAAGGTAAAGAAGTCATGGTTGACCGTGCCGCCGAACTGCTCGGCATGTTGAATCTGCAATTCCTTTTGCCGCAGCCGCTGAAGGCCCGCCGGGTTCCAGTAGATGGCGGTGGCATCGTCGCTGACGGCCACAAAAGCGCTCCCCATCCCAAGGGATCTTGCGCCTGCACCGAGCAGTAGAGGGTCTTCCGCATAACGGGATTCGGATTGCGCCGGAACCGGTACGGGACGCGACAGGACCAGCGTCAGAATCGTGAGGAGAAACTGCTTCACGGGAAAGGCTCTTCGGGTATAAGTTCGGCGGTTGGAATGAGTATAGCGGTGCTTCCCGGGTACAGCGCGGAATCCAGCGCTTTTATATCGGACGAGTCGAGGACGATGCCACCGGTCCTGGCGGGTACGGAAAATCCGCGCGGCTGGATGAGAAGGGCAGGAGAAAAATACAGCCTGGAACGACCACGGGGACCCTCAATTAGCCGACCGCTGAAGTCTAGCGGTAAACGGCGGTCTCGAAGCCTGACTCCTGTATTGCCGGGTTCGGCGCTGACCGGGTCGAGCCGGGCGATCATCTGGAGTTGCGAAGACGACCGGCTCAACGCTCTCGTAAGTCGGTATTTCCGAACTGCGCAGGATCTTAAAATGTGCGCACCGGTTTTGAGAAAAACCTTGCGGGACGGCAGATCGATTACGAGGTAGTAGGCGTCGGGGTTCTTTCCTGCAAAGCAAATTTCAAGTTCCAGGGCCTGTTTTCTGTTAAGGAGCGCTTGTTCGAGCGAGTCTGTCACGCTCCGGGCGCATGCCGCGTGAAACGGCATGGACAGGAAGACGGAGATGGCAACAGGGAGGATCAATAGATGTAGACCCGGCTTCCTGTTTGCGCCCGGGCGAAAGTGGCCTTGAGGTCGGCGTCGTTCAGACGAATGCAACCGTGCGTAATGTTTCGCCCGATGAGATTCGGGTAGAGGTTGCCGTGGATTGCGTAACCGTCGCCCAACTCCAGGGCATATGCGCCCAGCGTGACCGGATCCAGTCGCGCGAAGTCCCACGGAAGTACCGGCGCCTCCCGACCTGCCTCGACAAAGGCCCATTCCGGCTTCTTCCATATCGGATTCACCACTTTTCGCCGGATTTCGAATCGCCCTTTGGGTGTGTTGAACCGCCATAGCTTCCGCTTGTCGCTCAAGAGAATCTTACCGCTTCCGGTTGCGCAGACCGCTTCCTCCAACAGACGGTTTCGGTGCCAGACCTGCAGGCGGTTATGGACCGTGTCGATTACAATATGCGGCCTTTCATCCACCAAACCGTTAAGGGCAGCCTCCAAACTTTGTATATCCACAGCGAGACGTATTGCCGTGGAGGATGGAGCGGAGGCGTCTGCCGGCTCGGAACTCTGGCTCTTGACCTCCGGCGGGCGAGTCCGGCACGCGGCGACGACCACCAAAGGCAGAAGCAGAATAAAGGTAAACCGGCGCATGCAAACCGTACCTTAAACTGGAAAACCGAGAAGAGAGCAGGCTTCTCGGTTTTCCAGTTTCAACTAAGAAAAGAAAATAACAAAACAGCGATGAACTAACGCAGATACCAGGCGTTATTTTCCTCTTTCCAATCTTCGATTTTCTGCATTGCGGTCTTGACGGCGTCCTGTACCCCGCCCAGTTTGCCTTCCGCGGCCTGGGCCTGGGCCACGGCATCCTTGAACATGCTGTTTTCCAGGCTGCCCTTCGCGCTGTTCAGCGACGCTTCAGCCTCACCAAGGTCGGCATCGAGTTGATCCAGATCTTCATCCGCACCCTTGCCACGGGGAGCGGCGTTAAGTGCTTCCCGGGCCTCCGCCAGGCTGGAAGTCGTAGAATCGATGATTGCCTGAGCTTCGTCGCGTGTTTTGGCCTTGTTTGTTTCCGCCTGAGACACAGATTGGTTCGCGCGTTCCTCAGCCTCGATGGCGGCGGCTCTGGCCTCCTTATATTCGCCTTGTTCTACTTTGTCTTTGGCATCTTTAAGGGTATTCGTGGCCGAACGGAAAATCTCCTCTGCGTAGACGTCGGCCTCCGCGGCCTTGGCCTTGCTGAGGGCGCCTTCAGCGGCTTTGATTTCCTCTTCGGGAGGTTGTTCGCAAGCCACAAAGGCCGCCGCAAAACAGACAACAAGGCCGATTCTCAGAACAGATCGCATCTCCCCTCCTTGGTTGATAAGACCTCAAATGTTGGCGACAAGTCAAACAGAAATAACCAGTTCCGAAACAACAAATAGTTAATGCACTGATACAGCAACAAGATACATCTTAAGTTCAACAAAGTCAAGCGATTTCTCTGGAAATTTCGCCACCGCAGGCGGCGAATGGATTCACCATTCAAAGGTCAATGCCATGGAAGTCGCCGTCGGTCCGGCGAGGGCGACGGTCGACCTGAATTACGCCTGAATTGCCGACAACAGTATGGTGTGATGCCAGTTGATCGGCGTCGGGTACCAAAACGCGGATCACGTCGAGACGAGCCGCGCCAGCAAACCGCTTGATGTCGGTTCCTCCACTTCAGTAAACCACCCTTTGCGGTTGCGTACCCCGGGCGCAAGCGGTATATTGCGGGCACTCCGGCATTTATCGGTATTTGGTGCCAGTGCCGTGGTTCGGGACCGGCGCGAATTCGTTTATCAGATCGAGTTTCCGATGTGGAAGCCCGCCGGTTCGGCAAATCGCTAAATCACCGATGGATATTTCATAGGTCCAAAAAAATCATACACATTTAGGTTTCGGACATTGCCAGAGTCTACAGGAGGAATCCATGGATTTTGAAAACCAGCTGGGTGTGGCCGCGCTTTCGGTTCTGGGGGCGTTGCTGTTTCGATGGTTTGGGGTCCCCAAACGCTGGACGCCGGTGACGCCGTTGTTTCTGTCGATCCTTATCGCCGCGTTTTTCGGTGAGCTTGAGTCGGTTACGGAGATGCTCACGAGCGGACTGGCCAGCGGGCTACTCGCCAATGGATTTCTATTCCTTCTTCTGGGCACCCGGAATGGATGACCTTATTCGAATGCGATTCAAGTCATCCAGAAGTTGCTTGGCGTCGAACACAACGGTATTTTTCGAAATGCGTTTCTCCTTACGCACATAGGTTTCAAGCGCTTCGCGGGCGCTATCGTGGCGACCGCCTCGATAGCAGGCCAAACCCAGGTAATAGTAGGCGTCTGTCTGAAGGGAATCGACCTTAACCGTGTTTTGCAGATGCGTGATGGCATTCTCATAATTGCGAATATTGAAGTAAGATACCCCCAATTTGAGATAGACCGAAGCTTCGTCGGCCCCGGCGGCAATCGCTTTCCCGTAAGATTTGACGGCGCCTTTGAAGTCCCCGCGGTTAAATGCCAGGTTACCCAGGCTGACATACGCTTCGCCGTATTGGGGATCGATTTCCAGGGCCTTCAGGTATGCGGCCCGTGCTTTCCCGAGTTTCCCTTCCTGAGCATAGGCCATGCCCAGATTTCTGTAGATATATCGGCGTTCCGCGGCTTCGGACTGGAACCGGAGCGCCTGTTCATAGATTTCAATGGCCTTGTCTGTGTTCCCTGTGTAGATATAAGTAAGGCCCAGATTAAGGTAAGCGTCCGTGTACTTGTCGTTGAGCTTGACCGCCCGCCTGTATTCAGCAATAGCCTGATCGACGTATCCTTTGTGGTAGTAGGCCAGGCCCATCAGATTTCGCACAAATGCCGACCCGGGTTTGCGTTCCAGGGCGGCTTTATACTGCGCCAGGGCCGAGTCATAATTACCTTTGTGGTAGTATGTTCTGCCCAGATCGACCCGCGCCTGAAAAATTTCGGGATCGGCTCGTATCGACCGTTTCAGATATTCAAGGCGCTCATCCGGAAGGGTCAGCAGGCGCCCATACAGGTAGAGACCGACGGCCGATCCGGGGCTGGCCTTCAGCCGCCTCAGATACTCGGCAAGCAACTCCCGGCGGCGGTCCGACTTGAGCATCAGGTCCTGGTAGTGTATATTCGCCTGGATGTCCTCCGGCCGGACTTTGACCAGGCGCCGAAAATGAGCCAATTCAGCTTCATTTCCCACGCTCTCAGCGCCGTGGACAGGACTTCCGAACCATCCGCTGCCAAGAAGAATAAGACAGATCAGACTGGTTAACACTGGCACTCCGGGGGTCGAACGTCGAAGGAAGGGGTATCGTTGGCACAACCCCCGTTCGCTGTACCGCCCGTTGAAGCCGGGCGCCGCTGACCCGGCCACGAAAAGGGGGTGATAGCATCGTCTCTATCGCCCCTCTTTATGTACCGAAGACAGTTTTCAAGCCCCAACGCCATGCAGCTGGACGTTAATTAACGACCGATGTCGAATCAACTCTGCCGAGGCATTGGAAAGAGTGAAAAACCGGGGTGAACGCCCATATGTCCCGATGAAGATGTGGCGTAATAAAATGGGACTGGTCGAGGAATCCGGCATTGTTCTGGTGCGAGCGCGGCCCCTCGCGGCTGGGGGATCGGCTATATTGGCGTGGCGAACCGGGGAATCGGATCGCTAACGGGCACCTATCTGTCTTTCTTCAGCAGAACATTCAACGGTCGTTTGGGCTTGTAGAGATAGATTACATCGGCCGGATCGAGCATGGTATTGAAGATGGCGATTTCGTCGATCTTGCCGGCATAGGCGGTCTTGTAATTATTGAATCGAATGGCCATATTGTCCATGTCCCAGGTAATGTCGCGTTTGATATTCTTCTTCCGGCCTATTTCTTCGCCGCCGACGAAGAGGGCATATTCGGCATCGGCATTGCCGCTGTTAATATTGGACCACGTGACGACAATATGGTGCCATTGGTCGGACTTCCAGTTGATTTTGTCATACCGGATCGTCCACTGTTTTACCAGTTCTTCACTGACTGCCCGCGTTTTGTCGGGATAACAGCCGAAGCGGAGGGCGCTGGGAGGACGATCCTTCTGGCTTTTTTCGAAGTCTACGAAAATGACCGCGTCGTCCCACTTCTTTCCAATAGAGAAGGGCTCCGGGAACTTCTCCGTGAAGTCGCTGTTGGGATCAACGCTCAGCCAGAAAGAGACCCCCCCCGACCATGGGCTGTTCGCACCGTACGGAAAGTTTTCTTTGGCCTGATAGCTGAGATAGGTTGCGTCGTTCGCGAATGAAACGAAACCGTCCTCTTTGCCGCCGGTAAACTCATGCCGTGGCGGGCTGCTCGTTTCCATTGCAGCGACCGTGCCCTTCTTCTTCGTAAGCGCCTCGAAGCGGGATCTGTCATCAAAGTTGGCAAAAAAGAGGATATTCGCGGCGAGTTTTTCCTCGATTTTTTTCTCCGGACCACCGCAAGACGTAAGTCCGAGTGTGGCAACCGGAATTGCGATCAGGTGCAGGAGGCGGGGAGGGCACCGTGTCATAAGACACATCTCCTTTCGGGAGGGGTAGGATCGATGAACCCGTCTAAATGGCCGTTACAGCGGATCACAAATATAAAAAAAGCGTATTGGGGCGCAAGCGTTTTTCTTGTTTCCGGTCTATTGACAAGGATGGCAGTGGCCACGAAGGCCGGAAAAATCAGATGATTAGAGCACTAGAAAATGCCTTGACAACGATTTTCTTATTGATTATATCCAGATTTTGTTGATTCGCCGGGACGGCCTGGATTTCAGACGGGTCCATCGGTGACCGCAGGCGTGGGTTCGGCGACCATCCGCAATGCGGTTCATGTCCGTCCGCCGCATTTGTTCGCGCCGATGCGCCGGAATGGCATAAATGCAACGCTGTGACTTTTGTCGGGCCCTCTGTCGCGCAACGCCGAAAGTATTCGGGCGGCCTCAACGAAAACTGAGTTTCCCAAGATTACAGGAGTTGACAATGCTGCGTAAACTCGGCGGCGTGATTCTGTGGCTGATCGCGATTTTTATGCTCTCGTCGGTTACCGTGTTCAACCCGGGACAGGTAACTGACTTTTTTATTCGCGTTTTCAATATCAAGCCCAGCGTTCCGCAGGTACGTGAGGAGAAACCATCCAAGAGAGACGAACGCATACAGGCATTTGCCGATCTCATTTCCGAGACGAGTCTCCAGGAAACCGTATCCGCTCTGGCCGGGATGGGATCCCGGGTACCGGGGTATCCGGGTCACAGAGTGGCCTTCGAATACGTCAAAGACCGTTTCGAGGCGCTGGGTCTGGAGGATATCACGGTTGAGGAACACCACGTTACCGTGCCGATCGACAAGGGGGCGACTCTGGAGGTTCTGGAAACCGGAGTCGCGATCCGGCTGTACGGGCTTTGGCCCAATCACGTGCAAACGCCTTCTCTGCCGGATGGCGGCGTTACAGGCGCACTGATCGACGCGGGGGATGGTTCTTTCAGGGCGTTGAACGACAAGCCGGTGGCGAACAGCATTGCGTTGATGGAATTCGATTGCGGTCAGAACTATCTCAACCCGCGCATGTTGGGCGCGCAAGCCATTATTTTCTATGATAACGGCGGCGTGAGCAGAGGACAGGCCCTTGAGAAAATCCTTCAGGTGCCGGTGGACGTGCCCAGGTTCTGGGCGGAGAAAGCCGACGCGGCCCGTCTCGCGGAACTCGCAGAGTCCAACGCCACGCTCGTGAGAATGACGTCCAAAATGGATTGGGAAAAAGTCCCCACGTGGAACATATACGCCACCCTGCCTGGCTCCGACGCTTTTGTCACGGAACGTGAAGAACGGAAGTGGAAGGACGAAATGGTGGTTTTGAGTTCGTTTTACGACGCCATTTCCGTCGTACCGGCATTGGCTCCGGGTGCCGAGAATGCTACCGGGCTGGCCGCCCTTCTGGACGTAGCGGCGGCGCTGAAAGACAAATCGTGGCTGGGCTCATCCTCTCGACTGGCACAACTTCCGCGGTACACGGTAAAATTCCTGGTAACAGGCGCCCATTTCCAGGGGTTGGCCGGCGTCAACGACTTCCTGTTCAGACATTCCAGGGAAAGCGACCACTTCCGGGAGAAGATTCCGGACGAACAGAAGGTCGATTTCCGGCTATTCGTCGGATTTGACCTGTCGAGCGAAACGGACCAGATCGCCAGTTTCTCACACGGCACGTTTATCAACCCGAACTGGTCGACCAACAACTACGAAAACAACCTGTTGGCGCCATACGCGAAGAATTTCAACAAATACCTTGCCAAAATCTATCCTGGCGAAGAACGTCACGTCGACGCCGTTGCACCACCGAAACGAACCTGGAAGAACTACATGCCCGTCCGGCTGGGATTCGACAGCGAGGCGGTCAAATTTGTCGGCAAGGAAGGGATTACGCTGGCCACCCCGTCCACTACGCGCGAAAAAGTGGATACGCCCGCCGACCGCGCGGAATTCGTCAACTTCGCCAATCTTGCCCGGCAAACCCGTACTGCGACCGGCATGCTACTCAAGGCGTTGGAAGATCCCGAGTTCTTCCGGGTGTCCAAACTCAAGCTGCAGGACCTTGGACACAGTATGAAGGGACGCATTCTGTGGTTTGAACGGGATGCCGATTTTGCGATTCCACGTGTGCCCGTGCCAGGGGCCATCGTCACATATCAACAGCCTGGTCCGGTTGCCAGTTGTGGTGGGGTACGGACCTTGATTGTGGACAAAGCCACGAAAGGCCCCAGATACGTAAGCGACCGTACCACAGGACCCATGTTCGGCACAAAAGAGGAAGTGGAGGCCACCGGCCGATTCCAGTTCAACATCATGCGCAACCGGTTTACAAATCAGATATCGGCATTTGAAATTGACGAACACGGTCGAATCATATCGGCGCCGGATCTGGGCACGGAAGGCGAGGAGAAGTTCCCCACCAGGCAGGGCTACGGATGGTGGGAGAACGAGATGCTGGCGGTCCTTTTCAAGGCCCGGTCTCTCAGCGTGTTTGAAATTATCGACTCCAGTTACCTTTCCGCGCTCGATTTCATGACCGTGTTGAATGCCGGCGATTCCCAGCCGATGGAATACGGTTACTACTATATTGAAAACCAGAGTATCAGAGAAGGCGACGTCACGCGTGCGGCGGTCGCGTTTACCGCGATGAACCCAACAACCGGCAGTCCCGATCCCATCAAGATTCTGATGAGCACAGGACTGTTCGGGGTGAAATACCTGCTGACTAACGCCTCGGAAGAGTTTCTGGAACAACCCGTGAACAAGTGGGACGTGGACGATGATATGTTGAAGCGGTCCCGCGGCGCAGGTTATCCTCCCGGTGTTATCCTGTACCCGTCCTACAAAGCCGCCAAGGATATGTGGGTGGTCGACGACATCCGCATGAAGCAGCTTGCCCAGTACGGCATTACAAACGCCCGTTTGGAAAAGCTGCACACGCACGCGGCCGACGCGCTGGAACGGGCGCGGGAGAATCTGGCCAAGCACGACTACGAAGGGTTTATCGCCGCGTCCAGGGAGGCCTGGGGGCTGGAAGCCCGCGGATACCCTGAAGTGATGTCCACGGCAAACGACACGGTACGTGGAATTATCTTTTATTTCATTCTCCTGCTGCCGTTTTCCTTTTTCTGCGAGCGGCTGCTTTTCGGATTTCCGGATATCACCCGGCGTCTGGTCGGCTTTGCGGGAATCTTCGTGCTGTTTTTCCTTATCCTTCGTTTCGTCCATCCGGCCTTCAAGCTGAGCAGCACGCCCTATATCATCTTTTTGGCCTTTGTGATCATGTCGCTTGGCGTCATTGCGATGTTCATTGTCGTTTCCAAGTTCGGCGAAGAGGTCCGGAAAATGAAGCAGGCCTCGGCAGGCACGTATGAGGCGGATGTGGGTCGGTTGAGCGCGACGGCTGCTTCAATAATTCTGGGCATTTCCAACTTACGGAAACGGCCTCTCCGTACCGGACTGACGGCCATCACACTCACGCTGCTGACGTTTACGGCGCTATCGTTTACCTCGGTACAGACGTCAATCAAGTTCTATCGATTGCCGAGGGACAACCAGCCGCCGTATCAGGGAGGCCTGATCCGGGATCGTTCCTGGCGAGGCCTGCAGGAATCCGTGCTCCAGTACCTGACCAGTGCGTTTGAAGGCCGTGCGTCCATTGTTCCCCGCGCATGGTACCTTTCTCAGGTTCGCGGGGAAAGGGCATACGTCAATTTCTCGCGTGTCACCGAACAGACCTCCTACCTTGGCTCCAGAGACACCTATGTCGATTTCGACGTGGGTATCACGACAGGAAAAGACAGCTTTGTGAACGGGTTACTGGGCCTCACCGCGGAAGAGCCGGAAATTACAGGAGTCGACCGATATCTGATGAGCGGGCGATGGTTCAATCCCGGGGAGACGGGTGTTTGTATTCTGCCGAACGATCTTGCGGAATTGGTGGGCATTTTTCCGGAAGACGCCGGTAGTGCGAAGATCGAGATGCTGGGCGGTGCTTTCACGGTAATTGGAATTATGGACTCCGAGGGGTTCAACAAGTACAAAGACATGGACGACGAGAAGCTGACGCCCGTGGATACCGTCAAGGAGAAGGACGACCTGGCTGACGCGCAGGACCAGGATCCGCGGGTTGTCGCGGCGGCGCCAATTGAGACGTTTACGCATTTGGAGTCGACCAATGTAATGATTCTGCCCTATGATTATGTCCGGAATATCGGAGGCACTCTGAACTCCGTTGCGGTAGCGAATTTTGTGGACTCACAGGGCAACGCCAAGACGAACTTCCTGCCGGATGTCGAAGAATTCATGACCCGCGTGTCCCTGACCATGTTCGTGGGCCACGAGGACAAGGTCACGGTTTACAGTTCCATCGGATCCACGTCTCTTTCCGGTTTGGGCACGCTGTTTATTCCGATCCTGATTTCCGCGTTGATTGTGTTGAATACGATGATGGGCGCGGTGTACGAACGGTTCAACGAAATTGGCATCTACTCGGCCGTGGGCCTGGCTCCCAACCACATTGCGGCGCTGTTTCTCGCGGAGGCGGCGGTATTCGCCACGGTTGGCGCCGTCTTGGGATATTTAATCGGACAGGTGCTGGTTCTTGTGCTGTTTACCCAGGCGCAGGCACAGGGACAACTGCTCAGCCTGGAATTGAACTATTCTTCTCTGTCGGCCATTTCCTCTACATTGATTGTCATGGCAACGGTGTTCCTCTCTACGCTGTACCCTGCGAAGAAAGCCGCCGATATGGCGGTGCCGGACGTGACGCGAAAATGGAAGTTTCCGGAGCCCGAAGGTGACAACTGGGTGTTCGATTTTCCGTTTACGGTCGGCGGCGCGGAAGTATTGGGAATGTACACTTATCTGACACGCGTCTTTGAATCCTACGGCGAAGGGTCCGTCGGCGACTTCGTGGCCGATTACGTCCGTTTCACGTCCCAGGACATGCAGGGCGAACCGCAGTATGAAATCAACCTGACGTGCTGGCTTGCGCCTTACGACCTGGGCATCAGCCAGGAGGTGGAGTTAAGGGCGATACCGACCAGGGAATACAATATTTACAAAATTGAAGTTGTTATCAACCGGCTCAGCGGTGACGTGGCGTCCTGGAAACGGATCAACCGGGGTTTCCTGAACGTACTCCGGAAACGATTCCTGGTCTGGCGTACCATCCCGCCCGAATTGAAACACCAGTATGCCGACGAGGGTAATCGGATTCTGTCGAACACGGTGGAAGAGGTAAGGGTATAAGTAGCCAGGTGCCGCGAATCGCAGACAGCCGGCGGCGTTTACACCCGCAACCCGTGACACGCTGCTCCCAATGAGGAGGGGTGGTTTTGGCAATCGAACCCAAGGACGATATAGAAGAGCAGGAACAGTACGAAAATATCATGCCGGTGGATGCGCCGTTCGAAGATGGTTTCAATATGAAAACCATTTGGGCGACGCTGTTTGTGGGTCTGGTGATGTTGCCGGGCGCAATCTACCTCGGATTGGTCACCGGACAGAACATGGCGGGCGCGTCCGAATGGGTGACCATCATCCTCTTCCTGGAGATTGCCAAGCGGTCCTTCGTGCGGCTGAAGACGCAGGAGGTCCTGGTAATCTACTGGGTGGCGGGTGGATTGCTGGGTGTGGGGGTGAGACTGGGCAGCGCGGCGCTCGTGTATGGGGGCCCGTTCGGCGGATTAATCTGGGATCAATACCTGATTCAATCCCCGGCGGCCAGGGGGCTCGCGGATTTCTTCCCGGACTGGGTGGTTCCCAGGATCAGCGAACATCCGGAGATCTACGCCGAACGGACGTTTTTGCACAGCGCGTGGTTGAAACCCATTGGCATCCTCGTTGCATTAACACTGTTAAGCAATACCGCGAGACTATCGCTTGGGTACGTGATGTTTCGGATTACGAGCGATATCGAACGGTTGCCGTTTCCGCTGGCGCCCGTACAGGCGCGCGGAGCCACCGCGCTGGCCGAAACGTCGGCCAAGCAGGAGGGCTGGAGATGGCGGGTATTCAGTACCGGCGCGTGCATCGGACTGGTCTGGGGCCTGCTCTACATTGTTGTCCCCACGCTTTCCAGCATATTCCTGACCGATACAGTTCAGATTCTGCCTATTCCCTGGATCGATTTTACGGAGCAGATCAAATCCATCTTACCTGCGGCGCTGTTCGGAATCGCAACCGACCTGGGTCACCTGATTGTCGGATTTGTGTTGCCGTTCTGGGTGGTTATCGGGTCGTTTGCAGGAGCCGTCCTGGGAAACCTGGTTGTCAACCCGTTTCTTTACAAATATGAAATCCTGGACCGCTGGTCCGCGGGCATGACGGCGATCCCGACTTCGATCTCCAACCAGTTCGACTTCTGGTTGAGTTTTGGTATCGGCACTTCGTTTGTAATCGCGTTCACCGGATTCTACCAGGTGTTTCGTGTGCTCATGGAACAACGTCGTCAGAAACAGGAAACAGGGCATCATACATCGGGTATCGACCTCGAGGACCTGCCGAAGGGCCGCTCGGATATGAAGATGATTTATCCGATTCTGTTCTGGTGCGCCGCGACACTCGGGTTTATAGTGCTATGCCAGATGCTTGTTCCGGAATTCCACTGGGGCTGGGTTGTGTTCTTCGGACTCGTTTACACGCCGATTTCGTCTTATATCGGCGCCCGAATGATCGGCCTGACCGGAAGTCCGTACGGCGCGAGTATTCCCTATCTGCGTGAAGCGGGGATTCTTCTGTCCGGATACAAGGGCGTGGCCGTCTGGTTTGCGCCCCTTCCCCTGCACGACCACGGGCTGGCCGTGCCTATATATAAACAGATGGAGTTGACGAAAACGAAATTCGTCAGTTACGTGAAATTGACCGCGGTCACCATGGTCGTCATATTCATCTTCAGCTTTATTTTCTGGGAATTTATCTGGCGCCTGGGCCCCATTCCCTCGTCCAGCTATTACTATGTGCAGACGTTCTGGCCATACGACGCCACAATGACCACGATGTGGCTGAAGTCGACGATGCCGGACCTTGAAGGGCAGGGTACCGTCGGCGTTGAACTCCTTAAGGATATCATCAAGCCGGAACTCATCGGTGCCGGATTCGCCGTTGGCGGCCTCATGTACCTGATTCTGGCCGTGTTGAAGGCGCCGACGCTGTTCTTTTTCGGTTTTGTGGGCTCCCTTGCTACGTGGCCGCATTTTGTGATTCTGCAGTTTGCCGGCGCACTACTCGGACGTTTCTACTTCGCCAAACGTTTCGGCGAATCCAAATGGAGGGCATACGCGCCTATTCTCCTTGCCGGATACTATTGTGGTATGGGGCTCATCGGGATGACTTCGGTTTCCGTTGTGTTGATTTCAAAGGCCGTTTCCCAGGTTGTCTTCTAGTCCGGAAAACTGCACTCCAATATGGAACGCCGCCCGGATTTCGACTGTCTAATGAAATTACCAACGACGGCGAATCCGGGCGGTTTTTCGTCCGCATAAATCGAAGGGTACGTTCCAACCAGAGGGAGGCTTCGATGAATCGTGGTGAAAGGATCACAGGCCTTACGCTCATTGCGTGTATTGTATTGGCGTTTGCCGTGGAGGCGGCGGCACAACCGGAGGGCAGGGGCGAACGCGGACGTGGAAGGCGCAGGGGCGCAGGCCGGCTCAGAATGATGTTGCCCGTAGAGCAGACGCTGAGTTTTCTGGCTTTTGACGGCAAGATAGCGTTGAAAGATAACCAGCTCCTTGAGATCCGCGGGGCACTCAAGGAGATTCACGGTAAGCGGGCCGAACTGGAAAAAGACATGCGGGATGGAGCCGACCGGCAGCAAGTTATGGAGAAACTCGGCCAACTCAGGAACACAATGTTCGAAAACATCAAAGGGGTGCTGGACGACAGACAGGACAAGGTACTCGATGGCTATCTGGAAAGGATGCGGCGAGGGTTTCAACGTGGACGCGGCGGCGGGAGGCAGGGCGGCAGACCGCCAGGCGGCGTATGACGTGATCATCACTTACCACGATACGATGATAGGGCGGCTCCCCGCGGCGGGGTCGCCATTGTTTGTTGGAAGTCCGGCACCGAGGGAATCCGGATTTTCCGGTTGACAGATTCCAGGGGCGCAATTACTTTGGTTGGTCACAGGAGCATTTCGCCGCGACCAGAACCCGATTCTTGCGTGTGTGCCCACCCTATTCAGGCCGCCCGGTGATGGATATCCCCCTGTTATACGCCTGGAACCCCTACAGACTCCGGAACCGCATGACGCGCGACCAATTTATAAACCGTTACACTCGCAACGATGGGCAGCCGAGAAAGGCCGACAATTGCCCATCGTAACCGCGTGAGTACTGCCGCACCAGAGCCGGGACGCGGCCTTAAGGAAAGTGTAAAAATGAATCTGAAGCAGGTCGCCGCCCACATCGATAAACCGTTCACGTTTGCCGTGGTGGGCGACACGCACTTTCTGCATCCAAAGTTCGGTCGAGAAACAGGTGAGCCCAGCGGTTCGTTTCGACCCTTGCAGGTTAATCAGTACCTCGAGAGCGTTCGCTATGTTATTATGCCGATGATGGCTTCGCTAAGGGAAGTATCGCCTTCTTTTTTGGTCATCACCGGAGACCTGGTGGAGGGGCACCAGGACGTCGAACTCGCCATTGATGAGATTAAGGAAGGACTGGAATTTTTCGATGGGTATGGGATCCCGCTGCTGTTCGCATGTGGAAACAGAGACCGGGTCGAGGCGTTCGACGGCGTTGTTCGACCATATCTTGCCCGTTGGCTCGGCAGCACGCCCCGAGAGCGGTTTTTCTTTCTGGATGTTGCCGGTTGCCGGCTGATTTTCGTCGACACGCCCACGTGGAAACGGCGGGGCGCACAACGGAAGTGGCTGGAACTCACGTTAATGGGCCGGGAGGCTGCGGGAATCGAACGTACGTTTCTGTTTGGGCACCATCCGGTCTGGCCGATGGCAAGGGCCTTTTTTACCAACATCGATTTTCATCTCGATATGCCGGAAATATTGCGGGAACATCCCGTAGATGCCTTTTTTTGCGGGCATACCCACAACCAGAGCGTGTTGCTTCACCGTACGGATGGTCGACCCGTTCTGCAATGCATGTGTGCTTCCATTGGCCTTTCCAATGAGATGCCAACGCCGCTGGATCGTGTGCAAAACCTGTTACCGTATCCCCAGGACGTGCTTACCTGTTGGCCGGGCTATCTTGAGAATACGGCGCCCGGATGGTTTATTGTCCATGTCGGCCGGAATTCGGTTGAAGCGGCATGGCATCATTTGAACAGAGGCGTGGAGACCCGACTTGCCTGGCATCGACCCGGGGATCTTTCGGCCTTCGAGAAAATGGAACACCCCCCCGATGCACGTTTGATCTATGACGACATGAACCATATTCGTCGTGCTTCGTTGCGGTTCTGCGGATGGCATGCTTTGCGCCCGGATAAGCAGGTTTTCCTGAATGGCGAGTTGGTCGGCAACCTGCCTCCCGCAAACGACTATGCGCCGGTCCGGATGGAGTTGCCCGCGAGCTGCCTTGAACATCTGGCCATGGAGAATCGGATCGAGATCCGGGTTCCCCGAAACGAGGCATGTACGCTGGGCAATTTCGTGCTCGAAGCGGTCTTACCCGGCGGACGATTTGTGCGAACCCGGCCTACTGGCGAGATTTTTACCTGGTCCGACCGGTGGGGCGCGTGGCATTCGACGTGGTTGCTGAAAATGAACCCTGGACGGTCCGCCACGACACTGTTGTGTTTTCAATGAATCCGGCCACTTCCTGCCTTCACCAGGCTTGGAGGGGTCAACAAGCCGTCGCCAGCCGGCTGAATCACCGTTCGGGTCTAACGTCCATCGTGCGCAACTCTAAGGGTTGCCCATCGTGACTCACTCACCCGCTGCAGGCAGAACACGTCGGTCCGCACGGTAACTCAGCCAGGAATTCAATCAGCAACAATACGACTAAACCTTTGGGAATTTAGATGAAAAAACCGCCGTTCACAAATCGGTTGTTTCACGAAACGAGCCCCTATCTGTTACAACACGCGCATAACCCGGTGGACTGGTATCCGTGGGGTGACGAAGCTTTTGAACAGGCGAAAAAAGCGGACCGCCCCATTTTCTTAAGTGTCGGTTATTCGGCCTGTCACTGGTGCCATGTGATGGAAAGGGAGTCGTTTGAGAATGAGGCCACTGCCGCCTCGATGAATCAACTCTTCGTAAACGTAAAGGTAGACCGCGAAGAACGTCCGGATATAGACGAAATCTATATGAATGCGGTTCAGATGATGACCGGCGCCGGAGGGTGGCCGATGAGCGTGTTTCTCACGCCCGATCGGACACCGTTCTACGGCGGCACCTATTTTCCCCCCGACAACAGATATGGCCGACCTGGATTTCCCGAGGTGCTGCGCTCCGTGGCCAGGCATTACCGCGAGAACAGGGACAAGGTGGGCGAGGCGGCTGAACGGCTGATGGCCGGTTTGAAACGGCTGACCGACCTGCGAAACCTGGACGGTGAGTTATCCGAGGTGATGTTTTCTGACGGATATGCGCAAATCGCCCGCAATTTCGATTCGGAAAATGGAGGTTTCGGATCCCAGCCGAAGTTTCCAAGCACCATGAATCTATCTGTTTTTCTGCGAGAATTCGAAAGAACGGGAAATCGCAATGCACTGGATATGGTACTGCTGACGCTGCGAAAGATGGCACACGGCGGGATATACGATCATCTGGGCGGCGGATTTCATCGATACTCGGTTGACCATCGCTGGCTGGTCCCACACTTCGAGAAGATGCTTTATGATAATGCCCTGTTGACCGGGCTCTATTTGGAAGCTTTTCAACTCACCGGAGAGCCGCTGTTCCAACAGATTGCACAGGAAACGCTGTCGTATGTCATGCGCGAGATGACCGATCCGCAGGGCGGATTCTATTCCACCCAGGACGCGGACAGCGAAGGGGAGGAGGGGAAATTTTTCGTCTGGGATCGGGAGGAGGTGCACGCATTGCTGGGGGAAAAAGACGGTGGGCTGTTTTGCCGGCATTACGACGTGCGGCCGGAGGGAAATTTTGAACACGGCAAGAGCATTCTGAATATCCCTGTGGAGACGCCGGAATTAGCCCGGTTCCTGGATGTGGACCCGGCGCGCCTGGAAGCCGCGACACGGCGCGGGCGGGAGGTGTTGGCAGCCGTTCGCGAGGGCAGGATCAAGCCCGAACGGGATGAAAAGATCCAGGTAAACTGGAACGGTCTCATGATCTCGGCTTTCGCGCGTGCTTATCAGATTCTTGGAAGATCAGAGTATCTGGAAACGGCCCAAAACGCGGCCGGTTTCATTCTTCAACATATGATGACGGAATCCGGACGTCTATTGCATTCGTACCAGGACGGGCGGGCCCGGTTCGTAGGATACCAGGACGATTACGCCTTTTTCTGCTGTGGACTGCTCGACCTTTACGAAGCCTCCTTCGATACGGCATGGCTGGATGCGGCAGAGACGCTCACGGAGACGATGGTCGACGAGTTCTGGGACCCCGAGGAGGGTGGTTTCTATTTTACCGGAAAATCGAACGAAAAACTGATTGTCCGCTCCAAGAATCCTTACGACAACGCGACCCCATCAGGAAATTCGTTGGCCGTAATGTCGCTAATGCGTCTGGGCACGATTCTGGACAGGCCGGATCTGTGGAAGAAGGCGGAGCAGACCCTGAAGCTTTTCGAACCGATGCTCCGCGAGATGCCGACCGGTTTTGGTCAGATGCTCTGCTGTCTGGATTTCTTCTCCCGGCGGCCGGTGGAGGTCGTACTGGTGGGCGAACCGGAGGCCATAGACATGAAAAATCTCCTGAAGGCCGCATACAGACGCCTGCTTTCCAACCGGGTGATTGTGCGTACGGATCCAGAGAAACGTGACGATCTGTCACGGCGTATTCCACTTCTTTCCGGTAAGACGGCGCTTGACGGAAAACCCACCGCGTACGTGTGCAAAGATTCCGTCTGTTCCGCGCCGGTGACGACAGATGTCCAACTGGACGCGTTGTTAAAGGATTCGTCGTGACAAACCTGAGAGCACCAACCACGGAAACACACTATACTTAAAGCCCTGACAGGAGGATGTGATGGCATCGGTACTTGTGGTAGGAGATGGTCCAGGTGGCCTGAGCGCGGCCATGTTTCTCGCCAAGAACGGCATGGATGTGGCGGTATTCGGACAGGATGCAACGCCCATGCATAAGGCCCTGCTTTACAATTACCTGGGGATTCCAGAGTTGACCGGGAGCGAATTTCAACGAATCTCCCGGGATCAGGTAAGAGCGCAGGGTGCTCGCATCGAAGATGCGCAGGTCGCTGGCATTGAAAAGACCCAAACGGGATTCACGGTGACCACGGAGGGTGGGACCACCCACGAAGGGAACTATCTGATCCTGGCGGCAGGAACCAATTTAAAACTGGGCGTGAGTATCGGGCTGGAGAGAGGTCCCGACGGGCTGGTATGCGACAGGGACGGACGCACGGCCGTTGAAGGACTCTACGTGGTGGGTTGGAGTACGCGACTGCGGAAAACACAGGCGATTATTTCCGCCGGTCAGGGAGCGTCCGCCGCGCTCGATATTCTATCGACCGAGGCAGGAGAGGATGTACACGATTTCGATGTGGTGTCGTGATACAACCGGGAAGAGACTCTTGCCTGGTATTGACTCATCGAAGGCGCGGGGTCGTATTGACTGGAAATTGAATTGGCCCAGTGCGAAGGACGGCATTCTCCCCCAGTCGATCAAAAATACCTGCGTGTCTTGCGGGGCGCTACCGGTTTCGGAAGCGCCTCGTTTTCCGGGATACCGTGGCTTTCAATAATGTCGCGTACCACATGGACCGGAAGTCCCATTCGGACGGCCAGCGCCATTGAATCACTTGGACGAGCGTCCATTTTAAATGTTGTTCCATCCGGTCCCTGCAGGGTTAGAACGGCAAAATACGTACTCCTCAGACGCCCATCTTCCAGCGGGCGAAGTTCGTCTATCACGATGGACCGAAGACGAACCCCGGCCTCCTCCATAACGTTGTGGAACAGATCGTGGGTGAACGGACGGGGAAACGCCTCGTTATTCAGTTTGCGCCAGATTGCCATCGCTTCACAGGGTCCGATCCAGATGGGCAGAAGTCGTGCGGTCTCGGTGTTTCGCAGAAAAACGATATATTGATCTTCCGAATCCCGCCCAACCTGATGAACCTCGGTTTTTACCAGATCCTTATCCGCTGGATGTGCCGGCGGCGCAAGGGCACGGCTCAGACACAGCCATAAGGCGCAGAAAAACAACACCGAAGAACGGCATCTATCGTGCATCCTGGTTCCTTTCAGTGCGTGTAAGGCTGGCGTTGTCCGACATGAAATCCGTGCTTTACAGGAATATACGCCGGTGCCTTTCGTAGGGCAATTCGAATTCTCGGCGGCGGCCGCGCTGCTTGGCGGTTGACAAGCACCTCTGAATGTGCTATCTTTATTAGTTTCAGAATTTTACACTCTTTGTGCGACGTAGTGACTGGAGAACGCATGGTAGTCAGCATGACGGGTTTTGGGAGGGGAGAAGCCGAAACAGACGGCTATCGCGCCACAGTGGAGGTGAAGTCGGTCAACGGGCGTTACGGCGAGGTATCCGTCCATCTGCCCAGGCAACTATCGGCAATGGAACCCAAAATTAAGGACCTGGTGCTTTCTGTTCTTTCCAGGGGCCACATCCGCGTCTCGCTGAACCTGAGCGGTAAAGCACTTGAACAGGGCATCCCGGTTCTGAACGAGCAGGTCTTCGAGGGGTATCGGAACGGGTTTGCACGGCTTCAGGAGCGTCTTGGTCTTTCAGATGCACCCGATCCCATGCAACTGGCGCTAATGCCAAACGTATTCGAGCTCGAATCCAGGGCGCCGGATTTGGAAGTCGCCTGGCAGGCAGTCGCGCCTGCCTGCGAACAGGCCGTAGCCCAGTGCCAGTCGATGCGAGCAAAAGAGGGCGAAAGGCTGGCAGCAGATTTCGTACAGCGCGTTCATCACCTTGAGGATCTGATTGTACAGGTCCAGAAGTTGGCACCCAGCCAAGTCGAATCCGCGCGCAAGAAGCTCGACGAGAAACTCGGGGAACTGATCGCCCCGGGACAGGTTGACCAGAACCGCCTCATCACGGAAATCGCCTTGCTCGCCGAGCGAATAGACATTACCGAGGAAACGGTCCGCTTCCACAGCCACAACGAGCAGTTTCTGAAAACACTCGATCGAGACGAGCCAATCGGCCGACGTCTGAATTTCCTGCTCCAGGAAATGCTCCGGGAAGCGAATACTATCGGGTCCAAGACCGGCAACGTGGAAATCGCGCATCTGGTGGTCGGTGTCAAGGAAGAGATCGAGAAGCTCAAAGAGCAGGTGCAAAATATAGAATAAAGGCGTTATCGGTTCCACAGATGGAAGAATCCTTCGGAATTGAGACCCTTCGAGAGCGACTCGATCGCGATCCCACGTCGTTTGCCGTGGTGCTGTCCGGTCCTGCGGGGGCAGGCAAGACATCAATCAGCCGGGGACTCCTGTCACACGACGACACCCTTCGGCGTTGCGTGACCACCACCACCCGTGCGAAGCGTCTCGACGAGACAGACGGAGTGGACTACCATTTCGTTTCGGAGGTGGAGTTTCGTTCCAAGTTGAAACAGGGGTGTTTTCTCGAATGGGCGGAGGTGTATGGCTTTCTTTATGGGTCGACTTTCGAGGCAGTTGCGCGCGCGCTTGAAAACGGCGGGGTGTTGCTGCTCGTGGTAGATGTACAGGGCACGGCGGCGTGGAAGCGTTTGCTCGTGGAACGGTGCGTAAGCGTGTTCGTCCTGCCGCCATCGGTCAACGCGCTTGAAAAGCGCCTGGGAGGGCGTCGGACCGAAGAGGTTGCCGCTTTGAAGCGCAGGTTGGAAAGTGCACGGATGGAGCTTGCCAAAGCCGTGGAATTCGATTATCTCGTCGTCAATACGGATTTGGATCATGCCATCGTCGATGTTGAGGAACTGATTCGCGTCGAGCGACGCAGGCCCTGGCGAACGCCGGATCTTCTCGCTGAATTCGGCCATGGGAACGCGCCTGTAGCGCAGCATTGCATCGGGCAGTCATATCGTCCTGAATAGATTTGCGTCCGGAATTTCGACGTCGACCACAGACAGCCAAGCCCTATAAATGGAGGACTATGTCCAAATGTCACGGATTTTCTTCCTTGAAGAGATCAGCAACGACGAAGTGAATCCATACGAGGCGGTCCGCGCCGCGTCGACAGAGTCCCGCCGGATCAACCAGGCTCGGATGGCCAGAGACGTATCGGGAGAGGCGGAAAAACCCACAACGCTGTCGCTTGATCGCCTGTCGAAGGGCAAATTACAGATTTCGTACGACCGCGATGAGGAAACGGAACTGTAAGATGGCAATGCCGACAAAAATGAGGATCCTTCTGGGGATTAGCGGTGGGATTGCCGCCTACAAGGGCGTTGAAGTGCTTCGCGGCCTGCAGCGTGAGGGTGCCGAGGTGCGGGTGGTGATGACAGCTGCGGCACAGAAATTCATACGTCCGTTGACGTTTGAAGCGATCTCCGGCCACCGTGTCTACACCCACCTTTTTCCTGAGGCGGGTGATCCGGAGGTTATCCACGTCACGTTGGGTGAATGGCCCGACCTGATTCTCATTGCTCCGGCAACGGCCAATCTGATCGGTAAAATGGCAAACGGCCTGGCGGACGATTTACTTACGTGCACAGTGCTTTCCAGTGAGGCGAAGGTGATGTTGGCGCCCGCGATGGAAACGGCAATGTACCGGCATCCTGCTTCACAACGCAATCTTCAGCGACTTGCCGATATGGGATATCTTTTGATAGGCCCTGAGAGGGGTGTGCTCGCATCGGGCCGAAGCGGAGTGGGGCGCCTTGCAGATCCGGAACGAATCGTTTCGGAGGCCGTATCCACAGCGGCGACCTGCGGAGACCTTTCGGGACGAAAGATTGTCGTGACGGGTGGACGGACGGAAGAAGATATCGACCCGGTTCGCTTTATCACAAATCGATCCACGGGAAAAATGGGGTACGCAGTGGCACGCCGGGCCAGGCAGCGTGGCGCGGAGGTCGTGCTGGTGAGCGGCCCGAGCAATTTGGAACCACCCGCGGGGGTGAACCTCATTCGAGTAAGAACGGTGTCTGAAATGCGCACGGCGACCGAATCGGCATTTGTAGGGGCGAATGCTCTGGTAATGACGGCGGCCGTGTTGGATTTCAGACCTCGCGCCTACTCTGACAGGAAAATCAAAAAAAGCGGCAACGGGCTGAGTCTGGATCTGGTCCTGAACGAGGATTTTCTAGTGGAACTTGGAGCCCGGAAAAAAGACCGGGTTGTGGTCGGATTTGCGATGGAAACTGAAAATGGCCTCTCTAACGCACAAAAGAAACTCGAAGAGAAACACCTGGATCTGATTATTCTGAACGATTTGAATGTGGCCGGCGCCGGATTCGGCGTCGACACCAATGTGGTCACACTGATCGACGCGGGCGGTGTGGCAGAACCGTTGCCGAAAATGTCGAAGCTCGAGGTTGCGGACCGGATTCTGGATTGGGTAAAAAATCGGTGGACATAGACATTGAGGCGAGAGAGACGCTGGAATCGGTACGAACGTTCCTGAAGACCCAGGCGGAATACGGTCTGACAGAGTTCACAGTCGCGCGGACGGATACAGGCGCAAGGCTTTCGGATTTTCACAAATCGATCCGCGACTGCCGGATGTGCGGGCTTTCGGAGGGACGGCGCAACGTTGTCTTTGGCAGCGGCGACCCGAATGCAGACCTGATGTTCGTCGGGGAGGCGCCCGGAGCGGATGAAGACAGGACGGGGCTGCCGTTCGTCGGGACAGCCGGAGAATTACTGACCCGTATGATTGAGGCGATCGGGTTCAAACGTGAAGAGGTCTATATCGCCAATGTAATCAAATGCAGGCCGCCGGGAAACCGGGACCCCCAGCCGGAAGAAGTGGATACGTGCAAGCCCTATCTCGAACGGCAGATTGAGCACATACAGCCGGTTGTAATCTGCGCGCTGGGTCGATTCGCCGCGCAGACGCTCCTGGATACGGACGAACCTCTGGGCAACCTGCGGGGTCGGCTTTTTTCGTACCGAGGCATTCAACTGATTCCCACCTATCATCCGGCCGCACTGCTGCGAAACCAGCAATGGAAGCGCCCCGCCTGGCAGGATTTGCAGCTTCTCAGGCGAGTGTACGACGGCGCCGCCGGTTAAGGACACCCGTGTATCCTGCATCCCGGGGGTCGGAACAAGGTCCCATTTTGGTTGTGTAAACCTATGGCTTCCCTACCAACGAGCGCACAGATACCCCTAGATCGTCCACAGCCCCAGGCGCTGGAGGTCGAACGGGCAGTTCTGGGCGCCATGTTTATTGACAACACGGCCATAAGCCGGGTGATTGAGGTCCTGGGCGACGAGACGGCGTTTTACCATTCCGCAAACCGCAGGGTATATGCGGCCGTCCTCTCCCTGTCCGAGCGGGGACTGCCGGTCGATGAAGTGACGGTTGCGGAAGAGTTGAAGCGGCGCGGGCAATTTGAAGACGTGGGCGGGTACGCCTATGTTGCCGGCCTGGGTGGTGAAATGGCGACCAGCGCAAACGCGGAATACCACGCCAGGATCGTGCTTGAGCGCGCTCAGCGTCGCAGGTTAATCGATGCATCCACGCAGACGATTGGCGAGTGCTTTGACGACGCGGAAGATGTTAAAGAGGTGATAGACCGTGCAGAGCAACGGGTATTTCGAATCGCGGAAGGCGAACTCGGACAGGGCGTCGTGTCTCTCGAGTCCAAACTGCACGAGACATTCGAACTCATTGAAAAAGCCCAAAAACAGGTCGGCGCCCTGTCGGGCGTTACCACAGGATATCGTGATCTCGATGCAATAACCGCGGGGCTGCAGCCATCGGATTTAATTATAATTGCATCCCGGCCGGCAATGGGAAAGACTGCGCTGACGCTCTGCATGGCGCGCAATGCCGCCGTAAGGGAGAAAACCCCGGTACTCTATTTCTCTCTGGAGATGAGTATGCAGCAACTGGCATTACGTTTGCTTTGCGCCGAAGCCCGGGTGGCGCCCCACCTAGTGCGTACGGGGAGGCTGTCGGCGGACGAGTGGCAGCGACTGGCGACCCGGACCGGAAAGCTGTCGGAGGCGCCGTTTTTTATTGACGACACGCCAGGTATCTCCATCCTGGAATTGCGGGCCAAAGCCCGGCGCACGAAGGTCGAACACGACATCGGCCTTATCGTTGTGGATTATCTACAGCTGATGACCACCTCAGGGAGGGTGGACAACCGGGAACAGGAAATCGCAAGTATTTCTCGCTCGCTCAAAGCGTTGGCCAAGGAGCTGGATCTACCCGTCGTCGCCTGTGCGCAGCTGTCGCGAGCAGTTGAGTCCAGGCCGGACAAACGGCCGCAGCTTTCCGACTTGCGCGAAAGCGGTAGCATTGAGCAGGACGCGGACGTAGTCGCGTTTCTCTATCGGCCGGAAATGTATGGTATTCAGGATGAAGACGGCAATCCACAGGAGGGGAAGGCTGAGATCATTATCGGTAAGCAACGCAACGGACCGACAGGCAGCGTGTCTCTCACGTTTCTGGGCGGGTATATGCGATTTGAGGAACCTGAGATTTATCGTGAAGAGCCTTTCTGATGGCGCGCATGCAGCAGGTCGTATTGGGAGGGCGAACCGCCGGCCTTCCCGGCAGTAACCGACAACGGGTCGAATCAGATCAATGCAAATTTCATTCCGAGGGAAATATATGGAAGATCAACGATCTCCCGAGAGGCTATCCAAGCTGCTGTCTCTAATGCTTCGGCATCGGCCGGAAGAGTTCGGCATCGAGGTCGACGGGTACGGCTATGCGGATTTCCACGCGGTGTTAACTGCACTGAAGAAACAGGATGAAGATATCGAAGCCGGAGATGTGGAAGCACTGATATACAGGGCCGAAAAGCAACGGTTCGAGATTGTCGAAGGGCGAATTCGGGCGCGCTATGGTCATAGCTTTGCCATGGAACTGGGAACCGACCCCGTGGAACCTCCTGAACACCTCTACAAGGGCTCAGGCGAATCCGAAGTGAAAGAAATTCTGAGATCGGGCCTGAAGCCCGTAGACAGGCAGTACGTACACCTCTCGTTCGAAGCCGATGTCGCGCAGAGGTTGGCAGGACACAGGCGCGGGCCAGGGGTTGTGATACGGGTGGAGGCGCGCCGGGCGGCCGCGGACGGTATTCAATTTTTCGATTGTGGACCCACGATCCTTGCACGGGAGATTCCATCGGAATTTCTCTCCATGGATGAGAGACCGACCGTGGCGGTGGATGGCGGCGTGACGAAGCAACAAAGTGAGGGTCCGGTGACGTACGGAAGAAAACGCAGATTCAGGTCCCGGCGATAGCACCCACACCCGGCTGCCCTGCAGACGCTGGTCAGAAATAGGGCTGTTTCCGATCAGTTCGGCGATCTTTCCCATGCCTCTCCCCTTCATTTTATCCTCGACGGGAGATGGACATCCGATGGCAAAAGAAGAACGGGCTAGAGCCCACGCGTTGTTGAAAACCGCCGCGAAACTCTCCGGCGAGATTGGCGCCGATCTCGTGTTGCTCTTGGCGGATTCCGGCGTGAACCGTACCGCCGTGCAAGCCCTGAATGAAGTCTGTCCGGTGCTGCTGGTCACCCGACACAATCGGTTTCTTCAGGGCATTGACGGCGTGGGCATCCACAGGTTGAGGTTCGATTTTGACCTTGACGATGTTTCCTATTTCGAACGGGTACGACAGGGCATTGTGCTGGGCATGGAGGGCGGCCACATTAAAAAGGGCAGCCAGCTGATCTGCCTTACTAATGTCATGGGACACGGTGGTGTGGATACGCTGATGACCGTGGACACCCGCTGGGCGTTCGAGGATTTCGATCCGGAAAGTCTGGCGATGCTGGCCGGCGATCTGCCCATTGAAGTTGTCAAATCTGTGCTGGATATCGCCCTTGACATCGGAAGGGAGGGCCGGGAAGGAGAACAGATTGGCACCCTCTTCGTCCTTGGTGATTCGGACCGCGTCCTGGCTAATTCACGCGTGATGACGTATGATCCGTTCCGCGGGTACTCAAAACGGGAGCGGAACATCTGCGACCCCGACAACCGGGAAGGCGTGAAGGAGGTTGCCCTGATGGACGGCGCCTTCATCGTCCATCAGGATGGCGTTATACGCTCAGGTTGTCGTTATATCACCTCCTATGTGAGGGGTCTCACCCTGCCCAAGGGACTCGGCGCACGGCACGTTGCGGCAGCGGCGGTAACCAAAAACACCAACGCCATCGCGGTGGCGGTTTCGGAATCGACCGGAACGGTCCGTGCTTTTAAATGCGGAGAGATTGTGCTTCGGCGAGATCCGAACCGCCGAACCGCCCGTTAAACGGTCGGTTCGGGTTGCTGTACACGGGGTGAGAAAAGGCTGGTTAAGGAAAATTAACGAAACGGGGATCCCGGGGAACCATTGCCACTTCCAGCGGGACCCATCGGAAGAAGTTCGATGAAGATTCGGTTGATGCGGTGCAAAAACGGTATAAAGGCCACCATTGGGGATAATGTTCACACGGTAGCCCGGGTCGCCAGGGCGTTCCCCAGAAGCAATCCCGGTCACTTCGTGGGCTTATTGGGCGAAGACGGTCATGAGATTTGTCTGATTGACAATCCCGGCACCCTGGACAGAAGATCTCAGGACGTACTGGATGCTGCGTTGAAGGACGCCTACTTTATCCCCCGGATTCGGGAGATTCTATCGATGACACCTCGTGGGACCGGAGGTGTTTGGGCCGTAGTTGCGGAAGATGGAGAATTGGTGTTCCGGACGCAGGACCGTGAGGCGCTGGATGGTTCGGAACCGCCGTCGATCACCGTAACGGACGAGAACGGCAGGCGTTATCTGATCGAGGATTACTGGGCAATGGACCGGGAAAGTCGAAACACAATCCGCGATCTCGTTCCGGATGAGGTTTTACGGCGCCGGGCGAGGCTTGTTTCAGTCCGCCGCTAAGCGCACGCCTGTAAAAGGGGTGCAGGTATGGAGGTAAGGCAAAGCAGGTTTTTGATTTCAGGAATCTTGATCGGAATGTGTGCAATCGGCATGCTGGCACTGGGTGAAGCTCGGTACCGGATGCCACTTTTTTTTGTACTATTCGGCCTGTGGATGATTTTCTACATGGCGGCTGTCTGTCATTGTACGACAGCCTATCTCAAGACAGTGGTGCTGTTTGGAGTTTTATTCCGGGTCATTATGCTTTTTTCACCGCCCGGCCTCTCGGATGACGTGTATCGGTACCTCTGGGACGGGCGTGTCCAGGCTGCGGGGATCAACCCTTACGCGTATCCACCGGCTTCGGAGGAACTCGCATATCTGAGAGACGGTAAGGTTTTCCCCCAGGTAAACCATCCCGATGTGCCTACCATTTATCCGCCACTGGCTCAGATATTCTTCCGAATATGTAATTTCATAAATCCGTCGATCTGGACTATAAAGGCGGCTCTGGTCCTTTTCGATCTGCTAACCGCCTGGTTTCTGCTGGGGTTGATACGGCTTTACGATCAGCATCCGGGACAATTGCTCATTTACCTCTGGCATCCTCTGTTGCTTGTTGAGGTGGCAGGCAACGGCCATATAGACGCAATGGGCACAGCCTTCATGGTGGTTGCATTCCTTTATCTTCAAGTCGGGGGTTACGCGAGGGCATTCGCGGCGCTGGCCCTCTCGTGTTTGAGCAAGTTCTTTGCCATCTGCCTGGTTCCGGTTTTCTGGCGGTGGATCTGCGGGAGAACTGCCCGAAGATCTGAAGGGCGGCTACCGGCCGGCTTCAGGCCGCAAACCGTCTGGCCGGTCGTGATCTTCGCGGTGCTGTTAGCCGTTGGATACCTTCCATACCACGAAGCAGGAGAAAACCTGTTTACAGGGTTGTTGGTATATGCCGAACACTGGAGCTTCAACGCACCTGTCTTTGACCTCCTGAGCCATCTATTGGAAAGTCCGTTTCGGGCTCGCGCCGTCATCGCCGTTGTGTTTGCAGGGGCGGTGATTCTTTTCACGTTCAGTCGGATGCCGCCGATCCAGGCAGGATTTTTCCTCGTTGGCGCCTTCTTGTTACTTACGCCGACATTGCACCCATGGTATGCCATCTGGATTATACCCTTCATGGTATTTTACAGGCAACCGGCGTGGCTCATATTTACCGGTCTTATCCCAATCTCGTATCACGTCCTGATAAAATATGCGAGCGAAGGGATATGGGAGGAGGCGGTCTGGGTGAAGTTCGTGCTATTCGGCGGATTCGTCCTTGTCTGGGCACTCGAAAGGATAAAGCGACGACGCGTTGGGACTTGAGAAGTTGGCTTCAAAATTCCTGGTGCGTCCTCGAGCGCGAGCGAAAGGGTGTCGGTTAGGCGGCGAGAGAGGCACGCAGAGCCGACGGGCGAATCCGCCTGTGAGAGGTGAGAGGCGCACAGCCTCGACTGGAAACGGGTGGATTTGACCACAAACGCTTTTGCGGCCACGCGAAGGCCGCTGGGGGTTTAAGGCAGCTTCCGAGATCAGGCAGGAAACGCCGCCCGGAATGAACGGCGTTTTTTTTATTGGTACACAGCCGATAATGGTGGTAGGCAGCGAAAGGTAAGGGTGTTCCGAGCGACTCCTGCATTCTATGCCGCACTGCCGAACAGGAGAGCAAATCGCAGGAAATCCGAGAAAGCGACTCTACCATTGTCGTCCAGATCGAACCGGGAATCGGTGGATCCGAAAGCGCGCACAAAGAGCAGAAAGTCCGAGAAGTCGACCCGACCATTGCTGTCGAAATCAGCCTTGCCTGCGGCGGTGAAAACGCTCTGGCCGGTTTCAAAAGTGATGCTGGTGTATCCGGGCGCGAGGGGGACGCCTGACGTGTCCGCTGCAGTGGAAAGAGTAAGGCTGTAGGCACGACCGGCTTCAAAGGGTTCCGAAAACGACAACAGGACACGTCGGCTCGTGCGGTCCAGAATTGCGGAGGTCGGGCGCCCCAAATCAGGAGCGGCAGTATATCCGTTTGGATCGGCCGTTTCGGCTGACATCGGTTCATTGAATGTCAGTGAGAGGTTGTTCTCCGTTAGGACCTCGACACGATTCAGTTCCGGAGCCGGGTTGGGGCGCAGTGTGTAAGTCTCTGAACGGATTTCATCACCGTCGGTCAGAATGGCGACCACAACGTAACGGTAGATTCGGTTTTCAGTAAGGCCGGTGTCCGTGTGGGCATTGACCGTCAGATTGTCAACGAGTAGAGTCGGTGTTTCTTTGCCAATGCCGCGCAGGACGCGATAGGTGGCGGCGTTGGCCAATTGCACCCATATGAGCCGGACGCTGTCTGGTCCAAGTGGACAGGCGCGAAGAAGCTGAAGAGTGCGACCGATGGAATGTTCGGTTCGTTCCATCAGACGCACCGCGCCGTCCCGGTTGTAGAGAAGCTCGGCGTACCCGTCTCGGTCCAGATCCGCGATGAGGGGACGGTACGTGACCGAAACGGTTTCGTGCCAGACGGGCTCGTAGGCATCCGGCCCAGTCGCACGAATGATGTAGAGATCCGGTCGCAGACAGACGGCCAGGTCGGGTACGCCGTTGCCGTCCACGTCGCCGGTTGAAATGCCGTTACCCGTTGAAATCACGCCCGAGACACGAATCGACCACTCCAGAGCGTAGGAGGAGCGGCCGTCCCAGCTGTAGATTTCGAGGTTCCAGCGACCGTTGAGCGCGTCGTTACGGTCTTCCTCCGCACGGGCGACTGCGAATTCCACGTTGCCGTCACCGTCAATATCGGCGCCGCCGCCTAACCATTTGGTGTTGGAACTGTCATTACCCGCTAATTTCCAGGTCTGCACGAAGCCGCCACCCTGCAGGGCTTCGTAGATCCAGAGGTCTCCGTCGTGGTCCCCGGAGAGAATTTCTTTCCGGCCGTTGTTGTTTAAATCCGCAATGACAAACCGGGGGCCGGGCAAGTTGAAGCCTTCGGTCGGGTTCGGGAGCAGGGCGGTTTCCACGAAAGCACCTTCCCGCGTACTTTTCAGTATCCGAATGCCCGGCGTAAGAGTTGACCGGACCACGATCTCATTTCTGCCGTCGCCATCGATATCGGCGATTTCGCCACCCTCGGATTCAGCTAGGTCCAGAAGGGTTTCGGAAGGAAAGGAAGTCCCGCCAAAGAGCCGGAGGCGCGCGATGCTGGTGCCGGGATAATTGATTCCGAGAAGGTCGGTGCGACCGTCGTTGTTTGCGTCGCCCACAGCCCAGGGAAGGAATGATTCAGTGGTCTGGAAGACGGTTGTGAGGCTTCCATTGTCGTCACGCTCCATGATCCTGTTCGTGTTGTAAGGACGGCCGCGAACGTAGGGCATCAGAACGACTTCAGGCCGCCCGTCCATGTCAAAGTCGGTGGTATCGTTGGCGAGAAATCCATCGGGCAGGGTGTCGATTTGAACAAAGCCACGGGAGGAGATGCGCAGCGGATTTACGTTAAACGTCATCGGTTCCGAAAACACGGTCTGTCCGGCGGGGTCCCGCGCCATAATGCGGTATTCCAGGGGCCCCGGTGCGAGGTCCATGGGCAGGGTCACACTATGACGGGTGTAGATAATGTCCGAAAAGAGGCTGTCTTCTCGCGCCGCCGTAGACGAACGGTAGATCAGAGCGCCCTGTGTGGGGCGTCGGGTGTGCCAGACGGCGTGGTATGTCTGGCGGTTTCCTATCAGGATGGGTGCGAAAGACGCCTGCGAAATAACCGGTGAAGCACGCCGGATGCTAATTCGAACGCGATCTTCCAGGATCGTGCCGTCGGTCAGCCGGGCTGACAGCCGCACGATGGCGGAGGTGTCGGCCGGCGTAACCGGTGTCCAGGAGCGCTGGACGTCACGACTTGACGGTCCCCCACCGAGGCGAATCCAGGATTGAGGATCTTCACCCATGCCCCAGGATAGGTCGTAGGTGTCAACGTCGGGACCGGCCGCCCTGGCGACGATGTCAAAGTTCTGCCTGGCGCTGTCACCCGTCTGGGGGGTGTAAATGTGCACGACGGGGGGATTGGCCCATCGTGTGAGTTTTTCGAGCAGTATCGCCGCATCGATGCGGCCGGCGCCGCCGCCGCTGTCCCATCCTTCAGGTCCCAGGTCGATCACGGACGCGATGAGCAGCGAACGAACCTGTTCGGTAGTGAGTTCAGGACGGCGAGAGAGTATAAGCGCGGCCAGGCCCGAAATATGGGGCGCCGCGAAGGACGTGCCGGAGGCGTGCCGGTACGCATTCCCCGGCATCGTTGTGAGTGTGCCGGCACCGGGCGCGACCAGGTCCAGCGGGACTCCCCGGCTGCTGAAAGCGGCAATCCGGTCCTGGGGCGCCGTGGCGCCCACGGCAATGGTTTCGTCCATGGCTGCGGGGTAGGACAGACCGAATTCCCCGCTATTTCCAGCGGAACTGACGAGGACAAGGCCACTCGCAGCCGCGTAGCGCACCGCGTCGTGGATAAGGAACGCGCTTTCAGGTCCCCCCCAGCTCATATTGATGATATGTGCTCCGTTTTCCACGGCATAGAGAATGGCGGCTGCAAGGTCGTCCTCCTCCAGAAAGGTGAGATCGGATTCCAGGGTAACGCCGGCACGAAGGGACATCAGCGCGGCGTCCGGCGCGACGCCGGCAATGCCGACGCCGTTGTTTGTTACAGCCGCGGCAATGCCTGCAACGCGGGTACCATGGCTGGATTCGTCCATGGGATCGTTGTCGGGGGAAAGGAAGTCGCCCTTTGCCGGAAGTGTCGGGGTGTGGGTGAAATCCCAGCCGCGAATGTCGTCCACGTACCCGTTGTTGTCGTCATCAGCCCCTGGCCGGCCGGATGCTTCGACCGGATTGATCCAGATATTGCCGGCCAGGTCTTCGTGGTTATAGTCCACGCCGGAATCGATGATGGCGATGACGACGGTCTGCTTGCCCGGTGGAAGCCCGTCCCGCAGGGCCTGCCATCTGATCTGCTCCAGGCCGTACTGCTCGGGCAGGCGGGGATCGTCAGGCGCGTTGTGATGGTAAAAGAGGTGGACGGGCTGGGCGTAGAGGACGTCCGGGTGCTCGGAATATGCGGCGGCGGCTTCCGCCGGACTTACGTCGGGGTCCAGTTGGAGGCGGTAAACCTGATCGAATCCGCGCGCCCGTTTGGACAGAACCGCACGCCGCGGAAATACGGGTTCGGGGGTGCCGGCACCAAAACGTGCATGCAGGCTTGCAAGGCTTCCAGTAGCGGTTTTGGCCGCCACGGTTTTGAACTTGACGAGAATTTGTCCGGGTGAGTAGGCGGGTTGGGCCGTAGCGGAACGGAAAGCAAGAACAAATACCAGGAGTTGAAATATGACAGGTGTCACGTGCTTCCCGATGGTTCGATTCAATGTCCGGCTCCCGGATTATAATATATCGATACCGTACGAATTTGATCCACCGTTACTCACCGGCCTTTTCACTATGGACGGCGTATCCACCCCAAGGTTCCGTTTATGTCGTTTGGCGATCGGAAGTTGCTACGGCGTTTTCCCCTTGGGGCGTGACGGGCAGGGCCGCGACGAGCGCGGCGCAGGGAAGTAGAATGAGAGAGACGCACGCCAGAGCAAAACCGATGGACGTGATGTCTGCAAGGAGTCCGATCCCGGGAAGGAGCAGACCCGAGACACCCCACGCAAATCCCATCACCAGACCGGTGGCCATACTGGCGTGTTGCGGCAGGATACGCTGCGCCAACACAATATTGGTGGTGGCGCCGAGGTCGAAAATGAACCCGGCGATCAGAAAACAAACCAGAGAAACGGGTCCGGACGTGAAGCAAAAGACAACGTAGAAAACGGTAGAGAATGCACAGGACCACCCAAGAAGCTTGCGGGGAGCCACACGGTCGCCGAGATATCCGCCAGCCAATCGGCCCAGCGTGGCCGCGATCAGGTAGGCGGACAACACCCAGCCGATTTTGGAGATGTCCCACGTCCTGTCGAAACCTACGATGGATATGAAGCTGACACAGGCAGCGTGTACCAGTGATCGACATACCGCGATTGCATAGAGGATCCACAGCGGCCGCATCGCCGCCGCCCTCAAGAGAGCGAAGTTGATACGGACGGAGGGTTTCGCCCTTTCTTCCGAGGTTGTTGTTTTCGACAGGCGGGATAGCACAGCGGCGGCCACGAGACATGGAAAAACAACGATCCAGAGGGTATCCAGTCCGTATCGTGCAACAATCTGCGTCCCGGTTACGGGAGCGATGGCCATGCCCAGAGGACCGCCAGTGAGGAAGACGGCCATTGCGAAGTTGGTGCGCTTGGGCAACGAAGTCGTCACGAGGCCCCCGGCAGTCGGATGAAAGAGGGATGAACCGAGCGAGGCCAGAACCAGAAAGACGGCCAGTATGCCTGCCGAGGGTAACGTGCCGATTACGGATACGAAAAGACCGCACGCCAGCACGCCGAGCGCGGCCAGGCGCATTCGCTTGGTCCGGTCGGCAAGGTAGCCCATAAACGGCTGTGGAATGTTCCCGAAAAGAGAAACGACCATGGGAAGGAGGGAGGCCTCCACAAGCGAAAGCCCGTAGAGGTTTTTAAACGTGGCGAGCAACGGTGGGAACAGGGTCATGTAGAAATCCACCGTCGTGTGTGCATAGGTGATCAGACAAACCCTGAGCATTGGACGTTGCGTTACGGGCATCGGAGTACCTGGCGGCAGTAAGGCGGCGTTGATGGCAGAGGGCTGCCGCAGGGAAACCTCACGACCTGGCATACCTATTCAAGTCCCGCACGTTCGATGACGACCTCACCGATTTTGTCGTGGATACCCAAGGGGCCGGTGACCCGGAACCTGACGCCCGGATAACGGATCTCGGTTTGTTTGACCATAGCTGGGATGTCGTGAGTGGCGTGGCGGCCGGGCGAGAGCATGTAGGGGTGAACAATAACCTCGGTTGCGCCGTCACTGACGCAGGCTTCTACGCCTTCTTCGAGAGTGGGGCGGGCGAGTTCCATATGGGCGATATGCACCAGAAGCCCCGGACGTTTTCGCCTCACGACGTCCGCAACGTCTTCCAGAATTCGATTGGCTTCGTCTCGCGTGGAGCCATGATCGACAATGAGAAGAGCCTTAGACATAATAAATTAAAAATCAGAAGTTTAAGAGACAAACTGCGGACTGTACGACTGGCAACGTTTACGCAACAATTCGTGGTTTTTCCGCCATCACAACCAACGGGACGAATTTCGGGACGAGATCAGAGGAAAAATTCGGCATAGCCGGTGCCACGTTTGTCTCTTTAGAGATGTAGATATTACCCACCAGCCGGTTCAGAGCAACCACGGGAAGCAGAAGACAAGATTCGGCACCCGTTTCAGGTTCTTGATTCTCATTCAATTCTCCCAGCGTTTGAATCCGGTGTGGACAACTTTAAACGCGTCGCCCGATTCAAAGTCGTAGCGGAATCCTTTTGAGTCATCCAGGTCGTCCACCATACCGCGGATGAAATTTTCATCGCCGACGTGGATGAAGGTCATATTGTTTTTTCGCTCGACGCTCCGGATCCGATAGCAGGCATCGCGTTCGTTATCGTTCCGGATGGAGATGTAAGCGCCTGCGAGGGATCCTTTGGGTGGTGGCCCGGTTGTGTGGATAACCCCGGGCTCGTGGGTAAAGACGATGCCGGTCCAGGCGGCTTCCGCTATCTGGATTGCGTGAGATTCGGTACCTAAGATAGTCCCGCCGACGAGCGTGGCCCATCGCGGGCCGTTTTTCGATTCCGCAAAGATTCCGAACATGCCGTTGAAGCGAATGCGGCCGCCTACGTTGACGGAACTGTGCCCGTCGCCGAAAATGACTGTGTGGGTAAATTCGTCCGGCAGGCGGACTCTCAGAGCACGGAGAGCGGGTCCGCCAGGGAGGTCGATTTCTTCAATTTGCACAACATTCCGGTTTTTTCTGAAAGCTTCGATAAGGCACAAATAGCCGGAATCGAGGGGCGTTTCACCCTCATGGGCGACAACGCCGTAGGTCAAACGCCGGGGGTTGCCGGGTTTGTTGCGCGGTGGATCGCCGTGACAGAGAGCAATCTCGCCAGGGGCGTTTATCAAGTTCCATCGCAGGTGGATGTCGGTTGGAGCGCCGGGCATGGGTGATGCGGGGAGCACCTGCCACGTATCGGCAATGGTCCAGTCTACGGAGACCGTGCCGGCCGGTGCAGTACACCGCTTTACGTCGTAAAGGTACTGGAAGCCGCTGCCACTGTAGCTGCGTACCTCGCCATCGTAAAATTCTCCAAACTTGACGTCTTCACCTGCGTAGGTGCCGTTATCCTGCGGCGTTAGTTCGAGACCCTCAGTCCGGACGATCCCTTCGGCTGCGTGGAAGAGAAAGTGGTGGGAAGTTCCGCCGGAGACCAGGAAAAGGTCTGCCACATAGAAGTCCGTATCGGAGACGCGCACAAGCGCGCTGGTGCGACGGTAGATCGAGCACTGTGGATAGACGTCAGTCGATGAAACGGAGACCACCTGTGCTTCCTCCGTGGTTGCATAGAAGTCGACCTTTCCGGAGTAGTCGCCATTCTGCTTGCTTCGGTCGACAAGAACCGTGTTGTGGGAGACGGTATGGCTGGTCCAGCCTGAGCGTTTGGGCCATACACGCGCGTGTTCCGGATAACCCAGGTCAGGCAGCAGGTCCAAGCCGAAACCGTAGAGACCCAGATTCAATCGGTCCGCATGCCCATGGCCGGTGTTACGGCCGTAATAGAGCCAGAGGGTGCGTTCGGTTTCATCCGTGCCGTCTCTGAGAAGTGCCAGACCGTACCCCGACATCACGTCAGAATCGAGGCGGAAGGGTCCATGTTTCGCTACGGTCTCTGTCACCCGACGCCGGATGGCTTCCGGATCCTCGTCGAAGATGCTGCCGTGAATCCGTGTCAGATCTCCACCAACGAGGTGGTGTGCAGCCCTGGCGAAAATGGGATCGCCGAACAGCTCTAGGCCCTCCAAACATTGCTCGGCGGTGAGACCGCAAAGGTTGGGGCTGCCCGTGTGGCCCGTGTCGCCAATATTGGGGATGTATTTTCCCAGGCAGATCATGCGGATGTGGCCAAGGAACATCTGCTTGTACCGCAAATATCCTCGGACGTTGTGACGGGTGTACGAGCTCCGGCATCCAAGTACACGGTCCAGATCGTTCATACCCTGGGATTTGTGGAGCCAGCCCAAGCTGTAGGAGGGCGCGGCTTCGGAACCGATCCCGTCCCGGTCGATTTCTGCCGCGAAGAGTTTCGGGATGTGACCGCCGTTCGGTTTTTGACCGCGCAGTCTGCCGGCTTTGAAGACCCAGTCCAGCCAGTGGTCGGTATCTTCCGCATCCAGGGCGACGGCGAGGACGGCCATCGTGACCTGGTCGCCGGGTTCGTTTCGGGCTACGTCGCCCGCGAGGATGGCGGCAATGCCCTCGCGGATGATACGATCTACAATATGGCGGCACAGTTCGTCCACGTTGTTCTGGGAAAACAAACCGTGGACGTTTTGTTTACGTGAGAGGAAAGTGAAGAGTGGGTCGTCATCCCGCCACGCCGTTCGGACGGCGTCATAACATTCCGTGAAGGTGATGAGCAGGCCCGGTTCCCAGATGCGGCCGTAGATACGACCCCGGCCGCTCAATCCGTCCGAATTGAAGAATCCGAGTCTCGCCCAGTAGGACCAGTGCATGTCGGGATAGACGTCGGCGATTCTGGCCAGCAGAATGCCGGCTTTGTGGGCGTACATGGGGTCGCCCGTGAGCAGGTATGCCCGCTTCAACCCTTGGCAGGCGGACCGTATTTCGTTCCAAATGCCATGGTGTCCATAGACGCCAACGAGTTTGAATGATTCTCCGGTGTCGTCGGTCCAGCCAGTACCGTCGTCCACGCACCACGCGTAAAGGGGGTCGTTGCTATCTGGATGTTGGGTGTTGAAGAGCAGGCTACGGTCGGCTTTCTCGGGATGAAAGAGCCCGTCGGGGCCTTTGCCGCTCTCGTAAAAAGCGGCAAAGTCGTTGCGGGGGAAACGGCCACCGCAGTTGGGGCAGATGATCTTCCAGGGGTCGCGGAGAACGTCCACTTTGAAGGCACCCCCATAGCGATTGATGCCGTCGCCGCATTGCGGACACCCTTTGGTGACGCTCGCGTTGGTGCTCCGACCGATGGTTTGCCCGGCAACCAGGGTCCGGAGGGCGTCATCGTCCAGATCAAGCCAGCGTCGGGCACAATCGACGGCAGCGTCCCGTTCCGCGGCAGCCCAGGGTATTTGTTTAATGTTGCGGCGCGCGTTGGTGATCCGTTCGGAGGCGATGAAATGTTCGCCGGACATGGAGAACCTTAAGCGACGGGGACTTGAGGGTGACACTTGAGATAGCGCTCGATCGGCGGCATGGCGCGCGACGCGCCTCTCCCAGCGGGCGAGAAAGGAACCAACGGGCGACGCTTCGGTCCGGTCAATTCGAGCATCAGGCCAGATCCTCGAGGATTTCCTGTGCGGCATTGTGGCCTGGAATACCGCTCACTTCACCGCCGGGATGCTGCCCCGCGCCGCAAAGGTACAGGCCTTTCTGCGGGGCTCGGTATTGCGAGAGTTCCGGAAGGGGCCGGTTCCAGAAGAGATGTTCGCCGGCGTGTTGTACATGCCAGATACAACCGTCAGTCAGGCCGTTCTCCCGTTCGATGTCCCGGGGCGTTCGGAAGATATAGTTTCGGATGGAGGATCTGAAGTTGGGCGCAAACTCGGTGACCTGGTCGATGATGCCTTCGGCGATCTCCTCTCGGACGTTGTCCCAGGCGCCGGAGCGCAGGCTCGCGGGCGCCGGATAGATCCACACGGAGGCGGTGTGATAACCCGGCTGCGTAAGGGTGAGGTCTGCGAACGAAGGCATTGAAAAACTGATAACGGGTTTGCGCACGGGCAGGCCCGCTTCCAGCTCGTCATAGGCCGCGTCGATTTCCGCCCTCGAGGCGTGAAGCGTGATCGCACCCCGGTGGGGTTGTTCCGGGTCCCCGTCCCAATACTTCCACTGCGGCGCTTCGCTAATAACGGCGAGGAGTTTGTAACAGCTTACGTTTGTGATAAGGCCTTCAAGACGCCTGCGCAACCGGGCGTCCAACCATTCGGACGGCATGAGTCTGAGGAAGGTGTGCTTGGGGTCCAGGTTGGAGACGGTGATACGGCTGCGGACTTCCTCCCCGTTTTCCAGGCGGACACCAATAACGGCGTTGTCTTCCACGAGGAAACCCTCGACGCCTGCGTCGAGGTGGATAGCCACGCCGGCCTCCTGCGCTGCGGCGGCGATTGCATCGCTGACGGCGCCCATTCCGCCTTCGACGTAACCATAAGGATGGGCTTCCCCCGTTTCGGTGTCGGGACGGTTGATGGAACCGTAGGCGAAGTGCAGGCCCAGGGGATTCCGGCCGACGGAGGCGCCCTCCGAGGCGTGGAGGTCCTTCAGGTGGCCGGTAGAAAGGAACTGGTTCTGAAGTTCCCGGATTCGAGTCGAAATGGCCCTGTCGAGCACGCCGGCCGCGGGCGTGCCGGCTATCCGGGAACGTACTTCATCCAGGGGTGGGGGCGCCTGGAACCTGTAGGGAGTGACGATGTCCGTGAGAATCCGCTTGAATTCTCCGTAGCGATGCGAATCCGCGCGTTCGGTGTCCGTGAGGCGGCTCCTGTGGGTCCGGTTCCTGGGAGAGTCGTGATCTGAGGGCCCGTGATAGGTTCCATCGGGGCGGAGGCGGATGTACCCCTCGCGGGGCAGCATTTTCATCCCGCGTTCGTAGAGCTTGAGATCTCGTATAATTCTCGGCGGCAGGCCATGGATCATGTGGGCGCAGGTAGAGAAATGGAACCCGGGCCAAAGTTCTTCGGTGACGGAGGCGCCACCGACGAAGGAACGGCGTTCAAACACACTGACCTTCAGCCCGGCCTTTGCGAGATAGGCGGCGGCGGTGAGGCCATTGTGGCCTGCGCCTACGACGATGACATCCGAATCCATAAAAAGGGTTCCCTTCGTTTCAAACCGATCCCGCCCGCCCCTGAACGGAATGGCCTCCTGAAATTATCTTACGGTTGCAGCCTTGTGGTGGGGGCGGCGCCAGCTGCAGTTTGACCAGCCAATCTTCGTCGTCTCACTGTCGGAGATGGGACATTTGAAGGATTCCGCGGCCTGGGCTTCGAGGTCTGCCCGGACGACGGCCCCTGGGATTTCCAGTTCAATGCCCGAAAGCTGAGTAACTTCGCTAATATGGGTTTCACCGCCGATAATCACAATACGCTTCCTGTGCGACTCCGTTCGATGTTTCGACATAAGCGTTTAAATGCGCAAGGGCACGGCCGCTGTCGATTGCGCCCTTTGCGCGTTCAATGGCTGCGGATGGGTCGACATCAAATCCGAGCAGATTGTCTTTAATTGCCGCGTCGAGCACGATCTGGTCGTAGACCCAGCCTCTTTGTCCGGAAAGAGCGGCGCAGCCCGCTTTCGCGAAGGCTTCCGCACACACAGTCTCGGGTCTCGGATGACGGTCGTAACAGAACCCCCCGGCAGCCGGGTTAATGTCGCGATCGAATATTTCCAATCGCCCCGCGCTGGTTCTGAAACCCCTTATGTTGTTAATGGCCTTTCGTTCACCGTCGGAGGGTTTGCCCAGTCGCAGGCCGAAGGAGCCGGAGCCTTCCATGCCCTTCACGACGAGGGCGGAGTTGAGACCGCGATCCCTTGCCAGTTGAAGAAACATGTCCTCGTAGCCCGGATGGTAGTAGCCGACCACCATGTGGTTCTCGCCGGGACACGTGAAGAGCTGCTGGGCCTTCTCCGTAACCGCCCAGGGAGGCCGTTTTTTTATGTGTACACGGAGTTCCCTCGCAGCGTAGGCGGCTGGCGAGAAGATGCGCTGGCTGACGTAGGCAAAACCCACACGCGGGTTCTCAATCAGACCTCCAGCCTGTTCCAGAGTGAGGTCCACGTTTGCCTCCAGCGCCTTCAGGATCTGTTCGTCGGTGACTCCCCATTTCGGCGGCATTCCATCTACACCGTGCAGAACCGTCGGGCGTCCCAGCGCCGCCCTGATCGCCGCGACGAAAAGGGTTGGGCGGAAATATCTGCTCGATCCGTCGTACGGTTCACCGAAATGGGTGAGCGAGCCGACGTTCAATTCCACGACGCCGGACGGGTCAAACGCGGCGTCCAGGTATCCGCGCGTCTCGTCGTATGTTTCGCGGTTCATCCGCTGGCCGATGAGTGCCGCGCCCTTGAGCGCGCCTCGCACCCGTCCGTTCAGGATGGCGTCGCACATCCGCAGGGTTTCGCCATAGCTGAGATGCTCCCCGGCGAGGATTTCACCGAGAGCGGAAATGAGAAAAGCTTCCTGTTCGTTTTGCGCTTGCGGTTTCCTGCGCGTGTCCAGCAGAAAGTGGATTTCGGGCGGCAGGTTTTGACGGAGGGCCGAACGATATCTTTCAAATGCTTCGGTTTCCGCGCAACTCCACCGGGTCTCGGGAGGATAGCGGCGTCGCAGGGCCATGGCCACGAAGAAAGCGCCCATTTGAACGGACGATACCCGTAGCGTATCGGGCAATTCTCCCCTGGCCGAACCGAGAATCAGATCCAGAATACGGCCGGGTTGGGGGTCCGAGGGTTTCAGACCCAGCGGGCGTGATTGATGGGGTCCGGTGCAGACGCGGGATTGGGCTTCCAGTACTTCGGGGTTCGGACCCGGGTGGACTTCAGACGTCATGGCATTGGTATCCTTCAGTGATATTGAGTCGGCGATAGTATACATGAAATCAGGTGTGCTATCAAGTGCGTCGGGCGGTGCCTCTAATCTCGAAGGATGTGTACCAGGCCGATTCCGGCGCACCATTCCAGGCGATTCGGGATTGAAAAAGTTGTTTGCAAGGAAAGTTTTTTTTGTTAAATAAGACGTAATTGACGAAACGGAATTTCTGGCTGTACTTGAGACGGAAAATGACGGTATTCCATTTGGCATGGTGTCTTGTCATATTGAGTTGGATGAATACCCGGCTTCAGGCTGAGTCCGTCAGGGTGTATGCCGCGGTCAGCCTGATCGGTTCAATGAAGCAGATTGAAAGAATATTCGAGAAGGAGAACAATGTAGAGATCCGGTTTTCGTTCGGGGCGTCTTCGACACTGGCCAGGCAGATCGAGTGGGGGGCGCCGGCCGAGGTATACTTCTCCGCGAATCCGGTATGGATGGATTATCTGGACTCACGAGGCCTGATACACCCGGACAGCCGGATCGACCTGCTTGGCAACACGCTGGTGGTGGTAGCTCCCCGGGGAGAGGGGTTTAACGTTGTATGCGAAAAGGGATTTGATTTTGCCGCGGCGTTCGATGGACCGCTGGCGGTAGCGGACCCCGATCTGGTTCCCGCCGGGATATACGCGAAGCAGGCGCTCGTCCGCCTGGGATGGTGGGCGGATCTGAACGGACGGATGGCCATCGGTCAGGATGTGCGTTCGGCGCTTGCATTTGTGGAACGGGGTGCCTGCGCGGCAGGCGTTGTGTATGCGACCGACGCGGCCTCAAGCGACCGGGTGGAAGCGCTGGCCGTGTTTCCGGACGAGACACATGAAGCGATTGTTTATACCGCTGCAATCGTGAAGGGAAGAAGTGGTGCGAATGCGCGGCGGTTAATGGATTTCCTGAAGTCGACACCAGCTTCCGAAATATTCAGAGAGGATGGCTTTCAGGTTCCGGCCTCCCGGCGAAAGACCGAACGACCGGGAAGGGACTGACCCAACAAGCGCGATTTCCAGTCGTTCATGATGCGCCGATGGCGGCTGCGTACCAATAGGACGTACGATCTTTCGGCGGCGGTGCCGTGCCGCAGGTCGACGACATCGAAAATACATTCGCATTCCAACCGTACAGGGGAAGACGGAATGACTGTTTTGGAGAGGTTGAATATCGGCGTTTCCGGCGCGGCGGGCAGAGGCGGAAGTTTTCGGGCGGCTTTTGACGCCCATCCCGTCGCCCGGCTGCATGCCGTCTGCGATATCCGGGAGGAAATGCTGGACGCGGCGGCCGAAAAGCTGGGCGCCTCGGAGACCTATACAGACTATGAGGAAATGCTGGAAAAATCCGACCTGGATGCCGTGGTTATCGGCACGCCAATGCAGTTCCACGCTCCACAGGCGATAGCGGCCCTGGAGTTGGGCGTGCATGTGTTGAGCGAAGTGACGGCGGCGGTTTCAGTTGACGAGTGCAAACGCCTCGTAGCCGCCGCCACTGCCACCCGGGCGATATACATGATGGCCGAAAATTTCACGTATATGAAGCCTAATGTGCTGGTGAAAGAGCTCGTGCGGTGCGGACTGTTCGGAGAGGTCTATTATGGGGAGGGGGAGTACATCCACGAGTTGAAGGAGTTGAATGAGAAAACCACGTGGCGGCGGAAATGGCAGACCGGGATCGACGGCGTTACGTATGGCACTCACAGCCTGGGACCGATTCTTCAGTGGATGGCGGGTGACCGCGTGGCACGGGTCTGCTGCGAGGGCAGCGGACATCATTACCAAGATCCCAGAGGGGATCAATATGAGAATCAGGACTCCTGCGTGATGCTGTGCAAAACCGCCCGAGGCGGGTTGATCAAGATTCGGGTCGATATGCTGTCGGAGCGACCCCATTCAATGACGAACTATTCACTTCAAGGCACCACCGGGTGTTACGAGTCGGCCCGTGCGAAAGGGGAGATGCACCGGATCTGGCTGGCGGATTTGTGCGAGGACAGGAATTCCTGGATGGATCTGCTGGAATTGGAAGAAGAATATATGCCGGAGATGTGGCGCAACCCTTCCGAAGATGCGCTAAAGGCGGGCCACGGCGGAGGGGATTATTTCGAGATTCTTGATTTCGCAAACGCCATCGCGGGAACGGGGCCGTGCCCCATCGGGATTCACCAGGCTATGGACATGACGCTGCCAGGCCTGATCAGCCAGGCATCCATCGCAAATGGCGGCGAATGGCTGGATGTGCCCGATTCGAGGAACTGGGTGTAGAGACATGACGCCGGGAACCTCGAGATGACGCCCGATCCACACTCTTGAAACCTCATACCGTTTTCGGCGACAACGCATCTGTTCCAAAAATGACCGAGAAAGCGTCGCCGCGTGCTGATTCCGTTGCCGCGTGCATGTAACAGGCGCTGAACGCCCTGCGGGGGACGTCGGTATGGTTCGTACCGGAGCTGTGCAACAGCCAGTTGTGCAAGAGTACGACTTCACCCGCGTCGAGTTCCAGGTAGACGTAATCGACCTCTCGCATCCGTTCGTCGATCTGCTCAGAATTAAGAAATCCGCTCGCGTTTTCGGGGTTGACCAGACCCCATTTGTGTGACCCGGGGATGATTTTAACGCAACCGTTTTCGATGGTGGCAGGGTCTAGAGCCGTCCATATGGTAACGAGTGGATCCCGGTCGAGGTCGGTCCAGCGGTCCTGGTGCCAGGTAAGGTCGTGGCCTTTCCCGGCCGGTTTGTTCATAAACATGGCACGGAAGCAGGCCACCGGCGCATCCCGCCCGTAGACGCGGGAACAAATGCTCCGAAAAAGGGGTTTCTGCATGTAGGCGAGGAAAAGGTCATCGAACTCCAGATCCTGGATTTTTCGATAGTTCAGCGTGGCGCCCTTGTGACCCCTGGTCTGGGGTCCGGGGCCGTCCCGGCCTTCGACGACGTCCAGTTGCATCAGCATTCGATTGTAATCCAGCGGGGCCGTACCCAGCATAATGTCGTCAATTCGACGTTTGAGGGCGGCCGCGTCGGCCGCGTCTGCAACCCTGCCGAGGTGAAGATAACCCCTGGCTTCAAACCGTTTCCACTGTTCGTCTGTCAGAGTGTTCATAGGCTGCATCCGGCGGTGAACCGTCGAACCCGGCGTCCGCGATGCGGTTTCGGAGGATAAGGGTCGAACGCATCCCGATTCGGCGAGAGCGGGACACTCGAAGCAAGATAACAAAGTAAGGATCGTACATCAAGTTTCCCACGAGGAGCGGCCAATGTCGGATACGGTATTGTATCTCTCAAGAAATGACGTGGAAAAGGTGGATTTGTCGATGGCGGAAATCATCGACGGGCTGGACCGGATGTTCGTGGAAAAAGGAGAAGGTAAAGCGGAAATGCCACCCAAGCCGGGCATCCATACGCAGCCGGATGCCTTTATTCATGCGATGCCGGCGTATATACCGAGCCTTGAATCGGCCGGAATGAAGTGGGTATCCGGGTACCCTGCAAACCAGGAGAAGGGGTTGCCGTACATTAGCGGGTTGCTGATTCTGAACGATCCTGAAACCGGCATTCCCACGTGCGTTATGGATTGCACATGGATCACGGCGATGCGGACGGGAGCGGCAACGACGGTTGCCGCGAAGTATCTGGCACGCAAGGATAGCTCGACTGTTGGCATTGTCGCCTGTGGCGTTCAGGGTCGCGGCAATCTTGAAGCGCTGTCGTGTGTTTTCGACATCAGGGAAGTTAAGGCGTACGATCTTTATCCTGAGCTTGCGGATCGATTCGCCGCGGAAATGGGACCCCGACTGGGGGTGCGGATCGAGCCGGTTCGCGAGGTTTCACAGGCCGTCAAGGGGCTGGACCTTGTGGTGACCAGCGGACCCGTCAGGCAACGACCGGCGCCAGTCGTGGACGCCGGCTGGCTGGCGGAGGGGTCATTCGCATGCCCTCTGGATTTCGATTCCTGCTTTCGGGCCGAAGCATTCCGCGAAGCGGACAAGCTGGCAAGCGACGATACCGATCAGTTGAATTATTACCGGCAGACCGGTTATTTCAGCGATACACCTGAACCGTATGCCGATCTTGGTGAAATCGCGGCCGGGCTGAAACCCGGACGGGAGTCGGACACAGAGCGCACGATTGCGATCAATCTGGGCCTGGGCCTGGAAGACATGGCCACTGCAATACTCGTTTACCGCCGTGCGGTGGAACGGGAAATCGGGATTGTGTTACCTTTGTAATGATGACCCGCATCGGGTACGCGTTCAGGTGGACACGCGTCTCTGAAGTTGAATCAACCGTTGTATGCCGACGCAGGATCAATTGTGGAAAAACGACTCTATTGCAGGCATGTCCCTTCCGGAGAACGCGTTTCATGGTCTGATTTCCTGGACCGTTTCAAACCCGGCCGGGGCGCCCCTGACGAATTGTGGGAGGCGGACTACGATTACGCGTTCAGCCGGCGCAAGTTCGGAACGGGGTTACCGGTCCGCGATGCGCCGGGGATTTTCAAATGGTGGCCGCTGCTGCCGGTTGCGGGGCCGGCAGGTCTGGTCTCCCTGGGCGAGGGGGGCACGCCGCTGATTCACTGCCGGCAGTTCGAACGCCGGAATCACCCCCGTGTGCTGGTAAAGAACGAGAGCGTGAACCCCACCGGGTCCTTCAAGGACCGGTACGATTGCCTGAGTGTTAACGTCGCGCGGGCGCTGGGATATAGCCGTGTCGTGTGCGCATCCACGGGAAACCACGCGCTGTCCGTTGCGGCATACGCCGCGGCGGCCGGATTGGACTGTCTGTCGATTGTAGCGGACAGTATCTCGGATCAGGTGTGGGCGACGTTGAAGGTCTACGGGGCGGCAACGCGGGTGGTTCCCGCGGCGGACCGATTCGAAATGCTGGCGGAAGAAGCGTCGAGCGGTCGGTTTCCGATGGGCCTGTTCATGCCGGGTGCAACCGAAAATCCGTTCGGAGTCTTAGCATATAAGACGATCGCCTATGAATTGGTGGACCAACTGGGGCATGCGCCCGACGCGGTCGTGTTTCCCTGCGCCCGGGGCAACGGTCTTTACGGGACATGGAAGGGGTTTCGGGAGGCATACGAACTGGGGCTTATCAATCGTCTTCCCAGAATGTATGCCTGCCAACCGGATTCGGCGGCCTCCCTCGTAAAGGCATTCGAAGCCGGGGCGCACACGCCGGTTCATGTGACACCGGGAACCACGATCGCCGATGCGGTCAACGAGTCTATCTCCAGCGTTCAGGCGCTGGAAGCGCTGTACGCATCGAATGGAGGCGCCGTTGCGATTAACGACAACGCGATCTTCGACGCGATGTTCGCACTCGGCAGAGACGGAGTATTCGCCGAGGCGTCTTCGGCAATGGCCCGGGCGGCGGTAGAACGCCTGGCCGATGCCGGCGCGTTTACCAGAGGTGAGACGGTGGTGATGGTGGTTACCAGTACGGGGTTCAAGTCTACTCGAGAAATCCTGGAGCAAATTGCGGCCGAACGATAAATACGCGCGGGAGGCGTTATGATTCGACAGACCGAAAACCCGGAAGAGATCGGGTTATCCGGGGAAGCCATCCAAACGGCTTGCGGGATCCTGGAGGAGGCGGTGGTGCGGGGAGAGCTAATGGGCGCGGCGCTGCAGGTATCCCGGGGCGGAGTCGCCCTTCCACCTGCGTGTTTCGGGCGCCGCAAGCTGGATCCCGACGGGCCGCCGGTTGAGCCGGATACGATTTTTCTGATTGCATCCATTACCAAGCCGATCGTGGCCGCGGCGGTCATGCTGCTCGTGGAGCGAGGCGAGGTCTGCCTGGACGACCTGGTGGCGGAACTTGTACCGGAGTTCGGTCGGGCTGGCAAGGAAGGTGTGCAGGTGCGGCATCTCCTGACCCACACATCGGGACTGCCGGACATGCTGCCGGAAAATCTGGCATTACGGGCCGAACACGCACCACTGGACGTTTTTGTACAGCAAATCTGCAAGGTAAAGTTGCTATTTGAACCCGGTACGCGGATTTCTTACCAGAGCTGTGGAATCGCAATGCTGGGCGAGATTGTTCAGCGGGTTGAGGCGACGCCGGTACGGATGTTTTTGAGACGGGAGTTTTTTGAACCGATGGGTCTCGTGGATACGTCACTGGGTCTCCGGAAACGAAACGCGCGGGAGTCCGACGTGAAGATTCACAGCGGTGAGTACGGTGAAGCGGACGCCGTATCGTGGAATTGGAATTCGGACTACTGGAGAGGGTTCGGCGCCCCCTGGGGAGGGCTGTTAACGACCACGGCGGAGTTGACGGCGCTCTGTCAGGCCTTTTTGTACGACGGTGCACTGAACGGAAACCGCATTCTGAATCCTGCAACGGTTGCCGCAATGACGATGGATCAGACGTCGACGATGCCGGATCTGACCCACGCTGACAGACTAAGACAGCGTTGGGGGTTGGGATGGCGCCTGCGCGACCGGGTGAGTTCAATCTTCGGCGATCTGACTTCGGACGCCACCTTCGGACACGAGGGGGCAACGGGCACGGTGGCATGGGTGGATCCCGAAACGGAAACGACGTGCGTGCTGTTTACGAACGACCCGCACGGCGCTGCGACTGTACGTCCGCGGGTGTGCAATACGGTTGCAGCTGCCGTTATTTAGGGCGTGCAACCCTTCCGCATCTCGAATGTATCGCATCTGACATTTCTTTCCGGTTTCAGGAATGCTCCCGCCAACGCCACCCGATTGTGACCTGGTGCTTTAACCCTCAACCTGAACGTTCCCGAACAGGGTGCTGACGGATTCGTCGTTGTGGATGCGGCGGATGGCTTCCCCCAGAATGGAGGCTACGGAAAGCACCTTTATTTTTCCATTTTGGACCCTTTCCGGCACGGGGATGGAGTTTGACACCACCAATTCGGTTAGAACGGAATTCTCCACGCGCTCGATTGCGGGTCCGGCCAGCACCGGATGTACGATTACGGCGCTGATGTCCAAGGCACCTTGTTCTCTCAGAGCCGTAGCGGCCTCGACAAGCGACCCGCCGGTGGAGATAAGATCGTCGATGATCACGACGTTCTTTCCTTCCACGTCGCCGATAATGTTCAGAACTTCGGTTTGGGTGCCGCTTGAGCGCCGTTTGTCTACAATTGCCAGGGGAGCGTCCAGCAGTTCGGAATAGGCCCGGGTCATCTTTATGTTGCCCACGTCAGGCGTGACCGTGACCAGGTTTTCCATGCCCTTTTCGATCAGGTAGTTGCCGAAAACATTGATGGAGTAAAGGTGGTCCATGGGAATGTCGAAGAATCCCTGGATCTGGTTGGAATGCAGATCCAGCGAAAGGACCCGCCTGGCACCGGCGGTAACGATGAGGTTCCCAATCAGCTTGGCGGTGATTGGAACACGCGGCCTGTCTTTCCGATCCTGCCGGGCATAGCCGTAATAAGGCAATACTGCGGTGATTCGCCGGGCGGAGGCTCTACGGGCGGCGTCAATGAGGATAAGGATTTCCATCAGGGCGTCGTTGGGCGTGTATACCCCGTTGCCGCAGACGGGCTGAACGATGTATACGTCGTTCCCGCGCACGTTCTCACGGATCTGAACGCTGGTTTCTCCTCCCGGAAAACTGGTGACTTCAGCCTCTCCCAGGTCGATGTCGAGGTGATGACAGATCTCCTCGGCCAGAGGGCGGTTGATGTTGCCGGTGAAAACTTGAAAGTCGTAACTCAAAACGTCAGCCTCCTTGTAGGAGTACGAATCTCGGGGTTGAAGAATTGTCTCGGGAAAGGACGGGTGAAATATATAACCCGTCTGACTGAGGAGCAATTAAATTTGACAATGGGAAGCGATTCGGATTGCGCTCAACCCGTCGCCGTTGCCCGTTCAGGGACGATACGGATCAAGACCGGAATCCGTCGGCGCGAGCGTATCGGGGCGTCCCGAATCGTCACTTTCGCGCCGGAATCCCCGAAGCGGACTGCGCGCCCCAGAAATCGTGGCATTGGAAAAATAGAGTATGTTGAAGATCCTCTACCAGGACGACCATTACGTTGCCGTTGACAAACCGAGCGGCATCTTCGTACACCCCACCCGACTCGGTCCACGGGAACCGAACTGCATGTCCAGGCTGGGCAGGCAACTCGGTCGTTCCGTGTACACCATTCACAGGCTGGACCGCGCCACCTCTGGTGTGCTTCTCTTCGCACTGAGTTCCGAGGCGGCCCGGGAAATGTGCCTCCTTTTCGAGAACCGCCGCATCCAAAAGGAATACCTGGCCGTGGTACGCGGATTCACGCCTGAATCCGGAAGGATAGATCACCCCCTGCGTGAACACAAGAAAAAGGCAGCGGTGGAAGCGGTTACCGACTTCGTCCGCGTAGGCACCGTCGAACTCCAGGAATCCGTGGGCAAACATGCCACCGCGCGCCTCTCACTGGTACGAGCCGTTCCTCAAACCGGCCGCATGCACCAGATCCGGAAACACATGGCCCATATTTCCCATCCTGTTGTGGGTGACACCACGTACGGCGACGGCGCGCACACACGGTTCGTTCGTACCAGGTTTGGTTTGTGCCGTCTGGCGCTCATGGCCGCCCGGCTGTCATTTTTGCATCCATATACCGGGGAAGGGGTTGCCGTGGTCGCGGATCCTACGGAAGATCTCCAGGCGACGTTTATCGGGTTAGGCTGGAACGAAACGTAGCCGGCACCTACCGGCCCTTGATGCACCACCCCGCACGGAAGACGAATGTAAGACAACCGAGAAACGGTCTTATTTGCATGCCCGTCAGCCCGGAACACATCACACTTATCCGAAGTGGCGCCATCGGAGACTTCGTGCTTACTCTCCCCGCGGTGGACGCCCTGCGCAGGGCTTTCCCACGCGCTACCCAAAGACTCATCGGTAACCCCACGACTCTGCGACTCGCACCCGTCGACAATCTTGTCGACATCAACAGCGCCGAAATCGCCGGGCTATATAATCCCGAAGGTCCGGTTCCCGAACGCACCCGCGCTCTCTTCTCCAATGTCGACCTACTTCTGGCCTACGCCGTCGACCCGGATTGCAGCCTTGAAGCCCGACTCACTGAGATGGTATGCGGCCGGGCAATCGTATACGACCCGCGTCCGAAAGGGGGCATCCACATCATCGACCACCTCCTGGCGCCGTTTGGAAGGTTGTGTATTCCCACGCCAGACCCGATCCCCCGGATCCGTCTGCACGAGTATGAACTGGTTCACGCCGACGACATCCTTCAAAAACACCGCCTGCCCTCCCCTTTGGTGGCCATTCACCCGGGAAGCGGTGGCCGGGGAAAATGCTGGTCGCTATCCTCCTTTTTTGAGCTCGCCCGCGGACTCCGCCTCCGCGGCGCAGGCGTCGTAGCCCTTTGCGGACCCGTGGAAGGGGACACCGTCGATGAACTGCGGGCGCACCTCCCATGCCTGATTCCTCCCGACCCTCGCAGCCTTGCCTGCCTGCTAAACAGTGCCGACCTTTTCATTGGAAACGACTCCGGGCCGGGACACGTAGCCGCAGCAGTGGGCACCCCTACGCTCACCCTGTTTGGGCCTACGGACGCGGAAACGTGGGCGCCGCGCCATCCCCTCGCCCGTGTTCTGAAGGCCCCGGACGGACACCTTTCTTCCCTTTCGGTCGAATCCGTCCTGCAGGCCGCGCTCGAACAGCTTGCGACTGTCACATCCCCGCCACCGGATTCGCACCGCCCTTAATGCCGGTACTGACGTGATTCTCCTACCGGTTCACCGCATTGAATTTGACAGCATGAAACGTTTGTGGCATATTACGTCCCAACAGCGAAAGCGTATTGACGTCGTCTTCTTCCGTCAAGGGCACCGAAAACAAGGAGATTCGTATGAACGCCCTGCTCGACCTGACCTTTCGCGGGAATCCGCTGGTTGGATCCATTAATGACGCCGGCGAGTTGCGGCGCTCGGACGACATTTCGCACGATCCCATCGCGCTCCACGCCCGCATGGCCGACGACGGGTACCTCTACCTTCCCGGACTCCTCGACCCCGAAGAATCGCTGGCTGCGCGCCTGGAAGTGATGAAACGCCTTGCCAGGCTGGGCTCATTGGATGAAACCCGTCCCCTTCTCGAAGGAAAACACAAACCCGGCGGCAAGCTCGGCTCCATGTTTGACTTCACACTCAATAATCCGGCACTGATAAAAATCCTCTACGACGGATCCATGATCCGGTTTTATGAACGATTCCTGGGTGGTCCCGTCACCCATTTCGACTATACATGGTTTCGGGTTAAAGCCCCGGGTGCGGCGTCGCCCACCCAACCCCACTACGACGTGGTCTACATGGGCCGTGGTACCCCCAACCTCTACAGCTCCTGGACCCCGCTCGGCGACGTACCCTTCGAAATGGGCGGCCTGATCATCCTTGAAAATTCCCACAAGAGCGAACGCCTTCGGCACACCTATGCACGCACCGACGTAGACAAATACTGCGAAAATGAAAATCGGGCCAGACGGATCGTTGAAACCGCCAGAGTGCAGGAACGCGATCTCACCGGCGAGGAACAGTCCGGAATCCGCTGGAATTCCACAGGTTCGTTTGCGCCCGACGCCATTCAGGCTCGAAACGAACTGGGCGGCCGCTGGCTGACGGCGGACTACAAATTGGGCGACGTGCTGGTCTTCTCCATGCGTACTTTGCACGCCAGCTCAGACAACCACACCGACCGCATCCGTATTTCCTCGGACTCCCGCTATCAACTCGCCTCCGAACCACAGGACGAACGATGGATCGGGGCCAGCCCGCCTGCGCATGGAATTCGCGCAAAACAAGGTATGATCTGTTGACCTTTACTCGTTGATGGCTTGAATTCCCAGACATGCTCCTGACATAAGAAAGTTCCGGACTTCAGCAGACAGACCCGTTTTTTTTAAATCCCGTCTTTCGCGCCACGTTCGCGCATCTGCTGTACAAACGAGTTTCCCGAAAAATCGCCGCGCACTGCCCTGAAGTCGGCCTCCACTTCGTCCCCGCCACCGTCGGCGCCATAACCGATCGCCGCGGCGCTGCCAAACTCCTTTTCTGCATCCGCCAGCACCTTTTTCATAGACGAGGCGCGCGCTTTCCGGTGCGTTGCTTTCAATTCCTCGAAGTCCTCCGGCGTCAGCGCTTCCACACCGGTGCCGGTACGAACCCGGAACGCCCGCCGCACCCATGCCCACTCATCCCTTTCGTACATCCCGTTGGCCGACTCGAATGCCGCATTGAACTCCGCTACCGTGTCAATTCTTCCGGACACAATATCCGTTTCAATCTGCGCCAGCCGTGCCCCTGCAAGCAATAAACCGCCCACGTCCGCCCAACGCTCATCGTATACCTCGCCTTCAACCCGGCCCAGCGCCTTTCCCTCCGCCGCTCGCTGAAGGATCTTTCCAATGAGGTACATGTCGATCGCCGCCGCGTAATTCCTGATGCCGTGGCGCAAGACCAGGCGCCGTATCCTCACCCCGTTGTGGCGCACGTGCTCCACCTCTCGCGGCGTCCTGCAATAAAGCGCATTCAACAGCGCCTCTCCCTTCATCATCCGCTCGACCGTGTAGGGACTGAACACCTCGTACCGGATCTGGTCGCGCTTTACGGAAGCCGTGCGCCGATCCCGGTTTGGCCACTTCTCGCCATCGCGAACCGTACCTACCGTGTGCAGGTTCATCGCAGGCGTAAGGAAACTCGCTCCCTTTTCCTCAACGACGTAGGAAAACGGCAAATCCCGAATATCGAAATTCGTCATATGCTTACCGATGACAACCGTAAACGGTCCCACCGCGCTCGGTAGAAGCATATAGGAAGACGATCCAGTCTTGCTGCCGCGTTCAAGCACACCCTGGTGCACCGGACCGAGCTTATACATGTGGTTACTCTGGTTCGTCCCGCTACCGGCGTTGTAGAACGAAAACAAACCCGCAATCAGCAGCGTGCTCTTGTGGTGAGTCACTGTATAAGGGCCGCCGAACACCGCACAGGCTTCGCCGTTAAAGCACTCCGAATTGGCGAAGAAGAGGGAATTCTCGGCCGAAAACTGCTTCCCGACCTCTACTCCCTGTCCAATAAAGCACCGGTTAATAATGGCGCCGCTATCCACCCGGGAGCCCTCGGAAATGATGAAATCTTCGGCCACAACCGATGCGCCAACCCGTGTTCGCGCATCCACCTCGCTCAGGACGGTTCCGTTTTTCAGCATCGCCGCCCCGGTGACCACCGCGCAGCTACCGATATTCACGTCCACAATCTCATTTACATGGGCGACGACGGCGCGTTCGCCAACCATTCCTACATCCGACGCTTTCTCAGCGACGAATGCGTCCACCATTGCCTGGAGGCGCACAGTCATCTCCGTCCGATACCGGTGCATACTCATCAGGTACGCGAACTGGCTGGACATCTCATTGAACATCGGCACCTCCCGCCCGCCCCCCTCGTTTACGGGTTCCACGACCACGCCATTTCCGAATGTCGAACCGGCCCGCGTCGTCATCTGCCCCACATCCGTTATGACCGCACCTTCGCCAACGCGGTAATTCGCGAGATGACTGCGCACGTGCGTCACACGCACGTTATCCCCCAGTTCGCAGTTTATCAGCGTGGCGTACGAAATTTCCGCCGGCAATTCCACACCGGCGAATGACACGGTGCCCTCCAGAGCACCCATCTTTACCTGTCCGTCAAAAACGACATGTTTCACCCGTTCCGGATTGAACCGTTGCTTCACCTCTACCTTCGACCAATCCGCGGCCGCGCACCCGTTCCGTTCCAGCGCCGCGATCTCAGCCCGGGAAAGCGCACGATAGCCAGCCATATGAGATTTATCCTCCCTTCGTGGTCCGATTCAGTGGCGCGTATCTCACTAAAAAACCGTTCATTATCGATTCAAAAGGACGGGTAAGATATTCAGCCCCGAGCCCGACAGCAAGCATTTTCTGTCGAATTCCCTGCACGTTCAGCCACAGCCTGACACCGGGCAAAACGCTTTACTTAAAGCCGACCTTTTGGTATATTTGCTGTCCTTTATGATCACTCGCCGATTCTCGTAACGGCGGTTTGCGATCAGGGTTCCAGGTGTCCGGATCCCAGGACTGGTGCGGGTTTCGATGCGCGGGCCAAATAGGCACAACCGAATCTGCAATCGGTATACGCCGCTCACAGCAAAGAATGCGGGATTTTTCAGGTAAACTTCGGACGAAAGGAAGTCAATGGCGGGCAGCATCAGGCTCAGAGTATGCGAGACCAGCGCCGCGGTGGCGGCAGAAGCGTCGGAAATCATCGCAAATCTGGTCCGCACCAGGCCGGATGCGGTCATCGGATTGGCCACGGGATCCACACCGGAACGGACCTATGCCAGGCTCGCGGAGTTGCATCGTAACGAGGGTCTCGGGTTCGCCCGGGTTACCTCGTTCAACCTGGACGAATACTGGGGCCTGGATGGCGACCATGACCAGAGCTACCGTTATTTCATGAACGATCGCCTGTTTCAAAAGATCGACATTCGGCCGTGGAACACCCACCTCCTGAACGGTACCGCCGCCAATCCCGAGTTCGAATGCAGGGCTTTCGAAACCAAAATACTGGCCGCCGGCGGCATTGACCTCTGGCTGCTCGGTATTGGCACCAACGGACATATCGCATTCAACGAACCCGGCAGCCCCGTGGACAGCCGCACGCGCCTCGTCAACCTCGCTCCGAACACAATTTCGGCGAACAGTGACGGCCGTTTCTTCAAGGATGCCGCCAGCGTCCCCCGGTTCGCCCTCTCGGCCGGAATCGGCACCATTCGAGAGGCACGGAGTATTCTGCTGCTGGCCACCGGCTCTCAGAAGGCCGGCGCCATCGCGCAAGTTCTCGAAGGCCCGCCCTCACCGGACTGCCCGGCCAGCCTGCTGCAGAGCCATCCTGACTGCACATTTATTGTGGACCGTGACGCCGCTTCAGAACTCAAATCCAGTCAAATCTGAACTATAGTGTCCTGCACCAAGACGGGGATTCTTTCAACCTTCCCGAAATTACACGGAGCGTCAAATGGATCGCGAAGAAATCAAGGCTGGCGTGTACCGGGTCATATCCCGGGTTCTCGGAATCGACACGACGCAGGTCGGAGAGGATCAGAGCTTCACGGAGGATCTGGGGGCTGAATCCGTACAGTCCGTAGAACTCATGGCCGGCTTTGAAGAGGAATTCGATATAGAAATGGACGAAGATGGAGCCCTGGCCGTACAAACCGTGGGTGGCGCCATCGACTTCATTGCGAAGTATGTAAATGGTTGATACCGAAACACCTGTCCCCGATCATGCCAGGAGTGGGTACCATGAAAACAAGAGACATCATCGACGTCGACGAGCCAAACCTCCTCGACGAACAATTCGGCTACAACCTGCCTCCCGGAATTCTGTTTGACGGCCCCCTGTACGAAGAAATTGGAGACCGGCTCGTCAGATTCGACCCGGAGGAAGCCCTCGCCCGCGACCTCGTCATTACCGATACCACTTTTCGGGACGGCCAGCAGGCCCGCCCGCCGTATACGGTGGAACAGCAGGTCAGACTCTACGATATGATGGCCAGGCTCGGCGGGCCAAACGGCATTATCCGCCAGACCGAGTTCTTTCTCTACACCAAAAACGACCGACGCACCCTGGAAGAATGCCGTGCGCTCGGGCACCGTTTTCCCGAAATCACCTCCTGGATCCGGGCCGACAAGGGAGACTTTCGCCTGGTCAAGGAAGCAGGTGTACGGGAAACCGGGATGCTCACGCCCAGTTCCGACTATCACATCTTTTACAAACTCAAAAAAGACCGCAGGAAGGCATTCAACGACTACCTGGAGGTCGTCGAAGCCGCCTGGGAATCCGGCATAAGACCACGGTGCCACCTGGAGGACGTCACCCGAGCGGACATCGAAGGCTACGTGTTGCCATTCGTCCAGGAACTGATGCGCCGTTCCGAGCAGGTGCCGCCGGAACTCCGCGCCAAAATCCGGCTCTGCGACACCATGGGTTTCGGGATCAGCTATCCCGGGGCGCGCCTCCCGCGCTCAATTCCCAAACTCGTCTACCGGATGACCAACGACGGCGGGGTTCCGCACGATTGTCTGGAATGGCATGGGCACAACGACTTCCACAAAGTTCACGTCAACGGGGCTACCGCCTGGCTCTACGGCTGCAATGCACTCAACACGACGTTGTTCGGTTTCGGCGAACGCACCGGCAACCCTCCCCTCGAAGGTGCGATACTCGAATATATCGGCCTGCGCGGAAGCCTTTGCGGCATAGATACCATGATGATCCAGGAAATGGCCGGCTACATGCGCTCCATCGGCGTTGACATCGCTCCAAACTACCCGTTTGTGGGCAGGGATTTCAACACCACGAGGGCCGGCATCCACGCGGGCGGCCTGCGTTCCGATGAACGCATCTACAACATTTTCGATACCACCGCACTGTTCGGACGACCACCCCGGGTGGCGATAACGGACAAAACCGGTGTCGACGGGGTTGCCCTCTGGGTCAATGAGTTCCTGGGTCTCAAGGGCAACGCCCGGCTCAGCAAAATCAAAGTTCACAAAATCGCCCGGTGGGTTATGGATCAGTACGAAATTCATGGTCGAATGAGCGCAATTACGGACAAGGAACTGGAAGAACAGGTCAAAATCAACCTCCCGGACCGGTACGCAATTTTTCAGGCCGGCCGCAAGGCCGGCTGATCCGCCCGTTTCGCAGTAAATTTTCGGATGATGGCGACTTATCGTGACGACCCGTACCGTCTCCCACACCGCACTTAACGCCTTTTGCGTTGACCTCCTCAAAGCGGCCGGTGTACCTGAATCCGACGCCGGAATCACGGCCCGTATCCAGGTTGAAGCAGACCTTCGTGGCGTACATTCCCATGGCGCGCGCGGAATTGCGGGCTACATCCGCCAGATCCTGAGAGGCGAGATCAACCCGAATGCCCAGCCCCGGGTCCTTAGCGAAGGGGCCGCGTACGTCCATATGGACGCGGATAACGCCCTAGGACAGGTGGCCGCGTATAAGGCTATGCAGCGCGCCATCCAGAAAGCGGAAGGGGCGGGCATCGGGATGGCCGCCGTCCGCAATACCAATCACTATGGCGCCGCAGCCTACTATGTGAACATGGCGGTCGAGGCCGGTATGGTGGGCTTCAACACCACCGGTGGACGCAAAAACCGAGGAAACATGGCGCCGTACGGCAGCATCGAACCCGCCATCGGGAACGCGCCCTTCGCCTACGGTATCCCCGCCGGCCGGGAACGCCCCATCATCCTCGACATGGCCACCGGGGTAGTTGCCGCCGGAAAAATCGGCATCGCCAGGGACCGAGGCGAGAAAATCCCGCTGGGCTGGGCTCTGGACGCGGCGGGGCAACCCACCGACGACCCCCGGGAAGCCCATATTGTCGTACCCCTCGGGCCAAAAGGATCGGGCCTCGCCATCGTGATGCAATGTATCGGCGGCATCCTGGCCGGCGCCGCCTTTCCTGACGTCGAAAAGTTCGGCTATCTGTTCATCGCGATCAATGTATCCACGTTCGCCGATCCGGAATCCTTCACAACGGAAGTTGACACCCGTATTCAGACCATCCGCGAGGCCAGACCCGCAACCGGCGTAGACCGCGTCTACTACCCGGGAGAACCTGAATGGATCGCTCGCGAGCGCAACCTCGAAAACGGCATCCCCATGCTTCTTCCCCATGTGACCGACCTGGAATCCGTTGCTACCGAACTGGGCGTCTCGAAGCGATTGGGATGACACACCCGCGGCAGATCCGCGGCTGGTAATGAAGTCTTTTATATCCGAGCCATCGTCGAGGCCCCTTCCCGCGCTGCGAAAAACCGATGGACATCCTCGTCCTGACAGCCACCGCTTTCGAGCAGGAAACGCTCCGCCGGAGTATTCCGCATCCGACGACGCGGACATTCGCCTACCGCGCACGCACGGAGGGCGAACTGGGGCCCCGTCGCGTCGCCCTGATCGAAACCGGTATCGGCGCCGTCAATACGGCCCAGGCGCTGACCGCCGCTCTGGAATCCTGTCGACCCGACTTCGTTCTGCAAATCGGCGTCGGCGGCGCCTACGCCGGCTCGCAACTGGACGCGGGAGACCTCGCCGTGGCCACCGAAGAGAACGACGGGGAACTTGGGGTCCTCGCACCGGACGGCTGGCTGCCGGCAGATACCATCGGCATCCCCGTCCTCAGCAAGATCCGAAACCACTACAATACCTTTCCGCTTGATACGTTCCTTGCCCGACAGGCGGTGACTCGGATCCTCAATGCCGCGTGGCCGGATGGAACCCCGGCCGTGCGTTCCGGTCCTTTTGTCACCGTACAACAATGCAGTGGCCTCGCCGCCAGAGGCAGCGAACTCGCCGCGCGGTTCAACGCCATCTGCGAGAATATGGAAGGCGCGGCCGCCGCGCATCTCTGCACGCTATACGAGGTTCCTTTCGTGGAACTGCGAGGCATCAGCAACCTCGTCGAAGACCGGAACCCCGGAGCATGGAAGCTTGGTCTGGCGGCCGCGAACGCGCAACAGGCTGCCCATGTCCTGATAGAGGACCTGACGCCCTGAACCGTATAATCGTATACAGACCAGGCGTACACGGTCGATAGATTTCATCGGACGCGACCGCAGATGTGACGATCAGAAAACCCCTTTCTGACGGCGAATGCATCCCCTTCGGCCAATGTGGAGTTTCGCGGTTCACGAGGACCTTATGGCTTCCGTTTCGCTCGGCTACTCTCCCAGCCCGAACGACACCTACATCTTCTACGGCCTCGCCCATGGAAAAATCCCCGGTGCGCCCACGTTTGAGACGATTCTCGAAGACATAGAAACCCTAAACCGGCTGGCCCTGGATGGCCGATTGGACGTTACCAAGGTCTCCTTTCACGCGCTGGGCCATCTTCGGGACCGGTACTGCCTCCTCCACTCGGGCGGCGCGCTGGGCCGCGGCTGCGGCCCGCTCATTGTTGCCGCCACACCCCTTCAGCCGTCGGATTTGACCGGCGGAAAAATCGCGATTCCCGGAAGACTGACCACCGCGGTCCTGCTGTTGCGCCTGTTCGATCCGTCCCTCGACGAACTCGTCGTTCTGCCCTACCACCGCATCATGGATGCCGTACGGATCGGCGAAGTCCGCGCCGGGCTCATCATTCACGAAAGCCGATTTAACTTTCCGAATTTCGGACTGCACGAAGTCATCGATCTGGGCGAATGGTGGGAACGCACCACCGGCCACCCCATTCCGCTGGGAGGCATCCTTGCCCGCCGGGACCTGGGCGCCGACCGGATCCGGGCCATTGATAAGGTTGTACAAAAAAGCGTGGATTACGCCCACACGCATGCGGACAGGGTCCGAAACGACATCCGCCGGTACGCCCCGGAAATCGATGCGCCCGTCGCGCAACATCACATTGACCTCTACGTCAACGCCTACACAAGGGACTACGGGCCGGACGGTGAGGCCGCCATTGCCGATCTCGTCGCCCGCGCCGAAACCGCTCGCATTATTCCCGCATCGGACAAATCTCTCTTTATCGATGGTTAAGTGAAAGGAACCGCTTCAATGTCGAAACCCAGGATCGGATTCGTCGGACTCGGGATTATGGGAAAACCCATGTCCAAACACCTGCTTCAGGCCGGTTACGATGTCGTAGTGCACAACCGCAGCCGGGAACCCGTGGCGGAACTGGTTGACGCCGGCGCCCGGGAAGCCCATTCCCCCAAAGCGGTAGCCGAAAACAGCGCTATCGTCATCACCATGCTGCCCGACTCCCCGGACGTGGAGGAAGTTGCTCTCGGACCCGGCGGTATTATCGAAGGCGTGAGCCGGGGCGACATCTACGTCGACATGAGCACCATCGCTCCCAGCGTTGCCCTGAACGTCGGCAAGGCAATGGCCAGGAAAGGCGTTCACTGCCTGGACGCGCCGGTAAGCGGAGGCGATGTCGGAGCGCGGAATGCCACACTTTCCATAATGGTGGGCGGAGAAGAGGATGTATTCAACACAGTACAACCCGTCTTCGCGGCGATGGGACAGAATATCGTGCTCTGCGGACCCCTCGGCGCCGGTCAGACCGTGAAAGCCTGCAACCAGGTCCTGGTTGCCGTCACGATTGCCGGAGTGTCGGAAGCATTGACGCTCGGCGCCAAGGCGGGCGTCGACCCTGCAAACATCGTCCAGGTCCTGAGCGGGGGCCTTGCCCGCTGCGGCGTACTCGAGAACCGGGGGGAACGCATGGTCAACGGAGACTTCGACCCCGGCTTCCGCATCCGACTCCACTACAAGGATCTCAACATTATCATGAAAACCGGCAGCGACTACAATGTGCCGCTGCCGGTTACGAGCATCGTTCATGAATTGTTCAACCTGGCGCTGGCCAAGAACCGGGGCGAACTGGATCACACCGGCCTGCTGACCGTCGTCGAAGACCTGGCCGGTGTCAAGGCCCGGACCGCCCGACCGCGCTGACGCGCCCTCAAGCCGTCCAGCGCATCACGTCGCCCAGCGGCTTTCGCCTGGGCGAGGGTATCTCCCTGGGATACCCCATATAGAAGAATCCGATGATATACTCCCGGTCCTGCTCCACGCCGAGCAAATCGTACGTCTCCTTCTGCATTGTAATGGGTCCCGTGCTCCACTGCATACCCACCCCCAGTTCCCAGGCCGCGAGTTGCACGTTTTGCATTGCGCAACAGACCGCCGCATAATCCTCCCGCCGCCGCTGTTCGTCTCCCTCCTGCAGGCAGGATACTGCCACGATTGTGGGCTTGGACATGAACTTGTCGTAACCCGCCTGCCAGAGCTTCTTCCGGTTTTCTTTGTCGACGTGGTCGGGCGCCTTGCCCTCCTGGATGTCCCCGTATCGCCGCCCCAGCGTCTCTTTCGTCCGTTCCCCGAGAACGACAAAACGCCACGGCTCCGTTACATGGTGATTCGGCGCCCACGGGCCGAACTCGAATATGCGCGTCAGCGTCTCGTCAGACACGGGCCTGGAACTGAATTTAAAGATCGTCCGCCGCGCCCTCAGCACATCGAGAACATCCATCCCGACCCTCCACAAAATGGACAAGCACCGGGTCACCTCGGATGAGTTTCACCCATGGACCCCTGTGATGACCGCGTGTTCATACCCGTTGTCCCACCAACGCCTCTGTGACCTTCCGAACCGCCCGGGCAGCGGCGTTCGCCTCGTCCACGGTATTGTGCTGGGTCATCCTGACCGCGCCTACCCGTTCTCCGTAGGTCCTGGCATTCGGACACGCCTCAAGCGGATACGCTCCCTTTTTCAGCCGGCCGGGCCTGTAGCTGTTGAATACTGCCGGATCCCGGTGCAGCCTGCGGAAAACCTGCCATCCGACCACATACTGCTGAGGGTTCGGGAATGCCGGAATGCCTTCCGCCGCGACCATCCGGCAGAAGTCCACCGCATTCACCCCGAGCACCTCCGGGTCTACGGAAAACAACGCCCACCAGTAACTGGGCTTCGTCCCTGCCGGCTGCGGATGCGGCTTGACGCCCGGAAGCCCCGAAATCCCTTGCTCAAAAGCCTCGCCGAACGCCTGGCGACTGGCAATCCACCCCGGCACCCGCTTCAGTTGCACCGATGCCAATGCGGCGTTAACGTCGCTCAGCCGCACATTCAACGCCGGAAAGGCGGGTGTCGCCGGTGCTCCCGGGAACCTCGGGTAGCATTTGTCGGAAAACAAATCCGCCGTTTCGGCCAGTTTGCGCCGGCGGGTCAGAACAAACCCGCCCTCGCCCGACTTCATGTGTTTGCTCTCGTTTGTGCTCCACGCGCCAAGTTGGCCGAACGTGCCGAGATACCTGCCCTTGATGGACGCGAGATGCGCCTGTGCGCAATCCTCGATGACGAACAGCCGATGGCTGCGGGCGACTCTCATGACCGCGGGCATATCCACTGCGTACCCCCCGTTATGAATCGGCATGATCGCCCGTGTAAACGGCGTGATTGATGCTTCCATCGCGGCGACATCCATCAATAGCCCGTCCGGCTGCACGTCGGCAAAAACCGGAATCGCGTTCAACTGGAATATCCCCATAATGCTGCCGTAGTCGGTGAGCGGGCTCAATATGACCTCGTCTCCCGCGCCGATACCCGCAGCTGCCAACGCCACGTGGATGGCTGCGCTCCCCGAACTCGTCGGCACGGCATATGGCAACCCGTAGAGCTTCTGCAACCCCTCGCGATAGGCCATGACGGCCTTGCCCCGAGCCAGCGGCAGCGCCGGGCCGGCAAGCAGCTTCTCCAGCGCAGCCAGTTCCTCCCTGAAGTGGAACGCTCCCGAACGCCAAGGCTTGCGGTATACGGGCCTGCCGCCGTGAATCGCCAGATCGGACTTCCTCGAACCCTTAGCCAAACCACCCTCCTCGAGTCTTGAACAGCCATACCGGCAGGTCCTGACACCTGCGGCGGCTATATCCCTAAGGAAACCGCGTATTTTTCCAGCACCTCTCTGTCAATCTCAATTCCCAGGCCCGGTTGCTGTATCAGCGGCACGTACCCGTCCACGGCCTGGATCGGCTCTTTGGCAAGCTCGGTACGCAGCCGGTTCTCGGTCATGTCGAATTCAAATAACGATGGGAACGGATTCAGCGTATCGGGCGCGTCGGGCAGGGTTGCCTGCCAGTGTATCGTCGCGGCCAGACGAATACCGGTTCCCCACATGTGGGGCAACACGCGCACGTGGTTGGCGCTTGCCAGCGCCGCAATTTTCCGGCACTCCGTAAATCCGCCGGCGTCGCTGATGTCGGGCTGAACGATATCCAGCCCCCGTTTCTGGATAAGGTTGCGAAACTCCCACCGGCCCTGGAGCGCCTCGCCACCCGCGACGCGCACCCCCAACGCCTGACGAATCTCGCGGTAGCCGGCCACATCGTCGGTTGAAATCGGTTCCTCAAACCACAACAGATCGTTCTCCAGGAGCCGACGCCCGACGTCTATCGCCATGCCGGTATCGTAACCGCAATTGGCGTCCACCGCAAGTAGAATCGAATCGCCGATCGCACCGCGCACGGCGGCGACGTTTTTTACATCGTAATCCACGCCGAATCCGATCTTCATCTTCACCGCCCGAAACCCCATATCCACGTACGACCCCGCCTCTTCAATTAACGACAGGGTCATCTCGGCCTTCCGTTGCCTGAACAATCCGCTGGCATAGGCCGGAATCCGTTCCCGGAACGCACCGCCCAACAGACGGTATATGGGCATCTCCAGGGCTCTGCCCACAATATCCCACAGCGCGATATCCACGGCGCTCAGTTCGGAAAAACCGACACCGCCCCGCAGATACAGATCGTTCCAGATGACTTCAACATCAAACGGATCGCGGCCCACGAGCCGCGCCCGCAGCGCCGTCTCGTTCAGACCCGCGACCCCTTCACCCCATCCCGTCACACCCGCGTCCGTGATGACCTCGATCACACCGGCCGTCCGGGCCGTATTCCAGGCGATCGAGTTCGCAAACGGCTCTTCCAGGGGGTAACGGAGATTGTAGACCTTGATATCGGTTATCTTCATTCCGATCTACCGACCTTCATCAAACTGAAGTCCGTCGTCTGTTGTATGCAACCGCCTCCGGGAACCGACCTGTCAGATGGTCCAGTGCTTCGATGATTCCGCATTCGCAACTTGAAGCTGCGTACGGCAAGGTCCCGGTAGCGCGAAACCGTTCGCCGTTCGTGACATGAAAATCCCCACGCCGATCCATGAACTGCCCCCAGTGGCCCATTGTATACCCGATATCGGAGATCATCACAGCGCTCTTCGGCCAACGTTGTGGAAACAGGGAGCGGAACCGCGGCGTGGAATTCATCCAACTGGAGCAACGCACCATTGTGATTTCAGGGCGCCGGGCCAGTGAATCCAGCAGCATGCGTATCAGGGACGCGGCGAAATGCGTGAACATTTCGCTGAGGGGCGATCGGGGCCGGTACACGTTGTCGATATGAATATTCAGACGGCCCGACCCGGTATAGTCGTAAGACCAGCATTCGTAGGGCCTTTCCCCCGCGGGACCGTCGCCGCCTTTCTTGAGGCGCGCTTCAAGAAAGGGCCACAGCAGGTTCAGCCCCACCACTTCAAATCCGTCTGTTGCGGCATCCTCCTTACACTCGGAGCACAGGGCCGCCAGCCTGTCGACCACGGCCGCCCACACAGGACCTACATTATCCCTGGATGGATGGTGTTTCCCGTCGTAGAAAGAGGTGTTCCGATAAATGTTAACCCGCTTATTCACCACGTCGGCAAAGGGTTCCGCCCCGGTTCTCGCCAGGCGCCACACATACCAGAGGGAAAGCCTCGTAAACCCCTTCACATAGCGATAACGAACCGATTCCATACCCGGGCGCCGAAATAGCAGCATCCATATCGATAACGCGCGACTGGACGCGCGTGAAAGGGGGCTATCTTCTCCCTGGAAACGTCAACTCGGCAACGCCGGACTTATCCAGTTCGCCCTTACCGATCTCAATCATGCGGTCGAACTGCCTCTTGGTCGCATCCGCAAGCGGCAAGTTCAGCCCGGCGTTTCGCGCGAGATCAAGGGCGATGCCGGAGTCCTTGGCTGCGTGTGCAGACGAGAAATAACATTCGTGATCCCGGGCCACCATGTCCTCACCGTCCGTTTCCAACACCCGGGAGTTGGCGCCCGTTTGCGAAAACACCTGCTGCAGCATCTCCAGATCGAGGCCAAGAGCCGCTCCCAGCCCAAGGCCTTCCGCCAGGCCTGCGGTATTGATATTCATTACCATGTTTACGAGCGCCTTGACCTGCGCCGCCGTTCCGGCCCCTCCAATGTACTTCAAATCCGTGCTAATCGAATCCAGGATCGGCCGCACGTCGTCGAATACTTCCTTCTTGCCGCCGCACATCAGATAAAGCGTGCCCTCGCGAGCCTGGGTGATACTGCTTGCCATACACCCCTCCAGGCTTCTGGCGCCCGCCTCTTCCGCCAACGCCTCAACGTCGACGTGCACCTGGGGGGTGATGGTTGCGCAATTGATGAAGACCTTTCCGTCCGCACGGTGTAGCAGACTATCTCCCTCGGTCGAAAAGACCGCGCGCATCGCGTCGTCGTCTGTGACGACCGTAATGATCTGATCCGCTGCTGCGGTCACACCCGCCAGCGCCCCGGATGCCTCGCACCCGAGTTCCCGCGCCAATTCGGCCGCGGTATCGGTTCGGACATCGTAAACTGACGTCACGGAAAATCCGTCATCCTTCAGATGCCTTGCAATATTTGCGCCCATTCGCCCGACACCCACCATACCGATTCTGAAATCTGAAGTCGCCATCTTTACCTCCGGCATACAAAGAGCGTTCAACTGCCGGCGCCATTACCAATGCAGCCAACGGTCGAACGCTCCGGTCGGAACATCCTACAGGCTGTTGTGGAATTCCGTCCAATCGTCGAGATTGTTCAGGTTCACCGCGTCCGGAATCGACCCGTCATCCTCCACTCCGGCCGCCGACAGAATCGCCCCCCGCGTGTCGTCGTCGTGGTGATACCCGCGTATGGCCTCGTTCGAAGCCTCAATCTCCTCCTGAGGTATGCTGCCGCCGCGCTTATTCACCACCCAATTCTCAAACTCGATATACGTCGGAAGGTTGCTCTTCACGTAGTCCACCGCCGCATCTCGATCGACTTTCAATCCGTCCAGCACCATCTGGTCGTAACCGGCGCCGCATTCGGGATAGTCGTCCGCCAGCTGTCCTTTTGCGGAAAGCGTCAGCTTCAACCACAACCGGGGGAGGTGGATGGCGCCCAGAGGCCCTGCAACACCGGAACTGATAAGGGGAATCGTGCCTGTCATCGTGTGTCTCCTTCTGTAATGGGGAGTTGGAGTAGGTGTCCTGTCTCAGAGATATGTCGCCGACCTTCCGCAGGTCCCGGCGCTTTGACAGCCGGGCGACTCGGCGGCCGAATTTCGGCAATCTATTTCCGGGTCAGAACATTAGATGGAAACCGCGTTATGGACACCGCAGCCAATGCACCCCGTTCATCGGCCTAAGTATTCCATAAATGTACAGGATGAAACCCCTGTCAACATGAAAAACGCCGGACTTTTGCCTTTGCCCGATCCGGGTGGACTGCAATACAACCGAATCCGGCGCACGCCTGGTGTAATTCGCGTTGTGAATGCAGCACACAAAACGAGCGGATGAAAACGACGCTCATCCGCTCGTTTTGTGTTGGGTTGGACAATCTCATTCTTCCCGGCTGTTTTTCAACCGGTCTATTTCGTCTCGCAGCCTGCCGGCTTCTTCGTAACGCTCCTGCCGGCTGGCCTGTTCCATTTTCCGTCGGAGATCGTTGATCCGTACCTCCAGAGGGTCTCCCGCATCGACTGTCCCGCTCTGGGGACCTTCCGCCACCGTCATCACGGCCTCTTCCTTGTCCTCCGAAAGCTTGGGCGGCGCCCAGGCTTCGATCGCCTCGGGTTCCTCGGCACCCACTCCGGGCCGATCCTCGTGTCCGGCTTCGGTTAGAACGGCCTCAGATACGTATATGGGCGCTTCGTAACGCAACGCCAGGGCGACGCAATCGCTCGGACGGGCGTCGACCCGCCAGCGTTTCTCGCCGCACGCGAGCGCCAGTTCCGCGTAAAAGATACCTTCTTTCAACGCCACAATATGGACCCCTTCTACTGTGGTGTCGAGTTGACCCAGAATAGACCGAACCAGGTCGTGCGTAAGCGGGCGTGGCGGACGTTCGTTCGTCAGTTCGGCGTAGATGGCGCTGGCTTCCATCAGCCCGATCACGATAGGCAGCAGTACGTTGTGCTCGCTGCTGCACAGCCAGATCATTCGCTGTTGGGAAGCCTGTACCGGTCGTAACGCGTTCAGCGTCCGTTCATTGTCGATCTTGACTTCAATCATTGGCCTCCTCCGGATTTTCATCGCTCAGAACGCGACTCGCAATATACGAAAATCAGGTTCACCGGCAAGGTTAATTTACGCCTTTTTCAAACGCGTTTCGACGTGAACCGTTCCATCAGGCTGATGCACACCGCCTCGATCCGTTCGGCACTCCCCGGCGCCACCCGCGACCAGGGTCCCGCCACGACTTCGTATCCACCTTCCGCGTAGGCTCTGCGGATGGGAAAATATCCGAGCCATCCGTTCGCATTGCCCGTCACGAACCAGGCGCCCGCCTGTTTGATCGCGAGCCCGGTCTCGACGAATACCTCGCCCGGAAGCGCGACCCAGCGCAGCCGGCCCAGCGCCATGGCCTGTACCTCGACCTCGAGCGGTCCTTCAGCGAGTTTGCGCGCGAGCCGCAGCGCCCGACGGTTGTCAGATGAAGGATTCTGCGCCGCAGTTCGCTCCGCCTCGTCCACCGGCGGACAGGGCCTCCCCTCCAGTTCCAGTTGATCCGTAACGTATGCCACGTCGGTCGACCCGAGGGGAGACCCCTGCTTCATCCGGGCAATCTCATCCAGCGCCGCGAGACCCAAAGTCCGCCCGATCCGGGACACGTCCTCGAAATTGGTCGTCACGTGGATCGAGTTCACATTGCCACACGCGCCGTTGACAAACAGACAGGGCGTGCCATCCAGCCCTTCCTCCACGCAGGCTGCCAGCGCGCCGGGATAATCCGCAGACACCGGCGGCAGGACCATGGCCACGACCGGATGGGCGGCATAGTTCACCATCGCCGCGTGAGGCTCCCCCGTCGCTGCTTCCAGATACAACACGGACAGCGCCTCATCCACGGCCCACGGTCCGTCGGCCTCCTCCCGTGAAGGCAGCGCCCCGCCATGGTTCAATGAACCGTCTCTCAAGAGAACTCGTCGATGGCGGGCCACGCCCGCGAGCCGTGTAACCCCCGCGTAGGCCCGAACGGCGGCTCGCTTTTCCCACGCCTCGGTAACCGTGGCCGCCAGTGTCTCCAGGTGCGCCTCCAGCCAATCCTGAATCCCCTCCGTTTCCCGGAACGGCGTCAACCCGATCAATTCGGGCGTGGAGTGGGAGTGGGTGGCCGAAAGCATGACACCCTCTTCGGACAAGCCGGTCCGTTCGGAAATCCGCGCACGCAACTCCTTCGTGAAATTTCGTCCCGGGCCCAGAATCGTGTTGTCGTACCCTATCGAGTCGACGGCCAGCACCGCAACCGACTTGCGACCATCGTCGAGGACCAGGGCCCTGGCGTACAGATCGTCGTGAATACCCTCGAACGGCTCGCAGGTGCCGTTCCCGGAAGACGTCAGATACGGCACCCACGTGGGAGGGGTCACACACCTTTTCGCCGCGCCGGCCATCAGCATTTTCAGCGCTCCTCCAAAAAAACCTCGCGACGAGTCGGCTGCCGGAGCGGCGTCGCGTCTCGAGACGTCCCCGCCATTTCTCCGTCGATGACACCGGGCGCGGCACGAACGCGGATTATCGCCGCGCCGGACGCCCGTTTACGCGGGCACAATCCATTCCCGGGTTGACATGTGCACATCCAACCGATAAATTACTCACACATCCGTCAGATGAGGAAACCCCATGGAACTTTCGCTTTCCGTACGTGTTGCCGAAAGCTTCAGCAACAAACGGGTGGTGGACATACCGCTACCCATCCTTGCGGGCATCGCACGAAGGGCCGGATATGCAGCGCTATGCATGCGTGCCTCGGTTGTGGGGGTCCGGAGCACTCCGGAAACCGTGAAATCCGCCCGCAATCGACTGAGCAGGGAACGCCTCGCAGTTTCTATGGTCACAGGCGACTTCGCCGTTCCGGAAAATGGCGACGACGGCCCGGGTTGCCTCCGGGGCATCGCCCCCTACCTCGACCTGGCGCAGGCTCTGGGAAGCGATCTCATTCGCGTCTGCATCAAGACCGAGGCCGATATCCCATTCGCGCAAAAATCGGCTGACGAGGCCGCCGAACGCAACGTCCGCCTTGCCCACCAGAGCCATACCCTCAGCCTGTTCGAAACCGTCGAAGGCTCCCTGGATGTCCTCAGGAGAATAGGCAGATCCAACTTCGGACTGATCTACGAACCTGCCAACCTCGCCCTCTGCGGGGAAGATTACGGCCCGGACACGCTGCGCAGATTTCAGCCGTACCTGTTCAATGTCTATCTGCAGAACCACGCGCCCGACCCCGATGGCGACCGTCCGATGACCACCTGGGCGAACGGTACCGTGATGTCCTCCCTGCGTCCCCTGGATGCTGACGAAGGTATCGACTTCGGCAGCGTTTTCGAGGGGCTGCACGCCATCTCCTACAGTGGCTACGTCACCGTTCACCAGGCATTCGGCGGCCGGCTGCCCCCGGACGAAGCCGCCACCCGATCCGCGAAATTCCTCAAGTCGTTCATTGTTCAGTAGACGGGTTGCGTCGTTTGGACAGGAACCAAACCGCGAAGGCGGCCTAAGCGTCTCGCTCCCGGTCGTATTCCGCGGTGATTTCGTGTCCGATCCCGCCCCGGACGTTGAACCGGCCGACCACCACCATTTCCACGGGCGCGCATATTAGTACCAGATCGTCCAGAATCCGGTTTGTCAGTTCTTCAAAGAAAACGCCCCTGTCGCGAAACGATCTGAAGTAGTGCTTGAGGGACTTGAGTTCCACGCACTTCTCGCCCGGCACGTAACGCACCACGATCGTGGCGAAATCCGGCTGCCCTGTAAGGGGACACAGCGACGTAAATTCCCGGCACGTGAACTCGATGGTGTACCGACGTTCCGGCCGCGGATTCTCGAAGACCTCCAGGATTTCGCTCGCCTGGCCCTGCAATCCGACGCCCTTCATCTGAAAAGGCAGAACCGGGTTCTAGACCCCGGCCTCTGCCGTATCCACGGTTACCGTTGTCGCAATACCCCCTCGAACCGTGAACTCGACGATCACCACCAATTTCACCGGATGGCACGCCTGAACCAGATCGTCCACGATCCGATTGGCCGCCGCCTCGCATGACAACGCCTCATTCCGGTACGTTCCCAAATACTGCTTGAGCGATACGGATTCTATACACCTTGCGCCCGGTACGTACCGAATGGTGACCGTCGCAAAAACCGGTTCATTCGTCACCGGATAGACGGCCGTGAATTCCGGGAAGACGCACTCGATCGTATACGGCCGGCCCTGTTGGGGGTTTTTAACCGTCTCCAGACCCACCTCGACACTCCGTGAACGTGTTCTGACAGACCCGGGCCGGCCCGCCATTGCGCGGACCCCTCGCCGCCGGCGACATCAAAACCCGGGCACCGCCACGGGCTTACCCGAACGTACCGATTCAAAAAGCGCCACACAGATTCCCGCCGTACGGACGGCCTGCTCCAGGTTCACCTGTGGCTCCGTGTCGTTTTCTATAGCCTGAAGCAAGTCCTCTATCAGCTTCTGCCGGCTGTCCCTGGCATCGTCCGCCACCGCCACGGGCGCCCATTTTCGGCTCTGCAGATCCGAGACCAGGTGGGCGGGAGGGGCCTGGGCGGTCAGAAACGTCTTCCGCGTGCCGTAAATCTGCACGTTGCGGAAACCGGGCCGGGCCGAACCCATGGTTGTAAACGTCTTGGCCACGCATCCGTTTTCAAAGCGGATGATACCCACCACGCAATCCGTCACATCCAGGCCGTGCGATCCGGCGGATATCCCGTTGCCGTAAGCCGCCACCTCCAACGCGGGTGAGTCTACAAGCCACTGGATCACATCCACGGGATGAATGCTGCCGCCGGCCGCCGCGTTATAATTGGGACCAAGCCCGCCGCGCCATCCATCCTGGAACAGATTCAGATGGTTGGAAATATAATCCGCCTCGGCGTAAAACAGGCGGCCGAACGCACCCGCGTCGACCTGGCGCTTCAACTCCTGAAATGTCACGTCGAACCGGATCTGACATCCGTGCGACACCTTCCGCCCCGTTCGGCGGGACGTCTGCGCGATTCTTTCGATATCCTCGAAGGACGTGGCCAGTGGTTTCTCCACGAGCACGTGCTTCCCGGAGTCCATCATCTCAACGGCCGGGTCGGCGTGCAGATGGTCGGGCGTGCAGATCGACACCACGTCGATGTCGTCCCGCTCGGCCATTTCCCGAAAATCCGTATACAGGCGCCGCACCCCATGCGCCTCCCCTACCTTTTCCAGTAGTTCCTCGTTTACGTCGCAGATTGCCGTAACCACCGCACCGGCTTCCCGGTATGCTGCGATATGCCCGGTGCCCACACCCAGTCCGATCACTGCCGCGTTCAATGCCACTCGCCAGACCTCCTCTGACATAATCCTCGTGCACATCTTTCATGGGGTATCGTCACGTACCCATACGCGGCACGACTCCCCGAAGCCTAATGAACCGAGCCGCCCTCAACTTCGCCCCGGCACAATCGGAACCAGGCTCGCACCGGACGGCCTGGGCGCGCGGGGTCGGATCGGCGGGCGTTCGTACGATCGGTACCGGACATCGAGATGGGGCGTCTCCACCCTCGCATGCCCCCGGTAACGCGAATCCATCAGCGCATCCAGCGCGCCGCTCACCAGCAACGTACGTTCCACGGGGTACGGCGGTTTACCCGTAAGGTATAGGTCCTGGATGTTCCTGCTGAGATAGCTGAAATGGGCGTGCGGATCGCCAGGCAGGAACACCTCCATCCCCCGGACACGGCCAGAAACGCGGCCGGCATATCCGAACCCTTCCGTGTACCCGTTCAACATCAGGGTCGCCGCCCTCAGACCATCCGCATATTCCAGCAGAAAGACTGCCGGGTGGGGGCAGTGAGCCTCCATCTCGCCCGAGGCGCTCGCCTCGATATGTTCACGGGCAACGTCTGCAAGCGCGCGGGACCACCGGCCCTCGTTGGCGGCGCGCCACACGGCATCCCCTTCCAGGCACTGCACCGCGACGATCCCCGTCTCACCGCCTCGCCTGCGTTCCACCATACACTGCAGCAGTTCAAGCGCGTGGAACCCATAGGAGTCCAGGCCCGAGTACCCGATTGACAACGCTTCTTCCAGCGGCGCTTCCAGCTCGTACTCGAGATACGGACTTCGCCAGGCCAGCGGCACCGAAGATCCGGCCAAAAACGGCACCTTCAGCATCATTGCCCGGTCGTACATCCACTTCGAATTCACCCAGTCATAAGCCAGGTGTTTGTCGCTGAATACGGGAACGGACCGGCCGGAAGCGGAAAACACCCCGCACACCTGCTCGAAGAAGAACCGGCGCGGATACATATGCTGCTGTTTTTCATTCCAGGCGTAGTCGCCATGCTCGCCGATGATTAACACGCCGTCTACCCCCAGTTTCCCGCCGCCGGGCGTCAATGCCTTCGGAATACTGTTGTAGACGGGAACCCCGTGAACCCTGGCCAGTTCGAGGCCCACGTCATTCTCGTGAACCTGGTCCATATACATGGAAGCGATTTCCACCTGCGGCGGTATCAACCCGTCATCCGACGGAAATCCCTTCAGAAACTTCGTTACGATGACGTCGGCGTGGGAACGTGGATAATACGTTGTGACAATTGCCGCGATCTTCTTGAGTCCGGTCATGGGAAACCGCCTTTCGACACAATAGGCGAACACGAGGTCCGCCTTTGCCGGAGCCACTCCTGGCATGGCGCACCGCCTCGGGAACATGGAGCGGGACGAATATCCCCGGTTCCTTCGCCCAAGACGCGGGGCAAATATGGTAAGCGCCCGAATCGATGTCAAGGCGAAATGAACTTCCCTGATCCGAGACAATGCCCGGGATATCCGGCTTGATTTTCGAACATGGATCTTCTATTTTGGATGACGGAAGACAGGGCAACGTACAACGATCCACAGGGGCGCTCGACATGGTCTATGCCGGCATGAAATCATGGTTACAGGACGAATTACAGTCCATCCGGGAAAACGGCTTCTACAAGACGGAAAAACAGATCGCCACGCCCCAGCACACGCGGATCGAAACCGTGGAAGGTGAAGCGATCAACTTCTGCGCCAATAACTACCTTGGCTTCGCCAACCACCAGGAGATCGTGGACGCGGCCGCCGACGCGTTGAACGAATTCGGATACGGCCTGGCTTCGGTGCGCTTCATCTGCGGCACCCAGACCCTGCACAAGACCCTGGAAGGCCGTATCTCCCGGTTTCTGAATACAGATGACACCATGCTTTACACGTCCTGCTTCGACGCCAACGCGGGGCTGTTCGAGGCCCTGCTCGGCCCTGAAGACGCCGTGATCAGCGACGCGCTCAACCATGCCAGCATTATCGACGGTATCCGGCTCTGCAGGGCGCGGCGCAGCATTTATCCTCATGCCGACATGTCGCGCCTCGAAGCCCTGCTTAAGGACGCGGCGGACGCCCGGTTCCGCATGATAGCCACGGACGGCGTGTTTTCCATGCACGGCGCCGTAGCGCCCCTGAACGAGATCTGCCGCCTCGCGGACGCCCACGACGCGCTCGTGATGGTGGACGACTCCCACGCGACCGGCTTTCTGGGGGCTAACGGCAGGGGCACCCCCGAATTGTGCGGCGTTGAAGACCGAATCGATATCCTCACCAGTACGCTCGGAAAGGCCCTGGGCGGCGCCTCCGGCGGATTCACGACGGGCCGCGGGGAAATTATCGAGTATCTGCGACAGCGCTCCCGCCCCTACCTCTTCTCCAATAGCCTGGCGCCGTCCATTGCAGCGGGCGGATTGAAAGCGCTGGATCTCGTACAGACGCGGCCGGAATATCGACGGACGCTAATGCAGAACACCGGGTACTTCAGGAAGACAATGCGTGAACGCGGCTTCCACATCCCGGAGGGCATCCACCCCATCGTCCCTATTATGCTCGGCGACGAACAACAGACCGCGCGCATGGCCCACGCCATGAATGAACGCGGCATCTTCGTCGTGGGCTTCAGCTATCCGGTGGTCCCCAGGGGCGAGGCCCGCATCCGCGTCCAGATCTCCGCGGCCCACACCCGACGTCAGCTGGACCGCGCCATCGATACCTTTGTGGAAGTCGGAAAACCCCTCGGCGTCGTTCAATAATGACCTTCTCTCTCGATTCCGACAACGGACGCAGGTGCGGCCGCTCGGGCGGCCGCCCGCAACTATAAGAGGACACGCAAATGGACACGGCCCAGCAGCAACCCCTCCAGGACCGCATCGCCATCGTAACCGGGGCGGGACAGGGCATCGGCCGGGCGGTTGCCCGGACCCTGGCGAGACGCGGTGCCCACCTCGTGGTCAACGACCTCGACGAGTCCAACGCCGAACGCACGGCCGACGAACTGAGTTCGTCGTTCACCAGAGCCTTCCACTTTCAGGCCGATGTCACCGATGCTCCAGGGGTTCAGGCCATGGTCGACTGGACGGCGGATACCTTTGGCGCCGTCCACATCCTGGTCAACAACGCCGGCATCCTCTTTCCAACCAGCGTCATCGACATCGACGAAGACGAATGGGATCGAGTGATCGACGTCAATCTCAAGGGCGCCTTTCTCTGTTCCAAGGCTGTACTCCCCCACATGCGGGACGCCGGTTGGGGCCGAATCGTCAATTTCTCATCCACCGCCGGCAAGAATATCAGTACCGTGGGCGGCGCACACTACACTGCCGCCAAGGCCGGCGTGCTGGGATTCACCCGCCACCTGGCCAGGGAGGTCGCGGCCTTCAACATTACCGTAAATGCCGTTTGCCCCGGCCTGATCGATACCGAAATGGTTCGCGGTACCATCGACGACGACCGTACGCGCGCCTATGCGCGGAGCTTTCCCATCCCCCGCCTGGGCAGACCGGAAGAAGTGGCCGACCTTGTGGCCTTTCTCGCCTCCGACCAGGCCGCCTACATTACCGGCGCGTCGCTGGACATCAACGGCGGAGATCTGATGATATAAGGTTTCACACGGCTTCCAGGAGAATTCACGGAATGCGGATCGAGGGCGTAAGAACCGTTCTGGTTCATCCGGGCAGCGCGAAAAACTGGCTTTTTGTCAAACTGGAAACCGACGCGGGCATCCACGGATGGGGCGAGGCCTATACCCAGCACGACAGGGACCGGAGCATTCAGGTTCACGTGGAAGAACTGGGGCGCTACCTGATCGGACGGTCTCCGTTCGACATCAAGCATTTCACGTACGTGGCCTATACGGACTTCGCGAGCAAACGGGGCGCGATGGATCTCTACGCCGCCATCAGCGCCATTGAACAGGCCATGTGGGATGTTGTGGGCAAATCCCTGAACCAGCCCGTCTACAACCTGCTCGGCGGCGCCTGCAGGACAAGGATCAAGGTCTACGCCAATGGCTGGGGAAGCTGGTACGATCCCGGCAAGGGTACGGAGCAACTCGCCGAGCGGGCCGCTTCAGTGGTTGCGCGTGGGTTCACCGCGCTCAAGTTCGACCCCTTTCCGGGCCCCTGGCGCAGCATTATTGACAAGAAGGACGAGCAAACCGCCGTGGACCGGGTCCGGGCCGTACGCGAGGCCGTGGGCCCGGACGTGGATATCCTGGTCGAAGTGCACCGCAGGCTCTCGCCCGCACACGCAATCCGGGTCGCGCGCCTTATGGAACCCTTCGATCCATTCTGGTACGAGGAACCCGTTTCCTCCCGCGACCCTGGTGGTCTGGCAGAAGCCAAACGGAACATCCGCATCCCGGTTGTCACCGGCGAGGAACTCTACACAAAGACCGAATTCCGCGACGTCTTCGAGCAACGCGCGGCCGACATCATCAACCCGGACGTCTGTAACTGCGGCGGCATTCTGGAACTCCGTGAAATCGCGGCCATGGCCGAACCCTGGCACATCGCGGTCTCGCCTCACAACTACAACAGCACCACGGTGGGGCTGGCCGCCACAATGCAGGCCGCAGCCGGAATGCCCAACTTTCTGATTACCGAATACTTCGTGAATTTTGAACCCGCGGGAAATGAAATCGCCGTCGATCCGTTCGTCGTCAAAGACGGTTACATCACGCTTCCCACCTCCCCCGGCCTGGGCATCGACCTGAACGAGGACGCGCTCGCCGAACATCCTTTCCGGCGGTTCCCCAACCGCAACCTACGGCATCCGAGAGACGAAGGGCCGTAGTCTTTGCAGGACGCGATAGGATAGTCTCACCCAGTTCATTTATTCACGTGACGGAGGTAACAAATGACTCATGACGATGTACGACAGAGACTTGAGGCGCTGGAAGTTAAGTTACGCTGGCAGAAGCGGGCGATTGCAGGGATGCTCGTTGTATTCCTCTTCAGTGCGTCGCCCGCTTTGACCCAGGCATCAAAGTGGTTTAACCGGATGCTTCCGGCAAAGGTGGCATCGCTCAGCCTACGTCACGGCACGACGCCGGGCGACGTGCGGTTTGGCGATCTTTCGCCAGACCGGGCCGACCTCCCGTTACCAGAGACCGGGTTCGGTGGACTGAGCAAGATCGCTCCGGAGCAAATCATCGATGCGGGTGACACGTTGCGGGTCGGCGCACTTCACATTGTAAATGCAAGCGGGGCGGTCGTCGCAGCCATCGGGTCGAGTGAGTCTGGAGCAGGTTCGCTGTTGGTTTCAAACAGAAATGGGAATGTGGTTTCCGTTGTGGGCGTAGATCAGAGGGGGCACGGCAGGATGGGGGTCCTCAATACGGCCGGTCGGCTCGCGGCCGGCATGGGCGCCGATCCGTCGGACGACGCCAACGGCTGGGTCGAGATACAAAGCAACTCAGGATCGGCTGCCGGATTCGGCGTCAATGAGGGCGGAAATGCGGTGATTGCGGCCTTCAACAGGGATGGCAAGCTGGTTTCAGGGATGGGTATCAACAACAATGGTCACGGCGCTCTCACGATCGCGAATGCGGCCGGGGGGGCCGTTAATGCGCTCTCCGTCGACGGTGCCGGAGACGGCGTGATGATTATGGGCAACCGGAACGGCGATGCGGTTTCAATAATGGGCGCGAATGAGAACGGACACGGTATCATCGGGTTCAAGAATGCGTCCGAGCGGGTTGTGGTCGGCATGGGGGCCGACTCGACGGGCGTTGGGGTGCTGAGTATTGAAGGGGGCAGGTTCAGGGCCTTTGTCGACGGTAACGGCAGCGGAGTGGCGGAAACCCTGGGGAACGATGGAAATCAGCGCTGGTCCTCTGAAGCGGCCCCCGTTGGGGACACCGGCACGTCGACCGGGCTGATCGGGGATTTCGACGGGGACGGCGACGTGGATTTCAACGACTTCGTCACATTCGCCGGGAACTTTGGCAAGACGAGCGGGTAGGGACCGCGCATTTCGACAAGCCGCCCCGGATGGCGACCCCTCCCCGGTGCGGGTAGGGGAGGTATGATCCCGTCCGTCGGCAGGCACGCTCAGAAAAAGGCCAACTAAAGAGACTTGTGTGAGATGGTGGCGGTTAGCCGCCTTGACCCCTCGCATGAAGAACTATATCTCAGCAATCCGAAGTCCTCACCGCCGCAAACGCCCGTTTCCTGCCGCGCTTTGCGGCCTATCAATTTGGGAGAAAGGCAATGAATCCACTTGAAGAACGATTGAATCGATTGGAGACGCGTGTAACGCGCTATCGCAATTTCAACGTCTTATTGTGTCTGCTCCTCGTAACCGTTGTCACGGTTGCCGCAAGAGAGGGCGTATCTCCATTTCAGGCGAAGTCAAACCCTGAATCGATCCCGATGCCTGAAGGCGACGTGCGAATTCCTGATTTACCGGACCGTGGCATAGATGCTGTAATGCATCCGCAGGTACGGAGCGCGGGGAAAATGGCTGCGCAGACGCAGGGTGTGATTCGCGCGACAGGACTAGAGATCGTAAACAGCGATGGACAAGCGGTTGTTGAACTGGGACCCAGCACCGCGGGTGGTGGGCTTATCTTCGTCAATTCAGCGGAAGACAAGAACCTGGTTTATATTGGATCGTCAGTGTCGAACGGCAATGGATTAATTCACGTCAACTCGACAAATGAAAAGAACCTGGTTGCTTTGGGTTCAGATTCCGAAACAGGAGACGGGCAGATTGCCATTAGAAATAGAAACGAAGAGCGTTTGATCAGTTTGAACACTTCCGAGAAAAATGGGTGGATAAGAGTCGAGAAAAACGGTAATGAGAATTTGGCGTATCTGGGCGCAAACACTTCGGGTAATGGGGGTTTGTGGCTATATAATGAATCGGGAAAACGCCTGGTGGCAATGGAAACGGGCGAGATTTCTGGCCGTCTGTGGTTGTCAAATAGCAGCGACAAGACCATTGCCTATCTGGGGACGGACGTTGGCGGTGAGGGGTTATTGAAAATCAACTCCAAGACAGGAACGGAGCTAATTACAGCGGGTTCAAATACATCAGATGACGGATTAATCAGGGTAAGCAATCGTTATGGCACCGTCGGCGTTGTATTCATTGCCGAAAACGAACAGGGATATGTCGGGATACAGAATGCCCAGGAGAGGCTGCTTGCAGACCTGACAGCGACGGCGGGCGGCGACGGGCTTGTTCGCACGTTGTCCAGGCAGGGTATCACGACCTGGTCAAGCACATCTGTTCAGGGCAACACGGGGTCGACGTCGTCTTTAAGGGGTGATATGGACAATGATGGCGATATTGATGGGGATGATTTCCTTATCTTCTCTGAAAATTTCGGCAAGAAACGGTGATCGATGTTTACCTTTCTGAAATTCTGGACAAGGGGATTGGCCTCGATTCGTCAGAAATCCGTAGCCTGCCTGCAGCGCAGGAAGAGCCAGCTTTACCGGATGTCTCGGCGGATCGGCGACGCCTCTTTAACCCAACTGCGACTGAACCCTGGAACGTTGGCATTCCGCTCACCTGTGCGGGCAAGATGCCCGCGCACCCGGGCTCAAAAGACAACACGCCATACCGTATCGACGCCCGGCGTCTTTGACAAATTTAGGTTGGTTTTCCTTGTGCTCGTCCCGCTCTGTCACAGTGGCATGGCTCTTGGATCGCCGCCGATTGACTACGTCAAGGAACGGCACCCTCCGAATCTGGAAGGCGTCCTGGCGCGTATTCAAAAGAACTGGGTAGCGCAAAAACGGGCGCTGGCCAAGGCGACAGTGAGCCAATATGGCGCGGCGGTAATAGATGGTGAAAATATCACTGTCGTATTGGAGCCGCCTTATGGGAAGCTTTCGGACAGTATCGACTTTGGGGCTTTGTCAAAGTTGAGCGTCAAGATCGTCGCTCAATCGCGGCATCTGGTCGAGGTTTCTGCGCCGATATCCGAGCTTGAAAGGTTGACACACGTGGATGGCGTGCAATTTGTGCGGTTGCCCATAAAGCCCAAATTACATGCCGTCGTCAGCGAGGGCGTGGATCGTATAAGAGCGCAAGTTTATTCAAATGAGGGATTTACGGGACGGGGCATCAAGGTCGGGGTTATTGATATCGGATTTGTCGGGGTTCCAACACTGCAGGATCGGAGGGAATTGCCCGATCTTTCTTATCGGGATTTCACCAGACAAGGGATTTTTGAACAAGGTGGTCTTTCTGAAACCGCTAAGGTGCATGGGACGGCCTGTGCTGAAATTGTCCACGACGTCGCCCCGGATGCTGAAATTTACCTTTACAAGGTAAACGGTCTTGTCAGTTGGGAAAACGCCAAGGACGCGGCAATTGAGGAGGGCCTCGACATTGTCACGGTATCTCTGGGATGGAGTCCCGGAACCGGTTTTGGCAATGGAAAAGGGCTTGCGTGTGGAATTGTGGATGATGCATTCAAGAATAACGTATTGTGGGTGAATGCAGCTGGAAATGAAGCCCAAAAAGTCATTCAAGCAGAGTTTCAGGATTCAGATAACGACGGATTCCATGATTTCAGTTTAGACATTGAAGTCGTCAACTTGAAAGGCGTCGGGAAAAATAATGAAGTCGAAGCCTGGTTGACATGGAATGAATGGCCCCTTACGTCAAACGACTACGACCTTCTGCTCGTAAAAATCGATACAGATGGCAGTGTTACTGAAGTTGAGCGTGCAGACACCAAACAACTTCAGTCACCTCCCAAAGAGCATCTCGTGTATACCGTTCGAGAAGTAGGAAACTATGGTCTTGTAATCTGGAGGGCGCCGGACGCCGAAGTTACCGTCTTCAAATTGACAAGTGAAAACCACGATCTCTATGGTCCTGTGTCCATTAAAGGGAGAGGATCATTAAGTGTACCGGCGGACGCACGCGGCGCCCTGACCGTTGGAGCATTACATCATTGGGAATGGACGTCAGGTCCCATCGCGGACTATAGTTCGCAGGGTCCTACAATTGATGGCCGAATCAAGCCGGACCTGGTTGCCCCCGCTGGCGTTCGAACCATAAGCTATGGTTCTGAATACCGTGGAACTTCCGCGGCGACGCCGCACGTTGCAGGGGCGGCGGCACTCCTGAAATCCTCCGATCCGGTGCATTATAACGCGCGAAATTTATATAGCGCGCTGGTGCAATCTACGGTCGATATGGGTGCTTCCGGACCGGATAACGTGTATGGATTTGGAAGATTGGATTTATCTTTACTTCCCTTCGGCAAACCCTCCATGGATCTTTCGCGTACGGTTCTCGATTTTGGTGCGGTCCTATTGGGGTCATCTAAGACACTTAACCTTGGGATTGTCAATCCGGGGCGGGCGACATTGGTTATCACAGATATTCTGTTGCCTACCAGCGAATATGACTTTTCTCAATCCTCCTACGCCGTTGCACCGGGTCGCAGCGAACAGATATCTGTCAAATCCGACTTTTTCTCCGCAAAGTGTGTTGTCGGTTGGGAGACAAATCCGGCGAATTATGACCATTTTCCAAAGCAAGGTTGTCTACCGTTACCGCTACTGAAAAAGGCGAGAAGCTACAGGAATTGGGGCGGTTATTGATACAACTGTGGCGCTATGGTCTGATCGAGACCAATATACGGTTTTGTCTTCCCCCAGGTGCTACCCAAGCCGCCGAAAGCGATCGTCGTTGCAGTCTACGACAACCCCTTTGCATCCGGTTCCTGACCTATATCGGTCGATTCTTCGAAGCGGGATGGGGCCTATAATGATCAATCCAACGCCGATTTCGGGGATGTCGAGGTCGGCAGTACAAAGTCCATAACCGTCACGGTGGCACGAATACTGGAGATCGACAGTTACCTCAATCCTTGCAACAATGTTGCAATTACAGCAAGACGCGCTATCGCGGAATTGTTCGTGGCCAGCGATGAGCAAATGAGTGTTTCGCCCAGCCCTCTACGTTAACGATTCCAGCAAGGCAAAACGGCTATTTTACGCTGCGACATTGGTTATATGAGCCAAACAGAGCGGGGGATCACAGATTGTCAGCGCGGGTGACCATTCACAGCAACGATTCCAAAACGCCATCCGTCAGTTTCCCCGTTGCCGGAAAGGGGTTTCGTTCCCAGACCACGTCCTTTACATTATCTCTTGTCGTCAATGCGCCAAAATGCGACCAGGGTGTGTATTCCACGCCTTCGGATGGCGTAATTGCCATTGAAATTCACGGGCAGAAGGTTAAGGATGCTATAGGATTTCGCGCCTTGTTTGATTTTGACGCGCCATCCTTGGTTTATGCGGGTTTCGATATTGGAAACGGCATTCCCAACGGTCACTCGCCAGGACCCTATTATCCCCCCGATTCTTCTTCAGTCGAAGTTATGGCAGCGTCATTTGGCGGAAAAATCGCAGAGCCGTCCGCGAAACTCGGCACGGTGCGCTTTGGCGTTTCCGATACTTTTCAGACAGGTCAAATAGGACTGCGATATGCGCGCATCAGGAGGTCTGGAAAATTTGAAGTATTCGCCGATCCAGTGGTCTTTAAGTTTTCAAAACAGGGTGGACGGACGCCCGACTTCGATGGCGACGGTACTGTCGGGTTTGGCGATTTTTTGCAGTTTGCCCAACAGTTCGGGCTCAGTCAAGGGGATGTAGGGTATGGCGCGCGGTATGATCTGGATGGTAACGGCACGATCGGATTCGGTGATTTTCTCATCTTTGCCAACGCCTTCGGCGCGTCGGGATCGTAAAGTTGAAACGGGGTCCCCACTTTGCACTGCGCCGGCCCTGTGCCTGTCGAATGGCAGCGGAACGCGCATTTCGACAGGCTTGCTTCGACAAGCTCAGCACAGGCAATGAACGCGCTTCGACAAGCTCAGCGACCACGTTTCGACAGGCTCAACGAACACAACACAGGCAACGACCGTAGCGAAACCAACGGACGTCATTGAACCGGGCTGGTCGTGTACTTCCCGTCCGCTTTGAATAGTCACATCAGGATATTTGTATCGTGCCGCGCCTGACGGCGGTATCGATCCGTTATCTGAATTGCCCATGTCCCAACGATCCGAAGGTCCCTCCGAAACCCCACCCCGATTTCACGGCGCCCTCGCGCCGCTGAATAACCCCGACTATCGCCGGCTGCTGGCCAGTAACGGCCTCTGGTGGCAGTTCATGTGGATGGAAATCATCGTGGCCGGCTGGCTGGTCCTGGAACTGACCAACTCGGCCTGGCAGGTGTCGCTTATCGGTTTCTACCGCATGGCCCCGCTGCTGTTGGTCGGCTTTGTATCCGGACCCCTCACGGACCGGTTCGGCCGCCGGAAGATTATTATCTTCTCCCAGGCCGTCAACCTTGCCGTATCTCTCCTGATCGCCCTGATTATCCTCGCCGACCGCCTGGCCGTTTGGCATCTGGCCGTCGGCGCACTGGTCATGGGTACGACCTGGGCGGTGGATTGGACCGCCCGGAGGTCGTTGCTGCCGGACCTGGTCGGCAAAGCCCGAACCATGGACGCCATGCTCCTTGAAGGAATCTTCCAGAACATCGCCCGGGTTGCCGGGCCCTTTTCCAGCGGCGCCCTTTACGCAACCCTGGAACCCCTTGGCTGTTATCTGATTCTGACCGGGATCGCCCTGGCTTCTCTACTGATCCTTGTGCGGCTCTCGAGACAACCCGTTCTCGAAAGAACGCCGACGGACGCTTCCCACTGGACCCGGACGTTGGAAGGGCTGCGCTATATCCGCCGCAATCCGTCGATTCTGGGTGTTGCTCTCATTACCATTGCGATGAACTTACTGGTCTTCCCCTACCAGACCCTGTTGCCGGTGTTTGCACGGGATATCCTGGATCAGGGCCCTGTCGGCTTCGGCGTGCTGGCTTCCGCCAACGGAGTCGGCGCGTTCGCCGGCCTCTGGATTGTGAGCAGGCTCCGCCGCTATGTCAGTATAAGCTGGCTCTACGCGGCCGGCTCGTTTCTGATGGCCACCGCCGTAGTTGCATTTTCAATGTCCGCCGACTTCTATCTTTCCTTGGGCCTTCTCATCCTGTCAGGCATCGGCCACGCGGCCTTCGGTCTTCTCCAAAGCACCATCGTCCTGCTCTCGGCACGGGACGACATGCGAGGTCGAGCCATGGGCGGCATCGTGCTCGCTATCGGCACGGGTCCGCCGGGCCGCCTGAGCGCGGGCGCGCTGGCCGAACGCTTCGGCGCGCCTTTCGCCGTGGGGCTGACGTGCGCCATCGCGGCCCTGTTCGTCGTTGCAATCACGCTCGCCATGTCGGGTTTCCGGAACGCCTCGGCAGCACGGGAGGCGAACGCGTGAGAAAACCGTCCCAAAGGGTCGGTATCTCCACCATCCATCTTATTTTCAGAATGTTCTGTTTGCATTGCCGCGAAACTGAATCTACAGAATTCGTTCGATCGCCTCCTTCAGTGACACCTCCAGCCTCGGGCCGTACTGCGCCACCACGCACATCGACGCGTAGTTCGCCAGTTTTGCGGACCGGACCGCGTCGAACCCGTGGGTGATCCCGAACAGATAGGCCCCGGCGAACATATCCCCCGCGCCGTTGGTATCCACCGCGTCCACGCTGAATCCCTGCGAGCGGAACCGTTCGCCTCCGTCCCACACAATGGCGCCATTGGCCCCGCATGTCACCGCGTATGCGCCCACCATCGATTCCAGAGCGGTGCAGACTTCGTCGGTTTCGTCTGATCCCGTGAACGACCTGGCTTCGTCTTCATTGCAAAACAGCATATCCACCCCGCCGACCACGAGCGCCCGCATCCGTTCCCCGAACGCGCCCACAATGAGCGGATCGCTCAGCGACAGCGACACCCGGGTTCCCCGCGCTTGTGCGTTGACCTGGGCGGCCTGCGCCGCGGCGAACCCCTCATCGGACGCCGCCAGATACCCTTCAATATACAGATAGTCACTTCGGCCGATCACCTCGGGCTCGAGTTGCTCCGCGCCGAACGTTCCGGTAATGCCCAGATACGTATTCATCGTGCGATCGGCGTCGGCCGTGATCATGACCAGGCACTTGCCCGTAATTCCCTCACCCTGAAATCCGTTGGAAGCCACTCCGGCCGCCGCCAGATCCCTCAGATAAAAGTTCCCGAACGGGTCTTTCGCCACCTTGCATGCATAGTAAGCGCTTCCGCCCAGATTCGCCACGCCGATCATCGTATTAGCAGCCGACCCGCCCGACGAACGCTTCAGAACGTCATCGCCCAGGCGTTCAAGCAATTCGTGATGCCGGTCCTCGCCGATCAATGTCATCACGCCCTTCTCGATACCAGCCGCCGCGAGAAAGTCGGACGTTACACGATACTGAATATCCACCAGCGCATTGCCGATGCCGTACACATTATAGGCCCTGCCCATACGCGCTCCTTGCATAATCGGTTGAATTTCTTATCATAATGCCATTCACAGAGTAGCTCTACACACCAGGCCGGTCAAGTGTCCCGTCCCAGAAATATGTCACCATTCTTCCGCCTGCCTCGCATGCTTCAGCAGGCAGGCCGATTCATCCCGTCTCGCGGCGTTGCTTGCGCTGCTTGTGCTGAGCCCGTCGAAGCAAGCTTGTCGAAGTGTTTACACTGCTTGTGCTGCCAGCGTTGAGCTTGTTGAAGCAACCGCGTCTCGCCACCCCCAAACGTCCCCTATTCCCTTGCCCTTTTTCTTGCATCGCCCAAGAAAAAGGGCGATGCAAGAAGGGCGCCGCTCGGCGCGGGGCCGGTTTTTCCGCGAATTACTCCAGTCGCGGTTACGTACACATCCGTCCTGCGCACGCGTAAGCATGCTTCGTGCAATGGCGCTAAACGGAATAGCGCGGAAAAACCCCCCACACCACCGGCTGCACGATGGGAGAATTGCAATTCGATGATGATGTTTAACGTTAAAGCGCCCAGAACCAATCTCCACCCGCGTAGCGGTTGACCTGTTGCGGGAGTTATGCGGAACAACAGGGGACGCATGGTTATAGGCGTTCGAGGTAGATGGTGAGCGGCACGTCTCACGCTTCGCCCGTTATGGTCCCACCTCTTCACGGCGCTGACGCCAACTGATTGAGTTTTTGATTCAAGCTGACCGCTTATTACTGATAGCTGTTTTTGCTGCTTCTGGTCGGCCGAATTTCGGCAATCTAATTCCGGGACAGAACACTACCGATAATTACAAAGGATTAGGATTTGAGCACAACCATTACCTGCAACGTGCGGGAACAAGCCATCCTCATTGACGTTGAAACCGATGGCGAAAACGAAGGTTCGCGCAACCACGAACTCTGGCGGGCGAATACCTTCAATGAGAAAGAGCCCGATACGCTGGACTGGATCGACACCTGCTTCCGACCCGGAGAAACGATTTACGACATCGGCGCGAATATCGGCCAATACGCTCTTTACGCGGCACGTAAACTGAAGGGGCGGGCTCCGATCCTCGCCTTTGAACCGGAAGCCCTGAATCAGGCCAAACTGAACAAAAACATCCTGCTAAACGACCTGGGCGAGGTTGTCACCGCCTATCCCATCGCCGTATCGGATCGCACGGCAATTCAACACTTCAAGCAGGGATCGCACGGCAATTCAACACTTCTACTCCAAAACCTTCGCCCCGGGGGCCGCGCTCCATGCGCTGGGCGAACCGGTTACGCAGGGCGCCGTGCCTTTCGCGCCCCAGAACCGCCAGGGGACGATGGCCGTGTCGCTGGACGACCTCACCGGTCGATTCGGCCTGCCGTTTCCCAACCACGTGAAAATCGACGTCGACGGCATCGAGGACAAGATCGTCGCCGGCGCATCCCGAACCCTTGAAGATCCCAGATTGAAGACTGTGCTTATCGAAGTTTACATGTTCGAAGACATGGCCCGAAAAATCGAAGCCGCCTTTTTCAGTCGCGGCTTCTCGCTGGCCAACGCCGGACCCGTCGACTACACGGAAGGCATCGTTCAGAATCTGATCTTCAAGCGAGGGCCGAACCCATCACTGTGAATTGAGACGATACCATGTCCGTTTTCGAGAAAGACGATCTGGAACGCCGGCGACGGTGTGCTTCCCGAGCCCTCGGAGGCGACCCGCCGATCGTGCTCTTCGGCGCGGGAACTCCCGTTCCCAAACCCGGCGGGCAGGACCAGACCTATCCCTTCATTCCCTATCCCGAATACTACTGGCTCACCGGTTCCAGACGCTGGGGCGGCGTGCTTGCCTACGATCCGCAGGATGGCTGGAAACACTTCGTGCGTCCGGTTTCACAGAACGAACGGCTGTGGGAAGGCGGCGGCGAAAAGGTCGAAGGCGAGGACGTCGCCGAACTCCCGGGCTGGCTGGAACAACGCTCAGGCCGTCCTGTCGCGGTCATTGGCGCAGCGGTGGACAATGTCGACGGCGATCTTCAACGGGCAGCGACGCTTCAGGTCTCCCTTGACCAAGTCCGCCGCCGAAAGGACGATGCAGAAATCGAATTGATCGAACGCGCGGCCGCGGCAACCGCCGCCGGCCACGCGAAAGCCCGCGAATCCATCCGTCCAGGCGTCAGCGAACGCCGCGTCCGCGTTGAACTCGAAGCCGAAATGTTCCGGTACGGCGCCGACGACGTGGCCTTCGACACCATCGTCGGCGCAGGAACCCACGCGGCCGTGCTTCACTTCGAACCCGGCGCCCGGATTGTGGAACCAAACGACCTGGTACTCATCGACGCCGGCGCATCCATTGCCGGATATGCGGCCGACGTCACGCGCACCTATTCCGCCGGAGACCGTTTCACGCCCAGACAGCAGGCTATTTACGACCTTGTCCTTGCAGCTCAACTGGAGGCCATCTCCACGTGTCGGAAAGGCGTCGAGTGGCACGAAGTACATCGCGCCGCGGCGGGCGTCATTGCTCTGGGGCTTCGGGACCTGGGCGTACTCAGAGGGAAACCGGACGACGTCCTCGAGAGCGGCGCCATTTCGCTCTTCCTGCCCCACGGCGTCGGCCACATGGTCGGCCTTGGCGTCCGGGACGTGGGCGGCAGGGCGGCCGGACGCGAGGTCGGCGTTTATTGCGGTATCCGGATGCGCGTAGACCTGCCCCTGGAGGAGAAATTCCTGATGACCGTCGAGCCCGGAATTTACTTCGTGCCTGCTTTGCTCGACGACGCCGAACGACGCGAACGCTTTGCCGGAATGGTGAACTGGGACGCACTGGAGGCATGGCGGGCCGTCGGCGGCGTCCGCATTGAGGACAACGTGCTCATCACCACCGCGGAACCCCGTATTCTGACGTCCGAGATCCCTAAGTGATCCCGGTGGACACACGGGATGGGCAGGATCGAAGACCGGCACCCCCCAGAGCAGCTTGCACGAGGATCGAATAGATCATGCCTGATCCAACCGCCGTCAATACACACGCCCCCGGCCCACGCGGGCTCCCGCTGCTCGGCTGCGTTTTTCCGTTCCGCAAGGATCCGATCGGGTACCTGATGGATGCCTGGTCCAGGTACGGCGACGTGGTCCGGATCGACATCAGGGGCAAGACGGTGCACCTCGTCACCCGGCCGGAGCACATCGAACACGTGCTCGTGCGCAGGAGAAGCACCTATTTCAAAGGCTATGGATACGAAGACCAGAAACTCCTGCTGGGCGAGGGTCTGATAACGAGCGAGGGAGAACTCTGGGAGCGCCAGCACCGGATCATGCAGCCGTTCTTCACGCCAAGAGGAACGATGCGCTTCATGGATGTAATGGTGAACGCGATCCGCGACATGCTTGCGCGATGGGAGCCTCTCGCGGATGGCGAACGCGTGATCCACGTCGACGAGGAGATGGCGCGCCTCACGGGGAACATCATCGTTCGTATCCTGTTCAGCAGGGATCTGAACGAAGAGACATCGCGCATCGACGAGGCATTCCAGTACTGCGTGGGGTTCATCGACCGGCGTTCCGCCGATTTGATTGCGCTGCCCATGTTCGTCCCCACGCCAGGGAATCGCCGGTTCAAGCAATGCCTGAACGCCATCCACCGGTACATCGACGAGCAAATCGACGAGCGGCGCGTTCATCCTGGGGAGGAGGATCTGCTCTCGGTACTGATGGGCGCCCGCGACGAGGAAACCGGCGAGCGCATGGACCGGAGGCAACTTCGGGACGAACTGGTAACGCTCTTCGTTGCGGGATATCAGACAACAATGCACGCGCTCACCTGGACGTGGTACCTGCTGGATCAACACCGGCAGGTGGCAGGAAGGTTGTGGGAAGAGCAGCATTCGGTGCTGAATGGACATCCGCCGACCCTCTCGACTGTTCAACACCTTCACTATGCCAGAATGGTATTCCAGGAAGCGATGCGCCTCTACCCCCCGATTAAAGTGATCGTGCGTGAGGCCGCGGACGACGACGAGATTGACGGGTACCATATCCCAGGAGGGTCGCTCGTGCTCGTAAGTCCCTATATCACGCAACGCCACCCGGCGCTGTGGGAGCATCCGGAGACGTTTGACCCCGAACGATTCACCCCGGAGCATACAGAACGACGCTCCCGCTACGCTTACCTGCCCTTCAGCGCCGGACCCCGGATCTGCCTAGGCGGCAATTTCGCGATGCTGGAAGCCGCGCTGGTTCTGGCGATGGTGATCCGGCAGTATCGGCTTCAGCTTGTTCCAGGCCACCCCGTTGAACCATCTACGGACGTGAAGACGTGGCCGCTCCACGGGATGCCCATGACCATACACCGCCGCAAGTAGAAGTCAGCCGGCCACGACACACGTGCCCGCCCGCCTGGATCACCTTCCCCTGGCCTAAGCCGAGTGCATCTGTGTCGCCAGCGTGGCCGCCCGCTGAAACGTACCCCTCCCGCGCTACCTCTCATCGTCCGCCTCGAGCGTGTACAGTATCGCGCCGGCATCCTCCTCGGATGGTTCGGCGCAGAGAATCCGCCACTTGTACTGGATATCCCGCTTTCCCGCGCCCGCGGCCCGCAGGACCTCGTCTTCCGCCCAACCCGGGCGCATCAGATGGAGGCACGGCGGCGCCAGCCTTCGGGAGCGGCGCTTCTCGGCATACTCCACGTTGACCCCTGCCAGCGCGCGATCCAGATGGGGAATCACTTCGTCTCTGAGCAGGTCCCGTGCAACCTCCCCCTTGAACTCCGCATAGATTTCGTACCGGCGCGCCCCCACGTTCGCCACCACCCGGAACTGTTCGATCACCGATACATCATATCGGCGGCGGACCTCCTCCAGCGCGAGGAGAAGATGGTTCACATGCATCTTCTCTCCCGTGATGCTCGTCATGTCGCGGCCCTTGCGGATGAACGCCAGCAACGGGGCATTCCGGTAGAACCCGGTCACCTGTACGATGTCGTGAATGTCGTATCGGTAGAGGCCGCCGGGGGTGGTCAGCAGGATCGCATAGTTCACGCCGGACTCCAGTTCGTGGCTGGACAGTACGGGCGGATTCGGGTCATCCAAAGATGCCTCCGGGATAAACTCGTAATAGTTGCCGTTCAGTGAGAGAATGCCCGAGGCGGTGTGATCCCGGTTTGGAAGGGTAAAATGTCCTTCGCTGGCCAGAAAACCCAGGTCGCGCATGGGTGCGTCGCCGTAATATTCCGGCAGCCTCCGGGCCTGTACGCCAACGCTGCCTCCCAGCCAGCACCCGATGAGTTTCAGGTCCGGCCAACAATCCGCGGGCAGTAGCGCCCCCTTCCGTTCCGCCACTTCCGCGAGGACCCGCGCGCGGCCCGGCTCCGGCTTCATGAGGGCGGCCAGTTTTTCGGCGAGTTCGGGCTGGTCCGGCAAGTCAGTGCCGGTTGTGCCGTCGTGAATCGCACGAACAATGGCCTCCGCGTTCCTGATTGCGGTTTCAGCAAGGCGGATGAGCGTGCTGGGATTGGGTGTCCCGATGTATGAAACACGCCTTGCCAGCGCCAGGCGCGCAGCCACGAAATAGCGGCGATCGTAGTCCTTGATCTCTGAAACGGCATATGGAATCGCATAGGTGCTGCGGATCGGCCCGGGAATTCGCTGATATAGCATCCCGGACGCGCTGCCGTACGGAAGTCCCAAGGGGGTGCGACCCTCGATTGCCCGGCTTACGATACCAACAAAGGCGCCATCCAGGAACGAGGGATGGTCCTGAAGCGCACGATAGATCCACTCCAGGGAGAAACCGGACGCGCGCCGCATGGATTCGGGCGTGACCGGGATGTACTTCGGTTCGCCCGTGGTCCCGCTCGTCATGTTCAACATGCTGGGGGCGGCCGCGGTCAGGACCGCCTGCTCACCCGCGATAATCCGGTTGACGTAGGGACGCAGCCCTTCGTAGTCCCGGATTGGGACCTGACGGCGGAAGTCGGCCTCCGTGCGGATCGTGGCGAAGCCATGATCCCTTCCAAATGCCGTGTTGGCGTTGGTTTTCATCAGGCGGAGCAGAAAGGTGTTCTGCGCGGCCTGCGGGTGTTCCGCCGCGCGGTCGAGCTTCCGCGCCAACCCGTATCCCTTCATCCGAATGAGCGTCTTGACGAGTTTTCCCACGGTCTATCCCTCACCAAGAATCGTTGTGGTCTCCGCGTGGGCCAGCAGGGGGCCTTCCCTGACTTCGACGCCGAGACCCGGACCCCGAAGCAGCGGTGCACTTCCGCCGTGGCCGAACCTGACAGGTTTTTCAGACACGTCTTCGACCAGCAACAGGCTTCCGTAGGAACCCTCCACGAACGCCACATCGTCCAGATGGGCGGCCACGCTCCGCCCCACAGCCGAAAGAATCGCGGATTCTCCCACCTGGCATCCCACTTGCAAGCGCAGCCCCGCACGGGCGGCCAATCGGGCGATCGCCAACGTGCGGGCAACACCACCGCACTTGGAGACGCGCAGATTGAAGAAGTCGCAGGCCTCCGCCGCGATCAGCGCCTCCGCGTCGGCCACGGTCACGAGCGATTCGTCGGCCATGATTGGAATCGGCGAGAGGGACCGGACCTGCGCCAGCGCCGCCGGATCGCCGCGGGAAATGGGCTGCTCGGCGCAGGCGATGTCATACGGCGCCAGGGCTGCAAGCGTTGCGACGGCTTCGTCAGGCGTGTAGGCGCAGTTCGCGTCGACTCTGAGGGAGACCGACGGTCCCACGGCCTCGCGGACGGCCGCGACTCGATCGCAAGCGTCTTCCCCATCGATCTTGATCTTGACGGCCTGAAGTCCGTATTCCACGCAGACCCGCGCGAGCCGGACCGCGTTGTCGATTGAGCCACCCGTAATAACGCCGCTGTAGATGACGGCAGTCCGCTTGGGACGCAGGATCTCTCCCAGAGACAGTTTCTGATGCTGCAACAGGACGTCGAGCAGGGCCAGTTCGCAGGCCGCCCTCGCGGCGTGCCACGCAACGACGCCGTTGGATTCGCCATCGGGCAATGCCCGGTCAACCGGGGCCAGGGTACCGACGGGATCCGGACCGGGTGTCAGCGCCGGAAATTCGGAATCCGTGATGGCCGGCCAGAGACAATGCGCAATGTGATCGATGCACGTCCCGACGGTCTCGCCCGTCACGTATGGACGCGGCAGACCTTCGCCGTAACCCAACGCGCCGTCGTCGGCCGTCAGGCGCACGACGACCGAGTCCGAACGGGACCGAACGGAAGCACTATGGCCGAAGGCCTCGACGAAGGGAATCCTGAGGGCGAAACAGGTTGCGCCGATGATCTTCATGCCGACCCTCGAATCGTGGCGCCGGGGCTGTGGTGCGGTCGCCCTATCTGCTGGACGTCCGAGAGTCCCTGGATTGACGGGATGGTGACATCGGGTATCTCCTCGGGGCGGCGGGGCACCTGAAACCGCGAAAAACCCTGCAACACGCGAATCGTCCTCCAGCCCTGAGATTTCGCGGGTCCGATATCGTTATCGAGTCGATCTCCAACCATCAGGGCGTTCTCTGAGTCGCATCCGGCCATCGAAATGGCCCTCCTGAAAATTTCCGGATCGGGCTTCGATAGGCCGAACTCGGCGGATGAAAAAACAAGCGAAAAACAGTCCCGAATGCGCCATTGCACGAGGCGTTCCTCTGTGCCTTCGGATTGGTTGGCGATGACGCCGAGCCTGAATTGCCGTGATAGCGTCTCGAGAAGCTCCGGGACACCGGGATACAGGACTTCGTTTTCGTGCTCGTAGCGCACGGAACGCTCAACGGTGCAAATCCGTTCGTCGGGCAGATCCAGACGCGCCAGCATACCACGAAACGGACTCGGGGCGAAGTCGGTCGCCGCCTGTTCGCACATCGAAATGAGTTCGTCGACGGAATGGCGTAGACCCAACCCCTCCATGCGCTCACACACGCCCTTGAGACGCGCCCGGTGCGCCCGAGTTTCGTCCACGAGCGTCCAGCCCAGGTCCAGAAAGATCCATTCGATAATTGTTCATGGGGATGTAATTTCGCGTCGGAATCGAAATGAACGATTGAGGTGTCTATGGCGAACCCGAACGTTCCTGATGCGTTTCTTCGCTGGTGACGTGTGATCGTGGATGACCGATGGTGCGCCACGGCCCGTTTGTTTTCGTTCAACCCCTTGCCCTTCGTTGGAAATCGCGAGCGTTGTACGTCTGACGGGCGGTGCGCGATTATCGATCCACGCCGTATTTCTTCAGCCAGTTCGTGAACGTCTGGTAGCTCGGGAGGCCCACCAGCCGGGCCGCCCGCGATTTGTTACCCTGTGTCTCATCCAGCGCCCGCGCCAGGTAGTGGCGCGCCACCGAGGCCAGTAGGTCCGGAAGGCAGAGATCGTCGCCGAGAGGGCGTTCGAGGATTCCCGAGTCGGCCCGGCCGACCGCGGGCATCAGCGCTTCCCGCATGTCCTCGCTATCGACAACGGGCCCCGCCGTCCACAGCGCGACCCGATGAAGCGTGTTCAGGAGTTCGCGGACGTTGCCCGGCCACGGGTGGGCCATGAGAAGATTTCTTGCGTTTGGAGAAATTTTCTTGTGCTCGAATCCCGGCTGTCCCGCATGTTCCTCGTTGACCTGTTCGAGCAATCGATCCACGAGAAGACCCAGGTCGCCCTCACGTTCTCTCAGGGGAGGCAGCTTCAGGTCTGCCACGGCCAGACGATAGTACAAATCATCCCGGAACCGGCCACCGGCGACTTCCCCTGACAGGCCCCTGTTCGTTGCCGCTATGATTCTGACATCCACCTCGCGATGCGACCTCGAACCCACGGGCAGGACCCTTCCGTCCTGCAGGATCCGAAGGAATTTTACCTGGGCGGACGGGGAGAGTTCGCCGACCTCGTCGAGGAAGAACGTTCCTGAGTCGGCGGCCTCGAAATAGCCGAACCTTGCCCGGTGCGCGCCCGTGAACGCGCCCTTTTCGTGGCCAAACAGTTCGGATTCCGCCAGTTCCGCGGGTATCGCGCCGCAGTTGACCGCTACGAATGGCCGATCCCGCCGGGGACTCGCCCGGTGGATCGCCCGTGCCAGCAATTCCTTTCCGGTGCCTGACTCGCCCTGAATGAGAACCGGTACCGATCGCGGGGCCACGCGGCGAGCCCTGACAATAACGCGGGCCATCGCCTCGCTTCGGTGAATGATATCGGCGAATTCCGGCGCCTCCGGCGGGAGTCCCGCCGTCGCTTTTTCAAGGCGCTTGTCAGGACCCCGAAGCAGGTCGGGAATGAACTCGGCCGAGATGTCGAACGGCACCGACGTGGTACGCACGCCCTGCTCCGCAGATGACTCGATCAGTTCGGCGGGAAACCGCGTTTTGGCCAGGATGATCCAGATCGCGGCCATGGCCGGTGTGCCGGGACTCAGATGGTACGTCAGGTCAGCATCCTCCCCGTGACGCGCCAGCGTCTCCGACACAACCCGAACGGCCGCTTCGTAAATCTCGCCGAACTCCGTGGGCCCTGAGAGCGGCTCGTGCCGGACCGTGACAGCGGCCCCGGTCCACGGCCGGAGCCATTCGAGAAACGGCGCCGACACGTTTTCAGTGTAGTCGCTTATCAACACGGCGGCGTCAAACTCGCGCGTGCCGAGCGCCTGGGCGACCGGTCCGATGCCGACGACGGGATCGTCCGAGGGCGCCCGGAGATCCGCCTGGCCGATCCAACTGATCAGTATCCTTGTCATAGGCTACCTATATACAAAAAATCTTGTGATATCACAAGATTTCTTATGGTTGGTTCCGGGCAAGGAAAGTCCCAACTTGCGTATGCAATGCACGTCTTCGATAGGCTATTCCTCCACGTCCGATACGTCGATGTTCACGACAAGGCTCACGCGTCCGCCCCTGCCGTCGCTGGTGCGCACGATTGCCGCGTATCCACGCTTTTCCTCGAAGTCATACGTCCCCTTCGTGAGGATCTGGCCGGTGTCCGGCTCAATGTCGAAGTGGTCCGCATCGGCGCCCCACAGGCTGTAGGTCAGCTCATTGCCGTCGGCATCCGTCGCCGCGATGGGATCCCCGATCGCCTCTCCCGCAGGCGCGTTCTCCGCCACGGAACGCGTCACCGGTGGCATGACGGTGAACAAGGGCGCACGGTTGACCGTTTTGCCGAAGCTCTTCGCAAAGATCACGAAATCCTCAAAACCGATCCCTCCGTCGCTGTTCAGGTCGTATCCTGACTCATACTTGGCATCGCCCTCTCCATACCCGAACACGCCCGCGAAACCAACAAAATCCGCAAAGGCCACCAGACCACTCCCGTCGAAATCCGCTGAAGGCGGCGCAACAGCCTGCAGAAGGATGCTCACCGAACGCGTCATCGCCTCCGGATGATCGCCCCGGATAAGATCTACCCCCGCCACACGGATCTCTGTCTCCGAAAACGCATCCGTCGTCCTGAACCTGACGGTTCCCACCAACCCACTGTCCACCATCGCCCGACTCCCCAGAGACGCGATACCCATCTCCACAAAGGTCGAATCCTGCTTCACCAATGCAGTAACATTCGGCAAGGCATCGCCCACGTCGAACCCTGCAAACACAACCTGTGTCGCATCATAGCCCACCCGAAGGTCGAGACTGCGCGTACCCCGGATATCCACGCCGAATACCTGTATGGGTAAAACGCCGCCGGGCGCTATAACAGTAGACGAGACGAATTGATCTCTTTCGGAATTATCCAGATCCAGAGAAAGAGAGAACCGGTCATACAGAATCAGGATATTGGTCCGAACAATGTCGAGGGCCGTCCACTCGCCGTCGCCCGCCGCGCTATTTGAGTGCACCTGCACCTCGTATTCCGTGTCAGGGTCCAGTCCCGCAATGGTCGCGCTCGTGTCCGTCACATCCTGTGGGCCCTCCGTCCAATCCCCATCGCTACCCACCCGGTAGCGCAGATCGTAACCCGTAACGGGATCCCCATGGGTCGTCGGCGCCGTCCAACTGACTGTCAAGCTGATCGACGACGTCTCCGTCACCCTGGGCGAGACCGGCGGCGGAGGCGGCAACGGGGTCCTCACAGGACTCAGTGTCGACCAATCACTGTCGCCAGCGGCGCTGTTGGCCCGCACCTGCACCTCGTATGCCGTATTCGGGCTCAGACCCGGGATGGTTGCGGTCGTTTCGGCGACATCCTGCGGGCCGTCCATGAATTCCCCGGTACTGCCCTGCCGATAGCGCAGATCGTAACCCGTGACGGGCGCCCCGTTGGTTGTCGGCGCGGCCCAACTGACCGTCACACTCGTCGTCGACGTCTCCATCACCACGGGCGCATCAGGCGGGGACAATGCAGGGGTCGGCGGGGGCGGAGGTGATGGCGGGGGAGGAGGAGGTGGTGGCGGGGGTGGAGGCGGAGGCGGGGGTGGAGGCGGAGGCGGGGGTGGAGGCGGGGGCGGTGGAGGTGGCGGAGGAGGAGGAGGAGGAGGATCCACCCGCCCCCTGACGGTGTGCACGAGTCGAGTCGACAGCCGCCGTCCGTTATTGGTGCAGATGGCGCCAGGGATCGTACAGGGGCGGTTAGAGGCCAACTCCAACCTTACGTCGGCATAGGATTCAGGCTTGGTCACAATCTCCCAAAGGTAGTTGGTGCCGGAGCGGCGTTGGGCGCCAGTCACCGTGCCTCCGGTCACCGACACGGCGTGGTCCCTGAAATCCTCGTAAAAAATCAATATGTCATCGCTGAACCGCAACCGAACACGGAAAGCCTGCCCATCATGCGTCCAGGGTGGATTGACAAATCTCGCCGTCAGAGCATCGGCTGTGGCCACCGCCGGGTTGTGGATCGCGAACGGGGCGTCAGTGAAGATCCAGGGGCGGGCCTGCTTGATCGCCAGCATATTGTCGCTGGTGATCTTGAACTCGATTTCCATGGCGAACGGGTCGCCTGGCACCGGGTTGTACAGACTCTCGAAGTGGGTATGAATCGTTCCGAGGTGCCGGCGCAACTGATCCAGCTGATCGTCGCTCATGAGAAGTCGACCCTGCGACACCTGGTTGGAGAACGCAACAACGGTGTGCGTGCCGGAAGAATTCAACAGGATTTCTTCCGGTACCGAGTGCGCGTCCGGATTGGTGACCAGGTCCTCGCCTAGCTGACTGTTGACGTAGTAGCTCCCGGATGTGCCGTAGGCGGGGTCAAAGCTGACAGCCACGCCGTTGACCCTTTCGTCCCGGTAACTGGGGTGCACCAGGATGCCCATCGCAGCCGCTTTGTGGTCGATGCGGTGAAAATCGCGTTCGACGAAAGCCCGGAAGTTCCAAAGACCTGCGTACACCTCCTTGAGGGACTTGGCCAGATCCTCTTCGTCCTCACTGGGCTTCTGACTCTTGGAGTCGTACAGACCCGCGCCGTTGAACCCCGGCAGGTCCTCGTTGTTGGTGCTGGACCGGTAGCGCTTGTTGATGCCAGAGGCGAACGATTCGTTCATTGTATCGATCGCCGCGATGATCCACTCCGGCGTCGACGCGTCCTCGATGGCTTTGCGCAATTCCTTGAGCGAGTCCGCCTGCGTCGTAAAGTCCGTCTGGAAATCTTCGTTGGCCAGCATGTTATCAATGCGTCCGTATAGCCCGTTGTGCTTCATGAACTCGTCATAGAAATAGAACGGAATCGCGAAGCCGTCGGGCGCCGTCCCTTCCGGAAACCCCAGCGTACCCAGCACAGCCACGTTCGCCGCTTTGACCCCGAACGCCTTCCAGTCCCCAAAGCCGATTTCGCTGAGGGGCTTGATCGACGTGAACAAAAGGTCCCGTTGCGGCGTCTGCGCCAGGGCGGGGCGGGACGAGGCGTAGTGGTCATCGACCTCCGCGCGGGTGGCCGCATGCAGGTCCCAGCCGTCCTCGGTGACGGAGTAGCGGACATAGTTGTCGATCAGAGCGCTGATTGCGCCGTCGTCGATGGCATCGCGAATAAAGGCGTTGGGGATGCGGTCCTGAATGGCGCGCAGATTGACGTGCGACAGTGGAGTCTGGGACACGGTGGAGATGATGCCTGCAACGCGGGGCAGTTCGTTTGGCAGCGCCTCGTAGATCACGATGTCGCGGGGGTGGGGACGCTCGTCCGGTTCCATGATCCGCAGAAGACCGTACCCTTCGCCCGGGTTCAACGCAAGGAAGCTGGTTTCGACCAGTACGTCTTCGTCGTACACGAGGTTAATTCGGGATGCCTGGTACAACAGCAGGTCTGCCTGGAGTTGCGGAAGCACGGAATTTCGTATCCACAAGGCCAGATTGTCCTCTAGCAGCGGCATGCCGGCCGCGAGCAGAGTATACGTGCGAGCCACAACACTGGAGGAGTATCCGGTGTTGTATCGGCTGCCTATCCAGTAGCGGTAGACGCCCATGCTGCCATCGGGTGCGGCAACATCCGGGTCATAGATGATATTGCCGGGGATAAACCCCGGTCCCGCCGAGAGGTTTAACCAACGCAAAAAGATTCCATGATTCCGGAGTCTCCTGGTGTTCTGAAAGTAAACACGCGGCCGGTCAGTGTCCATGCCGAGCAGAACGAACTTGAGGTTCCATGTATCGCTGGTTTCTAAGGAGAGACTCTCGAACGTTTCCTGATCGGAAATGGCCAAAACGCCGTACGTGAAGGCAATGGCAACGGCCGGGTTGACCGGGTTCATGCTCCCCAAGTTATCGAGTTCGGTCAGATCGTCGATGCAGTCGCCGTCTACGTCGGCCGGGTCGGACACCAGGTACTTTTCCACCCGGTAGCGGCCCGCGGGAAGGGCCGACACGTTCTCGGCCAGCGCCGTCGTACCGGCTTCGCCGCGCTTCACCAGGACCGGATACTCCACCTCCTTTCCGTCGACGTCGTGCTCCACGTAGAGTACGAAATAGTCATCCGTCGTGGATTCCACCTCGATGGGCACCGCCGTCACCGCCACCGCCACCACCGTCGGATTATAGCCACCCCCTTCACACGGGTTACCGCCCTGGGCGAAACCGTGGGTGACCAGGGCCAACGAAACGGCCAATGCTGCAAGGGCCTTTGTCGCACTGCGGCGAACAACGCCTATTGTTAATGAAACCGCGCACGATCTGGATAATTCTAGCCGCGGGATAGGTGGCGTCATTATCAGACTCCCGTTATCCAAGATCCGGCTGGCGAATAGACAAAAAAATACCCGATTCATCCCTCCGCTACGTAGCGAAGAGGATGCGGGAAGATTCTAACCATTCGCAGGGGACATGGCAGCTACCCATACAAATTGACTATTGAACTCGACGGGTTACCGCACCCACGTGCGATGCAACTATTGGGACAGAGGAAATATACCGCGAGCCGCGTGAAATTGGTGTGGTATATCGGTCAGTTTGATGGTTTTTTAGTGGAAACAAGACCCAACTGGTATATTGAGGGAGGCGCATGCCGGCAGCGAAAAGCCGGAATTGCGTCTGGCAGACCGATGAGCGAGGAGGTGCGTTGGAAGGAGAGGTAAAGACGGTGAGTGGACCGGCTCCCACCCGGCGGCAGGAAACAGCGGGTTACGGGGCGCGCAGTCGGCCGCCCACAGTCCCACCCGATGGTTGACAGTTTGGTATGAATTCAATATCCTGTTGCGTTTACATATCTCAAGCCATATTCCGGAGCGCGCTATGGTATGGATTCTCGTTGTTCTTGCCGCATTGTCGGCAGCTGAGCGGAAGCCGTCGATGTCAACAAGGTACGAAGCAACCGTGGTTTCCGTCTACGATGGCGATACGTTCACCGTTGACGTGGCCCTCTGGCCGGGCCTGACCTGGCGCGGTAAGGTACGCGTGCGGGGTGTGGATACGCCGGAGATTCAGACGAAGAGCAAGAGGGAAAAGAAACGCGCGTTGCTTGCCCGCGATTTTGTCCGTGCACGGATCGGCAAAACCGTTTTCCTGGAAAACGTGAAGCAGGGCAACTTCTCCGGGCGCGTCGTGGCAACCGTCAGACTACCGGATGGGTCCAACCTCGCGAAGATCCTGATACGGGAAGGGCACGGGAAGGCCTACAAAAGGCGGCGATGAACGTCCGGTAGAGGCAAGAGGGAAGACGCGAGGGGCCGCAAGGCGGGCGGTTCGCGAACCGCCCCTACTTGAGAGAGATGATTTCGCGCTGGGACGGGCTGAGGCGGTCGGCGAAGCCGGGGCTGAAACGGAGGTGCTGTCCGCCCCAATCCGGCATATAGCCGATGCTGTAGCAGTAGTAGAGCGTGCGACGCGGACGTCCGGACACGTTTACCGTGGATCCGTGGGTAAGCGCTTCCGTGAACAGAATGGCGTCGCCGGCGCGCGCCGGAACGGCCCGTAACGGGGGAATTTCATCTGGATGACTGCCCCATGGCCTCACGAAATTGCTTTTGTGCGCCCCCGGGATCACCGCGAAGCAGCCGTCTTCGGGCCCACAATCGAGCATCGGGAACACCGCCTTGGTGAGCGTTGACACCATCTGGCCGTTGCGGCAGTGGTACTGGCATTTCGGGATGATCGGCGTACCGTGCATGTGCATCCCGGTATAGCCGCCGCCCCACCGATAGATGGTGTAGGTGTGGTTGAGGCGATACGGACCGCCGGTAACGCATTCGACGGCGCCCAGCAATTCGGGCAGATCCATCAACGGAACCAACGCGTCGTCGCCCTCGATGATGTTCGAAATGTAGAGGTTTTCGGGCGAACGCTCCTGGCCGAGGACCAGCGGCGGGGGGTAATCCGAGGGGTCCATCGTCTCGAACCGGTCCAGCGCGGCGTTGCAGGCCGCCACCAGCGCCGGTGGTACGACCTGCTCCAGGACAACGTAGCCCTGCAGGTCGAAGAGATATTTCTGTTCCGGGGTCATCTCGCCTCCTCATTTACCGATTTAGCCAACCATTCGCCCGGAGGAATCCAATGTCCAATCCGAACGTTCAACCGCTCGCCCAGGATTTCGTCATTGCGGCGCGCGTGCCCGATCCGGCGCGGTATTTCTTCCACGACCCCGACCTGGCCCGGCTGGACGACGGCACGCTGCTACTGGCCGCGCCGCAATGGCACCGCCCGGGTTGGGATTATTGCCGCCGTCTGCGACTCCTCCGGAGCGATGACGGGGGCCTTACCTGGGAGGAGCTTCCCGGCCTGCCCTACGAAGAGGCCACCCCGTTCGTGCTGGACGGGCAACTCCTCATGTTCGTCCAGGAAAAATGCCACAAAGACTTCCTCGTTGTGGCCAGCGAAGACAAAGGCGGAAGCTGGACCGATCCCGTAACGGTCATTGAAGGTCCCATCTGGAACATCTCCACCTCACGGGTCCTTCGCCCCGAGGCCCTCTACTGGACAATGGACTACGATCTGCCCAACCAGGGACACGGCGGAAAGACGATGCTCCGTCTGGATCGGAGCATGGCGCCACTCGACCCGGGAGCATGGACGCTCTCCAATATCGTGCGGCAACCGGAGGTCCCCGCCACGATGACCCGCAATCTCTTTCCAGACGGCGAACGCCCCCAGCTTTCTGGCGGGTGGAGAGACCCGCTCGTGTGGCTGGAACCCAACACGGTAGAAGTCAACGGCCGTATCCGCGCCTTCTGCCGATGCGTTTTCGACGAATACGCGGCCGCCCATATTGCCGCGGTATTCGACTACGATCCGGAGGCGCATCGACTGCGCTTTACGCAATTTGCGGCCTGGCCCGGCGCACAGTGCAAGTTCTACATCATCCACGATCGATCAGAATCCATGTACTGGATGCTGAGCAACCTCATCACAAACTCCCAGGACATTCTGGGCTGGGGTGAACGCATGCGCGAATCCGGCTATCACGGAGGCCCGGGCAACGAGCGGCGGTGGCTCTACCTGCACTACGGCATCGACTGCCTCAACTGGTTCCCGGCCGGTTGCGTGGCCCGCTGGCCGGACAACGTCTACCGCAGCTTCATGTATCCCAGCGCCGTCGTGGATGGGGACGACTTCGTTGTGCTCTCGCGGACCAGCCGGGACTCGGGAGACCAGCACGACGCCGACCTCTGCACCATCCACCGAATTCGAGACTACCGCAGCCTGGCCATGGACCTGCACGCGGGCGGTCTTCACTGAGTCCGGTCACGTCTTCGCAAGGATATTCAGATACGCCTCCACCGTGTTCGCCAACCCCATCTCCAGCGCTTCGCCGATCAACGCGTGGCCGATCGACACTTCCAGGACGCCGGGGATTGAACAGAACCTGCCCAGGTTCTCCAGGTTCAGATCGTGCCCCGCGTTGACGCCAAGGCCCGCTTCCTGAGCGAATCGGGCCGCGTTTGCGTAACCCGCAAAGACGGCCTCCAGATCCTTATCCTCTCGAAACGCATCCGCATAGGGCTCCGTGTAGAGCTCGATTCGGTCCGCCCCCGCCTGCGCGGCTCTCGGGATCTCGTCCGAGTCGTAGTCCATAAACAGGCTCACGCGGCTGCCCAGCGCCTTCAACTCCTGAATGACGGGCTGCAGGCGGTCCCCCTCTCCGGAGAGATTCCAGCCTTGATCCGACGTAAACGCGTCCGGCGAATCCGGCACCAGCGTGCACTGCGTGGGCCTTATCTTCCGTACAATGTCCAGGTACCCTTCCTCGAAGGGGTTCCCCTCGATGTTGAACTCCACGTCCGTAACGAGCGCGTTCAAATCGTACACATCCGAGGGCCGGACGTGCCGCTGGTCGGGCCGGGGATGAACGGTAATACCGTACGCTCCGGCTTCGATGCAGATCTGAGCGGCCCGGGTCACGCTCGGGATGCCGATCGTCCGGGTATTCCGGAGCAGCGCCACCTTGTTAACGTTCACGCTGAGTCGGGTCATCTCAGTTGCCTTTCCTGGATTCCAATTTCAGGTTGTGTCCGCCAGATGCGGGTATCGTGATTCACTTGAAATATAGCCTCTCTGAAATCCGTTTACAAGGCACAATCACCCGCTTCCGCCAGTAGTACACGAGACAGGGGCCATCAGATAAACCGTCCGTAGGAAACGAGCGCATCCCTCAGGCAAAAGCCTTGCAAAATGGCAAATCGCTCCGTTATATTGAGACCCGCGCTCGCGTGGAAGGCGAACCAAGGGCGACCTTTCCCATCTGACTATCCCTGTGACGGCTATGTCGAGTCCGCAGCTTGTCGTTATTGGAGGACCCAATGGCGCCGGCAAGAGCACGGCCGCGCCACAGCTATTGCGAGATGCGCTGGATGTAGCGGAATTTGTCAACGCTGACGCCATTGCCTCGGGACTTTCGGGCTTCCACCCGGAGTCGGCCGCACTTCAGGCAGGCCGTGTCATGTTGAAACGGGTCCGCCGTCTGGCTTCGAACCGAGCTGATTTTGCGTTTGAGTCAACGCTAGCAAGCCGCGGTTTTGCTCCATGGATTGACCGCCTCAAACAGAGCGGATATGTCTTCCGATTGGCATTTTTGTGGTTGCCTAATCCGGACGTGGCTATCGCGCGAGTCGCGGCGCGGGTACGAGCAGGAGGTCACGACATTCCTGACTCAACGATTCGACGGCGGTACTACTCCGGGCTTCGTAACTTTTTCAGACTGTACCGTCCGATTGCGAATGATTGGCGTTTTTACGATAGTACTGCAACCTCGGGGCCCCGTTTGATCTCAATGGGAGAAAGCACTGCTGATATCGAAGTCCGGGACGTCAATCTGTGGACACGCATTAAGGAAGGTGTACAAGACTGTGAGAAGGTCATCCAAAAAAGACATCGGTAAAATCTTCAAGGAAGGCACATTGATAGACAATGCCTTGAAGGAAGCTGTCCGAGAGGCGCTTTTGCATCACAAACGCAACGGGAATTCCGTCGTTACCTGGAAAGACGGAAAGGTCGTGTGGATTCCCGCCGATCAGATTGAGGTGGATATGGAAACCGACCGGGAACCCGGCGGATGAACCCGGCCAATCTGCTATTCATCCTCTCCGACCAGCACACGCGGGACATCACGGGTTGCTACGGGCACCCGGTCGTCCGGACGCCCAACATCGACAGCCTGGCCGGGCGCGGAACCCGCTTCACCAGCGCCTACACGAACTGCCCCATCTGCGTGCCCGCCCGCGCCTCCCTCGCGACTGGACGATACGTCCACCAGACCGGAAACTGGGACAACGCCTTTGCCTACGATGGCAGCGTACCCAGTTGGGGCCACCGCCTCAGGGAGCAGGGATTTCAGGTCGCTTCCATCGGTAAACTGCACTTCCGCTCCGCGGAGGACGATAACGGTTTTTCACAGGAAATCGATCCGCTTCACGTTGTGGACGGCGTTGGGGACATCCTGAGTTGCATCCGGGATCGCTCCCCGTTCCGCGACAAGCGCGCCGGTATTCTCAACGCCGGCCCCGGAGACTCCACCTATCTGCAGTACGACGTTTCAAACGCCGACCGAGCGTGCGCCTGGCTGTCCGAGCGCAAGGACAACGACAGGCCGTGGGTCCTGTTTCTCTCCTTTGTCTGTCCACATCCCCCCTACGTCGCACCCCCCGATCTCTTCGAGATGTATCCGCCGGAGCAGCTTCCCCTACCCGCCCAGTGGCGTCACGAGGACTGGCCCGACCATCCGGCCATACGCCGCTTCCGCCGTTTCTTCAACTACGACCGGCCCTTTACGGAAACCCAATTACACAACCTGACAGCCGCCTACTACGGGACGTGTACGCACCTGGACCGTCAGATCGGCCGTGTCCTGAACGCGCTCGAAGTCCACAACCTGGCCGACACGACCCGAATCCTCTACACCTCCGACCACGGCGAATCGCTGGGCGCGCGGGGCCTCTTCGGCAAATTCACCATGTATGAGGAAGCCGCCTCCATCCCGCTCATCCTCGCCGGTCCGGACGTTCCATCGGGCCGCGTGGTGGGCACTCCCGTATCCCTTGTGGATAGCTTTCCCACGGTTCTCGAGTGCGCGGCCGCCGCGCCTGAGCCCGATCCCCTTCCCGGCCGGTCCCTTTGGCAGATCGCTCGGAACGCCGACGAGAATCGAACCGTTTTCAGCGAATACCACGCCGTCGGCTCCCGTAATGCCACATACATGCTCCGGGATCGAACGTGGAAGTACATACACTACGTGAACGAACCACCACAGCTCTTCAACCTCAAAGACGACCCGAAAGAAACAACGGATCTCTCGTCTTCCCCGGACCATCAGACCACCCTGAAATCCCTCGAACGGCGGCTCCGCGAACTTCTGGATCCCGAAGCCGCGGACGCCCGCGCGAAGTCAGCCCAGCAGGCACGGATCAACCGCTTCGGCGGCGAAGAAACCGTTCGCAACCGGGGGGCCTTCGACAACTCGCCGGTTCCGGGCGAGTCGCCGGCCTTTCGGGTCCACTGAGGCGCGCGACCGGACACGCCACTCGTCACTTTCCCGGACTCAGTTAACGAGTATAGGAGCCGCAACCGTGACCAACGAAGAAAAATTCAGCTTCGACCTGGAGGGCTACCTGGTTGTCAGGAACGTCCTCACCGTCGACGATCTGAAAAGGTTGAACGCAGTTACGGACGGGATCCTATCCGAAGGCGCCGAGTCCGGGGCGAGCATAGTCGATCGGGTCTCCTGCTGGGGACCCGAACTTCAGGCACTGATGGATCACCACGGGATTGTGCCGTACCTGCTCGAGTTGCTGGGCCCGAAATTCCGCATCGACCACGACTACTGCATCTTTATGAAGAAAGGTGCGACGCGCGGAGGGCTGCACGGCGGCGAAACCGACCTCGAGGGGGACCACTGGTACAAATATCGAGACGGCGTGATGCGCAACGGCCTCACCGTCGTCACCTACTTTCTCTCGCCCGCAAGAGCCGGTGACGGCGGGTTCGTCTGCGTCCCCGGCAGCCATAAATCCAACTTCATCAACAGCCTGCCCCGGGACGTCCGGCGCTTCGAACGCGACGCCCATTACGTGTTACAGCCCGAAGTGGAAGCGGGTGACGCGCTCATCTTCACGGAAGCCCTCATCCACGGGACAAAACCCTGGACGGCTGATTACAATCGCCGCGCCCTGCTCTACAAATACAGCCCAGGGCACTCGGCCTGGTCCCAGGGATATTACGACCCCGGGGAATACCCGGACCTCACGGACCAGCAGCGGCGTCTCATGGCGCCTCCCTCCGTCGGAAAACGCCCGGATACCATTGAGGTCACCGGGGAGTAGCCCCAGTCCGTACCGCTTCCGTCGTCTTTTCCCCTGGCCGGGAACAGACATGATCCTCCGGAGATCCCTTCAGCACCCTCGGTGCGGCGTTTTTTCGACGGTTTCGCAATCGATAGGAGACCCTGCAATGCACGCGCTCGAACCCTGTCCGCTATTCATCAACGGGGAATGGGTCGTCTCCACCGGGACTGATACCGAACCGGTCTACAACCCCTCGGAAGGTACACAGATTTCCGCCACACCGATGTGCGGCGCCGCTGAAATTGACAGCGCCGTCAGGGCCGCAAGCGGGGCCTTTCCCGCCTGGGCCGAAACCCCGGCCGTCGAACGCGCCCGGCTCATGTTCCGTTTCAAGGAGCTTCTGGAGAAACACTTCGAGGATCTTTCCCGGATCGTCACCCGTGAAAACGGAAAAACCCCGGACGAGTCCAGGGGTTCGGTCCGGCGTGGGATCGAAGTCGTGGAATTCGCCTGCGGGGCGCCATCTCTCCTGATGGGACAAGCCCTGGAGAACATCGCGGCCAGCATCGACTGCGACACGATCCGGCAGCCTGTGGGCGTCTGTGCGGCCATCACCCCGTTCAATTTCCCCGTCATGGTGCCGCTGTGGACCCTGCCGATCGCCCTCGTCTGCGGAAACACCTTCGTTCTCAAACCCTCCGAAAAGGTACCCCTGAGCGCCATCCGCATGGTGGAACTCCTGGTGGAGGCGGGCCTGCCCCCCGGCGTGCTGAATCTCGTCCACGGCGGCCGCGAAGCCGTGGATGCGCTGCTCAACCATCCCGACGTCCGAACCGTCTCCTTCGTGGGATCTACCCCCGTGGCCCGTTATATCTATGAAACCGCCACGCAAAACGGCAAACGCGTGCAATCGGCCGGGGGCGCCAAGAACTATATGGTCGTCCTTCCGGATGCCGAACCGGACGCCACCATTAACGCCATTATGGGCTCTGCTTACGGCTGCGCCGGAGAGCGGTGCATGGCCGGCAGCGTCCTCGTGTGCGCCCACGACGCCGCCGAACGCTTTCTGCCGCTCCTCAGCGACGCCGCGCGCGGCCTCCGCGTTGGACCTACCGACCGGGATGCCGATGCCGAGATGGGTCCGCTGGTGACCCCACAGCACCTGAAAAGAGTGCGCGCTTCCATCCGGACCGGCCTTTCCGAGGGCGCCGATCTGATCGTCGACGGGCGCGACGTGGTCGTGGATGCCTGCCCCAACGGCTTTTATCTGGGACCGACCGTCTTCGATCGTGTTCAGCCCCGGATGCAGATCGCCCGGGACGAAATTTTCGGCCCCGTACTGTCGGTGATGCACACCGATAATCTGGATGCCGCTATCGAGACCTGTAACAACAGCGGTTACGGCAACGCCGCCGTGCTATTTACAGAAAGCGGAGGCGCCGCCCGCGAGTTCCGCCACCGCATCAACGCCGGCATGGTGGGCATCAACACCGGCGTTCCGGCGCCCATGGCCTTCTTTCCGTTCTCCGGCTGGAACAATTCCTTCTTCGGCGACTTGCATGTTCAGGGTCACGAAGGCGTCTCCTTCTTCACTCGTCAAAAAGTCACCATCAGCCGCTGGGGATGAGCCGTGAACAGACGCCTCCAAAAAATCTTCTGCGACGTCCTCTCTCTGCCCACGGCGCCCTTTCATGAAAACGCCGTCGCGGCATACATAAGAGCCTTTGCCCGGCGGCGGCGGATCCCGGTGAATACAGACCGGTACGGCAACCTCGTCCTTCGGTACACAAACGGCGATCAGGCGGAACCGGTCGCGCTTACGGCCCACATGGACCACCCCGGCTGTGAGATCCTCAACGCCGACGGACGGAATCTCACCGCACGCTGGTTGGGGGCATGCGACGAGCGCCATTTCCCCGGTGGGCGCCTCACACTCGTCTCGGACGGGGACGAGATTCCCGGCAGGGCGACCTCGTCGTTGAGCGACGACAAGACCTTTACCGCCCGCGCCGCGCGCCCGCTGCCACAACTCGAAGGCGCCTTCGGCTACTGGGGCCTCAGACCGGCCGTGTTCGACGGCGGTCTCATCCGGACCAAGGGAGCGGACAACCTGGCGAGCTGCGCCGCCATCCTGGCCACGATGGACCGGCTCAATCGAACGAAAGCCGCCGCAGACCTGTGGGGGGTCTTCACACGCGCCGAAGAGGTGGGTCTTCTCGGGGCCGGTGGAATCGTACGCGCCCGAACCGTCCCCCGGAGGGTGCCCATTATCGTACTCGAGACCAGCAAAGCCCTTCCCGGCGCCGAGATCGGCGCCGGACCCGTTATCCGTGTGGGTGACGCGATGAGAGTATTCGACCCGCGAGTCGAATACGCCATACACAGCACCGCGCGTGACCTGAAAAAGAAAGAGCGCAATTTCAACTATCAGCGTCAACTGATGAGCGGCGGCGTCTGCGAAGCGACCCTGTACGTCCTCTACGGCATGACGGTGGGCGCCCTGGCCTTCCCCCTGGGCAACTACCACAACATGGGCAAACGCTGGCCGGCGGAAGAGATCATTTCCGCATCCGATGCCGCACACATGGTCGACCTTTGCGTCGAACTGGCGCTGAATCCGCCTGTGGGAGAAACCCGCAGCCCAATGAAAAAACGCTTTGCGGCCGCCTTCAAATCCAGGGGAAAACGCCTGTTGGCGTAGGAGACCGGTTTTGTCCCCCGACGGCCCGACACATACTCACTTCCCCTTGTTCGGTCCGCGACCGGGACTCATTGCTTCCCGCCCCGCTCGGACGTACACCGAACCACCTCCACACATGCCTTCCATACGTCGTCCACTCTGTCGAAATGCATCGCCGGGTGCGCTACCCGCCGCGCGCCAGGGCGACCCCCGATGGCCCAACCCCCTAGAGTCCCTGCCGCCAGGCTCGGGTCCGGTACTCTGAGCCTATGGAATCCTACCTGGATACCCTGCGCCTGTTCAACCGCGACGTCCGGCTGTATCTCGCTGCGACGATCCTCTTCGGCTTCAGCCTATTCGGCGGCATTACCTCCCTGCTGCTCAACCTCTATATCCTGAGGCTGGGATACGGCCCCACGTTTGTCGGGTGGGTAAACGCCACAGGTGCGTTGTCCTTTGCCGCCTGCAGCCTTCCGGCCGGGCTCCTGGGGGCCCACTGGGATCCGCGTCGGGTCATGATCGCTGGAATTGCATTCGCCATCGTGGGCAATGGCCTTCTCTCACAGGCTGAACTCGTCGTCCCCGGCGCCCCCCGGGACGTGTTTGTTCTGGCCACCAACGCGCTGGGGCTGCTGGGTGTGGCCCTCTACATCGTCAACGGCGCCCCGTATCTGATGGGCGTTGCCGGAGCGCGGGAGCGGAACCACGTTTTCTCCATGCAGGGCGCCCTCTTCCCGTTGGCCGGCTTTTTCGGAAGCCTTGTCGGCGGCTTCCTGCCCGGGCGAATCGCCTGGTTGATGAACGTCGCCCCGGACCACCCGGCACCCTTCCGGTACACCCTGCTCGCCGCCTCCACCCTGCTCATTCCGGCCCTTTTCATCCTCATGGCCACGCGAAAACCCCAAGTCAGGCAACGACAGGTACACGTCGAGGATTCAGACGCGCCGTTCCCGCTGGGGGTCATCGCGCTGATCGCTTTGGCCTCGTTACTGCACGTTGCCGGAGAGGGCGCTGTCCGGACCTTCTTCAACGTCTACATGGATGCCGGCCTGCACGTACCGACCTCACTCATAGGCACACTGATGGCCACCGGCCAGCTTCTGGCGGTGCCGGCCGCCCTGGCGGTGCCGCTTTTCACGGGCCGCTTCGGCAATCACCACACGGTCGTGTTGAGCGCCATCTGCACGCCCGCCATGCTGATCCCAATGGCCTTTTTGCCGCACTGGATTCCGGCGGGGTTCTGCTTTATGAATATCGTGGCCCTCGCTGCCATACGGCGCCCCGCCTTCGTCGTCTACAACCAGGAGATTGTTTCCCCGCGATGGCGGGCGACCATGTCCGGCGCTTCCTCGATGATGGCTGGCATCGGTTATGCGGTCATTGCCATGGGCGGCGGCTACATCATTTCCACCGTCGGATACCATGCTCTCTTCCTGACCAGCGCCGCATTTACCGCGCTCGGCACCTTGATTTTCTGGGCTCATTTCCGTACCCCGCGGGGCGAGTTCGCCCGGGCGCCAATCAGCAACCCATCCTGAAGGAGACCCGCTATGCAATATCGAACCCTCGGAAAAACCGGGCTGCGCGTTTCGGAAATCGGCTACGGCGCAGCGCAGATCGGCAACATTAACCTGCCCGAAAACCAGGCTGACCGGGCCCTCAACTCGGTTCTGGACGCCGGCATCAATTTCATCGACACGGCCGCCATGTACGGACAGAGCGAAGCCCGGATCGGCAAGTTCATATCCCATAGACGGGAGGAATTCGTCCTGGCCACGAAATGCGGAGACTACGTTGCGGAATCCAACGGTAAACGCGGAATCGTGCGTGACTACAGCCGGGACGGCATCCTGCGTACAATCGACGACAGCCGAAAAAAGCTGGATATGGACGTGATCGATATCGTCCAGTTTCACGGACTGCCCGATTCGGACGACGATGAACAGGTGGCCTTTGAGGCGCTTCTGGATGCCAGGGAAAAAGGCTGGACACGTTTCGTCGGCGTTTCGGCAGACGGTCCTTCCGCTGCTGCCGCCGCCCGCCGCTGGGACCTGGACACCCAGGAATTCACCTACAACATCCTGTACCAGGAATCCGCCGAAAACCTCATGCCGACGCTGAGATCGCAGGGCATGGGGACCATCATCAAGCGCCCCATTTCCAATGCCGTCTGGGAAAAGACCGTGCGACCCGACGGCGACTATATGGGCGGCCCGTGGGACCGGGCGCAATCCATCCCCCTTGCCGAACTGGCGGGCGAGATGCCCATTCTCGAATTTGTACTGCGTTTCACGCTCTCGCATCCGGACGTCTGCACCGCCATCATCGGCTCCACGGATCCCGATCACATCCGCGCCAACGTCGGGATCTCCGACGGTCACCCCTTGTCCGAGGATACCGTACATAAGGCAAGGGCGGCGTTTCAATCGCGATTCGCCGGTTGAATCGGTTAGAGGCAAGAGACCAATCGAAGGAAAAAACAAATGGGGAAAACCATAATGATGGGTCCTTCTCCCGGACTGTCCGGCCATTTCTATCTTTCTAATTAATTAATTTTTATTATTTTACGCCCTTTTTCTTTCTCGCCAAGAAACGGTTAGAAAGTAGAGGGAAGAAGTGAGAAGTGTTGATAACATTGTCGGAAGACGCCCCGCATTGGGATTCTCACTAACGAGAATGTAGAGACGATTCGACTGGGGAACAAAAAGGACGCCGCAAGGTTCGGGTGGTGAGGTTTGGACCTCTTACCTCTCCCGGCTTTCCTCGTACGGCATTTTTGGAACTGCGTTCCCGACGGACACTGCCTTTCCCTTCAACTTTCGATTTTTCTTCGTCCTTTTTCTTGTTCGCGCAAGAAAAAGGACCAAAAAGAACCGCGCCTGCCTGCCGAGCACGGCTCGGCGCAGGCAGGCCGCTCGGCGCGGAGCCGGTTTTTCCGCGAATTACGCCTGTGACAGTTACGTTCACTACTGCCCTGCGAACGCGTAGGCACGCTCCAGGCAACGGCGCAAAACGGAATAGCGCGGAAAAACCCCCATCTCCACCACCGATCGCTCCATGGGAAAATTGCACGACAGGGCGAGAGAACTGCGCCGCCGCTTCTCCACCGCCGAGCGGCCGAGACGAGAACCCGCGAAGCCGCGAAACATTCGCCGCCGCCGTTGGATTTGTAGGGCAACTTTCAAAGTTGCCCACACAATGGCGTGGATATCGCTGATTGGCATCGCGTTTCGGTATCGCCAACGCTACGACGCGCGGAATCTGTAGGGGCGACCGGCCGGTCGCCCCTACAGATTCCGCGAATTGACATCGCTGTAGCCATTTCGGGTTGTTCACGGGGCCGACACCGCGTCGAGCGGCCAAATTGAGTCACACTGATATCGTATCGCCCGGTATTGAAATACCGGGCGATTAATTTTAACATACTGATTTATAGACATTTATTCTTCACGGATCGACAAATGTCGGATTTTCCTAAAATTCGGGTTGACATATGAACCATCGAAGTGTATTTTTTTCATTCAAAAATTTTATATATATAACAATCGAACAGTATACAAAATGAACGACGAATATGCAGAATTGTTGCCCTATATGCAAAACAGTGAACGAATTTATACTGCCTATCGTCTGTGGCAGCAGTAAAGCGCGCCGTTTGCGTGGATCTGTTTCGCACGCCAATGGGTAGGGACAATCGATGGTCGAACGAAGCTTTCTGATTCTGTTGGGGCTCATCCTCGCGGTGGCCCCGGTTACGCAGGCATTGAAACCGCGCCTCGAGGCCGCGCATCCGCGAAAACTATCAGGACCGCAACCTTACGACTATCCACGACGCGCCGGTAGAACACGCGCCTGGTTATCATCTCTGGCACATCTCACTGTCCCAGCGAATTTGCATACCCACAAGGTTTCGACTGGGCGTCGAGAACACATTCAATGAAAAACGACTGGACTATGTTCCCTCGTTGCCCGGGCGAACGCTCTACGCCGAGTTGATCATGCGTTTCTGATCGTCGTCAAACCCTGAAAGGGAGGAGTCCGTGAAAACCTGACACCCGATGCGCCAGAGAGATCAGGCCCTCTCTGCCTGCAGGACACAACGGCACTTCTTTTAAATTTCAACAACTGATACCATTTACATAGCGGGAGGTTTATGAACGGATTTTTCTTGTGCAGTATCGTTCTGGTGCTCGCGCTGCCTGCGAACATCATGGGCGAGGATGACAAGTCAGTATCCAAACTGAAAATCACGGGATACGGCGAACTCATCTACTCGCATTTCGATTACGGCCCCGACCAGAAGAGCAGCCTGACGGGTTCGCCGCCAGACAGCCGCGCGACCATTGACATTGCGCGTCTGGCGCTCGAACTGGAAACCCGTCTGTCGCACGGTGTCGAATTGGAAGCTGAAGTCGAAATCGAACACGGCGGCACCGGGGGCGCTCTCGAAATTGAATACGAGGAATTCGGTAAATACGAAACCGAAGTGGAAAAAGGCGGTGAAGTTATCCTCGAAGAACTCTACGTCGAACGCGAGTTCAGCGACGCGTTCAACCTCCGCCTGGGCCACCTCTACGTTGCCGTGGGTCTAACCACCGAGCAATACCATCCCTTGGACTTTTTCGGAACCCGCCGCCCCGAATCGGAAACCACCGTTATTCCGTCAATATGGCACGAAACCGGAATTGAAATCAACGGCTATATCAATCGTCTGAGCTACCAGTTTCAACTCGTCAACGGCCTGGATGCCACAGGTTTCAGTTCGCAAAACTGGATTGTGGGAGGCCATCAGACGCGCTTTGAGGAGGTTCGCGCATCAAACATGGCCCTTGCGGGTCGGTTGGACTACCGTCTCGTTGATGGTCTCACCGTTGGCGTATCGGGTTATCGCGGCAACAGCGCCGACAACCGCCCCAAACCCGACATGAAAGATGCGAATGCCTATGTGTCCATCTTTGATGTCCACGCTGTGCTGCGATACAATCGCTTCCGCGCACAGGGTATGTATCTCTATGGGCATCTGCAAAACGCGGCTATTGTGAGCCAGCGCAATCGAACGCTGTCCAATAATCTCGATGTGTTGCGCACGCCCGTTGCCAGCACCGCGTATGCGTCTTATGCCGAAGTCGGTTGCGATATCCTGCCCTTTTTCGCATCGCGCCAGGCAGACCAACTCTACCTGTTTTTTCGATTTGACAGTTATGACACAATGGCCAGCGTGCCGCAGAACTTTTTTGACAATCCGCGCTTCGAACGTCGTGTCTACACGTTTGGCCTCAACTACGTTATGGACAACGCCGTCGTTCTCAAAGGCGACTATGCCATGCGTCGCCTCGGTGCTTTAAACTTCAACGGTGAGAATACGGCCAGTCTCGCACTTGGTTTTCAATTCTAATTTTTCTGGAGGAATACCGTTGAAGCAGTGGGCCTCGATCATTTCGTCAAGAGCAGGAACGCGGCTCTCGACACGCGTTTACAAAACGAAATCAAGACGGTCATCGAGGAAATCGGCAAAATCTCCATCCCGTTCCGCGATGCTCTGACCACTGACGGCGCACAGATCACTCGGGCGCAACAGGCCATTGCAACTGTGCAACAGACCCTCGAAGGCGATGTCGCGCGCCTGGTACATGACGAGTAATAAGCCGCCGCGTGCAATTGCCGGAAAGCCGGTAGGGCAACCTACCATAGTTGCCCTTTTGACTCCGTTTGCAGAATTGACCGCTTATCTGATTGATATCAAGATCTCGTTCTCGTGAATATATATAGGTATATTTCGGGCGCCATTGCCGCAATGCTGTTCGTCTGTGCATGTGGCAGCGATGAGATAATTGCACCCATCCCCAACGAAAACAAAGCCCTGTCCGGCGGGCAGGCAACGGTTTTTGACGCATCCAGTCAGGCCTTTGAAATGCCCATCCCAACGCTCTCGGCTGACGAACTCGACAGGTTTCTTGCAGGCGATGCCACGTTTGAACAGGTCTTTGTCACGCCGCCGGCTGATGTAAACCCCGGTGCAGGTCCCGTGTTCAGCCAGACATCTTGCGTGGGATGTCATTTGCGCGACGGGCGAGGGCGCGGCGCATTCGGCTCTGAACCACCCTTTGTCGGTTCTATGCTCATGCGCGTCAGCCTTCCCGGATTCACCCAGCATGGCGGGCCTGCGCCTGTTCCCGGCTTTGGAGTACAACTCGGCGACCGTGCAAACTTCGGTGTTGAACCCGAAGCGCGTGTTCAAGTCAGCTCTTTTGAAACCGTAGAAATATTGGCCGGTGACGAAGAGGTCTACCTGAAACACCCGGTCTACGACATTGTTGATCCATATCAACCACTGCCCGCAGGGGTTCTTCTGTCGGCACGCATGGCACCGCCCGTATTCGGACGCGGCCCGTTGGAAGCTATTTCCGAGTCTGACATTCTCGCCCGTTCGGATCCCGCAGATGCCGATGGGGACGGCATATCGGGCCGCCCCAATTATGTGTACAATTTCCGAACGGGTCGGACAGAACTCGGACGTTTTGGACTGAAAGCCAACAATCCCGATATCTTGCAGCAGCTCGCCAGCGCGTACAACGAGGACATGGGCGTTACCAGCCCATACTTTCCCCGGGAATCCGTATGGGGGCAGACCCAGCACGACGGCCTCGACGACGATCCGGAAATCGGGCAGGAGACCCTGGACGTCACCACGTTTTATATCCAAACCCTCGCCGTACCCGCGCGGCGCAATTGGGATGATGCCCAGGTAATTCGCGGTGAAAATCTCTTTGAATCGACGGGTTGTGCAGCCTGCCATACGATCACTTTTCAAACGGGCGGCCACGCCATCGCGTCATTATCAGGCCAGATCATTCACCCCTATACTGATTTGCTGCTGCACGACATGGGCGACGCGCTTGCCGACAATCGCCCGGACTTCGAAGCCAATGGGCGCGAGTGGAAAACGCCCGCGCTGTGGGGCATTGGCCTCACGGAAACCGTCAATGGCATTCCGGCTGGATTCCTGCACGACGGCAGGGCAGAAACCCTTCTCGAAGCCATTATGTTTCACGGTGGTGAAGCTGAACGGTCGCGCGAGAAAGTGCGCCGTCTATCCGGAGCTAACCGAGAGGCATTGCTCGCCTTCTTGCGATCGTTGTAGAACGCCCCACCGGCGCGATGAAAATCGGCTGGATAATGCACCCTCGGCACCCGCGACCGCCGACGCTTCGCCGATACAGACAAGGGGTTACGAGCCTGTGCTCGCAACCCCTTGTTTTTCAATGGTCGGGGAGGCGGGATTCGAACCCGCGACCCCCTGCTCCCAAAGCAGGTGCTCTGCCGGACTGAGCCACTCCCCGTCACGTCATTTCAGTATGCGGTACCCGTTCGGAATATCCATAAATCGGTGGCTTCGAGCAAGAAAAAAAGGTGGACATGCCTGCAGAATACAGCGCGAACGAGGACTCACCGGACCAATAACGTACGCACCTCCACAGCGGTATAGCGAACCCGACAGGCGCAGAGCGCGCCCAATCATCGGCTGCCCCGTTTCTTATTGCTCTGTCGATCACCGGACGGTACTTTGGAGCCCGGAGGTCTACTTTTGCGGGTCGGTTTCCGGCACGTCCGGTTGCTTGCCGGAATCTCATTAAGCCGGGCTTCTATGGCGGCGGGCTCGACCCCTTTGGCGGGCCACGACCATGCCCGGGAGAGTCATTCCATGAAATCCATACAGCTGCTCATCTATACGGTCTTATTTTTGACTCACCACACACCGGCGGACATCCACGCACAAGATTTTACCGGGTGGGGGCTGCCCGAAGGCGCCAGAGCACGTCTTGGCAAGGGTTGGCTCCATCAAGTGGCATACTCACCCGATGGCGACCGGATCGCGGTTGCCAGCAATATCGGTGTGATGATCTATGATGCAGAATCGGGGTCCGAAGTCGCGTTGATCTCCGATGGAACGGCTCGAATCAGGTCCGTGTCGTACGCCCCGGATGGAAGGACGCTGGCGACGGGAGACGGCAGCAGGGTTCAGCTGTGGGACGCGGCAACCGCCGAACACAGAGCAACTTTCGCGGCACGGTGGCGGAGTGCGAACACCGTGGCGTTTTCTGCCGATGGCAGCGTCGTCGCCACTGGTGGTTTCGGCGTGATGCGCCTGTTGGACGCTGAAACTGGCGAAGATATCGCGGTTTTTCATACGGGGCACACGTCAGACATTACACCCGTGGTGATTTCTCCGGACGGCGGCACCCTCGCCCATGTTGCGACCTATGGGGTGAAGCTGTGGGATGTTGCCGCCCGCCAGCACAGAAAATCGCTCAAGGGACATACCAGCCTGGTGGCCGATCTGGCGTTTTCTCCGGATGGATGTACACTGGCCAGTGGGAGCTTCGACGGGACCGTTCGACTATGGGACACGCGGACCGGTTTCATCAAGGCGATTCTTGAAGGGCATCACGGCGGCGCCGTGTCCGTAGCCTATTCCGCGGACGGCAGTACCCTCGCGTGCGGTACAAACAACGGCGAGATCCAGTTGTGGAACGCACTCACACTTCAACGGGGGGCTACCCTCAAAGGACACAGCCGTCTGGTGCCTTCCGTGGCGTTCTCTCCGGACGGCGGAACCCTTGTCAGTGGAAGTCGTGACGGAACGGTCCGATTGTGGGATACCGTTAGCGCAAGACAAAAGGCGATCATTTCCGGGCATACCGACGGCGTGCTTTCGTTGGGTTTTTCTGCTGACGGCGGAACCCTTGCTTCGGGATCCTACGACGGGACGATCCAGTTGTGGGATGCGGCCATCGGGCAACAAAAAACATCCTTTGTTGCTCACGAGGGCTGGGTCAACGCCGTGGCCTACTCGCCGGATGGCCAGACGCTCGCAAGTGCGAGTTCCGTTGAGGCAACATGGAGCCAGGCCGAGACGGTACGGTTGTGGGATGCGGTTACCGGACAACTGAAGGCATCTCTCAAAGGGCACATGGGCTCCGTAGGATCCGTCGTGTTCTCCCCGGACGGCAGCATACTGGCCAGCGGTGGCAGCTCCGACCGGACGATACGCTTGTGGGACGCCCAAACCGGTACGCACGTAAGAACATTGGAGGGACACAGGGGGGGTGTCCAGTCCCTGGCGTTCGCCCCGGACGGCGAGACGCTCGCGAGTGGCGCGTACGACGAGACGGTTCGATTGTGGGATGTGGATACCGGCCAGGAAAGGACAATTCTTATCCGGAACACAGGTTCGATTCGATCCATGGCCTATTCGCCGGATGGCAAGACGCTGGCCGCCGCGACCAGTGGCAGGGTGAGGTTGTGGGATGCTGGCACAGGCGTACTCAAGGCGACCTTCGAGGGCTACACGAACGTGGTCAACTCGGTCGCGTTCTCGCCTGACGGAGGCACGCTTGCCAGTGGCGACGGATACTATGGCGAGGAAGACAATACAGTACGGCTATGGGATATTGCCACCCATAAGAATACGGCAACCGTATCGGGACATACGTTGATGGTCCATTCCGTCGCGTTTTCGTCCGATGGCGGAACGCTGGCAAGCGGAAGCCTCGACGGCACGATTATCCTGTGGGATATGGCCGAGTTGAGGCAACTCCCCGCCGCGCTTTTGAGGATCTCGGGCAACAACCAGAAGGGCGCGGCGGGCGTGCAGTTGGATCGACCGTTCGTGGTCGAACTGCGGGATCAGGCCGGAAATCCCGTACAGGGTGTTCAAGTCGCCTTTACCGTTGCGGAAGGCGCTGGCAAACTCAGCGGAGAGTTTGACGTTAAAAGCACAACGACTGATGACAGAGGCAGGGCGGCGGGGACGCTCACAGTCGGTCCGGGGAGCAACGTTGTTGAGGTATCGGTCGCGGGGATCCAGCCCGTCACCTTCAGCGCCGTGGGCGTCAGTCCCTCCCTGTCTTCATTTATGGAAGGCGACTATCAGCTGTGGCATCTGCCCCACGGCGCCATGGCCCGGGCGGGAAAAGGGAACGTTCGCAGCAGGGAAAGAGGCGTGGCGTTCTCCCCCGACGGCCAACGCCTGGCGGTCGGGGGAAGCATTGGCGTATGGATTTACGACGCGGCGACCCACAGGGAACTCGGACTACTCGGCGGGCACACGGCAAAGGTATCGTCGGTCGCGTTTTCACCCGACGCCACGATGGTGGCCTCGGGGTCCGGAGATGCGACGGTCAAGTTGTGGGACGTGACGTCGGGAGAGGTACTTCAAACGCTCGAGGAACATCGGAGTCCTGTCCTTTGTGTGGCTTTTTCACCTGACGGCTCGCGGCTCGCTTCAGGATCCTATCCGGAGAATACGATCGGAATCTGGGATATTGCAACGGGATACATCACCGACCTGCTTGAAGGGCACACCGGGGCGGTAGCGTCCGTTGCTTTTGCTCCCGACGGGAAAACCCTCGCTTCGGGATCGGGCGACGATACGATCAAGCTCTGGGACCTCGCAACAGCGGACAATACCGCCACGATTGAAGGACATGAAGACTATGTCACGTCTATTGCGTTCGCCCCCGATGGAAAGACCCTCGCCTCCGCGTCATGGGATCGGACAATCAGGTTTTGGGATGTCTCAACCGCAACTGAGACCGCCGCGATCCGGACGCAAAGAGAGCGGCCCATGTCGATTGCCTATGCGCCCGATGGAAAAACACTTGCTTCGGGATCGGATCGCACGATCAGACTCTGGGATGTTGCGGACGGAAGACATCTCGCCATGCTTACGGGACACACGGACGATGTCCATAGCGTCGCGTTTTCACCCGGCGGCGACCGACTCGTCTCCGCGGCAAACGACGATCGGGTCATGCTGTGGGACGTTGAAACACGAACAAATATCGCTACGCTGAAAGGGCACAGGGGCAAGATCCATTTCGTGGCATTCTCGCCCGACGGGACGACCCTGGCCTATGGACCCCGGGAGGGCGGTGTGAGACTGTGGGACGTTGCATCGAGAGCGGATTCGGCCGCACCTTTTGAAACGCCGCCCAGTGTCACCTGTCTGGCGTATTCGCCGACCGGGAAAAATCTCGCTATCGGATCTGGAGGGGACATCAAACTGATCGACGTTGAGACAGACGAAATTATCCACACGCTAAAAGGGCATTCGCGTGGCGTCATGGCCTTGGCCTTTTCGCCGGATGGCGCGTTACTCGTTTCGGGGTCCTATGACGCCAGTGTCAGACTGTGGGATGTTTCCACTGGAGCTAATACCGCCACAATTGACGAACATGGAAGTGAAATCAATGATGTTGCGTTCTCGCCCGACGGGGCCATGGTCGTGTCTGCATCAACAGACAAGACAATCAGGCTGTGGGACGTAGCGACGGGGACGAATGTCGCCAAGTTTCAGGGGCCCCAGGGACACTATACCGTTGCGTTTTCCCCAGACGGCGCCACACTCGCGTCGGGGGCCTATGAAAGCTCGATCAGATTGTGGAACGTCTCGACGGGACTCAATTTCGCCTCCCTGGACGACCTGCGAGGAGTTGCGTTGTCGGTGGCATTTTCGCCCGACGGCGCCTGGCTGGCCGCTGGCCTATGGAATGGCACCATTGATCTGTGGGATGTGTCGGAAGGAACCAGAGCCGCCACTTTCACCGGACATATGGACATTGTTCGATCCGTGGCGTACTCACCCGACGGAAAAACACTTGCATCAGGGTCTGAGGACGGCACGGTGCTGCTATGGGATATGTCTTCTTACGTCGCACCACCGGCACCAACCGCGGATTTCGACGAGGACGGAACGGTTGGTTTTTCGGACTTCCTGCAATTCGCGGGGAAATTCGGGCTGAGTCGTGGCGATAAAGGATATGTGGCGAAGTACGACCTGGACGGCAATGGCTGCGTCGAGTTTGTGGACTTCCGTATCTTCGTCAACAGGTTTGGTCAGACGGGTTGAAGCCGTTGCGGAAGACATCGAGGGAAGATTCGCAGTCTGGTTTATGCCCGCGAGGACCGGACCGCGGTATGCCAGGCTCCATCGATTTCACTTGCCCGGGCCAACCGGGCAAAGTAATTTGACGTGCGGTTAGCATCGTGCGGTTTCACATTCCATTTTCAGTGGTTTCCAGCCTATGCCCGACAAACCGGTACTCATCATCGACGGCCACCTGGACATGGCCTTCAACGCCCTCTTCTACCGGCGCGACCTCACCCGGCCGGTGCATGTCCTGCGGGAGCGGGAAGACGTCGTTCGGGCAGACCTTTCAATCCATAAGGACTCTCTTGAAAGACGCGCGGGCCTCAAGGACAAACGCTACACGGTGACCGTAACCCTGCCGGAGATGCGCGAGGGCCACGTCGGCATCATGCTCTCTACCGTCATGGCCCGTGTCCAGGCCCCCTCCATCAATTCCCACAACTCCGTTCGGGCCCAATCGGTAGCATATGCCAGGGGCCAGAGCCACCTCCACTATTACAACGCCCTCGCCCGCCGGGGCGAGATCACGTTCATCAAAAACGCCGTCGACCTGGATACATGTGTCTCATCCTGGCAGAACCCGACGGACACCACGCCGATCGGCCTGATTCTGACCGCCGAGAGCGCCGACCCCATCCTGGGTCCCGACCAGGTGGGAGATTGGTGGGACGCCGGCCTGCGCTCGGTGTCTCTCACCCACTTCGGCGCCAATACCTACGGCCACGGCACCGGCACAGTCGGCGGACTCTATCCGCCCGCATACCCCCTGATGGACGCCTTCAAAGACGTCGGCATGGTTATCGACCTTACCCATGCGTCGGACCTCACCTTCTGGCAAATCCTGGACCATTGGGACGGCCCGGTTCACGCCAGCCACTGCAACTGCCGCGCACTGGTTTCCGGCCAGCGACACCTCAGCGACGAAATGATCCAGGCCATTGTGGAACGCGACGGCGTCATCGGAATGGTCTTTGCCGAACAGATGCTCAGCCCCACCTGGGACTGGGACGATCCTTTGACCCACTACGCCACCGCCACGCGGCCCATGAAGGCCGTTGTCGAACACATCGACCACGTCTGCCAACTCACGGGCAACAGCCGCCACGTGGCGATCGGGACGGACCTCGACGGTGGATTCGGGCTGGAACTCTCACCCACGGACTACAACACCATCGCCGACCTCCAGCGATTCCCAGGCATCATGGAAGCGCACGGATACACTTCCGAAGACGTCGACAACATCTGTCACGGCAACCTCATCCGGTTCTTCAAGAACGCGTGGACCTGATCCGATCTGAATTCGCAGTCACCTGTCTCTCCGAACAGGTGGGCATTTTCCGTTGAGGGCAGAGAATGTCAGACCGTCCGTATCTTATCGCAGACAGCCACCTGGACCTGGGGTTCAGCGCAATACAGGTCAACCGGGACCTCACGCAACCGGCAGCGACGGTCCGCGTCCACGACGCCGAACCCGTGATGCGCAGCTTCGGAAGTTGTACTGTAACCTTTCCTGAACTTCGCCGGGGACACGTCGGCATCATCTTCGGAACGATGATGTCCCGCACCGACCCCAACGACCGCTGGAGCCGGACGGGCATGTACTGCCAGGACCAGTGCCACGGCGTGGGCCGGGGCCACCTGGCCTATTATCAGGCGATGGAACGCGAAGGCGTAATTCGTTTCATCCGTAATTCGCGGGACATGGACGAAACCGTCGCCGCCTGGGAAAACCCCGCCCCCGACACGCCCATCGGCCTGGTGGTGGCCATGGAAAGCGCCGACCCGATCCTGGACCCCTCCCAGGTTCCGGAATGGTACGATCTGGGGCTCCGCATTGTCAGTATTTCCCACTACGGCGTCAGCTCCTATTGCCACGGCACGGGCACCGAGGGTGGCCTGCTGGAACGCGGCAGACCCCTTCTCGACGCCCTGAAGGAAGCAGGGATTATCGTTGACCTCACCCACACCACGGACCAGGCCTTCTGGGAAATCCTGGAAGTCTACGACGGCCCCGTGGCCGCCTCTCACCACAACTGCCGCGCCCTCACGCCCGGCCAGCGCCAGCTCACCGACGGGATGATCGAGGCGATTGTCGAACGAGGCGGCGTGATCGGCGCCGCATTCGATGCCTGGATGCTGGATCCGGACTGGAAACGTGAAATTCCATGCTGGGCCCAGCGCACAAAGGCCACGCTCGAGACCGTTGTCAATCACATCGACCACGTCTGTCAACTCGCCGGCAACGCAAGGCACGCCGGCATCGGCACGGATCTGGACGGCGGCTTCGGACAGGAACAATCCCCGCGCGACCTCAATACCATCGCCGATCTGCAGAACATGGTCGGCATCCTTCAGCGCCGCGGCTATGTCGAATCCGACATTCGCAGCATCCTTTCCGGCAACTGGGTCCGATTCCTCAAGGAAGTATGGGGATAGGCGATCAACAGGGGCGACGCATGCGCCGCCCCTGTTTGTCAGACAGAACGATCCCGGATGATTCCAAGACCGAACCTTCTCCTGATTACAACCGACCAGCAGCGCGGTGACTGCCTCGGATGCGACGGCCACCCGGTACTCGAAACCCCCTACCTGGATGAACTGGCCGAGGGCGGCGTGCGTTTCAACCACGCCTACACCTCCGTCCCCTCCTGCACCCCCGCCCGTGCGGGTATCCTCACAGGCATGGATCAGTGGAACCATGGCCGTCTCACGATGACCGGCACCGACCCGCTCGAGTACCCGGCCACGTTGCCCGGTGAACTCGCCAATGCGGGCTATCACACCCAGGCCGTGGGCAAAATGCACTTCCACCCCCAACGCAAACTCTATGGCTTCCACCATATGGTCCTGGACGAGAGCGGGCGACGTTTGGGGAAATTCATCAGCGATTACCACGTTTTCTTTGAGAAACACAAAGAGGGCGAGTACGGCTACCGCGACCACAGCATCGACTGGAACTCCTGGATGGCCCGCCCATCGCATCTGCCGGAACACCTGCACCCCACACACTGGACCGCTTCCGAAGGCGTCAGGTTTCTGCAACAACGCGATCCGACCAGACCCTTTTTCCTCTGGCTGTCTTTCGCCCGCCCCCATTCCCCGTACGACCCGCCGCAACCCTATTACGATATGTACGTGGACAATCCGGAGGTCCCCAAAGCGGCTATGGGCCCGTGGTCCGCCCGATACGACCGGCGAATCGCGGACGTCAACGCCCCCCGCACCCGCCGCACCGACGCCGAAACCCACCGAGCGCGAGCGGCCTACTACGGCAATATCACCTTTATTGACCATCAAATCGGCCGGGTTCTGCACGAACTGCGCAGACGCGACCCGGCGGCCTCGGCCAACACCCTCCTTCTCTTCACCTCGGACCACGGCGACATGATGGGCGACCACCACCACTGGCGAAAAACCTACGCCTACGAGGGCTCCGCCCGAATCCCGTTCATTCTCAAATACCCGGACACCTGGGATTTTACCCGCAACCGGACGCTGGCTCAGCCGGTCGAGCTACGAGACATCATGCCCACCTTTCTCGACGCCGCGGGCGTTCCCATCCCTGAATCCGTAGACGGCCTCAGCCTGCTTAATCTCTCCCGGGGCAGGACCGACGGCTGGCGGGCGTTCGTACAGGGTGAACACACCACCTGTTACGACAAAGAACACGGAATGCAATACGTTACCGACGGGCGCGAAAAGTACATCTGGTTCCACCTTACCGGCGTCGAGCAATTCTTCGACCTGGAGACCGACCCTCTCGAATGCAACGACCTCGCGGCGGACCCCGACCGGCAACCACGTATCGAGGTCTGGCGCAGACGCCTGGCCCGGGTCAACGAGGAACGCGGCGATCCCCGGGGCCGGAACGGCAAACTCGTGCCGCAGCCGGACGGCGCCCTGACGCTGTCTCCCAACTACGAAAAATGGAAACAACGCGCCAAAGCGCTGGTTGATAAATAAAACAAAACCGTACCGGAGCGCGCCCCGACCCTGCGGCCATCTCTATTTCGGCGATACGAGGCACGACCATGTCAAGAAAAACCAACTTCAGTTTCTCTCCGTCTGTGCATCACGGGCATGTGATGGATACACTCGAACCGTCGATGACGTATCGGGACGACGACCTCAAACCCTGGCAGCAGAAGCTCCGCCGCAAGGTACGCCAGCTTGTCGGGGACATGCCGGAAGAACGTGTCTCCCTGAACGTACGCACCGTCTGGAAACGGGATCACCCGCTGGGAAGCATCGAAAAGATCGTATTCACCAGCGAGCCGTGTGCCGACGTTCCCGCGTATGTATGCCTGCCCAAAGGCCAGGTACCGCCTTACACCTTCTTCATCTGTCTCCAGGGACACTCGACGGGAATGCACAACTCCATCGCCGTCGCCCGGGACGATAACGCCGCACCCATCGAAGTACCCGGAGACAGGGACTTCGGCCTCGGGTGCATGAAGCGTGGTATTGGCGCACTCTGCATCGAACAGCGCTCTTTCGGCGAACGGCGGGAGCGCGTCCAGCAAAAAACGTCCTCCCATGGATGTCACGACGCCACAATGCACGCCCTTATGCTCGGTCGCACCCTGCTGGGCGAGCGGGTTTATGACGTAGACAGAGGGATCGACTACCTGCTTTCCCGAGGCGACGCCCATCCCGGGCGCATCGGAATAATGGGCAACTCCGGCGGCGGGACCGTCAGCCTCTTTGTCTCGGCTTTACTGCCGCGTATCTCGTACGCCATGCCCTCCTGTTATTTCTGCACGTTCCGGGACTCCATCATGTCCATATATCACTGTGCGGACAACTATGTGCCCGGATTGCTCAAGTACGCGGAAATGGCCGACGTAATGGGCCTCTTTGCTCCCAGACCGGTCGTTATCGTGGCCGGAAAAGAAGACGGTATTTTTCCCGTCGCCGGCGTTCGGAAAGCCTTTCGCCATCTCAAGGAAATCTACACCGCCGCGGGCGCATCCCAACGCTGCCACCTGGTTGTCGGCAACGGAGGCCACCGATTCTATGCCGAGGAAGCCTGGCCGGTAATGCTCGAGGAAATCGCGAAAGACGCCTGATACGGACGAAAAAACGGGCGCGGATCCCGCCGCGCCCCAACTGCAAGAGAAGAAGCCATGCCGAAGAAATACTGGCTTATGAAGTGCGAACTCAGCGAATGCAGCTTCGACGACCTGAAGAACAACCGTCCCGACAGTACCGGAAAATGGCGCGGCGTGCGCAACTATCAGGCCCGCAACTTCATCCGCGACGACATGCGGACGGGCGACGTTGTCCTCTTCTACCAGTCGAACTGCGACGAACCCGGTATTGCCGGGCTTGCGGAAATTGTGCGGGCGGCCTATCCCGACCCTTCGGCCTTCGACCCCGGGAGCAACTATTACGACGTGAAATCCACCCCGGACGATCCCCGATGGTTCTCAGTGGACGTCAAATGGAAAAAGGCCTTCAGAATCTACGTGCATCTCAAAAACCTGAAAGCCAATCCTGAACTGAAAGAGATGCTGGTTGTCCGGAGGGGACAGCGCCTATCCATCCAGCCCGTTAAGAAAAGGGAATTTGAAATCGTCAGTGAAATGGGAGGGGTCTGAAGTTACCCTTCCCCTTTTGCCATACCCTCGTAGTCTGTCGGACACCCCACCTACGCGTCCCAATCCGATTACGGCGCCTCCGGAACTTCCACCGGCAGATCCAGCCGGTCGCCCCATTCCTTCCACGACCCGATGTAGTTGCGCACATCTCGATAGCCCAGCAGGCGCAACGCCAGGTACGAATGGGAGGAACGGTACCCGCCCTGTCAGTAACATGCCACCGTCTGCTCCGGCGTCACACCCGCCCTCTCGTACAAAGCGCGCAACTCCGCCGCCGGTTTGAAAGCGCCCGACTCATCCAGGTTGTTCAGATATTCGATATGCACGGCATCGGGGATGGCGCCGCCCCGGGCCGAACGCGCCACCCGCCCGTAATACTCGTCGTCGCTCCGCGTATCCAGCGGCACAAATCCCGCCCGTCCCAGCGAATCCCGAATCTCCTCGAAACCGATGTGGCGTTCCGCCACCTGCCCCATCTCGAACGTGGTCGTCTCCGGAATCAAAACCTCGAGAGTCGTCTCGTATCCCGCCGCCGTCCAGGCACCTAAGCCGCCGTCCAGAACCTGTACGTCGCGGTGCCCCATATACTCACAAATCCAGAAACCGCGCGCCGCCCGCATCCCGGAGTCGTTTTCGTAGAACACCACCGTTTTGTCGGAACTGACTCCCCGGCTTCCCATCAGGTATGCCAACGTCCACATGAACCCTTCAAACGCCTCCCGCCCGGTGTTGTTCAGGCTGATCCCGTAGAGATCCAGGTGAAGAGCCCCCGGGATATGCCCTGCCACGTATTCGTGCGTGGGCCTGACATCCACGATGCACATCGATCCATCGTGGATGCGACCGTGCAACTGACCGGGTGTCATCAACAGATCCGAATTCGCATATCCTTTCGTGTTCATCGTCAATCCTCCTGCCCACAATACGCTCTGACGTCCATACATCGCCCGCCCTGCCGGGCCGAATCCCATCCGGCCAGGATTGGCGCCAGAGAATACAGACCATCGTGATAGTCGTTCAGAATTGCGTTACGATCGCCCGAACGCACCGCCTCGACAAATATCCGATCCTGCTCGAACCACGGGTCGAAATCCCCTGAACGATAGACCGTCTCGCCGTTCAGATCGATTCGATCGTACCGGAAAATCTCAAGCCGTCCCCCCTCGAAAAAAAACGTGAACCAGGGCTGCGGTGTACCTGCCGGATCCGCCGATACGAACGTCATGGTCATCGTCGCCCCATTATTCAACAAGAAATGGAACGAAGAGGACAATGGTTCGCAGAAGACGTCCGGCTGCTCACAATAGAACGCCTGGACTTTGTCCACTTCCAATCCTGTCACGAATCTGGTGGAGTCCGTGGCATGTACACCCCAATCGAGCGCCGACCCACCCGATTTGTCCATCTGGTGCCACCAGGAGGCTCCTTCCATCCGCGACCTGAGCGGCGGCGGACCGCCCACGGATCGAAAAATCGCGTGCACGATCCGCTTCCCCGACAGTATCCGCCTGGCCTCCTGGAACAGTGGTCGATACCGTTCTCGAAAGCACACCGTACTCAACACGCCTGCGTTCCGAACCGCCCGGTCGATATCAAGCGCCACGGCCATCCGAAGCGCCTGCGGTTTTTCGCTGAAGAGATGAATACCCCGTTCCACGGCCCTGATCTCGACGTCCGTGCGCGCAAAAGCGGGCACCACCGAATAAAGCACGTCGAACCACTCTTTCTCGACCATCTCGCGTCCATCTGTATAGACTGCCGGAATGTCAAAGCGCTCCGCCGTGCAACCCAGGGCCGCGGCATCCACGTCGCAGGCCGCCACAACGTCGACGCCCAGCTTCTTCAAGTTTGGAATATGGGTCTGGTTCGCCCATGAGCCCGTGCCGTAGATCGCCGCGCGGACCGCGCGCCCGGTCCTTCTTGCCAAATCCGACCGGACATCGTCGTCTTCCGGTTTCGTTCCCACCCGCCTACCCCCTCGCCAGGGACTCCGCTGCCTGTACTATGGTTTGCTCCTCACCCTGGAATCTAGCCGGTTCGCCGTAATAGGGGTATGCGTTGGGCTCGTACCCGCCCTCCTCGTAGTGCCGATCGGTACATAGGTATCCGATCTCGTCGTTTGCGTATCCCACCGGCCACACGTCATCCGCATCCACCATCCACCGCAGACGTTTTTCGATCGCGTGTCCGATTTCCTGCACCGGCTCGCCGGGTATGGTGACACACGTCAGCGGACCGACCGCCATCAACTGCATCTCCGTGGCGCGGCTTTCCGGGATTCCACCGCTCTCGATCATCTCCAGCACGCAGTTCGCCCACGGGCCGATCAACAGGCGACCCCTTGCGCTCTCGTCGGACGCTATCGCACGAAGTTTCTCCACCGGATCGTGCTCGCCGAATGAAATCCGCACATCAGTAACCCGCGCTTTCAGTTGCGAGGATCGCCGGGTCTTCAGACTTTCGGCCACGCGCACGACCTCGCGGCCCAACTCCTCGCCGCAGGCGTCCAGTTCGGCCTTGCTCGCGGACTTGAACCTTCCCGTTTCAGGACTCACCACGGCGGGCCGAATATTCCCGAAACATCCTGCCAGAAACAACGCTTTACATCCAATCGCATCTTCAATCACACGGCGGGCGATACCCGCGTAATCGGGCGAAATATAGCCCTCGGACCCGCTCTTGGTGGTGGTATGGCATGAATAGTGAAACAGCACCGCCAGCGGCGTTCCGTCCTCCGCCTCCACGCGAAGCACCCGCGCGCGCCGGTCCACAATACCGCCGAAATTCTGCATCATGCTGGCCGTGCCCGGCAGCGGCCTGCGGCAGATATTGAAATGCGCCGACCCACAGCCCAGCCCGAACCGTACGGGTTTGAGATCAGCCGCCGCGCGGACTATGCTCGCCGCGGTTTCGATCTCGATCCTATCCATCCAACCCTCTGGCGGCTTCATGCCCAGCGAAGGCAACGTGGCCGGCGCCGAATGCGTGTGGCTGCACGCCACCATAACGTGATCTCCAGGGATACCGCACGCCGCAGTCACCCGCGCCCGTATCCGATCGGTCGTCTCTTTCGTCACGCCAATCACATCGATCGTGGCGATCGCCGTCCTGACGTCGCCCTCTTCGAATACGATTGCCCGCACCTCCAGCGGGTACAGCACCGAATGCGAGGGATTCGTACTCCAGTGTCCCTGCAGTACGGCCCCGGGATCGGGGGTAATATCGGCCATTGCAACGCCGCTCTTCATGGTTTCCTCCTTTGTCGTTTTGGGAGACAGGGCTCCAGGTCGGCACTCTTATGTCTGCCGGGAAATTCGGACACGCCCTCCGCGAATAGTAACGACGGCTTGGTTTCCAGGGCAGTCCGATGTCGCTCAAGCGCCTGCGCCATTAAGGCGATACGTTGTTCTACCGGCACATCCGGGAGGCGCACCAACCCTGCATGCCGGGCCCGCCGGACATAAACGAGCTCTCCGAAATCGGTGTCGATCGTCACCAGAATTCTTCCAGTGACGGCGGCCAACGCACCTATCGACGAGGAATCTCACGTATCCGCGACCGCAATGGCGTCCAGTGAATCTCTGGTGATGACCGCGTGCGCATAGGCAGCACAGGCGTGTATATCATCCGGTTCGAGTTCGGGGTAATCGTCCAAAATCGCATCAATCGTTACGCCCTTTGCCAGTAGACCCAGGACAAGCTCGACCGAAATTCTCATATCGCGAACAATGGGTTTTCCGCCAAAGACATCCGGGCGATCGGTGATTCGGCTGAGCAGTTCTGAATTGCTGGTCATGTCACCTCCGATGGTTCGACGGCATAACGGCCGGCGCATTTCTTTCTGGAATATAACATACACGTACGAAAAAGAAAAGCCCGAGCGGCCGCGATTCTTCGCGTCTAAGCCTCCCCGGGCGAGTGTTCGAACCGGCAGAATTCACGGCCCGTCTTCCTCCTGACAGGCCCGTACCCTATTGCTTCGTCAAACAGATACGCCTAGTTGGCCTTCCGCTCGGCGCGCGTTTCCATCCATTCGTAGATCACAGGAAGGAGAAACAGCGTCAAAAGCGTCGATGTGATGAGGCCGCCCACCACCACAGAGGCGAGCGGACGCTGCATCTCCGCACCCACGCCCGAAGATAGCAACATCGGCATCAGACCCAGGATGGATGTGCTTGCGGTCATTAAGACGGGACGCAGACGAAGCGCAGCGCCCTTTCGTACCGCCTCCTCCACGGAGTGTCCGTTCTGCCGGAGTTCGTTGATGAAACTCACGAGGACGATACCGTTGAGCATCGCCACGCCGAATACGGCGATGAATCCGATCGCCGAGGGGACCGACACGTATTGTCCGCTGATGAAGAGCGCGATCAGCCCCCCAATGGTGGCAAACGGCACGTTGGCGATAATAAGCGTGGCGTACTTCACCGAGTTGAACGCGGTATAAAGGAGTACAAAGATAAAAAAGATCGTTAGCGGCACGATGATGGACAGCCTCGCCAGGGCGCGTTGCTGGTTCTCGAACGCGCCACCCCACTCGATCCAGTATCCCGGCGGCAGATCGATCTGCCTCTGGATAGCCGCATTCGCCTCGCGGACAAAACCGTCGATATCGCGGCCTCGAACGTCCATCTGTATGACTGCATATCGGTGCAGTTGTTCCCTGCGAACGAAGGAATAGCCCTGCGCCACGCTCACATCGGTGACCGCCGAGAGGGGAACGATGGCGCCGCCGCTGGTCTTAAGCGGTATGCGCCTGATCGCCTGCACGGAGGCCTTGGACGCGTCGTTCAACCGAGCCGTTATGTCGAAGCGGCGGACACCGTCGATCAGGGTGGACACCGGTTCGTTGCCGATGCCGGTCCGCACAACCGACAACACGTCGTCGGCATTCAAGCCGAAGCGCGCGAGGCGATCCCGCTTGACCTGGATGCGAATCTGCGGTTTGCCGGTATTGGCCTCCAGCGAGAGGTCGGCCACGCCGTCGATAGAGGCGATGACATTTTTGACCTCGATGCTCAGCCGGTTGAGTTCGGCCAGATCCTCGCCGTAGATCTTGGCGGCGAGCGTCGCGCGAACGCCGGAAATGAGTTCCTCGACGCGCATCTGGATCGGCTGCGTAAAGGCCACGACGGCGGTTGGAACCACAACCTCCAGTTTTTCGCGCATCGCTTCGGCCAGTTCCCCGATGTCCCTGTCTCCCGGCCACTCGTCCTCCGGCTCGAGTTCGGTGTAAATCTCCATGTAGTTCACGTCGGCCGTCTCGCCCTTCTCGGCGCGGCCGATCATGGCCACCGTGGTCTTCACTTCCGGAAACTCGGACAGGGCGTTCTCGATGTCCTTGGAGATTGCGATCGAATGCTCGAGCGACGCGGACGGGATGGACGTGACGCGCCACATGATCGAGCCTTCCTGCAACTGGGGCATGAACTCTCTACCGAGAAAGGGAAAGAGCGCGAGGCTGGCCGCCAGCAACCCGACGGCGGTTAGGACCACGACCTTCTTGTTCGCCAGGGCTCCGGACAGGAGCGGTATATAGCGCGCCTTGACCGCGCGCACCAGCCATGTATCGCGTTGTACCTTCGGCTTCAGGATCAGGGCGGCCAATACGGGTATCAATGTGAGCGTCAGCACGAGCGAACCGGCCATCGCGAAGCTGATATTGAACGCCATGGGCTTGAAGAGCTTGCCTTCAAGACCCTCGAGCGCAAACAGCGGCAGAAACACCACAATGATGATCAGAATGGCAAAGGCGATCGGATTTGCCACACTCCGCGTAGCGGCCAGCACGGAGGCGGAACGATCCACGGTCTGGCCGGCTTCCTTCTGCTCCGCCATAATGCGGAAGGCGTTCTCCACCACGACCACGGCGCCGTCGACGATCATGCCGATCCCGATCGCAAGGCCGGCCAGCGACATGAGATTGGCGGAGAGTCCCGCCTGGCTCATGAAGATAAAGGCGACCAGCATCGCCAGCGGTATGGACGCGATCACAACTACGGCAGAACGCAGTTCGCCGAGAAACAGGAACAACACGACCGCCACGACAACGGCGCCCTGCACAAGCGCGTTTACCGCCGTTCCCACCGATCGCTTCACCAGGTCGGTGCGTTCGTAAACAGGGCGCAGGGTGACACCTTCCGGCAGTGACCGATTGACGATTGCGACTTTCTCTTTAACGGCGTCGACCACATTGGCGGCGTTTTCGCCGATTCGCGAAAGGGCCATGCCGAGTACGACTTCATTGCCATCGCGGGTAACGGCGCCGAAGCGGAGGGCCCCTCCCTGTACAATGTCGGCGACGTCGCGCAGGTATACTGGCGTGCCGTCCTCGACCTTGACGACCATGGCGCCGATGTCCTGTTCGTTCTCGACCAGGCCGAGTCCACGCACCAGATACTGTTCGGCCCCCAGGTTGATGTACTGCCCACCGACCTGCCGGTTGTTGGCCTCGATCACTTCGATGACGTCCGTGAAGGTGAGGTCGTACTCGATGAGACTCAAAGGATCCATGACCACCTGGTACTGGCGCTCCTGCCCTCCCCACGAGATAACGTCGTCCACGCCGGGCGCGGTGCGCAAAATCAATCGGACGCTCCAGTCGTGGAGCGTCCGCAAATCCATGTCCGTGATCTCGGCATTGAGCTTTTCATCGGTCCGTTCGAGCGTGTACCAGAACACCTGGCCGAGGCCCGAGGTATTCGGCCCCATTTCCGGCGTGCCGTAACCTTCGGGAATCCGGTCACCAACTTCCTGGAGGCGTTCCATCACGAGACGGCGTGCGAAGTAGATGTCCATGTCGTCTTCAAAATACACCGCCACGTACGACAGACCGAACAGGCTGACCGAGCGGATCTGCTGCACCCTGGGCAAGCCCGCCATGCCGGATTCGATGTGAAAAGTGAGGAGTTGTTCGACGTCCTCGGCAGCCAGACCCGGCGATTCGGTGTAGATATTGACCTGGGCGGGTGTCACGTCGGGAAACGCATCGATCGGCACGGTCACAACAGCGCGCCAACCCAGAAATGCGACCACCCCGAAGGCGATCAGCACAAGGAACTTGTAGCGCACAGAGGTTTCAACGAGTTTTTCCAGCACCGGGGCCCCTTAATGCGCGTGGCCGCCGCCCAGTGAAGACTTGAGCATCAGCGATTTGAGATGGAAAACACCGGCAACCGCGATATCGTCACCAGCATGCAGCCCGGAGACGACAACCGTCCAGTCGCCCATGGTGGGACCAACGACAATGGCTTCAGCGTGAAATTCATGACCGTCTTCGATCTTGAACACGGTCGGCGTATCATCGATCATCGTCAACGCGGCGCTCGGTACCGCCAACACCGGATCCCTGGTGCCGGTCACAATCTCTGTTTCGACAAACTGTCTCTCGTGCAGCAAGTCGTCGGGGTTGTCGACTTCTATACGGACGCCCTTGGTGCGCGTGGTCTCATCCACACGGTGATAGCGTTGAATGACCGTACCGTGGAACCAGTTGACGCCGTCCGGACTGACCCGCGCGGCACTGCCCTTGTGGATGTCGGGCAGGCCCTCGGCGATCGTCCTGGCTTCCACCCACATCACCGATTCGTCGCTGATGTCGAAGAGCACCCGGCCCGGTTCGATCAGTTCGCCCACGATGAAGTCATCCCGGAGAATGGTGCCCGCCCGCGGTGCGAGCAGTTCGAATACCCCGCTGGCCCTGTCCGCGTCGGCGGAATTCATCAGCGCGTCCGCCTGCGCTTCGGTCATGCCGTAGGCCAGTACTTTGGCCAATGCCAACTGCCGTGCCACCTGGGCTTCCGTGTAGCGGCGCTCGGATACGGATTGCCGACCGAGGCTTCTGGAACGCTCCCATTCCCGATTGGCGACGATCAACTCGCCCTGTGCTTCGGCCATGGCCACACCGGAAAGCGTCACCAGCGGCTGGCCGGCTTTGACCGATTCACCGAGGGTGGCATGCCGGGCGACGACCTGCGCCGTAATTCGCGGCGTGACACGGGCCGACCTGTACATATTGATCACCACATTGCCGGGAACGCGTACCGTCTCGCTCAGCGCACGCGGTGCAACGCGGCCGATGACGATGCCGGCCGCGCGCTGTTCTGCGGTTGTCAGCTCGATTTTACCGGCCTCTTGGCCTTCCGGTTTTTCGTGGCCGGCTTCTTCCGCAAAGACGGGGGCGACCATTGCCAGGCTCAGGCACGCCGCCCACAATGTCCCGGTGTTCATCGGTGTTTCTCCATTTCTGTTCGGCTGATACGACGATTCACCGGCCCACGCCGTAACCGATCCAGGCGTCAATCAGTCCGGAAGCCGACAACCATTCCAACCACGCCCGCCACAGCGATTCCTGAAGGACCAATGCACTCTCACGGACGTCCAGCGTCTGCCCGGCCTGCACAAGATATTCCGTTGTGCTGATGTCGCCGGCCTTCCACAGCCTCCGCAGTTGCTCCTGCAGCCGGGCGAGGCTCGCCTGTCCCGTTTTCCGCCATTCTCCCCAGGCGGCGCGTGCCAGTTGGTAGCGCTCCATCGCGCTGATCAGCCGGGCACGGGCACGTTGCGATACGTCTTCGCCGGCCTGCCGCGCCGCACGGTGCTCGGCTGCGGCTGCGCTTACTTCATCCTTGAAGCGGTTGAGCAACGGTAACGGAATCGATAATTCTGCCACGGTGAGCGGATCGCCTGCCTCCTTGCCTGCCGCCACGCTCAGGGTCGGATCGGGACGTCGTTCCCGCCGGCGAAGCTCCACCAGGGCTTCCGCGGCGTCCGCACGGCGCCGGGCGGCAAGGACTTCCGGGAGCGCGTTGACCAGGGACTGCGCGTGGGCGCCATCCGGCAGGTCCGGCAGTGATGCCGGGAGCAGCGGCCATTGCGAAATGGGCAAGTACGGAGCGAGACCGCGGACCGCCTGCCTCGCTTCGGAAAGCGCCGCCGCCGCCGTGGCTCTTTGGATACGTGCGTCCACGGATGCGAGCCGCGCCAGATCCAGCTCCACCTGGTTCAAATCGCCCATCTCGAACCGGCGTTGCGCCAGCGTTGCGAACTCGTGCATCAACGCTCGCCGCGAAGAGGCCAGGCTGTCACGTTCGACGCTGGCCTGGTGCGCCGCCAGGCCATTCAGCAACTCGACGGTTACCCCGCGGCGTACCAGGGCGAAATCCGCCTTGGCGACTCGCCGCTCCGATTCCGCCAGCGCCGTACGCGCCCGGCCTTTGCCACCCCAATCGATCGTGTATCCGATACCAACCGTGTAACGCGTTTCGTGCGATTTTTCAAAGTTTGCACCGATCTCCGGGTTGTAGAGCGGCCGCGACGCGGCGTCTCGATAGCTTGCGCTCGCTTCAACCGCGGCTCGGGCGGCCTTGACGCGCGGATTCGCGTCGACAACCGTTTGCACGAATTGCCGTAGCGCGGGATCGGCCGGAGCAACATCAGCACCGCCCGGGGCGGCAGCCCAGGCAATACACGGCGTGGTCGTGCCGGCGCCCAACCAGAGGATGAACCCGAACAATGATGTTCGCATAGAGCCAATTCCAAATTCTGCACTCCGCAACGCGGCCAACGCGGATCGATGCGTGCGTTCCTGAACGCGTAGAAAGCGATTTAGTCGTCGGGCAGAGCCACCGGTGGAATTCACCCAAAACGACGTCGGGACGATTATACTCGTCCCGACGCCGGCACAAGGGCGTGGTTACGCCGGTTTGAAACCAGGATACGACCGATAAACAGCCGATCGTGCGCTGCTAATACGCGAAGCCCAGACTGACTCCGCCCCAGACCTGGGTTTGCTCGTCTCTTTCGTTGATGTCTTCAATCCAGCGAATGATGCCGATTGTCGGCGACAATGAGAAGTAGCTCCGGCTGGCATTGAGTGAAACCGACACACCTGCATGGTTGAATCCAAATTTTTCGGTGAGGTCGCTGTATCCGATATCACCGGACAGCGCCAGTGAAACGTCGCCCTCGGAAGTCAGTTGGAACTCATGGCCGATACTGCCGTTGAGATACCAGTAATCGAACAGGCCTAAGTCGCGGTAGAGCGTTAGAGATGGAGACAGAAAACGATCCAGGCTCAGGCCGGCGAAGAATTCCGTGGTGAGTTTGTCGCCCTTTGGTAGACTGGGAAATGTGTACTGGATTATGCCAAGCGTAATCCCAACGTTTTCGTACTGTTCTCCCAGATTGCCGTCGTACGTCAACGTGAAGTCGAGTTCATCGCCCGCGTCCTGAATGCTCCGTTGTTTAAGAGCGGCGGAACCCCAGATGTTGAAAGAAACACCGGATTCACCGAAGCCAACGGTCAGCGACGGTTGCGCGGTGGGCTTGTCCGTGAAAACGACGCCCCGGAAGATATAGTGGGAGACGAGATCCACGCCGCCTTCAACCGAAATATTCCCTATCTGGGCAAATGCGGGACCTGAAAGCAGGGTCAACGCAAGAACAAGTACGAGCGTGCGAGTTGGCATGTTCTTCATTCCTCCATTCTTTTTGGTGATATCCGCCATGGATCTCACCGGGACCGGAAGTTGATGATACTTTCGTGAATTCCTGCTGAGAGAATAGGTTGACAGGGACGGGAGTCGGCCGTGAAGAACGTGACGAGTTGCCAGCAATGACATCCTGCGGCCAGCGCATCCCTCCAGCCGACTGCGATGGCGTAAGTCGAAAAAGGAATGCGTTTTCCGCGCCTATCAGTTCTCGCCCGGAGTCATACGAGAAGTACAAATATGCTGAAAGCCTATAGCCAACAAACTGCTTTGCCCCGGGGTCCCGTTTCTTGTATCACCTCCAACTCTATATGGTGTAGCCGGTTTCCCCGTGATCGCTAACGTCGAGACCCGTGTCCTCTCCTTCGCCATGAATGCGCAACCCGACGACAGCGTCGACAATCTTCAATAGAACGTACGAAACCGCAATGGAATAGATGCCGGCGACGACGGCGGCAAAGATCTGGACCTTCAACTGGTTCGCGATGTCCAGGCCAGCTACCGATCCGCCAAACATGGAAGACGCAAAGATTCCCACCAGGATCACGCCAGTGAGACCGCCAACGCCATGGACGCCGACCACGTCCAGGCTATCATCATAGCCGACTTTTGACTTGAGTACGGTAGAGGCATAATAGCAGAGTGCCCCGGCGGTTATGCCGATGACCAAAGCGCCGATCGGACCCACCGTTCCGGATGCCGGCGTAATCGCGGCCAGACCGGCGATCGCGCCGGTTGCAAACCCTACTGCAGTGGGTTTGCCGTGACGAATCCACTCGATGGCGATCCAGGTCAGAGCCGCGAGGGAGGGTGAGATCTGGGTGACCAGCAGCGCCATCGTGGCCTGGCCGTTGGCGGCGAGCGCGCTGCCGCCGTTGAAGCCGAACCAGCCCACCCAGAGTATGGCCTTTCCGGTCAGGACCATGGGGATATTGTGAGGCGGCGCAGTCTGCTCCGGATGCATTTTGCGCTTGCCGACGACAATACACGCTATCAGGGCCGAAAATCCTGCGGTCATGTGTACGACGATGCCACCGGCGAAGTCCAAGACCCCCATGTCGCCGAAGAAGGAGCCCTCACCTCCCCAGACCATGTGGGCGATGGGGAAATAAACCACCGTCACCCACAGTCCGGTAAACCACAATGCGGCCGAAAACTTCATGCGTTCGGCGAAGGCGCCGACCATCAGGGCCGGGGTGATGATGGCGAAGGTAAGCTGAAACGCGACAAAAATCGGCTCCGGAATCGTGCCCGTCAGGGCATCGGGGGTCACGCCCCTCAGGAACACCTTGCCGAATCCGCCGATAAATGCGTGCAATCCGCGTTCTCCTGCGGCCATGCCGGTCGAATCAAAAACAATGCTGTAACCGAAAACAATCCACAGCACAGTGACCAGGGCGGTGATGCCGAAACACTGCATGTACATGGATAGCACGTTTTTAGACGGAACCAGTCCGGCATAAAACATGGCGAGACCGGGCAGGGTCATGAATAACACCAGCGCCGTTGCCGTGATGACCCAGGCCGTGTCTCCGGAATCCAACTGACCGGCAAAAACCGCCTGGGGCAGCGCCAAGAGGCTCAATAAGAGCGTGCCTCCAACCAGCAACCAGTATTTTCGACAGTTCATGATTGCTCTCCCTTCGTATCATCAGAGGGTAAACGGTTCGAAAACGAATAAATCGGCCCTAGACCCTACATCGTAAAGTCGTATCCGTTTAATGTCAAGCGGTATTTTGCTGATACGAGACAAGCCGCAGGTCACGCCTGCAGGGCAAACAACTCCGTTTTGCGCGGCCTGCCGTTGTCTCTGAAAATTGCCCTGTTTATGCTCCGTCAAGCCGTGAAGCGGATCTCGACTCCGCAGGCAGCGGACACGTTCGTCACGGTATCGAGCGGTGGATTTCGCCGGCCTGAAGAAACTCGTAAAAGGGCTGCCCGATCCAGGTCTGCCCGGGGGGCAAGGGCCGATACGCCACCCATCCGACGGATAACCCGGACCGCCGGCGGATCGTCCCGAATACAATGACAGCCAATTGATACCTGGGCCGGGGGCTAATCAGGCTGCTCACCGGGTCGAGTGTGTTCTGAGTGAATATCAAGAAGCACGTTTCCCGTGCTGTCTTTCAAAACAAGCGTCGTTTTGTATTTCTCATCGCCAGTGAACCGATTGACAATCGTTCCCTCAATACCCAAACCGAAATCCATGTAATTCCATGTCATGGTACCGGTTTTTTCGTCCCACGTACCAACCCAGAAACTGTGTCCCCCGTCAGAATCGAACGCCCACTTGTGATACTGACCGCTCGTTGCGTCAAAGCGGTGTATCTCACGCGACTCCTGTTCGCCACTCCTGCCGGACACCTGTTGAAAACGACCGTTCAGAATCCATTCGGCCGATGACGTACCCGAAAGCTCAGCACCGATGAGTGACCATGCCGCGGGCCTGACAACGGTGTGATGCTTCCAGACCCCGAGCCATTTATCGAGGACCCTCACATGCGCCGATTCCTTCGCGAAAACCGGACCCGTCGCCAAAACCATTGTCAATACCATCGCGGCCGTCGTTACGAATATCGGGTTCAATTTCATTCCTTTCCGCCGTCCCCGAATAGGGAAAACGCCTATTCGAACCAGTACGAAAACAAATCCGCCTGCCTGAGGTAGAACTTGAGCCTGATTTCCTTTCCCTTCAGCGGGTTCAGGTCCGCCCGCTCCATCCACGTTAACCGATGGGCCATCGCGTTTCCATCCAGGGTGGCGCACCGGACCCTGGCGTATTCAGGCGCGTGGAATCCATCCTGTTCGATCACTGACGCCGACAGTTCTCCGCCGCGGGCATCCGCATTCACGCACAAGCTGCCGCCGGGACAGACAAACGGCTTCGTCACCATCCACCCGGCCGGTCCCTGCGCGCCCATACTTACAAACCCGTCCCGCCGCAGCCGGGCAAGCCCCGGAAGCTGCATGTACGACAACCCGTGGCTGTGCACAGCCATTCCGAAGTAAAACCAGAGTTCATCTCCCACGGCGACGGGCGCGTTGGAAGGCCAGAGAACCCCGGAATCCAACCCACCGGGGGTCGTATCCAGAAACGGCACGCGCCCCTCCGACCGATTCCAGTGAATCCCGTCCCGGCTTGTTACCAGTTCTATAAAGCACCGTCCCAGCATCGCGGAATGTGCCGGCCAATTTGGCAGCCGGTAGGGAAACCGCTTGGGTCGCTCTTCGGCGAACCCTTCGTGCACGCACAGCAACCCCACATACATTCCCTCGTAAAAAAAGACGCCGACCGTCTGGAACTCCGTACCGTCCGGATCGTCCCCGTCCGGCGCGAGTACCGTCTCGAGTTGCGCCCACTCGGTCAAATCCTCGCTCTCACTCCTGGCAACGATCCGAATCGCGATACCCTCCGGATCGATCGCCTCGTCAGGACGGGCTACCTGCGGGCGGAAATAGGCCACGTAGCGTCCAATGTCTGCGTCCCACCCCGCCAGACAGTTCAGCCCGTCGGAATGCCCGATCCGGCTGGGCACGCGCACTTTCTCCACGGCGGACCACGACACGCCGTCCGGCGAAAAGCTGATGTTGCCGGGATAATACAGCATCTTGTACTTGCGGGAGTCATCTGCTTCGTGGCCGTCGATAACGACGCATGGCAGCGATCCCGGCGGATCGAACAGCACGTTGTTTTCCAGGCTCCCGTTGATTTCGACCCGATTCAGCGCCGGAAGCCGCCAGTGAACCCCGTTGTGTGACGCCGCGTAAGCCACCACCGGCGTCCCGCCTCCGTACCCGAAGCCCTTGATCCCCGGCGGCCGGGTCTGATAATACATCTGGAACGTGCCGGACGGACCCCGGACCACCGACGTGGGCACCAGCACGTTGCTCGGAAATTTCTCAACGCCACCCTCCCGCGGTTCCCGATCCTCCTCGTATCTCACGCCTTCCCGCGCATCGTGAAACCGATTCCCCACCAGGAGGGGATTCCCGACGTATTTGACCGGGGAGTGGTAATGCCGGGAAACACGGTAGGTCTCCCCTACCCCTTCGTTATCCAGAAACAACTGCCGATTGCATTCAACCTGCATCGGGGAACGCATCGCGAGTCCTCCAGATATGGAAATCATGCACAAAAGCGGCCGAGCCAAGGGTATTTCGTCCATCCACCCCTACCAAGTCTTGGTATTCTGCGTTACACCGAGAAACGGAGCTTGATACCGCAAGCGGCGGAGACTTTGGCAAGCGTATCGAGTCGTGGAATTCACCGCCCAGACAAGGCCCGAGAGAGGGCCACTCGATTCAGCTTGGCCAAGCGCGCAAGCTCGGACACACCACCCCGCGCCTCGGCAACGTTTCGAAACGCTTTCATGAGCAAGCGTGGATCGTCGCCCATTTCCTCTATCGCCGCGTTCAAGTAAGCGGCTGCGTCCTCTGGCGTCTTGAGGTAGTCGCTGGCCTTATGATCTCTTACGGGCATTTCGTTTCTCCGGTTTGTAAAACTTCAGTCGGCACTACCGTTCTGCCCCCGCAACTCGGCAGACACGATGACCAATCCCTGCTGTGGATAGAATGGGAAACTCATAGGACGATCGCCGTGTCCTCAGGCATCTGCCCGGTGTATAAAATGGCAAACCGTCCAGGACGCAATGCCACCGCCCGGCGATAAACTTCCTCGCGTCCCTTTTCATTGATCCACCACCGCCGCTTACACAATATTCTTGACACACCCGCTTTATCTCATTGGCCGCCATGCCACCAGTCTTTCGAAATCTGCTGATGAGCGACGACGATTGGATCTCGGCTTGGGCGTACTGCCAAATGGCTTGCCGTTGTTGTTTCCAAATGTACTGAGGGCATCTCGTGACCCATCGCATTTTTCGTTCACTCGGTAGCAATAGTCACCAGATCCTTCTCGACTTCGGGATACAAATCGTCAAGTTCCTCCTGGATCGCTATCGTGTTGCCAATGGCCGTAACCAACCGGCAATAGGTCTGAATATCCTTAAGTTCCAGGCGGCGTTCCTTTCGATCCTTCAACCACTTGTCACAAACCTGATAGCCGCCGATGCGGTATTCGTAGACCATTTCGGGGATAGGTCCGAAATACTGCGTTTTGTTTACGTACATACGTTGTGTATTGGGTTCATAGCGGAAACCCTGCACCTTCGTCCTTGCCACGATCAGGTTCCCTTGGCCATCAAATCGGCAGGTCGGCGTATCGAGTTCTGGCGACGCGAGAAGATGTAATTCGGTCAATCGCACTCCCAAGCGGGCAAGTTTGGAGAACAACTCTCGATCGGCTGTGAACGGAACTCGTGGAAACTCCCTGCGCAGAAACTCGGCGTATTTTTCGCGGTAGACTGGTGCATAAAGAATGGCGTAGATATAGTGGAAAATATCTTCGGGTGATGGCTCTCGGCTATGCGCTGCCGCCAAGCCGACCTTCAATCCAAGGCTCAGGTTTGATCTTCGGTCATCTGCGGTTAAATACCGGTAAAGAGGAAAGTTCACATTCCCACCGCGGTAGAAGAGGTTGAAGTCCTCTATTGTATTAGAGCAAAGGATCAGATTCCATTCACTATCACCGACAACATGGCCCTGGCGCCCAACGCAGAGTGCCAAGTTCTCCCCCATCAACATGTGGCTCATCACTTTGGCGCGAGGTCTACAGATGAATCCCCGTGACTTACCGGTGTAATACGTGAATCGAATATCAAAGGGCCGGTAGAGAATGGGGACGACATTTTCGCAAGAAAGCCCAGGGTCTCGCAAATCACTCTGAGCCATACTCACTTTCCAATCTTGTGCGTCGTGGCCGAGTTCGTACGTCGTCCGAGCGAGTTCGGGGTCCATACTTGAGAATACGGTTACTATACGCCAGACCTCTTTCGCTGACCATTGAATAGTCATGCGGTCGCGTGCAGTGACAACGCCGACGCTGTTGCTTAAGAATACCTCGGGAATGGAAGTGAACGTTCGATATTCGGCTTCAAGCGTTACATCGCGCGGGACAAACAGATAATCCGGCGAGTCCGGGTTTACCCTTTCCCATTCGGTATTTTCGTGGTCGTGGGCATCCAGCCAAGCGTATTTGTGCTCACGGCTTCCGTACTCTTCGGCGTGATGAACCCGACCAGCAGGATCCTCTTTGCTATCGGTCTTGACGAAAAAGGCAATGGCCACGCCCTGCCGGATATCGAAGACGTTTTTATCAGGGCTTCCGTCGGGGCAGGTTTCCTTCTTCAAGGAGTTTCCATGCAGGTCGAGGATATATATGTCGTCAAATGTTCGCATCAGGCTCCGGCGCATACCGCGAAACGTGGGGTTATCGAGATAGCTGTGGTTGGTAATCATACCGACGACGCCGCGCCCAGCCTGTTCGATTTTCCACTGGGCAAACCGGAGGAACTTGACGTAGTCATCCTGTAGCCACTTCGGGTTCTTCTCGCCAAGCGGTTTTCCATCCACCTTTTTGTACTCGTCAATCAATCCACGTATCCACTTGCCCTTGTTACTGGAATGGCCGGAGTAAGGCGGATTTCCAAGAATGAGAAGGATCGGTCTCTGCCTTTTGACATCGCCGGCCAGGCGAGATTCTTCTGCCAGGGCAGAGAGGCCAGGTAGCCGACTCTGTTCCAGTTTCTCCCAGTCGAGTGTATTGGTGAGATAGAAAGGCATGCGTTCGTCGTCGGCGAGTCGATGCCCGAGTTCTTCCAGCAGAAAACTCATCTTCAGGTGACCCACCGCATAGGGCGCCATCATCAGTTCGAAAGCATAAAAATTCTTCAAAATACGAGTACGTATGAAGTCCTCTGATCCCCCACTACCATACTTGGACTCGAATTCGGAAACGGCCCGTTGGGCGGCTTCAGCCACAAAGGTCATGGTGCCCGCGGCCGGATCGAGCAGGGTGACGCCGTCAGAGGCCAGGCCGTCGCCCAGGTCAAACTCAGTCTTCAGAAGTCCGTGCAGCGATCGAACTATATACCCGACCACCGGTTCCGGCGTGTAATACACACCACGGCGTTCCCGCACCTCGGGATCGTATTTCGCCAGGAAGGTCTCATAGAAGTGCACAATTGGATCGCTGCCTTTGCCGTCGCGGTAATATTCGTTGAGAATACCTAGCGCATCGGCGACGCTAAGGACTTCGGCCAGGTCATCCACGCACCAGGCGAGTTGATCAGGCAGATCGCCAAGAGAGATATACCGAAATAGGTCGCGCAAGACGCCGATGGTGTGGGGGATATTGTCGAACGCGGCGCGCCGGTTGAAACCGTCCAAGGCACGGATGCGAGCAGCGAATAGGCCGTACGTGATAGTCTGGGCGAACAGATCGGCGAATTGTTCGGGCGTCAAGCGAACCGATGAGGTGGGTCCTGAAATGCCTCGAAGAACCCGGCGAGCATGCCGTCTGCATCCTCGTCGAACTGGACCCTGATGACACTTCCTCAGGTGACGGGTTCGATTGGCGAGTTCTTCGGCGAGGGTTTCGGCTGTAAACGTCGCGGGGTAATGCGAAATCCAGGAAGCGATCCAGCAGGCGGTGAAGTTCGTCTTCATTCTCAAGCGGAGGAACGGTACCCAAGCCTGTTGAGCGTATGGGGTCGACCGGCCATAGGACGGTTATCGACGTGTACGCCCTTGCGGTACAGGCGGAACTCGAGGAAGTTGGTAAGGATGAGATTCGGAAAGGTATTGAGATAGCGTTTGAGTTGTTCAGTTTCCTCAACATCATTCAACCGTTCTTCCGTCGGCTTCTTGGCCTCAATATAGCCGATGATCTGATCCTTACCGTTCCAAAGGCGGAAATCCGGGTTGCCACCCTCGGTCGGTCTGGGTAGCGTGGTGACATGTCCACGTGCTTTTTGCCGGTCGCAACGGCCTATTCCGCTTAACATTTCCTCAAGCGCGGGGTAAAAGCTCTCCTCCCGCGCGTCGCCCTGACGGGCTGACGTCGGCAAGGCTCCTTCAAGTACTTTGTAAATATGGCTTTGGGGGTCATTCGACTACGTTCCCTTTTGCTAACGCAAAGCCGATCCGAGTAACAATGAAGCAACGACAAATTCACGGTATGCTTCCGTTTTTCTCAACGGCTATGATGTTTCTGTACATTTCAGCTGAGCCTCGACAATATTTGGTGCAAGAGGAATTCGAACTGAGGCTTGAAAGGTTCAACCTGGTTTTCTGACGGATAGCTGTCCGACTTTGTCATCGTCCTGTGCGTATGGTAGTCGGCAATTCTGCGAAGACCTTCCTGTAGGTGAGTGAAGTTCTCTTTAAGGCTGCGCTCGCATTGAGCAAGCACCTGCTCGAAGGTTTCCTGGCCGAAAACGGGCGGCACGTAGTTTAATACCGCTCGCATCGTCAGCGCAGTGGCCACGATGTTGTCGTGAGAGAAACACGAATTGATCTCTTTGCACAGTCGCACCAGAACGGTGGTGTCGAAATCCGTTGAACGCACGTCGTTCAATTGATCGATTACCGATGTATGGATGATGAATTGGGTTGTTGAGACGCTCGGTGCGCTACTATCGGTACCGCTCATCGCAGTTTCAATGTCTGGCAGGAAAGCCAACATTTCAGAATGAACCTCGAAAGCGGAGAAGACGTCATTGACATCCACTTCAAGACTGTTGAGTCGTTCCTTTTCAATACTTGGGAGTATCGGCGATGTCAATCGTTGCAGTTGAATTAGAAGATGACGGCATTCGAGACAAAACGCTGATTGTGCATCGAAGTCATCGATCGGGCCACTAAACCTAAAGTTTCGTATATCTTTTATGACTTCGGCGATTCGTTCAGTTCGCGTCAGGGACATTTCCGTTCGGATACGGATTGAGTTCGGCGATACTTCATGAAAAATCTGACAACTCTCGATGGAGTTTTCTAACGTAACCCGTGACACTCGATGGTATCGATGGGAACGTCATTCCACACTTCGTCCGGATAACAAGGAAAGGGGTTACGGGCTCCGAAGTGCTTTAGCTACGCCACTTTCTGAAAGAACCGCGAGAGCATCGGATACGAGCAAGCGCACTGTGCGGTTCTGATCCGCGGCAGATAGAAAATGCTCGAGAGGCCATTCAACACGCAGATCCCACCAGGCGACTTCATCTGGATCGAAATTCCACTTTGTCACCGGCCAGTTTTTACCCTTTTGGCATGATTTCTCCCGACTCAGATCATTCAGTTTCTCTGCCCTATTCCCCAAAATGCCCTTCACGCGCTTTTTCGCATTATGGCGATGATCGGTCTCGATTGCTATGAACAATACGGGCGTGCACCCTGCATGGACACCAATCATCAATAGAGGATAATCGTCGTCCGTTATCGGACCCCACAGAACGCTTCTGCGCCTCATGGCCAAAAGGTGTTTCTGATGTCTTAATTTATCAGCAGTCACCAGCTTTGAGTCCTGGACACATTCTTCAAGACTCGAGACCAGCGAGTCAAAGGTCTCAACGGTCCTGTCTCCCATTGACGCAAGTGCACGCAGAAAGAGAACGTCATCAATTTTGAATTCTGACTCGCCCATCATGTTTACCCCTCCAATATAGTCGCGCACAAACGAATAGTACGACTCGACAAGTACTCTTTCGTAGTTGCCGTCGTCCAGATGATTCCCTGCTGATTTTAACAATTCTGCAACACCCATCCAGGTCAGACGGTGCCATGATTCACGGTGTTTAGCAGGCAACTCCGCCCAAAGGTCGCTCTTTCCCAGTACGAAGCCAGCATTATGCTCGGCGCTGGCATCTTTGAGCCATTCCGAATAGAAGTCAAGCTGGTTTCGGAGCGGTTTTTCTTCATCCCCACCCCAATCCAACGATTCATTGATGCCGCTGTCGACCTTGGCTTCGAACGCCCAAACTGCGAGGCGTTCCAGACCATTCTCAGATCGCCTCACGATTTCAACCGTGAGGTCGATTCTCTTGGCATCGCGGATTACGCGCTCGGTCTCGAGTATGATCTGGCATTGTTCGAGATCTACCGGTACCTGTAAGCGGGTGATTTCGGCCAGTTTGCTAACAAAGCCTCGCCGGATCGTGGGCGCACTGCTCAGCACCGAGGCCAGGACCTCCACACAGAACCTCTCCTTTTGCTGGAGACCCGGTGTCCTCGACAGGCGCCTGAATAGGTCGAAGCCCGATCCCTCATTATTTCTCCCAAAAGGATCAGTTTCGATAAATGCCAAAGTCAGTTCCTGCAATACCATTCCTCCAATAGGCATTCATCCACTATTGATCGGTGCTCGTGCGTGCGATTAAGCGAGCGCGTTTATGGCCAAACTGGAAAACTAGATCTGAATAGTACAGAACGCGTTTCAAAGTAGGACGTCCAGGTACGTTTGTCAATCCGTTTAGCGACGAATTGAGGTAGGACAAAATTGACCAACCCTGCTGCTACCGGCTGTCTTCCTGAGTTTGCGAACCCGAATTTTCGAGTTTTTCTCTACGGTCCGGCGAGTTTGTGCACGCATTCGGATCATAGCCTTCAGGGGAAGCTCATCCCGGGAGACTTACGCAGTTCAGGCGGGATAGACCCTTCCGGAACCGGTACATATTCCGGGCCTGCGGTAGGGTACGTGCGAAACTAAAGTAATGCGTTCGCTTCGTGGTTTAACAGGGGGGTCAACTGGAGCAAGTCTGAAGCGGGCGGTGGGTGTGGGGAAGCAAGCGAGACGGTGATAGGAATAAAAGGAGAACGAAAGGAGTTGCGGGCGCTTATAGGCGGATGAAACGTCCTCTCCGTCATCTGAGCGCAATTAAGACTGACAATTGGATTGCTTTATTTCGTACCGATAAATTCCTCGTCAGTAAGCCCGATGTCTCTTGCGATTCGCCGAAGCAATATCGGCGAAATATCTCTTCCTTTGTGAAACGGTACAGTTGTCGCTCTTCCATCCGAATGGCGAAACTGCTTGTGCGATCCTCTTTGACGCACTTCGCGAAATTGCAGCGATTCAAGTATTCGAGTCACTTCCCGAGGCTTAAGTACTGGAATTTTAGACATTTGAGGTTACAATCTGCTGCGTTCCCACAAACTCGGACTCGAGAATCGGTTCGCCGTCCTCAACAAGCATCTCGATCACTTCCGTCAGGTTTGTGTTTAATTCATCCAAAGTCTCGCCCTGAGAATGTGCGCCAGCAAAGCCGGGCACGTAACCGACATAAAACCCGGTTTCCTTACAGTGTTCCACGACGGCCGTAAAACGCATTTTTCGCCTCACCTAATGGTTTGTTCCATTGGAGTCTTACAATAAGTCCGCTACGCGAGATCATCGGTGCATGTTCATTCGCACTGCTTGGTTACGGTACGGCGTTGACTTCCCCCCACCGCATCAGCCGTCGCCGGCCCTTCGACAGGCTCAGGGGACCGGCTCGGCTTCTGCGACTTCCCCCTCAAGGGTGGAGTGATCGGACCGTCAAACGGGCTCGCGCACTCACTTCCACCCATTTGGTTGTGGCTGAACAACGCCATTCCACGATCGGTAGATCTTTTTTCTACCCCCCCGCTGACATCCCAAAGACCGCGGCGAAGAGGATAAAATCCGCAAAGCTGACCTGTTCGTCTCCGTTCAGATCCAGATTCAAATCAAAATTCGGATCGCCGGAACCGCTGCCGAAACCGCGCGCGAAAATCACGAAGTCCCCGAAACCCACGCTGCCGTCACGGTCGAAATCCGCGCGTCTCGGATCGGTGACCGGCGCGTCTTCGTAAACCGGCTGCCCACGAACGGCGATACCCCGGGGCCCGTCTTCCAGCGTGAGCGTTTTGCGTATGAATCCTGTCGCTGCATCGATAAACAGCAGTTCGTTCGAATCCTGGTTGGCCGCGTAAACCGTCTTTCCATCGGCGGAGACGGCAACGTCGCGCGTTTCGCGCCCGCGTGCCGCCCACTTCAGAATTACGCGATTCAGTTCAGTATTGATAACCAGCACGTCGGCATTGGTCCGATCCGTCGCATAGAGGCGTTTACCATCCGGGGAGAGGGCAAGCCGGAAGATGCTCGCGGAGGGCTGGTCAATTTCGCTTACGACCTTATATGTTTCGGTATCGATTACCGAAATACCAGCCCCGTTACCGCTGCGTCCGAACCTGGATACGTAGAGACGGTCTCCCGAGGGAGAGAGCAGCAGGGACCGCGGCGAGACGGCCACGTCGATCCGCTGGGTCACCTGGGCGGCTTCGATATCCACCACCATCACCTGATCTCCATCGATGTCCGCTGCGTATAACCACTTTTCCTCGGGCCCCACGGCAATGCCGAACGGACCGCGTGTCCCTTCCCCTTCACCGGAAACGGGCGTAGAAATGCGCCGCCTCTCCCGCAGGCTGCCCATGTCCACGACCGATACGGTCTGGTCCGCGGCATTGCTCACGTACACGCGTGACCCGTTTCGAGACATCGCCAGATCCAGCGGCTCGCGCCCCACCCGGGTCACCAGGACTTCGTGTGTGGATGTATCGATCGCCATCAGCTTGTTTTCCGCGCCATCCGCATCGGCGCCGTTGTTGGCCACGTAGACATATCGCTCGTCGGGTGTCAACAACACACTCAACGGGTCGCCACCCAGCGGTATCCTCGCCACTTCGCGGTCCAGGCCCGTATCGAACACGGCCAACTGCCGCGAACGACGAAGGCACACGTACACGACCGGCTCACCGGAAAGCGCAAGCACTTCAAACCGGAGTTCCGGCAGTTCCTCAGCGGGATAGACCGTCTCATTGCCCTGGCTGTCCTGCGCCCGGAACCTATAGGTAAACACCGTTCCGCGCTTCCCTCCGGGAAACTCGGCAGAATAAAACCGTCCCTGGTCAGGCTGCAACACCATCGTCCGGACGGGCCCGCCGTCGATCCGGTAATCCACCTCGACGGAAGCAACCGGGTCCTCGTCCAAAATGCGAACCTGTAGTCGATACGGCCCGGCCGGGCTCGGCGTGTTGTTCGGAAGAACTGAAGGTTGAATATCCGGAAAGCCGGGAAGCGCCGTACCCAGCGTAAAGTCCACCTCGCCCACGCTCCTGCCGGCGGCAACCCGAACCGCGTCGGCAACGTCTCGAATCGCCCGGTTGTCGTAATATTCCTCCGGGAAGCCGGCCTCGAACCGGGTGTAAATGCCGCCGAAATTCCGCGTGGTCACCGATCCGCCCACCGGTTCGATACCCACGTGATATTCACCTGGCGGCAGACCCTTGATTTCATAGGCCCCATCTCCGCCGATCCCCCGGGTCTCACCTGCCGTTCCGGAAAGAACGCCAGCGGCGAACGCGCCGGTATCCGCGTGGTATGCCACCACGTGCACCCCGAATGCCCCCTCGCCGTCCCGGTGTGTCACCCGCCCCGAAATCGCGGCCGTGGAAATTATCGCCTCCGTCGATGGGTAAAGCGCCGAAACCCCCGCCCGGTCGTCCGTTGTAAGGGTTCGTTCCTCGCCAAAGTAAAAGGGATACATCGACGGACGAACTGTTGGGTCACCCGCCAGCGGCGAATGGGCAAGGCCCAGCAAGTGGCCGATCTCGTGGGTCAGCACATCCTGCATATCCACCAGACTGCTCTCCGCATCGGGATTTCCCACCGAATAGGAATAGTCTCGCCCGTTGAAGACGATATCGACATCGGTAATGTGTCCCTGAACGTCCCAATTCATACGCGCGAACGCGATCACGCCACCGCCGCCGCCGGCGGGGAAATTCCCGGCGCTCCGGTCAATGGTAATGACGTTCTTCCCGTCTGTCGTCGACACTTCCAGATCGGCGACGCCGCGGCTCCTGAACGCCGCGAATGAGATGGGCACGTCCTCCCACGCGGCGAAACTGTCGCGTACCAGGCGTTTCACATGGTCGGCAAAAAAGTGAAATTGGTCGATTTCGAGCCAAAATTCGATTGCGCGAGCCTTACCGGCCGGCCAGCGCGCCGTGACGATCTGGCCCTGGTTGTTCCGGTGCATCTGAAACACATAGGAAGACACGGGAGCCGCCAAAAAGCAGCCCGCCAGGGCGGGCACGACAAGCCAGGTGCACAATCGACGCATCCTGATTCCGATGTCGCGTCTCAAGACTCAGTCCTGTTGTATAAGCACGGGTTCGGGCCTCTCCTGATCCACGTACCACACCTCCTGCCGCCCGTCTCCGTCCAGGTCCGCCCACGCTTCCGCAACAAACGTCGACCCTTCCACCGTTACCCGGTAACGGAATCTGCCCGGAACCTCGTTTAATTTCAGGATATCGGCATTTTTTTCACGGCTTATGGGGAGATAAGTTCCATATTCCTGAATGTAGGCGCTTTGCAGCCCGTAGATCAATTCGAGGTGCATCCGGGCGCGCGTGCGTTCGATGTCCTCGGGAGACTGCGCTGTGAGCCGGTAGATCATCAGCGCGCAGAATACGACCATCAGCAGTGCCGGCACGAGATGCTTCCTGAAGGAAATGCCACGTTCCGATGCTTCGGGCACGGCTATTTCTCCCCGGTGAGTCCTGACTCCACCCAGGCTTGAATGTGGAGCCGCTCTTCAGCGGCCGTCTCCCATCGGGGTACGACCTCTATTGTATCATGAAGCGCGGAAATGGGTTCGGCGGGAGCGAAGGGTCTGGCCACCCCCGGCGTCCAGGTACGGTTGCCGTCGATGTCTCCGAAGGCCAGCACCCGGTAACGCCCTGGCGGCAACGATTCCAGAATATAGGTAGAATCACCGGGCGCAACCGTGACTGCGTGCGTGCGTTCAGGGCCTGAAAGTGTTTGCGCCTGTACCACGATCGGCGTTTCGGAGGAGACTACCGCACCACTCACGGCGCCCTGATCCTCAGGAGACGCAACCGTAAACCGGAACACGATCTCGCCTTCGCCCGGGTTTCCGGAAACATCGGCAAGCTTGCTGGCCTGTCCCTTCAGAACGTAGTTCTCACCGGCCACCCACACTTCGTCGGGCCGAAACGCAAGGCGGTTGGCCCGAGGCCACGAGAACCGTCCCGCCGGGGCGTCCGTACTGTCGGAAATTACCCAGAACCCAGGATTCGTCCCGGGAGCCATGGCCTCGCTGAAATCGATCCGCAACTCGGCGTTTTGCGAAATATGCCGTGCTCCCACGTCCGGTTCAACACGTACCGGATCGGGCGCGCGTCGGTCGGGTTGTCCGTCGCCACGCACCGTTGCCACTTCGCCGGACGCAATCGCATTGCCGAACCGGTCGGCAATCCCGCCCAGTTCCACACGGTATTCCATTCCGTCAGCCTGCGGTCCTGTAACCAGCCACACCCGGCTGGAATCCCCGGCATCCGGGTAGACCGCCTCCACCTCAAGGAACCCGTCGGCACCGGAAATGCGGGGCGGCGAGGGCAGGTCCACGGGTTCGTCGAACCGCAGCGACAGCCGCCGCTGATCGGGTGTCCGCGCCAAAACAAAACGCGGCGGTACGCTGTCACGCACCGCCATCTTAAGCAAGCCCAATCGCGCACGGCTCTCGCCCGAACGAAGCGGGATATCCCCCGATGGGACCGCAAGTGGTTCACCGGGATTATACGCCTGGTCGCGGTCCCCGTCGCGGAATGCGAATACCCGGTACCGCCCCGCTCCCAATCGGACAAAGCGGAACGTTCCATCGGCGCCGGGCTGTGTCACATAAGCAGCGGAGGCAGCTGCAGGGTCGGGGTCGTCAACTCCCGTCAGATCGTACGCCCATACGTAGACCTGCCCCCGTTTCCCGGCACGCACGAGGACGCGTCCGCGGATTTCACCGCCACTCAACCGATGGCCGGTGGAGAATGCGAAACTGTAGGACGCCTCCATACGATTGAACGACTCGTCGGAACTCGCGGCGCCCACCGACACCACGTAGGTCCGGTCCGTACGAAGGCCTTCGCGTGGACGAATTTCAAGTTCCCGCCCGCGCCATCTGAAATCCGGATCGGTGGAAAAGCGCGGCGAAATAAAAATTGCCCGCGTCACCGATCGGCGGTCCATGGATTCGCTGAACCGGATGCGGATGCGGGTGTGCGTTCCCACGCCCACGGAATCGGCAGCAGGCATCGTGTGGACAACCCGGGGCGGGATCACATCCGGTGGTCCGCCAGGCGGCGGCATGGGGTTGGCGCACGCTACTGCGAGAAGCGGCAGGAAGCCCATCAGTATTCGTGCCGCTATTTCCCACAGTGAGAAAGGAGGGCGAACCCGATTTAGTGTTCTCACGTCACTACGCCCTTGGATGCGCCTGCCGATAGGCCTTTTTCAGTCGTTCCACGCTCACGTGGGTATAGATCTGGGTCGTGGACAGGCTCGCGTGCCCAAGCATTTCTTTGACCGCATTCAGATCGGCGCCCGCGTCCAGCAGATGGGTGGCAAACGTATGCCGCAGGGTATGCGGGCCCAACCGGCCTCTGCCCGTCGCCTTTTCAAGATGCCCCACGACCCGATCCTGAACCCCGCTTGCGCTCAACGCCCTGCCTGAACGGCTAAGGAAAAAACGCCGCCGGTCAACCTCGGGCGCATCGGCCGGCAACAGTTCGGATCGACGTGCCAAATACCGGCGCAGAGCTTCCCGAGCGGGCCTCCCGACGGGCACGAGTCGCTCCTTACCGCCCTTCCCGGTCACCCGGACGGTTCCGCTGTCCAGGTCCAGGCTATCCATACCGATTTCCGCCAGTTCGCGCAAACGGATGCCGGAACTGTAAAACAATTCGAGAATCGCCCGGTCCCGCAAACCCAATACCGTATCCGGCGACGGATTCTCCAGCACCCGCCGCACCTCCCTGAGGTCCAGATGTACCGGCAAGGTCTTCTCCTGCCTGGGCGGACGGACCTGCAGCGCCGGATTCTTCTCCAGGCGGCCCAGCCGGCAGAGATAGGCAAGAAACGTGCGCAACGACGCCAGCTTCCGCGCAATTGAACGCCTGCCGAATCCGGCGCCGTTCAGATGACCCAGGAACGCCCGTACGTCGTCCCTGGCGAGACGACTAACATCCGGGTGTTCCGCGCCCGATCGGACCTGCAGGAAAGAAAGGAACCGTTCCAGGTCCGTTCGGTAGGCCCGACAGGTATGCGGCGACAATCGACGCTCGCTGGCGAGATGACGTAGAAATTCGGCTATCTGATCCTGCATATCTAAGGGTTCCTGCAGTGTGTGCCGTGTCTTTGCATCGGAACAGCGGGCGCGGACCCGTCGACGGGGCTTGCGTCGGTTTCCGGTTCGAACCGCCGGTATCAGGGAAACGCGCGACGGCCTGCTTACGCTTTTTCGTCTTCCCGAGCGGGCGCCGTATGCCTGCATTTCAGGCACCGCACGGACGTCTGGCCGTTTCGACCGGTATGCTCCGCCAGAAACGGACCTTCGCACATCGGGCAGGGCAGGTTCAACGGTCTGTCCCAACTCGCGTACGTGCACTTCGGGAAGTTGCCGCAACTGAAGAACGTCCTGCCCCGCCGGCTGCTCCGTTCCTTGAGCTGACCGTCGCAATCTTTCTGAGGGCATGGCACTCCCGTCGAGATTGACCGCGTATTTTTGCAGTCCGGGTACCCGGAGCAGGCCAGAAAACGTCCATTCTTTCCGGTACGGATCGCCATTTCGGAGCCGCATTTCTCGCACACCTCGCCCGATGGTTCCGGCTCGGAGGCCTCGAGTGGTAGCGTATTGCGACACTCCGGAAATCCGGAACAGGCCAGGAAGCGCCCATTGCGGCCCCACTTGATTACGAAGAAGTTTCCGCACTTCTCGCAGATTCTGTCCGTCTCCTCCTGAAGTGCTTCCTTCATCTGTTTTCGCTGCCCCTCGGCCCGTTCCAGATCCCTGCAAAACGGTCCGTAGAAATCCTCGACAACCTTCACCCAGCCCACCTCGCCGTTTTCGACCTGGTCGAGTTCATCCTCCATACGGGCCGTGAAATCCACGTTGAAAACGTCGGGAAACGCCTGTACCAGAATACCGTTTACGGTGCGGCCCAGGTCCGTGGGCGAAAATCGGCCCGCGTTCCTGCCCACATAGTCCTTATCCTGTAGAGTACTGATAATTTGAGCGTAGGTGCTGGGCCGCCCGATTTCGAGAGACTCCAATTCCTTTACCAGTGTCGCCTCGGAAAACCGGGGCAGTGGTTTGGTAAAGTGCTGCTCGGGCAATAGCGCCATCATTATCAGGGTGTCGCCTTTCTTCAGCCCTTCCGGAAGCCGGGTCTGGGCTTCCTCCAGCTCATCGTCCGTCCCTTCGGTATATAACGCCGTAAAACCGGCAAACTTGAGCTCCGATCCGGTTGCCCGCAATTCATACTCATCCACACGGACATCCACCGTCGTCCGATTGTAGACGGCCGGCGCCATCTGGCACGCAATAAACCGATCCCAGATCAGACGATACAGTTTCGTCTGATCCGGCGTCAGGTGTGCGTCGACGACCTGCGGGGGGCGTTCCATGTCGGTGGGGCGTATCGCCTCGTGCGCATCCTGTGCGGCCTTACTCTTTCGATAGGCCTTGGCTTTGGCCGGAAGGTACGCCTCGCCGAAGCGCCCCCGGATATAGTCCCTGGCCGCCGATACAGCCTCGTTTGCCAGACGGGTGGAGTCGGTTCGCATATAGGTAATCAAACCGGTTGTTTCGGTCGCGTCCGTCGTGGAAACCCGGACCTCAATACCTTCATAGAGCTGTTGGGCAACCTGCATCGTCTTGCGAGCCGTAAACCGCAGCCTGCGGGACGCTTCCTGCTGAAGCGTGCTCGTAATAAACGGCGGGGCCGGATTGCGCCGCTGCTCCCGTCGTTTCACCTCGGCGATCCGGTAGCCGGGATCCGAGGCCGCCGCGCGCAGGTCCGACAAGATACGGTCTACTTCCTCCCGCGTCTTCAACTCCGGCTTTTCACCTTTGAACCTGAATAACCGTGCCTTGAACGGCGCGGTATCCTCCCGTTTCACATTAACGTCTACGGTCCAGTATTCTTTCGGAACAAACGCAACAATCGCCGCCTCCCTCTCGCAGATCAGGCGAAGCGCAACCGATTGAACCCGCCCCGCGCTCAGACCCCCATGTACCGTTTTCCACAGCAGCGGACTGACCTTGTACCCCACCAGGCGGTCCAGAACCCTGCGGGCCTGCTGGGCGTCCACCTTCCTGGAGTCGATCCTGGAAGGGTTGGCCACCGCCTCCCTCACCGCCCGTTCCGTAATCTCGTTGAACATCACCCTCTGGGCATCGTCTCCCCGTTTGAGCGCCTCGGCCACGTGCCAGGCAATGGCTTCCCCCTCGCGGTCCGGGTCCGTCGCCAGAATCAACCGGTCGGCCGACCGCGAGGCCGACCGAAGCTCCTTGACGAATTTATCCCGTCCGCGAATGGTCCGGTATGTGGGTTTGAACCCGTTTTCGACGTCAATGCCCAGTTCCTTCTGTGGCAGATCCCGCACATGGCCCATGCTGGCCAATACCTTGAATCTCTTACCGAGTATCTTGTTGATCGTTCTCGCCTTGGCGGGCGACTCGACCACCACCAGCGCATCAGGCATATTGTCTCCCAAAAGAACGAGCCACATCGAATGACATCATCGAGTGACTCACCACGATTCAGGCACGTTGTTAAGCATACAGAGAAGGGTTCATATCGCTCTCAATGCGTCGCCTGAAATCTCTCCGGAATTATCGCGTGACGCACGTAACGCGTCCGATTCAAAAATACGAGCGCCTCTCTAAAAAGTCAAGATAAAACTGTTAACTTACTGTAAAACATTTATTTAAACTATGAACTGGCAGACTCTCACACCCGATCCGCCGTCAAACTCTGAGCCTGGTGACAAACTGGAAGCGGGTTACCGCGACGATCGTCGACGTGAGTCCCGGCTGGCCTCTGCGAGGGGTTTCTCAGACAGGTGGTCGAGTCTCCGTCTGAACTCGCCTGCCCTGTCTTTCCGATCGCACCACGAGGGCCTCGCCAATCATCAACGACAGCGCCAGGCCCAGTGCAAGCCGCCACAGTTCCCGTCCCCCACGCACTTCCCGGACCGCGCGTGCCAGGGAAGCTTGCGGTTCCACAATCCGGAGACGCACCCCCGCGAATATCCTTTTCAGCCGCTCTGCTGACGCAGGCGTTGGATCCCCTTCGCGGGCATCGATATGAACGGCGAATCGGTCCGCCAGGCGGTCCCTGGCGTAAATCTCCCAGACTCCCGGGATATCCACCTCGCCGACCGGCCACACCGAGTGTACGCCGCGCTGTTCGGGCCAGATCGTTCGCGCCTCCCCCGTGGGAGGCTTCAGCAGGGCTTCACGGGCCTGAACATCAGATCGGTTCCGATACACCGTGTCGCCCACGGAATAGTCGGCTTGACCGGGAGAGCCTGCCGCCAGATACCGGCTCAGTCGATGTACAAACGGAACGAAAAACCCCGTGAGAGGCAGGTCGGTCCAACTCAGATCGGTTTTCAGGCCGGCGGCAAACAACGCCACACGACCAGCCCCAACGCTGGTTTCGGCCAGAGCGGGGTCGCCGTTGCGGAAAAGGAGAACAGGCTGCGACGTATCGCCCGGCCGTACCCGGCAGTACGCGTAAAACCGGGGACTTCGCAGCCCTTCCGCCGAAGCGATCCCCCGGAAAATCGCGTGATCGGGCAGTGGCTCACGCAACCTGTGATAGGTGTTGACCTGCCCGGGAGAGCCTTCAATGCCCACGAGTGAAGACGGAAACAAAACCGGAAGCACAGCGGAATTGTAATACCGGAAATCCACCCGATCCCCCAGGATGATCATCAGGCCCATTCCACTTTGCACCCGATGTTCCAGGACCTTCAAGGTGCCGGCGGGCACCCGGGTCAAGTTAAACAATAAGGCCGCGTCCGTCTGCTGCAGGAGATCCGCGTTCATTTCATCCGGCCGAACCGACCGAACCGATACTGCCTGTTTCGGCCCTGCTGCGAGGGCTCTTGAGACGAAATAGGTCTCGTCTTCGGTCTCGGCCACCAGCAGCACCCGGACGCGCTCAGGGATATTCAGAACCGATGTGTAGACGTTATCCGCCGCCAGGTCGTCGTCTCCAAGCTCGATGCGCAAGGGAACCTGTCCTCCCCTTTCCGGGACGAATCGGAAATGGAGACGCCGGGAGGCACCGACCTCCGTACGGATGACCTGCTGACCGATCCGGCGTCCGTCAAGATAAACCTGTACCGGCGCGCGCAGCCGGACGGGGCCTCCGTAATCCATCAGCGACACCCTGAGCGTGGAAGCGCTCCCTGCGGCAAGAATCCCATCGACGGGGGACGCGTCGCGGATGCCCATATTGTCCGGCTCGGACGGCTGTACCGGAATGCAAAACACGGTGATTTCCCGTCCTTTAAAAAGCGTATCGGGTACCTCCGACCAGCCGTTTCGGGCGAAATCCGAAAAGACGTATAACTCTCTGTTCGGAATCTCTGTCTGAGAGGCACGTCCCAGCGCGGCCTCCAACGCGGGTCGGAAATTCGTTCCCCTGTGCGTGGACCGCATGACCTCGAGCCGCGCCCCAAGGCGGTCGGGACGGCCTTGCCCGACCTCCTCCACCCGGTCGTCCACCTGGAACAGACGCACCTCGTCCCGGGCATCGAACAGATGCAGAACCTCCTTCGCCCGGCTTCGGGCGCGGTCAAACAGGGTTCCTTCAGGTACCCTGTAACTCATGCTCAGAGATCGATCCAGCAGAAGCGCCGCAGAGGTTCGCACGGCGCCGTTGCCGCCCATCCCTTTAAGCGTGGGGCGGGCAAAGGCAAGCACCAGGAACAAAATGACCAGTGTGCGCAGAATCAACACCAGCACCTGCTTCAACCTGACCCGGCGCATTCGGTCCTGTTGTAGTGTCTCCAGGAGAGCCACGTTGCTGAATGCAACGGTTACGGCCCGCCTTCGGTTTAACAGGTGAATCGCCAGCGGCAACAGAGCGGCCCACAACCCGTGCAGCACGGCCGGTGATGAAAAGGATAGACCAAACATGCCGACCCAACCTGGAATTGTAGAATCACGCGTTCGATTTACCACATCTGCGGACGAGAACGCCGCCGGAACCCCCCGGCAACGCCTGAGGTCCGTCCGGGCGCCAAAAGCCCGCCCGACACCGAACCTCTAATTTTGCTCCGCAAACAAAAAAAACCTGCTTCTCAATCGATCGCAGGCTGTCGCGGTTCGGGGGCGCGTTATTATGGATTCAGGAATGAAGTTTCTCTTCTTCTTCGATACAGGCAATCAGGGACTCGCAGTCCTCCGATTCTATGAGATGCCGGCGAAACGCCTCTCCCTTGAGCAGGCGGGAGATGCGCGCCAACGCCTTGATATGCGGCCCGGAAACATCCATTGGCGAAACCAGCAGGAAGAAGATGAACGTCGGCTGGTCGTCCAGAGCGTCGAAGTCAACGCCTTCCCGCTTAATGCCCAGGACGCCGCCCAGTTCGCTCACATATTCGGATTTGCCGTGCGGAATGGCGATACCGTGTCCGATGCCGGTACTCATAATATCCTCGCGTAGAAGCACGGCTTCCAGGACCTTCCCTCGATCGGTGATTTTATCGCTGTCTACGGCATCGACCAACTCCTCGAGTATTTGCCGCTTGTTCCGGCCCCTCAACCCGGCAATTACCGACCTTCCAGAAAGAATCTCCATCAGGGTCATGAAAACCTCTCCCGCGAACACCCCGAAACCACCATCAATATCCCATGCCCGTGCAGCGCGCCCCGGCGCAGCGCAAAATAACCCATCCCTTGTACGTAGTCAAGGGAAAAGGCATAAAAAAACAGGGGGATAGGCCAATGTCACGACCGGGAAAACCGGCATGGTGAATCGGCGACTCCAAGGTGCGGCCGGACACGGTCCGGCGCGACCCGGGGAGACAGTTATCCCGTCGCCCGGCCTCGAATCAGGAGTTCCCGTTCATAGCTGCGCATCAGGTCCGATCGGGTGATGACCCCTTCCAGTTCTTCACGCGAATCGGAACGAAATACAGGCAGGGTATCCGCATCCGTGTTCGAAAACTGAACCAGCGCATCGGCCAGTGAACTGGAGGGCTCGAGGGTGGGCGGCGGTTTGCCCATGACGTCCTCGGCGATAAGCAGCGCATGCATATCGTACTCCAGCATCACTTCCCGTATGTCGTGAAACCAGATCATGCCCTTGAACCCGCCCTTGTCGTCCATCAGCGGGAAATCGTGCAGGTTGCTGCGGCCGATCAGGTCGACAATCTTGCGCAATTGGGGTGTGTACCCTGATGAAATCGAAATCCTTGCGTACGATCCGCGAGACCGGGAGTTTTTCCAATACCGACAGATCCCGTCCATGGTGTATATTCAATCCCCTGCGCCGGAGCTTGAGCGAATAGATGGACTCGCGCTCGATTACACGCGCCATAACCACCGCCAGAACCGTGGTGAACATTAACGGCAGAATGAGGCGGTAGTTTCCGGTCATCTCCACAATAATGAGCGAGGATGTAAGGGGGGCATGCGTCGTTGCGGCGACAAAGGCGCTCATGCCAACCACCGCGTACGCACCCGGTGGGCTGATGACGCCGGGCAACCACGCCTCCGCCAGGCGGCCGAATGCGCCGCCGAGCGTGGCGCCCATAAAAAGCGATGGCGCAAACAAGCCGCCCGAAGCGCCCGAGCCCACGGTTAACGACGTGCTAAGCAGCTTCAACCCCAGAAACAGACCCAGCATAGGCAGCAGAATCTGTCCCTGAAGCGCAGCGCCGACAATCTCGTAACCCACACCCATGGCGGGAGGGCACGCAAGGCCGATGAGCCCCACCAGCGCGCCGCCGATGGCCGGCTAAAGCCATGGCGGCATCCCGTACGCTTGCCGGTTGAAAAGATCCTCGGTGGCATACAGTAGCCCGATGAAGACAGCGCCCACGACTCCCGCGAGAACGGCCAGAATACCGTACCATCCCAGTTCGTGGAGATTCACGAACTGATAGTCCGGCACCTCGAACACCTGGCGTTCTCCCATATAGGCCTTTGCGACGACGGCCGACATAACCGAAGAGATCACCACAGGCGTGAAGGCGGCAATCGTAAAGTCTCCGAGTATGATTTCCAGCGAAAACAGCACGCCTGCGATCGGCGCGTTGAAAATGGCCGAAATTCCGGCCGAAGCACCACAGGCAATCAGCGTTTTCAGGTTCGCTTCGGAGAATCTGAACCACCGCCCGACAGTGGATCCCCAGGCGGCCCCGATCTGGATTATTGGTCCCTCGCTACCGGCCGACCCGCCGGACCCGAGTGTGAATGCAGACGCAAACGCCTTGGCCTAACGATCACCCGTGCGCGGATCACGCCACGTTTGGTGATGATTGCGTTCATGACTTCCGCAACGCCGGCGCCACGCGCCTCCGACGCATAGAAACAGGCGATCAACCCGGCGGCCAGGCCGCCCAGGGCAGGAATGAGGGGAAACAGGAAGGGTTTACCCAGAAGTACCGGCGCGTCTACGAGCAGCAGCCTGTACGCCGCATCCAGCAGCCATTGAAACAGCACGGAACCCGCTCCGCAACCGACCCCGACCAGAATGGCCAGACTGATCAGCAAGGTTTGTTCACTGAGGTTCAACCGGAGGAAAAACCGAACGATCCGGTTACGGAAGCGGTTTGCCGCGTTGGGGGAAGTCAATACGGTTGGCGCGGGATCAACATGCACCGATAAATACCTATTTTGCAAATGTAGGTCGCCGTCCAGGAAGCTGATTTCGACAGGTGAGTATACCCTTCGCCACCCGCACTGTCAAGCGGAAAGCAGATATTGCAGAACACGCAGAAACTTGAAACATTTCGGCTGAATCGGCGTAAAACGAGGGGTAATCCACGACCACCCCCCGGGCAAACTGTCCGATCCGCCGATGCAACCCTCCGGCTCGTTCGAAACCGAAAGGAATTCCATGCGCCCTGTTGGACCCGTACCGAAATTGTTCGCCAGGATGTGCGTCGTCATTCTGTTGGCGCCATCCTCCGTTTTCTCGCTGTCGCCCACAGCCGTCGACTCCCTTTACGCTCATGGTCAGTCCACGGAACGGATGGACGACGTGCGCAAAATCATCTCCGAACTCAATGCCGCCCTGCCCGAAGCTATCCATCCGGCCGGTATGCTGATCCGAATCGGCAACCTGTACCTGCGGCTGCAGGAGGCGGACAACGCGGACGTCGCCTTCCAGGCCGCCGTTGACCAGGACACTACACTTGCGGGAGCCTATCTCGGCCAGGGCGAGGTCCAGCTCGAACTGCGAAACAGACCCCGCGCCGCCCTCGTTCCTCTTCAAAAGGCCGTCGACCTGGATTCCACGTATGCGGAAGCCCACTATACGATGGCTCGCGCTTACCTGCGTTCCAGAAAAACCACGGCCGCAAGGCGGGCGGCGGACAAGAGTATTCAGGTGGATCCGAATTACGCGGCGCCATACCTGTTTCTGGCAAAACTCTACCAGCGGGAAAACAACAATCGGGCCGCCCACACGTTCTACAAAAAGTATCTCGAACAACGCCCGAGCGACCAGACTGCAGCCTACGAATTCGCCGTTGAACTGCTCAAACAGAAGGAACTCGACCGGGCCCGGGAAATCGCGGAGCGGCTGGGGGGTTCGCGTGGCATGCCCATTGTCGCCCAGGCGCTCATGGCCGACCGGGACTATGAAGGTGCGCTGGAGGCCTTTTCGCAGTATATCGACAGTCTCACCCCTGAGCAACAGGCCCTCTTCGAAGACATTTCGCTGGTAGGCCGTTCTCACGAAGTGAACGCCTATCGTTCGACGACCCCGAAAACCCGGGAGGTATTCCTGCGAAACTTCTGGCTTAGAAAAGACCCATTCAAATCGTCCGCCGGTGCGATGCGACGGGCCGAGCACTACCGTCGGGTCTGGTATGCCCGCACGTTTTTCGGGAAGAAAAGGTTCCCGTACGACCGTCGGGGCGAGATCTATATTCGCTACGGTGAACCGGATTTCCGTTCCAGTTGGCGCGAACTCAATGCCCAGATGCCGCTAAAGGTCCAGCGCGTCCAGGAACGCATGGCCCATCAGCTTTACGGAAACAACGCCCTGGCCCTGACGTTCGTGGGTCCCGTCTACCCCATTCGCTCCACACAGACCGCCGAAAACACCTGGCGCAACTCGGAGGTCCGCGCAAGTTCGCAACCCGGTCAGTCAATCGATGAAACCGCAATCGGCCTGCAACGATACAAACCCATTACGTCCAGCGGCGACTGGTCCGCCGTTCCATGGGCCGTCTGGATCTACGCCGATATCGACGGAGGCATTGAAATCGCCTTCACGGACGAGTTCAACACGGGAAACTTCGACTACGCGCCTGAACCCGTCCTTGGCCCGGAAGATATTAATGAATACAACATGCAAAGCCGGGGCGGACCGTTTCGCAACATGGTAAACCGGCTTAACACGCTTTCTCCCGCGGCGCGGATGACCAGGGTTGCCAGTAAAGAACCGGAACGATTCGCATTTGAAGCGCTGGATCCCCTGGACTACTATTACGAAGCCCTTTCCTTTCGCGGGCAGGACGGCAAAACCGAACTGCAACTCAACATAGGGCTGCCCATTGACAATGTAGCCCGGCCCGAAGACATCGACACGATCATCGTTGTCAATCGCCGCGTTGCGCTTGTCGACAGCCGCAAGGGCCGACTCCACAAACGCAGCGACGACCTCGCAGTGCCGGTTACGGACGCCAACCTGGGCCGGAGCCTGCTGGCACTCGACCGCGTTGACATGGCCGCCGCACCAGGCGTATACCAGCTTGCGGTGGAGGCCTGGCGAAAGAAAACGGACATGCTCCAGGTCTACCAGCAGACCCTGGAACTGCCCGACTATAGCGGCGACGAACTCATGATGAGCGACATCCAGATCGCTCAGAACGTGGAGGAGGCCAGAGAAGGATCCAATCCGAAATTCGTGCGTCAAGGTTGGGATATCCTTCCGGCGCCGTCCCGCACCTTCTACGTTGGCAACTCCGTCTTTGTCTACTTCGAAGTCTATAACCTGGAAAAGGATGCCTTCGGAAACACCCGTTACGAAGTGACGTTTGAGGTCATCTCCAAGTCCACAAGCGACAAATCACCCAGAACCTTTCTGCCCAGAATCCGGAAAGACGGCGAAGCCATCGAGGTGCGATATGAGCAGGTCGGCACCGAATACTGGGTCTCGGATTTTGTGGAACTGGACCTGGGACAGGCGAATCCGGGTCGCTATTCGCTCCACATGACGGTCAAAGACCTGAACGCCGGCCTGATCATTAATCGGGACAGCATCTTCCGGATTGCATCGCTCCGACGCCGGCAATAGGGGCACCGCGCGGGACAAAGCACCCGGATCAGGCCTGATCCCATAGCCGTGTTTGCGCTTCCTGCCTCGCGTTCCCAATCGATCGGAGCGAAGTCCGTTCCTTAGGCGGCCCGTACGGATCCGCGATCCGGTCGATTATCCCAAACGCATCACCAGGGTGCCGGCCACGCGATCGTGAAGCGCCTGCCGGTCCGTGTGACGGCGCGTGATCCAGACGAGCACAAAACCCAGCAGCCAGCCCGAATAAAAGACGATCGACCAGACATGCAGGCTTCCGGCATCCAGATCCTCCGGCGGCGTCAGGACGCGTTCGGCACCCAGCGCCACCTGATGAGGTTCCGTATACGGGTTGAGGGCAGAAAGGGCAATTAGAAACACGAAAACAGGCGTCCACTTCACGGTGGAACGGACAAAAGCCCGGGCTTGCCCTATTCCGCCGCCAACCACGGAAATAACCCTCAGGCTCAACATAATCTTACCCGGCGTCTGTCCTCTGCGTACAAGAAAAACGGTACAATAGACCAGCGTGATCCCGTACTCCAGAACCAGCGCCGCAATTGGCGAGGGCGTGACCTCTCTCAATGCGCGGGAAAGCGGAAGATCCAGCAGCTTCAGCATCAGCATGTCAATCACCAACGCGAGAAACCGCCGTCCAAGCCCGGCCATCTCATCTTGCATCAGCATCGTCTTACGCCCCTGCTTCAGACCGCGGTCCGTAAAGCGCGATCGGCAGATATTCCCTGAAACGCTGAAAATCGCCGTCTGTGGTCAGGATCGGCATCCCGTACCGATGGGATACCGCGCAAATCAGAAAGTCCGTGCTGGACCCGTAAACACCCCGGCTTCGGCTCCGGTTGAAAAAATCGGCAGCGCATTCAGAATCCGGCGCCTCAAGCGGCAGATCCGGAAACGCCCGTAGACGACTTCGAAGTCTCTCGAATTGATCCTGCGAACGGATTCCGGAAAGGACCTCCTGGCGAACCGGCCCGATCAGTTGCACTCGAAGTTCACGGACCAGTTCCCCGAACTCCTCAACGACAGGGTGTTCGGAAACGACCTTGCGCCGCAGCGATAACGACCAGACGCTCGTATCAACCAGTACCTTCATTGCCGTTTCCGTTGTATCTTGTAGTCGAAATCCGTGTCGTAGTCGATCGTATTGAACAGGTCCAGTATCCGCAGCTGCCTGCGGCGCTGAACATACTCTTCCAGGGCCTCAGTGACAACAGCCTTTTTCGTTCTGTGCCCTCCGATCCGACGGGCTTCCTCGATCAACGCGTCGTCAAGCGCAAGATTGGTTGCCATGATACACCTCCTATTTACACGTAATTTTACACACTCTTATGTGTAAAAGCAAACGAATTTCTTTAGTCGGTGCCACGAGCGAGAATTGCCCGGTCAGACCGTAATAGAACCCTATAATGGGAAGAGCAACGAAAGCCCTGCTTCCAATGAACCTTATATTCGTGCACTATCACAAATCAACCAGGGAGGAGTGAGCCGTGCGACTCCTGCAATTCCGCGATCCATCCGCCCCGGGCCCCGCGCGTCTCGGCCTCGTCGAAAGTGACATGGTCCTGGACCTCACGGCGTGCGAGCCCTACCCCGCCTCGGTCTACGACCTCTACTTTACCCACGGGGGCGACAGCATGGGGTTGGATCGGGTGGTCGGTGACATCGACACTGCCAAAGCACGTTCCTACAGCCTGCCGGAACTCATGAACAATGGGCCACCCGCACGCCGGCCGCACCTGATCGCTCCCGTCACGCCGCCGCCCGGACAACCCCACCGATTGCGGATCTGGCTAGCCGGCGTCACCCATGCAGACAGCGCCAGGCTGCGTGAAACCGAAGCGAAAGAGGCCACCGGCGGATCCGTCAATGTGTACGATCAGAAATACCGCGAATGCGCGCGCGGCGGGATTCCCGAACTCTTCGCGAAGACCGAAGCGGACGAGCTGGCCGGACATCGCGGGCATATCGCAAGGCCGGAAAGCACCCGCCGCCTCGTGCCCGAAACAGAACTGGTCACCCTTTACGGACTGGACACCCGCGGTCAGATCAGGCGTCTGGGCTTTACCGGCGGCAATGACTACACCGACAATGGCATTGAAGCCGAAAATCCGCTGAATCTTCCCCAGGCCAAGAATTGGCACGGAGGCTGCGCCAGCCTGGGGCCGGTTCTGGTCACGGACTCCGAATTCGACGACACCAGCGTCGCCGTATCCTGCGAAGTCCTGAGAGATAACGAACGCATCGCCCACAAGGCGGGACACACCGGCCAGAGCCATCTCAATATGCCTGACCGGCTCTTCCACCTGGAGCGGTCTCTTTTCAGTCGTCTGCCCCTACGAGGAAAGACCCTGCAACTGCTTTACTGGGGCACACCTATTGTTTTTTCGGAAGCCGACCTTCCCAATGGCCTCCAGGTTAACGATACCGTCCTGATGTCTTTCGGCGGCATCGGCGACCTGCATAATTCCATCGCGCCCTTCCCTGATAACCGCCAACTGGCGTGGCTGGACGCCTACCGGCGTTGGCGCGGCCGGGACCAAGTCGCCGGGAAAGGCGAAGGAATCGCTCCTACAAGACCCGATCGTGACCCCACGGGTCCTGTTTCACAATCTCGAATGCCTTGATCGGACTTCGGCCGCGCGGCGCGTCGTGCAGCGTCGACGGATTATAGGAGGCTCCGGCCAGTTTCAGCAGCGACTCCAGTTGGGGTTGACCCAATGTAAGCCCTTCCAGAAACATCTCTTCGCCGTTGATGTCCTTTACAGTCGTGCCTTCCGGACCCACAAACACCCGGCGCAACACGCGCATATTCGCACGGTGTTCCCGGAAATACGCAAGCGCGCGCGAGGGATCTCCTCCGTCGCACCTGAGTTCAGGCATCGTTTGCCTCCGCGTTTCGTTCGTGCCCGTGATTCCTGGAAAGACCTTTTAGCCAAGGTAAATATGGAGGGGCCGCGGAAAGCGCCAAAATACAGTTTGCCGGACAGGCCGATGAATTTCCGTTTCCCGGCATCCCCGACGTGGGCGACGGAGGCGATGCCGCAATCTGGGTAGAAAAACACATCAGCCAGGGCGCATGCGCCTATCCCATTACGTCTTCCTCGATTCTGGGCGAGAAATACAGTGCGGTGGTGTCCAACGGCGGGGTCAACCTGTGGGGCGATACCCTGGTCTTCATAGAGCCGGAGTCCGAACACAGTTCGGCTTCAGCGGCCGAAGGATTTGCAGTGACCGGCGGAAGGGTCACCAACTTCACCTCCGGGCAGGGCCTCGTACTGATGAAAAGGGTGCTCTACACGATCTCGGGCAAACGCCTTCCCGCCGTCTTCCATATCGGCGCGCGCGCTCACCTCACAATCGCTCAACGTTCACGCGGGCCACGACGACGTGATGGCCGTGGCCGACTGCGGCTGGGGCATCGTATTCGCCCGAAACACCCAGGAGGTCATGGATATCACGCTTATCGCGCGCCGCGCCGCGGAGGCCTCTCAGACACCGTTCATGGTTGTCCAGGACGGGTTTCTCACAACCCACACGGTCCAGAACGTCAGGGCCATCGAACCGGAACTGATGAAGCTTTTCGTGGGACGCCCGGAAGATAAGATCCAGAATCTGATGGATACCGACAATCCGATGATGAGCGGCGTGGTGCAGAACCAGGACAGCTACACGAAGGGCAAGATCGCCCAGCGATATTTCTACGATCGCGTGCCCGACGACCTGCAGGAATCCATGCACGAATTCTACAGGATGACCGGAAGGCGTTACGGATTGATCGACGGATACCGCCTTGAAGACGCCGAATACATCATCGTGGGCATGGGCAGCATGCTCGAGACCGCCCAAACCGCTGTCGACTGGTTGTGGGATACCGAGGGTCTGAAAGTGGGCGCCCTTCACGTCACCTCATTCCGCCCGTTCCCGGGCGTCGAAATTGTGGAGGCGCTCAAAGGAGCAAAGGCCATTTCCGTTGTGGAACGAATGGACAACCCGCTTGCGCAGTCCAATCCGCTGACCGCCGAAATCAAGGCCGCCTTTGCCGATGCCGCCAGCGGCGCCAGGGGTTATCCCGGAATCGATCGCCTTCCCAAAATTCTCTCGGGGATGGCCGGCCTGGGAAGCCGGGACGTCCGGCCGGGCGACTTCATTGCCACAGTCAGAAATATGCAGGCGGCCGCACCCAGGCAGAAGGAACTTTTCGTCCTCAATATCGAACACGCAACTGGCCCTTCAGAGGCGGCCCGATCCCGGCACGCGGGAAATCGGCGCCTTCGCGATGCGCGGGCACTCGGTGGGCGGGTACGGATCCGTTACCACCAATAAAGTCATCGCCACGTTGCTGGCGAACCTGGGTCTTCACGTCCAGGCCTACCCGAAATACGGATCGGAAAAGAAGGGCCTGCCCACCACATACTATCTCACCGCCGCCAACGAACACATCCAGACCCACTCGGAGCTGGAAGTAGTCGACTTCGTGCCGCTCAACGACGTCAACGCCTTCAATACCGCCAATCCGCTGGCAGGCGTTGTCGACGGCGGCATGGTCTTCATCCAGAGTCCCCACACCGTGGCGGAAAAAGCATGGGACAACATTCCGGGTTGGGCGAAAAGGACGTTCCGAACCAGACAAATCAAGCCTCTCGCCCTGAATGCCGTTAAAATTGCCCTGGAAGAAGCGCCGTCGCCGGATCTGATGCAGCGTTTCCAGGGTATTGTTCTTCTGGGAATCTTTCTGAAACACACCCCCTTTCAGAAGGATCTGAATCTCACGGAAGACGAGTTGTTTGTCAATGTCGAAAGCGCGGTCAACAAATACTGGGGCAATAAGGGCAAGGGGGTCGTGGACGCCAACATGAATGCCATCATGAGAGGTTACCGGGAGGTATTCGAAGTCCCACGGGAACTGATCGAAAGCACAATCGACCAGGAAACGGACGAACTTCCGGCGGGCCTGGTCTTGGTCGGATGCTGACCGGTCGTTCCGATTTCTCCAACGGCGTAGTGCCTCCTGTTGTCGCTTCTTAGTTGCGCATCGGCATCAAGGTGCCACGTTCCAAACCCGCAACGATCACGCTCATTCCGAACGTTCAAGCCGAATCGGGAGTAAAAACCATGTCGACCAATGGAAAAAACGAGCCCGCCACACTGCTGAGCGTCAGTTCATTGCAGGATATGGACGAGGAGCCGATCTCCTCCTCGCCGCTCAACCTGCATACCCTGCTGGATATCGAAGACTTCAACGGGCGGGTTGTGGCGGGGTACAATACAGGCATCGCCGAACAGGGGCTGCCCGCCGATGTAGGCATTGCCCGCAGCCTCGTGGGTCCGGGTACCGGCGCCCACCGCGACTTCAGCTACATCGCCCCCGAGATCCCGGAGTTCATCCAGGAGAACTGCGTTGGCTGCATGGACTGCGGAGAAGCCACGGCCCTGCGCATGATGCCGGCCTCCACGGGTTATCTGCACGGCCCCGAAAACCTGGGCCTCGTGGCCTCCACAGGTTGTAACACCGTCTACACCTCCACCTATCCGTACAACCCGTATACGATTCCGTGGACCAACTCCCTTTTTGAAAACGGACCCACCGATGCCATGGGGATGCGTGCCCGCTGGAACCAGATAGGCTGGCACGATAAGAAGATCTGGGTGATCGGCGGAGACGGGGCCATGCTCGATATCGGCTTCCAGGCACTCTCGCGCATGCTCATGTCCGGCATGGATATCAACGTCCTGGTCCTGGACACCCAGGTCTACTCCAACACCGGCGGCCAGGCGTCCACCTCGAGTTATATGGGCCAGAACACCAAAATGTCCGTACACGGCGTGGGAGACCACCTGGCCGGGCACCAGGCCAAACTGGCCATGGAATCCCGGGCCTTCCCCATCTTCATCTACGATCCACGCAACGGGGAACGCATCAAGGAACGGCTGGACCTTAAGGGCAACCCGGCCGTCAAGGACGATTGGTATACCATCCGCAAAACGGGCGAAACCGTCGACTTTGTTACTTTCGCCCGGACGGAAGGTCGTTTCGCCAAGCAATTCAACAGAGACGGAAATCCTTCCGAAACCCTTATGGCCGCCCAGGAAGATCGCCTGCAAGAACTGGCGCATGCTCCAGGAGATGGCCGGCATCATCTGAAGACACGCTGTAAACATCGCCATAGGTTGACGCACGAAAAGCCCCTGGAGGTGTGCCTCCCGGGGCTTTTTTCTTCATCGTCCGCTCAACCTGCATGAAAGGGCAACATGGTTGACTTTTCAGCTGTCTACCGGTAAATTCAGAAGCCGATGTGACATCGATCAACCCGAACAAAGCTGGTTTTGAAATTCCTGGTGCGTCCGGTCGGAGCCTGACAACGCGTTGAACCTTGCCGCGTCCGGACAGGTTGGGATAACCCGGTTCGATCTTGCCACGTGTGCGTCAGCGACAAGCACGTGCACGGCGAATCATTACGAGGCCGTTAATGTCTGATAAAGTCGTCCGAATCCCCTCCCGAGACGTCGACCCCGCCGAAACCCAGGACTGGATCGAATCGCTCGACTATGCCCTGGAAAACTACGGACCGAACCGGGTGCGCTTCCTGTTCAAGAAAATCGAGGAATGGGCGCACCGCGCGGACGTCGTCATCCCCTTCAGTGCGAATACGCCCTATGTCAACACCATTCCGGCGGATCAGCAGCACCCCTACCCGGGCAACAGGGAAATCGAACGCCGCATCAAGAGCATCATTCGCTGGAACGCCATGGCCATGGTGGTGCGCGCCAACCGCGAATACGACGGCATTGGCGGCCACATCTCCACCTATGCGTCCGCGGCCACTCTGCTCGAGGTGGGTTTCGACCACTTCTTTCACGGCCGGAGCAACGGCTTCGTGGGCGACCAGGTGTATTTCCAGGGTCACGCCGCGCCGGGTGTATACGCCCGTGCTTTCCTTGAAGGCAGGATCGACGAACAGGCCCTGGAGAACTTCCGCAGGGACCTCCGGCATCCCGGCGGGCTGTCCTCCTATCCGCACCCTTGGCTGATGCCCGACTTCTGGGAATACCCGACGGTGTCCATGGGCCTGGCGCCCATTATGGGCATCTATCACGCGCGGTTCAACCGCTACCTGGAGGATCGAGGCCTCAAAGACACCTCCGCTTCCCACGTGTGGGTCTTTATGGGCGACGGCGAAACCGACGAGCCCGAATCCCTTGGCGCAATCACCCTGGCCTCCAGGGAGAAGCTGGACAACCTTATCTTCGTGATCAACTGTAATCTCCAGCGGCTGGACGGCCCGGTACGGGGCAACGGCAAGGTGATTCAGGAATTGGAAGCCGCATTCCGCGGCGCCGGCTGGAACGCCATTAAAGTAATCTGGGGCGACGACTGGGATCCGTTGCTGGCCCGGGACCACGAGGGCATACTCGCCCAGCGCATGAACGACGTGGTGGACGGCCAATACCAGAAATATACCGTTGAATCGGGCGACTACATCCGCAGAGATTTCTTTGGCGCCCACCCCAAACTGCCCGGAATGGTCGACCACCTTTCCGACGAACAGTTGCAGAAAATGCGACGAGGCGGGCACGACCCCGAAAAAGTCTACGCGGCCTACAAGTCGGCCGTGGAGCACAGGGGCTCGCCCACCGTAATCCTGGCAAAAACGATCAAGGGCTACGGGGTAGGCGAATCCGGTGAAGGCCGGAACGTCTCTCACCAGCAGAAGAAACTGAACGAAGACGAACTGCGGGAATTCCGATCCCGCTTCGGAATCCCTATCTCGGACGACGAAGTGGCCGCCGCTCCCTTTTACCGGCCTCCCGACGACAGCCCGGAAATTGAATATATGAAACGACGCCGGGAGGAACTGGGCGGCTATCTGCCCTGCCGGCAGGTCAATACAAGACCTCTCGCCGTTCCCGCGCTGGACGTTTTCGACGAATTTCTGAAGGGCACGCAGGGCCGGCAGGCCTCCACGACGATGGCCTTCGTCCGGATGTTCTCCAAGCTCCTGCGCGATCCCGAAATCGGCAAACTCATCGTGCCGATCATCCCGGACGAAGCCCGTACGTTCGGCATGGAACCGCTCTTTCGACAATGCGGAATCTACTCCCACGTCGGGCAGCTCTACGAACCGGTAGACGCCGATACACTATTGTATTACCGGGAAGTCAGGGAAGGTCAGATCCTGGAAGAAGGCATCAACGAAGCCGGTTCCATGTGCTCCTTCATCGCCGCGGGTACGGCCTATGCCACCTGTGGTGTGAACACCATCCCGTTTTTCATCTACTACTCCATGTTCGGATTTCAGCGCATCGGCGACCTGATCTGGGCCGCCGCGGATATGCGGTGCAAGGGTTTCCTCCTGGGGGGTACGGCCGGCCGAACGACGTTGAACGGAGAAGGCCTTCAACACCAGGACGGTCACAGCCACGTACTGGCCAGCACCGTCCCCAATCTACTCACTTACGACCCCGCCTATGCTTACGAAATCGCGGTCATCATTCAGGACGGTATCCGGCGCATGTACGGGGAGCAGGAAGATATCTTTTATTATCTGACGCTAGGAAACGAGCCCTACGACATGCCGGCCATGCCGGAGGGCGCCGAGGAAGGCATCATCAAAGGTATCTACAAACTCAAGCCAGACTCCCTGGAAAACGCAACGCATCACGTTCAGCTTTTCGGCAGCGGCGCCATCCTGAGGGAAGCCCTTCGCGCCGGGGAAATTCTGGCCGAGAAATACGGTGTTTCCGCGCAGGTCTGGAGCGTCACCAGTTACAAGGAACTGCGTAAGGACGCCCTCGAAACCGAACGTTGGAACCGGCTGCACCCCTCAAAACCCGCACGCAAGCCCTACATCACCCGCGTACTCGAAACCGCCCGCGGCCCAGTCGTGGCGGCTTCCGACTATATGAAAATCCTGCCCGACATGATCCGACCCTGGGTGGCACAGGATCTGGTTGCCCTGGGTACCGACGGCTTTGGAAGAAGCGATACCAGGGAAGCGCTTCGCCGGCACTTTGAGGTCGATGCCGAATCCATCGCCGTCGCCGCGCTCTACGCCCTATCGAACCAGGGCGGGATCCGGAGAGACCAGGTTGCAAGGGCCATAGAGGACCTCGGCGTCGACCCCGATAAAGTCAATCCGGTCGCGGCCGGTCCAACGTTAAGTTACGGAAAATAGCGAGCGTTCGCGGCACCCGCAAAGGAGGAACCGTGGCTGAGGAATTCAGACTTCCGGACCTGGGTGAGGGTATCGATCAGGGCGACGTGGTGCGTATCATGGTCTCGGAAGGTGATTCAATCGAGGTCGATCAGCCCGTCATCGAACTGGAAACCGACAAAGCGCTGGTTGAAGTCCCATCTTCAATTGCCGGAACTGTCGCTTCGGTCAAGGTCACGAATGGCGACAGTATCTCACCCGGCACCGTACTCATCACCGTGGAAGCTGCACAGACAGCGGACGCGCGGCAGCCCTTGCAGGAATCACACGCGCTGGATGAAGAGGTCCAGCCGCCACCGCCGGATCCGCCGGTGGAACGGCGGGCGCCGCCCGGTCCGGTGGACGCGGACACGACCGAAAAGACGCCCATGGCCCCGGAAACTGCACAGGGCACGGTGCCGGCCGCGCCCTCCGTGCGTCGATTCGCGCGCGAACTAGGCGTCGATCTGCGCCAGGTTCCCGGCAGCGGCGCCGGCGGACGGATTACCCGAGACGACGTGAAGAGCTACGTACAGTCCTCTCTGAACGAGGCGGCGTCAGCCGGACCTGTCGTCGCGCCCGATCTGCCCGACTTCAGCCGGTGGGGCCGTGTCGAACGACAGCAACTGCCCGGGGTCCGTAGAACCATTGCGCAGAACGTCGGCACGGCCTGGGCGCATGTCCCGCACGTCACGCAGTTCGATCGGGCCGACGTGACGGACCTGGAGGCTTTCCGCCGGCGGCACAAGGCCGGCACCGAAGCCCGGGGCGGCAGGCTCACACCCACGCCGTTTGTCCTGAAAGCCGTCGTCAGCGCATTGAAAGCCTTTCCGCAGTTCAACGCCAGCCTGGACATGGCCGCCGGACAGCTCATCATTAAGCACTACTACCACATCGGCGTGGCCGTTGATACGGAGAGGGGCCTGATCGTGCCGGTTATCCACGACGTGGACCGAAAAGACATCTTCGAACTGGCCGTTCAACTCGACGACCTCGCCCGCCGGACGCGGGAGGGCAGAGCCGAACTCGAAGAGCTTCAGGGCGGCACCTTTACCGTCACCAACCTGGGCAGCATCGGCGGTACTTCCTTCACTCCCATCGTCAACTTCCCCGAAGTCGCCATACTCGGCATGGGGCGGTCCCGACCGGAACCGGTCGTCCATGATGGGCGAATCGAATCCCGTCTCATCATGCCAATCTGCCTGTCGTACGACCACCGCGTCGTCGATGGCGCCGACGGCACGCGATTTACCAGTCATCTGGTTGAATCCCTCGAAAACCCGGAACGCATGCTCCTCGGGGGATAGCCGGCGATCGAAAGCCCTTAGGACCACGCTGCCTGCCTGCAGCAGGCAGGCAGCCTCGCGTGTTCACCAATCCGGAGCAACCATGCCGGTAGACACCCATAAGACCGACCTCCTTGTTATCGGCGGGGGGCCGGGCGGTTACGCCGCCGCCTTCAGATCTGCGGACCTGGGCATCCCTGTCACTCTGGTAGAAGCGGACGACCGCCTCGGGGGCACATGCCTGCTCCGGGGTTGCATCCCCTCCAAGGCCCTGCTTCACGTTGCCAGCCTGATTTCCGAATCCCGTGAAGCGGCGGCGTGTGGATTGACGTTCTCCGAACCGGAAATCGATCTGGACAAAATGCGGAAGTGGAAAGACGGAATTCTCACGAAGTTCTCACGCGGCCTCGATGTCCTTTGCAAGCGCCGCAGAGTCACGCGGGTCCGCGGCCGTGCCGTCTTTGAATCTTCCGATCGGGTTCGTATCTCCGGGCGTGACGACGTCTCTCAAATCGATTTCGTCCATGCCATCGTCGCCACGGGGTCCCGGCCCGCCGTGCCCCCGGTTTTCGACATTGACAGCCCGAAAATCCTGGATTCGAATAAGGCGCTTGAAGTGGAGAACATTCCCAATCGTCTGCTGGCTGTCGGGGGCGGCATCATCGGCCTGGAACTGAGCACCGTCTACGCCCAACTCGGAAGCCAGGTGACGCTCGTCGAAATCACCGGCGGTCTCTTGCCCGGTGTGGACCGTGACCTGGTCAAACCCCTGCAAAAACGCCTGGAAGGCATTTTCGACGGCATCCACCTCAACACCGCCGTCGCCGCCCTGGAAACAAACGGGAATGGTATATCCGCGAGTTTCGAAGGGGATTACCAGGGGCGGTCACAGACCTTCGACAACATCCTGCTCTCGGCGGGCCGGCTACCCAACACCGAAAACCTGGGGTTAGAGAATACGCGGGTCGGGCTCTCGGATCCCGGCTTCATCGTCGTCGACGGACACATGCGTACGGCCGACAGCCGCATCTTTGCCGTTGGCGACGTGGTCGATGGCCCCGGGCTCGCGCACAAAGCCGCACACCAGGGGAAAGTTGCCGCCGAAGTCATCGCCGGGCAACCCGCGGGCTTCGACAGCATTGTCCCCTCCGTTGTTTACACGGATCCTGAAATCGCCTGGTGCGGACTAACCGAAACCCAGGCGCGGGAGCAGGATCTCCCCGTCAAAATCGCCCGTTATCCCTGGGCCGCCTCGGGCCGGGCTGCAACCCTGGGCCGTACCGAGGGTCTCACCAAACTGATTGTCGACCCTCAGACCAGCCGAATCCTGGGGGCAGGGATCGTCGGCCCGAACGCCGGGGAACTCATCGCCGAAGCCGTCCTTGGCGTCGAAATGGCCGCTGTCGCCGAAGATCTGGCGCACACGATCCACCCCCACCCTTCGCTCTCCGAATCCCTGGGCATCGCCGCGGAAATCCACCTGGGTACCGCGACCGACCTCTACATCCCGAAGAAGCGATAGCGTTTCAGCGGGATGGCGGAAGGCGAACCTCCGTCCGGGAAACGCGCCCGGACCTTGGCAGGTGGAGGCCATAATCTCACACAAACACACGAAGACACCATGAGATCGGAAAACGGTTCAGGTGATTATACACCGTCTGACGCGATACATCCAACTGCCTGGCAATCCGCGGCTCCTACCTGCGTAGCGCCTGCGCTGCAGGCGGGTCGGAACGCCGTCTTCACTCCCCTAGAATGCTCCTCTTCACCTTGTTTCATGGCTCTCGCGCTCTCACTCTAATCTGGATCTCAATTCCAAAAGCCGCGTACCCAGTGCCTGAGGCGATTCAACTCTTCGGTCCTCAGGAGTTTCATTGCCAAATGTCAGTGTATATGATATATTTCTGACATTCAAGAGGTGGATCATGTCCAGCCTGCCGAAACGGATTACGAGACTCGCCGCCGAGTCACCGGAAGGCGCACTGCTGTCCCCAAGTGCTCTTCTTCACTTGGGAACCCGCGCGGCAATCGACCAGGCGTTGTCCCGACTTGCCCGCAAAGGGGAACTTCTGCGGGTCTGCCAGGGCGTCTATGTCCGGCCGATTCAGACCCGATTCGGTCCTCGTCCGCCTGCCGTTGAGAAAGTGATCGCATCGCTGTCCGCCCTCTGGGGTGAGACGATTGTGCCCTGTGGGGGCGCAGCGGCGAACGCCCTTGGACTCACCACACAGGTGCCGGTGCGGCCGGTTTATCTGACCTCGGGCCCTGGTCGCAGGCTGTACCTGGGTAAGTTGGCAGTGGAACTGCGCCATGCTCCGCGTTGGCAGCTGGCAGCGCCGCACCGACCCGCCGGCGAGGTGGTTCGCGCCCTGTCATGGCTGGGTCCGGACGAAGTTGAGGCGGGCTTAGGCGTGATTGGGCGCAAGCTCTCAGCCGAAGACCTTAGGGAGTTGGCCGCATCGCGTGCTGTAATGCCGGCATGGATGGCAGAACCCGTGAGCGCAATGGTTGCCAATGGCTGACACACCGTTTCAATCCCTCTCCCCGGACGACCGGCGGGATGCCCTGAACGTGGCCGCCAGCCTCAGTGGGAGGAGTACCCATCTCCTGGAGAAGGACATATGGGTAGTGCATACGTTACGCGCCCTGATGGAGAGTCCTTACGGTAGAGACCTGACCTTCAAGGGAGGCACCTCTCTGGCCAAGGCGTATCATGCCATCCGTCGATTCTCGGAAGACCTTGACATCACCTATGGCATCCGAGCCATCGCTGCCGACCTCGTGGAAGGCTATGGGGAAGATGCACTGCCATCCACGCGCAGTCAGGAACGGAAGTGGACGCGGGAAATTAGACGGCGCTTGGCCGAGTGGGTGGAAAATCATGCGCGGCCCAACATTGAGTCTAACCTGTTTGAGTCCGGCCTTTCCGCACGGATACGTGCCGACGGAGACCGGATATTCGTCAGTTATGAGCCCCTGTTCCCAGATTACGGATTCGTAAGCCCGGAGGTGTCGGTGGAGTTTGGGGGGCGTTCCACCGGGGAGCCTCGCGAAGAACGTCCTATAACGTGCGATGCGGCGCCATATGTATCGGAAGTCGCATTCCCCTCGACCCATACTCTTGTCATGTTGCCTGAGCGTACCTTCTGGGAGAAGGCCACAGCCGTACACGTTTTTTGCCGCCAACAACGAAGCCGAGGTGAGCGGCTCTCCCGGCACTGGCATGACCTCTTCCACCTGGACGACGCGGGTTTCGTCGAAAGGTCGCTCGTCGACCGAGCCCTGGCAATGTCGGTAGCACGACACAAGGCGATGTTCTTCCGCGAGAAGGACGCCGCAGGGAGTTGGATCGACTACGAGGCTGCGGTATCTGGTGCATTGCAGTTGGTGCCGCATGGACTGGCATATGAGGCGCTGGCTGACGACTACGGAAAGATGCTCAGCGATGGGATGTTGCTTGAAGACGAAGAGCGATTCGAGGCCATAGTGGACAGATGCGCCGAAATCGAGACGAGGGCGAATCGAAGGTAAGCATAACTGATGTATAGACAAATCTCGGCCCCAATGCCGGGGAACTCCTCGCCGAAGCCGTCCTCGGCGTTGAAATGGCCGCGGTCGCCGAAGACCTGGCGCACACGATTCATCCTCACCCTTCCCTATCCGAATCCCTGGGCATCGCCGCCGAGATCCACCTGGGTACCGCGACCGACCTGTACATTCCCAAAAAGAGATAGCGTTTTAAAGGCACCCCCATACTTACTTACCCCTCTTTCCCCCATCGTTCACCCACGGGTAGATAAATACAAAGAAGCCAACACAATTGAGTAAGGAAGATCCTCACGAGACGGCGCGTAGGGAAGCACAAGCGATTCTTAATAATAAATATGATGAGGGATATGTTTGGTGATACAAGGAGGATAGGTCTATGAAAATTTATCTTTTTTGCCTAATTATTGGGCTGGTGAGTTTGCCCAATTGTATCTTGGCGGAGGAAATTGAACCTATTCCTGGAGATTTAAATTTAGATGGTACAGTAGACTTTGCCGATTTTGTTATATTTGCACAGAATTTTGGTAAGACTGTCCCACCGCCAGAAGAAGTGAAGTGGGCGGCCATGGCTAAAGAGTTATTGGGTTTCTGGCGTTTTGATGGTCAGGATCGACAGTATTATTTCATTATAGGAGAAACGCGATTACCGAGTCGAGAAATGGCTGATATAGTGCCCTTGGCTTATGGAATTACAAATAAAGGAGGTTCGGCGTTAGCGGGATATACGCCTGGAATAGAGAAGTATACGATACTTTACAGACCTTCAGAAACATCCACTGTTTATGTTGCTATTTTCTTTGAATTGGTTTTTGACGATAACCAAATCAGACCATTTGGAACAATCGTACATATATAGAGTGACGGCGATATAATTCTTAATTCTGAGTTTATAGAAGGGTCCAGTATACGTGGTATCGATGTATTGAAGGATGAGAATGAATTTTTGCTTAGTAAGGATTGGTTGCCCAAGGTTGATGCATCGTCTATTCAAACTGAACAAGAATTATTCAGGCATTTTCAAAGAATAATTCCCCTCATTAAATAGTAAAGGATGATCACAAATATGTTAATTTTACTGCTATTGATGCCGACTTCCGCTCACTGCGATACCATCGGGAAGAATCTAGTGTTATGTCCCTAAAATAACCTGGTTAATTCTTGAAGTTGTCCTATGTTCTCTCTAAACATTTTTGCACCTTTCAATAAAGGAGAGAGCCATGGGACGTGGTCGCCCTCGAAAGCCGATTGTGTTGAGTGCTGAGGTCCGTGAGGAACTGACGTCACTTTCACGGTCTCGTACGTTGTCGCATGGTCTCGTGCGACGCGCCAATATCATCTTGATGAGCGTCGAAGGTCTCAGTAACCGTGTGATTGCCGAAAAAGTCGGGCTGAGCCAGCAGAGTGTCGTCACCTGGCGTAACCGCTTTCTAGTGTTATGTCCCACCTGGTTAATTCTTGAAGTTGTCCTATGTTCTCTCTAAACATTTTTGCACCTTTCAATAAAGGAGAGAGCCATGGGACGTGGTCGCCCTCGAAAGCCGATTGTGTTGAGTGCTGAGGTCCGAACTGACGTCACTTTCACGGTCTCGTACGTTGTCGCATGGTCTCGTGCGACGCGCCAATATCATCTTGATGAGCGTCGAAGGTCTCAGTAACCGTGTGATTGCCGAAAAAGTCGGGCTGAGCCAGCGAGTGTCGTCACCTGGCGTAACCGCTTTCTCCAGCAGATTAATGGGTCTGTACGATGAACGCCGTTCGGGCAGACCACGCACCGTCGAGGCCGAGGAGATCACAGCGCTGGAAGACGCTCACCACAAAACCCGAAGATGGCAGCACCCAATGGACGTGTCGATCCATCGCTGTCGAAACGAAGATATCCAAATCCGAGGTGCAACGTATCTGGTCCACATTGGGGATTGCGCCACACCGGCAGAAGCACTTCAAGCTATCCAACGATCCCTTCTTCACTGAAAAAGTGCACGACATCGTCGGACTGTATCTGGACCCACCCGATTGTGCGATGGTGCTTTGTGTCGACGAGAAAAGCCAGACGCAGGCGTTGGAACGTACCCAACCGCTTTTGCCGATGGGGCTGGGATACGTGGAGGGCGTGACGCACGATTACGTCCGCCACGGTACCACGACGTTGTTCGCCGCCCTGGACATTGCCTCAGGCGAGGTTTTGACGCAATGCAAGCGCAGGCACCGCCACCAGGAGTTTTTACAGTTTCTCAACCACATCGACCAAAACATACCTGAAGATCTCGATGTACACTTAATCGTCGACAACTATTGTACGCACAAACACACCAAGGTGAAACGATGGCTTTCAAAAAGACCCAGATACCACCTTCACTTTACTCCCACATACGCATCCTGGCTCAACCAAGTCGAGATCTGGTTCAATATCATCACACAGAAAGCCATCAGGCGGGGCTCCTTCAGATCCGTGAGAGAACTCATCGACAGAATCCAAACCTTCACCGACAACTACAACAAGACGTCGAAGCCATTCGTCTGGACCGCCACCGCAGTATCCATCCTCCAGAAAATCGAACGATTATGTAAATCTATTTCTGGGACATGACACTAGATCAATATATGGGTAAGTCGTATGATGAGTTGAAAATTATCTTTAATGGCGATTTTCCTTATTTTTATTCACCAGAACGTGAATACAGATTCAAGCATTTAGGTTATTATAAGGGTCGGCGGTGTGGTGTCTTATTTACATTTGATGACAAAAAACGTGTTGTTGTGGTTGATGCTGTTGGTCCAGGGTGTTATGATAATTGGAAGGGTCGATCTGAAACGGAGCTGAAGACGATTCCTGTTGATTCCATATTATCAAAATTAAGTTATAGAAATGTTGCAGATGTTGTAAGGCTTTTCAAGCATTTAGGTTATTATAAGGGTCGGCGGTGTGGTGTCTTATTTACGGTATGTATGTTTTATCTCTTGGTTCGTGTGCAGGTGAAACGATGGGCTATACTTTGGATAGGAAATTTACACTATATTCTGGTGCATACGAAATGCTGAAGGAATTTCGTCTAAGTAAATGTGGTTTTACTGTTAGATATAATAAGGGCATCATAAACGATGTTCAATTAACCAGGAACAATGCCTGTGTTTATGAGTACTATCCGAATGAGCTTTTGAACGGGATTATTCACGGCAAGTATTAATTACATGGTCGGTTAGTGGAGAAGATACGGTATCGAGCCCTGGTATGAATTAACCGCGGGCTTATTTCCGGACGGCACATCATTTCATCAGCACCATCTTCCTTACCGCCGTGAACTCGCTGCCGTTCACCACCAGACGGCTGCAGTAGACGCCGCTGGACACTTCCCTCCCCGAGTCATCCCTCCCGTCCCAGGCGACCTGGTAATATCCGGCCTGCCGGTTTCCCTCGGCCAGCACACGGACCCGTTGACCCAGCAGATTGTAGACGATCAGCGAGATTTCACCGGCCTCGGGCAGCTGGTATGAGATCTGGCACTCGATGTTGAAGGGGTTGGGGAAATTCTGATGCAGGGCATATTCCCCTGGCTCGGCCGGTGCATCTCGCATGAAGCTACCACCGATCTTCCATCCCGTCACGTCGCCCCGGTCGGTCCCGACCACCACGCCGTCTCCCAGTCTCAGAATATGGGTCGGCTTCCCCGAGACCTTTCCCAGACCCCGGACCTCCCCGGATCCGTCCAATACGACGACGCTGCCGTCCTCGCAGCCGGTCACGACCCAGGACGCGTCATATGCGCGCAGAAACGCCAGCACGGTGGGCGGGCTGGGAAGCCGGCGAGTCCACACACGGTTGCACCGCGCATCCAGCGCGACCACGAGTCCCTTCGACGTCGCCGCAAGAATCTCCTTCTTCCCGTCTCCGTCCAGGTCGCCGATGTCCAGGTCGCGAATATTCTGTGCAGGGATCGGATTCCCCGGTCCAAAATTCGCGTTATAAAGAGGTGCGCCGTTCTCACGCCACACGCTCACCCTGTTCCACGTGCCGTTGATCTCGCTGACCACCTCTCTCGTCCCGTCTGCGTCCAGATCTTCGTAGAAGATGTGTTTCCGGCTCATCGAGGCCCATCCGCCAATATACGTGTGGCCTGCCGGAACCCCGGCAAACCTGCCACGTATCACGTCGCTCGTTCGGCTGTTTACCAGCGAGAGCGCATGCGAATCCGTGGGCTGACGCGCGATCAGGAGATCGACGCCGCCCCTGGGACTCTCGATCAGTGCGAACCGGGTTCCGGGCCCCCAGAATACCGGCAGCCGCTCCACGAGTTCACCCCTGCCGTTAAGGATCTCCAGCGTACAGGCGCTTCCCACGAATGCCTGGCTCTGTCCGTTTCGAAAGATTCCCGTATGCAACCCGTGGATCCCCTCGTGACCCGGTGCGGTCTTGAACCAGTAGGTCTTCCCGGCCTGGTAGACCGCCGGGGCCATTTCGGACACAAACGTCCACCGGCGTCTTCCCTCCAGGTCGAATGCAATAACCTGTTCGTCCCTGCATCCGACAAGCAGCAACTGGAAAGCATCCCACCAGCGAAGCACCCGAACCGGCCCGTCCGTACCGAAAAACCGACCCTCCCGGCCATCCGATGTCAGCAGATGTACCCCTCTGTCCTCAGCGACTCCGATCCAGGTCTTGCCTTCGGCTTCGAAGGAGATCATGTCCGTCACCGCACCGCCGATCCGTGACCTCAGAAACATAGGCGTGGGTGGGCCGTCCGGCGCTGCCGGCGTAACATGAATCTCCGCATCCCGCCGGCGCGCCGTCAGGGCCTGCGACAACAGCCCCCTGAGGCGATCGACCGTTTCGGAGAGCACAATCGGATCTGGTGTCGCGCCTGTCAATTCATGCCTGCCCTTCGGTACATGGAACACGGCGCCGCTATCGGAAACGGAGCTCAGCGGCAGCGGAACGCCATCCAGACGGACGTCCGACGGTTCAGCGAACGCCGCGCGGATGTGTGTCTCGTCTCTTGTTGTTAGCGCCGCGGATCCAGTGCGGAAGTCCCAGTCCAGATCAACCGGCGCATCCGATGCGAAAAGAACCGCCTCCATCCCCGCGGATTTCAGATCTTTCCCGAAGAGGTGGTCGCTGGCCAGGAGAACGATGTCGCCCTGAATACCGGCGTACTCTCCGCCGACGACAATGGCCGGTTCGGGAAGTCCCAGTGCCGCCGCCTGCGGCCCGAGCCGCAGGCACGCAACCGGGGCTTCAGCCGTGCCGTTCCCGGCAATCAGCGAAAAGAACGCGCGCTCCTCACCGGACGAAACGGAGCCCGTCCACACCAGGAATGCCGTTCTTCTATTGAGTACAATCTCAACCGGGTCGGAGGCGCGGATCCCGAAACGGGTACCGCCACTCTCGATGTACGACTCGCCACCCGATGAAATCGAACGCCATCGTCCCTGTCCCGTCCATTCGGTCCTCACTTCGAGATTCGCGCTGTCCACCCGGAATTTCAGTCGATCCACAAACAACGCATACCTGCCCACGCGTTGTACCAGGGCGCGACGCCAACTGCAGAATGCCGCATCGGACACCTCGGCGACGGCCACGGCCGTCCGGCCCAACACATCCCGATAGCGAAGCGCCGCGTCCATTGGGCTGTGCGGCTCCACCAGCCCGTCCGCCCCGGTCAGCACCTGATTTCCGTACCCCTCGAGTACAGTCTCCCCATCCAGGCGGAGTTCCAGAACCGCGTACGAGTGGTAGGGATTTCGGGACGCCCCGTTCAATCCGTCGATCAGGATAAAATCGCCCGTCGCGTCGGTTGTGCTTCGAAAGCTCCCGAATTGAAACGAGTCCGACAGCGGCAACCCGCTCCCGCGTCGTTTCCACAGGGTCTCCGGCAACTCGAGAATACTCCATTTGAGGGTAAGATCGGTCGGTTGCTCCGGAACAAGGTCCGGCTCCGGCCAGAACGACTGGCCCAGCCGGAACCCGTCCAGGTCCAATCCGGTCCGGCGCGTGTATTCCAGATATCGCCCGTCTCCCATGAGATACGCGGCTTTGTGGAGATATCCGATGGAAGCGTAACGAAGAGCCCAGTCCGGTTCGCGGCCGGATATCAGCATCTCCTGCCCGCGCAGCAGCGTCTCCAGAACGCCGTTCCGCAACGCCGCCCGATCTCCCGAAATCAGCATATACGTGAAAATCGGGGCAATGCCCGTACTGTACCAATACAGATTGTCGGCTTCGCCCATCACCCATGCGTGGTTACGCAATGGAGAGAATTGCCATTCAGCCGCCCACATGCAGTGCTTCCAGAGCGGGTGCGGGTAATCCTTCTGAAAGTACCGTCCGAGGCAGTAGAGCGCGATGGCCGCCCATTGGTGATGCCGGGTACCTACTGCGGAGGGCGGCGTGTCATATGCCTCTCTGCCCATATCCAGGTTTCGTACGATCAAGGCCGTCCGGCTCTGGCCATAGGGGTCATGCGAAAACTGCTGCGCAAATGCGTTGGTGATCCTCAATCGCTGTTCGTCCGTGAAGACCGGGCTTTCCTCGATCAGATCCCAGTACAGGATCAACATATGCGCGGTGTAATGGTACGGGCCGCTGAGGGGCTGATCTTTATTCTCGATCCTTTCACCGTCGATCGACGCAATCCGGGCCTTCGCCTCCGCGTCGGGAAAGGCCAGCCGCAGAAACTCCCGCGCATGGTGTTCTTCACCGGTCATATAGTACATCGCCATATGCTTGCTGATGCTGTTCCAGCCGAAATACCCCACGGACCGGTAACCCGCGGAGGCCTCCCAGGTCTCGAAATCCTGAAGCTTCTCCGGTACCTGCATCCCGTTTCCAAGACGGATTTCCACCAGCCAGCCGACCGACAGGCCTGCTCCACCGCCGGGAACTCCGGCAAGCTTTCGAATAAGCACATCGGTCGCCAGACCCACGCCGGCGGCATCGCTCCCACCGACTGCAATCACATTGCGCCCGTTCCCGAAGGGATTGTGGAGAGACCGCACAACGTAGCCGTCAGGTCCGGGATATTTCAGGTCCAGCAGTGTGTAATAGCGATCGTACAGCCCCGCAATGGTGCGATTCGTGGACCTGTTGCCGAGCACAATCAGGTTTTCCGAAATTGGCACGGACCCGGCAGGTGAATCGTCCCGCGCCACCGGTACCTCCACCCCGGTCCGGGCGAGAATCGCCCGCTGGATTCGCACCGCGTCGGTGTCGTAGATTCCGCTTGAGGGAACCACGATAGTGGCGGCTGCCCGCCCGTTCTCCACCAGGACGGTGGTCAGGTGCAGATCTTTAAGGTCGAGGTATACGGGAGGGATTGGCGCGGAGTTTGCGTACAGGGGCGTTGCAGAGGGTGCGAAGAGAAGGAGAAGGGCAACCACGCGCGGGTACATTTCCACGATCCTTTCTCGTGCCCTGAAGCGCCGTGCGGCGCGCGAGGCCGTCGATGAGCCGCGAAAACGCAAATATATGGGAATATACCCTGTTTGAGGTCGAATGTGTAGTCGTACCTTTCCATCCGTCGCGTCGACCGGGCGCGCGGGCGCCTTCGCACGGTCAATGCATGGACCCCCGACGCCTTGCATGACCGGATTCATTCGGCTATCTTTTGGTCAGAGAAGCCTGGAAAGGAGGGAACATGGAATACCGTCCGTTCGGTAATACGGGCATGCGGGGCAGCGAGGTCAGTCTGGGGGGCGCGTACATCGGCGGAACGGATCCCGAACGCGCTCGCGAGAACGCAGTCGAGATCGTCCGCCGTGCGAACGACCTGGGAATCAACTATATCGACACCGCACCCCTATACGGAAAAAGCGAAGCGCTATTCGGCTACGCCCTCGAGGCCGCGCAATCGCACATGCACGTCGCCACGAAGGTTGGATTTGATCCCGAAAACTTCGACTATCGGCGGGATAGCGTACTTCGCAGCGTCGAACGAAGCCTCCAGCGCCTTCGTCTTTCGAAGCTCTTCTCCGTCCAGATTCACCAGGTGAGCGTAGCGGGTTGGGAGCGCATCATGGAGCGGGGCGGAACGCTCGAGGGGTTGCGAGACGCTCAAAAACGCGGCATGTGCGACCATATCGGCATTACGGACAGGGCTATCCCCCTGCTGGCGAAACTCGCCCGTACAGGGGAGTTCGATTCCCTGCTTGTCTTCCACGACTACCACCCTTATTCGCAAAAGGCCGCTGAAGAGGTCATACCGGCCGGCGCCGCAAGCCAGATGGGCATTGTCGTTGCCACCGCGCTCGCCGGCGGGCTTTTTTCCGATCCCCCCCGGCGCCGGGCCGCGCTCGAGAATCTGGAAGATCACGGGGAACGCACCAGAGCCGAGGGGATCATTGAGCGTCTCAGCAATGAACCCGGCACCGTACCCCGGAATGCATTCAGGTGTGTCCTCGCCGACTCGAGGGTCAGCACGATCTCGAGCGGAGCGGCGACCGCGGTCGAACTGGAAGACGTGGCACGCGCCTCGGAAATGGGTCCGCTCGCGTGGCGCTGAGCCGGTGGGAAACGCCAAGCGGTGACGCAGCGTGTTGCGCCGTTGGGATTTGCACGGAACCCTTCCCCCAAGAATCGTGTCTTTCATGGGTGCGTGAATCACCATCTCAGCCCTGGTTGCGCTGTTGAATTCCGCTGTAAGCCGGGACATGCGCTCCGAGGTGAATCCGGACAGATACTCCGGCGCTGGCGCGCCACAGCCGTTTCCGTGTGGAGGGTTGCACGATGAAATACGTTCTGGCTTTCGCGGTTGCATTCGTCCTGGGGACGTCCGGCGAGAACCATGCCCGGTCGACCGACACCCTTCAGGCGCCGGTTGAAGCGCTTTACAGCGAGGGCATGCGGCTTTTCGAAGCGGAAGACCTGGACGCCGCACTGGCGACATTCAGGAAAGCGCTGGGTATCAATAAGAAACATGCACCGTCGCTGGTCGGCATGGGCCACGTGTATTTGAAGCGCGGCGACCTGGATGCGGCCGAAGACGCGTTTATGGATGCCAGGCGCAGGCAACGGAAATTCGCGCCCGCTCACAATGGGTTGGGGTTGGTGTATATGCGGAAGAAAAAGGGGTTGCAGTGGGCAATCAGATATTTCCAGGATGCGATTTCCGCGGATCGAACGTCCTCCGAAGCGTATTACAATCTGGCCGCGACGTACCGACGAATTGGAGACACCAAAGAACTGATGGCCTACAAACGGCTCGCGAGAATCGCACCGGAACATTGGGATGTCTGGTTTCGTATCGGTTGCATCTACAAAAATGGAGAATCGGGAGAATACGTCCAGAACGAAAAGGCGGAAGCGGCCTTTCGGAGGCAACTCGAGGTCAACCCCGATCACGCGGAGGCACGGCTGAATCTGGGAAAAGTATTGAGGGAACAGGACAGAACGGAAGAGGCCGTACCGCTTCTGAAACCACTTGTGGAGTCGCGCAATCCTCATCAGCAGCGGTCGCTGTTGGCGCTGGCAGAAGTCTACTTGAAGCAACGTGAATACGACCGGGCCGACGTCCTGTTCGACCGGTATCTGGAAGGCGTGGGGGCGGATACGCAGGCCGTATATTACGACTTGCGCAAAGTCGCGGAGGAGGAGCAGGAGAGGTTCGATTCTGCGCCCGCGGCGGAGTGGAAAGCGCTTTGCGAGAAGTACTGGGCGGGGCGGGACCCTGCCCCCGCAACGGCCGCAAATGAGCGAAAGCTGGAGCATTATCGGCGCGTGGCCTACTCGTTGGAGTATTTCGGACGGGACCGGTTCCCATGGGACGTGCGCGGCGACGTCTATGTCCGGTACGGCCGTCCCGCCCATGTGAGCAGTTCCGGAAATATCCGATTCGAAACGGATCCGAAGGCGATAAGGATCAAGGAACGGATCGCGCTTCAGGCCGGCGATGCGGTATCCCAGATGCTCAGGGTGCGAAACAGCGAAACGACTTCCTTCGGTGGAAGGGTGGGAGGGATCGGACAGGCTGATGTTTTAGGGCCTATCAGCGAGACTCTGCGCGAGACGGAGGCGGCGGGGATCACCCGGACGGCGGACGGCGGCTACCGGGAGGTCCCGCTAGGCGACGGCTCCGGGGATCTCTCCGGCAAGCTGCGGATGGCGTCGAGCATTCTGGGCTGGCCGGTGTATCCGGTTTACGGCAAGGTGTGGGAATACTGGATTTACACGGACGTGGGACCTGGAATGGAGATTACGTTCACCCGCACGTTGGGACAGACGACTTTCAAATTCGCCGATATGCCGAGCGGCAAGGGCGGACACTCCCGCCACCTTTTTACGTGGCAGCGCATGAATCCGAAATTGCAGCTTGACCAGGTGGGGCGTCGCGTGCCCGTACTCTACCGGTCCGCGTTCGCCACAGGACCGCTGGCTTATTTTTTCGACTCGGCGGCGTTCAAGGGGGCGCAGGACGCCACAAATCTTGAGGTGTACTATGGAATTCCCGTGTGGGAGCTATCCTTCTCGCCGGGGCCCGACAGAAAACCCGCAACCCGACTGAAAAAGGGGGTGGCGCTCTACAACGAGTCGAATGAGCGGGTGCTTCGGAGAGACGGCGAATTTGAGCTGTTTTCCGATGTGCCGGCGGATACGGCCCGAAAAGCCTACGTACCGGAGATGTTCCGTGTTGCTGCGCCACCCGGCCGATACCGGTTGTCCGTCCAGGTCCTGGAAATCGATACGGGCAGATCGCAGGTCTACGAGCAACAGGTCGTGTTGCCGCCATATCCCAGGGGATATTTAAGGCTGAGTGGCATTCAACTGGCCGCGTCAATCCGTCCGGCGGACAGTGATCGATTCCGCAAGGGGGACATCCAGGTCGTTCCCAATCCCACGCGGGCGTTTGAACGAGGGCAATCGGTTTTCATTTATTATGAAGTGTACAATCTGAAGCGAGACGAACTCGGAACCACGCGGTTCCGGGTGTCCTACGAAATGCGGTCGGCGTTGAGCGAATCGGTGGGCGCCCGTATTCTGGGCGGAATCGGAAAGCTGCTGATCGTTCGGCAACACAATCAGGCGTCGATTTCGATCGAGTACGCCCATATTGGCAGTCGTGAAGACGACCAGGGATACGTGGAGTTGGACATGGCCGCTTCCGATCCGGGAGAAAAGTTCCTGACGGTGACCGTAACGGATCAGGTGTCAGGACAGACAACGACGGGAACCACGAGATTGAGTATCAGATAGACGGCTCGTGGCAATGGAAGCTGCGTGCAGCGGCGAATGCGGAGAACCCGGCAAGGTCGGTAAATTCCGGCACGTAAACAGGGTTTGTGGGGAGCGATCCATGAACGGATACCCGCCAGCCTGGCTGGCTCTGGCATTTGTTCTGTCGGCTTGTGCGGGAGAAGAGGCCGTGGTTACCGTTTCCGGCGCCGTGGCGCGTCCCGGACGGTATGCCCACAGGCCCGAATGGACCGCCGACGATTACGTAGAGGCCGCCGGCGGATATACGGCGGAAGCTGTCGCGTCCGAAGGAAAGTTGATCCGGGTGCGGCGGGACAGCGTAACCAACGAGGAAGCGAACCGGTCGTGGTGGCCTCTGGCATCGTCGCCCCTTGTCAGGGCGGGGGATGTGATCCTCGTCCCGTTTCGGACGTACGCGGTGCGGATGGATACGGTATGGCCCCTGGAAGACCTGACCCTTCGCTGGCAGGATAGGGAATATCGGGTTCCGAGAGGATGGCTGGCCGAAGGCCGGACCAGCGCGGGGGTGATGGTTGCCGCCGTGATTGGAGAAGGCACGGTGGTCGGAAACGAAAGCGGCGATACGCTGGGCAGATTTCAGTATCTATATCTTCACTTGCATCCCGCCGTATATGACGAACTGGCCATGCCCGTCGGAAGTCCCGATGAGAACAGCCTTCTTCTGGAGGATGCCCTGGGTATCCATCAGAGTATTTTTTCCAGAGTCCTGCACCGGTCCGGCGAACGCGCAGAAATGCCCCCGGAGGGGTATTTTCGGGTCATTGCAGGCGTGTGGCCAAAACCCCGAAGCAAGACCATGCCCGGTTCGGGCATTCGTAAGCGAAAATACAGAGACGGTCGCGAGTGGACCACGTTTCCGGATGGCAGGCAACGCATGGTGTTCCCCGACGGACGCGTGGAAATGGAATTGCCCGACGGGTCGCGTGAAAAACGCCTTGCCGACGGCAGGGTCGAGGCGACAGATCTGAAGGGAGACGTGCTGGTGACGCATCCCGACGGAAGAATCGCCGCCACATTTGCGGACGGAAACCGGGAAGAGCGGTTTGCCGACGGGCGCATCGTGCAACGCTTCAAGACCGGAACAAAGCGTACGATTTTTCCGGATGGCAGGGAGCAAACGCGATTTGCGGACGGCACTCTGCATGTCAAACGCAAAGACGGAACCGTGGAGATGACCTTTCCCGAGGGGATGAGGGAAACGCGACATGCGGACGGGCGGAGGGTGGCCGTGACCAGAGAAGGACACCGGGTGACGGTGTTCCCGAACGGACGACGTCTGACCCGGACAGTGGACGGTACGGTACTCGAAGAATTCGCGGACGGGCGGCGCGTGCAACGGGGCCCGGACGGCGAGCGGGTGGAGGTGTTTATAGACGGGACCAGGCGAACGGTCTTGAAGGATGGCTCCACGGTGATCCGGAAACCGGACGGCTCCCGCGTGGAGCATCACGTGGATGGCATGGTAATGGAGATATTTCCGGGTGGGCGCAAGGTACAATCCGGCGCGGACGGCGTCCGGCTGGAGACGTTTCCGGACGGCCGGGAGGTACAGACCGACGATCAGGGCAACCGGCTGGAGACGTTTCCGGACGGCCGGCGTTCTCAAAGCGACGCCGAAGGCAACCACGTTGAGGAGTTTCCGGATGGGACGCAGGTCAAAACATTCGTCAACGCCTACAGGTACTGGGGACCGTTAGAGAGCAATCTGGTGGAGGTCGACGACACGCCGGAGCGGCTGCCTCCAGGGGTTCGTCTGCAGGTGGCTGGCGCCGTACGTTCCGATCTCGAAGGCATGCTGGCGGCGGTTTTCCGGTTACCCGATGGGAATGTTTTTGAAATTCCCGTCGAACGTGAGAAAAAACGCTTTCACTGTGTGTTTCCGGACAGCGTTTTTGCGGCATCCGGGCATTACCGGGTGCAGGTCCGGGCGCAACTCACCCGCGGGTCCGTGGTGGCCGAAGACCGGCCGCTGGTCGTGGGGGATCCGCGACCGCTTGGGAAGATGGTCCTGACGGTTATGCCGTTTCGGGGCGCGGATGATGCCCGAAACCGACTTTCACAGATGATTCATACGGCGCGCAGCCGTCTGGAGTTGCCGGTCCTCGAGGCGCACCCGAAACTGATGGAGTCCGCCCGGGCTAAACTTTGGGACGTGCTGTCGTCCGGCGCCTTCACGTGCGAGCGGGCACACGGGGGCGCGGAGAGTTTCGCCCGGGGTCCTTCCGTTGAGGAGGTATATACATTTATGATGCTGAGCGGAGCTCACAGAAAGGCCATTCTGAGTAAAGAATGGACGCACTGGGGCGTGTCCGTCCAACAGGACGGTGGGGACATCCTTGTGGTAATGGTTTTTGACACCACTTGAGAGGCATGGGGAGCGGAGGATGCAGATACCGAAAGGGCCGCCACGAATCTGGCGGCCCTTTCCGGATTGAAATCGACTACCGCACCGGTCCTAATGTTCCGACCCCGGGCCGGACGGCGCCCGCACCCGTGTAGCAACGACGATGCGGACCCGTTATTTGCGTCCGTATTGCAGGATGAAGTCTTCCACCATTTCCCGGGCCTCTTCGTCGCTGAACTGCTCGGGCGGGGTCTTCATAAAGTAGGACGAGGGGCCCGGCAACGGCCCCTTCAGGCCGTGCTCGAGGCCCAGCTTGCAGCAACGAACGGCGTCGATAACCACGCCGGCGGAGTTGGGCGAGTCCCAGACTTCCAGCTTCAGTTCCAGGTTGAGCGGCACACCGCCAAAGGTTTCGCCCTCCATCCGGATGTGGCACCATTTCCTGTCTTCCAGCCACGGCACATGATCGCTCGGGCCGACGTGTACATTCTTCTCTCCCAGGTCGTAGTCCAGCTGGGAGGTAACGGCGTTGGTTTTGCTGATCTTTTTGGATTCGAGCCGGGAACGTTCCAGCATGTTGTAGAAGTCGGTATTCCCGCCAAAGTTCAGCTGGTACGTGCGCGTAAGCTTGACACCTCGTTCACGGAAGAGCCGGGTGAGTACCCGGTGGACGATGGTGGCGCCAACCTGTGATTTGATATCGTCTCCGATGATGGGAAGGCCGTGCTTTTCAAAGCGTTCGGGCCAATGACCCGCGCTCGCAATAAAGACGGGCACGCAGTTGACAAAACCACAACCGGCCTGAAGAACCTGCTCGACGTACCACTTCGTGGCTTCTTCGCTGCCTACCGGGAGATAGTTGACAACCACGTCGGTTCCCGTGGCTTTCAGAACCTCCGCCACATCCACGGTACTGCCGTCCGCCTTCTTTATGACCTGGCTGAGATACCGGCCCAGGCCGTCGTGGGTCATGCCGCGCTGAACGGGCACGTCGAGGTGAGGAACATCCGAAAATTTGACGGTATTATTGGGGTCGGTGAAGATCGCCTCACTGAGGTCTTTGCCGACCTTGTTCCTGTCGATGTCGAACGCGGCGGAGAATTCGATGTCGCTGACGTGATACCCGCCCAGATCGGGATGCATCAGGCCGGGTATGAAGCTGTCTTTCTTAACATCTCTATAATATTGGACGCCCTGTACGAGAGACGATGCGCAGTTGCCGACGCCGACGATGGCAACCCGGACTTTTCTGACCATTGAAAGACTCCTTAGAGGGTTGAAAACCTGCCGTAATGAAATTAAACGGAGCTTAAAGATAGGAACATTTATATATTTGACAAATGAATAATTACTATATTATTTATAGATTATTTTTATAGGTCTTGCGTCGGCGCGTTCGGGGCACAATTCCGTTCGGGCCGCGGTGCCGAAACCTCGGAACGGCAGTCGGCCACAGCCGCCACACGTTCAATCCCTGCCGGGGCCGCGCCGGTACCACCGCGTTTCGCTCGTGTCCAAGGGGGCGTTTATGAACCTGCAGCACCTGAAATATTTCCTGGCCGTGGCCCGCGCAAACAGCTTCAGCAGGGCCGCGCGAGAACTGCACGTGACACAGCCCACCGTCAGCACCGGGGTGGCGGACCTGGAGCGCGCGCTGGGGATCCGCCTTTTCAACCGGGGCAGCCGCCACGTGGGCCTGACAATGGAGGGTAGAACGCTGGTGAATTACGGCATGCAGATCCAGGATCTGGTTGAATCGACTGAAGATCGGCTGAAGCGCCGCGACGTCCTCCCGGGCGAAGGATTTCAGTTCGGGGCGATCGACGCCGCCGTGACCTACCTGCTGCCGGAAATCCTGAAGGCATATATGCGGGATTGTCCGGATGTAGCGCTTTCCGTACAGGTGGCGCCTTCCAGGTACCTGGTTGAGGATCTGCTTATGAACCGTTCTGAATTCGCCGTAATTTCGCTTCCGTTCACCCATCCGAAATTGAAAACGGTTTCCATTTATGGAGATTCCATGCCCCTGGTCGCGGGGGCGTCGCATCGGTTTTCCCGGCGTCCCTCCGTTGGCCTGCAGGAAGTCGCTGAGGAACCCCTTATCCTGTTTCACGCCGATTCCGTGTCACGAAAAATCGTAGACGAACGGTTCGCGGAGGCCGGTGTGTCCCCCGGCGTGGTTATGGAAATGCGAAGCCCCGAGGCCATGCGGAAACTGGTTGAGGTAGGCGTGGGAATTTCTTTCCTGCCACACCTGGCCGTGCGGGACTCTCTGACGTCGGGAGCGCTGGTGACCGTACCGGTGAAGGGAGTACAATTCAGCCGCGAAATCGGCGTGGCGTGGCGCGAGGGACGCTATTTCGGCCCTGCCATCCGGCACCTGCTGGACGCCATTTATGAACGGTTCGGGATAGCAGTGGGCGGGAGGCACGGCGACCAGACGGATGTCTAAATCTTTACTGTAATGACGTCCGTCGCCTTCAGTGCCTGTTCAATCAGCGGGGAGAGTTCGAGTTTCGGTTCGATCGCATGAACCGTCTTCAGATCGGCGCGGGTCTCCGGATGTTTGGGCACAAAGACCGTGCAACAATCTTCATAGGGCTCGATCGAGATATCGTAGGTCCCGATGCGCCGGGCGAGATCGATAATTTCCTCTTTGTTGTCGCCGCATAGTGGGCGCAGAAGGGGCAGCGGTGTCACTTCCTCGATGGCGCGCATGTTGGACAGGGTTTGCGAGGCGACCTGACCGATACTCTCGCCCGTAACGAGGGCCTGTGCGCCTTCTCGCTCGGCAATGGTTTCGGCGATGCGCAACATCGCTCTGCGATAGAAAATCACCCGGTAACCGGGCGGCGCATGGGTCATCACGCGGCGCTGGATTTCAACGAACGGGACCAGATACAGCGTCGATTGGTACTGGTACCGTGTCAGCACGCGGACGAGTTCCTCGGTATTGCGCTGGGAGCTTCGGTTGGTATACGGCTGGCTGTGAAAGTGTACGAATGAGAGCCGCACGCCGCGTTTCATCGTCTTGTATGAAGCAACCGGCGAGTCGATTCCGGAGGACAGCAGACTGACGGCACGCTCGTTGGCGCCGACGGGCAGACCGCCGGGCCCGGGTGTTTTCCCGGTGTAGATGAAGGTGCCCTGGTACGAAATTTCGATGAAACAGGTCAGGTCCGGGTCATCCAGCTTGACCCTTGCCCTGGAGAGGGTCTGGACATGGGCTCCGACGTCGCGGTTGATCTCCTCAGACGTGAGCGGGAAGTTCTTGTCGCCGCGACGGGCTGCAATCCTGAAAGAGCCGAATTCCACGTTCCGGACGACGTCCCACGCCTCCGCCCGTATGCGTTCGATGGAGTTGGGCACGCGAACGGCTTCGGAGAAATTCGCAATCCCGAACACGCCGGCCAGGCGTTCCCGGATGGGTCCAAGATGTGCGTCCGGTGCGAGTTCCAGGGTAATGCGACCGGAAAGACGGCGGGCGGCGCCGTGTGGCAGGCCTTTCAACGCACGTGCGATATTTGTGAGCAGTTGCTGTTCGAACCGGCCGCGGTTCCTCCCCTTCAGGCCGATTTCGTGGTAGTGGATGAGGACAACCCGTTCGGGCACGGCGTCCATAGCGTCTTTCCGAAGCGTCGTTCGCGGCGAAACAGGCCGGGATCGGTGCTTCCAGCGGTTGGCCGCTACATCGCTTTTAAAATGTGGTAGAGATTGTGCAGAAAGATCCGGTTGTCGCCGTCGACGTATACCATCTCTCCTCCCATGCGGCTGAATGACTTGCAGAATCTGAGATAGTAGGCAGGGTTATCTTTCGGCGGTTCGCCCCTGGACCAATCCCAGGTCATGGGCGAAAGATCGTTGACAACGATAAATGGGCGCACAACGCACTTGTTTTCCTGAATTCGAAGATTGTTGGCCAGCGAAAGGGCTTTCTCAAAGACCTGCGGCGCCATGACGGCCGAACCTATTGAGAGAAACACGCCGCCATCCAGATCGACTACACCCCGGGTAAAGACACGAAAGTCGATATCCGCACCGCGCCCGATGGCCGCACCGTTGGCGAGGTGGTGGTTGTGGATGATGTCGTAACCGATGCCCGGATGTACCGTAAGCGCAACACCGAGGCTGTATGCCTGGGCCGTTAGCGACGTATCCTTAAACGGGTGTTCCACCCGGCAGCGGCCGGAAGGAATGTCAAATCGAGTAACGACCTGCAGAAGGTCGGCGTACGCCGGCATGGCGGGCCAATCCGTGGGGTCGTGAACCCAACGGCGCAGACCGGATGCCAGTTCGCCGCGGGTAGGTATGTCGCAACCGTCGTCGGAGATGAATTTTCCGAGGGATTCGCCGTACCCCATGCCCTTTAGAGCGCCGGTGAGAACGGCCAGATGAATGTAGCGACCCGTTTCCTCCCATGTGCCGAAACATCCCTGTGCGACGTTTGCCCGCACGTCTTCTTCGGAGCACCCCTGAAATGCGTATTCCCAGTCGTGAATGGTGCCGGCTCCGTTTGTGGCCAGATGGGTGATCCAACCTGCCTCCATCATGCGTACAACAACCGGCCCCAGGCCATTCTTGACCAGATGCGCGCCGTAGGCCAGCATGACGGAAGCACCCCGCCGCCTGGCACGGTGGATTTCTTCAGCAACTCGCCGGAGCCTGTCCACCAGCATCCCGGGGGCGGGAGCGGGTGTGTCCGGGTCAACCATGATCTCTTCGACCGAGAATTTGCTATGTCTTTCCGACAGGGGTCTGAGGACGACATCGCGGTGATCGATCTGTTGGTAGGGCATACAACCGGTTTCCCTATTCAGCCACCCAAACCCGTCTCAGCGGGACATCGGGAGATTGGCAGACGCCGCCGTAGATTGTCACGGCGGTTATTTTGTCGTTCCGAAACCGGCACAGGTGCACTTCGGTCGCTTCCAGACGTTTGCCATACAGCGCTTCGGGCAGTCCGGGAAGGGGCTGGTTTACAATGCCCTTATGGCGAAACTCCACAGCGACCATGTCGCCGCCGGCGATGACGTTGAGAATCTCGAGCCGCAGGTCTCGCTCTTCCTCGTGGCAGCCCCGCCAGAGCGCCACCATGTTATCCGCGCCGCGGATGTCCAGTCCGCCGCCAACCATGGTCGCGCCGTCGTCGTAGGTTTCCCGAAGGCGGTTCCAGTCCGAGGCAAATGCGGCTTCGAGGGACTCCCTGGCAATACGCGCGTTTTTCCTTGATGACATTGGGAACACCTCCGGAATTTCAAATCCACGTTTTATTGCTATTCAACGCTGGCGTCGGCCCGGTACTGTTCGAGATTTCCTCTGTATTCCAGGCCGAGTATTTCCCGGGACCGTGCGACGTTGCAGGTTCTGTCGGCCCCCGGCGTACCCACAATGTGGAAAATGTCGAAGTCGATGGACTGGGATTCCAGGCTCAGCCGGCAGGCCTCCGCAAGGTCGTGGCGGCACACCCATCCCTGGCGGTAGGGACGCTCATCCGTACCCAGTTTTTCCCTGTACCGACCGATGCCGAGTCGGCTGTCAACAATGTAGTCCGGCCGAAGCACGATAATGCGGAGACCGAACGCGTCGTGGTACTGCCGGCACATTTCTTCCTGAAGGCGTTTGGTGACACCGTAAAGGCCGCCGTCGGGCCGCCTGACGTCGGCCGTGAAAAAGATGCCTTTTGGATGGGCGGTCTGACAGGAGCCGAGATGCACGATCCTCCCGATGCCGTGCCGCCGGGCAGATTCGAGTACGTTCCAGAGGCCCTTGATATTGATAAGGAAGGGTTTCACGTCGTCTACCCCGTGGGCGCCGGGAGCGTCCGAGTGGTACACGGCCATGTGCAGAACCGCGTCCATACCCTCCATGGCCCGGTGTACGGCTTCAAAATCCACGATATCTCCGTGTACGATGTCACCGCCCGCCCATTCACCGTCGGTGTCTTGCCACGCGCGCCACGCCTGCGGACCGAAATCGAAAGCGCGGATCCGATGGTTTTCGTCCAAAGCGGCCAACGCGGCCCGTCCGAGCCAGCCGGCCGCGCCGAATACGACAATATTCATCTTCCGGGCTCCTTATGCGAAGAGCAGGTGTCAGAACCTCTCTTTGGCAAGTCCGTACTTCCGGTAAAAATGACGAAACTGATCGTAGCTCAGACTCAGCGATTCGGCCGCCTTGCGCTGGTTCCAGTCTGCGCGGTTCAGCGCGCTCCTGAGCAGCCCGAGTTCAAAGGCCGTGACCTGAGCGTCGAAACCGTCTCCCGGCGGCGCCGGAGCCCCGCTGGAGATTTCGGGCGGCAGATCGCAGGGTTCGATGGATGCGCCCGTGGCCATGCAGGCGGCACGTTCGGCGGCGAATTTGAGCTCGCGCACGTTTCCGGGCCACGGGTACCCCAACAGGAGGCGGAGGGCGCGTTCCGAAAACGGACGGACCACGAGTCCGGGCACCTCCCGGACGATCTGTTCAACAAAATACAGGGCAAGTGGCTGGATGTCTTCATTCCGTTCGCGGAGTGGAGGAATGCGAATGATTTCAAAGCGGAGGCGGTCGTAGAGATCCTGACGAAAACGGCCTTCCATGATCTCTCGTTCAAGATCGGCATTCGTGGCGGCAATGATCCGGACGTCCACCGTGGTGGGCGTGGCCCCGCCCACGCGTTGAATTTCCTGGTACTCGATGGCGCGCAGGATGTTCTGCTGGAATTCCGGGGTGGTGTTGCCAATTTCGTCCAATAACAGGGTACCGCCGTTGGCCGCTTCAAACCGGCCGGGGCGGGCTTCCGTGGCTCCGGTAAAGGCGCCCTTTTCGTGGCCGAAGAGTTCGCTTTCGAGCAAATTGGCGGAGAGGGCGGCGCAGTTGACTTTAACGAAGGGACGATCTCTGCGTACCCCGCCGTAATGAATCGCGGCGGCCACGAGTTCCTTCCCGGTACCGGGTTCGCCGAGGACCAGTACCGGTCGCGGGATGGAGGCGATGCGCCCGGCCTGCTGCATAATCCGCAGCATCTGCGGGCTGGCGTTGACCGTCCTGTATTTTTTCCCGAATTCGTCCCGGTAGTAGCGATTCTCCCGGTCCAGATTCTTTACCTGGGCTTGCAGCCGGGCATTCTCCCTCAGGACGGCGAGTACGCGGTCGAGTTTTTCCAGGCTGAGTTCAAGCCGGTCCTCAATATAGAAATCTTTTTCGATGAAGTCGGAGGCGCCCATCCGCAGGGCCGCTACGGCGTTCTCCACGGTGCCCTTGCCCGTGAGGATGATAACCGGCAGATCGGGTACGAGGTGGCGAATTTGCCGGAGGACTTCCAGACCGTCCGGCTCGGCCGGACCGAAGTCGATATCCAGAATGGCCATGTCAACGACCGAAACGTGCTCTCGCAGGTATGCAAAGGCCTTTCTTCCCGTCGGGAAAGCCCTCACGATCCGGCCATCCACCTGGAGGCTTCGCGTGAGCATGCCCAGTATTTCGGGCTGGTCATCGGCGATAACGATTTGAGCATTCATGGGTTACTCAAGGAATTCTTCGGCCAGGGGCAGCCGCGCGGCCGATATCGGATCGCCGCTCCAGCCGATACTTTCCGTACCGGAGACGAGTTCGAAGTCCACCGGAAGATCGATGCGGAACACGGCGCCTGCGCCCGGGCGGCTGATCATGCGCAGGCTTCCTCTGTGGGCGGACACAATGCGGGAACAGATGCTGAGGCCGAAGCCATTGCCCTTTTCCTTGGTGGAAAACCCTGGATCGAAGATTCTGGACTGGATCTCTTCGGAAATGCCGGGTCCATTGTCTTCCACTTCAATGAAAACCGACGCCCGCTTATTGTCGTAGCCGGCCTGTACTGTGACCGCTCCGTCTTCATCTACGGCGTCCAGTGCGTTGAGAATCAGGTTGGTGACGGCTTCTCGCAGCATGCCGGGATCGACCTTGACCTGGGGAACCTGGGGCTCAGATACGTAGCGGAGCGCCGCGCCGCCGGTTCGGGTCGAGACGGCTTCTTTGATTTTCCCCACCAGTTGCGGAATATCCACCAAAGAGGGATTCAACGGATCCTGTTTCATGCTGCGCAGGTAGGCCACCCATTGGTCGTAGATGTGTTCCTGGTCGCGGGCGAGATTTCTCAGGTCGGCGAGAACAGTGTCTTCCGGCGGCGCCCTTCGAATGAGCCGGCGCGTACGGCTCCCTACCAGACCCATCAGGTTCTTGATCTGGTGACCCCGCGTATACAGGCTCTCTCCCACCTGCACGCGACCCAGGTCGATGAGCTCGAGGGATAAACGCGACAGGACCGAGGCTGCTTTGCCGCCGAATTCTTCAATGATGGATGTGTACTCCTGTTCCATCTGAGCCGAACTTCTGTGATCGAAAAGAAGGTTCGCCAGGTTTCTGTAGGGTAGCGCATAGTCCGGCTCGAGCTGGATCGCTATCTTGAATGCGCCCAGAGCCTGGAGGGTCTGACCCGTCTGCATGAGCAGAACGCCAAGGTTGTTGTGGCCCGGGGCGAACAGCGGATTCGCTTCCAGCCCGCGACGGTAGACCATGATGGCTTCATCGATGTTTTCCGGAAGGTCGTCCAGAAAGCTGGCGAGCAGGAAGCAGGCGCCGTCCACATTGGCGAAGGGCACGCCCCGGTCCACGGCCCCGAGAATATAGCGAAGCGCTTCAACCGCCTGTTGCCGGCCATTCGACCCCGATTCCGCACCTTCGGCCTGCAAAATCGCCAATTGAAACTGCGCCTCCAGATGGTCCGGATCACGTTCGGTGGCGGCTTTAAAGGCCTTGAGAGCTCCTCCGGCGCCCCCTTTGAGCCGGCAGAGTCCCATCTTGTAAAACAGGTCCGCACCGTGATCCGGCGCAAGATCGAGGCAGCGCGTAAAGCAGGTCAGTGCGTTCCGCCAGTTGCCTTGCCTGCAGTACACAACACCCAGATTGTGGCGTGCTCGAATATTCTGAGTATCGGTGGACAATGCCGCCCGGTAGGCGGCTTCGGCCATTTCCAGCCTGCCTGTTTCCAGCGCAGCGTCCCCTTCCCGACAGTGTCGGCGCGCAGTGGGGTTTCCGGATTCAGGCAGGGCGTACGCGATAGCGATGCGCTCGGCGGGAGCAGGCGCGTTGTCGGTCACGGTTGGATTATGCAATCGGAGACTCCTGGTTGAAGCCGATCTATTCCGAAGATGTCTTCGGTCTTTCCGAAGGGTCGCCTGTCGGATTGTTCTCGCCTGTCATTCTACCCAGGAATTCCGGTAGTTCGAGGCCCGCCAGTTTTGCCAATTCATGCATCGGCGGAATGGCGCCCATCAGGCGCTGGCCGAGATTGGACATACCTCCCTGTCCGTTGCCGCCGTCCCAGACCACGATTTTATCAAGGGGCAGATTCTTTATGGCTTCGGCCTGGATGCCTGCGACCTCGGTCAGCCGTTCCACGATGAGGAAGGCTGCGGCGGCCTGGTCGTTTCCTCCGCATGCCGCCATCAACTCCTTGTAGCCCTCCGCCTTGGCCTCCAGGATGGCCTGAGTGCCCTCGGCTTCGGCTCGCTTCTGTGCCAAAATGGCAGCAGCCTTCCCCTGCGCCACAAGTGTCCTCTGCTCCTTCTCGGCCTGTGCCTGTACCACCAGCTTTTGCTTTTGCGCATCGGCCTGTACGACGATTTCCGCTCTCAGTCGAGCTTCTTCGCGCAGCGCGCGGGCATCCTCGGCATCTTTTTCCGCACGTTCCTGGGCAACCCGTATAGCGCCGTCCGCAGCCTTCGCGGCCTCCTGCCCCTTCTGCCGGGCGATCTCTTCGGCCACTTTCTGCTGCGCCATATAGCCGGCCTTTTTGGATTCGGCCTCGGCCTCCGCATGGACCGCTTCCGCATCCAGAGAAGAGACCATCTGGCGTCTGTTTCTTGCGGCCTCGGTCTCGCCGATTTCGGCTTCGGATTCGAGAGCGGCAACCCTTTGGCGCCGGTCCCTGGCGGCTTCGGCCTCGCCGATTTCGGCGGCCGCGTTCGCAGCAGCCACGTCCGTGCGCTGGTCCCGTTCCCGTTCCGCCACCCCCACCTTGCCCATTTTCTCCTGCTCGGCCACGTCGACGGTCGCCTGGTTGATAGCTTCGGCCGCGGCCTTTTGCCCGAGAGCCTTGATATAACCGCTTTCGTCTTCAATATCCTTGATGTTCACGTTAATCACGGCCAGGCCGATTTTCTCCATTTCGGTGGAGACTGCTTCATTGACCTTGAACATAAAAGCCTGCCGGTCCCGGTTGATTTCTTCGATTTCCATAGTGGCTATCACCGCCCGCATCTGACCGAGGATGATGTCCTGCGCCTGACTCTGGATCTGTTCGCGAGAAAGACCCAGGAGACGAACTGCCGCATTTTGCATCACGCCCGCCTGATTTGACACCGCCGCGGTGACGGTTGTCGGAACGGACACACGGATGTTCTCCTGCGAAAGGGCGTTGTCCAGGTCTATGGGAACGACAAACGGCTCCAGGTCCAGATACTCATAGTCCTGCAGGAGCGGAAGAACGAAGGCAGCGCCCCCGTGAATGCATTTCGCCGCCCCCTGTCCGGTCTTGCCGTAGACGACCAGTATTTTGTTGGATGGACACCGCCTGTACCTGGAAATAAACGTCACGAAGAGCAGAAATACCACTAACAGCATTATAATTGTCAGTATCGTCTCAGTTGCCATTGCTAATCCCTCCTCCATTGGATATTTTCAACTTTGATTGAGATCTATCCCGGAGCGAATCCGGTGCGGGTTGAAACCCCTACCTGTCTCATCCATCGGCGCAATCAGACAGTTGGGAAATCCAGGAAACATAGACATTTAAAACAAAATCCACTCAGGACACCAACGGCTCGACCTCAAGCGTGGTTGGATCGAGCACACGTAGAATGCGGACCGGCGTATTGGCCGAGATGGGCATGCCATTTTTTCCGCGGGCAGATACGTAGGCGACGGTTCCGCTCTCCATCACCCGGACCTGTCCGGTGCCGCCTTCCAGGATATCCAGATATACCTCGCCCGACGTACCAACGCATGTATCCAGGCTGGCGTTTCCAGTCTCTGTAAGCTGCCGGATTCCGTGGAAAAAATAGGCCACAACCGCCATGCCTGCACTGCCCCAGACAAGCGCGTAAAGTAGGGCGGTCTGAATATCCAACCCTCTCTCGAGATACAGGGCGCCCGCCCACCCGAACAGCATGCCAAAGGCGATCAGGCACCTGACAGATAGCAGTTTGAAAGAAGCAACCGTACCGTTTTCCAGTCCGTCGTTAAATTCCGGGCCGGCGTCGCCGAGGTTTGTGTCTCCAGAAACGCCTGCATCCGAACTGTCTCCAAGACCAAGTACAACCACCAGGAGTTGCCAGACGAAAAACGCACTGAAAAAAATCGCCACGATGTAGAAAATCTGGTTGAGCGTGGTCAGATCCGTCCACCAGGCATCCATATTTCGTTCCCTTCGCCGGGTCGCTGGGTCTCTGACATCGAATACGTAAAAATGTGCAGGATTTCAGAGGTTCTGGGGCCAGTAACGCACCCCTCAAGAATGTGACATAGAACGCCAACGGAGTCAACAATAAACCCAGTGGGTTTCCGGCGGCGTTTGCAGCTGCCGAATCCTCTGTTCCCGTCAAACCCCTCTGGCACGGGGAGGCGGCATCAATTACGACGATTTCCCGGCCCTGAAATCTGCTTGTCCGCGACCTGCGGCAAGCTGTCTCAGAAAGGGACCAACCCGTGCTTCCTGAATTCGCCCTTCAATTGATATCTTCCACGGTTGAGCCAGGTCTTGACCGTACCCATCGGAAGTTGCAACTCCCGTGTAATCTCCTCGTATGACCAGTCCCTGACATAACGCATCCAGACGACTTTGCGATACCTGGCCGGCAATGCGCGAATACTCTTCCTGACAAGCTCGCGGTGCTGGCTTCGCTGGGCCGAAATTTCCGGATTTTCGCCGGTAGCGGGCACGCGCGTGGCTTCTACAAGCGCCGCGGGGTCTTCGGTTACTTTTATCCACCGCCGGCGCACCTGTTGTTTGCGGTAGTGGGATTTATGTACGTTCAGCGCGATTTGCGTAAGCCAGGTGGCAAACGCGGCCTCTCCCCGATAGGAGCCCAGGGCGGTATATGCCCTCAAAAAGGCGGTTTGCACCAGATCCTGTGCGGTTTCAGGATCGCTGGTTCTACGCATCATCGTGGCGTAGATCTGTTCATGGCAGGCCTTGTAGAGAACACCGAAGGCAGCGGCGTCACCTTCGATTGCCCTCCGGACCAGATGCCGTTCGTTTTCCATTAATAGGATATCCTCTCGAAAGGATGGTCATTTACCTGGAGTCACTCGAAAGCAGTCGATAACCCACGTAAATCAGGACGAACGAAACCAGCAGTTTCAGGAGCAAAAACAGGACTTCCAGGGACACGCCGATCAGCTTGATCGCTTCGAAAATACCGAAGTATGCGCCGATGGCGATAAGGATGATGCCGAGGATTTTCGCGAGCATTGCTCTGTCCTTTCTCTCTTGCGGTGTTGTATTGAATGAAGGTCCCGGACCAGGTTCGAACGCGAGTCACGGAGGGCTTCGAGATCGTTCAGGCGCTGGTCCACGGTGTCCAGCCGCGTGTCGAGAATCAAGCGAAGGATTTCCCACGCAGTGAAGTCTCAAGCCACCTTTTTAACATTTCCGTGGTCTGCGTCCGGCGTAAGGGTTCCCACGTCTGCTGTTTTGAAAATACCGGACAGTCTCGTCGTTCTCAGAATCCTCTCGAGCCGCCCGGAAACGCCGCTCAGCTTCAGGTCGCCTCCCGCGTCTCTAATGGACGTCAGACCCCTGATCAACTCCCCCAGCATGGCGGCGCCGACACGGTTCGCCTTTGAAAGGTCCACCACCACCATGCCAGCGCCTCGCTTGACAAGTCTGGCAATTCTGCGCCGAAACGGCGCACCTTCCGACTCGGCGATGAGGTCGCCACCTACGGTGACAATGACCACACCATCCCGAGTGCTTTCGCTGAGGTGAAGACGATTTGCGTACATGGTTCAATGCCCCGCGTTACTGTGTAGGTTTGATCTAGGTGCCGTTGCCCGAACCTGTTTCTCTTGGAGCCAAAGTGACCGCGCCGTCGCCGATCATGAGGTCCCTCGCGAGCCCGGCCGATTCAGCTTTTCGTCGATCGCGATCATGATTTCCTGGATATCCGTCAGTCGCCGGTCGAGGTCGTCCAGCCGGGCATTCAGGCGCCCTTCGACCTTGCCGGGCAGGACGCCTTTGGTTTGTCGATCTACATATTTAAGGACCGCCGTCGCGAGAACAATTAGCGCAATGCCAACACCGAATTCAAACATGACATCCCTCCATCAAATTCAAGATATCAAAGGTCATCCACCGGTTTTGCCCGGTATTTCTCGGCCCCGCGTTCAATTTCAGGAAAGTGATAGACAACCAGACCGGACTCGGAAACGCGAACTTCGGTGCTGCCGCCGACGGCCAACGCGCCGAGGATCTCGGCGGCTCTTTCGACGGTCATCCTGCCGTCGGTAGCGGCCTCCAGAACGGTGAGGCTTCCGCCTTTCTCCCGTGCGAGTCTGAGCAACCGATGTTGGTATTGCGCGTACCGTTTGCGCTCGGCCGCCGTGTGGACCCTGCACCCGGCCAGCCAGAAGACCAGCGCGATGGCGACAACGACAAGCCCCATGCTGAAATCAAGCGCGTCGAGGCGGAAGCCGGACGGCTGGAAACCGGAGAAAACGGGCCCCATCAGGCCGCCGAGTCCAAACAGAATCGCTGTGGATTTTAGAACGAACGCGAGGGCGTATCGCATGGCGCAGCTCCCGTCAGTGGCCAGATCGGAGAATCGGAAAGACAGGCGACGCGATCGTGGGTGCCGAACCGTTCGCGGCTCTTGCCGCATGGGTCGGGTTTTCCGGACGTCGCGCCAGGCCTTTTTTGTGTCGCGCATCGCCTTTTCAATTTCGTAAGCGATTTCGTCCAGGATTTTTCGCAATTCATGCATCGGATTTGCGGAGTTTGTCTTTCAAAGCCTCAAGTTCCTCTTCCACGGTGTTCCGGCGTTCCAGTTTTTCGAACGAGCCTTCGAGCGAGGCATCCTCGCCTGCGATTTCGGCGTGAGCGGAAGCCTCGGCTTCTTCGTTTTCAACCCGGCTGCGAAAGCGTTCGAAGCTGGAAAATGCGTCGTCGCCGATGCCCGAAAGGCCCTGGGCGATCTGCTTTCGGGCCTGGGCGGCTCGGTGCCGCGCGATAAGGGCCACCTGGCGGGTGCGTGCTTCGTCCAGTTTGGACTTTAGCTGCGTCAGCTGTTTCTTGAGTTGGTCGGAGGTCTTGTGGCTTTCGTCGAAAGCGACTTCCAGGTCGCGGGCGGCCTTTTCGAGGGTGGCCTTTCGTTCCAGCGCGCGCCGGGCGAGGTCGTCCTCGCCGTTTTCCACGGCCAGTTCGGCCTTTTTCTGCCAGGCTTCGATCTGGTCCGTTTTTTCCAGAAATTGACGCTCCAGGCGTTTTTCGTTCGCAACGGCGGTCCCGACGGAAGCAGTCGCCTTGTTGACGGCGTCTTCCATTTCGAGAATCATCTGCCGAATCATCTTTTCCGGATCTTCGGCGCGATTCAGAATGTCGTTGATGTTGGCCTTGATAATGTCCGCCATTCTGGAGAAAATCCCCTTAGCCATGGTCGTACTCCCTTCTAAGGTGGGCATCTGGACCCCACCATGGTGGAATGATACAGTTTCCAGTTTCTATCCACGGTTCGGCCGATTACACGCTGCAAAGAACGTACCCGTATGACAAAAAAACCAGGCTGCTATTAAGTGCCAGTATTTATTAGATTTATCCCGTCCATCGAGACGGAGCTGCCAAAAGCTGTTGGTGAAAAACGCCATACATTAGGCGAAAACAGCCGGATTGGGCCGGCGTTGTCCACTTGTTCCCGGGCGGAGCCGACTTGCCTTTTTCGGACAAATGGCGTAATATCAGAGGTGCTCTCTCAGGAGGGCATAACGGGTGCGGACACCGATCTATGGGAGCTTCCGAGTAGAACGAAAATTATGGAATACTATCGACATTTGCGCCTGCTGTGCGCTGTACTCTGCCTGGTCATGTTGCTCGCAAGCCCCCTTTCCGGACTCTCGATGGTTTACAAGGTTCGGAAGGGCGACTCTCTGTATTCCATTGCCCGGCAGTTCGATACAAGCGTCCGGGAGATCAAGCGAATCAACAAGCTACGCACAAATAACCTCTATCCGGGGCAGGTGCTGCGGCTGGGTCCACGGATTGTCAAATATGACGCGCAGAACGGTCCGTACTACTGGCGAAAGCCAAAGGCGTCCAGGCAAAAGCACCGGAACTATTCGGAGGCCGCGCGTTCCGCCCCGAGTCTGGACTATCGGCGCGCTCAGATCCTGTTGCGCGCCTTTGACAACGAGATTCTCTCCCGGGCCCCCGGGAAGAGACGGCAGCCGCTCAAAGGCTGGCGGATTGTGCTCGACCCGGGGCACGGGGGGATCGATCCGGGAGCGATCGTTTCCAATACCACGGGCGAGAACAGGCGGGTTTACGTCGTCGAAGATGAATATGTATACGATATTGCACTGCGAATGTACAGGAAACTTCGACTTCTGGGCGCGGAGGTGGCATTGACGGTGATCAGTCCCAATCATCTGATTCGGGATAACGAGGTGGCCAAGGTTACATTCGTCCACGAAAAGAACGAAGTCTATAACGATGAACGGTACAACCGGAGAAATTCGGATCGGGTGCGACCCAGGAGCGCCAATCTTTCGCAGCGCGTTCGAGTTGCGAACCGCTTCTTCAAAAGAGCGCGCAGGGGCAGGAGCCTGTTTGTCTCACTGCACGCGGACAACAACCCAGGACGGTCCGAGGGACCGCTGGCGATCCATCTGAAACGGCGGGGCAAGGTAGACAGCCGTTCCAGAACGTTCGCACGCATCATGCGTTCAGCCCTGAACCAGCCCGATTTGCCCGCGAAGGTTCAGGGACGGAACCTCTGGGTCTTGCGAAACAACCTGGCCCACGCCGAGATTCTGGTTGAGATTCACAACGTCCACGACAAAAACGACGCCTATCGGATTCGGCATCATAAGGACAGGGAGCGGAACGCGCAGCGGCTCGTTAACGGAATCCTTACGTATGCGAAGAAGCGCCGATGATTTCCCGGATAAGGAGCGAGATCGACGCCTTCGCCAGGCTCCAACTCTCAGGGTTGGCATTGCTCCTGGTGCCGCGCATATTCTGGTGTGGCGGGCCGGAGAACGGCAGCCTTTCCTATCGCGTGAATCCCCTGATCCGGAGTGAATTCGAGATTACCGAGACGGAACTCAGAGCCATTGCGCCGGCTGCCACCATGGGCCCGCCGAGCGGGTTGAGCAGGCCGAAAGCGGCTACCGGTATCAGCAGGATGTTGTAGACAAACGCCCACAGCAAGTTCTGGCGGATCGTGCGCATGGTCCGGCCCGATAGGCGGATCGCGGTTTCTATTCCGGAAAGGCTGCCGGACATGAGGGTGATGTCCGCGCTTTCCATGGCGGCGGCCGTGCCGGTGCCGACGGCAATGCCAACGTCGGCGGTCGCCAGGGCAGGCGCGTCGTTGACGCCATCCCCGACCATGGCCACGCGATGACGCTCCGCTTGCAGTGCTGCGATACGTGCTGCTTTCTCTTCGGGCATTACCTCCGCAATGACCTGGGCGATCCCCGCCTGCTCAGCGATGGCCCCGGCGGTTCTTGCGTTGTCTCCCGTGAGGAGGATGACGTTCAGGTCCAGTGACTTGAGTTCGGAAACGGCACGCACGACATCCGGCTTCAGGATGTCGGCGACGCCTATGAGACCGTCTACCTGATTGCCTGCGGCGACAAACAGAACCGTTTTTCCGCCGGCTTCAAGACGCGCCGCCTGCGCGTCCAGGTCGGTCGGTACTATAGCCCGGTTATCCATCAACCGCCGGTTGCCCAGAAGAATGGTGCGACCGGCCTTTTTTGCGCGTACGCCCTGCCCCGGCAGGGCTTCGAATTCCAGGGAATCTTCAATTGGCTGCCCCCGTTCCCGCGCCGCGTTGCGGATCGCCTCTCCGAGGGGGTGTTCGGAACCCTGTTCGACGGCCGCGGCCAACTGGAGCAGTTCCGTTTCCGTGCATGTACCGGTGGTTATGAGATCGGTAACGGCGGGGCGGCCGGTTGTGAGGGTGCCGGTTTTGTCCAGGACAATCGTGTCGAGCCGGTGGGCGTTCTCGAGGACGGCGCCGCCCTTGATGAGGATCCCCAGTTCCGCGGCCCGGCCAGTGCCGACCAGAATGGCCGTGGGTGTGGCCAGGCCGAGCGCGCACGGACATGCGATAATGAGGACCGCTACGGCGTTGAGCAGCGCGTTGGGGGCGCCCGCTTCAGACCCGGCGATCCACCACAGTGCGAACGTAAGAAGGGCAACCCCAAAGACCACGGGCACAAAGATTCCGGCAACGCGGTCTGCGATGCGCTGAACGGGCGCACGCGAGCCCTGGGCCTGGCGCACCATCCGAACGATTCGGGCATGCACCGTCTCGGCGCCAACCTGTGAGGCTCTAAAGGTGAAACTCCCGGTCTGGTTGAGGGTTGCCCCCAGTACCATGCTCAGGGTGCGCTTTTCCACGGGCATGCTCTCACCGGTTATCACGGATTCATCGACGCTGGATTGCCCCTCCTCAACAACGCCGTCCACCGGAATTCTGTCACCCGGCCGAATGCGAATAAGGTCGCCAACGGCGACATCGTCCACGGAAACCACCGACTCTTCACTATCTCGAATCACACAGGCGGTTTGGGGACGAAGATCCATCAGCCTGCGAATGGCTTCGGTGGTGCGGCCTCTGGACCGGATTTCCAGCAGTCGGCCAAGAAGGATGAGGGTGACAATCATTGCGGAGGTGTCGAAGTAGACGCTGATGGGCTGGCCCGCGCCGTACACGAACCGGGGAGCGAACACGCCGGCGACGCTGTATCCATAGGCCGCCAGGGTCCCAACTGCAATGAGGCTGTTCATGTCGGCTGTTCTGTGTCGCAGGCCGCTCCAGAACCCTCTGAGAAAACGCCAGCCGCACCAGAACTGCACGGGAGTGGCCAGGAGGAGGAGCAGAAGGTGAACCTCCTGGATAGAGTTCGCCGCGCCGCGGACGTTGTGCAGCATGCCCACGCTCATGATGAGCGCTGACAGCACGGCCGCAACGATGAAGCGAACGCGCACCGAACGGCGTTCCGACCGTTCTGCCAACGCTGCGCCGTCTTCCGCAATCGGGCTCTTTTCGACGACCGTCGCGCCGTACCCGGCATCGGTCACCGTCCGTTTCAGAATGGACACGGGTACGCGAAGATGTCGCACGGTAGCCTGACGGGTCGCGAGGTTGACCGCGCTATCGAGGACACCGGGAAGGCCGGCTAATGCGTTTTCAATCCGGGAGACGCAGGCGGCACAGCTCATGTCTTGAATGGCAAGCTTCGTTTCTTCCGCGCGTATACCATAGCCGAGATTCTCTATTCTACCAACAAGCTGTTGTACCCCTGTCCGATCGGACCTGAGCAACACAGTGGCCTCCGCCGTAGCGAAGTTGACGTCGGCTTCGCTTACGCCGTGGATCTTTCGCAATTCCTCCTGGATCCGGGCAGCGCAAGCCGCACAGTTCATCCCGGTGACGGGCACGGTCAGGCGGACCGCAGGATTTGACTCGAGAATGCGTCCCATTGATTACCTGTCCTGGTCGTTCCAATGCGATGGGATTCGTCTGATGGGGCTTTCAGAGAACCGTTCCACGGGCATGGAAACCTGAAAAATGGTCGAAGCCTTGCGTTTCCAACTCCGTCCTCGTGCCTTGCGTATTTTCGAGATAAACGCTCCCGTCCCCCGCTTCGACTCGCCCGATTCGGCAAATCCGAGACCCGCCATCGAGCGCCTCGATGTCATTTCTCGCTCCGGGCGTTACCGTAAACAGCAGTTCATAGTCCTCGCCACCTGAAATCGCCAGATCCAGGGTTCCGAGATTTGAAAGCTCGCAGAATCGCCGGAACGCAGGTGAAACGGGAATCATCGTTTCGCCGATGACCGCAGAAACCCCGCTCTGCCTGCAGATATGCCGTAAATCCGAAGCCACGCCATCCGAGAGATCCAACATCGCGGTCACGGCGCCCGATGCCGCCAGCGCCTGTCCCAACGCCACCCGGGGCTCAGGCCGGTGGTGCCTGCCCAGCAGAAACTCACGGTCCACATCCGAAAGGCCGACTTCATATCCCAGGGCCAGCTTCAAGCCTGCCGCGGAATCCCCCAGGGTGCCCGACGTGTAGATCAGGTCGCCGGGGCGCGCGCCCGAACGGTAACACACCCGGCCCTCATCCATCTCGCCCGTCAGCGTCAGATTCATGACCAGCGGCCCTGTATTCCGCGTTGTGTCACCCCCCACGACGTTGACGCCAAAACGGACTGCGGATGTGCGCAATCCATCGTATACCCGTTCCAAATAGCCGACGTCGAAATCGGGGGGTACCGCCACGGAAACCAGCGCCTCTCGAGGTTCCCCGCCCATCGCCGCGATATCCGACAGGTTCACTGCCAGCAGTTTGTAACCGAGCCACCTGGCGTCGGACGCATCGACCACGAAATGCACGCCTTCCACCATAAGATCGGACGTAATGAGCCGTACCCGATCGTTTCCGCGCCCCAATACGGCGCAATCATCCCCAATACCACAACGCACGTCGGCAGGCCGCGCCAGGCCGGCTGCTGCAATCCGCTCGATAAATTCAAACTCGCCTATCTCCGCAAATGTCGTCACCGGGTTCTCCGAGGGAAATGGAAGCCGGCTTGACCCGCTGAAAGAGGCAAGCAAGTCCGGACAGCCGGCGGGCGGTCTCATCCTGGCCGCACACGTCGACGCTGCCAGGCCACCACCTCCGCATAGGGTACGTCGCCGCCGAATATATCCAACGCGCTGCCAATTGTCAGCCCCACACGACCGCTCCCCAGCTTCTCGACGCGATCCAGATCTTCCAGGCGCCGCGCGCCGCCCGCGTACGTCACTTCTATCGGCGACTCGGCGCCCAGCAATTCCACCAGCGTATCTTCTATCCCCGCCCGCTTGCCCTCTACGTCCACCCCGTGCACCAGGAAGCCGTCGCAAAACTCCGAAAGCCAATTCAACGTTGTACCGTTAACCTGGACGCATGTAGACCTCTGCCACAGATCGGTCACCACCAGATAAGCACCGCCACGCCTTCGGCAACTCAGATCCAGCACCAGGCGGCCGCGACCGACAGTTCGCACCATCCTGTCCAGCCGATCGGTATCCACGCGTCCATCCCGAAATACATACGATGTTACAATCACGTGGCTGGCGCCTGCATCCAGATATCGGCGGGCGTTTTCCGGCCGGATGCCGCCGCCGACCCGGAGCCCGCCGGGATAGGCGGACAACGCGGACAGCGCGGCCGTCTCGTTGCCAGGTCCCAGCATGATGACGTGACCTCCCGGCAGGTTGTCCGACCTGTACATCCTCGCGTAGTCGGCCGGCAGCCGGCCTGACTCGAAGTTCGTCGCCGGCGTGGCGCCGCACCGCAGCGACCCCCCCACAATTTGCACCACGCACCCGCCACGCAGATCTATACAAGGCCTGAAATTCACGGATACTCCCTTTGGCGGCCAGAGAATACAGTGTCCAGTTCCAGAAATATGTTACCATTCATCCGCCGATTCATCCCGTCTCGCTACGTTGCCTTCCCTCGGCGGCCGAATTTCGGCAATCTATTTCCGGGACGGAACACCAGGGTTTCACGCCGCACCATGGACACGGCCCCGACCGGGCATGCCGCAGGCGTCGTGGAGACGCCCGTTTCGTCCGCAACGGACCGATAAACAGCCATGCCAATATAACGTACAACAGCAACCACTTCAACCCTGGCACATTAAGCGATACGGACAAGAAAAAGCCGGAGGCTGACATCTCCGGGGTAGACGTCTTCCAGGGAAAACCCCTTGAACGACCACCTGCGGAACGGTTCCCTCCCCGGACGCCTCCGCCAATCAGTCGTCCGCCGATTGATCGTAGGCGGCCGGCCGGAAGAATACGGCGCTTACGATCCTCTGCAGAAACGCTCGCAGATCGTCCAGCAGCGTATAGAATATCGGCACAAGCAGCAGGGTCAGGAACGTCGACACAAACAGCCCGCCCATAAGGGTTCGTCCAAGGGGCGCGTAGGGAATCCCAATCAGATTGCTATTGCCCAGGGCCATTGGCACCAGGCCGAACACCGTGGTAAACGTCGTCATCAGGATGGGCCTGAAACGGTTGTACCCGGCCTCCAGAATCGCCTCTGCCCGGTTCATCCCCTCCTGGCGCATCCGGTTGATCATATCCACCAGCACAATCGCGTTGTTTACCACCACCCCGATCAGCACGATCATGCCGATATTGGCCATCATGTCCATCGGCGTGCCGGTCAGATAGAGCGTCCAGTACACCCCCAGGAATGAGAACGGAATGGAAAACAGCACCGAGAACGGAAGAACCACGGACTCGAACAACACCCCCATCAGCAGAAAGACACACGTGACCGCCATCACCACCGCAAATATCGTCTCGTTGTCGGACTCCTGGAACCTGGCGAAACGCTCGCCCTTGTTCCACGAATAGCCCCTCGGCATCTCAAAGCCAGCCATCGCACGATCGATGTCGGCGTAGAGACTCTTTAAATCGTCCTTGGTCGTAAACGCCCTCACCACCAGGCGCGTCTTGCCGTCTTCCCTTCGAATTCTCCCGCGCCCGGGCGTTACCTTGAAGCTGGCCAGTTCGGAAAGGGGAATTTCCTCGCCCGACGCCGACCTGAACATAAAACTCTTGAGATGATGCAGCGTCTGCCGGTCCGCCTCTTCCAGGTACAGTCGCGTATCCACCTCGCGCTCGCCGGACTGGAACCGGGGCAGGCTCACCCCCTGCATGGAAAAGGCCAGCGTTTGCGCCACGACCCGCGGAGAAATCCCGTAGCGCCTCGCCCGCTCCCGATCGATATGGACCTGGACCTCGTCGGTGGACCGTTCCAGGTCCGAGTCCACACTTACCACCGAGGGTATCGCCCGGAGCCGGCGCTCCACTTCCGTTATGAGAGGGGCCAGCACCTCGGTGTCGTCTCCGTAGAGATACACCGAAACCGAAGGATCGCCGCCGCCCCTGCCGCGGCTCTCCACGCCGATCCGCACGCCCACATACTTGGGCATGTTCTCTTTCAGATCCTTAACGACCTCCGTGCGACCTATCGTTTTATCCACCGGAACGCCCAGACCCGACCTCAGGTTCTTGTACGTGACGTACCACCAGGCTTCGTTCGGATTGGTGTCGAGGTAGATCTCGAAATTTCCCCGGGTCTTTCGGAACCAGGACCGGATGGTCCTGACACCGTATGCCTCCCGCTTGGAGTTCAGAAAATCCTCCACCTCGTTCATCAATTCAAAGGTCTCATGCGTTGAGAAATCACGGGGCGTGCGAATATAGATATCGATATCGTTGATGTTTCCCCGGGAGGCATCCGAGCGTTTCATTTTGCCTGCGGGAATCGAAATGGTTGCAAATACCGCCAGCAGGATCAATATTGCGTCCCGCCGGTGGCTCAACGCCCATTTCAGCACACCGCCATAACGCATCCGGGCCCATCCGATGGACTTGGAATCCGGCTTCACCCGGCTGCCGCCGAACCGCACCGAGGCCAGCGGGATAATCAGGAGCGCCACGAACAACGACCCCACCAGCATCACGATAACGGGGACACCCATTCGAGAGAGATAGAACGTCATCCCCGCATTGCCGGTCATCAACATCAGCGGCAGAAAAACCACGACCGAGGTCAGCGTCGCCATGGTAATCGCCATGGCGACTTCGCTGGCACCCACGACGGCCGCCTGCTTCGGCGACTCGCCCTTCTCCCGCCGCCGATAGATGTTCTCCAGAATCACAACCGCATTGTCCACAACCATACCCACACCCACCATCAGACCCATCATCGTCATGAGATTCAGAGACCACCCGAGAAAATAGAGCACCGTTACGGTTATCATCGCGCACAGTGGAATCGACAGCGTGATTATGGCCGTCAATCGGATCACACGCAGGAAGAACAGCAAGACCAGCGCGGCAAACAACCCGCCCCAGAGGCCCGTATTCCTCAAGTTGGAAACGGAGGCCCGGATGAACTCGCCCTGATTGAAAAACACGTTGAATTGCACTTTACCGGCCGCACCGGACGCTGTCTCGATCTGCCGAAGTGCCGCCGCCACACGGTCACACACCGCTGTGATGTCGGCTCCCGACTCGGCCTTGATCCCGACGGATGAGGCCGGTTGGCCATCGATTCTCTGATACCAGCTTCGGGCCGGGACATCGTAGACCACGTCGGCAACTTCGCGCAACCTCACGCCGCCCTCGCGGGAATCGATCGGGATATTGCCGATCTCTTCCAGACTGCGGTATCGCGCCAGAGACCGGACGTAGAATTTCTTCGTGCCCTCGTTCACGTAACCGCTCTTGAGCGCGAAATTGTCGTTCCGCAGGCGTTGAACCATCTCGTAGACGTTCACGCCCCGCGCCATCAGTTGCTCCCGGTCGATCTCGATCATTACCTCTTTGGGGTCCGTTCCCCAGAGTTCCACTGTGGCCACGCCTTCGATACGCTCCAGAGGCCGTTGCACGTGGGTTTCCAGGAAATGGTACACATCGACAATTGTGGAGTCCAGAGCCGCTCCGAACCACATAATTGGCCGGTCTTCGTCGTTGTACTTCCATACGAAAATGCCATCTCGCACCTCGTCCGGAAGGTCCGGTTTGAGCCGGTCCAACTGATCCCTCAACTGGTTGTACGCCAGGGCCATGTCGGCATCCTGCCGAAATCGGAGGGGCGCGCCGACGCCCCGCCTGTCCGTGTACGTCCGGATTCGTTCGATTCCCTTGATTGTCCGCAGGCGCTCCTCCAGGGGGCGTGTAATCTCCTGTTCGACCTCTTGAGGCGTGGCGTTCGAGCCGGGATACCGGACGCTCAACCACAGGAAGGGCGGATTAAATCCCGCCGGCATCATTTTTACCGCGATCCGGGAATAGGCCACGGCACCCATCACGAGCAGCGCAATCAGACACACCGTAACTGTCACCGGACGATTGACGGAAATGCCTGAAAGAAGGGAACGTCTGTTGTTCATTGAGAACACGCTCCGTGGAGTGATGTGTCCCGGAAATAGATTGCCGGGCCTTTCATCTGTCGAAGGCCGTAACAAGCCATAACCATAGGACGCACCGACCCTCGATATGATTCAGCCTTGCCGTCGAAAATGCTGAAATTCGGGTAGGAGTCGAGCGCAGGGTCGGATCCGGACCACGGGTCCGGCGGGCGTGGAATGGCACAGGACGTGGCGGTTGCCCAGAACCCTGATTCGAAGGCTACGGATACGAACTTTCCGCGATGCGGCGAAGTGATTTCTTGCGCGACAGACGTCGCTTCTGTTCCAGACGTCGTGCCAGGGACGCTCGTGTAGGTCTGCTGGGTATGCGGGGTTTGTCTCGCCGGTTCAACCCGATGAGTATTCGACGGAGACGCTGGAGGGCAAGGTCCCTGTTGCGTCCCTGGAGGCGATGTTCGGACGCAACGACAGTGATACCGGTGGGAAAGTGTACAAGCCTGACCGCGCTTTCAACCTTGTTGCGATGCTGGCCGCCCGGACCGCCGCCGCGAAAGGGATGGAATCGCACTTCCTTGAGGAGAATTTCAGGATCGGTGTTATAGAGGGGCATGTCGGGATCCGTGGCCGTCTTCGGCCGCCCCGGCCTCGTCAAACCGGCCCGAATACCGGATCCTCAGGTCCGCTTCTAAAGCAATCCGGCCCGGCGGAGGGCGTCGGCCATAACGCTTTCAGATTTGTTGTCGGACGTGTTTTCCTTGATCTTGGACGCTTCGATTTCCTTGACTTCAACGGCTTTCTTTTCTTCTTCCTGTACGTCGCGTATGGAAAGGGAGATGCGTTTCTTGTCGCGGTCGATTTTCCGGACTCGGGCGCGAACTTCCTGCCCGACCGATACGACGTCCGAGGGCCGCGCCACTCGGCTTCGTGCGAGTTGGGAGACGTGAACCAAGCCTTCCACACCCGGAGCAACTTCGACAAAGGCGCCGAATTGCTGAATCGAGACGACTTTTCCGGTGATAACCTCCCCCTCTCGATATTTCTCGACCGCACCGTCCCAAGGATCGGGCAGGAGCGCTTTAATGGAGAGCGAGATCCGTTCTTTGTCTCCTCCGATCCCCTTGAGTTCGAGGATCTTGACGTTGACTTCGTCTCCGGACCGAAGCACGTCTTTCGGATGCCCGACGCGGTTGTGCGCGATTTCCGATATGTGGACCAGCCCCTCCACGCCACCGAGGTCGACAAATACGCCGAAACGCTCAAGCCGGGTGATCTTTCCCGTGACTTCGGCGCCCTCATTGAGTTTTTCCCGGATTTCGTCCGCGCGGCGGGCGGCCTCGGCTTCGAGATGGGCGCGGCGCGACAGCACAATGTTGCGGCCCCGGCCGCGAAACTCGACAATTTTAAACGTAAGGGTCTGGCCGGCATAAGAAACCAGATCTTTGCTATACCCCGTATCGATCTGTGAGACCGGACAGAAAGCCCGCCGGCCGCCGAGGTTGATAACCAGACCGCCGGAGTTGAAACCGGTAACCCGCCCGTCGACCGGTATATTTTTTTCGAAGGCCTGACGCAGTATTTGAACGTTGCCCGTACGCCGGGACAGGGTCAATCGGACTTCGTTTTCCACCGAGGCGACAAAGGCTTCAATGTTGTCGCCAACCTGGCATGAGACCTCACCGTGTTCGTCCCTCAGTTCCTGGATGTCGACAACGGCTTCGCTTCGGCCTCCATAGTCTATAAACACGGAGGATTCATCGATGGTCTGGATACGGCCCGAGAGCCGCTGGCCCACCGAAAGTAACGGCTCGGGCGACTGATCGGGTTCTCCTTCGAGAATTGCTGCGAACTCGTCGCTGGAACGGTCGGCGACGTATTTTTCGTCCATTTCATGGACTTTTCGCGGTTCGTTCATGCGGGTTCTCTTTTGCTCCTCTTCCGGCGATGTTCGGTCAAACCCCCGCGCTCTCGCGCCGGCGCGCCCGGCGCGGGGATCTGCAGGCCTGCTCCCTTCACGAGGCCCTCGGATCAAAACATATAAAGGTATGAGAAAATTTGAAAGACGCAAGGTTTTTTTTGGATATTCACATCGACGGCGACGGACGGTCAACCGCAGGATCGCGGTTTCCGCGGGATCCGGCCTCACAGGTTACCCAAATCTCACCGTTGATCGCGGGCGGGCGTTATCGTATATTTTTTCGGGTTCGGGAATTCGGTGGCCAACTGAAGGTATTCACGGACAGGGGACGCGAGATGAACGAAATAATCGAAGAGGCGCGGCAGGTTGCGCTTCAGATCTTGAAGCCGCGAAAGGTGGAGTTGGAACACGGGCTGGCCTTGCACACCGACTCAATCGTGTGCGACACGTACGGATTCGCCCCCCGGGCAGCCATAGATGGAGACGCGATGGCAGCTACCGCGGCAGCCGGTGCGTCGGAGGCGGAGTTGAACGATATGAATGAGGATATGTCAATGACCCGGTGCGCAACCGATCCGGGCGAGCGGGCGGAGTTTCAGGAGGCATGGCGTTCGGGCGGCGTGACCTGTATCGTGCAGAACGCCGGCGAGGAGGGTCAGGCGCCTTTGCGGTTGATTAAACGTCTCGCGCGGTTTACCTATGTGGCCGACGTCATGCGGGATTTCCTGATGCGTGCAACCACGCCGGCGGATATTGAGGCGGCCAAGGAACAGGGCAGACAGTGTTTTTATATGAGCGGCAACGGCGTACCTCTTTCACAGGACTGGGTGTCCGTGGAGGAGGAACTGAGGTATATTCGGATCTTCTTTCAACTGGGGATCCGGATCATGCACCTGACCTATAACCGTCGCAATATGCTGGGAGACGGGTGTGCCGAGCCGGCCAACGCGGGATTGAGCGACTTCGGCAGGTCGGTGGTGGCCGAGATGAACCGGGTGGGCGTTATCGTGGACGTTGCGCACGCGGGCTGGCAGACCAGCCTGGAGGCGGCTAAAGCGTCTTCGGTCCCGATGGTGGCAAGTCATTCGGGCTGCTGTTCAGTGAACGAACACATCCGATGCAAGCCGGAAAACGTAATCCGGGCGATTGTGGATTCGGGCGGTTACGTGGGCATCTGCTGCATTCCGGCCTTTCTGGGGCGAAGTGGAGACATAAAGGCGCTCCTGGATCATGTCGATTATATGGTCAGGACGTACGGCGCCGATCACGTAACGATCGGGACGGACACGGCCTACGCCTCGCGCGCGTCCAACGCGGAAAGGAGGAAGGCGCCGCGTTCGCAGAGGCGTCCGCGCTGGTCGGCGTTCTGGCCGCCCGATGCGTTCGACGCCCACTGGCGGCAGGATCACATGGTGAAGAGTCTGGCCTGGACCAACTGGCCGCTTTTTACGGTGGGTATGGTCCAGCGCGGTTATACGGATGTGGATATCCGAAAGATCCTGGGTGGCAACATGCTCCGGGTAGCACGGGCGACCCTGGCCGGCTGACGGCCGCGACTTGTGTTCCGTCGGGGGCTACCGCTGGAAAAATTCCGAGAAGGCCTGAGCGCCTTCAGAAAAGGATGTTTCATGACTGGGAATCTCAACCGATTGCTTTTTGTCTTTTTTTCACTTTGTGCTTCCGCATATCCGGCGCATGGACAGAATCCGAGGTTGTTATGGCAGCCCAAAGGACCCGTAACGCATGGGTCGAGCGGTCCGCTCGCGGCGGATTTTGACGAAGACGGCGTTATCGGGTTCTCGGATTTTCTGTTGTTCGTGCGCAGCTTCAATGCCCGGGAAGGCGAAACGGCGTACGACGCCAGGATGGACCTGAACGGCGACGGCACGATTAATTTTCCCGATTTTGTCTCTTTCGGTGCCGCGTACGGCGCCCGTTCCGACGCCGCGGCCACCACCCGCTACGCCGTTTACGTGCTCGACCCGGTGCTGGGGGGGGCGGCGGTCATCGATTCGGAATCCCATTTGCTTTCGGACTATCTGAGGTTCAGGGGACCGACCGGAATCGCGGTCTCGTCGGACGAGCGGACGATCTACGTCTCGGAAGGATTCGGGCTATTCGCCATCGATGCGAATCACGAAGCCCTGTTCTCGATCCCCACGGAATCCCAGGGAAGGGTTGTATTGAGCCCCGACGAGCGGTTCGCATACGTGACGGAAGAACGGCACCACCGGCTGGTGATGTTGGATCTGGTGGCGCGGGTTCCCGTGGATACGATTTCCGTCGGACAGAGACCGATCGACGTGGCGATTACACCGGATGGCAAGAAGCTCTACGTGGCGAATGCCGACAGTCGCGACGTTTCGGTGATCGACGTGGATAGCGGGGAAATCGTGGGCCGCATCATCATCGGCGCCGTCCCCGGTGAGATTGGCATAACGGCGGACGGCAGGCGGGCGTTTGTGACCAACATAGACCGCGGTGTCATTTCGGTTCTGGATCTGAATTCGGATCAGGTCGCGGGTGGCATTCAGCTGAGTGGAGATTCCGCGCGGGGACTGGCGTTCTCACCAGATGGCCAGACACTTTACGTGGCTTCCACGGGGACACTGTCGGGCGGATTCCTGTTTGCCATTGACGTGCAGCGCAATCTTATTTCGAAACAACTGAGGGTTGGCGATGCCGCGTCTACGATTGGCGTTTCTCCGGATGGTTCGCGCCTCTACATCGGCACTCTGGTGCTTGACGGCGGCGGCCCGGGGCTGAGCGCCGTCGACCTTGACGAATGGCGGGTCATGGGTCGGTTGCTGGGTATCGACTTCATCGCTCAGTTCGCATTCCGCACGCTTTCGCAACCGGGATCCAGCCGCGAGCGTTGACCGCACGCCGGGGCCCGCCGCGAATCGCTGGAGACGTTGCAATATCCTCAATCGACGGCCTTGACAATCCGGATTTTGACCCGGGCAACGCCCTCCTCGACCATGTCCAGACGACGGGCGGCGCCCAGGGAAAGGTCGAGAATCCGGCCTTTGACAAAGGGTCCCCGGTCGTTGACCTTCACCTGAACGCTCCGTCCGTTGCCGAGATGGGTTACGTGGATAACGGTACCGAGTGGAAGTTCCCTGTGCGCGGCGGTGAGGCCGTACATATTGTAAATCTCACCGCTGGCGGTGGGACGGCCGTGAAACTTGTGCGCATAAAAGGAGGTAAGGCCAACCTGGAAGGCGTCTGCGGTGGAAATCCTGGGAGGTTCAATTGTTGTTTTTTCGGAGTCGCTTCTGGGAGGCGAGGAGCGATACCGCGGTCGCGAGAAACAGCCTGAAGTCAGACCGATTGCGAAAATCAAGAGAATGTAAAATGCAACACGGTCAGTTCCGCGGCCCGGTTTCAAACGAACCCACGAGGTCTGATACACGCCCGATCCGGTGGCTGCGGCAGTATTCGGAAATGCCATCGACAATCTCCACGGCAGCCCAGGGGTTGACAAAGGTGGTCGTTCCTACCTGTACGGCGGACGCGCCAACGACAAGAAACTCGATTGCGTCTTGAGCCGTAGCGATACCGCCCATGCCGACAATCGGGATCGTAACCGTGTTTGCGACCTTCCACACCATCGCGAGCGCAACCGGCTTGATGGCGGGCCCGGAAAGGCCGCCGGTAATATTGCCCAGAACGGGGCGCCGGGACCCGATGTCCACGGCCAGCCCCAGCAGGGTGTTGATAAGCGCGATACCGTCCGCGCCGGCTTCTTCCACGGCGGAAGCCACGGCGCCGATATCGGTTACGTTGGGTGTGAGCTTGACGATAACCGGAAGTCTGGAGGCTGCCTTTACTGCTGCCGTAACATCATGCGCGGCCTGCTCATGACACCCGAAGAGCTGGCCGCCGTCTTTCATGTTAGGCGACGAGATATTCAATTCGAGGGCGTCGATATCCGGTATATCGTTGAATCGCCGCGTCATCTCGGCGAATTCATCGTTCGAAGTGCCGGCGATGCTGACAACACGCGCTGTCGGTAGTGCCTGCAAGGCCGGGACCTTTTCCACAATAAACGCGTCAAGTCCAGGGTTCGTCAGGCCGATGGAATTGAGCATCCCCGACGGGGTTTCCGCGGTTCGGGGGGTACTGTTGCCCGCGCGGGGGTAATAGGTTATGGTTTTGGTGACCACGCCGCCGACCCGCGCGAAGTCGAACATGCCCGCGTACTCGGCGCCGTGCCCGATGGTGCCTGAGGCCATCATGACAGGGTTCCGGATGGTCAGACCGCCACCTATGTGTGTGGAAAGGTCCATAGGCGTTATGGGCTGGGAATTCGAATGTGACATCGCCGTCTGCCGCGAGACGTGTATACGGGGCAGGCCGAGCGCAGGCTACCAGATGATCGCGTGGGCATCCACCACCGGCCCTTCCACGCAGACCCGCCGGTACCGATGGTCTTCCCGGCCCGCTTCCCGGTATTCCACCACACAGCCGACACAGGCGCCGAATCCACAGGCCATATGGTTTTCGAGGGAAGCGAAGCAGGGCAGACGATACTCGGCCGCGATCTCGGTGACCCGCGTCATCATGGCGTGGGGGCCACAGGTAAGGACCTGCGTTCCGTCCTTTAGAACATGCTCCGAAATCAGGTCAGTTACAGGGCCTCTATGCCCCAGACTGCCGTCGTCCGTAGCCAGCCGTCGACACAGATCGGCCGGAATCACACGATCCATGTCGGGCATGCGCGCTTTGCTCGCAGCCCCCATCAGAAAAACCATTTCAGCGCGCCGTTCTTTATGGAACCAGGCCATAAAGGCGAGGGGGACCAGACCGACCCCCCCGGCGACCAGCAGCACACGACCTGTGTCGGCCGGGGCAAAGGGTCGTCCGAGCGGACCGATTATATCCAGGTTCTGACCGGCCGCGGATCCGGCCATCCGGCGGGTGCCTTCCCCGATAGCGTCGTAGACAATTTCCAGCCACCCGGCTTCGGGGTCCACGCGGAGCGCGCTGAAAGGCCGACGCAGAAAAGGCGCCTGGCCAGCGTCGGTCCGGATCTGAACAAACTGGGCGGGGCGGCATACCCGGGCAATTCGCGGGGCCCGGAGGCGCATCAGGTAGACGTTTCGAGCGATCTGCTCGTTGACGAGGACTTCGGCGTTTTCCTGGGAAAAGTGTGGAATCATTGGGCGAAAACGTCACGCGGACTTTTGGAATCAGATTGAAGAACGGGGTGGCTCATCCGGTCGGCTATTTCTTTCGCGGGCTTTCGGAATCGCGCCGGCGTTTTTCATTCCTCCGGTCGGAAGGGGTCGTTCCGTCGGTTCCTCCGGCGGATTCCGCTTCCGGATCGGATTGCGCGATGGCCTTCAGAAAATCGCCCTTCAGGCTTGTCGACGCGATTTCCGCGAATTCGGTTAGAGGATAGCTGTCCACAAGCCGCTGGTAATAGACCCGGGCGGTATCCGGGTTCTCCAGGCGATTCGCATAGGTCCAGGCGATTGTATAAAGGGCCTTGGCCGCAAAGGGGCTGTTCGGGTAATCCGATGGCAGTTGTTTGAGGATTTCGAGATAGCCGGTAGGGGTCGCCGCCCTGTCTATCAGCGCCTCGGCCTCGCGAAACCGGGCTTCCGCGCCGGCGTCCTCCTCACGGGCTTGCACCAGCCGCTGGCGGGCATCCACTGCGTAGGGGTTGACCGGATACGCGTCGATCAGTTGCCGGTACGTCTTCTCGGCAGCTTCCTGGTTCTTAAGGCTGTCCGCGTAGATGAGGCCAATGGCATAGAGGGCCTTGGGCGCCAGTTTGGTATCCAGGCTATCGGCGATTTCGTAGGCTCTGCGGTAGGTGGCGAGCGCGGAATCCGGTTCGGAGAAGTTGAATAAATACATTTCAGCCACATTGAAGAGCGCATTCAAACCCTTTTTCTTGCCCTTGGCGGCCTGCTTCCGGTAGCGCACCAGCTTGCCCAGGTCTCTTTCCCGGTCTCTCGCCGCCCTGCCGGCGTCGGATCCGGGATTTTCTTTTCGGGCGCTGGCGAAAAGCTCTTTCGCCTTTTCCATATCTCCGTGGGTCCTCTGCGCCACCACCGCCAGGCTGTAGTACGCTTCGGCGCTGTACTCGGTCTTCGGATTGCGCTCGATGACTTCACTGTAGATCTGATCGGCGATATCCTGTTTGCCCATCAGTTGATACACGTTCGCCCGTCTGAGTTGGACGTCGGGTTCGTAGGATTTCAGGCTCTTGATCTTCAGAATCCGCCTGTATTCCTCAAGGACTTCGTCCAACTTTCCCTGGCGCTCCAGAATTCGGCCGATCTGAAGGCGGGTCTCGTAATTGATCTTGTTTTTCGGCTTTGATTTCAGAACGCGGCGATAGGCCAGCAGGGCTTCTTCGTACTGTTCCAGCTGAAACCTGGCGTTCCCGATGCCCTCCCATATTTTTGTGGCGAGACCCCTGGGCTTGCTCTCTAGCAGCTTCTGATACGCATCAATGGCGGCGGCGTGCTCACCGGCTTCGGCTTCCAATTCGGCCAGCGCTAGCCGTGCTTTCGCGGAAAAATGCGGATCGGCACGCTCACCGACGTTCGCCAGTACAGGCCGCGCTTCTTCGGCTCTTCCGGCCGCCCAGAGCGTAAGCCCTTTCCAGTACATCGCTTCGGTGAGCAGCAGGCTTCGAGGAAAATTGTCCTGAAATTCCTGGAACTTCAGCAGGGCGTCGCCGTAGCTGCCTCGCCAGTAGAACGCCTTGCCGATGAGCAGAAGGCTGTCGTCCACCCACTTGCTGTCGGGATGCCGGTCGAGGACGATGGAGGCCTTACGGATGGCCCGCATGTAGAATTCGCGGTACCGGAACATCATCTGCTTGCTCTTCCGGCCGGAGGAGGCCACGTTCTCGGCCTCCTCTCGTTTACGTTCCGCCTCATGGTACACTTTTCGGGCGTTATAAAATGTATTGTAATAGACACACCCGGAGACCAGGGTTCCCGCAAGCAGGACCATCCATGGCAGGAGGATCTTTCGGTTCGTTTTCACGTGTTGTCGCACGCATCCTTCCCGTGGAATTCCTGGAGAGAGCGAATCCGTACCACGCCGTTTTTCTTCAGGGATTCGATGCCGGACACCGCCGCCGAAGCTCCCGCCAGCGTGGTCGTATAGGGAATGCCGTATTGCAGCGTTGCCTGGCGAATCTTGTGATCGTCCGCCTGCGCGGCTTCCCCCGCCGGAGTGTTAACCATCAGGACGATCGTCCTGTTTTTTATGGCGTCCAGAATATTGGGGCGTCCCTGCTGGATTTTGAGAATGGACTCGGCGAGAATACCGTGCGCCTTGAGCCGCGCGTGGGTGCCGCGGGTCGCAACGATCCGAAAGCCGAGCTCCGACAGACGCCGGGCGACGGGTATCACGGCATCTTTGTCCCGGTCGTTGACCGAGATGAAAACGGCACCGGACGTGGGCAGGCGCACCCCGGCGCCGAACTGCGCCTTGTGGAAGCTCAGACCGAAGTCCGTGTCGATGCCCATCACTTCGCCCGTGGACTTCATTTCGGGCCCCAGCAGGGTATCCACGCCCGGGAACTTGGCGAAAGGCAAAACGGCCTCCTTGACGGCGATGTGATCGAAGGAGACTTCGCCTGTAAGCCCCTGTTCCCTCAAGGATCGGCCGACCATGGCCCGCGCCGCCACTTTGGCCAGGGGGACGCCGATTGTCTTTGAGACAAATGGCACCGTGCGGCTGGCCCGAGGATTGACTTCGAGAATGTAGACCCGATTGTCCTGAAGGGCGAATTGCACGTTCATCAACCCCACAACGTTCAGGGCGCCGGCCAGCGCATGGGTGTGGGAACGGAGTTCATCGAGGTGTTCCGCGGAGATGTCGTAGGGCGGCAGTACGCAGGCACTGTCGCCCGAATGCACGCCGGCGCTTTCGATATGCTGCATGATGCCGCCGATCACCACCGTGGTACCGTCCGCCACGGCGTCAACGTCGAACTCATGCGCATCTTCAAGAAAACGGTCGATCAGGATGGGATGCTCGGGCGATGCCTGTATGGCTTTTTCCACATAGCTGAGTAGCGCATTCCGTTCGTAGACAATCACCATGGCGCGTCCGCCGAGGACGTACGAGGGCCGGACAAGCACCGGGTACCCGATGGCGTCGGCCACCGCGACGGCCTCGTCCACGCTGGTGGCAGTACCGTTTTCGGGCTGGGAAATGCCGAGTTGTCTGATGAGCGCGCCGAAGCGCTTGCGGTCTTCGGCCAGGTCGATACTGTCCGGAGACGTCCCGATGATATTGACGCCGCCGCGTTCCAGGTCGTGGGCGAGGTTCAGCGGGGTCTGCCCGCCAAGCTGAACGATCACGCCGTCGGGTCGTTCCAGGTTCGCGATATTGAGGACGTCTTCGGCCGTGAGCGGCTCGAAATAGAGTTTGTCGGAGGTGTCGTAGTCGGTGCTGACGGTTTCAGGGTTGGAGTTGACCATAATGGTCTCATAACCGTCTTCCTTGAGGGCGAAAGCCGCGTGCACGCAGCAGTAGTCGAACTCGATGCCCTGCCCGATACGGTTCGGGCCGCCGCCCAGGATCATGATCTTCGGCCGATCCGATCGGATGGCTTCGTTTTCGTCTTCGTAAGTCGAATAGTGGTACGGAGTATACGCTTCGAACTCGGCGGCGCACGTATCGATGGTTTTGTAAACCACCTGAACATTCAGTTCTTTTCGGAGGGCCCGGACGGTCCATTCACTGGTTTTCCACAGGTGGGCAAGCTGCCGGTCGCTGAAGCCGTATCGTTTGGCCTTGAACAGGTCGACACGGCCAATACGGGCCCGCAGGTCTTCGAGAGTGTGTTGTTTTTTGCGCATGGCGATTACCGGACTCGCTCGGACTCTTGATATTACGCGATGAGGCCCGCGAGTTCCTTCTCGCATTCGGTGATCTGTCTCAGGTTCTCCAGGAACCAGGGGTCGATTCCCGTGAGATCGTAGAGTTCCGAAATGGGCCAACCTGCTTCCAGCGCGGCCTTCAGATAGAAGATTCGTTGTGAATTGGGCACCCGCAGCCGGTGTTCGATAACGGCGCGGTCCAGCGTGGAGATGTCCAGATCTTTCCCGTCGGCACCGAAACCGGCACGGCCGATTTCGAGGGAACGCAGTCCCTTCTGAAATGCCTCTTTGAACGTCCGCCCGATGGCCATGGTTTCGCCTACGGACTTCATCTGGGTACCCAGAAGGTCTTCTGTCTGCGGGAATTTTTCGAACGTCCACCGTGGAATCTTGACCACGCAGTAGTCGATGGTCGGCTCGAATGAGGCGGGCGTTTCCCGGGTGATGTCGTTCCGGATTTCATCCAGTGTGTATCCCACCGCGAGTTTGGCGGCGATTTTTGCGATGGGGAATCCTGTTGCTTTCGAGGCCAGGGCGGAACTCCGGGATACCCGTGGGTTCATCTCGATGATGACGATGCGTCCATCCCGCGGATTCAGCGCGAACTGAATATTGGAACCGCCCGTCTCCACGCCGATCTCCCGGATGACGGCGATGGAAGCGTTCCGCATGGCCTGGTACTCTTTGTCGGTAAGGGTCTGCGCCGGCGCCACCGTAATGGAGTCGCCGGTATGTATGCCCATGGGATCGAAGTTCTCGATGGAACAGATAATGACCACGTTGTCCTTCAGATCGCGCATGACCTCCAGTTCGAACTCTTTCCAACCGATGATGGATTCTTCGACCAGGATTTCGGTGGTAGGCGAGAGTTCCAACCCCCGAACCGCGAGGTGTTCGTAATCTTCCGCGTTATAGGCCGTGCCCCCGCCGGTTCCTCCCAGCGTGTAAGACGGGCGTATGATGGCGGGATAGCCTATTTCGGCAATCACTTCCAGGGCTTCTTCCGCGCTGTGCGCAAATCTCCCTTTCGGGAATTCGACGCCGATCGCGGCCATCGCCGCCTGGAAGCGTTCCCTGTTTTCGGCCTTTTCGATGGCTTCGGCCTTTGCGCCGATCATCTCCACGTTGAATTTCGCGAGAACTCCGCTGTTGTAGAGATCCATGGCCACGTTCAGGCCCGTTTGTCCGCCAAGTGTTGGAAGAAGCGCGTCGGGACGCTCCCGTTCGATAATGGCGGCGCACACCTCCGGCGCAACCGGTTCCACGTAGGTCCGGTCCGCCATTTCCGGATCGGTCATAATCGTAGCCGGATTGCTGTTTAACAGGACAACCGTATATCCCTCTTCCTTGAGGGCCTTGCAGGCCTGCACGCCGGAGTAGTCGAACTCACAGGCCTGGCCGATCACGATCGGTCCGGAACCGATGAGCATGATTTTCTGGATGTCGTTACGTCTGGGCATATTTAATATGGAAATCGCCGTTTAATCGGCGGATACGGATATCATCCATCGGCCCCCGGTATCCCGGACCGGGTTCCGAGAAAAAAAACACCTGCGGCTGTCCTTGGAAAAGGGGGATGATCGCAGGCAGTGTGGAACCGTATGGCAGTCTGCATTCAGACATTTTGCAGCAGAACCAGGTAGACCAGCACGAGGATGAAGAACAGTGTGACGGCAAAACAGGTTTTCAGGAAGAGATCCCTTACCCTGTTCGGGGGTGCGTTGCCGCCAATGGGTAGAGCCGGGGCGGCCGGTTCGTGGAGCGACCCCGAAAACCGCTCCTGTTCAATGAGTTGCTCCAGTTTTGGATCGCACTCCCTGATGACACGGAGTATGAGGCGCTTGTTGCGGGCCGCCCTTTCGACGTACCGGCCCTGGGGCGACGTGCGCGCGCCTGCTTCGGGGATGAGAAGCTCCGAGTCGTCACTGGATCCGGGAGCGTCTTCAACCAGGCTGAGCGCGCTGGCTCTGGCCAGTTGTTCGGTGAGTCTGCGGGTTTGCTTCCTGTCGTGGACGTTCTCCCGGATCACCCTGCCGCAGATGCTCACGAAGCGTTCCATATCCGCTCTGATCTCACCTTCCGTGAGACCGACGAGATAGGACTCTTCAATCATTTCGTCGATGCTTTCGCGAATATCCGGCACGGGTCGGGTTCTCAATTTAACGTATGAAATCGAATGTATCGATCTTTATCGGCGCCTGTTTCGATAACGCGATGCGCGCGCGGGAGCGCCGCCGCGATGTCGCCCGCGATCAGTCCGGCCTCGCCCATGGGTTCCGCGCACAGGTCCCCGGCGAGGCCGTGCACGTAGACACCCAGACAGGCCGCCGTTTCGGGCTCCATGCCCTGCCCGATCAGAGCCGCGAGGATTCCGGTGAGAACGTCTCCGGAACCGCCCGTGGCCATGCCGGCGTTGCCGCTGGGATTGACGTAGACGCGACCGCCCGGGATGGCCACAACGGTAGGCGCACCCTTCAGGATCACGATGACGTCCGCCGACCGAGCCAGCGTCTGCGCCGAACCGATCGGATCGGCACGAATGGCCTCATCACCGAGACCGGTTAGACGGGCGAATTCCCCCGGGTGCGGCGTGACTACGGTTGGCGCGGTCCGCATTTTCAGGTTGTCCGGCGCTCCGGCGAGGGCGTTGATGCCATCGGCGTCCAGGACGAGGGGTACCTGGACATCGTGAACGATCCGCCGGACCAGTTGCACGGTTTCCCTGTGAGTACCGAGGCCGGGGCCGAGCGCGACGCAGTCGGCGTCGGCAACCAGTCTCTGAATCTCACCGCGTGCGCGGAGGGCCAGGCAGCGGCGTTTTCGGACCTCCGGAAGTGGATGGGTCATCGCCTCCGTAAGCTTGACCTCCAGAATATCGTTCAGACCCTCGGGAGCGCCAACCCGAACCAGACCGGCGCCGGATCGGAGCGCCCCCTGCGCCGAGAGCGCCGCCGCGCCCGTGAAACCCATTGAGCCGGCTAGAATGACCACACGGCCGCAGTCCCCCTTGTGGGCGTCGGGCGGTCTTCGCGGCAGAAGGGGTGCGCCGCCGTGCGCGGCAATAAGCCGGACATTGACGTTCTCGGCGTCGACGGCTGCCTGTGGCAGACCGATGTCAACACAATACAGGGATCCGCAAAGCGCGCGGCCAGGATAAAAAAACTGGCCGATTTTGGGCTGTCCGAACGTAACGGTGCGTGTAGCAGCCGAACAGGGCCCATCCGTACGGCCCGTGTCGGCATCCAGACCCGACGGGATATCCACTGCCAGAATGGGACAGGCAACGTCCCGAAGCGTTTCGATTGCGCCTGCGACAAGCCCGCGGGGGCCGCCCCGAATGCCGGTGCCCAGGAGGGCATCTACCGCCGCGGATGCACCCGAAAGTGCGTGGCTGATCCGTCCCAGATCATTGGAATCCCGGATTTCCTGGATACAGAGTCCGTTTTTCCGGACGCGGTCGACGTGATACCGGGCATCGCCTTTGATCTGATCGATGGTGGACAACAGGAAGACGGAAACCGAAGCTCCCGCCAATGCGGCGAGGTCTGCAATGACGAATCCGTCGCCGCCGTTGTTGCCCTTGCCGCAAAGGACCACAATCCTTTTGCCCTGAAACCCGTCCACAAGATCGCCAAGCACCCTGGCGGCGCCACGCCCGGCGCGTTCCATCAGTTGGATGCCGGAAACCCCTCGCTCAATGGCGTCATGATCGATCCGGGCCATCTGCGCACCGGTAACAAGCGCGGCATGGACTTGCGGCACCGGGCCTCCGTGAGAAGCTGTCTTAAAATCCCCAGCGGTCTTCGCGCCTGCCTGCTGACGCAGGCAAGGCAGGCGGCTGCAAAAGCATGCAGAATCCGGGCCACCTGAGAACGCCTCAAACTCGCCTAATAATACAGGAATCGCCAGGGCTACGCAACTGCAATTTTGAACCGTCGAAACCGGTAAAAAACGCGATCGATAGAGCCGAAGCCGTGTAGGCCCGGACCCTCGCGCGGCAAAGGCAAACAACCGGTTCGAGAGACAAAGTGCTTGACAGGATGCAACCATTTACACTAATTTTTCCATTGAATCTCAACAGGCCCCAGGCCTGCATCGGTTGTGACGGTGGGGTGACGGAGTGGTCGAACGTGGCGGTCTTGAAAACCGTTGATCCTTACCGGATCCGTGGGTTCGAATCCCACCCCCACCGCCAAGTATTCGAAAAATGCCGGGACGACAGGCAGGGGTCACGACTTGCCCGCAACCGTCCCCCCGTAGCCGCTGTATTCCAATGTCCTTCTCAAAAGCCGGATTCGAGTAAACCCCACCGGCGTCCAGTGCCTCTCCCGCGATCGCAATATCCCAACAGAAGCTGAAGATTCTCCGTACGGTGAGCACCGATCCGGATCCAGGAAATGGTTCGGTCATTCCGATACCGTCTAGTACGCTGTACAGGAGTGAGCTGTAGCCCGGTCGATTTCCTGCGCGGAATATGACTGAGATGCCCGGGCCGACCTGCTCCTGCATTAATTCACTCGATCAATCTTGCTCCTGGACAACACCGCCGGCACTGCAAGCGGTGTTGTCTTGACCGTCTCCCATTCCGTGCGCAGCGCGTTCAGCCAGGAGGGAGTCCTCCCGAGACGCAATTCGAGTTGTGCTTCAAAAGCGATTCTGGTTCAACCGGGCGGCCGTTGGATTCGAGGACCTCAAGTTGGTCCTGGTCAAAGGTGAGTTGATTACTGTGCAACCCGGTGACAATGGGTTTTACAAGATGAATTGACCCGGGCGCAGGTCCAGGGCTGATCCATCAAATATTGCGCTCAAACTTCGACTGCGGGAGGCAAGAAAATCAATGTGGAATATTGGTGGTTTATCCGGCTAACTGCGTGGTATTTTGGTGAACGCGTCCCCTGCTGAGGGATTTTCTCTTATATTTCGCAGAACATCTGTCCGAAGAGGTTACAAGTCGAACCAGCGTCCGACCGGCCTTCTTCAGACTGAATTCCCTGATGAGGTCTCGCCTCGAAAGGAAGGAAGAATGAAGTCAGCAGCGGAGCTGGAAAGGGAAAACAAGACGCTGCGGGATTTTCACAGCCACACACGGGCGCTTGGCCTTCCGGAGTTCACGCCGCCCGCGCCGACGAGTCCAGAGCTTACGTACCTGGCCGCGCCGATCCGCCACCACGGTGAGAGTGTCGGGACCTTTTTCGTGTCGGAGAAGCAAGGCGGCCGGGAGTTTACCGCCGAAGACGAAGAGACGCTGGTGATGTTCGCTTCGCAGGCGGCGCTCGTCATTGCCAACGCCCGGCGATTCCTGGACGAAAAGCGTGCCAGGGCTGATCTCGAGGCGCTGATCTACACCTCGCCGGTGGGCGTCGCTGTCTTCGACGCCAAGACCGGCAAGCCGGTGTCAATCAACCGCGAGGCGACAAGAATCGTGGCCGGTTTGCGTATTCACGACTGTAACCCGGAGGATCTCCTGGACGTCGTGAGCATCCGACGAGCGGACGGCAGAGAACTTTCCCTGCAGAAACTGCCCATTGCCGAGGCGCTGAGCGCCGGCGAGACGATCCGGGCCGAGGAAGTCGTCATCAAGGTCCCCGACGGCCGCATGGTGACCGCCCTGATAAACGCAACCCCATACGTTCCGGTGAGGGAGACGTAAAGTCCTTTGTGGTGACGTTTCAGGACATGTCGCATCTTGAGGAATTGGAGCGGCTCCGGGCCGAGTTCCTTGCCATGGTTAGCCACGAGCTACGCGCGCCGCTGGCCGCTATAAGGGGTTCCGCGGCGACCGGTCTGGGGGATGCCTCCACCCTCGGAACGGCCGAGATCGTTCAACTCTTCCGCATCGTAGTCAATCAGTCAGACCACATGGACGGACTGATCAATGACCTGCTGGACGTTGCACGCATCGCGACGGGCACCTTCCAGATCAATCCTGAATCGACGGAAGTGATCGGCATCTTGGATCAGGCCAGGAACATGCTTCTCAGTGGGGGATAAAAAACGATATCCACTTGGAATTGGCGCCCGGACTGCCCGCGGTGATGGCCGACCGCCGGCGCATCGTCCAGGTGCTGGACAACCTGCTGTCCAACGCGTCCCGGAACTCTCACGAGGCCACGCCGATTCGGGTGACCGTCGTGCAGGAGGGCGCTCACGTGGTATTCTCCGTATCGGACAAGGGACGAGGCGTGCCAGCAGAGCACCTGCCGCAACTGTTCAGAAAGTTCCCCCGGCTCGTAGGAGACGAGCGGGCCGGCGACGATACAGGAGCGGGCTGGGGCCTGGCCATCTGCAAGGGCATCGTGGAGGCCCACGGTGGCCGGGGCCGCGCCGAGAGCGACGGGGTGGGCAAGGGAGCACGGTTCACGTTCACCATTCCAATCGCCGAGGAAGCCGAGTGTGTCCCAGTCGTTGCACCCCCTGACCGACAGCAGCGGAACCGTCAGGAACCAACGCCAATCCTGGTTGTGGACGACGACCCGCAGATACTGCGGATTGTCCGGGAGGCCCTCTCGAACGAGGGTTACGTTCCTTTCGTGACAGGTGACCCGGAGGAAGTGCCCACGCTTATGGAAATGCACGGTCCCCACCTGGTACTTCTGGATCTTGTGCTGCCGGGTACCGACGGGGTCGAGGTGATGCGGAAAATCCTGGAGAACGCAGATGTACCAGTCTTCTTCATTTCGGCCTACGGCCACGAAGAAACGATCGCCCGTGCTTTCGACGAAGGCGCCGACGATTATGTAGTCAAACCCTTCTCGGAGACAGAGTTGGCCGCCAGAATCAGGGCGGCCCTGCGCAAGCGGACGGCGCCCGACCGAACCGGGCCGAGCAAACCTTTCGCGCTTGGAGATCTTAACATACGACTACGCCGGGTGACCGTTGCCGGACGGCTGATACGGACAACCGACATCGAGTACCGGCTGATGGTTGATCTTTCAGTTAATGCAGGCAAGACCTTGACATATCGACACCTGCTGAAAACTGTCTGGCGCACGTGGAGCTACGACGACACTCGGTCGCTGCGCTCCACCGTGAAGAACCTTCGCCGCAAGCTGGGCGACGACGCGAACAACCCTATCTACATCTTCAACGAACCTCGCGTCGGCTACCGCCTGGGGATGGCTGAATAAGAGGAAAGGCCGGCTGAAAGTCTCAGGGGGACCGGGTCTTGTATTTGCTTTCGCTGACCGAGAAACCAGGGCTTTCCAAATTCCGGCGGATATTCCATTCGATCGATCGACGTGCGGGGCGTCCCTGGCGTATCCTCCGTGTATCCAGGTCGCCCTAAAAACCGAAGCCCCCATGTAGCCTGATTACATTCAACGCATAGCCGCCGGACGTCGCATTCATTGCGCCCTCGAGAGACACGGTCGCCGCCGATCCGAAATACCATGGGATGCCAGTCCAGGAAGTGCGGCAACCGGCCGTTACTACGCGGCCCCCGAAGTCGCCGACACTCATGCCCGCGTACGGGATGAGCACCCCGTCCCTCCTTCCGAACCCGTAGCCGACCTCCGCATCCAACCGGCCCGTGGCTTGAGAACCCTCGGCAGGAGCGAGCACCGTCGCTTCTCGCGCTGACCACAGACGTTGGGTAGCGCTGAATGGATCTCCCCAGGATGGCGCCAGTCTAAGAGAAAGCCCCCGACCGGAGGCAACCGGCGCCAGCAGGATCGACCCGGAGGCGCCCCATTCCCTGTAGCCCCTCTCCTGGTGGACCAGCAATCCACGAACCGTCCCCTCAACTGTAAGTGGGCCCACGACCAGCCGCAATCGCGCGCCACCCTCCACGCCGGTTCCGGTTTCCGCATCCCCGCCATCGCGACGAAGCCCCACTTCACCACCAGGACTGAGCGTCACGCCATCATGGACCCTGAACATCCGGTCGGCTTCGAGGATGAACCGCAGCCTTGTAACGCCGCCGTCTGCGCTCGCCAGGCCGGCCACGGCATCGGATCCGGTTGCTACCCAAAGCAGGTCGGACTTCATTGCCAGACCGAACCCGCCGGCGCCCGCGTTTAGCAGCACCGCTCTTCCTCCGAATGCCCCCGTAAGCATATTCAGGTCTGTCTGTAGCGGTGACTGGCCGCCGAAGTCAAGCGTCAGTTCGCCCGCGCCGTAGCCTGCAAGTCCCCACGCCGAGAACCATTCGCTCATTTTGAACCGCGCGAAGGAATAAATGCCGGTTACCCTGCTATCTACATCACCCTGTCGATTGCCTTGTCCGAAGGCATTGTAGGAGCCGTCACCCGTACTGTGTGAGACGAGTACGCCAGCAAGCAGACGCTCCCACGAGGCATCGAATCCGAGAAACCCCGTGGCCACGCCGCCCTCCGTCCTCAAACCGCTATCTGAAGACCTGAATCCTCCCGTCGAAAACCGGCCCCAGGCGGCTAGTGAGGGCCCTGCGGAGGCACCCCCGCCCGAGGAAGTCGACGCTTTTGGCCCATCGATCAAAATGTCGAGTCAAGGAAAAGTCGGTGTCGCCACGTACACAGAGGCGCTTGGCGTGGGGCTGCACCAGCGCCAAGGCCGCGTCGATCCAGGGTGCCGCACCGGTGTGGCTGGGCACATTCCCCGGTCGGTTGACCAGGAAGAGCACTTCCTTCGTGTTGGAAAGTGAGATCACCAGCGGATGGTAGCCCCAGATGCCCTGGTAAGAGATGTCCATACCCCTCTTGCGCTTTCCATATGTCGGCACGTTTGTGCCGTCCACGTCGATATAGGTGATGTCACAAAGCAATTTGCGCCCACGCGATGCCCACAAGGAGGATCGCACCGCGTTGATGCACGAAACGTGGAAGGCGCTCCGGATCAGCAGGTCACGGTTGGCCATGGCGCTCCTGGCCTGGGGCCGCTCGGCCGCCAGTTGTGACCATTCCGCAAGGCTTGCATGGCTGGCCCTCGTGTGCCGAGTCACCTGCGGCCCGGCGCCGCCGAGGCGCATGCCTCCCACGGTCACGTGCGGAGTGGGCCTGCCATCGAGCCTTGACATGACTGCCTCCACCACCTGGCCACCGACGGTCCGCCCGAAACGCACGATCCACTCCTTCGGCATCGGATCGGTGTTGTGGATGGTCCCGGTGGCGGTCCCGTCGCCTATGAGAGCAATCCCGACGACCTCCGACATCTCACTCTTGAGGTCCCCGTCGATCTCTGTATTAATGCGTGTAACTGTCAGCGTGAGGGTCTCGCTGCCCTCGTCGTGCGCATCCTCCAGCACAGAAATCGAGGCCGTCCTCGAGGTGACACCCGGCGCGAAAACCAGATGTCCTTTTTCGGCGACGTAGTCCTCCCCGGCGGTGGCGGTGCCGTCGCCGGTCTCGAAATATACCCACGTTCGCTCATCCTTCGGCCGGCTCAGGGTGACCAGGAAGTCGAGCGTCGCCCTCGGACCTTCGCGGACCTCGGCATCCGCGACGGAAAACGTCGCGGGTCCGTGTACCGTCACGTCGATTCCGTTCGAGAGGACGCGACTGTCGGCGGTGCATATTGCCCCGGAACTCCCGCACGGCCGCATCGGCAGCGAGATGGTCACGTCGGCGAGCGACGCCGGATCGATCTCCACATTCCACCCGAAGTTGCTTCCGGTCAGTGGTTCGGCCTTCCCCACGGTGCCCCCGGTGACGTCGAGGAAGCTCCCGGGCGATGAACCCTGGCTCAGCACCACGTTTTCGCTGAAATGCACCTCGAAGGTGAAGCTGACGCCAATGTGCTCTCGAGGGACGGCGGTGAACCCGGCGGTAAGCTCAGGGGGCGGCGTTGCGCCGCGTTCCGCACCTGCATGCGCGAGCACGATTTTCCCCCCATGCGGATCGCTGCTGCCAATTGCTCCCCCGTTGAGCAGCATGCTGTTCTCTGGCACCCGCACCGACGTGTGCGAACCGTCCGATGTCGACAGGGTGTACGCGAACACGAGTTGCGTCGTCCCGCCCCCCCTGTCGAAGCTGGCGGCGCGCGCGGTTGAGCCGCCCAACACGATGCCCACCGTCGGCGTACCGTTCCCGGTTCCCACCGTCACCTCCTCGCTGAACGTGAGGGTCACCTCGACCGTCTCTCCCTCCCCGTAAAACATGTCGGATCCCGGGCCGCTCAACGCCGGGACACCCTGCACCCTCGGCCTTCTCAGCGCGCAGCGCAGCCCGGCATCTTCACCGCCCTGGGTGTTGTGCTCGCCCCAGGGCAGGTGCCCACAATCGACCAGCCTGTTCTCGTCGCCCGTGCATTGCAAGTCATCCAGCCAGATGGGGACGTCCGAGGCCGCACCGCCGAAATGCGATTCCAGGAAACGCGCGCTGTTGCCCACCGAGCCCGCATCATAACCGAGTTGCCTGCACGCGACGTCCGACTCCACGTCGGTCCAGAAGTCGTCGGCGATCGTTCCCCACTCCCCATTGTGGTAGACCTCCAGGCGGCCCTCGTTCCCTGTCTTTCCGTCCACGAGCCGCAGGTCGCCATCGGAGAACTGGCCCTGCGGCCCCGCCTCGATCACGTCGGTCACCGTCACCGCGAGCTCCTTCTCAGCCCTGTTCTCGTCGGCGTCCGTCGCTTGCAGCGTCACTTCATAGCCGTTGTCGGCGTCGTCATCCTCAGGGCTCTCATAGTCCCGCGCTACCATCGACAGCACCCCAGTGGACGTGTCGATGCTGAAATCCGCAGAGTCGGCCCCCGCCATGCCCCATGTCACCAACCCGACCGGTGTGCCGGTCAGCGCAGGCGTCCAGGAAGTGAAGGCAAGGTTCTCCGCTACCGTCGTGTCCGCAAGACCTGTGATCGACAGCGTCGCACTCTCCTGTACGTCTGTTACCGCCACCTCGATCGCCATCGTCGCCGTGTTGTCGTCGGAATCCGTGGCTTTGACGGTCACCTCGTACGCATTGTCCGTGTTCTCGTCGGCCGGGCTCTCGTAGTCCCGAGCCACCATCGACAGCACCCCGGTCGAGGCGTTGATGCTAAAGTCTTGCTCGTCGGCGCCTTCCTTCGTCCACGTCACCTCGCCGATCGGCGTGCCCGTCAGCGTGGGCACCGGCGACGTCCACGGCGCGTTTTCCTCCACGCTCGCATCCGGCAACCCCGTGATCGACAGCGTCGCACTCTCTACCACGTCCGTCACCGTGACTGTGATCGAGACCATCGCTGTATTGCCGTCGGCGTCCGTGGCTTTGACGGTTACCTCATAGCCGTTGTCGGCGTCGTCATCCTCCGAGCTCTCGTAGTCCCGTGACACCATCGACAATTGGCCTGTCGTACTGTTGATGGTGAAATCTTCCGCGTCGTCCCCCTCCTTGCTCCAGGTCACGTCACCTACCGGCGTGCCCGTCAGCGTGGGCACCGGCGACGTCCACGGCGCGTTTTCCTCCACGCTCGCATCCGGCAACCCCGTGATCGACAGCGTCGCACTCTCTACCACGTCCGTCACCGTCACCTCGATCGAGACCATCGCTGTATTGCCGTCGGCGTCCGTGGCCTTCACCGTCACCTCGTAGACGTTGTCCGTGTTCGCGTCGGCCGGTGACTCGAAGTCCTGCGACACCATCGACACCACACCTGTAGACGGGTCGATGCTGAAGTCCTCAGCGTCGGTGCCTTCCTTACTCCAGGTCACGTCCCCTACCGGCGTGCCCGTCAGCGACGGCACCGGCGACGTCCACGCCTGATTCTCCTCCACACTCGCGTCCGCCAGCCCCGTGATCGACAGCGTCGCCGTCTCCACCTGGTCGGTGACGATCACCGTGATCGAGACCATGGCTGTATTGCCGTCCGCGTCGGTGGCTTTGACGGTTACCTCGTACCCGTTGTCGGCGTCGTCATCCTCGGGGCTCTCGTAGTCCCGCGAGACCATCGCCAGCACCCCGGTCGAGGCGTTGATGGTGAAGTCGTCCGCGTCGGTGCCTTCCTTACTCCAGATCACCTCCCCGATCGGCGTACCCGTCAGCGTGGGCGCCGGCGACATCCACGGCTCGTTCTCCGGCACGCTGACGACTGCCAACCCCGTGATCGACAGCGTTGCCATCTCCTGCACGTTAATAATGGTCAGTGTGATCGCCTTTGTCGCCGTATTGTCGTCGGCATCGGTGGCCTTCACCGTCACCTCGTACCCGTTGTCGGCGGCGTCATCCTCCGGGCTCTCGTAGTCCCGTGACACCATAGACAACTGCCCCGTACTACTGTTAATCGTGAAGTCGGCCGCGTCCGTTCCCTCTTTGCTCCACGTCACCTCCCCTATCGGCGTGCCCGTCAGTGTGGGCACCGGCGACATCCACGGCGTGTTCTCCGCCACGCTCGCATCCGCCAGACCCGTTATCCCCAGCGTCGCGCTTTCCTGCACGTCCGTCACCGTCAACGCGATCGAGACCATGGCTGAATTGCCGTCGGCATCCGTGGCCCTCACCGTCACCTCGTACACATTGTCCGTGTTGGCGTCGTCAGGGTCCTCGTAATCCCGTGACACCATAGACAACTGGCCTGTACTGCTGTCAATGGAGAAGTCGGCCGCGTCCGTTCCTTCCACGCTCCATGTCACCTCACCGATCGGACCTCCCGTCAGCGACGGTGCCGGCGACGTCCACGGCGCGTTCTCCGGCACATTGGCATCCGCCAACCCCGTGATCCCCAACGTCGCACTCTCCCGCACGTCCGTCACCGTTACTGTGATCGAGGTCATCGCTGAATTGCCGTCGGCATCCGTGGCTTTGACGGTCACCTCGTAGGCGTTGTCCGTGTTCGCGTCGGCCGGTGACTCGAAGTCCTGCCCTACCATCGTCAACACCCCGGTCGAGGCGTTGATGCTAAAGTCTTGCTCGTCGGCGCCTTCCTTCGTCCACGTCACGTCTCCTATCGGCGTGCCCATTAACGACGGCACTGACGACATCCACGGCTCATTCTCCTCCACGCTCGCGTCCGCCAACCCCGTGATCCCCAACGTCGCACTCTCCCGCACGTCCGTCACCGTCACCGTGATCGAGACCATCGCTGTATTGTCGTCCTCGTCGGTGGCTTTGACGGTTACCTCGTAGCCGTTGTCGGTGTTCGCATCCGCCGGGCTCTCGTAGTCCCGTGACACCATCGACAACTGGCCTGCACTGCTGTCAATGGAGAAGTCGGCCGCGTCCGTTCCCTCTCTGCTCCATGTCACCTCCCCTATCGGTGTGCCCGTCACCGACGGCACCGGCGACATCCACGCCTGATTCTCCGGCGCATTGGCATCCGCCAGCCCCGTAATCGACAGCGCTGCAAGCTCCTTCACGTTAAGGATGGTCAGTGTGATCGCCTTCGTCTTCGTATTGCCGTCCTCGTCGGTGGCTTTGACGGTCACCTCGTAGACGTTGTCCGTGTTCGCGTCGGCCGGGATCTCGTAGTTCCGTGACACCATAGACAACTGCCCCGTACTACTGTTAATCGTGAAGTCGGCCGCGTCCGTTCCCTCTTTGCTCCACGTCACGTCCCCTATCGGCGTGCCCGTTAACGACGGCACTGACGACATCCACGGCGCGTTCTCCGGCACATTGGCATCCGCCAACCCCGTGATCCCCAACGTCGCACTCTCCATCTCGTCCGTCACCGTTACTGTGATGTCCACCGTCTCCGTATTGTCGTCGGCATCCGTGGCTTTGACGGTTACCTCGTACCCGTTGTCGGCGTCGTCATCCTCCGGGCTCTCGTAATCCCGTGACACCATTGACAACTGGCCTGTAGCGCTGTTGATGGTGAAGTCTTCCCCGTCGGTGCCCTCCACACTCCAGGTTACGTCCCCGATCGGTGTGCCCGTCAGTGTGGGCACCGGCGACGTCCACGGATCGTTCTCCGGCGCATTGGCATCCGCCAACCCCGTGATCGACAGCGTCGCCTGCTCCTGCACGTTACGGATGGTCAGTGTGATCGCCTTCGTCGCCATGTTGCCGTCCTCGTCGGTGGCTTTGACGGTTACCTCGTACCCGTTGTCGGCGTCGTCATCCTCCGGGCTCTCGTAGTCCCGAGCCACCATTGACAACCGGCCTGTACTGCTGTCAATGGAGAAGTCGGCCGCGTCCGTTCCCTCTTTGCTCCAGGTCACCTCCCCGATCGGCGTACCCGTCAGCGTGGGCACGGGCGACGTCCACGGATCGTTCTCCGGCATGCTGGTGACTGCCAACCCCGTGATCGTCAGCGTCACCTGCTCCTGCACGTTAATGATGGTCAGTGTGATCGCCTTCGTCGTCGTATTGCCGTCCTCGTCGGTGGCTTTGACGGTCACCTCGTAGACGTTGTCGGCGTCGTCATCCGCCGCGCTTTCGAAGCTCCGCGCCACCATAGACAACTGCCCCGTACTACTGTTAATCGTGAAGTCGGCTGCGTCCGTTCCCTCTTTGCTCCAGGTCACGTCCCCTATCGGCGCGCCCGTCAGTGTGGGCACCGGCGACGTCCACGCCTGATTCTCCGACACATTGGCATCCACCAACCCCGTGATCGACAGGTTCACGCTCTCCCTCACGTCGGTGACGGTCACCTCAATCGCCTTCGTCTTCGTGTTGCCGTCCGCATCGGTGGCTCTGACGGTCACCTCGTAGACGTTGTCGGTGTTCGCGTCAGCCGGGATCTCGTAGTTCCGCACCACCATTGACAACTGGCCTGTAGCGCTGTTGATGGTGAAGTCTTCCCCGTCGGTGCCCTCCACACTCCAGGTTACGTCCCCTATCGGCGGCCCGATCACGTCCGGCACCGGCGACGTCCACGGATCGTTCTCCGGCACCGACGCATCCGTCAGACCCGTGATCGACAGCGCAGCCGTCTCAGCCACGGGGATGACGTTCACACTGATCGCCTTCGTCGCCATGTTGCCGTCCGCATCCGTAGCCTTGACGGTCACCTCGTAGACGTTGTCCGTGTTCGCATCCTCCGGGCTCTCATAGTTCCGAGCCACCATCGACAACTGGCCTGTACTGCTGTCAATAGAGAAATCCGTAGCGTCGGCGCCTTCCTTACTCCAGGTCACCTCCCCTATCGGTGTGCCCGTCAGTGTGGGCACCGGCGACGTCCACGGATCGTTCTCCGGCACGCTCGCGTCCGCCAACCCCGTGATCGACAGCGCTGCAAGCTCCTTCACGTTAAGGATGGTCAGTGTGATCGCCTTCGTCGTCGTATTGCCGTCCTCGTCGGTGGCTTTGACGGTCACCTCGTACGTGTTGCCGGCGTCGTCATCCTCAGGGCTCTCGTAGTTTCGAGCCACCATCGACAGCGCCCCGGTCGAGGCGTTGATGGTGAAGTCTTCCGCGTCGGCACCCTCCTTCGTCCAGGTCACCTCCCCTATCGGTGTGCCCATCAGCGTGGGCACCGGCGACGCCCACGCATCGTTCTCCGCCACGCTCGCGTCCGGCAGCCCCGTAATCGACAGCGCTGCATGCTCCTTCACGTTAAGGATGGTCAGTGTGATCGCCTTCGTCGTCGTATTGCCGTCCTCGTCGGTGGCTTTGACGGTCACCTCGTACCCGTTGTCGGCGTCGTCATCCTCAGGGCTCTCGTAGTTTCGAGCCACCATCGACAGCGCCCCGGTCGAGGCGTTGATGGTGAAGTCTTCCGCGTCGGCACCTTCCTTCGTCCAAGTCACCTCCCCTATCGGTGTGCCCGTCAGCGTGGGCACCGGCGACGCCCACGCATCGTTCTCCGCCACGCTCGCGTCCGGCAGCCCCGTAATCGACAGCGCTGCATGCTCCTTCACGTTAAGGATGGTCAGTGTGATCGCCTTCGTCTTCGTATTGCCGTCCTCGTCGGTGGCTTTGACGGTCACCTCGTACGTGTTGCCGGCGTCGTCATCCTCAGCGAGCCACCATCGACAACACACCGGTCGAGGCGGGTCTCGTAGTTCCGAGCCACCATCGACAACACACCGGTCGAGGCGTTGATGGTGAAGTCTTCCCCGTCGGCGCCTTCCTTACTCCACGTCACCTCCCCTATCGGTGTGCCCGTCAACGTGGGTGCCGGCGACGCCCACGGCTCATTCTCCGGCACACTCGCGTCCGCCAGCCCCGTAATCGACAGCGCTGCAAGCTCCTTCACGTCCGTCACCGTGACTTTGATCGAGACCATGGCCGAATTGCCGTCGGCGTCCGTGGCTTTGACGGTCACCTCGTACCCGTTATCCGTGTTCGCGTCGGCCGGAGCCTCGTAGTCCCGGACCACCATCGACAGCACACCCGTAGACGGGTCGATCGTGAAGCCGGCGGCGTCCGTTCCTTCCACGCTCCATGTCACCTCACCGATCGGCGTGCCCGTCAACGTGGGTGCCGGCGACGCCCACGGCTCATTCTCCGGCACACTCGCGTCCGCCAGCCCCGTAATCGACAGCGCTGCAAGCTCCTTCACGTCCGTCACCGTGACTTTGATCGAGACCATGGCCGAATTGCCGTCGGCATCGGTGGCTTTGACGGTCACCTCGTACGTGTTGCCGGCGTCGTCATCATCAGGGGTCTCATAGTCCCGCGCCACCATGGACACCACACCTGTAGACGGGGCGATGCTGAAGTCCTCAGCGTCCACACCCTCCTTTGTCCAGGTCACCGTCCCGACAGATGTCCCCGACAGCGACGGCACCCAGGACGCGAACGTCCGGTTCTCCGCCACCGTCGTGTCCGCCAGACCGATGACGGCCAGGTTCACGGGGGCCCTACGGGTGACAGTCACCACGTAGGTCTCCATGGTGGTACCATCCACCGCCGTCACCTTTGCCTTGACGACGTTCTCCCCCGCGTCGAGGTCCACCTGGTGGCCGTCGGCGCTCCCGCCGGCATCCGCCAGCGCCACGTCGTTCTCGTCGAGCCACGCCAGGTCAGCGTCGGGGTTCGTTGGGGTCGCCGCCACCGTGACGCGGTCGACGGCCCGGCCGACCTCCGCGCGGTAGCGGGTGGTCGCGGACGCAAAAGCGGGGCCCAGCGACACGCCGACAGCCCGTCTGTCTTCCAGAGCGAGGTCGCTCAGGGTGGCGATGTTGCGGTCCCCGTCCACCTTGTGGCCCGACAGTGTGTTGCGTGCGGGATGCTGGGGTCTGGCGTCCGCACCATGCGGATTCCGGATCTTGTCATCGGTATCCAGCTTCAGCGTGCGGGTGTGGCCGCCGATCCAGATGCCGTCCGGGTCCTCGTCGGTAGGAAGCACGGTGTAGGTGAAGACCAGGCTGGTGGCGCTGCTGGCGCCGGCGTCGTATGCCGCCCTTCGATCACCCGTTCCCGCGGCGGCACCCGGTGGGCTGAGCGAAAACTCGAACTCGGGGTCGCCGTCCACCGTCACCCCCTGGTTGTACCGGACGGCGATTCGAATGGACTCGCCGGAGACGTAGGTGTCGGAGGTCGTCGCCGGACTCGAGACGACCGAGACGTCCACGATCCGCGGCCGGGGGTCGACCCTGTGGCTGGTCTGCGTGTCGAGTAAACTGTGGTCGGGCCTGGGGGCGACATCGTGCTCGTTCAGAATCTTGTCATCGGTATCCAGCTTCAGCGTACGGGTGTGGTCGCCGATCCAGATGCCGTCCGGGTCCTCATCGGTGGGGAGCACGGTGTAGGTGAAGACCAGGCTGTCGGCGCTGCTGGCGCCGGCGTCGTATGTCGCCCTTCGCCGGCTCTCTGCCTCGGTGTCGCCCGATTGGCCGAGGGAAAACTCAAACTCCGGGTCGCCGGACACGGTGACTTCCTGGTCGTAGGTGACGGCCATCTCGATGGTTTCGCCCGGCGTGTAGTAGATGTCGATGGCCGGATTCGAGGTGACCTCCACTCCGGTGATCCAGGGTCGGGCATCGACCTTGTGGGCGGAAAGTGTGTTGAGCGACCGGTGGTTGGTTCTCTGGTTCAGACCGTGCCCGTTCCGGATCGAGTCGTCCCCGTCCAGCTTGAGGGTGAGTGTGTGGTTGCCGATCCAGATGCCGTTGGGGTCCAGGTCGCCGGGGGCCACGACGTAGGTGAAGACCAGGCTGGCGGCGCTGCTGGCGCCGGCGTCGTATGCCGCCCTTCGATCACCCGTTCCCGCGGCGGCACCCGGTGAGCTGAGCGAGAACTCGAACTCCGGGTCGCCGGACACGGTGACGACCTGGTCGTAGGTGACGGTGATCTCGATGGTTTCGCCCAGCCTGTAGACGTTGCCCGAGGCCGGACTCGAGGTGACCGCCACGCCGGTGATCCAGGGCCCGCCGTGGACCTTGTGGTTCGCCATCGTCTTCACAATGCAGTGATTCAGATCGGCGCTGCGGCCGGCGGCGTCCCGGACCGCGTCGGCGGCGTCGAGCAACAGCGTCTGAGTGCCGTCGCCGATCCAGATACCGTTGTCGTCCGCGTCGGTTGTCTGCACCGTGTAGGAGAAGACCAGGCTGGTAGTGGTGCTGCGCGCCGCGTCGTACGCCGCAGCGATCACCCGGCCTGAATTGTGGCCGGGGCCGTTGCCAAGCTTGAACCGGAACCGGGGGGTGCCGGAAACCGTCACCGGGTCCGTGAGGTTCACGGTGATCTCGATCGTCTCGCCCGAACTGTACCAGGTTCCGGCCTCCGGACTCGAGGTCACCCGGACGGGCTCCTCGACGAGGGGGATGCCATCGACCCGGTGGGGCCGCTGGTCGGCCACGGGGCCGTGGCCGAGGTCGGCGTCGGTCTGCGCGCCCTGGCGTCTGATGGTGCCGCTGAGGGCGTCAGCGGCGATGGAGACGCCGTCGTCGTCCCGGTCTCCGGCGGTCACGGTATAGGCGAAGGCCAGTTCGGTGGCGGTGCTCTCCATCGCCTGGTAGGCGGCGTTCCGGGTGGCGGTCCCGATCGTGAGGGGCAGGACCGGGCTGCCGGACGCCGTCACGGGTTCGCTGAACGAGACCCTGGCGCTGATCGCCTCCCCCACCTCGTAGTTGCCGTTGGCCGCCGGCGTGCTGGAAAAGTCGATGCCGTTGACGTAGGGAGGCGCGTCCGCAGCTATCGGACGCCCGTTGATTTCGATGATAAGACTCCTGTCAGTGGTTTTGCCCCAAGAGGTCCCAGGGTTTCGGAATAGAGCTTCGCCTGCGATACTCCATCCCGCGGCGCTCCCGGCGTCAACCACACCCCTATTGCTGCTGCTCGTATAGTGCCAACCAACGCCTTCGTATTTGGCCGCCGCAAGGAGGTAATAGGTCGTATTCGGCTCGAGCTTCATCGCCGGCGGCGCCTGGAAGGTCACAGGCCCATTACCGGGACTCGCCGGCGGATTCCGGAAGGTGAATCGCTCCCGGCCGGGTTGGCTGCTGCCGTCAAACAGCATGAGGGTGAATCCGTTGGGGTCGAAAGGTCCATTCAAACGGATGGACGCGGAATCGATCCGGTATCCCTGAGGGTGATCCCCGGTTGTGAACCCCTGGGCTAACTCATCAATGGCCCCTCCGGCGAACAAATATGTAAATGACATTACCCAGTATTGGAAATTCCCGCCTGAGTCTATGTAATAGTCATGATTACCAACCAGCATTTGAGGTTGCTGATCGCCGATCGTCAGTTGCCCGTGCGCAGGGGGCGCTGAAGAGGCGAGGACGGCCAGTGCCGCCAGGAGCGGCAGCGCCCGGAGGCGGCTGCGCGCAGGCCCGGTGGTGGATGCCGTGGGTTCGCGCCCAGCAGATTGCGGTTCTGATTCTGTTTTCATGGTGGACTCTCTGGTCTTCAAACGCATACGTTTGGCCGGGATCGATCGCCCGGCGGAATCAGGCGGAGGCAGTGTACCCGCGCACACGTTGACCGCTTCGCCAAAGCGCCTGGCGAAGATCACGAAATCGTTGAATCGAATCTCAGCCGCACGGTAATGCCGCTGGCATTCCGGATATCCGCGGCGAAGATTTGTATGGAAACAAGCTGTTCGAGTAGGACGTCGAGCGAGGAAACGACCTGGTTGCCGCCGGCGTCATTCAGGTCCGGGGCGAGGAAAAAGCTGCTTGGTTGCGTGGAGGGCGACCACAAGGCCGACGCGGGTTTTCTTTTTTCAGGGATTCTCGGCCTTCGCAGAGTGACTTTGTTGCGGCTTGTCCGGTTCTCGATTTCATATATATTATATAACGTTCAAAGAAACCACTTTCTTTATGAAATTAGTGTGGTGTTTTTATAATTACGATGACATTTTGATGAAAATTCGATATCAGGTTCAAAATGGGAAAACGCAGGGATGCAACGGTGGGAATCCGAACCTGTAACCGGGCGCCACGTGTTGACAAGATATCGGGATGGGTACCGCTGGAAAGGAAGAGGAGAATGCAACCGACGGAGCGACTTCAAGAAGAGATAAGGCTGCTTCGGGATCGACAGTCCCGGATGAGCGAGGCGATTTTACGCATCAACGAAAGCCTTGAATTCGGAACGGTGTTACAAGGGGTCGTCGATAACGCCAGGTCTCTGACCGATGCAATGTACGGGATGATCATCCTCTGGGAAGAGACGGGACAGATAAAGGAGTGCCTCACGGCCGGATTGACATTGGAAGAGTCCACGCAGGTATGGAGCTTTCCCGAGGGAGACGCGCTCTTCGAGTACCTCGGCAAGATTCAGGAGCCACTGCGGCTGCGCGACTTTCACCGCCACACCAGGGCGCTGGGCCTTCCCGAGTTCCGTCCGCCGATGCCCGTGAGTCCGTCCTTATCGTTTATGGCCTCGCCGATACGTCAAGGGGGCGAGCGGGTAGGGACCTTTTTTCTGGCCGAGAAGGAGGGTGGCCGGGAGTTTACCGTTGACGACGAAGAGACATTGGCGGTGTTCGCTTCCCAGGCGGCGTTGGTTATCGCCAATGCGCGGCGTTATCGGGATGAACAGCGTGCAAGGGCCGACCTCGAGGCCCTGATCGACACGTCCCCGGTGGGTGTCGTGGTTTTTGACGCGAGGACCGGAGAGGTCGTGTCATTCAACCGGGAGGCGTCCAGAATTCTCGAGAACCTGCGCACCGAGGATCGTCCCACTGAGCAACTCCTGGAAGTGTTGACCATCCGGCGGGCTGACGGGCGCGAGGTATCTCTGGAGGAACGCTCCATGGCGCAGGTGCTCAGTGCCGGTGAGACGATCCGGGCCGAGGAGGTCGTTTTCCAGGTCCCCGACGGACGCAGGATAACCGTCCTGATTAACGCTACTCCCATTCGCCTGGATGACGGTGGTGTAGATTCCTTTGTGGTCACTCTGCAGGACATGACGCCACTGGAAGATTTGGAACGGCTCCGGGCGGAATTCCTTGCCATGGTAAGCCACGAGTTGCGAGCGCCGCTGGCCGCGATCAAGGGCTCCGCCGCCACGGTGCTGAGGGAAACCTTCGCCCTGGGCGTGCCCGAGATGCTCCAGTTCTTCCGCATTATAGACCAGCAGGCCGACCACATGGGCGGCCTGATCAACGACCTGCTTGACGTAGCACGCATCGAGACTGGCGTCTTGCAGGTCAACCTTGAACAGACGTCCGTTAAAGGCATCGTGGAGGAGGCTCGAAACACCTTTCTGGGCGGTACGGGCAGGAACAATATACACATTGAGTTGGAGCCGGAGCTTGCTCCCGTGATGGCGGAACGCCGTCGCATCGTCCAGGTTCTGGCCAATCTATTGTCCAACGCGGCGCGGAACTCGTCCGGAACTTCCCCAATTCAGGTAAGCGCCGCACGGGAGGGGGTCCACGTCGCAGTTTCGGTAACCGACAAGGGCAGGGGAGTGTCCGCGGAGCGCCTGCCGCATCTGTTTCGGAAGTTCTCCCGGCTTGTTGGAGAGGAAGAAGCCGGGGACGATGTTGGTTTGGGCTGGGGCCTGGCCATCTGCAAGGGCATTGTGGAAGCCCACGGAGGCAGGATCTGGGCTGAAAGCGACGGGGTGGGCAGGGGAACCCGGTTCACCTTTACCATTCCAATCGCTGAAGGCGTGGGATATCCCGCACCCGCCGGACCCGCACCGACACCCCGCAGCAAACCTGACAGGGTGCAGGGACAAACCCGAATCCTGGTTGTGGATGACGACCCTCAAACGTTGCGAAGCGTGCGGGTGGCCCTTTCGCGAGCCGGCTACGTTCCCGTTGTGACCGGCAACACGGACGAGGTATTGCTCCTTCTGGAAGAGCACCGTCCCGCCATTGTGTTGCTTGACCTGGTGCTGCCGGGGACCGACGGGATCGCATTGATGCAGGACATCTTCGAAAAAGCCGACGTGCCGGTCATCATCATTTCCGCTTACGGTCACGACGACGCGATTGCGCGGGCCTTCGACGCAGGAGCTTCTGATTACGTGGTCAAACCCTTCTCGCCGACACAGCTGGCGGCCAGGATCAGGGCAACCCTGCGCAAGCAGACCGCCCTCAATCAGGCCGAACCGCAAAAACCTTATAAGCTGGGAGATCTGACGATCGACTACCGCCTCCGCTCAGTAAACGTTGCCGGACGGTCGGTGCGGTTGACGAAAACCGAGTACCGACTGCTGACCGAACTTTCGGTAAGCGCCGGCGAGGTCGTGTTCTATCGGGATCTGCAAAGGCGTGTCTGGCGTATCTGGCGTCAGGATGACTTGAGGTCGTTGCGTTCCACCGTAAAGAACCTCCGCCGCAAGTTGGGGGACGACGCGAACAACCCCATCTACATTTTCAACGAACCCGGCGTTGGCTATCGCATGGGAATGGCTGAGTAGACCGGACACCAGGCGTGGATGCCCGGATCACCCGACATGCGGGAGCCAGGTGCGTGTCACGATGGATGATGGCAATTTGACCGCGGAAATACAGTGTTGAACTATCCGATAACGTGGCGGTGGCGCAATTCCTTCGACAGTCCTGCAAAACGGAGCATCGGTATCAATGTTGCGCTGCCGGTTTTTCCTTGATTTTGCCGGGTCGTTTTGGTAGTATAAGGCCGGTTGTATTTACGACTCGGAGAGGTGCTGGAGCTGGTTGAACAGGGCGGCCTGCTAAGCCGTTGTAGGGTTTATTCTCTACCGAGGGTTCGAATCCCTCCCTCTCCGCCAATTTTTTAAATGCAGTGAGACGTAAGCGGTGAGAGGTCAACTCCACCCCGGACTTGCGTTGGCTCACGTAGGCGATTCGCTGATTTCGCCCCGACAGATACACCAACGGCGCTGACATTCACGGTGTTATCGCCTCGCTTCTTACTTCCTACCACTAACTTCCAGCCGTTATCTTCGATGTCCGACACTGTTTTGCGATTCGCACCTTCGCCTACGGGCGGATTTCACGTGGGCAACGCCCGTACGGCGCTCTTTAACTATCTATATGCGCGCCATTACGGCGGACGGCTGCATCTCCGCATTGAAGATACCGACCGGGACCGGTCTACCCGCGCGGCTCTCACGACCATCCTGGAAGGCCTGGACTGGCTGGGCATCGCGTTCGACGGCGAGCCGATCATCCAGTCGCACAATGCCGGGACGCACCGCTATGCGGTAGACCGGCTTCTGGAGACCGGACACGCCTATTATGCCTACGAGACACCGGAAGAGGTGCGCGCCATGCAGCACCGGGCGCAGACCGAGGGGCGGCGGGTTCGGTACAACCGGGATCTCGCGCCCGACGAGCGTGCGGCCCTCGAAACCGAAGGCCGGCCGAAAACGGTGCGCTTCAGGGTGCCCGAAGGCGAGACGGTCTGGCAGGATTCGATACGCGGCGTGCAACGATGGGATAACCACGAAGTCGAGGATTTCATTATCCTGCGCGCGGACGGATCGCCGATTTACCACCTGGCGGTTGTGGTCGACGACCACAACATCGGGGTAACCCTGGTGATGCGTGGCGCCGAGCACCTGTCCAACACACCCAAACAGGTGATGCTCTTCCAGGCGCTGGGATGGAGCGTCCCGACCTACGCGCATACCACGTTGCTTCTCGGCCACGATGGGAGGAAACTGAGTAAGCGACTGGGCGCAACGACCGTCACCGAATACCGGCAGCGGGGCATTCTACCCGAAGCCCTGGTCAATTTCATGGCGCTTCAGGGGTGGTCTCCCGGAGACGGCAGGGAGGTGTTCACCCGTGAGGAACTGGTTGAGGGATTCTCGGTTGAGGGAATGCTGAAGAAGAATGCGGTGTTCGACGAGCGAAAACTGGTTTGGCTGAACGGGGAGCACCTGCGGGCGAAACCGGCCTCCGAACTCCTGCGGGAGGCGGTGAATCGGTGGGTCGGCGCCGGCTGGTTAACAGCTGAAGATGCCGAGACACAACAGGCGAGATTGCTGAGGGCCGTGGAACTGATGCAGCCGCGCATTCAAACCGTGAGTGACTTTTCGAATTACGGGTACTTTTTCCACGATCCGGAAGTCTACGAAGAAAAAGCCCGAAAAAAACACTGGAAGATCGATACGCCTTCGCGGCTTGCGGCATTGATCGAGAGGCTGGAGGCGCTGACAGATTTCGACGAACGGGCGATCGAAGGCGCCACACGCACACTCTCAGGGCAACTGGGAATTTCGACGGGGAAATTGATCCACCCCACGCGCCTCGTGCTCAGCGGCACCGGCACGGGTCCGGGGCTTTTCGAAATGATGGCGGTTCTGGGTCGTGCAACCTGCATCCGGCGAATGAAGACGGGCCTGAAAAGGCTGGGGCAAAAGGAGACCGTTTCCCAATAGACTGACGATACGTACATCCGATGTGGCTGCCCCCTCGTCTAATGGCAAGACATGCGGCTCTGGACCGTAGTATCGGGGTTCGACTCCCTGGGGGGCAGCCAGAATTTCATATTCAAGGGTCGTAAGTCGTCACTGCGGATAGACAACACTTACGGCCTTTTCCGTATGATTTTACTGGCCTTCCTGGCCAACTACGACGCGACCAAACATGCTATCCGGAACATCGTGGATATGCCCGACCGGCTGATTGACCTCTTCATTCGTTTTTGTTTCCAGAACAACGGGCGCCTGCCGGCACGCAAGCCACTTTCCCGTTCTTGCGGATGAGGAAATCGATGCCATGGAACAGGCTGTGCAATTCCCCTGGCTGATCACATCGCGACGATTGACGCCGCGCAACGTCTCAAGCGGTTGCACCGCGCGACGGTCCAGGTTTCCAGTCTTCAGTCATTCGGTCACTTATTGGATCAGGAACAGAACTGACTTCCATTCGCCGAATTCCCTTCGACTGAAAAGAGAAAACAGGACAATGCACGCTTGTAGTGTGTTGTCCTGTTCTTATATCGATACGAGCGTACACGCCGTATCCGGATTGCAGAATTCGGGTCCGGCCGGTATCAAGCCATTATCTGTACCAATATGCCCGTGAAATCTGTCGAAATTGTCCGGGGGTCATTCCCGCCTCTTTGCGAAAGGCTTCGGATAATCGACTTTGATTCTTGAAGCCGCATCGTGCCGCAATGACGTGCATGCGATCGCCCGTGGATCTGAGCATGCGCTTGGCCCTTTCGATCCGGTGATACCGCAGGCGATTTCGAAAGGATGTACCAAGCCGGTTGCGAAACAACCTCGAGACGTATGCAAGCGATAAATTGAATTGCCTGCACAGATCGCTTCGACGAAGCACGGGATTGGAGGCATGTTCTTTCAGATACACGTCCATCCGGATCGCAAGTGTCTCCACGTTAGGGTACAGGCGATCGAGCGATTCGTGGATCGAGGCAAACAGTTCATCTTCGTTAACCGGTTTGACGAGGACATCCTGGGCACCGGCCTTCATCGCACCAACGGCTGTCTCGGTGGAGTCGGTGTCGATCAGGATGATGACGTCGGTGCGCAGGGATTCCTGCCATACGGTCCGCTGAATTTCCAGACCGTTAAGATCCGGCAGGTCGATGTTCAGGATGGCAATATCGACATGCGAGGTACGGATGAATTGGAGCGCCTCGCGACCGGAACGGGTTGTCTGTACACACCACGTCTCCGACGCCGCCCGGATGATGTTCCACAGCCGCCCGCAAACCTTGGTGTCGCAATCCGCGACGAGGAATCTGATGCTCCTGCCCGGTTCCCGAGACGTTAGAATGTGGTTGGCTGCGATTGACACAATAAGAAATTTTCTATATATTTCCGGTCCTGAGAGTCGCATCCTGTCCCCCGGCACAGAAGCGCCGGGGGACAAAAAGGTTGTGCGCCTTTCTGGTGGATAACCGTCGGTTTTCGACTTTGGCCGGTCAGGGAGCCGACGATTTCTTTATATCCGGCCGTACCGCAGACTTCCCTATCGGAAGCGTTGGGCGATGCGGCCCCGACGCCCTTGTTTCCGGTGACGAACCCTACGCCGGCTCCGCTTTCCTGATCATGAACACATCCGTTCCCGATGGTCGACTCGGACGACGCGCATGCCGACACAGTATGGATATAGGTTGGCACGCGTCCCGTAGTGGGAACATGAGATTTGGTTATACCCATTGACAAAATTACAATATAACCCGGAACCCGTGATCTGAATGTGGTATTAGAGTCCATTCTGGTGGAATTTCGATGAAAACCGCGCCTGTTCGACGCCATCGGACGCCCCGGTTGGACTCTGGAAGTCTATGGTCCGGAAGTTCTCGGCTGGTACGGCACCGGGTTCCAATATGATCGAGCCGCTTGACCGGACGGGAAAGTGGCGGACCAATTCGACGACTGACGTCCGGGCCGGCGATCCGAAGAGACAGTTCCCATTCCCTTCAACAGACGGCGAAATCGTTCCAGTGGTTGAACACGAACGCCGGTACACTCTCAGCGTGCGCGAAGCCACCAACTGGCGGATAAAGGGGCCGGAGGAGCGGCGACGCTACTGGGATTGCGGCCGTCAACACTGTATGGAAAAATGAAAAAACCGGGACTAAAAAATCAAATTGGTTAGCGTAGATCGTATATTTGATGACGGCGAAATGACCATACCGTTCGCGCGGGCGCTCGAGGCGGTAGATCTGTCATCCATTCAGCGCGCGCCGAAGGCCGAATTCCACCGGCATCATTTCTTCGGAACACGGATCGAGAACGTGGAGCGATGGCTCGGGCGCCCGCTGGAGCGGCCGGTCTTCCCCATGCGCGGCCTGCCGGGAATGGAGGACTACGCGCGCAGAGCCCTGGGACCCCATATCAGTTCGCGAGCGGGTATTGAATTCACGGCCTGCGCGGCGATCAACGACGCGATAGAAGACGGCGTCCGGCAGCTGGAGATGAGCTTCGACGTGCGCTCGGCCGGTCACTTCGAGTCCGGCATCGGCGGTTTTTCATTGTTCATCCGGGACCTGGTGGAGCGACATCGGGACCGGATTGATCTCAGGCCGGAACTGGGCATCCCGCGGGAGATCATCGGCGACAGGGAGATGGTGCAGCGCGTTCACGGCGGAATCGAATCGGGCGTCTTCCAGTCAATCGACCTCTACGGGGACGAACACGCATGCACTCTCGAAGCCGTGATCCCGCTCTACGGACACGTGCGGTCGGCCGGGATGAAATTGAAGGCGCACGCGGGTGAATTCGGCGGGGCTGAGCGGGTCCGGGAGACCGCGGAAGCCCTGGGGCTGGATGAAATCCAACACGGTATCGCGGCCGCGGAGTCCGCCGACGTGATGCGATGGCTTTCGAACAACCGGATTCGCCTGCACGTCTGTCCTTCCAGTAACGTCATGCTGGGCGCCGTGGACTGGCTTTCAACGCATCCCATCCGTACGTTGTTCGACCACGGCCTGGAAGTTACCTTAAATACGGACGATCCGATGATCTTCGGGCAGAGCGTCTCCCAGGAATACCTGAACCTTTTTGAAGCCGGTGTCTTCAGCGCCGAAGAACTGGACGCAATTCGAGTCGCATCGATCGCGCAGCGGTCCTGACGCCCCCCAATAAAAGAATCGGACGTTCGTTTACCCCGACACATTCACCCTCTCTCGAGAGAAAATCAGCAGCGGGCGCGAATCCCCAAAGCGGAGTGCAAACCATGCGTGATATCGCGATGTTCGGCGGCACGGCGCACCCGGAGCTGACCGAGAACATCTGTATCAACCTGGGCGTCACACCCAGCAGAAGCACGGTGAACCAGTTCAGCAACGGCTGCATCCAGGTGCAACTGGAGGCCAACTGCCGGGAAGCCGATGTGTTTCTCATACAGCCACTTGTGATGCCCGTTCACGATAACCTGATGGAACTGCTGCAGATGCTGGACGCGGCCAGGGGCGCATCGGCCGCCCGCACGACCGCCGTGATTCCCTATTTCGGCTATGCGCGATCGGACAAGAAGGACGCACCACGGATTTCCATCGCTGCACGACTCGTCGCGGACCTGCTGGAGACGGCCGGCGCCAGCCGCGTGCTCACGATGACGCTGCACGCGCCGCAGGTGCACGGATTCTTCAGTGTGCCCGTGGACCACCTCAACGCGTTGCACATTCTGGCAGGCCATTTTCAGGGCCGGGACCTCGAGAATACCGTGGTGTTATCGCCCGACCTCGGCAGGGCGAAAGAGGCGGCTCAGTTCGCCAGGATGCTGGGACTGCCGGTGGCCGCGGGAAGTAAACGCAGGATCAGCGACCGGAAGGTCGTCATCGACGCGATCGTGGGCGACGTCAATGGTAAACGAGTTATTGTCCTGGACGACGAGATCGCCACGGGCGGGACGATTGTCGAATTGATCCATCGGCTCCGGGAACAGAAGGTGAACGACATCACCCTCACATGCACGCACGGCCTTTTTACAGGCGATGCCCTCGAGCGCTTCTGCCGATTCGACGAGGTGCGTGAAGTGATTACAACGGATACGGTCCCCCGGCCCGCGGCGATCCAGTCGCACCCGAAACTGGCGACCTTGTCCGTGGCGCCCCTGCTCGCGGAAGCCATTCGCCGAATTCACAATGGCGAGTCGGTCAGCAGCCTGTTCACGGCGCCGGAATGGATCACGGAAGACGATACTGAGAGTGGGCCATCCCCCTGATGTGCGCACGCCGGTTCCGTTTCCGGTTTTCGCGATTCCTATCGTAATGCTTGTCGCCAAACACCAGGATTTATATATTGGATGCGCGTGAGACCCGTAGGGCGGTCCCGTGATGCTTTTTCCGGTATTCCAGGCGCGTCGGTGCGGGGCAGCCTGCTCCGATGGTTTTCATAATTGGAAATCGATTTTCCCGTGCGAGGTAAGGACGATGAACGATGCAGGCGCCAACCGCGCTGAGGTTGAAGACGAAGGCACCTCCGATTTTATCCGCGACGCCATCCGGCAGGACCTGGCTTCAGGCCGGTACGAGGGCGTGATGACCCGCTTTCCCCCGGAGCCCAACGGTTATATGCATATCGGCAACGCCTTCGGGTTCTGCCTGAATTTCGGTGTGGCCGATGAGTTCGGCGGGGTGTGCAATCTTCGTTTCGACGATACGAATCCCGTCCGGGAAGAGACGGAATTCGTGGAATCCATCAAGGAAGACATTAAGTGGATGGGGTTCGACTGGGACGACCGCCTGTATTTCGCGTCGGACTATTTCGACGATCTCTATGAACTTGCCGTCAGGTTGATCAAAAAGGGCAAGGCCTACGTGTGCGATCTGAGCGTTGAGAAAATCCGCGAATACCGGGGTACCCTGAACGCGCCGGGAGAGAACAGCCCCTATCGGGACCGGCCGCCCGAGGAGAACCTGGACCTGTTCGCCCGGATGAAGGCCGGTGAATTCGCGGACGGTTCGCGAACGCTGCGCGCGAAGATCGACATGGCGTCTCCGAATCTGAATATGCGCGACCCGGTCATGTACCGGATCATCCACGTGGAACATCACCGGACCGGCGGCGCATGGTGCATCTATCCCACGTACGATTGGGCGCACGGGCAGTCCGACGCCATTGAGGGAGTCACCCATTCGCTGTGCAGCATCGAGTTTGCCGACCATCAGCCTCTTTACAACTGGTACATCAGGGAACTTGGGATTTTTCCTTCGCGACAGATCGAGTTCTCCCGGTTGAATCTGACGTATACCGTGGTGAGCAAGCGACATCTGCGGCGCCTGGTGGCGGAAGGCCACGTCGGCGGATGGGACGATCCGCGCATGCCCACGCTGAGGGCCAAGCGCCGGGCAGGGGTTCCCCCCCAGGCGATCCGGGATTTCATCGGCCGTACCGGGCTGAACCGGCGGTCCACCGTGGCGGAGATGGAACTCTTCGAATCGTACGTGCGCGAACATCTGAACAAAACGTCGCCTCGCGTCATGGGCGTGATCGATCCGCTCAAGGTGGTAATCGAGAATTATCCTGAAGAACTGGAAGAGACGTTCGAGGCGCAGATCAATCCGGAGGATCCGTCGGCAGGGACGCGCGCGGTGCCCTTCTCGCGGGAGGTCTACATCGAGCGGGAGGATTTCATGGAAGACCCGCCTCGCAGATTCCACCGCCTCGCTCCGGGACGGGAGGTCCGACTGCGCGCGGCCTGCTACATCACGTGCAGGGAGGTCGTTAAGGACAACGATGGAAACGTAGTAGAACTTCGGTGTACGTTCGACCCGGAAAGCCGGGGCGGATCTTCACCGGACGGCCGCAGGGTACGCGGCACCCTGCACTGGGTGTCCGTCAGACACGCCGTTGAGGCCGAGGTCCGGTTGTACGACCGTCTGTTCAGGGTCAAGAACCCGCAGGAGATCACGGATGACTTTGCCGGCGCGCTGAACCCGGATTCGCTGGTGGTGCGTCCGACGTGCTTCGTGGAACCCGGGCTGGAAGGCGCCCAACCGGAGAGCCGGTACCAGTTCGAGCGGCTGGGATATTTCTGCGTGGATCCGGATTCCACGCCCGAAAAGCTCGTATTCAACCGGACGATTACGCTGCGGGATTCATGGGCACGGATGCAGAAAAAAGGGAAACCGGCGCGTCCCTGAGTGTGGGCCCTGAGCCGCTCCTTGAGCAATTGCACTAGACCTGTCGAAGGGTCGTCGAAGGCTATCGCAGAATGCCCGCGCGGGTGAATTAACCGTCCGGGCATTCTCGTACAAGGTGTCGATTCAACGACCGGCGGCTTGTGTCCCGTCCCAGAAATATGTCACCATTCAACCGCCTGTCTGCGTGCGTGAGACTACACGCACAGGCAGGCCGATTCATCCCATCTCGCTACGTTCCCTTCACTCGCCGACCTTGCGCAGGTCGCCTCGCTCAGGCGCTGGTTCCTGAACCTGTCGAAGCAAGTGGGTACCGCCACCGTGAGTTAGAATCTTCGCCACACCCAAATGTCCCCTATTCCCTTGCCCTTTTTCTTGCATCGCCCAAGAAAAAGGGCGAAAAAGAAGGGCGCCTGCCTGCCGAGCACGGCTCGGCGCAGGCAGGCCGCTCGGCGCGGGGCCGGTTTTTCCGCGATGGATCACCTCGAGGAATCTGTGAGACGCCTGCAGCCTGCTACCGGAGGGAGCGAACCAAAACCACATTGCCAGATGGATTAACGCGGAAAAATGGTTTTTAGGGCCCCATCGCCGCCACCGGACGGCGAGTAGTTAGATCCTGTACGTTCAAGGACAGATTGAGGGTGGGTTGATGCCGATGCGCAATCGCGGTGGTCTGCCGCGCAATCGCTGTCGTGGCTGCGAATCAAGATAATGCTGCGAGATGCATAGCGCCGGAATTCGCATGCGCCCGTTCTGCTGTCCCGCCTCTTCACGTGTCGATGAAGTCAACATGGCAATTGAGTTTTTGAGGTTCCAGGCCAGCTGACGGCTGATGAGCATGTAGGCCCTGTTGCTGACCTGCTTCATGTCAGGCGGGATTTCGCGCAAGGCGTTGACGCCGTTTCCGAGTTGCTCGAACACGTTCTCCTGATCGCAGCGTTGGTTGGCACAGGCGACGATCTCGGCGGGGCTTACGTCCGTGCGTGTCGTGATATAGAAGAAATAACGGCATTCGTCGAACAGGACAAGGTCGCCCTTCATTTTACTGATGTTCTTGCGCAGGACCACGACGCGATACACACGTTTACAGCGCGTGGGGTTGGTAGTTGAACTCGGCCACGTGTTCGTGGTTGAGGACCAGGTTGGCGTAGGCCCGTTTGCGGACGATGGGGCGCGCTTCCGCTTCTGGTCGGTCACCGCGTTGCAGGGGCTGCCATCGCTCAGCACGGGAACGCATCGTCGCTGCGAAGATGAATCGACGCTGGCCCATCGATCAAAATGTCGTCGAGTCGGTGTCGCCACGTACACAGATGCACCAGCGCCAAGGCCGCTCGCAGGGTGCGCCCTGGGCACATTCGGTCGGTTGACCAGGAAGAGCCTTCTTCACCAGCGGATGGTAGCCCCAGATGCCCGATGTCCATAGCTTTCCAACGTCGGACGTTTGTGCCGACGTCGATTAGGTTGTCACAAAGATTTGCGGCCACGCGATGCAAGGAGGATGACCGCGTTGATGCACGCTGACGATGTCCCGTTGAGAAGCAAAAGTCACCCGCCGTGGTCGGATCGGGAATTGAGCACCCAGGGCATTCATGTGTCATGTCGCAAACGCTCGATATCCTGTGCCGCCGCACAACACGTTGTAAGCGATGTTGGACGTGGTCCGACTCATGATAGGGCAGATGCACCTTCAACAGGGACAGCGACGCGTCGATGCGCTTGGGCAGTCCCAGCTTGGTGACCAGGCGATGCACGGCGCCGATGCCTCCACTCATCGCGTCGGTGTAGGCCCACCTCGTAGTGCACTTTGCCAGGACTCATGGGCCGGGGCTGCGCCTGCCAATGCCCCGCTCGACCGTGGCGGGCGGCCACTTTGGTCGAGCACGGTTCCTGCGGCGTCATCAACCGCGGAAAGGTCTCTGCGTTGGAGTGATGTCGCAACCGGTAGGCCTTTTCCTTGGACCAGATCACGCTTGTTTCTAGTAGGCGAACCTCAGGCCGATGGCGAAACGTTCCACGTTCCGGATCGTTCCGGCGAAATTTACGCGGATTTCCGCGAATGCTCTGGAAAAGCCCTCGTTTATCTGGGCTTCGCTGCCCACCGACACCTGAAGAAACCCACCTTTTTCCCAATTGGAATACTCCCTGGGTTCACTTTCCCGTAGCCCGTATATCCCAACGCCAGCCCCAAGATAGGGCACTAACGAGGATTCCGTTATCGCACGCCACCTGAAAAACACAAATGCCGCCCTGAAAGACCTCTTGAAATCTCTCGCATTGACTTCCTCCCTGCGCGCCTTCGTAAGAGAGTAACGAGCCGGAGATCCCGCCACGGGAAAACATGACGGTTCCGATTCCCATGTCGGCCGGCTCGATGCGAAAGAACAGGTCCCCGGCAATAACGAGCCCTGCCTGCATCCGATGGAAGTTTATTTGAGCGGACGGCCGAACCCCTTCATAGACGCTACCGCTGCTGCATAAAAAACGGCTGTCGCCAGGAATGGAATAACCGCCAGAGACACTCACACCCAACTCCTGCGCATTTGACGTACCAGTCGCCAGGAGGAAAACGATCACGAAACCGATTGCGCGATACATCTGACCCCTCCGCTTAATGGATTTCAGGCAGAAGAGACATTCATCAAGATCCGTGCCAATGAGGATTGCGTTCGCTTGATTTTTAATTTGTTACGAACGCAATATCGAAATCATGCAACTTTTTTTTAAATATTAACTATTTATATCTATTTTCAATTTTCACCTCGCCCTTCGACCATGCCCTTCATGACCCGGGAGTTAATGTATCCAGTAGCCGACATGTGAATCCGATGCACGCGTGTGGTGATCCGTCGACAGTCGTCACGCGGTTGTATTACGGGTTGGAATTCCCGTGTGCGTCGCTTATTGTAACACGTCAAACCATGCTGCCCGGCAAGGCGACATTGGGTTGAAGGGAGAACGATGTCCGATAGACAATTGAAGTTGAAAGTCATGTGTTCGCAATTGCCCGGACTTCGTTTTGAACACCCTCACAAACATGAACCCAGGGTCAAGGAGCCCGTCTATCTGGGCATCCAGCGCGGGACCGAAGTTATCGACCAGGTTCCCGCCGATCGTCATCGGGTTGTGTTCCATCCCGAGTTCAAGATTGGAAAGAAACCGGACGGTTCGCCGAACTTCCTGGGGCCGTTCGCCCAGGGCAGGCCCATGGACCGGTTTTTCTATCTTTCCTGGGGTGTGAGGCGTTCCGATCGTTTCGAGATGTTCCGGCGGCTCAAGATTCGCTTGACCAACCTGGAATGGCCGGAGATCGATCGTGCTCTTGAGTCGGATGACCCAATCGTCGTGAAGTTGAAGCTGACGGACGGCGGCGGCGGCCCCCTCTGCGGCACGCCGGACAGTTCCCGGATTGCGTGGGAACGATAGGCTTCCGACCTGAAAAATTCATAACCATGATAGTTTCGATTCTTACAGTGCGACTTCTACGCAAAATGGATACATGTCTGTTTCATGCTGCTTGTTCAGGGATTCGTGTTAATGATAAAGGGTCAAGGGTAGGACGTGGCGTTTACGGCCAGCCTGACGGCTTCCTCAGCATGACAGCGTGGGCGCACGTGTGACGGACGCATTTCGCGGATGAATCGGCGGTGCAAGCCTTTCTTCTGTCTGCATTCCGGCAGAAGGACAATGACAAGGGCAGACAGGAATGTCTGCCCCACCTTCGCACCCGCACAACGGCTCGACAAGCCATTGTACGGGTGTGGAGATGATTGATTCGCCAATTAAGCAGCGTAGGAACCAGGTCAGGATATTTATCGTAAGCCCACAAACTAACCGTTTGGGATACAAATCCAGGACCGGCAATTCTGGCCTGTCAGGAAAGAAAATATATGCCCGTTGAGCCCGTAGCGTTAAAGTTTCTGGCGACAGAGGAAAAGGGCGAGGTGTCGGCGCTTTACGCGAGACCGAGCGGGGCGGAGGCGTTGCTGGTGTTGGGCCACGGAGCGGGCACCAATATGCGTCACCCGTTCATCCAGGATCTGAGCGATGCGTTGAACGACGCGGGCGTTGCCACGTTTCGTTTCAATTATCCCTATTCCGAAAAGGGCGGGGGCATGGATGGCGAGAAGGTGCGCCTGGCAACCGTGCGCGCCGCAATTGCAGCGGCGATGAACGAGGCGAAGGGTCTGCCGGTGTTCGCGGGCGGGCACTCCATGAGCGGGCGCATGTTCTCCATGGCCTGTGCCCAGGAACCGATAGAGGAATTGAAGGGCATCGTGTTTTTTGCATTTCCCCTGCACGCGGGCAGGCCGAATACGGAGCGCGCCGCGCATCTGCAGGATGTGACGGTACCCATGCTGTTTCTGTCGGGCCAACGGGACAAGATGGCGGATATGACACTGCTGGAGCCGGTTGTCCGGAGGCTGGACCGCGCCACGCTGCACGTGGTGGATACGGCGAATCACGGATTCAAGGTGCTGAAACGAAGGAATACCGACGAACCCGTACTCGTGGAGTTGGCACGGGTGGCGGGCGCGTGGATGAAACAAAGCTGAAGGAATCGCATCCGCTCCTGTCAGGTGCCAAGAAGGACGATGCCCGGCGGGTAAGGCCGTCCGTGAACGTCGCGTTATTGAATGCCCACGGGACTCGGCCACGCCAACGGCATGATGACCATCGAACGCGCTTTGGTGCGCGCCGGAAGCAGCACACGTTTCGGAGGGACCCAATCGTGATGGAAAAAATCAACCTATCGGACATCGAAGAGATATCGCGCCAATCGCCCAAACAGAAATTCCAGGTTTCGCGCAAGGATGTCTCCGGCGCGTTGGGAACCGAAGGGCAGCCGTTCGAGATCGACTGGGTGCGATTGAAACCGGGTATGACCAACTTTCCCTACCACGCGCACCAGGTCCAGTGGGAGTACTACATCGTGGTCAGCGGCCGGGGCATCGTGCGGCGGAACGACCGCACGTTCGAGGTGGACGCAGGCGACGTGTTCGTTCAACCGCCCGGCACGGCGCATCACATCCGGAATCCGAGTGAGGATGAAGACCTCATCTACTACGTGATTGCCGACAATCCCGTGTGCGATCCGTGCTACTATCCCGATTCGGACAAGTGGGCGATCCGTCCGCCGGGGAAATTGGGGCGCATGACCGACGCGGATTATTACGATGGAGAAGAGTAGAAAAGGTAGACGTGACCTGCGACAAAGCGCGCCTTAGATAGCCCCGGAGAACCGTTTCTCCGGGGCTTCGTATTGTGATGTCCATCGATGTTTCAAGGTACCGAGGAGACGAGGTATTCGGGCGGGGATTCACCCTGGCGGATAACGGCAAAGTCACGGCCCGCGGGGATTAGAAAGGTGTCTCCCTTCCCGGCACGATAGACGTCATCGCCGCCGCTAATTTCGCCGCCGCCCGCGAGAACGGTGAGCGCCGCCAGCGAGGCGCAGCGTGGATGATCTGTCCTGCTTTCCGAAAGTTTGAACCGTTCCAGGCGGAAGTGTTCGGATTCAACGAGCAGGGCCTGTTGACGGCTTACCCCGGACAGCGTGGACGAGGGCAAGGGCTCCCTGCGCGGTCCGTCGAAGGCAATGACGTCCACCGCGCTTTCGATATGCAGTTCCCTGGGTTTCCCGTCGACGCCGGGGCGTTTGTAGTCGTAAATGCGAAAGGTGATATCGCTGGATTGCTGGACCTCGTACACGATGACGCCGGCGCAGAGGGCGTGGACCGTCCCGGGAGGGATGAAGACGACGTCGCCCGGTCGGGCGTCGAAAAACTCGACGGCATCCGAGACGCGGTCGTCGTTGATGGCGTCCACGAACGCGGATTTGTCAACGCCGGGTTTCAGACCGCAGGCGATGCGCCCGCTATCGGATTGGAGCACGTACCAGGCCTCCATTTTTCCGAATTTTCCAAGATGCTTCATCCGGGCATATGCATCGTCGGGGTGAACCTGAATGGAAAGATCCTGGTGCGCGTCGAGCAGCTTGACAAGCAGCGGGAATTCACCGCCGTAACGATCGAATGCCGACGCGCCAAGCAACTCGCGGCCGTGCGTTTCCACAAGAACGCGAAGCGACCGGCCGGTGAACGGACCGGCCGAAACGACGCTTTCCATGCCCGGATAGGCGGAAACCTCCCAGGATTCGCCGAAATTCCGGCCAGGCGGCAGGGCTTTCCCATACTGCTCCCGCAGCCTGCGGCCGCCCCAGATCATTTCTCTGAAATAGGGTTTGAGAGGAAGTACACTCGGGAGCATGGCGGATCCCGTTTCGGATGGTTCGGAAAACCCGGAAATGGACGCTTCGTTCAAGATATCGGGTACGAATCGCGTTGTCAATGACGTACCGACTGCCGAGTAGGTCTCAGTATCGTCCTCCGCCTTCCCGGCGCCTGGATCCCGCGGACGAACGGCATTTTCGACAGCGCCTCGTCAACGTCGGCCGCGTCCACTTCCAGCCAGGGGATGTTTTCCCGGCGGATATTCATTCCACTTGCGGCGCTTCGGCTCAGGCATTAGGTTATGGGCCCCGTTGATGGATTTTCCAGGCGCGGGAAGTTGCGGCCATTCAAGACGATGACATGTATGCCGGGATCGGACATCAGATAAGTGTGAAAGGGTCGACATGTCGAACGATAGAATCGCGGAACTCGAACGGCGCATCGGCGAATTGATGGCGGAACTCCACGCGCTGCAAAAGGCCAGCCCGGGAACGCCCGTGTGTAATTACACCTTCGACGCACTGTCGGGAACGACGACGTTGCGCGACCTGTTCGGCGACCGGGACAGGCTGCTGGCCATACACAATATGGGGCAGGGCTGCCGCTATTGCACGCTCTGGGCGGACGGCTTCAACGGCCTGGTCCCTCATCTGGAGTCCGTCCTCTCCGTGGTACTGCTTTCGAAAGACTCCCCGGAAACCCAGCGCCGCTTCGCGAACGCCCGTGGGTGGCGGTTTCAACTGGCCTCCCACGGCGGCGGAGACTACATCCGCGAGCAGTCCGTCGTGGAAGGAGACGGCAACTACCCCGGCGCCGTGGTTTACCAGCGCGACGGCGACACGGTTCTCCGCAAAAACGCGTGCGTATTCGGTCCCGGGGACATCTACTGCGCGATGTGGACGCTGCTGGGCCTGGCGGGCCTCGGGGAAGAGGATTGGACGCCCCAGTTCACGTACTGGCAGCGCCCGGCCAGCCTGGACGACGGCGGTCAGAACGTACTCGACTGAACGTTGAAGAAAGCACGAGGTGCGCCGGGAGTCATCTGCCAGGCGGCTTGTCTCTTCTCACCTCGCGAGTCTTAGTGAGGTATGGATGAATCTGATTGTACTGTGCAGCGACACCTTTAGAGTGGATCATCTGAGTTGTTACCGGGAGGACTCGCCGGTCCGTACGCCCAATATCGACCGCCTGGCGGCCGAGGGCGTGCGGTTCGACTCGGCGTTCGGGGAAGGCACCCCGACGCTGCCCGCGCGCCGGGTACTCTATACCGGGCGGCCGATTTTCCCCTTTCTGTGGGCGCCCCAGAAGTGGGACCGCGTGCAGCTTCCCGGATGGCATCCGCTGTTCTACGAGGACGTGACGCTGGCGGAGTGGCTGGTCGAACGCGGGTATATCACAGGGCTGATCAGCGATTTGCCGCACCAGTTCAAACCCGGCAAGAATTTCCACCGGGGGTTCATGCAGTTCAACTGGGAACGCGGACAGGAAATGGACTACCTGGTGGCGGGGCCCAGAAACGCCGTGCCCGTTGAAAGGTTCGATCCCACCGGACGGGCCACTCCGGTGTTGACGCAGTTTCTGATGAACAGCCGGGATTGGAAAGACGAGACCGATTGGTGCAGCGTGCGCGTGCTTCGTAAGGGCATCGATTTCTTGAGAGAGAATGCCGGCCAGCAGCCGTTCATGCTCTGGCTGGAGTGTTTCTTTCCGCACGAACCGTGGTTCGCGCCACCCGAACTGGTGGAACAGCATTACGAGGGGGACGACCACGACGGCGTGGAGTGGATATTTCCTCCGGCCAACACCGAGGGGATGAGCGAGAACCAGGTGCATCGGGTACGGGCGCACTACCGTGGCCTGTGTAACCTGATCGACCGGTGGTTCGGCCGGCTGATGGAGACCGCGGAGGATCTCGGGCTACTGGAAAACTCAATTGTAGTTTTCCTCTCCGACCATGGCACGATGATGGGAGAACAGGGACAACTCCATAAGGGTCCCGACCGGCTCCGCCGGCAATGCACCCAGGTGCCCCTGATCATCCGGCATCCGAACGTGGACGCCTTCGGCGGAAGGGTTGTGGAAGCGTTCGTACAACACCAGGATCTCATGCCGACACTCCTGAGGCTGATGGAAATCGATGCGCCGGACCGTTGTCTGGGGGAGGATCTCTGGTCGCACGTCGGGGGAGAGAGGGACGGCGGGCGAGACCACGTGATAACCGCATTCGGAAACTACGCCAGCGTACGCAGCAGAACCTGGAATTATCAGACACCGTGGGTGAAAGACAATCCAGCGCCTGTGGACGCCAACCGGCCGGGGTTGTCGCCGCCGGAGTTGTACGATCTGAACACGGATCCCGAGGAGTTGAACAACGTGGTGAAAGACCATCCCGACGTGGCGTCGGCATATCACGACCTGCTGATGGCGCATATCGAGAAGAACAGACCGGTGACAGGAGGTTCGCTGGAAGTGGGCGACGCGGCGTTGTCCCACGTACCGCTATTCGATCAGTCACGGTTGTAGTCGAAATGCCGGGTTGCGGGCAACTCCAAAAAGAAGCCCGATTACCCGCCGCTCGATAAACACTCCAAGGAGGTTTGAGATGGCCGATAAACTGGGGGTTCTGGTTCATGGCGCGGGCTGGGTTTCCACGCAGCACATCATGGCCTTTACCGGGAATCCGCATACCGAGGTGGTGGCGGTATCCAGCCGGAAACTGTCAAGCGCGCGGACGCGTGCCGAAGAGGCCGGTCTGGAGAACATCGGGCTGTACGACAACTATCAACAGGCCCTGGCCCACGACGGGGTGGACATCGTGTGCGTATGCACCCCGCAGCGCTTTCACGCCACGAATACCATCGCCGCGGCGGAGGCCGGGAAACACATCGTCATCGAGAAGCCGATAGCCAACAGTCCGGACGAGATGAGGGCGATGCGCGAGGCCGTGCACAAGGCAGGAGTGCGGACGGTGGTGAGTTTCGTACTGCGCTGGAATCCGCTGTTCGAAACGGTCAAGGCGATGGTTGCCGACGATGCCCTGGGAGACGTCTTCTACGTGGAGGCGGACTACCAGCACGATATCGCAAGCTGGTGGACGGGCTGGGACGAGGCCAGGAAAATAAGCACGGGCGTAAGCGCCTTCCTGACCGGAGGCTGCCACGCGATCGACTCGCTGCGCTGGTTCGCCGCCCGGGGCCAGTTCGAGGCGGCCGAACCCGTGGAGGTCTTCGCCTATTCGGGCGGTTATCGGAAGGGACTCAAGAAGGAGTTCGACTACCTGGCCAACAAGTGGGTCGACGGCCTGCCCCTGGAATACGACGACCTGGAAGTTGCCCTGGTGAAGTTCTCCAACGGCGCCGTCGGAAAGGTCTCGGTGAACTACGGATGCGTTATGCCATATACATTTCCCGTGGAGATTTTCGGCAGCAAGGGGACGGTAAAGGACAACAAGGTCTGGTCTCACAAGTATCCGGGACAGAACGACTGGGTGGAAATCCCCGCCATTCTGCCGGATAGCGCGGATGTGTCCCACCACCCGTTCCAGGGACAGATGGATCATTTCGTGGCATGCATACAGTCAGACACCGAATCGCACTGTAACCTGGACGACGCGATTGTAACGCATGAGGTTGCGTTTGCGGCACTGCAGTGTTACGAGACCGGACAGCCGGTGAAACTCCCGCTGATGCAAGACTGATTCCGAAACGGACAAAGCAATCCGGCGACGTCCGGTTCGGTACCGCCGGTTTTCCTCCGCGTCGGAAAGGGATCATACACAATGCAAAAACGCAATCTGTTGTTTTTCGGGGTGGACAGCCTGTGGGCCGCCCACATGAGTTGTTACGGGTACGAACGGCTGACAACCCCCTACGCGGATAGGCTGGCCGCGCAGGGGGTGTTGTTCGAGAAAAATTACAGCCCGCATATTCCAACCACGTCGGCCTATGCGTCGATGCTGACGGGCCTGGATTGTTTTTCAACCCAGGTCGTGGCGCTACGCCACCAGGGCGGCTTGAGGCCGGAGGTGGCCAGTCTGCCCGAGATTCTGCGGGACGCGGGCTACGATACCACCTGTGTCGGTTTCACGGGCAACCCCAGTTCTCGGGGGTTCGACAGATACCTGAACTACGAGGCGTGGGGGTCCTGGGACCAGCGGCCCCTGCGCAAAGCCGAGTGGCTGAACGACGTTGCGATTCCGGAACTGGAGCGCCTTGCGGCGGCTGACGAGCCCTTCTTCCTGTTCCTGCGTCATATGGATCCCCACGCGCCGTACCTGCCGCCGTCGCCGTACGATACGATGTTCTACAGCCGCGACCCGTGCGACCCGACCAGGACCTCGATGGAGCCGGTGAAAAATTTCAAACCGTTTCGGGACTTTCATCTCAGCTGGATGCCGCCAGGCATCACCGACGCGGACTATGTAATCGCACAGTACGACGGCGAAGTCGCGTATATGGATGCCTGCATCCAGCGCATCCTCACGCGCCTGGAGGAATTGGGCCTGGCCGAAGATACACTGGTCGTATTCAACGGAGACCACGGAGAGACGCTGGCCGATCACGATTGTTATTTCGATCATCACGGGATGTACGATTGCATCCTGCATGTGCCGCTGATTCTACGCCTGCCCGGCGTGTTGCCTGAAGGGCTGCGGGTTCCGGGATATACCAGCCACCCCGATCTCGTGCCGACCCTATTGGAGTTTCTAGGGATGGAATCAAAGATCGCGTTTGACGGAAGGAGCATGTTGCCGCTGATTCAGGGAACGCGGGCATCGAACCGGTCCGAATTCTACATTACGGAGGCCACCTGGATGCGCAAGCACGGGTGGCGCACCCCCGAATGGAAGTTGATTGTGGCGCTGGAGCCCGATTTCCACGGGAAGCCCGAGGTGGAACTGTACAACCTGGTGGAGGACCCGGTCGAAAACGTGAATCTTGCAGAAAGGGAACCCGGGGTGGTGCGGATGCTGCGAAACCGCATGGACGCGTGGATTGCGAAACGAGAGGTGGAAACGGGATTAACGAATCCGATGTTCACTAATTTGCAATGGCACGGCACCCGGCACGAAGGCCCATTTCCCAGTTCCGAAGCGGCCTACAACGCCCTCTACATCGGTTCGTCGAAAACGGCAAAGAAACTGCAGGCGCGGGATGCCGCGGAAAACAAGAAAACAGCGGGAGGCTCGTCTTGAGTCAGTCGCCGCATATCCACCGCCGTCCGCACGATGAAGGAGAACAACAATGAGCGACGGATTTCCGCTCCTCGAGGTTTCGGGATCGCCCGTGAATCGCGGGCAGGCGCACGGAGAGGTGTTCCGGGAGGAGATTCGTGCGCTACTGCCGGTCTATTTCGCGTATCTGGAGCGCCTGAGCCGCGACCATCGCGTACCTGTGTTAAGCAAGACACGGGTGCTTGAAATCGCCGGGACCTATGCGAAGCCCGCGGAAGCGTACGCCGCGGACCTGGTGGATGAAGCACGGGGAATCGCGATGGGGGCAGGCGTTCCGTTCGAGGAGATCCTGGCGCTGAACGGGTTCCTCGACATTTTCGACTATCTTTCTCCGACCTTCGTGGAGGCGGGTTGTACGACGTTGATGGTACCGGATAAAGAGGACGGATCGGGGGCCGCGATCGGGCAGAATTACGACCTGCCGGAAATTTTCGTGGCTTCGGCGGCGCTGCTGAAAATCACCGCTGAGGGTCCGGACGCGCTGATGTACACAACGGCGGGGATGCTGGGGTGCGCGGGCCTGAACAGCGAAGGCATCGGCGTGGTGATCAACAACCTCGTCCCCGGAGACGCCGGCCCCGGCGTCCCGTACCCATTTGTGATCCGGCGGATCCTCTCCTCGGCACAGATCGGAGACGCAATTGACGCGGTGGTCTCCTCCCGCCGTGCATCCGGGATGAATTATGTCCTGTGCGACCGGAATGGGGAAATCTACAACCTGGAAACCACGGCAGCGGACTACGAGGCCACCTGTCCGTTCGACGGGCCGATGGCGCACTCGAATCACTATCTGGCCGACCGCCTCAAGCCGCTGGAAGGGCGGGCTTACGATCAGCGAGGACAGAGCCTTGCCCGTTGGGGCCGAGCCACGCGGCTGCTGCGGGGACCTGCCGACCCGGATGCGGCGTCGATCAGGTCGGCGCTGCGGGACCACGTGAACAGCCCCGTCTCGATCTGCAGACACAGCGTGGCCGGATGCGGGCAGACGATATGCGGCATTGTGCTGGAACCGTCGAATGGGCGGGCCTGGTTTGCGCGCGGACCCTGCTGCGAGCACGCGTGGGTGGAGTACCATCTGTTCGAGGCCGCAGGCCGGCGAGTCGCGTGATGGCGTCCGGAGGGTGCCCGCCAGGACAGCCATACCTGCGGGAACGGCGCCGCGGGGTGCAACGTACAATCATCCGGACGCCTGCTCGCCTCGGGGGCACATGGGAGAGACATTTGCCATGGGAGTGAAAATCGAACGCTGGTTCAGAGCGCCCTACGGGATGCCGAATGGGGTGCAGGTAACCGACAACGGCATCTGGGTGGTGGACCAGGTAACGGATCGTGCGGCGCTGCTGGACGCGTCGGAAGCCGATGAATACGGGATGTTGCGGCTGCGCTCCGAGGTGCCCACCGAGTCATCCAACACCAGCGGGCTGGCCTGGGGCGACGGATCGCTCTGGCTGGCGGCCAACGGTCCGGCGGAGAAATGGCGCGTGCCACGGAAAACGGACGCGCCGTCGGGTGAAATCTTGCGTGTGGATCCCGAAACCGGGAAAACCCAGGGGCGATGGCCGTTGCCTGGCGGTGGCGGAACGCACGGGCTGGAATACGATTCGTACGAACCTGGAACGCTGTGGCTGACCACGTTGAAGGACCAGACGCTGACCCAGGTACGGATTTCAGATTGGTCCATTCAACGCGTGTTTTCCCTTCCCTATGGACGGGCGCACGGCGTTGTGCGCGTGGAGGACGGGGTGTGGGTTGTACACACGTCGGAGCGGACGATCGTGAAACTGGATCCGCACGCGGGCAATGAACTGGATCGGATTCAGGTCCCTCCTTCGGATCCGGAACCCCACGGGCTTTCCGGTTTCGAACGTGGATTCCTCTACTGCGACGCAACTTCGGGATGGGTGACGAAGATCATCTCGGACGTCTAGCGGATTTTTCCGAAGTCCACAAACGACACGGGCGGAATGGATGAAACGAAAGGTGCTTTCCACAACGGGTTCAACGCGGGGAACCGCGTACACGATGAGCAACAAGATCCTGACCCACGCGGGAAAGACCCACGTTGCGTGGCTTGATCAGATCTGCAAGATCTATGTGCGCACCTACCATCACCGGTCCAGGCGCTGGGGCAGGCCGGTCTACGTCGGAACCGGGGACGACAACCACGCCGGGGCGGCGTTTGCGATGGATTCCCGGGGATACCTGCATCTGGTATTCGGGCCTCATCACAATCCCGTCCGGCATATGGTTAGCAGACGCCCCAATACCGCAACCTCGTGGGTGGAACAGCCTTCCTTCGGGGGGGAAACGGCCACCTATCCGAGCCTGGTGTGTGACGGTGACGATACGTTGCACGCATGTTATCGGGGGTCGTACGCCGCTGAGCGGCCATGGTCGCTGGTTTATCAGAAAAAGGCAAAAGGCGGCGAATGGTCGGACCCGGTCAAGCTCGTCGACCCCGAAGGACCGCCTGCGTATACGCAATTCGAAAACGCGATTCACATCGACAAGAGCGGAACGCTGGTTCTGGCCTTTCATATCGTACGGGCTACCGAAGCGGATTACGGCGAAACAAGAGGCAGGGGCTTCGGCGTGATGCGTTCCCGCGACGGAGGCGAGAATTGGGAAACCATGGACGGGAATGCGTTGTCCCTGCCCGCAACGCCGGCCTCCCCGTGCGTGATCGAGTTCGACGAAGGCCTGGATGTCCGCATGGGCAACGTGGTATCCAAAAGCCGGGGAGCACCCTGCTTTACGCTGAATCGCCGAGAGGGCGGCGCGGCGGAAACGTATTTTTACACCTGGGAAAAAAAAGGCTGGAGGATCGTTTCGCTGATGCCCGAGGCAGAGCGGCTCTATGGCCCGTGCGAAATGTCGGACGTGTGCGCGCTCAGCATCGCGGACGACGGGGTGATCTATGCGGCCGGCGCGGTCTGTCAACGTGGCGGCGGCTGGGCGGATTCCAGTAACGAGATCGCGCTGTTTACGTCGCGCGACGGCGGGGAGACATTTTCCGGCTACAGATTATCGTCAAACGAGCCGGACGTATCCAACTGGCTGCCCGCCCTCGAACGGCAGACCGGGCACAACCGGGTTGACGTTCCGCGTCTTGTCTATACCCATGGACACGTTGGCGAGGGGTGCAGCCCGGATATCGATACGGAGATTCGACACGTATCGCTTGTCGATATCGCGGACGCGGAAGCCAGTGTCGTAGACGCCAGGATCGAGGGGTCGGAACGGCTGAGCGGAATCCGCTTTACCGAAGAGCAGCGCGGGAAAATGCGGCGGGACGTCGAGCAATATCGACTCCGGTACCGGGAACTTCGCGAGGTCGACGTGGGCTACGACGTGGGCCCGGCGTCGATATTCCTGCCCGGCGTAAAACCGCCCCCATCCGGAGAACAGCGGCCGTTCCGGTTCACTGCGTCCGAGGTCGAACGGCCCCCATCCGCGGACGATCTGGCTTTCCTCCCGGTGAGCGCGCTTGCCCGCCTGTTGGAAACCCGGGACGTATCGCCCGTGGAACTGACCCGGCTCTACCTGGACCGGCTGGAAGCCTTCGGCGAGAAATTGCATTGCGTGGTTTCGCTCACGGAAGAATTGGCCTTGGCGCAGGCGAAGGCCGCGGAGGCGGAGATCATGGCCGGGAATTACCGGGGGCCGCTGCACGGAGTCCCCTGGGGCGCCAAGGACCTGCTGGCTACAAAGGGAATCCGGACCACGTGGGGCGCCACCCCCTTCAGGCAACAGACCGGCGAAACCGATGCGGCCGTTGTGGAACGGCTTCGGGACGCGGGCGCGGTCCTGGTGGCCAAGCTCTCAACCGGGGCGCTTGCAGCGGGGGCGCACTGGTTCGGAGGAATGACGCGGAATCCGTGGGATATCGAGACGCAGTCCAGCGGATCTTCGGCCGGCCCCGGCGCCGCGACCGCCGCCGGCCTCGTTGGGTTCAGCATCGGCTCGGAGACGCAGGGATCCATCGTTTCACCGAGCCATACCTGCGGGGTGACGGGGTTGCGGCCGACATATGGCCGCGTGAGCCGATACGGCGCGATGGCGCTCGCCTGGACCATGGACAAACTGGGTCCGATGTGCCGCGGCGTTGAAGATTGCGCGGCCGTGTTCAGCGCCATCCACGGGCCGGACGGGAGAGACCGTTCCGTGGTGGACACGCCGTTCAACTGGCCCGCGGCCCCGGATGTGAAGGCATTGCGAGTCGGCTTTATCCGACCGGAATTCGATGCGCTGCACGACGCCCGGGAGCGGGAGGTCTACGACGCCGCGTTTCGGAAGTTTGAGGAACTTGGACTGCACGTTGAGCCGTTGACGCTTCCGGAGTGTCCCCACGGCGCGGTTTCGATGATGCTCTGCGTGGAAGCGGCGGCCGCGTTCGACAGCCCGACGCGGGCGGCCGCACTGGATTCGATGACCGAAGCGGACGGCAGTTCCTGGCCGACGGTTTTCCGCAGCTTCCGGATGGTACCCGCCGTGGAATATCTACGCGCGCAACAGGTGCGTTCCCTGATGATTCGCGATCTCGAGGAATTGATGGGGAATTGGGACGTGCTGCTGGCGCCGGGCAAAGCCGGCGCCAGTCTGACCATTACCAATCTGACGGGCCATCCGGCGCTGACATTGAAGTGCGGATTCGTAGACGGGATGCCCAGGGGACTGACGCTGATCGGAAACCTCTACGACGAAGCGACCCTGCTGAGTGTAGGCCGGGCGTACGAGCAGGCCTCGGATTGGCACAATCAGCATCCGAATATGGGGGAACGTTAGCGGTTTCGGTTCGGCCCGATCGGGAAGTGTCGGCCCGGGCTTCAACATACAGGCGCACTGCGAAAGGACCCGTGACCCGGCGGATACCTCTGTTTTTTCGTTGGACGCGTCGTTCGACATGTCTTGTACCGACATCATCAACTTATGGAGGTCTGCAATATGGAAGAGGAATTCAGAAGCATGCCGTGCCGGCGAGTCGGAAACTCCGGTCTGTTTGTGTCCGTTGTCGGGCTGGGAATGTGGAAATGGGGCGATCCGGTATACGACGGATCCCGCATTGGGGATCACGAGGCGTTCGAGGTCCTGGACCGGGCCCTGGAACTGGGGGTCTTTCACTGGGACACGGCATGTTCCTACAACCTGGGATCGGGAAATTCAGAACGCCTGCTGGGGCGTTATTTCGCCGCTCGTCCGCGGTCGGTCAGAGAGCAGGTCGTCATGGCCACCAAGATTCACAACCCGGTGCGCGCGGAGCACGCCATGCAGGCCGACTTCACGCCGAATCAACTCGGCGCCTCCAGGACGTATATTCATTTTGGCGTGGATAAATGTCTGGAGCGGCTGCAGACGGACTATATCGACCTGCTCTATCTCCACCAGAGCGGCACGGACGGCGAGGGGAACTACCGGGTTCCGATCGACGAGACCTGGGGCGCGTTCGACGATCTGGTTTCGGAGGGAAAGGTACGGTACCTGGCGGTATCCAATCACTCGGCGAAGCAGATGGCCAACGTGGTCGCGACGCTGAAAAAGGTGGGCAAGGACGTGTCCCGGCGGATTGTGGCCGTGCAGAACCGGTACAATCTCGTGCAACAGGATTCGCTGGCGTCCGAGGAGGGCGGCAGGGCGTCGGATTTCCTGAAAGCGGCGGCCAGGGCCGACGTGGGGGTGATTCCCTATTACCCGCTCGCGAGCGGTCTGCTCACCGGCCGGTACCGCAAGGGAAAGCTGGAGGAGGCCAGTGGACGGATCATTGACGACGGCGACGAAGCCGAGTTTCTGACCGAACCCTACCTGGAGGCCGTCGAAGGGCTGCTCTCGGTCGCGGAGTCAAAGGGCATTTCGCTGGCCCAACTCGCCATCGCCTGGCTGCTGGCCAACGAGCAGGTGCCGTCCGTGATTGCCGGCGTCACCGAAATGGGGCACCTGGAGGACAACGTGAACGCGGCCGGCGTGGAATTGACTGACGACGACATGGCGCGAATCGGTGAAATTGTGGAAGCCGCGCTCGGAGCGTGACCGGACATACCGTCCGAAACGGCCGGACTTCCGCGCCTGTTCTCCTACGACCCTGGCGCGGAAGACGCACCGCGTAATTCTTGCTGGCCCTGACGCACGGACAGAGACGCGATGGCGCATTCTATCTTCCTATTGATATGTTTCGGTTAAGGCCGGCCCGTCATGCTCGTTGAACGGATTGTAACTTATGGGCGAATGATTAAGTTTTCGCACAGCGTCTTCGCCCTTCCGTTCGCTTTCAGCGGCGCGGCGCTGGCGGCGCTGGCGGTCGACATCAGCCTGATTCATGTGTTCTGGATCGCCGTGGCAATGGTCGGCGCCAGGAGCGCGGCGATGGGGTTCAACCGGCTGGTGGACCGCGACGTGGACGCGGCGAATCCCAGAACAGCGGCGCGCGAGTTGCCGCGTGGCCTGATCTCACCGGGCACCGTGCGCGTGTTGATTGCAATTTCTTCCGCGGCGCTGGTTCTGGCGGCCTGGCGACTGAACCCGCTGTGTTTCGCGCTATCGCCGGTGGCCCTGGGCATCGTCTTCTTCTATTCGTACACCAAACGGTTTACGTGGGCCACGCAGTTTTTTCTCGGGCTCGCGCTGTCGGTTGCACCCATTGGCGCATGGATCGCGATTACCGGACGTCTGGATGCGGAGATCCTGCTCCTGGCCGGGGCGGTATTGGCCTGGGTTTCCGGGTTCGATATCATCTATGCCTGCCAGGACCTGGCGTTCGACCGCGCCCACGGGATTTATTCGATACCGCAACACTTCGGCGTGCGCCGGGGGCTGGCCATCGCGCGGGTTTTGCACGCCGTTTCCTTTCTGCTGATGGCCGCGGTGGGTGTGAGTTTCGGGTTGGGAACCATCTACACGGCAGGACTGGTCGTGGTTGCGGGGTTGATGGTGTACGAGCATTCGCTGGTAAAGCCGGATGACCTTTCCAGGCTGGGCGTGGCGTTCATGAACGCGAATGCCGCGATCAGCACTGTCTTTTTCGCCTTTACGCTGGGAGACGTGCTGTGGCGGTGAACCGGATTGCGGTTGCGATTACCGGCGCCAGCGGGGCGATTTACGCCCTGCGCACACTGCGCGCGCTGCTGATGAACGGGGACGAGGTGCATCTCATCGTCTCCGGGTTCGGCTGGATGCTTCTGCGCGAGGAGGGCGGTTTCGAGGGAAAACAATCCGAATTTCAGGAATTCCTTTTCGATCGGTACGGAGCGGAAATTGCGAAAGGCTGCGTGGTCGTTCACCCGATCGGCAATATGGCGGCGCCTGTCGCGAGTGGGTCCGTGGGCTTGCGCGGCATGGTGGTTGTGCCGTGTTCGATGAAATACCTGTCGAATATCGCACATGGCGCGTCCGGAAACCTGATCGAACGGGCGGCGGACGTCACGCTCAAGGAGCGCCGGCCGCTGATACTGGTTCCCAGGGAAACGCCGATGAACCTGATCCACCTTCGCAACATGACCGCCGCGGCCGAGGCGGGGGCCGCAATCCTGCCGGCCATGCCGGCATTTTACCAGAAGCCCGAGACCTTTGACGACCTGGCGGATTTCATCGCCGGACGGATCCTGAATCTGCTGGGCATCGAACACGAACTGTTTCCGCCCTGGACCGGTACGTGACATCGAGTCGGCCGCAGCGCGGGGTCGGCACGGGGGACGAACGGATGAACACTGACCTGATCCATCATATACAGGAAACCGCTCTTGTCGACACGCACGAGCATTTGCGCAAGGAACCGGATTGGGTGAACGACGGCCCCGACATTCTGCAGGATCTGTTCGGTAACTACGTCCCGGCCGACCTTCACACCGCCGGCGCCTCTCCTGCCGCGCTGAAGCGGCTGATGGACGGATCGGACGCCGACGTCGCGGGGCGCTTCGAAGGAATACGGGGGGCATGGGAAGCGACACAGTTCACGGGGTACGGAGAGGCGGTGCGTCTCATTGCCAGGCATGTGTATGGCCTCGACACATTATCCGGGGATGCCCTCACGGGCGCCCAGGAAAAGACCCATTCACTGCGACGTCCCGGCGAACGACTGCGCCTGCTGCGCGACGCGGCCAGACTGGATCACGTCCAGACCGACGATTTCCAATGGACATGCCTGCCGGATGAATCGGGACTGAATTTTTTCCTCTACGACCTCTCCTGGGCGGGATTCTGCAACGGCCAGGTCAATCCGGAGCAAATACACGCCGAGACGAACGTAGAGGTGGCCGGTCTCGATACCCTCAGGCAGGCGATGGAAGGGCTCTTCACGAAATATGCCGGATGCGCCATCGCGGTGAAGGCACAGCATGCTTACAGTCGCACCTTGAACTGGAAGGAACGGAACACGTCGGAGGCGGCCGCCGCACTAGAGAAAATATTGGCGGGGCCGGATGAGGACGTCCCTGTGCAGGCGCGCCTGTGCCTGGGGGACTGGTGCTGGGCGCGCGGCGTGGAACTCTCGATCGCGCACAATCTGCCGTTCAAAATCCACACGGGATACTACGCGGGCAACGACAGGATGCCGGTGAGCCGTATTGCCGCCGGAAATATGTGCACGCTATTCGCTCGCTATCCGGACGCCCGGTTTGTCCTGATGCATATCGCCTATCCGTATAGCGACGAACTGGTGGCGCTTGCCAAGCACTACCGCAATATCTGGGTGGATCTCTGCTGGGCATGGAGCATCGATCCATACAGTTCCAGGGACTTCCTGCGCCGCTTCCTGCATGCGGTCCCGTCCAACAAGCTGTTTGCATTCGGGGGTGACACGGGTTGGCCGACGGGCGCGCTCGCGTACTCCATCCAGGCGCGAAATGAAATTTGCCGCGGGCTCGAAGCGGAGATTTCGGAAGGATATATGTCCGAAAAACAGGCGATGGAAGTTGCGACCCGCATGATGCGGAAGAACCAGTACGCCTGCTTCGATATACGCGGAACACGAGCGAATATTCTCGCGGCCGCGAGTAAGTAGACCGGATCGCAAGAGGTGACGAATTGACGCAGGTTACAGAAGCTCTACTTGGCGAGATGGTACGGACTATCGTCAACGAAGTCGATCCTGAACAGGTAATCCTGTTCGGCTCGTACGGACGTGGTACCGCAACCGGCGATTCCGACGTGGATCTACTGATAATCGAATCAGAACCATTCTCGAATGCACAATTGAGGTACGACGAGGGAATCAGGCTTTACAATGCACTGTCACGCTTTCACGTTCCTAAAGACATTCTGGTCTACAGTCGCGAACGGGTCGAATATTGGCGCGACTCCCTTAACAACGTTGTAGCGCGAGCCCTGCGCGAAGGACGTGTGCTCTATGAGCGACCCTAAACAGGCACGTTCGTTGATCGAAGCTGCCGCGCGAGACATCAGGACGGTCCGTCTCATGGCTTCCAATGTCGATTTCCCCGACGAAAACTTCGGATTCAACGTACAGCAGGGAGCGGAGAAGCTCTGCAAGGCCTGGCTCTCTCTGCTCGGGGAGGTCTATCCGCTGACCCATGATCTGGGCTTTCTGCTGGATAGATTGATCGCACGGGACGCCGAAGCTACGAATTTCAGGGGTCTGGCTTCTTACACTCCGTTTGCCGTAGAGTTTCGCTACACGGGCGAGGAAGTTGTGCCTCCAGCCCTCGATCGGACTGACGCCTTGCGGCAGTTGAAGAGCCTGATTGATCTGATCAGACGTCGACTTGAGGAATTAGCCGGCGACTGAAAGGTCGCTGCACTGCTCTTACAAAAAGAAACGCCGGTTGCGTGCAACCGGCTGGTTTTTTATGCACCTCTCAGGGGTGTATCATGAATCCTTACTACCGATACGGTTCCGCGTTGAAGTTGACACGCATCGAAACAAGCAGCCGCACGGTGCGCACCCGGTCTTCACGATTGCCTTCGGTCAATCTGTAGCCGCCAAAAACAGCGGCCAGATCCACCGCCAGAATCCGTTCCAATTCAGCGCCAAGTCCGAGCGTCCAGGCATCGCGGTCGGTCTCGATGCGGATTTCGGGCACAGGACCGCCCCCTACGTACTGCACCGGATCGCGAAAGTATCCGCCCCTGACAGCCACCCCAGAACGCCGAAGTACGTATTCGCCCCCCAGATGGAACCGTGTCGCGGCGCGATATTGCTGGCGGAAATCGTCCACGTAGGGTGTGATGTTCTTCGCCACGACACGGTACCCGGCCTCCTGCAGATTCCCGTAATGTACGTCGCCGCTCAAGGTCAATCCGGCCGAGGACCATCCCAGGCCGAATCCCAGCGAGAGCGGCTGGCGGATCTCATATCTGTCCGCGTAGGCTTCGCGCGGATAGGTATCCGTCCGATCGTCAAACGTATCTTCGAATTCATCCGCCAATTCAGCCGACACACGAATGGGGGTCGCCGCGGAAACCGTAATGCCGAGCCGGAATTTGGACGGATGCCAGTATTGGATGCCGCCCTGAACGCCCAATGCGGAAAAGTGGTCGTCGGATTCGTAGCGCTGGAAAATACGAACCGTATCCACGTGGACCTGCCGAACGTCTTCAAGCGTCAATTCCTGCCTGAAACGATTGGTCCCCCGCCACTTGAACACAGAAACCCCTGCCGACAGACGCGGCGCCAGGTCAACTGCAACGCCCAGCGTCCACGCACCGAAGGTGCCCCTGTCTTCCGAAAAACCCGACTTTTCGAATTCGGCGATTTCATCGTACGCGTCGATCCGCAATCCACCGTCGAAATGCCGGATGCGCCCGAACCCCCCCGCAAAAACCAGGCTGCCCCGATAGACGGGAGCCGGGTATACGATGCCCACCGACGCAAAGCGCGTGCTGTTCAATTCAAACGCCGAAGACTGACTGAAAAAATGCGACTCGTTCCGGTAACGATCGTGCGACATTCCCCACGAGATGGATCCGCGCTGGACTCTTGCCAACCCCGCCGGGTTCCAGAACAGACCGGAGAAATCATCCGATACCGTGACGTACGCGCCACCCATCCCCATTGCGCGGGCGCCGATTCCGGAAAATCCATCGAGGGCGACCTCCTGCGCGTTAAGGGTCGCCGCCCAGGCGCAAAACGCCAGCATCGGAACCATTGGACGGACCCGCCTCATCTCATCCCCCCTCTGCGCCGCTTCTCCTCGCGCTTCTCCTCGCGCTTTTTCTCTTCCTTTTTCTCTTCCTTCTTCGAGGATGACTCATCGCTAGCCGTACTGCGTGGTTTCGTGGCAGTTCTTGCTGCGCCGGTCGCCCTCTCCGGTTTCGGATTTGCCTGGATCGCGCCGACCGCCGGCGCTCGCGGCTTCCGCGTTGTCGTACTTACCCCGCCGCCCTTACGGACCGTGCCGGCGGGTGCGGGCTCGCCACCCCGCAATCCCGTATATCTGATGCGCAGACGCGGTTCGTGCAGATCGATTGGATCAGTATCGACCGTGCGATACCTGAACGTGGGAGCGGGCAACCGTCCGCGCGCGAGCATCCGCCGCATCCACCCCCTCCACCACGGCCCGTATGCGGCCGTCCAGTAGGAATTTCTCCATCGGAAACCCCGTCTCGCCCACGACGGATATCCCGGATAATACGGTTCGAAATTCGGCGCCGCCTCCCACCCGTACGGATCGAAATAATTGTACACATACTGCTTGTATACCACAACAGAGTCCGTTTTGGTGGACGCCCCGGATCCGACCCGGCCTTCCGTTTCAAAACCGGGCGGCCGAATCTGGGTATAACATCCTGCGAGTGCAATTAGACCTGACACCATAAGGCAGATACGATACACCATGGCAGCCTCCCTGGATGTGGGTATCGGAGAGTCCAACCGGGCCATCCCTCCCCTGCCCCACCCTCATACAAAATAGCCAATATTCGACGACGGCACAATACCCGGGGGCCGAATCGGACCCGGTGCTTCGGTTTGTTCCTGTTTCAGTTTTTGCACGTATCGGACGACTCTTCCCCATCCGGCGCTTCAACCCGCTTTTCGAAGGAACATCGCTACAAGGGATCTGAGTCCTTTCCCTCTGTGTTGGGCAGGCTCTGCTTCCTGACAGCAGGATTCCGAATGAGAAACGCTGTCTCCTTTTTGTGCGGCGAGGCGGGATTCGATCTCCACGTGTTCAGGGAACCGACCCTCTTTCAGTTTGGAGAAAATCGGTTCCCCGTCCACAGTGAGTTCAAAACGGCCTCTGCCCGAGGGAACCAGGGTGAAACGTGAGATATCCGTCTTATATTTTTCCAGCAGATGGCGCGCCAAACTGACGGCCTGTTCTTCATACCCTCACATCGAGCAGTAGACGAGTTCGATATCCATTGTCGATCTCCTTATGGTTTCGATAATTGCCTATAAATCGTAGACGCATGAATCACGATGCCTGTTTCAATCTGTCGGTCCAGACGAATGCTTTCGCGCCGTGTCGGTTCTCTCGCGTCGGGCATCATGTTACTCGTTCTGCTCCGGGTCTGTGACGTCATTCACTTATGTATTATTATCTTAATTTTCTTTTTCTTCGTCCTTTTTCTTATTCGCCCAAGAAAAAGGACCAAAAAGAACCGCGCCTGCCTGCCGAGCACGGCTCGGCGCAGGCAGGCCGCTCGGCGCGGGGCCGGTTTTTCCGCGAATCGTCTCAGAGACATAAATGGGAATTGGATGCCCTACGTGCCCGTCAGATGTACCAGTACTAAAATGCTGGACGGAATTACGCGGCAAAACCCCCCACGCCACCACCGGGTGGCCGAGGTACAAACTTGAAGGGCCACAAGGCGGGCGGTTCGCGAACCGCCCCACCCCCATCCGTGATGTTGATATCGCCGCGGTACCCGCCGTCGTTGGTCCTTGTAGGGGCAACCCTCGTGGTTGCCCTCGTCGTGGCGCGCATATCGCTGATGGACCTCGCCGGACCGTATCACTAACCGGCCTTCGCTGAATGCTGACCGCTTTACACTGATCGCTATCCTCTTCTTAATTCAATCCTATCGCGACTTGCACCAGGTGTGAATTACGAGATTGACTCTGTGAGGAAGTTCCTGCCGAGACGATACGCCGTTGCCAGATTGCGGGCTCTAACCTCCGGCGCAGTCTGCGCATCTGCCCCGCCCGACAGAATGGCCACCTCGCAATGGGCTACGCCGGATGACGGTTGCAGGCGGTCGTTCCTGAAGATGCGCTTCATACTCTCGGCCAGGAACACTCCCTTAAACGACTTCCCGGTCGGGTGTGCGAAGACGATATATGCGTGCATGGGCGCCTCCAGCCCCAATACTGTGAAACCATTAGAATCTTACAGCAAGACTTCTACACAAAACGCGTACAAGTTAATTCACGCTGCTTGCATAAGGTAAGGCATTGAAATCCCCCCACCGCATCAGCCGTCGCCCGCCCTTCGACAGGCTCAGGGCAGCGCCTTCGACAACCCTTCGACCCTTCGACAGGCTCAGGAGACCGGCTTGGCTTCTGCGACTCCCCCTCAAGGGGGGAGTGATTGCACCGTCAAACGGACTCGCGCGTTCACTTGCACCTATTTGGTTGCGGCTGAGCATAGCGAAGCCGCGCCAGGGATGTACTGATGATGCATTTCGAAGCCTTGATGCGTCGCGTTCAATTTCTGTCTTTACGCCCACAAATTATGAGCCCACACGAAGAGGCACGGCACCATCGCGCCAATGCATATTCCATCTCGATTGCCCGGTGAACAACGGCTCCAGGCGTTTTCAAACCACGATGGAAACAATGCCATCCATATAGCCAATCCGACTATCAAAAAAGAGAATGGGTGGTACCGCCACGCGTCTGCGATTTCTCCATGCGTCAGGCTAAGGCACGCCCGCGTCATCCCACACCCGGGACACGGAATATCTGTCACGATAAAAAATACGCAAGGAATCGATGCAACCTCTGACAGTGACATATCAGACACTGCAACGCAAAGGCCCGCCACACCCAACCCGATCAGAAAAAAGCGCGCGACAGCCGTACGGTTAACCATTGGAAGTTCTTCCGTAGAGTCTGTTGATCTGGTACTGCTGGATAGCAAGCGAGGCGATGCCGATACCGAAAATCGCTAACAGGACACAGATGACCGGTAGATTCGAATCGTAGGTCAGATCATTGTCAGCCTGAACTTCATTGATACCGGTTGCCATCTTATACTCATAGTAGATGCCGAAGATACCGCAGGTGATAATCGAGAGAAAAAACCAGAGCCAAAAGGAATACTCATTTCTCTCAAGCCAGGCATTGAGCGTCGCCATCTGCTTATATTGCCAGTACAGCCCATAGATTGACAAGAGACAGCAAGATTCCCACCACTATGCTTCGCCTGGCCTGGGACTCCGGACAAGGATACCCATTAGGCATGAAACCCTCCGCTCTGTTTTGACGGTACGAACCTGACCTGCAGGGAAATTTCGACTTTAGACCGGACCATTTTGAAGGGCGCCACCGATGGGAAACCGCAGGGATTACCCCTGAAAATCCAACGGCGGCGCGGGAACGGCTTCATCCTCAAGACGTGAACGATCGCACCTTGAAACCGTTCTCCGGCGTGTCGAAACATGCTTCTCTCCCGATATGAATATACAAAAGGGGTGCGCGGGATTCAAACCGTTCCCCTCTTCATTTGGAAGTCACTTAGAAGCGATTAGCGTGCAGCCGTCAGTATCCGGCGAGAAGCGAAAACCCGATCTATTGACGTCGTCGCCGTGGATGATATCTCAGGCGCAACCCTTGTGGTTGCCACGTCAGGGCGTACAGCATGTGGCGGTTGAGCATACAGTGGCAATCCGGAGCTACTCTCGCAATGCGTTCCGATCGGAAACCGTGTTTGAATTTCACGTATTCTTGTGGTATATTTCCTTGTCACCTGCGTCAAGTCAGTTGACAATCACCACACTGCGCGGGCATGTGTGCCGGAACGAATTCCATTGGAGCAAAATAGGACTGCCGATGCGAATGTTATCGGACAAGGAGAACAAACGTGGACGCAAAATTCATTCAATCCGATCCCTCTGTAATGATGGGGAAGCCCGTGGTTGCCGGTACCCGCATCACCGTTGAACTGATTCTTGATAAACTCTCCTCTGGCGACTCGATCGAGGAGGTTGTCGAAGCGCATCCCCGTCTCAGGAGAGAAAGCGTTCTGGCAGCTCTGCGTTTTGCAGCGCAGGCGCTTCGAGCCGACGTTGTTTATCCGGTAGCTGAGCAAGGCACATGAATCTGCTGGCCGACGAGAACGTCGACAAAGACTTCGGTGAACTGGTGTTTCGCCTGGGACGGAATCCAGCGGGGGTCGTGCTCATTCGCCTCGCGGGTTTGTCTGCGGAAGCGAAGGCAAGAAACGTATCGAATGCATTTGCCGATCATAGCGATCAACTGATCTCAGCCTTCAATGTCGTTTCACCTGGAAGGTTACGAATTCGCCGCACTGCGAATAGGAAATAGCGCACAGCAGCGTGCGAGAAGCCGGAAGGCTACAGAGGTTTGCGATACGGCAAAGTCATACCCAATGTCCAATGTTGGTTTTAAATGGGGCGACCTACGGTTCGCCCTGTTTTCGGTCAATCGGCGGGCGGCAATTGTCGCAAGGCTTTCGGTCAAACAATCGATGGTCGTGGCGACGTCCACAACGCGAGCTTCTTCTGGACATACTTTGTGCTTTGAGACTTTCAATCTCGACGTCATCAGGGGCATTCGGACCATTTTGGCGTAGGGGCGACCGGCCGGCCGCCCCTACATAAAGACGGGGTTCGGCCGTCACACAAGGCAAAATTCACAGGATCTTCCGGCTATCTGGCAGGGTTGTCCGCGATGTATTGCCGGATCGGACTTAACGCCGATTCGTTCCGTATAGCGTGGTCGTAGTCGTTGCGTTGCCAGACCGGCATATTCGCCAGGGACGTTATGTACTTGGGCTTACCACGCCGCCGGCTTTGCCCCGATCCGTCTCGATTAACTATCCAAAAACCCCAGGCATGCCGCTCGGAAAACTTCACTAATTCTTGGGGATATTTGTCTCATTTAGTTTGACACATTCCGCCGAATGTCATATAATCACGGAAATTGCGCATGCCACACCCTGGCAACTGACGCAGCAAACGATCAGGCCTGTCGAAATAGGGGTTGTCCGGGAACTCGCTGAAAATGTCCGGGTTGATCTTGCGCTAACGGAACAGATGGATCTCAAGCGTAGTTTTGAATCCGAAGACATCCGGAAGTTCGGCGGACACCTCGTTACGGACCGCAAGCGTATGTTGTATGGCCCTTTCCGGCGTCCCGGTCCATTGTCGACTGTGGCTGACTGTGATGTGAACTAAACATATTGGAGGGATATGATGCGTTTTTTTGTGGTATTCTTGTCTATACTTGTTGCCTTTATTCAAACCGTACAGGCACAGACGGCAGATGTTGCACGTCATGTTGAGGCGCTTAAAGGCAAGACGTTCTGGATCAAAATTGACTTTGTAGAGGTAAATGACGGGATTCGAGGCACTGATGCTGCGAACGTCCTGGAGAATGGAGAGGTTTCATACCGCGCTAGAATAGGCGGTTTTCGCCAGTCTCAATCTCAGTCGGCTGAGGATTTCGCCGAAGAGGTCCGGAATATCACTACGAGAGATGCGCTCTCGGGGTGGAGCGTGCGGGTTATTCAAAGGGGCGCGAAAGTCGTAATCCGAAAAGCCGAGGCAAGGGAGAAAGAGGTATATATTGAACTCGACAAACTGTCAGGTGCTCGCCATGCCGTTCGCCTTAAAGTCAATAGAGATAAGTACACTATCCCCGAAGTTGAACGCCTTTTCAATATCGCCTTTGCAGCAAGCGTAGCGGAATTAGCAGGTCCCGAGGAAACCGTTTTGCTTAAATTGAACATGTCCATTGAAGAAGTTATCGCCCGGAAAGGCAAACCCGGAACGCGCGTTGAACTCGGCGACAAGACCATTCTCGCTTATGACGACTTGAAGTTGATATTCAAGGACGGGAGGTTGGCGGACGCCGAGTAATTGACCACCTGTGATCCCTACACATCTTCCAGTACATCCGTCATTACTCCACACCTGTCGAGGAACCATTCCATCAAAACGCTCACGTCGGTTCCCTCACGAAGTATCCGCTCCCATATCCAAAAATCGCTTCCCGCCTTTGGCTTCCCCGTAGTCCGGTCGAGGCGCTATGTGCATTTTCAGCGATATTTCAATCGCATGTTTTTCTGCTACTCGTACTCTATCCCTGCCATAGCCGGCCTTGATATGCCGGTAATTAAAGAATAATCCGACGGGCCGATTTGTATCAATCGGTTCCCTCCTTCATTCGGAAGTCAGGGAGAGGCAATCAGGACATCATCAGGGTCGCCCCTGCGCTAAATCCGAGCCACGAATTCGTTTGCGGGTGCGTTCTGTATCTCCTCCGGTGTTCCGTACTGTACGATACGCCCGCCCTGCAGCCACGCGATCCGGTCGGCGACTGCCAGGGCGTCGCCGACGTCTCGCGTGGCGTAAACCAACGTGCGGCGCCGCGGCCAACTGGCGCAGGGCGTGCAGGTCACGGATAAAGGCGCGCCGGCGGGTGGGATTCCCGAACCGCGATCTGGTGGACAGGTCGTCCACCAGAAGGAGGTCCGGCCATTCCGGGTTGTTGGGGGGCGGCCCCACCCATCCCAGTCGACGCACCGTGCCGTCGGGGGAATGGATGGACAGGGAGACGCTGTCCGCGTGCTCGGATAAATCGCCGGGAGGCTCGCGGTGGGATCCGTCCATCGCCATGTTCGGAAACGCATAGCGCCGGATCCACACCCCCCGCCATCTTTCCGACCGCCACTCTGGCGGGAACGCGTCGGCCCTCGCCGGAGAAACGCCAACCGCGGATCACGCCGGGCTCCGTTTCACTTTCGTACCCATCCGATCCGATGTGCACGCCGCCCTGTCCGTCCGAGCGTTTGCCAACGTAGCGCAGCAGCGTCGTCTTGCCAGCGCCTGCCGGTCCGACTATCGCGACGATCTCCCCCGACTGTACAAAGAGCGACAGCCCGTCGAGGACGGAGGCCTGCGCGCCCTTGTTCCGGTCGAGCAGCGGTAAACAGTCAGCGTAACGCAATCGGTCAGCCAAGCGAGGTCCGCGGGCCGCAACGCGAATCACTTCGATTTCTTCCAGGCAGAACAAGCGTTCACAGCAGGCCAAGACGTCTAACGCCACTACGTTGTGGGAACGCATGGCGAGAGAATGGGTTGACAACGCGCATCAAATCTCGTAGTAATATTGCAGGTAATCAACCGAAACGGAGGCTTCTGGTGAAAACCGCTCTCATTCAAATCGGGAATTCACGTGGCATCCGTATCCCCAAGGCGTTCCTGGGTCAGTGCCAACTTCTTACAGTAAGCGGAAGTTGAACAGTCACTCAAACCGGAAGGGAGAACCTAAATGAACGCAGCAAGCGAATTGTCCGAACGGCAGGCCCGGCTTGAAGGCATCATTGAGCAAATGGACCGCCGCTTTGAGTCCATTGATCGCCGCCTGGATTCCATCGACCGCCACCTTACGGGCATCGAGTCCAGCATGCGTCAGGGCTTTTTCTGGATCGTCGGCATTCAGATTACCACCCTCTTGACGTTTGGCGCGTTGATTCTCATCAAGCTCGGATAGCCACCCGCCTCCCGAAAGAACACCCAAGTGAACGCCATCGCCCACACAAACGCCGACATCACCAACCTGTCTAGCAGACAGCCAGACCACCGAAGTGAGGGGAGATGGGGACGGCTTTGCCGCGGTCCTTCACGACGCGGTATGGGTCGGTCCTTGTTCTGATGGAAGATTCTCGACGTGTCCGCCTTCGATTGTTCATTTAAGCCTCTCTTGGGATGCCTGCCGCTGCTCCAAACGCCTCTTGTGCTTCCCGTATCTTGACGTCCAACAACGCCTCATGTATCTCCTCTTGTATGTCCTGCTCCGCTTGCGTAAAGACATCGGCGGACCGCCGCCGGTAAACTTCCGTTCGGAATTCTTGGTTGTCCTCCCTGATCTTGTCTTGAAAAGATTCCCCTACCGCCACTTCCATATCCGTCGCTGTCGACGGGTTTTCTAGCACGGCATTCTTTACCGCCTGCTTCAGCATTTCTCGCCTTCGATTGCTCATTTAAGCCCTCCCAGATGGTTTAAATCCTTGTTCTGATAGAAGATCTTCACCGGGATTAGCGGGCGCCTGGCGGCGCGTTTTTCAGCCGCTCGTTCGGCGTCGGCTTTGGCCCACAGGGCCAACTGGGAAAAGGTAGGAACCGGCAGGCCGCCTTGTAGTCGGCAGGAGCAAACGGCGTCCCGTCGGGATGCCAGCCGCGGCCGAAAATCTTTGTGTACTTTTCTTTAGGTAGGGTAGGCATAGAGATTCAATCCTTGTACTGATGGAAGATTCTCGCCGGGTTTATCTCAATCGAACCAATCCCAGGGCGTAAAGTATTTGATTCCAATAACCACCACAAGAATTACAGCAAGCAAGAGTATAAATCCCAAAATCATAGCGGCCCCTATATACCTGTTTTCCGTTTCAGCCCTTGTCCTGATGGAAAATTCCGAGCGGGATTGTGGTAGGGCGACGGCCGCTTTTATTCATCTCCTCGGATCTTGGCCAGCGCCTCGCTCGCAGCGTCTGCCATGAAATCCACAGAGTCCTTAAGATTTTCGTGTATCCATTCGAGATATCTGACCGCCCGTTGCTCTCGAAACTCACCGAGTTGCCGGATGATCGTCTCCCCCAGACCGGTGCCCAAAGGGTATCGGTCTCTGGCCATGTGCTCGAAAACGCTCACGAGCAGATTCAGCAGGTGTTGGCGAATTTCCTCCGAATCCGGTGAGGGTCTCCAGACGTAACGCGGGTTTTCCCAGGACACCCACTCGTCTGGTTGACCGGGCCGAACGCGCCGTTCCTGTTCCCAGCCGCCATGGCGCATCACCGGTCCGATGGGGATGCGATCGCGATCGGGCCGGCGATGTGGATGGTTCGCACAATAGGTGTAGAAGGGGTTCTCTATCGCGATGTCCCTGATCTCGCAATAGGGCGGTATACTCTCGTCAGCGCGCCGCAACCATTCGCGCTCGCCCCGGTTCGTTCGATTGAACCAACAGGTTCCGCAACAGTCGGATCCTCCGTTGGGCATCGCTCAGCCCTCCGCCCGGTTGTAACTCCGCAACCTCTCCCGCAACCGGTCATGCAGTAGCGCTCGCACCGTCACATCGTTCGGTCCAATCGAAATCCTCCGCAACGCATAACATAAAGTCCATTTGTCGCAAGTATTGCGACAACATTAAAAAAGCTATCGGCTGTTAGCGGGCAGCCGTCAGCCAGAAACAGTGAGAAAAGGAGCCGGTGTGAAGGTGGGGCAGACATTCCTGTCTGCCCTTATCATTGTCCTTCTGTCGCGATGCAGACAGAAGCAAGGCTTGCGCCGTCCTCTTTCCAGTGGGGAGACGGCGGCGAGTTGCGGCGTGCCCAGACACAGGATTCTGAGGTTTCGGTTTGATGTAAGTGAGCAGACAAGAATGTCTGCTCCACCCTTACAAGCCTTTGTTCGAATTACCGCTTGAGCGCGTCAACAATCTGAGACAAAATGCCTGTACTTGCTTCCACATTCCGAAGCAGCAAGGCGCCACTGTCACCTGTGTGCCTGCGGCGAGCGATGCTGTCGGCTTTTTTCATTCCATCCTCCTCGTTGAGTAGACAGATGCAGATCCAACCGCTCAGAACCGTTCACGGATGGCCCAGGCCTTGATCAAGTGGTGGGCGATGGCGATGGGTCCAGGCACCGACAGAACTTTGCTCTTGCCGTCGAGGGCCAGCAGCACTTCGCGACGCTCGAACCAGTGCGCGTCGGACATCTCCTCATTGTCTATACGAATGGCGGTGGTGACCGCTTCCGCCAGGCAGCCGATCATAAGCGAACAGGGAAACGGCCATGGCTGCGAGGAGTGGTAGCGTACGTTCTTCACCCCGATACCCGCTTCCTCCATCACTTCGCGCGCCACCACCTCCTCGATCGCTTCCCCCTGATCGACGAAACCGGCCAGGGCGGAGTACATGCGCAGCCGCGAAAGGCGACCGTGCGACTGCCCGAGCAGGCAACGGTCGGTGGCGGGGTCCCGGCGGTACGGCAATCCTCGAAACGCCAGCCCCGACCGTCCGCAACCCGGGCGGCTGCCTCGGGGAAGGGGGACATGTCTACGGCGAAGTGCGCGACCGCGTCCATCAACCCGAGGAAAATCGGCTTCGCTCCGGTCGCAAAGGTCCGGATCCGTTGCGTGTGCAGCCAACCAAGCCGCGGTCGCAGGCAGTCGTCGATCAACACTTCGAGATCCCGGAAGGGCAGGAACCTGCTGCCGGCGGCGGTTTCGGCGCGATGGATCCAGGCTTCGTCCCGACGTTCGCGTTCGGCACGGTCGAGAGGATTGCCGGCGAATGGATGCTGGGCATTCATGGATTGCGGTTACCGTAGCAGGCCGACGGGATGTAGACGGGGGAGTATCCGCACCTTAGCCGGTACTCTATCACGTGCAACTTCGGCGGCGCTGGATCACCATCCGGATGTCCAGCGCACCGCCGACCTGATGCGTCAACGTGAATGCAAACAGCCGGATATATCCCGCGTACTTTAGTCAGTTGCTGTTCCATCAGGTGTCGAACAGGCTGTGCAGCCATGTATCGGCCTCTGGAATGCCGTCGGCGTTAAACACGAACTCCTGGCCGGGGCTGGCGCTCTTGACGTAGGCCCACGGACCGTAGCGCTGCCACTGTTTTTTGCGATGATAGCTAAGCATTGGCTGCCCGTCGACGCGACAGAACCAGCGTGGCAGTCTCCAATACGACCGGCTGCTCGCTCCGGGTGCGGTCAACATGACTCGGTCATTGGCACCTGAAAAAAGGCCGCCTCCGTTCGTTCGAGTTTCCGTTCCGCCGATGTTGAGTGTCCGGGTCGCAACGTAAACCGTGTTGTTCGGCGGCCATGATCGTCCATTGGGATGCAAAGGGTTGACGTGGGGATGGTCAGACAGCCAGGGCCGGACTGTGCGGGCGCCGGCCGTATCGGTACCCACAGTAACGACCTCGGCCACCTGGAGCCAACCGAATAACCGGTGCACATCAGGAGCGTTCGATGCGTACTGCCATGTGCCCCCCTTCGCCGGTTCCGCGGCGCGAAACCAACCAAAGAATAGAAAGAGGTCGCCGGGCCCAACACCCTGGTTTTTCAGATGGCGTTGAGCGGTCTCGGCCTGCCCGAACGCCGCCAGCCAGCCGGGCGAACGCACAAGGGCATTGGCATTCAAATCGGGATCCAGATGACACCGGTCTCGTCCTTTCACTTCGCCGTTGGTCAAACACTCCACAATTTGGCCGAGAGACGTGTTACGCCACCGAACGTCATTGAATCGCGTCGGACTTCCGGGGTACGGAATCGGTAGGGACAGGGCAGTGCCGTCGGGAAAAATGGGGCTTGGCTTGCCGCCATACTTCGCATCGAAACCCTTGCGGCTGAAGACAATCTTCATTGGTACTCTTCCTCCATTGGTCCGGTCAGGTTACCCAAGCTTACAGCAAAGAGAAAGAACCGGCAAGGTCAACGATAACATTCTTGCCAAGGTCCCCAGCAAGTCGTGGGGCGCAATTCGGGCAACAGTCCACGCATCCTAAAGCGTTTCATCGATGTAAACGCTCATGACGGGTTTCAATCCTTGTTCTGGTGGAAGATTCCCAGCGGGTTAGGCGCAACGAATGTGACAGGAGCATGTCGGTCTGGAGGTGTCGAATTGCATAGCAACTTCTGTCCATCGGGAGTCAGAAAATCGCGTCGAGGACGAAATCTACCCACCACTGCCCACCCGGATCAGCGAGGCTGGAGCAGAGACTTGGGTCTCAAAAGCGATCCGACGGGTTGTTTGTTCGATGATACTCTTAACGCTCGTCCGTCCTGCGTTTAAGTTCGTCGGCAATCCAATCGGCAGCATCGTGACGATTCATGCCAGCGAAGACACATCGAACAGGGAGATTGTAACCTGTTTCTTTTCTCACATCTCGTATTCTTACACCGTTGTCATCGGACACGATTGTTTCCCAAACGACCTTCACATGGTACTCACGCTCCTGTCCGAAAACGGTTGTGCCAGAGATGACTTGGCCGTCAACGATCCTCCCGGCCGCCAATACACCTTTTTTGTTGACATAAGCAAAGACCCGCTGGTCTTCAGCACTTCCTGACAGATTAGTTGCACCCGTCTCATAGCCGTGAATGGCAATTACCCCCTGATCAAACATCTTGCGATACGCATTTGGGGCGTAGGTTTCGTTCGTATTGAAGATCCAATCGCCCTGCCACTTTTCTGCCGAAACGTCCTCTCCTTGCGACTGAATCTTTGGCAATGGCGCGATGTCCATCAGGATTTCTGCATCATCGGAATTTGCGTGGAGCGTGAATGGCACGAAGTTTATCGGCACACCGTATTCATGAAGCCATTTGACTATCCTCAACAAACCCTCATCAGACGCCGGAGCGACGATAATAATCCGGTGGCCTTGTTGCGCTTTTGGAATGTCCTTCTGATTAAATTCAGGATCGTCGGTTAGCTCTTGAATCCTTTCTAGCAAGGGGACATATGGGCTTCCGCCATGGCGTAGGGGCCAGTATTCTCGGTCCAGTTTTCTAGATCTTCATAGCTCTTTCCGGTCATTTCAGCAGCATATTCGAGCAGTTGGCCTACCGTCGCTCTATCGGACCAGTCCCGCTTTATTTCGACGATGACCAAACGCCCGTCAGCGTCCAACGCCAAAATGTCTCCCATGCGTTTACCGGCAACGGACTGACCAATCACCAGAATCTTCTCGGCACCAAACAGTAGATCGGGGTTCCGCGCCATCCAGTTTTCCAGGTTCTTTTCTGTAAGATTCAACTTTGACGCGGGCCGTTCTTCATATGATTGAACCGCGGTCTCTTCTCCGTCGCGGATTAGCTTAAATAGCATCGGTGTCCCCTCCATCGGTACGGTTCACCCTCACGCCATATGGGAAACACACAGTCATGCCGCGTATCCGTACGCCGCACAAAGGTTGGATCCCTGTGCGGGTGGGGAAAGACCGGCCAAGCACGGGCGCCGACGTCGTCCGGTCCGCTCTCCCGACCCAAGTGAGGTGAGATGCTTTTTCCCCGATCACTCTGCGGCGTATCCAAGTGTCGAAAAATGCGACGCGAGCTAACACACCAGCTCGTCGGCGAACGCATCTTCGATGTCCCGCGTCAACTGCAATCTTGCACACATCGGGCCTTTCACGGCGAGGATTCAAAGGTCCTGATCAGTCTCTACCCGCGTTACTCTGCAGCGTCTTGTCAATCATCGTGGAGAACACCTGTTGAAACTGCTCGCAGATTTCAGATCGAGCCAGGTTTTGCAGGGGAAAACTCGGACGCCCCTTCAGACACCTGTCCAAAGTCACGTCGTCAATCCGGCACAAATCAGACCAGAGTTCTTTGCGAGCATTCTCTGTATGGAATGGGGCGACCATGTATTGGAATTGGACGACCACGCGGTCAGCCTTTATGCTGAAGGTCCACTGCAACAATTCCTTACCGTCTGCCAATGGCAATCTGTCGAGTTGGAACCAGATCTCCGGCGGATCGGTATTGCGCGTCGGCATTCGGTTGAAATACGCGACCCTGCGGCCCGATCCTTCGAGTTCGACGTGTTTCCGGTGCGCCCACGCAATCAGTTCCTCGGCAATTCGAGCACACTCGCAGCCGGCACGGACCCCCAACTCATGCACAAATGAATCCGGATCGACAACCATGCCGCCCTTGAGTGGGGGGACTCGAAACTCGGCAATGAGAGGCGCGTGGTCGCTCCGGGTGCCCATGACGTTGTGATCGACTCGCAGCCGCGTGCACCGATGCGCGAGTTCCTCCGTGGCATACAGCCAATCCAGCTGTGTGCCCGGGTTGCCGCCGAACGTTCGCACGTGGCGGCAGTCGCCGGCACCGCATGGACAATCCGGCATGGTGTCCGGACGATCCTCTGCGATGGTAGCGAGATTGACGAGCCCGAGTGATTCGATGGCGCAGAACAGGGCGCGGTATCGAGGCAGTTCGAGCGTGTCAGGACGAGTTGCAGTTGTAATATTGAAGTCGCCACCCAGAATGACGCGCCTGCCGTCACCCGAGTCAAACAGCGGAATCAGGTCGGCGATAACACGGAACATCCTTGTTTGCGCATAGCCGTCATCCATCGCGCCATACACACTCACACAGGTGATAGGGCCGACTTCAGGCACGTGGATTCTAGCAACAATCACGGAACCCGGAAGGCTTCCCAGCATGCTGAACCTCGTGGCGCCGTATCGTGTACGTACGGCATCGATCTCCTCTGTTTCCAGGTCACAGGCGAACGCCACAACCGACGATCCCCAGGGCCGCCGGCCTGCGATCTCGCGGTATACGAAACGGTTACGGGGGATGTCAGACGGAGCAACGCTTTCCTGGAGCAGCATGACGTCAGCCTTCCTCTCCGTTTGAAGGTAACGCCATGCGTCCTTGCGCTGCTGCGAAGTCCGCTTCCAGTGATCCATGTTCCATGTGCCGATAGACAGGTTTCGCACAACTGGTGTTGAACAGGTCTTCCGGTCGCCTGCGGTCATTCAATTCCTCCACTTCGGTCGAGGCATTCTGCAATAGACGGGGCTGTCTTTCGGATCCTCACAGGCCAAATTCCGGTGAATGCATTTCGGGTTTACTTTCGCTGCCCGCGGACCTGATGTCGGTCCGAAACCGCACGTTTGCCAGGCCAGGAACCTGTGTTCTTACGAATCGCCGCGTCGAACTGAATCGCCGTAAAGTATCCGGAGTGCAGGTGCGAAATGTACCTACCGTTTGCCAAACAAAGTGCTGTCAAACCCTCACGAGAGTGCTAAATGGTCCCCGCGGTCTGCAAGTTTCAATCCTCTCCCCCCACCAAAGTGAGGGGAGATTTTCAGAAACAGTTGTCGCCAATCCGTGTAATCTCTGTTTCAATCCTTGTTCTGATGGAAGATTCCCGACGGTGTGTGGAGCGCGAGCGAGGCACTGCTGTTCTGTGGGGTGTGTCTCATGTACGGTTACGACGCGGGGACCCACTATCCTCGGTTAGGCCAGGTTGGCAACGCGGCGCTCGGCGGCGGCGATGTCGGCGGCGCCGTCGAGCACGGTGATCTCCAGGTGGAACTCGCGTGTGGCGCCGGGTTCCAGGTACTCCAGGGAGTCGTGCCTGCGGTTCCAGGCGCGCCCGAGGGGCGAGCAGTTGCCTGGCTCCACGCCGGTCACGTAGCCGGCGGCGGCGAAGTGCTGCCACTGAGTGACCAGCGGCAGCTCGGCAGCCGGCATGCGCCACTGCAGGCCGTACGCCAGCCGGTCGTTGATCAACGCAACGGTCACGTTGCCGTTGGCGTCCGGCACCGGCCGGTGCACGTATACGTCGTCGCCGGCGCCCGGCTCCGGGGCACGCGCCCGCTCGTACGCTGCGGCATCGACCGGGCGGTCCTGCAGCCACTCGGTGCTGAGTTGGCTGTTGACCAGGAACCGGGTACCCTCGTCGAGCAGGGGGAAGCCGGGATTGGTGTGGTACAGCAGCATCAACGGCGAGCGCAACCCGCCGAGGTTCTCCACTCGGTCGTGGATGCTGATGCGGCGCTCGCCCAACGTAGTGGTGATTTCGCGGCGCAGCTCGAGCGTCGTGCCAAGTGCCACCGCTTCGCGCATGGTGCCGGCGATGCGCAGGTGGTATTCGTCTCCCTGCCAGCTTCCGCCGGCGCTCACGTCGCGCGCCGGGATGGCCGACAGCCGCCCGTGCAGGCCCAGTTCCTCGCCTTCCTCCTCCGGGTCGGTTTCGGGATGGCCGACGAAGGTCAGGCCGCAACTGATCAGCAGGCCGCCGAAGAAACTGCGCATCCAGCCGTAACCGGCGGGCTCGAAGAATGCCGGTCCGACGTCGCCGGTGGCGCTGCGGAAACACAGCGACCGCCCCTGGTAGGTGGCGGCGGCGATGTCCAGCGCCCGTCCGGGCAGTACCGAGAAGCTCAGCCCGGAGGCGTTGCTCACCTCGATCAATCCGGCGCCGCGCTCGTTGCCCTCGGTCAGCTCGGCGCGGCGAACGGCGGCGAGCTGGCTCATATCGCCGACCAACCGCAGCAGCTCCGCCTTCGTGTAGTCGCGTCCAAACAGGTGTGCCATGCTCGCTCTCTCCTCTCGTGGACGGGGCGGCACCCGGCCAGCGGTCGTGCCAGCGGATGTCGCTGCCGATGCCGCCGGTAGGGCCGATCACCCGCCCCATAATCGCCGCGCCGTTACGCCGGGTGGCTCGCCGGGGGCAACGTGAGCGCGGCCGATCTGTGCTACCGAGGTACAGCCGATGAGCGCCATGGTGCGGCTCATCTCCTCGGCCAGCAGGCTTACCTCGTAGCCGACCCCCGCTTCACCGCCGGCGCCGTTTCAATCCTTGTTCTGATGGAAGATTCTCACCGGGTTATCGCGCTCGGCGTTCGGCGGCTCGTTCGGCATCGGACTCAGCCCAAAACGCCAGCTGAGCGGGGGTGGGGACGGGCAGGCCTGCCTCGCGGTAGTCCTTAGGGGGCAAAAGGCGTCCCGTCGGGGTGCCACGACTGTGAGAAGGTGTCGGAGTGCTTGTTGGGTGTTTTTGTCATACGCAGTTTCAATCCTTGTTCTGATGGAAGGGTTCTGACCGGCCGCGGGGAAGGCGCTCGTTTGGCTATACCCCCAAAACTGTTTCAATCCTTGTTCTGATGGAAGTGTTTCGACCGGAAAAAATCCGAGAGCACCGGAGACAACCGGGGTTTCAGTTTCAATCCTTGTTCTGATGGAAGTGTTTCGACCGGCTGCCACCCGAGCCTACCGATCCGCCAATACCCGTAACGTTTCAATCCTTGTTCTGATGGAAGTGTTTCAACCGGTATATCATACTGGGTCTGGAACAACAACATGGATACCTAGTTTCAATCCTTGTTCTGATGGAAGTGTTTCGACCGGCCTGATCGCCAGGACACACAAAGACGTCGAGAATCGAGTTTCAATCCTTGTTCTGATGGAAGTGTTTCGACCGGAACCACACCTGCGCGCCGTCCTTGCGGATGGTAGGGTGTTTCAATCCTTGTTCTGATGGAAGTGTTTCGACCGGAAAAACGACCAGTTGCCTAGATGCTTGGCGCTGATGCGTTTCAATCCTTGTTCTGATGGAAGTGTTTCGACCGGCCGCGGCGGCCACCGGTGGAAGATAGACCGGTACTTCGGTTTCAATCCTTGTTCTGATGGAAGTGTTTCGACCGGGATTGTGACTTTTTTGATCGCTCCTGAAGGACAATGTTTCAATCCTTGTTCTGATGGAAGTGTTTCGACCGGTCAATTACTTCATGGCAGTCACAACAAACGACTGGGGTTTCAATCCTTGTTCTGATGGAAGTGTTTCGACCGGTAACATCTGAGATTTTCTCAGTGTTCCCTCATGTTCGTGTTTCAATCCTTGTTCTGATGGAAGTGTTTCGACCGGCCAAGCAGCCAGATCATGAGGTCTCCTCTTTCAGATGGTTTCAATCCTTGTTCTGATGGAAGTGTTTCGACCGGCAGCGAGCCCACCGCGCACCACTGCACGGCGGTGGTACTGTTTCAATCCTTGTTCTGATGGAAGTGTTTCGACCGGTAATCCCCCTTGAAATGCTTCACCTGGGCCTGTAAGGTTTCAATCCTTGTTCTGATGGAAGTGTTTCGACCGGCCAACCAGTCTATTGTCGTGGGCTCGTCGGGGTCCACGTTTCAATCCTTGTTCTGATGGAAGTGTTTCGACCGGACGGTGGGCAAGCGCAAGGAAGCGCCGGAAAAGATGTTTCAATCCTTGTTCTGATGGAAGTGTTTCGACCGGTGGTGTCTACTTCGGTTAGGGTGCCGGTGGTCATCTGGTTTCAATCCTTGTTCTGATGGAAGTGTTTCGACCGGTGCACATCGGCAAGCTTCGCGGCGTTGGCCTGTGAGTTTCAATCCTTGTTCTGATGGAAGTGTTTCGACCGGCCACCAGAATAGTTGCCCGGCCTTTATCGTCTCGAGAGTTTCAATCCTTGTTCTGATGGAAGTGTTTCGACCGGCCAGTCTTTCTTGTTCGCAATTAGAACACGGGCTTTTTCGTTTCAATCCTTGTTCTGATGGAAGTGTTTCGACCGGAAAGATCCGTATTGAGTTTGGGCCGCGGTCGGAAAAGTTTCAATCCTTGTTCTGATGGAAGTGTTTCGACCGGCAAGCTGCAACTCAACTCTTGTCGCTTCGTCCAAAATGTTTCAATCCTTGTTCTGATGGAAGTGTTTCGACCGGGGTTTTCCGGGGTACAACGACTGACGTCCGGCCGGCCGGTTTCAATCCTTGTTCTGATGGAAGTGTTTCGACCGGGATCGAATCTCGATATCTTATAGTCACCGGCCGCTTCAGTTTCAATCCTTGTTCTGATGGAAGTGTTTCGACCGGTGACGATGGAGATTTGCGTAAAGATTTAAGACATTTCAGTTTCAATCCTTGTTCTGATGGAAGTGTTTCGACCGGTGGGTTCCGGTACTTCGGATATCCGGAGAAGTTGGCTGTTTCAATCCTTGTTCTGATGGAAGTGTTTCGACCGGCGTGTGGGCCAGCATAACCACGCTTGCCCGGAGTATATGTTTCAATCCTTGTTCTGATGGAAGTGTTTCGACCGGCCTTGCCGCGCTGGTGTCTATGGTGGCGGCATTTCCATGTTTCAATCCTTGTTCTGATGGAAGTGTTTCGACCGGCGTTGCAAGGCTTTTATTGCCGGGTGTTGAACCCTCTGTTTCAATCCTTGTTCTGATGGAAGTGTTTCGACCGGCGTAGAAACTTCTTGGCCCACGCCTCATCTTCCCTGCGTTTCAATCCTTGTTCTGATGGAAGTGTTTCGACCGGCAGATACACCTATGAACATAGACAAGTAGAGATTACAGTTTCAATCCTTGTTCTGATGGAAGTGTTTCGACCGGTATTAGCCTCTTGGGCTGCGATGAAGCTATTCTTGTTTCAATCCTTGTTCTGATGGAAGTGTTTCGACCGGGCTGCTGCAGCTATTCTTATACTATCTAGCGGGAAAAGGTTTCAATCCTTGTTCTGATGGAAGTGTTTCGACCGGTATCATGGCAGACTCACAGCGAGCGGCGAAATATTGTTTCAATCCTTGTTCTGATGGAAGTGTTTCGACCGGGAACTTTTGGAAAAAGCCGGGGGTAAGGTTGGAATTGTGTTTCAATCCTTGTTCTGATGGAAGTGTTTCGACCGGTCCGGATGGTACTGGCGGGAACCAGGTTTTGTTTGCCAGTTTCAATCCTTGTTCTGATGGAAGTGTTTCGACCGGCCCGCCGGCAGGGCGTCGTCGGTAGTGATGAGAAGCCCGTTTCAATCCTTGTTCTGATGGAAGTGTTTCAACCGGAAAATGGCTTGTGCGGCCTTTCGATATTTATATCGTGTTTCAATCCTTGTTCTGATGGAAGTGTTTCGACCGGAGGGCGGCTCGTGACGTCGATATTTATCTGGGGTGGCTGTTTCAATCCTTGTTCTGATGGAAGTGTTTCGACCGGCCTTGCCGACATTCTCGAATGGAGCATTGATATAGTCGTTTCAATCCTTGTTCTGATGGAAGTGTTTCGACCGGTCGCCTAAGCCGGTTTGCGTCTGCAAAAACTCATTACGGTTTCAATCCTTGTTCTGATGGAAGTGTTTCGACCGGTTAGCCTCCAGCGCCAAATACTCCTCACGAAGATCCGAGTTTCAATCCTTGTTCTGATGGAAGTGTTTCGACCGGCCGGTTGTGCTCGCGTAGCTGCGCCCGTGATGTGATGGTTTCAATCCTTGTTCTGATGGAAGTGTTTCGACCGGCCCGAAACAAAGAGGCCGTCACGTTCGCGCGGCTGGTGTTTCAATCCTTGTTCTGATGGAAGTGTTTCGACCGGAGGATGCCGTTGGCCTTTGAAGGCCACTTGGTATCCCGTTTCAATCCTTGTTCTGATGGAAGTGTTTCGACCGGCGTGGGGTGTGCGTTTCGCTCCAACAAGCCATATCTGTTTCAATCCTTGTTCTGATGGAAGTGTTTCGACCGGCCCCCACCTCACGCACGAGGAAGCCTAAGAAGAAATAGTTTCAATCCTTGTTCTGATGGAAGTGTTTCGACCGGCGGGCTCATGTCTGTATGGCCTGCGACGGATCAGGTCGTTTCAATCCTTGTTCTGATGGAAGTGTTTCGACCGGAAATTCCCACGCACTCGTTTCCCGGTGCTCATTTTGGTTTCAATCCTTGTTCTGATGGAAGTGTTTCGACCGGTGATCTAAAGAAATTGCAGGATCAGGTTGCGGCGAAGGAGTTTCAATCCTTGTTCTGATGGAAGTGTTTCGACCGGGTGCGAAGACAGAACCTCCCAATACCCTACTTGGTGTTTCAATCCTTGTTCTGATGGAAGTGTTTCGACCGGCGGGGAAAAAAGTTAAATGAAATTCCGTTTGTATTTATGTTTCAATCCTTGTTCTGATGGAAGTGTTTCGACCGGTCGTAACGTGACGGATGCGATATCAATCAAATTGATTAGTTTCAATCCTTGTTCTGATGGAAGTGTTTCGACCGGTGCACACGGAACGGCTGACGCTTCAGGCTGAACGGAGTTTCAATCCTTGTTCTGATGGAAGTGTTTCGACCGGCGCTGCAGACGTTCCCGGCTTCAGCGTCGTAGATGATGTTTCAATCCTTGTTCTGATGGAAGTGTTTCGACCGGCGCAAGGGCCATGCCTCGCCGCCCAATAGCGTGAAAGTTTCAATCCTTGTTCTGATGGAAGTGTTTCGACCGGTCATTGAAAAATTGCACCAAGTCGGGCGTCTGGTCGTGTTTCAATCCTTGTTCTGATGGAAGTGTTTCGACCGGTGAACACTGGCATGGCGCTTCAGCTTTACCACGAATTGTTTCAATCCTTGTTCTGATGGAAGTGTTTCGACCGGGCCGGAGCCGGGGGTTTTTTATGCCTCTAATCCCCCGGTTTCAATCCTTGTTCTGATGGAAGTGTTTCGACCGGAGAACCTTGAAATACGCATCAGCTACTGGGTATGGAAGTTTCAATCCTTGTTCTGATGGAAGTGTTTCGACCGGTCTGGGTGGCACGGGTAATCTCAGGGCGGTCTGGAAGGGGTTTCAATCCTTGTTCTGATGGAAGTGTTTCGACCGGCCGCATAGATGCCCGCCTGAAGGCTCCCGAACAATGTTTCAATCCTTGTTCTGATGGAAGTGTTTCGACCGGAAATGAAACAACACGCAACATGGATCAGTATAATAAAAGTTTCAATCCTTGTTCTGATGGAAGTGTTTCGACCGGTTGTCTCTGTCGGCCCGTTCGTTCTTCAGGTCCTCTTTCTGTTTCAATCCTTGTTCTGATGGAAGTGTTTCGACCGGTCTGCCAAATTTCGTCTGCATGAAACTTGTCCTCCTAAGAGTTTCAATCCTTGTTCTGATGGAAGTGTTTCGACCGGGAAACAATCAAACTCACAAGGGAAGTAGACAATGACGTTTCAATCCTTGTTCTGATGGAAGTGTTTCGACCGGGGGGGTGTAAATGGAACACTGGGAGGGCGACGAATGAGTTTCAATCCTTGTTCTGATGGAAGTGTTTCGACCGGCAACGTTCGCGCCTCCGCAAAGATCCCTACCGTACGGGTTTCAATCCTTGTTCTGATGGAAGTGTTTCGACCGGACGTTTCGGGAAGCAGGCGTTAGGACTACCTGAATAAGTTTCAATCCTTGTTCTGATGGAAGTGTTTCGACCGGTTTCGGGAACGGCAACGCCGGCAACTGTTACGTTTACGTTTCAATCCTTGTTCTGATGGAAGTGTTTCGACCGGTGGCCTGACCATGCATTTGAAATGCTCGCCACTCGATGTTTCAATCCTTGTTCTGATGGAAGTGTTTCGACCGGTTATCATGATAGGCTTGCGCCGTTTCCTCAGCTTTTGGGTTTCAATCCTTGTTCTGATGGAAGTGTTTCGACCGGCTTCCTTTTTTTCTTACGTGATACGTTGGGGTACCGGTGTTTCAATCCTTGTTCTGATGGAAGTGTTTCGACCGGTACTTAAATCTCAAAGGTATCATCCTATCTCCCCAAAGTTTCAATCCTTGTTCTGATGGAAGTGTTTCGACCGGCACGGGTTTTGGTAGATCTTGAAGTTGTCCATATGGTGTTTCAATCCTTGTTCTGATGGAAGTGTTTCGACCGGCCGAGGTTCTCCACTCGGTCGTGGATGCTGATGCGGCGCTCGCCCAGCGTAGTGGTGATTTCGCGGCGTAGCTCGAGGGTGGTGCCAAGTGCCACCGCCTCGCGCATGGTGCCGGCGATGCGCAGGCGGTATTGGTCTCCCTGCCAGCTTCCGCCGGCGCTCACGTCGCGCGCCGGGATGGCGGACAGTCGCCCGTGCAGGCCCAGTTCCTCGCCTTCCTCCTCCGGATCGGTCTCGGGATGGCCGACGAAGGTCAGGCCGCAACTGATCAGCAGGCCGCCGAAGAAACTGCGCATCCAGCCGTAACCGGCAGGCTCGAAGAATGCCGGGCCGACGTCGCCGGTGGCGCTGCGGAAACACAGCGACCGCCCCTGGTAGGTGGCGGCAGCGATGTCGAGCGCCCGTCCGGGCAGCACCGAGAAGCTCAGTCCGGAGGCGTTGCTTACCTCGATCAATCCGGCGCCGCGCTCGTTGCCCTCGGTCAGCTCCGCACGGCGAACGGCGGCGAGCTGGCTCATGTCGCCGACCAACCGCAGCAGCTCCGCCTTCGTGTAGTCGCGTCCAAACAGATGCGCCATGCTCGCTCTCTCCTCTCGTGGACGGGGCGGCACCCGCCCCATTGTCGCCGCGCCGTTACGCCGGGTGGCTCGCCGGGGCAACGTGAGCGCGGCCGATCTGTGCTACCGAGGTACAGCCGATGAGCGCCATGGTGCGGCTTATCTCCTCGGCCAGCAGGCTTACCTCGTAGCCGACCCCCGCTTCACCGCCGGCGCCGTTTCAATCCTTGTTCTGATGGAAGATTCTCACCGGGTTATCGCGTTCGGCGTTCGGCGGCCTGTTCGGCATCGGACTCAGCCCAAAACGCCAGCTGAGCGGGGGTGGGGACGGGCAGGCCTGCCTCGCGGTAGTCCTTAGGGGCAAAAGGCGTCCCGTCGGGGTGCCAACCTCGGCAGAAAGTATCTGAGTGCTTGTTGGGCATACACATAATATTCGAAATGGTTTCAATCCGCTCCCCCCACCGAAGTGAGGGGAGATCTACCAGTCAGAGACGCTTTACCAGATGTCATGGGCGTTTCAATCCGCTCCCCCCACCGAAGTGAGGGGAGATCTACCACGTCGACATCAGATCGAAAGCTGTTTTCCTGTTTCAATCCGCTCCCCCCACCGGAGTGAGGGGAGATCGACGTCTCGGAATCGACGCTGTCGACCTCATACGTGTTTCAATCCGCTCCCCCCACCGGAGTGAGGGGAGATGTACCCAGTCCCACGCTGTCGTCAGCCACCCTATGTTTCAATCCGCTCCCCCCACCGGAGTGAGGGGAGATGTTGTTTTTGCAGGGCCAGGACACCCTTGTTATCATTGTTTCAATCCGCTCCCCCCACCGGAGTGAGGGGAGATTCAGCGCACCCCACGACCCGGTAAAATTTCTTACGAGTTTCAATCCGCTCCCCCCACCGGAGTGAGGGGAGATCACAGGATGATGCCGCCAGGCGCTTTGTAAGCGACGTTTCAATCCGCTCCCCCCACCGGAGTGAGGGGAGATCCTTCGGGGCCGCCGATTTGCCGGCTGCGAGTGTCGGGTTTCAATCCGCTCCCCCCACCGGAGTGAGGGGAGATACAGGAAGGGCCCGGGCAAATTGGCAGGTGGGCATTGTTTCAATCCGCTCCCCCCACCGGAGTGAGGGGAGATCCCCTGGGCGCACTGGCAACAGCGGCGGTGGCTATAACGTTTCAATCCGCTCCCCCCACCGGAGTGAGGGGAGATTTGCCGAACAACCAGGGTTCCCCCGATCCCCAACAAGTTTCAATCCGCTCCCCCCACCGGAGTGAGGGGAGATCTATACGCAGCATTTTCACGTCAGGATGTGCTTTTGTGTTTCAATCCGCTCCCCCCACCGGAGTGAGGGGAGATGGGCTCCCGTACCGTTTCCCGGCCCGCCGTTTGGGTTTCAATCCGCTCCCCCCACCGGAGTGATGGGAGATGCAGATTTCGTTACGGGGGCCGGTATCTCTTTCAGGGTTTCAATCCGCTCCCCCCACCGGAGTGAGGGGAGATCAACATATATATAGCTGTTTGCGCCGGGAACACCGCGTTTCAATCCGCTCCCCCCACCGGAGTGAGGGGAGATCTGCCGGGTCCATGTTGGGTCGTTTGTCGCTTCCAGCAAGTTTCAATCCGCTCCCCCCACCGGAGTGAGGGGAGATCAGGGACGCCGCGCCTACAAGCGCCACGCCATCAGTTTCAATCCGCTCCCCCCACCGGAGTGAGGGGAGATGTTTCGCTACCCCCCAACCCAAGCTCACCCTCTATGGTTTCAATCCGCTCCCCCCACCGGAGTGAGGGGAGATAAGTGTCTACAAACGTATTGCGGCGGAGTTCTCTGTTTCAATCCGCTCCCCCCACCGGAGTGAGGGGAGATGCTGGTTGCTTCAACCAGCATAAAAACAATATCTTATACAATATGATGCGCGATTCTATCAAAAAGACAAGTAGAATTCCTGACCCACCCGTCCACGAACTCGCCAACCGGTTGTCAGACAAACGGTTTCCCTTTGCGCGAACAGAGCGGCAGATTTCCGTTACTTGACGTTCGCGCAAGCTACAGGACAAGCGGACCTGACAGGTCCACGGGTACACTAATTCCGTGATGCTCGGTCTCCTTTCCGGTGTCTTCATCTAGCCTGAAAAATTCACAAAAAAGGTAGTTTCCTTACCCAAGTCATTGTATTATATTGTGGTTACGCAAATAACCATAACACAATGAAACAGGAGGAAACTACCGTGGGAGTTCAAGATACACATCACAGGGTGTCTTTCGCAAGTCTTTCTGGTAAGCCGGTAGAAGCCACCTTCGACGGAGGCATCCTGACCAGCGACAGCGGGGTGATGCTGCTTCGTGAGGTGGAGGCCAGAACCGGGATTTTGCATAGGATGGTTGCGGCGCTCACGGATCGTCGACATCAAAGTTACGTACATCATCAGATGATGGATCTGGTCAAACAACGTGTGTTTCAGATGGCCTGTGGATATGAGGACGCGAACGATTGCAATACGTTGCGCGAGGATCCCGGCTTCAAGGCGGCCTGTGATCGGTTGCCGCTTTCCGGTGCGGATCTGGCCAGTCAACCCACGATGAGTCGGTTCGAGAACCGGATCAGCAGAACCGATTTGTATCGGATCGCCAAGGCCTTTGCGGATGTGTTTGTCGCCTCGTATGAGGAACCGCCCGAAGCCATTCTGTTGGATATCGATGACACGGAAGACAAGGTGTATGGGTCTCAACAGTTGTCGTTGTTCAATGCGTATTTCAATGGCTATTGCTACCAGCCCCTGCATATCTATGAAGGCCAGACGGGCAAGTTGATCACGACGGTCTTGCGTCCTGGCAGGCGGCCCACGGGTAAAGAGATCGTCACCATTCTCAAACGGGTGATCGCCTACCTGCGCCGCGCCTGGCCCGACGTGGCGATCCTGTTGCGCGGCGATGCTCATTTTTCGTGTCCGGAAGTGCACGCGTTGTGTGAAGACCAGAATGTGTATTTTGTCCTCGGACAAAACGGCAACGCCAAACTGCTGCGCTCGGCACAGTCCTTGATAGACCAGGCCAAAACGCTGTATGCCGCTTCGGGAAAACCCGTGCGCCTTTATCGCTGTTGGGACTATCAGGCGAAAACCTGGGCTTGTCCACAACGCATCATCTGCAAGGCGGAAGTCACCCCGCAAGGAGACAATATCCGATTCGTGGTCACCAACCTAAAGCGCGCCCAACCGTCATTCATCTACAAAACCGCCTATTGCGCACGCGGCAGGATGGAAAACTTCATCAAGAATCACAAGACCTTTCTCCATTCCGATCGCACCTCTTGTCACATCTTCCAGGCCAATCACTTCCGTCTCTTTCTCCACAGCGCCGCCTATGTCCTGATGCACGCCTTGGCACAAACCGGGTTGCGCGGCACGAAGTGGACGAACGCACAGTTCAATACCCTGCAAAACCGTCTCTTGAAAGTCGCCGGGCGCGTTTGTGAGTTGAAAACAAAAATCAGGTTCCATCTGCCAACGGCGTTTCCACTCAAACACCTTTATCGCAAGATCCTCTACAACCTGGCAACGTGTGTTCCATAACGCATCGTCGAGCTGACCGCGCCTTCACGTTTGGACCGACACGACCAACAGCCACGGAGACGTCTGTGCTCTTGACAGCGGAATTCAGAGCAAGCTGACGCCACGGAGCAAACGTGCTGCCAGCAGGCGCCGCCGACACGGCCGGGACACGCCAAATCCGTCTCAGCCCGTGCTCTTTCGTTTCTCGTCTCACTCGGAAGCTCTTTCTGCTTCCTCATACTGCATTCCGTGACGATTCATGAATAGGTCAGGCTAGATGATAGATTCGTAGCGAGTCGTGTTCAAAATCGATTTCCCTCAACAGACGATTCCGGAGCACCGCCCATTCCGTTTTTCCAACCTGGCATTCAAACAGCGATTTTTGTACTCGAACTCCATAATCCTTGCAGGCCCTCGCCACGCGGCGGAGTCGTTTTTGTCCGGCCCGGTCAATCGTCGAGACGTCGTACGCGATCAGTTTCAATCCGCTCTCCTCAAACAGCAAAAAGTGGACACACTGTATTACTTTGGTATGTACGGAATATAGTCGGGAATATCGCCGCGAAGATACCGCGCGAGCAACCGGGCTTGAATGCTGAACACCTGTCCCAGACGGACATTTTCCTTGAAAAGGACGTGCTTTATCTCCGTCTGCTTGCGCCGCTGCCAGGCCTGAATCACTTCCCTCCTGCCACGGTCGGTAAATTCCACGGCGCCGCCGTCTCGCTCGCGAAAGTGCCCTGGCTCAATCTGTCGCCGATTGATCAGAGTCAACGCCAGGCGCTCCGCCAAACAGGGCCGGAATTCTTCCATCAGATCCAATGCGCACGCCGGTCTTCCAGCCCGCGTGGCGTGGAGCCATCCGACGAATGGATCCAATCCGGCGGTCGTTAACGCCGCCAAACAGTCGTGGCGTACCAGTGCGTAAATGAACGACAGCAGACAGTTCACGCGGTCACGAGGAGGACGGCGCGAGCGATTTATGAACCTGAAGTCGTCCCGCTGTTGTTTGAGCATATACTGGAAGGCCGAGAAATAGACCCTGGCACCGAGACCCTCCATTCCCCTGATGGGGTCAATCGCTTCCCGAAGCCCACATTCTCGGGGCACAGGTTCGGCATTTCCGAGTTGCTGGATCAGGCGGGCCAATTTACTGGCCGCTCCCGCCAATTCCGCGCGATCCGAATCCGTATCAGCCTCCCGGCCGGACCGCTGCAAATTGGTGCGAGAGTTCTGCAATTTCCCAGCAACGAACTGACGGGCAATCCGGGATGCTTCCTCCGGATTGTCCGCCGCCGCGTACTGTGCTCGACGCAACAGATAGCGGGTGTCCCCGCTGCCCAGAACCTGCGCCAACAGGTACCCATTCTCCGTATGGAAATGAATCGCCACCTGGTGTCGCCAGCATAAGGCCATTGCGGGAGGCGTAACTACGACCCTTCCGAATGCGCAGATGCTCTCCAGGTGGTGAATAGGCACAGTCAATCGGGTTTGTTTTTCGATCTCGACCCGAAGCGTCAGATGATCCCTGTGTACTACGGTGCCAGAGGTCGTCAGATAAAGGGTGTTCTGAATAATGGCCATGATTTGCGACTGAGCCCCTCGGCCCGCAACAGCCGGGCGAATTTAGCCGGTAGTGTCGAACACCTCCCGAGCCGCCTGCGCGAGAATGGGCGGAGCGCTGGTAATTTCAGGTAGGCAATAGTCAAACAGCGAGCACTCTGTACATTGAGGTTTATAGACGGCCCGTGGGACTTCGTTTTCCTCGATCAGCCGGTGCACGGCCTGAATTGCCTCTACCGTGAGCCGACGCAGGTCCCCTGTGAATTCGACCTCCCGCCGTCGCTTGCTCCGGGCGTGGAAGATAGCCCCTCGTGGGACCTCGAGCCCAAACATCTCTTCCAAGCACAAAGCTTGCGCGCACAGCTGCGCGTCGTCGTTATCAAATTTGCGGCGTTTGCCCTTTTTATATTCAACTGGAACCAACGAATCATCGGGATGCCGCTCGACATTATCGCACCTGCCGTTGAGCCCGAGACGATCCGACCAGACGGGCAAGGCGCGCAATAGAGTCACGCCCTTGACGGTCTCGTAGCCAGAATCGTCGGTCTGTTCGTGCACTCTATCACCGACCACAGTGTGCTCATTGGTCCCGCGCCACCCATCAACTGCCTTCAGTGCGGCCCGGCGCTGGCAATAGAGGAAGTCGTTGATAAGTGAGAGAGGGATAGGATCAGGTGTATTCATAGGTTGGTGTCTATTCATACTATGTACCCCGTTTCGCCGCCATCTACAAGCGGGAGCACTCCCGCCATAAATCCTAAGAAAGGATCGTACCCAAGTTCCCACGCGAATAGTCCAGGCATGTGGTCGAACTCGCGCAGTGCCCATTCGCTGGCCCTTGATCCATAGACCTGTACGCTTCCATTCTGAAGCTCTTGGCTTGGAAGCCGTTGGCCTGATTCGATCATTTCTCTGAGGGATTCATCAACCACGGCTGTCAGTGTTGGCGAGTTAATGACGCGGAACAATTCGGCAACTTTCGGAAAATTCAGTGCGCATTCGGCCTTGAGTAGTTCATCTTTCTTCAGCCGCGAACGACGAATCTCACGTCGCAGTGCCTCGGTGCAGGAGCTCACACTGACTCGCCTTTCATTGAACAGTTCTCCCAATACGATCGATGAATGCTCGAATGTTGGATGAGGCCGAAGCCACGAGTCATAGACCAGTTGAACGTCCCAAACGTCGGCAGACTCGTACTCGCTTCCACGGTTTACCCGGCCAGCGATTTGCAAGAGGCTATTCAAGCAAGCGCGTTCGCGGATACCCGTCCGAAACGAAAAATCAACGCCAGCCTCAACGCAGGAAGTTGCCACGAGCGTCCAATCCTGATCGTCATTGTTTCTGAGGCGCTTAATGACTCGATTCAGAGTGCTCGCACGGTCAGTCGGAGTGAGTGCAGTTGATAGGTGTTCAACTTGAGGATGACTCGATTGCCAGTTGTCTCGGCTCTCCCAGTCGGCAAGCTGTCGTGCAATGACGGCTGCCGATTGCACAGTATTCACAATGAGTAGCCGCGGACCCGGGAGTTGAAGGAGCCATGGCTCCAGCGTCGTCAGACTCATGGGCTTCGAATGAGATTGATAGGTGACACGCGTTGCCTCAAGGTCCAAGCTTTCGTCCCGGACGTGCACGTTCACCAGATCAGGTACAGTCGGGGGCAAATCGACGAATTCCGGAAGCTCCCAGAAACGGCTCAGCGACCCCGATCCGACAACGAAATGGCAGCCCCAATCAGTCTTCAATTCTTGCATCCACTTCCATGCGATCGGCCACAAATGTGCTGGTAGAGCGGCATGAGCCTCGTCGATGAAGATTGCGGAGCCAGCTACTTGATGGAGCTTTCGTAGCGCTCCAGTGCGACAGGCAGCGAGAGTTTCAAAGAACTGAACGGCAGTCGTAACAACAATGGGATTGTTCCACAAGTAGGTCAGATGTCGAGCCGCGAGGCTGCCAAATTCCGCCCGGTGATGGTGGGCTGCGACAATGCGGTCAGGAGACTCGTCCATCCTAACGAGGGACTTTCGATAGACCCGCACCGATTGGTCAATGATATTGGTGTACGGCAGGACGACAAAGACTCGCCGTAGTTTCCGCGTAGTCGCTACCTTCAGCAGGTGCGCCATGATTGCCGTTGTCTTCCCGGACCCAACGGGAGAATCGCAGGCCAACACTGATTCACTTGACGGATCAGCGTTGCGGCAAGCGCGATAAACGTCCTGTCTCAGCTGCGTCCGCTCGTCTTCTTTGTCCCCGGCCAACCCAGCGACGTATCGATCCAGAAGTTCGAGCCGTGCGGCCGGATCAAGTTTCGGACTCGTAACGGAAAAGGCTTGACCATAATTACGTGCCGTATCAAAATGATCAGCGTCAACAAGACAAGACAGCGCCAAACGGAGCAATATCGACATATCGCTCCGGCGTTGCGTGTTTGAGTACGTCGATTGTCCTATGCTCTCGATGGTTGAGAGGTGTAAACGTAGATATCCTTCTAGGTGTCCATCCGTGTGGTCTTTCGTTATGCGCCCAGATTCATCAGACTCCAGATCACGGAAGGGTAATCCGGCATCTCGCGTTCGGTGTTCGGTGATATCCGGTAGACCACGGTGGTGCGAGAAGACGAGAATTGCAGCCAGTTGTGCAGCCAGCTGAGGAGGGGTCTTTAGCAGATGTGCGACCCCCGAATCAACATGATTCACCGGCAGACGACCACTGCCACCGACTGAAAGGATAGCTTGATTCTCCGGTTCAAGTTTCCCGATGTCGTGAAACTCGGCTGCCAACCGAACGGCCAGCTTGAGCAATCGACGATCGGTCGCGTCGGCAGTCAGCCCACCAGCATGCCGAACTGCTGACGCAATGACGTTCTCAATGTGTTCGGCATACGGCTGAGCGGGAATCTCATTCTCTGGTTGCGGACTGTGCGCAAGCAACATTATTCCACCATCAAATCCCGAACTTCCGTGACACGAGCGGCCAATGTGTCCGGTAACTGCGTTGGCGCGGTGTAATCGGACCAAGCGTCTGAGGGTGAATCGTGATCGCCATTCTTGTTTGGTGTCAATGCCTCGATAATCGCGAAATCGGAGCACGATCCTAGCACTGATTTATGTTCAACCACCCAAGCGTGCCGTAGATCGACAAGCGGTCGGGCATGAGACCGAGTATGTGCGTAGGCGTGTGGGATGACTTTAAACAACAAGCTGATATCTTGCTGCGTGCAACCCGATTTGTGGGCCATGGAGGGATTCACAAAGAACGGCATACAATAGACGCCATGTGGCACAAAACGATACCCCATCGGTGCCATGCCGCGGTCTTTGCCTTCTTGCACCCCGGCCTTGTTTGTGTTGGTGTGGCGACTGATTTCGATCGGGGCCACACTCAGTCCAAGGCCGAATTGTACGACACCCGTCTTGATTGTGTCAGCAGCTCCTTCCTCCAAGAAAGTATTGCCGAACACTCGACCATCCCAGTATTTGTCTTGGAATGACCCGTTTTTCAATTCTTCTTCAATCTGCTTACGGTTCCGTCCACGAGACTCAAGGATCATGAATTTTTTGTCGCTCAGGCTCATTTCCGTCTGCATCACTTGCCAAACAGGCCCATCCTTTGCATCGATCAAATCGCGCACTTTGCGTTTGAACGAAACGGGAGAAATCTCCCCGTGACCATCAGGACGCTGCCGAGGATCGCTTTCGCGGTCTGGGTCCCCATTGGGATTGGAATTGACGACTTCAATTATCAGAAGTCCCGTAAATCGTTTCACGCCGTTGGCAGTAGTATCTGTCATTTTTGCTCTCCTTCGTTTAAGGTATTCGACGAAACGTCGTTGGAAGTTTCCTTTTCGGGACGGGCGAGATACCCAAGTAGCATTGCAACCTTGTCGGTATCCGAACACCGCCTCGGCATCTCCCTTTCAGAAAGTGACGCGCATACGCGACCTATCTCGCCGAGGAAGTACTTGGCAAGACGTACTTCCCCGCCACCCTGGACCGTTTGCGCCCAAGCGTGGTAGGGCTTGATGCGCTGCCACAACAGGGCAAGGGCCTTTTCAGGTGTTTCCATCGCACTTTTCATTAGGGCGTTGCCAACTAGCTGCGGTGGCACTTGGCCCTTTCGCACCTCATGGCAATACTGTACATGTAGCTGATCGGCCAAACTCAGCAGTCGGCCAATCAGATAGGGTGGATTCTTCATATAGATTCCTTTCTTGTAGCCGAGTTTCCCAAGTAGCAATCCGAGAATCTGGGGAAGCATCAAGGCTTGTTTGCCATAGACCTTACCCATCGGGTGAACCTTCCCCAAGTGGACAGCTTGGCCGATCACCAGCAGTAGCGATAACGAATTACTGGTGATCGCCAGAATAGCCCTCATGGCCACAGTTTGCAGCACTTGACCGTCTGCCAATAGCAACGTCAAGCCGTCCGCAATCTGGAAATCGAAAGCAGTTTCGGCATGTGTGCCCATTCGCTGCCAAACCGTGTTTAGACACCAAACCACTTTAGCCGGATAGGGAGTAATAGGGCGCCGCCAAACGGGTTCGTCTCCTTTCTTTCGACCAAATTGACGAATCATCACTGGTGGCGAGTTGCGACAAAGCTCTTGCCATTCGTCAGCACTGTCGAGCAAGTGTTGAACGGTATAACGACTACTGTGCAACACCTTGGTCCGGAAGCCGTCAGGCTTAGTCAGGACAAAGACACGCAGTTCAGCATTGCGTGATGACTCGGGTCGTCCCTTGAGAGCCTTGGTAACGCGACGCGCACATGCCTCAAAGAGTGAACCGTCAGGATCAGATAGTTCTCCTTCAACACCACAGAGCAATCCCGCCAATTCAGGTGCTTCTACAGGCAATTCGGAGGGATAGGTAATTAGCATTGCCGACGCACTACCAAGCGAAGAAACATCGCACCACGTTTTGCCGCGTCGTTCGTCTCTGGTGATCCACTCCAAAGCAGTCTTCATTTCGAGCCGTGCCGGCTGCAAGACATAGAATGACCTAGCGTCGGCCAAACCATACCTCCGCTGACATGGCGACTCGTTGGACATTGCACGTAGTTTTACATTCCCCAGCACTGGTATCTTGATTTCCGGAAAGCTGTCATTCATGCCGCCGCCTTCCACTCCGCCAAAGGCATCGGGTGCTATCGCGTGGCCCTGATTCCCTTCCTCGATGGTTTCCATAGCTAGCAGGCGATCATTTACCCAAGCCTGAACCTTCGGATGGTTGGCTGGATACGCGAATTGAGATTGATCAACCAATTCCAAGGTGATCGCTATGTTATTGGGTGTCTTCCCAGAATGAAAGAACAAAACATCCATCCATTCAGCGGCTTCGGATTGTTCGGATCTTATTTCGCGTATCGCGATTTCCTTCAATCGCTCATGCAAGGCAGCCCCATTCGTCTGCTGGGCACGACGTAGCAATTCCACGAAGGATCGTGATTCATCTGTGCTCTCACCCAACATCGCCGTCATATTTTGAATGACTGAGGACAGGCACTCATTTAATTTATCCATTGCATCTTTGCTACGTGCTCCTTTGTCAGGTCGAATCCAGCCCGACGTACTAACCGAAAGCAGATATGCAAGTTCCTTGTCCCGCACTGCTGTTTCTGGAGGCTTCTTCGATCCAAGCGCTTTTCTGAACTTGGCCGCACGTTCCTTTTTTTCTTCATCTGCAAATTGCAGTAAGGGAGGTACGTTGAACGATGGAAACGAGTAGCCAGCCGCTTTTTCGTATTTCCGCAATTCTGCCCGAATTTGCGGGTCGGCAATAGGAGAGACTTTAGCGACATGTCCTTGATCGTCGAGTTCGACAAAGAAAGCCTTCCCGCCTCGGGGACATTCCTTAAAATGCCGATGCCAAGAATGAAGGGCGACACCAGTCCGTTTCAGGCTCTCGGAAAGAAGAAAGACCTCATTCAGCATAGATTAACACTCCATTTTCGATAGCTACGTTTTGTTGAAACGTCGGCTTGTATTTACCGAACTTCGGTTCGGAGAAGACAGAGTGTAGCATACTTGGAAGGAACGTGTTGATTTTTTGACAGACTTCAGTCTCGTCACGAAATGGGCCTACGTAGCTTGGCGTAAATTCCTTCCAACCGAGGCAAGGAACGGAATGCCACTGACCGCGTGTCAACCGACGTTCGAACATATCTCGAAATGCGTGTGCTCCGTTTCCAGAAAGAGTCGGAGATCGCTTAGCACGCTCCGATAGTTGGCGCATCCCAGAATCCACGGTTTCCACGTTTGCGTACAGTCGATAGCTAACATTGATCAACACCGTTGCCAGTAGTTGGTAGCTGCTTCCCTTCTTCATTATCTTGCTCTTACGCAAAGGTCCTCCATAGTTTGTCGAATACGTGTGAAAGACAAGTGGTGCGCATATTTCGATTTTTACGGGTTTAACGTTTGCTGACTTGAGCCAGCAAATAGATTCGAACATCCCCTTGGCCGCTGAGAACGTCGGCACTGGATAGCTAACTGGTGCATCACCAGTATCGGGACGTGTCCACATGGCTGTTGGGCCGGCAATTTCAAATTGGACTGTATAAGATTTCATGCTTTTCTCCAGAGTTATTGCCATCACTTTAACAGAACCTCCGTCAGCCGCTTTGGTTCCTTTTTGCGCGGGTCGACATCGAATCCGCCGGATTCCAGTGCCGTGACGCCGAGCGAAGGCTCCGCGCCTTCATCCCCAAACACGGTGGTACCGCCGACAACTTCCCCCTCGAACTCAATTTCGGCGCGGGTAATGTCCAACGCGATGGATTCACCGTCCGCAAGCATGTACTCACGGCTCCACCGCGGCTTGAGTCCGATCGACTCGAGTTGCACCCGCGGCACGAGCGAATCGAACGATCCGGAATCGACGAGGAATTCGCCGGTCCAACTGCGTTCCGGATCCGCAGGGGTTGCGTATGGTTACGTCAACGTACGTCGCACCCATTGGCAGTTCTTCTTGTGAATTGGTTACACCATTATTTCCTACAAATCATAGTCAATTAACGGGCCCATTGCAAGACGTTGACGAACGAGCGGCCGACTTTCCCGGCCCTCATCCAGGCGCCAGTGCGAGTTTGGGCCGACTGCCCGTGTCGTTTGAAGCGACATCCACACAGAGCGAGTTGGACCTGTCTTTGACCAGGCCCGCGCTTCAAGGTGTCGCAAAATGCAACATCGGCGCGAGAAGAGCAACGTGCAGCGTAAAGCAGGCAGTAAAAGCCAATCGGTTGACGTCTGCGCCGTGACGTGGAAGGATCAGAACGAACGCGTCGAGGGCAGGATGCCCTCGCTCCCAGGTATCGCAGATCAGCATGCAGCGCACGGCAGACAGCCAGCAGCCATTCAGGCGACCTTGGTGGCGGGAAATGACGGGTAACATGCCCTCGCTCCCATCCGTCGAAAAATGCGACAACGGTACAAGAACAGCCGCGGGCATCGTCCATTTCACGTCCCGGTGCAACTCCTCCCATACATCTCGCCTGCCGCGATCATGTCCGCCGCGATCTCACGCCTCAGTTCCTCTGGCGCCAGCACCTCGCACTCCGGTCCCCAGCCTCGAATCCACGGTTTCATCTCCAGCGTGTGCTTCACCCTGAGCCGCATACGGCAGCCGCCGTCCGGCTCGTCCGTCACGTCAACCACGCCCGGCCAGTCCGATTCCCTCACGCGGTACGCCACACGGGCTGAAAACCGCAGTGCCACGTCCACAACCTCGTCCCCACCCATAATGCCCCACGAGTGCTGCAGGAAATCGTACGGATCAAATCCTTCTCTCGTATCGTACACCGTTTCCAACAGCGTCGCCCGCTCGATGCGCTCCACCTTGAACTCTCGAATATCCCGCCGCAAGTGGTCGTATCCGATAACATAGCATGCATATCCGACGGGTGACGGCTCGATGAAGTAGGGGTCAATGGTGCGCTCGGTGGTTTCGCCGGTCTGCGGATTGTGATAGATCAGACGCACCTGCCTGCGTTCGGACCAGGCGCGAGTGAGCGTTTCCAGTATGCGGATATGATCGGGATCGGGCCTGCGTTTGTCGGCAACCGCCGCGGTTCGACCGATGTGTTCGCCAATGGACTCCGGCATTGCGCTGGCGAGTTTCTCGAGGGCAGACACAACGTGCGGATTGTGTTCGTCGCTGTGCGCCGAAAGCAGGCGGGCAGCCAGGTAGAGCGCGAGCGCCTCGTGCAGATTCACCCGGACGGTGGTCAGATACTTGTCCTTCAGCACGCCGAACCGCCCGTCATCCTCCCAGACCGGCGATCCCGCCTTGGACAGCGACCGCAGGTCCCGGTACACGGTACTCCGATGCACGCCGAATCGCGCGGCGATGTCGGTCGCTCTCCTTCCACCCGAGGATCGATAGAGAAAGGTTTCAATCGCCTTGAGCCGCGCAGCGCGGCTCATCGTTCGTTCCATCACGAATCCTCCGCGTGGCGAGAATATACATTCAGATTGTCGCAACTAGTGCGACAACATTGACAAAAAAAGCTATCAGCCGTCAGCGTACAGTTGTCAGCCAGAAGCAAAAACCAAGACGCCAATGCATTGATGTCAGCACCGTGACGTGGCAGGATCAGAGACGGCGCGTCGAGGGGCAGGACCTGCCTGCCGAGCAGAACTCGGCGCAGGCAGGTGCCCTCGATCCCAGAAGTCACGAGCAGCGTACAGCCAGAAGCAAGAAGCCAATCAGACCGCCCAACCAAGCCCCAGCCACCGGCAAGAGGCAAGAGGGGATAAGTAAGAGGGCTACCGGACACAGCAAACCTGGCGCTAGCGTTGTAAATGTAGGGGCGACCGGCCGGTCGCCCTTGATCCAATCAAGAGCAGTCGGGGTACGGTAGACGGCCTTGGCAGCGAAAAATTTCGGTTGTAAAATTGTACGTTATAACGTACAATGCAGCTCTGATGGTATTCACCGTTGAAATCTACGTCGCTCAAAACGGCAGACAGCCGTTCGCTGAATGGTTCGGCGCTCTCCGCGATATCCGGACACAGGCTCGCATAGAAGCCCGTCTCCGCCGATTGAGCCTGGGTCTTTTGGGCGACCACCGGCCCGTCGGTGGCGGTGTCATAGAGATTCGCCTGGACTTCGGACCGGGTTTTCGAATCTATTTCACGCGTGTCGCTGCAGACGTCTTACTCCTGCTCTGTGGCGGAGACAAGAGCACGCAGCAGAGAGATATCCAGCGGGCAATATCGTAACTGACTGACTACAAGGAGCGCTCCCGATGGAACCTTCCGTCCCGTTTAAAAAACACCATTTTGAATTCCTCAGTGATCCGGAACGCGCTCGCGCCTACCTCGAGGTGGCGCTCGAGGAATACGCCAGGGATCACGACAGGTCGGCCCTTCTGCTTGCGCTCAAGGACGTAGCGGCGGCAAAGGGCGGGCTGGGAAAATTGGCACGGCAGGCGAACCTGAACCGAGCCCATGTATACAAGACGCTTTCCGAAAAGGGCAATCCTCGTCTGGACACGATGGAGAGAATACTGAACAGCCTCGGGTTCAGGCTATCGATCGAACCGCTGGCAAAGGAGTAATGAGGAGCGTACAGCTATCAGTGGTCAGCGGTCAGTTTAAAACAAGAAAAACAACCGTTCGACGTCTCCGGCGTGGCGTGGAAGTGTCGGAAACCGCACGGTGCGGGCGGGACGCCCGCGCTCCCAGGTGAGCACGTTCAGCAATCGGTTCACAGCAGTCAGCCAGAAGCCAACCAGGCGACGTCACCGCCGTGGCGTGGAAGTGTCGGAAACCGCGCGGTGCGGGCGGGACGCCCGCGCTCCCAAGTGAGCAAAACAGCGTACAGCAATCAGTTCACATCGGTCAGCCAGAAGCCAACCAGGCGACGTCACCGCCGTGACGTGGAAGTGTCGGAAACCGCACGGTGCGGGCGGGACGCCCGCGCTCCCAGGTGAGCAAAACAGCGTTCAGCAATCGGTTCACAGCAGTCAGCCAGAAGCCAACCAGGCGACGTCACCGCCGTGACGTGGAAGTGTCGGAAACCGCGCGGTGCGGGCGGGACGCCCGCGCTCCCAGGTGAGCAAAACAGCGTTCAGCAATCAGTTCACAGCGGTCAGCCAATTTCTTGGGCGTACAAGAAAAAGGACGAAGAAAAAAGAAAATGAGAAAAAGAAGAATAGAGAAACGGAACGGTGATCCACAGACAAAAAAACCCAACCGGACACCGGTCACTTGCCGTTTCACCTTTGTTCTGACGCCGGACGGCGCAATGCGCGTCAGTCGATCAATACCGCCGTGCCGCTGACCGAGACCATCAGCATGCTGCCCTTTCCGACGACTTCGTAGTCCAGGTCGATGCCCACGACGGCGTTGGCGCCCGCCAGACGTGCAGCTTCCTCCATTTCCCCAAACGCGATCTCGCGGGCTCGTTTCAGTTCCTTTTCATAAGCGGCCGAACGCCCGCCCACGATGTCCCGGATTCCTGCGAAAAAGTCCTTGAAAATGTTCGCGCCGAGAATCGCCTCCCCGGTGACGATGCCCCTGTAGTCACGGATGGTTTTGCCTTCAATACCGGGTGTGGTGGTCATTATCATGGGTGTGCCTCCTCAGATGGGTTGGACGTTTGAGGCTTCCGCCGGTGCACGGCGCCGGTCTGCCCTTGTGCAGCCTATTTGTAGCTGTCGTAGACGATCGCGAGCCAGCGGTCGGTGCTCATCCAGCCCTGGCCCCAGGATTGCCACTTCTCCGGCACCCCTGCGGCCTGGACTTCCTCAAGCGTCTTGCCGCCCCCGATGGCCTCCTTGACGAGGTTCACGCACGTTTCCAGCATCTCCAGCGCCGCACGCAGGTCGGCCGGCTCGGCGAGCGGTCCGTGACCGGGGATTATACGCGCATCCGGAGGGATTTGTTTCAGGAGGGACCGGACGGCCTCGATATAGCCCTGAACGTCTCCACCGCCGCGGAGGTCGACGTACGGAAATCTGCCGTTGAAAAAGAGGTCCCCGGTGTGGACGACGTTGGAGTCGGTAAAAAACACGGCACCGTCGCCGTCGGTGTGGGCATTCGGAAAGTGTACGACGCGCAATTCCTCGCCGTTGAAGTGAATCGACAGCCCTTCGTCGAAGGTGATTTCCGGGAGGGCGGCTGAAGGCAGGGGTTTGTCGTCGACACGCCTGGCCACAAGGCGGTTTCGGACGTTCCGGTGCGCGACAATGACGCCTTTCCCGCCGAAATGTGCATTTCCGCCCGTGTGATCGCCGTGAAAGTGTGTGTTGAGAATAAAGGTCGGATCGCCGCCGCCCAGTTCGCCGATGGCGGCCCGGATCTTCCCGGCCAGCGGCGCGAACTGATCGTCGACAATCAGGACGCCATCCGCACCCACGGACACGCCGATGTTGCCGCCGCTCCCCTCAAGCATGTAGACGCGATCCGTGAGTCTGGTGGCTTTAATCTCAACCGCGGAATAGTCCCTCTGTGCGAATGCCGTGCCGGAAAATGCCAGCAACACGGCCAACGATATCCATCCGGACATAGCAAAATCCCTCCAAGTGCGGTAAGAGGCTAGACGGGAGACGGGAGAAAAAGCGATAAGCGGATCGCTATCAGCGGTAAGCGTACAGCCAGAAGTAAAAAGAAAAACATAAAACCAATCAGGCGACGTCCGCGCCGTGACGTGGCAGGGGCAGCCAGGGCGCGCAGCAAAGGCGGGGATGTGGTGCCCTCTTACTTCTAACGTCTTGCTTCTCACCGACGTCCGGCCTCTCGCCGAATGAAAAAGGCCCCGGAGCCAAACTCCCGGGCCTATTGAAACCATCTTCGCCAGCGACTCCACACAGGATCCGGATCGCCCGCCCATGGTCTCTCGCGGCTTCGACTATGCCGTTCGTCCGTCGATGGTCCCCACCTCGATCTTCAAATCATCCCGGTTCACAACGCGGTCAATACGCCCGTCGCGCACCCACACCACCCTATCGGAAACGTTCAGCATCTTATGGTCGTGGGTTGCCGACACCACGGTTACACCGGACTCCTTGTTCATCTGCCGCAGCAGTTCGATAATTTCCGTACCGGTGCGCAGATCCAGGTTTCCGGTGGGTTCGTCGGCCAGAATCAGCGCCGGATCGTTTGCGAACGCCCGGGCTACCGCCACGCGCTGCTGCTGTCCGCCCGATAGTTCGAACGGCTTATGCGACACACGGTCGCCCAATCCAACCTTTCCCAATAGCACCACCCCTTTGTCGCGCGCCTCGTCGCTGGTCAGCCCCGCGAAAACCATGGGCAGCGTCACGTTCTCCAATGCCGTCATCACCGGAATCAGATTGAACGTCTGGAAAATATACCCGATTTTCCGGCAACGCAACCATGCCAGTTCATAAGCGTCGAGTTGCGCAACGTCCACGTCGTCGATGTACACCTTGCCTTCGCTGGGTTTATCGAGCCCGCCGACCATATTGAACAAGGTGGTTTTTCCCGATCCCGAAGGTCCCATAATTGAGATGTACTCGCCCTGTTCAATCTCGATATCCACCCCTTTGAGCGCTTCTACCCGCATGTCGCCCATCTCGTAGACCTTTTTCACACCCTGCGTTCGTACGACGGCCATCGTCGCCCTCCAGGCAAGTTGATATGCTACAAAGTGGCGTTCACCCCGGGATTGTCTGATCTCAAGTCTAGACTTCCAACCGCATTGCGTCGACCGGCTCCATTTTCGCCGCTCTATAGGCGGGCAAGATACCGCCCATCAGTGAGAGGAAGGAACCCAGCGCAATCGCCCACACCACACGCTCCAGAACGTCGGGCCACGGTACGTAATCCATGACGGTGTTGCCATAACCGATCCAGGACATCAGAATGGATAGCAGAAGGCCCACAGCCACGCCCATAACCGTGCCGGCCATACCCATAAACGAGGACTCCAGAATAAACAGTTTGATGATAAACCCATCCAGCGCTCCCATGCACTTCATGGTGCCGATCTCGCGGAAGCGCTCGGTGACGGACATCAGCATCGCGTTTGTGATCCCCACCAGGCACACCAGCAGGGACAGCACAACCAGCCAGGTGTTCTTGGCCTCCTCCTGTCGGTTGGCTTCGCTCTCCTGACTGATGTCGATTCCTTTTTGCTGGAGAATCAGGTTTATTTTGGGATCGTTGGCGGCCCGCAGGCTGTTGACAATGGAACTGGTTGTCCAGATGGACATGAGGAAGGCGATGGCCAGAACAATGCTGCTCACCGTAATCAACGACCGCCCGAACCGGATCTTCACGCTGTTGAAACTGATCTCGACGGCCTTTCTGATTGGCAGTTTGACCTGCGTGCCGATTTCCCGGCGGGCAGGCGAAGAATAACTTTGCGCCATAAACTCCTCCCACAACGAACTGAACAACCATCGCGGCGCGGATCCCGGTTGCCGCCGATGCGGCGCCCGGCTTTACCTGACTTCCGCGTCGCGCATCACGGGGACGTGGGTGCGCCCCTGGCGTCTCGAATAGTACGCCCGATCCGCCAACAGCTTTCTTGCCCGATCGAACAATGCCAGAGTCTGAACGACTTCCGGATCCTGCCTCACGGCGACCCGGCCCGCCTCCCCGTCTCCCCAACGGAATTTCGCAAAATATCGTTTCATCTGCCGCTCAATCAGATCGATGCCCGATTCGAAATCTCCGTCTGTAAACGTCAGATCGGAATCCCACGCCATGAGGAAAGCCTTGAATTCCGATATCTCACGCGTGCCCGGCGTATATTTTTGAAGATAGACCGAAAAATCCGAAAATGCGCGGGTGAACTCCGACCCGCGACGGCTGGCGAATTCAAAAAAGTGCCGCGGGGTCAACCGCCGTTCAAAATCGCCTGGGCGCTCCGATTCCAACTCCACGTCGGGTGTGATCCCGCCGCTGCCGTACACCTTCCGGTGCAATATCTGCGTAAAATAGACCGGCTGTGAGCGCACGCTGTCCGGATCGGCATTGGGATCGTAGCCGTCGTGCGCCTCTTGCAGGTAGGCCCGCCTGTCGCTGGAATACGGACGCTGGATCGGCCGCTCGCTGGGCGTGAAATAGCGCGCCACCGTGAGCAGAACGGCACCGCCGTTTTTGAGGGAATACTGCTTTTGAACCAGCCCTTTGCCAAACGTGGTCCGCCCTACGATAAGCCCGCGATCGTAGTCCTGAACAGCGCCCGCCACAATCTCTGAAGCGCTGGCGCTGTAGTTGTCGACGAGCACCATCAGCGGCATATCGAGGGGCACAACAGGGTCGCGATCCGCGAAATGATTTTCACGGGAATCCCTTCCGCGACCCTCGGTATACACCAGGAGGCGGTCTTTTTCGAGGAACTGATCCGCCACGGCCACAGCCTGCTCCAGGTACCCGCCGCTGTTGCCGCGCAAATCAAGAATCAGCTTTTTGGCTCCCTGATCGATCAGGGCGTCGAGCGCGACCCGCAACTCTCTGGACGTTCGACTCGCGAACCGGTCGACCTTCACATAACCCACGTCCGAATTCAGTTTGAACACATACGGCACGCTGGGCACTTCGATTTTGTCTCGGGTAATCTCGAACTTGAGGGGGTCCGTCACCCCGGGCCGGTGAACCAGGACGTTCACCGTGCTGCCCTTCGGACCCTTAAGCCGCTTTTTCACGTCATCGGTCTTCCGCACGCCAACCACCGACACCCCATCGATTTTTACAATCCGGTCGCCGGCCTGAAGGCCGGCCTTATAGGCCGGGGATCCGACAATTGGAGAAAGGACCGTCAGTTGGCCCGCGATTATATCGAAATAAATTCCGATACCCTCAAACGAGCCCTGCATCCGTTCCTGGGTGTCCTGGAGTTCTTCCGGCGTAATATACGTTGAATGGGGGTCCAGCCGCGAAAGATAGCCTTCAATTGCGCCGTGATAAAGCTCAACCGGATCGGTCGTTTCATAATACTGGCGCCGTACCAGGTCGGCCAGCTGATCCAGGGTATGCGCCTGCATCGCCGTATTCACACGCGGCGCGGGGTCCGAGCCTGCCGTCCCTGGACGACCCGCCACCGTTACCACGATCAGGAGGAGAACTACCCGACGTATGACCGCCATACAAACCCTTCGGAAGTCTCGGGACATCGTTTCAGATCGCCCAAAAATGCGACTCAACATAAAGACGGCGACCGGAGATGTCAAGGAGAAACCGCATCCGCCGCGGCTCGATCAACCCCCGGAACCGGTGGCCCTTTTTTTCGACTTTTGCAGCGTAAACACCAGAAGCTGCTTGGAAAACAGGTAATACTCCTTGAAATTCAGTTTACTGGTGCTGTACTGCCGGTTGCGGAACACGTATGGCACCTCGACAAATGTGGAATAGGTTCCCTTGACCAGAATCTCCAGCAAAATCTTGTACCCCGGAGACGTCAGTGTCACACCCTTCAACACGCGCCGATGAAGAAAAAAGTACCCGCTGAGGGGGTCCTGTACCCCAGTCAGCTGCCTCGCGGCGAGCACACCGATCTGGGAGATTATCTTTCGATACCAGGGCCACCTCTCCACGCGGCTGTCCGGACTATAACGGCTGCCCAACGCAAGATCGTATTCCCGAAGCCCGAGAATCAACCGGGGCAGAACCATCGGATCGTGGCTCAGATCCGCGTCGATCACTCCCAGATAGTCGCGGCTCGATTTCTGAAATCCCTCCATCACGGCGCTGCCCAGACCAAGCTTGCCGGGCCGGTGTACCACCTGAACGGGATATCGGTCTCTGAGTGCCTCAGCTTCCTCGCCGGTGCCATCCGGAGAATCGTCGTCTACCACAATCAATTCCAGGTCGATTTCCGGGAACTGTCCGACCACCGAAAAAACCTCGTCCGCCAGAAGTGAAATGTTCGGGCGCTCGTTGTAGGTCGGCGTAACCAGAGACACGCGCAAAGGGGTTTCACCCATGCCAATCACCTCAGGAGATGGGACCGGGCAAGTTGACAACGTCGACGTCACCGCAGACGGGAAGTGGAAACAACCGAATCCTGTGCGAGAGGTGTCGATTACCTGCCGGCGACACCCATTTCCCTGCCAATCCGATCCAGGTTATCGGAAAAAGATCGAAGTACCGGATTGAACAGCCTTCGTGCGCGATCCAGTTTCAGGCCCGCCCCGGAGGGCCTGGGAGCGATTTGACCCAATTCTTCGGAAGTTACCGGCACAACCAGATCGGCGTCGAGATCGAAACAGCGGCAGATCCGCTCAACCATTTCATACCTGCTAAGAAATTCAGGCCCCGCAAAGTGGACCACGCCCCGAAAATCGGGGCGGCACAGACCAAGGAGAAACACGGCGAGTTCATCCACACCGGTGGGATTTGCCCATTCGTCGGTAACGACCCGGATGGTTTCGCCCCGCAGCAGCGATTCCAGAGCCCACGTCACGAAATTAGGCCGGCAACCCGCACGATACCCGTACAGTACTGCCGTCCGGACCACGAGTCCCTGACACGGTGACGCCAACACGACCGCCTCTGCTTCCAACTTGGTCCGTCCGTACACGTTCACCGGATTGGTGGGGTCGGTCTCGGCGTAAGGGCCAGCCAGACCGTCGAACACGTAGTTCGTCGAAACGGTCACCAATCCGCTGCCTGCGTTTTCACACGCCCGAATCAGGTTCAGGGTTCCGCATACGTTGACGCGGTGCGCCAGGTCCGGATCACGTTCACACCGGTCCACACCGGCCTCTGCGGCCGCGTTAATAACCCAGTCGGGCCGCACCCGTGCGACCACCTCGTCAACCGCGTCCGCATCCGTGACGTCCACCCTCAGACAGTCCGACCCCGAAAACGGCGGCCGCGGCCTGCGTGCGGCGGGAACCCGGCGTACGCCCTCAAACGGCACGTCACAAAGCGCCCGCCCCAGGAATCCTGAAGCCCCGACAATCAATACGGTCTTTAATAACCCATCACCCATTGACACCACCCGGATACGTTACCGACGCAGGGTACGTTTCTCCTTATCGCGAAACGGACGGCGCAGCGCGCGGCGTCGCAAGGCGCAGGTACATTGCCATTCCTCTGTATAGCGCGCCTGCGCCGGCAGCGCGATCGAGATGGGTATTCGCCAGCGCCGCAAGTATGCGACCGGCCCCTTCCTGATAGGGCGAGTGCCCGGTGTGCGCGTACAATCTCGAAAGCACCTGAACGGCCACCCCGTTACCCGATGGAACCAGACGGTCCACCGCGTGGGTAACGGCAGCGCCCTGCTCCGGCCAACGGTCGCGCAACGCGCCCGAGTCATCTCGAAATCGCTCCAGCATCACATCGGTGAGTTCGGAGGCAAACCGGAGAAAACCGGCGCCGCCACCCGCGCCGAAGAGATCCAGCGCGGCGCGCGCAACCAGGGCCTGGTCGGCAAGCAGATAAAGCGGATTGCCCGGCGGTTTCCACACATGCCGCATGCCACCGTCCGGATGGGAAAGTCGCGTGCGGAGGGACGCCATGACGCGACGCGCCAGATCCAGGTAGGCGGCTTTACCGGATGCCTGATAAAGCGCGACAAACCCGGTAACGGCCAGGGCGTTCCACGAGGTGTAAACAGCCGGGTCCCTGGCGGGCCCGCGACCCGCCTCCAGCAGGACCGCGTTGCCGGATTGCTCCGAAAACCCCGCGAGGCCGGCAACAAACATGTCCTTTTTTGTCTCGTAAAGCCCGGCCAGCAGCGCCTCGCCCAAATTGACCGCCGCCGCGGTGTCCACCCGTGCCACAACATTCAGCCAGCCCGCATTTGCAGCCAGCGTCTTCTCTCTGTCGAGCACGACTCCGTCCGGCGTGAGCCGGCGCTGGAAGAAAGTCCCGTCGGAATCGCGCAGCGGGCTTGAGAGGATGGTCTTCAGCCGCTCCAGCACGATGGTCCGCGCCGTGGAATCATCGCCATCGAGGAGTGCAAGAAAAGCCTCCGCGCCCGGAACCTCTCCTCGTTCCAGCGCAGCCTCGGTGCTGTCCGTAAACTGCTGAATCAGGCTCGAGGACGGTGCCGCACGCGGGAGACGCGGCGCTTCTCTTTCCACCCACCGCGCCAGGTTTGCCCGCGCACGTTCAAAGTCCGCCCATCGCTTCGGGTTATTGAAATAAACCCGCACCCGGCGCAACAGTTCCCGCAAATCTTCCGGGTCCAGATAGGTGGACCCGGTCATCCAGTTATCGTTGGGGGTCAGGAACGCCGTTGAAGGCCAGCCGCCGAGGCCGAATCGTTCCGCCAGGTCGGGGCGCCGGTCCACGTCGACCCGTACCGGCCACGTGCCCTGCCCGATCGCCCGCGCCAGCTCCGGGTCTTCGAAACAGCGTCTGACCATTTCCCGGCACCAGTAGGACCGGCTGGAATAAAGATAAAGAAACAGCGGCCGCTTGAGAACACGCGCGGAATCCCGCGCCGACCACATCCGCCAGTTCACCCGTCCGGGCGGCGGAGCGGACAGGTCGGGACTCTCAGATGTTTGCGGAACCCGTTCGCATGCGGCGAACCCGGAACACAGAGTCGCGCACAGGCACGCCAGTCGCAGCCGCCGGAACGCGACTTTTCTGATCTTGCATTCCATGTCCTCTGAGCGTAGACCTCCCGCCCCGATCGACGGCCGACGATCCGTGAGTCGAGAATTGTGATCCAATGGGAAAGGCCGTCTGTCTTCCCTGAACCGAAACCCCTGCCGGGAGATATTTGACGGCCGAACGGAAAAGTCTGGAACCACAATCCGTCAGATGCGTTTATATCTTGAAATCGATGAAAAGACTTGACATTTCAGTGGCGATTATCGTAACTTTTTTTCTCGGCGAGATCTCGGGGTCGTCCGATCCCGGGATGCCGGAGGGAATGGCTTTAGAGTCCCAGAAGGGACGGACGCCTTCGAATCCTCATCGGGTCTTCGCAAGCGGTATCGCCTCTTCGACAAGCATAATGGGGATGTTGTCTTCAATCGGATACAGGTAGGCGCCATCCTCGCGAACGAGGCCCCCGCCAACGGGGTTCTCTACGGGGGTTCCCCCCCGGTTGCACACCTCGCCCTTTTCGATTCGTTCGTTGAGTCTTTCAATCAATTCCCGGCCTGCCAGACTGACGGATGTTTTGTTTTCAGGGCAGGCCAGAATATCGAGCAGTTCCTTGTCGATCACCGCCTGGCCCCTTTCAGGTACAGAAGCTTGAATCACGGATTTCGTCCTTTACAGCACTCAGGTCAAGAGAAAATATACAACAAGCGGTTGTCGAACAAGCTTTTTCCGGCAGGAGCGCCTATTCTGAAAATTCGCTGACGTGTTTTGCCCGCTGTTCCGCAATTTCGTTCCACATATTGAAACGGTTGACCGCTGGCAAACCCCGATTCCCCGGGTGTGCGCCCCGTTGTGGACGTGTTGTCAAAACCTTTGGCGAGTGGAGTGCCCGTGCCGTTACAGAGATTACCCGGGTCGCCGGACATGAAAAGGGGCGCACACCGTTCAACCCCTCTCCGCACCCGGTTTTTTGTGCCCTGTCGCATGGAGATTTTACGTCGGGTCCAATCGCACAATTAACCTCAAGGAGCCGAACCCTATGAAAAGCAACCCGTTGTGCGTTTGCCTGACCGGCATCTTCCTCTCCGTTGCGTTCGCATATCCGGGCCCGTCGTGGGCGACGCCGGAGAGCCAGGCCGCCGCGCCCTTTCTTCTGTTTCAGCCCAGCGCGCGCTCCGCCGGAATGGGTGAAGCCTATATTGCGATTGCCGACGGCGCAAACGCCACCTATTACAATCCGGCCGCCCTGGCGGACGACACGAACAGACACATGAGCACCACGATGTATAAGCCCGTTCCCTCTCTGGCCAGCGACATTTTCACCTCGTTCGGCGCCTACACGCAGCCGGTCGAAGGCGTGGGCAACCTGGGCTTCAGCCTGATCTACACCTCCCTCGGAACCCAGCACCGCACCGACTCCCAGGGGCAGGATCTGGGCGAATTTACAAGCTTTGGCCTGGCCGTGGGGGTTTCTTATGGCACCTTTGTCGTGAAAGACGTCTCTGTGGGCGCTACCATGAAGTTCATTCACGAGAAACTTGCCAGTCAGGGCGCCGGTATCGAAAAAGGCAAAGGTGCAGGCACATCTTTCGCCGGCGACCTGGGATTTATGTGGAAAACCTCCGATCGGTTCACCCTGGCCTGGGCGCTGCGAAACGTGGGGCCGAACATTACGTTTATCGATGCGGATCAGGCCGACCCGCTGCCGCAGAACTTCACCATCGGCATCGCGTATACGGCGCTCCAGCGGGGGAACTCAACACTGCTCTTCGCCGCGGACATCTATAAGCCCCTGGCCGACACAGGCTTTTTTTCCTTTATCACGGGTTGGAACGACCGAAACGGCAGCGAGGAACTCAAGGATATCGACTACCATACCGGCATCGAATGGAAATACAACCTCTCCGAAGAATCCGCCTTCGCCCTGCGTACGGGATATTTCCACGATCAGGATGGCGAAAGGAAAAGCCCCACCTTCGGTATGGGCCTCAAATACAACTGGGCGTCGTTCGATCTCTCCTACTTCGCCAAGCGCGACTCCACCCTCTCAAACGTCTTTCGCTTCACCGGCGGATTCTCTTTCTAGTAACGATAGAACGGCAATTCCTTCCTCCGTTTTTCGTTTGACTACTCAAAGGGTCGAAAACCATCGTGTGGTTGCGGCGGGTTGAACCCATTCGCAGTCTGCAAATAGCGCAGAAGCAGACGACATCCACGTTCCTTCTCGCCATTTGCTTTTTTTATTTCGTTCTTCCTCCGCCCGGCGTTCAGGGCGCCGAGGAAACCAGGCGCATCCTGGCTGTCCGGGTTTCATTTTCCGTGGAAGATCCCGATGACAGGACCACCAGCGGAAACGGCGCCTTCGATCTCCGGACGTTCGATACAGTCCGCGATGACTATATCTTCCCCTTCGACGCCCCCCCGCACGACAGATCCTATTTTGAAGCGCACCTTCAGGCCCTGCGCAACTATTATCTGGAAATTTCCGACCGGCAACTTGAAATCGAATTCGCCGTGTTTCCGGAGGACCCGGACGGAAGCTACGTCATAAACCGGCCCCTGAAGGAATACGGCAACGGGCGCACCCGGAACGAGACCGCGCAGCGCATCACGCAGCTTTTTCACGATGGGATCGCGGCTGCCGACACCGCCGAAGGAGAAAATCTGGATTTTTCCGCCTTCCAGGCTTTCGTCGTCTTTCACGCCGGGCTGGGCGCGGAAGCGGGCGGGCAGGCCAACAACGATGTTCCGTCCGCCTTTGTCTCCCGTAAAGATCTCGACCTGTTTGTGAACGGGCCAATTGTGGTGGACGACGGTGCGGCGGTCGTCCGTAACGGCATGTTACTTCCCGAAGCCGTCAGTACGGACGGAAGGGGCGGTCTGAACGGCACGCTCGTTCGTTTTTTTGCGCATCAACTCGGCCTGCCCGGGCTTTCCAATTTTGAAGATGAACTCCCCGCCGTGGGAAACTGGAGCCCGCTGGATACGGGGGGCCCCGGCGCCCTGGCCTCCGCCGCACGCCTGAACCTTCAGCCGCTGACCGGCGAACCAGGGGACAGCCTGCTCATCGGCTTTGTTCCGAGCCGCCTCCTCGCGTGGTCACGTATCCGCCTCGGATGGCTGGAGCCTGCGGTCGTCACGCGGAACGACACGGTGCGGCTGGTTGCGCCGCACGTTGTGGGTTCCGGCCTGCACCAGGCTTTGAAGGTTTCAGTCAGCGCCACCGAGTACTTTCTCCTGGAAAACCGCATCTCCCGGCTGGGAGTACACGGGCGTAGGCCGAAAATCGAATTTTCAGCCGGAGGACGCGTCTGGCTCTCCGTGGACGACTACGACGCCTTCATTCCGGGTTCCGGCATTCTGATATGGCACGTCGACGACACCGTGATCCAGGCCAGCGGCGAAGGCGTTGCCGTCAACAGCAATCCGCAGTATCTCATCGCCCCCGGGCAATATCGGCGCGGCATCTCGCTGGAGGAGGCGGATGGCCTGGAAGATATCGGCAACAACGCCGCGGATCGTATCGTGCAGGCCGGCATCATCAGCCTGGATACAATAGAAGGCGGTGCCCGGGATCCGTTCTACGCAGGCAACGCCACCCGCTTCGGGCCGGATACCGTGCCCGGCACGAACAGCAACCTGAACTATCCTACCGGTATCACGATACAGGTCCTCAGCCCCCCCGCCGATACCATGGACGTGGCCATCACGTTTGACTACCAGCAGGACGCATGGCCGGCAACCGGGTTGGCGAACGTCGGTTCGCAGGCCCCCCGGGCAATCGACCTGGACGGCGACGGGGTTAAGGAGATCCTGCGCAGCGGCGGCGATGTCGGTTCCGGCACGGTCCAGACACCGCCCGGAGGCCCGAATGCCCTGCCGCTGTTTCTATCCGGAGATCCTGCCATACCGGCGCCGCACGCCGCGTTTCCGTTCTTCACCTCCTTTACACCCGCAGTGGGCGATGTCGACGGGGATGGCGAAGCCGATTTCATCTACTCGACGGGACCCACGCCGGTCCTCTGGAGCCGCAACAACGCCGCCGCCCCGTCGCCGGTCTCCGCGCCCGGACCGTCGCCCGAGGTCTCTTGCCCACCGCTCATCGCACCGTTTCCGGACGCGCCCGTGGATATCTGGGGCTGGACAAACGGCGGCGTCACCTGGGGAAATCTGGAGGGAGCGAAACCTGGCCTCGCGCAACTGGGAGGCGGCCACGTCGCCAGCCTGGCGGCGGGAAACGTGGACGACGATCCGGAAAACGAGCTTGTCGCGCTGACCGGGCGAGGCGGGCTCTTCGTTGTTGAGGCGGATGGACGGGTATTTCAGCTCGCGACCCTTAGCGAGCAGGTTGTTGGTGGCCCCGTACTGGGCGATCTGGATCGGGACGGCCGGGATGAGATCGTGACGCTGGGCGCCGACGGTGCGGTATCCATTTTTTCCGGCGGGAGAATGACGGCGCAAAGCGTGCCGGTACCCGGGGGCGCGGGATCGGCGCCGGTGCTGGGCGACCTGGATGAAGACGGTTACATCGAGGTGCTCTTCGGCGGCGAGGGTCGCCTGTGGGTCGTACGCTTCAACGGGGTGCACCAGACCGATACGCCGCTCGCGTTTCCGCTCAAGGACGAAACCGGTCTGATTTCCGCGCCACCAGTGCTTGCAGACATCAACCTGGACGGCGACCTGGACATCTTCGCGGCCACGACGGGCGGGCTGGTGTACGGTCTTGACGCCGACGGCTCCAGCCTTCCGTCCTTTCCCCTGCCCGTTTCAGGCCCGGTTCATGCCTCGCCTCTTGTTGACGACCTGGACGGCGACGGCACCCTCGAACTGGTCGTCTTTACGGCAGACGGCGGGGCATATCTCTGGCACCTGGAAACCTTCGACACCCACTTTACGGGCAATCATCTGGTCTGGAGCCAGGCCGGAGGCGGACCGGGCAACGCGAATCGCCTTCTCACGCTGCCCGGCGATCCGCCTTCGGAAACCACATCTCTGCTCCTGCCTCCGGACCAGATCTACTGCTACCCCAACCCCATACGAGGGACTTCGGCCACGATTCGGTTTTTCCTCGGCAGCAGCGCCCGTATCCAGGTGGCCGTGCTCAACGCGCTGGGAGAAATTGTGGACCGGATGACCATGGAAAATCCCACGCCCCGTACGGACAACGAACTCCGCTGGAACACCGGCGACTATGCCAGCGGATTTTACGTATGCCGCGTGGAAGCCATCTCGGAAGAACGATCGGAAGTCCGCTTCGTCAAAACCGCGATCATTAAATGAACGTCTGATGGATACGATGGATATACAATACAGACGGCAGGCGTGCAATAACGGCCAAACGCTTTATTCATCACGCGTGATCTTCCGTCTTTGCCTTGCTCTGCTGTTGCCGGCGTCGCTGCCGGCCGCCGCCCAGTTCGACGCCAACCATCCCGAACTGCGCTGGGAGGTCCTGGAGACCGAGCACTTCAGAATATACTACCATCAGGGCCTCGCCGGCTTTGCCCGTCGCGCCGCGACGGCCGCCGAAACCGTGTACGGCCCCGTTACGGAGTTCTACGGTTTCACACCGGACGAAAAAATAAGGCTGATTGTCAAGGACACCGACGACTACGCCAATGGCGCGGCCTTCTATTACCACAACACCATGGAAATCTGGGCATCCAATCTGGATTTCGAACTGCGCGGCGACACCGACTGGCTCCGGAATGTGATCGCGCACGAATTCACCCACATTGTCGCCCTGCAGACGGCCCGCAAGGGTCCGCGACGCCTGCCTGCCATTTACTTCCACTATCTGGGCTACCAGAACGAAAAGCGGCGGGACGATATTCTCACGGGTTATCCGGACGTCTTTACGTCCTACGCCATTCCCCTAACCATCGTACCGCCATGGTTCGCCGAGGGCACCGCCCAATTCATGGCGCCAGGCGTCCAATTCGACCGTTGGGACTCCCACCGGGACATGATTCTGCGCATGGCCACATTGAACAACCGACTGCTCACCTACGATGGAATGGGGGTGTTCGGCTCCAAGACCGGTCTGGGACTCGAAAAAGTGTACGACCATGGCTACGCCCTGACCCTGTTTATCGTCAACACCTTCGGTGAAGACAAATTGCCGAGGATCTATCGCAATATGACCAAACTCTGGCGGACCGACTTCGAATCCGCCGTCCGTGGCGCGATCGGCATTTCCGGGCGCGAACTCCACCGGCGCTGGCTTGCCGCCCTGGAAGAGCGGTACGAAGTCCAGAAGGCCGAAATTGAGGGACGTGTTGTTGACGGTGAGATTCTTCACGACAAGGGGTACTTCAACCTCCACCCCCGCTGGTCGCCGGATGGGAATCGACTGGCTTATCTGTCCAATCAGGGCAACGACTTCGGCCGTACCGCCCTGGTTGTGCATACTCTGTCCGACAGTACGTCCGAGACGCTCGCCGGCGGCGCCGACACGGCACCGGACTGGTCACCGAACGGCCCGGGCCTGATATTTGCGCGCCGCAGTCCGCCCGACAGATACGGCTCCCGGTTCCGGGATCTCTACACGGTCGACCCGACCGCGCCGCGGGGCAGGGGCCTGTTTCAGAAGACCAGGGCGACACTTGGACTGTCTCTCGCATTGCCACCCAACCAGAATCGCCTGACCCGCGGCCTCCGGGCCAGCCATCCGTCGTATTCGCCTGACGGAAAACAGATTGCTTTCGTGGTTAACGGCCAAGGCTCGACCAACCTGGCTGTGATGGACGTCGACAGTGGAAAGATCCGCCGGCTCACTTCGTTCGACGACGGCTCACAGATTTACACGCCGCGCTGGTCGCCCGACGGTTCGCAGATTGCCTGTTCGGTCTTCGGTCCGAACGATACCCGCAATATCGCCGTCATCCCCGCGAATGGCGGACCTTTGAGCACCGTCATCGGCTCCGCGGGCACCGACCGCGATCCCGCCTGGACTCCCGATGGGACGGGTCTGGTTTTTTCCTCGGATCAGGACGGCATCTTCAATCTCTACCACCTGAACCTGATCGACGGATCCGTGCACCGCGTCACCCGGGTACTGGGCGGCGCTCTGCAACCGCACGTCAATCCGAAAGACCATCGGATTGCCTTCGCCCATTACGGTACGACCGGATATGAAATCCGGATCCTATCCGGCAAAGGCGCTTGGGAGCCCGTTATTTCCGAAATCTTCCAGCCGCGGGACGGGCCCGCCGCCGTGGCGGGTGATGAAGCCAGTCCGGAAGGCCGATCCTACGGCAACGAATTCTCCACGTGCTCGATCTATCCCCGCATTGCCGTGGACGCGGGAAAGGTGAAACTGGGTATCTTCGCCGGATCCAACGACATTCTCAACAAACAGTCCCTCCTGGTGGGGGCCATGGCCGCCCGTGACAGGGACCTGGATCTCTTCGCCGTCTACGAATATCGCCGGTGGCGTCCCACGGTCTTTATGGAAGCCTATCGAGCCGTCCGCCACGAAGAAGAAGACGTACTCAACCGCGACGAAAACTTCCGCATCTTCAGTCAGACATTCACGCTTTCCGGCGTGGAACTTGGGGCCTGGCGCAGGCTCGGCACCGGCAGCCGGCTGGACGCCCGATTCATCTACAACCTGTCGTCAACCGGCCAGGACGTGGCCCGTTTCAACGGCATGGACCAAGTAAGCGTGGGCGCTACCACCCTTCATGGCTTCAATTTTGCATTCACGTATTCCCTGCGCAACATCCGCCGCACCAGAGACCGGGAAATCAACCCGCGAGCCGGCCGGGAGATGAGGTTCCGCTACGACCGTCAGTTTAATTTCTTCATCAGCGGGTTTAAAGAAAACACGTCCCTTCTGATCGAAACGTTCGACCGCTACTTCTTCAACCGGTTTACACTGAGTTGGAACGAATACCTGCCGGTGGGTCCCGGACGGGGCACCCTGGGTCTGCGATTCTACGGCGGGCTGATCGACAGAGAAGTGGATGACTACTTCGATTATTTCCTTGGCGGCTTGCCTTATATGAAGGGTTATACGTTCTATAGCCTGGAGGGGCGCAGGGTCGCCATGTTTCGCGCCGCGTACCGCTTCCCGATCCGGACCGGGATGGATCGGCAGACCGGCCCCATCTACTCCGACCAGCTCTTCGGGTCCATCTTCGCCGGCATCGGCCGCGCGTGGGACGGAAACGATATGGATAACGTGCTCAACCGCGGCTGGAAGAGAGATCTCGGTGTCCAGATCCGTTATGACGCCACTTCCTTTTACACGTTTCCGACCCGCGCCAGCCTCGACGTCGCGTACGGCATGGATACGTTACCGCGTGTTGTCCCCGGCGAGGAGTTGGAAAGAAGCGGTTTCAAAATCTACTTCACCCTGCTCTTCGGATACCTCCAGAGCGTGGGAGGAAGGTAGACCGGTGAGGGTAGACGTAAGAAGTGAGACGTAAGAGGTCCACCCCGGTACAACGGCGAGACGCAAGACGTAAAAGGCAAGAGGTCCACCCAACACCCCGTCGTTTTTCGCCTTGTCTCACGTCTGACCGCTTGCCTCGTCCGACTTTTAGCGCTATGCTTCTTCTAACGTCTCCCGTCTCACATCTTGCCCTGGCTTGGGTTGGATGGGCGGTGTGATCGCTGGCAGCTTATTCTCAGACAGGAGTTTGTCATGTGCCGCGTCATCCCGATCCTGATCCTTCTGGCCGCTCTACCGGTCCATGCCGCGGACCTGTCAGACAACGGCCCCTTGCGTGCCAATCGATGGATGCAGGATGACGAACCCGTGCAGACCGACCGCAAATCGCCCAAACTGGCCTTCGCGATGTCTCTTATGGTTCCGGGCCTGGGCGAACTCTACGCGGGCGAGGCGAAACGGGCGGCTGTTTTCTTCGGGATCGAAGCGCTCACGTGGTTCAACTACCTGCGCTGGCGGAGCAAGGGAAACGACCTCAAAGCCGAATTTCGATCCTTTGCGGACGGAAATTGGGACGAAACCCGATATCGCGCGTGGCAGGAATACAACCGGTCCAAGGGCTCGCCCTATATTGAAACCGAGACCCTGCCCTGTAAGCGCGCGCTGGAGGGATGCCACACCGTGGACACTCAGCAATACTACGAAATGATCGGCAAGTACGACCAGTTTGTATTCGGCTGGAGCGACGTCCACGACGCGGGCTTCGAGACCGGAAACGGGGACGTCCTCTCCAACCAGCGCATCGACTACGAGAACCGGCGCAACGATAGCAACAAATTGCTCAAACGCGCCTCGGTCATTGTGGGCCTGACCGTTGTCAACCGCATCGCGAGTTCCATCCATGCCGCGTCACGGGCAAGGTCCGTGCGGTTCTCCGTATCGCCCGGACCGGACGGGACTGAAGTGGCACTCCACCTCCCGTTCTGATCGCCGGGCGACACGTCTTACCGAAGCAACCTGCATGGCAAACCCAATGTCAAAAGCCATCGTCTTTCGCGCGGTCCTGACCCTCCTACTGATCGGCGCGCACTCCGCGGGACACGCGAAGGGCAAGTCCCCTGCTAAAGCCGCTGTCCTATCGCTCGTCCTGCCCGGTCTGGGCGAGTTCTACGCCGGCGGCCGCCGATCCGCACGCTTCTTCGTGGTCACGGAAGGGATTTTCTGGTCCGGCATGGCCACATTCCGGTTCCTGGAATCCTACCGCATCGATACGTATCGCGCCCACGCTGCCGCGCATGCCGGTATTCGCCTGGCGGACCTGCCCGAGTCTTTCGTCAAGGAAGTGGGCAACTTCGACAGCATCTACGAGCGAAACCAGCGCGAACGCTTCCTCGCCGGCGAACATGCGAATCTGCGGGCCGAAACCCCCGACCTGGTCTGGGAGTGGGATGCCCAGGCCTCCCGGGTCAAGTTTCAGGATCTGCGCAGCAAGGCCACTTCCGCGGAGCAGAAAGCCTTCCTCTTCGTCGGCGGCCTGATATTCAACCGCTTCGCCAGCGCTCTGAACGCAGCCTCTGTTGCTCGCAGGACCCGTACGCGGGGCACCACCGACCTCACGCTTCACGTGGATCCTCGAGGCGACCTGTATGCAAGCCTCGGACACGGTTTCTGAATCCCAACCTATATGAGCGCATGTACAATCCCCCTCAGCCGTGAAAGGGCCGAATCGGCTTGACCTCTACAGTATCGAATCCGTCGGCTGGCGTCTGGCGTTCTGCCTCAGCAGGGATGGTGCTCTGCCTGCTGCTCAATTCCGCCGCGTTCGCCGACCCGGAAGCCCGCTGCGGTACTCCCTACCTGTCCGTGCGTCCACATCCCGGCGCCGCGGCAAAAAAAACGGCCGCCGAGACGTTTGACGTCGGCGACCCCCTGACCGTTCGTGCGTTTAATTTCGGCGATGTTGCGGGTTCCGATCCGTACTATCTGACCACAACCACATGCCGTTTGAAGGGCGAACACTGCTATATCTTCGTGGAGGACGACATCTGGAACGGAACGCGCGTGAACCCCGCCGCTGTCGCAACCCTCGCCCTGGCCTTCGACCGATCCACCCCCCGGTATCGCGAACGCGGCATTTTCTCCATCGATACCGAAATCTTCGGCCCCCCGCCCGACGCGGACGGTGATCCGCGGGTCCTGATCGTTATACTGGATATTTTGGACGGCATCCTGAGCGGCACGTTTGCGGGGTATTACGATACGGCGAACCAGGCGGCTCCGGTCGGCCGGGAAATCCTCTACATCGACAGCGATCCCCTGGACCTCGACAGCGACCTGGCGCGCGCCACCCTTGCCCACGAGTTCCAGCACATGCTGCACTGGAACGCCGATCCCGACGAACACAGATGGGTGGACGAGGGCTGCTCAGAATACGCCGAAATGGCCTGCGGTTACAAGGACACGACCGGCACGGCTGCACGGAACTTCCTCGCTGTTCCCAACCTGCTCAAATCGCCGGGCCCAACCGTCCCTGTACCACCCAATACCGGCCTGACGGATGCCGCCAGCTGGTCCAAAGGCGACTACCTGCCTTTCCTCTTCGACCAGACCTTTCTGCTGATGACCTACTTCGCCCAGCGCTACGGCAATACGGCCGTCGCCCGCCTGGTCGCCGAACCGGCAAACGGCATTGACGGGTTCAACCGTTCACTGAAATCCCTCGACGCGGCCGCACGCTTCGAACATTTCTGGGCCAACTGGGCGGCCGCCGTGTTCGTGAACGACGAGGGCGACCCCGGATACCGCGGTCTCACCCTCAAACCGGTCAGAAGGGATACCGTGGCGGTTCCGGCCAACGACCTCGGCGGCGCCATCCAGCTCTGGGGAATCGACTATTTCGTGCCTCGAACGTCGGGTTTCCAGGGCTTCTCGCTGGACATCAGGAGCGACAGCGACCTGCTGGTGACACTGGTTTCCGAACGGGACGACACACACGACGTCGCCGCCGTCACCGTCCCGCGCGGAGCCCCACGCCGCGTCGGTCTCTACGGCGCCCCGCCAACAGTATTGGCCGTCACACGCACGTTCGCCGGCCCCCAGACCTACACCCTCTCCCTCGCCGCGCACGCAGGCCATGCCCCGGAAGCCGCGGACTTCGACGCCAGCGGAACGGTCGATTTTCCCGATTTCATCGCCTTTGCGGCCGGTTTCGGGAAAACCGTCGACCAGCCCGGCTTCGACCCCTCCTTCGACCTGGATGGCGACCGCACCGTCTCATTTGCGGACTTCATTGTGTTCGCGCGGAATTTCGCCAAGTCACCGTGAATCATCGGGCGGCTTCTTCCCTACACCCACCTCAAGCCGAACCGGGACAATCCCCATTCTACTCCACAAGCGCGGACCGACGCCAATAGCCGGCGAAGTGACGATTCAGCCACGCCAACGGCGCCCGCAGCATCACGTTGTATCCACCCCACGTCCATCGGGTAACGCGCTTCAGTCCGGACACGGACGTCAAAACGGCCGTACGCGCCGCGTCCAGCCGCGCCGCCTCACGGCCGAGCGCCAGCAATTCCCTTTCGTAGGTAAATCGAACCATATTCTGCGCGTGGGCGGCCAGTTTTTCAGGAGCCGGGATTCGGGTATGGGGGCAGACCGTATGTCGCTCCGTAAACAAAAAAGACGAGATCCACTGCGAAGAGACCTTTCCGCGGGCTCCGCTTGCCGTCTCTTCCACCGCTTCCCGGCTCAACACCCCGTAGGTACGGCAGACCAACGGACGAACGGGATAGATTGAACATCCCCCCACGTCGGTGAGAAACGGACATCGCGGCGGCCGCTCTTCCGTCACACCCAGCACACGGTCGCGCGCTTCAGGTTCGAAGTGAGCCTTTACGTAATCCACGATGTTGAGATATTCAACCGAATACAGCGGATACATGGTGGCGAAATCCGCTTCCATCTCCTCCTTCGTGAGCTCGCAACACTGTCCCAATCGGTCACAGTGACACGAAACGGCCGGCACCTGGTCGTAAACCGCCTGGAGGCGACGACGTTCCCGTTCCGAAAGCCATGGCCGCTCCTGCGAAGGCGCGATTTGTAACAGCGGTGTCGTCACAAGGTAGTCGCTTACTCGCCGGACAGGTTGATATTATAGAACGCTTCACGTCCCGGATACACGGCGGACTCGCCCAGGTCCTCTTCAATTCGCAACAACTGATTGTATTTGGCGATCCGATCGGAACGCGATGCCGACCCCGTCTTGATCTGTCCGGCGCCGGTTCCAACGGCGAGATCAGCGATGGTTGAATCCTCCGTTTCACCGGAGCGGTGCGAGATAACGGCCGTGTACCCCGCTTGCCGAGCCGTTTCGATCGCTTCAAGGGTCTCGCTGAGCGTACCTATCTGGTTCACCTTGATAAGAATCGAGTTGCCGACCTCGGACTGAATACCCCGACTGAGACGCTCCGTATTGGTAACGAACAGATCGTCTCCCACCAACTGCACCCGGTCACCCAGCCTGGCCGTCAGGCGCGCCCACCCGTCCCAATCGTCCTCACCCAATCCATCTTCAATGGAAACAATGGGATATCGCCGCGTCCAGTCCTCCCAGAAATCCACCATCTGCTCGGAGGTCCGTTCCGACCCGTCGGACTTGTGAAACACATACTTACCTTCGTTGTAGAACTCCGTTGAGGCCGGGTCCAGTGCCAGCAGAATGTCCCGCCCGGGTTCATACCCCGCCCTTCGGATTGCTTCCGCCACCACCTCCAGCGCCTCCTCGTTCGATCCCAGGCTGGGCGCGAATCCGCCCTCGTCGCCTACACCGGTGCTATAGCCGGCTGCCATGAGCACGGCCCGGAGCGCATGGAAAATCTCCGCGCCTGCCCGCAGCCCTTCGCGGAAGCTGACGGCGCCCACGGGCATCACCATAAACTCCTGCAGATCCACGCTGCTGTCCGCGTGCGACCCCCCGTTCAGGATATTCATCATGGGAACCGGCAACCGGCAGGCCGATGCGCCGCCGATATAGCGATAAAGCGGCATCCCGTAGGCGGCTGCCGCGGCTTTGGCCACCGCCAGAGAGACGCCAAGAATGCCGTTGGCCCCCAGATTGCCTTTGTTGGGGGTCCCGTCCAACGCGTTCAGCCGCCCATCTATCGCGGCCTGGTCGGATGGATCCATTCCCGCCACCGCCGGCGCGATTGTCGAATTTACATTCCGTACCGCACCCAAAACGCCCCTGCCCAGGTACCGGGTTTCATCGCCGTCGCGGAGTTCAACCGCCTCGTGCTGGCCGGTCGACGCACCCGAAGGCACCGCTGCCCTTCCTGTAATGCCGGAAGTCAGCCCCACGTCCACCTCCACCGTGGGGTTGCCCCTCGAATCCAGAATCTCTCTTGCATGCACGCGTTCTATCCGTGTATTCAACCCCTCATCCTCCGTGAAATATCTGCATACCTGTATGATCCGCCCGCCGCCAACCTTCAGTGCACTGCGTACCGCCCCGGTCGACCCTCCCGCCGAACGCAGCCATGAATTTATCCAGTTGTTTCTGCAGGTGATCCCGCAAGCCGGGGTCTTTTGGCTGTAACGATATCGCGTGCCGGATCACTTCTATTGCCCGTTCGTATTGGGCCGTCCGATAATAGATCTCCGCCAGCGTGTCCAGGTAGGTGGGTGAATCAGGCACCTTCTGAAGGGATCGCCACGAGAGACGCCGGGCTTCTTTAAGCCGTATCCCCTGGACGGCATACAGCCATGCCAGATTATTATAACTGCCGTGATCGTCCGGATTGAGGGCAATGGCGTGCCGGTACGCATCGGCGGCATCCTCATACTTCTCCTGCTCGTAGAGCACATTGCCCAGAAGCGCATGGGCTTCCGCAATACCGGATTCGATTTCCAGTACCCGTGAGAGCGCCGCCTCGGCCCGGTCGAAAAGTTCGAGTTGCCTGTAAAGTTGCGCCAGCCGGAAATGCGCCCAAAGCGCATCGGGCCAGCGCTCGACGGCCGCCTCCAGGATGCTCAGGGCTTCGTCGGGCCGGTCCTGCCACAGCTTCAGGTCGACCAGGTCGCGGTGGAGCGGTTCGTAATCCGGCACCTGCCTCGTGCCTCGCTCCAGCCAGGCAATAGCGGCCGATTTCATCTCCTGCGCTGCGAATACGGCCGCCAGATCCCGATAGACATCCGCATAATGGGGTTCCAGTTCCAGCGCCCGCTCAAGCGAAGCCGTGGCTTCGGAGTACATACCCCGCCTCAAATAGGCAAGACCCAGTCGCCGCTGGTAAAACGCATCGCCCGGAACCGTCGAAGCGGCGGCCTGAAAGGATTCCAGAGCAGCGCCGAGTTCACCGCGGGACTCGTGAACCCGGGCGGCCTCGAGGTATTGAGACGCCGTCCGATCCGCGCATCCTCCGGCCAGAACCAACAGACCATACAGGTAAGGGCGCACGGCCGTGCGCCCCAGTATACACAGTTCTCTGAATTCCATCGCCACAATGTCTCCAAGTGTTCCGTCCGGGAATTATGTCGCCATTCGGCGATCTATTTCCGGGACAGAACAATTAGCAGTGGCTGAATTATAGAAATCCGTTGGCGCCCTGTCAAGCGCCAATTCAGTGGGAGCCTGCGTTTTTCGCTTGACGGGTTCCCGGCACCTACTTATTTAGGTGGCCGCAGTCCAGTGCCGCGTGTTGCGTCCTCGAACCCCGAACCCTGGATTAATTGTGCGTTTACGACCCGCTCTCTTTCTTCCCGGCATTCTCATGGCCGCCACCGGCGTCGGTGCAGGAGACCTCCTGACGGCCAGCCTGGCCGGATCGAAAATCGGCGTTGGCATCGCCTGGGCGGCCGTGGTCGGCGCGCTGCTCAAGTGGACCCTGAACGAAGGCATCGCCCGCTGGCAGATGGCCACCGGGACCACGATGCTGGAAGGATGGTTCCACCGGCTCGGCGCCTGGGTGCAGTGGGTCTTCATTGTCTACCTTCTCATCTGGAGCTTCTCCGTGGGCGGCGCGCTGGTAACGGCCTGCGGCGTAGCGGGCACCGGTCTGCTTCCCATTGGCGATCCGGCAACGTCCAAGATCGTGTGGGGCATTATCCACGCTCTGGTCGGCCTGGCCCTGGTATGGATGGGCGGCTTTCGCTTTTTTGAAGTTCTCATGTCGGCGTGCATCGGGTTGATGTTCGTTACCGTTCTGCTCACGGCTCTGTTGTTGGGGCCGGATTGGAATGCCCTGGCCAAAGGCCTGTTCTTTCCCTCCATCCCGCCCGGCGGCGTGGGTTGGACCCTCGGCGTCCTGGGAGGCGTCGGCGGTACGGTCACACTGTTGTCTTACGGTTATTGGATTCGGGAAACCGGCCGGCACGGTCGTAAGGGCGTGCAAGCCTGCCGCATCGACCTGGCCGTGGGGTACACCGTCACCGCGCTGTTCGGCGTTGCCATGGTCATCATCGGATCGCGGGTCGCGCTGGACGGGAAGGGGGCGTCGCTGGCGCTCATCCTGTCAAGCCAACTCGAACAGGCGCTGGGGGCGCCGGGTAAGTGGGCCTTCCTGCTGGGCTTCTGGGGCGCGGTCTTCTCCAGCCTGCTCGGCGTCTGGCAGAGCGATCCCTACATGTTCGCCAATTTCCTCGCCCTGCGTAAAGGGGTCTCTCCCGAAGCCTTTCAAAAATCGGACGTAACCCGATCCACGGCCTACCGCGCCTACCTGGTTGGTCTGGCCACCGTGCCCCTCGTCCTGCTGTGGGGTTCGGTGGCGGAGGTCCAACTCACCTATGCCGTCCTGGGTTCGCTCTTCCTGCCCCTGGTCGCGCTCACTCTGCTGATGATGAACAACAGACGGGACTGGGTGGGACCCGGCTTCAAGAGCAGCCCTATCATCAACGCTATCCTCGTCGCCACCCTCCTTTTCTTCGGATATACCGGCGGGCAGAAAGCAATCGACACGCTCGGGCGACTCCTGGGCGGCTGAACGCCCTTTAAAAACAAACCAGGTAAAACGTCAGCGTGGGGTGAATGCGAAGGGCCGAGGCGGGAAAGCGGCGCAGACGAAAGTAGGGCGTGAACTTGCGAAGGACATCGTGATTGCGAAAAAAATGTGCAAAGTCGAAATCCAGCGATGGGCGCACGTACGACTCCTCCCCGTGGCGATGTATGGAGTTCTTCAGAATTGCACCAGGGATCCATCGATTTTATGACCACATTGCGTTTTCAGCGAAAAGTTGCGTCTCTGCCAGTCGCACTTACTCACAATTGAAAACCGCAGCCGTTTTATATAGTGTGACAACGGCGCCATTCGCAATCGAACCCCCCGTGCACAAGACCCCTTTTCAGAAGGCTGCCTCCTACAATGAATCCGATTGATCTGACACCTATCAACCTGCTCTCCATCGGCGTGTTCTGGTTAATTGTCTGGTATCATTGGTTTAGGCGTCCCCGACTGCCCCTCCCGAGTGCCATCCGGGGAAAACCTAACGAAGCCGATGTACTACCCCTTATATCCGTCATCGTCCCCGCCCGAAACGAAGCCCACAATATCGCGCGTTGCGTTCAGTCACTCCTGGCACAGGATTATCCGCGCTTCGAAGTGATCGTAGTGGACGACCGATCCGAAGATGGCACCTTGGCTATCGTAGCCCGACTGAAGGAAAAAGACAAGAGACTCAGGCTTATTCGAGGAGTTCCGCTCCCCGAAGGCTGGATGGGCAAGGCGCACGCCGTCCATCAGGGCTACCGGGTGGCGGCAGGGGAATGGTTGCTGTTCACCGACGCTGACACGGAACACGAGCCGTTTCTTCTCTCCGGCGTGATGTCACTTGTCCTGGAAAGCCGCTCAGATTTCGCAACGGTGATCTCTAGACAAATGCACCCCACATTCGGGGCGCGCCTCACAAATCTGGCGGTTTTCACCTACCTCTTCACGATGGTCATCGACGTAAGGCGTTTCTCCAATCCGAGGTCGCGGAACAGCCTCGTGAACGGCCAATACCTTCTCTTCTCGCGCGAGGCATACGAGTCCATCGGAACTCACGAGTCAGTACGTCATTACTCGAGTACCGACGCGTCGCTCGGTTACCTGGCCAAGTTGGACGGTTGGAATCCTATTGCGATCGACGGACGAGAGGGGCTGCGGACAACCATGTACCGGAGTTTTCGAGAAGCCTTTTCGAACTGGTCCCGCAGCCTGGTCAACGGGAACTGGACGACGCTAGGGCCTATCCATGGAACTGCGGCCCTGCTTTTGGCGGCCATTGGAATGTGCCTGTTTTGGATCTATCCATGGATCGAACTTGCAAGCAGTCTACTCGCGCTCGACAGCACAGGGACATTGGTCGGTGGTCTTCAGGTGCTGGCCGGGATCACGTTGTTGAGGTTTTTAGGTGGGCAGTGGCTGTCAGTGATCAGAAATGGCCTTCTGGCCCCGGTCTCTGTTGCGCTCTTCCTCGCGATGACGGTCAGTGGTCTTGCGCGATCCGGCATCCGCAGGGGCACCGTCTGGAAAGGAAGAGTCGTACGCACGAGGTGTAAGCTCCCGCCCTGGAAGCCAGGACCCGCCAGAGCCGCCAAGCGTTGAAATACGCACGACGATTTCCGCGCATTGTGTTTACCAGGCGATGGAGCGTCCAGCCGGGGCGGTAACTATTCCTTCCGAAATCACATTCCATCTTCCTCATCTCAAATTTGTCTCCAAGCCAAATCGGATAACCCCACAGGCGGGACTGGGGTCACTGCCGGGCTCTGGTCTGCTCACCGCGATAATTGGCGCCAGAGCGCAGCTTGGCTACGGTGGACTCGATCCACTCCGCAGCACGGACGTTGATCTCCGCCGCACTCCGGCCCGCTGTCTCGATCGGCTCTCCGATTACGAGTTGGATCGTGCCGGGACGCTTGAGGAAACTACCTCGCGGCCAGTAGTCCCCGGCGTTGTGCGCAACGGGCACTACCGTCCGCCCCGTGGCCTCAGCCAATGCCGCGCCTCCTGGGCGATATCGGCGTCGCTTTCCGGGAACGACCAGAGCGCCCTCTGGAAACACCACGACCCAGAGGCCCTCTGCCAAGCGCTCTGCGCCTTGCTCCAGCACTTGTTTCAAGGCGCGTTGTCCGTCGGCGCGGTTGATCGCGATGGGCCGGAGCGTGGCCAGCCCCCATCCGAAGAAGGGAATCCACAACAATTCCCGCTTCAACACCCAGGTCTGGGGTGAGAAGTAACCGGGAAGAACCAGGACCTCCCAGGCGGACTCATGCTTGCACAGCACGATACCCGCCCGCTCCGTAATGTTCTCAAGTCCCACCACCCGGTGGCGTAGCCCGCAGGTAACCCCGAGCCACCAACTGTTAAGAAGGGCCCACTGCACTAATACCCGGTAGCGGATAGCGTAGGGAAGGGCGAGGGTGGCCAAACCAAGGGGTGTGAAGCCCAGCGTGATCAGGATCAGCCCAAGCGTAAAAAGGATCGAGCGCAGCACCATCGTGGCTCGCCCGAAGGCCGGCGACCTACTTTCGGCATCGATCTTTCCGCTCATGTTCTTCATCGTTCGGTGGAATCTAAATTGGGGTCAGGGCGCATTATCGTCTCCCGATCTCAGGCAACGGCCAACCGGATTCTTGAGAGTTTCCTTAATGTACACCGACCCCGGACGTGAAGTGGTCTTCGGGCCGATTGGCGAAAACCGACGGCTGCTGCCGGGCGCGCTGCCGACGAGGAGGGGCCTGCTCGAGGCCGGTCGTATCCGTCTCGGTCGTGGTTTGCGCCGCAGCAACGCTTTTCTTCCCCGGTACGACGGCATTTGCCAGCGACCGCGCCGAAGCCGTTGTCAAAAGATCGAGCACGGTGACCTGGTAGTTGAACCGTTCATGAAAAAAAGCGCCCAACTCGACGACTGAAATGGAATTAAATCCCAGGCTGGACAAGGGTTCATCCACGTCCACCTCGTGCCCGATGAGTTCGGCGATTTTGGCCGCGATTATCGGTATAACGCTGTCCACCGTCAATTGGCCAACCGAATCAACGTTGAAGGCGTCCTGGTTGCTTACAAAACGCCCTTTTCGCATATAATCCGGATCGTCGATATTCCACATAGGGCGCTTGAACACAGCTGTGATTAGGTGGTCCCTATCAGAAATCGTACGCATCGCGTAGTCGAGGTTTATAAAAGCAAATGCGGTGCTTACCGGGGGAATACCGGCAGCCCTCATCGCACGCAGTACATGGAGATCTCCCGAGGCCATTCCGTTTTCGGCGACAGCCGCCAAATTGTAGGACAAGCCCGGCAGGCCCCGGCGGCGACGGTAGGCGGCCAAACCGTCGAGAAAGGCATTGGCCGCACTATAGTTAATTTGTCCGGGGTTGCCAAACGTCGACGCAATAGAAGAAAAAAGAACGAAGTGATCGAGCTCGCACCCGGTTGTGGCCCTGTGTAGATACAGGGCGCCATCGGCCTTGGGTGCGAACACGCTTGCCAGCGATTCGGGTGACAGATCGGTCAACAATCGATCATCCAGTACGCCGGCGAGGTGGAACACGCCCTTGAGCGGTCTCTGTAGTTGTGCGATACACCGCCGGACGTCCTCCTCTACCGAGACGTCGCCCGAAACGACGTGAATCTCGCAGTCGGAGAAGAACCGGTCCAGATTACTCGCCTGGCGAATCCAATCCACACTTCGTCTGCGCTGGGGATCCCGGTCCATCAAGGTGAGATGGCGTGCCCCGGAACTCGCCAGATAGTTCAAGAGCTTCAGGCCAAGGCCACCCAAACCGCCGGTCACCAGAAAGGTCGCATCGGGGTCGAGAAAAGGCCGGCAGTCGGTGATCGGGAAATCGGTTTCGCCGGACACCTCCGGCGCCACCAGGACCAATTTTCCCGTGTGTTGGCCGTTCATCATCAAGCGCAGCGCCTCGTCGTAGTCCTTGTATGCGAACGTGGTGACCGGCAACGGCGGCAGGGCACCTCGTTCGAGTAAATTCATGCAGGTCTGAAAGAGGTGGCGCAGAAGCTTCGGATCGTCCATTGACAGTCGGTCCATATCGATCCCAACAAAGCGCAGGTTCTTCCGGAAGGCATGCAGGCTGAATGAGTTATCGGCATAAATATCGACTTTGCCAATCTCGCAGTGCCAGCCGCCCGGCCGCAACGCCTGAAGGCACAGGTCGACGTGGCGGCCGGCCAGTGAATTCAGCACCACATCTACGCCTTCCCCGTCAGTCGCCTCCATCAGTTCGTCGCGCCAATCGTAACTGTGTGAATCGAAGGTGTATCGCGCCCCAAGTGCCCGCAACTGTTTGCGCTTGCTCTCGTTGCCCGCTGTCGCGTAGATCTCGGCTTCCACGTACTTGGCAATGGCGACGGCCGCCTGTCCAACTCCACCCATGGCCGAGTGAATGAGCACGCGCTGGCCCTTCCTGAGGCTGGCGAGGTGAACCAGGGCATAGTACGCGGTGACATAGACGGTAGAAACTGCGGCGGCTTCTACCATGCTCAGGCGGGAAGGCTTGGCGAAGATGGCATGTTCGTTGACGACTATATGATTCGCAATACATCCTCCTTTCATGAGCACCACTTTATCTCCAACCCGCCAGTGTCGAACGTCCGAACCGACTCGGCGGACGATTCCACTGGCCTCCATGCCGACCTCGCGGCCGAGCAAAGACGACTCGAAAGATTGCATTGGCAGGAGGTCCAGCGTCACCATCAGGTCGCGGAAATTCAGCGCCGCAGCCGCTACTTCGACATCGACGTCGCCGGGCCCCGGTTCGGCCAGTTCCAACGTCCTCATGTTCAACCCGCCGATCTGTCCGGGATTGTCCAGCCAGAGCCGGTACGGGGGATATTCCTCGGTGGGTACGAGTGGGAATTCCTCCCGAATACTGATCACTCTCGGAACCCACAGGCGCCGTTGCCTCACCGCGAACTCTCGCTCGCGCAAATCGCAACTCCAGAGCACGGCCAGCGTTTGCAGGTCATCCGGTGAACCCAGGTCAACAAGGCGGAAATCGATACTCGCTGCTTCGCCGACCTCCGCGGCTATGCTCCGGACGGCGCCCCAAAGCGAACTCCCGCGTGGCTCTTCTACGTCAAGGGCCGCCCCCTGCGTTACCACGGTCAAGCGGCACCGGTCGTTCGCATTCCTCATCCTACATGCAACCAGAGCCTGGACGAAAGCAACAAATCGGGACACCACTTCCTCGCCCGTGGGATCCTGGTCGTTACTTCCACAAAAGAAGTCGATCGCGCGAATGTCAGCCGCCCCCGGCCAGTCTTCGAGCCCAAGGACGGCGCCAGTGGCAAGGGCTTCGTATGGAATCGGATGTACATCCGGCCCGTTGATCAGGGACGCCCATTTCTCCGACCAACTCCCCGGTTCGCCCAGCACCCATCTCGGGGCGGGAATGCACGTCGGGACAAAAGAGTCCGGTTGTGCAGGTGCCGCTTGCAGCAACGTCGAACGGCTGCCAGTGCGCACTCTGGTCCAGCCGGTGCCCGGTTCAATGACGTCGTCCTCGCTATGGTAGATCAGAGCCAGGCCGCGGGGCGCCGCCAGCCGATGGAAAAATCCCCATGCGTCCGGCCCGTACGAACCGGATTCGGAATGCAGGAAAACCAACTCGGCGGCGCCTGAACGGAGCAGACCCTCCTCCGCCATCGGAATCGGTTGCACGCCCAGATCCAGGCTTTCGAAACGAAGGGCGGCAGCGTGATGTCCAAAGGCTTGGTGATGCGCCCGTGCGGAGTCTTCGTCGTCGCTGACGAGCCAGAATTCAGTCTGGTCGTCCGCACTTTTTGGGGAGTCGAGGTATTGATTGAGAATCGTCCGGTCGGTTTCGAGGCGGCCGGCGAATTCGACAACGTGGCAGGCATACGCAATACCCCGGTCCGGCACTTTGAGGGCGGCGATCAGAGATACAGGTTCGATTTCTCCCGGCGGCAACCTCGCCATTAGCGACTGGGGGGAGGGAAGGGATTTTGGCTGCCACGCGACGAAATGCTTGCTGTGCGTCAGGTCGGTCCGGACCGGATTGGTATTGAAACCGATGTAGTCTTCAATGTGTGCAACGAGAAATCCCGTTGCGCCGTCGTACAAGCTTATGCCGCCCGAGGACCATTCACCCACAGGAGCAGAAAATAGGTTCTTTGCTTCCCAACCGGAACGATCCCTGGGATAGTGCAAATGACAGGAAATCCGCGGCGACGTCGGCGGACGAAGGAAAGTTATGTGCCGGGCCCGGCGAGGTATCGTCGACAAGTCAGCTATCATGTAGTACAGGAACATCTGCAGTCCTCCATCCATCAGTGAGGGCGGCAAGATGTATCCTTCTTCTCGACCCGTCGTCCACAGCGCCTCGTCCATCATCAACTCAGAGGACAAATCCCTGGTTTCGATATCCATATCGACCCGTTGCACGGTCTGAAAAAACGGTCCGTATCGGAAACTGTCCGCAAGGATAGCGTCCAGATGCGCGTAGAAGTCACCGCTTTGCACGATGCCTGTGGGCTTAAAGCGGGTCTTGTCGATATCATCCCATTGCCGTGGCGCATCCACTTCGCACTCGTCGCTGACGCGGCGCACCTTGCCACGGCAATGTAAGTGGCTTTCTGCCTCGGAGTCATACGCCCGTGACGAAATCGAAAAGGTAAATTCATCAGACGCTTCCGGGGCCGGATACAGGGCCGTCTGCAGCCGCACCGGTATCCTGGGAATGGGACAGGGATGGAGGAATTCGATTTCGTCAAAATGGACGGGCGTCCCCCCGAGTGCCTCGAGAATCATCTCGATATATCCGGCCGCCGGCATGATCGAAGCATGGTAAACGTGATGGTCCGTCAACCAGGGAAAGTCCTTCTCGGATAGCCGCGCTTCAAAGAGGATATGTTCACAGGGAATCCTGTGTCCCAAGAGCGGACCCTGAGAGTACTCACCATGTCTCACGAACATCCTGTCGTCGATCATGGGATCCAGGGTCGGATTCTCGTCCCTCGGATGCCCGGGCAGCAGATGGCCAATGGGCTCCGGGCGAGGATATTGGGCGGTGAAATCGAGTTTCACCCCGTCGCGGTAAAGGGCCCCCAGCGCCTCGTAAAAGCGATTGCACGAATCGGAATCCCTCATAAACGTTGGAATACAGGTCGGGACAGGAAGGTTTTCTGCGAGGCACTGGGCGATAATGGGTTGCAGGGCGCCATGAGGCGAGATTTCCAACACGATATCCGGTCGCCGGTCTCGTCCGATGGTCTGCATAGCCGAGGCAAATTGAACGGGCCGGCGGATATTCGACCACCAGTACGCGCCGTCCAGCCGTGTCGTTTTTCGGCCGGTTACCGAAGAAGTCATCGGAACGTCAGCCTGGAAGTCGCGATCGTCCAGAAAGGATAGGGCCGATAGTACGTCTTCCTTGATCCTATCCATCGCGCTGGAGTGGAAGGCGATATTGCCCGGAATCAGCTGATTGTGCAGGCTGTACCGATCCAATGCCGTCCTCACGGTCCGCAAGGCGGCCTCGCTGCCGCAGATGACGGTGTTGGCCTGCGCGTTCTCGCATGCGATCTCAACCCGCGCCGCGCCGCCTTCTCCGGCCCGGAACGGAACTCGCAATGTATCGAGCAATTCCTCGACAGCCGGTCTACCGAGACCAATGGCCAGCATACGACCCGAACCGGCCGTGCGCTGTTGCAAAGTAGCGCGGTGAAAAACCAGCCGGGTCGCATCTGCCAGCGAAAGCGCACCACACGCATAAGCGGCAGCCACCTCGCCAGAACTGTGACCGACCACACAGTCCGGATAGACGCCCCAGGTCCTGAGTAATTCCACCAGAGCGCACTGGAGCATGAAAATGGCAGGCTGGGCGAGTTCGCACTCGTCGAGCGCTGCCTGGGGGGCACAGAAACAGGCATCGCGCAAAGAGGTTTCCGCATGCTCCCGCCAGTGTTCCTCGATGGCATCGATCACGCGGCGGAAAACAGGGTCGGATTCGTAAAGTGCGCGACCGCAGCCGGGCCACTGCGTACCCTGTCCGGAAAATACCATAGCGATCCGTCGCTCACCTTCATCGACTATGGTGACGGGGGTTGGATCTTCCTCAAGGCTCCGTAGTGCCTCAATCAGTTCCTTTTGGTTGCGTACTGCGAATGAGGTACGGGCGGCGAAGTGGGTGCGCCGACGGCTGAGATTACCCGCCAGCGTGTAAATGTCCAACTCCTGCCCAACCAGCGATTCCCGCAGCTGCCGTGCGCTCTGAACGAGCGTCTCGGATGTGCGCGCCGACAAGGGAATCATATAGCCGGCCCCAGGGGCCACGGCCTCCGACCAGATACGAGTCTCCGCAGGGCGGTATTCGCGGACCACGCAGTGCCCGTTCGCGCCGCCGAAGCCAAATGAATTGATACCGACGACGACGGGACGATCCGGAAAGGGTTCGCAAGCCGTCTGCACGTGAATCGGACAGCTATTGAAGTCGATTTCCGGATTCAACTCCGAAAAAGTCCTCGAAATAGGTGCAAATGTACGCCGCTGCATCATCAGGATGACCTTGAGCAGTGCGCAATGGAATGCCGCCGCTTCCATGTGTCCCACATTGCTTTTGACGCTGGAGACCCTCAACGGCACCTTCTCGCTCGCGATTCCTCCGAACACCTCTGCGATGGCGTTTCCTTCAATGGGGTCCCCCACCGGGGTTCCGGTCGCATGGGCTTCGATATAGTCGAACGCCTCTGGTGAGTAACCGGCTCGGCCGCCGGCAATGCGCATCAATTCGACCTGTGCGTGCCTGGTCGGTGCATAAATCGAAGGCCGGGGAGCCGCGCCCCCTGTATCGCCACCTGCACTGGCGGTGTTGAGGGCGGTGGCCTTTACCACAACATGAATGGGGTCGCCGTCTCGCTCGGCTGCAGCCAGGGTCTTGATTACGAAGACAAACACGCCTTCCGATCGCATGTACCCGTTGGCTTTCGCATCGAAAGAGTAGCATTTGCCGTCGGGGCTGATGATGCCCAGGGCATTGAATCCGAGGCTGGGTAACGATCCGCCCAGGTAGTTGGCCGAACCGACCACGGCCTGTTGACAATCGCCACACCGGAGGGAATTAATTGCGCTGTGCAACGCACTCAGACCGGCGGAGCACGCCGTACAGCAGCTCACCGACGGTCCTGCCAGGTTGAAGAAGTATGATATCCGGTTAGCCTGCATGGCCAGGCTGACGCCGGCAACGGAGTACTCGTTGACACCGTGAGGCGATCTCCAGGTGCCCGCAACCGGAGCCTGTGCGCCTATGAAAACACCCGTAGGACTGTTGTGCAATGAATGCAGGTCCCAGCCGGTCCGCTCGAACGTCTCCCAGGTGCAGGTCAACAACAGTTTCATCTGTGGGTCCATGTTCTCTGCTTCTCGCGAAGACATTCCAAAAAACCTGCAATCAAAAAGCAATTCCTCTCCCTCGCGGAACAGCCCCTCATAGGGGCTGGCGAACCGACCTGGGCCAGAAAACCCGCCGACAGGTCGGTACCCCCTGCCGTACCGGTCCACTATGGATTCCTGTACGATCTCCCGCTCGCTGAGCAAGCGCCAGAAGTCGTCATCGGATCGGATTCCACCAGGCAGGCGGTAACTATATCCTACGATGGCTATGTCGTCACACAACATAAACCACTCCTCATTGGAAATTTATGGGAATTTCAATTTTGCCAGCACCTGTACTTTGGTATGGATGTCCAATGAGGACATCCTCGAAGCGACCCTGAGTTCTGCAAAGGGCAATTGAACCATTCATCGACCCTGAACGATTCTAACCTCTACTCGGTGGTATCCGCCGCCTGGGTGTCGCCAGCGGTCAACGAGGTATGGGCACCGCCTGTCCAAACCATCGCAGCCAGGCGAAGATCATCCAAGAGGGTGTAAAGCAAAGGCACGAGCAGGAGCACGGGAACGGTCGAAAAAAGAAAGCCGCCGACAATGGCGATTCCCATCGGCGCATAGGCTTGTCCCAGTACTTTACTGCTTCCCAGAGCCATTGGCAAAAGGCCGAAGACCGTCGTAGACGTCGTCATAACAATGGGTCGGAAACGGTTTGCGCCTGCCTTCATAATCGCAGCGGTTCGACCCATTCCAAGTGTGCGCTCCCGATTCACCATGTCCACCAGTACTATGGCATTGTTGACGACCACACCAATCAGCACGACCAGACCCACCATGGCCAACGTCTGCATCGGCGTACCAGTCAGAAACAGCGCCCAATAGGCACCTAGAAACGCAAATGGAATCGAGAACAGAACAGAGAATGGCAGCACAAAAGACTCGAACAGAACGCCCATCAGGAGGAATACGCACGTCACGGCCATCGCTGCGGCGAAATACATGGAATGATCTTCATCACGCAGCCTGGAATATCTCTCCCCCTTGTCCCAGGTATAACCGCGCGGCATCTCGAGACCCTTCATTGCTCGGTCGACTTCCTCATACAGCTCTTTGAAGTCTTCTATGGCAGAGTAAGCCTGCACCTGTAATCGCGTCTTGCCATCTACGCGGCTGATCGCGCCGCGTCCCTGATCCACGTTCAGCGTGGCGAAATCCAGCAATGGAACCTGTTCGCCCCTTTTGGACGGAAAGGTCAGACGTTTCAGGTGTTGGAGCGTTCTCTGATCCGTTTTGCCCGAGTACAGTCGCACCCTGATCTCTCTGTTGCCAAACGACCGGAAGTACGGCAATAGCGCGCCCTGAAACGCGAAACCAATGCTGCGCCCCACGTCTTGAGCCACGAGTCCCATTTTCTGTGCACGATCCCGGTCGATAATGACCTGGACTTCCTCCCTGGCGCGTTCCAAATCGGAATCCACGCTTAGCACCGAAGGGATTCTTCTCAATCGCCCCTCAACCTCCCGCGACAAAACCGCCAACACATCGACGTCATCTCCATATACATTCAATGACACAGTGAAATCGCCGCCACCGCTCCTGCTATTGCGACGTACAGCCACTCGAACACCCGCAAACTGCGGCAAATGTCTCTTGATGTCTTCGATCACTTCGTTGCGCGACAGGTGCCGTTGCAAGGGGATGCCGAGCAACGTACGTACGGACCCATAGGTTGCCATCCACCAGGGCTCATTGGTCTTTTTGAGAAATACGTGAATGGTTCCATGAGTAATCCTGAACCACACCCGCACGGCTTCAATCCCGTATGTCTCGCGGCGGGCCTCCAGATATTCCTCCACTTCAGCGAGTGTGTCGCTGGCATCTTGAATGTTGTATTTTTTCGGAAACCGAAAATCAACGCGGAAGTCGTTGAGCATGCTGCCGTCTGAATCGCCTCGCCTGAGTCCATATATCGGAATGCTGATGCTTCCCAGCAGGACGAGGGCGATCACAAATGCATCGTGCCGGTGTGTGAGTGTCCAGTTCAGCATGCGCACATAATGCTGGCACGCGCGTTGAACAATCGCGGGATCGGATTTGACCTCGGAACCGCCGAAACGCAATGTGGCCTGCGGGATGAAGATGAGGGCCACAAAAAGCGACCCGAACAGGGCGACCACAACCGGCAACCCAATGCGGGCGAGAAAAAAGGTCAGTTGCACGTTTCCGCTCATCAGCATCAGCGGCAGGAATACGACAACTGTGGTCAGCGTTGCGACGGTGATCGCCAACCCGACTTCGCCGGCGCCCGAGATAGCCGCTTCGCTGGCGGGCAACCCTTTGCAGCGCATGCGATTGATGTTTTCCAGAATCACTATGGCGTTATCGACCACCATTCCCACGCCCACGATAAGTCCCATCACGGTCAGCACATTGAGCGACCATCCGAGAAAATAGAGCGCCGCAATCGAAATCATCACACACAGAGGAATCGATAGTGTGACAATTGCCGTCATCAGCAGTGACCGAAAGAAAAACTGCAGGACGATCGCGGCAAACAGTCCACCCCAAAGCGCTGTGGCCTCCAGATTTTGAATCGAATTCCTGATGTATTCACCCTCATCATAGAATACATCGAACGCAATCTTCTCGTCGCGTAGCGAATCGCTTTCGATCTCCCGCAATGCGGCCACCACGCGCTCGGATACCTCGACCGTATTGGCGCCTGACTCTTGATAAATTCCGATCGATACGGCGTCCCGCCCGTCGATACGCTGATACCAGAACCTTTCGGGCACGCCGTAACCCACGTCTGATATATCTCCAAGGCGCACGTATCCCTGGCGTGCGGGAATGAGAATCTCTCCAACCTCATCCAAACTCCGGTATCTCGCCAACGACCGCACCAATATACGTCTCCCGTCTTCGCGCACGTGTCCGGCCGAATGCACCAGGCTGTTCGATCGCAGCGATTGCACCACCGCTCCCGCGTCCACCCCCCGGGACATCAGGCTTTCGTGGCTCAGTTCAATCGTGACTTCATTCTCGTACACGCCCCAGAAGTCCACTCTACCCACGCCCTTTACGCGTTCCAAACGACGTTGTACATGCCGTTTCAAGAATTGATAGGGGTCAGAAACAGACATATCGATAGAAACCCCCACCCACATGATCCCCCAGCTATCGACATCGAACTTAAACACTCGTACCTGATCGCGCGCATCCTCCGGCAATTCCGATCTGAGACGCTCGAGGCGATCGACGACCTGATTGTAGGCCAGGACCATTTCCGTGTCGTGCCAGAACTCAATAGGAGCACTCACTCCATAGGACGCGCTGTACGTGCGAACTCTCTTTATGCCCTTTACTGTGCGCAACTGTTCTTCCAGTGGCCGGGCGATCTGTCGTTCGGCTTCCTGGGGTGAGGCGTTGCGGTGATTGTATTTAATATCCACGTACAGGAAAGTCGGTGTAAACCCCGAAGGGAACAGTTCCACCGGCAGGTGAAAATAGGCGATAACACCCAGCAGCAGTAGGGCGGCCAGACACACAACAACCGATACGGGGCGATTTAATGAAATGCGTGGCAACAGCGTTGATCGGCGATGCCACTTTCTCTCGCATATATCGCGCATTTCTTCGAGTACTTTTCTTCGGTTCGCCATTTTTCTTGATTACTCGGCTCGTATGAATGCCGCCCGCGAAGATCGTGCGAACGGAAAATCCGTTCGCACGATCCATATCCTGGCCATTACCGACCCGGTAAGCGCACCTCTTATTGTCCGATCGGAAAGCCGACGCCGACCTGAAGGATCAGGTCTCGGTTCTTGATGTCCTCGTCGCCGGTCTTGTCAATCGAGAGCAGACCCAGTGTATAGCGTAGGTCTACGGAGAGGCTCATCTTTTCGGAAACCGCCATCTCCGCGCCAATCCCGGCCGTAATCCCCAGATCAATACCCCTGACGTCGTCGCCGCAGGAATCTGAGAACGTGCCGCTTTCTCCGGCGAGGCTAATGGAAGCAGAGCCTTCACACCTGGTATTGAACGCCAACGACGGTCCGGCGAGCGCATATACCGAAGCCGGGCTTCCGGACGGCGTAAGATTGACGGCCCCCAGGCCGGAAAGCTCGATGTAGTCGAGAAAAAGGTTGGCCTCAAACCCTTCGCTCCCGGCACTGTACCCCTTCTGCACGTAGCCGCCGTCGAGTCGAAGGCTGAAGTTGTCCTGAATCGGGATGGTCGCGGACGCACCCAGTGAAAGGCCAGTGCGCGCTTTCAATGCAGATTCGTCCACGTCCTCGACTCCGCTCATGGTCGCCCGGCTCAAGCCGCCCCGGATGGCGAGTGTCGTCTGTCCCGGAACAGGCGCGGGGAAATTTACGGTTGTCAGCGCGATGAAGCTTACAACGATGTATTTCGGCAGATGTTTCACGGTAGCTGCTCCTTTGTAAAATGACTCCGTTGACTGCAATCCCGGCTGGTGTAAATGACCTGCACCGCTGATGTTACACCCGCATTTTCTTGGGGCCTCCTTTCCGTTATCTGAAAAATTCATAAAACAGCGAGTTTCCTTACCCAAGTCATTGTATTTTGGTTACGCAAATAGCCATATAACAATAAATCGGGAAGAAACTACTGTGGACGTTCAAGATGAACATGGCAGGGTCTCTCTTGCAAGTCGATGCGGCAAGAAGTTGGAAGGCGCCTTCGACGGGGGCGTCCTGACCAGCCTGCCTGCGTCCGCAGGACAGGCAGGCACACAGGTGACAGTGGCACCTTGCTGCTTCGGGAAGTGGAAGCAAGCACAGGCGTTTTGTCTCGGATGGTTGACGCGCTCAAGCGATCCCTCGAACAAACGCTTGAAAGGGTGGAGCGGACATTCTTGTCTGCTCACATACATCAAACGAATCCTGTGTCCAGGCACGCCACGAGTCGCCGCCGTCTCCCCCACTGGAAGAAGGACGGCGCGCCCCACCTTCACACACGCTTCCTGAACGGCTCGACAAGCCATTGTGCGGAGGCGGAAATGATTGATTCGTGAATAATGCAGCTCAAATGCGGATACATTCAATCTTGTTTCGAATTTCACCCTTCTCTTCCAAAGGCGCTCGCAAAGATCAGAAAGTCGCTGAACCCTATCGCGTCGTTCCCATCCAGATCGAAACGAGCGTCGTACCCCTCGTCGCCCTGACTCAATCCGAACTGTGCCGCGAACAGCACGAAGTCGGTAAAACCGACGGTTCCATCTCTATCAAAGTCGGGATCAGGCGTCCGAGGCTCGAGATGCGACGCAATATCCCACAGCAATATCGTGCCGTCATCTGACCCGGACGCGAGGGAGGCGCCGTCAGGTGAAATATCCACTGAGTGGACCGAACTCGTATGCCCTTGCAGGTCGCCTATCTGTTCTTGTGTCTCCACGTCCCACAGCTTGACGGAACCCCAGGTACCGGAAACGAGCATCGCTCCGTCAGACGAAAACGCCAACGAATATACGGAACTCCGATTGTCCAGAGAGTAGATGGGGGTTCTTGTCGCCGTTTCCCACAGCCTGACCATTCGATCTGACGACCCGGAAGCGAGGGTCTTCCCATCGGGCGAAAACACCACGGAATTTACTGAACCCGTATGATCTTCCAGTGAAGCTATGAGTTCTCGCGTGGCGACGTTCCAGAGCTTGACCGTCTTGTCCTCATAGCCCCCTGCCGAAGCCAGAATGGCGCCATCAGGCGAAAACGCCACCGAGCGGACTTCATTCATGTGCCCTTCGAGGATGCCGATCGGCTCGCGAGTACCCATGTCCCACAGTCTCACCGTGGCATCGTTCCATCCCCCTGCCGAAGCCAGGAGGGCGCCATCGGGCGAAAACGAAACCGAAGTGACACCACTCGTATGCCCTTCCAAAGTCTCGACCAGTTCTCGGGTCTTCACGTCCCATAGCCTGACGGTGCGGTCCCATGACCCGGAGGCCAGGACGGCGCCGTCGAAAGAAAACGACACAGAACCGACCCTGGACCTATGTCCTTCAAGAGTGGCGATCGGGTTCCGAGTTGCCGCGTCCCATAGCCTGATCGTGCCGTCCACTGACCCCGACGCCAAGAGCGTGCCGTCGGGCGACAGCGCCATGGAGGACAAGGACGCGTGTCCGGAGAGTCCGGCGGCATTCCCGGTCTCTAACTCCCTCAACAGCACCGTGCCGTCCGCGGCGCCGGAGACGAGGGTACCCCCATCGGGCGAGAACGACACCGAACCGACCCCACCCCTATGCTCTTCAAACGTGGCCACATCCTGGTGTGTAGCTACTTCCCACAGTCGCACCGTACGGTCCGATGAACCCGAGGCCAGAGTGGCGCCGTCGGGAGAGGAAAACGACACAGAACGAACCTCACCGGTATGCCCCCTCAGCGTCGCGACCTGTGCTTGTGTAGCCGCGTCCCACAGCCGGACCGTGGGATCGTCCCATCCTCCGGACGAAGCCAGGGTGGCGCCATCGGGCGAGAACGACACTGAAGTGACTCGATCCGTATGCCCTTCCAGTGCGGCCACCTCCGTCTGGGTCGCCACGTCCCACAACCGGACCGTGCCGTCCTGAAATCCGGACACCAGCCTCGTCCCGTCCGGCGAAAAAGCCACCGAGAGGGGCCAAAGAGAGTCGCTCTCCCGCGGCACTTCCCAGGTGCCCACCTCGCGCCTGGTCTCGATATTCCACAGCTTGATGACCTGATCCCATGACCCGGAGGCCATAGCCTTCCCATCACGGGAAAACACCACCGCAGTGACTCTGCCCCAACCGGCATGCCTCAGCGTGCCGATCCGCTCACCGCTTTCGACCCGCCAAAGCTCGACCCGTCCGTTATCAAGTCCAGAGGCGAGGGTGCCGTCCGGAGCGAACGCCACCGATTGGACCGGACTCTCACTCGGCAGCAGCGCCAGGGCTCGGGACGTGGCGGCCTCATACAGCCACACGCCGGTGGCGCTGGCCACGGCCAGACAGCGGCCGTCGGCAGAAAGGGCGACTGCCCGGTCCCCTTCTCCCATGGCGCCCTTGCCCAGACGCGCCGTCGCGGCCGTGGGCAGATGCCATGTCCGGTAGTCCCCCACCATGTCCACCACCGGGACGCCGACGCCATCCGCGGTAAACGCCGCCAGTTCGTGCATTCCGAGGTACACCTTCACCACGTTCGGCCCTGGATGAGGACCCAGGATGAGGGTCAGCTCGGCCCGGCCGTCGGCGTCGGTTGTATCATGCCCCACCGTGAAGCGGCCGCTGAGCTTGCCCTCGCCGGCCGCGACCGTGAAGGCGACGGCCGCATTCGGCAGTGGATTGCCGTATTGATCACGCACTTCCACGACCAGTGGATGAGCCAGCGCCTCCCCCGGCGCGCCCTGCTGGCCATCTCCGGAGATGATCTCCAGCGCGTGAGGAGTGGTATACGGCAAAAGGTCCCACAGCAGGACGGTGCCATCCTCAGAGCCCGAAGCAAGCTTCGTCCCATCGGGTGAAAACGACACCGACTGTACGGCATCCGAATGGCCCTTCAGGGTGGTGACCAGTTCTCGGTTCCCCATGTCCCACAGATAGACCACAGGCCGAATTGTCTCGCCAGCGAGACTTGTCCCGCCAGCGAAACTTGTCCCGCCAGCGAGACTTGTCCCGTCAGGCGAAAAAGACAAGGAATTGATCCACGGTGGTGTCCAATTCCTTCCAAAGGCAATTGTAAGGGTAACGATCGGTGTTTGCGTTGCGACATCCCACAGGTTGACCTCGGGGCGACCAAATACCGCAGTAGCGAGGGTGCCGTCAAGCGAAAATGCCACGGAAGTGATCCTGTCATTCTCGAAAAGAGTGGCGATCCGTGTTTGCGTTGCAACGTCCCACAACTCGACTCCAAAATCCGATCCCATAGCGAGGATTGCGCCGTCGGGGGAAAACGATACTGAATGGATAAAAGATGAAAGAGGAGTGGCTATCTGTGTGCCCGTCTTAGTGTCCCACAAAATAGCGTCAAGATTACTTCCCGAGGCGAGAGTGCCATCGGGCGAAAAAGACAGGGAAGTGATCCAACAACCATGCCCCCCTTCGAGAGTGGCGAACAGTTCCCGAGTCGTCACGTCCCAGAGTTTGATCGTTGAACCTGCCATGGAAGCGAGCATCGTCCCATCACGCGAAAACGATACAGCCGTAACCAAATTCGATGGACTGTAAGCCGCGAATCTGTCGATATTTCGTCCCGATTCAACGTCCCACAGCTTGACCGTTCCATCACTTGACCCGGTAGCGAGAGTCCTGCCGTCCGCTGAATACGACACAGACTGAACAGGCGGCAGATACGTATGCCCGGAAAGGGAGAAGGAGACATCTTCGGTCTCGACGTCCCACAGCTTGACCGTTCCATCACGCGACCCGGTAGCGAGAGTCCTGCCGTCCGCCGAAAATGACACAGACCTGATCCCGGAGGTATGCCCTTCCAGGGTGGCGATCAGATCCCGGGTCGCCACGTCCCACAGTTTGATCGTTCCACCTTGTGATCCGGAAGCAAGTATCCCATCGCGCGAAAACGCCACGCAAGTGATCCAACGTGTATGCCCGGAAAGGGTAGCGATCAGTGTCCGCGTCTCGACGTCCCACAGCTTGACCGTTTCATCGCCGGACCCGGAAGCGAGCATCTTCCCATCCTGCGAAAACGCCACCGAACTGACAAAAATTTTATGCCCGGAGAGGGTAGCGATAGATGTTTGCGTCTCGACGTCCCACAGCCTGACTATCCCATCGCTGGCCCCGGACGCGAGCGTCGTCCCATCGGGTGAAAACGCCACAGAGAGGGGTAAAAGCGACCTACTTTCTCGCCCGGATCTCTCTTCCAGGGTAGCGACATTGCCAGTTTCGACGTCCCACAGGACAACCGCTTCATCACGTGACCTGAAAGCAATGGTCCCATCGGGTGAAAATGCCACAGAACTGACCCAGAGTCTATGCCCGGAGATGGAGGTGATCGGTATTTGCGTTTCAATGTCCCACAGCATGACCTCCTGACCACGCCAGCCTCCGACGGAAGCCAGATGGGTGCCATCGGGCGAAAACGCCACGGAATGGACATCTGCTGTGGGTAGTAGCGCGAGTTCGCGAGACGACGCCACGTCATAGATCCATACGCCAATGGTACTGGCTACAGCAAGGCGTTGCCCATCAGGCGAAAAGGCAACCGCTCTATCACTTTCACCAATGCTTCCTTTTCCAAGGCGGACAGTCGCGTTGTCGGGTACATGCCACGTCCGATAATCACCGTCCATTATTGACGAGGTAGGCGCTCCGATTCCTGTTGCGTTAAAAACCACAAACTGCTCAATTCCTTCGGCGGTTGCTTTGACAATGTTGGTTCCCGGGCCAGGCGTGAGCGTCGTCTCTGCCCGGCCGTTGGCACCGGTCGTTGCGTTCTCAACAGCGAACCGCCCACTGAGTTTCCCCTCTCCGGCAATGACGACGAACCTGACCTGAACACCTTGTAAGGGAATATTGTTCTGATCTCTTACTTCAACGGCCAATGGATGAGCCAATTGAGCTTCGGTCGATCCCCGCTGATTATCGCCTGAAATATACTCCAGTGTTTTTTCACCGTGTCCTATCTGCTCAGATAGTTCAAAATGCTCCTCGTGAAGATTCCCTTCAGTATCGACCACCATGACGGTAATTGGATGTCTGTCGAAATCGGAAAGTCCCGTTGCGTCGCCATGATCGGCGCTCGCTCCGCTATAGCCATCGTAAGCAAATTCGACGACGGCATCTTTCTTTTGCGCCAATCCACGGCATCCCCACACTTCAGAACCATGCAGGTAAATAACCAGGAACACTTGATGAAGTCCCTCCGAATCACTCAGTTCGAGTTGGACCGCAACGCTGCTGGAACCAGCTGGATAGGTAAGCGGCGAAATGAGTTCGATCGTTGGCGGGAGCGCTGCTTGCGCTTCAACGTCGGGATTGAAGTAGGGATGTACGGCTAAAAATTCGGAATGGCACGCAGATAATCGAGATTGACTCAGTCCCAATCCCCCATACGACATGAGGTACGTATGACTATTAAAATCGTGATATAATCCAAAGGCATGCCCAAGTTCATGCGCTGTTGCATGGATGATTTCAGCTGAAATTTCAGCTGAACCTGAATTCGTAGGTTCAGAAGCCATCAACGCAAACCCCCCACTTTTCCCCAAGCGACCACCAATCCCGCCGGTACGGATGCCACCCCGCCCAATGTAATCTGTACTATTGTCAAAGACGATGAGGTAAATGTTCGCTTCGAGATCAAACACCTCTTCAATCTCGTTAAGCACAGTAGCAGATGCGTCTTTAAGATAGTGGCTATCGGGATGTTGCCCGTCCACGCGATGTACCAGCCGATCGCCCTGGGCATCGGTTTCAACATGGAAGGTCTTGTCCCCGTAGCCGTACGCCTGCATCTGCTCGGCATAGAAGGTCTGAATCCGGCGAATCCTGACTTTCATCGAATCGACCACTTCGGCGCGATACGGGCGGTCATTCGGCAAAAAGTAGATCATCCGCACCGCGCGGGTTTCCCCCACGTTCAAATCCGTCGGCCGCTTGGCTGCGGGGCGGGGGTGGTCCCTGCGCCACTGTTCGTAATCGAACGGCACGCAGAAATGCACGCTGTCCGCCGGCGGAGACGATGCGTGGGCGGCCGACAGGGGGGAGAGGAGGAGGCCGATCAACATGAACAGGAAGGCAAGAAGAACGTAAGGTCTCATTTCGGTACCTGCTTTCTAAAAACGGATATCCTAAACTCTCGATCTCGGGATCTACGAGTATATCCGCGCTACGATGCCACAGTTATAGGCATGTTGCACGGCTGCGTCCAACATGCATTTACAAACGCTATCGAACCAGCATACTGCGAATTTTTCGTTTCAGGAGGTGCTTTTCCCAAAGGCGCTCGCAAAGATCAGAAAGTCGCTGAACCCGATCGCGCCGTTACCATCCAGGTCGAATCGAGCGTCATATCCCTCGTCGCCCTGGCTCAAGCCGAAGTTTGCCGCAAACTGCACAAAATCCCCAAAGCCGACGGTCCCGTCGCCATCGAAGTCGGACGCGGCCCTGGCGGTGGCGGTAAAGGCCACCGGCTCGAGGTCGGCCGCCGTTGCGGCGACGGTGTTCGTACCAGGTTGGCTTCCAAGGGTCAGAGTCGTAGCAGCGCGGCCGTTCTCATCCGTGGTGGCCGTGGTTACAGACAGCGTCCCCCCGCCGGCGGTAACGGAAAAAGTGACGGTTGTACCGACGACCGGGGCACCGTTCTGATCCAGCACCCGAACGACGAAGGGGTCGCCCAAGATGCCACCGGCCGGCCCTTGCTGCTCGACGTCGGAGACCTTGGTCAGTGTATGCGGCCGGAGCTGGACACGCTGCAGATCCCACAGCACCATTGTGCCATCCCGTGACCCGGAGGCAAGCGTGCCGCCGTCGGGCGAGAACGCCAAGGAATGGACCCACTCCGAATGCCCCCCCAGGGTGGCGGTTTGCTCTCGGGTCGCCATCTCCCAGAGCTTGACCGTGCCGCTGCCCCGCTCCCCCGAGGCCAGGATGGTCCCATCCGGAGAAAAGGCCAGAGAGCTCACACCAACGACACGGCCGGAAGGACCAACCACAGGCTCTTGAAGGGTGGCGATCTGTTGCCTGCTGTCCATGTCCCACAGTCGGATCGTTCCTTCGTGGCTTCCACCTCCGGAAGCCAGGATGGTTCCATCGGGGGAAAACGCCAACGCATCGATTCTACCCCACCCATGCCCTTGAAGGGTGGCAATCTGTTGCCTGGTACCTATGTCCCACAGTCTGATGCCAGTAGACTCATCTATCCCCCCACCACCGGTGGCCAAGGTGGTTCCATCAGGAGAAAACGCCACAGAAAAAACGCCGTCATCGGCTTCCCTCACTTCCAGGACAGCGATCTGTTGCCGGCTCGCCACGTCCCACAGCCTGGCCGTCCTATCGTAGGCCCCGGAGACGAGGGTTCTCCCATTGGGCGAGAACTCCACGGAATGGACGGACCCTGCCCGAAGAGTCCCGATCTGTTCTCGCTTCCCAACGTCCCAGAGCGCGATCCCCCAACCTCCCGCCCTCAAGGATCCACCGGATGCGAGTACCGTTCCATCGGGCGAAAACGCTACCGGAGAGACGGGAGCATCGGTAAACGCGCCTTTGAGGGCGGCGATCGGTTCTCGGGTCGCCACGTCCCACAGCAGAATCTCCCCGCCCACCCCGGAAGCGAGGGTTGACCCATCGGGCGACATAGACATCGAGAAGACGGGCAGATGCCCGGTGAGGGCTGCGGCATTGCTCGTCTCCAGATCCCGCAGCAGCACCGTGCCGTCCTTCGACCCGGACGCCAGGGTTTGCCCATCGAGGGAAAACGCCAACGAAAAGACGCCTTTGGTATGCTCCTCGAACGTGGCGATCTGTCGTCGGCTCGCCACGTCCCACAGTATGGCAGTCCGGTCGCTCGACCCGGAGGCGAGGGTTCGCCCATCTGGGGAGAACGCCACCACTTCAACCCACCAGTTGTGTCCTCCGAGGCTGGCGATCTGTCGTCGGCTCGCCACGTCCCACAGGCGGACCGTTTTGTCAAAGGACCCGGATGCAACCATTTGCCCATCTGGGGAGAACGCCACCGCTTCGACCCCATCCGAATGCCCTTCGAGAGTGGCAACCTCCGTTTGTGTCGGCACGTCCCACAGCCGGACCGTCCCATCATCGAACCCGGATACGAGCATCGTCCCATCGGGCGAAAAATCCACCAGGGTGGAGCGTATTCCGTTCCCCTTTTTCACCACCTCCCAGGTGGCGACTGGCGCTTGAGTCTCTACATCCCACACCTTGATGATCTGGTCCTCCGACCCGGCCGCGAGGCTTCTCCCATCCGGCGAGAACGCCACCGCAGTAACCCAAATCCGCGAGTGCTCCAGCGTGCCGATCGACGTGCCCCTCTCCATCTCCCACAGCTCGACCCCGCCGTTACCCAGTCCCGCAGCGACGGTAGCGCCGTCCGGCGAGATCGCCACCGAATAAACGGGACTGGCCGTCGGCAGCAGGGCCTGGGCACGGGACGTGGCCACCTCGTACAGCACGACGCCGATGCCGGTGGCCACGGCAAGACGTTGATCATCCGGGAAAAACGCCACCGCCCGGTCCCCTTCCCCCAGGACCCCCTTTCCAAGGCGGATGGCGCCGGCGGGCAGATGCCAGGTCTGAAAGTCCCCTCCCATGTCGACCACGGACGCGCCTACGCTCTCGGCGTGGAAGGTCGCCAACTCACGCCGGCCCAGAGAGATCCCGACGGTGTTGGTGCCGGGATCGGGACCAAGGGTAAGCGAACGCTCGGCGCGGCCGTTGGCATCCGTGGTGGCCTCCTCGATTGCGTATCGCTCACTGAGCTTGCCGTCGCCGGCTGTAACCGTGAAGGTGACGGCCGCTCCGGGCAGGGGATTGCCGAACTGATCCCGCACTTCCACAAGGAGGGGCTGGGCAAGGGTGGCTCCGGGTGCGGCCTGCTGGTTGTCGCCGGAGATGATCACCACCTCGGTAGGACGCGGACGCGGCCCCGTCCACTCGGTGATGTCCCACAGGTTGACGGTGCCGTCCCATTGCCCGGAGGCGAGGATCTCGCCGTCTGGTGAAATCGATACCGAGTAGACCCCCGAGGCACTTCCGAGCGAGGCGATCGGTTCCTGCAGCACCAGGTCCCACAGGAGTATCGTGCCCGTGTTGTCGCCGGAAGCGAGCAGTGACCCATCCGGCGAGAACGACACCGATTGGAGCCCGAACGAGCCCTGGAGGAGCTCGGCGATTTCGGTCCGGGTCGCTGTGTCCCACAGCCTGATCGAACCATCTGAGGATGCGGATGCGAGGCGGGTCCCGTCGGGCGAAAAAGCCACGGAAGTGACAGCATTCGCATGTCTCTCGAAGTTGGCAGTCTGTTGCCGGGTCCGCACGTTCCACAACCTGACCGTCTTGTCAAAGGATCCGGAGGCGAGCGTCCCATCGCGGGAAAAGGCCACGGAAGCGACCGCACCCGTGTGCCCCCGGAGGGTGGCGATGCGTTGTCGGGTCGTCACGTCCCACAGCTCGATCGTGCTGTTCCATGTGCCTACCGCGAGGGTCTTCCCGTCGGGTGAAAACGACACCGCAGCAGGTTGATCCCCCGCGAGAGGGGCGATCTGTTGCCCCGTAGCGACACTCCACAAGCTGAGTCGGTACGCGGCATAGGCGAGGACCTTCCCATCCGGCGAGAGTGCCACGGAAGAGACTCCGCTATCCGTACCCCTGGTAAAGGTGGAGATCCGTTGCTCGGTGGCGACATCCCAGAGTCTGGCCGTGGCATCCCGGGATCCGGAGACGAGCCGGGTCCCGTCAGACGAGAACACCACCGATCCGACCACGTCCGTATGCCCCTCAAGGGTAGCTATTCGGTATGACGAAATCTGCTCGAGGCCGTACGTCTCCCGGTGCACATTCCCATCGGCGTCAACGGCCTCGACCAGGATCGGATGCCCGGTCGGGTTGGAAAGGCTTGTCGAGGGATCGGAAGGAATCACCCCGTCGTACTCGAACTCGACGACGGCGTCTGTCTGGTTCCCCACTCCCAGACATGCCTTCACCTCAACATCGGGAAACTGCGAAACGAAAAGGATCACCTGGTGAACTCCTTGCGGATCCCTGACCTGGAGTTGGATGGTGACGCTTTCGGAGCCGGCTGGATATCGAGTCGACGAAAGGAGTTCGATGGTGGGCGGCGCCCCCTCTTCAGTCGAGGTTTCGGCATTGAAGTAGGGATGCACGGACAGGAATTCGGCAGCGCACGCGGAGAGCCGATCCCAGGCGACGAAAGTCTCGGACATGAAGTACGCACTGTTGCGGTCATCGTGGCGCAAGCCGAAGGCGTGTCCCATTTCATGGACCACCAGCTCCCAGGAGTCCGGACTGGCAATCGGCGTGCTTTGGACCACCGCATAGCCACCATTCTTTCCCCGTCGGCCTCCGATTCCCGCAGGACCACCCGGGCTTGTGTCCCGGACGATGAAATAGATGTTCGCATCCAGATCGTAGGTCTGCCCAAGCTCATCCCACACACGGTGGACGCTATTGGAGTAGTGACTGTCGGGGTGTTGTCCATCCACGCGATGCACCAGCGGCCCCCCCTGAGCATCGGTTTTGAAGGCGAAGGTCTTGTCGCCGTAGCCATGTCCCTGCATCTGCTCGGAAAAAAGGGTCTGAACCTGGCGAATCCTGACCTTCATCGAATCAACCAGATCGGAACGATATGTCCGGCCGTTGGGCAGGAAGTAGATCATCCGCACGGTGCGCGGTTCGCCTACATTCAGATCCGCCGCCCTCTTGTCTGCAGGGTGGGGGTGATCGGCGTGCGACTGCTCTTCGACCGACGGGAGGTAGACATGGGCTATTGCCCCCGGAGAGAGTACAGGAAAGAGTAACGCGAGAATGATGGACTGAAGAAATGGTCGATTCATATGGCTATCCCCGTGTAATTTGACTTGAACCCATGGGTTCCCTGACGCCGCCGTTGGCGCTTGCAGCACACCACGGAACTCGCCATTTCTCAGGCAGGGTCGTTTGCTAATTTCATTGGATCCCGTATACGATTGGTACGCGGCCCGCAGCCAAGTCTTTGACACGATTCTCAGTTCCCAAACGCGCCGGCAAAGATCAGAAAGTCGCTGAACCCGATCGTGCCGTTTTCGTCCAGATCGTACCGCGCATCGTATCCAGCATCGCCTTGACTTCGCCCGAATGCGGCGGCAAACCGGACGAAGTCGGCAAAACCGACGGTCCCGTCGCCGTCGAAGTCGGGAGTTGGAGGTTGAGATGTGACATACGGCTACATATCCCACAACAGAACCGTACCGCCATCACTCCCGCTTGCCAGGGTCTGTCCATCCGGACTAAACGATACGCTCCTGACCCAAGACGTATGCCCGGTGAGCAGGGAGAGTTCTTCACCCGTCTGTGTATCGTAGAGCCAAATACCGGGGGCACTTCCAACGGCAAGACGTGTTCCATCCGGAGAATACGCGATTTCGCTTATCCAGCCTTTTCCCAGGCGCGCTTTTGCACCTTCGGGTAGATTCAACGTATGCCCTCCAGGGGCGGTCTGTGCGAGGCTTGCCTGCACAAACAGGACCGCAACCAACAAGAGGACGAGATTGAACAACCGCCACTTTTTCACCTGAGATTCTCCTTTGGATTGAAGGCTGAGTGTTATGTGGATTCTTTTCTTTGCACCGCTGCGCCCGGCCGATCGAACACAGCAGTGTGAGCTTGTGCCTACGAACCGAACGCATCTACAAACCGGAAGAAATCGGCGAAATCCACCGTGCCGTTGCCGTCGAGGTCGAAGCGGGCGTCCGTGCCGCCGTACGCATCGGCAAAGAGGAAGAAGTCAACGAAATCGGTCTTGCCATCACCGTTGAAATCGGTCGAGGCTTGGCCAGATGCCGTCCACGGCGACATATCCCACAGCAGAATCGTGCCATCATCAGAGCCTGAAGCGAGGGTGGCCGCATCGGGTGAAAACGCCACCGAATTGACATTGACCCTACTCCCATGCCCGGAGAGGGTGGCTATATTCGTTTTCATCGCCACGTCCCACAGCCTGGCCGTGCCATCATCAGAGCCGGAAGCAAGGATCGTTCCATCGGGCGAAAACGACACCGAATTGACCTGATACGTATGCCCGGAGAGGGTGGCGATATGTGCTTTTGTCGCCATGTCCCACAGTTTGACCGTGTTATCCCGTGATCCTGAAGCGAGCATCGTCCCATCGGGTAAAAACGACACCGAATTGACCTGATTCGTATGCCCGGAGAGGGTGGCGATATTTGTCTTCGTCGCCACGTCCCACAGCCTAGCCGTGCCATCATCAGAGCCGGAAGCGAGCATCGTTCCATCGGGTGAAAACGCCACAGTACGGACCCAATCCGTATGCCCCCCCTCAAGCGTGTTGATCTGTGTGCCCGTCGCCCCGTCCCACAGCTTGATCGTTCTATCCGTATGCCCGGAAGCGAGGATGGTCCCGTCGGGTGAAAACGAGACCGAAAAGGCACTAGGGCCGAGGGTGGCGATCTCCGTACCCATCGCCACGTCCCACAGCCTGCCGAAGTCATTCAACGCCCCGGAAGCGAGGATGGTCCCATCGGGTGAAATCGCCACAGAATAGATATCACCCGTATGCCCGGAGAGGATGGCGACATTTCCCGTCGCCACATCCCACAGCTTGACCTTGTTATCAGCCCCTCCGGAAGCGAGTGTGATCCCATCGGGTGAAAACGCCACAGAATAGACCTCATCCGTATGCCCGGAGAGGATGGCGACACTTCCCGTCGCCACATCCCACAGCCCGACTTTGTTATCAGCCCCTCCGGAAGCGAGTGTGATCCCATCGGGTGAAAACGAGACCGAATAGACCTGATCCGTATGCCCCTCAAGGGTGGCGATATTTGCGCCTGTCGCCACGTCCCATAGCTTGACCGTGCCGCTTGACCCGGAAGCGAGGGTGGTCCCATCGGGCGAAAACGCCACTACATTGCCTCCGTTAAGGGTGGCGACATTTGCTCTTGTCGCTACATCCCACAGCTTAACCTCGCTGTCTGATCCGGATGCGAGGATGGTCCCATCGGGTGAAAATGTCACAGACCGGACATAATAACCATGTCCCTCAAGGATGGCGATACTTGTGCGCGTCGCCACGTCCCACAGCCTGACCGTGTTATCATAAGACCCGGAGGCAAGGATTGTCCCGTCAGGCGAAAACGACACAGAAACGGCATTTTTCGTATGCCCGGAGAGGGTGGCGATATTTGCGCCTGTCGCCACGTCCCATAGCTTGACCGTGCTTCTTGACCCGGAAGCGAGCATCGTCCCATCGGGGGAAAACACAGGGTTCCACCCTTCAAAGGTGGCGATATTTTCGCCTGTCGCCACGTCCCATAGCGTGATGCCCTCCGCCCCATAGGAAGCAAGTTTCATCCCATCGGGGGAAAATGCCACAGATTGGACATTAGCCGTGGGTAGCAGCGCGAGTTCACGGCCTGTCGTCACATCGTAAAGCCACACGCCAATGCTACTTGCCACAGCAAGGTGTCGACGATCAGACGACAACGCGACCGCTCTGTCTCCTTCACCAAGGCTTCCTTTACCCAGGCGTGCGATTGCGCCATCGGGTAAATGCCATGTCCGATAATCACCGTCCATATTGGACACGGTAGGCGTTCCAACTCCCATCGCATTAAACGTCACCAACTCACGCCCGGGGACAGATACCCCAACGGTGTTTGTTCCCGCATAGGGACCAAGGGTAAGCGTCCGCTCTGCCCGGCCATCGGCATCGGTGGTTGCGTGCTCAATCGTGAACTTCCCGTTCAGCTTTCCATCACCGGCTGTGACCGTAAACGTGATTCGAGCATCTGGTAAGGGATTACCGTACTGATCTCTCGCTTCAACAATCAGGGAATTTGCCAACGCGGCATCGGGCGTAGCTTGCTGGTTATCGCCGGAGCTTTTCACCAGCCCGTGAAGACGGGGCTGCGCCCACTCAGACGTATCCCACAGCTCAACCGTGTTATCATAAGACCCGGAGGCAAGCATCGTCCCATCGGGCGAAAACGCCACAGAAGGGGCCCCAGAAGGGAATACAGCGAGCTCTTTTCCTGTCAAAACGTCCCACAGTCTGATCGTTCCATCCCCTGACCCGGAAGCGAGGGTTGCCCCATCGGGCGAAAACGCCACATCCCAGACCCCAAACGTATGCCCTTCAAGGGTGTTGATATTTGTTCTTGTCGCCACATCCCACAGCCTGACCCGAGTCCCTGCCGCAGAAGCGAGCAGCGTCCCGTTGGGCGAAAATGCCACAGAACTGACCCAAGATGTATGCTCGAGGGTGGCGATATCTGCTCCTGTAGCCACGTCCCACAGCTTGATCGCGCTATCAGTTGCCCCGGAAGCGAGGGTTGCCCCATCGGGCGAAAACGCCACATCCCAGACTGTAGGATTCATAGAATACGTGAGGGTGTTGATATTTGTTCTTGTCGCCACGTCCCACAGTCTGACCGTGCTACCTCTTGACCCTGAAGCGAGGGTTGTTCCATTGGGCGAAAACGCCACAGATTGGACGCCCCCCCTATCCTGAAGCGTGCCAATGCTTGTACTTGTCGCCACGTCCCACAGTTTGACTGTGGCATTCTCTGACCCTGAAGCGAGGGTTGTTCCATCGGGCGAAAACGCCACAGATTGGACACGCCCCCCATCCTCAAGCGTGCCAATACGTGCTCTTGTCGCCACATCCCACAGCCTGGCCGTGCCATCATCAGAGCCGGAAGCAAGGATCGTTCCATCGGGCGAAAACGCCACAGATCGGACATCATTCGTATGCCCCTCAAGCGTGGCGATATGGTATGACGAAGCTTCCGTAAGGGTAAAAGAGATCCATGTCTGATTCCCATCCGTATCAACGACCATGGCTCTAAGATTATGACTGGGCGTGCTGGCAAAACTCGTATAGTCATCAGACGAAATATCGCCGTCATAATCGAAAACAACGACGGTATCCGTTTTACTCCCCAATCCATAACACGCCTTTACTTCAGGAAAATTGGCACCAAAGAAAACATTCTTTGTCAAAACGAATGGGATCACCTGATGAAGCCCATCTGAATCGCTGACTCTCAGTTGGACGGACACGCTCTCGGAACCTGCTGGATATTCAGTCGGCGAAATGAGTTCGATGGTTGGCGGCGATATTCTTTCAATCGGGCTATCAGGATTGAAATAGGTATGTACGGCCAAAAATTCGGCAGCGCACGCAGACAACTGATGACGTTCCCGGCCATACGACATCATGTACGCCTTATCCCTGAAATCGTGATACAATCCAAAAGTGTGTCCAAGTTCATGGGCCGCCGTTATGAAGCTGACTTCATCAGGAACCAACGCGTATCCGCCGTTTTTCGTCGATTGGGTTGCTAGTCCTAAGGCACGACCCAATGTCTCTCTACCAATGTCAAAGATGATGAAATAAATGTTCGCATCGACATCAAACACTTGTTGAATCTCGCTAGTACTAGCACCCTCGTAAGAACTCGCAGGGTGTTGCCCATCGACGCGATGAACCAGCGGCTCGCCTTGGGCATCGGTTTCAATCTGGAAAGTCTTGTTTCCGTGTCCATGTACGGCCATCTGCTCAGCATAGAAGGTTTGAATCTCGAGAATCTGAGTCTTCATATTCTGAACCACGTCAGCACGATACGGACGGTCGTTGGGCAAGAAGTAGATCAGCCGCACGGTACGGAGTTCGCCAACGTTCAAATCTGCCAGCCGCTTGGCGGCAGGGCCGCTATCGCGCTCCCACTGCTCGGGATCGATTAGCTGGCAAAAATGCACGCTATCCGCCGGCGGGGGAGATGCATGGCCGACGGACAGCGGCGTGAGCAAGACAGCGAGAAACGCAAGCGTGGCGCCATGCAGAATTGGCTTCATATGGTGATCCTCCTTTGCCGCCGGTCCCGCCAAAGACGAGGTACGGCATACGTTCGGCGTTTCCGTGCAACTCTATCTTATTCTTCGATAATGCCAATGACGCGACCGTTCTCATCCACCACGTAGATCGGTCCGTCTGCGATACAATCACCCCAGTACAGGGCATGTTCGGCAACGGGCTTCGCGCTTACCGGGGCGGGCAGGCGGTACTCATCGGCCCGGCTAACGTCGACCTCGTAGCCGAGGTCGGCCAGGGACTGGATCGTAATCGCGCTTAGAGGAAGGGACTCGTCGACATCCGGCCTGATCGACGCGGTCATCAGTTCGTCGCCAAACACAGATCCCCTCCAATGACCGCTGCCGCTCTCTACGGGTACCTTCGGGCCGTCGTAGTTCCGGCCTCCCGCATCGTCAAACGCTCGAATTGCCAGTGGCCCGATGAAGTACATATCACTGACGCCGAGGACCAGGTTCAGTGTTTCCCAGAACGTCCCGAACCCGAGAACGTGCCCCATCTCATGGAGAATAACATCTAGCAGAAAGGTGTCGGACATCCACTCCAGGTCGGCTGAATCGATTGCTATGGTTCCGATCTTCGTAACCAGGGTGCCCTGAATTCGATTTCTTTTGACAATGCGCGTTCCGCCTCGCCCGAGGGTACCGCGGGCGCCGTCAATCTCGCCAATACCCACGAAAATCCGCAAATCGTCTACAAAGTCGTTGACGCGTATCCGCGCCTTCAAATCGTCGTCCCACTCGTCGACCGGATTATCCGAGAAGTCGATGTCCGAAATGTCTCCGGTAATAATGGACATCCAACGTGCGGCGGCCTCGTGGAATAATTCCTTCTGAGACGCGTTGAATCCGTCGCCGGAGGCGCTTTCCAGGAAGACGATCTCGATACGGAAGGGAGACGTCGCGCCACTCACCACCACGCCCGATGGATCGACCAGTCCGTCGGCGCCCGTGAGGAGGTCTTCGACGTTGGATCCGTCGAGGTTGGCTCGCTGTATCTTGTTCGCACCGGCGTCTGCCCAGTACATCTTCCCTCCAGTCACATCCAACGCCAGGCCATTGGGTTTATCCAGGCCGCTGGTAACAAGATCCTCCACCCGCGAACCATCAAGGTTCGCACGCTGGATCTTATCCGTGCGCCGGTCCGTCCAGTACATCTTCCCTCCCGACACGTCAACGGCCAGCCCGGTGGGACTGCCAAGGCCGCTCGTAACAAGATCCTCCACCTGCGAACCATCAAAGTTAGCCCGCTGTATCTTGTGGGATCCCGGGTTCGTCCAGTACATCTTCCCACCTTGCACGTCCAGGACCAATTCCCCGGGAAACACAAGGCCACTCGTAATCAGATCTTCAACGTTGGCGCCGTCGAGGTCGGACCGCTGAATCCTGCTGGACTGCCGGTCCGTCCAGTACATCTTTCCAGCGGATACATCCAGAGCGAGGCCGTATGGTATTCCCAGGCCGGTGACCAGATTTTCAACACTGGAGCCATCGAGGCCTGCCCGCTGAATCCTGGCCGCGCCCGCGTCCGTCCAGTACATCTTCCCGCCGGCCACGTCCAGGACCAACCCATCCGGACCATCCAGCCCACCGCCCACGACCAGGTCTTCCACACCCGAGCCATCCAGGTTGGCCCGCTGTATCTTGTCCGTACCCCAATCCGTCCAGTAGAGCTTCGACGCGCCCGCAGGTGAAGCCCTTGGCGCGACCGTAACCGCCACGGAACCCGAGCAATTGTTGCCGGTATCGGATTCTCCGGACACCGGCTCGACGCAGGCCCCGTAGTAGTAGGTTCCGGCCCTTGATGGAGACGCCAAGTCGATCGAGCGATGGACGGCCCCGGAAGCCGTAACGCTCCCTATAACGTCCGTGCCCACCGGCGCGTCACTCGTCGAAATCGTCGCGTCCAATGAGCGGTAATAGCGCAGCGTTGTCGAGGCCGCCTGACCGTCGCCCCGGTTGCGCACCGTCACGCTCAGGGCGAAGGCCTGACCGGCCGTCAGGTTTCGATCGCTCACCGTGGGAGCGTCGACGACCAGGTCCGGGCTACGGCCGCCGGGAGACGAAACCTCCTTGCCGAAGTTCTGCGCGAAGATCAGAAAATCGGAAAATCCAATCGCCCCGTCGCCATCCAGATCGAAACGTGCGTCAAACCCCGTGTCGCCCCGTTGTTTCCCGAATTGTCCCGCAAGGAGCAGAAAGTCGTTAAAACCAACCGTCCCGTCGCCGTCGAAGTCCGGAGAAGGGGAGGTATTGAACGTGATCACATTCGTTGTTGTGAGCACGTCCCTCAACGTGGTGGTTTCGGCGAGCGTAACCATCGCAATACCGATGGAAAACTCCCGCCCCGCGACGTCCGCAACCGTTCCAAACTCGGCGCGCGCCAGAAAACCGGAAGGGGCCAACGTGACCGGCGTTCGGGTTGCGAAGTTGGCGCCCGCGGAAGCTTCAGGAAACGTTAGTGGGAACGCGCTGTTCCCGGCTTTGACGAAGGCCAGAAGCGAAGTATCGAAGTCGAATCTGAGGACAACGCCGACCAGAGACGTTCTCACGCCCGTGGCGAATACCTCGATGGCGATGGTGTTTCCCGTTCCGGTAACTGTGCCCGAGATGACGCCGTCATCCAACCCGTTGCCCGCACCGCCGTCGGCAATCAGATCGAGGGAAAGTGCCGCATTCGCATTCGGGCCGGCAACGGCTTGACCAATAAAATTCAGCGGCGTAAGAACGAGAAAAAACAACAGGCTTCTTCTCCAATACATCTTCAACCTTCCTGTTGACTATCGCGAATGGTTGCCCGTCTCTGCGCGAAAACACCCTGCACCACCGCACGCGGTCGAGCAAAATTGAATTGGACCTCAATCTGGTCTCCTGTCCCAGAAATATGTCACGATTCTTTCAACCATTCATCCCGTTTGGCGGCGTTGCGTTCGTTGCTCGCGTTTCGCTACCTGTCAAGCGCTCTTTGATGCCGTTCGCCGACCCTTCGACAAGCTCAGGGAGCGGCTCAGGGTGCACGCGCGTTGCGAGTCGGGCGAATTACGGTAATCTATTTTCGGGACAAAACACTACGCGCCGAAGGCATCGACAAACCTGAAGAAGTCGGCGAAATCCACCGTGCCGTTGCCATCCAGGTCAAATCGAGGGTCCGTGCCGCCGTACGCGTCGGCGAAGAGGAAGAAGTCGACGAAATCAGTCCGGCCGTCGCCGTTGAAGTCGGTCAAGGCTTGACCAGGCCCCGCCCACTCAGACGTGTCCCATAGCTTGATCTTGTTATCCCCTGACGCGGAAGCGAGGGTGGTCCCATCGGGTGAAAACGCCACTGAAGCGACCCAAGCCGTATGCCCGGAAAAGATGGCGATATGTTCTCTTGTCGCTACATTCCAGAGCTGGACCGTTTTATCCTGTGACCCGGAAGCGAGCATTGTCCCATCGGGCGCAAATGCCACCGCGAAGACCCAATCCTTGTGTCCAATCCAAGCGTTGTTCGTGAATTGCCTCTCAAGAGTGGCGATATGTGTTCTTGTCCCCACGTCAAAGAGCTTGATGGCATTGAGGTTATAATAGTCTCCTGGCGAAGCGAGGGTCATTCCATCGGATGAAAACGCCACCGAACGGGCACTCGCATTCTCCAGGGTGGCGATATTTGTTCGTGTTGCAACATCCCACAGTTTGAGCACGTAGATATAATCGACCGAAGCAAGGGTTGCGCCATCGGGCGAAAATGCCACTGAAGTGACAGCATTGTGTCCAGAGAGGGTAGCGATATTTTCTTTTGTCAAAACGTTCCACAGTTTCACCGTGCCATCATAAGACCCGGAAGCGAGGGTTGTCCCATCGGGCGAAAACGACAGAGAATTGACTCGAGCCGTATGCTCCTCAAGTGTGGCGATATGGTCTCTTGTTGAAGCGTTCCATAGCTTGACTGTGCCATCACCTCCCCCGGAGGCGAGGGTTATCCCGTCGGGTGAAAACGCCACAGAATGGACCGAAGCCGTATGTCCTTCAAGCGTGGCGATATGCTGTAGCGATGTTTCCGCAAAGACAAACGACGCCTCGCTCACATTCCCAGCCATATCGACGGCCTCAACATGAATCTGATGCAAGGCAGGATTGGAAAGACTCGTACGGCCAGAAGACGGAATAACGCCGTCATAGTCAAATTCAACGATTGTATCTGTTTCATCCGTCAATCCACGACACGTGATAAATTCCGTACCTCCGTAGGCGGGGTGTAACACTTGTGGTGTTCTACCGAATAGAAGCACTTGATGAAGTCCCTCTGAATCGCTGACTTTCAGTTAGACGGTTACGCTGTTTGACCCTGCTGCATATTCAGCCGACGAAATGAGTTTAATGGTTGGCGGCGGTCCCTCTTCAATTGGGATCTCGGAATTGAAGTAGGGATGCACGGCCAAAAACTCGGCAGCGCACGCAGATAACTGAGCAGATGAGCGATTGCGTCTTCCATACGACAGGATGTACGTATTATCACGGAAATCGTGATGCAAGCCGAAGGCATGTCCAAGTTCATGGGACGCTGCAAACCAATTCCATCCATCAAAAATAATCGCCTGTCCACCATTTTTCCCAAACCGGGATGCACTACCGCTCACCGCAGTAATAGGAGAGTCGTGGACGATTAAGTAAACGTTTGCCTGAAGATCAAACATCTGTCCAATGCTGCCACCATCCACACGGTGAACGATCAGTTCACCCTGGTCATCGGTTTCTATCTGAAAAGTTTTGTTGCCGTGTCCATGTGCCGCCATCTGCTCGGCATAGAAACTTTGAACCTCGCGAATCCCGGTTTTCATCGAATCAACCACCTCGGCGCGAAACGGGCGGTCATTGGGTAAAAAGTAGATCAGCCGGACCGTGCGCGGTTCGCCGACGTTCAATTCCGCCAGCCGCTTGGCGGCAGGGTGGGGCTGATCGCGCTCTAACTGCTCGTGATAAACAAGCTGGCAGGAGAAATGCACGCTATCCGCCGGCGAGGGCGAAGCACCTGCCTGCTCCGCCTGTCTGCAACAGGCAGGCAGGCAAGGCAGGTAGGCGACCGCCATCGGCGAGAGCAAGAGAACGAGCAACGCGAACAAGGCAGAATGAAGAACGGGGGGTTTCATGGGGTCAGGCTCCTGTAATTTAGGTTTGCGTCAATGTCGGACATGGCCGGGCCGCTTTTGTAGCTGGTATTACGCATCTTTGCCGAACGCTGCCGCAAAGATCAGAAAGTCACCAAATCCGAT